>NZ_JNZD01000001.1 GCF_000725495.1 Streptomyces aureus
GCCGCGCGGGGGGGGGGGGGGGGGGGGGGGGGGGGGGGGGGGGGGGGACACCGGGGATCAGGGGACGGAACGCGGCGTGCTGGAGCTCCGGAACGCGGGGCCGGGGGGCCGCGAGGGGGCGAGGCCAGGGGCGGGAGGGCCGGGCAGGGGGCAAGGAGCGGAAAGGGAACGCTCCGGAGCAAACCGGAGCCGAGCCGCATCCGCGGCGCCCCGGCCGAGCGGCGTCCACGGCGTGCCCCGAAGGTGTGAACCCGGCGGCCGGTACGTACGTGTCACAAGAGGGCAGACTCCTGCGGAACCGCGTGGTCTCGCACAGGGCTGCGAGGCCGTCCCGCGCGCTGCGGGAGGACCACCGGGGCCTCCGGCCGGACCGGCGACCCTCATAGGTCTAAACCAATTTCGGGTCGGCCCTTGTCACCGGGCTCCCGGTCTGATGAGCTGTGGCCTGGGACACAACGGACACCCTGGGAAAGGGAGATGTCGTGAGCAACGAAAGCCTGGCCAACCTGCTGAAGGAAGAGCGCAGGTTCGCGCCGCCCGCCGACCTGGCGGCGAACGCCAATGTCACCGCGGAGGCGTATGAGCAGGCCAAGGCTGACAGGCTCGGCTTCTGGGCCGAGCAGGCCCGTCGGCTGACCTGGGCCACCGAGCCGACCGAGACACTGGACTGGTCCAACCCGCCGTTCGCGAAGTGGTTCGCCGACGGGAAGCTGAACGTCGCGTACAACTGCGTGGACCGCCATGTCGAGGCCGGGAACGGCGACCGCGTCGCCATCCACTTCGAGGGTGAGCCGGGCGACAGCCGGGCCATCACCTACGCCGAGCTCAAGGACGAGGTCTCGAAGGCCGCGAACGCCCTCACCGAGCTCGGGATCGGCAAGGGCGACCGGGTCGCCGTCTACCTGCCGATGATCCCCGAGGCCGTCGTCGCGATGCTGGCCTGCGCCCGTATCGGCGCCGCCCACTCGGTGGTCTTCGGCGGGTTCTCCGCCGACGCGATCGCCACCCGCATCCAGGACGCCGACGCCAAGCTGGTCATCACCGCCGACGGCGGTTACCGGCGCGGCAAGCCGTCCGCGCTCAAGCCCGCCGTCGACGACGCGGTGAGCCGGGTCGACGGCGTCGACAAGGTGCTGGTCGTGCGCCGCACGGGCGAGGACGTCGACTGGACCGAGGGCTGCGACGTGTGGTGGCACGACATCGTCGACCGCCAGTCGGCCGAGCACGCCCCCGAGGCGTTCGACGCCGAGCAGCCGCTGTTCATCCTCTACACCTCCGGGACCACCGGGAAGCCGAAGGGCATCCTGCACACCTCGGGCGGCTACCTCACGCAGGCCTCGTACACCCACAACGCCGTCTTCGACCTCAAGCCGGAGACCGACGTGTACTGGTGCACGGCCGACATCGGCTGGGTCACCGGGCACTCGTACATCACGTACGGGCCGCTCTCGAACGGCGCGACGCAGGTCATGTACGAGGGGACCCCGGACACGCCCCACCAGGGCCGGTTCTGGGAGATCGTGCAGAAGTACGGGGTGACGATCCTCTACACGGCGCCCACGGCCATCCGCACGTTCATGAAGTGGGGCGACGACATCCCCGCGAAGTTCGACCTCACCTCGCTGCGGGTGCTCGGGTCGGTCGGCGAGCCGATCAACCCCGAGGCGTGGATCTGGTACCGCAAGCACATCGGCGGGGACCGGACCCCGATCGTCGACACCTGGTGGCAGACCGAGACCGGCGCGATGATGATCTCGCCGCTGCCCGGCGTCACCGAGACGAAGCCGGGCTCGGCGCAGCGGGCGCTGCCCGGCATCTCGGCCACGGTCGTCGACGACGAGGCGAACGAGGTGCCCGACGGCGGTGGCGGCTACCTCGTGCTGACCGAGCCGTGGCCGTCGATGCTCCGCACGATCTGGGGCGACGACCAGCGGTTCCTCGACACGTACTGGTCCCGCTTCGAGGGCAAGTACTTCGCCGGTGACGGCGCCAAGAAGGACGACGACGGTGACGTCTGGCTGCTCGGGCGCGTCGACGACGTGATGCTCGTGTCCGGGCACAACATCTCGACGACCGAGGTCGAGTCGGCCCTCGTCTCCCACCCGGCGGTCGCCGAGGCGGCCGTCGTGGGCGCCGCGGACGAGACCACCGGACAGGCCATCGTCGCCTTCGTCATCCTGCGCGGGACGGCTTCCGCCGAGGACGAGGGACTGGTGGCGGAGCTGCGCAACCACGTGGGCACCACCCTCGGTCCCATCGCCAAGCCGAAGCGGGTCCTTCCGGTGGCCGAGCTGCCGAAGACCCGGTCCGGGAAGATCATGCGCCGTCTGCTGCGTGACGTCGCCGAGAACCGTGAACTCGGTGACGTCACGACGCTGACCGACAGCACCGTCATGGATCTGATCCAGGCGAAGCTGCCGGCCGCGCCCAGCGAGGACTGAGGCGGGACCATCCCGCCGGCCCGGCCCTGAGGGGTGCGGGAGCACGCCCACCGTGCTCCCGCACCCCTCACCCTTTTCCGGGCGCGCTCGCGCCCCCGCACTCCTCCTCAGATTCCGCGGCCCCCGTGCTCCCGCACCCCTCCTCCGATTCCGCGGCCCACCCCCACCCCACCGAACACCAGGGCCCATCCCCGCAGCCCGCAGTCCGCGGCCAGCGCCCCGCGGCCGCCCCGCAGCCCGGAAACCCACCCGCGCCCCCACACCCCGCACCCCCCACGGCCGCGCCGCCCCGCCTCCCCCTCCGCCGGACGGCCCCTCCCGCAGGCCCCGCCGCCGGTTCCGTCGTAGCGTGAAGATCCCCCACCGAGCCGGCCGCATCATGGGTAAAGTGAGCAAAGCGTCAAAGACGCGACAAGATCGTTCATGGTGTGCCGGGAAGTCTGGTCGGCGAGTGCTTCGCCCTGCCTGCTCGACCGGAGGTTCTCCCCGTGGCCGCGCCCCCCAGCACCACCCCGCGCAAGTTCCTCGGCCTGATGTCCCTGCCGGAACGGAACTTCGTGGCGGACGCGCTGCGCACCGAGACCGTGGGCGGAGTACTCCTGCTGATCGCCGCGGTCGCCGCGCTGATCTGGGCGAACACCCTTCCGCACAGCTATGAGGCCGTCTCCCACTTCCACTTCGGACCGGCCGCCCTCGGACTCGACCTGTCCGTGGAGCACTGGGCGGCCGACGGACTGCTGGCCATCTTCTTCTTCGTCGCCGGCATCGAGCTGAAGCGCGAACTGGTGGCCGGGGACCTCAAGGACCCCAAGGCCGCCGCGCTGCCCGTCGTCGCCGCCGCCTGCGGCATGGCCGTTCCCGCGTTCGTCTACGTCCTGACGAACCTGTCCGGCGGCGGCTCGCTCGAGGGCTGGGCCGTCCCCACGGCCACCGACATCGCCTTCGCACTCGCCGTGCTCGCCGTGATCGGGACGTCGTTGCCGTCCGCCCTGCGGGCCTTCCTGCTCACCCTCGCCGTCGTCGACGACCTGTTCGCGATCCTGATCATCGCGGTCTTCTTCACCTCCTCCATCAACTTCGCGGCGCTCGGCGGCTCCGTCGTCGGCCTCGGCCTCTTCTGGCTGCTGCTGCGCAGGGAAGTGCGCGGCTGGTACGTGTACGTCCCGCTGGCGGTGGTCATCTGGGCCCTGATGTACAACAGCGGGATCCACGCCACGATCGCCGGTGTCGCCATGGGCCTGATGCTGCGCTGCCATCAGCGCGAGGGCGAGGAGCACTCCCCGGGCGAGCACATCGAGCACGTCGTACGACCCGTGTCGGCGGGGCTCGCCGTCCCGCTGTTCGCCCTGTTCAGCGCCGGCGTCTCGGTCTCGGGCGGCGCGATCCACGACGTGTTCACCCGGCCGGAGACGCTCGGCGTGGTGCTCGGGCTCGTCGTCGGCAAGGCGGTGGGTATCTTCGGCGGAACCTGGCTGACCGCGCGGTTCACCCGGGCCTCGCTCAGCGACGACCTGGAATGGGCGGACGTCGTCGCCGTCGCCACCCTCGCCGGGATCGGCTTCACCGTCTCCCTGCTCATCGGCGAGCTGGCCTTCGCGGGCAACACGAGCCTCACCGACGAGACCAAGGCCGCCGTCCTCATCGGCTCGTTCATCGCGGCCGTCCTCGCCACGGCGCTGCTGAAGATACGCAACGCCAAGTACCGCGCGCTGTGCGAGGCCGAGGAGCTCGACGAGGACCACGACGGCATCCCCGACATCTACGAGCGGGACAACCCGGCGTACCACCTGCGCATGGCCGCCATCCACGAGCGGAAGGCCGCGGAGCACCGCAGGCTTGCCGAAGTGGCGGGTGGGGCAAGCGAGGGGGACGACGGTCCGGCATGATCTGACAGGACCGTACAAACTCATGCAGAAGAGGGAGACCGCGATGAGCGCACCCGACGGGACGCCGGTCGGTGCCGAACGCAGTATCGGCCAGTTGGTCGCCGCGGCGACGACCGAGATGTCCGCGCTGGTGCACGACGAGATCGCGCTGGCGAAGGCTCAGCTCAAGCAGGACGTCAAGCGCGGCGCGGTCAGCGGCGGCGCGTTCTCGGCGGCCGGAATGGTGCTGATCTTCTCCCTGCCGATGCTCAGCTTCGCCCTCGCGTACGGCATCCGGACCTGGAGCGACTGGAATCTCGCGATCTGCTTCCTGCTGTCGTTCGCGGCGAACGTGCTGGTCGCGGTGGTGCTGGCGCTGATCGGACTGCTCTTCGCGAAGAAGGCCAAGAAGGGCCAGGGGCCGCAGAAGGTGGCCGCCTCGATGAAGGAGACGGCGGGTGTTCTGCAGAACGCCAAGCCGCACCCCCGGCCCGAGCCGGTCGAGGACGCCGTCAAGGCTGTGGCACGCTCATCCTCATGACGGACCCCGCCACACCTTCGGCGCAACCCACCTCGGTCGTACGGATCGACCTTCCCGGCGGCAGAAAAGTCACGCACCGGGACGTGGCCGCCAATGGCGCGCGCTTCCACATCGCCGAGCTCGGCGACGGGCCGCTCGTGCTGCTGCTGCACGGCTTCCCGCAGTTCTGGTGGGCCTGGCGCCACCAGCTCGTCGCGCTCGCCGACGCCGGTTTCCGGGCCGTGGCCATGGACCTGCGGGGCGTCGGGGGCAGTGACCGCACCCCGCGCGGTTACGACCCCGCCAACCTCGCGCTGGACATCACCGGGGTCGTGCGTTCGCTCGGCGAGCCCGACGCCGCCCTGGTCGGACACGACCTCGGCGGCTATCTGGCGTGGACGGCGGCCGCCATGCGGCCCAAGCTCGTCCGCCGGCTCGCGGTGTCGTCCATGCCGCACCCGCGGCGCTGGCGTTCGGCGATGCTCTCCGACGTCCGGCAGACGACGGCGGGCTCGTACATCTGGGGATTCCAGCGCCCCTGGATCCCGGAGCGTCAACTCGTCGCCGACGAAGCCGCTCTGGTGGGCCGTCTGGTCAGCGACTGGTCGGGGCCCCGGCAGCCCGACGAGGAGGTCCTGGAGACCTACCGCCGGGCCATGCGGATCCCCTCGACCGCGCACTGCTCCATCGAGCCGTACCGCTGGATGGTGCGGTCCATGGCGCGCCCCGACGGCATCCAGTTCAACCGGCGCATGAAGCGGCCGGTGCGGGTGCCGACGCTGCATCTGCACGGCTCTCTCGATCCGGTGATGCGGACGCGGAGCGCGGCGGGATCCGGGGAGTACGTCGAAGCTCCGTACCGCTGGCGGCTGTTCGACGGGCTCGGCCACTTCCCGCACGAAGAGGATCCGGTCGCTTTCTCGACCGAACTGATCAACTGGCTGAAGGATCCGGAACCGGATCGATGAGACTCCGGTCACCCCGGTGTGACCGCGCGATCGCGCCCGGTGCACCGCCCGGAACGGAGACCGCGAACACCTGTACTACGAACGGCCACTTGCCCGGCGCATAGGCCAATTGACGGGCCGGGGCGAGGTTATCGACCTTCGGGCAGGGGCAGACGTCGGGGTATGGGCTGGACGCACGACTACAGTGACGCAGCACGCGATCGCCGCTCGGCCACGGGGCCGGGCTCTCGCCGAGGGGGCTCCCCGCAATGGGCGGGAACGGATCCGCGTGTGGGCATTCCGCACATCCTGCGGCGCCGGGCCCGCTGGGTCTCCGTACGGCTGCGCCATCCGCGCGGCTGAGACCCCACCACCCACTCCCGCCGGCGGCCGGAACCCCGTCCGTCGGCCTGGAACAGGGCTGCCGCCGTCCCGGCGGCGGAGACACCGCTCCCGTCAGAGTGCGCAGCTGTCGCTGTTCACCTGCTGGTTCGCCGTACGCCCCTTGGCGATGTCCTGACGGACCTCGTCCGCGGTGAGGGCGTAGCCGGTCTCGGCGTCGTCGAGCGACTTCGCGAAGACCACGCCGTACACCTTGCCGTCGGGGGTCAGCAGCGGTCCGCCGGAGTTGCCCTGACGGACCGTCGCGTACAGCGAGTAGACGTCGCGGCGGACGGTCTTGCGGTGGTAGATGTCCGGTCCGTTGGCCGTGATGCGGCCCCGGACGCGCGCGGGCTGGATGTTGTACGAGCCGTTCTGCGGGAACCCGGCGACGATCGCGCTGTCGCCGCTGGCCGCGTCGGTGCTGCTGAACCGCAGCGCGGGCGCCTTCAGGTTCGGCACGTCGAGTACGGCGATGTCGCGCTCCCAGTCGTACAGGACGACCTTGGCGTCGTACTTCTTGCCCTCGCCGCCTATCTGGACGGTGGGTTCGTCGACTCCGCCGACCACGTGCGCGTTGGTCATGACGCGGCGGTCGCTGAAGACGAAGCCGGTGCCTTCGAGGACCTTGCCGCAACTCTGGGCGGTGCCCATGACCTTGACGATGGAGTGCTGCGAGCGGGTGGCGACGGGGCTGGCGGCGAGCTGGGGGTCGGGCGGCCGGACCTCGGTGATGGGCTCGTTGGCGAACGGGCTGAAGACCTGCGGGAAGCCGTTCTGGGCGAGGACCGAGGAGAAGTCGGCGAACCAGGTGTTGGCCTGGTTGGGCAGCGCGCGGGAGACCCCGAGGAGCACCTTGGAGTTGCGGACCTCCTTGCCCAGCGTCGGCAGCGTGGTGCCGGCGAGGGCCGAGCCGATCAGCCAGGCGACGAGCAGCATCGCCACGACGTTCACCAGGGCGCCGCCGGTCGCGTCCAGGGCTCTGGCCGGGGACCACGTGATGTACCGGCGGAGCTTGTTGCCGAGGTGGGTGGTGAGGGCCTGGCCGACGGATGCGCAGACGATCACGACGACGACGGCGACGACGGCGGCCGTCGTGCTCACCTTGCTGTCGTCGGTCGTCCAGCTCCAGACGACCGGGAGCAGATAGACGGCGACGAGACCACCGCCCAGGAATCCGATCACCGACAGGACGCCGACGACGAAGCCCTGGCGATAGCCCACGATCGCGAACCACACGGCGGCGACCAGCAACAGGATGTCCAGCACATTCACGAAGGTCACCTTGTCACGAGCGCCAGTCGAGCGGGACCTGCTTCTCGCGGTCCCACGGACGCTCCCAGCCCGCGAAGTGAAGGATCTTGTCGATCACTCCGGCCGTAAAACCCCAGACCAGGGCCGATTCGACCAGAAATGCCGGGCCTCTGTGACCGCTGGGATGCACGGTGGTCGCGCGATTGGCGGGGTCCGTGAGATCCACCACGGGGACGGTGAAGACCCGGGCCGTCTCACCTGGGTCGACGACTCCGACGGGCGTCGGGCGGCGCCACCAGCCGAGGACCGGTGTGACCACGAAACGGCTCACCGGGATGTACAGCCGGGGCAGGACGCCGAAGAGCTGGACTCCGCTCGGGTCGAGGCCGGTCTCCTCCTCGGCCTCGCGCAGGGCCGCGTTCAGCGGCCCGTCGGTGGCCGGGTCGCCGTCCTCCGGGTCGAGGGCGCCCCCGGGGAAGGAGGGCTGTCCGGCGTGCGACCTGAGGGTGCCCGCCCGCTCCATGAGCAGCAGCTCGGGACCGCGCGGGCCCTCGCCGAACAGGATGAGCACCGCGGACTGTCGGCCCGCGCCGTTGGCCGGCGGCAGAAAGCGGCTCAGCTGGAGCGGCTCCACGGTCTCCGCGACCTGCGCGACCGGCCCCAGCCAGCCGGGCAGCCCGTCCTTGCTGAGCATCGGCCCGCCCTGCGTGTTGCCCGTGTCCTGTGTGTCGCCCGCGTGCTTCATCGCCACCCCCGTTCTGCTCTTCCCAACGCCCGCCGGGACCGTGTTCGTTCCGTCATCCGGCGCCCAACGGGGGCGCGGGCCTGCCGCCGGCGTCCAGATAGGACTGCGGGGGATTGAGGCGCTGTCCGGGGAACCCGCCCTTCTCGTACTTCAGGAGCTTCGTCGCCTTCTCGGGGTCGGTCTCGCCCTCCCCGTACGCCGGGCAGAGCGGCGCGATGGGGCAGGCGCCGCAGGCGGGCTTGCGGGCGTGGCAGATGCGGCGGCCGTGGAAGATCACGTGGTGCGACAGCATCGTCCACTCGCTCTTCGGGAAGAGCTCGCCCACGGCCTTCTCGATCTTGTCCGGCTCGGTCTCGGCAGTCCACTGCCAGCGGCGCACCAGCCGCTGGAAATGGGTGTCGACGGTGATCCCCGGCCGCCCGAAGGCGTTGCCGAGGACGACGAAGGCGGTCTTGCGGCCCACTCCGGGCAGTTTCACGAGGTCTTCGAGGCGACCGGGCACCTCGCCCCCGAAATCGTCCCTCAGGGCCCTGGAGAGCCCTATGACGGACTTGGTCTTGGCCCGGAAGAACCCGGTCGGGCGCAGGATCTCCTCGACCTCCTCCGGGTCGGCCGCGGCGAGGTCCTCGGGGGTCGGGTACCGGGCGAAGAGCGCCGGAGTCGTCTGGTTCACCCGCAGGTCGGTCGTCTGCGCGGACAGGACCGTGGCGACGACGAGCTGGAAGGGGTTCTCGAAGTCCAGCTCGGGGTGGGCGTACGGATACACCTCGGCGAGCTCGCGGTTGATGCGGCGGGCCCTGCGGACGAGCGCGGTACGCGACTCGTTGCGCGGCGGCGCGGGGGCGGCTGGCACCGTCTTCTTGGCGGCCTTCCTGGCCGCGCCCGCACCGCTCGCCGCACTCTTGGACGCGCCCTGGCCGGCCACCGCCTTCTTGGACGCCCTGGCACCGCCGACCGCCTTCTTCGACACGGCTTTCTTCGACACGGCTTTTTCCGACACAGCTTTCTTCGACGCAGCCTTCACGGGAACGACCTTCTCGGCAGCGGCCTTCGTCGCCGGCGAAGCCTTCTTGGCGGGCGTCACCTTCTTGGCGGGTGTCACCTTCTTGGCGGTTCGGCCGGCGGTCTTCTTCGCGCCGCTCCCCCTCGGTGCGCCGGACGACGCCGGTGCAGCCTCGGACGCCGCTCCGGGCAGCGCTTCCACCGCTGCCGGCTTCGTTGCTTTTGTCGGCTCTTCGGCTCCGTCGGGGGCCTGTTCGCCCACAGCGGAATCGCGACGTACGGCCACCCGCCCAGCCCCCTTGGCCTGTGCTCTCACCGGCGATTTGGACACCCGGCCAGCCTAAAGCCCGGCACGGACATCCGCCCCGGACCCTGAAGATCGGCCCCCAATTGGCCCCCTGCCGCACTCGTTGGGACGCCAGTGCGGCAGACTTGTGACTGATCACACTGTTTGGACCGTCCGGCAAGATGGGGAACACGGTCCCCTGGTACCAAGGGGGAGCAAGATCCCCTGAGCAGGCCGACAAGGAGAGAACTCGTGGACGACGTTCTGCGGCGCGCCCCGCTCTTCGCGGCGCTCGATGACGAGCAGGCCGCGGAGCTCCGCGCCTCCATGAGTGAGGTGACACTCGCGCGAGGCGACGCCCTCTTCCATGAGGGCGACCCCGGCGACCGCCTCTATGTGGTCACCGAGGGCAAGGTGAAGCTCCACCGCACCTCCCCCGACGGGCGCGAGAACATGCTCGCCGTCCTCGGCCCCGGCGAGCTGATCGGCGAGCTGTCGCTGTTCGACCCGGGCCCGCGCACGGCGACCGCCACCGCGCTGACCGAGGTCAAGCTGCTCGGCCTCGGCCACGGCGACCTCCAGCCCTGGCTGAACGCGCGGCCCGAGGTGGCCGCGGCCCTGCTGCGCGCCGTCGCCCGGCGCCTGCGCAAGACCAACGACCAGATGTCCGACCTGGTCTTCTCGGACGTGCCCGGCCGTGTCGCGCGCGCCCTTCTCGACCTGTCGCGCCGCTTCGGCGTGCAGTCCGAAGAGGGCATCCACGTCGTGCACGACCTCACCCAGGAGGAGCTGGCCCAGCTCGTCGGCGCCTCCCGGGAGACCGTCAACAAGGCGCTCGCCGACTTCGCCGGCCGCGGCTGGCTCCGCCTGGAGGCCCGCGCGGTGATCCTCCTGGACGTGGAGCGGCTCGCCAAGCGCTCGCGCTGACGCCTCAGCCCGTACGACGACGGGGTCCCTCCTCCCACGAGGCGGGACCCCGTCGTCGTGTCCCCGCCCTCCCGCACCCCGGCTCGTCACCCGTCACCCGTCCGGAGCAGCGCCCACCGACGGACTCACGCCCCAGCCCCACAACTCACCACCCCGTGCGGCCCTCCCTTCCCTCCCGCCTCCCGCCTCCCGTAAATGATCAGCGGGACGGCACCCCGGCCCGGCAGAGTGGCCGGATGACCGCACAGGGGCGGGGCCGAGGGCTCGACGCAGAGGGATACATCGAACGCGAGGGATCACTCGCGCGCGTGCCGGAGGCATTCCGGCCCGTCGTCGCGGCGGCCCGGGACCGCCTCCGTGACGTCTTCGGTGCGCGGCTGGACGGCGCGTACGTCTACGGCTCGATCCCGCGCGGCACCGCGCGGGAGGGCCGCTCCGACCTCGACCTGCTGCTGTCCCTGCACGACGGGCCGACCGAGGCGGACCGCGCCGACGCCCGCGTGCTGGAAGCGGCGCTGGATCAGGAGTTCGCGGAGATCGACGGCGTGGGAACGCTGCTGTTCAGCCGTGCGCGGCTGCTGAGCGACCTGGAGAGGCACGATCTCGGCTGGTTCGTCGCCTGCCTGTGCACGCCGCTCCTGGGCGAGGACCTGGCCGGGCGTCTTCCCCGCTACCGTCCCGACGCCCTGCTGGCCCGCGAGACGAACGGCGACCTCGCCCTCCTGCTGCCCCGCTGGCGCGAGCGGATCGCCGCGGCCGAGGACACCGACGAGGCCAGACGCCCGCTGGTCCGCTCGATGTCCCGGCACCTCGTTCGCACCGGCTTCACCCTCGTCATGCCGCGCTGGAACGGCTGGACCAGCGATCTCGGGGAGATGGCCGGGGCGTTCGGCGCGTACTACCCGGAGCGGGCCTCCGAGATGCGCGAGGCGGCCACGGCAGGACACGAGCCGACCGGCGACCCGGCCGTGCTCCACTCGTACGCGCACGACCTGGGCCCTTGGCTCGCCAGGGAGTACATACGCGTGCACGGCGTAAAGGCACCCCGCCCCTGAGGACCCGCTCTGGCCCCCCAGAACGCCACCCAGGACTACCGCGCCCGCCCCGTCCCCCCGGGATCAGCCGTCCCCTTTGATGAGCCTTAGATGAGCCCGTGCTCGCGCAGATAGTCGATCTGCGCCCGTACGGACAGCTCGGCCGCGGGCCACAGCGACCGGTCCACGTCCGCGTAGACGTGGGCGACGACCTCTTCCGGAGCCCGTAGGCCGTTCTCGACGGCGGTCTCGACCTGGGCGAGCCGGTGGGCGCGATGGGCGAGATAGAACTCGACCGCGCCCTGTGCGTCGTCGAGGACCGGCCCGTGACCGGGCAGCACGGTGTGCACGCCGTCGTCGACCGTCAGCGAGCGCAGCCGCCGCAGCGAGTCGAGGTAGTCGCCCAGACGCCCGTCAGGATGGGCCACCACGGTCGTACCGCGCCCCAGGACGGTGTCCCCGGTCAGCACGGCCCGATCGGCCGGGAGATGGAAGCACAGCGAGTCCGCGGTGTGCCCGGGCGTCGACACGACCCGCAGTTCGAGCCCGCCGAGGCTGATCACGTCTCCGGCGGCCAGTCCTTCGTCCCCGAGCCGCAGCGCGGGGTCCAGGGCGCGCACGGCCGTCCCCGACAGCTCGGCGAAGCGTGAGGCGCCCTCCGCGTGATCGGGGTGCCCGTGCGTGAGCAGGGTCAGCGCGACGCGCTTGCCGGCCTTCTCGGCCGTGTCCAGGACGGTGCGCAGGTGTCCGTCGTCCAGGGGGCCGGGGTCGATGACGACCGCGAGCTCGGAGTCCGGCTCGGACACGATCCAGGTGTTGGTGCCGTCGAGGGTCATCGCGGAGGCGTTGGGGGCGAGGACGTTCACCGCGCGGGCGGTGGCCGGACCGGAGAGGACCGCGTCTCGCGGCTGGCCGGGAAGGGCTGCTGCGTCGGTCATCCGGATGCACCGCCGGTCGGGATGTGCTTGGTGAACTCGTCGTGCCCGGGCCAGGTCAGGACGACCTCGTCGCCCTCCAGGCGCGCCTCGGCGAGGACCGGGGTCATGTCACGGGCGGCCGCGCCGGCGAGGGCGTCGGCGGAGCGCTCGTACTCCACGAGCCCGCGCAGGGTGGCGATGGTGGGCGGCATCATCACCAGCTCGCCCTTGTCGTAGCCGGCCGCCGCGTCGGCGGGGCGGATCCACACCGTGCGGTCGGCCTCCGTGGAGGCGTTCCGGGTGCGCTGGCCCTCCGGGAGGACGGCCAGGAAGAACCACGTGTCGTAGCGCCGGGACTCGAACTCAGGGGTGATCCAGCGGGCCCAGGCTCCGAGCAGGTCCGAGCGGAGCACGAGCCCCCTGCGGTCGAGGAACTCGGCGAACGAAAGGTCCCTGGCGACCAGGGCCGCCCGGTCCGCCTCCCAGTCCTCGCCCGTGGTGTCGCCGACCACGCTGTCCGGGCTGGGGCCGGCGAGCAGGACGCCCGCCTCCTCGTAGGTCTCCCGTACGGCCGCGCAGACGATGGCCTGGGCGGAGTTCTCGTCCACACCGAGCCGCTCTGCCCACCACGCGCGCGTGGGCCCGGCCCAGCGGATCTGCTGCTCGTCGTCGCGCGGGTCCACGCCGCCGCCCGGATACGCGTACGCGCCTCCGGCGAAGGCCATGGAGGCGCGCCGGCGCAGCATGTGGACCACCGGGCCGGCCTCGCTGTCCTTGACCAGCATCACCGTGGCGGCGCGCCGGGGTACGACCGGCGTCAGCGTGCCCTCGGCGAGCGCCCGAATCCGCTCCGGCCACTCTGCCGGAAACCACTGCCCATTCCCCATGGCCGGAGGCTATCCCGAGCCGGGCGGATGTTCGAGGCCCCACCGCCCCACAAGCACTTTTCGCCCCCGCAGCCCCCACCCGACCCGGACCGGGCGGCTCTGCCGGAGGGGCTGACATCACGCCGGTGAGGGACTGAACTCAAGCCACCGCGCACCTGCACCCGGGATCCGGCGCGAGGGGCTGAAACCCAGCCACGATCCACCGGCACCCGGCGATCCGGCGCGCAGCCCACGGCGTCAACCACCATGCACCCGCAGTCGGCCGCGCTCGCGAGGGGCCGTGCCGGTGCATCGATGCCCGTCGCCACCGACGTCCACCACTACGTCCGACGGCGACGGGCTGATGCACCGGCACGGCCCCGACCCACCCACCGGACCGGTGGCAGGGCCGGGGCCGCCCGACAGACCTACGCCTGAGTGAGCTCCACCTGGATCTCGACCTCGACCGGCGCGTCCAGCGGAAGCACCGCCACGCCGACCGCGCTGCGCGCGTGCACACCCTTGTCGCCGAGGACCGCGCCCAGCAGCTCACTCGCACCGTTCAGCACACCCGGCTGCCCGGTGAAGTCCGAAGCCGAGGCCACGAACCCCACGACCTTGACGACACGCGCGATGCGGTCGAGGTCGCCCACGACCGACTTCACCGCCGCCAGGGCGTTCAGCGCGCACGTACGGGCCAGTTCCTTGGCCTCCTCGGCCGTGACCTCGGCCCCCACCTTCCCGGTGACCGGAAGCTTCCCGTCCACCATAGGAAGCTGCCCGGCGGTGTACACGTACACGCCCGACTGCACGGCGGGCTGGTACGCGGCCAGCGGCGGAACGACGCCGGGAAGGGTCAGTCCCAGCTCGGCGAGCTTCGCCTCGACAGCCCCGCTCATGCGGACTTCTCGCGCTTCAGGTAGGCCACGAGCTGCTCGGGGTTGTTGGGGCCGGGCACGACCTGGACGAGCTCCCAGCCGTCCTCGCCCCAGGTGTCCAGAATCTGCTTCGTGGCGTGGACGAGCAGCGGCACGGTGGCGTATTCCCATTTGGTCATGTGGCCGACTGTATCCGCTGCCGACCACAGCCTCTTGCCCTGCCACCCACCCGAGCCGACCACGTGAACCGACCGGCGTCCGCACCCATCCCGACCACCCTCTCCGTCCGGATCCGACCGCCCCGCCCACCCGCCGCCACGCCGCAGACGGCACCACTTGTCCACAGCCTCCTGCTTACTCCGGCGGCGGACTGGTTAGGCTCGAATACGTGAGCAGGCTCCAGGTCGTCAGCGGCAAGGGCGGTACCGGCAAGACCACGGTGGCCGCGGCCCTCGCGCTCGCCCTCGCGACCGAGGGCAAGCGCGCCCTTCTGGTCGAGGTCGAGGGCAGGCAGGGCATCGCGCAGCTCTTCGAGACAGAAGCGCTGCCCTACGAGGAGCGGAAGATCGCCGTCGCTCCGGGGGGCGGGGAGGTGTACGCCCTCGCCATCGACCCCGAACTGGCGCTGCTGGACTACCTCCAGATGTTCTACAAACTGGGCGGCGCTGGCCGCGCCCTGAAGAAGCTGGGCGCGATCGACTTCGCGACCACGATCGCGCCCGGTCTGCGGGACGTGCTCCTGACCGGCAAGGCCTGCGAGGCGGTGCGCCGCAAGGAGAAGAGCGGCCGCTTCACGTACGACTACGTGGTGATGGACGCGCCCCCCACGGGCCGCATCACCCGCTTCCTGAACGTGAACGACGAGGTCGCCGGCCTCGCGAAGATCGGCCCGATACACAATCAGGCCCAGGCCGTCATGCGCGTCCTCAAGTCGCCGGAGACGGCGGTCCACCTGGTGACGCTGCTGGAGGAAATGCCCGTACAGGAGACCGCGGACGGGATCGCGGAGCTGCGTGCCGCGAAGCTCCCCGTGGGCCGGATCATCGTGAACATGGTGCGCCCGGCACTCCTGGACGGCGTCGACCTGAAGCTGGCCGAGACCGCCTCCCGTTCGGCGATCGCGAAGTCGCTCTCCTCGGCCGGCCTCGGCGGAGCGCGCCGCGGCGGGCTCGCCGAGCGCCTGGTGGACCCGCTCCTCCAGCAGGCCGGGGAGTACGCCGAGCGGTACACCCTGGAGACCGAGCAGCGGAGCGTACTGGCCGAACAGGCCCTGCCGCTGCACGAACTCCCGCTGCTCGCCGAGGGCATGGATCTGGCGGGCCTGTACGAACTGGCCGCACAGCTGCGTAAGCAAGGGATGTCATGAGTCTGGACCCGGCCCGCGTCCTCGATCTCGACCCGCTGCTCGACGACCCGCAGACCCGCATCGTGGTGTGCTGCGGCTCGGGCGGCGTCGGCAAGACGACCACGGCGGCGGCCCTCGGGCTGCGGGCCGCGGAGCGCGGCCGCAAGGTGGTCGTGCTCACCATCGACCCCGCGCGCAGGCTCGCGCAGTCGATGGGGATCGACTCCCTCGACAACACTCCGCGCCGGGTGAAGGGCGTGGAGGGGAGCGGCGAGCTGCACGCCATGATGCTCGACATGAAGCGCACCTTCGACGAGGTGGTCGAGGCGCACGCGGAAGGGGACCGGGCGGCGGCCATCCTCAACAACCCGTTCTACCAGTCGCTTTCGGCGGGCTTCGCGGGCACGCAGGAATACATGGCGATGGAGAAGCTGGGCCAGTTGCGGGCGCGCGACGAGTGGGACCTGATCGTGGTCGACACACCGCCGTCCAGGTCCGCGCTGGATTTCCTGGACGCGCCGAAGCGGCTCGGTTCGTTCCTCGACGGGCGGCTGATCCGGCTGCTGACGGCGCCGGCGAAGCTGGGCGGCCGGGCGGGCATGAAGTTCCTGAACGTCGGGATGTCGATGATGACGGGCACCCTGGGCAAGCTGCTCGGGGGCCAGCTCCTCAAGGACGTGCAGACGTTCGTGGCGGCCATGGACACCACCTTCGGCGGCTTCCGGACCCGGGCGGACGCCACGTACAAGCTGCTCCAGGCGCCCGGTACGGCGTTCCTGGTGGTGGCGGCGCCCGAGCGGGACGCGCTGCGCGAGGCCGCGTACTTCGTGGAGCGGCTGGCCGCGGAGAAGATGCCGTTCGCCGGTCTGGTGCTGAACCGGGTGCACGGCAGCGGGGCCGCGCAGCTGTCCGCCGAGCGGGCGCTCGCCGCCGCGGAGGACCTCGATTCCGTCGAGTCGGAGCATCCCGACCCGGCCGCCACGGAGAACGCGGAACCCGGCACCGCCGAGAACGCCGACTCCACCACCGCGGAGAACGCCGAGGCCGACACCGCGGACGCCGCCGCTCCGGACGACGTGGACGACCCCGATTCCGCCACCGCAGAAAATCTTGCCGGCGCCCGCATTGTGGATCAGGCGGACGGGAAAGCTGGACTTCGTAACTCTCCCGGCACGTACGGCAGTTCAGAATCACCGACTTCCGGTGCATCAGCTCCTGACGAAGGCTCCCCCGCCATCACGGACAGGACAGCCGGTACGGGCCGCACCACCGCAACGGACCACACGACCGCTACGGACAAGCCCGCCGCCACGGACCCCGAGCGTTCCATCGACCAGCTCACCGCGGGCCTGCTGAGGCTCCACGCCGAGCGCATGCAGCTGCTCTCCCGCGAGCAGCGCACGCGTGACCGCTTCGCCGCGCGGCACCCCGAGGTGCCGGTGGCGGAGGTCGCCGCGCTGCCCGGCGACGTGCACGATCTCGCGGGGCTGCGGGACATCGGGAACCGGCTCGCGGCCCACCGGCCGGAGCTTCCCGAAAGCTGACGGAGCCCCTGAAGGAGCACCTGCGAGGACACCCACCGAGACGAACCGCGACAGGGCATCCGAGCAGACCGCAGAAAGCCCTCGGAGACCGGAGAAACCCTCCGGAGCCCGGAGAAGGATCAGCAGCCCGAAGAAGGCTCAGGAGCGCGCGAGCGGGGATGCTCGACGGAGCCCCTGAGGCGACGCCTCACGCCCCGCTCGGCCCCGCGACCGCCGGACGGGCCCGTCCAGGGGCCCGCACGCGTCCGAGGGGCCCGAGAGCGGCGTCCTGGCCGCGGTGGGCGAACTCCCCTCAGCCCACGGCCGCGTAGCGCTCGTACACCTCTTCCTCGTCGAGAGGCAGCAGGCCCGCTCCGCGCTCGTACTCCGTACGCGCGGTCTCGAGCAGGCGCCGCCACGAAGTGACGGTCGGTCGCCGGCGCAACAGCGCCCGGCGTTCGCGCTCGGTCATGCCACCCCACACACCGAATTCGACGCGGTTGTCGAGCGCGTCGGCGAGGCACTCCGTGCGAACCGGACATCCGGTGCACACTGCCTTCGCCCTGTTCTGCGCTGCTCCTTGAACGAACAGTTCATCCGGATCGGTAGTGCGGCAGGCCGCCTGCGCACTCCAGTCGGTTACCCAGCCCATACCGGCGCCGTCCTCTCCCGAATCGAGGCTCCCCCACGGCGGCAGCGGCATATTCACCGCCGCCAGTTGAGGACGTTACGGAAGGTGGGCACAGCGCAACACCCCCTTCGGGCCCAATCTTGAATGGCCCGAACGGACTATGCGTAAGCGGCAGATCACCCGGGGGAGTGAGCCGAGGACATGCGTGACCATCCCGGCAATCCGGGACATTTGGGTCGAGTCACATCGGGCGTCACGTGACACACGAGGTTGATTCGGACACGTGCTCCACAGGAGCGCGGAACCTCCGGAACGATTCGGGGTCGCCGGACGTATTGATACGTGGTCGCACTGCTGTGACAGTTGAGAGCAGCTTAGGCCAAGGCATATACGCGTGTCCGGCGAATGAGAACGTAGGCTGCCCTCATGCCAAAGAAGCGCTCGGGCGGTGGTCTGACCACCACGCAGCAGGCCGCCAAGTTCCTCGGTGTCAGCGTGCTCGCGGGTGCCGTCATGGCCGGAATCGCGCTGCCCGCCGCGGGCGCGCTCGGTCTGGCGGCCAAGGGGTCGGTCCAGGGGTTCGATGACATTCCGGACAATCTGAAGAGTCCGTCGCTGAGCCAGCGGACGACGATCCTGGACAGCAAGGGCGGTCAGATCGCGACCGTCTACTCGCGCGACCGCACGGTGGTCGACCTCAAGGACATCTCGCCCTACATGCAGAAGGCGATCGTCGCGATCGAGGACTCGCGCTTCTACCAGCACGGCGCGATCGACCTGAAGGGCATCCTGCGCGCGGTCAACCAGAACGCGCAGAACGGCGGCGTGGCCCAGGGTGCCTCCACCCTGACCCAGCAGCTGGTGAAGAACTACTTCGTGGAGGAGGCCGGCGACGACCCGACCAAGGTCGCCCAGGCCACCCAGCAGACCATCGGCCGCAAGGTCCGCGAGCTCAAGTACGCGATCCAGCTGGAAGAGAAGCTGGGCAAGAAGAAGATCCTCGAGAACTACCTGAACATCACGTTCTTCGGGGAGCAGGCGTACGGCATCGAGGCGGCCTCCCAGCGCTACTTCTCCAAGCCCGCCAAGAAGCTGAAGCTCCAGGAGGCGGCGCTGCTCGCGGGCATCGTCCAGTCGCCGAGCCGGTACGACCCGGTCAACGACGAGGAGGAGGCCCTCAAGCGCCGCAACACCGTGCTGCAGCGCATGGCCGAGGTGCACGACATCTCCCAGGAGCAGGCCGACGCCGCCAAGGAGACCAAGCTCGGGCTGCACGTCAGCCAGCCGAAGAACGGCTGCATCACGGCCATCAAGGGCGCCGCGTTCTTCTGCAAGTACGTGGAGAAGGTGTTCCTGAGCGATCCGGTCTTCGGCAAGACCAAGGAGGACCGGGCCAAGGTCTGGAACCAGGGCGGCCTGACGATCCGTACGACGCTGGACCCGCAGTCCCAGGCGTCGATCCAGTCGTCCCTGAAGCAGCACGTCTACAAGTCCGACAAGGTCGCCGCGGCGGCCACCCTGGTCGAACCCGGCACGGGCAAGATCCTCGGGATGGGCCAGTCGAAGCCGTACGGCTACGGCAAGAACGAGACCGAGTACAACTACTCGGTCAACTACGACATGGGCGGCTCGAACTTCGGCTTCCCGACCGGTTCGACGTTCAAGCCGTTCGTGGCCGCGGCCGCGCTGGAGCAGGGCCGGCCGGCGACGCAGCAGTACTCCTCGCCGAACTCGATGCTGTACCCCAGCCCCGTGCAGACCTGCAGCAGCAAGCCCTGGACGAACCAGTACAACGAGCGGGTGCCGAACGAGAGCGAGTCCGAGAAGGGCCCGTACCAGCTGAAGGAGGCGATGGCCAAGTCGGTCAACACCTACTTCGTGCAGATGATCTCCGACATCGGCCTGTGCCCGGTGATGAACCAGATCCAGAAGCTCGGTGTGGTCCAGGGCAACGGCGACAAGCTCCCCGAGGTGCCCTCCATCGCCCTGGGTGCCAAGGGCATCTCGCCGCTCACCATGGCCACGGCCTACGCGGCCTTCGCCTCCCGCGGCATGTACTGCACGCCGGTCGCCATCGAGTCGATCAGCCAGCAGATCGGCGGCCACGAGAAGTCCCTGGACGTGCCCAAGTCGACCTGTTCGCGGGCCATGTCCGAGACGACCGCGGACACCGTCAACAGCCTCCTGAGCGGCGTGATCGACTCCGGTACGGGCCAGCAGGCCGGTCTCACCGACCGCGCCAACGCCGGTAAGACGGGTACGACCGACGAGCGCAAGAACGCCTGGTTCGTCGGCTACACCCCGAACCTCTCCGGCGCCGTCTGGGTCGGCAGCGCCACCCAGCGGGTCCACATGGTGAACATCCAGATCGGCGGCGTCTGGCAGGCGAAGGTGTACGGCGGTCAGGTCCCCGGACCGATCTGGCGGGACCTGATGACCGGCGCCCTCTCGGGCAAGGACGCCCCGTCCTTCAACCTGGTCAACATCCCCGACCCGGACAAGAACCAGGACAAGGGCCAGGACGACGACGGCAACAACGGCCGCGGGCGCCACGGCGGCCGGGGGAACAACAACACCACCAACGGCGGCACGATCAGCGGCCAGTCCGACGGCGGGGTGACGTTCCCGACGCCTTCCTTCTCGTTCCCCGACGGCTTCATCCAGGGCAACACGAACAACGGCAACGGGAACGGCGGCCAGCGCTGACCCCGACGCCGGGAGCGCCGACGCGAACACCGGAACGCCCCGTGGGCCAGGACTCGATCCTGGCCCACGGGGCGTTCGGCGTTTGGGTGGTGCGGCATACCGGCTCGGTGGCGCGCCGGTACGCGGGTGATCGCGTCGCGCGGCGGTGACGCCACGGGCCCGGTCGGGGTCCGCCAGAGCCCACCGGGGTCTCCCTGACCCTGCCGGGGCAGCCGGTGCGTTCCGGGGTGGGCCGTCAGCCCGCGAGCAGCTGCTTCACGGCTGCGGCGACGCGGCCGCCCTCGGCCTGCCCGGCCACCTTCGGGTTCACGATCTTCATGACGGCACCCATCGCGCGCGGGCCCTCGGCACCGGCCGCCTTGGCCTCTTCGACGGCCTGGGCGACGATCGCGCGAAGCTCGTCGTCGGACAGCTGCTTGGGCAGGTAGACGGCGAGGATCTCGCCCTCCGCCTTCTCCCGCTCGGCCTGCTCGGCACGCCCGCCCTGCGTGAAGGCCTCGGCCGCCTCACGACGCTTCTTGGCCTCGCGGGCGATCACCTTCTGCACCTCGTCGTCGGAGAGTTCGCGCTTGGTCTTGCCCGCGACCTCCTCGTTGGTGATGGCGGAGAGGGTGAGCCGGAGCGTCGAGGAGCGGAGCTCGTCGCGCCCCTTGATCGCGGCGTTGAGGTCTTCCTGCAACTTCGACTTGAGCGTGGTCATGCCGCCAAGTGTCGCAGGTGCGGTGACACGGACGCCTGTTGATTTCGCGGTGTGCCCGGCGGGGCCCCGGGAACCGCCCGGAACCGCTCCTTCCCCCAGGGCCCCGTGCGGGCTTCCGGGCTGTCCACAGCCGGGTGAGAGCGCTCGCCGGAGTCTGACACGATGGGCGTATGCGCGCGCGATACGGAGTACCCCTGGGAATCACGGCGGTGGGCGCCGCCGGTCTGCTGTACTCGGCGGGGTTCGAGGCCCGTTCCTTCCGCCTGCGGCGGGTGACCGTCCCGGTCCTGCCGCCGGGGATGCGGCCGCTGCGCATTCTCCAGGTCTCCGACATCCACATGGTGAGCGGACAGCGCAAGAAGCAGCGCTGGCTGCGCTCGCTGGCCGGGCTGCGCCCCGACTTCGTGATCAACACCGGGGACAACCTCTCGGACCCGGAGGGCGTGCCGGAGGTGCTGGACGCGCTCGGCCCCCTGATGCAGTTCCCGGGCGCCTACGTCTTCGGTTCGAACGACTACTACGGCCCCACGCTCCGTAACCCCGCCCGGTACCTGTTCGAGAAGGCAGCGGGCCGGCACGGACTGAACGGCAACAAGCCGGTCGTGGGCGCCGTCCACAACCCGTGGGAGGACCTGCGGGACGGCTTCGACACCGCGGGCTGGCTGAACCTGACCAACACCCGGGGCACACTGAAGATCGACGGCGCGGCGATCGAGCTGACCGGCGTCGACGACCCGCACATCAAGCGTGACCGCTACGCGCGCGTGGCCGGCGGCCCGTCCGAGTCCGCCGACTTCTCGATGGGCGTGGTGCACGCCCCGTACCTGCGCAGCCTGGACGCGTTCACCGCCGACGGTTACCCCCTGATCCTGGCCGGCCACACCCACGGCGGCCAGATCTGCCTCCCCTTCTACGGCGCCTTCGTCACCAACTGCGACCTCGACACGGACCGCGTCAAGGGACTCTCCCGGCACACGGCGGAGGGCCGGACGTCGTACATGCACGTCTCGGCGGGCTGCGGCGCGAGCCGCTACACCCCGGTCCGCTTCGCCTGCCCGCCGGAGGCGTCGCTGCTGACGCTGGTGGAGCGGGCGTAAGGGGATCTCGGGACCGAGATCCCCGAGCCCCGGGCCCTCGGTTCGGATCCACTCCCCCTCCCGTAACCCGCCCAGTCGACCCATATCGCCCAAATGCCCCGCTCCGCTTAGCGTGAGGGCATGATCAACCGCATGCCCAGGGACATACCCGATCTCCCTGCGATACCGGGCATCCTCCCGACGAACCGCTCCTTCGTGCCCGCGACGGCGGTGGTGGCTCCCGCCCGTCGCCCGGCCACGGCGGTCTACCGCCTCCTGGTGGCCCTCGCCGCGGCGACGGGCGTGGCGATCGAGATCAAGCTGGGCACCCCGGTCCGGGTGCTGAGCTACTTCACGATCCAGACCAATCTGCTGGTCGCGGTGGTCTTCGCGGCCTCGGCCCGCCGGGCCTGGTCGGCCCGCAGACCCCTCCCCGGGGCCCTGACCGGCGGCACCCTGATGTACATCACGATCACGGGCCTCGTCTATCACCTGCTCCTGGCGAACGAGGCGACCCCGTTCTCCATGACCGGAGGCGACGACACGCTCGCCGGCTGGCACGCGGTGGCCAACCAGCTGCTCCACACGGTCACACCGATCGCCGTGGTCCTGGACTGGTTCCTACTGACCCGCCCGACCCCGCTGGCGCTGCGCAACGCGGCGACCTGGATGATCTACCCGCTCGCCTATCTGGCCTTCTGCCTGGCCCGCGGCGCGATGCTCACGGCCGGCACCCCGGCGCGCTACCTCTACCCCTTCGTCGACGTGGACCGGCACGGCTACGGAGGCATCCTCGGCAACACCGCCATCCTGGGCGTCGCCTTCTACCTCCTGGCCCTCCTCGTCGTCGTCCTCGACCACTGGCGCCCCGACCCGGTCAGGCGCCGCGTCCGACGCCAGGAAACCGGATTTCGTCTCAGGCCACCGGTGGGCTAAAGTAAACGACGTCGCCGCGAGAGCAGCGACAATCGGGGTGTAGCGCAGCTTGGCAGCGCGCTTCGTTCGGGACGAAGAGGTCGTGGGTTCAAATCCCGCCACCCCGACAGCTGAGTAGCAGGTCAGAGGGCCCTTACCGGATCGGTAGGGGCCCTCTGGCGTTGCTGTGTGTCTCAGCGCGTGGCTATCGGGCTCTGAGCGTCTGGGACCCGTGGCGGTCGAGGTCCGACAATGCCTCCTTGGGCCGGTGCGCGAGTCCGGGAAATACAGATGCTCACCCTCGGCCCGGGCAGGCACGATCTCTGCATGTCGACCGATGTCAATGGACTAATCGAATGCCGGCCGGGGGCCCGTCTGTGGGTCCCGACGACGAGGACTCCATATGGGTGGAGGGCATCGACCTCTTCCTCCTCGACATGGGCAACGCCTACGACGGCCTGGCCTGCCTCTTCGGAGTGCGGAACTCCTTCGGCTTCCGTCCCCTGGCCGAAGATCGTGGGTTTCCGGACGACGCCTCGGATGAGTTGCGGCGCAGGGTCGCCGGCTGGGGCGGCCCCCACACTGTGTACGGGGCCACCTGGCTGACCTGGGCGGAGCTGGACGCCACGGACTGGCATGAGACCGACGCCTCGGGGACACGGACCCGTGCGTCGGCCGCGGGTACCGATACTGGCTGGGGCCCCGTCTGGAGCGTCATGCGTATCCTCGGCGAGCTCCACGGAGCCGAGAACGTACGCCTTGTCGTCTGGTTCGACTGACTCGTCGACCAGGAGCTGATGGCCGGGCCGGCCTTCCGCGTGGAGGAGTCGAGACTCAGGGCGGCTGGGCTGATGGCCGATATCGTGACTGGCTGACCGTCACGTACGTTCCTTGGAAAAGAAGTTCAGGATGCACATCCTGGAAGATCCGTCCGAGCTCTCGGCACGGGCGCAGGACTTCCTGTCTCGCACAGCCCGGCGGGAGTATCCACCTCGATTCGGACTGCCCATCGAACTCTGGCGCGTACGCGACCGCATCGGGAAACTCGTCCCCGCTCCCATGGACCTCATCATCCGGTGCGAGGGGTTCGAGCAGCGGTTCGGGGGCCTGCGCTACGAGGTGCGCCGTAGCGCGGTCGTGCACGGGGAGCGGTACGAGACCAGCCGTGGGTGGGAGTTCGACCACCTCGGTCCGCGGACGGCGGCGTGGCAGGACCCGGGAGGTGGCTGGTACTTCGAATGGACCGGCGAGCGGGTGGCGAAGCCGTGCCGGGACCTGATCCACACCGACGGGACCGTGGGCACCGACATCGACGGCGGCAGTCCCTACCTCCGCATCGCCCCCTCGCTCCTGCATCTGATCGAATCGCACGCCCTCATGGACGCCGTCGCGACGTGGACGCAATGGCCCGTGGACTGCCTGGCCGTGTCGGCCCTCGAACTCCTCGACGGCCTGGTGGTGGTGCCCGAAGCCTCATGGGGTTCCTCACGGTGGCGGCTGTCGGACACCGTTGCCGTCATGGACTACGACAGCTGGGACCACGAGAATCCGCACCGCCGGACCCTCGTCTGGTCGCGCGCAGAGGCCGGTCACCGTCAAGTGCAGGCGCTTCTGGACGGATCGCGTACGGCGATCAGGGCGACGGTCTGACCCTCGGCGGCACAACCTCGTAGCGGGCGCCGCGCGCGGGCGCTCCCTGGCTCGCGGTTCCGGACTACGAGCGCAGCCCGAGGTGGCTGTGCAACAGGGCCGCGGCAGGCACGTCCGCCTTGGCCGACGCGGGCTTGGCCAGGTCGACCAGTCGGGCCCTGAGTTCGGTGGCATCCTCGCCCAGCACGATCGCGCTGAGCACGAGTTCCAGCATCACGGCGCTATGGGCGTCCGACGTTCCCCCGTAGCGATCCGGATCGGATTCGACCATGGCGCCGAGAATCATCAGGCCGCCTCCGTCGGCCGGGCCGAACGCCGCTTCGAAGATCCCGAAACCGGTCCAGCTGCGATGCACGTAGACGACGCTGTCCTCCGTGAACACATCCCACTTCTCATCCATGTCCCGCGCCTCATAGCCGAGTTGGATTCGGCCCCACTCCTCGTTCGTCCACTTCCGGGTGGGCAGGACGGCCATCGGGCGGGGTGCGGAGAGGGGGAGGAGGTCATGAAACGACGACCTGGTCACACGTTCGTCAGCGGGCATGGTCGGATCGTACGGACACGGCGAGCGGTCGGGCTCCAAGAACTTCCGACGGGGACCGCGAACTGCCCAGGCCCGCGCGGCCTGAGGTGGTGTCAGACCCGGTGCCTACACTCGCACCCCATGTCCTCTCAGAAGCAGACCGTGCGTTCGTTCGACGAGCAGTTGTCGGTCGTTGACGCACTGATCGTTCAGGCTTTTCCCGAGGGGAAGCAGGACATCAGGACGGAGCACGGCTGGAGCGGGCGCGGGTTTCACATCGGCGTTCTGCGGGAGACGCGGGACTTCTGGGAGGACCGGAGCGCCGAAGTGGTCGAGCCCGCGGTGCAGGAACTGGAGGACGACCTCTCGGTGCTGGCCGCCGCCCTGACCGGGCGTTGGGGCGAGCCGACGGCGGTCGACCTGTGGCCGTACCTCGGATTCGACGACCCCGACTATCCCGACAACGAACCCGCACCCGAGCCGTTGAGCACCTTGTGCGGCCTCGCCGTCACCATGCAGGCGTGGCGGATACCGTCCACCGGCCGCTGGCTCGGACTGACCGTCGGGCAGGCCGACCGTGAGTTCCCGTTCGAACTGCTCGTCGCTGTCGGCGAGGAGTTCTCGTTCCCGCGGTGAGCTGCGGCCCAGCTCACCGAGTCGAGCGCCCGGGCACAGCGGAGTGGGGGTTCGGGAACGGCCGCGGTCCGCTCGACGTCAGCACAAAGGGCGGGCCGATGTGGTTCAGAGGGGGATGCGGGGATGGGGAGCAGTGAGGACTACGCGAGGACCAGTGACCGGCTGATCGGTTGCGGGTGTCTGGCCGGACTCGCCCTCGCGCTGTTCGCCACCATCGGCTTCCCTCTCCTGATCGTGCTGGCGGACCGCTTCGGCTCCCGCTAGGCGGGGAAAGCGGTGTCCCGGGGCGGGTGCCGTGTCGGCGGGGGTCACTACGATCACCGGCATGGACTGGCTGGAGCGGGCCGCGCGGCTGAGGCAGTGGAGCCGGGACGGGGTACGGGCGCCGCACAAGCCGTTGCTGCTGCTGTACGCGCTGGGCCGATTCCAGGCGGATGCCGCGGGCGAGCTGCCGTACACCTCGGTGGAGGCCGACCTCAAGCAACTGCTGCTGGAGTACGGCCCGCCGCGCGCGACCTCGCCCGCCTATCCCTTCCATCACCTGGTCAGCGACGGGGTGTGGGAGGTGCGCACCGACCGCGGCGTCGGCAGCCCGGGCACCGGCGTACGGGAGCTGCGGGCCGGCGGGGCCACCGGGCGGCTGGCCCCCGACCTTCGGGCGGCGCTCCGGCGGGACCCCTCGCTGCTCGGCCGTATGGCGAGGGTGCTGCTGGATCTGCATTTCCCGGCGTCGCTCCACCAGGACCTGTGCGACGCCGTCGGGCTGGAACTGGAGCCGGATTCGGCGCCGAGCGCCGCCCCGGCAGCGGCGGGCAGGCGGCGGGACCCGCGGATGCGGGAGATGGTGCTGACCGCGTACGAGTACCGGTGCGCTTTCTGCGGCTTCGACGGCATGATCGGCACGGTGCCCGTCGGACTGGAGGCGGCACATGTGCGCTGGTGGGCCTTCGACGGCCCGGACCGCGTCGACAACGGACTGTGCCTCTGCTCGCTGCATCACAAACTCTTCGACAAGGGCGTCCTCGGCATGGCCGACAGCCACCGCGTCATGGTCTCCCAGCGGTTCATCGGCCGCGGCCGGGCCGCCCAGGAGCAGGTCACGGCACTCGCGGGCCGGCCGCTGATCGGCCCGCAGCCCGGCACCCCGCCCGTCGCGACGGCCCACCGCTCCTGGCACACGCGTCAGGTCTTCCATGGGGGCTCGCGGCCCGCCGCGGCGGCAAAAAGCCAGAGGACAGGGCGATTTGAAGGGTGATCAGCGGGTGGCTCGGCTCGCGGCCGGGGGAAACGGCGAGGCCAGCTGCGGGTTCTGCTCGGGCGCCCCTGGGTGGTTCTCCTGGTGACCGGTCGTGGACGCGTCCGGTGGCGGTGGAACCGGGCCCGTTCGTGGGGCAGTCTTCTTTCTCGTGGGGAATCTTCCGTCTCAGAGCGCGCCGGGTGACTCGGCCGAGCACATGGTGGTGGCCGGGGACGACGCCCTGGCCCATCGGCTGGCCGCCGAGCTGCGCGGGGTGTACGGCGAGCGGGTGACGCTCGTGGTGCCGCCCGCCCAGCGCGGTGTCCAGTTGCCCGTCGTCGGGCGGGCCCGGGCCACGGCCCTGTTCGACCGGGTGTCCGCAGCCGTGAACCGGGCCTCCGGGAACGGCAACGGGGGCGGGAACGGGGGCGGGACCGCGGGTGCTCCGGGCGGGGGTGACGAGCCGTCCGGGTCCGAGCGGGTCGTCGAGGCCGCCGAACTCACCGAGAGCGCGCTCGCCTTCGCGGGCGTCGAACGAGCCACCGCGCTCGCCCTCGTCTACGACGACGACGAGACGAACATCCGTGCCGCGCTCACCGCCCGGCGGCTCAACCCGCGGATCCGGCTGGTCCTTCGGCTCTACAACCGGCGTCTCGGTCAGCACATCGAGGCCCTTCTCGACCAGGCGTCCGCCCTGGCGGCCGCCGCGGCCGCGGGCGACGGCACACCCGGCGCCGGCGGCCCGGCCGGTGGCGCCCCGGGGGCGGGTGGTTCCCGCGCCGGCGGGAACTCCGCGGCCTTCGACGCCTCGACCACCGTGCTGTCCGACGCCGACACCGCCGCACCCGCGCTCGCCGCGACCGCCGTCGCCGGCACCAGCAAGGTCGTCCAGACCGACGGGCTGATGCTGCGCGCGGTGGAGCGCACACCGCCCGGTCCCGGCCAGGTCGCCGATCCGGGGCTGTGCACACTGGCGTTGCTGTCCGCCACGACCAACGACCCGGCCGGCGCCGACGGTTCGGAGGGCAGCGGCGCTCAGGGTCCCCAACTCCTGCCCGACGAGCGGGCGGTGGCCGCCGCCACCGGACGCGGCATCGTCGTCCTGGAGAACGTCTCGTACTCCGGTCCCGAACTCGGCTCGGGCCGGGGCGTCGTGCCCTGGTTCGGCTCGCTGCTGTCCCGGCGGCTGCGCTGGTCGTTCGCGGGACTCGTCGCGTGTGTGATCGGGCTCGCCGTGGCCTCGATGCTGGTCACCGGAGCGCATCCGCTCCAGGCGACCTATCTGACGCTGCTCGACCTCTTCGCCATCAACGATCCGGCCATCGGGAAGCCGCTCGGACGCCAGATCCTCCAACTCTGCTCGGGCATGGTCGGGTTGCTGCTGCTGCCGGTGCTGCTCGCCGCCGTGCTGGAGGCGCTCGGGACCTTCCGCGGCGGGACCGCCCTGCGCAGGCCGCCCCGGGGGCTGTCCGGGCACGTGGTCCTGCTCGGCGTCGGCAAGATCGGCACACGGGTGCTGGCGCGGCTGCGCGAGCTGCGCATTCCCGTGGTGTGCGTGGAGGCCGACCCCGACGCCCGTGGGCTCGCGCTGGCCCGGAGGCTGCGCGTGCCCGTGGTGCTGGGTGACGTCACGCAGGAGGGGGTGCTGGAGGCCGCCAAGGTCCACCGGGCGCACGCGCTGCTGGCGCTGACCAGCGCGGACACGTTGAACCTGGAGGCCGTCCTCTCCGCACGGACCCTGCGGCCCGATCTGCGGGTCGTCCTGCGGCTGTACGACGACGACTTCGCGACCGCCGTCTACCGCACCCTGCGATCCGCGCACCCCGGGGCGCTGACCCGGAGCCGCAGCGTGTCCCATCTGGCCGCGCCCGCGTTCGCCGGAGCGATGCTCGGACGGCAGATCCTCGGGGCGATCCCGGTCGAGCGGCGGGTGCTGCTGTTCGCCGCGGTGGACGTGGGCGGGCATACGCAGCTGGAAGGGCGCACCGTCGGGGAGGCGTTCCGGGCGGGGTCGTGGCGCGTGCTCGCGCTGGACACGGCGACGCCCGAGGAGCGCCGGGCCGCCGCGGCCTCCGCCCCGGGCGGTCCCCGGCTGGTGTGGGACCTGCCCTCCACCTACGTCCTGCGGCCCGAGGACCGCGTGGTCCTCGCCGCCACCCGGCGGGGCCTGGCGGAACTGCTGGGCCGGCGCCCCCGGCAGCGGACGGGCGCGTAGTCCCCGACGGAGCTGCAACGGGCGGGGGGATCCCCGTCCTGGGGTCCTGCGTCAGAGCCCCAGGACGGGATGCCCCGGGACCAGCGCTCCCGGGACCCCACGCCCGTGGCGCCCCGGCACCGCCCGCCCCGACCCTTCCCTCGTGTCACGCGCCCAAGTGCCGCTCCGCGAAGTCCAGTTCCAGGCGGACCTGCTTGATGCGTTCGTCGACGACCAGGGAGCCGTGGCCCGCGTCGTAGCGGTAGACCTCGTGGACGGCCTCGCGGGCGGCGAGACGGCTCACGTAGTTGTCGATCTGGCGGATGGGGCAGCGGGGGTCGTTGACGCCGGCGGAGATGTAGACGGGGACCTTGACCGCGTCGACGTAGGTCAGCGGGGAGGACGCCTCGAAGCGTTCGGGCACCTCCTCGGGGGTGCCGCCGAGGAGCGTGCGGTCCATGGCCTTCAGCGCCTCCATCTCGTCGTGATACGCCGTGACGTAGTCGGCGACCGGGACGGCGGCGATGCCGAGGGCCCACGCGTCGGGCTGGGTGCCGACGCCGAGGAGGGTGAGGTAACCGCCCCAGGAACCGCCGGTGAGGATCAGCCGCTCGGGGTCGGCGAGGCCTGAGGTGACGGCCCATTCGCGGACCGCCGCGATGTCCTCCAGCTCGATGAGGCCGACCCGGTGCTTGAGCGCGTCGGTCCAGGCGCGGCCGTATCCCGTGGAGCCGCGGTAGTTGACCCGGACGACCGCGTAGCCGTGGTCGACCCAGGCCGCCGGGCCCGCCGCGAAGGCGTCGCTGTCGTGCCAGGTGGGGCCGCCGTGGATCTCGAAGACGGTGGGCAGCGGGCCGGTGGCGCCGGCCGGCTTCTGGATCAGGGCGTGGACGCGGCCGCCGGGTCCCTCGACCCAGACGTCCTCCACGGGCACGGATCCCGGGGACTTCTCACCGGGCGGGTCCAGGACGATCTCGCCGGTCGTCGACCGGACGGCCGAGGGCTCGGCGGCCGAGGACCACAGGTACTCCACGGTCCCGTCCGGGCGGGCCGTCGCCCCGGAGACCGTGCCGGGCGGGGTGGCGACCTCGGTCAGGGCGCCGGAGGCGAGGTCGTAGCGCCACAGGTCGCTGCGCGCCTCGAAGCCGTGGACGATCAGCAGGGCCGAGCCGTCCGGATACCACTCGGCGGCCACGTCGCCGGGAAGATCGAGCCCCAGGTCGGTCTGCTCGCCCGTCGACACGTCCCACACGAGGGGTTCCCAGCGGCCGCGCCGCTGGTGCCCGATGAGCAGCCGGCTGTCCCCGTCCACGGGGGCGAAGCCCAGCACCTCGAGGCCCAGCTCGACCGTGCCGCCCTCGGTGTCGTCGAGCTCGGCGACCGCGGAACCGTCCGGGCGCAGCACCCTGAGCGCCGAGTGCATGGCGTCGCCGTGCTCGGTGTGCTCGACGGCGATCAGGGAGCCGTCGTGCGAGAGGTCGCCGACGCCGGCGGACTCGCGGTGCCGGTAGATCTCCACCGGGGGCTCGCCGGCGCGGGCCACGTGGATCGTCGATCCGTCGTCGTCGGTCGAGCGGCCGACGACGGCGGTGCGCCCGTCGCGCCCGATGGCCAGGCCCGCCGGGTAGGAGGCGTCGAGACCGGGGACGGCCGGCTCGTCGACGGCGCCCGCGACCAGGGGGGCGTCGAAGGGGCGACGCCGCCAGACGCCGAACTCGTCCCCGTCCTTGTCGTCGAACCACCAGATCCACGCGCCGTCGGGCGAGAGCACGCCGTCCGTCGTGCCGTTCGCCCGGTGCGTGACCTGGCGCTGCTCGCCCGTCTCTCGATCCCACGCGTACAGCTCGTACGTCCCCGTCGCGTTCGAGACGAACAGGGAGCGGTGCGGGGCGTCCTCCGCCCAGTCCGGCAGCGACACCCGCGGTGCCCGGAAGCGCTTCTCCCAGTCGGGCATGTCGGGCTGCTGCGGCTCGGTGGACCTGGTGCTCTCAGTCATGGCCCCATACTGCCTGGCCCGGCCCCATTCGCGCCGACGAGGTCCCCAGCCTGTGGACAACCTCTCCGCCCCCGCGGGCCGCACCGGCCGCCGGGGCAGGTGCACCGCGGCGCGAGCGCGTTCCGGGACGGGCGACGGTTCCGGCCCGCCCGCGAGGGCGTGTGCGCGGGCCGGAGGCGTTGTCAGTGGTCCGCCCGCAGGGGCGTGTGCGCAGGTCGGAGCCGTTGTCAGTGGCGGGGTGCAGACTTTTTCGCATGACCGATCTACGCGAGGCCGTCGAGCGTTACTGGGCCCACGCGGACGCCAGGGACTGGGAGGCGTTCGCGGAACTGCTGGCCGAGGACGTCGTCTACACCCTGCCGCAGACGCGGGAGCGCATCAGCGGCAGGGAGCGGTACGTCGAGTTCAACCGCGAGTACCCGGGCGACTGGCACGTCCGGATCGAACGGGTCGTGGCCGAGCCAGGCCAGGCCGTCACCTGGACCCAGGTCACGGTGGGCCTGGAGGAGATGCACGCCATCACGTTCTTCACGGCGGACGCCCACGGCCGCATCGCCACGGTGACGGACTTCTGGCCCGAGCCGTACGAGCCCCCGGCCGGCCGGGACCACCTGGCCGAGCGGTACTGAGCGGGCCCCACGGCCGAGTCCCGCACGGCCGCCCCGTACCGTGGACGGCGTGTACCGGTTCCTGCTGACGCCCCGCTGGTGGGGGATCAACGTCTTCGTGCTGTTGGCCATCCCCTTCTGCATCTTCATGGGGTCGTGGCAGTTGGGGCGCTTCGAGGACCGGGTGCACGACCACCGGACCGCGCAGGCGGCGGCTTCCACCGCCGAGACCGAGCCCGCCCGGCCGCTGGCCGCGATGCTGCCCGTGACCACGCAGACCTCCGGGAAGCAGACCACCGCCAAGGGCCGGTACGGCAAGCAGCTCCTCGTGCCGGACCGGGAACTGGACGGCAGGAGCGGGTACTACGTGCTGACGCTGCTGCGGGTCGACGGCGGCAAGGCGCTGCCCGTCGTCCGCGGCTGGCTGCCCGGTACGGCGGACGCGGCGAAGGCCCCGGCCCCGCCCGCCGGCGAGGTCACGGTCACGGGCGCGCTCCAGGCGTCCGAGAGTCCCGGGTCGAACGGCGTCAGCGCGGCCGGAGGGCTCCCCGCCGGACAGACGGCCGCGATCAGCGCGGCCTCCCTCGTGAACCTCGTGCCGTACACCCCGTACGACGCCTGGATCACGCTCGACAAGGCCGACGCCGGGATGAAGGCGGTGCCTCCGGCCGCGCCGGACAACACCGGCCTCGACCTCAAGGCGTTCCAGAACCTCGGCTACACCGGCGAGTGGTTCGTCTTCGCGGGCTTCGTCCTCTTCATGTGGTTCCGGCTGCTGCGCCGCGAGGTGGAGTTCGTCCGCGACGCCGAGCTGGGACTGCTCCCCGAGGCCGAGGGCACGCCCGGCACCCCGGAGGAGCCCTCCGATTCCGAGGACGCCGGCAGCACGCCGTCGACGCCGTCCGCCGCCTCCTGACAAAAGCGGGCGGCCCGGGGAGCGGGACTTCGCTCCCCGGGCCGCCTCGCACCGGATGCCGGGTCCCCCGGACCCACGCGTCAGGACGTCGTCAGGATCCCGGTGTGGTAGACCGTGCCCGCGCAGGCGTTGGGCACGGTGACCGACGCCACCGCACCGCCCGAGGCCGCCGTGCTGGAGACGACGACGCTGCCGTCCTGCGTGCCGTCCTCGACGAGCAGCTGCGGCGCGGGGTTGGCCACCGCCGCGTCCGTGGTCGTACCGCCGGTGTCGCCGGTGCCCTGGGTCGGGGTGGGGTCCGGCGAGGGTTCCACCTCGGTCGGGCACGTCGACGAGGGCACCCAGGCGAACTTCACCACGTACGAGGTGCCCGGCTGGAGCACCAGCGAGGTGACCTCCGTGGAGGGGTCGGGCAGCCCGCTCGCCGCGTCGCCGCCCACGTGCGTGGCCACGCCGACCTTGGCGGGGTCCGCCGCGCCCTGGGCGGTCGCGTTGACCGTGCCGGCGCCGGTGACCGTGCAGGCGGTGGCGGAGACGTTCGAGACGGTGAAGGAGCCGTAGACCGCGCCGGTGGAGTCCGGTGCGGCGGCGGTGCCGGAGGCTCCGCCGAGCTGGTCGATCGTGCAGGTGGGGGCCGCCGAGGCGGAGGCCGTGGGGTCGGCGCCGCCCGTGACGGAGCCGTTCCCGCCCTTGTCCTTGTCGCCCGGCGCCTTGGTGCTGCCGTCGGAGCCGCCGTCCTTGGAGGTGCCGGAGGAGCCGCCGCCGTTCTTGCCGGAGCCGCCGTCCGAGCCCTTGTCCTGGCCCTGGCCGCCCTGGGCCTGGGAGGCGTTGGCCGCCATGGACGGGTCGGGGTTCGAGCCCGAGGAGTTCGAGACGTGCACGAACGCCGGGATCGCCGTGCCCATGAACAGGGCCGCCGCAGCCATGCCGACCAGGGCCTGACGCTTGCGGGCCCGCCGGGCCGGTACCGCCCGGCGCAGATGGTCCAGGGTGCCGTCGGTGGGTTCGATCTCCTGAACGGCCTGGTGCAGCAGCCGGCGCAGTGCCAGCTCGTCGCTGCCGAGCCCTTCGGGTCCCAGTCCGTCCATGTCCGGTGTTCCGGGCTGTTCGTCGGGGCCGTGGTTCACATTTCCGTTCCCAGCGTGCGATTGCTTGTGCTCGTGTTCGGGGCGTCCCTCGTCCTCGGGCCGCCGCAGTTCGTCGTCGCCACTCATGCCGAGGCCCCCATGGCGACGCGCAGCGCGGCGATGCCCCGCGAGCCGTACGCCTTCACCGAGCCGAGCGAGACGCCGAGCGTCTCGGCGACCTGGGCCTCGGTCATGTCCGCGAAGTAGCGGAGGACCAGGACCTCGCGCTGACGGCGCTGGAGTCCCTTCATCGCCTTGATCAGCGCGTCCCGCTCCAGCTGGTCGTACGCGCCTTCCTCGGCGCTCGCCATGTCGGGCATCGGCTTGGAGAGGAGCTTGAGGCCGAGGATGCGGCGGCGCAGCGCCGAACGCGACAGGTTGACGACGGTCTGCCGCAGGTAGGCCAGCGTCTTCTCCGGGTCCCGTACGCGTTTGCGCGCCGAGTGCACCCGGATGAAGGCCTCCTGGACGACGTCCTCGCAGGAGGCCGTGTCGTCGAGGAGGAGCGCCGCGAGACCGAGGAGCGAGCGGTAGTGCGCCCGGTAGGTCTCGGTCAGATGGTCGACGGTCGTGCCCGCCGCCAGGCTGTCCTGGGCGCCGTCACGCTGATTCGGGATGCGGGCGGGCCGCGCTGAGGGCATGGGCGCGATCACCGGCATGCCGCCGGGCGCGCCGGGGCTGCGGAGTCGGCGGGGTGGACGCAGGGCCATGCCCCTCGTCTGGACCGCGGTGAATTCGAGTACCTCTGCCACGCCAGTTGGACACGCGTCCCCCCGGCAGGGTTGTACGCGACGGGCATCACATTCTCGCCGGATTTCACACCGGACGGGGTCCCGTGTCCCGAAACACCCCCCGGAGCCACCGCCGTTACGCCCTCTCGCGCGCGCGACAGTGCATCAGATGCCCTCATGCGTAACAGCTCTTCTCCTGTGCCCAATGCTCTGCCGCCCCCCGGACGCCCCTGAATGGCGAGGGCGAAGACGCTCCCCGACACTCGCGCGGTTGCGCGGGACGACAGCGAAATCTTCGAACGCCGATACGAGTACGTTCAAGTGGTCAGGACCATTAAGTTGATCACTGAACCGGCAAAGATCCTACAAACCTACCCGCTCGGGAGCATCGGAATTACCGCCGGAGAGCGCCGGGGCAGGATCCTCACAGCGCTTTGACCAGGCAGAAGGTCGGATACCCGGCCCGTCCTACGGTGCTCGGGTGAGTTCCGCCGCCACCAGCTCGGCGATCTGGGCGGTGTTCAGGGCGGCACCCTTGCGCAGGTTGTCCCCGCACACGAACAGTTCGAGCGCGGTCGGGTCGTCGAGGGCCCGGCGGACCCGGCCCACCCAGGTCGGATCGGTGCCGACCACGTCCGCGGGCGTGGGGAACTCGCCGGCGGCGGGGTTGTCGAAGAGGACGACACCGGGCGCGGTGGCCAGGATCTCCCGGGCCTTGTCGACCGTCACCTCGTCCTGGAAGCGGGCGTGCACGGTCAGGGAGTGCGTGGTGACCACGGGGACGCGGACGCAGGTCACGGCGACCTTCAGCCGGGGCAGCCCGAGGATCTTGCGCGTCTCGTCGCGCACCTTCATCTCCTCCGAGGACCAGCCGTCCTCGGCGAGCGACCCGGCCCAGGGCACCACGTTCAGGGCGACCGGCTCCGGGAAGGGGCCCGTGTCGTCGCCCACGGCCCGGCGGACGTCACCGGGGCTGTTGCCCAGCTCCGTGCCCGCGACCAGGGACATCTGCCGGCGCAGGGTGTCGATACCGGCGCGGCCCGCGCCGCTGACGGCCTGGTACGAGGAGACGACGAGTTCCCGCAGCCCGAACTCGGCGTGCAGCGCGCCCAGCGCCACGATCATGGACAGGGTCGTGCAGTTCGGGTTGGCGACGATCCCGCGCGGGCGCACCCGGGCGGCGTGCGGGTTCACCTCGGGCACGACGAGGGGCACCTCCGGGTCCATCCGGAAGGCACAGGAGTTGTCGACCACGACGGCGCCCTTGGCGGCGGCGATCGGCGCCCACTGGGCGGCCACCTCGTCCGGGACGTCGAACATGGCGACGTCGACCCCGTCGAAGGCGTCCTCCGACAGGGCCGTCACCTCGACCTCCACACCGCGCACGGCCAGCTTGCGGCCGGCCGAGCGCGGGGAGGCGATCAGTCGGATCTCACCCCAGATGTCCGCGTGCTGGGACAGGATCTGGAGCATGACCGTGCCGACGGCTCCGGTCGCTCCCACGACCGCGAGCGTCGGTCGTCGGGTCATCGCCCGGTGCCTCCGTAGACGACGGCCTCGTCGCTGTCGGAGTCGAGCCCGAAGGCGCTGTGCACGGCGCGGACGGCGTCGTTGACGTCGTCGGCACGGGTGACCACCGAGATGCGGATCTCGGAGGTCGAGATCAGCTCGATGTTGACCCCGGCGTCGGTGAGGGCCTCGAAGAAGCCGGCCGTGACACCCGGGTTGGTCTTCATGCCGGCGCCGACGAGCGAGATCTTGCCGATCTGGTCGTCGTAGCGCAGCGACTCGAAGCCGATCACGCTCTTCGCCTTCTCCAGGGCGTCGATGGCCTTGCGGCCCTCGGTCTTGGGGAGGGTGAAGGAGATGTCCGTCAGGCCCGTCGTGGCCGCCGACACGTTCTGCACGATCATGTCGATGTTGATCTCGGCGTCGGCGATGGCGCGGAAGATCGAGGCGGCCTCGCCCGGCTTGTCCGGGACGCCGACGACCGTGACCTTGGCCTCGGAGGTGTCGTGAGCGACACCGGAGATGATGGCCTGCTCCACCTTCTGGTCCCCTTGCTGCTGAGTCTTCTGAACGAGCGGTTCGCTGCTGACCCAGGTGCCCTGGAGTCCACTGAAGGACGACCGGACGTGGATCGGGATGTTGTAGCGGCGGGCGTATTCCACACAGCGGTGGAGCAGCACCTTGGAGCCGGAGGCGGCGAGCTCCAGCATGTCCTCGAAGGCGATCCAGTCGATCTTCTTCGCCTTCTTCACCACGCGCGGGTCGGCGGTGAACACGCCGTCCACGTCGGTGTAGATCTCGCACACCTCGGCGTCGAGCGCCGCGGCCAGCGCGACGGCCGTGGTGTCGGAGCCGCCGCGGCCCAGCGTGGTGATGTCCTTCTTGTCCTGCGAGACGCCCTGGAAGCCGGCGACGATGGCGATGTTGCCCTCGTCGAGCGCCGTACGGATACGGCCCGGGGTGACGTCGATGATCCGCGCTTTGTTGTGGACCGAGTCGGTGATGACGCCTGCCTGGCTGCCGGTGAAGCTCTGGGCGCTGTGGCCCAGATTTTTGATCGCCATGGCCAGCAGGGCCATGGAGATCCGCTCTCCGGCGGTCAGCAGCATGTCGAACTCGCGTCCGCTGGGCATCGGAGATACCTGCTCGGCGAGATCGATCAGCTCGTCCGTCGTGTCGCCCATCGCGGAAACGACGACGACCACCTGGTGGCCGTTCTTCTTCGCTTCCACGATCCGCTTGGCGACGCGCTTGATGCCCTCGGCATCGGCTACGGAGGAACCTCCGTACTTCTGCACGACAAGGCCCACGTGCGCTCCTCGCTCAGTCCGTCTCGGCACCGCACTACTGCGGTCGGCTCAGTCTAACGAGCGGCCGGAATTCCCTTCCGGGGTATCGCATCGTGAGATGTCCCGCTCACGAGCTGATCACTCCGGGCTGTCAGGTCCACAGGGAGGTCCGGCCGCTCCGAGAGCGCACCTGCCCGTACCGGAACCCCGTCACTCGGAACGTGCCCCAGCTCACACGGCGGACGGGCGAAAGCCGGCCGTGCCCACGGGCGGGAGGGCGGACCCGCGGAGGGGCGGGAGGGCGGCCGGACCCGCGGACGGGCGGACGGCAGCCGCGCCCGCCGGCGGGCGGAGGACGGCGGGGCGGTTACTTGACCGTGCGCAGGCCGAGCGGCCCGGCGATCTCCTCCGCCATCACCTTGCCGGCCTCCTCGGCGAGCACTTCCTCGCCGAGGTCCTGGTCGGTGTCGAGGCCGTTCAGCTCCTCCAGGGGCTGGTTCAGCCGCACATGGGCCACCACGGACTGCAGGGCGCGCAGCGTCGCGGAGGCGGTGGAGCCCCAGTTCGAGAAGTAGGAGAACTGCCACCACCACAGGGCCTCGGTGGTGCGGCCCGCGCGGTAGTGGGCCATGCCGTGGCGCAGGTCGGTGATGACGTCGGCGAGGTCGTCCGAGATACGGGCCGGGACCGGGGCCTTGCGGGGCTCGTACGGGTCGAAGACCTCGGAGTAGACGTCGATCGGCTCCAGCATCACGGCGAGGCGCTCGCGCAGCTCGTCCACGTCCGCCTCCGGGCCGAGGTCCGGCTCGTAGCGCTCCTCGGGGACGATGTCCTCGTGCGCGCCGAGACGGCCGCCGGCCAGCAGGAGCTGGGACACCTCCAGCAGGAGGAAGGGCACGGCCGAGTCCGGCTCGTCGCCCTTGGCCACCTCGGTGACGGCGACCAGGAAGCTCTCCACCTGGTCCGCGATCTGGACCACGAAGTCGTCGGGGTCCGGACTGGTCTCGTGCAGCGTGGCGTCAGACATCTAGAAGTCGTCTCCCCTCGAAGGCGCGGCCGAGTGTGACCTCGTCCGCGTATTCCAGGTCGCCACCCACCGGGAGGCCGCTGGCCAGGCGGGTGACCTTGAGGCCCATGGGCTTGATCATGCGGGCGAGATACGTGGCCGTGGCCTCGCCCTCCAGGTTCGGGTCCGTGGCCAGGATGAGCTCGGTGACCGCGCCGTCGGCCAGCCGGGCCAGGAGCTCCCTGATCCGCAGGTCGTCCGGGCCGACGCCCTCGATCGGGCTGATCGCGCCGCCGAGCACGTGGTACTTGCCCCGGAACTCGCGGGTCCGCTCGATCGCGACGACGTCCTTCGGCTCCTCCACCACACAGATCACCGTGAGGTCCCGGCGCGGGTCGCGGCAGATGTTGCACAGTTCCTCCTGCGCCACGTTGCCGCAGGTCGCGCAGAAGCGGACCTTCGCCTTGACCTCCATCAGGGCCTGGGCGAGCCGGCGGACGTCCGTCGGCTCGGCCTGGAGGATGTGGAAGGCGATCCGCTGCGCGCTCTTGGGACCGACGCCGGGGAGCCGCCCCAGTTCGTCGATGAGGTCCTGAACAACGCCTTCGTACAACGGACTGCCTTTCCGAGTGCTGCGGTACCGCCTGGTCCCGTCCTGCTGTTTCTTCCTGGTGCGTACGGTAGTTGGATGCCGCCGGTCTTAGAAAGGCAGACCGGGGATGCCGCTTCCGCCGCCGAGCCCCTGGGTGAGCGGGCCGAGGGTCCGCTGCTGGAGCGCCTGCGCGTTCTCGTTCGCCGCGTGGACGGCCGCGACGATCAGGTCGGCGAGCGTCTCGGTGTCCTCGGGGTCGACCGCCTTCGGGTCGATCACCAGCGCGCGGAGCTCTCCGGAACCCGTCACGGTCGCCTTCACGAGGCCACCGCCCGCCTGGCCGCCGACCTCCGTGCGCGCCAGCTCCTCCTGCGCGTTCGCCAGGTCCTGCTGCATCTTCTGGGCCTGCTGCAGCAGCTGCTGCATGTTGGGCTGGCCACCACCGGGAATCACGATCAGCTCCTGGTCTCGAGTACGGCTGTCCGAGCGCCTTTTCCTGTCCAGCACGAGCCTACGTGGTCGGCGGGCCCGTCGCCCAAGCACTCTTTCGAGTGACATCTCCGCGCCTCCTATACCTGATCAAGGCCCACTTCCGGGCGGAAAAGCCGGTAAACCCGGTCCATCGCCACCCATTGGGCGGTAGGAAGGGTCCGGCGCATCCGCACCACGTGTCACAGGACGTCACGCGGTGTCAGCGCCGTCACCGCCGTCACGTCGTCCGTCATCGCCGTCGTCCATCACCGTCGTCAACTAGGGAGTGCCGGGTGAGTCAGCCGGAGATGCAGCCGGAGGGGCCGCTCCAGGACGGGCGGGGCGAGGGCGTGCCGGGACTGCGGCCGGGCGACCTGACCGGCAGGCCGTTCCCGCTCGGCGACTGGGGGGAGCCCGCCGAGCGGCTCCACGAGCTCTACCGCTGGGTGGAGCAGGGCGCGCTCGACACGGCCGCCTGGTACCTCTCCGACCGGGTGTGGAAGCGGCGGGCGGCGCGCGCGCTGCGGTGCGGTGCCTCGCTGGGGGCGGCGGCCGGGGCGGCGCTGCCGCTGCTCGACCTCACCGGGTCGGTGCGCCATGCGGCTCCGTGGGGATATCTGGCACTGCTGCTCGCGGTCTCCTGTGTCGCCGTCGATCGCTTCTTCGGCGTGACCTCCGGATGGATAAGGGACGTGGCCACCGCGCAGGCCGTGCAGCGGCGGCTCCAGGCCCTGCAGTTCGACTGGGCGTCCGAGAGTGTCCGGGAGGTCCTCGGCCCCGCCGAGGGAACGGCCAGCGAGGCGGCCGACCGGTGCATCGGGGTGCTGCGGAGGTTCTCCGAGGACATCACGGAGCTGGTGCGCACCGAGACGGCGGACTGGATGGTGGAGTTCCGCACCGGACCGGCTCCGCTGGGGATCCAGTCGTCGGCGGCGGGATCGCCCCGGCCCGACGGTCCGCCCCTGAACGGACGTGTCCCGCTGCCCCCGGGAACCCGCCCGAACATGCCCCGCCAGCGCCCGCCCGAGCCCCGGTAGGCGCCCGGGCGCTGCCCCGCATCGGCCGGCCCGGGGCGCATCGGCCTCAGCCGGCCGGAGGGCCACCGCGTCGGCCGGCCGGGGGCGCCACCACCTCAACCGCCCGGGGACGCCACCGCCTCAGCCCGCCCCGCAGATCCTCAGCCCCACCGGTGTCCCGCACGGGAGGTGGCCGTGGGTGCGGACGACGTCCTGGCCGCTGCCCCGGCTGATGTAGGAGAGGAAGCTGGAGGCCAGGGAGTCCGCGGGCGGCTGACCGTAGGTGTAGGCGTACTCGATCTCTCGGTACGGGTAGTCCGTGGTGCCGTGCTCCAGGTCATCGACCGAGGCGGCGTGACCGTCGAGACCGATCCGGTGCAGGCCCTCGTGCCCGGTGGCGTCGTTGAGCTCGCTGTACCCGATCGCGCCGGGCAGCCTCGCGACCGTGGCCAGCACCTGGTCCGTGGAGTCGAGTTCGCACCGCACGACCGGTGCCGTCGCGTCGTCCTTGTGGACGCAGTCCAGCGAGGAGTTGGCGATCTCGCCGCGCCCCAGCACCCGGCGCTGGAACACCTGCCGCGTACCGGAGTTGGCGTCCCGGCTGACCAGGAGGACGGGCCGGTCGGGGCCGCCGAGCTCCTTCCAGTTCCGGATGTCGCCGCGGTACAGCCGCCGTACGTCGGTCAGCGACAGGTCGCGGACCGGGACCGCGTCGTTGACGACCAGCGTGAAGACCGACACCGCGACCCGGTTCTCCCGCAGGCGCGGGAAGTCGCCCGGCTTGGGGCCGTCGGAGAACGCGACGAGGGCCGGGGACCCCTTCTTCGACGCCCGCCCCGCCGCGTCGAGTTCGCGCACCCCGGCCGTGCTGCCGTGGGCGTCCACCGTGATCGTGGCGCCCTGGCAGTCGTGCTCGTACTTCGCGGCGAGTTCGCGCGCCACCGGTTCGAAGGCGGTCGAGCCGGTGATGGCCAGCGTGCCGCGCTCGCAGCCGATCGGGGGCGGGGTGCCGTCGCGCAGCACGACGAGCAGGGCGAGCGTGACGACGCACACCGTCAGCAGCACGGTGAACAGCCGCGCGGCCCGGCTGAACAGCGGCGGCTGGTCGTCGGGGGTCGTGCTGCGGTTGGGCCGGACCTCGCCGTCCCGGATGCCGCCGACGATGCGTACCGGGCATCCCACGTCACCACCGGACAGCAGGACGAGCAGCTTGAAGTGCTCGCCCCGGTTGAGCGGGACCCGGGGGATGCGCAGCGTGCCGTTCTCGTAGCTGAGACCGGCGGCCGGGGTGAAGTGGTCCATCAGATGGTCGGTGCCGGGCGGCTGGGTCACCGACACACCGCGGATGGTGCGGTCGGTGAACACCGCTGTCAGACCGTGCCGTTCACGGCTCGTGTAGTCGTCCCCGGCGATGCTCTGCGAGCCGTCGTTCTCGATCCGCAGCAGGACGAGCGTGGCGTCCGACATCCCGGGCGTCTCGTCGAACAGCCCGAGCCGTACGTTCGCGCGCCCCGAGCGGACTCCGTCGCCGATGGGGTTGTCCATCTGCACGCGGTAGCCGACGGTCTTGCGGCGCGGCACCCTCCGCTCGTACCAGACCATCACGGCGGAGGAGACGACACCGATGACGGCGGTCCCGACGGCCACGACGTTCTCTGCGCTCAGCCACTCCACGTGAGCCACTCCCCCGAGCACTGCCCTGCGGTGCGGTCACCGTACGGCCCCGGCCGGGAACGGCCCACATACGGGAGGTGAACTTCGACGGCCGTGCGCGGGCACGGCCGCCGGCGCTCAGCCGCTCCGCGTGTAGGTCAGCTCGGCCTCGGCGGCCGAGCCGGTCTTGGCCCGCCGCAGCCGGCCGTCCGGCAGCAGCGTGACCTCGGAGGACGCACCCGGCTTGCAGGACGGCGGCGCGCCGACGGTGACCTGGGACGGGCCGATCTCCAGCGGCCCGCTCGCCCCCGGGGCCGCGGAGAGGGCCGCCTCGAAGACGCAGTGGTAGCTGCTGCCGTCCGCCGTGACCGTCAGCACGGTGTCCCCGACCTCGCCCTGCTGGATGGTCATCCGGCGGGTGTGGTGACCCGACTCGTTGTCGATGACCGCGTCCCAGGTGCCGAGGAACGCCTGCGGGATCGTGCCGCCCGGCGTCGTCACGGGGCTCGGGGAGCCCGCGGGGGTGGTGACCGGCGGCTGCGACGTGGTCTGGTCCGGTGTCGCCCGGTCCGAGGCCGACGTGGACGACTTGGGGTCGTCCTGGCCTCCCCCGCCGCCCTTGCCGTTGAGCAGCGCGAACACGCTGCCGCCCGCGCCGAGCGCGACGACCAGGGCCACGACGACGAGGAGCGCGGTGGAACGGCCGTTGCGCCGCGCCGGCTCCGGGCCGAGCGGGACCACACCGGGACCGTACGGCGGGGTCGGGCCGTAGGGCGGGGTCGCGCCGCCGGGACCGTACGGGTTGGCGGCGACGCCCGGCCCGTACGGGGGCGTCGCACCGTAGGGGGGCGGGGTCGCGCCGTGGGGCGGAGGGGTCGCGCCCCAGCCGGCCTGCGGATAGCCGTACGCGGGGTGGGCCGGGCCCTGGCCGGGGACCCCCGGGTGCTGCGGCGGGTAGCCGTAGGCCGGATGCGGGCCGGCCGGCGCCGGGGGCGGGGTCTGGCCCTGGCCCGCGACCACCGTCGGGAGGTGGTTCACCGGGCCCGGCTGCCCGGGGGCGGGCGGGGCCGGCGAACCCTCGGCGGGCGCGTGCTCCGGGGACGCCTCGGCGGACGCGGCCGGCGCCGAGGACGAGGCGGAGGGCGTCGAGGAGGAGGCGGAGGACGAGGAGGCGGGGGCGGCGGACGGCGGCTTGGAGAAGTCCGGGGTGGCCGCCGCCGGGGGTCCCGGCGGCAGGGCGGGCAGCGCGCCGGGCGCCGGGGCGCCGGGCGGGAGCCGCGGCGGTCCCTGGTCGGGGTTCTCCGTGTCGAGCAGCTTCACCGCGTGCCGGCCGAGCTGGGCGACCAGCGAGCCGGGCAGCCAGGGATCGAGGGTGCGTCCCTCCGCGACCGTGTCCTCGGCGCCCGTGCGCTCCAGGATCTCCTCGAGGGACGGCCGGGCCGCGGGATCCTTGCGCAGACAGTCCCGCACCAGGTCGGCGAGCCCCTCGGGCACCCCCGTCAGATCCGGGTCCTCCTGCGCGATGCGGAACATCATGGCGTGCACACCGCTGTTGGCCGCGCCGAACGGAAGGGTCCCGGTGGCCGCGTACGACAGGACCGAGCCGAGGCAGAAGACGTCGCACGCGGGCGTGACCCGGTCGCCGCGGACCTGCTCGGGAGCCATGAACCCGGGGGAGCCGACGAGTGCCCCGGTGTGGGTCAGACCGCCGTCGGTCACCGTCTCCAGCGCCCGGGCGATGCCGAAGTCGATGACGCGCGGGCCGTCGATGGTGACGAGGACGTTGGAGGGCTTGAGGTCGCGGTGGATGAGGCCCGCCGCGTGGATGTCCGCCAGCGCGTGCGCGAGGCCCGCGGCGAGGATGCGCACGGAACGCTCGGGCAGGGCGCCGTGGTCGCGCCCGACGACGGCCTGCAGCGAGGGACCGGCGACATAGCCGGTGGCCACCCACGGGATCGGGGCCTCGGTGTCCGCGTCCAGGACGGGCGCGGTCCACAGCCCGCCGACCCGCCGGGCGGCCCGCACCTCCTGACGGAAGCGGGCCCGGAACTCCTCCTGCTCCGCGAGTTCGGGCCGGACGAGCTTGACCGCTACGGTGCGCCCCCGGTCGGACCGCGCGAGATAGACGTGGCCCATCCCTCCGGCGCCGAGCCGCGCCAGCAGCCGGTACGCCCCGATCTCCTGCGGATCCCCCGCCCCCAGCTTCTCCATGGCAGTGCCCACCCTCCCCCATATGTGTGCAACAGACCGAGGATAGTGCGCTGTGCGGGGGAGGCGGGCGGGGCGGTGTCCACGGTTCCGTCACGACCGGTGCCGTTTTGGTAACGGGCGCCGCCGCCGTCCCCTGCGCCCCCGGCGGGGGTCACGCCGAGCGGGCACCTGGCGTGCGCTCCGGCGCGCGCGGCGGCGGTGCGCGCCCTGGCCGAGCCCGACGGCGCCCCGGCCAAGCCCGACAGACTGTCGCGGAAAGCCCCCGACCGCAGACAGGACGCCGATATCGCGCCCGGTCCGGTGACACCTACGCTTCGCCGCATGACCCCTCAGCCCAACCCCCAGGCCGGCGCCGCCGTGAAGGCCGCGGACCGCGCGCACGTTTTCCACTCATGGTCCGCGCAGGAGCTCATCGACCCGCTCGCCGTCGCCGGCGCGGAGGGGTCGTACTTCTGGGACTACGAAGGCAGGCGCTACCTGGACTTCACCAGTGGGCTCGTCTTCACCAACATCGGCTACCAGCACCCGAAGGTCGTCGCCGCGATCCAGGAGCAGGCCGCGACCCTGTCCACGTTCGCGCCCGCCTTCGCGGTCGAGGCGCGTTCCGAGGCGGCCCGGCTGATCGCCGAGCGGACCCCGGGCGACCTGGACAAGATCTTCTTCACCAACGGCGGCGCGGAGGCCGTCGAGAACGCCACGCGCATGGCCCGGCTGCACACCGGCCGTCCGAAGGTGCTCTCCGCCTACCGCTCGTACCACGGCGCCACCTCCACGGCGATCAACCTCACCGGTGACCCGCGGCGCTGGCCGAACGACATCGGCGCGGCCGGTGTCGTGCACTTCTGGGCGCCGTTCCTGTACCGCAGCCCCTTCCACTCCGACAGCGAGCAGCAGGAGTGCGAGCGCGCGCTCCAGCACCTGGAGGACACGATCGCCTTCGAGGGCCCCGCGACGATCGCGGCCCTCATCCTGGAGACGATCCCGGGCACCGCGGGCATCATGACGCCGCCGCCCGGCTACCTCGCCGGCGTGCGGGAGATCTGCGACCGGTACGGGATCGTCTTCGTCCTGGACGAGGTCATGGCCGGGTTCGGCCGGACCGGCAAGTGGTTCGCGGCGGACCACTACGAGGTGGTGCCGGACCTGATGACCTTCGCCAAGGGCGTGAACTCCGGCTATGTGCCGCTGGGCGGTGTGGCGATCTCCGGCGCCATCGCCGAGACCTTCGCCCGGCGGCCCTACCCGGGCGGGCTGACCTACTCCGGGCACCCGCTGGCCTGCGCCGCCGCCGTCGCGACGATCAACGTGATGGAGGAGGAGGGGATCGTCGGCCAGGCGGCCGCGATCGGCGAGACCGTCCTCGGCCCGGGGCTGCGCGCGCTGGCCGAGCGGCACCCCAGTGTCGGCGAGGTCCGCGGCACGGGCGTCTTCTGGGCGCTGGAGCTGGTGAGGAACCGGGAGACCCGGGAGCCGCTGGTCCCGTACAACGCCGCGGGCGAGGCGAACGCGCCGATGGCGGCGTTCGGCGCGGCCGCCAAGGCGCGGGGTCTGTGGCCCTTCATCAACATGAACCGCACCCATGTCGTCCCGCCCTGCAACATCACCGAGGCCGAGGCCAAGGAGGGTCTGGCGGCCCTGGACGAGGCGCTGTCGGTGGCGGACGAGCACACGGTGTGAGGCCGTAGGGGTCCGCGCCCCGTGGGGGCCGGCCGCGCCGAGGTCCCGCGCCCCTTCGGGGGTGCCGGGCCGTCGGCCGGCCGGCCCCCACGGCGTATGGTGGCCTGCTCGTGGAGATACGCGAGTAGACACACGCACCCACCCACACGACGGGGAGTGAGACCACCACCATGGCCGGGACCGGCGGCAGCGGCGCCGTAACACGCAGCACCCTGCGGCAGCAGATCGCGGACGCGCTCCGTGACGAGGTGCTCGGGGGCCGTCTCCGGCCGGGCCAGGAGTTCACGGTGAAGGAGATCGCCGAGCAGTACGGCGTCTCGGCCACCCCGGTCCGCGAGGCCCTGGTCGACCTGTCGGCCCAGGGGCTGCTGGACGCCGACCAGCACCGCGGCTTCCGTGTCCACGAGTACTCCGGTGCCGACTACCGGGGCATGATCGAGGCACGCAGCCTGATCACCGAGGGCATGTTCCAGCACCTCGTGGCCAGCGGGATGCCGCAGGCCGACGACCCCGGCGCGCTCGCCGCCCTCGCGGCCGTACGGCGCCGCGGCGAGGAGGCCCAGCGCGCGGCCACCGCCGGCGACCTGAACATCCTCATCGGCTACGACCTGCGCTACTGGCGCGAGCTGAGCAACCTGTTCGGCAACAGCTATCTCGCCGACTTCCTGCACCGGATGCGGGTCCAGTCGTGGGTCTGCACGGTCCAGCACCTGCGTCACGTCTCCGACCTCAGGGGCCATCTGTGGTCCGGCCACACCCAGCTCGTGGACGCGCTGGCGCGCCGCGACGCCGACGGGGCGCGGGCGATCGTGACGGCGTACAACGAGCACGCGCTCACCCTGATCGAGCGTCTCGACGCCCCCTGAGCCGCGAGCCCGGGAACGGACCGCACGTGTCCGGTGTTTGAGGACACCGCGCCGGGGCGATCGGGGGGATGGGGGCGCGGCCCGGGGGCGACCGGCCCGGCCACCCGCGGGCCCACTTGCGCACCGGCCTCTTCACAGGACCGCCCTGCGCATTACGCTGCCCTGACCACCCTGCACCCCAAGGAGCAAGAGGAGCCGTCTGTTGGCCTGTGACCTGTGGTTGGTCCCGCTCGTCGACGTGCTGTGCCACACCCCCGACAACCCCTTCGCCGAGGAACTCGCGCTCTACGACAAGGTGCTCGCCGAGGCCGGACTCCCGCCGGTGCCGGTGTACGCGTACATGCCCGGCCTGTCGGGCGACGTGGCCCCGGTCGCCGGTTTCGACTACGACGCGCTGCACTTCCTGCGCCGCGCCTATCTGCTCCAGATGTGCGGGCTCGCGGTGGCGCCGGTCGACGAACTCGGCGGTGACTACGAGCAGTTGCTGGAGATGTTCGAGACGAACGCCCAGCAGTCCCATCTGGTCTGGCACTACGACCACGCGGGCGCCTACCTCCCGGTGGAGTTCCCGCACCCGCTGGCCAACGACGAACTCCTCGCGGGCGGAGGGCCGCTGGGCTCGTCCCAGGCGCTCCTGCGGGAACTCGAGTTCGTGGCACCCTCGATCGGTATCGACCCGGCCAACCCCCCGGCGCCGCCGCAGCCCCCGAGCGCCCCGACGGAGCTGGAGGAGCCCGCCGCTCCGGCCCCCTACGACTCCAGCCCGTTCGCCCGCGAGCGCCATGTGTGGCTCGGCCTGCACGCGGCCGCGACCCGGAGCCTCGCCCAGGGCTCGATGATCGTGTTCAGCTGATCCGGACGTCGCCCGGTGCGGGGCACGCTCCCGTGGCCCCGCACCCCGGTCCGGCTCTCGGCCGAGCCGGGACAGCCCCTTCTGGAGATCGTCCGGATTCCCCCCGTCCCCTGCCCACTCCGGAGTCCGGGGCGGGCAGGGGCACCGGACCCGGCAGCGCGGGGAGGCGGCACGGGCACGGCGGCATCGGGGCGGTGGTGCGGACACGGCGAACATCGGGACGATGGCGCGGGGGCGGTGACGCAGGGGCGGGTCAGAAGACGGGCGTGCCGTCCTGCGTCAGCCTCCAGTTGGCGACGGCGAAGTCGGCCGGGTCCAGAGTGCCCTTGGACGTCACGTAGTCGATCATCAGCTGGCGGATCTCGTTGGTGGAGCTGTACGCGATGTCGGCGGCCGCGATGTGCGGGTAGCCGCTGCCGCCGTTGGCCCGGTAGTTGTTGACGGCGACGACAAAGACCTGGCCGTCGGCGACCGGGGCGCCGCCGTAGGAGAGGTTCTTGATCCGTGATCCCTCCGGCTGCGCGATGTCGATCTCGTACGAGACGCCCGCCGCCGTGTCGTACATGTAGTCCCAGAAGCTGTTGGCGTTGGTGAGGGTGGCGGTGTCCACCGCCGTGCCGGAGGGGACCTGGTGGTAGTACTTCGCCGCGTACTCCAGGTAGTCCTTGAGCTGGGCGCCCGTGAGCTTCTTGCCGTACAGGGTGTTGTCGTAGATGTAGAGCCCGGCGACGTCGCGGATGGTCACGTCGCCCCGGGGGATGTCGGCGGTGCGGCTGAAGGGCGCGGCGACGGAGATCAGGGGCAGGGCCGCGTCGGCCGTGGACAGGCCGGTGGCGACGGCGGCCATCTGGACCTGGTGGATGAAGTCCATGACGGGGACGTCCTTCCAGCACGCCTCCGCCGCCGAGAGGTCGGCGGTGCAGGTGCCGACCGGCGTGTTGACGTACTTCACCACCAGGTCGTGGTCCGCCTTGAGCAGCCGGGTGATCTCGGCGTCCTCCTGGACGGCGTTGGTGTTGAGGGTCTGCGCCTTGGTGCTCGTCACTTTCCACTGGCCGCGGACGAGTTCGAGCTCGAAGTCGAAGACGGTCAGCCGCATGCCGTAGCAGTAGGGCTCGGACAGGACGACGTCCTTGCCCGTCTCGGTGTTGGTGACCGTGTACGAGGAGACCTCGGTGTGGGTGTGGCCCACGAGGATCGCGTCGATGCCGGGGACCTGCTGGGCGACGAGGTTGGAGGCGTTCTCCACGTACGGGAGCTCGCTGCCGTACGACGAACTGCCGTCCAGGCCCGAGTGGTCGGTGAGGAACACGACGTCGCAGCCGAGCGCGCGCATCCTCGGCACGTACTTCCTCGCCTGCTCGACCAGCCCGGTGAACGCCATCTTCCCGGCGACGTTGTCCTTGTCCCACAGGGCGATCCCGGGGTTGGTCAGACCGAGGATGCCGACCTTGATGTCCGGTGCGCCGGGGACCCGGATCCGCTTCACGGTGTACGGGCGGAAGGCGGGACGCAGGGTCTTCGCGTCCAGGGCGTTCGCGCCGAGCAGCGGGAAGTGGCACTGCCGCTCGAATCTGCGCAGCGTCTCGATGCCGTAGTTGAACTCGTGGTTGCCCAGCGCGGCGGCGTCGTAGCGCATGGCGTTCATCGCGATCGCCATCGGGTGCACCGGACCGCGCTTGCCGTCGGCGCCGACGATGGGGTCGACCCGTGCGTAGTAGTAGGCCAGCGAGGTGCCCTGGATGATGTCGCCGGCGTCGACGAGCAGGACCCGGTCCTCGCCCTTGGCGGCCCGCTGCTGCTCGACGAGGGTCGCCACGCGCGCGACGCCGACCGAGTTGCCCTTGGCGTCCTTGTACGCCGCGTCCGTGTAGTAGTCCCAGTCGAAGACGTGGCTGTGCAGGTCGGTGGTGCCCAGGATCGAGAACGACCAGGTGCGCGGCGGCTTGTGGGGCCCCCGGTCCGCGGCCTGCGCCGGGGCCGCCGCGACCGTGCCGGCTGCGGCGACGGCCGCACCGGTGACGGCCGACTTCTTCACGAACTCCCGGCGGTTCAGGGGAGGGAGGGGCATACGGGCTCCTGGGACTGGGGTGGCGGGGGGGACGCGCCGTGCGGGCCGTACGGGCCGCGCGGGACTACACGCGTAGAGCGTGGTCGTCCGCTCGCGCCTCCGGAACCAGGAGGAGCCCATCTCCCGGTCAATTAAAGGTCAGTTCGCGATGCCGGTGCGCGCCAGTGCGCGCTTGTGCGTGCTGGTGCGTGCCGAGGAACGGGAAACGGGTGTGCCCCCGGCCGACGGCCGGGGGCACACCCGTTGGAACCTGCTGCGCCGGAACCCGTCCGGACGCGCTCCGGACTAGATGAACGAGTTGATCTCGATCGTCTCGGTGCGGCCCGGGCCGACGCCGATCGCGGAGATCGGGGCGCCCGACATCTCCTCCAGCGCCTTGACGTAGGCCTGCGCGTTCTTCGGGAGGTCACCGAAGGTCTTCGCCTTGGTGATGTCCTCCGACCAGCCGGGCAGGGTCTCGTAGACCGGCTTCGCGTGGTGGAAGTCGGTCTGGGAGTACGGGAGTTCCTCGACGCGCTTGCCGTCGATCTCGTACGCCACGCAGACCGGGATCTCCTCCCAGCCGGTCAGGACGTCCAGCTTGGTGAGGAAGAAGTCGGTCAGGCCGTTCACGCGGGTCGCGTAGCGGGCGATGACCGCGTCGAACCAGCCGCAGCGCCGGTCACGGCCGGTCGTCACACCGCGCTCGCCGCCGATGCGCCGCAGCGCCTCGCCGTCCGCGTCGAACAGCTCGGTCGGGAACGGACCCGAGCCGACCCGGGTGGTGTACGCCTTGAGGATGCCGATGACCCGGCTGATCTTGGTCGGGCCGACGCCGGCACCCGTGCAGGCGCCGCCCGCGGTCGGGTTCGACGACGTCACGAACGGATAGGTGCCGTGGTCGATGTCCAGGAGCGTGCCCTGGCCGCCCTCGAAGAGCACGACCTTGTCCTGCTCCAGCGCCTGGTTGAGGATCAGCACGGTGTCCGCGACGTACGGCTCGAGCCGGTCCGCGTAGCCCAGCAGCTCCTCGACGACCTGGCTCGCCTCGATGGCGCGACGGTTGTAGAGCTTGGTGAGCAGCTGGTTCTTGACCTCCAGGGCCGCCTCGACCTTCTGGGTGAGGATCGACTCGTCGTAGAGGTCCTGGACGCGGATGCCCACGCGGTTGATCTTGTCCGCGTATGTCGGACCGATTCCGCGCCCGGTGGTGCCGATCTTCCGCTTTCCGAGGAAGCGTTCCGTCACCTTGTCGACAGTGACGTTGTAAGGCGTGATGATGTGAGCGTTTCCGCTGATCAGCAGCTTGGAGGTGTCGACGCCGCGCTCGTTGAGTCCGTTCAGCTCGGAGAACAGGACGGACGGGTCGACGACGACTCCGTTTCCGATCACCGGAGTGCACTCCGGCGTGAGGATTCCGGAAGGGAGGAGGTGGAGGGCGTATTTCTGATCGCCCACGACTACCGTGTGGCCGGCGTTGTTGCCGCCCTGGTAGCGCACCACATAGTCCACGGATCCACCGAGCAGGTCGGTGGCCTTTCCCTTGCCTTCGTCACCCCACTGAGCACCGAGCAGCACAAGTGCGGGCACAGGCGTACACCCCTTCCGGGCGGGGCATGTCCAAGGTCGGGGACGTACGCGGCCGTGGCTACGGCTGCGCACACCGGCGACCACCATTGGCCGCGACCGTCGGACCGGATGCCCCGGAATAGACGAAGCCCCTGGCGCAAAGGCGCAAGGGGCTCTTGCAGAAAGATGCTACCCGAGGAAGCGAGGCAGGACCGAGGTGGCGGCTTCCGACCAGCTCCTGGTGGTCATCGACCCGGTCGCCCGGCGGACGGACGGCGAGTCCGTCCGGATCGCGAAAGACGTGCTCAGCGCAGGTGCGGCGACCAAGGTGTGCCTCCCGGAGGGGCCCGAGGAATTCGCCCGGGCGCTGATCCGCCGGGGTGCCCGCCGCCCCGTGGTCATCGGTGACGACGGAGCCCTGCTGCGGGCGGTGTCCCTGCTGCACCGGCGGCGGGAACTCGCGGCCTGCGCGCTGTCCTTCGTGCCCGTGGGCGGCGCGGGGTCGCTGTCCGGTGCGCTCGGCGTGCCGACGGGTGCCGTCGCGGCGGCCAGGGCGGTCCTGGAGGGGGCCGAACGGCGGCTCGACCTGCTCGTGGACGACAGCGACGGCGTGGTCCTCGGCGCGCTGAGCATCCCGTCGCTGCCGGCCCGGCCGTCCGCTCCGGTCCCCGCGGGAGTGTCCGGGCAGGCGGAGGGCGGCCATCCGTGGCTGCGCACCTGCCAGTCCCTGGTGCGGACCCTCGCCTCGCGGCCCTCCCGGCTCGCCGCGGCGCCCGCGACCGGCCCCTCCCGGCTGCGGATCGAGGTCGACGGGGTGTGCGTGGTGGATCTGGACCAGCCCGTGGAGGCCGTGTCCGTGACCCCGGGCGCGTCGGGAACGGGCGCCGAGATCGAGGTCCGCGCGGTGTCCGCGGCGGCCGGGTCCTCGCCCCTGCGGCTGCTCGGCCACAAGGTCACCGTCTCCGGCTCCGACTTCCGCTACCGCGCGGACTCCGTGGTGAGCGGCCCGGTCCGGACCCGGACGTGGACCGTACGGGAGTCGGCCTGGAGCCTGACGCTTCCGGCGGCGACCTGAGGCGGGGGCGTCAGGCGTCGTCGCCGAACAGGGTTTCCCGGTGGGCGCGCCAGCGTTCCATCATCGCGGCGACCTCGCCGTCGACGAACTCGAAGAACGCGAGGGTCTCGGAGAGCCTCCGGCCGGCCGGGGTCGCGGAACCGAGGGAGTCGACACCGGCGCGCAGGGCCCCCTCCCAGCGCTTGATCACGGCGTCGCGGTTGGTCAGCGCCTCGTACCACTGGTTGCTGTGCACGCGGTAGCGCTCGCGCCGTGAGCCGGGTTCCCGCTCGCGGCCCACCATGTGCTGCTGGGCGAGGTAGCGCACCGCGCCGGAGACGGCGGCGGGGCTGACCTGCAGCTGTTCGCCGAGTTCGGCGGAGGTCAGGGCGCCGGAGTCGGAGGCCAGCAGGGCGGCGAAGACACGGGCGGGCATCCGCTGCATCCCGGCCTCGACGAGCTGGGCCGCGAAGCCCTCGACGAACTGCGAGACCGCCTCCGGGTCCCGCTCTCCCGTACGCGCTTCCGCCATCTGCCGATCATCTCCCCTGCTCAGGCGTCGCCGTCGAGTGTATCGAGGATTTATACGTTTCCTTAACTTCACAAATTTCTGAAGGAAGCGTACGTTCGGGCCATGACGAAGGCAATCAGCGTCGCCGGACTGCACAAGTCGTTCGGCAGGACGCACGCACTGGACGGCCTGGACCTGGAGGTCGCGGCCGGTGAGGTGCACGGCTTCCTCGGGCCCAACGGCTCGGGCAAGTCCACCACCATCCGGGTCCTGCTGGGCCTGCTGCGCGCCGACGCGGGCACGGCCCGGATGCTGGACATGGACCCCTGGGCGGACGCGGTCGAACTGCACCGCCGGGTCGCCTACGTCCCCGGCGACGTCACCCTGTGGCGCAACCTCTCCGGCGGCGAGGTCATCGACCTCTACGGCCGGCTGCACGACGGGGGCCGCTCCCGGCGCGGCGGAGCGGGCGGAGGACCGGGCGGCGGGCGGACCGGCGGCCTCGACCCGGCACGGCGCGCCGACCTGATCGAGCGCTTCGAACTGGACCCCACCAAGAAGGGGCGCACCTACTCGAAGGGCAACCGCCAGAAGGTCGCCCTCGTCGCCGCCTTCGCCTCCGACGTCGACGTGCTCATCCTGGACGAGCCGACCTCGGGCCTCGACCCGCTGATGGAAGAGGTCTTCCAGAGTTGCGTCCGCGAGGAACGCGACCGGGGCCGCACGATCCTGCTGTCCTCGCACATCCTGAGCGAGGTCGAGGAACTCTGCGACCGCGTCAGCATCATCCGGGGCGGCCGGACCGTCGAGAGCGGCACCCTCGCCGACCTGCGCCACCTCACCCGGACCAGCGTCACCGCCGAGCTCGCCGGCCCGCCGAACGGACTGGCGTCACTGCCCGGCGTCCACGGCCTCGACGTCCAGGAGGCCGGGGTCCGGCACGACGGCGTCCGCTGCAAGGTCCGGTTCCAGGCCGACACCGACCGGCTGGACGCCGTCCTCAGGTCGCTGACCGACTCCGGCGTACGGTCCCTGACCTCGACCCCGCCGACCCTGGAGGAGCTGTTCCTGCGCCACTACCAGGACGAGGACCGGCCCGGCCCGGCCGACGGAAATGGGAAGACGGTGGCCCGATGACCGCCACGACCGCTCCGGCGCCCGGCGCCTTCGCCGCACGCGCCGGGGGCTCCCGTCCGCTGGCCGGCACCGGAACCCTGCTGCGCTTCGCACTGCGCCGCGACCGCGTGACGATGCCGCTGTGGGTCGGCGTCATCGCGCTGATGGTGCTCTCCCTGCCGGCCTCGCTGAAGTCCGTCTACAGCACCCCGGCCGAACGCGCCGACCTGGCCCGGCAGATGCTCGCCAACAGTTCGCTGCGCGCCACCTACGGACCGGTCTTCGGCGACTCGCTCGGCGGGCTCACCGCCTGGCGCATCGGCGGCTACGCGGGCGTGCTCGCCGCCGTCATGAGCCTGATCGTCGTCGTCCGGCACACCCGGGACGAGGAGGAGAGCGGGCGGCAGGAGCTCGTCTCCGCCGCGATGGTCGGGCGGCGCGCCCCGCTGACCGCCGCCCTGCTCGCGGCGCTCGTCGCCAACGGCGTCCTCACCGTGCTCGTCGCGGGCGGCCTCGCCGGCCAGGGCGCCTCCGGGGCCCTGGCGCTGGGGCTCGCGATCGGCGCGACGGGAATGGTCTTCGCGACCATGGCCGCGATCGTCGCCCAGTTCACCCAGAGCGCGCGGCTCGCCAAGGGGCTGACGGGCGGCCTCGTCGGCGCCGCCTTCGTCCTCAGGGCCGCGGGCGACTCCGCGACCGACGACGGCTCGTCGGTGCTGACCTGGCTCTCGCCGGTCGGCTGGCTGGAGAACGTCCGCGCCTTCGCGGACGAACGCTGGTGGGTCCTGCTGCTGTTCGCCGCGGCCGTCGCCGCCCAGGGCGCCGTCGCCTACGTGCTGGCCGGGCGCCGCGACATGGGCATGAGCTTCCTGCCCACCCGGCCGGGTCCCGCGACCGGCCGCCTCGGCACCGCCGGAGCACTGGCCTGGCGGCTCCAGCGCGGCGCGGTCCTCGGCTGGAGCCTCGGCTTCCTCGCGGCCGGCGCCGCGTTCGGCGGCATCACGAAGGGGGCCGCGGATCTGGTCGGCGGCAACGCCAAGACCCGGGAGATCATCGAGCGGATGGGCGGGCAGGCCGGGATCACCGACGCGTTCCTGGCCACGATGGTGAGCATGCTGGGCATGGTCGCCGCCCTCTACGTCGTCTCCTCCGTCCTCAGGCTGCACGGCGAGGAGACCTCGCAGCGCGCCGAGCCCCTGCTCGCGGCCGCCGTCGGCCGGCTGCGCTGGGCGGGCGGGCACCTCGTCCTCGCCTTCGGCGGCACGGTCCTGATCATGCTGCTCGGCGGTCTCGGCCTCGCGCTCGGCTACGGCGCCGAGTACGGCGCCGTCCTCGGCGCCTGTCTGGTCCAGGTCCCGGCGGTGTGGACCCTCGGCGGGCTCGCCGTCCTGCTGTACGGCCTCTCGCCCCGGATCGCCCCCGGTGCCTGGGCCGCGGCGGGCCTGGCCCTGCTCCTCGGCTGGATCGGCCCCGCCCTCGACCTCCCCCAGCCCGTCATGGACCTCTCGCCCTTCGGTCATCTGCCGAGGCTGCCGGGCGGCACGATGACCTGGACACCGGTCGTCGTCCTCACCGCGCTCGCGGTGGCCCTGACGGCGGCGGGCCTGACAGCCCTGCGCCGCCGCGACCTGGCGACATGAGCGAAGCCCGCCCGGCGCTGCGGCCACTGCCGCTGCCGCTGCCGCCGGGCGGGTGCGGTCGCGGGCCCGGACTCGGACGCGGGCCCGGATCCGGACCCGGGCCCGGACCCGGACCTGGGGACCCGGAAACCCGGGGAGGCCCGGGGCCTCGGGTGCAGTGAGCGCCCTGGGCCGGACGAGGCGAGCGCCCCGGGCCGGGCAGGGTGGGTGCCTGCGGCGCGGGTGCGGTGAGCACCCTCGGCCCGGGCGCGATGAGTGCCCGCAGCGCGGGTGCGGCGAGCGTCCACGGCCCAGGTGCGGTGAGCGTCCACGGCCCAGGCGTGGTGAGCACCCCCGGCCCGGGCGCGGTGAGCGTAAACGGCCCAGGTGCGGCGAGCACCCCCGGCCCGGGCGCGGCGAGCGTCCACGGCCCGGGCGCGGTGAGCACCCCCGGCCCGGGCGCGGTGAGCGTCCTCAGATCTCGACCGGCAGGCCCTCCAGGCCGCGGATCACGAAGTTCGGCTTGCGGACGGGCTCCTCGGCGAGCCGCAGACCCGGCGCCTTCGTCAGCAGCGCGCCCATGGACGCGGCCAGTTCGATCCGGGCCAGCGGGGCGCCGATGCAGTAGTGGATGCCCGCGCTGAAGGAGATGTGCGGGTTCTCGGCCCGGGACAGGTCCAGCGTGTCCGGGGCCGCGAACACCTCGGCGTCACGGTTGGCGGAGCCGAAGAGCAGCGCGATCTCCGCACCCCGCGGCACGGTCGTCCCGTCGATCTCGATCTCGTCCAGCACCCAGCGCTCGAACATCTGGAGCGGGGTGTCGTAGCGCATCAGCTCCTCCACCGCGGTGGGGATCAGCGCGTGGTCCGCGCGCAGCCTCGCCAGCTGCTCCGGGTGCCGGAACAGGGTCCACCAGCCCGTCACGGTGGCGTTGACCGTGGCCTCGTGCCCGGCGTTCAGCAGCAGCACGCAGGTGGAGATCATCTCCTGCTCGGTGAGCCGGTCGCCCTCGTCGTGCGCCGCGATGAGCCCGGAGATCAGATCGTCCCCCGGCTCCTTGCGGCGCGCCTCGATCAGCCCGCGCAGATACTCGGTGAACTCGACCGAGGCCCGCACCGCCTTGTGTGCCACGTCCTCCGACGGGTTCAGCTCGTACATCCCGCAGATGTCCGCCGACCAGGGCCTCAGCGGCGCCCGCTCGGACTCCGGGACGCCCAGCATCTCCGCGATCACCGACACCGGCAGCGGCTCCGCCACGTCCGTCAGCAGATCCCCGCCGCCCGCCTCCACCAGCCGGTCGACCAGCTCACCGGCCAGCCCCTCCACGTACGGCTTCAGCCGCTCCACCGTGCGGGGGGTGAACGCCTTGGAGACCAGCCGCCGGATCCGGGTGTGGTCCGGGGGCTCCAGATCGAGCATCCCGTGGTCGTTGAGCACATGGAACGGCTCGTGCTCCGGCGGCGGCGCGGTCCGCCCGAAGTCCTCGTGCGTGAACCGGTGCTGGTACGTCCGGCCCAGCCTGCGGTCCCGCAGCAGGGCCGACACGTCACCGTGGTGCGGCACCAGCCACTGGTTCGTCGGCTCGTAGTAGTGCACCCGGCCCCGGGAGCGCAGTTCCTCGTACGCCGGGTACGGGTCCGCCAGGAACCCCGGATCCCACGGGTCGAAGGCCCGCGAACTCTCCATAGCTGCCATGAACGGACGCTAGCCCGGCCCACCCCCCGCTGACCAGGGCCGACCCGCACCACGAGCTGCCGGATACCGTCGGCCCGGCCGGCTATCTGGGGGTCACCAGCCGTGCCTCGTAGGCGAACACGGCGGCCTGGGTCCGGTCCCGGAGCCCCAGTTTCACCAGGATGCGGCTCACATGGGTCTTGATCGTCGACTCGGCGACGACCAGCCGCTCGGCGATCTCCGCGTTCGACAGCCCCTGCGCGATCAGCACCAGCACCTCCGTCTCGCGCTCGGTCAGCTCCCCGTACGCCGCGTGCGCCGTCGCCGAGATCCTGGGCTCCTCCGCGAGCTTGGAGAACTCCGTGATCAGCCGCCTGGTGACCGAAGGGGCGAGCAGCGCCTCCCCGGCCGACACCACCCTGACCCCGTCGGCGAGCTGGCGGGCCGAGGCGTCCTTGAGCAGGAAGCCGGAGGCCCCCGCGCGCAGCGCCTGGTACACGTACTCGTCGAGATCGAACGTCGTCAGCACGAGCACCTTCGCGGAACCGTCCGCGGCGACGATCTCCCGGGTCGCGTCGATGCCGTTCATCTCCGGCATGCGGATGTCCATCAGCACGACGTCCGGCTGCAGCTCGCGGACCCGCTCCACCGCCTCGCGGCCGTTGACCGCCTCGCCGACCACCTCGATGTCCGGCATCGCGCCGAGCAGCACCGAGAAGCCCTCGCGGACCATCATCTGGTCGTCGGCGATCAGCACACGGATCGCCCGGCCCGTCCCGCCCGTCATCCGGACTCCTCCCCCGACGGCACCGGCAGGAACACCGTCACCTCGTACCCTCCGTCGTCCATGACGCCCGTCGTCATCTCACCGTCCAGCATCGTGACCCGCTCGCGCATGCCCGTGATGCCGTGCCCCGCTCCGTGCGGGGACTTCTCCAGGACCGCCACCGGCGCGGGGCCGTTGACTATCCGCAGGCCGAGACCGCCGAGGACGTAGCCGATCTCGACGCGGGCCGACGCGCCCGGGGCGTGCCGCAGGCTGTTGCTGAGCGCCTCCTGGACTATCCGGTACGCCGACAGCTCGACGCCCTGCGGCAGCTCGCGCACCGCGCCGGTGACCGTCTTGTCCACGCTCAGACCCGCGTCCCGGACGTTGGCGAGGAGCCCGTCCAGATCGGCGAGGGTGGGCTGCGGCGCCTCCGGCGCCTCGTAGTCCTCGGCCCTGACCACGCCGAGCACCCGGCGCAGCTCGGTCAGTGCCGCCACCGCGTTCTCCCGGATCGTGACGAACGCCTGCTCCAGCTCCGGCGGCGGGTTCTCCACCCGGTAGGGCGCCGCCTCCGCCTGGATGGCGACCACCGACATGTGGTGGGCGACCACGTCGTGCAGCTCGCGGGCGATCGTCGTGCGCTCCTCGAGCAGGGTGCGCCGGGAACGCTCCTGGGCCGTCTCCGACTGGTGGGCCGTCACCTCCTGCTCGGCCTCCCGGCGGATGTTGCGGACCGTGACGATCAGCAGGGCCAGCGCGGAGACGAAGAGCAGCGGGAACGAGTTGGCGCTGTAGTAGCCCCCGCCGAACAGCGTCTCGGCCATCAGGCTGTACGCCGCGGTCAGCAGCCACATCCACGCCGCGACCCGGGGGCGCGAGCGCAGGGCGACGACCGTCAGCACGGTGACGTGCGCCAGGAAGCTGCCCGGCGCCCACGGCCAGTCGCCCCAGGCGCCGTCGAACACGGAGACGACCGGGACCGCCGCCAGCGAGAACCAGAAGGCGCCGATCGGCCGGACGAGCGTCGCCAGGACCGGGAACAGCGCGAGGAGCCCGCACAGCAGGGCCGAGACCGGACCGCCGCCCGGACCGCCGGCCGCGGTGTAGCCGACGCCCATGGCCATCACGCCGAACCCGGCCACCACCGCGTGCGGGGTCCAGGCGGCGTACCCGCGCATGCGCGCGGAGAGGCGGCAGGTGATGCGGCCGTCCGTGCGCATGCGGGGCAGCGGGCGGTAGGCGAAGGCGTCATGGAACATGTCCTGCCGCAGGTTGCGCAGCGCGCCCGCGGCGAGGCGGTACTCGGGACTGCGGGGCTTGCCCCCGGCACCGCCGGGGGGCGGGGACATCGTCTGCGTCTGGGTCGTCTCGGTCACGTTCGAAACGGTAGGGCCGGACGGGGGGTGCGGTCGTCACCTGCGAGGAGGGTCCTTGCAGGTCCCCCTCAGGTACTACGGCCGAGGCCGGGAGCGCCGGTCAGTAGCCCGTGGGGCGGACCAGTCCCGATTCGTAGGCGAAGACCGCCGCCTGGGTGCGGTCGCGCAGCCCCAGTTTCACGAGGATGCGGCCGACGTGGGTCTTCACCGTCTGCTCGGCCACCACCAGGCGCTCGGCGATCTCGGCGTTGGACAGGCCCTGGGCGATGTGGGCGAGCACCTCGGTCTCGCGTTCGGTGAGATCGCCGACGCGCTGCCTGGGGGGTGTGCGCGGGGCGGGTCCGAGGCGGGAGAACTCGGCGATGAGGCGGCGGGTGACACCGGGGGCGAGAAGGGCGTCGCCGGCCGCGACCACCCGGACCGCCTCCGCGAGCTGGTCGGCCGAGGCGTCCTTGAGGAGGAAACCGGAGGCGCCGGCGCGCAGCGCCTCGTAGACGTACTCGTCGAGGTCGAAGGTCGTCAGCACCAGGACCTTCACTTGCGGGGTGTCCGTGGTGATCCGGCGGGTCGCCTCGATGCCGCCGAGCTCGGGCATCCGGATGTCCATCAGGACGACGTCCGGGGCGAGTTCGGCCACCTTGCGGACCGCGTCGAGCCCGTCGACCGCCTGGCCCACCACCTCGATGCCCGGACGGGTGTCGAGCAGCACGGTGAATCCCTGACGGACCATCTGCTGGTCGTCGGCGATCAGGACGCGGATGGTGCCGCTCACGGTCGTCATGCTCTCGGTTCTCCTCGCGGGCCTGGGAAGGTGTCGTCGGTCCGGGCGGCACCGTCGGCGGACGCGCTGCCGTTGCCCGGGAGGAAGGCCGCCACCGCGAACCCTCCGCACGACGTCCTGGAGGTCATGAGGGTGCCACCCAGCATCGCCACGCGTTCGCGCATGCCGAGCAGTCCGTGCCCGGCGCCCGGGGAAGGCGGGGCGGGGTGGCTGGGCCGCGAGTTGACGACCCGCACCTGGAGGCCCCGCGGGAAGTGCCAGAGCTCCACCTTGACCGCGGAACCCGGCGCGTGGCGCAGGGCGTTGCTCAGCGCCTCCTGGATGATCCGGTACGCCGACAGCTCCACGCCCGGGGCCAGCGGACGCGGCTCCCCCTCGATCTCCGTGGTCACGGTCAGTCCCGCCGCGCGGGTGTTCTCGACCAGGGCGTCCAGACGGCTCAGCGTGGGCTGCGGGGCGTGCGGCGCCACGCCCGCCCCGGCACCGAGGCCGTACGGGTCCTCCGGATTCTCCGAGCGCAGCACCCCGAGCACCCGGCGCAGCTCGGTCAGTGCCTCCAGGGCGTTCTGCCGGATGCCCTCCAGGTTCTCCTTCAGCTCCTCGGTCGGGTCGTCGACCAGGTGCGGGGCGACCTGGGCCTGGATGGAGATCACCGACATGTGGTGGGCGACCACGTCGTGGAGCTCGCGCGCGATGCGGCTGCGCTCCTCCAGGACCGTGCGGCGGGCCCGCTCCTCCTCGGTCAGGGAGGCCTGGCGCACCAGTTGGGTGCGGGCCTCGCGCCGGCCGCGCAGTGCGGTGCCGAGGAGGACGACGGCGGCGAAGGCGACGACCGCGAGCGTCCCCGTCGGGTGGTAGTGCACCACGAGGGGCCGGACCACCGGAGCCGCGACGGGTCCGCCGGTCAGCCCCTGCAGGACGTAGGTGACCAGAGAGGTCAGCGACAGCGCTCCGACGGCGACCCGCGTGGGCGACCGGAGCGCGAGCAGGAAGAGCACCAGCGACTGCGCCAGGATCGCGGAGGCGCTCCACGGCCAGTCCGGTCCCGGGCCGGTCGCGAGCCCCGGTGCCGGTCCCCCTCCCGGTCCGGTGAGGACCGGGAGGGTGCCCACGCGGGCGCCGACGGCCGCGATCACCGCGGCGCCCAGTGACAGCCACCAGGCCGGTACCGGGCGCCACAGCGCGAGCGCGACGGCCGCGCCGAGCGCGAAGCCGCTGAGCGTGCCCAGCGGGAAGCCCAGCCGGTAGCCGTCGCTCAGCTCGTCCATCGCCGCCAGCCCGAGCGCGAGGGCGAGCAGGCACACCACGACATGCGGCAGCCGGTTCAGCCGGCGCGGCCGGGACAGCGGCGGCAGCGGCGCGGCCGCGGGCACCGCGAGCTCGGCCAGGACCCCGCGCAGGAACGGCAGAAGCCGGGCCGGGATCCCGGCGAGCACCTGGGCGAACGGCCGCTGCTCCTCGCTGGTCACGGCGTCCACCCTAGGCGTGTCCGCAAAGTCGCGTCGTCCGCCCGAAGGGCGGGCCCGGCGGCGTCGTGGGGGTGCCCCCTGCTCGAGCGGAGCCGAGAGCTCGGGGGAGCGTGCTCTCGCCGTGCCGGGCGCAGGCCCTCGTACTGGACGTACTTGGGTCTTCGCCCGGTGCGGCGAGAGCACGTGCCAGGCGTCGCCGGGCAGGCGCGACTTTGCGGACACGACCTAGGCACGGGGCACCGCCCCGGGGGCCGCCCGGCCGGAACCCCGGTGGACGCGCACGGTCCGGGACGGACGGCCCGCGGGACGGCGGGATCCCCGCTCGTGCACACCGAACGCGGACCGGCACAGGGCGAGCGCGCAGCCGAAGACGGGCAGCCAGGCGACGCGCGCGGCCACCCACGCCGGGGAGTCGGGGGCGGTGTGCAGACCGGGAAGCCTGCCCGCGAGCAGCCCGAGGGCGGTCACCGCCATCAGGGACGTCTGGTGCCAGAGGAATATCGTCATCGCGAAGAGGTTCGCGAGGGCGGTGCCGGCCCAGACCGCCGGGCGCCGTGCCGCCCGCCGCAGCGGTTCGCGCAGCAGCAGGGCGAGACCGCACTGGGCCAGCCCGAAGGTGACCGCGGCCAGGGTCGGCGGGTCCAGGTTCGAGACGGCGGCTCCCGGAATGCCGACCATGGACGCCGGATAGCCGGCGCACGTCACCAGCACCGCCGTCGCCACCGCGCCGCCGCCGAACAGCACCCAGCCCGCGCGCGGCCGCTCCAGCTCGCCGCGGGTCCAGGCCGCGCCCAGGGTGTAGGGCACGAGCCAGCCGGCCGCGACGTTCACCCAGCCGAGCCAGGCCGGGCCGCCGAGGCCGAATCGCACGATGTCCACATGGAGGACGACGGCCAGCGGCCACAGCGGGTTCAGCCGGGCCACCAGCGGTGTCGCCGCGGTCAGTCCGGCGAGGACCACCAGGAACCACAGCGGGGACAGCGCCAGCTTCACCAGGGTGTGCACCGTGCGGAAGTCCGCGCCGGACACCAGCAGGCAGCCGGTCGCCACCGCCCAGAGGGCCAGCACCGCCGCGACCGGCCTCAGCAGGCGTCCCATGCGGGTGCGCAGCCACCGCCCGTAGGTCGTGCCGCGGGCCTGTGCCGAGGCGAGACTCCTCGTCGCCACATGACCGCTCACCAGGAAGAACACGGCGAGCGTCTGGAAGATCCAGGAGACCGGGGTCAGCCAGGGCATGGACCGCAGGGGACTCGCCGTGCGCAGCGCGCCGCCGTCCGCGACGAGCGCCGTCACCAGCCAGTGGCCGAGGACCACACCCAGGATCGCGAGGGCGCGCAGGGCGTCCACGGCACGGTCGCGCCCCGCGGGGGTGGCCCGGTCGATGCGGTGGACCGCGGTCCGTAAGGCGGTCAGCACGGTCGGGCGGGGGGCTCCGGTCGGGCGGGGCGCTTCGGTCGGGCCGTGCGCTCCGGTCACGCGCACCTCTCTGGTCGGGCCCGGCGCCCCAGCTGCCCCGGTCGCTCCGGTCGCTCCGGTCGCTCCGGTCGCTCCGGTTGGACCTATCCGCACGGTCGCGCAGGCCCCTCCGTTCGCGCCTTTCCGCACGGTCGTGCAGGGCGCAACGGTCGCCCGGGTCGTGTTCTTCCGGGCGGTCGTGCCGGTTCGTTCACGCACGGGGCACCTCCGAGGTGTCGCCGAGGACGATGCGGGTGAGGTTGGCCAGGGACTCCGAGCCCGGCGCGAAATAGCCGCTGTGGCCCGCGGAGCCCGCCGGGAAGACCCGGGCGCCGAAGGACGGGGACACCGGGTCGGTGCCGAAGCCGACGGTGGTGCCGAAGAGACCGACGCTCGCGTGCGGCACGTGGCCGACCCAGTCGGCGGAGCCGCGGGCGGCCCAGACACGGGCGGGGGTGCGCAGCGCGGCGGCCGACGGCGCCCCGGTGCCCGGGCTGCCGAGGAGGACGAGGTCGCTGACGTCCAGGCCCGGGGCGGCCCGGCCGCAGACCACCGTGCCGTACGAGTGGCAGAGCAGGGAGACGTGCGCGGCGGGGCCGACGACTTCGCGCAGTCCGCGCAGGAACGCCCTCAGCCGGGGAGCCGCGTCCTTCGCGCGGGCCGGCGTCAGCACCGTGGTGCTGATGGTGCCCGGCGTCTCGTACCCGAGCCAGGCGACTACGGCGCCGCGCGGGCCGAGCCGGTCCTTCAGGGCGAGGGCGCCGGCCCGGAAGCGCCCGTACGTCTCCAGGCTGGTGTCCGATCCCGGGACCAGGACGGCCACGCGGTCGGCGTGGGCGAGGTCGCCGAGGACCTCGACGGCACGGCCGGTGCCGCGGCCGTCGAAGTAGAGCAGACGGCGGGAGGGCGCGGCCTGCGCCCGGTCGGCGGCGGCCCGGGTGCGGTCGCCATGGTCGGCGGCCATGCGGGCCGCCGACGCCGCGTCCGCACGGTTGGCCCCGTAGATCCGGTCCAGGTTCGGGGCCGTCAGCGGTGCGAGGACCGCGGGTGCCGGTGCGGGGATCCGGGGGCGGGCGGCACCGGACACGGGCACGACGACCGCGGCCACGACCGCCACGGCGAGCAGCGTCCGCCGCAACCGCCGCAGCCCCTCCACCAGGCGCGCACGCGGCTCCACCAGGTGCGCGCGCGGCTCCGCCCGGTACGCACGCGGCTCCCCCGCCGTGCGACGCATACGCCGATCCATGGTGTCCGCCCCTCCCGTCCGCCCGGTCATCGGGCTTCACAGGAAGGGAAGTTACGGATCGTCGGCCGTCGTCCGCGTCCCACTGAGGACCCCATCCCGGAGGTAGCTCTCAGGTACTACGGGTATGACCGGGGGCCGGCACGGCCGAACCCCGGCCGAACCCCGGGCGGACCCCGGGCGGACTCCCGGCGGGTCTAGAAGGCGAGCTGCGCGATCTCCTCCGCCACCACGGCACAGGCGTCGGCGGCCGGGTCGATCAGGGGGAAGTGGCCGACGTCCTCCAGCAGCGTCAGCCCCACCACCTCACCGGCCTTGGCCGCCGCGTCCGCGTACGACTCGGCGACCGCCTGCGGGACCACGATGTCGGTACGGCCCTGGACGAGCGTGGTGGCGATGCCGGTGGGCAGCAGCCGCACCGGGTCCGCGTAGGGCAGGCGCTCCTCGAACAAGGCTTTCCCGCCCAGCAGTTGACAGGAGGCCCCACCGCACACCTCGAGCTTCTCGGCGACCTCGAAGTCGGCGATCGGGGCGAGGGCGACGACCCCGCGCAGGGGGGCGGGACGGTCGGTGCGCCAGGGCGCGTCCGCCGGCAGCAGGTGCCGGGCCGCGGCCCACAGGGCCAGGTGACCGCCCGCGGAGTGGCCGGTGAGCACCGTCCGTGCGGGGTCGGCGCCCGGGAGCGCCCGGCGTACGAGGGCCGGCAGCGCGTCGAGCGCGGCCGCCACGTCGTCGAAGGTGTCGGGCCAACGGCCGGCGACCGGGGCGGCGCCGGCCGAGGGCGCGTCGTCCCGTCCGGGATCGGCGGGACCGCTCTGCGCGGGGATCGCGGACCCGCCCGGGGCCGAGGAAGGCGCCTCTCCGCGGCGGTACTCGACGTTCGCCACGGCGAAACCGCGCCGGGCCAGGAAGTCGGCGAACGGGGTGACGTGGCGCCGGTCGTACGGGGCGCGCCAGGCGCCGCCGTGCAGCACGACCACGACCGGGGCCGGGACCGCCGGGTCGGGATCGCGCGGGGCGTAGAAGTCGATCACCTGGTCCGGGTGGGCGCCGTACGGCAGCGTGACGTCGGGGTCCACGGCCGGGTGCGAGAAGGCGGACGCCTCCTCGGCGGCGTCGCGCTCGGCGGCATCGTCGTCCCGGGATGCGGCGTCGTCCTGCATGCTCCAACCTCTCAGCGGTAAAACGGATTTGGCGGACGAGGGAACAATTCGGCCGTTTGCGGGGGACGGTATCAGGCCGCCCTCATCCATCGACGGCGGCCCGTCACGCCCGGTGAGCCGTGAACGGCTCACCCACGCAACACCCCCGCAAGGACCGGCGTCGAGACCCCGGACCCGGCAGCCCCGACCACACCCGGGCCGCGCAACCGGCAGCCCCAACCACGCCCGGCCGCGAGCCCGGCAGCCCGACCCCGCCCGACCACGCGCCCGGCAACCCGGCCACGCCCCGGCCGCGTAACCGGCAGCCCAACCACGCCCGGCCGCCTGCCCGGCAGCCCGACCACGCCCGACCACGTGCCCGGCAACCCGACCACACCCGGCCTCGCGCCCCGCAACCCAGACCCCGCCCGGCCGCGAGCCCGACAGCCCGACCACGCCCGGCCCCGCACGCGCCCCGCGGTGACCGAAGCCGTGGCGGCCCGACCCGAGGCGCCCCCGCCGGAAAAGCGCAGGGGCCGGAGGGAACACCCCCCTCCGGCCCCTGCCGTTCGTGTCCGACCCGTGTCCGGGTCAGTCCAGGGTCTCCGCCAGGACCCGTGCCGCCCGCTCCGCGTCGGCGAAGCCGACGTACAGCGGGGTGAAGCCGAAGCGGAGGATGTCCGGGTGCCGGAAGTCGCCGACGACGCCCCGGTCGATCAGGCGCTTCATCACGGCGCCCGCGTCCGCGCAGCGCAGTGCCACCTGGCTGCCCCGCTCCGCGTGGGCGGCGGGGGTCACGGACTCGACCCGGCCCTCGGGGACGTACGCGGCGACGCACTCCAGGAAGAAGTCCGTCAGGGCCAGCGACTTGGCGCGGACGGCCTCGATCGAGACGCCGTCCCACACCTCGAGCGCCGCTTCCAGGGCCAGCATCGACAGGATGTCCGGCGTGCCGACCCGGCCGCGCAGCGCGCCCGGCGCGGGCTCGTAGGACGAGCTCATGGCGAAGGGCTCGGCGTGCGAGTTCCAGCCGGGCAGCGGGGAGTCGAAACGGTCCTGGAGGTCCGCGCGGACGTAGAGGTACGCGGGCGAACCCGGGCCGCCGTTCAGGTACTTGTAGGTGCAGCCGACCGCCAGGTCCACCCCGTGCTCGTCGAGGCCGACCGGCAGGGCGCCCGCGGTGTGGCACAGGTCCCAGACGGCGAGCGCGCCCGCCGCGTGGATCGCGGCGGTCAGGGAGGGCAGGTCGTAGCACCGGCCGGTGCGGTAGTCGACGTGGTTGAGCAGCACCGCGGCGGTACGGGGGCCGAGCGCCGAGGACAGCTCGTCCGGGTCGACCGGGCGCAGCTCACAGCCCGTCATCCGGGCCGCCGACGCCGCGATGTACCCGTCCGTCGGGAACGTGGTGGCGTCGACGAGGATCTCGTCGCGCCCCTCGCCCGCCAGCCGCACCGCGCCCACCAGGGCCTTGAAGACGTTCACGCTCGTCGAGTCGCCGACGACGATCTGTCCGGGAGCCGCACCGACCAGCGGGGCGATCCGGTCGCCGATCCGCTCGGGCGCGGTCCACCAGCCGCTCTCGTCCCAGGAGCGGATACGCAGTTCGCCCCACTGCCTGCGGACGACGTCCTCGACCCGGCCGGGCACCTCGACGGGCAGCGCGCCGAGCGAGTTCCCGTCCAGGTAGACCACGTCGTCGAGCACGAACCGCTTGCGCAGAGCGGCGAGTTCGTCCGCCGCGTCGAGTTCCGCCGCCCGCGCGAGGAGCGCGGACACGTGGGCTCGCTCAGACATAGGACCTCGCTGTCCACAGCTCGGGGAAGACGTTCTTCTGCGCGCGCTTCTCCAGCCAGGCCACTCCGGCGGAGCCTCCGGTGCCGGTCTTCGAGCCCATCGCCCGCCGGGTCGCGACGAGGTGGTCGTTGCGCCAGCGCCACACCAGCTCGGCGACGTCGGTCAGCGCCTCGCCGAGGCGGGCGAGTTCGTCGCTGTCGTCACCGGCGTACAGGGCCGTCCACACGGCCTGAACCTCGGGCGAGGGCTCGTAGCGCAGCGCCACGTCGCGCTCCAGCACGGAGGCCGGTATCGCGTGCCCGCGCCGGGCGAGCAGCCGCAGCACCTCGTCGTACAGGCTCGGCTCGTGCAGGGCCTTCTCCAGCTCGGCGTGCACGCGCGGCGCGCCCCGGTGCGGGACGAGCATCGACGCGGACTTCTCGCCGAGCAGGAACTCCATGCGCCGGTACATCGCCGACTGGAAGCCGGAGCCCTCGCCGAGCGCCGAGCGGTAGGAGTTGAACTGCGCGGGGGTGAGCTGTCCGAGGGGCCGCCAGGACGCGTTGAGCGCCTCCAGCTCCCGCACGGACCGCTTCAGGGCGGCCACCGCGACGGGGATGTCGTCCGCGCGCAGCGCCTTGGCCGCGGTCTCCCACTCGTGGACGATGACCGTGAACCACAGCTCCATGACCTGGGTCGTCACCAGGAAGACCATCTCTCCGGGGTCGTCGGAGAGGGTGTGCTGGAGGTGGGTGAGCACGTCCGCCTGTACGTAGTCCTCGTACGGCGTCGTGCCCTGGAAGTCGAGATGCGGAGTCTCGGGCTCCTGGGCCTCGTCGGGCCGAGCCTGGTGGGACATCGCTGTCTCCTGATTGTGCTCCGGGTAGCGGTCCGCCCCTGCCGTTACCGACACGGGGGCCCCGGTCCCCACCGGGCATCCTCCACAATCGTCCCCCGAAACCGCAAGGTCCGCCTGGTCACACCAGGCGGACCCGCTACTTCGGCGCCCCGGGGACGGTCCCGGGGGACCCGCCTAGCCCAGGGTCTGGGCCGCCGCCGGCGAGGAGTCCTTCAGGAACTGGCTGCAGCGCTCGTACTCCTCCTGCTCGCCGATCGCCTGCGCGGCGCGGGCGAGGGCGTGCAGGGCGCGCAGGAAGCCGCGGTTCGGCTCGTGCTCCCAGGGCACCGGGCCGTGGCCCTTCCAGCCGTTGCGGCGCAGCGAGTCCAGGCCGCGGTGGTAGCCCGTACGGGCGTAGGCGTACGACTCGACGACGCTGCCCCGCTCGAACGCGTCGTCGGCGAGCTGCGCCCAGGCGAGCGAGGAGGTCGGGTACTTCGCGGCGACGTCGGCGGGGGCCGTGCCGTTCGCGAGGAGCTCGCGCGGCTCGGGGTCGTCGGGGAGACGGGTCGGGGGCGGGCCCCCGAGGAGGTTCTCGTGAATCGTCATGGGTTCCAGTCTGCTGCATCGGCCGTGCTCGGTGACGGTTGCCCACGGCGCCCGGGGAACGATCCGTTCCCCGGGTGGACCGCGAGCGGCGTCCGCCGGGCGTGCTCACCCCGGCCGGCGGAAGTCACCGGGCGTACACCGGCCGCTGCCGGATCCGCCGGTACGGTCACGAAGCCGGACCGGCGCCGGAGGGCCCGGGCGGCCCGCCGGCCCCGAGGACGCCCCGGGAGCGCTCCGGTTCCAGCGGGGGCGCCGTCAGCGAGCCGTGCCGGCGGCACTCGGGGCGCAGACAGCCGGGCGGCGGGCGCCGCACGGTCGTGAAGGCCAGCACCGCGCCGAGGACCAGCACCCCCGCGCACAGCGGCATCGCCCGGCGGAAGGCCGCGTCGAAGGCGTCCGCCGAGCGGTACGCCTCCGGTCCCATCCCGGTGAGCAGCGGCAGCGCGGCCACGGCGACCAGACCGGCCGCGCGGGCCGCCGCGTTGTTGATCCCGCTGGCCAGACCCGCCCGCGCGGTGTCCACCGACGCCAGGACGGTCGCGGTCAGCGGAGCGACCAGGGTGACCATGCCGAGGCCCATCACCAGCAGCGCGGGCAGCACGTCGGCGAGGTACGAGGCGTCCTCGCCGACCCGCAGCATCAGCAGCATGCCCGCCGCGCACAGCAGCGGCCCGACCGTCAGCGGGATGCGCGGGCCGATGCGCCGGGAGAGTTCGCCCGAGCGGGCGGAGAACAGCAGCATCAGCACGGTGGTCGGCAGCAGGGCCGCGCCCGCCTGGAGCGCCGAGTAGCCCGCCACGACCTGGAGCTGGAGCGCGGTCAGGAAGAAGAAGCCGCCGAAGGCCGCGTAGACGCAGAGGGTCACCAGATTGACGGCGGTGAACTGGCGCGAGGCGAAGATGTCCAGCGGCATCATCGGATCGGGCCGCCGTCGTTCGACGTACACGAACGCCACCCCCGCCGTCACGCCCGCGACCGCCGCCACGGGGACGAGCACCGAGCCGCTCGGCGCCTCGATCAGCGCGTACGTCACCAGGGCGAGCGCGAGCGCGCCGAGGACGGCACCGAGGACGTCGAAGCCGCGGCGGGCCCGCCCTTCCACGGCCGCTCGGGGAGCGCCGGTGGACTCCGGGACGTGGCGCACGGCGATCGGGGCGCACACCAGCGCGACCGGGACGTTCAGCAGAAACACCCAGCGCCAGCCGGGACCGTCCACCAGCCAGCCGCCCAGGAACGGTCCCACGGCCGCGCCGACGCCCCCGAAGCCCGACCACAGGCCGATGGCGCGGGCCCGGTCGTCGGGATGGAAGGAGGCCTGGATGATCGCCAGCGAGCCGGGGGTGAGCAGCGCCCCGCCGACGCCCTGGAGGACGCGGGCCGCGATGAGCACGCCCACGTCCGGCGCGACCCCGCACAGCAGCGAGGCGGCGGCGAACCACACCACGCCGACGACGAAGACCTTCCGGCGCCCGAACCGGTCCCCGAGCGAGCCGCCGAGCAGGATCAGCCCGGCCAGCGACAGCATGTAGCCGTTCACCGTCCACTGCAGGGCGGCGAGGCTCGCGTCCAGGTCGCGGCCGATGGCGGGGAGGGCGACGTTGACGACCGTCGAGTCCAGCAGGGCCATGCTGGAGCCGAGGACGGTGGTCAGCAGGATCCACTTCCCCGTCGGAGAGGCGATCCGTACGCCGGGTCGGCCCTCCGTCGCGTCCCGCGCGGGCACAGCCATACCTCGGAGCATACGGAAGGGCCCGGCACCGTGGCAGGTGCCGGGCCCTCCGAACGCAGGCGTACCGGCCGCCCGGGTGAGCCGGGCGGTCGGTGGACGGACTACTTGAGGCGGGTGCCCGTGGAGCGCAGGGCGGCACAGGCCTCGGTCACACGCTGGGCCATGCCGGCCTCGGCGAGCTTGCCCCAGGTGCGCGGGTCGTACTTCGACTTCGTGCCGACCTCGCCGTCGACCTTCAGGACGCCGTCGTAGTTGCGGAACATGTGGTCCACGACCGGACGGGTGAAGGCGTACTGGGTGTCGGTGTCGAGGTTCATCTTCACGACGCCGTTCTCCAGCGCGGTGGCGATCTCCTCGGCGGTGGAGCCGGAGCCGCCGTGGAAGACGAAGTCGAACGGGCTCGCCTTGCCGTACTTGGCGGCGACACCCTCCTGGAGGTCCTTGAGCAGCTCGGGACGCAGGACGACGTTGCCCGGCTTGTACACGCCGTGCACGTTGCCGAACGAGGCGGCGAGCAGGTAGCGGCCCTTGTCGCCCAGGCCCAGGGCCTCGGCGGTGCGCAGCGCGTCCTCGACGGTGGTGTACAGCTCGTCGTTGATCTCGTGGCTGACGCCGTCCTCCTCGCCGCCGGTCGGGGTGATCTCGACCTCGAGGATGATCTTCGCGGCGACGGCCTTGGCGAGCAGCTCCTGGCCGATGGCCAGGTTGTCGGCGAGGGTCTCGGCGGAGCCGTCCCACATGTGGGACTGGAACAGCGGGTTCTCGCCCTTGGCGACGCGCTCGGCGGAGATGTCGAGCAGCGGACGTACGTAGCCGTCCAGCTTGTCCTTCGGGCAGTGGTCCGTGTGCAGCGCGACCGTGATGTCGTACTTCGCGGCGACGATGTGCGCGAACTCGGCGAGGGCGACGGCGCCGGTCACCATGTCCTTGCTGTGCTGGCCGCCCAGGAACTCCGCACCACCGGTGGAGATCTGGATGATGCCGTCGCTCTCGGCCTCCGCGAAGCCGCGCAGCGCAGCGTGCAGGGTCTGGGACGAGGTCACGTTGATGGCCGGGTAGGCGAACTTGCCTGCCTTCGCCCGGTCGAGCATCTCGTTGTAGACCTCGGGGGTTGCGATGGGCATCTGTCCGCTCCTTGTATGTGCGGGTCTGCGTACTGCTGCTGCGGTACGACGGGACTGGTGCTTATGGCCCTGACCTAGGGGGGCGACGTCATCGTCGGCCCCATCTTTCCAGACGTCGCCGGTGAGATAGGACACCCCGTCCGACATGCGGGACCCGGCCTCCGGCGGGGTCCCGCGGGAGCGTCGTCAGTCGAGCCCCAACTCGCCCTTGGAGTAGGCGAAGAGGTACGGAACACCGGCTCCGGCCTCGATCTTCTCCGCGGCACCGGTCGCCCGGTCGACGATCGTGGCGACGCCGACGACCTCGGCCCCGGCCTCCCGCACGGCCTGGACCGCTTCCAGCGGGGAGCCGCCCGTGGTGGAGGTGTCCTCGACGACCAGGACGCGCCGGCCCTTGATCTCGGGGCCCTCGACCCGGCGCTGCAGGCCGTGCGCCTTGGCGGCCTTGCGGACGACGAAGGCGTCCAGCCTGCGGCCCTTCGCGGCGGCGGCGTGCAGCATCGCGCCGGCGACCGGGTCGGCGCCCATGGTCAGCCCGCCGACCGCGTCGAACTCCAGGCCGGCGGTCAGGTCGAGGAGGACCTGTCCGACGAGCGGGGCGGCCTCGCCGTCCAGCGTGATCCGGCGAAGGTCCACGTAATAGTCGGCCTCAAGACCCGAGGAGAGGGTCACCTTGCCGTGCACCACGGCCTTGTCCTTGATCTGCTGCAACAGCGCGTCGCGTACGTCACTCATGGAGGCCAGCTTAGAGGCGCCGCCAGCTCCAGGTCGTGGTGGCTTCGAGGGGCTCGATGGGCGTGACCAGCCGGGGGTGGGTGTTGAGCCCGTTCGGCGGACCGGTCTGCGGCTCCACGCACACGGCGGCCTCCTGCTCGTCGTAGACGACGACCCACTGCTCGCGGCTGCCGACCTTCAGCTCCAGCTCGCCCGGCCAGGTGAGGGTGACGTCGACGCCCTCCGGCATGCCGAAGCAGTCGTCCCAGGGGCCCGGCAGCGGCTCGATCCGGCGGCCGGTGGGCAGGTGGTCCTCGCCCCGCTCCTCCTGCCAGGCGGCCCGGAAGTCGATCCGGACGTCCTCGCCGCCGCCCCCCAGGTTCCGGTTGAACCAGGGATGCCAGCCGATCTGCGCCGGGAACGACTCCCCGTACGTCTCCACCGACATCGTGACGGTCAGTCCGTCGCCGGTGAGGGCGACGGACTGGGTGACCCGGGCGGGGTGCGGCCAGGGGTCGACCAGGTCGTACGTGATCACGGCCTCCTCCGCCGTGACGCGGGCCGTCCTCCACGCGCCGTCGCGGGCGGTGCCGTGGATGGCGTGCGGCGGGGAGTTGAGCGGCATCTGCCGGACGGCGGCACCGTCGAGGAACCTGCCGTCGCGGATCCGCCCGCACCACGGGACCATCGGGAAGCACCCGAACCGGGGGCCCTGCCGCAGCAGTTCGGCGCCGCCCACCCGCAGACTGCCGATCCGTCCGCCGCCTGCCGGCGACACGGTCACCTCCGCGTCACCCGCGGTCAGCGTGATGTCTTCGTTACTCACGGAGTCGACCCTACTGGGACGGGAGCGCCCCGGGGCCCCCGCCCTCAGCGGCGCTTGCGCAGCGCCCGGGTCAGGGCGATCGCCGAGGCCAGCGCCAGGGCCGCCGCGGGGGCCGCCCAGCGGAGGGTGGCGCGGGCGTCGGTGGCCTCCGGCGGCGGGACGGGGGCGTAGCGGCCGCGCGGAGGGGCGTGGTCGACCTCCTCCGCGCTGCGCCCGATCATCGTCCGCCGCGCGTGCGCCGCCTCGGCCATGGCGTCGGCCCGCCCGACCTCACCGGCGGCCCGTGCCACGAAGTCCTCCCCGTCGAACTCGTCGTCGTCGCCGAGCGGGCCGACGGAGTGGGGGGTCACGTCGGCTTCGAAACCGGGGGGTGTGTCGGCGTCGACGTCGGAGTCGGTGTCGGAGTCGAGGATCGGGCCTAGGTCGGCGGCGGCGTCGGCCTCGGGGACCGGGCCGAGGTCGGCGGCGGGTTCGGGTTCGCCTCGGCCGTCGGGGCCGGCACCGAGTTCGGGTTCGCCTTCGCCGTCGAGGGCGGGGCCGGGAGCCGGTTCGGGCTCACCTTCGCCGTCGAGGGCGGGACCGGGAGCCGGTTCGGGCTCACCTTCGCCGTCGAGGGCGGGACCGGGAGCCGGACGCGAGGTCCGTGGTCAGGGTCTCCGCGAAGCGGGTCAGCAGGCGTGTGCCCGCGGAGGACACCGCGTCGTGCGGGAGTTCCGCCACGCGTCCGTCGCCTGAGGCCGTGCCGCCGAACGCCAGGGTCGTACCGCCCTCGGCGGACAGGAGCCGCAGGGTCAGCGCCAGCTTCACCGTGCCACCGCCGCGCACCTCCGTGGCGTCGCCCTCGACGGCGTACGCGTCGTCGCCCTGGGCGATGACGCGGAACGCGCCGCGATAGGTGATCGTGTGGCCGGCCACCCGGACCTTGAGCCGACCGGCGACCCGGACGGAACCGGTCCCCGGCCCGAGCCCGGCACCGGAGGACCCGGCCCCGGCGTCCGCCCCCGCCCCGGAGACGGGCCGCGTCCCCGCCACGCCGCCGGAGTCGGCCGACGCGTCCTGCTGGAGTCCCGGGACCGCGCGGGCGACCCGGACGGGATCGGCCAGCGCCTCGCGCAACCGCCCGGCCGGAAACGGAACGAACACCTCATGCTCCATGTCAGCCGAGCCTACCCAGCCCAAGACGGACCGCACCCGCGTATCACGGGATTTCCGGACCTCCCGGTCAGCCGGTGTACCGCGGATGCACCAGCGTGGAGGGCGGCGGCGGACGGTGCGGGCGGGTGCGCAGGGCGGCGCGCGCGTCCGCCGTCAGGGCCGCCTGGGTGAGGGTCCGCGGCCGCGGGCAGGAGGGGTCGAGCCGCAGAGGCACGGGCGTACGGGAGGCGAGGACGAAACCCCAGTCACCGCCGCCGGAACCGCCGCCCGCGACGGGCCCCGCGCTCTTGGCGGACCCGGCATCTCCGGGTACGCCCCGGCCCCCGGCGGACCCCGCATCGCGAGGTGCCCCCGATCCTCCGGCCGATCCCCCGGCCACGACGGCCCCCGCACCCCCGGCCGGTCTCGCCACCCCCACTCCCGCCCTCGGTGCTTCCCGGGCTCCCTTCGCCCGGTGGCCGGCGGTCCGGGCCGTGAGGCCGGAGCCGCGCCCTCCGACGGCGTAGGACCGGGTGACCAGGCCCGCCGCGCGGATCGTCGCGTCGACCGTCCAGAAGGTCCGGCGCCGGCCGGCCGGCGTCCCCGCGTGGACCACGAGACGCCCGCCGGGAGCGAGCACGCGGCGGACGAGCCCGTAGAACTCCTGCGAGTACAGCTTCGTCGCGGCGGTGACACAGGGGTCGGGCAGGTCCGCGACGACGACGTCGTACGTCGACCGGGTCGCGCGCAGCCGGCCGAAGGGGTCCGCCGTGACCACGTGGACCCGGGGATCGTCGTACACATGCCGGTTGAGGGCGGACAGCGCGGGGTCGCGGCGGGCCAGCAGGACCACCTGCGCGTCGGGCTCGACGACGTCGACGCGGCGCACCCCGGGGTGGCGCAGCACCTCGCGGGCGGCGAGGCCGTCACCGCCCCCGAGGATGAGCACGCGCGCGTGGGGACCGTTCATCGCGGGTTGGACGAGCGCCTCGTGGTAGCGCCGCTCGTCGCGGCCGCTGAAGCGCAGACGACCGTCGAGGAAGAAGCGGAGCGGACGGCCGCGGCTGCCGCCGGTGAGCACGGCCTCCTGGACGCCGGAGCGCGGCGCGACGCGCGCGTCCGCCCCGTACAGGGCGTGCCGTGCGGCCCGTTCGAAGTCGTCGACCAGCAGCGCGGCGGAGGCGAGGAGGCCGAGCACGACCACGTTGGCGACGAGCAGGGTCCAGCGGGCGCGGCGGGTCAGGTCGTTGCGGAACAGGCCGAGCACGAGGGCGCCGCCCGCGATCACGTTCACCGTCCCGGTCAGCAGCGCGCCCGTGAGCTGGCCGAGCAGGGGGAGCAGCAGGAACGGGAAGGCGAGGCCGCCGAAGAGGGCGCCCACGTAGTCCGCCGCGAACAGGTCCGCGACCGCGCCGCCGGGGTCCTGGCGGCGGATGCGCTGTATCAGCTCCATGAGCAGCGGGACTTCGGCGCCGATGAGCAGGCCGATGGTGAGCGAGAAGACCACCAGCAGACAGCGGGGCCCCTCCGCCCAGGGGCCGCCCCAACCGCCGGTCCAGGCGAACACCGCGTACAGGGCCATCGCGCTGCAGCCGCCGGCCAGGGCGAGCGCCGCCTCGACGGCGCCGAACCCGGCCGCGGCGCACGGGCGCAGCCGTTTCGCGAGCAGGGAGCCGACGCCCATGGCGAAGACCATGACGGAGAGCACGACGGACGCCTGGGTGACCGAGTCTCCGATCAAGTACGAGGCGAGGGCGACGAGTTCGAGCTCGTACACGAGTCCGCAGGCCGCGCAGACGAACACTCCCACGAGGACGAGGAACCTGCCGACGCCCGGCCGGACGGGCAGCCGCGCCTGGCCCTGGACGCCCCAGGGCGGCGGCGCGCCGGGTGGGGCTGGCGCGTGCGGTTCGATCACGCCGTGAACGCTACGTCACGCCGCCACTACGTCTCGTCACCCACACGTGTGGAAAGCGTTGCTCTTCCCGGTGTACGGAGTTGACCTGGGGCATCTTCCCGGCTCACGGGTCGCGAACCCCTCCGTGCGCACGCCCCGGCGCCGGACGCCTCGCCGCCCGCCTCGCCGCCCGCCCCGTCGGCTCCCCCGGCGTACCGTCAGACGGCGGACCCGCTGAGGGCCTTCGTCCGTACGCCTACCCGTGTGCGCGTCGCGACCAACTGGCCGTCCTGCGGGTACGCGTGCCACGTACGCCAGTGGACCTGGCCCTCATGACGCTGGGCGAGCATCGCCGTGAAGGCGTGCGGGCTGCCGGGGAAGACACCGGCGAGACCCTGGGGGTGGTCCGAGACGAGGGCCAGCAACTCCTGGGCGCGACCGGCGAAGGAGCCCGGTGAGAGCACCTCGACGCGGGCCGCGAACTCGTACTCCCAGTCGTCGAACCGCTTCGCGACGCCGAGCGGCAGCGGTGTGCTGCTGCCGGCGATGCACGCGACGGTCTCCGAGCAACTGCCGCACTCCTCCTCCAGAAGGACTTGGTGGGAGGCGCCGAGGAGTCTCAACTGGAGTTTTGCCCCGGCGAGTTCGAGATCGAGGGTGGCCAGGGCCGGCAGCGGTTCGCGGCCCAGGGCCCAGGCGAGATCGGCCGCGCGCGTGTCGGTGTACGAGGTATTCAGGGTCGTGAGCATGGGTCGGCTCCGCTAGCACGCAAAGGTGAGGTGGGGTTCCTGCGCACCCGGTCAACACCGGGGGAACGGCCCGGCCGGCCCCGCCGGAAGGGCATCCGGCGAACGCGTCCGATAAGACCATCCGATGGACTTCCGAGGCCTGTCGGCCGAGGGCTGCTTGGTGATGCACCAGGGCCGCTTTGGTGGTTTAGAGGGAATCATGAACTGTGCTGCCGCCACAGCGTTTTTACCCAACTTCGTGGGGTTTCCATCCCCCCGAGGGCTTCACAGCTCAACTGTTCAACCACGCGGTGCGCCCGGCGCACGGACGTGCCCGTCGGCGGATTCCGGCCGACGGGCACGTGCACGCTCGGGACGCGTCTTTCGCGGGAGTCCGGCGGCCCGCCCGTGAACCTGCGGCGGACCTCCCGCGGATCGGCCGCGGACCTGCGGCGGACCGGCCGCTGATCGGCCGCGGACATGCGGCGGCCGGCCGCCGTGTGTCAGTTCCCCCCGCCGCACCCGCCGCCGCCACCACCGCACGAGGAGCCGCCCCCACAGGAGGAGCCTCCGCACGACGAGTGCCCCCCGCAGGAGTGACCCCCGTGTCCTCCGTGTCCCCCATGCCCCCCGTGGTGCCCACCGGACGAGGCGCCGCCCGCACCGCCGGCCCACCAGCTGCTGTCGCCCCCGGCGCCGCTGCCGTCGGAGTACCGCCCCCTGCCGCCGACGTGCCGCCGCCCCCTCGGCCTCGGCGGCCCACTGACCGCCTTCAAGACCACGACCAGTACGACGACCCCCAGGATGATGCCGAAGATCATGGCGTCACCCTCCTTCCGTTCCCCCGGAAGCGGCCCCCCGTGGGCCGTGCTTCTCGATTCCGGTCCTGCGTGACAGGGGGATGCCCTGCCCCTTCCGAGCCCAAAGCAGAGTTGAGCAACTTCTGAGGCACCACGCACGAACAAGCCCCCGACCAGCGCGAAAGCGCGGAGCGGGGGCATGGGGGATCCGGGTCCCGGCGCGGACGCCCGGCGCGACCGGGCAGCGGCGCTCAGGCCGTCGCGCGACGTCCGACGCGGTACACGACGTTCGGACGCAGCGGCCCGTCGGGCACGGTGGGATCGTCGAAGTCGTAGGCCGGTTCCCGGGTCATGCCGATCCGGGACATCACGGCCCGCGAACGCGTGTTGGCGGCCGTGGTGACGGCGAGGATCTCCGGCAGGCTGAGGGTGTCGAAGCCGTGGGCCAGGACGGCCAGCGCGGCCTCGGTGGCGTAGCCCTTGCCCCAGGCCGAGCGGGCGAGGCGCCAGCCGATCTCCACGCCGGTGAACGCCATGTCGTCGTCCACGTCGTCCAGCCCCGCGAAGCCGATGAACTCGCCCGTGGCCCGCACCTCGACGGCCCACCACCCGTAGCCCCGCTCGTCGAACTCGGCGCGGAACTGCGCCACGGAGGCATCGCTCTGCTCACGGGTGAGCGGCTCGCCCAGATGCTCCCGCACCTCGGGGTCGGCGTTCATGGCCGCCCACGGTCCGAGGTCGGCGTCACGCCAGCGCCGCAGAAGAAGTCGATCGGTACACAGCTCAGCCATCCCACCACCCAACACGGCCCCACTCCCCGAGGCAATCACGTTTCCCCGGCCCCCTCCGGGACGGCCGGCACACGCCACGACGACCCCGCCCCACGAACTCGACCGGTCGGCGCTCGAGCGACTCGTCCGGGTCGCCCGTCGGACAGGTGAGTTGAGGAACATCCGAGACTGGGCGGAGGATGCTCGCATGACCTCCAGCGTGCGACCCCTTTTGAATCGTCGGCTCGCCGAGTTCGGGACGACCGTCTTCGCCGAGATGTCCGCGCTCGCGCTGAGCACCGGCTCGATCAACCTCGGACAGGGCTTCCCGGACACGGACGGTCCCGAGGAGATCCGGGAGGCGGCCGTCCGCGCGCTGCGGGACGGACGCGGCAACCAGTACCCGCCGGGCCCCGGCGTCCCCGAGCTGCGCACCGCGATCGCCGCGCACCAGAAGCGCCACTACGGCCTGTCGTACGACCCCGACACCGAGGTCCTGGTGACGGCGGGCGCGACCGAGGCCATCGCCGCCTCGCTGCTCGCGCTCCTGGAGCCCGGAGACGAGGTCATCGCCCTGGAGCCGTACTACGACTCCTACGCTGCCTCGATCGCCATGGCGGGCGGCACCCGCGTGCCCGTGACGCTGCGCCCCGACCCGGCCGGCGACGCCGGGGACGGCCACCGGCGCTTCCGGCTCGACCTCGACGAGCTGCGGGACGCGGTCACCGGGCGGACCCGGCTGCTGCTGATCAACACCCCGCACAACCCGACCGGCACCGTCCTCACGCGCGCGGAGCTGACGGAGATCGCGCGGATCGCCGTCGAGCGGGATCTGCTCGTGGTGACCGACGAGGTCTACGAACACCTCGTCTTCGACGACGCCGAGCACGTCCCGCTGGCGAGCCTGCCGGGGATGCGCGAGCGGACGGTCACCATCGGCAGCGCGGGCAAGACCTTCTCGTTCACCGGCTGGAAGGTGGGCTGGGTGACCGCCCCGCCGGCCCTGGTCGGGGCCGTCCGGTCGGCGAAGCAGTTCCTGACGTACGTGGCGTCGGGCCCCTTCCAGTACGCCGTCGCCGAGGCGCTCGCGCTGCCGGACGCCTACTTCGAGGACTTCCGCGCGGACATGCTCCGCAAGCGGGACGTCCTGGCGGCGGGTCTCACGGAGGCGGGCTTCGCGGTCTTCCGGCCGCGGGGGACGTACTTCATCACCACCGACATCCGGCCGCTCGGCGAGAGCGACGGCTTCGCCTTCTGCCGCTCCCTGCCCGAACGCGCCGGTGTCGTGGCCATCCCGAACGCCGTCTTCTACGACCACCGCGAGGCGGGGGCGCCCTTCGTCCGCTTCGCGTTCTGCAAGAAGGACGAGGTACTGCACGAGGCCGCGCAACGGCTGCACCGGCTGTCGTCCTGAACCAACGTCGGCCCGGGACGACCCGGGCCGACGTTCCGGCCCCGGCGCCCGCCCCGGACAGCCTCCCGGCAACCCCCACGCCCGCCCCCGCCGCAGGATTCCGGCCGTCTCCCGCAGCGCACCGGAAGCCGATCCGACGGAGCGTTAGCACCGTCTCCACCCCCCGACCGGGCGGCGCGCCGGGGGTCGTTCAAGGGAACCCGCACGGGCGAGCAAAGCTCGCGAATACCCCGTGCGGAACGCACAGTTCGGGGTGTGACCCACCCGAGCACCCTCACTCGCCCCGCTCTCCCGGAGCCCGGCACCCGTGCCGTCCGTCCGTCCCGCGCCCCACGCGGTCTGCCGGCCGCCGCGATCACGGCACTCGGACTGTTCGCCGCCGCCCGCCTGGCCGGCCTCCTCGTGCTCGCCGGGACCGCCTGGGCCACCGGCGGGCATCCGGTCGCCCTGCTCGCGCGGTCCTGGGACTCGGCCTGGTACCTGGGGATCGCCGCGCACGGCTACGGCAGGACGCTTTATTTCCACCCCACGGTCGTCCACAGCGACCTCGCGTTCTTCCCGCTCTACCCGGCCCTGGTCCGGGCCGTCACCACGCTGACGCCGCTGACCGGGGGCTCGGCCGGCCTGCTGGTCTCCTGGACCGCGGCGGCCGCCGCCGCGTGCGGGGTGTACGCGATCGGGGCCCGGCTGCACGGCCGGGCGGTCGGTACGGCCCTGGTGCTGCTGTGGGGCCTGCTGCCGCACTCGGTCGTGCTGTCGATGGCGTACACCGAGCCCGTCCTGACCGCGTTCGCCGCCTGGTCGCTGTACGCGGTGCTCGACGGGCGCTGGCTGTGGGCGGGCTCGCTGGCGGCGCTCGCCGGACTGTCCCGGCCCAACGGCTTCGCGGTGGCCGCCGCGGTGCTCGTGGCGGCGGCGCACGAGGTCTGGCGCCACCGCGGAAAAGTTACCCACAGGGTGTGGACAGGCGCGGCGCTCGCCCCGGCCGGCTGGGCCGGCTACGTGCTGTGGGTGGGACACCGCGAGGGCGCCCCGCTCGGCGGCTACTTCCAGGTGCAGCGGCTGTGGGGCTCACGCTTCGACCTCGGCGAGGGGTCGCTCCACTTCGTCAAGCACCTGCTGTTGCACGGGGACCGGTTCGTGTTCCCCATGACGATGGTGATCGTCGCCGCGGCCGTGCTGCTGTACGCGCTGCTGGCCGCGGACAAGGCGCCCCTGCCGCTGCTGGTCTACAGCGGCGTCCTGCTGCTGATCGCGCTGGGCGGCTCGGGCTTCTTCGAGTCCAAGCCGCGCTTCCTGCTCCCGGCCTTCCCGCTGCTGCTGCCGCTGGCCCGGGCGCTGGTGCGCACGGCGAGAGCCCGGCCCTGGCACGCGACCCTGGTGGTCGGTGCCCTGGCCGGGCTCTCGTTCGCCTACGGCGCGTATCTGGTCGTGATCGCGCACACCCCGCTCTAGGAACGGTTTCGGGCGCGGGTCAGCGCAGCGGCGCGCGCCGGTGCGGGGACGGGCCGGAGGGGGCCTGAGGGGCCCTACTCTTCCTCGTCGTCCCCGGGCTTGTCCGCCTCGTTGATCTCCTGCTCCAGGCCGAGCTGCTCGACGAGCCACTTGTCGAACTCGATGGCGGCGCGCACCCAGCTGACCGTGGAGGACACGAAGTGCTCCAGGCTGACGCCGGTGCCGATCAGCATCTGCGCCTCGCCGATCAGGCGGACGGTGCCGTCGTCGTGGGTGTGGCTGTAGACCTTGGGCCACAGCGTGCGGCGGTTCCAGTCGTCGATCGACTCGAGGAGCGCGGGCTTCTCCTCCAGCTGGTGCGGCCGGTCGTAGAACGTCCGCACCGAGAAGACCTGCTGGTCAGCCTCGCCACGGAACATGAAGTACGTACGGAACTCCTCCCACGGCGCCGCGAGGTCACCCTCGTCGTCGACGACGTACTTCAGCTCCATCTGCTCCAGGAGCTGCTTCACGAGGTCCTGATCCGGGACCACGGGGCCGGCGGGGCCGCCGGGCTGCGGCTCGGGCTGGCCCCCGAAATTCGGAATCGAGGACGGGTCGATGCTCACCGTGTATTTCCCTTCGTACGGATACCGCCATCCTCTCTCATGCGGGGCGGGGAGTGGCAACCTCTGGCGGGCCCTGTCCGCCGGGGGCTGACAAGATCCGGTCACGTACGGGCATCGGCGGGGCAAAGGAAAGGGGCCCGCGGCACACCGCCGCGGGCCCTTCCGTGCCGGTTCCGGCCCCGCCGCCCGGGCGGGTCGCGGCGCCCGATCCCTGGCCGACCCGGCAGCCGTACCACCGCCGAGCCCATTGGCCGTGCCGGGCTCGATTCCGGTGCCGGTGCCGACCCGGCAGCCCTACCGCCGCGAGCCCGGTGCCGGCCCGCAGCCCTACCGCCGCCGAGCCCGGTGCCGGTGCCGGGCCCAGTGCCGGCTACAGCGTCTTGCCCGTAGCCGGTCCCACGATCAGGCCGTCGCCGAAGGCGTCCACCCGGACCGTGTCGCCGTCCTTGACCTCGCCCGCCAGGATCTCCTTGGCCAGCCGGTCGCCGATGGCCGTCTGGACGAGGCGCCGCAGCGGCCGTGCTCCGTACGCCGGGTCGTTGCCCTCCTCCGCGAGCCAGGCCAGCGCCGCGTCGGTGACCTCCAGGGTGAGCCGGCGCTCGGCCAGCCGGCGCGCCAGGGCGTCGATCTGGAGCCTGGCGATGCGCTCCAGCTCCGCCTGGTCGAGGGCGGAGAAGATCACGAGGTCGTCCAGCCGGTTCAGGAACTCCGGCTTGAAGGACGCACGGACGACGTCCAGGACCTGCCGTCTGCGCTCCTCGTCGGAGGCCGCCGGATCGGCGAGGCTCTGCCCGCTCAGGAACTGGCTGCCCAGGTTCGAGGTGAGGATCAGGATGGTGTTGCGGAAGTCGACCGTCCGCCCCTGGCCGTCCGTCAGCCGCCCGTCGTCCAGCACCTGGAGCAGGATGTCGAAGACCTCGGGGTGCGCCTTCTCCACCTCGTCCAGCAGGATCACGCTGTACGGGCGCCGGCGCACCGCCTCGGTGAGCTGGCCGCCCTCCTCGTAGCCGATGTACCCGGGCGGCGCTCCGACCAGCCGGGCCACACTGTGCTTCTCGCCGTACTCCGACATGTCGATGCGGACCATCGCCCGCTCGTCGTCGAAGAGGAAGTCGGCCAGCGCCTTGGCGAGTTCGGTCTTGCCGACGCCCGTGGGGCCGAGGAAGAGGAAGGAGCCGGTGGGCCGGTCCGGGTCGGCGATCCCGGCGCGGGTGCGCCGCACGGCGTCGGACACCGCCCCCACGGCCTCGCTCTGGCCGATCAGCCGGCGGCCCAGCTCCGCCTCCATGCGCAGCAGCTTCTGCGTCTCGCCCTCCAGGAGGCGGCCGGCGGGGATGCCGGTCCAGGCGCCGACGACGTCCGCGATGTCGTCCGGCCCGACCTCCTCCTTCACCATGGTGTCCTTGGAGACCTCCTCCTCGGCCTGGGAGGCTTCCTCCAAGTCCCGCTCCAGCGTGGGGATCTCGCCGTAGAGCAGCTTGGAGGCGGTGTCGAAGTCGCCGTCGCGCTGGGCGCGTTCGGCCTGGCCGCGCAGTTCGTCGAGCTTCTCCTTCAGCTCACCGACGCGGTTGAGGGACTGCTTCTCCTTCTCCCAGCGGGCGTTGAGACCGCGCAGCTCCTCCTCCTTGTCGGCGAGGTCGCGGCGCAGCCGCTCCAGCCGCTCCCTGCTGGCGGCGTCCGTCTCCTTGCCGATGGCCAGCTCCTCCATCTTGAGCCGGTCGACGACGCGCTGGAGCTCGTCGATCTCGACCGGGGAGGAGTCGATCTCCATGCGCAGCCGTGAGGCCGCCTCGTCGACGAGGTCGATGGCCTTGTCGGGGAGGAAGCGGGAGGTGATGTAGCGGTCGGACAGGCTCGCGGCGGCCACCAGGGCCGAGTCGGCGATCTGGACCTTGTGGTGCGCCTCGTAGCGTCCCTTGAGTCCGCGCAGGATGGCGATGGTGTCCTCGACCGTCGGTTCGGCGACCAGCACCTGCTGGAAGCGCCGTTCCAGCGCGGGGTCCTTCTCGATCCGTTCGCGGTACTCGTCGAGGGTGGTGGCGCCCACCATGCGCAGCTCACCGCGGGCGAGCATGGGCTTGAGCATGTTGCCGGCGTCCATCGCGGAGTCGCCGCCCGCGCCGGCGCCCACGACGGTGTGCAGTTCGTCGATGAAGGTGATGATCTGCCCGTCGGAGTCCTTGATCTCCGCGAGCACGGTCTTCAGACGCTCCTCGAACTCGCCCCGATACTTCGCGCCGGCGACCATCGCGCCCAGGTCGAGCGAGACGAGCCGCTTGTTCCGGAGGGACTCGGGCACGTCCCCCTTCACGATCCGCTGGGCGAGGCCCTCGACGACGGCGGTCTTGCCGACACCGGGCTCGCCGATCAGGACGGGGTTGTTCTTCGTACGGCGGGACAGGACCTGCACGACCCGGCGGATCTCGTGGTCCCGGCCGATGACGGGGTCGAGTCTGCCCTCGCGGGCCGCGGCGGTGAAGTCGGTGCCGAACTTCTCGAGCGCCTTGTACTGGCCCTCGGGGTCCGCGGTCGTCACCCGGCGCCCTCCTCTGGTCTTCTGGAACGCGTCGAGCAGCTTCCTGGCGCCGGCGCCCTGCCCGGAGAGTACGTCGGCGACCGCTCCGCCCTTCGCGGCGATGCCGATGAGCAGGTGTTCGGTGGAGATGAACTCGTCGCCGAGTTCCTTGGCGCGCTCGGCGGCGTCGGCGATGACGGCGAGCGTCTCACGGTTGGGCTGCGGGGGCGCGACGGTGGAGCCGGTCACGCTGGGCAGGCCGGCGAGCACCCGCTCGGTGCCGGCCCGCACCGATGCCTGGTCGGCGTCCACGGCCGCCAGCAGATCGATGAGGTTCTCGTTGTCCTGCCCCTCCAGCAGAGCGAGCAGCAGGTGGGCGGGGGTGAGGTCGGGGTGCCCCTCCCGCACCGCGCGGTTGCTGGCCGCGTTGATCGCGTCCCGGCTCCTGTTGGTCAGCTCGGCGTCCACGTTCGCGTTCTCCTCCTCCTGATGTCCTGACCGTTGTCTGACTCATCCAGCGTACACAAAGTTGAGTCTATTCCGCTCAAGGCTGGAAGGGCGGGAAAACGACGGCCACGAGGCGTAGATTCAGGCCTCATGGCCTCCCATCCGGTGGATCCGCGACAGCCCGACGCCGCCTATCTGAGCTTCTGGCGCGAACGCCACCTGTGCACGCTGACCACCCTCCGGCCCGACGGCAGCCCGCATGTCGTACCCGTCGGCGTTACATACGACCCCGAGGCCGGTCTCGCTCGGGTGATCACGAACAAGTCCAGCCGGAAGGTGGCCCACGTGCTGGCCGCCGGGCCGGCCGGGGCACGGGTGGCGGTCTGCCAGGTGGACGGCGCGCGCTGGGCGACGCTGGAGGGCCTGGCCCGGGTGCGGACGGAACCGGAGCGCGTCGCGGAGGCGGTACGGCGCTACGCGGAGCGCTACGAGCGCATGCCGTCGCCGAACCCGGCCCGGGTGGCGATCGAGATCGAACTCACGGCGGCGATGGGCCGCGGATGAGGACGGGTGCGGGCGTCCCGCGGCCCTCGCGCGCACGGGTCGGACGAGGGCGATACCAGGATTTATCCCCGGAAACTGCAGCGGCGTCACCGTGTTCAGGTCACGGTGACGCCGCTGCGGGGGGAAGTACCTGCGCGATCTACTACGACGGGGGAATCGCGTCAGGCACTGCGGGGGGTGGCTGCGATGGTCTCGACGTCCGGGACGTCGGGTCCGGTGAGCTGGTGGTCACGCTGGTCGAGGTTCACGAAGATCATGCCGTACCGGATGGCGCACCGGACGGGCTGCGGCGCCCCCCGAGGCCGCCGCAGACACCGGTACGCCCGTACGTCCTCGTCGTCGTCGCGGGTGACGACGACGGGCTCCCCGAAGACGGTCACCATCAGCGAGTCACCGCTGTAGGGGATGGCGGTGACCAGGTCGATGAAGTGCCAGCCGGAGCGGTAGGCGGTGGCCATCTCGCGGCGGAAGGAACGGTCGTCGGGAGGAATGCTCATGCGTCTGCGCTCGCGGAGACGATCGTCCAGCCGCTGTCCGCCAGGGGCGCCGCGGTCCAGCCGCTGTCCTCCAGGGACACCTTCACGCTGGTCCAGCCACTGTCGCCGGGAAGCGCCGCGGCCTCGACGTCGGTCCAGCCACTGTCCGCCGGACCGGCCTCGACGTCGGTCCAGCCACTGTCCGCCGGACCGGCCTCGGCGGCGGTCCAGCCGCTGTCCGCCAGGGACGCCTTCACGCTGGTCCAACCGCTGTCCGGGCCGGCCCAGGACCGGGCACCCCCGGCATCAAGACCCGAGGCCCCCAGGGAGCCGGACGCCACAGCGACAGAGAAGACTGCGGCAAGCACTGAACCAAGCAATCTCGCTCGCATAGTCGGCTTCGTCCTCACTTGATGGAATCTTCTCCCCCGTCGTCACAAGACGATGGCTCATTCAGGCACGTCAATGCCACAGCAGCGATGCATCATGTTCCTGCACGTTCAGGACCCTGGGGGGTGGAGATTTGCCCACAAAGAACTCACAACCGACACATCCCCACGCTGTCACCACGTTGTGTGACGAAGGAACACGCCTTTACGCCAGTGCGTTGCACTCCGGCCGTATCACCCGGGTCGAAGTGGAAACGGCCCCTTGCCTCTTGGAGTTCGCGCTGCTTCATCCCGACCCCGACGACGAGAAGTGGCTCCGTCCGGTTCCGCCGTCGGTCGCGCTCGCCCAGCGCCTGCAGCCCCTGGAACGGGAGATCCAGGAGCGCCGCCGGCTCGCGATCGAACTGACGGACTCCTTCGACCCGTTCATCGCGATCAGCACGCAGAGCACCGCGAGCAGCCACGCGATCACCGTTCTGGAGGGATTCGACCGGATCAACGCGGCACTCAATTCGGCCACCGCCGAGTGCCAGACGGAGATGCTGACGATCCAGCCCGGCGGCGGGCGGCCCGCCGACGCCCTGATGCAGGCGCTGGAGCGGGACCGGCCGCTGACCGACCGGGGTGTGCGCATCCGCACGCTCTACCAGCACACCGCCCGGCACAGCCAGGGGACGCTCGCCTACGTGGAGCGGATATCCGGCGGCCGGATCCAGGTCCGCACCCTCGAGGAACTCATCGAGCGGCTGATCGTCTTCGACCGGACCGTCGCCTTCATTCCGGCCAGCGACGACCGTCGGGTCGCCCTCGAACTGCGCCACCCCGGGCTCGTGCTGTACCTGAGCAAGGTCTTCGAGCAGCTCTGGCAGCGCGCGGTCCCGCTGACCGAGGACGTCCCGAACGACGTCGGCCCCAACGGCATCACCGGTGTCCAGCGCTCCATAGCCAAGCTCCTCATCGAGGGGCACGTCGACGAGGCGATAGCCCGCCGTCTGGGCATGAACGTCCGCACCTGCCGCGCCCACATCGCCAAGCTCGCCTCCGCCCTCGGCAGCGGCAGCCGGGCCCAACTCGGCTTCCTGATAGCCCAGTCGGGGCTTCTGGACCAGTCCGGAGGAGGGGAGGAGTGACCCCGGCCGGCGGCAAAGAGTCCGGGGCACACGGCGAGGGGCCGCGCGCGGACCGGCGATGTCAGCGGCCGGCCGGGGACCCGCGGTCCGGGACGGCGGGGGCGGCCTGCGCGGCCTCCAGGGCGGTGACCGTCTCCGGCACGGGGGAACGCTGCGGCCCGTCCAGACCCGCCTGGGCGATCCGCACGCCCAACTGCGTCCGGCTGGCCGCGCCGAGCGTCTCCGACAGCCGGGCGATGTGCGCCCGGCACGTGCGCACGCTGATGCCCAGGCGCTCCGCGACGACCGCGTCCTGATGCCCCTCGGCCAGCAGCGCCGCGATGGACCGCTCCCGGTGGGTGATGCCCTCGATGCCCGTCTCGGGCATCGGTGAGGCCAGCGGGATCGCCAGGCGCCACAGCCGCTCGAAGACCGTCACCAGATAGTCCACCAGGGCGGGGTGACGCAGCTCCAGCGCTATCGTGCGGTCCGGGTTGGCGGGGATGAAGGCGACCTTGCGGTCGAAGAGGATGAGCCGCTCCACGACCTCGTCGAGCGTGCGCGCCTCGGCCGCTTCGCCCATCAACTCCATGTAGTTCAGGAGGCCTTGGCCGTGCCGGGCCACATGGGTGTACAGGTCGCGCATGCGCACCCCGCGCCGCCGCATCTCCAGCGCCCTGTGCAGTCCCTCGACCAGTTCGTCCTCGCGCCGGATGCCCCCGGGCTGCACCGTGAGGACCTCGCGGGTGCACTCCTCGGTCGCCTTGTCCATGGCCGCGTGGATCCGCGGCAGTCCGTCGAGGACCCGGATCGCCGCGCCCTCGGCCGGAGCGCTGACCCGGCCGCCGAGGCCCGCGTACCACTCGAACGCCGACACCGCCTCGCCCACCCGGGCCTGGCTCGCGCTGACCTCCTCGTACACGCCCCGCAGGAGCCGGGTCATGACCTCCTGGGGCGAGGTGGGCACCAGCCAGCCCATGTCGTCCGGATCGGGGTGCAGCAGCGCCAGTTCCAGCAGGCAGGGCACCGGCTCGGCGTCCTCGCGGGGTACCCGGCCCCGTCGCACCGCCCGGGAGTACACCCGGTCGCCCGCGTCGCACAGCCGGTCAGCGCCGTGCGGATGCCTGTCCGTCCCGTGCCCGGCCATCTCCCACCCCTGGCTCCAGCTCCGACCCACCGATCCCTGGCGTGAGCCCCCGCGTCAGGGCGTTCTCCGCAGCGCAACTATGCGCGGACGCGTCCTGCATCGCAACAAGGCTGCCTCGCCCGGAGGCGTCCGTTCGCCCCTGCTCATCCGGATACCTCCCGACCTCCGCCCCGGCCCTTGCAACAAGCTGAAGTACCCCGCCCGGCCGGGGAGTCGACGAGCCCCGGGGCGTTCGCGCGTCGGCCGAAAACCGCCCCTGCGCCCACGCGGCCGCGCCGACCCCGACCACGGAGCTGTACCCTGCGCGGCCGCCTGCGCCGAGCCGGCGTGCGGGCACGTTTCCGCGCCCGGTTCACGACGAAAGCGGTGCGGGCAGCGGCGGTGCGCTGGGCCTCCGGGCGCGCTGCGCGAACAGGGGCGGCCCTCGGGCAGGCGGAGGGCGATCGTGCCGGGAGGGGCGCGTCCGGCCCCTGAGGGCGCCGTGACGAGCGCGGTGCGCGCCGGGGGCCTCGACGGGCGGCACGGGCGCTCTGACGGGGCCCGAGGCTCCGCCAGGGGCGCACGGCGTGCAGGGAGCGCCCCTCGGACCGGGGGCGGCATTGGAACGGCCCCGGTCGCGGGTGGCGCCATGGGCGCATCCGCGAGCGGGGCCGAGATCGTGTGCTCCGCCGTCCCGGGACGGCGGGGCGGAACGTCCTACTTGATGCCGAGCGAGCTGCAGAGCGCCTTGTACGGCGCCGTGCAGATCTTGCTGACGGGGTAGATGCCGTCCTGGACGACCGTGTCCTCGATGTTGTCCTTGGTGAGGGCGACAACGGGCACGAGCTGGGACGGGACGTTCTTGTCGGTCGGGCTGCTGACCTTGTCGCGGGTGAGCGCGTCGAACTCGATCGAGCGGCCCTGGACCCGGGCGACCGCCATCTCGGCGGCGGCGCTGGCCTCCTGCGGGTACGACTTGTACACGCTCATGTACTGGTCGCCCTTGATGATGCGCTGCACGGCGATCAGCTCGGAGTCCTGGCCGGTGACCGGCGGGACCTTGCTGACGCCCGCGGACTTGAACGCGTCGATGACCGCGCCCGCGATACCGTCGTTGGCGGCGTAGACACCGGCGATGTTGCTCAGCCCGACGGCCTGGATGGACTTCTCCATGTTGGCCTTGGCGTTGACCGGGTTCCAGTCCTTGGTGTCGTACGCGGCGGAGATGATCACCTTGTCCTGGAGCTCGGACATGGCGCCCTTCTTGAACTGCGCCGCGTTCGGGTCGGTCAGCGACCCGTTCATCATGATGATCTTCTTCTGGGCCGAGTTGGCACCCAGCGCGCCGACCAGGGCCTTGCCCTGGGTCTCGCCGACCAGCTCGTTGTCGAAGGAGATGTACGCGTCGATCGGACCCTGTGCCAGACGGTCGTAGGCGATGACCGGGATGCCGGCCTCCTTCGCCTTGCGCACGCCCTTGGCGATCGTCACCGAGTCCACCGCGTCCACCAGGATGACGTCGACCTTGTCGTCGATCATCTGCTGCATCTGGCGAAGCTGCTTGGCGGCGTCCTGCTCGGCGTTCAGGTAGACGACGTCACCCTTCTTCTCGGTGAGCTTCAGCACCTGGTCCCGGATGATCGGGTAGTCGAACTTCTCGTAACGCGTGTTCTGCTTCTCCGGAAGGAGCAGGCCGACCTTGATGTCGTCACCCTTGGTGGGGCTTGCCGAGCTACCGCTCCCCCCGAGGCCCATCAGGCCGCAGCCGGAGACGGTGAGGGCCATGGCGGACGACGCCACGGCTATGGCGGTACGGCGCAGGCCGGTGTTACGAGTGTTCACATCAGGTGCCTTCCGGGCGAGGTTGCAGCATTGCGACCCAGGTGGCTGAAAGCCAACGCGGCGATCACCTCAGCGTCAAGGAGTAACCACTTAACGAGATGGCAACGGCGTTTCGCGTTCCACAAGTGAACACGACGGGAAAAGACTACGCCCATCCATGGAGTGCTCCCCTCAGCTTCACCTTCTGTCATTCACAGGTACAACCAACTTCCGTTCACAGGAGTCCTGACCCTCGACGGTTTTTAACAGCCGTTGACACTCCGTCAGTCCTGAAGGAACACATGCACAGAGCCACCGTCACGCGGGGCGCCCTCGCCTCGGCCGTCGTGATCGCCGGCGCCGGCGGGCTGCTCGCCGCGGCCGGCCCGACCGCCACCGCAGTGACCAACTGCACATCGCCCGTCTATAAGCGGCAGTTCTACGCGAACACGACCTTCTCGGGCACGCCGAAGAAGACGGACTGCGACTCCGCGATCGACCAGGACTGGGGCTCCGGCGCACCCGCGTCCGGACTGCCCGCCGACAACTTCGGCGTCCGCTGGACCGTGACCCGGGACTTCGGTTCGGGCGGTCCTTTCACCCTCCCGGTCGCCACCCAGGACGGAATACGGGTCTATCTGGACGACATACGCAAAATAGACCTCTGGAAGAACATTTCGGCCACCCAGTCAAAAACGGTCAACCTGACCGTTCCATCCGGAAAACACACACTGCGAGTCGATTTCGTCAACTGGACGGGCAGGGCGAACGTGACCTTCGCCTACAAACCCGTCACCTCCGCCAGCGCCGACAGGATCAAGCCACTTGTTCCCACCGGTTCCGCGGTCGCCTACGACACCGCCACCGGCCGTGCCAAGGTCTCCTGGTCCAAGAACAAGGAGATGGACCTCGCCGGGTACCGCGTCTACCGCCGCCCTCAGGGCAGCACCGCCTGGACCCTGCGCACCACGACGACGGCCACGTCGTACACGGACACGTCCCTCCCCCTGACCGGCGACACCTACTACTACGAGGTCCGCGCCCGCGACAAGGCGGGCAACGAGTCGGCGGGCACCACCGACCGCCCCGTGACCACCGCCGACCGGACGGCGCCCGGCGCGCCCACCGGCCTGGCCGTCACCGACTCCTCCGAGAAGGGCGGCCTGCGGACCGGCTGGAGCGCGGTCGCGGGAGCGGCCTCCTACCGGGTGTACCGGGCGGCTACCGAAAACGGCTCCTACACGAAGGTGGGAACCACGGGGGCGCTGTCGTACCGCGACGCCACGGCCGAGCCGGGCGTCACCTACTACTACCGGGTGACCGCCCTCGACGCGGCGGGCAACGAGTCCGCGCGGTCCGGCTCCGTCAGCGGCAGGCGGCGCGACGACACCCCGCCGTCCGCCGTCACCGGACTGACCGTCACCCCCGCCCCGTACGGCTTCGAGCTGCACTGGGACCCCGACCCGACGCCCGACGTGGCGCGGTACGTCGTCTACGCGGGCGACCTCGTGCGCTCCGACGACGGGAACGTGTGCTGGGTCCATCAGGTGGAGTGGCTGTTCACCGACACCACCTCGTACACCTACCGCACCCTGCCCGACGGCGAGGAGCGGTGCTTCTTCGTCGACGCCGTCGACGACGACTGGAACTCCCACTGGGAGTTCACCCACGAGGCGGACATCGTGAGCGCGGACGAACTCGACACCACGCCGTCCGTCGAGACGCCCGACGACGGGCCGGTCCACCTGACGGCGTCCGCCGGTGAGCACGGCGAGGGGCCCGCCACGCTGTCCTGGGACACCGTGGCCGACGCCACCGGCTACCGGGTCCACCGCTGGAACCCGGACACCGGCGCCTACGAGCAACTGGCGACCGTCCCGGGGTACTCCTTCACCGACGCCAGCGCCGCCAAGGGCACCACCCACTACTACCGGGTGACGGCCCTGTACGCCGACGGCACCGAGTCGGCGCCCGGCGGCGACTACGCGATCCTGGCGCCCTGAGACACACGAAGGGGCCCGGCGGTTCGGACGAACCGCCGGGCCCCTTCGGACACGGGTGGAGAGCTAGTCGGACGCCCGCTTGGGACGCCAGACCACGAGCGCGCTCGTCTGCTGGACCTCCTGGTACGGGACCAGGTCCCGCCGGTAGGAGGCGTGCACGGCGGCCTCGCGCTGCTGCATGGCGGCCGCGGCACCGTCCAGGGCCGACTCCAGCTCCGCGACACGGGACTGGAGCGCGGCGACCTGGTTCTCCAGTTCGATGATGCGCTTGATGCCGGCCAGGTTGATGCCCTCGTCCTGCGACAGCTGCTGGACGGTGCGCAGCAGCTCGATGTCGCGGGCCGAGTAGCGCCTGCCCCGGCCGGCCGTGCGGTCGGGAGACACCAGACCGAGCCGGTCGTACTGACGCAGCGTCTGCGGGTGCAGCCCGGAGAGCTGGGCCGCCACCGAGATGACGTAGACCGGGGTCTCCTCGGTCAGTTCATAGGGGTTGCGTCGACGACCGGTCGTGTCCATGGCTCCGTCATGCTCCCTTCGCGGCCTGGAACAGCTCCGCCCGCGGGTCCTCACCCGCGGTCGCCTCGCGATACGCCTCCAGGGCGTCGCGAGCCTTGCCGGACAGGTCCTGGGGGACCGTCACCTCGACGGTGACCAGCAGATCCCCCCGGGTGCCGTCCTTGCGGACCGCGCCCCTGCCCCGGGCGCGCATGGTGCGTCCGTTGGGGGTGCCCGGCGGCAGCTTCAGCGTCACCGGGGGACCGCCCAGCGTGGGCACCTTGACCTCTCCGCCCAGCGCCGCCTCCGCGAAGGTGACGGGCACGGTGACGGTGAGGTTGTCGTCCTTGCGGCCGAACACGGGGTGGGAGCCCACGTGGACGGTGACGTACAGGTCACCGGCCGGGCCTCCCCGCTCACCCGGAGCGCCCTTGCCGCGCAGCCGGATCCGCTGGTTGTCGCTGACCCCCGCGGGAATCCTGACCTGCATCGTCCGGGACGACTTGGCCCGGCCGCTGCCCGCGCACTCCATGCAGGGGTGCTCGGCGATCAGACCACGGCCCTTGCAGTCCGGGCAGGGGTCCGTGAGCGAGAACCCGCCGCCCGAGCCCCGCGCCACCTGACCGGTGCCGACGCAGGTCGGGCACACACGCGGTGTGCCGTTCTTGTCGCCGGTGCCGGAACAGGCCTTGCAGGGCGCCTGCGAGGTCATGCGCAGCGGAACGGTCGCGCCGTCCACCGCCTCCGTGAAGGAGAGCGTGACCTCGGTGTCGATGTCCTGGCCGCGCCGGGGCTGCGTCCGCGTGCCCGGGCCTGCGCCGCCACGGTTGAACAGGCCCCCGAAGACGTCGCCTATGCCGCCGCCGAAGCCGCCGGCTCCTCCCGCTCCCTGGCCCGGGGCGCCGCCTCCGAAGAGGTCGCCCAGGTCGAAGTTGAAGTTGCCGCCGCCGGCGCCGGGACCGGGACGGAAGCCACCGTTGCCGAAGAGGGCGCGCGCCTCGTCGTACTCCTTGCGCTTCTTCGGGTCGCCGAGCACGTCGTTCGCCTCGGAGATCTCCTTGAAGCGCTCCTCGGCCTTGGCGTTGCCCTTGTTGGCGTCCGGGTGGAACTCGCGGGCGAGCTTCCGGTACGCCTTCTTGATCTCGGCCTCGGTGGCGTCCTTGGGGACGCCGAGGACCTTGTAGAAGTCCTTCTCGATGAAGTCCTTGGTGCTCATCCCCGACGTCCCTCCTTCCTCATCCGTTCAAGCTCAGCCCTCGTCCGGGCCACCGCTCTCCTTGTCCTCCGCCGCCTCGGCCGAGTCCTCGGCCTTGACCGTCTGGGCCCCGGGCTGCGGTTCGGCGACGGCCACCCGCGCGGGGCGGATGGTGCGCTCGCCGAAGCGATACCCCGGCTGCAGAATCGCCACGCACGTCGTCTCCGTGACGTCCGGCGCGTACGAGTGCATCAGGGCCTCGTGGATCGTCGGGTCGAAGGGCTCGCCCTCCTTGCCGAACTGCTGGAGCCCCATCTTCGCCGCGACGGTCTCCAGGGATTCGGCGACGGACTTGAATCCGCCGACGAGCTCCCCGTGGTCCCGCGCGCGGCCGATGTCGTCGAGCACGGGCAGGAGTTCGGTCAGGAGGCTCGCCACGGCGATCTCCCTGACCGCGATCCGGTCGCGCTCGATCCGGCGGCGGTAGTTCTGGAACTCCGCCTGGAGCCGCTGGAGGTCCGCGGTGCGCTCGGACAGTGCCATGCGCGCCTGGTCCAGCTGGGCCGTCAGGCCGGTCAACTGTGCTGCTGCGTCCCCGTCCGGGGCCGCCGCCCCCTCCGCAGAGGGGGTGGCGGTCTGCGGCTCGGCGTCGTCAGAGGTGGCGCCGGAAGGGACGTCGGGCTGCTCTTCGAAGCCCGGGGTCTCCTCCGTCACGCGGCACCGTCCCGGCGGTCCTCGTCGACGATCTCCGCGTCGACGACGTCGTCGTCGGCCTTCGGGGCCTCGGCGCCGTGGGCGTCGCCGCCGGCGGCCTGGGAGGCCTGGGCATCGGCGTACATGGCCTGGCCGAGCTTCTGCGAGACCGCGGCGACCTTCTCGGTCGCGGTGCGGATCTCGGCGCTGTCCTCGCCCTTGAGCGCGGCCTTGAGCTCCTCGACGGAAGCCTCGACCTCGGTCTTGATCTCGCCGGGGACCTTGTCCTCGTTGTCCTTGAGGAACTTCTCGGTCTGGTAGACGAGCTGCTCGCCCTGGTTGCGGGTCTCGGCGGCCTCGCGGCGGGCGTGGTCCTCCTCCGCGTACTTCTCGGCCTCCTGGCGCATGCGGTCGACCTCGTCCTTCGGCAGCGAGGAGCCGCCGGTGACGGTCATCTTCTGCTCCTTGCCCGTGCCGAGGTCCTTCGCGGTCACGTGCATGATGCCGTTGGCGTCGATGTCGAAGGCGACCTCGATCTGCGGGACACCACGGGGGGCCGGCGGCAGACCGGTCAGCTCGAACATGCCGAGCTTCTTGTTGTACGCCGCGATCTCGCGCTCGCCCTGGTAGACCTGGATCTGCACGGACGGCTGGTTGTCCTCGGCGGTGGTGAAGATCTCGGACCGCTTGGTCGGGATCGTCGTGTTCCGCTCGATGAGCTTCGTCATGATGCCGCCCTTGGTCTCGATACCGAGGGACAGCGGGGTCACGTCGAGGAGCAGGACGTCCTTGACCTCACCCTTGAGGACACCGGCCTGCAGGGCGGCGCCGATGGCGACGACCTCGTCCGGGTTGACACCCTTGTTGGCCTCGTTGCCGCCGGTCAGCTCCTTGACGAGCTCGGCGACGGCGGGCATACGGGTGGAGCCGCCGACAAGAACGACGTGGTCGATCTCGGACAGCTGGATGCCGGCGTCCTTGATGACGTTGTGGAACGGCGTCTTGCAGCGCTCCAGGAGGTCGGCCGTCAGCTGCTGGAACTGGGCGCGCGTGAGCTTCTCGTCCAGGTGCAGCGGGCCCTCGGCGGAAGCCGTGATGTAGGGCAGGTTGATCGAGGTCTCGGTGGACGAGGACAGCTCGATCTTGGCCTTCTCGGCGGCCTCGCGCAGACGCTGGAGCGCCATCTTGTCCTTGGCGAGGTCCACGCCGTGGCCGGAGCGGAACTGCTGCACCAGGTAGTCGACGACACGCTGGTCCCAGTCGTCACCACCGAGGTGGTTGTCACCGTTGGTGGCCTTCACCTCGACGACGCCGTCGCCGATCTCCAGGAGGGACACGTCGAAGGTGCCGCCACCGAGGTCGAAGACGAGGATCGTCTGGTCGTCCTTGTCGAGGCCGTACGCGAGCGCGGCCGCGGTGGGCTCGTTGACGATACGAAGGACGTTGAGACCGGCGATCTCGCCGGCTTCCTTCGTCGCCTGGCGCTCGGAGTCGTTGAAGTACGCCGGGACGGTGATGACCGCGTCGGCCACCTTCTCGCCCAGGTACGCCTCGGCGTCGCGCTTCAGCTTCTGCAGGATGAAGGCGCTCATCTGCTGCGGGTTGAAGCTCTTGCCGTCGAGCTCGATCTTCCAGTCGGTGCCCATGTGACGCTTCACCGAACGGATGGTCCGGTCCACGTTGGTGACCGCCTGGCGCTTGGCGACCTCGCCGACGAGCACCTCGCCGTTCTTCGCGAAGGCGACGACGGACGGCGTGGTCCTGGCGCCTTCGGCGTTGGTGATGACGGTGGGCTCGCCGCCTTCGAGAACGCTGACGACGGAGTTAGTCGTGCCCAGGTCGATGCCGACCGCACGTGCCATTTCGATTCCTCCAGCAATGACTTGAGTGGAACGGACTCAAGTGTGCACGACGTCCGCCTCCCGGTCAACAGACCTGAGTCGTGGGGGCTCAACTCTTATCCGCTCCTTACACGCAGGGAGCCTCTGAGCTGCGGTTTTCTCGCTCTGTCAGCGCACCTTCACCGCACCCTGTGCCTCCGGACGGGGGCGTCCCGGACGTCCCAGCCGCCTCGGACCGGGTCCCCCGGGTGCCGGGATCGCATGCGGATGGGCTCGACGCGGGCGGGATCCGGAGCGCGGCGGGAGGGGTCCTGGCCGCAGGGCCCCCGCGACGGCGACCGCCGCCACGGCTCCGGCCACCCACCAGGCCGCCCCCGCGCCGAGCCACCCGAGATCGATGCTCAGCCCCACGGACGCGGCCGCGAACGCGGCGAGCCCCGTCACGACCATGACCCCCTGCCGGGTCAGACCCGCCCGCCGCAGCCGGTGCACCAGATGGTCCGGCGCGGAGCGCAGCAGCGGCCGCCCCGTCCGCCACCGCGAGACCAGGACCAGGACGGCGTCCGCGCCGGCCACGGCCGTCAGCGCGAAGGCGGCGCCGAGGCCTGACCCGGCGGGCCGCACGGCGTGCACCTGCACGACCGCCGAGGCCAGCAGGAAGCCGGTGAACAGCGATCCGCACCTCCCCGGCGCGATCCGGGCGGGCGGCCAGCCGTGCATCAGGAAGCCGGTGAGGGCGGCGGCCAGCACGCTCAGCAGGGCCGCGAGCCCGTCCATCAGTTCCGCGGCGGCGCACCCGCTGAGCGCGAAGGCGGTGACGACGCCGACCGTCCCGAGCACCCCGTCGGCGTGGTCCAGCGAGCGGAAGGCGTGCGTGACGAGGACCGTCCAGACCACCGCCAGCACTCCGGCCGGGAGGCCGAGCTCGTCGAAGGGGACGGTCAGCGCGGCGGCGACGGCGACGCCCGCGGCGCACACCAGCGGGGGCACGGGCAGCAGGTCGGCGGCCAGTCCGAGCAGGGCGACCAGGAGCCCCGCGACCAGCAGCCGCCCGGCGTCCGGGCCGAGCGGGGCGGCTCCGGTCCAGTCGCCGGCCCGGCCGACGAGCGCCGTCGCGCCCGCCACGGCCAGGCCGCCGAGGAGCGGAACGGTCCTCACTCTCCCGGGCGCCCGCGGTCTGCCGCGGCGGGCGGGAAGCCCCGTCCCGTCGGCCGCGCCGAAGCGCAGGGACAGCGACCGCAGCAGCGCGGCGAGCGTGGCGGTCAGGAGCAGAGCGGCGGTGGCGGCCGTGATTCCGTACAGCACGTCGCCAATTTAGGGGTGATTGTCACAGTATTGGGTGAATAACACGATCGGGTTTACGTGTCCTGGCGCCACCGGGTGAATCCGCGCCTGCTCCCGGGTGAATCCGGGTCCACCACCGGGCGCACGGGGGCTGCTCACGGACGCACCGGAGCCGCTCACGAACGCACCGGGACTACCCCCGGACGCACCGGAGCCGCTCGCGGACGGCACTGGGGCTGCTCCCGGACCCACCGGGTCCACGCCCGGACGAACGAAGGCCGCTCCCGGACCCGTCCGGACGCGCCCCGGAGGAATCCGGCCCCGTCCCCGGACGAACCGGACCCGCCCCGGGTGAACCGGATCCGGTGCCCGCCCCCGGGGGGCCCACTCAGGCTTCCCTCAGCGACGCAGATCACCGCACCGCTGACTACAGTGCGGCGAAGGAAGTGGGTAGTCTCAGACGGACTGCATAAGTTACCGCTTAGTAATCACCTTCGAGGTCACTCTCGGAGAACACCTCGCAGGCCCGAGGAGCCCCCGAATGCAACTCGCCGCGATCATTGTGTCGCTGGTCCTGACCGTGATCGGCGTTGCGCTGATCTCGCGGGCCGTCGCGCAGATCTACCGGTTCATCAAGCTCGGCCAGCCCCTGCCGGCCGGCAGCCGCACCGACGACTGGAAGTCCCGCAGCATCACGCTGGCCAGGGAGTTCGTCGGCCACACCCGTATGAACCGGTGGGGGATCATCGGCGTCGCGCACTGGTTCGTGGCCGTCGGCTTCCTGACCCTCGGCCTGACGATCGTCACGGCCTACGGCCAGCTGTTCAAGGCCGACTGGACGCTCCCGATCCTCGGCGGCTTCCTCCCGTACGAGCTCTACACCGAGTTCATCGCGCTGTTCACGACGCTCGGCATCCTCGTGCTGATCGCCGTCCGGCAGCTGAACCGGCCCTCGAAGCCGGGCCGCAAGTCGCGCTTCGCCGGCTCCAAGACCGGCCAGGCCTACTTCGTCGAGGCCGTCATCCTCGTCATCGGCCTCGCGATCATGACCCTGCGCGGCCTCGAGGGCGCGATCCACGGCGTCGACCACTACGAGGCCGCGTACTGGGCCTCGTACCCCCTGGTCGCCGCGTTCAAGGGCCTGAGCCTCGGCACCCTGCAGAACCTGGTCTACCTGACCGCCATGATCAAGCTCGGCGTCACCATGGGCTGGGCGATCACGGTCGGCCTCAACACCAACATGGGTGTGGCCTGGCACCGCTTCCTCGCCTTCCCGAACATCTGGTTCAAGCGCGACGCCAAGGGCGCGACCTCGCTCGGCGAGCTGCTCCCCATGACCAGCGGCGGCAAGGCCATCGACTTCACCGACCCCGGTGAGGACGACGTCTTCGGCGTCTCCCAGGTCGAGCAGTTCTCCTGGAAGGGCCTGCTCGACTTCTCCACCTGCACCGAGTGCGGCCGCTGCCAGTCGCAGTGCCCCGCCTGGAACACCGGCAAGCCCCTCTCCCCCAAGCTCCTGATCATGTCGCTGCGCGACCACGCGCACGCCAAGGCCCCGTACCTGCTGGCCGGCGGCGGCAAGACCATGGAGGGCGAGGAGAAGGCGTCCGAGGAGCAGCTCAAGGACGTCCCCGCCGCGGCCCTCGCCGAGGCCGAGCGCCCCCTCATCGGCACCGCCGAGGAGAACGGCGTCATCGACCCGGACGTCCTGTGGTCCTGCACCACCTGCGGTGCCTGCGTCGAGCAGTGCCCGGTCGACATCGAGCACGTCGACCACATCGTCGACATGCGCCGCTACCAGGTGATGATCGAGAGCGCGTTCCCGTCCGAGGCGGGCACGATGCTCAAGAACCTGGAGAAGAAGGGCAACCCCTGGGGCCTGGCGAAGAAGCAGCGCCTGGAGTGGCTCAAGGAGGTCGAGTTCGAGGTCCCCGTCGTCGGCAAGGACATCGAGGACCTCTCCGAGGTCGAGTACCTGTACTGGGTCGGCTGCGCCGGCGCCCTGGAGGACCGGGCCAAGAAGACCACCAAGGCCTTCGCGGAACTGCTGCACATGGCGGGCGTCAAGTTCGCGATCATGGGCGGCGACGAGAAGTGCACCGGTGACTCCGCCCGCCGCCTCGGCAACGAGCCCCTGTTCCAGGAGCTCGGCATGGAGAACGTGGCCGCGCTGAACATGGCGTTCGGCGAGGACGACGAGGACGAGTCGACCAGGAAGCCGAAGTCGGCGAAGAAGATCGTCGCCACCTGCCCGCACTGCCTCAACACGATCGGCAACGAGTACCCGCAGCTCGGCGGCGACTACGAGGTCATCCACCACACCCAGCTGCTCCAGCACCTCATCGACGAGGGCAAGCTGCTCCCGGTGACCCCGGTCGAGGGTCTGATCACGTACCACGACCCCTGCTACCTGGGCCGCCACAACAAGGTCTACACGCCCCCGCGCGAGATCATGTCCGCCGTCCCGGGCCTGCGCCAGCAGGAGATGCACCGCCACAAGGAGCGCGGCTTCTGCTGCGGCGCCGGCGGCGCGCGGATGTGGATGGAGGAGCGGATCGGCAAGCGCATCAACAACGAGCGTGTCGACGAGGCCCTCTCCCTCAACCCCGACATCGTCTCCACCGCCTGCCCGTTCTGCCTCGTCATGCTGACCGACTCGGTCAACGGCAAGAAGAACGACGGCAAGGCCAAGGAGTCCGTCCAGGTCGTCGACGTCGCCCAGCTCCTGCTGGAGTCGGTCAAGACGCCGGTCGAGGACGAGCCCCCGGCGGGCACGGCCGAGTCGGAGAGCGAGCCCGAGCCGGAGCCGGTGAAGTAGCCGTCCCGCCGTCCCGTCCGGACGACCGTCCGGCACGACTGTCTGAACAGCCGCCTGACCCGGCCGTCAGGCACCGCCGACCGGCCCGGTCCGGACCGGCGGAACCGGCGCCCCCGTGCTCCTCGGAGCACGGGGGCGCCGCCGTGTCCGGCCCCGTGCCGTCGGCCCCGCCCGCTCCCCGAGCGGGTGGGCGCCCCGGAGTCATCGGGGACCGCCTGTCCCCCGGTCGGGTGGGCGTCCCGGCGTCATCGGACCCCGCCCGCGACCCGCGCGACCTCACGTCCCGGAGTCATCGGGCCCCGTCCGTCCCCCGGGCGGCCCCACGTCAAGGGGCCTTCCGCGGGCCCCGCGTCCCGCTCCCGCCCGCTCCCTTCCCGCCCCCGTAAGGGCAGCCCGCGAGGGCCCTTAGGGGATGTCACAGCTCGGCCCCAATGCCGGGCCCGTTGCCCCGGGGCCGACACGTCACTCTCCGGGACCAGGTACGTTCGATGACGTGGCTGGATTCAGGATCGGACGTGGGGGCCGGGAAAACCGTGCCCCGCAAGGGCGACCGCAACAACAACCGTACGGACAGTCCTCCCAGGGGCGCGGGCAGCAGTCCCCCCGGGGAGGCGGGCAGCAGCCGTACGGCTACCCGCCCGCGCCCTCGCAGCCGCAGTACGGGGGACAGCAGCCGTACGGCGGCCGGCAGGGCGCTCAGCCCCACCGGGGCGGACCCCAGGGCGGCTGGCCCCAGGGCGGCGGACAGGGCGGCGGGTACGGCGAGCCGGAGTACTTCGGTGACGGCCACCCGCAGCAGGGCCCGGACCCGTACGCGGCCAACAGCCCCGGCCACACGCAGGCCTTCTCGATCGGCGAGGACCCCTACAACCAGGGGGACACCTACCGGGCGGGCCAGGCGGCCGCTCCGCCGGTCGGCCCGCGGCTGCACTGGAAGGACCTGCTCCGGGGCATAGTCATGGCCCCCGGCCGGACCTTCCTCCAGATGCGCGACTACACGATGTGGGCCCCGGCCCTCACCGTGACCTTCCTCTACGGCCTGCTGGCGGTCTTCGGCTTCGACGGGGCCCGCGAGGACGCGATCAACGCGACGCTCTCCAACGCCGTCCCGATCGTCCTGACGACCGCCGTGGCCCTCGTGCTCAGCACGTTCATTCTGGGCGTGGTCACCCACACCCTGGCCCGCCAGCTGGGCGGTGACGGCGCCTGGCAGCCCACGGTCGGCCTCTCCATGCTGATCATGTCCATCACGGACACCCCGCGCCTGCTGATCGCCATGTTCCTCGGCGGCGACGCGTCCTTCGTGAAGCTCCTCGGCTGGGTCACCTGGGTCGCCGCGGGCGCCCTGCTGACGATGATGGTCTCCAAGTCCCACGACCTCCCGTGGCCGAAGGCCCTCGCCGCGTCCTCCATCCAGCTGATCGCGATCCTGTCGATCATCAAGCTCGGCACGTTCTGACCCACCGGCGCCGCACGCGCCGCCCAGAACCCACGAAAGGGGCTCCCGACCACACGGCCGGGAGCCCCTTTCACGTCACATCAGACGCGCTTCACGTCGCATCATGCCCGCTTCACGCACGCGGCGGCGCTCCGCTCCTACGAGTCGAGCACCTGGCCCTCCCGCCTCACGACGGGGGGTTCGACGCTCCACGGGAAGTTGATCCAGTCGTCGGTGCGCTTCCAGACGTACTCGCACTTCACGAGCGACTGGGTCTTCTCGTAGATCACGGCGCTGCGGACCTCGGCGACCTCGCCGACGCAGAAGTCGTGCACGAGCTTGAGCGTCTTGCCCGTGTCGGCGACGTCGTCGGTGATCAGGACCTTCTTGTCGGAGAAGTCGATCGCGTTGGGGACGGGGGCGAGCATCACCGGCATCTCCAGCGTCGTCCCCACCCCCGTGTAGAACTCGACGTTCACCAGGTGGATGTTCTTGCAGTCGAGGGCGTAGGCGAGCCCGCCCGCGACGAACACACCGCCCCGGGCGATCGAGAGCACGATGTCGGGCTCGTAGCCGTCGTCGGCGATCGTCTGGGCGAGTTCGCGTACGGCGACGCCGAACCCTTCGTAGGTGAGGTTCTCGCGCGCGGGAGACATCGTCATCGCCTCAGACCTGGGTGCGGTGGAAGTTCATGTAGGACCGCGAGGGCGTCGGCCCGCGCTGACCCTGGTAGCGGGAGCCGTACCGCTCGCTGCCGTACGGGAACTCGGCCGGCGAGCTGAGCCGGAACATGCACAGCTGCCCGATCTTCATCCCCGGCCACAGCTTGATCGGCAGGGTCGCGAGGTTGGACAGCTCGAGGGTGACGTGCCCGGAGAAACCGGGGTCGATGAACCCGGCGGTGGAGTGCGTGACCAGGCCCAGGCGTCCGAGCGAGCTCTTGCCCTCGAGGCGCGAGGCGAGGTCGTCGGGCAGCGAGATGACCTCGTACGTGCTGGCGAGGACGAACTCTCCGGGGTGGAGGATGAACGGCTCGTCGCCCTCGGGCTCGACGAGCCGCGTGAGGTCCGCCTGCTCGACCGACGGGTCGATGTGGGGGTAGCGGTGGTTCTCGAACACCCGGAAGTAGCGGTCGAGACGCACGTCGATGCTCGACGGCTGCACCATGGATTCGTCGTAGGGGTCGATGCGGACCCGCCCGGCGTCGATCTCGGCCCGGATGTCCTTGTCTGAGAGAAGCACGTCCTGAGGATACGCAAGGGGCGCGGAGCCCCCACAATCGTGACGGCCCGCGCCCCTGTCCTACAGCAGCTGCCACAGCCGCTGCCACTGCGTCCTACTGCTCCGACACCGCCTTCTCCAAGGCCACCGGCACCACACTGCGGAGCCGGGCGCACCGCGGGCACCGGAGCAGCCGGCCGGGGCCGAGCCGCTCGGCCTGCTGCATCGGGAACGAAGCGGTGCTGAACACGTGCCCCTCGGCACAACGGACGACGGTGCGCTCCATCAAGTCCCAGAGTCCCTTCCCCAAGAGCCGTTGCCCGGCTGATGCCCTGACAACGAAAGCCACATTACGGGAGGAAGGGGACGGCTCTCCAGGCGGCACTCCGACCCCGCCGAGACCGACTCCGACGTCCCCACCGTACGCCCCAACTCCGGTCCCCCGCAGCCTCATCGGGCCCCCGGAAAACACACGGGCCCCACGGTTTCGACGCCGGGGGGCGGGCATGAGGTACAGTGAGCGAGCATTCGGACACCGGCTCGGCCGACGTCTTACGCGGGTGTAGTTTAGTGGTAGAACATCAGCTTCCCAAGCTGAGAGTGCGAGTTCGATTCTCGTCACCCGCTCCATGTGAAACCCCCAGGTCGATGACCCGGGGGTTCTTTGTTGTCCAGACCAATGGACGACCGCCACGTCCAGCACCTCGGCAACGGATGATGCTTGGAGCCGAGCCCACTGCATCGCCCTTGTTTCCAAGGCGTGTTGCCTTCGGTGTGGCAGCAATGGCCATCTGCACGGTGCGCCTGTCGTCACCGTTCCGTCACAAGCAGTCGCCGCACTGAACCTTGCCGCTCTCCCGCCCTATCTGCACTCACGTACCACGACCACACGTACCGCGGGGCGACAACCGACGACCGAAACCCGCGGACGAGACGACTCAGGGGGACGACAACATGCGTCACAACAACGGCATTCGCAGGGCGGCTCTGGCGACGACGGCGGTCACGGCCGTCGCGGCGGCGGTGACCGGCATCCTGCCCGGCACCGCCATGGCGGCGAGCACCACCACCTCTACCCCGCCGCCCGCTTGTTCGGCCTCCGCCCTCCAGGTCAGCGCCCGGCAGGCCGCCCACCCGCCCGTCGGGACCGGTACCGGGGCGGCGGTCGTGCAGTTCACCAACGTCTCCCGGAAGACGTGCGTCCTGAAGGGCCATCCGACGGTCGCGGGCGCCGGCAACGGCTCCCCCGCCCACAACACCCCGCTCAAGGTCACCCCCACCGGCAGGGCGGCCACCGTGACGGTCCGGCCGCACGGCAAGGCGTGGGTGAAGCTGACCTTCGTCCAGGTCCAGGGGGAGGGCGACGGCTACTGCGTGTCGGGCAAGACCCCGGCGGTGTATCCGACGATGGTCATCGGGCTGCCGCACTCCGGGAAGCACCAGGTCGCCCTGAACGACGGGTGGTGGGCCGAGTGCGACAACAAGGTGACCGCCACCCCGGTCTCGGCGGTCAAGCCTTCCTGACCCCGGTCCCCACAAATCGAGCAGCCTGCATGCCTGCATGACGATCGCAGGGCTCTGACCTGCACGTTTACGCGGAACTGCACATAGGTACAGGTCAGCGACTCAATGCACCTTCGGCGCGCTGAGTCGCTGACCTGCGGTGATCAAACTCCGCTGACACAAACTCGTGTCCATCAAAGTGCGATGGCGAGAGCTACGGATCAAATGCTGACGGCCCCGATGGGGCCTGCGAGAGACTCGGGCCCATGGGTATCGACCTGGAGCTGCACTCCGCACGGCCAACGCGAAACTGGCGCACATCCCGAGCAACACTCCTCAGTAGCTCGTACGGGCACGGGGACGCGTTGGCCGATGCGCTCGGCTCCCTACGACTGCTGGGCGTGCCTGGGCGGCTCACGGCTGTTGATCCGTACCGAGACACGTTGATGAACGAGCAGGAGGCCGCCGTCGCACTCACCGAGATCAGCGGTCTGCGCCAACAGTGCAGCGATCAGCACCAGGTCGCTGCACTGGACGACCTCGCAACGCAACTACAGCAGTGCGCCAAGACCCCCGGCAGCTACCTGTGGTTCCAGGGCGACTGAACGCGAGCCACAACCGTGCCAGAACGAGGATCTTCCGCCTCGACCGTCCTCTGCTGCTCATGCCAGGAGATCGAGTCTCCATGGACGGCGGCCGTCTGCTCGTGCGACGGGCCGGCGGCCGGGAGGAATACCCGACAGCCGACCTCGCTCCGTGGTGCCGGCGTTGGCGGCTCATCTGACGGCCATGAACTTTCCGATGTCTCAAGATCGTCAACAGCGCCCGAACCTCCCACCCGGCACAGGGCCTGCGGGGGCGCCCTGTCATGATGAGCGGCCGCCAGGACCGCACGGGTCTTTGGAAGAGTCCGCGGAAGAAGAGAAGGCACGATGCGATTTCCATGGCGCCGACGGCCGGCCGAGCGATCTAGGCGACTGCTTGACGCTGCGGAGATCAGGCCCGGATCGACGGATGACGGCAACGACCAGGACGTCTGTCGAGAGGTCGCCTATCGAGTCGCCCAGCGCAACTCCGCCGCGGTCACCGAGGTTCTGGCGATCGTGGAGGAACTGCTCGGGGACGAGGCGAACCACGAGTTCGTCACCTCACTGCTGGAGAACATCCAGAACCTTGTGTCGCACGGTCTCGACACGCTCTGGTCGCCCGACGAGGTGTACGCCCTGCTGGGTCCCCGCAGTGCAGTCTGCTGGAGCACCCTGACCGACTACTGGACCGCGGTGGCCGATTGGTGCGCCCGTACCGGCCTGCCGTTGGAGCCTGTCGAACCGCTTCTCACCATCCAGAACGAGCAGCTGAAGGTGCTTTTGTGGACAGGGAACCGGACCCTGTCCACTGGGGAGAAGCTCGGGCTCGCACAGGCAGTCCGTTACGAGCAGGCCAACGGGGTTTCCATACCCAGCTATAGCCACATCGCGGTGGCACTGCGTAGTACCGGACAACAATGATCCTGCTCGGACCCGTAGCCAGCCAGTTCGACCACGCGGACCGCTGCCCGACGTGCATGGATGCGATCACGTCGTGGTCTACCTGGGAACACCAGATCGTCCGCTGCGAGGTAGGTCATGAGGTCCGTCGCGTATTTCGAGTCGCCCTCGATGAGCGCTTCAGCCACCTCGGCCGGCGAGTCGGGGCCAGTAGCCCCGGGCACGGCGTACTGCTCCCCATCCCGTTCGGCCTCGACAACGAGAGTCCGGATCTGCTCCTCCGCTGAACCCTGAGCCTCAGGCGAGACGCGGCCGAAGACCCCTCGTGGCGGATCATCCCAACTGATCGATCACGGACCCGGTCGATCACTCGTGAGGGCGACGCCGCCTGTGTCGAACCCAGTCGGTGACCAAGAAGCCTGCCGCGACGAGGAGCAGCATCAAGGCACCGAGCACCACAGTGACCCCCGCCGCAACAGCGGGCATCACCCACCAGTACGCATCGTCGTCCTGCACGCCTGCCCCCTCCGTCCACTCATCCTCGACGTCCAGAGATCGCGAAAGGTTCCTGTCCAAGGCCCTGCGTCAGCATTGAAGTCACCACCGATCCTCCCGGCGGGGCCCGAAAATCGGGGACGGAGATGGGGCCGAAGCAGGAGGGCGAGGAATCGGGCCTGGCGGGCCGCCTGGACGCAGTACGGCAGCAGGGAGATCACCGCGCCGAGCACGATGGCCTGTTGCAGCGGCAGCTGCGTGGTGGCGAGGAAGGTCAGCACCATGAGCCGGTGGCCGGTGGCGTCCTTGAGAGTGCCGGTGATGAGCTGCAGCGCGATGCCGGTGGCGAAGCCGGTCATCACGGCGTTGGAGACGAAGCTCATCACCGCTCCGAGCCGCAGCACCCCGCTCAGGACCATGACCACGCCCGCCATCACGGTGAGTGTGGCGATGGTCCCGGGGTCGGCAGGGTCCAGGCCCGCTTCCTTCAGAACGCTCTGCGAGGTGAGGGCGATGGCACTGGTGAGCGTGGTGACCATCAGCACGGTGCGAGCGGTCAGCGAGCCGACGATCGCCGGCGCGATGCCGGCGTACAGGCCGGCGATCGGATTTGAACTCGGCGATGGAGGCGTACGCCATGCCCTCGGGGATGGAGAACAGCCCGGTCACCAGGCCGGCGCCCAGGTCCGACCGTGTCGGCCGGGCAGGTCGGCGAAGGAACCGTCGCACCTCGTGCCCGCCTCCTTCACGGATGGTCCCGGACCGCGGCCCGCGGGGGTGGAATCAACGGGCCGGGGCCTGCGGCGTCAAGGGGTCACGATGGCGAAGTCCGGGTCCGGCTCGCCGAGATGTCCGAGCAGGGCGCTCAACGCGCCGGCATCGCCGCTCACGCGGACCCCGTCCTTCGTGGCGAGCTCGTCCGGACTGATGCGGCCGAGCAGCACGGCGCGCAGGTCGGCCTCGGTCAGCGTGAAGATGACGTCGGGCTCGGCTGCCGCCGCCGACTCCGTGCCGTGGGTGAGGACTCCGTTGCAAAGCCGCTGGGTCACCGGCGGCCCGTCGGAGAGATCCCACCGCACGGTGATCAGAGCGTCCCAGGCGTTCGGGCCGTCGACTCGGATGGCCAGGGCGTCGAAGAGCTGGTCCAGGGTGAGGGCCGCGAGCAGGTCGGGCGCAGCGGTCTCGACGGGGGTACCGACCGGGCCGTTGCGCAGTTCGTAAGCACCCATCAGGAAGAAGTTGCGCCAGGTGCCGTTCTCGCTGCCGTAGCCCAACTGTTCGAGCGCGTCAGCCTGCAGGGAGCGGGCCTCGGCGTTGTCCGGGTCGGCGAACACCACGTGATTGACGACCTCGACGACCCAGCGGAAGTCACCCTCGTCGAAGGACTGCCGCGCCTGACGGAGCACCGCCTCGGCGCCGCCCATGAACCGCACGTAGCGACGGGCGGCGTCCGTCGGCGGGTGTTCCCACAGGTGCGCCGGGTTGCCGTCGAACCAGCCGAGATAACGCTGGTAGATCGCCTTGGTGTTGTGGCTGACCGAGCCGTAGTAGCCGTGAGTGTGCCAGGCCCGCTCCAGCGCCGGCGGCATCTCCATCCGCTCGGCGATCTCCGGTCCGGTCAGGCCCTGGTTGAGCATCCTCAGTGTCTGGTCGTGGAGATAGGCGTACAGGTCGCGCTGTTCCGACAGGAACCGGCGTACCTGTTCGCTGCCCCAGACGGGCCAGTGGTGCGAGGCGAAGACGACGTCGGCTGAGGCGGTGAAGAGGTCGATGGCCTCGCTGAGGTAGTGGGCCCACACCCGGGGGTCGCGGACCACGGCGCCGCGCAGCGTCAGCAGGTTGTGCAGGTTGTGCGTGGCGTTCTCGGCCATGCACAGTGCGCGCAGTTCGGGGAAGTGGATGTTCAGCTCGGCGGGCGCCTCTGTGCCGGGGGTGAGTTGGAAGACCATCCGGATGCCGTCGACCGTCTCCGTCTGGCCTGTGCGGGTGATGTCCACAGTCGGCGGGATCAGCCCCACCGTGCCGGTGGAGGTGGTCTGCCCCAGGCCCGCCCCGACCTGTCCGCGTTCGCCCGGAGGCAGCGCGGCGCCGTACATGTAGGCGGCGCGGCGGCTCATGGCCGTACCGGCGTAGACGTTCTCGCTGACCGCGTGCTCCAGGAAGCCGTGCGGCGCGAGCACCGGCACTCCCGCGGCGACGTCCTCGTCGGTCAGGACGCCCCGGACGCCGCCGAAGTGGTCGACGTGGCTGTGTGTGTAGAGGACCCCCGTCACCGGCCGGTCCCCGCGGTGCGAGCGGTAGAGGGCCAGGCCCGCGGCGGCGGTCTCGGCGGAGATCAGCGGGTCGATGACGAAGACACCCCGCTGCCCCTCGACGAGCGTCATGTTCGACAGGTCGAAGCCGCGCACCTGGTACACACCCGCGGTCACCTGGAACAGTCCGTGGTCTGCGCACAGACCGCTCTGCCGCCACAGACTCGGGTTGGCCGTGTCCGGGCATTCCTGCTCCAGGAACCCGTAGGCGCCGAGGTCCCACACCGTGCGCCCGGCGGCATCACGCACCAGCGGGTCCTTCGCCGTTCCCATGAAACCGCGCCGGGCATCCTCAAGGTCCTGGGTGTCGTCGAAGCCGAAGCGCTGTCGTACGGCGCGGTTCGCGTCGGCGACGGCCGGGTGGGCGGGCTTGCTGTCGGTGGGCCGGGCCATGGCGCACTCCCCTGTCGGACCTCGCCGCCGGACGCCGTGCGGCACACGGTCCACTCTTGCCGGGTGCCGCAGAGGGGTACGAGCCGGCGTACGCCGTACGGGTGCGACGACGTCCGCGCGTCGCGGACCGCAGGGGCCAGGTACTGCTCATCATGGCGGGACCGGGCCGCGATGGACGCACCGTCGAGGGCCGTCACGGACACCAGCATGCCCTCCGGTAACGCCTCCTCAGAATCGGCCGCGGGGCGCCGGAAGGCATGGTGCTCCTGAGTCGGGACAACCGTGAAAACAGCTGGTGACCGGGGGTGAGCCGGTCATCAGCCGTGTCTTCGGTCAGGTGCTCGAGACTGCTCCCGAGCGATATCCACTCGGGCGCTGTTGTGCCGTTGGGCGGGTCAGGACTTGCCGTACCCGTCGCACTTGCCGCCGTAGCCTGCCGTGCAGTCGGGCGTGTTCTTGACCTGGACCGTGACGTCCTCGTGGGCGCCGTTGATGACGTACGGGCCGGTCACCGGGTTGTCGGGCAGGACGTAGCCGTCCGGGACGGCGGTCTCGCGCAGGTAGTACGTGCCGTACGCGAGCGGGTCGAAGTCGCAGGTGCCCCTGCGGTTTGTGGTGCATTCGGTGCCGGTCAGGGTGTCCGGGGTGCGGCCGTTCGTCTGCAGCCCGGCCCGGCCGTTCGACTCCTTCCACAGTTCGAACACGGCGCCTTCCAGTGGCCGCCCGGTCTTGGCGTCCGACTTCTTCAGGTGGAGCGAGCCATCGTGCTCCTCGGGCGTCTTCGTGTCCTGGGCGGTGGCCACTCGCAGTTACACCAGGAGTGGGCACCTGGGCAGCCTCCGATCTCTGGCGCCTCGGTGGGCCGCTGGAGGATCTGATGGCCAGCGGTTGTCCGCGGAGCCCTGCGAACGTTCGCACCCGAGGGGCATGCACACACCATGCCAACGGCTTGTGCACGCCCCTGATCAACTGCTTTCGGGCGAGCGTCGGGCCATCGCCCGGATCTGCACCCTGCCCTTCGCCACCGACCGCCGATCGACAGGAGCGTGGTGCTCAGGGCACGGCTCCGATCGGGACCGACACGGCAGCGGCTTCGGTGGCGTCGGTGGGCACCTTCGCCTCGGTGTGGCGCAGGTCGAGCACGATCAGGACTGCCGCGGCGACGGCGAGATAGATGAGCAGATTGATCAGTGACTGGCTGGTTCCGTGACCGTCGAAGTAGATGGTGCGGTGCAGGAGGAGATAGCCGTTACGAGGCGGCAGGTAGGGCCCGATGTCACGCCAGAACGCGGGCAGGTACGGCACTCCGTTCGCGCCGCCGGAGGACGGGTTGCCGAACAGCATGATCACGACGACCGTCAGGAGGGTGCCGATGGGTCCGAGCAGTTTCTGCAGGATCGCGGCGACGAAGGCGACCACGGCGACGATCAGCGAGCAGACGGGCCAGGTGATCCAGAACCTGCTGCTGGGGAATCCTTCCAGCCAGTAGCAGACGATCAGGTCGACGACCAGGCCGCTGACGACGGCGAAACCGGCGAGCTGGGCGGCGCGCCATCGGCCTGCCGCTTTCCCGGTGGCGGTCATGAGCAGGGTCGAGCTCATGTAGCCGCCGATGAGCAGGGGGACGAGCATGAGTCCTTGGACGAGGCCGAACGGGTCCTTGGGCACGAGCGGGAGCGGGGCGTACTGCTGGACCGCCAGCTTCTGCCCGGTGCTCTTGGCCGCCTCTTCGAACCGCACCGCGAGATCGAGCGGTGCGAGGTCGCTCATGGACGGCGCCACGATGAGGGTGTTCTGTCCGCCGGACGTGACCAGCGCACCGTAGATGCGTGCGTGGTCGATGGCGGACTTCACCGCCGCTTCGTCCGCATACTGAGTGACCTTCAGCGAGATGTTCTTCTCGGCCGCCGCCAGGACGGGCGAGGATCCGACCGTACCGAACGGCAGGTCGGTGGCCTTGGGGGCGTGCGAGGCGATCATGTAGGTAGTGGAGAACAGGCATTGCATGACGGCGCAGATGCCCAGCGCGACGAGCATCCCGGTCACGGCCCGCCGGCGCTGGGGGGCACTTGTCACAGGATGCCTGGAGTCCGAAGCCCGGGCCTCCGGGCCGCCTGTCCCGGCGGCCGTCCTGCCGGGGCGGATGCGGCCGAACCAGGCGATGACCGCCATTCCGGCAAAGGCGTACAGGAACAGCACGGTCAACGGAGTGGAGATGCCGTTCCCGCCGAAGTAGAGAACGCGGTTGATCAGCGTAACCGCGCTCTGCGCCGGGAAAATCACTCCGATGTTGCGCCAGTAGACCGGCAGCAGGTACGTGCCCAGCCCTCCTGCCGGCGGACCGCCGATGACGATGAACAGCAGCGCCACGATCAGCGTGCCCATCCTGCCCACCAGCGCCTGTACCCCGGCGGCCGCCAACGCCACCGCCGAGGTGATGAGCCAGAAGCACGGCAGCAGCGGCCAGAAGTGACTGCTGGAATACGCGCCGATCCCCAGTCCGGCGATCAGGCTGGTCAGCACCGCGCCCACCAGGGCGTATCCGACCAGCACGGCCGCCCGCCACGGCGCTGCGGCGACGCCGTGAGCTGCCTTGAAGACCAGCACGGCGGCCAGATAGCCGCCGATCAGCAGAGGGATCAGCAGCAGTGACGTCACCGCGCCCACCGGGTCGCTGGAGGCAAGTGGCTTGACCGTCTGTACCGTGACGGGCCGCCCCAGCTTGTGCGCCGCCTCCAGGAACGCCGGCTCCAGTTCGGTCTGGGCGAAGAAGCTCTTCGCCGGAACCACGACCAAGGTGTCGGACGAACCGTTGCTGACGTACGCGCCGTACAGCTCACCCTGATCGACCGCGTCCATCACCGCTGACGTGTTCGGATACGAGGTCAGGTCGAGCCCTGCCTGCGATGCCACCGCGGCGACCACGGGGGAGGGCGGCCCGGTCACGCCGAAGGGCATGTTGCGTGGCACCAGCAGCTGCTGGGCGCTGACCAGACACAACGCGAACACGGACTGAACGACGAGGACAACCCCCAACGCAGCGATGATCTTCACCACGCTGTTCCGCCCGCCCGCAGCGGAAGCACCCTGGGCCGGTCGTCCCGTCATCGCTGTCCTCCATGGGCGTCACCAGCCCCGCCGGATTTCGGCAGTCCGATCACCTCTCCTGTGCCATCACCACACGGGCCCGATCGGGCGGCAACTCCGGTGGCCCTGACAGGTGAAGCGGCAGCTCCGGCACGGGACCGACCACGTCGCTGATCCCGGTGTCCCCCGGCGGCGCCCACGAGGAGCGAAGCTCTGACCTCACCGGCGCCCGTCACGGGGAACGGCAGGAAACCGGTCGACCGTCTGCCGCGCGCCCGCGTCGGCTGCCCCTGCCGCCACGGTTGTCATGGCCCGGCGCTACAGTTTCGCCGCTGCCGTTCGGACGACGCACACGTTGCCGTCCGTTCGCCTCGGGGGAGGGGCAGACGCAGCCATCCATTCATCTGTGGGGGCACATTGAACATCTCTGCGCGTCGCGGATTCGCGGCGCTCACGACCGCCGCGGCACTCGCCGCCGGTCTCGTCGCCGGGCTCCCGGGCCAGGCGACCGCCGACACCGCCGGCTGGCCGGCCACGGACGGCAGACTGCTGTACAACGAACTCGGCTCGCTGCAGTACATCAATCCCGACGGGACCAGGAGCGTCTCGTTCTACGAGACCGCGAATCAGGCCGCCTGGTCCGCCGACGGCAGCCAGATCGCCTACGTGGACTCGGCCCACGGCCTTCTCCGCACGGAGACGTACGCCCAGGAGGCGATTCGGGGCGCCGACGTCGTCATGCCGACGGGCAGCGGCTGGCATCCGACCGATCCGACGTTCTGGTACGGCGGCGGCGACATCGTCTTCACCGCCGGAGGCCGACTGCGGGTGGCCGTGGCCAACAGCGGCCGCGCACCTCAGACGCTGTTCGGCACCGACGTCGACGGCTGTGACTCCAAGGCCAGCGGCGCCGTCAACGGCAAGCTGGCCTTCGTGCGCACCGGCACGAGCTGCTCCACCACCGGCACTCCGGCCGTCTGGGTCTACGACGGCCCCACCAAGGCGTTCAAGAAGGTGGCCGCCGACGCGGACGAGCCGAGCATGTCCCCCGACGGGCAGTCGCTGGTCTTCACCCGCAGCGTCGCCGGACACAAGCAGCTCTTCACGATCAAGGCCGACGGCACCGGGCTGACCCAGGTCACCACGGACCCCATCGACCACAACCGTCCCGCCTGGTCGCCCAAGGGCGACCGGATCGCGTACGACACCTACGTCACCGGCAGCGCGGACACCGGCCCCAGCGGTTCGCAGATATGGATCCGCGACCTCGCCGCCGGCACGGAGACGCGTGTGCCGACGGCCAACGGGACGGACGTCGCCTGGCAGCCGATCCGGAAGAACGCCATCTCCCGTGTCTACGGCTCCGACACCTACGACACGAACATCGCGTCGTCCAAGTGGACGTGGAACACGCTCGGCAAGAGCGTGCCGGGCCTGATGAACGCGAGCTCGGCGGTCCTCATCAGCAAGACGGACTCCGCGTACGCCACCACCGCGACCTCGCTCGCCGGGAAGAAGCACGGACCGGTGCTGATGACCTCCCGCACCGGCCTGGACTCCTCCGTCCAGACCGAGCTGAAGCGCATGCTGCCCAAGGGCAGGACCGTCTACCTGGTCGGCGGCACCAGCATCCTCAGCAGCTCGGTGGCGTCCAAGGTGACCTCGCTCGGGTATGTCGCCAAGCGGCTGTCCGACGTGTCGCGCTACTCCACCTCGGTGGCCGTGGCGAAGACGATCACCAGTGCGCCGAAGTACGTGTTCCTGGCGACCGGCACGGACTACCACAACGCCCTCGCGGCGAGCTCCGCCGCCGGTGCCATGGGCACCTCGGGGACCGCGGTCGTCCTGCTGACGCAGGGCTCGACCATGACCGCGTCGGTGTACGGCTACCTGAACAAGTACAGCCCGAGCACGACGAAGATCATCACGGTGGGGGTCGACGCCGAGTCGGCGCTGACCAAGGCCTACAACGGCGGCAAACTGCCCCACTGGCCCAGCAAATACAGCTACTACCGGCTCACCGGCAGTCCGGCCAGGGCCGCCCTGCAACTTGCCGACTTCTGGTGGTCGTCGCCGTCGGACGCCGCGGTGGCCTCGGTCAACAGCTGGACCGGCGGCGTCTCCGCGTCGTCGGCGATGACCACGTTCGGCCCGCTGCTGTGGACCGACGTCACCTCGCTGACGTACGACACCAAGGCGTACCTGATGACCACGTCGGCGAGCCTGAACCACGTGGCCGTCTTCGGCGGCAACGGCTCCGTCGACGCGAAGGTGATCCCGTTGATCGGCAGGGCCATCGGCGTGGACAGCGCCTACACGTACACCCCGTACTACAAGGGTGACGTCCCGCAGAGCCCGGCCTCCCAGCCGTTGTCCGCGAGCACCGGCAAGCCCGTTCCGGCCCCGGATCTGGCCCCGCTCAAGGTCACGGTCTCGAATTGACCCCGTGTCCGGGCCGCCTTCCTTCCGGTCGGCGGCCCGCGGCGCGGCTGACCGACCGACTCGCCGGAACACCGCTCGTGCCGGACCCTGCCGGAATGCTGTGAGCACGGGAAACGGCGGGCGGTCCGGAGTGGGAACGCGGAGAAGGCCCGGGCGGTTGCCCGGGCCTTCTTGCTGAGCTGCTCAGAGCTGCTCAGGGGGTCGGGGTCTAGTCCGCGAAGACCGAGCCGAACTGGGGGTAGCCCGAGGTCGACAGGCCCGAGGCGCTGGCGGACAGGGCACGGGAACCCGTCGTGACGATCTTCGTGCCGTTGGAGGGCAGGTACGTCACGGCGCCGTCGGCCGTGTTCTCGTACGAGCCGACGAGGAGGTCGGCCCTGCCGTCGCCGGTGACGTCGTCGAGCTTGACGTCGGCGCCGAACAGGTCGCCCTTCTCGTCGCTGCCCGGGACGCCCACGGTGCTCTGGGCGAAGGACTGGACGCCGGAGGTGACGTTCACGCCGTCCGCGGAGCCGTAGAGCACCGTGACCATGCCGGTGTTGCTCACCCCGTCGATGTCCTCGTTCGGGGCCGAGACCACCAGGTCCTGGTAGCCGTCGCCGTTGACGTCACCGAGGTCGAGGTCCCAGCCGAAGGCGTCGCCCTTCTCCGAGGTGCCGGGCACGCTGCCGGTGTTCTGGGTGATGTACGTGGTGGCGGCCGGACCGGACGCGGAGCCGTACGTGATGTTCATGCGGCCGCCGTCGGAGGAGTCCGGGACGGTCTCGCCCTCCGAGGTCTTCGCGTCCCAGCCGACGCCGGTGACGATGTCGCCGAAGCCGTCGCCGTTGATGTCACCGATGCCGGTGACGATGCCGAGCCGCAGCTTCACGGCGGAGGACGCGCTCAGCCCGCTCGCGGTGCCGGGAAGCCAGTAGTTCACGTTCCAGTCGTCGGAGTAGCCGTTGACGACCAGGTCGGTCCTTCCGTCGCCGTTGACGTCACCGGCGGCGAGGTGCTGAGGACCGTTGGTGCCGCCGGCCACGATCGGCGGCTTGACCGTCGTACGGGCGCCGGGGGTGCCCGCCGTGGTGAAACCGCCCTTGTAGACGTAGAGGGTGGCGGCGGAGCTGCCGACGACGAGGTCGGCCTTGCCGTCGCCGTCGAAGTCGCCGGCGGCGAGCGTCATGCCCCAGTAGTCGTGCGAGGAGGGCGCCGGGTCGGTGACGGTGACGCTCTTGCCGGTCAGGCCGCTCCGGGAGCCCCAGAGGATGGCGACGGTGCCGCCGTCGGTGTCGGTGCCGACCTTCTCGTGCGGGGTGCCGACGGCGAGGTCGTCGAAGCCGTCGCCGTTGAAGTCCGCGTAGGCGAGGGCGTAGCCGAACTCGTCGCCCTTCTCCGCGGTGCCGGGAACACCGGTGGTGTTCTGGCTCAGGGTGCTGCGCCGGGTGGTGGACACACCGGTGGCGGAGCCGTAGAGCGCGACGACGGACCCGGCGTCGGCCTGACCGCTGACCGCGGCACCGGAACCGGACGCGGCGACATCGCCGATGCCGTCGCCGTTGAAGTCCGCCTGGGCGACCTTGGTGGCGTCCGCGGCGGACGCCGGGAGCGCCGCGACGGTCAGCAGACCGCCCGTCAGGGCGGCGGCCGTTGCGGTCGCGAGAGCGATCCGCAGGTGCTGCTTCTGCATGCGAGATCTCCTGCTGCGTGCGAGACGCCCGGGGCACCCCGCAGTCGATGAGGCACCGATCCGCCACGTTCGCCGGGAGTTGTCCTGGACGTCCCCGGGGCGACACGAGCGGTTCGGTGATCAAGAGACCAACGCCGGGAGGCAAGGGTTGTACGGCAGTTCGAGCGGATGACGGACACGATCCGGAGCCGCACACACGACACCCCCCGGCCGGCGGCACGGGGGGTGTCGGTCGTACGAGCGGGGGTGCGCGTCACCAAATGGAACGACCTCTGGCACATGCGCGAGCCGCCGAACCCCCTCGACCGGGAGGGGACCCTCAGGGGCGGCCCGGGTGGCGGTTCGCCGGATGGCGGCCGCCGGGCGGGTGGGCCGCCGTGGCCGCGAGCAGGAGGAACAGGGCGACCAGGGTGGCGGGGACGGCGGCCGTCAGCCAGTACGGGCCGGTGGGGCCGCCGGCCAGCAGGAGGGCCGCCGTGGCCGCCGCGGTGAGGAGTCCCGCGGCGAGCAGGGCCGCGAAGGCGTTCCGGCCGGTGCGGGAGCGGTCGTCGGCGGCCTGCGCCCTGCTCCCCAGCCGGGCCCAGTGGCGGGCCGTCTCCTCGGCCTCGCGCCGGCGCCGCAGGGCCGCCCGCGTCCGGTAGCCGCACGAGACGGCCGCGCCCGCCGCGGCGGTGAGGGCCGGAACCCACCACGGCCCGGCCACCAGGAGCAGGACCGCCGTCACCCCGGTCGCGCCCCAGGCGCTCACGCAGGCCGCGGCCGCGTCCCGGCGGGAGCGGGGACGGTCGTCCCCGGCGCGCAGATCGGCGAGGGCGGGGACGTACCAGACGCTGCCGGACACCGTCAGCAGGGCGGCGCCCAGCGCCAGAACGGGCTGCGCCACGGTCAGTTCACCGCCTCGGCCGCGGCGATCTCCGGGTGGTGCAGGTCGAACGCCGGGGACTCGGAGCGGATCCGGGGCAGCGAGGCGAAGTTGTGCCGCGGCGGCGGGCACGAGGTCGCCCACTCCAGCGAACGACCGTAGCCCCAGGGGTCGTCGGTCTCGACCTTCTCGCCGTACCGGGCCGTCTTCCACACGTTGTAGAGGAACGGCAGGATCGACAGGCCCAGCAGGAACGAGCCGATCGTGGACAGGGTGTTGAGGGCCGTGAAGCCGTCCGAGGCTAGGTAGTCGGCGTACCGGCGGGGCATGCCCTCGGCGCCCAGCCAGTGCTGCACCAGGAAGGTGAGGTGGAAGCCGACCGTGAGGGTCCAGAAAGTGATCTTGCCGAGGCGCTCGTCGAGCATCCTGCCGGTCATCTTCGGCCACCAGAAGTGGAACCCGGCGAACATCGCGTACACGACCGTGCCGAACACCGTGTAGTGGAAGTGGGCCACGACGAAGTACGAGTCGGAGACGTGGAAGTCCAGCGGCGGTGACGCCAGGATGACCCCGGTCAGCCCGCCGAAGACGAAGGTGACCAGGAAGCCCGTGGTCCACAGCATCGGTGTCTCGAAGGACAGACTTCCCTTCCACATCGTGCCGATCCAGTTGAAGAACTTCACCCCCGTCGGCACCGCGATCAGCAGGGTCATGAAGGAGAAGAACGGCAGGAGGACGCCACCGGTCACGTACATGTGGTGGGCCCACACCGTCACCGACAGGCCCGCGATCGCGATCGTGGCTCCGATCAGGCCCATGTAGCCGAACATCGGCTTGCGGGAGAAGACCGGGATCACCTCGGAGACGATGCCGAAGAACGGCAGCGCCAGGATGTAGACCTCCGGATGGCCGAAGAACCAGAACAGGTGCTGCCAGAGCAGCGCTCCGCCGTTCGCCGGGTCGAAGACATGGCTGCCGAACTTCCGGTCGCACTCGAGCGCGAGCAGCGCCGCCGCCAGGACCGGGAACACGATCAGGACCAGCACCGCGGTCAGCAGCACGTTCCAGGTGAAGATCGGCATGCGGAACATGGTCAGCGCGGGGGCGCGCATGCAGACGATGGTGGTGATGAAGTTGACCGCGCCGAGGATGCTGCCGAAGCCCGACAGCGCGACCCCCATGATCCACATGTCGGCGCCGAGCCCCGGCGAGTGGACCGCGTCCGAGAGCGGCGCGTACAGGAACCAGCCGAAGTCGGCCGCCCCGCCCGGGGTGAGGAAGCCGAACGCGGCTATGGAGGACCCGAACAGGAACAGCCAGTAGGCCAGCATGTTGAGCCGGGGGAAGGCCACGTCGGGCGCGCCGATCTGCAGCGGCATGATCCAGTTGGCGAAGCCGGTGAACAGCGGCATCGCGAACATCAGCAGCATGATCGAGCCGTGCATCGTGAACGCCTGGTTGAACTGCTCGTTCGACATGATCTGCAGCCCGGGCCGGGCCAGTTCGGCGCGCATCAGCAGCGCCATGACACCGCCGACACCGAAGAAGGCGAACGCGGTCACCAGGTACAGCGTCCCGATCCGCTTGTGATCGGTGGTCGTCAGCCAGTCCACCCAGGACGCGCGGACGGGATCCTCGGCGGGCGCGGCACCAGACGTGCCGGCTGGGCGGGGCGCGGCACCAGACGTGGCGGTTGTGCGGGGCGCGGCACCCGACCTGCCGGTTGGGTCGGGCGCGGCACCCGACGTGGCGGCGGTGTCCGGCGTGGCACCCGACGTAGCGGCCGTGTCGGGCGCGGAGGCCGCGGTGCGTGGTCGCACCGCCTCCCGCGGGTCTGTCTGTGCCTCGTCCACCGGACGACTCCCTCCCCTTCTCTCCTGGACCGCCCGCGGCACGCGTCCCGCTCGGGGCGTCCGTCCCGCCTGGGCGTCGGCGGGCCGGGAAGTGCCGCGCACGGGGGTGGACGCGGCGCCGCTTCCCGGCCGCCGCCTCATGATCGACGCGGGGGCACGGGGGCCGGATAGGGCCGAACAGCCCTCGCAAGGGCCCTGTCCGAAGGGCCCAACGGCCCCCTCCGCCCTCTCGCCGAGGGCGGACGACCCCCGGCCCGGCTCCCGCACGCGGTCCGTACGACGGGCCCGGATGCCCCCCTTTGTCCGGCGCCGCACGGGGCAACTGCCCCACGGCAGCGCGAAAGCGGGCGTGCGGAGGGAGAACGGGGCGTGCCCGGACCAGTCGTGCACCCGGGCATCCGTCCGGCCCGGTTCCTTGGGCCGTTCGGCCCTATCGGCCCCGTGCGGCGCGGTGATCTTCTGGCCGGGCGGCCGGGTGCCCCGCTCACTCGACTCCCGTTCCCCCGTGCGGGAGAGGGGTCGGAGCACTCGGTACGCGCCAAGAACGGCTCCGGCCGGTACGGACCGCACCGGCCTGGTGAAGGTTGCCGGAGAACAGCCGGTCCTCAGGGAGGCTCAGTTGCGGCGCAGCTTCATCACGATCTGCTTGATGCTGGCGATCGGCGCCACCATCGGTTCACTGGCGTACCCGGTCTTCTACTCCTACCCGCACCGCTTCGACGCGGTGAAGGCCGCCATCGCCGACCCCGGCCCCGTGGTGAACACACCGTGGGGACCGCTGAGCAGGGCCGACCGCGACCTCGTGGTGCAGGTGGAGGTCGACGGGCTGTGGGAGATATCCGCGGGCAGGCAGGCGGTCGACCGGGCCCCGACGAAGGCCATCAAGGAGGCCGGCAGCGAGCTGGTGACCGGCCACACCGCGCTCGACAAGCAGGTGAGCACGGTCGCGGCCAAGCTCGCCATCACGCTGCCGACCGGGCCGACCGTGGAGCAGCAGGGCTGGCTCGCCCAGCTGACGGCGGCTCAGGGCGACAGCTACCGGAGGGAGTTCGCGAACCTCTTGCGCGAGGAGCACGGCAGGCTCTTCCAGCAGCTCGCGCAGGTGCGCAGCAGCACCCGTAATTCGCTGGTGCGGGATCTGGCCACCGCCACCAACCGGACCGAGCTCGGTCACATCACCGCGCTGGAGAAGACCGGTTACGTCGACTTCGACACCGTCGCGACCGACGCGACGGCCTCTCCGGCCACGGCGGCCACGCAGGTTCCGGCGCCGGCGGCGTCCTGAGACGGGCGGCGCCGGCACTGCGGGTCCCACCGGCCCGGACGCCCGGCACCCCCGGTCCGCGCACCCGGCACCCCCGGTCCGCGCACCCGGCGCCCCGCACCTCCGGGACGCCGGGGAGCCTGCACGGCCCCGGCGCCATGCGGTGCGGTGCGGTTGACTCAGCGGGCTCAGGGCGCGATCGAGCAGTCCCCCCAGACCGTGGCCAGGGCGGGGGGAATCGCGGCGATGTCGCCGCAGCCGTGCGCGCTCGCCGGAAAGCCGTCGGTCGCGACGTAGGCCCAGCCGCCGCCCGTGTCACGGAAGTACTTGGTGGCGCTGCCCTCGTCCTGCATGCCCACGAGTTCCGCCTGGCCGGCGCCGGCCACGGGCTGGAAGCGGGTCGCGGCGTAGCGGACGGTGCCGCACCGGCCGTAGAAGAACAGATGCGGCACCGGTCCGATGTGCTCGAGGTGGACGACGCGCCGGTACACCCGGGTGACCTCGGCCTTCACCGGGCCGTCGGCCGTCAGGTTGCGGCAGCCGGCGGCGGGCGTGGCCGAGTGACCGGCCGGGGCGGCGGAGGCGGACTTCGCCGGCGACCCGTCGGCCGGCTCGCGCGAGGGGGTGGACGCGTCGGCGGAACCCGCGCTGGGTGACGCGGCCGGCGCGGACGTCCGTACGGCGGCCGGGGCCGAGGAGTTCGCGGAGGTCGGGCCGTCCCCCGCGGCGGAACCCGCACCCCCCGAGTCCTGACAGCCTGTCAGCAGCATGATCCCGCTCGCCAGTGCCAGCACCGCGTCACGTCTGAGACCGGACATCTCCCACCCTTGCTCTCAACGGCTTTGCCCCACAGGACAGCAGGGAACCACCTGGTAGTTGCAGGGTGAAGGAGGCGGGATGGTCACGGTTGCGCATCCGGGCGCCGGTCCGCCGCCCGCGGCTCCGCCCACCCCCTCGCCACCCGCGGCGATCGCTGCGCGCCGCAGAAAATCTGATTCCGGTGCGGCGCGAAATCTATGTTTGTCACGGTAGACATCGGGCGTCGGCGTGATTAGGGTTTCTTGTACAGACCTCGTCGGCTCGGTGGAGTCCAACTCCCGGCCCGGCGAGGGAGTGACTCCGAGCCAAGGACGGAGGAAGCAGACGCCATCAGGATCGCCCGGCCCCGGAGCAGCACGGCCGGGTACGCAAGAACCCGGAATGGACGGTGGTTCCCGGTCACGGCATACACGATCCCCGCTCACCCGCCCCGCAGTCGGGCCCGGTAGCGGAAACAGAAGGTCGGCTCCGTGACGGAGCCGTCAGATGGTGTTCAATCTCCTTCGGGGCCCTGGTGCCGTACGGCAACGGGGCCCCTCGACGCGTGCCACGACGAGGTGAAATGACAGCGGACACTCCACTCGGTGGTCGTCTCGACGACGACGACTATCCCGCGTACACGATGGGCAGGGCCGCCGAGATGATCGGCACGACTCCCGGATTCCTCCGGGCCGTCGGAGAGGCCCGGCTGATCACTCCGCTCCGCTCGGAGGGCGGCCACCGCCGCTACTCCCGCCACCAGCTGAGGATCGCCGCGCGCGCCCGGGAACTCGTCGACCGGGGGACACCGATCGAGGCCGCCTGCCGCATCGTCGTCCTCGAGGACCAGCTCGAAGAATCCCAGCGCATCAACGCCGAGTACCGGCGCGCCGAGCAGGCGGCGCCGGAGGGATCGGCCGCCGGCTGAGCACGTCCCGGCGGTGACCTTCCGGACCGTCCGCCCCGGCCCGCGCCACCCGGCGTGCCCTTGCCGGTACGACGTACAGGAAGTGGCCGACCATGATGTACGACCAGACACGCGCCCAACAGCCCGCGGACGGAAAGCCCCGTCCCGCCGGACGCCGGACGCAGGGCCCGGAGCCGCTGCTCGGGCCGGACGAACGTGCCGACGTCACCCGGCGGCTCCACCACGCGCTCAACACGTTCGCGCAGAATCCGCTGGAGGCGCTGGAGGAGGCCGAGACCGCGTTCGACGAGGCCGCGGCCCAGCTCATGAGCGCCCTCACGGAGCGGCGCCGCGACCTTCACGCCGGCTGGCACGGCCAGGAACCCGAGCCCCAAGGGGAGGAACTGCGCCACGCGCTGCGGCAGTACAGCGAGATGACCCAGCGACTGCTGCGCATGTGAGCCCGCACCGGCCCGGCGCGGCCGGCCCGGCCCAGGCGGTCGGGCGCCCCGGGTCCGGCCCCGGTGGTCCGGTGCCGGTGATCCGGGACTGGTGATCCGGAGCCGTGCGGCAGCGACCGTGCCGGTGCGGCAGCGACCGTGCCGGTGCGGCGGCGGCCGTGCCGGTGCGGCGGCGGCCGTCAGGTCACGTCGACGAAGTCACCGGCCGCGGTGGCCGAGCCCGTGGTGGACGTGCCGCCGAAGACCCAGCGCCAGTAGCCGTCCGCGTTCGCCGTGACCGTGGTCTTCAGCGCGCCGGTGGAGGACGAGGTCACGGTCTTCACCGTGGAGTACGTGGAGCTGTCCTTCGGGCGGAACTGGAGCTTCACCGACTGCCCCGCGAAACCGGTGTACTTGTGCTTCACCCAGTCGGCCCGGGTGAGGCCGCCCGTGACGGTGAGCGTCTTTCCCTTGGCGACGGGCTCGGGAGCCGCGTTCGCCGTGAGCTTCGCCCAGCGCTTGACCGCGACGCTGCCCGGAGCCGTCTTGTACTCCTCGGCCTTGAGCGAGCCGCTCGTCTTGAACAGACGGATCGACAGCCCGATCTTCCAGGTCGTGGCGTCGGCGTTGGAGTCGAGGCGGTAGCGCGGTTCGATGTACAACTCGCCCTCGCAGTGCGCCTTGTGGGTGCTGCCCGCCTCGAAGCAGGTGTAACTGCCGATGTAGATCCCCCCGCTGTCGGCACCGGCCGTCACGGTGGTGCCGTGGTAGAGGAAGGGATGGGCGTCCCAGCTCGGCTCGGGGCCCTCCACCGTGTACCCGGTGGGCAGGGTGAGGTCGAAGGTGACCGGAGGTTCCTTCACCTCCGAGGTGCCCACCACGATCGGCAGGCCCTTGTTCACGACCACGTTCGACACGGTGACGCCGGTGCTCGCGGCCTGCGCCTGCGGGGCCGTCAGCGCGGTGAGCGCCAGGGCCCCCGCGAGCGCGGCCACCGTGCCGATTCGTCTGCCAGGGTTCATTCACGCCTCTTCGATGCACGTACGCGATACGGAACCGCCCCGGACGGACAACTGTCCTGGTGACGGGACGGGGAGGGTATCAAGGACGTGATCATGTCTCCGAGGAGAGGTGCCCGCCGCGGCGGGCGGGGTGCGCCGGCTGGGCCAGCACCGCTCCGAGGACGAGGCCGACCGCGATGGCCGTGACGATCGTGACGAGTTTCAGCAGGTCACGGAAGCCCTCGATGACATAGCCGCCGGCCAGGGTGGTCAGCCCGCGCATGCCGAGGGAGCCGACGGTGAGGGTGAAGAAGCCGGGCAGCAGCAGGACGAGCCGGGGCGGCTGCTTCGGGCGCAGGGTGAGCCTGGTCGTGACGGCGGCCAGGACGGCGGCCGCGACGAACGTTCCGCCCGTCTCGCCGATCGCCTTGGTGGCCAGCGACTGCACGCCGACGGTGACGTACACCAGGGCGAGCAGGAGCGGCAGGAGCCGGAAGGGGATGGCGAAGGCCAGCAGCGTGCCGGCCGTGAAGACGATCCAGCTCAGGAAGAGCGCCCAGCGCGGCAGATCGGACGCGGCGGCCACGTCGAAGAGGGCGCGGGTGGAGGTGCCGGTGAGATACAGACCCAGCAGGACGCCGACGTAGAGCTGTACGAGGAGGAAGGCGGCGTAGACGAGCCGGATCGCGCCGGTGGTGATGAAACCGGCGGCGAGTTCGGCCGTGGCGGCGCTCAGATAGTCGCCGGGGACGAAGAAGAAGAGCGCGGGCAGCATGAGCAGGACGGGGCCGCCGTGCGCGGTGTCGCGGGCGAACACCTCGACGGTGATCACGGAGACGGTGGTCGAGACGACCAGCGGGAGCACCGGGGCGTACCGGGGGAACCGGTCCGCCGTGACGGCCAGCACGGCGGAGACGCTGCCGAGGACGGCCGTGGCGCCCACCTCGTACCAGGTGGACTGCATGAGCGGGGCGAAGCCCAGGGTGAACAGGACGATGCCGAGCAGCTTGAGCCACCAGGGGTAGGGCGGCGGGGACGTCTCGATCGCCACCAGCCCCCGGTGGGCCTCGGCCAGGCCGGTCCGCCCCGCGCGCACGTCCTGGACGAGCGGTTTGAGCGCCACGACCTGGTCGAGCCGGAAGACCTCGGGCACTCCGCGCAGGGTGACCGTCCGGGCCTCGCCGCGGACGGTGACGGTCAGCGCGGCGGCGTCGGGCACGAGGAGGACGGAGGCGTCGGCGCCCAGGGCGCGGGCGGTGTGCCGGACGGTGTGCTCGACGTCGACGGCGCCCTCACCGCTGGAGCGCAGCAGCAGCCCGGTCAACCGGGCCAGGAACGCGACGACTTCCCCCGGACCGGCCTCGACACCCGACCCGGCGCCCGGTCCACCGTCCCGCCCGGGGTCCGGCTCGGCATCCGGCCCGGGTTCCCGTCCGGCATCCGACCCGGGTTCCCCTGCGGCGTCCGGTCCGTGGTCCGGCCCGGCGTCCCGCCCGCCGTCGTGCCCGGCATCCGCCCCGGTGTCCCGCCCGCGGTCCGGCCCAGGTTCCCGTCCGGCGCCCGGCCCGGAATCCCGCCCGGAATCCCGTCCGGAATCCGGTCCCGTGTCAGGTTCCATCGGCCGCCTCCCCTCGCCGCGTGCCCCACCACCCGCCGGGATGCGCGCGGCCCCACCCCAGCCTGCGGAGCACCCGCCCGGCGGGCGAGCGAGGCGGTCCGAACGAGTGAGTGCGCCCTGGCGACGCGCGAACAGCCCCTCAGCCGGCCCGGGGTGTCAAGCGTCGGGGGCCGGTGGCGGTGGGCGATCACTCGGACGGATCACCCTGCGCGCGGAGCCGCTCACTCGGACAGAGGCTGGCCCCATCGCTCTCGACGCGCGGAACAAGGAGGGTCCGATGAGCTCGATGGACATGCCCGCGGACGCGCCACGGCCGGCGGCGCAGACGGCGCGGGTCTCGGTGCCGGCGGCACCCAGACTCACCTGGCTGACGCTGGCGCTCATGACGACCGCCTCGGTGGCGAGCCTGCGGGCCGCCCCCACGATGGCGGTGTACGGCCTGGCCTGCGTGTTCCTCTACATCGTCCCGGCCATCGTGTTCCTGCTGCCCACCGCGCTGGTCTCGGCCGAGCTGGCCTCGGGCTGGAACGGCGGTGTCTACCGCTGGGTGAGCGAAGGACTGTCGAAACCGCTCGGATTCCTCGCCGTGTGGTGCCAGTTCGCGATGACGATCTTCTACTACCCGAGCCTGCTGGCCTTCGTCGCGAGCACCATCGCGTACATCATCGACCCGGCCCTCGCCTCCAGCGGCCTCTACACCGCGATCGTCATCGTGGTCCTGTACTGGACCGGCGTCTGGGTCTCCTCCCGCGGCACCAAGGCACTGGCCGGACTGTCCAGTTGGGGCCTGGTCATCGGCACCCTGGTGCCCGGCACGATCCTCGTCGTGCTCGGCATGGTCTTCCTGGCCCAGGGCAACCCCTCGGCGGCGCCCATGACGGCGAGCCACCTGCTGCCGGAGTGGACGGGCCTGGCCAGCCTCGTCCTGATCGTCAACAACTTCCTCTCCTACTCCGGCATGGAGATGAACGCCGTCCACGTCTCCTCGCTGAAGGACCCGGCGAAGGAGTACCCGAAGTCGATGTTCCTGGCCATGGGCCTGGTGCTGCTGATCTTCATCCTGCCCGCGCTCGCCATCAGCTGGGTCGTGCCCGCCGACCAGACCAGCCTCACCGCCGGTGTGATGCAGGCGTTCGACGCGTTCTTCTCGTACTTCGACATCGGCTGGATGACCCCCATCGCCGCGGTGATGCTGATCTCCGCGTCGCTGGCGGGCATGCTGACCTGGCTCGCCGGGCCGTCCAAGGGCCTGCTGGAGATCTCCCGCAGCGAGGGCTACCTGCCGCCGTACCTGCAGCAGCTGAACCGGTTCGGCATCCAGCAGAACATCCTGGTCAGCCAGGGCATCGTGACCACGGTGATCGCGCTGGGCTACGCGTTCATCCCGAACGTCTCCAACGTGTACTGGATCTTCTCGACGATCACCACGCAGGTGTACCTCATCGTCTACCTGCTGATGTTCGTCGCGGCGGTCCGGCTGCGGAAGAACCAGCCCGACCACCCGCGCGGCTACCGCGTCCCGGCGCTCACCCTGGTGTGCGTGGTCGGCTTCCTGGCCTCGGCCGCGGCCATGGTCATCGGCTTCGTGCCGCCGTCCCAGTTCGGCAGCAACAGCGTCCTGGTGTACGTCGTCATCATCGGCTGCGGTCTCGGCGCCCTCGGCCTGCTGATCCCCTGGGCGTTCCTGAAGTTCCGCAAGCCCAGCTGGCAGTCGGAAGCCGCTCGCGAGGAGGAGGCGGGGGCATGAGTCCCACCCGGTTCGCGTCCGAGCACAAGTGGATCTACTACGGCGCGATCATCGTGCTGCTGGGCCTCGTCGTGGCCGGCCTCGTGCGCTACAAGGCCATCACGACGAACAACAAGGCCGTGAGCAAGGCCAACCAGCTCGCCGACGCCGCCGTGGAGGCCGGACTCCCGCGCCCCGACACGGAGTTGATCGCGAGTGTTCTGGGCACCGACGGCGGCCTGGTCTGCGACGATCCGGCCAGCGCCCTCAAGTCGGCACTGTGGAAGATCAACGTGTCCAACGGCGCCGCGTTCGTCGGGCAGCGGCCCGTCATCGGCGACGGCAGGGCACTCCGGGCGGAGGCCACGATCATCGAGATCTACTGCCCGGACAAGCTGGACAAGATCCAGGACCGGCTCGACGACCTGAAGACCGACGACACGGTGAGGCGCTGACCATGTCCGAACTCGCCGCGACGATCGCCGGGTTGATGGGCCGGGCCAAGACCGACCTGGCCGAACTCGTCGCGATCCCCTCCGTCGCCGACCCGCGCCAGTACCCTCCCGAGGAGTGCCGGCGCGCCGCGCAGTGGGTCGCGGACGCCTTCACCGAGGCCGGACTGCACGACGTCCACCTCGCCGAGACGCCCGACGGCAGCCACGCCGTCATCGGCCACCGCCCGCCGCCGCCCGGCGCCCCCACCGTCCTGCTGTACTGCCACTACGACGTGCAGCCGCCGCTGGACGACGACGCCTGGACCACACCGCCCTTCGCCCTGACCGAACGCGACGGCCGCTGGTACGGCCGGGGCACCGCGGACTGCAAGGGCAACATCGTGATGCACCTGACCGCCCTGCGGGCGCTCGGCGACGACATCCCGGTCGGCCTGAAGTTCGTCGCCGAGGGCTCGGAGGAGCAGGGCACGGGCGGCCTGGAGGGCTACGTCGCCCAGCACCCGGAGCAGTTCCTCGCCGACGCGCTGCTGGTGTGCGACACCGGCAACGCGGAGGTCGGCACGGGCACCGCCACCATCACCCTGCGCGGCCTCGTCAACGTCGTCGTCACCGTCGAGACACTGGCCGGAGAGATCCACTCGGGCATGTTCGGCGGCCCCGCCCCGGACGCGCTCGCCGCGCTGATCCAGCTGCTCTCCACCCTGCGCGACCCGGCCACCGGCGCCACCCGCGTCGAGGGACTGGACTGCGAGGGCACCTGGGAGGGCGTCGGCTACGACGAGGGGCAGTTCCGCGCGGACGCCGGAGTGCTGGACGGCGTGGGACTCACCGGGACCGGCACGGTCGCCGACCGGCTGTGGGCCCGCCCCGCCGTCACCGTCCTCGGCGTCGACTGCCCCCGGGTGGTCGGCTCCGCCGCCGCCGTGCCACCCACCGCCCGGGCCCGTGTCAGTCTGCGGATTCCCCCCGGCACGGACCCCGCGGCCGCCCGCGCCGCCCTCACCCGGCATCTCACCGGGGCCGCGCCCTGGGGAGTCCGGGTGAGCGTCGAGGACGAGAGCGCCGGCGCCCCCTTCCGGGCGGCCACCGACGGCCCCGCGTACGCGGCACTCGGCCGCGCCATGGACGAGGTCTACGGCAAGCCCCTGGCATTCCTCGGCCAGGGCGGCTCCATCCCGCTGTGCAACGTCCTCGCCGAGACCTACCCGCGCGCCGAGATCGTCCTCATGGGCGTGGAGGAGCCCAAGTGCCTCATCCACGCGCCGAACGAGAGCGTGGATCCGTCCGAGATCGAGCACATGGCCCACGTCGAGGCGCTGTTCCTGCGCACCTACGCCGACGCCAGGGAGCGCGGCCGCTGAACGAATCCCCCGGCCCGCGCGTCCCCGTACCGACCGGACGGCGGACGGGGAGGACCACATGAGGAAGCAGGGCAGGGCGAGGGCGATCGGCGGCATGACGGCCGCGACCGCGGTGGCACTGGTGGTGGTCCAGGGGTCCGCCGCCGGGTCGGGAGGCGGCGGGCGGGAGCCCGTCGCGGAGCACACGTCCGTGTGCGTCGGCACCCGGGCGGCGCACACGCCGCCCGGCCGGGAGCCGGCGGTGATCCGGATGGCCTCGTACGCGGACGGGATCGGCAAGGGGCGCCACAAGGACGTCTACACCGGCGTGTCCGTGGACGAGCGCCACAAGGCCGTGGACGTGTACCGGATCCCCTCCAAGGCCTTCGACGCGGACCTCTGCGCCCATGCCGAGAAGGGACTGAAGGTGCGGATCCACGACACGGACGTCACCGAACGACGGCTCATGACCCTCGTCGACCGGGTGGGCGACGACATGGACCGCTGGGACGGCCGGTTCCGGCTGAACCAGGTGGGCCCCGACATCCACGGCTACGTGATCTTCGGTGTGGACCGCCCGGCGACGGCCGAGCCCATCCTGAAGAAGGCCTTCGGCGCGTTCTGGGCCCGGCACATCAAGGTGATCCGTACGCAGACGCCGAGCACCGACTCGGGGACGGCGCGGCTCGGCTGACGGCGGCGCGGCCGGGCCCGGCCGAGGGCGGTGCGGGGCCGGTGCGCGGCCGGTGCGCGGCCGGCCGTGAACGGCCCGCGCCACGCCCGGGGTTCGGCTTGCAGGGGCGCGAACCACCTGCCTATCGTCGCGCCCATGCAGTCGTACACCATCGGCCAGGCCGCCCGGCTCCTCGGCGTGAGCCCCGACACCGCCCGCCGCTGGGCGGACGCCGGGCGGGTGGCCACGCACCGGGACGAGAGCGGACGGCGCCTGATCGAGGGCCGCGACCTCGCCGCGTTCTCGGTGGAACTGGCCGGAACCGGCGGCGAGGAGGGCGTCGCGTCCACGACCTCCGTGCGCAACGCGTTCCCCGGCATCGTCACCGCCGTCAAACTCGGTGACGTGGCGGCCCAGGTGGAGATCCAGGCGGGACCGCACCGGCTGGTCTCGCTGCTGACCCGCGAGGCCGTCGAGGAACTGGGCCTGGAGGTCGGCGTGGAGGCCACGGCCCGGGTCAAGTCGACGAACGTGCACATCGACCGCGCCTGAGAGCGGGCACGAGGGGTCAGTCGGCGACCTCGTCCGGCCAGGACGGGTAGCGGCCGTCCACCCTGATCGTGCCGATCCCGCTGATGTGCCGGGCCCCGCACCGGTCCTGGGGAAGGACGAGCTGCGGTCCGGCCCGGTCGAGCGGGGTGCCGTCGATGGCCACCGCCAGCAGTACCGGGGCGTCCGCGAAGTCGGGGTCGATCTCGGCCCAGGTGAGCAGCGCGTGATGGCCGTCCGCGCCCGCCACCGCGATGAGGAAGCGCAGCCGGTCCTTGCGGCGGGCCGGGTCGAAGCGGGGGCCGGCGTCCCGGAGCACGTCGTGCAGCAGCGGGCCCTCGAACGCGTGGTGCCGCACTCCGCTGGTGGCGCACTCGAAGGCCACCTTCACCCGGTGCTGGGGCCAGGCGAGCAGATCGGGCACGGTCAGCCGGGCGGGCCGGGCGAGATCGCCGGTCAGGGCGAGTTCCGCGAGCGGCGGGGCCGGCGGCGCCGGCCGGGTCGGGGACTGGCTCACTGGACAGCACCTCCCGGTGGACCGTACCCCGCGGGCGGCCCGGAGCAAACGCACATGCGTACATCCGAAGCTCATGGGCACAGCTCATGCGATACGACAGGAGACTTACAGCTCGCATCTGCGGAAGTATGATCAGGCCATAGCAGAGCGTGAGCCCAGGACTGAGGATCACGACGGAGGCTCCAGCGAGCCTCAGAGTCTTCGAGGGAGTAGATCCGTGACGACCCGATCCGCCCGCCGGAACCGCCGCAGCACCCGGACCCTGCAGGTGGCCGCCGTCGGTGCCGCCGCGCTGCTGGCCCTGAGCGCCTGTTCCTCCTCCGACGACAAGGCCGACTCCTCGGACACGACGAAGTCGTCCTCGTCCTCCTCCCCGAAGCTCTCCGGCACGGTGACCGTGTTCGCCGCGGCCTCCCTGAAGGAGAGCTTCACCGCGCTCGGCCAGCAGTTCGAGAAGGAGCACCCGGGCACCAAGGTCACCTTCAGCTTCGGCGGCAGCGACAGCCTCGCGGCGAGCATCACCGGCGGCGCCCCGGCGGACGTCTTCGCCGCGGCCAGCCCGAAGACGATGGCCATCGTGACCGACAAGGGCGACGCGGCGACGGCCCCCGCCACCTTCGTGCGCAACCAGCTGGAGATCGCGACCCTGCCCGGCAACCCGCACAAGGTCGCCTCGCTGAAGGACCTCACCAAGTCCGGTCTCAAGGTCGTCCTGTGCGACAAGACCGTGCCGTGCGGCGCCGCCGCGCAGAAGGCGCTGGACGCGAGCAAGCTGAAGCTCACCCCCGTCTCCTACGAGCAGGACGTCAAGAGCGCCCTGACCAAGGTGGAGCTCAAGGAGGCCGACGCCGCGGTCGTGTACAAGACCGATGTGAAGGCCGCGGGTGACAAGGTGGAGGGCGTGGAGTTCCCCGAGTCCGCCGACGCCATCAACGACTACCCGATCGCCCTGCTCAAGGACGCGCCCAACTCGGCCGCGGCCAAGGCGTTCATCGCGCTGGTCCAGTCCGCCGACGGCCAGAAGGTGCTGACGGACGCCGGCTTCCTGAAGCCCACGTCCTGACCCCCGTCACGAGTGATCCCATGACACCGTCCGACCCGTCCGCCGCCCCGGCCGACACCCTCACGGATGGGCCGCGGCGCGGGCGCGGCCGGACACCGGGCCGGGTCCGGGGCGGGACCCCGCTCCCGCTGCTGGTGCCCGCCCTCGTCGGGCTCGCCTTCCTGCTGCTCCCGCTCGTCGCGCTGCTGATCCGGGCGCCGTGGCGCAGCCTCCCGGACCAGCTCGCCAAGCCCGAGGTCTGGCAGGCCCTCAGGCTCTCGCTGTTCTCGGCCACGGCGGCCACCGCGGTGAGCCTGGTGCTCGGGGTCCCGCTCGCCTGGCTGCTGGCGCGTACGCGGTTCCCCGGGCGCGGACTCGTGCGGGCGCTGGTCACCCTGCCGCTCGTCCTGCCCCCGGTCGTCGGCGGTGTCGCGCTGCTGCTGGCGCTCGGCCGCAACGGCGTCGTGGGCCGGCTGCTCGACACGTGGTTCGGGATCACGCTGCCCTTCACGACGGCCGGCGTGGTCGTGGCCGAGGCCTTCGTCGCCATGCCCTTCCTGGTCATCAGCGTCGAAGGCACCCTGCGGGCGGCCGACCCGCGCTACGAGGAGGCCGCCATGACCCTCGGCGCCTCCCGCTTCACCGCGTTCCGCCGGGTCACGCTGCCCCTGATCGCGCCGGGCATCGCAGCCGGTTCCGTGCTGGCCTGGGCCCGGGCCCTCGGCGAGTTCGGCGCGACGATCACGTTCGCGGGCAACTTCCCGGGCCGCACCCAGACCATGCCGCTGGCCGTCTACCTGGCCCTGCAGAGCGACCCGGACGCCGCGATCGCCCTGAGTCTGGTGCTGCTCCTGGTGTCGGTCGCGGTCCTGGCCGGACTGCGCGACCGCTGGATGACGGCGGCCTCATGAGCGGCGCGCGGACGAGGACCGGGAACGACCGCCGGGCCGAGGAGGAAGAGGTGGTCGCGCCATGACCGAGGCGCACGAGGCGCATCCGGCACGGACGGCCGAACCGACCGACAAGGACACGGCCGGCGACCCGACCGGCACGAACACGGACGTCGGCCCGACCGGCACGGACACGACCGGCGACCCGACCGGCACGGACACGGGTCTCGACGCCCGGCTCGTCGTCCGGCGCGGCACCTTCCTCCTCGACGTCGAACTCGCCGCCGCCCCCGGTGAGGTCGTGGCCCTGCTCGGCCCCAACGGGGCGGGCAAGACGACGGCGCTGCGCGCGCTGGCCGGGCTCACCCCGCTGTCCGAGGGCGGCCGGCTGCGCCTGGACGGCGCCGCCCTGGACCGTACGCCGCCCGAGGCACGCCCCGTCGGCGTCGTCTTCCAGGACTACCTCCTCTTCCCGCATCTGTCCGCGCTCGACAACGTCGCCTTCGGCCCGCGCTGTCAGGGCGTGCCCAAGGCGGAGGCCCGGGCCCAGGCCGCCGTCTGGCTGGAGCGCATGGGTCTCGCCGAGTTCGCCGGGACCAGGCCGCGCCGGCTCTCCGGCGGACAGGCGCAGCGGGTCGCCGTCGCGCGCGCCCTGGCCACCCGCCCCCGACTGCTGCTGCTCGACGAACCCCTCGCGGCGCTCGACGCCCGGACCCGGCTGGACGTGCGGGCCCAGCTGCGGCACCACCTGGCCGACTTCGAGGCCGTCGCCGTCCTGGTGACGCACGACCCGCTGGACGCGATGGTGCTGGCCGACCGGCTGGTGGTCGTCGAGGACGGCAGGGTGGTCCAGGAGGGCGGGCCCTCGGACATCGCCCGCAGGCCCCGCACCGACTACATCGCCCAGCTCGTCGGGCTCAACCTGTACCGGGGCGAGGCCGAGGGCCACACCGTGGCGCTGGAGGCGGGCCCGGCGATCACCACGACCGAGCGGCTCGACGGACCCGTCTTCGTGGCGTTCCCGCCGGGGGCCGTGACGCTCCACCGCGACCGGCCCACCGGCTCCAGCGCCCGCAACCTGTGGCAGTGCCGGGTCGCGGGGCTGGAGACGCACGGGGACCAGATCCGGGTGGCCCTCACCGGCGAACTCCCGCTGGCCGCCGACCTGACGACGGTCGCCGCGGCGGAGCTGGGCCTGCACGCGGGCGCTCCGGTGTGGGCCACGGTGAAGGCGGCCCAGACGCACGCCTACCCGGCCTAGCGGGTCCGCGGGGCCGGGGCGCCGCAAGGCCGCGGGGCCGGGGCGCCGCAAGGCCGATGGACCGGGACGCCGCAAGGCCGCGGGGCCGGGGCGCCGCAGGGCCGATGGACCGGGGCGCCGCAGGGCCGGGTGCCGCATGCCCGCCCCAGCCGCTCCTCGCCGGCCGGGGCGCCCACGTCCCCGCTCCGGCGCCCTGTGCCGCTCCAGCGCCCTGTGCCGCTCCGGCGCTACGTGCCGGTGCCCGTCGGCACGGCCGTCGCGCGGACCATCACGCAGTCGAACTCCACGACCCGGCCGGTCGCCTCCTCCCGCGACACCGGGTACATGCCGGTGATCTCGAAGCCGCTCTCCTCGTACACGGCGATGGCCTCGCCCATGCGGGGGCTGCCCTCGTACAGCCGCAGCGTCGCGACCTCCGACTGCATGCCGACGAACTCCGCCGTACGTTCCCCGGCGCCCGCGAACACCTCCAGGTCGTAGCCCTGGGTGTCCATCTTCAGATAGGGGCGGGGGACGGTGATCCCGGCGAGCGCCGTGTCCATCATCCCGTCCAGACGGCGGATCTCGATCTCCTCGGTACGGGTCCTGGCGAAGCGCTTATAGCGGTCCTTGCCGTAATCACTGGGCGGGAGAAGGGAGTTCATGGTGTTCCAGCCCACGTGGATGGACTGGGTGGTGTCCTCCCGGCCGAGACCCATCCGGTGCACCTGCCAGTCGGGGTCGCCCTCGGCGGCCTGCCGGAGCTTCTCGAAGGCCTCCGAGGTCGGCTCGAAGGAGACGATCCGGCCGGTGTAGCCGAGACGGCGCAACTGGCGTCCGTACTGACCGGAGTTGGCGCCCACGTCGAAGACGCAGTTCACCTCGTACCGGCCGAGCAGGGCGGTGACGTGCTGCCCGCAGAGGTAGGAGGCGGCCGAGAGCTGGAACTTGCGTTCGTCGCCCGCCGTCTCCTTCTCGTCGAGCAGGAGACGGGCGCCGGTCCCGCCGAGCGGCACCTGCTTCCAGCCCGCCGTCCGCCCGCGCAGCACCAGGTCGGCGCCCTTGCCGAGGGCGACCCGTCTGCGCACCCCGCGCCGGTAGACCACCGCGGCTCCCGATCCGAGATCCAGTACCTGCACTCCCAGCCGGGGAAGCAGACCTAGCAGCTTTCTGTGAAGGGTCGCCATGGGCCCACCCTGTCAGAGATACGCGCGTGTCCACCGGGAGTTGGTTGAACCCCGTTTCGGCCGCGTGATACAGGCAAGGGATGACCTCTCCTGAGACCGGTGTCCCTGCCCTGGCCGCGGCCCTGGACATGCGTCCCCACCCCGAGGGCGGCTGGTTCGTCGAGACCTGGACGGCGCCGCAGGCGTTCCTGCCCGACGGCTACCCCGGCTCCCGCGCCGCCGCCTCCGCCATCTACTTCCTCCTGACGCCCGGCGACACCTCCGCCTGGCACACCGTCCGCTCGGACGAACTCTGGCTGTGGCACCGCGGCGGACCGCTGGACGTCCTGCTCGGCGGCGACGGCGCGAACCCCCAGTCCACCCCGCAGGTCGTGCGCCTCGGCCCCCGCGTCGAGGCGGGGGAGCGCCCCCAGGTCCTCGTCCCCGGCGGCGTCTGGCAGTCCGCCCGGCCGGCCGGTGACGAGGAGGTTCTGGTCAGCTGCGTGGTGGCGCCCGGCTTCGACTACGACGACTTCCGACTGCTGGACTCCGGCCGCTGAACAGGCAGGACCTCGGTGCCCGGCCCGCTCGTGGGACACCCTTGACGTGTCCGTGGCGGCTTTGTGACGCAGGTCGTTGGTTGCGGACACTCCCTGTGGGGCATCACCCGAGGGCAGGACCGTCCGCGCACCGTTGCGCGCGGGGTCCCGGCCGCGGGGACGGAGCCGCCGGCCGGGTACCGGTCGTCCTGGGAGGGGGAAGAGAAGTGTCAGTCATGCGTGCGCACCAGCGCACCGTCCGGCCGACCGCCCGCGTGGAGTACACACTGCCGCGTACGGCCGTCTCGGCGGGCAGGGCCCGCAAGCTGACGACGGCGTTCCTGACCCGGCCACGGCCACGGCTCGCGCAGCCGACCGCGGACCAGGTCGACGACGCCACGCTGATCGCCTCCGAGCTGGTCGCCAACGCCGTACGGCACGGCCGCAGCGGATGCCGGCTGCGGCTGCAGCTGGGGCACGGGCGGGTGACGGTCGAGGTGCGCGACGACAGTCCCGGACGTCCGCGGATCGGTGTGCTGGACGCGGAATCGGAGAGCGGCCGGGGCCTGGCCATGGTCCAGCAGCTCGCCCACAGCCTGGAGATCGTCAGCACGGGTTTCGGCGGCAAGACCGTGCGCGCGGTGCTGGCGGTGCGGTAGCGGGGCTTTCCCGCCGGCCCACCTTCGGCTTCGACTTCGGCTTCCGCTTCGGCGATTCCGCCGGGGCGATTCGGGTTTGAAGCAGTCGAAAAAAGGGAAAGGCCACCGAAAATTCATCGGAATTTCAATGGCCGCAAAAACGGACGGCCGGTGCCCGCACCTCGCGGTGCGAACCCCGGCCGTCCGGTGTCCCTGACTAGGCGGGGACGATGTTCTCCGCCTGCGGGCCCTTCTGGCCCTGCGTGACGTCGAAGGTGACCTTCTGGCCTTCCTGAAGCTCACGGTAGCCAGAGCTGGCGATGTTCGAGTAGTGGGCGAAGACGTCCGCGCCGCCGCCGTCCTGCTCGATGAAGCCGAAGCCCTTTTCCGAGTTGAACCACTTCACGGTGCCGGTAGCCATGCAAAATCTCCTATGGGGCTGAGCTCGAAGGTCCACACCTCGTGGACCTGCGTCGCCGCAATGAAGCCCCAACCGGAATACACCGGAAAATCTTTGGGAACCACAACTGCAACTGAAACCGACAATAGCACGTCGAACGCCTCGAAGCGGGAGCACTATCTCACCGGGGCGCGGGGAATATAAAAATCTCACGACCCTGCGCGGCAAATTCTGTATCGGCCGGTGCAGATATCCCGGGGGCGCCGGGAAACGCCCCTCGCGTGCCCCTGGAGGCCCGTTCACGCGTCCTGCGGCGCCGACCCCCGCAGCTCCGCGTTGATCCGCAGCGCCTCGTCCAGGCTGTCCTCCAGCGAGACGATTCTGCACGCGGCCTCGACGGGCGTGCCCTGGTCGACGAGGTCCCGGGCGCGGGACGCCAGCCGCAGCTGGTCGCGGGAGTAGCGGCGGTGGCCGCCCCCGGAGCGGAGAGGGGTGATCAGCCCCGCCTCCCCGACCGCCCGCAGGAAGGCGGGGGTGACGCCGATCAGCTCGGCCGCACTACCCATGGTGTAGACGGGGTGGTCGTCGTCCTCGGACCGGTCGGTGGAACTCATGGTGCTTCCCTGGAGCGCGTGCATCACCTTCCACTCTGGCAGATCCCGGGCGGTGCGGGCCGGGATCCGGGCAACGGGCCGGCGGGCGTCGCTCCGCGTACTCACCCGGACGGCCCGGTGCGCTGGTGGGGGGCCGTCGCCGGTGGTGGCGTGGAGGGACACAGCCCGACCTCGGGACCGTCCTCGGGAGGCCCTCGCATGATCCGTCCGTCCTGTCTCGTCGCCTCCGCCCTCACCGCGGGGATGCTGCTCTCGACGGCCGCCTGCTCGAACGGCGGGGGCGACGGCTCTGGCTCCGCCCGTACGGACTCCCCCGCGTCCCCCGCCTCCACAGTCCCGGCCTCTCCCGTCGCCGAGGAACCCGGCGCCGCGTCGGCCTCGCCCTCCCCCTCGGTCCGCGAGCTGACCGAGGCCGAGGCGCGGGCGGCGCTGATCACCAACTCCGACCTGGGGTCCCAGTGGACCGAGTCGAAGGGCGTGGCGGCCTGGCACGACACGCTGCTCAAGAGCAAGGTCGACGCGTCCTCGTTCATCACGGACAAGGGGAACGCCCAGCAGTGCCAGAAGCTGCTGGACGGCCTCTACTCGGAGGACCTGCTGGGCAAGCCGCGGGGGGCCGGTGCGGTCACCGGCTTCGACGACAGCGACAACAACGCCCAGATGCGCTACGAGGTGGCCTCGTACGGGAAGAACGCCCTGGACGCCCAGCTGAAGTGGCTCTCGACGCTGCCGGACCTGTGCGACCAGTTCACGGCCGTCAACGGCAAGGGCGACCGGCAGACCGTGCAGGTCATCGAGACGCAGCTGCCCCACGAGGGGGACGCCCGCCAGGGGCTGCGGGTGACGATGAACGGCAAGCTGGAGGGCGACCCCGACACGCTGACGCTGGACTTCGCGGCGGTGCGGGTCGGCGACAGCGCCCTGTCCCTCACCAACGGGGGCCTCGGGGGAACCGAGCACCAGTCCACCGAACAGGCGGTGCAGGCGGGCACGAGCCGGCTCCAGGACGTGCTCGCGGGAAAGTCGCCGGCCCCGACCCAGGGCTGAGGACCGGGCCGGCCGGAGTGCCCCGGACGTACCGCGGCCCGGACAGCCGGTGAGGCTGTCGCGGGCCGTGGGTGTCAGTGCGTGCGGGTCAGAGCCGGTCCATCCGGGTGTAGGGGCTCAGGACGCGGACCTGGCGGGCGCCGAAGTCGACGAGCATCGCGATGCCCTCTTCGACACCGACGATCGTGCCCAGGCCGTACTGGTCGTGGGAGACACGGTCTCCGAGGCTGAACTCCTTGGCCACGGGCACTACGGGCGCAGCGAAGGGGCTGGTGGGCAGGTGGCGCCGGGGCGCGGAGGATTTACTCATCGTGATTCCAGTATGGGCCCTGTTCCGGCGGGCGGTAGGGGTCGATGGTCTCGATCGCGCTCCGACTCGGCGTCCGTCAGGACTACGCGACACCGTGACCCGGCCCCCTCCCGCGCGGTCCCCGTCCGGGCCGGAGACGCGTTCCCCGAGGTCAGCCGCCGGGGCGCCGCGACGGGGGTCCTCCCGGTGTCCGGTGCGGCCCGGCGGGGCGAGTCCGTGACGCACCGGACACTCCACGACGGCGCGTCCCGGGCCTGCCGCGGCGGGCTCCGCCGGCCGCCCTCGGGGCGGGCGAGCGGGGGGCGTGCGCCGGAGCGCCCCCGGCCGGCCCGCCCTTCCGGAAGCCGGGCGTCCGGCTGACGCGGCGGGCGAGGACCGCGCGTCCGGCTGACGCGGCGGGGCGGGGACCGGCCGTCCGCCGGTTCCCGCCCCGTGGGGTCAGAGCAGGTCCAGCCGGGAGTAGACCCGGCCCAGGGTGTCGCGGACGACGACGCTCCGGGCCTCGAAGTCCGCACCGGCGGGCACGTCCGTGCTGACGTACCAGACGCCCCAGCCGGGGTGGCCCGCGAGCTCCAGGAGCTTGCCGTGCAGGGTCCCGGCCGTGGTCCGCACCGTGACGCGCGAGGCGGTGCCCTTGCCGCCGTAGTACAGGCCGGACAGCGTGTAGTGCCCGCCGGCGGTGCCCTCGATCTGGGCCGTGACGCCGGGCGTGCCGAGGTCGATGTTCCCGTCGACCACGCTGCGGAACTGGGGCTCGGTGTCGCCGGGCGACGTCCAGTGCTTGCCCTCGGGCGTCAGCCAGAACTCGGCGCCGCCGGGCTCCTTGACGTGCTCGCCCGGGGCGACGATCCGGGCCGTGGGGGCGGCCTTGGCGACCGAGGCGGCGCGGGCGTGCGCCGCGAGGACGCTGACGTGCGCCGGCCCGGCGACGGTGGTCGCCGCGCGGGCGGCGGGCGCCGCCTTCTGGGGCGCCGCCCCGTACGCCGTCGTCGGCGCCGTGATCAGCGCGGCGGCGACGGCGGCCGCGGCCGCGGCCGCGTACCTCTTCATACCTGCCATGGACGGACAACTCCTCGTGGTGGTGGCGGTGTTCGGACTTCGAAGGGGCGCCGCTCCCCCGGGGACTCCCGGCGCCCGCCGGCCGGACGGCTCCGGCCGGAGACGTTCCGCGGGGGATGCGTCAGCCGAGCGCGCTCGTCGCCCGCCACTGGTCCCAGTCCAGGTTCCAGTCGCCGTAGCCGTTGCCGACGGCGACCGTGTCCCGGGAGTTGACGACCTTGACCACGTCGCCGGGTATGACCTCGTCGAAGAACCGCTTCGCGGGACCGCCGGTGGCGAGGCCGACGCAGCCGTGCGTGACGTTCTGGCGGCCGCCGTAGGTGTTCGCCTTCGGGTTCTGGTGGAGGTAGGTGCCCGAGGTGGTGAGGTGGACGGCGTAGTAGTAATAGTCCTTGTACGCGTCGCCGTAGCCGACCGACCGGGAGTCCATGAGCACCCTGGACGCCTTGTCGGAGACGACCATCGTGCCGTTCCAGGTGTCCATCCCCGGCGCTCCCGCCGTGATGGGGATCCGGCGCGACGATCCGGCCGTTTCGAGCGTCATGAAGTGTGTACGGACATCCACTGTGGCGACGAGGGAGCGGCCCACCGTGAAGTGCCTAGTGATTCCGGCCCCGGCCCGGACGGTGACCGCCGTTCCGGGCTTCCAGTACGCGCGGGGCCGGAAGTCGACGCGCTGCCCGTCGGCGAGATTGCGGTCCTTGACCCACCCCCAGGACCCCTCGACGTCGGCGGTGACCTTCAACTGCTTTTCCACGTCGGCCCGTTCGGCCACGGGTATCGGACGGCTGAAGGTCACCGAGATCGGCATGCCGACACCGACGGTCTGCCCGTCGGCGATGTTGACGTGCGCGCCCGTCAGGGACTTGAGCGGTGTGGCGGAGGGCTTCGGCCGGGCCGTGCCCGTGGTCCCGTGCGTTCCGGCGGTCGGCCTGCCCCCCGGCTCGGCCCCCCTGCCCTCTCCGTCGGCCACTGCCTGCGCCGAGCACCCGGCGAGCGCGAGCACGCACACGGCCGCGGCGCTCCAGGTGCGGGCCAGACGGCCGCGGCCGCCTCTCCGTCCCGTGGTCATGGTGATCCCCCTGTGGTGTGTTTCGATGTGCGACGTACGGGACCTGTACGCACGGCGGGAACGGCTGGGTTGCACACGGCCGGAGAATCTTCGGAGATTCGGGCGGGGGGCATGACCGAGGAAGAGTTCGACGCGTTCTACGCGACCGCGTTCCCCCGACTGACCGGCCAGCTCTACGCGTTCACGGGGGATCACGGAGAAGCGCAGGACGTCGTACAGGAGGCGTTCGTCCGCGCCTGGGACCGGCGGCGGGAGTTCCTCGCCGACGGCGCCCCCGAGGCGTGGATACGGACGGTGGCGACCCGGCTGGCGGTGAGCCGCTGGCGCCGGGCCCGCCGCTGGCTGGAGTTGGTGCGCGGGACCCCGCCCGCCGACCACACGCCGGGCCCCGGGCCCGAGCGCACCGCCCTGGTGACCGCGCTGCGCACACTGCCCGAGGCGCAGCGGATGGCGATCGTTCTGCACCATCTGTGCGACTTGAGTGTCGAGCAGGTAGCCTCCGAAACCGGTGCTCCCGTGGGCACGGTCAAGGCCCGGCTCTCCCGCGGCCGGGCGGCGCTGGCACGGGTGCTCTCGGAGGATTCGGCGGACCTGGCCGGCTCCGCGCGTCCGTCGGGCTCCGCGGGCGTGCCGGGCAAGGAGAGGGAGGACGACCGTGTCCGATGAACTCACCTCCGCCCTGCGCGCGCTGGCGACGGAGGCGGAACGGCCCCCGGAGCTGAGCGGTGCGGAGATCCGGGGCCGGGCGACGGGCCGCAGGCGCCGCCGCCGTACGGCCGTGGCCGCGGCCGGGGTCTGTGTCGCGGGCGTGCTCGCCCTGCTCCTCGTGGTGGACCCGGGCGGCGGGACGCGGCACCGGACACCGCCGGCCGCGAGCCCCACCGTGTCCGCGAGCCCTCCGCTGTCATCGCCGGACGCCACGATCGACCTGGGCACACGCGAGCTCTCCGTGGGCGGGCTCCGGCTGACGCTCAACGGCGACAGCCTGAACGGGTACACGTCGGCCTTCCGGACGACGGTCGCCGCGAAGGCGGCCCATGTGAGGTTCTCCGGCAAGACGGTCGGCCTCGACGACAACTACTCCTTCATGGCCACCTGGGTGCTCGAACTCACCGGGCCCGACGGCAGGACGGACTACGTCGGCGCCATGCCGCACGACGGGAGCGTCTACAGCTCTCCCCGCGGCTGGATCGGCCTGGACCCGGACGACGCCAAGCTGCTGTACGAACGGCTCGAACCGGGAGCGACGGTCGAGATCAAACCCTCGTCCGGGGACACGACGGCACCGGGCACGAGCGCGGGCACAGGCACCGGCACCGGCACCTCGGGCGGCTGACGCGGCCGGGTGCCGGAGGACGGCCCGGTGTACCGCTGCCGTCCGGCTTCAGAGGGGCGGCTGGGCCGGGGCCGGGCCGAGGGTCGTCGTGCCCGGGGCGGTGCGGTGGCCCAGGCCCGTGCGGTAGGCGTCCAGGGCCGCCTCCACCCGGCCGGTGCGCCGCAGCAGGTCGCCGAGCAGCCGGCACAGGTCCGCCAGGTCGCCCGCCGCGCCCGCCCGCTCCAGCAGGCTCATCGCCCGTACGTAGTGCTCCTCGGCCGCCTCGGTGTCCCGGGTGTCCTCCGCGATGATCCCGAGCAGACGGTGCGCGGCGGCCGCGTGGATGGCGCCCCGCTCGGAGTTCAGGTCGCCGAGCACCCGCCGCAGCAGTTCGTCGGCTTCCTCGGACTTGCCGCGCCGGTGCAGCACGTCGGCGAGCTCCACCGCGACCTGGCTGGTGTAGAGCGCGGCCCGCTTCGCCGAGAGCATGGCCTGCGCCTCGCGCAACTCCTCCTCCGCACGCTCCAGTTCACCGTTCTGGGCGTACAGGTACCCGCGCATCCAGTGGCAGTTGGCGAGTTCGGTGCGGATCTGGAGCTGGCGGTACAGCTCGGCGGCCTTGGCGAGGGACACGTCGGCCTCGGCCATACGACCCTCGGCGATCATCGTCCGCGCCACCGACCGGTGCATCCGCGCCACCAGGGCCGGGTCCTGGACCTGGGAGGCGAGGGTGAGCGCGAACTCGGCCGCCTGGGCGGCGCGGGCGTGGGCGCCCATGTCCATGTAGGGCGCTATGACTCCCGTGTAGAGGAGGAGCAGTGCCTCGGGATCGTGCAGGCCGGTCCGGTTGAGCTCGTCGAGGGTGGACTCGAACAGATAGCAGGAGTAACGGAGTTCACCGGCCAGATAGTGGGAGACCGCCCGGCCGCGCACGGCGGGCACCCGCTGCGGGAGCGGCGCGTCGCCCAGCCGCTGCTCCGACTCCTCGAAGCGCCGCTGCGCCGTCTCCAGGTCCCCCGTGTCCAGGGCGCATTCGCCGAGTCCGAGCAGGGCGGCGGCCTGTTCGGCGACCAGCCCGTGGTCCTCCGCCTCGGCGAGCAGACCGGCGTACGTCGCCGCGGCCACCTCGGCCTCTCCGGTGGAGAGCGTGCGCTGAGCGTCCGTCAGTCGCAGGCGCAGATCGGTGGCGAGATGGGCGGGCCGCCCCGTCGCGAGCTCCTCGTAGGCGACACCGAGGCGGCCGGCTATGTGCCGCAGCGCGGGCTCGGAGGCCCGGACCCGGCCGGCCTCCAGAGTGGAGATGTACGCGGGCGTGTACACCGGCTCCGCGAGCTGTTTCTGCGTCAATCCGCGTTCCGTGCGCAGCTGTTGCACCCTGCGCCCGATGATCTCAGGGTCGTCCCGCTCCGCCATGGGCTAAGCATGCCATCAAGCCGAGGCGAGTCGGTCCGGCTTTTGACTACTGTCCGGCCCCGGGACCCCCTTGCGACCGAAGCCCGGAAGCCTCTACGTTAAGCGCCGGATTAAGCATGCTTAATACGCCGCTGTTGTTGCGAGGTCACCGTGCTCCGACGTATTTCCGCGCGCTACTCCAGAGGTCTCCTCGCCGCCGTCATCGCGGTCGCCGCGCTGGTCACGGCGGCGAACATCGGTCCGGCGAGAGCCGCCGAAGGGACCCCCGCGGCCCCCGCCTCCGTGCGCACGGCGCAGCATCAGGGACCGTCCGCGGGCCGGTGACGGCCCCTCCCGCCGTCGTACGACAGCGGTCGATCCCCCGTACGCGGGAAGCACGACGCCTACAGTGACCGCGTGACCTCTACCGCCGCCCGCACCGCGCTGGACCTCACGGCCGATCTTCCGGTCCCCGCCCTGGAGGACCTCTACCGGGACCTGCACCGGCATCCCGAACTGTCGCTGCGCGAACACCGTACGGCCGCCGTCCTCGCGGAACGGCTGCGCGCGGCCGGGTACGAGACGACCGAGGGCGTGGGCCGCACGGGCGTCGTCGGCGTCCTGCGGAACGGGGACGGGCCCACCGTCCTGCTGCGCGCCGACATGGACGCGCTGCCCGTCGCCGAGGAGACCGGGCTCCCGTACGCCTCCGGGACCGACGGGGTCATGCACGCCTGCGGCCACGATCTGCACGTCACCTGGCTCGCGGGCGCGGCCCGTGCGCTCGCCGACGGACGGGACACCTGGTCCGGGACGCTGGTGCTGGTCGGACAGCCCGCCGAGGAGACCGGCCAGGGCGCCGCCCTCATGGTCGCGGACGGCCTGCACGAACGCTTCCCGCGCGCCGACGTCCTGCTCGGCCAGCACGTGGCACCCGGCCCCGCCGGGCTGTACGCGCACTCCCCGGGCCTGATCATGTCGGCCTCGACCGATCTCGACATCGTCGTCCACGGGCGCGGCGGCCACGGATCGCGGCCGGAGGCGACCGTCGACCCGGTGGTGACCGCCGCCTACATCGTGACGCGGCTCCAGACCGTCGTCAGCCGGGAGATCGCGGCCCGGGAGTCCGCCGTGCTCACGGTGGGCCGGATCGAGGCGGGCACCCGGCACAACATCATCCCGTCCGAGGCACGGATCTCCCTGAACCTGCGCACCCAGTCGCCGGACATGCGGGAGCGGATGATCGCGGCCGTGCGGCGGATCGCGGCGGGCGAGTGCGCGGCCGCCGGCTGCCCCGCCGAGCCCACGGTCACCGTCGGCAACGACTTCCCGGTCACCGTCAACGACCCCGCGACCGACCACCGGATCGCCGCCGTGCACGGCGAGGTGTTCGGCGCCGGGACGATCCTCGACCCCGGACCGGCCATGGGCAGCGAGGACTTCCCCCGGCTCGCGGCCGGCCGGATCCCGTACTCCTACTGGTTCGTGACCAGCACCCCGGCCGACGTCTGGAACGCGGCTCCGGGGAGCGACGACCTCATGACCCGGCTCGCCGCCGTCCCCAGCAACCACAGTCCGCACTTCGCCCCCGACCTGTCCACGGTCGCGCCCGGCGTCCGCACCCTGGTGTCGGGCGCGCTGGCGGCCCTGTCGGACGAGGGCTGACCGACCCCGGAACGGGCGCTTCCTCCGGACCGGGCGCTTCCTCCGGACCCGGGGCCTCCTTCCGACCGGGCGGAACCGCCGGGCCTCCGGGCGGTGCGGACCCGGCGGCACCGGTCGGCTCATGCGGCGCCCGCTCAGGCTCGGGTCGGCTCGGCCTGGGTCAGCTCAGGCTCGGGTCGGCTCAGGCCCGGATCAGTTCAGGTCTGGGGGTCTCGTCAGGTCTGGGTGTCCGCTCAGGCCTGGGTCCCCAACTGGCTCAGCTGGCGCTGGACATGGTCGAGGGCGCCCTCCCGGCGTCCGGGGACCCGCCGTCTCAACCAGGCCAGTTCCGCACCGAGTTCACGGGCCCGCCCGGGGTCCTGGACCCGGCCCCACTGGTGGTGCGCGCGGTCCACGGCCGACTCCACCTCCGGGGCGCCCGGGTCCTGCCCCGCGTCCAGCCGGGTCGCCGCGAGGGCGAGCCAGCCACGGCAGCTGCGCTCCGCGTCCCCGGCGAACATCGCCAGGTCCGCCCGCACCTCCATCCAGTGCAGCACCTGCTCGGACCCGGCTCCGTGGGTCCGCAGCGCGTCCCGCTCCCACCGCCCGGCCAGCGCGAGGGCGTCGTCGTGACGACCGTCCCGGACGGCCTCGGTGATCTCCCCGTGGGGGTCGGGGACCGCCGGACCGACCCGCACCTCCGTCCGGCCGGACGACGCGGGGGAGGGCACGGACGGACCGCGCGACACCGCCGCCACGGGCACGGCCGCCACGGGCACGGCAGCCACGGGCACCGTCGACGACGTCGGCAGCACGGACACCACGGGCGCCACGGGCACCGCCATCGACACCGGCGATACCGGAGGCGCGGGCGGCGCGGGAACCACGTCCGGGGGGACGGGCGGGCGCGGCGGGGGTCCGGGCGCGGTGCCCGGCGGGGCCGTGACCGTCGTGAACTCCGGTGCCGGGGGCCATGGCCGACCGGCCCACGCCCGCCCGGGCGCGAGCACGCGGTCCTCCGCCCCCGGCCGGGCGCTGCCCTCGCCCGACACCCTCGTCAGCGCCTGCTGGTGGAGCTGGGCGGGAGGGGGCCGGTGGCCGCTGCGGAGCAGGGTCGCCACCGCCCTCATGTACGCCGGCTGCGCCACCGCCCGGCGGCCCGGCGGCGGGGCGACGCGGCCGTACAACTCCGCCGACGGGCCCGCCGTGAGGGGACGTGAGGCGATGAACTCCCAGGTGTCGGCGTCTGCGTGGAGGTCGACGAACACCGTCGTCGACCCGGGCGGGCGCAGCCGGAGTTCGTCGGCGATCCAGCGCCAGGGGAACGCCGTGTACCGGACCGTCGACGGGGTGGTGCGGGCCAGCGCGAGGTGCGGAAGCCGCTGGCGGCGGTCCAGTTGGAGCTGGCCCGTCACGAACATGGTCAGCGGTCCGGACGCCGTCGCCGCCGCGCGCAGCCGGGTCAGCACGGCCTGCGGCTCCAGCGGGTCGGCGAGTTCGACGACGTTCGCCGTGTCGGTTCCCGACAGCACCGGCGGGGCGACGGCCGCGAGCACGGGGAGCACGGAGGCCGCGTCCACCAGACACCCCTTGCCCACCGGCGAGGCCGCGAGGAGCAGCACGGTTCCGGGCACAGGTTCCCTCCCCCATCGATCGGACACAGCAGCACCGTAACGGCTGCGCATGCAAAGAGGGGAAGCGAAGGGGACGAACGCCCCTGTCCGGCCGAAGGCTTGGGCACGGGGTGGCCGCCCGGCCGGGGAAGGCGACGGCCCGGGGGAACGCCCTGTTCATCGAGGCCGCCGCCCGCCGTGGACCGGACCCCTGGGCCGCCGCCCGCCGCGAGTGAGGCCGCCGTGGCTAGGGCCGTCGCCCGCCCGGCGCCCTGCGTCGTACGGCGAAGATCGTCGTGTCGTCGGCGAGCCGTCCGCCGCAGTGGGCGAGCGTGCGGTCGCGCACGAGCCGGACGAGCCGCTGCGGGTCGGCGGCGCGCGGGTCCCGGGCCACGGCCCGGACGAGGGTGTCGCGCAGCGGGAAGAACTCGCCCGCCGTGTCACGGGCCTCGGTGACCCCGTCCGTCACCAGGAGCAGCGTCTCGCCGGGGGCGAGCGGGACCCGGATGACCGGGGGCGGAGTGGACACCAACTCGTCCATGCCGAGCGGGAGTCCGTGCTCGGGAGGCAGACTCCGCACCCCGTCGGGGGTGATGACGAGCGGGGGTTCGTGACCGAAGTTGACGACCTCGACCGTGGCCGGTGTGTCCTCGGGGAACGCGACGAGGACGCCGGTCGCGAAGCGGTCCCCGTCGTCGCGGCCCAGCGCCACGCGGTAGCGGTTGTGCCGCCGCATCCTGACCTCGAGCCGGGCGGCGACCGTGGCGAGCTCGCCCTCGTGGAAGGCCGCCTCGCGGAAGGTGCCGAGCACCGCGGCCGCCGCCTCGACCGCCGCGAGCCCCTTGCCCTGGATGTCCCCGAGCAGCAGCCGGGTGCCGTGCCGGCCGGGCTGGATGTCATAGAAGTCGCCGCCGACCCGGGCCTCGCTGTCGGCGGCGAGGTAGACGGCCGCGTGGTCGAGGCCGCCCCAGCCCGGGGGCATCGGGCGCAGCACGGTGCGCCGGGTCGTCTCGGCGACGTCCCGCATGTGCAGCATGCGCCGCTCGGCCCGCAGCCGGACGGAACAGGCGAGGGCCGCGAGACCGCTGCCGACCACCACGAGGACGAAGTCGGGCAGCCCGTTCTGGTACTGGTGCGGCCACTGCCTGTCCACGGCGCCGTAGGTGAGCAGCGACAGTGCGGCGAAGGCCACCGTGCCCAGCACCCCGCAGATCGCCGCGGCGATGACGGGGACGAGCACGAGCCAGGAGATGATCCGGAACCGGCCGGAGGTGTTGACGTCCAGCAGCGTGATCCCGATGAGCAGCAGCAGCGGGGGCAGCCAGGCGACGCTGCGGCCCCGGAGCTTCAGCGGCTGCGACCGCTGGAAGGCTCCCGGGAGCCCGGCGGACGGGTGCAGGGCCTCCCGAAGCCGGTCGCGTACGGATCTCCGGTCGGCCACCGCGCCGTACCGCCTCCCTCCCGTGCTCTCAGTAGGCGACCGACATGCGGCCGTGCGGGTGCACGGGCATCTCCAGCTGGTCGACGAAGGCCATGGCGTAGTCCTCGGCGCTGATCCGGCTCTGGCCGCCCGCGTCGGTGAGCATGCGGTCGCCGCCGATCCGGAACTCGCCCGTGCGTTCCCCGGGGCCGATCTCGGCGGCGGGCGAGATGTACGTCCAGTCGAGGTCGTCGACGTCCGTCCGCAGATACGCGAGGGCGTCCTGGTGGGCGAGTGCCTCGGGACGGTACGCCTCGGGGAAGTCGGGCTGGTCGCACGCGGCCTCGCCGGGCGCGACCTCCAGGGTGCCCGCGCCGCCGACGATGACCAGCCGGTGCACCCCGGCCGTGCGGACGCCCTCGACCAGGGAATGGTTGAGGGCGAGGAAGGGTTCCCGGGGGTCCGAGCCGTCCCGGGGCGGGACGCAGGCCGAGCCCACCGCGTCCGCGCCGGCCACCAGCTCGGCGACCTTCGCCGGGTCCGCGGCGTCGGCCGCCGCCGCGGTGACCCCGGGGACCGGGGACTGTCCGGACCGGCTGACCGCGACGACCTGGTGTCCGCGGGCCGACGCCTCCGTGGCGATGCGGCTGCCGACCATGCCGGTGGCACCGAAGAGTACGAGCTTCATGCACCTCAGCGAAGCACGCGACCATGATCACCGCATTTCGGCGCGGGGGCGGAAGGGGTGAGACGGAGGATGCCGTGCCCCGGTCCGCAAAGGCGCCGCGACATGGGCCGAAAGGGTGGCGCGAGGGGGCCGGCGTCCCGAGTTGCCAGGGGCTGGGGCGGGGTGTGACCTGGAAGGCGGGGGCGAGCAGAAAGGAGTCCTTCCATGGCTCAAGCCGCACCTGTGTCAGGGACACCACGGACATCCGGATCGACCGACGTCTTCGGGAAACAGACCCACACGATCGCCGAGTGGGCGATACCCGTCGCCGGCGGACTCGTCTACGGCTACTGGGCGGCCGCCATCAACCGCGACGCGGGCGCCATCACGGGCTGGAACGTGCTGTTCGGCTTCGTGTGCGCCATCGCCTTCGCGCTGGCGTACGTGGCCGTCCGGACGGTGGCGCCGCTGATGCGGCGCGAGATGCACGCACTGGTGTGGGCCGTGTTCGCGGGCTGCGCGTTCGGATTCCTCTACAGCCAGACCGACGCGACCATCCTGCGGTCCGTGTTCATGTCGCTGCCGGTGGCGGTGGGCGTGTACGCGGTGGCCTTCTACCGCTACTACACACACGAGGACTGACGCTCGAGGAAAGCGAGCCGCCGTCGTGAAACGCCGTTCCGCCGAAGCCGGCGGAACGGCGTTTCGACGGAGCCGGAGCGGCCCACGAGGGAACGGTGCACAGCGAGCACCACGACGGAGAACGGCGCACACCGCACGCCACAGCGGAGAACGGCGCACACCTCGCTCCACGACGGAACGGCATACGAGGGAGACGCGGACGGTCACGGCGAAGCGGCGCACTACGGAGACGCGACGGTCACGACGGAACGGCGCACAGCACGGTCACGGCGGAACGGCGCACGACGCACATGAGGCCCCGGCGTGATGCCGGGGCCTCATGCGTCTCCCTCACTCACCTACTCACCTGCCACCTGGGACCCAGTCCCAGGAGTTCGAGGAGGAGCCGGACACGGTCCAGCTCCAGGCGCTGGTGACGGTGAAGGTCCAGGAGCCGGAAGCGCTCACGCTCCAGCCGGGGTCGTTCGCCGGGTTGCGGTCGTGGTCCCAGTGCGCGTTGTGCCAGGTCCCGTCCTTCTGGTCGGGGCACGGGTCCGAACAACTCGGCACCGCCCGGCCGCCGGTGTCGACGAACGCGGCGCTGGCCCAGGCGTGGGCGCCGACGAGCCAGTACCAGACGCTGGTGCCGAGCACGCTCTGCCCGTTCACCGCGCACTGGACCCGGTCCTGACTGCCCGAGGGCAGCGCGCCGACGACGGGCGAGTTCGTGCTGGGCTGGAGCCGCAGGTTCATCTCTCCGCGGGAGATGACGGTGCCCCAGACGGGGCTGCCGGAGCCACCGTCACCGGTGTGCGCCGACTCGGCCGCGGCCATGGAGGGACCGGCGGCCAGGGCGGTCAGTACACCGCCGCTGAGCAGGGCCCCGGCAAGCGTCCGCCGGGCTGGGGTGGTGCGCATATCGGCCTCCTTGCTCCCCAGATCCAGGAAACACCCGTTCGGGTGAGGCCTCCACCCGAACGCCCGAAACCCTTGGGACAGCAGGGATGTACGAGGTCGGTGGGGCGTTCCCGGCCAGGACGGGCGGGGCGATTGCCAGGGACCCGGCGGCCCTCGTACGGCTCGTCGGCCCCCGTACGGCTCGTCCCGTGCGCCCATTTGCACGCGCCCCGCTCGCGCACGCGGCCCCGGGGGCCTTGCCTGAAGAGGTGCCCCCTCGTGTCCGGAGCGCCCTGTCGGCCGTGCTGATCGCGCTCGCCTGCCTCCTCGCGCCCCTCGGCGCGCTCTCGGCGTGGGCGACGTACGGCCTCGGGGACTCCGAACGCTACGAGGCCACCATGGCGCCGCTCGCCGCCGACGACGACGTCCGGGACGCCATCGCCGCCGGTGTCACCGAGGACATCCTGCGCGAAGTCCACGTACGGCCGCGGCTCCAGGGGCCGGTGAACCACTTCGTGCGGGACGCCGTGCGGTCGTTCACCGAGACCGAGGCGTACCGCACGGCGTGGGAGGCCGCCAACCTGGCCGCGCACGACGCCGTGATGCGGGCGCTGCGCGAGGACCGCGAGGGCGCGGTGACCGTCGACCTCGCGCCCGTCACCGAGCGGGTCAAACGCAGGCTCGCCGACGACCACATGCCGCTGGCCGACCGGATCCCGGTCGAGCACGCCGAGATCACCGTGCTCGAGGCCGAGGACCTGGCCCGGCTCCGGAAGGGGTTCCACGTGCTCGAAGTCGCCGGATTCTGGCTGCCGTCGGCGTCGGTCGTCTTCGCCGCGACCGGCATCGTCATCGCCCTGCGCCGCCGCCGGGCGGTCCTCGCGACCGGCCTCGGCACCGCGGTCGGCGCCGCGCTGCTCGGTGTCGCGATCACGGTCGGCCGCAAACTGACCCTCGACGACCTGCCGCCGGACGTGTCCCGCACGGCGGCGGGCGCGGTGTACGACGCCCTCACCGAGACGCTGCGGTTCGTCAGCTGGCTGCTGCTGGCCCTCGGTCTGACGGTGTCTCTGGCGGCGGCGCTCACCCAGGCCTACACCCGCAGACGCCGCCCGGCCGAGGCCCCCCGCCCCGCCCCCGCGGAACCACCGACCCACGTGGGCGCCTGAACCCGGCCCCGGCCAGGGCAGGGGCGTGAGCCGCGGACCGGACGTGCGGTGGACGGCGGAGCCGCACTGCCGGTGGTCGGCCGCCGGGGGCGGCCGTCGTCCCCTCTTCGTCCCGGTCTGCCTCCGCCTGCGGATGCACCGGGGACCCGGTCCGGGCAGCCCGAGCCCGCAGGTCCGACCTGAACCCGGTCCGGGCAGCCCGAGCCCGCAGGTCCGACCTGGACCCGGTCCGGGCAGCCCGAGCCCACGGGTCCGACCTGGACCCGACCCGGGCAGCCCGCATCCACGAGCGCGGCCGGGCCGGCCCAGGCCGCCTGTGTCAAGGGGTGCGGCCGGGACCCGACCCGGACGGCCTCCGCCCGCCGGTACAGCCGGGGTCCGCCTCCGGGAAACCGCCATACTTGGGGCATGTCCCGCGAGTTCCCCATCGGCCTCACGCCTCCCGACTGGCTGGTCAGGAACCTGCGGCCGCAGCGGGCCCCCGTCAACCGGCCCGCCGTCGCCCGTGCCGCCGTCGCGCTGGCGCTGCCCCTCGCCGTCGGCCTCGCCTGCGGACAGCCCGCGTACGGCGCCCTGGCCTCCATGGGCGCGCTCTCCGGAGTCATCGGCGACACCGCCGACGCGTACCGCATGCGGATCTTCAACATCGCCGTCCCGCAGCTCTTCGGCGCGATCGGCGTCACCATCGGCGCCGCGGTCTACGGGCACGGCTGGGTCGCCGTCGCGACGGTGACCGGGGTCGCCCTCGTCTCCGGGATGATCTCCTCCATCGGCGCCGTCGCCTCCGTCACCGGACTGCTGCTGCTCCTCAACTGCGTGATCGGCGCCGGACTTCCGCTGCCCGGCGCCTGGTGGCTCGCCCCGCTGCTGATGGCCGGCGGCGGTCTCCTCGTCCTCGCGCTGACCCTGCTCGCCTGGCCGTTGCGCTCGGGCGTGCCGGAGCGCTCCGCCGTCGCCGGCACCTACCGCACGGTCGCGGACCTGCTCGCCGCCGGCGGCACCGGCGACTACGAGCGCCTGCGCCTCGCCGTCACCCAGTCCCTGAACGAGTCGTACGACCTCGTCCTCGCCCGGCGCGCCTTCCACCACGGCCGCAGCCCCGACCTCGTCCGGCTGCTCGCCCAGCTGAACGCCCTCACCCCCGTCGTCGAGGCCGCCCCCGCCGCCCACCAGCGGGGCGAGCGGCTGCCCGCGGCGATCCCCGCCGCCGTGAGCCTGCTCGCCGACACCGTCGAGGCCGGCGGCACCGATCCGCTCGAACTGCGGCTGCCCGCCCCGGCCGACGAGACGGCGCGTGCCGTCGACCACGCCCTGCGGCACGCGGCCCGCGTCGTCACCGACCGGTCCCCCGACCCGCACGCCCTCGACGACCGTCTCGGCCGGCCCGCCGCGCTGCGCGTCCGCGCCGCCCGCGCCACCCGCAACGCGCTGCTGTCCGCGGCCTCCTGGCGCTACGGCATCCGCCTCGCCCTGTGCATCGGCCTCGGCCAGGTGCTCGTCTCGACCGTCGAGGTGCCGCGTTCGTACTGGGTCGCGCTCACCATCACGTTCGTCATGAAGCCCGACTACGGCTCCGTGTTCTCCCGGGCCCTGCTGCGCGCCCTCGGCACGGTCGTGGGCCTGGTGGTCGCGGCGACGGTGCTGACCCTGGTTCCGCGCGGCTGGTGGGACGTGCCCGTGCTGATGGTGCTCGCCGCGCTCATCCCGGCCCTGACGCCCCGCGGCTACGGCTATCAGACCGCCGCCATCACCCCGGTGATCCTGATGCTGTCCGACATCCTCAACCACCAGGGCACCGGGCTCGTCGTCCCCCGCCTGGTCGACTCCCTGGTCGGCTGCGGCATCGCCCTGGTGGCCGGATACCTGCTCTGGCCGGAGAGCTGGCACGCCCGGGTCGGCGACCGGCTCGCGGACGCGGTCGCCGACACCGCCGGCTATGTCGAGCTGGCCTTCGGGGACGCGGCCGATCCGTCGGCCCGGGCCCGCAGCAGGCGCCGGCTGTACCGCGACCTCTCCTCGATCCGTACGGAGTTCCAGCGCGCGCTGACCGAACCGCCGCCGAACGGGCGCCGGGCCGCGGCCTGGATGCCGCTGGTCGTCGCCGTCGAACGGATCGTGGACGCGACGACCGCCGCCCGGGTCCGGGTCCGGCAGGGCGCGGCCGAGCCGTCGGCCACCGAGATCTCCACGATCGCGGGCCAGCTGAGGGAGTTGTCCGAGGGGCTGCGCGAGACGGACGTGCTGGTCGCCGTGCGCGCCGACCTCTGCGGGCCCGAGGACAGCGTGCTCGAACCGGTGCGGCAGGAGGTCGCGGCGGCCAGGGCGATCGCCTCACCGCATTGACACGGGCGGTCCGGGCACCGACGATTCGGCCACCGCCCCGATCCACGCACGGGACGGGAGCGCTTTACGTTCTTCTTGCGATCTCTTGACACAAAGGGGACGCCAGGGGAAGGTGCGTGGCGGAACTCCGAATTCCGACAAAACCTCGTGGTAGGAAAGTGAACCCGTGGGCGCCGTAGGGGGGTTGACGTGGCCGTCTTACGGTGCGCCGCCCCTGCCGAAGATCACCATCTATGGCCGCTAACCTTACGTGTCCGTCCTGGCCAGGGATTGACGGGATCAACTCACGCGAAGGGTTGCGCACATGGGCATTCTCACTCTCCTGCGGAATGCGTTCGGCCGCTCACGCAAGGGTCGTGACGCGGACGCGGAGACCTCGCGAGAGGCCACGTCGTCCGCGACGGTCCCTGCTCCCGCCACGGAGCCGACGCATTCCCCGGAGGCCGCCGAGTCGGCCTCCACCACCGCGCCGGAGGCCGAGCCGAGGATTCCGGCTCCCGCGTCCGAGCCCGAGCCCTCGGTCGTCGACGAGCTGGTGTCGGCCGCGTTCGACAACGTCACGGTCCCCAGGCAAACGCCTCCGGCGGAGCCCACCGGCAACTCCCCCGAGCCCGAGCCGACCACCGAGCCCGAGCCCACCGCCGAGGCCACCCCGGAGCCCGAGGCTGCCCCCGAGCCCGAGACCGCTCCGGAGCCCGAGCCCACCGCCGAGACCGAGCCCGTCACCGAGCCCGAGACGAAGCCCGCGGCCGAGGCCGCCCCGGAGCCGGCCACCGAGCCGGAGGCCGTGGCCGAGCCCGCCGCCGAGGTTGAGGCGGAGCCGGTCGCGGAGACCGAAGCCGCCACCGAGCCCGAGCCCGCCGCTGTCGCGGAGCCCGAGCTTGCCGCCGAGGCCGAGGCCGCCGCCGAGGTCGAGGCTGAGGTCGCACCCGAGCCCGTCGCCGAGGCGGAGCCGGTCACCGAGACCGAGGCGCCTGCCGAGCCCGTCACCGTCGAGGCCGAAGCAGAGCCGATCACCGAGGCTGCCGCCGAAGTTGAGGCCGAGCCGGCCACCGAGCCGGAGCCCGCCGCTGTCGCGGAGCCCGAGCCTGCTGCCGAGCCCGAGCCCGAAGCTGCCGCCGAAGTTGAGGCCGAGCCGGCCACCGAGCCCGAGGCTGTCGCCGAGATCGAGGCGGAGCCTGTCGCCGAGATCGAGGCGGAGCCTGTCGCCGAGCCCGAGGCCGAGGTCGCCCCCGAGCCGGAGGTTGTCGCGGAGCCCGAGGCGGCCGCCGAGGTCGTCCAGGCGGACGAGCCCGCAGTCGCCGACGGCGGCGAGGCCGCACAGGCGGCACCCGCAGCCGACGACGAAAGCAGCACGGGTGGTGCGGGTGGGAACGACCCCGCCGAAGGCGAAGCCGAGGCGGAAGCCGCCCCCGCCGCCGAGGCGGAGCCGGTCACCGACGCTGAGCAGGCCGCCGAGGCCGAGCCGACCGCCGAGGTCGCAGAAGAGGCCGAGGTCGCAGAAGAGGCCGAGGTCGCGGAAGAGGCCGAGGTCGCGGCGGAGCCGGTTGCAGAGACCGAGCCGGAGACCGAGGCCGAGCCCGAGCCGGAGACCCAGGCCGGGGCCGACCCGCTCACCCCGGCGGAGCCGCCCGTCGCGGTCTCGGCCAGCCGAGTGAAGACCGACGCCCCCGCCCTCCTCACCGCGTACCAGGAAGCCGGCACCGCCCTCGAGAAGCACGGCCTGACCGGCACCCGCGCCAGGGTCTACCTCGTCCTGGACCGTTCCTCGTCGATGCGCGCGTACTACAAGGACGGCTCCGCCCAGGCCCTGGGCGAGCAGGCCCTCGCGCTCGCCGCCCACCTGGACCCGGCGGCGACCGTCCACGTCGTCTTCTTCTCCACCGAGCTGGACGGCACCGGCGCCCTCACCCTCACCGAGCACGAGAACAAGATCGACGACCTGCACGCCGGCCTCGGCCGCATGGGCCGTACGAGCTACCACGCGGCCGTCGAGGAGGTCGTCACCCACCACAAGGCGTCGGGTGCCGGCGACCCGGCCCTCGTCCTCTTCCAGACGGACGGCGCCCCGGACGCCAAGACCCCGGCGACCCAGTCCCTCACGGACGCGGCGAAGAACCACCCGGGCGTCTTCTTCTCGTTCGTCGCCTTCGGCGAGCACGACAACAAGGCGTTCGACTACCTGCGCAAGCTGAAGACCGGGAACACGGCCTTCTTCCACGCGGGCCCGTCCCCGCGCGAACTGACGGACGCCGAGGTCTACGACGGCGTGCTGGAGAACTGGCGCCCGTAACCCCCCGTCCGAGCGGCACCCGCCGGAGCAGCACCCGGGCCGCCCCTTCCCACGCCTCAAAACGGGAAGCGGGCGGCCCACCCATGTCGGCTACGATTTCAAGGTTCACCGGCGACGATGCGCCCACCGGAAATCCGACGCGATCGTCGCCCCCCGCAGCGACCTGGGAGCAGCCCGCGATGGCTCGACACCTCATCACCAGCGCCCTTCCGTACATCAACGGGATCAAGCACCTGGGCAACATGGTGGGGTCCATGCTCCCGGCGGACGTGTACTCCCGGTACCTCCGCCAGCGCGGTCACGACGTCCTGTACATCTGCGCGACGGACGAGCACGGCACCCCCGCGGAGCTCGCGGCCAAGGAGCGGGGCCTGCCGGTCGACGAGTTCTGCGCCCAGGCGCACGACGCGCAGAAGGCCGTGTACGACGGCTTCGAGCTGGCCTTCGACTACTTCGGCCGCAGCTCCAGCCCGGAGAACCGCGAGATCACCCAGCACTTCGCGCGCCGCCTGAACGAGAACGGCTTCATCGAGGAGCGCGCGATCCGACAGGTGTACTCGCCCGCGGACGGCCGTTTCCTCCCGGACCGCTATGTGGAGGGCACCTGCCCGCACTGCGGCTACGACAAGGCCCGCGGCGACCAGTGCGAGAACTGCACGCGTGTCCTCGACCCCACGGACCTGATCGACCCGCGTTCGGCGATCTCCGGCTCGACGGACCTGGAGGTCCGCGAGACGAAGCACCTGTTCCTCCTCCAGTCGCGGCTCCAGCACGAGGTCGAGGAGTGGGTGGCCCGGCACGAGTCCGAGTGGCCCCAGCTGGCCTCCTCCATCGCCCGCAAGTGGCTGACCGAGGGCCTGCACGACCGCGCGATCACCCGTGACCTGGACTGGGGTGTCCCGGTCCCCGCCGACACCTGGCCGGAGCTGGCCGCCGAGGGCAAGGTCTTCTACGTCTGGTTCGACGCCCCGATCGAGTACATCGGCGCGACGAAGGAGTGGTCCGACCAGGACACGGACAACCGCGACTGGAAGTCCTGGTGGTACGACGCGGACTCCGGCGAGAACCCGGTCCGCTACACGCAGTTCATGGCGAAGGACAACGTGCCCTTCCACACCGTCATGTTCCCGGCCACCGAGCTGGGCGTGCGCGAGCCGTGGAAGAAGGTCGACTACGTCAAGGCCTTCAACTGGCTGACGTACTACGGCGGGAAGTTCTCCACCTCGCAGAAGCGCGGTGTCTTCACCGACCAGGCCCTCGACATCCTGCCCGCCGACTACTGGCGCTACTTCCTCATCGCCAACGCCCCCGAGTCGGACGACTCCTCGTTCACCTGGGAGCACTTCACGGCCACGGTCAACAAGGACCTGGCCGACACCCTCGGCAACTTCGTCAACCGTGTCCTGTCCTTCTCCAAGAAGCGCTTCGGCGAGGAGGTCCCGGCGGGTTCGGAGGCCGGCGAGGCCGAGGCCAGGCTGGGCATCGAGATCGCGGGCCTGCTCGCGGAGTACGAGACCCAGATGGAGGCCCTCCAGTTCCGCAAGGCGGCCGCCGCGCTGCGCGCCCTGTGGTCCGCGGGCAACTCCTACCTGGAGGAGAAGGCCCCCTGGCTGGAGATCAAGACCGACCCCGAGGGCGCGGCGCTGACCCTGCGTACGGCGATGAACCTGATCCACCTGTACTCGGTGGTCTCGGAGCCCTTCATCCCGGCGTCCTCCCGCGCCATGCGCTCGGCCTTCGCCCTCGCGGACGACACGGCGGTCTGGGTGAGCCAGGACGAGGCCCGCGCCCTGGCCTTCCTCCCGGCCGGCACCCCCTTCACCGTTCCCCCGGTCCTCTTCGCCAAGATCACGGACGAGGACCTGGAGTCGTACAAGGAGCGCTTCGGCGGCGCGCCGGAGTAACGGCGACCGCTCGACAGGGCCCGGGAACGAACGGTTCCCGGGCCCTTCGTATGCCCGGACCGCCCCGTCGGTCCGATGAACAGGCCGGTCCACCAGCGGCTTTACCCGCCCCTGACCATCGGACCGGCCGTCACCTCCTGCTAACATCCGCGCACTTGTGCGAGGGCGCGGGCTCTCGCGGGGAGGGACACTTCACGTGGGCAGAAACGCCCCGAGACGGCGCGGCACGTCCGCCCTCGTCTCCACGCTCGCGGTCGCCCTGGCGGCCGCGGCCATCGCCGTACTTCCGGGGAGCGGCGCCTCCGCGGACCCGGCCGCACCGACCGGGTCCGCCTCGGAGATCACCCTGACCGACCCCGCCGACACGCAGCCGCGCACGGACCGCCCGCTGGTGGCCGGTACGAGCGGCTTCCTGCACCGGCAGAGCGGACTCACCGGTCTGCTGTGGACGGACTACGCCGACGGCACCAGCACGGTCGTCAAGAACGCCGACGGGGTGTACACGCCCGAGGGTTCCTGCGCCACTCTCGGCGGGCCGAACTGCGCTGTCGCCTGGTACGGCAGCGACAGCGACCTGGTCGCGCTGCCGTCGGCCGGTTCCGTCGCGCTGTGGGACCCGGCGACCCGGACCAGCACCTCCATCACCACGAAGGAGGCGTACCGGGGGCTCGCCGGACGGACGGTCCTCACCGAGCACTCGGTGCACGACCGCGTCGACGGTGCCTGGCGCTCGCGCCCGATCACGCCCGACTGGATGCGCATCACCTCGCTCGCCGTCACCGCCGCCGACGCGCACGGCGTGCTGTTCAAGGTCGACGGCTCCGTCTACTACCTCGACCTGGCGACGGCCACCGCCACCGAGGCCTTCTCCGGCCCGTACTCGCAGCAGTACGACGTCCTCGACGACGACCGGATCGGCTGGTACGACTCGGCAAGCAGCGACCTGCACCTCAAGCCCCGCACGGACCCCGAAGCCACCGAGCAGGTGATCGACCTGCCCTCGCCCGGTACCCAGCTCGACGGCGCCCCCGTGCTCTCCGGTGACTGGCTGCTGCTCCCGCTGTACACCGGCACCGGCACCAGCCAGCTGCGGGCCGTCTCCCTGAAGGACGGCTCCTCCCACACCCTCGCGGCCAAGACGGGCTCGTACCTGCTCGGCGCGTCCGGCGGCACCGCCCTCGTCAGCGGCGGCACCGGCGCGGACGACTGGTGGGTGCGGCGCTTCGCCGAGGCGGCGGACGGCACGCCCGGTCTGCAGCAGCTCGCACGGATCCCGGCGAAGGAGAACGCCAAGACCGGCCTGGCGCTCAGCCGCGGCAGTCTGCGCGTGGCCGAGGACGACCCGAGCGGCACCGCGGACACCACCTCGCTGCGCAGGCTCGCCGTGACCGGCGGACAGCTGACCGCCTCCGCTCCCGAGACCGGGGACGAGGTGCTCTCGCGCTGCCCGTACCCGGGCGTGACCTGCTCGGCGCTCTGGGGCAACCTCGGCGACGACCCGCGGGACGCCTTCCTCGGCACCACCGGCAGCGGTCTGACCGGCAAGGACCGCCTGGTCGCCATCCAGGACGGCTCCTCGAACTGGACCCTGGAGTTCGGCACCACGGGCGGCCACATCGTCGACGTCTCGGACAACTACGCGGTCTACGACTCCGGGGGCACCGCCCCGGAGCAGTACATCGGCGAGTTCGGACAGGGTCAGAAGCTGAAGCGGTCGGTGCGCGCCGCCGCCCTGAGCGGTTCCACCCTGTGGAGCGCCTCCACCACCGGCAAGCTCACCTCGTACAGCCTGGCCGAGGACAAGACCCTCGCGACGGTGACCGTTCCGGGCATGTCCTGCGTGCCGAGCGAACTCCAGGCGGCGGGTCGCTGGGTCTACTGGACCTGCGGTACGGGCTCGGCCGGCGTGTACGACGCCAAGGCCGCCACGTCCCGTGCCGTGAGCGGCGGCGACGTGCTGCTCGGCGACGGCTTCACCGTCCGCCACGACCACGCCGCAGGCACCCTGGTCCTGACCGAGGCGGCCACCGGCGCCACCCGTGTCGTCGCCTCCGAGCTCCCCGAGAAGGGCACGGCCACCGACCGGCGCTACCGCTGGACCGTGGACGAGTACACGGGCCTGGTCGCCTGGTTCGACGTGTACGAGCAGACGCACGTCGCCACGACAGGCGTCGCCCCGTCCGCCGTGACGGCCCTCAGGTCCGAGGCCACGAGCTACGTCGGCTCCGGCACGCCCTTCCAGGGCTCCTGGCTGCTGTCCCGCCCGGTCTCCTCCTGGTCGGTGACCTTCACCTCCGTCCAGAGCGGCGCGAAGGGCAAGGCCACCCGCACGGTCACCGGGGGCGCGTCCACCGCCTGGGTGGGCACGGACTGGTACGGCACGACGGTCGACAATGCCCGCTTCCCGAACGGACATTTCACCTGGACCCTGAAGGCCACCGGCACCGGCACCGCCTCGGCGGTCACCGTGGCGACCGGGGAGGGCTTCCTCCAGGGAGGCGCTCCGGTGCGGCACGACTTCGGCAGCGTGGACGGCGTGGACGGCCGCGGCGACCTCCTCACCCTGAACTCGTCCGGCGGACTGACCTTCCAGTCGGGTACGGGCACCGGAAAGTTCGGGGAGAAGATCAGCGGCTCCGGCTGGGCCACCAGCATCAAGGCGGTCCCGTTCGGCGACCTCAGCGGCGACCGCTGCAACGACGTCCTCGTCCGGTACAGCAGCGGCGCCCTGCGCCTGTACAAGCCGCGCTGCGGCGCCGCCCTCACCCCCAAGACGTCGTACACCACGCTCGCGAGCAGCGGCTGGACCCAGTACGACGTGCTGACCTCGCCCGGGGACGTGAGCGGTGACGGCCGGCCCGACCTGATCGCGCGCGTCGCCTCCACCGGGACGGTCTACCTCTTCAAGGGGACGAGCACGGGCACCCTGTCGGCCCGCGTGAAGCTCTACGACAACTGGAAGGGCTACAAGAAGATCGTCGGGGCCGGTGACCTCGACGGCGACGGCATCGGCGACCTGCTCGCCCAGGACACCTCCAACACCCTCTACCGCTACCACGGCAAGGGCGACGGGACCTTCGCCGCGCGGGTGAAGCTGTTCGGCGACTGGGGCGGCTCCTACAACGCCGTCGTGGGCGTCGGCGACATCACCGACGACGGCAGGGCCGACCTGGTCTCCCGGGACACCGGCGGCAACCTGTACCGCAACAGCGGTGACGGCAAGGGGTCGTTCGGCTCCCGCACGAAAATAGCCATCGGCTGGGGCGGATACCGGTCCCTGTCCTGACGGCTCCCGTCCGGAAAAAGGGGGCACGGGACGACTCGTCCGGTGCCCCCTTTTCGTCGCCCAAGTCCAGGTGGGAGCCGGGTGAAGGGGCGGCAAAGAGCCGGGAAAGGGAGTGCCTGCCCACTGCCGCCGATCCGTAATGGACCCCGGCACCACAAGGCCCCCGGTCACCCGTATGGTTTCCGCCATGGCAGTCCCCGAGGTCATCCCGATCGCCTACGAGCCGAAGCAGCGCACCGAGACCATAGGCCGGTACGCGGACGGTCAGTTCCTGGCGTCGATCACGTACGCCTTCCCCGAAGGGTTCCGTCCCGACGACGGCTGGGAAGAGCACAAACGTCTGTACGTGGTACTCCACACCTTCGACGCCGAGGGTCATCACCGCGACTCGGAGATCTGGTGCGCAGGCACCTGGGCCGAGCAGCAGCGCAACAAGCACGGAGACTTCTCGGTGCTCTCCCGTGCCCGCGTCCACCTGGCCAAGCTGCTCCGCAGTCTGCCCCGGCGCTCCTACACGGACATCGCGATACGCCCGTTCCGGCTCACCGTCGACGGCGTCCGCTTCGGTCTGAAGACCGGCGTGGACGAGGGCGAGGGCTGGGCCGAGCTGTACCCGGACGGCCTCGGCTTCTCCGAGCCGTGGGACGGCACGTACGACACCTGAGCACGGCCCCCGTTCCCGGGTCCTGCCGCACACCCGGGTTCCGGGCCCTCGCCTGTCAGGGGGCGAGGGGCCCGGAACCCGTTCACGCTCCGGGCGCCGCGGGCCGGGAGATCAGGACGACGTGGCCGACGGGCTCGGGCCGGTGTCGGTGCTGTCGTGGGTCTCGTCCGGGGCGACGCCCATCGTCAGCCGGGCGGCGACGCCCCGGGCGATGTGCCTCTTGTCGTACGACAGGTACAGCAGGCCGCCCTCGTGCCCGTTGCCCGGGTAGATCGTGTCCTCGTCCAGTGTCGTGCGGGTGACCGTGCTCGTGGAGTACGGCGCGACCTCGGCCGACGCCAGGACCGACTTCTCCGAGAAGAAGAGCTGGCCCGTGTGGCAGGTGTGGCCGCCCTCGTAGCCCGCGTCGGTCCAGGTGCCGTCCACATGGACCTTCACATGGATGTGGACGCAGCGGCCCTGGTACCAGCCGGGGAAGACCGTTCTGAAGGTGACCTGGCCGTGCCGGTCGGTCTTCCAGGTACCGCGCAGATACCGCTTGTCGTCGGTGGGCTCGGCGTGCCCGCCACCGCCGCCCGGGGGAGGACCGGACGGGGGTTCACCGGTCGGGGTGCCGGTCGGGACGTCCGTGGGCCCGCCGGAGGGGCCGCCGCCGCCGTTGCTCATCGACTCGTAGCCGGAGTACACACCGAGCGCCGAGCAGTGCCAGATGTCCACCGCGGCGTTCCTGACGGGCTTGCAGGTCTCGGCGTCGATCACCTTGAGCCGCAGGGTCAGGGGGATGCCCTCCTGGTCCTCGGTGATGTTCCGGCGGATCTTGTCCGCGTCGATGTAGTAGGGGCCCTCGGTGGTCTCCGAGGTCAGCGTGTAACAGGCCTCCGCCGCCGGGGAGGCCGTCGCGGTACCGGCCTCGTCCGCGAACGCGTTCACGGCGGCGGCGCCCACGCCCACGGCCGCCACGGCCACTCCGCCGGCGACGACGACCGTGCGCCGGGTCGGATTCCCTCGGTGTTCGGATCCTTGGGTCTCAGTCATGCGCGGGACCGTAGGGAGCACACCTGTCAGGAGCATGGGTGCGGGCTGTGGTTTCACCCGTCACACGAGAATGGCCCGGAACCATCGCTGGTTCCGAGCCACTTCCGTATGCGTCGCCTGCCGGGCCGCGGGGCCTGCCTACTGCGGGCCGCGGGGCCTGCCTACTTCGGCTGCGGCTTGCGGACCGAGAGGTGCAGCTCGCGCAGCCGGCTCTCGTCCAGCTCCGTGGGCGCGCCCATCATCAGGTCCTGCGCGTTGCCGTTGAGCGGGAACGCGATGGTCTCGCGGATGTTCGGCTCGTCCGCGAGCAGCATGACGATGCGGTCGACGCCCGGGGCGATCCCGCCGTGCGGCGGGGCGCCGAAGCGGAACGCGCGCAGCATGCCGGCGAACTGCTCCTCGACCGTCTCGCGGTCGTAGCCCGCGATCTCGAACGCCTTGAGCATGATCTCGGGCTCGTGGTTGCGGATCGCGCCGGAGGACAGCTCGACGCCGTTGCAGACGATGTCGTACTGCCAGCCCAGGATGTCCAGCGGGTCCTGGGTCTCCAGGGCCTCCAGACCGCCCTGCGGCATCGAGAACGGGTTGTGGGAGAAGTCGATCTTCCCGGTGTCCTCGTCCTTCTCGTACATCGGGAAGTCGACGATCCAGCAGAAGCGGAAGACGTTCTCCTCGAAGTTGCCGGAGCGCTTGGCGGCCTCGACCCGCACCGCGCCCATGATCTTCGAGACCTCGTCGAACTCGCCCGCGCCGAAGAACACCGCGTGACCGGCGGCCAGCGACAGGCGCTTGGTCAGCTCGGCGACGTTCTCCTCGGTGAGGAACTTGGCGATCGGGCCGGTCAGCGAACCGTCCTCGCCCACGCGCACCCAGGCCAGGCCCTTGGCACCCTGCTCGACCGCGTAGTCACCGAGGCCGTCGAAGAACTTCCGCGTCTGGCCGGCGACGTCCGGCACCGGCAGCGCGCGCACGTGCTTGCCGGCGAAGGCCTTGAACTCGGAGCCCTCGAAGATGTCGGTGATGTCGACGAGCTCCAGCTGGGCCCGCAGGTCCGGCTTGTCGGAGCCGTACTTCAGCATCGACTCGCGGAACGGGATGCGCGGGAACGGCGAGGTGACGTGACGGTCACCGCCGAACTCCTCGAACAGCTCCGTCATCAGCTTCTCGATGGGCTGGAAGACGTCCTCCTGCTCGACGAAGGACATCTCCACGTCGAGCTGGTAGAACTCGCCCGGCGAACGGTCGGCGCGGGCGTCCTCGTCGCGGAAGCAGGGCGCGATCTGGAAGTAGCGGTCGAAGCCGGAGATCATCAGCAGCTGCTTGAACTGCTGCGGCGCCTGCGGCAGCGCGTAGAACTTGCCCGGGTTCAGCCGGGAGGGGACCACGAAGTCGCGCGCGCCCTCGGGGGAGGTGGCGCTCAGGATCGGGGTGGCCATCTCGTTGAAGCCCAGCGCCGTCATCTTGTGACGGATCGCGGAGATCACGGCCGTGCGCAGCAGGATGTTGCGGTGCATGCGCTCGCGGCGCAGGTCGAGGAAGCGGTACTCCAGGCGCCGCTCCTCGTTGACACCGTCCTCGGCGTTGATCGTGAAGGGCAGCGGCTGGGCGGCGCCGAGCAGCTCGACCTCGCTCACCTCGACCTCGACCTCACCGGTCGGCAGCTCGGGGTTCACGTTCTCCGTGCCGCGCGAGACGACCTTGCCGTCGACACGGACGGTCGACTCCTTCGAGACCTTGTCCAGGGCCTCGTAGGCGGGGGTGCCGGGGCGGGCGACGAGCTGCGTGATGCCGTAGTGGTCGCGCAGATCGATGAAGAGGATGCCGCCCAGGTCTCGGCGATTGTGCAGCCAGCCGCTCAGCCGGACGTCGCTGCCGACGTCAGAGGCGCGGAGCTCGCCGCAGGTGTGGGACCTGTACCGATGCATCGAGGTTCATCCAGTCTTCGCGGATTGGGGGCCTGGTTTCACGTGAAACACCCCCAGAGTACCGGGCAGCCCAGGTCACCTCCCCCTCATTAGGCGCTCCGCGCCGCTCAGGGCATCCGGTGGCAGGCGCCGATGCGCGCCGGGCATCGGTGGCAGGCACCGATCACCTGTTCCTACAGTGGGCGCATGCGCACTGGTGAGCCCCTGCCCGCCGTGGGGGACGTCCTGGCCACCCTCGCCACCGGCGTGTGGCGCTGGGACAACGCCTCGGGACTCGTCACCTTCGACGCGGAGGCCGCTCGGCTGATCGGTTTGCCCGCGGAGCGGACGACGCTCTCCGCGGCGGGCGCACGCTCCCATGTCCATCCCGTCGACTGGAACGAGATGGACGGGGTGGTGCAGCTCGCGGTGGCCGAGGGCACCCTCGCCGAGGCCCGGATGCGGATCATGGACGAGCACGGCCGGGTGCTCCGCACGGTCCGTAGCCGCTCCAAGCCCCTCATCGACCCCGGGACCGGACGGTTCGAGCTGATCGGCACCCTCCAGGAGGTCAGCGAGCAGCCCCCGGGCGCCGCCGCGCGCACCCCCGTCACCGGGGACTGGCGCCGCTCGCGGGAGGCGTTCCTGCTGGACGCGGGACGGGCCCTGGCCGAGGCACGGTCGACGGCCGAGGTCCTCCGGGTGGCGGCGGGACTGTCGATGCCCGGCTTCTCACCGGACGGTCTCGCCGTGTTCGGCGCCGAGGGGGACCGGCTGACGGTCATCGGCCACCACGGGCACCAGCCGGGCGACGAGGGCCCCTTCTCCCACATGTCGCTGGCCACGGACTATCCGGCCGCCGAGGTCGTCCGCACCGGCCGGGCGGTCTACCTCTCCACGCCCGAGGACTACAAGGACCGCTACCCGGCGTCCTGGCCGCTCGCCCGGCACTTCGGACGGCAGTCGTGGGCCTTCCTGCCGCTCACGGTCTCCGGCAGCACCATGGGCGCGTGGATGGCGGCCTTCACCTACCCCGTCTCCTTCACCCCCGACGAGCGCTCCGTCCTCACGACCGTCGCCCGCATGCTCGCCCAGGCCCTCTCCCGCGCCGGAGCCGCCGAGACCGCGCGCGAGCTGACCGACGGACTCCAGCGCTCGATGATGCCGACCCTCGGCCCGCGCATGCCGGGGATGAGCGTGGCGGCCCGGTACGTCCCGACCGGCGGCGGCCTCCAGGTCGGCGGCGACTGGTACGACGTGATCCCGCTGCCGGCCGGCCGCTACGCCCTGGTCATCGGCGACGTCCAGGGCCACGACGTCCGCGCGGCGGGTCTGATGGGCCAGCTCCGGATAGCCCTGCGCGCCTACGCCGCCGAGGGCCACCGCCCCGACGCCGTGCTCTCCCGGGCGGCACGCTTCCTCTACGGGGTCACCGACTCGGTCACCTACGGGTCCAGCGGCGGCACCGACGACAGCGACGAGCCGGCCGACCCCGACGACGTGCGCTTCGCGACCTGTCTCTACGTCGAGGTGGACCCGGCGACCGGAACGCTGGACATCGCCCGCGCCGGGCACCCCGACCCCGCGATCCGCATGGCGGACGGGACCGTGCTGATGCGGCCCACGGCGGGCGGGCTGCCGCTGGGCATCGACCCGGACGCCGACTACCCGACCACCCGGCTCGTCCTGGAGCCGGGCGAGACCCTGCTGATCTGCACCGACGGGCTCATCGAGACCGGCGGCCACGACCTCGACACCGGCTGGCGCCGGATCCGCCGGACCCTCGAATCACACGACGGCGACATGGAGACCCTGGCCGACGCCCTCGTCCAAGCCGTGCACGGCCCCTCGTCCCACCACACCACCGGTCCGCTGGCCGACCGGCGGGAGGACGACATAGCGGTGCTGCTGCTGTCCCGGCTGCTCCCGGAAGGCGTCGGCGACGACACGGCCGCCCCCGTACCGCCTCCGGTGCGCCGCACGATGCTGAGCGTGGCGCAGGCCGAGCCCGAGCGGATCGCGGACGCCCGTCAGCAGGTGCGGGAGCTCCTGCACGACTGGGCCTCCGCCGACCAGCTCGACTCCGCGGTGCTGCTCGTCTCCGAGATGGTCACCAACGTCCTGGTCCATACCGACGCCGACGCGCTGCTCGTCGCCGAGGTCGCGGGCGAGCCGGGCGGCCGGCGGATGCGGATCGAGGTGACCGACGGCAGCGACGACCTGCCGCACCGGCGTCATCCCGGGGAGCTGGCCTCGTCCGGGCGCGGACTGGTGCTGGTCGAGATGCTCGCGGACGCATGGGGGGTGGACCCGCGGGGCGAGGGCAAGAGCATCTGGTTCGAGTTCTGCGAGAAGCCCGATCCGGGCCCCGACGGGGCCGGGGACGAGTCGGCGCTGCTCGACGCCTGGGCCGCGTTCGCCGAGACCCCGGACGGGGCGACGGACGAGGCCCCGGACGGGGCGCCGGACTTCGACGGACCGGCGGCCCCAGCCCCAGCCCCCGCCCCGGGCTCGGGCTCGGACTCGGACCCGCGGGAGGCCCGGGAGCGCTCCGGCGGCTACGGGGCCCCGGACGGTTCCGCCGGACCCGCCGGACCCGCAGGTTCGGCCGGCGCGTAGCGCACCCGGAGTTCGTGCACGACGCCGAAGACCGCCGCCGTCAGGGGGACGGCGAGCAGCATGCCGAGGACGCCCGCGACCGAGGCACCCGCCGTGATCGCGAGCAGCACCACCGCCGGGTGCATCTGCACCTGCCGGCTCTGGATCATCGGCTGGAGGCCGTAGCCCTCCAGCATCTGGATGGCGAGCACGACCCCGAGCGTCCACAGGGCGATGACGAACCCCCGGTCGGCGAGGGCGACCAGGACGGCCACGGTGCCGGAGATGAACGCGCCGAGGTAGGGGATGTAGGCCCCGACGAAGACCAGCGCGCCGAGCCCGACCGCGCCCGGCACCCGCAGGACCAGGAGTCCGACGGTGATGCACAGGGCGTCGATGAGGGCAATGATCGTGGTCCCGCGCATGAAGCCCTCGACGGCCCCGTAGGCCCGCCGGGCCATGGCCTCGACGACGTCGGCGGTGCCCCGGGGCGCGAGCGACCGCAGCGAGCCGGCGACCCGGTGCGAGTCGCGCAGGAAGAAGAACACGAGCAGCAGGGCGAGGAAGCCCATGGCGAGGGTCTCGGCCACGACGCTGACGCCGCTGACGACGTTGGACGCGGCCGTGCCGCCGAACTTGGCCAGCAGGTCCTTGGAGTTGGCGGCGAGGTCGTCGAGCGAGGTGCCCGCCGCGCCGAAGTGCTCGGCGACGGAACGTGAGGCATCCCGGAGCGAGGACACGATCTGGCCGCCGGTGTGGATGAGGGCCGCGACGACGACGTAGACGGCACCGCCGACGACGACGGCCACCGCGACGCAGGTCAGGGCGGCGGCCAGCGAGCGGTTGAGCTTCGCCCTGACCATCCGCCGGTACAGCGGCCCGAGCAGCGCGGTCCCGAGCAGGGCCAGCAGCACCGGTACCACCGCCGTGCGGAACTCCGCGCACAGCTGGATGCCCACCCATCCCACCCCGGCGGCCAGGAGGATCACGACACACCAGGCCGCCAGCCGCCGGGCGCCCTCGGGGAGTAGCTGCACCCTGCCAGCTGACCATGCGTCAGCCGGACCGGCTCCCGGGGACGTCCGAACGGGCGAAGGGCCCCGCCGAGGCACCCCGGCAGACGGCCTGGCGCACGGGAAGGCCCCGTCCGTGAACCGGACGGGGCCTTCCTCGAACGCTCGGAGCGGATTCCGCCGGGACGGGCCTAGCCCTGCGGTCCGCCCTCCGACATCCCGTGCACCGCCGGGATCGTCCCCAGGCGGCCCTTCTGGAAGTCCTCGAAGGCCTGCTGGAGCTCGTCGCGGGTGTTCATCACGAACGGGCCGTAGTGGGCCATGGGCTCGCGGATCGGCTGCCCGCCGAGCAGCACGACCTCCAGGTCGGGGGTGTTGGAGTCCTGCTTCTCGTCGGCACGGACGGTCAGCGAGGAGCCCGACCCGAAGACGGCGGTCTGGCCGGTGTGGACCGGCCGGCGGTCCGCGCCCACGCTGCCGCGTCCGGCGAGCACGTAGGCGAGGCCGTTGAAGTCCTCGCGCCACGGCAGGGTGATCTCGGCGCCCGGCCGGAGCGTGGCGTGGACCATGGTGATCGGGGTGTGCGTGATGCCCGGTCCCTGGTGCCCGTCGAGCTCACCGGCGATGACCCGCAGGAGCGCGCCGCCGTCCGGGGTGCTGAGCAGCTGCACCGTGCCGCCCCGGATGTCCTGGTACCGCGGGGCCATCATCTTGTCCTTGGCCGGCAGGTTCACCCACAGCTGGAGTCCGTGGAAGAGACCGCCGGACATCACGAGGTGCTCCGGCGGCGCCTCGATGTGGAGCAGGCCGGACCCGGCCGTCATCCACTGGGTGTCGCCGTTGGTGATGGTGCCGCCGCCACCGTTGGAGTCCTGGTGGTCGAAGATGCCGTCGATGATGTAGGTCACGGTCTCGAAGCCGCGGTGGGGGTGCCAGGGGGTGCCCTTGGGCTCGCCCGGCGCGTACTCCACCTCACCCATCTGGTCCATCATGATGAACGGGTCGAGATGGCGGTAGTTGATCCCGGCGAACGCGCGACGGACCGGGAAACCCTCGCCCTCGAAGCCGCTGGGCGCGGTCGTCACGGTCAGCACGGGACGCGCCACCGCGTCGGCAGGCGCGGTCACCCGGGGCAGGGCCAGCGGGTTCTCGACAGTCACTGCGGGCATGTCGGTACCTCCTTGTGCTTCGAGTTTAGTTGAGGATTGAACTTTCTGCTACCCGTAACGACGCGCGCCCGGAGGGCATTCCCTCCGGGCGTCACAGGTTTTCGGGGCATCCGGCCGAGCGGACACCGGGGCGCAGGCGGCACCCCGGCGCAGGTCAGCCGTACATACGGCGCATCGCGAAGTCCACCATCTGCTCCACGGCCTTCGCGTCGAAGACCATGCGGTGCTTGCCCTCCATGTCGATCACGAAGCCGTAGCCCGTGGGCAGCAGGTCGATGACCTCGGCACCGGTGATCACGAAGTACTTGGACTCCTTGCCCGCGTACCGGCGCAGTTCCTTGAGGGAGGTGAACATCGGGATGACGGGCTGCTGGGTGTTGTGCAGCGCCAGGAATCCCGGGTTGTCACCGCGTGGGCAGTAGACCTTCGAGGTGGCGAAGACCTGCTGGAAGTCCTCGGCCGCCATGGCGCCCGTGGTGAAGGCGCGGACCGCGTCCGGCAGGGACGGCGGGGACGGCTCGGGATACAGGGGCGGCTGCTGGCCGTACCCGCCCGCCATCTGCCCGTCCGGCATCTGGCCGGGCATCTGCTGCTGCGGCGGGACGTACCCCTGCTGGGCGCCCGCGTTCTGCTCGTAGCCGTACATGGGTCAAAGAGTAGTGGGCCACATATGGCCTACCCGGGGTTGCTTCTTATTACTGGCGGGTAGCATTATCGAAGCTACTTGTTGGTACGTGAACCAGATGCGAGGAGTCAGTGCCTCGCCGATCCCTTACGGAGCCGTCGCCATGGGGCACTACAAGTCGAATCTCCGCGACATCGAGTTCAACCTCTTCGAGGTGCTCGGGCGCGACAAGCTGTACGGCACCGGCCCGTTCGCGGAGATGGACACGGACACCGCCAAGAGCATCCTCGAGGAGCTGACCCGCCTCTCGGAGAACGAGCTGGCCGAGTCCTTCACCGACGCCGACCGCAACCCGCCGGTCTTCGACCCGGAGACCAACACCGCCCCGGTGCCGGCCTCCTTCAAGAAGTCGTACAAGGCGTTCATGGACTCCGAGTACTGGCGTCTGGGCGTACCCGAGGAGATCGGCGGCTCCACCTCGCCCCGCTCCCTGATCTGGGCGTACGCGGAGCTGATCCTCGGCGCGAACCCGGCGGTCTGGATGTACTCCTCCGGCCCCGCGTTCGCGGGCATCCTCTTCGAGGAGGGCAACGACGTCCAGAAGCACATCGCCGCGATGGCCGTCGAGAAGCGCTGGGGCTCCACCATGGTCCTCACCGAGCCCGACGCCGGCTCGGACGTGGGCGCCGGCCGCACCAAGGCGATCCAGCAGGCGGACGGCTCCTGGCACATCGAGGGCGTGAAGCGCTTCATCACCTCCGGTGAGCACGACATGGAGGAGAACATCCTCCACTACGTCCTCGCCCGCCCCGAGGGCCACGGCCCCGGCACCAAGGGCCTGTCCCTCTTCCTCGTCCCGAAGTACGAGTTCGACTTCGAGACCGGCGAGCTGGGCGAGCGCAACGGCGTGTACGCGACGAACGTCGAGCACAAGATGGGCCTCAAGGCCTCCAACACCTGCGAGATGACCTTCGGCGACCGCCACCCCGCCAAGGGCTGGCTGATCGGCGACAAGCACGACGGCATCCGCCAGATGTTCCGCATCATCGAGTTCGCCCGCATGATGGTCGGCACGAAGGCCATCTCCACGCTGTCGACGGGCTACCTGAACGCGCTGGAGTACGCCAAGGAGCGCGTCCAGGGCACCGACCTCGCGAACTTCATGGACAAGACCGCGCCCAAGGTCACCATCACGCACCACCCCGACGTGCGCCGCTCGCTCATGACGCAGAAGGCGTACGCCGAGGGCATGCGCGCGCTGGTCCTGCACACGGCCGCGGTCCAGGACGAGATCCAGCTCAAGGAGGCCGCCGGCGAGGACACCTCCGCCGCCGAGGCCCTGAACGACCTCCTCCTGCCGATCGTGAAGGGCTACGGCTCCGAGAAGGGCTACGAGCTGCTCGCCCAGTCGCTGCAGATCTTCGGCGGCTCCGGCTTCCTGCAGGAGTACCCGATCGAGCAGTACATCCGCGACGCCAAGATCGACACCCTGTACGAGGGCACCACCGCGATCCAGGGCCAGGACTTCTTCTTCCGGAAGATCGTCCGCAACCAGGGCGCCGCGCTGAACTCGCTGGCCGAGGACATCAAGAAGTTCCTCGCCATCGGCACCGGCGGCGAGGAGCTCTCCGCCGCCCGCGAGCAGCTCGCCAAGGCCGCCGTCGAGCTGGAGGCCATCGTCGGCCTCATGCTGACCGACCTCGCCGCCACCGAGCAGGACGTCAAGAACATCTACAAGGTGGGCCTCAACACCACCCGCCTGCTGATGGCCTCCGGCGACGTCGTCGTCGGCTACCTGCTGCTGCGCGGTGCCGCCGTAGCCGCCGAGAAGCTGGAGACCGCCTCCGCCAAGGACAAGGCGTTCTACACCGGCAAGATCGCGGCCGCGAAGTTCTTCGCCGCCACCGTGCTGCCGGGCGTCACCGGCGCCCGCAAGCTCGCCGAGGGCGTCGACCTCGACCTGATGGAGCTGGACGAGGCCGCCTTCTAAGGTCCCGCCGGCCCCTCCCGGGCCGCGCGGGGCACCACTCCGGCACCTGTCCCACGGTTCAGGTGTCCCGAGGTGTCCACCCTTCACATCCCCCTTACGAGGGCCCGTTCCCAACCCCGGGAGCGGGCCCTCGTGCGTCGTTAAGGTGAACCCATGAGTGCACCCACCCGCTTCGACCGCGGCCACACCGACGACCTCATGTCCTTCCTCGCCGCGAGCCCGACGCCGTACCACGCCGTGGCGACCGCCGCCGAGCGGCTGGAGAAGGCCGGGTTCCGTCAGGTCGCCGAGACCGACGCGTGGGAGGGGACCAGCGGCGGCAAGTACGTGCTGCGCGGCGGCGCGATCATCGCCTGGTACGTGCCGAAGGGCGCCGAGGCGCACACACCGTTCCGGATCATCGGCGCGCACACCGACTCCCCGAACCTGCGCGTCAAGCCGCTGCCGGACACCGGAGCCCACGGCTGGCGGCAGGTCGCCGTCGAGATCTACGGCGGACCGCTGCTCAACTCCTGGCTCGACCGGGACCTCGGCCTCGCCGGACGCCTGTCGCTGCGGGACGGCTCGACCCGCCTGGTCGACATCGACCGCCCGCTGCTGCGCGTGCCGCAGCTCGCCATCCACCTCGACCGCTCCGTCAACGACGGGCTCAAGCTCGACAAGCAGCGCCACCTCCAGCCCGTCTGGGGACTCGGCGACGCCCGCGAGGGCGACCTGATCTCCTTCCTCGAGCAGGAGTCCGGAGTGCCCGCGGGACAGGTCACCGGCTGGGACCTGATGACCCACTCCGTCGAGCGTCCCGCCTACCTGGGTCGCGACAACGAACTCCTCGCCGGACCGCGCATGGACAACCTGCTGTCCGTGCACGCCGCCACCGCCGCGCTGACGGCGGTCGCCACGGCCGACTCCGGTCTCTCCTACATCCCGGTCCTCGCCGCCTTCGACCACGAGGAGAACGGCTCGCAGAGCGACACCGGCGCCGACGGACCGCTGCTCGGCAACATGCTGGAACGTTCTGTCTTCGCCCGTGGCGGCTCCTACGAGGACCGGGCCCGCGCCTTCGCCGGCACCGTCTGTCTCTCCTGCGACACCGGCCACGCCGTGCACCCCAACTACGCCGAGCGCCACGACCCGACGCACCACCCGCGCGTCAACGGCGGCCCCATCCTCAAGGTGAACGTCAACAACCGCTACGCCACCGACGGTTCGGGCCGGTCCGTGTTCGCCGCCGCCTGCGAGAAGGCCGGCGTGCCCTTCCAGTCCTTCGTCTCCAACAACTCCATGCCCTGCGGCACCACCATCGGCCCCATCACCGCCGCACGGCACGGCATCACGACGGTCGACATCGGCGTGGCCATCCTGTCCATGCACAGCGCCCGCGAACTCTGCGGCTCCGAAGACCCGTTCCTCCTGGCCAACGCCCTGGTGGCATTCCTGGAGGGCTGAGTTCCGCCGCCCCGCCCGAACACCCTCCGCCGTACGGCGGGACGCGCGCCGCCCTCCGGAGAGGGCGGCGCGCGTCCGTGTGAGGGATCGCCTCCGCATGGGTCACGAGGTCCCGGGTACCCGGAACGCGTCCGGAACGACTCGGAGTTGCTACTCAAGGAGACGACACCCATGGGCCTGGGCGGATGCATCATCCTGATCGCCGCGGGGGCGATCCTCACGTTCGCGACCGACTGGCACATGCAGGGGGTCAACCTTCACCTGGTCGGCGTGATCCTCATGATCGTCGGCCTGATCGGCGTGACGACCTTCAGCAGCATCGCGCGACGCAGGCGCGTCGTCGTACCGCCGACGGCGACCGTCGTGGACGACGACCGCCACCGCCGCGACGGCTACTCCGACGGCTACGGCGTCTGACAGGACGTGCGCACCGACGGGTGTACGACACGTACGTCGTACGACGGACGGTGCGCACGGACGCATGTGACGTACCGTCGATAACGCGCACGGGAGGAATTCCCGTCAAGCACGCATAAAAGCAGGCAATACGCACTTTCTCCGTCTTGCCAAAATATGCTCATCGCGTGAAGACTGCGGGGCTTCCGAGGCCTGAGGGCGAGAAGTTCCACGACGGGGGAAGTCTGCCGTGCGCGACCTGGCGTTATCCGGGGACCATGATCCCGCCGTCGGCGCGGACCGCCGGCGGACCGGGCGCCACGCCCCCCGGCGCGCGCACGCCGCCCACGAGGAACCGCTCGAAACACCCCGTCTCGCGGTGCTCATACCGGCGCACAACGAACAGGACCGCATCGCCGACGCCATCGAGGGACTGTGGCGCCAGAGCAGACGCCCCGACCTGATCGTCGTCGTCGCCGACAACTGCACCGACGACACCGCCCGGGTCGCCACCGAACACGGCGCACAGGTCTTCCACACCCGGGACAACACCCACAAGAAGGCCGGCGCCCTCAACCAGGCCATCGCCTGGATCCTGCCGAACCTCGACGACCGTGACCTGCTCCTGGTGCAGGACGCGGACACCGTGCTCGACCCCTGGTTCACCGAGACCGCCCTGTCGACGTTCAACCGCAAGGTCGGCGCCGTCGGCGGGGTCTTCTACGGCGAGCAGGGCGGCGGACTCCTCGGCCTCCTCCAGCGCATGGAGTTCCACCGCTACGCCTGGGAACTGGAACGCGGCGGCGGCAAGGCCCAAGTGCTCACCGGCACCGGAACCATGTTCCGCGCCCGGGTGCTCCGCGAGGTGCGCGCCGCCCGCCGCTCGGGAGTGATCGGCGGCGGCAGCGACTACTACAGCCTGGCCTCGCTCACCGAGGACGACGAGATGACCAAGGCGGTCAAGACCCTCGGATACCGGACCATGTCCCCCGCCGGCTGCGCCGTCACCACCGAGGTCATGACCAGCCTGCCCAAGCTCTGGCACCAGCGGCTGCGCTGGCAGCGAGGCGCCCTGGAGAACCTCCGTGACTACGGCTGGACCCGGGTCACCGCTCGCTACTTCGTCCAGCAGTTCCTGATGGGCTTCGGCGCACTGTCCTTCCTCGTCTACCTGACCTTCATGGTCACGGCGGTCACGGCCTACGGCGTCCCCGGCCTCTCCCCGTTCTGGACCGCGATCGGCCTGGTCTTCATGGCCGAGAAGACCGTCTCCGTGCGCCGGGCCGGACCCCGGGCCCTCCTGGTGGCCGCGCTGATGATCCCGGAGATGCTCTACGACCTGTTCCAGCACGCCGTCTACTTCTCCTCGCTGTGGGGGCTGTTGCGCCGCAGCGAGGAGAAGTGGGTCGCCACATGAACCCCCCACGCGCTCTCGCACCAGCACGAACGCACCAAGGAGAACCACCATGTACGGAAGAGTGATCGGCGCCGGCACGACCGGTGCCGGCGGGGCCACGCTGGCCGCCACCGGTGTCTGGATGAACAGCATGGCGCTGATGGTGGCCGCCACCACGCTGGCGGCGGCCGGAATGGCCCTCTACAAGCTGGCGCCGCGCCCCCGCCGCCGCTGAACCGCCAGGAACCCCACGCGGTCAGGCCCCTTGGTCCTCCCGGTCGTCCATGCCCGCGAGGACCAGGGGCAGCCGGTCCGTTCCGCTCGGGGTGAGGCGGACCGGTACGCCCCAGTCCTGCTGGTGGACGTGGCAGGCCGGGTAGTCCTTGGCCGGGTCGTCGTCGCAGGACGCCGCCATCGCCGACACGTGCAGCACGCCCTGCCCGACGGCGGGGTTCAGCTCCAGCTCCCGCAAGAGATCGGTTCCGGCGCCCTCGCCGGCGAGCAGCAGCTCGGGCGGGGTCGCGGAGACCAGGAGCCGGGTGGACGGGCCGTACCGCGTGTCCAGCTTCTGTCCGGCCGGCGCCTGGAAGATCACGTCCAGCCGGACCGTCCCGGGGGCCACGTCGGTGGCCGCGCGCCGCGTGCGATGGGCGACCGACTCCACCCGCACGGCCTGCTCCGGCAGCCTCAGCCGGGTCAGCCGGTGCCGGGCGGACTCCACCACCACGATGTCGTCCCCCACGAGCACGGCGTCGCTCGGCTCGCGCAGGTCCGTGGCCAGCGTGGTCACCTCGCCCGTCGCGGGGTCGTACCGGCGCAGCGCGTGGTTGTAGGTGTCGCTGACCGCGACCGAACCGTCCGGCAGCGCCGTGACCCCCAACGGGTGCTGGAGCAGGGCCTGTCCGGCCGCGCCGTCACGGTGACCGAAGTCGAACAGCCCCGTGCCGACGGCCGTGTGCACCGACCCGTCCGGGTCCACCCAGCGCAGCGCCGAGGTCTCGGAGTCGGCCAGCCAGAGCCGGTCGGCGGTGGCGGCGAGCCCCGACGGCTGCGCGAACCAGGCCTCGGAGCCCGGCCCGTCGACCAGCCCCTCGTTCGTGGTGCCCGCGGTGACCTCGACGGTCCCGGCCGCCGGGTCGTACGCCCACAGCTGGTGCACCCCGGCCATCGCGATCCAGACCCTCCCGCCGAACAGGGCCACGTCCCACGGCGAGGACAGATCGATCTCGCGCGCCGGGCCCGACGTGGGCGACCCCTGCCACCACTGGCGGCCGGTGCCCGCGAGCGTGGTGACCGCGCCGGTCGCGAGATCGACCCGGCGCAGTGCGTGGTTGACGGTGTCCGCGACGACGACCGCGCCCTCGTCGAGCAGCGCGAGCCCCTGCGGCTCGCTGAACCCCGCCTCCCCGGCGGCCCCGTCCACGAAGCCCCGGACCCCGGACCCGATCCTCCGGACGACCGTCTCGCCGTCCTCCTCCAGCTCCACCAGCTGATGCCGGGTCGTGTCGCTGACCAGCAGGTTTCCCCCGGGCAGGGCGAGCGCCTTGCCCGGGAAGCGCAGCGCGGTCGGCTCGGGCTCGGGCGCCACGTACGGCCCGTCGCCGCGGCGCAGCGTGCCCTTCGCCGCGTGCTCGGCCTCCAGTTCCTCGACCAGCCGCCCGATGGCGTGGGCGTGCCCCTCACCGGCGTGCTGCGCGACGACGTACCCCTCGGGGTCGATCACCACGAGCGTCGGCCAGGCCCGTACGGCGTACTGCTTCCAGGTCACGAGCTCCGGATCGTCCAGCACCGGGTGCTCCACCCCGTACCGCTCCACCGCGTCCACGACCGCCTGGTGCTCCGCCTCGTGCACGAACTTCGGCGAGTGCACCCCGACGATGACGACGGTGTCCCGGTGCTTCTCCTCCAGCTCCCGCAACTCGTCGAGGACATGGAGGCAGTTGATGCAGCAGAAGGTCCAGAAATCCAGGATCAGGACGCGGCCGCGGAAGTCGGCGAGCCGCAGCTCCTTCCCGCCCGTGTTGAGCCACCCGCCCTTGCCGACGAGTTCGGGAGCACGGACACGGACACGGCGCGGGGCGGGCGAGGCGGCGTTCATGTGATCAAGGGTGCCACCGCGGAGGTCCGCCGCGAAAACCCCGGCCGCCGCGTGGCGGGCCGGGGCGGCGCGTGGTCCGGGGGTCAGTCCAGGGCGTGGCCCGTCGTCGCGTCCACGTGGGCCGGGATCTCCTCGTGGCGGTCGCCGACCGTGAGGGTGCCGGTGGGTTCGAACATGAGGATCGACGCACCGGCGGGGGCGGACGGCTTGTGCTCGGTTCCGCGCGGGACCGTGCAGACGGAGCCCTTGGGCAGGACGACCGTCCGCTCGCCGTCCGGTTCGCGGAGCGCGATGGTCAGTTCGCCCTCCAGGACCAGGAAGAACTCGTCCGTGTGGTCGTGCACGTGCCAGACGTGGTCGCCCTCGACCTTCGCGACGCGTACGTCGTAGTCGTTGACGGCGGTCACGATGCGCGGGCTCCACAGCTCGTCGAAGGAGGCGAGGGCGGCGGACAGGGACACGGGTTCGCCGCGGCGGGCGGGTGCGCTGGTCATGGGTTCATCGTCCGCGCCTCCCGGCACCCCCGCGAGTGCTAGAAATCGCTCATGCCGCAAGGATCCTCGCACCGCAGTCCCTCGGTCCCGGGACTGGCCGGGCCACCCGAGCCGGTGCAGTCCGCGCCGCACGGCCTCGGGGGCGCGGAGACCGTCGACGCGTGCGGGCTCGCACGATCCGCCTCCTGCCTTCCCCGAGGCGCGGAGCCCATCGGGTCCGGTCGGTCGGCGCCAGGCAGGGTGCACCGGGTCGTCGTCATCGTCGACGAGGGGACGAATCCCTTCGAAGTCGGCGTCGCCACCGAGCTGTTCGGGCTTCCCCGGCCCGAACTGGGGCGGCCCGAGCCGCTCTACGAGCTGACCCTGTGCGCCCCCGCGCCCGGCGTCCGCATGAACCACGGGTTCTTCACGCTGGCCGGGGTCCCCGACCTCGACGCGGTGGACGACGCCGACACCCTCCTCGTCCCCGGGCGTCCCGACAACGTCGTACCGCGCCGGCCGGCCGTTCTGGACGCCATCCGGCGCGGCCACGCGCGCGGGGCCCGGGTGGTGAGCTTCTGCACCGGATCGTTCGCGCTCGCCGAGGCGGGGCTGCTCGACGGGCGGCGCGCCACCACCCACTGGCGCTGGACGGACTCCTTCCGGGAACTGCACCCGCGGGTGCAGCTCGACCCGGACGTGCTCTTCGTCGACGAGGGGGACGTGCTGACGGCGGCGGGCAGCGCGGCCGCGCTCGACCTCGGGCTGCACCTGGTGCGGCGGGACCACGGCGCGGAGGTCGCGAACGCGGTGTCGCGCCGGCTGGTCTTCGCCGCGCACCGCGACGGGGGCCAGCGCCAGTTCGTGGAGCGGCCCCTGCCCGAGGTGCCGGACACGTCGCTGGCGCCGCTGCTGGCCTGGGCGCAGGGCCATCTCGGCGAGCCGCTGACGGTCGGGGACCTCGCCGCGTACGCCGCCGTCAGCCCGGCGACCCTGCACCGCCGCTTCCGCGCCCAGCTCGGCACGACCCCGCTCGCCTGGCTGACGGCGGAGCGGACCGCCCTCGCCTGCCGGCTCATCGAGCGGGGCGAGGCCCGGCTCGACGTGGTGGCCGTCCGCAGCGGGCTCGGGACCGCCGCGAACCTGCGCGAGCGGGTCCGCCGGGCGACGGGACTCAGCCCGTCGGCCTACCGGCGGCGTTTCGGACCGCCCTGAGGGGAACCGGTGACGGCATGAGATACCTCGTACGCGACCGGCTGCTCGGCATCGGTGACGACTACTGGATCGAGGACGACCACGGCGGCAAGGTCTTCCTGGTCGACGGCAAGGCCATGCGGCTGCGGGACACCTTCGAGCTGAAGGACGCCGACGGCCGGGTCCTGATCGACATCCACCAGAAGATGTTCTCGCTGCGCGACACGATGATCATCGAGCGGGACGGCGACCCGCTCGCGACCATCAAGCGCAAGCGGTGGTCCCTGCTGCGCAACCACTATCGGGTGTCGCTGGTCGACGGCACGGAACTCGACGTCAGCGGCAAGATCCTCGACCGTGAGTTCGCCGTCGACTACGACGGCGAACTCCTCGCCCAGATCTCCCGGCGCTGGCTCCACCTCCGTGACACCTACGGCGTCGACGTCGTGCGCGACGACGCCGATCCGGCGCTGCTGATCGCCGTCGCGGTGTGCGTGATCCATCTGGCGGAGAAGGAACGGGGGATCGACTGAGCGGACGGCGGCAGGGATTCCGGGCGCCGCCGGTGGCTCGGTCGGCGGCGGGGCGGCGGGCGGCGGGTCCGGTCGGCGGAGGGGATCCGGCCAGCGGGTCCGGTCAACGGGTCCGGTCAGCGGCGGGGGCTTCCGTCAGGGGCGTCGGCTCCCGTCACGAAGCCGCGGCCCCGGTCACCGGGCGGCGGCTCCGCCGAGGGGCGTCGGCTCTCTCCGGCGGGCGGCACCTTCCGCCCCCGAGCCGCGGCTCCGGTCACCGGGCGGCAGCTCCCCTCAGCGGGCCGGAGTGTCCAGGCCCAGCAGGCGGTCCTTGAGGGCCGGGAACTGTTCCCGCGTCGCCGCGACCTTCGCCGGGTCGAGGTCCACCGTGAGGACCTCCTCGCCCGGCCCCGCCTCGGCGAGGACCTCGCCCCAGGGGTCGACCACGATCGAGTGACCGGCCTGGGGAACTCCCGCGTGCGTACCGGCCGTTCCGCAGGCGAGGACGAACGCCTGGTTCTCGACGGCGCGCGCCTGGGCGAGCAGGGTCCAGTGGGCGCGGCGCCGCTCGGGCCAGCCGGCCGAGAGGACGAAGGTCTGCGCCCCCGCGTCGACGAGCCCGCGGAACATCTCGGGGAAGCGCAGGTCGTAGCAGGTGGCGAGGCCGACGACGGTCTCCGGCAGTTCCACCGTCACCAGCTCCGTGCCCGCGCCCATCAGCACGGCCTCGCCCTGGTCGAAGCCGAAGCGGTGGATCTTGCGGTAGGAGGCGACGAGTTCGCCGGCGGGGGAGTAGACGAGGGAGGTGTTGTAGAGCGCCCCCTCGGTCGCGGGACCGGTTCCGGACGCGGCGCGCTCGGGGATCGAGCCGGCGTGCAGCCACACGCCCGCGTCGCTCGCGGCCTTGCTCATGACCTCGTGGGTCGGCCCCCGGAGCGGTTCGGCCTGCGCCGCGAACTCCTCGTAGGCGAAGGCGCCGGTGGTCCACAGTTCGGGGAGCACGACGAGATCGGCTCCGGCCTGGTCACGTACCAGGTCGGCCACGCGCTCTCTGCGGGATGCGACCGATTCGTCGTCGTTTACGTCGATCTGGAGGAGCGAGGCGCGCACACTACCACCGTCCTGGCATTCGAGCCGTCGATACGGGCCTACGATCGTCACACGAAAGCACTGCCGGGGTGCCTCACAGCAGCGTAACTTAGCGTCCCAAGACACCCGCTGCCTCTGCACTGCCCGCGCCCGACCGCCCGAGGGGTCCCGTTCCGTGAGTCTGCATCCGAGCCTTCAGTCCTACGCCGACGCCTGGGCCCACTCGATCGAAGCGATATCCGAGCTGGTGCAGCCGCTTGTGGAGGGCGAGTGGAACCGGCGGACCCCGTGCCCCGGCTGGTCGGTCCGTGACATCGTCTCGCATGTCATCGGAATGGACTGCGAGATGCTCGGCGACCCGCGGCCGATCCACACCCTCCCCCGCGACCTGTACCACGTGACGAACGAGCACCAGCGGTACATGGAGATGCAGGTCGACGTGCGCCGCCACCACACGGCTCCGGAGATGACCTCCGAGCTGGAGTACACGGTCATCCGCCGCAACCGGCAGCTGCGGAACGAGTCGCGGCAGCCCGACGCCAAGGTGCGCGGTCCGCTCGGCACCGAGATCACCCTCGAACAGGCGATGCGCAACCGCGCCTTCGACGTGTGGGTGCACGAGCAGGACCTGCGGTACACGCTGGGCCGGCCGGGCAACCTCGACTCCCCCGGTTCCCAGATCGTGCGCGACCAGCTGCTGGCCGCGCTGCCGAAGGTCGTCGCCAAGGACGCGGGGGCGCCGGCGAACTCCGCGGTGGTCGTCGACGTGCACGGTCCCGTCGAGTTCCTCCGTACCGTCCGGGTCGACGCCGAGGGGCGCGGGACGGTCAGCAACTCGCCCTCCCTGGGTCCGGCGGCGAGCCTCAGCCTGGACTGGGAGACCTTCGTCCGACTGGCGTGCGGCCGCGTCCACCCCGACGCCGTGTCCGACCGCATCAAGTCCGAGGGCGACCCCGAGCTGGTCGCCGCCATCCTGCGCAATCTGGCCGTCACGCCGTAGCGGGCCGGGCGGCCGCCGCCCTCGTGACGGCCGTCCGCCACCCATCTCGGCGCGGCCCCGGCGGTCACGCCGGTACGTGCACCGTCTCCACCCGGCTGGCCACGAGCCGCTCCCGTTCCCGGCGGGCCGCCTGCTTCCGCAGCCGGAAGATCTGGCTCAGCCCGGCCGCCTGGAGCACGAACACGGCGGCGAAGGCGATCCGGTAGTTGTCGCCGGTGGCGTCGAGCAGGATGCCGATGGCCAGCAGGGTCGTCATCGAGGCGACGAAACCGCCCATGTTGGTGATCCCGGAGGCGGTTCCCTGACGCTCCGGCGGATTGGCCGGGCGCGCGAAGTCGAAGCCGAGCATCGAGGCCGGTCCGCAGAACCCGAGCACCACGCACAGCACGACCAGCAGCCCCATCGGCGCGTGTGCGCCGGGGTACACGAGGACCGTCGCCCACGCGAGGGCCGTCGCCGCGACCGTGCCGAGCGCCAGCGGCAGCCGCGCGGTGTGGTGCCGGGCGACGATCTGTCCGTAGATCAGTCCGGCGCCCATGTTGGACAGGACGACGAGGGTGAGCAGTTCACCGGCGGTGGCCCGGGTGAGCCCCTGGGCCTGGACGAGGAACGGCATCCCCCACAGCAGCAGGAACACCATCGCCGGGAACTGCGTGGTGAAGTGCACCCACAGACCCAGCCGGGTGCCGGGTTCCCGCCAGGCCGCGGCGATCTGACGGCGGACGTAGGCGGAGCCCCGGTGCGGGAACGGCTCCGGGTGGTGGCCCTCGGGGTGGTCCTGCAGGAACAGCAGCAGCAGGACGAGGACGAGGGCACCGGCGGCGGCGCTGCCGGCGAACGCGGCGGTCCAGCCGACCCCGTGCAGCAGCCGGGCGATGACGAGCGTCGAGACGAGGTTGCCGGCCATGCCGGCGAGGCCCGCGAGCTGCGCGACGAGCGGTCCGCGCCGGGCGGGGAACCACCGGGTGCCGAGCCGCAGCACGCTGATGAAGGTCATCGCGTCCCCGCAGCCCAGGAGGGCGCGCGAGGCGAGCGCCATGCCGTACGAGGCGGAGAACGCGAAGCCGAGCTGTCCGGCCGTGAACAGCAGGACGCCGATGGTCAGCACCTTCTTGGTGCCGAGCCGGTCGACCAGCAGTCCGACCGGTATCTGCATGCCCGCGTACACGAGGAGCTGGAGGATGGAGAAGGTGGACAGGGCGGAGGCGCCCACGTGGAAGCGCTCCGCGGCGTCGAGCCCGGCCACCCCGAGGGAGGTCCGGAAGATGACGGCGACGAAGTAGACCGAGACGCCGATGCTCCAGACGGCGATCGCTCTCCGGCCGCCGGGCGGGTCGCCGGGCAGGGTGGCCGCGCGGTTCATCGGACCTCGCCCCGGGCCAGGTTGGAGAACCAGCTGACGTGTCCGTGGATGAGGCCGACGACCGCGTCGGCGTCTCCGGAGCGCAGGGCCTGAAGGATCTGCTCGTGCTCGACGAGCGTCTTGGTGATCCGGTCGGGGTGGGCGTGCATCACGGCGACTCCCATCCGCAGCTGCCGGTCGCGCAGCTGGTCGTAGAGCCGGGAGAGGATCTCGTTGCCGCCGCTGCGGACGATCTCGGCGTGGAAGCAGCGGTCGGTGACGGCCGCGGCGGCCAGATCTCCGGCGGCGGCCTGCTCCTTCTGCCGCTCCAGCAGTTCCTCCAGCCGGGCCAGCAGTTGCGGCGACGCCGGTACGGCCTTGCGCGCGGCGTGCTCCTCCACGAGCTGGCGGGTCTCGACCACGTCCGCGATCTCCTGGGCGGAGACCGGCAGGACGAGCGCGCCCTTCTTCGGGTAGAGCTTGATCAGCCCCTCGGCCTCCAGGCGGAGCAGCGCCTCGCGGACCGGGGTGCGGGACACGCCCACCGCGTCGGCCAGCTCGCCCTCGGTGAGCAGGGCCCCGCCTTCGTACCGGCGCTCCAGGACCCCCTCTTTGACGTGCGCGTAGACACGGTCCGCGGCCGGCGGCTGTTTCACGGGAGGCCGCGTCGCCGCGGGAGGGGCTGAAGGCATGCGCACATCATAGATACAACACGTACGCATGGCCGGGGGCATTTCAGCATGCGGACCCCGACGGACCGTCAACAGTTGCCTCATGTAACCCAAGTCACATGAATTTCATGCGTTCGCCGCACATCCCTTTGCCGATGCCGCGAGTCTGAACGTGGGACGGCACTGCCATGTGCCTGTCTCTCAGGGGCATTTCGCGCATTCGGAGCGTTCATTTTGATTACCGGCATTAAGGGCACGCGTTTCCGCAGGGCCGCCGCTGTGACCCTCACGACCGGCGCCGTGCTGGCAGCCGGAGCCTTCGGCGCCGCACCGGCGGGCGCCGTCGCCACCCCGACGATCGCCGCCAAGGGCGGCTACGTGATGAACAACGGGACCGCCGCGTCCCTTTACACGAAGGCCGCGGACACCAAGCTGTCCACCGGCTCCACCACGAAGATCATGACGGCCAAGGTGGTTCTGGCCCAGGCGAACCTGAACCTGGACGCCAAGGTCACGATCCAGAAGGCGTACAGCGACTACGTGGTCGCCAAGAACGCCTCGCAGGCCCACCTGATCGTCGGTGACAAGGTCACCGTCCGTCAGCTGCTCTACGGTCTGATGCTGCCGTCCGGCTGCGACGCCGCCTACGCGCTCGCCGACAAGTTCGGCACGGGTTCCACCCGTGACGCCCGTGTGAAGTCGTTCATCGGCAAGATGAACTCGGCCGCGACGGCCCTGCACCTGACGCACACGCACTTCGACTCGTTCGACGGCATCGGCAACGGCAACAACTGGTCCACGCCGCGCGACCTGACGAAGATCGCCAGCAGCGCCATGAAGAACTCGACGTTCCGGACCATCGTGAAGACGAAGTCCTACACGGCGAAGACGGTCACGAAGGTCAACACCACGCGCACCATGGCGCCGTGGACCAACACCAACGGCCTGCTGAGCAGCTACAGCGGCGCCATCGGCGTGAAGACCGGCTCCGGCCCCGAGGCCAAGTACTGCCTCGTCTTCGCTGCCACCCGCAACGGCAAGACGGTCATCGGGACGGTCCTCGCCTCGACGTCCATCCCGGCCCGCGAGTCGGACGCCACCAAGCTGATGAACTACGCGTTCGCCCGCTAAGGCGCACACGGACACAGCGGCACATACCCCAAGAGGGGCCCTCCACGCACTGCGTGGAGGGCCCCTCTTGCGTTGTTCCCGCTCCACGAGCAGCGGACCCGGGCCCGGACACGCCGAGGGCGCCCCTTCCCGTGCGGGAGGAGGCGCCCTCGGCGGTCGCGCATGCGTCGGGCCGGCCGGCGGGGGTCAGGCCCGCGCGGCCGCCCGGCTCACGCCCAGGTGATCAGACGCTTCGGCTGCTCCAGGACGGCCGCCGTGTCGGCGAGGACCTTGGAGCCGAGCTCGCCGTCGACCAGACGGTGGTCGAAGGAGAGCGCCAGCGTGGTGACCTGACGGGGCTTGACCTTGCCCTTGTGGACCCAGGGCTGGAGCTTGATCGCGCCCACCGCGAGGATCGCGGACTCGCCCGGGTTGAGAATCGGCGTGCCCGTGTCGACGCCGAAGACGCCGACGTTGGTGATCGTCACCGTGCCGCCCTGCATCGCGGCCGGCGAGGTCTTGCCCTCACGGGCCGTCGCCACCAGCTCGCCCAGCGACTCCGCCAGCTGCGGCAGGGTCTTGGAGTGGGCGTCCTTGATGTTCGGCACGATCAGACCGCGCGGGGTGGCGGCGGCGATGCCCAGATTCACATAGTGCTTCCGGACGATCTCCTGGTTCGCCTCGTCCCAGGACGCGTTGACGTCCGGGTTGCGCTTGATCGCGACCAGCAGGGCCTTGGCCACGAGCAGCAGCGGATTGACCCGCAGCCCCTGCATGTCCTTGTCCTGCTTGAGCTCCTCGACCAGACGCATCGTGCGGGTCACGTCGACCGTCACGAACTCGGTGACGTGCGGCGCGGTGAACGCCGAACCCACCATCGCGACGGCCGTCGCCTTGCGGACACCCTTGACCGGGATCCGGGTCTCGCGTGCGCCGTCGTACGAGGCGGCCGGGGCCGGGACCTGCGGCTGCGCGGGAGCGGCCTGCGGAGCCGGGACCGCGGCCGGGGCCACGACCGGAGCGGGCGCCTGCGCCGGGGCGGCCGCCGCGTGCACGTCCTCGCGGGTGATGACCCCGTCCGGGCCGGACGGGGTGACCGTCGCCAGGTCGACGCCGAGGTCCTTGGCCAGCTTGCGGACCGGGGGCTTGGCCAGGGGGCGCTGCTGCGGGGCGGATCCGTGGCCGTTGAGCTCGCCCTGGATCGCGGTGGCCGCGCGCACCGTCCCGCCCTGCCGGTCCGGGGTCTCGGCGCCCTTGCGGGGACGGCGCTTGGTGGAGGACTCCGCCACGCCGTACCCGACGAGGACCGGCTTGCGGCCCTCGGGCTTGGCCTCCTCGGCGGGGGCCTCCACCGGGGCGGCGGGGGCCACGGGGGCCTCGGCGGCCGGGGCCGCCGGCGCGGGCGCCGTGCCACCGGACACGTCGACCGTGATGATCACCTGGCCGACGTCCACCGTCGTGCCCTCGGGGAAGCGGAGTTCGCTCACCACACCGTCGAACGGGATCGGCAGCTCGACCGCGGCCTTGGCCGTCTCGACCTCGCACACGACCTGGCCGTCGGTGACGGTGTCACCGACCTGGACGTACCACTTGAGGATCTCCGCCTCGGTGAGCCCCTCGCCCACGTCGGGCATCTTGAACTCGCGGAGTCCCGACGCGTTCTCAGTCATCGTCGTCACGACTCTCTCCTAGTACGCCAGCGAGCGGTCGACGGCGTCGAGCACCCGGTCCAGGCCCGGAAGGTACTCCTCCTCCAGGCGGGCCGGCGGGTACGGGGCGTGATAGCCGCCGACCCGCAGGACGGGCGCCTCCAGGTGGTAGAAGCACCGCTCGGTGATACGGGCCGCGATCTCCGCGCCCGTGCCGAGGAACACCGGCGCCTCGTGCACCACGACCAGACGGCGGGTCTTCTCGACCGAGGCCTGGATCGAGTCGAAGTCGATCGGCGACATCGAGCGCAGGTCCAGGACCTCGATCGACTTGCCCTCCTCCTGGGCGGCCGCGGCGGCCTCCAGGCAGACCTTCACCATCGGGCCGTAGGCGGCCAGGGTCAGATCGCTGCCCTCGCGGGCCACCCGCACCCCGTGCAGCGGACCGGGGATGGCGTCCTTGTCGACCTCGGCCTTGTCCCAGTAGCGCCGCTTCGGCTCGAAGAAGATCACCGGGTCGTCGCTCTGGATGGCCTGCTGCATCATCCAGTAGGCGTCGCCCGCGTTCGAGGGGGAGACCACCTTGAGGCCCGCCACGTGCGCGAAGAGCGCCTCCGGGGACTCCGAGTGGTGCTCGACCGCGCCGATGCCGCCGCCGTACGGGATACGGACGACGACGGGGAGCTTGATCTTGCCCAGGGCCCGCGCGTGCATCTTCGCGAGCTGGGTGACGATCTGGTCGTACGCCGGGAAGACGAATCCGTCGAACTGGATCTCCACGACCGGGCGGTAGCCGCGCAGGGCCAGGCCGATCGCGGTGCCGACGATGCCCGACTCGGCGAGCGGGGTGTCGATGACCCGCTCCTCGCCGAAGTCCTTCTGGAGCCCGTCGGTGACCCGGAAGACACCACCGAGCTTGCCGACGTCCTCGCCCATGATGAGGACCTTGGGGTCGGCCTCGAGGGCCGTGCGCAGCGATTCGTTGATCGCCTTGGCCAGCGCCATCTTCTCGATCGTCATGGCTACTTGCCCTCCCCGGCGTCCGCGAACGACGCCTGGTAGGCGGCGAACTGGGCGCGCTCCTCGTCGACGAGCGCGTGCCCGTCCGCGTACACGTTCTCGAAGATGGCGAAGTTGTCCGGGTCCGGCATGGCCCGCACGACGTCGCGCACTCGCTTGCCCAACGCCTCGCTCTCGGCCTCGAGTTCCGCGAAGAATCCCTCGTCCGCGTGGTTTGCGCCCTCCAGGTAGGCGCGCAGGCGCAGGATCGGGTCCTTCGCCTCCCACGCCTCGCGCTCCTCGTCGGCCCGGTACTTCGTCGGGTCGTCGGAGGTGGTGTGCGCGCCCATGCGGTACGTGTACGCCTCGAGCAGGGTGGGGCCCTCGCCGTTGCGGGCCCGCTCCAGGGCCCACTTGGTGACCGCGAGGCACGCGAGGACGTCGTTGCCGTCGACCCGGACGCCCGGGAAGCCGAAGCCCTGCGCGCGCTGGTACAGCGGCACGCGCATCTGGCGCTCGGTCGGCTCGGAGATCGCCCACTGGTTGTTCTGGCAGAAGAACACGACGGGAGCGTTGTAGACCGCGCCGAAGTTGAAGGCTTCCATGACGTCGCCCTGGCTGGAGGCGCCGTCACCGAAGTACGCGATCACGGCCGAGTCGGCACCGTCCTTGGCGACGCCCATGGCGTAGCCGGTGGCGTGCAGCGTCTGCGAGCCGATGACGATCGTGTACAGGTGGAAGTTGTTGCCGTTCGGGTCCCAGCCGCCGTTGTTCACACCCCTGAACATGCCGAGCAGGTTGGTCGGGTCGACCCCGCGGCACCAAGCGACGCCGTGCTCGCGGTAGGTCGGGAAGACGTAGTCGTCGGCGCGGGTGGCGCGGCCGGATCCGATCTGCGCGGCCTCCTGGCCGAGCATCGAGGCCCACAGGCCCAGCTCGCCCTGGCGCTGCAGGGAGGTGGCCTCCGCGTCGAAGCGGCGGCTCAGGACCATGTCCCGGTACAGGCCGCGCAGCTCCTCGGGGGTGATGTCGGCGACGTACCGGTCGTACGTGGCGTCCTTGACCCGCTTGCCTTCCGGGGTCAGCAGCTGAACGAGCTCCGGCTCGCCGCCGGTCGCACCGGGCGACTTCTTGGCGGCCGCGCCGGCGCTCCTGCTCGCGGCGCTCTTGGTACCGGTCGTACTGGCGCTCGCGGCGCTCTTCGTACCGGCGCTGCGTCGCGGCTTGCGCGCGGCAGTGCTCTCCACGGTCACGTGTGCTCCTCCGTCGGTCCGGCCCCCGGGGTTGCCGGAAGGCTGGGGTCCCCCTCGCTCGCGGTTCGAGCTCGGGAGAGCGGCTCGCCTGTTCCGGCACCCGTGCACGGGGTGGGTGCCACTCGGCCGGGAACAGGCGTGACAGGTGCCCCGGCGAGCGCCCTGCAACTGCCACGTTACCCAGTGCTTCACAATTCTGTGAAACCCCTCCTGACCTGCGATTTTGATAGGAAATCCAAGTACTTGGAAACGTGGATTTCCTACTAAGTCGAACAGATCGGAGCAGTCGCTGGTCACAGCACTGGTCACAGCCTTGCAGGGGGCCGGAACACCGGCACGTTATCCCGGCCACCCCGGGCTCGGGAAGAGTTCACCTGGGGCAATGCCCATGATCGTGTGTGACACTGACAGGGTGCGTGAAATCGGGAAAATCACCGTATTCCTCCTCGATGACCACGAAGTCGTCCGCCGCGGCGTCCACGAGCTGCTCTCGGTCGAGGACGACATCGAGGTGGTGGGCGAGGCGGGTACGGCGGCCGACGCACTGGTACGGATCCCGGCCACCCGTCCGGACGTGGCCGTGCTCGACGTGCGGCTCCCGGACGGCAGCGGGGTGGAGGTCTGCCGCGAGATCCGCTCCGCGGACGAGAGCATCAAGTGCCTGATGCTGACCTCGTACGCCGACGACGAGGCCCTGTTCGACGCGATCATGGCGGGTGCCTCGGGCTACGTCCTCAAGGCGATCCGCGGCAACGAGCTGCTCGCGGCCGTGCGGGACGTCGCGGCGGGGAAGTCCCTGCTCGACCCGGTGGCCACCGCGCGCGTCCTGGAACGGCTGCGGGACGGCGGCGCCGCGAAGGACGACGACCGGCTCGCCCGCCTCACCGACCAGGAACGCAGGATTCTCGACCTGATCGGCGAGGGGCTCACCAATCGCCAGATCGGGGAGCGATTGCACCTCGCCGAGAAAACGATCAAGAATTACGTGTCGAGCCTGCTGTCCAAACTGGGAATGCAGCGCCGCTCGCAGGCGGCGGCCTACGTGGCCCGCAAACAGGCGGAGCGGCAGAACCACTGAATCCGATTGATCCGGAACGGCGGATTCATTCGCTGCGACGTCAGCGCGGACGGCTTCATTCGGTACGACCGAACGATCTCCCCGTGAACGAACGCGCGCGCGAAGCCCGTCCGGGCCTCACGCGCGCGTGAAGGGTGTGCTCGGCCGGATCCGTGCGGATCCGGCCGGACCGGTTCAGCCCCCGTCCCCCGCGGCGGGGGACTCGGTGCCGCCGTCGCCCGGGTCGGGCGTCGTCGGCGCGGTCGTGGGCGTGGTCGGCGCGGTCGTCGGGGTCGTCGCGCTCGGCGTGGTCTTCGTCGGCTCGTCGGTCGGCTCGTCCGTCGGCGCCTCGGTGGTGGTGTCCCGGGTCGGTTGGTAAGAGGGGGTGTAGCCCCCGCCGTCCCCGGTGTTGGTCGAGTCGTCCGAGGTGCTGTCGTCCGTCGACTGGTCCGTCTGGTCGTCGCCGGGCTGCTGCTCGGTGGAGTCGTCGGTCTTGCTGGAGTGCGAGACGGTCGGCGTCGGCTTGGTGCCGTTCCCCGAGTGCGTGTTGTTGCCCATGTTGTGGAACGCGAGCGCGACACCGCCGGCGATGGCGATCACCGCGAAGAGCGCGAGGAGCCACAGCTTGCCGCGGCCGCCGCCGCCCCGGTTGCCATGGCCCTCGAAGCCGCCGTCGTCGCCGGTCCCGTACTGCGGGATGAGCGGCGCCGGGATCTGCGTGGTGCCGTAGTCGCCGGGGTGCGGCAGCGCGGCCGTGCCGGCGAAACCGGAGGCCGGGCCGTGCGGGCCCTCCGGCAGGGCGACCGGACCGGTGTTCCAGGTGCCGGTGTGGCTGCCCTGGTCGTAGAGCATCTGCAGCGCGTACTGGACGAGCCCGCGCATCTCCTCGGCGGTCTGGAACCGGTCGTCCGGGTCCTTCGCGAGGGCGCGCATGACCAGCCCGTCGAGCTCCGGCGGCACCTCGCGGTCGACCTCGGAGGGGGGCAGGGGGATGTCCTGGACGTGCTGGTAGACCACCGACAGCGGCGTCTCACCCGTGAACGGGGGCCGCAGCGCCAGGAGTTCGTAGAGGAGACAGCCGGTCGCGTACAGGTCGGAACGGTGGTCGACGGCCTTGCCCAGCGCCTGCTCCGGGGAGAGGTACTGCGGGGTGCCCATGACCATGCCGGTCTGGGTCATCGTCGACTGCGCGCCGTGCAGGGCGCGCGCGATGCCGAAGTCCATCACCTTGACCGCGCCGGTCTCCGTGATGATCACGTTCGCCGGCTTGATGTCGCGGTGGACGATCCCGTGCTGGTGCGAGTAGGCCAGCGCCTCCAGCACACCCGTACATCGTCATGGAGTACATCGAGGGCAAGCCGCTCGGCTCGGTCCTCGACGCCGACATCCGGCAGTACGGCGCGATGCCCGCCGACAAGGCCCTGAAGATCACCGCGGACGTGCTGGCCGCCCTGGAGATCAGCCACGAGATGGGCCTGGTCCACCGGGACATCAAGCCGGGCAACGTGATGATGACCAAGCGCAACGTGGTCAAGGTCATGGACTTCGGCATCGCCCGCGCCATGCAGTCCGGCGTCACCTCCATGACCCAGACCGGCATGGTCGTCGGCACCCCGCAGTACCTGTCCCCGGAGCAGGCCCTCGGCCGGGGCGTCGACGCCCGCTCCGACCTGTACTCGGTCGGCATCATGCTGTTCCAACTGGTCACCGGACGGCTGCCGTTCGAGGCGGACTCCCCGCTGGCCATCGCCTACGCGCACGTCCAGGAGGAGCCCGTCGCGGCCTCCTCGGTCAACCGCTCGCTGCCGCCGGCCGTGGACGCGCTGATCGCCCGCGCGCTGAAGAAGAACCCGAACGAGCGCTTCCCGAGCGCCGAGACCATGCGGGACGAGTGCCTGCGGGTCGCCCAGTCGTTCCAGGCCGTGGCGCCGAACATCGTTCCGGGCGCCCAGACGCCGAGCGGCTCGGGCGTCGGCTCCGCCGTGTTCCCGCCGGTCGACCAGGGCACCCCGGCCCCCGGCCCGGTGCAGACGCCGTACCAGCCGGGCCCGTACGGCACGCCGACCCCCGCGCCGTCGTACGGCTACCCGCAGCAGGGCGGCTACCAGGCCCCGCCGCAGACCTCCGCCTACGCCGGACAGCACGGTCCGTCCACGCCTCCCCCGTACAACCTCTCGCCCCAGCCGGCCACCGGCGGGTCGCAGGGCGGTGGCAAGAGCAACCGGGCGGTCGTCATCGGCGCGGTCCTGGTCTCGATCATCGCGGTCGGAGGCCTGGTCACGGCGCTCGTCCTGAACGGCGGGAGCGGCGACGACAACAAGGGCGGCGGCGACAGCACCGCCAGCTCGTCGACGACCGCGGTCGAGGGGCACAAGGGCCCGGACACGTCGAAGACGATCGACACCGAGAAGTGCACGGACCCGACGGAGTCGTACAACGACCCGAAGAAGATCCAGGTCCCGAATTTCCAGTTCAAGGACCTCAGCTCGGTGAAGTCCTGCTTCCAGGCCGCCGGTTGGCAGATGAAGATCACGCGCGTCGACGAGAACACCTACGGCGAGGACTCGATCATGGATCAGTTCCCCTCGGCCGGCACGGACGTCGACCCGAAGGACATGCCCGAGATCGAGCTCAAGGTGTCGACGGGCGACCCGTCCTAGGAGCTGTCCGGGCTGTCCGGCGTCCTCGGAGCTGCGCTGGGCCGCTGGGGGCGGCTGGGTGTCCGGGCTTCCGTCGAACCTCTGCGGCGTCCGGGCCGCCTGGGTGTCCGGGCCGATCCCACGGCATGTACGGGAAATGGCCCGGCACGTGACGTGCCGGGCCCCTCGCGGCCGGGGTGACCGCGGATCGTCGGGATGACGGGGCGGTGCCTCCACCGCCCGCGTGATTACAGGTACGGTCCGCCCGAGCGGCCTCCCGTACGGGGGTCCTCGTCGCCCTCCAGACCGCCGACACCCGGAGGAAGCGCACGGCGCATCTGCTCCAACTGCGCCCTGGCCGCCATCTGCTGGGCGAACAGGGTCGTCTGGATCCCGTGGAAGAGTCCCTCCAGCCAGCCCACCAACTGAGCCTGCGCGATCCGCAGTTCGGCGTCGCTGGGGGTCCCCTCGTCCGTGAAGGGCAGGGAGAGCCGCTCCAGTTCCTCCACGAGCTCCGGGGCGAGGCCGTCCTCCAGCTCCTTGACGGAACTCGCGTGGATCTCCTTGAGGCGGACGCGGCTGGCCTCGTCCAGGGGTGCCGCGCGCACTTCCTCCAGCAGCTGCTTGATCATGCTGCCGATGCGCATCACCTTGGCGGGCTGCTCGACCATCTCCGTCACCGGGATCTCGCGGGAGTCCTCGTCCCCGGTGCCGCCGAGCGCCATCCCGTCCTGGCCGACAACCAGGATCTGAGGGTTCTCCGGCGACCGTTCGTTCCTCGGCATCTCCATGCCGCCATTCTCTCGCACCCACGTACTCCATCACGGTGGTGCCCCCCGTACACGGTGATCCACCGGCTCCGTGGGCCCAGTTGGCAAATCCATGGGGTTCCACGACCTCTGAAGTGCGCGAATGGCATCACTTTCGGCCGAGATGCCGGGATCACGGCCTCATGTGAGGCTGGTTGCGTCGATCACGGCACCCGTCTTGGCGAACCGTTCCGGGAGGGGGTCACCGACGTGACTCCAAGGCTGCGCACCCTGCCCACGGCCGGACTCCTCGCGGCCGTCCTGCTGACCGGCGCCGGTCCCCTCGCCCGCGGCGCCGCTGCCGCCCCGGGGGTCCCCGCCTTCACCCTCCTGGCCTACTCGGGAAGCCTCGCGTCCCTCGTGTCCGCGGGCTCCGGCCCCTCCTCGGGCACCGCTCCCGGCGGCTCCAGGAACGCCCGCGCGCACGCGGCTCCCGGGGCGCCCGCCGTATCCGGGCTCTCCGCCGTCTCTGGGGTTTCCGAGGTCTCCGGGGCGTCCGCCTCAGCCGGGCCCTCGGGCGGGGTCACGCCGGTCCCGTCCGCCGACGAGAGCGCCTCGCCCGCCCCGTCCGGTCCCGGGACCACCTCACCGGCCCCGTCGACCCGGCCGACGGCCTCCGGGGGCCCGTCCGCCCCCGGGACCGGCTCACCCGCTCCGTCCGGCCGGGGGTCCGGTGCCCCGGGGTCCGGCGGCCATGGGTCCAGCAGCCCGGGCGCGCCCGGCCCCAGCGCCTCCGACCCCGCGCGGCCCACCCCCACGGCGGACGACCCCTCCCGCGCGGGCAGCATCGCGGGTGAGGGACGCGAGCGGCCCGGCCGGACGGCGGAGCCGGACGCCACGGACAGCGCCGCCCAGGACCCGGACGCCGCCGTGAGCCCCGACCTCCAGGACACCGCCCCCGCTGCCGACACCGGGATCACGGACCCGGTCACGGCCGAGCCCTCGGCCGAGAACGCGGCCCCGGTCCAGCAGAGCGTCGTGGGCCCCGGTTCCCCGCCCGGAGCGAACCTGGCGATCCTGCCCCTGGGCAGCGGCCTGGTCCTCATCGGCCTGGGCCTGGGCCTGGCACTTCTGGGCGTGCGGGTACGCCGGGGCTGAGCGGCCACGGGGCACCCGCCTGGGCGGGTCCGGAGCGACGGACCCGCCCAGGAACGGCTTCCCGGGGCGCTGCACCCGGACGTGGCAGGCCCGGGGCGGCGGGCCCGGACGCAGGGGGACAGAGGCGGTCCCGGCATCGGACCCTGCCTACGGGGCGACCAGCAGGACCTTCCCGATGTGGCTGCTCTCCTCCAGCACCCGGTGCGCGCCCGCCGCGTCGCTCATGGGCAGCTCACGGTCGACGACCGGGCGGACATGACCGGCGTCGATCAGCGGCCACACGTGCTCGCGCACGGCCGCCACGATCGCCGCCTTCTCGGCGAGCGGCCGGGCCCGCAGCGACGTCGCGCTGATGGCGGCGCGCTTGTTCAGGAGGGTGGCGATGTTCAGCTCCGCCTTGATGCCGCCCTGCATGCCGATGATGGCGAGCCGTCCGTTGACGGCGAGGGCGCGCACGTTGCGGTCGAGGTATTTGGCCCCCATGTTGTCGAGGATGACGTCGGGGCCCGCCCCGCCGGTGGCCTGCTTGATCTCCTCGACGAAGTCCTGCTCGCGGTAGTTGATCAGGATGTCCGCGCCCAGCTCGGCGCAGAAGTCGAGCTTCTCCTTGGTGCCCGCCGTGACCGCGACCTTCGCGCCGACGGCCTTCGCCAGCTGGATCGCCATGGTCCCGATGCCGCTGGAGCCGCCGTGGACGAGCAGCGTCTCGCCGGGGCGCAGATGGGCGACCATGAAGACGTTCGACCAGACGGTGCAGGTCACCTCGGGCAGCGCCGCCGCCTGGCGGACGTCCAGGCCCGTCGGCACGGGCAGCAGCTGCCCGGCCGGGACGGCGACCTTCTGGGCGTATCCGCCGCCCGAGAGCAGCGCGCACACCTCGTCGCCGACGGCCCAGCCGAAGACGCCCGGGCCGACCGCGGCCACGCGCCCCGAGCATTCGAGTCCGGGATAGGGGGAGGCGCCGGACGGCGGGTTGTAGAGGCCCTGGCGCTGCAGCAGATCGGCTCGGTTGACGGCGCTCGCCACCACCTCGACCAGCACTTCGCCCTCGGCCGGCACCGGATCGGGGACCTCGTCCCACACCAGCGCCTCGGGTCCACCGGGTTCAGGAATCGTGATCGCGTACATGAGAGGGACGCTACTCCTGACGGACTCCGCCCACTCCTGACCGGCCCCGCCTACTCCTACTCCTACTCCTGCGACAGCGGCCGGATGCCCGGCACCGGCCGGATGCCGCGGGAGACCCGCGCGATCGTGATCAGCCGGTCCGTCAACTCCAGTGTGCCGACGTCCGGATCGTCGTATCCGAGCACACGGTGCCCCCGTACGACGCTGACCACCAGGTCGGTGGTCTCGCGGGCGCCCAGGCCCACCTCGGCCTTGGTGACGGGCCGTTCCACGATGTCCAGCCCGGTGCCCTGATGGATCAGGTCCTCCATGACCCTGCCCGCGGCGGGCGAGAGCACCGAGAGCCCGAGGAGCCGGCCGGCCGCGCTGGCGCTGGTGATCACCGCGTCGGCGCCGGACTGCCGCAGCAACGGCGCGTTCTCCTCCTCCCGGACGGCGGCGACGATCTTCGCCCCGCGGTTGAGCTGCCGCGCCGTCAGGGTGACGAGCACCGCGGTGTCGTCCCGCTGGGTGGCGATGATGATCTGCCGGGCCTTGTGGAGCTCGGCCCGCATCAGCACGTCGCTGCGCGTGGCGTCCCCGATGACCCCCGCGTAGCCCTCGGCCGCCGCCGCATCGACGACCCGGGGACTCGGGTCGACGACCACGACCTGCTCCTTCTTGAGCCCGGTCGCGCAGACGGTCTCGATGGCCGACCGCCCCTTGGTCCCGAACCCGACAACGACGGTGTGATCCCTCAAGGCCGCCCTCCAGCGGTTCAATCGCCACTCCTCCCGGGTGCGTTCCGTGAGGACCTCCAGCGTGGTGCCGACCAGGATGATCAGGAACAGCACCCGCAGGGGAGTGATGACCAGGATGTTGACGAGCCGGGCGAGGTCACTGGTCGGGGTGATGTCGCCGTATCCGGTGGTGGAGAGGGTGACCGTCGCGTAGTAGAAGGCGTCGAGCATGTCGACGCTGCCGTCGGAGTTGTCGGTGTAGCCGTCGCGGTCGACCCAGACGATGAGCGCCGTGAGCACCAGCAGCAGCAACGCCATCGCGAGCCGCTTCGCCACCTGACGGAGCGGGCGCTGCACCACCTTCTGCGGCAGCTTCACCTGGTAGGTCACCAGGTGCTCGTCCGCCTGGCGGGCGATCGTGTCGTCGCCCGGAAGTTTCACGTGAAACACTCCCCGATCGGATTCATGCCGTTCGCGTTCTCGTCCGGCTCAGAAGCACGCGTCGATCCCCGTGACGGCCCACGGTAGGTCGATGAGTTCCAGCTCCTGCCCGGCCCGTGCACCGCCGGGCGGCACGACCGCGAGCGCGTCCGAGGCCGCAATGCCCCGCAGCATGGCCGGACCGTTGTAGTGCAGCGGTACGGCCCGCTCGCCTCGCAGCGAGACGGGGATGAGCCGGGTGTCATACGGATGCCCCTGCACGGCCTCACCGAGCGGCAGCGTGTACGGCTCCGGGGCCGTGCGCCCGGCCAGGGTGCGCAGCAGCGGCTCGGCCAGCGTGAGCAGGCCCGAGACGGCGGCGAGGGGGTTGCCGGGCAGGCCGACGAGATGCTGGTTCTCCTGGGTACGGGCCAGCAGCATCGGGTGTCCCGGCCGCACCTTGACGCCGTCCACCAACAGCTCGGCGCCGATCCGGCGCAGCGTGGGGTGGACATGGTCGACGGGGCCACCCGCCGTGCCGCCGGTGGTGACGATCAGATCGGCGCGAGAACCGGTGATCGCCTTGTGCAGCGCCTTGGCGTCGTCACCGAGCCGGCGTACCGCGACGACCTCGGCGCCGAGCGCCCGGAGCCACGGCGGCAGCATGGGGCCGAGCGCGTCCCGGATGAGCCCCTCCCGGGGCAGTCCCTCGGTGAGCAGCTCGTCGCCCAGGACGAGCACCTCGGCGCGCGGCCGGGGGACGACGGCCAGCGTGTCGTACCCGGCGGCGGCCGCGAGGCCCAGCACGGCGGGGGTGACCAGCGCTCCGACCGGCAGCAGTTGGTCGCCGCTGCGGCATTCCTGGCCGCGCGGGCGGATGTCCTGCCCGTGGGCCAGTGCCAGGACGCCCCGTGGACGGCCGGAGCCGGGCGTCTGCGGGACGCCTGCGTGCAGCCTTCCCTTGTCGTCGAGGCGGCCGTGCTCGCTGCGCAGGACGGCGGTGGCGTCGCGCGGGACCCGTGCCCCGGTGGCGATCCGGACCGCCTCGCCGTCGCCGAGCCGTTCCGGCTCCGCGTGCCCGGCGAGCACTCCGTCCTCCCGCACCTCCCAGGGCCCCGGTCCGGCGACCGCCCAGCCGTCCATGGCGGAGGTGTCGAAGGAGGGCAGGTCGGTGAGGGCTGTCAGGGGGGCGGCGAGGACGAGGCCGAGGGCGGCGTCGAGGGGGACCGGGACGGGCACCCGGCGGGGCAGCGAGCGGGCGGCCCGCTCGGCGACGGACCGGGCCTCCGGCCAGGGGGTGGACCGGTGGCGGGCGTGCTCGTCCTTGCCTCCGTCCCGGGCTCCGGGCGCCGGGACCGGGGAGTCGGGTCCCTGGGGACCCGGGACGGCACGCTCCGCCCGACCAGGCTCACCGGCACCGCGGCTGCTCGTGCCCTTGACCAGGGCGAGCGCCTCCTCGACGTCGAAGTCGTCGGCGTCCTGGCCCTCGCGGCTGTCCCGGGTGGAGCGGGCGGCGGTCATCCGGCGTCCGGCTCGGCGGCGGGCGGGGCGGGGGTGGCGGACGCCGGGGCGTCCGGCCGGGCCTCGGGGGTGTCCTCGTCGGCCCAGCGCAGCGCGAGCGCGGCGGCCTTGCGGGCGGCCTCGGCGACCGCCTCCGGTCCTCCGCCCGCCCGCGCGGCGGCGTAACCGACGAGGAACGTGGTCAGCGGCGCGGCCGGCCTGGCGACGCCGTGCGCGGCGTCGCGGGCCAGGTCGAGCAGAACGCCGGTGTCGACGTCCAGGTCGATGCCCAGCTCGTCCTTGACTGCGGAAATCCATTCATCCAGCACGTGCCCATGCTCCCTGATGCGTGCTCGAGCGGCGGCGATGTCGTCCCAGGTGTCGCAGTCGAAGGACGCGACGGGGTCGGTGATGCGAGTGAGGTCGAGTGCGGCGACGACACGTCGCAGCGGCAGCCCGGAGAGCCCTCCGTGCGCGGCGGAGAGCCCGTCGAGCTCGCGGCGCAGCGCGTCCGCGCGATAGACGGCCACCAGCGGCTGATCCCGCCCACCCGGGTCGGTGAGGAGGACTCCGTCGGGGCGAGCGGTTGCTGGACCGGGGTGAGCCCCGCCGGCCTCGGGGCGGGCGTCGTGGCGGGCGGGGCGGGTGCTTCTGCCCTCGGCGCGGGGGTCCTCGCCGACCAGACCGGCGTCCTGCCCACCGGGCCGGGCACCTCCGCCCTCGGCGCGAAGATCCCGGCCTCCGGAGGCGGCGTCCTGCCCGTCAGCGGGGCCGGCGTTCTGCCGACCGGGGTGAGTGCCTCCGCCCTCGGCGCGAAGATCCCGGCCTCCGGAGGCGGCATCCTGCCCGCCGGGGCGGGCGGCCGGCTCGTCAGGGGCGGTGTGATGCCCGCCGGGGGCGGTGGCTCTCTGGCCCTCAGGGCCGGTGCGGTGCCCACCGGGGACGGTGTCCTGGGCCTGGGAGCCGGTGTGGTGCTCGTCGTGGGGCGCCCGGACCTCGGAGCCACGCTCGGGGGCGTCCGGTGCGGGTGGGGTCGTGTGGGGGCCGGTTCGGAGGGTGTCCAGCAGGCGCTGGACCGTCTTCTCCTCCAGGAACGGCAGATCGGCCGAGAGCACGAGCACGTACGGTGCCGCGGTGCGGCGCAGCCCCGCGTCCAGCGCGGCGACCGGTCCCCCGCCCGGAGGGTCCTCGCGGGCCCACTCCACGGGGCGTGCGGTGGCCCTCGGTTCGGCCACGACCACCGTCCGACCGGCGTCGGCACACGCGGCCAGCACACGGTCCAGCAGCGTCCGTCCGCCCACCCGTACACCGGGCTTGTCCTCGCCGCCGAGCCGACGGGCGGCGCCGCCCGCGAGCACGACGGCGTCGTACCCGGAGTCGGTGTGCCCGGCGCCGGCACCGGCGGTGCCCCGGGAGTCACGGCCGCCCGGCCCCCCGGTCGCGCCCTCGGGCTCGTACGCGGTCATGCCCCGAGTATGGGCGCCGAGGAGATCGGCGCCACCCTCGGGGCACGGCAGGGGCCCGGGGAGCCGGGCCCCGGGTCCTACAGCGTCCGCAGCAGCACCGCCGGCTGCTCCACGCAGTCCGCCACATACCGCAGGAAACCGCCCGCCGTACCGCCGTCGCAGACCCGGTGGTCGAAGGTGAGCGAGAGCTGGACGACCTGACGCACCGCCAACTCGCCCTGGTGGACCCAGGGCTTGGGGATGATGCGTCCGACGCCGAGCATCGCGGCCTCGGGGTGGTTGATGATCGGCGTGGAGCCGTCGACACCGAACACGCCGTAGTTGTTCAGCGTGAACGTGCCGCCCGTGAGGTCCGCGGGCGTGAGTGTCCCGGTCCGGGCCGACTCGGTCAGCCGCCCGAACTCCGCGCTCAGACTCTCCGCGTCCCGGACGTGCGCGTCCCGCACGACGGGGACCACGAGTCCGCGCTCGGTCTGGGCCGCGAAGCCCAGGTGCACCTGCTCGAGCCGGACGATCTCCCGGGCGTCCAGGTCGACCGTCGAGTTCAGCTCGGGGAAACGGGCCAGCGCCGCGGTGCAGATCCGGGCGAGGAGTGCCAGCAGGGAGATCTTCGGACCCCCGGCCGCGTTCATCGCCCTGCGTGCCTGCATCAGCTCGGTGGCGTCGGCGTCCACCCAGCAGGTCGCGTCGGGGATCTCGCGCCGGCTGCGCGAGAGCTTGTCGGCGACGGCACCGCGCACCCCCTTGAGGGGGACGCGCACGCCCTGCGGGGCCGAGCCCCGGGAGACACCCGCCGCGCCGGGCACGACCGAGGTGATGTCCGCGTACGAGGTCATCGGCTCGGCCCGGTCGTCGTACGCGGGCGCGCCGGATCCGGCGGCCGGGGCGTACTGAGGCGCCGCGGTGCCGGACGGCCGGAGCCTGCCGGTGGCCGCCGCGCGCAGCGCGTACTCGACGTCGGCCCGCAGGATGAGCCCTTCGGGACCGGAGCCCTCCAGCTCGCGCAGGTCCACACCGTTCTCCCGGGCGAGCCGTCGCACCAGGGGCGAGATGACGGGCACGGGCCCGTCGCCACGCGCCGGGGCGACGCCGTTGCGGGGGGTCCCCGAAACGCCCGCCGTGGCCGACGACGCGGCGGCGACCGGCTCGGGGCGACTCGGCGCGGGTGGCACGGGCGAGGTGCCCGAGCCCGCGGTGGACGGCGCGCGGGAGGGCCCGGCGGCCGGGACGCCGCCCGCGGGCCGCACCCTCCGGCGCCGCGCCGGGGGCGCTCCCGTGCCGTACCCCACCAGTACGTTCCCGGAGCCCTCGTCGCTCCGTTCGTCCGCGGCGGTCCCGGCGCCCTCGCCCCCGGCCGGGGCGCCCACGGCGACGGTCAGCAGCGGTGCCCCGACGGGCATTTCCGTGCCCTCCTCGCCGAAGCGGGCGGTGACCACACCGCCGTAGGGGCAGGGGACCTCGACCATCGCCTTGGCCGTCTCGACCTCGACGACGAGCTGGTCGACGGCGACGACGTCACCGACCTCCACCAGCCAGCGGACGATCTCCGCCTCGGTCAGTCCCTCCCCGAGGTCGGGGAGCTTGAACTCCAGCACCTGTGCCATCAGCTCTGTGCCTCCCATTGCAGACGTCCCACGGCGTCCAGGATCCGGTCGACGCCGGGCAGGTGGTGCCTCTCCAGCATGGGCGGCGGATACGGGATGTCGAAACCGGCGACGCGCAGAACCGGCGCCTCCAGGTGGTGGAAACAGCGCTCCGTGACGCGGGCCGCGATCTCCCCGCCCGGTCCGCCGAACCCGGTCGACTCGTGCACGACGACCGCGCGTCCGGTCCGCCGCACCGAGGCCGCGACCGTCTCGTCGTCGAAGGGCACCAGCGAGCGCAGGTCGACGACCTCGAGGTCCCAGCCCTCGGCCCGCGCCGCCTCGGCGGCTTCGAGGCAGACGGGCACCGACGGCCCGTACGTGATCAGCGTGGCGCTGCGGCCCTCGCGCCGCACCACCGCGCGGCCGATCGGCTCGACGGCCTCCGGCTCGTCCGGGTTCCACGAGTCCTTCGACCAGTACAGCCGCTTGGGCTCCAGGAAGACCACCGGGTCGTCCGAGGCGATGGCCTCCCGCAGCATTCCGTACGCGTCGGAGACGGTCGCGGGCATGACGACGTGCAGGCCCGGGGTCGCCATGTAGTACGCCTCGGAGGAGTCGCTGTGGTGCTCGACGCCGCCGATGCCGCCGCCGTAGGGGACGCGGATCGTGATGGGCAGGGGCATGGCGCCGCGGGTGCGGTTGCGCATCTTCGCCACGTGCGAGAGGAGCTGCTCGAACGCCGGGTAGGCGAACGCGTCGAACTGCATCTCCACGACCGGCCGCAGGCCGTACATGGCCATGCCGACCGCCGCGCCGAGGATGCCCGCCTCGGCGAGCGGGGTGTCCGTGCAGCGGTCGTCGCCGAACTCCTTGGCGAGCCCGTCGGTGACCCGGAAGACACCGCCGAGCGTGCCGACGTCCTCGCCCATCACGTGGACGGAGGGGTCGGCGGCCATGGCGTCGCGCAGGGCCCGTCCGAGGGCCTGCGCCATGGTGGCCGGTTTGAGGGCAACCGTGGTCATCGCCCGGCTCCTTCCGGGCCGTGCGGGCCCGCTCCGAGCGTGCCGTCCGCCTCGGCGTCCAGCTCCGCTCTCAACTGGCTCTCCTGCTCAAGCAGTTGAGTAGTGGGCTGGGCATACACATGGGCGAACAGGTCCATGGGGTCGAGCACCGGGTCCTGGTTCATGCGCTCGCGCAGGTCCGCGGCCATCGCCTCGGCGTCGTCGCGCACGGCCTGTAGAGCGGCCTCGTCGAGCAGACCGCGCTCGGTCAGCTCGCGCTCCACCAGCGTGACGGGGTCGTGGCCGCGCCAGGTCTCGACCTCGGCGTCGCCCCGGTAGCGGGTGGCGTCGTCGGCGTTGGTGTGGGCGTCGATGCGGTACGTCACGGCCTCGACGAGGGTCGGGCCGCCGCCGGCGCGGGCGTGCGCGATGGCCTCGCTCAGGACCTGGTGCACGGCCACCGCGTCGTTGCCGTCGACCAGGCGGCCCGGCATCCCGTAGCCGACGGCCTTGTGGGCCAGCGACGGGGCGGCGGTCTGCTTGGCGAGCGGGACGGAGATGGCGAAGCCGTTGTTCTGCACGAGGAAGACGACGGGCGCCTGCCACACGGCGGCGAAGTTCAGCGCCTCGTGGAAGTCGCCCTCGCTGGTGCCGCCGTCGCCGACCAGGGCGAGCGCGACCACGTCGTCGCCCTTGAGGCGGGCGGCGTGGGCGAGGCCCACGGCGTGCGGGAGCTGGGTGGCCAGCGGGGTGCACAGGGGCGCGATCCGGTGCTCGTGCGGGTCGTAGCCGGTGTGCCAGTCGCCTCGCAGGAGCGTGAGGGCCTGGACCGGGTCGAGACCGCGCGCGACGGCGGCGAGGGTGTCGCGGTAGCTCGGGAAGAGCCAGTCACGATCCTCCAGCACGAGCGCGGCCGCGACCTCGCAGGCCTCCTGCCCGGTGCTGGACGGGTACACCGCGAGACGGCCCTGCTTGGTGAGGGCGGTGGCCTGGACGTTGTACCGGCGGCCGCGCACCAGTTCCGAGTGCAGGCGGCGCAGCAGGGCCGGGTCGACCTTGGCGGCGGCGTCGGTGCCGAGGACGCGGTGGGGCAGCGCGTCGGGCAGCAGCGGCGCAGGGTCGGTGCGGGGCTGCCAGGCGGGCGGCGGCGTGGGCCGGTAGGCCCCTCGCTGCTCCATGACCGTCATGACGGCACCTCCTCGTGGGAGCGGCTTCGGACGCATCACGGGTGTGATGCGCCTCACCTACCGATTGTTCGGTCGTCGGCACATTTTGGCTACAGGCGCCGCCAGGCTGTGGACAAACGGTTCTGCGCAGCCTGAGATGGATGCAGTACGTCCATGGTAGGGAGGCGGGGGGACATGGCACCTGAACAAATGGCCGAGCCGCCGGAGGCCGGATCCTCCGTGCCCTCCGCGCCGGCCGTGCCGCCCGCCCGTCCGCTCGACGCGATCGATCAGGACATCCTGCACATGCTGCAGGCGGACGGCCGGGCCTCCATACGCTCCGTGGCCGAGCGGGTCCACGTCTCGCGGGCCAACGCCTACGCGCGGATCAACCGTCTCATCGAGGACGGCGTGATCCGAGGTTTCGGGGCGCGTGTCGACCACGAGCGCGCGGGGCAGGGCACCTCGGCGTACATCACCCTCAAGATCGTGCAGAACTCCTGGCGCACGGTGCGGGAGCGGCTGAGGGTGCTGCCCGGCGCCTCGCACATCGCCCTGGTGGGCGGCGACTTCGACGTGCTCCTCCTGGTGCACACGCCGGACAACCGGGCCCTGCGCGAACTGGTGCTCACCCGGCTCCAGGCCATCCCCGAGGTGCTCAGCAGCAGGACGCTGCTGGTCTTCGAGGAGGAGGACCTGGAACCGGAGGGCTGAGGTCGCGGGGCAGCAGGCCAGGGCCCGCCGAGGACCGAAGCCGCGGGAAGCCGGCCAGGCCCAGCTGAGGCCGGGCCCGGCGGCCGGCCAGGGCCCGGCCTCAGGACTCTCGGCGGAGGCCTCCGAAGACCAGCACCACCACGGCGTCGGCCACCTCCCGCGCGCCCATGCCCCGGGCGTCGGGGCGGTACCACTCCACGAGCGAGTTGATCATCCCGAAGACCAGCCGGGTCGCGAGCCGGACCTCGACGTCACCGCGGACGTCCCCGTCGGCGGCAGCGGCCTTCAGGAGTTCGGCGACCCGGTGGTCGAAGTCCCGGCGCCGCTCCAGGGCCCACCGTTCGGTGTCCGTGTTGCCGCGCACCCGCAGGAGCAGCGTCACGTACGGCAGCTCGGAGGTCAGCACCTCGACCATGCGCCGCACCACGTACTCCAGGCGCTCCACGGCGCGTCCCACGCGCGCGTGCTCCTCGTCGAGGATCGCGAACAGGCCGTCCAGGGCCCGGCTCACCGCGCGCCGCAGCAGCTCCTCCTTGCCCGCGACGTGGTGGTAGATCGAGGACTTGGAGATGCCGGCCGCCCGGGAGAGGTGCTCCATGGAGGTGCCGTCGTAGCCGCGGTCGTTGAAGACCTGGACGGCGACGGAGAGCAGGGTCTCGGGCGTGTAGGTGTCCCGCTTGGCGGTCGTCACCGGTCGCCCTCCCGCTTCTCGTTGGCGTACGCGTGGCGGTAGAGCGCCAGCGACGGGGCGTAGCGCCCTGAGGAGTCGCGCACGTGCAGTTCGTCCAGGACGTCGTACGACCAGGAGGCGCCGAGCCTGCGGCTCCACTCGAAGGGGCCGAGGGGGTAGTTGACGCCGAGACGCATCGCGGTGTCGATGTCCTCCTCGGTGGCGACGCCCTTGGCGACCGCGTCGTGGGCGAGGTCGACGATCCGGGCCACCGTGCGGGCGACGATCATGCCGGGGCAGTCCCCGATCACGCTGACGTCCTTGCCCAGCGCCTGGAAGAGTCCGATGGCCTCGGAGAGGGTCTGTGGAGCGGTGTCCTGGGAGGCCGACAGGGCGATCCGGGTGGCCTTGCGGTAGTCGAGGGCGAGGTCGAAGTACACGACGTCACGGAACTCGACCGAGGTCTGGCCGTCGGCCAGGACCAGCTGGCCGCCGCTCGGCAGCACCAGGCGGGTGCCGTGGTCCTCCTCGTCCTCACGGACCTGGATGCCGGCCTCGCGGATCAGGGCGAGGACGTCGGCGGCCGGGCCGAGGTCGCCCTCGGCGACGACGTACGCGGGCGGCTGCGCCTTCTCCGCCGTGTGCGGCTCGGCGGGCTCGGCGCCGTCCCCGTAGTCGTACCAGCCGTGGCCCGTCTTGCGGCCGAGGCGGCCCGACTCGACGAGCCTCCGCTGGGCCAGCGACGGTGTGAAGCGCACGTCCTGGAAGAAGGACCGCCACACGGAGTGGGTGACGGATTCGTTGACGTCCTGGCCGATCAGGTCGGTGAGCTCGAAGGCTCCCATCCGGAAACCGCCGGACTCGCGCAGCACCGCGTCGATGGTGGCGGGGTCGGCCGCCTGGGACTCGTGGACCGCGAAGGCCTCGGCGTAGAAGGGCCGCGCGATGCGGTTGACGATGAATCCGGGCGTGTCCGCGCAGGCGACGGGCGTCTTGCCCCAGGAGCGGGCGGTCTCGTACGCGCGCGTGGCCGACGTGACGTCGGTCGCGAATCCGGAGACGACCTCCACGAGGGGCAGCAGCGGCGCCGGGTTGAAGAAGTGCAGCCCGAGGAAGCGGCCCGGGTTGCGCAGCGCGCCGCCGATGGCCGTGACGGACAGCGAGGAGGTGTTGGTGGCCAGCAGGCAGTCATCGCCGACGACGTCCTCCAGCTCCCCGAACAGCTGCTGCTTGACGTCGAGTTGTTCGAGCACCGCCTCGACGACGAGCGCGCAGTCACCGAGGTCGGTGAGGCTCTCGGCCGGCCGGAGCCGGGCACGCGCGGCGTCCCGGTCGGCGCCGGTGAGCCGGTCCTTCGCGACGAGCCGGTCGAGACGGGCGCCGATCGCTTCGGCCGCCGCCGCGGCACGCCCGGGAACGGCGTCGTGGAGCCACACGGGGTGGCCCGCCACCAGCGCGACCTGGGCGATGCCCTGGCCCATGGTGCCGGTGCCGACGACTGCCACGGGGCTGCTGAGGTCGAGTGCTGTCATGTGCGCGATCCTCCCGCACGACGTTTTCCACGGATGCGGCGGACCCCCTTGTCCCGACCGATCGTTCGGTTACTCTAACCCTGACTGTCCATTCCTGCCCAGCTCGCGAGCTCGACGAGGAGCTCTTGAGACAAGGAGTTGGTCCTTGATGGCCGCCGAACTCACCGCGCACCAGTTGATCGCCCAGCACCGGCCCACCCTGGATCAGGCGCTGGAAGCGATCCGCACCCGCGCGTACTGGTCCCCGCACCCCGAGCATCCCAAGGCGTACGGCGAGAACGGCAGCCTGGGCATGGCCGAGGGCAAAGCCGCCTTCGACGCCCTCCTCGGCACCCGCCTCGACCTCGGCCAGCCCGGCACGGACGACTGGGTCGGCGGCGAGGTCTCCCCGTACGGCATCGAGCTGGGCGTCACGTACCCGCACGCGGACATCGACGTCCTGCTGCCCGCCATGCGCGCGGGACAGCGCGCCTGGCGCGACGCGGGCGCGGAGATCCGCGCCGCGGTCTGTCTGGAGATCCTCAAGCGGATCAGCGACCGCACCCACGAGTTCGCGCACGCGGTCATGCACACCAGCGGCCAGGCCTTCATGATGGCGTTCCAGGCGGGCGGCCCGCACGCCCAGGACCGCGGCCTGGAGGCCGTGGCCTACGCCTATGTGGAGCAGGTCCGCACCCCCGACACCGCGGAGTGGAGCAAGCCCCAGGGCAAGCGCGACCCGCTCGCGCTCACCAAGCAGTTCACGCCCGTCCCGCGCGGCATCGCGCTGATGATCGGCTGCAACACCTTCCCGACGTGGAACGGCTACCCGGGCCTGTTCGCCTCCCTGGCCACGGGCAACGCGGTCCTGGTCAAGCCCCACCCGCGCGCGGTGCTCCCGCTCGCGCTCACCGTGCAGGTCGCCCGCGAGGTGCTCGCCGAAGCGGGCTTCGACCCGAACCTGGTGGCGCTGGCCGCCGAGCGTCCCGGCGAGGGCATCGCGAAGACGCTGGCCACCCGCCCCGAGATCCGCATCGTCGACTACACCGGCTCCACCGCCTTCGGCGACTGGCTGGAGACCAACGCCCGCCAGGCGCAGGTCTACACGGAGAAGGCCGGCGTCAACACGGTGATCGTCGAGTCGACCGCCGACTACAAGGGGATGCTGTCCAACCTGGCCTTCTCCCTGTCGCTCTACAGCGGCCAGATGTGCACCACCCCGCAGAACCTGCTGATCCCGCGCGAGGGCATCTCCACGGACGAGGGCCACAAGTCCTACGACGAGGTGACCGCGGATCTCGCGAAGTCGGTCGGCGGGCTCCTCGGCGACGACGCCCGTGCGAACGCCCTGCTCGGCGCCATCGTGAACCCGGACGTCAAGGCCCGGCTGGAGGCCGCCGCCGGACTCGGCGAAGTCGCCCTGCCCTCACGGCAGATCGAGAACCCCGAGTTCCCGGGCGCCGTCGTGCGCTCGCCGCTGATCGTGAAGCTCGACGGCGCGCGCAAGTACTGGGAGAACGCCGCGGACGGTGACGACGAGGCCGCCTACATGAGCGAGTGCTTCGGTCCGGTCTCCTTCGCCGTCGCGGTCGACTCGGCCGCCGACGCCGTGGAACTGCTGCGGCGCACCACTCGGGACAAGGGCGCGATGACCGTCGGGGCCTACACGACCGACGAGGCGTTCGAGCGCGAGGTGCAGGAGGCCTGCCTGGAGGAGTGCGCCCAGCTCTCCCTGAACCTCACCGGCGGGGTCTACGTCAACCAGACCGCCGCGTTCTCGGACTTCCACGGCTCCGGCGGCAACGGCGCGGCCAACGCGGCGCTGTGCGACGGTGCGTTCGTGGCGAACCGCTTCCGGGTGATCGAGGTACGCCGGGAGGCGTGAGCCCGACGCCGTCGAGCGTCCAGGGGCCTGTCCGACAACTCGCGTCGTCGCCCGCCGGGCGGACGGGAGTTGTCAGGCAGGCCCTAAGCCGTTGCGTCCCCCGTGGCGCTCCAGTGGAACAGCGTCATGGCCACGCTGGTGGCGAGGTTGTAGCTGGAGACCTGGGGGCGCATCGGCAGCGAGACCAGATGGTCGGCGCGGGAGCGCAGTTCGGCGGACAGCCCGCTGCGCTCCGAGCCGAAGGCGAGCAGGGCGTCGTCGGGGAGCTTCGTCCCCCGGATGTCCTCGCCCTCGGGGTCCAGCGCGAACAGCGGGCCCGCCGGCAGCTCGTCCACCGTCAGGCGTTCCACGGCGGTCGCGAAGTGCAGCCCCGCTCCGCCGCGTACGACCGTGGGGTGCCAGGGGTCGAGCGTGCCCGTCGTGACCACACCGGTCGCCCCGAAGCCGGCCGCGAGCCGGATCACCGCGCCGGCGTTGCCGAGGTTGCGCGGATCCTCCAGGACGACCACGGGCGCGGTGCGCGGCGCCCGGGCCAGCGTCTCCAGGTTGGCGGCGCGGGAGGGACGTACGGCGAGAGCCGCCACGGACGTGGGATGCGGACGCGTCACGAGGGACGCGAACACCGTCTCCGGGACCTCGGTCAGCAGCTCGTCGAGGGTTGCGCGGACGTCCGGGGCGAGTTCCTCGGCCAGTTCCAGGACGGCGGCCCGGCCGGTCGTGACGGCGACCGGGACGCGCGCCCCGAAACGCACCGCGTGCTTGAGGGCGTGGAAGCCGTCGAGCAGGACGGAGTCGTCGGAGAGCTGGCGCCACACACGTACCGGGTCGTTCATGCGGTGAAGCCTACGTGCGGGTGCTCGGGCTCCTCCCGAACGCCCGCTGCGGGCTCCCGGGGGCCCGGAACCGCCCGGCCGCCGCCGGGAAGGAGCCGGTCACGCACGCGTGCGGCCTGTCCGCCGAGCCGGTGCAGGAACGACGTCGGCAGGAACACCGAGTCCGCGGCGATCATCGCGAGCGAGAAGAACGGCAGCCCGAGGACCACCGCGATCACGGCGTGCTCGGTCATCATGGCCGCGAGCAGGACGTTCTTGACCCGCCGGTTGAACAGGGTGAAGGGGAAGGCGACCTGGACGAGGACCGTCCCGTACGTCACCAGCATCACGATCGTGCCGTGCGCGGACATCAGGTCGGACAGAGCCGGCCACGGGGAGAAGGACTCCAGGTGGAGCGGGTAGTAGACGGCCGTGCCGTCCTGCCAGCGCGAACCCTGGATCTTGTACCAGCCGGCGGTCGCGTAGATCAGGCACGCCTCGGCCATGATGATCATCAGGGCCGCGTTGTGCACGAGGTTGGCGACGACGTCCAGCAGGATGCGCGGCTCCGCGGTGCGGGCGAATCGGCCGACGGCCCACCACAGGCCCTGCACCGCCCACAGCCCCCACAGGACCGTGAGCCAGCCGCCCAGGAAGCCCCCGTCCACGCGTCCCGCGCCGGTCGCCACCGCCAGCGCGATGCCCAGCACCGCCCACAGCACGGGGCCGGCCCGGTCGGGTCCGGTCCGCTCACCCCGCGCGCGTGAGGCACGTTCGCGCCGGTCCCGGCGCGCGTCGAGTGACCACACCTGGGCGCAGCGCACGAACACCAGATAGATGGCCATCAGGTGCAGGACGTTGTCCCCGCCGTCCCCGATGAAGATGCTGCGGTTCTGCAGGGACAGCACGCCGATCATGAAGACCACGGAGGTCGCGCGGGTCCGCCACCCCACCAGGAGCAGGGCACTGGACAGGACGGCGAGGGCGTAGACGGTCTCGAACCAGATCTGGCCGCGGGACCACATCAGGACCGTGAAGGCGTGGTTCCCCTCGACGAGCTGCCGGGCCAGATCCCAGCTCCAGGGCGAGTCGGGCCCGTACATCTCCTGACGGTGGGGGAACTCGCGCAGCAGGAACAGCAGCCAGGTGGCGGCGAAGCCGATCCGGATCACCGCGCTCTGGTACGGGCCGAGAGCGGACTCGGTGACCTTGGCGATGCCCCGCGCGGCCGTGGAAGCGAATCGGGTCATCGGGCGCTCGCCTCCGTCGGCCCGTCCCCGCGCTCGCCCGCGGGAACGGCCCACCAGGGCAGCTCACGGACGACGGGCCGGTCGGACACCTTCTCGTCGCTCCACCGCGGCGGCGGGACGTCGGTGGTCAGCGAGCGGAACTGGACCCGCTCGACGTGTGCGCCCTCGCCGCCCGCGTGCTCGCGGTCGAGCCGCAGGACGCCGATGCGGCGCAGATAGCTCTCCGACAGGTCGCCGCGCAGGCCCACGGGACGGTTCTCGCCGTCGTGCGTACCGAGGTAGAAGTCCCAGGCCCGCCTCAGTTCGTTCTGCTGGGTGTGGCTCGGCAGCGGATTCCGGTCGATGGCCCGGCCGTCGAGCGCGGACAGGTCGTACCAGCCGGTCTCCCGGCTGGTGCCGTCCGCCAGGCGCACCTCGGCGCGGACCTGGACCGCGATGTCCTGCTGCAGCGGGTTGGGAGCGAAGAGCTTCCAGTTCTGCTCGAACTCGGGGTAGATCCAGTCGTCGATCGCGCGGCCGTGCTGTTTGGTCACCGTGTTCGAGGGAGCTACATGCAGGAACACCATGCCGAGGTGCACACAGGCCACGACGGCGACGAGGGCCAGGGCGAAGGCGGCGGCGAGCTGGTAGCGCAGGGGCAGGGCCGCGAGACCGGCGGGAGCACCGGTTCCGGGCTCGGGCAGCGGGGCGGGGGCCGGTTCGGGGGCTGGACCCGGGTCCGGGGACGGTTGAGGGCCTGATCCCGGGTCCTGGGCCGGTCGGGGGCCTGAATCCGGGTCCGGGTCCGGGTTCGGCGCGAGGTCCAGAGCTGCGGCGGTCGTCGGCACGGGATCCGCGAGACCTGCGGATGCCTCGGGGACGGTGCTCTCTGGTTCCTCTTCTCCCGCCGGCTCGGAAGCCTCGTCCGCGGCCGGCGGTGCGCCGGTTCGCGGAGCGCTGGGCCGCGGAGCGCCGGTTCGCGGGCCGCCGGGCTGTGCGTCGGCGGAAGGCGCGTCGGCGGAGGGCGGCCCACCGGTGACCGCCTCGTCGGCCGGCCGCGGGCCGGGCAGCGGCGGACCGTCCGTGGCACCGAGCGCGCCGCCGGTCGCGGCGCCGGGACCGGCGCCCTCGGGCGCGACCGAACCCGGCTCCCGCTTCGAGCCCTCGTTCCTCGCGTCCATCCCGCCCCGATTCACGATCCCGGATCCGTCTGCCGGCCTTCGGACTGCGGGAACCGTACCGCCACGTCGTGCCGCGCCACGACGATCGCAGCCGAACCGTAGTCGGAGCCCACCGTCCGGCACAGCCCCGGGCGCCGGGGCGGCACGCCGACGCGCACGAGGTTATCCACAGCGGTTGACACCGTACGGCGCTCGACCGACCATTGTTGCGAATGGACCGAACGATCGGTCGGTCGGGAGCGAGAGGTCGAGGGGGACCGCATGGCGACAGCATCAGCGCACCACACGGCCCGCACACAGGCGGACGAAGCCGCCGACGAAGCGGCGCGCACGGCGGCTTACGAGGTCGTCTTCGACGCCGCGGTGGCGGCCGACGAACGCATCGAGCCGCGGGACTGGATGCCCGACGCCTACCGCTCGACCCTGGTCCGCCAGATCGCGCAGCACGCCCACTCCGAGATCATCGGCATGCAGCCGGAGGCCAACTGGATCACGCGCGCGCCCTCGCTGCGGCGCAAGGCGATCCTGATGGCGAAGGTCCAGGACGAGGCGGGACACGGGCTGTATCTGTACAGCGCGGCCGAGACGCTCGGCGTCGGCCGCGACGAACTGCTGGACAAGCTGCACTCCGGCCGCCAGAAGTACTCGTCGATCTTCAACTACCCGACGCTGACCTGGGCGGACGTCGGCGCCATCGGCTGGCTCGTGGACGGCGCGGCGATCACCAACCAGGTCCCCCTGTGCCGCTGCTCGTACGGCCCGTACGCGCGCGCCATGATCCGCGTGTGCAAGGAGGAGTCCTTCCACCAGCGCCAGGGGTACGAACTGCTGCTGGCCCTGAGCCAGGGCACCCCCGAACAGCACGCGATGGCGCAGGACGCCGTCGACCGCTGGTGGTGGCCCTCCCTGATGATGTTCGGCCCGCCCGACGACGAGTCCTCGCACTCCGCCCAGTCGATGGCCTGGAAGATCAAGCGCCACTCGAACGACGAACTGCGCCAGCGTTTCGTCGACATCGCCGTCCCCCAGGCCGAATCGCTCGGCCTGACCCTGCCCGACCCCGACCTCGTCTGGAACGAGGAGCGCGGCCACCACGACTTCGGCGCCATCGACTGGACGGAGTTCTGGGACGTCCTCAAGGGCAACGGCCCGTGCAACGACCAGCGGATCACCCAGCGCCGACGCGCCCACGAAGAGGGCGCGTGGGTCCGGGAGGCGGCCGCGGCGTACGCGGACAAGCACACGAGCCCGGCCGTCGGCACGACGAGCACGACCGGTGAGACAGGAGCGACCCGAGCATGACGAACACCGACTGGCCGCTGTGGGAGGTCTTCGTGCGCTCGCGCCGCGGACTGTCGCACACCCACGCCGGCAGCCTGCACGCGCCGGACGCCGAGCTGGCGCTGCGCAACGCCCGCGACCTGTACACCCGCCGCGGCGAGGGCGTCTCGATCTGGGTCGTTCCCTCGGCGGCGATCACCGCGTCCTCGCCCGACGAGAAGGACCCGTTCTTCGAGCCGGCCGCCGACAAGCCCTACCGGCACCCGACGTTCTACGAGATCCCGGAAGGGGTGAAGCACCTGTGACGCTCACCGTGAACACCGCGGCCGCCCTGGCCCTCGGCGACGATGCCCTCGTGCTCTCGCACCGGCTGGGGGAGTGGGCCGGCCACGCGCCCGTCCTCGAAGAGGAAGTGGCCCTGGCCAACATCGCGCTGGACCTCCTCGGCCAGGCCCGGGTTTTGCTGTCGATGGCCGGCGACGAGGACGAGCTGGCGTATCTCCGCGAGGAGCGCGCCTTCCGCAACCTCCAGCTCGTGGAGCAGCCGAACGGCGACTTCGCGCACACCATCGCCCGGCAGCTCTACTTCTCGACCTACCAGCGGCTTCTCTACGCGCACCTGGCCTCCGGGGACGGCGAGTTCGCCCCCCTCGCGGCCAAGGCCGTCAAGGAGGTCGCCTACCACCAGGACCACGCCGAGCAGTGGACGCTGCGCCTCGGCGACGGCACGGACGAGAGCCGTGCCCGCATGAACGTCGCGGTCCAGGCCCTGTGGCGCTTCACCGGCGAGATGTTCCAGCCGCTCGACGGAGTCGACGTCGACTGGGACGCCATGCAGACCGCCTGGCTGGAGTCCGTCGGCGACGTCCTGCGCCGCGCCACTCTGACCGTCCCCGAAGGGCCGCGGACCGGCGCGTGGACGGCCGGGGCGGGACGTCAGGGCCTGCACACCGAGTCCTTCGGCCGGATGCTCGCGGAGATGCAGCACCTGCACCGCAGCCACCCGGGGGCGTCGTGGTGACGGCCACCGCCCTGGAGGAGGAGCTGCGCCGGCTGGCCGGCTCGGTGCTCGATCCCGAACTGCCCGTCCTCACGCTGGAGGACCTAGGCGTGCTGCGCGCCGTCCACGTCCGGGCCGAGGACAGCGTCGAGGTCGAACTGACCCCGACCTACACCGGCTGCCCGGCGGTCGAGGCCATGTCCATGGACATCGAACGGGTGCTGCACGAGCACGGCGTGCGCGAGGTGTCCGTGGTCACGGTGCTCAGCCCGGCCTGGTCGACGGACGACATCTCGGACGAAGGCCGCCGCAAGCTGCGGGAATTCGGGATAGCGCCCCCGCGCGGCAACCGTCCCGCGGGCCCGGTCTCCCTCGACCTCGGGCCGACACGGACGGCGACGGACGGCCCGGAACTCGAGCCCGTCCGCTGCCCCTCCTGCGGATCGGCCGAGACCGAACTGCTCAGCCGCTTCTCCTCCACCGCGTGCAAGGCGCTGCGCCGCTGCCTGTCCTGCCGCGAACCGTTCGACCACTTCAAGGAGCTGTGATGGCCCGCTTCCACCCGCTCACGGTGGCCGCGGTCGACCGGATCACCGACGACTCCGTGGCCCTGACGTTCGCGGTGCCCGCGGAACTGCGCGAGGACTACCGGCACGCGGCCGGCCAGCACCTGGCACTGCGCCGCACGCTCGACGGCACGGAGATCCGCCGCACGTACTCCATCTGCTCACCGGCACCCGCCCCCGACGGCGAGGCGCCGCGCACCCTGAGGGTCGGCGTGCGTCTGGTCGACGGCGGCGCGTTCTCGACGTACGCGCTCAAGGAGATAGCGGTCGGCGACCAGGTGGAGGTGATGGTCCCGGCGGGGCGCTTCACGCTGGAGCCCTCGGCCGGTCTGTACGCGGCGGTGGTCGGCGGCAGCGGCATCACCCCGGTGCTGTCGATCGTCTCGACCCTGCTGGCACGGCAGCCTGACGCGAGCTTCTGCCTGATCCGCAGCGACCGCACGGCGGCCTCGACGATGTTCCTGGAGGAGGTCGCCGACCTCAAGGACCGCTACCCGCAGCGGTTCCAGCTGGTGACGGTCCTCTCCCGGGAGGAGCAGCAGGCCGGACTGCCGACCGGCCGGCTCGACCAGGAGCGGCTGACCGGGCTGCTTCCGGCGCTGCTGCCCGTCGAGCAGGTGGCGGGATGGTTCCTGTGCGGGCCGCTGGGGCTCGTCGAGGGTGCCGAACGCGCCCTGCGCGGGCTCGGGGTGTCCCGGAGCCGCATCCACGAGGAGATCTTCCACGTGGACGCCACGCCTGTCGCTCCCTCCGCGATCCCGGCACCCGCGCACAGCACGGTGACCGCACGGCTCGACGGACGCGGCGGCACTTGGCCCGTCCAGGACGGCGAGTCGCTGCTGGACGCGGTCCTGCGCAACCGTCCGGACGCGCCTTACGCCTGCAAGGGCGGTGTCTGCGGCACCTGCCGGGCGTTCCTCGTCTCGGGCGAGGTGCGGATGGACCGCAACTTCGCGCTGGAACCCGAGGAGACGGAAGCCGGATACGTACTGGCCTGCCAGTCCCATCCGGCCACGGAGAAGGTCGAGTTGGACTTCGACCGCTGAGAAGGAGCGGCCGGTGACCGGCCGTTCCCTTCTCATAGAACCTGTTCTATCTTGACGCACCGTCAGATCAGGCTTTCCGTCTGGTCGTTGGCCCCGGCGCGTGCGGAAGGACGGGATCGTGGACTTCACCTTCACCGAGGAGCAGCAGGCGGCGGTCGAGGCGGCACGGGCGGTGTTCGCCGGGGTCTCCCCCGACGGGGTGCCCAGTCCCGCGCTGACCGCGGGCGCCGTCGCCGAGGACTTCGACCGGCCCCTGTGGGCGAAGCTCGCCGACGCGGATCTGCTGAGCCTGCTGCTCGACGAGGACGCCGGCGGGGCGGGCCTCGACGCGGTCGCGCTGTGTCTCGTGCTGCGGGAGTCCGCCCGGGTGCTGGCCCGGGTGCCACTGCTGGAGAGCAGCGCGGCGACGGCGGCAGTGCAGCGCTTCGGCGGCACGGAGGCCAAGACCGAACTGCTGGGGCGGGCGGGCCGGGGAGAGCTCGTGCTGACCGTCGCCGCCAACGGCAGGACCGGTCACGACCCGGCCGAACGCGCCGTGACCGCACGGCAGGACGGCACGGCATGGGTGCTGGACGGCGTCCAGACGGCGGTGCCCTGGGCCCTCGACGCCGACGTGGTCGTCGTCCCCGCGCACACGGACGCCGGCCGGACCGTCCTCACGCTGATACCCCGCGGCCACGAGGGAGCCGTGATCGCCGAGCAGATCTCCACCACCGGTGAGCGGCTCGGTGAACTGCGTCTGGAGAACGCCCGGATCGCCTCCCGGGAGGTCATCGACACCCCGGGGGCGTGGGAGTGGCTCCGGGACCTGCTGACCACCGGCACCTGCGCTCTGGCGCTCGGGCTCGGGGAGGAGGTTCTCCGGATGACCAGCGCGTACACGAGCAAGCGGGAGCAGTTCGGATTCCCGGTCGCCACGTTCCAGGCGGTCGCCGTGCAGGCCGCCGATCGCTACATCGACCTGCGCGCGATGGAGGCGACGCTCTGGCAGGCCGCGTGGCGGATCGGCACGGGAGCCGACGGCGCGCTCCCGGCGGGCGGGGACGTGGCCGTCGCCAAGATCTGGGCCTCGGAAGGGGTGCGCCGGGTCGTGCAGACCGCCCAGCATCTGCACGGAGGGTTCGGCGCCGACACCGAGTACGCGCTGCACCGGTACCACGCCTGGGCCAAGCACCTGGAACTCTCGCTCGGCCCGGCGGCGGCACACGAGGAAGCCTTGGGCGACCTGCTGGCGGCGCACTCCCTGAGCTGAGGATCAAGGCATCCGCCGCCGCCTCGGGGCCCGGCCAGCCGCATCAGCGGCTCAAGGCCGCCCCCGATGGCGGACGCGAGTGGAGCACGGCTAGAGCACGAAGCCGGGCTCGCCCTTGGCGTTCACGACCGGGCGGCCTGCGGCCTCCCAGATCTGCATGCCGCCCTCGACGTTCGCGGCGTCGATGCCCTGCTGGACCAGATACATGGTGACCTGCGCCGAACGGCCGCCGGAGCGGCAGATCACGTTGACGCGGCCGTCCTGCGGGGCCGCCTCGGTCAGCTCGCCGAACCGGGCGACGAAGTCGCTCATGGGGATGTGCAGCGCCCCCTGGGCGTGACCTGCCTCCCACTCGTCGTCCTCGCGGACGTCCAGCAGGAAGTCGTCGACCGTGAGGCCGTCGACCCCGACCGTAGGCACACCAGCTCCGAAACTCATGCCTCCGACGCTACCCGACCGCGCAGGTCCGAAAGGTCAGGGAGCCTGGGAGATCAGAGTCGCCAGCTCGTGCTCCCGCTCGCCGACCTGCGTCAGCAGCTGCTCGGCGATCTCCTCCAGGAGCCGGTCCGGGTCCTCCGGAGCCAGCTTGAGCATCGCGCCGATCGCGCTCTCCTCCAGCTCGCGGGCGACGAGGGTGAGCATCTCCTTGCGCTGGGAGAGCCATTCGAGGCGGGCGTAGAGCTCCTCGCTGCGGCTCGGCTTCCACTCGGCCGGCGTGGGACCGGCGGCCCACTCGGCGGCCAGTTCCCGCAGCAGCGCCTCGTCGCCCCGGGCGTACGCGGCGTTCACACGGGAGATGAACTCGTCCCGCCGCTTGCGCTCCTCGTCGTCCTGGGCGAGGTCGGGGTGGGCCTTGCGGACCAGCTCGCGGAAGAGCTTGCGGGCCTCCTCGCTGGGACGCACCCGCTGCGGCGGCCGCACGGGCTGGTCCGTGAGCATTGCCACGGCCTCGGGGAACAGACCGTCGGAGTCCATCCAGCCGTGGAACAGCTCCTCGACACCGGGCATCGGCATGACCCGCGCCCGTGCCTCGTGCGCCTTGAATATGTCCTCCGGGTCGCCCGTGCGCGCGGCCCGCGCCTCGGCGATCTGGGCCTCCAGCTCGTCGAGCCGGGAGTACATGGGGCCGAGCTTCTGGTGGTGCAGCCGGGAGAAGTTGTCGACCTCGACGCGGAAGGTCTCCACGGCGATCTCGAACTCGATCAGCGCCTGCTCGGCCGCCCGCACAGCCCGCTCGAGACGGGCCTCGGGCCGGTCCTGGTCAGCCGCGGCCGGGCTCTGACTCTGCCCCTCCTCGGACCGAGCCTCGCCCCGCCGCTCGCCCTGTCCCTCAGACACCGTGTCCTGCGCCGCGTCCCGGGATCCGGACGCGGCGCCGGAAGAGGCGTCCGAGCCCTCCGCCTGCGCCGCACCCTCGGTGCCGGTGCCGCGGCCGTCGTCGCCGGGGGAGGTCTGGGGCGTCGTCGCCTCCGGGGCAGGGGAGGGCTCCCCGGTCCCCTCGAAGGCGGGCTCGGGCTGGCTCTGATCGGCTTCCGGGGTCGTCACCCGACCAGCGTAGGCCACACTCCCCCGGGGCTCACTGCCTTCCCGGCCCCTACAGCCACCTGACCGGCCACAACGACCCCATTGACCCCAACCACCCCGATCATCCCCCACCCCGGAACAGCCCGCGGCGGCACGGCGGCCCCCGGTCACACCCCCGCTTCGGAAGCGATGCGTCCGCTGCGGACCGCCGCGATCAGGGTCGCGTGGTCGGCCTCCGTGCGGTCGGCGTAGGAGACGGCGAAGGAGGCGACGGCCTCGTCCAGCTCCTCGTTCTTGCCGCAGTACCCGGCTATCAGGCGCGGGTCGACGCTGTGGCTGTGGGCCCGGGCCAGCAGGGCACCGGTCATACGGCCGTAGTCGTCGATGTGGTCGGCGGGCAGCGCCGCCGGGTCGACACTGCCCTTGCGGTTGCGGAACTGGCGCACCTGGTAGGGAAGGCCGTCGACCGAGGTCCAGCCGAGAAGGATGTCGCTGACGACCTGCATGCGCTTCTGACCGAGGACCACCCGGCGCCCCTCGTGCGCCACCTCCGGCACCGGGTGACCGATGGTCGCCAGATGCGGCAGCAGTGCCGAGGGACGGGCCTCCTTGACCTGGAGGACCAGTGCCTCGCCACGGTGGTCCAGGAGCAGCACGACGTACGAGCGGGTGCCGACGCTGCCGGTGCCGACGACGCGGAAGGCGACATCGTGCACCGCGTGACGGGCGAGCAGGGGGAGACGGTCCTCGGAGAGCGTCGTCAGATAGTGCTCCAGGGACGCCGCGACCGCGGCGGCCTCCGCGTCGGGGACGCGGCGCAGCACGGGTGCCGCGTCGACGAAGCGACGGCCCCCGCCCTCCACGGCCTCGGTCGACTTGGCGGCGAACCGTCCGCTGGTGTTGGCCCGTGCCTTCTCGGAGACCCGCTCCAGGGTGCCGAGCAGGTCGTGGGCGTCCGTGTGCGAGACGAGTTCCTCGTCGGCGATGGCGTTCCAGGCGTCCAGGACCGGCAGCTTGGCCAGCAGGCGCATGGTGCGGCGGTACGCGCCGACGCAGTCCCGGGCCGCGTCCCGGCAGGTGTCCTCGTCGGCTCCCGCCTCCCGGCCCGCGAGCACGAGCGAGGTGGCGAGGCGCTTGAGGTCCCATTCCCAGGGGCCGTACACCGTCTCGTCGAAGTCGTTCAGGTCGATGACCAGGCCGCCACGCGCGTCCCCGTACAGACCGAAGTTCGCCGCGTGGGCGTCGCCGCAGATCTGGGCGCTGACGCCGGTCATCGGGGTGCGGGCGAGGTCGTAGGCCATGAGGCCGGCGCTGCCGCGCAGGAACGCGAAGGGGGTGGCCGCCATCCTGCCGACCCGTATAGGAGTGAGCTCGGGGATCCGGCCCCGGTTGGACTCCTCGACCGCGGTCACCGCGTCCGGCCGGTCGTCGTCGATCAGGAGCTCGGCGTGCGCGGACCGCGGGACCCGGGTGCGCAGGGCCTTCCCCTCCTCCTTGGGCGAGCCCTTCACCGGCCAGGCGGAAAACCCGGGAACCGCGAAGCCGCGGGCTCCGAACGTCCCTGCCGCCGACCGCCCCTCGGACGAAGAGCGTGCCCCGGACCCCGTCGGGGCCGTGCTCCCGGACTCTGTGACAGAGACGTTCGTGGACGGCCCGCCGACGTGCTCCTGCGGCACCGGACCGCCTTGGTCCACCAGGCCCGGCCGGCCCGCCGGCACCGTCTGCCGTTCCGCCCCCGCTGTACCGACCTCGGTCATCACGACCGCCTCCCCCGCACGCACACGAACATCAACTCGTGCAGACCGTACAGCCGGCCGGGAAAACGCGTCAGACCCTGTGGACAACTCCGCGGGCACGGCCCCTCCGGCAGCGCCGGAAGAACGACCCAGCCCCTGCCGGGCCCGGCTACCGCACCCGTTCCGGGCAGGCTCCGCCCTCGGGCAGGCACTTCTCCGCCCAGGCGCCCAGTTCCTTGAGGGCGGGCTCCAGCGCCGCCCCCGCGTCCGTCAGCGCGTAGCAGACCCGCAGCGGGGGACCCTCGGTGACCTTGCGCACCACGAGCCCGGCCGCGCCGAGTTCGGTGAGCCGGTCCGACAGCATCCGCTCGCTGATGCCCGGGATCGCCCTGCGCAGCTCGGCGAAATGCGCGGGCTGCTGCATGAGCACCGCGACGACGAGGCCTGTCCATCGTTTGCCGAGCAGCGCGAAGACACGGGTCATGACGTCGTCGACCTTCTGGCACGGCCCCGCGCCGTGGCTTCCCGGATCTGCCATGAGCCCAGGGTACTGCGTCCTCACAAGGGGATGAAAAAAAGTAAGTACCTGTGTTATCTCTAGTTAGGCACGAAAGAGAAGCCCGTCGGGGCGGTTCGGCTCCCTGCCACAGCTCTGCCCCGATCCGGTTCGCGGCCCCACCCCGGGCCCGGCACCACCCGGACCACGCACCCGGCTCCGAGTCCGACTCCGAGCCCAGCTCCGGCTCCGGCTCCGAGCCCGGTCCCGAACCCGGCGGCCGACCCCATATACCCCTTTTGCCTGGAGATCATCATGGCCACCCTCCTCCACATCGACTCCTCCGTCTCCCCGGACGGCGCCTCCACCTCGCGTGCCGTGACGCAGGCCTTCCGCGCGGCCTGGGAGGAACAGCACCCCGACGGCACCGTCGTCTACCGGGACCTCGACGCGAACCCCGTGCCGCACATCACGTCCGACGCCCACACCGCCGGCTTCGCCGCCCCCGACTCGCACACCCCCGGCCAGGCCGAGGCCTTCGCCGCGCGGCTGAAGCTGATCGAGGAGGTGGAGAACGCGGACGCGATCCTGATCGGCGCCCCCATGTACAACTTCTCCATCCCCTCCACGCTCAAGGCGTGGCTGGACAACGTCGTCCTCATCGGACGCACCGCCATGGCGGAGGACGCGAAGACCAAGGGCACTCCGGTGACCGTCGTCGCGAGCCGCGGCGGCTCGTACGCCCCCGGGACTCCGCGCGAGGGCTTCGAGTACGTGCAGAACTACCTGGAGGCCGTCCTGCGGGACATGCTGGGCCTCGACGTGGAGTTCATCGTCCCGGAGCTCACCATGGCCCCGCACAACCCGGCGATGGCCGACCTCGTCCCCGTCTTCGAGGCGTCCCGGGACAAGGCCCTCGGCGACGCCGCCTCCCAGGCCAAGAAGATCGCGGCGCGCCTCGCCGCCTGATCACGGCCTCACCCGGACCGTCCGCTCCGCCTGCCTGATCACGGCCTCACCGGACCGCCTGCTCCGCCCGCCTGATCACGGCCTCACCAGGCCTCCCGCCCGCCTGATCGTGACCTCTCCGGGCCGCCCGCTCCGCCCGCCGGACACGGCACGGCCGCACGAAGCCCCGCAGGGCCGGACACCCCTGCGGGGCTTCGGCGTCGACGCGTCGCCGTCGAAGCCGGTCAAAGCAGCCCCCGCGTCTGTGGAACCAACGAAGGCCCAGGCACACTCTGCGTGTTGTAGCCCTGTTGGAAAGGATGGACCGGACATGATCACGCTCACCAAGGAAGACGGCCCCGCGGACCTGGATGGAGTGACCCATCTGGCCATCGGCGTCTCCTGGGACCCCACGGCCGGCAGCAGCGGCGGCGTGCTGGGCAAACTGCGCCGCAAGACGGGCACCGATCTGGATCTGATCGCCATCGCCATGCAGGGCCGCGACCCGGTGCGCCTCGCCGGCCTCGACTCCCTCGACCCCATGGGCAACGGCTCGTTGATGCACAGCGGAGACAACCAGACCGGCCACGGGGACGGTGACGACGAGACGGTGACCGTCGAGTTCGCCCGGATCCCGTCCCACATCACCTCGATCGTGTTCGTCGCCGCCGCCTACAAGAAGGGCAGCGCCTTCGAGAAGGCGCGCAACATCAGCTTCAAGGTGTACGACGCGACCGGCGGCAGCTCCCAGCAGGTCGCCGACATATGGCCGAGCCTGCTCACCCAGGACAACGGCTGCGCCGTGGCCAAGGCGGTGCGGGCGGACACCGGCTGGAAGCTCCAGGTGATCAACACGACGGGGAAGATCAAGCAGGGGGACGAGCACGCCCTGATGCGCTTCGCGGTCAGCAAGTAGTCCACGGGCGCGGCCGGGTACGGCGGTGCGCTGCCGGGTACTTCGCAGCGCTGCCGGGTACTTCGCAGCGCTGCCGGATACGGCGGAGCGCGGCGGTGGCACCCGGGCCGCCCGACGCCCACGCCGACGCCCATCGGCCGCTGCACGTCACGCGACTGACATCGCCCGAAGCGGCAGAAGATCCACTTTCGGCTCCGCGCCGGCGCCGAGGGCTACAACGGATAGGCAAAGAATCCACGGGCCCGGTCGCCACGGCACCGCCACCGCACCGCCACGGCGACCGCCACGGCGACCGCCCGACGAAAGAGCCACGCGGCCCCAACAGGCAGGGCCCGACCGTGAGATACCTCACCGCCGGGCCCTGTCGTATCGCCGTCGTATCGCCGTCCGGCCGCGTTCGGCCGCCACAACGCAGAACGGGCCTCCCCTGGGGGAGACCCGTTCGTCTGTGGGGAACCGACGGAATGCGCTGGTCAGCAGCTACCGAGGAGCACCCAAGATCGTTTCCCGGACAATCGTTGATCATTTCCCGCCCTGCACGTCACCTGAATGATCAGGCACCGGGCCCGCTGCCGAGCGCTTCGTCAATCAGCGTCGACAGGTTCTTCGTGGCATTGGGTGTAAGGCGTCTCACCTTCTCCACAAACGCCTCCCAGGCGTCGGTGTCGTCGCCAAGCTCTCTCTGAAGCAGTTGGGCGACCCCTGAAGCCTGCGCCGTGCTTCCCAGAGCGATGTGGGCCGGCAGTTGCCGGAGGAGGTCAGCGTCCGCGAACCGGGATGCGGCAATCGCCTCGGCGACCTGACGCTTGTACGCCGCCGGTCCTTTGAGAGGCAGGAAGGCAGCCAGTTCGGCTCGTGGGTCCCCACTCTCGGCCAGGACCTCGTCCAGAGGCACCGCCAGACGCTCAGGCTCCTTTCGGGAGGTCCGTGCACCGTGACGCTCGCTGCGCATCTTCCCGATGGCCTGAGCAACGACCTCTTCCACCGCCTTCCGCACCTGTTCATCCGGGTGCTGGACGAAGCGAGCGGCAACTGAGGGGCTGAGGAAGGGAGCAATGAGAGCTAGGGCGACCGAGGGAAGCAAGGGGTTCACGGCCAAGGCATCGGCGGCCTTTGTCCGGCCGGTGCCCCATTCAGGATCGGGCCCCGAGCCGCGCTGCCAAGAGGGCCGAACGGCAGTCGACAGGAGACTGGCGACATCGGCGAGCACCTCGGGACTCGTGCACACGGCAGCGAACGGCTCGAAGTGCGACCAGTCCCACTTCGATATGCCCTTCTCTCTCGAATCAGCCACGGCCAATGCAGTCAATGCCGCCACCCGGGGGCGGAGAGTCGTTCCGTGCAGAAGAAGAGCGCGAGGATGACGGTTGATGATGTCCGCGATCCGCTCGAGCTCCAGCCATGCTTCCCAGCCCCGGAAGTCAGGGTCGGAGTCGGCCCTAGGAGCACCATCGGCGAACGCCGACTTCAGGCAGGCCGACAGCGTCCCATCGGTGAGTTCTTCGGCCTCACTGAGCAGCAAGTTGACGATGAGGCCGGTGCTGTCGTGGTCCACACCGCGGGCGATGAGCTCCGGCCACATCCCCTTGGCGGATTCGGCCGACAGCAGCGCCCAGATGTCGTTGTGCCACGCCTCCACCTTGGCCATCCAGGCATCACGCTCGGCCTTGCGCCCGGTATCGGAGGCAACGCCCTTCTCAAGAGCCTTGGGCCTGTCCCGAACGGCGACGTCGATCAGCGCCGTACACAGCTCGCGACCGACGTAACCCCACGACTCAGCAACGCGACGAGCCGAGGCGTGATCCAGCCTCTCGATGAGCAGCAACTGGGCCTCCTGGAGGTCCCATCGCGTCCGAGCAACCTCGATCAGGACAGTCTCAGCGCCCAGCTTGTCGGCAGCGAGCAGCAGCATCTCCGTGGTCACCACGGGCGTGGCCAGCACAGCCTTGATCACTTGCCGGTCGTAGGCCTCCTGGATCAGGTGAGCGCGGGTCTCTGCTGTCACATCCGCCCGAGTGAAGAAGCGAGTTGCCGTCTCAGTGCCACCCCGCTGAGCCACAAGCTCGGCCAGGACACGCTGCTGTGAAGGAGACAAAGAGGGAGCGTCGACCAGCGCTTCCCAAAGCGGTTCAAGAGCCATGCGCGGACGCTAGCGGACGGCACTGACATCAAACACGGGAATCCAAGTACAGCCGTAGCACGTCAAAGGTGCACAGGAAGCTGCAACTTGCACCGCGAACTCTCGACGCAAGGCCCGCCGATGGTGGGCCTTCGTTGGAAGGTCGCGTACGAAGAAGTGTCGTAAGCCGAAGTGCCGTAAGCGAGTGGGACCCTAGGGATGTAGGCCGTGCCTACGGCAGGACTCTTGGGATGGACGCCGCCTTGACTACCTGGTTGGGAGGGGAGTGCCGTTCCCCTGGCCCAGGCGACCTGTGCCAGAGCATTCCGTACAGCCCGCGCTGGCCCGGGGGATGTCGCACCTGACGCGTTGGAGTGCGGTCGGCGCCAGGGGATGGAACCGGCGCCAGCGCGGCTCGTACGCAGTCGGGAGAAGACCTGTGACCGTGTGCAGGTAGTCGTCCACGGCGTGGGCTGCCGCGACAGCGTTGAGGCTGATAACGCTTGGAGCGTGTACGGCGTCGTCCTCGACATAGCGCTGCTGGCGTAGCTGCTCAGCCGTCAGTGCCTCTTCCTGAAGTCTGGCCGGGCTGATCAATTCGTTGCACCAGAGGCATCCGAACCCGGGGGCGACCGGCCTCACGACGCTGAAGACGTCGGTAACAGCGCCTCCGGGCCCCACCTGGACCTTTGCGCCGACCTGGACGCCAGAGATCAGATATTGGTGGATGAGCGCGTTGACGACGAGTCGCGCCTGCATCGAGTCGGCGGCAAGAAAGATGTAGTCGCAGTCGACGAGGCTCGCGGCAATCGCAGTCTGGGTGACGTCTGCCTGCAACGCATGGACGCGGATGCGCTGGTTGGCCTGACGTGCCAAGCGACGGGCCACTTTCACCTTCGGAGTGGCCCACCTGCGGCCCAGGGTCTGGAGCCATTGCGGCTTTGAGGGTTCTGTCATCCATACGTGCGCGTCGCGGGCTCGGGCACCGACGAGGCGGGGCAGGTTGGTCCGTTCGACCCGGTCAGGATCGACGATCACGAGTTCGCCGACCCCGAGGCGGGAGAGGTATTCAACGATGAGGGAACCCGCCCCGCCGGCGCCGATGACGGCCACTTTCTGCCCCGCGAGGATGGCCTGACCGCGGTCACCGAAGACGCGGCTCTGTCGGTCGTAGGTCAGATCTGACGTCGGAGGAGTTGGGGGTTCGGAATACAGAGTGGTGATCGGCCATCCGGTGATCACCGCCCGGTCGAGTTCTGCACGTGCGCCGTCGGGCAGCCACAGGTCACCCGCGACGGCATCGGCGGCGAAGACCAGCCCGCCGGCGGGCGTCGTGCCGAGGATGTCGCGCAGGGCGGGGTATCCACGTTCGTGAGAGGCGAGGTCTGTGCGAGAGAAGCTCACGCGCGTGCTTCCGCCGTGGCAGTGGACAGCCAGGTAGGCCAGGCCTTGAGATCGGCAGTCTCGGACGCGGTCGCCTACGAACGTTGCAGTCAGCATCCGGTAGCCGCGTTGTCCGGCGACGTAGTCGGTGCCGTCTTTAGCCAGGTACAGCCTGCGTGCGAGCAGGCGTGTGCCGCGAGGGGTAGTAACGACACTCGCTCCGATCACTGCGCCGTGTTCGTCACCGTCGCCGGGGAACAGGTGCTCGCGCAGTGTGGCTGCCATCGCAGCAGGCATGCGCAGCGTCCAGGGCCCGGTCATCGGCTGCGCAGCCATGTCAGCACCTTGTGGAGTTTGATGACGGCGGTGTCGATAGCCGGGTTCAGATTGTTGGAACGCCTGGAGATCTGCACTGCAGGACGGTCCTCGAAGGCGGTCACGGTCATGGCCTCTCCGAGGGGGCCACCGTCGCCGCGAGCTAGGTCTCCGCGCACGAAGTGGGGGTACACGTCCGAGTAGGGGTACTGGAACGTGATCCGGAAACCGATCCAGGTGGATCGCTGCTGGTACTGGGCGCCGGGGTCGACGTCCTCGACCAGGACCACCGCGCCGCCGTCCGCCTCTTCCCGGACACGGACTTCCGAGTCCGGGAAGGCGGCACGTACCTCATCGACGGCCTTGCTCACCGCAGGGTTCACGTGTGCCGCCGTCAGGAGTTGTCGTCGCCGGCAACGGCCGTGAAGACGGACTTCTTGTTGACGGTGACCACGTCGGTGTCGCCGATGATGCGAGTCTCGCCGGACGGCAGCTCCTGGGAGAGCTGGAAGTCCAGCTGGATCTCCACGCCCTGGGCGATGGCGGCCTCCTTGATCTGCAGGCCGGTGGCCTTGGGGCCGATGACCTCCACGGCCTTGTTGTTCACCGTGATGGTGACCGTGTGTCCCTTGCCCGGAGCGTGCAGATCCGCCTGCTCTACTGTGCTGCTCATACTCAACACCCCATGATCGTAATTGCGCTGTCGGCGCTCGATTGCTAGAGTCGAACGGTACCAACATAGACGCTCGATTGCGAGATTGCAATCGACAGGAGATTCCCGTGGGTAAAAAGGGATGGTTCGATGCAGAAGGTTTCTACGCGGCCCTGGATGCGGCACGGCTCGCTAGAGGTCTCAACTGGAAGCAGGTGGCATCAGGCTCGGGAGTAAGCGCATCCACACTGACCCGGATGGCTCAAGGCAAGCGACCGGACGTGGACGGGCTTGCAGCACTATGCGCGTGGTCCGGTCTGGACGCGGACGACTTTGTCCGTTCCGAGGCCGATGACCGGCCTCAAGCGGAACCGCTGGCGATGATCTCCACGTACCTGCGCAGCGACCGCAATCTATCTCCGGAGTCTGCCGCCGCCCTGGAGGAGATCATCAAGATCACTTACGAACGGTTGCGTCAAAAGGACTAGGCAACATGGCGTTTCGATGGGGCTTCAAGACAGAGGCCAACTCCCTCGCCCTCGATGTCCGGTCAGAGCTCCGCCTCGGGGCCCTCGACCGGCTCGACCCCTTCGTGCTCGCAGACCACTTGGCCATACCCGTTGTCGCGCTCTCCGGCATGGGGGCGTCGTCAGCAGGCGCCGATCACCTGCTCAACCACGATCCCAGCGCCTTTTCAGCCGTCACCGTCTTCGCCGGATTGAAACGCACCATCTTGCACAATGACGCCCATTCGGACGGCAGAATCAGCAGCAACATCACCCACGAAGCGGCGCACGGCCTCTTGCACCACCGCCCCACTCCGGCCATGGACGACCGCGGGTGCCGTCTCTGGGACCAGGACATCGAGGACGAAGCACAGTTCCTCTCCGGAGCGCTGTTGGTGCCAGAAGACGCGGCTCTGGCTATTGCGCGAGGTCGATTCACCAAGCCCGAAGCAGCGGCGCACTTCGGCGTCAGCGAGCAGATGGTCCAGTACCGCCTGAACATCACCGGAGCTGTCGGGCGCGTCGAACGTGCCCGACAGGCGGGCTACCGGTCGCGCTGAAAGCCGAGCGATCCACCTGAGCACGACCGGCCGTACGCGCGAGGGAACTCATGGTGCGATCTGCCGCGCCGCCGCGCCAATGACTTCCTCGGCGCTGTAGGTGTTCAGCAGTTCGATGAGGCGACACTCCAACTGGGCCTGGCGAGTTGACCGGTCACGAGCCAGCGCCTGCGCGATCGCCTGCTGCAGGTACTCCTCGGGAGTCTTCTGTTCAGCCGCTGCACGACTTCGGATCCGGTCGTGGATCTCCTCGCTCATGGGAATGCTCATGAGGTACTTGCCGTCGGGTCCCGGAAACAGGCTGCAGAGCACGTCGATGGGAAGTGCGTCCTCCAGCCGCTTCCAGATCTTCCGCATGGCCCGCCGTTCGTTCTTCGCCGATACCAGGACCACGATCCGCTTGCCGTCGTTGGAAGCAGCCAGAGGCAGGGCACTTTCCTGCCGCGCGGCTCTGAGTTCGACCGATTCCACGGACCGAGTCAGAGCGATCTCGATGGCGTACAAGGTCACTGCTCGTCCTCCTTTGGCGGGTTCGATGTGCGAGCCGGCACGACTGGTCACTCCAGCGAGATCTCTCCGTCCGGCAGCCACCCCTCCCAGTAGCCGTCCATGAAGTCGAGAAGTTCAGCGGGCTCGACCTGCTCTCCGGACCGCCGCAATTCGGCCGTCGTCCACCACTCGGCTTCCGGAGCGAACGCGAAGCGGATGGCCGACGGCCTGCCTTCTCCTGCTGGCCGCACCACGACGACGTACTGATCGCCGTGCGGGACGTCGCTGCGGGAGAGGCGACCGATGAGCGGCTGGATGCGAAGCGCGGGGAGATGGGCGACGCGACGCAGGTGCCTCATGGCCGCGCGGCGAACGGTCTCACCGGGACGCATGGGGAACGTCGGCACGGTCCAGCAGTCGTCTTCGGTGTCGGGCGCGGACGGGATCAGGAGGAGTCGGCGTTCCGAGGAATCGATGAGGACAGGACGTACGACGTTGCGGCAGTCCGTGGGGGGATCGTCCATGTCCTCACTCTCTCGTTGTGTTATTCGAATAGCACCCTGGGAAGTTCCAACAGGGTGATCTACGAGAGGCCGGGATCCCGCAAGGAAGGACGTCTCCGGGTCACCCACATCGGTGGTCTCTTCGTAAGCCACGGTTCGCCGGAATGCGCCTGCCCCAGGATGCGCGTCGTGAGTACTGAGAAGAAGACGGTGCAGAAACATCGTCAGCCGCCCCGCACGCTGACCCTGCCCGCGGTTGAGCCGATCTCCGGGGAGTCGCTGACCAGTTGGATCGGTGCACTCGCCCAGCAACAGGAAATCGAGATGAAGCCGCTCCTCCGGGAGCTTCACCTCGACCGGCTCGGGGGTCTCTCCGGGGCCGAGATGCGGATATCCGGTCCGGTAGTTCAACGGATGGAGAAGCTGACGGGGATAGGAGCCGAGCGCCTGCACGCGATGACGCTCGCGCGCTATGCCGGCAACGCGCTGCCGCATCTGCCGCCGTTCTCGTCCGACGGCGTGGCGGTCGAGCAATGGCACAAGGGGGCCTGGTTCCACCACTCACAGGCACGCTGGTGCCCGAAGTGCTTGCGCGGCAAGAGCGGTCCGCGCTGGCTTCTGCGCTGGAAACTTCCCTGGTCGTTCGCGTGCGTGGACCATGCGGTGTACATGGTGACCGAGTGCCAGGCCTGCTGGGACACCGTCCGTTTCCGACATGACGCCCGACCCGAGCGAGCCTGTGAGAACTGGACCGATGAGGGGAAGGGCAATTACAGCCTTGGAGAGCCGTGCGGTTTCCCGTTGGCCCTGGGCCAGCCGACGCCGGTGAGCGACGAGTCCGTTCTGACCCTGCAGACTCGCGTCCACGCCTGGCTCGACGGGACACCCTCGCACGAGGACAGAATGCTCGTGGCCCTTGCCTCGGTCCTGATCCCGCTCATGTCCCCGTCGATGCTGCGGCGCGGTGATCCTCTCCTGCGGTACGCGGTGCGCTCTCCCAGGGGCACCGCCCAACAAAAGAGGGACGGGAGAAGACCGTGGACCGACTCACTTCGGGTGGCGGCCGCCGTTTGCGCCGCGGACTGGCTTCTGCGTCGTGAGTATTCCCCCGCGGAGGTCGCTGACTGGGTCACCGACCTCCGACTCATCGACCATCGGCGCACGCCGTGGCGCATGGACGTGGCAGAGTTGGCGTACGGGCCTTCGCTTCGGCCCAATCCCTTCGTTGAGCCGCTGGTGCACCGCGGTTTGATCGTTCTTGGCGGCTGGCTCTGAGAAACGAGGCTCTCCGTGCTGGGGCGGGAAAGAGCCCTACTGGGTTCTCGGGCTCGTCACGGAGACCACACCAGAACCTGCCGAAGATCCGCGGCACTGCAGGCGAGGTCGAAGACACTCCGTGGCCATGAGGCGCCTACGCAGTCCTCTTCTCGAGTCCGCCCACAAAGGCCGCGAGCCGCGCCAGCGCCTCCGTGAGGCGGTCCGGGGGGACCGTGTAAGAGATGCGGACGTGGTGCGGGGCCGCGAAGTCGGCGCCCGGGACGACCGCGACGTTGGCCTCCGTGAGGAGCAGGTCCGCGAAGTCCGCGGCGGAGGTGATGGGGCGGCCCGCCAGCGTGCGGCCGTAGGTGCCGGAGACGTCGGCAAGGAGGAAGAAGGCGCCCTCCGGATTGCCGTCGACCTCGATGCCGGGGGTGTCGGCGAGGGCCTTGGTGGTGGTCTGGCGGCGCTCGTCCAGCTCCAGTCGCCGGCGTTCCAACTCGATGGTGAGGTCTGCGGTCAGGGCGCCGTGGGCTGCCTTCTGGGAGATGGAGGACGGGGCGGAGGCGGTGTGGCTCTGGATTGCCGTGATCGCTTGGGCCACCGGGGCGGGGGCGGCGACCCAGCCGATGCGCCAACCCGTCATGGCGAAGGTCTTGGAGACGCCGCCGATGGTGAGCGTGCGCTGCGCGATCTCGGGGCTGAGGGCGGCGACGGAGACGTGTTCGGCGGTGCCGAAGACCCAGTGGTCGCAGATCTCGTCGCTGATGATCGCCAGGTCGTGATCGATGGCGACCTGGACGAGGGCGGCGAGCTCGGTCCGGTCGTAGACGACGCCGGAGGGGTTGGCCGGGTTGTTCAGGAGCAGGACCCGGGTACGGTCGGTGACCGCTGCACGCAGCTGGTCCGGGGTCACCTTCAGGCCTGCGCCGGGGGCGGGCTGGATGGGGACGAGGGCGCCGCTGGCCAGGGCGGCCAGGTGGGGGTAACTGACCCAGTAGGGGGCCGGGATCAAGATCTCGTCGCCAGGTTCGACAAGTGCGGTGAACGCGTAGTGGAGGGCCTGCTTGGCGCCGGCCGTGATGACCACGTCGTCCTGGCCGTACGCCGTCCCGTGCCGGTTGAGGAAGTCGGCGGCGGCCGCACGCAGTTCGGGGATGCCAGCGGCGGGGGTGTACCGGGTGAAGTCTGCGGCGATTGCGTCGCGGGCGGCCTGGGCCGCCGGTTCGACGGTCGGGAAGGCCGGCTCGCCGCTGGTGAGGTTGATGACGTCCACCCCCTGGGCGATCAGCGCCTTCGCCTGGGCATCCAGGGCGGCGGTCGCGGACGGCGGGACCTGCGCTGCCCGCCGGGCCAGGCGGACGTGGCTGATCGCTTCGGGGGTGGGCGTTGCAGTGCTCACGGCGTTCCTCAAGGTGGGGTTCAGTGCGCGGGCGTGACGGTGGTCAGATGCGTGCGCCGTGAAGGGCGATTGCGGAGGTCTGGACGCGGCGGAACTTGTCGGAGCGGCTTACCGGATCGCTGACTTCAGCGCATCCGTCGCAGAAGCGGACGTGGGCGACGAACGCGTCGTTGCGGGCTTGACGGAACTCGCGGATGAAGCGACGAACGGACGGCATGACATCCTCAATTCATAGATGAGCGTCTATGACTCACAGGATGACAGAACACATAGACGATCGTCAATGGATTTGGTGTCGCGTCCCGACTCTCGGGCGGATCTGGACGAAGGTGGCTCCGATCGGCCAGATTGGGCGCATGATCGAGCCTGCACCTGCCGGGATATCCGCACCCTGCTGCCCTGAACCCATGACCGCTGCCGAAGCGGCCGATCTGGCGGCCGCGTTCAAGGCGCTGGCGGACCCGGTGCGGCTCAGAATCGCCAGCATCGTGGCCTGCTGCCCGGCCGGCGAGGTCTGCATGGGAGAGATCGCCGCGGAGTTCTCCGTCTCGGGGCCGACCATCAGCCATCACTTGCGGAAGCTTCGGGAGGCCGGAGTGCTGTCCTCCGAACGCAGGGCGACCGAGGTGTACTACCGGGTGCGCTCCGACCGGCTGGACGCCCTGATCGGTCAGCTCTCCGCGATGAAGGCGATGCTCGGGCAGGGCTCCTGCGCCACCCCTGCCTGACCGCAGGAGAGCCGGTGCGCGCTCCCGCCCCGAACATGGCTGCGGCCCGCCCCGGAGCAGGGGGCGGGCCGTTGCCGTCTGTTGCGTTGGCGCTCAGGCCAGGTGGATCAGAGCCATATCGGGGCGGTGTAGCCGAGGATGACCGCACCGGTGAAGAGGATGCCGACGACCAGGGCCACGACGCGCCAGCGGGCGATGAGGAGCATGCCGCTGATGGCGCCGACGCTGGTGCCTGCGCCGGTCATCAGGAAGGCGAGCGCCGGACCGGGGCCCATGCCGCCCTTCATCAGGGTGGCGACGAGCGGCAGCGAGCCGTCGGAGTTCAGGTAGACCGGGATGCCGATGAGCGCGGAGAGCGGCACGGAGTACCAGTGGCCGCCGCCGAGGTACTCGGTCAGGTAGTGGGTAGGGATCGAGTTGATGATCAGGAAGCCCAGGGTCGCGAAGCCGAGGAAGTAGAGCGCGAGGCGCTTGCTGGTGACCAGGAGCTCGTTGCCGAACTCGTCGAGCTTCCACTGCTTGACCAGGCTGGTCTCGACCGGGGCGGGGGCCGGCGCCGGGGCGATGGGCCGGTTCAGCAGGGCCGTGCGGGCCAGGCCGCCACCGCCGGAGCCGGTCGGGGCGCTGATGCCACCGCCGCCCGAGACGTCGTCGGCCTCGGTGTCACCGCCGGTGCAGCAGCTCTCTTCGGCCTTCTTCTCGGCCTCGGTGGAGGTCAGGCGAGCCTGGCCCTCAAGCCAGCCGGTCTTTTCGATGAACCAGGTCACGAGACCGGCGAAGAGGCCGATGACGATCGCCGCCACGAAGAAGGTCATGGCGAAGTTGGAGCCGAACAGGCCCGTGGAGTAGACGAGTTCCTCCGGGCTGGTCAGCGGCGAAGCGACCATGAAGGTGATGACCGGGGTCCAGGGGACGCTCGTGGCGAGGGCGCCGAGGACGACCGCGGTGGTTCCGCAGGAGCAGAACGGCGTCAATGTGGCCAGGACGACCGCCCCGAGGACCGCCCAGAGCGTCTTGCGTCGCAGCCAGGAGGAGAGCCGGTCCGCTCCGACGTACACCGGGATGGCCGAGGCCACGACCACGCTGATCAGCAGGAAGGGCCAGTTCGCGGAGAGGGAGTGGCCGACGTCCGAGGCCGTGCGGCCCAGGACGTCAAGGACGGTATCGAACACGGGGAGCTCCAACTCAACTCATAGACGGCTGTCGATGGGTTGAACTCTGCCCGACTCATAGATGACTGTCAATGTGTTTGGGGAACAATTCATAGATGACCGTCGTTGGATCGGGTATGCCTACGCCCATCTCGGAGCTCTGCTGCTCCCCCGTGCTCGCCGGCCCGCTCACCCCGGAGGCCGCCGATGACCTCGCCGCCGCGCTGAAGGTCGTCGCGGACGCCACCCGGCTGCGGCTGCTCGGGCTGATCCGCACCCAGCCGGGAGGCGAGGCCTGCACCTGCGACCTCACCGAGCCGCTGGGGCTGACCCAGCCGACAGTCACGCATCACCTCAAGGTGCTCTTCGAGGCCGGCTTCCTGGAGCGTGAGCGGCGCGGGCGTCAGACGTACTACCGGATCGCGCCGGGGAGCATGACCGTGCTGTGCCAGGCTCTGGATCCTTCGCCGGACCTTCTCCCCGCCTGACCCAACTCGTTTCAGCCAAGGGCTGGTTACCCTCGCGCCGCGCGCAGGTGACCGGCCCTTTGGCATGTTCAGGCATGAGGGTGCCGGGCGCGCTTCATGCCAGCAGTGATCTCTTCCGCACCCTGGGTGACCTCGGACAGACTCATGGACACCGGGAGGGCGACAAGCCCCCAGGACCACCGGAACCGGCCATCAGGCCGCCGGTCGCCAAAAAGCCACTGTCATTTCAAGGGGAGAGCCATGTCTGTTTCGCGTACCTCGATGAGCCTTGCCGCCGCCGTCCTGGTGTCCGTGATCGGACTCGGCTCCGCCTCTGCACTGGGCTCCTCGCAGCTCGACTCCCGGGTCGGCGCCGGCTGGGACACCGCCCCCGCGAACCTGGCCACCGGCGCCGGCTGGGACACCGCCCCCAAGACCCTGGCCACCGGCGCCGGCTGGGACACCACCCCCGTGACCCTGACCGGTGCTGGCTGGGACACCGCTCCGATCAACCCCTCCACCAACGGCGCGGGCTGGGACTGAACCTCCTGCCCTCGTAGCCACGACCCGTTGCCCCGGCCTGCCACCCCAGAGCCACCACCCGAGGAGAAGAAGAGATGAGCACCACCTGCTGCAGCGCCACCACTGAGGAGCCGGCCCCGGCGCTCGTGGTGCTGGAAAAGCCGACCGACGGTTGCTGCTCGGCCCCCGAGGCCACTGAGACGCCCGAGGCCGCCAAGCAGGAGGAATCCTCCTGCTGCGGCGCGGCGGAGGAAGCCGCACCCGCGAAGGCCGAGGAGCCCTCCGGCTGCTGCGGACCGGCCGCGGACCCCGAGCCGGAGCCGGTCGAGGCCGCCACCGGATGCTGCGGTCCCGCCAAGCCCGAGCCCGTCTCCTGCTGCGGCAGCACCGAGCAGGAAGACCCGGCCGACGTAAGGACCGGCCTGTCGCTCGACGACGCGGTCGCGGCCCTCGGCGGCAGCATCCCGCAGGTCACCGATCCCGCGCCGTACATCCTTCCGCACTGGCTCCGGGCCACCGAGGCCAGCCTCGAAGGCGCCAAGCCCTGGTACACCGTGGCCGACCGAGGCGAGGGCGAGCTCGCCTTCCTGCCCGGCTTCCTCTTCGACGCCGACCCGATCGTGGACGCCGACCCGCGCACCTACCTGGGCTGGCAGCCCCAAAGCGGCGCCGTGGCCTGCTGCTCAGCCACCGCCTGCTGCGACACCACCAACGACACCGTCGAGACGCTCGGCGCGGACGCCTTCTTCCCGGCGCTGCTGCTCGGCTCCCCGCTCGGCTACCGCTCCGAGGCCTCCGCCTCGGTCGAGGATCCGCTGCTGGTCGCCGACCTGATCGACCGCATCGTCCCAGCTGCCGCGGAGGCGGGCGTACGGTCGATCGTCGCCCCCTGGCTGCACGACAGCCCGCACAGCGAAGTCCTCGCGCTCGCCCTTCAGGCGTACGGCGGTGACATCGCCTTCCACGGCGAGAACAACCTTCTGGATCTCCAGCACGACAGCTACGACGCCTACCTGGCCTCCCTTCCGGCCCGCAAGCGCCGCCGCGTGAAGGAGGACCGCGACCGGGCCGATGGCTCCGGCACCCGCATCGAGCGCAAGGACCGCGAGGAGCTGCGCCCGCTGGTCGGCCGGATCTCCGAACTCATCACCCAGAACCGCCAGAAGTACGGCGGCGGCGAGGACGAGGCGCACATCGGGGCCCTGCTCGGCGCGCTCGTCGAGGGCGGCGCCGACGTCCGCGCGTACCTGGTCCACAAGGACGAGCAGCTCGTCGCCGTCTCGGTGACCGTCCGCCAGGGCAAGCGCCTGTTCGTGAAGTGGGCAGGATTCGACTACGAGGCGCTCGGCGAGCGCAGCGGCATCTACTTCGAGATCGTCCTGGACCGCCCGCTGCGCGATGCGTACGCCGAAGGCATCACGTCCATCGAGGCCGGCCCGGGTGCGGACGAGGCCAAGCGGCTGCGCGGCTTCAAGCCTCGCCAGATCCGCTCGGCGATCCTGGTCACCGACACCGCCCTGCGTGCCGAGGTCGCCAAGCTGCATGCTGCCTTCGGGCAGGCCCGCCGCGAGGCGCTGGGCGCGACGACGGAAGAGGCGCCGGCCACGGCCATCGGCCGCCTGAAGGCCAAGCTGCTCGGCGGAAACGCCTACGAGCCGATCCAGCCCCTCCAGCCGGAGGGCGGCTGCTGCGGCTGACCCCTGATCCACAACTCGACACCCCCCAAGGCCCGGTGTGCGACTCGTCGCACACCGGGCCTTGCTCGCGCTGCGGGAGGGGGTGCAGCGCGAGGGGAGGGAGTCTCAGTCGGTCCAGCCGGCTTGCGACGCCAGGACGCCGGCCTCGAAGCGGCTGCGCGCGCCGAGGCGGGCCATCAGTTCCGACATCATGCGGCGGGCCGTGCGAAGGCCGATGCCGAGCTTCTTCGCCGCGATCTCGTCGGTGGCCCCCTGGGTGAGCTGGCGCAGCAGCTCACGCTCCTGCGCTGTGAGGCCGGCCTGGTCGCGGTCTCGAGTGCTGCCGATCGGGGCCGCACACTCCCACACCTGTTCGAACAGGGCGGCGAGGGCGGTGAGCACACCGGGGCCGGTCAGCTGGACCGCGCCCTTCTTGGTGTTGTTCGGGTCCACCGGCAGCAGGGCCACTTCGCGGTCGAACAGGACCATGCGCAGCGGGAGGGCCGGCACGGTGCGGACCTCGCCTCCGTCGCTGTGGAGCCACTGGGCGTATTCGACCGTGGGGTTGTCGTTGCGGACGCTGTCCAGATAGACGGTAAGGACTCGTACGCCCCGGCGCATCAGGTCCTCGTCCAGCGGTCGGCTCGCATCCAGGCTCGCCGCGGACTGCGCGCCGCCGGGCATGAAGGACAGGCACTCGCTGGTGGAGCGATGGGCGAGCTCTTCGAGGCGGGTCTGGATGGCGTCGATGCCCTGGAGGTACTCGACGCCGTGCCGCTCGCCCGTCCGAAGCTCGGAGTACTCGTCCAGGAGCTTGCTGATAGCAGCCTGACTCTCGGCGAACTGCTGCTGCTGGGCGAGCAGATGAGCCTGCTGGCGCTGGAGCAGCAGCTGGAAACCGAGATCTGGGCTGACGGGTCTGAGTCCGCCGGGTGCCTGCATGGAGCGGCGCAGCAGGTTCAGTTCGGCCAGCCGGTCCAACGAGGACCGTACAGACTCCTCCGAACAAGCCAGGTGGACCGCGATTTCCGCAACTCCCCAGTCCTGCTGGGTGAGCATCAGCCGGTAGACAGACTCGGCGTCGGCATCCAGTCCCAAACTTGCCAGCACAGCGACCCCCCGCTTGGCGTCTCATACATCGAGACGATCCGTTAATACATCGGCGGGCGCCGATCTTGGCAGGTCAGGGGACTGCGCGACAAGGGATGTTCGCAGAGTGATCACCAGCGTGGGCACGTTTTGGGTCGTCGGGGATCGCAGGTCAGCCCGCTCTTAGGCAGGTGCCTGCCGGTCGCACTTCGTGCCAGCGGGGAACTCTTCCGCCCCCTGGAAATGGTCAGCAAAATAGTGATCACAGGACGGCGGAGGTCCTCGGACACGAAATCCGCAGCGCGTCGAGAACGCCCCCTGATCTGAGCGAAAAAACCTTCATTCCACCACACGGAGGACAGCCATGCCTGCTGCGCGGAGAGCCCTGCGCCTGATCAACAGAGCCGCCGCGGTCGCGCTGGGCTTTTCCCCCGCCGGCGGGCACGGCTGCGGCCCCAAGTGCCGCCACACGGAGCTCTACGACGCCGTCACCCAGGCTGAAGCCGACCAGCACGTGTGGTCCGTACCAGGGCTTACCGCCCGGCCTGGAGGCCCCATGTTCATGGCCACCGCCACGCTCGTCGCCGCCAGGGAAGCCGAGGCCGCGAAGCTGGAATCGGCAGTGGTCACCGACATCGTGTGGGCTGCCGCAATGCCGGGTGACGACCTCGAACACGTCCACGCGAAGACGACTTCTGGACGCATAGACCTGACGTTCTTTCACCAGACCAGCAGCCCCGACGGCGCATTGTCCGCAGCGGCCCAGATTTGCCGTCGCGCACTCAATTCCAGCCCCACGTTGGCCAATTGGCGAATTTCCGCTGGCCCTCAGCTTCCCGACGCCCTGCCCGGCTCGGGTGCCGCGTTCGCGTGACACAGATCACTCACCATCACCAGGAGTTCCACCCATGAGCGGTATCAACGACCCGCGGCTGAAGGCCGAGCAGCTCACCGTCGAGACCATCGACTCGATCGACCACGAGGTGAAGGTCCTTGGATCCAAGTCCTACACCAACCGCCAGATCGCGATCGCGGCTCTGGCCGCCCTCGACGGCAAGACCGGTGTGATCGACGGCGCCCTGGTCTCCGACGACACCATCTACTTCGCCGACGCCGTGGCCTCCTTCGGGCACGTCAGCGTCGCGATCGACCACGACAACTACCGCTTCACCCTCACGCCGACCGGCAAGCCGATGGTCGCCCCCGAGGACGACATCTTCGTCGGTGGCGCGGGCACCCCGCTGCGCTTCCTGATCTCCATGGCGGGACTCGCCGAGGGCGTCACCACCATCACCGGCAACACCCGTATGCAGGAGCGCCCCTTCGGCGACCTGCTTGCGGCCCTGCCGGGCCTGGGCGTCGAGGCGGTCGCGGTCCGCGGCAACGGCTCCCCGCCGATCCAGGTCACCGGCGGCAACTTCGTCGGCGGGAAGACGAAGATCTCCGGCGCCATCTCCTCCCAGTACACGTCCTCGATCCTGATCAGCTCCGTCCTCGCCCAGCAGGACACCGAGATCGAGATCGTCGACGAACTGGTCTCCAAGCCGTACGTCGAGATGACCCTGGCCACCCTCGCCGAACACGGCATCACCGTCGAACGCGACGGCTACCGCCGCTTCAAGATCGCGGCCGGCCAGTCCTTCAAGGGCGGTCACGCCGTCGTCGAGCCCGACGCCTCCGGCCTGTCCTACTTCATCGCCGCCGCCGCGATCCTCGGCGGCCGGGTCACCATCCCCGGCATCGGCTCCACCTCCCACCAAGGGGACGTCGGCCTCGCCGAGGTCCTGGGCCGGATGGGCGCCCACGTCGAGATCACCGAGAACTCGATCACGGTCAAGGGCGGCGACCTGCGCGGCATCGAGGTCGACATGGACGCCATGCCGGACGTCGTCCCGTCCCTCGCCGCGGTCGCTGCCTTCGCCGAGGGCAAGACCCACATCACCAACATCGCCAGCCTGCGCGTCAAGGAGTGCGACCGCATCGCTGCCGTCACCACCGAGCTGCGCAAGATGGGTATCACCGTCGACGAGTACGACGACGCCATGACCATCCACGGCGGCACCCCGCACGGTGCGGTCATCGACACCTACGACGACCACCGCATCGCCATGACCTTCGCGATCATCGGCCTGCGCACCCGCGGCGTCGTCATCAACGACCCCGGCTGCGTCGCCAAGTCCTTCCCGGCCTTCTGGAACACCCTGGACACCCTGCGGTGACCGGTTCCGACACCTCCGCCGGGACTCCCGGGGTCCTGCTCGTCCTCGACGGCTGGGGCCACGCCGCCCCCGGGCCCGGCAACGCGCTCACCAACGCCCACACCCCCGTCCTCGACGCGATCGCCGCCAAGCACCCCTCCACCTTCGTGGAAGCGTCGGGCGAGCACGTCGGCCTGCTCCCCGGCACCGTCGGGAACTCCGAGATCGGCCACATGGTCATCGGCGCCGGCCGACCGCTCGACTACGACAGCGTCCTGGTCCAGCGGCAGATCGACTCCGGCCTGCTGCGGGACAACCCGCGCCTGACCGAAGCCCTCAACCGGCTCGCCGCCAACGGTGGTGCCCTGCACCTCATCGGCCAGGTCTCCGACGGGATGATCCACGCCCACGTCGACCACCTCCACGAACTCCTGTCCATCGCGGCGTCCCGCGATGTGAAGCGCGTGTGGGTGCATGCCATCACCGACGGCCGCGACGTCGCCGACCGCACCGCCGGCCACTACCTGGGCCGGGTCGAGGAGTTCTTCGCCGCCACCGGCACGGGCGCCCTGGCCACCGTCTCCGGTCGCGGCTACGGCCTCGACAAGAGCGGCGACCTGGAACTGACCGCCAAGGTCAGCGAGGCCATCACCGACGGCAAGGGCGCGACCGCCCGCGACTACCAGCAGATCCTGGCCGGCGCCCAGAACGGGGACGTATGGATCACCCCGACCGTCCTCACCGACGCCGGCGGTGAGCCGCTCGCCACCATCCACGACGGCGACACGATCCTCTTCACCAACTTCCGCAGCGACCGCATCCAGCAGCTCGCGGACGATCTCGTCCAGATCCTCACCGACACGGACGTCGACATCCTGTCCCTGACCCAGTACGACACCCAGGCGGCCATCCCCGCCCTGGTCGGACGGGCCGACGCCTCGGGCGGTCTGGCCGACGCGCTCGAAACGCACGGCCTGCGCTCCGTACGCATCGCGGAACAGGAGAAGTTCGAGCACGTCACCTACTACATCAACGGCCGCGACGACCGGGCCCGCGAAGTCGAGGAGCACATCCGCATCACCGCGGACACCACCCCCGACTACGTCGCCCGACCCGAGATGAACCTCGCCCGGGTCACCGAAGCCATCACCGCCGCCGCCCGGCGTGACGACGTGGCCCTGGTGATCGCCAACCTCGCCAACATCGACGTCGTCGGCCACACCGGCAGCCACGACGCCACAGTCAAGGCCGCCGAACACACCGACCGCGAGGTCGAGAAGATCCTGACCGCCGCCGCGGCAGCAGGCCGCTGGGTCCTCCTCGTCGGCGACCACGGCAACGCCGAACGCATGTCCAAGCCCGGCCCCGACGGCACCCCGCTCCCGTACGGCGGTCACACGACCAACCCTGTGCCGGCGGTCGTGGTCGCGGCACCCGGGCAGCTCCTTCCCGAGCACCTCGCCGATGGCGGCAGCCTCGCCGACATCGCACCCACCGTCCTGCACCTGCTGGGCCGCCCGAGCAGCCCAGCCATGACCGGCCGGAGTCTCCTGTGACCACAGCCCAGCTGATCACACCCACCACCCCCGGCGGCGCCGCCTTCGCCTCCGCCTTCACCACCGAGGCCGCGCTGCGCGACCTGGACCTCGGTCCGGCTCTCAAGGCCGACATGCGCACCAACACGGCCGGCACCGTCCACGTGTTGAGCGTCCACAACACCACCGACGAGATCCAGGAGTTCCAGCCCGAGGTCCTGCTCCCGCAGACCGACGGCCCGCTTCTGTTCCTCGGAGGCGGCTCGACCACCGAGGAGCGCGACGGCCGGCTCGTCGCCCGCCTCGCGCCCCACGGCTTCGTCCAGCTCGGACGGATCCACGACAGCCCGCAGGAGCACGCATGACCACAGCCCTCGGACCCCGGCCGCGCATCGCGCTGATCGGTGACCACGGCAAGTCCCCCGCCCATGCCCGGCTCGACAGCTTCCGGCACGAGCTCGACGTGGACACCGAGTGGGTCCCCACCGAAACCGTCACGGGCCCCGAGTCCCTCGAAGGCTTCGACGGCATCTGGGTGGTGCCCGGCTCCCCGTACGAGAACAAGGACGGCGTGCTGTCAGCCGTCCGGCACGCCCGGGAGAACGGCATCCCCTACCTGGGCACCTGCGGCGGCTTCCAGCACGCGCTGATCGAGTACGCCCGTACGGTCGTCGGTCTCACCGACGCCGACGACGTGCAGTACGACCCGGAGGCTCCGACCCCGCTGATCGTGCCGCTCACCTGCTGCCTGGCGGGCGAGCAGGCGCCGCTGCTGCTCACGGCGGGCAGCCGGCTGGCCGCCGTCTACGACAACGCGGAGCTGACCACCGAGACGTACCACTGCAAGTACGGCCTCAACGGCGAGTTCGTCGAGCGCCTCACGGACGCGGGCGTTCTGTTCAGCGGCTGGGACACCGAGGGCGCCCCGCGTGCCGCCGAAGTCCCCGGTCACCCGTTCTTCATCGGCACGCTGTTCCAGCCGGAGCTGGTCTCCGGCCCCGGCAACGTCCATGCGCTGATCAAGGCATTCGCGGCCGAGGTGGCCGCCCGCTCGGCCATCAGCGCCTGACACTCCTACCGCACCCCGGTCGGGTCATGTCTCCACCATGACCCGACCGGGGTTCTGCGTTTCCCCGGCTGTCTCCTCATCGCCCCAGATCAGAGCATGGAGCAGGGCGCGCCGCTCGGGCTTGACCGCGTACCAGGCCCACGTACCGCGCTTCCTGCGGCTCACCAGGCCGGCGTCCACAAGGACCTTCATGTGCTGGCTGACTGTGGACTGGGCCAGTCCCAGGAGCGGCGTCAGATCGCATACGCACGCCTCACCCTCCGGGGCCGCGAGCAAGACGCTGAGGATCTGCAGCCGTGTCGGGTCGGCTATGCCCTTCAGATTCCTCGCGAGCAGCTCCGCCCGTTTCCTGGGCAGTGGATCCACTTCAAGGGGCGGCCCGCAGGACGGATCCTCGTCGATGAAGGGCAGGAGGCCTGAGGAGCGGCCGGTCGCCTGATCTGCGGGCATGCGATTCACCCTACGACCGCGGGTGCGGCGTCCGGCGGCGCAGATGATCCTATTCAGCCATTATTTGCCTGCCGTTCAACTTGGCCGGGCCACGCTCCCGACTCTCCGCCAGGCAGGTGGGTGCCGCACGCGGTTGATGCCACCCGTAACCCCTTCTGCTGCAGCTTCCCGCCGAGCAGACTCTTGATCGTCAGGGTTGTTCACCCGCCCTCAACTCTCAATCAACTCACTGTCCACTAGCAAAGGCACCGCCATGTCTGTCATGACCACTGAAACTCGTCAGACGCCGTCACTCCGCATCGGAAGGCAGAAGCAGCTCGGGTTCGCCGCTTCCGCCGCGCTGCTTCTCGCCACCGCGCTGACGGGCTGCGCGGGTTCCGCCAAGGCCGACTCGGCCGCACTGCAGGCCAGCGGGTCGACCACCGTCGCCCCCGTCGCGGCCGACGCCGCCGAGGCTCTCAAGTCCAAGGGTCTGAACATCACGGTGGCCACCCAGGGCGGTTCGGCCGGCGGCATCTCCCAGCTCGGCTCGAAGCAGATCAATATGGCACTGAGTTCCAAGCCCCTGGCGGACGAGGACCGCAAGGCCTACCCCGACACCGACTTCGTCCCGACGCAGATCGGCGCGGACGCGGTCGGCGTCATCATCAGCAAGAAGGTCGCCGACGCCGGAGTCAAGAGCCTCACCAAGGAGCAGGTCAAGGGCCTGTTCGAAGGGAAGATCACCAACTGGTCGCAGGTGGGCGGCCCGGACCTGAAGGTCTTCGTCTACGACAAGGAGCCCGGTCGCGGCACCCGCGAGGTGCTCGACAAGTTCGTCTACGGCGAGGAGAAGGCCCCGCCGCCCCCGAAGTCCGACAACTACGCCATCGTCGGCGGCAACACGGAGACCCTCAACAAGCTGGAGTCCACCCCGGGTTCCATCGGCCCGCTGTCGACCGGCTTCATCGCGGGCCATGACGACCTGGTGGCCGTGGCCCTGGACGGCATCGCCCCCACCCTCGACAACGTGAAATCCTCCAAGTACCCGATGACCCGACCGCTGTTCATGATCACTGATGGCAAGCCGAAGGGCACCGCCAAGCAGTACATCGACTACGTCCTCTCGCCGGAAGGCCAGAAGCTGCTGCCCAAGCACGGCTACCTGACCCTCAAGCAGATGGGGAAGTGACGGTGAGTCTCACTCTGGAGCGCCCTCCCCAGGCGCCCGGACCTGCCACGCCGCGGCCGCCCGCCCAGGGCGGCCGCCCCGGGCGGGCACGATGGGTCTGGGGATGGATCTACACCGGGATGTTCTCGGTCGCCCTCATCCTGACGGTACTGATCGGATACCTGGCCACCGGCATCGCGAGCGGCGACGTCGACTGGTCCGACCTGGCCACCAACCCGACGTGGGACCCGATGAACGGCACCTTCGGTGCCCTGGCCATGATCTACGGTTCGGCCGTCGTGTGTGCCCTCGCGCTGCTGCTGGCCGTCCCGGTCGGCTGGGCGGCGGCCGTCGCACTGACGGAGTACCTGCCACCCCGCCTCGCCAAGCCCCTGAGGCTGAGCGTCGAACTCCTGGCGGCAGTCCCCTCCATCGTCTACGGCCTCGTCGGCGTCATGGTCGTCCGCCCGTTCGTCGCCGCGCTGGGTGACGTGCCGGGCGGTGACAGTCTGCTCGCCGCGGGCATCGTGCTCGCCGTAATGATCATGCCGACGATCGTGGCCGTGAGCGTGGACGCCCTCGCCGCCGTCCCCGGCCGCTATCGGGAAGCCGCCTACTCCCTCGGACTGACGCGCCGTGAGGTCGTACGGTCGGCCGTGCTGCCCCAGGCACGGTCGGGGATGCGCGCCGGTGTCCTGCTCGGTCTCGCCCGGGCCCTCGGCGAGGCGATCGCGGTCTTCCTGGTCGTGGGACGGGCCGACGGAAGGCTTCCGGAGTCTCTCGGGGGCTTCTTCTCCTCCCTGGTGCACCCCGGCCAGACCCTGACCGCCAAACTCGCGGGCCCCGAGCCGATGCTCGCGGGAACCTCCGGCCCCTACTTCGCGGCGCTGTGCGGTCTGGGCATCATCCTGCTCGCCCTGGTGGCCGCGGCCACGGTGTGGGGCACCCGAGGGACATCGAGCCGTGCCACGAAGCGCGGGCTGCGCCCCCGCCGGGCCTCCGCGTGGCTGCGCATTCCGCGGGACCGGCTCGCCACCCTGCTGCGACTGGGAGCCCTGCTCCTGCCGGGAACACTCCTCGTCGGGATGCTCGCCATCCTCGTGACACGAGGCAGCTCCGCGCTCAACCCGGCCTTCTGGTTCTCCCCTGCCACCGGTGCGGCCAGCGGCGGTGTGAGCGGCCAGATTCTCGGGACACTCCTGCTGATCGCCACCGCGGCCCTGATCGCGCTGCCCCTCGGCTACGGCGCGGGCATTCTGATCGGCGCCCACGCCTCCGCGAGGACGGCGCGTGTGCTGGAGACCGTCACGGTGGCCATCGGCGGAACACCGACCATCCTGCTGGGCCTGGCCGGATACGTCCTCTTCTCCATGACCATGGGATGGGGCCGGTCCTGGCTGGCCGGGGCCATCGTCCTGGTCCCCGTGGTCGTACCGGTCGTCGCGCTGACCACCGCGGGCCGCATCCGGAGCATGCCGAGCGAACTCACCGAGAGCGCCCTGGCACTCGGTCTGACCCGGGCGCAGTACATCCGCTCCGTGGTCATCCCCTACACCTGGCCGGCCACACTCACCGGTCTGCTGCTCGGCCTGGCCCGGGCAGCGGGCGAGACAGCCCCTCTGATCTTCACCGCCACGGTGTTCTTCGGAGCACCCGCCCTGCCGACCGGGATCGTCAACTCCCCGGTGCAAGCGCTGCCGACCCACATCTTCACCCTGTCCCAGGACTCGAACGCCCCCGAGGCGATCAACCAGGCATGGGGCAGCGCGCTGGTCCTGGTCCTGATCACCGCGGTACTTCTCAGCCTGGCGGTGGCACTGCGCAACCGCTTCGAAGGAGCACGATGGACAACGTGATAGCCGTCCGCGACCTGCGGGTTCTCGACGGCAAGAAGACTCTCGTGGGCCCGGTCACCTTCGAGCTGGCAGCCGGATCGACCACCGGCCTGTGCGGCCCCTCCGGTGCCGGCAAGTCCACGGTGCTGCGCGCCCTGGTCGACCTGCTGCCCCACGGCCTCACCCGCGACGGCCATCTGGAGGTTCAGGGGCGAACCATCCGCCGCGGCAACGGGGACGCGGACTTGCGGAGCACGGTCGTCCTGGTGCCGCAGACACCCGTGGTCTTCGGCGGCAGCATCTTGGACAACGCGCTCTTCGGCCTCCGGCACCTGGTGCGTGCTTCCCGAGCGGACATGCGCGACCGTGTGGAGCAGGCGCTGCGAGAGGCGAGTCTGTGGAACGAGGTCCGCGACCGGCTGGACACCCCGGCCCAGACGCTCTCGAACGGCCAGCGCCAGCGGCTGTGCCTGGCCCGTGCCCTGGCCCTGGAACCGGCGGCCCTGCTGCTGGACGAACCCACCAGCGCCCTGGACGAGCGGAGCCGGGACACGGTGGAGGAGTCGGTGGCCGCCCTTCGCGGCAACCGCACCGTCCTCCTCGTCTCGCACGATCCGGCGCAGGTGGAACGGCTCTGTGACCACACGGTACGTCTGGAGCTGCCGGAAACCCTGGCGCTCTCCTCGGCAGCCGTCTGAGCACGGGGCGCAAAGAGCAACAGCAGGTATCGGTAACCGGGCCCGGTCCGTCGTGTCGCAATCACGACGGACCGGGCCCGGCGTCTGTTTCAGCCTGCCGCCACAAGCTCGGGTTCACCGGTCGAGGCAGCGTCGCCGAGGGCCGCGAGGTACCGCTCGGCATCCAGGGCGGCGGCGCAGCCGGAGCCGGCCGCGGTGATGGCCTGGCGGTAGATGTGGTCCACCACGTCCCCGGCGCCGAAGACACCGGGGATGTTGGTGCGGGTGGTGGGCGCCTGGGTCTTGAGGTAGCCCTCGTCGTCCAGTTCGAGCTGGCCGGCGAAGAGTTCCGTACGGGGGTCGTGGCCGATGGCGACAAACAGGCCCGTCGCGTCGAGGTCGCGCGTCTGGCCGGTCAGGACGTCGCGCAGGACCAAACCGGAGAGCATGCCGCCGCTCTCCTTGATCTCGGCGACCTCGCTGTCGAAGGCGAAGGAGATCTTCTCGTCGGCGAAGGCCCGGTCCTGCATGGCCTTGGAAGCGCGCAGGGTGGAGCGGCGGTGGACGATGGTGACCGAGCGGGCGAAGCGGGTGAGGAAGGTGGCCTCTTCCATGGCGGTATCACCGCCGCCGACCACGACGATGTCGCGGTCGCGGAAGAAGAACCCGTCGCAGGTGGCGCACCAGGAGACTCCGCGGCCGGAGAGCGTGTCCTCGTTCGGCAGGCCGAGCTTGCGGTAGCCGGAGCCGGTCGCGATGATCACGGCCTTCGCGCGGTGGACGGTGCCCTCGGAGTCGGTCAGCAGCTTGATGTCGCCGCTGAGGTCGACGGAGACGATGTCGTCATCGATCATCTCGGCGCCGAACTTCTCTGCCTGGGCCCGCATGTTGTCCATCAGGTCCGGGCCGTCGATGCCGCTGGGGAAGCCGGGGAAGTTCTCGACCTCGGTGGTCGTGGTGAGCGAGCCGCCGACGAATATGGAGCTGCCGAACAGCAGCGGCTTCAGCTGTGCGCGGGCGGTGTAGAGAGCCGCGGTGTAGCCGGCCGGGCCGGAGCCGATGATGATGACCTCGCGCACGTCCTGGGCGCCTGTCGGGTTGGTCGTCATGATGCGGTCAGCTCTCCTGCTTCTTCGCGTCGATCTCGGCGATGAGGCCCTCGATCAGGCCCTTGATCTCGTCCCGGATGGGGCGCACGGCCTCCACGCCCTGCCCGGCCGGGTCCTCCAGCTGCCAGTCCAGGTAGGTCTTGCCGGGGAAGTACGGGCAGGCGTCCCCGCAGCCCATGGTGATGATGTAGTCGGAGGCCTGGGCGGCCTCGGTGGTGAGGACCTTCGGCTTCTGGTCGGAGATGTCGATCCCCAGCTCGGCCATCGCGGCGACGGCGGAGGGGTTGATCTGGTCTTCGGGCACGGAGCCGGCGGAGCGGACCTCGACCCGGTCGCCCGCGAGGTGGCGCAGGAATCCGGCGGCCATCTGCGATCGGCCTGCGTTGTGGATGCAGACGAACAGCACGGATGCGAGCGGGGTGGAGGACATCGTCTCTTCCTTCAATCCAATGACTCAGCCCGGACTGGTATCAGCCCCGAGTGATGTGAGAGTATCAGCACATGATGATGTCAGTCGACACTGATCTGTTCCGGGTTCTGGCCGACCCGCTCAGGCTCCAGATCGTGACCCTCCTGGCCAAGGAGACGCTCTGCGCCACCCACCTCGTGGAGGAGACGGGTGCCAAGCAGACGAACATCTCGAACCACCTGAAGGTGCTGCGCGAGGCGGGGGTCGTGGAGACGGAACCGTGCGGAAGGTTCATGTACTACCGCGTGCGCCCTGAGGTCATCGAAGCCATCGCCGGTCAATTCGCCGACCTCGCCCGGACCGCGCGTGCCACCGCCGAAGCGAACCTCAAGCGGGCCTGCCCGTAGCCCGGAGTCGCTCTTTTGCCTCATCTGCCCAAGGAGAACCTGCCTTGACCGCCACCGAGCCCGTCGGCACCGCCCCCGCAGCGGAGACCGTCATAGCCGCCGACGCGCCCCAGCCTGTACCCGGCGCGACCCCGCCCCGCACCCCGCTCATCGCCCGGGCCGCCGCCGAGCTGGTCGGCACCGCCGCGCTCGTGGCGGTCGTGGTCGGCTCCGGCATCCAGGCCACCGAGCTCACCCAGGATGTAGCCCTCCAGCTCCTGGCCAACTCCACCGCCACGGTCTTCGGCCTCGGCGTACTGATCGCCCTCCTCGGCCCGGTCTCCGGCGCCCACTTCAACCCGGCCGTGTCCCTGGCCGAGTGGTGGACCGTCCGCCGCGGCGGCGCAGGCGTCACCGCCCGCGAACTCGCCGTGTACGTGCCCTCCCAGATCGTCGGCGCCATCGCGGGCGCCATCCTGGCGGACGCGATGTTCGGCGAGCCGCTCGTGAAGTGGTCCACCCACGACCGCTCCGCCGGCCACCTCCTCCTCGGTGAGGTCGTCGCCACCGCCGGCCTGATCCTGCTGATCTTCGGCCTGGCCCGTACCGACCGCCTCCGTTTCGCCCCCGTAGCCGTCGCCTCGTACATCGGCGCCGCCTACTGGTTCACCTCGTCCACCTCCTTCGCCAACCCGGCCGTCACCATCGGCCGCGCCTTCACCGACACCTTCGCCGGCATCGCACCGGCTTCGGTCCCGGCCTTCATCGGCGCGCAGCTGGCGGGCGCGGTCGTGGGCCTGGCTCTGGTGACGGTCATCTTCATGCGCGGCGAGACCGACAGCGGGCAGTCCGCCGCATGACGCGGCACGCGGATGTGGTGGTGGTCGGCGGCGGCCAGGCCGGACTCGCCGCCGGCTACTACCTGCGCCGGGCGGGCATCGACTTCACCATCCTCGACGCTCAGGCCACCCCAGGCGGAGCCTGGCAGCACGCCTGGGACTCGCTGCACCTGTTCTCCCCGGCTGCCTACTCCTCGCTGCCCGGCCGGCTCATGCCCGTGCAGGCAGGCAAGACGTTCCCGGACGTGTCCCACGTACTGGATTACCTCGCCGACTACGAGAAGCGGTACGAACTCCCGATCCAGCGGGGCGTCCACGTCGAGGCCGTCCACGACCAGGCACCTCTCCTGCGCGTCCAGACAGACTCCGGCGCTTTCACGGCCCGCGCCGTGATCAGCGCGACCGGCACCTGGTGGCGTCCCTTCCTCCCGGCCGTTCCCGGCCGCGAGCACTTCCAGGGCCGCCAGCACCACACGGTGGACTACCGCAGCCCGCGGGACTACGCGGGACAGCGCGTCATCGTGGTGGGAGGCGGCAACTCCGGTGCTCAGATCGCCGCCGACCTCGCCCCGCACGCCACCGTCCGCTGGGTCACCCAGCGCCCGGCCCGCTATCTCCCGGACGAGATCGATGGCAGCGCCCTCTTCGAACTCGCCACCCGGCGTGTCCAGTCCGGCGGACCCCGCATCTCAGACCTCGGCGACATCGTCGCGGTCCCGCCCGTACGCGCCGCCCGCGACGCCGGACTCATCCCGGACCACCGGATGTTCCACAGCCTGACGGCCGACGGAGCCCACTGGGCCGACGGCGGTAGCTGGCCCTGCGACGCGATCATCTGGTGCACCGGGTTCCGCCCCACCCTCTTGCACCTGTCGCCCCTGGGCCTGCGCACCGAGGGCGGCCGCATCCCCACCGAGGGCACCCGCGCCGTAGCCGACCCCCGGATCCATCTCCTCAGCTACGGCGACTGGACCGGCCCCGCCTCCGCCACCCTCATCGGCGTCGGCCACACAGCCCGCGGAGCCGTCCGCGAGATCGCCGAACTCCTCGACGCCTGAACCCGCCTGGGGGCGGGAATCATCGCAGTGGACAGGAGCGAATGATGAACGAGACGGCGATGGACCGACAGGCCGTGTCCGCGGAGTACGAACACGCCCGGCATACCTTCCACGACCTGCTCGACGCCGCCACGAAAACCGACCTCGCCCGCCCCACCCGCGGTACCCGATGGACCAACGAGCAGCTGCTGTGGCACATGCTCTTCGGCTACATGGTCGTTCGGGTGCTGCTGGTCCTCGCCCGAGTCTTCGGGCGGCTGCCCCGCAGCACCAGCAGGGTCTTCGCCCGCGCGCTGAATGCTGCGACGGTCCCGTTCCACTGGGTCAACTACGTCGGCCCGTGCGGGGCAGTGAAGGTCTTCGGGCCACGCCGCACGGGCGCCGCGTTCGACCGGGTCATCGACTCCCTGCACCGCCGACTCGCGGTGGAATCCGATGCCGACCTGGCCCGCGGCATGCACTACCCCGTCCGCTGGGACCCGTTCTTCCAGGACTTCATGACGCTCGCCGACATCTACCGCTACCCGACCCAGCACTTCGACTTCCACCGTCGCCAGCTCACCCTGAACGGCGAGCTCAGCTGATCCACGGGCTCCGACGCTCGAGCAGGACCACGTCGCGCCACACGCCGTGGTGGCGACCGATGCGCTCACGGGTACCGATGACACGGAAGCCGGCCCGCTCGTGGACGGCGAGGCTGGCGACGTTCTCGGGGAAGATCCCGGACTGGATCGTCCAGATCCCCGCTGCTTCGGTGGAGGCGATCAGCGCGTGCAGAAGCGCCTTGGCGACGCCTTGTCCGCGAGCGCCGGGGTGTACGTAGACGGAGTGTTCGACCACGCCTGCGTACGCGCAGCGGTCTGAGACCTTGGTGGCCGCCACCCAGCCGAGGACCTTGCCCGACTCGTCAAGTGCGACGAAGCGGTGATCCGAGAGTTTGGCCGCATCGAAGCCCGCCCAGGTGGGGGCCATGGGCTCGAAGGTGGCGTTTCCCTCGTCGATGCCCGCCTGATAGATCGCAAGGACCTCTTCGGCATGCACCTCGCTAAGAGGCGTGATCGCCGCGCTCACGCGGCACCCGCGCGGGTCAGGAGCTGACCCATGGCGGCGAGGACCGCGGGCTCCACCCGGTAGAAGACCCAGGTGCCTCGGCGCTCGGAGGAGAGCAGCCCGGCCTCCTTGAGCTTCTTCAGGTGGTGGGAGACGGTCGGCTGGGACACGCCGACGTCGGAGATGTCGCACACACAAGCCTCGCCGCCTTCATACGAGGCGACAAGCGAGAACAGCCGCAGCCGTACGGGATCGCCGAGCGCCTTGAACATCACGGCACTCCGCTCGGCCTCCTCGGCCGTCAGCGGGCGTTCCGTAAGTGGCGGGCAGCAGGGGGCCACGCCCCCCGGCTCCAGCAGGGGCAGCACCTTCGCAGTGGACATGTATCCATCATGCGGCGAGATTCGACAGAAGTCTATATTGACGAACGTCGATTCATCGTCCACTCTGGTGGCCTAGAGACATCGACGTCCATCAAATCAATGGGAGTCTGCCGTGACCACACACACCGAAGCTCTGCCTGTCGTCGTGATCGGCGCCGGTCCTGCCGGCCTCGCTGCGGCTTCACACCTGGTCGAGCGCGACATCGCACCCCTGGTCCTGGAGGCCGGGCCAGCCGCCGGCAGCGCGGTGCGCGAGTGGGGTCACGTACGACTCTTCTCCACTTGGTCCGAGCTCGTCGACCCGGCCGCCGAGAAACTCCTCGCACCCACCGGCTGGACCGCCCCCGACGGCTCGACCTACCCCTCCGGGGCGGACTGGGCCGAGAAGTACCTCCAGCCGCTCGCCGACGTCCTGGGCGACAAAGTCCGCTACGGCGCCCAGGTCACCGGCGTATCCCGCCTCGGCCGCGACCGCATCGTCGACGCCGACCGTGAGCAGCAGCCCTTCACCATCAGCATCCTGAACGCCGACGGCACCGAGCAGCGGATCACCGCCCGCGCCGTCATCGACGCCTCCGGCACCTGGTCCACCCCCAGCCCCATCGGCGGCGACGGCCTGCCCGCGCTCGGCGAGAAGGCGGCGGCCGCCCGGATCTCCTACCGGATCCCCGACCTCAAGGACCCGGCGGTCCGAGCCCGGTATGCGGGCAAGCGCACCGCCGTCATCGGCTCCGGCGCCTCCGCATTCACCGCCCTCGCCTACCTGGCCAGCCTCGCCGAGGAGACCCCCGGCACTCACGCCGTATGGATCCTGCGGCGCGGTATCAGCGGCTCCACCTTCGGCGGCGGCACAGCCGACCAGCTGCCCGCCCGAGGCGCCCTCGGCCTCGCCGCCAAGGCAGCCGTCGACAACGGCCGCGCCGACGCAGTCACCGGCTTCCGCACCACCGCCGTAGAACGCGACGGCGACCGACTGGTCCTGGTCGCCGAGGACGGACGCCGCCTCGACCCGGTCGACGAGGTCATCGTCCTCACCGGCCTGCGCCCCGACCTGTCCTTCCTGTCCGAGCTGCGCCTCGGCCTCGACGAACGCCTCCAGGCCCCGACGGAACTCGCCCCGCTGATCGACCCCAACCAGCACTCCTGCGGCACCGTCTACCCGCACGGCGTCAACGAGCTGTCCCACCCGGAGAAGGGCGTCTACCTCGTCGGCATGAAGTCCTACGGCCGCGCCCCCACGTTCCTGGCGATGACCGGTTACGAGCAGGTCCGCTCGATCGCCGCCGCCCTCGCAGGCGACCAGGAAGCCGCCGAGCGGGTCGAACTGACCCTGCCGGAAACCGGAGTCTGCGGCGGCGCCGGCCTCTTCGACGACCCCACCGCCGCCCAGGACAACGCCGGCGGAGGCTGCTGCGCGGCCCCGACCACCCTCCAGATCGGCGTCGGCGCCCCGGCCCAGTCAGGCGGCTGCTGACCCACAGCTCCAGACCTGCAACCCCATCCATCACCCAGCAGGAGGCTCGCCATGTCCCGCGTACAGCTCGCCCTCCGCGTCCCCGACCTCGCCGCGTCCATCGCCTTCTACACCAAGCTGTTCGGCACCGAGCCCGCCAAACTCCGCGACGGCTACGCCAACTTCGCCATCGCCGAGCCCCCGCTCAAGCTCGTCCTGATCGAAGGCGCCACAGGTGAGGCAACGCGCATGGACCACCTCGGCGTCGAGGTCGAAACGACCGAAGCGGTGCATGGCGCCACCGCTCGCCTGGCCGACGCAGGCCTGGCCACCGACGTGGAGAACGACACCACCTGCTGCTACGCCCTCCAGGACAAGGTCTGGGTCCACGGCCCCGGACAGGAACCCTGGGAGGTCTACGTCGTGAAGGCCGACGCCGACGCCCTCGCCAAGCAGCAGGGCAGCACCTGCTGCACGGTCCCGAGCGAGGACACGCGGGACGAGCCGACGGCCTCGTCGGCGAGCTGCTGCTGACCGTTGACGACCAACCTTCAGACCAGTGGGGCCGCGACCGGAACCGGGGACCGGTCGCGGCCTCGCGCAGCCCTGCCCGCCCTGTGCCTCACCCAGATCACGAGCTGGGGCGTCGTCTACTACGCCTTCCCTGTGCTGCTTCCGCGTATGACAGCGGACACCGGTTGGTCGAGGGGTGCCACGACCGCTGCATTCTCAGCAGCCCTGCTCACGTCGGCCCTTGCGGGGATACCGGTCGGCCGCATACTCGACCGGCGAGGGCCTCGTGCCGTCATGACCGCCGGCTCGCTGCTGGCTGTCGCGTCGGTCCTGAGCATCGCCGTGGCCCCCAACTTCTATGTCTTCGCGGCTGCCTGGCTCATGGCTGGTACAGCCATGGCAGCGACGTTCTACCAGCCCGCCTTCGCCGCACTCACGCGCTGGTGGGGCCCCGACCGCATCCGAGCCCTGACCACCGTCACCCTCGCCGGCGGCCTCGCCAGCACCGTGTTCGCGCCGATCACCGCAGTACTTGACGACCACCTCGGGTGGCGTGCCACCTACGGCGTGCTCGCGATCGTCCTCGCAGCAGTCACCGTTCCGGCCCACGCCCTGGCTCTGAGAGCCCCATGGCCGCCCGCACCGGAAACCGCGGCGGACCACGACCGCACGCCGATCACCCGCAGCCGCCCGTTCATGCTGCTCGCCACGGCCTTCACCTGCTCCGGATTCGCCATGTACGCGGTCGTCTTCGGGATGGTCCCGCTGATGATCGAGCGCGGCGCCTCTTCCTCAACGGCCGCCTGGGCACTGGGACTCGGCGGAGCCGGACAGACCCTCGGGCGCACCCTGTACGCAGCGCTCGCCCGTACGACCAGTGCTACAACCCGCACAGCCGTCCTGATCGCAGCGGGCGGAGCCACCACCACGGCCCTGGCACTCGTGCACGGCCCCATCCCGCTGCTGATCCTGCTGGCCGTTCTCGCCGGAGTCGTACGCGGCAATCTCACCCTGCTCCAGGCCACGGCCGTCAGCGACCGCTGGGGAACATGGCACTATGGGCGGCTGTCCGGGCTTCTGAGTGCCCCGGCCACCGTAGCGGCGGCCCTTGCCCCTTGGGCCGGTGCAGCCCTGTCCGATCGGCTGGGCGGCTACGCCGGACTGTTCCTCGCTCTTTCCGTGCTTTCCGGGGGAGCAGCTGTACTGGCCCTTGCCTCGGGTCAGGCGGTGTCACCCCGGCGTGAAGTCAGTCCTCCGGGCTCTCGCCGGCACACGTGAGCCCCTTGAATTTCCGCTGCCACTTCCTCGGCCACGTGTCCTCACGGCCCTGCTACAGCGCGCACAGGCCTGTGCGCGATGGCCTGGCGGCGCTCCCTGTCCTGTCATAGCGCTGGCCTAGAAGCACGGAAGCCACTCGGCGCCCGCAGGATCTGGCGTGCAGTCGAGACAGTGGCAGCGGCAGGAACGAGGCGACAGGGGCAGCACGGATGTCCCCTCCCGCAAGCCCTCGCGGGGCGGACAGGCCTTCCCGGACAACCATGCAGTCCGGCATCTACCCACAGTGTTCCGGGGGCGACACCTGCCGCTTCCTCAGACAGGGCTGCCTATTCCCGATCGCTGCAATTGCCAATGACAAGGGGCTGCAATCGCAGGCCATTGCCCGACGACAGACATACCCGGCGGAAGCGGAGAATCCACATCCGGGTAATGGGCAGGGTCCTACATTCCTGTCAGGCCTGTGTCACAGCAAACAGGCCGACTTCCCTTTCCTCGGACATGCAGCGGTCAGGGTAACTGATCAGGTCGCCACATCGAGTGAACAGGCCCTTGCGGATTGGGTATGTTGTGCCCTCTCATAGATAGGGTCCTGGAATGATCGAAAGCCTTCCATGGGAAGACGTCGCCGGTAATCCGGAGAAGTTCATCGAGCTCCTGGAGGAGAAGGAGGCGGAGCTGCAACGGGAGACGCACAAGGTGCGCATGGAGTTGCGTCTCGTACGTCAGATCAAGAAGCAGATGGATATCGCGGCCGAGTGGCGTGAGTGCGGTATCCCCGAGCAGCGCCAGCCCGAGCCTGGTCACGACAGCCCCGCACCGATCGCCTCCATGGAGGGGAGAGCGCCCAGCCGCAAGGAGCGGATCCTCCACCTCATGAGCCAAGAACCAACACGGAGCTGGAAGGCGTTGGAAATGGCGGTCGCCCTGAACGAAACCGACAAAGGAAAAAGCGTTCGGGTCGCGCTGGACGAGCTGTCCCGAAGCGGAAGAATCGCGAAACTTCCGAACGCTTTCTATCAGCACGCTTAACGGAATCAGGCCTTCCGGAATCAATGAAAGAGGCCGCCACCGAGGAGTAGAGGCCAAGGTGGCGGCCAGTGTCGACGAACCCCACCGAAAACCTTCCAAAGCGCCGGATCAGTTCGTCACGTTGCATTTTACGAGCGGCAGCCCGCCGCCGGTAGCACTGCGCGAAAACTGGTCCTGCCCTTCGCCCGAAGGGATGACTGCCTCGTGTTCAGCCTCGAACAGCCCTTCCGCGCCAGATTGGCGCGAACCGGCACGGTGCCTTATCCGCTTCCGTCACACCTGTCGACCCGGCCACAGATCCGTCTCCAGCGCCTTCTCCAGGTTGGCGATGGTCAGCAGATCGGGCCACGCCTCCCCGTTGAGCGCCTTGCTGATGGTGAACCGGGCGACGCCGCTGTTGCGGGACAGCTCCGCAACGGTCCAGCCCTTGCGCTCGATGGCCGCCCGCAGCCCGAGGGCCAGCGCCTGGGCGACCCGCGCCCCATGGTGCTCTTCCATGACCGCCTCAGGCCACACGCCGCCGGCGCAGTAAGCACGCGGCGGCAGGTGACGGGCATTCCCTTGAGGCATGAGGTGAATTCTGACCCATCCGGTCCTTCCCGGTCGCGCGAGGCCGCTGCCAGAGGTACATGTTATTCGAATAACACCCCACCTGCCGGGGTGTTGGTGTGGCGACATGTGATGAGTCAGCGGATTGATTCCTACGGCCCGTCCGGCTCCCCCGCGGGGTGGAGCCGCGTCGGCGACGAGGTGCGCCGCGTCGTCCGTCTCGCCGACCCACTGCTGCCCTATCAAGCGCGTGAACTTCTCTCCGCTCTGGCTCAGTTGGCGCTCTTCTGCAATGGCGAGGGCCTTCCCGGAAAGGCCGAGGTGTGGCTGTCCCGGGAGGTGATCGAGCGGTTCATCGCGGTCGGCTGCCCCAACGTGAGGCCGAGCACGCGCGGCAACTACCGGACCAGGCTGCTGCGGCTCAGCGAGGTCGTTCTGGGCGGTGCATGCCGGACGGGGAAGCCCGCGAAACTGTCGGCATCGGTGCCCAACAGCCCCTACAGCCCTACTGAACTCGCGGATCTGTGGGGCTGGGTCAGCGGGCAGCCCACCGAGGAGCTTCGGTGGGGCTGCAAGACGCTCATGGCGCTCGGACTCGGCGCCGGCCTCGACTCACCCGAGGTCATCCCGCTCCGTGTCCACGACATCCGCAGAGCCTCAGGCGGTGGCGGTCCGGTGGTCGTGGCCACACGCGGCCCCCGCACGAGGGGATCCTCTGCCGCCGGCCCTGGGAAGGAGTCCTGGCCTCCGCCGCCGAACGACTCGACACTGCAGGCACAACCCACTATCTGTTCCGCCCCAACTGCTACAGCCGTGGCACCAACACCGTCACGAACTTCCTCGCCCGCACGCAGCCCGGACCGAACGTCCCTCGTCTGGTCATGGGCCGTCTCCGGTCCACGTGGCTGGTCGAACTCTTCGAAGAGCGGCTTCCCATCACGGTCATCGTGGCCGCGGCCGGAGTCGACACCCTCCACGGCCTCTCCCGCATCCTGCCGTTTCTGCGTGCTGTCCCCGCCGAAGAAGCCGCCCGCCTACTGCGAGGCAGCCGATGACGGGGCCGAACAGCCTGCCCAGCGATCGCCACGAGCGTCTCCTGTCGATGCGCGCCGAGCGCAGATTCATCGCCGACGCCGACGTCGAGGCTGCGATCGGGGAAGTCGACCACAGCCAACTCATCCCCCTGCTGGAGGAGTTCGTTCACCTTCCGCGCGGCCGACACCGCACCCTGCACCTCAGAAGCCTCCTGGTAGGCCTCCACCTCTGCACCCAGGACACCGTCGGCAAGATCGTCCTGGAACGGGTCACCGACATCCTGTACTTCCGTATCAGCCCGCACCTGCGCGCCCGGCTCGACATACCCGAGTACGAGGACCACGACCGTGGCTTCGAAGCGGCCTACGCGGTCGTCCGGCGTCTCTTCCACGCGATGAAGGACGCGATGAACCCCTCACCCCTGCCGCCCAACGGGCACCTCGCACGTGGGAAGGCGAACTCGCTGACAGCGGCGGCCGACGTCGACGACCTGGCAGAGCGGGAGCAACGGCTCGCTCTGTTCACCGAGTTCGTGCTGGATGCCTCCGTACGCCCTCTCCACAGCCTGTTGACCGAGCTGGCAGAGGTCTCCCTGGGCGTGGACGCCACGCCCGTGCGCACGTTCTCCCGCGGCCGTCGTACGAACGGGCCCGAACTCGCCACCGACCCTGACGCCGGCTGGTACGTGCGCGAAGGCGACCACAGTGACCCGGACGCACTGGTATCCGACTCGATGCGCCCTCCTCCGCCGCCAGCCGCCCCGAAGGGCAGGGTCAAGACTGCCTTGGGCAGGAAGAGGACCTCGCTCAAGAAGAAGTACCTCTTCGGCTACGACGCCCATCTCATCGTGACCCGTGACGCCGAGCACGACGCCGTACTCCTCGACGACGGCACCCCGAACCCAGAGGTCCTCCCGGTCGTCGTCCTGGGCATGGCCCTCGACAAGCCCGGCCAACGCCCCGCGTACAACGGCCTGAAGATCCTCGGCCGGCTCCGCGAGCGGGGGTACCGACCCGGCTACCTGGCCGGAGACCGTGCCTACAACAACTCCGAGCCCGACGAATGGCAGCTCCCCGTCCGGGCCATGGGCCACAAGCCCGTCTACGACTACCGGGCGGACCAGCTCGGCAAGCAGGCCTCGTCGGACGGCGCGATCCTCGTCGAGGGCCGCTGGTACTGCCCGTCCATGCCCGAGCCCCTCATCACCGCCACCATCGACCTGCACGCCGAACGCATCGACCAGGAGACCTGGATCAGGTTGATCTCAGCCCGCCGCGGCTACCGCGTCATGCCCAAGGAGAACGCGGACGCCGACGGCCACCAGCGGATGATGTGCCCTGCCGAAGCGGGCAAAGCCCAGTGTCCGATCAAGCCGCACACCCTCGGACGTGGGATCCACCTGCCGCTCGTCGACCCGGAGCCCAGCCCAGCGGGCCCGCTCAAAGTCTGCCGCCAGCGCACGATCACCGTCAGCCCGGAAGCTGGCGCCAAGCACTGGCAGTCCCTGGACTACGGCAGCCTGGAGTGGCAGAAGATCTACTTCCGGCTCCGCAACAGCGTCGAGAGCTACAACGGATACGCAAAGAATCCACTGGCCGAGAGCGTCGAAGCGGCAGGCTCACGCCGTATCCGCGGCATCGCCGCTCAGACGATCCTCCTGGCCTTCCAGCTCGCCCATGCCAACCGTCGCAAGATCCAGAAGTGGCTGGAGACGCTGGCGCTCGGCGGTGATCGTCCTCGCCGTCGAACCCACCACAGGCAGAAGCGCAAAGCCACCGGAACCTGGACACCCACAGGCCATCTGTTGAGAGCCGGCTGACTCGGCCGACTTCGCCCAGCACCAACCCGAAGAACAACCAGCAGCGAAAAAGCAGGGCCCTGCCCGTGAGATACCTCACGGGCAGGGCCCTGCTCGCGTCATCAACCGGGCCTGACAGCCCGCCGCCACAACGAGAAACGGGCCTCACCAGGACTTTCGTCTCCGGTGAAGACCCGTTTCGTCGGTTCTTCTCTGTGCGCGAGGGGGGAGTTGAACCCCCACGCCCTTTCGGGCACTGGAACCTGAATCCAGCGCGTCTGCCTATTCCGCCACCCGCGCATTGGGTGTGTCTTCCGTCTCCCGCGTTTCCCCGGGTGCCTTCCGACATGCAGAAGATTAGCACGCTGTCAGGGGTGGAATCACATCCCTTTCCGCGGGCCCCGGGCCCGCGGCCGCGCACCCGCCCGCCCCGCGTCCCCGGGCCGAGCGCCCCCCGCCCGGCCCGGCCGCCGGCTCCGGGCGCCCCCGCACCCGGCGCCCCTCGGCCTCCCCACCTGCGCCCCGGCCCGCGTCACACGTTTCAGACAGAACCGGTTCACGTATCAACCTCGTACCGGTCATGCGCATCTCCACAGGAGTCGGACGGGCTGCACAGTCAGGTGCGGGACACTGGTCGTGGGGCGCCTCTACGATCCATGGCAGAAGCAGTGCCGGGAAGAGTTCGAAGAGGGGCCTCTCAGGGAACTTCGGGAGGGGACTTCGGAAGGTGTCGACAACCCGTCGACCGTGCCGACAGGGGGAACCAGCCGATTTCCCGACGCGTGGATACGATCAGTAAGCAGTACCAGCAAGGCCCACTGGGCCGGCTGGTCCAGCAGGGCCAGGAAGACGACAGCAAGCTGTACCAGGACGGCAACGACGGAGGAGGTGCCCCATGGGAGTCCTGAAGAAGTTCGAGCAGCGTCTCGAAGGTCTGGTCAACGGCACCTTCGCCAAGGTGTTCAAGTCCGAGGTCCAGCCCGTGGAGATCGCTGGAGCGCTGCAGCGCGAGTGCGACAACAACGCCACGATCTGGAACCGCGACCGGACCGTCGTCCCCAACGACTTCATCGTGGAACTGAGCACACCCGACTTCGAGCGGCTCAGCCCCTACTCCGGCCAGCTCGGCGACGAACTCGCCGGAATGGTCCGCGACTACGCGAAGCAGCAGCGCTACGCCTTCATGGGCCCCATCAAGGTCCATCTGGAGAAGGCCGACGACCTCGACACCGGTCTGTACCGGGTCCGCAGCCGTACGCTCGCCTCCTCCACCAATCAGCAGTCCCCCGAGCGCGCCCCCGCGGGCCCCGCCCCGGCGGGCCGCGGAACCCCGGGTGGCTACGGCTACCCGCCCTCGGCCGCTCCCCCCATGCCGTCCGCGCCGCCGCCCGGCGGCCGACCGGGCTCGGCACCCATGGGTGCCCGGCCCCCGGCCGGCCCGGCGGCGGGCGGCCGTATGCGGCACTGGGTCGAGATCAATGGCTCACGCCACCAGATCTCCCGCCCGACGCTGGTGCTGGGCCGCAGCACCGAAGCCGACGTGCGGATCGACGACCCCGGCGTATCGCGCCGGCACTGTGAGATCCGGACCGGAACGCCCTCGACGATCCAGGATCTCGGGTCCACCAACGGCATCGTGGTGGACGGGCAGCACACCACCCGCGCTACGCTCCGCGACGGCTCGCGGATCGTCGTGGGCAGCACCACCATCATTTACCGGCAAGCCGAAGGGTGAAGCGGGGGCAATGTCAGAGCTGACCCTCACGGTCATGCGGCTGGGTTTCCTGGCCGTACTGTGGCTGTTCGTGATCGTGGCCGTGCAGGTCATCCGCAGCGACCTGTTCGGAACGCGCGTCACACAGCGCGGCTCGCGCAGGGAGGCCGCGAGGCCCCAGCAGGCCGCGCGGCAGGCCGCGCCTCCGCAGCAGCGCCAGCAGCAGGCGCCCGCCAGCGGCGGCCGCCAGCGCCGTGGAGCACCGTCCAAGCTGGTCGTCTCGGAGGGCACCCTCACGGGCACCACCGTGGCCCTCCAGGGCCAGACCATCACCCTGGGACGGGCGCACGACAGCACCATCGTGCTGGACGACGACTACGCGTCGAGCCGGCATGCCAGGATCTACCCCGACCGGGACGGCCAGTGGATCGTCGAGGACCTCGGCTCCACCAACGGCACGTATCTCGACCGGAGCCGGCTGACGACTCCGACGCCCGTTCCGCTGGGCGCGCCGATCCGCATCGGCAAGACCGTCATCGAGCTGCGGAAGTAGTACGACAATGAGCGAGCGGAGCGAGCACGCAACGGCGGTCCACACAAGGGACCCCGGCGCGCTCCCGACCGGAGGGTGGGCACCGTGCGGATGTACCCGGAGCCGACGGGCGAGGTGCGCATGAGTCTGTCACTGCGCTTCGCCGCCGGATCGCACAAAGGCATGATCCGCGAGGGCAACGAGGACTCGGGCTACGCCGGTCCGCGTCTGCTCGCGATCGCCGACGGGATGGGCGGCCAGGCCGCCGGTGAGGTCGCCAGCTCCGAGGTGATCTCCACCATCGTCGCGCTCGACGACGACGTGCCCGGATCCGACATCCTCACCTCGCTCGGCACCGCCGTGCAGCGCGCCAACGACCAGCTCCGGATGATGGTCGAGGAGGACCCGCAGCTCGAAGGCATGGGCACCACGCTCACCGCCCTGCTGTGGACCGGCCAGCGGCTCGGACTCGTCCACGTCGGCGACTCCCGCGCGTACCTGCTGCGCGACGGCGTCCTGACGCAGATCACCCAGGACCACACCTGGGTGCAGCGCCTCGTCGACGAGGGCCGCATCACCGAGGAAGAGGCCACCACCCACCCGCAGCGCTCCCTGCTGATGCGCGCGCTGGGCAGCGGCGACCACGTCGAACCCGACCTCTCCATCCGCGAGGTCCGCGCCGGCGACCGCTATCTGATCTGCTCCGACGGCCTGTCCGGCGTCGTCTCCCACCAGACGATGGAAGACACCCTCGCCAGCTACCAGGGTCCGCAGGAGACCGTGGAGGAGCTCATCCGGCTCGCGCTGCGCGGCGGCGGCCCGGACAACATCACCGTCATCGTGGCCGACGTCCTCGACATCGACTCCGGCGACACCCTCGCCGCCCAGCTCTCCGACACCCCCGTCGTCGTCGGCGCGGTCGCCGAGAATCAGCACCAGCTGCACGACAACGGCGCCATGCAGACCCCCGCCGGCCGCGCCTCCGGTCTCGGCCGGCCCGTGCCCGGACAGGGCGGCGGCGAGTTCGGCCCGCCCGGAAGCGGCGACACCGCGGGCTACGCCCCCGGCGGCAGCTTCGGCGACTACACGGACGAGGACTTCGTGAAGCCGCGCTCCGGGCTCCGGTGGCTGAAGAGATCCCTCTACATCGTCCTGACGCTCGCCGTCCTCGGCGGCGGCCTGTACGGCGGCTACCGCTGGACGCAGACGCAGTACTACGTCGGCGCCCAGGACGACCACGTCGCGCTCTACCGCGGCATCAGCCAGGACCTGGCCTGGGTCTCGCTCTCGAAGGTGGAGAAGAACCACCCCGAGATCGAACTCAAGTACCTGCCGCCCTACCAGCAGAAGCAGGTCAAGGCGACCATCGCCGAGGGCGGCCTCTCCGACGCGCAGGCGAAGATCGACGAACTCGCCGTGCAGGCCTCCGCCTGCCGCAAGGACGCCCAGCGCCGCGCCGCCGAGAGCCAGAACAGCGCGAAGCCCAGTTCGGCCAAGGCCGGCAAGGTCACGGGAACCACAAAGACCTCGCTGACGTCCAAGGCCACGTCCAGCCCGAGCCCGACCCCGTCGAGCTCGGCACCCACGTCCTCCAAGTCCACGACCGCACCCACTCCCACACCCGGCCCCAGCCTCTCCGACGAGGAGCAGAAGCTGGTCTCGCTGTGCGGTAAGCAGTAAGAAGCCGTGAGGGGCCCTGTCACACGATGAGCAGTAGTACGAACACGCCGACGCACCACACGTCCACGATCGGATCGATCGGCACACCGAGCCGACGCAACACCGAACTGGCCTTGCTGGTGTTCGCCGTTGTCATCCCGGTGTTCGCCTACGCCAACGTGGGCCTCGCCATCGACGACCAGGTGCCCGCCGGCCTGCTGAGTTACGGCCTGGGCCTCGGCCTGCTGGCCGGCGTCGCCCACCTCGCGGTGCGCAAGTTCGCGCCCTACGCGGACCCGCTGCTGCTGCCGCTGGCCACGCTCCTCAACGGGCTCGGCCTGGTGATCATCTGGCGGCTCGACCAGTCCAAGCTGCTCCAGTCGATCAAGCAGGCGGGCAGCGCGGCACCACGCCAGCTGATGTACACCGCGCTGGCCATCGCCCTGTTCATCGGCGTGCTGTTCTTCCTGAAGGACCACCGCGTCCTGCAGCGCTACACCTACATCTCCATGGTCGGCGCCCTGGTCCTGCTGCTGCTCCCGCTGGTTCCGGGCCTCGGCGCGGACCTCACCTACGGCGCCAAGATCTGGATCTCGGTCGCCGGATTCTCCATCCAGCCCGGCGAGTTCGCGAAGATCGTCCTCGCGATCTTCTTCGCCGGCTACCTGATGGTGAAGCGCGACGCGCTGGCTCTGGCCAGCCGGCGCTTCATGGGCCTGTACCTGCCGCGCGGCCGTGACCTGGGCCCGATCATCGTCGTCTGGGCGATCTCGATCCTCATCCTGGTCTTCGAGACCGACCTCGGTACGTCGCTGCTGTTCTTCGGAATGTTCGTCATCATGCTGTACGTCGCCACCGAGCGGACGAGCTGGATCGTCTTCGGTCTGCTGATGTCCGCGGCCGGCGCCGTCGGTGTGGCGAGCTTCGAACCGCACGTCCAGACCCGTGTGAAGGCCTGGCTCGATCCGATGCACGAGTACCTGCTCAGCCAGGCCGGGGTCCAGGACGGCGTCATCCACTCCGAGCAGGCCATGCAGGCACTGTGGGCGTTCGGCTCCGGCGGCACCCTCGGCACTGGCCTCGGCCAGGGTCACTCCGAGCTCATCCGCTTCGCCGCCAACTCCGACTTCATCCTCGCCACGTTCGGCGAGGAGCTGGGCCTCGCCGGAGTGATGGCGATCCTGGTGCTCTACGGCCTGATCGTCGAACGAGGCATCCGCACGGCCCTCGCGGCCCGTGACCCGTTCGGCAAGCTCCTCGCCGTCGGCCTCTCCGGTGCCTTCGCGCTGCAGGTCTTCGTGGTCGCCGGCGGCGTCATGGGCCTGATCCCGCTGACCGGTATGACCATGCCGTTCCTGGCGTCCGGCGGTTCCTCCGTCATCGCCAACTGGGCCCTGATCGCCATCCTGATCCGCATCAGCGACACCGCCAGGCGCCCGGCGCCCGCGCCCGCACCCAGCCCCGACGCCGAGATGACCCAGGTGGTCCGCCCGTGAACAAGCCCCTGCGCCGGATCGCGATCTTCTGCGGGCTCCTCGTCCTCGCCCTGCTGCTGCGCGACAACTACGTCCAGTACGTCCAGTCGGACAGCCTGCGGTCCGACCCGCACAACCGCCGCGTAGCCATCGAGCGGTACGCAACCCCGCGCGGCGACATCGTCGTCGACGGCACCCCGATCACCGGGTACGCCAAGTCGAAGAAGAACGGCATCAACGACTTCGTCTACAAGCGCACCTACAAGGACGGCGCCATGTGGGCGCCGGTCACCGGGTACGCCTCGCAGGCCTTCGACGCCTCCCAGCTGGAGAAGCTCGACGACGGCATACTCACCGGCAACGACGACCGGCTCTTCTTCCGCAACACCCTCGACATGATCACGGGCAAGCCGAAGCAGGGCGGCAACGTCGTCACCACCCTCAACGCCGCCGCGCAGAAGGCCGCGTACCAGGGTCTGCTGAGCCGGGGCAAGGGCGCCGTCGCCGCGATCGACCCGCAGACCGGCGCGATCCTGGCACTGGCCTCCACCCCTTCGTACGACCCCTCCACCTTCGCCGGGAACACCAACACCGACGCGAAGGCCTGGAACAAGCTCCAGAAGAAGAACGACCCCGACGACCCGATGCTCAACCGGGCGCTGCGCGAGACCTACCCGCCCGGCTCCACCTTCAAGGTGGTCACCGCGGCCGCGGCGCTGGAGAACGGGCTGTACACGACGGCGGACCAGCACACCAGCACCCCGCTGCCGTACTTCCTGAAGGACACCAGGACCGAGCTGAAGAACGAGGGGAACATCCCCTGCAAGAACGCCACGATGCGCGTGGCGCTCCGGTTCTCCTGCAACACCGTCTTCGGCAAGATCGGCACCGACCTCGGCAAGGACAAGATGCAGGCCGAGGCCGAGAAGTTCGGCTTCAACTCCGAGCAGCTCACCCCGGTGCGCTCGAACGCCTCCGTCTTCCCCAAGTCGATGGACCCGGCGCAGACCGCGCTCAGCTCCATCGGCCAGTTCGAGACCGCCGCGACCCCGCTGCAGATGGCCATGGTGGCCTCCGCCGTCGCCAACAACGGCACCCTGATGAAGCCGTACATGGTCGACAAGCTCCAGGCACCCAGCCTGGACGTCATCTCGCAGACCGACCCCGAGAAGCTCAGCCAGCCGCTCTCCGAGGCCAACGCCCAGATCCTTCAGTCGATGATGGAGACGGTCGTCAAGGAGGGCACGGGCACGAAGGCGCAGATCCCCGGTGTCACCGTGGGCGGCAAGACCGGTACCGCCCAGCACGGTGTCGCCAACAGCGAGAAGCCGTACGCGTGGTTCATCTCCTACGCCAAGCTCCCTGACGGCAGCTCCCCGGTCGCCGTCGCCGTGGTCGTCGAGGACGGCAGCGCCAACCGCGGCGACATCTCCGGTGGCGGTCTGGCCGCCCCCATCGCAAGGGACGTGATGAAGGCAGTCATCGACAGCAAGAAGTGACCCCGCTCACGTCCCCATCACATCGGTGCACGTTGCGATACCGGTCCTGTCACGGGTGACGGTCTAGGCCAGGTCACAGGAAGCGATCCGGGTACGGTATGCCCGGACAGCACACCGCCGGACCACACAAAGGTGCGGTCGGGACCGACGGAGAGGGCTGGTAGGTAGCTATGGAAGAGCCGCGTCGCCTCGGCGGCCGGTACGAGCTGGGCCACGTGCTCGGCCGTGGTGGCATGGCCGAGGTCTACCTCGCGCATGACACCCGGCTCGGCCGTACCGTGGCGGTGAAGACGCTGCGGGCCGACCTCGCACGCGACCCGTCGTTCCAGGCCCGCTTCCGCCGGGAGGCCCAGTCGGCCGCCTCGCTCAACCATCCCGCGATCGTCGCCGTCTACGACACGGGTGAGGACTACATCGACAACACCTCCATCCCGTACATCGTGATGGAGTACGTCGACGGATCCACGCTGCGCGAACTGCTGCACTCGGGCCGCAGACTGCTGCCCGAGCGGTCGATGGAGATGACCATCGGCATCCTCCAGGCCCTGGAGTACTCGCACCGCGCCGGCATCGTCCACCGCGACATCAAGCCCGCCAACGTCATGCTGACGCGCAACGGCCAGGTCAAGGTCATGGACTTCGGCATCGCCCGCGCCATGGGCGACTCCGGCATGACCATGACGCAGACGGCCGCGGTCATCGGCACCGCCCAGTACCTCTCCCCCGAGCAGGCCAAGGGCGAGCAGGTCGACGCCCGCTCGGACCTCTACTCCACCGGCTGTCTGCTCTACGAGCTGCTGACGGTGCGCCCGCCCTTCGTGGGCGACTCCCCCGTGGCCGTCGCCTACCAGCACGTCCGCGAGGACCCGCAGCCGCCGTCGGTCTTCGACCCCGAGATCACGCCCGAGATGGACGCGATCGTCCTGCGGGCGCTCGTGAAGGACCCGGACTACCGCTACCAGTCCGCCGACGAGATGCGCGCCGACATCGAGGCCTGCCTCGACGGCCAGCCCGTCGCGGCCAGCGCCGCCATGGGCTCGGTCGGTTACGGCGGCTACGGCGACGACCAGCCGACCACGGCCCTGCGCTCCACGGACGCCCAGGCAACGTCGATGCTGCCGCCCATGAACCCGGACGACGGCGGCTACGGCTACGACGACCGCCCCGACCGCCGGCGCCAGAAGAAGAACAACACCTCGACGATCCTCCTGGTCGTCGCCGGTGTCCTGGTGCTCATCGGCGCGATCCTGATCGGGAAGTACGCCTTCTCGGGCAAGGACGCGGGCGGCGAGACGTTCGACGTGCCCAACTTCGTCAGCCAGTCGCTGCAGGACGCCCAGGACATGGCGGACAACCGCGATCTGAAGCTCGCGCCGACCCGCAAGCCGTGCGAGAAGGAGCCCAAGGGCAACATCTGCTCGCAGAACCCGGCCTTCGGCTCGAAGGTGCACAAGGGCGACACCGTCAACGTCGTCGTCTCCACCGGGGTGCCGAAGGTCACGGTGCCCGACGTCACAGGCCTCACCTTCGAGAAGGCGAAGTCCCAGCTCGAGGGCAAGGGATTCACGGTCGAGAAGAAGACCCAGGAGTCCGACCAGACCCCCGGCGTCGTCATCTCCCAGGACCCCAACGGCGACAAGGAGGCGGCGAAGGGCTCGACCGTCACCCTGACCGTGGCCACGGAGAAGAAGCAGTCCACCGTCCCGGACGTGACCGGCAAGAGCTGTGACGAGGCCAAGGCCCAGATGACGGCCAACAACCTCGTCGGCGAGTGCGTCGACACGGACACCGCCGACCCGAACCAGGTCGGCAAGGTCATCCAGACGACCCCGACGGCCAACAGCCAGGCCGACCCGGGCTCCAAGGTCCAGATCCAGGTCGGCAAGGCCAAGCAGCAGTCGACGGTGCCCAGCGTCGTCGGCAAGACCGTCGCCGAGGCGAGGCAGATCCTCCAGGGCGCCGGCTTCAACAACATCCAGTTCGCCCAGGGCAGCGACGGAAGCGACGACGCCCGGGTGATCAACCAGGACCCGCAGGCCAACAGCCCCGTCGACAGCCCGGACAACACGACGGTCACCCTGACGACCATCAAGCTCGGCGGTAACAACAACGGAGGCAACAACAACGGAGGCGGGTTCATCGGCGGCAACTAGCGGCTGAGACGCGGAACCTCCCATCAGGGGCCCGGTACTCCTCGGAGTACCGGGCCCCTGTGTATCTGGCTTGCGATCCATATCCCGGACATGTCAAATGGGGCTGACCAAGATTTACTGATTACCCAGGGGGAAACCCGTGAAGCGTTCCACCGCACGGCGTATCACCACGTCCATCGTCACCTTGCTCGCTCTCAGCGCGGGCGCGGTGAGCCTGGCGGCTCCCGCGAATGCGGCGAACGTCGCGATCAAGTTCAACTGCAGCGACCCGAACAACACCTTCCAGGCCCACGTCACGATGAACGGCAGTGGCGAGCCGAAGGCCAAGTACGACGTGGACATCCAAATCATCGACAAGAGGAGCGACGGCCTGAAGCCCAAGCTCCGGCTCGTCTCGTTCAACTACGACGGGACGACCACCGAATACCCCTGGCATTCGGGCAACGAAGGCGCCGGCGTCATCCTGCACACGTCCAGCACCCTGCAGAACTCCCACGGCCTGAAAGCCGTTGTCATGCAGGCGACCAGCAAGCCGAACGACAGCTTCTACACCTGCTCGGACTACCAGCCCAAGTCCGCGTGACCAAGCGCTAGCCGGACCACCGAAAGGTCACCAGCACAAAACAGCGCGCAGAGCCTCCGAAGGAGCCGCGTCGGTCAGCCGCGCAGTTCCTTCGGAGGGGTCCGGGCGTTGTCGACCTTCTCCACTCGTTCCAGTTCACCCCACACCACGTAGCGGTAGCGGGAGGTGTACACCGGGGTGCAGGTCGTCAGGGTGATGTAGTGGCCCGGCTTGGTCTTACCGGACTCCTTCGGGACCGTCTGGAGCACCTTGACGTTGTACTTCGAGGTCTCCGGAAGGATGTCGAAGACCTTGTAGACGTACCACTTGTCCCGGGTCTCGAAGACGATCGGGTCACCCTTGACGATCTTGTCGATGTTGTGGAACTTGGCGCCGTGGCCGTCCCGGTGGGCGGCGAGGGTGAAGTTGCCGTCCTTTCCGGTCATCGGCAGGGACGACTTGACGGGCTCCGTGTAGTAGCCGGCGACGCCTTCGTTCAGGACCTTCGTCGCCGTGCCCTTCTGGACGAGCACCTCGCCGTTCTTCATCGCCGGGACGTGCAGGAAGCCGATGCCGTCCTTGGTGTCCAGAGCACCCGGACCGGTCGGGGCCTGCGCCCAGTGGTCACGCACCTTGTCGCCCTGCTTGTGCGCCTCGCGGTCGGCCACGACGTTCGTCCACCACAGCGAGTAGACGACGAACAGACCGAGCACCAGCCCCACCGTGATGAGGAGTTCACCGAAGACGCTGACCGTCATCGCGAACCATCCCATGCGCCTGCGCCCGTCGGGCAGGTCGTCGAAGGACGTGAATCCGGCCTGCGATCCGGCGCGTTCGTCGTGGTCGGTCCTCGCTGCCACTGTTCATCTGCCCCGTCTGGTGTGTCTCAGGTTGTCTCTCGTGCACGTCACGCGCGTCGCACGCGCGTCCGTCCGTCCGTGCGCCGGCGTCCGTGCTCAGCCGAGCAGCGCGTCGGGCTTGCCCTTGCTGCGCGGCCGGTCCTCGACCATCTTGCCCCAGACGATCATCCGGTACTTACTGGTGAACTCCGGTGTGCAGGTGGTCAGTGTGATGTAGCGGCCCGGCCCGGTGAAACCAGAACCCTTGGGGACCGGATCGAGCACGCTCGTGTTGCTCGGACTCGTCGCCGGCAGGATCGACGCCATCTTGTAGACGTAGTAGTCGTCCTGGGTCTCGACGACGATCTCGTCCCCCGGCTTGAGACGGTTGATGTAGCGGAACGGTTCGCCGTGGGTGTTGCGGTGTCCGGCGAGCGCGAAGTTGCCGGTCTTGGCATCGGGCATCGCCGTCTTGAGCGGCGCCTCCCCGTAGTGGCCGACCATGCCCCGGTCGAGCACCTTCGTCTTGCTGATGCCCTCCGCGATCGGCGCCACCACGTCCAGCTTCGGAATGTGCAGGATGGCGAATCCCTGCCCGGGCGAGAACGTCCCCGGGTTCCGCTTGCCGTTCGCCCAGTCCTGCTGGAGGCTGCTCGCCTCGCTGCCCGCCTGCTGGTGCGCCCGCACGTTGGACCACCACAGCTGGTAGGTCACGAACAGCAGCATCAGCACGCCGGTGGTGATGAACACCTCGCCGACCATCCGGCTGACGAGGACCGCCTTGCCGGGCTTGGACGCCCGGGCCGCCCGCCGGGCGTCCATCCGGCTCCGAGGGCCCCCAGCGGCCTCCTGAGCCGCCTCCTGGGACTCCTGGGGGTCCAGGGGCCCTCCGTGCCTCCCGTGGCGCCTGGCGGCCTTACGGCGGGCCGCACGCCCCCCGGACGCCGGTCCGGCCCCGTCGTCCTCCGTCCGCGCGCGCCGCTGCGCCCTCGTGGGCGATCCGGGAAGGCGCAGGGCGACCGTCTCGTCGTCCCGGGGCAGTCGCGGCGCGGCCGGTTCCGGCACGGGTGCGGTCGTGGGAGGGGTCATGAGGACGCTCATGGGCGTCTCCGCGGGAGCGGCCGCCTGTCCGCGGTGGTGCGGCATGGCCTGCTCCTGGTACGGCGGGGCATACGCCCGCTCGTACTCGTCCGCGTACGAGGGCGCCGCCGCCGGGGTGGCGGGCATCGCCTGAGTCGCAGCCTGTGCCGCGGCCGCACGGGCCTGCGCGGCATACGCCTGTGCCTGCGCTTGGGCTTGAGCCTGGGCCTGGGCCTGGGCTTGAGCCTGGGCCTGCGCGGCGTACGCCTGCGCCTGCGCCTGTGCCTGCGCTTGGGCCGCCTGTGCCTGGGCGGCCTGCATCTGCGCGGCCTGCAGCAGAGCCGCCTGCTCCTGCTGCTGGGCGGCGTACCAGTCGGGCCCGTACCCGGCCTGCGGATACCCCTGCTGTGCGGGCCCTCCCTGGCCCGGAAGCGGATCCGTCAGCGGATCCCCGAGCCCTCCCACCGTCGCCTCGAACGCGCCGGCGCCCCCGTACGCGGCCTCGCCGCCGTAGGGGGAGCTGTCGCGCTCGGGGCGCAGCGCGGTCACGCCGTGGCCCTGCCCACCACCGGGGCGAGCCCCGCCGACCTCGCGACGGCCACCTTGTCACCGCACTCGAGGAGCCAGTTGGCGAGCATCCGGTGCCCGTACTCGGTCAGCACCGACTCCGGGTGGAACTGCACGCCCTCGACCGGAAGTTCACGGTGTCTGAGGCCCATGACGATCCCGTCGTGGGTACGGGCGGTGACCTCCAGCTCGTCCGGGACGGTGTCCGGCTCGGCCGCCAGCGAGTGATAGCGGGTCGCCGTGAAGGGCGACGGCAGTCCGGCGAAGACACCCTTGCCGTGGTGCTCCACGAGCGAGGTCTTCCCGTGCAGCAGCTCGGGCGCCCGGTCGACCACACCCCCGTACGCCACCTGCATCGACTGCATCCCGAGGCAGACCCCGAAGACGGGGACACCGGTCGCGGCGCAGTGCCGGACCATGTCGATGCAGACACCGGCCTGTTCGGGAGCGCCGGGCCCCGGGGACAGGAGCACGCCGTCGAAACCGTCCTGGGCGTGCGCGGTCGACACCTCGTCGTTGCGCAGCACCTCGCACTCCGCGCCCAACTGGTACAGGTACTGGACCAGGTTGAAGACGAAGCTGTCGTAGTTGTCCACAACGAGGATGCGCGTACTCACTGGTTGTCCACCGTCACATCGTTGAAGGGCAGCAGCGGTTCGGCCCACGGGAAGATGTACTGGAAGAGCACGTAGACCACCGCCAGGACGAGGACGAGTGAGATCAGCGCCCTCACCCATACGCTCCCCGGCAGATGCCGCCAGATCCAGCCGTACATGCCGTCCCTTCCGTCGCCGTACGCCAACAGACTAACGGCGCAGAGCCGCCGGTTTCCCTGCCTCCACAGGCTGTGTGGAGTCGAGATGTGCCCACACGATCAACCGATGGCTGTGCCCCCACTCCGGATCGCAGGTGGTCAGCGTGAGATAGCGCCCCGGACGCGTATACCCGGACTTACGTGGCACAGGGTCGATCACCTCAACGTCGGAGGGGACGGTTTTGTAGGGCCCTTTGTCGATCCGATACGTGAACCAGGTCGTCCCGTCCGTCAGCACCACGGCGTCGCCCCGGCGGAGCAGGGGAAAGTCCTTGAACGGATCACCGTACGTACGCCGGTGACCGGCCACCGAGAAATTGCCCTCCTGGCCGAGCCGGGCGGTCCCCCGGTAGTGGCCGAGCCCCTTCTTCAGCACCTGTGTGGCCGTGCCCTCGAGCACGGGCTTGTTCCACGTGAAACCAAGACGCGGGATGTACATGACCGCGAACGGGCCGCCGTACGTATAGGGGCCGGGTGCCTTCGGGGTGCCGGCCGCCGACCCGTTGCCGCCCGTGCCGCCCCCCGAGCCCGACCGGGGCGTGGGCGACGGGGCCGCCGCACCCTTCGACCACTGCTCCTGGAGCACGTCGATCTGGTGGTCCATCGCCCTGTCGGCCTTCACCCCGGTCCAGAACAGCACGTAGACCACGAAGAGCACGATCAGGGTGCCGACGGTCAGGCACAGCTCGCTGATCGTCCTGACGACCACTCGCACCGACACAAGGCCCTCCGGCGGCAGCTAGCTCCCCAGGCTTCGCCCACTGCTGCGCGAGGTCCGGCGACTAGTCCACGGGCTTCGCGTAGTGCAGATCCACTGTGCCCGAGTAGCCGGGAAGAGTCACCGTCCCGTTCTCCTCGACTTTCCAGCCGAGCCCGTAGACGTTGACGTACACCATGTAGTTCTGGATCGCCGGCGAGGCGGCGAGCGACTTCTGGAGCTTCGCCGGGTCCCCGACGGCGGTGATCTTGTACGGGGGTGAGTAGACGCGGCCCTGGAGGATCAGGGTGTTGCCCACACAGCGCACGGCGCTGGTGGAGATCAGCCGCTGGTCCATGACCTTGATGCCCTTGGCACCGCCCTGCCACAGGGCGTTCACCACCGCCTGGAGGTCCTGCTGGTGGATGACCAGGTAGTCCGGCTGCGGCTCGGGGTAGCCCGGGAGCTTGGCCGTCGCGTTGGGCGGCGCGTCGTTGAGCGTGACCGTGACGGCCTCGCCCTTGAGCTTCTGGGTGCCGGCGTTCTTCTCCAGCGCCGCGAGCCGGGCGTCGCCGGCCGCGCTGCTGCCGTCCTCGCTGCCGGCGAGCGCGTCCACGTCGCGGCGCAGGCTGCCGTTGGACTCGTCCAGCGTGGCGTTCTTGTGGCTGCGCTCCTGGATCAGGTCGGAGAGCTTCAGCAGGGAGGAGTCCGTACGGATGTTCGTACCCTTGGCTGTGTCGAAGCTCGTGAAGAAGATGAGGCCCGCGAGGGCGAAGACGGCCACGGTGAGAACGCGTACCGGCCGGAAACGGTGCGTACCGCCAGGACTGGAATTCGTCCCGGGGGAGTCGGCAGAATTGCTCAACGTACCCTTATCTCCTTCGGCGCCGCGGAAGCACTACGCTAACGGACGCCCGGGGGAGCGCTCAGTGTCCCCTTGTACGCTGCCCCGGAGCCCGCCCCAGTTCCCTGCGCGGCCACGCAGCGCATCGACAGGAGAGACCCTCGTGCCGAAGTCACGTATCCGCAAGAAGGCCGACTACACGCCGCCCCCGGCGAAGCAGGCGACCAACGTCAAGCTGACCAGCAACGCCTGGGTGGCCCCGGCCATGCTGGCCATGTTCCTCATCGGCCTCGCCTGGATCGTCGTCTTCTATGTGACGGACGGCTCCCTGCCGATCGACGCGCTCGACAACTGGAACATCGTGGTCGGCTTCGGCTTCATCGCGGCGGGGTTCGGCGTCTCCACCCAGTGGAAGTGACCCTGCTCGCTCCCCTGGGAGCGGCACGGGCACGAGCTCTGCCCACAGCTGTCCACTGAGTTATCCACAACACTTGTCCACAGGTGGAAAAGAAAGACGATCTGTGGATAACTAATCCGCGGTTGACGCCGGTGTGACTGGCCGGCCGAACCCCGCAAACCTGTTCGCCCCCTGTCCGACCTGGGAAAACTCGGGTCAGTGACAGGGGGCACAGTTGTTCCCGGACACCGTGCACAAGATCGCCCACGATCTGTGGACAACATCACTTCTCAGGTGAGCTGTCCAGACCCTCAGGTGAGCCGAGCGTGCTCCACCGGGAAGCCGGGGCTCGCTCGCTCAGGTGAGCTGAGCCGTCCTGAGCAGCGTCGTGACGACCACGGCCAGCAACATCAGCGCGGAGACCCCGTACTGGACGAGGTTCCTCCGCTCGCGGGGCGCGTGGACCATGGCGTAGCCGACGATCACACCGCCGATCAGACCGCCGACGTGTGCCTGCCAGGCGATGTTGAAGCCGGGCGAGAAGCTGATGATCAGGTTGACCACGAGCAGGCCGATGACCGGACGCATGTCGTAGTTGAGCCGGCGCATCAGGACCGCGGTGGCGCCGAAGAGACCGAAGATCGCGCCGGAGGCGCCGAGCGACGGCTGGTTGGGTCCGGCGAGCAGATAGGTGAGCGCGCTGCCCGCGAGTCCCGAGACGAAGTACAGCGTGATGTAGCGGGCGCGGCCGAGGGCCGCCTCCAGAGGGCCGCCGATCCACCACAGGCTGACCATGTTGAAGAGGATGTGCATGACACTGCCGTGCAGGAACATCGACGTCAGCATGCGGTACCACTGGCCCTCGGCCACGCCCTGGACCTCGCCGGAGAGCCAGGCCCGGCCGAAGAGGTCGAAGTTGTTGGTGAAGGCGTCACCAACGGCGACCTGGACGAGGTACAGGGCAAGGTTGAGACCGATGAGGACCTTCGTGACGAGCCGGGGGTCGGAGGTGACCGCGCCGCCCGCGAGGGTGCGCGGCTGATTGGCCGCCGGGGCGTGTCCTGTGCCCGAGCCGCCGCGGACGCAGTCGGGGCACTGGAAGCCGACGGAGGCGCTGACCATGCACTCGGGGCAGATCGGACGCTCGCAGCGGGTGCAGCGGACCCCGGCCTCGCGGTCCGGGTGCCGATAGCAGCCGGGCCCGCTCCGGGCGTCCGGCGGTCCCTGATCGGGCGGGCCCTGCGGGCTGCCGGGCGGCTGCTGATCCATGGGGTCCCCTCAATCTGCGTACGGCGGCTCGCACACGGTCACGGCGGTTCCGGTGCAACGCACCGCCCCGTCCATCCTTACGGATGAACGGGGCGTTTGGTTCCCTGCGGGACGCTCCGGACCCGCGGCGGGAGGCCGCGCGGACTCAGCGCTCGCGGGTCTCGACGACGACCGACTCGATGACGACGTCGTCGAGGGGGCGTTCGGTGCGGGGATTGGTCGGGGTGCCGGCGATGGCGTCGACGACCTTCTGGCCGGCCGGGTCGGTGATCTCGCCGAAGATGGTGTGCTTGCGGGTCAGCCAGGCCGTCGGGGCGACGGTGATGAAGAACTGCGATCCGTTGGTGGCCGGACCCGCGTTGGCCATGGCCAGCAGGTAGGGCCGGTCGAAGCGGAGGTCCGGGTGGAACTCGTCCTCGAACTGGTAGCCGGGGCCGCCGGTGCCGTTGCCCAGCGGGTCGCCGCCCTGGATCATGAAGCCGCTGATCACCCGGTGGAAGACGGTGCCGTCGTACAGCTTGTCCGTGGACCTCACACCCGTCTGCGGGTTGACCCACTCGCGCTCACCCGTGGCGAGTTCGACGAAGTTCCGGACCGTCCTCGGCGCGTGGTTCGGCAGGAGCCGGATGTCGATGTCGCCGTGGCTGGTCTTCAGGGTGGCGTAGAGCTGCTCGGCCACGAGGTGCCTTCCGTTGCCTTGTCTTGACGGCCCGATCCTCGCACGGACCGGGCCGTCGGGCCCCCGCCCGCCACCGCCGTACGCACGTGCGGTCGACCGCTCATGGGACGGATCACGAAGCAGCCCGGGATGCCACCCGGAAACGGCGGGAGAACGGGACATCACGCGGACGGAAAGTCGTACAGACAGAAAATCCCGTCGAGTCGTGCCGGACGGGGGCGGGACGGGACGATCCGTGGCATTGTCGACGACAAGCTCCCGTTGCCCGTATTGATCCGCTATCTCACTTGATCGACACCTGACCGGCTCCGTACCCGGGAGTCTTTGGGAGTCGGCACCCGTGACACGGATGCCCGCCCTCACATGCCCCGGACCCCCGGGGCGGGCATGATCCCGCTAGGGGCGGAAAGGTGAACTGTGTGTCTTTGGGGGTACCTGGTACCCCCGACGTACGCCACCGAGGAGGAGGAAACCCGTGACCCGCATCGACAGCGTGCGCGCCGCGACCGGCTCGGCGAAGGACAGCGTGCTGCACGCCGCGGAAGTGGTGGCGCCTTACGCCGACACGGCCAAGGACAGGGCCTCGTACTACGCGAGCGAAGCACGTGTACGGCTCGCGCCGAAGGTGTCGCAGGCCGCCGAACAGGCCCGCGTCCAGTACGACGCCCATCTCGCACCGCGCATTGAGCAGGCCCGTACGCATGTGCCGCCAAAGGTCGAAGAGGTCGCCCAGGAGGCGGCCGTCCGTACGCGCAAGGCGGCCCGGCAGGCCGCCGAGTACTCCAAGCCCAGGATCGAACAGGCGGTGGCCGCCGCCCAGCCCGTCCGGGAAGAGGCGACGGCCCGTGGCGCGGCGGCGATCGCCGCGCTGCGCGGCCAGGTCACGCCGAAGGAGATCCAGAAGCTGGTCCGCAAGCACGAGCGCCGCGCGAGGGCCGGCCGTTTCGTGAAGGGGCTGGCCGTACTGGGACTGCTGGCGGGTGGCACCTTCGCCGCCTGGAAGTGGTGGGACAAGCAGGCCAACCCCGACTGGCTCGTCGAGCCTCCGGCCGCGACGGAGGTGCCCGAGACAGGACGTCTTTCGTCGGTCGACGGCAGCGGGCAGTCCGACCTGGACCCCGAAGTCCAGGCCAAGGAGGCCGAGGAGAAGGCCGCGGAGCGCGACGACCGCCACTGACCGGCCCAACATCACTGTGGGGCAGCAGACTTGACGTCTGCTGCCCCACAGTGATGTTTCACGTGGAACATCGACACGGGAAGCGCGTACGCCCCCGAGGGATTTACCCAGGCACCTCGCGATGACGTTTGCAACGGACTCCGTGTGCAGCATCCATGGAGATCTTGTTGACGCAGTGCGTCGAACCGGTCACCCGACGACCCCCACAGCCGCTCACACAAGGGTCCTGACCGCTCCGCCGCCCGTCCGCCCGCGCACCGGCCGCCCGCACGGCGGGCCCAGGGGCCATGCGCCGACCAGGTCGTTTGCGCAAAGATCTGCAACGCCTGCAAAGCCCTTGCTGTGATCCAGGTCACTGAAGGGCTGCCGCCCGAGCCGTTCCGACCCGGAAACCGCCTCAGTGCGGGGTCGTGCGGCGGACGAAGGGGGACATACGAAAACCGGCCAGCCGCCGCGATGGGCGTCTGGCCGGTCCTCTGTGTGGAGCCTAGGGGAGTCGAACCCCTGACATCTGCCATGCAAAGACAGCGCTCTACCAACTGAGCTAAGGCCCCGCAAAAGAAGCGTCCGACCACAGGAACCATCCGTCGACGGGCGCCGCAGACCAGAGTACCGGGTCACCCAGGGGATCTCGCAAAATATTGGGGGTCCCCGTGGACGACCACTCTCCGTAAGATGCTCGACGTGGTTCGCTGTCGCGAACCGCGGTACTTGGGGAAGCGATGGGGAGACGCAATGGACGCCGCACAGCAGGAAGCAACCGCGAGAGCCCGGGAGCTGCAGCGGAACTGGTACGGGGAGCCGCTGGGGGCGCTCTTCCGTAGGCTCATAGAGGACCTGGGTCTGAACCAGGCGCGTCTTGCCGGGGTGCTGGGCCTGTCCGCACCGATGCTGTCCCAGCTGATGAGCGGTCAGCGGGCCAAGATCGGCAATCCCGCCGTGGTCCAGCGCGTCCAGCTTCTACAGGATCTCGCGGGCCAGGTCGCCGACGGGAGCGTCAGCGCGGCCGAGGCGACCGAGCGGATGGACGAGATCAAGAAGTCCCAGGGGGGATCGGTGCTCAGCAACACCACGCAGTCCACGACCAGTTCGGGAGCCCCGACGGTCAAGCGGGTCGTCCGTGAGATCCAGTCGCTGCTGCGCTCGGTGGCCGCCGCCGGGGACATCATCGACGCGGCGGACACGCTCGCCCCGACCCACCCGGAACTGGCAGAGTTCCTCCGGGTCTACGGCGCCGGCCGTACGTCCGACGCGGTCGCGCACTACCAGTCCCACCAGAGCTGAGCCGAGCCCGGCCGCCGACCGCCCGGCGCCGGAGGCACCGACGCCTTCCGGCCGCCGCACGTCTCGCAGCCGGGCACCTCGGAAGAGGTCTCCGGACCGACCGCCGAAGGGGAGCGACTTACGACCATGGGTGAGGTCTTCGCAGGCCGGTACGAACTGGTCGACCCGATCGGGCGCGGGGGAGTCGGTGCGGTGTGGCGCGCCTGGGACCACAGGCGGCGCCGTTACGTGGCCGCCAAGGTGCTCCAGCAGAGCGACGCCCACGCCCTCCTGCGGTTCGTGCGGGAGCAGGCGCTGCGGATCGACCATCCCCATGTGCTGGCTCCCGCCAGCTGGGCCGCGGACGACGACAAGGTCCTGTTCACCATGGACCTGGTCGCCGGGGGCTCCCTGGTCCATCTGGTCAACGACTACGGCCCCCTGCCTCCCTCCTTCGTCTGCACGCTGACCGACCAGCTCCTCGCGGGTCTCGCCGCGGTGCACGCGGAAGGCGTGGTGCACCGGGACATCAAGCCCGCCAACGTGCTGCTCGAAGCGACCGGAACGGGGCGGCCGCGGCTGCGCCTGTCGGACTTCGGCATCGCCATGCGGCTCGGCGAACCGCGGCTCACCGAGACCAATTACGTGGTGGGGACGCCGGGTTACTTCGCTCCCGAGCAGATGCTGGGCTCCGATCCCGACTTCCCCGCCGACCTGTTCGCCGTCGGCCTGGTCGCCCTGTACCTCCTCGAGGGCGCCAAGCCCGACGCCAAGGCACTGATCGAGTACTTCGCGGACCACGGCACGCCGTCCGCGCCGCGGGGCATACCCGAGCCCCTGTGGCAGGTGGTGGCGATGCTTCTCCAGCCGGATCCGCACGCGCGGTTCCGCACCGCCACAGGGGCGCGCAAGGCCCTCGCCGCGGCGGTCGAGTTGCTGCCGGAGCCGGGGCCCGACGACGAACTGATCGAGGTCTTCGACCAACTGGGGCCGCTGCCCGAGGGGTTCGGGCCCTCGGGACCGCTGCGTCCGGGGGGAAACGCGACCGGGGGTTCCCGGACCCTGTCCTCGCCCGGACTTCCGGACACGACGGCCGCGGCGCCGGGGCCCGACACCGACCCCAGCACCGGATCGAGCCTCGGAAACTTCTTCGGCACCGGCTTCGGGACGGGTGCCGGCTCACGGCACGGCCGGGGCGGCCCGGGAGCCCCGGGCGACTTGGGGGACCTGGGGGACTTGAGCGACTCGGGTGTCTCGGGGTTCTCGGAAGTATCGGGTGTCTCGGGTGTCTCGGGTGAGCGATCGGGCTCCGTGCCCGGTCCGGGAGTCAACGACCCTGGTGAACCCGATGAGTTGAGGGAATCTCAGGAGCCCCACGAGAGCGTTCCCGGGGGCGTCCGGTCCGCCTCGGGCACCGGCACCGGAGGCCTGCACGGCGGCACCGGAAGCCTGCACAGCGGCTCCGGCACCGGAAGCGTGCCCCCGGTGCCCCGTCCCGCCGGCACGGAGCAGCGCTCGGCCCGGGGCGGGCCGGAAGCGGGGCCCGCCGGCGACGGCACAGGCCCCCGCGCTCGACCGGGCCGGACGCAGGCGGTGGCCGAACCCGGCGATGAACAGCACGTATCGCCTCCGGCCGTGCCCGACGGCGTAGACGCGCCCTCGGCGCTCGACGGCCCAGCGACCCCGTCGGCGTCCGGCGGCACGGAAACTCCGTCCGCGTCCGCGCACACTCCCGCCACCACCGCCCCGGACGCCACCCCCCGGCATCCCGCCTCCCGGAGCCACGCCCCTCGAAGCGCCCCCGCCGCCCCTCCCCGGCCGTCCTCGATGTCGGACACCGGAAGTTTCCATCTGCCTCCGCCGAGGCCCGCTGCCACCGACCCCAGGCGGCAGCACGCGGCCGAGCCTTCCGGCAACACCCCGTCCACGCACCCCTGGACCCCGCGACGCCCGGATTCCCCGCCGGACACGCTGACGCCGACTCCCCCCACCTCGGTCCCGCTGCCGCCGCCCGCGTCCGCCCTGCTCCGCCCGCCGCCCTACGACCCGACCCCCACGCCGACACCGACCCCGACTCCCCCGACGGCGTTCCTTCCCACCCAGGTGTCCTCCCCCGAACCGACACCGGTGCCGCCCGCGGCGATGCCGCAGCACCCGTACACCCCCACCGCTTCGTACACCGCACGGTCCGTTCAGGTTCCGCCCGCGAGCCCGGGACACCGGAGGAGGCGCGCACGACCGCGTCCGGGGCCGCCGGCCGTGGTCGCCGTCCCGATGCTGCTGCTCGCCCTGGCCTGCTTCGCGGTGGGCTTCTGGGCACTGGCCCAGGTCTGAGGCCTCGGAGGAACGCGGAGCCTCGGAGGAACGCGGAAGAGGCGGCGGGAGCTGCTAGCGGCCCCGTGTCGCCCCGTGCTCCCAGGGGGCCGGCAGCGGCAGCGTGGCCGATGCGGTGTCCGCGTCCTGCGGTGCGGGCCGGGCGGTCCGCACCGCGCGGCGGCGCGCGATCGCCGTCCACAGGCCGAGTGTGAGCATCAGCAGGGTTCCGGTGCCGATGCCGCCGGCGGCGAGGAGTTTCATGGAGGTGGAGTGGCCGGCGCCCGCGCCGCCTTTCCCGGTGGCCGGGGTGCTGTCCGCCGGTCCGTCGCCCTGCGCGCTGTCGGAGCCGCCCGCCGGAACCGCGAACACGTCCTGGGGCGACGGCGCCCCCGCGTAGGCGGGACCCGTCCCCGCGGCCCCGGACACACGTACGCGCAGGGTCAGCCCGAACGGGCCGTCGCCGAAGCGGTCGGCCACCTGGGCCGCGAGATGGACGACGAGGTAGTAGGAGCCCGCGAACCGCATGCCGCTCACCCGGTCGTTGAGCGCGAAGCGGTTCTCGTAGGCGACAGGAGGCAGGGGGTCGAGCCCGGCGGAACGCTGGCTGCCGTCGTACCCGGCGCCGACGCCGTCGACGAGGCCCCGTACCGGGTTGTAGAGGGACAGGACGAGGGCGGTGCCGATGGAGCCCTCCCCGCCGCTCGCGCTGCCGAGGTCCGCGGTCGCGTAGACCTGCTGTCCCCAGTCGACGGGCACCTTGTAGAAGAGGGTCTGCCCCGGGCTGATGCCGTCCTTCCAGGCTCCCTGTTCGAGCCGGGTGGCCTCGCCGAATCCCGCGCCGCCGCCGCGCTTCCTCGGCTCCCCGACGAGGGCCTCGGGCGACGCCGAGTTCCAGGCGTCCGGGGCGCGCGTCGGGCCGGACGTCGTCTTCAGGGCGGGTTCCGTCACGAAGCCGAGTTCCAGGTCCCACGGACGGGACGCGGACGGCTCCGTACCGGAGAGGGACGACGTACCGCTCGACGTGCCCGCCGCGCCGACGCGTTCGACGACCATGTAGTACGTCCCCGCCGCCCGGCAGGCGTAAGGATCACCGCTCGACTCGCGGGAAGCCCAGGCGGCGATGGGATGCGGGCTCTGGGTCGCGCCGAAGTGGACCGTGCCGGTGAAGGAGCAGTTGCGGCCGTTGGCGTCCTGGAGGGAGACCTTGAGGCCGTCCGAGTAAGTGACCGTGGTCCCGGGCCGGGGAACGGCGGTGGCGGAGACATAGGCGTCGGAGGTGTCGTCGAGTTCGACCCGGTAATACAGCCTGCCGTCCTTTCCCGCGACTCCGACGGAGCTCCGGTAGGTCCGGCCGGACCGCAGGAGCGCGGCGTCGGTCGAGTCGGCCGTGCCCTTGACGGTGGCGTCGTCCTCGCCGAAGGCGTACGGCCCGGGCGCATCGTCGGCGGCCGTCCTCACGCCCTGGGCGGGCGCCCCCGAATCGGCCGTCCCGGAAGCGGCGTCCGCGCGGCCCCCGGGTGCGAGGGCGGCGCACAGGGCGGCCACCGCCGCCGCGGCGGCGAGCGTCCGGCCGTGCCACGGCCTCCTCGCATAACGGTCCCCTGCCCGCCGGCCCCGTATGCGCCTCCCCATCCCGCGCCACCCCTCGTCGTAGCCCCCTGGCGCGGACCATCCTGCCCCGTCGGTCACCGCCGCACCGGGCTATCGGGACGACCGGCCGGAACCCGGCGGCCGGATCGCCGTCGTTCTCGCCCGTGCGACCGGTCCGCCCGCCTCGGTGGAGCGGCGGGAGCCCGGGAAACACAAAACCCCGACCGCGAGGCGGCCGGGGTCTGCTCCGAGACTGTTGTCGATCCTCACGAACCCGTGGGCACGGAGTCGGTCGCCTCCGTCCACAGATCCTGCTCGGCGCGATCCGCCTGGATCTGGCGGTACACGAGGAGCCCGCCGATGGCGGCCAGTGCGACCAGGAGAAGCTTCTTCACCGCGCGACCTCGTCTTTCGTTGACGTAGGGGACTTCTGGCGCCCGACTATACACACCGACCGATATCGATCGGTGACCTGGATCGGCCCTCAACTGGGGCCCCGCGCCCAGCGGTAGAAGGGCGGACGACCGCTCCGATCACACGGTGATCACACGTCACAGGCTGTGACTTTCACGGGCGTCTACGGACTTTTCCGATCACTTGCGACCATCCGGGTGGTGTTCATCTGAACATCACCGCGCCACGGACTCAGGTCCACCACTTCGCGCCCCGCATACACATCATGAGGAAAGTACGCAAATCGCCCGACCCGAAAGTGAGGGGCCGTGACCCAGAACAAGGTCATGAAGCTGTGGAGCGCGATCGTCACCGCCTTCCTGGCGCTGTGCACGACGCTCGGACTCGTCACCACCACCGCGGCCGCCGCCGTACCGCAGGCCGGCCCGGCCCGCAACGCCGAGACCCCGGCGGCGGCCCCGGAGACCGCGCCGGCCCAGGTCTCCTGGATCTGGTCCCTCAACCGGGCACTGCCCCCCACGATGAAGCAACGCATCCGTGCCGAGGCGCACGGCTCCTCCCCGGCCTGCCGCCACCGGGCACCCGCGGACGGCGAGAGCGCGAACCCCGCCGCCCTGGGCAGCCTGGAAGGCCTCTCAGCCCCCGACGCCTGTTCCGGGCCCGAAACCCCCGGGGAGCCCGTCACGGAGCTCCTGGAGCCCCTCACACCCGCGGCACAGCTCCAGCACTGAGCCGGACACCGACCCGGGCACCGGACGGGCTTCACCCCGGCAGTGGGACGGACTTCGCCCCGGACGACAAGACGTGCTTCATCCCGAGTTACGCGACCTGGATCATCCAACGCGACGAGACGGGCCTCGACCCAGACAGCAGGGACGGGCCTCGATCCGGACGGCAGAGAAGGTCTTCCGTCCCGGCAGCAAGGCAGGCTTCGGTCCGACAGAAGGACAGAAGGACAGAAGCCGACAGCGGTACAGGATTCGGTCCTACGACGGGACAGAATCCGGACCCATGGCAGGACAGGCCCGACGCACGACAGGCTCCGACGGCACGACAAGCTACGACGGCACGACAGGCTCCGACGGCACGACAGGCTTCGCTCCGGACGGCGGGACGACCCGCGATCCGGGCACCGAGACACGCGGCCCCTTCCCAGACTTCACAGCACCGGTGCTTCCAGGTCCCGGCAGATCACCGCACCCGTGACTCCCGGTCCTTCCCCGAACCCGTGGCTCCCGGCTCGTCCATGAACCCGCGGCTCCCGGTTCCTCGTGAACCCGTGATGCCCGGTTCCCCGCTGCGTCCGTGTCCGGCTCCCCCATGCCCCGAAGCCCACGGCTCCTCCCCGGAGCCCGCCTCTCCGCTCCTGCCTGCCCCGCCTCTCCCGTCCGTCCGTCCGTCCGACGGGTCCACCTGGGCACCCGGCCGTGTCCGTTCCGGCCGTGCCCGTGCGCCTCTCGGCGCACCGTGTGGCACCCGGCGGTATCCCCACTGCCCCCCTGACATAACGGCGAACTTGCGTACAAAGCACCCAGGGAAAGGCCCGGCGACCCGGAAGTCGCCGGGCCTTCGGCATGTCACCGAGTCCACGGCGGGTCGCTTCGGCCTCAGAACCCACTTGAATCGGAGAATTCGTCATAGAAATCTACATATCCGATATTCAAGTGAGGCAGGGCGGCCGTGGCCGGTGAGAGCAATCGAGCAGCAGAAAGCAGTCGAGCAGCACAGCCCGATCGCGGGGGGACGGCCGGAAGCCGGCTTCCCCACGTCTTCGGGCACGGCACCGCCGGGCCGGACTGGCCGCGCGCGGTGCTGTTCCTGGACGTGGCGCTGGTGCCGCTGCTGGCCCTCTGGGCGACCGGCTGCGAGCAGTACCTGCCCAGCGCCTTCTTCGGGCTGCTCTTCGCGGCCCTGACCTCTCCAGGCGGCCGAAGGCAGCGGGCCTTCGACGTCGGTGTCCGCACAGTGGCCGGGGCCGGGGTCACCGCGCTGGCCTTCGGCATCGGCGCGGACTCCTGGAGCCGGCTCGCCCTCGCCGCCTTCGCGGTCACGCTGGCAGCCGGTGCGACCGCCGTGTCCGGGGGGCGCAGGATCACCGGCGCCTCGCTCCTGAGCCTCTGGTTCCTCGTCGCCGCAGCGCTGGGGTCCGGCTTCCATGCCTCCGACCTCGTCACCAGCCGCACCTGGGCCCAGGTGCTCGCCTGGACCGCAGGGGCGGTGCTGTGGACCGCGGTGGCCTTCGCCCTGCGGCGCATCCGCGGTGGCGTCGAACGGCCCGAGCTCCCCGAAGAGCGGTTCGGAGACGCCCCGTGGGAGAAGCCGGCCCGGCCGCTGCTCCTGTTCGCGATGATCCGCGCCCTGGCCGTCGCCGGCACCGTGGCGCTCGCGTACGGGCTGGAGCTGCCGCACGGCGGATGGATCCCGGTCGTGGCCCTGATCGCCATGACACCGAACCCGGAACAGACCTGGACCGTCGGCACCCAGCGGCTCGCGGGTGCGCTGATCGGAGCCGGCCTCGCCGCCGTGCTGCTGCTCATGCCGCCGGGTGAGCACGGAGTCAGGCTGTTCGCCGTCGAGCGCGGCCTCGAGGCGGTGGCGCTCGTCCTGTTCGCGCACGGGGCGGCCATCCGCTCCTGGAGCCGCACGTACTGCACCGCCGCCGTCGTCGCGGGGGCGCTCGTCCTGATGGACCTTCCGCAGCACTCCGGGCACACGGCGGACGGCTACCGGGTGCTGTGGACGCTGTGCGGGGCGGCGACCGGACTGTTCGTCATGTGGCTGGCGGGCCGGATGACCGGAAGCGCCACCGCGGGCCACGACGGCCGGCCGGGCACCGAGGCCCATGGCGGCCGTCCCGGCGCCGAGGTCCCGTCGCCGGCCGCAGGCGCCCGTGTCCCGGGCGAACCGGCGCACCTCCTGCCCGGAGACCGCAGCCCCGCCGACCACGCGGCCACGGCCGATCAAGGCCGCTGACAGGAACGCGGGACGCACGCCGGACAGTCATCGGACTCCCCGAACGACGAAGACCCCCGGTCCAAGTGGACCGGGGGTCTTCGTGCTGGTGGGGCTAACAGGATTTGAACCTGTGGCCTCATCCTTATCAGGGATGCGCTCTAACCAACTGAGCTATAGCCCCGCCGCGCTTTGCGGTGTGTGTCCCGCGCGCTGACCTCTGAAGATTAGCGCACGACGCGGCCAGTCCCAAAATCGATAGTCGGAGGGCGTTTGAAGGCGCCCTCACTCGTCCTCTGCGAGGGTCAGTTCCACTCCGCCGACGAAGCCCGCGGAGAGGTTGTAGATGAACGCCCCGAGGGTCGCCAGGGCGGTCGCGAGGACCACGTCGATGACCGCGATCACCGACGTGAACATCAGGACGTGCGGGAGCGAGAGGAACGACTGCAGGTCGAAGCCGTTGGACTCGTTCGACCCGGTCGCCTCGGAGATCGTGCCGCCGACCGTCGAGAAGACGCCCATCGCGTCCATGACCATCCACAGCACCGCCGCCGCCACGATCGTGCAGATGCCGAGCGCGATGGAGAGCAGGAAGCTGACCTTCATCACCGACCACGGGTCGGCCTTGGCCACCCGCAGCCGCGCCTTGCGCACGCGCGGGGTCGTGCGCGCGCCGGTGCGCGGACGGCGGACCGCGCCCGCCTGCTGCTGCGCCGGGTACGCCTGCGGCGGGTGATACGGCTGCGCGGCCTGCTGGCCGGGCCGTTCGCCCGGCAGCGGTGAAGGCGCCGCCGGCGGTGCCACGGGCGGTACGCCCGGAGCGACCGGGGCCGCCTGCCCGCCCGCGTGCTGCTGGGCCTGCTGGCCTCGGGTGTCCGTCACAGTTCCCCCCTGGGATCCATGAGAGTCATGGGAGTCAGTCCCGTTCATGGCGGTGCCACGGCCGCCGTCCGTATCCGTACCGGTCGATCCGGCGCCCGTGGCTCCACTCACGACGACTCACTCCTCGCGCTACTCGGCCGAGGACGGCTCGCCCTCTTCCGTACCGACGGCCTCGACGCCTTCGGCGGTCTCGTCCACGGCGTCATCGCCGTCGACCTCCTCCGCCTCCCGGCCGGCCTCGGCGTTACGAGCGATGCCGACCACGGCATCGCGCTTGCCCAGGTTGATCAGTTGGACGCCCATGGTGTCACGGCCCGTCTCCCTGACCTCGTTGACTCGCGTACGAATCACACCACCGGACAGTGTGATGGCGAGGATCTCGTCGGTCTCCTCGACCACCAGCGCGCCGACGAGGGAGCCGCGGTCCTCGACGATCTTGGCGGCCTTGATGCCGAGGCCGCCGCGACCCTGGACGCGGTACTCGTCGACGGCGGTGCGCTTCGCGTACCCACCGTCTGTGGCAGTGAACACGAACGTACCGGGTCGAACAACATTCATCGAGAGAAGCTCGTCGCTCTCGCGGAAGCTCATGCCCTTGACGCCCGAGGTCGCACGGCCCATCGGTCGCAACGCGTCATCCGTCGCGGTGAACCTGATCGACTGCGCCTTCTTGCTGATCAGAAGCAGATCGTCCTCTGCCGAGACGAGTTCGGCTCCGATCAGTTCGTCGTCGGATCCGTCCTCCGTCTCGCGCAGGTTGATCGCGATGACACCCCCGGAACGGGGCGAATCGTAATCCTTGAGCGGCGTCTTCTTGACCAGTCCGCCCTTGGTGGCGAGCACCAGGTACGGAGCCGCCTCGTAGTCGCGGATCGCGAGGATCTCGGCGATCGCCTCGTCCGGCTGGAAGGCCAGCAGGTTCGCGACGTGCTGTCCACGCGCGTCACGGCCGGCGTCGGGCAGCTCGTAGGCCTTGGCGCGGTAGACCCGGCCCTTGTTCGTGAAGAACAGCAGCCAGTGGTGCGTCGTGGACACGAAGAAGTGGTCGACGATGTCGTCCTGCTTCAGCTTCGTGCCGCGGACGCCCTTGCCGCCCCGCTTCTGCGAACGGTAGTCCTCGGTCTTGGTGCGCTTGATGTAGCCGCCGCGCGTGATGGTGACGACGATGTCCTCTTCGGCGATCAGGTCCTCGATGGACATGTCACCGTCGAAGGGCACCAGCTTGGAGCGCCGGTCGTCGCCGAACTTCTCGACGATCGCGGCCAGCTCCTCGCTGATGATGCCGCGCTGGCGCACCGGCGAGGCGAGGATCTCGTTGTACTCGCGGATCTTGGCCTGGAGCTCGTCGTGCTCCTGGATGATCTTCTGACGCTCCAGGGCCGCCAGCCGGCGCAGCTGCATCTCGAGGATCGCGTTGGCCTGGATCTCGTCGATCTCCAGGAGGCCCATCAGGCCCTCTCGCGCGATCTCCACGGTGTCGCTGCGGCGGATGAGCGCGATGACCTCGTCGATGGCGTCCAGGGCCTTCAGGAGGCCGCGCAGGATGTGCGCGCGCTCCTCGGCCTTGCGCAGCCGGAACTTCGTCCGGCGGACGATGACCTCGATCTGGTGCGCCACCCAGTGACGGATGAACGCGTCCAGGGACAGCGTGCGCGGCACACCGTCGACGAGCGCCAGCATGTTGGCGCCGAAGTTCGTCTGCAGGTCGGTGTGCTTGTAGAGGTTGTTCAGGACGACCTTGGCGACGGCGTCCCGCTTGAGGACGATCACGAGCCGCTGGCCGGTACGGGAGCTGGTCTCGTCCCGGACGTCCGCGATGCCGCCGATCTTGCCGTCCTTGACCAGGTCGGCGATCTTCTGGGCGAGGTTGTCGGGGTTGACCTGGTACGGGAGCTCGGTGACCACCAGGCACTGGCGGTTCTGGATCTCCTCGACCTCGACGACCGCGCGCATCGTGATGGAGCCGCGGCCCGTGCGGTAGGCCTCCTCGATGCCCTTGCGGCCCACGACCAGCGCGCCGCTCGGGAAGTCCGGGCCCTTGATGCGCTCGATCAGCGCGTCCAGGAGGTCCTCGTGGGAGGCCTCCGGGTTCTCCAGGTACCACTGGGCACCGGCCGCGACCTCGCGCAGGTTGTGCGGCGGGATGTTGGTCGCCATACCCACGGCGATACCGGCGGAGCCGTTGATCAACAGGTTCGGGAAGCGGGCCGGCAGGACGGTCGGCTCCTGGGAACGGCCGTCGTAGTTGTCCGTGAAGTCGACGGTCTCCTCGTCGATGTCGCGGACCATCTCCATGGACAGCGGCATCATCTTGCACTCGGTGTACCGCATCGCGGCCGCCGGGTCGTTGCCGGGAGATCCGAAGTTGCCGTTGGAGTCCACCAGCGGCATGCGCATCGACCACGGCTGCGCGAGGCGGACCAGCGCGTCGTAGATCGAGGAGTCGCCGTGCGGGTGGTAGTTGCCCATGACGTCGCCGACGACGCGGGCGCACTTGTAGAAGCCCTTCTCGGGCCGGTAGCCGCCGTCGTACATCGCGTACAGCACGCGGCGGTGGACGGGCTTGAGTCCGTCCCGCACGTCGGGCAGCGCACGCGACACGATGACGGACATCGCGTAGTCGAGGTACGAGCGCTGCATCTCCGTCTCGAGCCCGACGGGCTCGATGCGCAGGGTCGAGTCGTCCTCTTCAGGAGTGCTCGGAGTGTTCTGGTCGGTCATTGCTGGTGAAGATCCTTTCTGACGCGGTCAGCTGAGACCGACTCAGATGTCGAGGAAGCGGACGTCCTTGGCGTTGCGCTGGATGAACGCGCGGCGCGCCTCGACGTCCTCGCCCATGAGGACCGAGAACAGGTCGTCGGCCTGGGCGGCGTCGTCGAGGGTGACCTGGCCGAGGACGCGGTGCTCGATGTCCATCGTGGTCACGCGCAGTTCCTCGGCGTTCATCTCACCGAGACCCTTGAAGCGCTGGATCGAGTCCTCGCGGACGCGCTTGCCGGCCTGGCGGCCGAGCTCGATGAGCGCGTCGCGCTCACGGTCCGAGTACGCGTACTCGAAGTCGTCCCGGCCCCACTTGATCTTGTAGAGCGGCGGGCGGGACAGGAACACGTGCCCGGCCTCGACCAGCGGCCGCATGAAGCGGAACAGGAAGGTCAGCAGCAGGGTGTTGATGTGCTGGCCGTCGACGTCGGCGTCCGCCATCAGGATGATCTTGTGATAGCGGAGCTTCTCGATGTCGAAGTCCTCGTGGACTCCGGTGCCGAAGGCGGAGATCAGGGCCTGGATCTCCTGGTTCTGCAGGATCTTGTCGATCCGCGCCTTCTCGACGTTGAGGATCTTTCCTCGGATCGGGAGGATCGCCTGGTACTGCGGATTGCGGCCGGACTTGGCCGAGCCGCCGGCGGAGTCACCCTCGACGATGAAGATCTCGCACTTGGTGGGGTCGTTCGACTGGCAGTCGGAGAGCTTGCCCGGGAGGGACGCCGACTCCAGGAGGCCCTTGCGGCGGGTGAGGTCACGCGCCTTGCGGGCAGCCACGCGCGCGGTGGCCGCCTGGATGGACTTGCGGATGATGTCCGCGGCCTCGTTCGGGTTGCGGTCCAGCCAGTCGTTCAGGTGCTCGTAGACCGCCTTCTGGACGAAGGTCTTGGCCTCCGTGTTGCCCAGCTTGGTCTTGGTCTGGCCCTCGAACTGGGGCTCGCTCAGCTTGACCGAGATGATCGCGGTCAGGCCCTCGCGGATGTCGTCGCCCGTGAGGTTGTCGTCCTTCTCGCGGAGCAGCTTCTTGTCGCGCGCGTACTTGTTGATGAGCGAGGTCAGCGCCGCACGGAAGCCCTCCTCGTGCGTACCGCCCTCGTGGGTGTGGATGATGTTGGCGAAGGAGTACACGCCCTCGCTGTAGCCGCTGTTCCACTGCATCGCGACCTCGAGGGACAGGCTCTTGTCCTTGTCCTCCGCCTCCAGGTCGATGACGGTGGGGTGCACCACGTCTCCCTTGCGGGAGTTGAGGTACTTCACGAAGTCGACGATGCCGCCTTCGTAGTGGTACGTGACGGTCTTGACCTCGGCCTTCTCGTCGGCGCCCGCCTCGTCGGCACCGGAGGTGGCCTTCGCCGACTCGCGCTCGTCGGTGAGCTTGATGGTCAGGCCCTTGTTGAGGAACGCCATCTCCTGGAAACGCCGCGACAGCGTCTCGAAGGAGTACTCCGTGGTCTCGAAGATGTCCGCGTCGGCCCAGAAGGTGACCGAGGTGCCGGTCTCGGCGGTCTCCTCGTGCTGGACCAGCGGGGCGGTCGGGACGCCCATCTTGTAGTCCTGCGTCCAGCGGTGGCCGTCGGTCCTGACCTCGACGGAGACCCTGCTCGACAGGGCGTTGACGACGGAGACGCCGACGCCGTGCAGACCGCCGGAGACCGCGTAGCCGCCGCCGCCGAACTTGCCGCCCGCGTGCAGCACGGTCAGCACGACCTCGAGGGCCGGCTTGCCCTCGGAGGCGACGATGCCGACGGGGATGCCTCGGCCGTTGTCGACGACGCGCACGCCGCCGTCCGGGAGGATCGTGACCTCGATCGTGTCCGCGTGGCCTGCCAGCGCCTCGTCGACCGAGTTGTCCACCACCTCGTACACGAGGTGGTGGAGTCCACGCTCACCGGTCGAACCGATGTACATGCCAGGTCGCTTGCGGACCGCGTCCAGACCCTCGAGGACGGTGATGGCACTGGCGTCGTACGAGGATGTGACCTCGCTGTTCGCGCCGGCGTCGGTGGACGGGATGTTCTCGTTGGGGTTGCCGGAATCGGCCACGAAGCGCCCTTTCTGGCACAGCACAAGCCGAACTCCCGGCGGGTGGCCGGAGCGGCTGCGGCGTGTTGCGTTGGTAAGCCTTAGTCAGCGTTGCTCGGTGCGTCCCACTAGTGGGGCGGGATTAGCTTCCAGTCTACCGGTAGCGCTGACAGTGATGGGGGTTTGCCGGTACCTGAGTCCGCATGTGCCGCCCTGAACCGGTCTCGCCCGACTCCCCATATGCGGACCCGGGCCCAAAGAGGCTTACAGCGGCACTCAGCCCTTCCGGGTGTCAACCCTCGGCTGCCGGCGGTCCGGGTCCGCGTCGGCGGTCGCGATCGGTCACCCGCGGAGGCTCGCCGAAGCCCTCCGAGCGGCGTCCCGCGGGCGCGCAAAGGAGCCTCACACAGGGCGTTCGATACGCCTCTGACCTGCATATATGGACGGTTCCCCGGATCGCTGGGCATGGGGTGGCGAAGGACGGAGCACCGCCTGGGCACCGGCCCGGACGCACTCACGGGAACAGCGGGTCACCCAGGGGCGGGAGCGGTGGGGGACCCCGGCGCACGGCGGTCGGCCGCCGCCCGTCCTCCATGACGGGGGCGGGCACCCGAAACCCGGGTGGGAAGTGGCCCGAGGGCACCACGGACGACGGCCGGAAATCGACCACCGCATCCGCCCGGGAGTACGGCATCGAAGGGGCCGGCGGGGCCCGTCAGGAAAAAAGAAGCCCGGAAGAGGCCGGTCAGCCGTAGGTGTCGCCGGGTCCGGAGCTGCCCGGCGCCCGCAGCGGCCCGTAACGGCGCGCGGGGCCCGTCGGCCCCTGGACCTTGATCAGACGCACCGTGCCGTGCCCGAGGTCCTGGTTCAGCCGCGCGACCAGCTGCGGCGCCAGCAGACGCAGCTGCGTGGCCCAGGCGGTCGAGTCGCACTGCACGGTCAGCACCCGCTCGGCCGGGTCGTCGTCGTAGCGCAGCGGTACACAGTGCTTGGCCAGGTCGTCGCCGACGATCTGCGGCCAGCGGCCCATCACACCGCCCACCGCGGCCGGGGTCTCCCAGCCGCGCTCGGTCAGCAGCCGGTTGATCGCGGAGCCGAGCGCCATGGGGTCGCGCCCGTCGGCACCGGAACCCGAGCGCAGTCCGCCGCCGCGGCGCGCCTGCTTCTTCTGCTGGGCCGCGTCCCCGCGCGCCCGTGCCTGCTCCTTCGCGGCGCGCAGCGCCACGCGCGCGAGGTCGACGCCGGACGGCTCCGGGGTCTTCTTGCGGGGAGCGGAGCCCTCGGCACCCGCTCCGGATGTGTTCTCCGTCATAGGCGCTCCACCGTGCCTTCGGACACCGCGTACCGCGTCCCGGTCAGAACATCCGGTACGTCGTCGTCGACGGCCGCCGTCACGAGCACCTGCTCCCCGGGGGCGACCAGTTCCGCGAGGCGCTCGCGCCGACGGCTGTCCAGCTCGGCGAAGACGTCGTCCAGGACGAGCACCGGTTCGTTGCCCTCGGCCTTGAGCAGGTCGTACGAGGCCAGGCGCAGCGCGAGCGCGTAGGACCAGGACTCGCCGTGCGAGGCGTATCCCTTGGCGGGCAGCTGGCCGAGCTTGAGCAGCAGGTCGTCCCGGTGGGGCCCCACGAGGGTCACACCGCGCTCGATCTCCGGCTTACGGGCCTCTTCCATGGCGGCCATCAGCTGGGCGTAGAGCTCCTCGCGGGCGTTACCCACGATGCCGGGCGAGGACGCCTTGTACTCCAGGGCGAGGGGGCCGCCGCCGGGCGCCAGCTGCTCGTACGCCTTGTCGGCCAGCGGCTGGATCGCGGCGACCAGGTCGAGCCGTTGGGCCATCAGCTCGGCTCCCACGCGCGCGAGGTGCTGGTCCCACACGTCGAGGGTGGACAGGTCCAGGGTGCGGCCGCCGTGCCGGCGGGCCAGCGCGGCGGACTTCAGGAGGGTGTTGCGCTGCTTGAGGACCCGGTCGTAGTCGGAGCGGACACCGGCCATGCGCGGGGAGCGGGCGGTGATCATCTCGTCGAGGAACCGCCGCCGCTCCCCGGGGTCGCCCTTGACCAGGGCGAGGTCCTCGGGCGCGAACAGGACGGTCCGGACGATGCCCAGGACGTCACGGGGCCTGACCTGGGAGGACCTGTTGATGCGGGCGCGGTTGGCCCTGCCGGGGTTCAGCTCCAGCTCGATGAGCTGCTGGCGCTCGCCCTGGCGGACGTTCGCCCTGATGATCGCCCGGTCGGCGCCCATGCGGACGAGCGGCGCGTCCGAGGAGACGCGGTGGCTGCCGAGGGTGGCGAGATAGCCGACGGCCTCGACCAGGTTCGTCTTGCCCTGTCCGTTGGGCCCCACGAACGCGGTGACGCCCGGGTCGAGCGGGACCTCGACCCGGGCGTACGAGCGGTAGTCGGCCAGCGACAGATGCGTGACGTGCATGGTCGTTCGCCGACCTCCCCCAGCGTGGTGTCCGGTGTTGCGGATGTGTCCCCGGGGTCCGGGTGGACCCGGTCCCCAGGCTGTTTCCCCGGCTGTGGACAACCGGGTCACCCCGGAGTGCGAGGACCCCGGGGCTTCGATCAGGCCTTCTCGACGGCGTGGCCGCCGAACTGGTTGCGCAGCGCCGCGATCATCTTCATCTGCGGCGAGTCGTCCTGCCGCGAGGCGAAGCGGGCGAAGAGCGACGCGGTGATCGCGGGCAGCGGCACCGCGTGGTCGATGGCGGCCTCCACGGTCCACCGGCCCTCGCCCGAGTCCTGTGCGAAGCCCTTGAGCTTCTCCAGGTGCTCGTCCTCGTCCAGCGCGTTGACCGCGAGGTCGAGCAGCCAGGAGCGGATGACCGTTCCTTCCTGCCAGGAACGGAAGACCTCGCGCACGTCCGTGACGGAGTCGACCTTCTCGAGCAGTTCCCAGCCTTCGGCGTAGGCCTGCATCATCGCGTACTCGATGCCGTTGTGGACCATCTTCGCGAAGTGGCCCGCGCCGACCTTGCCCGCGTGCACCGCGCCGAAGTCGCCCTCGGGCTTGAGCGCGTCGAAGACCGGCTGCACCTTGGCGACGTGCTCGGCGTCGCCGCCGTACATGAGCGCGTAGCCGTTCTCCAGGCCCCAGACGCCGCCGGAGACACCGCAGTCGACGAAGCCGATGCCCTTGATGCCGAGCTCGACGGCGTGCTTCTCGTCGTCCGTCCAGCGGGAGTTGCCGCCGTCCACGACGACGTCGCCGGGCTCCAGCAGGGCGGCCAGCTCGTCGACGGTGGACTGGGTCGCGGCACCCGCGGGGACCATGACCCACACCACGCGCGGGCCCTTGAGCTTGCCCACAAGTTCTTCGAGGCTGTGGACATCGGCGAGGTCCGGGTTGCGGTCGTATCCGATGACGGTGTGACCTGCGCGGCGGATCCGCTCGCGCATGTTGCCGCCCATCTTGCCGAGGCCGACGAGACCGAGCTCCATCAGTTGTTCCTTAGGGGTTGCGACGTGGCGTGAGGGCACTCTCGTACCTGGGTCCGAGCCTAAACCGGGGGGTACCACCCACGCCTTTCGGGCACCGGTGGAAACTCACGCACATCTGTGGGCATATCCGCTCAGACGTATGCCCTGCCCAGGAGCGCCCGCCGGTCCGTGGGACCGGCGGGCTCCGGGATCAGCCGGACAGGCGCACCGGCATGATCAGGTACTTGTAGGCCTCGTCCGCCTCGGCGTCCACCGCGGGCTTGCCGCTGAGCAGCGCCGGCTTCGTGGACGTGGTGAAGGAGAGCTGGGCGACCGGCGAGTCGATGGCGCTCAGGCCGTCGAGCAGGAACGTCGGGTTGAAGGCGATCGAGACGTCGTCGCCCTCCAGCTGGGCGTCGACCCTTTCCACAGCCTGTGCGTCGTCGCTGGAGCCGGCCTCCAGGATCAGCACGCCCTGCTCGAAGCTGAGCCGCACGGGGGTGTTGCGCTCGGCGACCAGGGCCACACGCTTGACGGCCTCCACGAAGGGGGCGGTCTCGATCACGGCGACGGAGTTGAACTCCGTCGGGAACAGCGAGCGGTACTTCGGCAGGTCGCCTTCGAGCAGACGGGTGGTCGTGCGGCGCCCGGCGCCCTCGAAACCGATCAGGCCCTCGCCCGCGCCGGAGCCGGACAGCGCCAGGATCACGCTGTCGCCGCCCGTGAGGGCCTTGGCGGTGTCCAGGAGCGTCTTGGCGGGCACCAGGGCGACCGCGGACGCCTCGGGGTTCTCCGGCTTCCACAGGAACTCACGGACCGCGAAGCGGTACCGGTCGGTGGAGGCCAGGGTGACCTTGTCGCCCTCGATCTCGATGCGCACACCGGTGAGCACCGGGAGCGTGTCGTCACGGCCGGCCGCGATGGCGACCTGGGCGGCGGCGGAGGCGAAGACCTCACCGGGGACGGTGCCGGTCGCCGACGGCATCTGGGGCAGCGCCGGGTACTCCTCCACAGGCAGGGTGTGGAGTGTGAACCGCGAGGAGCCGCAGACCACGGTCGCCCGTACACCGTCTGTGGAAATCTCCACCGGCCGGTTGGGGAGGGCGCGGCAGATGTCGGCGAGGAGGCGGCCGGACACGAGGACCGTGCCCTCCTCGTCGATCTCAGCGTCCACGGAGACCCGCGCCGAGACCTCGTAGTCGAAGCTGGAGAGGCTCAGTGCGCCCTCCTCGGCCTTCAGGAGGAGGCCGGCGAGGACAGGAGCCGGCGGACGGGCCGGGAGGCTGCGTGCCGCCCAGGCCACTGCCTCCGCGAGTACGTCGCGTTCCACCCGGATCTTCACCGTTGCCGCCTCCGTCTGTTGCCGGCGCTCTCGCCCTGCTGGCTTTCGTCGTCCCGGTGTCGTTCCGACCGCTGAGGGGAAGGACACCGGGGACCAGTCTGACGCACCTCGCTGACAGTCGTTGCCTCTCGGGGTCAAGTCGTGCCGGGCGGCAGTCGGGCAGCTGAGAGCAAGTTGTGCACAGCCCCCTCTTCGAAACGATTCCCAGGCTCTCTCTAGTTGGTCTTAGTAGTAGGGCCTGTGGATACCGTGGATAACCCCGTTTTCGCAGCTCAGAGGCGATTTTTTGTCCACTGACCCTGTGGGCGGAGGCGGTGGACAACTCGGGGTTTCTGTGGACGGCGAAAAGTTCTGCACACCCGGTCCACAGCGAGGGGCGACTTCTCCCCAGCGTCGTCCCCAGCTTTACCCCCGTTCCCCACAGGCCAATCCGGCACCTCGGTGTGACGCCTTTCACTCGACGCGGTGAGACGGGTCGGCGCGTTGCCGAACAGTGGACAGAGGTGTGGAGAAGCTGGAGATCGCTGGGGACAACCGGCCCGGACCTGTGGGCCGACGGTGGACAACCTTGCGCACAGCCTGTGGATCTCTTCTTGGTCCACAGCCTGTGGAGAATCTTCGTCCACGAATCCACAGGGGGCTGACCTGGTCTGATGGTCTTTCAACAGTGCTGCCTGTGGACAGGATCTGGACAACTTCCCAGTCCCCAGGATGTGGAAGGAAAAAAGTCACCACATCTGTGGAGAGAGGCCGTAACCCGGCTCGGATTCGAACAGCAGATGTCGGACCGGTAGCGTCGCGAACGGCGTGGGAGCCGCCCGGAACGGGGTTCCGGAGCCCTCGGGAGGCGGTTGCGGAGCCGTCTCGGGGCGGTCCAGGACCTCTCAGGGCGCGGTGGCGGCCGTCGAAGAACACCCCGATGAGCGCGCTGAAGAATCGGCGGGGAAGCCCGCCAGCGGTGACGGGCGCGCCGTAGAGCGCTCCGTAGAGCGCGTCGAAGGGCTGGCGGAGACGCCCGAAAACGGCGAAGGGCGCCCCGGGACGGTGTCCCCGGGCGCCCTCGGGCGGGTACGGCCTGCGGCGGTCAGCCGTTCTTGATGCGGTTCGTGAGCTCGGTGACCTGGTTGTAGATCGAGCGGCGCTCCGCCATCAGAGCGCGGATCTTGCGGTCGGCGTGCATCACGGTCGTGTGGTCACGGCCGCCGAACTGCGCGCCGATCTTCGGCAGCGACAGATCGGTGAGCTCACGGCACAGGTACATGGCGATCTGCCGTGCCGTCACCAGGACGCGGCTGCGCGAGGACCCGCACAGATCGTCCACCGTCAGTCCGAAGTAGTCGGCGGTGGCGGCCATGATCGCGGTCGCGGTGATCTCGGGCGCCGAGTCCTCGCCGCCCGGGATCAGGTCCTTGAGCACGATCTCCGTCAGACCGAGGTCCACCGGCTGCCGGTTGAGCGACGCGAACGCCGTCACCCGGATGAGCGCGCCCTCCAGCTCGCGGATGTTGCGCGAGATCCGGGACGCGATGAACTCCAGCACCTCCGGCGGGGCGTTGAGCTGCTCCTGGACCGCCTTCTTGCGCAGGATCGCGATACGGGTCTCCAGCTCGGGCGGCTGGACGTCGGTGATCAGACCCCACTCGAAGCGGTTGCGCAGCCGGTCCTCCAGGGTGACCAGCTGCTTGGGCGGCCGGTCGCTGGAGAGCACGATCTGCTTGTTCGCGTTGTGCAGCGTGTTGAAGGTGTGGAAGAACTCCTCCTGCGTCGACTCCTTGTCCGCGAGGAACTGGATGTCGTCGACGAGCAGGATGTCCATCTCCCGGTAGCGCTTGCGGAAGCTGTCGCCCTTGCCGTCGCGGATGGAGTTGATGAACTCGTTCGTGAACTCCTCCGAGCTCACGTACCGCACCCTGGTACCGGGGTAGAGGCTGCGGGCGTAGTGCCCGATCGCGTGCAGCAGGTGCGTCTTGCCGAGCCCCGACTCCCCGTAGATGAACAGGGGGTTGTACGCCTTCGCCGGAGCCTCGGCGACGGCCACGGCGGCGGCGTGCGCGAAGCGGTTCGAGGCGCCGATCACGAACGTGTCGAAGAGGTACTTCGGGTTCAGCCGAGCGGTGGGTTCACCCGGACCGGGCGCCGGCGCGGACTGCGCGGACTTCGCTCCGGGGGCACCGCCCACGGACGGCGGCACGGGACCGCCCCTGCGGCCCTGAGGGCTCTCCGAGGGGTCCTGCAGTTCGCGGCGGTCGGGGCGCTGGTCGTAGTCCTGGCGCTGCTGCTCGTAGGGCGGGCGTTCCACCGACTGGGGCCGGTAGTCCTGCGGCGGGGAGGCGTAGGGGTCGCGCTCGGGGAAGCCGAGGCGCTGCTGCTGCCAGCCGTAGTCGTCCTGGGAGTGGCGCGGCCAGGCGCCCGGCTCGGGGCGCTGGTAGTCCGGGTACGCCGGACGGGCGGTCGGGAGCTGGTCGCCGGGGGCGCCGGGCAGCGGCTCGGCGCGGCCGCCGCGGTGGTCGTCGGCGCGGTGGCGGCCGTAGCCCTCGTACGCGTCGCGGCGGGAGTCGTACGGAGCGCGGTCGTCGCGGTTCTGCGGCTCGTAGCCCCCCCGGTCCTCGCGGGACTGGGCACCGTCGTAGGAACCGCCGTCGTAGCCGCCCCGGTCGTCCCGGCCCTTGTTCTCGTAGGCCCCGCGGTCGTCCCGGCCCCCTGACCCGTCGTACGGGCCGCCGTCGTAGCCGCCGCGGTCGTCACGGCCCTGGTTCTCGTACGGGTCGCGGCCCTGGCCGGCCGAGGCGGGGAGCTCGGGCTCCTCGTAGCGCGGCGGGGCGGGCACCGCGGGCTCGCCGGCGGAGTCGTCGACGGTGATGGCGATGCGGATGGGGCGGCCGCACTCGCGGCTCAGGGTCTCGCTGACGATGGGGGCGAGACGGCCTTCGAGTACGTTCTTGGCGAACTCGTTGGGGACGGCGAGCAGAGCGGTGTCCGCGACCAGCGCCAGCGGCTGGCAGCGCTTGATCCAGTGCTCGTCCTTGACCTCGACACCCTGCCCGCGGCCCTCGCCCAGCAGTTGTTCCAGTACGCGTGGCCACACTGCGGCAAGATCGGCAGGTACGTCAGCCACGGGGCACGCTCTCTCACGGGTCCCACGAACGTGTGGTTCTGGGAACGGGTTGGGAAGTCAGTCGCTTGGGGCGGGGGGAACAAAGCCGCTGGGGCGGCGGGATGGGAACGAATCGGAGTTCAGCCACGGTAGTCAGGGCGACGGGTGCGGTTCAAGTTGTTGTCCCCAGCCTGTGGATAGTGTCCCTCGTCGGCGGTTGGTTTGACCGGATGGCGTAGCCGCGCGTACCGTAACCAGGTCGAGTTGTCGATGGCTGCTGCCGCCTGCCTCCGATGGGCACAGATCGCGAAGAGTGATCGGGAAGCGGTGCACTCGGGCGTAATGCGAGTTTCCTCGTGGGCGCACGGTGACAGCCAGGACGGCACCCCGCCACCACCGATTCTTTCTGGAGCCCCCGAGTGAGCAAGCGCACCTTCCAGCCGAACAACCGTCGTCGCGCCAAGACCCACGGCTTCCGCCTGCGGATGCGCACCCGTGCCGGCCGCGCGATTCTCGCGAACCGCCGTGGCAAGGGTCGCGCCAGCCTGTCCGCCTGATTACTCACAGGTCATGATGTCGTGCTGCCTACCGAGCATCGGCTGAGGCGGCGCGAGGACTTCGCGACCGCGGTACGCCGAGGACGCCGGGCCGGACGCCCGCTTCTCGTCGTCCATCTACGTAGCGGTGCACCGGACCCGCACGCGCCTGGGGAGAGCGCTCCCTCGACGCGTGCGGGTTTCGTCGTGAGCAAAGCCGTGGGCGGAGCCGTCGTCCGCAACAAGGTGAAGCGCAGGCTTCGCCATCTGATGCGGGACCGGGTCGCCCTGTTGCCCCCCGGTAGCCTGGTAGTCGTACGAGCGCTGCCCGGTGCGGGTGACGCCGACCATGAACAGCTGGCCCGAGACCTGGATGCCGCCCTGCAGCGGCTGCTGGGAGGGGGCGCGCGATGAAGTACCCACTGCTTGCACTGATCAAGCTGTACCAGTGGACGATCAGCCCGTTGCTCGGGCCGGTCTGCAAGTACTACCCGTCGTGCTCCCGATACGGCTACACAGCCATCGACCGGCACGGTGCGATCAAGGGAACGGCACTCACCGCCTGGCGCATCCTCCGGTGCAATCCGTGGTCGCTGGGCGGCGTGGACCATGTTCCGGAGCGCAAGCGTCCGCGGTGGCACGAGCTGCTGCGCAACGCCTGGCGTGCACGCAAGGGCGGGACCTCCGCCGAACCGGCCACCGGGGACACCACTGCCCCGGTCCCGGCCGCAGAGACCCCGTCCCATGCTCAAGGAGCTTGATTAGTGGACACGATTGCCAATCTTTTCAGCTTCATCACGACACCCGTTTCCTGGGTCATCGTCCAGTTCCACACGGTGTACGGCGCCATCTTCGGCCCCGACACCGGGTGGGCCTGGGGCTTGTCCATCGTGTCCCTGGTGATTCTGATCCGGATCTGCCTGATCCCGCTCTTCGTGAAGCAGATCAAGGCCACCCGGGCGATGCAGACGCTGCAGCCCGAGATGAAGAAGATCCAGGAGCGCTACAAGAACGACAAGCAGCGCCAGTCCGAAGAGATGATGAAGCTGTACAAGGACGCGGGCACCAACCCGCTCTCCTCGTGCCTTCCCATCCTGGCGCAGTCCCCGTTCTTCTTCGCCCTGTACCACGTGCTCAACGGCATCGCGTCCGGTGAGACCGTAGGTGTGATCAACCAGAGCCTCCTGGAGAGCGCGCAGAAGGCGCACATCTTCGGCGCCCCGCTGGCCGCGAAGTTCCTGGACAGCGCCGCGGACGTCGAGAAGCTCGGCGCCTCGCTGATGGACGTCCGCGTCGTCACCGCGATCATGATCGTGCTGATGTCGGGCTCGCAGTTCTACACGCAGCGCCAGCTGATGACCAAGAACGTCGACACGACGGTGAAGACGCCGTTCATGCAGCAGCAGAAGATGCTGATGTACGTCTTCCCGATCATGTTCGCCTTCTTCGGTATCCGCTTCCCCGTCGGTGTCCTCATCTACTGGCTGACCACCAACGTGTGGACCATGGGCCAGCAGATGTACGTCATCCGCAACAACCCGACCCCGGGTTCGAAGGCTCAGGCCGCCTACCTGGAGCGCCTGCAGAAGCACGTCACGCAGCACGGCAAGACCCGTGGCCGCGGCCAGAAGGCCATCGTCAAGGCCATCGTCGCCAAGGGCCGCGACCGCAACGAGTTCGAGCGCAAGTTCATCAACGGGCTGACCAAGGCGGGCCTCGTGGCCCAGCCCGACGGCCTCGTGGTGGCCGGCGAGAACGTGACGGTCGTCGAGTCCGAGGACGGCACCACCGCGACCACCGCGGCTGCCGCTCCCAAGCGACAGCAGCCGAAGCGCCAGACCAAGGCGCAGCGCCAGTCGGGTGGGACCTCCGGCAGCACGCCGGCGGACGAGCCGGAGCCGAAGACGTCGCTGACCAAGTCCGACGAGCCGCAGGACACCAAGCCCTCCGCCGCGAAGCCGGCCCCGGGAAGCGGCAACAAGCCCGGCACCGGTAGCCGCAGCAAGGCCCAGTCCGGACAGCGCAAGGGCCCGCAGCGGCCCAAGTCCCCGTCCAAGAAGTAAGAAGGAGTCCATCCCGTGACGGAAGGCACCACCTCCGCCGCCGCTGAGGGCGACACCCTGACCCGCCTGGAGCAGGAGGGCGAGATCGCGGCGGACTACCTCGAGGGTCTGCTCGACATCGCCGATCTCGACGGCGACATCGACATGGACGTCGAGGCCGACCGCGCCGCTGTCTCGATCATCAGCGACTCGGGCGGTCGAGACCTGCAGAAGCTGGTCGGCCGCGACGGCGAGGTGCTGGAGGCGCTCCAGGAGCTCACGCGTCTGGCCGTGCACCGGGAGACCGGTGACCGCAGCCGGCTGATGCTGGACATCGCCGGTTTCCGGGCCAAGAAGCGCGAGGAGCTCACCGAGCTGGGTGCCAAGGCCGCCGCCGAGGTCAAGAGTTCCGGTGAGCCGGTCAAGATGGACCCGATGACGCCCTTCGAGCGCAAGGTCGTGCACGACGCGGTCAAGGCCGCGGGCCTGCGCAGCGAGTCTGAGGGCGAGGAGCCGCAGCGCTTCGTCGTCGTGCTCCCCGCCTGATCGGTACGTACGTTCCTTCGGCCCCGTCTGTTGCGCAGACGGGGCCGAATTTTGTCAGCCTGATAGTCCTGGTGATCAGCGCTCAGTGCGCTCAAGCGGTACGGAAGGACGGTCCCCCGTGACGGAGGCAGCGGAGCTTCCCCCCGCGCCCGAGCAGGCGCGTGAGGTATTCGGTGATCGCTTCGCGGACGCGGTCCGGTACGCGGAGCTGCTGGCCGAGGCGGGAGTCCAGCGTGGGCTGATCGGCCCCCGTGAAGTCCCCCGGCTCTGGGAGCGGCACCTGCTGAACTGCGCGGTGCTCTCCGAGGTCGTGCCGGAGGGCGTGACCGTGTGCGACGTCGGCTCCGGGGCGGGGCTGCCTGGCATCCCGCTGGCGCTCGTCCGCGAGGACCTCAAGATCACCCTGCTGGAGCCGCTGCTGCGCCGGACCAACTTCCTGACCGAGGTCGTGGAACTGCTCGGCCTCGACCATGTGACCGTCGTGCGCGGCCGCGCCGAGGAGGTCATGGGGAAGGTGCAGCCGGTCCACGTGGTGACGGCCCGGGCGGTCGCGCCGCTCGACCGGCTGGCTACGTGGGGCATCCCGCTGCTGCGCCCGTACGGGGAGATGCTGGCGCTCAAGGGCGACACCGCCGAGGAGGAGCTGAAGGCCTCTGCGACCGCGCTCAGCAAGCTCGGCGCCGTGGAGACCTCCATCCTCCAGGTCGGTGAGGGCATCGTGGACCCGATGTCCACCGTGGTTCGGGTCGAGGTGGGCGAGAGCCCGGGCGGCGTGCGGTTCGCGGCCAAGCGGGCCAAGGCTGCCAGGACGGGCCGGACGCGTCGCCGGCGCTGATCCATGGCGCGGTGAGGATCGCTGCTCCCGGTTCCCGCACGGCGGGGCCGGGAGTTTTCCGTCCGGTGCCAGGAGTTGTTTCTCACTCCCTCGCGATCGACCCCACCAAGGGGAGTGATTGTGCAAAAGCTGACAAACCTGTGCATATCGGAGTGTCGCGCCGTGATGGCCTGAGCGGCTCGGCATCGTTGTTTCACGTGAAACGTCGCTCACTGTTGCACGGCATCATCAGTCGCGGCCGAGCTGCGGCCGAACCCCGCGAGCGGAGGCCCCTCGGGTCACTCGGAGGGGCCCCGGAGTTGTCCACAGAGGTGGATTTCTCCACAGAACAACGGGCCTCGCTGGTTCACGACCCCAATGGCATGGGAGGCTCTGTTCATTGCGAGCCTGAAGTCGAGGAGAGTGAATCCTTGCGGTCCGACGCCAACATCGCGGGACCGATGACCGATCCGGTCCCCGGTCCCCGTACCGAGTCGATGGGGGAGGATGTTTCACGTGAAACACCGCCTCCGATGGACGACACTCCCATCGGTCGTGCTGCCCAACTGGCTGTGGAGGCGCTAGGTCGCGCCGGCGAGGGTCTGCCACGACCCGAGCAGACCCGAGTCATCGTGGTCGCCAACCAGAAGGGTGGGGTGGGTAAGACCACGACCACGGTCAACCTTGCGGCCTCCCTGGCCCTGCACGGTGGCCGGGTTCTGGTGATCGACCTCGACCCTCAGGGCAATGCCTCCACGGCGCTGGGGATCGATCACCATGCCGAGGTTCCGTCGATCTATGACGTGCTGATCGACAGCAAGCCGCTCTCCGAGGTCGTCCAGCCGGTCCCTGATGTCGAGGGTCTCTTCTGCGCCCCTGCCACCATCGACCTCGCCGGTGCGGAGATCGAGCTGGTGTCGCTGGTGGCGCGTGAGAGCCGGCTCGACCGGGCGATCCTGGCCTACGAGCAGCCGCTGGACTACGTCCTCATCGACTGCCCGCCGTCGCTCGGTCTGCTGACCGTCAACGCGCTGGTCGCCGGAGCAGAGGTCCTCATCCCGATCCAGTGCGAGTACTACGCCCTCGAGGGCCTGGGTCAGCTTCTGCGCAACGTCGACCTGGTCCGCGGGCACCTCAACCCGGAGCTCCACGTCTCGACGATTCTGCTCACCATGTACGACGGACGGACCCGCCTCGCGTCGCAGGTCGCGGAGGAGGTGCGCAGCCACTTCGGTAAGGAGGTGCTGCGGACGAGCATCCCTCGCTCGGTACGTATCTCGGAGGCCCCGAGTTATGGCCAGACAGTTCTGACCTACGATCCGGGTTCAAGCGGTGCTCTCTCGTATCTTGAGGCAGCACGCGAAATCGCCCTGCGAGGGGTCGGTGTGGCGTACGACGCGCACCATGCCCATGTGGGCGGACAGAACGATCAGAACATGGTGGAGGGGATCCAGTGAGCGACCGACGAAGGGGTCTGGGGCGGGGCCTTGGCGCGCTGATCCCAGCGGCTCCGACAGGTGACCGGCCGGGCGTCTCGGCGAGTGGGGCACCCTCCTCGCCGGCCGCCGGTCCCGTGATCACCGCGGAGCGCGGTGTGGCGGCGGCGAAGGTGACAACGCTGCCGTCTGTTTCACATGAAACGGAGGAGGCGTCGGTTGTCGGATCGCTGGAGTCGCTTCAGGCTCCGGTCGGCGCCCATTTCGCCGAGCTGCCTCTCGACGCCATCACGCCCAACCCGCGTCAGCCGCGTGAGATCTTCGACGAGGACGCTCTCGCCGAGCTGGTCACCTCCATCAAGGAGGTCGGTCTCCTCCAGCCCGTCGTCGTGCGCCAGGTGGCCTCCGGGCGCTACGAGCTCATCATGGGCGAGCGCCGCTTCCGCGCCTGCCGTGAGGCCGGGCTCGAAGCCATTCCGGCGATCGTGCGTGCCACGGAGGACGAGAAGCTTCTCCTGGACGCTCTCCTGGAGAACCTCCACCGGGCTCAGCTGAACCCGCTGGAAGAGGCGGCGGCCTACGACCAGCTGCTCAAGGACTTCAACTGCACGCACGACCAGCTGGCCGACCGGATCGGCCGGTCGCGGCCGCAGGTCTCCAACACCCTGCGTCTGCTGAAGCTGTCCCCTGCGGTCCAGCGTCGTGTGGCGGCCGGAGTCCTCTCCGCAGGACATGCTCGCGCACTGCTCGCGGTCGACGACTCGGAGGAGCAGGACCGCCTGGCTCACCGCATCGTGGCCGAGGGGCTCTCGGTGCGGGCCGTGGAAGAGATCGTGACGCTGATGGGGTCGCGTCCGCAGACGGCTCAGCGTGCCAAGGGGCCGAGGGCCGGCAGCAGGGTCTCTCCCGCGCTGAGCGATCTGGCGACGCGTCTCTCGGACCGCTTCGAGACCCGGGTGAAGGTCGACCTGGGGCAGAAGAAGGGCAAGATCACTGTCGAGTTCGCTTCGATGGAAGACCTCGAGCGCATCCTCGGCTCCCTCGCTCCCGGTGAGGGCCCCGTCCTTCAGAAGAGCCTTCTGGACGACGATTCGGACGACGCGGAAGGCTGAGCCGGCCTTCCGGTGGATCGACGACCGATCGGTCCTCTCAGAAGCGGGCCGTGTCCGGCGAGAGCCGGAACACGGCCCGCTCTTTGCTTTCTGCCGGTATCGAGGGAATCGCATCGTGGATACGATGCGATGGGGTATGGCGCATTTACCTGGCAGCACCTTCATCGGGGAGGCGGGGGTCATGCAGACCGTGAGCCGTACCGGACTGGTGACCGCGGGTCTGGGCCTGGGAGCGGTCGGCGGGTTCGTCGGCAGCCTGCTCAGAGAGCGGAGCCATCTCACAGCCGCCCGTGACGCCGCGGGCGAGGGAAGCGAGGAACAGCCTTCATGGGGCGCCGGTTCGTACCGCTCACGCTGGACAACCTTCCGGACCTTCCCCAACGCTGTCGTGCGTGCGTCTTCTGGGAACTGGATCCTGTCAGCGGGGAAGCCGCGGTAAAGGCGGGCACGAGCACCCTGGAGAAGGAAGGGTGGATCTCCTCGGTCCTGCTGGACTGGGGATCCTGCGGCCGGGTCGCCTACGTGGACGACGTGCCGGTGGGCTATGTGCTCTACGCGCCGCCGGCGTATGTCCCCCGCTCCACGGCGTTCCCCACGAGCCCGGTGGCACCGGATGCGGTCCAGCTCATGACGTCGTTCATCATGCCGGGCTATCAGGGTCAGGGACTGGGCCGGGTGATGGTCCAGACGGTGGCCAAGGATCTCCTCCGTCGTGGCTTCAAGGCGATCGAGGCGTTCGGAGACGCCCGGTGGAAAGAGCCCGCCTGCGTGCTCCCCGCCGACCATCTCGTCGCGGTGGGATTCAAGACCGTGCGCTCACATGCCCGGTACCCCCGCCTGCGCCTGGAACTGCGGACGACGCTCTCCTGGAAGGAAGACGTGGAACTGGCACTGGACCGGCTCCTCGGAGCGGTTCAGAAGGAGCCGGCGCTGCGTCCACTGTGACGGTGCTCGACGACACGGCGAAGGGGCCGACCCGAGTGGGTCGGCCCCTTCGTGTTTCACGTGAAACAGCTGCCGCGTCCGCGGCCGTCGACGACTAGTCGGCGATGAAGTCCTCGAGGTCGCGCACGATCGCGGCCTTCGGCTTGGCGCCGACGATGGTCTTGGCGACCTCGCCACCCTGGTAGACGTTCAGGGTCGGGATCGACATGACGCCGTACTTGGCGGCCGTCGCCGGGTTCTCGTCGATGTTGAGCTTGACGATCTCGATCTTGTCGCCGTGCTCCGCGGCGATGGCCTCGAGCGACGGGGCGATCTGGCGGCACGGACCGCACCAGGCGGCCCAGAAGTCCACCAGGACGGGCTTGTCGTTCTTGAGGACGTCCTGCTCGAAGGAGTCGTCGGTCACGTTCTTGAGGGTGCCGGCCACGGCGGGCTCCTTAACTTGTTTCTGCGGTGGGGAGGGAGGAGGGAGGGAATCAGACGGTGGCGGCCGCGGTCTCGCTGTCCGCAAGGGCGGCGAGGTAGCGCTCGGCGTCGAGGGCGGCGGAGCAGCCGGTGCCGGCCGCGGTGATCGCCTGGCGGTACGTGTGGTCGACGACGTCACCGGCGCCGAAGACACCCGTGACGTTGGTGCGGGTCGAAGGCGCGGAGACCTTCAGGTAACCCTCGCCGTCCAGGTCGAGCTGGCCCTTGAAGAGTTCGGTGCGCGGGTCGTGGCCGATCGCGATGAACAGACCCGTCACCGGCAGCTCCGAGGTCTCGCCGGTCTTCAGGTTGCGGAGCGTCAGACCCTCCAGCTTCGGGTTGCCCTTGATCTCGGCGACCTCGCTGTCCCAGATGAACTTGATCTTCGGGTCGGCGAAGGCACGCTCCTGCATCGCCTTGGAGGCACGGAGGCTGTCCCGGCGGTGAACGATGGTGACGGACTTCGCGAAGCGGGAGAGGAAGGTGGCCTCCTCCATCGCGGTGTCGCCACCGCCGATCACGGCGATGTCGTGGTCCTTGAAGAAGAAGCCGTCACAGGTCGCGCACCAGGAGACGCCACGCCCGGAGAGGGTGTCCTCGTTGGGCAGACCGAGCTTGCGGTGCTGCGAGCCCGTCGTGACGATCACGGCCTTGGCGCGGTGCACCGTGCCCGCGGTGTCCGTGACGGTCTTGATCTCACCCGTCAGGTCGACGGCGACGACGTCGTCCGGGACCAGCTCGGCACCGAAGCGCTCGGCCTGGGCGCGCATGTTGTCCATGAGCTCGGGGCCCATGATGCCGTCCTGGAAGCCGGGGAAGTTCTCGACCTCGGTGGTGTTCATCAGCGCACCGCCTGCGGTGACGGCGCCTTCGAAGACCAGCGGCTTCAGCGACGCGCGCGCGGTGTAGAGCGCCGCCGTGTAGCCGGCGGGCCCAGACCCGATGATGATCACGTTACGGACGTCGCTCACGGCTTGATTCCTCGTCTCTGGAGACTGCTGCGTACCGGTGGGAGCATCTCTCAGTACTCTCACCCCACCCAACGGATCCTAAGGGGCTTCAATTCCCGCTGTGGCAGGGCACACGGAGATGCCTTGGCAGGGCCAACGCGGACCGGGTGCCGGACGGACGGGGACGCCCTCAGGAACGTGCGTACGACCGCGTCAGGAGCAGCTTGCCGGGTGACGGAGAGGACTGCTTCTGACAGGACGCGTCCACGATGTACGCCGTGACCTTGGTCGTGTCGGAGCTGTCGGAGACGACCAGGAGATAGACGCCCTTCCCCTGGAACGATCCTTCCTTGGCGGCGAGGAGTGCTCCGGGGTCTCCGGTTCCCTGCTGGACGCACTGGGGAACGGCGGGGGTGGGAGTGATCAACGTCTTCACGCCGCCCGACTCCGTTCCGGCGTCCTGAGACTGGATGCCCCAGGGCTTGGCGCTGGCCGAGCCGTCACCCGACTTCTTGGTCTTCGCGAGAAGGGCCGAGACATCACCCTGAAGCGACTTCTCGGAGAAGGTCTTCAGTGCCCCCGACTCGTGCCCCGAGGCGGTCTGTGTCGTCTTGCCGGCCCCGTCGTCGCCCAGGGACTGGACCAGGATCGCTCCCAGTCCCAGAGCCACCGCTGCGAGGGCCCCGGTGAGGACGACCGTCCTGCGACGGGCACGACGTGCTCGATGGGGGCGGCCGGGTCCGGTGGCCCCGCGGGGATGCCCCGACGGGCTGCCGACGGTCGACGTTTCACGTGAAACATGGGCTCGGTCGGCGTCCGCGTCGGCCGCCTCGTCGGGGGCCGTTGCGCCCAGCAGAGCTTCGGCGGCCAGAGCCGCGTTGATGCGTTCGGCCACATCGTCGGGCATCCGTGAGGGGCCCGGCAGGGTGCCGAGGAGATCGCGGATCTCCTCCAGGGAGTCGTACACGTCCGAGCAGAGCACACATGTGCCGAGGTGGTGCCGAACCTCCTCGGCGCGGGAGAGCGAGAGCAGACCTTCGGTGAGGTCGGAGATTTCCGCGACGTCCGGGTGTCCGGCCTTGTCCGTCGTGGATGTCACGCCCGCCCACCTCCGCCCTTCACAGCAGCTGAATCGCTTGGCCCCGTGTCGCGGGGTCCCGGCTCGTGAGCTCCCGCTGCGGGTGGGACGGATGTCCCCTGCGTCCGGTTCCGTCCGCCGCCCGACTTCTTCTTCTCCTCGTCCGGGCTCTTCGCGCGGAGATGGGTGAGGAGGGGAAGGAGTCTGGCTCTGCCCCGGGCGCAGCGGCTCTTCACCGTGCCGGTCGGGACGTCGAGGATGCGGGCCGCCTCCGCGACGGGGTAGCCCTGCATGTCGACGAGGACGAGCGCGGCCCGCTGGTCGGGGGGAAGCGTGCCCAGAGCGCCGATGAGTTCGCGGTGGAGGTCATTGCGTTCGGCCGGGGCCGCGGCGGACTCGTGCGGCTCCAGGAGCTGCTCCAGCCGCTGGGTGTCGTCGACGGGGGAGGTCTTCCTGGAGGCGGCCTTGCGGGCCCGGTCCAGGCAGGCGTTCACCGTGATGCGGTGCAGCCAGGTCGTGACGGCCGACTGGCCCCGGAAGGTGTGGGCGGCCCGGTAGGCCGAGACGAGCGCGTCCTGGACGGCGTCAGCGGCCTCCTCGCGGTCTCCCAGCGTTCGCAGGGCCACGGCCCACAGCCGGTCGCGATGGCGCCGTACAAGCTCACCGAAGGCGTCCGGATCGCCTTCGACGTGGCGGGCCAGGAGGTCCTGATCGCTCGTACCGCCCTGTGCGGCTTCATCGGCCATCGGACCCCCCTCCCCTCCGTCGACGAGCGTCAGCCGCTGAACTTCACGTCCGTGATCGCCTGCTTGTAGCCGGCGCCGCTGTACTCGTCCTTGCCCGAGTAGGGGGCTGCGGTGATCCACACCAGCACATAACGCGTCTTCACCGGCTTGGCCGCGGAGAGCTTCAGCAGGTTTCCTGAGGTGCTGGTGGGGCCCGTGATCTTCGTCATGGAGCCGATGGGCGCCGACGACGACATCGAGTCGGCGGCGTACAGCGACATCGTCGTGCGGTTGCCGCCGTAGTTCAGCCCTATCGAGGCCGCGGACAGGCTCTGCGTGGACCCGAGGTCGTAGACGATGCCCACGCCCTCCTTGTACGGCGCCAGGACGGGACCGCCGCTGTACGAGTAGGTCCGCCAGTACGTCGTGCTGTCACCGTCGTAGGTGAGCTTCACGTCGGACGGGTGCTGGGGCTTGCCGTCCGGGTAGTACTCCTGGGCGTCCTTGATCGTGATCGGCCTGACCGGCGTGGTCTTGTTGCCGCTCTTCTCGTTGCCGTCGGTCGTCTGGGTCTTCTTGGTGTCGTCGGGCTTGTCCTGGTGCATGAGCGCGTCCGCGAGCTGCCAGCTGCCCAGACCCAGGGCGGCGATGAGGAGGGCCGAGACGGCCCACTTCAGGGCCGTGCCGGTACGGCTCTGCAGCGGGGGCGGCGGAGACGGCAGGGGCTGGGTGACGCCGGGACGCGGCGCCTGACGGCCGTAGGTGCCCTGCTGGTACGTCGTGCGCTGGTACTCGGGCGGCGCGGTGAACGCGGGCTCCGGCGGGCGGATGCGGGGCATCTCGCCGATCGCCTTCACCAGCTCCTCCGGCGTGGTGCACGGGGACTCGTGGCGGGAGGCGGTCGCGCCGTCGTTGGCGAGCGCGCGCATGGCGAGCTCGGACAGGCCGCGGTGGACGCCTGCGCGCACCTGGTCGGGCGCGATGAGACCGACGCCCTTGGGCAGGCCGGACAGGCCGTAGGCGTCGTTCTCGTAGGGCCAGCGCTGGGTGAGTGCGGCGTACAGGAGTGCGCCGATCGCTTCCGTGTCGGTGCGCTGCGGGGTGTCGGAACTGATGCCGCGCAGCGCGGCGTTCACGGCGAGCCCGCGGATGCGCCACTGGCCCGTCGACGTGCGCAGCACGGCGCCCGGGGTCAGCTTGAGGTGTGCGAGGCCTTCGCGGTGCGCGGCGGCCATGGCCCCCGCGACCTGACTGACCATCTGGTACGCCTCGTGCACCTCGAGGGGTCCTGAGGCGAGGAGGGCGGTGAGCTCCGTGGCGTCCGGCAGCCACTCGTGCACCACGTACACGAGGTCGTTCTCCTCGACCGCGTCCAGGACCTGGACGAACCGGGGATCGCCCAGCAGGGCGGAGGAACGGGCCGCCGCCAGCACCGAGCGTGCGCGCGGATGATCGGCGGGAAGCAGATGGACTCCGACGGCGCGGCGGAGCTTCTCGTCCATCGCGCGCCAACTGCTGAAACCGTCCAGTCGGGTGACGCACTCTTCGAGGCGGTAGCGCCTGGCGAGTTTGTAACCGCTGTGCAGTTCGGGCGGTGAGGCCTTTCCGGGACCCTCGGTCCCGCCGCTCCCCTGTGCCTCTTCGCTGTCCGTGTCCCGCTCCTGGTCGAGGGCCACCCCGTCGGACGTGGTTTGGTCCGCCTTGGCGGTCAGCGGCTCGTCACCGCTGTTGTCTGCCACGTCGACGGCAGCCGTGCTCCGTTCCGCCACCGTCGTCCCTGCCTCCCCATCCATTGCGCGCTGTCCGACGCAGAAACCAATTGTGCCCACAGTCCGGCGCTATGCACGACACACGGCGACGGACGATGGTTGTGCGCGTACCCCCGCCTCAGCGCCCCAGGCGCCCGCGGACCATTCCGACCATTGAGTTGAGTTCTTCGATGCGCATCTTGCGCGCCGCGACGTAGAAGACCCCGAGCAGGGCGGCCGATCCGAGGACGAGCGCCGCGATCGAACCGATCGCGCCGTGTCCGAGGACCTGGGTGATCGCGAAGCCTACGGCGCCGCCCACCACGGCGCCAGGGACGGAGGCCAGGCACAGACGGGCGTACGTGCGCAGCACGCGGGCGCCGTCCAGGTCGCCGCCCAGGCGCCTGCGCAGCCGCTGCCAGGCGACCCCGACGCCCACGGCGTACGCGAGCCCGTACGCGCCGGCCATGCCGACGACCGCCCACTGCGCGGGCAGCACCAGGTAACAGACGGCCGAGGCGGCCGCGTTGACGGCGGCCACGATGACCGTGTTGTAGAAGGGGGTGCGGGTGTCCTCGTAGGCGTAGAAGCCGCGCAGGACCACGTACTGCACGGAGAACGGGATCAGACCGAGCGCGAAGGCCATGAGGACGTAGCCCTGGGACTCGGCGGACTCGATGCCGCTGGAGCCGAAGAGCAGGGTGCACATGGGGATGCCCAGGGCGAGGAACATGAAGGCCACCGGGACGATCGCGACCGCCGAGGTCCGCAGACCCTGTGAGATGTCGTCCCGGACGGCGCCCGGGTCTCCGTCGTGGGCCGCTCGCGAGATCCGCGGGAGCATGGCCGCCATGACGGAGACGGTGATGATCGCCTGCGGCATGCCCCAGATCAGCTGGGCGTTGGCGTAGGCCATGATGCCCGCACCGCTCTTGCCGGAGGCCTTGCCCGCCGCGGTGGCCAGCTGCGTGACGACGAGGACGCCGGCCTGGTTGGCGAGCACGAAGAGCACGGTCCACTTGGCGAGCTTGATGGCCTTGCCGAGACCGTGGCCACGCCAGTCGAAGCGGGGACGGAACCGGAAGCCGGCCTCGCGCAGATAGGGGACCATCGCCGTGGCCTGGACGACCAGGCCGAGCAGGGTGCCGACGCCCAGCAGGCGCACGCCGTCCGGCGGGATGTTGGTCACCGTCATGCCGGAGTGGCGGGCGGTGCCGTAGACCCATAGGAACATGCCGAAGGTGAAGATCATGACGATGTTGTTCAGGACCGGGGTCCACATCATCGCGCCGAACTTCCCGCGGGCGTTGAGGATCTGGCCCATGACCACGTGCACGCCCATGAAGAAGATCGTGGGCAGGCAGTAGCGGGCGAAGGTGACCGCCACGTTGTTGGCCGCGGGGTCGCTCGCGATGGGCGACGACATCAGCTGGATCAGCAGCGGCGCGATGAAGACGGCGGCCGTGACGATCACACCGAGGGCGACCATGACGAGGGTCAGCAGGCGGTTGGCGTAGGCCTCGCCCCCGTCGTCGTCCTCCTTCATGGAGCGCACGAGCTGGGGCACGAAGACCGAGTTGAGGCCGCCGCCGACGGTCAGGATGTAGATCATCGTCGGCAGGGTGTAGGCGACGGTCCAGGCGTCACCGAGGGTCGCCGCGCCCAGGGCGGCGGTGATGATCATGGTCCGGACGAAGCCGGTGAGACGGGACACCAGGGTGCCCGCCGCCATGACGGCGCTCGACTTCAGCAAGCCGGAGGCGCGGCCGCCGGACTTCGCCGGAGCGGCCGCGGGCGGCTGAGGGGCCGGAGCCGGCTCGGGGGCCGGTGCCGGGACCGCGGCGGAGGCGGCATAGCCCTGGCGGACGCCGCCCTGCTGCTGGTCACGGAAGAGATGAGCGAAGGCGTCGGGCTCATGCTGTTCCTCGCCGGCCTGGGTGACCAGATCGTCCACGCCCACGTACTGGGTGGTCCGGGCGTCGTCGCCGTAAGGGAGGTGGCGCGTCGGGCCGGACGGCTCCGGAGCGGGCGTCTGGGCCCACAGCCGGGGGTCGGGTGCGTACTGCGCGGCGGGCGGCTGCGAGTACAGGGGCTGCTGGGGCGCGTACGAGCCCGGCGCCGGCGGGGGGTGGGCGGCACGGTCGTACAGCGCCTCGGCCACCGGGTCCTGGGCCGAGAGGTCCTGGGCCCGGTAGGGGTCCTGGTCGTAGGCGTCCTGGAGGTACATGTCCGCGGGCGAGCCCGGCGGCATCTGAGCGGTCTCCGGCGTGCCCTCGGGGTGGCCGGGGCGGCCCGCGTCCCGGTCCGGGTAGTCCTCGGGGTAGCCCGAGGATCCCGCGCCCTGGCCGCGGTCACCGTCGTACGGCGCGTTCATGGTTACCCCACCTCATCGTCCCCGGGCCAACCGGCCACGACATCGCTCAACGGTCCACTCTCTCACCCGTGCCGGACGGGTCGGCGCTTTCCGGTGCGGTGTCCGGTGATGGGTCACTCGGCTGCTCCGGGTCGTCTGCCCCGGACTCCGGGCCGGAAGCCTGTTCGGAACCGGCCTCGGAGTCTTCGGTGGAGTCAGTGTCCACGGTGCCTTCCGCGGCCTTGCTCTCGCCCCCTGCCTCGGGACCGTCCTCGGGGCTCCCGGCGTCCTCCTCGGCCTGCCGGGCCCCCGCGCGCTTACGCTGCGTGTACATCCGGAAACCGGCGAGCACGAGAAGCAGGACGCCGCCACCGATGACGAGCATCACGGTGGAGGTGATCTCGGTGACCTTCACCTCGAAGGGAATCGGGTCCCCGTACGGCTGGCCGTCCTCGGTGTAGAGCTGGGCGACGACCTGCACCGGGCCGTTGGCCTTGGTGGACGTCGTGAACTTGACCGACTGGCTGTGCTCGCCCGCGACCTGGATCCGCTGCTCGTCGTACGGGCCGTCGCCGATCTTGAGGCGGGTGGGCTGCTGCGAGGTGAGGCGCAGCACCAGATGGCCGACGCCCTGCACGAGGTTGTTCTGGACCGTCACGGGGATCGTGGCGCTGCGCCCGGACAGCTTCGCGTCCGACTTCTGGATGAGGTGCACCAGGCCCATGAGGCCGTCGAGGTACGTCTCCACACCCTGCCGGAAGTCCGCCGCCTCGGGGGCCCGGCCGCGCCAGGAGGCGGACATGCCCCGGTCTATGGCCCGTCCGAACGGTGTGACCACGCGGGACTCGTCGGTCAGGATCATGCGGAACGTGTCCAGCTTGGCCTGGGTGGCCTGGATCCTCTCGAACGCCGAGCGCGGCAGTTCACGGTGGCGCAGCGACGACGGGTACGAGGACGCCGAGGGGACCTTCGTGGTGGCACCGGGGTCCGGCTTGGCCTTGGCTGCCTCCGTGAGGCTCTGCGGCTGCGACCAGTTCCCCTGCTGGAGCGCGGTCAGCGCCTGGGCCATGGACTGGGCCTGGCTCGTCGTGGGCATGCGCTGCGGAGCGACGACGATGCTGCGCTCGTTCTTCGACTCCTGCAGGTTGATCATGAGGCTCTGCGCGAGGAACTTCTGGACGGCGAGCGTCGAGTCGTCCGCCTTCATCATGTCGCCCTGGAACGCGGTCGACATGCGCTCGTCCGCGACGACCGCCGTGGTTCCGCCGCCGATGGGACGGGCGGCGGAGGGCGTGTAGGACAGGCCGCCGGTCTCGCGCAGGCTGTCGCTGCGGGCGATGACCTTGTCCGCGCCGGCCGACGTGGCCACCTTGATGATCGACGGGTCCACCGCGCCGTCGGCGGGCCAGGCGAACTCCGTGCTCGGCTTCACATGGACGATCGTCTCGACCGTGTCGGCCGCCACGTCGGTGGCGTCCTTGAGGTGGCTCAGCGAACCGGTCACGTCCTTGCCGTGGTGGGCCAGCGAGGCGAGGTCGGGGTCGGCGAAGGGCAGGGCGACGATGCTCTGGCCCTGGACCGTCTTCTCCAGCTTGTCGAGCCAGGCGTTGGCGACCGCCTGGTTCTTCCCGGCGACGGTCGTGCCGTCCGCCTGCTGGATGCGGTAGCCGCCCCTCATCGCGTCGACGGAGGCCAGCAGGTCGGGGTCCAGGACCCAGGTGACGTCGAGCTGGCTGCCCAGCGACAGGAGCTGCTCCAGCCGGCCTCCCGCGGAGATCTCCTTGGCCAGGTCGTCGTTCTTGAAGACGGGCGTCTGCTGGGCGTCCGAGCCGGTCTCCGCCGTGAGGTGCACGGTGGAGATCAGCGGCCACAGATACGTCGTCTTGGTCTTGGTGTCCGACCCCTCGGGCTGCCACGGCAGGAAGGTCCGCTCGATCCCGAGCACCTGGTCCCACGGCTGCGCGGTGGTCCGGCCCGTGAGCGACACACCGAGCTGGTAGACGCCGTCGGTGCCGAGGTCGAGGTCCTTGACCGGTACCGAGATGCTGAAGTGCTGCGAGCCGCCCGCGGGGAGCTTGGTGACCTTCGCGACGTACTTGCCCCCGACCTCCAGCGGGTCGACGCCGGGCTGGAAGCTCGTGCGCCGGGCGACGGTGTCGATGGCGGTGCGGGTGTTCAGGGTCGGGCCCACGCGGATGCCCACGTGCGCGTCCGTGACGGCCTGCTTGCCCGTGTTGGTGACCGAGCCCGAGACCGTGACCGTGTCGCCGTCGGCGGGGGCGCTGGGGCTCAGCGAGTCGAGGCTGATGTCCACGGGCCCGGAGGACCCCGCGGCGGCCGCGGAAGCGGTCTCCGCGGCCTGGGAGGGCGTGCTCAGGGGCAGCTGGAGCAGCCCGGCCAGCAGCGGGGCCCCGGCCAGCAGTGCACCGCTGCGCCGGAGCCACCGGCGGGCAGGTGAGGGACTGGTCCCTTGGAAGTCTGCCGCCTCGGCCACGCGCTCGCCCGTCCCTCGTCGTCGTCAGTGGTCGTCGGAATGTGCGTCCACGCATGGTAACGAGGTGCGCTGAGAGTAAGTGCCGCGGAGTGGTCCGCAAGATCGGGTATGGGGGCCCACGGTCCTGTATGTGCGCGTATTCTGCCCGCGAAAAAATATGGGGCGCGGGTGCGGGGCACCGGTGGGCAATTTATCCGGGCGCTCCCCGGGGCTCCGGCCACGTACCCTTTTCTGTTGTGCCGAACGCCAACGAAGACAATTCCAGTGCCCTGAGCCAGGTGCAGCGCCGCGCGGTGAGCGAACTGCTGCGGGTGTCCCCTGTCGCCGACGAGCTCGCCCGCCGTTTCCAGGAGGCCGGGTTCTCGCTCGCCCTGGTCGGCGGCTCGGTCCGGGACGCGCTCCTCGGTCGGCTCGGCAACGACCTGGACTTCACGACGGACGCCCGGCCCGAGGACGTACTGAAGATCGTCCGGCCCTGGGCGGACGCTCTGTGGGAGGTCGGCATCGCCTTCGGCACGGTCGGGGCGCAGAAGAACGCCCGCGTGGACGACGCGGAGCAGTCCTTCCAGATCGAGATCACGACATACCGCTCCGAGGCGTACGACCGGACCTCGCGCAAGCCGGAGGTCTCCTACGGCGACTCGATCGAGGAAGACCTCGTGCGCCGCGACTTCACGGTGAACGCGATGGCCGTGGCGCTGCCGGAGAAGGAGTTCATCGACCCGTACGGCGGTCTCGACGACCTGGCCGCCCGTGTTCTGCGGACCCCGGGCACCCCCGAGGCGTCGTTCTCCGACGATCCGCTGCGGATGATGCGTGCCGCACGGTTCTCCGCGCAGCTCGACTTCGAGGTGGCCCCCGAGGTCGTCGCGGCCATGAAGGACATGGCCGGCCGGATCGAGATCGTCTCCGCGGAGCGGGTGCGGGACGAACTGAACAAGCTGATCCTGTCCGCCCACCCCCGCAAGGGTCTGACGCTGCTCGTGGACACGGGACTCGGGGAGCATGTACTCCCCGAGCTTCCCGCACTGCGGCTGGAGCGTGACGAACACCACCGGCACAAGGACGTCTACGAGCACACGTTGATCGTCCTGGAGCAGGCGATGGCGCTGGAGGAGAACGGGCCCGACCTGACCCTCAGGCTCGCCGCGCTGCTGCACGACATCGGTAAGCCGCGCACGCGCCGCTTCGAGCAGGACGGGCGGGTGTCCTTCCATCACCACGAGATGGTGGGCGCCAAGATGACCAAGAAGCGGATGACGGCGCTCAAATACTCGAACGACCTCGTCAAGGACGTCTCACGTCTGGTCGAACTGCATCTGCGGTTCCACGGGTACGGCACCGGCGAGTGGACGGACTCCGCCGTGCGTCGCTATGTACGGGACGCGGGCCCGCTCCTCGACCGCCTCCACAAGCTGACCCGCTCGGACTGCACCACGCGCAACAAGCGCAAGGCGACCGCTCTCTCCCGCGCCTATGACGGGTTGGAGGAGCGCATCGCCCAGCTCAAGGAGCAGGAAGAGCTCGACGCGATCCGCCCCGACCTCGACGGCAACGAGATCATGGAGATCCTGGGCATCGGCCCCGGCCCCGCGATCGGCCAGGCCTACAAGTTCCTGCTGGAGCTGCGCCTGGAGAACGGGCCGATGGAGCACGACGCCGCGGTGACGGCCCTCAAGGAGTGGTGGGCCGAGCAAGGCTGAGCAGAGCCGGCGTCGATGTTTCACGTGAAACATCGACGCCGGGCAACGCGAAGGGGCGGTGTTTCACGTGAAACACCGCCCCTTCGCGTTGATGCAGGTGCTACTTGGAGGACAGCTCCTCCAGGCAGAGGGTGAAGTCGTTCTTACCCGTCTCGGTGTACTCGGCGTACTTGGTGCGGTCGCAGCCCGAGTTGTCGCTCTTCTTCTGGGCGACCTTGAACTTCGCCTTCGAGTCACCGCAGTCCACGACCTTCAGGCCCGGGTCCGTGGAGCTGTCCGGGTTGCTGATGCTCATGCAGTCGCCGACCTTGGCGGTGTCCGGGTCGTGCCGGCTCGCGAACCAGCCCACGGCGGCGGCTATGACGACAACCACGGCGACGCCGCCCCGCAGGTACTGCTTGATGGGGCGCTTCGGGCGCTCCGGCGGAACCGGGGCGTAGCCGGCCTGCTGCGGGAACCCGGGCTGGCCCGGCTGCTGCGGGTATCCCTGCGGCGGCTGCTGGCCGTACGGCGCCTGGCCCTGGGGCGGCTGCCCCTGCGCGAACGGGTTCTGGCCCTGAGGCGGCGGAGTTGTCACGGGGGTCCCCCTGGAACCTAGATGCGTGAAGCGAACGTAAGACCTACGTAAGTTAGCGGTCTCCTGTGACAACGCAGGGGTCGGATGGGGCTCTGTGGCACTGATGTGACACTTACTGGAGCTCAAAGCGGGCCATAGCAGCCGCAATTGACGCGTAGACAGCGGCCACCGTGAGGACGAGGGAAACGGACCGTCCGTCAGAAGGCAGCATCAGCGCGGCTACCGCGGCCGCGCCGACGAAGGCGACGTTGAACAGGACGTCGTAGACGGAGAAGATCCGGCCGCGGAATCCGTCCTCCACCGAGGACTGCACGATCGTGTCCGTGGCGATCTTCGCCCCCTGGGTGGTCACGCCCAGGACGAGGGCGGCGACCAGGGTGGGGGTGGGCGCGAACGGAAGGAAGAGCGCGGGGACCAGAACCGCGGCGGCGCCGGCGCAGACGGCGATCCAGCGGCCCGGGCCCAGCCGTCCGGCCGCCCAGGGCGTCACCACGGCCGCGACGAAGAAGCCGGCTCCCGAGACGCCCACGGCCAGCCCCAGGAGCGCGAGCCCGCCGTCAGAGCCGGACGTCCACGCGTAGCGGCAGAGCATCAGCACCATGACCGTCAGGGCGCCGTAGCAGAAGCGCATCAAGGTCATTGTCATCAGGGCCCAGGCGGCCTCCCTGCGCGGAGGCTCCGCGAGATGGCGCACTCCCGCGGCGAGGCCCCGGGCGGTCCCGGCGAGGGCGGTCCCCACGTACGGGCGGACCAGGTCACGGTCCGGTCCGAGGAGCTCCGGGGCCAGGCGCAGCGAGGCGAGGGCCGCGCACAGGTACAGGGCCGCTCCCAGCAGGACCACCGCCGCGTCGGAGTCGGCGGCGACCAGTCGTACGGCGAAGGCGAGGGCCGCACCGGCGGTGGCCGCGAGGGTGCCGGCGGTCGGCGAGAGCGAGTTGGCCACGACCAGACGGTCCCTGTCGACGACCCGGGGCAGCGAGGCCGACAGTCCGGCCAGGACGAAGCGGTTGACGGCGGTGACACAGAGCGCGGAGGTGTAGAAGAGCCAGTCCGGTGTCCGGCTCAGCATCAGGACGGCCGTCCCGCACGCCAGTGCCGCGCGCAGCAGATTGCCGTACAGGAAGACCTGCCGCCGCCGCCATCGGTCCAGCAGGACGCCCGCGAAGGGACCGACGAGGGAGTAAGGGAGGAGCAGCACCGCCATGGCGGAGGCGATGGAGGCCGCCGAGGTCTGTTTCTCCGGGGAGAAGACCACGTAGGTGGCCAGCGCGACCTGATAGACGCCGTCGGCGCCCTGGGACAGCAGCCGCACCCCGAGGAGTCGTCTGAATCCCTGGAAGCGCAGGAGGACGCGCAGGTCACGCACGACGGCCATGGGGCACAGCCTCACATACGAGGAGGGTCCCCGGGCGGTAAGCCCGGGGACCCTCGACAGCGCGCACGAAAAGTGTGCTTTAGCGCTCGACCTCGCCCTTGATGAACTTCTCGACGTTGGCGAAGGCCTCGTCGTCGAAGTACTGGACCGGCGGGGACTTCATGAAGTAGCTCGACGCGGAGAGGATCGGGCCGCCGATACCGCGGTCCTTGGCGATCTTCGCGGCGCGCAGGGCGTCGATGATGACACCGGCCGAGTTCGGGGAGTCCCAGACCTCGAGCTTGTACTCCAGGTTCAGCGGGACGTCACCGAAGGCACGGCCCTCGAGGCGGACGTAGGCCCACTTGCGGTCGTCGAGCCAGGCCACGTAGTCCGAGGGACCGATGTGGACGTTCTTCTCGCCCAGCTCACGGTCGGGGATCTGCGAGGTGACGGCCTGCGTCTTCGAGATCTTCTTCGACTCGAGGCGGTCGCGCTCCAGCATGTTCTTGAAGTCCATGTTGCCGCCCACGTTGAGCTGCATGGTGCGCTCGAGACGGACACCGCGGTCCTCGAACAGCTTCGCCATCACACGGTGGGTGATGGTGGCGCCGACCTGCGACTTGATGTCGTCGCCGACGATCGGGACGCCCGCCTCGGTGAACTTGTCCGCCCACTCCTTGGTGCCGGCGATGAAGACCGGGAGAGCGTTGACGAAGGCGACCTTGGCGTCGATGGCGCACTGGGCGTAGAACTTCGCCGCGGCCTCGGAACCGACGGGCAGGTAGCAGATCAGGACGTCGACCTGCTTGTCCTTGAGGATCTGGACGACGTCGACCGGCGCCTCGGCGGACTCCTCGATGGTCTCGCGGTAGTACTTGCCGAGACCGTCCAGGGTGTGACCGCGCTGGACCGTGACGCCCTTGTTCGGGACGTCGCAGATCTTGATGGTGTTGTTCTCGCTGGCACCGATGGCGTCGGAGAGGTCGAGGCCGACCTTCTTCGCGTCGACGTCGAACGCGGCGACGAACTCGACGTCACCGACGTGGTAGTCGCCGAACTGGACGTGCATCAGGCCGGGCACCTTGGTCGCCGGGTCGGCGTCCTTGTAGTACTCGACGCCCTGAACCAGCGAGGCGGCGCAGTTGCCCACGCCGACGATGGCTACGCGAACCGAACCCATTCCGGTTGCTCCCTGTGTCTATCGGTGAAACCCCGAGCGGGGTCTCACGTGGCGGTGTCGTCGGACGGATCCGGCCGGGGGCTGTCCCGGTGCCGGGGCAGGCCGCCCGTCTCTCCAGATGTGTTGTCCTGCTGAGCGGAACCTTCGAAGCCGGGACGCTTGACGTCCCGTCCGGCCCGCTCGCTCTCGATGAGCTCGTTCAGCCAGCGCACTTCGCGCTCCACGGACTCCATTCCGTGGCGCTGGAGCTCAAGCGTGTAGTCGTCGAGGCGCTCCCGGGTGCGCGCCAGCGAGGCGCGCATCTTCTCGAGGCGCTCCTCCAGACGGCTGCGGCGACCTTCCAGTACGCGCATGCGTACATCGCGTGACGTCTGCCCGAAGAACGCGAAGCGAGCAGCGAAGTGCTCGTCCTCGTACGCGTCGGGACCCGTCTGCGCGAGAAGCTCCTCGAAGTGATCCTTACCTTCCGCCGTCAATCGGTAGACGATCTTGGCGCGACGCCCCGCGAGTGTTGCCGACAGGGCGTCTTCGGGCGTGGATCCTTCTTCCTCGATCAACCAGCCGTTGGCGACCAGCGTCTTGAGGCAGGGGTACAGCGTTCCGTAACTGAAGGCACGGAACACACCCAGTGACGTATTGAGTCGTTTGCGCAGCTCATAGCCGTGCATCGGGGACTCGCGGAGCAGGCCGAGTACGGCGAACTCGAGGATCCCGGCACGCCGGCTCATCGTCGCCTCCTCCCTGTCGCTCGCCTCGTCGGCGCGGTCTTTATGCCGTGCTGATGTATCGACTCGATACATCAGCACGATAGAACGACCTTGTGGATGCGACAAGAGGGAGCAGAGTGAACGGCGTCACATCACCGATTCATACGAAGCAAGTTGCCTGATTTGGGGTGAATTTCGGTGCTAGGTGTGTTTTGACGGTGCGTACTCTGTGCGGGATGGAGACCACCGGGAACCGAGTGACGTCTGAGTACGTCAACGTCTTTGGTGCAGTACGGGTGAATGCGCAATCGACCGCATCCGTACTTCGGGGGGACCGGAAACCAGCCGCCGTTTCCAGGCGCGCAAAGGTGCGCCTGCCCGAGGAGTAATCGTTCGATGAGCGAGCACCGTCGCAAACCGCCGCAGCCGCAGGGCGGCGGACGTGCCGCGGCCCGGCGCGGCCAGCCGCAGGCAGGTCCGTCCGCAGGCCGCCGCGATGCACCGCGAGACGTCACCGGGCCCCCTTCCGATCCGTATGGCCGCTCGGGGGGAGACGAGACCCCGTACGGCAGCCGTGCCGAGGCGCGGCGTGCCACGCAGCGTGGAAGCGGCGGAGGCCGGCGCAGAGCCGCCGACGGCGCGGGCCAAGGAGGTCCCGGAGTTCCTGGAGGTCCTGGAGGAGGGGGCGGCCGACGTGGCGGTCCCCAGGGCCCGGGCGGTCCCGGACGCGGCCGCGGCCGCGCTCCCGAGCCCGCCAAGAAGCGCATGATCGACTACCCGCGTGCCGGCCGGTACGGCGCCTCGCGCTGGGTGCCGTCCTGGAAGCTCGTGACCGGCCTGTTCATCGGCTTCATGGGCAGCCTGGTCGCGGCCGCCGGTGTCGGGTACGCCCTGGTGGGCATTCCGGACATCGGCAAGACCGCCAAGGCGCAGAACAACGTCTACTACTGGGCCGACGGCAGCGAGATGGTCGCCACCGGCGGTGAGGCCAACCGCCAGATCATCGGCTACGCCGAGATCCCCAAGGAGATGCGGTGGGCGGTGATGTCGGCCGAGAACAAGACGTTCGAGTCCGACAGCGGTGTCGACCCGATGGGTATCGCCCGCGCCTTCGTGAACATGGCCAAGGGCGGCCAGACCCAGGGTGGCTCCACCATCACCCAGCAGTACGTGAAGAACGCGATGCTCGAGGACCAGTCGCAGACGGTCTCCCGCAAGCTCCGGGAGCTCTTCGTCTCGATCAAGGTCGGGGCCAAGGTGCCCAAGGAAGACATCATGGCGGGCTACCTGAACTCCGCCTACTACGGGCGTAACGCCTACGGGATCCAGGCCGCCGCGCACGCGTACTTCAACAAGGACGCGACGCGTCTGACCCCGAGCCAGTGCGCCTTCCTGGCGGCCGTGCTCAAGGGCGCCACGTACTACGACCCCGCGGGCGCTGTGTCGATCGACCCGTCCGCCACTCCCGAGAACAACCGCAGGCGCGCCGAGGCCCGCTGGAAGTGGATCCTCGACGAGGAGGTCAAGGACGGCCGCCTGGACGCGGCCACCCGCGCCAAGATCACCACGTTCCCCACGATCCAGCCCCCGCGGTCGAACGCCGCACTGGGCCGACAGATCGGTTATCTGGTCGACCTGGTCAACTCGTACCTGGTCAACAACAGCAAAGACACCGGGATCACCGAGACGAGCCTCCGGCGGGGCGGGTACCAGATTCACACGACCTTCAACAAGGCGAAGGTCGACGCGCTCGAAGCCGCGGTGAAGAAGGTGCAGAAGGCCAACATCAAGCCGAAGCTGCGGCCGAAGAACGACAAGTTCGTCCAGTTCGGCGGCGCGTCCGTCGATCCGAAGACCGGCGCGATCGTCGCCATCTACGGCGGTTCGGACGCGACGAAGCACTTCACCGACAACGCCGACCAGACCGGCGCCCAGGTGGGTTCGACGTTCAAGCCCTTCGTGCTGGCGGCCGCCATGACCTGGGGTGTGAGGAATCCCGACGGGCGCGAGGAACAGGCGCAGGACGAACGCACCATCGTGTCGCCGAAGAGCCTGTACAGCGGCAAGAACAAGCTCAAGATCAAGGACTACGACCGGACCGACTGGAAGGACGACAAGGGCCGGGAGTGGCTGCAGCAGAACGACGGCCAGCAGTCGTACAACCCGCCCTCGTACCAGATCGACCTGCGTGAGGCGATGCGCGAGTCCGTCAACTCCGCCTATGTCCAGCTGGGCATGGACGTCGGCCTGGACAAGGTGAAGGACTCGGTCCTGCGCGCCGGCATCAAGGAGTCGAGCCTCGCGAGCTCCCGGTTCCCCTCGTTCTCCCTGGGCACCTCCTCGCCGAGCGCGATCCGTATGGCCGGGGCGTACGCCACGTTCGCGGCCAGCGGCAAGCAGCGGGACCCGTACTCGGTCGAGAAGGTGACCAACGCGGACGGCACGGTCTTCCAGCACGACAGCGTCGCGAAGACGGTGGACGCCTTCACCCCGGCCGTCGCCGACAACGTCACCGACGTCCTGAAGACCGTGGTCGAGAAGGGCACCGGTACCAACGCCCAGCTCCCGGGCCGTCAGGTGGCGGGCAAGACCGGTACGACCGACGGCAACAAGTCCGCCTGGTTCGTCGGCTACACCCCGCAGCTGTCCACGGCGATCGGCATGTACCGCCTGGACGACGACGAGACCAACAAGAACCGCCAGTTCCTCCAGATGTACGGCACGGGTGGCGAGAAGACCATCCACGGTGCCTCGTTCCCGTCCCAGATCTGGCGGGACTACATGATGGAGGCGCTCAAGGGCCAGAAGGCCGAGGCCTTCCCGGTGCCCGAGGACATCGGGACGATCCTCAACGACGCCCCGAGCCCGACGCCGACGCCCTCGGCCACCGAGAGCGCGACCGAGAGCCCGAGCCCGACCCCGAGCGCGACGCTCACGTCTCCCACGCCCTCGGCGACCGAGACCTGCAGGAAGTTCGACTTCCGCTGCCAGAACAACGACGGCGGGACGGACACCGGCGGCACGGACACCGGTGGCACGGACACGGGCGGTACGGACACAGGCGGCACCGATGGCGGTGTGACCACGTCGCCGACGGCGACGACCAGTACCGGCAGCACCAGAGGAAACGGCAACGGCAACGGCGGCCTCTTCGGAGGCACCGGCTGACGGTCGACGGCCATCCTTCGCGCGTGCGCACCTTCGGGGCGCACGCGCGAAGCCGTTTCAGGGTCATCCCTGCTTCGGTTCTCAGACACGTACGGCAGGATGTGCGGCATGCCCAGTGCAGAGACGACGCGAGCGAGCGAGCACGAGCCGGAGCTGGTGCGGCCGACCCAGGACGACGAAGTCGCCGCCGGCGGCAGTGAGCTGATCGGCGGCCCCATCGGGCGGCGGGCGCTGCTCGGGACGTCCTGGTGGACGCCCGTGCGGGTCGTCGCCCTGGTGATGATCGGCATGTTCGCGCTCGGCATGATCCAGAAGATCCCCTGCTACGACGGCGGGTGGTTCTTCGGAGCCAGTTCTCAGTACACGCACGCGTGCTACTCGGACATCCCGCACCTCTATCAGGGGCGCGGTTTCGCCGACGGTCTCGTGCCGTACTTCGACAAGATCCCCGGCGACATGGACTACCTCGAGTACCCGGTGCTCACCGGTGTGTTCATGGAGGTCGCGGCCTGGCTCACCCCGGGCGGCGGGACCATCCAGCACCAGGAGCAGGTCTACTGGATGGTCAACGCGGGGATGCTGATGGCCTGCGCCGCCGTCATCGCCGTGTGCACCGCGCGCACCCAGCGCCGTCGCCCCTGGGACGGCCTCCTGGTCGCCCTGGCACCCGCCTTCGCGCTCACGGCCACGATCAACTGGGACCTGCTCGCGGTGGCCCTGCTGGCCGCCGCCCTGCTCATGTGGTCCCGCGGCCGGGTTCTCGCCTTCGGTGTCCTCATCGGGCTCGCCACGGCCGCCAAGTTCTACCCGTTCCTGGTCCTCGGACCGCTCTTCCTGCTGTGCTGGCGCACCGGGAAGTGGCGGGAGTTCGGTACGGCGCTGCTCGGCGCCGTCGGTGCCTGGCTGGTCGTGAACGTTCCGGTCATGTACCTCGCGCCCGAGGGCTGGGCGAAGTTCTACAGCTTCAGCCACGACCGCGGCGTCGACTTCGGCTCGGTCTTCCTGTTCGTCTCGCAGTGGATGAAGATCGCGATCACACCGGACACGGCCAACACCTGGGCGCTGGTCCTGATGGTGATCATCTGCGCGGGTCTGGCGGCCGTCACGCTCACGGCCCCGCGCCGCCCCCGCTTCGCCCAGCTCGCCTTCCTGATCGTCGCGGCCTTCATCCTCACGAACAAGGTCTACTCGCCGCAGTACGTGCTCTGGCTGGTCCCGCTCGCGGTGCTGGCCCGGCCGCGCTGGCGGGACTTCCTCGTCTGGCAGGCGTGCGAGGTCGGGTACTTCCTCGGGATCTGGATGTACCTCGCGTACACGACCAGCGGTGACGCCCACAAGGGACTGCCGACCGACGGCTACCAGGTCGCCATCGCCGTCCACCTGCTGGGAACGCTGTACCTGTGCGCGGTCGTGGTGCGGGACATCTTCATGCCGGAGCGCGACGTGGTGCGCCGCGGGGGCGAGGACGATCCGGCGGGCGGCGTCCTCGACGGCGCAGAGGACGTCTTCGTCCTCGGCCCGGCCGCCCGTCCGCGGCGGCACGCGGCGCATTTCGACGGCGACCCCCGGATCGAATGGCGCGAGGACGCGGCACCCGGAGACCGTTCGCTCTGAGCGAACAGGGCAGGCGGGGGCCGCAAGAGGCACGCGAAAGGCCGTACACGGACACCGTGTACGGCCTTTCGTCGGTCCGGAGCGCTCCGGCGCCGGGTCAGTGCTCGACGACGCGGTCGAACTGCGTCGTGGTGTGCCGCAGATGGGCCACCAGTTCGTCGCCGACCTTCGGCTCCGTGGCGTCGTGCGGCACGAAGAGGATCGAGACCTGCATGTGCGGGGGCTCGGCGAACCAGCGCTGCTTGCCCGCCCAGACGAACGGAGAAAGGTTCCGGTTGACCGTCGCGAGGCCGGCCCGCGCGACGCCCTTGGCCCGCGGCATGACGCCGTGCAGTGCCTTGGGGGCCTCCAGGCCCACGCCGTGCGAGGTGCCGCCGGCGACGACCACGAGCCAGCCGTCCGAGGCGGCCTTCTGCTGGCGGTAGCCGAAGCGGTCGCCCTTGGAGACCCGCGTGACGTCCAGGACGGCCCCGCGGTACTCCGTGGCCTCGTGGTCCCCGAGCCACAGCCGCGTCCCGATGCGGGCGCGGAAGTGGGTCTGCGGGAACTGCTGCTGCAGCTGCCGGAGTTCCTCGGCCTTGAGGTGGCTGACGAACATCGTGTGCAGGGGCAGCCGGGCCGCCCGCAGGCGGTCCATCCAGCCGATGACCTCCTCGACGGCGTCCGAGCCGTCGGTGCGGTCCAGCGGCAGGTGGATGGCGAAGCCCTCCAGCCGCACGTTCTCGATGGCGGAGTGCAGATGCGGCAGGTCGTCCTCGCTGACCCCGTGCCGCTTCATCGAGGACATCACCTCGATGACGACACGGGCTCCCACGAGCCCGTAGACGCCGTCGATGGACGACACCGAGCGGATGACGCGGTCGGGCAGCGGAACGGGCTCCTCGCCGCGCCTGAACGGCGTCAGGACCAGCAGGTCGCCGCCGAACCAGTCCTTGATCCGGGCGGCCTCGTACGTGGTGCCGACGGCGAGGATGTCCGAGCCCAGGCGGGTGGCCTCGTCCGCGAGCCGTTCGTGGCCGAAGCCGTAGCCGTTGCCCTTGCAGACGGGGACGAGCCCCGGAAACTGCTCGGACACCTGCTTGTGGTGTGCCCGCCAGCGCGCGGTGTCGACGTAGAGCGTGAGCGCCATGGCCGGTCCCGGAACCTTTCTCGTGGCTGCGGTGTATCAGAGGTGTGAAAAGGAATTGTCGCCGATTCGACGGGCCGATGGGGCTGTCCCGGGCCGGTTCGGCGGGGCCCGGGATGCGATTCGGGGCGTCCGTGGCGGCCCGGGACGTGTTCCGGACGGCTCAGCGGCGGGACATGTACATGTCGAGGGCCTTGTGGAGCAGCTTGTTGAGCGGGAAGTCCCACTCGCCCAGGTACTCGGCGGCCTCTCCGCCCGTGCCCACCTTGAACTGGATCAGACCGAAGAGGTGGTCCGTCTCGTCCAGCGAGTCGGAGATGCCGCGCAGGTCGTAGACCGTGGCACCCAGGGCGTACGCGTCGCGCAGCATGCGCCACTGCATCGCGTTCGAGGGCCGTACCTCGCGCCCGATGTTGTCCGAGGCGCCGTAGGAGTACCAGACGTGTCCGCCGACGACGAGCATCGTCGCCGCCGAAAGGTTCACTCCGTTGTGCCGCGCGAAGTACAGCCGCATGCGGTTGGGGTCCTCGGTGTTGAGGGCCGTCCACATGCGCTGGAAGTACGAGAGCGGGCGCGGCCGGAAGTGGTCGCGGATCGCGGTGATCTCGTAGAGCCGCTGCCACTCCTCCAGGTCCTGGTAACCGCCCTGGACGACCTCGACGCCGGCCTTCTCGGCCTTCTTGATGTTGCGGCGCCACAGTTGGTTGAAGTTCCTGTGGACCTCTTCGAGGGAACGGTTGGCCAGCGGCACCTGGAAGACGTACCGCGGCTGCACGTCGCCGAAGCCGGCGCCGCCGTCCTCGCCCTGCTGCCAGCCCATGCGGCGCAGCTTGTCGGCGACCTCGAAGGCGCGCGGCTCGATGAAGTCGGCCTCGATGTCGCGCAGGCGCTTCACGTCCGGGTTCTGGATGCCGCCCTTGATGGAGGTGGCCTCCCAGCGGCGGATGATCACCGGCGGGCCCATCTTCACGGAGAAGGCGCCCTGCTGCTTGAGGTGCGCGAGCATCGGCTGCAGCCAGTCGTCGAGGTTCGGCGCGAACCAGTTGATGACCGGACCCTCGGGCAGATAGGCGAGGTAGCGCTTGATCTTGGGCAGCTGGCGGTAGAGCACCAGGCCCGCGCCGACCATGTGGCCGGTCTTCTCGTCGAACCATCCGAGGCTCTCGGAGCGCCATTCGGCCTTCACGTCCGCCCATGCGGGGACCTGCATGTGGCTGGCCGCGGGCAGGCTCTGGATGTACGCCAGATGCTGCTCTCGGCTGATGGTCCTCAGGGTCAGGCTCATTAGGGGGGCTCCTCGGGCTGGTGTGTCCCCATGGGTACAAGGGCTCCGGCTCTCGCGCCGAAGCCTACTGCGCCCTGCGAGCGCCCCGAATGGCCGTATGGAACCTGGGACCTCGGGGCGCGGTGCGGGGCGCCCCGAGGTCAGGGGAAAACGGACGTTCGACTCAGATCACACCGCCGAAGAGGCCGCCGTGGGCCAGTCCGAGGTAGAAACCGACCCCCGAGAGACCGAGTCCGACGATCAGTCCGAACCGTTCCCGGGTGGTCTCGGAGATGAACTGGCCGTAGGCACCGGCGAGGATCCCGACCAGTCCGGCCCACGAGCTGAGCAGATGGAGGCTGTGGAACATCGACGTGACGAAGGCCAGGACTCCGCACACCAGGGTCACCGCGAGCAGGGTGTCCTGGAGGGGATGAGGCTTGCCGTCCGTGGCGAAGAGTGAGCCGGTGGTACTGGGACGCATTGTCTGTGCCATAGGGCACCTCCTGCGGAAGGCGGCGCATCGTAGCGCCATACACACCCGATGTGTACAGATTGACCGCCAACCCGCTCGGATTTCAACCGGAAGCGGGTGTGCAGGTAGTCTGTACCCTCTGCACCGGTGTCTGCCCAGGCTCTGAGCCAGGTCACGACAGGGAATGCCGCTCGGTTCACCGAATCGGCGGCCCCGTTGTCAGTGGCGGCCGATACCGTTGCGTACGCATCACAACCCTCCTGCCACGGAACGACCGTGGCCGCTGAGTCCAAAGGAGGTGGGTTCCACATGCGTCACTACGAAGTGATGGTCATCCTCGACCCCGATCTGGAAGAGCGCGCTGTCGCCCCCCTGATCGAGAACTTCCTCTCCGTCGTCCGTGAGGGCGCCGGCAAGGTGGAGAAGGTCGACACCTGGGGCCGTCGTCGTCTCTCGTACGAGATCAAGAAGAAGCCCGAGGGCATCTACTCGGTCATCGACCTGCAGGCCGAGCCTGCGGTCGTCAAGGAGCTCGACCGCCAGATGAACCTGAACGAGTCGGTCCTCCGGACCAAGGTCCTCCGCCCCGAGACCCACTGAGCTCTCCAGCTCAGCTGATCTCGGGCATCGAGTAGTACCAGCAGCCAGCAGCAAACCCGCCGAGAGGTTCCCCCATGGCAGGCGAGACCGTCATCACGGTCGTCGGCAATCTTGTCGACGACCCCGAGCTGCGCTTCACCCCTTCCGGTGCGGCGGTCGCGAAGTTCCGTGTCGCGTCCACTCCCCGCACCTTCGACCGTCAGACCAATGAGTGGAAGGACGGCGAGAGCCTGTTCCTGACCTGCTCGGTCTGGCGTCAGGCGGCGGAGAACGTCGCCGAGTCGCTCCAGCGCGGCATGCGCGTCATCGTGCAGGGCCGCCTGAAGCAGCGGTCCTACGAGGACAACCAGGGCGTCAAGCGCACGGTCTACGAACTGGACGTAGAGGAAGTCGGCGCCAGCCTGAAGAACGCCACGGCCAAGGTCACCAAGACCACGGGCCGGGGCGGTCAGGGCGGTTACGGCGGCGGCGGTGGCGGCGGCCAGCAGGGCGGCGGCTGGGGCGGAGGCCCCGGCGGCAACCAGCAGGGCGGCGGCGCTCCCGACAACAACGACCCCTGGGCGACCGGCGCTCCCGCCGGTGGCAACCAGGGCGGCGGCGGTGGCGGTGGCTGGGGCGGAAGCTCCGGCGGCTCTGGCGGCGGCTACTCGGACGAGCCCCCCTTCTAGGCCTCAGGGCCGAGGGTGGGCCGTACTCCCACTTCTTGATCACACAGGAGATACACCATGGCGAAGCCGCCTGTGCGCAAGCCGAAGAAGAAGGTCTGCGCGTTCTGCAAGGACAAGGTCACGTACGTGGACTACAAGGACACGAACATGCTGCGGAAGTTCATTTCCGACCGCGGCAAGATCCGTGCCCGCCGCGTGACCGGCAACTGCACGCAGCACCAGCGTGACGTCGCCACGGCTGTGAAGAACAGCCGTGAGATGGCACTGCTGCCCTACACGTCCACCGCGCGATAAAGGAAGGGTGACCGACACATGAAGATCATCCTTACCCACGAGGTCTCCGGCCTCGGTGCCGCCGGCGACGTCGTCGACGTCAAGGACGGCTACGCTCGCAACTACCTGATCCCGCGGAACTTCGCGATCCGCTGGACCAAGGGCGGCGAGAAGGACGTCGAGCAGATCCGTCGTGCTCGCAAGATCCACGAGATCGCCACCATCGAGCAGGCCAACGAGATCAAGGCCCGCCTCGAGGGTGTCAAGGTCCGCCTGGCCGTCCGCTCCGGCGACGCCGGTCGTCTCTTCGGTTCCGTCACCCCGGCCGACGTCGCTTCGGCGATCAAGGCTTCCGGTGGCCCCGAGGTCGACAAGCGCCGCATCGAGCTGGGCTCGCCCATCAAGACCCTGGGCTCCCACGAGACGTCCGTGCGTCTGCACCCCGAGGTTGCCGCCAAGGTCAACATCGAGGTCGTCGCTGCCTGAGTGCAGCACTCGGCATAGCTGAGAGGAAGGGCCGCACCCCTCGGGGTGCGGCCCTTCTGCTGTGCGTGATCGGGCCGGTCCTGGAGCCGGTGAGCGCGGCGGCCCTGTTGTTCGTTCGGGAGGTGGGGCATCGGCTTGCGGATGTGTCCGGGTCCTTCGTCGCCCGGGGCCGTCGTTTCACGTGAAACCGGGTCCTGGTTTCCCGTGAAACATCCGGGCTTGCATCCTGAGGGCGCTCCTGGGCTGTTCCCCGGGCGAGCGCTTCAGCCGTACGTCAGCGCGTGGCGCCCGTGACGATCCAGCGGCCCGAGCGGGAGCGCAGCCACAGAGTCAGCATCCGCACCGTCATCATCAGCGTCATCGCACCCCAGAGGGCGGTGAGCCCTCCGCCGAGAACGGGGACGAGCAGGGCGGCCGGGGTGAACACCGCCAGGGTGAGCAGCATGGCCCGGGCCAGGTAGGGCCCGTCGCCCGCGCCCATCAGTACGCCGTCCAGCACGAAGACGATTCCGCAGACGGGCTGGGAGAGGGCCACCATCACCAGGGCCGGCAGGGCCGCGTCCCGGACACCCGGGTCACCGCTGAACAGCGGAAGGAACAGGGGGCGAGCGGCGATGAGGAGCAGACCGAGGACGATTCCGGTGACGATCCCCCACTGCACCATGCGATGGCAGGCCTCACGGGCACCGCGGGCGTCGCCGGCTCCGAGGTAGCGCCCGATGATCGCCTGTCCAGCGATGGCGATGGCGTCGAGCGCGAAGGCCAGCAGACTCCACAGCGACAGGATGATCTGGTGGGCGGCCATGTCGGCGTCCCCGAGCCGGGCGGCGACCGCCGTGGCGATCAGGAGGATCGCCCGCAGCGACAGGGTCCGGACGAGCAGGGGGGTGCCGGCCTGGGCACAGGCTCGAATACCGGCAGGGTCCGGTCGCAGGGAGGCGCCGTGTTTCCGCGCTCCCCGGAGGACGACATGGAGATAGACGACGGCCATGCCGCATTGGGCGATGACCGTGCCCCAGGCGGAGCCCGCGATGCCGAGGCCGGCGCCGTAGACGAGGACCGCGTTGAGTATCGCGTTGGCGACGAAGCCGCCGACGGCGACATAGAGAGGAGTCTTCGTGTTCTGGAGCCCTCGCAGGATTCCGGTGGAGGCCAGCACGACGAGCATCGCGGGGATGCCGAGCGCCGAGATCCGCAGATAGGTCGTCGCGTACGGGGCGGCGGAGCCGGATGCTCCGAACAGCTCCATGAGGGACGGTGCGGTGGGCAGGGCGACGGCGATCACGGCGACGCCGATGAACAGGGCGAGCCAGACGCCGTCCATGCCCTGGCGGATGGCGGCCCGCAGATCACCGGCGCCCACCTTCCGGGCGACCGCGGCCGTCGTGGCGTAGGCGAGGAAGACGAAGACTCCGACAGCTGTCATGAGGAGGGCCGAGGCGACGCCGAGCCCGGCCAGCTGTGCGGTGCCGAGATGGCCGACGATGGCACTGTCGGCGAGCACGAACAGGGGCTCCGCCACGAGCGCGCCGAACGCGGGAACGGCCAGGGCGACGATCTCTCGGTCGTGCCGGCGCGACGCCGTCCTGGGTGCCTCGGGAGCCTGTGTCATGGGCATCAATCTAATCTTCCACAGGTAAGAGATGCAACAGGCTAAAGACCCTTACTCCGGGGGGCGCGGGGTGTGGGATGGCGCACGGTTCGAGGCGATCTTGATCCTGCTGGGGAAGTTTTTCTTCTGCACAGCCGGTGGACGGGAAAGCGCCAGGTCAGGGCAGGTTCCGCGAGAGGGCTGAGGGCTTGTTCACAGGGCTGTCCACCGGGTCGTGCACAGGTTTGGCGGAGTTCTCCACAGCATCGGGGCCGTCGTCCACATGGCCTGTGGATAACCAGATTGGCTGACGGTGCCCGCGGGCCTAACGTGGTGCGGCGCCCGTTCTTTCCCGCGTCCTCGGAAAGCACGCAAAACCGACGCGCGAGATCGGGAGTCGGGCCGCTCACTTGTCAGTGCGGTGCCGTAGAAATTAAGGCACTGCTAGGTCCGCTCCGCGGACGGGAGGAGGTGTCTCGGTGACCATTTCCGAGCCCTTGGACGACCCCTGGGCGGACAGCGGGCCCAGTGATCGTCTGCCCCCGTCCCGTCGGCGCGGCAACGGCGGCCGCGGCCGGGACGAGCAGCACGACCGGGACAACGGATCGTGGGAGAGCGGCGGTTCGTCGTTCGAACGGGTACCGCCCCAGGACCTCGACGCCGAGCAGTCCGTCCTCGGTGGCATGCTCCTGTCGAAGGACGCCATCGCCGATGTCGTCGAGGTGCTCAAGGGCCACGACTTCTACCGGCCCGCGCACGAGACCATCTACGGCGCCATCCTCGACCTGTACGCCAAGGGCGAGCCGGCCGACCCCATCACGGTCGCGGCCGAGCTCACCAAGCGCGGAGAGATCACCAAGGTCGGTGGAGCCCCGTATCTGCACACGCTCGTCCAGACGGTCCCGACCGCCGCGAACGCCGAGTACTACGCGGAGATCGTGCACGAGCGCGCGGTCCTGCGCCGCCTCGTGGAGGCCGGCACCCGCATCACCCAGATGGGATACGCGGCCGACGGCGACGTGGACGAGATCGTCAACAGCGCCCAGGCCGAGATCTACGCGGTCACCGAGCAACGCACCACCGAGGACTATCTGCCGCTGGGCGACATCATGGAGGGCGCCCTCGACGAGATCGAGGCGATCGGCTCGCGTTCGGGGGAGATGACCGGTGTACCGACCGGCTTCACCGACCTCGACTCGCTCACCAACGGTCTGCACCCGGGCCAGATGATCATCATCGCGGCCCGTCCCGCCATGGGTAAGTCGACGCTGGCCCTGGACTTCGCCCGCGCGTGCTCGATCAAGCACAACATGCCCAGCGTGATCTTCTCGCTCGAAATGGGCCGCAACGAGATCGCGATGCGTCTGCTGTCCGCGGAGGCCCGCGTGGCCCTGCACCACATGCGTTCGGGCACCATGACGGACGAGGACTGGACCCGGCTCGCCCGCCGTATGCCGGACGTCTCGGCCGCCCCGCTCTACATCGACGACTCCCCGAACCTGTCGATGATGGAGATCCGCGCCAAGTGCCGCCGTCTCAAGCAGCGCGCCGACCTCAAGCTCGTGGTCATCGACTACCTCCAGCTGATGCAGTCCGGCGGCAAGCGCTCCGAGAGCCGTCAGCAGGAGGTCTCCGACATGTCGCGAAACCTGAAGCTGCTGGCCAAGGAGCTGGAGTTGCCGGTGATCGCGCTGTCGCAGCTGAACCGTGGTCCCGAGCAGCGTACGGACAAGAAGCCCATGGTCTCCGACCTGCGTGAGTCCGGATCGATCGAGCAGGACGCCGACATGGTGATCCTGCTCCACCGCGAGGACGCCTACGAGAAGGAGTCGCCCCGCGCGGGCGAGGCCGACATCATCGTGGGCAAGCACCGTAACGGCCCGACGGCGACGATCACGGTCGCCTTCCAGGGTCACTACTCGCGCTTCGTGGACATGGCACAGACCTGATCCGCGACCCCCTGCGGTCGCGGATCTCGAGGCCGTGTCCCACGGGCGACGGCTGAGCGACGGGGTGTCCGACACGCGTCCAAGGCGGCGGGAAGCGGTTCAGCGCCTCGTCTCGTACCTGGTCAGGGTCACGCCGCCGGGAAGCGTCCCCGTTTCCAGCAGGTTCAGGTTCACCCAGCCGTCCAGCGCGGTGAAGAACGGTGTGCCGCCGCCCACCAGGACCGGATGGGTGACGATCACGTACTCGTCGATCAGCCCGGCCCGCATGGCCGCCGCGGCGAGCGTCGCACCGCCGATGGTCATCGGACCGCCGTCCTCGGCCTTGAGCCGGGTGATCTCGGCGATCGCGTCGCCGGTGACCAGGCGGGTGTTCCAGTCGACCTTGTCGATCGTCGAGGAGAACACCACCTTCGGTGTGTCCCGCCAGTTCCTCGCGAACGCGATCTCCGCCGGGGTGGCGTCGGGCTTCTCGTCGCCGGTCGGCCAGTGGGAGCTCATCGCCTGCCACAGCTTGCGCCCGTACAGCGACAGGGAATTCGCCTGCTCGTGCTCCAGCCACCGCTGGAACAGCTCTTCGCTCGGCGGTCCGCTCCAGCCGATGTCGTCGCCGGCCGCGGCGATGTAGCCGTCCAGGGTCAGGTTCATGCCGTAGATCAGTTTCCGCATGGCCCAGCCTTCCGTCCGTGGGTGTCCGGCGTAGAGACCAGTGCGGCTCGGGAAATTCATCGCTGCGCGATCCGGGCTCGCCGGCGGTCCTCGTGCTCGGACTCAGCGTGGTGGACCCGGCCGGCACGGGCAAGCCGCCCGAAAGCGACCTCGGCATCGGGCGGGCCCGGGCACAATCCGCTCGACGTCCGGCGCCGGTGCGGGTGGACTGGTGCCATGACGACATCCCACGACGATCTGCTTCCCGGCACGCGCCGGGCCCTGCTGCACCGCATCGCCGTCGCACAGAGCGAGGGACGGACGCCGTCGCTCGTCGCGACGGTGGTCCGGGGCGGGAAGGCGGTGTGGACCGGGGCGCGGACCTCGGTGCCCGGTCACGGTCCCGACGAGAACGTGCAGTACCGGATCGGCTCCATCACCAAGACCTTCACCGCCGTCCTGGTACTGCGCCTGCGCGACGAGGGGCTCCTGGACCTCGGTGACCCGCTGGAGAAGCATGTGCCGGACACCGGCGCGGGGGAGGTGACCATCGCCCAACTCCTCGCCCACACCGGAGGGCTGGCCGCCGAGACACCCGCGCCCTGGTGGGAACGCACCTCCGGCTCGCTGCGTCCCGAACTGGGCGACGTCCTGGGCGAACAGCCCTTCCGGCATCCGGTGGGGCGCCGGCACCACTACTCGAACCCGGGTTACACGCTGCTCGGGGCGCTGGTCGAGGAGGTGCGCGGGGCGCCCTGGGAGGACGTGCTGCGCCGGGAGATCCTCGAACCGCTCGGCCTCCACCGGACGAGCCCTCGACCGCAGGCGCCGCACGCGGGGGGATGGGCGGTCCACCCCTGGGCGGACGCGATGATGCCGGAACCCGCGGAGGACCTCGGCCGGATGGCCCCGGCCGGTCAACTGTGGTCCACGACCGGTGACTTGGCCCGCTTCGCGGTCTTCCTCGCGACCGGTGACGACCGAGTGCTGAGCGCCGAGTCCGTGCGGGAGATGCGGACGCCCGCCGCCCCGCCCGAGGCCGGGGAGCCGGCCGCCGGGTCCTCGTACGGGTTCGGTCTGCAGATCGTGCACCGTGACGGGCTGTCCCTCGTCGGGCATTCCGGGTCCTTGCCGGGCTTTCTCGCCGGACTGGTGATCAGCGTGGACGAGGACGTGGCGGCGGTGGTCCTGTCCAACTGCACCTCCGGGCCGGCCGTGTTCACCGTGGCCGGCGATCTGGTGCGGATCGTCGCCGAGGCGGAGCCGCGGATCCCTGATCCGTGGCGTCCGATGGCCGAAGTGGAGCGGAGCGTACTGGAGTTGGCGGGGCCGTGGTACTGGGGGACCCAGGCCTTCGGGCTGAGGCTGCCGGCCGGAGGAGGTCTTGTGCTGGGTCCGCTCTCGGGCGCCGGCCGGGGTGCCCGCTTCCGGGCGAACGACGACGGGACCTGGACGGGGCTCGACGGCTACTACGCGGGTGAGGTTCTACGGCCCGTACGACGGCCCGACGGCTCCCTGAGCCATCTGGACCTCGGGTCGTTCGTGTTCACGCGGCAGCCGTACGACCAGGAGGCTCCGGTGCCCGGTGGAGTGGATTCCGAGGGCTGGCGGGGGATTCCTTAGCCGCCACTTGCCACGAGGGGCCTGTTTCACGTGAAACAGGCCCCTCGTGCTGTTGAAGCGAGTGGGTCACAACGGGAGCTTGAAACCGATGTGGGAGGCCTCGAAACCCAGCCGCTCGTAGAAGCGGTGGGCGTCGGTGCGGGAGGCGTCGGAGGTCAGCTGGACCAGACGGCAGTCCTGGCGGCGGGATTCCGCGACCGCCCACTCGATGAGTTCCGTGCCCAGGCCGCTGCCACGCTCGTCGGCGTGGATGCGCACGGCCTCGATGACGGACCGCGTCGCCCCTTTGCGGGACAGTCCGGGGATCACGGTGAGCTGCAGGGTGCCGACGACCCGGCCGTCGCGGACGGCGACCACCAGGTGCTGGTTCGGGTCGCGACGCAGTCGCTCCAGGGCGTCCAGATACGGCGTCAGATCGTCGGGCGATTCCCGCTCGGCGCCCAGCGGGTCGTCGGCGAGCATCGCGACGATGGCGGGAACGTCGTCGGCATCTGCGGCTCGTATTTCAAGATCTGCCATGACCGCACCCTACGAGGGCACGGCCGCGGAGGGCGCGGGGCGCGTGGGCGCGTTCGCGGACTCCACGACCCGGACCAGGGGGGCCAGGTCGGGGTTTCCGGCCGCCTCGTCGAGCGCCTCGCGCAGGGCGGCGTCATTGGTGGGCCGTGCCTCGGCGAGCAGCTTCAGCCCGGCGTCGCTGACATTGGTGTAGATGCCGCGCCGGTCGGTCGGGCAGAGATAGCGGGCGAGCAGTCCCCGGTCCTCGAGGCGGGTGACCAGCCGGGTGGTGGCGCTCTGGCTGAGGACGACCGCGTCCGCCACCTGCTTCATCTGGAGGTGGCCGCCTTCGCCGTCGTGCTGCCGGCTGAGCACGTCGAGCAGGGAGTACTCGCGCACGCTGAGCTCGTGCCGCGTCTGCAGGGCCCGCTCGATATGGGCCTCGATCCTCCCGTGCAGCAGGGAGAGCGCACACCATCCCTGTGCGAGGGCGGTGAGAGCGGGGTCCGTGGCTGTCATGGCGTTTCCTCCGTCCCGGAGCGGCTCACACCAGGATAGGGCACCGGCGCAATAGCCCGCTGTTGCATATAACCCGCGTCCGCAACTATTGTGAACGCAGGCAAAGCGCCCGTGCAATCTTCTGGAAGGTGTGCCCACATGCCTCTCGCGCTTCTGGCCCTCGCGATCGGGGCCTTCGGAATCGGAACGACCGAGTTCGTCATCATGGGCGTTCTGCCCGAGGTCGCCGGAGACTTCGGGGTCTCCATTCCCACCGCCGGACTGCTGGTCACTGGCTATGCCCTGGGGGTGGTGATCGGCGCGCCGATCATGACCGCGCTCGGCACGAAGGTGTCCCGCAAGCGGATGCTGATGGTGCTGATGGGGCTGTTCGTCCTCGGCAATCTGATCTCCGCCGTGGCCCCGGCCTTCTGGCTGATGTTCGCGGGACGCGTGGTCGCCTCCCTCGCGCACGGTGCCTTCTTCGGCATCGGCTCGGTTGCCGCCGCCGAACTGGTCGCGCCCGAGAAGAAGGCCGGCGCCATCGCGATGATGTTCAGCGGACTCACGGTCGCCAATGTCGTGGGCGTCCCGCTGGGCACGCTGATCGGGCAGTCCGCCGGCTGGCGCGTCACGTTCGCGGGAGTCGCCGCGCTCGGGGTCGTGGGCCTGCTGGGCATCGCCCGGCTGGTCCCCGAGATACCCAGGCCCGAGGGAGTCCGGCTGCGCCACGAGCTGGCGGCCTTCAAGAACGTCCAGGTCCTGCTCGCGATGGCGATGACCGTCCTCGGATTCGGCGGCGTCTTCGCGGCCGTGACCTACATCGCGCCGATGATGACGCACGTGGCCGGCTTCGCCGACGGATCCGTCACCTGGCTGCTGGTCCTCTTCGGGCTCGGCATGGTCGGCGGGAACCTCATCGGCGGCAGGTTCGCCGACCGCGCGCTGATGCCGATGCTCTACGTGTCCCTGGGCGGCCTCGCCGTCGTGCTCGCCCTCTTCACCGTCACCGCGCACAACAAGGTCCTCGCGGCCGTCACGATCGCCCTCATCGGCGCTCTCGGCTTCGCGACCGTGCCTCCCCTGCAGAAGCGCGTCCTCGACCAGGCGCACGGCGCCCCCACGCTGGCCTCGGCCGTGAACATCGGCGCCTTCAACCTCGGCAACGCCCTGTCGGCCTGGCTCGGCGGCGTCGTCATCGCCGCGGGCCTCGGCTACACCGCCCCCAACTGGGTCGGTGCCGCACTCGCCGCCGGCGCGCTCGTTCTGGCCGTCCTCTCGGCCGCCCTGGAGCGCCGGGCGTCCCGGCCCACCGTCGTGGTCGCCGCAGGCGTCCCCGCGGAGGCCAGGACCGCCGTCCACCACTGACCGGGTCCCGGCCCGCCCGGGCCCGGGCACCACCGCCGTCTCCCGCTCGGGCACCGTCCGGAACCGAGCGGAACACCACCCCCACAAGGAGAAGAACCCGATGAGCACCACCACCGCCGTCGCCCCGCTGACCACCGAGGACGCCGAGGTCCTCGTGACCGCCGCCCGGCACGCCGCCGAGGCCGCCGGTGTCCGGATCAGCGTCACCGTCCTCGACGCGGGCGGCCACCTCCTCGCCTTCCGGCGCGACGACCAGGCCGTGCTGATCTCGGGCGAGACCAGCACCCGCAAGGCCTACACGGCGCTCCAGCTCGACTCGGCGACCGCCGACCTCGTCGACGCGGTGCAGCCCGGCGGCCTCTTCCACACCCTGCCCACCGCGCTCGACCGTCCCCTGCTGTTCATCGCGGGCGGCGTCCCGGTCCACCGCGACGGCCGTCTGATCGGAGCGATCGGGGTCGGCGGCGGCATGCCCGACCAGGACCACGGCTTCGCCCTCGCCGCCGTCGCCTCACTGGTCTGACGCCTGCCCGCCGAGGGCCCGTCCGCGGCGCGGCAGGCCCGAAAAGTGCCGGTCCCCATGAATCCAGGGGACCGGCACAGGCGTGCCACGTGATGCCTGCGACCCAGCCGGCTGACCTGGCCGGCTGACCTGGCCGGCTGACCTAGCCGGCGGCCACGGTCAGCGGCGCGAAGCGCCGGGTCCAGTCGCCGGGCAGTGCCGGGATCTTGTGCGTCATGACCGCGTTGAAGCCGACGGACGCCAGTCCGCGCGCCTTCAGCCAGCTCAGCAGTTCCTCGTGCCGGACGTCGATGTCGGTCCGCAGAGGACGGTCGGTGTGAGCGGCGAGCGAGGAGACGAGCGCCTTCGCCGTCCGTGTGTCCCGGGCGACCAGGGGGCCGACGACATGGGTGGCCATGTTGGGCCAGGCGGCCGCGTAGCCGACGATCCGGCCGTTCTCCTCGGCCACGCGCAGTTGGTCCGCGAAAGCGGGCAGCCGGGTGATCAGATGGGTGCGATCGACGCCGAACACCTCCTCGTCCAGCCGGAGGATCGGGGCGAGATCCTCCGCCGTCGCAGGACGGGTGAAGGCCCCGGGCGGCGAGCCGTCGGGGGTGAACATGCCGCGGACCATCTCCGCCTGCCCGGTGACCTTGAATCCCAGCTCCTCGTAGAGCGGGCGGCCGTACGCGGTGGCGTGCAGGGTCAGCGGGGTCGGGCCCGCCTCCTCGATGACGTACCGCATCAGACGACGGCCGACACCTTGACGGGCGTGCCGCTCGGCGACCAGCACCATCCCGATCGCGGCCAGTTCGGGATCCTCGTGCGATCCGTATCGCGTCACCACGCAGGCGGCGACGAGACCACCGTCGGGGTCGTCGATCCCGTAGCCGGTTCCCCCGGAGAGCAGCAGGCCCCACTTGTGTTCTTCACGGGGCCAGCCCCGGTCCTCGGACAGGTCGGCGCAGGCGGCGAGGTCGCGGGGCGTCAGACGGCGGATGGGCAGAGCGGCGGGGGAAGGAGTCGGCACGCAGGTCAGGCTGTCCGACAAGGGCCGCTGCCGTCCACCGCTTTCCCGGCGCTTCTACCGGCTTTTGGCCATCGTTCCGGCCCGCAGCGATGTGCGGTCGGCCGTTTCACGTGAAACCACTTTCCGCACATGCGGGGTGCCCCAGTAGCCTCGGCGGCCATGGCGAGACTTCACCTTTTCGACCTCGACGGCACGTTGCTGCACGGCAGCACCGCACCTCTGGAGATCTCCCGGCAACTCGGCCGGGAAGCCGAGAACATCGCGATCGAACGAGCCATCTCCGAAGGGCGCATCGGTCCTCCGGAGTATGCGACGCAGGTGCACGCCCTGTGGACGGATCTCACGGAGGCCCATGTCACGGCGGCCTTCGACGGCGCGCCCTGGTTGTCGGGCATCGAGGACGTCTGGACGGAGATCCGGCGCAACGGCGACTACTGCGCCGTCGTCTCGCTGTCGCCCTCGTTCTTCGTGGAGCGTCTGCTGTCCTGGGGAGCGCACGCGGCGCATGGATCGCGTTTTCCGGCGGTGCCGTTCGTGGAGCCGCTGGACCTGGCGGGCATTCTCAACGCCGCGGCGAAGGTGCGGATCGCCGACCGGCTCTGTGCCGAGTTCGGGGTGAGCCGGGCCGATTGCGTGGCCTATGGCGACTCGGGCTCGGACAAGGATCTCTTCGGCATCGTGCCGGTGTCCGTCGCCGTCAACGCGGACCGGCATCTCCGCGGTCTCGCCACGCATTCCTACACGGGACAGGACCTGCGGGCCGCTTATCAATTGGTGGCGGGCACCAGGTAGTCACGGACGGCAGAGCCGCGTCCGCGCCGCGGGGAGTCAGCCCAGGTCGGGTGCGTGCATGGCCCGTACGCCCTCGATGTTCCCGTCGAGGTAGTGTCGCAGCGACAGGGGCACGAGGTGCACGGAGGCGATTCCGACCCGGGTGAACGGGACCCGGACGATCTCGTATTCGCCCGTGGGCTCGTCCACCTCGGGACCGTGGCGCAGGGACGGGTCCATGGACTCCAGGCGGCAGACAAAGAAGTGCTGGACCTTCACTCCGGTCGCCCCGCCGTCGTCGCCGATGTGCTCGACGGTGTCGACGAAGCAGGGCACCACATCGACGATCTTGGCGCCGAGTTCCTCGTGCACCTCACGATGGAGCGCTTCGACGACAGTCGTGTCCTCCGGTTCGACCCCGCCACCCGGTGTGAGCCAGTAGGGGTCGACGCCGGGCTTGGTGCGCTTGATCAAGATCAGGTCGTCACCGTCGAGCAGGACGGCACGTGCGGTGCGCTTGACCACGGGTCGGACGGTCATGGGAGAAATGTGGCCCGACTGGTTCCACGTGAAACATCGTGTGGCCGCGATTCCTCGGGAAAGCCCCGAAGGATGCCCCGCGCCGCGGGGAACCGGGTGACGGCCGGTCTTGGGATGCCTGCCGCGGTCCTCGGCGCCGGGCTGCGCAGCGTGCTCGGCGACCGTGCCCGGAGGCCCTCGGTCCCGGGCGGCCTCACGTCCAGTCGGAGGCAGCCCGCAGCAGCCATGCGTGTGCTCGGGCGATGTGCGCCATCGCCAGCGTCCCGGTCCGTACGACAAGGAAGTACGTACGCAGCGGGGGAATGACGGGATCGAGGAGGGGGACGACATCGCCGCGCTCGATGGCGTCGGCGCAGAGGTACCGGGGCAGGACGGCGAGGCCGGCGCCCGCGGAGGCGCAGGCGAGGACCGCCCGGAGATCCGGGACGATCACCGTGCCGGACGCGGCAGGGCGGCAGTCGAAGACGGAGGCCCAGTAGCCGGCGACGAGCGGCAGCGATTCGTGGACCTCGACGATGGGGACGTCCTCCAAGGCGTGCGCGCCCTTGCGGCGGAGTCTGCCCGCACGGATCCTGGCGGCCCAGCGCGGAGCGGCGACCAGGACATGCTCTTCGTCGCAGAGCGGAGTCGCGGTGAGGAGCGCACCCCGTGGCTGGGCCGTCGTGATGGCCAGATCATGATGTCCGGCGGCGAGCCCCTCCATCGTCTCCTCGGCGTTGCCGAAGGAGGCGCGCAGCGCGAAGCCCTGGCCCTCGCCGCCGGGCATTTCCATGAGCGCGGGCAACGCGCGTTCGGCGGTGAACTCGGACGGTCCCGCGAGATGCAGGGTGCGAAGGGACGAGTCGTCGTCGAGACCGGTCTCCGCGATCTCCACGAGGGCGTCGAGATGGGGCGCCGCCTTGTGGGCGAGTTCGTCGCCCATGGTCGTGGGCGTCACCCCTCGTGCCTGGCGCAGGAACAGGGGCCGCCCCAACTGGCGTTCCAGTGTGCGGATCTGCGAGGTGACGGCGGGCTGGGAGAGGCCGAGCAGGGCGGCGGCACGCGTGAAGGAACCGGCTCGGTGCACCGTCACGAACGTGCGCAGCAAGGCCAGGTCCATGGTGCCCCTCCCCTCTCAGCACCCCCGCGCGAGCCTCAACTATAAATAAGTCGATAGGTCGCTGTCGCTACCGTGATTGGACACTGACACAGAGTCAACTAGCCTTGTTCGCGCGGTTCTTCGCGCGCAGAACCGGAGCGGTCCGAGCCACGAGGGGGGAGGCTCGGACCGTTCGCCGTACCCGGTGGGGCGCCGGTCCCGAGGCGGTGGAGTCCTACGCGGCGGACGTCTCCAGGGCCCGCAGAATGTCCGCCACCAGGTCCTCGGGGTCCTCGGCGCCGACGGAGAGACGGATGAAGCCCTCCGGCACGGCGTCGCCGCCCCAGCGGCCGCGCCGCTCGGCCGTGGACCGCACCCCGCCGAAGCTGGTGGCGTCGTCGACCAGACGCAGTGCGTCGAGGAAGCGCTCCGCGCGCTCACGCGAGGGCAGGGTGAAGGAGACGACGCAGCCGAAGCGGCGCATCTGCTGCGACGCGATCTTGTACGAGGGGTCGTCGGGCAGCCCCGGGTAGCGCAGCCCCGTCACCTCGGGGCGGTCCCGCAGGACCTCGGCGACCGTCCTCGCGGTGGCGGTCTGCCGGTCGGCCCTCAGCTGGAGCGTGGCGAGCGAGCGGTGCGCCAGCCAGGCCTCCATGGGCCCGGGGATGGCGCCGACCACCTTGCGCCAGCGTCGGACAGGAGCCATCAGCGCGGCGTCCCTGCCAGTGACATACCCGAGGAGGATGTCGCCGTGCCCCGTGAGCATCTTGGTGCCGCTGGCCACCGAGAAGTCCGCCCCCAGCTCCAGCGGGCGCTGTCCGAGCGGCGTGGCCAGTGTGTTGTCGACGGCGACGAGGGTGCCCTGCGCGTGCGCGGCGGCCACGAGGCGCCGCAGGTCGCAGACGTCCAGACCCGGGTTGGACGGCGTCTCGATCCACAGCAGCTTCGCGCCCTCCAGCACCTCCAGCTGGGCGTCGCCCGCGGTCGGGGCGGTGCGCACCTCGACACCGAACGCGGTCAGCTGCTCGCGCACCAGCGGCAGCACCTGATAGCCGTCCTCGGGCAGCACGACGATGTCGCCGGCCCGCAGCTGGGAGAAGAGCACCGCGGAGATGGCGGCCATGCCGGAGGGGAAGGAGAGCGTCTCGACGGACTCCTGTCCGGGGGCCTCCAGTTCGCCGATGGCGCGCTCCAGGAGCGTCCAGGTCGGGTTCTCGTCGCGGCCGTAGGTGTAGGGGCCGGTGGGCTCACCGGGGAGATGGAAGTGCGCGGCGAAGACCGGGCCGGGGAGGGTCGGCTCGTACTTGAGCGGCTCGGGCAGTCCGGCGCGCACCGCTCGCGTGCCGTCGCCCGGCGTCGCGGGCCCGCTGCTCCCGCTCTGCGCGGGGCCGCTGCCCCTGTCGTCCGCCGTGCCGAATTCCCCTGACGTCATGCCGCTCGTCCTTCCACGTGCTCGCGTACCGCGGCGAGCAGTCCAGGGCTCGCCGCCTCCACCATCTCAAGACATTCCTCGAAGCCGTCCAGGTGTCCGTAGTACGGATCGGGGACGTCGAGGTCGTCGCCGGCGGCGGGGTCGTACGAACGCAGCAGCCGGACCTTCCCGGCGTCCTCGGGACGGGCCGCGAGGCGGCGCAGGGCGTCGAGGTGGCCCGTGTCGAGGGCGATGACGAGATCGAGCCGGGAGAACCACGAGGCCTGGAACCGGCGGGCCGCGTGATCGCTCTCGTAGCCGTTCGCCTCCAGCACGGCGACGGTGCGCTCGTCGGCCCCGTCGCCCTCGTGCCAGCCGCCCGTGCCCGCGCTGTCGACCTCGACGAGGTCACCGAGACCCGCCCGCTCCACATGAGCGCGGAAGACGGACTCGGCCATCGGCGAGCGGCAGATGTTGCCGGTGCAGACGAAGCAGACGCGGTAGGTCATGAATTCCTCTCGGTCGTTCAGTCGCCGTCGGGCAGCACGATGTTGAGCGCCCAGGAGACGATGGAGATGATCAGGCCGCCCAGCACGGCGGTCCAGAAGCCCTCCACGTGGAAGCTCAGATCGAGTTTGTCGGCGAGCCACGAGGTGAGCAGCAGCATCAAGGCGTTCACCACCAGGGTGATCAGGCCGAGAGTGAGGATGAAGAGCGGGAAGGTCAGCACCTTCACGACCGGCTTGACCAGGAAGTTCACCAGTCCGAAGACCAGTGCGACGAGGATGAGCGTGCCTATCTTCTTGCCCGTGCTGTCGCCCGTGAGGGTGATCTTGTCGAGCAGCCAGACGGCGACGGCCAGGGCCCCCGCGTTGGCGAGCGTCTTGACTACGAAATTCTTCATGTGTCTGATCGTGGCAGAGAGATCGACTGGCCAGAAGAGGCTGCGGAAACAGCCTGAGGTGCACAGGAACGGACGAGGGCGATGAAGGCATTCCGGCTGGACGAACTGGAGGCGGAACGCGCCGCCAACGATGGTGCCTATCTGCAGTTCCTGCGGGAGCGGAACATGTCCGTCGGGCTGTACGCGCTCGACGCGGGAACCCAGGACCCGCAGAAGCCGCACGCCCAGGACGAGGTGTACTTCGTGGTCAGCGGACGGGCGTCGATCACCGTCGGTCTGGAGACCACCCAGGTGGCCCGGGGCAGCGTCGTCTACGTGCCGGCCGGGGTCGCCCACAAGTTCCACCACATCACGGAGGATCTGCGGGTTCTCGTGATGTTCTCTCCCCCCGAGAGTTGATGCCGCGTCTCAGGGTTCCCTAGGGGAACGGTCAGGGGAGGACAAGGGGTGCCAGGGCCCCGCACGGCCTCCTTCCCGGCCTAGCATCGGATGCGAGACATCACAGAACCCGGAATCGGTGTCCCGGCGTCGGGACCGCGGGCGAGGAGAGGTAAGGACAAGGACGATGCAGGAGATCTTCAGCGGTATGCCGTGGTGGGTGAAGTGGGTCGCCGTTCCCGTCATCGCCCTGGTGGTGTTCGGCGGTCTGATAGCGAGCATCGTCGGGTTCTTCATCGGCCTGCTCTTCAAGCTGCTCGTCTTCGTCGCGCTGGTCGGCGGACTGATCTTCATCGTGCGGAAGTTCATGTCGGGCTCCTCGTCCCGCAGCGACTGGTGAGGCGCGAGAGGGTGAGCGAGGGGTAACGAAAAAAGAGGAGAGGGAACCCAAGGTTCCCTCGGCCGGGGGAAGTTTTCCGGTGAGACGGCATCCGGGCGGTGACGGGCCGTTAGAGTCCGGAACTCGCGGGGCCGATCCCGCGGGAAGCGCACAGCCCCCTCCCGTGATTCCCCGCACGGGCGGTCCTCCTCGCTCTTCGGAGTGCCCCTTGGCCACGGTCGACACCGCACCCGCACCATCCGTCGCTCCTCCCTTCCGGCGACCGGGCACGCCCGTGGCCGCACGCGTGCCACCGGTCCAGCCGCGCACCTCGCCGGGGGAGCCACCCCGTTCGCGCACCCCGTCCTCCCCGGCCGGGGAGCCGGCGCCCTCCGGGCCCTCGACGGGGGCGACGCCCGCCCGGCGCACGGCGCCGGCGGAGGGGCTCACCGGGCCCACCAGGCCGTCGGTGACGCGCGGTACGCCGTCACCGGTCGCGCGGACGGCGCGACCCGCCCGCGCCCCTTCCAGGGAGCCCGAGGCCGGTCCCCTGGACTCCCACGCCACCACGCTGATCGGCTCGGTCCAGCGCGCGATGCGTCTGCTGGAGGCCGTGGCCTCGCGCGAGCAGGGCGCCCCCGCCAAACAGCTGGCCCGGGACGCCGGACTGGCGCTGCCGACGGCCTACCACCTGCTGCGCACCCTCGTCCACGAGGGCTATCTGCGCCGGGACAGCGGGCTGTTCTTCCTCGGTGAGGCCACCGAGCGGCTGAGCAGCAGCGGAGCCCGGCAGAAACGTCGCAGCACGGTCAGGGACCTGCTCGCGCACTGGCGGGACGCGATCGGCGCGCCCGTGTACTACGCGGTCTACCGCGAGGGCGAGATCGAGGTCCTGTGCGTCGCCGACTCCCCGGGGAACCCGGCGGTCCACGAGTGGGCCGACTTCCGTGAGACCGGGCACGCGCATGCCGTCGGCCAGTGTCTGCTGGCCCAGCTGGACGACACGTCCCGGCGTGACCACCTCGACCGCTATCCGGTGCGACCGCTCACCCCGTACACGGTGCGTGACAAGGACCGCCTGCTGAGGCGCCTGGAGCGGATGGGCCGGATGGAGCCGGTGATCGAGCGGCAGGAGTACGCGCTGGGCACGGTCTGTGCCGCGATCCCGGTCACCGCGGGCAGTTCCGCCGCGGCCGTGGCCTTCTCCCTGCCGTCCCATCAGGGGGAGCGGCTGATGCCCGCGGCACGCAGGCTGCAGAGCGAGGTGGGCGGGCTGCTAACAACACTCGCCATCTCTATCAGTATCTGAAAAATCACTCCTTGTAATGCGGCATGCACGTTGAGCAAGATTTCCAGCAGTGTCAGGTGAGACCACTCCTGGCCAGTCGACGGCAAACGACGGGGTAGGCGATGCGCGAGTCGGTACAGGCTGAGGTCATGATGAGCTTCCTCGTGTCCGAGGAGCTCTCCTTCCGCATTCCTGTCGAGCTGCGATACGAGACCTGTGATCCGTACGCGGTGCGGTTGACCTTCCACTTGCCCGGCGACGCGCCTGTGACCTGGGCCTTCGGGAGGGAACTGCTGATCGACGGTGTGGGCAGGCCCTGCGGCGACGGGGACGTGCACATCGCTCCGGCCGAGCCGGAGGCGCTCGGCGAGGTGCTGATCCGGCTCCAGGTGGGCGGCGATCACGCGCTGTTCCGGTCCGGGACCGCGCCGCTCGTCGCCTTCCTCGACCGGACGGACCGGCTCGTCCCCCTCGGGCAGGAACGATCTCTGGAGGGCTTCGACACCTCCCTCGACGCCGTGCTCGACCGCATCCTGACGGAGGAGCAGAGCGCGGGCTGACGCCCCGGCGGCCGGGAGCGGAGGAACGCTTCCTCACAAGGGCCGTCCGTGCAGGATGGTTTCGGCTTCCGGGGGCGGGTCAGCGCTTGCGGCGATGTCCCTTCCCGCTCCGGGCCGGAGCCCCGGCGGCCGCGGGCTGGGCGGGGACGGCGGCGCCGTCCGACCGGTCCGCGGCGACCACGAGGGCGGCCAGCGCGGTCGTCACCGGCACCGCGGCGACCAGGCCGATCGATCCGACCAGCGTGCGCACGATCTCCTCGGCGACCAGTTCGCTGTTGGCGACCGTGTCCACGCTGCTCTGCGCGATCGAGAAGAGCAGCAGCAGCGGCAGCGCGGCACCCGCGTAGGCCAGGACGAGTGTGTTGACGACCGACGCGATGTGGTCGCGGCCGATACGGATGCCCGCGCGGTACAGGCCGCGCCGGCCCATCGTGGGGTTCGCCTCGTGCAGCTCCCAGACCGCGGACGTCTGGGTGACCGTCACGTCGTCCAGGACGCCGAGCGAACCGATGATGACGCCGGCCAGCAGCAGACCGCTCATGTCGATGGACGGGTACAGACCGTGGATCAGCCCGGTGCTGTCGTCGGTGTTGCCGGTCAGGAAGGCCCAGTCGATGAAGACCGAGCCGAGCAGGCCGATCAGGATCAGCGAGAGCAGGGTGCCGACCACCGCCACGGACGTGCGGGCCGACAGACCATGGCACATGTACAGGGCGATCAGCATGATCGCGCTGGACCCGACCACGGCCACGAGCAGCGGGTTCGAGCCCTCCAGGATCGCGGGCAGGATGAAGAAGTTGAGGATCAGGAAGCTGATGGCCAGGGCCACCAGTGCCATGACGCCGCGCATGCGGCCGATCACCACGACGACGACGGCGAAGATCACGGACAGCAGCGCCAGGGGCAGTTTCCGGTTGGCGTCGGTCACCGAGTACTGCAGGTCCTTGGGGGCGGAGGGCTCGTAGGCGACGACGACCTTCTCGCTCTGGTGCAACTGCCGTGACTGGTCCGGCTGAACGATCTCGGTGAAGGTGCGGCCCTTGTCCTTGCCGCTGTCGATCCGGACCGTGGCCTTCTTGCACTCCCCCGCCGTCCGCTGCTGGGAGGAGGAGCCCCCGGCGGCGGAGCCGTCGGCCGTCGCGGAGCCGGAAGAGGCGTTGACGGACTTGCAGTCCACCTGGTCGATTCTCGTGACCGTCGCCTGCTGGGTCTGCCGGTCGAAGCCGACGCCGGTGCGCTCGTGGGCGGGCGCACTGCCGGGCCACAGCACCACGAGGCCCACCGCGACCGCGGCCGCGAAGGGGATCAGCACCGCGGCGATGACCTTGCGCAGATGCTTGGAGACCGGCGCGGCCGGACCGTGGCTGTGAGAGTGTCCGTGCCCGCCGCCCACGGGCTCGGTGCGCCCGCGCCGGGTACCGGGCGCGCGCTCCTCGTCGAGGCCGTGAGGGTCGGTGTCCCGCCCGTGTCCGTGCTCATGGCCGTGGCTGTGGTCCTGGCCGGAGCCGTGCCCGCGGCCGCCGTCGGAGCCGGGGCGCCGGGGCGGCTCGGACGGGGGGAACGGGTGCTGGCGGGTCGTCGTCACCGCCCGATCATCGCAAGAACGTCAAGGGCCCTCTGTTCACCGCGCCAAACATGGCGCTAGCGTGGAGGCACCTTTGCACACGCGGGAGCTCGGAGCACCGGGCTGAGAGGGCGCTGACCTCCGTCTTCGCGATGTTTCACATGAAACATCGGCGATCGGAAGCCGCTGCGTCGACCGCTGAACCTGTTACCGGGTAATGCCGGCGTAGGGAGTAGGTCTCATGACCGACAAGGATGTACGCACGCCTGCCTCCGATCGGACGGACGGGGTTTCCCCGCCGTCCCCGGCCGGCCCGAACGGCCGGGACGGGCAGTCCATCGGCTGGCACAAGGCGTATGTCGGGGGTACACGCCCCGATCTTCGGGTGCCCGTCCGCCAGGTGCACCTCACCAACGGGCAGTCCGTGACGCTGTACGACACCTCCGGTCCGTACACCGATCCGACCATCGACACCGATGTGCGCAGGGGACTGGCCCCGCTGCGGGAGAGCTGGATCATCGCCCGCGGAGACACCGAGGAGTACGCGGGCCGTCCCGTCCGGCCCGAGGACGACGGGATCAAGCACACGTCCCCGCGCGGGGGGCTGCGCAACCTCGACGCGGTCTTCCCCGGCCGGCCGCGCCAGCCGCGCCGCGGGCGCCCGGGGCAGCCGGTCACCCAGCTCGCCTATGCGCGCCGCGGGGAGATCACGCCCGAGATGGAGTTCGTGGCGGTCCGCGAGAACGTGGACCCCGAGGTCGTACGGGAGGAGATCGCGGCGGGCCGGGCGGTGCTGCCCGTGAATGTCAATCATCCGGAGATCGAGCCGATGATCATCGGCAAGCGGTTCCTGGTGAAGGTCAACGCCAACATCGGCAATTCCGCGGTGACTTCCTCCATCGAGGAGGAGGTGGAGAAGATGACCTGGGCGACCCGCTGGGGCGCCGACACGGTCATGGACCTGTCCACCGGTCGCAACATCCACACCACGCGGGAATGGGTGCTGCGCAACTCCCCCGTCCCCATCGGCACCGTGCCGCTCTATCAGGCGCTGGAGAAGGTCGACGGCCGTGCCGAGGAGCTGACCTGGGAGATCTACAAGGACACCGTCATCGAGCAGGCCGAGCAGGGCGTGGACTACATGACGGTCCACGCGGGCGTGCGCCTGGCGTACGTGCCGCTCACCGCGAACCGCAAGACGGGCATCGTCTCGCGCGGCGGCTCGATCATGGCCGCCTGGTGCCTCGCGCACCACAAGGAGTCGTTCCTCTACGAGAACTTCGAGGAGCTCTGCGAGATCCTCGCCGCGTACGACGTCACCTACTCGCTCGGCGACGGGCTGCGGCCGGGGTCCATCGCGGACGCCAACGACGCCGCCCAGTTCGCGGAGTTGAGGACGCTCGGGGAACTCAACAAGGTCGCGAAGCGTTTTCAGGTACAGACGATGATCGAGGGCCCGGGACATGTCCCGATGCACAAGATCAAGGAGAACATCGACCTTCAGCAGGAGATCTGTGATGAAGCTCCGTTCTATACCCTCGGCCCGCTGACGACGGACGTCGCGCCGGCCTACGACCACATCACCTCCGGCATCGGTGCCGCGATGATCGCCTGGTGGGGCACGGCGATGCTCTGCTACGTCACGCCCAAGGAGCATCTGGGCCTGCCCGATCGTGACGACGTCAAGACCGGCGTCATCACCTACAAGATCGCCGCCCACGCGGCCGACCTCGCCAAGGGGCACCCGGGTGCGCAGGAATGGGACGACGCGCTCTCGGACGCCCGCTTCGAGTTCCGGTGGGAGGACCAGTTCAACCTGGCTCTCGACCCGGACACGGCAAGGGAGTTCCACGACCGGACGCTGCCGGCCGAGCCCGCCAAGACGGCCCACTTCTGCTCCATGTGCGGGCCGAAGTTCTGCTCGATGAAGATCAGCCAGAACATCAACGAGCGGTTCGGCGGTGACGTGGCCGAGGGCGCCTCGGCCGAGGAGGTCGCGGCGGGCATGCTGCAGAAGTCGCGGGAGTTCGCCGAGGCGGGCAACCGCGTGTATCTGCCGCTGGCCGACTGACCCACCGCACGAGGGCGCGGTCCGGGACGGGTACCCGGACCGCCGTCCCTCGGCAGGCTCACGACGTGACGTCCTCGGGGTACCAGCGCAGCTCGACGGTGTTTCCGTCCGGGTCCTGCACGTAGACCGAGGTGGCGTTGCCGCGCGCGCCGTAGCGCTGCACGGGTCCCTCGAGCACGGTGAAGGTACCCGCCGCGATGACCGGGTCCCAGTCCAGCGGTTCCACGGTGAGGCAGAAGTGGTCGACGTTGGAGCCTTCGGGCGCGTGGGCGACCAGGTCGACGATGGTCTCCCCGGTGATCCGCACCGACGGGAACGGGGCCTCGCCGCGTCGCCACGCGTCGACGCGTACGGGCTCCAGTCCGAGCAGGCCGATGTAGAAGTCCAGGGACCGTTCGACGTCCTCGACGTTGAGGACCAGGTGGTCGAAGGCCTTCACACGCAGGGTGGTCATGTCGTCTCCAGGGCGACGGCGTGGCGGGCCACGCGCTGACAGGTCGGGTCGATCGTCGGCACGGACGGGCCCGGCTCCTGTGCCCGGGCCTCCCGTGGACGCCTTCCACGATCCGCCGTGCGGAGCACGGCATCAAGGCAAGATCTCTGTACGACCGTTGAGCCAGATTTAACGCCGGGGGATACATGCTGGAACGACTGGAGACCGAGACCATTCTGACGCTGGCCGAGGAGCTGCACTTCGGCCGGACCGCCGCACGGCTGGGGATCACGACCGGGCGGGTCAGTCAGGTGATCAAGGCGGTCGAGCGCAGAGTCGGCGGACTGCTCTTCGAGCGCACCAGCCGTTCGGTCCGGCTCACCCCGATCGGGCGGCAGCTGGCGGAGGATCTGGCGCCCCTGGCCGTCGCGATGGAAGCGGCCCTGCGCAGGGCGGCCGACGCGGGCCGGGGGATCACCGGAGAGCTGCGGGCCGCCTTCCTCGGCGAGTCGACCGCACCCGCCCTGCTCCGGGCGGTCTCCCTGTTCGGCGAGCGGCACCCCGACTGCCGGGTCGAGGTGCGGGAGGTCCAGCTGTCCAACTCCCGGGCGAGTCTGCTGGACGGCTCGATCGACATACTGCTCGCCTCCTTCCCCTTCGACGGCATGGCCACCGGACCCGCCCTGATGCGGGAGGGACGGGTCCTGGCCGTCCCCGCGGGGCATCCGCTGGCCCGTGAGGAACGGTTGTCCCTCGAGGTGCTCGCGGAACACCCCGTCGTGCAGTACCCGCAGGCGACCTCGGCCGGCTTCAAACGGGACCGCACACCGGAGCACACCCCCTCGGGCCGGCCCGTTCCCAAGGGCCCGGCCGGAGAGTCGTTCTCCGAGATGCTGACGCTGGTCGCGATGGGCCGGGGTGTCCTCCCGGTGGGGGAGCACTCGCGGCAGTACTACCCCCGGCCCGACGTCGCCTACGTACGCCTTCACGACGCGCCCCCCATCGAGCGGGGACTGGTGTGGAGAGAGGGCAACACCACCGAGCGGCTGCGCGCGTTCGTCCGGGCCGCGACCGACTCGGCCGGCTCCGGCTCCGTCCCCGGGCGGGCGCACCGGTCGGATCCATCGACGGCTTCTGCGGGGAGACTGGGCACATGACACCGACATCGATGAGCAAGGGCGCCAACCTTCCCGTCGCCGCGCGACAGGTGCGGGTCGTCCTCGGCTGGTCCGCGGGCCCCGGTGCGCCGGACGCCGACGCCTCGGCCCTGCTGCTGCGCGAGGACGGACGGGTGCGTGACGACAGTGACTTCGTCTTCTACAACCAGCCCCGGCACGCCTCCGGCGCCGTGCGCCACGCGGGCAAGCGGAAGGAGGGCGACGGCACGACGGACACGCTCGAGGTGGATCTGCAGGCTCTGGAGCCCGAGATCCAGCGGGTCGTTCTCGGCGCCTCCGCCGACGGGGGGCCCTTCGGCCGGCTGTCGGACCTGAGACTGCGGCTCTTCGACGCCGGTACGGGCCAGGAGCTGGCGTTCTTCGACATGGAGGCGACGACCGAGACGGCCTTCATCGGGGGCGAGCTGTATCTGCGCAGCGGTCAGTGGAAGTTCCGGGCGGTGGGCCAGGGGTATGCCTCCGGTCTCGCGGGCCTGGCCACCGATTTCGGGATCAGCGTCGACGAGGAGCCCGGTGCGGCTGCTTCCGGTGGCGCGGGCGCGACGGGCGTCACCGGGGGAGCCGTCCCGCCCGCTCCGGCGTCGTCGCCGAATCCGTTCCCGCAGGCCGCGTCCGCCCCGCCGGTCCCTCCGTCGGCTCCCGCACCGCAGGCCGCGCCCATGCCCCCGGCACCCCCGTCGGCACCCGTGCCCCCGCCCGGGCCTCCGGCACCGGCGGCTCCCCCGGCCGGCGGCGCGGCCCCCCGGCTCGTCAAGGGGGAGGAGCAACTGCCCGTGGACATGCGCAAGCGGCTCTCGCTGCGCAAGGAGCAGGTGGCGGTCAGTCTCCGCAAGCACGGGGCCGTGGGGGTCAGGGCCCGCGTGATCCTGGTCCTGGACGCCTCCGGGTCGATGTCGTTCCTGTACTCCAAGGGCGTCGTGGCCGATGTGGTGGAGCGGATGGCCGCGGTGGCGGCCCAGCTGGACGACGACGGCGAGATGCAGGCGTGGACCTTCGCGTCGAATCCGGCCCGGCTGCCGGACCTTGCCCTCGGGGAGCTGCCGGAGTGGCTGGAGCGTCATGTCCGGGTCGGTGAACTGACCCTGTTCCGGCGGAAGAAGCCGAAGAAGGGCCTGTTGCCGGGGCAGGTGGACATGCGGGCGGTCGGCATCCAGAACGAGGAGCAGAAGGTGATCGCCGAGGTCCGGGCGTTCGTCCGGGAGAACCCGGCCGCCGATCCCACGCTGGTGCTCTTCTTCTCCGACGGCGGCGTCTACCGCAACAAGGAGATCGAGACGGAACTGCGGGAGGCGGTGGAGGAGCCGGTTTTCTGGCAGTTCGTGGGTCTGGGACGCTCCAACTACGGCGTTCTGGAGCGGTTCGACACCCTCCCGGGCCGCCGCGTCGACAACGTGGGCTTCTTCGCGGTCGACGACATCGGCAACGTACCGGATCCGGAGCTCTACGACCGGCTGCTGTCCGAGTTCCCGTCCTGGATGAAGGAGGCGCGGCGGCTGGGCATCATCTGAGGACGCCCGGGCGGTTGCCCGGGATCGATGGGCAGCCCGCAGCCCGCGGTGAGCGGACCGTCCAGATACAGCCGGCGAGCCGTCCGGACGCTGCGGACGATCCGGGGTGGCGCACGGCGCACGAGGGGCACCAGGGAGCGGCGGCGGCCGCACGAGGCCGCGCCGGAGGCGGTGTGCGGGCCCGCGCACGCGCGGGCCCCCTTCCGCCGTGAAACCCGGCCGTCGGCCGGCCGGGTCACTCCGGCTGGTGTTCAGGTCCTCCGAAGTCCGGGCTCGTGAAATCCGGGCTGGAGAAGCTCGGACGCGGGCCCGCGGTTCCGTCCTCGGGGCTGCTGAACCCCGGCCGGCCGTACCCCAGGTGGGGTATGCGGCTGGGGGCCGGGGCGGGGCGGTCCAGGGCCGCCGAGCCCGGGTCCGCGAGGGCGTCCCGGAGGAACGGCAGGATGCCGCGTTCCAGGAGGGCGTCGTGCCAGGCCTCCTTGGCCCGGGCGACCTGTTCGGACAGCTCGTCCCCCGCTCCGGCCCGCAGGGACGAGGAGCCGTTGCGCAGGGCGGTCAGCAGCAGTCCGGCCGCGGCGACCAGGATGGCGGCCGCCGTGACCGCGCCGAAGACCCATCCGGTGGTCAGCAGCGTTCCGGCGATCGCCGGCTCGGGGTCGAGCACCCTCAGGACGTAGCCGACGAGCAAGAAGATCGCCGCGGCCGTCCCGGCGAGGACGGGGGCGAGGACCGCGACGACCGCGACCGCGCCGGCGCCCGCGGTCTCGGTGACCTCCCCCACGGTGGCGGCGAGGCCCATCACGGGCGTGCCCGGCTCCTGGGGGCCGGTTTCCTCGCCGACGGACGGGGCGGGCCGCACGGGGCGGCGCATGTCGCTGCGGACCTTCACATAGTGCGCGTACTCGTCCGACGCGGCCGTCGTGATGAGGGCCGTGGCGTTGAGCGCCATGGTGCGCAGTTGTTCGAGGTTGAGCCGCCGGCCGACGGCGGCGAGTTCCGGGCGGTGTGGTGCGGAGCGCAGCGCCTCATCGAGGATCCGCTCGTATTCCTGGCGGTCCTCGCTCAGCAGGTGCTGCGGAACGCTGTTCATCTGCATCCCCCGATGCTCCGTAGGGCTGATGGCTCGCACGCTGACGAGCCGTTGGGCAGAAACGGAGGGGAGCCTGCTACGGATAAGGCGATGGTAGAGCGGCGACGGCACGCCGTGACAGGGGGTTTCCAGAAATTGGCCCCCCGTCCGCCGTGCCGGGCCCGCCGGGCGCCTGTCCGGCGAACGCTCAGATATCCAGGGGAAGTTGCTGGACCAGCAGCTTTCCGGCCATGGTCACTCCGCCGTCCATCGCGATGGCCAGTCCGTCGGCGTAGACGTGCGGTCCTTCGATCACGGGACCGGCTCCGGCCTCGCCGTCCTCCGGGACCGTCTCGCCCAGGAGGTAGGGGATGGGGCTGTGGCCGTGGACGATGCGGGTGCCGCCGTAGGTGTCGAGCAGTTCGTGGACCGCCCCGGCTCCGTCGTCGCGGAAGGCGAAGCGACGGGTGAACTTGCGAAAGAGGTCCCAGCAGTCCTCGGCGTCGTTGCGGGTGAGGGTCTCGCGGACGGTGTCGTTGACCGCTTCGATGGAGTCGCCGTAGTCGAGGTAGGCGGTGGTGTCGGAGTGCACCAGAAGGTGTCCGTCGACCAGTTCCATGGCGTCGAGGCGGGCCATCCACTGCAGGTGGTGGTCCTGGAGGCGGTCCATGTCCGTCTTCTGGCCGCCGTTGAGCAGCCAGGCGGCCTGGAAGGTCGCGGTGCCGGCGCCGGAGCTGACGGGTGTGTCGCCGAACCGCTTGGCGCCGAGCAGCAGCAGCTCGTGGTTGCCCATGAGGGCCTTGCAGTAGCCGCCGGCGGCGGCGGCCTCGGCGGAGAGCCGCATCACGAGGTCGATGACGCCGATGCCGTCCGGGCCGCGATCGGTGAAGTCGCCGAGGAACCACAGGCGCGCGGTGCCGGCCGACCAGTTGCCGGCCGCGTCGACCAGGCCCTTGTCCTGGAGCGCGGCGAGGAGCTGGTCGAGATAGCCGTGCACGTCCCCGACGACGTACAGCGGGCCGGGTCCTCCGTCGCCGGGTGCGGGCGCGGGGGCCCCCGAGGGGGCGACGGCGACCTGCTGGGTGTCGCCGCGGTTGATGACGGGCAGGTCGCGCTGGGTGGGCGTGTACCCCTCGGAGAACTCACCCGGGAACTCGGACGGGGGCGGGGGCTCGCTGGACATGTACGGGTTGGACTCCCCCGGCGCGTAGCGCCCGCTCTCCCCGACCGGTCCGGCGCTCTCGCCCTGAGGCGTGTTCTGCGCATACGGACCGGTCTCGTGGACGTACCCGGGTACCCGGAAGTCGCGCAACGTCGCCGTCCGCACCACCTCGGGTCCCTGACCGGCCCCCTGAGTCATCGACCCCTCCACCACCATCGCGCCGCATCTGCACCGGTTCGGACTGCCTGGTCGCAGCGGCCCGCGGTGTCGTCCGCCCATCATAGGAATGCGGATCGCGCCATGTGATGACCCAGGGGTGGTGAATCGGAACAGGAGCCCAGTTCACCGCGGTTTTCGCCCGAATTGGGCGGGGCTCGGCCCGCCCGGATCCTGTCGGGTCTCAGCCCTGCTCGGGTGATCGGGGCGGACTGACGGTCGTACGGGGCGACCGGCGCTGTGACGAGGTCCGCACGATCAGCTCTGTCGGTATCACCTGCTCGACCGGTTGGTCCGATTCGACCCCTTCGATGGCGTCGATCAGCAGCTGGACGACGGCCGTGCCGATTCTGCGCGGTTTGAGGGAGAGGGTCGTGACGGGCGGCTCGGTGCTGGCGTAGACGTTCGACTCGCTGCAGCAGACCAGGAGCAGGTCGTCGGGTACGCGCAGCCCGTAGCGGCGGGCGGCGGCGAGCAGGTCGGTGCCGTTCGGGTCGAAGAGACCGTAGACGGCGTCCGGGCGGTCGGGCCGGGCGAGGAGCCGGTCGGCCGCCACGGCTCCCGCGCACGGATCGTGCGCCGGGTAGGCCTCGTACACCGGATCCTGGCCCACGCGCTCGCACCAGCGCAGGTAGGCGGTGGTGGAGAGGTGGGTGTAGGTGTCCGTGGTGGTGCCGGTGAGGAGGCCGATGCGGCGGGCGCCCGCGTCCGCGAGGTGGTCCAGGATGCCGAGGACCGCGGCCTCGTGGTCGTTGTCCACCCAGGCGGTGACGGGGAGCGATCCCGCGGGCCGGCCGTCGGAGACGACCGGCAGTCCCTGGCGGACCAGCTCGCTGACGACCGCGTCCTGGTCGGAGGGGTCGATGACCACGGTTCCGTCCAGGGCCACGTTCGACCACACGTCGTGGCGGGAGGTCGCGGGGAGGATGACCAGGGCGTATCCCCGGGCCAGCGCGGCCGAGGTGGCGGCTCTGGCCATCTCGGCGAAGTACGCGAACTCCGTGAAGGTGAAAGGTTCATCCCCGTACGTGGTCACGGTCAGGCCGATCAGGCCGGACTTGCCCGTGCGGAGGGTCCGGGCCGCCGCCGAGGGGCGGTAGCCCAGCCGGTCCGCGACCTCGCGGACATGGCGGCGGGTGGCGTCCGGCAGCCGCCCCTTGCCGTTGAGGGCATCGGAGACGGTCGTGATGGAGACCCCTGCGGCCGCGGCCACGTCTCTGATGCCCGCCCTGCCTGGCCGACCGCCTCGGCGCGTGGTCTCCGCCCGGCTCACCTGGTGCTTCCCTGCTGCTGTCATGGCGAGCCGATATTAGGGCTCCTGCGGTGGGGTAGCGCGGACGCATATGCACGCGTTGACAGGCACGTTTCTGCATGATCGATGTGTGCTAACTCCCTTTGAAGTGAAGGCAGTTGAGCGATCTCATCCCAAGACGTGACTTGTCGGCGCGTGCGTGCCTGCCAAGGGGGCGATGTCTCGAAGAGGTCTCAACTCACCTGTACGAGGGATGCGCGCCACGGCGTGAGCCACCGGCGCATGTGGTAGCGGGCGACGCGCCCCCTTTTCGTACGACTTCGTACGAGGAGCCCCGCGGCGGGTGCGCCGAGCGGTGGGCCCGGCCGGGTGTCCGCGGCGGCGGGGCCGGTGTCCGCGGTGCCGGACGGTGATCACCTGGCCGGTCACGAAGAGGTGTCCGTCGGACACGACCTGGTGTCCGGTTGTCCACAGGCCATTCGCACCGGAGCGGAATCCTCATAAGGTGAGAAGCATTGGTAGCCGGTGGTGGTCATGAGCCGCTGGTGGTCACGAGGAGGACTGCGGTGAGCGACACGAACCCCAAGCTGCGTGCCGAGCTGGCGGGTATCCCCACCTACAAGCCCGGGAAGCCCGCCGCAGCCGGCGGAGCCGTGGCGTACAAGCTGTCCTCCAACGAGAACCCGTATCCGCCGCTGCCCGGTGTCCTGGAGAGCCTGACCGCGGCGACCGGTTCGTTCAACCGTTACCCGGACATGGCGTGCACCGGGCTGATGAACGAGCTGGCGGACCGTTTCGGCGTCCCCGTCTCCCACCTGGCGACCGGCACCGGCTCGGTCGGCGTCGCCCAGCAGCTGCTGCAGGCCACGAGCGGTCCCGGCGACGAGGTCATCTACGCCTGGCGGTCCTTCGAGGCGTACCCGATCATCACGCAGATCAGCGGGGCGACCTCGGTGCAGGTGCCGCTGACCCCGGGCGAGGTGCACGACCTGGACGCGATGGCCGACGCCATCACGGACCGGACCCGGCTGATCTTCCTCTGCAACCCGAACAACCCGACCGGCACCGTGGTCCGCCGGGCCGAGCTGGAGCGGTTCCTGGACCGGGTCCCGAGCGATGTGCTCGTGGTGCTGGACGAGGCGTACCGCGAGTTCATCCGTGACGTCGAGGTGCCGGACGGTGTGGAGATCTACCGTGACCGGCCCAACGTCTGTGTGCTGCGCACCTTCTCCAAGGCGTACGGGCTGGCCGGCCTGCGGGTCGGTTTCGCGATCGCCCACGAGCCGATCGCGGCCGCGCTCCGCAAGACGGCGGTGCCGTTCGGCGTGAGCCAGCTGGCCCAGGACGCCGCGGTGGCGAGCCTGCGGGCCGAGGACGAACTGCTCGGCCGGGTCGGTTCGCTGGTCTCGGAGCGCACCCGGGTGGTCGACACCCTGCGCACCCAGGGCTGGACGGTGCCCGAGACGCAGGCCAACTTCGTGTGGCTGCGGCTGGGGGAGCGCACCCTCGACTTCGCCGCGCACTGCGAGCAGGCCGGTGTCGTGGTGCGTCCGTTCGCCGGTGAGGGCGTCCGCGTCACGATCGGCGAGACTGAGGCGAACGACATCTTCCTCAAGGCGACCGAGGGCTTCCACAAGGGCCTGTAGGCGCCCGGCGGACCAACCGCCCACCCGAGCGGGCCGGTCCCTGATCCGCGAGGGCGCCCGCCCATGAGTTCCGGCGAGGGCCCCGTACGCGTGAGGCGTGTACGGGGCCCTCGGCGTGCCCGGCGCCGGTCCCGAGGGGCCGAGAACGGGCGGACCCGGAGCGCGGGCGGCGCGGATGGCTCGTTCGGGCCCTTGGGCCGGCCGGTTCCACCCGGTCGGGACCCTTGGGCCCCACTGAGGGACCCCCCACCCCTCGGACGTCGAACGGGTATGCGTCATAATTGCTTGTGAATGTGAACGCGTTCACAAGCGTGTCCTGTTGCTCCCGTGATGTCTGTTGTAAAGCGGGCACACTGCCGCTGTGACCACGGCGACGTAAGGAGACTGACGACGTGGAATTGGCTTTGGCGCCGGAGACCATGGCGCGATGGCAGTTCGGCATTATCACCGTCTACCACTTCTTCTTCGTCCCTCTGACGATCTCGCTCGCCGCGCTCGTCGCCGGCCTGCAGACCGCCTGGGTGCGTACGGAGAAGCAGAAGTACCTCAGGGCGACCAAGTTCTGGGGCAAGCTCTTCCTGATCAACATCGCGATGGGTGTCGTCACCGGCATCGTCCAGGAGTTCCAGTTCGGGATGAACTGGTCCGCCTACTCGCGCTTCGTCGGTGACATCTTCGGGGCCCCGCTCGCCTTCGAGGCCCTGCTCGCCTTCTTCTTCGAGTCCACCTTCATCGGGCTGTGGATCTTCGGCTGGGACAAGCTCCCGAAGAAGCTCCACCTCGCCTGCATCTGGATGGTCTCCATCGGCACGATGCTGTCGGCGTACTTCATCCTCGCGGCCAACTCGTGGATGCAGCACCCCGTCGGCTACCGGATCAACAAGGCCAAGGGGCGCGCGGAACTCACCGACTTCTGGCACGTCCTGACGCAGAACACCGCGCTCGCCCAGGTGTTCCACACGCTCACCGCGGCGTTCCTGACCGGTGGCGCCTTCATGGTGGGCATCGCCGCGATCCATCTGGCCCGCAAGCGGCACGTCGCGGTCATGAAGACCTCGCTGCGGCTCGGCCTCGTCACCGTCGTCATCGCCGGTCTCCTCACGGCGATCAGCGGAGACACCCTCGGCAAGGTCATGTTCAAGCAGCAGCCGATGAAGATGGCCGCGGCCGAGGCGCTGTGGGACGGCCAGGACTCCGCGCCGTTCTCGATCTTCGCGTACGGAGACGTGAGCAAGGGCCACAACTCCGTCGAGCTGTCGATCCCCGGGATACTGTCCTTCCTCGCCAACGACGACTTCAACTCGTACGTCCCCGGCATCAACGACACCAACAAGGCCGAGCAGGAGAAGTACGGCCCCGGCGACTACCGGCCCATCATCCCGGTCACCTTCTGGGCGTTCCGCTGGATGATCGGCTTCGGCATGGCCTCCTTCGTGATCGGCATCGTCGGACTCTGGCTGACCCGTAAGAAGTTCATGCTGCCGCAGCACCTGAGGGTCGGCGAGGACGAGGCACCGCACCTGGTCCTGTTCAAGAACAAGGCGCTCGGCCCGAAGCTCAGCAAGTGGGGCTGGCGGATCGCCATCTGGACCCTGGCCTTCCCGCTGATCGCCAACTCCTGGGGCTGGATCTTCACCGAGATGGGCCGTCAGCCGTGGGTCGTCTACGGCGTCCTGCAGACCCGGTACGGGGTCTCCCCCACCGTCTCGCAGGGCGAGGTCATCACCTCGCTGACCGTCTACTCGCTGCTGTACGCGATCCTCGCCGTCATCGAGGTCAAGCTGCTCGCGAAGTACGTGAAGGCAGGGCCGCCCGAGCTCACCGAGGCCGACCTCAACCCGCCCACCAGGATCGGCGGCGACTCCGGTGACGCCGACAAGCCGATGGCCTTCTCCTACTAGGCTCGGGGAGCACTGAGTCATGGAACTTCACGACGTCTGGTTCGTCCTCATCGCGGTCCTGTGGACCGGTTACTTCTTCCTGGAGGGCTTCGACTTCGGAGTCGGCATCCTCACCAAGCTGCTGGCCCGCGACCGCACCGAGAAGCGGGTTCTGATCAACACGATCGGCCCGGTGTGGGACGGCAACGAGGTGTGGCTGCTCACCGCCGGCGGTGCCACCTTCGCCGCCTTCCCCGAGTGGTACGCCACCCTCTTCTCGGGCTTCTATCTGCCGCTGCTGATCATCCTCGTCACGCTGATCGTGCGGGGTGTCGCCTTCGAGTACCGGGCCAAGCGCCCCGAGGAGCACTGGCAGCGCAACTGGGAGACGGCGATCTTCTGGACCTCGCTGATCCCCGCGTTCCTGTGGGGAGTGGCCTTCGGCAACATCGTGCGCGGGGTGAAGATCGACCGGAACTTCGAATACGTCGGGAACTTCTGGGACCTGCTCAACGTGTACTCGATCCTCGGCGGTCTGGTCACGCTCACGCTGTTCACCTTCCACGGGGCCGTGTTCGTCGGACTCAAGACGGTGGGCGACATCCGGGAGCGGTCGCGGAAGCTCGCGCTTCAGGTCGGCCTGGCAACGGCCGTGCTGGCGCTGGTCTTTCTGATCTGGACCCAGATCGACAGCGGTGACGGCGCCTCGCTGGGCGCACTGATCGTGGCCGTCCTCGCCCTCGTCGGGGCGCTGGCGATGGTCAACGCGGGACGAGAGGGGTGGGCCTTCATCCTCTCGGGGCTCACCATCATCGCGGCCGTCGCGATGCTCTTCCTGTCGCTCTTCCCGGACGTCATGCCGTCCTCGCTCAACGCGGACTGGAGCCTCACGGTCACCAACGCCTCGTCGAGTCAGTACACCCTGAAGATCATGACCTGGTGTGCCGTGATCGCCACACCGATCGTTCTGCTCTACCAGAGCTGGACCTACTGGGTGTTCCGCAAGCGCATCGGCACGCACCACATCGCCGTCGACGCGTCGCACTGAATCTGATGGACTGGCATGTTTCACGTGAAACATGCCTGATGGATCAAAAGGTGTGTTTCACGTGAAACCGATCGATCCGCGCCTGCTTCGGTACGCCCGAGCCACCCGCCTCTTCCTGGCGGCGGTCGTGGCCCTGGGCGTCGCCGGAGCGGCCCTGATCATCGCCCAGGCGATGCTGATCGCCGAGGTGGTGGTCGGTGCCTTCGAGCACGGTTTCTCCGTCGCCGAACTGCGCGATCCCCTCCTCCTGTTGGCGGCCGTGGCGCTCGGGCGCGCCGCGGTGGCCTGGCTCACGGAGCTCGCCGCCCACCGCGCCAGCGCCGCGGTCAAGTCCGAGCTGCGGGGGCGGCTGGTGGAGAAGGCCGCGTCGCTCGGGCCCGGGTGGCTCAGCGGCCAGCGGACGGGATCCCTCGTCGCCCTCGCGACCCGGGGCGTCGACGCGCTCGACGACTACTTCTCGCGCTATCTGCCGCAATTGGGCCTCGCGCTGGTGGTGCCGGTGGCCGTGCTGGCGCGGATTGTTACCGAGGACTGGGTCTCTGCGGCGATCATCGTCGGCACACTGCCGCTGATCCCCCTGTTCATGGTGCTCATCGGCTGGGCGACGCGCAGTCACATGGACCGTCAGTGGCGGATGCTCTCCCGGCTGTCCGGACACTTCCTGGACGTGGTCGCTGGACTGCCCACCCTCAAGGTGTTCGGCCGGGCCAAGGCGCAGGCCGAGTCGATCCGGAAGATCACCGGCGAGTACCGGCAGGCGACCATGCGGACCCTCCGGATCGCGTTCCTCTCCTCCTTCGCCCTGGAACTGCTCGCCACCATCTCGGTCGCGCTGGTCGCGGTCACCATCGGCATGCGGCTCGTCCGCGGCGAGATGGACCTGTACGTGGGACTCGTCGTCCTTGTGCTGGCTCCCGAGGCATACCTGCCGCTGCGGCAGGTGGGCGCCCAGTACCACGCGGCCGCCGAGGGCCTCGCGGCCGCCGAGGCGATCTTCGAGGTGCTGGAGACGCCGGCATCGCGGTCCGGAACGCGGCGGGCGCCCGCGGGGGACATCACCTTCGAGGGCGTGACCGTGCGGTACCCCGGGCGTTCCGCGGACGCGGTCTCCGACGTCACCTTCACCGTCGGAGCCGGTGAGACCGTCGCCCTCGTCGGACCCAGCGGCGTGGGCAAGTCGACGCTGCTGAACGTCCTGCTCGGCTTCGTCGAGCCCACCGCCGGCCGGGTCCGGGCCGGGGGAGCCGATCTCGCCGACGCCGACCTCGCGCACTGGCGCTCGCGGATCGCATGGGTGCCGCAACGGCCGCACCTGTACGCCGGGTCCATCGCCGAGAACGTACGGCTGGCCCGGCCCGACGCCGACGAGGCCGCGCTGCGCAAGGCGCTCGTCGACGCCGGTGCCGCCGTCTTCGTCGACGCGCTGCCCGCCGGGGCCGACACCGTCCTCGGTGAGGACGGCGCCGGACTGTCGGCGGGCCAGCGTCAGCGGCTGGCACTCGCGCGGGCGTTCCTCGCGGACCGGCCCGTGCTGCTGCTCGACGAACCGACGGCCGCGCTCGACGGGGAGACCGAGGCCGAGGTCGTCGCGGCCGTCCGGCGGCTGGCCGTGGGCCGGACCGTCCTGCTGGTCGTGCACCGGCCGGCCCTGCTCGAAGCGGCGGACCGGGTCGTACGCCTCGAAGCCCACGCCCTCGGCGGGCCCGGGCCGGCGGCTGACGCCGGCGTCTCCGGCCCCGTGCCGGCGACCGGCACCCTGCCGTCCCAGGCGGTCGGGGCTACGGCCCGCCAGGACCTTGCCGAGCCGGCCGACGTTGCCGCGGCGGCCCCTGAGGACCTCGCCGAGCCGTCCCGGAGCCGGGGTGGTGTGCTCGGCCGGGTCCGGGCGATGGCGGCTCCCCGGCGCGGGCCACTCGCGCTCGCCCTGTTGCTCGGGGCCCTGGCGCTCGGCAGCGCGGTCGGTCTCATGGCGACCTCCGGCTGGCTCATCTCCCGGGCCTCCCAGCAGCCCCCGGTCTTCTATCTGATGGTGGCCGTGACGGCCACCCGCACCTTCGGCATCGGACGGGCGGTGTTCCGGTACGCGGAGCGCCTGGTCTCGCACGACGCCGTCCTGCGGATGCTCGCCGACACCCGGGTCGCGGTCTACCGGCGGCTGGAGCGGCTCGCGCCCGCCGGACTGCGGACCACCCGGCGCGGCGACCTGCTGACGCGGCTCGTCGCCGACGTGGACGCCCTGCAGGACTACTGGCTGCGCTGGCTCCTGCCCGCCGGAGCCGCGGCCCTCGTGTCCACCGCCTCCGTCGCCTTCACCGCCTGGCTGCTCCCCGAGGCCGGGGCCGTGCTCGCCGTCGGTCTCCTGGCGGCCGGAGCCGGGGTGCCCCTGGTGACCGGAGCCGTGGCGCGCCGCGCCGAGCGCCGGCTGGCCCCCGCCCGCGGCGCCCTGGCCACCCAGGTGGCCGATCTGCTCACCGGGACCGCCGAGCTGACCGTCGCGGGCGCGCTGCCCGCCCGGACCGCGCGGACCCGGCAGGCCGACCGCGTCCTCACGGACATCGCCTCGCGGGGCGCCACCGCGACCGCGCTCGGCGACGGCCTCACCGCGCTCGTCTCCGGACTCACCGTCGCGGCCGCCGCCCTCGTGGGCGCGCAGGCGGTCGCGGCGGGACGGCTGCACGGCGTGCTCATGGCCGTCGTCGTCCTGACCCCCCTCGCGGCCTTCGAGGCCGTCATGGGACTGCCGCTCGCCGTCCAGTACCGCCAGCGGGTGCGGAGGTCCGCGGAGCGGGTCCACGAGGTGCTGGACGCCGCCGATCCCGTACGCGAGCCCGAACAGCCGTCTCCGGCGCCCACGTCGCCGTTCCCGCTCCGCGTGTCCGGGCTCCGGGCCCGTCACGCGGGAGCGGACCGGGACGCGCTGGCCGGTCTGGATCTGACCCTCGAACAGGGCCGCAGGATCGCGGTGGTCGGCACGTCCGGGGCCGGCAAGACCACGCTCGCGCAGGTGTTGCTGCGGTTCCTGGACCCCCGGGAGGGGACGTACACGCTCGGCGGGGTCGACGCCCGCGCGATGGACGGGGACGACGTGCGCCGCCTGGTCGGGCTGTGCGCCCAGGACGCCCACCTCTTCGACAGCACCGTGCGCGAGAACCTGCTGCTCGCCCGCAAGGACGCGACCGAGGCCGCGCTGCGCGACGCGCTGGGGCGGGCCCGGCTCCTGGACTGGGTGGACGAACTGCCCGACGGGCTCGACACACCGATCGGCGAACACGGGGCACGGCTGTCCGGCGGCCAGCGTCAGCGGCTCGCGCTGGCCCGGGCGCTCCTCGCCGACTTCCCGGTGCTCGTGCTCGACGAACCCGCGGAGCACCTGGACCTGCCGACGGCGGACGCGCTCACCGCGGATCTGCTGGCCGCTACCGAGGGCCGGACGACCCTGCTGATCACCCACCGGCTGGCAGGACTCGACGCCGTGGACGAGGTGGTCGTGCTCGCGGAGGGAGGCGTGGTCCAGCGCGGGGCGTTCGCCGAGCTGTCGGCCGTGGAGGGACCGCTGCGGGAGATGGTGGACAGGGAGCGGGCGGCGGACCTGCTGGTGCGGGCCGCGGCGTCCTGAGCGCCCTGCGGCGATCCATGCCCGCGATCCGACTTTTGCGGGCAAAAGGTTCTCATTAGGCTCGAGGCATGTCAGCGGTGAGGGGTCCCTCAGCCCCGGGTGACGGCATGGGCGCGGCGGGGCCGGCGGCCCGTGCTCGAGAAGGGCCGGCCGACGCCCCGGCCCTGCGGGTGCCGCGGCTGCTGGAGGCCGTGCGCTCGGTCGGATCGGGTCTCGAGCTGCACTCCAAGCTGGACCGGATCTGCGAGACGGCGGCCGAGCTCACGGACGCGCGCTACGCGGCCATCGGGGTCGTGGACACGAGCGGAGACGGCCTCGCGGACTTCGTCCCGCACGGCGTCGACGAGGAGACGGCCCGCAGGATCGGCCGGCGGCCCGACGGCCACCAGGGACTGCTGGGCGCGCTCATCCGCGACCCCGACCCGGTGGTCCTCGCCGATCTGACGGACGACCCGCGCTCGTGCGGGTTCCCGGCCGGACACCCGCCGATGCGCAGCTTCCTCGGAGTGCCGATCCGGGTGCAGGGGGAGATCTTCGGAAACCTGTACCTCGCGGACAAGCGCGGCGGCCCCTTCGGCGACGAGGACCTCGCCATGGTCAAGGTGCTCGCGACGGAGGCCGGCATCGCCATCGGCCATGCCCGGCTGTACGAGGCGGCGAAGCAGCGGGAGCGCTGGATCGACGGTTCGGTGGCCGTCACCACGGCGCTGCTGGCCGGCGGGGACGCCGAGGACGTCCTGGGGACCGTCGCCGAACAGGCCCGCCGGCTGTCCGGCTCCGCCGCCGGGATCGTGCTGCTGCCCACGGACGACGGGGGCCTGGAGGTCGTTGCGGTCGCCTCGGACCGGCCCTCGGACGTTCTCGGCGTGGTCGTGCCGCCGGAGAGCGAACTGGTCGCCGAACTCCGCGAGGGGAACCCGGTGTTCCTCGCGGACGCCTCCGCCGACCCCCGCATGCGGACGGAGCTGACGCGCACCTATGGGCCCGTCATGATGCTCCCCCTGGAGAGCGACGGCCGGGTCCTCGGCGCCCTGCTGACCCCCCGCTCCCGCGACGGACGGCAGTTCACCGGGACCGAACGGAGCGTCGCCGGCCAGTTCGCCTCGCAGGCCGCCCTGGCGCTGATCATGGCCGAGACCCAGCGCGACCGGGAACGGCTCGCCGTCTACGAGGACCGCGACCGGATCGCACGCGACCTGCACGACCTGGTCATCCAGCGGCTGTTCGCCACCGGGATGACGCTGGAGAGCGCGCAGCGCCGGTCGGACGTGCCGGAGGTGCGGCGCGGCATCGGCAAGGCGGTCGACGAACTGGACGTCACCATCCAGGAGATCCGCACCGCGATCTTCGCGCTCCGGCAGGGTCCCGCCGAGACCCCGTCCGCACTGAGCACCCGCGTCCTGCGCGAGATCAACATGGCCGCCGTCCCGCTCGGTTTCCAGCCCGGGCACCGCTTCGAGGGACCCGTCGACACCCGCGTCGGGGAACTCACGGCAAAGAACCTCATCGCGGCGCTGCGCGAAGCCCTCTCCAACGCCTTCCGGCACGCGGGGGCCTCCCGGATCGAGGTCACCGTCGACGCGGACGCCGAGCTCCCGGACGGGCGGCCGGGTGTGCGGCTGGAAGTGGCGGACGACGGTGTCGGCATCCCCGAGGGCGGCCGGCGCAGCGGTCTGAGGAACCTCGCCCGGCGCGCCGAGTCGCTGGGCGGCGCGAGTTGGCACGGGCCGGGAATCGGTGCGGACGGGGGCGGCACGACGGTGGTGTGGCAGGTACCGCACTGAACCCCCTTGCCCGGACGCGCTGTTCGCGCGTACGGAGTGCGCGGCCCGCACGAGGGCCACCGGGCCGGGATCCGACCGGTCGCGGTGCTGCGCCATTCGTGACGTCCTGTCCCCCAGGTGTACGCCTTGAACGGGCCGGTCCCCGGGGCGCGGGCCACGATCGCTGTCATGCGCCCATCTCGCCGCCATCCCCTGCTCGTACCGGCCCTGTTGTCCGTGCTCGTGGTGCTTGCGGCCCGGCCCGCGGTGGCCGACGGCGACGGGGACGGCGCGGAACTCGACATCAGCGCCCAGGTGGCGCGGCTGTACGAGGACGCGTCCGTGGCGACGGGACGCTACGAGGCGGGGCGGCAGGACGCCGATGCCCAGCGCGGCCGGGCGGAGCGGGCCGAGCGTCGGCTCGTGCGGGAGCGTGCGGAGACCGCGGTCCTGCACGAGGACCTGGGCCGTATCGTGCGGGCCCAGTACCGGCAGGGCGGCGGGCTGCCGTACACGGCGCAGATCCTGTTCGCGAAGGACCCCGAAGGGCTGATGCGCGGTCAGCACGCCGTGCGGCGGGCCGATCTGGCCGTCGCCGGGGCCGTGGCGAGGAGCAGGCGGGCGGAAGGACGGCTCGCCGCGGACGAGGCGAGGGCCCGGTCCGAGTGGCAGGTGCTGGAGAAGCGCAGCGGGGAACTCGCCGCGATCAAGCGGACGATCGAGGAGAAGCTCGACGAGGCGCGCTCGGCGCTGCAGAGCCGGGCGGACGCGTCCGTGGCGGCCGGTTCCTGCCGCGGGGCGGTCCGGCTCGACCAGCCGCCGGCGCACTTCACGCAGGCGTGGGTCGCGCCGGTGGAGACGTACGAGCTCTCCGCGGGCTTCGGCAGCGGGGGCGAGCACTGGGCGCACCGGCACACGGGGCAGGACTTCGCGGTGCCGATCGGCACCCCGGTGCGGGCGGCCGGGGCGGGCCGGGTGGTGCGGGTGTCCTGCGGCGGTGCCTTCGGCATCGAGGTCGTGGTCGAGCATCCCGGCGGCTACTACACCCAGTACGCGCATCTCGCGTCCGTCGCCGTCGACCAGGGGCAGCGGGTCTCGGCCGGGGAGTGGATCGGGCAGTCGGGCACGAGCGGCAACTCGACCGGTCCGCATCTGCACTTCGAGGTGCGGGTCACCCCGGACATGGGATCGGCGGTCGACCCGGTGCCGTGGCTGGCGGAGCACGGGGTGGTCGTCTAGAGCCGCAGCCGGCGCTGGCGCCGGACAGGGCCTGACCGGGCACCGCGGACCCGGGGAAGGGCCCGGACGGTACCGAGGCCGGACAGCACCGAGGACGGACAGCACCGAGGCCGGACGGCACCGAGGCCGGACAGCACCGAGGCATGGACGGCACCGAGGCCCGGGCGCCACCTGGGCCCGGATACCACCGAGGGTCGGACAGCACCGCCAGTCCTGCGCCGCACCAGTCCTGCGCCGCACCGCCGGTCCTGCGCCGCACCGCCGGTCCACCGGGTCCTCCGCCAACCGCCGGAGGACCCGTGACCCCGACCGCGGTGCCGGGGCGGTTCCGCCTAGGAGCGGTCCGCCAGGATCTGCTCGATCACGACCGCGACCCCGTCCTCGTTGTTGGCGACGGTGCGGCCGGAGGCGGCGGCGATCACTGCGGGGTGGGCGTTGCCCATCGCGTAGGACCGGCCCGCCCAGGTGAGCATCTCGACGTCGTTGGGCATGTCACCGAACGCGACGACCTCCTCGGGTGCGATCCCGCGCTCGGCGCAGCACAGCGCGAGGGTGCTGGCCTTGGAGATGCCGGGGCCGCTGATCTCCAGCAGGGCGCTGGGGCTCGACCGGGTCACGTTGGCCCGCTCCCCTATGGCGGGCCGGGCGACGGCGAGGAATTCGTCCGGGTCCATCTCCGGGTGGAAGGCGAGGACCTTCAACACCGGCTGGTCGGCGTCCAGGGCGTCCTCGGCGAGGAGCTTCTCGGCGGGCAGGACGATCTCCGGGGGCTCCATGTGCATGAGGGGGTAGCCCGGCTCGAGGTGGAGTCCGTACGTCCGCTCGACGGCGCACACCGTGCCGGGGGCGACGGAGCGCAGGATCCCGATGACGTCCAGGGCGATGTCCGGCGTCAGTTCGCGGATCTTGACGAAGCGGTGGGCGCCGGGGCCGCCGTGCAGGTCGACCACGGCGGCGCCGTTGCCGCAGATGGCGAGGCCGTGCCCGTGGACGTGGTCGCTGACGACGTCCATCCAGCGGGCCGGGCGGCCGGTGACGAAGAAGACCTCGATGCCGGCCTGTTCGGCGGCGGCGAGGGCGGCGATCGTGCGGTCGGACACCGATTTGTCGTCGCGCAACAAGGTGCCGTCGAGGTCCGTGGCGATCAGCCGGGGCGGGACGGTGGAGGCCGGGGTCTCGGGCCGGCGAGTCGCTGAGGTCACGGGCTCATTCTCCCGCATATATGCGCACGGCCGTGCGGCGGTGCGCACACTTGAGTGGTTACCGCCGCATCCCGCCCTCCGCCGTCGTGTCCCGTCGGACCCCGGGAAGCGCTTCAGCCCAGCTGGGCCACGGCTTCCATGGCGATCCGCTCGAAGACCTTCGCGTCGGCGGCGAACTCGGAGTCGGGGATCGGCCAGTGGATCACGATCTCGTCGAAGCCCAGTTCGGCGTGCCGGCCCGCGAAGTCGACGAACGCGTCGAGGGACTCCAGGGGGCGGCCCCGGTCGGGGGTGAAGCCGGTGAGCAGGATCTTGTCGAGCCCCGCCACGTCCCGGCCGATCTCGGCGCACGCGTCGGCGAGCTTGGAGACCTGTCCGCGCAGTGCCTGGACCGACTGCTCGGGGGTCCCCGTCTCGAACAGCTTCGGGTCTCCGGTCGTCACCCAGGCCTGTCCGTGGCGGGCGGCGAGCTTCAGCCCGCGCGGTCCGGTGGCGGCCACGGCGAACGGCAGCCGGGGGCGCTGGACGCAGCCCGGGATGTTCCGCGCCTCGTGCGCCGAGTAGAAGTTGCCGCCGTAGGAGACGGAGTCCTCCGTGAGGAGCCGGTCGAGCAGCGGGACGAACTCGCCGAAGCGGTCGGCGCGCTCCCGCGGGGTCCACGGGTCCTGTCCGAGCGCGGTGGCGTCGAAACCGGTGCCGCCCGCTCCGATGCCCAGGGTGATCCGGCCGTTCGAGATGTCGTCGAGGGAGATCAGGTCCTTGGCGAGGGTCACCGGGTGCCGGAAGTTCGGTGAGGTCACCAGGGTGCCGAGGCGCAGCCGGTCGGTGACGGCGGCCGCGGCGGTCAGCGTCGGCACGGCTCCGAACCAGGGGCCGTCGCGGAAGGTCCGCCACGACAGGTGGTCGTAGGTGAAGGCGGTGTGGAAGCCGAGCTCCTCCGCGCGCTGCCATGCGGAGCGCCCGCCCTCGTGCCAGCGGACGTACGGCAGGATCACGGTGCTCAGACGCAGACTCATGCGTCGAGCGTAGACGCAGCCGGTCCCGGGCGCCGCAGGGCGGTGGGGGTGCCGGCCCGCCGCCCCGGATCAGTGCGGTCCGGGAAACCGCAGGTAGCGCGGGGGTACGGTCTCCGTCAGCCAGACGCCGTTGGCGCTGACGCGGAAGACGTGGCCGTCGCGGTGCATGGCGGCGGCGTCCACCGAGAGGACGACCGGGCGGCCGCGGCGGGCGCCGACGCGGGTGGCCGTCTCCCGGTCCGCCGAGAGGTGCACGTCGTGCCGGTTCATGGGCTTCAGGCCCTCGGCGCGGATCGGGTCCAGGCTGCGGGCCACGGTCCCGTGGTAGAGATACGCGGGCGGGGTCGCCGGGGGCAGCCCGAGGTCGACCTCGACGGAGTGGCCCTGGCTGGCCCGGATCCGGGTTCCCTCGACGGCGAAGCGCCGCTTGTCGTTGGTGGCCACCACATGATCGAGCTCGGCCCGGGTGATCCGGAAGTTGTGTGCGGTGGCGGCGGAGATCAGCGCGTCGATCTCGACCCAGCCGCCCTCGCCGAGCGTGAGTCCGATGCGTTCGGGCTGGTGCCGCAGATGCTTCGAGAGGTACTTCGACACCTTCACGGTGCGCCTGTCGTCCATCGGCTCGTCGGACGGTCTTTCCGTCCGATCATCCGTCCGATCATCCGTCCGATCATCCGTCCGCTCATGCGCTCGGCCCCGCGTTCGCTCACGCGTCCGATCGTGCGCCTGTTCACCGTTCTGTTCCTTCATCCTCCCAGCGTGCCTGGAGAGAGGCGGATCACGCAGGTTATTTTCGCCGGGAGGTTTGATCCACAGCCAAGTGAGCTTATCCACAGGCCAATTGACGAGTCTGTGGACAACGAGGCTGCGTTTTAGGGTACTTCGTCAACAGTCGTGTGCTGGGCGTGGTTTGCAGCGAGCCGGTCCATCGCCCTTGCCCGCAGCTCGCGTTCGGCCGCCGCCGTCACGAATTCCGCCGCGTGCTCCACGCCAACCAGCCTTTCCACGGCCCGCATCGTTCCGGCGGCCAACTCCACCGGACGGTCCCGTTCCGGCTCCATCGGCACCGGACCGGCGGCGAGCTGCCGACTCAGCTGACGGGTCGCGAAGTGACGCATTGCACGGGCCAGTTCGGCGTCCACCGTCTGCTGCGCGAGCGGGCGCAGACGCCGTACCAGCGAGGCCGCCTCGGCCGCCTCCGCGTCGCTCGGCGGACGTCCCTCCGCGAGGTAGCGGGCGAAGACGTGTTCCGTGGTGAACTCCAGGAAACGGGAGGCGATGTGCTCCACCTGCCCCCTCAACTCCCTCAGATGGCAGGTGATCGCGGACAGGGGCACCCCGGCCCTGTGCAACTCGACGGCCACGGCCAGCTCTTGGGGGCTCGGGACCAGGAAACTGTCCTCGTCCCCAGGGACGGGTTCCAGCACCCCCAGCTCCACCGCCTCCGCGACCGCCGTGTCGTCGGGACGGCCGCCGAACCGCTCCACCAGCTCCGCCCGGGAGATCCGGTCCGCCTCCTCGTCGGTCCACGGCCCGTCCACCTCCGCGACCAGGCCGAGGATCCCGCCCAGACCCCGGCCCGCGTCCCAGGCCTCCAGAAGCTCCTTGATCGAGGCCAGGGTGTAGCCGCGGTCCAGGAGGTCGGCGATCTGCAGCAGCCGCGCCAGATGGGCGTCCGCGTAGACGTTGGCGCGCCCGCGCCGCTCGGGACGGGGCAGCAGCCCCCGGTCCTGATAGGCGCGGATCGTCCGGACCGTGGCACCGCTGCGGTGCGCCAGATCCTCGATGCGGTAGGCGGCACCGCCCGGCTCGTCGCTCATCGCTCCCTCACCAAGATGACTTCACACGATCACAGGGGTGGTTCCGCGCGGGCGATCGCACGCAGCGCCCCCGGGGCGAACCGGTGCAGAAGACGGGCGCCCCGCGCCTCGGGGGTGACCGGCACCACCGCCTCGTCCCGGACGACCGCGCGCAGGATCGCCTCGGCGACCTTCTCCGGCGGGTAGTTGCGCAGTCCGTAGAGCCGCGCCGACCTCTTCTGGCGCCGCTGCTCCTCGGCCGCGTCCACTCCGGCGAACCGCGCGGTCGAGGTGATGTTGGTGTTGACGATGCCGGGGCAGATCGCCGAGACGCCGATGTCCCGCCCGGCGAGTTCCGCGCGCAGGCACTCGCTCAGCATCAGGACGGCCGCCTTGGAGGTGCTGTAGGCGGGCAGCGCCTTCGAGGGCATATACGCCGCCGCCGAGGCGATGTTGACGATGTGCCCGCCCTGCCCGCGCTCGGCCATCTGCTTCCCGAAGAGGCGGCAGCCGTGGATCACACCCCACAGATTGACGTCGAGGACCTTCCGCCAGTCCTCCGCCGTGGTGTCGAGGAAGGAGCCGGACAGGCCGATCCCGGCGTTGTTCACCAGTACGTCCACCACGCCGTATTCGGCGGCGACCCGGCCCGCCAGCTTCTCCATGGCCTGTTCGTCGGAGACGTCCGCCGTCTCCGCCCAGGCATCCGGCGCGCCGATCAGCCGGGACATCTCCGCCGTGCGGGCCGCGGCCTCCGCGTCCCGGTCGACGGCCACCACCCGCGCGCCGGCCTCGGCGAACGCGAACGCCGTGGCCCGCCCGATCCCGCTGCCGGCACCGGTGACCAGGACGAGCTGTCCGCCGAACCGTTCCGCGTACCTGCCGGTGGCCACCGGCCCGTTCGCCGGCACCCCGTTCTCGCGTCCCTCGTTCGCCGTCACGAACTCCGCTATCCAGGCCGCCAGTTGATCGGGGCGGGTCCGCGGGATCCAGTGCTTGGCCGGAAGGGTGCGGCGCACCGCGTTCGGAGCCCACTTCTCCAGTTCGTCGTAGAGCCGCTCGGAGAGGAAGGCGTCGCCCAGGGGCGTGATGAGCTGCACGGGCGCGTGCGCGTACGCGTCCTCGCGGGGGCGGCCGAGCCGGGAGCGCACGTTGTCGCGGTAGAGCCACGCGCCGTGGGCCGCGTCCGACGGCAGCGAAGCGGTCGGATAGCCGTCCGCGGGCACCTTCTCCAGCCGCTGCAGGATCCCGGGCCAGCGCTTGCCCAGGGGGCCGCGCCAGGCCAGCTCGGGCAGCACGGGCGTGTGCAGCATGTACACGTACCAGGACTTGGCGCCCTGGCCGAGCAGTTGGCCGATCCTGCGCGGGGTGGGCCGCCGCACCCTCGTCTTGATCCAGTGCCCGAAGTGGTCGAGCGACGGACCCGACATCGATGTGAACGAGGCGATCCGTCCCTCGGTGCGGGCGACCGTCGCGAACTCCCACGACTGCACCGAACCCCAGTCGTGGCCCACGAGGTGCACCGGCTCCCCGGGGCTGACCGCGTCGATCACCGCCAGGAAGTCGTCCGTCAGCTTCTCCAGCGTGAACCCGCCGCGCAGGGGCCGCGGCGCCGTCGACCGGCCGTGCCCCCGTACGTCGTACAGCACGACGTGGAAGCGGTCCGCGAGCCGCACCGCGACCTCGGACCACACCTCCTTGGAGTCCGGATAACCGTGCACGAGCACCACGGTCGGCTGCCTCTCGTCACCCAGCTCGGCGACGCACAGCTCGATCCCGCCCGTCCGCACCCGGCGCTCACGCGCCCCCACGAGACTCACTTGTCCTCCGCCCAGCGCCGCACGTGCGGCAGATCGTCGTCGAGCCAGAACGCGCTCTGCTCGGGGTCCCGGGAGTCCGTGACGACCAGGAGCTCCTCGAACTTCGCGCCCGTACCCCGGAATCCGAGATGCGGTTCGACCGCCCACAGCCCCGGCCGGGGCGGATGGTCGGAGAAGGCGTAGGGCGACCACAGCGGGGACCAGCCCTCCCGGTGCCCGTGCAGCACGTCGCTCGCCAGCCCCTTCAGAGCCTGGACCCCGAACCCGAACAGACTCGGGGACCACGGCCGTTCCCGGACCCGGTCCACCTTGTGCGCGATCACGCCGAACGGATACGCGCGGTGCCGGTTGGCGCAGCCCTGGCGGACCATCAGCCGGTCCACGTCCTCGTAGATCTCCCGCAGCGGGCGCCGTTCGCGCACCTCGCGCAGGATCAGCTCGCGGTGCGCCTCCAGGTCGGCCAGCAGCCTGTCCTGCACCGGGTTCGGACCCAGCGAACCCGAATAGCCGATGTCCGCGGTGAAACCCCGGTGCACCGGGGCCATGTCGAGGATGAAGGGCATCCCCGGCTCCAGCGCGCGGTCGGTGGGGAAGAACTGCAGCGGGATCCGGAAACCGGCGAAGGCCGTGCGGTCGCCGAACCAGGCGAACGGCAGATGGAACCAGTCCCGCACCCCGCGCTCGCGCAGCCACACCCGCTGCATCCGGGCCGCCTCCCGCTCGGTGACACCCGGCTTCAGCTGCGCCGCGACCGCCTCGGCGCAGGCGTACGCGAGCCGCTGCACCTCCTTGAACCCCCGCAGCTCCGCCGAGAGCCCTTCCGCCGTCACCGTCGTCATGCCACCGCCCCACCTGTCCGCACCGCCGACCGCGGTACGTGCCCGTAACGTGACACCGGCGAATGTGACAGTTGTTAGAGGCTGCGTCAATAGGCCCGGGTCTCCCTGTGGACGACCGACGGCGCGCGAGACGGCCGCGCGCCCGGGTGCCGTACCTGAGGGTGACCCCTACGGGCCCGTACGCCTGGAGGCTGACGCCGATCCACCTCCACGGGCTGACGACCCCTGTGGTGTGCGCCACTACCGTCGAGAACGTGACTGTGATCGCGACCGAAAGCCTGAGCAAGCGGTACCCCCGGGTGACCGCGCTTGACCGGCTCTCCGTGGACGTCGGGCCCGGTGTGACCGGACTCGTCGGAGCCAATGGAGCCGGCAAGTCCACACTGATCAAGATCCTGCTGGGTCTGTCCCCCGCCACCGAGGGCCGCGCACACGTGCTCGGTCTCGACGTCGCCACCGAGGGCGCCGCCATCCGCGAGCGCGTCGGGTACATGCCCGAGCACGACTGCCTGCCGCCCGACGTCTCGGCCACCGAGTTCGTCGTCCACATGGCGCGCATGTCCGGACTGCCGCCGGCCGCCGCCCGCGAGCGCACCGCGGACACCCTGCGCCACGTCGGTCTGTACGAGGAGCGCTACCGCCCCATCGGCGGCTACTCGACGGGCATGAAGCAGCGCGTCAAACTCGCCCAGGCCCTCGTCCACGACCCCCAGCTGGTCTTCCTGGACGAACCGACCAACGGCCTCGACCCGGTCGGCCGCGACGACATGCTCGGACTGATCCGCCGCATCCACACGGACTTCGGCATCTCGGTCCTGGTCACCTCCCACCTCCTGGGCGAACTGGAACGCACCTGCGACCACGTCGTGGTCGTGGACGGCGGCAAGCTGCTGCGCTCCAGCTCCACCACGGACTTCACCAAGACCACCACCACCCTCGCCATCGAGGTCACCGACAGCGACGAACACCCGGACGGCACGAAAGCGGTCCGCGAGGTGCTCCACGCGCGCGGGATCGAGACCCACGACGGCGGCGGACTCCCCGGAGCCGGACACATCCTGCTGCTCACCACGGAGAGCGAGGACACCTACGACCTCGTCCGCGACGCGGTCGCCGACCTCGGCCTCGGCCTGGTCCGCATGGAACAGCGCAGGCACCACATCGCCGAGGTCTTCACCGACAGCGACGAACAGCGGAAGGAGGCGGTCGGCCATGGCGGTTGAGCACCCCCTCACCCAGCCCGGTGAGCAGACCCGGATCCACAACATCGGCTACCGCGACTACGACGGCCCGCGCCTCGGCCGCGCGTACGCCCGCCGCTCCCTCTACTCGCAGTCCCTGCGCGGCGCCTACGGACTCGGCCGCTCCGTGAAGTCCAAGATCCTTCCCATGCTGCTCTTCGTGGTGATGTGCGTCCCCGCGCTGATCATGGTGGCCGTCGCGGTCGCGACCAAGGCCAAGGACCTGCCCGTCGACTACACCCGTTACGCCGTGCTCCTCCAGGCGGTCATCGGTCTCTACGTCGCCTCGCAGGGACCCCAGGCCGTGTCCCGCGACCTGCGCTTCAAGACCGTGCCCCTGTACTTCTCCCGCCCCATCGAGACCGCCGACTACGTACGCGCCAAGTACGCGGCCCTGGCCTCGGCCCTGTTCATCCTCACCGCAGCCCCGCTGGTCGTCCTCTACGTGGGCGCGCTGCTCGCCAAGCTCGACTTCGCCGACCAGTCCAGGGGCTTCGGACAGGGACTGGCCTCGGTCGCCCTGCTCTCCCTGCTCTTCGCCGGCATCGCCCTGGTCATCTCGGCCGTCACCCCGCGCCGCGGCTTCGGCATCGCGGCCGTCATCGCCGCCCTGACCATCTCCTACGGAGCCGTCTCCACCGTCCAGGCCATCGCCTTCGAGCGCTCCAGCGGCGGAGCCGTCCCCTGGCTCGGACTCTTCTCCCCGATCACCCTCATCGACGGGGTCCAGACGGCCTTCCTCGGCGCCACCTCCGCCTTCCCCGGCCAGGAGGGTCCCTCGACCGCCCAGGGCCTCGTCTACCTCGTCGTCGTCCTCGGTCTCATCGCCGGCTGCTACGGCCTTCTGATGCGCCGCTACCGAAAGGCCGGACTGTGACCACGCTCACCATCGACCACGTCTCGCGCTGGTTCGGCAACGTGGTGGCCGTCAACGACATCACCATGACCATCGGCCCCGGAGTCACCGGACTCCTCGGCCCGAACGGCGCCGGAAAGTCCACCCTCATCAACATGATGGGCGGCTTCCTCGCCCCCTCCACCGGCACCGTCACCCTCGACGGACAGCCGACCTGGCGCAACGAGGACATCTACCGGCACATCGGCATCGTCCCCGAACGCGAGGCGATGTACGACTTCCTCACCGGACGCGAATTCGTCCTCGCCAACGCCGAACTCCACGGCCTCGGGCCGAAGGCCGCCGACCGGGCCCTGGCCACCGTCGAGATGGCGTACGCCCAGGACCGCAAGATCTCCACGTACTCCAAGGGCATGCGCCAACGCGTGAAGATGGCGTCCGCCCTGGTCCACGATCCCTCGCTGCTCCTGCTCGACGAGCCGTTCAACGGCATGGACCCCCGCCAGCGCATGCAGCTCATGGACCTGCTGCGCCGCATGGGGGACGAGGGCCGCACCGTCCTGTTCTCCTCCCACATCCTCGAAGAGGTCGAGCAGCTCGCCGCCCACATCGAGGTGATCGTCGCCGGACGGCACGCCGCCAGCGGCGACTTCCGGCGCATCCGCCGCCTCATGACCGACCGTCCGCACCGCTACCTGGTCCGTTCCAGCGACGACCGCGCCCTGGCCGCGGCCCTCATCGCCGACCCGTCGACCTCCGGCATCGAGGTCGACCTCGCCGAGGGCGCCCTGCGCATCCAGGCCGTCGACTTCGGCCGGTTCACCGCCCTGCTGCCGAAGGTCGCCCGCGACCACGGCATCCGGCTGCTGACGGTGTCGCCGTCCGACGAGTCGCTGGAATCCGTCTTCTCGTATCTCGTCGCGGCGTAGGAGGCCGAAGATGTACGACCCCACAGTCGCCCGGCTCACCTACCGGGGCCTGCTCGGCCGCCGCCGGGCCCTCATCCTCGGCGTCCTGCCCGTCCTGCTGATCGTGCTCTCGCTGGCCGTCCGGAGCTTCTCCGGAGCCGACGACCAGGTCGCCTCGGACCTGCTCGGCGGGTTCGCGCTCGCCACCATGGTCCCGATCATCGGCGTCATCGCCGGCACGGGCGCGATCGGACCCGAGATCGACGACGGCTCGGTGGTGTACCTGCTGGCCAAGCCCCTGAAGCGGCCCACGATCATCTTCACCAAGCTGATCGTCGCGATCGCCGTCACCATGGCCTTCTCCGCCGTGCCGACCTTCATCGCGGGCATGATCCTCAATGGCAACGGCCAGCAGATCGCCGTCGCCTACACCGTGGCCGCCCTCGTCGCCTCGATCGCCTACGCCGCGATGTTCCTGCTCCTCGGGACCGTGACCCGGCACGCGGTGGTCTTCGGACTCGTCTACGCCCTCGTCTGGGAAGCCCTGTTCGGCTCCCTGGTCTCCGGGGCCCGCACGCTCAGCGTCCAGCAGTGGGCGCTCGCCGTGGGCCACAAGGTGACCGGCGGCGACCTCGTCACCTCGGACGTGAGCCTGACGACGGCCACGGTCCTGCTGACCGTGGTCACCGTCCTCGCCACCTGGTACGCGGGACAGCGGCTGCGGTCGCTGACGCTGGCCGGCGAGGAGTGAACCAGGGCTCCCCGTGCGCGTGCCGACTGGTGGGCGGCGCGCGCGGGGAGCCCTTTTCGCTTGCGGCGGTTTCCGACAGCCGCCTCGGACAGCGGCTTCTTCCGGCGGCGGCTTTCGACAGCAGTTTCTGACCGCAGCTTTTGACAGCTGCTTCTGACAGAGGCTTCACCCCCGCCCGGGCACACTGACCGAACGGGACGCACGGCCGGGAGGAACGGGGATGACGACCGAGGAACCAGGAGACGAGCGCCGGGACCGGACCACGGACGGCTTCGGCGACGGGCCGCGCGACGCGGCGGGGGAGCCGTGGGACGACCTCGTGCTCGACGAGGACTTCATACGCTCCGCGGAGACCAACGAACCGTCGGCCCGCGCGCGGATGCTCGCCGCCCGCTGGCGCGAGGGCGGACCCGATCCGCAGCCCTGGCGCTCCGACGAACCGCCCGCCGGATGGTTCTTCAGCAGGAGCCGCCGGCGCAGATGGCGCGGCAGGTGAACCCCGGCCGGGGCGGCATTTAATCAGTGGCGCCCAAGTCGGCCCACGGGCAGAGTGGTTGTGTACCCGCCGCCGCGAAGCGCCGGCGCCATGAACCGGGAGAGGAGCGCGACGATGTCCAACGGGAAGAGTTCGTCGAGCTCCCGGCAGGGCAGCCCTCTGCGGGTTCCGGAGTAGTTACCCTCCGTCGAACCCGCTCGCAGGGGAGTTGCCCGGGGCGGCCGCTTCGAGCGCGCGTCACCGCGCGGGCCGCCCACCCGGAGGATTGGCCGAGTGGAAAGGCACCGGCTTGCTAAGCCGTGGTCGGGGGTGAAACCCCGCGCGCGTTCGATCCGCGCATCCTCCGCACGACACAGCGACACAGCGACACAGCCCACGATGGCCGCGACACGACGGCCGCCGCATGACACGCGCGGTCGCGCGATGGCCTGCCGCACTGGGCGGTGATCGCGTGAGACGGCGACGACGCGAGACGGTCGCCGCACAATACGGCGGCCGCGCGACACCATCGGTCGCCGTGTGACACAGCCGCCGCTGGACGCAACGGCCGAGCGGCACCGCGCCCCGGCCCCTACGACCGCGTCAGCAACCGCTCCAGGACAACCGCGATGCCGTCCTCCTCGTTCGAGGACGTCACCTCGTCCGCGATCGCCTTGAGGTCGTCATGGGCGTTGGCCATGGCCACCGAGTGCGCCGCCCAGGCGAACATCGGCACGTCGTTCGGCATGTCGCCGAAGGCGATGGTGTCGGCCGCCTTCAGGCCCAGACGCCGGGCCGCCAGCGACAGCCCCGTCGCCTTGGTCAGCCCGAGCGGCAGCAGCTCCACGATCCCGGGACCCGCCATCGTGACCCCGACGAGTCCGCCCGCGACCTTCACGGCCACCGCCGCGAGCTCGTCGTCCGAGAGCGTCGGGTGCTGGACGTACACCTTGTTCAGCGGAGCCGACCACAGGTCCGCCGCGTCCCTGAGCGGTACGACCGGCAGCGCGCCCTCCAGCCGGCGGTAGCCGGGTCCCACCAGCACCTCGCCGTCGAGCCCGTCGCGGCTCGCGGCCAGCAGCAGCGGGCCGACCTCCGCCTCGATCTTGGCGAGCGCCAGACCGGCCAGCTGCCGGTCCAGCGTCACGGACGTGAGCAGCCGGTGGTCCCCCGCGTCGTAGACCTGCGCGCCCTGACCGCACACGGCCAGACCGCGGTAGCCGAGCTCGTCGAGGACGTGTCGCGTCCAGGGCACCGCGCGACCGGTCACGACGATGTGGGCCGCGCCCGCCTCGGTGACCGCCGCGAGCGCCTCACGTGTGCGCGCCGAGACCGTCTCGTCGGGACGCAGCAGCGTCCCGTCGAGGTCGGTCGCGACGAGCCTGTACGGGAACGTCCCGGGCCCGGTGGCCCCGGACGTCCCTGCCGAACCGGTGGAGCTGGTCACTTGGAGATCGGCTCCAGAACCTCACGGCCGCCCAGGTAGGGCCGCAGCAGCTCGGGCACCCGCACCGAACCGTCGGCGAGCTGGTGGTTCTCCAGGATCGCGACGATCGTCCGCGGGACGGCGCACAGCGTGCCGTTCAGCGTGGCGAGCGGCTGGACCTTCTTGCCGTCGCGCATCCGGACGGACAGGCGGCGAGCCTGGAAGCCGTTGCAGTTCGAGGCCGAGGTCAGCTCGCGGTACTTGCCCTGGGTCGGGATCCACGCCTCGCAGTCGAACTTGCGGGACGCCGAGGCGCCCAGGTCGCCGCTGGCCACGTCGATCACCTGGAAGGGCAGCTCGAGGCCGGAGAGCCACTGCTTCTCCCACTCGAGGAGCCGCTGGTGCTCGTTCTCCGCGTCCTCCGGGTCGACGTACGAGAACATCTCGACCTTGTCGAACTGGTGCACACGGAAGATGCCGCGGGTGTCCTTGCCGTAGGTGCCGGCCTCGCGGCGGAAGCACGGCGAGAAACCGGCGTAGCGCAGCGGCAGCTTGTCCGCGTCGATGATCTCGTCCATGTGGTACGCGGCGAGCGGGACCTCGGAGGTGCCGACCAGGTAGTAGTCGTCCTTCTCCAGGTGGTACACGTTCTCCGCGGCCTGGCCGAGGAAGCCGGTGCCCTCCATGGCGCGCGGGCGGACCAGCGCCGGGGTCAGCATCGGCGTGAAGCCGGCCTCCGTGGCCTGCGCGATCGCCGCGTTGACGAGGGCGAGCTCCAGGAGCGCGCCCACACCGGTCAGGTAGTAGAAGCGCGAGCCGGACACCTTGGCGCCCCGCTCGACGTCGATCGCGCCCAGGGCCTCGCCGAGTTCCAGGTGGTCCTTGGGCTCGAAGCCCTCGGCGGCGAAGTCACGGATGGTCCCGTGCGTCTCCAGGACGACGAAGTCCTCCTCGCCGCCGACCGGGACGTCGGGGTGCACCAGGTTGCCGAGCTGGAGGAGGAGCCGCTTGGTCTCCTCGTCCGCCTCGTTCTGGTCGGCCTCGGCGGCCTTGACGTCGGTCTTGAGCTGCTCGGCCTGCTTCAGCAGCTCGGCGCGCTCGTCCGGGGTGGCCTTGGGGATCAGCTTGCCGAGCGACTTCTGCTCGGAACGCAGCTCGTCGAAGCGGACGCCGGAGGACCTGCGCCGTTCGTCGGCGGAGAGGAGGGAGTCGACGAGCGCGACGTCCTCTCCACGGGCGCGCTGGGAGGCGCGAACACGGTCGGGGTCCTCACGGAGCAGGCGAAGGTCAATCACCCCTCAAGGCTACCGGTGCGGGCTTCGCGTCAACGAACCGATATTCCAGAGCGTGACCGCTGTCACGGTATGAGTGAAATGCCGGACCGGATCCCTTGATCGTAGGGAAGCGTCATCACTTGATCACCGGGAAGCGTCTTCGGCTGATCGCCGGAGGGCGTCAAGGAAAAGGAGCCCGCTCCCTGGAACGGGGCAGGCGCCGCTTCACCGGTTGACCGGATTTGCTTGCGGGGGGCGGCACTTGCGCGGCGAGTTGTCCACAGGAGTGAAGGCTCCGCCTCAGTTATCCACAGGGTGTGTGGAAGATCTGTGGATGTCGGAATTGATCATTCCGATCCCGTTGTGGCGGCTGAAGAATTCCCGGCCCAAACCCTCCGTACGCTCACTTTCGGGTGTAAATGATTCCCTCCATAGGGTTGATCAATGGAAAAGGGTAGACGAAGAGGGACGTGCGAGGGTGTGGACGGACTTGGGTCGAGTAGCCGATTTGTCGACCATGTAGTGCTTCGTTGTCGACTTGTCCCCAGGTCGAGAAGCGCACCTGTGGATAACTTTGTGGATGACAGGAATCGGCAGGCGGGGCCTGGGGGAAACGCTCCGGCGGGTGGGGTCCGCCGCTCAGAACCGGCCGTCGGCGCAGCGCGCCAGCCAGTCCGACGCGGCGGAGAACTCGTCGTCTGAGGTTCCGGGCCGCAGCGTGCCCACGTCCTCGGGGGCGACGCCGGCCCGCGGATAGGAACCGAGAAAGCGCACCTGGGGGCAGATCCGCTTGAGACCCATCAGGGCCTCGCCCACCCGGCGGTCGGTGATGTGTCCCTCTGCGTCCACCGAGAAGCAGTAATTGCCGATGCCCCGGCCGGTCGGGCGGGATTCGATCCGCATCAGGTTGACGCCGCGCACAGCGAATTCCTGGAGCAGTTCCAGCAGCGCGCCGGGGTGGTCGTCGCCGAGCCAGATGACCACGGACGTCTTGTCGGCGCCGGTGGGCGCGGCGGGCCGGGCCGGGCGGCCGACCAGCACGAACCGGGTCTCGGCGTTCGCCGCGTCGTGGATCTCGGTCACCAGCGGCTCGAGGCCGTACGTGGCCGCGGCGAACTCGCCCGCGAAGGCCGCGTCGTATCGGCCCTCCTGGACCAGCCGGGCGCCGTCCGCGTTCGAGGCGGCCGACTCCCACAAGGCGTCCGGCAGATGCGCGGCCAGCCAGTTGCGCACCTGGGGCTGGGCGACCGGGTGCCCGGTGACCGTCTTGACGTCCTTCAGCGCGGTGCCGGGCCTGACCAGCAGGGCGAAGGCGATCGGCAGCACGACCTCGCGGTAGATCATCAGCGGGTCGCCCTTGGCGAGTTCGTCGAGGGTGGCGGTGACACCGCCCTCGACGGAGTTCTCGATCGGCACGAGCGCGCCCGCGGCCTGGCCGCCGCGTACCGCGTCGAGCGCGGCCGGGACGGACACCATGGGGACCAGCTCCCGCGTCGCGGCCTCGGGAAGCGTGCGAAGGGCGGCCTCGGTGAACGTACCCTCGGGGCCCAGATAGGTGTAGCGCGTCGCCGACATACCGTCACCCTAATGGGCCCCGCCCGAAGCGTCCGACGCCTGCGGATCCCGGTCGCCGCGCCGGGTACGGGGTCCGGTACTGCGGTACGGGACGCGGTACCGGCCGGCGCCCACAGGGGCGGGCGGCCGGCGTTCAGGGGGGCGGGAGCCCGTCAGCCCTCCAGCAGTCGCTGCCCCACGTACTCGCCCTCCCCGGCGCCGCCCGGCACCGCGAAGAGGCCGCTCGACTCGTGGCGGATGTACTGCGAGAGCGCGTCGCCGCGGTCGAGCTTGCGCTGGACGGGGACGAAGCCGCGGACGGGATCGGCCTGCCAGCACACGAAGAGCAGACCGGCGTCGGGCGTGCCGTCGGTGCCGATGCCGTCGTGGAAGGAGAACGGACGGCGCAGCATCGCGGCCCCGCCGTTCTGGTCGGGCCGCGTGATCCGGGCGTGCGCGTTGATCGGTACGGCCAGGTTGCCGTCGGCGTCGGTCTTGTCCAGGTCCATCGCGGTGGTCTCGGTGCCGCCGCTGAGCGGTGCGCCGGTGGACTTCCTCCGCCCGATGACGTCCTCCTGGGCCGTGCCCGAGAGCTTCTCCCAGTCGTCGAGCAGCATGCGGATCCGGCGGACGACGGCGTAGGAGCCGTTCGCCATCCATTCCGGGGTGCCGGAGGAGGGGACGAAGATCCGTCCGTCGAAGTCGGGCTCGGACGGCTTCGGATTGCGGGTGCCGTCGATCTGGCCCATCAGATTGCGGGCGGTCATCGGCGCGGCGGTGGCACCCGGTGACCGGTTGAAGCCGTTCATCTGCCAGCGCACCCGCGCGGCGGAACCGGCGTCCTTCTGGACCGCGCGCAGAGCGTGGAAGGCGACGAGGGCGTCGTTCGCTCCGATCTGCACCCACAGGTCGCCGTTGGAACGGGCCTTGTCGAGGCGGTCGGAGGAGAAGTCGGGCAGCGGGTCCAGGGCGGCGGGGCGCTGCTTCTCCAGGCCCGTGCGGGCGAAGAAGCTGTGTCCGAAGCCGAAGGTCATGGTCAGGGACGAGGGGCCGGCGTCCCGCGCCACACCGGTGTCGCCGTGGTCCGCGGCCTCGCCCGCCATGAGCCGCCGGGCGGTCGCCGACCAGCGGCGCAGCAGTGCGGCGGCCTCCCTGCGGCCCGAGCCCGCCGTCAGGTCGAAGGCGACGAGGTGGCCGCAGGCCTGGAGGGCGTCGGTGATGCCCGGCTGATGTTTCCCGTGAAACATCGCCATGTCCGCGCCGACCGAGTTCAGCGGCACGGTCTTCTCCGGAGCGGGGGCCGCGGTGTACCCGACGGCGGCGCCGGCCGCTCCGAGGACGAGCCCGGTGGCGCCGGCGGTGCCGAGCAGCCGGCGCCGGCTCATGACGCCCGTCGGGGTGTCCTCGGGCGAAGCGGGGCCGGAGGGCGCCGCCTGCCGGGCGGTGGGGGCGGAGGTCCCGGGGGTGGACTGGTCAGCCATGGTCAGGTTCAGCCGATCTGCGCGTTCTTGTACACGGTGGCCTGGTCGATGTCGGAGGTGCGCACGGTCACCGCGATCTTCCACTGGCCCGCCATGGGGATCTGCACACCGCTCGCCGCCCAGTGCCCCGTGGCGACCCGGTCGGGGGTCACGGGCAGCGGTCCGACGTTCTTCGCGGTGAGGGTGAAGGCGACCTTGACCTCGGGGACGTCGAAGGCCTTGCCGTTGGGCCGGAGGACGAACACGTGCATCTGGTTGCCGCCGACACGGGCCGGGTCGAGGGTGACCTCCACCGTGCCCTTGCCGTCCTCGCCGCCGGTGTCGAACGGCATCTTGAGGGACAGCGGGCCGGAGCGCTGCGAGGCGGCCGCGGTGGCCTGCCGGGCGGCCTCCGCGGTGCGTCCCGGTTCGGTGGCCGTCAGCGCGGTGGTGACCGCGAGCAGCACGACGGCGACCCCGGCCTCGGCGAGTACCGAGCGCCGCAGGCCCGAGCGGTGCGGGTCGGCGTCACGGACCCGCTTGTCGCGGGTGGAGTCCAGGGCGGCCTGCTGCCGGGCGAGCTGGGCGGCGCGTCGGGAGTCGGCCGGGACGGTGGCGGGTGTCCGCACCGCGGAGCGCTGCTCCACGACGACGGCGGCTTCGGGAGCGGCGGTCTCGGCCAGCCGGCCCGTCCAGCGCCGGGAGATCCACGCGATGCCCACGAGGACGGCCACCAGGCCGATCTTGACGAGCAGCAGCCGGCCGTACGAGGTGCCGGTGAGCGCGGACCAGGAGCCGAGCTGGCGCCAGGACTGGTAGATCCCGGTCCCGACCAGGACGAGGACGGAGCCGAAAGCGAGGCGGGAGAACCGGCGTACGGCGCTCGCCTCGATCGGGGTGTCCGCGGGAGCCCGGAACAGGGCCGTCACGAGGGCGGCCAGACCGCCGAGCCAGGTGGCGACGGCCAGCAGGTGCAGGACGTCGACGGGCATCGCGATGCCGGGCTGGAGGCCGGTCGAGGCGTGCTCGGCCATGGCCCAGGTGGCGGCGAGACCGGCCGCGACGACGGCTCCGCCGACGGCGAGTCCGAAGGTGAGGTCGTTCTTCTCCGCGGCCAGGTGAGCGGCCTCGGAGCCGTCCTCGGCGCCGGGGCCCTGAGCGGCCGTGACCTCGGCCTCCGCGACCCCGGCTTCCGTGATCTCGTCCTCGGCGCCCGTCTCCGGGCTTCCGGCCTCCCGCTCGTCCTCGTCGCGCCGGGCGTACGCGCCGAAGAGCACGGCGATGAACAGCGCCGCCGCGGCGAGCAGCAGCAGCCTCGACACCAGGGCGGCGCCCGACTTGGTCTGCAGCACCTCGCCGAGCAGGTTCAGGTCGAAGATGTCGCCGACCTTGCCGGAGCCCACGTACGAGCCGCGCAGGAGCAGCAGGGCGAGGGTGGCGGCGGTCAGCGTGAGCCAGCCGCCGACGACGAGGCGCTGGAGGGGCCGAATGCCGGCGCCCCGCTGCCAGCAGGCCAGGACGAAGGCGGCGCCGCCGACGAGCACGATGAAGCCCGCGTAGGAGAAGTACCGCCCGGCTCCGTAGAGGAAGCCGACCACGCCGCCGCCCGCCGCCTGGCCGGACAGGGCGACGGAGGTCCCCGAGGGGGCGCCGATGGAGAAGGTGAAGGCGCCCGCGACGGGGTGGCTGTCCGCGGAAACCACCTGGTAGGTGACGGTGTAGGTGCCGTCGGGCAGCCCGGGGCGCAGCTTCAGTCCGTAGGTGTCGCCGCCCAGGTCGCTCGCGCCGCCGGCGTCGACCCGCCCGCCCTTGGGGTCGAGGACCTGGAGCGAGTCGTCGTTCAGCGAGACCTGTTCGGAGAAGGTGAGCGAGACCTGTTCGGGTGCCTTGCCGACCACCGATCCCTGCGTCGGGTTGCTCCCGGTCAGCGCGGCGTGCGCGGAGGCGGGCGCGGCGCCCGCGAGGAGCGCGCCGGTGACGGCGAGGAACAGCAGCAGGAGGGTCCTGAGGCGGGGAGCGATGGTCGGTGTCACGGTGATGCCTCCCTCAGCGTCCGGTCTTCGGGTCGTAGGTCGCGGGCTTCACGGGCATGGAGATCCTGACCGTGCCGGACTTGGCGAAGTGCAGTTCCACGGACACCTTCTCGCCCTGTCCGGGCTTGTGGGTGAGCTTTTCGAACATGAGGTGGTTGCCGCCGCTGGCGAAGGTGAGGGTGCCGTCGGCGGGGACGGCGAAGGACGTCCGCTCCTCCATCGCGCCGTCCACGGTCGCGTGCATCGTCACGTCGTCCGCGAGGCCGCTGGTGACCGAGGTGAGGGTGTCGGCGCCGCCGGAGTTGGTGACGGTGAAGAAGCCGGCGGCCATCGTGGCCATGCTCGGGGCGGGCATGTAGGCGCCGGTGACCTTGAGTTCGGGGGCGGCCGGGGACGACGGGGAGCCGCCGTCGCCGCAGGCCGTGAGGGTGCCCGCGGCGGCCAGGACGAGGGAGCAGGCGGTGAGGAGTCCCGCGCGGCCCGTGCGGCGGCTCACGGGGTCCTGCCCTCGACGATCTTGGGGAGGTCCTTGGTGTAGTCGCCGACGGTGGCGCTCTCGCCGTAGAGCACGTAGCCCGCGTCGGTCTTCGGGGAGAAGGCGATGACCTGGGTGCCGTGGACGGAGACGGTCTTGCCGTTCTTGTCCTTGGTCGTCGGCTCGATGGTGATGCCGAGGCTGCGGGCGCCGGCCTGGATGGCGGCGAAGTCACCGGTGAGGCCGACGAAGTCGGAGTCGATGCCCTTGAGCCAGGCGCCGAGCGCGGCGGGGGTGTCGCGGGCCGGGTCGGTGGTGACGAACACGACGCGCAGCTTGTCCTGCTCGGCCTTCGGCAGCTGCTTCTTGGCGACGGCCAGGTTGTTCATCGTCAGGGGGCAGACGTCGGGGCAGTGGGTGTAGCCGAAGTAGACGAGGGTCGGCCTGCCCTTGGTCTCCGCGCGCAGGTCGTACTTCTTGCCGGCCGTGTCGGTGAGGACGAGGTCCGGCTTGGTGAAGGGGTTGTCGAGGACCGTGGCTGCCTTGGCCGCGCCGGCCGCGGCCGACACGTCGGCGACCGGCGTCCCGCTCCCGGTCTCGCTGCCGCAGGCGGAGAGGGTCAGGGCGGCGGCGGCGAGCAGCGCGGCCGCGGCGTACGTCTTCTTGCGCATAGAAAAATGTCCCAGATGTGAGCGCTCCGGCGGGCACCGGGGGCCGGACGGGGCCGATGAGCCTCGTCGGACGCGGTCCGGGGCCGGTGCGGGACCGGCCCCGGACCGGTCCGGGGAGCCGCGTCCGCGACCCTCCGGTACCTGCCGGGAGCGTGTGTGTCTCAGTACCTCAGCGGTACCTCAGCGGTGTGCCTGCGCCTCAGGCGGTCGTGCGCCGGCGTCCGGCCAGGACGCCGTAGGCCACGCCGGCCAGGCCGACGAGGATGCCCACGACGCCGAGGACACGCGCGGTGGTGTCGCTGCCGTCCGCGGCGGAGGCCGTCTCGGTGTGCTCGGCGGTCTTCTCCGCGTGGGTGTCCTCCGCGGCGGCTGCTCCGTGGTGTCCTCCCTCGGCGGCGGCCGTGAGCACGAGCGTCGGGGCCGGGTGCTCGGGCTCCTCGGCGCCCTCCTTCTGCGGCTCGATCCAGCGGACGACCTCCTTGTCGGAGTACGTCTGGACGGCCTTGAAGACGAGGGAGTCGGTGTCCTCGGGCAGCGCGCCGATGGAGAGCGGGAACTTCTGGAAGAAGCCCGGCTCGATGCCCTTGCCGTCGGCGGTCCAGGTCACCTTGGTGACGGCTTCGCCGATCTTCTCGCCGTGCGCGGTGACCGGCTTGTCGAGCTTGGACTTGGTGACCTTCACGGTCCAGCCCTCGAGCGGCTGCGGCATGACGGAGGCGAGCGGGTGGTCGAGAGGGAGGTTCACCTCGACCTGGGTGGTCGAGGCGTTGTCGCGCTCGTTGGGCACCTTGAAGTCGACGACCGCGTAGCCGCCCTTGGCGGCCGCGCCCTCGGGCTGCACGCTGACGTGCGCGAACGCGGGGGCGGACAGGGCGAGAACGGCCGTGGCGGCGACGGTGCCGGCGGCGGCGAGACGAGAAGCCTTCATGGAAGGAAACACTCCACATTCAGTCCGGTGACGAAGGGGACGCGCGTGCGTCTCGGCGTCCCGTGGACGGGGCGAGACGGTGCCCGGGGGAGTCCCGGCGGGCAGGCGCGTGTGCGGCACGACCGCGTCCCCTTCGGGAAGGCCCGTGAAGCCACCGGGGCCGGTGGAGTCCGTGCGAGCGAGGACTCCGGGGACCCGGGGCGTTCCGTGGATTTCCGTGCGGCGGCGCGTCGTGTCAGGCGACGAGGGCGAACGCGGTGGAGGCGGGCGGCCCGCGGCGGACGACGGTGTGCTGGAGCGCCGTCGTCCGGGGGGCGAGGGGCGCGAGGAGCGCGGTGCGCGGAGTGCGCGCGATCTCGGGCGCCCCGGGAAGTCCCGTACGCAGGGCGCGTACGAGGGTGAGCGCGGCGCGCAGCGAGCGGACGAGCGCCGCTTCCGTGACTCCCTGCGCCGACAGCCGCATGAGCCGCAGCAGGGCCAGATCGCCGTGGCGCAGCACCCATCCCGCGGCGACGGCCGCGAGCACGTGGCCGAGCAGCATCGAAACGGAGGGCAGCACCGGCATCGCGGAGCCGCCCGCGGTGGGCAGGGCGTCCGCGCCATGGCGCATGGACGACGTCATGCCCGTCATCCCCGCCATCGACGTGTCGATCCGCGCGTCGGTGAGGATCTTCATGGCCTGCGCGGGGCTGATCGCCGCCGCGGCCGTACCGCACACCAGACGCGCGGCGCGCTCCACGAGCAGGGCGTCGGGCATCGTCGTCCCCGGCGCCATCGCACCCATGGAGCCGGTGGCCGCCGTACGGGTCCCCAGACCGAGTCCGAAGAGCGTGTGCAGCACCGTCTGGCCGAGCGCGAGCAGCACCACGATGCCCGGCAGGGCGCGTTCGCGGCCGGCCAGCGACGCGGCGACGGCGAAGACCGCGAGGAAGCCCGCGCCCAGCGTCCACAGCGGGACGGTGGTGCAGGAGGCGATTCCGTGACCGGCCGCGGCCAGCACGACGCAGACCGCGGCGAACACCGCGGCCCTCAGGGTCCGGAGGCCCGCTCCGGAGTGCGCCGAACGCTGGTGGGGGGCAGTCATGGCGGGCTCATCATCGCACTGGGCCCCCACACCCCGTGCGGCAGGTCCGATTGACGGCTTGTGACCGGTCCGTCCACCGCCCGGAGTACGCCGAACGGAATACCGCCGAACGGCCCTCGTCGGAGGCTTGATCGCTCGCGCATACACCGCGTCCCCGGGGGAGCGCGTCGGCCGTATGGGCGGCATCACGTCGCGTATGCGATTGCGCACGGGTGGTTGCGGCAATACGTAACGGTATGTCGAGCCGCGGCCGGGAGGCTGGAGCATGAGCATCTGGTGGTCACTCCATCTGCGGCGCGAGGCTGCGAGTGTTCCGCTCGCCAGGCGCCTGCTGCTCGGCACGATGGAGAGCGCGGGCGTCGACCCGGACATCTCCTACGACCTCTCGGTCGCCCTCACCGAGGCATGCGCCAACGCCGTCGAGCACGGCGGGGACGGCGTACGGGACCCCGACTGCGAGGCGTACCGGGTGACCGCCTATCTCGACGGCGACCAGTGCCGCATCGAGGTCACCGACTTCGGCCCCGGATTCCCGGCGGGCGGCGCCCGCCCCCCGCTGCGCCAGGCCGGCGAGGACGCGGAGCACGGGCGGGGCCTGTGCCTGATCCGTGAACTCGCCGACCACGTCCACATCGGCAACAGGCCGGGGCGCGGCGGCGCGGTGGTGAGCTTCGACAAGATCCTCAAGTGGAAGACGGTCCCCACACTGCTTCCCGCCTGATGGGCCGGACGCCGCTTCCCGCCTGACGGGCCGTACGACGGGTGCCGCCCGGTCCTGCCCGGTCCTGACCCGCCCCGGTTCACAGCCCGGCGACAGGCTCCGCCCAGGTTCCTGACGGCTGCCGCGTCTAGGTTCCCTTCGCACAGGGCCGCAGCCGGTTCCGGTGCCCGCACCCGCCGGCGTCCTCGGGAGAAGGGGTACGTCGATGAGCAGCCGCGAGGACGACCGGGCGCTGGCAGGGGCCGCCGTGGCCGCGCTGACCGGACAGCTGGAGCTGACCCCCAAACCCGGGCTGCCGGACCCTCGTGACCTGCGTGCCCGGGCCAGCTGGCGGGACCTGTGTTCGCTGCGCTGGTCGGCCAGGGCACTGGCCCCCGGCCTCGCGGCCATGGCCGCCGCCGCCCGCCGCACCGGCCGGGCCACACCCGAACTCCGCGCGGAACTGGGCGCGATCGGCCGGTGCACCGAACACTCGGTGGCCCTGACCGGCGGCGGCCACCGGGGTGCCCTGTGGGCCCTCGGGCTGCTGGTCGCCGCGGCGGCACTCGACCCGGGGGCGCACGGCAGCGAGGTCACCGCGACCGCCAAGAGCATCGCCGCGCACACCGACCGGCGGGCACCGCGCCGGCCCTCCCGCGGCTCGTCCGTCTCCGCGCAGTACGGAGCGGCCGGCGCGCGCGGTGAGGCGCGGGCCGGATTCCCGCACGTGCGGCGGGCGTTGGAGGCGCTCGCGACCGCCCGCTCGGCCGGGGCGCCCGAGCCCAGCGCCCGCCTCGACGCCCTGCTGACCGTCATGTCCACGCTCCAGGACACCGAGTTGCTGTACACGGCCGGACCTCACGGTCTGCGCCATGTCCAGGCCGGCGCCCGGGGCGTGCTCGAAGCGGGGGGCACGGCCACCCCGGAGGGGCGTGCGGGCCTCGACGCCCTGGACGACGATCTGCACGCACGCGGCTGGAGCCCCGGAGGCAGCGGGGCGCTGCTCGCGGGCGCGCTGTTCGTGGACGCACTCCCACTCGCCCCCGCCTGACGGCCCACCGAGCCGGCCCGCCACCGACCGGATCTCCCCGCCGACCCGGGCACCGTTTCCCGGGGCTCCCCTGAGGCGGGCCCCAACACCCTGCCGGGCTTGGCGTCCCCGGGCACACCGATGTCCCCACCCGCCACTGTCCCCGGACACACCGACGGCCGGGCCCCGAAGGGAACCCGGCCGTCGGTCGCGTGTCGGCCCTCGCGGGCCCCGCGTCAGCCCTTGAGGGACGCCATCCAGGCCTCGACCTCGTCCGAGCGGCGCGGCAGGCCGGCCGAGAGGTTGCGGTTGCCGTCCTCGGTGACGAGGAGGTCGTCCTCGATGCGGACGCCGATGCCGCGGTACTCCTCGGGCACGGTCAGATCGTCCGCCTGGAAGTACAGGCCCGGCTCGACGGTCAGGCACATGCCCGGCTCCAGCGTGCCCTCGACGTACGTCTCGGTGCGCGCGGCGGCGCAGTCGTGGACGTCCATGCCGAGCATGTGGCCGGTGCCGTGCAGGGTCCAGCGGCGCTGGAGACCGAGCTCCAGGACCCGCTCGACCGGGCCTTCGAGAAGACCCCACTCGACGAGCCGCTCGGCCAGCACGTGCTGCGCGGCGTCGTGGAAGTCGCGGTACTTGGCGCCGGGACGGACGGCCGCGATGCCGGCCTCCTGGGCGTCGTACACCGCGTCGTAGATCTTCTTCTGGATCTCCGTGTACGTGCCGTTGACGGGCAGCGTGCGGGTGACGTCGGCGGTGTAGAGGGTGTGGGTCTCCACGCCCGCGTCCAGCAGCAGCAGATCGCCGGAGCGGACCGGGCCGTCGTTGCGCACCCAGTGCAGCGTGCACGCGTGCGGGCCGGCGGCGCAGATCGAGCCGTAGCCGATGTCGTTGCCCTCGACCCGCGCGCGCAGGAAGAAGGTGCCCTCGATGTAGCGCTCGCTGGTGGCCTCGGCCTTGTCGAGGACCTTCACCACGTCCTCGAAGCCGCGCACGGTGGAGTCGACGGCCTTCTGCAGCTCGCCGGCCTCGAACTCGTCCTTGACGAGCCGTGCCTCGGAGAGGAAGACGCGCAGCTCGTCGTCGCGCTCGCGGGTGACCTTGTCGGTCAGCGCGGCCTCGATCTCCGCGTCGTAGCCGCGCACGACACGGACCGGACCGGTGGCCTCCTTCAGCGCGGCGGGCAGCTCGCGGACGTCCGAGGCGGGGATGCCGTACAGCTGCTCGGCCTCGGCCAGGGAGTGGCGGCGGCCGACCCACAGCTCGCCCTGCCCGGACAGCCAGAACTCGCCGTTCTCGCGGTTGGAGCGCGGCAGCAGGTAGATCGTCGCCTTGTGGCCCTCGGTGGCGGGCTCCAGCACGAGGACGCCGTCCTCGGTGAGGTTGCCGGTGAGGTAGGCGTACTCGACCGAGGCACGGAAGGGGTATTCCGTGTCGTTCGAGCGGGTCTTCAGGTTGCCCGCCGGGATCACCAGGCGCTCGCCCGGGAAGCGCGCGGACAGCGCGGCGCGGCGGGCCGCGGTGTAGCCGGCCTGGGCGACGGGCTCGAGGCCGCGCAGCTCGGTGTCGGCCCAGCCGGACTTCATGCTCGCGGCGAGCTCGTCGGACACGCCCGGGTACAGGCCGTTCTTGCGCTGCTTGATGGGCTCTTCCTCGCCCGCTTCGTCAGCGGCTTCGTCGAGTACGGCTTCCGGGGTCTCCGGGGTGAGCGCCTCCGACACGGTCTGCCTCCTTGATACGACTCTGGACCTCCCCCATCGTACGGTCGTACTGAAGGGGGCCCAGGGCCGGAAGACCTATTACACCGGGTGAGAGCCCTCTCACTCGAAGCGGGCCGCCAGCAGGACGACGTCCTCGTCGCTGTCCGCCTCGTCCAGGCCGTCCGGCAGGACACCGCGCAGCACGTGGTCGGCGATCGCGCCGGGGTCCTCGCGCAGCGCCCTGGGGACGCTCGCCGCCGCGGCGTGCAGCCGGGCGAAGGCGCGGTCCATCGGATCGCCGGTGCGGTGCAGCAGACCGTCGGTGTAGAGCAGGACGGTCTCGCCGGGCTCGGCGGTCAGCTCGACGCTCGGCGCCTCCCAGCAGGCGAGCATGCCGAGCGGAGCGGACAGGGAGGTCTCCACGAACTCGGTGCGCCGGGGGCCGATCACCAGGGGCGGGCTGTGTCCGGCGCCGGCGAGCGTGATCTTGCGCAGGGCGGGCTCGCAGTAGGCGAACAGGGCGGTGGCGCAGCGCGCGGGTTCGGTCAGCCGCAGCAGCAGTTCGAGGTCGGAGAGCACGGCGACCGGGTCCTCGCCCTCCATGACGGCGTAGGCGCGCAGGGAGGCGCGCAGCCGGCCCATGGCGGCGACGGCGCTGGGACCCGAGCCGGTGACGGAGCCGACCGCGAGGCCGAGCGCGGCGTCGGGCAGCGGCAGTGCGTCGTACCAGTCGCCGCCGCCGCGCGGGCCGGTGCGGTGCCGGGCGGCGAGCTGGACACCGACGACTCGGGGCAGCCGTGCGGGCAGCAGCTCCTCGGAGATCGTCGTGACGCGGGCCCGCGCGCGTTCGAGTTCCACCAGCCGGGCCAGGTGTTCCGTGGCGTAGCGGGTGTAGAGGCCGACGAGATGGCGCTGGCGCTCGACCGGCTCGGCGGGTTCGTCGTAGAGCCACACGGCGGCGCCGAGGCGGCCGGCGGCCTCGGTCGCCAGCGGCAGCGCGTAGCTGGCGGCGTAGCCGAGCCGGGCGGCGACCTCGCGGTGGCGCGGGTCGAGCCCGTCCTCCGAGAGGAGGTCCGGCTCGGTGATCTCGCCCTCGCCGCCGGGCAGTCCGTCCAGGATCCTGCCGTACGACATGGAGCTGCGCGGCACCGTCTCGATGTGGCCGAGGTCGGCCCGGGCGAGGCCGAGTCCGATCGTGGTGTCCGGGCCCAGCCCGTCGCCGGGTTCCATGACGACCAGACCGCGCCGGGCACCGACGAGGGCGGCTCCGGCGCGCAGCAGTTCCTGCAGGGCGTCGCTCAGTGTCGCGGTGCGCGCGAGCCGCTCCGTGAGTTCGTGGAGCGTGGTGAGGTCCGAGACCCAGCCCGCGAGGCGGTCCTGGAGCGCGGCTCCGGGGCCGGCCGGCGGGGCGGCCGAGGAGGCGTCCGCGGGCGCGGGCGTCGGCGCGACAGTGTGTGCGGGCGAAGGAACCGTTGAATCGATTCCGGCCACTTTCGGAAGGTGAGGGGCGTTCATGACGACCGGCTTTCCGACCGGTGCGTATTGCTCAATAGCATCGCAAACCCCCATGTCGTTCTGCGCCGCTAGCGGTGTCTCCACATGTACACGTACTCGTGAGGGGATGTCCAGCATTGTCCTGCCGGGATTCCTGGTGTCCGTGAGACCGGTGGTAACCCTTGCGGGAAATCAAAATTGGCTTAAAACTGACTCGGGCAACGGCTTATTGAGGTCGACTGGCCTCGTTCGACGGAGCGTCACAGCGGTCGTGATGGGTACGTACTCGGTGAAGGCCAGGGGTGGTTGAGATCCGCCCGGAACCTGGCGACGGACCCGGGCGTCTTAACCACCGACGACCGTGCCCCATCCTCCCGTGGCGGAGGCGGCTAGGAAATCGCGGGACGTAAAACGCCAGGCGCCGCCACCCCACGCCATGCCCATGCTGTGAACGGACGCGGTATGGGCGCGGACACAGCCACATGCTCGGCCCAGAGGGGTTCCCCTTGCCTCCAGCAGGGGTGTGATGCGCCAGCAGGTACGCACAGTGAAGTGATCGACACATGGTGTGATGTGATCCTCGGTGTTGCCAGGCGTGCAACGGAAAGGAACGAGCGCTCATGCGCGAGATCCTCGGAAGGCGACGCAGGCTCCTGTCCAGGCGAGCCGACGGGAGGGCCGAGATGCTCGGCGCGGCCCTGACGTTCGCGGACGCATGGCGGTGGCCCGTACTCCCGGGTGTGGCGGCCGACCCGCAGGGGCGTGCCCGCTGCGGCTGTCCCGACCCGGAGTGCTCGGTGCCCGGCGCCCATCCCTTCGACCCCGGCCTCCTCGCGGCCACCACGGACGAGCGCATGGTGCGCTGGTGGTGGACCAACCGGCCCACGGCCCCCATCGTGCTGGCCACCGGGGGCGGCGCGCCGTGCGCGGTGAGCCTGCCCGCGGTCGCCGCGGCCGGCGCGCTCGACGCCCTCGACCGCACGGGCATGCGCCTCGGCCCGGTCGTCGCGTCCCCCTCGCGCTGGGCGATCCTCGTCGCCCCCTACTCGATGGAGCAGCTGGGCGAACTGCTCTACGCCAAGGACTTCGTCCCCGGCTCCCTGCGCTTCCACGGCACCGGCGGCTACATCGCGCTGCCGCCGTCCGAGACCGGCGAGGGGCAGATCCGCTGGGAGCGGGCTCCGCTGCCCGGTTCGGCCGCCCCCTGGGTGCCCGACGTGGAGGCCGTGGTGGACGCGGTCGTCGAGGCCCTCACTCGTACGGGTGTGAGCGCGCCCGAGTTGTAGGGGCGTCCGGCGCGCGGCGGTCCGCGCGCCCGCCCCCGCTCGTTATCGTCCGCCCATGCAGCGTCATTCCGGGGGGTACCGGGCCGCGCCGCCGTGGCCCGGCGGGCCGGACCCCCGCAGGGCCCGCGTCGTGGCGCTGGCGGGGGCCGTCGTGTTCGTGCTCGCCCTGCCCCTGGCCGTGGCCTCGGCCGGCACGGTGGGCGAGCGGGGTTCCCCGGCGGGGGACGAAACGGCTCCGGCCGGCGGGGGACCGCCGGTGCCAGGACCCCGGAGTTCTCCCCCGCCGCCGGACCCCGGACCCGCCACGGCCGCCCGCTGCGGACCCGAGCTCTCCTCGCCCGAGGGTGTCGAGGCGCAGACCTGTGTCCTGACCCGGGGCGGCCGGACCTGGGCGCGCACCTATTACCGCAACGCGACCGGTGACGCGCTGAGCTCCGCCCTCACACTGATGGGTCCGGGCGGGCGCACGGTGCAGATGGACTGCGCGGTGGACACGCAGGACGATCCCGGGGCGTGCGAGACACCGCGGCAGCGCACGGCCGGTGATCCGGGGGCGTACTCGGCGGTCGCGGAATTCGCGCGGAGTGCCGACGGCCCGTTGATGCTGCGTTCGGGAAGCAACTCGGCTCGCGGCCAAGGCGATTGATATTGTTCGGGATTCCGAACATGGAAAGACCCGGTTGCTGGCGACGGGGGATGCACCAGCAACCGGGCTACTCGAACGGTAACAAGAGATCGGCAGTTCGCAAATTCGATCTCGGCTATTCGGACACGGATTTACCTGTCACAACGGGGAGTTGTGACAGGAGTCACCCGTTTCCGGGGTCCTGGCCAGCTGACTGGTCGGTCAGTTTCCCGTCCTGTGTGTCCGCTGTGGGTCAGCTGAGGGTCACCTGGCGGTTGGTGAGCCCCCCGCGCGCACGGCGCTCGTCCGCCGTCAGCGGCGCGTCCGTGGCCAGGGCGGTGGCGAGGCGCTCGGCGAACTCGGTCGCGGGCTTCTCGACGTCGTCCGCCGTGACACCGCTCGGCAGGTCCCAGACCGGCACCGTGAGCCCGTGGGCGCGGAAGGAGCCCACCAGCCGCGTGCCCTCGCCGAGGCTCGAACGGCCCGCGGCGTGCAGGCGCGCGAGAGCGTCCAGAAGCTGCTCCTCGGCGTACGGCATGACCCAGCGCAGGTGGTTCTTCTCCGGCGTCTCGCACCAGTAGGCGGCGTCGACCCCGGCGAGCTTCACGGTCGGGATGGCGGCGGCGTTGGCCCGCTCCAGCGAGGCGCTCACCTCGGCCGACGCGTTCTCCGCGTCCGGCACCCAGAACTCGAAGCCGGTGTGCACGACCGGCTCGAAGGGGCCCTCGGGGTCGAGCAGGTCCTGCAGCCGCGGACCGCCGACCGGGGCGCGCCGCCCCTCGACCGGGGTGCCGGGCGGGGCGACCAGCGCGCGCTGGAGGGTGTCGGCCAGGTCCCGGCTGATGTCGCCGGAGGACGTGTCGTTCTGCAGGCCGAGCAGCACCGAGCCGTCCTCGCGGCGCAGCGCGGGCCAGGCCATCGGAAGGACCGTGGCGAGGGTGACCGAGGGGACGCCCTCGGGCAGGCTCTCCTTGAGCTTCAGCTCGACCGTCGCGGCGGGCACCAGTTCACGCAGCGCGACCCAGTCGCCCTCGCCCCGCAGGCCCTCGAAGGGGCGGTGCACCAGCTCGGTCGCGGCGTGCGCGGCGGCCCGGCCGTGGCAGGCCTTGTAGCGCCGGCCGCTGCCGCAGGGGCAGGGCTCGCGGGCGCCGACGACCGGGATCTCGCCGTCCTTGAGCTGCGGCTGGTCTGCCTTCGTCTGCGGTCGCTTCTTGGCCATCGTGGCTGTCTCCCGATCACGGCTCGTCTCGTACTGGCGCGAGCCTAGCCGTTCGCACCCGGACCGACGGGATCCTGTGGACAACGCACCGCGTCGCCCAGGTCCCCGCGCCCGGCCCGCGCGCCGCGCCCGGCACACGACCCACCCGCGACCCACCCGCGATCGGCACGCGACCCGCCGCGCCCCGGATGCGAGACCCGCCCGAGCCCGGCACACCGCCGGACTCCGGCCGGCCCTGGACCCGCCCGCTATCGGCACGCGACCGGCATGCGAGACCCCGCCCGCGCCCGGCACACCGCCGCACCCTGGCCGGCCCGCGACCGACCCGCGCCCGGAACACGCCCGAACCGCGACCGGCCCACCGAGGGCGCCGACCGCGCCCGGCCCCCTTCAGTCGAGGTCGTCGAAGACGTCCGTGAAGTCCAGGCCGGGGAGCGCGGACACCCTCGGTGACGCGACGCGCGTAGCGAAATCGTCGTGCCGGTGCGCCGTCTCCACGTCTTCTTGCACGACCACCCACACCGTGACCTCGCCGTGGATGTCGTCCCGGACGCCCCAGTCCTTGGCCAGCGCCGTGATGATGTTCAGCCCTCTGCCGCCCCGGGCGGTGACCGAGGGGGTGGAGGGCACGGGGCGGGTCGGGCCGCCGCCGTCCGTCACCTCGACCGTCAGCCGGCCCGACGGATCGACGCGCCAGGCCGCGCGCACGTTCCCGTCGCCCGCGAGGGCGTCCCCCAAGGGCCTGCCGTGCCGGCACGCGTTGCTGAGCAGTTCGGAAAGGATCAGCACGGCGTCGTCGACGACCGTTTCCGCCACACCCCCCGAGCGCAGTTGATCGCGCATCCGGTGTCGTGCTTCCCCCACGCCCGCAGGGCCATGGGGTACGGCCATGCTCGACGACGTGGGCACCTCCTGTGCCACCACCAACGCCACCCCCGAGACCTCCTTCACCCCACGCCACGGTGTGAATGCCCCTTTGGACTGGACCGGAAACCGGCCAATCGACGTCTGCTGACGCACTCGTAACGATCGAATGCGGAACGAACGCGCCGGTGCACTCCCTGTGACGGACTGGCTGGTTCTCGATGGTTTCCGAGGGGAGACGTGGCGCTTTCCGGAGGCCGCCGACTGCCCGGAAAGGGCCGGGTCAGCGGCCCAGTTGACGCAGGACCGCACGCGGCCGGTTGGTGATGATGGCGTCGATGCCCAGCTCAACGCAGAGATCGACGTCCTCGGGCTCGTTCACGGTCCAGACGTGCACCTGGTGACCGGCTCGTTTCAGCCGCTCGACATAAGCCGGGTGGCTGCGGACGATCCGCATCGAGGGGCCCGCGATCCGGACACCGGCGGGCAGCCGGCCGTCCCGCAGCCGGGGGGAGACGAACTGGAGCAGATAGACCGTCGGCAGGGTCGGGGACGCTGCCCGGACGCGGTGCAGCGAGCGGGCCGAGAAACTCATGACGCGCACCGGGGACTCGGCGGGCGAGACGGGGGCGTCCAGGCCGAAACGCTTCAGCAGGTGCAGGAGGCGTTCCTCGACCTGGCCCGCCCAGCGCGTCGGATGCTTGGTCTCGATGGCCAGCTCCACCCGGCGGCCGGCGTCGGCGACGAGTTCGAGCAGTTTCTCCAGGGTGAGGACGGAGGTGTCCGAGAGGCTCCCGGGGGCGTGCTCCCAGTCGGGCGACTCGTCGCGGTTCTTCCACGAGCCGAAGTCGAGGGCGGCGAGGTCGGCGAGCTCCAGGGCGGAGACGGCGCCGCGGCCGTTGGACGTCCGGTTCACACGGCGGTCGTGAACACAGACGAGATGGCCGTCCGCGGTCAGCCGTACATCGCACTCGAGGGCGTCCGCACCGTCCTCGATCGCCTTCTTGTACGCGGCCAGCGTGTGCTCGGGGGCCTCTTCGGAGGCTCCGCGGTGGGCGACGACCTGAATCGGGTGCTGTCGTGCGAGGGTCACCGCGTCATGGTGCCACCGTCGCGTGACAAGCGTGAGGTGAGATATGTCGCAGAACATTCCTTTTGGTAATAAAAGTCCGTTATAAAGGATGGCCTCGGACGCACAGCCACCGCTTATGGTGCCCTGACGCCTCGTGGGAAAAGCTGACGGCGTACAAAAGCACATGCACAGCTGAATCGCGCCGGGCCATCTTCGAGTGTGAGTGGGCGTGACCGAGTGCGACCGAGAACAACAGCCGTGGATCGAGGAGAAGAGCTGTGAGCACCGAGAACGAGGGCAACGCAGTACCCCCGGCCCCGTCCGCACCTCCCGTGCCGGTGGAAACTCCCGCTGCTCCCGCGCAGGGCCCCTCGCCCGCGGGGGGCGCGCCGACCGCTCCGATCCCCGCGGTGCCCGGCACCCCCGGCGCACCGGAGCACGAGTCGGCGCCCGCGGGCATGCCGGCGTACGCGTCGAACGGAGCCGGGCAGGGCGCCGACCCCTACGGACAGGCGCCGACGCAGGGCTCCGCGCCCGAGGCGGGCTGGCCGCCCCCGCCGCCCGCCACCCCTTCGTACGCCGACGGCGGCGGTTCGGGGCACGGCGGCTGGGGTTCCTCCTACCAGGAGCCCGCGCCGAAGCCGAAGAACGGCCGCGGCGGTCTGGTCGCCGCGGTGCTGGTGGCCGCGCTGGTCGCCGGCGGTGTCGGCGGTGGCATCGGCTACTCGCTGGCCAAGAACGACGACAACTCCACCGACTCGACGACGGTGTCCGCCCCGAGCACCAGCGGCCAGGTCAAGCGCGCCTCGGGCACGGTCGCGAGCGTGGCCGCCGGCGCCCTGCCGAGCACCGTCACCATCGAGGCCCAGAGCACCAGCGGCGAGGGCGGCACGGGCACCGGCTTCGTCTTCGACAAGCAGGGCCACATCCTCACCAACAACCACGTGGTGGCGGACGCCGTCGACGGCGGCAAGCTCACCGCCACGTTCCCGAGCGGCAAGAAGTACGACGCCGAGGTGGTCGGCCACGCGCAGGGCTACGACGTCGCGGTCATCAAGCTGAAGAACGCGCCCTCGGACCTCAAGCCGCTCGTCCTCGGCAACTCCGACGAGGTGGCCGTCGGCGACTCCACGATCGCCATCGGCGCGCCCTTCGGCCTGTCCAACACGGTGACCACGGGCATCATCAGCGCGAAGAACCGTCCGGTCGCCTCCAGCGACGGCAGCGCCAGCAGCAAGTCCTCGTACATGAGCGCGCTGCAGACGGACGCCTCGATCAACCCGGGCAACTCCGGCGGTCCGCTGCTCGACGCATCGGGCGCGGTGATCGGCATCAACTCCGCGATCCAGTCGTCCAGCAGCGGCGGTCTCGGCGGCTCCGGCCAGTCCGGCTCCATCGGCCTCGGCTTCGCCATCCCGATCAACCAGGCCAAGTACGTGGCCCAGCAGCTGATCCAGACGGGCAAGCCGGTCTACGCGAAGATCGGCGCGTCGGTCTCCCTGGAGGAGGGCACGGGCGGCGCGAAGATCACCGAGCAGGGCGCGAGCGGCTCCTCGTCGGTCGAGCCCGGCGGTCCCGCCGCCAAGGCGGGCCTCAAGCCCGGCGACGTCATCACCAAGCTCGACGACATGACGGTCGACAGCGGTCCGACCCTCATCGGCGCGATCTGGACCCACAAGCCGGGCGACACGGTCAAGCTCACCTACACGCGCGACGGCAAGACCCACACGGTCGACGTCACCCTCGGCTCCCGCGAGGGCGACAGCTGACCGACCCGCTCCACACGGAACGGCTCCCAGCGGAACCGGCTCCACGGAACCGCTTCCACACAGAACCGGCTCCACGGAACCGCTTCGACGCAGGACCCGATCCATACGGAAGGGGTGCCTCTCACCGAGGGGCACCCCTTCCGCGCGTCGCCCCCGGGGACGGGTCAGGCGCGCGGTTTCTTCGCGGCCGCCGGGCTCTTCTTGCCGCCGGCGCGCTCGGGGGGCGGCGGCGGGGCGGGGCGCTGGCGATGGCGGGACGCGCTCTGGCGGGGCGGCCGGGTCAGCGTGATCTGGCGGACTAACTGCTGGAAGCAGGTCAGCGACGCGAGGGCGGGCACGACGGCGGTGGCGACCCCGGTGATCGTCTGGTGGGCGTCGGCCACGCAGAACATCATGGCGACCGACGAGAACAGCAGCACGACGTACCAGGAGTGCACGGCCCGGCGCCGGTGCAGGGCGGCTCTCAGGATGGAGAGCGAGGCCACCATCCAGGGCCCGTAGACGAGCAGGGGCCACCAAGGTCCCGTGCCGCTCTGGGCGTTGGAGGCGATGCGCTGCAGCGGCGAGTAGGCCACCATGCCGCTGAAGACGCTCACCATCGACACGGTGGCGGCGGCGACCGCGGCGATCACGAAGCTGACGGTCTGGAGCCAGTTGCGGGGATTGCGGACCCGTACCTTGCGGTGGCCGGCCGAGGAGCGCCGGATGGGCGGCAGTTCGGCGGTGATCCGGACCAGGTTGTCCATCGGGTCACCGGCGAACTCCCCGGTGTACTCGGGATCGTCGTGGTCCGGCTCGCTGTACTCCGGCCTGTTGTAGTCCGGCCCGCCGTGGTCAGGCCCGTCGTACTCGGGCTCGCTGCGCGGGGGCGGCACGGTGATGTCCTGCTCCGCCGCCGCGGCGTCCTGCAGGAGGTAGGTGAGTTCCTCGACCGGGTCCCAGCCCTGTTCGTGCAGGGAGGCCTCGGGATAGCCGTACGGACCGGTCTCCGTCGCGGTCGGGTATCCGGGATTCTGTCCGTACCGGGCGAAGGACAGGTTCGGGTAGTCGTCATTCACGGAAATTCGTCCAGGTCACGTTAGCGCCGTGGCGGCCGGGGTGCCCCGGGCCGTTCCACCGCTGATCCATTGCCGCTTGAGACGTGTCCGGTGCCGCACGGAGACCGCGCGGCGGTGACGTCGACCCCCACGGTCCGCCGCCTCCGCCGCCCCGGTGCGAGGCGCCCCGGACGGCGGACGAGGGGGGTGCGGCGGCGGACTCACGGGCGGCAGGCCCGGCCGGCATCACACCGTCCGGGACCGGACCCGTCGCCGTCGCTCCGGAGGCGGCCGGAGCGAGAGATCTTGCTTTCGCCATATTCCGCTAACGCGGCTCCCCCGCCTCCAGGTGTGCGGCAATCGAGTGAGCGCGGGAGGGCGGAATATTTCACCAAAGCGGCTTTTCGTGTCCATGGGCCGAGGCATTGTGGCGTGTTGACGCGACCGTGCCGCCAGGCCGTGCGGGTGCCCCGGCGGACCGGATCGGGGCCGGTGGACCCGGTGCGGACCGTGCCCCGCGACGGGCTCGGAGCCGGGTACTCTGTACCCCGCTCCACCCGCCAGGGCGGAGCGGGGTGGGTTGCCCGAGCGGCCTAAGGGAACGGTCTTGAAAACCGTCGTGGCGCGAGTCACCGTGGGTTCAAATCCCACACCCACCGCGGATGAACGGCCCCCGACCGGGAGAAACGGTCGGGGGCCGTCGTCGTGTCCGGGGCTACGGCGGTCTCAAGGATGCCGGGTCGAGGGGGCGGTCATCCGGGCCGCCGAGGCGATCGTGGAGCGGGCTTCCCGTTCGGTCAGGCCCGTGCGGACGGCGGCCCGGACGAGCGGGGCCGTCAGCCGGGGTCCGATGCCGTTCTCGTAGGCGCGGCAAGCGGCCCAGAAGAGGCGGGTGTTGCGCTGGCCCTCGTGCGCTGCGAGGACGAACTGGACCAGTCCCTGGCCCTGCCGTTCGCCCGCGGAGGACGTGGGGTGGCGGGCGCGGGACGTGTGCGCGGGCAGGAGCAGCCGCAGGAGTTCGGGCGGACAGGGCGCGGGCGCGAGCCGGGAGGTGCCCGGGGCCGTCCCGTACACGCCGTGTTCGGTGCGGGAGCCGGGGCCGACGAGGTAGCCGCCGGCACCGCGGATGTCGATGCCGGGGGCGAGCCGGCTCGCCGAGTTGGGGACGACGACGTCCGCCGGCCCGCTCAGCCACAGATGCCGGCCGCCGCTCGGGGTCAGGACGACGACCGTGTCGGGGATCGTGAACAGATGGCGCAGGGCCAGTTCGCGCAGGGCGGCCGAGGAGTCGGTGTCGGACTTGGTGTCGAGGTCGACGCCGATGAGGTGGTGCGGGTGCAGCCCGCAGGCGATGCCGTAGCCGGTGGCCCAGGGGGCGGCGGCGAAGAGCTCGCGGATGCGCAGGGGCTCGGTCGAGGCGTCGTACACGCCGTGCCCGAAGCGGCCGCATTCGCCGTGGCACGGTCGGGGGTCGGGGTCGTCGCGGTGGGGGGATCGCAGGGCCGGGAGCTTCGTACGGGACAGCGGGATCACCGCGAGTCCGCGCTCCGCTGCGGACAGTGCGTGAGCCAGGGCCAGAGTGGTGGCCCGCCGGTCGATGGTGGCCATGACTCCATAATCGTACGGGTGTTCGAGAAAGGGAAGGGCTCGTCCGGCTCGCGGCGGGGCCGGGCGGGTGAGAGGCGGAGCCTGCCGGGGCGTTGTCGTCGGTGCGGGGTCCGGGTTGAGTGGCCGTCACGCCCCTGAGCAGGTGTTTTGTGCGCGTGAAGGGGGTTTATCGATATGTCCTCACGCTTGAGGGGGAATCGCGGCTTCCGATGTGGTTCGCCGGGATGCGCTGGGCAACTCTGGACTCGCGACGTCGTGGACGACGCCGGGGCGGCGGGCCAACCGCCCCGGAACAGGCCGTATTTCGCGTACATCCCGGCTCACCGCCGGCGCGCACATCCCGTTCTGGAGGAACTCGCATGGCAAGCATCCGTACCGCTCGCGTTCTCGCCGCCGTGGCGGCCCTGCCGCTGGCCGCCGCCCTGCTCTCCGGGGTCGCGGCGGCCGACGACGGCTCCGTCGCGGACACCGGGTCGAACGCGGGGGCGGCGACCGCCGGCGGCGGGGTGGGGCGCGACAACAGCGGCAACTCCGCGGCTGCCCAACAACAAGCCGTCGGTACGGGGGTGTCGAACCGGAGCGACACCGCCCAGGTGAACGGCTCCGCGCCCGCGGTGATCCACCAGGGCGACACGAACGTGGTCGTGACCTTCGCCGAGCTCTGGTGAGCCCGGGCCGGCGGACGACCGCCGGCCCGGGGGGCGGAGGGCGGGGCGGTGCCCGTTGGGGCGGGCGCCGGGTGAGTGCTCGATGGGGCGAGCGCTCGGCCGGGGGGACGGGGAGGGACGGGTGTCCGGTGGGACGGGCGCTCGAATCGGTGGGGCGGGGTGGACGGGTTCGCGACGTCCACGCGACGGGGTGGGGCGGGTGGGGGTTCATGGCGTCCGCGCGGCGGTGCTTCGGCGCCGTCGCGCGGACGCGTTCCCGGGGTCCCCCGAGGGTGCTGGCCCCGGCAGGGCCGGGCCCACCCGGGCGGTGTCCACGACCTTGACAGAGCACGGTATCTGACGGACAGTCAGAAAACCTTGTTCGTACGAGGTCCGGGAGGGCCGCCGCCGTGCACCTCGCCCCCACCGAGCGCCAGCAGCGCCTGCGCGCCGAACTCCGCGCGTACTTCAGGGATCTGATGCCGGACGGACCCCCGGGCGCCGACGACTCCGCCCGGCGGCGGACGCTGCTGCGCCGCATCGGCGCCGACGGACTGCTGGGGCTGGGCTGGCCGGCCGAGTACGGCGGGCAGGGCCGCGGGGCGGACGAGCAGTTCGTCTTCTTCGACGAGGCTTACCGGGCCGGCGCACCCGTCTCCATGGTCACGCTGAACACCGTCGGGCCGACCCTCATGCGGTACGGCAGCCAGGAGCAGAAGGACTACTTCCTGCCGCGCATCCTGAAGGGCGAACTCGTCTTCGCCATCGGGTACTCGGAGCCCTCGGCCGGCACGGACCTCGCCTCCCTGCGCACCCGGGCCGTCCGGGAGGGCGACGACGGGAACGAGTCCTGGCGGATCGACGGACAGAAGATCTTCACCTCCAACGCCCAGAACGCCGAATGGATCTGGCTCGCCTGCCGCACCGACCCGGACGCACCCGGACACAGGGGCATCTCGATCGTGCTCGTCCCCACCGGCGCCCCCGGCTTCTCGTGGACCCCCATCGAGACGGTGGGCGGCCAGACCACCACGGCGACCTACTACGACGGGGTCCGCGTCCCGGCCGGGAACCTGGTCGGCGAGGAGAACGGCGGCTGGGGGCTCGTCACCAGCCAGCTCAACCACGAACGCGTCGCCCTCGCCGCGATCGGCATGCAGGCCGAGGACTTCTACGCCGCCGCCCTGGAGGCGGCCCGCACCCCCGATCCGGTGACCGGGCGGCGCCGGGCGGACGAACCGTGGGTGCGGTCCGCGCTCGCCGAGGCGCACGCCCGGCTGGCGGCCTCCCGACTGCTCGGCTGGCGGCTGGTGGGGGACGTGGGGGCGGGCGGGCCGGCGCCCGGCGACGCGAGCGGCGTGAAGTTCGCCGGAACCGAGTCCGCGGTCGCGGTCTACCGGCTGTGCCAGCACGTCGTGGGACCGGAGGCACTGGTGCGCTCCGGATCGCCGGGGGCCTTCGGCGGCGGCGCACTGGAGCGGATGAACAGGGCCGCGCAGATCAACACGTTCGGGGGCGGGGTGAGCGAGGTGCAGCGGGAGATCGTCGCGACGATGCGGCTCGGCATGAAGCGGGGACGGCGGTGAACGGCCGGGGAGGGGACGAGAGTTCCCGTACGGGCGAAGGGGACGGGCTCGCGGAGCGGCTGAAGGGGTACGAGGGACGGCCGGCCACCACCGGCGGGGTCGGCCGGGACCCGGTCAACGCGCCGATGATCCGCCACTGGTGCGAGGCCATGGGCGACACCAACCCGGCGTACCGGGGACCGGACGCGGTGGCCCCGCCCACCATGCTCCAGGCGTGGACGATGAGCGGACTCTCCGGGCACGCCGACCGCCCCGGCCGCTCCGCCGTCTACGACGAGCTGTTCGCCCTGCTCGACGACGCCGGATACACCTCGATCGTCGCCACCGACTGCGAACAGGAGTATCTGCGCCCGCTGCGCCCCGGGGACGAGATCACCTTCGACTCGATGATCGAGTCCGTGTCCGGGCGCAAGACGACCAAGCTGGGCACCGGGTACTTCGTCACCACACGGATGGACATCAGGGCAGGCGACGAGCTCGCCGGAACCCACCGGTTCCGCATCCTCAAGTACGCCCCGGCGCAAAGGAGTCCGCGAGCTCCCGGGGTGTCCGGGAGCGCCTCGGACACCGCCCGGACCGGCAACACCGGAGCGGGGGCCAGGCGTCCGCGCCCAGTGGTGAACCGGGACAACGCGGGCTTCTGGGAGGGCGTGGGGCGCCACCATCTGCTGATCCAGCGCTGCGCGGACTGCGGGACGCTGCGCTTCCCGTGGCTGCCGGGGTGCGGCGCGTGCGGCTCCCTCGACTGGGACACGGTCGCGTCCGGCGGCGAGGGGACCGTGTACTCGTACGTCGTCGTGCACCATCCGCCGTTCCCGGCCTTCGACCCGCCCTACGCCGTCGCCCTGGTCGAGCTCGCCGAGGGGGTGCGGATCGTGAGCAACGTGGTGGGGGTCCCCTGCGACGAGGTGCGGATCGGGATGCCGGTCCGGCTCGCGTTCCGCCGCTACGACGAGGAGTTGGAACTGCCGGTGTTCCACGCGGCGGAGCCGGCCGGGACCGGGGCGGGCGGGGAGGGCTGACATGGACTTCACGCCCACCGAGGAGCAGGCGGCCGCCGCGGAGCTGGCCGCGCGGATCTTCGGCGACCTCTCCACCCCCGAGCGGCTCACCGCCGCCGGGACCGGCAGCGACGCCGGGCTGTGGAAGGAGCTGTGCGCGGCCGGGCTGCCGGCCGCGGTGGCGGACACCGGGCTCCTCGGCCTCGTCCTGCTGCTGGAGGAACAGGGGCGCACCACGGCGCAGGTGCCGTTAGCCGTGAGCTGCGTGTACGGACTGCTCGCGCTGACGGCGCACGGTTCGCCGGAGCAGCGCGAGCGGCTGCTGCCGGGGATCGCCGACGGGACGGTGGTGGTGACCGGCGCGGTGCCGGGACCGGGCGTCGGGTGCGACTCCGGGAGGCTGACCGGTGTCCTGCCCGCCGTGCCGTGGCTGCGCGACGCCACCCATGTCCTTCTCGCCGACGACCGGCGCCGGCTCCGGCTGGTCCGCACGGCGGAGGCGGGGACCGAGCCGGTCGAGCTGACGGCGCCCTGGTCGGCGGGGCGGCTGACGCTGGACGGGACGCCCGGCGAGCCGGTGGGCGCCGAGGGGGCCCCTGACGACGTGCTGGCGACGGCCCGAACCGCTTTCGCGGGGCTCCAGGCCGGGGTGTGCGCGGGATCGCTGGCGCGGGCGGTCGCGCACACGAACACGCGCGAGCAGTTCGGGCAGCCGCTCGCGGTCAGGCAGGGGGTCCAACTGCGGGCCGCCGACGCCTACATGGACACCGAGGCGATCCGGGTGACGGCGTACGAGGCGGCCTGGCGGCGCGACGCGGGGCTGCCGTACGCGAGCCACGCGCTGACGGCGGCCTGGTGGGCGGCCGAGGCCGGCCCGCGGGTGGTGCACACGGGCCAGCATCTGCACGGAGGCGCGGGCGCCGACCTCACGCACCCCGTGCACCGGCACTTCCTGTGGGGCCGCCAGCTGGACGCCCAGCTGGGCGGCGGAGGCGAACTGCTCCAGGAACTGGGGGAGTCGATCGTGGACGGGGAGGTGGGGACATGAAGGTGGGCGAGGTGCTGCCGCCGCTGGAGATCGAGATCACCCGCACGCTGATCGTGGCCGGGGCGATCGCGTCCCGGGACTACCAGGACGTGCACCACGACGCGGACCTGGCCCGGGCCAAGGGGTCGCCGGACATCTTCATGAACATCCTGACGACCAACGGCCTGGTCGGACGGTACGTGACCGACCACTTCGGCCCGGGAGCGGTGCTGCGCCGGGTGGCGATCCGCCTCGGTGCCCCCAACCACCCCGGGGACACCATGGTGCTGACCGGCTCGGTCGAGGAGGTCGACGGCGACACGGCGACCGTGCGCATCCTCGGCGCCAACGCCATCGGCCGCCACGTGACGGGCACGGTGACCGTGACGGTCCCGGCGCCCTCCGGCACCGCCGCCGACGCCCGGGCCGAGGGTGGTGCCGCATGAGCGTGCGCGGGCGGGACGTCCTCGGCGGCCGGGCGGCGATCGCCGGCGTCGGGGCCACCGAGTTCTCCAAGGACTCGGGGCGCAGCGAGCTGCGGCTGGCGGTGGAGGCGGTACGGGCCGCGCTCGACGACGCCGGGCTGACACCCGGGGACGTGGACGGTCTGGTGACGTTCACGATGGACACCAGCCCGGAGATCACCGTCGCGCAGGCGGCCGGGATGGGGGAGCTGTCGTTCTTCTCGCGGGTCCACTACGGCGGCGGTGCGGCGTGCGCGACCGTCCAGCAGGCGGCGCTCGCGGTCGCCACCGGCGTGGCCGAGGTGGTCGTCTGCTACCGGGCGTTCAACGAGCGCTCGGGCCGCAGGTTCGGCTCGGGCGTGCAGCGGCGGGAGCCGTCGGCGGAGGGCGCGGCGCTGGGCTGGGCGCTGCCGTTCGGGCTGCTCACCCCGGCGTCCTGGGTGGCGATGGCGGCCCGGCGGTATCTGCACACGTACGGACTGACGCCGGAGGCGTTCGGCCATGTCGCGGTGACGGACCGGAAGTACGCGGCGACCAACCCGGCCGCGTACTTCCACGGCAGGCCGATCACGCTCGCCGACCACGCGGCCTCGCGCTGGATCGTGGAGCCGCTGCGGCTGCTCGACTGCTGCCAGGAGACCGACGGCGGCCAGGCGCTGGTGGTCACCTCCGTGGAACGCGCACGCGACCTGCGGCGCCCCCCGGCGGTGATCGCGGCGGCCGCCCAGGGCGCGGGCCGGGCGCAGGAGCAGATGACGAGCTTCTACCGGGACGATCTGACCGGGCTCCCGGAGATGGGCGTGGTGGCCCGGCAGCTGTGGCGGACGTCGGGGGCGGGCCCGGCGGACATCGACGTGGGGATCCTCTACGACCACTTCACCCCGTTCGTACTGATGCAGCTGGAGGAGTTCGGCTTCTGCAAGCCGGGGGAGGCCGCGGACTTCGTCGCCGAGGAGAGGCTGCCGCTGAACACGCACGGGGGGCAGCTCGGGGAGGCGTACCTGCACGGGATGAACGGGATCGCGGAGGGGGTACGGCAGCTGCGGGGCACGTCCGTGAACCAGGTACCCGGGGCCTCCCGCGTCCTGGTGACCGCGGGCACCGGCGTCCCGACCTCGGGCCTGATCCTCGGGTCCGACGCCTGAGCGCGCCGCCACACATCACCCCCCACCCACGGGGACTCGGTGCCCACCGGCGGCCTCCAGGCCCACCCGGCCTCCCGGCCCACCCGGCCCCCAGGACCAGCCAGCCCCCAGGACCCCCAGGACCAGCCCCGTCCGCCGGGCGCCCCGACCCCAGTTTCTTTCGCCCCCTCCGCCCCTACCCTTCCCGTACCTGGGGCTCCGCCCCAGACCCCGCTCCTCAAACGCCGGAGGGGCTGAAAGTCACGCCGGTGAGGGACTGAACCCAAACCACAGCGCACCCACCACCCGGGACTCGGCGCGAGGGGACGTGCCAGTACATCGATGCCCGTCGCCACTAACGTCCACATCTCCGTCCGACGGCGACGGGCTGATGCACCGGCACGGCCCCGACCCGCCCACCGGACCGGAGCCGCGTCCGGCCGCCATGTCTCAGGGGTGAACCCTCAGGCGGTGCGGTCCCGTGTCCACCTTCAGGAGGTGGGGCGGGCCCCCGTTCTCCGACCTGAGGCGGACACCGCTTCGGGACCTGCGGCCGATCCGCCGGAGGAGGCGGCGAACCTAGCGTGGAGCCATGACCACACTCGTCTGCACGAGCGCCTCGGACGCCGCCACCGGGGCGGCACGGACCCCGTCGTACCCGTCGTTCTCCTCGTACGTGAAGGCGCGGCAGCCGGTGCTGCTGCGGACCGCCCGGTCGCTCACCGCCAACCCGAGCGACGCCGAGGACCTGCTGCAGACGGCCCTGACGAAGACGTACGTCGCGTGGGACCGGATCGAGGACCACCGCGCGCTGGACGGCTACGTGCGGCGGGCCCTGCTGAACACCCGGACGTCGCAGTGGCGCAAGCGCAAGGTCGACGAGTTCGTCTGCGAGGAGCTGCCGGAGCCGGAGGGGCTTCCCGCCCCCGACCCCGCCGAACAACAGGCCCTGCACGACGCCATGTGGCGGGCGATCACGAAGCTCCCGGCACGCCAGCGGGCGATGGTCGTCCTGCGCTACTACGAGGACCTGAGCGAGGCCCAGACGGCGGAGGTCCTCGGGGTCTCCGTGGGCACGGTCAAGTCCGCGGTCTCCCGGGCGCTGGGCAAACTGCGCGAGGACCCGGAGCTGACACCCGTCCGCCGGGACGGCGGCCGTACGGTCTCCGCGGCCGCCTGAGGTGATCGATCATTCCGGGGCCTAGTGACATACCGCGCGGTATGTGCGCAGAATCAGCGCAACCCATTACTACCGCGTAGGCAATGTCGCCCCCGGGAGGACGCCGTGCTGAGCACGATGCAGGACGTACCGCTGACTGTGACCCGCATTCTGGAGCACGGGGCGCTGGTGCACGGAGAGTCGCAGATCACGACCTGGACGGGCGAGGGCGAACCGCACCGCCGCAGCTTCCGCGAGGCCGGCGAGCGCGCGCACCAGCTGGCACACGCCCTGCGCGACGACCTCGGGGTGAGCGGCGACGAACGGGTCGCGACCCTGATGTGGAACAACGCCGAGCACGTCGAGGCGTACTACGCGATCCCCTCCATGGGCGCGGTGCTGCACACCCTGAACCTCCGCCTCCCGGCCGAACAGCTCGTCTTCATCGTCAACCACGCGGCCGACCGCGTCGTCATCGCCAACGGCTCCCTGCTCCCGCTGCTCGCACCGCTCCTGCCCCAGCTGCCGACGCTGGAGCACGTGGTCGTCTCCGGCCCCGGCGACCGCTCGCTGCTCGACGGCGCGGGGGTGAGCGTCCACGACTACGAGGAGCTTCTCGCCGGGAAGCCGACCGTCTTCGACTGGCCGGAGATCGACGAGCGGCAGGCCGCGGCCATGTGCTACACGTCCGGGACCACCGGGGACCCCAAGGGCGTGGTGTACTCCCACCGTTCGATCTACCTGCACTCCATGCAGGTGAACATGGCCCAGTCGATGGGCCTCACCGACCTCGACACGACCCTCGTCGTGGTCCCGCAGTTCCACGTCAACGCCTGGGGCCTGCCGCACGCGACCTTCATGTCGGGCATCAACATGCTGATGCCGGACCGCTTCCTGCAGCCCGCCCCGCTCGCCGAGATGATCGAGAGCGAGCGTCCCACGCACGCCGCCGCCGTCCCCACGATCTGGCAGGGACTGCTCGCCGAACTGACCGCCAAGCCCCGGGACGTCTCCTCCCTCACCCAGGTGACGATCGGCGGCTCCGCCTGTCCGCCCTCGCTCATGGCCGCCTTCGACGACCTGGGCATGCGCGTCTGCCACGCCTGGGGCATGACCGAGACGTCCCCGCTCGGCACGATCGCCCGCCCGCCGGCCCATGTGGTCGGCACGGAGGAGGAGTTCGCCTACCGCCTGACCCAGGGCCGCTTCCCGGCGGGCGTCGAGGCCCGCCTCACCGGCCCCGGCGGCGAGCGGCTCCCCTGGGACGGCGAGTCCGCGGGCGAGCTGGAGGTCCGCGGCCCGTGGATCGCCGGCGCCTACTACGGCGGCAGCGACGGGGAACCGCTGCGCCCCGCCGACAAGTTCAGCGAGGACGGCTGGCTCAAGACCGGGGACGTCGGCACGATCAGCGCCGACGGCTTCCTGACCCTCACCGACCGCGCCAAGGACGTCATCAAGTCGGGCGGCGAGTGGATCTCCTCGGTCGACCTGGAGAACGCCCTCATGTCCCACCCGGACGTCACCGAGGCCGCGGTCGTGGCGGTCCCCGACGAGCGGTGGGGCGAGCGCCCGCTGGCCACCGTCGTCCTGAGGGAGGGCTCCACCGCGGACTTCGCGTCGCTGCGCGCCTTCCTCGCCGACGAGGGCAAGATCGCCAAGTGGCAGCTCCCCGAGCGCTGGTCGATCGTGGAGGCCGTCCCGAAGACGAGCGTCGGCAAGTTCGACAAGAAGGTCATCCGCAAGCGGTACGCGGAGGGCGACCTGGACGTGACCAAGCTCTGACGCGAGCGCCGACACCACCCGCGGGCCGGGCGGGGAACCCCTGAGGCTCCCCCGCCCGGCCCGCTCCGGCGCACGGTCCGGGTATACGAGCACGTGCCGCATACGGTCCGGGCCCCGGGAACGCGCCGCCGGTACGCGACAGCCGCTGGGCACACGCCGCCCGGTACAGGCCGGCCGCCGGTACGGTCCGGGCTCTGGGAACGCGCCGCCGGTACGCGACAGCCGCTGGGCACACGCCGCCCGGTACAGGCCGGCCGCCGGCCACGCCGCGGTACGGTCCGGGCGAAGGGCGCACCCGCCCGCGTACGGTCCGGGCGAAGGGGTGTGTGTCCACGTACGCCCCGGCGCTGGCGCACTAGCCTCCGGCTGATCCGGGGTCTGAGGCACACGCCGGCTACGAGCACATGAAACGCACAGGCACACGCGCCGCGCGGGGATGCTGCGGCTGGTCGCCCGACCCCGCCCTCCCCCGGCCGGCCGGCAGAGGGCCTCCGTACCGCCCTAGTTGGTGCCGATGCGGGCCAGCAGGTCGACGATCCGTTCCTGGACCTCGTCGCTGGTGGAACGCTCCGCGAGGAACAGCACCGACTCCCCCGCGGCCAGCCGCGGCAGTTCGGCCGCGTCCACGGCGGCGGTGTAGACGACGAGCGGGGTGCGGTTCAACTGCCCGTTGGACCGCAGCCAGTCCACGATCCCGGCCTGCCGGCGCCGCACCTGCATCAGGTCCATCACCACGAGGTTCGGCCGCATCTGTGCGGCCAGCGTGACCGCGTCCTCGTCCGTCGAGGCGCGCGCGACCTGCATACCGCGCCGCTCCAGCGTCGCCGTCAGCGCCAGCGCGATCTCCGCGTGCTCCTCGATGAGCAGGACGCGCGGCGGGTGCTGCTCGGAGTCGCGCGGCGCGAGCGCCTTCAGGAGCACGGCGGGGTCGGCCCCGTACGCGGCCTCGCGCGTCGCCTGTCCGAGTCCGGCCGTCACCAGGACGGGAACCTCGGCCGCGACGGCGGCCTGGCGCAGCGACTGGAGCGCCGTGCGGGTGATCGGGCCGGTCAGCGGGTCGACGAACAGCGCGGCGGGGAACGCGGCGATCTGCGCGTCCACCTCCTCGCGCGAGTTCACGACGACCGGCCGGTAGCCGCGGTCGCTCAGCGCCTGCTGGGTACCGGCGTCGGGCGCCGGCCACACGAGCAGCCGCCGCGGGTTGTCCAGCGGCTCCGGGGGCAGTTCGTCGTCGACGGGCCGCGGATGCGGCTGGTCGGCGATCTCGACGGCACCGCCGGGACCGTCGAGCGGCTCGGGACCCTCGGCCGCGTTCTCGTCCGGCGCTCCTATGGCGTAGGACCGTCCGGCGCCCTCGGTGGTGCCGGGCCGCCGGGGTCCGGCACCCGCCTGGGCAGCGCCCGGAAGGGCGCGCGCGGCCGACTCGGTGCGGTCGGCGGCGGGCTCGGGCGGAGTGCCGAGCTTGCGGCGCCGGCCCCCGCCGTTCGTCCCGTGCGGCGGCGGGGTCGGGGCCTGGACGCCGGAGCCCGGCTGCGCGGCGGCGACCTGGCGGGCGAACGGGACGCCCTGGCCGAGCGTGCGGACACTTATGGCACGGCCCTGCGTCGAGTTGGGGTCGACCGGGGCGGACGCGGGCGCCGCCTCGGCGGGCAGCGGCTGGGCGACCCGCGCGGCCGGGCGCTCCGGAGGGAGTGCGGAGGGTGCCGCCTGGGCGGCCGGGAGCGCGGGCTGCGCACCGGCGCCCGTGGTGTTCGCGTCGGGCCACGGCTGGGCGGCCGGGGCCGCCGCCGGGGCGGCACCCGGCTGGGCCGCCACGGCGGGCAGCCCGCTGGGAACGGGCTGTCCGGCGGCCGGCACGGCCTGCGCGGGAAGCCCCTGAGCGGGGACGGCCTGTCCGAGCGCCGGGACGGGCTGGGCGGGCACCGGCTGGGCAGGCACCGGCTGTGCGGGCACGGCCTGGGCGGGAACGCCCGGTGCCGGGAGTGCCTGCGCGGGCGCCCCCGCCTGCGCGGGAACCGCTTCGGTGCCCTGACGGGCCCGTCGGCGGCCCGTCGGGGCGGCGACGGGGTGCGGCTGCGCCGGGGTGTGGTCGTCGTCGGGGTCGTGCCCCATCGCGTCATGGCGGCCGTCGGGCTGCTGGGCCAGCGCGACCTGCGCCTGCACCTGGGCTTGAGCGGCCTGCGCCTGGGCCTGCGCCGCCCGGTCCTGAGCCTCCTGGGCCTGGACCGCCTGGGCCTGCGCGGCCTGCATCTGCGCCTCGGCCCGGACGTACTCCGGGGAGCGGTCCGCCTCCGCCGGCGGCAGCGCGAACACCGTACGGGCGCCCGTCTCCTGCGCGGCGGCACGCTCGGCCGCGGCGGCCAGCGCACGACGGCGCCGCCCGGTCGGCCGGCCCTCCTCGTCGGCGTTGTCCTCCTCGTCGGGACCCTGCTCCGCCGCCGGTGCCGCGGGCAGCGCGTTCTGTTCGCCGTCGCGGCGCGCGCGCCGGCCGGAGGGCACCGGGACCGGCACACCCTGCGGCGGCACCGCCGGACCGAGACCGGAACCCACGGCGGCGGTTCCCGCCCCGTGCTCGCCGGCCATCACGACCGCGCCCTCGGAGACCGGGTCGGACCCGCCCTGGGCCGGGGCCTCGCCCGTTCCCTCGGCGGGGCTGGGGCGGCCACGGCGTCGTCCGGTACCGCCGGAGCCGTCCTCGGCACCCTCGGCGGGCCGCTCCTGCGCGGCGGGCGCTTCGCCCGCGGCCTGCTCCTCGGCGGCACGCCGGCGCCGGCGTCCGGTGGGAGCGGTCGCCTCGGCCGCCTCGAGGGCCTGCGGACCCGACTCGCCCGATTCCTCGCTCTCGAGGAAGGCGTCGGTGGAGGCCCGCCGGGCCCGCCGCCTGCCGCCGCTCTGCTGGGGTGCCTGCTCGGGCTCCTGCTGCGGGACGGGCCCGGCCAGGGCGATCTCGGCGCCGACGGGCGTCACGGAGTCGAGCGGGACCGCGCCCGCGCCGCCGCCGATGGGCACCTCGAGGACGTACGCGCTGCCGCTCATCCCCGGCACCTCGTGCGTCTGGAGCACACCGCCGTGCGCGCGCACGATGCCGCGCACGATCGGCTCGTGCACCGGGTCGCCGCCGGCGTAGGGACCGCGCACCTCGATGCGGACGACCTCGCCGCGCTGGGCGGCCGCCACGACGACCGTGTTGTCCATGTAACCGCCCGCCGACACCGGCGCGTTGCCGGTCGCGTCGACTCCCGCGACGTCCGCCACCAGATGGGCGAGGGCGCGCGCCAGGCGCTGCGGGTCGACCTCGGCCTCGATGGGCGGCGCGTGCACGGCGAACTGCACGCGTCCGGGCCCGATCAGGTCGATGGCACCCTCGACACCGGCCGCGACCACCGCGTCCAGCATCACGTTCGTACGGAAGATCGTGTCGATGCCCGCGTCCAGCCGCTGGTAGCCGAGGACGTTGTCGACGAGCGTCGTGATGCGCGAGTAGCCGGCCGCGAGATGGTGGAGGACCTGGTTGGCCTCGGGCCACAGCTGGCCCGCGTCGTCGGCGGCGAGCTTGGCGAGCTCTCCGCGCAGCTGGTCGAGGGGGCCGCGCAGGGAGTGGCCGAGGACGGCGAGCAGCTGGTCGTGCCGGGCGGCCAGCGCCTCGTAGCGGTCCTTCTCGCGCTCGCCGAGCGCCGCGTACCGCTCCTCGCCGGAGGCGAGTTCCTCCTCGTGGCCCTCGGTCAGCGCGGTGAGCTCGGCGGTGTGCCGCTCGCGCAGCTTCTCCAGCTCGGCGGTGTGCTCCTCGTCGAGCCGTTCCAGCTCCTCGGCGTGCCGGGTGGCGGCGGCTTCCTTCTCCTCGACCAGGGTGTCGTACGGCCGCCGGTCGGTGAAGGTCATGACGGCGCCGACGAGCTGGTCCCCGTCGCGCACCGGAGAGGTCGTCAGGTCGACGGGCACCGGGTCCCCGGACTTCGACCACAGCACCTGCCCGCGCACCCGGTGCTTGCGCCCGGAGCGCAGGGTGTCGGCGAGCGGCGACTCCGCGTAGGGGAAGGGCTCGCCGTCCGCGCGCGAGTGCAGGATCAGGGTGTGCAGTTCCCTGCCGCCGAGATCGCTGGCCCGGTAGCCGAGGATCTGGGCGGCGGCAGGGTTCACGAGGACGACCCGTCCGTCGGTGTCCGTCCCGACGACTCCCTCGGCCGCGGCGCGCAGGATCATCTCGGTCTGGCGCTGCGAACGGGCGAGCTCGGCCTCGGTGTCGACGGTGCCCGACAGGTCGCGCACGACGAGCATGAGGAGCTCGTCGGGCAGGGGGCCGTAGTTGTCGTAGGCCTGCTGGCCGCTCTCCAGGTTCGCGCTGGTGACCTCGACCGGGAACTCCGAGCCGTCCGTGCGCCGCGCGGTCATCCGGGTCGGCTTGGTCCGCCCGCGCTCGTCGGTGGAGTCGGGGCGCCGCATGGAGCCGGGGATCAGCCTGGAGTCGAACTCGGGAAGGAGGTCGAGCAGCCCGCGGCCGACCAGGGCCGTGCCCGGGGTCTCGAAGGCCTCCAGGGCGATCGTGTTCGCGTTGACGACGGTCCCGTTGGCGTTGACCAGGACCAGCGCATCCGGCAGCGCGTCCAGTATGGCTGCGAGGCGAGCAGCGCCTCGGGATGGCCTGCTGCTCACGAGACGCTTCCTCCCTGTTACCGCACCTTGCCGACCGCGGGGGCCATCTTGCCAACCGGCCCGCGGCGTGTCACGCGAGGGAGTCTACGGGCAGAGGTTGCGCTCGCGATGCCGGATGAGAGGGAGGTCGCACACATATGAGACGCAGAACCGGCGGAGAACCTGTGACCACGCATTTCACCGAGCGGAACCGTGAGAGCACCGTGAGATCACCGTGACTTCGCCGTGTCCTCGCCGGTTCTGCGCTATGGGCGGGCGGCGGGGAGCACGGGGACGAGGGCGTTCCAGCGGGAGATCTCGCAGCCGTTCGCGCGGTCGTAGCGGGCGTCGACGGGGCGCCCCGCCCAGGTGCCGGTGACGTGCGCGGTGGCCGGACCGCCGTAGACCATCGTGCACAGGGCGTCCGGCGGGACCGGGGCGAAGGTGTCCTTGCCCCAGGTGGTCATCCGGTCCAGCCGGTCGCAGGCCTCCGCCGGGTGCGGATGGGTGCCGCCGGCGGGGTGGCAGACCAGCTCGAACGTCCCGTCCGCGCCGCCGCCCACGCCGGTGACCGTCACGGTCAGCCGGTCGGAGGAGTCCTCCGGACGGGCCGGCGGGGGCATGAGGGCCGGCCGGGCGAGGCCGTACGCGGCGAGGGCGGCCCGCGCCGCGCCGCCCGGCGTCCCGGCGGAGAACAACGACGGCCGTCCGGCGGACCCGCCGTCCGGCCCGGAGGCGGACGTCCCGGGTACGGGGGCGACGGGGACGACCGGGGTGGCACCGGGGGCGTCGAAGAAGGTGCCGGCGGCGGCGCCGGGCACCCAGGAGAGCGCGGCGGTGGCGGACACGGCGGCGGTGAGGAGCAGTCGGCGCAACATGCCCTGCTCAACGCGGGGCGACCCGCCTGGTTGCGCACCCGTCCGGGCTTTGCGATGTGGTGCATTCGCCTAGTACCGTGGGGGGCGATTGGTGACAGGCCGCTCGGCTGTGTCATCATCTGCACGCACCACTCGCGCTCGCGTGAGGGGTTGTGCGGGAGGCGTCGCCTAGTCCGGTCTATGGCGCCGCACTGCTAATGCGGTTTGGGACTTACATCCCATCGAGGGTTCAAATCCCTCCGCCTCCGCGCGAAGATCCGAAACCCCGGTCCAGTGGACCGGGGTTTCGGCGTTCCAGGACTCCGCGGGGTCCGCCGTCCGCACCCGCCCCCGGCCGGCCCGCAACCGCCCCGAAGGACGTTTTCGCAGGTCACAAGGGGTGGGGGGAATGGATTTCACATGGCGGCGGCAGTCATGTAATGTTCTTCCTGTCGCCGCGAGCGGGGCAAAAGCCCGGGGAGCGAAGACGGAAGTAAAAACAGAACAAGCACTCGTAGCTTAACGGATAGAGCATCTGACTACGGATCAGAAGGTTGCAGGTTCGAATCCTGCCGAGTGCACACAGATCGAAGGCCCCGCCGGTTGAACCGGCGGGGCCTTCGGCGTTGCGGGACGGATCAACGCCCCGCGAACCGTGAGTGGTTCGAGGGGCGGGATCCGGAGCCGGGCGGACGAGCCGGATCAGGGGCGCGGGTCCTCCCGGACCCATCGGCGATCCGTGCCGTTGTAGATGTAGCGCGGCAGGGCGGCTGTCGCGGCCGTGCGGAAGGGACGGCCGTGGTCGTCGATCCGGATGGTCCCGGTCCTGCCCTGTGAGGACCAGTCGAGGTCGAGGTACCAGTCGCAGGCGCAGTGCTCCGTCTCCGCCGTGACCATCAGGACCTCCGGGTCGTCCACGGAGACCCGGTACGGCAGGCGCCGCGCCGGCAGGATCGTGTCGCCCCTGCTTCCCGGCACCGCCCGGGCGATGGGGACGCGCTTGTCGAGGTGCACGTCGAAGGAACGGGGCGTGAGGCCGCCGCCGCATCCCGCGGAGGTGTCGTAGACGTAGGCTCCGCCGCTCGGGGCCGCGGAGCGGCGCACGACCCGGACGTGCAGGTCCTCCAGGACCACGGCCGCGGACGTGCGTCCCTGCACCGCGACGCGCACGATCGTCTGCCCGCCGTGCACCGCGTCCTGGGCGTTCGCCCACACCTCGGCGTCCTCGGCGGTCGGCGGCGGCGGGACCTGCCGCGGGGGTTTGTCGATGATGTAGTCGTGGCCGCAGTCGTCCGTCCACATGTGGGAGTTCACGGTCCAGGTGAACGGGGCGGCCGGGGAGGACGGCTGTGCGGAGGTGGTTGCGGGCGACGCCGACGGTCCGTCCTGCGCGGAGGCCCCGCCGCCGGGCGTGCCCGAGGTCCCGAGACCGGGCAGTCCCGGGAACCCGGAGAACGCCGACAGCCCCGCGGCCGTCAGCAGCAGCACGGTGGCGAGCACCCCGGACACGACGGCCGGACGCCGCCGGTACCAGGCGCGGGAGCGTGCGGCCGGCTCGCCGGTGCCTCCGGGCGGTGCGGAGCTCGGCCCGGACGGGGAGTTCGGATCCGGGGTGGCGTGCGCGGTCGCGGGGGACGGGGCCGGTGCCTCCGACGGGGATGTCATGGACTGGGCGTTCTGCGGCGACGGTTCGGACGGTGTGGCCGGCCGGGAAGGTGCGGTCGTCGTGGCCCCTGCCGACGTCGTGGCCGGGGCGGGTGTTGCCGTGAGGGGGGTGGGGGAGGCCGAGGAGGCGGGCGTCGTGCCGGGCCCGGGTGTCCGCCCCGGTTCAGGGGTTCCGCCGGAGCCCGCCGTGCCGCCCGTCGGACCCACCGGACCACCTGCCGGTCCCACCGGACCACCTGCCGGTCCCGCGTTGCCGCCCGTCCGTACCGCCGGATCGTTGGCGGGAGGCGTGCGACGCGCCCCCGACCCGGACGGCCGGGACCGGCGCCGTTCCGCGACCGCCAGGATCCACAGCCGGTGCAACTCCACGCGCTCCTGCCGCGAGGCCGCACACAGCGCGGCGAACCGCTCCACCACGGCGAAGTCCAGCGGCACCGCCTCGCCCGCGCAATAGCGGTGCAGCGTGGAGGCGTTCATGTCCAGGCGCCGGGCGAGAGCCGCGTAGCTGCGATCCGTACGGGTCTTGAGGCGCGCCAGCAGCTCCGCGAACCTCGTCACGTCGTCGTCGGCCACCGCCCGTGCCCCCCCCCGCTCGTTTCCGTCCCGTCCCGTCCCGGGACGGCATCCCAGGCACTCTCTGTCCTTGCACGTCAACAGCCCTGGGATGGTTCCACCGTTGCGGATCCGGCGGCAGTGATTGCCGTCGTCCGCGGGGGCCGCCGATGCTCTTGGTGTCGCCCCCCAGCGGTACGGCCCCACCGGCCGGCCCGTTCAGCGGAGGGGCGTCCACACCACCGACTCGTCCACGGGGACACCCCTGCCCGGACGCACCCCCGACGGGGGCGCCGGGCGGGTCCGTACGACGACGTCCACCGATCAGGAACGAGGGACACGCAATGCACGGCAACACCTCTGGAGCCCGCGGCCTCCGTCGTATCGCGGCCGTCGCCGCCGGCCTCGCGCTCGGCCTCGGGCTCGGCGTCTCGGCCCACGCCTCCCAGCCCGCCGCGCCGCAGCGCGCCTCGGTGGCGGCCGCCGCCCCGGCCAAGACCGTGAGCGGCCGCACCGGTGACGGACTGACCGGCATCGCCGACTTCTACGGCGCCTACATCGACGCCCAGAACGACTCCGGCCCGGCCACCCCGATGATGAAGGCCCTGCGTTCCCACTACCTGGACCCCGCGCTCGGCAGGCAGCTCGCGTCCTGGGAGCGCACCAACCACGCCGACGGCGTCCTGCGCGCCCAGAGCATCCCCGCCCGCTGGTCGGTGACGGAGAAGGGGCGGAGCAAGGGCGACGCCGTCGAGGCGGTCGTCACCCTGACCTGGGAACACGGCGCCCCCGTCAAGCTCTCGGTCGTCATGAACCCCCAGCACCGCATCGTCAAGATCGCCGCCGCCCGGTAGCCGGGGGCGGTGGCGGGCCCGTACGTCCCCGGACGTTGCCGCGGGCCGGACGGCCTGTCGGTGGGGTCCTCTACTGTCGGAGTGTGCGGCGGGTGTGGACGTGTTCCGGGGTGCGGTGGTCGGGGGAAGGACCCGTGCTCGTGTGGAGCGGGGGGCGGACGAGTCCGCTGGTCCCGGGGCGGCGGGTCGCGTTCGGTGTCGTGGACGGGGGTGTGCGGACCTGCGTGGGGGCGCGGGGGAACGCGTGCCCCGTGCGGGCCGTCGTGTCGCCGCGCGGTACGGGGGCGCGGTGCGAGGAGTGCGCACGGCTGGACCGGGCGCACTCCGTGGCCGCCGACACGCTCGCCGACGACCCGCGCCCGTACCGCGTGTACCTCGCGTGGTTCGGGCCCGGCATGGTCAAGGTCGGTATCACCCGGGCCGAACGGGGGTCGGCCCGGTTGATGGAGCAGGGCGCCGTCGCCTTCAGCTGGCTCGGACAGGGCCCGCTGATGGCGGCGCGCCGGACCGAGGAGCTGTTGCGGGCCGCGCTCGGGGTGCCGGACCGCATTCCGTACGCCGACAAGCGGGCCGTGCGGACGGCGCTGCCGGAGGCCGGGGAGCGCCTCGCCGAGCTCCGGGACCTGCACGAACGCGCGGGGCGCCTCGACGGCTGGCCGGAGTCGCTCGCGCGCGCCCCCTTCGAGCCCGTCGACCACACCGGCCTGTTCGGGCTCGCCGGGCTGCCGCCCACGCGCGGGGTGGTGCGCGAACTGGCCGCGGGCGGCGCGGTGAGCGGAGAGCTGTGCGGGGCCGCGGGCCCGGACCTCCATCTGCTCACCGGGCGCGGAGCCGTCGTCCTCGACACGCGGCTCATGACGGGGTGGGAGCTGACCGGAGCCGGGGCCGCGAACGGGGCCCGGGACCCCGGAATCACCTTTCCCGTACGGGAGGTGTCCGCGGACCCCGGTGTCCAGGACGGTCTCTTCTGACCCGGGAGCCGGGCGGGTGCACTCGGGGAGCGGCCGCGGAGCCGGCCCCGATGGTCAAGACTTCGATCCCTTTCGGATCCCGTTCGGAAAGGCGCTGGACGGCAAGGGATCACCGGAAGGAGAGTGGCGGACATGAGCGATCATTCCGATGTTCCTGTCGCGGCCCACGAGCCGCCCTACTACGTCGCCGTGTTCACCTCCCTTCGCAGGGAGGAGGACGCCGGGTACGGCGAGACGGCCGACCGGATGGAAGAACTGGTGAAGGAGATCCCCGGCTATCTGGGGATGGACCACGCCCGGACTCCCGGCGGACTGGCCATCACCGTCGGGTACTTCCGGGACGAGGCGGCGATCAAGGAGTGGGGCGCGCACGCCGAGCACCGGACGGCCCAGCGGCGCGGCCGCAGCGACTGGTACGAGCGGTACAGCCTGCACATCGCCAAGGTCGAGCGGAGCCAAGGGTTCGAGCGTGCCGGGGACTGAGCGGGAGGACGAGGGCGCACCTCCGCCCGCCGGGGCGGCCGGGACAGGCTCGCGTCCGCCCGCCGGCCCGGCCGGGCAAGCGGGAAGCGGGCCCGACGAGGCGCGGGAGGTGCGGGCCTTCTGGGAGGGGCTCGGGCTCCCCGGACTCGTCGACGTCCACACGCACTTCATGCCCGAGCGGGTGCTGCGCAAGGTGTGGGACTACTTCGACGGACTCGGTGACCTCACCGGCGGCATCGAGTGGCCCATCGCCTACCGCGCGGACGAGGACGAACGCCTGGCGCTGATCCGCGGGTTCGGGGTGCGCGCCTTCACCGCGATGCTCTACCCGCACAAGCCCGGCATGGCCGCGTGGCTCAACTCCTGGGCCGTCGGCTTCGCCCGCCGCACCCCGGACTGCCTGCACACCTCGACCCTGTTCCCCGAGGCGGGAGTCGAGGAGTACGTGCGCGAGGCGATCGAGGCGGGCACGCGCGTCTTCAAGGCGCACGTTCAGGTGGGGGCGTACGACCCTGCGGACGAACTCCTGGACGCGGCATGGGGGTTGATCTCCGAGGCGGAGATCCCCGTGGTGATCCACTGCGGATCGGGACCCTCGCCCGGCAAGTACACCGGCCCGGGCCCGGCCGCCGCCGTCCTGCACCGGCACCCCCGGCTGCGCCTCGTCTTCGCGCACATGGGCATGCCCGAGTACGAGGACTTCCTCGCCCTCGCCGGGCGCTACGACGGAGTGCGGCTCGACACGACCATGGCGTTCACCGACTTCAGCGAACGCCTGGCGCCGTTCCCGCCGGGACTGCTGCCCCGCCTCGCGGACCTCGGGGACCGGGTGCTCCTCGGCACGGACTTCCCGAACATCCCCTACCCGTACGTCCACCAGCTGCACGCGCTGGAACGGCTCGGGCTCGGGGACGACTGGCTGCGGGCGGTCTGCCACGACAACGGAGCCAGGCTCTTCGGCCTCCGCTGACGCCGGCCAAGGGAGTACCCAGGAGTTTCCTGAGAGGCACCTGTGCGTTTCTCAGGAAAATCACAGGTTGCCGAAAGGATGCTCTCAGCGGCGCCCGACAAGGTGTCCGCTATGACCACGACCTCGCCCCAGGGGCGCACCGAACTGCTGAGGCCGGACGGGAGCCCCGTCCGGGTGCTTGTGGTGGACGACGAACTGTCGATCACCGAGCTGCTGTCCATGGCCCTTCGCTACGAAGGATGGCAGATCCGCAGCGCGGGTGACGGGACGGGTGCGGTGCAGACCGCGCGCGAGTTCCGGCCCGACGCCGTGGTGCTCGACATGATGCTGCCCGACATGGACGGGCTCACGGTGCTCGGCCGGCTCCGCCGCGAACTGCCGGACGTCCCGGTGCTGTTCCTGACGGCGAAGGACGCGGTCGAGGACCGGATCGCGGGCCTCACCGCGGGCGGCGACGACTACGTCACCAAGCCGTTCAGCCTGGAGGAGGTCGTGGCCCGGCTGCGCGGTCTGATCCGGCGTTCCGGCGCGGCCGACCGGCGCTCGGACTCCGTGCTCGTCGTCGGGGACCTCACCCTGGACGAGGACAGCCACGAGGTGTCGCGCGGCGGGGCCAACATCCACCTCACCGCGACCGAGTTCGAGCTGCTGCGCTTCCTGATGCGCAATCCGCGCCGGGTGCTGAGCAAGGCGCAGATCCTCGACCGCGTGTGGTCGTACGACTTCGGCGGCCAGGCCAACGTGGTCGAGCTCTACATCTCGTATCTGCGCCGCAAGATCGACGCCGGGCGCGAGCCGATGATCCACACACGGCGCGGCGCCGGCTACCTGATCAAGCCCGCGACGTCATGAGCGGACGACGACGGACGCGAGCGCAGAAGAGGCGGGCACGACAGCCGAGGACCCTGCGGTCGCGGCTCGTCGTCTCGGCCGTGGCCCTCATCGCGGTGGTCTGCGCCATGATCGGCACGGTCACGACCATCGCGCTGGACCGGCACCTGTACAAACAGCTGGAAACGCAGGTCACCGAGGCGGGACGGCGCCTCTCGGGTCCTCCCGCGGACGTGCACGGCCTGAATCCGGGCAACGGGAGCCAGAATCCCGGCGCGCCGAACGGCGACGGGCTGCCGGCCGGTGCGCTCGGTTCCTCCGACGAGGACCGGCTCGAGAACTTCGTCACCATGGGCGGGACCCAGACGAGGACCATAGCGGCCGAACTCGGCTCCGACGGCAAGGTCGACGAGGCGGTCATCGCCAAGGAGAAGTCCAACCGCAGCGTCGGCTTCCAGCGGATGAATCCCGTCGCGCTCAACGCCGCGCAGAAGGCCGCGCTCGCCACGGTCTCCAAGGACCGCGCCCCGCACACCACGGACATCCCGGGCCTGGGCGAGTACTACGTCATGTATCTGACCGGCGCGCACGGCACCTACTACGTCGGCCTGCCGACGGAGTCCGTGAACAACACGGTCAACACCCTGATCCTCGTCGAGGCGAGCATCACCGGCGCCGGACTCGTCGCCGCCGGCATCGCGGGCAGCGTGATCGTCGGTCTCGCCCTGCGCCCCCTGCGCAAGGTCGCGGCCACCGCCACCCGGGTCTCCGAACTCCCCCTGCACACCGGCGAGGTCACGCTCTACGAGCGGGTCCCGGAGTCCGAGGCCGATCCGCACACCGAGGTCGGCCAGGTCGGCGCCGCGCTCAACCGCATGCTCGACCACATCCACGGCGCCCTGCACGCGCGGCAGCAGAGCGAGATGCGCGTACGGCAGTTCGTCGCCGACGCCAGTCACGAGCTGCGCACCCCGCTGGCCTCCATCCGCGGGTACGCCGAGCTGACCAGACGCGGCCGTGAGGAGACCGGGCCCGACACCCGGCACGCGCTCGGACGGATCGAGTCCGAGGCGGGCCGGATGACCCTGCTCGTCGAGGACCTGCTGCTGCTCGCGCGGCTCGACGCCGGGCGGCCGCTCCAGCACGAACAGACCGACCTCGTCCCCCTGGTGATCGACGCCGTGAGCGACGCACGGGCCGCCGGGCGCACCCACGACTGGCGGCTCGAACTGCCCGACGAACCCGCGCTGGTGTCGGCGGACGCCGCCCGTCTCCAGCAGGTCATGGTCAACCTCTTCGCCAACGCCCGCACCCACACCCCGCCGGGGACGACCGTCACCGCACGGGTGCACCGGCACGGGCCCTGGCTGTGCGTGGACGTCCAGGACGACGGCCCCGGCATCCCGGGGGACCTGCTGCCCCGGGTCTTCGAACGGTTCGCGCGGGGCGACTCCTCGCGGTCGCGCGCCTCCGGCTCGACCGGTCTGGGCCTCGCCATCGTGCAGGCCGTCGCGACCGCGCACGGGGGCGCCGTGACCGTGGACAGCGTGCCCGGCAGGACCGTGTTCACCCTGCATCTGCCGGCGATCCACCCCGAAAACTCCTGGCCGGCGCACTCACAGGTACAGCACAGCGCCACCACATGGGTGCGACAGGGGGCTTGACGAGAGTCGTTCCCATGCGAACCGACTCTTCTCCCGGCAATCTGCCGGCGCGGGAGCACCTCCCGGCCACAGACGCCGGTACGGCTGTCCTGGACGTAGTGATCCCCGTCTACAACGAGGAGAAGGACCTCCAGCCATGTGTGCTCAGACTGCACGAGCACCTCAAGCGCACGTTCCCGTACGCGTTCCGCATCACGGTGGCGGACAACGCGTCCACGGACACCACCCCCCAGGTGGCGGCGCGGCTGGCGGAACGGCTTCCGGAGGTCACGTCCTTCCGGCTGGAGCAGAAGGGCCGCGGCCGGGCGCTGCGGACCGTGTGGTCGGCGTCCGACGCGCCGGTCCTCGCCTACATGGACGTGGACCTGTCCACCGACCTGAACGCGCTGCTCCCGCTGGTCGCCCCGCTGATCTCCGGCCACTCGGACCTCGCGATCGGCTCCCGGCTGTCCCGCTCCTCACGGGTGGTGCGGGGCGCCAAGCGGGAGTTCATCAGCCGCACGTACAACCTGATCCTGCGCGGCTCGCTCCAGGCCCGCTTCTCGGACGCGCAGTGCGGCTTCAAGGCGATCCGCCGTGACGTCGCCCAGGAACTGCTGCCCCTGGTCGAGGACACCGGCTGGTTCTTCGACACCGAGATGCTGGTGCTCGCCGAGCGGGCCGGGCTGCGCATCCACGAGGTCCCGGTCGACTGGGTCGACGACCCCGACTCGACCGTCCACATCGTGAAGACCGCGACCGACGACCTCAAGGGCGTCTGGCGGGTCGGCCGCGCCCTCGCCACCGGCTCGCTCTCGCTCGACCGGCTCACCCGGCCCTTCGGGGACGACCCGCGCGACCGCGACCTGACCGACGTACCCAAGGGCCTGGCCCGCCAGCTCGTCGGATTCTGCGTCGTCGGCGGCCTGTCCACCCTCTTCTACCTGCTGCTGTACAGCGTCTTCCGCTCCTTCTCCGGAGCACAGGTCGCCAACGCGCTCGCCCTGCTCGTGTCGGCGATCGCCAACACGGCCGCCAACCGGCGGCTCACCTTCGGCGTCCGCGGCCCGGGCGGCGCCGTCCGCCACCAGGCGCAGGGCCTGGTCGTCTTCGGCATCGGCCTCGCCCTGACCAGCGGCTCCCTCGCCGCCCTCGGCGCCGCGACCAGCGACCCCTCGCACTCCACCGAACTGGCGGTGCTCATCGCCGCCAACCTCGCGGCGACCGTGCTGCGCTTCCTGCTCTTCCGCGCCTGGGTCTTCCCCGACCGGCAGGGCGGAACGCCGTCGCCGTCCTCGTCCCCGGAGCCGGCCGCGCACCGGCCGGTCCAGCCCTTCGGGCCGGCGGCCACGCGGTCCGGCGGGGACACCCACCCGCGGCTGCCGCAGCGGCCGACGGCCTCCCCGGCCCCGTACGACACGACTTCCCATGACACGGCCCCGTACGACACCGACTCGTACGACACGGCCTCGTACGACACCGCTCCCTACCGCGCCGACGACGCCGTGGACCGCTCCTGGCGGGATTCGACCATGCAGTTGCACGCGGTGCGCCCGCACGACCACGATCCGAGGAACGCGCGATGACGACCCAGCCCGACACGAGCGCCGGTGCCGGTATCTCCGGCCCGAGCACGGACATCAGCAGCCGCACCGGTACGGACATCACTACGAGCGCCGGCACGGGCATCGGTACCGGCACCGGTACGAGCGCCGGCACGGTCACCGGAGCCGGCTCCGGACACCCGTGGGGGCCGAGCGCCTCGGCACCGCCCCCGGAGCACGCCCCGCCAGGAACCGGTGAGCCCGAACGGCCCTTCCTCCGGCGCCTGTGGAGCGGCCGGCCCGAGGACCCGCGCTGGGCGCGCCCCGCCCTCCTCGGCCTGCTGCTCGCCACCGGGCTGCTCTACCTGTACAACCTGAGCGCTTCCGGCTACGCCAACTCCTTCTACTCCGCGGCCGTCCAGGCCGGCAGCCAGAGCTGGAAGGCCTTCTTCTTCGGCTCGCTCGACTCGGCCAACGCCATCACCGTCGACAAGCCCCCGGCCTCGCTGTGGCCGATGGCCCTGTCGGTACGTGCCTTCGGCCTCAGCTCCTGGGCGATCCTCCTCCCCGAGGTGCTGATGGGCGTGGCCACGGTCGGCGTCCTCTACGCGGCCGTACGCCGCCGGTTCGGCGCCGCCGCGGGTCTGATCGCCGGCGCGGTGCTCGCGCTCACCCCGGTCGCCGCGCTGATGTTCCGCTTCAACAACCCGGACGCGATGCTCGCGCTGCTCATGACCGTCACGGTCTACTGCGTGATCCGTGCCCTGGAGGACGGCCGCACGAAGTGGCTGCTGTGGGCGGGTGCCGCGGTCGGTCTCGCCTTCCTCGTCAAGACGCTCCAGGCCTTCCTGATCCTCCCGCCGCTGGCCGTCGTCTACGCGGTCTGCGCGCCGGTGAAGCTGCGGAAGCGGTTCGTCCAGCTCGGCCTCTCGGCGGTCGCCATGGTGGTCGCCGGCGGCTGGTGGGTCGCGATCGTCGAACTGTGGCCCGCGTCCTCCCGTCCGTACATCGGCGGCTCGCAGAACAACTCCTTCCTGGAGCTGACCTTCGGCTACAACGGCCTGGGCCGGATCAACGGCGACGAGACCGGCAGTGTCGGCGGCGGGGGCGGCGGAGGCGGGACCGGTCAGTGGGGTGCGACCGGCTGGGACCGGATGTTCAACTCCGAGATCGGCGGCCAGATCTCCTGGCTGCTGCCGACCGCCCTGATCCTGCTCGTGGCCGGCCTCGTCCTCACCCGGAGGGCGAAGCGGACCGACCTCACCCGTGCCTCGTTCCTCGCCTGGAGCGGCGCGCTGCTCACGACCGCGCTGGTCTTCAGCTACATGGCCGGCATCTTCCACCAGTACTACACGGTGGCCCTGGCTCCCTACATCGCCGCCGTGGTCGGCATGGGTGCGACGGTGCTGTGGGAGGAGCGGGGCAAGGTGTGGGCCTCGCTCGCCCTCGCCGGCTCGGTCACCGCGGCCGCGGCCTGGGGGTACGTCCTCCTCAACCGCACCCCCGACTATCTCCCGTGGCTCAAGTGGCTGGTCCTCGTCGGCGGTCTGACCGGCGCGCTCGGTCTGATCTTCGCGGCCCGGCTGGGCAGGCAGCTCGCCCTCGCGGCCGCCGGGCTGAGCTTCGTGGCGGCGCTCGCGGGTCCCACCGCGTACGCCCTCTCCACCGTGGACACCGGGCACACCGGCTCCATCGTCACGGCCGGGCCGGCCGGGGCGGGCATGGGCGGCTTCGGCGGCGGGATGCCTGGCGGTGGGGGCGGTGGTGCCGGTGCCGGTGGTGGCATGCGGGGTGGGTTCCCCGGTGGTACCGGGCAGAACCAGCAGGGTGGTGGGATGCCCGGGGGTGGCATGGGGCAGCCGCCGACGGGTGGTAACGGTGGCAATGGGGGCACTGGTGGCTTCCCCGGGCAGAACCGGCAAGGTGGTGGCACCGGGCAGAATCAGCAGGGCGGGATGCCTGGTGGTGGTACCGGTGAGGGCGGTATGCCCGGCGGTGGCGGCGGTGCCGGTGGATTGCTGAACGGCGCGAGCGTCGGTTCCGCGGCCAAGAGCCTGCTGTCCAAGAACGCCGGGGACTACACCTGGGCGGCCGCCGCCATCGGCTCCCAGAACTCCGCCAGCTACCAACTGGCCACCGGAAAGCCGGTGATGGCGATCGGCGGCTTCAACGGCACCGACCCGTCCCCGACGCTGGCCCAGTTCAAGAAGTACGTGACGGACGGCAAGATCCACTACTTCATCTCCGGTGGCGGAATGGGCGGTGGCATGGGTGGCGGTTCGGCCTCCGGTGGCTCCTCCACCTCCTCGCAGATCAGCTCGTGGGTCACGGCCAACTTCAAGAAGGTGACGGTGGGTTCTGCCACCTTCTACGACCTGACCCAGGCGAAGAGCGGCAGTTGACGGGACCTGTTGCGTCGCCGCCCGGCTGCGGCTGCGGCTGCGGCTGCGGCGGTGGTGGTGTGGTGGTGGCCCGGAGTGAACTCGCTCCGGGCCACGGCCTTTTCGGACGTTTCGCGTGACGGCCGGGTTTCGGGCGGTGTGCGGGGCATGTCCCTGAAAGGGTTCCGGTTCCCAGGGAGGTGCGCCACATGGTGAGGCCGGCCGACAGGGCGAAACGACCGGAGCGGGTCAGTGTCTGGCTGGAGGGCGGGTCGTCCCGGGGCGGGGCGGCGGCCCGGGGCGGGGCCGGGCGGGGCGGTGACCAGCCGTCGGGGCTCGACAGGGAGCGGATCACCGCGGCGGTGGTGCGGGTGCTGGACGCGGAGGGGCTGGCCGGGTTCTCCATGCGCCGGCTGGCGGCGGAGCTGAACGTCACGGCGATGTCCGTGTACTGGTACGTCGACACCAAGGACGATCTGCTGGAGCTCGCGCTCGACGCGGTGTTCGGTGAACTGGCGCTGCCCGGGGCCGAGTCGGAGGAGGACTGGCGGGAGCGGCTGCGGGGGCTGGCGGTCGGGTACCGGGCGCTGGTCGTGCGGCATCCGTGGGTGTCGACGCTGATCGGGAGCTTCCTGAACATCGGGCCGTGCTCGATGGCGTTCTCCGACCGGGTGCGGCGGGTGATCCGGGACAGCGGGATGCCGGCGCACGGGCGGACGGGGGCGGTGTCCGCGGTGATCCGGTTCGTGTACGGGTTCGGGACGATCGAGGGGCACCAGGACTTCGCGTTCGCGCTGGCGCTGTTGATCGCGGGGATCGAGGCGATGGTGGCCCGGGGTTGACCCTCCCGGCTCCCGTCCGGTGGGCGGGTCGGGGCCGTGCCGGTGCATCAGCCCGTCGCCGTTGGACGAAGACGTGAACGTTAGTGGCGACGGGCATCGATGTACCGGCACGGCCCCTCACGCCGAATCCCGGGTGGCGGGTGCGCTGTGGGTCCAGTCCCTCACTGGCGTGACTTTCAGCCCCTCCGGCGTTTGAGGAGCGGGGTCTGGGGCGGAGCCCCAGGTACGGGTCGGGTAGGGGCGGAGGGGGCGAAGAAAGGCCGGTGCGTCAGTCCTGGGGGGCCAGGTGGGCCGGGAAGCCGCCGGTGGCTACCGGGCCCCAGCGGGTCGGGGTCACGCGGATGATCGACTTGGCCTGCTTGCGCATCGCCGCCCGATACTCGTCCCAGTCGGAATGCTCCCCCGCGATGTTCCGGTAGTACTCGACGAGAGGCTCCACGGAGTCGGGGGAGTCGATCACCTCGGCGGTGCCGTCGACCTGGACCCAGGGCCCGTTCCACTCGTCGCTCAGGACGATCAGGCTGACCCGCTCGTCCCGCTTGGCGTTGCGGGTCTTGGCACGCTCCGGGTACGTCGAGACGACGATCCGACCGGAGTCGTCGACCCCGCAGGTCAGCGGGGACCCCTGGGGGCCGCCGTCGGCGCGCCGGGTGAGCAGGATCGCGCGGTGGCGGGGGCGTACGAAGTCCAGCAACTCGGCCAGGGACACGGAGGTGTTCGTCGCGATGTGGGGTGCCATGCGATCAGCGTAGGCCGGGTGCGGGCCGATCGCCCGCGGGCTGCGCCGACGGGCGGCACCCGGGCTCATCGGAGCGGCTAAAGTGCTCTTCGTCCTGTGCTCGCAGTCGGGAATGTGCTGCGGAGCTCTCCTGCGCATGGCCGTATGGCCGTGCATGCCGAAGAGGTTCGTGGTGGCTGCGTCCGAGTTTTCCGAATTGTCCCGTTCCGGTACGGGTTTTGAGCTGGCCGAGGGCCTCACGGCCGCCGCCCAGCAGCTGCACCAGACGTCGAGTCCGAACGCCACCCTGCACACCGCCGTCCGGCTGGCCGTGCACATCCTGCCGGGTGTCGAGTACGCCGGGATCTCCGTCATCGAGTCCGAGGCCCGTCGGCAGACCCTGGCCTGGACGGACGAGGTCGTCCGTTCCGCCGACGAGCTGAACGCGGGCCGTGAGCACCACCCGTACTGGAACCGGCTGTGGACGGCGCCGGTGGCCCGCATCGAGGACAGCGCGGCGGCGGACGGCGAGGGGGACCTCGCGCTGTCGGGCCTCGGGCTGCGGTCCGTGCTGTCGCTGCGGCTGCGTGCCGACCGGCGCCGGCTGACCGTCCTGACGGCGTACGCGCGGGCGCCCCGCGCCTTCGACGAGTCGGCCACCCGGATAGGCCGGCTCTTCACCGCGCACGTCGGGATCGCCCTGGACTCGGCGACCCTGCGCGAACAGCTCACCGAGGCGATGCGCACCCGGGATCTGATCGGGCAGGCCACGGGCATCCTGATGGAGCGGCTCGACATCGACGCCTCCGAGTCGTTCGCCAGCCTTGTGCGCACCTCCCAGCGGGAGAACGTCAAGCTCCGTGACCTGGCCCGACGGATCGTCGACGCCAGCGAGGGCGAGTGAACCGCGCTCAGGCGGCCGGCAGGGACTCCCCTTGCACCGCCTGGATGTCCAGTTCCACCCTGAGAGTGGTGCCGATTGCCGAGATGCCGGCCTGGACGATCTGGTTGTAGTGCAGGGCGAAGTCGTCGCGGTGCAGCTCGGCCCGAGCGCGGAACGCGGCGCGGGTGCCGCCCCAGGGGTCGGCGCCCGTGCCCAGGTAGGAGAGGTCGAGGTCGACGGGACGGACGACGCCGTGCAGGGCGAGCTCGCCGTGCACGGTCCAGCGGTCGGGGCCGGCCGGGGTCAGGCCCGTCGAGCGGTAGGTGATCAGCGGGTACTTCTCGGTGTCCAGGAAGTCCGGCGACCTCAGGTGCCCGTCGCGCATGCCGTTGCCGGTGTCGATGGAGGCGGCCGTGATCGTCGCCTCCACCCGGGACGCGGCCGGCTCGTCCGGGGCGATCTCGATACGGCCACCGAAGTCGGTGAAGCGGCCGTGCACGCTGGAGATGCCCAGGTGCCGGGCGACGGCGCCGACGGAGGAATGCGCCGGGTCGATGGTCCAGGGTCCCGGCGGGGGCAGTTCGGTGCCGCCCCGGCGGGACAGCGTCACCTCGCCGACGTCGGCGCGCCCGGCCGCCGTGACGACGGCCCCGGAGGCGAAGGGCGCGTACCCGAGCGCGGTCACGATCACCGTGTAGGCGCCCGGTGCGAGGCCCGTGGGGTCGTGCACGGTTCCGTCGGTGTCCGCTCCGGCCCGCAGCACCTGTGCGCCGGCCGCGTCGGTCACCGTGACCACCGCGTGCGACACGGCCCATCCGTCCCGGGTCCGGATCTTCGCGGTCAGTCCCATGGCGGTAACTCCTTGTGGTGAACCGATGAAAAAGGACCGGCCCGTGAGGGGCGCACCTCCGCTCAGAGTGCGCGCGCCCCACGGGCCGGGGTCGGACTACTCGCCGGGGTGGGCGAGTTCGATGTCGTGGCCGTCCGCGCCACGGCCGCCGACGGTCAGCGCCGTCGCCACCGGCGGGTAGCCCGCCGCGATGACGGTGTACTCGCCGCCGTCCAGATCGGTGAAGGCGTACGCGCCGTCGCCGCCGGTCCTGGCGGTGGCGACCACGTTCCCGGCCGCGTCCACCAGCGTCACGCGGGCGTCGGACAGCGGGCCGTGCGGTGCCCGGACGATCCCCTCGACCCGGGCGCCCGCGTCGAGGTCGACCTCGATCCGGGTGACCCCGGTGCCGCCGACCTCGACGGGAAGCGCCCGCGGGCGGTGGCCCTCGGCGTTCACCGCGACCGTCACGACGCCGGGCACCAGTTCGGCGAACGCGAACTCGCCCTGCTCACCGGTGGTCCCGGTGGCCAGCACGTCACCGCGGACGTCGGTCACGACGACCATCGCGTCCTCGACCGGGGAGGCGCCCTCGGCGGTCCGGACGACTCCGCTCAGTCCGCTGGTGCCGCTCAGCAGGATGTCGTAGGCGAGCGGTTCCCCGTTCACGACGATCGTCGAAGCCTGCGGCTGGAAGCCGTCGGCGGAGGCGATCAGCACATAGGAGCCGACGCCGGGCGCGTCCACCGCGTAGGCGCCGTCGGCTCCCGCGACCGAGCGGCCGAGCTGGCGTCCCTCGGGTGAGATCAGGGTGACCGCGGCTCCCGGCACGGGCGCGCTCTCGGCGCCGCGGACCTGGCCGTGCACCCCGATGCCGCCGGAAGCGGGCCGCGGAGTGTCCTCCCGTGTCGCGGTGGCGACGGCGGTGGACCGCCGGGCGGCCTCGGGGGCCTCGAAGACGGACTCGCCGGTGTCGACGGCCGGGGCGAGGGCGGCGGTGGCCGCGGCCTCGACCGCCTCCGCGACGGCGCTCTCGGCGACGGCGGCCTCGGTGACCGGCTCGCCGGACTTCTCCGCGGCGGCCTGGGCCATCGCGCCGGACGTCCGCAGCGGGACCTCCTTGATGAACAGCACGATGAGGAAGGCGACCAGCGCCATGCCCGCGGCGATCAGGAAGACGTCGGCGATGCCGTGGCCGTACGCGCTCTCCATCACGTTGCGCAGCGGGGCGGGCAGCTTGTCCATGTCCGGGATGCTGGAGCTGGAATCCGAACCGGACGCGAGGGCCGCGTACTTGGGGCCGAGGTCGGTCAGGCCGTCCTTCACGTAGTCGGTGATCCGGTGGGCCATGACCGCGCCGAGCGCCGAGACGCCCATGGCACCGCCGAGGGACCGGAAGAAGGTCACCGTGGAGCTCGCCGCGCCCAGGTCCGAGGGCGCCACCTGGTTCTGCGTGGAGAGCACCAGGTTCTGCATCATCATGCCGATGCCGAGGCCCAGCAGCGCCATGAAGATCGCGATGTGCCAGTAGGCCGTGTCGTAGCGGATGGTGCCGAGCAGGCCGAGGCCCGCGGTGACCAGGAAGCCGCCGGAGACGAGCCAGTACTTCCACCGGCCGGTCTTGGTGATGATCTGGCCGGAGACCGTGGACGAGACGAACAGGCCGGCGATCATCGGGATCGTCATGACACCCGACATCGTCGGGGACTTGTCCCGCGCCAGCTGGAAGTACTGGCTGAAGAAGACGGTTCCGGTGAACATCGCGACGCCGACGAAGAGCGAGGCGAGGGAGGAGAGGGTGATGGTGCGGTTGCGGAACAGCCGCAGCGGGATGATCGGCTCGCTGGCCTTCGACTCGACCAGCACGAACAGCAGGCCGAGGACGATCGCGCCGCCGACCATCGCGTACGTCTGCCACGAGATCCAGTCGTACTTGTCACCGGCGAAGGTGACCCACAGGAGCAGCAGCGAGACCGCGGCGGAGATGAAGAACGCGCCGCCCCAGTCGACCTTCACGTCCCGCTTCACGACGGGCAGGTGCAGGGTCTTCTGCAGCACGATCAGCGCGATGACCGCGAACGGCACACCGACGTAGAAGCACCAGCGCCAGCCGAGCCAGCTGGTGTCGGTGATGACACCGCCGAGCAGCGGTCCGCCGACGGTTGCGACGGCGAACGTCGCGCCCAGGTAGCCGGAGTAGCGGCCGCGCTCGCGCGGGGAGATCATCGCGGCCATCACGATCTGCGCGAGGGCCGAGAGACCGCCGACGCCGATGCCCTGCACGACACGGCAGGCGATCAGCATGCCCGCGTTCTGCGAGAGCCCGGCCGCGGCCGAGCCCAGCACGTAGATCACGAGCGCTATCTGGACGAGCGCCTTCTTGCTGTACAGGTCGGACAGCTTGCCCCACAGGGGCGTGGCCGCGGTCATGGACAGCAGCGCGGCGGTGACGACCCAGGTGTACGCGGACTGTCCGCCGCCCAGGTCGCCGATGATCTCGGGGAGCGCGTTGGAGACGATCGTCGACGACAGGATCGCGACGAACATGCCGAGCAGCAGCCCGGACAGGGCCTCCATGATCTGCCGGTGGGTCATCGGAGCGCCGTCGGCGCCTCCGTGCTTGGCGTGAGAGCCCCGCACACCGGCTGGTGTGGTCGTTGCCATGGGCTTCCTTTACTTACGCGGGTGTACGGGTGGTCGGTTGCGATACGTCTGTCACGAACGGGGGCGGGTGCGCGGGTGCCCGCTGCGGGGCACGGCAGTCGCCGAAGCTCTCGCGCAGCCGGTCCATCAGCTCGATGAGCAGGCCGACCTCGTCGTCGGTCCAGTGGCCCAGCCGTTCGGAGAGCAGCCGCGAGGTGCGCAGGGACAGGTCGTCGAGCTGCTCGTTCCCGGCCGGGGTGAGGCGCAGGATGCGCGAGCGCTTGTCGGCCGGGTCGGGGAACCGTTCGATCCAGCCCCGGTCGGCGACGTGCGCGACATGGCGGCTGGTCACGGACATGTCCACGGAGAGCAGCTCCGCGAGCCGGCTCATCCGCATCTCGCCGTACCGGCCGAGGAGCGTGAGCACGGCGGCGGATCCCGCGGGGCACTCGGGCGGCAGGATCCGTCCCAGGCCCCGCTTGACGGCACCGATGGCGCTGAGCTGACGGGCCAGTTCCTCGTACTGCGTCTGCTCGGCCATCGCACCCCCTCTTATTCGTTGCTTAGGGCAACCATAAAGAAGTTGGTTGCCGCAGGCAAACGAGTTGGGAGCTCTGGGGATAAAAACTTGGCAAAGGCACGTGTTGGCGAACGGAAATGTGCAGGTGGGAGGGGTGGCTGGGGTGCGCGGGGTGGTGGGTGCGGCCGGGGCGGAGGAGCGGGGTGGGGCGACGGGGCCGCGGGTGGCGTGGTGAAGGGTTCCGGGCCTGGTCGGGGGCGGGGCGGCGGGTGGCTCGGGGGCCCGGTCGGTTCCTGCGGTCCGGCCGCCGACGGCGGGCGGGTACGGCGGTGTGTGCGTCCCGGTCGTGGGCGGTGTGCGGACGCGTCACGAACGGTGAGAAGGACAACCCGGCACTTGGGCAGCTCCCGCGCATTCGCTAGGGTCCGGCCTATGGCAAACACCCAGGGCCCCGAGGGCAACTACGACCCCGCGGGCAGCACTCAGATGTTCCGTGCGTTCGTCGACGAGGCCCCCCAGGGCCGGCAGCAGCAGGCGGCCGCTCCCGCCGGTCCCCGCGTGGGTCTGATCGTCGGCGTCGTCCTGGCCGTCGCGGTCGTCGCCGCGGTGGCCTGGCTCGCCTTCATGTGATCCCGCGGGACAGCACGACCGGGCGGAACGGGCGGTGAGCGGAACGGCGTGACCCGGCAGGGCCGCGCCCCGGCTCCCTGCTTCCCCCGGACGGGCACGTCCCGCGTCACTTCGCCTGGACGGACACGTCCTGCGTCTCGATGTGCATGCCCAGCGGCACGCGCCAGCTGTCGACGCACACCGTCCAGGTCCCGCTCTTCCGCGCGCCGGCCGCGATCGGCGCCGGCAGGGACTCGGACGACCGGATCGTCGCCCAGTCGATCCCGAGCGCCCCGATGATGTGGGTCCCGAACGTCACCGTGCCCGAACGCGCCGCCGTACCACCGGTGTTGCCGACGGAGACGGTCACCTTCTCGCACCACCGCCGGTCGGTGGCCGCGCGCGTGACGCCGTCCACGGCGAGCACGGCCGGACCGGCGCTCGCGGTCGGACCGGGTGCGGACGGTGCGGGGGAACTCCCCGAACTCCCGCCCGTACCACCGGAGTCGCCGCCGGAGGCCGAACCGGAGCCCGATCCGCCCGTGGAGCCGGACGACGAGCCGCCCGAAGAGTCCGGCGACGAACCCGAGGACGATCCTGAGGGCGAAGAGGGCCTGCCGCCGGAGCCGGTTCCCGTGCCTCCAGCACTCTGCTTCCCGAAGCCGCCGGTTCCGGTGCCGTCCCGGCCGCCCGCACCGCCCGTGCCGTCGGCAGGGGAGCCGTCGGGGCCGGTGTCCGAGGTCTTCCCGTCCGTCCCCGAACTCCCTTTGCCCTGTGCCGTGTCGGAGCCTTTCGCCGCTCGGCCGTCCAGCGGTGCCAGGGACACCTCGCCCGACGGTGCCACGGCCGCACCGGAGGATCCGCCGGCGGCCCCGACGGCGGCATAGCCGCCCCCGTCTCCGCCGCTCCCGCACGCGGCCAGCACACCGCCCAGACACAGAACGGCCGCCGAGGCGCTCATCAGGGCACCTCGGCGACCTCTTGTCGACTCGTGACGCATCGGCTCGGGACGCATCGCGCCAGTGTGGCTGACGACCCGTCAATTATGAACCCCGCGTGGGCCGGTCAGTCGGAGATGAGGCCTTCGCGCAGCTGGGCCAGCGTGCGGGTGAGCAGCCGGGAGACGTGCATCTGCGAGATGCCGACCTCCTCGCCGATCTGCGACTGGGTCATGTTCGCGAAGAAGCGGAGCATGATGATCCGGCGTTCGCGGGGCGGCAGCTTGGCGAGCAGCGGCTTGAGCGACTCGCGGTACTCCACGCCCTCCAGCGCGGTGTCCTCGTAGCCGAGGCGGTCCGCGAGCGAGCCCTCGCCGCCGTCGTCCTCGGGGGCGGGCGAGTCGAGCGACGACGCCGTGTAGGCGTTGCCGACGGCGAGACCGTCGACCACGTCCTCCTCGGACACCCCGAGCGCCGTGGCGAGTTCGGCGACCGTCGGCGAGCGGTCGAGCTTCTGCGACAGCTCGTCGCTGGCCTTGGTGAGGGCCAGGCGCAGCTCCTGGAGGCGGCGCGGAACGCGCACCGACCAGGACGTGTCGCGGAAGAACCGCTTGATCTCGCCGACGACCGTCGGCATCGCGAAGGTCGGGAACTCGACACCGCGCTCGCAGTCGAAGCGGTCGATCGCCTTGATCAGGCCGATGGTGCCGACCTGGACGATGTCCTCCATCGGTTCGTTGCGGGAGCGGAAGCGGGCCGCGGCGTACCGGACGAGCGGGAGGTTGAGCTCGATGAGGGTGTCCCGGACGTAGCCGCGCTCAGGGCTGTTCTCGGCCAGTGCGGCGAGCCGCAGGAACAGGGAGCGGGACAGGGTCCGGGTGTCGATGGCGCCGGAGGACTCGGGGACCGGAGCGGCTTCCGGGACCTCGGCGGCAGGGACGTCGTGAAGCGCGGCGTGCGCCTCGGGCACTGCGTCGCTCTTCGTGAGCGTGAGCACCTTCGAGCTGCCCTGATCTGCGGACATGCCACCCCCTTTGGGTCGCGGACGGTCGCGGCAGTCGCTCCCGTCGGAGGAACGCAGCCTCCACCTGAATACCGGAGGCGAGGCCGCGGCAAACGCGCTGCCGGAAGAATGTCACATGTCGGCAACACGCTGTAGAGACTTGTCGACATGTAGAGGGTGAATCGGCCCTGGAAAAAGGGGGTCTGACGCGTTTTCAGCGCTGAACAGGCGTAAAAATCGACCTTGAGCGAATCGCTCTTTTCGGTTAGGCCTCGATCCTGTTTGCGGATCGAAGACGCGCGAAGCTCCGGGCGAGGAGCCTTGACACATGCATCTGGGAGACGCCCAGTTCCGCGCTGATCTGTGACTGGGTCAGATTGCTGTAGTAGCGGAGCAGCAGGATCCGCTGCTCGCGTTCGGGCAGCTGTACGAGCAGATGCCGTACGAGGTCACGGTGTTCGACCCCGTCGAGCGCGGGGTCCTCGTAGCCGAGCCGGTCGAGCAGTCCCGGCAGCCCGTCGCCCTCCTGCGCCGCTTCGAGGGAGGTGGCGTGGTACGACCGCCCGGCCTCGATGCAGGAGAGCACCTCCTCCTCGGTGATGCGCAGCCGCTCGGCGATCTCCGCGGTCGTGGGCGAGCGCCCGAAGGCGGTCGTCAGGTCCTCGGTCGCGCTGTTCACCTGCACCCACAGCTCGTGCAGCCGGCGCGGTACGTGGACGGTGCGAACGTTGTCGCGGAAGTACCGCTTGATCTCCCCGACGACCGTCGGCATCGCGAAGGTCGGGAACTGCACGCCCCGGTCGGGGTCGAAGCGGTCGATGGCGTTGATCAGGCCGATGGTGCCGACCTGGACCACGTCCTCCATCGGCTCGTTGCGGGAGCGGAAGCGGGCCGCCGCGTACCGCACGAGCGGCAGGTTCGCCTCGATGAGGGCGCCGCGGACCCGGTTGTGCTCGGGGGTGCCCGGTTCCAGCACCTTCAGTTCGCCGAAGAGCACCTGGGTCAGGGCCCGGGTGTCGGCGCCGCGACGGCGCTCCGGCGGGACCTCCTGGACCGGTGCGGGGCCGGTCGCGGTGTCCGGGGCGGAGGGGGCCGGGGAGGCCTCCGCGGGCGCGTGGGCGGCGGGGTCCGTAGCGGCTCCGGTGGGATCCGCCGCTGGGACGGCGAGGGCCGCTGCGGGGCCGGTGAGGGCCGCTGCGGGGGCGGCGGGGCCCTGGGTGGTGGCGGGTGCCGCGGTCGGTTCCGTGGCCGGTGCGGCGGTTCTCGTCAGGGTCCGTGCCGGGGATGACGGTGGGGCGGGCGTGAGGGCCGTCGCCCGGGCCGCGGCCGGGGCTTCCTGCTGGGGCGGCGCACTACTGGCCGGCACGGTCAACGCCACCTCTTCGTTCGTCAACGATCCGTCAACATATCCGTCAATTCATCCCTCAAAAGCGGTCATAGCATCACAAGACATGTGCACTGTGTGCAAGCACCCCATAACGCCGTGTTGGGGTGAGTTGAAGGTGAGTTGGAGGTGAGTTGGGGTCCAAGACGTCGAAAACCCCTGACCGGTTGCGGTCAGGGGCTCGGTACAGGTGTGCGATCAAAAATGGTCAGAACGGATAGTCGGCGATCACCCAGGTGGAGAACTCCCGCCAGAGCGCGACGCCGGCGACGTGCGCCGGGTGCTCCAGGTACCGCCGGAGGGCGTCGGTGTCCTCGACGGCGGAGTTGATGGCGAAGTCGTAGGCGATGGGCCGGTCGCTGATGTTCCAGTCGCACTCCCAGAACGCCAGCTCGGGGATCTGGCCGCCGAGCGCGCGGAAGGCGGCCACGCCCTCGACGACGCGGGGGTCGTCGCGCCCGACGCCGTCGTCGAGCTTGAAGAGGACGAGATGGCGGATCACGGGCACTCCCTGGTGGTGAGGTGGTTCTTCGTGCGGTGCCGGTGCCGGACGTGCCCCGTCGGGGGTGCGGCGGCGGCTTCGGGGGCAGGCGTCAGTTCTTCGCCCCGTCGGCGATCCAGGTCATGAAGTCGCCTATCGCCCCGGCGGCGTTCGATATGCCCTCGAACGCTATCTGCACGTAGTCGGCCGCCTTGGCCGGATCCGTGATGATCACGTAGAGCGCGAAGACCACGAGCACGTAGATGGCGATCTTCTTCGAATTCACCGCCATGGCGGCCTCCCCTGTGACTCCTGCACCCGTCGGCCCCCTGCTGACGGCGGTGAGTGTAACCTTCACGCCCCCTTTAAGGACCAACGGCCCGCTGGTAGAGGTCCTTTGCGGGGCCTCGGAGGCGCTCTCGGGGTCCACGATGGAAGGGAGCCCCGGCGGAGTGCCGACAGGAGTCCACGGGGCCCGGAGGGACCCCACTGCGGGGTTCTCGCCGCCCGACTTTCCCCCGAGACGGCGGCGTGGACTTGCGGGTCCTTTCGTGGGGGAAGCGGGCGCCCCCGAATTGCGCCCCTTCCCCCTCCTCTGTGGGAGCGGAGAACCCTCATGGGTACGGAGAGCCCCGGCGCCCGGTGCGGCGCCGGGGCTCCTTCGCGTCCCGGACGCCGCCGGGGCTCGCGGGCACCCGCGGCACCCGGAACGCAAGAAGGGCCCCGTCTCTCGACGGGGCCCTTCGGAAGCGGTAGCGGAGGGATTTGAACCCTCGGTGACTTGCGCCACACTCGCTTTCGAGGCGAGCTCCTTCGGCCGCTCGGACACGCTACCGAGGGAGACCCTACCCCAAGGTGGGCCGTGGTCTGAAATCCATTCCCGCGACCGGGTCCGCCGGGGCGGGACGGGGGCACGGGACCGGCGTGAGGGTCCCGTGCCGGGCCGGTCAGCGGTCGCGGAAGAAGTCGGTGAGCAGGGCGGCGCACTCGTCGGCCAGGACGCCCTCGATCACCTCGGGGCGGTGGTTGAGCCGCCGGTCGCGGACGACGTCCCAGACCGATCCGGTCGCGCCCGCCTTCTCGTCGCGGGCGCCGTACACCACCCGTTCGACGCGGGACTGGACGAGCGCGCCCGCGCACATCGTGCAGGGCTCCAGGGTGACGACCAGGGTGCACCCGGAGAGCCGCCACTCGCCGAGCAGCGCGGCGGCGCGGCGCAGCGCGAGGACCTCGGCGTGCGCCGTCGGGTCGCCGGTGGCCTCGCGTTCGTTGTGTCCGGCCGCCAGCACGGTCGTGCCGTCCGGGGACAGGACGACGGCGCCGACGGGAACGTCCCCGCCCGCGACGGCCAGCCGCGCCTCGTCCAGCGCGCGCCGCATCGGCTCCCGCCACCGGTCGCGTACGGGATCGGGCGGAGGGGATGCCTGACGGGGGGTGCTCACCCGGGGAACCTAACGGATTCCCGGGGCGGGCGGACGGCACGCGGAAGCGCGGCGGAGGTCCGGCCCGCGGTCGATCGGGTGATCGGGGTCTGCCGGGCCGGGTCGCCGGTACGGGGGCAGGATCGCGGGCGCGGGGACGGCCTCACCGCTCGCACGGTGCCGGCCCCGCGGATCCGGGTTCCTAGCGGACGGTCTCCAGGACCTCTGCCGCTCCCAGGGCCTCGGCGATCGTGCCGAGCGCGTCGCCTTCGTCCAGGGCCAGCAGTTCCTTCTCGCTCACACCGAGGTCCGCGAGGATGTAGCGGTCCCCGACGGGGCTGTGCGAGACGGCGTCGCCGGACGCGTTCCCCTGGTCCTCCTCGTCGTCCTCGGAGTCTCCCGGTTCACCGTCCTCGGTGCCGTCCAGATCGAGGGAGTCCAGGTCGGCGTCGTCGTCGCCCGGCTCCCGTCCTAGTAGCTCGTCCGTGAGCAGGATCTCGCCGTACGAGCTACGGGCGGCCGCGGCGGCGTCCGACACGTAGATACGGGGATCCTCCTCGCCGTCCACGCGGACGACGCCGAACCACGCGTCCTCCTGCTCGATGAGCACGAGCACCGTGTCCTCGTCCGAGACTTCACGGGCCAGATCGGTCAGATCCGACAGGGTTTCCACATCGTCGAGCTCTGTATCGCTCGCTTCCCACCCGTCTTCGGTGCGCGCGAGCAGTGCGGCGAAGTACACCGTGACTCTCCCACTGGTCATAGGTGTGCCGGTTGGGGTTCCCCCCGGCGGAGGCTGTGGGCGAGGAGTGCTGCTCCGAGCCCCGCCCACTCGGAATCGTGGCAGAAAGACAGCGTCGAGGGGACGTCTTCGGCCTGCTGTGTCTGCCTCTTTTGATCGCTAACAGCGGATCGTACGCGGCTGCCCGCGCCCTGGGGACACCTCCTCGCCCGACACGTCCGCCACACGGCCCCTCCCGGCGGGGCCCCGGCCCGGCTCCACGGCGGCCGGGCGACCGGTCGTTCTCCCGGTGCGCGCCGGGTCCCGCGGGCGCGCGTCCCCTTGGGGCGCCGGGGGGACGCGCACCGGTGCCGCGCGCACGAACGTGGGCTTTGCCGCGGGTGTGGCGGCCCGGTCCCCGTCCCAACCCCTCTCCGCTCCCTCCGTGGGCGTGTCGGCCTGGCGGACGGACGGCTCCCCGGCCCGGGAGGACGGCGGGTCCGTCGGTGGCGTGACATCCCGGGCGTCGGATGCCGAGGTCCGGTTCGGGCGGGGCATGTCGGCCCCGGTCCCGCCCCGGTCCTGACACGCGCTGCGGCCGTGCGCCTGCGGTCGGCGTGCCACCCGCCCGGTCGGATCCGGCGCAGGCGGCACCGCTGCGGCCACGGGCGGGCGTGCCACCCGCCCGGTCCGGCGGGTCCCCGACGGGCGGGCGGGGCCGGACGGTGGTGGCGCGGCACCCGGCAGGGTGGCCGCGGGGCGTGGCGGGCCGGGCTACCAGCGGAACGTGCGCATGCGCATCGCGTGGCGCAGGCGGGCCGTCTTGGCGCGGCGCGGCTGGACCCGGTCGCGCAGCTCGCGCGCCTCGGCCAGGTCGCGCAGGAACTGGGCCCGCCGCCTCCTGCGCTCGGCGTCGGTCTCCAGCCGCTCGGACGACTCCTCTTGCGGGTTCCGCATTGGCACACCACCCCAGGTCCGTCCCTCCCACCTTCCCTCCGTCGGAGGGTTTGATGCCAGCGGACGGGTGACGCGGGGCGGAGGCCCTTGCCGGGCGGGCCGGTGGCGGGTGCCGCACGCCCGGCTACTGTTGTGGACATGCGTCTTCACGTCGTCGACCACCCCCTGGTCGCCCATAAGCTCACCACCCTGCGCGACCAGCGCACCGACTCCGCGACCTTCCGTCGGCTGGCCGACGAGCTGGTCACCCTCCTCGCCTACGAGGCCACCCGCGACGTGCGCACGGAGCAGGTCGACATCGTGACGCCGGTCTCCCCGACCACGGGCGTCAAGCTCTCCTACCCGCGTCCGCTCGTCGTGCCGATCCTGCGCGCGGGTCTCGGCATGCTCGACGGCATGGTCCGGCTGCTGCCGACCGCAGAGGTGGGCTTCCTGGGCATGGTGCGCGACGAGGAGACGCTCGAGGCCTCCACGTACGCCACCCGGATGCCGGACGACCTCTCCGGCCGTCAGGTGTACGTCCTGGACCCGATGCTGGCCACCGGCGGCACGCTGGTCGCCGCGATCCAGGAGCTGATCAAGCGCGGCGCGGACGACGTCACCGCCGTGGTGCTGCTGGCCGCCCCCGAGGGCGTCGAGGTCATGGAGCGCGAGCTGGCGGGCACGCCGGTCACCGTGGTCACGGCCTCGGTCGACGAGCGCCTGAACGAGCACGGCTACATCGTGCCGGGCCTGGGCGACGCGGGCGACCGGATGTACGGCGCCGCCGAGTAACCACCGGCGAACGCGGAGCGCGCACGTCCTTAAGACCAGGAGCGCACCCGGCTGACCCAGGACCGTGCCCCGAACTCAGGAGCGCGCCCTGCGACCGGGATCGCGCCCTGCTCCCGCCGAGCGCGCCCGCCGAACGCACCAGTGAGCGAGCACCGGCCCCGAAGCCCCCGGCCCTGAAGCCCGTGCTCCGCGGCCGGTCGCTCACGTCGTGCGGGCGCGGCTCCCGAGCCGTCGGCCCGAAAGCGGACCCGGGAGCGGATCCGACAGCGGATCCGACAACGGTCCCGGGCGCGTACCCGGCGCCGGGATCAGCAGTGCTTCTTCGCGGAGGCGGGCTCGGGCTTGGGCTGGGTCAGGACGGTCAGCGCCTTGTCCGCGTCCTCCTTCTTCGCCAGCGCCTTGAACCCGGTGCCGATGATCAGGTCGACGGTCGTGGCCCCGGCGCGGCCGTCGGTCTTCAGCTGGGCGCCGGCGAGCTGGGTGTTGAGGACGGGCAGCGCGGCCTGGTCGGCGGCCTTGGCGCCGAGCAGTATCCCGGTGCCCGGGACCTTCTTGTCGTACGCGGCCGTCGCGTTGCCCACGTCGCCGATCTTGAAGCCGCGCTTCTTCAGCTCGTCCGCCGTCTGCTTGGCGAGCCCGCTGCGCGGGGTCGCGTTGAGGACGTTGACGGTGATCTGGCCCGGCTTCGGCAGCGTGGCCGCGAGGGCCGCAGCGGCGGCGGCCGCCTTCGCCTCGGGCGTGACCTTCGAGGCGCAGTCCGCCTTGGTGCTCGCCGAGGCCTTGGAGCCGCCCGTGTAGATGTCGATGAGCTGCAGGGACCCCCACCCGATCAGCCCGAGAACGGTGGCGGATGCGATGCCCACGAACGCGAATTTGCGACGCCCACTGCGCCGGCGCATCCGCGGGTACTTGTCCCCCGTGATCCGATACTGGCCACCCATGCCAGGGGGAGTAAGCATGCTCATGGGCGCAGCGTAGTGCGCCGGGGCGCCAATGCCTACTAGATGATCATTGCCCGGCGTTCAGTTCAACCCATTGGGGTCAAGCCGTGGCCATTAGTCCAGTTCAAGAACGCGCGCGTGCAGCACTTGGCGCTGCTGGAGCGCGGCCCGGACGGCGCGGTGGAGCCCGTCCTCCAGGTACAGATCGCCCTGCCACTTGACGACGTGGGCGAACAGGTCGCCGTAGAAGGTGGAGTCCTCGGCGAGGAGGGTCTCCAGGTCGAGCTGGCCCTTGGTCGTCACGAGCTGATCGAGGCGGACCGGGCGCGGCGCGACGTCCGCCCACTGCCGGGTGCTTTCCCGGCCGTGGTCGGGGTACGGCCGGCCGTTTCCGATGCGCTTGAAGATCACACGGAAAGCCTACCGGTCAAGACCTTCCGGGCGCAGCCATGGCGGGGGAGTGCGACGCTGGAAAAGATGTCGTAAATCCTTGCAAACCGGGAACAGAGGTCTGATATGAGTGACGGCGAGACCGCCCGGTCGGCTGCCACCGGAACCGCTCCCGAGCGGGCCGCCGGGGCCCCCGCGCTCCCGCAGGAGGCGCTGGAGATCGCCGCCGGCTACGCCTTCGCGGGCCCCGCCCTCGATCTCGGCGCGCTGGTCTGGGACGGGTCGTGCCTGCCCGACGCGCAGATCCGTGTCCCGCTGCCGATGCTCAACCGGCACGGCCTGGTGGCGGGGGCCACCGGCACCGGCAAGACCAAGACGCTCCAGCTGATCGCCGAACAGCTGTCGGAGCAGGGCGTGCCCGTGTTCCTCGCCGACGTGAAGGGGGACGTCTCCGGGGTCGCGGCGCCGGGCGAGCCCGGGGCGAAGGTCCGGGAGCGAGCCGGCGAGGTCGGCCAGGAATGGACGCCGGGCGGCTGTCCGGCCGAGTTCTACGCGCTCGGCGGTCTCGGCCACGGCGTTCCGGTGCGGGCCACGGTCACCAGTTTCGGGCCGGTGCTGCTGTCCAAGGTGCTCGAGCTCAACCGGACCCAGGAGCAGTCGCTCGGCCTGATCTTCCACTACGCCGACCAGAAGGGTCTGGAGCTGGTCGACCTCAAGGACCTGCGGGCGGTCGTGGCCTTTCTGGTCTCGGACGAGGGCAGGCAGGAACTGAAGGGGATCGGCGGGCTGTCGACCGCCACGGCGGGCGTCATCCTGCGCTCGCTGACGGCGTTCGAGGCGCAGGGCATGAGCCCGTTCTTCGGTGAACCGGAGTTCGACACGGGCGAGCTGACGCGCACGGCGCCGGACGGCCGGGGCGTGGTCTCGGTCCTCGAACTGCCCGCGGTGCAGGACAAGCCGCGGCTCTTCTCGACGTTCCTGATGTGGATGCTCGCGGATCTCTTCCACGACCTGCCGGAGGTCGGCGACGCCGAGAAGCCGAAGCTCGTCTTCTTCTTCGACGAGGCCCATCTGCTCTTCGCCGACGCGTCCAAGGCGTTCCTGGAGTCGATCACGCAGACCGTCCGGCTCATTCGCTCGAAAGGAGTCGGCGTCTTCTTCGTGACGCAGACGCCGAAGGACGTTCCCGCGGATGTCCTCGCCCAGCTCGGCAACCGCGTCCAGCACGCGCTGCGCGCCTTCACCCCGGACGACCAGAAGGCGCTGAAGGCCACCGTGAAGACGTTCCCCGACTCCCCCTACGACCTGGAGGAGGTCCTCATGGGCCTCGGTACCGGCGAGGCGGTCGTCACCGTCCTGAGCGAGCGGGGAGCCCCGACGCCGGTCGCGGTGACCCGGCTGCGGGCGCCGCGCTCGCTGATGGGGCCGCTGGACGCGGGCGCGCTCGACCGGGCGGTGGAGGAGTCGCCGGCGTACGGGCGGTACGCGCAGGCGGTGGACCGGGAGTCGGCGTACGAGAAGCTGACGGCGGCCTCGGCGCCGCCCCCGGCCTCCGCGCCGTCCCCGGCCTCCGCGCCCGCGCCGAAGACCGAGGTGCCCGCGGGACGTTCCGGCGGCGGTGAGCGGCCGAAGGCGCCGAAGGAGGAGCCCTCGATGGTCGAACAGGTCGTCGGCAGCGGGATGTTCAAGTCCCTCGCGCGGTCGGTGGGCACACAGCTCGGGCGGGAGATCACCCGCTCGCTCTTCGGCACGGCGCGCAGGCGGCGCTGACACCGCCCCCGCCGCCCTCGGGCGTCCCGGGAGCGGTCAGGAGCGGGCGGCCTTGGCCGCCGCCTTCATCTCCTGCTTGTGGGCGCGGACCTTGACGAGGGACTCCGGTCCGGTGATGTCGGCGACCGACCGGAAGGACCCGGCCTCGCCGTAGGCGCCCGCCGCCTTCCGCCAGCCCTCGGGGGCCACGCCGAGCTGCTTGCCGAGCAGGGCGAGGAAGATCTGGGCCTTCTGCGGGCCGAAGCCGGGGAGTTCCTTGAGGCGGCGCAGCAGTTCGGCGCCCGTCCCGGCGTCCTTCCAGACAGCTTCGGCGTCCCCGTCGTAGTGCTCGACGAGGTACTGGCACAGCTGGTGGATGCGCTTGCCCATCGAGCCGGGGTAGCGGTGCACGGCGGGCTTGGCGGAGAGCAGCTCGGCGAACTTGTCGGGGTCGTACGCGGCGATCTCGTGCGCGTCGAGATCGTCGGCCCCCATCCGCCGGGCGATCGTGTACGGCCCCGCGAAGGCCCACTCCATGGGCACCTGCTGGTCCAGCAGCATGCCGACCAGGGCGGCGAGCGGGCTGCGGCCGAGCAGTTCGTCGGCCTCGGGCTGCTGGGCGAGGTGAAGCGTGACGTCCATGGACCGATGATCCCGCGAGTGGCGGCGGGCCGCTCGGCCGCGCCGGCCCGGGCGGCCCGGGTTCACCGGGTCTTCACACCGGACGTACGATCCCCGAAGGTGAAATTAGGTTAGCCTAACCTGACATGACTGGGGATGGACCGTGACCGCCGAGATCTTCCGTGACACCTGGGGCATCCCGCATCTGCGCGCCGGCAGCGCCCTGGAACTCGCCCGCGCGCAGGGCCGGGTCACCGCCCGGGACCGCGCCTGGCAGCTGGAGGTCGAACGGCACCGCTCCCGGGGCACCTCCGCCGCGTTCCTCGGCGCCGAGTCCGTCGGCTGGGACCGGTTCGCGCGCCAGGCCCGGCTCGACGACACCGCCCGGCGCTGCTTCGCCTCCCTGGAGGAGCGCGACCCCGAGTCCGCCGCGTTCGTCCGCGCGTACGTCGAGGGGGTCAACGCCGGACTGCCCGAAGGGGCCGCGCGGGCACCCGAGTTCGCGGCGAGCGGGCTCGTGCCCGGGCGCTGGGAGCCCTGGAGCCCGATGGGCGTCTGGCTCGGCACCCACGTCCTGTTCGCCGGGTTCCCCGCCAAGCTGTGGCGCGAGGAGGCCGTACGGCACCTCGGCGAGGACGCGGTCGGTCTGTTCGCGATGGACGGACCGGGGACGGCGGGCAGCAACGGCTGGCTGGTGAGCGGCGAGCGCACCGTCTCCGGGCAGGCGCTGATCGCAGGCGACCCGCACCGCTTCATCGAGGACCCGGGCGTCTACCAGCAGATCCGCCTCTCCTGCCCGGAGTTCGACGTCGTCGGCCTCGCCGTCCCCGGCGTCCCGGGCATCGCCCACTTCGCCCACACCGGAAGCGTCGCCTGGGCGATCACCAACGCCATGGCCGACTACCAGGACCTCTACCGGGAGCGGCTGCGGGTCACCGGCACCGGGGCCGTCGAGGCGCTCGGCCCCGACGGGACCTGGCGGGCGGCGACGCGGCACACGGAGCGGGTGGAGGTGGCGGGCGGCGCGGGCGTCGACGTCGATGTGATCGAGACGGAGCGCGGACCCGTGGTGATCGGGGGCGTCGGCGCCGAGGAGTCCATCAGCCTTCGCTGTCCGCCCCGGGTGACCGGGGACCTCGGCTTCGGGGCGCTGCTGCCGCTGCTGCGGGCCCGCCGGGTCGCCGACGTGGACCGGGCCTTCGACGCCTGGGCCGAGCCGGTGAACGTCGTGCAGGCCGCCGACACCGACGGCGGGCTGCTGCACCGCGTCGCGGGCCGGGTCCCGGTGCGCGCGGCCGCCAACCGCGTCCGCGTGGTGAACGCCTGGGAGCCGGGCCACGAATGGACCGGCTGGCACCCGATGCCGTACGGCACGGTCGAGGACGGACTCGCCGTCATGGCCAACCAGCGCGGCCCCGCGGCCCCGCTCGGAGTCGAGTTCGCGCCGCCCCACCGCGCCGACCGCATCCACCGACTGCTCGTGTCCGGTGGGCGGTTGTCGGCCGCGGACATGCCCGCGATCCACACGGACACCCATCTCGCCTCCGCGGCGGCCCTGTTGGACCCGCTGCCCGCGCTGGACCTCTCGGATCCGGCGGCGGAAGTGCGCGACCGGCTGCTGCGCTGGAACCGGCACATGGACGCCGACAGCGGCACGGCCGCGGTGTACGCCCGGGTGCGGGACGCCGTCGTGCGACGGCTCGCGGAGCACCCGGCCCTCGCGGCCCTGGCCGAACCGCCCGCCCGTCCGGACGTCTTCCTGCCCTGGCTCGCCCTCGTCCCGCGCGTCGCCTTCGCCCTCGGGAACCTGCTGACGGAGGGGAAGCGGTACGGCATCGACCCCGACGCCGTGGTGCGCGCGGCCGTCGAGGAGGTGGCCGCCGGGCCCGGGTCCGGCACCTGGGGCGACACCCATCGCCTCGCCCCCTGGCGGGCGCTCGCCGGCACCCCGTACGAAGGACCGGCCCTGTCCGGCGACAACGACTGCGTGCTGTCCACCTCGTCGGTCCCCGGACTGACCGACCTGAGCGCCCGCGGACCCGCCGCCCGGTACGTCTGGGACCTCGCCGACCGGGACGGCAGCGCCTGGGTCGTCCCCTTCGGCGCCGACGGCGTCCCCGGCGCGGTCCACCACCACGATCAACTCCCCCTGTGGCTCGGGGGAGAACTCGCCCCGGTGACCACCGACTGGAACACGCTGACCAAGGAGAGCGATGACGACTGAGACGTACGCCGCCGCCCGAGCGGCCGTCCACGAGCAGCGGATCGACGGCTTCGGCACGGTCCGCGTCCTGCCCGTCGACCCGCACGCCGATCTCGACGTGCTGCACCGGTGGCTCACCGAGGAGCGGGCCGCGTACTGGGGGATGACCGGGTTCACCCGGCAGGAGGTGCTGGAGACGTACCTCCACCTCGACTCGCTCGACACCCACCACGCCTTCCTCACCGTCAAGGACGGCGTACCGGCGGGGCTCTTCCAGACCTACGAGCCCGGGGCCGACCGGGTCGGCGAGTGCTACGAGGTGCGCCCCGGCGACATCGGGGTCCACCTGTTCATCGGGCCTCCCGCACCCGGCGCCGGGGCGCGGCCGGGCTGGTCGTCCACGCTGCTGGGGGCGTTCCTGGCGTACGCGCTGAGCGGGCCGGACCGGCGGCGGGTCGTCGTCGAGCCCGACGCCCGCAACACGAAGGCCGTCGCCCTGCTGACCCGGCAGGGGTTCGTCCCCGCCGGGGACATCGTGCTCCCCCGGATCGACCTGCCCGAGGTCCAGCTCCCCGAGAAGCGCGCCCGGCTCGCCTTCCTGACCCGCGAGGCCTTCGGGAAAGGACCGTCGGCGCCGTCGAGGTGAGCCGGACGCGGCCCGGATCCGTACATGACCGAGACTCTCGACATGCGGATACGGAGACGGCGTGTGAACGGAAACCGGCAGCGGGAGCGACGGCTCGGCGCCAGGGCCCTGGCCCTGCTGGGCGGCGTCCTGGTCCTGGTGCTCTTCGGCGGGGTGAGCGGCGCGTCCGCCCACGCGGCGCTGACGGGCACCGATCCGCAGGAAGGGAGCGTGCTGAAGTCGGCGCCCCGCCGGGTGACGCTGACCTTCAGCGAGTCCGTCGGCCTGTTCGACGACTCCTTCCGGGTGCTCGACCCGGAGAACCGGCGCGTGCGCACCGGCGAGGCGGAGCACGCGGACGGCCGCTCCGACACCGCCGGCGTCACCCTCCCGAGCGGCCTGGGCGACGGCACCTACACGGTCGCCTGGCGGGTCGTCTCGGCCGACAGCCACCCCGTCTCCGGGGCGTTCACGTTCTCCGTCGGCAAGCCCTCCGCCACCCGCGCGCCGCTTCCCCCCACCGCCGGCGACCCCCTCTCCTCCGCCCTGTACGACATCGCCCGCTACGCCGCCTACAGCGGACTGGCCCTGTTCATCGGCGCGGTCGTGTTCATGGTCGGCTGCGGGTTCCCCGGGTCCCTGCGGCGGCTGCTGGTGACCGGCTGGTGGGTCCTGCTCGGCTCCACGTTCGCGCTGCTCCTGCTGCGCGGCCCCTACGAGCGCGGCATCGGCGTCTCCGGGGTCCTCGACGCGTCGGCCCTCAGCGACACCCTGGCGAGCCGGCCGGGCGTCGTGCTGGTGGCGCGGCTGGCGCTGCTCGCCGCCGTGGCCTTCGTGCCCCCGAGGGCGGTGACGGGGGGCCGGGGGACCCGCCCGGGCGTCCTGGCGGCCGGAGTGCTCTTCCCGATCGCCCTGGCGGTCACCTGGGCCGCCTCCGAGCACGCCTCCGCCGGCATCCAGGTCCCCGTGGCGATGGTCTCCTCCGTGCTGCACCTGCTCGCCATGGCGGTGTGGCTCGGCGGTCTGGCCGCCCTGCTGACCGCCCTCCGCCGCCCCGCCGAACCCGTTCCACCCGCGGTCGTCGCCCGCTTCTCCCGGCTCGCGCTCGCCTCGGTCGCCGTCCTCACGGTCACCGGCGTCTATCAGTCCTGGCGCGGCCTCGGCTCCTGGACCGCCCTGACCACGACGTCGTACGGCAGGCTCCTGGCCGTGAAGGTCGTCCTGGTGGCGCTGCTCCTGGCGGCGGCCGCGTTCTCGCGGCGCTGGACCGCCCGGCTGGCGGACGCACCGGCTCCGGCCACGGTCCCGGCCGAACGGGTCGCGGCCGCGGTGGCCGCCGGAGCGCCGACGGACACGGGGGCCGTCTCCGGGTCCGTACGCCAGGAGCCGGCGGGCGAGGAGGACCGGGACGGCGGGTCCGCCGCGACGGAACCCGGCGCGGCGGACGGGTCCGGGGGAGCAGGCACGGATTCGGACGACGGGTCGAAGGAGCCCGCGGCGCCCGCGGGTCCGGGGGAGACCGAGTACCACCGGGGACTGCGCCGCTCGGTGCTCGCCGAGGTCACCGTCGGCATGCTCGTGCTGGTGATCACGACGCTGCTGACCGGAACCCAGCCGGGCCGCGCCGCCGCGGAGAGCGCGGACGCGACCGCGGCCGTGCGCCGGGTGACCTCGCGGACGACCGAGGTCCCCTTCGACGTGGGGACCCCGGGCGGACACGGCAAGGTCCAGGTCGAGCTGACTCCCGGCCAGGTCGGCGAGAACTCCGTGCAGGCCGTGGTCTTCGGCCCCGACGGCGGCCTCGTGACCGTTCCCGAGGTGCGCCTCAGCTTCACCTTGGAATCGCAGAAGGTCGGCCCGATCGACGCGGGGATCACCGACAAGGGCGGCTACTGGACCTCCGACGGCCTCACCCTCCCCCTCCCCGGCACCTGGACCATGAAGGTCACGGTCCGCACGAGCGACCTCGACGAGGTCACCGTGTCGAAGAAGGTGAGGATCGACTGATCCCGGCATGACGAAGGCCCCGGACACGTGGGTGTCCGGGGCCTTCGCATGTCCGGCCGGTTCCGGGAAACGTCGAAGGGCCCCACCTCGCGGTGGGGCCCTTCGACATCGTGCCCGGTGAGGCACTGGCGGAGGATACGAGATTCGAACTCGTGAGGGGTTGCCCCCAACACGCTTTCCAAGCGTGCGCCCTAGGCCTCTAGGCGAATCCTCCGCGGCAAACAATACAAGACGTTGAGGAGTGCTCGCGAACTCGTTCCCCGCCCCGCCGATCCTGTACTCTTTGCGGAGCCCCTCACGTGGCGCTATCTGACTGAACTCCCCCAGGGCCGGAAGGCAGCAAGGGTAGGTCGGCTCTGGCGGGTGCGTGGGGGGCGCTTGCGTTTCCCGGGCGGTCCCTTGATGTCAGTGGGCGCCTATAACCTCGTAGACGTGTCGTCTCTCGCGCTGTACCGCCGCTATCGCCCGGAGTCGTTCGCCGAGGTCATCGGGCAGGAGCATGTCACCGACCCGTTGTCGCAGGCGCTGCGGAACAACCGGGTCAATCACGCGTACCTGTTCAGCGGGCCGCGCGGGTGCGGCAAGACCACCAGCGCGCGCATCCTGGCCCGCTGCCTGAACTGCGAGCAGGGCCCGACGCCGACCCCGTGCGGCCAGTGCCAGTCCTGCCAGGACCTCTCCCGCGGCGGCCGGGGCTCCATCGACGTCATCGAGATCGACGCCGCCTCGCACGGTGGTGTGGACGACGCCCGTGACCTGCGCGAGAAGGCCTTCTTCGGCCCGGCCGGCAGTCGTTACAAGATCTACATCATCGACGAGGCCCACATGGTCACGTCGGCAGGCTTCAACGCGCTGCTGAAGGTCGTCGAGGAGCCCCCGGAGCACCTCAAGTTCATCTTCGCCACCACGGAGCCGGAGAAGGTCATCGGGACGATCCGGTCCCGTACCCACCACTACCCGTTCCGGCTGGTGCCGCCCGGCACCCTGCGCGAATACCTGGGCGAGGTCTGCGGCCAGGAGGGGATCCCCGTCGCGGAGGGCGTGCTGCCCCTCGTCGTCCGGGCGGGCGCGGGGTCCGTGCGTGACTCCATGTCCGTGATGGACCAGCTGCTGGCCGGCGCCGCCGACGACGGTGTGACGTACGCCATGGCGACCTCGCTCCTCGGCTACACCGACGGCTCCCTGCTGGACGCCGTCGTCGAGGCGTTCGCGTCCGGGGACGGCGCCGCCGCGTTCGAGGTCGTGGACACCGTCATCGAGGGCGGCAACGACCCGCGCCGCTTCGTCGCCGACCTGCTGGAGCGGCTGCGCGACCTGGTGATCCTCGCGGCCGTCCCGGACGCGGCGGAGAAGGGGCTCATCGACGCCCCGGTGGACGTGGTGGAGCGCATGCAGGCGCAGGCCGGGGTCTTCGGCGCCGCCGAGCTGAGCCGCGCCGCCGACCTCGTCAACGAAGGACTGACGGAGATGCGCGGGGCCACCTCGCCGCGCCTCCAGCTCGAGCTGATCTGCGCCCGCGTGCTGCTGCCCGCCGCCTACGGGGACGAGCGGTCCCTCATGGCCCGCCTCGACCGCATCGAGCGCGGGGTGAACTTCTCCGCCGGAGCGGCCGCCCCGGCCCTGGGGTACGTGCCCGGACCCGAGGCCCACGGCGCGGCGCCGGCCCCGCAGGCGGCCCCGGCGGCCCCCGCGGTCCCGCCGGGAGGCGGCCTCGCCGCGGCCCGTGCGGCCGCACGGGGAGCGGGTCAGGGCACACCACAGGGAAGCGGGGCACGGCCAGGCGCCGGCGACGGCGGAGCCCTGCCCGGCGGGGCTCCCGCGGCGCCCGCCCCCGTCGCTCCCCCGGCGCCCGAGCAGCCCGCGGCCCCGGCCGCCGCGCCGGCGGCATCCGCGCCCGGCGCCTGGCCGACCGCCACGGCGGCCGGCAGCGGCCGGCGTCCCGGCGGCTGGCCCACGACCGCCCCCGCGGGCGGCGGCCGGCCTCCGGCGCCGTCCGCACCGGCCTCCGCCGCCGCGCCCGCTCCCGCGGCCGGCGCGGCCCCCGGAGCGCCCCAGGCGGCCGCCCCGGCGCCGGGCGGACTCGACCCCCGTGTGCTGTGGCCGAACATCCTGGAGGCGGTGAAGAACCGCCGCCGCTTCACCTGGATCCTGCTCAGCCAGAACGCGCAGGTCACGGCCTTCGACGGCACGACCCTGCAGATCGGCTTCGTGAACGCCGGGGCCCGGGACAACTTCGCGAGCAGCGGCAGCGAGGACGTGCTGCGCCAGGCGCTCGCGGAGCAGTTCAACGTGCAGTGGAAGGTCGAGGCGATCGTGGACGCCTCGGGCGGCCCGGCACCCCAGACCGCCCCGTCCGGCGGTGGCGGCTACGGCGGCGGGTACGGCGGTGGCGGCGGCGGTGGGTACGGCGCGGCTCCGGCCGGCCAGGGCCCGGCGCCCCAGCAGCCCTCGGCTCCCGCTCCCCCGGCCCCGCAGTCCGGCCCGTCCGCGGGGCGTCCCCAGGCCACGGGCATGTCCGCGCCCGCTCCCGCGCCGGCTCCGGCGTACGAGCCGCCGCCGGTCTCCCCGGAGGACGACACCCCTGAGGACGACGACCCCGACCTGGACGAGTCCGCCCTCTCCGGCCACGATCTGATCGTCCGCGAACTCGGTGCGACGGTGGTCGAGGAGTTCACGAACGAGTGAGCCCGGCCCGGGACGCCTCCGGGCACCGGGAACGGAGCCTCCGGACACGGGGATGGACGCCTCCGGGCACCGGTGGGACGGAGCCTCCGGACACCGGGGACGGATCCCGCCGGACGCCGGGGACGGGCGCCGTCGAACGCCGGCGGACGGACGCCTTCCGATGGCGAGGTCGGATCCCGCCGGACACCGTTTTTCGGAGGATCGCACCAGGGGCGTACGCCCTCCGTTTCGGAAGCCACCACAAAGGCATCCGCGCGCGGCGGATAGGCTGACCCCCGTGAAGGTCCTTGTCATCGGTGGTGGCGCCCGCGAACACGCCCTGTGCCGCTCCCTGTCCCTCGACCCCGACGTCACCGCCCTGTACTGCGCTCCCGGGAACGCCGGGATCGCGGAGGTGGCGGAGCTGCGCGCGGTCGACGCCCTCGACGGCGCCGCCGTGGCCGCGCTGGCGACCGAGCTCGGCGCCGAGCTGGTGATCGTGGGCCCCGAGGCCCCGCTCGTCGCCGGTGTCGCCGACGCCGTGCGCGCCGCGGGCATCCCCTGCTTCGGGCCCTCGGGCGAGGCAGCGCAGCTGGAGGGCTCCAAGGCGTTCGCGAAGGACGTGATGGCGGGTGCCGGCGTCCCCACGGCACGCTCGTACGTCTGCACGACGCCCGAGGAGGTCGAGGAGGCCCTCGACGCCTTCGGGGCGCCCTACGTCGTGAAGGACGACGGACTGGCGGCCGGCAAGGGCGTCGTCGTGACCGACGACCTGGAGGCGGCGCGGGCGCACGCCAACGCCTGCGACCGGGTCGTCATCGAGGAGTTCCTCGACGGTCCCGAGGTCTCCCTCTTCGCGATCACCGACGGCACCACCGTCGTCCCGCTCCAGCCGGCCCAGGACTTCAAGCGCGCCCTGGACGGCGACGAGGGCCCGAACACCGGTGGCATGGGCGCCTACTCGCCGCTGCCGTGGGCGGACCCGAAGCTCGTCGAGGAGGTCATGGAGACCGTCCTCCAGCCGACCGTCGACGAACTGCGCCGCCGCGGCACCCCGTTCTCCGGGCTGCTGTACGCCGGTCTGGCGATCACCAGCCGCGGGGTGCGGGTCATCGAGTTCAACGCCCGCTTCGGCGACCCCGAGACCCAGGTGGTCCTCGCCCGGCTGAAGACCCCGCTCGCCGGTGTCCTGCTGGCCTCCGCGAACGGCACCCTCGCCGATCTGGAGCCGCTGCGCTGGAGCGAGAACGCGGCCGTCACCGTCGTCGTGGCCTCGCACAACTACCCGGACACCCCGCGCACCGGCGACCCGATCACCGGGCTCGACGAGGTGGCCGCCCAGGACGCCCCGCACGCCTACGTCCTGCACGCCGGCACCCGGCACGAGGGCGGCGCCGTGGTGAGCGCGGGCGGCCGTGTGCTGTCCGTCACAGCGATCGGATCCGGCCTGACCGAGGCCCGTGAGCGCGCCTACGCGGCCGTCGCCCGTATCGGTCTGGACGGCTCGCAGCACCGCACCGACATCGCGGCCAAGGCGGCGGCCGAGGCCTGATCCACCCCGGCGGGTCCCGGTCCGACGGGCCGGGCACGCCCGGCCGTACCGGCCTCGACGGGCGGTGTCCCCGCCCGAGCCCGGCCCCGAGCCCCCATAGCAGCACGGCGCCCCGGACCCGTACGGAGTCCGGGGCGCCGTCGTGTCGCCTCCGCCCCCTGCCACCTGCGGATTTCCGCGTGGGACCGGAAACCTGTCCGAGACCCGCCGTCATCCACCTTTCCCCAGAGCCATTCCATCGGGTGACCGATGCCCTATCCGGCTGACGAGGGCCGGGGCCCCAACTATGGTGCGGCGAAAGCATTCCGGCACTTGGCCCACCGGCATTGCGATGTCGGCGGCGGGTGCCACAGTGGGGGAGTGACCAACGCCAGGGCATCCGTCGGCGCCGGCAGCGACAGGGCCGGGGCCCGGCGGACAAGAGGGGGTGACGTCCGGTCGTGACCGGTATGGGTGTGGAGGTGGGCGCGCAGGCAGCGCGCTCCCGGGCTCTCGCCGTGCTGCGCGTCCGCAGCAGGGCGCTGGCCGTCGCCCTGCTGCCCGCGGCCGTGGCCGTCGTGCTGCTCGTCGGGGCCGCCACCGGCCGTGTCACCGGCAGACCCTGGGGCATCGCGGGGTGGATCGTGACGGTCCTCGCCGTGGTCGTCCTCCTCGCGGCGGCGGGTGTGGCCCTCGTCGTGGCCCGGGCCCGGCCGGCGACGAGTCCCACGGTTCCGATCCCCGAGGCCTCGGCCCCCGACCTCTACCGCATGGTCCGTGACCTGGCCGACCGCCTCGACGTGCCGGCCCCCTCGGCGATAGCGCTCACCCCGGACTGCGACAGCTGGCTGGAGGACCGCACCCACCGGGCGCAGAGCCGGTTCTCCCCCGGTGGACGGGGCGAGCGGGACGACCGGCGGGCGGACGCGGCCGGGAGCCGTGCCGTGACCGCGCCGGCGGACCGCGCCGCCCGGGTCCCCGTCGCCCCCGTCCTCGTGATCGGCTCGCCCTTCCTGTGGTGGATGCGGGTCGGCGAGCTGCGGGCGGTCCTCGCCCCCGTCGTCGCCGGCACGGGTCCGTCCGCGCATCCGGACATAGCCGCGGCCCGCCGTTTCGTCCGGGGCCTGGACGCGGCCGTGGCCGTCGCCTCGGCCTCCGGCCGGGGCCCGCTGTCCCGTACGGTCCTGGCCGGCGTCGGCTGGGTCACCCGGTTCCTGCTGCGCGGCTGCCGGGACCACGCGGCCGAGATGGAGCGCGCGGTGGCCTCCGCCGCGGCCGAGCGCGCCCAGGCCGTGGACTACGGCGTGCGGATCGTCGCCCAGGAGCAGGTCGGTCTGGCCTACGCGGGCTGGGACCGCCTCCTGACCCGGGTCGCGCTGCCCGCCTGGCGGATGGGCCGCTGGCCCTCCCGGCTGGACGTGGGGGTCGTCGCCGCCCTGACCGAGTTGTCCCGGCGCGACCGGCTCGCGGAGGGCTTCACCTCCCGGCTGGGCGAGCGCCCCGCCTGCGATCTGCTCGAGGAGCCCGGCACCGTGGACGAGGCGGCCTCGCTGCTGGCCGCCCGGCTCTTCCACGGCGGTCCGGCCGAGGCCGGCCCGGACTGGGCGCCGGTCGACTGGCAGGACTATCCGGACGAGGTCGTGGACCGCACCTGGCGCGCCGACGCGGCCCGGCTGCACCGGGTCCTGGACGCGCTGGGCGTCCGCCACCCCGCCGACCCCGCGCTGCCCGAGGCGGACGGACCGACGCTCGCGCGGGTCCTCGACCACCTGACCGTGCCCGGCGCCGTGCCCGCCCCGGACTCCGGCCCCGCCGCCGTGCTCGCCGAGCACCGGACGGAGGCGTACGGCGAGATGGGGATCGCCGAGAGCGACGACCACGACCTCGCCGTGGGCAACGAACGGTCGGCGGCCCTCGCGGCCCGCCTCACCGCCGAACTGGCCCGCGAGGAGGCGTCCGCCCCGGCGGGGTCCCGGCCCGCGGGGAGCGCCGCGCAGCAGGGCCCCGACCACGACCTGTGGGACGACCGGATGCTTCCGCTGTTCCCGCTCCAGCCGCCCAGGACCGGCCGTGAACTGCTGGCCGACCACGTCACGGCGATGGTCTGCTGCGCCGCGATGGACACGGCGGGGGCGGTCGCCGGACTCGACTGGCTGGACGGTCCCTCCCTCCTCGTCGCCGGGGAGCGCGCCTCGGACATCGGCCCCCGGGTCCTCACCCTCATAGAGACGGGGGACCCCACGCCCCTGCGGGACTGGCTCCGCCATCTCGGCGTCCGTCCGGAGAAACCGGTCCGTCTGGTCTGACGGCCCTCCGCCACAGGGCCCCACCCCCGTCCCTTCCCCCACGACCGAAACATCCCGCCGTCCGCGGTCCCCCGGCACACGTGGAGCCATCCGTTCCACTCGCGCCAATTCACGACGAACGGTGACGGACCGCGTGCGTAATGTGATGTGCTGGGACCAGATCGAGCACGGCGCAAGGGCTTGCCAGTACGACGGGGGCACGAGGGAGGGGTGCGGGCATGGGATCGGAGCAGATCCGCCGCTGGGAGTCGGGAGCACTCGCGCACGCCGTCACGGATCCCTTCGGCCTGGGACCCGTTCCCTGGCTCCGCGGCAGTGAGACCTATTTCGACGACACCGGCCACGTCGTCCCCTGGTACGTGGACACCGACGCGCCCCAGCCGACGGCCGGCGCGTCCCGGATCCCGGCCCCGCGGTCCACCTCCCGCACGGGCGCGCGTACCGGCCCGGGAGGCCCCCGCTCCGCCGACGACGTCCACCGTCAGATCAAGGGCTTCACCAGTACGGGTGCCGCCGCTCCCGGGGAGTCCATCGACTTCCATGTGACGGTCGACCCGCCGCAGGAGTTCAGCGTCGACATCTACCGGATCGGCCACTACGGCGGGGACGGCGCCAGCAAGATCACCACGAGCCCCCGGCTCTCGGGGATCGTCCAGCCGCGCCCGCTGACCGCCGACCGGACGGTCTCCTGCCACCACTGGTGGCTGTCCTGGCGCCTGCAGATCCCGTCCTACTGGAGCGTCGGTGCCTACGTGGCCGTCCTGACCACGCTCGACGGCTATCGCTCGCACGTGCCCTTCACCGTCCGCAACCACCAGACGGCCGATCTGCTCCTGCTGCTCCCGGACATCACCTGGCAGGCGTACAACCTGTATCCGGAGGACGGTCACACCGGTGCCAGCCTCTACCACGCCTGGGACGAGAACGGCCGGCTGCTCGGCGAGGCCGACGCCGCGACGACGGTGTCCTTCGACCGTCCGTACGCGGGCGCGGGCCTGCCCCTGCACGTCGGCCACGCCTACGACTTCATCCGCTGGGCCGAGCGCTACGGATACGACCTCGCCTACGCCGACGCCCGCGACCTGCACGCCGGCCGGGTCGACCCCACCCGGTACCGCGGTCTGGTCTTCCCCGGCCACGACGAGTACTGGTCGCCACAGATGCGCCGCACCACGGAGCTCGCCCGCGAGCACGGCACCTCGCTCGTGTTCCTCTCCGCCAACACCATGTACTGGCAGGTGGAACTGGGCCCGTCCCCCTCGGGCGTCCCCGACCGGCTGCTGACCTGCCGCAAGCGCCGGGGCCCCGGCAAGCCCGTCCTGTGGCGCGAGATCGACCGCCCCGAGCAGCAGCTCATCGGCATCCAGTACGCGGGGCGCGTCCCCGAGCCGAACCCGCTGATCGTCCGCAACGCCGACCACTGGCTGTGGGAGGCCACCGGGGCGCACGACGGCGACGAGGTGGAGGGCATGGTCGCGGGCGAGGCGGACCGTTACTTCCCGCGCACGCCACTGCCCGAGCACCAGGACCGGATCCTGCTGGCGCACTCCCCGTACCCGGACAGCGAGGGTGTCGTGCGCCACCAGGAGACCTCGCTCTACCGCGCCCCGTCCGGCGCCCTGGTCTTCGCGTCCGGGACGTTCGCGTGGTCCCCGGCGCTCGACCGCCCCGGCCATGTGGACACCCGGATCCAGCGGGCGACCGCCAACCTCCTCGACCGCATCTGCAAACACGACTGAGGAGGCCCCGCCGGGTGCCCGTGCCGCACCCGTGTCCGGGGTGCCCGCACCCGCCCGGCCCGCCCCCTGTCCGCAGCAGCTCGTCCCGTACGGGAGAATCGAGCCACTTGGACAGAACCACGGGGAGGAACCGTGTCCGGATTCGTCGAAAAGCCCGAGCCCCTCCAGGTGCCGGGTCTGGTACATCTGCACACCGGCAAGGTGCGCGATCTGTACCAGAACGAGGCGGGCGACCTCGTGATGGTCGCCAGCGACCGCATCTCCGCCTACGACTGGGTTCTCCCCACCGAGATCCCCGACAAGGGCCGCACGCTCACCCAGCTCTCCCTGTGGTGGTTCGACCAGCTCGCGGAGCTGGCCCCCAACCACGTGCTGAGCACCGAACTCCCGCCCGGCGCCCCGGCCGACTGGGCCGGCCGCACCCTGATCTGCAAGTCGCTGCGGATGGCCCCGGTCGAGTGCGTCGCCCGCGGCTATCTGACCGGCTCGGGCCTCGTCGAGTACAACGAGTCCCGTACGGTCTGCGGTCTCGCGCTCCCCGAGGGCCTCGTCGACGGCTCGGAGCTCCCCGCGCCGATCTTCACCCCGGCCACCAAGGCCGCGGTCGGCGAGCACGACGAGAACGTCTCGTACGAGGAGGTCGTCCGTCAGGTCGGCGCCGACACCGCGGCCGAGCTGCGCCAGGCGACCCTCGCCGTCTACAGCCGCGCCCGTGACATCGCCCGCGACCGGGGCATCATCCTCGCGGACACCAAGTTCGAGTTCGGCTACGACGGCGACACGCTCGTCCTGGCCGACGAGGTGCTGACCCCGGACTCCTCGCGCTTCTGGCCCGCCGACGTCTGGGAGCCGGGCCACGCCCAGCCCTCCTTCGACAAGCAGTACGTCCGCGACTGGCTGACCTCCGCCGAGTCGGGCTGGGACCGCAAGAGCGAGCAGCCGCCGCCCGCGCTGCCCGAGCGCGTCGTGGAGGCCACCCGCGCCAAGTACATCGAGGCGTACGAGCGTCTGACGGGCGTGAGCTGGACCTGATCCCGTCCCACGGGCCCGGCCGCCGGCCGGGCCCGCGGGCGGCTCGGCCGTCTCCCCGCGGATCTTCCGTCCGGGGCGGCGGACCGTGACCGGCCCGCGCACACGAAGAAGCCCCCGGCCGAGGCCGGGGGCTTCTTCTGCTGAGCGGACGACGAGGCTCGAACTCGCGACCTCAACCTTGGCAAGGTTGCGCTCTACCAACTGAGCTACGTCCGCATGCGCCGTGGCGCGAGAGCAACTATACCCAACCTCGCTCCCGTGCGAGACGCACTGCCGTGTGCCGGTTCTCCGCGCCCAGTTTGGACGCGGCCGACGAGAGGTAGTTCCGCACCGTCCCCTGGGACAGCGCGGCCCGTTCCGCGATCTCCGCCACCGGCGCCCCGTCGGCGGCGAATTCGAGGACCTCGGCCTCGCGGGCGGTCAGCGGCGAGTCCCCGGCGGAGATCGCGTCGGCGGCCAACTCGGGGTCCACGTAGCGGTTTCCCGCGTGCACGGTCCGGATGATCTCCGCGAGCCGCCGCGCACTGACCGTCTTCGGGACGAATCCGCGCACACCCGCCGCGAGCGCCCGCTTCAGATGCCCCGGACGCCCGTGACTGGTCACGATCAGCACCTGGCAGCCCGGCAGTTCGGCCCGCAGGGATGTGGCCACGCTCACACCGTCCGCCCCGGGCATCTGGAGGTCCAGGACGGCGACGTCGGGCACGTGGGCCCGCGCCATCGCCAGCGCCTCCGGTCCGGTGGCCGCCTCGGCCACCACGACCAGGTCGTCCTCCAGTCCGAGGAGCGCGGCGAGCGCGCCCCGGATCAGATGCTCGTCGTCGGCGAGCAGCAGCCGTACGGGAGTGCCGGGCGGCGGGTTCGTCATGGGGTGGCCTCTCTCACCTGATGCGGAACGGACGGCGGCGACCCGCCCGGCGACTCCTCGCCGCTTCCCGGGGCGGGGTCTCCGCCGTTCCCGGACACGGCGTCCCGGTGGCTCTCCCCGATGTCCGCCGGGGAGGGCCGCCCTGTGGAGGCCGGTCGGGGCCGTCCTGCGGAGTCCGGGCCGTTTCCGGGCACGGTTTCCCGGTGGCTCTCCCCGATGTCCGGCGGGCCAAGCCGCCCTGCGGAAGCCGGGCCGGGCCGCCCCGCGGAAGCCGGGCCGTTCCCGGGGCCGGGGCCCCGGTCCTTCGTCGGGTCCGGGCTCCCGGCGCCGGCCGGCGCACGGCCCCCGCTGTTTCCGGGGGCGGGGCCGGGTGTGTCCGGGCTCCCGTCCGGGGACGGACTCAGCGGCACGTCCGCCGTCAGCCGGAACACCCCGTCCCGCGCGCCGGCCCGCAGAACCCCGTCCACCTCCCCGAGCCGCTCCCGCAGTCCCGGCAGACCGCTGCCCCTGCCCGGCCGGGGGCCGCCGTCCGGTCCGGAGTCCGGGTCCGTCTCCCGTGGCGCCCCGTCGTTCTCGACGGTGAGCGTCACCCGGTCCGGTGTCACGCGCAGGGACAGCGCGACCATCCGCGCGTTCCCGTGCCGCAGCACGTTGGTGGTCGCCTCGCGCACGACCCAGCCGAGCGCCGACTGGACCCGCGGCGGGAGCTCCGCGGCCGTGCCGGTGATGGAGCACTCGATGCCGGCGGCCGTCAGCACGCCCTGGGCACCGGCGAGTTCGCCCGCGAGGTCGGCCTCGCGGTAGCCCCGTACGACGGCCCGCACCTCCCGCTGGGACTCCCGCGCGATCCGCTGCACCTCGGTCATCTGGTCCACGGCCTCGGGCCGTCCGCGCCGGGCGAGCTGCACCGCGAGTTCGCTCTTGAGGGCGATGACCGCGAGGTTGCGGCCCATCACGTCGTGCAGATCCCGCCCGAAGCGCAGCCGTTCCTCGGCGACGGCGAGCCGGGCCCGGGTCTCGCGGGCCTCGTCGAGCTCGTAGACGGCGGTGAGCAGCCAGACCGAGAAGGCCGCGGTGAAGGTCAGGAAACCGGTGGCCAGCAGGACGATGAAGGCGGTGACGAGCGCGGCGGGCGCCGGGAAACCGAGGGGGAGGGCGAGGACACCGGTTCCCGCGGACGCGCCGAGCACGAGGTGGGACATCCTCCGGCGGTCACGGGTCCCGAGCGCGACCGTGCCCGTGCCGAACGCCGTGACGCCGACGAGCAGCGAGGAGGCGACCGTGAACGCGCTGTCGCTCGCCGGGGCCCAGGGGCTGCCCGACAGGACGCTCCCGGCGACGGCCGTCGCGAAGGTCGCCACGATCAGGGCCGACAGCATCCGCCGGGGCCGTTCCCGGGTGCCGCGGGTCCAGTCCAGCGTCCGTGAGGCGGTCACCGAGCAGAACGCCGCGTGCCCGCACACCAGCAGGAACACCGCCCAGGACCGGACCGGCGGCAGGATCCCGAACACGGGCAGCCCGATCGAGAGGGCTTCGAGCAGGGCGAAGAAGTGGAACGACCACCGGGTGTACGTCTCGACCTTCGCCGGTGTGCTCTTGCCCCGCCACCAGCCGGACGGCCTGCCCATGCCCACCCCCGCCTCCGTGGTCACCGCCGCGGCTCCCAGCGGAACCACCGGCGTACAGCAAACACCGCGATCACGGTCCAGGCCACCGCCGTGACGAGGGCGCCGACGGTGTCGTGGGCGGAGAGGTGCCCGCTCCAGCCGCCACGGACCAGGGTGATCACGGGCGTGAGAGGCAGCAGTTCGCAGAACGGGGCCACGCCGTCGGGGAGCATCTGCAGGGGGACGAAGGTTCCCGAGCCGACCATGGACACCAGGGTCAGGGGCGCGGCCGCGACCTGGGCTCCCTCCACGCTCCTGCTGAAGCTCGCGGTGACGGCCGCGAGCGCGGGCCAGGTGACGAGGGCCGACAGCAGCCCCAGCGCGACCAGTTCGGGGCGCTCGGGCAGGCCGGTCCCGAGGGCCGCCCGGCAGGCGATCGTCAGGACCACGCACTGGGCGAGGCCGATCGCCACCGAGGGCAGGGCCGCACCCGCGAGGATCTCCAGGTCCCGTGCCTCCCCCGTGCGCAGCCGCTTGAGGACGAGTTCCTCCCGGCGGGCCGCGTACACGCTGACCAGGGAGCCGTAGACGGCGAACAGGAGCGCGAAGCCGATGGCGGAGGGGAGCAGGACCGAGCCGACGGTGAGTCCGGTGCCCTTCAGGTCCATCGAGGAGACGGCCGAGCGCAGCGTGAGCGGCATGACCAGGGGGACGAACACCGCGGCGGCGAGGGTCGCCCGGGTGCGGCCCAGGAGGGTCAGTTCGGCGTGCGCCAGTGCCCTCGTCCGTCCCGCCGCCGTGGTCCGGGCCGGGCCGGCGCCGGTGGTGACCGTTGTCCCGCTCATGCCGCCGTTCCCCTCGTACGTGCCGGTCGCGTGTCCGCGGCCGGTCCGGTCGTCGTCGCTGCGTTCTCGTCCCCGTCGCGTGCCGCCGCGTCCCGCGAGATCCGCAGGAAGGCCTCCTCCAGGGAGGCGGGGCGCACGTCCAGTCCCCGCAGTTCGACGCGTGCCCGCTCGGCCCACACCAGCAGGGCGGTGGCCGTCCGCTGGAGTTCGCCGGTGCGCAGCCTGATCCTCCGGCCCGTCGTCTCGTGGCCGCTCACGCCGAGTCCCGGCAGCGGGGGCAGGTCGCCGGGGAGATAGCCGTCGGGCAGCTCGAAGGAGACGTGCGACGGCTGGGAGGCGGTCACCTCGGCCGGGGTGCCGAGGGCCGCGACACGGCCTTCGTGCAGGATCGCCAGCCGGTCGGCGAGTTCCTCGGCCTCTTCCAGGTAGTGGGTGGTGAGCAGGACCGTGGTCCCGGCGTCGCGCAGTTCGCGGACCAACTCCCAGGTGCTCCGGCGCCCTTCCACGTCGAGCCCGGTCGTCGGCTCGTCGAGGAAGAGGACCTCGGGGTCGCCGAGGAGCGCGAGCGCCAGGTCCAGGCGCCGCTTCTCGCCGCCGGACAACTGCTTCACGCGGACGCCGGAGCGGTGTCCGAGGGCGACCCGGTCCAGGACCTCTCCGGCGGGCCGAGATCCGCTGGTGCAGCCCGCCCACATCCGCGCGGTCTCCGCGACCGTGAGCTCGGAGGGGAAGCCGCCCTCCTGGAGCATCACGCCGATCCGGGGCCGCACGGCGGCGCGGCCGGTGTAGGGATCGTGCCCGAGGACGCGCACGCGCCCGCCGGCCGGCGGGGCCAGGCCCTCGATCAGTTCGACGGTGGAGGTCTTGCCCGCGCCGTTGGTGCCGAGGAGCGCGAAGATCTCACCGCGCCCGACGGAGAAGGTGACGCCGCGCACGGCCTCGAAGTCCCTTCCGCCGCCCCCGTACACACGCCGCAGACCGGTGACCTCGATCACGTCGTCGTGCTGGTTCGTGTTCATGGGATCAGCGTCGGCGCGGATCGGACCCCTCGGCAGTGCGCGGTGTCATCACTCGACATGACATATGTCAGAGGGCCCCGGCAACCGTCGCGGGAACGCCGGTGCGCGCGGGGATCCGGGAACACCGGTGACGCGGGAAACGAGAAAGGCCCCGGTCGCTGACCGGGGCCTTTCTTCACTGAGCGGACGACGAGGCTCGAACTCGCGACCTCAACCTTGGCAAGGTTGCGCTCTACCAACTGAGCTACGTCCGCATTGCCTCCGACCGGCTTCCACCGATCGGCGCGAGCACCACCCTACCTGATCGACGACGTCCATCGGTAAGAAGTGCAGAGCGGGTGACAGGAATTGCACACTGCGCCTTCCCCCTGGAAGGGGGATGTTCTGCTACTGAACTACACCCGCACGACCTTCGGGTTCCGGCTTTTTCGGCCTTGCCCCTCGGCGTGTTCCAGACTCTAGCTGATCAGACGGGGGTCAGCGCAAGTCGGTTCTCCCGGGGCCGCCGGAGGTCTCCGGCGGCCGTGCTCCGGGCCGCCGGCTCAGTGGGCCTCGGCGAACGCCTCGTAGACCTTCTTGGGGATCCGGCCGCGCGGCGGCACGTCCATCTTGTTGGAACGGGCCCAGGCGCGGACGGCCGCGGGATCGGGCGTCAACGCGGTGTGCGTGTAGGCCTTCCCTGACTTCGCCCGCTTGCGGCCGGCCTCGACGTACGGCTCGAGCACCTTCCGCAGTTCCTCGGCATTGGAGGGGTTGAGGTCGATCTCGTACGACTTGCCGTCGAGTCCGAAGGCGATCGTCTCCGCCGCTTCCGAGCCGTCGATGTCGTCAAAGAGAGTGACCACGACACGCTGCGCCACGAATATCGGTCCCTTCGTGCGACACCTTCGCGATCAACGGTCATGACGTGCGCCGACGTCACTGAGTTGTCGGGGAGATGCCGACTGTCCGGCTGTTATTGAGCAAAGTATCGGCTATTGCCAATTCATTTGTACAGGGCCCGGCATTGCAATGGGAAGCCCGACTAAATCCCCCCGCGTGTCCGGTGGCAATGGCGTCCTGCCGTTCTTCTGCGGTTTTTCCCAGGATTTTCCGTGGATGGCCCCGCGCCGATGCCGGATCGTGATGGCGGTCACGTAGGATTCTACGAATCTACGCGAGTAGAAATTTCGTACGGGTAGTCTGAAGGGACCTGCTCAGCACCACACACCGGGAGTGCCAGTGGCACGCGTCGTAGTCGACGTCATGCTCAAGCCGGAGATCCTCGACCCCCAGGGCCAGGCGGTGCAGCGTGCACTGCCGCGCCTCGGTTTCGAAGGTGTCTCCGACGTCCGTCAGGGAAAGCGATTCGAACTGGAAGTGGACGGGCCGGTGGACGACGCCGCCCTCGCCCGCATCCATGAACTGGCGGAATCCTTCCTCGCCAACACCGTGATCGAGGACTTCACCGTCAAGGTCGAGGAAGTCGCGGAGGCCGGAAAGTGACCGCTCGTATTGGAGTCGTCACCTTTCCGGGCAGCCTCGACGACCGCGACACGCAGCGCGCGATCAGGCTCGCGGGCGCGGAGCCCGTGGCCCTCTGGCACAAGGACAAGGACCTCAAGCAGGTCGACGCCGTCGTCCTGCCCGGCGGTTTCTCGTACGGCGACTATCTGCGGGCCGGTGCCATCTCGCGCTTCTCGCCGGTGATGGGGACCGTCATCGAGCAGGCGAAGTCCGGAATGCCGGTCCTCGGCATCTGCAACGGCTTCCAGGTCCTCACCGAGGCGCACCTGCTTCCCGGCGCGATGCTCGGCAACAACCACCTCCACTTCATCTGCCGCGACCAGAAGCTGCGGGTGGAGAACACGGACACCGCCTGGACCGCCGACTACACGGCCGGCCAGGAGATCCACGTCCCGCTGAAGAACATGGACGGGCGGTACGTCGCCGACGAGCACACGCTCGACATGCTGGAGGCGGAGGGCCGGGTCGTCTTCCGCTACCTGGACTTCAACCCGAACGGCTCGCTGCGGGACATCGCCGGCATCACGAACGAGGCCGGGAACGTCGTCGGTCTCATGCCGCACCCCGAGCACGCCGTCGAGCCCCTGGTCGGGACCGGCCGCACCGACGGCCTCCCGTTCTTCACCTCGATCCTCAAGAAGCTGGTCAACGCATGAGCCGCACGCCTCTGGACACGGTCGAGCACGCGGCCGCGACCCCCGACGTCGAGCTGCCCTGGGCCGAACTGGGTCTGAAGAAGGACGAGTACGAGCGGGTCGTCGAGATCCTCGGCCGCCGGCCCACCGGTGCCGAGCTCGCCATGTACTCCGTCATGTGGTCCGAGCACTGCTCCTACAAGTCCTCGAAGGTCCACCTCCGCCAGTTCGGCGAGAAGGCCCCTCAGTCGGACGCCCTCCTCGTCGGCATCGGCGAGAACGCCGGTGTCGTCGACGTCGGCCAGGGCTACGCGGTCACCTTCAAGGTCGAGTCCCACAACCACCCGTCGTACGTCGAGCCCTACCAGGGCGCGGCCACCGGCGTCGGCGGCATCGTCCGCGACATCATCGCGATGGGCGCCCGCCCGGTCGCGGTCGTGGACCCGCTGCGCTTCGGCGCGGCCGACCACCCCGACACCAAGCGCGTCCTCCCGGGCGTCGTCGCCGGCATCGGCGGCTACGGCAACTGCCTGGGCCTGCCCAACATCGGCGGCGAGGTCGTCTTCGACGCCTGCTACCAGGGCAACCCGCTGGTCAACGCCGGCGCCATCGGCGTCATGCGGCACGAGGACATCCACCTCGCGAAGGCCTCGGGCACCGGCAACAAGGTCATTCTCTACGGGGCCCGCACGGGCGGCGACGGCATCGGCGGCGCGTCGATCCTCGCCTCCGAGACCTTCGACGACGCCAAGCCGTCGAAGCGCCCGGCCGTCCAGGTCGGCGACCCCTTCCAGGAGAAGCTCCTCATCGAGTGCACCCTGGAGGCCTTCGCCGAGAAGCTGGTCGTCGGCATCCAGGACCTCGGCGCGGCCGGTCTGTCCTGCGCCACCTCCGAGCTCGCCTCGAACGGCTCCGGCGGCATGCGCGTCACCCTGGACGACGTACCGCTGCGCGACTCCACGCTCTCGCCCGAGGAAATCCTCATGAGCGAGTCGCAGGAACGCATGTGCGCGGTCGTCGAGCCGGAGAAGGTCGACCGGTTCCTCGAGATCTGCGACAAGTGGGATGTCATCGCCACCGTCATCGGTGAGGTCACCGACGGCGACCGGCTGGAGATCTTCTGGCACGGCGGCAAGATCGTCGACGTCGACCCGCGCACGGTCGCGCACGACGGCCCGGTCTACGAGCGCCCCTACGCCCGCCCCGAGTGGCAGGACGCGCTCCAGGCCGACGACGCCGGCAAGCTGCCCCGCCCGGCGACCGGCGACGAGCTCAAGGACCAGGTCCTCAGGCTGGTCTCCTCCCCGAACCAGGCCTCCAAGTCCTGGATCACCTCCCAGTACGACCACTTCGTGCAGGGCAACACGGTGCTGGCCCAGCCCGAGGACTCGGGCATGATCCGCATCGACGAGGAGTCCGGGCTCGGCGTCGCCATCGCCACCGACGGCAACGGCCGCTACGCCAAGCTCGACCCGTACACGGGCGCCCAGCTCGCGCTGGCCGAGGCCTACCGCAACGTCGCGACGACCGGTGCCAAGCCGCTCGCCGTGTCCGACTGCCTGAACTTCGGCTCGCCCGAGGACCCGGCCGTCATGTGGCAGTTCGCCGAGGCGATCCGCGGTCTGGCCGACGCCTGCCAGCAGCTCGGCACCCCGGTGACCGGCGGCAACGTCTCGCTGTACAACCAGACCGGCGAGGCGGCCATCCACCCGACCCCGGTCGTGGCCGTGCTGGGCGTCATCGACGACGTCGCCCGTCGCACCCCGGTCGCCTTCCAGGAAGAGGGCCAGCTCCTCTACCTGCTCGGTGACACCCTTGAGGAGTTCGGCGGTTCGGCCTGGTCCCAGGTCGTCCACGACCACCTGGGCGGTCTGCCGCCGAAGGTCGACCTGGAGCGCGAGCGGCTGCTCGCCGAGATCCTCATCTCGGCGTCCCGCGACGGCATGATCGACTCCGCGCACGACCTGTCCGACGGCGGTCTGGTCCAGGCCGTGGTCGAGTCGGCGCTGCTCGGCGGCAAGGGCGCGCGCCTGGTCGTGCCCGACGGTCTCGACGCGTTCACCTTCCTGTTCTCGGAGTCGGCGGGCCGCGCGGTCGTCGCCGTCCCGCGTTCGGAGGAGCTCCGCTTCAACGACATGTGCGGTGCCCGGGGTCTGCCCGTCACCCGCATCGGTGTCGTCGACGGTGACGCGGTGGACGTCCAGGGCGAGTTCGCGCTCTCGCTGGACGAGCTGCGCACCGCCCACGAGGGCACCATCCCGGCGCTGCTCGCGTAACGCACCCGCCGCGTCCGGCCGCACGAAGGCCCCGCCCGTTCCGACGGGCGGGGCCTTCGACGTGCCGGCCTCACGCCGGGACCGGCTCGCTCTCCCGGGGCGGGGCCGCGGAGTCCGCCGCGCCGCCGGACCGGGGCAGCCGCAGCGCGAGCAGTGCGGCGAGTGCCATGAGCGCGGCGCCTCCCCAGAACACGGCCTGGGTCGCGTCGACGAAGGCGTGGACGCCCTCGGCGTGGGCCGGGCCGGTGAGCCGGGCGAGGGCGCTGATGTCGCCGCCGGGTCCCCCGTCGGCGTAGAGGCGGGCCAGGACGCTGCCGAAGACGGCGGTGCCCAGCGCGTTGCCGAGCGTCTGGAAGAAGCGGACGGCCGTGGTGGCCACGCCGAGCTGGTGCGGCGGCGCGGAGCTCTGGACGAGCAGGAGCAGCTGGCCGACGAGCTGGCCGAATCCGGCGCCGGCCAGCAGGAGTTCGCCGCGGACCAGCCACAACGAGGTGTGCGGTCCGGTCGTGGTGGCGAGCAGGACGAAGGCGAGGGCGGTGGTGGCGGTGCCGCAGACGGTGAAGGTCCGCGCCGACCAGCCGCGCGCCGCGAGCGGGCCGGTGAGCATCCCGGACGCGGCCAGTCCGAGGGCCATCGGGACCAGGTAGAGGCCCGCCGAGGAACTGGCGATCCCGCGGGCGACCTGCAGATAGACCAGCACGTAGTAGATGGCACACATCATCGCGCCGCCGAGGATCGCCTGGACGGCGAAGCCGAGGCGCAGCTCGCGGACCCGGAACAGGGAGAGCGGGAGCACCGGTTCGGGCGCGCGGACCTGCCGCCACAGGAAGAGCGCGAGGGTCGCGGCGGCCGCCAGGGCCAGGGCCAGGATCTCGGGGGACGTCCAGGCGTAGCGCTTGCCGCCCCAGTCGGTCATGAGGAGCAGCGTGCTGGAGAAGGCCGCCGCGAGTCCCGCGCCCAGGTAGTCCGGCGGACGACGCACCGGGTGTGCGGGGAGCTTGAGGGCGAGAGCGGCGGTGACCAGGACGGCGACGCCGATCGGCAGGTTGACGTAGAAGATCCAGCGCCAGTCGGCGTGGTCGGCCAGGAGCCCGCCGATCCAGGGGCCGATCGCCATGGCACCGCCCGCGACGAGACCGCCGGTGTTGGCCCCCTTGGCCGGGCCGTCGCTGTCGGCGGGGCCCTTGAGCTGCGCGATCACCACCATCGTGATGCTCATCAGCCCGCCGCCCCCGAGGCCCTGGAGCGCCCGGGCGGCGATGAGCTGGTCCATGGACCGGGCCGCGCCGCAGAGCGCGGAGCCGAGCAGGAAGGTGGCGACCGCGCCGAGGAAGACGCGGCGCGCGCCGAGGACGTCGCAGAGCTTGCCGTACAGCGGCAGCATCGCCGCCGAGGCGAGCGCGTAGGCGCTGACCAGCCACGGGATCTTGTCCATGCCGTGGGCGGGGTCGAGGTCCCGGACGATCGGGACGGTGGCCGCCGACACGATCTGCAGGTCCAGCAGCGCCAGCACGATCGTGACGAGGCAGACGAGGAAGCCGATTTTTCGCTGGGTCTCGGTCATGGGCACCACCATGGACGAAGAACATGTACCGAGTCAATCTTTCATCCGAGATTAAATTTCGTCTTGGTACAGTGAGGTCATGGCTGAGGCGATGGGACTGCGCGAACGCAAGAAGCTGCAGACCGCGATGCGGATCTACCGGACGGCCGTCGGGCTCTTCGCCGAGAAGGGCTTCGACAACGTCTCCGTCCAGGAGATCGCCGACGCGGCCGAGGTTTCCAAGATGACCGTCTTCAACTACTTCGGCACCAAGGAGGACCTGGTCTTCAGCCCCATCGAGGAGCACTTCGGCGATCTGGCCCGTGCCGTCCGCGAGCGGCCGTCCGGCGAGACCGCGGTGGACGCCGTGCGCCGGCAGTTCCTGGAACTGGTCGAGAACCGCGACCCCTCGGTCGGCCTGCACAGCGAGCCGTTCGCCCGCCAGGTGCACAGAGTCGTCCGGGAGACCCCGGTCCTGATGGAACGCGCCTTCCTGGCCGCGCAGAAGGGCACCCGGGACCTGGCCGCCGCCCTCGCCGAGGAGACCGGCGACCTGACGCTCGCCACGATCGCCGCCGCCATGCTGAGCGCGGCCCGCAACGCCCTCATCGAGGAGCACCACCGCCGGGCCGAGGCCGGTGACAGCCTGGACGACATCGCCGCCGCGGCCCCCCGGCACGCCGAACGCGCCTTCGCCCTGGTGGAACACGGACTCGCGGACTACGCCCGCAGGCCGTGACGGCTCCTGGCGAAACCCGGGGCCTGCACGGCGGTCCGGCATCCCAGGCGACGGGACCACCCCCGGAGCGATCTTCAATTGCCCCCGTTCCTCCGGGTCTTGGAGCTAGGCTCCCCGTATGACCACACCCCGGAAGCGCACGCGGACGTACGACTCGGCCAAGATCCGTGCGGCGGTGCTCGCGCAGTTCCGGAACGTGCGGGAGGGCGTGCGCGCGCTAGACGAGGAGCAGCTGGCGCGGCCCGCGGGACTCGGGGACTGGACCGTGCGGGAGCTCGTCGCGCACCTCACGATGGCCGCCGACAGCGTGAGCCGTCATCTCGACCTCCCGGCACCGCCGGCCAAGGAACTCGGCCTGCTGGAATGGCCGTTCGGGACGGCCTCCCGCGCCGGGAACATCGCCGACGGCACCCGTGCGCTCGCCGGGGACAACCCCGACCTCGACGCGCTCTACGCCGGGGCCGAGGAGCGGATCACCGCCCATCTGGCCACGGCCCCCGACGACCGGCTGCTCGGCGTGCCCGCAGGGGCCATGACCCTCGCCGACTTCCTGGTCACCCGCACCGTCGAACTCGTCGTCCACACCGACGACCTCAACCGTGCCGCCGGTACGGACATCCCCATCGACCGCCAGGCCCTCGCCGCCTGCACCCGGCTGCTCGCCGACGCCCTCGCCGTGAAGGCGCCCGGTGCCTCGACCGAGGTCCGCGTCCCGCCGTACGCCGTCGTGCAGTGCGTCGAGGGCCCCCGGCACACCCGCGGCACCCCGCCGAACGTCGTCGAGACGGACCCCCTGACCTGGATCAGGCTCGCCACGGGACGCACGGAGTGGAAGACGGCGCTCGACGAGGCGAAGGTCAGCGCGAGCGGCGAGCGCGCCGACCTCGGCGCCCTGCTCCCCCTGATGGGCTGACGCCCCACCCGCGCCCGCCCCGGACCCGATGGGCTGACGCCCCACCCGCGCCCGCCCCGGACCTGATGGGCTGACGCCCCACCCCCGCCCGCCCGGCCCCGATCGGCTGACGCCCTCGCCGCCCGAGCCCGCCCCGGAGGGAAACCCGCTCCCCGCTCCCGCGGGAATCCGGTCTCCTCCCCGGGAGGGGAACCTGCTTCCCACCCCTCCCGTCCCATCGGCATGGACATCTGCCCGCACATCGGCACGAACGGGCGGCGAACGGCACTCGGTGCCCTGGCCTTGCTGCTCCTGACCTCCGCGTGCGCCACGCGGTCGGAGGGGGCCACGCCCGCTCCCGAGGATCCGGCCGCACAGGGTGCGCAGGCCGGAGCGCACCGGGACGCACCCCTGCTGGGGACGAAGTGGACCGTGACGGCACTGGGTGACACGGACGGCGGCGCCCGGCCGCTTCCCGAGGGGGCCAAGGCCTACCTCGTCCTGCGTGAGGACGGCACCTTCCAGGGCCGGCTCGGCTGCAACCACGCGTCCGCCGAGGCCACCGTGAGCGACGGACATATCACCCTCAGCCGGGCCAGGACCACCCGCATGATGTGCCAAGACTCACTCATGCGGACCGAGAAGACGCTGCTCGGACTCTTCGGCGGCACGGTCGCCTACCGGATCGATCATCGTGACATCGCTCTGACCAGTGCAAACGGCACGGTCGTCCGTGCGGTGGCCGACGAGTGATCCACTTCCGGTCCGCATCCCCAATTCGGACCAGTGGTCGATCTCGCCTACACTCGGTGCCGTGCCACGTGGTGACGGTCGACTCAATCATGATCTGCTCCCCGGTGAGAAAGGCCCCCAGGACGCTTGCGGCGTCTTCGGTGTCTGGGCTCCGGGCGAAGAGGTCGCCAAGCTCACTTACTTCGGGCTCTACGCCCTCCAGCATCGGGGTCAGGAATCCGCGGGAATCGCGGTCAGCAACGGCTCCCAGATCCTCGTCTTCAAGGACATGGGCCTCGTGTCCCAGGTCTTCGACGAGACCTCGCTCGGTTCGCTCCAGGGTCATATCGCGGTCGGTCACGCCCGCTACTCGACCACCGGTGCCTCCGTGTGGGAGAACGCCCAGCCGACGTTCCGTGCCACCGCGCACGGCTCGATCGCGCTCGGCCACAACGGCAACCTGGTCAACACGGCGCAGCTCGCCGAGATGGTCGCCGATCTCCCCAAGCAGGAAGGCCGCACCACCCGGGTGGCGGCCACCAACGACACCGACCTGCTCACCGCGCTCCTCGCGGCCCAGGTCGACGACGACGGCAAGCCGCTGACCATAGAAGAGGCGTCCGCCAGGATCCTCCCCCAGGTCAAGGGCGCCTTCTCGCTCGTCTTCATGAACGAGCACACGCTCTACGCCGCCCGTGACCCGCAGGGCATCCGCCCGCTGGTCCTCGGCCGTCTGGAGCGCGGCTGGGTGGTGGCCTCGGAGTCCGCGGCCCTCGACATCTGCGGCGCCAGCTTCGTGCGCGAGATCGAGCCGGGCGAGTTCGTCGCCATCGACGAGAACGGCCTGCGAACCTCTCGATTCGCGGAAGCGAAGCCCAAGGGCTGTGTCTTCGAGTACGTCTACCTGGCCCGTCCCGACACGGACATCGCCGGCCGGAACGTGTACCTCTCGCGTGTCGAGATGGGCCGCAGACTCGCCAAGGAAGCGCCGGTCGAGGCCGATCTGGTCATAGCGACCCCGGAGTCCGGGACGCCCGCGGCGATCGGTTACGCGGAGGCCTCCGGCATCCCGTTCGGCGCCGGCCTGGTCAAGAACGCCTATGTCGGCCGGACCTTCATCCAGCCCTCGCAGACGATCCGCCAGCTCGGAATCCGCCTGAAGCTGAATCCGCTCAAGGAAGTCATCAAGGGCAAGCGCCTGGTCGTCGTCGACGACTCGATCGTGCGCGGCAACACCCAGCGCGCGCTGGTCCGGATGCTCCGCGAGGCGGGTGCGGCCGAGGTCCACATCCGGATCTCCTCCCCGCCCGTGAAGTGGCCCTGCTTCTTCGGCATCGACTTCGCGACCCGCGCCGAGCTGATCGCGAACGGCATGACGATCGAGGAGATCGGCACCTCGCTGGGCGCCGACTCGCTCTCGTACATCTCCCTGGACGGGATGATCGAGGCCACCGCGATCGACAAGCCCAACCTGTGCCGCGCCTGCTTCGACGGCGAGTACCCGATGGAGCTTCCCGACCCCGAGCTGCTCGGCAAGCAGCTCCTGGAGACCGAGCTGGCCGCGGGTCCCGCAGCCACGGCCGCGGCTGACGCCATCCGTCGCCCGTAGCGCCGCAGAGCCCCGTTTCACCAACCCGAAAGATCCCAGGCAATGTCTGCTGTACCTGATCAGTCGACTTCGTCGACGGGCACTGCTTCCGGCGCGTCCTACGCGGCCGCCGGAGTCGACATCGAGGCGGGCGACCGCGCCGTCGAGCTCATGAAGGAGTGGGTGAAGAAGACGCAGCGCCCCGAGGTCCTCGGCGGCCTCGGCGGCTTCGCCGGCCTCTTCGACGCCTCCGCCCTCAAGCGCTTCGAGCGGCCGCTGCTCGCCTCCGCCACCGACGGCGTGGGCACCAAGGTCGACATCGCCCGCCAGCTGGGCGTGTACGACACCATCGGCCACGACCTCGTGGCGATGGTCATGGACGACATCGTGGTGTGCGGCGCGGAGCCGCTCTTCATGACCGACTACATCTGCGTGGGCAAGGTCCACCCGGAGCGGGTCGCGGCCATCGTGAAGGGCATCGCCGAGGGCTGTGTCCTCGCGGGCTGCGCCCTGGTGGGCGGCGAGACGGCCGAACACCCCGGTCTGCTCGGCCCGGACGACTTCGACGTCGCCGGCGCCGGTACGGGCGTGGTCGAGGCCGACCTGCTGCTCGGCCCGGATCGCATCCGTACGGGTGACGCGGTGATCGCCATGGCGGCCTCGGGACTTCACTCGAACGGGTACTCGCTCGTCCGGCACGTCCTCTTCGACCGGGCGAACCTGCGCCTGGACCAGCACGTCGAGGAGTTCGGCCGCACGCTCGGCGAGGAGCTCCTGGAGCCCACCAAGATCTACTCGCTGGACTGTCTGACGCTGACGAAGAGCGCCGAGGTGCACGCCTTCAGCCACATCACCGGCGGCGGTCTGGCGGCCAACCTGGCCCGGGTGATCCCGGACGGTCTGCACGCCGTGGTGGACCGCGGGACCTGGACCCCGGCACCGGTCTTCGACCTCGTCGGCAAGGCCGGCGACGTCGAGCGCCTGGAGCTGGAGAAGACGCTGAACATGGGCGTCGGCATGATGGCGATCGTCCCCGAGGAGTCCGCCGAGGTCGCCCTCGCCGTCCTCGCGGACCGCGGAGTGGACGCCTGGGTCGCCGGTGAGATCACCGAGCGCGGGGACCACGCGACGGGCGCCGCGCTCGTCGGCGACTACGCGAGCTGAGACGCGAACGGGGGCCGAGGCCGGCGGTCACGCCGGCCGAAGCCCCCGGAGCAGCACGAAACCCGGTCCGGCGATGAAGCCCGGACCGGGTGAGGTGCAGTCGCTACGAGAAATCCGCCAGGCGGGATCTGCCAGAAACCCGCGCCTGGAGATCCGCTACGAGAAGAGATCGCGGAAACTGCGAGGGACGCTGTTGCGTCAAGCGCCGCGACGTTGAGACTGGGGACCGGACTGGTCGTCCTCGTCCTCGTCGTCGTCGTTGTAGAGATCCGCGTACTGTGCGTACGGGTCGTCTTCCTCGTCGTCGTCCTCGAACGGCTCGCCATTCGGCGGCTGGCTCGAAGTCGAAGCGCCCAGCTCATTGGCCAGACGCGAGAGGTCAGTCCCGCCGCTGCTGTACTTCAGCTGGCGGGCGACCTTCGTCTGCTTGGCCTTTGCCCGGCCGCGCCCCATGGCTCGACCCCCTCGGATACGGGGCTCGACGGCCCCAGAGTCTTGACACGCGTTCATGATCTGGAACGGACTCTCCGTGGAGAGACCGGTCCGTAGGGCTTCCACGGTACCTGAGCCCGCGCCCATACGGTACGTCGCCCGCAGCACGCGCCTTCGCCCAGCCCCCGCGAGGTGCCCTGTCCTCGCTGGTCAACCGCGATTTTAACCTCTTCTTGGGCTACGACCCGCCGACGGACGTGAGAGTTCTCTCCCAGTCGTCCGCCGACGGGTCCCTGACAAGCGCCGAAGGCCCCCGAAAGGGTCAGTGGCCGCGTGCCTCCGCCATCCGCTGCTCGGCGATCCGGTCGGCCGCCGCGGCCGGCGGGATCCCGTCCTGCTTCGCACGTGCGAATATGGCCAGCGTGGTGTCGAAGATCTTCGTGGCCTTCGCCTTGCACCGGTCGAAGTCGAAGCCGTGGAGCTCGTCGGCCACCTGGATGACTCCGCCCGCGTTCACGACGTAGTCGGGGGCGTACAGGATCCCGCGGTCCGCGAGGTCCTTCTCCACACCCGGGTGCGCCAGCTGGTTGTTGGCCGCGCCGCACACGATCCGGGCCGTGAGCACGGGCACCGTCTCGTCGTTGAGCGCGCCGCCCAGGGCGCAGGGCGCGTAGATGTCGAGGCCCTCGGTGCGGATGAGGGTCTCGGTGTCCGCGACGGCCGTGACGCCCTCGGGGTGACGGTCCAGGATCCGCCGCACGGACTCGGCCCGCACGTCGGTGATCACGACCTCGGCGCCGTCCTCGCGCAGGTGGTCGACCAGGTGGTGGCCCACCTTGCCGACACCGGAGACACCGACCTTGCGGCCGCGCAGCGTCGGGTCGCCCCACAGGTGCTGCGCGGAGGCGCGCATGCCCTGGAAGACACCGAAGGCGGTCAGCACCGAGGAGTCGCCGGCGCCGCCGTTCTCCGGGGAGCGTCCGGTGGTCCACCGGCACTCGCGGGCCACGACGTCCATGTCGGCGACATAGGTGCCGACGTCGCACGCGGTCACGTACCGGCCGCCGAGCGAGGCGACGAACCGGCCGTAGGCGAGGAGCAGCTCCTCGGACTTGATCTGCTCCGGGTCGCCGATGATGACGGCCTTGCCGCCGCCGTGGTCGAGCCCGGCCAGGGCGTTCTTGTACGACATCCCGCGCGCGAGGTTGAGGGCGTCGGCGACGGCCTCCTGCTCGCTCGCGTACGGGTAGAAGCGCGTGCCGCCGAGGGCGGGGCCCAGTGCGGTGGAGTGGATCGCGATCACGGCCTTGAGGCCGCTGGCGCGGTCCTGGCAGAGCACGACTTGCTCATGACCGCCCTGATCCGAGTGGAACAGGGTGTGCAGTACATCAGCAGGCGCGCCGGTTACGTCGGTCACTGTGGTGACTCCCAGGTAATAAGCGGCGGTTGGGTCCGGCGCCCGTGCGGATGGCGGGCTCCGTGGGAATGAGATTAGAGCCTGTGCCGACCCGCCCCCGGCGCAGTGTTCAGGATCACCTACGGGCGGGGTACGGCCGTGGTTCGATTTGCATAGATTTCTGTTCAGGTTCTGAGTGGTTCTCGCTGGTTTTCCCGGTGGTCGACGGGGGAGGGAGCAGGCGTGCCCAAGGTGTCCGCGGTGAACGTCCCGTACACGTCGTATCTGCGGGTGTACGAGCCACTGGCCGCGTTCCCCGAGTCCGAGCGCGACCACTGGACGCGCTACGCCCGGCGCGCCGAGCGCCCCTCGTACCAGGACGAACTGCGCCGCTCGCTGGCCGATCTGCTGCCCACCCCGCCGGTCCCCGTGCCGGTGCACGAGAGCGGCGACGCGTTCGTCGCCGAGGTCGACGGGGTGGTGTGCGTCTGCCCCTGGCGCACCCGGCTGCGCGGCTGGCAGGCCCTGGGCGAACTGGGCGAGGACCTGCCCGCGTCCGTCCTGGACGCGGTGCTGCCGCCGCTGGTGCGCCGTCAGGCCGCGCTCGACTACGAACGCTGGCTGGCGCGCAACCCGGACGCCCGCCCCTGGATCCGCACCTCGACCTGGCAGGTGCCGCTGAACTGGTTCGTCCTCGTCACCGACGAGGAGCGGGAGTACGAGAAGGGGACGGGACCGGCCGGAGCGGCGCCGCTGCTGCGCTACCGGACCCCGATGGTGCAGGCGCGGCGGCGCACGGCGCGGGCCCTGCGCACGCTCCGGGACGCATTGGACGACGGCCCGCTCATCGAGGGCCTGGTGGACGTGGGGCGCTGGCTGGAGGAGTTCCATCCGCGCTCGCTGGTGGAACTGGACTACGGCGGGCTGGTGCACGCGCTGCCGGCCGGTGACCTGGAGGGCGACCACTCCGCCGCGGACGTGGCCGAGGGCATCGAGGCGCTGCGCACCGGGGACGGGGCGACCGCGGGCGAGGCGTACGGCCGGCTGGTGGAGCGCTGGCGGTCGGTCAGGGACCGGCGTTCGGCGAACTGAACCCGCCCCCGGGAGGCCCCGGGAGGGTGGTCCGCGCCGATCCGTTCAAGGTCGGTGCGAACACTTCGGCCCCGTGGTCCGTACACATGGTTCGGGTGGGACGGAAGGTGCTTCCGGGGCGCCTGCGCGGGTGTGATCTGCTTCTCACAGGATTCGGTCGAACTCGCGTATGGTCCTCGCACACTGAAGAACCCTCACGTCCGGGACGTAGGGCCCGATCCGGGCCAATACGTCAACGGGTGTCAAGCGTGACGGACGGCACTTACCCGGCTCTTGCATCGCTTCCCCCTCCTCGTGTCAAAATAGGACAAGGAGCCCGGGGGAGGGCTCCCTCCGCCCGCTTTTGGGGGGGAATCTCGGCATTGCACGCTTTTAGGACGTCTGGTGACTCCTGATCGCCCTGTGACTGATCGTCACAGTGGCGTGACTGTCCGCTATGGCATGGTCCATCGGCTTCCGTCGCTGATGAACACCTGGGAGGGCAATTCCATCGGTTTGGCCGACGCGGCTGGACGGATGGTGTAGTTGTAGTGCCGAGGACAAGCCGTTCGTCCTATAACCGACTCGACTCGCGTCCGCCATTTCGGGCAACGCGGGTCAAGGTGCAGAATTTAGAGGAAAGAACCGAGAAGGTTCGGTTCTCCCGAGGAGGCCGCTCATGACCGCTCGCACCCCTGATGCCGAGCCGCTGCTGACCCCCGCTGAGGTCGCCACGATGTTCCGCGTCGACCCCAAGACGGTCACGCGGTGGGCGAAGGCCGGCAAGCTCACGTCCATCCGCACGCTCGGAGGGCACCGTCGTTACCGCGAGGCTGAGGTCCGCGCACTGCTCGCGGGTATCCCGCAGCAGCGCAGCGAAGCCTGAGTCATTGCATAACCGGACAAATCAACGGATCCCCCAACCCGTCGAGGCGTCCACACCACAGCTCCAAGCGACGCGGGTTCTGCCCCAACAGAGCTCTCGCCCAAGCGTTACTGACACTTGAACAGGGTGCGTCGTAGATCGCGCTGGACTCCGCCGGGTCCAGCGCGATTTTTTTTGTGCGTTCCGCGCTCCCCGGAGGCGGGCCTGTGAGCGGCCTTGTCGGAGTCTGGGGGCGGGTGTCGGATCGACTGTGGAAGTCCTCGACAGGCGGTGCAATTGCACATATTAAATTGACTGGTTGTATGAGGGGGGTAAGTTCCACACTTCTGAAAACATATGCGGTGACTCCCGTCACATGCCACAGTCCTTGTCCGCCGAGAGCCTTCTGCGCTAGGGGAGTTGGGCTCGGCCGGGGGTCGTGTCGCACCGGGGCGCACACCGGGACGCGCTCGGGGTGGCCGTCGCGGGGCCGGCCCGGTCACGCCGACGAGGGGCTCTCGTCCTCCGGGGCGCCCTCGGCGTCCTGCTCGTCGTTCGGGACGGTCTCCATGGCCAGTCGTGCGAGCTGATGGCAGATCGGGCAGTGCCGCGTCAGATGGCGGTAGCCGGAGGCGGCCGCCAGATGGGCTCGGAGCAGAGCCCGGGTCTCGTGCCGGGCGGACACCGCCATACGCACCTCCAGAGGGCCGTCAGGGCGAGGGCCCTGGATTCCGGGGTACCGGCGGAATGTGACGCCGTCAAGGGACGCGAACGCGCCGCAGGGGCGCTCCTGGAGGGCTCCCGGCCGCCCGAAGCCGACGCGGAGCGTGCGCGGCCGCGAACCCCGCCGGCACGCTCACCCCAACGGGGCCGGTGGATGTACACGGACGGGCCGGTGGACGTGCGCGGACGGGCCGGAGGCCGCAGGCGAACGGGCCGGCAGGCGGGTCGCCGGGGCCCGGACAGACGAAAAGGCCCGGAGCTTTCGCTCCGGGCCTTTCTTCGTGCGGTCCTGACGGGATTTGAACCCGCGGCCTCCACCTTGACAGGGTGGCGAGCACTCCAAACTGCTCCACAGGACCTTGATTCGCAGCGAGTTGTTCCTGCGCTGCGAAAAGAACAGTACATGAGGTCAGCCCCCGGGTCGAACTCACCACCCGTGGGGCCGCCGTCACGGGGCGGCGGCGTCGATCGCCTTCACGATCCGCTTGTCGGAGACGGGGTACGCGGTGCCCAGCGCGTGGGCGAAATAGCTGACCCGCAGCTCCTCGATCATCCAGCGGATGTCCAGGACCGACGAGGGCACCGGCCGGCCCTGGGGCAGCTGCTCCAGGAGCCAGGCGTACTCGTCCTGCATCTCGTGGACCTTCTCCATGCGGCTGGTGTCCCGCTGGGCACCGGTCGGCATCTGCTGGAGACGGCGGTCCGCGGCGACCAGATAGCGCATCAGGTCCGGCAGCCGCCGCAGCCCCGTCGCCGTCACGAAACCGGGCTTCACCAGGGCGTCCAGCTGGGCCCGTACGTCCGCCAGGTTCGCCAGCAGGGTCGGGCTGCGGAGGGCCTTCAGACGGCGCTCGCAGGCCTGCCAGGCGGCGAGCACCTGCTGCACCTGCCCGACCGTACGCACGGTCGTGTCGACGATCTCGGCACGCACCTTGTCGTACAGCTTGCGGTAGGACTCCTCGTCCCACGCCGGGCCGCCGAAGTCCGCGATCAGCTTGTCCGCGGCGGCCATCGCGCAGTCGTCGAAGAGCGCCTGCACCGAACCGTGCGGGTTCGCGGACAGGGCGAGCTTCTGGGCGTTGGTGAGCTTGTCCGAGGCGAACTTGCCCGGGTTCACCGGGATGTTCCGCAGGATCAGCCGGCGGGTGCCCTTCCACATCGCCTCGGCCTGCTCGGCCTCCGTGTCGAAGAGCCGCACCGAGACGGTGTTCGCCTTCGGGCCGTCGTCGACCAGTGCCGGATACGCCTTCACCGGCTGGCCCGCCCGGCGCGTCTCGAAGACCCGGCGGAGCGGGCCGATCGTCCAGTCCGTCAGCCCCGAGCGTTCCAGCGACTCGCCGCCCTCGCGCTCCGCCGTCGCCGCGGCGGCCTGCGAGATCGCCTGGCGCGCCTTCGGCTTCAGCCGGAGCTTGAGGGCCTCCAGGTCCTTGTCCTCGGCCAGCTTGCGGCGCCGCTCGTCGACGATCCGGAACGTGACCTTCAGATGGTCCGGAAGCCGGGACCAGTCGAAGTCGTCGGCTGTCAGCGGTACCCCGACCATGCGCTTGAGCTCACGCGCCATGGTCAGCGTCAGCGGCTCCTGCAGCGGGACCGCCCGCTCCAGGAACTTCTGGGCGAAGTTCGGGGCCGGTACGTAGTTGCGCCGGATCGGCTTCGGCAGCGAACGGATCAGCTCCGTCACCACTTCCTCCCGCAGACCCGGGATCTGCCAGTCGAATCCCTCGTCCGTGACCTGGTTCAGCACCTGGAGCGGGATGTGGACGGTCACGCCGTCCGCGTCCGCGCCCGGCTCGAACTGGTAGGTCACCCGGAACTTCAGCCGCCCCTGCGCCCAGGAGTCGGGGTAGTCGTCCTTGGAGACCGCGCCCGCCCGGTCGTTGATGAGCATCGAGCGCTCGAAGTCGAGGAGTTCGGGCTCCTCGTGCCGCTTGTGCTTCCACCAGGAGTCGAAGTGCGCCCCGGACACGACGTGTTCGGGCACCCGCTGGTCGTAGAAGTCGTACAGGGTCTCGTCGTCCACCAGGATGTCCCGGCGCCGGGCCCTGTGCTCCAGCTCCTCGACCTCGGTGAGCAGCTTGCGGTTGTCCGCGAAGAACTTGTGGTGCGTGCGCCAGTCGCCCTCGACGAGCGCGTTGCGGATGAACAGCTCGCGGCTGGCCTCCGGGTCGATCCGCCCGTAGTTCACCTTCCGCTGCGCGACGATCGGCACGCCGTACAGCGTGACCTTCTCGTACGCCATCACGGCCGCCTGGTCCTTCTCCCAGTGCGGCTCGCTGTAGGTCCGCTTCAGGAGATGGCCGGCCAGCGGCTCCACCCACTCGGGCTCGACGCGGGCGTTGACGCGCGCCCAGAGCCGCGAGGTCTCCACCAGCTCCGCCGACATCACGAAACGCGGGGGCTTCTTGAACAGCGCCGAGCCCGGGAAGATCGCGAACTTGGCGTTCCGCGCGCCCAGGTACTCGTTCTTGCCCGAGCCGCGCCCGCTCTCCGAGCCGGTCTCCTTCACGTCCTTCATGCCGATGTGCGAGAGCAGACCGGCGAGCAGGGACACATGGACGCTCTGCTCGGGGGCGTCCTCCTCGTTCAGATGGATGCCCATCTGCCGGGCGACGGTCCGCAGCTGGCTGTAGATGTCCTGCCACTCGCGGATGCGCAGGAAGTTCAGGTACTCCTGCTTGCACATCCGGCGGAACGCGGACGAGCCCCGCTCCTTCTGCTGCTCCCGGATGTAGCGCCACAGGTTGAGGAAGGCCAGGAAGTCGGAGGTCTCGTCCTTGAAGCGGGCGTGCTGCTGGTCCGCCTGCGCCTGCTTGTCGGACGGCCGCTCGCGCGGGTCCTGGATGGAGAGCGCGGCCGCGATCACCATGACCTCGCGCGCGCAGCCGTTCTTGTCGGCCTCCAGGACCATCCGGGCGAGCCGGGGGTCCACGGGCAGCTGGGCGAGCTTGCGGCCGGTCTGCGTGAGCCGCTTGCGGACGTCCTTCTCCGCCGGGTCCAGCGCGTTCAGCTCCTGGAGGAGCTGGACGCCGTCGCGGATGTTGCGGTGGTCCGGCGGGTCGATGAAGGGGAACTTCTCGATGTCGCCCAGGCCGGCCGCGGTCATCTGCAGGATGACGGAGGCGAGGTTCGTGCGCAGGATCTCGGCGTCGGTGAACTCCGGCCGGGCGAGGAAGTCGTCCTCGGAGTACAGCCGGACGCAGATGCCGTCGGACGTACGGCCGCAGCGGCCCTTGCGCTGGTTGGCGCTGGCCTGAGAGACGGGCTCGATGGGCAGCCGCTGCACCTTCGTGCGGTGGCTGTAGCGGGAGATGCGCGCGGTGCCCGGGTCGATCACGTACTTGATGCCCGGGACGGTCAGGGAGGTCTCGGCGACGTTGGTCGCCAGAACGATCCTGCGCCCGGTGTGCGGCTGGAAGACGCGGTGCTGCTCGGCGTGCGAGAGCCGCGCGTACAGCGGCAGGACCTCGGTGAAGCGGTAGTTCTTCTTGTTCAGCGCGTCGGCCGTGTCGCGGATCTCCCGCTCGCCCGACAGGAAGACCAGGATGTCGCCCTTGCCCTCGGCCTGGAGCTCCTCGACGGCGTCGCAGATCGCGGTGATCTGGTCGCGGTCCGCGTCCTCGGAGTCCTCCTCGAGCAGCGGGCGGTAGCGCACCTCCACCGGATACGTCCGCCCGCTGACCTCGACGATCGGGGCGTCGCCGAAGTGCCGGGAGAAGCGCTCCGGGTCGATGGTCGCGGAGGTGATGACGACCTTGAGGTCCGGCCGCTTGGGCAGCAGCTGGGCCAGGTAGCCGAGCAGGAAGTCGATGTTGAGCGACCGCTCGTGCGCCTCGTCGATGATGATCGTGTCGTACGCGCGCAGCTCACGGTCCGTCTGGATCTCGGCGAGCAGGATGCCGTCCGTCATCAGCTTGACGAAGGTGGCGTCCGGGTTCACCTGGTCGGTGAAGCGGACCTTCCAGCCGACGGCCTCGCCGAGCGGGGTGTCCAGCTCCTCCGCGACGCGCTCGGCCACCGTGCGGGCGGCGATCCGTCGGGGCTGGGTGTGCCCGATCATGCCGCGCACGCCACGGCCCAGTTCGATGCAGATCTTCGGGATCTGGGTGGTCTTGCCGGAGCCGGTCTCACCGGCGACGATCACGACCTGGTGATCGCGGATGGCCGCCGCGATCTCGTCCTTCTTCTGGCTGACCGGAAGCTGCTCGGGATAGGTGACCGCGGGCACGCGGGCGCGGCGCTCGGCCGTGCGGGCCTCGCCCTTGGCCATCTCCGCCTCGATCTCGGCGAACACGGCGGAGCGGGCCTCGGGCTTGCGGATCTTGCGTGCGCCTTCGAGCCTGCGCCCGAGCCGGTGCGCGTCGCGCAGGGGCAGCTCGGCCAGGCGGGCGGCGAGATCGCCGAGGGCGGGGGCAGGGTGCGTAGACATACGCGATCCAGGATCTCATCCCGGGGAAATCCGTGGCGAACCCTTTTGCCGCGGCCGGCGGGGCGGGGTCAGGGGGCGCGCTGGGCGGGCGGCGCCGGAGCCTCGGCGGCGGGCGCCGTGGATCCGCTGCCGGCCTCGGGCGCGGGGTCCTTGGCGGCGGGGCGCGCGGGCTCCCGCCGGGGAGCCGAGCCGAGCGCGATGGACCGGGCGGTGTTGGAGACGGCTTTGATGCCCAGGTAGGCGGTGGTCATGCTGCTCACCGCGGTGAACGCGGCGGTGAGCACCCCGACGATCACGGCCTTGTCGCCGTCGAGCCGCCAGACCCCGAAGACCGCGACGCCGGCGATGGCGACATTGCTCATGACGACCGCGATCAGCCCGTAGCGCGCCCGGTCCTTCTCCAGCTCGGTGTCCCGCAGCGCGGCCGCGTCGTCCCGGCTCATGTCGTCCCCCCGAAGAAACCCGATTCGATCAGCCAGAGAAGCTAGCGCCACCGGCACCCGCTGCCAAGCGGACCGTCCCTATCCGGTCACGCCCCGTCGCCATCCGGCCAGGCCCGTTCCGGACCGGGGCACGTACGGCCGGCACCGGTCGCGTCTTGCCGGTGCCGGTCACGCCGGTCCCGGGAAACGACGAAACCCCCTCCGGATGACCCGGAGAGGGTTTCGTTCTTGTGGCTGGGGCCGGGGTCGAACCGGCGACCTATCGCTTTTCAGGCGATCGCTCGTACCAACTGAGCTACCCAGCCACGAGGCTTCCGGAGAAACCTCAGCGGTCCTGACGGGATTTGAACCCGCGGCCTCCACCTTGACAGGGTGGCGAGCACTCCAAACTGCTCCACAGGACCAAGCTTTTGTGTGCGAACAAGCGATGCAAGTGTCGCACACAGTGTTACGTGCCCCCAACGGGATTCGAACCCGTGCTACCGCCTTGAAAGGGCGGCGTCCTAGGCCGCTAGACGATGAGGGCTATCGGCCCGCCTGCGCGCTTCTCAGCGCGTCGGGGACGTGAGAAGCATATGGGATGGCGGGAGGTATCGCCAAAACGGTTTACGGGGAGGTCGTGGAGGGGGTTCCCGAGGGCATCGGCGAGGGGGTCGCGCCGGGCTCGTTCTCCTGCGCCAGATGGCGGCTGACCTCGGCCGTCGTCTCGCCGAGACCGCCCAGTCTGATCTCGTCCCAGGCCTGGAGCCGGTGGGTGTCGCGGTCCATGTAGAGCACCGAGGCCTCGATCGGGGCGGGGTACCGGCGCTCGACCGCGCGCAGCCCGCTGCCGCCCGTCGAGCCCTCCACCCGCAGCCGGGTGCCGTACTTCATGATCTCCATCTCCTCGTGGTGCAGATGCCCCGCGAGCACCAGGGGCACCTGGCCGTCCGTCCCGCGGGCGGCGACCGGTTCGTGGGCGACGGCGATGTCGGCCGGGGTGCCCGCGGCGCGCTGGTCGCGCAGGGCCGAGGCCAGCCGGGCGCCCGCGAGGTCCTCCGCCGCGTCGCCGCCCGGCGCGGACGAGCGGTCGGGTGTGAACTGGGGATCGCCGATGCCGGCGAAGCGCAGGCCCGCGACGGAGACCGCCCGGCCGTCGTCCAGGACGTGCACGTTCCGCAGATGTTCCAGGTAGCGCTGGGTCTCCCGGGAGTCGTGGTTGCCGCGGACCCAGACGTAGGGGGCTCCCAGGTCCGGTATCGGGTCCAGGAAGGCGTTCTCGGCCGCCGAACCGTGATCCATCGTGTCGCCGGAGTCGACGATCACGTCGATCGCGTACTGCTTCACGAGCGAGGCGATGATCTTCCAGCTCGCCGGGTTCAGATGGATGTCGGAGACGTGGAGCACCCGGATCGTGGTCGGGTCGGGTTCGTAGGCGGGAAGGGTGGACGTGACGTCGTACAGCTTCGTCACGTTCGTCACCAGGCGTGCCAACTCCTTCTGGTAGACGTCGAATTCGCTGACGATGCTGCGGGCGTCGCCGACCAGGGAGGGGGCGGAGGCGAGGAGCCCGGAGTACTTCGGCTCCAGGACCGACTTGGGGTTCCAGGTGGCGAAGGCGGTCGCTCCCGAGGCGCCCAGCAGGCACAGGGCGAGACCCCCGGCGGCGAGGGCGCGGCGCGGGCGGCGGTAGACCGCGAGGCCGAGGGCGGCGGCGCCGGCGACCACGGCCGTGCAGGAGCGGACGGCCAGGTCCAGGGTGCCGTCCTCGACGTCCCGTACGACCTCGTCCTGGAGCCCGGCGAGGCGCTCGGGGTGCTCGACGAGGGCCTGGGAGCGCTCCGGGTCGAGCCGGTCCACGTCCACGTCCAGGCGCAGCGGGGCCTCGTGGCTGCGCAGTTCCAGGGCGCCGAGCGGGGAGATGTTGATCTTCGTGCCACCGGTGAGGGAGGGGCGCAGGGTCATGGTGGTGTTCATGGGGCCGACCGGGACGCGGACGTCGCCCACGGCCAGCAGCCCCAGCCAGGCGCCGAGCAGGACGACGCACAGCATCCCGAGGGCGCGGGTGTACGGGTTCGGGCGGGCGGCGAGTTCGAGCTCGGGGGGTTTCCGGCGGCCGGTGCGGCCGGGGCGGCGGCGGGCGAGCGCGTGGAGCGCCCGTCCGGCGCGACGGGCGGTGCTGCGGGCCGTACGACGGACGGTGGCGGTTGCGGCGACGGGGACGCGGGCCATTCGTCCCGTCTGCCCAAGGGGCGCGGGGGGTATGCGGGGTTCCGTCCCCGTCCTGGAGGAGGCGGCCTGCGGCGCGGGGAGGACGGGTCCGTGGTGGGTGCGCCGTGGTGCGGTCAGCCCCAGCCCAGTTCGTGGAGCCGGTCGTCGTCGATGCCGAAATGGTGGGCGATCTCGTGGATCACGGTCACCGCGACCTCGTGGACCACCTCGTCCGTCGTCTCGCACCGGCGCAGGGTGGGACCCCGGTAGATCGTGATGCGGTCGGGCAGCACACCGGCGTACCACTCGCCGCGGTCGGTGAGCGGAGTGCCTTCGTAGAGCCCCAGCAGCTCGGGGTCGTCCGCCGGAGGCTCGTCCTCGACGAACACGGCGACGTTGTCCATCACCCGGGTCAGCTCCGGCGGGATCCGGTCCAGCGCCTGGCTCACGAGCTCTTCGAAGGTTTCGCGCGTCATCTCCAGCACCCCGCCATTGTCGGGGATGGCGGGGTGCCGGCGGCGTACGACGGAGACCGGAAGGGCCCGGATCCGGCGGGGAAACGGGGCGCCTGCCCCACATGGGGTGTCTCGTACCGGTTTCGGAGTGTGCTGCCGAAGGGGTCCGGGCCGCCCGGTGATAGTGCGGGCATGACACGCACCCCCTCCCCGGGCCGCCCGGTCGCGCGAGCCCGCAAGGCCCTTCTGTGCGCCGCTCTCCTCGCCGTCACCGTCCAGACCGCCGCCGTGCCCGCGGCCGCCCACGAGGCCGCCCGCCCGCGCGGGAGCGAGTGCGCGCGAACCGCGCGGCCCCTCGGCGGAGAGTCCCGCGAAGTCCTCGGGATCACCCGGAAGGCCAAGGCCGATCTTCATCTGAAGTCGGTCGAGGTGAAGGTCACCCGCGGCCGGCGCGAGGTGCTCACCGACGCGCTCGGCGAGTCCATGACCGGAGTGCCGGCCGAGCCGGACATGCACTTCCGCGCCGGTTCCGTGGTCTTCTCCTACGTCGGCACGGCGCTGCTGCAACTGGTCCAGGAGGGCCGGGTCCGCCTGGACGACACCGTGGAGCGCTGGCTGCCCGGGCTGCCCAAGGCGAACCGGATCACCCTGCGGATGCTGGCGACCAACACCACCGGACTCCACGACTACGTCACCGACCCGGCGTTCCTGGCCGAGCTGGAGGCCCACCCGTTCCGCCACTGGACCCCGCAGCAGCTGCTCGCGTACCCCTACAGCCATTCGTTCTGGTACGAGCCGGGCACCAACTGGAGCTATTCGCACGCCAATTACCTGCTGCTGATCCAGGCGCTCGAGAAGATCACCGGTACCCGGATCGACCGGTTCCTGCGGGAGCGGGTGACCGGCCCGCTGGGTCTGGACAACACCCGGAACAACTTCACCCCCGACATCCCGCGCAGGGTCCTGCACGCCTTCACCTCCGAACGCGGGCTGTACGAGGAGTCGACGTTCTGGAACCCCTCGTGGACCACCGCGCCCGGTGCCGTGATCACCACGCACATCTGTGACCTGGCCCGTTCGGCCCGGGCCATCGGCAGCGGCGAGCTCATCTCGCGCCGCTCGTACCGCACGCTGATCAACCCGGGGACCGTCGGGCTCGGTCACCCGACCGCCCGCTGCCCCGCCACGGTCTGTCTGCCGCAGACGGAGGCCAAGCACTTCGGCCTGGGTGTCATCGTGATCAACGGATGGGTCCTGCAGAACCCCTCGTTCTCCGGCTACGCGGCGATCCAGGCGTATCTCCCGTCGAAGCGGCTGGCCATCGCGGTCAGCGCCACCAAGACCAAGGACACGCCCGACGGCAACATGGCCGAGGTGGTCGCCCAGCGCATCGCGGCGGCGCTGGCTCCCGAGGCGCCGCTGGCCGTCGGCTGACCTGCGGCCGGCCCGCCGCGTCCGGCACGGCCGCGCCCGCGGGTGCGGCGGAGGGCGGGCCCGGCGCACGCCCTCCGGGTCCGATGTGGGCCCGGAGCGCACGCCCCCCGGGTCCGGTTGGGCCCGGGGGGCGCGTGTCCTCGCGCGGGCGACGGGAGTTGGGCAGGGAGAACTCCCGTTTCTCCCCACGCTCCCGGCTCCTTCCGAGCGGGGGACACCCCGTCCGGAGGTGGCCGCCCGTGCGCGCCTTGTACGTACCCGTCCGTTCGCGCGTACCCGCCCGGCTGGTCGCCGCGGTCCTGACCGTGGCCGCGACCGCCGGCTGCATGAGCGTCGGCGACGACGCGGGGCGGCCGGCGCCCTCGCAGTCGGCGGGCAGACACGCCGACGGGGTGCCCGGCGGCGGGGCCGCGGGGGGCGGCGGGATCGGGTCGTTCGGCGGGAAGAGCGGCAAGGGCGGCAAGGGCCACAAGGGCGGCAAGGCCTCGGCGAAGCCGGGGGAGTCCGCCTCAGGGGACCCCTCCGCCTCGGCCTCCCCGGGCGCGAAGCCTTCGGCGAAGATCACGGTGAAGAGCGGGGACCCCTCCGAGAACTCCGCGCCGCCCGGTGAGGAGCCGACTCCCACGCGGACGACGGCGGAGCCGACGCCCGAGCCCCCGCCGGCCTCGTCCCCGGCGCCCGACCCCGGTACGGCGGAGCCGTCCTCGTCGGCCCACGAGCAGCCGCTGCCCCAGCTGGTCCAGCGCGAACCGGCGCCCGAGGCGGGCTCCCCGGTCTAACGGCGACGGCAGCGGCAGTGGCGGCGGCAGCGGCCGGTGTGGCGGGGTTCACGGGCCGAAGGGCCGCGGATGTGGTCCGTCCAACAGCGCGGCCGACGGCGGCGAGGTAACTTGGGTGGTGCGAGCAGCTGGCTCGCACTGCACCCTCACCTGGTCTTACGGGCTCGGTTTGCCTTCAAGGGGGAAGGGTGCGTATGGTAGTAGATCGTTTGATCCCATTTGCCCGGCGCCGCCGCAGAGAGCGCCGCGTGGCGCGTACTCTCCCTTGCCGTGGCCGGACCGCATAGAGGCGGTCGTTTGCGACTTCACGGAGTTTGGGCGCGTGCCGAAGAAACTCCGGAAGGTTCGCATTTCGCATGTCTGTTTCCAGTACTGATCACGTCGTCGTGCCCGAGAACAACGAGAACGACGACGTGGTCGAGGCCACGATCGAGGCGATCGAGACCACCGAGTCCGCCGTTCCCGAGATCACCTTCGCCGACCTCGGTCTCCCCGAGGGCGTCGTCCGCAAGCTCGCGCAGAACGGCGTGACCACCCCCTTCCCGATCCAGGCCGCGACCATCCCGGACGCCCTGGCCGGCAAGGACATCCTCGGCCGCGGCCGCACCGGCTCCGGCAAGACCCTCTCCTTCGGTCTGCCGACCCTGGCGCAGCTCGCCGGCGGCCACACCGAGAAGAAGAAGCCGCGCGCCGTCATCCTGACGCCGACCCGTGAGCTGGCCATGCAGGTCGCCGACGCGCTGCAGCCCTACGGCGACGTCCTCGGCCTGAAGATGAAGGTCGTCTGCGGCGGTACGTCGATGGGCAACCAGATCTACGCCCTGGAGCGCGGCGTCGACATCCTCGTCGCCACCCCGGGCCGTCTGCGCGACATCATCAACCGCGGCGCCTGCTCGCTGGAGAACACCCAGATCGCCGTCCTCGACGAGGCCGACCAGATGTCGGACCTGGGCTTCCTGCCCGAGGTCACCGAGCTGCTCGACCAGGTCCCGGCCGGCGGCCAGCGCATGCTGTTCTCCGCCACCATGGAGAACGAGATCTCCACGCTGGTCAAGCGCTACCTGAGCAACCCGGTCACGCACGAGGTCGACAGCGCCCAGGGCAACGTCACCACGATGTCGCACCACATCCTCATCGTGAAGCCCAAGGACAAGGCGCCGGTCACCGCCGCGATCGCCTCCCGCAAGGGCCGCACGATCATCTTCGTCCGCACCCAGCTGGGCGCCGACCGCATCGCCGAGCAGCTCCGCGACGCCGGTGTGAAGGCCGACGCGCTGCACGGCGGCATGACGCAGGGCGCCCGTACGCGGACGCTGGCCGACTTCAAGGACGGCTACGTCAACGCGCTCGTCGCCACCGACGTCGCCGCCCGCGGCATCCACGTCGACGGCATCGACCTGGTCCTGAACGTGGACCCGGCCGGTGACCACAAGGACTACCTGCACCGCTCCGGCCGTACCGCCCGTGCGGGCCGCTCCGGCACTGTCGTGTCGCTGTCGCTCCCGCACCAGCGCCGCCAGATCTTCCGGCTGATGGAGGACGCGGGCGTCGACGCCGCGCGTCACATCATCAACTCGGGCACGGCCTTCGAGCCCGAGGTCGCCGAGATCACCGGCGCCCGCTCGATGACCGAGGTCCAGGCCCAGTCGGCGGGCGACGCCGCCCACCAGGCCGAGCGCGAGGTCACCCAGCTCACCAAGGAGCTGGAGCGCGCGCAGCGCCGTGCCACCGAGCTGCGCGGTGAGGCCGACCGTCTGGTCGCCCGTGCCGCGCGCGAGCGGGGCGAGGACCCGGAGGTGGCGGTCGCCGCCGCGGCCGAGGCCGCTGCCGAGCAGGCCGTCGTCGAGACGCCGGCCGTCGAGACCGTCGTCGAGGCCGACGAGCGTCCCGCGTACGAGCCGCGTCAGCGCCGCGACGAGCGGGGCAACTACGAGCGCCGTGACAACGACCGTGGCGGCCGTTCCTTCGAGCGCCGCGATGACCGCGGTGGCCGTTCGTTCGAGCGTCGTGACGACAACCGTGGCGGTGGCTTCCGTCGCGATGACAACCGTGGTGGCGGCTTCAACCGCGCGATGACCGCGGTGGCCGTTCGTTCGAGCGTCGTGACGACAACCGCGGTGGCGGCTTCAACCGCGACGACCGTGGCGGCCGTTCCTTCGAGCGCCGCGACGACCGTGGCGGCCACCGGGGCAGCGACCGTCCCTTCAACCGTGACCGTCAGGGCGACCGTCCCGCCGGCGGCGGCTTCCGCTCCGGCCACGACCGTCCCACCGGCCGTCGCGACGACCACCGCGCCACGGGTGCCGGTTCGTTCCGCCGCGACGAGAAGCCGCGCTGGAAGCGCAACGGCTGACACCTGACAGCCGAGTTCTGACGCCTGACGGCTCAGCGACCTGATGTGGCCCCCACCCGGACCGGGTGGGGGCCACATCGTCGTTCCCGGGGCCGGCGATGGGAAAAGCCGTTGCTGTCGCCCAGTCAACTCCCTGTAATATTCGTCGACTTGTGCGAGGGATGTGACTGCTGGGGGCCGGGCTCAGGCCCGGGACGGCGAGGTCTCCCCGCACTGCTTCGGGAGGGGTTTCCTTGATTCGTCGTTCCTTCGTCCGCCCCGGACGTTCCTTCGTCCGCCCCGCGAGAGCCGGACGCGCCGCCGCCGTCGCCGCCGCGGCGTCCGCGATGCTCGCCGGCGGTGTGATCCCGCTGCTGCCCACGCCCGCCTCCGCGGTGGGCGCCGCCCAGGAGACGGTGGTTCCCGCCGCGTTGCGGAGCACCTCCACGTCGGCGACGCTCTTCAGCGCCTCCACCTACAAGGGGCACGACGGCGCCGGTGCCCAGGGTGTTTTCCACCGGCTGGAGGGACACTCCGGACTGGTCTGGACGCGCTACGCGGACGGGGTGTCCGTACCGGTGCCGCAGCCTGAGGGCGTCCTCGGTACGTGGGGTACGGGCAGTGACGTCCTCGCCTACCGCTACGAGGACCGTCGGGTCGACCTGTGGGACGCGGCCGACGGGACCACGCGCACCGTCCAGCCGCCTGCGGGCATGGGCCTGTTCACGGCATACGCCGATCTGGTGATCGGGTACCGCGTGGTCACCGCCGAGGACGGCAGGACCAGCAAGGAGATGCACCTGCTGTTCCCCGAGCGGGACGGTACGACCCGTGATGTGCCGGTCACCGGGCTGCCCGCAGGGTGGCAGCTTCTCTCCCCGCTGGGAGGGGACTCCGAGGGGCTCCTCTTCAGCGCGTTTCAGGACGGTCAGTACCGGTCGGTCATGGTCGACCGGAGGACCGGGCAGGTGAGCGGCATGACCGCACCGCGCTCCAAGGTCTACCTCGAAGCTCAGGTCACTCCCGAGCACGTCGTCCTGTTCAACGTGAACGAGGCGAAGGTTCTGGTGTTCGGGCGGTCCGATCTGTCGGCCGCCCCCGCCGAGGTCACGTTGGACGGCGGGGGCAGCGTGAACCCCGCGCAGGACCTCGCCGTGGTCGGTGACTGGCTGGTCCACCGGCCGAGCAACGGGACGGCGGTGACAGCCGTCCCGGTCACCGGCGGCCCCGCGGTGACCGTGCTGCCCGTTTCGGACCCGTACGTCTCCGCCGTCCCGGACGGTACCGCCGTCGCGAAGGGCCGTACGGCCTCCGGTGACTGGGGCATCCAGCGCATCATCGCGGGCCCGGACGGCACTCCCGCCGTCACCCAGGTCAAGCCGCTGCCCAGGCCCCCCGTCCCCGTCCAGGGCATCTCCCTCGACCAGGGGCGTCTCGTGATCACGGACGACAGCCTGCGCGGGCGCCGGGACGACTTTGTCCGGACCGTCGCCGCGACCGGCACCCCCGCGTACGGCGAGCGGTCCGAGTTCTCGCCCTACGCCGAGACCGTGGTCATCGCCCCTTGTGCGACGACGGACGTGGCCTGCTCCGAGATCCACGGCACGGCCGACGGCCGGATCGCCTGGCTGGAGCACTCCTCGGCGACGAAGGACCTGATCCGGGTCAACGGGCCGAAGAGCAACGACCTCTGGGAGCGGAGCGTGCCCGCGGGCGGGCGCATCACCGACGTCTCGGGGCGCTACCTCGTCCACACCACCGCCGACCGGCAGGACGTGTACGCGCTCGACGACGCCGGCGCTCCCGTCCTCACCCGTGCCCCCGGTGCCGCCGCGCTCTCCGGTGACGTGCTCTGGACGGCGGGGTCCACGCCCGGCACCCTCACGGCGTACGACCTGACCGCGAAGCGGACGACGGAGACGCTCGTCACCGACGCCGGCTGCGTGCCGACCGAGTTGCAGGCGCTGGGCCGCTGGATCTACTGGACCTGTGACGGCAGGGCCGGTGTCTACGACCGTACGGCGAAGAAGTCCGTCGCGGTGCCGGCCGACGAGGCGAAGCTCGGCGACGGCTACGTCGTCACGCACGACAGGGCGGCCGGGAAGCTGACGCTCACGACGGTGGCCGGCGGCAGCGCCGTGAGCCGGGTCATCGGCGACCTGCCCGACACCGGCGTCTCCCAGCGGGACGTGCGCTGGACGGTCGACGAGTCCGGTGCGAACGCCGCGTACGTGGACGGCCAGGAGCGCGTGCACCTCGTACCGTCCGGGGTGCCCGAGCAGCCGCTGCGGCTGCTGGCGCCCGCCAGGAACGAGCCGTCCGTGCAGGCGCACGCGGTCGACACCGTCCCGGACACCCTGACCACCCTGCTGCTGTCGAAGCCGGCCGCGGGCTGGGACCTGACGGTGCGCAACCGTGCCACCGGCAAGGTCTACGACGACGGCCGCGACGGCTCCGCCGCGCGCGGCGAGCTGACCGTCGGCTGGCACGGGGACGACCCGGCCCTCCAGGGCGACACCTCCGTCCCGGACGGCACCTACGACTGGACGGTGTCCGTCACCCCCGCGGACGGGGTCGGCGCCCCTCTCCAGGTCCGCGGCACGGTCCGGCTCAAGGGCGGCAGCCCGGTGCGCCACGACCACGTCGGCGCCGAGGGGGCCCCGGACGGCACCGGCGACCTGCTCACGCTCAACGCGTCGGGAGGGCTGACCTTCCAGCAGGGCGACGGGAAGGGCGCGTTCGCCGGGAAGGCCACCGGCAACGGCTGGTCGGCCAAGACGGTCGCGGTGCCGTTCGGCGATCTGAACGGCGACCGCTGCAACGACGTCCTGGTGCGGATGAGCGACGGGGCCCTGCGCGGCTACAAGCCCGCGTGCGGCACGGCGCCGACCCCCTCGACCTCGTACAAGGCGCTCGGCACCGGCTGGAACGCGTATGACGTCCTGACCTCGCCCGGCGACCTGACCGGTGACGGGCGGCCGGATCTGCTCTCGCGGAAGTCCTCGACCGGCGACCTCTACCTGTTCGCGGCGAAGAGCGACGGAACGCTCTCGGCGGGCAGGAGGATCCGCACGGCGTGGACGGGCTACACCAAGGTCGTCGGCGCCGGGGACCTGAACGGCGACGGGATCGGGGACGTGCTCGCGCGGGACGGGGCGGGAACGCTGTACCGCTACGACGGCACCGGGACCGGCCTGTTGAAGGACCGGGTCAAGGTGTTCACCGGCTGGGGCGCCTCCTACAACGCGATCGTCGGCGTCGGCGACATCACCGGCGACGGGAGGAGCGACCTGGTCGAGCGCGACACCTCGGGGAACGTCTACCGCAACGCCGGTACGGGGACGGGCTCGTTCGGTCCCCGCGTGAAGATCGTCGGCGGGTGGCAGGGCTACAAGGGCCTTTTCTAGCCACATTGCCCGTCGGCCCGGCGCATGTCATGCCCCCGGCGAGGGAATCGCTGGGGGCATGACAGATGACGCCAGAGTGACTGGGCTGTCGGACGAAGAGCGGCTGGCCCAGCTCGGCTACACGCAGGTTCTCGCCCGCCGCATGTCGGCGTTCTCCAACTACGCGGTCTCCTTCACGATCATCTCGGTCCTGTCGGGCTGCCTGACCCTGTATCAGTTCGGTATGAACACCGGCGGCCCCGCCGTGATCACCTGGGGCTGGGTCGCCGTCGGACTGATGACCCTGTTCGTCGGCCTCGCGATGGCCGAGATCTGTTCGGCCTATCCGACGTCCGCCGGGCTGTACTTCTGGGCGCACCGGCTCGCCCCGGAGCGCAGCCGGGCCGCCTGGGCGTGGTTCACGGGCTGGTTCAACGTCCTCGGCCAGGTCGCGGTGACCGCCGGCATCGACTTCGGCGCGGCCCTGTTCCTCGGCGCCTATCTGAACCTCCAGTTCGACTTTGAGGTGACGCCGGGCCGCACGATCCTGCTGTTCACCGCGATCCTGATCCTGCACGGCCTCCTCAACACCTTCGGCGTGGGGATCGTCGCCCTCCTCAACAGCATCAGCGTGTGGTGGCATGTCGTCGGTGTCGCCGTCATCGTCGGCGCGCTGACCTTCGTCCCGGACCACCACCAGTCGGCCGGCTTCGTGTTCACGAAGTTCGTGAACCACACGGGCTGGGGCAGCGGGGTCTACGTGGTCCTGATCGGACTTCTGATGGCCCAGTACACGTTCACCGGGTACGACGCCTCCGCCCATATGACCGAGGAGACCCACGATGCCTCCACGGCCGGGCCCAAGGGCATCGTGCGCTCCATCTGGACCTCGTGGATCGCCGGGTTCGTCCTGCTCCTCGGTTTCACCTTCGCGATCCAGTCCTACGACAAGGAGCTGGGCTCGGCGACGGGCGCGCCTCCGGCGCAGATCCTGCTGGACGCGCTCGGCGCGACCGCGGGCAAGCTCCTGCTGCTCGTCGTGATCGGCGCCCAGCTGTTCTGCGGCATGGCGTCCGTGACCGCCAACAGCCGCATGATCTACGCGTTCTCGCGGGACGGCGCGCTGCCGTTCTCGTCGGTGTGGCACACGGTGCACCCGCGCACCCGGACCCCCGTGGCGGCCGTCTGGCTGGCCGCGCTGGGCGCCCTCGTGCTCGGCCTGCCCTATCTGATCAACTACGCGGCCTACGCGGCCGTGACGTCGATCGCGGTGATCGGCCTCTACGTCGCCTACGTCATCCCGACCCTGCTGCGGGTGCGCAAGGGCGACGCCTTCGAACGCGGGCCCTGGCACCTGGGCCGCTGGTCCCGTCCCGTCGGGGTGATCGCGGTCGGCTGGGTGGCCGTCATCACCGTGCTGTTCATGCTGCCCCAGGTCTCCCCGGTCACCTGGGAGACGTTCAACTACGCCCCGGTCGCCGTCCTCGTCGTCCTCGGTTTCGCCGCCGCCTGGTGGCTCGCCTCGGCCCGGCACTGGTTCCTCAACCCCGAGCACCAGCGCACGATCGACCGCGAGGCCGCCCGCAAGGGTGCACCCGAACCGGTCGATCCCTGACCTTGCGGGCCCCCGGCGTGGCCGGGACCCCCGATACCCGATCGGAGTCCCGGCCACGTCCCGCTATGCTCGGGGATGCATCGGCGCGCTCCGGTGCGCCGTGCCGGTGTTTTCCGGTGCGGGGACCCTTAGCTCAATTGGCAGAGCAGTGGACTTTTAATCCATTGGTTGTGGGTTCGAGTCCCACAGGGTCTACGCGAAAGCCCCCGGCTCAGAGGTGTTCCGAGCCGGGGGCTTGTTGTTTTCGGGGACCCTCGCGCCGCCCCCTCGCGGGAGCGGGAGCGGGAGCGGGAGCGGGTGCGGGCCGGGCTGTCGGGGTGTCAGCCCGCCGAGAGGTCCGTGAGTTCCGCGCGCTCCACGAGGTCCGGCAGCGGCAGCGTGTGCTGGGTCTGGAGGACCTTGGCGCGCAGGTAGCGGACGTTGTGGGCGGTGGTGAAGACGCCCGTCGGGACCCGGTGGGCGACCGTGACGCCGAGCTCGCGGAGCTGTTCGGCCTTGTCCGGGTTGTTGGAGAGCAGGTCCAGCGAGTCGATGCCGAGGGCCTGGAGCATCTGGGCGGCCACCGTGTAGTCACGGCCGTCCTCGGGCAGGCCGAGCGCCGCGTTGGCGGCGTAGGTGTCGAGGCCCTGGTCCTGGAGGGCGTAGGCGTCCAGCTTGTTGTAGAGGCCGATGCCGCGGCCCTCCTGGCGCAGGTACAGCAGGACGCCGCCGCGGTCCGCGATCTGCTCCACGGCCTCGCGCAGCTGGGGGCCGCAGTCGCAGCGGGCCGAGCCGAACACGTCGCCGGTCAGGCATTCGGAGTGCAGCCGCACCAGCGGGTTCGCGCCGGGCTCGCCGAGGACGACGGCCAGGTGTTCCTTGCCGTCGTCGAGGCCGTGGAAGGTCACGAGCTCGGCGTCGACGGAGTAGCCGTCGCCGAAGCGCAGGGGAACGCGGACGCGGGTGCGCACGGTGGCGGTGGGGTGGTCGCGCATGGTGTCTCTCCGTCCGGCGGGTTCGTACCGGCTGTGCTTCAGATTTGAAGCACAGCCTCGGGACGAGACACTACATCTGCTTAAAACTTCAAGCAACGGGGTTCACGCGTCCCGCGAGCGCCTCACGAGGAGCAGGAACGCCGCCGCCAGGGCAGATCTTCCCCGGACGCCCCCGAATTCCCGTCCTGGATCGCCCGGGTGATGGTTCCGCAGATCTCCTCCAGCTGTTCCACCTGCTCGGGGCTCAGATGGTCGAAGAGCGCCGCCCGCACCGTCTCGACGTGTCCCGGCGCGGTCCGCTCCAGGAGGGCCATGCCCGCGTCGGTCAGGACGGCCATGTGTCCGCGCCGGTCGGTGGGGCAGCCCTCGCGGCGCACCGTGCCGTCCTTCTCCAGCCGCGTCACCGCGTACGTCAGCCGGCTGCGGGTGATCTTCTGGGCCTCGGCGAGGTCGGTCATCCGCAGCCGCCGGTCCGGAGCCTCGGACAGTCTGGCCAGGATGGAGTAGTAAAGGTGGGGCATCCCCGCCTCCGCCTGCAACCGGCGGTCGATGGTGTCCTCCAGGAGGGAGGTCGCGGAGACGTACGAGCGCCAGGCGCGCTGTTCGGCGGCGGAGAGCCAGCGGGTCGTCATGAGACCAGTCTAGGTATTGTTTAAAACTTGAACCACTGTGCGCGTGCGACCGGAGGATGCGTCCCGATGCCCCGTCCCTACGTCCTGCTGTCCGCCGCCGTCTCCCTCGACGGCTACCTGGACGACACCGGCCCCGAACGGCTGCTGCTCTCGGGCCCGGCCGACTTCGACCGGGTCGACGAGGTGCGGGCGGCCAGCGACGCCATCCTGGTCGGCGCCGGAACGCTGCGCACCGACAACCCGCGGCTCCTGGTGAACTCCGCCGAGCGGCGCGCGGCCCGGGTCGCCGGAGGCCGCCCCGAGTACCCCCTGAAGGTCACCGTCAGCGGCTCCGGCGAGCTCGACCCGGCGGCGCAGTTCTGGCACACGGGCGGCGAGAAGGTCCTCTACACGAGCGACGAGGGCGCGCGGCGGGCGTCGGAACTGCTGGGCGGCATCGTCGGCGTCGACGTCGTCGCGACCGGCCCCCGTCTGGACTGGCGCGTGCTGCTGGAACACCTCCACGACGTACGGGGCGTGCGCCGCCTCATGGTCGAGGGGGGCGGCAAGGTCCACACCCAGCTCATGCGCGAGCAGCTCGCCGACGAACTGCAGCTCGCCGTCGCCCCGCTGTTCGTCGGGCAGCCGGACGCACCGCGGCTGTTCGGACCCGGGGACTACCCGCCGGGCCGGCTGCGGATCGAGGAGACCCGGCCCGTCGGCGACATCGTGCTCATCCGGTACGTCCCCACCGCGCCCGGCACCGGCCCGCACGCCGCCGCCGCGGACCGCCGGTGGCTGGAGCTCGCCTGCGAGCTGGCCGGGCTGTGCCCGCCGTCGCAGACCGCGTTCAGCGTCGGCGCCGTGGTCGTCGCGGCCGACGGGACCGAGCTGGCCAGGGGACACTCCCGCGAGGGAGGCGACCCGGCCGTGCACGCCGAGGAGGCCGCCCTCGCCAAGATCGACCCGGCCGATCCCCGGCTGGCCACCGCCACCGTCTACAGCAGCCTGGAGCCGTGCGCCCACCGCGCCTCCCGGCCCGTGCCCTGCGCCCGGCACATCCTGGACGCCGGGGTGCGGCGGGTCGTCACCGCCTGGCGCGAGCCCGACACCTTCGTCACGGACGCCGACGGGAACGGGCTCCTCGCCGCCGCCGGCGCAGACGTCGTCGTCCTCCCCGAGTACGCGGACCGCGCCCAGGCCCCCAACCGGCATCTGCCGACCCGGTAGGACCGGTGCCCGCGCTCGCCGGAGGGGCGCGGACAAACGGATGTGCTTCGCGTCCCGCGGATGGCGTACACTGGTTTCACCGACGCGGGGTGGAGCAGCTCGGTAGCTCGCTGGGCTCATAACCCAGAGGTCGCAGGTTCAAATCCTGTCCCCGCTACTGAAGACCAAGGGCCGGAACTCGGATTCACGAGTTCCGGCCCTTGGTGTTTTCGTACCCCCGCATCCAGGTGCCCCCGCATGCCCCGGTCGGGCCACCCCGGTCGCCCGCCAGGCGGGAGTGCTTCCCGCGCGGAGCGACGCTGCTCCTGCACACCGACGGACTGTCCGAGGCCCGCGACGAGCGGGGGGAGTTCTTCGACCCCGCCGCCTGGCTGGCCGGACGGGCCTTCCCCTGCCCCGACGCGCTGCTGACCGCGCTGTCCGAAGCGGTCCGCCGGCATACGGGCGGGACACTGGCCGACGACATGGCGCTGCTGGCCGTGCGGCGGCCCTGAAACCCCCCGCGCGGAAGCCGTTCCCCGGTCCGGTCACGAGCGGTGACCGAGTGGTGTCCCTGCGCATAACAACTGACGTACCGTCAGGTAAACCCGTGTAGAAGACACGAGGTCAACTCGCCCGTTTTTCATCGGTCATGACCCCAAAGTCCAGGCCGAAAGCCGTTAACGATCACCGGGAACAGCTTGGAATTCGGTGCCCGGGTCTATTAACGTTCGATAACGCAGCGCGGTCGTCACAACCGTCACAAGAGGCGGCTCCGTGCGCACGCGCCGAATCCCGCAAGGGAACCGGGGACCCATTTTCTGGGGTGAATCGAGCGTAATCCGCCGTGTCACGGTGGCAGTACGCCCGTAGGAGACCTTCCTGCTCCGAACCCGTCAGCTAACCCGGTAGGCGGCAAGGAAGGAAAGGAGTGCGCCCACGTGGCGTCCAACCGGCCCGCTCAGCCAACCTCGTTCGCGCCGAACGAAACGCACACCTTCGGCTACGGCACGGATGAGGGCCCCTGGGAGGAGTGGAATCCCACCGCGGACTCCGTCGCTCCCGTCCGCGGCCGGCATCGCACGGGCAAGCAGCGCGGCGGAGGACTCGCCCGCAGCTCCACGGTTCTCGGCGTCGGCGTCATAGCCGCCGTCGGAGCGGGCGGCATCGCCAGCGCCGCTCCGGGCAAGCCCCCCGTCTCGATCTCGCTGCCCGACCTGTCGACGGTCACCGCGTCGGCCAAGGCACTGATCTCGGACAGCGGCTCCAGCACTCCCAAGGGCTCCACGACCCCGCTCACCACCGCGGGTCTGACGAACTCCGACACCGCCCACGGCGCCACCGACGCCGGCGAGGCGCTGCGCGACCGCATCATGCAGCAGGCCCAGTCGCAGCAGAACCAGGCCGACACCGCCACGCAGCAGGCCGCCCAGACGGCCGCCGCGAAGAAGGCCGTCGCGACCGCCGCCAAGCAGCAGGACGAGGCGGAGGCCAAGGCCGCCGCCGCGAAGGAGAAGGCGGAGGAGGCGGCCAAGGCGAAGGCCGAGCAGGAGCGCCTCGCCGAGCTCGCCAAGAGCTACTCGCTGCCGACCTCCTCGTACACCCTGACCTCGCGCTTCGGCGAGGCCGGCTCGATGTGGTCCTCCGGCTACCACACCGGACTCGACTTCGCGGCGCCCACCGGAACGCTCATCAAGGCGATCCACAGCGGCACCATCACCGAGGCCGGCTGGGCGGGCGCCTACGGCTACCGCACGATCCTCACCCTCGACGACGGTACGGAACTCTGGTTCTGCCACCAGTCCTCGATCAGCGTCACCGTCGGCCAGAAGGTCGCCACCGGCGACGTCATCGGACGCGTGGGCGCGACGGGCAACGTCACCGGGCCGCACCTGCACCTCGAGGTGCACCCCGGCGGCGCCGCCACCGGCATCGACCCGATGGCCTGGCTCCAGAGCAAGGGCCTCAACCCCTGATCCCCGGCCCCTGATCCCTACGGGCCCCCGGGCCCCGCGCGGATGACGGGCACGCGGACCGCCCCCGGCGCGTGTCCCGTGCACGTCCTGCCTGGTCTCCGGTGGTCCTGACGTCAACCCCCCCGACGTCAGGGCCGCCGGTCAGGCGGATGTCCGACACGACGGCGCTCCCGCCGCGGCCCGGGTCATTGTGGAATACATCCATCCGGCGCGGGTGTTGATCCCCCACATGACTTCCCTTCGCAAGCTCGGATCGTCCGACCTCGAGGTCTTCCCGCTCTCCCTCGGCGGCAACGTCTTCGGCTGGACCGCCGACGAGACCCGCTCCTTCGCCGTGCTGGACGCCTACGCCGCCGCCGGCGGCAACTTCCTCGACACGGCCGACTCCTACTCCAAGTGGGTCGAGGGGAACGAGGGCGGCGAGTCCGAGACCATCATCGGCAACTGGCTCAGGACCCGCGGCAACCGCGACGACATCGTGGTCGCCACCAAGGTCAGCGAGCACCCCGCGCACCAGGGACTGTCCGCCGCCACCATCAAGGCCGCGGCCGACGCCTCGCTGCGCCGCCTGGGCACCGATCACATCGACCTCTACTACACGCACTTCGACAAGCCCGAGGTGCCCGTCGAGGAGATCATCGGCGCCCTCGACGAGCTGGTGAGGGCGGGCAAGGTGCGGCACATCGCCGCCTCCAACATCACTCCGGAGCGGCTGCGGGAGTCCCTGGACTTCTCCGACCGCGAGGGCCTCGCGCGCTATGTCGCCCTCCAGCCGCACTACAACCTGGTCTCGCGCGACACCTACGAGGGCCCGCTGCGCGACCTCGCCTCCCGGGCCGGTCTGGCGGCCGTCCCGTACTTCGCGCTCGCCGCGGGCTTCCTCACCGGCAAGTACCGCCCCGGCGCGACGGTCGACTCGCCCCGGGCGGCCGGCGCGGCCAGGCACCTCGGCACGGAACGCGGACCGCGGGTCCTCGCCGCCCTCGACGAGATCGCCGCGGACCACGGCGTCGCCGTCCCGACCGTCGCCCTCGCCTGGCTGGCGGCACAGCCGACGGTCGCCGCGCCGATCGCCTCCGCCCGCACCGTGGAACAGCTCCCCGCCCTGCTCGGGGTCGCCGACCTGGTCCTGACGGACGAGGAACTGACCCGCCTGGCGGCGGCGTCGGCGTAGACCTCTCCGGGGCGCCGGCACGGCACCGGGCGGACCCCCCGCTGCCCGCGGAGGTCTACGTGCGGTACGTGCGGTACGGGTCGTACGCGGGGTACGGCGCCGGCGCGGACGGCCGCGGCGGAGTGCCGTACGGCCGCGCGGGCGGGGCGACGTATCCGTACCCGTACCCGGGTGCAGGCCAGGGCGCCGGCGCGGGCAGCGGCGCCGTGATCCGGGCCGCGTACGCGAGCGCCGGACGCGCGATCTCCCGGCGGCGCCACAGCTCCTCCAGCAACTCGCGCTCCCGTACGACGAAGTCGGCGCCCGCACGGCCCCGGCGCCCCCGGTGCCGCAGGGCCGCCAGCGTGGTCGCGTAGGCCTCGTACCGGGCCACCGAGCGGGCCGCCTCCTTGCCGAAGTGATGACCGGCGTACTCGCGGGCGAGCTGGCGCGCCCGCATCGAGCCGAGGGCCCAGGGCTCGGCCGCGCCCAGCCAGCCGGCCGCGCAGTACACGGGCAGTTCGGCGCGGACCGTCCGCAGCTCCCGCTGCCGCGTCCACACGGCGAGCCAGGTCAGCAGCCCGAACGCGGGCACCATGAACACCACGTACACGCCGAAGAAGCCGAACCGGTCGAAGCCGGAGGAGCCGTTCCAGAGCGCGTGCATGCCCATCGCGAGCAGCAGTCCGGTGAGCGGCAGCAGCACCCGGCGCACCCGTCGGCGTTCGGCGGACAGGGCCGCGACGCCGAAGCCGATCCCGGTCAGCACCGTGAACAGCGGATGCGCGAAGGGCGACATCACCACCCGGACGAAGAAGGTCGCCGCGGTGACGGAGGCGAGCCCGCTCTCCCCGCTGAGCCGGTCGGTCCCGAAGGCGGTGCCGAGATAGAGGATGTTCTCGGTGAACGCGAAGCCGGTGGCGGTGACCCCGGCGATGACGACCCCGTCGACGATCCCGGTGAAGTCCCGTCTGCGGAAGAGGAAGACGAGCAGCACCGCCGCCGCCTTCGCGGACTCCTCGACGACGGGCGCTATGACGGTCGCCCCGAGCGTGTCGGCGCCGGAGGGGTCCGCGGTCGTCATCGCGATCCAGCGGGTCGCGAAACTGTTCGCGACGATCGCTATGAGGGCGGCCGCGCAGGCACCCCAGGCGAAGGAGAAGAGCAGGTTGCGCCAGGGGCCCGGTTCGACCCGGTCCAGCCACCGGAAGGCGGCGATCAGCAGGGGGACGGGGAACACGGCCAGTCCGAGGCCGACCAGGAAGCCCTCGGTTCCCGTCTGTTCGCGGACGAGCGCGAGGATCACCAGACCCGATATCGCGAGCAGGGTGATCAGCGCGCCGTACCGCACCCAACTGCGCTGCCACCAGCGCGGATGTCTCGGCCCGGGTCCGGTGGGGGCACCGGGCCGGGTGGGGTACGGAAATTGGATGGCCACGGCATTGACCCTAACGAGGGAGGGCGTGGTCCGCGACGGTAGTCCGAGGGTCCGTGGGAGATCCCGGCGGACACCGGCGGGTGTGTGCGGGTCAGACGCCCGGGGTGTGCTGGTCTCGATCCTGTACGCGGCGGAAGAGAAGGTCGTTCACCACATGACCCTTGTCCAGTCCCTGGCCCTCGAAACGGGTCAGCGGCCGGAACGCGGGACGCGGCGCGAAACCGCCCTCCGCCACGGTGTTCTCGAAGGCGGGGTGCGCGCTCAGCACCTCGAGCATCTGCTCCGCGTACGGCTCCCAGTCCGTCGCGCAGTGCACGAGCGCGCCCGGCGCGAGGCGGGTCGCGGCGAGATCCAGGAACTCCGGCTGGATCAGCCGCCGCTTGTGGTGCCGCTTCTTCGGCCACGGGTCGGGGAAGTAGACGCGCAGGCCGTGCAGCGAGGCGGGCGTGAGCATCTCGCGGAGCAGGATGATCGCGTCGCCGTTGGCGACCCGGACGTTGGTCAGGCCGCTGCGCTCGGCGAGGTTCAGCAGATTGCCCTGGCCGGGCGTGTGCACGTCCACGGCGAGGATGCCGGTCGCCGGGTCCTCGGCCGCCATCAGCGCGGTCGCCTCACCCATGCCGAAGCCGATCTCCAGCACCACGGGGAGGTCCGCCCCGAACAGGGCCGCCAGATCGAGCGTGCCCTGTCCGTCGATGTCCAGGCCCCACTTCGGCCACAGCCGCTGCAGCGCGTCCGCCTGCCCGGTCGTCACCCGGCTCCGGCGCGGCTGGAAGCTTCGGATCCGCCGCTCGAAGTGCGAACCGGCGGGATCCGCCTGCGGCCCTTCGGGGAAGCGGGGCTCGCCCTTGGCACGGTGGTGACGCGGCGAGCCGTCCTCGGCGGAGGCGGGCCGGGTCTCTTCGGTGGAGTCGAGGAAATCAGACACAGTGGGGTCGATTTTACGGGCGGGGACGGGACGTGCGGCGTCCCGTCCCGATGGGCGGGGGCAGCCGGCGGGGTCGGTGGGCCGTGCCCCGGGCTCGACGGGCCCGCTCGGGGTCGGCGGGGGCACCGCCGCCGGGTGCGGGTGCGGCGGCTCGGGTCGCCGCCGGGGGTCGGCGGGCCCGCTCGGGTTGGCGCCGGGGGTCGGCGGGCCCGCTCGGGTTGGCGCCGGGTGCGGGGCGGTCGGCATGGGTTGCTGCCGGGTGCGGGTGCGGGTGCGGCGGCTCGGGTCGCCGTCGGGGGTCGGCGGGCCGGCTTGGGGCGCCGACCGGGTGCGGGTGGGGTCGGGTTCAGGTCGACGCCGGGGGCGGATGGGGTCGGGTTCAGTTGCGGGCGGGGTGGACGGGTCAGGTCGCCGACAGGGACGCCAGGGCCCGGCGGGCCACCTCGCGGCCGATCGGGAGGGAGGCGGTGGCCGCGGGCGACGGGGCGTTCAGGACGTGCACGGTCCTCGGGCCCTCCTTGATCAGGAAGTCGTCCACCAGGGTGCCGTCCCGCAGGACCGCCTGGGCGCGGACCCCGGCGGCGGCGGGAACCAGGTCCTGAGACGTCACCGCGGGCAGCAGCCGCCGCACCGCCTCCGTGAACGCCGCCTTCGACACCGACCGGCGCAGCTCCCCTGCTCCGTAGCGCCAGTGCCGCCGCGCTATGTGCCAGGAACCCGGCCACGCCAGGGTCCCGCCCAGTTCACGCGGCCGGACGACCCCCCAGTCGTACCCCTCGCGGGCGAGCGCGGGCACCGCGTTGGGGCCGATGTGGACGCCGCCGTCGATGCCCCGGGTGAGATGGACGCCGAGGAACGGGAACGCCGGGTCGGGGACCGGATACACCAGGCCCCGCACCAGCTCGGGACGCGCCAGCGTGTAGTACTCGCCGCGGAAGGGGACGATCCGCATGCCGGGGTCGTCGCCCGTCAGACGGGCGATCTGGTCGCAGTGCAGCCCTGAGCAGTTGACGAGGACCCGGCTGCGGACGACCGTCCCGTCGGCCGTGCGCACGGCGACGCCCCGGTGCGCGCGGCGGTCCGCCCGCACGACCTGTGCCCCGTACCGGATCTCCGCCCCGGAGGCCTCCGCGAGCCGGCGGGCCACCGCCACGTAGTCGCAGATCCCGGTGGAGCCGACGTGGATGGCGGCGAGGCCGCGGACCTCGGGTTCGTACTCGGTGAGCTGGGCGGGGCCCAGTTCCTTGACCGGGATGCCGTTCTCCCGGCCGCGCTGCACCAGGCCGTGCAGCCGGGGGAGCTCCGCCTTGTCCGTGGCGACGATCAGCTTGCCGGTGACGGCGTGCGCGATGTCGTACTCCGCGCAGAACTTGACCATCTCCGCGGCGCCCTGGACCGCGAACCGCGCCTTCAGGGATCCGGGACGGTAGTAGATCCCGCTGTGGATCACCCCGCTGTTGCGCCCGGTCTGGTGCCGGGCGGGACCCGGCTCCTTCTCCAGCACGGTCACCCGCGTGCCCGGCGCCGCCCGCGTGATGGCATACGCCGTCGACAGGCCGACGATCCCACCGCCGATCACCAGCACATCGCAGTCGTACGCGCTCCGCACCCGCACCACCTCCCGGCCTCGATAGTGCACTGCGCCACTGACAACGCCCTCAAACCCGAGCACCGTGCCCCGTGATTCTTTCGCGTCGCGGGGGCGCGGCGCGCCTGTCTCCGCCCGATTCGCCGGGCGCCTCGTCTTCGTCGCCGGGCGTTCCCGAGCGAGCCTCAGGCCGTTTCCGTCCGGGCCGCCGGTCGTTCCCGTGCGGGGCACCGACTGTCCCGGCGGGACCGCGGGCTGTTCCGTCCGTACCGTCGGCTGTTCCGTTCCGGCCGGAGCGGCCCGCGGCTAGGCGGGAGCCATCAGCAGCGGGCGGGCCCGCTCGCGCAGCTCCACCACGCGCGGCTCGTCGCCGTACGGCTCCAGCCGGTGCAGCAGGTCCTTCACGTACTCGGTGGTGCGCGCCGAGGAGATGCGCCCCGCGACCTCCACCGCCCGCACGCCCTGCTCGCACGCCGCGTCCAGGTTGCCGGACTCCAGCTCGGCGACCGCCGACACCACCAGACGCAGCCCGTGCGAGCGCACGAACTCCTCCGTCGGCTTGGACAGCGCCTGTTCGGTGAAACGGCGCACCTGGCGCGGGGCCTTCAGATCGCGATAGCACTCGGCCGCGTCGGCGGCGAAGCGGTCGTACCCGTAGAAGCCGAGCCAGGACGGGTCGTTGTCGCCGTCCCTGGCCCGCTCCAGCCAGCCCTCCGCGGCCTTGAGCGCCGCGCCGGCCGCCTGGGCGTCGCCCGCGCGCGCGTGGGCCCGTGCCTCGACGAGCCGGAAGAAGCTCATCGTGCGGGCCGTGGCGAGACCGCGGTTGCGCTCCAGCGCGGCCTGGGCGAGGTCGACGCCCTCGTCGCCGAAGCCCCGGTACGTCGCCTGGAGGGACATGGAGGCCAGCACATAACCCCCGAGGGGCACGTCGGCCGCCGCGCGCGCCAGCCGCAGCGCCTGGATGTAGTAGCGCTGCGCCGCCTCCTGCTGGCCCGTGTCGAAGGCCATCCAGCCCGCGAGCCGGGTGAGCTCCGCCGACGCGCCGAACAGCGCCCGGCCGACCTCGTCCGAGTAGGAGCCGAGCAGCAGCGGTGCCGCCTCGACCCGCAGACATTCGGGGACCATCGACGAACGCCAGTCGCCGCCCCCGTACTTGGAGTCCCAGCGCCGCGCGTCCTCGGCGGCCTCGCGGAGCTTCTGCACATCGCTGTGGCCGACCTTCAGCGGCGCCCCGGAGCCCTCGCCCGGACTCACCTCGCGCGCCACCGAACTGTCGGCCGGGGTTATCAGCCAGCGGGAGGCGGGGGTCGCGTAGGCGCTCACGGCGAAGGAACCGGCCAGCGACTGCCAGATGCCGCCGCCGGTCCGGCGGCCGGCGAGGTCGAGGCGGTACAGGTCCGTCGCCGACCGCACCGCCTGCCCGACGTCACGGGGGAAGGCGAGGCCCACTTCCGGCGCGGGATCCGCGTCCGCCAGGCCGATCTCGTGGAGCGGCACCGGCCTGCCGAGCTTCTGGCCGATCGCGGCCGCGATGAGGTGCGGCGCGGCGCCCTGCGGCACCATGCCCTTCGACACCCAGCGCGCCACCGACGTCTTGTCGTAGCGAAGAGTCAACCCGCGTTGGGCGCCAAGGTCGTTGACGCGACGCGCGAGTCCTGCGTTGCTGATTCCCGCGAGGGCGAGAACGGCGCCGAGTTTTTCGTTCGGCCCGCGTTGCTCCCTGGACATGCGCCACCCCTCGACACAGACGGCTGCCGCGGTGGCATAACCACGCGGCATTCGTAAACCCAGCGTAGTTCGCCCGATCCCCAGCGTTAAGGGGCGTACGTCCGGTTGGCGGGATTGTGGTCCGTACGACTGTACGGACTGTTGCGGCGTGCTCCTGTTGTGTGGCCGTGCGCCCGTCCGTGCGCTCTTCTCCGGCCATCGCGGGGAGCGCTTCCATGGAACGTGCGTGGGTCGGCCCGCTGTACTGGATCCAGTGGGCTGGGGGACACCGCCGCCTACATCCCCGCGGGCGGCGGACCGGTCCGGGGGGCGAACTCCGCCTCCCGGACTGTGCGTTGCCGAAGTGATGCGCACGGCCTGTACGGAGCGTGGCCGCGCCTGTCCGCCCCTCGCCGATTTGGCCGAAAATCGACGGCCGCCCCTGAGAGCAATCAGGGCTCCCACCATACGAGTTGAGGGCGCGAAGGGCGTCCAGAGGGAGCGTATCGGGGGCGCATTCGCGTCGACCTGCCGGGGGCGGGTGGTGGCGGCCGACCCGGGGTCGGTGGTGGGTCGCCCGCGGCCCGGGGTGGATTTCCCTCCGGTGCGCCGACGGGGGTGCCGGCCTCCTCAACGGGCTCTGCGGAGAGGGTACTTGTCTGTGAAGTGCCCCCTCGCGGTGGCGCGGCGGTCGTGCGGGGGCGCATTTCGGGGAGCGCAAGGCGTCGCAGGAACCCTCTGATGCGCCTCCTTCGTGGCAGCATGGTGCCGAGTTCGTACGGTGCACTGGTTGTCCACAGCCTGTGGAGGCGGCGATGCGATGGTTGGTGGGGTGGAGCAGCACCGTCGCCAGAGCGTCCGCGGTCGGCTCGGCGGGCGCCACGGGCTACGACGGCGAGACCGTGCACCCGGTGGGCTCCCAACTCCTGTGGGGTGACCCCGATCCGCTGTGGGCCGTCGGCGACTGGCGCCCCGACGAGGTGCGCGTGGTGAGGGCCGACGCCGAGAACCGCATCGCCGTCCTCGGCACCTGCGGGGCCTCCGACGACGAACTGCGGGTCGGGCTGTTCGCCGCGCGCGGCGGAGCGCTGCGCCACCTCACCAACTGGTCCGGCAGCTACACCGCCGTCGTCCAGGTCGGCCGCCGGGTCACCGTCAGCGGGGACCTCGCCGGCGCCCGGCCCGTCTTCTACACCCCCTGGGCGGGCGGCACGGCCTACGCCACCGCCGCCCTCCCGCTCGCCGACCTCATCGAGGCCAACCTCGACTTCGGGCACCTGGCCGCGGTGCTCGCCGCCCCCGACGTCCCCGCCGCCGTGCACGACTCCACCCCGTACGAGGGCGTCCGCCGCATCCCGCCGGGCCACACCCTCGTCCTGCGGGCCGGAGCCCGCGAGATCGCCGGGTACGAACCCGTCGCCTCCCTCGCCGTCGCCGCGCCCATCGCCGATCCCGCCCTCGCCGTGGACGCCGTGCGCGACGCCCTCGTGGAGGCCGTCCGCACCCGTCTCTCCGCCCCCCGCCACGTGCCCGGCACCGACGTGGACCCCGGGCCCGTGCCCGGCATGGGCCCCGCCGAGCGGCGTGCCGCGCGCGGCACGCCCGTTCCCGGCATCGGCGCCGACCTCTCCGGAGGGCCCGCCTCCGGGACCCTCGCCCTGCTCGCCGCCGGACTGCCCGGCGCGCCCGGCACCGTCCTCGGCCACGGCACCGGCGCCGGGGAACGGCTCCTCGCCGTCACCTTCAACGACCTCGCCGTGCGCGACCGCGAGGCCGAGCTGGAGCGGGCCGGGACGCTGGCCGCCAACCCCCGGCTCCACCACGTCGTCGTCACCGGCGGCGAGGAGACCCTCCCCTACGCCGACCTGGACGGACCGCTCACCGACGAGCCGGGGCCCTCCCTGGTGACCGCCGCCCGCCACCGCGCGCGGCTCGCCTCCGGCAGCGCGGACCACTTCACCGGATACGGCGCCCGGCAGGTCCTGGACGCCCACCCGGCCCGGCTCGCCGATCTGCTCATGGACCGCAAGCGCCGCCATCTCGTGCGCCCGGTCGCCGCGTTGACGAAGGCCGACGGCTCTGTGATGGTCCCCGCGCGCGTGTACGGAGCCGCGCGCAAGCTCGCCCGTACTCCGTACCGGACCGGGGTCGACGTCCTCGCCGAGCAGCTGCTGCAACGGCGGTTCGAGGAACCCGGAGGCGCGGTGGGCGCCTCGCTCGCGGCGCTCAGCTGGGCGAGACCCGGGCCCGCCGCGCGGTGGCTGACCGGGGAGGCGCTGGCTGAAGTATCGGTTCGCCTGCAAGCGGGCGGGGGGCGGCTCAACGTCGGTCCCGGGCAGCGGCCGGGGGACTTCCGCGCCCGTGCGGCGCTGGCCCGGCACGCGGGCGACGTGCGCGTCCTGGAGCAGGCCGCCGAGATCCGCTTCCAGCGGCTGCACACGCCGTTCCTGGACAACCAGGTCGTGCGGGCCTGCCGTGAACTCCCGGAGGCGCTGCGGGTGCAGCCCGGGGCGCGGGCGGCGATCCTGCGTACGGTCCTGGAGGGGGCCGGGGTGGCGGACCTGCCCTCCGGGTGGGGGGCGCCGACCCACGCGTCCTCCGCTGCGGCGGCGCGGACCGGGGTGCGGGTGGCGGCCGATTCCCTGGTCTCCCTGTTCGACACGCCGCTGCTCGCCCAGGCGGGGCTCGTCGAGGCGCGGGTGGTCCGCAAGGCGCTGCGCTCGGCGGCGGAGGGGGCGCCGTTGCCGCTGGACGGGCTGGCCGATCTGGTGTCGCTGGAGCTGTGGCTGCGGCGGTTGCTGGCGCGGCGCGGGACGTGCTGGACGGGTACGCCGGCCCGTCAGCGGGCCGTACCCGCGGGGATAGTCCCGCAGGGGAGAGCGCTGGGCGCGGCGGCCGGGCAGTCCTGAGCGTCGGCGGTTTCGGTCCGGGTGCGGTCCGGTGGGTGGGTCGGGGCCGTGCCGGTGCATCAGCCCGTCGCCGTTGGACGGAGATGTGGACGTTAGTGGCGACGGGCATCGATGTACCGGCACGGCCGAGTGGCGGGTGCGCTGTGGTTTGGGTTCAGTTCCTCGCTGGGGTGACTTTCAGCCCCTCCGGCGTTTGAGGAGCGGGGGTCCGGGGGCGGAGCCCCTGGTTACGGGTCGGGTAGGGGCGGAGGGGGCGAAAGAAGGGTTGTGTCGGGGGGCCGTCGCCGGGGCGTGGGGCGGCTCGCCGGGGTATCCCGGTGACCTGGGGGCGGCGGGCGGTGAGAATGGGGGCGTGCGGTACAGGATTCTGGGGGTGGCCCAGGCGGAGGACGACCGGGGGACCCTCGTCACGGTGGGCGGCCCCCGGGTACGCGCGCTGCTCACAGCCCTCGCCACCCACCCCTCCCGCCCCCTCCCCCCGGACACCCTCATCGACGAGGTCTGGGCCGACGACCCGCCCCAGGACGCACCCGCGGCCCTCCAGGCCCTGATCGGCCGCCTCCGCCGAGCCCTCGGCAAGGAGGCGGTCACCTCCGAGCCCGGCGGCTACCGGCTCACCGCCACCCGCGACGACATCGACCTCTTCGTGTTCGAGCGCCTCGTCACGGAGGGCAGGACCGCCCTCGACACCGGCGACCCCGGCACGGCCGCCGCCCGGCTGACCGAAGCGCTCGCCCTGTGGCGCGGCCCCGCCCTCGCCGACCTCCCCGACCGCACCGCCGCGACCCGCCCGGAGGCCCTGCGCCTGGAGGCGACCCGCAGCCGCGTCGAGGCGGACCTGCGGCTCGGCCGCGCCCTCGACCTCGTACCGGAGCTCAAGGAGCTGACGGCCGCACACCCCTACGACGAGGCCCTGCACGCCCTGCTCATCCGCGCCCTGCGCGAGTCCGGTCGCGGAGCCGACGCGCTCGCCGCCTACGAGGACGTGCGCCGCGCGCTGATGGAGGGTCTCGGGACCGACCCCGGGCCCGAGTTGAGGGGCCTGCACGCCGCCCTGCTGGACCCGGGGGAGACGCCCCCGAGGGTGAGTCCGCGACCTGAGGACCCCTCGCGTGCCCGGCGCACCGGCAACATCCGCCCCCGGCTGGACTCGTTCGTCGGACGGGAACACGAGGTCGGGGCCATCCGCGCGGATCTGCGCGGGGCACGCCTGGTCACGCTGACCGGACCGGGCGGCTCGGGGAAGACCCGTCTCGCCGAGGAGGCCGCCGCCGGACTCCCGCAGGCCTGGCTCGCCGAACTGGCCCCCCTCGACCGGCCCGAGGCCGTCCCGGGCGCGGTCCTCAGCGCCCTCGGCCTGCGCGAGACCGCGCTGATCACCGGCGAGAAGTCCGCCGCCCAGGACGATCCCGTCGCCCTGCTCGTCGAGTACTGCGCCCCGCGCGACCAGCTCCTGATCCTCGACAACTGCGAGCACGTCATCGACGCGGCGGCCGGACTCGCCGAGACCCTGCTGACCCACTGCCCCGGGCTCACGATCCTCGCCACCAGCCGCGAACCCCTCGGCGTCCCCGGCGAACTGGTGCGCCCCGTCGATCCGCTCCCGCCCGATCCCGCGCGCCGCCTCTTCAAGGAACGGGCCTCCGTGGCCCGCCCCGACGCCCTCCACGACTCCGCCGCCGTGGACGAGATCTGCCGCCGCCTCGACGGCCTGCCCCTGGCCATCGAACTCGCCGCCGCCCGGCTCCGGCTGCTCACCCCCCGCCAGATCGCCGACCGGCTCGACGACCGCTTCCGCCTGCTGACCTCCGGCAGCCGGACTGTGCTGCCGCGCCAGCAGACCCTGCGCGCCGTCGTCGACTGGTCCTGGGACCTGCTCGACGAACGGGAGCGGGCCGTGCTGCGCGAGGCGTCCGTGTTCGCCGGCGGCTGGGACCTGGCCGCCGCCGAGGCCGTGTGCACCGGCCCCGCGGCCGACCTCGTCGGCGCGCTCGTCGACAAGTCCCTCCTCGTCGCCACTCCCGACGGCACCGGCGACGGGATGCGCTACCGCATGCTGGAGACCATCCACGAGTACGCCACCGAACGCGCCGCCGAGGTTCCCGAGCTGCGCGCCGCCGCCGAGCGACGCCACCGGGACTGGGTGCGCGCCCTCACGGAGGAAGCCGAGCCCCGGCTGCGCTCGGCCGGTCAACTCCCCTGGATCCGGAGGCTGGAGACCGAGCACGACAACATCCGGGCCGCCCTGTGGCGCTCCCTCGCCGCCCGGGACGAGGAGGAGGCGGGCGCCCTCGTCCTCGACATGGGCTGGTTCTGGTGGCTGCGCAACTTCCGCCACGAGGGCATCCGCTGGACCGAACTCGTCCTCCGCCTGGGCGCGTTGCTCGACACCCCGGCCACCGAGCTTGCGGGGGACGGCCGTTCCGGGTGCGGCGACGGCGACCGGATCGCCTCCGAACTCGAAGGCGTGGACCCGGTGAGCGCCTTCCTCGACCACCCCGAGCGCGAGGAACAGCACCCGCTGCGCGCCCTGCGGATGCGGCTGCGCATGTTCCACCTGTTCCTGAAGGTGGACGTCGTACCCCTCGGCGAGTGGGGGCACGACCGGCTCCGGGAGTACGTGGAACGCGTGCGGGGCGCCTTCTCGCGGGGCGGTCCGGACGCGGCGCGCATGCCCGGGATCATCTGGCCGATGGCCGCGCACTTCCTGGGCGAGCCGGACGACGTGGGACCCGCGATGCACGCCATGGTCGACAACTGCCGTGAGTACGGCGGCCCGTGGGAGGTCGGCGTCGCCCTGATGCTCCGTACCCACATGGTCGTCGACGCCCCCGGCGGCATGCCCGGGGTGGACGAGGACCTGGAGGAGCTGCGCGGGCTCAGCCGGAGTGTCGGGGACCGCTGGATGCGGGCCCAGGTGTGCAGCGCGGCCGGTGAGGCGGCCATGGCCCGCAGCCGCTACGACGAGGCGAAGGGCGAGTACGAGGAGGCCCTGCGGCTCGCCTACGAGGTCGGCGCCTACGCGGAGGTCCCCTTCCTCATGGCGCGGCTGGCCGAGATCGCCCACCGCGCGGGCGAGGGGGCCCTGGCGCTCGCGACCCTCGACGAGGCGAGTGCCGCCGCCGACCGGTACGGGGTGACGGACTCCCGGGCGTTCGTCCATCTGCTGCGGGCCCAGGTCGTCCTGGAGGACGGCGGCCAGGTCGCCCTCGCCCGCGAGCTGTGCGAGAAGTCCCGGGCGGAGAGCTTCCGCGGCAGCACCCCTCCGCCGCAGTTCACGGCGGCACTCGACCTGGTCGACGCCCTGGTCACGGCCGCCGAGTCCGGGCCGGCACCGGGCCTGCGGAAGCTCGGTTCCGGGCTGCGGCACGCGATGGACGCCCGCTGCGCCGACGTCGTGGCGGCGGCCTTCGCTGAGCGGGCCGCGCGGCTGTTCGGCGAACTCGGCGCCCACGCGACGGCGGCGCGGCTGACGGCGGCCGGCACCGGCTGGCGCGGCGGGGATCTGCGGTCCGCCCGCGAGAGCGCCGAGGTCCGGCGCACCGAGGCCGCGGCCCTCGCGGCACTCGGCCCGGAACGGTACGCGTCGGAGCGGGCCCGCGGCGCCGACTACGACCAGGAACAGGCCCTCGCCGTCCTGACCGAAGCCCTGGAGCGGGACCCCGTCGGCAGGGGCTCGTCGGAGAGGCGCTAGGCGTTCACCGGCGCGGCGGCCGGCCGGGCCTCACCGGCACAGGAACTTCGCCTCCGCCCAGTCGCCCAGGGACTTCGAGTCGAACGGGCCGAGGGGGTCGACGACGAGCCGGACCGTCCGCCGGCCCGTGAGGTCCACATGGACGGGGACCGCCGGGTCGCCGCCCTCGATCGGCGGTGACCGCCACAGCCGGGTCCCGTCCCCGTAGACGGAGAACCGCAGCGTGCCCAGGCCCAGCGTCAGGTCGTCGACGCCCGCCATCGCGTCGTACGCGCTGCACTCGCGGTTGAGGTCGATGGTCACCGACGACCTGCCGTGCACGGTCACGCCGTTCGTGAACCGGGTCTCGGCGATGCTCAGCCGGTGGCGCTTCCACACCCAGCTGCTCTCGCCGAGCCGCATCTCCGGTCCGGTGTGGTCGCCCAGGACGTCGTAGCCCAGATCGCTCCACCGGTAGACGGAGGGCGCGGGCGGGGCGGGCGGCGGTGTGGGTTCCGGGGCGGGGCTGGGC
>NZ_JNZD01000002.1 GCF_000725495.1 Streptomyces aureus
GGCCTCCATGTCCTCGCCGTCCTCCCTGCTGCACTGGACCCGCCGCATGATCGAGATCCGCAAACAGAACAAGGCCTTCGGACTCGGCACCTACACCGAACTGCACTCCACCAACCCCGCCGTCCTCGCCTTCCTGCGGGAGTACAAGGACGACCTCGTCCTGTGCGTGCACAATTTCTCCCGCTTCGCCCAGCCCACCGAACTCGACCTGCGCGAGTTCAACGGCAGGCACCCCGTCGAACTCATCGGCGGCGTCCGCTTCCCGGCCATCGGCACTGGTTCCGCCTGCGCCCCGCGGTCGCGCCCGTCGCCCCGAAGCGACCGTGAACGCGTCCCCCTCGACAGCCCGCCCGCCCCTGAAAGGACGTGCCGTCATGCCGGACACCGCTCTGCTGCGTCCGAGCGGCCTCGACACCGCACCGCTGCTCACCCCGCTGGCCGAACTGCTGCGGGACTGGCTGCCCCGGCAGCGCTGGTTCGCGGGCAAGGGCAGGCCCGTGGCGGATGTGACACTGCTGTCGACGACCGAGCTGTACCCCGGCTGTCTGCATCTGCTGGTCCGCACCGAGCACCTCGGGCCGCCCTCGCACGGCAGCGCGGACTCGCCCGCGGCCGAGGACTGCTACCAACTGCTGCTCGGTGTGCGGGAGGTCCTGCCGCCGCGGCTCGCCCCCGCCGTCATCGGCCGGGTGCAGACCGGTCCGCTGGCCGGGCTGACCGTGTACGACGCCTTCCACGACCCGAAGGCCGCCGGACTGCTCCTGGAGCGGCTGCGCCGTTCGGGTACGGCGGGTCCGCTGCTGTTCGAGGCCGATCCCGCGGTGACGGTGCCCTCCGGTCTCGCGCCGCGCCTCCTCGACGCCGAGCAGTCCAACACGTCCCTGGTCTACGGGGACGCGTTCATACTGAAGGTCTTCCGGCGCGTGCAGCCCGGCATCAACCCGGACCTGGAGGTCCCGCGCGCCCTGGCCCGGCAGGGCTGCGACCGCGTCCCTCCGCCGGCCGCGTGGTTCCGTACGACGCAGCCGCAGGAGGCGACCCTCGGCGTCCTCCAGCCGTATCTGCGCGGCGCCGCCGACGGCTGGGCCCTGGCGCTCGAGTCCCTCGGCTCGCGGCAGGACTTCACGGGCGAGGCGTTCGAACTGGGGCGCGCGACCGCCGAGGTGCACCTGGCCCTGGCAACGGCCTTCCCCGTGGACACGCCGAGCCCGGACAGCAACCGCCGGCTCGCCGAGGCGATGCACGAGCGGCTCGACGCAGCCGCGCGCTCCGTCCCCGAACTGCGCCCGCACACGGCCGGGTTGCGGTCGGCGTTCGACGCGCTGGCCGCCCTGGACGCGGCGGTCCGCCCGGCCCAGCGCATCCACGGCGACCTCCATCTCGGCCAGGTCCTGCGCGCCGGGCGCCGCTGGTCGGTGATCGACTTCGAGGGTGAACCGGCCCGCCCGATCAGCGAACGTCGGCGTGTCCAGTCGCCCGTACGCGATGTCGCGGGCATGCTGCGGTCCTTCGACTACGCGGCCCGCTCCCGGCAGCCCTGGCGTCCCGAGTGGGCGGAGCGCTGCCGCGAGGCCTTCTGCGCGGGCTACGCCGACGCCGCGGCCTGGGACCCGCGGGAGGAACCGGAACTGCTGCGCGCCTACGAGACGGACCGTGCCGTGTACGAAGTGCTCTACGAGGCACGGCACCGGCCGGACTGGCTGCCCGTCCCCATGGCGGCGGTCGGACGGCTCGCCGATCGCCCCTGACCACCGATCACCGATCGGCCACCGCGGTCCTGACGACCACCCCCACCAACCCACCCCGAGAGGCCAAGCCGTGACCCGCACCGCATCCACCCGCGTACGACGGGCCAAGCCCGCCGCCCCGTCCGCGCAGCCCGCCGCGCTGGACCCCACGGACCGGGGGCGGCTGCTGTCCGGCGCCCATCACGATCCGCACGCGGTGCTCGGTGCCCATCCGGTGCCGGGCGGAGTGGTGATCCGGGCGCTGCGGCCGCACGCGCGGGGGGTGGCGGTGGTCGTGGACGGGAACCGTACGGCGCTGGACGACCTCGGGGACGGGTTCTTCGGCTCCGTCCTGTCCTGCGACACGATTCCCGCGTACACCCTGGTCGTCACGTACGACGGCACCGAGTTCGAGACCGAGGACCCCTACCGGTTCCTGCCCGCGCTCGGCGAGTTCGACCTGCATCTGATCGGCGAGGGCCGGCACGAGGAGCTGTGGCGGGCCCTGGGCGCCGAGCCGATGACCCACGACGGGGTGGAGGGAACCCGCTTCACCGTGTGGGCTCCCAACGCCCAGGGGGTCCGGGTCTGCGGGGACTTCTGCCACTGGGACGGCAGCGCCGGGTTCCCGATGCGTTCGCTCGGATCGTCCGGCGTGTGGGAGGTGTTCCTGCCCGGTATGGGCGAGGGGACGCTCTACAAGTTCGACATCACCCGCCCCGACGGGTCCCGCACCCTGCGCGCCGACCCGATGGCCCGCCGCACCGAGGTGCCTCCGGCGACCTCGTCGGTCGTGACGCGGTCGGCGTACACCTGGCAGGACACGAAGTGGATGAAGGAGCGGGCGGGGCGCCGTCCCCTGCACGCGTCGCCGTTCTCCGTGTACGAGGTGCATCTGCCCTCCTGGCGGCCCGGTCTGACCTACCGTGAACTCGCCGACCAGCTGCCCGCGTACGCGAGCGACCTCGGCTTCACCCATGTGCAGCTGATGCCGGTCGCCGAGCACCCCTTCGGCGGCTCCTGGGGCTACCAGGTCACCGGCTTCTACGCCCCCACCGCCCGCCTCGGCACCCCGGACGACTGAGCACGCCGACCCGCGCCGCTCCCACCACCCCGACTGGGGCACCCTGGAGTTCGACTACGGCCGCCGCGAGGTCCGCAACTTCCTCGTCGCCAACGCCACCTACTGGTGCGAGGAGTTCCACATCGACGGCCTGCGGGTCGACGCCGTCGCCTCCATGCTCTACCTCGACTACTCCCGCGAAGAGGGCCAGTGGGCCCCCAACGAGTTCGGCGGGCGGGACAACCCCGACGCGGTCGCGTTCCTCCAGGAGATGAACGCGACCGTCTACCGCCGCAACCCCGGGGTCGTCACGATCGCCGAGGAGTCCACCGCCTGGGAAGGCGTCACGCGTCCGACGTCCGACGGAGGGCTCGGCTTCGGGCTCAAGTGGAACATGGGCTGGATGCACGACTCCCTGGAGTACATGCAGCACGAGCCGGTCCACCGCAAGTACCACCACAACGAGATGACCTTCTCGATGGTGTACGCCTACAGCGAGAACTACGTCCTCCCGATCTCCCACGACGAGGTCGTGCACGGCAAGCAGGCCCTCGTCTCCAAGATGCCCGGCGACTGGTGGCAGCGGCGCGCCAACGCCCGCGCCTACCTCGGCTTCATGTGGGCCCACCCCGGCAAGCAACTCCTCTTCATGGGGCAGGAGTTCGCCCAGGGCGGGGAATGGAAGGAGGCCGAGGGGCCCGAGTGGTGGCTCCTCGACCCCGCGTACTGCGCCGCGGAGGACCACCGCGGGGTGCAGGATCTGGTGCGCGACCTCAACACCCTCTACCGCGGCGAACCCGCCCTGTGGGAACGCGACACGGACCCGTCCGGCTTCACGTGGGTCGTCGGCGACGCCGCGGACGACAACGTCCTCGCCTTCCTGCGTCACGCCGCCGACGGCACCCCGCTGCTGGCCGTCTCCAACTTCTCCCCCGCCGTCCGCCACGGCTACCGCCTCGGCGTCCCCGAGGACGTCCCCGCCTGGCAGGAGGTCCTCAACACGGACAGCCTCCGCTACGGCGGCAGCGACGTCATCCACCCCGAGCCCGTCAAGGCAGAGGCGATCGGGACGCACGGCCGCCCGACCAGCATCGAGCTGACGCTGCCGCCGCTGGCGACGGTGTGGCTGCGGCCGGTCTGAGCCGGCCGCAGCACCGGCCGGGAAGCGCGCCTCAGGAAGAGGCGGGCTTCCCGGCCGTGAACAGCCAGGTGTGAAAGAGGGACGTGAGGTCCTTGCCCGACTCCCGCTCGGACAGACGGATGAACTGGGCCGTCGTGCCGTGCCCCTCGCGGTGGACGGCGGCCCAGGTGCGCAGGACGCGGAAGAAGACGGGATCGCCGACGGCCGTGCGCAGCTTGTGCAGGACCATGGCCCCGCGGGCGTAGACCGGCGTCTCGAAGATGTGCTCGCCGCTGCCGGGATCACCGGGCGGGAACGCCCACAGGTCCTTGCCCGCCGGGGTGGCGTACAGCGCGTCGAACGCCTTCTGCGCGCTCTTGCCGCCGTGCTGCTCGGCGTACAGCCACTCGGCGTAGGTGGCGAAGCCCTCGTTGAGCCAGATGTCCTTCCACCGGGTCAGGGTGACGGAGTCGCCGAACCACTGGTGGGCGCTCTCGTGGACGAGGGTGTCGAGGTCGGGCGCGGAGTCGTACACGGGCCGGGTCTGGGTCTCCAGGGCGTAGCCGACCTGCGGGGCCCGGTCGACGATCGCCCCGGCCGCCCGGAAGGGGTAGGGGCCGAAGAGCTTGCTCTCCCAGGCGAGCACGGACGGCAGCTTCTTCACGACCGGCGCGGCGGCGGCCGCCTCGCGCGGGTCGACGGCGTTGTAGACCTCGATGCCGTCGCGGGTGGTGTACCGCTCGACCTTGAACGTTCCGACGGTGGCCGTGGCGAGGTAGGCCGCCATCGGCTCGGCCTGCCGCCAGCGGAAGGTGGTCCGGCCGTCCGCGGTGCGCTGCCCGAGCAGGACGCCGTTGGCGACGGCGGTGCTCCCCTTCGGGACGGTCAGCGTGAAGTCGTACGACGCCTTGTCCGTGGGATGGCTGTTGGCCGGGAACCATGTCATCGCGCCCTGGGGCTCGCCCGCGACGAACGCTCCGTCGTCCGTGGGGATCCAGCCGTCGAGGGAGCCGTCGGGGTCGGTGACCGGCTTCGGGGTGCCGGAGTAGGTGACGGTGACCCGGAACTCCTGGCCCTTGCGGAGTGCCTTCCGCGGGGTGACGACGAGTTCCCGGCCGTCGCGCCGGAAGTCCGCCTTGGTGTGGTCGACGGTGACGCCGGTGACCTTCAGCCCGCTGAGGTCGAGGTCGAAGCGGGTCAGCCGCTGGGTGGCTCTGGCGGTGAGGACCGCCGTGCCGTCGAGGTGGCGGCTGTGCGGGTCGTAACCGAGCGTCAGACCGTAGTGGTGGACGTCGTAGCCGCCGTTGCCCGAGAGGGGGAAGTACGGGTCTCCCGCGCCGGGGGCGCCCACGGTCCCGGCCGCCGTGGCGGGTCCGGCCGCCGCGAGCAGGGCGGCGAGCGCGACGGGGACGGCCGCGGTGACGGCTTCGCGGCGAAGGACGGTTGTGCGTCGGGCGGCCTCGTGCGGGCGTGGTGTCACGTTCGCTCCTCCGGTTTCGACGGTGATCACTCGCGCACAGCCTATGAGTCCCGCCTCGTCCGGACGCCCACGATCAGGTCAAGTCGCCTTCCGCGCGCGGCGGTCGCCGCCGCCGGAGCCGGGCCGCCGCCGGGACCGGGTCCGCGCCCGCGCGGCGGCCGGGCCCGGTCCCGGCGGCCGGGCCCGGAGCGCTCACACCCAGGGCGGCGGACCGTCCGGGACGAGCTGGTGGACGTCGAACAGGACGGCGGACTCGACGCCGAGCGCGGCGCCGCCCATCCCGGACATCCAGGTCAGGAACGGCCGCGGTTCGAAGGCGCCTTCACCGAGGCCCTTGGTGTACTCGGCGTGCGCCTCGAGGGAGGCGATGCCGCGTTCGAGGGGTTCGCCCGTGACGTCGACGCCGTGGGTGGGCTGTTCCGCCCCGGCGAAGCACACCATCCGAATACCGTTCCAGGGTTCGAGGCCCTCGTCGGCGAGTTCGGGGAAGATCCAGCGGTTTCCCGCGTCGCGCGCCGCGTCGAGGGCGGCGAGGCCCACGGCCCGGTGGTCCGCCTGGTTGGTCATGCCTCCGATCATCCGTACCGTGAACGCGCCGGACACCACGATCTCGGGCCGGTGCCGGCGCATCGCGCGCACGATCTCCCGGCGCAGCCCGAGCCCGTACTCGACGACCCCGTCGCGGTGGTCGAGGAACTCGACGGTCTCGACGCCGACCTGGCGGGCGCCGGCCCGCTCCTCGGCCTCGCGCAGCGGTGCCGCCCGGTCCGGGGGCACTCCGTCGATACCGGCCTCTCCCCGGGTGGCCAGGAGATAGCTCACCCGCTTGCCCTGCGCGGTCCAGCGTGCGACGGCGCAGGCCGTTCCGTACTCGATGTCGTCCGGATGGGCGGCCACGGCGAGACACCGCTCCCAGTCCTCCGGCAGCGCGGACAGGCCCGTACCGCCCCCGAAGCCTGCTTTGTCCTGTGTGGGATCCATGTCCGGCATGATGGCGCGCGGCGGGCCGGGACCGACAGAGGCGCGCTTTTGGTGTTCGAGCGCCGGATCTGCGCGCTCCGCACGCCCGGGACGTGCGGAGCGGGGGCCTTCCTGGCCGAACACCGGGGTGCCGTGGTGAAGTCTGTCCACACGTCCGGGGATCCGGCGTCCGGCGGCCGTTCCTCCTGGCCGGGACGTCCGGCCCCACGGCGTGTCAGGACCGTACAGCGCGAAGGAGACGCAGTGACCACCACCTCGCCCAGCTGGAACCACGCCCCCGTCCGGGTGGGCCTCGTCGGTGCGGGCCCCTGGGCGCGGGCCGTGCACGCCCGGGTGCTCGCCGCCGGACCCGAGACGGTGCTGACGTCGGTGTGGGCGCGCCGGCCGGAGGCCGCCCGCGAGACGGCCGCCCCGTACGGCGCGGCGGTCGCCGCGACGTTCGAGGAACTGCTCGACGGCTGCGAGGCGGTGGCCTTCTCGGTCCCTCCGGCGGTGCAGGCCGAACTCGCCGTCCGGGCCGCCCGGGCGGGCAAGGCCCTGCTCCTGGAGAAGCCGCTCGCGCTCGGCCTGGCCGCGGCACGGGGGCTCGTGGACGCGATCGACGCCGCGGGCGTGGTCTCCCAGCTCGTCCTGACGAACCGCTACCACCCGGCCGTCCGACGGTTCCTCGCGACGGCGCGGACCCTGGACGTCTCGGGCGCGCGCTCCTGCGGGATCAGCGGCGCGTTCCTCGGCGGTCCGTTCGCGACCCCCTGGCGCCTGGAGCACGGCGCGCTTCTGGACCTCGGACCGCACCTTCTGGACCTGCTGGACGCGGCCCTCGGGCCGGTCGTCCGGGTGCGCGGCGCCGGGGATCCGCGCCGCTGGCTCGAACTCACCTGTGAGCACGAGAGCGGCGCCGTGAGCCAGGCCTCCCTTTCGGGCTCGGTCGAGGTGGAGCACGGGATCACCCGGGTCGAACTGTTCGGCCGGCACCCGGAGCTGGTCCTCGACGCCGGAGCCCTCGACCACGAGGAGTCCTGGCCGGTACTCCGCCACGAGTTCGCCACCGCCGTCCGCACGGGCACCCCCGGCCCCATCGACGCCCACCGAGGGCTGTACCTCCAGACACTGATCGCCCAGGCACTGGAGGGCTAGGTTTCGGGGAGACCCCGCCCGCCCGGCAGCACGTCGGCGCCTCCGATCAGGCGAAACGTGGGCCCAGGAAGCGTGTGCCCGGGGTGGTGGGTCGAGACAGGGAGTGTGAGACTGCCGAACCTCCCGCTGGTCGCGCCCATGCTCGCGACGCCCGGAACCCTGCCGGCCCCGGACCAGGACCTGCGCTGGGCGTACGAGACGAAGCAGGACGGTCAGCGTGCCGTGGTGTATCTGCCGGGGGACGGCTCGGTGACGCTGCGGGCCCGTTCCGGGGAGGACATCACGGCCGCCTATCCGGAACTCGGTGCCCTCGGGGGCGCGCTCGGCACGACGGCGGCGGTCCTGGACGGCGAGGTGCTCGTCCTGGACGAGCGGGGCCGGGGCGACTTCCAGCTGCTCCAGTCCCGGATGGGCCTCGCCCGCTCGCCCGGCCGGGCCGCCCGGCGCGCGCGCCAGGCTCCCGCCCATCTGGTGCTGTTCGACGTCATGCACTTGGACGGCGATCTCACGGGCCGCGGCTACGCGTGGCGGCGGCGGACGCTGGAGAGCCTCGCGCTGGAGGGCCCGTTCTGGTCCACGCCGACAGCACTCGTGGGACATGGTGAGGAGGCCCTGCGCGCGACACGGGCGAGCGGTCTGGAGGGGCTGGTCTGCAAACGGCTCGACTCGGTGTACGAGCCCGGGGTGCGCTCCCGGTCCTGGATCAAGATCCGCAACCTGAGGACCGTCGACGTGCTGGTCGGCGGCTGGGTCCCGGGCCGGGGACGGCTGTCGGGACTGCCCGGCGCCGTGCTCGTGGGCCAGCGCGACCAAGGAAGGCTGCGCTACGTCGGCAGCGTGGGCACCGGCTGGAGCGCGGCGGAGCGCGCCGAACTCGCCCGGCTGCTGCGGGCCGCCGAGACGGGTCGCTGCCCCTTCGACACCCTTCCGCGGGCGGCCGAGGCCCGCTGGGTGCTGCCCCGGCTGGTGGGCGAAGTCCGCTACAGCACCCGGACCCGGGCCGGACTGCTCCGCCAGCCGTCATGGCTGCGACTGCGTCCCGACCTCGCTCCCGAGGACTCCGCGGCCGATCTGCCCTAGGGCCGGGCAGGCGGAGGAAGCGGGCATGCGGAGGAAGCGGGCACGCGGAGGAAGCGGGCACGCGGAGGAGCCGGCCGCTCGCGCGGTCGGCTCCTTCGGGGCCCGGTCAGGTTCAGGTCCTACCGGGTCCGCCGCTGCCGAAGGACCCGCTGGATCCCGGTTGCCAGCGCTTGCGGTGCTGGTCGTCGGCGTGTTTCGTGCTCGACGAATGGATGTTGTACGGCATCAGCCGTTCGCTCTCGTCCGCGGCGTGCGGCATCTCGTCCGGCTCCCGCATCTCGCGTTCCTCGTGCACCGCCCCGGTCGCGGGCAGCCTCGGCTGCTCCTCCGCCGTGGGCGGGCGCGACTCCAGGTTGCGTACCCGGATACCCATCCGGACGGCCCAGACGAGGGCACCGGCGATGATGAGGCCGCCGATGAAGGCGGCGCCCGCGTTCAGCGATGAACTTGCTGCGATCAGATCTTGGCTCGCGGTGTACATGGTGTTCGCGTACCCCCAATGCGAGGGGAAATCTGCGTACTAGCCCGTCAGCGACGGCCATTCCATTGTATTCCGGTTCAATCCGGGCGCTACGCCGTGATCCTGGCCCTGTCCGATCGGAGCGCCCGGCGGGGGCCGGAGGCCCGGCCGATCGGAGCGCCGGCCCCGGTCGGCCGGGCCTCACGGTGCCCAGCGAGCCCCGCTGATCCGTCGGGCCCGGCGGTCCGGGCCCGGTCATCCGGGCGCGGCGCCGCGAGCCGCGGCCGCAGCGGTGGCCGTGGTCCGGTCAGGCGGGGCGGTGGGCCACCGCTCCGAACATCGTCACGGACATGTGCAGGCCACCCTGGCGCGCGGCCTCCGTCAGGTCCTCGTAGAGACGGTCGCGCTGCGCCTCGCCGATGAGCCCGCGGTTGACGGCGGAATCGCCCAGCATGCGGATGAGCGGCCAGGCGACCGACTTGTGGTCCTGGAGCAGAGCCTGCGAGCCACGGTCGTCGATCACGAGACCGGCGGCCGCGAGCCGTCCCACGAGCTTGCGTCCGGAGTAGGGGTCGGCGGCCGCGGACAGCGCGCCGGTGGTGATCGCGGCGATCGTCTCGGGGTCCCCGGGGTGCAGGATGGTGGTCGCCCAGTCGGTGTCCAGGAGGGCGACCCGCCCGCCGGGGCGCAGCACACGCGCGATCTCGAAGACCGCCTTCTCCGGCTCGGCGAGGTGCTGGAGCACCCGCTCGCACCACACGACGTCGACCGTGGCGTCGGGCAGCGGCAGCGCGAGGGCGTCCGCGTCGGCGAAGCGCGCGGCGCTCTGTTCCGAGGTGCCGCGCTGCTCGGCGACCGCGCGCAGTCCGGGGTTGGGCTCGATCCCGAGCACCCGGCCGCGGGGACCCACGGCCGCCGCGAGCCGCCGGGTCTGCGAGCCGGTGCCCGCGCCGATGTCCAGCGCCCGTTCCCCGGGCCGTACGGCCAGTGCCGCGTGCGCCCATGAACGCAGGCGCTGCACACCGTCGTTGACGTCCTGGGCGTCGAGGGCGCCCACCAGACGGGCGGTGCTGTCCGCGCTGATGTTCTGCGCGTGGAAGGCCGACGTAGGCCGCGTGTCCACCATGGCGGTCACTCTAGAACCACCAAGGTCGTTTTTCAGATTCAGATTGTGTAACGCCTCAAGGCCGGTGAGACAAAAGCGAGCACAAGCACCGCGGCGATCACCAGCAGCCCTCCGCCGGCGACCGCGGCGGGTGCGCCGAAGGCCGAACCGGCCGTTCCGTGCAGGACGTCGGCCACGCGGGGACCGCCCACGACGACGACGGTGAAGACGCCCTGGAGCCGTCCGCGCATCTCGTCGGTGGCGGCGGAGAGCAGGATCGCGCCGCGGAAGACCATGGAGACCATGTCGGCGACCCCGGCCACCGCGAGGAAGGCCACGGCGACCCACAGGCTGGAGCTGAGCCCGAACCCGGCGATGGCCGCGCCCCAGGCGGCGACGGAGACGATCACCATCAGGCCGTGCCGGCGGGCGCGGGAGAAGGTGCCGGACAGGAGTCCGCCGAGGACCGCGCCGATGGGGATCGCCGCGAACAGGAGCCCGAGCGCGAGCCCTTCGCCGTAGGGGGCGTAGGTCTCGGCGGCGAGCTGCGGGAACAGGGCGCGGGGCATGCCGAGGACCATGGCGATGATGTCGGCGAGGAAGGACAGGAGCAGCACCTTGTGCAGGGCGATGTAGCGGAAGCCGGCCACCACTTGGCGCAGCCCCGCGCCCTGGGCGGCCTTGCCGCTCAGGGGCGGCAGCGCGGGGAGCCGCAGGACGGCCCACACGGTGACGCACAGGGCGACGGCGTCGATGAGGTAGAGCTCGGGCAGTCCGATGAGGGGGATGAGGGCGCCGGCGAGCATCGGCCCGGCCACCGAGCCGGTCTGCATGACGGTCGCGCCGAGCGCGTTGGCGGCGGGCAGTTCGTCGGCGGGGACGAGCCGGGCGATGGACGCGCTGCGGGCCGGGGAGTTGAGTCCGAAGAACGCCTGCTGCAGGGCGAGCAGGAGCATCAGGACGGGCACCGAGTCCAGTCCGGTGACGGCCTGGGCCCAGAAGAGGAGCGAGGTGACGGCTATGCCGGTGTTGGTGACGAGGAGCAGCTTGCGGCGGTCCATGCTGTCGGCGATCGCGCCGCCCCACAGGGCGAACACGACCAGGGGCACCAGACCGGCGAGGCTCGCGTAACCGACCCAGGCCGAGGATCCGGTGATGTCGTAGATCTGCTTCGGCACGGCGACGGCGGTGAGCTGGCTGCCGACGGACGTGACGGCGGTCGACGTCCACAGCCGGCGGTACGCGGGGCGGCGCAGCGGCCGGGTGTCCATGGCCCAGCGGCGCCATCCGGAGCGAGCGGGCCGCTCGGGCTCCGCACCACCGCCGGGGGCCGCGCCCCCACCGGCCTCCGCGTCGCCACCGGGGGCCGCGGCGCCGCTGTCCGTACTGCTCTGGCTCGTGTCCACGCTCATCCTGGTTGCTCGATACATCTTTCGATTCGGGGATCACTATGACCGAGCGCGGACGGCTTGTGCCCCCCGGGGGACAGGATTGATACGCGGCCTACGGAATGTCGGGTACCGGACGCGGGGCGGGCGGGGCTCCGTACGAGGGCTCAGGCGCCCGCGATCAGGGTGACCCCCGTCGCGATCATGGTCGTCGCGACCAGGCCGTCGAGCACGCGCCAGGAGGCGGGCCGCGCGAGGAGGCGGCCGAGCAGCCGGGCGCCGAACCCGAGGGCCGCGAACCAGCACAGGCTGGCGAGCGCCGCTCCGAGGCCGAACGTCCAGCGCAGCGATCCCCGGCCGGCTGCCAGGGAGCCGAGCAGGAACACGGTGTCGAGGTAGACGTGCGGGTTGAGCCAGGTAAGGGCGAGGCAGGTCAGGACGGCCCGGCGCCAGGAGCCCGGCGTCCCGTCGGCCGGCCGCAGCGCCGCCGGCCTGAGGACCCGCCGGGCGGCGAGAACCCCGTACACCACGAGGAAGCAGCCGCCGGTCAGTCCGACCGCGGTGAGCGCGGCGGGCCAGGCCACCACCACCGCGCCGACCCCGCCGACCCCGAGCGCGATGAGCAGCGCGTCGGACAGGGCGCAGATGCCCACCACGGCGAGGACCGCGTCCCGGCGGACGCCCTGGCGCAGCACGAAGGCGTTCTGCGCGCCGATGGCGACGATGAGGGAGAGGCCGGCACCGAATCCCGCGGCCGCCGCGGTGAGAGCGTCTGTCATGACGTCGACGTTAGGAAGCGGACCGTCCGGAGTACAGCTAAAGATTCTTCAGTATCGTTAGCCGCCGTGATGACGGAACTCCCCCTCGACCAGGTGCGCACCCTGCTCGCGGCGGTCGACGAGGGCACCTTCGACGCGGCGGCCTCCTCGCTGCGGGTGACGCCCTCGGCGGTGAGCCAGCGGATCAAGGCGCTCGAACAGCGCACGGGCCGGGTCCTGCTCACCCGTACCAAGCCGGTGCGCCCCACCGAGTCCGGCGAGATCCTCGTGCGCTTCGCCCGCCGGCTCGCCCGACTGGAGCGCGACACCCATGCCGAGCTCGGCATGCCCGGATCCGGTGAACCCACCCGGCTGTCCATCGCGGTGAACGCCGACTCGCTGGCCACCTGGTTCCTGGCGGCGCTCTCCCGGGTGCCGGACGAGCCGCCGCCGGCCTTCGAACTGCGCCGCGCGGACGAGGACCACACCGCCGCCCTGCTCCGCGAGGGATCGGTCATGGCGGCGGTCACCTCGTCCCCCGAACCGGTGGCGGGCTGCTCCGTCCGCTCCCTCGGTCGGATGCGCTATCTGCCGGTGGCGAGTCCCGGCTGCGCCGAACGGTGGCTCGGCACCACGGCCGGCGCACCGCTGCGGGAGCGGATCGCCTCCGCCCCGGTGGTGGCCTTCGACCGCGCCGACGACATCCAGGACGACTTCGTCCGCGCCCTGGCGGGCGGCCCTGGGGCGAGCACCCTGCGCCATTACGTCCCCACCTCGGAGGGCTTCGTCGACGCGATCACGGCCGGCCTGGGCTGGGGCATGGTGCCCGAGGTGCAGGCGGAGCCGCTGCTGCGCGCCGGGAGGCTGGTCCTGCTGGCACCCGGCCGATGGGTCGACGTCCCGCTGTTCTGGCAGCAGTGGAAGCTCGACTTCCCCGCGCTCGGCGCGGTGGCGCGGGCCGTGGCGGCCGTCGCCGCCGAGCGGCTGCGGCCAGGCCCGGGGGCCTGAACCACCGGCTCCGGGCCGGCGCACGCACCGCGTCGGAGCCGGTCACCGGGCGCCCGGCGCCCGCGGACCCGGACCGGAGGAACGGCCCCGCCCCGGGTGCCGCGGAGGACGCCGAGGTGCGGTGAACGACGTGAGAGGCGCATTCTTGCTGTGTTGACCCCCCTGGTGGCGGGCGGACGAGGGCAGATCGATGACAGGGAGCGCCGAGCGTGAGGACCAGGCGCCGTACGGCCTGGCCCCCCTGCTCAGTGACGCGGTGACGGACGCGATCCGGGCCGCCCGCGGCTTCGCGGGGGGCGTGTATCTGCGCTCCAGGACGCCCGGACTGCTGCGTCTGGCCGTCCTCGCGGGGCTGCCCGGCCCCCTCTTCCGCCCCTGGTCGCGCATGCACGTGGACCGGCCGTTCCCGGTCGCGGACGCCCACCGCCTCGGCGTGGAGGTACTGCTCGCCGATCCGACCGAGACGATGCGCCGGTATCCGCAGCTCGCGGCGGGGCTGCCGTTCCAATTCGGTTCGCTCTACGTGCCGGTGGTGGGCGACTCCACCGCGTACGGCGTCCTGATCGTGCTGCGCCCGCCGGCCTCGGACGCGACCGAGGTCCTGCCGGACCGCGACCGGATGACGGCGGTGGCGGCGGAGCTCGGCGCCGCCCTGGCGCGACTGGACAAGGCGGGGTCCTCGGTCCTGTGGGACTCCGACCCGCTCGGCACCCGGCCGCCCGTCGACGGCCCCTCCACCCGGTGCGTCGGGGGTTTCACCTGGGATCCGGCCGACGGCGGGCTGATCGCGGACGACTCCCTGTGGGCGCTCCTCGGGATCCCCCAGGAGGACTTCGCGGGGACGCCCGAGGCCTTCGCGGACGCGCTGGCCCACGACGAGCCCCGGCTGCTGCTGGCCGCCCTGCGCGAGACCGCCGCCGGCCGGCCGCCGCCCCATCCCCTGCCGGTCCGCACCGGCGGCGGCGGACTGCGCCTCCTCGAACTGTGGACCGCGGGAGGCGGCGACACCGACACCCCGCCCTTCCGGGTCAGCGGCGCCCTCGTGGATCCCGGGCCGGGGCCTGCGGCGGACGGGGCGGCCGACCAGCTCCCGGAGGGCGTCTTCGCCATCGACCGGATCGGGCTGATCACCTACGCCAATCCCCGGGCCGCCACGCTCCTCGGCCGCCCGCGTGCCGAGCTGCTGGGGCGGCTGCTGTGGGACGTGGTGCCCTGGATGGACCAGCCCGCCTACGAGGACCATCTGCGCAGCGCCCTGCTGTCGCCCGACCCGGTGCACTTCCGGGCCCGCAGCCCGCTGGGCAGCGGCACCGAGACGACCCCGGGCCATCTGACGGGCACCTGGCTGAGCTTCTCCGTCTATCCCGGCCCGCGCGGTGTGACCTGCAAGATCACGCCCCTGGGCCGGGTCTCCGAGGCCTCCGGGAGCACACCGTTCGACGTGGAGGCGGCCCAGGCCGTGGGGACCGACGCCGGGGAGCCCGACAGCGGTGTCCCGGGCACGGCGCCGCAGTACCGGCCCATCGTCCTCGCGATCGCGCTGACGGAGGCGGTGACCGCGCGGCAGGTGTCGGAGGTGGTGATGCGCGAGCTGCTGCCGGCCTTCGGCAGCCGCCGCCTGGCCATCTACCTGTTGCAGGACCGGCGCCTGTACCTGGCCTGGGAGACCGGCTTCCCGCAGGGGTTCCTCGCCCCCTTCGACGGCGTGGGCCTGGACGCCAAACTCCCCGGGGTCGAGACGCTCACCAGCGGCCGGGCGCTGTTCTTCGAGTCGATGCAGCAGCTGGGCGCCGCCTATCCGGGGGTCGCACTGGACGCGACCGTCGGCGCCCGTGCCTTCCTGCCGCTGATCGCCTCCGGGCGCCCGGTCGGCTCCTGCATCCTCGGGTTCGACCGACCCCGCGGGTTCAGCACCGAGGAACGTACGGTCCTCACGGCGCTCGCCGGTCTGATCGCGCAGTCCCTGGAGCGCGCGCGGCGCTACGACAACGAGGCGGCCCTCGCCCGCGGGCTCCAGGAGGCCCTGCTGCCGCACCGGCTGTCCGCGCACCCCCTCGTCCAGACGGCGGGCCGCTATCTGCCCGGCACCGTCGGCATGGACGTCGGCGGCGACTGGTACGACGTCGTCGAGGCCGGCGACGGCCTGGCGCTCGTCATCGGCGACGTCCAGGGGCACGGCGTCCAGGCCGCCGCCACCATGGGGCAACTCCGCAGCGCCGTGCGGGCGTTCGCCCTCGGGGACCACTCGCCCGACGAGGTGATGAGCGGCACCAACCGGCTGCTCATCGACCTCGACCCGGGCCAGTTCGCGAGCTGCTGCTACGTCCGGGTGGACCCGCTGACCGGTGAGGCGCAGGCCGCCCGGGCCGGGCATCCGCAGCCGCTGCTGCGCCATCCCGACGGCCGCACCGAGGTGCTGGACCTGCCGGGCGGTGTGGTGCTCGGCGTGGACCCGCACGCCGAGTACCCCGTGACGGACCTGACGCTGGAGCCCGAGGCCGTCCTCGCCCTGTACACGGACGGCCTGGTCGAACGCCCCGGCACGGACATCGACGAGGGCGTCGAGGCCCTGCGCTCCACCCTGGCCGCGGCGGGCCCCCCGCTGCACCGCGCGGCAGGCGGCCCCTCCCTCTCCCGCGCCGCCGACCTGCTCACCGCCGAGGCCCGGCAGGCGGGCGAGCGCCCCGACGACATCGCGCTGCTCCTCACGACCCGCCGGCCGCCCCGCGGGGGCGAGGACACGTTGCGGACCCGGTCCGGGCCGCGGTCGGCTCCGGGGTTCGGCGGGGCGGGGCTCAGTGGGCCGCGTCCAGGCGGGCCCGCTGGTCCGGGGTGAGTTCCAGGTCCACGGCGGCCAGGTTCTCCTCCAGCTGGGCCACCGAGGAGGCGCCGGCCAGCGGGATCACCGGCAGCTCGCCGCCGATCTGCCAGGCCAGCACGACCTGGTTGAGGGTCGCCCCCGTCTCCTTCGCCACGTCCCGGAGAACGGCGAGCCGGGCGGTGTTCCCCGGGTGGTCGTAGTCGGAGGGCAGCGGCTTGTCCCGGCGCCCGTAGGCGCCGCCCAGCAGCGGTGAGTAGGCGACCAGGGTCAGGCCCTCCTCCGCCCCCAGATAGCTGAGGAGTTCGCCGGTCGCGGCGCCGAGGTTCCCCTCGGGGAACAGCCCGCTCGGCACGTCGGAGCGCGGGCGCAGCAGGCTGTGCTGGTACTGGAGGACCTCGTAGCCGGGCAGTCCGGCCGCCCCGGCCAGGGCGCGGGCCCGCTCCACGCGCCAGACGGCGTGGTTGCTCACCCCGAGGAGTCCGACACTGCCCCCCGCGACCAGTTCGGCGAACGCCTGGACGGTCTCGCCCGCCTCGACGGAGCGGTCCTCTATGTGCGCGTACAGCAGGTCGATCTTCTCGACTCCCAGGCGTTCCCGGCTCCGGTCGGCGGCCTCACGGACCGCCTTCGCCGACAGGCCCTCGCGGTTGTCGACGAAGCCGGTCCCGGGGGCCAGCGGGCGGGCGCCGAGCTTGGTCGCGAGGACGATCTCGTCCCCCACGCCCCGGCTGCGCCGCCAGCGTCCGAGCAGTTCCTCGCTGTGGCCGCCCTGGCCGCCGTCGGTCCAGTACGCGTAGTTGTCGGACGTGTCGATGAAGGTGCCGCCCGCCTCGACGTAGCGGTCGAGCACGGCGAACGAGGTCTTCTCGTCGGTCAGCGAGCCGAAGAGCATCGCGCCGAGCGCGAGCACGCTCACCTCGCGGCGCGTGGCCGGATCCGTGCCGATCGTGCGGTAGCGCATGGTGATCCCTCCCGTTCGGGCCCGAAGTCCCCGGACCCGGAAGGGAGTCTGCTCGCTGGAGTGCGCTTGAGGTCAAGCCTTGGCGAACGGCCCGTCCAGGGCGGCCCACTGCAGCAGCATGATGGTCTTGGCGTCCGCGATCTCGCCGGTGCGGATCATCGACAGGGCCTCGCGGAAGGGCAGTTCGACCGTCTCGATGTCCTCGCCCTCCTCGTCGAGTCCGCCGCCCTCGTGGGTGCGCGTGGACGGCCCGTAGGAGGCGGCGTAGAAGCTCACCCGTTCGGTGACCGAACCCGGGCTCATGTAGATGTCGAAGACGTGCTCGACCTCGCCGACGGTGTGCCCGGTCTCCTCGATGACCTCGCGCCGCACCGCGACCTCGGGGTGCTCGTCGTCCTCGTCGAGCAGACCGCCGGGCGTCTCGACGAGCATGCCGTCCGGGTGCCCGTTGACGTACGCGGGGTAGCGGAACTGCCTGGTCAGCAGCACGGTCTCCCGCTCGGCGTCGTACAGCAGGAGCGTGGCGCCGTTGCCGCGGTCGTGGGTCTCGCGCTCCTGGGTGCTCCAGGTCCCGTCGGTGCGCTGGAGGTCGAAGGTGGTCGTGCGCTCCACGTACCAGTGGCAGGACAGGAGTTTCACGTCCCGGATCCTGACGCGCGGGTTGCCGGTCAGATCGCGGCCCGTCCGGTCGAGTCCGGTGCGGCCCCTGCGGTCGGGGGTGTCGATGCCCGCGGTCATCGCGTGCGGGCCCGGCGGGAGCGGGAGTTGTCGTTCATGGGCCCTGTCTACCATCCCGAGACCAAGATCCTGGTCACAGCGGGCCGTCGCCCGTTTAGGCTCACCGCATGGAACAGACGGAGATCATCCTGCGCGCGATCGGCGTGCTCACCGAGACCAACGCCATGGTGCGCAGGATCGCCCAGGACGAGGAGGACGGGGTCGAGGCGGCCGAGAACAATCTGGGCGCGCTCGTCACGGAGGTGTTCCCGCGCGTCGAGGTGCCCGGTGACGCCGGCCCGGCCGAGGCGGGGCAGGCGGTCGCCGACGCCTATCTGCCCGCCGCCATCTCGTTGGTGGGCGCCTTCGCGTTCCTCTTCTCCGAACTCGCGGACCTCCACGACTCCGGACGCACCGACGTCTCGACCGCCGACCTGCTCCAGGACCTCGCCCTGCGGATGTCCCGGGCCGGCAACGACTGACCGGAGCCGGCCCGGGGGCGGTGGATCAGTCGTGCGGGACGACCGCCACCGGGCAGGGCGCGTGGTGCATGACCGCGTGGGCCACGGAACCGATGCGCGCGCCCATCGCGGACCGGTCGGCCCGGCGGCCCACGACCATCAGCTGGGCCCGGCCGGAGAGCGACAGCAGCACCTGCCCGGCGCTGCCCATCTCGATGTGCTGGGTGACGGCCACCTCGGGGAAGCGCTCCCGCCAGGGCCGCAGCGCCTCCTCCAGCGCCTTGCGCTCGTACGGCTCCAGTCCGCCGGCCTCGTCGAGCATCTTCAGCGATCCGGGGCTGTAGGCGAACACCGGCGGCAGGCTCCAGGCACGGACGGCCCGCACCGCCGCGCCCCGGGCCGCCGCCGTCTCGAACGCGAAGCGCAGCGCCGAGGCACCGTCCTCGGGGCCGCCCTGATGACCCACGACGATCTCCCGGCCGCCCGCCTCGTCCCCGGGCCGGTCCTCCGAGCGCACCAGTACGACGGGGCAGGGCGCCTCGGCGATCACCCGCTGCCCGACGGATCCGAGCAGGAAGCCGACGAACGCGCCGTATCCGCGGGACCCGAGGACCAGGGTCCCCGTGTCGGCGGCGACGCCGAGGAGCGCCTCCACCACCTCGCCGTCGTCGGAGTCGATCACGTCGACCGTCACGATCAGGCCCGGGTGCCGGTCGGTGACCGTGCGGGCGGCGTCCTCGATCATGCGGTGGGCCCAGCGCGCCTGGTCCTCGCGGTCACCGCCGCCGACCATGTCGTGCGGCGGCCAGTGCCAGGCGTACACCACCCGCAGGGGCACGTCCCGGCGGACCGCCTCCCGGCCCGCCCAGGCCAGCGCGGCCCTGCTCTCGGGTGATCCGTCCACGCCCACGGTGATCGGGTGGGTCATCCGCCTGCCTTCCGTCGCCGGCCCGCCTGACCGGCCGGGTGCTCGTGCGTCCTGACCGCTCCAGTGTCCGCCACCCGGGGCCCCGGCGGGATCCCGGCCGGATCTTCCGGCCGGTCGGACGGACCGGCGACCGGCGCTCCCCCGGCGGCGGGACGGGGTGCGCCGAGGCGGACGGGACCGGCTACGCCGAGGCCCGGACGACGAGTTCCGGGTCGAAGATCAGCGAGGTGGGTTCGGTGCGGACGCCCCGGTTGTGCTCGTCCAGGAGGGCCGCCATCGCCGCGGCCATCTCCTCCACGGGCTGGCGCACCGTGGTCAGCGGGGGGCGGCAGGTGACGGCCACGCTGGAGTCGTCGAAGCCGACTACCGCGACGTCGTCCGGCACCGCCCTGCCCTTCTCCCGCAGCAACTGGCACACCCCCTGCGCCATCAGGTCGTTGGCGGCGAACACCCCGTCCACGTCCGGGTGTTCGGCCAGCAGACCGGACATCGCCGCCATGCCGCTGTCCAGGGTGAACCCGCCCTCGGCGACGGGCACGTACGGGTGTCCGCCGCGCGCCATCGCATCGCGGAACCCGGCGAGCCGGTCCTGGCTCGCGGCCACGCCGAGCGGCCCGGTGACGGTGACGATCCGCCGGCATCCCCGCTCCAGCAGGTGTTCGGCGGCGAGCCGGGCTCCCTCGCGATGGGCGAGGTCGACGTAACTGAGCCGCACCGGACGCGACGGCCGGGCGAACAGGACGGCGGGCAGCCCCGCGTCCGCGAGCAGGGCGGGCAGCGGGTCGTCGGCGTGGGTGGAGACGACGAGGGCCCCGTCCGCGCTGCCCTGCCGGAGGTCGGCCAGCACCTGGCTCCTGGTCTCCGCGGACTCGGCGAACATCAGCAGCGGATGCATCGACCGCGGACGCAGGTATCCCACCACTCCGCTGACGACCCGTCCGAAGAAGGGGTCCGCGAAGACCCGCGCGGCGAAGGCGTTCTGCTCCTCCCCCGGGGTGTCCCCCGCGCCGGAGACGATCAGCGCCACGGTCTGGCTGCGCCGGGTCACCAGCGACCGGGCGGCCCGGTTGGGCGCGTAGCCGGTCCGCTCGATGGCCCGGCGCACCACCTCCTGGATGCCGGGGTCGACGTTGCGGACCCCGTTGATGACCCGGGACACGGTCGCGCGGGAGACTCCGGCCACCCGCGCGACATCCTCCAGCGTGGGAGCCTGTCTGCTCATGGCGGCACCCTAACGGGCGGGCGCCGCCCCGGGATAGAGCGCTCTCCCCGGACTCCCGGCACTCAGCCGGGGCCCCCGACGTGGGCGACGGCGGTGAGCGGCAGGGCTCCCGCGGAGCGGCCGGCGAACACGCGGTAGGGGCCGGGCCGGGTGCGCCACGCGTGCTCGGCCTCGTCCCAGTGGCGCAGCGCGCGGGACGGTATCCGCACCGACGCCGTGACCCGTTCCCCCGGCTCGGCCCGCACGGCCGCGAATCCGGCGAGCCGGCGTTCCGGTCGGTCCGGGTCCCCCGGAAGTCCGGAGAGGTACACCTGGACGACCTCCCGGCCTCGGCGCGGGCCCGTGTTGCGCACCCCGACCCGCACGGTGAACGGCTCGCCCGCCACGAGGCCGGCGGGGACCTCCACTTCCTCGTAGGACCAGGTGGTGTAGCCGAGTCCGTGCCCGAACCAGTAGGCCGGCGCTCGGTCGTGCCGGGCCCAGGCACGGTGGCCGACGTGCAGGCCCTCGGTGTAGTCGAGGTGTCCGTCCTCGGGCCGGGTGCGGGTGACCGGCGCGTCGGCGAGGGCGGCCGGCCAGGTCGTCGGCAGCCGGCCGCCCGGTTCGGCCCGGCCGAGGAGTACGTCGGCCAGGCCCGTGCCGCCCTCCTGTCCGGGGAACCAGCTCAGCAGGACGGCGCCGGCCCGTGCCCGCCAGGGCAGTTCGACGGGTCCGCCGCTGTTGACGACGACGACCGCGCGGGGATCGGCGTCCGTCAGCGCACGGACCAGCTCGTCCTGGCGTCCGCCGAGCCTCAGGTCCGTCCGGTCGCGCCCCTCGGACTCGTCGTGTTCGGTGGTGCCGACGAACACGATCACCGCGTCCGCGTCCCGTGCCGCCCGCACCGCCGCGGCCAAGGCCGATGCGTCGTCGGGGCGCGGCGCGGCGGCGGTGACGACGGTGGCCCGGCCGGTCCCCGGGGCGAGTTCGCGGCGCGCGACCACGCGGGCCGCGCGTCCGGCGGTGAGGGGGACGGACACGCCGTGCACGGGCGGGTTCACATGGACGACGGCCGGATCGTCGCTGTCCTTGCCGAACTCCCCTTCCATGACGATGTGTTCGTCGACCGTGAGGCACAGGCGACCGAATCCGCCGACGCCGAGCGTCCACGGCCCCGAGACGTCCGGCAGGAGGAGGGCCTCGATCTCGACGGTGTGCGCTCCGGCCGGCAGCGGCGGCTCCAACTGCCGCCCTCCGTGACGGTGTCCGGAGTACAGGGCGCGTCCGGCCGCGTCCCGTACGCGCAGCCGTACGCCTTCCTCGCCGGTGACGGGGTCGGTGCACAGCCGCGGGGTCAGGGGCGGAGGAGGCGCGTCGGTCGAGGGACCGGGCACATGGACGACGCGGACGCCGTCGCCGAGGGCGTCCCCGAGGCCGTCCAGGGGCGTCACGATCCGCTCGGGGAACACCCCCGCGCTGCCCCCGCCCTGACCGCGCGGCAGGGCGGCGTGCGCCCCGATCACGGCGACCGTGCGCAGCCGTGCCGGATCGAACGGCAGGATCCCGCGGTTCTCCAGCAGCACCGTGCTCGCGGACACGGCCTCGCGCAGCAGCGCCCGCGCCCCGTCCCGCTCGACGGCGGGCGGCTCCCGCTTCGGCGGCTCCCCTCTCGGCGACTCCCCTCCCGGTGACTCTCCACTCGGCGGCTCCCCTCCCGGTGACTCTCCACTCGGCGGCTCCCCGAGCGCGCCGCAGGCGGCGGCGAGCCGGAGCAGCCGCCGCACCTTGTCGTCGACGGCCCGCGCCGGGACGCGTCCCGCCTCCACGGCCCGCACCAGGTCCTCGCCCCAGGGGCCGTCGGGGCCCGGCATCACGAGGTCCAGGGCGGCGCGGGCGGTCTCCTCGCAGCCGCGCACCGCGCCCCAGTCGGAGACCACCACGCCCTCGAAGCCCCACTCCCGCTTGAGCGGATCCTCGAGCAGGGGGCTCGCGGTCATCGTGGTGCCGCCGACGCCGTTGTACCCGGCCATGACGACCCGGACGCCCGCCGCGACCGCCGCCTCGAACGGCGCCAGGTACACCTCCCGCAGGACCCGCTCCGACACCCGGACGTCGACGGTCAGCCGGTCGGTCTCGCTGTCGTTCGCCACGTAGTGCTTGGCGGCGGCCGCCACCTGACCCGCCTGGATGCCCCTGACGAGCGCGGCACCGGTGCGGCCGGTCAGTTCGGGGTCCTCGGAGTAGCACTCGAAGTGCCGTCCGCCGAGCGGTGTGCGGTGGAGGTTGAGGGTGGGCGCGAGGACGACGTCGACGCCCTTGCGGCGCGCCTCGGCGGCGAGCAGCCCGCCGAGGCGTTCCACCAGGCGCTCGTCCCACAGCGCCCCGAGCGCCGACGCGGAGGGCAGCAGCAGCGCCGGATCACGCTCGTCCCACGACTCCCCGCGCACCCCGGCGGGACCGTCCGACAGGACCATCTCCCGCAGCCCCAGGGCCGGTTCGGCCCGGGTGCGCCAGGTGGTCGCGCCGGTCAGCAGCCGGACCTTCTCGCGGAGCGTGAGTTTCCCGAGGAGCGCCTCGCGCTCCGCCTCGCCGTCCGTCCCGCCGTCCGTCCTGACCACCCGTTGAGCCTCCTTCGTCATGGGAGAGCGCTCTCCGGCGCTTCCGGGGGTCAGTTGTAGACCCCGAACTCGTACAGCGAGTAGCCCCAGCCGGTGCCGCGGGCCGTGCCGTTGACCCGTACGTAGCGGCCGGTGCCGGTGACGTCGAGGTCGTCGACGCCGCCGTTGCCGTCGGTGACCGTGCGCACCGTGGTCCAGTTCTGCCCGTCGTCCGAGGTCTGGAGCGTGTAGGCCTTGGCGTACGAGGTCTCCCAGACGAGTTGCACATGGCGGAACGAGGTGCGGGAGCCGAGGTCGGCCCGGAGCCACTGGGGGTCGCTCCAGTCGCTGGCCCAGCGGGTGTTCGGGTTGCCGTCGACGGCGTTCGCCGCGGTGCAGGGGCAGTCGCCGCCGCCGGTCTGGTACGAGGAGGCGGTGACCGGCTTGCCGAGCGCGAGGTTCGTGCCGCTCGGGGTCGGCGGCACGATCCGCACCGACCGGGTCTCGACCCCCACGTTGCCCCTGCCGTCCTTGACCTTGACGTAGAACTTCCACACCCCGGGCCGGTCCGGCGCGGTCACCCGGAGCCGGCCGCCGCCGAGGTCGGTGAAGGGCAGCGGGTTCAGCTGTCTGCTCTGGTCGAGATACATGCTGTTGTCCAGCACCTCGTAGGTGAGCGGATCGCCGTCGGGGTCGGTGGCCTTCACCGCGAGGGTGAGGTCGCGCCCGGCCGGCACCTTGCCCGCGTCCCCCTCCACCGCGAGGTCCGTGATGACCGGCGCTGTGTCGTCCCGGGAGGTGTCCTGGCCGTACGCCCGCTTCACGGCGTAGTACGACAGCCGCTTCTCCCCCGCGGGCAGCAGGTTGAACCAGATGCCGCCGAAGTCGTACTCGGTCCCGTAGTGGAACATCGTGGCGCCGAGCGCGACGCCCTTGTGCCCGGTGACGCAGTTCCAGGCCCGGGTGTAGCCGTCGACCTTCGCCCGGTCGGTGGGTTCGGCGGGGACGCCGTTGGCGTCGTCCGGCACCTCCCACTCGCCCGCGGGTCCGGCCTCGGTGACGATGTACGGCTTGGTGTAACCGCCCTGCTGCCAGGCCGACTTGATGTCACAGACGGCGTTGTAGGAGTTCACCGCGTACAGGTCCAGGTCGGGCGCGTTCCTCTTGTAGTAGGGCCAGGCGCCGGTCCACGCGTCGGTGGACGTGACGGGGTGGTTCGGGTCGACGGCGTGGATCTTCCTGGTGATGTCGTTGACCAGCGTGGTGTAGGCGTTCCGCTGCCGTTCCAGCTCGTCGCCGCTGTAGCAGTTCTGCAGTCCGAGCACGGACTCGTTCCCCACGTCCCACATCAGGACGCCGGGGTTGTCCTTGTACGCGGCGGCCCACTGCGGGAACTCGGTGAGCACCTGGTTCTTGTAGGCGGTGTCGGTGAGGTAGTTGACGCAGCCGCCGCTGCCGGGGCCGCCGCCGGGCTGGAGCCAGAAGCCGCCGATCACGCGGATGCCCTGGGCCGCCGCCGCGTCGAAGAGGGGCTTGCTGGAGGCGTCGGTGCCCCAGGTGCGGACGGTGTTGACGCCCATCGACTTCAGGTCCGGCATGTAACGCGCGGCGTCGGCGACGGCCGGCCCCCAGGTGAGGCCCTTGATCTGGTACGGGTTTCCGTCGACGGTGAGCTGCCAGTTGCCCTGCGAGCCGGTCACCTTGACGACGCCGCCGGCCGCCTGGGCCTGCTGGGCGGGCAGGACGAGCGCTCCGGCGGCGAGCAGGGCCGCGGTGAGAGGCGCCGCGACGCGGTGGGGGGTGGTCCGGGTGCGGGTACGGGATCGGGTCATGGGTGTCCGTCCGGGTACGGGTGTGGGGTGCGGGTGGGGGGAACAGCGACCTGGGGGGCGGCGGCCCCACCGGCCGGGTGCGGGCCGGACCGGCGGGGCGTCCGTGTCGGGTCGGGTGGTCGGATCGTCAGGTCGGGTCGGGTCAGGTGGTCGGAGCAGGCCGCGTCGGACGCCGCCTTCGTCGGCGCCGCGCCTGTTCACGTCAGGTCGGTCGGGTCAGTCGGGACTGGACAGTCGGGTCACGGGAGCCGGTAGTCGACGCCGAGGGCCGCGCCCGCCTCGGGATGCGTCTGGTCGTAACCACGGGCGTCGCACTGGAGTCCGCCGATGACGCAGTGGTCGACGAGCGCCTTCAGGGTCGGCGCGTCCCACGCGTTGAAGAAGTCGTAGTGGAAGGAGTAGCCGGCCCCGCTGGAGAGCCTGACCTGCGACATGTCGCCGTTGACCGGGAAGGCCATCTTGAACTCGATCATCGGCAGGGCGACCGGGTGGTCGTCCGGGCAGATGTTGTTGTTGGTGCCGGGGTTGACCACCGGATACGCCATGTGGCTCTGGTGGTTCGGCGTGTCCAGATACTTGCCGTCCCAGCAACTGGGCGCCTGGAAACGGATGTTCAGCTGGACGTCGGCGGTGTTCGGGCACTGCTGGGGGAAGTCCACGTTGAAGTAGCTGTTGCCGCACTCCCAGCCCTCGACGAAGCCCCGGTGGTTGCGGAAGTCGGCCGCGGACTGCATCGGGCTGCCGACCACGAAGCGCAGCCCCTTGGGGAAGGGCCGGACGCTGGTGTAGTCGGTGACGCCCGCCTTGTAGTAGATGACCTGCGGCCCCACCGGCAGGACGGGGGTCCCGCCCTTGAGCAGGGTCGGCATCCAGTACGCGGACTTGTCGCCCGGCGCCCTGCACGTGGTGGAACCGGCGTCGAGCGTGGCCGTGGTGCTGGCGGCGTCGGTCGTGGTGTTGCCCAGGAACGTGTGGTCATGGGACTTGCCCGGCTGACCGGGATAGACGATGGGGTCGTCGGGCCGCGTGCGGGTCACCGAGCAGTTTGCCTGGAACTCGTGGAAGTAGCGGTGCGCGGGCTCCGCCTTGGACGGGACGACACCGGTGACCTGCGGATTCGCCGGGATGTAGCCGTCGCCGTCCGGGTCCTCGGGTGAGGACAGCGTCGAGACGGGCATCGCGTGCGCGGCGTGGACCGCGCCGGAGCCGACCGCGGACGACGGTGGGGCGGAGACGGGGTCGGCGCTCATGGCCACCCCGGTCAGGCCGAGCGTGGTCAGCACCAGCGCGCCGGACATCAGCATTCCTGAGACGATCTTCGATCTCCGTGCCATGGAGACCTCCTGCCACGTCGATGGGGACGGTGGGGGTCGGGCGGTCCATCACATGTGCCGAGGAATCGGGAGAGCGCTCTCCCGTCGAGGAGTGTTGGGGCGACGGCGCGTGAGTGTCAAGGGAGTTGACGAAGGATCACGAACGCGTTCCGTACCCATCTCTTGAACACAACCGCGGAGGCCGCCGGCGCCCGCTTGCCGGACGAGGACAGGCGCATCGGCGGAGGAATCGGCTCGAACCGGCACCGACTTCCCCTCGTCCCGAAGGAACCTGCACGGGACTCCGGTCACAACTCTTGACGCCTCGTTCACCTCGTTGAAGCATGCATCAGCGAGAGAGCGCTCCCCGTACCTCCCATCGTTCACTTCCTGAACCAGGAGAGTCGCCCCCCATGCCTTCGACCCCCACAGGCACCCCGGAGCCCGGCCGTTCCCCCGTCGCGCGGCGCACCGTCCTCGGAGCGATGGCGGCCGGCGCCGCCGCACCCGGACTGCTCGCGCTGTCCTCACCGGCGTCCGCCTCCCCCACCGGGACCACCTCGTCCGCGGCCGAGGCCGCCGCGTCCGTCCCGCGCTCACGGTCCGCGCGGCGGCAGGCGCCCCTGCCCGGCGGCGGTGACCTGGGCCCCAACGTCATCGTCTTCGGACCCTCGACGCCCGGCATCCAGGCCAGGCTCGACCAGGTCTTCAAGCAGCAGGAGTCGGCGCAGTTCGGCACCGGCCGCTACGCGTTCCTGTTCAAGCCCGGCACGTACAACGGGCTCAACGCCCAGCTCGGCTTCTACACCTCGATCGCCGGCCTCGGCCTGTCACCCGACGACACGACCATCAACGGTGACGTGACGGTCGACGCGGGCTGGTTCAACGGCAACGCCACCCAGAACTTCTGGCGTTCGGCGGAGAACCTCGCGCTCAGCCCGGTCAGCGGCACCAACCGGTGGGCGGTCGCCCAGGCCGCCCCGTTCCGTCGTATGCACGTCAAGGGCGGTCTCAACCTCGCGCCCGACGGGTACGGCTGGGCCAGCGGCGGTTACATCGCCGACAGCCGCATCGACGGTTCCGTCGGACCGTACTCGCAGCAGCAGTGGTACACCCGCGACAGTTCGGTGGGCGGCTGGGTCAACGCCGTCTGGAACATGGTGTTCTCGGGTGTCCAGGGCGCTCCCGCGCAGTCCTTCCCGAACCCGCCGTACACCACGCTCGCCACCACACCGGTGTCCCGGGAGAAGCCGTTCCTGTATCTGAGCGGCAGCGACTACCGGGTGTTCCTGCCGGAGAAGCGCGTCAACGCGCGCGGCACGACCTGGGGGAACGGCACCCCGCGCGGCACCTCGCTGCCGCTCGGTCAGTTCTACGTGGCGCGGCCCGGGGTGAGCGCCGCGACCTTGAACGCGGCCCTCGCGCAGGGGCTCCATCTGCTGCTGACCCCGGGGATCTACCACCTGGACCGGCCGATCGAGGTGAACCGGGCCGGAACCGTGGTCCTCGGCCTCGGCTATGCCACGCTGATCCCGGACAACGGCGTCACCGCGCTCAGGACGGCCGACGTGGACGGCATCCGGCTGGCCGGCTTCCTCGTCGACGCCGGGCCCGTCAACTCCAGGACTCTGCTGGAGATCGGTCCGGCCGGGGCGTCGGCGGACCACTCGGCGAACCCGACCACCGTGCAGGACGTCTTCGTGCGCATCGGCGGTGCGGGCGCGGGCCGGGCGACGACCAGCATGGTCGTCAACAGCCGGCACACGATCGTCGACCACACCTGGGTCTGGCGGGCCGACCACGGCACCGGGGTCGGCTGGGAGACCAACCGCGCCGACTACGGCATCCGCGTCAACGGCGACGACGTCCTGGCCACGGGCCTGTTCGTCGAGCACTTCAACAAGTACGACGTGCAGTGGTACGGCCAGCGGGGCCGCACGATCTTCTTCCAGAACGAGAAGGCGTACGACGCCCCGAACCAGGCCGCGATCCAGAACGGGAGCGTCAAGGGGTACGCGGCCTACAAGGTCGGCGACGCGGTGACCACGCACGAGGGCTGGGGCCTGGGCAGCTACTGCTACTACAACGTGGACCCGACGATCGTCCAGCACCACGGATTCGCGGCGCCGAACAGGCCGGGCGTGAAGTTCCACGACCTGCTGGTGGTCTCCCTCGGCGGCAACGGACAGTACGAGCACGTCGTCAACGACACGGGCGCGCCCACGTCGGGGACCTCCACCGTGCCGTCCACCGTGGTCTCGTACCCCTGACCGCCGCGGGCGGGCGCGCCCGCCCCTGTCCGTCTCCCCTCAGTCCTCCCCCCACGGGTGCGTCCCGGGGAGCCCGGCCTTCGCGGAGGCCGGGCTCCCCGGGGCGACGGCGTCACGGCGCCGGAGCCGTCCGCACGCTCGGTCAGTAGCGCTGGGCCTTGGCCAGCACCGCGGTGAGCTGCGGCTCGGCGGGCTGCCTGCTCACGACGACCGGCTGCGCCTTCTTGCCGGGTTCGAGGTTCTCCTTGCCGACGTACCGGGTCTCCACGACCTTGCCGTCGGGGTTCTTGAAGTCGACCTGCACGGCGTACGAGGCCGTCTTGCCGCTCTTGTTGGTGATGGTGACGAGCACGGCCCGCAGCCCGCCGGTCTCCGCCGTGGGCAGTCCGGTCATGCTGACCTCGGACGTCGCGTTGCCGCTGCCCTGGACGTTCTTCAGCTCCTTCTGGGCGGTGGCGGAGGCGCGGGCGGTGTCGGCGTCGACCGAGGCCGCGAACTCCGAGGCCCGGGCCGAGACGGAGGCGGCCGCCGAGGACGCCCGCTCGGACGCGGACGCGATGATCGAGGAGGCCGCCGAGGCGATGGCCGACGGCGCGGACCCGGTGAAGTTCGAGGTGTTCGGCGGGGAGATCGAGGCCGTGCTGCTGCCGCCACCACCGTTGTCCGAGCTGCACGACACGAGAGCGGAGCCGCACGCGATCGCGGACAGCAGGACGGCGGCGCGCCACGATCCGCTCCGGCCGCGGGGAACACGTCTGCTCATGGGGCTGGCCTCTTCCTGACGAACCGGACACGGGGCTCGTCCGCTTCCTGCCGAACGGACTCCCTCATGCTCCGTGCCGGGTCCGGCCACGGCGAACCACGGGGGCCCATTGGGGTGGCGCGCGCCGGATCAGCCCCCGGGTCCCGTCCCGCCGAGCCAGGCGTCGGCGACCGCCAGGGCCGCGGCCATGATGCTGAGCTGGGGGTTGACCTCGGGGCAGCCCGGCAGGACCGAACCGTCCGCGACGAGGACGCCGTGGACACCGCGGAGCCTGCCCTCGGGGTCCGCGGGAGCCCGCTGCGGATCGCCGCCCGCGGCGACCGTGCCGGTCGGGTGGAACGCGGAGACGTGCAGATCGCGGGGCCCGGTCCGGGCGAGGAGGTCGTCGAGCGCCTCGGGCGAACCCGCGCGGGGTGCCTTCGGGACTCCGGTGAGGACTTCCGTCGCCCCGGCGGCGAAGAGCAGGCGGCCCATGGCGCGTACGGCGGTCAGCAGGCGGTCGCCGTCGCGCGGGGCGAGGTCGTAGCGCACGAGGGTGCGGTCGCGGCCCCGGACCCGTCCGGAGGGGCGGTCGGCGATCATGGCGCCGAGGGTGGCCAGACGGTCCGACTCCTCCAGTTCGCGCCGCAGTTCGCGGCCGAGACCGGGCAGGACGAAGCTGCTCATGCCGGGCGGGCTCGCGGTCGCCTCGAGGAGGATCCCGTCCTTGCGCAGTTCCTCGACGCCGACGCTCTGGAGCACGCCGCGCCAGGCCGTCACCGGTTCCGCGAAGCGTCCGGCGACACTGGTGGCCGGGTGCACGCTGAGGTTGCGGCCCAAGCGGGGATGTCCGCCGAGGCCCGAGCGGCGCAGCAGGGACGGGGTCTGGAGGGCGCCGGCCGCGGTCACGACCAGGGGGCTGAGGATCTCCAGTTCGCCGCCGTCTGGGCGGTGCGCCCGGACCCCGGCGGCGCGGGGCGGGCCCGGCACGTCGTGGTCCACCAGGATGCGGTGGACCCGCGCGCCGGTGACGATGCGGGCGCCGGCCGCGCAGGCGTCGGGCAGGACCGAGAGCTGGACACTCTGTTTGGCACCGGTCGGGCAGCCCACGACGCACTGACACGAGCCCTTGCAGCCGGGGGCGTTGCGGCGCAGCGGGGCGGCGCTCCAGCCGAGCCGCCGGGCGCCCTCGAGGGTGAGCAGCCCGTTGGCACCGAGGACGTCGAGGGGCTGGGGTGCCACGTTCAGGGTGCGTTCGGCCTCGTCGAGGAGGGGGCCGAGGCGCTCGGCGAGCTCGAACCCGAACGTGGTCCGCCAGCGGGCGAGCACGGCGTCCGGGGTGCGGTAGCAGGTACCGGAGTTGACCACGGTGGTGCCGCCGACGGCGCGGCCGGTCGGCAGCAGGACGGGAGGCCTGCCGAGGGCCACGGTGGCACCGCCGTCGCGGTAGAGCTCGGTGAACCGGTCGAGGGGTACCCGGCGGCCGAAGGAGGCCGTCGGGTGGTGCCGGCCCTCCTCGATGACGACGACGCTCAGTCCGGCGCGCGCGAGGGTCCGTGCGGCCATGGCGCCGCCCGCCCCGGAGCCCACGACGACGGCGTCGGCGGTGGTGCGGGCGGGCCACTCCTCGGCCGGCGTGCAGTCGAGGGGCGGATCGGCCGGGGCCGGTACGGGAACGGGCGGGACTCCCGTTCGTTCGGTGCCCGCGGCCAGCAGGACGGGAACCTTGAGGAGGTCGAGGAGCGGGGCGAGCCGGGGGCGCCGTGCCAGCGAGCGCAGGACGTCCTCGCGCTCGTCCGGGTGCAGGGCGGCCAGGCGTCTGCCGGTGCGCGCCAGGGCGTACGTCTCGACGGCGGCGACGGCGGCCCGTACCCCGGCGCTCGCCGGGCGGGGCAGGGCGGCGAGCACGGAGTCGAGGCGGTGCGGCACGCGGGCGGGCCATGCGCCGGCGTCGGTATCGGTGTCGTCGGCGGCGAGGAGGGCGGCGACGAGTCCATCGCCGGTCATCGTTCCCCCGCCTCCGCGTGGGCGGTGCCCTCCAGGGTCCAGGAGGCTTCCGGGCGCCAGCGGCCCCACCAGCGCTCCAGGACGACCCGGGCGTCGGCGGACTCGCTGTTGCGGCACACGGCCCGGGCGCCGTCCGGGTCGCGGTACTCCAGGGTGAGGGTCCGCTCCGGTGGCTGGGTGACGTCGACGCGGACGCGGCGCAGGGCCGTGCGTCCGGTGACGGTCCAGGTGGGCAGGCCGAGGTCGGCGCGGAAGCGGCCGAGTCCGAGCAGGCCGGTCGCGGAGCGCTCGGGGCGCCGGGGCCAGGTGCGGCCGGAGCGGCGCAGGCGCAGGAAGACGAGCGGGGGCAGCCTCCGCAGCGCGGGCCGGGTGGAGACGGCGGCGACGATCTCCAGGACCGCGCCGTCACCGAGGTCGGCGTGCAGCCAGGTCCAGCGCTGGGCGTTGCCGTGCCCGTAGATCCGGGCCGAGGCTCCCGGCGCTCCGCTGATCTTCAACGTCGTTGTGTCGTAGGAGAGTTCGCCTTCGTAAGTGGCCCGTGCGGCCGGCAGCATCTGGGCGGCGGGGAGGAGCGGGTGGCGCCAGGACCAGCGGGGGAAGGTGAACAGGGGCGGGTCCTCGGGCCGTTCGGTGAGGCTCCACCGGAAGTCGCCCGCCCGGCCTTCGAGTCGCCCGCCCGAGGAGGTCACGCCTTCGGCGGTGAAGCCGTCGGCCGGCCGGGTCCAGGGAACGGGGCCGAAGCGGGCGTGCCGCACCTCGCCCGCGCGCGGGAAGACCGCGGCCCAGCCGTGGGCGAAGGGTTCGGATCCGTCGGCGGGTGCGGTCAGTTCGTGGTGCAGCCAGACGCCGGTGCCGGTCTCCGGGTCGGTGAGGGTGGTGTACCAGACCTCGGTACGGCCCGGGGTGCCGTTCCATCGCGGGGCGCCGTGGGCCCCCGGGTCCTCGCGGCGGGGGAAGCGGAAGCCGAGCAGGAAGGGGAGCAGACCGGTGCCCAGTGGGAAGCGGAGGACTCCTTCGCCCACCCGGGTGTGCCCGTCGTACAGCGTGAAGGGCAGGACGGTCATCGAGGTGAGGGGCCGGCGGGGACTCACCGACTTCCAGCCGTCCAGGGTGAGGCGGCGCCCGTCGGCGGTGAAGGCGAGCCGGTAGCGGATGCGCCGCCGGGCGACCGGGGAGACCTCCAACTCGCCCTCGGCGGCCGGGTCGTCGGCACGTCCGGCGATGCGGACCCGGCCGGTGAGCCGGGCCGGGGTGGTGCGGTGCGGGAGCAGGACCCGGTCGGCGGCGGCGCGCAGGTCGAGCCGGACGCGCCGCTCCCCCGGTTCGCCGTCGAGGCGGACCGTGCCCAGCAGGGTCTCCGTGAACACCGTGCCCCTCATGCGAGCCCCTCCAGCATGATGCGCTCGGTGTCCCGCAGATAGGAGTCGGCCGCCTCCCGGGCCCGGCGGGCGTCCCCGGCGGTGACGGCCTCCACGACGGGCGCCAGCCTGCGATGGGCGGTCTCCGGATCGGTGAAGGGCCCCTGGAGCAGGGAGCGGACCGGCAGGTAGGCGTTGAACAGCGTGTTCGTGAGCAGGACGTACACGCGGTTGCCGGTGGCGCGGGCCAGCGCGCGGTGCACCTCCACGTCGGCCAGCTGGACCGCGTCGGCCCCTTGGGCGGCCCGCACCGCGTCGAGCAGCGCGCTCAGCTCGGCCGCCTGCGGGCGGGTGCGGCGTTCGGCGGCCCGCTCGGCGATCGACGCGCCCACTCCGCGCCGTACCTCGAAGACCTCGCGCACCCAGCCCGAGTCGTGGCGCACGAGCATGGGCAGCAGGTCCGCCCCTCCCGAGCGGGCGTAGTCCCGCACCCGGGTGCCCACGCCGTGGCGGGTCTCCAGCAGCCCGGCCTGGACGAGCCGCCCGAAGGCGTGCTTGAGCGTGGTGCGGGTGACGCCGTACCCGTCGGCCAGCCGCCGCTCCGGGGGGAGGTAACTCCCGGCCGGATGACGACCGTCGAGGATGTCCGTGCGCAGCCGGTCCTCCAGGACGTCCACGATGGTCTCGCGAGGCAGAGCCTCCACGTTTCCCCCTTCGGGCGAGTGGCTGAGTGGATGAGCCACTGAACCAGTCGACGCGGGCGGGGTCAACCCTCAGCCGGAAAGCAACTGGGTTCAGGCCACTGAGAGTTGGACCGGACCAATTGTGTGAGAAGCGTTGACAGGCGCGCCGCCCGGACCGACTCTGAGAGCGCTCTCAAAAGAAACGGACGAGCCGCGTCCGCATTCATCCACCTCGCTGAACCCCCACATCAAGGAGGCAGAGAGAGTGCGCGTACCCATCAGAAGGCCGGCCTGGGCACTGGCCTCGGCAACCCTCTCGGCGGCACTGCTCGCCTTCGGCGCGCCCCCGCCCGCCGAGGCCGCGGTCCCGGCGACCATCCCCCTCACGTTCACGAACAACTCGGGCCGCGGTGACCAGGTCTACATCTACGACCTCGGCACCGAACTCTCGACGGGCAGGCAGGGCTGGGCCGACGCGAACGGCACCTTCCACCCCTGGCCTGCGGGCGGCAATCCCCCGACGCCCGCACCCGACGCCTCGATCGCGGGACCGGCGAACGGCCAGTCGAAGACGATCCGGCTGCCCAAGTTCTCCGGCCGGCTCTACTTCTCCTTCGGCCAGAAGCTGGACTTCCGGGTGACGACCGGCGGTCTCGTGCAGCCGGCCGTCCAGAATCCGAGCGATCCGAACCGCAACATCCTCTTCAACTGGTCCGAGTACACGCTCAACGACTCCGGACTGTGGATCAACAGCACCCAGGTCGACATGTTCTCCGCCCCGTACGCCGTCGGGGTCAAGGGCGGCGACGGGTCCACGAAGAACACCGGACACCTCAAGTCCGGTGGCTACAACGGCTTCTTCAACGCCCTGCGCGCCCAGCCGGGCGGCTGGGCGAAGCTCGTCCAGACCCGGCCGGACGGCACGGTGCTGCGGGCGCTCGCCCCGGGGCACGGCATCGAGGCGGGCGCGCTGCCGGCCACGGTCATGGACGACTACATCAACCGCGTGTGGCAGAAGTACGGTTCGTCGACGCTGACGGTGACCCCGTTCGCCGACCAGCCGAACACCAAGTACTTCGGGCGCGTCTCCGGTGGCGTCATGAACTTCACCAACAGCTCGGGAGCGGTCGTCACCAGCTTCCAGAAGCCCGACTCGGACAGCGTGTTCGGCTGCTACAAGCGGCTGGACGCGCCCAACGACCTGGTGCGCGGCCCCATTTCCCGCACCCTGTGCGCCGGGTTCAACCGCACCACGCTGCTGACCAACTCCATTCAGCCCGACACGAGTTCCGCGAACTTCTACCAGGACGGGGTCACCAACCAGTACGCCCGTGCCATCCACGCGCAGATGGCCGACGGCAAGGCCTACGCGTTCGCCTTCGACGACGTCGGGAACCACGAGTCCCTCGTCCACGACGGCAATCCGCAGCAGGCCTTCGTCACGCTGGATCCGTTCAGCTGACCTGGGTGCGGTGCGGGCGGGGCGGGTGCGTCCGCCCCGCCCGCACCATCGGCCTCAGTCGAGACAGTGGACCGGAACCCGCTGGACCAGGTTGTTCATGAAGCCGCCCCGGTTCCACGGCTGGTCGAGCGGCTGGGTGTGCCCGTCGGCGTCGGTGGCCCGTGCGCTGAGGACGTACCGGCCGGGGGTCGCGCTCCAGGTGAAGGTCCAGGCGCGCCAGGCCCAGCGGTGACCGTCCGCGGGGTCCAGCCGGGCGGGATGCCAGGAGCGCCCGTCGTCGGTGCTGACCTCGACCCCCGTCACCGGCGCGCATCCCGACCAGGCGCGTCCGGTCAGCATGACGTCGCCGGGTCTGACGGCCCGCTCCCTGGACATGAAGTCGGGGAAGCCCGGCGGGGCCAGCAGGGCGCGCGGGGCGATACGGGTGACCGGCTCGCCCGCGTCCGAGGCGTCCTGGCGCAGCCGGTAGGCGACGTCCTGCTGGAATCCCCGGAACGGAGCACTGGTCACGGTGATCTCCCGGAGCCACTTCACGTGCGCCATTCCGTACCAGCCCGGCACCACGAGCCGCAGCGGATAACCGTGCTGCGGGGGCAGCGGGGCTCCGTTCATCGCGTAGGCCACCAGGACCTCGGGCTCGTCGCCGCGCGCCACATCCAGGGGAAGGGCCCGCTGGTAGTCCTGCTCGACCCCGCGTTCCACGCCGTGGTCGGCCCCGCCGAACACCACGTCCACCGCATCCGCCTCGACCCCGGCCTCGGCGAGCAGCACGCGCAGCGGCACGCCCGTCCACTCGGCCGTGCCGACCGCCTCCACGAGCCAGGGCTGGCTCACCGGCCGGGGGGTCAGCAGGGCGCGCCCGTTGCCGGCGCACTCCATCGTCACCCGTTGTCCGACCGCGGGATACGCCTTCAGGTCGTCGACGCCGAGCAGCAGCGGACGCCGTACCCGCCCGCCGAGGACGAGCCGCCAGGAGGCCTCGTCCGCGTAGGGGATGTCGTAGTGGGTCAGCACGTAGTGCAGGCCCGGCGGTGTGAGCTCGTACCGCAGGGCCTCCAGCGGCAGCCCGTGATTGCGGGCGGCCAGGGCCAGCTCCTGGTGGCTGACCCCTTCGTCCGGCCCGGCCAGCCGGGCGGGTGCGCTCATGTCCTCGAGGCGTTGCCCCATGCGTCCAGTGTCCGCCCGCCCGGGCCGGGGGCGCCAGCCCGGCGCGGCACCTCGAACCGGCCATGATCCAAGGGCTCTCCGTCGCCCCCGGGCGTGTCCGCTCTAGACGGGACGGGGGCCCACGCTGCGGTCGACCAGGTCGCGCCAGCCCGCTTCCAGGCGTTCCGGGGACATGCCGCGCTGGCGGGTCAGATGGCCGATCAGTGCCGGGTCCAGGTATCCCATCAGGGTCTGGGCGAGGAGTTCGGTGTCCGTGTCGGGACCGGGGCCGGTCTGCCGCAGCAGCATGCAGACGTGCATGAAGCGCACCCGGTACGGCGCGGTGGTGAAGCGGCGGGTGGACTCGGGCTCGGCCGCGAGATACATGTCGAGCCGTTCGGCGGTGAGGCGCAGGGCCTGGCCGCCGAAGGCGTGCAGGCGCTCCACCGCCGGCGCCCCGGGGCCCAGCGGCGCCGGACCGCTGATGAAGGCGCGCTGGAAACTCTGCTCGGTGTGGTCGAGCAGCGCCATCAGCAGTCCGTTGCGGTCGCCGAAGCGCCGGAAGACGGTCCCCTTGCCCACGGCCGCCGCGCAGGCGACGCCCTCCATCGTGAGTCTGGCCACACCCTGCTCCTCGACGAGCCGTGCAGCGGCCTCCAGCAGCCGGGCGCGATTGCGGGCGGCGTCGGCCCGCAGCGGAGTGGCCTCGGGGGCGCTGAGCTGCATGAGGACGGGCTCGTCGAACGATTCCGGCCGCTCGGCGGACGGCGGATATGGCTGGGACATGAAGCAAGCGTAACGGCAACCGGGGACAACTGGACTGCGGTCCGCTTCAGTGATAGACCTTAAGCGGACTTCGGTCCGCTTTATTGCGGCAGTGTTTCAGCCTTTCCAGCCCCCCGGGAGATTTCCATGTCCGTACGCATCCTCGCGCTCGTCGGCAGCCTGCGCGCCGGTTCCCACAACCGTCAGCTCGCTGAGGCGGCCGTGAAGCTCGCCCCTGAGGGTGCCGAGGTCGAGCTCTTCGAGGGCCTGGCCGAGATCCCCTTCTACAACGAGGACCTCGACGTCGAGGGCGACGTGCCCGCCGCCGCGGCCAAGCTGCGCGCCGCCGCCGGCTCCGCCGACGCCTTCCTCCTGTTCTCGCCCGAGTACAACGGCACCATCCCGGCCGTCCTGAAGAACGCCATCGACTGGCTGTCCCGTCCGTTCGGCGCGGGCGCCTTCGGCGGCAAGCCCGTCGTCGTGGTCGGCACCGCGTACGGCCAGTTCGGCGGCGTGTGGGCGCAGGACGAGGCCCGCAAGGCCGTGGGCATCGCCGGCGGCACCGTGCTGGAGGACGTCAAGCTCTCCGTCGCCGGCTCCGTGGTCCGCTTCGCCGAGACGCACCCCGTCGACGACGCCGAGGTCGCGGGTCAGCTCGCCGAGGTCCTGAACCGACTGCACGCGCACGTCGAGGCTCCGGCCGCGGCCTGACAACTCCCCTGTGGGCCGGTCCGGTTGACCCGGGCCGGCCCTCGGCATGTCGTGACTCGGTCACCGTTCGTCCCAAGATCGACACGACTCTGGCGGAGCCTCACCCTCCGCGACAGGATGCCCGCATGAAGAGCGATCTCTTTTCCAGTGACCACATGGTGCAGCCGGCCGTCGCGGCGGGCATGACCGTCCAGAACGCCAAGTCCATCAAGTACGCCGTCCAGGGCGAGATGTTCGCGCGCCAGGGCGCGATGGTCGCCTATCGCGGCAATCTCCAGTTCGAGCGCAAGGGCCAGGGCGTGGGCGGCATGCTCAAGCGGGCGGTCACCGGTGAGGGACTTCCGCTGATGACCGTACGGGGCCAGGGCGAGGCGTGGTTCGCGCACGAGGCGCAGAACTGTTTCATCGTGAGCATCGAGCCCAGCGACGTGTTCACGGTCAACGGACGCAACGTGCTGTGCTTCGACGCCTCGCTCTCGTACGAGATCAAGACCGTGAAGGGCGCGGGCATCACCGGCGGCGGTCTGTTCAACAGCGTCTTCACCGGTCACGGGAGCCTCGGCCTCATATGCGAGGGCAACCCGCTCGTCATTCCCGTCTCCCAGCAGCAGCCGGTGTTCGTCGACACCGACGCGGTGGTCGGCTGGACGGCGCAGCTGCGCACCTCGCTGCACCGCTCGCAGTCGATCGGCTCGATGATCCGGGGCGGTTCGGGCGAGGCCGTGCAGCTGAAGCTGGAGGGCGAGGGCTGTGTCGTCGTCCGTCCCAGCGAGGCGACACCGCAGAAGACCCAGCAGCACTGATCCGGGCCACGCGAAGGGGGCTCCGCCGGCCGGCGGAGCCCCCTCGTGTTCCCGGCCCGACCGCTGGTCAGCGACGGGCGGCCGGGGTGTTGGCGGCCGTGACGTTGACGGCGGCCCAGGCCGCGCCCACCGCCTTGTACTCGGCGCTGTTCGCGCCGTACATGTCGCTCGCGGCCTTCAGCGTGGCCTTGCGGGCGTCGTGGAAGTCGGTCGTGGAGACCATGTAGCGGGTGAGCGCCCGGTAGAACACGGCGGTGGCCTTGGTGCGGCCGATCCCGGTCACGCGGGAACCGTCGTACGTCGGCGAGTCGTACGTCACGCCGTTGATCGTCTTGCGGCCGCTGCCCTCGGCGAGCAGGTAGAACGCGTGCGAGGAGACACCGGAGCCGGCGTGCACCTCGGTGTCGTACGCGGCGGGCGACCAGTAGTCGATCGTCTCCTCGAGCACGTCGAGGGACGGGTGGTCGAGGCGGCGCAGGAACTTCTGCGCCAGGCCCAGCTTCTCGCCCACCAGGTAGTTCGGCGGGTTCTTCGGGTTGTTCGCCGAGAACTCGACGTTCGAGCCGAAGATGTCGGCGAGCGACTCGTTCAGGGCGCCCGGCTCGCCGTACTGGTTGCCGTCGTCGTCGACGCGGGTGGGCTCGAGGGCCGCGGTCGCGTCGACGACCCCGTGGGTCAGCTCGTGGCCGGTGACGTCGAGGACGACGAGCGGCTTCTTGAACACCTGGCCGTCGCCGTCGCCGTACAGCATGCAGCCGCAGACCGAGTCCCAGAAGGCGTTGCCGACCTTGTTGCCGAAGTGGACCATGCCGCGGGCGCCGGCGCTGTTGTTCTTGATGCCCTTGCGGCCGAAGGTCTTCTTGTAGAAGTCCAGGGTCTGGGTGATGCCGTACTGGGCGTCGACGGCGGCGCTGGACCGGGCGGCGGTGGTGCCGGTGCCCCACTTGTTGTCACCGTCGGTGAACGCCTTGCCCCGCGCGAAGGACTCCAGCTCCTGGCCCTTGGCGTCCCGGGTCTCGGTGTTCCACCGGGTCGGGTCCTTGAGGACGTAGGTGGTCCGGGCGGTGCGGGTGGTCTTCAGCGCCACCTTGCCGGCGAAGAGGGAGGCCCCGCTGCCGGTGGCGGTCGCCGGGTAGTGGCCCGCGGCGGCGATGCCGGTGAGCCCGGACAGGCCGGCGGCGGGCGCCGTGCCGGTCTGCGGGGTGGCGCTCTCGCCGTGCTTGCGCAGCTCGGCGGCCAGGGACGGCGATATGAACTCGTCGCTGTTCGGGGTGTTGCTGCGAATCTTGCCGGTACGGGCGTCCACGACGACCGTGCTCGACCCGCCCGCCTCCGTGGTGCCGCTGTCGGTGACGACGACCTGGTAGGCGAGGTCGGCGGCGCCGTCGCGGGCGTCCACGACGAGCTGCGCGGTGCCCGCGTCACCCTGCGCGACGGCCTCGGCCTTCCGCTCCGCCTGCTCCGGCGTCAGCCGCGCCTCGACGGTGGAGGGCTTCACGGTGTGGTCGGCGGCCCGGGTCACGCCCAGGTACTCGCCCTGCTTGCCGAGGTGGACGACCAGGTCGCCGCCGAGGACGGGAAGGCCCTGGTGGGTGCGGACGAAGCGGACGTGCCGCTTGCCGTCCGGGTCGGTCATGACGTCCTTGGCCTCGAGGGTGTCGCCCTGAATGACACCGGTGGCCGAGGCGTGCGCGAACGCGGCCGCCCTGGCGGCGGCCACGGGGGACGCGGCCGAGGCCGCCACCCGGGCGGAACCGTCGGGGGCGGAGGCGAAGGCGGGGCCGGGGAGCGTGGCGGCCGTCGTCACGGCGACGGCGATCGCCACGCGGCGTATGTGGGGTCTACGCACTGAGTTCCTTTGCACAGGGGCGGCCGGGATCACCGGCCGCCTGAGGACGCGGCGCCGTCGAACGCCGCGGGAGCTGTCGGGCTCCGCTGCGCCACCCTCACCGATGCGTCATGTACATGTAAAGAAGAAAGATCCCTTTTCTTGCTTTTGAGGGCATTTCTTTACGCATGACTGCTGCTCGGTGATCGAGGAGTGGTCAACAGTGCACCGATGGGACAGATGTGAGGGGCGATGAGGTGGTTGCGCGGCCGGGCCGATCAATGGGTTCATGTGACCGATGTCGCATCACCTCCGCCCCCGGAGGTCTCAGACCGCCCGGTCGGCGAGCGCGGACAGCACGGTCCGCAGTTCCTCCGCGGGTCCGGGCACGAGGGCGGCTTCCGCCAGCAGCGCGTCCGCCGCGGCCAGATGGCGGCGCGCCTCGCGCACGGCCGTCGCCCTGCCCCCGGCCCGCTCGATCAGGGCCGTCGCGCGGCGGACTCCGGCGGCGTCCAACGCGTGCGCTTCGGTGAGGAGTTCGTCGAGTTCTCCGTATCCGGCGCCGCCCAGCGCGGCGAGCACCGGCAGGGTCTTCTTCCCCTGCCTGAGGTCGCTGTGGACCGGCTTGCCGGTGACCTCCGGATCTCCCCAGATGCCGAGGACGTCGTCGGCGATCTGGAACGCGACGCCGAGGTGGCGTCCGGCCCGGTCCAGCACGGTCACGGTCGCCTCGGGCGCTCCGGCCAGCCGGGCGCCGAGGGCCAGCGCGCAGCCGAGCAGGGCGCCCGTCTTGCGCTCGGCCATGAGCTCGTACTCCGCCACGCCGACCGCGTCGGGTCCGGTCCAGGGCCGGTCTGCGAACAGCAGGTCCTCGGCCTGGCCGTGCACCAGGTCTCCCAGCGCCGAGGTCAACTGGCGCACCGCGGGGCCCGCTTGGGGCGTCACGGCCACGGTCTGCACCGCCAGCGCGAACAGCGCGTCGCCGGCCAGGACGGCCGGCCCGGTTCCGTACGCCTTCCACACGGCCGGACGGCCGCGGCGCAGGGCGTCGCCGTCCATGATGTCGTCGTGGAGCAGCGAGAAGACGTGGACGAGCTCCACCGCGACGGCTCCCGGCACACCGGCCTCGGGCGGGCCCGAGACGATCTGCGCTCCGAGGACCGCCAGCGCCTGCCGCACCCCCTTGCCCTGGCCGTGGTCGGCGGGGGCGCCCCCGACCTCGCAGCGGCCGAACGCGTAGCCGGCCATCTCGGCGAGCCAGGGGTGCAGCGAACCGGTCGCCTCCGCCAGGGCGGGGGCGGCGAGTTCACGGCAGCGCCGCAGGATCTCCGCGGCGGCCGACGGGGGTTCGGGGGCGGCGTCGGGCTCCTGGAACGCCGGGGCCTTCCGCTCCGGGTGCGTCGCGGTCACCGGAGGCGCGGTGGCCGTCGGCGAAGCCGCGGCGTCCGAGGGCGCCGCCGCCTCGAGAGCCGTCAGCGGCGTGGAGGTGTCCGGCGCCGCCCGGACGTCGAGGGCTGCCGGCGGTGCCGAGGTGTCCGGGGCAGCCGTCGGCGGTGCCGAGGTGTCCGGGGTCGCCGGGGCGTCGAGGGCCGTCGAGGTCATCACGCGGCCTCCGTCGACTCTGCCCTGGGGCTCAATCCGAGTTCCGTCCGCGCCTGTTCGACCATCCGGTGGGCGTGGCGCAGGCCGATGCGCTCCAGCAGGACGGCCAACTCATCCAGTTCGGCGGCGGTTTCGGCCGCGTCGCGGCCGAGGCGGGCGAGGGACTTCACCAGCCCGAGACGGGACAGGGCCGTGCCGCGCGGCTCGCCCATGGCCTCGAACTCGGCGAGCGCGCCCGCGTACACGGTACGGGCCTGCTCGTAACGCCCGGCGCGGTAGAGGACGTTGCCGCGCATCTTGTGGTTGTAGGCGAGCGCCCCGGACAGCTTCATCGCGCGGCAGGAGACCTCGGCCTCGCTCAGCAGCTCCAGCGCCCGCTCCGTGTCGCCGTCGCGGACGGAGACGATGTCCGCGAGTCCGCGCAGCGCCCAGGCGTGGCCGCGCCGGTCCTCGGCACCGGCGGCTATCCCGGCCGCCTCCTCGAACAGCGCGTAGGCGCGGTCGTACCCGCCGGTGTTGCGGTGGATCTGGGCGATGCCCTCCAGGGCCCACACGGTGTGCCGGGCCTCACCGCGCTTGCGGGCCTCGGCCAGCAGCTGCTCGTGCAGCACGGTCACGGCCTCGTAGTCGCCCTGGATGCGGCCGGTCTCGGCCATGCCGGCCAGCGAGTAGCCGCGCACCACGACGTCCCCCGCCTGCCCGCCGAGTTCGGCGGCCAGCCGCAGCAGCCGCCACGCCAGCGGGAACGCTCCGCGCTGACGGGCCAGGGTGCCGCCGCTCCACAGCGCCCAGGCCATCGCCGCGCCGTCCCCCGCCTCCCGGGCGGTGCGGTAACTCGCCTTCCACGCACGGTCGGCGTCCGCGACCTGGCCGAGCCGGCGGTGCGCCTCGGCGACGGCGAGGCCCGAACGGGCGGCCTCGGCCCGGGCTCCGGACCTCTCGGCGGCGCGCAGTTGCTCGGTGCCCGCCGCCAGGACGTCGGTCAGCGAGGAGTTCACCGACAGGGTGGTCAGGGCGCCCTGGTACTCCGGGGCGAAGGCCTTGCCGTACATGAATGCCTTTCCGCCCGCCACCGTCCGCCCGCCGGGGCGCCGGACCGGTGACGATGCTGTGCTCGACTCCGTCCGGGCGGTGACGCGCGGCTCCCCTGTACACACTCCGCGTATACACGGGATGTATACACATTGCGTATAGCACCCTCGGCCACTGCCCGTGCAGGGAGGCTTCGGAAGGACCGCGTCTCACGCGCCCGTTGCCGATCAAGACGGCGATCGCGTCCGGGAGGTTGCCTGACGGCCCGAAACCCGTTGCGCGGCGGCCCGGTCGGGACACAGGATGGCCGAACTCCCGCCCCCCTCACGGAAAGCAGGACGCCGTTGCCATCAGCTCCGATGCACGCCGGTGAGACCCTGATCGACGGTCCGCTCGTACGGCACCTGTTGGCCGGACAGTTTCCCCGGTGGGCCCGGCTGCCGCTGAGACGGGTGCGGTCGTCCGGAACGGTCAACGCCCTCTACCGCCTCGGCGACGATCTGGCCGTCCGCCTCCCGCGGATCGCGGACGGCGCCGACGACGCGGTCAAGGAGCACACCTGGCTGCCGCGTCTCGCTCCGCGGCTTCCCCTCCCGGTCCCCGAGATCCTCGGCCTCGGCACCCCCACGGCCGACTATCCGTGGCACTGGTCGGTGGTGCGCTGGCTCGACGGCGAGGCCCCGGCACCCGGCGCACTCACGGACGCCCCTCGACTGGCCGCCGATCTGGGCGCGTTCGTCTCCGCGCTGCGCACGGCCGGGCTGCCCGGAGGTCCCGCCTCCTACCGGGGCACGCCGCTGACCGCTGTGGACGCCGAGACCCGCTCGGCGCTCGAGGACCTGCGCGGCACCGTCGACACCGGCGCCGCGCTGGCGGCCTGGGAGGAGGCGCTGGACGCTCCGGTGTGGACGGGCCCGCCGTGCTGGCTCCACGCGGACCTGATGCCGATGAACCTCCTGGTCCGCGAGGGCCGCCTCAGCGCCGTGCTCGACTTCGGCACCCTCGGCACCGGCGATCCGGCCTGCGACTTCATCCCCGCCTGGAACCTCCTGCCCGCCCCGGTGCGGCCCGTCTTCCGGGAGGCGGCCGGCGCCGACGACGCCGGCTGGGCGCGGGGGCGCGGCTGGGCCCTGTCCATGGCCCTCGCCCAGCTCCCGTACTACCGCGACACGAACCCGGTGATCGCGGCCAACGCCCGGCACGTGATCACCGAGGTGCTGGCCGAGCGTCGGAGGTCGTAGCCGGGAGCGGGCGCGGCCACTCCGGGCCGAGGCAGCTCCGGGCCGAGATAGGTCCGGGCCGAGATAGGTCCGGGCCGCGGCCACGCCGGACCGCGGTACTCCAGGCCGAGGCCAGTCCAGGCCGAGGTCAGTCCACGAGGGCCTGTGTGCCGAGGACGCCGAGGAGGGCGACGCGTTCGGCGTCCTCGGTGCCGGGCTCGGCCGTGTAGACCATGATCCTCAGGTCGCTGCCCGCGACGCTGAGCACATCGCAGTCCAGGGTCACGGCGCCCACCTGCGGATGGTCGATGATCTTGCGGGACGCCTCGTGGCGGGCGACCGCGCCGGACTCCCACAGCTCCGCGAACCGCACGCTGTTCGCGCACAGGTCCTCGATCAGCTGCCCGAGGCGCCGGTCCGTCGGGTACCGGCTCGCGGTCGCGCGCAGGTCGGCGGCGAGCGTCGCCTCGAAGGCGCGCCGCTCACGCGGGGTGTGCCGCACCCGGCTGCCGGGACCGACGAAGTTGCGCCACACACCGTTGCGCTCGTTGCCGCGCCACCCGGAGGGATCACCCAGCAGGGCCGCGTACAGCGGGTTGGCCAGCAGCAGGGTCCAGGCCGCGTCGAACACCGCCACGGGCGTCCCGTCCAGCCGGTCGAGCAGCCGGTGCACGCCCGGGGTGATGTGGGCCGGCACCATGCCACGGCCCGGCGGCACCAGCCCCGCCACCTGGAAGAGGTGCTCGCGTTCGGCTCCGGACAGCCGCAGTGCCCGGCCCAGGGCCTCGACCACCTGCTCCGAGGGATGTGCTGCCCGGCCCTGTTCCAGCCGGGTCACGTAGTCGACCGAGATGCCCGCGAGCAGGGCCAGCTCCTCGCGGCGCAGTCCGGCCGCGCGCCGCGTCCCGCCGCCGGGCAGCCCGACGGCCTCCGGGGTGACCCGGTCACGCCAGCGGCGCACCGCGCGCCCGAACTCCGTGTTCGCCATGCCACCCACTGTGCACCCGACCGGACGAACGCGCCTGGTACCGCCAGTCCCAGGAAGACCGGACTCCTGGCTGTCCGCGGCGCGCGGCCGGACGCTGGACGCATGACCACCACACTCGTCACCGGAGCGAACAAGGGTCTCGGCCTCGAGACCGCCCGCAGGCTCGTCGCCGCGGGACACACCGTCTACCTGGGCAGCCGCGACCCCGAACGCGGCCGTCGCGCCGCCGCCCTGATCGGGGCCCGCCCGGTCCTCCTCGACGTCACCGACGACGCGTCCGTGACCGCCGCGGCCAGGACCGTCGCGGCCGAGGGAGGGCTGGACGTCCTGGTCAACAACGCCGGTGTCGAGGGGCGGGGCGAAGGGAACCGCGTCATCGGCCCGGCCGAGGTGACCGCCGCGATGATGCGCGAGCTGTTCGAGACCAACGTCTTCGGCGTCGTCCGGGTGCTCCACGCCTTCCTGCCCCTCCTCCGGCGCTCCGCCTCGCCCGTCGTCGTGAACGTCAGCAGCGGCCTGGCCTCGCTGGCCGGGCTCACCGATCCCTCGGTACCCGCCCATGGCTATCCCGGTGTCGCCTATCCGGCGTCCAAGACCGCCGTCAACACGATCACGGTCCAGTACGCGAAGGCCTTCCCGGATCTGCGGGTCAACGCCGTGGAGCCGGGCTTCACCGCCACCGACCTGAACGGCAACACCGGGACGCAGACGGTGGAGGAGGGCGCCGAGATCATCGTGCGCATGGCGCGGATCGGCCGGGACGGACCGACCGGCGGCTTCTTCGACGCCGCGGGGCCGGTCCCCTGGTGAACCGACCCGCCCTTGCGTCGGCGCGTCCGTCCCGCCGACGGACGGGCCGACGGGCGCGCGGAGGGCCCGGCGGGCCGACACCGAGCCAATGGAACACTTATTCGATTACCGGAGTACGCTGGCCCCATGGCCACGCACCTCCAGGGTTCGCTCTTCGACCAGACCGACGAGCTCCGTCTCGGCCCCCTGACCGGGCTGCGCCGCACCACGCTCGGCGACGGCGCCTGGATCGACCTGCTTCCCGGCTGGCTGAGCGGGGCCGACGAACTCTTCGCCCGCCTCGCCGCCGAGGTCCCCTGGCGGGCCGAACGGCGCCAGATGTACGAGCACGTGGTGGACGTCCCCCGGCTCCTCGCGTACTTCCGCGCCGACGACCCGCTGCCGCACCCGGTCCTGGACGAGGCCCGGGACGCCCTCTCGGCCCACTACGCCGGGGAACTGGGCGAGGCGTTCACGACGGCCGGGCTCTGCTACTACCGGGACGGCCGCGACAGCGTGGCCTGGCACGGGGACAGGATCGGCCGGGGCGCCCGGGAGGACACGATGGTCGCCATCGTGTCGGTGGGAGCCCCGCGTGATCTCCTGCTGCGGCCCCGGGGCGGCGGGGAGACGGTCCGGCGGCCGCTGGGCCACGGCGATCTCATCGTCATGGGCGGCTCCTGCCAGCGCACCTGGGAGCACGCGATCCCCAAGACCGCACGGGCGGCGGGGCCCAGGATCAGCATCCAGTTCCGCCCCGCCGGAGTGAACTGACCCGCACGGACCGGCCGCGCGGCCCGCTCGCGACGAACGGGGCGCAAGGCCGTGAGCCCGGCCCAAGGCGTGAGCCCGACCCAGGGCGTGAGCTGGGCTCAGGGCGTGAGCTGGGCTCAGGGCGTGAGCTGGGCTCAGGGCGTGAGCTGGGCCTGTACCGCGGGCGCGTACCGCTCGACGATCTCGTCGACCGGGGTGGCGCGCAGGTGCGAGCCCCGCGCGATCCCGTACATCACTCCGAGGCCGAGCAGGGTGCCCACCGCGAGTTCGGCGCGCAGCCCCGCGTCCGGGCCGCTCAGCCGCCCGGCGAGCCGCTCGCTGACCTGTGCGCGGAAGTTGGCCCGCAGTATCTCGCCCTGCTCCCCGTGCAGCGGCGCGAAGACGATCCGCAGGACGGGGTCCACGCCGCGCTGCGTCTGGCCCTCGAGGAGATGGCGCACCATGTGCCGGCCGAGCTCCTCCAGCGGGGCGTCGAGCAGGGCGTCGGCGTCGGACTCGAAGGACATGACGCGGGCGAACAGCGCGTCCTTGTTGCCGAAGTACTTCAGGATCAGCGGCGCGCTCACCCCGGCCCGGTCGGCGACCGCCTTCAGGGTGATGTCCGCGTGCGCGTGCCGGGCCAGCAGATAGCGGGCGGCGCGCAGGATCGCGGCCTTGCTCGCCTCGGCGTCCCGGCGCGGGGCGGACCCCGCCTCCGGCGCCTGCCGCCCCGCGGTCGCGGAGTCCGGCTCCTCTCGCCCCTCGGCCGCGGACTCCGGCTCCCGGCGCGGGGCGGACCCCGCGTCCGGCTGCCCGTGCGGGGCCGGTGCGGCGTCGCGCTCCCCGTGCTGCGGAGCGGCGGCCGGCTGCTCGCCGGGCCCCGGGACCGCCGGGGACGCGGTGAGACCGGAGTGCGGGGTGGTCACGGTGCTCAGGCTCCTTCGAGTGCCTCGTCGCGGGACGCGCCCGCGGGACGGCCGGTTCGCGGGGTCTCGCGGGAGGCGGGGTCGGTGGGTATCGACAGTGCGGCGGCGCAGGCCACCAGTGCGACGGTACCCGCCATGACGAAGGCCAGCACATAACCGTGCAGGGTCGGCACCGGGGCGCCCGCGACCAGGCTGGTGTGGTGCACGAGCACGGCGGCCACGGCCGCGCTGCACACGGCCTGCCCGATGGTGCGCATCAGGACGTTGACGCCGTTGGCCGACGCGGTCTGCCCGGCCGGCACCGCGCGCAGGATCAGCGTGGGCAGGGCGGAGTAGGCGAAGGTCGTACCGATGGAGCAGACCGTGGCGCCCAGGATGATCGCCCACAGGTCGCGGCTGTCGGCGATCCGCAGGACGTAGCCGGAGGCGATGATCGCCGTACCGAGGGCCAGGGTGATCCGGGGGCCGCGGGCCGCGGATATGCGCGCCGACACCGGCGAGAGCAGCAGCATCGTCACCCCGCCGGGCAGCAGGCACAGACCGGTGGCCACGATGGACAGGCCGAGTCCGTAGCCGGTGGCCTTGGGCGCCTGGACGAGCTGCGCCGTGACCAGCGAGTTCCCGTAGAAGGAGAACCCGGTCAGCAGCGCGGCGACGTGCGGCAGGGCGACGCGCGGACGGGCGGCCAGCCGCAGGTCGACGAGGGGACGTTCGGCACGCAGCTGCTGCCGCCACCACAGCACGAGGATCGCGGCGCAGCCGGCGAACAGCCCGAGGACGCTCGGGCTGGTCCAGCCCCAGGTGCCGCCCTGGGACACGGCGAGCAGCAGGCAGACCAGTCCGGCGGCCAGACCGAAGGCCCCCAGTGTGTCGAAGCGGCCCGGCTGCCGGACGGGGGACTCGCGTACGGCCCACCAGGCCAATGCCGTCCCGAGGACGCCGAGGGCGGTCGTCGCCCAGAACATGACGTGCCAGTTGGCGTACTGCACCACGAGGGCGGCGAGCGGGAGGCCGAGGGCGGCGCCGATGCCCACGGTGGAGCTCATCAGCGCTACGGCGGAACCCGTGCGCTCCGGCGGCAGCTCGTCGCGCAGGATGCTGATCGACAGCGGGACCACGGCCGCCGCCGCGCCCTGGAGCGCCCGCGCCACGATCAGGACGCCGATCTGCGAGGTGAGCGCGCACATCAGCGAGCCGACCGTCATCATCCCGAGGGCCATGAGCAGCACGCGCCGCTTGCCGTACATGTCTCCGGCGCGGCCGAGGACGGGCGTGAGCACAGCTCCGGCGAGGAGGGTCGCGGTCACCATCCAGGAGACCGCGCCGGCCGAGGCGCCGGTGAGCCGGGGCAGGTCGGGCAGCAGCGGGACGACCACCGTCTGCATGACGGCCATGAGGATCCCGCCGAAGGCCAGGACAGGGATCGCGAGCCGCTCGCGCAGGGCCGCCATCGGCACTCCAGAAGTTGACGTGAAAAAGGGGTGAATGACAATTCACCTTACCGGTGAATTGTCATTCACCCCAAGTGGGTCCACTGCTCCGAGGCGCACGGGGGCGCCCCCGCGGCGCGATGCGGCGGCCACCGCGCCCCGCGCCCAAGGCGCTACAGGCGCTACAAGCGCTACAGGGGTGGTACACCTAGCGCTGCGCCCGCGCCTGGGCGCTGCGGGCGACCTTCGGCCCGAGCCAGCGCTTGAAGCGGCGCAGCACCTCCAGCCGCCCGGCGGCCCGGTCGATCCGGTAGTAGAGCTGCGGCGGCACGTACGGCAGCAGCGGCGAGTGCCGCTGCCCGAGCAGGGCGAACATCTGCGCCGGCGGCAGCCCGATGTAGCGGGGCAGGTTCTCGTACCACTGGGCGCTGTGGCGGGCCGCGCTCTGCACCGGCAGGAGCTCGGCCCTGCGCTCCCGGCCGTAGCGGGTGAGGGCGGTGTCGAGGTCCGCGTGGTCGCGCAGGGCGCGCGCGAGGGCGATGGCGTCCTCCAGGGCGAGGGTCGTGCCGGCGCCGATCGAGTAGTGCGTGGTGTGGGCGGCGTCGCCGAGCAGGACGAGGTTGCCCCGGTGCCAGGTCCGGTTGGTCAGGGTGCGGAAGGTGAGCCACTGGGCGGCGCCGTGCGGCTGTGCCCGACCGATCAGCCCATGCCCGCGCAGCAGGCCGGCGAAGAGTTTCTCCAGCAGCGCCAGACCGTCGGACTCGCTCGCGGTATCGAGTCCGAGGCCGGTCCAGGTGCGCGGGGCGCACTCGATGACGAGGGTGCTCCGGTCGTCGCCGAACCGGTAGGCGTAGCACCAGATCCAGCCATGGTCCGTCTCCACGAAGGAGAAGGTGAAGGAGTCGAAGACCTTGGTCGTGCCCAGCCAGATGTAGCAGTTGCGCCCCCGCGTGACCTCGGTGCCGAAGTGACCGGCGTACCGCTCGCGCAGGGCGCTGTTGATCCCGTCCCCGGCGACGACGAGATCGGCCTCGGGCAGGTCGTCGGCGGTGATCTCGCTCTCGTACGCGACCCGGACCCCCAGGGACCGGGCCCGTTCGGCGAGCAGGTCGAGCATCCGGCGGCGGCCGATGCCGAAGCCCTCGTCGCCCGGTGCCACGGTCGTGCGGGTGCCGACGTGGGCGACGCCGTCGTTCCAGCTCACCGAGTTCTCGGCGACGGCGAGCGCGGACGCCGGGTCGCCCTCGCGCAGCTTGTCGAGCAGAGCCGCCCAGTACGTCACGCCCCAGCCGTACGTCGAACCGGCGGGGTTCCTCTCGTGGACGGTGATGTCATGGGACGGGTCCTGGAGCTTCATCAGGATCGAGAAGTACAGGCTTGCGGGTCCGCCACCGACGCACGCGATCTTCACGCGCACTCCCCTATGTTGCACATTGCGGTCGATTGTGCACGAAGAGTAGCAGCGGGGGTCGCGCCCGCGGTTCACGCCAGATCGCGGGCGTGAGCCGCGCCACGAGCCGGCCCCGGCCACCGCAAGATCACCGAACGGGAGCCCTCCCACCGGAGGATTTCCTTCCGCGACCATCTCGCGAACCGGTCGGACAGCAAGATCATCTTCGTTCAACTCTGCACGACATGTACGCGATTGTCCTGATCGCAGCCAACCGACATCCGGCGATTTCTCCTGTTGTTTGACGACCCGATAGGCATATCGGGTCATCAACGCACCTGATCACAGGAGGTCTCCGCATGCCGGAGCTCACTCGCCGCCGCGCCCTCGGGGCAGCCGCCGCGCTCGCCGCGGGCGCGGGCGTCCAGACCCTCGCCCCGTCCGCCGCCTCCGCGGCACCGGAGGGCCCGGCCGCCGCACGGCCGTCCATGGCCGGGCACCACCACGGCGGCCCGGAGCCCTTCGACGAGGTCTTCAAGGGGCGCCGCATCGAGGGCCGCGCGGTCACCGGCGGCGGCCACCATCACGGCGGCGGATACGGCGTGTTCGTCGACGGCGTGGAACTGCACGTCATGAGCAACGCCGACGGCAGCTGGATCAGCGTCGTCAGCCACTACGCGCCCGTGCCCACCCCGCGCGACGCGGCCCGCGCCGCCGTCGTGGAGCTGCAGGGGGCGCCGCTCGTGCCCTTCGCCGCCAACTGAACCACCCAGCAAGCAGATCGTGGAGTCCCGCACATGACCGTACGCAAGAACCAGGCGAGCCTGACCGCCGAAGAGAAGCGGCGATTCGTCGACGCGCTGCTGCAGCTCAAGCGCAGCGGAAAGTACGACACCTTCGTCACCACGCACAACGCGTTCATCCTCGGCGACACCGACACCGGCGAGCGGACGGGACACCGTTCACCGTCGTTCCTGCCCTGGCACCGCAGGTTCCTCCTGGAGTTCGAGCGGGCCCTGCAGTCCGTCGACCCCTCGGTGGCACTGCCCTACTGGGACTGGAGCACCGACCGCACCGCGCGGGCGTCGCTGTGGGCGCCGGACTTCCTCGGCGGGACCGGGCGCAGTCTGGACGGCCGCGTGACGGACGGCCCCTTCGCGGCCTCCGCGGGCAACTGGCCGATCAACGTCCGTGTCGACAGCCGCACTTACCTGCGCAGGTCGCTGGGCACCGGGGTCCGGGAGCTGCCGACCCGCGCCGAGGTGGAGTCCGTGCTCGCCATGGCGACGTACGACATGGCGCCCTGGAACAGCGGCTCGGACGGCTTCCGCAATCACCTCGAAGGCTGGCGGGGCGTCAATCTCCACAACCGGGTGCACGTCTGGGTGGGCGGCCAGATGGCCACCGGCGTCTCCCCCAACGACCCGGTGTTCTGGCTCCACCACGCCTTCATAGACAGGCTGTGGGCCCAGTGGCAGCGCCGGCACCCCGGCTCCGGCTACCTTCCGGCCGGCGGCACCCCGGACGTCGTCGACCTCGGCGAGACGATGAAGCCGTGGAACGACACCCGGCCCGCCGACCTGCTCGACCACGCCGCGTTCTACACCTTCGACACGGTCTGAGCCCGGCAGCACCTCGACCGCCCGGACCGGCCCGGCGCCCGGGTCAACCTCCGGGTCCGGGTCAGTCTCCGGCTCCGGCTCCGGCTCCGGCTCCGGCTCCGGGTCAAGCTCCCGCTCAGGCCTACGCCTCGGTCCGGCACTCCGGGTGGCCCCAGCCCTGCGCGTTCTTCGCGATGGGCTCGCCCGCGGCGTAGGAACGCCCGCACACACAACGGCCGTTGAACTTGGCCTTGATGGTGCGGCCGGACGCGCCCGGCCGGGACGTCTTCGCGGCCGGACGGCGGCGGGAGGCGCCCGCGGCGACCGGGGTGTCGGGGGAGGCCGGCGGCTCCGGGGACCCGAGGTCGCTGCCGGCGGGCTGCTGCACGATCGCGGCCTGGCTGGCGGCGCGGTCGGCGAAGTCGTTCAGCCGGTCGCCGTCGACCTGGTGGGCGGGGACGTAGCGGAACTCCACCGAGCGGCCGGTCAGGAGTTCGTCGATCCGCGCGACCAGCTCCTGGTTGGCGACGGGCTTGCCCGCGGCGGTCTTCCAGCCCTTGCGCTTCCAGCCCGGCAGCCAGGTCGTGACCGCCTTCATCGCGTACTGGGAGTCCATCCGGATCTCCAGCGGCACCTCGGGCCCGACGGCCGTCAACAGGCGCTCCAGTGCGGTCAGTTCGGCGACGTTGTTCGTCGCCGTGCCGAGGGCTCCGGCCTCCCAGCGGGCCGGGGCCTCGTCCCCGTCGGCGACGACCCAGGCCCATCCGGCGGGTCCCGGGTTTCCCTTCGAAGCCCCGTCACAGGCGGCAACAACGCGTTCAGGCATGTCCCCGATCATGCCACGCCCCGGAGGGGGCCCGCGGTCGCGGGTGGCCCGGGCCCCTCCGGGAAACGCTCAGGACACGTCCGTCATCCCGGGCATCTCGCCCTGGGTCGCCTTCATGTCGATCACGGAGAACGCCGCGCCCTGCGGGTCGCTCAGCGCGGCGAAGCGGCCGAAGGGGCTGTCCATCGGACCGAAGCGCAGGACCGCGCCCCGCTCGGTCGCCCTGGCCACCGCCTCGTCGCAGTTCTCGACGGAGAAGTAGACGTTGACGTACGACGGCACCTCGGGCGGGAAGTCGTCCGTCATCCGCATCCGGCCGAGCACCGGGTTCTTGCCGATGCTGAAGACACGGAAGTCGACGGCGTCGTCCTGCATCTGCTGCGCGGTGAAGGGGAAGACGGCCGGGAAGAACCCGTCGGACTTGTCCGGGTCACGGGTGAAGACCTCCGCCCAGGCGTACGCGCCGGGCTCGCCGACCGATTCGAAGCCCTCGTGCACGCCCGCCTGCCAGACTCCGAAGACCGCCCCGCCGGGGTCCCGGGCCAGCGCCATCGTGCCGAAGTCGCCGACCTGCATCGGCTCCATCAGCACCTCGCCGCCCTCGCTCCTGATCTTCTCGGCGGTCGCGGCGGCGTCGGGCGAGGCGAGGTACAGGCACCAGGCGGACTGGCCCTCCTGCCCCGGCATCGGCGGCACCACCGCGGCGACGGCCTTGCCGTTGGAGAAGGCCTGCGTGTAGTTGCCGTACTCCGAGGACGCCTCGCCGAACGTCCAGCCGAGCACGTCCCCGTAGAAGCTCTTGGCACCCTCGACATCGCTGAACATCGCGTCCGCCCAGCAGGGCGTTCCTTCAGGCTGTACGGCCATGACCCGACCTTCTCCTGTCCGGTGAACGGTTGCGCTGCTCACGCTAGAGCGCCTTCACCGGGGCCGCGCGCCGAACCGCGGGCCCTGTACGAGACTGGAGAACGGACCGACCGGAGAGCCGACGGGACGGGGCACGTGATGATGCGGGCGTGGGAAGTGATCCGGCCGGGGTCGGTCGACGGCGATCCGCTGCGCCTGGTGCGCCGGCCGGTGCCCGCGCCCGGCGCCGACGAGCTCCTGGTGCACGTCCGCGCCTGCGGGGTGTGCCGCACCGATCTGCACGTCACCGAGGGCGACCTGCCCGTGCACTGCCCTCGGGTGACACCGGGGCACGAGGCCGTGGGAGTGGTGGCGGCGACCGGGCGGGCGGTCGACGGCTTCACCGTCGGCGACCGGGTGGGGGTGGCCTGGCTGCGCCGTACGGACGGCACCTGCGGGTACTGCCTGCGGGGCGCCGAGAACCTCTGCCCGGCCTCCGAGTACACCGGCTGGGACGCCGACGGCGGTTACGCGGAGTACACGACCGTCCCGGCCGCCTTCGCCTACCCGCTGCCCGACGGTGTGGACGACATCGCGCTGGCCCCCCTGCTGTGCGCCGGCATCATCGGCTACCGGGCGCTGCGCAGGGCCGCGCTGCCGCCGGGCGGCCGTCTCGGCCTGTACGGCTTCGGCGGCAGCGCCCATCTGTGCGCCCAGCTCGCGCTCGCCGAGGGCGCCACCGTGCACGTACTGACCCGCGATCCGGCCGCGCGACGGCTGGCGCTCGGTCTCGGGGCGGCCTCCGCCGGAGGGGCCTACGACGAGCCGCCCGAACCCCTGGACAGCGCGATCCTCTTCGCGCCGGCCGGTGATCTCGTCCCGGTCGCCCTGCGGGCCCTGGACCGGGGCGGTGTCCTGTCCGTGGCCGGCATCCATCTGAGCGACGTCCCGCCGCTGCGCTACGAGAGCGACCTGTTCTACGAGAAGCAGCTGCGCAGCGTCACCGCCAACACCCGTCAGGACGGCCGGGAGTTCCTGGAACTGGCGGCCCGGCACTCCATCCGTGCCACGACCCACGCCTATCCGCTGGAGCAGGCACCCCAGGCCCTGCGGGACCTCAAGGAGGGCCGCTTCGAGGGAGCGGCGGTACTGGTGAACGAGCACCCGCCACAGGGCTGAGCATGCGGGCTGGCCACCCCCGTGCGTGGATGGACCCAGGCGGGTGCTGCGGTGGAGGTGCGATGGCGGGCCGGGGCGACGACGGGGCGGCGGGTGCGGGGACGCCGTCCGATGCCCTGGCGGACGCCACCGAAGCGATCGGCACGACCCTCGACGAGACGACGACCTGCGAGGAACTCGCCGACTTCGCGTGCCGGCACTTCTGCGAGGGCGCGGCGGTGGACCTGCTGCCCCCGGACGAGTCGGCGGGCCGCCGCTCCCCGGACCCCTCGTTCGCGCGCCTGGCCACGGCCGGCCGCACCGCGCTGCTCATCCCGCCCGACGGCCCGCGCCCCCTGTCCGCCCGGGCAATCGGCGAGGGCCGCGCGATCGCCGTCCCGATCGGCCTGTCCGCCCGGACGCCCCGGCAGGTCATGGCGGTGCCACTGCTCGCCCGGGACATCCGCTACGGGGTGCTGCTCGCCGTCCGGCAGGGGGCGCCGTTCACCGGCACCGACCAGTGGGTCGCGCAGCACGCGGCCAGGCTCGCGGCCGTGCACCTCGGCCACGCCCGGCGGCACGCGTCCCTGCGCGGCACCGTCCTGGACCTCCAGCGGGCGCTGCTCGCCGCACCGGGGCGGCCGCATCCGAACCTCGACCTCGCCACCCGCTATCTCCCGGCGGGCGGCGGCGCCCTGGTGGGCGGGGACTGGTTCGAGACCGTCCGGCTGCACTTCGGGCGGACCCTGCTGGTCGTGGGCGACGTGATGGGCCACGGTCTGGACGCCGCGGTGGACATGACCGCGTACCGCTCGATGCTGCGCTACGTCGCCTCCACGGACCTCCCGCCCCACCGCGTGCTGCGCCGGCTGGACACGGCGGTCGCCGAGGACGGCACCCGGCGACCGGCCACCTGTCTGCTCGTCCGGGTCGACCCGGCGCGCGGCACCGCCGTGATCGCGGGCGCGGGGCATCTGCCCCCGATGGTGTTCGCGGGCGACGGGTCCGGCGAACTGCTGCCGCTGCCGGTGGGACCGCCGCTGGGTACGGGGGTGGGCGGCTACCAGCAGGTGGTCCGCCGGCTCTCCTGCGACGACACCCTGGTCATGTTCACCGACGGTCTCGTCGAGCGGCGCGGCGAGGACATCGACACCTCGCTGGCCCGGCTGGCCGCGCTGCGCCTGCCGCCGGGCGCCGCGGTGGACGAGCTGCTCGACGAGGTGCTCGCCGCGCTGGACGCCCGGCACGCGGAGGACGACGTGGCGGTGCTGGCGGCACGGATCCGCCCGCGCGAGCACCCGGCCTGAGGCAGACGCCCGGCACCCGGCCTGGGCGCGGGGCGCTCACAGGGACGCGGCCGGGGCAGGTGCCGCCAGGCGGCTTCGGGGGCTACTCCCCCGCGTACGCCTTCTCCAGGGCCGGCAGGTCGAGCTTGGACATCTGGAGCATCGCCCGGGTCGTGCGGGCCGCCTTCTCGGGGTCCGGGTCGTCGATCAGGTCGATGAGCCGGGAGGGGACGACCTGCCACGACAGTCCGAACCGGTCCTTGATCCAGCCGCAGGGGCCCGCCTCGCCGCCGTCCTCCTGGAACCGGTTCCAGTAGTGGTCCACCTCGCCCTGGTCGGCACAGAGGATCTGGAACGAGATCGCCTCGTCGAAGGTGAACTGCGGGCCTCCGTTGAGCGCGACGAACTTCTGCCCGTTGGCCACGAACTCCACGACCAGCACCGAACCGGCGGGGCCGGGGCCGGCCTCGGTGGTGCGGCCCGTCCGGACGATCCGGGAGTTCTTGAAGATCGAGACGTAGTAGTGGGCGGCCTCCTCGGCTTGGCCGTCGAACCAGAGACAGGTGGTGAAACCGTCGGCGGTCATGGGTACCTCCTCGGTCGGGAAAGCATCGTCACTCCTGTCGACCGATCCTGGTCCGAAAACTCATCGGCCGCGCGCGCACGGCCACCCACGCGACCCGGAAAACCGTTCCCGGACGCCCCGCACGCGGGGATAGCATCCGCCGGATGATCTCCCCCGACTCCCCCGGCATTCGTCCCTTCCGCGTCGCCTTCCCGCAGAGCGACCTGGACGATCTGCACCGGCGCCTCGACTCCGTCCGCTGGCCCGACGAACTGCCCGGCGTGGGCTGGGCCTACGGGGTGCCGAAGGACTACCTCCAGGAGCTCGTGCACCACTGGCGGCACGCCTACGACTGGCGCGCGGCCGAGGAACGCCTCAACGCGTGGCCCCAGTTCACCACCGAGATCGACGGCGCCCGGCTGCACTTCGCGCACATCCGCTCGCCGGAGCCGGGGGCGACGCCCCTGATCATGACGCACGGCTGGCCCGGGTCGATCGTCGAATTCACCGACGTCGTCGGGCCGTTGACCGATCCGCGGGCGCACGGCGGCGATCCCGCCGACGCCTTCCACCTGGTCGTGCCGAGCATCCCGGGCTTCGGGCTCTCGGGCCCGACCCGGGACACCGGCTGGGAGTTCACCCGGGTGGCCGCCGCCTTCGCCGAGCTGATGGAGCGCCTCGGTTACCGGCGCTACGGCGCCCAGGGCGGGGACTGGGGCGGCGCCGTGTCGCGCGAGCTCGGACGGGCGTACCCCGACCGGGTGACCGGGGTCCACCTCAACCTGCTGCCGGGTTCGTCCGCGGCCACCGAACCGACCGCCGTGGAACTGGCCGCGCTCACGCCGTACGAGCGCGAGCGCACCCTCGACTCCTGGCGGCGGGGCCGGGACTGGAACCGCGAGGAGGCCGGGTACGCCGCCCTCCAGTCGACCCGGCCGCAGACGCTCGCGTACGCCCTCACCGACTCGCCGGTGGGTCAACTCGCTTGGATCGTAGAGAAGTTCAGGGCGTGGACGGACTCGAACGACCGGCCTGAAGAGGCGGTCGACCGGGATCTGCTGCTGACCAACGTGATGCTGTACTGGCTGACCGGCACGGCCGGTTCGTCCGCGCGGATCTACTACGAGCGGGCCCACGCGGACTACTGGGGCGCGCCGCCGGAGCCGTCGGCCACGCCGACCGCGCTCGCCGTGTTCCCCGAGGAGAACTTCGTCGCGCTGCGCCATGTCGCCGAACGCACCGACAACATCGTCCGCTGGACGGAGTTCGACCGGGGCGGGCACTTCGCGGCGATGGAGGAGCCGGATCTGCTGACCGGGGACGTCCGGGCGTTCTTCCGCCGGCTCCGCACGGACGCTTCGGGCGCCATGGACACCCCGGACGCCCCGGACTCGTTCGACGCCTGAGGGGCGCCGCACACGCGGTGCGGCTCTGCCGAGGGCGAATCTGCCACGGGCCGAGAAATCCCCTCCGGCGCCCGCCGCGCCCCGAGAGTGGAGTCAGCGGCGACCTCCGCCGTGTCACGACCAGGAGGAACCATGGCTCCCCTCATCACCGGCCGGCATCCGGCCCGCACGGCGTGGGCCGAGGAGGGCGACACCGCCCCGACCCGCTACGACGACCATCTCGCCGCGCAGCTGCTCGTCCAGCGGATCGTCTTCCTCGGGACCCAGGTCGACGAGGTGTCCGCGAACCGCGTGTGCGCCCAGCTGCTCCTGCTGTCCGCCGAGGACCCGCGCACCGACATCAGCCTGTACATCAACAGCCCGGGCGGTTCGGTGACGGCCGGGCTCGCCATCTACGACACCATGCGGCTGATCCCCAACGACGTCTCGACGCTCGCGATGGGATTCGCCGCCAGCATGGGCCAGTTCCTGCTCAGCGTGGGAACGCCCGGCAAGCGTTTCGCCCTGCCCAACGCGCGGATCATGATGCACCAGCCGTCCGCGGGCATCGGGGGCACCACGGCCGACATCGAGATCCAGGCGCAGAACCACGAGTTCACCAAGCGGGCCATCGAACGGATCACCGCGGAGCACACCGGCCAGAGCGAGGAGACGATCTCCAGGGACGGTGACCGCGACCGCTGGTTCACGGCGGAGCAGGCCAGGGAGTACGGCATGGTGGACCGGGTGGTGGAGTCGCTCGACGACGTCCGTCCGGCCTCCTCGCGGCGACGGGCGGGACTCTGACATGGGTACGTACACGATTCCGAACGTCGTGGAGCGGACCCCGCAGGGCGAGCGGTCCTACGACGTCTTCAGCCGGCTGCTGTCCGAGCGGATCATCTTCCTCGGGACGGAGATCGACGACGGGGTCGCCAACGTCGTGATCGCGCAGCTCCTCCATCTGGAGTCGTCGAGCCCGGAGAGCGAGATCGCGATCTACATCAACTCGCCCGGGGGATCGTTCACTTCGCTGATGGCCATCTACGACACGATGACCTTCGTCCAGGCGCCGATCTCGACGTTCTGCGTCGGGCAGGCCGCCTCGACCGCGGCGGTGCTGCTGGCCGGGGGCGATCCCGGACGGCGTTTCGTCCTGGAGCACGCGCGCGTGCTGCTCGGCCAGCCGGCCAGCGGCGGCCGTCAGGGCACGGTGTCGGACCTCAGTCTCCAGGCCAAGGAGATGCTGCGGATCCGCTCGCAGGTCGAGGAGGTGCTGGCCCGGCACACCCGCCACGACGTCGCCACGCTGCGGGCGGACATGGACCGCGACAAGATCTTCACCGCCCGGGAGGCGGTGGAGTACGGGCTCGCCGACGAGATCCTCAGCCGCCGGCTCGCCGTGGTCTGACCACGGCGGGCCGGGACCGGACCGGCGTCAGGCGGCCAGGCACATGCCGTCGCGGCGCGCGGCCGAGGACCGCGCCGGGGCGGTGCGGCTCCGGGGGGACACGGCCCGGGTGTGCCGGGTCAGTTCCCCCTGGGCCAGCGACAGCAGGTCGGTCAGACCGAGCCCCAGGGCCCGCGCGGCCGCCGCGAGGACCTCGGAGGAGGCCTCCTTGCGGCCGCGCTCGACCTCGGAGAGGTAGGGCATCGAGATCCGGGCCGCGTCGGCCACGTCCTTGAGCGTGCGTTCCTGGGCCAGCCGTTCGCGCCGCAGGACGTCGCCCACCAGGTCGCGCCACAACGGCTCCTTGGCGGCGGGCGCCGGCGCCTCGGGTCCCCTGCGCGGGACGAGGACCGGTGGCCGTGGAGCACCGGCCGGGGCTACGGCCGCCGGCGGTGTCCGGGAGGTCTCCGGGGCCGTGGGGCGCAGGGGGATGACACGGGCTTCGTCGGTCACGTGGTCGCTCACCCCTCCAGCCTAGGAGCGCCGGGCCGCGTGGGAAGGGACCGGCGTTGCGCTCTCGGTGAAGTCGCTCCGGGAACGCCCGGCCCGCGAGCGCCCGGCTCGAAGAAATCGAGCAAGGAGCGGACCGCGCCGGACCGTTCGTCCGGCGCGGTGACGGCTCCTCACTGGGCCGGTGACGCCGGGGACACCGGAGAGGCCGGGGACACGCCCTCGGAGGAGGCGGACCCGGACGCCGGCGGTGCCTCCGAGGCGGACGACGGCGGCTCGCTGGAGGGAGGCTCCACCGAGGACGGCGCGGAGGAGGACGGTTCGGAGGAGGACGACGACGGGGACGAACTCTCGGACGACGGCGAGGTCGCCGTCGAGGGGCACGGGCTCCCGGAGGCCGGTGTCGAGCCGTCCGGCGAGGTGCAGGGCGAGGCCGAGACGCTGGCCGAGGGCGAGGGGTTCACCGGCGGATGCGTCTTCTTGTCGTGCTTGCCCTCGTCGCCCCGCTCGCGGGCGATCCACTCCTTGGTCTGGGGGTCGTAGAGGACGAACACGTTGATGACCGTCGTCGACGGTGCCACGACCACGACGTCCCGCGACCGATAGCCGGCCCACGAGTCGCCCGTCGCCTTCGGCGTGCCCTGCTGCGCGACCGGCGGCAGCAAGGGGTTGCCGCAGGCGCAGCGCACCCGGGGCACCCCGCGGGAGTCCACGAGGACGGCGGTGCCGGTCTGGAGGACCGCCTGGTAGCTGGTGGGGGCGCCGTTGCTGTAGCCGTGGTTGGTCACACGGGTGTCCATGCGCAGCTGTACAGGGGTGAGGGAGCGCAGATACGCCGGGACCGCGTCCGGCTTGATGCCCTCGACCGAGGCGAAGGCCTTGTTCTTCGCCGGGTCCGCCCCGAGCGCGGTGATCTGCTTCTCCACGTCGCAGCTGGACACGTTCTTGGTGCCGCCGTAGAGGCCGGGCGCGTTGCCGCTCACGGCGACGGTCGCGTTGGCGGGTGCCGAGGTGGCCGGGGTCGCCGGGGTCTCCGGTGCGGAGGACGTGTCCTGGGCGGTCGACTCGGTGAACGGGTCGGGGCCCGTCTTGTCCGCCGACTGGAGGAAGACCTCGCTGCCGGTGTTCTTGGCCCCGCCGCCGTTGTTGGTGAAGACGAGTCCGAGGATCACGGCGGCCGCGACGACTCCGGTGATCAGTGCGACGCGCGGCGCCGACCGCCACCAGGGCCGGTCGGGTCCGCCGCCCGCCCGGCCCGGTCCGCCCTCTCCGCCGCCGGGCCCCGCGGGGCCGCCGCCGGAACCGCCGCCCGGGCCTCCGCCGCCGGTGCCGCCGCCTCCCCCGCCGCCCGCTCCGGACTCACCGCTGGGCGGCCCGGCGGGCGGGAGGTTCACGGGCTGGGTCGGGCTCGGCTGCTGCGGGCCCGACAGCGGGCCCGAGGGCGGCCCGGTGGGACGGCCGGAGGACGGCGGTTCGACGCTCACGAGCTCTTCCTCCCGGTGGCGGGATGCCGCGGCCACGATGCGCTGCGATACCTCTGCGCTTTGTGCCGCTTTCTTCCACGACGCCCCATTGTGTGCCCCGGTCCGCCGGTACCCGCAAGCCGACGGCCGCCGCCCGCGGGCCGACGCGGTCGGCCCTCCCGAGGGGCGGACGGTGTCGGTGCTGCTTAGCGTGGCAGCGTGAGTCCCCCGACACCGTCCGCCCACCCGGCCCCCAGCAGCGGCGCGCGTCCTGCCGCCCGTCACGGCTGGCTCCAGGCCCTCGTGGCCGTGCTGGCCGGCCTGGTCCTGATGGGGGTGGTCGCCGCGCTCGGCCTGTGGGCGGCCGGAGCCACGGACCTGCCCGACAACGCCTATCCGCGGGTGGTCGCGGCCACCCTCGTCACGGCGGTCGGCGGCACCGTCGAGTTCACCGGCGACGCGGGGGCCATCGCCGAGACGAAGGCGGGTCTGACGGTCGTCCCGCTGTCGGTGACCCTGACCGGAGCGCTGGTGCTGGGCGCGGGATTCCTGCGGCCGCTGCGGCATCGCGCCGTCGCGGGGGCGACGGAGCTGGCCGGCTGGGCCGGGCGGCTGGCCGTCCTGTGGCTGCTCGTCCTGATCGGGCTCGCGCTGGCGGCCCGCCAGAACTTCACCGTCGACCTCGGCAACGGCACGATCGGCGCCATCGGCGACCTGTTCGGCGCAACGCCCCAGGTCGGTTTCAAGGCCGCCATGGCCCCGACCCTGGTGTTCGGGGTGCTGTGGCTCGCGGGCGTGTTCGTGATCGCGCTGCTGGTCTCGCGGGGCGCGCCGCTTCCCGCACGGCTGCTGCGCTTCCAGGAGTCGGTGCGGCCGGCCGCGTACGCCATGGTGGCGCTGCTGCTCACCTGCGTCGGCATCGGCGTGGTCGTCGGACTGGTGGTGGCGGCGACCCGGGGACACCCGGCCGAGACCTTCGCCGTGATGCTCCTCGGTCTGCCCAACGTCGTCTGGCTCGCGTTCACGATCGGGCTCGGCGCCACCTGGAACGGTCGCGTGGACGGCCCCTTCGGGCTGCCGATGCCGCACGTCCTCGACGAGGTGCTGCGCACCCCGGACGTGTCCGCGCTCAACCTCGGCTCGCTGGCCGACTACGACGGCCGTGTCTGGTGGCTGGTGGCCGTCGACGCCGTCCTGGTCCTCGGGGCGGCCTTCCTGATGGCGGCCCGCTCGCCGGCCCGGGTACGGGCCTGGCAGCACGCCCTCCACATGGCCCTCGCGCTGGCGCTGACGGTGCTGATGATCTGCCTGCTCGGCCGGATCTCGGCGAACTACGGTCTGTCGATCCTCGGCCTCGGTGACATCGGCGGCGGTCTGAAGGGCGAGCTGTTCATGAAGCCCCAGGTGTGGGGCGCGCTCGGCCTCGCCGTGCTGTGGGGGCTGGTCGCCGGATTCCTGGGCGCGCTCCTGGCCAGGGGCGCGCGGCGCAGGGGGGAGATCGGCCCGGGCGGCTGAGCCCGGCGTGGTCGTCTCAGCTCCGGAAGACCGGCCTGGCCCAGACGGGCGGCTCCGGCACCGGACCCGGTCCGCCGGGCACCGCCTCGGCCCGGCTGTCGGAGCCGGTTCCGGACCCGGTCACCACACCGCGCGCGGCGATCCGCAGCGCGCTGACGAAGGCCAGGCACGAGTCGTACCGGTCGTCCGGGCTCTTGGACAGCGCCTTCGCGAGGACGGCGTCGACCGCCTCCGGGATGTCGGGGCGCACGGAGGTCAGCGCCGGCGGCTGGTCGTACTGGTGGGCCCACAGCAGTGCCATGTCGTCCTCGCGCTGGAACGGCGGCCGGCCGGCCATCGCCTCGTAGACGACACAGGCCAGGCTGTAGACGTCGCAGCGGCCGTCGGTCGGCTTTCCGGAGATCTGCTCCGGCGCCACGTAGTCGAGGGTGCCGACGAACTGCCCGACACTGGTGAACCCGGTCAGCGACAGGGACTTCTTGGTCAGTCCGAAGTCCGTGAGGTACACGTGCTCGGGATGGTCGCTGTCGGTGCCCTGGGCCACCAGGATGTTGCCGGGTTTCACGTCCCGGTGCACCAGTCCGTGGTCGTGCGCGGCGTCGAGCGCGGAGGCGACCTGGATGCCGATCCGGGCGGCAACCGTGACCGGCAGCGGTCCCTCGCGGTCCAGGAGGTGGCGCAGGTCGCGCCCGGCGACGTAGCGCATGGCGATGTAGAGGACGCCGTCCGTCTCGCCCGCCTCGAAGACGGGCACGATGTGCGGGTGGTCGATGGCCGCGGCCACCCGTGACTCGTGGGTGAAGCGTCCGCGGAAGGTGTCGTTGCGGGCGAGTTCCGGTGCGAGGAGCTTGAGGGCGACCGTGCGGTCCAGGCGCAGGTCCTTGGCCTGGTAGACGACGGCCATGCCGCCGCGGCCGATCTCGCGCTCGATGCGGTATCCGGCGATCTGCCGTCCGATCAGCTCGGAGGGCCGTCCCGAGAACGGGCTGTTGTCCGCCCCGGACCTCTCGTCCATCAGCGGTCACCCCGCCCTTGGCCGGTGCCCGGCATCAGTCCTCGCCCCGGTCGTCGTCGAAGGTGACCAGACGGGTGGGCTCGTGTCCGCCGGGAGGACCTTCGGGCGGCCCGCCGGACGCGGATTCCCGCACGATCCGCGTCGGCTCCGCCTGGCGCCCGCGCGCCGTTCCCGGTTCCGGGGCCCTGCCGGGTTCCGTGCACCGGCTCGGCTCCGCCGCCGCGGCCGGTTCCGGGGCGGACCCGCTCTCCGGCTCCGGGGGCCCGTCCCCGGGCGGCTCGTGCTCCTCCGGCCGCCTCGGCGACTCGCGCGGGGCGGCCGAGGGGGTGGTCCCGGCCGCGAAGGTGCTCAGCCGGGCCCCGTCGCAGTAGACCCACCGCTCGTGCTCGCCGTCGTACAGCCACATCGACTCGCCGTCGACGACCACACCGATCCGGCTGCCCTGCGTACGGGCCCGGAACGCCTCGGCCTCCAGCCGCCCCGCCGCCAGTTCCTCCGCCGCCTGCCGGTAGGCGGTGAGCGCCTGCTCGACGCGGGCCAGCAGCGGCCGGGGGTCGGCCGTGCGCGCGAGCGGACGGGTCGCCGCCGGCGGTACCTGCGGTACGGCGATCAGCAGGCGTCCGTCGACCCAGGCGGACCAGCCGTTCGCACAGAGGACGCGCCCCCAGTCGCCGAGCCGGTCGACGAGTTCGACCGGCAGCAGCGCGTCCAGGGGCACGGTGGGCCGGGACGGGTCGGGCGACTCCCAGGCGGGCAGCCCGTCCTGCGGAACGACGTGCGTCGGGCGGAAGCCGGGGCTCGTCATCGGCGGCTACTTCCGCATGACCGCGGGCTCGTGCCGTCGCAGCAGCCGGGCGACCAGCCAGCCGAAGACGACGGAGAGCACCACGAGCATGCCCATGTTGATCAGCCACACGCTGGTCGAGTGCCGGAACATCGGGTCCCCGGTCAGCTCGCCGGGCACGATCCGGGCCAGGCCGATGGTTCCGGCCATGGCGCCCAGCGCCCAGCGTGAGGGCACCAGCCAGGACAGCTGTTCCAGGCCGGGCACTCCGTGCAGTTTCAGCAGGGCCCCGCAGAACACCACCTGGACGATGGCCAGCAGCACCAGCAGCGGCATCGTCACCTCCTCCTTGCGCACCACGGCGGACACCAGGAGGCCGAGCATCATCGCGGTGAAGGCCAGCAGGGCCACGGCCAGGGTGATCTCCAGCAGCGGTGGCATCAGCACGCCCTTGCCGCCGGGGGCGTTGAGGTCGACGCCGAACAGGGCGACGAGGGTGAGCACGACGGCCTGGAGGACGGTGATGGTTCCCAGCACGACGACCTTGGACATCAGGTACGCCGATCTGGACAGGCCGACGGCCCGTTCTCGCTGGTAGATCGTCCGTTCCTTGACGAGTTCACGGACCGCGTTGGCCGCGCCGGTCAGCACACCGCCGACGCACAGGATGAGCAGCGCGTTCATGGCCGTGTCCTGGGTCAGCTTGCCGCCGGCGAGCGCCCGGGCCATCGCGCCCATCACGAACGGCAGGGCGATCATGATGGCGAGGAAGGTCCGGTCGGCGCCGAGGGCGGCCGCGTAGCGGCGGACCAGGGTGCGCAGCTGGGAGCCCCAGCTCTGGGCCTTGGGCGGCGGTCCGACGAGCGCGCCGCTGCCCGCGTCCGGCACCCTCGGCTGCGAGGTCGACTTGTCGATGTACTGACGGTGGAACGGCGAGTCCTTGTACTCCCCCGCCCAGTCCCGTTGCGTGTCGCGCTCGAAGGCCTCGAACGCCTCGGGCCACTGCCGGTAGCCGAAGAAGGGCAGGGTGTCGTCGGGCGGTCCGTAGTAGGCGACCTTGCCGCCGGGGGCTAGGACGAGGAGCCGGTCGCAGACGTCGAGGCTGAGCACGCTGTGGGTGACCACGATGACGGTGCGGCCGTCGTCGGCGAGGCCGCGCAGCATGTGCATCACCGAGCGGTCCATGCCGGGGTCGAGACCGGAGGTCGGTTCGTCGAGGAAGAGCAGGGACGGCTTGGTGAGCAGTTCGAGGGCGACGCTGACCCGCTTGCGCTGTCCGCCCGACAGACTGTGGATGGGCTGGTCGGCGCGCTGTTCCAGGCCCAGTTCGCCGATCACCTCGTCGACCCGTGCCTTGCGTTCCGCCTTGGCGGTGTCCTGCGGGAAGCGCAGTTCGGCGGCGTAGGTGAGGGCCCGGCGGACGGTCAGCTGGGCGTGCAGGATGTCGTCCTGCGGGACGAGGCCGATGCGCTGGCGCAGTTCGGCGTAGTCACGGTAGAGGTCACGGCCGTCGTAGAGCACCGTGCCGTGGTCGGCGGGCCGTTGTCCGGTGAGCGCGTTCAGGAGCGTGGACTTGCCGGCGCCGCTCGGGCCGACGACGGCGAGCAGACATTTCTCGCCGACGGGAAAGGACACCTGGTCCAGCAGCGTCTTGCGGCCCCGGTCCACCTCGACGACGAGGTCCTGCACGTCGAGGGAGACCTCGCCGCTGTCGACGTACTCCTGCAGCTGGTCGCCCACGAGGCAGAACGCGGAGTGCCCGATGCCGACGATGTCACCCGGTGTGACCAGGGCCCGCTGCACGGGCTGGCCGTTGAGGAACGTGCCGTTGTGACTGCCGAGGTCGACGATCTCGTACGTGCCGTCGGGCCGGGCCAGCAGTTCGGCGTGGTTCCGGGAGACGATCAGATCGTCGACGACGAGGTCGTTGTCGGGGGCACGGCCGATGCGCACGGTGCGCGAGGGCAGCGGCCGTACGGTGGTCGGCTGCCGGAAGGTGCTGGTGGCGGCCGGCATGGAGACGGCCGAGGGGCGCTCGGCGACGGGCGGTGGGCGTCGTACGAGGACGGCACGGGGGCCGTCGGCGGGACTCCCGAAGCGGATCACGCTGCCGGGCCCGACGCCCCACTCGTGGATGCGCCGCCCGTCGGCGTACGTGCCGTTCGTGCTGTTCTCGTCCTCGAGCGTCCAGTGATCGGCCTGGGGCCGCAGCACCGCGTGGTGCCACGAGACCCGGACGTCGTCGATGACGACGTCGCACAGCGGATCGCGCCCGACGTGGTAGTCGTGGTTCGGACTCATCACCGTCGAGCCCGTCTCGGTTTCGAGGACGAGCTCGGGTGCAGTCGCCGCGACCGGCCTCTCTGCCATGCCAGAATTCTAACGATTCGCCCACATACGCGCCTGATCAGCGTCCGGCTCTCGGACTGCGCGATCGGTCGGCCGGCGTCCGGCCGTCAGTGTGCGCGGACGGTCAGGCGGCGGAGATTCCCAGCACCGCGGCGGTGCGGTGCATGCGCAGCGCGTCCACGGACTCGGCGAGCAGTTCGTACTCGGTGGTGTCGTCGCTGGTGGACACGCGCACGAGCTTTCCGGCGGCCAACTCCTCTGCCACCAGCTCCTGTTGGTCCGCGTCTCCGCACCAGGCGCGCAACATCGTCGGGACGTCGGGGACGCTCTCGCCCACCGGAGCAATCGAGTTGGGCGGAAAGGCCGGGTCCTCGGGCTGCGGGTCGAGCCGTTCGGCCATCCAGGCCGCGCGGTCCCGCATCCACCACAGGGCCAGCGCGAGGGTCGGCGCGCGATAGGTGCCGAGGGGTACACCGACTCGCTGACCGCCGCACATGCCGTACGCGGTGACGTGGCACAGGAATTCGTCGTGCACGATCTTCCCCCATTGGCGTCGCTCGTCGCCGGTCCGGCCTCTCTTTCCCTGCGGCTCTTGGGCACCGCACCGTGCAATTGCACGGGCTTGGTTGAATTGCCCTACTGCTTGAGTATCGTCACTACTGACACACTGTCACCATGTGATTCCAGCCAGTCTCTTGGCATATTCACCGCGGCGATTGGCCGAAACGGCACCGGCGGCGAAAGCGGCTCCGGGGCCGCGCCATGACCCGCGAGGTAATCGACGCTCCGCGCACCGCCCGCCAGGCTGGTCGTACCGCTTCCCGGGGCTCGACACATGCCCGGGAAACGGACCTTGACCATGGATACGTTCCCCGATGGAGGCTGGTTCACCATGTCCGCGAGCACCGAGCGCTACGAGACCGCCGTCGCCCGCTACTTCGAGGCCTGGAACGCGGAGGGGCGGGACACCCTGACGAAGGCGGTGGCCTCCGCCTGGACCACGGACGGCACCTACACCGACCCGCTGGCCGACGTCCGCGGGCACGAGGGGATCGCGGACGTGATCACCGCCGTGCACGAGCAGTTCCCCGGCTTCGTCTTCCGGCCGCTGGGCCCGGTCGACGGCCACCACGACACCGCCCGCTTCGGCTGGGAACTGGTCGACCCGAAGGACGGCTCGGCGCCGGTCGCGGGCTTCGACGTGATCGCCCTGGACGGTGCGGACCGGATCCGGAGCGTGCACGGATTCCTGGACCGGGTCCCGGCCTGACTCGCCGGGACCCGCTGCCGGTCTGAGTCGCAGAGACCCGCTGCCGGCCCAGGTCGCAGGGATCCGCTGCCGGTCTGAGTCGCAGGGACCCGCCGGCTGCCTGAACGGCCGGGCCTCCGACACGGACGGGGTACGCGTCGGGGGCCCGGCGCCGGCGCGACACCTCGACGGCGTGTCCGGCTCCCGGGCCCCTGGCCGGGTACGCCCTAGACCTTGGTCAGCTCGTCGATCCTGGCGAGTTCGTCCTCGGTGAAGTCCAGGTTGCCGACGGCCGCGACGCTGTCCTCCAGCTGCCGCGGGCTGCTCGCTCCGACCAGGGCGGAGGTGACCCGCCCGCCGCGCAGCACCCAGGCCAGCGCGAGCTGGGCCAGCGACTGTCCTCGGGACGTGGCGATCTCGTCCAGGGCGCGCAGCCGGCCCACCAGATCGTCGGTGACCTTGTCCGCGCTCAGGAACGGGCTGTCGCTCGCGGCCCGCGAGTCCTCCGGGATGCCGTCGAGGTAGCGGCCGGTGAGCAGGCCCTGCTCCAGCGGCGAGTACGCGATGGAGCCGACCTGGAGCTCGTCGAGCGCGTCCAGCAGGCCCTCGTCCTCGGGGCGGCGGTCGAGCATCGAGTACCGCGGCTGGTGGATGAGCAGCGGGGTGCCCAGATCGGCCAGGATCCGGGCCGCCTCGCGGGTCTGCTCCGCCGAGTAGTTCGAGACGCCGACGTACAGCGCCTTGCCCTGCTGGACCGCCGAGTGCAGGGCGCCCATCGTCTCCTCCAGCGGAGTCTCCGGGTCGGGGCGGTGCGAGTAGAAGATGTCGACGTAGTCCAGGCCCATCCGGCCGAGGCTCTGGTCCAGCGAGGACAGCAGGTACTTGCGCGAACCCCATTCGCCGTAAGGGCCCGGCCACATCAGATAGCCGGCCTTGGTCGAGACGATCAGCTCGTCGCGGTGGTGCGAGAAGTCCGCCTTCAGGGCGTCGCCGAGGGCGGACTCGGCGGCGCCGGGCGGCGGACCGTAGTTGTTCGCCAGGTCGAAGTGGGTGACGCCGAGGTCGAAGGCGCGGCGCAGGATCGCGCGCTGGACGTCCACGGGCCGGTCGGGCCCGAAGTTGTGCCACAGGCCGAGCGACAGCGCGGGGAGCTTCAGGCCGCTGCGCCCGGTGCGCCGGTAGGGCATGTCCGCGTAGCGGTCGGGGTGCGGGGTGTACAACGCGTACTCCTGGGAGGCCGGGGGAACGGACTTCCCCCACTCTCGCCCGCCCGGCGGCCGGCGGTCCAACGGAAGGATCGGATGGCATTGAGCGGTCCCGCTTCTCAATCGGTCCTCCGCGGGTGCGGGCCGCCCTCCCGCGGCGCCTACGCTTGCGCCCATGGAACTGCGTCATCTTCAGCACTTCGTCGCCGTCGCCGAGGACCGGCACTTCACCCGGGCGGCGGAGCGGCTGATGGTGTCGCAGTCGGGCCTCTCGTCGTCGATCCGCGCGCTGGAGCGGGAACTCCAGGCGCCGCTCTTCGTCCGGACGACCCGCCGGGTCACCCTGACGGAGGCGGGTCGCGCCCTGTTCGTCGAGGCGGAGCGGATCCTCGCGCAGGTGCGGTCCGCGCACGACGCGGTCGCCGCCGTGCAGGGCGTGCTGCGCGGCACGCTGTCCCTCGGCACCGAACAGTGCATCGCCGGTGTGCACTGCGCCCGGCTGCTCGCCGCGTTCCGGCGCAGGCATCCGGACGTGGAGATCCGGCTGCGGCAGGCGGGCTCCGAGGCGCTCGCGGAGGAGGTCGCGGCGGGCCGTCTCGACCTGGCCTTCGCCGTGCGGACCCGCGCCGACTCCGAGCACCTGCGCTCGGTCCCGTTGGCCAGTGAGCCGATGACCGTGCTCTGCCACCCGGAGCACCCGCTCGCCACGGCGGCCGTCGTCACGCCCGAGGAACTGGGCGCGGAGGACTTCGTCGACTTCCATCCCGACTGGGGTCCGCGGCGCACCACCGACGCGGCGTTCGCGGCGGCCGGGGTGCAGCGCACGGTGGCGCTGGAGGTCAACGACGTCCACAGTCTCCTGGAGCTCGTCCACGAGGGCCTCGGGATCGCCGTCGTACCCCGCCATTTCGGGCACAAGCCGGAGGCCCGCGATCTGACCGCGCTGCCCTTCAAGGGCGCCTCGGAGGGGTCGTACGAGACGGTGGCGGTGCTGCCGCCCCCGGACGCCACGAGCCCGGCCGCCCGCGCGCTGATGAGCCTGCTCGAGGCCTCCCGGGACGGTGTCTGAGCCCGCCTGTTCCGACCCCCGGCCCCGCCTGTTCCGACCCCCGGCCCCGGTAGGACCGGTACCGCCGGAACGCGCGGGCGCGGGTGCCTCGGGACGCGCGGACCTGCGCCCTTTAGGGACGCGCGGACGCGGGGCCGCCCCCGATGCGCGATGGTGGACCCATGCTTGCGAAGGACATCCTCATCGACGGTTTCGGCCGCGTCCGGGAAGAGGTCCGTGCGGCCGTCGACGGGCTCACGCCGGACGAGCTCGTCGCCCGCCCCGGCGACCGCGCCAACTCGGCGGCCTGGCTGGTCTGGCACCTCACCCGGGTCCAGGACGACCACGTCGCCGACGCGGCCGGGACCGATCAGGTGTGGCTCACCGAGGACTGGGCGGAGCGCTTCGCGCTCGACCTGCCGCGCGGCGACACCGGGTACGGCCACACGTCCGCGCAGGTCGCCCAAGTCCGGGTGGACTCGGCCGACCTGCTGCTCGGCTACTACGACGCCGTCCACGAACGGACGCTGGCGTTCGTCCGCTCCCTGGCCGCCCACGACTTCGAACGCGTCGTGGACGAACGCTGGGACCCGCCGGTCACCCTCGGGGTGCGCCTGGTCAGCGTCCTGTCCGACGATCTCCAGCACGTCGGACAGGCCGCCTACGTCCGCGGACTGCTGCGGGCGGGGTAGCGGGGCCGGGGCGCGGCGACCCGACCCGGACACCGTGACCCGACCCGGACGCCTCGGCCGGACCTGGACGCCTTGGCCGGACCCGGCCACCTCGGCCGGACTCGGCTGTCGACCCGGGCGGAGTCGTCGCCCCGGACCCGGTTGTCGCGCTGGACTCAGATGTCGTAGCCCGGGAGCACGACGTCCTCGATGAGGGCCTTGCGCTCGTCGAACGGGATGAAGGCGCTCTTGAGCGCGTTGACCGTCACGGTGCGCAGGTCCTCCAGGCCCCAGCCCGCCTCCTCGACGAGCAGCGTCATCTCCCGGGTCATCGTCGTGCCCGACACCAGGCGGTTGTCGGTGTTGAGGGTGACGCGGAAGCCCAGGTCGCGCAGGGCGGTGATGGGGTGCTCGGCGATGGAGGTGGCGGCGCCGGTCTGCAGGTTGGACGTCGGGCACATCTCCAGGGCGATGCGGCGGTCGCGGACCCAGCCCGCGAGACGGCCGAGCTTGCCGTCCACGATGTCCTCGGTGATGCGGACGCCGTGGCCGATGCGCTGGGCGCCGCAGACCTGGAGGGCCTGGTGGATGCTGGGCAGGCCGTGGGCCTCACCCGCGTGGATGGTGAACGGGACGCTCTCGCGGCGCAGGTGCTCGAAGGCGTCCAGGTGGTCGGCGGGCGGGAAGCCGTCCTCGGCGCCCGCGATGTCGAAGCCGACGACTCCGGCGTCGCGGAACGCCACCGCGAGGTCGGCGGTCTCACGGGTGCGGTCGAACATCCGCATGCCGCACAGCAGGGTGCCGACGCGCACGGGGGTGCCGGCGGCGGCCGCCTTGGCCATACCGGCGGCGAGGCCCTCCTGCACGGCCTCGACGACCTCGGGCAGGGTCAGCCCGCCGTTGACCATGAGCTCGGGCGCGTACCGCACCTCGCCGTAGACGACGCCGTCCTCGGCGAGGTCGAGGACGTACTCCTCGGCCGTGCGCAGCAGGCCCTCGCGGGACTGCATCACGGCGAGGGTGTGCTCGAAGGTGGCGATGTAGCGGACCAGGTCGCCGGAGTTGGCGGCCTCGTAGTACCAGGCGGCCAGTTCCGTCGGGTCCGTGGTGGGCAGGGTGTGGCCCACGGTCTCCGCGAGCTCGACCAGGGTGGCCGGGCGGAGGCCGCCGTCGAGGTGGTCGTGCAGGACCGCCTTCGGCAGGCGGCGGATCGTGTCGGTGTCGATGCGGTTCGCGGTCATGTGCGGTGTTCCTCGGCAGGTCGTGTCGGAGCGGATCGTGCGGGGAGCGCCGGGAGGCGGCGGAGCGTCTGTGCGGGCCCGTGTACGAGCGGGGTGCGGGAGTCCGGGTCAGCCCGCGGGCTGGAGCAGGTCCCAGCGGTTGCCGTACAGGTCCTGGAAGACGGCGACCGAGCCGTACGGCTCGTGGCGCGGCTCCTCCAGGAAGGTCACGCCCGCGGCGCTCATCCGGGCGTGGTCGCGGGCGAAGTCGTCGGTGTACAGGAAGAAGCCGACCCGTCCGCCGGTCTGGTCGCCGATCCGGCCGCGCTGCGCGTCGTCCTTGGCCCGGGCGAGCAGCAGCCCGGTTCCGCCGGCCTCCGTGCCCGGCTCGACGACGACCCAGCGGGAGCCGTCGGGCCTCGGGGTGTCCTCGACGAGGCGGAAGCCGAGGGCCTCGGTGTAGTGGCGGACGGCCTCGTCGTAGTCGTCGACGACGAGGGTGACCAGGGCGATGCGTCTCATCGGACCTCTCCAGGGTTATACGTAAAACGTAGGGTACGACATCCCGCCGAATGGTTCGGTTCGGCGGTGCGGACCCCTCGCGCGCGAACACCCGAACGAGCACGGCCCCCGCTCCCCACCACCCCTTCACCCGCCCGGGGGTATCGCGTCTCCCCCTGCAGGCTCCGCGGGAACGATCCCGAAGGACCGGTACGAAAACGCGTCCGGATCTCGATCGTCTACAGTGGTGTAGACGTTGACGCCGATGCAGTCGTGGCGCGCGGTGGGATGCCCTGTCGCGCGCTCGCCTGCCCGGAAAGGGGCCATCCATGTCCGCCGCCCTGGGCACCGCACCCGCACGCGAGGCCCACGCCGGGCCGGGCCGGCCGTGAAGCGCCGGGGCCCCGGCGGCCTAGCGGCGTGGGCCGCGCTGGGCTGTCTGGTCGCCTTCGCCGTGCTCGCGCTGGTCGTGACCCGCGACGGGGGCGCTCCCCTGCCCGGCGACCGGAGGCTCGCCTCCTGGTCGCTCACGCACCGCCCGGACGTGGCGCTGGCCCTGGCCCGGGGAGTGACGTACACGGGCACGGGACTCGTCCCGTACGCGCTGGCCGTGGTGGCCGGACTGCTGCTCGGACGGACCGTGGGGCAGCGGGTGCGTGCGGTCGCCCTGTGCGTCTGCGCCTTGGCCGCCGCCCAGTCCTTGCGGTTCGCGGTGATGTCCCTGATCGCCCGCCCCCGGCCGCCCGTGGCGAACTGGGCCACCCATGCCTCGGGATGGTCGTTCCCGTCGGGTCACACCACGACCTCCGCCGTGGCCGCCGGTCTGCTGATCTTCGCGGTGCTGACCCGCGCACCGCAGTCCCGGAGGACCCTCGCCGCGCTCCTCGGCGTCTGGGCCGTCCTCGTCGGACTGTCCCGCGTCTATCTGGGCGTCCACTGGTTCACCGACGTCGTGGGCGGCTGGCTGTTCGCCCTCTGCTGGCTGAGCCTGCTGCTGTTCGTCCTGGCCCGCTTCTTCCCCGGCACCCGCGCCGCCATGGCGACACCGCGTCCCGGCCGCGGACCCGCGCCGGCCGAGGCCGACACCCAGCGCGTCCCGCGAGGCCCCGGCCGATAGGTGCGGCTGCGTCGCGGATTCCCTTGCCCCGCCACCACAAGGAAAGGTCCGTGAAGAGGCTGCGCGGGTGACTGGCCGGGTGACGGGATCCGCCACCACCCCGAGGCCTGTTCGGACGGCTTGGCGAGCGCTCCCGCCCCGGTCGACTTCGCTCCTTGGCCGGAGTCGTCTAAGGGAGGGAGAACGTGGCGCCCGGGGACGCGTAGGCCACTGGGCCTGTGAAGCGGGTTGAGGCTCGGGTCACGGCTTGGTGGGGTGTCAGGGGGCGGCCGACGTGCGTGACGATCAGGCGGCCCGCAGCGGACGCGGCGGCTGTGGCACCGCACTCCTCGGGTGTGTGGTGCACCTGTTCCTCGCCCGCCGGCGCCTCCGCGCTCTCGGCCTCGCACAGCAGCACGTCGCATCCCCGCGCCAGTTCGGTGAGGCTCGGGCACGGTGCCGTGTCACCGGAGTACACCAGTGACCCGGTCGCCGCATCGACGCGGACGGCGAAGGCCGGGATGCCGTGTGCCACCGCCCTGCTGGTCAGCCGGAGCGATCCGACGTCGGCCTGATGCCCGTCGTACAGCTCGGTGACCGCGAAGGCCGACTCGATCGGGCTGCGCGCCGGGGTGTTGGTCAGGAAGCCGGCCAGCCGGTCGGCGGTTCCGGGCGGAGCGTAGAGCGGGATCGGCGCCGCGAGGCCGATGTCCGCGTACAGGAGGCCGTAGTACGCGGTGAGCAGGTCCGCGCTGTGATCGGCGTGCAGGTGCGAGATCCAGATCGCGTCGAGCCGGTCCAGCCGTACATGGCGCTGGAGCGGGCCGAGCGTACCGCTGCCGGCGTCCACCCAGACGTGGGTGTCCCCGCTCGACACCAGATATCCGGAGCACGGATTCTCGGCACTGGGATACGGCGTCGCGGAACCGAGGACCGTGAGACGGAGAGACGCGTCGCTCATCCCGGGATCGTAGAGCACTCATGATCCGCTCCGGGGCCGCGTCCGCCCCGCCCGGCCCGCACTGCCTGCCTGCCTGCCTGCCTTCAGTCGACGCCCGGCGGACATCCGTGGATGCCCTTGCCCACGACCTCCTCGTCCCGGATCTCGAGCGGGCAGATTCCCCAGTCCCGGGCGATGGCCATGACCTCCTGTTCGTTCGGCATGGCGGCGTGCCAGTCGTCCCACTGGGCCTCGCTCCAGTCCTTCCGGCACTCCTCGAGACCCCTTTGCCCGACGCCCAGCCGGAGTTCGATCCCGGTGGGCTCGCCGAGGCGCATCGGTACGTCACCGGTCATGCCGTCGTAGCAGTAGGCCCGGACGACGCGGCCCGCCTCCACGCGCGCCCAGGCGTGGTGCTCGCCGATGCGATCGGTGCAGAAATACTGGAAGTCGCCGAGCTGCCGGCCCAGCGAACCGAGCCAGTCCAGGACGGCAGGGCTGTCGTTGTCGTTGCCGGGGCCGAGGTGGACCCGGCCGTGGGCGAAGGTCCAGCCGTCCACCGGGGACGCAACGAACACACCCCGCCGGTACGCCGTTTCCGTCCCCGACTCCCAGTCCATGGCCACCCGCCCGGTCAGCCCGAGCGCATCGGCGACAACACCGTCGCTCGCGCCCGGAACGGCCAGCCAGGACGTCTTGTACCCCATACCCATGGCGCTCCCCTGCCTCCGTCGATGAGGGGATCCTGCCGCACGGCACTGACATCGCCCGCCGCTCCGGGCGCCTAACTGCCCTGCCCCGATGCGCCCTTGAGCCCGTCGCCCTAGAATCCGGCGGCGCGCCGGCCCAGGACGGGCTCGGCCAGGAGTCTCGCGGGGGCGCACAGGGTCTGGCCGTACCGGGCGAAGAGCTCGTCCCGGGAGTCGAAGCGCCCGAGATCCGTGAGCAGGTACGCCGAGAGATCGCACGAACCGTCCGACGCGGGGCAGGCCGTGGCCCCGTCCCAGTCGACGCTCGTCCGGGACAGCGCCTCGAAGAGGGTCTCCGGACCCGCGTTCGTGAACCCGCCGCCGGTCCGTCCACGTGGCTCGGAGGCTTCGTCGAAGAGCTCGGACACCGGCAGCCAGGGTGCCGTGGCGTGATCGTCCTCCGAGAGGCCCTCGATGCGGAACTCAGGCCAGGCCAGCACCACTTGGTCGGGCACGAGCCACTTCAGCCGAGGGAAGCGCGGGTACCAGAAGGTGCCGTCGACGACCAGGCCGCGCACGCGCGAGGGAATGCCCCACGCCCGGGCGACCGCTTCCAGTACGGCGATCCGCTGGCTGCAGGAGCCGCGGCCGCGCCGCAGGACCTGGGACACCGGTCGCGCCTCCTCCACCGAGTACACGGGGCGGACCTCCGCGGAGATCCACCGGTGTGCGCGGCGGAGGGCCGCAACCGTCGCCGCGGGCCCCTCCCCCGTCCGCGGCGCCGGGCCGATGCTCCGCACGGCGGACCGGACCCGCGGATGCCCGAGATCGAGAATCCGCGTCGGCGCCGTTCCCCCGCGGGCGCCGCGGTCGCCGGCCACGGCCTGCCTGGCCCGCCCGCACGGCGTCAGCAGCGTACTCACCATGGCCGGCCCCCTCCCACCCCGATCGAGGTCCAGCCTCCCAGATTTTTTGAACACGTTCAAGTGGGGTGGGGGCCTGCACGGCGCACCGGTTCGGCAGCGGCCGAGCGGTCGTCCCTCAGCCGGTGCCGAACCGGCGTCGAACCGGTGAGCCGTCTCGTCGCGGTCCTACGGATACACGTACGTGTTCAGGGTGTTCACCGCGGACGCGGGGTTGCCGAGGTCGTAGCGGTCCACGGCCAGGTAGTTGGGCTTCTTGCGGGCCGCGGGCTCGCAGAACCGGCGGGCGCGGTCCGCGAGTTTGGTGTTGTCCGTGCCGACGGTCCCGGAGATCGTGGCGTCACGGAAGTGGTTCATGACGAAGAGCGGCCGGAACCCCGGCTCGGTGCGGGTGAGCGGCACGTTCGTGTCCGCGCCGTACCAGCGGCTGTAGCAGGACCAGTCGGAGGAGCCGAGGCCCGAACCCATGGACCAGTAGTTCTCGACCGTCCACTCGCGCTGGTACATGACCCCGAAGCTGTCCCGGGTCAGTCCGGCGGACTCGTCGGACGCGCGGCTGTGGTCGGTGAAGATGAGCAGGCGCTGTCCGGCGGCGGTCAGGTCGGCGAGCTTGGGCCAGCCGTGCTCGCGCACGCCGGTCCGGTCGGGGCGGTAGAGGACGTCGGACAGGCCGTTCACCCGGGCGAGTTCGGAGCGCAGGACGCCCGGGTCGACGTAGTCCTCGAGGAACACGGTGACGAACTGGTCGGGGTGCTGCTTGAGGAAGTCGACCATGCGCTGGAGATCGACCCAGAGCGCGACCGGCCTGCTGACGAGCGTGCAGCTGTCGTGGCAGAGGATCGCGCCGTCGGGCGTCTGGTGCAGGTCGAGCATGAAGCCCCGTACACCGTCGGCGAGTTGCTGGTTGATGCCACGGTTCTGATTCGGGAAGAAGTTGACGAAGGGCGGGGCGAATCCGCCGTCCACACCGTTCGCGTAGGCGTTGTGCGCGGTGAGGAACGTGACCTGGTCCAGGGTGCGCTGGTCCTGGGCCGGCATCGGCAGCGTCGCGGGCGTGACGGGGGTCAGGTACCAGGACGCGAGATTGCCCGACGAGCCGATCGCCAGCTGCGCCGGGTAGTTGGAGCCCCCGGCCTTGTCCGTCACCGTCAAGTACCGCTCGGCGCCCGGGACCTTGAGCCGGTACTGGTCGCTGCCGTTGGAGTTCACCTCCCAGGCGGCGTCCGGGCTCGTGCAGGCGACGGTCCTGGCCTGGTCGCCGGAGCGGCCCAGACAGCTGCCCGCGGTGTCGGCGCTCTCGAGTACGTACGAGGAACCGCTCGGGCGCAGGGTCCACTGCTGGTGGTCCTCGTTGCCCTTGGGGTTGTGCTGGAGGACGGCGCCCGAACTGTCCGCGGCGTTCAGTCCCGTGACGGCACTCTGGACGAAGTAGGCTCCCGCGGCGGGGACTTCGGCGGCCCGGGCGGGCGCGGGGACGGCGAAGACGGTTCCCAGTACGGCGGTGGCGGCGAGCAGGGAGCGTCGGCTCGGTCTCATGGCACGTGATCCCTTCCTGTGGGGAGCATGAGCATGCCATGCAGGGGGCCGGACGCGAGGCGTCACCGGGGCATCGACCGCACGGATCGCGTCAATCGCCGTGGGCGCATCGTTCACACCCGGCGCCACCCGGGCGCACCGTGGTCCCGCTGTCGCCGGGACCGAGGGCCGCCGTCGGCCCGGAGGACGGGATCAGGCTCCGCCCGGCCGTGTACCAGGGTGCTCGACGCGGGTGACGAACGCGGCGAGGTCGGCGACGACCCGTTCGGGCTGTTCCCAGTGGACGCAGTGGCCGGTCCCGGGGTAGGCGAGGAAGTCCGCGCCGTGGACGGCGTCCAGGATGGTCTGCTGGTCCTCGCGGGGCAGGAACTCGTCCTGTTCACCCCAGACGACGAGCGTGGGCACGAGGATGCCCCCGAGGGTCGCGCGGAGGTCGGTGTCGAGGAGGCCGCGCAGGGTGTCCTTCCAGACCTGGGCGGGAACCTTGAGGTTCTCCTCCACCATCGTCTCGACGAAGCCGCGGGCGATCGGGCGGGCCACCGTCTCGGCCAGGAAGTCCTCGACGAACGCCCGGGGCACCGGATCGGACAGGGCTTCCACGGTCTTCGCCGTCTCGGTCACCGACGGCTTGTCCGCGAGCGTGCCGGGGACGCCGAGCAGTACCAGCCCCGCGATGCGGTCGGGGTGGCTGCCGGCGACGATCCGCGCCGGCACTCCGCCGCTGGAGGCCCCGACCAGGAAGGCCCGGGGGATGTCGACCGCGTCCAGGAAGGCCACCACGTCGGCGGCGAAGTCGTCGGGGGTGTACCCCTGCGGGGGCCGGCCGGCGTCGCCGTGTCCGCGCTGCGTGGGCGCGTAGCCGTGCAGCGACGCCGGCAGGCGCCGCAGCAGGGGCTCGAACGACCACCAGGAGTCGGCCAGGCCGTGCACGAAGACGACCGGTGTACCGCTGGGGTAACCGGCTTCGGCGTACGGCAGGACGAGCCCCTCCCGCACCTGCGCGGACTTCAGGGAGATCACGGTCACGGCACCCTGCCTCCTTCCGCCCGGCCGCCGGATCCGGGAACCCGGGGGCGGAGAGCGAGCGGCGATCCCTTCCGACAGTACCGAGGGGCGGCACGCGCCGCGCTGCGAAGCGGCAGGGCCGGGCCGTTCGCGTGAACCGGGGCGCCCGCGCCGCGCACCGGGGCTGAGCACGGGTTCCGTCGGCGGGACCCCCTCCCGCGCGGTCCCCGGGAGCGGTTAGGGTGTCCGTCGTACCGGACACGGGGTGCCCTGCGAGGGCTGAGATCACACCCGTCGAACCTGAACCAGTTCGTACTGGCGGAGGGATGTCTTCCATGCCATTGGCGCATGTTTCCGGCGGGCTGCCCGCCGACGGCCGGCCTGCCGTCTTCGACGGACGGATGCCGGCCGCACCCGGCGATCTGCGGGTGGAGGGGCACGGCATCGAGCCGGTCCCCGAGAACAACCGGTACGGCGGTGCCGGACGCCTGTTCACCGTGTGGTTCGCCCCGAACCTGACCATGACGGGCGTGTTCACCGGCACCATCGGCATCGCCCTGGGCCTGGACTTCACCACCGCCCTGGCCGCGGTGGTCCTCGGCACGGTCGTCGGCGCGCTGCCCACCGCCTATCTCAGCACCTGGGGCGGACTCACCGGAACCGGGCAACTCCCGCTCGCACGGCTCGCGTTCGGCCGTGCGGTGGTGCTGCCCGGCCTGCTCCAGTGGCTGTCCTCGGTCGCCTGGGACGCGCTGATCGGGCTGTTCGGCGGGGACGCGCTGGCGCGGCTGTGCGGCTGGCCGTTCTGGCTCGGCGTGCTGGTGATGATGGCGGCCCAGGGGGCCCTCGGCGTCCTCGGCTACGAAGCCATCCACCGGCTCCAGATCGTCATGACGTTCGTGCTCGCGGTGGCCTTCGCGGTGATCGCCTGGCGGATGCTCGACGGCGTCCACCCCGCGACGACCGGATCAGCGGCCGGTGCCGACCGGACCGGAGCGTTCGTACTCACCAGCACGATCGCGCTGAGCCTGTCGCTGTCCTGGGCGCCCTACGCCGGTGACTTCAGCCGCTATCTGCCGCGCACGACCTCCCGCCCGCGGATGTTCTGGTGCACGCTGCTCGGGCTCGTCGCGTCCTTCGTCGCCGTGCAGGTCCTCGGGCTGTGGGGCGCGTCGGTGCTGACCGACCAGACGGCGGCGGGCGTGGACACGCTGCTCGGCGGCGGCGCGCAGGGCGCGTTCGGACTGCTGGCCGTGGCCCTGGCCGCGGTGTGCAGCAACGCCATGAACGACTACAGCGGTTCGCTGGCCCTGCAGACCCTTGGGGTGCGGATACCGCGCCCGGTGGCGGCCGCCCTGGCCGCCGGTCTCGGCTTCCCGCTGGTGCTGTGGATGCACGCGGCCGACACCACGGCCCGCTTCCAGAACGTGCTGCTGTTCGTGGGGTACTGGATCCCCGGGTTCGTCGCGATCGTCGCCGTCGACTGGCTGGCCCGGGGGCGGGAGCGTGGGGGCGCTCCCCTCGACATCGCCGTCGAGACGGCTCGTACGCCCTCGGGATGGCCCGCGCTGGTGGCCTTCGTCGCGGCGTTCGGCGCGGCCGTGCCGTTCATGGACACGAGCCTGTACGTCGGTCCGGTGGCCGACGCCCTGCACGGCGCCGACCTCTCCTATTACGTGGCGTTCCTCGTGGCCCTCGCCCTCTACGCCCCGCTGCGGCTGCGCCGCCGAGCCTGAGGCCGCCCGCAGCTCCGCCGGTCCGCGGGCCCCACGGCCCCGGATCCGATGCCGTACCCGAGAGGAACCCCTCATGACCGCACCGCCCCGTGTCCTGACGATCGCCGGTTCCGATTCCGGCGGCGGCGCCGGGATCCAGGCCGACCTGAAGACGATGCTCGCGCTCGGCGCCCACGGGATGAGCGTGCTCACCGCGGTCACCGCGCAGAACTCCGTGGGCGTGCAGGGGGCTTGGGAACTGTCCGGGGAGGCGGTACGGGCCCAGTACCGCAGTGTGGTGGACGACATCGGCGTCCAGGCGGTGAAGACCGGGATGCTCTCCTCGCCCGGACTGGTCACCCTCGTCGCCGAGTTGCTGGCCGACGTGGACGCCCCGGTGGTCGTGGACCCGGTGAGCGTCTCCAAGCACGGGGACCGGCTGCTGGCCGACGACGCGCTGGACGCCGTACGGACCCTGCTGCTCCCCCGCGCGACCGTGGCCACCCCGAACCTCGACGAGGTCGCCCAGCTCACCGGGGTGAAGGTGGACGACGAGGCGGGCATGCGCCGGGCCGCCGGGCTGCTGCTCGGGTTCGGTCCCCGCTGGGTGCTGGTGAAGGGCGGTCATCTGCCGGGCCAGGCCGTCGACCTGCTCACCGACGGAACCGCCGAGCACTGGCTGCGCGCGCCGCGCCACGACAACCGGCACACGCACGGCACCGGTTGCACGCTCGCCTCGGCCGTCGCGGTGGGACTGGCCGAGGGGCTCCCGGTGCCGGAGGCCGTACGGCGGGCCAAGGCATACGTGACGGCCGCGATCGAGGCCGGTTTCGCGCTCGGCGCCGGCATCGGTCCGGTGGACCACGGCTGGCGGCTGCGCGGCGCCGGCTGACCCCTCCAGGGCGCCCGTACGGCCTGACGGCTCCCCGACGGTTCCGGGGCGGCTCGCCAGCGACTCCCCGGCGGCTCCCCGGCGGCTCCGGACAGCCTCCCTCCGCCGGGTGCCGGTCACCCCGTCCGCGATCCCCGTCACCTCCTGCTCCCGAAGGTGAACACCCGAGCCCCTTCCGTGCGTACTGATCTGCACAGCGACAGTCGTCTGCCCGCCCGTCGGGTACGCGGACGGGCAGATCCGGATCCAAGGAGCACACCATGAAGGCGACCGCGCAGATCGGCGTCACAGGGCTCGCCGTGATGGGCCGCAATCTGGCCCGCAACTTCGCCCGGAACGGCTACACCGTCGCCGTCCACAACCGGACGCCCGCGCGCACCAAGGCACTGGTCGAGGAGTTCGGGCACGAGGGCTCCTTCGTCGCGGCCGAGTCGGCCGAGGACTTCGTGGCGGCGCTGGAGCGCCCCCGGCGCCTCATGATCATGGTGCAGGCGGGCGCCGCCACCGACGCCGTCATCGAGGAGTTCGCCCCGCTCCTCGAAACCGGCGACATGATCATCGACGGCGGCAACGCGCACTTCGCCGACACCCGCCGCCGGGAGCAGTCGCTGCGCGAGCGCGGCATCCACTTCGTCGGCGCGGGCGTGTCCGGCGGTGAGGAGGGCGCCCTCAACGGGCCGAGCATCATGCCCGGCGGCTCCCCCGAGTCGTACGCGTCCCTCGGCCCGATGTTCGAGTCGATCAGCGCCAAGGTGGACGGCGAGCCCTGTGCCACGCACGTCGGCACCGACGGCGCCGGACACTTCGTCAAGATGGTGCACAACGGCATCGAGTACGCCGACATGCAGCTCATCGGCGAGGCCTACGACCTGCTGCGCCGCGTCGGCGGCTACACCCCGCCGCAGATAGCGGAGATCTTCCGGCGCTGGAACAAGGGCCGTCTCGACTCGTACCTGATCGAGATCACCGCGGAGGTCCTGGCGCACACCGACGCCGCCACCGGGGAACCGTTCGTCGACGTGGTGGTCGACGCGGCGGGCCAGAAGGGCACCGGCCGCTGGACCGTGCAGACGGCCCTGGACCTCGGTTCGCCGGTGACCGCCATCGCGCAGGCGACGTTCGCCCGCGCGGCCTCCAGCCAGGAAGGGCTCCGTTCCGCCTACCGCGGCCTGCCCGGCGGCACCCACTGGGACCTCTCCGCGACCGAGGCCGAGCGCTTCACGAGCCAGGTCGAACACGCCCTGTACGCCTCGAAGCTGATCGCCTACGACCAGGGCTGGAAGATGATCCTGGACGCCGCCTCCGAGTACGGCTGGGACATCGACCTCGGCGAGGTCGCCAAGATCTGGCGCGGCGGCTGCATCATCCGGGCGGCGTTCCTCGACCGTATCCGCGCCGCGTACGCCGTCGACCCGGGCCTGGTCAGCCTGCTGTCCGACGCCGGATTCGCCACCGAGATCAAGGACGCGCAGGTCCCCTGGCGCGAGGTCGTCTCCATCGCCACCCGCAGAGGCGTCCCGGTGCCCGCGTTCTCCGCGGCCCTGTCGTACTACGACACCCTGCGCGCCGACCGGCTGCCGGCCGCCCTCACCCAGGGCCAGCGGGACTTCTTCGGCGCCCACACCTACCGGCGCACGGACCGCCAGGGCAGCTTCCACACGCTGTGGGGCGAGCCGTCCCGGGGCGAGACCGAGATGCTCTGACCCCGGTCCGACCACCTGTGGGTGAGGAGCGGGCCGCACGTCCCGGCGAGGGACGTACGGCCCGCTCCCGTGTTTCCAGCGGTGGCCCGATCACCTTTCGAGCGGGGCCGCTTCGGCATCGTCGACGATCCCCTTCATCACGGCCGCCGGCAACGACGGGTTGGCCGCAGCCGCTTCGCTCACCCGGGGATCGGGGTCGGAGAGCAGGTCCACGATCACCCGCGGCGGGAGCGCCTGATGAGCGGCGGCCCAGGATCTCGCCTCACGGTCCTCGAGGCAGGCGAGCAGGGCTTCGGCCGACGCGCTCGGGTGCCTGGCGATCGCCCGGAACACCTTCTGCCGGGGTGCCGCCTGCCGGGTGAGGTACTCCAGCAGCGCCGGGCTCGCGTCGGGGTTGGCCGCGACCCTGGCGAGGACCCTGGCTCCGTGCCGGTCGACCATGGCGCGCAACAGCCCCTCGGGGAGCCCCGGATGAGGGGCCACGGACTTCACGACCTTCGCGTCGGGGTCACGTGCCAGCGCATCGCGCAGGTCGGACGGCAGATCGAGACGCTGGGCCGCGAGCATGCGCGCCGCCGGGTCCGGGGACGTGACCAGTTCCCTGATCTCGGCGGACGTCGCGGAGGCGACACGAGGAACCAGTGTGGCGCCGATCCTGGCGGTGTGGGCCAGCCGGGTGAGCACGTCGAGCGGCACCCGGGGATGAAGGGCGAGCGCGCGGCGCACCTGGGGGTCGCGGTCCTCCGCCAGCACGCGCATCACCTCCTCGCCGATCGCGGGGTTCTCCGCGAGGTCGGCGCGGACGCCGGGCAGCGGATCGCGGGCGAGCCGCGCGCACACCTGTGGGGGCAGGTCCGGGCGGGCCGCGAGGGCCAGGCGCACCAGATACGAAGGATGGTCCGCGAACTCGGTGACCGCGTCGGTCGGCGTGGCCGGGTTCCCGAGGGCCGCCACCACCAGGTCGTGGACGGCCGACTCGTGGGAGCCGTCGCAGGAGGCGCCGGGAGGCAGTTCGCAGTCCGGCCGGGGGCAGTGCGGATCGTGGGTGAAGGGGATCGCCTCGCGGTCGCACACCGGGCAGCGGCTCACCGGAGGCAGTCCCCGGCCGGTGACGAGCGCGGCCAGGACGTCCGGGGGTGTCGCCTCGTTGACTGCCACCGCGCGGCGGACCCGGACGTGCGGGTGCTCCGCGAGCCTCGCGGCTGTTTCCGGTGTGGTCCACAGCGCCAGCTCGGCGACGACGTCCGGGTCCGGATCGGCGGCGAGCTTCTCCACCACGTCCGCCGGGAGGCCGGGGCAGCCTGCCAGCTTCTCGCGGTGCCGCGCCACGGGGTCCGCGGCGAACAGGCGCGCCCACTCGGGGCTGCCGCCGCCCTGGTCGAGCAGGGCGAGGGCGGTGTCCGGCCGCTCCCGGGCGTCGACGTCGGCCGCCGTCAGCCTGCCTCCGTGGGCGAGCGGCACCCCGGTGTCCGGGTCGCGGGCGAAGAGGGCGACCGCCTGCGCGTGGCCGAGGTCCGGCCGGCCGGCGAGGTCGTGGGCGAGACAGGGGCCGGCGATCTCGATCAGCCGGTCGACCAGCTCGGGCGGCAGGGCCGGGTTGGCGGCGAGGCCGCTCAGGACGGGGTTCACGAGGGGCATCCTGCCCCGGGCCGGGGTCGGTCGGCCCGGGGTTTTCCCGGCGGGGCGTTCACTGGGCGGCGAGTCCCCGCGCCCGGAACTGCTCGCGGACGCGTTCGGTCAGGGCGGGTTCGGGCACGGGGTTGTCCCGCAGCGGGAAGGGGATGCCGAGGGCTTCGTACTTGGGGGCGCCGAGCTTGTGGAAGGGCAGGACGTCGACACGGTCGACGTTCCCGAGTCCGGACAGGAAGCGCGCCAGTCCGTCGATGGGCTCCGGGGCGTCGGTGTGGCCGGGGACCAGGACGTAGCGGACCCACACCGGGACGCCGAGACGGTCGAGCCGGGTGGCGAAGTTGAGGGTCGGGGCGAGCTCGCCGCCCGTGAGCTTCCGGTAGGCGGCGAGGTCGAAGGACTTGATGTCGAGCAGCACGAGGTCGGTGTCGGCGAGGAGGGCGTCGCTCGCGCGGGCGCCGAGGAAGCCGGAGGTGTCCAGGGCGGTGTGCAGTCCGGCCTCCTTGCAGCGGCGCAGCACCTCGCCGGTGAAGGCGGGCTGGAGCAGCGGCTCGCCGCCGGTGACGGTCACCCCTCCCCCGGCGGCGGTGATGAACGGCCGGTACCTCTCGATCTCCTCCATCACCTCCTCGACGGTGGCCTCCCGGCCGTCGCGCATGTGCCAGGTGTCGGGGTTGGCGCAGTACAGGCAGCGCAGCGGGCAGCCGTTGACGAAGAGGACGAACCGGGTCCCGGGACCGTCCACGCCGGTGGACAGGTCCCAGGAGTGGATCCGGCCCGTGGTGGCCGTCCTCACAGCGAGCCGTGGAAGGTGCGGCTGATCACGTCGAGCTGCTGCTCGCGGGTCAGGCGGACGAAGTTGACAGCGTAGCCGGAGACCCGGATGGTCAGCTCGGGGTACTTCTCCGGGTGCTCCATCGCGTCCTCCAAGGTCGCCCGGTCCAGGATGTTGACGTTCATGTGGAAGCCGCCGGAGGCCATGTACGCGTCGAGGATGCCGACGAGATGGCCGGCGCGCTCGGCGGGCACGTGTCCGAGGCCCTCCGGGGTGATCGTCGTGGTCAGGGAGATGCCGTCGCGGGCGTGCTCGTAGGGCAGCTTGGCGACGGAGAGGGCGGAGGCGGCGACCCCGTGCCGGTCGCGGCCGTTCATGGGGTTCGCGCCGGGCGCGAAGGGCGCTCCCGCGCGGCGGCCGTCGGGCGTGTTGCCGGTGTGCTTGCCGTAGACGACGTTCGAGGTGATCGTCAGCACCGACTGGGTGTGCTCGGCGTCCCGGTAGGCGGGGTGTTCGCGCACCTTCGTCATGAAGCTGTCCACGAGGGCGACGGCGATGGAGTCGGCCCGGTCGTCGTTGTTGCCGTACGCCGGGTAGTCGCCCTCGGTCTCGTAGTCGACGGCCAGCCCGGTCGCGTCGCGGATCACCCTGACCCGGGCGTACTTGATGGCGGACAGGCTGTCGGTGGCGACGGACAGGCCGGCGATGCCGCAGGCCATGAAGCGGTGCACGGGGTGGTCGTGTAGCGCCATCTCGATGCGTTCGTAGGCGTACTTGTCGTGCATGTAGTGGATGACGTTGAGCGCGTTGACATATGTCTCCGCCAGCCAGTCCAGCATGACGTCGTACGCCTTCGCCACCTCGTCGTGGTCCAGGTGGTCGCCGGTCAGGGCCGGGGTCTCGGGGGCGATCTGCTCGCCGCTGATCTCGTCCCGGCCGCCGTTGATCGCGTAGAGCAGGGCCTTGGCGAGGTTGACCCGGGCGCCGAAGAACTGCATCTGCCGGCCGACCGCCATGGCGGAGACGCAGCAGGCGATCGCGGTGTCGTCCCCGGTGCGGGGCCGCATGAGCTCGTCGGACTCGTACTGGACGGCGCTGGTGTCGATGGAGACCTTGGCGCAGAACTCCTTGAAGCCGGAAGGGAGTCGGGGCGACCACAGGACGGTGAGGTTGGGCTCGGGAGCCGGTCCCAGGTTGTACAGGGTCTGCAGGAAGCGGAACGAGGTGCGGGTGACCAGCGGACGGCCGTCCTCGCCGATGCCGCCGATGGACTCCGTGACCCAGGTCGGGTCCCCGGAGAACAGCGCGTCGTACTCGGGGGTGCGCAGGAACCGTACGATGCGCAGTTTGATCACGAAGTCGTCGACCAGTTCCTGGGCCCGGGTCTCGTCCAAGGCCCCGCTGTCCAGGTCGCGTTGGAGGTACACGTCCAGGAACGTGGACGTGCGGCCCAGGGACATCGCGGCGCCGTTCTGTTCCTTCACGGCGGCCAGGTAGCCCAGGTACAGCCACTGCACGGCCTCCTGGGCGGTGGCCGCCGGGCGGGAGACGTCACAGCCGTACGTCGCCGCCATCCGGGTCAGTTCACCCAACGCCCTGATCTGCTCGGCGAGTTCCTCGCGGTCGCGGATGACGCGCTCGGTGGAGGGCGCGGCGTCGAGGGCGGCGCGTTCGGCGCGCTTGGCGGCGACGAGCCGGTCCGTGCCGTACAGGGCGACCCGGCGGTAGTCGCCGATGATCCGGCCCCGGCCGTAGGCGTCGGGCAGGCCGGTGATGATGCCGGCCTTGCGGGCGGCGCGCATCGCGGGGGTGTACGCGTCGAAAACGCCGTCGTTGTGGGTCTTGCGGTACGTCCCGAAGACGCGGGTGACGAACGCGTCGGGCTCGTAGCCGTACGCCTTCAGCCCGTTCTCGACCATGCGCAGACCGCCGCCCGGCATGATGGCGCGCCGGAGCGGGGCGTCGGTCTGGAGGCCGACGATCAACTCCCGCTCGCGGTCGATGTATCCGGGCGCGTGCGAGGTGATCGTCGACGGGGTGGCCGTGTCGACGTCGAGGATTCCCTTCCTGCGCTCCTCCGGGAACAGGGCACTGACCTTGTCCCAGACGGCCCGGGTGCGGTCCGTCGGGCCGGCCAGGAAGGCCGCGTCCCCTTCGTAGGGCGTGTAGTTGGCCTGGATGAAGGCGCGGACGTCGATGCGCTCGCGCCAGGCCGTTCCGGTGAAGCCCTGCCATGCCTCGGCCGCCCGGCTCTCGGCCGTCCGGCCCTCGGCGGTCACCGTTGTGGTCACGGCGGTCTCCCCTCGCACAGTGTCGGATGTCGGGGGCGCCTCCGCGCCACCCGTACTGTCGATCCTTGTCGTCGGGGGTGGCCCCGGCGAGGGCCGGACAGTACCGGCGCGGGCCCCCGAAGGCCCTCGTCCCGGGGCCGTTCGGCCCCGGTGGGGTCAGGCCACGGTGGGGTCAGGGAGGCCACGGTGAGGGTCAGGACCTCAGGTCGATGCCGTACAGCGAGATGCCTCCCACGAGTTCACGCCCGGTGACCAGTTCGGAGGCGATCCGGATGAAGACGTCGTGGGGCGAGGCCACCCAGGAACGGGGTCCGGTCCGGGCGAGCCGGTCGTGTTCGGCGGGATCGTCCACCACCCGGGCGCGGCCGGTCACGACCACGCTCCAGCCGGAGTGCGCCGCCGCGTCCACCGCGTCGGCCTCGAACGCGACGACCACCCCGTCGATGGAACGGGCCAGTTCGGAGTCGGCCGGCGTCCGCAGCACGACGGCCGACTCGGCGTCCAGGCTGAAGTTGACCGGCAGGACCGCCGGCAGGGCGTCGCGGGTGTGGACGACCCTGCCGATGGCCGCGGCGCCGAGGCGGTCCAGGCACTCCTGCCGGCCGAGTTCACGAAAACCGTCGTTGGGATTCATCACCGGAGCCAACTCTCACGCGTCGGGGCGGCACAGCGGTACTGCGACGTACGGTCCAGATTCCGGCGGGCGGGACAAAGGAACCAGGGTCCATTGGTCTCGGGAGGACGGAGAGTGGCCGCTTCCCGGGCCGGGGGGAACGGGCGGGTACGGAGTCGTCACGGCGGCACCGGTCCAGGCGGGGTGCCGGGCCCGCGTCCCCAGCCCGGACCGGGGGCCGGGAGGCCGGGAGCCCGAGGAGCCGGGGCCGGGGAGCCGGGGGCCGGGAGCCGGGAGGCCGGGGTCCGGGGGCGGGAGGCCGAGGAGCCGAGGAGCCGAGGCCCGGGGGCGGGAGGCCGGGGAGCCGGGAGGCCGCACGGCATCCGTACCGCCGGGCAGGTCCCCGCCTCACCTGTACCGCAAGGCGGACCCCCGTGGCACCGAACGGCACCCCGTACCGCCAGCCGGATCGCCACGTCACCGAACGGCACCCGTACCGCCGGGCGGCTCCGCGTCACCGGACGACACCTCGAACCGCCGAGCGGCCCCGCGTCACCGGACGACACCTCGAACTGCCGGGCGGCTCCGCGTCACCTGACGGCGATCCGCCTGCCGGAGATCCTTTCCTCGTCGACGCGGACCCACAGGTCGCGCTCCGCGCCGCCGGCCCAGGGACGGCTGTAGGCGAGGGCGTCGAGCCTGCGCACGGCGTCGGGGCGGGTCTCGGCCCGGGCATGCCCCTGGACCAGCACACTCCAGCCCTGGCCGAGGGCGTCGTCGATGTGGTCAACCTCGAAGGCGACCCTGGCTCCGACCGCCGCCGCGGGTGCCGAACCGGGCGCCGTCCTGAAGACGACCGCCCCGTCGACGACGCTGTAGTTGACGGGAAGGACCACGAGCTCGTCGCCGGTGTCGAGGGCGATCCTTCCGACGCCGTGCGTCGACATCCGTGCCCGGCACTCCGCGGGGCCGAGCGCGATCAGCTCGGAGTGCGGGGCGGCCCGCCCCGCGCCCGGCGGCCGATCGGTGTCACCGCCGTGCAGTGCCGCGACGCTGGTGTCGAGGGCGTCCGCGATCTTGATCAGGGCACTCGCCCCCGGCGCCGCCGTGGGCTGCTGTTCCAGGTAGCGGAGGTATCCGGCGGCCACACCCGCACGTACGGCCGCGGCCTCCAGGCTCAGGCCGAGTTCCTCGCGCCGTGCGGTGATGCGCCGGCCCACGTCGCCGGACCCGGTGCGGGGCGGGATCCCGCCCTCCGTGGCCGGTGACGTCCGGTCGAACGTGACGCTTCGTGTGCGCTCTGACATGACCCATCCCTTCCTTCCGCCGGGGTGTCCCGGCGTCCGGGACGTCCCGACAACCGGGCGTCCCGACGACCAGGGCGATCCGGGGACCGGAGTGTCCCGGCGACCGGAGCGATCCGGAGAGCCGGGGCGTCGCGGCCGCCCGGGTTGCCCGGCCTCCCGGGGTTTCCCGACGACCGGAGCCGTTCCGAGGTCCGCCGTGGGCCTCGCGTCGACAACGTCGTCCGGCCCGCGCTGCGGCCTCACATATCCACCCTGACCGGGGCGGATGCCGCGCGCTTGGGCCGGTCGGTCCCCACCGCGGGACCGGGCGGCCCCCGCCACGGCTCGCGCGCACGGCGATCCCCTTGCACTGTTGGGGTGTAACGAGGAGGTGCGGTGCCATGCGCGGAGCACGCGGAGCAGAGGGTGCGAGGCAGTGGTGCTGGCGCTGGCGGAGGAATCCGCTGCGTCGCCGTGACGACGTCTTCGAGGCGTGGATCGTGCTGGTCGTCTGGACGGTGATGGTGCTGGGCGGCGCCCTCGCCGGCCTGGTGACGGCCCGGGCCGCCGACGAGTCCTTCACGCGTCTGCGCCAAGACCGGCACGCCGTCCCGGCCGTCCTGGCCGGCGGTACGGGATCGGCGGTTCCGGCCGGGGAGAGCGCGGTCTACGACCGTGTCCGGGCGACGGTCCGCTGGACGGCGGCGGACGGGAAACCCCGGGTCGGCAGCGCCCTGGTGCCGTCCGGGCACAAGGCCGGAACGCGCGTGACCATCTGGCTGGACCCGCAGGGCCGGCCGACCACGCCCCCTCCGACCCGCAGCGCCGCGGCCACCGAGTCCACGCTGCTGGGCCTCGGCGCCGCCGTGGCCCTGGGCGGCCTGGTCTTCGGAGCCGGCGGCTTCGCCCGGTGGCGGCTGGACCAGCGGCGCTACGCCCGGTGGGAACGCGAGTGGGAGCGGCTGGGCCCCCAATGGGGCCACAAGACACCGTGACCGGCACACCGGTCCCCCGGCCCCGGTGGCACGGCGGCGCGTCGTAAGCGGCAGGGTGTGCGGCGGCAGGTCGTGCGGGATCCCGTGCGGGATCAGGTGAACCACGTCGCCGGGCGAGGTCCAGTCCGCGAGCGGGCGACAAGCGAAACGGCTCAGGCGCTCGTGGTCCGGAACCCCCGAACGATGTGCCGCCGGTGCGGAGTGCGGTGCCAGGGGTCGGGGCCGGAGCGCCGAGGACCCCGGCAACGGCTCCCGGGGTCCTTCGTCTCGCAGGCGTGTCCGTCGGGTCAGTCGTGCGGGATCACCGCGACCGGGGCGGTGGAGTGGTGCAGTACGGCCTGCGTCACCGGGCCCACGTGACCGCCCACCGGGGACGGGCGGTTGCGGCGGCCGACCACGACCAGCGCGGCGTTCCGCGAGGCCTCGACCAGGTGGGGGCCCGCGCCGCCGACGACGGCCTGTTCGCGTACCTCGACGGCGGGGAACTTCTCCCGCCAGGGAGCCAGGACCTCGGTCAGTCGCCCTCGCGCCTCGGTGAACAGCGCCTCGTCGACTCCCGCGTCGACGGCTCCGGCGTAGCCGTAGTACGGCGGCAGGCTCCAGCCGTGGACGACGTGCAGGTCCGTCACCCGGTGGGCGGCCGCGCGGAACGCGAAGGCGATCACGGAGGCGTCCGTGTGCTCCAGGTCGAGTCCGAGGACGACCTCCTCGTGTCCGACGGGCTCCACGGCCGGTGCGTCGGCCCGTACGAGGACGATCGGCGTCCGGCTCCGGGCGACCACGGCCTGCGCGACGGAACCGGTGAGGAAACCGGCGACTCCGCCGAGGCCCCGGGACCCGAGCACCAGCAGCTCGGCGTCCTCGGCGGCGGCCAGCAGCGCGGTGACGGGCTGCTCGGCGACGCGCTCGGCCGTCACGGACAGCCCGGGGTGGTCCGCGACGAGGCGGGCTGCGGTCTCGCGCGGGAGGCGTTCGGCCCATTCGCGCTGCGGGTCCTCCGCCGGCGCCGGAACCGAGACGCCGGCCAGGGGACCGTAGACGTAGGGGTGCCACAGCCAGGCGTGCACGAGACGGAGCGGGGCGTCGGTGCGCCGGGCCTCGCGGGCTGCCCACTCGGCTGCGGCGAGGCTCTCGGGCGAGCCGTCCAGGCCGACGACGATGGTGCGGGACATCTGTGACCTCCTAGGGGATGCGTGATCAGTCTCGTGTTCGCACGGGCGCTCCAGGAGGGGCCGCTGGTCCCCGGCCGGGGCCAACCGGCCCCTGTGGCAGGGGACTTCATTCCTCCGGAACGGCGGTTCCGCTCGCTCGTACGGCTGGTCGGGTGCCCGGGCCGGGCGGGCGGAACCCAGCCCGGTCCAGCGGATCGCGGTGGCGCCCCCGCACACTCGCGGGAGCGTTCCGGCGGGCAGGGCCGAGATCACCTCAGCAGTCCGGGCCGGCGCTCGTAGCGCCCGGCACCGACGACCCCGACGGACGCTCCGCGTGTCGACTCCAACAGTCCGCGTACGGGACGAACGGGCCGCGACGGACGCGCCTCCCCCAGCGGCACCCCGAGCGGCGCCCCACCGGACTGCGTCCGCCCGGCCCACCCCCGACCCCGGGCCCTGGCCCTGGCCTTGGCCCCGAGGCGGAGCTCGTGTGCCGGGGCCGGGCAGGGCCTTCGGCACCGGCTCGTGACCAACGTCCCGCGACCGGGGCCGGACGGCCCCTGGCGGCGGGACGTCCACGGGCGGAGATTCGAGTCGGAAGGTTCGCGGACCGGGAAGGGGCAGGACCATGAGCACGTCCACCACACCCACGATGCTGCGGGCACTGCCCGCCCCGCAGAGGGAACAGCTGCTGCTCCTGGCCCGGGAGGTGTCGTTCCCCGAGGGCACCCGGCTGTTCGAGGAGGGCCGCCGCGCGGACCGGTTCTGGATCATCAGGACCGGCACGGTGGCCCTCGACACCCGGGTCCCGGGCCGCCGTCCGGCCGTGATCGAGATGCTCGGACACAACGAACTCGTCGGCTGGTCCTGGCTGTTCGCCCCGCACGTCTGGCACCTGGGCGCCGAGACGACGAGCCCGGTGCGCGCCTACGAGTTCGACGCCGAGGAGGTCCGGGCGCTGTGCGCGGCCGATGCCGAACTGGGCAGGGCCGTGGCCCAGTGGGCGGGCGGGATCGTCGCCCACCGGCTCCAGTCGGCCCGGACCCGGCTGCTCGACCTGTACGCCCCCTACGGCAGCGGCGGCGCGCGCTGATCGCGCCCGCGGATCCGCGGACCGTCGTCACCAACGACCGAGGAGACACCGTGTACGGCAGGCCCCACATCGTGAGCGACGTGATGACCCGGGCGGTCGTCGCCGTCGGCCGTGCGGCCGGGTTCAAGGAGATCGTGCGGCTGATGCAGCAGTGGCGGGTGAGTGCCCTGCCCGTGGTGGAGGACGGGGGCCGGATCGTCGGGGTGGTCTCCGAGGCCGATCTGCTGCCCAAGGAGGAGTTCCGTGACCACCGTCCCGACCGGCGCACGCGGCTGCGGCGGACGGACGATCTCGCCAGGGCCGGCGGGGTGCGGGCCGAGGAGCTGATGACCTCTCCCGCGGTCACCGTGCGGGCGTCCGCCACGCTGGCGCAGGCCGCCCGGATCATGGCGCACGCCAAGGTCAAAAGGCTGCCGGTCGTCGACGAGAGGGGCGAACTCGCGGGTGTCGTCAGCCGCGGCGACCTCCTCAAGGTGTTCCTGCGCGGCGACGAGGACATCGCCGAGGAGGTCCGCCGGGAGGTCGTGTCCCGCCTCTTCCCCGCGTCGCCCGTGCCCGTGCGCGTCGAGGTGCGCGACGGTGCCGTGATCCTGTCGGGGCGGGTCCACGACACCGCGCTGGTCCCGGTGGCCGCCAGGCTGGTCCGGGCCGTCGAGGGGGTGGTGGACGTGAGCTTCGAGCTCGCGGGCCCGGTGCCCGGCCCGGCCGTCGGCCGCCCGCCGTCCCCGGCGGTGGCGGGCGGCGGTGACAAGATGGAGGAGGACGCGTATGGGGCCGGTCGGCCCTAGTGCATCCGTGCCGGACGGGTCATGATCGACCCGAGCGGGCTCACGGTGCGTGGTCCATTACCGAACAAGGGGTCGTCATGGCCGAGGCGCGTACGTTTTCCGAGCAGAACCCGATCAGGGTCTTCCTGCTGGACGACCACGAGGTGGTACGCCGTGGTCTGACGGACCTCCTGGACGCCGAGCCCGACATCTCGGTGGTCGGCGACGCGGACAGCGTCGAGCACGCCCTGGTGCGCGGCCCCGCGCTGCGGCCCGACGTCGCGGTCCTCGACGTACGCCTCCCGGACGGGGACGGCATCAGCGTCTGCCGCGAGCTGCGCAGCCAGATGCCCGAGCTGTCCTGCCTCATGCTGACGTCGTTCGACGACGAGGAGGCGCTCCTCGACGCGATCATGGCCGGGGCGGCGGGTTACGTGCTGAAGCAGATCAAGGGCTCCGACCTGATCTCGGCGGTCCGTACGGTCGCCTCCGGTCAGTCGATGCTGGACCCGACGACGACCGCGCGGCTGATGCGCAAGCTGCGTACGGACCCGGCCGAGGAGCAGCCCGTCTCGCAGGAACTGGCCGGGCTCTCGCCGCGCGAGCGGGACATCCTCGCGCTGATCGGGGACGGGCTCACGAACCGCGAGATCGGCAAGGAGCTCTACCTGTCCGAGAAGACGGTGAAGAACCACATCTCCCGGCTGCTGGCCAAGCTCGGCGTCCAGCGCCGCGTCCAGGCGGCCGTCCTCGCCAACCAGCTCGAACACCCGGAGACGGCCGGCCACCACACCCCGCGCTGACGGCGTCGGGGCGGGGTCAGGATCGGGGTCACGGCCGCCGTTCCGGCAGCGTGAGCGTGCAGGACTCGCCCGGCGCCACCGTGACCGTGCGGTCCGCCAGCGAGATGTCGACCGGCGGTTCGTCGGACGCCGGGACGTTCACGTTCAACCGGCCCGCGCTCAGGTGCAGTTGGATGCCGCGATGGCCGCGGTAGCGGATCGTGAACCCGTACTCGGACAGCTCGGGCAGCGGGACCGGGTCGAAGCGCAGCGCGCCGCCGCGGGTCTCGAGTCCGGTCAGCCCGCGCTGGACCAGGTCGAGGGTGCCGGCCATCGCGCCCAGGTGGATGCCCTCTCCCGTGGTCCCGCCCTGCAGATCGGCGATGTCCCCGCGCAGCGCCTCGTGGATGTACGTCCACGCCTCGGCACGCCGGGCCCGGCCCAGCACCCAGCCGTGGACCAGGCTGCTCAGGGTCGAACCGTGGCTCGTGCGGCTGAGGTAGTGGTCGACGGTGCGCCGCCACAGGACGTCGTCGAGCTCGTGCCCGAGTCCGCGGAACAGGGCGCCGAGTTCGGCGGGCGAGAACAAGTAGCCCAGCATCAGCACGTCCGCCTGCTTCGAGGCCTGGTAGCGGTTGACGCTGTCGCCCTCGGCCTCCAGGATCCGGTCGAGTCGCCGGATGTCGCCGTACCGTTCGCGGTAGCCCTCCCAGTCGAGCTCGGCGAGATCCCCGTACCCCTCGAACTGGCTGACGACGCCGGCGTGGAAGGGCACGTGCAGCCGGCTCGCCACGTCGTGCCAGAGGTCGAGTTCGCCGGGGTCGAGGGCGGTCCGCTCGACGAGGTCCCGGCGCAGCAGCTCGGGCAGCTCGCCGAGCACGTCGAGGGTGCGGGTGAGCACCCAGGAGGCCGTGACGTTGGTGTACGCATTGTCGTCGAGGCCCGGCCGGACGGCGTCCGGGTAGGCGTCGTGGTACTCGTCGGGGCCGACGACACCGCGGATCCGGTAGCGGCCGAGGGTGTCGTCGTACGTGGCGGCGCCGGCCCAGAACCGGGAGATCTGCACGAGCATGTCGATGCCCTTGGTGTGCAGGAACTCGGTGTCGCCGCTCGCCTCGCAGTACTGCCACACGTTGTACGCGATCGCCGAGCCGACGTGGTGCTGGAGCCGCGAGTGGTCGGGCAGCCAGCGCCCCGAGCGGGGGTTGAGATGGAGTTCCTGGGTCTCCTCCCGCCCGTCGCTGCCGCTCTGCCACGGGTACATCGCGCCGCTGCGGCCGGTGTCCTGGGCCGACCGGCGGGCCCGCTCCAGCCGGCGGTGGCGGTAGGTGAGCAGGGCGCGGGAGACCTCGGGGAAGTGGAGGTTCAGATACGGCAGCACGAACAGCTCGTCCCAGAAGACGTGTCCCCGGTAGGCCTCGCCGTGCAGTCCGCGCGCGGGCACGCCGACGTCGAGGTCCGCGGTGTGCGGGGAGAGCGTCTGCAGGACGTGGAACAGATGCAGGCGCAGGATCGGGCCGACGCTGCCGCGCACGTCCATCTCGGCGGTGCGCCACAGCTGCCGCCAGGCCGTGCAGTGGCTGTCCAGCAGGGTCCCGAAGTCCCCGGCCCGGCCGACCCGGTCGACGGCGGCGTCCAGCGGGTCCGTGATCGCGGCGTCGTGGGAGGTGTGCAGGGCCACGGTCTTGTCGACGGTCACGGTGCGGCCGTCGGCCAGCGCGATCCGCAGCGTCTGGGCGGCGTGCCCCGGGGTGTGCGCGTCCGTGGTCTCGGCGGGCGTGTCGGTGACGGTCCTGGCGGCCAGTCCGATGCCGGTCCGGGAGGCGGAGGTGCGGCAGCGCAGCCATACGGTGTCCGGTTTTCCGGTGCCGGTGCTCAGGTCGGTGAGGTGCTGCGCGTTCAGGGAGCGGTAGCGCTCGACTCCGCTGTTGGTGACCGTCCCGTCCAGGGCCGACTCGATCTCGACGGTGCCGGACCAGCCCTCGGCGGTGATCTCCGTGCGGAGTGCGGCCAGATGGGGGTCGGCCATGTGGACCAGACGCAGCTGGCGCAGGTGGAGGCGCCGGCCCTCCTCGTCCTCGTAGCGCGCGGTGCGTTCCAGGGTGCCGGCGAGCAGGTCGAGGCGCAGCCGGTGGTCGAGGAGCCGGTGGGAGTCGGGGGTGAGCCAGGTCCCGCCGGCGGTCCGCACGCGCAGCGGCAGCCAGTTGGGGAGGTTGACCATGTCCTCGTTCTCGACCCGCTGTCCGGCCACGTGCGAGGTCAGACGGTTGTAGCAGCCGGCCGCGTAGGTGCCCGGGTAGTGGACGGAGTCGGCGGCGCACTCGGGGGCGGCGCCGCGGGTGGCGAAGTAGCCGTTGCCGAGGGTGCACAGGGATTCGCGCAGGCGTTCCTGCGCCGGGTGGTAGCCCTCGTATTCCCAGGTGAGGTCGTCCATGCGTCCATCCTCGGGTACGGGTGGCCCGCCGTCCTCGCGGCACGCGCGGGGCGGCGGGCCGCTGCCGTGCGCGCCCGCGGTCGGCGCGTCCGGTCACGGTGGTGCCGTGCTCCCGGTGCGGGAGCGGCCGCTCAGCCGGTCCAGCTCCAGTCCGCGACCTCGGGCAGGTCGGTGCCGTGCTCGCGGATCCAGGTCGCGTGGCGGGAGCGGGCGTCGGCCATGCGCTGGCGCAGGGCGGCGGCGCGGACGCCGAGGCCGGGGACGCGGTCGATGACGTCCATGACCAGGCGGTAGCGGTCCATGTCGTTGCGGACGACCATGTCGAAGGGGGTCGTGGTGGTGCCCATCTCCTTGTAGCCGCGCACATGGAGGTTCCGGTGGCCGGTGCGGCGGTAGGCGAGGCGGTGGATCAGCCAGGGGTAGCCGTGGTAGGCGAAGATGACCGGCTTGTCGGCGGTGAACAGGCCGTCGTACTCGAAGTCGCTCATCCCGTGCGGGTGTTCCTCGCGCGGCAGGAGCCGGGTCATGTCGACGACGTTGACGACCCGGACGGCGAGTTCGGGCAGATGACGGCGCAGCAGGTCGGCGGCGGCCAGGATCTCCTGGGTGGGGACGTCCCCGGCGCAGGCGAGGACGACGTCGGGCTCGCGGCCGGCGTCGGCCGTGCCCGCCCAGTCCCAGATGCCGGCGCCGCGGGCGCAGTGGGCGCGGGCTTCGTCCATGGACAGCCAGTCGAAGCAGGGCTGTTTGCCGGCGACGACGACGTTGACGTAGTCGCGGCTGCGCAGGACGTGGTCGGCCACGGACAGCAGGGTGTTGGCGTCCGGCGGGAGGTAGACGCGCACGACCTCGGGGCTCTTGCTCAGGACGTGGTCGACGAAGCCGGGGTCCTGGTGCGAGAAGCCGTTGTGGTCCTGGCGCCAGACGTGCGAGGTGAGCAGGTAGTTGAGGGAGGCGATCGGGGCGCGCCAGTGCAGTTGGCGGGAGGTCCTCAGCCATTTGATGTGCTGGTTGACCATGGAGTCGACGATGTGCACGAAGGCTTCGTAGCAGGAGAAGAGTCCGTGCCGGCCGGTGAGGGTGTAGCCCTCCAGCCAGCCCTGGCAGGTGTGTTCGGAGAGGATCTCCATGACGCGGCCGTGCCGGTCGAGGTGTTCGTCCTCCGGCAGGGTGCCGGCCTGCCAGGCCTTGCCGCTGGCGGCGAAGACGGCCTGGAGCCGGTTGGAGGCGGTCTCGTCGGGGCCGACGAGCCGGAAGTCTCGGCGCTCGGAGGTCCTGCTCATGACGTCCTCGAGGAGGTCGCCGAGGACGCGGGTCGGTTCGTGGAGGGTCGCACCGGGCTTGTCGACGGGGACGGCGAAGCGTTCCAGGGGCGGCAGCGGCAGGTCGCGCAGGAGGAGGCCGCCGTTGGCGTGCGGGGTGGCGCCGAGGCGCCGGTCGCCCTCGGGGACGCAGGCCAGGACGTCGGCCACCGGCCGTCCGTCGGCGTCGAAGAGTTCCTCGGGCCGGTAGGAGCGCAGCCAGGTCTCCAACTGCCGCAGGTGCTCGGGGTTCTCGCGGACCTGGGCGAGGGGTACCTGGTGGGCGCGCCAGGTGCCCTCGACGGGTTCGCCGTCGACCTCGGCGGGGCCGGTCCAGCCCTTGGGGGTGCGCAGCACGATCATGGGCCAGCGGGCGCGCTCGGTGACGCCCTCCTCGCGGGCCGTGCGCTGGAGGAGGGCGATCCGGTCCAGTGCCTGGTCGAACGCGGCGGCCATGGCGCGGTGCACCCGGGCGGGGTCGTCGCCGGTGACGTGGAGCGGCTCGTGGCCGTATCCCCGCAGCAGTTCGTCGAGTTCGGCCTCGGGGAGCCGGGACAGCACGGTCGGGTTGGCGATCTTGTAGCCGTTGAGGTGCAGGACCGGCAGGACGGCACCGTCGTGGACCGGGTCGAGGAACTTGTTGGAGTGCCAGGACGCGGCGAGGGGTCCGGTCTCCGCCTCTCCGTCGCCGACGACACAGGCGACCAGCAGGTCCGGGTTGTCGAAGGCGGCGCCGTAGGCGTGGGCGAGGGAGTAGCCGAGCTCACCGCCCTCGTGGATGGAGCCGGGCGTCTCGGGGGCGACGTGGCTGGGCACTCCGCCGGGGAAGGAGAACTGCCGGAACAGCGTCCCCATGCCCTCGCGGTCGCGGGGCACGGAGGGGTAGGTCTTGCTGTACGTCCCCTCGAGCCAGGAGTTCGCCAGCACGGCCGGACCGCCGTGCCCGGGGCCCCAGACGCACAGCGCGTCCAGATCGCGTGCCTTCACGACGCGGTTCAGGTGGGTGTGGACCAGGTTGAGGCCGGGAGAGGTGCCCCAGTGGCCGAGGAGCCGGGGCTTGATGTGCGCGGGCTTGAGGGGCTCGGTGAGCAGGGGGTTGGCCATCAGATAGATCTGGCCCACGGCAAGGTAGTTGGCGGCCCGCCAGTGGGCGTCCAGCGTGCGCAGTTCGTCGTCGGTCAGTACCGTGCTGTCCTGGTGTCCGGCCTTGGGCATGGTGACTCCGTGGGTCATCGGGGCAGGTGGACGAGGCGGTTCGTGGCGGCGCTTCACAGGAGGCGTGGTCGGGTGGAGGAGGAGGCGGCATGGCCGGCGAGAAGACGGCGAAGGTGCCGCTCGCGGCGTACGAGCGGGAGCTGCTGCGGCTGCAGACGGAGCTGGTGAAGCTCCAGGAGTGGGTGCGGACCGAGGGGGCCCGCGTGGTGGTGGTCTTCGAGGGCCGGGACGCGGCGGGCAAGGGCGGCACGATCAAGCGGGTGGCGGAGCATCTGAACCCACGCATCGCGCGGATCGCGGCGCTGCCGGTACCGACCGAGCGCGAGCGGACCCAGTGGTACTTCCAGCGGTACGTGGAGCATCTGCCGGCGGCCGGGGAGATCGTGCTGTTCGACCGCAGCTGGTACAACCGTGCCGGGGTCGAGCACGTCATGGGTTTCTGCACGAAGGAGGAGCACCAGCTCTTCCTGCGGCAGTGCCCGATCTTCGAGCGGATGCTGGTCGAGGCGGGAGTGCTGCTGCGCAAGTACTGGTTCTCGGTGAGCGACGCCGAGCAGCAGAAGCGGTTCCGGCGCCGGCTGAAGGATCCGACGCGGCGCTGGAAGCTGTCCGCCATGGACCTGGAGTCCATCACCCGCTGGGAGGCGTACTCCCGGGCGAAGGACGAGATGCTGGTGCACACGGACATCGCCGAGGCGCCCTGGTACGTGGTCGAGAGCGACGACAAGCGCCGGGCCCGGCTCAACATGATCGCCCATCTGCTGTCCACGGTTCCCTATCACGAGGTGCCGCCGCCGGTGCTGGAGCTGCCCGACCGGCCGGCGTCGACGGGTTACGTCCGCCCGCCGCGCGATCTGCAGACCTACGTCCCCGACCACGCGGCGGGTCTCTGACGCCCTCATGCCCGCAGGGGCACGACGGCGACGGGGCAGGACGCGTGGTGCAGGGCCGCGTGGGCGACGCGGCCGAGCTGGAGCCCGACGTGCCCGTGGCCGTCGTGCCGCCGGACCCCGACGACGAGCAGGTCGGCGGACTCGGAGGCGTCGAGCAGCACTTTGCGGGCGGTCCCTTCGACGGTGCGCCGGCGTACCTCGACCCCCGGGTGGCCGCCGGCGAAGTCGCCGAGCGCCGTGTCGAGGATCTCGGCCGCCCGCCGTTCGTGGCCGCGGGCGGGCTCGCCGGCGGACGTCGCGTGGTCGGGGCTCTCGTGGGCGGGGCACCGCCAGGCGCGGACGGCCTCCAGCGCGACGCCGCGCCCGGCCGCCTCCTCGAAGGCGAAGCGCACGGCGGCCGGGCCGTGCGCGGGATCGCCGACGCCGAGGACGACCCGCCGGTGGCGGCCGTCCCGGGCCCGGTTGTCGTGGCTGCCGCGCAGCACGACCACCGGGCAGTGGGCCCGGGCCGCGACGGTCAGGCTGACCGATCCGAGCAGCATCTCGGTGATGCCGCCGCGCCCCCGTGAGCCGAGCACCACGGCGGTGGCGTCCATGGCCTTCCTGAGCAGCGTGCCGACCGCGTCGTCGGGCACCATCTCGGTGGCGACCCGGACGGCGGGGTCGCGGCGGCCGGCCCGCTCGGCCGCGGCCCGCAGGACGGACTCGGCCATCGTGCGCTCCGCGCTCCCGCGGGACCCCTCGGCGAGGGCTTCGCCTTCGTAGCGCTCCCAGAGCGAGGCGTACACCACGCGCAGCGGCAGTCCGCGCAGGGCCGCCTCGTCCGTGGCCCAGTCCACGGCACGCAGGGCGAGCTCGGACCCGTCGACGCCCACGACGAGGGGCAGCTCCACCGGGGTCAGCTCCCTTCGCCGAAGTCGAAGACGATCCGGGCCTGGATCCTGCCGTGCAGCACCTCGTCGATGGACTCGTTGACCGCGCTCAGCGGGCGGGACTCGCGGATGACCCTGGTGCGGCCCGCCGCGTGCAGGTCGAACACCTCGGCCAGGTCCTGCCGGGTGCCGACGATGGAGCCGATCACGGAGGTGCCGTTCAGGACGGTCTCGAAGATGGGGACCTGGATCGTGCCGTGCGCCGGCATCGCGACCATGACGAGCTTCCCGCCGCGCCGCAGCCCCGTGTACACCGCTGCGAAGGCCTCCTCGTTGACGGCGAGCGCGAGCGCCGCGTGGGCTCGGCCGTGGCCGCGCAGGACCTCGCCCGGGTCCTCCTTGCGGGCGTCGATCACGATGTCGGCGCCTAGTTCCGCGGCGAGTTCGAGTTTGTCGTCGGTGACGTCGATCGCCGCGACGGTCGCCCCGGCGATCTTCGCGTACTGCAGGGCGAGATGGCCGAGTCCGCCGACCCCGGAGATCGCGACGAGCTGGCTGGGCCGGACGTCGGCGACCTTCAGTGCCTTGTACGTGGTGACGCCCGCGCAGGTGAGCGGGGCCGCGTCGAGCGGGTCGACGCCCTCGGGCACCGGCTGGGCGAAATCGGCCCAGGCGAGCATCTTCTCGGCGTAGCCGCCGTCGCAGCCGTATCCGGTGTTGACCTGCTGCTCGCACAGGGTCTCCCAGCCGGAGAGGCAGTGTTCGCAGCGTCCGCACGCCTTGCCCAGCCAGGGCACCGCGACCCGCTGTCCCGGCGCGAGATGGGTGACGCCCTCGCCCAGTGCCTCGACCAGGCCGACACCCTCGTGTCCGGGCACGAACGGCGGGTTCGGCTTGACCGGCCAGTCACCGTGAGCGGCGTGGATGTCGGTGTGGCAGAGCCCGGAGGCCTCGAGCCGGACGCGGACCTGGCCGGGGCCCGGTTCGGGGTCGGGGCGGTCCTCGATGACCAGCGGTTCACCGAACGCTCGGACGACTGCTGCCTTCATGGGGTCTCTCCTTGCACGGTCGGGGTGCGGCCGGCACCCGGCAGGGGGCGGCCGGCGGTGCTCACGGGTGCGCGACGACGGCGACGGGGGCGGTGGCGTGGTGGAGCACGGCGTGCGTGACGGGCCCGATGTGGGCGCCGAGCGCGGCCTTGCGGATCCGGCGGCCCACGACCACGAGGGAGGCCTCCCGGGAGGCGTCCACGAGGTGGTTGGCCGGCTTCCCGGACAGGGAGTCCTCGATGATCTCGACGGCCGGGTACTTCTCCCGCCAGGCCCGCAGGGCCGCCGTCATGGCGGCGGCGTCCTCGGCGGCCAGCCGCGCGGTCATCTTGAGGTCCGGGGGCAGCCCGTAGGCGATGTAGGGCGGCTCGTTCCAGGAGTGCACCACCCTGAGCGCCGTGGCGCGCAGGAGGGCGGCCTCGAAGGCGAAGCCGATCAGCGCGTCGTCGGGGCGGCTGGTGTCGAGTCCGAGCACGACGGGACGGAAGGGCGCGGCGGCGGACGGGATGCCGGCCGGGTCCGGCAGGTGCTCGTCGGCGGCCTGTTCACCGGCGCGTACGAAGACCACGGGCCGGTCGGCGTGCGCCGCGACGGCGAGGCCGGCCGAGCCGACCATGAAGCCGCCCGCGCCACTGAGTCCGCGCGTGCCGAGGACCAGGAGTTCGGCCTCGTCCGCGGCCTTCAGCAGTTCCTCGGCGGGCCGGCCGGTGAGCTGCTCGGTGGTGACGGTGACGCCCGGGTGGCGCAGCCGTACGCCCTCGGCCGCCTCGCGCGGTATCCGCTCGCTCCAGTGCTGCTGGGTCTCGGCCCCGAGCAGCGGAGCCTGCGCCATGGGGTCCGGGGCCGGTTCCCATACGTTGACGAGCCGGAGCGGCAGGGCACGCAGCCGCGCCTCGCGGGCGGCCCATTCGGCGGCGGCGAGACTCTCGGGAGAACCGTCGAGGCCCACGGTGACGGTGCGGGGCATGATGTCCACCTCCTGAATCGGCGGCCCGGTCGGGTCCGATTCCAGCGTCGTGTCTTGACGGTCGGGTCGGGCAGGGGCCGCAGGTCCCCGACAGGGACCGTTCGGCCCAAGGCGGGCTGGCCGACCGGGCGGTGCGAGCCGGGACGATCCGGGCCTCCCGTCCCCGGCCCGGGCGGAGGGCGCCGGGCGCTGACGGCAGGGAACCGGCCCGGAGCCCGCCGGCCGGTCCGCGTTCTGCCCGCGCGGGCAGGGTCGAGGACGGCCGGACCGCGGCGTGGACGCACAGGCGGCCGGCGAACGGCTCGGTGAGCCGCCGACGGGTGCCGGGTGCGCCTGTCGCTCGGTGGGCGGCGTCGGCCCCGTCATCACGGTGCCCGGGATCGCGGCGATCCGCAGCGCGATACCGCCGATCAGGGCGGGCCGGGCCGCCGCGCGTGCGCTGCCGACCGCCGTCGACGAGGGGGTCACGGCCTCGCGCGGCGGTGCCGTCCGCGTCCGGTCCGGCGACGGAGGGAGCGACCCCGTGGGCCGGCCGGAGACCTCGTGCACAGCCATGGTGGTGATCCCTTCGAGGGTACCGAGGATGCCGGTCCGCCGCGGGTCGCGTTCCGGCCGCGTCCGGCTGCGGCCGACGTGTGTGCCCGGCGACTCCGTGTGGAACCGGGCCGGGTTGTGCATGATCTGTTCGAGGGACCTGGACGGGGCCGGTACACCGGACCGGCGCATGCCACGACGACGGCGGGAGACTCCATCGATGACCGGACCGGCGCATCCGCTCGTCACCGCGGCCCGGGAACTGGCGGACCGGGTACTGGCGCCCCGGGCCCAGAGCGTGGACCGGGACGGCATGCCGGAGAGCAGCATCGAGGCCCTGAAGCGGTCGGGACTGCTCGGCATCGGCGCCCCGGTCGCGGACGGCGGATCGGCGGCGCCCGCGTCGGTGGTCCGGGAGACCGCGGAGATCCTGGCCGGGGCGTGCTGCTCGACCTGGTTCGTGCAGGCCCAGCACCACACGCCGGTGGCGACGCTGGTGAACAGCGCCGATCCGGTACGGGAACGGCTGCTGGGCCCGCTCGCGCGCGGAGAGCTGCTGTCCGGTGTCGCCTACGCCCAGCTGCGCGCCCACCCGAGGATCCCGGTGCGGGTCACGCGCGAGCGGGGCGGCTGGCGCTTCGACGGGAGGGTTCCCTGGTACACCGGTTGGGGGCTGAACGACGTCATGCTGCTGGCCGGGGTGACCCGGGAGGACGAGGCCCTGTTCGCGTTCACCGAGGCGCGCGAGCAGCCCGGGCTGCGCCCCTCCGCGCCGATGCGGCTGGCCGCGCTCACCGCGTCCCGTACGGTCTCGCTGGAGCTCGACGGTCTGTGGCTGCCCGAGGAGGCGGTGGCGCTGCGCACGCCGTACGCGACCTGGGCGGTCACCGACCGGCCCAAGAACACCAACGCGTCCCCGGCCGTCTTCGGGATCACGGCGGCGGCGATCGGGCTGCTGGGGGACGAGCCTTCGGCGAAGGAGACGGCCGAGGTGCTGCGCGGGCGGCTCGACGAGGCGCGGCGGCAGGCGTACGCGCTCGCCGACCACCCGGTGCCGACCGAGCGGATCGAGGAGCGGCTGGCGTGCAAGACGCGGGCGTACGACGTGATGCGCGCGGCGACCACGGCGGCGGTCGTGGCCGGTGGCGGGCGGGCGATGGACCTGCGCAGCCCGGCCCAACGCCTCGCCCGCGAGGGGCTGTTCCTGCTCGTGCAGGGACAGACGACCCAGGTGCGCGCCGCACACCTGGCCCGGCTGGGCACACCGGACCCCGAAGCCCCGCTCAGCCCGTGAAGGGCACGGGGGCCGCGGGACCCGTTGCTCGCCTCGGCACGTGAAGGGCGCCCGGACGGCGGGACCCGGTGCTTGCCTCAGCCCGGCAAGGGCGCCCGGACGGCGGGTGAGTCGTGCACCATCCTTGGACCGCGGGCCCGCGTGCTCCGCTCAACTCGTGAACGCCCCTTGCACCGCGGGCCCGGTGCCCCGCTCAGCCCGTGAAGGGCACCTGGGCGGCGGGGGCGGGCGGGGTCGCGGACGGGTGGTGCCACAGGCCGCGTGCGGCGAGCAGGGGCAGGACTCCCTCGCCGAACCAGTACGCCTCCTCCAGGTGCGGATAGCCCGAGAGCACGAACTCGTCGATGCCGAGGGCGTGGTACTCCTCGATCCGCTCGGCGACCTCCTCGTGGCTGCCGACCAGGGCGGTCCCCGCACCGCCGCGGACCAGACCGATGCCGGCCCACAGGTTGGGGTGGATCTCCAGCGCGTCCCGGCTGCCGCCGTGCAGCGCGAGCATCCGCCGCTGGCCCTGCGACTCGCTGCGGGCGAGCCCTTCCTGCACGGACCGAACGGTCGCCGGGTCGAAGCCGTCGAGGAGCCGGTGGGCCTCGGCCCAGGCCTGTTCGGAGGTGTCGCGCGCGATGACGTGGAGCCGGATGCCGAACCGGGGGGTCCGGCCCTGTGCGGCGGCGAGCCCGCGGATCCAGGCGATCTTCTCGGCGACCTGGGACGGCGGTTCGCCCCAGGTGAGATAGACGTCGGCGTGACGGGCGGCGACCTCGCCGGCGACGGGCGAGGAGCCGCCGAAGTAGATCTCCGGGACGGGGTCGGGCACCCGGGTGAGCCGGGCGTCCTCGACCCTCAGGTGCTCGCCGGTCAGGTCGACGCTCTTCCCGTCCCACAACTCCCTTACGATTCGCAGGAATTCGCCGGTACGGCGGTAGCGAGCGTCCTTGTCGAGGAAGTCGCCGTACGCGCGTTGCTCGTGGCTCTCCCCGCCGGTCACCACGTTGAGCAGCAGCCGGCCGCCGCTGTGCCGCTGGAAGGTGGAGGCCATCTGCGCGGCGAGCGTGGGCGAGACGAAGCCCGGCCGGAAGGCGACCAGGAACTTCAGCCGTTCCGTGTGCCGACTGACCATCGCGGTCGTCAGCCACGCGTCCTCGCACCAGGCGCCGGTCGGGGTGAGGGCGCCCACGAATCCCAGGTCCTCCGCGGCGCGGGCGATCTGGCTCAGATAGGCGACGGTCGGCGGCCGGTCCCGTCCGGAGGCGGTGGCGGGAGTGCCGTGACCGCCTCCGACGACATGACGGCTGTCTCCGTTGGTGGGCAGGAACCAGTGGAAGGTGAGGGACACCGGGGACATCTCCGATCGTGGGGCGCGGCCGGGCGGGGGAAGTCGGACAATGGCGGAAGAAGGCCGTGCCGGGGCGCCGCCGCACGGGACCGACGCCAGGGCGATCGGGCGCGGCCGGTGCCGCCCGGGGCGTCACGGCCGGTGTGCTCGGGCGGCCTGCTCGGGCGGCGCGCCCGGGCGGCCTTCCGTCGGCGTCAGCCCGTGGCGGCGAGCAGGTGCCCGCTGCCGAGGGCCGACGAGAACTGGTCCACGACCTGTGCCAGGGCCTCGGCCGTTCCCGGCGCCACGGTGACGCTCCCGTCCGGCCCCGTGGTGATGTCCTTGTCGAGGGTGAACCAGCCCTGCACTATGTGGGCCGCGCCCATGGAGTTGAGGACCGGGCGGAGGGCGTAGTCCAGGGCGAGCACATGAGCGGTGCTGCCTCCGGTGGCCAGGGGCAGCACCGTCTTCCCGGTCAGGGCGTACTGCGGGAGCAGGTCGAGCAGGGCCTTGAGGACGCCGGAGTAGGCCGCCTTGTAGACGGGGGTGCCGATGACCACGCCGTCGGCCCGGGCGAACAGGTCGGCCGCCTCGACGATGGCGGGGTGCTGGAAGTCCGCGCCGAGCAACGCCTCGGCGGGGATGGTGCGGACGTCGAGGGGGATCACCTCGTGGCCCTGGCGGGCGAGGCGGGCGTCGAGGTGGCGCAGGAGCTTGGCGGTGCGGGAGGAGACCGAGGGGCTGCCGGAGACGGACAGGACGATGGCCATGGGTCCTCTTTCAGGTGCGGGGTTGCTGGTGGGCGCGCTGCCGGGTGCGGAGGTGACGGGCGGGACCGCCCGTCACCCGCGGCGGGGTCCGTCTCCCGAGTGAGCAGCGCTGACGCGGGGGTTCACGGGCACGGCGAGGCAAGGCCGTTGCATGCGGCGGGAGTTGGGGCGGCGCACTGCGGATGACAGGCAGGGACGACGGCCGGGCACGGCGATCGCTTTCGGCCGGAACGAGCCGGACCGTGCGAAGGGGGCGCTACTGCCCGGGGATCGTCAGGCTTCGCGGCAACAGAAGGAGCTGGAGACACGCGCGAGGTCGACGTGGCGTCGCCGCGTGAGGTCCAGTCGCATCTTCATGGCTCCGATCGTCGCAGCCGCAGGTCCGGACCGTCAAGGAACGGCCGGCCGGTCTCGCATCCCGGACCGGCGGAGTTCATGACGGTGCGCCAGGGAACCCGCGATCCGGGCCGCGCGGCGCCCGCGTTCCGCCGCTGTGCGCGTCGAGCGGCCGGATCACGCCACGGCCGCCAACCGCCCGGGCCCGCCGCACGGGGGTCCGGATTTCCGGGGCGCACCCAGGTACTGCTGCTACCCGTCCGGGCCCGCAGACCGTGGGCCGGATCACCAGGCGCACTCACGTCACCGCCGCCACGTGGGGCCCGGGTCACCAGGGCTCACTCACGTCACGGCCGCCACCGGCCAGGCCCGCCACGCCAGGGCCCGGGTTCCCGGGGTGTGCCGGCGTCACGGTCTCCCCCTCAGTCCTCGTCCCCCGCCGGGACGACCACCAGGAAGGCGTCCGATTTCAGGTCCATGACGACCGTCGCCCGGAGGCCCTCGGTGCGGCGCCGGGCCGCGTACTCCTCGGCGGTCCACGACCCGCGCGGAGCACCGGCGGGGAATCGTTCCAGCACCTTCGTGCCCATGGGCAGACACCTCCAGCTGCGGCGGCGGACCCGGAGCGACGGGTCCCGTGGAATGCGCTTGCCCGGGTTTTCCCGGGACATGTCCGGTCCGTCGGCGGCCGTTGGTGGACGACCGCCGACGGACCCGGGCGCGCTGTCCGCCCCGGTCCTCACACCTCCAGGCGTTCGCCCCCACGGGCCCCGGACGCGGGCGCCGGGTCGGGGGCGTCCTCGGGATCGCGGCTGAGCGCCCCCGGCCACCAGGCCCGGCGGCCGATGTCACGGACCAGGGCGGGCACCAGCAGGGACCGTACGACCAGGGTGTCGAGCAGGACACCGAAGGCGACGATGAAGGCGATCTGCACCAGGAAGGCCAGCGGGATCACGCCGAGGGCGGCGAAGGTCGCGGCCAGCACCACGCCCGCCGAGGTGATCACCCCGCCGGTGGCGACGAGTCCGCGCAGCACGCCCTGGCGTACCCCGTGGCGCAACGACTCCTCGCGGACCCGGGACATCAGGAAGATGTTGTAGTCGACGCCGAGCGCCACGAGGAACACGAAGCCGTACAGCGGAACGGACGCGTCGGTGCCGGTGAACCCGAACCCGTGCCGGAACACGAGGGAGGAGATCCCCAGCGTGGCGAGGAAGTTGAGCGCCACCGTGGCCACCAGGAGCACCGGCATGACCAGCGAGCGGAGCAGGCCGACCAGTATCACCAGGATGATGGCGAGGACCACCGGCACGATGAGCGTGCGGTCGCGTACGGCGGTCTGCCGGGTGTCGTACTGCTGGGCCGCGTAGCCCCCGACGAGGGCGTCGGCGCCCGGTACGGCGTGCACGGCCGTACGCAGCCGCGCGACGGTGGCCTTGGCAGCGTCGCTGTCCGCGGCGGACCTCAGGGTGACGTCGACGCGGACCCGGCCGTCGACGATCCGGGGTTCTCCCCCGCCGGGCCGCCCGGACGCGGTCACGGCGGCGGCCGAGGCGACTCCGTCGGTCTTCAGCGCCGCGGAGGTGACCTGGGTGACGCGGTCGGCGTTCGCGATGATCACGGCGGGGTTGCCCGAGCCGCCGGGGAAGTGCCGCCCGAGGGTCTCCTGCGCGGCGACCGAGGGCGCGTCGTTGACGAAGATCTCGGAGAGCGGGATGCCCTTGGCGGTCAGTGTGGGCGCGAAGGCCGCGCAGGCGATGAGCCCCGCGAGGGCGGTCGCCCAGACCTTGCGCGGCGCGCGGTCGACCAGTGCCGCGACCCGGTTCCAGATGCCGTCGCCGGTGCCCGCCCCGCTCGCCGGGCGGGGCTTGGCCGGCCAGTAGGCGGCGCGGCCGAGGAGCACCAGCACGGCGGGCAGGAAGGTGAGGGAACTCAGTGCGGCGCAGGCCACCCCGATGGCGCCCACGGGGCCGAGCGACCTGTTGTTCGTCAGATCGCTGAGCAGCAGCGCGAGCAGTCCGAGGGCAACGGTGCCCGCGCTGGCGACGATCGCGCCCGAGGACTGCCGCAGTGCCGACCGGGCGGCGGTGAACCGGTCGCCGCTCAGGGCGAGTTCCTCCCGGAAGCGGGCGCTGAGCAGGAGGGCGTAGTCGGTCGCGGCGCCGATCACGAGGATCGAGAGGATGCCCTGCACCTGGCCGTCGACGCGGACGACGCCGTGGTCGGCGAGGACGTAGACGATCGCGCAGGCCAGCCCGAGCGCGAAGACGGAGCCGAGGATGATGAGGAAGGGCAGCAGCACGCTGCGGTAGACGAGCAGGAGGATCACCAGGACGGTCGCGAGGGCCACCCCGAGGAGCAGTCCGTCGATCCCGGCGAAGGCGTCGCCGAGGTCGGCCTGGCTGGCCGCGGGTCCGGCGATCGCCACGGTCGCGCCGGGGACGGCCTTGGCCGCCGTGCGGACGCGGTCGACGGCGTCGGGCAGTTTCCTGCCGAGGTCGGGCCTGAGCTGGACGACGCCCTCCAGGGCCTTGCCGTCCTTCGACGGCAGGGCGGGCGACGGCCGGCCGACGACGCCGGGGGTGCCGGCGAGGGAGGCGAGCGCGCGGGTCGCGGTGGACCGCAGGGCGCCGGCGGTGGAGCCGCCGTCCACGGTCCACACGACGATCGCGGGAACCGTTCCGGCCTGCTGGAAGGCGCGCTGCTGGGCCACGACCTTCGTGGACTCGGCGCTGCGCGGCAGGAACGCGGCCTGGTCGTTGGTGGAGACCTCGCCGAGCCGGCCGGCGTAGGGGCCGAGGGTGCCCCCGATGCCGAGCCAGGCGACGAGCAGGACGACGGGGATCAGCCACATGGCTCGTCGCGGGGTGAGGGACATCGCTCTCCAGATCTCGCGGTCAGGTGTCTCCGAGATTTGTCTCAATGAATGACAATCTCAATCATTGAGATATCTCGCGGCCAGATCGTAGACCATGACCGGACTTCCGTCCCCGGTGGCCCGGCGGATGCACACGGCGGACGTCGGCTCGCACGGACGCGGCGGTGGAGGTCCACCGTCGGCGGAGACGGGGAGGCGCGGCCGTGGTGCGGGTTCAGCGCCCGGGCGACCGTACGGTGGCGAGCTGGTCGTTCATCTCGGACAGGAAGCGCAGGACGACGGACAGCTCGTCCTCGGTGAACCCGGAGCGCACGCTCGCCGTCACGTCGGCGAGCGGCCGGAAGTGGGCGCGCGCCGCCGACTTCGCGTCGGGGACGTAGTGCAGGTGGACCACCCTGCGGTCGGGACTCTCGCGGACGCGCCGGACGTGGCCCGCGCGTTCGAGCCGGTCCAGACACGCGGTGACCGCGCCCGAGGTGAGCCCGAGGTGCTCGCGGAGCCGGCCGGGGGTGAGCGGCTCCGGGGCGTCGAGGATCGCCGCGAGCGCGAGGACGTCCGTCGCGTGCAGGCCGTGCTCCCCGGCGAAGCCGTGGACCAGCCGGTTGATCTCACCGTTCATGCGGCGCAGCTGGACCGCGAACGTGTGGAGATCCGTCGTCACGGGCCGCTCCCGCTCCCGGCCCGCGTCGGGGTCCGGATCGTCCGTCCGGTCGTCACGGTCGTCTCGTCTGGCCACGTGATCAGCCTATAGAAGTCCCGGCGCCTCCCCCGTCCGGGCGTCCGGCACCCGGCGGCGGCCCCCGTCCGGCGCATCCGCGGACCGCGCGCGGGTGGAAGGGATCAGGGAGGGAGGCGGGCCCGCAGGGGGCCGTCGCGGCGACCGACGGAGGACCCATGAGCGACGAGCGGACCGGCGCCGGACCGCTGTGCCTGGTGACCGGTGCCACCGGCTACATCGGCGGACGGCTGGTCCCCGAACTGCTGGCCGAGGGATACCGGGTGCGCTGTCTGGCCCGCTCGCCCGCGAAGCTGCGCGACTATCCCTGGGCGGGCGAGGCGGAGGTCGTGCGCGGTGACGTCACGGACGCCGACTCGGTGGCCGAGGCGATGCGCGGGTGCGAGGTCGCGTACTACCTCGTGCACGCCCTCGGCACCGGGCACGACTTCGAGGCGACGGACCGCCGGGCGGCCCGGATCTTCGGCGAGCAGGCCCGGGCGGCGGGGGTACGGCGCATCGTCTATCTCGGCGGCCTGACCCCGGTCGACGTGCCCGACCGGGAGCTCTCGCCCCATCTGCGGTCCCGGGCCGAGGTGGGACGCATCCTGCTGGAGTCGGGCGTGCCGACCGCTGTGCTGCGCGCGGCGGTGATCATCGGCTCCGGCTCGGCGTCCTTCGAGATGCTGCGCTATCTCACCGAGCGGCTGCCGGTGATGGTGACACCGAGCTGGGTGCACACCCGGATCCAGCCGATGGGCGTGCGCGATGTGCTGCGCACCCTGGTCGGCAGTGCAGCGATGCCGCCGGAGGTCAACCGGACCTTCGACATCGGCGGTCCCGACGTCCTCACGTACCTGGAGATGATGCGGCGGTACGCGGCCGTGGCCGGGCTGCCGCGCAGGCTCATCTTCCCGGTGCCGGTCCTCACGCCCCGGCTGTCCAGCCACTGGGTCGGGCTGGTCACGCCGGTGCCCGCGTCGATCGCGCGCCCGCTGACCGAGTCGCTGCGCCACGAGGTCGTGTGCCACGAGAACGACATCGTCCGCTACGTCCCCGACCCTCCGGGACGGCCGATCGGCTTCGACGCCGCCGTCCGTCTGGCGCTCCAGCGGGTGCGCGACGCCCAGGTGACCACTCGCTGGTCGTCGGCCTCGTATCCCGGGACGGCCAGCGACCCGCTGCCCACCGACCCGGACTGGGCCGGCGGCAGCCTCTACACGGACGACCGCGAACTGACCGTGGACGCCTCGCCCGGGAGTCTGTGGCGGGTGATCGAGGGGATCGGCGGGGACAACGGCTGGTACTCCTTCCCACTCGCCTGGGCGGTGCGCGGCTGGATGGACCGGCTGGTGGGCGGGGTCGGGCTGCGGCGCGGCCGGCGGGACGCCAACCGGCTGCGGGTGGGCGACTCGCTCGACTTCTGGCGGGTGGAGGAGATCGAGCCGGGTCGTCTGCTGCGGCTGCGGGCCGAGATGAGACTGCCGGGGCTGGCGTGGCTGGAGATGTACGCGGACGGTACGGACGACGGGCGTACGCGCTACCGGCAGCGGGCGCTGTTCCATCCGCACGGGCTGCTCGGGCACATGTACTGGTGGAGCGTCTCCCCGTTTCACGCCGTGGTGTTCGGAGGTATGGCCCGCAACATCGCCGAGGCCGCGAAGAAGACCCCCGCGGCGACTCCGGCCCCGTCCCTCACCCGTTGACCCCCTCGCCCACGCCCTCGGCGCCCGGTGTCGCCGCCCCCTCCCCTGCGCCGCGCGTCCCCGACTCCTCCCCCGCGCCCGTGTCCGCGCCTGGACCCAACTCCGGGGCAAGGTTCCACAAACCCCCGCAACGGCCGCGCGCCGGCGCATCCGTGGCGGGGGTCCCGGCCGAAGCAGTCCGACGCCTCCCCCCTCACAGCACCGCCCCGGAGCCACCCCATGACCGTCTCGATCGTCCTGTTCACCTCCGACCTGCGTCTGCACGACCATCCCCCGCTGCGGGCCGCGCTCGACGGCGCCGACGCGGTGGTGCCGCTCTTCGTCCGCGACGAGGGGGTCGCCGACGCCGGGTTCACCGCCCCGAACCGGATGGCGTTCCTCGCCGACTGCCTGGCGGACCTGGACGCCGGGCTCCGGGACCGCGGCGGCCGTCTGGTGCTGCGCTCCGGCGACGTGGTGAGCGAGGTGGCCGCCGTGGCCGCCGAGGCGGGCGCCGACGACGTGCATGTCGCCGCGGGCGTCAGCGCCTACGCACAGCGCCGGGAGGAGCGGCTGCGCTCCGCGCTGGAGGCGGACGGACGCGCCCTGCACGTCCACGACGCGGTGATCACCGCGCTCGCCCCCGGCGCCGTGACCCCGGCGGCCTCCGACCACTTCGCCGTGTTCACGCCGTACCACCGCCAGTGGGAGCGGCACCCGTTGCGGGACGCGGTCGCGGCCCCCCGGGTCGTACGCGTCCCGGACGCTGCCGCCTCGGGGCCGCTCCCCTCGCGCTCCGAGGTAAGCGGGGTGTCCGAGGGGCTGGCCCGGGGTGGCGAGCAGGAGGCAAGGAAACGGCTGACGGCCTGGCTGCGCGGCGGGATCGGGGCGTACGAGGACCGCCACGACGACCTGCCCGGCGACGCGACCTCACGGCTCTCCCCCCATCTGCACTTCGGCACGCTCTCGCCCGTCGAGCTGGTGCACCGGGCGCGCGGGGCGGGCGGGCCGGGCGCCGAGGCGTTCGTACGGCAGGTGGCGTGGCGGGACTTCCACCACCAGGTGCTGGCGGTCCGGCCGGACGCGTCCGGCTCCGACTACCGCACCCGGCACGACCGTTGGCGCTCGGAGGACGAGGCGAAGGACGACGTCGAGGCGTGGAAGGAGGGGCGGACCGGCTATCCGGTGGTCGACGCCGCGATGCGGCAGCTGCGCCACGAGGGCTGGATGCACAACCGCGGCCGGCTGCTCACGGCGAGCTTCCTGGCCAAGACGCTGTACGTGGACTGGCGGGTCGGGGCCCGGCACTTCCTGGACCTGCTGGTGGACGGCGATGTCGCCAACAACCAGCTCAACTGGCAGTGGATGGCGGGGACCGGCACGGACAGCCGGCCCAACCGGGTCCTGAACCCGGTGACCCAGGCCAGGCGTTACGACCCGGACGGGTCTTATGTCCGGCGCTGGGTGCCCGAGTTGGCGGGAATCGCCGGAAGTGCCGTGCACGAGCCGTGGAAGCTCCAGGGACTGGACCGGGCGGCCTGCGACTACCCGGAGCCGATCGTCGAACTGTCCGAAGGGCTGGCCCGGTTCAAGCAGGCCCGCGGCCTGGACTGACGGTGTTACCCCGCCGCGGGCGGGAACGAGCGGGGGCGCGTATAAACTGCCGAGGATTTTACCTGTTGTAGAGATTTCTCAGCGGTGCCCGGCCGTACAGGTGGTCGTCCGAACCACTCGTACCGGATCCCCGTGCACCGGATCCACCGCGCGGCCACCCCGGGTCCCACCTCCCGGAACCGCCGTACCCGCCCCCAGGAGGCTGCTCGATGCGCATTACACGGAACGCGGGAACCCTCTTCGTGACCGGTGCGTTGACGCTGACCCTGGCCGCGCTCGCCTATCCGTCCATGCTGGGGATCCAGACCACGTCCGCCACCTCCGTCAACATCATCGCCAACCCGTCCTCGGGGCCGCTGACGGAGGCCGACCGCGACTTCGTCGTCAAGGTGCGCGCGGCGGGGCTGTGGGAGTACCCGGTCGGACAGCTGGCGCTGCAGAAGGGGACCACTCCGGCGGTCCGCACGGCGGGGCAGCACCTGATAGCGGGTCACGCCGGGCTCGACGACACGAGCCGCAAGGTCGCCAAGCAGCTCGGGATCACGCTCCCCAACAAGCCCTCCCCGCAGCAGCAGGGCTTCGTGGCGACGCTGACCGCGGACTCCGGAACGAAGTTCGACACCGACTTCGCCAACATCCTGCGCGTCACGCACGGACAGATCTTCTCGACCGTGGCGAAGATCCGGGCATCGACCGAGAACACGCTGGTACGGCAGCTCGCCGACCAGGCCAACGACACCGTGCTGGACCACATCACCGTGATGGAGAAGACCGGACTGGTCAACTTCAACCAGGTGATCATCCAGGAGACCACCATCCCGAAGGTGCCCGCGGTCAACCTGACGCCTCCGCCGCCGGGGCCCGGTGAGCCGGAGGTCGTCCTGACGCCGCCGGCAGGCGGGGCGGCGCTCCCCTCGGCCGCCGCGTCGAACCCCGCGGGCGGGGCGTCGCTTCCGGTGCAGCCCTCCCCGACACCGACGGTGGGCTGACCCAGCCGATCGCGGGAGTGCAACAGGGGCCGCCCGAGCGGAAGTTCGCGAGGGCGGCCGCGCTGTACGCGGACCAGGCCGTGCTGTACGCGAACGTCGTTGCGTCGCAGGCGGACGTGGTCGCGGTGCACGCGTACATCGGCGCGGTGCACATGGACAGCGGCGCGGCCGGCGGCCCGTTCAGCCGTCGGCGAGGTCCGTCAGCGCGGTGAGCGCCTCGCGCAGTCCGGACGGCCTGAGCATGCCCGGCTCCGGGCGCCCGGCCCAGCCGGGGCCGCCGAGGAGAACCGAGGGACGGCTGCGCGCGCCCTTGACCCCCCACGCGGTGGCCGCGATGTGCCGGGCCAGGGGACGGTCGGCGGTGGACCGGGTCTGCGACCACAGCACGACGGCCGAAGGACCCAGTCGCCGCACCGCCGAGGTCAGCGCCTCCGGCGGCACCGCGGGGCCGAACATCCGGGTGGGCAGGCCCTGTTCGAGGAGCCCCGCGTTCAGCGCCTCCAGCGGGAGGCAGTGCTGTTCGCCCGGCACGCAGGCCAGCACGACCGGTCCCGTGGCCGCTTCCGGGTTCCTCGGCCCGGCCGGTGCCGGGGCCCGGTGGAGCACGCGGGAGATGTGCCACGACAGCAGGTGCTCCACCTCCACGTAACGGTCGCCGGCGGACTCCCATTTGCGGCCCACCGCGTGCAGGGCCGGCACCATCACCGCCTCCCAGCCGACGACCACGCCGTGCCGCTGGACGAGCCCGGTCAACTGGTCCTCCACGGACGGCGCGTCCAGGCGTACGGCGGCGCGTGCGAGGCCCTTGCACTCCTGCCGGGGATCGCCCAGGGGCTCCACCTCGGCCACCCGCTCCGGGGGCTCCGGCCGGACGGCCACGGTCCCGGCCCCGGGCGCCGGGGGGTCGCTCCAGCCCTTGGCGGCCCTGGCGGCCTCGGCGGGCGCCACTCCGGCCGAGGTCAGCCGGCACATCTCCTCGAGCATGGCCACGTCCTGGGGCGACCAGCGGCGGTGCCGCCCGCCGGGGCGGACCGCGGGGCCCACGCCGTACCGGCGGTCCCAGGAGCGCAGGGTGGTGGGCGAGACGCCGAGGCGGCGGGCCAGCGCGCCGGTCGTGACCCCGGCGTCGGCGGATCCCGTGCCCGGCCCCCGCCCCTGATCCGACCCGGTCTCACCCATACGGCGACTATACGACGCAGAAACGATGCGAGTTGTCGCCTCCGTCCCCTGGTTCACACAATCGGTTTCACGGGCCCCGTACAGGGAGTTCCCGGAGCGAGGAGCCGTGGCCATGAGCGCAGATCCGACCGTCGAGCACCCCACCACCGAGCCGGGGGACACGCTGACGGACGCGGAGCTGGCCCGGGGCATCGTCGACGGGGACGAGGCCTCGCTGGCCACCGCGTACCGGCGCTGGGCACCGCTCGTCCAGGCGCTCGCCCGGCGTTCGCTGGGCGACCCGCGCGAGGCGGAGGACGTCACCCAGCAGGTGTTCCTGGCCGTGTGGCGGGGCGCTCGCGGGTACCGGCCCGAGCGCGGCACGGTCGCCGGCTGGCTCGTCGGCATCACCCGGCGCAAGATCGCCGACGCACTGTCCGCGCGGACCCGGCGCACCGAGCTGGTGGGCGCGGCCGGTGCCCTCCTGGTCCTCGCCGACGACAGCTCCTCCCGCCCCGAGTCCGCCCTCGACCGTGTCGTCGTCCGGCACGAGCTGGCCAAGCTCCCCACGCCGCAGCGCCGGGTCCTGCACCTCGCGTTCTACGAGGACCTCACCCAGACGCAGATCGCCGCGCGCACCGGCTGGCCGCTGGGCACGGTCAAGAGCCACTCCCGGCGCGGCATGCACCAGCTGCGCGACTGTCTGCGCCCGGTCGCCGAGGTCTGACCCCGGGCGTCCCCGCCCTTTCTCCCGCCCACGGCCAATCCGGCGCCCCACCGGCTCCGGATCACCTGCGAAGCCCCGAAGTGTCCTGGAGGACCCCATCGTGAAGGAAGCCGTCGAGATCGGGCGGAACCCGGCCGCGGGGCCGGACCTGCCCGATCTCATGGCCCGGGTCGCCCGCGGCGACCAGGAGGCGTTCGCCTCGCTGTACGACGCGGTGGCGGGCCCCGTCCTCGGTCTCGTACGCAGGGTGCTGCGCGACCCGGCGCAGTCGGAGGAGGTCGCCCAGGAGGTGCTGGTCGAGGTATGGCGCACGGCCGCCCGCTACCGGCCCGAGCGCGGATCGGTGATGAACTGGGTCCTCACACTGACCCATCAGCGGGCCGTGGACCGGGTCCGCTCGGTGGAGGCCGGAGCGGCCCGGGAGCACAGGGCCGCCCTCCTCGACCGGACGCCCGAGTTCGACGAGGTGGCCGAAGAGGTCGAGACACGGCTGGAACGCGAGCGGGTGCGGCGCTGTCTGCGCACCCTGACCGAGCTCCAGCGCCAGTCGGTGACCCTCGCCTACTACCGCGGGCTGACCTACCGGGAGGTGGCGGAGCTGCTGGCGACCCCGCTCGGGACGGTCAAGACGCGGCTGCGCGACGGTCTGATCCGGCTGCGGGACTGTCTGGGGGTGACCGTGTGAGCACGGCGGACCTGCACACGCTGACCGGCGCCTACGCGCTGCACGCGCTCGACGCCGACGAACGCGAGCGCTTCGAGCGTCACGCCGCGGACTGCGCCGACTGCGAGCAGGAGGTGCGGGAACTGAGGGCCACGGCCGCGCGCCTCGGCCTCGCCGCAGCCGCTTCACCGGCTCCGGAGCTCAAGGACCGGGTGCTGCTGCGGATCACCGCGGTCCGGCAGGAGCCGCCACCCCCGCCCGTCGTGACGGCATCCCGGCCCCCGCGCGTCAGCCGGCTCCGCACCTCGCGCTGGGTGCTCGCCGCGGCGCTGGCCGCGGCCGCCTCGCTGGGCGGCACCGCGGTGTGGCAGTACGAGCGCGCCCAGGACGCCCGGGACGGCGCCCGGGAGGCCCGGGAACAGTCGCGGCGGGCCGAGCTGCGCGCCGGCCAGGTGGCGGCGGTCCTCACCGCGCCCGACGCCGCGTCGCGCTCGGCGAAGCTGAAGGGCGGGGCGAGCGGCACGGTCGTGGTGTCCAGGAGCCGGGACCGGGCGGTGTTCATCGCCTCGCGGATGCCGAAGCCGCCCGGCGGCAAGGTGTACCAGCTCTGGTACGACGACGCGGGCACCATGCGGTCCGCCGGTCTGATGGACCCGGGCCGCACCACCGAGGCCGTCCCGCTGGACGGGGCCGTCGACGGCGCCTCCGGCCTGGGGATCACCCTGGAGCCGGCCGGCGGCTCCCACGCCCCGACGTCGGCGCCGCTGGCCCTGCTGGGCCTGCCCGCCTGAGCGCCCGGCCGGGTGTCCGTCCCCTCGGTTCGGGGGAGGGGACGGCCGCCCGGTGCGCGGCACGCCGAGGCGTCCGACGGCTCGGCACCACCGTCAGCCGCACGCCGGACCGGTCACCCGCACACCGGGGCAGTCAGCCGCACCCGGCGCAACGGGCGGCTCGGCACGGCCGTCGGCCACACGCCGGACAGGTCCGCCGCACCCGGGGGCAGCCGGCCGCTCGGCACCACCGTCGGCCGCACGCCGGACGGTCAGCCGCACCCCCACGCGGTCAGCCGCACCCCCAGGCAGTCGGCCACACCCCCGGGCGGCCAGCGGCACGAGGAGCGGCTGGCGGCACGCCCGGGAGGTCAGCGGCACGAGGAACGGGCGGCGGCACGAGGAACGGGCGGCGGCACGCCCAGGAGGTCAGCGGCGCGGTGGCAGCGGGAAGAAGCCGCTGGTGCGCTCCACGTACTCCCTGAATCCCGGGCGCTCGCCCATGTGGCGCTCCAGCATGGGCTTTCCGCTGCCGTTGATCAGGAGGTAGCTCATCACCAGCGGCGACACGACGGCCACCGCGGCGGCCCCCGGACTGTCGCAGGCGAGCAGGAACAGGCCCCACCAGACGCAGAAGTCGCCGAAGTAGTTGGGGTGACGCGTCCAGGCCCACAGACCCCGGTCCATGACGCGGCCCCGGTTCGCCGGATCGGCCTTGAAGCGGGCGAGCTGGGCGTCGCCGACCGCCTCGAAGAACAGTCCGACGGCCCACAGCGCCGTGCCCGCCCAGGCCAGGCCCGTGAGCGGCCCGGGAACGTACTGCGCGGCCTGGACGGGCAGCGACACCAGCCATACGAGCGCCCCCTGGAGCAGGTAGACCATGCGCAGGGCGTACAGGTTCCGGCTGCCGGGTGCCTTGGACAGCATGGCCTCGTAGCGGGGGTCCTCGCCGTGTCCCCGGCCGCGCCACGCGATGTGCGCGGCAAGGCGCAGTCCCCACACCGAGGTCAGGACGGTGACGAGGACGCGGCGGGCCTCGTCGCCCTCCCCGGCGGACGCCAGGAAGGTGACGAGGGCCACCGCGGTGAACGCGATCCCCCAGGCGATGTCCACGATCCGGTGCAGGCCCTTGCGGACGCCGACGGCGAACGTCACGAGCATGACGGCGAACGCCGCTCCGGCCGCGGGGGCGAGGTTCTGGGCGAACGCTCCCCAGGGGAAACCGGTCATGGGGTGGGGCCCTCCTTGGTGAAGAGGTACTGCTGGACGTCCAGATAGCCGGAGCGGAACCCGGCTTCGGAGTAGGCGAGGTAGAAGGTCCACATCCGCCGGAAGGTGTCGTCGAAGCCGAGCGCGGCGACCTCGTCGGCCCGTTCGGTGAACCGCTCGCGCCACAGCCGGAGGGTCTCCGCGTAGTGCGCCCCGAAGCCGTCCCGGCGGGTGGTGCGCAGGCCGGTGTGGGTCCGGGTCACCTCGTCGACCGCCTCGACGGAGGGCAGCAGGCCGCCGGGGAAGATGTACTTCTGGATCCAGGTGAAGGTGTCCCGGGAGGCGAGCAGGCGGTCGTGCGGCATGGTGATCGCCTGGAGGGCGACGCGGCCGCCGGGGGCGAGCCGGGCGTCGAGGGTCTTGAAATAGACGGGCCAGAACTCCTCCCCGACGGCCTCGATCATCTCGACGCTGACCACGGCGTCGTAGGTCCCGGTGGCCTCGCGGTAGTCGCACAGCTCGATGGACACCCGTTCGTCGAGGCCCGCCCCGGCCACCCGTGCGCGGGCCAGGGCCTGTTGTTCGCGCGAGAGGGTGAGCGTGGTGACGCGGGCGCCGCGCGCGGCGGCGCGGATCGCCAGCTCGCCCCAGCCGGTGCCGATCTCCAGGAGCCGGGTGCCGGGTCCCACCCCGGCGAGGTCGAGGAGCCGGTCGATCTTGCGGTGCTGGGCGGCCGGAAGCAGGGGCCAGGAGGCGGGCAGTTCGTCGAAGAGGGCCGACGAATAGCTGAGGGTGTCGTCGAGGAAGAGCGCGAACAGGTCGTTGGACAGGTCGTAGTGGCGGCTGATGTTGTCACGGGCGCCGGTCGGGGTGTTGCGCTGGGTAACGGGGTGGTGCAGTGCCCACAGCTTCCGCAGCCGCTGGAGCGGGGCCGGGATCAGGCGGGCCGCGTCGGCGGCGAGGACGGTGAGGGCGGCGGCGAGGTCCGGGGCGTCCCACTCCCCCGCCATGAAGGACTCGCCGAAGCCGACGAGTCCCTGGGCGCCGACGCGGCGGTGGAAGGCGTCCGGGTCGTGGATCTCGACGAGGGGGCCGCCGCGCCCGGCGCGGGTGCCGTCGGCGAACCGGGCCTGGAGCGGCAGCCGTTCGAGGGCGCGGCGCACGACGGCGCGGGTCACGGCGGTGCGCGCCCACGAGGACGGCGGCGGAGCCGGCACGTCCATCGGGCGGACCGGTTCGGTGTCCGGCCGGGTCGCCTCGACCTCCTCGACGGGGCAGGACTCGGCTGTCGTCATTTCACTGGCTCCTGGGCTCGTCGGTTCGGGCGGGGCTGGACGGGCAGTCCGCGCAGGTAGAGGCGGACGCCGTGCAGCCGGATGGCGGCGGACACCGCGAGGGTGGACCACGGGTGGCGCAGCGCCTGGCGCAGCAGCGCACCGGTGGTCGCCGCTCGGCGCGTTCCGCGGACGGTGGCGGTGAAGGGCCGGGTACCCGCGCGTTCCAGATGTACCGTGAGGTCGAGCCGGTCTCCGGGTTCGGGCAGCCGCATGCGGTAGGCGCCGTCGACCGGGAAGAACGGCGACACGTAGAACTCCTTGGCCGTCCGGGCGGTGCCGCCGTCGTCGGGGCGCAGCAGGTAGGAGTGCCGTTCGCCGTAGGTGTTGTGCACCTCGGCGACGACGCAGCGCGCGGTGCCGTCGGGGCCGTGGCACCAGTACAGGGTCAGCGGGTTGAAGACATGGCCGAGGACCCGGGCGTGGGCGAGCATCAGCACGGGTCCGCCCCGCAGGTCGAGGCCCTGCGAGGCGAGGAAGCGGTCCAGGCCGGCGCGGATGCTCGGCTGGTCGCCGTCGAAGTGGTCCCGGGGGTCGAACCGGGCCAGCGGGCGCAGCAGGTACGGCAGCCGGGGCGGGTGGTCGGGGTCGGTCAGCCACATGTACGTGCGGTGGCGCAGCGCGTACCGGGTGGGCGCGGTCCGTACGTGCGCGACCGTGCAGGGGTAGAGGGCGGGCGAGCCGGTCACCAGGTCACCCCCAGGGCCTCGGCCGCCTCGACGCCGGAGCGGCAGCCGTCCTCGTGGAATCCCCAGCCGTGGTAGGCGCCGGCGTACGCGGTGACCGGGCCGTTCAGGGCGGGGAGCCGGCGTTGGGCGGCGACGGACTCCGGGGTGTAGACGGGGTGTTCGTACTCCATGCGGGCCAGGACCCGGGCGGGGTCGACCCGGTCCTCGCCGCCGAGGGTGACGACGTAGGTCTCGGGTGCGTCGAGCCGTTGCAGCCGGTTCATGTCGTAGCTGACCCGGACCCGGTCGGCGCCGGTGTCGCAGGCGGGCATCAGATAGTTCCAGGAGGCGCGCGCGCCGCGGGCGCTCGGCAGCAGCGTGGTGTCGGTGTGCAGGAGGGTGGCGTTGCGCGAGTAGCGGAACGCGCCGAGCACCTCGCGTTCCTCGTCGGTGGGGTCCGCGAGCAGCCGCAGGGCCTCACCGGGGTGGCAGGCGACGACCACGGAGCCGTACGACTCGGTGGTGCCGTCCTCGGTGGTGATGTCCACCCCGTCGGCGTGGCGGCGTACGGAGCGGACCGGGGTCGAGGTGCGCACCGCGTCGAGTTCCTTGGCCAGGCGCTCGACGTAGGAGCGGGAGCCGCCCGTCACCGTGCGCCAGACCGGCGAGCCGCCGACCGAGAGCATGCCGTGGTGGTCCATGAAGCGGAACAGGTAGGCGGCCGGGTAGCGCAGGGCCGTGACCGCGTCGCAGGACCAGACCGCCGAGACGAGCGGGGTCATGAAGTGCCGGGTGAAGTAGGTCGAGTAGCGCTCGCGGGCGATGAACTCGCCCAGGGTGAGGCCTTCTTCGCCGTCCTGGGCCAGCAGCCGGCGGGCGGCGCGGTGGAACGCCGGCACTTCGGTGAGCATCCGCAGGTAGGGCCCGCGCAGGGCGCTGCCCGGCCGGGCGAACAGTCCCGAGGGGCCGCGGGCTCCCGCGTACTGGAGTCCGCAGCCCTCGCACCGTACGGACATGCTCATCTCGGACTCCTGCGTGGCGACGCCGAGTTCGGCGAACAGCCGCAGCAGGTTGGGGTAGGTGCGCCGGTTGTGCACGATGAAGCCGGAGTCGACGCGGTGCAGGCGTCCGTCGGACGAGGTCAGGTCGTGGGTGTGGGCGTGCCCGCCGAGCCGGTCGTCCGCTTCGTAGAGGGCCACGGGCCGCTCACGGCTGAGCACGTACGCGGCCGTGAGCCCGGCCACTCCCCCGCCGATCACGGCCGTACGCCGGAGCGCTCCGCGCCGCTCGTCGCCGGTGCTCCGGACACCGCCGTCCGGAGCGTCCGCTGACCCCTGCCTCATCGGTTTCCTCCCGCCCGCTCCCGGTCGGAGCTCTCGGTGGTATTCCGAAGCTGGGGGTCATACGGATTGGCCCGGGCGCGATCTTCTGCGGACCGGGTCCGGACGCTCACGCTCCGCCGGTGTACCGGGCCAGTTCCCAGGGGTCGTGGGCGCTGAAGACGTCGACCTCGTCGCCGTGCAGGCGGACCAGTTCCCGCAGCCGGGCGTGGTTGGCCAGCCGCAGCGGCCGGTCGACCTCGGCGAGCTCCTGGAGAAGGTCGAGGCCCGGGTGGCCCACGGGGTGGTCGGGGTCGATCTCGCGGTGGAAGTAGTAGGCGTCGCCGCAGTGCAGGAGCCAGCGCCCGCCGTCCTCGACCGCGACGGCGCTGTGCCCCCGGGTGTGGCCGCCGAGCGGGACGAGCAGGATCTCCGCGTCCAGGCCCTCCAGGGGGCGCACGGCGTCGAAGCCGAACCAGGGGTCCCCCGCCGGCTGCGCGTAGGTGATCCAGTGCGGCCGGTGCGACCACTGGAAGGGGCGGTAGCGGACGCGGTCCTCCGGGTGCGCGCCGGGCGCGGCCATCGCGGCGCGGTGTTCGGCCTCGCTCAGATGGACCTTGGCCCAGGGGAAGTCGGGGAGGCCGCCCGCGTGGTCGACGTCGAGATGGCTGAGCACGATGTGCCGGACGTCCTCGGGCGCGAAGCCGAGGGCGCGGACCCGGTGGAGCGCGGTCTCGGCCGGGTCGAGGGCGGGCTGGGCGCGGCCGAGGAACGCGGCGCCGAGGCTGTCCTCCGGGCGGGCCACGTCGGCGGTGCCGATGCCGCTGTCGACGAGGACGAGTCCGTCGCGGTCGGTCTCGACCAGGAGGCAGTGGCACACGGCGGGCAGGCTCGCCTCCTCGGTGTCGATCGTCCGCAGGGAGCCGCAGTTCAGGTGGTGGGTCTTCACAGGATGAGTCCCTTCGAGGCGCGCATGGGTGGCGCCGGTGCCGCAGGACGTGCGCGGGCGGGGGCCGGCGGTGCGGTGCGTGGGCACGGGTGAAGTGCGCGGGCGGGTGCGGTAGGTGGGCGGATGCGGGCCGGTGGCGCGGGCGGGCATGAGGGTCCGCCGCACAGCAGCAGCCTTCGCTCAGCAGCCCCCTTTAGATAACGAACGTTCGTGAGCTATTAGCGAACGGTCGTTAGGTTAAGCTGGCCGCATGAGCCCGCGCAAGTCCGTCGCCGAAACCGCCGCCACCCGCGACCGGATCATCGACAGCGCCCTGGCACTGGCCTCGGCCGAGGGCCTCGAAGGCCTCACCATCGGGCGGCTGGCCACCGACCTGGCCATGAGCAAGGCCGGTGTGATCGGCCACTTCGGCAGCAAGGAGGCGCTCCAGCTCGCCGTTCTGGACGCGGCCGTGCGGCGGTTCACCCTGCGGGTGCCCGCGCGGGCGGTCGGGGCGCGGCCCGGCACGGAGCGGCTGGCCCGCACCTACGACGAGTGGATCGCGTACATGGCCGAGCGCGAGGGGCACGGCGGCTGCTTCCTGACCTCGGTGGCGACCGAGTTCGACGGCCGCCCGGGCCCGGTCCGCGACGCGGTCCTGGCCGCGCTGGGCACCTGGACGGCGTACGTCAAGGACGAACTCGGCACGGCGGTCGCGACCGGCGGACTGCCGGCCGGGACGGACGTCGACCAGCTCGCCTTCGAGCTGGGCGGGGTGGTCCTCGCGGCCGGTCAGTCGATCAAGCTGCACCACGACCCGCAGGCACCGGAACGGGCCCGCCGTGCCGTCGCCCGGCTGCTCGGGGCTCCCTGAGGATCAGGCCCGGGGCGCGCCCGAGGCCGGGCGAAGTCGTCGGTCGGGAGCGTCAGTTGACGTCCCGGTCGCGCCCTTCCCAGTACGGCCGGCGCAGCTTGTACTTCTGGAGCTTGCCGGTGGCCGTACGGGCCAGCTCGCCCCGGAACTCGACCGTGGTGGGCGCCTTGTACCCGGCGAGACGCTCCTTGCAGTACGCGATCAGCTCGCTCTCGCTCGCCTCCGCGCCCGGGGCGAGGACCACCAGGGCCTTGACGGTCTCGCCCCACTTCTCGTGCGGTACGCCGATGACCGCGACCTCGGCGACCGCCGGGTGCCCGAAGAGCGTGTCCTCCACCTCGATCGAGGACACGTTCTCACCGCCGGTGATGATCACGTCCTTCTTGCGGTCACTGATCGTCAGATAGCCGTCCTCGCCGATGGATCCGCCGTCCCCGGTGTGGAACCAGCCGTCGGCGAGGGCCCGTTCGGTCTCGGCGGGCTGCTGCCAGTACCCCTCGAGGACGACGTTGGAGCGCGCGAGGATCTCCCCGTCGGGCGCGGTGCGCAGGCTCACCCCGAGCGCGGGGGCGCCGGCGCGCACCAGTTTCTCGGCCCGCGCCTGCGGGTCGAGGCCGTCCCATTCGGCACGGGTGCGGTTGACGGTGAGCAGGGGCGAGGTCTCGGTCAGACCGTAGATCTGGATGAACTCCCAGCCCAGGAGGGACTCGACCCGGGCGACGGTCTTCGTGGGCGGCGGCGCTCCGGCGACGATGATCCGGACCCGGTCGCGGCCGGGGATCTCGCCGTCGTAGGACTCGGCGGCCGCAAGTACCGCGTTGACGACGGCCGGAGCCGCGCACATCACCGTCACCCCGTGCTCGGCGACCCGGCGCAGGATCTCCGCCCCGTCGACCTTGCGCAGCGCGATCTGCCGGACGCCGAGGCCCGCCATCGCGAAGGGCATGCCCCAGCCGTTCGCGTGGAACATCGGCAGGGTGTGCAGATAGACGTCGCGATCGGTGACCCCGGCGTGCAGGGCGAAGGTCGTGGCGTTGACCCAGATGTTGCGGTGTGTGATCTGCACGCCCTTGGGCCGGGCCGTCGTGCCGCTGGTGTAGTTGATGGTGGCGGTCGCGTTCTCGTCCGGCTCCCAGGGGCCGGGCTCGGTGCCGAAGCGGTACAGCTCGGCGTCCGCGGCGGCACCCAGTGTGAACCGGTGCTTGCAGGCGACGCCGGCGAAGCGGTCGGCCAGTTCGGGGTCGACGAGCAGGACACTGGCACCCGAGTGCTCGACGATGTAGCCCACCTCCTCGGCGGTGAGCCGGAAGTTGACCGGCACGAGGACGCGGCCGTGGCCGCTGACGCCGAAGAACGAGGTGAGCATCCGCGCGCTGTTGGGAGAGACGACCGCGACGCGCGCGCCGAGCGGGACGTCCAGGGCGTCGAGCCCGGCGGCCTGGGCTCTGGCCAGTTCACCGACGCGCCGGTAGGTCAGATCCTCCCAGGGCTCGGCCGGCTGGTCGGGTTCGTCGACGACGCCGAGGCGGTCGCCGTACACGGTGACGGCGCGGTCCAGGAAATCAAGGGCTCCGAAGGGGACGAGCATCACGGCCTCCCGACGATCGGACGATGTCCCCTTTCTATCGTGGCCCCGCCCGCGCGCGTCGGGGCAACACCCGATCGGTCACCGGCCGTGATGTCCGGATCCATGTGCGTGTCCTCGCCTCCTTGGCCCGCGCCCGCCCGGCACGTCACGATCGTGCGATGGACAGCCGACCGATGTTCGACTTTCCCCGGCCGCTGCGGATCGAGGGGCTGGGGCTGCATCTGCGCGAATGGTCCGACGACGACGTCGCGGATCTCGTCGCGCTCTACGACGATCCCGAGATCGACCGGTGGACGCCGGTCGTCTCGCCCTTCGACACCGAGGCCGCGCTCGCCTACCTGGCGGCGGCCGAGCAGAACAGCACCGAGCTGCGGGCCGTACAGCTGGCCATCACCACGGACGGGGCACTGCCCCGCGGGGAGATCCTGCTGTTCCCGGGGACGGCCGACGACCGGGACGTCGAGCTCGCCTACGGCGTCGGGGCCGCCTATCGGGGCCGGGGCCTGGCGACCCGTGCCGTCCGGCTGGCCGTGGACTTCGCCCGCCGCCGTGTCGGTGGCCGGCGCGTCGTCCTCTGCATCGAGGACGGGAACACCGCGAGCGAGGCGGTCGCACGGGCCACGGGGTTCGTCCTGACGGACGACGACCCCGTGGTCCGCACGGCGAAGGGACGGGAGGTCGTCCTGCGGACGTGGAACCACCACGGGGTGGACGGCCCGCGGGGCGGATGACCGCCGGGTGACCACCCTGGAGCGCGGGCACCCGCCGCGGGCCTCGCCCTGGAACGGATTGGGACCGGGCCCCCGGCGCGAGGCCGGGGCCCAGGCCGGAGCGGCGGGTCAGGTTTCGGCGGGCGACGACTCCGGGGCCGGCGCCGTCAGGTACTCCTCCGCGATCTCCTTCGGACCGAAGGGCCACACCTTCTCCAGCCGGGCCCAGACGACGAAGGCGACCAGGCCGAGGGCGAGCCAGGCCAGGGACCACTCGATGGGGTGGCGGCCCGGCGCGTTCTTGTCCGCGTAGCCGTAGATGGTGAGCCAGCCGGCGAGCGCGAGGAAGCTCGGAAGGGGGTAGAGCCACATCCGGTACGGACGGCGCAGCCCCGGCTGGCGTCGGCGCAGCACCGACAGGGCGACGACCTGGGCCAGCGCCTGGACGATGACCATGACCGTGGTCAGCAGCTGGATGAGGGTGGCGAGGTCGGTGTGGCGGCCGATCAGGAACCCGATCGCCGTGATGACCCCCATGGTGGCCAGACCCAGCGCCGGGAAGCGGTGCCTGGGGTGCAGCCGGGCGTAGGGGCGGAAGAACACGCGCTCGCGGGCCGCGTCGTAGGGCACCCGCGAGCCGCCGAGCAGCCCGGTGAAGACCGAGGCGAACGCGGTGACCAGGATCAGGACGGTGACCGTGTCGGCGGCCCCTCTGCCCCAGGTCTCCTCCAGGACGGCCGAGGCCACCGAGGTGGAGGCGACGTCGCCGGGGTCGGTCATCCGCTTCCAGTCGATGACGCCGAGCGTGCCGATCTGCAGCAGCAGGTAGATCGCCATGATGCCGAGGATCGAGAAGATGATGGAGCGGGGCAGATTGCGGCCCGGGTCCTTGATCTCGGCGCCCATGTACGCGGTGGTGTTGTAGCCCAGGTAGTCGTAGATGCCGATGGTCAGGCCCGCGGCGAAGCCGACCCAGAAGTGGCTGGTGGACAGCGCGAACGCGTGCGCCGGATAGGTGAAGGCGCGGGCCGCGCTGAAGTCGGTGGCGGCGGCCACGATCACCAGCAGGACCGAGGTGATCATCACGGCCCACATGACGGCGGTGATCCGCGCGATGTGCTCGATCCCGCGCCACAGCAGGAGAACCACGAGGACGACCATGCCGAGTCCGACGAGGTCGCCGGTGGTGCGGCCCATGTCCGGGGCCAGATAGCCGAGGTACTGGACGAAGCCCACCACGCCCGTGGACATGATCAGCGGGATGAAGAGCATCGCCGTCCAGACGAACAGGAAGGGCATCAGACGCCCGGTGCGGTACTGGAAGGCCTGGCGCAGATAGACGTAACTGCCGCCCGAACCGGGCATCGCGGCGCCGAGTTCGGCCCACACGAGCCCGTCGGCGAGCGCCAGCAGCGCGCCCGCGACGAAGCCGATGACGGCCTGGGGTCCGCCGAACGAGGCGACCATGAGCGGGATCGTCACGAACGGCCCGATGCCGCACATCTGGCTCATGTTGATGGCGGTGGCCTGGAACGGGCCGACGCGGCGGACGAAGCCGTCGGGGGGTGGCGGGGTACCGGACACGGATCCTCCTGAGGACGAGACGCGCGCTGCAGTACGAGGTGACGGCCGTCCGGGGGCGGCCGCCGGATCCGGGGCGGCGGGCGGAGCCGGCTCGTGCCCGGTCTCCCCTCGGCTCGCCCCGCGAGGCCGACTGGGCGATAAAGTTAAGGAGCCTTACTAAGCGCGTCAAGAGGGTCTCCCGCATGAGCGAGAATGGTGCGATGCCCGTCGGCGATGTCGCAGAGCAGCCCGAACAGCCGTGGAACCGAAGCCGGTTGCGCAGCAGCAACGAACGGCTGCTGCTTGGCCGGCTGCGCTCCGGCGGCCCCGCCTCGCGCGCCCAGCTCGCCCGCGACACCGGTCTCTCCAAGCCCACGGTCTCCAGCGCGCTCGCCGCGCTCGAGGAGGCGGGGCTGGTCCACGAGGTCGGCACACAGGCGCCCGAGCGCGGCCGGGTCGCCGTCCTCTACGCCCCCGACCCCGCCGCCGGGTACGCGCTGGGCGTCGACATAGGGCGCGGCTGGCTCCGCGTCGCCGTGGCCGATCTCGACGGCGCCGTCGTCGCCCGCGCCGACGTGCGCAACCGCGCCCGCACCTCCGGGGCCATGGCCGACCTCGTGGTGTCCACCGCCCGTCAGGTCGTCGCCGACTCCGGCGTCGGGGCGCACGAGGTGGCGCACGCGGTGGTGGGCACCCCGGGCGTGTACGACGAGGAGCGGCGCCGGGTGCGGTACGCGATGCACCTGCCCGGATGGGGCCGCGCGGGCCTGTTCGACCGGATGCGCGAGGAGCTGGGCATCCCGCTGGAGGTGCACAACGACGCCAACCTCGCGGCCCTGGGCGAGTACACGTACGGGGTCGGCGCGGGCAGCCGGCTGTTCGCGTACATCATGATCGGCACCGGTCTCGGCATGGGTGTGGTCAGCGAGGGCCGGCTGTTCACGGGGGCGCACGGCGGGGCCGGCGAGATCGGCTTCCTCCCCTGGCCGGGCCGGCCGGGGCCCGGGACCCTGGAGGACGCGGTGTCCGGGGAGGCGGTGGTCGAGGCGGCCCGGCACTTCGGCATGACCGGGCAGCTGACCGCGAAGGCCGTCTTCGACGCGGCCCGCGAGGGGCGGGAACCGGCGGTCGAGGCGGTCCGGCTGGAGGGCGAGCGGATCGCGTACACGGTGGCGGCGGCCACGGCGGTGCTCGATCCCGACCTGGTCGTGCTGGGCGGCGGGGTCGGACACAGCGTCGACCTGCTGCTGCGGCCCGTGCGCGAGACCCTGCGTACCCTGACTCCGCTCCGGCCGAGGATCGTGCCCGGCCGGCTGGGCGAGGACGCGGTCCTGCTCGGCGCGGTGGCAACGGCCCTGGGGACCGCGCGCGAGGTGGTGTTCGAGCGCAGGTCGGGGTCCTGAACCGACGGAACGACGACCGGTTCCGGGCTCCCGGGCCCGTCGCCCCGGCCACGGCGACGGCGACGACCGCGACGGCGCGAGGGGCGGACCCGTGCGGGCCCGCCCCTCGTCCGGCTCCGGCTCAGCTCACGTTGAGCGCGGTGTCGTCGATGACGAACGACGTCTGGAGCGTGGAGCCCTCGACGCCGGTGAACTTGATCGTGACCGTCTGGCCCGCGTAGGTGGAACCGAGGCTGAACGAGCGCTGCGTGTACCCGGACGCGGCGTTCAGGTTCGAGTACGTGGCCGGCGTCGCGAGCACGGTGCCGCTGCTGTTGAGCACCTGCACCTTCAGGGTGTCGTACGCCGTGGTCGTGGTCGTCTCGGCCGTGTCCACGTGGAGATAGAAGCTGAGGGTGGCCGAGCAGCCGGAGGGGATGGCCACGGCCTGGGAGAGCGTGTCCGTGTTGGCCGAGCCGTAGCCGTTCAGCCAGGCCTTGTACGAACCGGTGCGGGCCGCCTCGCTGGAGCTGCTGGTGATGACCCCGCTGGTGGCGGTCCAGGACGTGGCACCGGACTCGAAGCCCTGGTTCGCGAGGAGCTGCGCGGCCGTGCAGGTTCCGGTGCCACCGCCGCCGCCGCCGCTGCTCGTACCCGCGAGCCAGTCGGTGGCGTTGAGGGCGAGCGCCGCGTTGGTGGCCCCGGTGTCGTTCCAGCCGTCGTACAGGGTGTTGCCGGACTGGCCGGTGCCGTCGTCGATCGGTGAACTGTCGCCCCAGAAGGCGACCTTGCCGCTTCCGAAGGTGCTGGTCACGAAGAAGGCCCCGGTGTTCCCGGAGTAACCGGTGCGGTAGACCAGGCCCTTGACGGCCGAGTTGTCCGCGGGCTTGAGCGTGGCCGTGGTGCCGTCGGCGATCAGGCTCTTGGTCACGGTGCCGAACGAGCCGTGCAGGACCGCGTTGGTGCTGTCGCTGATCGCGGCCGGGTAGTCGGAGTTCACGTCCAGCGAGTCGATGGAGAACCCGAACGGGTCGGTGCTGTCGACGCTGTTGTTCGTCATCAGGTCGTTGAGGACCTCGACCGCGTCGTAGCCGTCGTTGTTGCGGTCGGCGCCGGTGTGGTCGGAGACCATGAAGAGTCCGCCGCCGTTCTTGACGAACGTCATGATGGCGGTCTTCTCGGCGGTGGTGAACAGCGTGTTCGGCTCGGGCAGGACCAGCTCGTCGAAGTTCGAGAGGTCGGTCGCCGCGCTGCCGCCGTAGGTGAGGCTGGAGCCCGAAGGCAGGGTCTTGAGGCTGTAGTTGCCGGTCTTCTGCAGGGCCACGCCCCACGAGGACAGGGCGCCCGTCCAGGACGTCTCCGAGGTCGGGCTGGAGTTCTGGCCGAGCGGGTCGGGCTGGCTGGTGGAGATGATCCAGTCGGCGTTGCCCGCGGTCTCGGCGTGACCGTTGTCGAACAGCACCCGGTGGGTCGTGGCCGCGTGGGCGGGAACGGTGGCGGCCGCTTGGAGGGCGACGCCCGTGACGAGCAGTCCGAACACGCCCAGGGCCGTGGTGAGTCTGTGGGGGGACTTTCTGAATCCGAGCATCCGGCGGAACCTCCGTGAGAGGGGGGAGAGGCGGTGCGGGAGCCAAGTCTGCGCGCGTAGAACGAGAGACGACCGTCCTCCGCCCGACAGATCATTGAACGGTACATGACCACCTGGGGGCTGCCCAGGGATCGGCCGGAACTCACAGGAAGCGCGGGCGCGGGCCCGCGGAGGGGGTCGGCGAGGGCCGGTTCGGATGCCCGCGCAGAAGACCGTCCCCCGCCGAGGCGGCTGCCCTTGCCCGAGCGGACTGGCTTCACCCCGAGAGGGCAGATACATAGGGCGGGGGACCGACCAGGAGGGGCTGAGATGGAGATCTCGGGCGTCATCAGTGCCATCGTCATCGGCATCGTCATCGGTGTACTGGGCCGGCTCGCCGTGCCCGGGCGCCAGCGCATCGGCATCCTGTGGACGATCGTGGTCGGCATCGTGGCCGCGTTCATCGGCTCGGGCGTCGCCGCGGCGTTCGGCGTCGCCGACACGAAGGGCGTCGACTGGATCGAGTGGCTGATCCAGATCGGCCTGGCCGCGATAGGAGTTGCGGCGCTGGACCGGGCGCGGGGGCGCCACTGAGCGCGCGGGCCGGCTGAGCGCGGCAACGACTGGGCTCGGGGACGACCGGGCGCCGGGGACGGCCGGGCGGGGCGCGGGCCGAATACGTTGCGGCACGTCGGCGGGTGGAGCGCCGGCCCGATTGCGTCGCGACACGTCGGCGGGCGGGGCACGGGCCCAATTGCGGTTGCGGCACCTCGACGGGCGGGGTGCGGGTCGAATTGCGTTGCGGCGCCTCGGCGGGCGCGGCTACGGTCCCGGGGTTCGCCCACCCGGGCACCCGCGCTCGCCCCACGCCACGGAGACCCCTTGTCACCTCGCATCACGCCGCTGACCGATCCCGACTCCTCCCCGTCGAGCCGGCGTCTTGTCTGGCTGGCCTCCGGCGCCGAAGGGGTCCCGGTGGGCTCGGCGTTCCTCCGGCTGTCCGGCCGGAAGGGGCAGGACCACCGTGCCGAACTGGAGATCGCGGTGCACCCGGACGAGCGGCGCACCGGAGTGGGCGGCGCCCTCCTGGACGCCGCCCTGACCGCCGCGCGGGGCGAGGGACGCCGCTCGCTCGTCGCCCGCGTCACGGCCGGCTCACCCGGCGAACCGTTCCTCACGGCGTACGATTTCCGTCCGGTCCTGGCGTTGACGTTCGCCCGCCTGCCACTGCCGGAGCTGGACCTCGATGCGGTGACCCGGATCGTCGAACGCCCGCACCCCGGATACGAGTTGAGGTGCTGGGACGGCGTCGTCCCGGCCGAGCTGGCGCACACCTTCACCGACTCCCGCCGAGGCATGGACGACATGCCCATGGAGGACAGCGACTTCGGCTTCGAGGCCTGGGACGTGAAGCGGACCGTGGCCGTGGCCCGGGCCGTCCTGGACCGGGGCGACGCGCTGCACACCGTCGCCGCGATGGACCGTTCGGACGGCTCGATCGTCGGATTCTCGGAACTCGTCGTCCCCGGGGACGGGCGGGGTGACGCCCAGCACTACGGAACAGGCGTCCTGCCCGAGCACCGCGGCCACGGCCTCGGACTGTGGATGAAGGCGGAGTCGATCCGCGGGGCCCGGCTGCGGTACCCGGAACTCGCCGGTCTGCTGACCGACACGGCCGACAGCAACGCGTACATGATCGCCGTCAACGACCGGCTCGGCTACCGGCCCACCCATCGGGAGCTGGAGTACCGGCTGGACCTCTGAGGGCGGGGCGGTACGGCGACGGACCGAGGACCACCGGAGGTGACACCGCCGGCTCCCCCGCCGGCGGCGCCCGGTTCAGCCCTCGTACTCGTACGGGGTGGTCGTGGTGAGCGGCTGGAAGCCCAGGCGGGTGAGGATCGGGCGGCTCTGGCTCGAGGCGTCGACCTGGACGTAGCGGTAGCCGCGCTCGGCGGCCACCCGGGCGCGGTGGGCGACCAGGGCTCGGTAGATGCCCCGGCCCCGCCAGGCCTCGACGGTGCCGCCGCCCCACAGCCCGGCGAACCGGGCGCCCGGCAGGAGTTCCATGCGCGCCGCGCTGACCGGGACGTCGCCGACGAGGGCCACGACCGCCACGACCGTGTTCGGGTCGCCGGTGAGCTGGGCGAGCAGCTGGTGGCGAAGGCGCGTGCTGTCACCGCCGAAGGCCTGCTCGTGGACGTCGGCGACAAGGGCGACGCCCGCGCGGTCGGTGACCGGCAGCAGCCGTACGCCTTCGGGCGGCTGCACGTGGAGGTCCAGGACGCTCAGTTCGGCCACCATCACCGTCTCCTCGGGGCGGGCGGTGAAGCCCGCGGCCCGCAGCCGCTGCCCGAGGTCCTGGGGCTTGTCGTGGCCGTAGAGCTTCCACTCGAAGCCGCCGCCGAGCCCGGAGAAGAACCGCACCTGTTCGGCGATGGCCGCGTCCGCGCCCGCCGCGTCCAGTCCGGACCAGAGCACCCCGTTCCAGCCCTTGTCGGCGCCGACCTGGCGCACCACCTTGCCGACGCGCTCGACGCGCGCGCCGGGCGCGTCCGGCCGGGCACCCTCCCGCATGTCCCGGTCGAACAGCGCCAGTACCGCTGCATGATCCATGGGCTCACTCCAGCACCCCGGGACGAACGGGGCAACGGGAATATGTGTCCGCACCGGTCGGGAACGGCGTTTCGGAGCCCCGCTCCCCCGCCCGGCCGCCGACACGAGGACGTCCGGGCGGGCCCGTTCGCAGGCCCCGCCCGGACGCCGGTCACTCCGGCCCCGGTCAGCCGGTGGCGGTCAGCTCCTGCCGCGGCGCGGGGCTCGGGGGCGTCGTCCGGACGCCGCGCAGGCCGGTCAGGCTGACGAACACCAGGGAGAAGACGCCCGCGAGGGCGAAGGCGGTGAAGCCGGCGGTGGTCGAGCCGTCGGCGAGCAGCTGTCCGCCGAGCCAGGGGCCGAAGACGGCGCCGAAGCGTCCCATGCCGGAGGTCCAGCCGACGGCGGTGGCGCGGTTGTCGTCGTCGGAGCGGTGGGCCACCGTCGCGTAGATCATCGCCTGGGCGCTGAAGAGGAACAGGCCGGTCAGGAAGACGACGGTGTAGGTGAGGGGCAGCGGCATCTTGACGCTGAGGGAGTAGATGCCGACCGCGGTGGCGCCGAACCAGACCGCCGAGACGACCGAGCCGCCGAACCGGTCGGTAAGGCGTCCGCCGATCAGCATGCCGACGATGCCGCCGAGGTTGATGACGATCACGAAGCCGATCGAGGAACCGAGGTTGTAGCCGTTGGCCCTCATGAGCGAGGGCAGCCACTGCGAGACGCCGTAGACGAGGAGGAGGCCGCCGAAGGAGGCGATCCAGAAGAGCAGGGTCTGGGCCCACCGGCCGCCGCGGAACAGGGCGGTGAGCGCGCCGAAGCGGTCGGCGACGGCCTGGCGCTCCTCGGCACGGGCGGCCAGGTCGACGCCGTAGCGCTCGGCGAGCGCGCGGGCCTCGTCGTCGCGGCCCTTGGCCTGGAGGAAGGCCATGGACTCGGGCAGGTAGGCGGCCGCGAGGGGGACGCCGATGAACAGCGGTATCACGCAGATCCAGAAGGAGACCCGCCAGTCGCCCGTCCCGAGGGCGACGAATCCGGCGACGATGCCGCCGGCCTGGTGCGCGGTCATGAGGGAGCCCACGATCAGGGCGCGGCGGCCGCGCGGCGCGTACTCGGTGACCATGGTGATCGCGCTCGGCAGCAGGCCGCCGAGGCCGAGGCCGGCCAGGAAGCGCCCGAGGCTGAAGACGTCCAGGCTCCCGGCGGCGGCGCAGAGCGCGGAGGCCAGCGAGAACACGGCGGTCGAGACGATGATCGTCTTCTTGCGGCCGACCCAGTCGCTGACGGTGCCGGAGCACAGGGCGCCGATCAGCATGCCGAAGGTGGCGTACGAGCCGACGTCGCCGGCCTTGCCGGGGTCGATGCCGAGCGCCTTCGTCTCCAGCATGTGCGGCAGCACGGACCCGTAGATGAACATGTCGAGGCCGTCGAAGAGGACGACGAGCCAGCAGAGGCCGACGACCAGTGCGGCCAGTCTGCCGGCGCCGCGAGCGGGCAGGGCGAGGGAGGAGGACATCGTTGTTTCCTCTCGTCCAGAGGTGGGGGCCCTGGAAGCGGTTCGGGGGTGCGGGCCGACGCGGCTCGTGCGGCCGGCCCGATGGTGCGACAGACGCTAAGGAGTGAACTCCTGAGGTGTCAACGTTTTTGTCAACAATCCTGGAGGCAATCGGGCCACCCAGTACGACGGTCGCACGCATGGCTGAGAAGCAGGTGAGAACGCACGCGGGCGGCACACGACCGGTGCCGCCCACGTGCGAGGGGTGGCCGAAAAGGGCTGCTCGGCCTCGCCTTCGGCCGGGCGCCTGGGAGGGTGGTCAGGCGATGGGGGGTGTGCCGTGGGTGTGGAAGGACTCGATGGTCTTCAAGCCCCAGGCCTGGCCCTTCTTCCGCTCCTCCTCGGTCCAGGTGATCACCGGCCAGTCGGGGGCCAGGACGAGCCGGGTCAGCGGGTTGCACAACTCGACGCGGTTGCCGCCGGGTTCGTAGACGTACAGGAAGAACGTCTGCTGGATGGCGTGCTTGTGCGGGCCGGTCTCGATGAACACACCGGTGTCGAGGGCGAGATCGGCGGCGCGCAGGATGTCCTCGCGGGTGTCCGTGGCGAACGCGACGTGGTGCAGGCGCCCGTTCGAACCCGTCCAGTCCTCCGTGTAGACGACGTCGTACGACTTGTTGCTGAAGGTCAGCCACTGGGCGGCGATCCGGCCGCTGTCCAGCCGGATCTGCTCGGTCGGGCGGGCTCCGAGCGCGTCGCGGACGAAGTCCCCGTTCGCGGCGACGTCGGAAGCCAGGTAGTTGACGTGGTCCAGGCGCCGCACCCCGACCCCGTGGCCCGGTTTGGCCTGGGGCTGGTTCTTCAGTCCGGGCCTCAGGTGCTCCGGCGCCCGGTACCACTCGCTCTCCCAGTACAGGGCGAGTTCGTGGCCGTCGGGGTCGGTGGTGACGAAGAGCGGGCCGATGCCGGGCTCGTCGTCCACCCAGCGGCCCTCCCGCCCGGAGCTCTCGATCGCCTGGACCCGGCGCCTCAGGGCCTCCTCGCCGGAGGCGCGCAGGGCGGTGCGGCGGATGCCCGAGGTGGTGTGGGCGGTGAGCGTCAGACTGTGGTGTTCGTAGTCGTCCCAGGTCCGCAGGTAGACGGAGTCGCCGGAACGGCCGTTCTCGGTCAGACCCAGGTACTCGGTGAAGAACCGGACGCTGGCGTCCAGGTCGGGGGTGAGCAGTTCGACGTGCCCGAGGTGGGCGATGTCGCCAAGGGGCGGGGCCATGGGGCCTCCTCAGGGGTGGTGTGCGGCTCCGGCCGGCCGGGGGAAGACCGTGCCGTCGAAGATCTTGCGTGCGGTGCGGACGACGGCGGTGCGCCGGGCCACGGGAGGGTCGCCCCCGAGGCCGTGGTCGACGCCCGCCTCGATGTCGAGGAATCCGGTGGAGTGTTCGATACGCAGCCGGTCGCCGTGTCCGGGCAGGAGCGCCACGGCGTGTCCGACGCCGCCCTCCACGCGCAGTCCCGCGGCGACGCTCGCGGCGCCGAGGACGCCGATGGAGGTGTGGCAGCGCACCGGTATGAAGGTGCGAGTCGTGACGGCCCCGCCGTCGCGGGGCGGGGCGAGCAGGGTCAGCTTGGGCACGGTGGCGCTCTCGACGTCCCCGAGACCCATCAGCTTGCCCGCCTCCAGGCGGATCGCACGGAGGCGGTCGGCCAGCGCCAAGTCCTCCTCCAGGTCCCCGGGGTCCTCGTACCCGGTGACGCCCAGCGAGTCCGCGGCGATCAGGACGGTCGGCATGCCGTTGTCCACGCAGGTCACGGGGATGTCGGCGACGAGGTCCCGGGCATGACCGGTGGGCAGCAGCGGAGCGCTCCCCGGCGGGAACTCGATCACGACGGGCGCCGCGGTCCCCGGCACTCCGGAGATCTCGGCGTCCCCCTCGTAGACGACCCGTCCGCCCTCGGTGGGGAAGGTCGCGGTCGCGAGGTCACCCGAGTTGACCATGCGGATGCGGACCGAGGTACGGCCCTCCCCCGGCTCGACGAGTCCGCGTTCGACGGCGAACGGGCCGACCCCGGCGAGGATGTTGCCGCAGTTCTGACGGTCGGACACCTCCGCCTTTTCGACCCCGACCTGAAGGAAGAGGTAGTCGACGTCGGCCGCGGGGTCGGTCGAGGCCGAGACCACGGCCACCTTGCTGGTCAGCGGGTGCGCGCCGCCGAGGCCGTCGATCTGACGCGGGTCGGGGCTGCCCATCACCCGCAGCAGCAGCGCGTCCCTTTCCGCGGCTTCGGCGGGCAGGTCCCCGGCGAGGAAGTACGCGCCCTTGGAGGTGCCGCCGCGCAGGAGCATGCAACGGATTCCCTCCGGGCCGCCGTTCACGTCCCCGCTCCGTCCCGGACGTAGTCGTCGTAGGACGTGTAGGTGACGCCCAGACGCACCAGGGTCTCGCGCAACCCGTAGCGGTCCAGGCCGAGTTCGCCGTCGAGGAAGGCGGCGCGGGCCAGCGCCTCCTTGCGTTCGCGGGCCGCGGAGGCCTCGGCGACCGCGCGGGCGCTCTCGCGGGGCACACACACCACGCCGTCGTCGTCGGCCAGGATCACGTCGCCTGGCCGGACGATCTGGCCGCCGACGGCCACGGGCACGTTCACGGAGCCGCCGGTCGCCTTCACGGTGCCCTGCGGGCTGACGGCGGCGGACCAGGCGGCGAAGCCCATCTCACGCAGTTCGGCGGTGTCCCGGATCCCGGCGTTGATGACCAGGCCGCGAACGCCGCGCCGGTGGAGCGCGGTGGCGAACAGCTCGCCGAACATGCCGTCGGTGGAGGGCGAGGTGGTGGTGACGACCAGGACGTCGCCCTCGCCGCACTGCTCCACGGCGGCGTGGATCATGAGGTTGTCGCCGGGCCAGGAGAGCACGGTCACGGCGGTGCCCGCGACCCGTACGCCCTGCTGGATCGGGCGCAGCCCGGTGCCGAGGAGGCCGGTGCGGCCCATCGCCTCGTGGACGGTGGCGGTGCCGTACGCGGCGATCGCCTCGACGTCCTTCGCGTCCGCCTTCGGCGGGCCGGTGACGATCACGCCGCTCATGCGAGCTCCTTGGCGATCTGCGGGTAGGGACGCATGAAGGCCTCGGCCATGGTCCGGTGGGCCAGGCCCAGATTGGGGCCGGCGTTGCGCTTGAGCTGGACACCACGGCGCACGGCCAGGTCGGTGTAGTAGTCCCACAGGTGCTGCTGGGCGCCGAGGCATTCCATCGCCGCGCGCTTGGTCTCCCACACCTCGGTGATGTCGAGGAGGACTTCGGGCCGGAAGCCGCTCATCTCGGGCTGGTGGGGCTCGAAGTAGAAGACGGGCGGGGCGCCGATGATCTCGCCCTCCCCCGGGTAGCCGATGGCCTGGGCGAGGACCCTGGCCTCCAGGGCCATGCGGTTGGCGGCGGGGTGGTCGCCGTTGTACGGGTCCTCGGTGGGGTGGGTGAGCACGACGTCCGGCTGGGTCTCGCGGTAGACCGTCACCAACCGGTCGGTGAGCTCGGCGGTGGCGGTGAGCGGGTAGTCGCCGGCGTCGAAGAAGCGGACGGCGGCACCGAGGGCGGCGGCGGCCCGCTCGGCCTCCTCGCGGCGTATCGCCTTGATCTCGTCGAGCTTCTTGCCCTCGCGCCAGGCCTTCGCGGACTCGCCGCGCTCGCCGAAGGTGAGGCACGCGATCGTGACCTTCTCGCCCCGGGAGGCGGCCAGGGCGACGGCTCCCCCGGCCCGCCACACGAAGTCTCCGGCGTGCGCGGTGACGACCAGCGTCGACCTGGACGGACTGCCCCCGGACGGGGCCGGGGGTTCGGGGGCGGCGGGCGCGTAGCCGTGCGTCATGGCAGCAATCTCCTTGGTGGACAGGTGAGCGCCCTCCCCGGCTGCCGGCCGTGCCGCGCGTCGCCGCGCGGCACGTCAGTCGCGCAGCGCTTCGATCACGCTGCCGAGGTGGGCGCGGACGGCCGCTTCGGCCGCCTGCGGGTCCCTGGCCCCGATCGCCTCGATCATGGCCAGGTGTTCACTCAGGGACTGCTGCGCACGGCCGGGCCGCAGCGCCAACTGGAACCGGTGGCGCACCAGTTGGGCGTTGAGCCGCTCCAGGAGTTCGACGGCCGTCCGCTGGCCGGAGAACTCCCTGATCCGGGCGTGCACTTCGTGGTTCAGCTCGGAGTAGGTGACCGGTTCGCCGTCGGCGACCGCCTTGACCATCGCGGCGCCGAGGCCGGCCAGCTCGGCGAGCTGGTCGTCGGTCGCCAGGACGGCCGCCTTGGCGGCGCAGAGTCCTTCGAGGGCCATGCGGCACTCGGTGATGGCGACCGCTTCCTCCACGGTCACCACCCGGACGCGCGATCCGCGGTTGCGGATCCGTTCGACCAGTCCCTCCGATTCCAGCTCGATCAGCGCCGCCCGTGCGCTGGCCCGGGTGACACCGAACTGCTCGGCGAGTTCGTTCTCCACCAGCCGCTGGGCCGGTGCCATCTCTCCGCGCAGAATCGCCTGCCGCAGCTGCACCAACGCGTGCTGCTTGGCCTGCTCGCCGGTGCCTGGACGGGCTTCCTTCTGCATTGCGCCCTCCCTGAGTGAGTGCCTGTCGAACGTAAATCTAGACCAACAAGATTGTCAACAATTTTGTTCGGCATGTTGCCGACCATGGCGTCGGCGGAACCCGCGGGTCCGCTGCCGCGCAGGCCGGACGGCGTTCCCCCCGGCCGCCGCACACGGCTTGTGGCGCGGCCGGGAGGGCCCCACCATGAAGCTCGTCCGTCACCCCCGGACCGCGCCGGGGCCGGGCACGGACGCGCTCCGACACGGCACGGCACCGCACTGGACTGCACTGCACTGCACTGCACTGCACTGCACTGCAAGGCTCGCACCCGCACCCGCACCCGCACCCGCACCCGCACCCGCACAGCGAACGTCACCTCGTCCTCGACCGAAGGGACTCACCGCATGCGTGCCTCGCTCCGCACCGGGGCGGCGGGATTCGCCGCCCTGTGCCTGGCCCTCGTCGCCGCCCCCGCCCACGCGACTCCCCCGGACCCCGGGGTCAGCGGCAGGATCCTGTGGCAGACCACCGTCGACGGCACCGACTACACCCTGCGCGAGATCACCGTCCCGCCGGGCCAGTCGACCGGCTGGCACTACCACGACGGCCCGCTGTACGGGTACGTCGAGCAGGGCACGCTCAGCCACTTCGACTCGACGTGCGCCCAGGACGGCCGCTACCGCGCAGGCGACTCCCTCACCGAGCCGGCCGGTCCCGGCAACGTCCACATCGGACGCAATCTCGGGAAGCGGCCACTGGTCCTCGACGTCCTGTACGTCCTGCCGCACGGCGCCCCCTTCTCGGAGGACGCCCCGAACCCCGGCTGCGACTTCCAGTAAGCCGCCCGGCGCATAACCGCCGTACCGGACCCGGCAGCAGGACGGCCCGGTGCCGCGGCGGACGTCCCTCGTCCGCCGCGGCACCGGGCCGCTCGTGTGTACGCCGCTTCTCCGGTGCTATCCGCGGACCTCGGGCACCGGAACGCCGAACGTGGCGGCGCGCTCGGTCAGTTCGCGCCAGACCTTCGCCGTCACCGGCACCCCCTCCGCCCCGCGCAGCGCGCCCAGCGCGGCGCTGCGCTCTCCCGGGTAGTGCACGCCCTCGGCTCCGTCCGCCGGGGGAAGCCCCTTGAGGGTGGCGAGCGTGGCGTCGACGGCCTCGGTGAAGGCGTCGGCGTCCCCGAAGGCCGCCGGATCGAGGGCGATGATCAGGGCGTTCTGGCGGTGCTCGCGGCCTCCGGGGTCCTCGGAGTGGAAGGCGGCGAAGACGGGCGCGCCGACCAGCACACTGGTCAGCAGCTCGAAGGCGAGCGACATGCCGGACCCCTTGGCGCCGCCGAGCGGCAGCGGCATCACGGCTCGTTCCGGATCGGTGGTGGGCGTGCCGTCCGCGGTGGCGGCGGCTCCCTCGGGCAGCGGGGTGCCGTTCGCCCTGGCCTGCCGGATCCGGCCCAGGGCGATGGTGGCGGTCGCCATGTCGAGCAGGAGCGGGGCGTGGCTGCGCGCCGGTACGGCGATCGCGAGCGGGCTGGTCGCCACGGCCGCGCCCTTGACCCCGGTGTAGCCCATGTTGGGCATGCCGGCCACGAACGCGACGCCGATCAGGCCCTGTTCGGCGATCCGGGACACGTAGTGGCCGATGGCGCCGGTGTGCACGGTGCGGCGCACCCCGACGGCCGCGACCCCGCTCGTCCTGGCCCGGGTCACGGCCTCCTCGGCCGCCGCGGTGAGGGCGACGGGTCCCGGCGCGCGGTCCGCGTCGAGGACGGCGACGGCCCCCGTACCCCGCTCGACGGTCATCTCGGGGCGGGCGTTGGCCACCCCCTCGGCGAGCAGGTCCAGATAGGCGGGGACGCGCGCGATGCCGTGGGAGTCGATACCGCGCAGCGCGGCCCAGACGAACACGTCGGCGGTGGTGCGGGCGTGCCCGGGGCCGAGGCCGCCCTTCTCCAGGAGTGCGGCGGCGAGGCCGCGGAGGTCCCCGGCGGCGACAAGCACGCTGTTGGACACGGGTGTTGGCGGTTTTGTCATGGTGGCGGATGCCTCCTGGATCAGCGGGTGACGAGGACGTCGACGACGGCGGTGGTGCCCTCCGCCACCGCCTTGAGCGCGCGCTCCAGGGCGGGGGCGAGCGCGTCCGTGGCGTCGACGGTCTCGGTGTGCATGCCGAACGGTTCGGCGAACGCGGCGAGCCGGGGCAGCCGGCGCAGGTCGGTGCCGAGCCACTCGCCGGTTCCGGCGGCCGCGCCTTCGGGGTAGAACCTGCGGTGGTTGAGGTTCATCGACTTGTAGACACGGTTGTTGAACACCACGACCAGCAGCGGCAGTCCGTAGGCGTTCGAGGCGTCGTACGAGGGGATGACCGGGTTGTACGCGAAGGCGCCGTCGCCGATCGTGAGGACCACCGGCCGCTCCGGCGCGGCGAGTTTCACGCCGAGCGCGACGGCGATGCCCTGGCCGAGTCCGCCCTGGACGTAGAAGTACGAGTCCGGGGCGGCGGTCCGCAGATGGCGTCTGACGACGCGGCTGTGGGTGATGGTCTCGTCGACGACGACCGCGTCCCGGCCGTCCAGGAGCCGGCGCAGGGTGGCGGCGACGTGCACGGGGTCGACGCCCTCCGAGCGCGCGGCCTTCGCCTCGGCGGCCGCGATGGAGGCCTGTTCGTCGGCGTGCCGCCGCTCGTGCTCGGCGCGGCGCGCGGTGCGGGCGGCCGTGGCCGTCGGGTCGTCGCCGGACCGTGCCGGCGCCCGTCGGGCCAACTGGCGCAGGGTGTTGGTGACATCGCCTTCCAGATAGCGGTCGGCGAAGAGGACCTGGTACGCGATATGGGGGCGCTGGGGAACCTCGTCGAGGACCACGATCCGCGCCTTCGCCGGGCGGCGCGAGGGCGGGTAGAAGGGAGCGCGGCAGTTGACCAGCAGGATGAGGTCGGCCTCGTCCATCCAGGGGCCGATGTCCGCGCCGGCGTGCAGCGGGTGGGTGCGCGGGAAGTTGCCGCACACCGCGGAGTCGGGTTCGACGACGGGGATGTTCCAGGCCTCCGCGAAGGCGAGCAGCGCCTCGAAGCCGCCCGCCTCACGGCCCGCCGTCTCGGTGACGATCACCGGGCAGGCCGCCTCGCGGATCAGCTCGGCCACGGCGTCGGCCTCTTCGGGGGAACTGTGCGTGGAGCCCGGCGGGACGACGGGCTTGGCCTCGCGGCCGTCCCACTCCTCCAGCAGGATCTCCAGCGGGATGTTGAGGTAGGCGGGGCCGGCCGGGGCCCGCCAGGCCAGCTCCGCGGCCCGGGTGACCATGGCGGGCAGGGTGTGCACGCCCGCGGCCTCGTTGGACCACTTCGTGAACGGCCGCGCGATGGTGTGGGGTCCGCCCACGACGGACAGGTTGCGGTACCACTGGCCGCCGGGGTCGGGTCCGGGTCCGTCGCCGTAGGTGGTCGACTCCGAGGAGGCGACGACCATGGGGACGCCCGCGAGGAGGGCGCCGTGGACGGCCATGGAGCCCTGGAGCAGTCCGGGGGCCGCGTGCAGGAGCACGGCCTGCGGCCGGCGGGCGAGGAGCCCGTAGCCGGTGGCCATGCCGACCGCGACCGTCTCGTGGGTGAGGTCCAGGTACCCCGGGGTCTTCTCGCCGTCGCGGTGGCGGCGGGCCAGCGCCTCCCAGACCGGGGCCCATTCCGACCCCGACGAGCAGAAGACGTGGTCGGCGCCGACGGCGTCGAAGGCCGCGACGAGTGCCTCGCCGCCGTCCAGGCGGCCGGCCTCCGGTGCGTTCTCGGTGTCCGTCATCTCCGGTGCGCCCTCAGCCTTCGATCGGCCAGTCGAGGACCTCGGAGATGCCCCGGCCGAGGATCCACTCCAGTTCCTCGGGCGTGAAGTCCCAGTGCTGGGTGAACTGTTCGATGGTGTCGGTGTAGGTGATGCCGTGACCGAGCAGCCGGGTGATGTCGGTGCCGTAGAAGCACCGCCGGGGGCCCAGCTTGTCGACCATCTCGCGCACGTACTTCTCGATGTTGCGGTTGGGGAAGGGCTGCGTCGAATAGCCGGGCAGCGCCGAGACCTTGACGTAGATGTTCGGGTGGACGGCCAGGTCGGCGGTCTCCTGGACCCAGTAGCCGATCGCGTCGTCCACGCAGCGGGCCATGATGCCCATGTGGTCGATGATGATCTTCAGTCCCGGGTGCTTGGCGGCGATCTCGCCGAGTTCGCGCTTCCAGATCGGGGCGTGGACCATGGTGGGGATACCGAGTCGCTCGGCGACGGGCCAGTACCAGTCGTTGGTTCCGTCGATCATCCAGTTGCGGTCCTGCGGGCGGTGGAAGGTGAGCCGGGTGCCCTTGATGTACGGGTTGCGGGCGAACTCCTCGAGCAGCGCGGTGCCTTCGACCGGGTCGTCCTGGGGGACGCGGGCCATGATGCCGAAGCGGTCCGGGTGGGCCTCGCAGGCCTCCAGGGCGTAGTCGATGCGGTTGCCCTCCCAGGACGGGGGAAGGATCAGCGCCCGGTTGACGCCCGCCTCGTCCATCAGCTCCAGGGCCTCCTCGTACGAGAAGGGTTCCTCGCGGTGTCCGTTGAGGCGGATGCGCTCCCGCGCGCCGGGGACCCAGGGGCGGTCCGGGGTCTCTTCCTTCCAGATGTGGATCTGGGTGTCGACGACGAACATGTGATCTGCCGTTTCTCTGCGGAGGGGTGCCGGGGTGGTGCGGAGGGAACGCTAGGTCGGCGGGAGGGCTTTGCCGAGCGCTGGGAGCGCAAGCAGTTCTTGCGCGGAAGTGCCCTGCGCACGGGGCATGTTCAGGTTGCGCGAGGGTCTTCGAGGACGGTGTCCGCGATGTGTTCCGCGATCGCCATCGAGGAGGTCGCGGCGGGCGAGGGCGCGTTGCGCACGGCGGTGACACCTCCGGCCCGGTGGATCACGAAGTCGTCCACCAGGGAGCCGTCCCTGCCGAGCGCCTGGGCGCGGACGCCGGCCCCGCCGCGCACGACGTCGGCGACGCCCAGGGCGGGTACGTAGGCGCGCGCGGCCTTCATGTAGGCGGCCATGGACAGGGAGCCGTGCATCTCCCTGACGCCGGTGCGCCAGTGTTGTCGTGCGAGCCGCCACATGCCGGGGAAGCGGGCGAGGCGGGCCAGTTCGCGGACGTCGATGTCCGAGCGGCGGTAGCCCTCGCGGGCCAGGGCGAGGACGGCGTTGGGGCCGACCTCGACCTCGCCGTTCACCCGGCGGGTGAAGTGCACGCCGAGGAAGGGGTAACGGGGGTCGGGCACCGGGTAGATGAGGCCCCGGACCAGGTGCGCCCTGTCCGGCGCGACCGTCATGTACTCGCCGCGGAAGGGGACGACTTGCGGTTCGTCGCCGTCGTCGGCGAGCCGGGCGACGCTGTCGCTGTGGAGTCCCGCGCAGAGCACCAGACGGTCGGCCCGCAGGGTCCGGTCGCCGGAGGCGACCTCGGCGCCGCCGCCGGGGAGGCGCGTGACGCGGGTGACCGGGAAGCCGAGCCGCACCTCGCCGCCGGAGTCCACGACGTCCCGGGCGAACGACCGGGCGATCGCGGTGTAGTCCGTGATGGCCGTGCGCGGGGAGTGCAGGGCCGCCCGGCCGACCGAGTACGGCTCGAGCTCGTGGATCTCGCCCGCGTCGACCCGGCGCAGTCCGGGCACCCGGTTCTCCCGGGCGGTGGCGTACAGGGCCTCCAGGCGCGGCACCTCGTCGTCCGTGACGGCCACGACGAGCTTGCCGCACTCCTCGTAGGGCAGGCCCCGGTCCCGGCAGTACTCCCGGATCATCGCCATGCCCCTGCTGCACAGCCGCGCCTTCAGACTCCCGGGCCGGTAGTAGAGGCCGGCGTGCACCACGCCCGAGTTGTGCCCGGTCTGGTGGACGGCGACCTCGTGCTCCTTCTCCAGGACCACCACGCGCGTACCGGGCCGGCGCAGGGCGATCTCCCGGGCCGTGGCGAGCCCCACGATCCCGGCGCCGACGACGGCGACCGTCTCGTCAGCCATCCTCTGTCCTCCTCTCGTGGGCCGGGAACCGCTCAGCCACCGAAGTGGACGGCGACGGTCTTGACCCGGGTGTAGAAGCGCAGCCCTTCCTCGCCCTGCTCCTTGAACGGCGAGCCGGAGTCGCGGAACCCGCCGAACGGGTGGTGGACGTCCCAGCCGGAGGTGGTGGTGTTCACCGCGATCTGCCCGCACTCGGCCAGGTCCGCGAACCGGAGGGCGGCGCCCAGATCCCGGGTGAACACGGCGGCGGCCAGGCCGAAGACCGAGTCGTTGACGGCCTCGACCGCCTCGTCGAAGGAGTCCACCGCGCACAGCGCCACGACCGGTCCGAACACCTCCTCGCGCCAGATGTCGAGGTCGGGGGCCACGTGCCCGAGCACCGTCGGACTGACGTAACAGCCGTGGCCGAGCGAGGCGTCCGCGGGACGGCCGCCGCCGGCAAGGAGCGTCGCGCCCTGCTCGACGGCGCGTTCGACGGCCAGCAGGACGCCGTCCCGCTGCCGGGCACTGACCAGCGGCCCCATCGTGGTGCTGGGGGCGAGCCCCGGTCCGACGCGCAGGGCGGCGGTCTCGGCGAGCAGCAGCGCGGTGAACTCCGCGTACACGGACCGTTCGACGATCACCCTGCTGGTGGCCGTGCAGCGCTGGCCCGCCTGGGCGAAGCCGGCGGCGGCGACGGCCTCGGCGGCGGCCCCGAGGTCGGCGTCCGCGAGGACCACGGTGGCGTTCTTGCCGCCGAGTTCGCCCTGGAAGCGGACGTTGGTGTGGGCGAGCGCGGCCCTCAGGGTCTCGCCGACCTCGTTGCTGCCGGTGAACGTGACGGCGGTCAGGCGCGGGTCGCCCAGCAGTGCCTCGGAGACGTCCGCGCCGCGTCCGGTGACCACGTTCAGGACACCGGCGGGCAGGCCCGCGTCGTGCAGGGCACGGGCCAGATGCAGGGCGGACCGCGGGGTGTCGGTGGCCGGCTTGAGGACCGCGGCGTTGCCCGCCGCGAGGCAGGGGGCGAGTTTGCGGGCCGGGGTGATCAGCGGGTCGTTCCAGGGGGTGATCGCGAGAACGACGCCGAGCGGCTCGCGCTGGTGGTGCGTGCGGGTGCCGGGGCGTACGTCGTGCACCAGCGCCCCGTAGCCCTGGCGGGACAAGCCCGCGTAGTACTCCAGGAAGTCGGCGGCCTTGAGGGTCTCGCCGGTCGCCTCGGCCCGGGTCTTGCCCATCTCCGTCACGACGTCGTCGGCGATCTCCGCCACGCGCTCGCGCAGCAGCCGGGCCGCGTCCGTCATGATCCGGGCCCGTTCGAAGGGGCTGGTGCGTCTCCAGAGCGCGAAGCCGCGTTCGGCGTGGTCGTAGGCGGCGGTGACGTCGGCGGCGCTCAGCGCGGGGACGCGGGCGACGGGGGCGCGCAGATCGGCGGGGTCGTGGACGTCGATCCACGCGCCGGTCGTCACCCACTTCCCGCCGATGAGGGTTTCCAGGGTTCGCATCACGTTCACTTCTCTCGTCCGCCGCGGCGGGGGCCGCGGTCAACCGGCGGGACGGCCCGAGGACTGCCCGAGGGGTGGGGCCGCACCGAGAACACACGAGCGGGCGCCCGTCCGGCCAGCCCCGCGGCGGCAGACATTGCTTGCGTTCCGCGCGGGTCGCCCACCAGGGGATTCGTGCTGGAATCGGCGGGCCCCACGGCCCGCCCCACCCGGAGGAAACCCATGGCTTTCGCAGTCGTCGCCCACTACCGGTGCGCTCCCGCCGACGCGGACACGGTCCGTGCCGCGCTGCTGAGGATGCGCGAACTCACCCCGGCCGAGCCGGCGAACCTCGCCTACGAGGTGCAGGCCGAGATGGACCGGCCGGGCTCGTTCGTGCTCTACGAGCGGTACACGGACCGCGCGGGCTTCGAGGCGCACCGGACGACGGACCACTTCACGCAGTGCATCGTGGGCCGGGTGCTGCCGCTGCTGACGGAACGCACGGTGACGTTCGCCGAAGACCTGTGAACCGGGCAGCGGCAGCGGTGAGTCGACGTCCCGGCGTCAGAACTCGTTGCCCCAGCAGTAGCGGGCGAGTGTCTCGACCAGGACCAGTTTGCGGCGCTGGTCCTCGGCGCTCATGAGCGGCCGGGCGGCGACGTCGGCGAACCCGCGGGACGGGGACAGCGCCATGTCCTCGATGTCCTTGAGCTCGGCGGCGGCGTCGATCCGGGCCAGCACCGTGTCGATGTCCTCCGGTTCGCGGGTGGTCGCGTCGACGACGCCGAGGCACACGTCCCGGTCCTCGGGCAGCGCCCTGAGCAGGTCGAGTTCGGCCGTCGTCCCCTGGTCGTAGGGGAGGATCCAGCGGTCGGCGGGGACCGCGGCGTACAGCCGCTCGGCCCTGGACCGGTCGACCGCGTCCGGTGCCCGCGTGCCGGGGCAGACACCGATCCGTACGCCTTCCGGACGCTCGTCCAGGCGGGCCGCCAGGGCCTCCAAGGCGAGGGTGTCCTCGAAGGACAGCGCCCCGGGTACGCCCGGCCCGGCCGCCACGTGGCCGAGCAGCAAGGGGTTGTCCAGCTGGATCAGACGGACGCCCCGGGCGACGAGCAGTTCGATCTCCGCGCGCACGATCCGGGCCAGCGCCTCGCCGAGTTCACGGGCCGAGGCGGGGCCGCCGGAGCCCGCGAGCGCGGGTTCGAAGGTGGTGGCGGCGAGGTAGGCGGGCGAGGGCAGGGACACCTTGGGCGCGATCACCGTCAGCTCGGCGAGCCGGGCCGCACGGTCCGCGACCAGCGGGCCGTCCGCCTCGGGCAGGGCCTCGGCCACCCAGCGGACCAGACCGTCGGGCCCGGTGTCCCCCGTGCGGCGGAGGCCGGACACGGCACCGAGGACGCCACCGCGGAAGTCCTCGTGGCCGAACCCGCCGTCCGTGACGACGGTGGAGCGCACCGTGCGCTGGAGCGCCACCGCCTCCTTCACCGCGTCGTCCAGCGCCGCCGGATCACCGCCCGGGCCCGTGAGGCCGGCCGGGCGGACCAGGCTGCCGTGGTGGTCGATGCGGTAGTTGAACGTGTCCGCCATGACTCAGACACCCTTCTCGGTGTTCGGGCTCTTCGTGTGCTCGCCGCCCGCCGGCCCCGCGACACCCCAGGCGGCGAACTCCAGTTCGTAGCCGAGGGACGCCAGGACCTCGTCGGCCACCCGCTGGTCCTCGTCCGCGGTGCCTCCCGCGATCCCGAGCCCGCCGACGACCTCGCCGTCCTTCTTGATCGTGACGCTGCCCTCGGCGGCCATGATGGGCAGGGCGGCTCCCGGCAGTTGGGAGAGCTGGGCGAAGAACACCGGCTGGCTCTCCTGCCACTTCTTCAGCATCGTCCCGGGCCGCTGCATCACGGCCGCGGTGTACGCCTTGGCCCGGGCGATGTCCGGGGTGAGGGGGCGGGCGCCGTCGCAGCGCCGGACGCCGACGACGAAGCCGCCCGCGTCCACCACCGCGACGCTCACCGCCTTCCCCAGCGACCGGGCCCGCTCCAGGGCGGCGGCCATGATCTCCTCGGCCGCGTCGAGGGTGAGGGTGCTCATGCCGTGTCCTTGGGTCCGAGGGTGCGACGCAGACGGGCGAGAGCCCGGTTGTACGGGCCCGGCTTCTCCCAGTACATGGAGTGGGGCGCCTGCGGCACGATCTCCAGCCGGGATCCGGGAACCAGTTCATGGGCGCGCGTCACCGTCTTCACGCTGAGCACCGCGTCCTTCTCGCCGAGCAGGAAGGCGATCGCGAGACCCGACTCCTCGATGTCCCGCAGCGAGGGTCCGTCGGTGTCGAGGTTGCGCAGGTCGGCCATGCGGGCGACGTTGAAGGTGCCCATCTGCTGGAACAGGAAGGTGCGGTCGGCGTGCTCACGCTGGAAGCGCCGGGTGAGCAGCCGGTCGATGACGGGGAGCTTGACGGCCTCGGCCCGGTCGGCGGCGGCCAGTTCGCGCAGTTCGGGGTGGCTGATGCCGCCGAGGGAGTGGCCGAGGACGACGGCCGACACCCGGTCGGGGCGCAGCAGGCCGGCGCGCAGGGCGGCCACCGAGCCGATGGACTGGCCCACCAGCATCACGTCGGTGAGATCCTCGGCCTCGAGGACGGCGACGACGTCACCGGGGAAGTCCTGGCCGTCGAACTCCGGCATGGCGGAGTCGGACCTGCCGAAGCCGCGCAGGTCGAGCGTGACGACGGTGAACTCGTCCCGCAGTGCGGCGACTTGCTGCCACCAGGCGGCGTGGTTGCCGCCGCTGCCGTGCACGAGCAGGATCGGCGGACCGCTGCCGTGACGTTCGTAGTAGACGGAGGTGCCGTCGGAGTCGGCGAAGGGCATGGGTGGGAACTCCTGGAGGAAGGGGGAAGGGAATCCGGGCCGCGCGCGCTCAGTCGGGGCGCCTGCCGTGGAAGACCAGCTCGATCATGGTGTGGTCGGGGTCGTGGATGTAGCAGAACTTGGACTGGTTCTCCGGGCGTTCGATCGGCCGGGTGTGCCGGATGCCCAGGTCCTTCAGATGGGCGAGGAACTCGTCCCAGTCGTCCACCTCGACGGCGAAGTGGTAGGGCGCCATGCGCTCCATTTCCTCGACCGGGGTGAAGTGCAGGTCGAAGGTGCCGCGGGTCATCAGGACGACCCGGGTGTTGGACTTGGGCATGATCCGCTTCATGCCGAAGACCTTCGTGTACCACTCGGCGGTGCGATCGGGGTCGGTGGTGGGGAAGTTGACGTGGTGGATGTAGCGCGGAGCCTTGCTCATACGGGAATCCCTTCCGGGTGTACGGGGTTGGAGAGCACGCCGATGCCGCTGATCTCGATGTCGACGGTGTCCCCGGGCTCGATCCGGCAGGCCGACTCGGCGCCCATCCAGAGCACGTCGCCGGGACGCACGGTGATGTGCCGGGTGATCGCGACGAGATGGTCGTACGGGTCGAAGACCATGTCGCCGGTCGGGAACGCGGCCCTGACCTCGCCGTTGACGCGGAGCGTGGTGGTCTGCGCGAGCGCGTCCAGGTCGGTCTCGATCCAGGGGCCCATCGGCTTGAACGTGTCGGAGTTCTTGCTGCGCCAGGGGGTGCGGTCCCGGTGCTGCCAGTCACGGGCGCTGACGTCGTTGCCGATCGTCCAGCCGAACACCGCCGCGCGGGCCTCCTCGTAGGTGGCGTTGCGCAGGGTGCGGCCGACGACGGCGACGAGTTCGGGTTCCGCCTCGAACCGGCCCGTCACGCCGGCCGGTCTGACGATCGGGGAACCGTGGCCGGTCAAGGCGTTGTTGGCCCGGTAGCCGACCTCGGGGCGCTCGGGTGTCGGGGCCCCGCAGTGGGCGATGTGACGTGGGTAGTTGAGGCCGACGGCGTAGAACACGGGCGGGACGACGGGCGGCAGCCAGACGGCCTCGGCGCGGGGCACGGTGCCGATGACGGTGGGCCCGGGGTCGTCGTCGTACGGCCGCCGTTCCATGGCGTCCAGGGGTGAGCCGGACAGCAGCTCGACGTCCTCCTCCCCCACGCGGCCCCACACCGCCCGCCCTCCGGCGGACACACGGGTGTATCTCATGACGGTCAGCCCGCCAGGAGGTGGGAGACGCGCTTGGTGATCAGGTAGGCGTCCAGGGCCTCGGGCCCGCCCTCCCTGCCGTAGCCGCTCTCCTTGACTCCGCCCGAGGGCGCCTCGCTGACCGAGCCGCCGCAGTGGTTGACCGAGAGGATGCCCGCCTCCAGCTCGCGCACCAGGTGTTCGGCGGTGGCCGCGGACTCGGTGAAGGCGTACGCGGCGAGCCCGTAGGGCAGTCGGTTCGCGGTGCGCAGGGCTTCGTCGAGGTCGGCGAACGCGGTCACGGGCGCGAGCGGTCCGAAGGGTTCCTCGCGCATCAGGTCCGCGTCCGGGGGCACGTCGGTGAGGACGGTCGGGGCGAAGAAGTAGCCGGCGCGCTCCAGTCGTTCGCCGCCGGTGCGGACCGTGGCGCCCCGGCGTACGGCGTCGGCGGTCAGGCGCTGCATCGCACGCAGCCGGCGTTCGTTGGCGAGGGGGCCCATGGTGGTGCCCTCGGCCAGGCCGTCCCCGACGACGACCGCCTCGGCCGCCTTCACGAGCTCGGCGGTGAAGTCGTCGACGACGCTCTCGTGGACGAGGAACCGGCTGGGCGAGGTGCAGACCTGGCCCGCGTTGGCGAACTTGGCCCGGGCGGCGCGGCGGGCGGCGCGGGCGGGGTCGGCGTCCGCGCAGACGATCACCGGGGCGTGACCGCCCAGCTCCATGACGGACGGTTTCATGGCCTCGCCCGCGGCGGCGGCCAGCAGCTTGCCCACCGGGACCGAGCCGGTGAAGGCGACGAGCCGGACGACGGGCGAGGCGATCAAGTGGGCGGACACCTCGGCAGGTTCGCCGAAGACGAGGTTGAGGACACCGTCCGGCAATCCCGCGTCCACGAAGCAGCCGACCAGGGCGGCGGCCGTCGCCGGGGTCTCCTCGGAGGCCTTGATCACGACGGAGCAGCCGGCGGCGAGGGCCGAGGAGATCTTGCGCATCGGTCCGCCGGCCGGGAAGTTCCAGGGGACGAACGCGGCGACGGGGCCGATCGGTTCACGGCGTACGGAGAGCAGGGTGCCCGGGGCGGAGGGGATGATGCGGCCGTAGGCGCGACGGGCGTCGTCGGCGTGCCAGCGCAGGGTGTCGGCGACGCGCAGGGCCTCGCCGGTGGCCTCGGCCAGCGGCTTTCCCTGTTCCAGGGTCATGATCCGGCCGACCTCGGGGGCCCGCTCGGTGAGCAGGCCGGCGGCGGTGTGCAGGATCTCGGTGCGGCGGGCTACGGGGGTGTCGCGCCAGGTCCTGAACCCCTCGGCCGCGGCGTCGAGGGCGCGGTCCAGGTCGGCGGTGGTGGCGAGGGGGACCTCTCCGATCACTTCCTCGGTGGCGGGGTTGACGATCGGGGCGGTGCGTCCGGTGCCGCCCGGGCACCATCGGCCCGCTATGTGGAGGCGGACGGCGGGATAGCCGTGGTCGGTGGTCATGGGTGGGAGCCCTCTCAGGCGGGCGGACGTGACGGGGTGAACCCTCGGCGCGAGGTCCGGGGCGGTGGGGCCCTCGGCGCGGGGGCCGTGGGTGCGGTGCGGGGCGGGGGTCAGGAGGCCGGAGCGTCGTGCTGGTCGCGGTTGGTGCGCAGGGCCCAGATGTGGTGCGGCGGGGCCGTCGCGTGGACGCGGGTCTCGTAGGTGTCGTCGACCCGGTCCATGTCGGCGGCGTACTCCACGCGCCCTCCGCAGGGCGCGTGGACGAAGCGGAAGACGTTGGAGCCGACCGTGTGGCGGCCGAGTCTGCGGGCTTCGCGCCAGCCGCGGTCGATCATGTGGTTGCCGCCCTCGACGACGTCGTCGAAGCCGGGGACCTCGTAGGCGACGTGGTTGACGCCGGCGCGGTCGGGGCGGTGGCACAGCAGCAGGGTGTGCTGGTCGTCGTCTCCGGGAGCCCGCATGAACACGCCCATGGGTTCGACCACGTCGGTGGGCCGGAAGCCGAGGCGGTCGACGTAGAAGGCGACGGCCTTCTCGCGGCCCTCCTTCGGGATGTTGAGCGCCACGTGGCACATGCGCAGCGGGCGGACCCGGGTGACCGGCTCCAGCGCGGTGTTCCAGCGGGTCACGCTGCCCAGCGTGTTGGCGGGCCGGGGGGTGACGTCGGCGGGCCGGTGGCGGGCGAGAGCGAGACCGGCCCCGAAGCCCGTCTCGTCGACGGTGTGGAACACACCCGCGGCGTCCTGCCGGACCGGGCGGTCGCGGCCGGCGGCGGCGACCAGGCGCTCCAGCTCCGCGCGGGTGTCGACGCCCCAGACCACTTCCAGCAGGGTGGGCCCGTCCTCCACCGGGGGCGGGAGGCGTCTGCCCGGTGCGGTGTCGAGGTGGAGCGTCTGGCCCGTGCGGGTCTCGAACACGGCGTGCTCGTCGCTCCGTTCCAGCGGCAGGAGCCCGAAGTCGTCGAAGAACCGGACGCATGTGCCGAGGTCGTCGATGCCGTAGGTGACCGATTCGATTCTCTGGATTCCCATGGGTTCCTCGTTTCGCGGGTCGCCCGGCGAGCGTAGGTTTCGCCGGGCGGCGGTCTCAACGGTCCGGGTTCGACGGAATGCGCAATCGTTTCTTGCGGCCGGGGGAATGCGGTGCGAAGGTGCCACGGCCCGTGCGGGAATCCCTAGGAACGGATCGCGGGAATGGGATTCTGCGAGAACCACCCGGTGAGGAAATCGAGGAATACGCTCACCTTCCGCGGGGTGGCCTGCCCGGGCCCGTAGATCGCGTACAAGGGCCGGTCGGGGACGGCGAGTTCGGGGAGCAGTACCTGGAGGGCGCCGGAGATGAGGTCGTCGTACGCCGGCCGCTGGGGCAGCAGGGCGATGCCGCGCCCGTGCACGGCGGCCTTCTGCAGGGCGATGTAGGAGTTGGAGGAGAAGGCGACGTTGCGGATCTTGTGCAGAGTGGAGGCGTGGCCGTGGCCGATGCGCCAGACCGGGTCGTTGACGTGCACGAGGCATTCGTGGGCGGCGATCTCGTTCGGTTCGGTGAGCGGACCGCCGCGCGCGAGGTAGTCCCCGGACGCGCACAGGACGAACGGCAGTGAGGCGATCTTCTTGAGGCGGACGCTGGAGTCCCTGAGGTCGCGGGTGTGGAAGGCCACGTCGAATCCGCTGTCCAGGAAGTCGTAGGTCCGGTCGGACATGCCGCCCAGTTCGAAGCGGACCTGGATCTTGGGATGGGCGGCGGAGAAGGCCGCGATCGCGTCGCCCAGGTCCAGGCTTCCGATCCATTTGGGGCAGATGATGCTGAGCGTGCCCTCGGCGCGGTCGTGCAGCTGGGCTATCCCCGCGTCCTCGGCCTCGATCTCCTCCAGGATGCGCGCGGCGAAATCGGCGTAGCGCCGCCCGGGTTCGGTCAGGCTGACCGAGCGGGCCGTGCGGTTGACCAGCCGGACGCCCACCTGGCGCTCCAGTTCGGCGACATGGCGCGACACCAGGGAGCCGGAGGAGCCCAGCTTCTTGGCGGCGCCGTTGAAGCTGCCGGCCTGGGCGACGGTGACGAGGCTGTGCATGAGGAGCAGGCGGTCCATGTTTCCTCCGGAGGCCCACGGCCGCCGGGGACGGGCCCCGGCGGCGGTGCCGGTCGTTCGGGTGTGCGGGTGGTGCTTCCGTCACGGCGGACGGACCTCACGGCGGTACGGACCCGGGTCGCGCCGGTCCGGAACGCCCAGGCAGCGGCTCTGCGGGGACGTTCCGGCAACGACGGGGCAGGCGGCTCGGACGCACCGGCGCGGGCACCGCTCGGCGTGCGGGCGCTGTCACTTGGGGCAGTACTGCGGTGCCTTGGTCAGGTTGTCCTTGGTGACCAAGAGAAGAGGAATGTTGGCAATCTTGTCAACCTTTTCTTTGGCAAGCAGACCGACGGTGCTCCTGACCGCCGTCTGCCCGATGACCATGGCGGAGTTGGCCACGGTGGCCGAGAACCGTCCGTCCTCGACGGCGGCCAGTCCCTCGTCGGTGCCGTTGACGGTCACGATCCTGACGTCCTCGGCGCCGGCCGCGTCGAACGCCTTGCGGACGGCGAATCCCATCTCCTCGTTGGCGACGAACGCGTAGTCCAGGCCGGGGTGCGCCTGGATCATGTTCTCGGCGACCTCCTGGGCCTTGACCGGGTTGAACATGCCGGGCTGGTTCGCGACCACCTTCGCGGTGTCGGGCAGTTCGTTGGTGAACCCGCCCACGAGCAGGTCGGAGGCCGCTCCGGGCGCCCCCGCGATCACCCCGACCTCCACCTTCCGGCCGCCCGCGTCCTTCGCGACCCAGTCGGCGTCCAGGGCGCCCACCTTCTGGAGGTCGACGACGGCGGCGCCCAGGATGCCGTTCGCGTTGCCCGGGGCGACCGAGGTCAGATAGATCGGGACGCCGGCGGCCTTGGCCTTGGCCAGGTCGCCGTCGAGCGAGTCGACGTTGACCGTCTGCACGATCAGCGCGCTGACCTTGCGGGAAATCATGTCCTCGATGTTGGACAGCTCGGTCCCGGCGTTCTGGTGGGAGTTGGCGGTGTAGACCTTGGCGCCCTCCGACTTCGCCGTCTGCTCGACGGCCTTCTGCAGGCACGCGTGGAACGCGGTGTCGGCGCCGTTGACGAATCCGATGGTGACGGCACCCGACGTGGCTCCCGCGGCAGCGGTGTCGCCGTTGTCGGAACATCCGCTCAGCACCAGGGTGGCACCGGCCGCCGCGGCGACGAGCGCGCGACGGTGACGGACGGAAAGTCTCATGGTGGTACGCCTTTCTTGACGGGACGAGGGCAGGGCGGAGCGCACGCGGAAAGCGTGGGAAGGCAGGGGAAACGGACCGCGGAACGATCCGCGGAATGGACCGCGGAATGGACCGCGGAATGCGGGAAGTGAAGTGTGGTGCGGGAGGGGCCCGGGTCGATTCCCTGCGAGAGGGCCGGGTCGGCCGATTCCCTGCGGGAGGGGCCCGGGTCAGTTGCGTGCGGACCGGGACTTGTGGAACTCGTTCGCGATCGCCGCCACGAGCAGGACGCCGCCGACGGACACCGGCTGGTAATTGCTGGAGACCTGGAGGAGGTTGAGCGCGTTGGCCACCACACCGAGGAGCACGACACCGAGCACGGTCCCGGTGACGGTGCCGTGGCCGCCGGCCAGCGAGGTGCCGCCGATGACCACCGCGGCCACGGCGGTGAGCTGCAGGGTGAGACCGCCCGTGCCGGGGCTGCTCGAGCCGAGCCGGGACAGCAGCATCAGTCCGGCCAGACCGGACAGGGCGCCGGTGAGCGCGTACAGGGTGAGCTTGCGGGCGGTGACGTCGATGCCGCTGAGCCGGGCCACGTGCTCGTTGCCGCCGATGGCGTACGCGTCGCGGCCGAACACGGTGAACCGCATGACCAGGGCCGTCGCGGCCAGCACGAGGACGGCGAGGATGAGCAGGTAGGGGACCCCGAGGACGTCGCCGTTGCCGAGCGGGAACATCCGGGTGCCGATGGAGACGCTGACGCTGTCGAGCACCAGCAGCGCGACACCGTCGAGCAGGGTCGCCGTGGCCAGGGTGACGACGAACGGCGCGACATGGGTGAACGTCACGACCAGCCCGTTCACCAGGCCGATCATCGTGGCGAGCGCGATCGTGACGACCACGGTGACGACGGTGGAATGACCGTGCGACAGCAGCTGCGCCCCGAGCGCGGTCGTGACGGAGACGTTGCTGCCCATGGAGAAGTCCATGCCGCCCGCGGTCATGAGCAGGGTCAGTCCGGCGGCGATGACGGCGGTGACGCTGACCTGGCGCAGGATGTTGATCAGGTTGGTGTCGGTGGCGAACGCGTCGGTCCGCAGCATCGTGGCCACGACCACGACGACGAGGACGGCTGTCAGACCGGCGTGGGGGGCGCGCCGCAGGGCGTCGAGCCGGCTCGGCCGCCGTCCGCGGCCGGGCGGGGTGCCGGTCCCCGGGGCATCGGGAAGTGTGGTGACGCTCACTGGGGTTGACCTCCGAGTGCGGTGGCGACGAGTTCGTCGCGGGTGATGGCGGTGACGTCGTGCTCGGCGACCGTGCGGCCCGCGCTGACGACGATCACCCGGTCGGCCAGGCGCATGACCTCCTCGGCGGACGAGGAGGCGAGCAGCACGGCGACTCCCCGCCCGGCCAGTTCGTCGACCAGCGTGTGGATGTCGGCCATGGCGGCGATGTCCACGCCGTTCGTGGGGTCCTCGAGGAAGCAGGCGACGGGGCCGGTCCCCAGCCACTTGGCGAGCAGCACCTTCTGCTGGTTGCCGCCGGACAGGGCGCTCACGGGCGGGTTGCCGGCCAGCGAGACCACCCCGTACCTGCGCCGCAACGGGCGTGCCCGGCGCGTGAGTTCACCCCGCCGGTGGAGTCGCCTGCGGGCGAGGCGGTCGCCGGCGAGCAGCAGGTTCTCGTCCAGGGACATGCCCGGGACCAGACCGAGGGCCCGCCGGTCGCCGGTGACGCAGCGCAGTCCCCCGGCGAGCGAGGCGTCCACCCGGCCGAACGGCACCGGGGCGCCGTCGACGAGGAGTTCGCCGGTGTCGGGGCGGCGCCGTCCGGACAGCAGGTCGAAGAGCCGGGACTGGGCGTCCCCGGCCGGTCCGAGCACCGCGACGATCTCGCCCTTGCGCACCTGGACGTCGAAGCCCCGGACGGCCCGGCCGTCGCTCAGGTCACGGACCGCGAGGCCGATCTCGTCCCGGGGTGCGGGGCGTTCGGAGCGCCGCGAGACGATGTCCCGGCCGACCATGGCGCGGACCAGCGCGGCCGGTCCGAGTTCGGCGGCGGGCGCGCTGCGTACGACGGCTCCGTCCCTGAGCACGGTGATCCGGTCCGCGACGGCCGTCACCTCGTCGATGTAGTGCGAGATGTAGACGACGGCGACGCCCTCGTCGCGCAGGGTGCGCACCAGCCGTCTGATCTGGTGGGCGGCTTCCGCGCTCAGGCAGGCGGTGGGCTCGTCGAGGACCAGGATCCGGCCGCCGCGCCGTACCTCGCGCGCCACCTCGACCATGGTCTGCTCGGCGACGGTGAGCGATCCGGCGGTCCGCTCCACGTCGATGTCGATGCCGAGACCCGAAAGGGCGCGCCGCGCCTCGGACTTGAGTTGCCTCCAGCGCACGGCGCCGTGCCGGGTGGGCAGATCGCCGAGCAGGACGTTCTCGGCGACGCTCAGGTCCGTCGCCAGTTCGCGGCGCTGGGGGACGAAGGCGATGCCGAGCTTCCGGGCCCTGCGCACGGTCAGCGCGGGCTGGGCCTGTCCGTCGACCTCGACGGTGCCGGCGTCCGCCTGGTGGACGCCCGAGAGGATCTGCACCAGCGTCGACTTCCCGGCACCGTTCATGCCCATGAGCGCGTGGACCTCGCCGGGGTACAGGTCGAGGTCGACGTCCGTGAGCGCGGCGGCGCCGCCGAAGCTCTTGCCGACGCCGCGGACGCGCAGCACGGGGCCGCGGGCCGTGTCGGCGCCGGCCGCCGCGGGCGTCGGGTTCCTCGGGGTCACGGCGGGGCCTCCTTGGGTGTCCTGGTCCGTGAGGGTGGTCACGGTCGCGGTCCCTCGCCCCGGGCGAGGCGTCCGTGGCCGCGGATGTCGGGGAAGGGCGGTTCGCGGTCGGCCTGGAGGTCCACCTGGAAGGTGTTCAGGCACATGCCGAGCATGGTGAAGTTGCCGAGCGCGCCGATGGTGTCCACCAGGCCCGTGGGCCCGAAGTGGCGGAGGGCCCGGGCGAAGGTCTCGTCGCGGACGAAGTGCTCCTCGAGGACCTCGCGGCAGAACTGGTAGAAGGCTTGGTCCGCCTCGTCCTCGAAGACCGCCTCGCGCTTCTCGGCGACGGCCGCGACGGCGGCCTCGGGGACACCCGCCGCGATCGCCTGGTCCACGTGCGCGTTCCAGGAGTACTGGGCGTCCCAGTTCCGGGCGGCCATCAACAGGGCCAGTTCGCGCAGGTGCCGGGGCAGACTGCAGTCGAAGCGGGCGAAGGCGCCGAGGGATTCGGCGCGTTCGCACATCTCCGGGCTGTGCAGCCAGACCCGGAAGGGACCGCGGACGGCGCCCCGCCGGCCGGCGATGCGGGCGGCCAGTTCCCGCTGGCGCGGTTCCATGTCCTCATCGGTCAGAACGGGGAGCCTCATGTGGCTGCCACCTGCCTTTTCTTTCCGGCGTGTGTCCGGCACGAACGGGGGTGCCGTGCGATGCCAGCCGACGGTACAGCCGGGTGCGGGAAGCTCACCCTTCCCGGAACGCAAGGTAAAACTGCACGCCGGACGGCACCCGCGGGCGGGGACGCGACCTACCGTCGGTCGACGCATCTCCGCCGACGGAAGAGGAACCCGGGATGACCACGATCATCGAAGCCGCGTCCGTGCCCCCGCTGGACCGGGGCGGTGCCGTCGTCACGACACCGCTCATCACCACGCGCTCGGCCGGCGGGGAGAACCGGATCACCAGCGGCATGAGCGTGTACCCGGTGGGCTCCGGTGCACCGTTGCACTCGCACAACTGCGACGAGCACGTGACGGTCCTGGAGGGGGAGGCGGAGGTGGTCGTCGACGGGGAGGTGACGCGGCTGACGCGCTTCGACACCACCTATGTCCCCTCCCCCGTCCCCCATCTGTTCCGGAACGTCGGCGACCGTCCGCTGCGCATCCTGTGGGTGTACTCCTCGGGTCATGTGACCCGCACCTTCACCGGGACCGGCGAGACGGTCGAGCACCTCTCGGACGAGGACCGGATGGGGTGAGCGGCGCGAGGCCGAACCCCCGGTCCGAGGGCCTCCCGCTCCGGCCGGTCCGGGCAAGGACGGACGGCCCCGCCCCGGTCGGGGCGGGGCCGTCGTCGGGAGCGCGAGCGCCCGGGACTACCGGGCGGTCGCCCCGGCCGCGGGGGCCGGCGCGAGACCCGCGGGACGGGTCGTGAACGTCCCCCGGCCCTGGGTCCGGCTGCGCAACCGGGTGGCGTAGCCGAAGAGTTCGGCCAGCGGCACGGTGGCGGTGACCACCGCCGTGCCCACCCGGGCGAGCGAGCCCGAGACCCGGCCGCGCCGGGCCGCGAGGTCGCCGAGCACCCCGCCCACTGCCTCCTCGGGCACGGTGACCGTGACCTCGGCGACCGGTTCCAGCAGAACCATGGCACTGGCGCGCAGGGCCTCGCGCAGCCCGAACCGGCCGGCCGCGCGGAACGCCGTCTCCGAGGAGTCCTTCACATGGGTCGCCCCGTCGGTGAGGGTGACCCGCAGCCCGGTCACCGGGTGACCGCCGAGGGGACCCTCGGCGAGCGCGTCCCGGCAGCCCGCCTCCACGGCACGGACGTACTCCTGCGGCACCCGGCCGCCGACGACCGCCGAACGGAACTCGAAGCCCGCCACCGGTCCCCCGGCGCCGCCGGACTCCGGGCCCAGCGGCTCGACGTCGAGCACCACATGGGCGAACTGGCCCGCGCCGCCGTCCTGCTTGACGTGCCGGTACACCAGACCCGAGACCCCTCGGACGACCGTCTCCCGGTAGGACACCCTCGGGCGCCCGACGGCGACGTCGAGACCCTGGGCGCGCCGGATCTTCTCCACCGCCACCTCCAGATGCAGTTCTCCCATGCCCGACAGCACCGTCTGCCCGGTCTCGGGGTCGGTGCGGACGACCAGCGAGGGGTCCTCCTCGGCCAGACCTGCCAGCGCCGACACCAGCCGGTCGGTGTCGGTGGCGCGGCGCGCCTCGACCGCCACGGACACCACCGGGTCGGCGACGACCGGCGGTTCGAGGAGCAGCGGCGCCGTGGGCGCGCACAGCGTCGCGCCGGCCCGGGCGTTCTTCGGCCCGATCACGGCGACGATGTCACCGGCCACGGCGCGCTCCAGCTCCGCGTGCCGGTCGGCCCGCACCCGCAGGATGCGCGCGACCCGCTCGGTGCGTCCCGTGCCCGCGTCCACGACCGCCTGTCCCTTCTCCACGGTGCCCGAGTAGACACGCAGGTACGTCAGCCGTCCGGTCGCGGTGGCGTTCACCTTGAACACCAGGGCCGCGAACGGCTCTCGGGGGTCGGCGGCCCGTTCCTGCTCCGCGCCGTCCCGGGTGCCGCGCACGGCGGGCACGTCGAGCGGCGAGGGCAGGTAGGCCACCATCGCGTCGAGCAGCGGTTCGACACCGCGGTTGCGGTAGGCCGAGCCGCACAGCACCACCACGCCCTCGCCGGTACGGGTCAGGTCGCGGAGCGCGGCCGCCAGGGTCGGCGCCGAGAGGGTGGAACGGTCGCAGAACTCCTCCAGCGCCGCCGGATGGAGTTCGGCCACCGCCTCCTCCAGGAGCCGTCGCCTGCGCCGGGCCTCCTCCAGCAGGTCCGGCGGCACCGCGGTCTCCTCGGCGGACTCGGCACCGTCGGCCCACACCAGGGCGCGCATCCGCAGCAGGTCGACGACTCCGGTGAAGGCGTCCTCCGTCCCGATCGGCAACTGGACCACCAGGGGCGCCGGGTGGAGCCGTTCGCGGATCGAGTCGACGGCGGTGTCGAGGTCGGCGCCGGCGCGGTCCAGCTTGTTCACGAAGGCGATCCGGGGGACTCCGTGCCGGTCGGCCCGGCGCCACACCGACTCGCTCTGCGGCTCCACGCCCGCCACCGCGTCGAACACGGCGACGGCGCCGTCGAGGACGCGCAGCGAGCGCTCCACCTCGTCGGAGAAATCGACATGGCCGGGGGTGTCGAGCAGGTTGATCCGGTGGCCGTCCCAGGCGCAGGTCACGGCCGCGGCGAAGATGGTGATGCCGCGGTCGCGCTCCTGCGGGTCGAAGTCGGTGACGGTGGTGCCGTCGTGGACCTCGCCGCGTTTGTGGATGGTGCCGGTGAGATAGAGGATCCGTTCGGTCACGGTGGTCTTGCCCGCGTCGACGTGGGCGAGGATGCCCAGGTTGCGGACGGCGGCGAGGGGGTTCGTGACGGAGTCGGTGAGGTGACGGTGCAGGTCGGTACGCACGGCCGAGGGCCTTTCGGACGATCCGGAATCGGGTCGGCGCGATTCCCGGACGACACACCTGGGTTCAGGCGGTGATGTGCCTCCGCCGGGTACGGCGACCGGCGACCGGGCGTGCGGTCGCCGCCGTACGGGCGGAGGTCAGAGGGTCGTCGCGGGTGTCCGGTTCCGGCCGCGCAGCCGGTACCGGTCCCACGAGGACACGAGGATCACCTCGTACTGGGACGGGGGAACCACGACAGCGGTGCGGTAGCGCACGGCCCGGCTCCCCTCGTTCGTCACGGCGCACACGGCACCCGGAGCGGTGGTGTGCGGTTCGTGGCGAGTGTAGGGAACAGGGCGCGGGCGGGGCACCGTATTTTTCCGAGGGCGGGTCGCACGGGGACGTTCACGCCCGGCGGCACGGACGGTGGGAGGGCGTGGGGCGGGCTCCCGGCGGGCCCGGCGGCGCGAGGGCCACGCCCGGGCACCGCGCGGATCGCGCTCGCGATACGTTTCGCCCTGTCAGAGCCTCCAGGGGCACCCGCAGTTATCCGAGTCAGGATGGTCATGCGCGAGGAATCGATCGTCGAGGCAGCCGCCGGAGTTCATCTGGTCCACGGCAGCAACACCAACTGGGTGGTGCTCTCCGAGGGCGACTCGGTCACCCTGATCGACACGGGATATCCGGGCGACCGCGCATGGCTCCTCGCGTCCCTCAAGACCCTCGGGCACGCCCCCGAGGACGTGACCGCCGTCCTGATCACCCACGCGCACAGCGACCACCTCGGCTCCGCCGAGTTCCTGAACCACACCTACGGCACGCCCGTCCAGCTGCACGAGACCGAGGTGCCGCACGCGCGCCGCGAATTCCTCCACCAGGTGAGCATCGGACAGGTCATACGGCAGGCCTGGCGCCCCGGGGTCCTGCCCTGGGCGGTGCACGCCATCCGCTCCGGCGGTACGGCGGACGTGACCATGACGAAGCCGGAGGCCTTCCCCCACGCGGGCCCGCTCGACCTGCCCGGCCGGCCCGTCCCCGTGCACACCCCCGGCCACACCCCCGGGCACTGCGTCTACCACCTGCCCGAGGCGGGGGTGCTCATCTCCGGCGACGCCCTGGTCAGCGGTCACCCGACCTCGCGGATACAGGGCCCGCAGCTCCTGCCGAGGATGTTCGACACCGAGCGCGCCGGGGCCCTCGCCTCGCTCGACCGCATCGAGGCCCTCGGCGCCGACGTGCTGCTCCCGGGCCACGGCCCCGTGCACCGCGCCCCGGTGGACCGGGCGGCCCAGCGCGCCCGGGAGCTGGCGGGCTGACGGCGCCCCCGCCGGGGGAGCGCCGTCCGGGCCGCTCCCCCGGTGGGCACCGCCCGCTTGACGCCCCGGACAGACGGGTGCAGAGTTGTACATATACATCGTAAATATACGTAGTTACCTTGTATGACTCAGAGCCGTCGCGCCCGGGCGCGTCCGTGCCGGCGCGGCGCTCTCCTTCCCACCTCCGCCCGCGCACACGAAGGAGCCGGGCCCATGAGTGCCCCCTCGACCATTCTCGTCACGGGCGGCGCAGGATTCATCGGTAGTCACGCCTGTGTCGAACTGCTTGACCACGGCTACGAGTTGATCGTGGTCGACGACTACTCCAACAGCAGCCAGCAGGTGTTCGCCCGCGTGGAACGCATCGCGGGCCGCTTCCTCGGAACCATCTATGAGCTGGACATCCGTGATCGGCGTGCCCTCTCGGCCGTCTTCGACCGTCACTCCGTGGACGCCGTCGTGCACTTCGCCGCGCACAAGGCCGTCGGCACGTCGACACGGATGCCCATCGACTACTACGACACCAACGTCGGCGGAACGACCGCGCTGCTGAAGACCATGCACGAGCACGGTGTCCACCAGCTCGTCTTCTCCTCCTCCTGCTCCGTGTACGGCGACGCCGGCCATGGAGCACTCGACGAGTCGACCCCGCTCCGGCCCACGAATCCGTACGCCGCCTCCAAGGTCGTCTGCGAGCAGATCCTCGCCGACGTCTGCGCGCGGCACCCGGAGTACACCGTGCTGTGCCTGCGCTACTTCAACCCGGCGGGCGCCCATCCCAGCGGACTCCTCGGCGAGGACCCGAGCGGTTCCCCGGAGAACCTGCTGCCGGCGCTCGCCCAGGTGGCCGTCGGACGACGCGAGCGCCTCCGGGTCTTCGGCGACGACTATCCGACGGCGGACGGGACCGCGATCCGCGACTACCTCCACGTCATGGACACCGTCGAGGCCCATCGCGTCGCGCTCGACCACCTCGCCGACGGCACGGGCATGCACGTCTTCAACCTCGGTATAGGCAAAGGGAGTTCGGTCCTCGACGTGATCGCCGCCTTCTCCGCGGCCTGCGGCAGCCCCGTTCCGTACGAGATGGTGCCGCGCCGTCCCGGCGACGTCGCCGAACTCGTGGCCGACGCCTCCGCCGTGGCGCGCGCCTGGGGCTGGCACCCGCAGCGGGACCTCGCCGACATGTGCCGGGACGCGTGGCGGTTCCAGCAGCTCAACCCGCACGGTTACGCCGGTTCCGCCCGGCGCCCGTCCGCCAAGGGCTGACCCGAGGGCACCCACGCACGCGTACACCCGACACACCCGTACACCACACCCGCTACACCCTTACACCCCCGCACCCCCGCGCCCCCGCGCCCCCGCGCCCCCGCGAGCGGCCCTACACCTCGGACTGGGGCTCGCGCTCGGACTCCGACAGCAGGAACGCCGTCTCCACCAGTGCCAGATGGCTGAACGCCTGCGGCGCGTTGCCCAGTTGACGGCCCGCGTCGGGGTCCCACTGCTCGGAGAGCAGACCGAGGTCGTTGCGGATCCCCAGCACCCGCTCGAACACCTCCGTGGCCTCCGCGCGGTGCCCGGTCGTGGCGAGGGCGTCGGCGTACCAGAGCGAGCACGCCACGAACGCGCCCTCATTGCCCGGCATGCCGTCCACCCCGTGCACGCCGTGGCCGTCGGGCGCGTACCGCCGTACGAAGCCGCCGTGGTTCAGCTCCCGCATCGCCCGCACGGTCCCCCGCACCCGCTCGTCCGCGGGGGACAGGAAACCCAGCCGGGATATCAGCAGCGCCGAGGCGTCCAGCTCCGAGGATCCGTAGGACTGGACGAAGGATCCCCGCCCCGCGTTCCAGCCCTCCCGGCACACCTGCCCGTGCACCTCGTCCCGCAGGGCCCGCCAGCCGGTCGAGGAGCCGTTCCTTCCCAGCAGCTCGCCCATCCGCAGCGCACGGTCCGCCGCCACCCAGGTCATGACCTTGGAGTGGACGAACTGCCGCGCCGGGCCGCGCACTTGCCACAGCCCCTGGTCCGGCTCGCGCCAGTGCCGGGCGAGGTAGCCCATCATGCCCTCCACCAGCCGCCACACATGGCCCGGTATGGGGATACCCGCGCGCAGCGACAGCAGGAGCGCGTCGAGCACCTCGCCGTAGACGTCGAGCTGGAACTGGCTCACCGCCGAGTTGCCGAAGCGGACCGGGCGGGAGCCCTCGTAGCCGGGCAGCCAGGGCGCCTCCGTCTCCGGGAGCAGCCGCTGGCCGGCGACCCCGTACACGGTCTGGAGAGCGGTCGGGTCCCCCGCCACGGCCCGCACGAGCCAGCCCACCCAGGCGGTCGCCTCGTCGCGGTAGCCGCCGCGCAGCAGACAGGACAGCGTCAGCGCGGAGTCGCGCAGCCAGCAGTGGCGGTGGTCCCAGTTGCGTTCGCCGCCGAGGGAACCGGGCAGCGAGGTGGTCGGGGCGGCGATGATGCCGCCGGTGGGCGCGTAGGTGAGCGCCTTGAGGGTGATCAGGGAACGCACCACCGCGTCGCGCCAGGGCCCCTCGTAACGGCACTGGGCGGTCCAGCGCCGCCAGAAGTCCCCGGTCTCCTTCAGCACCGTCTCGGCGGGCACGGCGAGCGGGGCGGGCGGCTCGGTGCGGTACGAGGGGGCCCACACGAACGTCAGGGTCGTCCTGCGCCCCGCCCGCACGGTGAACTCGTGGACGGTGGAGTTCCCGCCGCCGGGCCGCGCCGCGATGTCCTCGGCGTTCAGCCAGACGGCGTCCGGTCCGGCGACCGCGACCGTGCAGGACTCACCGGCCTGGATCCACGGCACCACGCGGCCCTGGTGGAAGCGCAGCCGCAGTTCGCTGCGCATCGCCACCGTCCCCCACAGCCCCTCGACCATGCGGACGATGCACGGGAGTTGACTGCGCGGTGGCATGAAATCGACGACCCGCACGGCACCCGTCGGAGTCTCCCAGCGGGACTCCAGGACGAGGGTGTCGCGGCGGTAGGCCCGGCTCTCGCAGTGCGCGTGCACCGCCCGGGAGACGGGGGCCACCCGCCAGAATCCGTTGTCCGGTGTCCCCAGGATCGCGGCCAGACAGGCCGGAGAGTCGAACCGGGGCAGACACAGCCAGTCGATGGAACCGTCCCTGCCGACCATGGCAGCGGTTTCCAGATCGCTGATGAGGGCGTAGTCCTCGATGGGTGCGTTCATGATCGAAGCCACGCCGCCATGTACCTTGCCGCGCCTCTTCAGCATAAGGCCGGGGACCCGGAAACCGCATCCTGACCAGGAGGTTCGGCCGTCGGCCGACCCGCCCCGGGGCAGCGGACACCGCGGCGGAGGGCAGCAGGGACCGCGGCGGAGGGCGGCCGGCGCATGGCCCAGGGCGGCGGGCGCCGTGGCTCGGGACGGCCGACGCCGTACCGCGGGCCGGCCCCCGAGGGGTCACCGGTCCCTAACTCGGCGCGGCAGGACGGCCGGTGGAGCGCCGCACCCGCTCCGGACGGGGCGGACAACCGCGGCCCGAGATCGCCAGGAGATGCACCCGTCCACCCGCCGTGCCTACGATCAACAATGCCCCGGAACCGGCGAACGGTCCTGTGCCGTCCGACGCAACGGTCCTGTGCCGTCCGACGTAGGGAGGCGGTTCGGCGTGCGGGCACCTCGCCTCACCGGCGTCCTGCCGCGGCCCCAGCGCCTCGGTGTGTACGCCCTCCTGGTCGCGGTCACGACCGTCGTCTACATGGTCATCGCCGTGACACGGACCCCGCTGTGGGCCGTCATCGGACTCGGCGGCGTGGCGGCGATGCTCACCGGGATCCAGCTCAACCGCCCGGCCCACCGCTGGCCGTGGCTGCTGCTGGCGGCCGGGCTGCTGGCCTTCGCCGCGGGCGACACCTCGTACAACGTGATGGAGTCGTACTTCCACTTCAACAACCCGTTCCCGTCGGCCGCCGACGCCTGTTACCTGGCCACCTATCCCCTGTTCGCGGCCGGTCTCTACGGGCTCGTGCACTACCGCTGGCCCGGCCACGACCTGCCGAGCCTGCTGGACGCGCTGATCTTCGCCCTGGGGCTCGCGCTGCCGGTCTGGGTGTTCCTGGTGCAGCCGCTCACCCATGAGCCGGGCATGACCTGGCAGCAGCGGGCCATCAGCATCGCGTACCCGCTCGGAGACGTCCTCGTCCTCGCGATGATGGCCCGCCTGCTGGTGTCCAGCCCCGGCGGGGGCCGCATCCCGGCCCTGCGGCTCCTCGTGCTGGGCACCGCGACCCTGCTCACCTTCGACATCGCGTACGGGATCCTTCAGCTCAACGACCTGTGGCAGACCGGAACCCTGCTCGACTCGGGCTGGATCGTCTTCTACACCGCGTGGGGGCTCGCCGGGCTCCATCCCTCCATGGTCGAACTGACCCGGCCCGTCGTGCGGCGGGAGTCCCTGCGCCCCACCCGCCGCCGGCTGCTCTCGCTCACCGCGGCCACCCTGGTGGCACCCGCGATCCTGCTCTACGAAGGGCGGCGCGGGAACGCCCAGGACGCCGCCGTGATCGCGGTCTTCTCCGCCGCCCTCTTCCTGCTGGTGCTGCTGCGCCTCTCCGGGATGGTGGCCGCCCACCGCAACGCCGTGGCGCGGGAACTGGCCCTGCGCACCGCGGCCACCTCACTCGTCGCGGCGGTGCGGCCGACGGACGTGGAGTGGGCGTGCGCCACCACGGTCAGCACCCTGTTCGGGCCGAAGGCCGAGCACCGGAGCCTGGTGCTGCCGGCCGAGTACGCGAACGGGCTGGCGACCCGCCGCTCGCACATGGTGCCCACCGCGGAGCTCGGCGCGGACATCAAGGACCGGCTCGGCGGTCTGCCGATCACCCTCGTGTGTCCCATGATCCCGCCCGACGAGCCGACCGGGCATCTGCCGGGTGTGCTGATGGCGGCGGGACCCGAGCAGCAGCTCCGCGAGGTCCAGAGCTCGCTGGAGATCCTGGCCTCGCACGCCGGTCTGGCGGTGGAGCGCATCGCGCTGCGCCAGGAGATCATCCGCAAGGAGAGCGAGGCGTACTTCCGCACCCTGGTGCGCAACGCCTCGGACGTCATCCTCATCGTCGAGGACGACAACTCCATCCGGTACGCGAGCCCGTCCGCGCGTGCCGTGTTCGGCCAGGTGGAGCTGACCGGGGCGCCACTGCCCGACCTGGTGGACGGGAGCGACCGGGCCCGGGTCGTCCGGGGGCTCGCCGCCCTGCGCACCAGGGGAACCCTGGAAACCCACGACCACTGGTGGGTGCTGCGGGACGGCAGCCGCATCGAGGTCGAGGTGCGTTGCAGCGACCTGCGCGAGGACCCCACGGTCTCCGGGCTCGTCATCACCCTGCGGGACGTGACCGAGCAGCGGCGCCTCGAACACGAGTTGACCGAGCGCGCGTTCCACGACCCGCTCACCGGGTTGCCGAACCGAACCCTGCTGCTGGAGCGGATCGAGCGCGCCCTGCTGCGCAGCCGCCGCGGGACGACGCTCACCTGTCTGCTCTTCATCGACCTCGACGACTTCAAGATGGTCAACGACACGATGGGCCACTCCACCGGCGACCATCTGCTGACCGCCGTCGGCGAACGGCTCTCCGGTGCCCTGCGCCGCACCGACACCGCGGCCCGGCTCGGCGGCGACGAGTTCGCGGTGCTGATGGAGGACGCGAAGAAGCCGCTGGACGCCGAGCTCCTCGCGGCCCAGGTGATCCAGGCGCTGAGCCGGCCCTTCAGCCTCCGCGAAGGCTCCGTGAGCGTGTCCGCGAGCGTCGGCGTGGCCACCGCCCGCGACAGCACCGACGCCGAGGAGCTCCTCGGCCACGCGGACCTGGCTCTCTACGCGGCCAAGGCGGCGGGCAAGCGGCAGTGGCGCCGGTTCCTGCCGCGGCTGCGGGTGCGGATGGTGGAACGCCACGATCTGCAGGCCCGGCTCGACGGCGCGGTGGCCCGGTCCGAGTTCACGCTGCGGTACCAGCCGGTGGTCGACATCGCCGCGGGCGAGGTGGTCGGGTTCGAGGCTCTGGCGCGCTGGCCGCATCCGCAGCACGACCCCGTTCCGCCCGACCAGTTCATCGCGCTCGCCGAGGAGACGGGGCACATCACACCGCTGGGCGCCTGGGTCCTGTCGAACGCCACGACCGACATCGCGGGACTCCAGCGGTCCGCCGACAAGGCGGACCCGCCGTACGTCTCAGTGAACGTCTCCCCCCGCCAGTTCCGCGACAGCGGGTTCCTGGACGAGGTCCGCAAGGCGCTGGAGACACCGGGGCTCGCCCCCGGGTCACTGCAGCTGGAGCTCACCGAGACGGTGCTGATGCGGCGCGACGCCCAGATCCAGGCGGTGCTGTACTCGCTCAAGGACCTCGGGGTGCACATAGCCGTCGACGACTTCGGCAGCGGCTACTCGTCGCTGCGGTATCTGCGGGACTTCCCCGTCGACGTGCTGAAGATCGACAAGACGTTCATCGACGACATCGCGCTGGACACCCGTCAGGTCGCGCTCGTCGAGGGAATCGTCGGCCTCGCCGACACCCTGGGCATCCAGGTGATCGCCGAGGGCATCGAGGACCCGGTGCAACGGGACCTCCTGGCCGGCATGGGATGCCGGTTCGGACAGGGGTTCCTCTTCGCCCGGCCGATGACGGTGCAGCAGAGCGAGTTCCTCCTGCGGCAGCGCGACGGGGTACGCACCCCGGCCGTGGCCGCCGCGACGGCGCAAACGAGGTACGGAATGGAACAGACCGAGCCGGCTTCCGCAGAACCGGGCAAGGAGGGGTCCGGTGCGCCCGGGGCGGCGGGGACCGGTGGCACGCCGGGCGAGGGCGGGCAGACGGAGGCGACCCGCCGCTCCAGGCGCTGGCGCGACCTGGAGCACCTGCGGCAGACCAACCCCATGAGCGATGCCGTGCTCGACGAGGTGCGCGGCCGGCACATCCGCAGCGGCGACCACTGGATGATCGACTTCGCCTCCTGCAACTACCTCGGCTTCGACTGCGACCCGGAGATCATCCAGGCGATCGAGCCGGCCGTACGCAACTGGGGCACCCACCCCAGCTGGTCCCGGCTCATCGGCAGTCCCCGCCTGTACCCCGACATCGAGGAACGGCTGTCCGACCTGCTCGGCGCACCGGACACGCTGCTGCTCCCCACGGCGACCCTGATCCACGCCTCGGTGATCCCCGTCCTCGCGGGCCAGGGCCATGTCTTCGTGGAGGCCACGGCGCACCGCACGGTGTTCGACGGCTGCGTGGGGGCCCGCGGGCAGGGCGCGACCCTGCGCCGGTTCCACGCCGAGAACCTCGACGAACTGGCCGCCATGCTGGACGCGGCGCCCGCCGACCTGCCCCGGCTCGTCTGTCTGGACGGTGTGAACAGCATGAGCGGGAACATCCCCGCGCTGCCCCGGCTGGCCGAGGTGTGCAGGCCGCGGAACGCCCTCATGTACATCGACGACGCGCACGGGTTCGGCGTCATCGGGGAGCGCGGCCCGAACGAGTCGTGTCCGTACGGGGACCGGGGCAACAGCGTCGTACGGCACACCGGGGAGACGTACGAGGGGATCGTCCTGGTCGGCGGGTTCTCCAAGGCGTACTCGTCACTGCTGGCCTTCCTCGCCCTGCCGACCTCGCTCAAGGAGCGGCTCAAGACCGCCGCTGCCCCCTACCTCTACTCGGGGCCCTCGCCCACCGCCTCGCTCGCCACGGCGCTGGCCGGCCTCGACGTCAACGACCGCCGCGGGGACGACATCCGGGCCGATCTGTACCGCAAGACGGTGCGGGTCCTGGACCATCTGGAGGAGCTGGGGGCGGGCACGCTCAACACGGACCGCCTGCCGATCATCGAGATCCCCCTGGGCGACGCCGACGACCTGGACGCGGTAGGCGAATTCCTGTGGGACAACGGCATCTACGTCACCCTGGCGGCCTATCCCCTGGTGCCCCGCGACCGGGTCGGTTTCCGCGTCCAGCTGACCGCGCTCAACTCCGACGAGGACGTCGACCAGCTCAACGACACACTCACCCGGCTCACCGAGCGCTATCGGCTGCGGCCGAAGGACGGAGTCCGCGATGGCGGTCCTCAATGACGACGTGAACTGGGACAGCTGGCCCGTCGAGGACTACCTGGCCGAGAACTACCGTGAGCTGCACCCCTCGGACGCGGCGGTCATCACCCACCACAGCGCGTTCTACCGCGCGTTGGAGCCGGACGGCGTCGCCCGCTCCGTGGAGGTCGGGGCCGGCCCCAACCTGTATCCGCTGGTGCTCGCGTCCGCCGCGAGCCGCCACATCGACGCCGTCGAGGCGGGTGCCTCCAACGCCGCCTATCTGGAACGCCAGTTGAGCGGGCCGCCGGACCGGAGCTGGCTGCCCTTCCACGCCCTGTGCCGGGAGCTCAACCCGGAGGTCCCCGAGACCCTGGAGGAGTCGCTGGCCCCGGTGCGCCTCGTGCACGGCGACCTGCGGTCCATCGAACCGGGCGGCTACGGTCTCGCCTCCATGCACTTCGTGGCCGAGGGGGCCACCGAGGACTTCGAGGAGTTCAAGGAGTTCTGCCGCCGGTTCGTCCGGTGCGCGGCGCCGGGCGGCCACCTGGTCGCCGCCTTCATGGAGAACATGCCGACCTACCGGATCGGAGCCGACTCCCGCTGGCCCGGCTGCCCGGTGGACACGGACGTCGTCACCGAGGTGTTCGCCCCGCTCACCGACGAGCTCACGGTCGACCGCATCCCCTCCGACCCGACCCTGCCCGACTACGGGGACTCGGGGATGATCCTGCTCACCGGGGTGGCGGCGGCCCGTCCCGCGGGGTGAACCACCGCCGCTCCCCCGTGTGTTCGGGCGCCGGTCAGCCGAGTTCCAGCGACGTCACCCCGTGGACGCGCTCACGGGCCAGGTCCCGGACCCGCCCGGTGTACATGCGGGCCGTCTCGAACGACGGGGTCAGACCGAGCTTCTCGACGAGGGCGACGGCCGCCGTGTTCGTCTGCGGCACGTCGACGGCGAGCGCCCGGCCGTCCGCGTCGGCTGCGAGCGCGGCGAACAGGGCGCCGGCGTCCTCGGCGGTGTCGGCGAACAGGGGGCCGATCCGCAGGGAGTCGCGCGCCGGGCGGATCACTGCGTAGCCGCTCATCCGGCCGCCTTCGCCGTGCCGGACGTAGGCGCGGTGCCCCGGGGCGGTCAGCCAGGACTCCAGGAAGGCCGGCCGGTCGGCCGGGTGGCAGGCACCGTCGTACGCCGTGATCGCGGCGCGGTCCGCCGGCCCGGCCGCGCGCACGCCCGACGGCTGCCGCTCCACCGGGGCCACGCCGGTGAACCGGACGGTCCGGTAGGCGAGTTCGAATCCGGACTTGCGGTAGTTGTCCTGCTGGGCGACGACGCCGTCGAGACCGACGGTCCGGTCACCCGCGTGGGCCAGGGCCGTCTCCCAGGTGGCGAGGCCGTATCCCATCCCGCGCAGATCGGGGCGGACGAGGTAGAAGCCGAGGAAGGCATAGTCGGCGCTGTAGTTGACCACCGAGATGGCCGAGACCGGCTCCCCGTCGACGCGCCCGATGAAGAAGCCCTCCGGGTCCTGGACGAAGAAGCTCGCGCTGTCGGAGAGGCCGGGATTCCATCCCTCGTCCGCCGCCCAGCCGCCGACCACCTTCCAGTCGTCGAGCGTGGCCTGGCCGACGACGAGGCGGCCGGATCCCGGAGAGGTCATGGAGCACTCCAATGCGTACGGGTCGAGGGGCCCCGGCGGACGGGGGCGCGGTGCGCCGGCCGGTCGCCCGCGTGCATCCTCGCCGATCTCCGTGCCGGCCGCAGCGACGGGCACCGCGCGCGGGAAGGGATTCGGCCACTTCACCGCCGCGCCCGGCCCGCGGCGCCCCGGGCGGCCCCGGCCCTCAGGAATCCGGGCGGCGCGCGGACGCGGAGGAGGCTCCGCCGGTCACCCGTCCGACGGAGCCTCCCGTTCGTGACCGTCGCGGGTCAGCGCACCGCGGCGGGGCGGAACCGGCGGTACAGGACGGCACCGCCCAGAAGCATCGCCGCGCTCGCCGCGACCGCGGACATCGTGCCGTCGGCACCCGTGTGGGCGAGCGTCGCCACGGTCCCTGGCACCGCCCTCTCCGGCGCCGGGGCGTCCGGGGTCGCTGCGGGTGGGGTGGACGGCTTCGGGGCGGGCTTCACGGGGTGGTGCGCCCGCACCGGCCGGGTGCCCGGGGTGTTCACCGACGTGTTCCCGACGGCCGGGTTGCCGACCCCGACCACCGACACGGAGTTGCCGCTGACGTTGACCGGGAGATCCACCGGAAGCTGCAGGCCGTTGCCCGAGAGCACTCCAGGCGAATCCTTTCCGCGGCCGTGTGCGACCGCACCGCCGTCATTGCGGCCGCCCGGCCCGCCCGTGCCGTGGTGACCGGCGGCCCCGCCGTGCGCTCCGGCACCCGTGTGCCGTCCGTCGGCACCGCCTCCGCCGCCCGTGTTGGCGCAGCGGTTGCCCACGGCGGGGTTGAGCAGCCCGGCCACGTTCACCGTGTTGCCGCACAGGTTCACCGGGACGTGCACGGGGAGCTGGACGGTGTTGCCGGAGATCAGGCCGGGCGAGCCTGCCGCCGCGCCGTCCGCCGCGGAATCGGCGTGCGCCGGCACGACCGCCGCCAGCGCGCCGGAGGCGGCCGCCGCGGCGATCAGACCATTTCGGGTCACCCGTTTCATACGTTCACTGCCTTCCTGACAACGACGTGGACGCTCGCCCACATTGCCTAGAACGCCGGTGGACGATCCGAGTTATGGCTTATCGGCCTTTCACCCCATCGAGCGTCCCGTGTTTCGAACGGCCGCCGCACCTCCCGCGGGGGACGGTGGCGGGGTCGGGGACCGCGCCCGGGCGCGGTCCGGGGACGGGCCCTGGCGAGGCCGGGGACGGTGCCCGGGGCTGCGCCCGCCCGGAGGCGGGCCCCGGGGGCCGCGTCTATCGTGATCCGGGAGGTATCGCCGGTCCACCGCAGGCGACCCTGGAGGCAGGCATGCTGTCCGTGCACCAACGCTTCGCGGTCGTGGGAGCCACCACCGCGACGCTGACCCTGCTGGCGGCGGCGCTGCCGGCGACGGCGTCCGCCGGCGACGGGCCGGACCTGTCCCGCTTCTACCGCCAGAAGGTCACCTGGACGGCCTGCGAGGGCGACGAGGTGCCCAAGGACCTCCAGTGCGGCAAGATCACCGTTCCCCTGGACTACGCGCGGCCCGGCGCCGCCACGCTCGACCTGGCCCTCGCCCGCTACAAGGCGACGGGCCACTCCCGGGGTTCGGTGCTGCTGAACTTCGGCGGCCCCGGCGGCGCGGGCATACCCGGGCTCGCCGCGAGCGGCAATGACTTCATGGGCCTGACGAACGGCTACGACGTGGTGACCTTCGACCCGCGCGGCGTCGGCAGGTCCTCGCCGGTCAGCTGCGGCGACGGAGCGGACGAGATCTTCGGCGCGACGGCCACGGGCACCGATGTGCAGGCGGCGCTCAAGGCGGTCAAGAAGGCCGCCGACACCTGCGCCGCTCACTCGGGCGCCGTCCTCCCCCACATCGGCACGGTGAACGCCGCCCGCGACCTGGACGTGATGCGCCAGGCCCTCGGCGACAAGAAGCTCAACTACCTCGGCTTCTCGTACGGCACCCGGCTCGGCGCGGTGTACGCGGCCCGGTTCCCCGGGAAGACGGGACGGATGGTGCTCGACGGGGTCGACACGCTCACCGAACCCCTCACCGAGCAGGGCCTCACCGGCGCGCGGGGACAGCAGACGGCCCTCGACGACTTCATCACGTGGTGCGCCAAGAACCTGGCCTGCCCGTTCGGACAGGACGCGCGCAGCGCCGGCGAACAGGTGGTCCAGCTCGTCAAGTCCCTCGACGCGGAACCGGTGCCGTCCGACTACGGCCGGGAGTTCACCGGACAGGACCTGGTGGGGGCGATGGGCCAGGCGCTCTACAGCAAGGCGATGTGGCCCGTGCTCGAACAGGCCCTCGCCCTGCTCGTCCAGGACGGCGACCCGCACGGACTCGACCAGCTCTACGGCGGCGCCTCCCTGCCCGCGACCTCCACACCGGTGCGGCACGGGCCGAAGCACAGCGGGCTCGTCGACGCCGAGGACGTCCCCCTCGACAATCTCCCCGCCGCCCTGATGGCGATCAACTGCGCCGACGACCCCGACCGGCCGGCCGCCGGCGAGGTGGCCCGCCAGATCGCCGGGCTGCGCGCCGCCTACGAGGAGGCCTCGCCCGTCTTCGGCCGGTACCGGCTCGCCCAGGTGCTGATGTGCTACGGCCGTCCGAAGGGCACCTCCTACATACGCGACAAGGTCCGCCACGTACCCGCCTCGAAGATGCTGCTCGTCGGCACCCGGGGGGACCCGGCGACCCCCTACCGCTGGACCGAGGAGACCGCCAGGCGGCTGGGCTCCGCCGCGGTGGTGCTCGACAACAGGGGCGAGGGGCACACCGGGTACGCGTCCTCGAAGTGCGTGCACCGCAAGGTCGACGACTTCCTGCTCTACGGGTCCCTGCCGGCCGACGGCAGCTCGTGCGGGCCGGAGAACACGGACGGTACCGACGGGTAGTGGTGGGGCCCGCCGGATACCGACGGAGACCGGCGGGCCCCCGCGAGGCGGTCGTCCCCCGCGCACGGGCGGGTGTCCCGATCTGCGGCCTTCGCCGCCATGGGTTTGACTCGTGCCGTGCGCCGGATGCTGCCCTTGCTGCTCGTCGCCCTCGGTGCCGCCGGGGCGCTGCTCCTCGTGGGCGCCGTCTCGCCGTGGTGGTGGTGCGCGGCGGCCCCGCTGCTGGCGCTGGCCGCGCTCGGGGCCCGGGACCTGACGCAGCGCTGCCACTCCGTGCTGCGGAACTATCCCCTGCTGGGCCGGCTGCGGTTCCTCATGGAGGCGGTGCGCCCTGAGCGCCGGCAGTACTTCGTGGAGAACGACGTCGACGGGCGGCCCTACGACCGGAACGTGCGCTCCCTGGTGTACCAGCGGGCCAAGGGGGCCGACGCCGAGGAGCCGTTCGGCACCGAGCGTGACGTCTACGCGGACGGCTACGAGTTCCTCCAGCCGTCGATGCGCCCGGTCGAGGCGCCCGACGAGCCGCCGGTCGTCCGGGTGGGCGGCCCCGACTGCACCCAGCCCTACGACATGTCGCTGCTCAACGTCTCCGCGATGAGCTTCGGGGCCCTGTCCTCGAACGCGATCCTGGCGCTCAACCGGGGTGCGGCGCTGGGGGGTTTCGCGCACGACACCGGCGAGGGCGGTCTGTCGGACCACCATCTGCGCGGTGGCGGTGATCTGATCTGGGAGATCGGCACGGGGTACTTCGGCTGCCGCACCGCCGAAGGGGACTTCGAGGAGCGGGAGTTCGCGGACAAGGCCGCGCTGCCCGAGGTCAGGTGCGTGTCCCTGAAGCTCTCCCAGGGAGCGAAGCCGGGCTTCGGCGGCGTCCTGCCCGGGGCGAAGGTGAACGCGGAGATCGCCCGGGTGCGCGGGGTGCCCGAGGGCGAGACCGTCGTGTCGCCTCCGTATCACCGTGCGTTCTCGACCCCGAGGGAGCTGGTGCGGTTCATCGCGCGGCTGCGGGAGCTGTCGGGCGGCAAGCCGACCGGCTTCAAGCTCTGTGTGGGCTCCCGGCGTCAGTTCCTGGCCGTGTGCAAGGCGATGCTCGCCGAGGGGGTGACACCCGACTTCATCGTTGTGGACGGCTCGGAGGGCGGCACGGGGGCGGCACCCCTGGAGTTCGCCGACAACATCGGCACACCGCTGACCGAGGGCCTGATCACCGTCCACAACGCGCTGGTCGGCACCGGGCTGCGGGACCGGGTGCGCATCGGCGCGAGCGGCAAGGTCGCGACCGGCTCGGACATCGTCAAACGCCTGCTCCAGGGCGCCGACTACACCAACGCGGCCCGCGCGATGATGTTCGCCGTCGGCTGCGTCCAGGCCCAGCGGTGCCACACGAACACCTGCCCGGTCGGCGTGACCACCCAGGATCCGCGCCGGGTCCGCGCGCTGGACGTGCCCGACAAGACCGAGCGGGTACGGCGTTATCACCGGGCCACCGTCCACGGCGCGAGTCTGATCATGGCCTCCATGGGCGTACGGCACCCGCGCGAGCTGACCCCGCACTTGTTGCTGCGGCGCGTCGGACCGACGACGGTGAGGTCGTACGCGGAGCTCTACGAGTGGCTGCCGTCCGGCGTCCTGCTCTCGGAGCCGCCCCCGTCCTGGGCCGCGGACTGGACGGCCGCGGACCCGGACTCCTTCTGATGGTCAGAAGTCGACGGGGTCGCGCACGATGGGGCAGGTCATGCAGTGGCCGCCGCCGCGTCCCCGGCCCAGTTCGGCGCCGACGATGGTGATGACCTCGACGCCGGCCTTGCGCAGCAGGGTGTTCGTCTGGGTGTTGCGGTCGTAGGTGAACACCACACCGGGCTCCAGGGCGACGGCGTTGTTGCCGCTGTCCCACTGCTGCCGCTCGGAGGCGTACACGTCGCCGCCGGTCTCGACGATCCGCAGCCCGGGCAGCCCCAGCGCCTCGGCGACGACGTCGGTGAAGGCGCGGGAGCCCTCGTCGGTGAGTTCGATCCCCGGGGCCTTGTCGCTGGGCCGCAGGGAGAACGTGTGCACCGCGTCCATGATGGCCGGGTACAGGGTGACGAGGTCACGGTCGGCGAAGGTGAAGACGGTGTCGAGGTGCATCGCGGACCGCAGCTTCGGCATACCGGCGACGACGACGTGGTGGGCCGCTCCGGCCCGGAACAGCGCGGCCGCGACCTGGCTGATGGCCTGCCGCGAGGTGCGCTCGCTCATGCCCATGAGGACGACGCCGTTGCCGACCGGCATGATGTCGCCGCCCTCGAACGTGGCCTGTCCCCACGTGAGTTCGGGATCTCCCCACCACACCGTGGAGCCGGTGAAGTCGGGGTGGAAGGAGTAGACGGCCTTCATCAGCAGCGTCTCGTCGTGCCGGGCCGGCCAGTAGAGCGGGTTGAGGGTCAGGCCTCCGTAGAGCCAGCACGTGGTGTCGCGGGTGTAGAGGGTGTTGGGCAGCGGCGGCATCAGGTACTCGCGGACGCCGGTCGACTCTCGGGCCAGCGAGAGGTAGCCGGTGCGGAACTCGTCGGGCAGGTCGGCGGTGGACAGTCCCCCGATCAGGTACTCGGCGAGGACGGCGGGTTCGAGGGTCTCCAGGAACGCCCGGGTGCCGTCGACGAGCCCGAGCCCGACCTCGTTCGCGGTGATCTTCCGCTCCAGGAGCCAGTCCCTCGCCACGGGCAGGGCCATGGTCTCCGCGAGCAGGTCGTGCAGTTCCACCACCTCGACCCCGCGACCGCGCAGTTCGTCGACGAAATCGGCGTGGTCGCGCTGGGCGTGCTCCACCCACATCACGTCGTCGAAGAGCAGGTCGTCGGCGTTGGTGGGGCTGAGCCGGCGATGGGCGAGGCCGGGTGCGCAGACCAGGACCTTGCGCAGTCGGCCGACCTCGGAGTGGACGCCGTACGCCGGACGGCTCGTGCTGGCTTCACTGGTCACGGGGTGCCTTTCTCCAGGCCGGAGGCCGACGGGTCACAGACTGATCCAGCCCAGCGCCAGGGCGACGATCCCGGTGACGGCACCGGCGACCGAGACGACGAGGATGACCAGTTCGCGGGGCGAGAACGGCGTCCTGCCCTGCTCGCGGCGCGCCATCACGAACAGCACGGTGGCGGGCGCGTAGATGATGAAGGAGACGAGGAGGTACTTCAGTCCGGCCGCGTAGATCAGGAACGCGGTGTAGACGGTGGCGAGCGCGGCGACGACGAGGTCGCCGCCGAACCGGTGCCGGGCGATCTTCAGGGCGAAGGCCGCGGCCAGCAGGAACGGGATCAGCGTGAGGGCGCTGGTCAGGTCGAGCGCGAAGTTGAAGGCGTCGCCCGAGAAGAGGGTGACGACCAGGACCGCCTGGGTCAGCACGGTGCTCAGCAGCAGCGCGGGCTCCGGCACGTCGGCGCCGGTCGTGCGGGCCAGGAAGCGGGGCATGTCCTCGTCCTTGGCCGCGACGAACAGCACCTCGGCCGCCATCAGCGTCCAGGCGAGATAGGCGCCGAGCACCGAGACGATCAGGCCGACGCTGACGAAGACCTCGCCCCAGGTGCCGACCGCGCTCTCCAGGACCCCGGCCATCGACGGCTGTCTGAGCTCGGCGATCTCGCCCATGGGCAGCAGCCCGTACGACACGATCGTGACCGAGGCGAAGATGCAGAACACGCTGAGGAAGCCGAGGATCGTGGCCCGGCCGACGTCCTCACGGCGCTTGGCGTGCCGGGAGTACACGCTCGCCCCCTCGACCCCGAGGAACACGAACACGGTCGCCAGCATGGTGCCCTTGACCTGCTCGAAGAGCGGGCCCGCGTAGGCGGCACCGGCCCAGTTGTCGGCGAACACCCGGGGGTCGAGATAGAAGAGCGCCAGGACGATGAAGACGAGGATCGGGACGATCTTGGCCACGGTGACGATCCGGTTGATGGCCGCCGCCTCCTTCACCCCCCGCCGGACGAGGAAGAAGAAGGCCCACAGGCCGACCGAGGAGAGCACGACCGCGAGGACGGTGTCCCCGTCGCCGAGCGCGGGCGCGATGGCCCCGATCGTGGACATGATGAGCACCCAGTACGTCACGTTGCCGACGCAGGCGCTGGCCCAGTACCCGAAGGCCGAGAAGAAGCCGAGGTACTCGCCGAAGCCGGCCTTGGCGTAGGCGTAGACGCCCGCGTCGAGGTCGGGCCGGGCGATCGCCAGCCGCTGGAAGACGAAGGCGAGCATCAGCATGCCGGTGCCGGCGACGGCCCAGGCGATCAGCGCGCCGGCCACCCCCGTCTCCTGGGCGAACCGCCGCGGCAGGGAGAACACCCCGGCGCCGACCATGGAGCCCACGACCATCATCGAGAGGGTCACCAGGGTCAGCTTGGCGGCGGGTGCCGCCTCGGTTTCGGTGTCGGCCTGCGTCATGGGCGTCCCGTGGAGAGGGCATCGTCGTGCGGGACCACGATGCGGACGACGTCGTCTGGCGACCTGAGCGACCTTAACAACCAAATGCCCCAAATGCCCGGGAGGGGCCGCCGTCAGGGTGCTGCGTCATCGATCTCCGAGGCCGACAATCGGATCACCGGGACGGAACGCTCCGGTGAGTCGTCGGAAAGGTGCGCACCGCGTGAGTGAGCTGTTGGGTGTGGCGGTATTGGGTGCCGGCCACATGGGAGCCGACCATGTACGGCGCTTGGACCGGGTGGTGAGCGGCGCCAGGGTCGCGGCGGTGGCGGATCCCGACATCGATCGCGCCAAGGAAGCCGTGGCCGGTATCGACGGCGCCTCGGTCCACGCCGAGGCGGAGGCGGCGCTCGACGCACCCGGGGTGCGGGCCGTGCTGATCGCCTCCCCCGGCCCCGCGCACGAGGAGGCCCTCCTCGCGGCGTTCACCCGGGGCCTGCCGGTGCTGTGCGAGAAGCCGCTGGTGCCGGAGTCCGCCGGGGCGCTCCGGGTGATGGAGGCGGAGGTGCGGCTCGGGCGGCGGCTGGCGCAGGTCGGGTTCATGCGCCGCTACGACGCCGAGTACCTGCGACTGAAGTCCCTGCTGGACAGCGGCCGACTGGGCCGCCCGCTGATGCTGCACTGCACCCACCGCAACGTCTCCTCGCCGCCGGGCTTCACCTCGGCGATGCTGGTCAACAGTTCCGTGTCGCACGAGATCGACGCGGCGCGCTGGCTGCTGGGGCAGGAACTCACGGCGGTGACCGTGCTGCGCCCCCGCTCGTCGTCGGCCGCACCGGAGGGCCTGATCGACCCTCAGTTCGTCCTCTTCGAGACGGCCGGCGGCGCCTTGGTCGACGTCGAGGTGTTCGTGAACTGCGGGTTCGGCTACCAGGTGGCCTGCGAGGCCGTCGGCGAGACGGGCAGCGCGCGGATCGGGGACGAGCGTTCCCTGGCGGTGACGACGGCGGGCGGCCGGCACGAGGAGGTGGCGCAGGACTACCTCGTACGCTTCGCCGACGCCTACGACCGCGAGGTGCAGGCCTGGGTGGACGCGACCCGGGCCGGCCGGGTGACCGGGCCCGGCGTCTGGGACGGCTACGCGGCCTCCGCGGTCGCCGAGGCGGGAGTCCGGGCGCTGGAGAGCGGCGGCCGGGTGGCCGTCGAACTCGCCCCGCGCCCGGACCTCTACACCTGACCGGTCCGCCGTCCGGCGGCGGTCGTGCGCGTCCCGGCGGGCCGTGTCGATGCGCCGGCCCGGTGGGGCGGCCCGGTGGGGCGGCCCGGTGGGGCGGCCCGGTGGGGCGGCCCGGTGGGGCGGCCCGGTGGGGCGGCCCGCCTCACCGGGCCGGCGGACGCGGGTGTTGATTATCGGTTATCGCATTCATGATAGGCTCTAACATCGTCCTAGCCCTCCACAGCCCGCCACCCCGACACGAAGAGGCGACGCCATGGCCGCAGCACCGCGCAACGGGACCGGCCCGCGTGACCGCTTCCGCGCACAGGTACGCCAGGAAGTGAAGGCGGCGGCACTGCGCCAGCTCGCCGAGGGCGGCCCGGAGGCACTGTCGCTCAACGCGATCGCCAAGCAGCTCGGCATGACCGGCCCCGCGCTCTACCGCTACTTCGCCAACCGCGACAGCCTGTTGACCGACCTCGTCGTCGACGCCTACGGGGACCTGACCTCGGCCCTCACCCGGGCCGCCGCGGACGGTCCGGCGGACCCGGCCGGCCGGCTGACCGGGCTGGTCCACGCGTACCGGGCGTGGGCCCTGGCGGAACCGCACCGCTACCGCCTGCTGTTCCGGGCGCCGCTGCAGGGCTACGACGCCCAGGCGGCCGGCCTGGTCGAGGCCGCGCAGCCCGCCATGAACGTACTCCTGGAGGCGGTGGGCGCCCTCGCCGAACCGGAGACGGGGCCGGAGACGGAGCCGGGCGGACCGGCGGAGACGGCGGCACCGTTCCAACGGTGGAAGGAACGGCACGGCATCGAGGAGGTCTCCGAAGCGGTCGCGGCGCGCTCCACGCTGCTGTGGGCGCGGCTGCACGGTCTGGTCGCCCTGGAGATCGAGGGCAACTTCCGCTCGATGGGCATCGACCCGTCCCCGCTCTACGAGGCCGAGACGGCCGACTTCGTACAGGCTCGCTGAGCACCCCCGGACACTCGCACACATGCCCCTCGAACAGGCGAATGAACGTCTCGTACAGGGGTATCACTGACCTTCAAGTCACGTACGTTTCCTACGACTTGACTCCGCACAACGCCTACCGCAACAGGACCGGTCACCCACTCCGGGAGGACTGCGGCATATACCAGAAGCACGACCGTATCGGGTGTTGCCAAATCCCTTACAGGGCCTCGCGGGCTGTGCCACAGTCGTAGCGGTCCTTCCGTAACCCAGGTCGTACCGTCCCCGCATCGGAGTACGTCATGCCACCCCATCTCTCTGCGGACCGCCCCGCCGCCCAGCCGCCCCCGCGCGGCTCGGTCGACGCGCTCATCTCGCAGACGCGACGCCTTCGCGGCGAGGTGGACGCGGTGCGGCGCGAGACAACCGTGGACGAGGAGGACGCCCAGGGACGCTGGCAGCGAGCGCTCTGCGATCTGGCGCTGCATCAACTCAGAGACCTGGACGCGCATTTGGCCCAGCTCCGGGACGGACCGCCGGAGGTTCCGGTCCCCGCCCCGGCCACCGCGGCCCACCACGGCGCACCCGGAGCACGCGGGCAGGACTCGCTGCTGAGCCGGGTCGGCAGCGCCGAGTGGAACCTGCTCACCGACGAGGCCAGCTGGTCCGGCGAGCTCTACGAGATCCTGGGACGCGACGCCACCGCTCCCCCGCTCACCCTCGACGAACTGCCCTCCCTGGTCCTGGACGAGGACCGCCCGATGCTCACGACGATGGTCACCGACTGCCTCATCGACGCCAAACCCATCGACGGGGAGTTCCGCATCCAGCGCCCCGACGGCGGAGTGCGGACCGTGCACATGATGGGTGAGCCCGTCCTCGACGCCGGCGGGAGCACCGCCTCCATGTGGGCCGTGCTGCGCGACGTCAGCGAACTGCGCCGCAGCCAGCGGACGGTGGGCGAGACCCGGGAGACCCTTCAGCGCCAGCAGCACGTGGCCCGCACCGAACACCGGCTCGCGGTCGAACTCCAGGAGGCCGTGCTGCCGCCCTGGCGCGGCTCCCTGCGCTTCCCTCGCCAGGGCCCCGGAGCACTGGACGTGGCGGCCCACTATCTGCCCTCGTCGGCCAGCGCCCTCATCGGCGGCAACTGGTACGACGCCCTGGAACTACCCGACGGACAGACCCTGTTGAGCGTCGGCGACCTCACCGGGCACGGGGTCACCGCGACCTCGGGCATGGCGATGCTGCTGGGCGCCCTGCGCGGTATGGCGGTGGCGGGCACCCAGCCGGGGCAACTCCTCTCCTGGCTCAACCAGTTGATCGACTCCACCGTCCAGCCCGCCCTGGGCAGCGCCGTCTGCTGCCGCTACACCCCCGCGACCCGCACCCTGGGCTGGGCGCAGGCAGGACACCCCGCCCCGCTGCTGTTCCGCGACGGGACGGGGTGTGCGCTGGCCGCACCGGACGGCGTCCTGCTCGGAGCGACCTCCGGTGCCGTCTACGGACAGGCCGAGGAGACCCTCCGCGAGGGCGACCTGCTGCTCCTGCACACCGAGGGACTGGTCCCCCCGCCGGCGGACACCTCCCTTGCGGGCACGGCCAGGAACCCCGGAGAGACGGCGGCCGTCCGGAGTCTGCTCGACCTGGCCCCGCGCTTCGGCGAGGCTCGTACGGCCCAGGACTGCATCCGGATGGTCGTCGAGGAGTTCGGCGGAACGGAACGCGAGGACGACGCCTGTGTGCTCGTCGCCCGGATCGGGTCCTGACGGCGAGAACGGCGAGAACGGCAGGGGCAACGAGAACGCCGAACGCCCCTCCGCGCGGGTGAAGTCGAGAAGGAAAGCCCTCCGGGGAGGACGGACCCCCTACACCTGGACCCGTGTGCCGTCGCCGCGCCGGGGCTTGAGCGAACCCTTCGGCAGCGCGAGCTTGATCTCCTCGCGCAGATCGCTGATCTTCGGATAGCTGGAGTACTGCCCGGTGAGGCGGTACATCTCGCGCAGCCGGTCCCAGGTGCGATGGGAGGAGTTGGCGCCCATCGACGTCAGGGCCAGTCGCGCGTAGCGGTCGGCCTGCTCGGGGTCGTCGGCGATGAAGAGGGCCGACGCCAGCGAGATGTGGTCGAAGATCTTCGACCGGTCCCGCCCCGACTCCCGCAGTTTCAGCGCCTCCTTGGCGTGCCGTTGCGCCGTCGCCGCGGCGGCCGGTTCGTGCTCGGCGAGCGTGCGGTACGCCAGCGCCTGCATGCCGTGCATGTCGGCCTCGTCGAACAACTGCATCCAGCTGGGCGGCGGTACGTCACCGCGGTCGGAGACGAACAGGTCCTCCGCCAGACCGAGCGTGCGCCGCATGGCCTGGCCCCGTCCCATGGAGGCCTGCGCCCAGGCCTCGATGGTGTGCAGCATCGCCTGGGTGCGAGGCAGTACCTCCTCGCCGGAACCGGACTTGGCGAGCTTCATGAGGTCCAGGGCGTCGTCGGGCCGGCCCAGGTGCACCATCTGACGGGCGGCCCTGGAGAGGGCCTCGCCCGCCCGGGGCCGGTCTCCGCCCTCCCGCGCCGCGTGGGCGGCGATGACGAAGTACTTCTGGGCCGTGGGTTCCAGGCCGACGTCGTGCGACATCCAGCCCGCGAGAACGGCGAGATTGGCGGCGACGCCCCACAGGCGCCGCTGGAGATGGTCGGGGTGCCGGTAGGAGAGCATGCCTCCCACTTCGTTCAGCTGGCCCACCACGGCCTTGCGTTGCAGCCCGCCACCACGGGACGCGTCCCAGGCCCGGAACACCTCGACGGAGCGCTCCAGTTCCTCGATCTCCTGCGACCCGATGGGGGCGGCCTCGTAACGGTCGAACCCGGCGGGGTCGGCGTGCAGGGGGTCTACGAACTGCGGAGCGTCGGCCGTCAGGGCCGGATCGGTGTGCAGCCAGTCGTGCATGGCAGTGCTGAGTGCGGATCCCGCGGCGAGCGCGGCACCCGCGCCCACCAAGCCGCGTCGGTTGAGCATGAGGTCCATTCCCGTGAATTCGGTGAGGACCGCGGCAGTCCGCTCGGGCGCCCACGGCACTCCGTCGGGATGTTCCACACTCCCGGCGGCGCCTTGCCGTTTCCCCGCGCGCCCGTGCCTGACCAGACCGAGGTCCTCGATGGTCACGACACGGCCGAGACGCTCGGTGAACAGAGCCGCCAGCACCCGCGGCACCGGATCGCGCGGGATCTCTCCCATGTCGATCCACCGCCGCACCCGCGAGGTGTCGGTCGCCAGCTGGGGGTGGCCCATGGCCGCCGCCTGCCGGTTGACCAGCCTCGCGAGTTCACCCTTGGACCAGCCGGCCAGGCCGAACAGGTCCGACAGACGAGTGTTGGGTTGTCCGTTCACGTCAAGCCCCCAGGTTCTCGGCTGATTTCGACAGTAACCGCCTGTCAGTTGCTGAGCGACTATTCGCCAGGGTTCGCCAGGGTGCGCCAGATGGTGTGCCAGTGGACGTCGGGTGTCAGGTAGGAACGCGCCACCCCGACCCGGTTGCCAGGGACATTCCCCAGGATGAACCAGGCGGCCGGGGCGGGCAGCGCGGCAACTTGCAGGCACACGAAGGGATCTGTTTCGCCCATGTACACAGCATCGTCCTCCGTGTCCGCTCCGCCCCGGTCGTTGCACCCCCGCCCGGTGGGCAGCGGCCCTTACCTCGACCCCGCGCGTCAGGCGGCCCCCTTGCTGGGAGCCGGCCGGGCGCGGCGCGTGCCGGGGCTCGGCACCCAACCGCTCAGCGGGAGACTCGACTTGTCCGGCCCTCAGGGCGCCCAGCTGCGCACGGCGATCGCGTCGGTGCACCGGATCTGTCCGGAGTTCGCTCCGGTCCAGGTGCTGCGCCGCAGCGGACGCTCCGTGCTCCTCGTCGGCACGACGGGACGCAGCACGGCCGTCGCCAAGTGTTTACTGGACCACTCCCCCGTCTGGGCCGAGCGGATCAGGCACGAAATAGCTGCATACCGTCTGTTCGTCCGGCATCGCCCGCCCGTGCGGGTGCCCCGGCTGATCGCGGCGGATCCGGACAACTGCACCCTGGTGATCGAGCGCATGCCGGGCCGGGCGGCCGCGCTCCAGCGCCACCCGCTCGAGGCCCCGCCGCGCGCGGACATCCGCGCCGCGCTGGGCGCCATCTGCCGGCTGAACGCCTGGCGGCCGCCGGCCGGGACCTTCAACGCCCCGCTGGACTACGCGGAACGGATCTCCCGCTTCCATGAGCTGGGGCTGCTCACCGACCGGGACATGGGCGACCTGCAGAAGCTGGTGCACGGCATCGCGACGTCCTCCGGCCGCCAGGGCATGGGCCAGTTCTGCCACGGCGACGCCCTCCTGTCGAACATCCTTCTCTCACCGGCCGGTCCAGTGCTGGTGGACTGGGAGCACGCGGGCTGGTATCTGCCGGGCTACGACCTGGCGACGCTGTGGGCGGTCCTCGGGGACGCCCCCGTGGCGCGCCGTCAGATCAGCCAGCTGGCGCAGTCGTCCGGTCCGGCGGCACGGGACGCCTTCCTGGTGAACCTGATGCTGGTCCTGACCCGCGAGATCCGTACGTACGAGACGGCCGTGCAGCGTTCCCTGCACGACGCGGCCCCGACGGCAGCGGGCCCGGCGCACCCGGCTGCCGTCCCGTCCGGCGAGGAACAGCGGCTGCTGCTGCGGCGGCTGCACGACGACTGCCAGCTGGCCCGGCGGGCCGTGCGCGCGGCGGTCGGCACTCGCTGAAGGGGAACGGAGGTCCGCGGTGACGCCGGCAGTGCGGCGCACCGCGGACCTCCCTCGTACCTGTCCGCCGTTCGGGGCATTGGTCCACTCCACTGACGCCCCGCAGGCCGGAAGCCCGCCGCCACGAAACCCCCTTCACCCCACGCTGACATGGGAAATCGCCTCCTCCTGGGCATGATTGACGGATCGTCGGGGAGCCGGTAGCACTGACGCGTTCGGCTCTCGCACGCCCCACCGCGCCCGACCGTCCCAGGAGGCTGCATTGCACCGGTCCGCCAGCGAACCCAAGGGCACCATCCGGCACAGACGCGCGCGCAGATCCGCGGGAGCCGTCGCCTCGGCGGCGCTGCTGCTGCCCCTGCTCGGCGCGGCCCCTTCGAGTTCCGCCGAGGAGGCACCCGCCAGTGAGCTCCAGCGGGCCTTCGCCACGGCGTCCGCCGAGTACCACGTTCCGCAGAGCGTGCTGCTCGCCGTGTCCTATCTCCAGTCCCGCTGGGACACCCACGCCGGTGCCCCGAGCGTCACCGGCGGCTACGGCCCCATGCACCTGACCGACGCCCGTACCGCGATCGCCGGTGCCCCGCACCACAGCGAGGGCACCGAGGACGCCCGGGGCGACAGCTCGCGTTCCGCGCTGCTGCCCGACGCCCGGATCCCCGCGAACTCAGAGCTCCCGGCCCGGCTCAAGACACTGACGAAGGCCGCCGGTCTCACCGGTCTGCCGGCCGAGCGGCTGCGCACCGACGCGGCGGCGAACGTCGCGGGCGGCGCCGCGCTCCTGGCCGCCGCCCAGCGCGATCTCGGCGAGCCCCTGAGCGACGACGCCGCCGACTGGTACGCGGCGGTGGGACGCTTCTCCGGAGCGGACGACAGCGGCACCGCGGCGGCCTACGCCGACGACGCCTACGCCGTGATGCGGTCCGGGGAGCGGCGCACCACCGACGCCGGCCAGCAGATGACCCTCGCCGCGCAGCCCGCACTCAGGCCCGACACCGCGCAGCTGCGCCGCGCGGGGCTGCGGACCGTCTCCGACGACGGCACCGAATGCCCGCGGAGCGTGTCCTGCGAGTGGATCCCCGCCCCGTACGCGGAGTTCGGCGACGGTGACTACGGCAACCACGACCTGGGCGACCGGCCCGCGTCGCAGAGCATCAAGTACATCGTCATCCATGACACGGAGGGCACCTGGGACGGGGTGCTGAACCTCGTCCAGGACCCGACCTATGTGTCGTGGAACTACACCCTGCGCTCGACGGACGGGCACATCGCCCAGCATGTGAAGGCCAAGGACGTGGCCTGGCACGCGGGCAACTGGTACATCAACGCGAAGTCGGTCGGTCTGGAGCACGAGGGCTTCCTGACCGCTCCCGACACCTGGTACACCGAGGAGATGTACCGGGCCTCGGCGCGCCTGGTGCGCTACCTCGCCCGGAAGTACGACATCCCGCTGGACCGGCAGCACATCCTCGGGCACGACAACGTCCCCGGTCCCACGACCTCCACGGTCCCGGGCATGCACACGGACCCGGGCCCGTACTGGGACTGGCAGCACTACTTCACCCTGCTCGGGCACCCGTTCCACCCGGCGTTCGGCAAGGGCGCCGACCTGGTGACCGTCCTGCCCGACTACGACTCCAACCAGCCGGTGTACACGGGCTGCGTCACCAAGGGCGAGCCCTGCGCCGCGCACGGGTCCAGCGAGGTGCGGCTGTACTCCCAGCCGGATGTGAACGCGCCGCTGATCCAGGACATCGGCCTGTACCCGAAGGGCGACCCCTCGACGACCGGCGTGAACGACGTCGGCTCGCGGGTCTCCACCGGCCAGCGGTACGCGCTCGCCGGCCGGGACGGCGACTGGACGGCGATCTGGTACCTCGGCCAGAAGGCCTGGTTCGAGAACCCGCGCAAGCAGCCGACCGCGGTGCGCGCGTCGGGGCCGGTCGTGACGCCCAAGGAGGGGCTGGCGGAGGTCCCGGTCTACGGCAGGGCGTACCCGGAGAAGGAGGCGTACCCGGCGGGCGTGCCCGTCCAGGCGGTGTCACCCCTGCCGTACAAGATCCTCGCGGGCCAGCGCTACGCGGTGGGTGACAAGGTGCCCGGCGAGTATTTCTACGCGCCGACCTTCGACACGACGCCGCACCGGGTCGTGATCGGCACGGACATGTACTACGAGATCCAGTTCGGGCACCGGGTGGAGTTCGTCCGCGCGGCGGACGTGGACCTGGTTCCGTAGCGGGTCCGGCGGTCCGGGAGCAGGGTCCGCGATCGGCGGGCCCGGCTCCCGGAGCGCCGAAGGAGCGGGCCTCCGTGCGGGGCGGGCCCGGCTCCCGGGGCGCCGAAGACAATGACACCGGCAACCGGCCAGGGAAAGTGCCGTCGAGGACAGGTTCGGCCGCGACCGGGACAGTTAACGACATGTAACCGCCCGCGCGCTCTGCGTGCGCTGTGATGGGCCGTTCACGGAACACGGCACACCCTGGGGCAGGCATGGGCAACTTCGTCAAGACGACTTCAACGCGGCCGGCCGACGTGGCGCTGGTCCCCCAGCGATGCGGGTGCGGTGCCGAACCGCGCAACGACGCACCCGCGGGGGCCGAGGAAAGGTTTCGGGGTCTGCTGGAGGCGGCACCCGACGCCATGGTCATCGTGGACGACACCGGAACCATCAAACTCGTCAACGCCCAGACGGAAGCCCTCTTCGGCTACACCCGCGAGGAGCTCCTGGACCGTCCCGTCGAACTCCTCGTACCGGGCCGCTTCCGCGCGCATCACACCCTCCACCGCGACGGATACGCCAACAACCGCCAGGTCCGTCCCATGGGCGCGGAACTGGAGCTGCACGGTCTGCGCAAGGACGGCACGGAGTTCCCGGTCGAGATCAGCCTCAGCCCGCTGGAGACCACCGACGGACTCCTCGTCTCCGCGGCCGTCCGCGACGTCAGTGACCGCAAGGCCGCTGAGGAAAGGTTTCGGGGTCTGCTGGAGGCCGCACCCGACGCCATGGTCATCGTGGACGACTCCGGAACGATCAAACTCGTCAACGCCCAGACCGAGGCCCTGTTCGGCTACAAGCGCGAGGAACTGCTCGGGCATCCGGTCGAACTCCTCGTGCCGGGCCGGTTCCGGGCGCACCACCACCGTCACCGCAGGGGCTACTCGGACAACCGCCAGGTCCGTCCCATGGGCGCCGGGCTCGAACTGCACGGTCTGCGCAAGGACGGCACGGAGTTCCCGGTCGAGATCAGCCTCAGCCCGCTGGAGACCACCGACGGACTCCTCGTGTCCGCCGCCGTCCGGGACGTGAGCGAACGCAAGCGGGCCGAGGCCCGGATCAACGAACTCGCCGGTCTGGTGGAGTCCTCGCAGGACGCGATCCTCGCCAAGACGCTGGACGGGCACATCACCTACTGGAACGCGGCGGCGGAGCGGCTGTACGGCTACTCGCGGGCCGAGGTGATGGGACGGCACGTGTCCCTGCTCGCGACCACCGAGCGGCGCGGCGAGATCGACCTGCTGCTCGACCGGCTGTGCAGCGGCGAGAAGGTCGAGCACTTCGAGACCCTGCGGCTGACCCGCTCCGGGGCCCTGCTCGACGTGGACATCACGCTGTGGCCCACCCGGGACGCGGACGGCTCGGTGATCGGCGCGTGCGCGATCGTGCGGGACATCAGCGACCGCAAGCGGGCCGAGGCGGAGCTGACGTTCCTGTACGAACAGCAGCGGCACATCGCGCTCACGCTCCAGCGCAGTCTGATGGGCACTCCGCCCGCCATCCCCGGTCTGACGACCGCGAGCCGCTACCGGCCGGCCACCCAGGGGGCGGGAGTGGGCGGCGACTGGTTCGACCTGATCCCGCTGGGGGCCGGCCGGGTCGGTGTCCTGATCGGCGACGTGATGGGCCGCGGGCTGGACGCCGCCGCCGTGATGGGCCAACTGCGGTCGGCCGCGCACGCCTTGGCCAAGACCGGTATGCAGCCACGGCAGTTGATGCAGGCACTGGAGGCCGTGGTCGGCGATCTGGACGTCCCCGACCAGCTCGTGACCTGCTGCTATCTGGTGATCTCCGCCGACGCCGGCGAGGTGACGGTCTGCTCGGCCGGGCATCTGCCGACCCTGGTGGCGACGCCCGGCGGCGGCGCCCGGCCGCTCCCCGCGCCGGTGAACGCGCCGCTCGGAGTCGGCGGCATCCTCTACGAACAGGCGACGTCGCTGATCCCGCCCGGGGCGACGCTCGTCCTGTACACCGACGGCCTGATCGAGACCCCGGGCAGTGACATCGAGGACCAGCTCACCGAGCTCACCAACACCCTCACGGGCCTGTTCGCCGACGCTCCCGATCTGGAGAAGGCCGCCGACCATGTGCTGGCCGCACTGCTGCCGGACAGCGACGGGCACAACGACGACGTCACGCTGCTGCTCACCCGGCTGCCGGACGGGCCCCTGGCGACGGTCAACACCGATCTGCCCGCGGTGCCCGAATCGGTCCCGGAGGGGCGCGCCTTCCTCGGCAAGGCGCTGACCGCCTGGGACTGCGTCCGTGCCGCGGACGACGCCCGGCTGCTGCTCTCGGAAGTCCTCACCAACGCCGTGCAGCATGCCCAGGGACCCATCAGCCTGCATCTGTGCCGCACATCGACCGATCTGACCGTGGAGGTCAGCGACCGCAGCCCGCACCTTCCGCAGCCGCGGACGGCCGGTGAGGACGAGGAGTCGGGGCGCGGGCTGATCCTGGTCCGCGCCCTCGCCGACAACTGGGGCGTGCGCCCCACCGACGCCGGCAAGACGACCTGGTTCACCCTCAAGTTGTGAGGCGCCGCCGGGAGTTCGGCCTCAGCCCTGCTGGAACAGCTCCGCCGGGAGCGGCTTCAGGAGGGCGTACAGGTCGTCCGTGATCGGGCGGTCCCAGGCGGCGATGGTCACGAGGACGTTGTCGCTGCGGTCGAACTGGACGCAGGAGATGCGCGTCTCGGAGAGCTTCAGCCGGCGCACGATCATGAGGTTGTCGCCCTGCATCACCGGCATGTCCTCGGTCCCGGTGACGGTCACCTCCTCGTGGTTCTCCAGCGCGAGCAGCAGCTGGGCCACCTCGAAGGGAACCTCGCCCTCGGCGACGTCACGGGCCTGGGAGCCCTCGGGCAGATTGCCGATGATCATCGCGGGACCGCGGCCGCCGAACAGGTCGTAGCGCAGGAAGACGCCCTGGCAGGTGCCGTCGGGCGCGGGCAGCAGGCCCGCGCCGAGATTGCCGGGCCAGTCGCCCGGATCCATGGCCAGAACATCGAACTCGGGCCCGGCGGGCGTGGCGCTGCGGCGGCGGAGGAAGGACATGCCGCAATGGTACGTGCACGGGCGCGTACCGGGCCCCACGAGGACCGCCCGCACCGGGGCCCCCGGGGACGGCGGGACGGTCCGGCGGCGCGGTCAGGACGTGGCCTGGTCCTCCAGTGCGTCGGCGAGCCCTCTGCGGTCGGTGCCGACCTTGCGGTAGACCGCCGACAGGAGCCGGGCGACGGCGTGCTCGTCGATGCGCAGTTCCTCGGCGATCTGGGCCGGGGTCCGGTCGCGCGCGGTGAGCGCGGCGGCGGCCCGCTCACGGGCGGTGAGGGTGTCCGTCTCGGTGCTGTGCAGACGGCGCGGCCGCAGTCCCGCCGAGGCCAGCTCGTCGCGGGCGTCCTCGATCAGTCCGTCGGCACCGCACTGGACCGCCGCGTCGAGTCCGCGGTACAGGTGCTCGGCGGCCTCCCGCGGGCGTCCGGCGCGGCGCAGTTCGGTGCCCAGGGCGACCAGGGAGCAGGCCAGTTCGTAGGCGGCCGGGGAACGCTCCAGGTGGCCGACGGACTCCTCTAGGAGCCGGACGCGGTCCGGTCCGGGCGAGACCTCGGCGGCGACCCGCAGGGCCTGGCCGATGGTGGAGGGGGCGCCATACTGGCGGGCGCGGTTCACCGCATCACGGGCCGTGGCGAGCGCGCGCTCGGGGGCTTCGTGGCGCTCGGCGCGGGCGAGGTGGAGCTGCCAGGGGCACCATGCGGGGTTGCGCATGCCGCGCCGATCGAGGCGGCGCCCCGCGGAGGTGAGCTCGGCGGCGGCCTCCTTGGTGAGACCGCGGGCGAGCAGCAGTTCGCCGTGCACGGTCTGGGCGTCGGGGAAGGTCACCGCGGCCGAGAAGGGAGCGTGGAAGGCGTAGGACTCGCCGGTGCGGGCGGCCTCGTCGACCTGGCCCCGGGCGAGCAGGACCTGGATGAGGGTGCCCACCGCGTACCAGTGGACGGGGGTGCCGGGCCCGACGCGTTCGGCGAGCCGGAGGCCGGCGCGGACGAAGTCCTCGGCCTCGGCGAGACGGCCGCGGCGGAAGCGGACGTATCCGAGGATCGTGTAGCCGAAGGAGAGGTGGGCGCCGTGCCAGCCCTGGGATTCGAAGTCGGCGATCCCGGTGGCGAACAGTTCCTCGGTCCGGCCCGGGCGGTCGGCGTACATGAAGGTCATGGCGACCAGGACGGGGACCTCGAAGCCGCGGTCGGCCTCGGCCCAGCCGAGGCCGCCGGCGAGGGCGCGCTCGGCGTGGTGGAGGGCGACGGGGGCGGGTTCGCCGCGCAGGGTGGCGTCCCAGGCGCGCAGGCCGATCACATAGCGCTCGGTGAGGTCGTGGCCGGTGAGCCGGTCGGCGAGACGGGCGAGCCGCCGGGAGCGGGCGGGCGAGTCGGGTTCGTCGGCGCGGAAGGCGTCCCACATGAACTGCTCGGACTGCATGCGCAGCCGGACCCGGGCGTCGCCGGTGACCGGGATCTCGCGGGCGAGGGTCTCGGATGCCTCGGCGAGACGGTCGCTGTGGGCGAGCACCTGGGAGAGCCGGTAGACGATGTTGTGCCGCAGCTCGGGGTCGGTGATCGGCTCCTCGAGGGCGGCGCGCAGGTGGTTGACGGTGTTCGTCGGCTCGGTGAGCAGGGACGCGCAGCCCAGTTCGTACAGGACGGCGGCGCGGTCCTCGAAGGGCGGGGGTTCGCGCAGGGCGCGGGCGAGGTAGCTGCGGGCCGCCTCGGGGGCTCCGGCGCGCTGGGTCTCGCGGGCCGCGGCGCGCAGCTGCTGGACGATCCAGGTGTCGCCGTCGGGGTGGGTCTCCATGAGGTGGCGGGCGGCGGCGGCCGGGCCGAGGCCCTCGTCGATCACGCACCAGGCGGCCTGGCCGTGCAGGGCGACGCGGACGCTGCCGGGGATGTCGCGGTAGACGGCGGTGGCGATCAGCGGGTGGACGAATTCGAGGGGGTCGGCTCCGGTCAGGATGCGGGCGATGCGCAGGGCGTCGGCGGCGTCGGCGGCCTCCTCGGAGCCGAGGCCCGCGACGGCGGCGGCGAGCGCCGGGCGGATCTCGGTGCCGAGCACCGCGCAGGCCCAGGCGAAGCGGACGGTGGCGGTGCCGAGGCGTTCGAGGCGGGCGACGATGCCGTGGCCCTTGACGGCGGCGGCGAGGTCGCGCAGGAGGTGCGCGCCGTCCTCGGTCGGGGTCAGGCCGCGGTCGAGGACCTTGGCGGTCAGTTCCACGGCCTCGAAGGGGTTGCCCGCGGTGACCGCCCAGCATTCGCGGCAGAAGGCGTCGTCGGCCTGGGTGCCGAGGTCCTCGCGGACGAGCCGGGCGACGGCGGCGGCGCTGAGCGGTTCGAGGCCGATGGGCCGCTGTCCGGCCCGGCCGGGCAGTTCCCTGAACGCGTCGGCGTGTTCGGGGAGTTCGTCGGGGCGGTAGGCGACGACGAGCAGCAGCGGGAGTTGCTCGGCGCGGGGCGCGAACGCGGCGAGCCAGCTGAGCGATTCGGCGTCGGCCCAGTGCGCGTCGTCCAGCAGGAGCACCATGGGGGCGCGCTGCACGGCGAGGTGGGTGAGGACCCAGTCGAGTCCGGCACGCAGACCCTGCTGGTCGGGAGGGGCGCCTTCGGAGGGGGCGCAGAGGCCGAGGGCGGGGCCGACGATGGCGTACCAACTGCCCAGCGAGGCGCGGAGTTCGGCCTCGGAGAATCCGGCGAGCTGGGGCTGGAGGAGCTGTCGGGCGACGTGGAAGGCGACCCGCTGCTCCTGTTCTCCGCCGCGCGCGCTGAGCACGGTGCAGCCCTTGGCCGCCGAACGCCTTCGGACCTCGCCGAGGAGGGTGGTCTTGCCGATGCCGGCGCGTCCGGCGAAGGCGAGCAGCGCGCCGCGGGGGCGGCCCGGCGGCTCGCCGGGCTCCCGGCGCAGGCCGACCAGGTCGCTCAACGCCTCGTCGGCGGCGGAGAGTTCACTCTCGCGCTCGAAGAGCGTCCGACGGCTTCGAAGGCTGCGTTGCCCCATGATCACCCCCTGTCACGATGACGCGTCCGCGCGGGGAGCGGATGCGCACCGTGACGTTCAGGCACCTCAGCGTACGCCCCGATCAGCCACGGGGCAGCCCGTTCGGACGTGCTCACGGCCGGAACCTTTCGGGCGACGGCGGGGTCGCGCGAGGGCCGGACGGCGGGCGGCCTCCGGGGCGGCGGGCCGGGCCGCCGCCCCTCCGTGCGCCGGTCGGGGCGGGGTCCGGTGGCCGTCGGTTCAGGTCAGGTCGAACTCCCCCTCGCGGGCCCCCGATACGAACGCCCCCCACTCGGCGGGGGTGAAGATCAGGGAAGGGCTCTGGGGGCGGCCACTGTTGCGCATCGCGATGAAGCCCTCGACGAAGGCGATCTGGACATCGCCCCGCCCTCGGCTGCTGGACTGCCAGTCTGCGTTGCTGAGGTCCAGCTCCGGCTTGTCCCAGCCCGCGAGCGGGTGCTGCTCGATGGTGCTCTCGGCCACGTCCTGCTCCTCCCGGTTCGTCGTCCGCGGCCAGCCTAGCGATCGGTCCGTGCCGCGCACAGGCCATGTGAGGGGGAGGGCGTCAGGACGTGGGCGGCTCGGTGCCGACCAGCCACATCGAGAAGAACTGGGATCCGCCCCCGTAGGCGTGCCCGAGGACCCGGCGGGCCCCGTCGACCTGGTGTTCTCCGGCCTGGCCGCGGACCTGGAGGGCCGCCTCGGCGAAGCGGATCATGCCGGAGGCGCCGATCGGATTGGTGGACAGGACACCGCCCGACATGTTGACGGGCAGGTCGCCCTCCAGTTCGGTCACCCCCGACTCGGTGAGCTTCCAGCCCTCGCCCTCGTCGGCGAAGCCGAGGTTCTCCAGCCACATGGGCTCGTACCAGGAGAAGGGCACGTACATCTCGACGGCGTCGATGTCGCGGCGGGGGTCGGCGATGCCGGCCTGGCGGTACACGTCGGCCGCGCAGTCCTTGCCGGCCTGCGGGGACACGAAGTCCTTGCCGGCGAAGAGGGTCGGTTCGCTGCGCATCGCGCCGCCGTGCATCCAGGCGGGCGGGCGCGGTGAACGGGCCGCTCCCGCGCGGTCGGTGAGGACCATCGCGCAGGCCCCGTCGGAGGAGGGGCAGGTCTCCGAGTAGCGGATGGGGTCCCAGAGCATGGGCGAGGCCTGGACCTTCTCCAGGGTGATGTCGTGCTCGTGGAGGTGCGCGTACGGGTTCTTCAGCGCGTTGCGGCGGTCCTTGTAGGCGACGAGCGAGCCGACGGCGTCGGGGGCGCCGGTGCGCCGCATGTAGGCGCGCACGTGCGGGGCGAAGAATCCGCCCGCGCCGGCGAGCAGCGGCTGCTGGAAGGGAACGGGCAGGGACAGGCCCCACATCGCGTTGGATTCGGACTGTTTTTCGTAGGCGAGGGTGAGGACCGTTCCGTGGACGCGGCCGGCGACGAGGTTGGTGGCGACGAGGGCCGTCGAGCCGCCGACGGAGCCCGCCGTGTGCACCCGGAGCATCGGTTTCCCGGTCGCGCCGAGGGCGTCGGCCAGGTAGAGCTCGGGCATCATGACGCCCTCGAAGAAGTCGGGCGCCTTGCCGATGACGACGGCGTCGATGTCGGCCCACGTCAGCTCGGCGTCGGCGAGGGCGCGCAGGGCGGCCTCGCGGACGAGTCCGGCGATGGACACGTCCCGGCGTGCCGCCACGTGTTTGGTCTGGCCGATGCCTACGACGGCCACGGGCTCCTTGCTCATCGGGCGTCCCCCTCGAGTACGGCGACCAGGTTCTGTTGGAGGCAGGGGCCGGAGGTCGCGTGGGCGAGCGCCCGGTCGGACTCCCCGCGGTGGACGCGTGCCGCGGCCTCGCCGATGCGGATGAGCCCAGCGGCCATGATCGGGTTGGCGGCGAGGGCGCCTCCCGAGGGGTTGACGCGCACGTCGTCGCCGAGCCGCAGCGCCTTGCGCAGGACGACTTCCTGGGAGGTGAAGGGGGCGTGCAGCTCGGCCGTGTCGACGGGCCGGTCGAAGGCGCCCGCCCGTTCGGCGGCGAGCCGGGTGGAGGGTGAGTCGGTGAGGTCGCGCACGCCGAGGGAGTGGGCCTCGATGCGGTGGTCGATGCCCCGGATCCAGGCGGGGCGTTCGCACAGTTCGCGGGCCCGGTCCCCGGCGGCGAGGATCACGGCGGCGGCGCCGTCGCCGATGGGCGGGCAGTCGCCGGTGCGCAGGGGGCGTACGAGATGGTCGCCGTGCGGCACCGGACCCCGGAGCTGGGCATGGGGGTTGGTGGCGGCGGAGGCCCGGCTGCGGGCGGCGATCGTCGCCAGTTCGGGTTCGTCGGTCTCGCCCGCGTCGACGAGGGCGCGTGCCTGGAGCGCGGCGAGGGCGACCGAGTCGGGCCACAGCGGGGCCACGTAGTAGGGGTCGAGCTGTCGGGTCAGCACGTCGCGCACGGAGCCGGGCGAGGACTTGCCGTAGGAGTAGACGAGCGCGGTGTCGGCGTCGCCGGTGAGCAGTTTGGTCCAGGCCTCGTACAGCGCCCAGGCGCCGTCCATCTCGACGTGGGACTCCGAGATCGGGGGCCAGGCGCCCACGCCGTCGAGCGCCATGGTGAAGGAGAAGGCGCGGCCGGCGAGGTAGTCGGTGGAGCCGGAGCAGGTGAAGCCGATGTCACCGGCCTTCAGGCCCGTCCGGTCGAGGACCTCGTGCAGGACGGGGAGGAGCATCTCCACCTCGGAGAGCTCGTCGGAGGTGCGCCGGTGGTCGCTCTGCGCGAACGCGACGACGGCGATGTCCCTGATGGGCCGCATCTACAGCATCTCCTTGTACGTCTCGTAGTCCGCGTCCGGTTCCCCGGTGGGCCGGTAGTGGTCGGGGTAACGGCCGTCCTCGGACCACACGGGTTCGACGCGCAGGCCCATCCGGACCTCGTCGTAGGGGATGCCGCCGATCCGGCCGTGCAGCGCGAGGCCGGCGCCGTCGAGGGCGATGTGCGCGTAGACGTAGGGCACTTCGATGTCGAGGTTCTTCGCCTTGATGTTGACGATGCAGTACGTGGTGACGGTGCCGCGCGGGCCGACCTCGACCTGTTCGGCGGTGGCCACCCCGCAGGTGGGGCAGGCTCCCCTGGAGGGGACGTACACCTTGCGGCAGGAGGGGCAGCGTTCGCCGAGGGTCCGCCGCTGGGCGAGGCCCGCGATGTAGGCGCTCTGGGCACGGCCCGGCGAGTAGACGTAGTCGAGCCGTGCGGGGGCGACGATCCCGGTGACCATGTCCTCGAAGTCGCCGTCGTGGCCCGCGGGTTCGGCGGCGGGGCCGTCGTACGGTTCGAAGCAGGCGATATCGGTGATCGCGCCGGAGCGTTCGGGGGCCCAGCGGACGCGGACGCGCATGCCGGTGCGCACCGAGTCGGGGCCGGGGGCGTCGAGGGCGTGCAGCAGGGCGGTGTCGGCTCCGTCGAGCCGGACCAGCACCCAGGCGAAGGGGGTGGCGAGGGGCTGGCCCCGGCGGGGTTCGTGGTTCCAGGCCCAGGTGGTGACGGTGCCGGTCGGGGCGACCTCGACGAGGTCGCGGATCTCCTCGGCGGTGACGGGGTCGTACTCGACGGGCGGGACGAGGGTGCGTCCGTCGGTGGTCCGCACGCCGAGGACGACCTGTTCGCGCAGGCCCGTGAGGAAGGCGCTCTGCACGGGGCCGAGCGAGCGGGTGAAGGGGAACTCGACGACGAGGGGGGCTTTGAGGACTTCGGGCATCCCGGATGTCTCCTTCCAACGGCCGGACGTGCCGTGTCCGCGGGGCGGACGGGACGTGTCCGGGGCCGGGCTTGCGGTTCAGGCGCGCCGGTAGACGGGCGGGCGCTTCTCGGCGAAGGCGCGGGAGCCTTCCTTGGCGTCGGCGGTGTCGAAGACCGGCCAGCCGCGCCGCAGTTCGGCGGCGAGGCCCTCGGTCTCGGTGAGCTCGGCGGTCTCGTACACGGACGCCTTGACGGCCTCGACGGCGAGCGGCCCGCAGGCGTTGATCTGCTCCGCCACGGCGAGCGCCTTCTCCAGCGCCGTGCCGTCCGGCACCACATGGCCGACCAGCCCGACGGCCGCGGCCTCCTGGGCGGTGTAGGCGCGGCCGGTGAGGAGCATCTCGAGGGCGTGGGTGCGGGGAATCTGGCGCTGGAGCCGGACCGTCGAGCCGCCGATGGGGAACAGTCCGCGTCTGACCTCGAAGAGCCCGAAGGTGGCCCCGGCTCCGGCGACCCGGATGTCGGTGCCCTGGAGGATCTCGGTGCCGCCCGCGACGCAGGGTCCCTCGACGGCCGCGATCACCGGCTTGCGCGGCCGGTGGTGGCGCAGCATGGCCTTCCAGTGCAGGTCGGGGTCGGCCTTGAGCCGGTCCCGGTACTGCTCGCCCTCCATGCCCCTGCCCGCCAGCGCCTTGAGGTCCATCCCGGCGCAGAAGGCGCCGCCGGCGCCGGTGAGCACGATCGAGCGGACCGTGTCGTCCTCGTCGGCCTCGATCCAGCCGTCGTACAGGCCGACCAGCATCGGCAGCGAGAGCGCGTTCCTGGCCTCGGGCCTGTTGAGCGTGAGCACCAGTGTGGCGCCTTCGCGCTGCACGGTGAGGTGTTCCGTACCACCCATAGCCGTCCTCCCGTCTCGGATGCGAGAACAGGTTGCAGGAGGCGTCGAGCCAGTACAAGGGTTTTCTGACAGGCAGTCAGATTTCTTCTGCCGGGACCCTTCCCACTTGGATCGGGCTTTGCTCTGATGACCGTCGGGTCCGGGGCTGGACGCGCTCCGGGGGCAGTCGCCACGGACGTGCACGGTCAGGAGGAACGGTGGAGTACAACCTTGCCGACCTGTTCGAGTCGGTCGTCGACGTGGTCCCGGACCGTGAGGCCCTCGTCTACCTCGACCACCCGGGCACGGGCGCGGAACGCCGACTGACGTACGCGCAGCTGGACGCGGCCGCCAACCGGATCGCGCACCATCTGATCGACAGCGGCATCCGCCCCGGCGAGCACCTGGGCCTGCATCTGTACAACGGCGTCGAGTACCTCCAGACGATTCTGGCCTGTCTGAAGGCGCGGATCGTGCCGGTCAACGTCAACTACCGCTACGTCGAGGACGAGTTGGCGTATCTGTACCAGGACGCCGACCTGGTGGCGCTGGTCTTCGACGCGGAGTTCACCGAGCGGGTGGCCGCGGCCCGGCCGCGGGCGCCGCGGCTGCGGCACCTCGTACGGGTGGGTGGCGCCGCCCGGCCCGAAGGCGACGCGGCCCAGGCCGGAGGCACGGCCGGCTCCGAGCCTGCCGGGAGCGCGCGGGACGTCCCCGCCGCGCCGGACGTGGTGGAGTTCGGTGACGCCGAGGCCGCCGGCTCACCGCTGCGCGGCTTTCCCGCGCGATCGGCGGACGACCAGTTCATCATCTACACCGGCGGCACGACGGGGATGCCCAAGGGCGTGATGTGGCGGCAGGAGGACCTCTTCTTCGCCGGTCTCGGCGGCGGCGCCCCGACCGGCGATCCGGTCACGAAACCGCAGGAGCTCGCCGAACGCGTCGCGGCCGGCGGGGCCGGGATCACCTTCTTCCCCACTCCCCCGCTGATGCACGGCACCTCGACGCTCACCGCGTTCATCGCCTTCAACTTCGGCCAACGCGTGGTGATCCACCGCAAGTTCGTCCCCGAGGAGGTGCTGCGGACGATCGCGAAGGAGAAGGTGACCAGTGTGTCGCTGGTCGGCGACGCGATGCTGCGGCCCCTGATCGACGCGCTCGGCGGGCCGTTGAAGGGTACGGACTGTTCGGCGCTGTTCAGCGTGTCCTCGTCCGGCGCGATCATGTCGGACACCGTGCGCGAGCAGTTCCAGGCGCTCGTCCCGAACGTGATGCTCCTCAACAACTTCGGCTCCTCCGAGTCCGGCTTCAACGGCACCGCGACCGCCGACTCCGGCCCCGAGCGCGGCTTCCGCATCCGGGTGAACGCCCGTACCCAGGTGGTGGATCCGGTGACGTACGAGCCGGTCGCGGTGGGCGAACCGGGGCGGGTCGCGCAGCGCGGCCATGTGCCCCTCGGCTACTACAACGACCCGAAGAAGACCGCCGAGACGTTCTTCCGCAGGGGCGACGAGCGCTGGGTGCTGCTCGGCGACATGGCCACGGTGGACGAAGAGGGTGTCGTCGTGGTCCTCGGCCGGGGCTCGCAGTGCATCAACACCGGCGGCGAGAAGGTCTACCCCGAAGAGGTCGAACAGGCCCTGAAGTCGCATCCGGACGTGTACGACGCGCTGGTGGCCGGAGTGCCCGACCCGAGGTGGGGCAACCACGTGGCGGCCGTCGTCCAGCTCCGCGAGGGCGCGCCTCGGCCGTCCCTCGACGACATCCAGACGCACTGCCGTACCCGGCTCGCCGGGTACAAGGTCCCGCGCCAACTGGTCGTCGCCGACTCCATCCAGCGGTCGCCGAGCGGCAAGGCGGACTACCGCTGGGCGCGTGAGGTGGCGGTGGAGGCGGACCGGTAGGCCCCGCCGGGATCCCCGGGTACCACCGGCGTCCACCGGTGAATTCCGGCGACGTACTCTGTGCGCGGTCGGCCCCGCCTTGAACGTGAGGTGACGGCCGGCCGTATGGGGGATGACGGAACGAACCGCCGTCGCACCAGCACCGGGTTACGTACGGAAGGACCTTCGGGTGTCGCACCACACGCCTCCTCGTCAACTGCCGGATGCCGACGCGGGTCCGGCCCCCGACGCACCGGCGACGGACGAGACCCCAGGGGACTCCGGGACGGGCGAGCGGGCCGTGACGGCTTCCGGCACCGGCGTCGGCACCGGCGTCGGCACCGGTGCCGACGCCGAGGAGCCGCCGGGCGAGCGCGCCGAGGAGGCGGCCGCCGACGACGAACCCGCCGTGTCCCACGGCGCGGCCGAGGACGAGGCAGCCGTCTCGCGGGCCACCGCCGGGAACGAACCCCCGGCGTCCCCCGCCCCCGCCGACGACGAACCCGCTCCCCCGCACCCCGAAAGCGACACCGAGTCCGGCACCGCTCCCGCTGTCGGCACCAGCACCGGCACCGGCACCGACGGCCGAGTCACCGTCCCGCGCCCCGGCCTCCCCGGCGACGACAAGGAAGCGGCCGGACTCCCCGCCGCGACCGCCGCCGGCGCCGAACCCGCCGGCGCCGAACCCACCGGCGCCGACTCCCCGGCCGGAGACGGACCCACCGCCTCGGACACCCCCGACGACGACGCCCCCGGCACCCCGCACGCCGCCGAGGACGAGCACCCCGCCGAACCGGCGCCCGCGGAGGAAGCCGAACCCGCGCCCGCACCTGAACCCGCGGACACGCCCACCCCCGCGGACGCGCCCTTCGACGCGGAAGCACCCGGGGACGCGGGCGCCGACACCACGGCCCCCGCCACGAGCACCGGCCCCGCCGCCCCCCGCCCCGGCCTGTTCGGCTGGCGGCGGCGCTACCCCCGGGCCGCTCGGGTCGTCGGGGCGGTCACCACCGTTCTGGCCGCCGCGCTGGTGGTCACCGTCCTCATCGTGCCCAACCGCCTCGACTGGATGTCCGTCCAGGCGTTCTTCCGCCTCCCGGTCGAGGGGATCTTCCTCGCGGCCGTCCTGCTCGTGCTGCCCGCCAGGGCGCGCCGGATCACGGCCGGGGTCCTCGGGGTGGTCCTCGGGCTGTCCGCGATCCTCAAGTGCCTCGACATGGGCTTCCGGCAGACCCTGGCCCGGCCCTTCGACCTGGTCTTCGACTGGGTGCTGCTGAGCGACGGGGCGGACTGGGTGAAGGACTCCTTCGGGCACTCGGGCGAGATACTCGCGATCGTCGGGGTGATCGTCCTGGTCGTCGCCGTGCTCGCGCTGAGCGTGCTCGCGACGATGAGGCTGGCGAGCGCGCTGGCCCGGCACCGCACCGCGGCCGTGCGCACCACGCTCGTCCTGGGCGTCGCCTGGGTCGCCTGCTTCACCCTGGGCGTGCAGTTCGGCGGTGTCACCTTCGCCACCAAGGGCTACGCCACGTACCTCTCCAACCGGGTGAAGTACGTCCGCGACGGTCTCGGCGACGCCGACGTCTACAAGAAGCAGATGGCCGTCGACGCCTTCGCCCACACCCCGTCCGACCAGTTGCTGACCGGGCTGCGCGGCAAGGACGTGATGCTCACGTTCATCGAGAGCTACGGCCGGGTGGCCATCGACGATCCGTCGATGGGACCGGAGGTCGACGCGACGCTCACGGAAGGCAACGCCCGGCTCAAGGCGGCCGGCTTCTCGGCGCGCAGCGGCTGGCTCAGGTCGCCCGTGACGGGCGCCGGCAGCTGGCTGGCGCACTCGACGTTCCTGTCCGGCACGTGGGTCAAGAACCAGCAGCGGTACCGCTCCCTGACCACCAGTGACCGCGCGACCCTGACGAGCTACTTCCAGAAGACCGGCGCCTGGCGCACGGTCGGCGTCGTCCCGGGCGTGCGGAAGCCCTGGCCCGAGGGCAAGTACTTCGGCCTCGACCACATCTACGACTCGACCCATCTCGGCTACCAGGGCCCGTACTTCAGCTGGACGCCGGTGCCGGACCAGTTCAGCCTGGAGGCCTTCCAGAAGCTGGAGCACGGCAAGAAGAACCGTGACCCGATCATGGCGGAGATCATCCTCGCCTCCAGCCACAACCCCTGGTCCCCGATCGCCCACATGATCGACTGGAAGGACCTCGGGGACGGCAAGGTCTTCTACAAGATCAAGAAGGAGGGGACGAACCCGACGGAGGTCTGGAAGAGCTCGAAGCGGGTGCGGACCGAGTACCGCAAGGCGATCCAGTACTCCCTGGACAGCCTGACCCAGTGGGTCCAGCGCTACGGCGACGACAACACCGTCCTCGTGTTCCTCGGCGACCACCAGCCCGTCCCGACGGTCACCGGGGGCACCTCCAACCGGGACGTGCCCGTGACCATCGTGGCCCGTGACCCGAAGGTGCTGGACCGCATCTCCGACTGGGGCTGGACGGAGGGCCTCAAGCCCGCGGCGAACGCTCCGGAGTGGGCGATGAACAAGTTCCGCGACCGCTTCATGACGGCGTACGGCTCGCAGCCGGGCGCGGTGACCTCCACCTCCCACTGACGCGCTCGCAGCCGGCACGGTGACCTCCAGCGCCTCCCACTGACGCCTCCGCGACCGGCAGCACCCTCTCCGCGCCCGCGGAGATCCCGCCCCAGCGGCGGACGCAGACACCCGAAACGACGGGCCCGCAGCCTCTCCGGCAGCGGGCCCGTCGTGCTGTGCGGGCACCCGCGACGGCCGCCCGGCACCTGATCGGCGGCGCGCCGCCCATTGACCTCAGGGATTCACGAATCTAACCTGAGTTCGCATACATAGACAGCGTCTGCATACAGGGATGAGACTCATGGCAGGGTTCGGCGCGGATCCGGACGGCGTGGTCCAGCGGCTGCGGGACGGCATGGCGGGCGGGGTGCTGTCGTTCCCGCTCACGAGCTTCACGGAGGACGGCCGCCTCGATCCGGAGGGGTACAGGTCGTATCTGGGCGGGCGGCTGGCCACGGCCCCGGGCGCGGTGTTCCCCGCCTGCGGGACCGGCGAGTTCAGCGCGCTGGACGAGGACGAGTACCGCGAGGTCGTCGCGGCGACGGTCGAGGTCGCGAAGGGCCGCGTCCCCGTCGTCGCGGGCACCGGCTACGGCTGGGCGCAGGCGCTGCGCTTCGCCCGGATCGCGGAGGAGGCCGGCGCGGACGCCCTCCTCGTGCTGCCCCACTATCTCGTCGAGGCCCCCGAGGCGGGTCTGGTCGAGCAGCTGCGCCGGATCGCCGCCGGCACCCGGCTGCCGCTGATCGCCTACCAGCGCGGCCCGGTCGCCTTCACCCCCGAGGGACTGCGGTCCGTCGCCGCGATCCCGGGCGTGATCGGGCTCAAGGACGGGCACAGCGACCTCGACCGGCTCCAGCGTCTCACCCTCGCGGCGCCCGACGGCTTCCTGTTCTTCAACGGGGCCGCCACCGCCGAGATCCAGGCCCGCGCGTACGCCACCGTCGGCGTCCCCGCCTATTCGTCGGCCGTCCACGCCTTCGCCCCCGAGATCGCCGGCGCCTTCTTCACCGCCCTGCGCGACGGCGACGAGGCGACGGTGAACAAGCTCCTGCGCGACTTCTACGTCCCCCTCGTCGAGCTGCGCGACCGGGTGCCCGGCTACGCCGTCTCGCTCGTCAAGGCCGCCGCCCGGCTGCGAGGCCTGCCCGTCGGCCCGGTGCGCGCCCCGCTCACCGACCCGGGACCGGCCGATCTGGCCGCCCTGGAGCGGATCCTCGACACCGGACTGGCCCTCGTCGGCGCCACGCGCCGGGCCACCTGAGACACCTGGAAGGAACCCGTCCCGGCGGGGTGCGGCCCGGGCCGCCGCCGTCGCCCCCGGGCCCCCGACTCCGCCCCCATCGTCCCTCTCGCACAAGGATTGTGATGCAGCGTCACCAGCCGACGATCACCGAGTTCTCCGTCTATCCCGTCGCCGGGCGGGACTGCATGGAGCTGAACCTGTCGGGCGCCCACGGTCCCTGGTTCACCCGCAACGTCCTGGTCCTCAAGGACTCGGAGGGGCGGACCGGGCTCGGCGAGGTGCCGGGCGGGGAGAGCATCACCCGGACCCTGCGGGACGCCGGGCCGCTCGTCCTCGGGGCGAAGGTCGGGGACTACCAGCGCGTCCTGCGCGAGATCGGGAAGCGCTTCGGCGACCGGGACGCGGGCGGCCGCGGCGCCCAGACCTTCGATCTGCGCACGACCGTCCACGCCGTCACCGCCGTCGAGTCGGCCCTGCTCGACCTGCTGGGCCGGCATCTCGACGTACCGGTCGCGGCCCTCCTCGGCGACGGAGTGCAGCGCGACCGGGTGCGGGTGCTGGGCTATCTCTTCTTCGTCGGCGACCCGGACCGCACGGATCTGCCCTACGTCCGCGAGAGCGGCTCGGACGTCGACTGGTACCGGCTGCGGCACGAGGAGGCGCTCACCCCCGGCGCGATCGTCCGGCAGGCCGAGGCCGCCCACGCGCTGTACGGCTTCCGCGACTTCAAGCTGAAGGGCGGGGTCCTGGAGGGCGCCGAGGAGGTCCGGGCCGTACGGGCGCTGAAGGAGCGTTTCCCCGAGGCGCGGGTGACCCTCGACCCCAACGGCGCCTGGTCGCTGCGGGAGGCGGTCGAGCTGTGCGGGCCGCTGGTCGGCACGCTCGCCTACGCCGAGGACCCCTGCGGCGCCGAGGACGGCTACTCGGGCCGGGAGGTCCTGGCCGAGTTCCGCCGGGCGACGGGGCTGCCGACGGCGACCAACATGATCGCCACGGACTGGCGCCAGCTCACCCACGCGCTGGCGCTCCAGTCGGTGTCCATCCCGCTCGCCGACCCGCACTTCTGGACCATGCGGGGCTCGGTGCGCGTGGCCCAGCTGTGCAACGCGATGGGTCTGACCTGGGGCTGCCACTCGAACAACCACTTCGACATCTCGCTCGCCATGGTCACCCACTGCGGTGCCGCCGCCCCGGGCCCGTACAACGCCCTCGACACCCACTGGATCTGGCAGGAGGGCCTGGAGCGGCTCACGGTCGCGCCGCCGCGGATCGTGGACGGCGAGATCGCGCTTCCCGACGCCCCCGGGCTGGGCGTCGAGCTGGACATGGACCGGCTGCTGGAGGCGCACGATCTGTATCGGAAGGAGGCGCTCGGCGCCCGTGACGACGCGGTCGCCATGCGTCACCTCGTCCCGGATTGGGAATTCGATCCGAAGCGCCCCGCCCTGGTGCGCTGACCAGGGAGTCCGGCTCGAATCCGGCAAAAAGCTCCGCCGACCCCTTGCACTGACGGCGGGCACCTGAATTACTGTCCGGAACAGAACGACCGAATGATCGGTCGCCTGATATGTGCGGTTGGCGAGGGAGAGGGCGCGATGGCGGGCTCGACGGACTCGAAGGGCCTGCTCGACGCGGGCGAGCGGCTGGACCCGGACGGACTGCGGGCCCTTCAGCTGGAGCGGCTGCGCGCCTCGCTGCGGCACGCGTACGAGAACGTGCCCTTCTACCGGGAGTCCTTCGACAAGGCCGGGCTGCGCCCCGAGGATTGCCGTTCGCTCGCCGACCTCGCCCGGTTCCCGTTCACGGTGAAGGCGGACCTGCGGGAGAACTACCCGTACGGGATGTTCGCGGTGCCGCAGGACCGGATCCGGCGCCTGCACGCGTCCAGCGGGACGACCGGGCGGCCCACGGTCGTCGGCTACACGGAGAACGACCTGTCCATGTGGGCGGACATGGTGGCCCGTTCGATCCGCGCGGCGGGCGGCCGGCCCGGCGACAAGGTCCATATCGCCTACGGCTACGGCCTGTTCACGGGCGGCCTAGGCGCCCACTACGGAGCGGAACGCCTCGGCTGTACGGTGATCCCCGCGTCCGGGGGCATGACGGCCCGCCAGGTGCAGCTGATCCAGGACCTGAAGCCCGAGATCATCATGGTGACCCCGTCGTACATGCTGACCCTGCTCGACGAGTTCGAGCGCCAGGGCGTGGACCCGCGGGGCACCTCGCTGCGGGTCGGGGTGTTCGGGGCGGAGCCATGGACGCAGGAGATGCGCCGCGAGATCGAGGAGCGGTTCGCGATCGACGCGGTCGACATCTACGGACTCTCCGAGGTCATCGGTCCCGGTGTCGCCCAGGAGTGCGTGGAGACCAAGGACGGTCTCCACATCTGGGAGGACCACTTCTACCCGGAGGTCGTCGACCCGATCACCGGTGAGGTGCTGCCGGACGGCGAGGAGGGCGAGCTGGTCTTCACCTCGCTCACCAAGGAGGCCATGCCCGTCATCCGTTACCGGACCCGGGACCTGACCCGGCTGCTGCCCGGGACGGCGCGGGTCTTCCGCCGGATGGAGAAGATCACCGGACGCAGCGACGACATGGTCATCCTGCGCGGGGTCAACCTCTTCCCGACGCAGATCGAGGAGATCGTGCTGCGGACGCCGGGGGTCGCCCCGCACTTCCAGCTCCGGCTGACCCGCGAGGGCCGTCTCGACGCGCTCACGGTCCGGGCGGAGGCCCGGTCAGGTGCGACTCCGGAGGCGCGCGAGGCGGCTGCGCGGGCGATCACGGCGGGCATCAAGGACGGGATCGGTGTCTCCGTCACGGTGGAGATCGTCGAACCGGAGTCCCTGGAACGGTCGGTGGGCAAGCTGAAGCGGATCGTGGACCTGCGACCGCGTGCCTGACCGACGCGGGCGGGGCCGCGGGGTACCTGACACCCCCGCGGCCCTGTCCGCTACACCCGGCCGAACCGGTCGCGCAGTTCGCGCTTGAGGATCTTCCCGCTGGCGTTGCGGGGCAGCTCGTCCACGAACAGGACCCGCTTGGGCGCCTTGAAGTGGGCGAGCTTCTCGCGCGCGTGGGCGATCAGTTCGTCCTCGGTGACCTCGCCGCGGGGGACGACGACCGCGGTGACGGCCTCGATCCAGCGCTCGTCCGGGAGTCCGACGACGGCCACCTCGGCGACCGACCCGTGCGTGTACAGCGCGTCCTCGACCTGCCGCGAGGCGACCAGGACACCACCGGAGTTGATGACGTCCTTCACCCGGTCCACCACGGTGAAGTAGCCGTGGGCGTCGCGCACGGCGAGGTCCCCCGAGTGGAACCAGCCGTCACGGAACGCCTCGGCGGTCTCCTCGGGCTTGTCCCAGTAGCCCTCGCACAACTGCGGTGACCGGTAGACGACTTCGCCCGGGGTGCCGTCGGGTACGTCCTCGCCCTCCTCGTCGACGACCCGCGCGTCGACGAACAGCACGGTACGTCCGCAGGAGTCCATCCGGCCCTTGTGCTCGTCCGGTCCGAGGACGGTGGCGAGCGGGCCGATCTCGCTCTGGCCGAAGCAGTTGTAGAAGGCGAGCTTCGGCAGCCGCTCGCGCAGCCGCTCCAGCACGGGGACCGGCATGATCGAGGCGCCGTAGTAGGCCTTGCGCAGCCCGCTCAGGTCGCGTTCGGCGAAGTCGGGGCGGTTCGACAGGCCGATCCACACGGTGGGCGGGGCGAACAGGCTGTCCGCGCGGCCCGTCTCGATCAGCTCGAAGATCCGGTCCGCGTCCGGTGCGTCGAGGATGGTGTTCGAGGCGCCGACGGCGAGGTAGGGCAGCAGGAACACATGCATCTGCGCCGAGTGGTACAGCGGCAGCGAGTGCACGGGCAGGTCCCCGGCGCTCAGATCGAGGGCGGCGATCGCGCTCAGGTACTCGTGCACCAGGGCGCGGTGCGTCATCATCGCGCCCTTGGGCAGCGCCGTGGTGCCCGAGGTGTAGAGCAGCTGCACGAGCGTGTCGGCCCGCGGCTCCTCACCGTCGTACGGGAGTGCGTCCTCCAGCCGCCGCAGCAGCGAGTCCTCCGCGTCGCGCAGCGGCAGGGTCCGGGTGCCCTCGGGGAGCCGGACGGCGAGGTCGGGGTCGGTCAGCACCAGGGCGCTGCCCGACTGGCCCACGATGTAGGCGAGGTCGTCGCCGGTCAGGTTCTGGTTCACCGGCACATGGACAAGTCCGGCGCGGGCGCAGGCGAGGAAGCCGATCAGATAGGCGTCCGAGTTGTGGCCGTAGGCGCCCACGCGGTCCCCGGGGGACAGCCCCTGATCCAGGAGGACGGTCGCCGCGCGGGAGACGGCCTCGTCCAGTTCCGCGTACGTCCAGGAGCGCTCTCGGTAGTCGACGGCGCGCCGCGCCGGTGTGCGCCGGGCGCTGCGGCGCAGCACCCCGTCGACCGTACTGCCGTGTCCAGGCTTCATGCACGTGATCCTCGATCCGCGCAACGGCCAGGTCAAGTGAGTGCGGTGGGCCGCCGTGGCGCGGCGGACGGGCCGGGCGGGCGGGCCGGCCGCCGTGGCGCGGCGGACGGGTCACATCGCCCGGGTGCGGCCCTCCCAGTAGGGATCGCGCAGCCGTCGCTTGTACAGCTTGCCGTTGGGGTCGCGGGGCATGGCGGCGATGAAGTCGACGCTCTTGGGCCGCTTGTAGCCGGCGAGCTGCCGCTCGCAGTGGGCGAGGATGTCGGCGGCGAGCGCCGGTCCGGCCTCGTGGCCCGGCGCGGCCTCGACCACGGCCTTGACCTCCTCGCCCCAGTCGTCGTGCGGGATGCCGAAGGCGGCCGCGTCGGCGACGGCGGGGTGGGACAGCAGCGCCGCCTCGATCTCGGCCGGGTAGATGTTGACCCCGCCCGAGATGATCATGTCGATCTTGCGGTCGCGGAGGAAGAGGAAGCCGTCCTCGTCGAGCAGGCCGAGGTCCCCGACGGTGAAGAAGTCGCCGATGCGGTTCTTGCGGGTCTTGCCCTCGTCCTTGTGGTACGAGAATCCGCCGGTGCTCATCTTCATGTAGACGGTGCCGAGTTCACCGGCCGGCAGCCGGTTGCCGTCGTCGTCGAAGACGGCCAGTTCGCTGATGGGCCAGGCCTTGCCGACGGTGCCGGGCTTCTTCAGCCAGTCCTCGGCGGTCGCGAAGGCGCCGCCGCCCTCGCTGGCCGCGTAGTACTCCTCGACGCATTCGCCCCACCACGCGATCATGGCCCGTTTCACATGGTCGGGGCAGGGCGCGGCGCCGTGGATGGCGTGCCGCATCGAGGAGACGTCGTAGCGGGCCTTCACCTCGTCGGGCAGGGCGAGGAGCCGGTGGAACTGGGTCGGCACCATGTGGGTGTGGGTGCACCGGTGGACGTCGACGACCCGCAGCATCTCCTCCGGCGTCCACTTGTCCATCAGGACCAGCCGGTGGCCGATGTGCAGGGAAGCGCCCGCGAACTGGAGGACCGCGGTGTGGTAGAGCGGCGAGCACACGAGGTGCACGTTGCCGTCGAAGGCCCTGATGCCGAAGATCCCGAGGAAGCCGCCGAGGTACGACTCCTCGGGGAGCTTGCCGGGCAGCGGGCGCCTGATGCCGCGGGGGCGGCCGGTGGTGCCCGAGGTGTAGTTCATGACCCAGCCGAGGGTGCGGTCGGCGGGCGCCGATCCGGGCCGTCCGTCGAGGAGTTCGGCGTACGGGCGGAAACCCTCGACCTCGCCGACGGCGTACCGCTGAGCAGGAGGCAGCTTCGCCTCGTCGGCCGCGTGGCGGGCCGCGTCGGCGAACCGTTCGTGGGCGATGAGGACCTTGGCCCCCGAGTCGGAGACGATCCAGGCGATCTCGGGCCCGACGAGGTGGTGGTTGACGGGGACGAGATAGAGACCGGCCTGCGAGGCGGCGAGGTAGGCGACGAGGAACTCGACCCCGTTGGGCAGCACGACCGCGAAGGAGTCGCCGCGTTCGAGGCCCGCGGCCCGCAGCCCGTGGACGAGCGCGTTGGACGCCTCGTGCAGGCGCCCGGCGGTCCACTCCTCGCCGTCCGGGGTGACGAGGACGATCCGCCCGGGGTCCGCGGCGGCCTGGGCCCAGAAGCCGTTGGGTGCTGTGGTCATGCCTGCTCTCCCCTGCCCGCGATGCGGTTGATGCGGTCGACGGCGCGTTCGAAGCCCCGGGTCAGGTCGTCGAAGACCTCCTGGACGGAGCGTTCGCTGTTCATCCGGCCGACGATCTGTCCGACCGGGGTGCCGAGCAGCGGCTCCACCTCGTACTTCTGGATGCGGGAGACGGCGTCGGCCACCAGGAGTCCCTGGAGCGGCATCGGGAGCGTTCCGGGCCCGTGCGGGTCGTCCCAGGCGTCGGTCCACTCGGTGCGCAGCTGGCGTGCGGGCTTGCCGGTCAGGGCACGCGAGCGGACGGTGTCGCCGGAGCCGGCCGCGAGGAGTTTGCGGGTGACGGCCGGGGAGTGCAGGTCGGCCTCGGTCACGGTGAGCCAGAGGGAGCCGAGCCACACCCCCTGGGCGCCGAGGCTCAGGGCAGCGGCCACCTGCTGTCCGCTGCCGATGCCGCCGGCGGCCAGGACGGGCAACGGGTCCACGGCGTCGACGACTTCGGGGGTCAGCACCATCGAGGCGATGTCCCCCGTGTGCCCGCCCGCCTCGTAGCCCTGGGCGACGACGACGTCGATGCCGGCCTCGGCGTGCTTGCGCGCGTGCCGGGCGCTGCCCGCGAGCGCCGCGACGAGCACGCCCTTCTCGTGGGCGCGCCGGACGACGTCGGCGGGCGGTGAGCCCAGCGCGTTGGCCAGGAGCCTGATCGGGTAGTCGAAGGCGACGTCGAGCTGGCCCCGGGCGACCTGTTCCATCCAGCCGGTGATGCGCCAGCCGGACGCCTCGCCCTCGTCGAGTTCGGGGACGCCGTACTTGGCGAGGGTCTCCCGGACGAACTGACGGTGGCCCTCGGGGATCATCGCCTCGACGTCGGCCTCGCTGACGCCCTCGACCTTCTTGGCGGGCATGACGACGTCCAGGCCATAGGGCCTGCCGCCGACGTTCGCCTCGATCCAGTCGAGGTCGCGCTCCAGGTCCTCCGGGGCGGTGTAGCGGACCGCGCCGAGCACGCCGAATCCGCCCGCGCGCGAGATGGCCGCGGCGACGGCGGGGAACGGCGTGAAGCCGAAGATGGCGTGCTCGACTCCCAGTTCCTTGCTCAGCTCCGTCTGCATGGGCGCAGGATGCCGCAGACCTCCGGACGAGGGAAGGCCTTTTCTGATACTCCGTCAGATATCACGGCCCGCCCCGGGCGGGGTTGACACGCCGGGCGCTGACGGGAAAGTTCCACTCGGCACGGCAGACCCGGAAAGATACTTTCAGGCGACGCGAGCGAGAGGCTTCCCGATGACCGAAGGCGTGCGGGACCCGGCGCAGGGCACACCGGACGGAGCGGGCCGCGGACCGACCCGCCGGCAGTGGGGCCGGGGCGTCCTGGCGCTGGGCGGGGCGGTGGCCCTCGCCCCCTTCCCCGCGGGCCCGGCGGCGGCCGCGCCGGGGCACGGCCGGCGGACCCTGCGGCACGGCACCCCGCAGGAGGCCGGGCTGCTCGCCGGCCACCTGCGTCAACTCGTCGCCGACGCCCGGGCGTTCCTCGGCCCGTCCCCCCAGCATCCCTGGTACGCCGGTGCCGTGCTGCTCGCCGGGCGCGGCGGCACCGTGGCCCTGCACGAGCCGATCGGCATGGCCGTGCGCTACGCGGCGTACGACGAGAGGACGGACTCCGGGGTCGAGTTCCCGGCCGACCTGCAGATCCCGGCGTCGGGCGACACGGTCTACGACCTCGCCTCCGTGTCCAAGCTGTTCACCTCGATCCTCGCGGTGCAGCAGTTGGAGGGCGGCGCCCTGGAACTGGAGGCCGCCGTGGCCTCGTACCTCCCGGAGTTCGCGGGTGGCGGCAAGCAAGACGTGACGATCCGTCAACTGCTGACCCACACCTCCGGGTTCCGCTCCTGGCTCCCGCTGTACAAGGCGCCGACCCGCGAGGGCAAGCTGCGGCTCATCTGGGACGAGAAGCCCGTCGCCGCGCCGGGGACGGCCTATCTGTACTCGGACCTGAACCTGATCTCGCTCCAGCTGGTCCTGGAGACGGTCACGGGTCGGAGCCTCGACACCCTGCTGCGCGACGGGATCACCGGCCCGCTCGGCATGGACCGCACCCGCTACAACCCGCCCGCCTCCTGGAAGCCGGGCATCGCCGCCACGGAGGACGCGCGGGCGCCCTGGTCGGGCCTTGACCGGGGGCTCGTCTGGGGCGAGGTCCACGACGAGAACGCCTACGCGCTGGGCGGGGTCGCCGGTCACGCCGGGGTCTTCTCCACCGCCTGGGACCTCGCGGTCCTCGGACGCACCCTGCTGAACGGCGGCGCCTACGGCAGCGCGCGCATCCTGCGGCCGGACTCGGTCGATCTGATGTTCACCGACTTCAACACCGCCTTCCCCGGCGACGAGCACGGCCTCGGCTTCGAGCTCTACCAGCATTGGTACATGGGCGCGATGGCGACACCGCGCACCGCCGGCCACACCGGATTCACCGGCACCTCACTCGTCCTCGATCCGACGACCGATTCGTTCCTGATCGTCCTCGGCAACTCCGTCCACCCCGTGCGTACCTGGCGTTCCGGCTCCGCTCCCCGGGTCGCCGCCGGGAACCATCTGGCGCGGGCCGTCGCCGTGCGTCCGGCGCGTGGCCGTACGTCGTGGTTCTCCGGGATGGCGAGCGCGACGACGGCCACGCTGACGCTGCCCGCGCTCGACACCACCGCGGGACCGGCCCGTCTGCGCTGCGCGCTGTGGTGGGACACCGAACCCCGGTCGGACGTCCTGTTCCTGGAGTCCTCCGCCGACGGCGGCACCACCTGGCAGCCCGTCCCCTTCACGACCCGGCGGCCGTCGAAGGAACCCGAGGACCATCCCGCGGGGACGGCCACCGGCTGGTCGGGGCGGGTGTGGCACGCGCTCGGCGCGGATCTGCCGGGCGCGGCGGCCCTCACGCTGCGCTGGCGGTACACCACCGACCGGCTGTACGTCGGCCGCGGCGCCTACGTCGACGCACTGCGGGTCGAGTCCGGTGACCGCGTCCTCTTCGACGAGCGCCGGCCCGCCGACGCGGAGCGAATCGCGGCGGCGGGCTGGGAGCCCTCGGCGGACTGACGGCGGGGCGGCCGGAGTCCCCGGGCCCCGCCGTCCGGTTTCTAGGCCGTGCCGGCCAGGGACTCCAGCACCGCCTTCGCCGCGTTGTGGCCCGGTACCCCGCTCACCCCGCCGCCGCGCACCGCGCCGGCCCCGCACACCATCACGTTGGCGTGCCGGGTCTCCACGCCCCAGCGGCCGGTGCCCTCCTGGGCGTAGGGGAAGGCGAGGTCACGGTGGAAGATGTTGCCGCCCGGCAGGCGCAGGTCCCGTTCCAGGTCGAGCGGGGTCTTCGCCTCGATGCAGGGCCGCCCGTCCGCGTCGGTGGCCAGGCAGTCGGCGAGCGGCTCGGCGAGATGGGCGTCCAGCTGGGCCAGCGTGGACTTGAGCAGTTCCTCGCGCACGGAGTCGTTGTCCCGCTCGAAGAGCCGCGCCGGTGTGTGGAGGCCGAAGAGCGTGAGGGTCTGGTATCCCCGCTCGACCAGCTCGGGGCCAAGGATGCTGGGGTCGGTGAGCGAGTGGCAGTAGATCTCGGACGGCGGCGCGGAGGGCAGCTCACCGGCGGCGGCCTGGGCGTGGGCGGCCGCCAGCTGCTCGTACCCCTCGGCGATGTGGAAGGTCCCGGAGAACGCCTCGCGCGGGTCGACGGAGGTGTCGCGCAGCCTCGGCAGCCGCTTGAGCAGCATGTTCACCTTGAGCTGGGCGCCCTCCGCCGGTTCCGGGGACTCGTCCCCGGTGAGGTGGGCGAGCTCCTGCGGGGAGGCGTTCACCAGGACGTGGCGGGCCGCGACGACCCCCTCGCCCTCGGCCGTCCGATACGTGATCTCGGCGGACTCGCCGTCCGTGTCGATCCGCAGCACCTCGTGGCCGGTCTGGATCACGGCTCCGGCGGCGCGCGCCGCGCCGGTGATCGCGTCGGTGAGGGCGCCCATGCCGCCGACGGGCACGTCCCAGGCTCCCGTGCCGCCGCCGATCACGTGGTAGAGGAAGCAGCGGTTCTGCCGCAGCGAGGGGTCGTGGGCGTCGGCGAAGGTGCCGATCACCGCGTCGGTGAGGACGACCCCGCGCACCAGGTCGTCGGCGAAGTTCTCCTCGACGGCCTTGCCGACGGGTTCCTCGAAGAGGATCCGCCAGGCGTCCTCGTCGTCGATCCGCGCCCTCAACTCCTCACGGGTGGGCAGCGGTTCGGTGAGCGTCGGGAACACCCGCTGCGCGACGCGGCCGGTCATCCCGTAGAAGCGCTGCCAGGACTCGTACTCGCGCTCCGATCCCGTCAGCCGGGCGAAGGCCTCGCGGGTGCGACGCTCGCCGCCGCCGACGAGCAGTCCGGTGGGCCGCCCGTCGCGCTCGACGGGCGTGTACGAGGAGACCGTCCGGCCCCGGACCCGGAAGTCGAGGCCGAGGTCCCGCACGATCTTCCGGGGCAGCAGGCTCACCAGGTACGAGTAGCGCGAGAGCCGCGCGTCGACCCCGGCGAAGGGCCGGGTCGAGACGGCGGCGCCACCGGTGTTCCCGAGGCGCTCCAGCACCAGCACGGACCGGCCGGCCCGGGCGAGATAGGCGGCGGCGACCAGTCCGTTGTGGCCTCCGCCGACGATCACGACGTCATATCCCTCGTGTACAGGCATGCCTCTTCGTAGCACGTGATGATCTACGTCGGCCAGGGGTGTGCGGCAGGCGGCGGCACCTCCGTCAGGGCCCCTGCCGGTGGTTGAGGCGGGCTGCCTGACGGGTCAGATGGTCGCGTTCGGCCAGGTCGGACGCCTTGTGCGCGGCCTCCGCGTACAACCGTGCCGCCTTCGGCAGATCGCCGTCGCGTTCGTGGAGGTGGGCGGCCACCGCGGTGTGGCGGGGCAGCGACTCGTCCAGTTCGGCGAGCGCAGCGAGGCCCGCGCGCGGTCCGTCCGCCTCACCGACGGCCACCGCGCGGTTGAGCCGGACGACGGGGCTGTCGGTCAGCCGCGCGAGCTCGTCGTACCACTCGACGATCTGCACCCAGTCGGTCTCCTCGGCGGTGCGCGCGTCGGCGTGCAGGGCGGCGATGGCGGCCTGGGCCTGGAACTCGCCGAGCCGGTCGCGGGCGAGGGCCGCCTGGAGGATCTCGACGCCCTCGGCGATCGCCCGGGTGTCCCAACGGCTCCGGTCCTGCTCGGCCAGCGGTACGAGGCTCCCGTCGGGGGCGGTCCTGGCGGCGCGCCGGGCGTGGTGGAGCAGCATCAGCGCGAGGAGACCCGCCACCTCGGGGTGATCGACCTGAGCGGCGAGCTGCCGGGTGAGCCGGATGGCCTCGGCGACGAGGTCGACGTCGCCGGAGTAGCCCTCGTTGAAGACCAGGTAGAGGACGCGGAGCACGGTGGCGACGTCGCCGTGCCGGTCGAGTCGCACGCCGGAGACGGTGCGCTTGGCCCGGCTGATGCGCTGCGCCATGGTCGCCTCGGGGACCAGGTAGGCGCGGGCGATCTGGCGGGTGGTGAGTCCGCCCACCGCGCGCAGGGTGAGCGCGACGGCGGAGGACGGGGTCAGGGAGGGGTGGGCGCACAGGAAGTAGAGCTGGAGCGTGTCGTCCACGCCGCTGGCGGGTCCCGCCGCCGGCTCCTCGTCGACCAGGTCCTCGCGCCGGCGGCGGGCGGCCTCCGCGCGGGTGGCGTCGAGGAACCGGCGCCAGGCCACGGTGACCAGCCAGCCCTTGGGGTCCCGCGGGGTCTCCTCCGGCCAGACGCGGACGGCCTCGACGAGCGCGTCCTGCACCGCGTCCTCGGCCGCCGCGAAATCGGCTCCGCGGCGGACGAGGACGGCGAGCACACCCGGTGTGAGGCTCCGGAGCAGGGCCTCGTCCATGGTGGAGGTCACTCGGTGACGTTGGGGTGGGCGGTCAGGAACGGGCGGACCTCCAGCCATTCGTGGATCGGCCTGCCGCCGGCGCCGGGGGCGGCCGACAGCTCCCCGGCCAGCTCGACGGCGCGTTCCTGGCTGTCGACGTCGATGATCATCCAGCCGGCGATGAGGTCCTTGGTCTCCGCGAACGGTCCGTCGGTGACCGGCGGACGCCCCTCTCCGTCGTAGCGGACCCACTGCCCCTCGGGGGCGAGCGCCTGGCCGTCCACGAACTCCCCGGACTTCTCCAGCCGGGCCGCGAAGTCGTTCATGTACTGGATGTGCTCGGAGATCTCCTCCGGCGTCCACTGGTCCATCGGCACGTTGTTCACCGGGTCGGGCGCGCCGCGGTAGTGCTTCAGCAGCAGGTACTTGGCCATGGTGGTTCTCCTCGGTACTGGTGCGACCCATTGTGGGCGCGTTCACCTCTGGGACGGAGCGGGCCACGGCTTCTCGACATCACGGGCCGAGATTTCCGGGAAGTTTTTTCCGGGGACCTTTCCAGGCCCCTCTCGGGCCCCTCGCGGGCCTGCCCGCGGACTCCCCGGGGCCTCTCCCGGACCGGTCTCCAGCCTCCCCGGAGCCTCTCCGGGACCTGTCCCCGGCCTCCCCGAGGCCCCCGAGCCTCCCCCGGCCCCTCCCGGGCCGCTTCCGGAGCCCGTGTCCGCGCTCGTGACGGCGCCCCTTCCGGCGGTCAGCGTCCTCCGGCCGCGCGTCGCTGTCTCAGGGCGGCCACCTTGCGGTACAGGTCCGCGGCCTCCCGCCGGTGTCCGAGCTGCTCCAGACAGTTCGCCTCGTCGGTGCGGCTGGCGAGCGTGTCGGGGTGGTCGGCGCCGAGCACCCTCTCGCGGGCGGCCGAGACCCGCCGGTACTCGGTGAGGGCGTCGGCCCAGCGGCCGAGCCAGCCGAGGCCGACGGCGACCTCGCGGCGGCTGACGAGGGTGTCGGGGTGGTCGGCCCCGAGGGCCCGCTCACGGATGGCGCACACGTCCCGCGACTCGGCGAGGGCCTCCTCCCAGCGGCCGAGGCGGCCGAGGTTCACGCCCAGCCCGTGCCGGGCGCGCAGTGTCTCGGGGTGGGTGGCGCCCTGCGCGCGGGTGCGGTCGGCGACGAGCGCGCGGTACAGGTCCAGGGCCTGCGCGCTGTGGCCGAGCCGGCCGAGGCTGATGCCCACCTCGTAGCGCGCGGCGAGCGTGTCGGGATGGTCGGGTCCGAGCGCCCGCGCACGGGCCTCCGCCACCTCCTGGTAGGCCCGCAGCGCCTCGGGCCAGCGCCCCAACTGTCCGAGGGCATAAGCGACTTCGTAGCGCGTGACGAGGGTGTCCGGGTGGGCCGGCCCGAGCACCCGGGCGCGGGCCACGGCGACGTCGGCCGCCATGCGGTACGACTCCTCCAGGCGTCCGAGCCTGCTGAGGTTGAAGGCGAGGTTGTGACGGCAGCGCAGGGTGTCGGGATGGTCGGGACCCATGGCGCGCTGCCGGGCGGCGAGGACCGAGGTGTAGGCCTGGTGCGCCTCGAAGTGGCGGCCCAACTGGCCCAGTACGTACGCCATTTCCTGCCGTGCGGCCAGGGTGTCGGGGTGGTCGACGCCGAGCACCCGCTCCCTGGCCTGGGCCACGCGCGCGTACTCGCCGAGCGCGTCGCCGGGCCGTCCGGTGCGGCTGAGGGTGAAGCCGATCTCGTACCGGCTGGCGAGCGTGTCCGGGTGGTCGGGCCCGAGCAGCCGCTCCCGTTCGGCGGCGACCGAGCGGTGGACCTCGCCCGCCTCGGTCCAGCGGCCGAGCCGGCCGAGACTCAGTCCGGCGTTGTGCCGCCCCGCCAGGGCGGTGATCGACTCCGCCGCGGGGGCGGGACGTTCCGACCGGCCGGGAGGAAGCGCCAGGGCGCTGGACGGGCGGGCGGTCCACTCACCGGTGAGACCGGCGGAGGCGTCGGGCGGGGTGGCGCGCCATCCCGAGCCGGTGGCCTTGTGGCCGGTCGTCATGCCCTGCGTCCAGGACGGCAGCCGGGGCGCGCGGGCGGGCGGCCGAGCGGGCGGGGACGGGACGCGCGGCGCCCCGGAGCGCCCGTCGGCTGCCGGGTCCGGCAGGGGGCGGGCGACCACCGTCGGCACGTACATCGGCGTGGTGCGCCCGGCGGTGATGCGGCGGGCGAGTTCACCGGCGTCCTGCGGTCGCTGCTCGGGCCGTTTGGCGAGCAGGTCGAGGATGATCCGCTCCAGGTACTCCGGCAGGTCGGCCCGTCGGGCGCGGGGCGCCTCGGGCACGGTGTCGCGATGCCCGACGAGGATGGCCCAGGCGTCGCCGTGGTCGAACGGCGGTGCGCCGGTGGCGAGTTCGTAGAGGACGCAGCCGAAGGAGTAGAGGTCGCTGCGCTGGTCGACCTCGGAGCCGCTGATCTGTTCCGGCGACATGTAGTGCGGGGTCCCCATCGCGACGCCGGTGCCGGTGAGCCGGGAGGTGAACCCGATGTCGTGGCCGAGCCGGGCGATGCCGAAGTCGCAGATCTTCACGGTGCCGTCGGTCAGCCGCATGATGTTCGCGGGCTTCAGGTCCCGGTGCACGATGCTCTGTTGGTGGGTGTAGGCCAGCGCGGCGGTCACCTGCTCGGCGATGTCCTCGATCTCGGCGACGGCCAGCGGCCGGGGCCGGTTGTCCTCCAGGAGCTGGCCGAGGTTGTGTCCCTCCAGCAGCTCCATCACCAGGTACAGCACACCGTCGTCGTCGCCGAAGTCGTGGACGACGGTGACTCCGCGGTGCTGGAGGGCCGCGGCGACCCGGGCCTCGCGCCGGAACCGCTCGCGCAGGACGCGGGCGAAGGAGGGGTCGTGGTGCGGGCCGAGCGGCTTGAGGCACTTGACGGCCACCTGGCGGCCCAGCGACTCGTCCCGCGCACGCCACACCTCGCCCATGCCGCCGCGCCCGATCGGATCGAGCAGCCGGTACCGGCCCTGGATCAGCCTGCTCTCCGCCATCGCGCGCGATCGCCCCCGTCACTGCTCGCTCCCGAGCCCGCCCCCGGTCCCAGCCCCCGACCAGTATGACGAGCGATCAGCCGACTTTGTACGCGGCTGCGGGCGAGCCGGGGCCGAGCCGTGACACGGCCGGGAGATTGTCTCCGGGCGGGAGGGGCCCCGCACGCCCGTGCGGGCGACCGGGGCGCGGTGCCCATGACACACCGCGGGGGCTCGCGGCGACGGTCACCCGGCGCGCCGCCGACGCACCCTGTATGGGCGCACGACGACACGACAGGGCGCGCGAACCCGGCGCGCACGCCGCTTCGACAGCGTGCGCGCCGAGGGGGTCCGGGCTCGGCCGGGCGGGACGCTCAGCCGCGCAGGGCCGACAGGAAGATGCCGGGCAGCGCGGACACCCGGCCCGTGGCGGCGTACGCGGTCAGCCTGCGCATCGTCGTACGGCCCGTGCGGTTCGTGACGAAGTACGGCGGCCGGGGCGACAGCGAGGGCGACCCGGTGAGAAGGCCGCGGGGCGCCGGCGCGAACGGCGCCCGCAGCACGGTCTTCTGCACGTCCTCCAGCATGAAGGCGTTGTGCACGAAGCCGATGCCGCTGCCGATGTCCTGGCGCGTATGTCCGGGGAACGCGCCCCACGGCGTGTAGCCGAGCAGAAAGCCGAACGCCGACCAGCAGTTGACGCCGAGCGTCCCGTAACGCAGCGCGGAGATCGCTTCGTTCACCGCGGCCGGGTGCGCACGCTCGGTGCGGGGGTGGACGAGCAGGGTCGCCCCGAGCGTGCCGGGCAGCCGGGATTCCGCGAACTCCGTCGCCGCGCGGAGGAACTCCGGCGCGTCCTCGCCCGGCAGCCGGACGACGCCCAGGGCGCTGGCGAAGACCTCGTCGGTGAGCATCGGGTCGTCGAGGTCGGCGATGTCGGACACGAGGAGGCGGCAGGCTCCCTCACCGAGCGCCTCGGCCTCCGGGTGGGCCCGGGTCACGGCGTCCAGGCGGTCGGCCGCGCCGGGGTAGTAGTCGCGGCGGTCCGGCAGCTCGCGCAGCAGCCGGCGGATCTCGGCGAGCAGCCGTTCCGTGCCGTCCCAGTCGCGGGGCACGACAAGGATCTGGGTGGCGATGCAGTTGTGGCCGGAGTTGTTCATCTTGCTGGTCACGATGTGTTCGGCCTGGTAGCGGAAGTCGGCCGCGCTCCACGGCCCCGGCGTCACGATGCAGGGGCTCACACCGCCCAGTTCGCTCGTCAGGGGCTTGTCGACGCGGGGCGTGTTCTCGCGGCGGCGCTCGTCGGCCCGTTCGTCCGTGCCCCAGACGATGGCGTCGTGGGTGCGTTCGCTGCCGGTGACGTGGATGGCGTCGACCTGGTCGTGGGCGGTGAGGTACGCACCCGTCTCCGCTCCCCCGTCGACGAAGCGGACCCAGCCGCCGTCCACGAACTCCTCGAAGATCTTCTCGAAGTGGGGCCGGAGGTAGTCGTTGACCGGGTTCATCTTGGCGAGGACGACCTGCCCCTCCGCGTACAGCTTGTGCAGGACGTCCAGCGGGGTGATCGAGGGGACGTTCCCCGCGCCGAGCACCAGCCCGACGGCCGGCCCGGGCCGGGCTCCCCGGTACGGGCGGGCGGCCCGCTCCCGTACCTGCTCGGGTGTGGTCCCCGGGGCGATCCACACCTGTGCCGTGAAGCCGTTGAGCAGGAGGCGGTCGGAGACGGTCACCGGGAACACGTCGACCACGGTCCGGCTGTCCAGGTCCCGGACCGCGCCGGCGGGCAGCGGCTCCTTGCCGGCAGCTATCCGGCGCAGGACGTGGAGGTACGCGCCCACGGTCTGGGCGAGCGCCCAGGGCGCGGTCACCCAGTCCTCCGCGGCCCATCCGGCCGTCACCTCGTACCCCTTGGCACGGGCGGCGTCGGCGACCATGGCGGGCGCGGCGGCTTCGATCCGCGGGAGCAGGCGCTCCAGCAGACCGATCCGCTGCTCCACCGGGGTGGCGGTCCAGGTACCGGCGTTCGCGCGCAGATCGGCGAGCGCGCGGTCGAGGGGAACGGTGTCGAGGGCCTGGGCGGTGGTCAAGGAACAACTCCTCAGGTGGGGCGGACGGTTGGGGCCGGCGGTCGGCCGTCGAGCCGGGCGACGTCCCGCTGGGGGTCGACCAGCAGGAAGGACGCCGCGGCACCGAGGGCCAGGAGCAGCCCCGACAGTACGACGGCGGTCTGGTACCCGTCGGTGCCCCGGGCGTCGACCAGGGCTCCGACGACGGCGGGCGCGGCGAGACCGGCCGCCGTGACCACCGCGTTCATGGTGCCAAGTGCGCCGCCCGCGCGGGAGGGCGGTGCCAGTTCCGCGACGGTGGTCGCGGCGACCGTCGCGTAGGAACCCCCGAGGCCGAAGCCCAGGGCGACCAGGACGGTGGTCGCCGTCCTGCCGTCCGCGAGCGGCAGGGCCAGACAGCAGGCGGCGCCGAGGGCGAGCAGCCCGCCGCCCACCCATCCGCGGGCCCGCCGGCTGCCGGCGCCACGGCGCATCAGGCGCCCGGTGATGCCCGCCTGGGCGAGCAGGGCGAGGGCCCCGACGAGCCAGGGGGCGACGACGACGGTGCCCGCCAAGTCCGTCGGATATCCCAGGGCGTTGCGCAGATAGGAGGGCAGCCAGACGAGCATCAGGGCCACGGACCAGTAGCTGGTGAAGTAGGCGAGGGTGACGCCGATCCAGGTCCGGCTGGCGAAGATCTTCCGGTACGGCGCGTCCGTCCGGGTCTCCGGCGACCGGGGGGCTTGCGCATCCGGACGGGCGTCCGTGGCGACGCCGGGACCGGCGGTCGGTCCCGCTTGCGTACCGACACTCGACCCCGCCTCCGTCCCGACACTCGACCCCGCCCCCGCGCCGGCTTCGGAACCGACGACGTGACCGCCGTCGGCGCCGAAAGCCGCCCAGGCCGCGGCCCAGACCAGTCCCGCGGCGGCGAGGGTCCACAGGGCCGCCCGCCATCCGTGATGCTGGATCATCCAGGACAGTCCGGGCGCGGAGACGATCACACCGAGGGTGACGCCCAGCGTGACCAGCGCGCCGGGCAGATTGCGCCGCTCGTCGGGGAACCACGCGAGGGTCGCCTTTTGAGCCACAGGGAACGCGGGCCCTTCCGCCGCGCCGAGGAGGACCCGCGAGACGACCAGGACCGCGAGGCCGCCGCCGAACGCGGCCGGCACCTGGGCCACCGACCACAGGACGGCCATCACGAGGATGAGCGTCTTGGTCGACAGCCGGTCGGCGGCGAGTCCCACAGCGACCGCCGCCACGGAGAAGAGCAGGAAGAACGCGCTGTTGGCGATACCGAACTCAGTGGCACTCAGGTGCAGGTCGGAGCGGATCTCGTCGGCGGCCAGACCGAGCACGGACTTGTCCGCGAAGTTGACCATCATGAAGACGACGAGCAGCGCGGTCACCGTCCAGGCGCGGGTGCCGCCGCCGGTGGCCGGGGAGGTCCCGGCCGGGGGCCGGTGCACGGTGGGTACCGCGGTCATGGAAGTCCTTTCACGGGTGTTTCGTCCTGCGCATCGGAGAGGAACGCCGGTTGAGCCGGTGCGGGCCGGACGCGCGGTGGCGGCCGGACCCCGACCGGGTTCAGGACAGCGGGACGCCCGCGATGGCGATGCGCTCCATGACGCGGCGCCGCGGGTAGTAGTCGTTGATCGCGTAGTGCTGGGTCGCGATGTTGTCCCAGACGGCGATCGAGTCGGGCTCCCAGCGGAAGCGGACCTGGTACTCGGGGATGCGCGCCTGGAGCACCAGGATGTCGAGCAGTTCCCGGCTCTCCGCGTCCGTCAGGCCCTGGATGCGGGTGGTGAAGGGCTCGTTGACGTACAGGGTCCTGCGGCCGCTGCGCGGATGGCGCACGGCGACGGGGTGTTCGGCGAGCGGCCACAGCTCACGGAAGGCGGCCTTCTGCTCGGCGTTCATGAGCGCGCCCCAGCTGGGTTCCCAGTCGTGGACGGCGGTGAGGTGCTCGATGCGCTCCTTCATCGCGTCGGGCAGGTTGTCGTAGGCGGCGGCCATGTCCGCCCACATGGTGTCGCCGCCAGCGGCGGGGACCTCGACCGCGCGCAGCACGGAGCCGAGCGCGGGGTTGGCCATGAAGGAGTGGTCGCTGTGCCAGATGTTCTTGTTGCCCGCGGCCTTGGCGTCCTTGGCGAGTCGGGAGACACCGGCGGTCTCCGTCTTCGGGAAGAAGGGGTTCGGCTCCGGGGAACCCCAGACGGCGGAGAGCGCGAGCTGATGTCCGGCGGTGAAGCCGGTCTGGTTCCGGAAGAAGATCACCTTCCATTCCAGCAGCGCCCGCCTCAGCTCCTCGGCGAGCACGTCGTCGATCGGGCGGGTGAGATCGACCCCGCCGAGCACGGCGCCGAAGTGCGGGGTGAGCGGGGCGATCTCCAGACGCTCGAAGGCGGCCGGCTCGGCACCGGGGGCGAGCCGTTCCAGGACGCGGCTTCCGTAGTGCATGAGCGGCTTGTCCAGTACGGGCTTCGGGCGCTCGACAGGACTGGTCACGACAGGGTGCACGGGGGTTCCTCCCGATGGTGAAACCAAATACGTAACCGGCAGTATCGATATTGCGGAGCCGTAGGGCAAGAGGGTGCGACGGGTCGGTTTTCGCGAGGGCTTCGAGCACGTCGAGGGTCGTGCGGCCCCCCACCGCGGGCCGCGCCGATCGGGTCCCGGCCGTTGCGCGGGGAGGTAGCGTTGCCGGGTGGCGACGAGCGAGGCGTACGAGCGGGTGGGCGAGGCGGCGTGGTCCTGGGTGCTGGACCAGGTGCGCGAGGACGAGGGACCTTGGCTCCCGGAGACGGTGCCCGGGGACGGCCAGGACGCGACCCCGGCGAAGGACCGCGACTCGCTGTACTCGGGGATCGCCGGCCTGGCACCGGTGATGGCGGAGATCGCGCTGCACCGTGAGCGGACCGAGCGGGAACGGGACCTGGCCGAAGGGATCGTGACCCGGCTGTCGGCCGTGGCCGAGGGAAGCGCCGAGCCGTCGCTGTACGACGGACTCGCCGGCTACGGCACGGCGCTGCGCCTGCTCGCGCCGGGCACGGAATCCGCCGCCCTGCGACGGCTCGACGACCTGAGGACCGCCGAGGGCTGGAGGACGACCCTCGAGTTCGAGCCGGGCTCCGACGCCCCGCTGAACGACATCATCATGGGTTCCGCGGGCATCGTCATGACGGCGGTCTGGGCGGGGGGAGAGTTCGCGGAGACGATCGCGACGACGGGTTGCGAGGCGCTGTTGCGTACCGCGGACCGCACGGAGGCGGGCCTGGACTGGGGCATCGCGGCGCGTACGGAGTCGCGGGCGCCCAACTACTCCCACGGCGCCGCCGGGGTGGCCGCCGCCCTGGCCGTAGCGGGTGCGGCGCTGGACCGGGAAGACTTCGTCGAGGCGGCGGTCGCGGGAGCCCGGCACGTCGTGTCGGTGGGCATACTCGACGACGGCGGATTCGTCGTACCGCACACCATCCCGCCGTCGAAGCGCGAGGTGGAGCCCCTCACCTACACCTGGTGCCACGGCCCGGCCGGGACCTCGCATCTGTTCGCCGCGCTGTCGCACGCCGGTGTCACGGAGGTGGCCGGACTCCAGGTCGACGAGCTGCGTCGGCGCTGTCTGACCTCCCTCCTCACGTCGGGCATTCCCGAGCGGCTGCGCCCCGGGTTCTGGGACAACGACGGCCGGTGCTGCGGCACGGCGGGGGTCGGCGACGTACTTCTGGACGCCGCACAGGACTACGCGGGCACCGACTGGGCGGAGGAACTACTGCGCGGGGCCCGCAGGATGGGCGACGCGCTGATGGAGCGGGCGGTCCAGGACGAGTCGGGTGCCCGCTGGCGCTTCGTGGAGTACCGGAACGACGAGCCCCTGCTGCCGCCGGGCACCGCGTGGATGCAGGGCGCGTCGGGCATCGCGGCCTACCTTCTGCGCCTCGCCCGGTTCATCGAGACGGGTCCGGCAACTCCCGTGGTGGACCGGCCCGATCAGTGGTGGGCCGTGCCGGGCGAGGTACGGCTGACGGCTCGGGGGAGCTGAGGCGGACGCCTCGGGCAGCGGCTGACGGTCAGGGCCGGACGGCCACCGCTCGGGCGATCATGTCCACCATCGAGTCGACGAGCGCCTCGTCCGGCAGTCGCTGCTCTCCGACCATCCGGAAGACCAGCGAGGCCGCGACCAGGGTCGAGGCGTCCGCCAGATCGACGTCGGGACGCACTTCCCCCCGGGCGACACCCCGCTCCAGCAGGTGCCGCGTCTGGCTCATGACCCGTTCCGTGTACGCCCGGTAGGCGGCGGGCTCGGCACCCGCCTCGGCGGACGCGCCGATCACCCCGGCGAGCAGGCGGGCGACACCGGGCTGACGGTACGCCTCCATGCGCGCGGTCAGGACGGCACGCAGCTCGGCCCGGAAGTCACCCATGTCCGGCACGCTCAGCGACCCGATCCGCGATTCGGCGGCGGCGATGACGAGGTCCTGCTTGGTGGGCCAGCGCCGGTACATCGCGGGCTTGCTGACCCCGGCGCGGGCGGCGACGGCGTCCATGGTGAGGGCGCCCATGCCGCTCTCCGTCACCAGCGCCACGACGGCGTCGAGCACCGCCGCGGTCACATGTTCCTGCCGCGGCCGTCCCGGCCCCCGCCGTACGCCCTCCACTCGCTGCTCCGCCATACCGCGACCCTAGTCGACGCCCCGGGACGGCTCTCCCGACGTTCGTCGGCGGTCGTACCGGCTCTGGCGGGAAGCTCTGAATGATGGTTCACTTCTTTCATGCCGTACCGCAAGACCCCTTCCGAGGTCCGCCGGCTGGAAGCCGCCCGAGAGCACCTCGTCACCTGTGCCACCGCGGTCGTCGCCGAGGTGGGCTGGGCGCAGACGTCCGTGACCGCGGTCGCCGACTCGGCCGGCATCGCGGCCGGCTCGGTGTACCAGCACTTCCCGTCGAAGGCGGCCCTCGCCGTCGAGGTGTTCCGGCGCGCCGCGGGCCGCGAGGTGGACGTGCTCGGCGAGGTCCTGACCGGCGAGGGCGACCCCGTCGAACGCCTCGCCCGCGGGATCGAGGTGTTCGCCCGCCGTGCGCTGGAGAACCGCGGGCTGGCCTACGCCCTGCTCGCCGCCCCGGCCGAGGCGGCGGTGGGCGCGGAACGGCTCGACTTCCGGCGCCGCTACCGCGCGTTGTTCGCCGAGGTGGTGCGCGAGGGCATCGCCGCGGGGCTGCTGCCCGCCCAGAACGGCGAGATCACCGCCGCGGCGCTCACCGGCGCGGTCGGCGAGGTCCTCGTGGATCCGCTCGGCGCCCCGGGCGGGCAGTCGTCCGACGAACTCCTCGCGGAGCTCACGGCGATGGCGTTGCGGTGCGCGGGGGCGGCTGCCGCACCGGGGCGCTCGGACGAGCCCTAGGGCCTGTCTGACAATTCCCGTCTGCCCGGCCCTGTCGCCGGAGGCGTCGACCGCCGGGCCCGTCACGCGGGCTCGCTGGACCCGGCCCCCTCGGAACGGAGTCACCGCCGCTCCGGGTCCTGACCCACACAACTTCCCGCCTGCCCCTAGTCAGTTCCGCCGCTCCTCCACCCCGCACCCGACCTTCCGCAGCTCCGCCGACCGCCTACGGAGGCTTTCCGTATGACCGAGACCATCACGGAAGACGGCCGCACCGGCCGCACCGGCCGTCCCAGCGCCGTGACGCATGAAGTGACCAACCAGGCACCGCCGTTGACCGGTCACGACGCGGCGGCCGACCCCGTACTGCTGGAAGGCGTGAGCCGCGAGGGCGCCGCGTGGCACGTGGACGAACTCCACCGGTTCGGCCGGTACGTGGGCAGCGCGGAGGCGCGGACGTGGGCCGAGCAGGCCAACCGCCACGAACCCGAACTGCGCACCCACGACCGCTACGGCCATCGCGTGGACGAGGTCGAGTTCCACCCCGCGTACCACGCGCTGATGGACGCGTCGGTGAGTGCGGGCCTCGCGGGCGCCGCCTGGGCCGACGAGCGTCCCGGCGCCCATGTCGCGCGGGCCGCGGGCTTCATGCTGGCCACGATGCTGGAGCCGGGTCATCTGTGCCCGGTCTCCATGACGTACGCGGTGGTCCCGGCCCTGCGCCACTCCCCCGAGCTCGCCAAGACCTACGAGCCCCTGCTCACCAGCCGCGTGTACGAATCCGGGCTGCGGACCCCGGCCGAGAAGCCCGGCCTGCTCGCCGGCATGGGGATGACCGAGAAGCAGGGCGGCAGCGACGTACGGGCCAACACGACCACCGCGGTCGAGGAGGGCGACGGCACCTGGCGGCTGCGCGGCCACAAGTGGTTCACCAGCGCCCCTATGAACGACCTCTTCCTCGTGCTCGCGCAGGCGCCGGGCGGGCTCTCCTGCTTCCTGGTCCCGCGGGTGCTGCCGGACGGAAGCCGCAACACCTTCCGCATCCAGCGGCTCAAGGACAAGCTCGGCAACCGCTCCAACGCGAGCAGCGAGCCGGAGTTCGACGACACGGTGGGCTGGCTCGTCGGCGCCGAGGGGAAGGGCGTGCGCACCATCATCGAGATGGTGACCATGACCCGGCTGGACTGCGTGCTCGGCTCCGCCGCCGGCACCCGCGCGGCCCTCGCCGAGGCCGCCCATCACGCGCGTCACCGCTCCGCGTTCGGCGCCAGGCTGATCGACCAGCCGCTCATGCGCAACGTCCTGGCCGATCTGGCGCTGGAGTCGGAGGCCGCCACCACCCTCGCCCTGCGGCTCGCCGGCGCCGCGGACCGCGCCCAGCGCGGGGACGACGGGGAGCGCGCGTTCCTGCGTCTGGCCACCGCCGTCGGGAAGTACTGGGTCTGCAAGCGCCAGCCCGTCGCGGTCGCCGAGGCCCTCGAATGCCTCGGCGGCAACGGCTACGACGAGGCTTCGGGCATGCCCCGGCTGTACCGCGAGGCCCCGCTGAACAGCATCTGGGAGGGCTCCGGGAACGTCACCGCCCTCGACATGCTGCGGGCGCTCACGCGCGAGCCCGGCTCGATGGACGCGTACCGCGCGGAGGTCGAGGCGGCCACCGGCACCGACCGCCGGTTCGACGCCGCCTGGCGGGAGTTGCGGGACGAGCTCGTCGTCACGGAGGACGCTCCCCTGCGCGCCCGCCACGTCGCGGAACGCGCCGCCCTCGTCCTCCAGGGCTCCCTGCTCGTCCGCCACGCACCCCCCGCGGTGGCCGACGCCTTCTGCGCGTCCCGCCTGGCCGGCGACCGCGGCCTGGCCTTCGGAACCCTGTCCCCGGGTACGGACTTCGCGGGGGTACTGGAACGACTTCCGGCCTGACGGCCTGACGGCCTGACGAGCGGACAGGTGGACGACTGAACGGGTGGACGGCTCGGACCACCGACGGGGACCGGCCGGCGGTCCCGGCCACTCCGGCCTGTCGTCCCGGCCGGGCGTCGGGGCGGTGGCCCGACCCGAGCGGGGCTGAGGTCCCAACCGAGCGGGGCCGAGCTCCCACCCGAACGGGCTGATACCCCCGGCCCGTTCGGGGCGGCCGCCACCCGTGATCACATTGGCCAAAACCGCCCTGCCTGTCATGACCACGACCTGTGATGATCTTTGCTCGTCCCCCGGCCGACCGGGCCGGGGCGAGGGAGGGATCAGCATGCACATCACACGAACGGGCATGGGCACAGCCGTCGCGATCACCGCCGCTCTGGGGGTGAGTCTGGCGACCGCCGGACCCGCCGCGGCCGCGGACGGAGCCTGGCGCGCCTACGGCAACACGAATCCGATCACTTCCAGCTCCAGCACGTGGCGTTGCGCCAGTACCAAGGAGGTCGCCGACAATGTGCACGCGCAGGTCTGTGCGATCAGGTCGGCGGCAGGAAACTCCGTGCAGGGGGCGGTGATCGTGCGCAACGACCGGTCCAGCCTCTACAGCCTGGCGGCCTACATGGACCTGCGTACCTCCTCCGCCAACCTGGGCCTCTGGGAGTGCTCGTCCTCAGGGGTCGGGGCGAACTCCTGGTCGGTGTGCTTCGGGAAGACCCTCACCCAGAGCAGCGCGGTCGACTCGGCGGGCTCGGCCGGGGCCATCTCCCTTGGCGTGTCGCCCAGCGTCTGAGCCGGACCACCGTCACCGCGAGGATGGTGCAGGGCCGGCCGTCGCGTTCCGTCGTCCGCCACGGATCCCTTCCGCTCGCGTCAGACCCGCCGATGACCCGGGTCGCCCGCCGCCGGGCCGCCCTCCAGGACCGGGCGCCGGCGGAGCCGTACGGCGTCGATTATGTGCTCGCCCATCGGATCGGAGTCCAGGTGGGGGTGGGCGTCGATCCGGAGGCGGCGTCCGCCCTGGGAGACCACGTGGTAGGCGAGCACCTTGCCGCCGAAGAGCTTGGCTCCGGGGATCTGCCGTGAGAGCACGAGGCGGTCGACGTCGTCCCAGGTGACGGCCAGAGGGCGGCCGTAGGAGGTGTAGACGAGCCCGTTGGCGTACAGGTGCGTGCGGACGAACCCCTTAGGCATTCTCCACAGCATCACGGGAAGCGCGATGATCGTCAGGATCAGCCCCGCGAGCAGGTAGAGCACCAAGGTGGACGCCAGCTTGTCGAGGCCCGGTATGTCGGACCCGGTCTTGCTCAGGACCCAGTTCACCCCCCACAGCGCTCCTACGATCACCGCGCCGACGGCCACGACGCCGACCACGATCTCCAGCGGGCTGGTGTTCTTGCGGGTGAAGACGTGGTCGCCCAGGGAACGCTCCTCCGCGAGGCGGGTGACGCGGGCGGACGGGGCGTACCCCTTCATCTCGGCGGCGCCGGGGACTCGTTTGATGACGGCCACCCCCAGGACCGTGAGGGCCAGCCCCGCGAGAAGAACCGTGGCGGCGGACGAGGCCGGGGTGTCGCCGAAGATCAGCACCCCGAGGCCGTACAGCATCGTCGCCAGGCCGCCGAGCACCACCAGCAGCATCAGGCAGCCGAGGTTCAACAGAGGCCCCTCGGAGTGTTGTTGCGCTTCGTCCGTCATGGTGTCCCCCAGAGAATTCGTGGATGTCGACGCCGACGGTAGCCGCTCTCCGGTGGTCGGCCGGGCCTCCTGCCCCCGCCGTGACAGTGGCTCCCGCACCACCCGGGGCGCACCCTCTCCACGGGTACGGCTCAGTGGCTCGTGGGACGCGGGCGGCCGAGCGCGAACCGGCTCGGTCCGGGTTCTCCGCGGACCAGCGCGGCCGCCAACTCTCCGACGACCGAGGCGAACTTGAAGCCGTGCCCGGAGAACCCTCCCAGCACGGTGACCGGGCCCTGCCGGTCGATGACGAAGTCGTGGTCGGGGGTGGTGGTGTACAGGCAGGTCACGGCCTCGGGCGCGGTGTGGTCCACGCCGGGGAGCCAGCGCTCGGCGTACGCCGCCAGCTCCCGCAGGACCGCGGTGTCCGGGGTACGGTCGCGCCGGTCGGGGTCGACGACCGGGCCGACGCCGTGGAAGCCCGCCTTGACCCCGTCGGTGCTGCCGAGTCCGTACACCCCGTCCGCGGTGAGTCCGTTCATGGGCAGCGCGGCGCCCGGGTGATGAATGTAGCTGGGCCAGGCGAGCGGGTCCGCCGCGGGGAAGTGCGCGGGCTGCTCCTGGGTGACACGCAGCGCTGGTACGCCGCCGACCAGCGGAGTGGTGCCTCCGCCCAGCATTCCGGGCGCCCAGCCCCCGACCGCGACCACGACCGCGTCGGCCCGCAGTTCCTCCTCCGTGTCCGTGACCACCCGGACCTCGGCGTCGCCGTGCACCGACAGCCCGGTCACCCGGACGCCGTGCCGGACCTCCGCGCCGTGGGCCCGCGCAGCCTGCTGGAAGGCGGCGACCGCGTCGTCGGCGTGCAGGCGTCCGGCCTCGGGGTGGAAGACCGCACCGGTGTCGGCGCGCAGCCCCGGCCAGCGCTCGGCAACCTCCTCCGGGGCCAGCCGCTCGACAGGGCGTCCGGCGGCGGTCAGCGCCTCGTACAGTGCCTCGGTCGTGGCAGCCGGGCCGTGGTCGACAGCTCCGGTGAGGGTGAGCACCTGCCGTCCCGTCTCCTGCTCCAGCAGCCGCCACAGCGGCAGCGACCGCACGGCGAGGTCGACGTAGAAGGGGTCCGTGTAGGCCAGCCGGAAGATCCGCGAGGTGCCGTGCGAACTGCCCTGGTCGTGACCGGCCGGGAATCGCTCCAGCAGGGTGACCCGGTCACCCCGGGCAGCAAGCCGCCACGCGGCGGACGAGCCCATGACCCCGCCACCGATGACGACGACTCGACGAGAAGACACGACGCTCGATCCTTTGATGGACACCCCGAACCACCGGACAACCGGCCACCCCAGGACTTTCCGGTGGCTGCAACCCACAACTTTCTATCAGCCACCGCCCTGGCTTGGCCTCACACGGTCTCTCCGCCCACCGTGAGGCGGCGCCGCCACCAAAGGTCGGCACGCCACTGCCTGCGACGGGCGAAGGGGTCCGGCAGCGTGCGCTCGAGGTAGACGGCGTCCAAGTGGGCCACTTGGCGCTTCAGCTCGGCACTGGGCCGCGGGGGCAGCCGCTGCAGAACCTCCTCGAGGACGTCGCGGGCATGCCGCACATCGCGGAAGGAACATCCGCGGCACGAGCAGTGCGTGTCCTGGGGATACAAGGGCCGCCGCCCCGGCGGTTGCAGGAACGCTCGATAGCGCCGCAGCGCGCGGACCGTGGCGCCGGGGAAGACGTAGTAGTCGCTCGAGAGGCCCTCGACTCGATGTATCGCCAGGCTGGTACGGGCGGAGAGCCCGTGGATCCGGCTCGGCGGCGGGTCCTCCCGGACGCGAGGACCCTGACGCCGGGCGCGCAGGGCACCGGGCCGTCTACGCGGCATCGGCCTTTCGGTATGCGGTCATAGCTGTCATCCTGCCAGCCCCGCGCCTACGGAGCCGGGGATTTGCGGAGAAGCCTTCAGGTGTGCGACCGGAACCGAACAAGGCAGCGTGGTTGTCACCCACGAGGCACGCGGCTTGTCACAACCGCTCATTCGGCAGCCCGTCCGTCACCAGTCCAGCGGCCGGCGGCTGGAGGGGTGCGCAGCCGTGGACGTTCGCCCTGGGGCCCGAACATGATCAGATACTCGACCGGTCCGTCGGATCCGGCGTTCGCGACCGCGTGGGGGACGCGGGTGTCGAACTCGATGACCTCCCCGGCCGTCAGGACGAGGTCCTGGCCGCCGAGTGCGAGTCGCAACCGCCCGTACAGCACGCACAGCCACTCATAACCCTCGTGGGACACCTGCCGGGACCGCCCGGGCGGCCCCGCGACGGCGGGCAGGACGTGCTTGTGGGCGTGCAGGCCGCCGACGTACCGGGTCAGCGGCACCACCGCCTTGTCGTCGCCGAGGCTGCGTGGCGCCGTGCTGCGGGGCTCGGCCGCGGGGACGGGTGCGCTGCCGACCAGTTCGTCCAGGGCGACGGCGTATTCCTTCGCCAGCTGCAGCACCACCTCCAGGGTGGGCTTGCGCCGGCCGGTCTCGATCCGCGACAGCGTGCTGGGCGAGATGCCGGTCGCGCGGCTGACATCGGCGAGGGTGGCACCACGGCGCTCGCGCACGACCCGCAGCCGCGGCCCCATCGCCGCCAGCGTCCGGGCCACGTCGTCATCTGCCACCGTCCCCGTTCCTTCCCGCCGTGGCCGCCGTCCCCGCGTGCCGCTTCATCGCCCTGTCCTGCAAGCTTGCCAGAATGGCAACGCTGATCGCGCCGAGTGGCCACCGCACCGCATGATCGACGGGTACCCGCCGGCCGCCCGCGAACCGAGGAGAAGTCCCCCATGCGATCCGAGCCGACCGCCGTACTGCGCCACCGCACCGTCGAGGTCCCGGCCGGGCGCCTGCACCTGGCAGAGCAGGGCACCGGCCCGCTGATCCTGCTCGTGCACGGCTTCCCCGAGTCCTGGTACTCCTGGCGCCGCCAACTCCCGGCCCTCGCCGCGGCCGGGTACCGCGCCGTGGCCATCGACGTACGCGGCTACGGCCGCTCCTCCAAGCCCGCAGCGACCGACGCCTACCGCATGCTCGACCTGGTGGAGGACAACGTCGCCGTCGTGCGTGCCCTCGGCGAGGAAAGCGCGGTGATCGTCGGCCACGACTGGGGCTCCAACATCGCCGCCGCCTCCGCCCTGCTCCACCCCGGAGTCTTCCGCGCGGTCGGCTTGCTGAGCGTCCCGTACGCGCCGCCCGGCGGCCCCCGGCCCACCGACATCTTCAGCCGGATCGGCGGCCCCGAGCAGGAGTTCTACGTCTCCTACTTCCAGGAGCCCGGCCGCGTCGAAGCGGAGATCGAGCCCGACGTCCGGGGCTGGCTCGCAGGCTTCTACGCGGCCCTGTCAGCCGACACCATGCCGGCCGAGGGCGAGCCCGGCCCGCACTTCGTCTCCCCGGGCCGTCAGCTGCGCGACCGTTTCCCCGCCGGCCCGCTCCCGGCCTGGTTGAGCGAGGAGGACCTCGATGTCTACGCCGGGGAGTTCGAGCGCACCGGCCTGACCGGCGCCCTCAACCGCTACCGCAGCATGGACCGCGACTGGGAAGACCTCGCACCCCACCGCGGAGCCTCGATCGAACAGCCCGCCTTGTTCATCGGCGGCACTCGGGACGCCTCCACCACCTGGATGGCCGACGCCATCGCCGCCTACCCCACCACCCTCCCCGCCCTGTCCGCCTCCCACCTCCTGGACGGCTGCGGCCACTGGATCCAGCAGGAACGCCCCGACGAGGTCAACAGCCTGCTGACCGACTGGCTCGCCACGCTCCAGCACTGAACCAGGCGAGCTACCCGGGCAGCCTGGCGGTGCGTTCCGGGTGGGCCTAGATGGGCGCGTGCCCGTCCGCCCGCAGATGCCGAACAGCCGCCCCGCACGCACTCCACGACGCCGATGACAACAAGCGTGCCCATGTGACAACCACCCTGCGTCGGCTCACCAGCGGTCTTGTGAGCCTTCGGCTCGCTGGTGCCAACTGGACCGCGCGAGTTCCAACCAGAAGTCCTCGTCGCGCAAACGTGTGACCAGGCTCGATAGTTGGCACCAGGTCACGTTCGTGACCTGCACCGATGCCAAGTGGCTTGAGCGGCTGGCCGCATGAAATCAGCAAGATGGTTGGCACTTTGGTACACCGCAGGTCACAACGGGATGTCCTCAATCACCGCCCAGTCGTCCGAATCGCCGCCGCCCGCCCCCGGTGCCCGTCGGCACGCTCGACCGCGGTCGGCTCGATGCACCTCTTCGCCCTGACCGCCGGCTGCGGAAGTGACGGTGGTTTGATGGTGATCCGAGCCGCGTTGAGTCGCTGCCGGCTCTGCTCAGGGCACTCGATGGGCGCCTTGGGCAGTTTTCGGGCCAGTGGGGCAGGGAGCCACCAGACCCATGTGCCGGGCATCGGTATGGTCGCGGGAACGATGAGGCATCGGACGACGACGGCGTCGAGCAGAACGGCAGCGGCAAGGCCGGGTCCGAAGCGCACGCCTGAGGAAGCAGTGTGCGGGAAAGGAAAGTGGCGGCCCGGGGGATTCGGCACGGCCTACTCGGTCAACCGGCTCTGTGCGAACAACAGGAGGTCCTCGCCCTCGATCTCGCGGGGCCGGCCGTCCGGTGTGTCCCATTCCGCGATGAACCACGCCCCGTGCCACTCGACCCGCCACACCTTGCCGTGACGGTTCTCGAACTCGACGAAGCTGCCCTCACCGCCCTCCATCAGCCGAAGCTCCTCCAGCAGGCGCTTCGGTTCGGTCAGGCCGCGTCCCGGGTTGCCGCTCCGGCCCCGGGTGCGCGTATTGGTGTAGCGCATCTTGAGAAAGGGGAGAGGTTCGCGGTCGAAGTTGTTCATCTTGAGCATGCGGTACCGGGAGACGGCCTCTTCGAGGGTCTCGTCTCCGGAGAACTCGCAGGAATGGGCGGGAAACGTCAGGCGGACGTGCGGAGTGAGGTCGGGATTCTCGACCCGGTAGAAGCCGTGCACCTGCGGCCCCACTCCCGCCACCACGTCGAACCGCCTTCCCCCGGGCGCCACGAACCCGCCGGCCGAGCCCAGATGGGGACGGCCCGCGAAGATGTCCTCCTCGTGCTCCCGCGCGAACGCCAGTGTGGCGACAGCCAGTTCCCGGTCGTACGAATTGCGGGCGCTGAGCTGGAGCAGCCGCCGGCCGTCAGCGGAGAGCGCGCCCGCGAAGTCGATCCCCGGAGCGGGTGACCAGTGCCAGGCGTCCGCCAGGCCGGGAAGCGACTCCACATCGCGGAAGCCGCTCACTACGGCACGGATGTCCATGGTTCCTCCACGATCAGGTGCATGAGTAGCCCTCTCCGACTTCCTGGATGTAGGTGTCCGTCATACGGCCACCGCCGCGTGAGTTCTCGCTCCAGTCCATCGGTTCCAGATGATCCGTGTTGTTGTAGAAGCCGTTGCGCGCCGCCCTGTCACTGAAGCGTCCTTCGCGGTTCCAGTGCTGGACCACCGGGTCCAGATGCTCGCGCTCCGTCCGAGCTGGTCTCCGCCGACGGCCGACAGCAGACATGGCCGCGTTGTCGACGCCAGTGCCGTGGTCGCCATGAAGTTCGCGTCGACGGTCACCGAGCAGACCCGGTCTTCCTGGAGGCGCGGCGGTCGAGTGGTGGGAAGTCGCGTTGTCCGTTCCGAAGTGCGGCGGGTCTCACGGGCCGTGCCGGAGCCAGTAGGCCTGGGCGGCCGTCAGGCGGAGACGGCGGGCTTCCAACGAGCGGTCGACCGGGCGGCCCTGCAGAACGGCGGCTGCAACTCACCCCTACGGACAGGGACCGAGGCTGCCGACAGCGGTGACCGATTCGCCACTGAACTGAACTGCCCGGACGACTCCGGACAGCTCGCCTGTCTGCGGGCGAAGAGCCCCGCCGACCTACTTGCCGCCCGGCAAAAGGTCGCCCAGAGCTCCTTTGTCTACGGCACCGCCGTACTGCCGAAGGACCCCTTGGCCCTGCTCAAGGAACGGAAGCTGACCGATCTGCCGATCGTCGTGGGCGGCACCTCCGACGAGTCCCAAGGGGGCGTCTTCAGCGCCTACGACCACCTCGGCCATCCCCTTCACCGCCGACGAGGTCCACGATCTCGTCGACCCGATCTACGCGCAGGGCGCGGATCGAGTGAAGGCCACCTACCCGGTCGAGGACTACTGGTCGCCTTCCGTGGCCGCGGGCGCCATCCAAAGCGGCCAGAGGACCTGCCAGGACCAGACACTGCGCGAACGGCTCGCCGCCGACACCAAGACCTATGCCTACGAGTTCGCGGAGAAGGACGGGCCGTCCTTCACCCCGATCTGGAGACTGGGCAACAGCGACTATCCGTTCGGCGCCACCCGCGTCAACGACCCCGGTTACCCGTGGGACTACCTCGGCACCGCCCTGCCCTTCAGTAGAAGACAAGAACGCCCGGCATGCCCGAACCTCACCAGCCCTGAGAAAGCATCAGGTCAGCAGCCTCAGACAGCCTGCAAGCCAGACCCGCTACCCTCCAGTCCGTGCCGACGATTCGGTGCCAACCATCCCGCTTTTGTGCCAACTAAAAAGCCTCGTCACACAACGCCCTACCGCCGGACCCGTGGCATCCCCAAGCCGATCCACGAGATGATCTCCCGCTGGATCTCGTTGTTGCCGCCGCCGAAGGTGAAGATCACGGCCGAGCGGTAGCCCCGTTCCAGTTCTCCGTGCAGGACCGCGCCGGCCGAGCCCTCCTTGAGGACGCCGGGGGCCCCGACGATCTCCATCAGCCAGGCGTACGCGTCCCGGCGCGCCTCGGAGCCGTACACCTTGACCGCGGAGGCGTCCTGCGGGGTGAGCGTCCCCTCCTGGACGGCGTTCACCATGCGCCAGTTGAGGAGTTTCATGGCGTCCAGCCGGGTGTGCGTGCGGGCGAGGAGGCGGCGCACCCACGGCAGGTCGACCACGCGGCGGCCGTCGGCCAGCTTGGTCTCCATCGCCCAGCGCTGGACGTCGTGCAGGGCCCGGATCGCCATGGTGCCGTGCGCGGCGAGCGTGACGCGCTCGTGGTTGAGCTGGTTGGTGATCAGCCGCCAGCCCTTGTTCTCCTCGCCGACCCTGCGCGAGGCGGGCACCTTGATGTTCTCGTAGTAGCTCGCCGTCGTGTCGTGCGAGGCGAGCGTGTTGATGAGCGTGCACGAATAGCCGGGGTCCGAGGTCGGCACCAGCAGCATGGTGATGCCCTTGTGCGGCGGGGCGTCCGGATCGGTGCGCACCGCGAGCCACACCCAGTCGGCCGTGTCGCCGTTGGTCGTCCAGATCTTCTGGCCGTCGACGGTGTAGTGGCCGGTCTCCTCGTCGCCCTCGCGGACCGCCCTGGTCCTGAGCGCGGCGAGGTCCGTCCCGGCGCCGGGCTCGCTGTAGCCGATGGCGAAGTCGATCTCGCCGGACAGGATCCTCGGCAGGAAGTACGCCTTCTGCTCCTGCGTGCCGAACCGCATGATGGTCGGCCCCACGGTGTTGAGCGCCATCAGCGGCAGGGGCACCCCGGCCTGGGCCGCCTCGTCGAAGAAGATGAACTGTTCCATCGGGCTCAGACCGCGCCCGCCGTACTCCTCGGGCCAGCCGACCCCGAGCCAGCCGTCCGCGCCGAGGCGTCGGATGGTCTCGCGGTAGAAGCGCTTCTGCGACGCCGGGTCCGCGTAGCGGGTGTAGGCGTGGTCCGGTACCAACTCGGCGAAGTAGAGACGAAGTTCGGTCCGCAGCCGCTGCTGTTCCGGCGTGTATTCGAGATGCACGGCGCCTCCTGCCACCCGGGCCCGACCTGACGGCGCACACCGTAGAACGTGTTACAGAAATTGGGAATGCCGACGGCGCAGAACTCGGGCGGGCGGGTGAGCGAGGAGAGCGGCCGGGTGTTCGCCGTCGACGACGAGGGGGCGGCACCCGGTCTCCCGGGTACCGCCCCCTCGTACGGGCCGGGTCACCGGCCGTTGCGGTGTGCCGCCCCTCGCGCGCTCCCCGGTGCCGTCAGTGGCAGGGGAAGCCGAGCAGGTGGCGGGCGTCGTGCACCCATTCGTGGACGTTCTCGCCGGAGACGAGCGAGGTGGCACCCTGCTCGGCACCGACGAAGTAGAGCAGGACCAGCATCAGGATGCCGAAGAAGGCCGCCCAGGGGACGATCGCGCGGATCGGCAGCTTGACGGGAACGGCGGCGGGGGTGACGGTCGGCTGGACGACGGACTGCGCCATGGGGCAGAACCTCCTGGGGAACTCGCGTCCCATCTCGGTGGTGCACTGGACGACAGCCACGGGTCTGACTCGCCCACGTCCCCGCCCCTGGCCGGGGTGGCGTGCGCCGGGCTCACAGTGGCGCGACCGTGCCGGAATTCCACCGGGCTTCCGCCGAACCGTCGTCAATATCCACGTGACCGTACCGCGAAGCAGCACCCCGGCCAAGGGCGCACGCCCCCGGCGCCCTGTGAGAATGACGGCATGACGACCCGAGTGTTCCTGGTTTCGGCGGCGATCGGTGAGGCGCTGCGCGAGGCCCGCTTCGACGACGGGAGCCCGCTGGACGCGTCGGGGCTGCGGGCCGCCCGAACGGCGGCCGACGCGGGCGCCGTTCCGGCCGGCGGGCGACTGTCGCTCTCCCCCACCGTCCGGTGCCGGCAGACCGCGGCCGCGCTCGGCCTCGAAGGCGGCGCCGAGGCAACGGAGTTGGCGCCGCTGGACGTGGGCCGCTGGCGCGGGACGACGCTGGCCGAGGTGAGTGAGAAGGAGCCGGAGGCGGTGGCGCGATGGCTGGGCGATCCGACGTCGGCGCCGCACGACGGGGAGTCGGTGCGGGCGTTCTGCGACCGGGTCGCCGGGTATCTGGACCTCGCGGCCGAACACGACGGCAGGACCGTCGCCGTGGTGGAGCCCGAGGTCGTACGGGCTCTGGTGGTACGGGTGTTGGGGGCGCCGGAGTCCGCGTTCTGGCGCGTGGACGTACCGCCGCTCACCGTCACGGAGTTGAGCGGGCGCGCGGGCCGCTGGAACCTCCGCGCCGGCCGCCCGCTGGCCTGACGTCAGGGCCGGCCGTCCGTGGGCGTGACGTCCGCGCCGGCCGTCCGTAGGCCTGACGTCAGGGCCGGCCGTCCGTAGGCCTGACGTCTGAGGGCCTCCGTCCGTGCCGACCGCCCGTCGGCCTGAGGGTCCCACCCCCGGCCGGCTCGAGCCGCCCGCCCGGGGGTTCCGGCCCCTCGGCCGCTCCCCAAGGGCGACACTCGAGGGCGCTACCGAAGTCCGGCCCGCCGGCCCGGACCGGGGCTCGCACCACTGACCAGTGCCCGCACGGCCGGCGATTCCAGCAAGCGGACAAGGTGACTCCGCACCTCAGCCCAGCGTGGCGATGAAGTCCTCGCAAGCCTGCGCGCAATCACGGCATGTGCGTGCCGCGGCCTCGGCCCCGGGGCATCCGTCGAAGGCCTCGGCGCACTCCAGGCAGACGTCCCGGCACCACTCCACCTGGGCGCGGACGGTCCGCTCGTCCTGCGCCGGCTGCCGGGACAGCACATGACAGGTCGCCTCGCACACCTCCGCGCAGAGGATGCCCGAACGCCGGGCGGACTCCCGCTTCTTCGGGCCGCCGGGGTCCATCATGCTCGCGCGGAGCGCGGACGACCGGGCGCAGTCGGCGCAGGCCTGAGCGCACGCGAAGCGGTCCTCCAGGAACCGGAAGAGCTCCTGCTGCGAAGCCTCCTGCCGAACAGCCGCCGACGAAGGGGGCTTCGGCCCGGAGACCGCCTGCTCGGAAGCCTCTTGCCCGGAATCCCCCTGTGCCGAAGTCGCCCGCGATGAACCCGCTCGTGAAGTCGCCCGTGAAGTCGTCGCCACGACAAGCGGGTTGCCGCAGGACGCCGGTTCAAACGGCGCGAGACGGGATCCTCAGGCGCCCAGGGCGCGGGCGGGGGGGATCCTCAGGCGCCGGCCGCTTCCCGGGAGATCTGCTCGAACTGCGCCCCCATCGCCTCGGACAGCGCCTGCGCCGCCGACAACGGGCGCACCATCACCATGAGTTCGTCGATGCGGCCCTCCTCGTCGAAGTGCAGGAAGTCGCAGCCGTTGATCTCCTTGTCGCCCACCTTCGCGGTGAAGACCAGCGCGTGGTCGCGGCCGTCGGCACCGGCGATCTCGCGGACGTAGCGGAAGTCGCTGAACACGCGCCACACACCGCGCAGGATCGCCGCGGTGATCGGCTTGCCCGGGTACGGCTTGAAGGCGACGGGGCTGGTGAACACGACGTCGTCGGCCAGCAGCTCCTCGACCGCGTCGAGGTCCCCGGCCTCCACGGCCTTGCGGAAGGAGTTCATGACACCCGACCTCTCTTACTCAATTAATTGACTAGGTGCGGATTAGATTAGTCCTGTGGGCGCGGGCCGTCTAGCCTTGCCGGATGGCATTGCGCAACGCGGTACTGGCCGCGCTCCTGGAGGGCGAGGCGTCGGGCTACGACCTGGCCAAGGGGTTCGACGCCTCCGTGGCCAACTTCTGGATGGCGACCCCGCAGCAGCTGTACCGGGAACTCGACCGGATGGAGTCCGACGGGCTCATCGAGGCCCGGCTCGTGCAGCAGGAGCGCAGGCCCAACAAGCGGGTGTTCTCGCTGACCCCGGCCGGGCTCGAAGCCCTGGCCTCCTTCACCTCCGGTCCCGCGAAGCCCACCGCGATCCGCGACGAGCTGATGGTCAAGGTGTACGCGCTCGAGGTCGGGGACGCCGACGCCGTCCGGACGGCGATCGCCGAACGGCTGGAGGCGGCACGCGCCAAACTGGCCCACTACGAGCGGATCGGGTCCCGGCTGCTCGACGGGCGCACCGAGGACGAATACCTCGCGGGTGCCGAACGCGTCGGCCCGTATCTCACGCTGCTGGGGGGACGCGCCTTCGAGCAGGCCATCATCGAGTGGGCGGAGCGGGCACTGCGGGTACTGGAACAGCGGGCGGCTGCGGCCCGCTGATCGCGGCCCGCGCGCATTTGCCTGGTCGCGAACGGGATCCGTCGCGGTTCGGCACGATTCGGGCCGGTTCGGTGTGAGCATGCTGTGGTCTGTTCACATCGGTCCAGGTGCTGAGGAGGGCGGTCGTGGTGCGTACGCTTGGTGTCGCTGTCGTGGGGTTCGGCTGGATGGGGCGGGTGCACACCCAGGCCTACGCCCGCGTCCTCCATCACTTCCCTGACCTCCCCCTGCGGCCCGAACCGGTCACCGTCGCCGACGAGGTGCCCGGCCGGGCCGAGGAGGCCGCCGAGCGGTACGGCTTCGCCACCGCCGTACGCGACTGGCGGGAGATCGCCACGGATCCGCGTGTCGGGGCCGTGAGCATCACCGCGCCGAACTTCCTGCACCGTGAGATCGGTGTCGCGATGGCAGAGGCCGGCAAGCACATCTGGATCGAGAAGCCGGTGGGGCTGACCGCCGACGACGCCCGGGCGGTGTCGGGGGCCGTGGCCGAGGCAGGGGTCCGGGGCGCGGTCGGCTTCAACTACCGCAACGCTCCCGCCGTCATGGCGGCCCGCGAGCTGATCACAGCGGGCGAGATCGGCGAGGTGACGCACGTGCGCATCCGCCTCCTCAGCGACTACGCCGCCCACCCGGAGGGCGCGCTGACCTGGCGCTACGAGCGTGAGCGCGGCGGCAGTGGCGTCCTCGGCGATCTGGCCTCGCACGGCGTCGACCTGGCCCGTTTCCTGGTGGGCGAGATCGAGGCGCTGACGGCGGACACCGCGGTCTTCGTACCGCTGCGGGCCCGCCCGGCCGGCGCGACGGCGGGTCACACCCGCGCGGCGGGCGGCGAGCCGGCCCCGGTCGAGAACGAGGACTACGTCACCTGTCTGCTGCGCTTCGCCTCCGGCGCACGCGGCGTCCTGGAGGCGTGCCGGGTCTCGGTGGGCGAGCAGAACAACTACGGATTCGAGATCCACGGCACCACGGGCGCGGTGTTCTGGGACTTCCGCCGCATGGGCGAACTCGGCGTCAGCCGGGGGACGTCGTACCAGGACCAGCCGGTCAGCACCGTGTACGTCGGTCCGGGGGCCGGGGACTTCGCCGCTTTCCAGCCCGGCGCGGCGAACCCCATGGGCTACGACGACCTGAAGGTCGTGGAGGCGCACGCCTTCCTGCGGTCCATCGCCGACGACAGGCCCTACGGTGCGACGCCGGCCGACGCGGTGCGCAGCGCGACGGCGCTGGACGCGATGGCCCGCTCGGCGGCCTCGGGGGCGTGGGTGACGCTCGAGTCGTAGCCGGCCGCACAGGGGCGCGTCACCTGAGTGTGTCCGTGTCACCGCCATCTCGTAGGCTTCCGGCCATGAACGAGGGGGATTCCGGCAGACGGGTCATAGAGGGGCGCTTCGAGCTGGAGACACGGCTCGGCGGCGGCGGTATGGGCACGGTGTGGCGTGCGCGCGATCTGGTCCTCGACCGGGCCGTGGCACTGAAGGAGGTGCGGCCGCCCGATCCGGGGCTCGCCGAATACGATCCGCAGGCGGCGGCGATGCTGCGGGCTCGCGTCCTGCGCGAGGCAAGGGCGCTCGCCCGCGTCGAACACCCCAATGTGGTGACCATCCATCACGTCGTGGATGGCGGGCAGTACACGTATCCGTGGCTCGTCATGGAGTTGGTGACCGGCGGATCGCTTCAGGACCGGCTCGAGAAGGGGCCGATGGCGCCCGTCGACGCCGCCCGGCTGGGCCGCGAGGTACTGGCAGCCCTGCGAGCCGCCCACGACGTCGGTATCCAGCACCGGGACGTGAAGCCCGCCAACGTGCTGCTGCGGCCCGACGGACGTCCCGTCCTCACCGACTTCGGCATCGCCACCATCAGGGACTCGGCCGCCCTGACCGTGACCGGTTCCATCATCGGCACGCCCGACTACATGGCGCCCGAGCGCATCTCCGGCGGCGAGGGCGACCCGGGCTCCGACCTCTGGTCGCTGGCGATGATGCTGTACGTCGCCGTCGAGGGACATCACCCGCTGCGCCGGGGAACCACCCTCGCGACACTCGCGGCCATGCTGAGCGAGGAACTTCCGCCGCCCGCCCGGGCCGGAGTTCTGACCGGGTTCCTGAACGCCGTGCTCGTCAAGAACCCGGCCGACCGGGCGGACGTGACCACCGCGGACCGGCTGCTCGGGGAGGCGATCGAGAACGGCGCCACGGGTCGAAGTGCCCCCGCCGGGGCGGACGGGGCCACGTCGTTCAGGCTGGCGCCTCCCCCAGGTACGACGCCGGTACGCTCCGCCCCGATCGGCTCCGGACCGGCCCCGGGCTACGGACCGCCCTCGGGCTTCGGACCGGCTTCGGGCTACGGGGCGGCTTCGGGCCACGGAGCGGCTGCGGGCTTCGGGTCGGCACCCGGCCACGGGTCGGATTCGGGTTACGGGTCGACGCCCGGCCACGGAACGGATTCGGGCTACGGGTCGACGCCCGGCCAGGGGACGGTGTCGGGCCACCCTTCGGCTCCCGGCTTCGGCCCGCCGACTCCCTACCCGGCGGGCCCCACGCTGCCGACCACGGCGCGGCCGGGCCGGGCGAGGAACCGCCTGGCGATCGCCTCCTCCGCCGTCGGGACCGTGCTGGTGGGGGTCCTGGTGTGGACCCAACTGCCGGACGGGGGCGACAAGGACAACGGGAAGCCCTCCCATTCGTCCGGCGCGACCTCCAACAGGACGACGGGCCCCTCGTCCAGGACGACCAACCCCTCCTCCAAACCGTCCCGTTCGGCCCCGGCGGCCCAGGCCGACACGAAGACGGACCTGCTCACCCCGGACGGCGTCCGGAAGGCCGTGAAGGAGATCAAGGCCGCGACCGGCACGAACCGCGCGGGCTCCTTCTCCGTCTATCCGACCTACGTCTCCGTCGACATCATGGTCAAGGGCAGCAACACCAAGTACGACAGCTACACCTACCGCCCGGGCCAGGGCGTCGAGAAGGGCATCATCAGCGGCTCCATCATCGGCGGCGACCGCCCCTTCAGTCTCGACGCCTTCGACTGGGACGTCCTTCCCGCCCTGCTGAAGCGGGCGGACAAGGACCTGAACGTAAAGCGGCCGACCCTGCGCTACGTCCTGGTCCGCGCGGCCGACGACACGTTCGACACCCCGCTGGGCCTTGCCGTCTATCTCACGGACGACTACGCGAGCGGCTATCTGGAGGCCGACCTGAAGGGCAAGGTGACCCGGGTGATGCCGGCCGAGGACTGAGCGGCCAAGTCGGCTGCCGCTCAAGGGTGTTGCCCACCGGTCCGACGCCGTTCACATGCGTGATGCGCGTGTTGCTGGGGATGTACGTGAGGAGACACAGGCCCCGGCACAGTGAGGTGCTGCAGACATGGATCGCACGTTCCACCCCCGTACCCGCCGAATCACCCCCTTCGTGGCCCTGACCGCGGCGGCCTTACTGATCGCCACGGGCTGCTCCAGCAGCTCGGGCGGGAAGAAGGCCGAGGAGAGCGCGGGCGGGGGCACGTCGGGCAAGGCGAACACACCGCGGATGACCGTCGCCCTCATCACGCACCAGGCTCCCGGCGACACGTTCTGGGACATCGTCCGCAAGGGTGCCGAGGCCGCGGCCGCCAAGGACAACATCGATCTCGTCTACGCGCACGACCCGAACGCGGGCGACCAGGCCAACCTCGTGCAGAGCGCGATCGACCAGAAGGTGGACGGCATCGCCGTCACCCTGGCCAAGCCCGGCGCCATGAAGGACGTGGTGGGCAAGGCGACTTCGGCCGGGATACCCGTGGTGGGTCTCAACTCGGGCCTCAGCGACTGGAAGACGCTGGGCCTGATGGAGTTCTTCGGCCAGGACGAGACCGTCGCGGGCGAGGCCCTGGGGAAGAGACTGAACGCGGAGGGCGCCAAGAAGGCCGTCTGCGTGATGCAGGAACAGGGCAACGTCGGCCTGACCCAGCGGTGCGACGGCATGAAGAAGACGTTCGGCGGGACGACCGTGAACCTGTACGTCAACGGCACCGACATGCCCTCCGTAAAGTCCACGATCACCGCGAAGCTCAAGCAGGACCCCGCGATCGACTACGTCGTCGCGCTGGGCGCCCCGTACGCCCTGACCGCGGTGCAGTCGGTGAGCGACGCCGGCAGCAAGGCGAAGATCGCCACCTTCGACCTCAACAAGGAGCTCACGGGCGCCATCTCCAAGGGCACCATCCAGTTCGCCGTCGACCAGCAGCCCTACCTCCAGGGCTACTTGGCGATCGACTCGCTGTGGCTCTACAAGAACAACGGCAACTACAGCGGCGGCGGCGAGCAACCGGTGCTCACCGGGCCCGCGTTCGTGGACAAGTCCAACGTCGACACCGTCGCCGAGTTCGCCTCGAAGGGCACTCGCTGATGAGCGCGGCCGGGCCGGCGGCGGCCGCGCCGCCGGCCCCCGGCCCCGGTACGGCCGAGGGACGAGCGACGCGGCGCCCCCTCGCGCTGCGACTGCTCGCCCGCCCCGAGGTCGGGGTGTTCCTCGGCGCCGCCGCCGTGTTCGTCTTCTTCCTGATCGCGGCGCCTTCGGTGCGCTCCGGCAGTTCGATGGCGACCGTCCTCTACCAGTCGTCGACGATCGGCCTGATGGCCCTGCCCGTGGCCCTGTTGATGATCGGCGGCGAGTTCGACCTGTCCGCAGGTGTCGCGGTGATCACCTCGGCGCTGACGGCGAGCATGGTCAGCTACCAGCTCACGGTGAACGTGTGGGCGGGCGTCGTGGTCGCGCTCGTCCTCTCGCTCGCGATCGGGGCGTTCAACGGCTGGATGATGGTCCGCACCGGCCTGCCCAGTTTCCTGGTGACCCTCGGGACCTTCCTGATCCTGCAGGGCGTGAACCTCGCCGTCACCAAGCTGGTCACCGACAACGTCGCCACCGACGACATCAGCGACATGGACGGTTTCGGACAGGCGAAGAAGATCTTCGCCTCGTCGTTCGACGTCGGCGGTGTGCAGGTGAAGATCACGGTGGTGTGGTGGCTCGTGTTCGCGGCGCTCGCCACCTGGGTGCTGCTTCGCACCAAGTACGGCAACTGGGTCTTCGCGGTCGGCGGCGACCAGGACAGCGCCCGCGCGGTCGGCGTCCCGGTGACCTTCACCAAGATCACGTTGTTCATGGCGGTCGGCTTCGGCGCTTGGTTCGTCGGCATGCACGAGCTGTTCTCGTTCAACACGGTGCAGTCCGGCGAGGGCGTCGGCCAGGAGCTCATCTACATCGCCGCGTCGGTCATCGGCGGCTGTCTGCTCACCGGCGGCTACGGCTCGGCGATCGGCCCCGTCTTCGGCGCCTTCATGTTCGGCATGGTCAACCAGGGCATCGTCTACGCCGGCTGGAACCCCGACTGGTTCAAGGCCTTCCTCGGCGTGATGCTGCTCGGCGCCACGCTCGTCAATCTGTGGGTCCGACGCACGGCGACCCGGAGGTGAACGGACCCATGGCAGACAACGGAACCGGAAGCACGGACGGCCCCGCCCCGGAGACCCTCGCTCCGGAGCCCCCCGCTCCGAAGGCCCCCGCTCCGGGCGCTCCCCCCGGAGACGAAGGCGCTCCGCCCGGCGACAAGGGCGCCCCGCCCTCGGACCACGACGCCCCGATCGTCGAACTGCGCGGCGCGGGAAAGTCCTACGGGACCGTCCGCGCCCTCCACGACGTGTCGCTCGCGGTCCGCGCCGGGCGGGTGACCTGCGTCCTCGGCGACAACGGCGCCGGGAAGTCCACCCTGATCAAAATCATCTCGGGACTGCACCGGCACAGCGAGGGCGAACTCCTCGTGGACGGCACGCCGGTGCGCTTCGGCACCCCGCGCGACGCCCTCGCCCGGGGTATCGCCACCGTCTACCAGGACCTGGCGACGGTGCCGCTGATGCCGGTGTGGCGGAACTTCTTCCTCGGTTCCGAGATGACCAAGGGCCCCTGGCCCGTACGCCGTCTCGACATCGCCCGGATGAAGCGGACGGCCGACCAGGAACTGCGCAGCATGGGCATCGTCCTCGACGACCTGGACCGGCCGATCGGCACGCTCTCCGGCGGGCAGCGCCAGTCCGTGGCCATCGCCCGCGCCGTGTACTTCGGAGCCCGCGTCCTGATCCTCGACGAGCCGACGGCCGCGCTCGGCGTCAAACAGTCCGGTGTGGTCCTCAAGTACATAGCCGCCGCCCGCGAACGGGGCCTCGGCGTCGTCTTCATCACGCACAACCCCCACCACGCGTACATGGTCGGCGACCACTTCAGCGTGCTGCGGCTCGGCACCCTCGAACTCAGCGCCGACCGGGGAGAGGTGAGCCTGGAGGAACTCACCGACCACATGGCGGGTGGCGCGGAACTTACAGCACTCAAGCATGAGTTGGCGCAGGTGAGCGGGGTGGATGTGGAGCGGCTGCCGGGGGCGGAGGAGGTACGGGCACCCGTTCCTGGATCCCCGGGCGAGGGCTCCTGACGCTCCCCCATACGTCCGTCCGGCCGGTCGGCGGTGGACACGCTCGGATCACCGGCCGCCGGATCGTACGGACGGGGGACGTTGCGGACGGCGGCCGACCCCCGACGTACGGAGCGGCGGGACGGGCGGACCGGCAGGACTCGGGGACCGGCTGGATTCGGGACCAGCCGGACTCGGGGACCAACAGGACCGGGCGGCCCGACAGGACTGGGCGGGCCGGGCGGACCGCGCGGACGGGACCCCGGGGTCCCGCACCGTCGCGCGAGGGGCCTCCCGGGAGGGGTGAGCCGGCCCGGCGATCACGCCTCTGGAGGGGCGACGGTCACGTTGAAGCAGGAACGGTTACGCTGAGATCATGCCGTCCACACGCCGCACCGCGCGCCAGACCGACCTGCTCGAACGGCTGGTCGCGCTGCTGGTGGCGGAGGGCTTCGCGGCGTTCACGCTCGACGAGCTGACCGAGCGGCTGCACTGTTCCAAGACGACGCTGTACCAACTGGCGGGAAGCAAGCAGGAGTTGGTCCGGGAAGCGGTCAAGCACTACTTCCGGGAGGCCGCCCAGGCCGTCGAGAAGCAGGTGGCCGACACCTCCGCCCCCTCCGAGCGCGTGGTGGTCTATCTGAACGCGGTCGCCGAACAGCTGCGGCCGCTCTCCCGGCAGTTCCTCGACGACATGGCCCGGTTCGAGCCGGCCCGCGAGGTGTACGAGGCCAATACGCGGCTGGCCGCGGCCAGGATCCGACTGCTGATCGCGGACGGTGTCGCCGCCGGTGCGTTCCGTGACGTCCACGCCGCCTTCGTGGGCGAGGTCGTGGCCGCGACGATGCAGGAGATCCAGCGCGGCGAGGTCGCGGCGCGGACGGGGCTGAGTGACGCGGAGGCCTACGCGGAGCTGGCCTCTCTCATCGTGCACGCCGTCTCTCCCTGACCCTCGCCCCTCCCCGCCACCGCCCGGCCCTCCCCTGCCCTTAGCCCCACCCTCGCCCCAGCGGGGCACTCCGGCGGCACTCCGACACCTGGGACATCCGGCACAGCCGCGCCCCACCGTCCGAGCACCCCACTCCCCGGCGCCCGCTGATTCGCACCCCCAGCCAACCCCGCCGACGCCCATCCCTCGGCGCGCACCGGCGAGGACGACGCCCACGCCCCCCAGGCCCCGCACGCGAGCCCGCGCCGCCCCTCCACCGCCCGCCGGATCCCCGACCGATCCACATGGCCCCTCGGTACCAAAAACGATACTGTTGTATCGTCCGGCGTATCAATATCGTCCGGCGAACCGCCACCATCGAGGACACGCCATGCCCGCGACCCGCACGCTCCCCACGTCGGAAGCCGTCGACCTGATCGCTCTCACCCGCGAGCTCGCGGAGAAGGAGCTCGCCCCGCGCGTCGCCGAGGCGGAGGCCGAGGCACGCTTCCCCCGCGAGGTCTTCCGCACGCTCGGACGGGCCGGGCTGCTGAGCCTGCCCTACCCCGAGGAGTTCGGCGGCGGCGAGCAGCCGTACGAGGTGTACCTCCAGGCGCTGGAGGAGATCGCCTCCGTGTGGGCGAGCGTCGCGGTGGGCGTCTCCGTGCACGCGCTGTCCTGCTTCGCCCTCGCCCAGTTCGGCACCGAGGAGCAGAAGCGGAAGTGGCTGCCCGACATGCTCGGTGGCGAGCTGCTCGGCGCCTACTGCCTGTCCGAGGCCCACGCCGGCTCCGACCCCGCCGCGATGCGCACCCGGGCCGTACGGGACGGCGACGACTACGTGCTCAACGGCGCGAAGGCCTGGACCACGCACGGCGGGCACGCCGACTTCTACACGGTGATGGCCCGTACGTCCGACGAGGGCTCGCACGCCATTTCCTGCTTCCTCGTCCCGGCCGACACGCCGGGTGTGGTGGCCGATCCGCCGGAGCAGAAGATGGGCCTGACCGGGTCCGCCACCGCCACCGTGCGGCTGGAGAACGTGCGCGTCCCCGTGAGTCGCCGGCTCGGCGAGGAGGGCGAGGGCCTGCGGATCGCGTTCGCCGGGCTGGACTGCGGGAGGCTCGGTATCGCCGCGGTCGCCACGGGCCTGGCCCAGGGCGCGCTGGACCACGCGCTGCGCTACTCGCGGGAGCGGGAGACGTTCGGCCGGCCCATCATCGAGCACCAGGGGCTCGCGTTCGTCCTCGCCGACATGGCCGCGGCCGTGCAGGTGTCCCGCGCCACCACGCTGGCCGCCGCGCGGCTCAAGGACGAGGGGCTGCCGTTCGCGTCCGAGGCGTCGATCGCCAAGCTGGTCGCCACGGACAACGCCATGAAGGTCACGACCGACGCGGTCCAGGTGCTGGGCGGCGCGGGCTACACCCGCGACTTCCCGGTCGAGCGCTACATGCGCGAGGCCAAGGTGATGCAGATCTTCGAGGGCACCAACCAGATCCAGCGCCTGATCATCGGCCGCGGCCTGAAGGAGAGCGACTGCGGCACCCTGCGCGTGCGGACCGCCGGCAAGTAGCGGAGCCGTTCGCCGCGTGCCGGGAATCCGGGTCCGGTGAGCGCACCCCCGCGCTCACCGGAACGCGTCGGTCCGACAGGCCCGGACTCCACGACCGCCCCCCTCGCCGAGCAAGATCGATTGTCAGTGGTGGATGCGAGAGTAGGGGTATCGAGCGAGTCGGATCGAGGGGGAACTGCCATGGCCGGAGGCCAGAACTACATCAACCACGTCGCCCTGGTGCTGGACGCCAGTTCGTCGATGTCGCACCTGAGCGGCAAGGTCGTCGAGGTCGCCGACCAGCAGATCGAGTATCTCGCGCGCCGGTCCAGGGAGTTGGACCAGGAGACCCGTGTCACGGTGTACGTCTTCGCCGACAAGGTGGAGTGCGTCATCTACGACAAGGACGTGCTGCGGATGCCGTCCCTCCAGCAGTTGTACCGGGTCGGCGGGATGACGGCGCTGCTGGCGGCCGCGCTGAAGTCGCAGCACGAGCTGGCGCAGACGGCCCAGTTGTACGGGGACCACAGCTTCCTGACCTTCGTGCTCACGGACGGGCAGGAGAACGCGAGCCATCGCGGCCCCGACGCCCCCGTCAGGGATCCGCGTCAACTGGTCAAGGCCGTCGCCGAGATGATCGCGACGCAGGAGGACAACTGGACGCTGGCCGTCCTGGTGCCGGACCAGATGGGCAAGCGCGAGGCCATGCAGTGCGGCTTCCCGAAGGACAACATCGCCGTCTGGGACGCCACGAGCACGCAGGGCCTCGAGGAGGCCGGCCAGGTCATCCGGGAAGCCACCGAGAAGTTCATGGTGGGACGCTCCCAGGGCATCCGCGGCTCGCGGGCGGTGTTCTCCATGGGCGCGGAGGCGGTCAACGAGGACACGATCAAGGCGGCGGGCCTCGCCGCGGCGGATCCGTCGGGGTACCGGCTGATCCCGGTGACCCGTGACGCCGCGATCCGGGAGTGGGTCGTCGAATGCGGGCACACCTACCGCACCGGCGGTGCGTTCTACCAGCTCAGCAAGTCCGAGAAGATCCAGGCGCAGAAGCAGATAGCGGTCCTGGAGAAGAAGACCGACCGGGTGTACTCGGGGCCCGAGGCCCGCGCCCTGCTGGGCCTCCCGAACGTGGAGATACGCGTGAAGCCCGACCACAACGACGACTTCACGATCTTCGTACAGAGCACCAGCGTGAACCGAAAGCTCGTACCGAACACGCGCCTGCTGCTGATGCTCTGATCGCGCCGGGTGCGCGCAGGCCCGCCGGCTGTGGACACCGGCGCGCACGGTCGCCGGCGATCGGTCGGCGCGTGGCGCCGTTCGGGGTCGCCCGCGTCGACCGGGCCGTCGCTCACCTGCTCTTCAGCGCGGTCACGTCCTTGGCCAGCCCCGTCACCTGGGCGGCCAGTGCACCGATCTGCTGGCTCACCGTCGTCAGGACCTTGTCCGGGCCCGCGCCACCGTTCCGGTCGGCGGCGAGGCTGCGCGCCCGGGCGACGCCCGCCAGGATCCCGCTGATCTGGATGCCCACGTCCTGCCAGGCCGCCAGGACGGCCAACTGCTCGGGGCTCTCGTCGCCGAACAGTTCCGCGGCCTTCCGGTAGGTCGTGTTCGCGAACTCCTGGAACTGGGTGTCGGCGTTGGACGCCTTGAGCGACTCGTACCAGATGAGCCCGGGAGCCTCCCAGGCGAATCCGCCGATGCGCGTCGCCGCCAGATAGAACGCCTTGTTCGGGATGCCCGAGTTGATGTGCACCCCGCCGAGGTCACCCCTCTCGGTGTCCGGCAGCTTGACGAAGTGTTCCATGTGGTCGGGCTGGGGGTCCTTGCCGAACAGGTCGTTGTCGTACGCGTGCCCCGGGGCCTTCATCGACCGCAGGGCGTCGGCGTCGATTCCCGGAGTGAAGATGTCGGGGCCGATCAGCCAGTCCGCGTCGTCGACCGACTGCTTCAGGGACCACTGCTTGACCAGTGACCCGAAGACGTCCGACATGGATTCGTTCAGGGCGCCGGACTGGTTGTGGTACTTGAGTCCCGCGGTGTTCTCGGTGACTCCGTGGGACAGCTCGTGCCCGATCACGTCGGTGGATCCGGTGAAGTCGGAGAACAGCTTTCCGTCCCCGTCACCGAAAACCATCTCCTGCCCGTCCCAGAAGGCGTTGTTGTACGCCTCGCCGAAGTGGACGAACGCGTCCAGGCGCATGCCGTCGCCGTCGATCGAGTCGCGGTTGAACACCGTCCGGTAGAAGTCTCGGGTCAGGCCGAGCCCGTCGAAGGCGTGGTCGACGGACGGGTCCGCGGACTCCGGCCCGTCCTCCGAGCGAACGAGAACGGCCGAGGGGAGCCGGGTGCTGTGCCTGCAGTCGAAGACGGTCCGTCGGCCGTTTCCGAGGGTGGCGACGCCGGCGAAGGACGCACGGACAGTTCGCTCACCCCGCAACCGGGCGGTGGTCATCAGGGTGTTCAACGCGACCTGACGCATCTCGCTGTCGTCGCTGCCCAGGAGCTTCTCGAGCAGGTGCGGAGGGATGATGCAGTGGAGGTGGCGGGTTCTGGACATGGGGCACCTCGCTCACATGTGGTGGTCGGTGGGATCTGACTCATCGGATGGTGGTGCGTGGACAGCCGACTCGGCATTCGGGAGGCCGGAATTCGACTCGGCATTCAGGCAGGCCGGGAGGTTCCCAAGTCGAGCACGGTGAAGACCTGTTCACCCGCGCGGGCACACCTGCCCCGAGGCAACAGTCGTAGTGGTAAAGGCGGTTCAGAGATGAACCGATGGCGAGACGCGAGGTCTCCCTGCACGGGCGACTCCGACCGCCAAGCGGTCCGCCCGCGGTGACTCGAGCGCCCGAGAACGGGCTCCCGACCCCTCCATCGTCCGCCCTGGCTTGCGCTTTCGCATCCCGGGATGTAAGTGAATTCCCTTTGACGTCCGATATTTGAAGCGGATACGGAGTACGGGAGAAAACCCACTCTTCGCGGTGCGCGCAGAGCGCAGCCTTGACGTGTAAACAGCTGAAGCGGCAATCGACTTCACGCTTGCAAGCCGTCAAAGGCCAACTAGAGTAAGCCATAAGAGTGGAACAGCAGGGCGGTTCTACGTCATGAATCAGGGCTGCACCTGACCTGGATCGCCTCCCAGGACGATCTGACGCTCAACCAGCCGCCGTATGGGAATCCGGAAATCACCGATCCGACCAGAATCCGGGCAGAACAGCGGGTCCCCGTCTCCGCACCCGAGTCGCCGAACGACTACAGACACTCCCCAGTGCCGGGCGGGAAGCCCTCATCAGTTGCTCCGCGCCCGTCCGCCTGGTCGGCCGATCACCCGTCGGCCTTCGGCAGGGGCGACGGAATCACCCGCGCCTCAACAAGTAAGGCCCGCACCGCGGAACTTGACGACAGCCGACAGCCGCCCCGTGGCCCGGCCCGGCCTTGACTCCGGGCGCACGATGGAAGCGAAGGCATCAGCACCGCGGGTCTGACACCCGTCCGCGTCACCGGCGCGAGGAGGCCGACCATGACGGACACCGTTTCAGCTTCGGCAACCGCTTCCGCACCCCCGGCCCCACTGGTACCCGGCGGCACGGAATCGGAGAACCACCCCTGGAAGATACAACTCGTCGATCATCCCCCGCGGTTCGAGTCGACGTTCTTCAAGGCGGCGAAGAAGGCCGCGCACAAGATCCTCGCCGAGATGGGTGAAGCCGACCTCCCCTACGGCCCCCAGCCCTCCGGCACCGAACACTGGGAGATGCACCACGGCGGCAGTCTCTGGGTCAAGGGGGCCGGCGGCTGGCGTATGTACCGTGCACGGGTCGGCATCGAGTGGAGCATGCAGTTCTGCGCCGACCCGGCGAAGGTGGACCGGCTACGACGGGAGGCCGCCGAGCTCGTCGACGCCTTCCCGGACACGCTGCCCGCCCTGGCGCTCTTGGGCTACAAGGACGCCGAACGACTGCTGCGCACGGCGATCACGGACGCCGACGGCGTCGAGCAGTGGACCGACTCCCTGTTCAACGCGTGCGTACCGATGGGCCACGGCAACCACCAAGGCGTCCTGCCCAAGGTGCCCGGAGAACACCACTACCCGTGGCCGGTCAAGGGCGCCGACTTCGTCCGGTACGACGACTTCCAGCTGTGGGTGACGCTGCCCGACGGAACACACGGCGCCGTCGCCCCGGTGGACCGGCGAGGCTCGGGCGACGGCCACGTACGCCTGATGCACGCGCCCGAGGGAAGCCCGGCGGGCGAAACCCTGCTCATGGCTCAGACCCTCGGCAAGATGGCGGTCTTCCCGGCCGACAGCACGGTCGCCCTGGAGGCGTTCGAGCAGCAGATCGAGCCGGGCCGACACACCGCGGCCGGCCCCCTCGTCACAGCGCCGACGCCACGGCGGGGCTGAGCCGGCGCGGCGCACCGAGGGCCCGGCAGAGTTCCATGACCCGGCCATCGGGACCCGCTCCAAGGACTCCCGGGCAAGGACAGGCCGGCACTCGCTCCTCGGGGAGAAAAGAGAAACTCATGAGCCGGGCCGAGACCGACGAGAGATCGATATCCCACACCGTGGCGAAGTCCCGCTGGCGGGTCACCTGCGAGACCCGGACCGACTGGATGGAACGCACGGCCAGGATCGCGGCGATAAAGCGCGATTGTACCGTCGACCCGGTATCAGGAGTATGGAGCGCAGGTCCGGAAGAATTCCACGTCGCCTACAGCGGGGTGCTGCTCAACGCGGCGCAGTCGAAACGGGCCGCGCGATCGCGATGCATACCCTGGGAATACGCGGGTTATGCCGATATCGCCATTTCTCGGATGCAGGCAGCCGACGCACTGCTGGTCCGTCTCCTGACGGACGAAATGCTGTGCGGAGAACTCCCCCGGATCAGGCAAACGGTCCAGAGCCATCTGGAACCCCACGATCAGCGCCGCAGATGGCTCGAGTCTTTCAGGGAAGAGGACGGGAAAGGAATCGCCCCGGTCGACCGTCAACGGATCGAGAGCGCGCTGCGCGGGGCGTACATCGCGAACGGCTTCACCCGTGGCCGACTCCGCACGTTCAACAACATCCTGCTGGTGGCGGCGGCCGTTCTCATCGCCCTGACCGTGCTGCTCGGCGTCCTGAACGCTCACTGGGGCTCGAGCCTCGCCTGCAACGACCTCGGAGACAAGCTGATATGCCCTCTCGGCAACAAACCGAATGCCAGTGACATTCTGCTGATCGAACTCATCGGAGCAGCCGGTGCCACGTTGTCGGCCGTGTATTCACTGGCACGTGCACAGCGGGTCGAAGACCCGTACATGGTCCACGTCGGCCAGGCGATACTGAAGGTGTCGCTTGGTGGAATTACGGCACTTCTCGGGCTGCTCCTGCTGTTCGCGACGCCAGGATTCAGCGTCACCTCGGCATGGCAGATATTCGCCTTCGCTGCGATCTTCGGATACTCACAGCAAGCCTTCACCCGATTCATCGACTCCCGAGGGGACGAACTCCTGAAAGCCGCGTCTCCGAACGGCCCCGAGACCTTCTGGGCCACCGCTCCAAGAGATCATGAACAATAGGAACGGCCTCACCGCTCCTGCCGCGCATTGTCGCGAGGAGGCATCGCATGTCCAAGCGCCTGGTCGTCTGCTGCGACGGCACATGGAACTTCGCCGACCAGCCGAGCAGAACGAATGTCGCCAAGGTCGCCCTGTCCGTCCTGCCGGGTTCCGTGGACGGAACCGAACAGCGCGTCTACTACCACAGCGGCGTCGGCACCAACCGATGGGAGCGCCTCAGCGGCGCGGCGTTCGGCGTGGGCCTGTCCCCGAACGTCCTCGACGCCTATCGGTTCCTGGTCGACACGTACGAGCCCGACGACGAGCTGTTCCTCTTCGGTTTCAGCCGGGGCGCGTTCACCGCGCGAAGCCTGGCGGGGCTGGTACGCAACAGCGGGATCCTGCGCCGCGACCAGGCCGACCGGATCCGGCAGGCGTGGGCCCTCTACCGCGACCGGAAGGAACGGCCGAGCGGAACGGCCTCCACCTTGTTCCGGCGCACCTACGCGCGTGAGCCGGACATCCACTTCATCGGGGTGTGGGACACGGTCGGCACCCTGGGCATCCCGATCCCGGACGCCGTGTGGCTCCGGCCGGCGGTGAACCGGTTCAACCGGCGCTGGGCGTTCCACGACACCGACCTGAGCCGCTGCGTCAAGGGTGCCTTCCACGCGCTGGCCATCGACGAACAGCGCTCGACCTTCCGCCCGACGCTGTGGCACCAGCAGCCCGGCGCAGCGGAGCAGGGACAGGAACTGAAGCAGGTCTGGTTCGCCGGGGTGCACTGCGACGTAGGCGGCGGCTACAGGGAGACCGGGCTGTCCGACATCCCGCTGCTGTGGATGGTGGACCAGGCGCGCCGGTTCGGTCTGCGGTTCGACCCCGACCTGCTCGCCGAAGCCGGGCCGGGTACGACGACGAAGGGCATCGACTTCCTCGTACGACCGGACAGTTCGGGGAAACTGCACAACTCGAGGACGGCGCTGTTCCGACTGTCCAGACCGCTGCACCGGCCCCTCGGCACTGCCGTGAACGGCGAGGGCGTGCTCGACGGCAACGAGTTCCTGGCGGTCCCGGCCAAGGAGCGCTACGACACGGACGCGCACTACCGGCCGCCCGAACTGGAGCGGTGCCTGGCCCGCCGGGACCGGATCCGGCTGGAACCCGTACTGCTCCCGGGACTCGCCGCGGGCCTGCCACCCCTGTCCGCCCCGGAAACCGAGTCGGGTGCATCGACCGACGCCCTGCGCGGGTCCCGCCGTATCGATTGACCCGGCGGCCGACGACGAGGGTGTGATCGCGGCATGATCCTGGAGGCACCGCCCTCCCGCGCTGCCCCGGACTCGGTCGTGGGTCTCAGTACGTGTGCGTCCGTGGAGTTCGGATGGTGCGCGCCCGAATCCGGTGGACCGGTCGGGTGGGGCGATGGCAGGGTCGTCGGTCGTGACGAAGCACGGGTTCCTGGCGTTGGCGCCGCAGTACAGCACGACCTCCGAGCTGCTCTCGACGTCGGCGCGTCGGCGGGGCATGGACGTCGAGGTCCTTCCTGCCCGGGGCGGCGCGGGCAGCGTCGCGGGGAGGCGCGGCGGCCACTACTACGGAGGTCCCCTCTTCGCGGCGGGTGTCGTGGACGCACTCGAGGTCGCGCTCCTGGAGCCGTCCGACGAGTGGCTGGTCACCGTGCCTCCCGCGTACGCCGGACGGCACATCGCCATGGCGACCCTGGGCGAGGCCCGTCGTCTGACCCGGCCGGCCTTCGTCAAGCCGCCGACCGACAAGAGCTTCCCGGCCGCCGTGTACTCCGACGGCGGCCGGCTCCCGGCGGGCCCCGAGCTGCCGCCCGACACCCCGGTGCAGATCAGCGACGTGGTGACCTGGGCGACGGAGTTCCGCCTGTTCGTCCTGGACGGCGAGGTCCGCACGGGGTCGCAGTACGCCACCTTCGGCCGTCTCGACGCCCGGCCCCTCGACGGCCACCGCCAGGAGGACGCCGTCCTGGCGTTCGCGAAGGATTTCCTCGCCGCCTGCGGCGACGGGCTGCCCAGTGCCGTGGTGGTGGACGTCGGGCTCCTGACCCCGCCCGAGCCCGGCGCCACCGACCAATGGGCGGTGGTCGAGGCGAACATGGCGTGGTTCAGCAACGTCTACGCCGCCGACCCCGACCGGGCCCTGGACGTCGTCCTCCGCGCCGCCGGCCCGCGCTGCCGGACGGTCGCGCGCGACCTCCGCTTCTGCCGCACCCCCGAGGCCGCCCGGCCCGCGGGCTGAGGCCTCCCCCGCGCGTCCGCGCGCGTGACCTTCGCCGACGCAAGGTCAATACTGGGGGTGACAGCCCTCTCACCGACTCGCGGTCCCACACTCCGCACCCGGCGTCGGTACCGGCGGGGGCCGACGGCGAGCGCTGCGGAACGGCAAGATCAAGAGAATACCGGCACCAGGTTCTACCAGGGGAAACGCAGACCAGGAACCCTTCTGTCCCTTTCACCGGGAGGTACCCATGAGGATGCTCATCAACGTGGCGGAGACGGTGGTGGCGGACGCACTGCGGGGCATGGCGGCGGCCCACCCGGACTTGACGGTGGACGTCGACAACCGTGTGATCGTCCGCAGGGACGCCCCGGTCGCGGGACGGGTGGGACTCGTCTCCGGCGGCGGTTCCGGGCACGAGCCGCTGCACGGCGGATTCGTCGGCCCCGGCATGCTGTCGGCGGCCTGCCCCGGCGAGGTCTTCACCTCACCGGTGCCCGACCAGATGCTCCGTGCGGCGGCGGCCGTGGACAGCGGCGCGGGCGTGCTGTTCATCGTCAAGAACTACACCGGCGACGTCCTGAACTTCGACATGGCGGCCGAGCTGGCCGAGGACGAGGGCATCCGCATCGCCAAGGTCCTCGTCAACGACGACGTGGCCGTCACCGACAGCCTGTACACCGCCGGACGGCGCGGCACCGGCGCGACGCTGTTCGTCGAGAAGATCGCGGGCGCCGCCGCCGAGGAGGGCGCACCCCTGGAGGCGGTCGAGGCGCTGGCCCGGCAGGTCAACGAGAACTCCCGAAGCTTCGGTGTGGCACTCAGCGCCTGTACGACTCCGGCCAAGGGCAGCCCGACGTTCGATCTGCCCGCCGGGGAGCTGGAGCTCGGGGTCGGCATCCACGGCGAGCCGGGCCGGGAGCGGCGCGCGATGATGACGTCCCGCGAGATCGCCGACTTCGCAGTGCACGCCATCCTGGACGACATGTCGCCGCGCAATCCCGTCCTGCTCCTGGTCAACGGCATGGGCGCCACCCCGCTGCTGGAGCTGTACGGCTTCAACGCCGAGGTACAGCGGGTCCTGGCCGAGCGGGGCATCCCCGTGGCCCGCACCCTCGTCGGCAACTACGTCACCTCCCTGGACATGGCGGGCGCCTCGGTGACCCTGTGCCAGGTGGACGAGGACCTGCTGCGTCTGTGGGACGCGCCGGTGAAGACACCGGGGCTTCGCTGGGGCGTGTGATCCGTCCGGCGGGCCGGGACCGGCACCCGGGCCCGGCCCGCCGCCCCCTCGACGGGTCCTCGACCGGAGGGCTGAGGACCGGCCCTCGTACGGGCCGTCAGGCTCGTCCGACCCCAGGTCAACTCCCCTACCCTGCAAGGAGATTCCGTGCTCGACGCCGATTTCTTCCGCCGCTGGATGACCGTGACCACCGCGTCGGTGGACCGTGAGGCGGAGCGGCTCACCGACCTGGACTCGCCGATCGGCGACGCCGACCACGGCCGCAACCTGCAGCGCGGGTTCGCCGCCGTGAGCGCCGCGCTGGAGAAGGATGCCCCCGACACGCCCGGTGCCGTACTCACGCTCGCCGGGCGGCAGTTGATATCGACGGTCGGCGGCGCGTCCGGGCCGCTGTACGGCACCCTGCTGCGCCGGACGGGCAAGGCGCTCGGCGACGCGGCCGAGGTCAGCGACGAACAGTTCGCGGACGCGCTGCGCACGGGCGTCGACGCGGTCATGGCACTGGGCGGAGCCGCGCCCGGCGACAAGACCATGATCGACGCCCTGGTGCCCGCGGTCGACGCGCTCGCCGAGTCCTTCGACGCGGCGAAGACCGCCGCCGAGGAGGGCGCCGTGGCGACGACCCCGCTCCAGGCCCGCAAGGGCCGGGCGAGCTATCTGGGCGAGCGCAGCATCGGGCACCAGGACCCCGGCGCCACGTCCTCGGCCCTGCTGATCGCGGCACTCGTGGAGGCGGCAGGTGAGTGACACCGAGAAGGGACTCGTGGGCATCGTGCTGGTCTCGCACAGTGCGGCCGTCGCGGCGTCCGTCGTCGAGCTGGCCACGGGCCTGGCCGGCGGCGGCACGCTCGCCCCGGTCTCGCCGGCGGGCGGCACCCTGGACGGGGGGCTAGGTACGAGCGCGGACCTGATCGCCGCCGCCGCGGCCTCCGTGGACCGGGGCGCCGGGGTCGCCGTCCTCACCGACCTGGGCAGTGCCGTGCTCACCGTCAAGGCGCTGCTCGCCGAGGGCGACGAACTCCCCGAGGGCACAAGGCTGGTGGACGCCCCCTTCGTCGAGGGCGCGGTGGCCGCGGTGGTCACGGCCTCGGCGGGCGCCGACCTCGCGGCGGTGGAGGCGGCGGCAGCGGAGGCGTACACCTACCGCAAGGTGTGAGGAGCCGCAGGTTCGAGGACCTGGCAGGTGCGAGCAGCGGCAGGTACGACGACCGGTGGGTGCGACGACCGGCGGACACAAGGGACCGGTGGGTACGAGGAGCGGCGGCGCAAGAGCCGTCGGCGCCGGGGCCGGGGGGGCCGAGGCGGTGCGAGGGGCCGGGTCAGGTGATTCCGGTCGCCGCGAGGACCAGGGCCGAGCGGATCGTCCCGGCCAGCTCCGCCCGGGCCGTCGCGGGATCGGGGTCCGGCTCGTCGGTGCGCCACGCGTAGTGCTCGACCGCCGCGCGCAGCGCCGCGTTGAGCATGGCGGCCTGGACCTCCGAGCGCAGATCGACCGCGCCGAGCCCGGCGCGGTCGGCGAGGGCGCGGGCGAACACCGGCTCGGCCTCGTCGTGGGCCTGGAGCCAGACGGCCCGCAGTCCGGGCTCGGTCCGGGTGAGCCGCAGCAGGGTACGGACCCTCGGCGGCTCCGGCCGCGCCATCAGCACCTCGCCGTTCGTGGACGCCTGCTCCAGAACGTCCTCCAGGGGAACGCCCGAGGGCCAGGACCGCAGCGCCGCGGCGATCGCGTCGATCCCGGCGGCGAACAGCGGGCTCACGCACGCCTCCTTGCCGGGGAAGTAGCGCCACAGGGTCCGGGTGGACAGGCCGACGGCCTGGGCGATCTGGTCCCCGGTGGTGGCGGCCACGCCCTGGTCGACGAACAGTTCCACGGCGGCGCGGGCGATCTCCCACCGGATCTCGGCCTTGCGTTCGTCGGTCAGCGGCGGCCGCCCGGTACGGCCGCGACCCCGGCCGGGGTGTTCGCCGATCGCGCCTTCCGGCACTGAGGACTCCTCGGTTCTCGGTTGCGTCCCTCGAATGCCGCCCGGGATTGCGGCTGCGGCGATTCTAGCGATCTCCGGACCTCCCAAGAGTTTCTGTCATTCAGCGACAATAAGTCGTACTGTGGCGGCGCGAGGCACCACGCCCGCACTCGTACACACCTCTGGGAGAACGTCATGAGCGCCACGGGATCGGACGGCCGCAGCGTCATCGTCACCGGCGCGGGATCGGGTATCGGCCGTGCCACCGCCCTCGCCTTCGCGGCCGGGGGCGCGCGGGTGGTCGTGGCCGATCTCAACGCCGAAGGGGCCGCGGCGGTCGTCGAGGAGATAGCGGCGGCCGGCGGCACGGCCGTGGCGGTGACGGGCGACCTCAGCGAGCAGGAGGTGGTCGACCGGGTGACCGCGACCGCCGTCGAACGCTTCGGCGGCGTGGACGTGCTGGTGAACAACGCCGGGATCATGGACCGCATGTCGGCGGTGGCCGAGGTCTCCGACGCGGAGTGGGAGCGGGTCATCCGGGTCAACCTCACGGCACCGTTCCTGCTCACCCGCGCGGTGCTGTCGCACATGCTCGCCGCGGGCAAGGGGGCCGTCGTGAACACCGCCTCGGAGGCGGGCCTGCGGGGCAGTGCCGCCGGGGCCGCGTACACCGCCTCGAAGCACGGCGTCGTGGGGCTCACGAAGTCCCTCGCCGTGATGTACCGCGACAAGGGGATCCGCGCCAACGCGATCGCCCCGGGCGGCACCAGCACCGGCATCTCGGTGGACGTCGAGGCGGGCGCGCACGGCCCGGCCGCCCTCGGCGCCTACATGGGCAACGTGGGCCGGCTGGCGGAGGCCGAGGAGCAGGCGGCGGCGATCGTGTTCCTCGCCTCGGACGCGGCCAGCAACGTCAACGGCGTGATCCTGCCCGTCGACAACGGCTGGGCGGCCGTCTGACACGGGCCTGCTCCGGAGCCGGTACCACCCCGTTCACCGTCACCGCCGCCGAGCGCTACGACCCGAGCGGCACGACCCGGGAAGCCGGGGCCGTCGCGTCCCGGGCCCGGGCCCCTGGTACCGACCCTGGCCCTGGCCCCAGCCCCGGCCCATGGCTCAGCGGCCCTCCAGCAGCTTCCGGGCCAGCCGCTCCCCCGTGGCCGCCGCCGCGGCGTGGTCCTGGATCGGCGACACCCGGGCGTCCTTGAACACGACATAGGTGACCCCGGACGGCGTGCCGCCGCCGCGCGGGTCGGGGCGCACTCCGAGCCCCGCGGCCGTCGCGTACGAGGCCTCGCCGATGATGTCCTCCGGTCCGACGTCACCCACGACGGCGTACTGCACGCGGTCGCGGTAGATGACGGCAGCCACCGAGCCGGGCCCGATGCCGTGGTCCCGGAAGTTCCAGATGTCGCTGGGCGCCGGGACGACGACATAGGGCAGGGTCTCGGCGCTCAGATACCGGCCGTCGGGCTGCTGGAAGGCCGTGGAGTCGGAGAAGAGCGGGTCGGTCCGGTCGTTGCACAGGGGTCCCGGCCTGCCGTCGCAGTCGATGTCCATGTCGGCCGTCCAGTAGACCGCGCCCCGCGTGCCGCAGACCGGGATGTCGGCGCGGGTGCCGTCGTCGCTGCGGTAACGCCCGTGCGAGACGGCGGTGCAGCCACCGAGTCTCGCCAGCAGTTCCGCGGCCCGGACGGAGCCTTCCCGTGCGGGCGCGGCGGGGCTTCCGGGGCTGCCCGAGGTGGACGTCGTGGACAGCACCACCGGGGCCGAGGCGAGCAGGGCGGCCGCCGCGGCCGCGGCCAGTGTCAGCGGCAGGACACGCACGATGGGAGAACCTCTCCTGGGGGACATGGACGCTCATCTGCCCAAATCTGGTGGGCCTTCGGTGGGGCGTCCACCGGGAGGGGGCCGGACGGTGCACGGCCGTTTCCGCGGGCGCCGTACGGCCGAGGGCCCCGGCCGGACCCGGCCCGGGCCGCTCGGCCGCACGCGTCGGCGCGGGATCAGCGACGACAGCGTTCCGCGCCGCGGGCAGGAACTCCCCTGCTACTGGGGCGAGTTCACACCGCGTCGAGGATCAGCATACGTACTTGCGCGTCGATCCGGTCACCGGCGTCCTGCCTCTTGATGTGGTCGCGTCACCCGTGTCTTATAGGTACAGACCAATCCCCGTCGAGGGAGGGCAGACCCGTGCGCCGCGTTCCCCCCACCGTCCCGCGCGCGCTGCTGTGCGTGATGCTGCTCGCGCTCTCCGGCTGCGGCTGGGGCACCGCCGCGTCCGGCGGGAACGAGCGGACGCCCGCCGCGGCGACGGGTGTGACCGCCGCCGCGGGCAGTTCGACCAGCGTCCATGTCATGTGGAACCTGACCACGGAAAACCCCCGGATCACCCGCTACGAGGTATATCGCGGCACCACCAAGGTCAAGGAGGTGCCTGGTTCGGAGCACATGGTGGACATCACCCGCCTCCAGCCGTCCACCGCGTACGTCTTCAGGGTCCGGGCCCGCAACGCCGACGGGGTTCCCGGCCCCCTCAGCCGGCCGGTACGGGCCACCACCCCGGCGGCGGTGGCGGCCGACCGGACCGCGCCCACCCGGCCGGGCGGCCCGCGGGGCAAGGCCATCGGCGGCCGGGCGGTCCAGCTCTCCTGGGCGAGCGCGTTCGACGCACGGGGCGTGGTGTCGTACGACATCTACCAGGGGACGTCGAAGATCCACAGTGTGGGCGGCGCACAGACGGCCACCGTCGTCACCGGGCTGCGGCCGGGCACGGCCTACGTGTTCACCGTGCGGGCCCGCGACGCCGCGGACAACGTCTCCGCGCCGAGCGGCCCGGTCCGGATCACCACCGCACCGGGCCCGGCGGACGGCCGGGACACGGCACCGTCCGGCTTCCGTGCGACGGCCCACCGGAGCGACGGGGCGTACTACATCGACCTGGCGTGGACCGCTCCCGAGGTCGACGGGGTCGTCACGGAATACGGGATCGAGCTCGACGGGCACGCCGTGACCTCGCTCGTGTGGGGCGGCACCCCGCCCAGCGGCACCTGCGCGTACAGCTTCTACATCGGCCGGAAGGCCGGCGAGACGCATCGGGTGCGGATCAGGGCGAAGCTCCCGGACGGCACATGGGGCGCACGGTCCGAGGAACGCTCGGTGACGACGGGTACGAGCTGAGCGGTCGATCGGTGACGACGGGCGGGCCTGAACGGTCGGTGATGGCGGGCGGGACCGAGCGGTCCTTGACGACACGCGGGACCTGGACCTTCCGGCACGGTCGGCCAGGCATGAGCGTTCCGGCAGAGTCGGCGAGGCGTGAGCTTTCCGGTGTTCGCGGGCGGGCTCTCAGGCGTCCCGCGCCTGCCGACGGAGACCTCACTCGGGACAGGAGCCGCGGACCGGGCGGGCGACCCGCCGGACGTGCCCCGGACATGCCCCCGACGTGCGCCGGACGATGGAATTCGTCACCTGCCCGGTCCCCGTCCGCATGCGCGCCCCGCCCGGGGCGCATTGGCTCGCACCGAGGCAGCACGGGCCCTCCGATCCTCGGCGGTGCATGGGATGTACCGCCAACCGTGCCGCTGGAGGGCAGTTCCTATGCGTACCACTCAGAGACTTCTCCGCTCCGGCCTGACCGTGGCCGCCACCGCTGCGCTTCCGCTCACCCTGGCCGCCCCGGCGGCCGTCGCCTGGGGGTCCGGGATCTCCGTGAGCACCAGTGGCACCTCGGTCTCGGTCACCACCAGCGCCTGCCCGAGCAACGGCAGCAGCTTCGGCAACGCCTCGCTGCTCTCCAGCGGGCAGACGAACTTCGCCCAGGGCCGTCAGATGCCGCTCACCGGGACGAGCAGCAGCCAGTCGGCGGCCTGGACCGGCGTGAGCCCCGGAACGTTCACGGTCATCGTCGTCTGCCAGGACGGTACGACGGCGGGCACCCAGTCGATCATCGTCGCGGCCAGCGCGGCCCCGGCGACCCCCACCATCTCGACGACGGTCTCACCGTCGCCGTCGCGGGGCGTCATGGGCGGACTCGGCGGCGCAGTGAAGGACTACGGCACGGCCACGGTGGTGGGCGGCGGCGCCCTCGTCGTGACCGGCACGCTGGCGGCGGGCTGGTTCCTCCGCCGCCGGTCCAAGCCGCACCGGCTCTGATCCGGGGACGTCGACAACGAGCGGCCGTTCCGCGGGCTCGAATCGCGGACGGCCGCTTCGTGGACTCAGGTCCCCGGACGGCGGTTCTCTCGGCGCTTGAACGCGGGCGGCGGCTCCGTACATCCGGACGCACACCTCAACAAGCCCCGGCCCCGCTCAGTCGCCCTTCTCCATGCTCTCGAACTCGGCCAGGGCATGGGTGAGCCACTGGGTCCAGAAGGTCTCCAGGTCGATTCCGGCGCGCAGCACGAGATGGCGCAGCCGGTCCTCGGGCGTGCTCCGCTCCGGCGGGAAGTCCCGGGCCTGGATCTGCTCGTACTCGGCCAACTGGCCCCGGTGCAGGTCGAGATGACGGCGCAGGTCGGCCTGGATGCCCTCGGTGCCGACGACGGCCGCGGCCCGCAGGCGCAGCAGCATCGTGTCGCGCATCGGCTTCGGTTCCTGCGCGGCGGCGGTCCAGCGCGCGAGTTCGGCGCGGCCGGCGGGCAGGACCTCGTAACTCTTCTTCTGGCCGCGGGCGTGCAGTTCCGGGGGAAGCGCCCTGATGTAGCCCTCGGCCTCCAGTTTTCCCAGCTCGCGATAGATCTGCTGGTGCGTCGCCGACCAGAAGTAGCCGATCGACTTGTCGAACCGCCGGGTCAGTTCGAGGCCCGACGAGGGCTTCTCGAGCAGGGCGGTGAGGATCGCGTGCGGGAGTGACATGGGGTCATCCTAGGGACGGCCCCGGGAGTCCCCCGATGACCGGTCACGCTCCCCCGGTGACCGGCCGTACTCCCGGCTGAGGACCGAACGCACTCCCCAGGGTCGGCGCGGCGCCCGCTCGCCCCGGCGGAACGCGGTGCGTCCGCCGGGGCGAGCCGGGCCCTGCGCCCCCGGACGGCCGCCGCGTCAGGTGCGGCGGCCGTCCTGAGGGGCGGATCAGCGGGTGAAGGTCACCCGCTGCTCCTTGAAGGCGCCGCAGTTGGAGCCGGACACCTGGGTGTACACGTTCTTGATCTGGCCGCCCCAGTCGACGCAGTGGCCCTTGCCGTACACGTACGTCGGTCCCGCGTACGAGGTGTACTGGTCGTAGTCGTCGTCGCCCAGGCCGGTGTCGGGGACGTAGACCCAGGCGGACATGTCCACGGCGGTGCCGGGGCTGTTGCGGATGGTCGTGACGCAGTTCTTGCCGTTGGAGGCGTTGTACGTGAGGTAGACCGTGCCGAGCGAGCCGACGGGCGCCGAGTTCACCGTCTTGTAGGCACTGCCGCAGACCTTCTGCGGCGTGGTGTTGGCGGCGGCCGAGGCGGGCGCCGCCAGCGCGGCGGAGGCTCCCACCAGCACGGCGGCGAAGGTGCCGACCATCAGGGCGGAACGGTTGAATCCCATTATTTCCCCCTTGCGGATCTTTGGAGGCGTTTGCTCCTACCTGATGTGACCGACGACACCCTCGAACGGTTGTGCCGCGCCTCGGAATTCGCCCTAAAGAGCCGCCGCCAGCTCCGTTCCCTGCTTGATGGCCCGCTTGGCGTCGAGTTCGGCGGCCACGTCGGCGCCGCCGATGAGGTGGACCCCGCGGCCCGTGGCGCGCAGCGCCTCGTACAGGTCGCGGCGCGGTTCCTGTCCGGTGCACAGGACGATCGTGTCGACCTCGAGGACCTGGCTGTGGCCTTCGACGGTGACATGCAGTCCGGCGTCGTCGATCCGGTCGTACTGGACGCCCGGAACCATCGTGACGCCGCGGTGCTTGAGCTCGGTGCGGTGGATCCAGCCGGTGGTCTTGCCGAGTCCGGCGCCGACCTTGGACGCCTTGCGCTGCAGGAGGTGCACCGTGCGCGGCGGGGCGGGCCGCTCGGGGGCGCCGAGGCCGCCGGCCGCCTTGTAGTCCATGTCGACGCCCCAGCTGCGGAAGTACGTCGCCGGGTCCTCGCTCGCCTTGTCGCCGCTGTCCGTGAGGAACTCGGCGACGTCGAAGCCGATGCCGCCGGCGCCGAGGATGGCCACGCGGTCGCCGACGGGGGCTCCGTCGCGCAGCACGTCGAGGTAGCCGACGACGCTCGGGTGGTCGACGCCCGGGATCTCCGGGGTGCGCGGGGTGACACCGGTGGCGACGACGACCTCGTCGTAGGACTCCAGCGTCTCCACGGTGGCCCTGGTGTTCAACCGGACGTCCACACCGTGCTGTTCGAGCTGGGTGCGGAAGTAGCGGATCGTCTCGTCGAACTCCTGCTTGCCTGGAACCCGGCGGGCCACGTTGAGTTGACCGCCGATGTCGTCCGCCGCGTCGAACAGCGTGACCTCGTGGCCGCGTTCGGCGGCGCTGACGGCGCAGGCGAGTCCGGCGGGCCCGGCACCGACGACCGCGACGGTCTTGCGCAGCCGGGTCGGCGCGAGGACGAGCTCGGTCTCGTGGCAGGCGCGCGGGTTGACCAGGCAGGAGGTGATCTTGCCGCTGAAGGTGTGGTCGAGGCAGGCCTGGTTGCACCCGATGCAGGTGTTGATGGCCTCGGGGCGTCCGGCCCGGGCCTTGGCGACGAAGTCGGGGTCGGCGAGCATCGGCCGGGCCAGGGAGACCATGTCGGCGTGGCCGTCGGCGAGCAACTGCTCGGCGATCTCGGGGGTGTTGATGCGGTTGGTGGTCACCAGCGGGATCGAGACGGAGCCCATGACCTTCTTGGTCACCCAGGCGTACGCACCGCGCGGCACGGAGGTCGCGATGGTGGGGATACGGGCCTCGTGCCAGCCGATGCCGGTGTTGATGATCGTCGCTCCGGCGGCCTCGACGGCCCGCGCGAGGGTGATGACCTCGTCGAGCGAGGAGCCGCCGGGCACCAGGTCGAGCATCGACAGACGGTAGATGATGATGAAGTCGTCGCCGACGGCCTCGCGCACCCGGCGGACGATCTCGACGGGGAAGCGCATCCGGTTCTCGTACGAGCCGCCCCAGCGGTCCTCGCGCCGGTTGGTCTGCAGGGCGATGAACTCGTTGATGAGGTAGCCCTCTGAGCCCATGATCTCGACGCCGTCGTAGCCGGCCTGCCGGGCGAGCCGGGCGGCGCGCGCGTAGTCGTCGATGGTCTGCTCGATCTCGGCGTCGCCGAGCTCGTTCGGTACGAAGGGGCTGATCGGCGCCTGGAGCGCGCTCGGGGCGACGAGGTCCTGGTGGTAGGCGTAGCGGCCGAAGTGCAGGATCTGCATCGCGATCTTCCCGCCCTCGCGGTGCACCGCGGCGGTGATCTCGGCGTGCTGTCCGGCCTCCGCCTCGGTCGTCAGCTTGGCGCCGCCCTCGTACGGGCGTCCGGCGTCGTTGGGCGCGATGCCGCCGGTGACGATCAGGCCCACGCCTCCTCGCGCGCGGGCGGCGTAGAACTCCGCCATGCGCTCGAAGCCGCGCTCGGCCTCCTCGAGGCCCACGTGCATGGAGCCCATGAGCACGCGGTTGGGCAGGGTGGTGAAGCCCAGGTCGAGCGGGCTCAGCAGGTGCGGGTAACGGCTCATCGGGCCCCTCCGTGGGCGGTGTCGTACGTCTGTTGTAGACGACGGGTCACGCGTTATGCAACTAGTTGCACAATGAGGAGGATCACGTGGCCGTGCACCGGCCGCTTACCGGCCGAACGGCGGCGCGGGGCCGGAGCGGGCTTCAGCCGAGGGCCACCTGGGCCACGAGGGCGGCGACCGCATCGGGCTGGTCGACCATCACGACGTGGCCCGCGTCGGGCACCGGGACCATGGTCACGTTGGGACTGGCCTCCAGCCCGGCCCGCTCCTCGTCCTTCAGGCCGACCTCGTCCCGGTCGCCGCGTACGACCCAGGCGGGCGCACCCGAGTCACGGAGACGGGCGACGAGGGTCCCGTACCGGTCCAGGTAGTCGAAGTACCGCCGGACCATCTGCCGGCAGAACTCCGGATCGTTCTTCGCCAGGTCGGCACCGAGCACCTCGCGGCGGGCCGGCGGCAGCATCTGGCCCACGACCCGCGGTGTCGCCTTCACCACGCCGATCCAGGTCAGCGCCCCGATGCCGGGCACCCGGCCGAGCCCGTTGGTGATCGCGAGCGCCCTGTCCTCGTCGGATGCCGAGAACGTCGGGGACAACAGGACGACGGGCCCGGCGAAATGCCCGCCGGCCACCATCTCCAGGGCGACGTTGGCCCCGATGCTGTGGCCGACCACCACGCCGCAGCCGCGCTCCGCGGCCAGGGCGCCCGCCATCGCCGCATAGTTCTCGATGGAGAGATCGCGCGGCGGCGTGGTGCCCGCGTGGCCCGGGAGGGTCGCGGCCACCAGTCGCACCGGCGCGGAGGCGAGCGGCGGCGCGGCCATCAGGTCGTCGTAGAACACGGTGCCGCACATCCCGCCGGGCAGCAGCAGGACCCGGGCGCTCGCGTCGGCGGGCCCCGACTCCTTGATGTCCCACGCGTCGAACTGCTCGGGGGTGCTGGTCATGTCCGGGCCCTCCTCTGGCACCTGCGGTCAGCCAGAGTGTGGCGCGCGGGACGGAGGGAACGGCTGATCAGGGGCCGAACGCGGCATGTCGCCCGCGCCGGCCCGACGGATCAGGGCTGCACGCCGACACCGGCCAGGGCTTCATGCCGACACCGGCCAAGGCTTCACGCCGACACCGGTCAAGGCTGCACGCCGACACCGGTCAGGGCGGCACGGCGATACAGGTCAAGGCTTCACGCCGATCACGACATTGGCGTACCACTCCTCCGAGACGGCCAGGCGGGCGATCAGTCCGGCGCTCGCGAAGGCCTCGATCGCCGTGGGCGCCTGGCGCTCGCTGGTCTCGATCAGCAGACACCCGCCGCGGGCCAGCCAGCGCGGCGCCTCGACGGCGACCCGGCGGGCGAGGTCGAGCCCGTCCGCGCCCCCGTCCAGGGCGACCAGGGGTTCGTGGTCCCGGGCCTCCGACGGCAGCAGGCCGACCTCGTCGGTCGGGACGTAGGGCACGTTGGCGGCGAGGACGTCGACCCGGCCGCGCAGGGTGGCGGGCAGCGCGGCGAAGAGGTCCCCTTCGTGCACCTGGCCCGCGAACGGCGCGACGTTGCGGCGGGCGCAGCGCACCGCCGCCGGGTCGATGTCCGCGGCGTGCAGCTCGGGTCCCCCGAGGGAAGCGGCCAGCGCGGCACCGACCGCGCCCGAGCCGCAGCACAGGTCCACCACGACGGACGCCTCACGGGCGAGCGCGACGGCCTGCTCGACGAGGAACTCGGTACGGCGGCGCGGTACGAAGACGCCCGGATCGAGGCTGATCCGCAGTCCGTGGAACTCGGCCCAGCCGAGGACGTGTTCGAGGGGCAGTCCCGCGACGCGCCGGTCCACCATCGCGGCGGCCTCGTCCGGGGTGCGGGCGGCGGAGCGGATCAGCTCCGCCTCGTCCTCGGCGAAGACACAGCCGGCGGAACGGAGGGCGGCGACCATCGGGTCGGCGGCGCCGGGAACATCGGGAGAGAAGGGAGGCATGGAACCGAGGGCCTTTCGACGAACCGAAGGGCGCTCCCGCGGCCACCGTCAGACGGGTCGGACGGCGGCCGTGACGTCCGGAGAAGGGAGCACCCGGCCTGACACAGCGGTAATGGGTCCCACCTCCTCGAGTCGCGCCGGCCCGCGACGGTCCGCGGCCGGGACGGCCACCCTACAGGAACGATCAGTCACAGGGCGCACAGAACCCGCCGGGCCCGGTATGAGTAGCTCTCCCCCCTTCCGTCCCCAGTTGTAGTATGCAACCAGGCCGGATCGAGGAGGTCCCGTCATGTCGCCCGAGGACTCCGTTGAGCACGTCGAGGGTGCCCAGGCGCCCGCCGAGCCTGTGACGCCCCAGTCGGCCGTGGAGATCATCCAGAAGGAGATGACGGTGTTCGCCCGCCGCGCCAGGGCCTCGGCGGACCGCATCCATCCCGAGCTGTCGCTGGTCTCGTACACCCTCCTCGGTCATCTGCGGGAGGTCGGCGGCTGCCGGGCGACGGACCTCGCGGCTCACTACTCGCTGGACAAGTCCACGGTGAGCCGCCAGGTGGCGGCGCTGCAGCGGGCCGGGCTGATCGAACGGCGCCGGGACCCCGAGGACCACCGCGTCCACGTCCTGCACCTGACCCACGCGGGCACGGCGATCCTCGCCCTGGTGACCCGCAGCCGCCGGGCGGCGTTCCGCGAACGCCTCGCGGGCTGGCCCGAAGAGGACCTCACCCGCTTCGCCTCGTATCTGCAGCGGTACAACGCGACGGCGAGCGCCTATGAGACGGAGGGGCCGGAGGCCTGAGGGCAGCCGCGCCCCGCGAGTGCGTTGCGACCCCGGCCCGTACGGCTCCCAGGCGCTCGGCCATACGGCCATACGGGCATACGGGCATACGGGCATACGGGCATACGGGCAGGCGTATCGGCGTACGGGATCAGCCCAAGTCCGCGATCCGACCCTCGCCTACCGTCCCGGGCACCCGTGCGGCCATGAAGCGGACGGGCCGGCGCAGCCGGAATCCCAGCGACTCGTAGAGGCGGATGGCGCCGGTGTTGCTCGCCGCGGTGTGCAGGAAGGGGGTCTCGCCGCGCTCCCGGATGCCGTGGGCGACGGCCAGGATCAGCCGGGAGGCCAGCCCTTCGCCCCGGTGGGCGGGATCCGTGCAGACCGCGCTGATCTCGGTCCAGCCCGGCGGGTGGAGCCGCTCGCCCGCCATCGCGATCAGGGCGCCGTTCCGGCGGATTCCCAGGTACGTCCCGAGTTCGACGGTCCGCTGCTCGAAGGGGCCCGGCTGGGTCCGCTCCACCAGGTCCAGCATGGCCGGCACGTCGGCCGGACCGAGCCGTACCGCTTCGGCGTCGGGAGCCGCGTCCAGGCCGTCGTCCACCAGCTGCACGCCGTCGAGGCTGAAGACGACGTCCCAGCCGTCCGGAGTCTGTCCGTCGAAGCCGGCCAGCGGGGCATCGCCTCCGGGTCCGACCAGAGCCGCCAGATCGGCCCAGTCGGCGGCGCCGGGGTCATCGGGCAGCGCGAGCCACGGGGACACGTCCACGGGGTAGCGGAGCACCCGTCCGCGCCGCTCGGCGAAGTGGGCGTGCGGTCCGGTGAGCGAGCCGAGGGCCGGGTTGTCCAGGGGGTGAGGGACGACGGGTGCGGGTGTCGTCCGCGCCTCCGGGCTCTCGACCCCTGCGGAGACGTACGCCTCGGTCATCTGCTCCCTCACTCTCCTTCGTCGCGGTCACCGTTCGTCGTGACCGCGCTCACCGACTGTGCGTGTACGGGCCAACAGAGTCGGCTCCTGGGGCAAGGAAGATCGGGGCGCGGCTATTCCCGAGGCCCGGAAGAGTTCACGCGCACGCAATGATCAACGGGGTGGGCGGCTCGGAGCACGGTGCCGGTGCGCGTACGGTTGACTGGTCAAGCATCGTTGCGTTCCGGGTGGCCGACCCGGGCGCGCACCGGTCACCATCACCGCCGATCCGCGGGCCGCCTCCCCCGGCGACCGCGCTCGATCCGCGGGCCGTCGTCCCCCGCGGCCCTGGAGGCACCACCCGCATGAACGTCACGCGAGGCTTCACCGGGCGCCCGCGCGTCCACAACCCCGGACTGCCGCCCGGCCAGTACGACGCCGGCGACGACTGGCCCGTCCTGTCCGCCGAGGTGACCCCGGACCTGGCGCCCGCCGACTGGAACCTGCGGATCGACGGCCTGGTGGCCGAGCCGCGCACCTGGGACTGGGAGCAGGCGCACGCGCTGGCCGCCTCCTCGTACGAGGGTGACATCCACTGTGTGACGAGCTGGTCGAAGTTCGGGGTGCGGTTCGGCGGGGTCTCCCTGGACACTTTCCTGGAGGCCGTGGGACCGGACCCGGCCGCCACCCACGCGGTGGCGTACGCGCACACCGGGTACACCGCGAACCTCCCGCTGGCCGACCTCACCGGCTCGCGCGCCTGGATCGTCTGGGAGTACGACGGGAAGCCGCTGCCGGCCGAGCACGGCGGTCCCGCCCGGCTGATCGTGCCTCATCTGTACTTCTGGAAGAGCGTCAAGTGGATCGCGGGCATCCGGATCCTCGACCACGACGAGCCGGGATTCTGGGAACAGAACGGCTACCACGCCCGCGGCAACCCCTGGGAAGAGCAGCGTTACTCCGGTGACTGAGACCATGACCTTCGTACCGCCGACCCGGTTCGCCGTGCCCGGACGCATCGCGGTGAGCACGACGACGGCCACCACCTGGCAGACGGCCACGCTGACCGACATCCGCCGTGAGACGCCGCACGCGGCGACGTTCCGGTTCGCCGTGCCCGGGTGGCAGGGGCATCTGCCCGGCCAGCACCTGATGCTCCGGCTCACCGCCGACGACGGCTACGCGGCGCAGCGCCACTACTCGATCGCGTCCTCGCCCGACGACACCGGTCACATCGAACTCACGCTGGACCATGTCGACGGCGGCGAGGTCTCCGGCTGGTTCCACACCGTCGCCCGGCCCGGCGACTCCGTGGAGGTCCGGGGCCCCAACAGCGGCTTCTTCGCCTGGCCCGGGGACCGGCCGGCCCTGCTCGTCGGTGCCGGCTCCGGTGTCGTCCCGCTGATGTCGATGCTGCGCCACCACCGCGCCCGGTCCCTCGACCTGCCGCTGCGCCTCCTGGTCTCCGCGCGCAGCCCGGAGGAACTCATCTACGCGGAGGAGTACGGGCCCGAGACCACGGCCGTGTTCACCCGCTCGGCCCCGGACGGTGTGCCGGTCGGCCGGATGACCGCCGCCCACGTGGCCCCCCTCATGGCGGAACGGCCACCCGCCGGCTGGGAGGCCTACATCTGCGGCTCCAACGCCTTCGCCGAACACGCCTCGCGCCTGCTGGTGGCAGCGGGCCAACCGGTGGACCACATCAGAATCGAACGCTTCGGCTGACCCATCGGGACGCCTTCGCCCGGTCTGCAACGGGCCTTCGACCGACCCACCCCCACGCTTCCGGGTCGAGGTCGAAAAGCCCGTCCCCGCCCCGGATCGCGGAGCGCGTCAAGCTCCCACGACCGCTACCGATCCGGCAGGTCGGGGGTGCCGAACACCGTCGTCCAGCGGTGGGCGAGTTGCGCGTTCTCCTCGGGTGTGAGGAAACCGGGCGCGCCGAGTGCCAGGGCCGCCGCGTACGCCGCGGTCCAAGCTCGCAGCCAGGCCGGATCGTCGAGCACCTCGATCTCGACCTCGTCGTCCTCGTCCGGACCGAACAGGTGCGGGCCCACCCGGCGAGCGGACTCCGTGACCACCTCCTGGAGAGCCGTCAGGGCCCATCCGACCGGAGAACAGGTGGTGTTCTCCCGCAGCCAACGAGCCCACAGGGTCCGGTTCAGCGCCTCTTCGGCCTCGTCCGACTGCGCGGCCAGGGCCTCGGCCTGGGCGGCGGTGAGTGCTCGCGCCCGGTTCATCACCCATTCCACGGCGTCCCCGTGGGGGCCGGCCGCCAGCCATGCGGGCACCTGCTCCACGACCGTGAAGGCCCGGCAGCGCACCCATCTGCTCTGCGGCCACGGCCCCATCCGTTCGAGATCGGTCACGCGCCACAGGCTGGACGGCCACATCGCGACGTCCATGGCGATCTCGTTGACCATCATCCCGTCGGCGTGGACCAGTTGAAGCTGCACCGGTCGCCCGGTCCGGCGCTCACGGGCGACCGCCAGCTTGTCGGGAACGAAGGACACCCGTACCCCGGGGGCGGGTTCCCGATCGCCGTAGAAATGCTCGGCGCCGTCGAAGGCGAAGTAGAACACACGTCCACAGTAGGCGCGTTAACGTGGTGAGCGCCCCCCGTTACGAGGCGTACGAGGCCGTCACCCGCGAGTCACCCACTCTTCTCGAACCGGGCGCGGCATGGGAACATCCCGAACGCCCTTCGGCCGATGGGCGTCCCGCAGAGCCCTTTCGGGCACGGTCGCGCACGGGGTCCGCACCCGCGTGTGTGTATCCGGCCGTCGGCGGGGCAGTCGGGTGTCGCGGGTGGGGCCGGCTCGTGTCCCACCGGTGCTCCCGTTCGGGCAGGGGCGGCGCGCCGCGGGGAGGAGGGCACATGCGGACCCGGATACGCGGCTGGCGCTGGCGCCGCAATCCGCTGCGCCGCCGCTCCGACGTCGTCGAGGCGTGGTGGGCGCTGGCCGTCGGCGTCCTGCTGCTGGTCGGCGCACCGCTCGCGGGGGCGGGTGCGGCACGGTGGACGTACGAGGGGGCGCAGACGCATTCGGCGGCGCGGCGGGCCGCCCAGCAGCACGTGCGTGCCGTGCTCCTCGAGGACACGCCGACGGCGGTCACCGCGCGGCCGGGCGGCCGACCTCGCTCGCTCTCCGCGGACGTCCGCTGGACGGCGTCCGACGGCAAGCAGCGGACCGCACGCGTGCCGGTGCCGCCGGGACTGCGGCGAGGTGAGCACGTCGACGTGTGGACCGACGCGCGGGGCGCGATCGTGCATCCGGCGCCGACCCGTTCGATGATGCTCCAACAGGCGCTGGCCATCGGCGTCTTCACCGTCGCGGGGATCACCTTCACCGTCTCCGCCGCGCATCTGTGCGTACGCCGGGCGCTCGGCCGCCGCCGCCTGGCCCGCTGGGAACAGGAGTGGGCCCGCACGGAACCGGACTGGAGCCGCCGCGCGGCCTGAGTGGCACCGTACGGGCACGGGAGCGGGGTGCGGCCCGAGGGGCTGCGAGCGCCGAGGAGCGGACGTACGGTGTGATCATCCGCGCCCGTGTGCCGAAAGGTGGTCCCCGATGGCCCAGTTCGACCTCCCGCTCGACGAACTCCGCACCTACCGCAGCGCGTCCACCGAGCCCGAGGACTTCGACGCCTTCTGGGCCAAGACCCTCCAAGAGGCCCGCGAACACGACCTCGACGCGCGCTTCGACCGCGTCGACCTCCCGCTGAAGACCGTCACGGTCCACGACGTCACGTTCGCCGGGTTCGGCGGACATCCGATCAAGGGCTGGCTGACCGTGCCGGCCTGGGCGAACTCGCCGCTTCCGACGGTCGTCGAGTTCATCGGGTACGGCGGCGGACGCGGACTCCCGCACACCCATCTCCTGTGGGCCTCGGCCGGGTTCGCCCACTTCGTCATGGACACCCGCGGCCAGGCGAGCGCGTGGGGTGGAGGCGAGACCCCGGACCCGGTGGGCAGCGCTCCCGCCTTCCCCGGCTTCATGACGCGGGGCGTCGAGGACCCCGAGACGTACTACTACCGGCGGCTGTTCACGGACGCCGTGCGCGCCGTGGAGGCGGCCCGTTCGCATCCGCTGGTCGACCCGGCGCGCGTCGCGGCGCTGGGCACCAGCCAGGGCGGCGGCATCACGATCGCGGTCGGCGGTCTGGTGCCCGACCTGGCGGCGATCGCCCCCGACGTGCCGTTCCTGTGTGACTTCCCGCGGGCCATGACCCTCACGGACCGCGCTCCCTACCGGGAGATCGGCAACTACCTCAAGACCCATCGCGGCCGCTCGGAGCAGGTGCGGCGCACCCTCTCCTACTTCGACGGGGCGCACTTCGCCGCGCGCGGCCGCGCACCCGCCCTGTTCTCGGCGGCCCTGGAGGACCAAACCTGCCCGCCGTCCACGGTGTTCGCGGCCTTCAACGCCTGGGGTCACGAGGACAAGGAGATCGAGGTGTACGACTTCAACGACCATGAGGGCGGCGGCCCTTACCAGCAGGCGGCGCAGCTGCGCTGGCTCCCCGCGCGGGTCTGAGGCCCCCGATGGACACGGCGACCGCGGCGCGGCGCTTCGTGCGGGTGTGGCAGCGGGCCTGGGCGGCGCACGACGTCGAGGCGATCCTGGAGCTGTACGCGGACGGGTGCGTCCACCGGTCGATGCCGTTCCGGGAGCCGCACCGCGGCCGGGACGAGCTCGCCGCGTACCTGCGCTGGTCCTTCGCGTCCGAGCACCCGACCGACGTCCGGTTCTCCGAGCCGCTGGTCGGGGAGGACGGCCGCGCGGTCGCCGAGTTCCGCGTCCTCGCGGAGGAGAACGGCCGTCCCTCGACGCTCGCGGGATGTGTCTTCGTCCGCTTCGACGCAAGGGGGCTCGCCGTGGAGACACGGGATTATTGGCACAGTATCCCGGAATCCGTATCCGCTCTCCCGTGGCAAACGGCCTAGCCGAAACCAACTTCGGCAACTGGTGGGTCGACCGCATTTCGACCGGCACCAACGATCTCATCTACGACGACGCCAACGGCGACTCGGTGCGCATCAACCGGTGGACCGACATCACGTTCCCGAGCCGTCCGCCGCTGGTCAAGGACGCAGCCCGGACCCGGCGTCAGAAAAGGCTGTCCCACCGCGCGTCGACGCTCCAAGTGGTCGTGCCCGAGGCGTAGTCGGCGAAGAGCGCGGCCACCTGGCCCCTCTCGCTCAGCACACAGCGGTAGTGGTGTTCCGGCGAGCCCTCCCGGTGTTCGACGGCGAAGCCGCCCTCGGGAACGCCCGCGTTCGGACCGTGGCCGACCTGAAGGAAGTGGCCGTCGCTCCGCTCCAGGATCAGGAACCAGTTCTCCGCGGACAGCCGCCCCACGGCCCGCTCGATCACATCGGGGTCCGCGTCCTCCACCCTGAGCCCGACGCACGGTTGGAGGCTGAGCGCGTCCGTCCCGCGCTGCGCGGGCGGCCGGTGCAGCACCTGGGCCTGGGGGTCGAAGCAGACGAGTCCGTGCCGGCCGGCGAGGGCCACCACCTCGGGCGCCGTCTCGTCGGCGCGGCTCCAGGACATGGGCATGATCACGTGGGCGGCGGAGACGTCGAGGCCCGCGGCCCAGGGCGAGGGTTCCACTTCCGGACCGTCGTCCGCGGCGGACGAGAGCTCGGGGAACCGGCCGGTCAGCTCCCGGTGGAACGCGTCCACACCCTCGTTCGCGACGACTCCGGCCCCGGCGAGGTCCTCGTCGCACAGCCGCATGTAGGTGCGCGTGGCGTCGGCGGCCGAGACCCGCCCGGACTCGAACCACACCGCTAGATCGAAACTCACGTCGCCTCCGTCCGTCGAACCTTGCCGCCGGGAGCCTAGAGCCGTCCACTGACAACACCCCCGCGCCACCGGAGATCCGGGCGGTCCTTCACGGCGGCACCCCACCCGAGGCCGACGCACTGCCCCCTCCTCCGCCGCACCACCTCCGACCTCCGCCGCACCCGCACCCGCACCCGCACCCGCACCCGACGCACCACCTCCCATCGCCGCCCCACCCTCGGCCGGCGCGCCGCCTCCAACAGGCGCCCGCCCCACCTTCAGTCGACGGGCAACCTCCGACCGCCGCAACTCCCCGCACCGCCAAGCCGGTCGAGGCCGCACCCCTCTCCGGCCTACGCGCCGAGCAGGGCCAGGTCCCGCGGGGTCAGCCGCAGGGTTCCCGCGGCGATGTTCTCGTCCAGGTGTGCCGGGTCGGCCGTGCCGGGGATGGCCAGGACGTGCGGCCCGCGGTGGAGGGTCCAGGCGAGCCGCACCTGGGCCGGGCTCGCTCCGTGGGCGCGGGCGACAGCGGCGACCCGGTCGTCCGGCTCCCGCCCGGCGGCGGCTTCACGGCGCAGGCCGGAGACCGCGAAGAACGGCACGAACGCGATGCCGAGCTCGCCGCAGAGGTCGACCAGGCCACTGTCGTCGGACCGGCGCCAGTCGAGCGCGTACGCGTTCTGCACGCAGACCACCGGGGCCATGGACCGGGCCTCGACGACGTGCTCGGGGCGGACATTGGAGAGACCGAGGTGGCGTACGAGGCCCGCGTCGCGCAGCTCGGTGAGCGCGCCGAAGTGCTCCGCGACGGAGTCGGTGGCAGGGCCGTCGCGACGCAGGTTCACCACGTCGAGGTGGTCGCGGCCCAGCTGCCGCAGATTCTCCTCCACCTGGCCGCGCAGCTGGTCGGGGCGGGCCATGCCCTGCCAGACGCCGGACGGATCACGGCCCGGTCCGACCTTGGTGACCACGACCACGTCGTCCCGGTACGAGGAACGCGAGGCGGACAGCGCGCGGTTGATCAGCTCGTTGGCCGAGCGGAGCGGGGAGAAGTAGAAGGAGGCGGTGTCGATGTGGTTGACGCCCTGGTCGACCGCCCTGCGCAGCAGGCGCACCGCGAGGTCGCGGTCGATCGGCGGGCCGTCCGAGTTCCCCTCCATACCGTTGCCGGTCAGCCGCATGGCCCCGTAGCCGATCCGGTTGACCTCCAGGTCTCCCAGTTTCCATGTCCCCGCGTCCGCCGCGTTCACCGTGGCCCCTCTCCCGTCGTCTCGGTCTTGAGTCGTCCGGCCGTCCGGCCGGAGCCTGGAGTATGAGGCGGTCCGGGGTCGTGCCGACAGGGCTGCCGTATGGGCGAAGGGTCACATTCGGATCGGGAACCGACCGCTGTGGCCCGGCCGTTGGACCTGGCGAGAGATGTTCGGGCCGGGCGGCCTTCGCGATCACCCGGTCCGGGGGCTTTCGGTCACGGCGGGCCCGGCGGTCGTCACGACTTCCGGACCTCCCGGCGACCATGGATCGGCGGGGCGGGCAGCGGGCCCTGGACCGCACATCGCAGTCGCCCCAAGGGAGTCGGCGCCCGGCGCGGCCCGGGCCGGGGCACCTGGCGCGCGCCCCGCTCCGACCGGGGCGCGGACGGGATTCGGTCGAAGTCACCGAACCCTCTTTCCTGGTGGTTTAGACCAATGCTAATTGTGGTGGCGCACCGAGCTCACACGGCTACGTTTTGTCACCACAGGAGGCGCGGTCATGGCCCGCACCACCCATCCGTCCGACCACGAACCGCTCTACGCGCGGATCGCCGCACAACTGCTCGGCGAGCTGCGCGAGGGGACCATCCCGCCCGGCGAACGCCTGCCGGGCGAACGCGAGTTGTCCACCCGCTTCGGCGTCAGCCGGGAGACCGTGCGGCAGGCGCTGCAGATGCTGCGACGCGAGGGCCAGGTCTCCACCGACCGGCGCGGCAGCCACGCGACACTGTCCGGCAGCGCCGCCGAGCGCGTCCCGTCCCTGGACTTCCCCGTCGGCGCCTACACCGGCGAGCCCGACGGGTGCCGACGGGCCACCGTGACCTGGGAGACCCCCTCGCCGGAACACGCCAAGGCCCTCGGACTCGCCCCTCGGCGGGCGACGCTGGTCCATCGCTACGAGTCCGCCGCGTCCGACGGCAGCGGACTGCGCTCGGCCGTGACATCGTTTTCCGCCATCGCCGTGACCGAGGTGGAGGAACTCGCCCGCTACCGCGACCGCGCGAACGGCAACTCCTCCGCACAGCTCTCCCGCGCCTACGACTGGATGCGCAAGGCCGGGCTGACCCTGCACCACCGGGACGCGATCACCAGACTCCCCCAGTCGGTACGGGTCACCCGGCGCGTGCACGACCAGTACGACCGCCCGCTGGAGATCACCGACCTGACCGTGGACGCCCAACAGGACGCCCTGGTCTACGAGTTCACCCTTCCGGCGGCCACGTGACGGAATCGGTCCCCGCACGGGTGGCCACGACCATCCGGGCCCGGGGGCTGCCGTCCCGCCGGCACCCGAGGCTTGTCAGCGGGTGCAGCTCCGTCCGGAATCCGGCCCGCGCCAGTTCCCGCTCCACGTCCGCCAGCCGGAACGTGCGGTAGTACATGACGAAGGTCGGGCGCCGGACGGCGTTGCGCAGCCGCATCACCGTGTCGAAGCCCAGCAGGGCCCAGTACCCGGGCGACCCCGGGCGCGGCGGAGCCATGATCGGGAACGCGAAGCTCCCGCCCGGGCGCAGGACGGCGTGGACGCCCGAGAACAGACCGGGCAGCTCACGCCGAAGGAAGTGCCCGAAGGCACCGAAGCTCACGACGAGGTCGAAGGCCGGTCCGAAGGGCAGGGCCCGGGCGTCCGCGCGGACGAAGGCGACCGTCGGCGCCCGGCTCGCGCCCTTCGGGGAGGGCGACTCCTCCGCTCCGGGTCGCGAGTCCCGTGACCGGCCCCCGCCGGCCGCCGACGGGGCCCTGTCGCCGCCCCCGAGCCGTGAGCGTCCGACCGCCAGCATGCCCGCGCTGATGTCGACCCCGGTGACGCTCTCCCGGCACACCTCCCGCAGGACCTCCATGCCCGCGCCGGTGCCGCAGCACAGGTCGAGTCCCGCGGCGAAGGGCCCCATCGGAGCGAGGGCGTCGCCCACCGCGTCGAGGATCACGTCCGGGGTCCGGAACGGCGTGTGGTCGAACTTGGGCGCGAGCAGGTCGTAGCCGCGCTCGATCGACGAGAGGGCCTGCACGGCCAGTTCGCGGAGGCTGGGACCTTGCGGGGTGAACATCCGCCGAGCCTAGTCGTCGGATGCGGAAGTTCCCCCGGAGCCGGCCCGGCGACGTCCGGCGCGTGCGCGGACCGGAGGCCGGACGACGCGTGGAGCGGAACCCGGACCGCGGGTCAGCCGAGCACCGCCACCGTGATCTCGCCCGCCGCGGGGCCGGCCTGGGCGACCGGTTCGCCGCCCGGTCCCCAGACGCCCGAGCCGCCGGAGGTCTCCGGGTAGGAGCCGCTGGGCCCGGCCGCGGTGGAGAGAACGACCCACATGCCGTGGGCGACGGCGCGCTCTCGCATATGGGTGTCCCGTCGGGCCGCGGAGTCGGAACCGGGGCCGTAGAGGGTGCCGGCCACATAGGCGTCGACACCGAGCGCCGCCGTGTCGACGGCGTGCTGGGGCACCGCGGCGTCGTAGCAGACGGCCAGTCCGAGCCTCCACCCGTCGACGGTGAGCACCGTCGGTTTCTCGCCGGGGCTGAACCGGTCGAACTCGGGGCCGTGCAGCCACATCTTCCGGTACACCGCCGTAACACCGTCGCCGGTCACGGCCAGGGTGGCGATGTACTCGCGGCCGTCCTCGTCCTCGATCGGCGCGCCGACCAGCGCCACGGAGCCGGCGGCACGGCAGGCGTCCACCAGGGGCCGGAGGCGGTCGTCGTCCGGGGACACCGCGGGGGCGGCGAGGTCGTACCCGGTGAGGGAGAACTCGGGGAAGACCACCAGTCTCGCGTCCGCCCGCCCGATGGCCCGCGCGTGCTCCGAGACGTTCCCCACGACGTCGTCGCCGGCCCACAGGGGCTGGACGACGGCCACCGTCAGCGGCTCCCTCTTCGATCCACTCGTCTCCATGAGGTTGATTATTCAAGATCCGGCCACTCCGTCCGGCGTCGGCCCCGGCTGCCTGCACTTCGATGGCCTTCCCGGGCCGGACCCTCGTGTCCCCGTGACCCGTGTTCCGTGACCCCTGTCCCGTGCCCCTTCCCGTGTCCCCGGCGCCACGGCGAGCGGCAGCCGAAAGACGGCCCCTGGGGCGGCGGACGCCCGGCGTGGTCATCTATCGTCCCGGTATGACCTCGTTCCGCCCCGCCCCCGCCTGGCTGGCCGACGCCGTCTTCTACCAGATCTATCCGCAGTCGTTCGCCGACTCCGACGGCGACGGCATCGGCGACTTCGACGGGATCACCGAGCGCCTCGACCACCTCGCGTGGCTGGGCGTCAACACCGTCTGGCTCAACCCGTGCTTCGTGTCCCCGTTCGGCGACGCCGGATACGACGTCGCCGACTATCTGAACGTCGCACCCCGCTACGGCACGTCCGAGGACCTCGCCCGTCTCGTCGACGCGGCGGGCAACCGTGGCATCCGCGTCCTGCTGGACCTCGTGGCCGGCCACACCTCCGACCGGCATCCGTGGTTCCGGGCCGCGATGGACGACCCCGCCGACGACCGGTACATCTGGGCGCCCGAGGGACCCCGCCCGGACGGCTTCGTCCCCTCCCCCGGCACCCGCCCGGGGTCGTACCTGCCGAACTTCTTCGCCTTCCAGCCCGCCCTCAACTTCGGCTACGGGCGCGCCCGTCCGGACGAACCCTGGCGCCTGCCGGTCGACGCGCCGGGTCCGCGGGCCAACCGGGCCGCGCTGCGCACGGTGATGGACCACTGGCTGGGGCTCGGACTGGCCGGCTTCCGGGTGGACATGGCCGCCTCGCTCGTCAAGGACGACCCGGACAAGCGGGAGACGGCCGCGGTCTGGACGGAGTTGAGGCACTGGCTGGACGCGGCGCACCCGGACGCCGTGCTGCTCTCGGAGTGGGGCGAGCCCGAGGTGTCCGTCCCCGCGGGGTTCCACGCCGACTTCTTCCTCCAGTTCGGCGGCCCCACCGACGGCCGCGCCCTGCGCTCGCTGTGGAGCAACGGCGAGGGCACGGTCAACGAGGCCTGGGATCCGCTCGACTGCTTCTTCGACGCCGCGGGCCGCGGCTCGCCGCGCCCGTTCGTGGACGCGTGGCACGGTGCGGTGACCGCGCTGGGCGACAGCGGCTTCATCGCGCTCCCGACCGCCAACCACGACTTCTCACGTCTCAACTGCGGCCCCCGCACGGCCGGTCAGCTCCCCGTCGCCTTCACCTTCCAGCTCACCTGGCCGACCCTTCCGGCGATCTACTACGGCGACGAGATCGGTATGCGCTACGTCCCGGGCCTGCCCGAGAAGGAGGGCAGTGTGCTGGGCCCGCGCTACAACCGCGCGGGCTCCCGTACGCCGATGCAGTGGGACGAGAGCCCCAACGCCGGTTTCTCCAAGGCACCGGCCGACCGGCTGTACCTCCCGCTCGACCCGTCCCCGGACCGCCCGACGGTCGCCGCCCAACGCGCCGACGACACCTCGCTCCTGCATCTCGTACGCCGCCTGATCGCGCTGCGCACGTCGACGCCGGAGCTGGGTCCGGGCGGCTCGGTCGAAGTGGTGCACGCCGGGTACCCGTTCGTGTACGTACGGGGCGGCCGCTATCTCGTCGTGGTCAACCCGGCCCGTGAAAGCGGGAGTTGCCGCGTCGAGTGGCTGCCCGGCGTCCGCCCGCTGGAGTCGGCCGGCGTCGATGTCCACGTCGGCACGGTGAGCGCCGAAGGATTCGGCTACGGCGTCTTCGAACTCACCGACGCGCGGGAGGCTTCAGTCCCCCACGCGAACTAGCGGGGCGAGCCGGACACCTGGAGTGTGCGGGGGCCGACCGCGTCACGGTCGAAACGCGCGAGGGTGCCCGGCCGGAAGAGCCGTGCCGTCGCCCGGTGCGAGGTGATCACCCCTGGTCGAAGTCTCCGGGAACCACTTCCACCTCGTCGCCGACCCGCCGTACTCGATCCTGCGCGAGGCCCTCGCCGCCCCGCCGCCCCGCCGCCCCGCCGCCCGGATCCTGAGGAACTCCGGGCGAGCGGTGGCGAATCGGCGGGGGGCGCCGCGACCGAGGGACGCGGTTGCGGCGTCCTCGAACCCGCCGGTCCCCGGAGCGGGCGAGGGCGGGTCAGCATCCCAGGCGCAGCCCGGCGAGCCAGACGTCGGGGGTGCTCGGTCCGGCTTCGGCGGGCGGGGCCACCGGCGCGGTGGCCCCCTTCGGCCGTGCCCGGCGGGCGAGCAGGCGGCCGAGGGGGCCCCGGGCACGCGGCGCCGGGGCGGACTCCGCCGCCCGGGCCGTGTCCGCTGCGGCCTCGGCAGGGACGAGCGGGACGGCGGCGGCGTCCTGCGCCGGGAACAGCGGGGCCGACGAGGTCGTAAGGGCCGGAGCGGTCATGGGACGGTCCTCCTGGGGTGTCGCGCCGACAGGGGCTGTCTGGCAGGCCCTGGGCGGTCGGTGGCTCCCGGCCGGCGTCGGCCGGGAGGTCGTCTCACCCCACCGACGAAGACGCCCTACGCCGATCGACACTCCGCGAGCCGCTTTTCCAGAAATCTCCGCTCGGCCGCGTTCTCCACCAGGTCGAGGGCGCGTCCGTAGGCTTCGGCGGCCTCCCCCGTGCGTCCGGCTCGGCGGAGCAGGTCCGCGCGGGTCGCGGGGAGCAGGTGGTACGTGTCCAGCTCGCCCTCCGCCTCCAGTTCGGCGACCAGGGCGAGCCCGGCGTCGGGTCCGTCCGCCATGCCCACGGCGACCGCCCGGTTGAGCCGGACCACGGCCGAGGGCACGAAGCGACGCAGCTCGCCGTAGAGGCCGGCGATGTCGGCCCAGTCGGTCTCCTCGGCGGTGGCCGCGGTGGTGTGACAGGCGGCGATCGCGGCCTGGATCTGGTACGGGCCCGGGCGTCCGCGGCGCAGGGCGGTCTCCAGCAGCGCGGCCCCCTCGTCCGCCTCGGCGGTGTCCCAGGCCGTACGGTCCTGGTCCTCCAGCGTCACCAGTTCGCCGGAGGCGTCGACGCGGGTGCCGCGGCGGGCGTCGTGGAGCAGCAACAGCGCGAGCAGGCCGAGGACTTCGGGCTCGTCCGGCATCAGACGGGCCAGGACCCGGGCGAGGCGGATCGCCTCCGCGGAGAGGTTCGCGCGGGTGAGATCGGCGCCGGCCGTGGCCGCGTACCCCTCGTTGAAGAGCAGGTAGAGGACGCCGAGGACACCGGTGGTGCGCTCGGGCAGGAGGTGCGCGGGCGGTACGCGGTAGGGGATGCCCGCGTTCTGGATCTTCCGCTTGGCACGCACGAGCCGCTGGGCCATCGTGGCCTCGGGGACCAGGAAGGCGCGCGCGATCTCGGGCGTGGTCAGCCCGGCCAGGGTGCGCAGGGTGAGCGCCACCCGGGCCTCGATGGCGAGCGCCGGGTGGCAGCAGGTGAAGATCAGCCGCAGCCGGTCGTCGCCCACTCCGCTGTCGTCGTCCGGGTCCGCGAACGGATCGTAGGCTCTGTTCGGGTCGTAGGGACCGTCGTCGCGTGCCGACACCGCCACCTCCCGCAGTTTGCGTGCGCCGACCGCCTCGCGGCGCAGCACGTCCAGGGCCCGGTTGCGCGCGGTCGTGGTCAGCCAGGCGCCGGGGCGGCGCGGTACTCCGTCGCGCCGCCACCGGTCGAGCGCCTGGGCGAAGGCGTCCTGCGCGCACTCCTCGGCGAGGTCCCAGTCGCCGGTCACCCTGATCAGGGTGGCGACGACCTGGCCCCACTCCTCACGGAAGGCGGCCGCGACCGCCTCCTCGGCACCGTCGTTCATTCCCAGACCGGCCGCACCTCGACCGAGCCGCCGCCCAGCGCCGCCGGATGCCGGGACGCGAGGGCGATGGCCTCGTCGAGGTCGGCGACCTCGATGATGTCGATGCCCGCGATGTACTCCTTCGTCTCGGCGAACGGGCCGTCGCTGAGCAGGACGTCGTCGCCCCGGACCCGGACGGTGGTGGCGTCGCTCGCGGGCCGCAGCCGGGCGCCGCCCTTCACGATGTCGCGCTCGCGCACCTCCTGGATGTACGCGGCGAACCGGGGGTCGTCGGCGATCTGCTCCGGGGCGAGTTCCTCGCCGTCGACCGGAGTGCAGATGAACAGGGCGTACTTCATGACCGGCCCTCTCCGGCGGGCGGGAGGCCCGCGTCCGACGGGACGGAGGTGTGCTGGTGGACGATCCGCCAGCGGTCGGCGGCCGCGCGGTAGCCGGTGGTGACGCGCGCGGTGGTGTCCAGGGTGGTGCCGTCGGCCAGCGGGGCTCGCAGGCGGACCAGGGCGTGACCGAAGGCGACGCTCTCGTCGATCCGCAGCCGGAAGTCGAGCACCTCGCGGTCGACGGGGCCGGCGAGCCGGGAGAACCACTCCTCCTGGGCCTTGCGCAGGGCGTCGGCGCCGCTCTGGTCCGGGCCGCTCACGGGGTGGAACACCTCGACGTCGGGGGCGTAGCAAGCCATCAGCGCGTCGAGGTCGCGGGCGCGGAGGGCCTCCGTGAGCCGGTCGTCGAGCCGGCGGATCTGCGTTTCGGCGTCCTCGTCGTCCCAGAACGGGCGGATCTCCATGGCGCCGATCGTCGCGACGGGGTGCTTCGCGGCGGCTTCGATCGCCTCTTCCATGGTGGCGCATTCGAGGATGTCGAAGCCGGCGACGTACTCCTTCGTCTCGGCGAACGGGCCGTCGGTGCGCAGCACTTCACCGTCGCGCACCCGGACGGTGACCGCGTCGGCGGGCAGCCGGAGCCGGTGGCCGTGCAGCCGGACGCCGCGCTCGGCACCCAGTTCCTCGACCCAGGGTTCGACGGGCGCCATCCCGGACGCGTCGGCGGTGTCGTCGCCGCACACCAGCAGCATGTACTTCATGGTTCCTCCAGGTCCTCGTGAGCTTCCTACACCCCACCGACGGACGGCACCCGGGCGGATCGACACCTCGGCCGGAAATTTTTTCCGGAGTCTTCCGACCGTGGTCGACCGGCGTCTCCGGACCCCGGCTCACGGGCCCTTCCTCCCGGGCGCCGCCCGCCGCCCGTACCCCGTCAGACGCGGGAGGTACCCGGTCGTACGGGAAGGACCTGGACGCTGTTGCCGACGAAGCTGGCCTGCTGGGTGAGCTCCGCCTCGGACACGGCGAGGTCGAGGTCGGGGAAGCGGGTGAACAGACGCTCCAGGGCGACGGTGGCCTCCATCCGGGCGAGCGGCGCGCCGAGGCAGTAGTGGGCGCCGTGTCCGAGGGAGAGGTTGCGGGCGGCGCCGGGCCTGCCGGGGCGGGTGACGTCGAAGCGGTCGGCGTCCGGCCCGTGGGCCGACGGGTCGCGGCCCGCGGCCGAGTAACCGGCGAGGACGGGTGTGCCCTGGGGAATGACCGTCCCGCCGACGGTCAGGTCGCGCACCGGGTAGCGGAACGGGAAGTAGCTGACGGGGGCGTCCCAGCGCAGGGTCTCGTCCACCACGTCCCCCCAGCTCGCCTCGCCCTTGAGGACCGACTCCAGCTGGTCCCGGTGCCCGCACAGCGCGCGGACGGCGTTGGTGATCAGATTGAGCGTGGTCTCGTGCCCGGCGATGATCATGAGGACCAGCGTGCCGATGAGCTCCAGCTGGCTGAGCCGGTCGCCGTCCTCCTCGCGGGCGGCGATCAGCGCGCTGGTGAGGTCGTCCCCGGGGTTTTCCGTCCGGGCGGCCGCGACGGCGCCGAGGACTGCGACCAGTTCGCGGTTGGCGGCGACGGCCTGTTCGGGGCCGATGTCGGTGGCGACGACCTGGTTCGTCAGATGGTGGAGCTGGTCGCGGTACTCGGCGTCCACGCCGAGGAGTTCGCCGATGACGCCCATCGGCAGCGGGAGGGCGAAGTGCTCGCGCAGATCGGCCGCTCCCCCGCCGTCCCGGGCGGCCGCGTCCAGTCCGTCGAGCAGGCGCGAGGTCAACTCTTCGATGCGGGGCCGCAGTTCCTCGACGCGTCGGGCGGTGAACGCCTTGCTGACGAGGGAGCGCAGCCGCCGGTGGTCCTCGCCGTCGGCGGTCGTCATGCCCTGCACGGTGGCGAAGGTCATCAGGGGCCAGCCGGCGGTTATGCGCCCTTCGCGCAGGGCCGTGAAGTGCCGGGCGTCCTTGGCGACATCGGGGTGTGCGAGGAATTCCTTGAGCGCCTCGTGCCCGAGCACCACCGCGCCCTCCACCTCGCCGGGCAGCACCACCGTGGCGACGGCGCCCCGGGCGAGGAGCCGCGCGTTGTCGGCGTGCGGGCAGCGGCCCGCGGGGTCCATGCGGTGCGGCGTGACGGGCGAGGTGTCCACCGTGTTCTCCTTGCTGCTGGGCCGAGTTGAGGGTCGTACGACGCCGGCGGGCGCCGCTCGAAGATCGATTCTGCCCGCTCGGAGCAGCGTGCGCAGCACCTCGGCGAAGCCCTTCGGATGCGTCAGGTTGCCGTTGTGGCCGCCGGGGAAGTGGACGGGTGCGACACCGAGGCCCGCGGCCGGTTCCTCGGCGCAGCGGTAGTCGAACATCTGGCGTGGCGTGGTGCGTCCGGCCGCCGGGACGACACGGACCGGCCCGCGCGCGAGGGCGGCGATCTCGTCCGGGCCGAGGTCGCGGCCACCCCGATCGACACGGCACTCGCGGCCGCGCCCGGCACCGAGGACGGCGCGGAGATCGTCGAGACGGTGGCCCTCCTGGAGCGCCTCGCCGTCCGCCGGTCTCCAGGGCGACCGCCTACGGCCAGCGCCCAGAGCGCGCCCTGAGACGCGGATCACGTCACCATCCGCCCAACCCGTGGTAGTCTCCGAACAGCACTCGTGTACGCCTCCTTTCTCAGGCGCCGGTGCCAGTTCGTCTCTCTCGCTGATACACCGTCGATTCCGGCGTGTGGTCCAGCGTTTCGGCACCACCTCTCGCGGACGACCGGGTCATCCCCCGTCGTGGCCGAGGTGTTGTTCCCGCCGCTCCGGGCGCGCCACGCGCAGCCCTGATTCCTCGCGGCCCCTCCCCCCTGTTTCCCGCATGTCCATGCGATCCCGTCCTCGAGAGGACATCCCATGACCACCACACTCGAACACCCCCCCGTACAGCAGCGGCCGCAGACGCGGCCCGTCGTCGGTGTCCTCGACATCGACGGCAACGGGAAGGGGCACCTGCGCTCGCCGCGGCTCCTCCCGTCCCCCGACGACCTCCAGGTCCCCGCCACGCTGATCCGCCGTCACGGACTGCGCAAGGGCGACACCCTGGAAGGACTGCGCGGAGGCCCCCGGGTCCTCGCCGAGATCGAACGGATCAACGGCCGTACGCCCGAAGCGCTGCGGCGCCGACCGCACTTCAAGGACCTCACCCCGCTGCACCCGCGCGACCGGCTCCGCCTGGAGCACCCCGCGAGCGGGCCGACCGGACGCGTCATGGACCTGATGGCCCCCGTGGGCAAGGGCCAGCGCGGTCTGATCGTCGCCCCGCCCAAGACCGGCAAGACGGTCCTGCTCCAGCAGATCGCCGCCGCCGTGGCCGGCAACCATCCCGAGGCCCGTCTGATGGTGCTGCTGCTCGACGAACGCCCCGAGGAAGTCACCGACATGCGGCGCTCCGTGCGCGGCGAGGTGTACGCCTCCACGTTCGACCAGACACCCCGGCAGCACATCGCGCTCGCCGAGCTCGTGATCGAGCGGGCCAAGCGGCTCGTCGAGGCGGGCGAGGACGTCGTGATCCTGCTCGACTCGCTCACCCGGCTGTGCCGGGCGCACAACAACGCGGCCGCCGCGGGCGGGCGCACCCTCAGCGGCGGTGTCGACGCCTCCGCCCTCCAGGGCCCCAAGCGGCTGTTCGGCGCCGCGCGTCTGACCGAGGAGGCCGGTTCGCTGACGATTCTCGCCACCGCTCTGGTCGACACCGGCTCCCGCGCCGACGGCTTCTTCTTCGAGGAGCTCAAGGGCACCGGCAACATGGAGCTCCGACTCGACCGGTCCCTCGCCGACCGGCGTGTCTTCCCGGCCGTCGACATCGGCCCCTCCGGCACCCGCCGGGAGGAACTCCTGCTCCCCGCCGCCGAGTTGGCGGCCGTACGAGGCCTGCGCCGGGCCCTGCTGACCCGGGACGGACAGACCGGTCTGGAGACGCTCCTGGAGCGACTGCGCGCCACCCCCGACAACGCCGCCTTCCTGCGCCTCGTCCAGCCCACCCTGCCGTCCTGACCCCCGCGCCTGCGGCATCCGGGTGCTCGACGGCTCCGCTCGGCCCGGCCACCCCGGCGTGTCGCGCGTCCGTTCCTACGTTTGCGGTATGACGATCGGATTCTCATTCCGGACCGCCGCTTCACGCTCCGCGGTCACGCGTACCGCCCTGACCTGCTCCGCCCTCTGCGCGGCCGGTCTGCTCGCCGCGGCGCAGAGCCCGGCCACCGCAGTCACCACCGCGGTCGCCGGGGCGCCGCGGCCCGCGGCGCCGCCACCCGCCTCGCTCGACCGGACAGGCACCCTGGTCCGGGCCCGGCCCGGGGCACCCGACGTCCCGGACGTCTCCGCGCTGTCCTGGCTGGTCGCCGACGCCCGTACCGGAGACGTCCTCGCCTCGCACAACGCCCACCGCAGACTGCCGCCCGCGAGCACCCTCAAGACGCTGTTCGCCCTCACCGTCCTGCCGACGCTGCCCGGCACCACCCTGCACACCGTCAGGGAGCGGGAACTGGAGGGCATCGGCGCGGGCAGCAGCATGGTCGGAGTGGAGGACGGCATCACCTACCGGGTCGCGGACCTGTGGCGCGGGGTCTTCCTCAACTCCGGCAACGACGCGGTGCACGTGCTCGCCTCGATGAACGGCGGCTGGACGAGCACCGCCGCCCAGATGCAGGCCAAGGCCCGCGCCCTGGGCGCCGACGACACCCACGTCGTCTCGCCGGACGGGTACGACACACCCGGGCAGGTCTCCTCCGCCTACGACCTGGCGGTGTTCGGACGGGCCGGGCTGCGCAACCCCGACTTCGCCCGCTACTGCTCCACGGCCGAGGCGATGTTCCCCGGCGAGGCCGGCTCCCGGTACGGCATCCAGAACACCAACCGGCTGCTCACCGGCGCGAACGGGGTGGGGCACTACCCCGGACTGATCGGGGTCAAGAACGGCTACACCACCAACGCGGGCAACACGCTGATCGCCGCGGCCAAGCGCGGCTCCCGCACCCTGGTGGTCACGGTGATGAACCCTCAGGCGGGCGGCGGACTGACGGTGTACGAGGAGGCGCGCTCACTGCTCGACTGGGGCTTCGCCGCCGACGGCCGGGTCGATCCCGTGGGAACCCTGCCCGAGGTCCCGGCCGCTCCCGCGGCCGCCGCAGGCCCCTCCGCCCCCGCCGCACGTCACGGCGGCCCCGCCCGGTCCCCGGCCGCCGTCCGGCCCGCGGACAGCGCGCGTCCCGTGGCCGCCGCGCCCTCGGACGACGAGGAGTCCGGCTGGTCGGACGCGGCCGGGATCGCCGGGGCCGCCGCACTGGGCGCCGCCGGGGTCGCGCTGGTCCTGCGGCTCAGGGCGCGCCGCTCCGGACGCGGCTGACCCACCGGCAGCCACAGCAGCAGCCCGAGCGTGATCCACGCGTAGGTGTTGCTGCCGAGGAAGCCGTCGAGGCCCGAGGCGTCGTCGAACCACAGCCACACCACGCTGCTGCACAGCACCACGTACAGGGCCGCCGCCGTCCGCGGCCGGCGCCGCCGCAGTAGCACGGCGAAGGACGGCAGCAGCCAGACGAGGTGGTGCACCCAGGTGATCGGGCTGACGAGGCAGGCGGTCAGCCCGGTCAGGGCGAAGGCCCCGGCCCAGTCCTCCTCGGCGAGGGCCCGCGACGTCCGCCGCGCCCAGACCGCCAGGACCAGCAGGGCGAGCGCCGCCCACAGCGCCCTGCTCGGCTCCTGCGGTGCCACGAGCCGGGCCAGCACCCCCTGCAGGGACTGGTTGGAGACATAGGCCAGGCGGCCGATGCGGGAGGTGTCCCACAGCGCGTCGGTCCAGTAGAAGCGCGAGGCGTCCGGCACCACCCAGACCGCCAGCGCGGTGGCCGCCGCGGCGACTGCCGTGGCGACACCGGCGGCCCGCCTGCGGCGGCCCAGCAGCAGGAGCGCGATGAACAGCGCCGGCGTCAGCTTGACCGCCGCGGCGAGCCCGATCCCCACGCCCGCCCACCGGCCCCGGCCGCTCGACAGCAGCCAGGCGTCGCCGAGGACCAGGGCGAGCAGCACCAGGTTGACCTGGCCGAAGCTGAAGGTGTCGCGGACCGGTTCCAGCAGCGCCAGCAGACAGGCCGTCAGGGCGCAGCCGAACCAGCCGTAGCGGCGCAGCTCGGGCCCGAGCAGGATGCCCACGACCAGGGTCAGGGCGAGGACGTTGAGCAGCAGCGCGAGGGCGATCGCCGTGGGCAGCCCGACCAGGGCCATGGGCAGCATGCCGAGGGCCGCGAACGGCGGATAGGTGAAGCCGTACGCCGTGCCCGGCACCCGGTAGTCGTAGATGCTGCCGCCGTGGTGGACCCAGGAGTCGACCGCGCCGTAGTAGACGCGTAGGTCGAACCAGTCGCGCAGCAGGGGCACCGTGGCCGTGAACGCTCCGACGGCCACGGCCAGGGTCAGGACGAACAGCAGTCGCCGTCGGTCGGTGCTGAGCAGTGCCGTCATGCCGTCCGCTCCAGACCCGGTGCCGGTGCCTGCGCCGCCTGGTGGGCCTGCCAGAGCACGACGAGGGCGAGCAGGCCCCCGGAGACGGCGAGGATCACCTGGCCGGCGTCCGCCGGCGATCCGCTGGGCAGCACCGCGAGGGCGAGCACGGCGCTGGCTGCGGCGACCCGGCCGCGCACCGATCCGGTCGGCGCCGCCGCGGCGATGAGGAACAGCCCCCACAAGGCGTACCAGGGGCGGATCGCCGGTCCGAACACGGCCACCGCGGCCAGGCTCAGGCCGAGCGCGTAGACCGGGTGCGGACGCAGCCGCAGCCATATGAAGAGCAGCAGTCCCACGGTCGCCAGGAGCCCCGCGGCGTGCCAGGCGGGCATCGCGAGCGGCGCGAGTCCGCTGCCGAGCTTCTGCAGCAGGGCACCGGTCATGCGCCCCAGCAGGCTGGTGGGCGACCAGTTGTGCGGTGACACGGGGGTCCTCAGGGCCGCTATCCAGCCGTAGCCGGTACCGGCGACCGCGGTCGCGGCGAGCGTCGTGGCGACCGCGGCCACGCCGGTGGTCAGCGTCGCCCGCGCGGTCCCCCAGCGGCCCTGGCCGCGCCCGCGCAGCGCGATCACCGCGACCAGCCCCAGCGCGGCGGGCGCCTTGACCAGGGCGGCGAGGGTCACCAGCACGGCGCCCGCCAGAGGCCGGCGGCCGCGCGCGGCCACCAGGCCCACGCCGAGCAGTCCGAGCATGATGGCGTCGTTGTGCGCGCCGGCCACCAGGTGCAGCAGGACCAGGGGGTTCAGGGCGCCCAGCCACAGCGCCGCGGCCGGATCGGCACCGCTGTGCCGGGCGAGCCGGGGCAGGGCCGCCGCCATCAGGGCCACACCGAGCAGCGCGACCATGCGCATGCCGAACAGCCCGGCCGGTATCTCGCCGCGGGTGAGCGACGACAGACCGCGGGCGACCGCGAGGAAGACGGGGCCGTAGGGCGTGGTCGTGCTCTGCCACACCGGCGCGACCTCGTCGGCGAGCGGGCCGCCGAGCCGCGCGGGGCCGTAGGCGTAGACGTCGATGTGGGCGTCGACCATGGCGCCCTGGGCGAGATAGCTGTACACGTCCCTGCTGAACAGCGGCGGCGCGAGCAGGAGCGGCGCGGCCCAGGTGGCCAGGACCAGCAGCAGGGAACGCGGGGTCGGCGGTGCGGGACCACGGACGACGGTGCCCAGGAGCGCCCAGGCGGCTATCAGCAGGACGACGCCGAAGTACACCCCGACCAGGCCCAGGACCGCCCGCCCCGACTCGGGCGAGAGCAGGTCGCGGGCGGGCAGGGCACCCGCGGTCTCGCCGCCCAGCGCGAGGACGGCGGTACCGGCGAGGCCCAGGGCCTGGCAGCGGCGGAGATCGACGGGAAAAGCCGTGGCCAACACTCCGCAAGCGTGTCAACGCCGGGTGGCCGGAAGGCGACGCGGCACCCTCCGGGCGGGGTCCGGCGCGTGACCTCCGTGGGTGGGGAAGCGCGTGACCTCCGTGGGGTGGAAGGCGGGTCAGAACACGGACAGCCCGGTCAGGGTCGTGAAGCGGTCGAGGGCGGCCACGCCCGCGACCGAGTTGCCGCGTTCGTCGAGACCCGGGCTCCAGACGCACAGGGTGCAGCGGCCCGGCACCACGGCGATGATGCCGCCGCCCACCCCGCTCTTGCCGGGAAGCCCGACGCGGTAGGCGAAGTCGCCCGCGGCGTCGTAGGTCCCGCAGGTCAGCATGATCGCGTTGATCTGCTTGGCCTGGCTGCGGGGCAGGAGCCGGCCGCCGTCGGCGCGGATGCCGTGCCGGGCCAGGAACCCGGTGGCCAGGGCCAGGTCGGCGCAGGAGGCGGCGATCGAGCACTGCAGGAAGTACTGGTCGAGCAGGGCGGGCACCGGGTTGTCGATGTTGCCGTAGGAGGCCATGAAGTGGGCGAGTGCCGCGTTGCGGTCGCCGTTGGCGGTCTCGGAGGCGGCGATGTCCCGGTCGAAGTCGAGGCCCGCGTTGCCGCTCTCGGCGCGCAGGAACTCCAGCAGGGTGCCGGCCGCGTCGCCGGTACGGGTCTGCAGCCGGTCGGTGACGACGAGGGCTCCGGCGTTGATGAACGGGTTGCGCGGGATGCCGTTCTCGTACTCGAGCTGGACCAGGGAGTTGAACGGATTGCCCGAGGGCTCCCGGCCGACGTGCTCCCACAGGGCGTCCCCCTCGCGGGCCAGGTCGAGGGCGAGGGTGAAGACCTTGGTGATGGACTGCGTGGAGAACGGCTGCCGCCAGTCCCCCACGCCGTAGACCGTGCCGTCGAGTTCCGCGACGGCCATGCCGAAGCGGCGCGGGTCGCAGGCGGCCAGGGCCGGGATGTAGTCGGCGGGCCGGCCGCGCCCCGGTGTCTGCGCGATCTCGGTGGCGATGCGCTCCAGGACCGGCTGGAAGGTCAGGGAGGACGGAGGCGAGGTGTTCCCGGGCATGATCGCCATTGTGCCGCCCGCTCCGCCGCGCGGCCCGCCGGCCCGGCCCTGTGCCCGAAGCCGCAGGTCGGAGCGTGCCTCCCGCCAGGCGGTGCGGGGCGGCCCGGCTCCCCTCGGCGCGGGCGGGCGCCGTCCGGCCTCCCGCCGAGAGGCGCGCCGGAACGACACAGGGGGCGCGAAGCCGGAATCCGGCTTCGCGCCCCCTGTGGGTGGGACCGTCCGCTCCCGGAGCCGGTGCGTACCGGCTCCGGAGCGTGTCAGCTGTCGATGACCCCGGCGCCCAGCAGGCCGAAGAGCAGCACGCCGATGACGATGCGGTAGATCACGAAGGCGTTGAAGGAGTGCTTGGCGACGAACTTCAGGAGCCAGGCGATGGAGGCGTACGCGACGACGAACGACACGACGGTGCCGGTGATCAGCGGCGCGGCGCCCACACCGGTGCCGAGGGCGTCCTTCAACTCGTACAGGCCGGCGCCGGTCAGGGCCGGGATGCCGAGGAAGAAGGAGAGCCGGGTGGCGGCGACACGGTCCAGGTCGAGGATGAGGCCCGTCGACATGGTGGCGCCGGAGCGCGAGAAGCCGGGGAAGAGCAGGGCGAGGATCTGGGAGCTGCCGACCAGCATCGCGTCCTTGAACGAGACGTCGTCCTCACCGCGCTTGTGGCGGCCCATCTGGTCCGCGGCCCACATCACGGCACTGCCCGCGATCAGCGAACCGGCGACCACCCACAGGGACGCCAGCGGCCCCTCGATGAGCGGCTTGGCCGCGAGGCCCACGGCCACGATCGGGATCGTCGCGTAGATGACCCACCAGGCGAACTTGTAGTCGTGGTGGTGACGCTCGTCCTTGTTGCGCAGACCACGTCCCCAGGCGGAGACGATCCGCACGATGTCCTTGAAGAAGTACACGAGCACGGCGGCGATGGCGCCGACCTGGATGACCGCGGAGAAGCCGACGACGGCGTCGTCGTCGACGGGGATGTTCATCAGGCCCTCGGTGATCTTGAGATGACCGGTCGAGGACACGGGAAGGAATTCGGTCACCCCCTCGACGATTCCGAGGACGACGGCCTGACCGACGTTGATGACGCTCATGGGATCCAGTTCTGAAAAGTTGGTCGACAGTGCTGTAGACGGTGCAGGAGACAGTGTTGCGTACGCACACCGACGCCCGACACCTAGGTCCACAAAGCTTGCGCAAACGAGACCCCGGCGAACGCCGCGCCGAGGCCCGCCGTCACACTCACGATCACGTTGGCCGCAGCGTAGAACGCCGCACCCGTCTCGGTCAGCCGCAGGGTCTCGTACGAGAACGTCGAGTACGTGGTGAGCGCCCCGCACAGGCCGGTCCCGATCAGCAGTTGCAGGTGTCCGGACACCTGCCCCGCCGAGGCGGCACCGGTCAGCAGACCGAGGACGAGGCACCCGGTCACGTTCACGACGAGGGTGCCCCAGGGGAAGACCGTATCGTGCCTCTGCTGGACCGCCCGGTCGGTCAGATAGCGCAGGGGTGCTCCGACCGCGGCACCGATGATCACCAGCAGCCAGTTCACCGCGGCTCCCCGCCTTCCGCGGACGGGCCGCCGCCCGTCGCGCCCGGTCCTTCCGCCGCCCCGCCCCGGCCCACGTACCGGATGACCTCACAGGGGTCGAGGACCACCAGGCCCTCGGTGACGAGCTCGTCGAGCTGCGGCAGGAAGGCCCGTACCCGCTCCTCGGTGTCCACGACGATCACGGCCACCGGCAGGTCCTCGCTCAGCGAGAGCAGCCGGGAGGTGTGGATGAGGGAGGAGGCGCCGAAGCCCTCGATGCCCTTGAAGACGCTGGCGCCCGCGAGGCCCGCCGCGTGGGCGCGGTGCACGATCTCCGCGTAGAGCGGCTTGTGGTGCCAGGTGTCGTTCTCGCCGACGAGGACCGTCAGCCGCAGGGCGCTGCCCGTGAGTCGTGTCATCGCTGCCTCCGTGCCAGGGCGCGGCGCGCCGCGGTCGTGCCGAGCCACACCGCCGCGAGGGCCGCGCACAGGGTCGCGGCGAGATAGGCGAGTCCGGTGCCCGGGTGGCCGGTGCCGACCAGCCTCCGGATGTCGACGGCGTACGTCGAGAAGGTGGTGAAGCCGCCGAGGACCCCGGTGCCGAAGAAGGGGCGCGCGAGGCGGTGGACGGCCGGCAGGTCGGTGATCAGCACCATGAGCACGCCCATGACGGCGCAGCCCACGACGTTGATCGTGAAGGTGGTCCAGGGGAAGGCGCCGTCGGACGTGGGCCACAGCAGTCCGGCCCCGTAGCGGGCCGTGGCGCCGATGACACCGCCGAGGGACACCACCGCGACGACCGGGCCCTGGCCGTGCCAGGGTGAGGGCGGTCGCGCGGGCGCGCGCACGGGGGTGCCGGGCTCGCCGACGTGGTCGGGGTGGGGGACGCTCATGCTCTTCGGTGCTCCTACTCGCCGGGCCGGTGCGCGCACACGGCATCGCAAGCAGGGACCGTTGGCGGCATCCGTGCCGCGGTTCGGGTACGGCGGGCCCCACCGCCGCGCCGCGCTGCAAGATCGCGGCTGGTGAACAGGGTAACGCCGGGGGCGCGGCCCGCGCACACCCGCTCCCCGGCGCGCGGGACGCTCGGCGCGCGAGACCCTCCCCCTGCGCGAGCCCCGCCCGGGCGGGGCCTCTCCCCCCGCGCGGGCCCCGCTTCGCACGAGGAACCCTCAGCCGGTGGCACCCGGCAGGTCGCAGACCGCGAGGCCCCGTTCCCAGATGCTGCCGAGGATCAGTCGGCCCTCGGACTCACAGGCGCTGGTCACCATCCGGAACCGGGCCCTGCGGCTCTCCAGGTGGTGGACGACGGTGCCGTCGTCGTCGACCGCGAGGACACCCGTGGTGCCCGGGGGCCGGAACGGCGCCCGTACGGCGATCCGGGCGGCGGCGCGCCGGACGGCCGGGCCCCGGCGGTGCAGGAGTTCCAGGGCGCCGACACGGGGGCCCGCGAGGGCGACCCAGATCGGTCCGTCCGGGGCGCGCCACAGGTTGTCGGGCTGGCCGGGGAGGTCGTCGGCGAAGGTCTCCGACTGGCCGGCCCGCGGCCCCGTGAGCCAGTAGCGGACGAGACGGAACCGGCCGGTCTCCGCGAGGACGAGGAACGACTCGTCGGCCGAGGCGGCGAGGCCGTTGGCGAACTGCAGCCCCTCCAGGAGCACTTCGGGTTCGCTCTGCCCCGGTGCGAGCCGCAGCAGACAGCCGGTCCCGGTGTGCTCGACGAGGTCGCCGATCCACTGGCCGAGCGGGTAACTCCGGCTGGAGACGGTGAAGTACACCGTGCCGTCGGAGAGGGCGACGACATTGCTGCAGAAGCGCAGCGGGGCTCCGGCGGCCCGGTCGGCGAGGACGCGGACCACACCGTCCTCGAGCCCGATCCGCAGCAGTCCGCGTTCGGCGTCGCACACCAACAGGGCGTTGTCCGGGAGGAGTTCGAGGCCGAGCGGTCTGCCGCCCGTCTCGGCGACCACACGGACGCCGGTACGGTCGGGGTCGCCGAGACCCTCGACCCGTACGATGCGGCCGTCCTCCAGACCGGCCAGCACCCCGCCGCGGGAGTCGGCCACCACGTCCTCGGGGCCGCGGCCGCCGAGCGGCACCGTGCGCCGGGGCGTGAGGGCCGTGGGCGCCGCCGTTCCGGACCCGTCAACCACGCGTCCACCAGCCCTTCTCGAAGTAATGGCTCACCTCGGCGATACGGTACTCGTCGCGGCGGTAGTACGTTCGCCGCCCCACCTTCTTGGCGCGCAGCAGGCCGATGCCGGTGAGCAGGTCGAGATGCGTGCGCGCCACGGCCCGGCTGACCCCGAGTTTGACGGCGAGGACCTCGGGGCTGACACCGTCCTCGCGAAGATCGGCGCGACGCTGCGGCGGGAAGTGCGCGGCGGGATCGCGCAACCACTCCAGGATGTCGAGCCGTTGCCCGCCGGCGGGCCCCTTCAGCATCGCGTCCCCCTCCGTCGTGACGGTCTCCCGCCACTGTCCCGCAGCCGGGGGCGGCACGCACGGGCTTCGGGCGACCGTGGCCGGAGCAGGACGGCACGGAGGGGGCGCGGGGCCCGGCCGCACCGGCGGCCGGACCCCTCAGGCCTCAGCGGTGACCGAAGACGGACATGGCCGGAAGCGCCTTGTCGTCGAAGCCGAACAGGGCCTGGTTCTCCCACCCGTTGCCGGAGGTGGCGTCGGCCGGGTCCCAGCCGTTGCCGGTGACCGCCGTCCAGGTGGCCTCCCAGTAGAAGACACCGAGACCGCGGCCGTTCGGAACGGCCTCCACGATGTTCATCACGTCACGCAGCCAGTTGGACTGTCCGGTGGTGGTGGCCGGGTAGCCGGAGACCAGTTCACCGGTCGTGTCGATCTGGTTCACGAGCGCGTCGTCGCTGTCCAGACGGAAGGGGTAGGCCGTCTCGGCGACGAACACCGGCTTGGCGTAGCGGGAGGCCGCGTCGTCCAGGGTGGTCTGGAAGTCGTAGAGCGAGCCGTGCCAGTAGCCGTAGTAGGACAGGCCGATGGCGTCGAACTTCACGCCGTTGGCGAGGGCGGTGTCGAACCACCAGCGGGTGCCGGTGAGGTCGCCGCCCTTGGCGAGGTGCAGGGCCACGACGGTGGAGGAGCTGACCGCCTTGGCCGCGTCGTAACCGGAGTTGAGCAGCCCGGCGAGCTGCGCGAAGTTGTCCGTGGAGCCCTCGGACCAGAGCATGCCGCCGTTGATCTCGTTGCCGATCTGGACCATGTCGGCCGTGGTGCCCTGCGACTTGAGGGCGTTCAGGACGTCGTAGGTGTGGTTGTAGACGTCCGTCTTCAGCTGGCTGTACGTGTGTCCGGCCCAGGCCGCCGGCTTGGTCTGGGTGCCCGGGTCGGCCCAGGTGTCGGAGTAGTGGAAGTCGACCAGGAGCTTCATGCCCTGCGCCTTGATGCGCTTGGCCATCGCGAGGACGCGGGCCTTGTTGTTGTAGCCGTCGGCCGGGTTGACCCAGACCTTGAGGCGCGCGTAGTTCATCCCGGCGGACTTCAGGATGGCGAGCGCGTCCCCGGTGGTGCCGGAACTGGTCTTGTAGACACCGCCGTAGGCCTCGCTCTTGGCGAGGGAGGAGATGTCGGAGCCCTTGACGGACACTCCGGTGGTGCCGGAGGTGAACGTCAGGTCGTCGACGTTGATCCAGTTCCCCGCGTTGGCGTCGGAGTAGACGCTGATCGTGCACTGGTTGCTCGTCACGGAGACGGGCACGACGAGGTGGATCCATCCGCTGGTGGACACCGGCAGGTCGGTGCGCTGCTCGGTGCCTCCGCAGTTCTTCAGCGCGAGGTAGGCGGAGTTCTGCCCGCCGCCCGAGCGCACCCACGCGGTGAGCTTGTAGTTCCCGTTGGTCAGTCCGGAAAGGTACTGGTAGGTCTCCACCTTGTAGGCGGAGGCGGAGTAGTGGGTGAGGCGGTAACTCCCGCCGTGGCCACCGGCCTCGACGTACGAGGCGCCTGTGTCGCCGTACTCCGACCAGCCGCTGGGCACGGCGGCGCCGGTCCCGTCGGTCTCGAAGCCGGCGTTGGTCAGGGTGCTCGCCGCGTGCGCGGTTCCCGCGGGGAGAGCGGCCAGGGCGAGCCCCGCGACGAGCGGCAGCAGCAGGGCCCTGAGTGTGCGTCTGGGATGGAACATCTTCGTCCTTCGTCCCTTCGACGTGGTGGGGAGAGGTGCCCCCGGGGGATCCGGGGTGGATCGGGGGGATCCGGGGGCGAACCCCTCCGCCCGCGGCTTCACGGCTCGCACGGACGGAGGGGGGTCTGATCACCGCCGAGTGCGCGGACTCGGAGGCGGTTCAAGGGCCGGACCGGCCGACGGCGGCAGGACCGGTCGTACTCGGCCCGGAACCGGGCGGGCCGGTGCGCGGGCCCCTCTCTTCGGCGGGCCCATCTGCCAAGGGGGCCCCGGCAACCCGGTCGAATGCCCTACGCCACCGGCCGGTTGTCCGGGCGCCGGCGCGGAACCCTGGTGCGGCCGAACCCGGTCGAGCAGCACGGTGAAGCCGCCCGCACGGTTCACGACCGGCACGGTGAAGCCGCCCACACGGCTCACGACCGGCACGGCGGAGCCCCCGGCACGGCCCATGGCCGGCTCACAGGGCACCGGCGGGCCCATGACGTGCGGGCCCGCGGGGGCCACTCCCCCTGAGGCCCACGGCCTGTCACGCGTCCAGGCGTACGACCCGTACCGTGCCCGCCGGTACCGCGAGCCGGCCGGCGGCGCGTTCGCCGGTCAGAAGCTCGGTGCCGTGGGCCTCCAGCGGCACCTTCGCGTCCGACGCGGTGTGGTTGACCGCGAAGACGTAGGTGCCCGACTCGCCGGTGCGGCGCACCACTTCGACGTCGCGCGGCACATCGGCGCGCGGGGCGATGCGCGCGTCGTCGAAGACCTGGCCCACCAGGGCGTCCAGGCCCTCGGCGGCCAGGCGGGTGGACACGTACCAGGCCGAGCCCGCGCCGGTGCGGTGCCGGGTGACGGCCGGGTGTCCGGCGGCGAGCCCGTCCGCGTACGTCCACACGGTCTCCGCGCCGCGCGGGACGACGAACTCGGTCCACACGTCGCCGGTGAGCTCGGGGCCGTCGGGCCCGGTGACCCGAACCTGCTCCCCCTGGAGCAGGGGCGAGAACTCCTCGACGGTCAGGCCCAGTACGTCCCGCAGGGCGCCGGGGTGCGGTCCCTCGTGGACGGCGTCGTGTTCGTCGACGATGCCGGAGAAGTAGGAGACGAGGAGGGTGCCCCCGCGCTCCACGTACTCCTTCAGGTTGTCCGCCGCGGCCTCGGTCATCAGGTACAGGGCGGGGACGACGACGAGGGGATAGGCCGACAAGTCGGCTTCCGGGTGCGCGAAGTCGACGGTGAGGTGGCGGTCGTAGAGCGCCTCGTAGAAGGCGTCGGCGCGCTCACGGGCGTCGTGGTCCTCGCTGGGCCGCCACTGCAGGCTCTGCGCCCACCAGGAGTGCCAGTCCCACAGCATCGCCACGTCGGCGACGGTCCTGGTCCCCTTGAGGGAGCTCAACGAGTCCACGGCGGCGCCGAGTTCGACGACCTCGCGCCACACGCGGGAGTCCGTTCCGGCGTGCGGCAGCATCGAGGAGTGGAACTTCTCGGCGCCGCTGCGGGACTGGCGCCACTGGAAGAACATGGCGCCTTCGGAGCCGCGGGCCACGTGGGCGAGGGAGTTGCGGGCCATCTGGCCGGGCGCCTTGGCGGGGTTGCGGGGCTGCCAGTTCACGCCCGAGGTGGAGTGTTCGAGAAGCAGCCAGGGGGCGCCGCCCGCGACCGAGCGGGTGAGGTCGGCGGCCATCGCGAGGTTCACGTGGGTCCGGCGCCCGTCGGTCATCAGGTAGTGGTCGTTGGTGACCAGGTCGACCTCGCGGCCCCAGGACCAGTAGTCGACGGAGTCGCACTGGCTGAGGGCGGTCATGAAGTTGGTGGTGACGGGGACGCCCGGCGCGAGGCGGTGGAGGATGTCCCGCTCCGCGGTGAAGTTCTCCCGCATGGTCGCGTCGGCGAACCGCTTGTAGTCCAGCGCCTGTGCCGGATTGCCGACGGTGGGGGTGGTGCGCGGCGGGTCGACCTGGTCGAAGGAGGTGTAGTGCTGGCCCCAGAAGGCCGTCCCCCAGGCCTTGTTGAGCTCGTCGACACCTCCGTAGGTGCCGGCCAGCCAGCGGCGGAAGTGGGCCGAGCAGGAGTCGCAGTAGCAGGCCGAGACCGGGACCCCGTACTCGTTGTGGACGTGCCACAGGGCGAGGGCGGGATGGCCTGCGTACCGGGTCGCGAGCCGGGTGGTGATGGAGGCCGCGGCGGCGCGGTAGTGGGCGTTGCTGTGGCAGATCGCGCCGCGTGAGCCGAAGGCGTAGCGGGTGCCGTCGGCGGCGACCGGCAGCGCGTCGGGGTGCTCGCGGTAGAACCAGGCGGGCGGCGCGACGGTGGGGGTGCCCAGGTCCGCGCGGATGCCGTTCTCGTGCAGCAGGTCCAGGACCCGGTCGAGCCAGCCGAACTCGTAGGTGCCCCGGGCCGGTTCGAGCAGGGCCCAGGAGAAGATCCCGACGCTCACCATCGTGACCCCGGCCTCCCGCATCAGCCGGACATCCTCGGGCCAGACGCTTTCCGGCCACTGCTCGGGGTTGTAGTCCCCACCGAAGGCGAGCCCGGTGAGGCCCTTGGGGTTGGTCTCCGGCATGGATCTCTCCCATGTAATCGATCATTTGGGAACGTGCACACACAGCGTCAGCGGCGTGAGCCCAACATAACCGCACAGCAACAACCATTGACAAGTGTCCGGGATGTTTCTCTACTGTGAACGCTCACAGAAGCACGGCAAGTGAGCCGGAGGGGCGCTCAGGTGTCGACCGACGAGCGCGCGAGGGCCCGGAACCCGTCACACGCCCACGGTCCCGGTACCGGCCGGCGCACCCCGCACAACGAACCGCGCAAGAACAGGGCAGGCCTTCCGCAGCAGGCGGGGGCCCAGGTCAGGGGAGTACGTTCCATGCCCATCACGAAGCACAGCCGCCTCGTGGCCAGCACCATCGCCGTCGTCCTCGGCGCCACCTCGCTCGTCGCCTGCGGCTCGTCCGACGACGACAAGAGCGCATCCTCGTCCGGACCCGCGACACTGACGTTCTGGACCTGGGCGCCGGGCATGGACAAGGTCGTCGACCTCTGGAACAAGGGGCCGGGCAAGCAGCAGCAGATCACCGTCGAGGTGAAGAAGCAGGCCTCGGGCGACTCGCTCATCACCAAGATCCTCACCGCGCACAAGGCGAAGAAGGCACCCGACCTGGTCCAGGCCGAGTACCAGGCACTTCCGACGCTGGTCAGCAATGACGCGCTCGCCGACATAGCCACCGAGTCGAAGGACGCCAAGTCCAAGTTCGCCGAGGGCGTGTGGCAGCAGACGACGCTCGGGACGGACGCGGTGTACGCGATCCCGCAGGACATCGGCCCGATGATGTTCTACTACCGCGCGGACCTCTTCAAGAAGTACGGCCTGGCCGTCCCCACGACCTGGGAGCAGTTCGCCGAGACCGCCCGCGCGCTGAAGAAGAAGGCGCCCGACAAGGCCCTGACCACCTTCTCCGCCAACGACTCCGGCCTGTTCGCGGGTCTCGCGCAGCAGGCGGGCGCCAAGTGGTGGACCTCCTCCGGCGACAAGTGGAAGGTCGGCATCGACGACGCGGCCACCCGCAAGGTCGCCGACTTCTGGGGCGGGCTCGTCAAGGAGGGCGCGATCGACAACCAGCCGATGTACCAGCCGGCCTGGAACAAGGCGCTGAACACCGGCAAGGAGATCGCCTGGGTCAGCGCGGTGTGGGCACCGGGCACCCTGACCACGGCCGCCCCGCAGACCAAGGGCAAGTGGGCGATGGCCCCGCTGCCGCAGTGGTCGGCGGGCGAGAACGTCACCGGCAGCTGGGGCGGCTCCTCGACCGCCGTCACCACGGACTCCCCGCACAAGGCCGCCGCCGCGAAGTTCGCGGCCTGGCTGAACACGGACCCGCAGGCGGTGGCCGCGCTGGCCAAGGAGAGCGGCATCTACCCGGCCTCCACGAGCGCGCAGACCAGCGACGCGTTCGCCCAGCCGCCGGCCTTCTTCTCCAACCAGTCCGACTTCTACACCAAGGCCTCCGAGATCGCGAAGACGACCGCGCCCTCCGCCTGGGGTCCGAACGTGAACGTCGCCTACACGTCCTTCAACGACGCGTTCGGCGCCGCCGCCAAGAACAAGTCGGACTTCGGCGCCGCCCTGAAGACCATGCAGGACGCCACCGTCGCCGACCTGAAGAAGCAGGGCTTCGGGGTCGCTCAGTGACCAGCGCACGCCGGAAGCCGTACGGGGTCAAGGGGGCCCCGTACGGTTTCCTCCTCCCCGCCGCGGTCCTCTTCGTCCTCTTCTTCGCGCTGCCCATCGGCTACGCGGTCTGGCTGAGCCTGCACAAGGTCCAGGTCAAGGGGCTCGGCCTCGGCGCCGGCGCCCGCCAGGAGGTGTGGGCCGGGCTCCGGAACTACACCGACGCCCTGACCGACAGCGAACTGGTCGACGGCGCGCTGCGCGTGGCCGGGTACGGGGCCATCGTGGTGCCGGTCATGCTCGGCCTCGCGCTGGTCTTCGCGCTCATGCTCGACACGGAGAAGGTCCGTCTGGCGCCCGTCACCCGGCTCGCGATCTTCCTGCCGTACGCGATCCCCGGTGTGGTGGCCGCGCTGCTGTGGGGCTTCCTCTACCTCCCGGACGTCAGCCCCTTCTTCTACGTCCTCGACAAACTGGGCCTGCCTCAGCCGGACCTGCTGGACGGCGGCCCCCTCTATCTCGCCCTGTCGAACATCGCGGTCTGGGGCGGCACCGGCTTCAACATGATCGTCATCTACACCTCGCTCCAGGCCATCCCGGCCGAGGTCCGCGAGGCGGCGAAGCTGGACGGCGCCACCCCGCTGCAGACGGCCCTGCGGATCAAGATCCCGATGGTGGCGCCCTCGCTGGTGCTCACCTTCTTCTTCTCGATCATCGCCACGCTCCAGGTGTTCAGCGAGCCGACCACCCTCAAGCCGCTCACCAACTCCGTCTCCACGACCTGGAGTCCGCTGATGAAGGTCTACCGGGACGCGTTCAACACCGGTGACATCTACGCGGCCGCCGCCGAGGCAGTGATCATCGCCGTGGCGACCCTGGTCCTGTCCTTCGGTTTCCTGCGCGCCGCCAACTCCCGTACCAAGCAGGAGGAAGCACGATGAGTTCTCTTGCCGTCCGCAAGGCCGCCCCGGCCGCGGGCACGACCCCCGGCACCGCCCAGGGACCGCCCCAGGGCAGCCGGATCGCCCTGGTCCCGACCCTGACGCTGCTGCTCGGCGCGCTCTACTGCCTGCTGCCCGTGGCCTGGGTGGCGATCGCGGCCACCAAGTCGGGCCGCGAACTGTTCTCGACGTTCACCTTCCTGCCCGGCACCGGGTTCACCCAGAACATCCGGGACCTCGCCGCCTACCGCGAGGGCATCTACTGGAAGTGGATGGGCAACTCCGCCCTCTACGCCGGTCTGGGCGCGCTGTTGTCGACGGGTGTCTCGGCGATCAGCGGCTACGCCCTCGCGGTCTACCGCTTCCGGGGCCGGGAGACCATCTTCAGCATCCTCATGGCGGGCGTGCTGATGCCCCCGGTGATCCTCGCGATCCCGCAGTACCTGCTCCTGGCCAAGGCGGACCTGACGGATTCCTACGCGTCCGTGCTGCTGCCGCTCGTCCTGTCCCCGTACGGCGTCTACCTCGCCCGGATCTACGCCGCCGCGGCCGTCCCCGGTGACGTGGTCGAGGCCGGCCGGATGGACGGGGCCGGCGAGTGGCGGATCTTCACCCGGGTCGCGCTGCCCATGATGGTGCCGGGACTGGTGACGGTGTTCCTGTTCCAGTTCGTCGCCGTCTGGAACAACTTCCTGCTCCCCTACATCATGCTGAGCGACGACGAGAAGTTCCCGATCACCCTCGGGCTCTACACGCTCCTGGAACAGGGATCCAACACCCCGGCCCTGTACACCCTGGTCATCACCGGCGCCCTGCTGGCGATCGTCCCGCTCATCGCGCTGTTCCTGGTCATCCAGCGCTTCTGGAGCCTCGACCTGCTGTCAGGAGCCGTAAAGTCGTGACCATGGGCAACACGGGGGGCCGGCGCAAGCCGCCGACGATCCACGACGTGGCGCGTGAGGCGGGTGTCTCGCGGGGCACCGTCTCGCGCGTCCTCAACGGCGGCCACTATGTGAGCCCCGCGGCACAGGAGGCGGTCAACGCCGCCATCCGCAGGACGGGGTACGTCGTGAACCGGCACGCCCGTTCGCTGATCACCGGGCGGTCGGACTCGGTCGGCTTCCTGCTGACCGAGCCGCAGGAGCGGTTCTTCGAGGACCCGAACTTCAACGTCCTGCTGCGCGGCTGCACCCAGGCGCTCGCGGCGCACGACGTCCCTCTCCTGCTGATGCTCGCCGGCACCCAGGACGAACGCCGCCGCATCACCCGGTACATCACGGCCGGCCATGTCGACGGGGTGCTGCTGGTCTCCAGCCACTCCGGCGATCCGGTCGCCGAGGAACTGCGCGAGGCGGGGGTCCCGCTCGTCGCGTGCGGCAAGCCCATCGGCCTCGGGTCCAAGGTGAGTTACGTGGCCGCGGACGACCGGGACGGCGCGCGGGACATGGTCACGCATCTGCTCTCCCTCGGGCGGCGCCGGATCGGCATGGTGACCGGACCGCTGGACACCCCCGGCGGTGTCGAGCGTCTGGCGGGGTATCGCGAGGTGCTCGCCGAGGCGGGCGTCGAGGCCGACGACTCCCTCGTCGTCTCCGGCGACTACAGCCGGGCCAGCGGGGAGGCGGGGGCCGAGCGGCTCCTGGAGCGCGCCCCGGACATGGACGCCGTGTTCGTCGCCTCGGACCTGATGGCCCAGGGCGTGCTGAGCGCGCTGCGCAAGGCGGGCCGCCGGGTGCCCGAGGACGTCGCGGTCGGCGGCTTCGACGACTCCCCCGCCGCCACGGCCGCCACCCCGGCCCTCACCACCATCCGCCAGCCCTGGGACCGCATCAGCTCCGAGATGGTCCGGGTGCTGCTGGCCCAGATCGGCGGCGAGGATCCGGCGGCGGTGATCCTGCCGACGGAGCTGGTGCGCCGCGAGTCCACCTGAGGACCGTGTGCGCCGGTACCGGGGGCGGGCCCTCGGTACCGGCGCGCGCACCGGTCAGGATTCGAGAAGCCGTGGCGGCCGGACCCGGCTTAGCGTGGGGGGACCGCCGGAACTCCGGCGGACGAGAGCAGGCCGACACGGCCGCACGCACAGCGCACAGGAGTCGAGATGACCGCCGGAGTCAAGACCATCATCTACCCCGTCAAGGACATCGAGAAGGCGAAGGCCCTGTTCACCCAGTTGCTCGGGGTGGAGCCCTATGTGGACGAGCCGTACTACGTCGGTTTCAAGGACGCGGGCCAGGATGTCGGCCTCGACCCGAACGGCCACGCCAAGGGACTGACCGGACCGGTGCCCTTCTGGCACGTCGACGACATCAAGGCCACCCTTGCGGCCCTCATCGCCGCGGGCGCGGAGACGCTCCAGGAGCTCCAGGACGTCGGCAACGGCAGGCAGGTCGCCTCGGTGAAGGACGCGGAGGGCAACCTGTACGGGCTCATCGAGGACCCCACCACCTGAGGGCTCCCACAACTGGATGCGGGCGCACTAATTGCACACTCAACTAGTGGCCGGATCTCTGTTACCGTTCATATATGGCAACGACGACGCCCGCTTCCCGCCTGGAGGACCAGTGGCGGGACATCCTCGCGGTGCACGCGCGCACGATGTGCGAGATCGACCGCGCGCTGCATCCGCACGGCCTGGGGGCCAGTGACTTCGAGGTCCTGGACATCCTGGTCGCGGAGACCGTGACGGAGCCCGGCGAGCACTGCCGGGTGCAGAACATCGCCGACCGCGTCCATCTGAGCCAGAGCGCCCTGTCCCGGCTCATCGGCCGGCTGGAGAAGGACGGCCTGGTGGAGCGCACGGTCTGCCAGGAGGACCGCCGCGGGGTCTGGGTCGCGCTGACCCCCAAGGGGCGCGCGCTGCACGCCGAGGTGCTCCCCCTCCAGCGGTCCGTGCTCGCCCGTATGCTCCAGGGCTGATCCCCGCTCCGGGCCTGCGTCAGAGCCGCAGTTCGGTGCCGTCCGACGGGATCCCGACGCCGGCCCCGGTCACCGACGCGTAGGCGTCCGTGGCCGGGTCGAGCAACGGGTTCCCGCTGTCGAAGTGGGTGTAGACGACGCGCGGGCGCGGGTGCCGCGCCAGGGCGGCCAGGCTGCCGTCCGGTCCGAGGACCGGCAGGTGCCACGAGGTCCTCCGTCCACGCGGCCCCCGTACCGAGCCGTCCGCCGCGCCGGCCGCGCAGAGTGTGCCGTCGAGCACGACGCAGGTCGCCCCGGCCAGCAGGTCGTCCAGCGCGGGGGTCCACTCGCCCAGACCGGGCGCGTACACGAGCACGCCGCCGCTGGCCAGGTCCTCGACGCGGTACGCCGTCACCCAGCGGTCGTCGGCGGCCCCGGGGAGGTATCCGGGGGCTCTGGAGCCGAGCGCGTGGGCACTGACGACCAGTCCCCCGGCCAGCACGAACCCGCCCTCGGCGAAGCTGTCCGCCCACATCCACGGGGCATGGCGTTCGAGCAGGGGGCGCAGCGGGGAGAGCGCGGAGAGGACCGGTGGCGCGGCGTAGACCTTGAGTCCCGGGACGCCGTACAGCCCGGTCAGGCCCATCACGTGATGGGCCTCGGCGTCCGTGAGGAGGGCGCCGCGCACGGGTGTGCCCCCGAGTCCGGGAGTGAGCGCGGGGGTGGCGTTCAGCTGCGTACGGATGTCGGGTGAGGCGTTGAGCAGCCACCAGTCGCGCCCGTTGCCGCTGACGGCGGCGCACTCCTGGGTGCGGGCGGCCAGTCTTCCGTCACGGGCGGCCGAGCACTGCGCGCAGGCGCAGTTCCATCGGGGGAAGCCGCCACCGGCGGCGGTACCCAGCAGGACGACTCTCAAGGGAACCCCACTCCTCGGCGGCGGCCTTCCAGGGATCTTCCTTCCCTTCCGGAACGGCCGGCCCACCCGCGGGCAAGGAGCGGATCCGGACATCCTGCGCCACGGGCCGGCCCCGCGGGCTCCGGGCCCGGCCGGCCCCGCGGGGCCGCTTCTAGCGCACCAGCAGCGTGCGGACGCCCTCGGAGGTGAGGGTCAGCCCGTGCGGCGAGGCGGCGTCGATGATGAGGTCCAGATCGCCGGGGGGCCACTGGGAGGCGAGCGCGGCGAGGGGCACGAGCCGGTAGCGGGAGACGGAGGGCAGCAGCTCGGCCAGTTCCATCTCCGAGGTGAACACCGGAACCACCTGGCCGCCCTCGGGATCGTCCAGGACGGGCAGCGCCACGGCGTGGGGGTCGGCCATGTCCTCGTCCGAGGCGTCGTCCGGCACGGGCACGAGGACGTCGCTCCCGGCGAGGGTGTCCAGCGCCTCGGCGTCCTCGGTGTTCACGACGAGGGTGTCCAGCGCCTGCTGGGCGGGCGTCGCCGCGGGGGCGGCCGGGTGGTTGTTGTTCAAAGGCGTGTCCATGGTGAATTCCCGGTTCGTGGCGGGCGGCGGGCACCCGGGACTCACTCGCTCCCGGGCGGGTCGACGGTCACGTACCCAACGCTCACCGGGCCATTCATACGGTCGCGCGCCGGATGCGCCGACGGGGCACGCGACGCGGACACTGATGGGGCACCCGGGCCCGTGGCGCGCAGGCCGGATGGAGTGCGGTGAACGCGGCGACCGCACGGTCGTGCCCGGGCATGGGGCGCCCGGGCACGACCGCGGTGATCGCCGCCTTCGTGGCTGTCCGCGGGCCGCGGACTACTTCAGGTACGGGCCGGCGGTGCCGATCCTGCCGGGACCGTTGAGGACGTACACCCGCAGGTTGCCCTTGCCGGGCGCGGCCACGGACAGCGTGCCGCCGGTGACCGTCTTGACGTCACCGGTGACGGCGTCCGTGTAGGTGCCGTTCGGGATGCCGGTGAACGTGGCGTCGCCGGTGACCGTGACGAGGGCGAAGCTGTCGGTCGACCCGCTGGTGTAGCGGCGCTTGAAGGCCATCGAACCGCTGATGCCGTCGGTCGAGTACTGGCCCGACTGCAGGGCCGGGATCGCCCGGCGGATCTGGTTGAGCCGCTGGAGGTGCTTGACCAGCGGCTGCGCGAGGGTCGTGGCGACCTCGCCGCTCGCGGAGTCGGCCTTGCCGAACTCGGAGGCCGTGACGCTCCCGGCGAGATGGTCGCCGTAGTACGCGCGTCCCGTGGTCGCCAGCGGGCAGGTCGGCCCGCAGTCGATCTGCTTGCCCGCCTGGAACTCGATCTCCGATCCGTAGTAGAGCGTGGGGATGCCGCGGAAGGTCCACATCAGGGACATGTTCTCGGCCCAGGCGTCGGTGCCGCCGCTGTAGCGGGTGCTCGACTTGTTGGGGCCGTAGTCGTGACTGTCGACGTAGACGACGTTGTACGTGGCGTCGTTGACGGAGTCGTCGGAGTCCTTGCCGTTGCTGTAGGCGTTCTGCGCGTCGCCGAAGTTCATGTGCATGCGCATGTCGATGATGTTCATCCCGGAGAACTGGCTGCGGTCCGGGGTGTGGTAGCTGTTGCCGTTCAGGAAGGCGTTGGTGGAGGTGGGCTGGTTGCCGGTGCCGAGCTGCTCCTCGTAGTTGTACTGCTCGATGGAGGCGGTCTCGTCGTCGGCGCTGTACTCCTTGCGTTCCTTCCAGGTGAAGAACTGCGCGGAGTGGTTCACCGAGCCGCGGTTCCACTTGTCGTTGACGAACGCGCCGACCTCGCCGAACACGAAGAAGTTCTTCGCGGCGTCGGTGCCGAACCGCTGGGTGACCCGGTCGTAGATGGCGGGGAGGAAGCGGCGGTTCCAGGTGACGCGCGGGATGTGGACGGCCGTGTCGATACGGAACCCGTCGATGCCCATGTCGATGTACTTGTCGTAGGCGCCGATCAAGTAGTTCTGGACGGTGGCGTTCTCGGTGTTGAAGTCGGCCAGGTCCTCGTGCAGCCAGCAGGAACGGGAGTCCTCGCCCTCCCAGTTGCCGATCCAGCACTGGTGGTAGTACGCCTTGGGGAACATGCCCGACGTGGGGCTCGGCCACTGGCAGTTGTAGAGGGTGTAGCCCTCGGCGCTCTTGCCGCCGGTGGGCTTGCCCCAGTTGACGCAGGTGTTGCCGGTGGGTTCGGCGGTCGACCACAGGTCGCCGTTGTAGTACGACTTCCCGGACTTGGGCTCCACGGTCAGGCCGTCGTACTCGAAGCCGTCGTTCTTCTCGTCGTAGTACCAGCTCCACTGGGAGTCGCGCACGCCGTAGACCGTGGGGGTGAACAGGCCCTTGGCACCCCAGCGGGAGCTGTGGTTGTAGACGACGTCCTGGTAGATCTTCATGCCCTTGGCGTGGGCCGCGTTGATCAGGTCCTGGTAGGAGGCGCCGGCCGACTCCAGGCGCGGGTCGACCTTGTAGAAGTCGTAGCCGTGATAGCCGTGGTAGTCGTAGTCCGAGCGGTTGAGGACGACCGGGGTGATCCAGACGGCGGAGAAGCCGAGCGCCTTGATGTAGTCGAGCTTGTCGACCAGGCCTTTGAAGTCGCCACGGAACATGGGGTCGTTGTTGGCGGCGTTGCCCGACTTGACGTCCTGGCTCCCGCCGCGGTTGTTGGAGCTGTCACCGTCGTAGAAGCGTGCGGTCAGGACGAAGTAGATGGGGTCCTTGCGCGGGTCGGTGCCGAGCGGTGTCCCCGCGGCCGGCTCGGGAGCCTTCTCCCCCGTCGTGACGGTGGCCGCGGCGGAGGCGGACGAGGTGTTCCCGGCCGCGTCGACGGCCTTCACCGTGTAGGTGTAGCCGGTCTTCTCCTCGAGTCCCGTGTCGGAGTACACCGTCGAGCCGACGTCGGTGACGACCGTGCCCTTCGTACCGCCCGTCCGCGTGAGCTGGTACTTCGTCACGGCGGTGTCGTCGGTCGCCGGGTTCCAGCTCACCACCACCGAGGTGTTGGTCGCGGTCGCGGTGACCCCGGTGGGTGCGGTGGGCGCCTGGGTGTCGGGCGTCTGGGCCGCGCAGGGGTCCTTGGCGTCGGCGGTGACGGTCCGGTCCTTCACCGTGGAGGTGCCGGTCGCGATCGTGTAGTCGGCGCTGTTGTTGTTGTCCCAGACGCCGTTGCCGTTGTTGAAGGCGGCCTTGAGGGAGGTCGCCGTGCCGATGTCGAGGGTCTTCTTCCACCAGCCGGTGCAGGCGCTTTCCATGCCGAGGCCGGGGACCGTCGTCCAGGAGCCGCCCGTGGGCGCGTAGTGGATGTTGGCCGTGGTCCAGCCCGACGTGGCGGTCGAGTAGTAGACGGTGGCCTGGTTGCCGGTGCCGGTACCGGTGTCGGCGCACGGGTCGCTGTGGGCGATCACCCCGTCCTTGACGGTGATGGTGCCGGTGCCCAGCGCGTAGTTGTTGCCGCCGTTGTTGTCCCAGGTTCCGCTGCCGTTGTTGAAGGTGGCCTGCAGCCCTGTGGCGGAGCCGAGGTCGACGGTCTTCTTCACCCAGTCCGTGCAGGCGGCCTCCATCTGCACGCCCGGAACGGTGGTCCAGGAGCCGCCGTCCGGGGCGTAGTGCAGATAGGTGGCCGGCCAGTTCTTGGTCTTCGTGTAGTAGAAGACGGTCGCCGTCGTGGAGGTGGCGGCGGTGGTCTCCATGGGGACGGCACCGGTGTCCGGCGGGGTCAGTCCGAACAGTGCGGTCACCGCCAGGAGCGCCACCAGGGCTCTCAGCGGTGGGCGTTGACGTCTGCGGCTCATGGTGCGGCTCCAATGGGGGTGCGGGGAGGGGGAGTTGGCTTGCAAGAAGAACCGGCAAATTCCTGAAAGCACTTGCAGCCCGGGAAGCTACAGGTACATGACACCGACGTAAAGAGATGTGACAACGGCCGCTCCACAAGGGGCCCCGGGTCCGGTGAAGGTCAAGAAAGCCCCGGGTACGGGCAATCCCTCCGACACCCGGTGAGAAGCTGTGCCCGTCCCGGCGTATGCAAGGCGGAAGGGCTTCCGCAGCCACGCCCTTCCCCGACCGGAGGTAGTACGAGCGTGACCATCACCGAGGAAGCCCCGCCACCGGTCCGACGGCGGGACGAGGACGAGCAGCCGGGCCGGCAGGGCTGGAACTTCAACTCCCCGCTCGCCCTGACCATGCTCCTGCTGCTGGTCGTCGCGTCGCAGGGGCCGATCCGCGGGGCGCTGGCCGCACCGGTGATGCAGAGCTGGATGACCGTGTTCGTCGCGGTCGTGCTCCAGGCGCTGCCCTTCCTCGTCCTCGGCGTGCTGCTGTCCGCGGTCATCGCGGTGTTCGTCCCGCCGTCCTTCTTCGCCCGCGCGCTGCCGAAGCGGCCGGCGCTCGCGGTACCGGTCGCCGGCATGGCCGGGGCGATCCTGCCCGGCTGCGAATGCGCCTCCGTACCGGTCGCCGGGGCGCTGGTGCGCCGCGGCGTCACCCCCGCCGCGGCCCTGGCGTTCCTGCTGTCCGCCCCGGCGATCAACCCGATCGTGCTGACCGCCACCGCGGTCGCCTTCCCCCGGAACCCCGAGATGGTTCTCGCCCGCTTCGTGGCGAGTCTCCTGGTGGCCTGCGCGATGGGCTGGCTCTGGCAGCGCCTTGGCCGCACCGACTGGCTGCGACCGCCGGCCCGGCACGAGCACGAGGGCCTCGGCAGGGTGGCGGCGTTCTGGGAGTCGGTGCGGCACGACGTGATGCACGCGGGCGGATTCCTCGTGCTCGGCGCGATGGCCGCGGCCACCCTCAAGTCGGTCGTCCCCGCGAGCTGGCTGCACGCCGCGGCCGGAAATCCGGTCGTGTCCGTCCTGGCCCTCGCGATCCTGGCCGTCCTGCTGTCGATCTGCTCCGAGGCCGACGCGTTCGTGGTCGCGTCGCTGACCCAGTTCTCGCTCACCGCGCGCCTGACGTTCCTCGTCGTCGGCCCGATGATCGACCTGAAACTCTTCGCCATGCAGGTCGGTACGTTCGGCCGCGGCTTCGCGACCCGCTTCGCACCCGCCACCTTCGCCCTGGCGATCACCCTGTCCGTACTGACCGGGGCGGTGCTCCTGTGAACCGGCAGGCCCAGGCGGCCATTCTGTTCCTCATCGGCGCGGCCGTGCTGCACGCGAGCGTCACGGATCTCTATCTGCGGTACGTCAAGGCCGGGTTGCGGCCCCTGCTGCTCGCGGCGGGCGTCGTCCTCATCGCCGCGGCTCTCGCCACGCTCTGGTACGAGATACGCGAGCACCGGGCGTCTGCCGGTCGGGCCGCCGCCGGGGCCCGCACCGGACGCGGCCCCTCGGACGGGGACGGGGCCGCGGGCGCGGCGGCGGGCGTGGACGCGCCCGGAAAGGCGGACGCGGCCTCGGTCGCAGTCGCGAAGTCGGACGCGGGCGCCGGCACCGGTGGGCCCGCGTCCGCGGAGGCCCACGCGGAGCCGAGCAGTTCCCTGGACGGCCCCGGACAGGGGCACAACGGCAAGCACGGGCATGACCACCGGCCCGGCGCCGATATCGATCACGGGCCCGACCGTGAGCGCGGCCACGGGCACGACGCCGAGCACGACCACGGGCCTGAGCACGGGCACACGCCCGGCGGCGAGCACGGGCACCGTGAGCCGTGGGTCTCGTGGCTCCTGGTCCTCCCGCTGCTCGCGCTCATCCTGGTCGCGCCGCCCGCCCTCGGCTCCTACAGCGCGATGCGCACCGGTACGACGCTCCAGAAGCCCTTCGGCTACGCCAAGCTGCCCACCGGCGACCCGGTCGCCCTCGGCCTGGTCGACTACGCGAGCAGGGCGGCGTACGACCACGGCCACACGCTCGGCGGCCGCCGGGTCAAGGTGGTCGGCTTCGTCGCGCTCGACCGCTCCGGCGCCCCGTATCTCGTGCGCATGGCCCTCAACTGCTGCGCCGCCGACGCCCAGCCGGTCAAGATCGGCCTGTCCGGGCGGATCCCGCCCGTCCTGCGGCCCGACACCTGGCTGGAGGTCACCGGCCGCTACAGCGCCAGGCGGACCGAGGACCCGGTCAACGGAGGTGTCATCCCGTACCTCGCGGTGGACACGGCCAAGCCGGTGCCGACGCCGCACGATCCGTACGACGAGAGCTGGAACAACTGAGCCGGACGCGGCGGGGCGGGTCGACCGCGGCCCGCCCCGGGCTCAGGCCCCGCGGTCCGGGAGATAGCTCGCGAGGCCCCGCAGGATGATCTCCAGGCCGATGTCGAACCGCTCGTCGGAGGACTCGGTCACCATCGATCCCGACAGGGCCCGCAGATGGGGGAAGTCCCCCTCGGGCAGGGACGCGAAGTAGTTCTGCATCTCGTCGGCCATCTCCCGCCAGTCGGGGCGGGCCAGCGTGCCGCCGGCCTGCTCGGCGGCCCGGTCCTGCCACATGCCCTCCTCCAGGACGAATCCGTCGATGTAGGTGGAGATGAGGTCGCCGGCCTCGGCGGCGATGCGGTCGGGCAGTCCGGCGGTACGGAAGATGGCGAGCAACGCCTCGACGTACGGCAGCAGTTCGGCGGTGAAGGGGACGTGCGCCATGGAGATCCTGGCCATGTCGCGGTGTGACAGCAGGATCCGGCGCCAGGAGCGCGCGTAGTCCCGCACCTGCTCCTGCCAGCGCTCCGGGTCGGGTTCGGGCAGCGTGAAGCTGGCGAACTGCCGCGTGTACATCAGCTCCAGGAGGTCGTCCTTGGAGCGGACGTAGGCGTAGAGGGCGGAGACCGCGACGTCCAGCTCGGACGCCACCTGACGCATCGACAGCTTGTCCAGGCCGGACCGGTCGAGCACGACGAAGGCCGCCTCGACGATGCGCTCGCGCGACAGCGGCTCGCGCGCCGGGGTGACACGGGCCCGGGCGGGACGCTCACGCTCCCAGGGGGACGGCGGGGGTGTTTCGGGGGTGCCGGCGGCCGCGTCGCTCATGGGCCCAGTGTAGGCACCCGGAGAGCAGTGTTCTCTCCGGGTGAGCGGCGTTCACCCGGCAGAAACGCGATATATCTTGTCCCCGTCCTGGAGTTGCGCTATATCTTAATGAACGCCGTTCTCTTGATGAGCACTGTTCTGTTAAGGTGAACGGCGTTCACCGGCGTCTGGCCTTCTGCTTCTCCCCCGTGACGGCAAGCCGGGCAGTCACATCCATCCGCCCCACCGCGCTCCGGTCGTGTCCCGGCGCGGCCTCTTCACGAGGAGTTTCCGATGTCCACCACCGGTGTCGCGTCCGCCGAGACGCCCATCGACTCACCAGCGCCCTACCGGTGGCGCTGGGCTGCGCTGTTCGTGATCCTCGCGGCCGAGGTGATGGACCTCCTCGACGCCGTCGTCACGAACATCGCCGGCCCCTCCATGCGGGCCGACCTCGGCGGCGGCGCGTCCACGCTGCAGTGGCTCGCCGCCGCCTACACCCTCTCGATGGCCGTCGGGCTCGTCACCGGCGGACGGCTCGGGGACATTCACGGGCGCCGCACGATGTTCCTGGTCGGAGCCGCCGGCTTCACCCTCGGTTCGCTGCTGTGCGCGGTGTCCGTGTCCCCCGGGATGCTGATCGGCGCGCGGGTCGTCCAGGGTCTGTTCGGCGCGGTCATGCTGCCGCAGGGCCTCGGCATGATCAAGGAGATGTTCCCGCCGAAGGAGTCGCAGAAGGCCTTCGGCATGTTCGGCCCGGTCATGGGTCTGTCCGCGGTGTGCGGCCCGATCCTGGCGGGCTGGCTGGTGGACGCCGACTACTTCGGCACCGGCTGGCGCATGATCTTCCTGATCAACCTGCCGCTCGGCGCCGCCGCGATCCTCGGTGCCGTGCGCTACCTGCCGCGGGGCCGCTCGGAGACCAAGCCGCGTCTCGACATCCCCGGCATGATCCTGGTCTCCCTGGCCGCCCTCCTGATCATCTTCCCGCTCGTCCAGGGCCGTGAGTACGACTGGCCCGTGTGGACGTTCGTGATGATGGGCGCCTCGGTGGTCGTCTTCGTCGGCTTCGCCCTGTACGAGTCGCGCCGCAGCCGGGACGGGCGGGACCCGCTGGTCGTCCCGAGCCTCTTCCGCAAGCGCGGCTTCAGCGGCGGCATGATCCTCGGCCTGGTCTTCTTCTCGACCATGCAGGGCTTCATGCTCGTCTTCAACCTCTACACCCAGATCGGCCTCGGATACTCCCCGCTCAAGGCGGGCCTGGTGATGGTGCCCTGGTCGGGTGGCATGATCGTCGGCTTCGGCGTGGCCCAGGGCGTCGTCAAGTTCGGCCGGACCGTGCTCCAGGCGGGCGCCGTGGTCATGGCGCTCGGTGTCTTCGGCGTGTGGCTGACCCTCGACCAGGTGGGATCCGGCGTCGGCCCCTGGCAGCTCCTTCCGTCGCTGCTCGTCACGGGCATCGGCATGGGTCTGCTCATGGCCCCGTTCTTCGACATCGTGCTGGCCAGCGTGGAGCAGCACGAGACCGGTTCCGCGTCCGGCACGATGACCGCGGTGCAGCAGCTCGGCGGCGCCTTCGGCGTGGCCATCCTCGGCACGATGTTCTTCGGCCTGCTGGGCGGCGGGATCTCCACCGCCGTCGACCACCGCTCGGACCACCTGCGCTCGCAGCTGTCGGCCGCGCACGTGGCGCCCGACGCCCAGGACCGGATCGTGGCGGGTCTGCGCACCTGCACCTCCGACCGCGCCACCGCCAAGGACCCGGCCGCGACTCCGGCGTCCTGCGCCCGCCTGGAGAAGGAGACCCGCTCCGCGGTGACCTCGCCCGAGGCCGGCGCGCGGATACCGGCCGCCCTGCAGGAGACCGCGACGTCGGCGTTCCGCAGCGGGTTCGGCTCCGTCATGCAGACGCTGCTCTGGGTCGTCGACGGGATGCTGGTGCTGACGTTCCTGCTGGCGTTCCTGCTGCCGCGGCACGCCCGGCCGGAGGAGTCGGCGGGGCACTGAGCACGGGGTTCAGGTCCCACGTCCCGGTCCGGCTTCCGGTCTCTTCTCGACCGCGACTTCCGGTTCGGGTTCGGCCTCGGCTGCGGCTGCGGGGGACGGCCGGGCATCTCTCTTCGGAGGTGCCCGGCCGTCCCCTTTCCCGTACGACGCTCACTGCGTGCGGGCACCCGGTGCGGGCCGGAGTCCCGGAACGCGATGCCGGGCGACACCCCGGGGTGCACCCCGGACCGTTCGTGACGCGGCAGGGCGCGTACGGTGCAGGCGGGTGACCAGGCGCCCGGGACACCGCCACGCCGGCCCCGCCCCGCCGACCCCCGCCCAGCCCTTCGTACCGCCCGGCACACCCCACCGGCACCCGCACCACCCTTCGTACCGCCCCGCCCCGGAAGGACGAGCCCCGTGCTCACGTCGTACGCAGCCCACTTCGACACACCCGCCGGGTACCTGGACTTCGCACGGTTCGGCCCGCCGTCCCGGGACGCCGTGGCCGCCACAGCGCGCGCCCTGGAGGAGTCGGCCCGGGCCGATCACACGACCGTGGACGGCCTGATGCGGGCGGAGACCGTCGCCCGGGACACGGCAGCGCGCCTCGCGGGCAGCGACGGACGGCACACGGTGCTGCTCCCCAACGCCTCCACCGGCCTGTTCCACGCCGCCCTCGGCATCCGGGAGGGCGTGGTCCTCACCCCGAGCACCGACTTCCCGGCCAACCACTATCCGTGGCGCCGCACCGCCGACCTGGGCCGGGCCACACCCCGCTGGCTCGACCCGGCGCCGGGCGAGGGGGTCACCCCAGACCTGGTCCGTGCCGCGCTGACCGACGACGTCGTGGCCGTGTCCGTCAGTGCCGTGGACTTCCGCACCGGATTCCGTGTGGACCTGGCGGCGCTGCGCGAGGCGATCGGACCGGACCGGCTGCTGATCGTGGACGCGATCCAGGCGTTCGGCGTGGCCGCGATGGACTGGGCCGCAGCCGACGTGGTCGTGGCGGGCGGCCAGAAGTGGCTGCGCGCGGGCTGGGCGACCGGTTGCGCGGTCCTGTCCGACCGCGCCCTGGAGTCCCTGGAACCGGTTCTCACCGGCTGGACGGGTGTCGAGGACGTCGGTGTCTTCGACGGCGTGGAACACCCGCCGTCCCCGGACGCGCGGCGGTGGTCGATCACCAACCTCAGCCCGGTGACGGCGGCCGCGTTCGCCGCCGCGCTGGAGCTCGTGGAACAGCACTCCGTCGCCGCGATCGAGGCGGCCGTGGCCGAGCGGATCACCGAACTCACCGAGGTCGTGGTGGCCCACGGCGGCCGTGTCCTCTCCCCCGCCGACCCGGCCCGCCGCGCGGGCATCCTGTCCTTCACCCTGCCCGACCGGGACCCGGCCGTCGTGGCGAAGGCCCTGCACGCCGAGGGAGTGACCCCGACGGTACGCGCCGACTCCCTCCGCTTCTCCCCGCACGCCTCGACCCCGCCGGAGGCCGCGGAGCGGGTCGCGGCAGCGCTGTCGTCCCTGAGGAACTGAATCGACGTCACGCACGATGCTCGGCAGTCGCGTCAAGGACTGCCGCGGACGGCTCGTCGGGTGCATCATGATCCGATGAATGCCTGGCTGAGCACCCGGAACACCTGGCTGCTGACAGCCCTCTTGTGGGGCGTCACGCTGGCCGGTGCCCTCCTGGGGATCGTGTTCGACCGGGCCGTCGTCGAACACGCCCCGCTGAGGCCTTTCGCCTCGGACCTCCCCATGACCGTGGGCGGCACCTTCCTCGTCGCCGTCGCGGGCGCCGGAGGCCTGCGCCGTGGACGACGGCGGCGGGACCGACGCGGTTCGGCCGACGCGTCGGGCTCTGCGCACGACTGACCGGGCCCGGCCGCAGGGGCCCCGTGCCGGTCCGTCGCGAAGGTCACCAGACCTGGACTTTCCACAGGAACGTGTGATCATCTCCTCCCATGTGGGGGTTCGAACGCCGTTCGGCGCAGGGTGTGTTGTCCGCCGCCGTGGTCGCGGGTCTCGCCACGGTCATGGCACTGACCGGCTGCGACGTGACGCCCCTGCCGGTCGGTGACCCCGATCCGGGGCACCGGCGGCTCGAGGCGATCCACCCGGTGCTGTCCGTGGTGCCGCCGGGCGCACACGTCACGCTGAAGCAGAGCGTCGAACCGCGCTGGGACTCGTGCGACGGCATCAAGTCGACCTACGGCTGGGACGACGCGACCGTCGCCGTCGACTTCATCGGAGGCGGGTCCGCGCCCGAGGTGGCCGCACACATCCGGGTCGCCATGCGGGATCTGGGGTGGACCATCGACCAAGACTCGCTCGACCAGGGCGAGTTCACGTGGCACAAGAAGCTGGACCACGGCGCCCGGGCCTCTGCCGTCCTGATCGGCGGACCCGGTTCCGAGCCGCCCGGCTGGAGCCTGCAGGCGACGGCACCGCCCGCCACCCACCCCTCCAAGGGCTGCTGAACCGTCAGAACCCTCACCGTTATTCGCAGATGCCGGCCTGCTCGTGACGGTACGTTGACCGGATGCGTCTGACCAAGTACGGCCATGCCTGTGTCCGCATCGAGGACGGGGATCGCGTGCTCGTGATCGACCCGGGCACCTTCTCGGAGACGGAAGCCCTGTCGGGTGCCGACGCCGTGCTCATCACCCACGAGCACGCGGACCACATCGACGTGGACAAGCTGGACGCGGCCCGGAAGAGCGTCCCCGGGCTGACCGTCCACACCCATCCCGCCCTGGCCGCGGCCCTCGGCCGGGGCACGACCGCCGTCGCACCGGGAGAGACCTTCACCGCGGCCGGGTTCACCGTGCAGGCCGTCGGAGGCGAGCACGCCGAGATCATCGACGGTCTGCCCGGCTGCCCCAACATCGGCTTCGTCGTCGAGGGCGTCTACCACCCCGGGGACTCCCTGTTCGTCCCCGACCAACCGGTCCACACCCTGCTCGTCCCGGCCTCCGGCCCCTGGCTGAAGCTGCGCGAGGCGATCGAGTTCGTCCGCGCCGTACGACCGGCCCGTGCCTTCCCCATCCACGACATCAACCTCAGCGACATCGGCAAGGAGAACTTCGACGGATGGCTCGAGGAGGAACCCGGGACGGAGTACGCCCGCATCCCGCTGGGGGGATCGGTCGACCTCTAGTGCTGTGACCGCACAGGTAGGTTCGCCGGGTTGGTGCTCATCATCCTCGCGTCGGCAGGGCGAGAAGGGCATGCGCCGGAGCGGACGCCCCCTCGCCGCAGCCTGACCCCGTGAGGGATCGTGCCGTGTCCGGATGGGGAGTTCAGACAGCGGCCAGGCTCTTCGCCAGGACCCGCTCCCTGCCAACGCCATCGGGCAGAAGATCGCCGGGCTCACCCGTGTCCGTGAAACCGTGCCGCTCATAGAGCGCGGTCGCCTTGCGGTTGTCCGGCATGACGGACAACCGCAGCGTCATGGCACCGCGCCCCGCCGCCCACCGCTCGACCTCCTGGATCAGGTGGTCACCCACGCCCTGGCCCCGGGCCGTGGGGTTGACCCACATCGAGATCAACTCCACGTTCTCTGCTCCCTCGTCCGGCACTCCGCTGGCCATGCCCACCGGAAGGCCGTCGAGGAGCGCGACGAGATCGTGCGCGCCCGGAATCGACAGACGGGCACGCCAGCGTTCCTCGCGGTCTCCGGGGCCCTGCCACTGGGCCAGCGTCGATCCGAACGCGTAGGGCGCCTCAGCAAGCGCGGCCAGTCGCAACTCCCGCCAGAGGGGCCAGTCGTCTGATTCCACAGTGCGTAGTTCGAGCATGATCCAGACCCTGCCCGCCCGCCGGGGCGGGCGGCAAGTTGATTATCACCACGCAAAACGAGGTCTCACTGACCGACGGTGAGAAAGAGGGAGCCGACCAGGAGCGACACGAAGATCTCGTATCCGAGGACGGCGCAGGCGAGTGTCAGGACCGCCTTCTGCCACATGCGCGGTCCGCGGTACGGGAGGAGTGCTCCCTGGTCGTCGGGCTGAGGCGCCGCTTCGGCCGGACTTGGGTCGGTACCCGCGTGGGCGTGCTGCCACTGCCGCAGCGTCCGGACCCTGGCCTCGAACTCGGAGTCCCACAGCACGCGTCCGACGCGCGGAACCGGCAACGGCGTACGGAGACCGTCCGCTTCGACGACGACTGTCCTGCGCCCGCCGCGGTACGGCTCGACGGCGATCCCCCGGATCCGGTCCCAGGGAATCGTCCGGGGCCGCGGCCCGCGTACGGTCAGGTGGTCGGCGGTGAGGACGACACCTCTGCCCAGGCTCAGGAGGCCCGCCCCGAACAGCAGCGCCGTCGCGACGAGTACGCCGAGCACACGGGCGAGAAGCGTGGACAGAGCATGGCCGGGTCCGTCGGCGAACCCCATGATCAGGGCGTCGGCCGCGAGCCAGCCGAGCAGCAGGGCCGTGGGCACCGACCGGCTCGGCGCGGGCCGCATCACCAGCCGCCCGGGCGCCCGGCCGCCGGGGTGTCCCCAGGAACCGGGCTCGCCGTCCGTGTGGCCCCAGGCACCGGACACGCCCTCCGTGTGGCCCCAGGCACCGGACTCGCCGGCGGTGGCAGCGAGGGCGGACACGCCGCCGGCGGCCAGCCACCGGCTCCGGATCGTCGCGACCTTGTCGTCGAACCGGCGGTCGCTGGCGAGGAACGCGGTGCTGGGCATGCGGAGCGGGGTACGGCGGCCGTCCGTCTCATAGAGGACCACCCGCCGTCCACCGAAGACCGGTTCGACCGCGACCTCGGCCACGGCGGTCCACGGGATCGTGCGGCGGCGCAGGTTGTGGACCACGACGGCCTCCCGCGTCAGGGTCACCCCGACATAGCGGCCCAGCACCCACAGTTCGAACAGGACCAGGAACACCATCACCAGGGACAGCACCCGGAGCCCGGACGGCAGGCCGAGGGATCCGGCCCCTTCGTGCCCCCACAGCAACGGGTTCGACAACTGCATCAGCACCGAGGCGCCGAGGACCAGGCTCAGTGGCAGCGACTGCCGCCACGACGCCCGGAAACGGACCCGGTCCGGCGTTCCCGACGATTCCACTCCGCCGTCGCGGGCTTCTCGCTCCACAGTCGTCCCACCCCTGCCATGTGAATCTTGCGGGGCATCATCCCTGGCCGATCATGGTTCACGCAATCATCCGCGCACCGCCGCGACCTGGGCCTTCGGGGAACGGCGGGTCAGCGGGAGCAGCGCGGCCGAGACCAGCGCCGTGAGCAGGCCGAGCAGCACGACCGCCGAGGCCAGGGTGCCGATCATGCCCTTGGCGGCCAGCAGGGCGAGCGGGCAGGCGAACTCACCGAGGAAGAAGGCCGCCGTCCACAGGCCGGCGGTAGAAGACAGTGCCGGTGCGCCATCTCATGGCATCGGCAACTCGCGGTCCGGCTCGGCGGCGTAGGAGGCGAGGCGATCGGCGAGCGCGATGACGAGGTCGCGGAGTTCGTCGGGGCGCTCGATGACGAACGGCCGGTCGAGTGAGGCGAGTACCGGGGGCAACCAGTCGAGCCGCTCCGCCCGCAGCTCGACGCGCCGCCAGCGCTCGGTCGCGCGGTCCTCGCCGGCCGCGGACTCGTGCTCCTCCAGGATCGCGACGGCGGCCGGAAGGCGGGCGCGGATCTGCTCGACCGACCCGTGGATCCGCAGGGTCACCTCATGCCGGTACTCGGCCGTGGCGAACCCTGACAACACGCGCTGGGCCGGACCGGGACCCACTGGCACCTCGAACGAGCCGGTCAGGGTCCGCGCGTCCGCGATGCGATCGAGCCGGAAGGTTCGGTCCTCGCCACTCCGGGCGTCCTTGCCCGTGACGTACCACCGGCCCGCATGGGCGACGATCCCGTACGCGTGCAGCGTGCGTTCGCTGCGCCGTCCGTCTCGGTCGGTGTAGCGGATCGAGACCGGTCGGGAGTGGCGCACCGCGTCGGCCATCGTGAGCAGGACGCCGGCGTCCGGGGTGTCCAACTCGCCGGGCCGATCCGTGAAGGCGAGAGCTTCCAGGAGTGTGTCGAGCCGACGGGCGATGTGCTGGGGCAGCACCCGCCGGATCTTCGCCGACGCCGTCTCGTTTGCCGTGCGGTCCATCGTCGTCAACCCTGCACGGCGGCCCGCGACCAGGCCGAGCAGTACGGCCAGCGCCTCGTCGTCGCTGAGCATGAGCGGAGGCAAGCGGTACCCGGGGGCAAGCCGGTACCCGCCGTAGCGGCCGCGCACCGATTCCACGGGCACGTCCAGATCGATCAGCTGGTCCACGTACCGGCGCACGGTGCGCCCCTCGACGCCGAGCCGTTCGGCGAGTTCGGCCACCGTCCGGGTGCCGCCCGACTGCAGCAGCTCCAGGAGTGTCAGCACGCGGCCGGTCGGTCGGGACATGTCGGCAGCCTAGCCCGAATACAGGACCGATTCTGTCCCCTATTTCTCCTAGCCTTCGACGTGCACGCCTCCAGCACAGCCAAGGAGATTCCCATGGACTTCGTCTCGATCCGCATCATCACCAGCGACGTCGCACGCCTCGTCGACTTCTACGAGCGAGCCACCGGGGCGCGGGCGACGTGGGCCACCGAGGACTTCGCCGAACTCAGGACCGCCGGCGCCACCCTCGCGATCGCCGGCACCCGCACCGTCCCGCTGTTCGCCCCGGGCTCCGCCCGCCCGGCGGACAACCACAGCGTGATCACCGAGTTCCTCGTCGACGACGTGGACCTCGTTCACCAGAACCTGGCCGGCTTCGTCACCGACTTCGTCACCGAGCCCACCACGATGCCCTGGGGCAACCGCTCGCTGCTGTTCCGCGACCCCGACGGCAACCTCGTCAACTTCTTCACTCCCGTGACCCCGGCGGCCATCGAGAAATTCGCACGCTGACGCCACGCACAGCCACCAGGTGCACTGATCGCTGATGAGAGGTCCGGCTATAGCCCTGCCGAGCGCAATACCCGGCATCCCGCGCACGGCAGGTCTGCATGACGTGGGGGCGGCCTGATCGTGCTGCTCCTGTGCGCGCCTCCGCAGCGAACTCGGACTGGCCATCACCGTGGGCGCCGGCTCCTGGTGGTCCTGCGGCGGTGGTCGCATCCTGGCGGGTGACGCCCCCGGCAGGGTGAGCACGGCTCCACCGGCCGCGGCGTTCCCTCATGGTCAGCGTTCACCGCGCGATCCACTGGTGTGGGCGAAGCGGCCCCCGGTGTTATTCAATGAGGTGTGCGGTCAGGGATCTCGGTGCCCCGACGCACGGGTCCGAGCGCAGCCCCGGCGCTGCGCCGGGGATTGCTGAGGGAGCCGCATGGACTCCACACCCTCCCCCTCGTCCTCTTCGCCGTTTCACCAGGTCAGCAGCGCCCTGGGGCGCTACGTCCCGCGCGGCGCAGCGGCAGCGGCGGCCGGTCCTGCGAGCGCCCGGGGTGACCACGCCACCCGCCAACGCGTACCCGACAACCCGGCAGCCGACCGTCAGGATCAGATTCTCGGCGTGATCAGCCTGGACAGGGATCTGAGGATCACCGGCTGCAATCTGGACGCCCCCGTATTCGCGGGTCTGGACGCCGTGACCGGGAGTCCTTTCGCCGATCTCCTGCCCGCCGGGGACGTACCGACGGTCACACGGCGGTTGCGGCAGGTCCTGGAGATCGGTGAGGCGCACGTCGCCCGGATCCAGCGCCTGCGGCGCGGCGACGGGTCGGAGCTGGTGGCCTCGCTCAGCATCCTGCCCGCCGCGGCGCCTCAGGAGGGCTTGACCGTCTCCGTGATCGCCATGGCCAGGAGGCTGCACCTGTACGCCGCCGAGACCGCGATCGGCACCTCGCTGGACATCGGCGAGACCGCGCAGTCGCTGGCGGAGTCCCTGTTGACCTGGGGAGACGTGGCCGCCGTCGACCTCGACTTCGCCGTGTGGACGGGCGAGGGAGTCACCGACCACGCGCAGGGGCGCATCCGGCTACGGCGGGCAGCCCTGGTGCCGGACCGGGCGTGGCCCGAGGGTTACGTGACGCCGGGCGACGATCTTCCGAGCGACGCGAGTCGCCTGCTGGCACAGGCGGTGCGGCGGGCCGATGCCCCTCAGCCCATCGTCATACCCGACCGGAAGACGGTCGAGCGGCTGCTCGGCAGTCCCCGAGTGATCCGTGCCCTGGTGCCCGGTGACCGGTCGGCGAGCGTGGCGTGCGTACCGCTGGTCCTGGACGGTGCGCCACCCGTCGTACTGGGCCTGGCGGAGGTCTGGCGGCGGGCGGACCGCCCCTTCCGCGACAGCGAGTTGTTCGACCTGCAGGAACTGGTGGCCAGGACCTCCCATCACGTCGACCTGGCCCGTCAGCACCAGCGCGAGCACACGCAGGTGCTGGCGTTGCAGCGTCGGCTGCTGCCCCGGACCGGGGGCCACACCCTTGAGATCGCCAGCGTCTACCAGCCCGCCACGCCCGACAGCGCGGGCGTCGGCGGCGACTGGGTGAACAGCTTTCCGCTGCCGGACGGCCGTACCGCGCTGGTAGTCGGTGACGTCGTCGGGCATGGCCTGGGAGCCGCGGCGACCATGGGCCAGCTGAGCATGGAGGCCCGCGCGCTGCTGTCCGCGGGGCTGGCACCCGACGAGGTGCTGGAGCACCTGGACGAGACTGTGACGCTGCTGGACGACGCGGAGTCCGGGCTGGCGGCAGGCTACAGCGCCCTCGGCTCCACCTGCTGCATCGCCCTCTACGACCCGGTCAGCCACCACGTGGCGCTCTCCAGCGCGGGCCACCTCCCTCCGATCCTGGTGCTCCCGAACGGGCACGCGGGCCCGCTCGCGGTCCGCCCTCACCCCGGCCTGGGCGCCGAGTTCGCGCTGCGGGAGCCGTTCGACGTGCACACGTTCGCCGTGCCCCCGGGTTCCCTGCTCGCCCTCTACACCGACGGCCTGGTGGAAGATCCGGCCCTGTCGATCGACGAGGGCATCAGCCGCCTGGCGGACGCCGTTTCCACGGTGCACCCCTGGGATGCCCTGGAGCAGGCCGCACGGCACGTCGTCTCCGCGCTGGCGCCCAAGCGCCGGCGCGACGACGTGACCCTGCTGCTCGCACGCATGATCGGCTACCACAAGGGGGACACCGCGACCTGGCGGCTACCCGCTCGCGACGACGCGCCCGCCCATGCCCGCGCGCGCGTCTCCGCGCTGCTGCGGCAATGGCACACCAGGAGCGACACCCAGGACGACGTGCGGCTGCTGGTCAGCGAACTGGTCACGAACGCGGTGCGCTTTGCCACCGGCCCCATCACGATACGACTGATCAGGGCCGGTGGTGGTCACGGCCTGCTGTGCGAGGTGGGCGACACCGGCAACGGCAGGCCGCGTCTGAGCCGGAGCGGCCTCCTCGACGACGGCGGGCGTGGCCTGCACATCGTGCACCGGCTCACCACCCGGTGGGGGGTGCGGTGGACGGACACCGGCAAGGTGGTCTGGGCGGAAGTCGCACGATGACGCGACTGCGGGGCGCGACCGGGCGTACGCGAGCGCGGCGAGGGCAGGGGCGGCGTGCGCGTCGGCCGGCGCCACCGACGGTGCGGACGGCGCCCACAGCGGTACCGGTCGCGTGACCGGTGATGCGGGCGGCCCGTTACCCGCTAAGTGTGGCGCGGGCTCGCACTACAGCCACTCCCCCTCCAGGGCGGTGGCGGTGAGGCCCGGTGCCGCCGCGTACAGGACGGCGCGACTGCCCGGCTTCTGTCCGGCGTCGTGCGCCCGCCTCAGGATGTCGAACACGGCGGCGCCCCCGCGGTTGCCGCTGGTGTAGCTGTCCCGGCTGTAGTCCAGCAGCCCGGACGGCCATGCGTCGGGCATCGTCTGCTCCATGTACTCCAGCACCCGGGTCCCGCCGGGGTGCGCGAGGAGCACGTCGGGGTGCCAGGAGTCGGGGTCGTCCTGGTAACGGGCGCGCAGCCACTCCCACATCGCGGTGACCGTCTCCTGTACGGCGCGCGGCCCGCGCCGGTCCATCACGAAGTGGGTGCCGTCCGCCCGTGTTTCCAGGCAGTGCAGGTCTTGGGTGTCGGGCACGGTGTGGTGCCAGGCCGCGTCCAGCCGCAGCACCGACTCGCGCCTCGGGCGGCCCGTGACCACCGCGGCGACCGCGGTGTCCGCGAACAGCAGCCGGACGATCAGGGACTCGAGGGTGTCGTCCGCGGGCTGGTAGGTCGTGCTCAGCGCCTCCGCGATCACGACCAGGACCACCCGGTCGGGGTCCGCGGCCACGAGGTCGGCCGCCAGGGCGAGGGAGCGGGTCCCCGCGACGCAGGCCCACTGCGTGGCCGGCAGCAGCTTCACGTCGTTGCGGAGCGCGAGCTTGTTGGCCAGGGCGATGTCCAGCCCGGGCAGCGCCGGGGTGGTGGAGTGACTGGTGATCAGGCAGTCGATGTCCGCGGCGTCCAGCCCGGCGATCTGCAGCGCCCCGCGCGCCGCACGCTCTCCGTAGGACTGCACGGCCTCCCAGGCCGGCGCGGTGCGCTCCTGGGCGGTCTGCGGCGCGGGTATCGCCTCGAGGGCGGCGATCACCCGGTCCACGTCCTGCTGGGTGAACCCGTCGCGTGCCAGCGCCTCTTGGGCGGTTCCGATGCCGACAGCCTGCAGGCAGCTGCCGTCGCCGGGCGCGACGGCGGTCTCCAGCGGCAGCATCCACCCGCGGGTCTCGATGCCCGTACTGGCCGCGATGCCGTCGATCCGCGGCGCCCACGCCGCATGCGGGTGCCGGTCGCGCACCTCCGCCACGATCTGGCTGGTCTCCACGGCGTGCTCGCCGTGTATCACGGCAGGAGGGCAGAGGTAAGCGGCCATGATGGGCACCTTTCCAGGGGAGCGAGGAGGAACGTCATGAGGGCTGCGTCATGGGCCGCTCTGGAACTTCGCGCCCATGCCGACGGGCTCCACTTCGGGAGTCGCTGTCCACGTCGAGCATGGACACGAAAGGGACATTTCCGCTGTGACTAAGGCAACTCGGGCGGCCATTGAGGGCGTGATACGGCGCACACCGCCGAAACAGAGGGGCCCTCAGAACGGTCCCGCAGGCCCTACCTGACTTACCGTCAACCGGTGGGCTTGTCGGGTACGGGCGCGCACCGCCGGCGGGCTGGTGTCGGCGCCCGCCGTGATGGTCCCGCGGAAGCGGCCCTGCCGGAGGTCACCCGGCCGATGACGCGACACGGCATCGAACGACTCCCGGTGGCCGACGAAAAATACCGGCTCATCGACATCGTCAGCCGCCGCTCCCTGCTCCAGGTCTTCCCGCACTCCGCCGAGGAGATCTGACAGGCCGCGCGACGTGAGGTGTTCGCCGACACCCTCCGGGCTCGACCTCCACGACGAAACTCGCGAAGTACCGGCCCGACGGATCCTTGATCACGGTCACCGACGACGGAGCCGACGGCAGCGGACGCGACCAGCGCACCCGCACATCACCGATCTTCGCGAGGTTCAACCGGCCGTTGTTCCACAGCCGGACCCCGTTCCGGTTGTTCCACAGCCGGAACCCGATCCTGGAGAAACGGACGGCCTGCCGGCCGTCCTTCTTCGACTTGAACACCAAAAGCCCCATACGGCGCCACCGCCGCTTCCTCAACACCGCCGATGTTCGCGTCCTCGTCGCCAGTGCCCGGGTTGGCGACGCCATCGCCACCGTTGAACTCCTGGCCACAGTCCACGTGCCGCACGTCGTTGACGACAGACGGGTGCGTGGTTGTGGTCCCTGTTGGCGCCGGCGAGCCCGCTGCCGATCAAACGAATGCCGTATGCGGCGCAGGTGGAGGTTCCTGTGGCGGGGAGCCCCGCCGGTGTTTCAGCCACCGGCCTCCCCTGCGCTATTCGGTGAGCCACTAACCGGTAGAAGAGGCGCTGATACTGACGGAAGGGCCGACGGAAGGGCTGACGGAAGGACTGGCGGAGGAACCGGCTGAGGGCCTCGCCGAAGGGGTTGCCGTCTGCGAGGGCGAGCTGGGGCGGCGGCTGCTGGAGCCTCGGGGAGTCGGCTTCGCCTTCACCGGTGGCGGTGTACTCGTGGTGGCGGGAGGCCGAGAGACCGGTGCCGTGGTGCGGGTCGCCGTCGGCAGAGGACGCCGGATCCCGTCACCGTCTCGGTCCCGGACGCCCTTGCGGGCCGGGTGCGTGGCCACGCGCTCCGGTGAAGCCTCTGAATCGGGAACGCGGACCCCGGGCTCTTCGGGGGCCGGCTGTTCCGGGATCGAGGCTGCGCGTGGGACCGTCGACTGGGGAAACACCGATGCGGTGGCCAGGCCTCCGAGGAGGGTGAAGGCGGCTGCGGCAAGAGACCGGACGGCATACTTCTTCAGCCGCGCCGGACGGTCGTACCGGTCAGCCGACAGGTCCTGCGAGACAGTCGGTGACCCGGGAAGGGGCCACCCGGAGGAGCTCGGTCCCCGACCCGAGCGGACCTCGGGCATCGCGGCCTCGACGGTCGGAGCACCGCCTCTCCGATCGCTCAGCTCTGCCACGCCGGGGTCGTATGCCCCACACTCCGGACAGGTAACGGCGCCGTTGAGCGTGCGGCTGCACGGGATGCAGTAGTCCATGGAGCGACCGTCCTCAGTCCTTGAGTTGACGGGAGCAAAGGCGCACCCACCCCGGGCAGCAGTCAGCGGCGGGAAGACGCCGCTTGGTTCGTTTCGGACCGATCTTTGACATGTACAAACCTCACTTACCGGCCTACAGGTGGTTCAACCGGTTACTGGGTCCAACGGGGCGCATCGAATGAGCGCTCAGCCGCAGGCCGAGAAGTGGGATATGTAACTCTCCCGGAAGGGACGTTGATGACCGGGATGGCGCGGCAGCCTCGGCGTACGAGCCGAACGGTTGCGGCTCAATCCAGGCCGAGGGCCGCTCACTTCCCACGGATCGACGCCCCCCGGGCGCAATTTCTTCGCTCCTGCGACGCCCTGGGGCAAGGTGGTCATGCTGAGAGGAGTCCGATGGGCAGCAGCAACCGCACTGCGACCACACCGCCTACTTCCAATTCACCCTGGTCTACCGCAGGACAGGGCGGTTGGCGGCCGCGTACTCGTCCGCGATGTTGAACACGCTGGCACAGTATGGGCATTCGCCCTTGCCGAAGAGGTGGGCGATTCCGTCGGCGAGTGCCTCGTGTCCGTCGCGGACTGCAGTCTCGTACATCCAACGGCCGGTGCCAGAGAGCTCCTCAAAGGACGCCGGCCGCAGGCCGCGACGGTCCACGTCGCCCAGGTTCCAGTCCCGGATCGCTGAATAGCGCCCGTAGTCCCCGATGGCGATCGTCACTTCCACGGCGCAGTGGGGGCAGGCCAAGTGGTAGAAGTCGTCCGTGAAGTCCCCCAGGACGGCACTCCAGTGGTACTCCTCCTTGGCTGCAAGCAGATCGAGAAAGGCCGCGAAGTAGTCGACCGGCCGCGATTGCAGGCCAAACACCCCAATCATCTGAGGCGGCTCCCGCGAACACCTCGCCGGCTATCGACCCGAGCATGACTGCACTGAAGAAGAACAGACCGCGCCTTGTAAGCTCGCTCCGAGCCCGGTCCGGCGTCCGTCGTCGGCTGGTGTGACGGCTGGACAGAGACGCTGACGACCGCCCCTGTCCGGCGTCGTTGATGTCAGCGTGGAATGTCACCGGATCAACTGCGGCACCGGGCAGATCTCCAGGGGGGCACCCGGCCGATCCACCCAATTCCACCAGACGTGCCGACTGGCGCACCTCCACAGCGATCGGCAGGCCCGCCGGCCATCGTCCTCTCGCCCACAGAGCACGAGGCCGCCAGACTTCACGAGCTGGCCGCCTCGGGACATGCCGGGGTGTCACTGGTCATGCATCGCACATTAACTCGAGCCACCACCCCAGGAACGTCACAAACGTGACCGACCAAGCGCTGTCTCCACCTCGTGCAGCCGAACTCTGACCTGGCGATTGTGCTCGACGTGGTCGATCACCTCACCGCGGATGCGTGCCCCCAGAACGGGCAGTCCCATCCCTTCGGGCATGGCAATAATCTCGGCCAGCCCCACGGCTCCCGGAAGCCCGTCGATCCGGATGAATACGCCGAAGGGCTGACGTCCGATCACCTCTCCTTCGGCAGCAGCCCCAACGGGAAGTGCGGCGATCGTCGCCGCCCACACTTCATCCGGCGACAGCCCCGACACGTCGGGGTGACGCGGCGGCCAGGTGTATTCCTCCATGGGCTGATCATGACCTGTTGAGAAACTAGCGACTACTGCTTTGCCAGGGCGGACGTGTCCACTACGGAGGACACCCAGGTCAGTCCGGCTGTAACGGCAGTCCAAGCGAAGCCGCATCTCGACCGCGGCAAGCCGTCGTTGACCGTGGTTGACCGCACGATGCGGCACAGCTGTGGCACGGGGACAGCTGTGCCACCAGAACTCAGTCAGGGGCTGTGGGTATGTCAGTCACCATGATCGCCCTTTCCTTCCGCGCCTCCCCAACGTGATCGGGCATGAGCGGAGCACGGCTCAGTGAGAAGGCGCTCTGCCACCAACGATGCGGCGGGTCTATGTACGACCCGGTTTCGGGACGTTCCAAGATCTTTAGATCGAGTGCGTGCACGATGCCGCGGAGCTCCCGAGAGCTCTTCTTGGGGAGGGCACAGATCGCCACTTCCAGCAGATCTCGCTCATCCGCGGGCTCTGGGCAACAGTCGGTGACTCCGCACCGGTCGCTAAACGGTGAAGGCAGCTGGTTGCTCGGCGCTCGCGCGATGGCAGTCCACCGAGAGAGCGCCTGCTCGACCAGGCCGGGTTGGAGTCGTGTCCGTTCCAACCGAATGATGTGTGCTTGAGCCGGACCGGAGAGCCGGCCAATCTTCGAATAGTGGATATGCGCGGCATAGCGCCTGCTGTCGGCCCGGAGGCCGGAGGGGCGCCTACGCGGCATGGCCCTTTCGGCTGTGAGTCATGGGCCGCAGTCTGACATACGGCCGGGTCGCTCCGAAGGTCGGCGGAGCCTCAACGGTCGAGTCAGGCTGACGGGGTGCCGCCCTCGGCTGAGGATGGCGCCCTGCGGTAGAGGGCAACTTTGAGGTCTGACCTCATCTCTATCAGGTCAATCACAGGGGCTTGCCACATCGGCCAACCGCCCGTGCACCTCAGCCGATCATCCTTTGGGTCCGACCTCAACCGCCGTTATCTGCCATCGGACGGCCCAGGGACGGCCGCGGAAGGTCAGGCCGCCCAGATCCACGGAGGTCAAGCTCGTCTACGAGCGAGTAGCCAGGCGGCTCCAAGATCGCGATGTCGTGGCCGACGCGTACGGTTCGGCCATGAGCGTGCCAGAACTGATACCCATTCGGTGGGAGCCTCACCACCGCACTTCCACGATCGGCCGTTGGGACCGAGGCCAGTTCTTCGCGCACGTATCCGGAGTATTCGAGGGGCGAGCGGACTGCGACGCTAGCCGTGTTGTGCGGCGTTGGTACGCAATCCTTCACGAGTTCGACAAAGCCGGTCGTCACGTTGACTCAACGATCGAGGCCACCGGAACTGTCCCAGATGGGCCGGAGAAGGCACCGGTGGTGGCCGCAGCTCAACATCTGCTGGACGAGTGGTTGGACGCATTGGCCGGGCGAGAGTTCGGAGACATCAAGATCGCGCCGTTCGCCGAGCACTTCGAGGGCAGACTCTTCGGTCTCGTCCTTGAGTGCCACGGAGAGTACGCCGACGGCGAGGTATGCCAGGACTGGGCCGAGTTCTACCCTAACCGCCTCGGATTTAGCGCTCCCTGGGACGGTTCGTACGACACCTGATCCGAACTCCGGCGCGATGGCGCTGCATGGCGGGAACGAGGTCGGTGGAGTCTCAATGGGGGAGTAAAGCTCGTAAGCGGTCTTGGAAACCGTCGTGGCGCGAATCACCGTGGGTTCAAATCTCACACCCACCTCAGGTGAACGGCCTCTGAGCAAGGGACACGGTCGGCGGCTGTTCTCACGCCGTTCCCTGCGGCTGACCGATGTTCCCCGTGGTTACCCGCTCGTTAGGGCAAACGTGGAGGGCATGCCCCCCACGCCGTACTCTGCGCCCATGCGCTATCTCATTGAGACGTTCGCTGTCGATGCACTGCGGCGCGGTCAAGGGATTGAGCAGTTCCTCGGAGCGGTGCAGGGGGCAGAGACACCGGCCATTCGCTGGGTCGGCATCGAGTCGACCAAGCGCGGGTACGAGGTGACGCTGCACGTCGTAGAGGACGTGGGCAGTGAGACCTTCTGTGATCTCCTGGAGTTCCCGCCGCTAGACCCCGATGACGAGTTTGGCCAGACGCTGGCTGTTGCCGACGATGCGGCAGGCGCGATGGCTGAGGCTGAACGGCATACTGGAGCGGTCCGTCATCGCTGGGTGAACGCAGGCATGGCCGGAGACGAGTACCTTGATTTCCTCCGAGCGGGGCGCCCTGCAACGTGAGGTCGGCGGAGTCTCAATGGCCGAGTCAAGGGTGTCTGCGGGGTCGCTGGTGCTGTCAGGCGTCGGTGTCGGCGGCTTCCTCGAGCAGGTCCATGGCGTGGTTGTGGAAGCGACGTTCGGTGTCCCGGCATGGGGCGTTGAAGAAGGCTCGCTGAGCTTCGGCGAGATCACAGTTCAGCAGGTTCATGGTCACGAGCACTGCTTCCACTCCGTGACACCCGTTGTCCTTGAGGAACTGCTGGAGTGCGTCTGCGTCACGATGTGCGCGACGATTTCGGCAGCGACATCCTGGCCGGGCAGTATCACGTGCTGAGTGCTGGCGGCTTGAAGCGCGGTGGCGACGGCCGCGTCGGGGTTGCGGACGCTGCGTCCCTTGAGCCAGACAGTGAGATGGGCTTGGCTGTGACGAAGTATGGCTGCCGGGGTCTGCCATAGAGGCTGGTGTCCCCTGACCGATGGCGATATCGAGATGTCGCGAGGTCGGTGCCGGTGCATACTTCCTCACCGTGGAAACCATGACAGGCGAGCTGCGGCGTCTTCGATCCGGACCTGGAGCCGAGGATGACGACCAGCCCTGGCCGTTTCTCGTGCGCTGCCGGTTCACCGCCGAGGATCCGGCCCAGGTCATAGCCAATGCGCGTGCGGTACTCACGTGCGTGGTCGCGCGGATGGCTGAGTGGCCGGCGGATGAGCTTTGGCCGCAGCTGCTGCCGAACTGGTTCATCCAGCGGTGCGCACCCGAGACTCCGGAACCGGAGCACGGCGAGCCTTTCGACCTCGAGGCGTGGCTGCGTCAATGGCGGGCCATGACGCCACAGGAGAGAGCGGCCGTCGATCAGGGACCGTGGACGCTCTCGGGTTGGCTGTACTACTTCGACCCGACCGAGGAAGGAATGGGAGACGACCGCAGCTGGTGGTGGTGGCACGCAGGAATCGACGAGTCGGGCGGCTGGGTGCAGGTGGCCACCACGGGCTGGCCCTTCGGTAGTGGTTCGCTGTCCTGGCTGATTGAGGCCAGCGGGGGTACGGATCTTGTCTCCGGGCCATGACCCACGACTCGCCATGATCGCGAACTACGGCTGGAATACTCGAGAACGCATTTCGGATCCGTGTCCTGGCGGCCCTCGAAGTTGCTGTGGGGCACCGCCTCAACGGCGTCCACTCGCACGGAGATCGGGAAGAGCCTGAACTGCGACTTGCTCACTGTGGCCGGAGCGGGCGAGCATTCGGGGGTGAGACCCGAGGTTCAGCGTTTTGTTGCAGACGGACCTCTTCCTGACTGGGATGGCAGTGAAGAGGAGATCGACAGGCGGTGCCGGCAGCTGGAGGAGATCCCCCGGCCTGTCACGACCGATGAGGCGGCAGCGTTGGCTGCCTGCTTTGGCCCGGACGACTGCTACGGCGTCGCCTGGACTCTTCTCCATCTCATTGAGACAGGGCCCAGACCCGTACCTGCCGTTTCCCAACCCGGTCCAGATGCTTTGGACAACGACTGGCGACACGTTCTCTGGGCGCGGTGGGGCAACGACGATCAGTCGGCCTGACGGCCTGCGCCACCGAGCTTGTGGCACGGGTGTGGCACGACCGTAATCACGGCAAGGGCCAGCCTGGGAGGAAACCTTTCCCGAGCTGGCCCTTCATGCTGTGCCCCGGCAGGATTCGAACCTGCGACACCCGCTTTAGGAGTTCGGCCTGACCGCCTGTCTACCCGTGCTGCGCGAGGTGGCCGTGGCCGTTCAGACCGCGCCGCGCCGCCGCTGTGCCGTTGCCAGTGCCAGTGCCCCCACAAGCGCGGCATCCCATGGCGTCGCCCGTGTTCCCCTCGTCAGGGCAATCTCGCAAGTTGGCACTCTTGGGATCTGAGTGCATGGGGAACGCTGCGGGGTGGGGACCACGACGCATCGGTGTCTCTGCCATGGATAGCCGCCAGGCGACTAACCGCTAGAAGTTCAAGGAGTATTGGTGCTTGACGAGCTGAGTGGTGAGCCCGAGCGGGGCCTTGAGCCGTCTCAATGTCCGCTGTGTGAGGGACCGCTCGTCAGGGCGGAGGGGGTTGCCGCGGGTATGCACCCACTATTCATAAAGGTCCGTCTGGCGGGCAAACGGCTGGCGCGTCAGCGCGGGACCAGGGCTTTGGTGTGTGACCGGTGCAGCCATGTTCTGCTGTTTCTGCAGCCTCCCCGGTCCGCAGAAGGAGAGAATGCCGGGACGTGAAAGCACCCGGAGGACGAACGGGAGTGCGACCCGAGTCTGGGACGAGCATTGGCACCGCACCGGGGGTCCCCGCTGTTCCCCGCTCGGTCCGGAGCGTTTGTGCGCTACCTGTCTTCGGTGCGTGAAGGGGAGTCGCGTGTGACTCAGCAGCAGCCCCCAATGCGAGGAGCGAATCGGCGCCAAAGCTCAGCGTGGTGTCCGGGACCGAGTTCCCAGAAAGATCGCACTGAGTGCCGCAGCCATGCCGCCGAGTAGGCCTGCTGCTTGAGATGTGGCACCGCGATCCACGAAGTCCTTGGCGATCCACAGGCATCCAGCGAATCCGCTGGCGCCGACTACCACACCGGCGATGCGGAAACGGATGTTGATCATGTCGAGACGTCGTCGGTGCTCAGCGTCGAGCCGCCGCTGGTACTGATCCTCGACCTCCAGGGCGAACCGCTTCTCAACGAGTGAGAGGGCACGTTCCGCGGCCCCGCCGCCGAGCATTGCCTCGTACTTCTCAATGTCCGAAGCGGAAGGTAGTTCCCAGGACGCAGCGGCGGGTGGCCGCGGTTCTGCGGCGCCCTCACTGGCCTGCGGGGTCGATGGATCGGGGCTCGTGCTCGTCATGTCGCGCCCCCCGCATTCCCGGCTCCGTCTCGAGCGGCGGGCTCCCTCGGCAGTTGCAGGCCGAGCTCCGCATGGGCATGCATCAGCGCCTCTGCGACGTAGCGTCGACTGCGCTCCTGCGAGGGCTCAGGCACGGACCTGTCAGGGTCGGTCTGCCCCCTGGCCCCGGACTCACTCAGCGCACTGCCGGGAGCAAAGAGGGCGGGAAACGCCAGAACCTGCGCGAATCCCTGGACGAAGGCCCGGGCGGGAGATACAGGTCGCGGATTGATCGGACGTGTCGTCGGCAATACAGCACTTTCCATGTCGGCCGCCCGCTCATCGGCCGCTGCGCGCCGCACCGCGCGTACCCCCCTGGCGACCAGCGCGGCCCACACCAGAACCACGCACCCCGCCCACCAGTGGCCGAGCACGGCCAAGAGAGCCGATACAGCTGCGGTGCACAGCGGGACCGCTGTGTGCCGCAGCAGAGCACGCACCCGGTAGCCGGACGCGGCATGTGCCGCGTCCGCCCGCGCCCCGCTGCCGTCGTCGTGTGCCCATCTCTGACGCAGCGTGTCCCAGGGCACGGCCGCGTCCCCGCCGACCGTTCCAAAGCCACGCGCGCGCCGCCACAACGACAGGTTCTTCCAGCCGCGGGGGAACCGCCGGGGCGGTGCCGCCGGGCTGCCGGGACCGCGGCTGACGCGCCATCCCTGCAGCTCGGCGTCCCAGGGCGCCGCACCCCCGCTCATGCCCGACTCCTCGGCGGAAGGTCGCCGTGTCCCACCGCAACACCGTGTACGGGCGCGGAGGACCGCTCGACGAGGACGCCATCACCGCGCAGCTGCAAGGCTCGCGCATCGAGTTCGGAGGTGTCCCAGTCACGTTCGAGGAGCGCGATACGCACCGCGTTCACAACGCGCTCCCGGATGGTCCCGATGTACCGGCCGGCGTCCAACTCCTGGAACATCGAGGCCTGGCGCTCGGTCGCGAGTTCCCGGACAGAGACCGCGGGTCCCTGGATCGGCCGCCTTCCTCCTCCGTTCACAGCCACCCGCAGGAACCAGGCGACCGTCCTCCCGACGTCGACCAGAGCGGAACCGGCTATGGCCGGTGTCCTCGCCAGCGCCCGGCCGGTCCTACCCGCCAGGACGGCAGGCTCGGGGAGGCGAGCGGCCCGGTCCGCGTCGCGAAATTCGGACCGAACCGGGTTGAGCACACAGGAAACGACCTCCAGCGTGACCATTCCACCCTGCGTGTGCGCCCGGACGAACACGGTCGTGACGACCTCCTCTCGCCAGGCGCCGACCCGAACCCGCAGGAAGTGGCGGCGCGCCTCGCCGCTCTCCTCCACGGCCGCGCGCCGATGCTCCTCGAAGGCGCCGGGGCTGTGCGGTACCTGATCGCGGCTGCGCAGCCCCTCCAGCGGAAGGAACACACACTCGTCGATCTCCACCTGACGCAGCCGGTCCAGACGCACTCCCGCAGCCTTGGACGAACCGTGCTCAGCCGGATAGCGCAGGGCCGCCAGTTGGGATTTGATGTGATCGAGTAGCCAGGCATTGCCGACCGGCTCTTCGGGATCGAGCTGCGCCGCCGAGCGGGCGCCCGAGGCGGGGCGCAACTCCACCGTGAGTGTCCACGCTTCCCGCAGAACGCCCATTCCCCGGAACGGGTCAGCCATGTCGTACAGGATCAAAGGCGAGTGCTGCTCTCGCCCTATGCGCTCGCGAATCCACTGCAGACGGGCGGAGACGACGTGTTCCGCTGGATCGCGCGCCAGGTCGGCAAACGATTCCGGAGCGAGGTCCCGGCGCAGCACCTGGTCGAGGTGCCACTGCCGCAGCGCGACACAGTAGGCCGTCAGCACCAGGCACCCCACAGCGATCCAGCCGTGCATGGCATTCCAGGGCAGGACGGGCGATTCGTCGCCGTACCTGTCCGGGCTGTAGGAGGTCTGCGCCGGGCCGAAGCACGCCACATACAGAACGAGCCAGAGCCCGGCGCCGAAGGTGACTCTGCCGGTCCAGCGCAGCACCGAGCCCCGACTTCTGCGGCTGCGGGCGGCGAGCATGGCACACCCCGGGAGCAGTGCCAGGACCAGCATGTCAGTGAGGAAGAACCCGACCAGCCACACGACCAGCACCAGTGCGGCCCAGGCCAGACCGATACGCCACGCGCGCAGGGCGTGGGCCAAGACCCGCGCGGCGTCGAAGCCGAGCGAGGGGGCGATCACTCGTTGGTCGTGTGCGTACAACTCGTCGAGTACCGCATCGCGGTAGGCGTCGTCGGCATAGACGCCCACGCACAACAGCCGGGTCGCCTCGCTCGAGTGTGGTGGCACGGGCTGGGTCAAAGTGCCTCTTCCTGCAAACAACTGTCCCGCCCATGCGAGTTGACATGCACGATCCGTTGAAGTGCGACCAAGAGGGTAGCGGCCAACGCACCGGAAAGTGTCCCTAATGGCCGAGAAAAGCCAAAGCCGTCCCTTCTCGTGCGCAGCGGTGAATCCGCACTGCGATCCGCACGACGCTCGCCGCGGACCTCGTAGACGGTGCGCCCAACACCGTCTGGCCGGCGTGTGAGCGTGTACGGCGAGATCCTCGGTCTGGGCCACAATGTGGCCAACGCCGCCGAGTTCCTCGACCGAGCCGGCCTGAAGATCGACCCTGCCGAGGTCGCGAGGGCGCCGTGGATCAACTGGCGCAGCGTAGGACCGGAACGCAGGGGTTCAGCGACAAGTGGCCGGCGCTCTCCCAGGCGAGGAGCCAACACGCTTCAAACTGCGGTGGTGTCCTTTGGGGCTCCATGCAGGGGTGTTCACCTGGGTTCATGGGTCCCTTGATGGGGACGGAATCGCCCACCGCGCCGTTGTCGACGCGTCCCCGGACCGAACCGCAAGCCGCGCTATAGCGCAGCTCGATGTGCATCCCGCGCAGCCAGGTCTCGCGCGCGGTTGTGGCGTCCCACTGGCAGTCCCTGGACTGGGGGTCGCGGCGCAGGCAGGTGTCCTCGTGGCAGCCAGGGCGGGGGTTCTGTGGCGACGGCCCGGACTTTCGGGCGAGGTTCGCGGCGCTGGACGCGGACGAACCGCCGTCCGGCTGCGGCGCATGCGATGCGGCGGCCACACTGTGGGCCAATGCCGGTGTCGATGGCGACCAGTTGATCAGCCGGCCGATGAGCGCACCGGTGCCGATCAGTTCGGCCCGGCGGGCGTGGGCGCTCCGGCCCCCTTCTCTCCGCTCTCAGGAAGGAGACAGCCGCCATCGGCCGGAGGGTCCGGAGGGGCGATCTGGTGGGCTCTCCGGTGGTGTCAACTCGCCCTCCGCACCCACCTGGACAGGGGCCGGGCGCTTGGGTCCGCGGCCGGATCGGGGGCGGGATTCAGGCCGGGATCCGGACCCAGATCCCCGCCCGGGTCCATCGCCTCGGTAGCTCTTTCCAGCAGGTCGAACATGGACTCCGTAGGTGCCCCCCATGGCAGCGGCGAACTCCCCTACGGCGACCGTCGTCGGCAGTTGCTTGCCGTTGAGGAAGCGTTCCCACGACGAGCGGCTGTCGTGCGTCTGGGCCGCAAGCCGCCCGTAGCCGAGCCCCGTTCTCTCCTTCAGTCGCCGCATCTCGCTCGCGAGCAGCTCTCTGCCCGACGGCTCGTCGCCGCCGACCCCCTGACTACCGTTCACTTGGTGTCCCCCTTGGACACATGGCTCACGCACGGCCAGTGGATCGGGGAGATTCCTCCTCAGCCCTGGGCGGGCCCGGATGCCCGGACCCGCCCAGCCCGGCCGTTCAGGGCATCAGCGGGTCATCCCCACAGCAGGAGTTCGTTCGGGTCGGTGTTGCAGTCGTAGAGGCGGGCGTAGTAGCCGGGGGCCGATCCGCCCCAGAAGTTCAGGCAGTTGTGCCAGGCGCTCTTGGGCTGGATGGTGACCCACCTGCCGTCGTCGTAGACGAAGTTGAACAGTCTGTCGTCGGTGGTGCCGCAGGCGTAGAGACGGATGTAGTTGCCCTTGCGGTCGCCGCCCTCCCAGTTGTTGAGGCAAAGGCTCGGGTTCTTGGCGCTCTGGACCTGGAAATAGTGAGAGCCGACGTCCAGGAGGTTCCACCGCTGGGAGGCGATCTCCCGGCAGTCCTGCTGCGCCACGTACGCGCCGCTGACGGCGTTCCCCTCCACGACCTCCATGCACTCGCCGTCGGCGGCGATGATGGGGACGTCGTACCGGTTGGCGGCCTGGGCGGGAGCGGCGCCGATCGCGAGGGCGAGGGCGGGTGCCGCGAGAAGGGCGGCGATCCGGGCTGTCGTGCGCTGGATGCTCAAGGTGATTCCCTCTTGGATGTACGGCTTGGACTTATGGATGTCTCTGGTTTCGTGCGCGGTGTCAGTGATGGACGTCGACCACCACACGGTTGGGGCTGGTCAGCGTGAAGACCCGGTAGCTGCGGTAGTCGTCCAGGGCCAGACCGAAGCCGTACTCCCCCTCGTAGCCGCCCGTGAGCGCGTAGCCCTTGAGGGAGGGGTGGTTCACGGTCTGCGGCGAAGGTCCGCCGAAGGTCCACGTGCCGTCGGTCGCGGTGTTGTTGACCCCGGTGAACCGGAGGGCCAGATAGTGCTTGGCCGTGAGGGCGATCGGGTGGCCCTCGTCCCCGCTCTCGTACCAGAGGCCGGTGTCGTTCGTCGTCGCGGTCCAGGTCGGCAGCGAGGACCCGCCCAGGTCGACGACGAGCCGGTCGAAGTCGGTGTGGCCGCCGGTGCGGACGTCCAGGAAGCAGGCGCTCGCGCACACCGGTGAGGTCGTCGCGGCGGAGGCCGGCGCCGGCGTCCCGAGAAGGAGCGTGCCGGCGAGGACCGCGAGTGCGGCCGGAATCCGGCCGTACGTGAGGCGTCCGCTGAGGCGCATCGCGTGGTGGTCCCTTCATCGGGCGGGGTGGGCAGGAGAGGGAAGCGACGTGCCGTGCTCCGGCAGGGCTTCGAGAGCCGCTTCGAGCACTGCTTCACATCGGACGGCCGAAGTGACCATAAGGCGGTCGCCCGGCCGTCCCCCTACTCCTGCCGTCCCGACCCTGTCTCGCCACCGTCCCAGAAACGTCCCACGTGGGGCGGGACAAGTCTGGGACGGTGGCGAGACAGGGTCGGGACGGCCAGGAAGCCGGGAAGCCCCCGCAACTGCTCTAGTGTTCGAGACCGCGGCCCCCTGCTGCCGGTCAACAGGGCTGCCCGCGCGTGGCGTTGGCGACGCGGCGCACCCGCGTGCGCGACGCCGCACCGGACGCGTCCAGTGCAGGACGCGCGCTCCCTCTCATTGCTGATCCCCTTCATTGCTGATCCCTGGCCTCAGCGGGCCACTCTCCGTTTGGTGGCGAACATGTCAGATCAACGACTTCCGTCCGACGCGGTCGATGAGGCCGACGAGGTTGCGGTGGCCTCCTTGTCGCGTCGCCAGGCCGTGGTCGGCGGCACCGTGGCCCTCGCCGCCTTTCTCGGGCTCTCCACGACGACGGCGTCCGCCTCCGCAGCCACGGCCACTGCCACGGCCGCACGGTCCGGTCAGCCGCGGGAAGAGGCGGGTTCACTCGGGTTCACGGCGGTTCCCGTGAGCACGGCGGACACCGTCTCCGTACCGCCCGGGTACACGGTGCAGACCCTCGCCCCGTGGGGGCAGCCCCTGCACGGGCACCACCCGGACCGGCGCCCCCGCAGCGGCGACACCGCCGCCGAGCAGGCCCGGCAGATCGGCACGCACCACAGCGGCCTGCACTTCTTTCCGTACGACGACGGCCCTCGCGGCAACCGGCGCGGAACGCTCGTCATCGGGCACGAGTACACGGACGCCGCGCTGCTGTATCCCGACGGCGGCGCGGAGATGACGAAGGAGAAGGTCGCCAAGGCGCTGGCGGCACAGGGCCTGAGCGTGCTGGAGGTGCACGAGAACGGCGACACCTGGACCGTCGTCGACTCCCCGCGCACCACCCGTGTCACGGGCAGCACGCCGGTGGCCTTCTCGGGCCCCGTGCGGGACGGCCACCCGGCACTGCACACGCACTCGTCCCCCGCGGGCACGCTGGGCAACAGCGCGTACGGAGTCACCCCTTGGGGGACCTACCTCAGCTGCGAGAAGAACGTCGCCGCCTACTTCGGCACCACGGACTCCCGCTGGCGCGCCACCAGGGCGCAAAAGCGCTACGGCCTCAGCGCGTCCGGCCGCGGCCACCGCTGGCACCAGGCCGACCCGCGCTTCGACCTCGCGGTCAACGGCAACGAGCCCAACCGGTACGGCTGGGTCGTGGAGATCGACCCGCACGCGCCCCACGCCACTCCGGTCAAGCGCACCGCTCTGGGCCGGTTCCAGCATGTCGGAGCGACCGTGACCGAGGACGCCGACGGCCGTCTCGTCGTCTACAGCGGCGACGACGAGAACGGTGGCTTCCTCTACAAGTTCGTGAGTTCGGACTCCTGGCAGCACCTGCGCGCCCAGGGGCACAGCCCGCTGGATCACGGCACGCTGTACGTCGGCCGGTTCGAGGACGACGGCTCCGGACGCTGGCTGCCGCTGTCGTACGGCACCGGTCCGCTCATCGGGGACAACGGCTGGCGCGATCAGGCGGACGTGGTGCTGCGTGCCCGGCAGGCGGCGGACGCGCTCGGCGCCACACCGCTGGACCGGCCCCAGCAGACCGCGGTCCGCCCCGAAGACGGCACGGTCTTCTGCGCGCTGGCGAACAGCCCCGGCCGGGGCCACTGCGGCTCCGGCCCGAACGCCCACCGCCCCGCGGTCAGCCCCCGCGCCACCAACCCGTACGGGCACATCATCCGCTGGCGGGAGGCGGAGAACCCGGGCGAGGGCGAGGCGCCCGCGTTCCACTGGGACGTCTTCGTCCTCGCCGGCGACCCGGCACACGACGAGGCGGTCTCCCTCGACACCGACAGCATGTTCGGCTCGCCGAAGGGTCTGTCGTTCGACGCCGAGGGACGGTTGTGGATCGGGACCGGCATCTCGGCCCACCACCAGCACCGGTCGGCCACCGGCCACGGAAACCTCGGCAACAACGCGCTGCTGGCCGCGGACCCGAGCACCGGCGAGATCCGCCGCTTCCTGACCGGACCGCGCGGCGCCGAGATCACCGGGGTCGGCACCACACCCGACGGCAGAACCATGTTCGTCAACGTCCAGCACCCGGGAGAGCGCACACCCACGTGGGGCGCACCCGGACAGGACGACCCCCGGGCGGTGAGCAACTGGCCCGATCGCGATCCGGCCGCGGTGCCGCGTTCCGCCGTGCTTGTGGTGCGACGCGCCGACGGGGGCGTGATCGGGGCCGTGTGACGGGTCCACCGACCACGGGCCGACGGCCACCACGCGTCCTGCCGGCAAGCTCAGCAGCAAGAATTCAGGGAGAACCCAGATGGTCACCATCATCTCGCGCAGTGAGTGGGGCGCTCAGCCGCCCAAGAAGATCGATGTGGAAAGCTTCAGCCCATGGCTCGGCGGCATCGTCGTGCACCACGAGGGGGCTGGGAACTTCGCCGTCGATTCCCACGACAAGTGTGCCGGCCTGGTGAGGAAGGTCCAGGACGACGCGATGCACTACGACATCATCGGCGACGTCCTGGTGGAGGCCCATCAGAAGGAACCCGAGTACGACGACATCCCCTACAGCTTCCTCATCTGCAAGCACGGCAGCATCTACGAGGGGCGCGGCCTGGGCCGGCGGTCCGCCGCGAACAGCAAGGAGATGCCCGGCGCCAACAGCGACTACTACGCCGTGATGGGCATGATCGGCGCCGACGACCCGGTGACCCCGGCGATGGCCGCGGCCTTCAGGGACCTGTGCGGCTTCCTGCAGAACGAGTGGAACGCGGGCTTCAGGATCGTGGGGCACCGGGACGTCCGACTGAAGACGCACACCGACTGCCCCGGTAACCTCTATCCCTACGTTCAGCGCGGCGACTTCGTCGTGCCCGGCGGGGGCACCGGCGCCGGTCCCGACGCCGACATGCTGTACCTCTACCCGCGCAGTGCGTGGGGTGCGCGTCCGCCGAAGGACGTCACCTCGGTGGACCTGAGCTCCCGTATCGGATTCACCGTCCACTACTCGGACGGACCCACCTCGCAGACGCCCCGTCAGATCCAGAACTACCACATGGATTCCAACGGTTGGTCCGACATCGGCTACAACTTCCTGGTCGACACCAGCGGCCGCATCTTCGAGGGCCGGGGCTGGTACGTGCAGGGTGCGCACGCCTACGGGGCCAACACCACACACATCGGCGTCTGCTTCATCGGGGAGAACGGCGACGCCACGGAGGTCGCGCTCCAGGCCATCCGCAGCCTCTACGAGATGGCGGTCGACAAGACCGGCCGAACCCTCGCCAAGACCTACCACGGCGGACTCCCCGGCAATTCCACCAACTGTCCCGGAGGGCATCTGCAGGCCTGGGTGGAGGGCGGCATGGTGGCGGGGATCCGCCCCATCGACTACGCGACCGGAACGTACACCGGCTCCGGCTCCGACTCCAGCGGCACCAGTGGGGGCGGTATGACGCAGGTCCGTTCGGTGGCGGCGCAACAGCAGGCGGTCAACGGCCTGGGCTACAGCCCGGCGCTGGTCACCGACGGTATCTGGGGCCCGTTGACGGACGCGGGTGTGCGGTGGCTGCAGGGCAAGGTCGGGACGGGCGCGGACGGTCTGTGGGGTCCGGGGACCGAGGCCGCGTACAAGGCCTATGCGGGCGGGGGTTCCGGTGGCGGGGGCGGCGGTATGACGTCGGTCCGCTCCGTGAAGTACCAGCAGTGGGCGGTCAACGGCCTGGGCTACAGCCCGGCGCTGAACGAAGACGGTGCCTGGGGGCCACTGACGGCCACGGGTGTGCGCTGGCTGCAGGGCAAGGTGGGTGTCAGCGCCGACGCGATGTGGGGCCCGGCGACGGAGGCGGCGTACTTCGCGTACATCGACGACGGTGCCGGCCTGGTCGTGGACGGCGACTTCGGGCCCGCGACCATTCGGGCGACACAGCACGCGATCGGCGTCACCGTGGACGGCCAGTGGGGGCCGGACTCCAAGCGGGCGCTCCAGCACCACCTGAACGTCTGGTCCAACGCCGGGCTCACCGAGGACGGCGCCACCGGACCCGCGACGTACAAGGCCCTGCAGACGTTTCTGAACGCGATGGCCGGGGCGGGCCTGACCGTGGACGGGATCTGGGGTCCCGCCACCGTCAAGGCGCTGCAGACCGCCCTGAACCAGGGGAGGTTCTAGGACTCGTCCGGCAGGCCCCGACGGATTGGACATCTCGGTGCGATGTGCCGGGCCGTCGCCGGTCACGCCCATGACGGCCCGGAAGCGGCCCAAGCCGCCTGACACGGCCCCTCACCTGCGGGAAACACACTGGTGAGGGGCCGATTCATGCCCTCGTTCGGCAGGTAACACCCCATGTCGCCTGACGGCCGGCCCTCGAGGAAGACCCGTTTGGTGGGGCTGTGACCTGGGGTTCCGCCGCCGACGTCTGTGGCTCGCTTGTCGTTGTCGGTTGCCGTCGGTCGTCCTCGGCGACCCTCGGACCGCCCAGCCCTGGCGCACGCGACCGACGGCGGCACCACAGCTACAAGGCCGGCCTCGTGCCCCACTTCCTGCACGGTCGATGAGAGCCAGCAGTCTCCCGCTGTCCAGGAGAGGTGCCAATGAATCACAAGGTGCGGGCCGCCGTTTTGTGGTTCGCCAAGCCTGGGGATCCGCACCGGGCCGGGCGCTCCAGGGCTTCCCCCAGCTCGCTCTGGACTCCCTCCGGGATCTCACCCGATCGCCCCCACAGCAGGACGAGTTCGGCGACTTACCGCAGCTTGAGGTTGGTGTGCTGCGTGTCCTCCCACAGGACAGTCCGGCCTTCCTCCGGGATGACCTGGGCCATGGCCACGATCATCCCGATCGCCTGGTCCACCACCGCATGCGACGTCACCGCTTCCTTCAGCTGGCGAGCCTCCTCTGCCGGGTCGGCGATCCGATCCGCAAAAGGGACTAGTGTGCGTGCTCACCGTCGACAGGAGGGCTGTGAAAGCGCGCGTGTACTGGTCAGGAGTTCGGGAGCGCGTGATCGCAGTGGAGGAGGCCGAGCGTCGAGCCCGTGGCCTTGGGCCGTCTCGATACCCGACGTTCGAACCCGTCCTGACCCTCGCGGAGATCGCCGAGGTGGAAGCACAGTTCGGTGTCGCGCTCCCCGAGGAGTACCGCACGTTTCTGGCGGAGGTCGGAGCCGGCGGCCCCGGACCGGCACTTGAGCTCACATCGTTGCGCCGAATCGACGCGAAGTGGGCATGGATCTGGGACAACGACGAGGACCATCCCCATCTGCTGGACCCCAGTGGGCCGTTCGTCGAGACGGAAGACTGGGCCGACCAGCAGATGGCAACCCTTCGTGCCTCCGGGTACGCACCCACCACCCGTGACGAGGACGACGACTATCTGGGCGACTACCGCAAGGTCTTCGGCGACGTCGGCGAAGATGCCTGGTTCCTGGAACGAGTGCGGGGCGCTATCCCCATCAGCGACAACGGATGCGGGATGACCGGCTGGCTCATCGTCGTCGGCCCGCACCGCGGGGAACTCCGCGACCGCGACTGCGCGTACAACCCGCCCTTCGAGCCGTACGTCGATGCGAACGGAGACCGCCACACCTTCCGTAGCTGGTACATCGAGTGGCTTGAGCAACGCGAGAGGGCAGCTCGATGATCAATGCCCGGTGTCTCTGCACCAGAGCTCTCCGCTACTGCGTAGGGCGTCTCGGTCTATGTACCTAAGCAAGGCAGGCCCGACCGCACTGACGGGCCCCTCGGCCAACAGCTGACGACAGGCCTCACCGACGCAGATTGTGTTTTGCCGATCAGCGTGGACAGGCCAAAGTCCGTGCCCAGACCGGCCGGCGTGGGGCCGGCCAGATTCTCCTTGCCGCCCAGCTCTTTCAGCACGCGCACGAAGGTCCCCTTGCACTAACGGGACCGACGACCAGGAGAATTTTATGCCGATCGGTCCGCCCGGACCGGATGTACCCGAACCACTCCTGCAGTGCTGCGACGGCGTCCGGATCGTCGGGCCAGATCTGCCCGAGAAACCCGAGCCAGGTGGGTGAGCTCGCGGCGGGGTCGCAGGCGAACGGCGTGGAGACGGTTTGAGGGGGTGGCGGCGGAATGCGGGCAGGTGTGGACGTAGGGTGCGGGGGCTGTAAAGATCACGCGGGCGTCCGCCCTGGATGCGGAACTCGGAGAGGACCCATGGCCATCTACCTCGCAGCACTCTTTGCCCTGTGTGCCCTGGTGGCCGCCGTCGGTGGCATCGCAGCGATCGCTTTTGGCTGGGTGCTCCCCAACATCCGGCCGGGTGTGAAATACAAGCGCGCATACGGCGTGGGAGCGTTGGTGTGCGCCGTCGGCATGTCCTTGATTGCGGCTGGCTCGATCTCTTCCAGCGATCTGATGCATCAGGCGGAACGAACAGTCGGCGTCCTATTCCTGGCTCTCAGCATCGGGCTGATCCGGGCGAGCAAGCGTCCCGCGGGCACGGACCTGGGAGCCCGGGGTTAGCGGCGCGGGCAGGATCGTGCTGAGAGCCTCCATCTTGTCCGTGCCAGGTGCGCTGGGGTGGATGACTCCGAGCGCGCGCAATGGACGCTGACGCCGTTCGAAAGGGTCGGTCCGCTTCGGTTCGGTATGAGCCTCGAAGCAGTGGCCACGGAGATGGAGGCGGCGGCCTTCGTGGGCAAGGAAGCCCCAATGTCTCGATCCGGCGCCCTGGTAGGGCAGACCTGCTTCCACCCGAAGGGCAAGCTCTCCCCATTGCATGCCGTCACGGCCTATACCCGGCAGACTGGCGAGTTGGCAGCCGTTGCGGTCGACGCACTACGAGGGCCGCAGGTCACCATCGACGGGATGCGCCTGATCGGCCAGGTTCCATCTCAGCTTGAAGACCGCTTCTGCGAGTACACCCAGGCACGCGGACCGGAGTTCCGGATTTCCGTCGGAGGCGAACCGAATATCGGAAGAACTGGCCTGATGGTCCGGGCCCAGCGTGCCCGCGACATCCTTCTGACACGGGTCTTCTTTACAGGGCACTTCGACGACTGGGCTTACACAGTGCACGATTCCGTTCCAGCGCCGGAGTGGGACACCCGGTGATCCCAGCCCCCGGGCAGCCATCGCGGCAGGCTTCCGTCAGCCGTGGAAGTGATTGCGCTTGATGACGGACTCAGCACGTGGCCAGCACCAAACCAGCGCGGGAGTCAGCACGGCACCGTCAAACCGTTCCGAACTGCGCGTCTCCGGCAGCCCGCGCTCCGGCCACCTTCGAACCCTTGAACCGCGCTTCCGTGGGCCGGCACGGGTTGGCATGGTGGCCGCACGCACAGCAGCGCCCCGAACTATGGTGCCCCACCACATACGCCTCCGACCTGTGCGTTCCTACGGTGTGCCGACACGTACCCGTCCCCACCGCACGCGAGGAAGTGGCGCACATGGCCTCCGCAGCATCCGCTCCCCCGACACCCGGCAACCTCAAGCGCATCGTCGCCGCGTCCCTCATCGGTACCACCATCGAGTGGTACGACTTCTTCCTCTACGGCTCGGCCGCCGCCCTGGTCTTCAACAAGCTGTTCTTCCCCGACTCCGACCCGCTCGTCGGCACGCTCCTGTCCTTCCTGACGTACGCCGTCGGGTTCGCGGCCCGGCCGCTGGGCGCGCTCGTGTTCGGGCACTACGGCGACCGGCTCGGCCGCAAGCGGCTGCTGGTGCTGAGTCTGCTGATGATGGGCGGGGCGACCTTCGCGATCGGTCTGCTGCCCACGCACGCGACCGTCGGCGCGGCGGCCCCCGTCCTGCTCACGACGCTGCGTCTGGTGCAGGGCTTCGCACTTGGCGGCGAGTGGGGCGGTGCCGTCCTGCTGGTGTCCGAGCACGGCGACGCCAAGCGGCGCGGATTCTGGGCGTCCTGGCCGCAGACCGGAGCGCCCGCGGGGCAGTTGCTCGCGACCGGCGTCCTGTCCCTGCTCACCGCCACCCAGTCGGACGCCGCCTTCGTGTCCTGGGGCTGGCGCATCCCGTTCCTCCTCTCCGGTGTCCTGGTCGTCGTCGGTTTGTGGATACGTCTGTCTGTCGACGAATCCCCTGTGTTCAAGGAGGCGTTGGCCCGGGCCGAGGCGCGCAAGGCCGCCGGAGCGGACGAGCCGGCCAAGCTGCCGCTGGTCTCCGTCCTGCGCCACCACTGGCGTGACGTGCTCATCGCGATGGGCGCCCGCATGGCCGAGAACATCAGCTACTACGTGATCACCGCCTTCATCCTCGTGTACGCCACCACCTCCGCCGGCGTCTCCCGGCAGACCGCGCTCAACGCCGTGCTCATCGCCTCGGCCGTGCACTTCGCCGTCATCCCTGCCTGGGGCGCCCTCTCCGACCGCATCGGCCGCCGACCGGTCTATCTGCTCGGTGCCGCGGGCGTCGGCCTGTGGATGTTCCCGTTCTTCTCGCTGATCGACACCGGCGGCTTCGTGAACCTGATCGTCGCCGTCACCGTGGGCCTGGTCCTGCACGGGGCCATGTACGCGCCCCAGGCCGCCTTCTTCTCCGAGATGTTCGCGACCCGGATGCGCTACTCGGGCGCCTCCATCGGGGCCCAGTTCGCCTCCGTGGCGGCAGGCGCGCCCGCCCCGCTCATCGCTACGGCCCTGCTCTCCTCCTACGACAGCTCCACGCCCATCTCCCTCTATGTGATCGGGTCCGTCGTACTGACGCTCGTGGCCGTGGGCCTCGCGAAGGAGACCCGCCACCGCGATCTGTCCGCGATCGAGGCCGCCCCTGACGACTGGCCGGCTCCGGTCGCACCGGCGGACGCCCGTACGGTCTGACCCCGGTCCCGCACTCCCCGATCCCCGTACGCGCTCCCGCGTGCGGGGATCAGCGCGGTCCGTCGGAGGACAACCGGTGCAGTCTCAGCGCGAGTTGGATCTCCAATGTGCGGGCCGGGCTCTGCCAGTCGTCCCCGAGCAGGCGGCCCACCCGCTCCAGCCGCTGGGCCACGGTGTTCACATGCACGTGCAGGGCGTCCTTCGTGCGCGCCGGGCTCATACCACTGGCGAAGTACGCGTCGAGGGTGACCAGCAGGTCGGTACCGCGCCGTTCGTCGTAGGCCACGACCGGACCGATCGTCCTGCCGACGAACCCGGAGATGTCCCGGTCCCCGGCGAGCAGCAGTCCGAGGAAGCCGAAGTCCTCGGCGGCCGCGCCGTCGCCCGCCCGGCCGAGCAGACACAGCGCTTCCAGGCAGCGCTGCCCCTCCGTGTAGGCCGCGGCGACCGCCTCGGGGTGGGCCGCGAGGCGGTCCAGCGGCGCGGAGGCGCCCACGGTCACAGGCTCCTGGACGGCGGTTCCCAGGTCTTTGGCCGTGCGGCGGGCCAGCGCCGTCGCCGTGTCGCCCGGCCCGAGCGGGAGCAGCAGGACGGTTCCGCCGTCCCGCGCGGCGGCCAGTCCCTGGCGGGTGGCGGCGAGGTGGGACGCAGCCGACCACAGCCGTCTGCGCGCTCCGGCCTCCTGGCCGGCGTCGGCGCCCACCGCGTCGAGCCGTGCCGCCAGCACCACATGCCGTCCGTCGAGATCGGCGCGCAGCCGGGCCGCTCTCTCCCGCAACAGGCCGGGATCGCGGTCCCGGGCGTCGAGCAGGTCGTCCAGCAGCTCCCCGCGGACCCGCTGTTCGGCCTCGGAGGCGGAGCGCCGGGCGAGCAGGAGCAGTGAGGTGACCATCGCGGCGCGCTCCAGGGTGCGCTGGTCGACGGGGTCGAGGCGGGGATGGCCGCGCAGCACCAGCGCGCCGAGCAGCTCGCCGCCGGCGGCGACCGCGGCGACCCAGCCGTCGCCGTGCCGCACGGCGTGGCCGCCGGTGCGGGCGGCCTCCATGGCCAGAGGCGGGGTGTCGCCGGGATCCGCGAACTCGACGGTGCCGTCCAGGACCTCGGAGACCGCGGCGGCAACGTCCTGGACGCCGCCGCCTCTCAGGACGAGTTCGGCCAGCCGGTCGTGGATGTCGGAGGCGCGCTCGATCACCGCGCTGCGGTCCTGGATGATTTCGTTGGCCCGGCCAAGCCGGTCCAGGGCGGAGCGGGTGTCCGTGAGCGCGTTGGCGGTGTCGATGGCCGCGGCGGCCAGGGCCGCGAACGAGCCGAGCAGGGCGATCTGTTCCCGCTCGAAGACCCGCGCTCTGCGGTCCGCCGCGAACAGGACGCCGATGACCTGGGGTCCGATCATCAGGGGCACGCCGAGGATCGCGACGAGGCCCTCGTCCTGGACACCCGCGTCGATGGTGCGGGTGTGCTGGAACCGCTCGTCCTTGAAGTAGTCGTCGGTGACGTACGGGCGGGCGGTCTGCGCGACGAGTCCGCCGAGGCCCTCGCCCATGCCGAGCCGCAGCTGCTGGAAGCGCGCGGCGACCGAGCCCTCCGTGACCCGCATGTAGGTGTCGCCCCGGGAGGCGTCGTTCAGGCTGAGATAGGCGATGTCGGTGCCCAGCAGCGACCGGGCCCTCTGCACGATCGCCCGCAGCACGGCGTCCAGGTCGCGCAGGCCCGCGAGGTCGTGCGCGGTCTCGAAGAGCGCGGAGAGTTCGGCCTCGCGCCGGCGCCGTCCCTCTATCTCCGTGCGCACACGCAGAGCGAGCTCCTTGGCCTGTTCGAGCGCGGCGACGCGCTCCTCGGACAGACCCTCGGCGCGGGCGAGCAGCACCGGCCGCTCGTAAGCGTCGGCACTCGCTCCCTTGGCCAGGAGTTCCAGGAACGGCGCTTCCGCGCTGTCGGCGGAGCGCTCGGCTGATGGCAGGTGATCGCGGGACATGGCAAAAGGATCGCGCATCCGCGGCGCGGCGCCCCCGCCCTGTGGACAACTCATGAAAAGCGCAGGTGGGCGGGGGTGCGGGCCAAGGCGGACTCCGGCTCAGTGCGCGGTCCAGCCCCCGTCGAGGGTCAGTGAGGTCCCGGTGATGAAGGCTGCCTGCGGGGTGCAGAGGTAGGCGACCGCCTCCGCGACCTCCTCCGGTTCTATGAGCCGTTTCACCGCGCTGTCGCGCAGCAGGATCTCGGTCAGGACGCGCTGGGGCGGGATTCCATGGGCGCGGGCCTGATCGGCCAGCTGCTTCTCGACAAGTGCGGTGCGCACATAGGCGGGGTTCACACAGTTCGAGGTGACTCCATGGGGAGCGCCTTCGAGGGCCGCGGTCTTCGAGAGGCCTTCGAGGCCGTGCTTCGCGGCGACGTACGCCGATTTGAACGCCGAGGCGCGCAGCCCATGGACGGAGGAGACGTTGACGACGCGGCCCCAGCCCTGGCCGTACATGTGGGGCAGGGCGCCGCGGATGAGCCGGAACGGCGCCTCCAGCATCACGGTGAGCACCGTGTGGAACACCTCGGGCGGGAACTCCTCGAGGGGGCGGACCATCTGCAGTCCTGCGTTGTTCACGAGGACGTCGGTGCCGGCCGCGGCCTGTTCGGCCGCGTCGAGGTCGGTGAGGTCGAGGAGGACGGGTTCGACCGTGCCGGCCAGTCCCTGCGACTGCCCGGCCAGGGCCTCCAGCCCATCGGCGTCCCGGTCGACCGCTCTCACCTTGGCCCCGGCGGCGGCGAGCCGCAGTGCGCAGGCGCGGCCGATGCCGTTCGCGGCGCCGGTGACGAGGGCGGTGCGGCCGCCGAGGTCGAGTGCTGAGGCGTGGGGGCCCGGGAGGGCGCTGGGCGCGGTCATACCTCGACCCTAGGCAGCCCCCGGGCCCCCACCGATGTGGTCAGCGCACACACTTCACCCTCAGGTGGTGGGCTCGAACCATGTGGGTTCGTCGAGGAGTGCCTGCTTGATCCGGCGGAGCGCGTAGTCGTCCAGCTTCGGCAGGGCGTCCACGTCGAACCAGCCGACCTGGAGCGACTCGTCGTCGTTGACGCGGGCCTCGCCGCCGATCGCGCGGCAGCGCAGGGTGGTGTCCATGAACTGGCAGACGTCGCCGTTGTCGAAGGTCACCTCGCGGGTGGCCTGGATCATCACGACGCGCTCGACCTCGACGTGCACGGCCGTCTCCTCGTACACCTCGCGCACCGCGCAGGCCGCCGGCTGCTCCCCCGGGTCCGGGATGCCGGAGATCAGCGCCCATTTGTGGCTGTCCGAGCGCTGGCCGAGCAGGACCCTGCCCTCGTCGTCGAAGACGACGACGCTGACTCCGGGGAGCCAGAGGAGCTGATGGCCGGCGAAGGCCCGGATGGTGCGGATGAAGTCGGGAGTTGCCATGGGCCCGACCCTATCCGCGCAAAGCCGCCGCCCCGCGCACGGGTGACGGAGTCGTCCTGTGCGCGGGGCGGCGGGTCGTTCTGCCTAGCCGTTTTCCGGTGTGCCAGCCAGGGCGTCATCCTGGGCGCCGGTGTTCCTGCGCGACCGGAGCGCCGTGGCGGCCCCCCAGCCGAGACCGCCCGCCGCGACGAGCACGAGGACCATCTCGGGGATGATGCCGAGCTTCGTGGCCGGGGTCTCGGAGGAGCGCAGCGGCACCTTCTGGACCAGGTTGGCGGCGACGAACATGCCGGTCTTCTGAGTGATCTTCCCGTCGGGCATGATCACGGCGCTGACACCGCTCGTCACGGGGACCGTGACCGTGCGGCTGTGCTCGACGGCGCGGATGCGGGACATGGCGAGCTGCTGGTACGTCATCTCGCTGCGGTCGAAGGTCGCGTTGTTGCTGGGCACCGAGATGATCTGCGCGCCGTCGGTGACGGTGCTGCGCACGGCCCAGTCGAACGCCGCTTCGTAGCAGGTGACGAGACCGACACGGGTGCCGTTCATGGTGAACACACCCGGCTTTGTACCCCGGCTGAAGTCCTGGCGGACCATGCTGGTCCAGTTCTTGTTGATCGCTCCGAGCAGCGGGCGCAGGGGGAGGTACTCGCCGAACGGCTGCACCTGGCGCTTGTCGTAGGTGTTCACCGGGCCCTTCACCGGGTCCCACAGGATCTGCTCGTTGTAGAGCTTGCCGTCCCGCTCGACGACCGCGCCGACGGAGACGGGGGCGCCGATCGCCTTGGCCGCCGAGTCGATCACGTAGCGGGCGTCGCTGTTGGCGTACGGGTCGATGTCGGAGGAGTTCTCGGGCCAGAGCACCAGGTCGGGCTTGGGCTTCTTGCCCGCCCTGACCTCGGCGGCCAGTCGCTCGGTCTCGGCCACGTGGTGGTCGAGGACGGCGCGGCGCTGCGCGTTGAAGTCGAGGCCCGCACGCGGGACGTTGCCCTGGATGAGCGCGACCGTGGCGGTGCCGTTCTCGGCCTTGTCGCTGACCAGCATCCGCGCGGCGAGCGCGCCGAGCACCGGGACGGCGATGCTGAGCAGGGCCACCGCGGCTGCGCCGCGGCGCAGGACGCCGGTGCCGCGCCGCTCGACGGCGAGGCGGACGATCTCGTACAGCCCGAAGCCGCACAGGACGACGCAGAAGCCGAGGACCGGGGTGCCGCCGACCGCGGCGAGGGGCAGGAACACGCCGTCGGCCTGGCCGAACGCGACCTTCCCCCAGGGGAAGCCGCCGAAGGGCGCACGCGCGCGTGCCGCCTCCGCGGCGATCCACACGGCCGCGGCCCACAGGGGCCACCCGGGCAGCCGCCCGACGAGGGTGATCCCGGCGCCGACGAGCGCTATGTAGATCGCCTCCACGGCGACGAGCGCGAGCCAGGGACCGGAGCCGACCTCGACGCCGGTCCAGACCAGCAGGGGCAGCAGGAAGCCGAGGCCGAAGAGGTAGCCGAGGCCGAGTCCGGCCTTCCAGGAGCGGCCGCGCAGGGTCCACGCGAAGATCCCGAAGGCGGGCAGGGCGAGCCACCACAGGGTCCGTGGCGGGAAGCTGACGTACAGCAGCACTCCGGAGAGTGCCGCGGCGGCGGCCGGAGCGAGACGACGCACCAGGGCGGACCCACGTGGGGCGGGCGCGGCCTGGGGTTCGAGCTGGTCCGGCTCGTCTACGGTGGTTGCGGTGGCGGTCACTCCGGGAGTGTACGGCGCCTGACCTGGGGGCGGACAGCTCGGCCCGACGGGTGGAACGGGGCCTGGCCGGTCCTGGCGCACGTCACCGCCACGAGGTCCTTGTCAGCGTCCCACGCCGGTCCGGTCCGGGCGCAGCCGGCCGCGGATGACCCGGACCGCCGCCTCCGCGTTGTCCACGGTGATCGTGAACGTATGGCCGTCTCCGAGGCGCAGGACCATGCCCTCGCCCCGCCGGACGATGACGGCGGTGCCCTGCTCGGGCCGCCAGCGGTACCCCCAGCCGCCCCACTGACGCGGGGTGACCTTCGGCGCGAAATCGGCGCCGACGACCGTGGAGAGCGGAATGCGGCGGCGCGGCACTCCAATGTGGCCGCAGCGCACCTCCAGGGACTCCTCGTCCACCCGCACGGCGACATGGACGAAGGCGAGCGTGCCGAAGAGGATCAGCAGTCCGGCGGCGATGCATCCGACGACGGACATGACCAGCGGTGCCGTGCCCGACGTCCCGCCGGAGGTGACGGCCAGCTCGATCCCGAGCGCCAGACAGGCCATGCCGGCCAGGGCGGGCAGCCACTGGACGCGGTTCCGCGCGCGCCCGGTCCAGATCTCCGGGTGCGGGGAGGTTTCGCCGTGGGGGTGGTCCCTCATGTCTTGAGACTACTCAGGTTCCGCTGCGCGGGCACCGGTCTCTGCGCCGAGTGGTGCGGGCGGAGGAGGCACCGGTGCCGCGCGCGTGCCCCGCCCGTGGACGGGGCTCGGCCCGGCCGGCCTGGGCGCATGGGGCTCACGGCTCGGCGGCCCCGGCATCCGGCTCGTAGTACGTGGAGGCTCACCACTCGGTGGCCCCGTATCGCGACCTCACCGTTCGGGCTGCCCGGCCCGCGGTGGTCAGCGCGCGGGGCTGACCGTCGAGAGCATGCGGGCTTCCTCGTAGGTCAGCGCCGTGGCGGTCAGGGCGCCCTCGCGTCCGCCTTGCAGGACCGTGACGGTGGAGGTGGCGGGAGCGGTCGGGTCGGGGAGCTCGCCGATCCGGCGCAGTGCCTGGGTGGCGACCGCCCCGGCGGAACCGTGCAGGACGAGCGGCGGGCGGCCGGGGCGCTGCACCGCCGCGCGGATGCGCTCGGCGACGAGTTCGTAGTGGGTGCAGCCGAGGACGACGGCGGCCACATCCTCGGGGGTGCGCGCGGCGGCGGCCTCGATCGCGGCGTCGATGGCCGCCTGGTCGGCGTGCTCGACTGCGTCCGCGAGTCCGGGGCAGGCCACCTCGGTGACCGCAACCCCGGCGGCGAACTCCTCGATCAGTCCCCGCTGGTACGGGCTGCCGGTGGTGGCGGGCGTGGCCCAGATCGCGACGGGTCCGCCGCCCGCGGCGGCCGGCTTGATGGCCGGGACGGTGCCGATGACCGGCACCTCCGGTTCGAGGCGGGCGCGCAGGGCGGGCAGGGCGCGGACGGAGGCGGTGTTGCAGGCGACGATCAGCGCGTCGGGCCGGTGGGCCGCGGCGGCCTCGGCGACCGCGAGGGCACGCGCGGTGACGTCCTCCGGAGTACGGGGGCCCCAGGGCATGCTGCCGGGGTCGGAGGAGAGGACGAGATCGGCGTCGGGCCGCAGTCGACGCACCGCGGCGGCAGCAGCGAGCAGTCCGATTCCTGAGTCCATGAGCGCGATCTTCACCCGGTCACCATAGACGATCCGTGTTGACGGGCGACCGTCGTGGGGCAGACTGCGGCGGGTGAGCGCCCTCGTGTGGATCGCCGTCGGATCACTGGCCGCGTGGCTGTGGCTGCTGCTCGGCCAGGGCTTCTTCTGGCGCACGGACGTGCGGTTGCCGGTCCGTCGCGATCCGTCGGACTGGCCGTCCGTCTGTGTCGTGGTGCCGGCCCGGGACGAGGCCGCCGTCCTGCCCGAGAGTCTTCCGTCACTCCTGGCGCAGGACTATCCGGGGCGGGCGGAGATCTTCCTCGTCGACGACGGCAGCTCGGACGGTACGGGGGAGCTGGCCCGCGAGCTGGCGCGGCGGCACGGCGGGCTGCCGCTCACCGTCGGCACGCCCGGGGAGCCGCCGGCGGGCTGGACGGGCAAGCTGTGGGCCGTGCGCCACGGCATCGCTCTCGCCCGCGCGCGCGATCCCGAATATCTGCTGCTGACCGACGCGGACATCGCGCACGCCCCGGACAGTCTGCGGCTCCTGGTGGCGGCGGCCCGCACGGGTGGCTTCGACCTCGTCTCGCAGATGGCGCGGCTGCGGGTCGAGAGTCTCTGGGAGCGGCTCGTCGTGCCCGCCTTCGTCTACTTCTTCGCGCAGCTCTATCCCTTCCGCCGGATCAGCGTGCGGGGCTCGCGGACGGCGGCCGCGGCGGGAGGGTGCGTCCTGCTGCGCGCGGACGCCGCCGAGCGGGCGCGGATCCCGGACGCGATCCGGCAGGCGGTCATCGACGACGTGGCGCTGGCCCGTGCCGTCAAGGGAAGCGGCGGTCACATCTGGCTGGGGCTGGCCGAGCGGGTGGACAGCGTGCGCCCCTATCCGCGGCTGGGCGATCTGTGGCGCATGGTCTCGCGCAGCGCGTACGCCCAGCTGCGGCACAACCCGCTCCTGCTGGCCGGGACGGTCGCCGGGATCGCCGTCGTCTACCTCGTGCCGCCGGTCGCCCTCGTCGTGGGCCTCGCCGCCGGGAACACCTGGGCGGCGACCGCCGGCGGGCTCGCGTGGCTGGTGATGACGGCGACCTACGCACCGATGCTCCGCTACTACCGGCAGCCCCTGGCGCTCGCTCCCCTGCTGCCGGTCACCGCGTTCCTCTATCTCCTTATGACCGTCGATTCCGCGGTGCAGCACTACAGGGGGCGCGGCGCGGCCTGGAAAGGCCGCACCTACGCCCGCCCCGACACCGCCCTGGACGACCGCTAGTCCCGCGCCACTCGACAGTTCACTTCCTGCCCGGGGTCCAGTTCATGCCCCAGCCGTAGGCGTGGTCGAGGGTGCGCTGGGGGCTGACCCCGCGCGCGGGGACCAGGTACCGGGCCTCGCGCTGGACGACGAGGTCGGCGCCGTTGCCGGTGATGAGGGCGAGGGCGCAGACGGTGGAGGGAACGGTGCACTCGTCGAGCGAGAAGTCGATGGGAGCGCCGTTCTGCGGCTGGAGGGTGACGGTGGCGTGCAGGTCGGCGAAGGACCGCGCTCCTTCGTAGATGGTCACGAAGATGAGGATGCGCCGGAAGCTCTGCTTGTGGTCGAGGTTGATGGTGAGGTTCTCGCCGGAGGCCACGGCCCCGGTGCGGTCGTCCCCGTCGAGATGGATGAAGGGCGGCTGGTGCAGCGCCCCGAAGGCGTTGCCGAGCGCCTGGACGACTCCCTTGCGGCCGTCGGACAGTTCGTAGAGCGCGCACAGGTCGAGGTCGAGGTCGGCGTGCATGGCGACGGCGCGGCCCCGCTTGCTGCCCCATCCCGAGAACTGCTTGCGCACCTCCCAGTTGAGGTTCACGCGCATCGTGCCGCCCGTGCCGCCCTGTTTGGCGAGCGAGACGGAGGGGGCCTCCTTGGTCAGCGTCACCTTGGAGAGACTCACCGGCGGCTGAGGGGCGGGGGCCGGGTAGGGCCCCGGAGGCATGGGCGGTGGCACGTTCACCGGTGGGGCGACCGGCGGGTACACGGTGACCGGAGGTGCCACGGGCGGCGGCGGCCCCTGTACGAGCGTGGCGGGCCCCTGCGGCGCGGCGGCCGGGGGTGCCGCGTGCTGCGGCTCGTCCACCGTGATCCCGTAGTCGGTGGCCAGTCCTTCGAGTCCGCTTACGTAGCCCTGTCCGATGGCGCGGAACTTCCAGGCCCCCTGGCGCCGGTAGAACTCGCCGAGGACGAAGGCGGTCTCCACGGTGGCGTCCGTGCTGTCGAAGCGGGCGACCTCGGCGCCGGTCCTTGTGTCGAGCACCCGGATGTAGAGGCCGGGAACACGGCCGAAGGAGCCGCCGTCCGCGGAGCCGGCCAGGACCACGTTCTCGACGGAGCCCTCCACGCGCGCGAGGTCCACGGACAGGGTGTCGGTCACCTGGCCGCCGTCGTTCCGCTTGCCTTCGTGGCGCACCGCGCCGGAGGTGTGCGCCGGCTGGTTGTAGAAGACGAAGTCGGCGTCCGAACGAACCTTTCCGGCCACCAGCAGAAGGGCGGAGGCGTCGACGTCGGGCACCCCCTGTCCCGAACGCCACCCCAATTCCACCCGGAGTGCGCTCGTCGGGACTGGAACATTGGATCCCTTAGGCATTGACATGTACGCCCCCATCACGTGTCTCCGCGCCGGTGCGAGTCCCGAACGGACCGCCGGCTCCGTTCTCGCCAAACCTAATCCCCAGGTCCGCCGAGCCCCATGGCTCGCGCAGGAAGATCCTGGTCAACCGCCGGTAACCCGGTCCGAACCTCGGCCTTTACACGATCTCAACCATCTTTGACGTCCTTTTTTGCCAAGTTCGCTCGCATTGGGGATCCCGCGTCACCGCGGACACGGAAAACAACCCTCTTATCGGTCTCCCCAACCAGCACATCGTGGGCTTAACTTATGGCCATGACCTCCCCCCGCTCCACCTATGGCGGCGGTTACTACTCCGCCTTCCAGGACACCCCGATCTACGACTCCCTCGTCGCCGAGCGGGGTACCCCTCAGATCGCCCCGATCCGGGTCCCTTCCGCCTACGACCCGGGCAGCAACAACCTCCCGGCCCTGCCGTCCGCGCTCCCCGCGCTGCCGTCCGGCCCCTCCTCGTACGGCTACCAGCCCCAGCAGCCCTCGCCGCTGCAGCAGGCCCCCGCGCCGTACATCCCGCAGCAGATGGGCGCCCCCCGGGGTTACCCCAGCCCCCAGCCGCAGCAGCCCCGTCCGATGGCGGCCGGCACGGGCTTCGAGGCCATGCGCCCCGCGGCTCCCCGTCCCGCCCCCGCTCCGTACCAGGACCCGTACAACGGTCAGCAGTACCGCGGGTACTGACACCTCCGGACCGGATTGTCGGTGCCACCTGGCACGATGGCGGTCATGGGGAACGCGGAACTGCACTCGATTCACGTCCATCCGGTCAAGGCCTTCCGGAGCCACGCGCTCCAGGAGGCCGTGGTGGAGCCCTGGGGGCTGGCCGGAGACCGACGCTGGGTCCTGATCGACGACGGGGGAAAGGTCGTCACGCAGCGCGAGCAGCCGCGTCTGGCGCTGGCCGTCGCCGAGATACTCTCCGGCGGCGGCCTGCGTCTTTCGGCCGCGGACCACGCGTCCGTGACCGTTCCCGTGCCCGAGCCCACCGGTACGACCACGGTGGAGATCTTCGATGACAAGGTCGAGGCCGTCCTCGCCGACGCGGCGGCGCACGCCTGGTGCAGTGCGTACGTGGGCGCCGACGTGCGCCTCGCCCACATGGACGATCCGGCGGTCCGCCGGCCCGTCGACCCCGACTTCGCGCTGCCGGGCGAGACCGTCAGCTTCGCGGACGGGTATCCGCTGCTCGTCACCACCCTCGGATCGCTGGACGCGCTCAACTCCCTGATAGCCCAGGGCGACCGGGCCGAGGAGGGACCGGTGCCGATGAGCAGGTTCCGCCCGAACGTGGTCGTCTCCGGCACGGAGGCCTGGGCCGAGGACGGGTGGTCGCGCATCGCCATCGGCGACGTCACCTTCCGCGTCACGCGCATGTGCGGCCGGTGCATCGTCACCACGACCGACCAGGACACCGCCCGGCGCGGCAAGGAACCTCTGCGCACGCTCGCCAAGCACCGCCGCTTCGGCGGAAAGGCGATGTTCGGGCAGAACCTGGTGCCCGAGACCCGCGGTTCGGTACGGGTCGGGGATCCGGTCACGGTGCTCGCCTGAGGTCAGGGCACCGGTCGCGACCCTCGCCCGAAACCAGGGCCCCGGACCCTTCCGGACGGCGCCTCGGGCCGCCCGACGACATTCCGCCAGAGACCGGACGCCGGGAACACCGGGGCCGGGCCGGATCGTTGAATCGGCGTGAGATGTTCATGAAGGGTCCTGGGGGAGGGTGAAGCCGGCCTCTCTTCCCCGGCTTCGCGTGTGAACGGCTCCGCTGCTGGTAATCACGGAAGCGGAAGGGGGGTGTGGGACGGTGCGCGCGATCATCGGTCTCTGGCGCTGGCGGCGCAATCCGCTGCGCCGTACGACGGATCTGGTCGAGGCCTGGCTCGCGCTGGCCACGCTCCTGCTCATCCTGGTCGCGGCGCCCTCCGCCGGGGCCGCCGTGGGCGTCTCCATGCAGGGGACGCTGCAGAAGGCCGTCCGGGACCAGCGCAAGGACCGGCACCCCGTGGCGGCGGTCGTCGTCAGAAGGCTGTCCCGGGGACCGCTGGCTCCCGACCCCGAGACCCCCTCCGGCCGGGACGCGCACAGCCGTGTCGTCGCGAACTGGACGGCACCGGACGGCACCCCGCGGCACGGCACGGTGATCGCCGACCTCAAGACACCCGTCCCCGGAGACCGTTTCTGGCTCTGGACGGACCGGCACGGCCGAATAATGGGCCGCCCGCTGGACAGCGCCACCGCGACCACGCACTCCGCCCTGGCCGGATTCGGCGCCGCGGTGCTGGCGGCCGGACTCCTGGAGAGCGCGAGACGGCTGGTCCTGTGGCACATGGTCCGCCGCCGTCACGCCGGATGGGACCGCGCCTGGGCCAAGGCGGGCCCCGACTGGGGCAAGGCAGACACCGGCAGCTGACGGCCTTCCCGCTCCGGTCAACCGGGCGTCCCCGCGCACGCTACGGTGGACCGGCCGAACCGTTCGGCGCCGTCGTGAGAGGCTGTCCGGCAGGGACCGGCAACCCGCGACCGACGGGGCATCAGCACAACCTCGCAGGACCCGCGTACGACGAGGTGGGGGCACAACAGCGCCATGGCACAGGGCACGGTCCAGGTCACGCACACCGGAACCTCGCGGTGGCGGCGCCGCACAGGTGAGTACGCATCGCTGGCCGCCGCCCTGGAGGCCGCGGCCGAAGGCGACGTGCTGACCGTCGCTCCCGGTACGTACCGGGAGAACCTGGTGGTGGAACGCGCGGTGACGCTGCGCGGCCCCGAGGGCTCCCCCGGCTCCGTCCGCATCGCGCCCGTCGACGGCGTGGCACTGACCGTACGGGCCTCGGCCGTCGTGCAGGACCTGCACCTCGAGGGCCAGGACTCGGCCTCGCCCGCGCTGCTCGTCGAGGACGGCACACCGGAGTTGCTGGACCTACGGATCGTGACGCGGTCCGCGGCCGGGATCGAGGTCCGCGGAGGCGCCCGGCCGACCGTGCGCCGCTGCACCGTCGACAACCCCGGGGGCGTCGGCGTCGCCGTACTGGACGGCGGCGGAGGGGTGTTCGAGGAGTGCGAGGTCGTGGCCGCCGGGCAGTCCGGGGTCGTGGTCCGCGGGGGCGCGCGTCCGCGACTCGAGCGCTGCCGGGTGCACCACACTTCCGGTCCGGGCCTGTCGGCGACCGGCGAGAACTCCTCGCTGGAGGCGATCGGTTGCGAGGTGTACGAGGTCAAGGGCTCCGGGGTGCAGATCACCGCCCGGGCCACGGCCCACCTCACCGACTGCGACGTCCACCGGACCACCGCCGACGGTGTCACCCTCGACACGGACGCCGTGCTCACGCTCGCCGACTGCCGCATCCACGACATCCCGGAGAACGCCGTCGACCTGCGTTCCCGCTCGGTGCTCACCCTGACCCGCACGAGCGTGCGGCAGTTCGGGCGCAACGGCCTGTCGGTCTGGGACCCGGGCACCCGTGTGGACGCCAACCAGTGCGAGATCTTCGACAGCACGGGCGACTATCCCGCGGTGTGGGTGAGCGACGGAGCGACCGCCGTCCTGGACTCGTGCCGGGTGCACGACGTGCCGGACGCCCTGTTCGTCCTGGACCGGGGCTCCCGCGCGGACGTCGTCGACTGCGACATCTCCCAGGTGCGCAACACCGCGGTGTCGGTGAGCGACGGAGCGACCGCGCAGCTCGACGACTGCCGGATCCGGGATGCCGCGACGGGTGCCTGGTTCCGCGACCACGGCAGCGGCGGCACTCTGTCCGGCTGCATCGTGGACGGCACCCAGACGGGCGTGATCGTCACCAAGGGCGCCGATCCGACCTTCGAGCGCTGCACAGTCACCGCCCCCGCCGAGGCCGGCTTCTACGTGTCGGCTGACGGACGGGGCAGCTTCGTCAACTGCCGGGTGGCGGACAGCGGGGGCTACGGCTTCCACGTCATAGACGGCTGCCGGTCGACGCTGCGCAAGTGCCGTACGGAGCGCTGCGCGCGCGGGGGCTACGAATTCGCGGACGGCGGCTCGGCCCCCGGCTCGGGTCCCGTCGTCGAGGACTGCGCCAGCGACGAGAGCGCCTCACTGCGCGCCCCGGCCCATGAGACGGCGGTCGAGACGTCGGCCCCGTCCGCCGGTCTGCTGGGGACGATCCCCGGTCAGCGCAGCACCGAGCGGGAACCCGTCGTCCCCGCGGCGGAGCCCGCCCCGCCGGCTCGCGGATCGCGGATCGTCCTCGGTGAACTCGACACCCTGGTGGGTCTGGAGAGCGTCAAGCGCGAGGTGCGCGCCCTCACCGACATGATCGAGGTGGGCCGCCGCCGCCAGGAGGCGGGCCTCAAGGCGGCCTCCGCCCGGCGCCATCTCGTCTTCACCGGCTCCCCCGGCACCGGCAAGACGACCGTCGCCCGGCTGTACGGCGAGATCCTGGCCTCGCTGGGCGTGCTGGAGAAGGGACATCTCATCGAGGTGTCCCGGGTGGACCTCGTCGGTGAGCACATCGGTTCCACGGCGATCCGCACCCAGGAGGCGTTCGACCGGGCGCGCGGCGGCGTGCTGTTCATCGACGAGGCGTACGCGCTGTCGCCGGAGGACTCGGGCCGCGACTTCGGGCGCGAGGCCATCGACACGCTGGTGAAGCTGATGGAGGACCACCGGGACGCGGTGGTCGTGATCGTGGCGGGGTACACCGCCGAGATGGAGCGCTTCCTCTCGGTCAACCCCGGGGTGGCGTCCCGTTTCTCACGGACCATCACCTTCAACGACTATCTGCCCGACGAACTGCTCAGGATCGTGGAGCAGCAGGCCGAGGAGCACGAGTACCGGCTGGGTCCGGGCGCGTCCGAGGCGCTGCTGAAGTACTTCACGCTGATCCCGAAGGGGCCCGCGTTCGGCAACGGGCGCACGGCGCGGCAGACGTTCGAGGCCATGCTGGAACGGCACGCGGGCCGTGTCGCCCAGCTGGCCGAGCCGACCACGGACGATCTGACCCTGCTCTACTCGCAGGACCTGCCGGAACTGCCCTGAGCGTCCCCGCCGGGACGCGGGCCCGGTACCCCGGGCAGCAGCCGCTCCAGCAGGCGTTCCCGTTCGTCGGCGAAGACCGGGTCCGCCTGGTAGTCGGAGTGGCCGAGGACCGGCGCGGGCAGCGGCTGCCGTTCGGTGCGTCCGTAGGCGAGCGGGTCCCTCAGCGGATCGTGGTCGACCTCGGGGCCGCAGTCCCCGGACAGCAGGACGGGTCCGCCGATCGGGTCGGTGCGCCGGTAGAGGTTGCGCCAGCAGGCCACGTCACGGTGCAGTGAGGCCAGTGCGGCGGGGCCGAAGTGGGCCGGGAACCAGCGTCCGTACAGGCGCTCCAGCGGGGAGCCGTAGGTGAGCAGCGCGACCCTGCCGCGTACCGAGGGGTCGAGCTGCCAGGCCGCCGCGGCCGCGAGCACGCTGCCCTGGGAGTGCCCGGAGAGCACGAGCCGTCCGCCGGTCGCCCGGGTCCAGGTGGCCATGCGCCAGGTGAGGTCCGGGACGGCGCGCTCGGCGTAGCAGGGCGGCGCGAAGGGGTGGGCGGCGCGCGGCCAGAAGGTGCCGACGTCCCACAGGATGCCGATGGTGCGGCGGGCGGCCGGGTCCTTGTAGGCGCGGCGGCCCCAGGTGACGAACAGGATGAAGCCGAGGCCGATCAGCCAGGAGCCCAGTGCCTGCGCGGTCTGGGCGGCCCCGTGGACGAAGCCGTTCGTGCCCCGGGCCGCCTCGCTCGGGGCGTCGCCGGTGGTGAGGGCGCCGGCCAGGGCGCAGGCCCCGAGGAGCAGGGTCGCGGAGGCGAGGACGCCGACCATGAGCGGCGCACGGTCGGTGAGGGCGGCCATGGCGCGGGTGCTCGCGATGCGGCGGGTGCGGGCCGAGTCCCTGGGCTCGCCCGGGTAGTCGCGTTCGACGGTGTCCATTTCGCGGCGGCGCCCGCGCCAGGTGCGGCGGGCGAGCCAGCCGGTGAGGGCGAGCAGGACGACGAGCAGCGGCGGGATCACGGAGGCCTGCCAGGTCAGCAGGACGGGCGGGCCCGGGATCGAGTGGCGGGTGCCGTCGAGCCAGTCGGCCACCCGCTGGGACACTCCCCCGGACATCACACCGCCGAGCGCGCAGGCGAGCATGGCGACGGCGGGCCCGGCGAAGCCGCGCAGGGCGGTCCGCGGGACCGGGCCGCCGTCCGCCGTCCGGTGCGGGTCCGGGGGCTGGGGGGCGGTGCCGTACAGGGCACGGGCCACCACGCACAGCGCGATCACGAGCAGGCCCTGGACGAGGGTAAGGCCGCCGAACGTGGCGTCCCCCGCCAGACGGCCCGCCGAGTGCCAGCGGGGCCTCGACCAGCCGGCGTACACCAGGCCGAGGGCGAGGAGGACGAGCGCGCCGAGCGCCAGCCGGCGCACCAGGGTCCGGTCGCTTCCGTGGTCGATCCGGTTCTCGCTGCGGCCGCGACGGCAGACCACCCACAGCACAACGGCCGCGCCGGCCACGAGCGTTGCGCTCAGCAGGCCGCCCAGGGCCGCCAGGACGGGGGACCCGCCCGGGGCGCGGTCGTGGCGGAGGGCCGGGGAGCCCACGGCGGCGGCGACGGTCAGAAAGCCCGCGGCGGTGTGCGCGGCGCGCAGCCGGGCCACCAGGCGGCGGCCGAACCAGAAGCCGGGACGGCCGAGTCCGGTGCCCTCGGTCTCCTCGTCGTGCTCGGCTGCGCGGGCGATCGGCTGCTGCGACTCGTACGCGCTCCAGGTGCGGTGGGACAGGTACCAAAGGAGCGCGGTGAGCGCCGTGGGGACCAGGGCGGCCAGGGCGAGGCGGCGGCCCGGCTCGCTCCACCAGCCGGCGTCGGGCCGGTCCGGGGAGAGGAATCCGAGCCAGGAGTGGTTGCGCACGCACAGGCGGGTGCCCGCGCACTGCCAGGCGGCGAGGTCGAGGGCGACCTCGCAGGCCGCGGCGACGAGCAGCACCGTGAGCGTGAGTCCGGCGAGGCGGACCAGCAGCCCGTACAGGCGCACCGTCCGGGAGTGACCGTGCGAGGCGGGGCGCATCCAGTGCGCGAGGTTGACGACCATGAAGGGCAGCAGGAGGAGCCAGAGGGCGCGGGCGCCGTTGCCGGAGGTGAGGTTGCACCACACGTACGCCTCGCGCACCGGTCCCGCGCGGTGGTCCCCGGCCCGGTCCTCGGCGTCGACGTCGTCGACGCGCCGGAACACGGCCGCGGTGGTGTCTCCGGTGATCCGGACGGTCCGCGGGTCGTTCAGCATCTCCTCCGGCGTGGTGCCGCCGACGCCGTGGACCAGGAGTTCCAGGGCGCTCCCGGCCGCTTCGTGCCGTCGTGCGGGGCTGCCGGGCTCCCCGTCGGCGGTGTGTTCCCGTGCACGTTCCACTAGTCCGCACTTCCCCGTGCCACGCGTGTCTCAGGTGTCATGTGCAGGCACAAGGCTCTCGCGCTCCGGTCCCCGTGTGCACCCGAAGGCACCGAATCTCCCCGATACGTGTGAACGCGGCGGCACAGGAGGGGCACAGCGAGTGCGCAGGCAGTGGCGCGACCGAGGGTGTCCCGTGCGAGGATGGGGCATCCTCCAGACCTCGGGCAAGGAGAACGTCCACGTGGGAGTGGGTTCGGACGGAGTGGGGCAGGCAGCGGCGAAAGGACCGGAGCGGTCGTGAGCGAGAATCAGAACCTCCTCGCGGAGCAGCGGCGCGCTCTGATCCTCGACGAGGTGCGCCGCCGGGGCGGCGTCCGCGTGAACGAGCTGACGCGCAGGCTCGGTGTCTCCGACATGACGGTCCGCCGTGACCTCGACGCCCTGTCCCGTCAGGGAGTCGTCGAGAAGGTGCACGGCGGCGCGGTCCCGGTGGTCGAGGCGAGCACGCACGAACCGGGTTTCGAGGCCAAGTCGGGCCTGGAGCTGACCGCCAAGGAGGACATCGCGCGGGCCGCGGCGGAGCTGGTCGCGCCGGGCTCGGCGATCGCCCTCTCCGGTGGTACGACGACCTACGCGCTGGCCCATCACCTGGTGGACGTCCCGGACCTGACCGTGGTCACCAACTCGGTGCGCGTGGCGGACGTGTTCCACTCGGCCCAGCGCACCTCGGGACAGCGCCAGGGCGCGGCGACGGTCGTGCTGACCGGCGGGGTGCGCACCCCGTCCGACTCGCTCGTCGGGCCGGTGGCCGATCAGGCCATCGCGGCCCTGCACTTCGACGTCCTCTTCCTCGGTGTCCACGGCATATCGGCCGAGGCGGGTCTTTCGACGCCGAACCTCGCGGAGGCGGAGACCAACCGGCGGCTCGTGCAGTCCGCGCGACGGGTCATCGTGGTGGCGGACCACACCAAGTGGGGCACGGTGGGCCTCAGTTCGTTCGCCGCGCTGGACCAGGTCGACACGCTGGTGACCGACGGCGGCATGCCGGCCGAGGCCCGCGCGGAGATCTCCGAGCGCCTGCGGCGGCTCGTGGTGGCCGGTGAACCCGAGGACGATACAGACATCTGACGGTCCGCCAGCTAAGGTGACGCTGCCCGCGCCGCCGGTCACGCCGTCGGCGTCGTCCGTGGCGCGGGTGCGCCGGGCCGCCGCTCGCGGCCGACCGCGAGGGGGTCCGCTCATGGCACGTCGACTGCGTCCGGTGGGAACCGACTTCGTCGAGACCGCTCCGCTGCGTCTGGTGTTCGCGCGGGAGGTCGCCGCGCCCGTCGAGGCCGTCTTCACCGCGCTCGCCGAGGACGTGTCCGGCTGGAGCGAGTGGTTCTCGGCGGTGACGCTCGCCCGGCCGGCCGGCGAGGGCGGACGGGAGGTGCGGCTCCGCGGCGGCACCCGCTTCGAGGAGACCGTCCTGGTGAGCAAGGCTCCCGAGGTGTACACCTACCGGGCGGACGCCACGAACGCGCCGGGGCTGCGCGCCCTGGTCGAGGAGTGGCGGCTGACGCCCGCGGGCGGAGGGACACGCATACAGTGGACCTTCGCCGCCGACGGGACCGCCGTGTTCCGGACGGCGCTCACCCTGGGGCGCGGCGGGCTGGGCCGCGCCTTCCGGGGCGCGGTGACGGCACTGGACCGAAGGCTCGCGACGGCGACCGCCTGAACGAATCCTGGGACCGGGGCACCCGGTCCCACCCTCACGCACCCACGCCAGGTCAGGCCGGCCAGACGCCCGTCTCCAGCATGGAGTTGATCGCCGTCGTGTACGGCGCGATGTCCAGGCCCTGTTCGGCCAGCCACTCGTCCGAGTAGTACTTGTCGAGATAACGGTCCCCGGGGTCGCACAGCAGGGTCACCACGCTTCCCCTGCGCCCCTCGGCCACCATCTCGGCGACGATCTTCAGGGCGCTCCACAGGCCGGTGCCCGTCGAGCCGCCCGCCTTGCGGCCGATGGCGGCCTCCAGGGCCCGTACGGCGGCGACGCTCGCCGCGTCCGGCACCTTCATCATGCGGTCGATGGCCCCGGGCACGAAGCTCGGTTCGACCCGCGGTCTGCCGATGCCCTCGATGCGTGAGCCGCGGTCGCAGGTGACGTTCGCGTCACCGGTGATCCAGCCTTCGAAGAAACAGGAGTTGTCGGGGTCGGCGACACAGATGCGGGTGTCCGCCTGCATGTAGTGGACGTAGCGGGCGAGGGTCGCCGAGGTGCCGCCCGTACCGGCCGTGGCGACGATCCACGCGGGTTCCGGGAATCGCTCCAGGGCGAGTTGGCGGAAAATGGATTCGGCGATGTTGTTGTTGCCCCGCCAGTCCGTCGCCCTTTCCGCATAGGTGAATTGGTCCATGTAATGGCCGCCAGTCCGCTCCGCGAGGGCGACGGACTCCTCGTAGATCTTGCGCGAGTCGTCGACGAAGTGGCATTGCCCGCCGTGGAATTCGATCAGCCGGCATTTCTCCGCACTCGTGGTGCGGGGCATCACCGCGATGAAGGGCACCCCGACGAGTCCCGCGAAATAGGCCTCGGACACGGCCGTCGAACCGCTGGACGCCTCGATCACCGGGCGGCCGGGCCGGATCCAGCCGTTGCACAGGCCGTACAGGAACAGCGAGCGGGCCAGACGGTGCTTGAGGCTGCCGGTGGGGTGGGTCGACTCATCCTTCAGATACAGGTCGACTCCCCACTCCTCGGGGAGCGGGAAGCGCAGCAGATGCGTGTCGGCCGAGCGGTTGGCGTCGGCCTGGACCTTGCGGACGGCTTCTTTGAGCCAGCTCCGGTACTCAGCGTCACTCCGGTCGACATCGAGGGTCTCACCGGTCCGGATCGGCTGGACAGTGCTCACGGGATGGCTCCTAACGCGGGGCGCCGACGCGGCTTCAGCGGGTCGGACGCCTCGATCATAAGCACCTTCCGCACGCTTCTCACCTGCATAAACACACCTTTGGTCAGCCCAAAGACACCCCTGGGGTGACGCCGGGACCCGCTGTCCGCGCGCCGGTGGTCCCGCTTTCCAGGGGGGCGCATCCGGCCTTTGCTTCCGTCACCGCCACCACCTCGCCGCTCGTACTGGTGCTCGGCGCGACCTGCGGGCAGACTGCACCGCGCGGGGCGGTCGCCCCCGACACGGATGCACACTGGGTCACGACAGGGCACACCCGGAGCCCACGAGGGGGCGGAGCGTCATGGCGGAGCCGGAGTTCACGGCCACGGGCGTGCGGATCGGGAAGAGGCTGCGTTCGCTCACCCGGGCCGGACAGGTCCGGATCAGCGACGGCAGGCTGGAACTGCTCACCAGCTACGGCAGCGAGATCGACAGCGCGCCGGTGCAGGCGGTGCGGGCCTCGAAACCCTGGTTCGCGCACGAGGACCGGGCGTTGGCGGACGTCAACGGCACGCGGTACTCGCTCACTCTCGGCGAGCACGATCCGGCGCCGGGCCGGCCGGGGCCCCCATCGGCGCGCCGGTTCATCGAGGCGGTCCGCAAGGCCGCGGGTCGCAAGGGCTGAGGCCGCACGAGCCTCGCCGGTCCCCCGTCCACGAACACCGCGAGTTGCGGGACGGTGTCCCCTGGGTCACTCTGATCTCACATCACTCTGGGTTTACCGGCGATAACGCTGCGAACCAGCCCGCCGGTCACGCAGCAGGCGGCCGTTCCAGGGCCACTCTGCTGGATCCGATCTCCGTCTTCTTCCGGACCTCAATTCGGGGAGTCGCAGCCGTGATCAGCCAGCCAAGCAGGCATTGCACGGTGGAGCTCCAAGCCCTGCCGTCGCGGATCGGCCAGGTCCGCAGAATCGTCTCTGCGCAGTTGCGCTACTGGCATCTGGACCCCTTGATAGACCGGGCGGCGCTCGGCGTGACCGAGCTGCTGTCCAACGTCCACCGGCACGCCCAGCCGGACAAGGTCTGCACCGTCGAGATCGAGCTGCTGCTCGACCGCCTCACGGTGTCGGTGCACGACCACGATCCGCGGCTTCCCGTGATACGCGAGGCCGACCCCGGTTCCACCTGCGGACGTGGCCTCGCCATGGTCGCCGCGGTGAGCGAGAGCTGGGGTGTGCGGCCCGACGGCGAGTCGGGCAAGGCCGTGTGGTTCACGCTCCCGGCGTCCGTCCCCGTGGTGACGGCCTCGCTGCGTCCGCCGTACGAGAAGGCGAGCGAGGTCACGCTCCGCCAGACCGTCGACGTCCTCAGCCCGGAACACGCTCCCGCCCGGTCGGCCGTTGCCGGCTGACCGGGCGGTGACAGCCCTCCCGTACGCCGCTCACGCACGGGCGTCGTACGACACCGGGTCGCTCACTCGGTGGCGATCGCCCGCAGCACGTCCAGGCGCGCCGCCCGCCGTGCCGGACGCAGTCCGGCGAGTACTCCGGCGGCGAGGCCCACCAGTGCCACCACCGCGAGCCGCAGCGGCGGCACCGCGAAGGCGAACGCGCTGTCCGACGCGCCGTCGGAGGCCTCGACGAGCACCCAGCCGAGGAAGGCACCGAGGGCGAGTCCGCCCGCCGTGCCGAAGGCGGCGACGAGCACCGACTCCCAGCGCACCATGGCGCGCAGCTGCCCCCGGGTCTGTCCGACGGCCCGCAGCAGCCCGAGTTCCCGGGTGCGTTCGTGGACCGCGAGCGTGAGCGTGTTGGCGATGCCCAGCAGCGCGATGAGCACCGCGAGCGCCAGCAGCGCGTAGACCAGGGTCAGCATCATGTCGATGCCGGCCGCCGAGGACTGCGCGTACTCGACGCGGGTCTGTACCTCGGGGCTGCCGTACCGGTCGGCGACCTTCCGCACCGCGGCCTTGCCCTCGGCCGTGCTCACCCCCTCCCGCAGGGAGACGGCGACGAGCGTGTCGGCGTCCTGGGTGCGGTGCGGGGCCCAGGCGGCGCGGCTGATGACGTAGTCGCCCACGAGCTCCGACCGGCCGTAGAGGGCGCGGACGGTGAAGTCCGCCGACCGCCCGTCGGTGAAGGCGAGGCGGGCCGTGTCACCGGTCGTCAGATGCCGCCGTGCGGCCTCGTCGCGGGTGATCGCGATGCCGTCGGTGCCGAGGCCGCTCAGCGACCCCTGGACGTGTCCGAGGTCGAAGACCTTGCCCAGCGTGACCGGATCGGTGACCGTCAGGGCGCGGCCCTCGCCGTCGACCTCGGCGACGCCCTTGCCCAGCCCCACGGCGTAGTGGACCGCCGGGTCGCGGGCGATGGCGGGAGCCAGCCGGGGGCTGAGTCCGCTGCCGCCCGCCCCGAACGACGGTGTGCTGACGGCGACGTCACCGGCGAAGGAGCGTGAGACGGTCTGGTCCATGGTGGCCTTGAGCGAGGCTCCGAAGACCGTGAACAATGACACGACGGCGACGCCGATCATCAGGGCACCCGCGGTGGCGGCGGTCCGCCTGGGGCTGCGCAGCGCGTTGCGCCGGGCGAGTGAACCCGTGACACCGCGCAGCCGGCCGAGCGGCGCGCCGAGGACCCGTACGGCCGTCGTGGACGCCACCGGGCCGAGGACGACGAAGGCGGCCAGGGCCAGCACTCCGCCGAGTCCGGCCAGCCACAGCGACGGACTCAGCAGGACACCGGTCAGGGTGACGCCCAGCGCCAGGGCGGCCAGTCCCCCGCCGGCCGCGGCCCGGAAGCGCGAGGCACCGGACTCGTCGACCGCCGTCTCCCGCAGCGCGGCGAGCGGGGCGGTCCGTCCCGCGCGGGCCGCGGGCAGCAGGGCGGACCCGAGGCAGACGGCGACGCCGACGACCAGCGGCAGCAGCAGGGACAGACCGCTGATCACCAGGGCGCCGTCGGGGAAGGGGAATCCGATGGCCGGGAAGAGCGCCTGGAGTCCGGCGGCGACACCGATGCCGCCGAGGAGTCCGGCGGCCGAGGCGGTCAGGGCGACGACGGCCGCCTCGGCCAGGGTGGAGGCGGTCACCTGCCGGCGCGAGGCGCCGAGGGCGCGCAGCAGCGCGTTCTCCCGTGTGCGCTGGGCGACGACGATCGCGAAGGTGTTGTGGATGGAGAAGGTCGCCACCAGCAGCGCGATGCCGGAGAAGACGAGCAGGAGCGTGGTGAACAGCGTGAGGAAGGCGCCGGAGATCATGTCGGTGTTCTCCTGCGCGGACTCCTGTCCCGTGATGGCCTCGACTCCCTTGGGGAGGACGGGAGTCAGGGCGGCGACGAGTTCGTCCTGATCCACTCCCGGGCCCGCGCGCACCCGGATGCTCGCGGCCTGGCCGGGCTTCGCGGTCAGGTACTTCTCCGCGTCGGAGCGGGTCATGCCGGTGTACGTCACCTGGGCCATGCCGTCCGCGCCGCCGAAGGTCGCGAGGCCGACGACGGTCACCCGGACGGGGTCGGGTGTGCGCAGGACCGTGGTGTCGCCGATCTTCAGGTGGCCCTTCTTCGCCGCTCCCCTGTTGACGACGACCTCGCCGGGCTTCGCGGGGGCCCGGCCTTCGGCGAGCCGGTAGGCGTTGAGCTTCGGGTCGTCGATCCAGTTGCCGGCGAGGGTGGGCGGGCCCTGTCCTCCGACGGGCTTGCCGTCGGAGCCGACGAGCTGGCCCGCGCCCTGGATGTCGGGGGCCGCGGCGGCGACGGCGGGGACCCGCTCGATGGCCGCGACCAGGCCGGTGGCGACCGGGGCGCGGACGCCCTGGCCCTCCCCCGGCGCGGTGATGACACCGGCGCTGCGGACGACGGCGTCGGTCCCCTTCGTCGCGTCGCCGAACATCGTGTCGAAGCCGGCGCGCAGGGTGTCGCCCATGACGAGGGTGCCGGCCAGGAAGGCGACGCCGAGGAACACGGCGAAGAAGGTCCCGGCGAAGCGGCGCTTGTGGCCGCGCAGCGAGGAGAGGCTGAGGCGCAGTGCGGCGTTCATACGGGCGCGCCCTTGCCGTCGAAGGCCTTCATTCGGTCGAGGACCCGGTCGGCCGTCGGGTTCTCCATCCGGTCCACGAGGCGTCCGTCGGCGAGGAAGAGCACCTCGTCGGCGTGCGCGGCGGCGACGGGGTCGTGCGTGACCATGACGACCGTACGGTCCATGCGGCGCACCGCCCGGCCGAGGAGGCCGAGCACCTCCTGACCGGAGCGGGAGTCGAGGTTGCCGGTGGGTTCGTCGGCGAAGACGACGTCGGGTTCCCCGGCGAACGCCCGCGCCACGGCGACGCGTTGCTGCTGTCCGCCGGACAGTTCGCCGGGCCGGTGGTGCAGCCGGTCGCGCAGTCCGACGACGTCCACGAGCGCGTCCGTCCAGGCGCGGGAGCCCTTCGTCCCGGCGAGGTCCATGGGCAGGGCGATGTTCTCGGCGACGGTGAGCGTCGGGATCAGGTTGAAGGCCTGGAAGACGAAGCCGATCCGGTCGCGGCGCAACAGGGTCAGCCGGCGGTCGTCGAGGGTGCCCAGTTCGGTGTCGCCGATGTACGCGGCGCCCGAGGTGAGGGTGTCGAGCCCGGCCGCGCAGTGCATCAGGGTGGACTTTCCGGAACCCGAGGGCCCCATGATCGCGGTGAAGCGCCCGGCCGGGAAACCAACGCTCACCCCGTCCAGGGCCCGCACGGCGGTGTCGCCGGCGCCGTACACCTTCACGGCGTCGACGACCCGTGCCGCGTCCGGCCGGGCGGTGGTGGCCGTCATGCCGCACCGCCCTTGCCCGTGCGGCCGAACTGCTCGTCGAGGACGGACAGTCGGCGCCAGTACTCGTCCTCGTCGATCTCGCCGGAGGCGAAGCGGCGGCCGAGCACGGCGATCGGCGAGTCGCCGGCCGGCAGGGAGCCGCCCGGTCCGTAGCCGCCCGGCGCCCGCCAGGGGCCACGGCGTCCGCGCCAGGCGGTGCGCCGCAGGACGGACACGACGCCGATCACGACGGCCGCCCAGATCAGCGGGAAGAACAGGATCCAGGGGCCGGGGCCGCCGTCCCAGTTCGCCAGGGTCTGCATGTCGACTCATCTCCTCGGTGGAACCACGCGGTGCGCGGGATCTCGGTGATGGTTCGAGACTCGCCCCGGCAGGGGGTCCGCGTCGTCGTACGGCCAGCGGTCGTGCGCCTACCTCCCCGGGAGTACGCCGGGAGCACCGGACTGCTTCCCGCGGCCGCTTCCCGGGTTGGCTCCCGCGGCTTCCTCGGGCGGCTTCGCTCGGCGGCTTGCCTTGGTCGGGCGAGCCGCCACCGCGCTGTACCTACTGGTATGTACAGTGGCTCCATGAGCACTCCGGACCGGTTGATCGAAGCCACGCGCGCGTTGCTGTGGGAGCGCGGATACGTGGGCACCAGTCCCAAGGCGATCCTGGAGCGCGCGGGAGCTGGGCAGGGCAGCATGTACCACCACTTCAGCGGCAAGCCGGACCTGGCCCTCGCCGCGATCCGCCGCACCGCCGAGGAGCTGCGGGCCGCCCTCGAGGACGTCCTCGGCCCGCCCGGAACTCCGTACGAGCGCATCGAGGCGTATCTGCGCCGCGAGCGCGACGTCCTGCGCGGCTGCCCGGTCGGCCGGCTCACCATGGACCCGGACGTGATCGCGAGCGACGAACTGCGCGCGCCGGTCGACGAGATGCTCGCGTGGCTGCGCGGACGACTGGCCGCCGTCGTCGAAGAGGGCCGGGTACAGGGGCAGTTCGCGGCCTCGCTCGACAGCGGGCAGACCGCCGCGACGATCCTCGCGACCGTCCAGGGCGGTTACGTCCTCGCCCGCGCCTCCGGTTCACCGGCCGCCTTCGACGCGGCGGTCCGGGGCCTGCTCGCGCTGCTGTCGCCGGGCGACGCGCCGAAGGGAGGCCGGTCGTGACGTCTCCCCCGGCCCTGGTCCGCACCGTCCTCGGCGATGTGCGCCCCGAGGACCTCGGCGTGTGCGACGCGCACGACCACCTCTTCTTCGCCAGCCCCGTGCTCCCGGGCCAGGAGCTGTGCGACGCGGCCGCCGCGGCCGCCGAACTGACCGCGTTCCGCGAGCAGGGCGGGGGTTGCGTGGTCCAGTGGACTCCGTACGGTCTCGGCAGGCGCGCCGCGGACCTGCCGAGGATCTCCCGTGACACCGGGGTGCACGTCGTCGCGGCGACCGGACTGCACCAGGCGGCGCATTACGCACCCGAGTTGCCGGCCGAGCTGCGCAAGAGACCGGCCGAGGTCTTCGTCGCCGAGCTCACGACGGGCATCGGGACGACCGGGGTCCGGGCCGGGCTCATCAAGGTCGCCGGCGGCTTCCACGCCCTGGACGCGCACGCCCGCTGGACGATGACGGCCGCAGCCGAGGCCCACCACGCCACCGGGGCGCCGATCGCCGTGCACCTCGAGCTGGGCACCGGCGCGCTCGACGTACTCGACCTGCTGTGCGGCGAGTTGGGCGTGCCCGCGCACCGGGTGATCCTCGGGCACCTCAACCGGTCCCCGGACCCCGTGGTGCAGCGCGAGGCCGCCGCGTCCGGCGCCTATCTCGCCTTCGACGGCCCCTCACGCGCCCACCACGCCACCGACTGGCGCATGCCCGAGGCGATGCGCGCACTCGCCGACGCCGGCTTCGGCGAGCGACTGCTGCTCGGCGGCGACACCACGACCGCGGCGGCCCGCTCGGTGGCCGGCGGGCCGGGGATGCCGTATCTGCTGCGCCGCGTCCGGCCGAGACTCGAACACGCCCTGGGCGAGCGGCTGGTGGCACGGATCCTCACCGAGAACGCAGGCCGTGCCTTCGCGGTCGCCCGGCCCTCGTGAGCGTCAGCCGGTCAATGCCCCGAGCGGATCGTCCAGTACCGGCTGCCAGGCCAACTCGGCCGCTCCGACCAGGCTGTTGTGGTCCAGGGTGCAGGCGAGGATCGGCACCCCGCCGCTGCGTCCCCACAGGCTGCGGTCGGCGACGACGGCCCGCAGCCGGTCCGGGTCGGCGTCCAGCAGGGCGCGGTGCAGCCCGCCGAGGATGATGCGGTCCGGGTTGAGGATGTTGACCAGGCCCGCAAGGCCGAGGCCGAGGCGGTCGATCAGCGCCTCGATGGCCGTGCGCACGGCCGGATCGGCGCTCTCGTCGCGGATCAGTTCGTTGGACTGCTGGAGCAGCGACACCTCGGGGCCCGGGGTCCGGCCGGCCGCGGTCAGGAAGGCCAGCGGGTCGGCCTCGACGTCGAGGCAGCCGCGGCTTCCGCAGTGACAGGGGCGTCCCTCGGGATTGACCGTGAGGTGGCCGACTTCGAGGGCGAGCCCCGAACTGCCGGTGTGCAGACGGCCGTCGAGCACCAGCGCGCCGCCGACGCCCCGATGTCCGGTGGCCACGCACAGCAGGTCGCGGGCACCCCGGCCCGCTCCGTGCCGGTGCTCGGCGAGGGCCGCGAGGTTGACGTCGTTGGCGGCGAACGCCGGCCCGTCGATCCCGGCCGCGCGTACCCGCTCGGCGAAGATCTCCCGGACGGGTGAGCCGGCGGGCCAGGCCAGGTGCAGGGGATTGAGCGCCAGCCCCTCGGGCTCGGCGACGGCCGACGGGACCGCGAGCCCGGCACCCACACAGCGGCGCCCGGTCTCCCGGAGCAGTTCCGCGCCCGCGTCGACCACCGAGCCGAGCACCTTCGCGGGGTCGGCGTCGACGGTCTCGCAGCCGGGCGCGGTCGCGACGATCCGGCCGCCGAGACCGACCAGCGCGGCCCGGAAGCCGTCGGCGTGCACCTGCGCCGCCAGCGCGACGGGCCCGTCGTCGGCGACCTCCAGCCGGTGCGAGGGCCGCCCCTGGGAACCGGCGGCGGCGCCCGGCCGCGCGTCGACCCTGATCAGCCCGAGGGCCTCCAGTTCGGCGGCCACCGCACCCGCCGTCGCCCGGGTGACGCCCAGCTCGGCGGTCAGTACGGCACGTGTCGGCGCCCGGCCGGTGTGCACCAGTTCCAGCGCCGGTCCGAGCGCTCCGCGCCCCCGGTCGAGCCGTGTCCGCGTGCTGCCATCCCCCGCCGTCCGGGGGCCCGCCTTGCCGTTCATGAAGGCGATCCTCCCATGATCCGCTCGCGCGGGGCCCGCCCGGTCACGGCGCCACCGCCCGGCCGTGGGAGCGCTTGCCCCTACGGTGCCGCCCCGGGCGGGAAGCCGCCGGCCCGGAGCGTGAGGTTCAGCCGCCCGGTCAGCCCCAACTCCGGGGGCGCCGTGCCCGCGTACACCTTCGGGACCCCGTGGTACGCGAGCCGTGACGGGCCCCCGAACACGAAGAGGTCGCCGCTGCGCAGCTCGACGTCGGTGTAGGGCCGGGTGCGGGTCTCCGTGTTGCCGAACCGGAAGACACAGGTGTCGCCCAGGCTCAGCGACACGACCGGCGCGTCGCACGATTCGTCGCTGTCCCGATGCATGCCCATGCGGGCGTCGCCGTCGTAGAAGTTGATCAGGGCGATGTCGTACGCGGCGGACGCCCCTGCGGCGAGGGCCTCGGCTCCGAGGGCGTCCGTGACAGCTTCCCGGGCCAGCCCGGCGAGTCGGTCGGGGAAGGGCTTCACCGGCGATCCGTCGCCGTCGACCACGGTCCGCGCGTAGCCGTACGGATACCAGTGCCAGCCGAGACACACCTGCCGCGCGGTCATCGTCCCGCCGCCGGGGGTGTGGACCGTGCGCAGGCCCGCGGGCGGGCGGGCCCAGTCGCGGCAGGCCTGAAGGAGCCGCCGCTGGCGTCCCGCGTCCAGCCAGTCGGGCAGGTGCACGGCACCGGGCGCCACCACCGTCCTGCCGCGCGGGAACAGCTCCGCGTCCATCGACATGCCCCCATCCTCGCGCACCCGGGGCGGCCGGGTCCCTTAGCCTTGAGCCACCATGAACGACCGGATGACGACACCCTGGGGCGAGTACGAGCTCGCCCGCTTTCCCGAGGACCCCCGCGACCGGCTGCGGGCCTGGGACGCCGCCGACTCGTATCTGCTGCGGCACCTGGCGGAGAGCGAGATCCCGCTGACGGGTTCCGTCGTGATCGTCGGCGACCGGTGGGGCGCGCTCACCACGGCCCTCGCCGAGCGGCGGCCGACGCAGATCACCGACTCCCATCTGGCGCGGGAGGCGACCCGCGCCAACCTGGAGCGGGCCGGGGCCGACCCGTCCGGACCGCGGCTCCTGACGACCCAGGACCCGCCCCCCGAGCGGATCGACGTCCTACTCGTGCGGGTGCCGAAGAGCCTCGCCCTGCTGGAGGACCAGCTGCACCGGCTGGCGCCCGGCGTGCACGAGGGGACGGTCGTCGTCGGCACCGGGATGGTCAAGGAGATCCACACCTCGACGCTGCACCTGTTCGAGCGCATCCTCGGTCCGACCCGTACGTCGCTGGCCGAGAAGAAGGCCCGGCTGATCTTCTGCACCCCGCTCCAGGGGATCGCCCGGAAGTCCAACCCCTGGCCTTACAGCTACCGCCTGCCGGACGACGTCGGCCCGGTGTCCGGCCGCACCGTCGTCAACCACGCGGGCGTCTTCTGCGCCGACCGCCTCGACATCGGCACCCGCTTCTTCCTGTCGCACCTGCCGCGCAGCCGGGGCGCCGAGCGGGTCGTGGACCTGGGCTGCGGCAACGGTGTGCTCGGCACCGCCGTGGCGCTGGCCAATCCCGAGGCCGAGGTGCTCTTCGCGGACGAGTCCTACCAGGCGGTGGCCTCGGCGGAGGCGACGTACCGGGCGAACGCCGACGGGAGGGCCGAGTTCCGGGTCGCCGACGGACTGGAGGGCGTCCCGTCCGGCAGCGTCGACCTCGTCCTGAACAATCCCCCGTTCCACTCCCACCAGGCGACGACGGACACGACCGCCTGGCGGATGTTCTCCGACGCGCGGCGCACGCTGCGGCCGGGCGGCGAGCTGTGGGTCATCGGCAACCGTCACCTGGGCTATCACCTGAAGCTGCGACGCCTCTTCGGCAACAGCGAACTGGTCGCCGGTGACGCCAAGTTCGTGATCCTCCGGGCCGTGAAGAAGGACACCGGACGGTAGGCCGGCGGCCCGGAACAGGAGGCCGGGCCGGCCCTCGCCGGGCTCGCGAGGGACGCCCAAACTCCGCACCACGGACAGAATTCCCTCACTTTTTGATCACCCCTGGACACCGGCGGATACGACCGTAGAGTGATGCCGATCACCACGGACACCAGGGGGAACCATGTCGCGCCGCGCTGTCGTCATCGGCGGGAGCGTCGCCGGCATGCTCGCCGCCGCCGCCCTGTTCCGCTCCATGGACGAGGTGATCGTCCTGGAGCGCGACGACCTGCCGGACAGACCGGCCCCGCGCAAGTGGCTGCCGCAGGCGCGGCACGCCCATGTGCTGCTGCCCAGCGGACGGGACGCCATCCGGGAACTGCTTCCGGTGGCGGACGTGCACGGCCGTCTGCTCGCCGCGGGCGCGCGCGAGCAGTCCCTGACCGGCACGCTGGGTTTCGGCCCGCAGGGCTGGTACCGGCGCTGGCCGGACGTGACCGAGGACCTGCTGGTCACCTGCTGCAGCCGGGACCTGTTCGACTGGGTGCTGCGTGACGCGGTGCTGGGCACCACGCCCGTCGTCGTCCGCCGTGCCGAGGCGCTGTCCCTGCTGGGCACCGACCAGCGCGTCACGGGTGTCCGCGTCCTCGCCGAGGGCCTGGAGGAGGACCTGCGGGCCGATCTGGTAGTCGACGCGAGCGGACGGAACTCACGGGTCGAGCACTGGCTCGAGGGCCTCGGTGTGACGGACGTGCCCACCGACGAGGTCGACTCGGGTCTCGTCTGCGCCAGCCGGGTCTTCCGCGTCCCGAGGGGCGCGGAGAACTTCCCGCTGGTCCAGGTCGAGGCGGATCCGTCGACGGCCCGGCCGGGGCGTTCCGGTGCCCTGGTCCCGATCGAGGACGGGCGCTGGCTGGTCACCCTGTCGGGGACCCGCGGCGCCGAACCCACGACCCACCCGGGCGGGTTCACCGATTTCGCCCTGGGCCTGCGCCACCCGCTCATAGGCCGGCTCATATCGGGCGCCGAGCCGCTGAGCGAGGTCTTCCTCAGCCGGAACACCCGCAACAGGCGGCGCGACTTCGAGAAGGCGGTGATGCCCGAGGGCCTGGTGGTGCTCGGTGACGCCGTCGCCACCTTCAACCCCGTCCACGGCCAGGGCATGTCCGTCGCGGCCCTGGGCGCGCAGGCGCTGAGCCGGCAGCTGCGGCAGACCGACGTCACCGCGCCCGGGTTCGCCCGGGCGGTGCAGCGTGCGGCCGCCCGTTCCGTGTCCGCCGCGTACGCGATCAGCACGTCCCAGGACCAGTGGTTCCCGGAGGTCGTCGGCCGGGCCCCCTCGCTCGTGGACCGGCTGCTCAGCACCTACATGGGTCGGCTGGCACGCGTGGCCACCACCTCGTACGCGGTGTCGGCGGCCCGGTCCAAGGTCGCGGCACTCCAGGCCGAGCCGAGCCGGCTGCTGCACACCGAGCTGCTGCTCGCCACGCTGAAGGGTCCTGTCATGGAGCCCCTGGACGGGCCCCCGCTGACCTTCGAGGAGAGCGCCTTCGTCGACGCCATGGGCCCGCTCGCCGTCTGACCGGCGCCCCCCTGGAGCCGACCCCGTCCCGCACCCCCGGCCCACGCGGTCAGGACAGTTGCCCCGCCGTGGTCCTGCGGGACTGGACCGCCGCGTCGACGATCGGGGTCCGCACCGCCTTCGACAGGCTGAGCAGCGACGGCTGGCACGTGTCCAGCGACCGCGAACCGGCGGCCGGCGGACGCATCCGGGCACTGACCGACACCACCACGTCCACGTCGCCCACCGAGATGCCGATGGTGCCGGTCTGCGCGACGGGGGTCGGGGTCTCGGCGAGCGCGGCCACCGCGACCATGGCGGCGATCCCGATCGTCTCCGCCTCGGCGGCTGTCGATCCGGCCGCCAGCGCGTCCCGGCAGGCCCGGCTGCGTACCTGGTCGTCGAGCTGTCCGGCGAGCCGCCTCAGGCCGTCGCGGATGGCGGTCTCGCGGGTGGTGAGCCGCAGTTCGACGTCGCCGAGCGTCCGCCAGGAAAGCTCAGTGACACAGCGCCGACGGCCGGTCGGTCCCGCCAGCAGCCGGAACAGCGGGCGCAGGCGCACGAAGGTGACCGCCGAGTCGATGCGCGGGCCGACGAGGGGCAGGATGTAGCCGGCCGAGGCGAGACAGGAGCCGACGGCCACCAGCGGGGCGACACTGGTGCTGAGGCCGTCCCAGCGGTGGCCGAGCCAATGAGCGGTCAGGGCGACGAACTTGACGACTCCGTAGGCGCTGGTGAAAAGCCAGCCGAGCACCAGCAGGACCAGCGAGCCCCGGGTCCAGCGGCTCACCTTGCGGATCCAGCTCCAGCACAGCAGGGTCGTCGTCACCGCCGCCACCGAGTGCGCCAGCAGATAGAGCACGATCATCTCGCGGATGTACGGCGTCGAGGCGTAGTAGGTGTCGAAGTCGGCCCGGCGTTCGACCGGTGCGTCGCCCAGCGCGAACAGGACGCCCTCCGCGGCGATCACCGCGAGATAGCTGAACAGCCAGGCCCGGGCCGTGCGCCGCACCTGGACGGGGTCGCTGCCCCGCCAGTGCACGATGAGGATGAGGGAGGCCGCGCCGAAGGCGGTCACCGCGCCGTAGGTCAGCGGCGCCGCCATGTTCGCGATGCCGGTGACGCGGTTGACGAGGATCACGGTGGGCGGGGCGCCGAGCACGAAGCAGAGCCCCGAGAGCAGGATGACGGCGCAGAACGACCGCTTGAGCGGGTCCGTCCGGTGCCGGAGCAGGTCGGGCAGCTGGGCTGCGAGTCCCGTCCAGAGGACCGCCGCGGCGAAGTAGTAGATCAGTCCGTTCACATGGGCCCCAGACGCAGGCGCGGACGGGGCCCACGGTACGCGCCGTGGCGCGGGCCGGTTCCGGACGAAGGCCGGTTCACCGGGGTACACATACCGTCGTCGCGTGCCGGCATACGGATATCAGCCAGAAGTTGACCGCTCAAGGCCCTCTCCGTTCCGCGGCCGGTCCAGCGTCGGCCGTGCCCCGAAAACACCGCAAACCCCTGCTCCCCGCGTTCATGGGGGCAGGGGCACCCGTATCCGAGTGGCCTTCGGGGCGAACGTTCACCCGCGAGCGCGCCGTGCCCTTTCGGCCTCCTCATAGATGCTCACCCTAGCCACCTTCACGCCCGCTCGAACTGCCGTCGGTGCAAAAGCACATGTGTGGAAAGTTGCTTCCGAACGACGGCATGTCCGCGGCGAGGTCGCTTTGGGGCGAATATCCGGCTGTGGTGGCATCGGTACGGGGCATCTGTCGGGGTGTCGGGGCGGTTCGCGCCTGCCGTCTCCGGGCGGCCGGGCTCGCGGTCAGGCCCGCAGCGTGCCGATGAGCGACGTCACCGTCCGCGCCATCGCCTCCCGTCCCACTCCCAGGTACTTCCGCGAGTCCACGGCGTCGGGGCTGGCCGTGAGGAACTCACGGATGGCGGCCGTCATGGCGATGTTCAGGGCGGTGCCCACGTTGACCTTGGCGATCCCGCCCGCGACGGCCGTCCGCAGCTCCGCGTCGGGCACTCCGGAGGAGCCGTGCAGGACGAGGGGCACGGCGAGTGTGGCGGCCAGCCGCTTGAGGAGGTCGTGGTCGAGGGCCGCGGTCCGGGTGGTCATCGCGTGCGAGCTGCCGATCGCGACGGCCAGCGCGTCCACACCGGAGTCGGCGACGAAGGCACGGGCCTCCATGGGATCGGTACGGGCTCCGGGCGCGTGGGCGTCCCGCGGCGCCTCACCGTTCTTGCCGCCGATCTCACCCAACTCGGCCTCGATCCACAGACCTTGGGCGTGCGCCCAGTCGGCGGCGGCCCGGGTCGCGGCGAGGTTCTCCTCGTACGGCAGGCGCGAGGCGTCGTACATGACGGAGCCGAACCCGGCACCGGGCGCCTGACGCAGCAGGTCGTCGCTCTGTACGTGGTCGAGGTGCAACGCGACGGGTACGGAGGCCCGTTCGGCGGCGGCGGTCGCGGCCCGGGCCAGCGGGAGCAGCCGTCCGCGGCGGAATCTGACCGCGTTCTCGCTGACTTGGAGGACGACGGGCGCCGCGGCCGATTCCGCCCCGGCTATGACGGCTTCGATGTGTTCCAGGGTGATGACGTTGAACGCGGCGACGGCGGTCCGGGCCGCGGCGGCCCGGGCGACCAGGTCACCGGTTGCTGCGAGGGGCACAACTCCTCCTGCTCCATGGGGGATCGGACGGGTCCTTCGCCGTTGGCGCCCCGACGGGCCCCGTCGGCTCGGCGGCTCGGTGGCGGCTCGACGGCTTGGGTGGGCCTCAGTGAGTGCGGTGAGGTGGCCGCGCCGGCGGCCTCGGCCGCGCGCGGTCAGTGACCGAGGATCACCGAGCGGGTGAGGTGGCGGGGCCGGTCGGGGTCCAGACCGCGGAGAGCGGCGACGGCGACGGCGAGGCGCTGGACGCGCACGAGTTCGGCGAGCGGGTCGAGGCCGCCGTCCACCCAGAGGCCGCCCGTCTCCCGGACCTGTCCGGCCAGCCCCTCGGGCGCCTCACCGAGCACCCAGGTGGCGGTGCCGTCGGTCGTGATGCTGATGGGACCATGCCGGTACTCCATCGCCGGGTAGGCCTCGGTCCAGGCGAGGGACGCCTCCCGCATCTTGAGCCCGGCCTCGTTGGCGAGCCCGACGGTCCAGCCGCGCCCGAGGAAGGTGAACTGCGAGCAGCCGACGAGCTCTTCGGACAGCGGGGCCTCGAGCGCGGTGCGGGCGTCCGCGACGACGCCGTCCTCGTGCAGGCCCAGATGGGCGCGGAGCAGGGTGAAGGCGGTGGTCGCGAAACGGGTCTGCACGACGGAGCGTTCGTCGGCGAAGCCGAGCACGACGACGTCGTCCGCGGACGTCATCACGGGTGTGTCCGGATCGGCGGTGACGGCGGTGGTGCGCACGCGCCCGCGCAGCCGTCCGAGCAGTTCGAGCACCTCGGTGGTCGTCCCCGAACGGGTCAGGGCGACCACACGGTCGTACGACCGGCCGGCGGGGAACTCCGAGGCCGCGAAGGCATCCGACTCCCCTTGCCCGGACTGCTCGCGCAGCACGGCGGCGGCCTGCGCCATGAAGTACGACGTGCCGCACCCCACGATCGCGACCCGTTCCCCCTCCGCCGGCAGCGCGGACTTGTGCGCGGGCGCCTCTTCGGCGGCGCGGATCCAGCACTCGGGCTGGCTGCTCAGCTCGTCCTCGACATGCGTCATGCCGTACCCCTCCCGTGGATGCTTGTTTCTGCAAGATATAGCGAGCTTTCGAGCACAATCAAGCATCGAGCTCGGGGATACGGTGCGTTAAGGTCACGGAGGACCGAGGAACGGAGGGCCCTGATGTCGCGGGACGCCCGGTGGAAGGCGCTGCTGGAACTGCTGGTGGAGCAGGGCCGCCTGGACGTCGAGGAGGCGGCCGCGCGGCTTGAGGTCTCCGCGGCGACGATCCGGCGCGACTTCGACCAGCTCGCCGAGCAGCAGATGCTCGTGCGCACCCGGGGCGGAGCGGTCGTCCACGGCGTCTCGTACGAACTGCCCCTGCGCTACAAGACCGCGCGGCGCGCCTCGGAGAAGCAGAGGGTCGCGAAGGCGGTGGCCGACCTGATCACCCCCGGCGAGGCGGTGGGCCTCACCGGCGGCACCACGACGACCGAGGTGGCCCGCGCCCTGGCCGTTCGCCCGGACCTGACCTCGGGCTCCCCCGCACTGACCGTGGTGACGAACGCGCTGAACATCGCGAACGAGCTAGCCGTGCGCCCCCAGTTCAAGATCGTGCTGACCGGAGGCGTCGCCCGCCCGCAGTCGTACGAACTGATCGGGCCGTTGGCTGACGCCGTGCTCCAGCAGATCACCCTGGACGTCGCGGTGCTGGGCGTGGTCGCGTTCGACGCCGAGCACGGGGCGGCCGCCCACGACGAGGCGGAGGCCGCGATCAACCGCCTGCTGTGCGAGCGGGCCGAGCGCGTGATCGTCGCCGCCGACTCCAGCAAGCTGGGGCAGCGCGCCTTCGCACGGATCTGCTCGACCACGTCGGTGGACACCCTCGTCACGGACACGGCGGCGGACCCCGGGACGATCCGCCGCTTCGAGGAGGCGGGCATCGAGGTCATGGCCGTATGACCCGCCCGCACTCCCACCCGAACCCGCCGACTGCCACCGCCTGAGCACCGGGCCTCACCAACCACCGCCCTCCGGCCGGCAGATCCCGGCAACCACCGCCCTCCGGCTGGAGGCACGAGCCTGTCCGGCCGTGACGGCCCACGGGCTGGCCGACCATCGGAGCCGGCACACCAGCCCTGACCAGGCATTTCGGGCCCCGCCAGCCTTCCTCACGCTGCCCTCCACACCCCCATTCCCCCGGGCGGGAGCCCGCTCCGCACTCCTCAGCCGGCGCACAGGGAACCCCCTCGGCGATCAGAAGAGAGGGCCGGTTACCATATGAGCGCCGCCTAGCTCGAAAGATGATTCCTGTGACTGTCAACGACGACGCGTTCACCAACTGGAAGACCCGCGAAGAGATCGCGGAATCGATGATCCCGATCATCGGGAGGCTGCACCGGGAGCATGACGTCACCGTCCTGCTGCACAGCCGTTCCCTGGTGAACAAGTCGGTAGTGAGCATCCTCAAGACCCACCGCTTCGCCCGGCAGATAGCCGGCGAGGAGCTGTCGGTCACCGACACGCTGCCGTTCCTGCGGACGCTGACCACGCTCGACCTCGGTCCGTCCCAGATCGACATCGGCATGCTGGCCGCGACGTACCGGGCCGACGACCGCGGCCTGTCCGTCGAGGAGTTCACCGCCGAGGCCGTCGCCGGCGCCACCGGCGAGAACAAGATCGAGCGCCGCGAGGGACGCGACGTCGTCCTCTACGGCTTCGGCCGCATCGGCCGCCTGCTCGCCCGGCTCCTCATCGAGAAGACCGGCTCCGGCAACGGCCTGCGTCTGCGCGCGATCGTCGTGCGCCAGGGCGGCGACCAGGACATCGTCAAGCGCGCCTCGCTGCTGCGCCGCGACTCGATCCACGGCCAGTTCCAGGGCACGATCACCGTCGACGAGGCGACCAGCACGATCATCGCCAACGGCAACGAGATCAAGGTCATCTACGCGAACGACCCGTCCGAGATCGACTACACGACGTACGGCATCAAGGACGCCATCCTCGTCGACAACACCGGCAAGTGGCGTGACCGCGCGGGTCTGTCGAACCACCTGCGTCCCGGCATCGACAAGGTCGTCCTCACGGCTCCGGGCAAGGGCGACGTCCCGAACATCGTGCACGGCGTCAACCACGACACGATCAAGCCGGACGAGCAGATCCTGTCCTGCGCCTCCTGCACCACCAACGCGATCGTGCCGCCGCTCAAGGCCATGGCCGAGGAGTACGGCGTCCTGCGGGGCCACGTGGAGACCGTCCACTCGTTCACCAACGACCAGAACCTGCTGGACAACTACCACAGCTCGGACCGCCGGGGCCGCTCCGCGCCGCTCAACATGGTCATCACCGAGACCGGCGCCGCGTCCGCGGTCGCCAAGGCGCTGCCCGACCTCAAGGCGCCGATCACCGGCAGCTCGATCCGGGTTCCGGTGCCGGACGTCTCCATCGCGATCCTCAGCCTGCGCCTGGGCCGCGCGACCACCCGCGAGGAGGTCCTGGACTACCTCCGCAACGTCTCGCTGACCTCGCCGCTCAAGCGCCAGATCGACTTCATCAGCGCCCCCGACGCGGTGTCCAGCGACTTCATCGGCTCGCGCCACGCGTCGATCGTGGACGCCGGCGCCACCAAGGTCGAGGACGACAACGCGATCCTCTACCTCTGGTACGACAACGAGTTCGGCTACTCCTGCCAGGTCATCCGAGTCGTCCAGCACGTCTCCGGGGTCGAGTACCCCACGTACCCGGCTCCGGCGGTCTGAGCCGACGGCCACAGCCGCACACCGCTCGCCACCGGGATCTCCCGGTCGGCGGGCGGTGACCGGTGAGGGGCGACAGGGCATCCCGGAACACCGGGGCCCGGTCGCCCCTCCGCCGTTCCGGGACCGGGCCACCCGTCGTCCGCCCCTCTTCCGCGCCGGGACCCGGTCACACCCTTCCGCGCCGGGAACGGCTACGCCTGTTCCGTGCCGGGGACGCGTCACCCCTCGTCCGTACCGGGCGCCGGGCCACCCCTCGTCCGCACCCGCTCCACCGTCCCCCACCAGCGCGTTCTTCGGGTCACACCCACGCACCCCGGCCCGCCGTCTCCCTTGCCCCGAGCAGGGGAGACGTCTACCGTGAGTTTGTGCCGCTAATAAACAAAACGGTTCCGCACAGCGTTGTGCCGGATCGCTCCCTGACCCGACTCCGTATCGTCCTCACCACCTTCTTCGCCCTCGACGGCTTCGTCTTCGCCGGCTGGGTGGTCCGCATCCCCGCGATCAAGCACCAGACCGGCGCCTCCTCCGGAGCCCTCGGACTCGCCCTGCTCGGCGTCTCCGCCGGAGCCGTGATCACCATGATGCTCACGGGACGGCTCTGCCGGCGGTTCGGCAGCCACCCGGTGACCGTGGCCTGCGCGGCACTGCTGTCGCTGAGCGTCATCCTGCCCCCGTACGCCGGCTCGGTGACCGCCCTCGGGCTGATCCTGCTGCTCTTCGGAGCGGCGTACGGCGGTGCCAACGTCGCCATGAACAGCGCGGCCGTCGATCTCGTCGCCGCGCTGCGACGCCCGGTCATGCCCAGTTTCCACGCGGCCTACAGTCTCGGCGGGATGCTCGGGGCGGGTCTCGGCGGCCTGGTGGCCGGATACCTGTCACCGGCACGCCATCTCCTCGCGATCGCCGTCGTCGGCCTGCTCGTCACCGCTGTCGCGGGACGCTCGCTGCTGCGTCAGGAGGTGCCGTCGTCGCCGGATCGCGAACGGCGCGAGGGTTCCGCCGGGCAGCCGCTCGTGAGCGCCCGCACCCGCGGCCTGGTGGTGGTCTTCGGACTGATCGCGCTGTGCACCGCCTACGGTGAGGGCGCGCTCGCGGACTGGGGCGCGCTCCACCTCGAACAGGACCTGGACGCCCATCCGGCGATCGCCGCCGCCGGGTACGCGTGCTTCGCCCTCGCGATGACGATCGGCCGGCTCAGCGGGACGGCGCTGCTCGAACGGCTGGGCCGGACCCGCACGTTGGTGATCGGCGGCACGACGGCCTCGCTCGGCATGCTGCTCGGCTCCCTCGCCCCCTCCGTCTGGGCGGTGCTCCTCGGATTCGCCGTCACCGGACTCGGTCTCGCCAACATCTTCCCCGTGGCGGTCGACCGGGCCGGGGCGCTCGCCGGAGCGAGCGGGGTCGCCGTCGCCTCCACCCTCGGGTACGGGGGCCTGCTGCTCGGGCCGCCCGCGATCGGGTTCATGGCCGACTGGTACTCCCTGCCGACGGCGCTCACGAGCGTCGCGGTACTGGCGGCCGTGGCCGCGCTGATCGGCTTCGCGACGCGCCGCGCCGCCGTCGGGTGACACGTGCCGCCACGGAGCGAAACCGGCTCCGCGGGACTCTCGCCATGAGCCCGCGGAGCCGGTTTCGCCCCGGAGAGCCGCCGGGGCCGGCTCGTTCAACTCCCCCTGCCCGTCTCACACTCCGTGCGACCTGCCCGCCGTCGCACCCGCGTGGGGCACACTCTCGGCATGGAGATTCGGGAGTACGTGGAAACCCTGGACCGGGAAGGCCGTGCGCTGGCCGCCGCCGCGGAGAAGGCGGGAGTCGACGCCGCCGTGGTGACCTGTGCGGGCTGGCGGGTGAGGGATCTGCTGCGGCACACGGGCATGGTCCACCGCTGGGCCACCGCGTTCATCGCCGAGGGGCATTCCTCGTACCACCCGGACGGCGGTCTGCCGGACCTCGACCACGACGAACTGCTCGCCTGGTTCCGCGAAGGCCACCGCCGGCTCGTGGACACGCTGTCCGACGCGTCCCCCGACGTCCAGTGCTGGAGCTTCCTGCCGGCGCCCTCGCCGCTGGCCTTCTGGGCCCGCCGACAGGCGCACGAGACCACGGTGCACCGCGTCGACGCCGAGTCGGCACTCGGCGGGGACCCCACCCCCGTCGCGCCGGACTTCGCCGTCGACGGCATCGACGAACTTTTGCTCGGGTTCCACGCGCGCGAGAAGAGCGCGGTCCGCACCGAGGAGCCCCGCGTGCTGCGGGTACGCGTCACGGACCGCCCGGACACCGTGTGGACCGTACGCCTGTCGTCCGAACCGCCGCGCGCCGAACGCGCCGGCCGTCCCGTCACCGGCCAGGACACCGCCGAAGTGAGCGAGGCGGACTGCGAGTTGGCGGGACCGGCCGCGGACCTGTACATGGCCCTGTGGAACCGCGTCCCGTTCCCGGCCGTGTCGGGCGACACCTCGCTCGCCGCGCTGTGGCGGGAGAAGTCCGCGATCAACTGGAGCTGAGGCTCGTCCAGGGCCTGGGTATCACCTGGAGTCGAGACGTGTCCCGGAGGCCGGGCCCCCGGGACGGCCGGCCGAACGGGGTCTCCGGCCAGGTTCGACCGGCGGAGCGAGGCCTTCGGAACGGCTGGTCGAGCGGGGTCTTCGGGACAGCCTGTCGAGCGGGGCCTTCGCGACGGCCGGCCGAGCGGGGCCTTCGTTCGAGTTCGGCGGGCCGAGCCCTCCCCCCTCCCCGGCACCGGCCGGCACCGGCCGGGAAACACGCTCACCCGCCGGACGCCGTCCGGTCCCCCGCCAGCATCCGCGCCAGGACCGCCCGCTGCAACGGCAGTACCTCGCCGTGCAGTTCACGTCCCCTCGGCGTGGGACAGACCCGCACACCCCGCCGGTCCTCGGGGCACATCCCCCGCGTCACGAGGCCGTCCTTCTCCAGGCGTCCGATCAGCCGGGACAGCGCGCTCTGGCTGAGATGGACCCGCTCGGAGATCTCCTGCACGCGGAAACCGGCACCGCCGTCCGCCGCGGTGCCCGCGATCAGCAGGTCCAGGACCTCGAAGTCACTGGCCCCCAGGCCATGGGGATGCAGCTCACGGTCGAGTTCACAAACGGTCCGCGCGTGCACCGTCAGGATGTCGCGCCACCGGTCCACGAGCCCTCGCTCGGCATTCTCGCCCGCCATGCCCGCACCGTAGCAAAGAACCGAGTTTGTTGCATCGGAATTAAATGCGCTTGCATTGAATGCATGTGCATGTACTGTCGTCCCCATGACCTCTCCGCTCACCCACCCCGCGCCGGGCCGCTGGACTCCCCGGCTGTGGGGCACCCTCCTCGTGCTCTGCGCCGCGATGTTCCTGGACGCGCTGGACGTGTCGATGGTCGGCGTGGCCCTGCCGTCCATCGGTTCCGAACTCGACCTCTCCACCGCGACCCTGCAATGGGTCGTCAGCGGCTACATCCTGGGGTACGGCGGTCTGCTGCTCCTCGGCGGACGCACCGCCGACCTGCTGGGCCGACGCCAGGTGTTCCTCGTGGCCCTCGCGGTGTTCGCGCTCGCCTCCCTGCTCGGCGGACTCGTGGACTCCGGCCCGCTCCTGATCGCCAGCCGCTTCATCAAGGGACTGAGCGCAGCGTTCACCGCGCCCGCGGGCCTGTCGATCATCACCACGACGTTCGCCGAGGGCCCGCTGCGCAACCGCGCGCTCTCGATCTACACCACCTGCGCCGCCACCGGCTTCTCCATGGGCCTGGTCCTGTCCGGCCTGCTCACCGAGGCGAGCTGGCGGCTGACCATGCTGCTCCCCGCGCCCATCGCCGTCGCCGCCCTGTTCGCCGGCCTCCGGCTCATCCCGCGCAGCGAGCGCGAGAGGAACCACGGCGGCTACGACATCCCGGGCGCCGTCCTGGGCACCGCCTCGATGCTGCTGCTCGTCTTCACGGTCGTCCAGGCGCCCGAGGCCGGCTGGGGATCGGCCCGGACCCTGCTGTCCTTCCTCGCCGTCGCCGTGCTGCTCACCGTCTTCGTCCGGGTCGAGCGCCGCAGCCCGAGCCCGCTGATCCGGCTCGGCGTGCTGCGCTCCGGCAGCCAGATCCGGGCCCAGCTCGGCGCGATGGCGTTCTTCGGCTCGTACGTCGGCTTCCAGTTCCTGGTCACGCTGTACATGCAGTCGCTGCTCGGCTGGTCGGCGCTGCACACGGCGCTCGCCTTCCTCCCGGCCGGCGCGCTGGTGGCGCTGTCCTCCACGAAGGTCGGGGCCGTCGTCGACCGGTTCGGCACCCCGCGGCTGATCGCGGCCGGCTTCGCCCTGATGGTCGCCGGGTACGCCCTCTTCCTGCGCGTCGACCTCGACCCGGTCTACGCGACCCTGATCCTGCCGACCATGCTGCTGATCGGCGCCGCGTGCGCCCTGGTCTTCCCGTCCCTCAACATCCAGGCGACCAACGGCGTCGACGACCACGAGCAGGGCATGGTCTCGGGCCTGCTCAACACCTCCGTACAGGTCGGCGGCGCGCTCTTCCTCGCGGTCGTGACCGCCGTCGTGACCGCGAGCTCCTCCGCGGGCGCCTCCCCCCAGGACGTCCTCGACAGCTACCGGACCGGCCTGATGGTGGTGACCGGCATCGCCCTGACGGGCCTGCTGATCACCCTGCCCGGCCTGCGCACCCGGCGGCGGCACGAATCCGTCGTGGTCGCCGGGTCGGGCCGGTCCGCAGTGCCCGGACACGACGGTCAGTCTGTCGCGGCGGGGCTCACCACGGCGGACCCGGTGGCGGAACCGGTCGCCGCACGCGATCACTGACGGTCCGAACGATGCGCCCGGCGGGGGAACTTGCCCCTCCGGGCGCACGACTGTTGACTCACTTCATGAACAACAACGGGGCATACAAGGACAGTTGTCGCAACGGTACGGACAGAACAGAGGAACGGCGCAGTCAGGCGCAGCGGGACGCCGCCACCGTCGAGATCGGGTACGCCCTCGCCAGCGCGGCGTTCGTCGCCGCGGTCGCCTCCGGTTTCGTCGCCGGACCCGCCCTCTTCCTGCCGCTGTCACCGGGCACGGTCCACGCCCTGGTGACGGCCGGCGGCGTCCTGGCAGCCACCCTCTTCCCCCTCCGGGTCGCGACCGTGCTCTACCGCTTCCACCGGCACGGCACCCCGGCTCAGCCCAGCCAGCCGGGCCGCACCAACCCCGACTCATAGGCGAGCACGACCAGTTGGGCCCGGTCACGGGCCCCCAGCTTCACCATCGTCCGGCTGACGTGGGTCTTGGCGGTGAGCGGACTGACGACCAGACGGCGCGCGATCTCGTCGTTCGAGAGTCCGATGCCGACCAGCGCCATCACCTCCCTTTCCCGGTCGGTGAGTTCGGCCAGGGCCGTCGCCGACTCGGGCTCCTTGGAACGGGCCGCGAACTCGGAGATCAGCCGCCGCGTCACCCCGGGCGAGAGCAGGGCGTCGCCGTCGACCACCGCCCTTACCGCGCGCAGCAGTTCCTCGGGTTCGGTGTCCTTGACCAGGAACCCGGACGCGCCGGAGCGGATGGCCTCGAAGACGTACTCGTCGAGCTCGAACGTGGTGAGCATGACCACCTTCACGTCCCCGAGGTCCGCGTCGCCGGTGATGCGGCGGGTGGCGGCGAGGCCGTCGAGCGCGGGCATCCGGATGTCCATCAGGACGACGTCCGGGCGCAGTTCGCGCACAGCGCGCAGCGCCTGCTCGCCGTCGGCGGCCTCCCCGGCCACCTCGATGTCCGGCTGCGCGTCGAGCAACGCCTTGAACCCGGCCCTGACCAGCGACTGGTCGTCGGCGAGCAGTACGCGGATCACCGGTTCTCCTCCTTGGCCTTCCACGGCAGCACGGCCAGCACGCGGAACCCTCCGTCGTCACGCGGACCGGCCTCGATCGTGCCACCGAGGGCGGCCGCCCGCTCCCGCATCCCCGCGAGTCCGTTGCCGCTTCCGCCCGCCTCCGCTCCGGTGGCGGGCCCGTCGTCGTCGATCCGCAGTCGCAGCACACCCCGTTCGTGATCGAACCGCACCCGTGCCCGGCGCGACCCCGAGTGCCGTACGACGTTGGTGAGCGCCTCCTGGACGATGCGGAACGCGGCCAGATCGGTACCGGGGGCCGGCGCCGGGACCTCGCCCTCGATCTCGACCGTCAGCCCGGCGCTCGCCGCCTGCTCGACCAGTTCGGGCAGCCGGTCGAGCCCGGGAGCGGGCGCGCGCGGCGCCTCACCCGGCGCCCGCAGGGTGTCGAGAACCTGCCGGACCTCGCCGAGCGCCTCCTTGCTGGCCGCCTTGATGGTGGTGAGCGCCGTACGGGCCTGTTCGGGGTCGGAGTCGAGGAGCGCGAGACCGACTCCGGCCTGGACGTTGATGACCGAGATGCTGTGCGCCAGTACGTCGTGCAGTTCCCGGGCGATCCGCAGCCGCTCCTCGTCGGCGCGACGCCGGGCGGCCTGGGCGCGCTCGGCCCTTTCCCGGCTCCACTGCTCCCGGCGCACCCGTACCAGCTCCGCCAGCGCCACCACCGCCACCACCCAGGTGGCGATGCCGATCTCCTGCATCCACGACGGGGCGTGGTCGCCGGTCGGCGGCAGTGTGCGGTAGAGCCAGTGCGCGATCAGGAGGTGGCCCGCCCACAGCAGGCCGACCGCCGTCCAGGCCGCCCGGCGGTGTCCCGCGACCACGGCACTGAAGCAGGCCACCGCGACGGGGAGGAAGACCGGCCCGTACGGATATCCCGCGCCCACGTAGACGAGGGCCACCGCGGCCGTGCCGAACACGACGAACACGGGGTACCGCTGACGCCAGAGCAGCAGACCGGAACCTGCCACCAGGAGCGCCCGGGAGAAGGGATCGAGGGCGAGCCGGTCGGCGTGCTGGGCGTGGGCCGCGAAGCCGGAGCCGACGAGCACGAAGGCGGTCAGGAACAGCGTGGAACGCCAGGGCCAGCGCGCGCGGCGCTCCTCGTCACTCCAGCGGTCCCACCCCGGGTGCCCCTGCCACCGGCGCGGCGGACCGCCCCACGCCGGCGCCGCGGGTGTGCGCTGCTCTTCCATGCCCGTCACGCTAGACGCCAGGCCGCGACGACGGCGTCCGCCGGGCGAGGTGATCACCCGTACTCCCCACGGAGTACGACGGGGCGGGGTGCCGGCTGACCAAGGTGCGATCCGAGCGGCGTTCCGGCGGAGGCGCCGCCCGGCCGGGGCTCGCCGAGGGCGGCGCGGCCCGGGATCTGCGCGGAGTGCAGCCCGACCAGGTCCAGGCCGAGCGCTGCCCGGCGCGGCCGAGTGCCGCCCGGCAGACGGGAGGGGCAGACAGGCCCAGGCCCTAGGCCGAGTGCGGCCCGCCCGCCGTCTCGCCCGGCTCCGGGTAAACGAGCCCCACGTCGTGCGCGAGCCGCCCGGCGGCATGCCGGAAGAAGGGTTCCCGGTCCTCCACCACCTTGTTGAACTGGCCGAACAGTTCGAACCCGATCAGTCCGTAGAGCTGCGCCCACGAGGCCACGAGTGCCACCACCACCTCGGCCGGCAGATCCGGGGCGAGCTCGGCGGCCATCCGCCCCGCCTCGGTCTTCAGCCCGGCGGGCAGCGGTGTCCGGGCCAGCCCCCTGCCCCGGTGCGCGTCCCGGACGATCCCGATCAGGAGGAGCCCGACCCGGGACGCGGCCGGAACGGTCTCCTGCGGCGCGACATACCCGGGGACGGGGGAGCCGTAGATGAGCGCGTACTCGTGCGGATGCCCCAGCGCCCAGCGCCGCGCCGCCGTGCACACGGTGACCCAGCGCTCGCGGGGGCCGGCGGCGGCCACCTCGGCGTGCGCGAACTCGGCGGCCTCGCCGAGGGAGTCGTAGGCATCGATGATGAGCGCGGTTAGCAGGTCGTCCCGGCTGGGGAAGTAGCGGTAGAGCGCCGAGGACACCATCCCCAGTTCCCGGGCGACGGCCCGCAGCGAGAGCTTGGCGGCTCCCTCGGCGGCGAGCTGTCTGCGCGCCTCGTCCTTGATGGCCGCCGTGACCTCGATCCTGGCTCGGGCACGTGCCCCTCGCGCGGTACTCATACGGTGCAGTGTCCCACGTTTTCAGAGCACTGCACACAAACGAGAGCGGCGATCCGAAAATAGATCAATGCTCTGAGATGCGATCGGCAGACACACATGAGAGCGGCGCACAAAAACGAGAGCACTGCTCTTGCGCGGGAGCACCGATCCGGTGCAGACTCTTCTCAAGCGAGAGCAGTGCTCACAAAACAGATCGGCGCTCTCGCCACCACACGACTCACGGACGCCACGCGCCCCGCAGAACACGCACCACCCGCAGACCCCCATAAGCCTCACAGCCCACGCAGACCACGCAGACCCCGAGAGGTAACCGTGTCCACTCACGTCCAGAAGCCCGGCTGGTTCACCGTCAACGTCTTCAACCGCGCCGTCGCCTGGATCACGCGGCGTGGACTCAGCGTCTGGGGCTCGCGCGTCCTGGCCGTCCGCGGCCGCAAGAGCGGCGAGTGGCGGACCACTCCGGTCAACCTGCTCACCGTGGACGGCGAGCAGTACCTCCTCGCGCCCCGCGGACATGTCCAGTGGACGCACAACATGCGGGCGGCCGGCGGCGGCGAGCTGCGCCTGGGCAAGAAGGTCGACACCTTCACCGCCGTGGAGGTCGCCGACGACGACAAGGTGCCGCTGCTGCGCGCGTACCTCAAGCGCTGGAAGGCCGAGGTGGGGGTGTTCTTCGGCGGCGTAGGCCCCGACTCGTCCGACGAGGAGCTGCGGCGCATCGCTCCCGACCACCCGGTCTTCCGGATCACGGTCACCAACTGAGGCCGGCCGCGGCCGTCCGGCCCGGCATCACAACCGGAGACGGCCGACACCGGCCGTCTCCGCCACGCCCCCCGTGGCACCCGACCTGGCCAGCCGCGCCCGGCCCGCCGCCGACGATGCCCCAACCGGTCCCAGGCGCACCCGGCCGTGGTCCATGCGACACCAGCCGTGGCCCAAACCGCACCAGCCGTGGTCCGAGCGGCACCCGGTCACAGCCCCGGCTGCGACCGGGCCGCCCCCGCCTAGGGCGTGTTGCGAAAGTCCCGCCTGCCGGGCGAACGACGAGACTTTCGCAACACGCCCTAGTCCTCCGCTCCCCCGGCCGCCGGGGTCCTGCGGTCCAGGGCGGTCAGGGCGCGCCCGACCGCCGGGTGGGTCCTGATGATCTCCCCCAGCGTGGTGGAACCGCGGGTGATGCCCGTGAACGCCTTCCACACCGGGCGCAGGCCGGTGAGACCGGCGTGGAACATGCCGGGGCGACGCTCGAAGGCCGCGAGCAGGCGCTTGCCGACGCTCATCTCGACCCCGAGCCCCGCCTTGATCGCGAAGGCGTAGTTCAGTGCCTGCCGGCGGGCGTCCACCGCGTCGTGGGCCTCGGCGATCCGTACCGCCCACTCGCCCGCGAGCCGTCCGGAACGCAGGGCGAACGAGATGCCCTCACGGGTCCAGGGTTCGAGCAGTCCGGCCGCGTCGCCGCAGACGATCACCCGGCCGCGCGACAACGGGGAGTCGTCGGCCCGGCAGCGCGTCAAGTGGCCCGAGGAGATGGACGGTTCGAAGCCAGCGAGACCGAGCCGGGCGATGAAGTCCTCCAAGTACCGCTTGGTGGCCGCGCCTTCGCCGCGCGCGGAGATCACGCCGACGGTGAGCGTGTCGCCCTTGGGGAAGACCCATCCGTAACTGCCGGGCATGGGGCCCCAGTCGATCAGGACGCGCCCGCGCCAGTCCTCGGCGACCGTCTCCGGCACCGGGATCTCGGCCTCCAGGCCCAGATCGACCTGGTCGAGCTTCACCCCGACGTGCGCTCCTATGCGGCTGGCGCTGCCGTCGGCGCCGACCACCGCGCGCGTCAGGATCGTCTCGCCGCCCTGAAGGACCACGGCGACGGTGCGCCGGTCCGGCACCGCCGAACCGTGCTGCTCGACCCGCGAGACGGTGGCTCCCGTGCGTAGTTCGGCGCCGGCCTTCTGCGCGAACTCGACGAGCTGCTGGTCGAACTCGGGGCGGTTGATCAGCCCGAACAGCATGTGCCGGGAGCGCCGGGTGCGGGCGAACCGGCCGTCCATCGAGAAGGTGACCGCGTGCACCCGGTCCTTGAACGGCAGCTCGAAGCCGGGTGGCAGCGCGTCGCGCGAGGGACCGATGATGCCGCCGCCGCAGGTTTTGTAGCGGGGCAGTTCGGCTTTCTCCAGCAGCAGGACGCTGCGTCCCGCGACCGCTGCCGCGTAGGCGGCCGAGGCGCCGGCCGGTCCCGCGCCGACGACCACGACGTCCCACACCTGCTGTTCGTCGTCCGCCGCACGCCGCTCGTCGTCCGCCGGAGAGTTCTCGCTGCTCACGTTGGTCTACTGCTCCCAGTCCAGCCGTCTGCCGCACCTGTCCCCCGCATCCTACGGCGGGCATCGCCGCAGGCCGCTGTGGGAGGATCTGCAACGGATGCGTCCTGTACACCAGTCCGCATCACTCGATCATCTGTACACAGAAGTACAACGTCGCACCCACAAGGAGCGTGCCCATGTCGTCGAATCCGGTCGCCGAGACCGTCGCCTCGCTCATGCCCCGGGCGAAGGCGGAGCTCGCCGAGCTGGTGGCCTTCAAGTCGGTGGCGGACTTCGACCAGTTTCCGCGGAGCGAGAGCGAGGGCGCGGCGAACTGGATCGCGGACGCCCTGCGCTCCGAGGGCTTCGAGGACGTGGCACTGCTCGACACCCCGGACGGCACGCAGTCGGTGTACGGCTATCTGCCGGGGCCCGAGGGCGCGAAGACGGTCCTGCTGTACGCGCACTACGACGTGCAGCCGCCGCTGGACGAAGCGGCGTGGACGACGCCTCCGTTCGAGCTGGTGGAGCGCGACGGCCGCTGGTACGGGCGGGGCAGCGCCGACTGCAAGGGCGGTGTCGTCATGCACCTGCTGGCGCTGCGTGCCCTGAAGGCGAACGGCGGCGTCCCGGTGCATGTGAAGGTCATCGTCGAGGGTTCGGAGGAGCAGGGCACCGGCGGTCTCGAGCGGTACGCCGAGGCGCACCCGGAGCTGCTGACCGCAGACACCATCGTGATCGGCGACGCCGGCAACTTCCGGGCGGGTCTGCCGACGGTCACCGCGACCCTGCGCGGCATGACGCTCGTACGGGTGCAGGTGGACACCCTCGAGGGGAACCTGCACTCCGGACAGTTCGGCGGTGCGGCGCCCGACGCGCTGGCGGCGCTGATCCGTGTCCTGGACTCGCTGCGGGCGAAGGACGGTTCGACGAAGGTGGACGGCCTGGCGGCCGACTCCTCGTGGGACGGCCTGCAGTACGAGGAGCAGGCGTTCCGTGAGGACGCCAAGGTGCTCGACGGGGTGGAGCTCATCGGCTCCGGCACGGTCGCCGACCGGGTCTGGGCGCGTCCGGCCGTCACGGTGCTCGGGATCGACTGCCCGCCGGTGGTCGGCGCGACGCCGTCGGTGCAGGCGGGTGCCCGCGCGCTGATCAGCCTGCGCGTGCCGCCGGGCTTCGACGCGGTCGAGGCGACGAAGCTGCTCCAGGCGCACATCGAGGCGCACACGCCGTGGGGCGCGCGGGTGAGCACGGAGCCGATCGGGCAGGGCCAGGCGTTCCGCGCGGACACCTCCAGCCCCGCGTACGCGTCGATGGCCGAGGCCATGGCGGTCGCGTACCCGGGCCAGGAGATGCAGTCGGCGGGCATGGGCGGCTCGATCCCGCTGTGCAACACGCTGGCCTCGCTGTACCCCGACACGGAGATCCTGCTCATCGGCCTGAGCGAGCCGGAGGCGCAGATCCACGCGGTGAACGAGAGCGTCTCGCCGGACGAGCTGGAGCGGCTGTCGGTCGCGGAGGCGCTGTTCCTGCGGAACTACGCGGCGAGCTGACCCTCCCCGTACCCGCCTGTGGTCAGGGCCCGTGCCACCCGGCGCGGGCCCTGACCGCGTAAATCCCCTTCGGCGCGGAGGGCACCGTTCACGTCCGCTCCGTCCACGACGGCGTATCCCGCCCGAGCGGGGCCCGGCAGCACGGCGGACACCGCCCGGTCGGGCACGCGCGTCAGGGCGAGGCATCGGCCCTGTCAGGCCGCCCGTTCACCACGGCGGGGCGTTCAGCCCAGCGGTACGCCCGCCTCCAGGTACAGGGCCGCGCCGCGTTCCCGGGCCCGCAGGGCCCAGCGGAGGCGTTCGAAACGTACGGGTGGCAGCAGGTCGGCCGCCTCCTGTTCGGTGACGAAGCGCCAGCCCCGCAGTTCGGGGCCGGGGAGCAGGAGCCCCCGCACCGCCTGTTCGTCGAGACGGCCGCCGTCGAAGAGGAGGCGCAGTCCGCCGTAGGCGCGCGCGGCGGGCGACTCCCAGTCGACGACGAGCAGCGTGGGCACCTCGTCGAGGGTGATGCCGGTCTCCTCGGTGACCTCGCGCATTCCGGCGCGGGCGGGGGCCTCGCCGGCCTCCACGACCCCGCCGGGGAACTCCCATCCCGCCTTGTACGTGGGGTCGACGAGCAGGACCCGGTCGTCGTCGTCGAAGAGGAGCACTCCGGCGGCGACCGTCTCGGCGGTGGGTTCGGGGGTCTGCACGATGTCGCAGACGGGTGCGTCGCCGGTGCGTACGGCTTCGGCGACGCGTACGGCGGTGTCGTACGGAGTGAGCGCGCTGGTGTCGACGGGGTGGGCGTCGGCGGCGAGCCAGGAGAGCGCGGCACGGTAGGGCTCGATGTGGTCGTAGGACCACTGGCGCACCCGCATCTCGCCGTCGGGCAGGTCCGGAGGGACCTCACGACCCGCTATTCGCTCCCGCAGGATCGTTTCCGCCGGGGCGAGGAGCACATGGCGCACCGGGATGCGGCGCGCGGCGAGGCCGCCGAAGATCTCGTCCCGGTAGTCCTGCCGGAGCAGGGTCATGGGGACGACGAGGACACCGCCGAGCTCGGCGAGCAGGGCGGCCGCGGTGTCGACCACGAGCCGCCGCCAGATCGGCAGGTCCTGGAAGTCGCCGACCTCGGCGAGGTGCTTGGCGGGAAGCAGTTGTGTGAGCGCGGCCCCGACGACCTCGGGGTCGAAGAGCGTGCTGTTCGGGATCAGCTCGATCAGTTCCCGTGCGGTGGTGGTCTTTCCCGCACCGAACGCACCGTTGATCCAGACGATCACGATTCCCCCTCTTCTGTGGCCCCCTGAGGCTTGCCCGCTCCACCCTGCCACGGAAACCAGCCGCTGATGAGGGCGCCCGCACACGGCGGCGCCGGTGCCCCCGTCGCGGGGACACCGGCGCGGCGCTGCGGTGCTTCAGCTGTTCTGGCCGCCGAGGGCGCCGTCGTCGATCGCCAGGTTGTCGGTGCCGACGGTGTGGTCGACCGAGCTGAGCGTGTCGTTGACGTTCAGATCGTTGAGGTTGTCCCCGCTCAGGGCGTGGGACGGGGTGATCGCCGCGACGACGAACCCGGTGGCGAGGGAGGCAAGGGCGAGCATGCTGCGCTTCTTCATGCCCGGTTCAACTACGGAGACCGCGCGGGGTCACGGGTGGACCGCACACCTTCACCGACACCGGTTCGGATGCGAGCCGTCGCCTCCATCCGCACCGGCCCAAAGCCGGGCAGTCGCCTCGATCAGCGCCCGCCCAGACCCGGGCTCCATCGGGACCGCCTCAGACGCTCATCAGCACCGGCCCGGACCCGAGCCGCCGCCTCGGCACCGGCCCAAACGCGGGCTCCATCGGCACCGGCTCAGACGCCCATCCGCACCGGCTCAGACGCGAGCCGTGGACGGCGTCTGCGACCTGCGGGTGAGGGCCGCCGCGGCCGCGCCGACCAGGCCCGCGTCGGTGCCCATCAGCGCGGGCGCCACGGTCAGGCGCCGGACGAAGGACAGCGTGGCGTAGTCGGCCAGGGCCCGGCGCAGCGGTGCGAAGAGGACCTCGCCCGCCTTGCCCACACCGCCGCCGATCACGGCGATGTCGATCTCGACCAGGGTCGCGGTCGCCGCGATGCCGGCCGCGAGCGCCTGCGCGGCCCGCTCGAAGGAGGCCACGGCGACCGGGTCCCCGGCGCGGGCCGCCACGGCGACCGCAGCGGCGGAGGTGTCGCCGTCGGGGCCGGGCAGCCAGCCCGCGTCGAGGGCGCGGCGGGCGATGTTCGGGCCGCTGGCGATGCGCTCGACGCAGCCGCGGGAACCGCAGGGGCAGAGGTCACCGTCGAGGTCGACGCTGATGTGTCCGATGTGGCCCGCGTTTCCGGTGGGGCCCGCGTGCAGCTGCCCGTTCAGGACGAGTCCGCCGCCGACGCCGGTGGACACCACCATGCACAGCGCGTTGTCGTGGCCACGGGCCGCGCCCTGCCAGTGCTCGGCGGCGGTGATGGCGACGCCGTCACCGATCAGCTCGACGGGCAGTCCGCCCGCGGCCTCACGGACGCGCTCGACCAGCGGGTAGCCGCGCCAGCCGGGGACGTTCACGGGGCTCACCGTGCCCGCGGAGGCATCCACCGGGCCCGCGCTGCCGATGCCCAGGGCGGCGGCCCGACTCCAGAGCGGGGAGACGGCCAGTTCACCGATGACGTCCTCGACGGCGCGCATCACGGTGTCCCCGTCCTCCTGGGCGGGCGTCGGACGCTGTGCGCGCAGGAGAATCCGGCCGTGGCCGTCCACCAGCGCTCCGGCGATCTTGGTGCCGCCGATGTCGAGCGCGGCCACGAGGTCGGTGTGCATCAGAGTCAGGTCTCCCATGGGGTGTCGTGACGGGCCCGCCGCGCCGCGGGTCCGGGGTCTTCGGCCGGAAACCGGCGAATCCGGGCCCCGTCGTACGCGGCGCGGGGGCGCGCCGACGGACCACGGGGACCGTGCGCCCTGGGGAAGACGCAGGCCGGAGATTGCGGTGGACAGTGTCTCCCGCATCTGACAACGTTGTCCAGGCTCTATGCTCGACGCCACATCCTCATACAACCCCATGGACCTACGCATCCCCGTGGACGACAGGACAGGACAGCACATCGTGGCCGAGACCGCCCGCCGATCCGAGAACCGCTACGGAAACCGTCCGACCATGAAGGACGTGGCGGCGCGTGCGGGAGTCGGTCTCAAGACGGTGTCCCGTGTCGTCAACAGCGAGCCCGGGGTCACCCCGGACACGGAGCGGCGCGTCCAGGAGGCCATCGAGGCGCTGGGTTTCCGCCGCAACGACAGCGCCCGGGTGCTGCGCAAGGGCCGCACCGCGAGCATCGGGCTGGTCCTGGAGGACCTGGCCGACCCGTTCTACGGGCCGCTGAGCCGCGCGGTCGAGGAGGTGGCCCGCGCGCACGGCGCCCTGCTGATCAACGGGTCCAGCGCGGAGGACCCGGACCGGGAGCAGGAACTGGTCCTCGCGCTCTGCGCGCGCCGGGTGGACGGTCTGGTGGTGATCCCGGCGGGCGACGACCACCGCTATCTGGAGCCGGAGATGAAGGCGGGCGTCGCCACGGTCTTCGTGGACCGCCCGGCCGGCAGGATCGACGCCGACGTCGTGCTGTCGGACAGCTTCGGCGGTGCCCGGGACGGCGTCGCCCATCTGATCGCCCACGGTCACCGCCGGATCGGGTTCATCGGCGACATGCCCCGCATCCACACCGCGGCCGAGCGGCTGCGCGGCTACCGGGCGGCGATGGAGGACGCGGGGATACCGGTCGAGGACGCGTGGATGTCCCTCGGGGTCACCGATCCGCAGCGGGTGCGCAAGGCGGCCGAGGACATGCTCTCCGGCCCCTCGCCGGTCACCGCGGTCTTCGCGGGCAACAACCGCGTCACGGTGACCGTCGTGCGGGTCATCGCCGAGTGCGGCCGCCCCGTCGCCCTCGTGGGCTTCGACGACATCGAGCTCGCCGACCTCCTGGAGCCCGGGGTCACCGTCGTCGCCCAGGACGCCGCCGCCCTCGGCCGCACCGCCGCCGAACGCCTCTTCCGCCAGCTGGACGGCAACCTCATAGCCCCGGAACGCATCGAACTCCCGACCCGCCTGATCACCCGCGGCTCGGGAGAACTGCCGCCGTCCTCCTGAGTCCGCGCGGGGCGGCGGGCGGATCTCCGTTCCGGGCGCCCCGCTACTGGCCCGACGCCGTCAGGTCCCCCCTGCGTGGCCGGGCGAAGTTTTCCAGTTCGTGGCGGGTCAGGCCCGAGGTGCGGGACACCTCCGACGGGGCCAGGGCTCCGCAGTCCAGGCCGCGCAGGAGGTAGCCGCTGAGGGCCTTGGCGGTGGCGGGCTCGTCCAGGACGTCGCCGGGGGCGTGGCCGGCGTAGCGGGAGAGGCGGGCCGCCGCCTGTTCGTAGCCCTCGCGGTAGAAGGCGAAGACGGCCGCGTAGCGGGTCGGCAGATGGGCCGGGTGCATGTCCCAGCCCTGGTAGTAGGCGCGGGCCAGGGCGCGGCGGGTGAGGCCGTAGTGCAGTCGCCAGGCGTCGTGGACCTTCCCGGTGGGGCCGACGGGCAGGACGTTGGTGGAGCCGTCGGAGAGGCGTACGCCGGTGCCGGCGGCCGCGACCTGCATGACGGCCTTGGCGTGGTCGGCGGCGGGGTGGTCGCCGGCCTGGTGGGCGGCGGAGACGCCGAGGCAGGCGCTGTAGTCGAAGGTGCCGTAGTGGAGTCCCGTGGCGCGGCCCTCGGCGGCCTGGATCAGACGGGCGACGGTGGCGGTGCCGTCGGCGGCGAGGATCGCCTGGCTGGTCTCGATCTGGATCTCGAAGCCGAGGCGGCCCGGCTCCAGGCCGGTGGACTTCTCGAACTCCTCCAGCAGCCTGACCATGGCGGTGACCTGCTGCGGGTAGGTCACCTTGGGCAGGGTGAGGACGAGTCCGCCGGGCAGACCGCCCGCCTCCATCAGGCCGGTCAGGAAGATGTCGAGGGTGCGGATGCCCCGGTCGCGGACCGGGGCCTCCATGCACTTCATGCGGATGCCCATGTACGGGGCGGCTGTCCCGTTCGCGTACGCCTCGGCGACGAGCCGGGCCGCGCGGGCCGCCGCGGCGTCCTCCTCGGCGTCGGGGCGCGGGCCGTAGCCGTCCTCGAAGTCGACGCGCAGGTCCTCGACGGGTTCGCGCTCCAGCTTGGCCCGTACGCGGTCGTGGACAGGTCCGGCGAGTTCGTCGGCGAGGCCCAGGACGGCGGCGAAGGACGCGGCGTCGGGGGCGTGTTCGTCGAGGGCCGCGAGGGCCCGGTCGCCCCAGACGCGGACGGTGTCGGCGGCGAACGCGTCCGCGGGCACGTACACGGTGTGGACGGGCTGCCGGGTGCCGGGGTCTCCTGGGTAGAGGCGCTCCAGTTCGGCGTCGACGGGGGCGAGGGAGGCGCCGACCGCTTCGACGACGGCGCCCGAGAGGCTCGTCGCCACCTTCTCCTTGTGACCCTGGCCCATCCGAGACCCTCCCGTTTTCCGCCGCATGGAATCAACAATTTGTTGAATGACGCTATCCGGCGAGCTTCCCGCGGGTCAACACCCCCGTGGGCCGCGGGACATTCCGCGGCTTCGTGGAGTTCACGCCCGTTCCGGCCGGAGTGGGCAGGCTCTCCGGGTCCCTTCCCCTCCAGTGGGTGCGCGTCCCGTCCCGCCTCGCGACCGAAGGAGCACGCGTGCCCGATTCCAGCAGAATGACCCGGCGTACGGGGCTGCGAAACGCGGTGGCCGCCGCCGTCGCCCTGCCGCTGCTCACCACCGCCCAAGCGGCCGTCGCCACCCGGCGCCCCCGTCCCCGGCTCGACGTCATGACCTACAACCTGCGCTTCGCGAGCACCGAGGAACCCAACAGCTGGGCGGCGCGCCGTCCGGTGATGCGCGAGCTCCTGCGCCGTACGTCGCCCCACGTCCTCGGCACCCAGGAGGGCCTCTACCGGCAACTGCTCGACATCGAGGCCGACCTGGCCCCGCACTACGCGTGGATCGGCACCGGCAGGGAGGGCGGCAGCGACGACGAGTCCGTGGCGGTCTTCTACGACACCCGGCGGCTGGCTCCGCTGGCCCACGACACGTTCTGGCTCTCGGACACGCCCCGGGTCGTCGGCTCCAACACCTGGGGAGCCATGTTCCCGCGGGTCGCGACCTGGGTCCGCTTCCGCGATCTGGCGGACGGCGGACGGCGGTTCCACGTCCTCAACACGCATCTGGACCACGCGAGCCAGTACGCGCGGACCCGGGCCGCCTCGCTCATCGCCGAGCGGGTCGCGGCGTTCGATCCGTCGCTGCCGTACCTGGTGACCGGCGACTTCAACGCCGCGGCGCACCGCAACGAGGTCTACGACATCCTGCTGGGCGCCGGGCTCACCGACACCTGGGACACGGCCGCCTCGCGGAGCGCGTCCTACGCGACCTTCCACGGCTACGCCCCGCTGACGCCGGACGGCGACCGCATCGACTGGATCCTCGCGGGACCCGGTGTCGAGGCGCGCCGGGCCTCGATCGACACCTTCTCGCTGCACGGCCGGTTCCCGAGCGACCATCTGCCGGTACGGGCCTCGCTGACCCTGGGATGAACGAGCTCCCCGCCCGGGCCGGGAGCCGGGACGCACCGGAATCGGAACCGGAACAGACCAGGAGCCCCGACGGACCGGCCCCGGGAGCCGGAACGGACCGGGAGCCGGAACGGACGAGGGCCCCCGCGACCGGTGCGGTCGCGGGGGCCCTCCTCAGCGTTCGGGGATCAGCCCTTGCGGGTCTTGATCTCCTCGGTGAGCTGCGGGACGACGTCGAAGAGGTCGCCGACCACTCCGTAGTCGACCAGGTCGAAGATCGGCGCCTCGGCGTCCTTGTTGATCGCCACGATCGTCTTCGACGTCTGCATGCCGGCGCGGTGCTGGATGGCGCCGGAGATGCCGGAGGCGATGTAGAGCTGCGGCGAGACCGACTTGCCGGTCTGGCCGACCTGGTTGGTGTGCGGGTACCAGCCGGCGTCGACCGCGGCGCGCGAGGCGCCCACGGCGGCACCGAGCGAGTCGGCGAGGTTCTCGATGATCGAGAAGTTCTCGGCGCCGTTGACGCCACGGCCGCCGGAGACGACGATCGCGGCCTCGGTCAGCTCCGGACGGCCGGTCGACTCGCGCGGGGTGCGGGCGGTGACCTTGGTGCCGGTGGCCTTGTCGGAGAAGGTGACCGCGAGGGCCTCGACGGCGCCGGCGGCCGGGGCGGCCTCCACGGCGGCCGAGTTCGGCTTGACCGTGATGACCGGGGTGCCCTTGGAGACACGGGACTTGGTGGTGAAGGAGGCGGCGAACGCGGACTGCGTGGCCACCGGACCCTCGTCACCGGCCTCCAGGTCGGTGGCGTCGGTGATGATGCCCGAGCCGATGCGGACCGCGAGGCGGGCCGCGATCTCCTTGCCCTCGGCGGAGGACGGGACGAGCACGGCGGCCGGGGAGACGGCGTCGTACGCGGCCTGGAGGGCGTCGACCTTCGGCACGACGAGGTAGTCCGCGTACTCGGCGGCGTCGTGCGTGAGGACCTTCACCGCACCGTGCTCGGCGAGCGCGGCGGCGGTGTTCTCGGCACCGGAGCCGAGGGCGACGGCGACGGGCTCGCCGATGCGGCGGGCCAGCGTCAGCAGTTCGAGGGTGGGCTTGCGGACGGCACCGTCCACGTGGTCGACGTAGACGAGAACTTCAGCCATGGGAATGCACTCCTGCGGATTGCGAAGTCTGAGGGGCGGTGAGCGGGGTGGGCCTTGGCCGCGGAGACGGTCCGGGGGAAAGCCCCGGACCACCGGCGACTAGATGAACTTCTGGCCCGCGAGGAACTCAGCGAGCTGCTTGCCGCCCTCGCCCTCGTCCTTGACGATCGTGCCGGCGGTGCGCGCCGGACGCTCCGCGGCGGAGTCGACCGTGGTCCAGGCGCCCTCGAGGCCGACCTCTTCCGCCTCGAGGTCGAGGTCGGACAGGTCCCAGGACTGCACCGGCTTCTTCTTCGCCGCCATGATGCCCTTGAAGGACGGGTAACGCGCCTCGCCCGACTGGTCGGTCACCGACACGACCGCGGGAAGGGAGGCCTCCAGCTGCTCGGAGGCGGTGTCGCCGTCGCGGCGGCCCTTGACCACGCCGTCCTCGACGGAGACCTCGGAGAGCAGGGTGACCTGCGGGACACCGAGGCGCTCGGCCAGCAGCGCCGGGACGATGCCCGCGGTGCCGTCGGTGGAGGCCATGCCGGAGACGACCAGGTCGAAGCCGGCCTTCTCGATCGCCTTGGCCAGCACCAGCGAGGTGCCGACTGCGTCGGTGCCGTGCAGGTCGTCGTCCTCGACGTGGATGGCCTTGTCGGCACCCATGGACAGCGCCTTGCGCAGCGCGTCCTTGGCGTCCTCGGGGCCGACGGTCAGCACGGTGATCTCGGCGTCGTCCGCGTTCTCGGCGATCTGCAGCGCCTGCTCGACGGCGTACTCGTCGAGTTCGGACAGCAGGCCGTCCACGTCGTCACGGTCGACGGTCAGGTCATCGGCGAAGTGCCGGTCGCCAGTGGCGTCGGGCACGTACTTCACAGTGACAACGATCCTCAAGCTCACGCCGGCTCTCCTACTGCATCGTCATTTCTGGGCTGCCTTCTTTCAGGCAGCATAGGCGCCTGAAGCGGCCGATCCCGGTCGGGGCGGCCCGCGCTCCGAACGAAATATTACTCACCAGTACACCCACAGGACGCACACTAAGCAAGCGCTTTGGACTGTGACCTTCGCAACGCTGTGTAACCGGTGAGTAGAACCGGCGAGTAGCAAACCGGATGCCCCCGGCCTGCGGGTTCAGTCACGCAGACCGTTGAACCGGCCCTGGTGGTAGAGCAGCGGGCCCCCGACGCCCGAGTGATCGCCCAGCACGACCTCCGCCAGGACGATGCGGTGGTCGCCCGCGGGGACGCGCGCCACGACACGGCACACCAGCCAGGCGAGCACGTCGTCGAGCAGGGGAACTTCCTCGGGGCCCTTACGCCAACGGGTGGGCTCGCCGAAGCGGTCGGCGCCGCTGCGGGCGAAGGTCGCGGCCAGCTCCTGCTGGTGCTCGCCGAGCACATGGACGCCGACATGGCCGGACGTGGATATCGCGGGCCAGCTGGAGGCACCCGTGCCGATGCCGAACGAGACGACCGGGGGCTCGGCCGAGACCGAGGTGAGCGAGGTGGCGGTGAACCCGACGGGACCGCGGGCACCGGGAGCGGTGATCACGGCCACACCGGCGGCGTGCCGCCGGAACACCGAGCGCAGCAGATCCGGCGAGGCGGGCCGTGGGGTGCCGAGGCCGGGGGTGGCCGTCATGGAGCTGTCCTTCTGCGAGAGCCGACGTGGGGTTCCGGCCGCACGGGCGGAACCGGGAGCGGGAGACGGTCCTTGGCCGGTCAACAGCCCGGACCGCACGCGCCGGCGGCGCGGGGCGGGTCCGTGTCGGCGAGCTCGGGGAGAAGGCTGTGCGGTGACATACGGTCAGGCTGACGAGAGGCGGCGGGCACAGTCAAGGGCGTACGCGCATGTGGGAGATGGCTCACCATGATCGCCACCACCCGCACGCCCCCTCCTGTCACCGGGTCAGACAGCCTCGCCCAGTGCCGCGATCACGTCCGCCTTGCGCGGCTGGCCGGTGGCCCGGCGCACGATCCGGCCGCCGGCGTCGAGCACGAGCACCGTGGGTGTCTTGAGGATGCCGAGGTCGCGGACGAGGTCCAGGTGGTCCTCGGCGTCGATCTCCACGTGGGACACGCCGCCGACCAGGGCGGCCACCTCGCCCAGCACGCGCCGCGTGGCCCGGCAGGGGGCGCAGAAGGCACTGGAGAACTGCACGAGCGTGGCCCGTTCCCCGAGGGCCTGCCCCAGCTCCGCCGCTCCGAGCCGCCGTCCGCCGTCGCGCCCGCTCACCCGCACCCTCCCGCTCCGCCGCCGGTGCAGCACTCCGTACACACTCGCCGCCGCGAGCACAGCCAGACACACCACGAGACCGTTCATCGACTTCAGCAGCGTTCACGAGACCGCAAAGATTCCCGGGACCGATCCGCCCCGTCCATACGGAATGCTTGATTCATGGACATCGACACAAGAGGCCCGCGGTTCGGGGCGGTGGTGACGACCGTCGTACTGGCTATCGCGCTGATCACCGGGAGCGTCTGGCTGCTGGCGTGGCAGACGCTGGCGTTCGCCCTGGGCGCGGCGGGCGGGGTGGCGCGCTCGCCGTACGGCTGGCTCTTCCGGAAGGCGGTCCGGCCGCGGCTCGGCCCGCCGACGGAGTTCGAGGCACCCGAGCCGCCGCGGTTCGCGCAGGCGGTCGGCCTCGCGTTCGCGGTGGTGGGCCTGATCGGCTGGACCGCCGGCCCGCAATGGCTGGGATCGGCGGCGACCGCGTGCGCGCTCGCGGCGGCGTTTCTCAATGCTGCGTTCGGGTACTGCCTCGGTTGCGAGATGTACCTGGTCGTACGGCGTGTGACGGTTCGCGCAAAGTAAAGGCGCGTTAAAGCTCCAGGTGGATCAAGGGGACGACGTGACGAGGATCTCGCCGTTCCACGGCACCAGGACTGGCCACCCATCCGTTCTTCGGGCACGATCTGCGCATCGCCGTAAACCTACGGCAGCGTAACTTTCCCGCCGGGGGCACCCTTCCCAGGCAGAGAGAAGGGTCCACCCCGTCCATGGCAGAGCTTGTCTACCGTCCCGTCGTCGGCCTCGCCCAGACACTGTTCAAGGCGTGGGACCTCAAGATCGACTGCAAGGGATCGGAGAACATTCCGCGCTCGGGCGGTGCCGTGCTGGTCAGCAATCACATCAGCTACCTGGACTTCATCTTCGACGGCCTGGCCGCCCTGCCGCAGAAGCGCCTGGTGCGCTTCATGGCGAAGGAGTCGGTCTTCCGGCACAAGATCTCCGGTCCGCTGATGCGGGGCATGAAGCACATCCCGGTGGACCGCGCCCAGGGCGAGACGGCGTACCAGCACGCGCTGGAGTCGCTGCGCTCCGGTGAGATCGTCGGCGTCTTCCCCGAGGCGACCATCTCGCAGTCGTTCACACTGAAGAGCTTCAAGTCCGGTGCCGCGCGCATGGCGCAGGAGGCCGGCGTGCCGCTGATCCCGATGGCCCTGTGGGGTACGCAGCGGCTGTGGACCAAGGGACACCCGCGCAACTTCAAGCGCAGCCACACCCCGATCACCATCCGGGTCGGCGAGCCGGTGGAGGCCCCGAAGGACCAGTACGCGGGCGCCATCACCCGGCGGCTGCGCGGGCGGGTCCAGGAGCTGCTGGAGTCGGCGCAGCGCGCCTATCCCGTCCGCCCCAAGGGGCCCGAGGACACCTGGTGGATGCCCGCCCACCTCGGCGGCACCGCGCCGACCCCCGAAGAAGTGCGCGCGGCCGAGGCCCGCTGACCCCTTCCCCGAACCGTCGGCACGGACCGCTTCCCTTCGCCTCACCGGGGCGCGTCGCCACCCGGCGCGCGTCGCCTCACAGCGCGAGGGGAAGCGTCCGCAGCAGGGAGACGCGGCCCGGGGCGGCCTTCATGGCGCCGACCACGGCCGGGTGCGGTTCGGCGTACAGCCCCGGATAGTCCAGCTCGTCGAGGTCCGGGTCGGGCGTGAAGGCGAGCCGTTCTCCGTCCAGGGAGAAGCGGGCGTCGACACCGGGCTTGTTGCCCCGGGGGTCCTGCCGGTGCCAGGCGCCGTCGAGGCGTAGGGCGACCAGACCGTGGAGCACCTCGAACTTCTGGTAGCAGAACGCCGTGGGGATGTCCTCCGCCCGCAGGAGCGCGGCCAGCGCGTGGGCCTTGGCGTGGCAGATCCCGGTGCGCTGCTCCAGGACGTCGGAGGCCCGCCACGTGACCCGGGGATCCCCGGAATCGGCCGAGTGCGGGATGGTGTCCCGTACGAACTCGAACGCCGAGCGTGCATAGTCATACGAGTCGACGGAGTCCCTGGCGAGCCGGGCGGCGGTCTCGCGGACGCGCGGATGATAGTGGTCGACTACATCGTCGGCGGCCAGGTAGGCGGACAGGTCGCTCGATTTCTGGATCAGCTCCATGCCCGTAGAGCATAAGTATGCGACCACCCGAGCGTCAATGACTTTTCGAGTGGCCGCATATTTATGCATCGACTGCTACTGCTGGGCCATCTCTTCCTTGAGCGCCGCCACGAACCCGTCGACGTCGTCCTCGGTGGTGTCGAAGGCGCACATCCAGCGGACGTCGCCCGCGGCCTCGTCCCAGAAGTAGAAGCGGTAGCGCTCCTGGAGCCGCACGGTCACGTCGTGCGGCAGCCGGGCGAAGACCGCGTTCGCCTGGACCGGGTAGAGGATCTCCACCCCGTGCACGGCGCGGACGCCCTCGGCCAGACGCTGGGCCATCTCGTTGGCGTGCCGGGCGTTGCGCAGCCACAGGTCCTTGGCCAGCAGCGCCTCCAGCTGCACGGAGACGAAGCGCATCTTGGAGGCGAGCTGCATCGACAGCTTGCGCAGGTGCTTCATGTGGCTGACGGCGTCCTGGTTCAGGACGACGACGGCCTCGCCGAACAGCGCGCCGTTCTTCGTGCCGCCCAGCGACAGGATGTCGACGCCGACCGCGTTGGTGAACGTCCGCATCGGGACGTCCAGGGAGGCGGCCGCGTTGGATATCCGGGAACCGTCCAGGTGCACCTTCATGCCGTGCGCGTGGGCGTGGTCGCAGATCGCGCGGATCTCCGCCGGCGTGTACAGCGTGCCCAGCTCGGTGCTCTGGGTGATCGAGACGACCTGCGGCATCGCACGGTGCTCGTCGTCCCAGCCGTACGCCTGCCGGTCGATCAGCTCGGGCGTGAGCTTGCCGTCGGGCGTGGGCACGGTGAGCAGCTTGAGGCCGCCCATGCGCTCGGGGGCGCCGCCCTCGTCGACGTTGATGTGCGCGCTCTCCGCGCAGATCACCGCGCCCCAGCGGTCGGTGACCGCCTGGAGCGCGACCACGTTCGCGCCGGTGCCGTTGAAGACCGGGAAGGCCTCCGCGCCGCCCCCGAAGTGACTGCGGATGATCCCCTGCAAGTTGTCCGTGTAGTCGTCCTCGCCGTACGCGACCTGGTGCCCGCCGTTGGCCAGGGCCAGGGCGGCGAGCACCTCGGGGTGGGCCCCCGCGTAGTTGTCGCTGGCGAAGCCGCGGACGGCCGGGTCGTGGTGACGCCGGGCGTCGGTCTTCTGAGGGTTCACGGCTTCTCGGTCAGCCACAGGCGCTTTCCGTTCACTTCGGCGGCGGGCTTGTCCCAGACTCCGACGATGGACTCGGCGAGTTCCGTGACGTCCGTGAAGCCCGCGAACTTCGCGTTCGGCCGCTCGGCGCGCATCGCGTCATGGACCAACGCCTTCACCACCAGGATGGCGGCGGCGGAGGTCGCGCCGTCGGCGCCTTCGGCGATCCCGGCCTTGCGGAAGTAGTCCCCCATGGCCAGGGTCCACGCCTCGGCGGCGGCCTTGGCCGCGGAGTAGGCGGCGTTGCCCGCGGTGGGGTTGCTCGCGCCCGCGGCGCTGATCAGCACGTACCGGCCGCGGTCGCTCGCCTGGAGCGCCTCGTGGAAGGCGAGCGTGGTGTGCTGCACCGTGCGGATCAGCAGCAGTTCGAGCAGGTCCCAGTCGTCCAGGACCGTCTTCGTGAACGTCTCGCTGCCGCGCCAGCCGCCGACGAGGTGGACGAGCCCGTCCACCCGGCCGAAGTCCTTCTGGATGCGCGCCGCCCAGTCACGGGTGGACTGCAGGTCCAGCAGGTCGACGGTGTCGCCGACGACGGTGGAGCCGCCGTGGGCGTAACGGGCCGCGTCCACGGCCTCCGCCAGCCGCTCGGCGTCGTTGTCCGCTCCGATGACGGTCGCGCCCGCCTCGGCGAGCCGGAGCAGCGCCGCGCGGCCGGCGGGTCCGCCCGCACCCGCCACCGCGATCACCGCACCGCTGAGAGCCCCGTTCCCCATGGTCTTCGCCTCCTGAGCAATGTTCTCGCTACCGCGGTCGGTCACGCGGCGACCCGCTCGGAGCCGGCCGCGGTGATGCCCTTGGTGGAGGCGATCACATTCTTCAGCTTCTTGGAGAGCGCCTCATAGAACATGCTCAGGGGAAACTCGTCCGGAAGCACGTCGTCCACGAGCTTGCGCGGCGGCTGCGTCAGGTCGAGCGCGTCCGGGCCCTTGGCCCAGCGGGAGCCCGGGTGCGGGGCGAGGTAGGTGGAGACCAGCTCGTAGGCCTTGAACCAGTGGACGAGCTTGGGGCGGTCGATGCCCGCGCGGTAGAGCTCCTCGATCTCGGAGCACAGCTCGTTGGTGACCTGCGGGGCGCGCTGCCAGTCGATGTGCAGCTTGTTGTCGGTCCAGCGGACGACGTCGTGCTTGTGCAGGTAGGCGAAGAGCAGCTGGCCACCGAGACCGTCGTAGTTGCGGTTGCGGTCACCGGAGACGGGGAAGCGGAACATCCGGTCGAAGAGGACGGCGTACTGCACGTCGCGGCCGTGCTCGTTGCCCTCGGACTCCAGCTTCACGGCCTCCTTGAAGGCGGTGAGGTCGCAGCGCAGCTCCTCCAGGCCGTACATCCAGAACGGCTGGCGCTGCTTGATCATGAAGGGGTCGAACGGCAGGTCGCCGTGGCTGTGGGTGCGGTCGTGGACCATGTCCCAGAGCACGAAGGCCTTCTCGCAGCGCTCCTGGTCGGTGACCATCGCGGCGATGTCCTCGGGCAGTTCGAGGCCGAGGATGTCGACGGAGGCCTCGGTGACGGCGCGGAAGCGGGCGGCCTCGCGGTCACAGAAGATGCCACCCCAGGAGAAGCGCTCGGGCGCCTCGCGCACGGCGATCGTCTCCGGGAAGAGGACGGCCGAGTGGGTGTCGTACCCGGCGGTGAAGTCCTCGAAGGTGATGCCGCAGAACAGCGGGTTGTCGTAGCGCGTGCGCTCCAGCTCGGCCAGCCACTCGGGCCACACCATGCGCAGCACGACCGCTTCGAGATTGCGGTCCAGGTTGCCGTTCTGGGTGTACATCGGGAAGACGACCAGGTGCTGGAGGCCGTCCTCGCGGTTCGCGGCGGGCTGGAAGGCCAGCAGCGAGTCGAGGAAGTCGGGGACCTCGAAGCCGCCGTCGGCCCAGCGGCGCAGGTCCTTCACGAGCGCCTCGTGGTACGCCACGTCGTGCGGCAGCAGCGGGGAGAGCGTGTCTATCGCCTCGGTCACGCGCTGCACGACGGCCTCGACGTCGGCGACGGCGGGAGCGCCATCCGCGGTGAAGTCGATCGATCCGTCCTTCGACTGCCAGGGGCGGATCTCCTCCACGGCAGCCTTGAGCACGGGCCATGCCTGGTGCTCCACGACCCTGGCCACGGAGGAACCGTGCTCCTCCGTACCCACCTGCACAAGAACTTCCGTCATGTCCCATCCTCCACAGGAAAACCTCGCGTATGGACACCGTATGTATCGGAGGTTCCGTTTCGCAAGAGGGAACCCGGGAGATTATCCTGCGCACCCCCCGCCTTCACCGCTCTTTTTCCTGTCTGACGCCTTCTATGCGATGACATGCGCCACAGCCCTCCGAACGGTGCGGGACTCGACGGGTCCGCGGCGGCGGGGCGCCACGAGGGAGCGGGCGGGCGCCCGGCATCCACGGCGCGCCGTGTGAATCCGACACTCCCATTGCACGGCGCCGGAACGGGTACACAGAACAGCCAGGCCATTAGGCTGCGGCCTGGCGCGTGGCCGCCCCGCCGGAACCACGCGCGAGCCGAGCCGCCGTCGACGGAAGCGAGTCACGTCTTGAACTTCCTCACCATCGGTCACCGCGGAGTGATGGGCGTCGAGCCCGAGAACACCCTCCGTTCCTTCACCGCCGCCCAGAACGCGGGCCTCGACCTCATCGAACTCGATCTGCATCTGAGCAAGGACGGCGCGCTCGTCGTCATGCACGACGCCGACGTGGACCGTACGACCGACGGCACGGGGCCGATCGCCGACAAGACGCTCGCGGAGCTGCGCGCGCTGGACGCGGGGCGCGGTGAGCGCGTCCCCGTGTTCGAGGAGGTCCTGGAGGCGGTCAGGACGCCCCTGCAGGCCGAGATCAAGGACGTCGCGGCGGCCAGGGCGCTGGCCGAGGTGATGCACCGCAAGGATCTCGTCGGGCGGGTCGAGGTGTCGTCGTTCCACGACGAGGCGGTCGCCGAGATCGCCCGGCTGGTGCCGGGGGTGCGCACCGCGCTGATCGCCAGCCGCTACGGCACCGACGTGGTCGACCGCGCCGTCGAGGCCGGCGCCGCGACGGTGTGCCTCAACATCCGCAGGCTGAGCCTGGAGGTCGTCGAGGAGGCACGCAAGGCCGATCTGAAGATCATCGGCTGGGTGGTGAACACCCAGGACCAGCTCCGGCTGGTGCGCGCCCTGCAGCTGGACGGCGCCACGACCGACTACCCGGAGATCAAGCGCACCGGCCGCTTCACGGCGTAGCCGGGGCTCCGCGCCCCGACGCGACACCCACGGACCGCCCGGCGAGGACGCGCCGGGCGGCCCGGAGGCGGGGTCGACGCGGAGCCGCCGACGTGTGCGCCTCCGTGCGCGAAGGCCTAGACGAGCGGCTTGACCAGGAGTTCGAAGCTCAGGTCGTCGCGCTGGGGGATGCCGAAGCGCTCGTCGCCGTACGGGAACGGGGTCATCTTGCCCGTACGGCTGTAGCCGCGCCGCTCGTACCAGGCGATGAGGTCCTCGCGCACGGAGATCACGGTCATGTGCATCTCCGCGACACCCCACGTCGCGCGGGCCGTCCGCTCCGCCTCGGCGATGATCAGCTTGCCGAGCCCGCCGCCCTGGAGCGCGGGGCTGACCGCGAACATGCCGAAGTAGGCGTGGTCGCCGCGGTGCTCCAGCTGGCAGCAGGCGACGAGCACTCCGTCGCGCTCCACGGTCAGGAGCCGGCTGTCGGGCGACTCGACGACCGCGCGGACCCCCTCGGGATCGGTCCGCTGCCCTTCGAGGATGTCCGCCTCCGTGGTCCAGCCGGCGCGGCTGGAGTCGCCCCGGTACGCCGACTCGATCAGCGCGACCAAACCCTCCACATCGCTGTCGACGGCGTCGCGGAACGTCAGTCCGGTGGCGGCGGCGGTTTCCATGGGAGCGGTTCTCCGATCAGTGGCGCGGCTGGGCACGCCCGAGCGTAACGCTCCGCGTGTTCCGGCCGGGCGCTCCCCGTGTTCCGGCCGGGATCGGGCGGGGACAGCCCTTAGGCTCCGGGCGCATGGTGCATGTACTGAGCAGCCGGACCCTTCTGCGTCCGACCGACCCGGAGCGATCGCGCGTCTTCTACGGGGAACAGCTCGGCCTGGCCGTCTACCGGGAGTTCGGTACGGGGCCCGGGCGCGGGACCGTGTACTTCCTCGGCGGCGGTTTCCTGGAGGTCGCCGGACGGTCCGAGACCCCGCCCTCCCCCGCCCTGAAACTGTGGCTCCAGGTCCCGGACGCGACGGCCGCCCACGAGGAACTGGCCGCCGCCGGGGTGGAGATCGTGCGCGAGCCGGTCCGCGAGCCGTGGGGACTGATCGAGATGTGGATCGCCGACCCGGACGGCACGGAGATCGTGGTCGTCGAGGTCCCGGCCGACCATCCGCTGCGCCACCGGCCCTGACCCCCTCCGACCGGAGCCCGGAACCCGGCGTCCGGATGGCCGGTGCCCCGCCGCGGGCTTAGCGTGCTGAGGGGGTTCACCGACTCTCTCGCGCTGCGGAAGGAACGTCTTGACATCCTCCCCCGCCCTAAAGGACGGGGATTCCCGCCTGGCTGCCGGTGGTGACCGGCTGGGCCTTCGGGTGGGTTCCCCGTTCAACGGGCCGTGCCGGGCGTGGGATTTCCACCCCAGGAC
>NZ_JNZD01000003.1 GCF_000725495.1 Streptomyces aureus
CGGTTACATTCCGAACCCGGAAGCTAAGCCTCACAGCGCCGATGGTACTGCAGGGGGGACCCTGTGGGAGAGTAGGACGCCGCCGAACAAATTTTAGAGCTCCGGCTCCCGGGAATTTTCCCGGGAGCCGGAGCTTTTTGTTTTTCCGGCACGGTTTCCTGATGACGTCCCGCTTCCCGCATCCCCCTCTGCGCCCTGACGCCGGGGCTGCGGGTAAGGTCAGGGGGCATCGTTGGCTCGTTTCCCACAGGAGGCCCCCGGGTGGAGGTCCAGGAGACCCGTGTTCAGACGAACCGGGTCCTCACCATCCCGAACATCCTCAGCATGGCGCGTCTCGCCGGCGTACCCCTCTTCCTGTGGTTGATCCTCAGGCCGGAGTTCGGTGGTCCCAACAGCGACGGCTGGGCGCTGCTCGTCCTCATGCTGAGCGGTATCAGCGACTATCTGGACGGCAAGCTCGCCCGGCGCTGGAACCAGATCAGCAGCCTCGGCCGGCTGCTGGATCCCGCGGCCGACCGGCTCTACATTCTGTCGACGCTGGTCGGACTCACCTGGCGCGAGATTCTCCCGATCTGGCTCACGGCCGCGCTTCTCGCACGCGAGCTGGTCCTGGCGGTCATGGTCTTGATCCTCCGGCGCCACGGCTATCCGCCGCCGCAGGTGAACTTCCTCGGGAAGGCAGCCACCTTCAACCTGATGTACGCCTTCCCGTTGCTGCTGCTCAGCGACATGAGCGGCTGGATCGGGACACTCGGATCTATTTTCGGATGGGCGTTCGCCGGGTGGGGTACAACGCTCTATTGGTGGGCAGGAGTCCTCTACGTGGTGCAGGTCCGCCGGCTGATCCGTGCGGACACCATGGCCGAATGAGCTCGGCCCGATTGGGCGGCTGTTGTGCCCCGATGGCCCCCGCTCGGAAACTGCGGGACAATCAGGACGGGTGAAGTCGGCTGTACCGTCGTCTCTTCAAGGAGGACGCTTCCGACATGAAGGCCGTCGTGATGGCCGGAGGCGAAGGCACACGCCTTCGTCCTATGACCTCGAGCATGCCCAAGCCGCTCCTGCCCGTGGCGAACCGCCCGATCATGGAGCATGTGCTCAGGCTGCTCAAAAGGCATGGGCTCAACGAAACCGTGGTCACCGTCCAGTTCCTGGCCTCATTGGTCAAGAACTACTTCGGTGACGGCGAAGAGCTCGGCATGGAGCTCACCTATGCCAATGAGGAGAAGCCACTCGGTACCGCCGGCAGCGTCAAGAACGCCGAGGAGGCGTTGAAGGACGACGCGTTCCTCGTCATCTCCGGGGATGCCCTCACCGACTTCGATCTCACCGAACTCATCAACTTCCACAAGGAAAAGGGCGCGCTCGTCACCGTCTGTCTGACGCGTGTGCCCAATCCGCTGGAATTCGGCATCACCATCGTGGACGAGGAAGGCAAGGTCGAGCGCTTCCTGGAGAAGCCGACCTGGGGCCAGGTCTTCTCGGACACCGTGAACACCGGTATCTACGTCATGGAGCCCGAGGTCTTCGACTACGTCGAGGCCGACGTCTCCGTCGACTGGTCCGGCGACGTCTTCCCCCAGCTCATGAAGGAAGGCAAGCCCGTTTACGGCTATATCGCCGAGGGCTACTGGGAGGACGTCGGCACCCACGAGAGCTATGTGAAGGCCCAGGCCGACGTCCTCGAGGGCAAGGTCGACGTGGAACTCGACGGGTTCGAGATCTCCCCGGGCGTATGGGTGGCCGAGGGTGCCGAGGTGCACCCCGACGCCGTGCTCCGCGGGCCCCTCTACATCGGTGACTACGCCAAGGTCGAGGCGAACGCCGAGATCCGCGAGCACACCGTGGTCGGTTCCAACGTCGTGGTGAAGAGCGGTGCCTTCCTGCACCGGGCCGTCGTCCACGACAACGTGTACATCGGGCAGCACAGCAATCTGCGCGGCTGCGTGGTCGGAAAGAACACCGACATCATGCGGGCCGCCCGGATCGAGGACGGCGCCGTCATCGGCGACGAATGCCTCGTCGGTGAAGAATCGATCATTCAGGGCAACGTCCGTGTCTACCCGTTCAAGACCATCGAGGCCGGCGCTTTCGTCAACACCTCGGTGATCTGGGAGTCGCGCGGCCAGGCGCATCTCTTCGGCGCTCGTGGTGTCTCCGGGATCCTGAACGTCGAGATCACCCCGGAGCTGGCCGTGCGTCTGGCGGGCGCCTACGCGACGACCCTGAAGAAGGGCTCCACCGTCACCACGGCCCGCGACCACTCCCGAGGCGCCCGCGCGCTGAAGCGGGCGGTGATCTCGGCCCTGCAGGCCAGCGCCATCGACGTACGCGACCTCGAGAACGTACCGCTGCCGGTCGCCCGGCAGCAGACGGCCAGAGGCAGTGCCGGCGGCATCATGATCCGGACGACCCCGGGAGTGCCCGACTCCGTCGACATCATGTTCTTCGACGGGCAGGGCGCGGACCTGTCGCAGGGCGGCCAGCGCAAGCTGGACCGGGTGTTCGCGCGCCAGGAGTACCGGCGTGCCTTCCCCGGCGAGATCGGGGACCTGCACTTCCCCGCCAGCGTCTTCGACTCGTACACCGGCTCGCTGCTGCGCAACGTCGACACCACCGGGATCGCGGACTCCGGGCTGAAGGTCGTCGTCGACGCCTCCAACGGCAGTGCCGGCCTCGTGCTGCCCAGCCTGCTGGGCAAGCTCGGGGTGGACTCCCTGACCATCAACCCCGGTCTCGACGAGTCCCGGCCGACCGAGACGGTGGAGACGCGGCGGGCAGGGCTGGTGCGTCTGGGCGAGATCGTCGCGTCCGCCCGGGCCGCGTTCGGCGTGCGGTTCGACCCGGTCGGCGAGCGGCTCTCGCTCGTGGACGAGAAGGGGCGGATCGTCGAGGACGACCGAGCCCTGCTCGTGATGCTGGACCTCGTGGCGGCCGAGCGGCGCAGCGGGCGGGTGGCGCTGCCGGTCACGACGACCCGGATCGCCGAACAGGTCGCGGCGTACCACGGCACGCAGGTGGAGTGGACGACCACGTCGCCCGACGACCTGACCAGGGTCGGCCGCGAGGAGTCGACGATCTTCGGCGGCGACGCCCGCGGCGGGTTCATCATTCCCGAGTTCAGCGGTGTCTTCGACGGCGCGGCCGCGTTCGTACGGCTCATCGGTCTGGTGGCGCGCACCCAGCTCACGCTCAGCCAGATCGACGCGCGGATTCCGCGGGCGCACGTCATCAAGCGGGATCTCGCGACCCCGTGGGCCGTGAAGGGTCTCGTCATGCGCCGGGTCGTGGAGGAGGCGGGAGACCGCTTCGTGGACACGACGGACGGCGTCCGGGTCGTGGAGGCGGACGGGCGCTGGGTCATGGTGCTGCCCGACCCCGCCGAGGCCGTGACCCATCTCTGGGCCGAGGGCCCGGACGACACCTCGGCGGAGGCCCTGCTCGACGAGTGGTCGGCCGTCGTGGACAGCGCCGGCCGCTGAAACGCTCTTCACCCGTACGTGTCGGACAAGTGCCCCCAAAGGGGCCTGTCCGGCACGTCGGTGGGGCCATTCGGAGCTAGTACCCGCGACGTGCGACGATGTGCGGCATGCCGCAGCAGCCCCCCATTCGGAGCAGCGCTCCGCGCCCCCCGCGCCCGGACGCCTCCATGTCGCTGCTCACCAACGTCATGGACCACAGTCTCGACGAGGGGTACGCCGAGGCGGCGGCCCGCAGGGAGGCCCAGGGCGACGGCGGGCTGCCGAGGACGCTCCGGGCCAAGGCGGGTCTCGCGGTGGGCCTGGTCCTGGCCGCGCTCGTGGTCACCGTGGGGGCGGCGAACGCCCGGCTGGCGGCTCCCGTCGTGGCCAAGGAGCGCCAGGAGCTCATCGACCGCATCGAGCGCGAGACGACGGCCGCGGACAAGCTGGAGAGCGGTGTCGACACCCTGCGCGCGGATGTCAGCGCCCGCCAGCGGGCGGCGCTGAAGAAGGACGGCGGTGAGCAGGCCGACCTGGTGAGCATCCTGTCCGGCGCCACCGACGTGCACGGCCCCGGTGTGCGGCTCGTCGTGAACGACGCCAAGGAGGCCAGCACGGGCGGTGACGGCACCAATCCGCGGGAGACCTCGGGTTTCTCCGACACCGGCCGGGTGCGCGACCGTGACATGCAGCGTGTGGTCAACGGTCTGTGGGAGTCGGGTGCCGAGGCCATCTCCGTCAACGGGCGGCGGCTGACCGCCCTGTCGGCCATCCGGGCCGCGGGTGACGCGATACTGGTCGACAACAAGCCGCTGGTGCCGCCGTACACGGTGCTCGCGGTGGGGGACGGCCAACGGCTCAGCACGAGATTCCAGAACAGCGACGACGGGCTGTATCTGCATGCGCTGCAGGAGAACTACGGCATCAGGACCAGCATCTCCGTGGAGGGGGACGTCCGGTTGTCCGCCGCACCGAGTGTGATCGTACGTACAGCAGAGCCGAGCACTAAGAAGGGCACACCGTGATCGCCGTACTGGGCCTCGTCGTGGGAGTCGTGGCTGGACTGTTGGTCCGTCCCGAGGTTCCGGCGGTCGTCGAGCCTTATCTCCCGATCGCCGTCGTGGCGGCGCTGGACGCCGTGTTCGGCGGTCTGCGCGCGATGCTCGACGGCATCTTCGACGACAAGGTCTTCGTGGTCTCGTTCCTGTCGAACGTGGTCGTCGCCGCGCTGATCGTCTTCCTGGGGGACAAGTTGGGTGTGGGCGCCCAGCTGTCCACGGGTGTCGTGGTCGTCCTCGGCATCCGGATCTTCTCCAACGCCGCGGCCATCCGCCGGCACGTGTTCCGGGCGTGAGGCCGATGAGCAACGAGAACGAGAACGAGGACGAGACTCCCGAGGTCACCGAGAACCCGCTGCGCAGGGAGCTGCCGGAGGAGGTCCCCGCGGCCGCTGGGGAGCCCGGGCCGCCGTCGGCCGAGGAGAGCGGCGAGCAGCCGCTCAGCGGCCGTCAGAGGCTGGTCAAGGGCCTGTGGCCGCCGCGGGTGTCGCGGGCCCAACTCATCGTCGCCGTGCTGCTGTTCGGCCTGGGATTCGGCCTGGCCGTCCAGGTGGCGTCCAACAGCGACGGGGACAGCGCGCTGCGCGGGGCGCGTCAGGAGGATCTCGTGCGCATTCTCGATGAACTCGACAGCCGAACTCAGCGTCTTGAGGACGAGAAGCAGGGTCTCGAGGACCAGCGCACCGAGCTGGAGAACAGCTCGGACCAGGCCGAGGAGGCCCGCAAGCAGACGGTCGAGAAGGAGAAGCAACTCGGCATTCTGGCGGGCACCGTGGCCGCACAGGGCCCCGGCATCACTCTGACGATCGACGACACGAAGGGGACGGTCAAGGCGGACATGCTGCTCGACGCCATCCAGGAACTGCGTGCCGCCGGCGCGGAGGCGATCCAGGTGAACGGCGTGCGTGTGGTCGCCAGTACCTATCTGTCCGATTCCGGAAGCGGAGTGAAGGTCGACGGGAACAAGATCACCCAGCCCTATCGTTTCAAGGTCATCGGCAAGCCGCAGGATCTCGAGCCGGCGCTGAACATTCCGGGAGGCGTGGTGCAGACACTGGAGAAGGAGCAGGCCACCGTCACGGTGGACCGTTCGACGAAGATCGTCGTCGATGCCTTGCGACCGGCGGAGCGGCCTGACTACGCTCGGTCGTCCTCCCGGTGAACGGCGGTCGGATGGGGGCCGTCGCGCGAGGGCGGGAGGTTGCGGGGGGTCGGCGCACCGAATGGGTGGTGCGTGGTGGAAACTGTCTGGTGGATACGGACGTTGTGAGGATGTCCGGGTCGACCGGTGTGTTCAATCAGGGTTCGTCCTGCCCCACGGGCGGGTCTGTTTCGGTCAAGGGGAATCGCCCGTGAAGTTGTTTGCGAAGTTGTTCGGCAAGAGCACGCGAGAGGACAGCGGCGACAGCGCGGCTGCCCGCCATCGCGCACCGCGTCAGGCGGACGCGGAGGCCCAGAGCGGCGACCGTCCGCTGTTCCGGGACCAGGTCACCGGTCAGGGCGCGTCGTCTGTTGACCCTGGCCAGCCGGGCCGCATAGGTTTCGGGGAACCGTCAGCCTCGAGCGCGGGCGGAGGGTATGCCTCCGACCCGTATGCGTCCCATGCCCCCGGTGGGCAGCCGCGGCAGGAGGATCCGTCCATGTCGGCCCAGGTGTGTACGAGGTGCGGCAACCGCAACGGCGAGAACAGCCGGTTCTGCTCCAACTGCGGTGCGCCGCTGCGGGGTGGACCGGAGCGTCCGTCGGAGACGACGTCCACCATCTCCATCTCCGGTATCGAGGCCTACGACGCCGAGGTGACGGGCCAGACGCCCTCGCCGATGCTCTCTCCGGAGGCGCAGGCGGCCGTGGACGCGCTGCCGGTCGGTTCGGCGCTCCTGGTGGTGCGCCGGGGCCCCAACTCGGGCAGCCGCTTCCTCCTGGACGGCGAGCTGACCACGGCCGGGCGTCATCCGCAGAGCGACATCTTCCTCGACGACGTGACGGTGTCGCGTCGGCACGTGGAGTTCCGTCGCGTCGCGGACGGTTCGTTCACGGTCGCCGACGTCGGCAGCCTGAACGGCACGTACGTCAACCGTGAGCGGATCGACCAGGTCCCGCTGTCCAACGGTGACGAGGTGCAGATCGGCAAGTACCGGCTGGTGTTCTACGCGAGCCAGCGGGGCATCTGACCCTCCCCCAACTCCGTCCGGGGGGACACCGAGGGAATGTCCATGCTTCAAACACCGAGCGGCGGTGCCGGCAGCGGTACCGCCGCCGCGGACAGCGGGCTGATGAGCATCGGCGCGGTGCTGAGCCTGCTGCGCGACGAGTTCCCCGAAGTCACGATTTCCAAGATCAGGTTCCTGGAGTCGGAGGGGCTCGTCGAGCCGCAGCGGACCCCCTCGGGGTACCGCAAGTTCACCGCGGACGACGTCGAGCGCCTCGGTCACGTCCTGAGGATGCAGCGGGACCACTACCTCCCGCTGAAGGTGATCCGGGAGCATCTGGACGCCCTGGCACGCGGTGAGCAGGTGCGTCTGCCCTCCGTGGGCCGGCAGCGCGACGCGGGCGAGGGAGAACCCCTCGGCGAGCTCTACGGCGAGCCCGAGGGGCCCACGGTGGCCCGCGTGGGCCGCGAGGAGTTGCTGGCCGCCGCGGAGATCGGCGAGCAGCAGCTGGCGGAGTGGGAGTCCTACGGCCTGATCGGTCCGCTGAACGACGGCGCCTACGACGCGGAGGCGGTGACCGTCGCCGCGCTCGTTGTCGAGCTGGGGCGCTTCGGGATCGAGCCGCGCCATCTGCGGGCCATGAAGGCCGCGGCGGAGCGGGACGCCGGTCTGGTGGACCAGGTGGTCGCGCCCCTGCGGCGCCACCGCAATCCGCAGACCCGGGCGCACGCGGAGGCCCGTACGAAGGAACTCGCGGGGCTCACGGTGAAACTGCACGCGGCGCTCGTGCAGACCGCGCTGGGTGTGCGGTTGCGCTGATCGGCGCCATCGGCGCGGGCCGGGATCGACCACCCGTTCTGTGCCCGACTACCCAAACGTCCCGGGCACGGCCTAGGGTTGCTGTGTGAACGAGCTCGATGTCGTAGGTGTCCGGGTGGAAATGCCCTCCAACCAACCGATCGTGCTTCTGCGTGAAGTGGGAGGCGACCGCTACCTCCCCATCTGGATCGGACCGGGGGAGGCGACGGCCATCGCCTTCGCTCAGCAGGGCATGGCCCCCGCGCGTCCGCTGACCCACGACCTGTTCAAGGACGTGCTGGAGGCGGTCGGCCAGGAGCTCACCGAAGTACGCATCACCGACCTGCGTGAGGGCGTCTTCTACGCGGAGCTGGTCTTCGCCAGCGGAGTCGAGGTGAGCGCCAGGCCGTCCGACGCCATAGCGCTCGCGCTGCGCACCGGAACGCCGATCTACGGCAGTGACGGGGTGCTCGACGACGCGGGTATCGCGATCCCCGACGAGCAGGAGGACGAGGTGGAGAAGTTCCGCGAGTTCCTCGACCAGATCTCACCCGAGGACTTCGGCACCAACAGCCAGTGAGGCGGACCGCCGGAGGGCCTCCTCGGGAGGCAATTGCCCGCGGCGAGTGTGGTGTGCCGCGGCCCGTGACGGGCGCATTCGGCTAGCCTTTCCCCGCGGTAGGGCACGGGAAACCACTCTTAGGGTGATTATCACTCGGCGTGCCGAGTGTGGCGATCGTTGACGCGCCCCGGGTGACTGCCTACCGTCGAGAAGGCAGGTCAAGGACGGAGGTCGGCGTGAGAAGCAGCGGCGACGGTACGGCTGGGGGTGCTCCCGGACACGGTCCGGGAGAGAGCGGCCCGTACCCTCCCCCCAGCTCTCGGCTCGGCTCGAGCAGGGGGCGCCCCCAGCATGGCAGCGCGGCCGATCAAGTCCCGCTGCGGCCGGCGGCAGTGCCCGGCGAGGAAGGGACCGTTCCCGAGGAGGTCGGCTACCGGGGGCCCACGGCGTGTGCCGCCGCGGGCATCACCTACCGGCAGCTGGACTACTGGGCGCGGACCGGTCTCGTCGAGCCCAGCGTGCGTCCCGCCTACGGGTCGGGGACGCAGCGTCTGTACAGCTTCCGGGACGTGGTGGTCCTGAAGATCGTGAAGCGGTTCCTCGACACCGGGGTCTCGCTCCAGAACATCCGCACCACGGTCCAGCACCTGAGGGAGCGCGGCTTCCAGGACCTGGAGCGCATGACGCTCATGAGCGACGGCGCGACGGTCTACGAGTGCACCTCGCCGGACGAGGTGCACGCCCTGCTGCAGGGCGGCCAGGGGGTCTTCGGCATCGCCGTGGGCGTGGTGTGGCGGGACGTCGAGGGCGCCCTGTCGCAGTTGCACGGAGAGCGCGTGGACACCGGCGAGACGCTGCTCGCGCACCATCCCGCCGACGAACTGGCGCGCAGGCGCAACCGCGCGGTGTGATCCACCGCGACCGATGACGCGATGCCCCGGCCTGCCGGGGCATTGTCAGTGGCGTAGGGCAGCATCGGAGATGTGAGAACCGCGCCCACGATCCTGCATCTCGACATGGATGCCTTCTTCGCCTCGGCGGAGCAGGCGTCCAAGCCGAGCCTGCGCGGGAAGGCCGTCGTCGTGGGCGGGCTCGGGCCCCGTGGAGTGGTGGCCACCGCCTCGTACGAGGCGCGGGTCTTCGGGGTGAACTCGGCGATGCCCATGGCTCAGGCCCGCAGGCGCGCGCCGAACGCCGCCTACCTCGTGCCCCGCTTCGGGCTGTACCGCGAGGTCAGCGAGCAGGTGATGGCGCTGCTGCGGGCCCTGTCGCCGCTGGTGGAGCCGCTGAGCCTGGACGAGGCGTTCGTGGATCTGGAGGCGGGCGGGACGGCCTGGGACGAGGCGTCGGCGCGCCTGGCCGGCACCAAGCTGCGCGCGGACATCCGGGCCGTCACGGGACTCACGGGCTCGGTGGGGCTGGCCGCCTCCAAGATGCTGGCGAAGATCGCCTCGGAGCAGGCCAAGCCCGACGGTCTCGTCCTCATCGAGCCGGGCACCGAGCGCGCGCTGCTCGGGCCCATGCCGGTGCGGACGCTGCCCGGCGTGGGGCCGGCCACCGGCGACCATCTGCGCCGGGCGGGCATCACCACGGTCGAGGAGCTCGCCGAGGCGGGCGAGGACGAACTCGTACGGCTGCTGGGGAACGCTCATGGGCACGCGCTGTTCGCGATGGCGCTGGCCCGGGACGAGCGGCCCGTGGTGGCCGAGCGGGAGACGAAGTCGGTGTCGGTGGAGGACACCTACGACGTGGACATCCACGACCGGATGCGGGTGGAGCTGGAGGTGCAGCGGCTCGCGGACCGGTGTGTGGGGCGGCTGCGCCGGGCCGGTCTTTCGGGCCGGACCATCGTGATCAAGGTACGCAGGTACGACTTCTCGACGCTGACGCGGTCCGAGACGCTGCGCGGGCCCACGGACGACCCCGGTGTCGTCCGCGAGGCGGCGGCCCGGCTGCTCGACAGCGTGGACACCACTGGAGGCGTCCGGCTCCTCGGGGTCGGCGTCTCCGGGCTCGCCGACTACACGCAGGAGGACCTTTTCGCGCAGGCGCAGGCCGCCGCCGCGGAGGAGCCGGCGGCCGAGGAGCACGCCGTGGGTGCGGACGTAGCGGCCGAGGCGGCCGCCTCCCCGGCCGGGGAGGCGGCGCCCACGGAGCGGCGGTGGCCCTCCGGGCACGATGTGCGGCATGCCGAGTTCGGGCACGGCTGGGTGCAGGGGAGCGGGCTGGGGCGGGTCACGGTGCGGTTCGAGACGCCCTGGTCCGGGCCCGGCCGGGTACGGACGTTCAGGACGGACGACCCTCACCTGGAACCGGCCGACCCGCTGCCCCTGGTGGAGCGAAGACCCGAGGACACCCCGGGGCTGCCGCCCGGTGCCGAGCCGCCGGAGTCCGGGGCCGGAAAGGCGGGCCCGGAGCCCCCGGCGCCGGAGGCCCGGACCCTGGGCCCCGACCTGCCGGTGTCCCGTGTAGGGACGAGGCAATCCGGAGCGCGTGAATCCGGGACTGCGGCGTCGGGGGCCTGCGCCGGCGACGCCGGAGCCTCGGCGTCCGGGATCGAGGCGGCGGGATCGGGGTCGCCGGCGTCGGTGGACGCGGTGGCGCACCCGGAGTCCCTTTCGCGGGAAGCGGGGGCTCAGGTGTCCTCGGAGCCCGCGAGGTGGCCGAAGTCCCGGTCCGGGGGCGGCGGGGACGCCACGTCGAGCCCGTAGTGGTGGTAGAGCTGCAGTTCCTGCTCGGGGGAGAGGTGGCGGCCGACACCGAAGTCGGGGGCGTCCTTGATCAGCGCCCGGTCGAACGGGATGCGCAGGGTGCCCTCGACGATCTCGCTGGGCTCCAGGGGCACGAACGCGTCCCTGCTGAACAGCCCGGTGCGTATGGCCGCCCACTCCGGTACACCGGTCGCGTCGTCGAGGTAGACCTCGTCGATCGTGCCGATCTTGGTGCCGTTGCTGTCGAACGCCTTGCGGCCGATCAGGTTGCGCGGATCGATGTCGGTCTGCACGGTCCCTCCAGTGGTCGCAAACTCATCCGTAAGTACTACAAAAGAGCACATCTGTGAAGGCGGCCACTCGAGCTGCCCGCCAGTCGCCGCTGGTAGGCTGGCAGTGGCCGCTGATCCCGTGCGGGAGAGTCCTCCGGATTTCACCGGAGGCGCCGAAGGAGCAAATCCTCCCCGGAATCTCTCAGGCACACGTACCGCACGGACGAGGTCACTCTGGAAAGCAGAGCGGGTGTCGATGGCCTCCGCTCTCACCGACGGTGAAAACCGGATCGTCCTCGGGACCTCCGGTGAAACTCTCAGGTTGAGATGACAGAGGGGGAGGCCGTCGGGGTACCCGTTTAGGGGTGCCCCCCGAAGGTCGCGTCAGACCAGGAGGCCTCCGCCATGACCGCCCCTCGCATTCCGCTCTCCGAGCTCGAACAGGGCATCCCGTTCGAGCAGCGCCACATCGGACCCGACTCCGAGGCACGGGCCAAGATGCTCGCGCACGTCGGATACGGCTCGCTCGACGAGCTGACGGCCACCGCGGTGCCGGACGTGATCAAGAACGCCGAGGCCCTGGACCTGCCGGGCGCCCGCACCGAGGCCGAGGTACTGGCCGAGCTCCGCTCCCTCGCGGACCGCAACCAGGTGCTCGGCTCCATGATCGGCCTCGGCTACTACGGCACCTTCACCCCGCCGGTGATCCTGCGCAACGTCATGGAGAACCCGGCCTGGTACACCGCGTACACGCCGTACCAGCCGGAGATCTCGCAGGGCCGCCTCGAGGCGCTGCTGAACTTCCAGACCGTCGTCGCGGAGCTGACCGGACTGCCGACCTCCGGCGCCTCCCTCCTCGACGAGGGCACCGCCGCCGCCGAGGCCATGGCGCTGTCCCGCCGGATGGGCAAGAACAAGAAGGGCCTCTTCCTGGTCGACGCGGACGCGCTGCCGCAGACCATCGCCGTCATCGAGACCCGCGCCGAGCCGACGGGCGTCGAGATCGTCGTCGCCGACCTCTCCGACGGCATCCCGGCCGACCTCGCCGGCCGTGAGATCAACGGCGTGCTCGTCCAGTACCCGGGCGCCTCCGGTGCCGTACGCGACATCAAGCCGCTCGTGGAGCAGGCGCACGCGCTCGGCGCCGTCGTCACCGTCGCCGCCGACCTGCTCGCCCTGACCCTGCTGACCTCGCCCGGCGAGCTCGGCGCGGACATCGCCGTCGGTACGACCCAGCGCTTCGGCGTCCCGATGGGCTTCGGCGGCCCGCACGCCGGTTACATGGCGGTCCGCGAGAACTTCGCCCGCAGCCTCCCCGGCCGTCTCGTCGGTGTCTCCGTGGACGTCGACGGCAACAAGGCGTACCGCCTCGCCCTGCAGACGCGTGAGCAGCACATCCGCCGCGAGAAGGCGACCAGCAACATCTGCACCGCTCAGGTGCTGCTCGCCGTCATGGCCGGCATGTACGCGGTCTACCACGGCCCCGACGGCCTGCGGGCCATCGCCCGGCGTACCCACCGCTACGCCACGGTCCTGGCCGCCGGGCTCACCGCCGGCGGTGTCGAGCTGGTGCACGGCGCCTACTTCGACACGCTCACCGTGCGGGTTCCGGGCCGTGCGGCCGAGATCGTCGCCGCCGCCCGCGAGAACGGCGTCAACCTCCACCTCGTCGACGCGGACCAGGTGTCGATCTCGTGCGACGAGACGACCACGCGCGAGCAGCTGGCCGCCGTGTGGAGCGCGTTCGGTGTCGACGGCGACGTCGAGGCCCTGGACGCGAGCACCGAGGACACGCTGCCCGAGGCGCTGCTGCGCACCGACGCGTACCTGACGCACCCCGTGTTCCACCAGCACCGCTCCGAGACGGCGATGCTGCGCTACCTGCGCAGGCTCTCCGACCGCGACTACGCGCTCGACCGCGGCATGATCCCGCTGGGCTCCTGCACGATGAAGCTCAACGCGACCACCGAGATGGAGCCGGTCACCTGGCCCGAGTTCGGGCAGTTGCACCCCTTCGCGCCCGCCGAGCAGGCGCAGGGCTACCTGACGCTCATCCACGAGCTCGAGGACCGGCTCGCCGAGGTCACCGGCTACGACAAGGTGTCGCTTCAGCCCAACGCCGGCTCGCAGGGCGAGCTGGCCGGTCTGCTGGCGGTCCGCGGCTACCACCGCGCCAACGGCGACGACCAGCGCACCGTCTGCCTCATCCCGTCCTCCGCGCACGGCACGAACGCCGCCAGCGCCGTGATGGCCGGTATGAAGGTCGTGGTCGTCAAGACCGCGGACGACGGCGAGATCGACGTCCAGGACCTGCGCGCCAAGATCGAGCAGTACCGCGACGAGCTGTCCGTGCTGATGATCACGTACCCCTCGACGCACGGTGTCTTCGAGGAGCACGTCGCCGACATCTGCGCCCAGGTGCACGAGGCCGGCGGCCAGGTCTACGTCGACGGTGCCAACCTGAACGCCCTGGTGGGCCTCGCCAAGCCGGGCCACTTCGGCGGCGACGTCTCGCACCTGAACCTGCACAAGACCTTCTGCATCCCGCACGGCGGCGGCGGCCCCGGCGTCGGCCCGGTCGGCGTGCGCTCGCACCTGGCGCCGTACCTGCCGAACCACCCGCTGCAGCCCGAGGCCGGTCCCGCGACCGGTGTCGGCCCCATCTCGGCCGCCCCCTGGGGCTCCGCGGGCATCCTGCCCATCTCCTGGTCGTACGTGCGGCTGATGGGCGGCGAGGGCCTCAAGCGCGCCACGCAGGTGGCCGTGCTCTCCGCCAACTACATCGCCAAGCGCCTCGAGCCGCACTACCCGGTGCTGTACACCGGTCCCGGCGGCCTCGTCGCGCACGAGTGCATCATCGACCTGCGCCCGCTCACCAAGGCGACCGGCGTGAGCGTCGACGACATCGCCAAGCGTCTGATCGACTACGGCTTCCACGCGCCGACGATGTCGTTCCCGGTGGCCGGCACGCTGATGATCGAGCCCACCGAGTCCGAGGACCTGGGCGAGATCGACCGCTTCTGCGACGCGATGATCGCGATCCGCGCGGAGATCGAGAAGGTCGGCGCCGGCGAGTGGGACGTGGACGACAACCCGCTGCGCGGGGCGCCGCACACCGCCGCCGCGCTCGGCGGCGACTGGAAGCACCCCTACAGCCGCGAGGAGGCCGTCTTCCCGGCCGGTGTCTCGGCCGCCGACAAGTACTGGCCGCCGGTGCGCCGCATCGACCAGGCGTACGGCGACCGCAACCTCGTCTGCTCCTGCCCGCCGCTGGACGCCTACGAGGACTGATCGGCACGCGGCACGCGCGCGCCTACGCGGAGTGACCCTCCGCGGACATGCGTCGGGGCCGGTTCGGAGAGTACGTCTCCGGGCCGGCCCCTGCTGTGTCCGGTCGGCCCGATCGCGACCGTCCGGGTCGTGCGGATCAGGCGGCCGTCATCGCCAGCGGGCGGTGCGGGGCGATGATCTGGCCGTCCGGCAGGAGCTCACCGGTGTCCTCGAAGAGCAGAACGCCGTTGCACAGCAGGCTCCATCCCTGCTCCGGGTGATGCGCCACGAGGCGGGCGGACTCCCGGTCGGCTGATTCGGCTGAGGGACACAGTGGCTGGTGCTGGCACATGGATGGGATCTTTCGCTGGGTCGAGATCTGAGTGATGGCTGTGGTGTCTGTCGTGCGGCTCGAATCGCTCATCGCCGCTCCCCCGTTGATGTGTGGTCGAAACCCAGTGTTGCCCTACGGGCGCCGATCCGCAGGGATTTGAGGGCACCGCTTCTCACAGGTTGATGACGCATCACCCGTGCGGAGGGTTCACCCCAACTGCGCTGTCCTTTCGGGTGGTTCGAGGTGGCCGGATCGGGCTAGTCCGGTCGGGCGCGGAGCATGTTCTGCCTCGTACGAGCGCTCTGGAGCCCTAACGAGCGAACGGTTCCTCCGGGTGCGGGCAGCGCCGTGCCCCGCGGTCGGGAACACCGTAGGACGGGTCCGGCGGCGGGGCACGGAAGCGGGCCGCGGACGCGGCGCGCGAGGGGTCAGGCGGGGGAGCCGAGGAGCGGTGCCGGGGGCGCCGGGGTGACCCGGAGGGTGAGGACCGGCAGCAGTTCGGTGACGAGGTACGGGCGGTGGGAGGCGATGCCGGGCGGGGCGGGAGCGAGCGGGACGAGCAGATCGGTCGCGGCGGGATGGCCGGTGGCGCCGTCCGCGGCGCAGTCGCCGTGCAGCCAGAGCGTGAGCATGTACAGCTCGGGCACGGACAACAGACGTGCCTGGTAGGACTGTTGCATGGTCTCGGCCTGGCGCAGGGCGCGCTCGGTCGCGGTGATGTAGGGGCCTTCGAAGAAGCGCGAGAAGGCCCAGCCGTCGGGGGTCAGCATGGTGTCGGCGCCGGCCACGGCCCGCTCGCCGCTGCGGATCAGGAACCGCCACCCGGCGAGCCGGGTGGCGGAGGCGCCCGCGGGGGTGATGCGATCCAGGACGTGGACGGGGAGCGGGAGTTCGGGCGTGACGGGTCCCTGGGCCAGGCGCAGGGACGGGGTGCGGGCTTCGCGGACAGCGGTGGGGGAACCGAGTGCCGTGAGGACGGTGCGCAGGGCGGGCGCGGGAGCCGGGGGTACGTGCAGCGGCATGGTGGGTCGCCTCTCATTCGACAGGCACAGTGGCGCGAGGGCGGGGGCGGACGGCGCTGTCAGCTCTCGGGTCAGAGGTGGGGCGAGGGGTCTGGATCTGCCGACAGGACGTCGCCTGCCGCCCTCACCCGGACGACAGGACCTGGGACCGCGAGCGCCAACTCTCTGCCTCGGTAGCGGAGTTTATACGACACGTGTTCAGGCGTTGTTTCGTCTAGTCGGCCCGAATACGGTCGGCAAGTCGATATCCGGTCGCTGAAACGACGGATTCATCCCGGTTCTGCGCGATCGAATCACGGTGACCTCGGAATACTTCGCCGCAGTGGACGGCCGATTCTCGTCGGCGTTTTTCACGAGATCATTCCGGGCGGTAAACTTGCAGAATGCTCCATGCCCCGTGAATGTGCCCGGGGCCGATGTCCAGACTAGCGGTCGAAGGGCGCGCGCGGGACGTTATGGATCGTGTTGCCTGGGCATCATCCCCCGTAACCCGGGACGCCAGGGCCGGAACTCGGCCTGCCCATCCGAGGAGGGACGCTTCGATGGGGGAGAAGGTCGTGGCAGGGACGTTCGGCCTGTCCGATCGGCAGCGCCACCGCGACAAGCTCCGACAGTGTCTGACGGGGCTGGAGCGACTGCTGGAGGAGAAGCGGTTCGACCGCCCCAAGAACCTGATGGGCCTGGAGATCGAATTGAATCTCGCGGGCCCCGACGGCATGCCCAGAATGATGAACGGGCAAGTACTGGAAAGGATTGCCAGCCGGGACTTCCAGACCGAGCTCGCCATGTTCAACCTGGAAGTCAACATAGCCCCGCACCGATTGGGAGGCCGGGTATTCGACCGGCTCGCCGAGGAGATCCGTACCTCGCTCGCCTATGCCCACCGGAAAGCCAGCGAGGTCGACGCCGGAATCGTCATGATCGGTATTCTGCCGACGCTCGGCCAGGACGATCTGGTGTCCTCCAACCTGTCGGCCGTGGACCGGTACAGGCTGCTCAACGATCAGATCGTGGCCGCCCGCGGCGAGGATTTCGAACTCGACATCGACGGTGTGGAGCGCCTGGTGTGCAGGTCGGCGTCCATCGCGCCGGAAGCCGCGTGCACGTCCGTGCAGTTGCACCTCCAGGTCACGCCGAACCGGTTCGCGGACGTGTGGAACGCGGCGCAGGCGGTCGTGGCTCCGCAGATCGCGATCGGCGCCAACTCGCCCTTCCTGTTCGGGCGCGAGCTGTGGCGGGAGTCGCGGCCCCCGCTCTTCCAGCAGTCGACCGACACCCGGCCGCCGGAGCTCCAGGCGCAGGGGGTCAGGCCGCGCACCTGGTTCGGCGAGCGCTGGATCACCTCGGCGTACGACCTCTTCGAGGAGAACCTGCGGTTCTTCCCGCCGTTGCTGCCCATCTGCGACGAGGAGGACCCGCTCGGTGTCCTCGACGCCGGAGGCGTGCCCAGGCTCGCCGAACTGGTGCTGCACAACGGCACGGTGTACCGCTGGAACCGGCCGGTGTACGGCATCGCGGACGGCGTCCCGCATCTGCGCGTCGAGAACCGGGTGCTTCCCGCGGGACCGACGGTCACCGACGTGATCGCCAACGCGGCGTTCTACTACGGTCTGGTCCGCGCGCTCGCCGAGGAGCAGCGCCCGGTGTGGACCCGGATGTCCTTCGAGACGGCCGCCGCCAACTTCGACGCGGCCTGCCGGTACGGCATCGACGCGCGCCTGGAGTGGCCGCGGCGCGGCCGCTACGGCGGGACCGCGCAGGTGGACGCCGCGAACCTGGTGCGTGACGAGCTGCTGCCGCTGGCGGCGGCGGGCCTGGACGCCTGGGGGATCGAGCCCGCCGACCGGGACCTGTACCTCGGTGTGATCGAGGACCGGTGCAGGCTGCGCGTCAACGGCGCGACCTGGCAGGCGGACACCTTCCACCGGGCGCTGGAGAAGGGACTCGGCCGCGATGCCGCGCTGGCCGCGACGACACGGCGTTACGGCGAGCTGATGCATCTCGGTGAGCCCGTGCACACCTGGCCGGTCGGCCTTCCGGAGCCGGTGCCGCTGGGGTGACGGGCACGGCGCGTGGGCCCGCGGATCCGGGCGGCCGGTGTCAGTCCGTGGTGCCCACGCCGGCCGCCGTGATCGCCTTGAGCATCGCGGCGTGGATCTGCGAGGGCTCGTTGACGCGCTGGCCCGAGCCGCCCGTCGCGCGGGCGATCTGGTCGACCTCCCGCCGGTCGCTGTCGGGGCCCACCGCGATCGCGATCAGCGGCACCGGACGCTCCGGGTCGGCGAGCTTCTGCAGCTCGGAGACGAGATCGGCCCGGGAGATGCTGCCGGGGTCCCGGTTGACGCCGTCCGTGAGGACGACCACCGCGTTGAACCGGCCCTTCGCGTAGGAGGCGACGGCGGCCTTGTACGCGGCGAGCGTGGTGTCGTACAGACCCGTCTCCCCGTGCGGGACCGGCTCGAGGCTCTTGAAGGCGGCCGCCAGTTTCGTGCGGCGGTCGGTCTTCTTCTTGCCGGCGCCGAGCCGCCCGGTCGGCACCAGGACGCGGTAGTCCTTGTCTCCGTCGAGCTTCGTGGAGAACTTCCACAGCCCGATCTCGTCCTCGTCGGTGAACGTGGCGAGCGCCTGGAGCAGGGACTCCTTGGTGACGTCCATACGGGACCGGTCGCCGCCGGGCACCGGCTCGGCCATGGAGGAGGAGGCGTCGACGACCGTGGTGATGCGGGCTCTCTCCACCGTGATCGTCCACATGCCGAGGGCCTCCTGGACCGCGCCCTTCGAGGCGGAGTCGTCCAGGATGCGCGCGTACGGCTGCGGGGCCCTCCCGCCCGCCTCGGCGACGAGCGTGGCCGCGGGGCTCTCCGGATCCGTGCGGAACCCGAACATCCGCAGGAACTGCCGGGGTGCCGGCTCGCCGAGCAGCGTCATGAACCGCAGCGCCGCCCGGCCCTGGTCGGTGCTCAGGCCCGGCTCGTCGATCAGCGTGTACGGGTAGTCGAGCAGCGGTGAGCCGTCCTTCGGGTAGAAGAGGTCGAGGCCGGGGCCGCCGTCCTGCGCGGTGTTGTGCGCGAACGCGGCCTGCTCGGAGAGGATCAGCGCCTGATTGCGGCCCGACCCGCTCTGCGTGTCGTCCCGGGTGTCGCGGGGCAGGGTGGCCAGGAGCTGGGCGTCGCTCTCCGAGGTGTGCTGCGAGAGCGTCTTGGCCAGGGCGGCCGCCCTGATGTCACCGTCCTTGGTGCCGGACGTGGCCGCGCCGATCCGGGCCAGCGCGAGCAGTCCCGTCGAGCTGCGGGCCGGATCGACCGTGCCCAGGCTGAGCTTCCCGGCCGCCTTGGTCTCGCCGGCCAGCTCGGTCCAGGTGTACGTCTTCGCGGGCCAGCCCAGTGTCCTGGCGGCCGAGGGGACGACGGCGACGCCGACCGGTGTCGAGGCGACGTTGCCCAGGCTGGTGACCGGCGTCGCGGCGCTGGTGTCGCCGACCCGCTCCACCCACGCGTCGGAGTCCGGCACCCACACCTGCGCGGCTGACTTCTCGCCCGCCCCGAGCGCAGCGGCGACCTTGTACGACTCGCGGGCGGTCACATGGACGTCGAGGCAGCGGCCGTCGGAGGTGACGTCCTTCGCGCGGGCGTCCTCGGCGACGGCCCTGAGCGCGGGGGCGATGTCCGGCGAGGCGGCCACCTCGATGCGCACGGTGTCGTCGTCGCAGGAGCTCTCGAAGGAGAAGAGGCCGCCGCGGACCGCGGCGGCCGTGCCCCCGACGACGGTGAGGACGAGTGCCGTCGCCAGGGCCGTGTTGCGGCGACGCGCGCGGACCCGGGGGTCGGCGGAGCCCGCCCGTCTCGCGTCGGGCAAGCTGTGACGTCCCATGACGGTGAGGTCCCTTCGAGGTGAGCCTGCGCCGTGAGACAGCCGTAAGAACAGGCGATGGGGGACGTACGCCCCGTACGGTGCCCGCCCCCCGGCGGCCTGTCGCGCACGATCTTCGTAACTTCTTTCGAGACCCTAGCGGGGCGCGGACGGGGATGCGGTGGGAATACCCAACTGGAGGCGGGAGTGCAGGTGGAGGCGGGATCGGTGGCCGATTCTTTTCCGGCGGAGAGGCTGACCCGGCGGACGTTCCGGGACGAGACGCTGCTGGTCCTGGCGCTGTCGCTCGGCGCGAGCGGAGTCTCCGCGCTGATCAGTTTCGTCGGCTCCGTGACGAAGCCCGGCGGGCTCAAGGACCAGGCGGCCACGCTCAACGCCTCGGCGGCGCCCGGCCGGCCCTGGCTCGACCTGGCCTGGCAGCTCTTCGGCATCGCGTCCGCGCTGGTGCCGGTCGCGCTGGTCGCTCACCTGCTGATGCGCGAGGGCAAGGGGATGCGCGTGATCGGCTTCGACCGGACGCGGCCCTGGCCGGACCTCGGACGCGGCGCGCTGGTCGCGGCCGTGATCGGCAGCACGGGCATCGCCTTCTATCTGGCGGCGCGCGGTTTCGGCGCGAATCTGACGGTCGTGCCGGAGGCGTTGCCGGACGTGTGGTGGAAGTTCCCGGTGCTGATCCTCTCGGCGGTGCAGAACGCCGTGCTGGAGGAGGTCATCGTCGTCGGGTACCTGCTGCGCCGGCTCGGGCAGCTGGGCTGGACACCGGGGACGGCGCTCATGGCGAGCGCGGTGCTGCGCGGCTCGTACCACCTCTACCAGGGCATCGGCGGGTTCGTCGGCAACATGGTGATGGGCGTGGTCTTCGTCTGGCTGTACCGGCGCTGGGGCCGGGTCGGGCCGCTCGTCGTCGCGCACTCGCTGCTCGACATCGGTGCCTTCGTGGGGTACGCGCTGCTCGCGGGGAAGGTGGGCTGGCTCCCGACGGCCTGAGGGGCGCTCAGGCCGGCCGGGCGCGGGACGCGAGAGGGGCGTACGGACATCTCGTACGCCCCTCTCGCGTGCCGTGACGCATGGGCGAGCAGCAGGGCGGGCCCGCTACACGAGCAGGTCGCCCTCGATGACCGTGACCGCGTGGCCCGAGAGGAGGGTGCGCTCGCCGCGTACCTCCGTGCGGACCAGTCCGGAGCGCGGCGAGGCCTGGAGGCCGGTGAGGGCGGGGCGGCCGAGCCGCTCGGCCCAGAACGGGGCCAGGGCCGTGTGGGCGCTGCCGGTCACCGGGTCCTCGTCGATGCCGACGTTCGGGAAGAAGCAGCGGGAGACGAAGTCGTAGCCCCGTGAGGGGTCCTCGGCGCGGGCCGTCGCGATGATGCCGCGCTCGGAGTAGCGCGCGAGGGCCTGGTGGTCCGGGGCGAGACCGAGCACCGTCTTCTCGTCGGCGACCTCGATCAGCAGGTCACCGGTGTTCGGGCCGGTGTCGAACGTGCTGAGGGGGTTGGCGCCTAGCGCCCCGGCGACGCCGTCGGGGGTCTCGACCGGGGTGAGGGGCGCGGTCGGGAAGTCCAGGGTGATCGAGCCGTCGGCCTCGGGGGTGGCGACGAGGATTCCGCTCAGCGTGGCGAAGCGCACCGGCCCCTGGTGGGCGCCGGTGGTGGCGATGACGTGCGCGGTGGCGAGGGTCGCGTGTCCGCACAGGGCGACCTCGGTGGCGGGGGTGAACCAGCGCAGCGCCCAGTCGGCCTCCCCGCCCGCCGGAAGCTGGTGGGCGAACGCCGTCTCCGCGTGGTTGACCTCCAGGGCCACGTTCTGGAGCCAGGCGTCGTCGGGGAAGGAGTCGAGGAGGAGGACCCCCGCCGGGTTGCCGGCGAAGGGACGGTCGGTGAAGGCGTCGACGATACGAATCCGCATGATCCGAAGCTAGCGGCCCCGCGGGATCCCCGGCCAAGGCCAATCCGGGGGATCTGGCCCCGGGACGGCAAGTGCTGCCGGACACGACCGGTTCACCGGCGGGCGGCGGCCCACCTGCACGGACGCTCTCCATGGGGAACAGGCTTGTCATGCGAGTCGTTCCGATATATCGTTGACGCATCGCGACCGATCAACGATGGAATGGAGTGATTGCGATGCGGTCCCGTGGAGAAGACTTCGGATACGAGCACGGACACGGACATGGACACCACGGCGGACCCGGCCATCGGGGTCGGGGCGGCTTCGAGGGGCTGCGGGGGGCCTTCGGACCCTTCGGTCCGGGTGGTCCCGGCGGCGGCCCCGGTTTCGGCGGCCCCGGTTTCGGCCCGGGCCCCTGGGGTGGACGCGGCGGCCGGGGCGGACCGCGGGGGAGGGCGCGGCGCGGCGACGTACGCGCGTCGATCCTCGCCCTGCTCAAGGACCGGCCCATGCACGGTTACGAGATGATCCAGGAGATCGCCGAGCGCAGCGGCGGGGCGTGGAAGCCCAGCCCGGGTTCGGTGTACCCGACCCTCCAGCTGCTGGAGGACGAGGGCCTGATCGCCAGCGAGGCCGAGGGCGGCAAGAAGCTGTTCTCGCTCACCGAGCCGGGCCGCAGCGCGGCCGACGAGGGTCCCGACGCGCCCTGGGAAGAGGCCGGGCGCGGGGTCGACTGGGAGTCGCTGCACGAGATCCGGCAGGCCGGGTTCGGTCTCATGGAGGCCTTCGGCCAGGTCTGGAAGACCGGCAGCAAGGGCCAGCGCGAGAAGGCGCTGGCGGTCATCAACGAAGCCCGCAAGAAGCTGTACCTGATCCTCGCCGACGAGGACTGACGGCGTGCTGTGGTACCTGCCGGCGCCCCGTGGATGTGTTTCCGCGGGGCGCCTTTCCGTCTACGGAGCGCCGGGCGCCCTCGCGCGGCCGCGTCAGGCTCAGGCCACCAGGCCGGCCAGTTTGCGCAGCGACTCGTCGAGGGCCGCCGTCGCCGAGTCCTTGAGCTTGCCGGCCATCAACGAGACGGCCGCGCCCGTGAACTCCCCGTCGATCCGCACCGACGTGGCGTCGCCTTCCGGTGTGAGCGTGTAGCGCGTGGAGACGTTCACCGACATCGGACCCTTGCCGCGGATCGCGAGGGTCCGGCCGATCTCGAGTTCCTCGATGGTCCAGGTGACTTCGGCGGGGAAGCCCATGAGCTTCATGCTCTCCGCGAAGGTGCCGCCCACCTCGAGCTTGTCCGGGCCGCCCTTCGGGAAGCTGGTGTGCGTCGCGTTCCACTCGCCGTAGGCGGACCAGTCCGTGAGCCGGCCCCAGATCTTCTCGGCGGGAGCGTCGATCCGTGCCTCCGCGCTGACTTCGGCCATGCGACCACCCCTTCGTGTCGGGCGCTGCGCCCGGCGCAGCTACGGTGTCGCGGAACGTAGCTCCAGGTCCTGGAACATTCAATACTGATGAACCGTCAGATATTTTGGACGCGGCCCGGAGCAGCGGCCCGGAGCGGCGGCCTGGAGCAGCGGTTCGATGCGGGCGGTTCGATGCGGGCGGCTCGGAACGGACGGCTCGGAACGGACGGCTTGGAGGGGGCGACTCGGCGGGGCGGGCGACCCGGAGTGGGCCGCGCAAGGCGGCGCGCCCCGTCGGGGAAGAACCGGCGCGAAGTCATCCGTGAGGAGGACAACCCGTGCCGGGATGCCCACCCTGTGTCGGATCCGAAGATGCTGCCCGCCGAGGATGACCGGGAGCCCCGGGACTGATGGGGTGGAACCCGTGCTGCCCCATGTTCCCGAGCAGTCCGCCGCCGCGAGCGGACCGAAGCGTGCCGGCGCCGAGGCCGGTCACGGACCCGAGCTGGCCCCGGTGGTGTCCGGCGCCCGCAGACGGGCGCTGCGCGACGGGGACCGGCAGATCGACACGGCCCATCTGCTGCACTCCCTGCTGGAGTGCGACCCGGAGGTGCGGGCCGCCTTCGACGGGGGGCCGCAGCTCGCCCGGCTGCTGGGCTACCTCGTGCAGCGCAGCATCGGTTACGGGCTGCGGTGGCAGAGCGCGGTCGAGAACTCGGGTGCCGGACCGGGTCCGGGCGGCCCGGGCTGGTCGCCGGTGGCGGCCGGCGCCATGGAGACGGCCTACGGGCGTGCCGTGCTGCGAGGCGACGGTCACGCCCGCGGACTCGACCTGCTCGTGGCGCTCGTCGCCGATCCCCGTTCGCGGGCCGTCGAGGTGCTCGGCAGTGCCGGTGTCGACCTGCCGAGGCTGCTGGACCGCGTCGAGCGCGGGCTGCACGGACCCGCCTCGGCATCCAGCCGTTGAGACAGGTGTCTTCGGGGATGACGCTCATGTCGTGGCCTGTCATCATGTGCCCGTGCACACGTCTCAGGGCAGTCAGAGCAGCGAGGGCAACCGCGGGAGAGGCGTCGGTCTGGGACTGGCGCTCCTGTCGGCGGTCGCCTTCGGAGGATCGGGAGTCGCGGCCAAGCCGTTGATCGAGGCGGGGCTGGATCCGCTCCACGTGGTGTGGCTGCGCGTCGCCGGCGCCGCCCTCGTCATGCTGCCGCTGGCCGTGCGTCACCGGGACCTGGTCCGGCGGCGTCCCGCGCTGCTCGCCGGGTTCGGACTCCTCGGCGTCGCCGGTGTCCAGGCCTGCTACTTCGCGGCGATATCCCGGATACCCGTGGGCGTCGCCCTCCTCGTGGAGTACCTCGCCCCCGCGCTGGTCCTCGGCTGGGTGCGCTTCGTGCAGCGCCGGCCCGTCACCCGTGCCGCGGCTCTCGGCGTGGTCCTCGCGGCCGGCGGACTCGCCTGCGTGGTGGAGGTGTGGTCGGGACTCGGCTTCGACCTCCTCGGACTCCTGCTCGCGCTCGGCGCCGCCTGCTGCCAGGTCGGCTACTTCGTCCTGTCCGACCAGGGCAGCGACGCGGGCGCCGAGGCGCCCGACCCGCTGGGTGTGATCGCGTACGGGCTGCTCGTCGGCACCCTGGTGCTGACCGCGGTCGCCCGCCCCTGGAGCATGCACTGGTCCGTCCTCGGGGGAAGCGCCGACATGAACGGCACGTCGGTGCCCGCCGCGCTGCTCCTCGGCTGGATCGTCCTCGTCGCCACCGTCGTCGCGTACGTCACCGGAGTCGTCTCCGTACGCAGGCTCTCCCCGCAGGTCGCGGGCGTGGTGGCCTGTCTCGAAGCCGTCATCGCCACGGTCCTGGCGTGGGTGCTGCTGGGCGAACACCTCTCGGCGCCCCAGATCGCCGGCGGCGCGGTGGTCCTGCTCGGCGCCTTCATCGCGCAGTCGTCCGCCCCCGCGAAACCCTCGCTGGATCCGGTCGCGAGCGGGACGGGCGACGCCGAGAGGGAATTGTCGGCGCGGGGAACGGCTGTCTAGAGTGGAGATCATGCCTGCGACGCTCGTTCTTCCGCCTCCGGCCGCCTGAGGCGGGCATTCCGGAACACCGCCCGGCCCCGTGCCGGGCGGAACGGCGCTGCCCGCAGATGAAGTCCGAGGACCTTCCGCACGCCCCAGCCCCCGTGGCCCGGGCGGCGACGCGGTCCCTTCCCGAACTTCTGCGGATCTGCGGAGAGAACACGTGTCGAACACAGCTGTCGGCCTGCCCGTCGGGCGAGGCCTGCTCTATCTGATCGTCGCCGGTGTCGCCTGGGGCACCGCGGGCGCCGCCGCGTCCCTGGTCTACCGGACCAGTGACATGGGGCCGGTCGCCCTGTCCTTCTGGCGCTGCGCGGGCGGCCTCGCCCTGCTGCTCGCGGTCCGTCTTCGCCCGCGCCGTCGCCCCGGTGCACGGGGCGACGGCCCGATCGTGCGGGAGCCCCTGCGCGCCAAGGTGCTGCGGATCGGTCTGACCGGCCTCGGGCTGGCCGTCTTCCAGACCGCCTACTTCGCCGCGGTCGAGGCGACCGGCCTCGCCGTGGCGACGGTCGTCACCCTCGGCGCGGGGCCCGTCCTCATCGCCGTCGGCGCCCGGCTGGCCATGGGGGAGCGGCTCGGCCGCGGCGGGAGCGTCGCGGTCGCCGGGGCGCTGACCGGGCTCTGCGTGCTCGTCCTGGGCGGCGGGGACGCCACCGTGCGGCCCTCGGGTGTCGCGCTGGCGGTGCTCTCCGCGGCCGGATACTCCGCGATGACCCTGCTCACCCGCTGGTGGGGACGTGACGGCCGCGCCGACGGTTCGAGCACGACGGTGTGGACGTTCGCCGTCACCACCGTCTGCCTGCTGCCGCTCGGGCTCGCCGAGGGCCTGGTCCCGCACACCGTGCAGCCGGTCCGGCTGCTGGTCCTGCTGGTGTACGTCGCCGCCGTCCCGACGGCGCTGGCCTACGCGCTCTTCTTCGCCGGAGCCGCGGTCGTCCGCTCGGCCTCCGTGTCCGTGATCATGCTCCTGGAGCCGGTCTGCGCGGCCGTGCTCGCCGTGGGACTGCTCGGTGAGAGGCTCACGGCGGCGACGCTCGCGGGCACCCTGCTGATGCTCGGTTCGGTCGCCGCACTCGCGGTGGCGGAGGCGCGCACCGCGGGCACCGAACGGCTCGCGACGCCCGAGGAGGCGCCGCTTCTCGTCTGACGCTCGGAGGCGGGCGGGCGGGTGAGCCCGGTGCCGGACCCTTCGGGTTCGGCACCGGGCTGCCGACCGCTCCGGTTTGGCGCCGGGCTGCCGTCCTCTCCGGGCCGGCGCCGGGCTGCCGTCCCCTCCGGGCCGGCGCCGGGCTGCCGTCCCCTCCGGGCCGGCGCCGGGCTGCCGTCCCCTCCGGGCCGGCTCCGGGCTGCCGTCCCCTCCGGGCCGGCACCGGACTGCCGACCCCGGAAGGGTCCGCACCGGGTTCGCGGCCGACCTCCCCGGGCCGGCCGCCGGACTCGTGCCGTCAGGCGGCCCCGCCGCTCGGCGGGGCCGCGGATGTCAGAGGGTCTTCAGGTAGTCGGGCAGGCCGATGCCCGGTGCCAGGTCGTCCGCCGGGACCGGGACTCCGTATCCCTTGGCCAGCGGGACGACACCGGTCCAGTGGGGGAGGCCGAGGTCCTCGGGCTCGTCGTTCGGGCCGCCGCCGCGCACCTTGGCGGAGACCTCGTCGAGGTCCAGGCTGATCACGGCCGTGGCCGCGAGCTCCTTGGCGTTGGCGGGCCGGGAGTCGGCGGAGCGGCCGGGAACGACGTGGTCGACCAGCGCGTCCAGCGCGAGGCGCCGCTCCTCGGGGTCCGTCACCTGTTGGGCGATGCCGTGCACGACCACCGAGCGGTAGTTGATGGAGTGGTGGAAGGCCGAGCGGGCCAGGACCAGTCCGTCGACATGGGTCACCGTCAGACAGACGGCCAGCCCCGGATCGGCCTGGCCGGTCATCCGCAGCGGGCGGGAACCCGTCGACCCGTGGACGTAGAGCCGTTCGCCGACGCGCGCGTAGAGCGTGGGCAGCACGACCGGGGCGCCGTCACGGACGAACCCGAGATGGCAGACGTACCCCTCGTCGAGTATCGCGTGCACCTGGTCCTTGTCGTACGCCGCGCGTTCCTTGGAGCGGGTGGGGACGGTGCGGTCGGTCGGGGTGTAGGCGCCGGCGCCCGTGGTCCCGGTGGGGGTACTGATCTCCGACATTGCCATCTCCATTGCACTAGTGCATAATCTCTTTTGTGCTAGGAGAGTATCGGATCGTTGGGCGTCGCGCAGCCGACATTGCCGCCGACGTGGAGCGCGCGGTCGGAGCGGGGGAGCTGGAGCCGGGGCAACTCCTCCCGCCCATGAGGGAGTTGGCCGAGGAGCTGGGGGTCAACCCGAACACTGTCGCGGCCGCCTATCGCACCCTGCGTGAGCGCGGGGTGATCGAGACCGCCGGCCGCCGGGGCAGCCGAGTGCGCCCGAAGCCGGCCACCACCGGGCGTGAACAGCTGCGCGTCGAGGCGCCCGAGGGGGTGCGGGACCTGGGCGAGGGCAATCCCGATCCGGCCCTGCTGCCCTCCCTCGCCGGGGCCTTCGCCGCGGCGGCGCGGGAGTCGGACCGGAACCCGGTGCAGTACGGACAGGAGGCCGTCGAGCCGGAACTGGCGCGCCTGGCCCGCGCCCAGCTCGACGCGGACGGCGTGCCGGCGGGGGACGTCGTCGTCACCTCCGGATCGCTCGACGCGATCGAGCGGGTCCTGATGGCCCACCTCAGGCCCGGCGACACCGTCGCCGTCGAGGACCCGGGCTGGGGCAGCGTGATCGACCTGCTCCCGGCGCTCGGGCTGCGCACGGCCGCCGTCGGCGTCGACGACGAGGGGCCGCTCCCCGATGACGTACGGCGGACGCTCGCGGCCGGGGCGCGGGCCCTGATCGTCACCGACCGGGCGCAGAACCCGACCGGCGCCGCCGTCACCGCCGCCCGCGCGGGAGCCCTGCGCGCCGTGCTGGGGGAGTACCCGCGGACCCTGCTCGTCGAGGACGACCACGGTCACCGGATCGTCGATCTGCCCCTGCACCCCCTCGCCGGGGTCACGCAACACTGGGCCTTCGTGCGCTCCGTGGCCAAGGCCTACGGGCCCGACCTCCGGCTCGCCGTGCTCACCGGGGACCCGCTCACCACCGACCGGGTGCACGGGCGGCAGCGGCTCGGGCCCGGCTGGGTGAGTCGTCTCCTCCAGAAGGCCGTGGTCCAGCTGTGGACCTCCGGCGCGGTCGACGCGGGCGCCGTGGCGGCCGCGTACGGGGCGCGCCGCGACCTGCTGATCGACGCCCTGCGGGCGCGCGGTGTCGAGGCGCGCGGACGCAGCGGCATGAACGTCTGGATCCCGGTGCCGGACGAGACCGCGGCCGTCGCCCGGCTGCTCCAGCGCGGCTGGGCCGTCGCCCCCGGTGCCCGCTTCAGGATGGACTCGCCGCCGGGCGTCCGAATCACCGTCTCGACGCTCCGGCCCGAGGACGCCGGGCCGCTCGCGGACGCCGTCGCCGCCGCCGTGGACCCGGCGCCCGCGCGCCGCTACGGCTGAGCCGCAGCGGGCCCCGCCGCTACCGGCCGGGCCCGCTACGGCTGAGCCGCAACGGCCCGGCCGATGTCGGCGGCGCAGAGGTCAGCCTCGCGGGCGTCAGCGGCGCGGCTTCGCCTGGGTGAGCGCCGCACCCGCGAGGACGATCACCGCGCCGACGGGCGTCGACCAGGCCAGCGACTCGCCGAGGATCGCGACACCGGCGGCGGTGGCGATGACCGGGATGAAGTACGTGACCATCTGCGCCGTCGTCGGGCCGACCTCGGCGACGATGCCGTACTGCACGAGCATGGCCAGACCGGTGCCGAGCGCCCCCAGGGCGGCGATCGCGAGCAGCGGCACCCAGGCGACCCGGCTCGGGAGCGTCGTGAACAGCGGGGTGACGAAGGCCAGCTGGGCGGTGGCCAGGAGCAGCTGGGCGCCGGTCATCGACAGATGCGAGTTGCCGGTGCCCGCCAGGGTCCGGCGGACGTAGATCCAGCCGATCGGATAGCTCAGCGAGGCCAGCAGGGCCATCGCCGTGCCCGTGGCGTCCAGGCCGTGGAAGCCCTGCCAGACGCCGAGGACCGTCAGGACGCCGAGGAAGCCGATGCCGAGGCCCGCGACCCTGCGCCGGGTCGGCCGGTCCTCGGAGAGGGCGACCAGGGACAGGGCCATGCCCCACAGCGGCGACGTCGCGTTGCAGATGCCCGCGAGCGTGGAGGGGATCGTCAGCTCGGAGTAGGCGAACAGGGAGAACGGCAGCGCGTTCAGGAGGAAGGCCGCGACCGCGAGGTGGCCCCAGGTCCGGGCCCCGCGCGGCAGCCGCTCCCGCTTGACCGCCATCGCCGCCACGAGCACCGCGCTGCCGAACAGCAGGCGGCCGAAGGTGACCTGGAACGGCGCGTAGCCCTCCGTGCCGACCTTGATGAACAGGAAGCTGAATCCCCAGATCAGCGACAGGAGGCCGAAGCGGATCCGCCAGTCGAGGGCGGTGCGGGGGCGGGGTTCCAGGTCGGCGGGCGCGACGGGGCGGGAGGAGGCGAGGGTGCTCATGGGCAGCAGGATGGGGCAGAACAATCTCGTAGCACAAGCAAGATTGTTCGAGCGATATCTCGTAGCATTGCTTACATGTTGAATCTGGAGAGACTGCGCACGCTCGACGCCCTCGCCCGGCACGGCTCGGTGAGCGGCGCCGCCGAGGGACTGCACGTGACCACCTCGGCCGTCTCCCAGCAGATGTCGAAGCTGGAGCGCGAGGTGGGACAGCGGCTGCTCGCCAAGAACGGCCGGGGCGTGCGGCTCACGGACGCCGGGCGGCTCCTCGCCGAGCACGCGGCCCGCATCCTGTCCCAGGTGGAACTGGCGCAGTCCGATCTGGAGGCGCAGCGCGGCCAGGTGGCCGGAGAGCTGAGGCTGTCGGCGTTCCCGACCGCGGCGCGCGGACTGTTCCCGGCGGCGCTCGCGCGCCTGCGCGCCGACCACCCCGGACTGCGGGTGCGCTCCAGCGAGCTGGAGCCGGAGGCCGGGGTCGCCGGAGTGCTGCGCGGGGACCTGGACCTGGCCGTCGTGCTCGACTGGTACAACAAGCCGATGCCGTTGCCCGACGGTCTGGTGAAGGCGTCGATCCTCGACGACCCCGCCGATGTGGCGCTGCCGGCCGGTCACCGGCTCGCGGGCCGTGACGAGGTGGACCTCGGGGACTTCGCCGAGGACGAGTGGATCACCTGGGGCGAGGGCGAGTTCTGCCACGAATGGCTGATGTTCACGCTGCGCTCGCAGGGCGTGGAACCCCGCATCGGGCACCGCGCCGGGGAGACGCACACCCAGCTCGGACTGGTCGCCGCGGGGCTCGGGGTGTGCGTGGCCCCGCTTCTCGGACGCCATCCGATGCCTGGCGGTGTCGTCACGGTGCCGGTCCGCCAGCGGGTGCGGCGCCATGTCTACGTGGTGTGGCGGGCCGACGCCGACCGCCGGCCCTCGATCAGGGCGGCGGTGGACGCCCTGCGCCGGGCCGGGGAGGCCGTCGAGCAGGGGACGCGAACGGCCGCCGGCCAGGACCCGGCGTCCGGATCGGCGTGACCCCCGCCGATCCGGACGCGCCGGCTACATCGGGGGCAGCTTGCGGAAGTCCCACGAGGCGATCGCGTCCGGCGTCAGCCGCATCCACGCGTGCCGGCCGTCGTGCGGCATCTCCTCCAGGCCGAAGTTCTTGCGGGCGAACAGGGTCTCGGGGACGTCGAGTTCGGCGCACAGCTCGCCGGTGCGCGGGAACTCGCCGACGAACTCCACCGTGCCCGACAGTTCGACGCCCCGCAGTTCCCCGTACTCCTCACCGGAGTCGACCACCACCGCCACCCGCGGGTCGTTGCGCAGCTGCACCCAGCGCTTGCTGCGCACCACCGAGTACAGCCACAGCGAGACGCCGTCCCAGGCGAACCAGAGCGCGCTGACGTGCGGCACCCCGTCCTTCGACACGGAGGCGACGCGGCAGGTGCGCTGGGTGGTGAGGAATTCGTCCAGTTCCCCGGGAGTCATCATGATCTTCCGGCCCCTGCGCTGGGTGACGGCCATACGGTCCCCTCCTGTTGTGAGTCGGCCACCTGCGGGCCGATCTCGCCGTGCTCATCGGCGGAGTCCGCCGAAGGCTGTCCGTAAAGCGGTCTGACGTTCCGTCAGAAAAAGCATGAGGCGTCTTCCGTCCTCACGCAATGGTCGTTACGCTCCGCCGTCCCGACCGCGACGACAAGGAGAGCCATGCCGTCGTCCGAGCACCTCAGTGAACTCCTCGACCCCGTCGGCACGGTACTGCTCACCGTGGAGTGCCAACAGGGCGTCGTGGGTCCCGACAGCGCCCTGCCCGAACTCGCCCGGGAGGCGCGGTCGACGGGGGTGCTCGACAGGATCGCCCGGCTGGTGGGCGCCGCGCACGCGAGCGGGGTGCAGGTGATCCACGCCGTCGCCGAGCGCCGCCCCGACGGCCGGGGCGCGAACCGCAACGCCCGGTTGTTCCGGGCGGCCGAGCGGCTTCCGGTGCGCCAGACCACCGGCACGACGGCCGTGCGGATCGCGCCGCCCGTCGAGGTCGCCGAGGAGGACTTCGTCGTACGCAGACTGCACGGACTGTCGCCGATCTCGGGCACCGACGTCGACGCCCTGCTGCGCAACCTCGGCTGCCGCACCCTTGTCGTGACCGGGGTCTCGGCCAACATCGCCGTCCCCAACGCCGTGTTCGACGCGGTGAACCGCGGCTACACCGTGGTCGTCCCCGCCGACGCGATCGCGGGAGTGCCCTCCGAGTACACCCCCGCGATGGTGCGGAACACGCTCGCGCTGGTCGCCACGGTCACGACCACCGACGAGGTGCTCGCCTGCCTCGGGCGCCGGCGCGGCTGACGCCTGCCGCCCCCGTCCGGTCCGCGGCCGATGGTCAGGCGAGCTTGATGGAGTCCCCGTTGACGACGATGTCGGCGGCGGCCAGACCGGTCGTCGCGGGCCCCTTCTTCACGCTGCCGTCCGTGGCGGAGAACTCGCTGCCGTGACAGGGGCAGGTGATGACCCCGTTCGCGATGCCCTTGACCGCGCAGCCCGCGTGGGTGCACTTGGACGAGAACGCCTTGTACGTGCCCGCCTTCGGCTGGGTCACCACGACCCCCTTGTCGGCGAACACCTTGCCGCCGCCCTCGGGGATGTCGGCGGTTTTGGCGAGTTCCGTCCCGGCCGCGTTCCCCGCCGCCCCGTTGTCGGATCCCGCGGTGGAGGCCTTGTCGTCCGCCCCGCACGCGGTCAGCGCGGCGGCCAGCCCTGCCGCGCCGACCGCCGCGACGACGGTGCGCCGGGCCGGAGTCTGTGCGGAGTGGAGCGATTCGCTGGTCATCCTGGCATTCCCTTCAGAGCGGACATGATCTGGATCTGATCAGAGGTACGGTCCGTCAACTCGCGCTGTTCAGGCAATGGCGACTTCTTGACCTGATCGACAGCGCCCCGACAGGTGCGTGTGCCGGCCGGCGCTCGGCCCCGCGTCCGGATCGCGGGGAGCACGGCCGACGCCGTCACCGGGTCGCGTCCGCCGGCCGGGACATCCCCAGTAACCTGGGGCGATGCTCAAGGAAGTGAACGCCTCCCGCTACATCACGCCGTTGCGCGAGGGCGGCTCGCTGCCGGGACTCGTCGAGGCCGACGACCTCGGGACGTACGTCATGAAGTTCACCGGCGCCGGACAGGGGCGCAAGACGCTCGTCGCGGAGGTGGTCTGCGCCGAACTCGCCCGCCGGCTCGGGCTGCGGGTGCCCGGCCTGGTGACGATCGGCCTCGACCCGGTCCTCGGGCTCGGCGAACCTGACCAGGAGGTCCAGGAACTGCTGAAGGCGAGCGGCGGACCGAACCTGGGGATGGACTTCCTGCCCCGCGCCATCGGCTTCGACCCGCTCGCCTTCGAGGTGAGCGCCGAGGAGGCCGGCCGGATCGTCTGGTTCGACGCCCTGGTGAACAACGTCGACCGCTCCTGGCGCAACCCCAACCTGCTGATGTGGCACGGCGACCTGTGGCTCATCGACCACGGTGCCACGATGATCTGGCACCACCACTGGCCCGGAGCGGAGAAGTCCGCCGCCAAGCCGTACGACATCTCCGACCACGCCCTCGCCCCCTTCGGCCCGGACGTCGCCGCGGCCGCCGCCGAACTGGCCCCCCTGGTCACCGAGGACCTGCTCACCGAGGTCACGGCCCAGATCCCCGACGTCTGGCTGGCCGACGAGCCGGGCTTCGACACGGTGGACGCGCTGCGCCGCGCCTACGCCCGGCCGCTGCTGGCACGCGCCGCCGTCATCCACGAGCGGATCAAGGGCATCGACGGCGCCGGGGGAGACAAGTGAACGAGCGGGACGTCTTCGAGTACGCGCTGCTGCGCGTGGTGCCGCGGATCGAACGCGGCGAATGCTTCAACGCGGGGGTGCTGGTCTACTGCCGCGCCCACTCCTTCGTCGCGGCCCGCACCCATCTGGACGAGCGCAAACTGCTCGCGCTCGACCCGGACGCCGACGTCACGGGTGTACGGGCCGCTCTGCGCGCCGTGGAAGGTGTCTGCGCCGGCGGCCGAGCCGCAGGTCAGGCGGCGGGCGACGACGCCGGACGGCGCTTTCGCTGGCTGATCGCACCCCGCTCGACCGTGGTCCAGCCCGGTCCCGTGCACACCGGTCTGACCGCCGACCCCGAGGCCGAGACCGAGCGGTTGCTCCGGCTCCTGGTCAGGTAATGGATCACATGCGCGCGGTGCGCCGTTGACACCGGGTGCCAGGGCTTCTAGCGTCACGTCTGCTGAAGGTACTAAGCGGTCGCTCACCGGACGGGCGTACCGTGTGAGCCGCGGGTCCCGAGGGACACCGAAGACTCCGCAAGGTTGTCGAGACAGCTTGGCCGGGCTTGGGCCGGCTTTTCCAAGGGCGAGGAGAACCAGCAATGTCCACCACTGAGCAGCGCGTCGCCGTAGTCACCGGTGCCGCGCGCGGCATCGGCGCCGCGACCGCCGTACGACTGGCCGCGGAGGGCCGCGCCGTCGCGGTGATCGACCTCGACGAGGCCGCGTGCAAGGACACCGTCGAGAAGATCACCGCCGCCGGCGGCCGCGCTCTCGCGGTCGGCTGCGACGTCTCCGACGAGGCCCAGGTGGAGGCCGCCGTCGCGCGGATCGCCGAGGAGCTCGGCGCGCCGACCATCCTGGTGAACAACGCCGGTGTCCTCCGGGACAACCTGCTGTTCAAGATGAGCGCGTCCGACTGGGACACCGTCATGAACGTGCACCTGCGCGGCGCCTTCCTGATGGCCAAGGCCGTCCAGAAGTACATGGTCGAGGCCAAGTTCGGCCGGATCGTCAACCTGTCGTCCTCCTCCGCTCTGGGCAACCGCGGCCAGGCCAACTACTCCACCGCCAAGGCCGGTCTGCAGGGCCTCACCAAGACCCTGGCCATCGAGCTCGGCAAGTTCGGCGTGACCGCGAACGCCGTGGCGCCCGGCTTCATCGTCACCGACATGACCGCCGCCACCGCCGCCCGCGTCGGCATGGACTTCGACGACTTCCAGGCCGCCGCCGCCACGCAGATCCCCGTGCAGCGCGTCGGCAACCCCGACGACATCGCCAACTCCATCGCCTTCTTCACCGGCGAGGCCGCCGGCTTCGTCTCCGGCCAGGTGCTGTACGTGGCCGGCGGGCCGCTCAACTAGTCGCGGGGGAAACGCACATGACCACCCTTCCCGAACTCTCGGGCAACGTCGCGCTCATCACGGGCGCGAGCCGCGGCATCGGCTACGGCGTCGCGGAGGCCCTGGTCGCCCGCGGCGACCGGGTCTGCATCACGGGCCGCAACGAGGACGCGCTGAAGGAGGCCGTCGAGAAGCTCGGCGCCGACCGCGTCATCGGTGTGGCCGGCAAAGCCCACGACGAGGCCCACCAGGCCGTCGCCGTGGAGCGCACCATGGAGGCCTTCGGCCGCGTCGACTTCCTTGTCAACAACGCCGGTACGAACCCGGTGTTCGGGCCGATCGCCGACCTGGACCTCAACGTGGCGCGGAAGGTCTTCGAGACCAACGTCATCTCCGCGCTCGGTTTCGCCCAGCGCACCTGGAAGGCCTGGCAGAGCGAGAACGGCGGCGCGATCGTCAACATCGCCTCGGTCGCCGGCCTCGCGCCCTCGCCGTTCATCGGCGCGTACGGCGTCAGCAAGGCCGCGATGATCAACCTGACCGTCCAGCTGGCGCACGAGTTCGCGCCCAAGGTGCGGGTCAACGCCATCGCGCCGGGTGTGGTGAAGACGAAGTTCGCGGCCGCACTGTACGAGGGCCGGGAGGCGGAGGCCGCCGCGGCCTACCCCCTCGGCCGGCTCGGCGTGCCCTCCGACATCGGCGGGGCGGCCGCCTTCCTCACCTCGCAGCAGTCGGACTGGGTCACCGGCCAGACGCTCGTGGTCGACGGCGGGATGTTCCTCAACGCCGGAGTCGAATGATCTGAAGGCCCGATTCGAAGGGCCTGAAGGCCGGTCGGACGCTCCCCGGACCCGGGGAGCGTCCGACCGGCTTTTTGTTGAAAGTTGACAAACGCTCAGCCCGTGTCGAGCGGCGCCGAGTTCGGTGCCCGGAGTGCCGACGCGTTCACAGCATTCTGACAACGCGGTCACATACATGCTGATCAAGTGCCCTGTCGGGGAAACACCGTTCCTCTGGCGGGGCACCGCGATACGGTCTGCCGACCCTTGTCACGGCTGATCGAGGAGCGTGTGCGTGCTCAACCGGAACCGATACCTGCGACAGCTCGCGGCGGTCACGTCCATAGCCCTGGTGGCCGCCTGCGGCACACTCGACACGGGATCGCCGGCGGACAAGGGACCGATCGTGGTGGGTACCACCAGTGCCCCCAGCACCCTGGATCCGGCCGCCTCGTGGGACGGTTCGTGGGAGTTGTTCCGCAACATCTACCAGACGCTGCTCAGCTATCCCTCCGGTGCCGTCTCGCCCCAGCCCGACGCCGCCGCGAAGTGCGGATTCACGGACGGGACGAACAGCGTCTACCGCTGCGAACTGCGCCCGGACATGAAGTTCTCCGACGGCGATCCGCTCGACGCCTCCGCGGTCAAGTACTCCGTGGACCGCATCAGGAGGATCGGCGTCCCCGGCGGACCCGCCGGCCTGCTCGGCAGCCTCGAACGGGTCCAGGTGCTGGGCAGGCGCGACGTGGTCTTCCGTCTCAACAAGCCGGACGCCACCTTTCCGCTGGTGCTGGCCACACCGGCGATGTCGATCGTCGACCCGGACGACTACCCCGCGAACGCCGTGCGCGAGGGGGACAAGGCCGTCGGCTCCGGGCCCTACCGGCTGCGCTCCTACACCGAGGGCCGGCAGGCCGAACTCGTCCGGAACGAGCACTACGACGGCTTCGCCCGGCGCAAGAACGACGCGGTGACCATCCGCTACTTCCAGGACTCGGCGCAGCTGGTCGGGGCCCTGAGGAAAAGGAAGATCGACGTCACCTACCGGGGCCTCGCCGCCTCGGACGTCGTCGCCCTCCAGAACCAGGGAACCCGCAAGGACATCCAACTCATCGACGGCGCCGGCACCGAGATCAGCTATCTCGTGTTCAACCCGAAGGACCCCTGGGCCGCGAAGCCCGCCGTCCGGCACGCGATCGCCCAGGTCGTCGACCGCCCGGCCATCGCGCACAAGATCTACCGCGACACCGTCGACCCCTTGTACTCCATGGTCCCGGCGGGCCTGGCCGGGCACACCACCGGCTACTTCGACGACTACGGCACCCCGAGTCCGGCCAAGGCGCGCAGGATCCTGCACGACGCGGGCATCGACCGCCGCGTCCCGCTCACCCTCTGGTACACCACCGACCGCTACGGCTCCGAGACCGCGCCCGAGTTCGCCGAGCTCAAGCGCCAGCTCGACGGCTCCGGACTGTTCACCGTGACGCTCAGGAGCCGCCCCTGGAAGACGTACGAGGCGGGCTACCGCGCCGGCGAGTACCCGGTGTTCGGCCGCGGCTGGTTCCCCGACTTCCCCGACGCGGAGAACTTCATCGCACCGTTCGTGGGGGAGCGGAACGCGCTCGGGACGCCCTATCCGGCCCCGCGCATCACCGATGTCCTGCTGCCCGCCTCGCGCGGGGTGCGCGACCGGGGCGCGGTGGTCAAGGAGTTCGAGGAGGCCCAGAAGATCCTCGTGGACGACGCCCGGCTGCTGCCACTGTGGCAGGGCAGGCAGTACGTGGCCGCGAACGAGGAGATCTCGGGCGCGGAACGGACCCTGGACCCGTCGACGATCATGATGATGTGGGAGCTGGACCGCAAGACCAGCTGGTAGCGGCTTGGTGGCCGGTGGCCGGTGGCCGGTGGGCTGGTGGGCTGGTGGCCGCCCGGTGGGCGGGCCGGTGACCGGGGGTGAGGAGGCCCCGGGGACGCATGCCCGCCGGTGCGCCCGTGGCGGGCCGCAGAGGCCCCACCGTACCCTCCGGGCGGCCTTCGCACGGGCCCTGAACCGATTGTCAGTGGGCGACGGTAGGTTCTGTGGTGAGGAAGTCATCGCACATCGAAGGAAGTTGACGTGACCGATATCGCCATGCTGCCCGAGTCCTGGCGCGGCGTCCTGGGTGACGAACTGCAGCAGCCCTACTTCAAGGAGCTCACCGAGTTCGTCGAGGAGGAGCGCGCGAAGGGTCCCGTCTACCCGCCGCGGGAGGAGGTCTTCGCCGCCCTCGACGCCACCCCGTACGAGAACGTGAAGGTGCTGATCCTCGGCCAGGACCCGTATCACGGCGAGGGCCAGGGGCACGGCCTGTGCTTCTCGGTCCGCCCCGGGGTCAAGACCCCGCCGTCGCTGCGCAACATCTACAAGGAGATGAAGGAGGAGCTGGACACCCCGATCCCGGACAACGGCTATCTGATGCCGTGGGCCGAACAGGGCGTGCTCCTCCTGAACGCGGTGCTGACCGTCCGCTCCGGCGAGGCGAACTCGCACAAGGGCAAGGGCTGGGAGAAGTTCACCGACGCGGTCATCCGCGCCGTGGCCGACCGGCCCGACCCGGCCGTCTTCGTCCTGTGGGGCAACTACGCGCAGAAGAAGCTCCCGCTGATCGACGAGGAGCGGCACGTGGTGGTGAAGGGCGCCCACCCGTCACCGCTGTCCGCGAAGAAGTTCTTCGGCTCGCGTCCCTTCACGCAGATCAACGAGGCCGTGGCCGCCCAGGGCCATGAGGCGATCGACTGGCGCATCCCCGACCTCGGCTGACCGCCGCGCCGCCGGCCAGGCCCGTCACCGGCCTGGCCCAGCGGTGCCTGAGCGCGATTGTCACCGGCTCCGGTTAGCGTCGTGAGGGACAGCGACGAGCCTGGAGGACGCGGTGGCGGAGCAACAGGAGCAGGCGGCGCCGGACGCCATGATGACCCGGATCGGACAGGCCGTCATGCTGCACCACGCCGGTGACCGCGAGGAGGCCCGGGGCCGCTTCCTGGACCTGTGGGGGGAGATCGGCGACGGCGGCGACGCCCTGCACCGCTGCACCCTGGCCCACTACATGGCCGACACCCAGGACGACCCGGCGGACGAACTCGCCTGGGACCTGCGGGCCCTGTCGGCGGCCGAGGAGCTGACCGACGGCCGCGTGGCCGCACCCCACCAGTCCCTCGCCGTCCGCGCTTTCTATCCCTCGCTCCATCTGAACCTCGCCGCCGACTACGCCAAGCTGGGCCGTGCCGAGGCCGCCCGCACCCATCTGCGCCGGGCCCGCGGCGCGGCCGGCGCCCTCGCGGACGACCGGTACGGCGACGGCGTCCGCGCGGCGATCGGCCGTCTCGAGCTGCGCCTCCAGGACAGCGGCATCGCGGCGGAGACCGGGGTATCGGACCGCTTCGACGGGCCCGGGGGCGAGACCCTGGGCCCGCCGAGACAGCGCCCCTGAGGGGGTCCTTCCCGGGCCGCGCCCCTGGTGCGGTTCGGGACACCGTGCCTTCGCCGCCCGTGCCTTCGCCCTTCGTGCCGTCGTCTGCCGTCTTCTCCGGTCGTCCGCCGTGTCGCCGGTGACGTCAGTGTCCGTACGCCTTCGCGCAGAGGACCGCCTCCGGGCTGTCCGGTTTCCAGCCCCCGTACTTCTTGCCGAGCGCGCACAGGTCCGCGCGCTTCGGCAGGGAGGGAGCGCCGGACGGAGCGGCGGTACGGCGCTGGTGCGGTCGCGGCTCGGGACGCGGCGCCGGGCGGACGTGCCGCGGAGGCGCCACAGGGGCCACGGCCTTTGGCGGGGGAGTCGCCCGGTGCGATGGTGTGGTCCCGGGCTCGGCCTTCCGTGAGGGGCCGACGCTCTCCAGTGCCTCCCGCGCGGGGTCCTGGGCGGGACGCGGCCCGCCCTTGCCGTCCGGATGCGGCGCGGTGAGCTCCGACGGGGCGGCGGGAGTTCCGGAGGCGGGCGGCCGCTGGACGGTCACACAGCCCGAGAGGGCGGTGACGGCCACGGCGACCAGAAGCGTTGCGGTCGTCGTCGTTCGTTGCACCCGCGCAACTCTGCTGGTTCCGGGCCCCTTCCGGGGAGCCGAGCGGCACAGCATGCCCCACACGGGTGATCCTTCCGCTCCTCCGGCGGTCCCGGAGGTCGGCGAGGTGACACGCTGCACGGTCGGGCTCCGGTCCGGTCGGGCTCCGATCGGACACCGGCCGCAGACCCGTCCGCCCCCGGGGCGACCGGCCGCCCGTGTGCCCCCGGCGCGGCAGCCGTATGCTTCCGACGGAACCCGCGTCGGAGACTCAAGGAGACCCCTGTGAAGGTCGGCTGCATCGGACTCGGCGACATCGCGCAGAAGGCGTATCTGCCGGTCCTGGGCGTGCAGCCCGACGTCGACCTGCATCTGCAGACACGGACTCCGGCCACGCTCGACCGGGTCGCCGACAGCCTCCACCTGCCGCGGGACCGACGCCACACCGACCTCGAGTCGCTGCTGGCCGAGGGACTCGACGCCGCGTTCGTGCACGCGCCCACCGTGGCCCACCCGGAGATCGTCACCCGGCTGCTGGAAGCGGGCGTGCCGACGTACGTCGACAAGCCGCTCGCCTACGAGCTGGGCGAGTCGGAGCGGCTGGTGCGGCTCGCGGAGGAGCGGAACGTGAGCCTCGCCGTCGGGTTCAACCGGCGTCACGCACCGGCGTACGCGCAGTGCGCCGAGCACCCCCGCGAGCTGATCCTGATGCAGAAGAACCGCACGGGGCTCCCCGAGGAACCCCGCACCATGGTCCTCGACGACTTCATCCATGTCGTCGACACCCTGCGCTTCCTGGTGCCGGGTCCGGTCGACGACGTGACGGTACGGGCCCGCGCCGAGGACGGACTGCTGCACCACGTCGTCCTCCAGCTCGCCGGGGACGGCTTCACGGCCCTCGGCGTGATGAACCGGCTGAGCGGCTCGAGCGAGGAGATCCTGGAGGTCTCCGGCCAGGACTCCAAGCGGCAGGTCGTCAACCTCGCCGAGGTGATCGACCACAAGGGCCAGCCGACCGTGCGCCGGCGCGGCGACTGGGTGCCGGTGGCCCGGCAGCGCGGCATCGAGCAGGCCGTCCTCGCCTTCCTCGACGCGGTGCGCTCGGGGAAGGTGCTCAGCGCCCGGGACGCGCTGGCGACTCACGAGTTGTGCGAGCGCGTGGTACGAGCCGTTCAGGAGCAGTCCGGCGCAGCCTGAACGCGCGGGAGCCCTCCGTCACGCACAGCGCCGCCATCACGAGCAGTGCGCCGTCCACCGGCCAGTCGCCGAACCGGACGTACGGAGTGACGCCCCGGGCCAGCGGCACGTCGTAGACCACCGCGCTGCTCGCGTCCGTGCCCAGCCAGGAGCCGATGCGCTCGCCGCCCGGACCGTAGACGGCGGAGACCCCGGTGAGGGTCGCGTGCACCATCGAACGGCCGGTCTCGGCGGCCCGCAGCGCGGCGAGCGAGGCGTGCTGCTCGGGGGCCCAGCTGTGCTGGAACGTCGACGTCGAGGACTGCGCCACGAGGACGTCGGCGCCGTCCTCGGTGAGGTGCCGGCTCATGTCGGGGAACGCCGTCTCGAAGCAGATCATGGGGCCGATGCGCAGCCCGTGCCCGACGTTCATCACCACCTGCTCCGTGCCCCGCCTGCGGTCCTCGCCCGCCGCCTTGCCGACCGAGGTGGCCCAGCCGAGCAGGGAACGCGCGGGCACGTACTCGCCGAACGGGACCAGCCGCATCTTGTCGTAGCGGTCCCCGGTCGGACCGTGCGGCCCCACCAGGACCGAACTCTTGTAGATCCCGGGCCGGTCGGAGCGACGCGCGTCGACGTTCACCAGGATGTCGGCGCCGACCTCCCGGGACAGGACCGCGACGCGGTGCGCCAGATCGGGCCGGTCGGCCAGGTCGAAGCCGATGCTGCTCTCGCCCCACACGACCAGGTCGGCGCCCTGGCCCACGAGTTGACGGGTCAGTGTCTCCTCGCGCGCGAAGCGCCTGTCACCGCTCGTGTTCCCGTCCACGACACCGGGCTGCACGACCGCGATCCGCACCCGGCCCTCGACGTCGGGACGCGGTGACCACACCCAGGCCGCCGAGGTCGCGGCGGCCGTCGCGACCAGTCCGGCCACGGCGGGCACACGGGACTCCCGCACCGACACCAGCACGGCGACGGCGACGTTGACCGCCACCACCAGGAAGCTCAGCAGCCACACCCCGCCCACCGAGGCCAGTCGCAGCGCCGGTTCCACCTGCCACTGGCTCGATCCGAGCAGACCCCAGGGACCGCCGAGGCCCTGCCAGGACCGGACGAGCTCCACCATCAGCCATCCCGACGGCAGGACGAGCAGCGCGGCGCCGACCCGTCCCGGCGAGGGCACTCCGGCCAGGAACCGCCGGACCAGCCAGCCCCAGGGGGCCCACAGGGCGCCGAGCAGCGCGGCTATGACCACCAGGAAGACGTGCAGGCTCGGCAGGAGCCAGTGGTGCACCGCCAGCAGGAACCCGAACCCGCCGAACCAGCCGTCGTACGCGGCACGCCTGCCGGTCGGGGCCGAGCGGGCCAGGAGCATCCAGGGCACGAGGGCCACGTACGCGAACCACCACCAGGACGGGGCGGGGAACGCGAGCATCGGCAGGGCGCCCGCCAGCGCGGCGACGACACCGCGCCGCCAGGGGGAGACCAGCCATGGGCCGAACGCGCGGTCGGGCCTGTTCATTCTTCGCCTCCCTGCCCCGCGATGTCTCCAGTGTGCGCGTCGCCGGCGATCTCCGACAGGGGGCGTGGTGATCGGGAAGGGGCGCGCGGGGGCGGGGCGTGGCTCAGCCGGCCGCGGGCTGCTGTCGGGGGCCGGGCATCCGGCGCCACTTCTCCTCCACGACCACCTGGCGCAGCCGCCAGCCCTCGTCCGTACGCAGCAGTCCGAAGGCGTACCGGCCGCCGCACACCAGGTCGGGGGCGGTGGAGTCCCCGTCCTGGCCGGCGAACCTCATCGGGTTGATGTAGTCCGCCCGGACCTCGGCCGTGTCACCGATGTCCTGCTCCAGCACGCCGAACCGTACGCGCCGGTTGACGATGAGATGTTGGCGCATGGCGAAGAGGGCCAGGCTCTCCTCGAGCCACCTGGCGACCTCGGCGGAGTCGCCCTCGATGCCGCCGGCCGAGCGGTAGTCGGCCCGGCCCTTCGGCGCGAACAGCCCCCGGTAGGCATCCCATTCGCCGTCGTCCACGGCCACCGCGTACCCGGTGACGACCTCGTCCACGGAGAAACGGTCCAGCACGGTCGAGAGCTCCACACGCTGCGTCATCGGCTCAGTGTTGGCCACGCGGCCTGCCACGCCAAGGGCCCGCGCGGGGATATTCGGTGTCGGGTTCGGTGTCGGGTGGGGTTCGGGCCGGCGTCGGAGGGGACGGTTCGGGGCGGACGTGCCGGTGCCCGAAGTCCGCGAAGTCCCGGGCCCGACTTTCGCATACGCCGATGTGGCATCGTCGGTGTTCCATGATCGACCGCGGACGGTCCCGGCGCCACGGTGCTTCGCCGGACTCGTCCCGGTCCGCGTCCATGCAGCAACACGGGAGGCTCGGATGGCACGACCGGTCACGATCGTCACGGGAGGCAGCCGGGGGATCGGCGCCGCGACCTGTGCCCGGCTCGCGGCGGACGGGCACGACGTGGTCGTCGGCTACGTACGGGACGAGGAGGCCGCCGAACGGACCGCGGCCGCCGTCCGCGAGGCCGGGGCCCGCGCTCTCGCCGTACGCGTGGACACCTCCGAGGAGGGGGCTGTCGAGCGGCTCTTCGACCTGGCCGCGGACCGGCTGGGACCGGTGACGGGGCTGGTGAACAACGCCGGGGTGACCGGACCGCTCGGGCGACTCGCGGACGCCGACCCCGCCGATCTGCGCCGCGTGGTCGAAGTCAACGTCCTCGGCGCGCTGCTGTGCGCGCGCCGGGCGGCCCGGTCCATGGCCGCGCTGGGGGGCGGTGCCATCGTGAACGTCTCCTCGGCGGCCGCCACGCTCGGCAGCCCCGGCGAGTTCGTGCACTACGCGGCGAGCAAGGCCGCGGTGGACGCGCTGACCACGGGCCTCGCCAAGGAGCTCGGCCCCGACGGCATCCGGGTCAACGCCGTCGCTCCCGGCATGATCGACACCGAGATGCACGCGGCCATGGGTGACCCGGGCCGTGCGCAACGCGCAGCCGCGTCGATTCCGCTGCGCCGCGTGGGCGCGGCGGAGGAGATCGCCGCCGCGATCGCATGGCTGCTGTCACCCGACGCGTCCTACACGACGGGGGCGGTGCTGCGGGTTTCGGGCGGGCGGTGAGGCGACGCGTCGTCCGGGGATCTACGGGCGGGGCCGGGTGCCGGGTATGTGGTGAGCGCCGGGAACGCACGCGCGGAGGGGCGCGCCGGGTCTCCGGGCCGTCGCGTGGTCACGGGCCGGAGACCGTGAACGGCGGATGGGGAACGGAGTCGTGCGCGGGGCGGGGCGGGCGCGGCTGGCCGGGGATGGATTGTGGCGGGGAGCCGGGGGTGTACGCGGGAGCGGTGGTGCCGGGATGCCTGAGGGAGCTGTCCGACCAGGTGTGCGGCGGCGCCGGGGTGTCCGCGGGAGCAGCCCGACCGGCTGTGCGCTGGTGCGTGGCGCCGGGGTGTCCGGGGGAGCTGTCCGAGCGGGTGTGCGCTGGTGTGTGGCGCCGGGGTGTCCGAGGGAACCGTCCGACCGGGTGTGCGCCGATGTGGTGGCGCTGGGGTCACCGACGGGCTGTGCGAGCCGTGGCGACGGTGTGCGCGAGGGGGCGCTGGTGCCGCGAGGGGGGTGGTGCAGCGGGCCGGAGTGTCCCGCAGGGCTGTCCGACCGGGGGCGCCGTAGCGCGGCGGTGAGGTGGGCGGGGGAGTCCGCCCGGGCGGAGGTTCCGGCGTGGGGGCGCGGGACCGTGGGCCGTGGGACCGGCCGGTCCTACGCCGCTTCGATGATCTCGCCGCGTATCGCCTCGGCCCACTTCACGATCAACAGCTCGTACTCCGCCCGCTCCTGTGCGGACAGCGAGCCGCCTGTCCGCGTCCACAGGGCGCGGATCTGTTCGTTCAACGCGGCGGCAGAGCGCACGGAACCAGGCGGGGTGACTTCGGGGGACATGCGGACCAGCCTAGGCGCAAGGACTGACACTGCGCTACCGGGCGGCTACGCAAGTCGTATGCGCTGCGTCACGGTGGTCGGGGGCGGCGCGGTTCGGACGGTCGAACTCCCGCTTTCACCAGGCGAGTTGACCATTACCTGCGCGCTCCCGGCCGTCGGGGTGACATGGCCGGGAACCGCTCCCCCGTCGAGGCCGCGGGGGCCTCAGCCGGGCAGCCCGCTCACCTCCGCGCGTTCCTCCCAGACGCGGGCCGCGAGCACCTCCGCCTCGTCCTGAGGGATGCCGGCGCTCACCAGGATGACCCCGCGGCTGCCGTCGGGGAACTTCACACTGCGCGCTTCCTTGCCCAGCCGGCCCAGCGTGGGATCGTTCGGCATGCTCCACCTCCAGTCGGAGAGGCCACGCTAAAACGCCGCAACCCGGTCCGCAGAAGCGTTCGGCCAGACGGCCCAGGGGCCCGGCCGGCGCCCACGGCCCTTGCGTTGCCGCGCTCTCACGGCGCTGTCGCCGGTCAAGGGCGGGCGTCGGGGCGGAGCGTGCCGCCGCGTCGGGTTCGAGTCGAGCTCACCGCGGAGGGGGTACGACCCAGTGACCCCGGGGGCTGCGCCTCCACCAGGCTTCTCCCCGGTGCTCCGTACGCCCGCCGCAGGGGCTCGGGGCGAGGGTTTCCGCACCGTTCACTCGAAAGAGATGATCATGCGCCCTCCGGAGCGGTCGTTGTCAGCCCGACGACTCGGCCGCGTGAGGGCTCAGGACGTCCGCTCCCACCAGGCCGATGATGACGAATCCGAGGGCGATGCGGTACCAGACGAACGGCATGAAGCTCTTGTGGGAGATGAACTTCATGAACAACGTCAGAACCCCAGAGCTTTACCGGCCTTGACCTGCAAAGACATCCACTCTCGAAGATCAACTGGGAGTGGAGTGGGAGACAGGGGCGGCTCCCAGTCATCCGGGAGAGTCACCACGAATCGGAGCCACCGCTCCTGCATCGACTCCATGATGCGCTTTTCCATCCCCACAGTCACGTTGGCGTAAAGCCCCTCGACGCCGGCCACCTCGTGGCCCATCCGCGTCTCTACGGCGATCCGTGAGTGACCGTCGTCGTCGAGCCATTCCTTGTGGCCGTGGCGCAGCAGGTACATGCGCTTGCCCTGCCAGTTCGGCACGGCAGGCCAGCCAGGCAGCCACCGCTTCGAGCCCTTCCGGCGGTCGCCCTTCTCGGACTTCTGCCGCGCTTCCAGGCCGTCGGCGAACTTCCGCCAGTACGTGTAGGTGAAGTTCGCGTCCGCGAGTCTCCCGTCATTGATTGACGTAAACACCCACTCGGACTCGTGGCTCGCGAGCAGCATCTCCAGCAGCTCGGCCAGAAACGGCGGCAGCACGAGCGCCCGCCGCGACTCGTATTTCGGCGGGAACAGCTTCAACTCGCCGTCCTCGCGCTGGTGCTGCCACTGCACCCGTACCGCGGGCATCAGCTCGGCGCCGTAGCGCTCCAGGTCGTCCCTGTGTCGCTCGTCGCGGTCCTCTTCGTCCCGGTCGTCCAGGGGGTCGGAGGCCGGCCACTGAGGGTGGCAGTACTCGCGGCGCAGCGCGTACAGCTCGGCGGGCCGCATGGCGGTGAACGGCATCATCATCTGGAAGACGTAGCCGGTGAAGCCCCAGTACTGCAGGGCGTTGCACGCCAGCTGGTGGACGTCCTCGATGCGCAGGTTGCGCTTCCGCTCCTTCTTCCGCCTCACGTACCGGCCGCGGCGCCGCTGCTTGGGCACGGGGGAGGCCTGGCGCAGTTCGTCGTTGACCGCGTCGTCCATCATCATGCTGAAGACCAGCAGGATCTCCCGCCGGTAGGCGTCGCCGATGTTCGGCTGGTCCTTCAGCCACAGCTCCCAGGCCCGGTATGCCGACGGCTTGATGTCGGCGACCGCCATGTCGCCCCAGCGGGGCTCGATGTAGAGGCGGATGTACGAGGCGATGTTCCTCTTGCGCAGGTGACCGACGTCGAGGGTCTGCTGCCACGTCTTGCAGTACTCGCTCATCAGGACCGCGCCGTCGCGGCGGCTGATGTAGCGGTCGTTGCGGATGTCGGACTCGCGGTCCAGCCCGTAGGCGATGGCGGCTTCCCGGCTGTCGAAGCCTCCTTGGCTGTCGTGCAGCCAGCGTCCCGTCTCGGGGTGCCGCTTGCCGGTGTTCCATCGGACTCGCCACTTGTTCCCGCGCTGTTCGGGATAGGGCATGCGTCATCCCCCAGATGAGTCGCGCAGTGTTGGGTGCGGATGTGCCGGCAGGCACCCCTGCCACCGGCTTCCGCTTACTCGACCGACTACTCTGCCGTGCCGACCACGCAGGCGCGGCACTTTCGGCAATCGATCCCCTGGCTGTGCATCAGTTCCCGTACCCGCGCCTGAACCGCGGGATCGGTGGCTGCTGCGGGGGTCAGGACACAGACGGTTTCGCCGTCCTCCTCCAGAACGTGGCCCTCGAAACCGGCTCTGTCGAACAACACCATCGTCGCCATAGGTCCCCCTAGACCTCGGAGAACCCCTCATGTGGACCGCCAGGCTTACACGTGTGACGGCTGTGCAACAGAGTGTTGTTGAACTTTCCTCAGCTTGCCAAAATCACGATTAGGTAACGCCAAAAAGGTTGCATGGTCGCCGGAGGCAATTACTCCTCTTTTAGCACTCCGCGCGCCCTCAGCTCCTTGAACATCTCGTCCTTCAGGGCCTTGGCTTCACTCAGCGTCAGGTGCGGAGCAGTCAGCTGGGCCGAGATGGTGAAGGCCCGGTCCACCTCCTCCTCGAGCCGGCTGAAGTCCCGGATCTGCCCACCCTCGATCAGCTGCGTGCCGTCCCCCAGGGTGATGGAGTCGGACACCCCGTCCGCGACGGCCTTCGTCGAACCGGGCCGGAAGCCGAAGCCCACGTCCAGCTTCGCGTAGGTGCTGTCACGGACGCGGCTGGGCGCCGCGGTCTCGGTGCCCTCGATCTTCCGGTACGTCGTGTGCGAGATCCCGCAGGCGTCGGCCGCCGCCTCTTTGCTGGCGAAGCCGAGCGCCACTCGCCGCTGCGTCACGAGCGCCGCGAGTTTCTGCAGGTGGCGGGTGGGGTCGCCATCGGGGGTTGCCATGCCGCACATGATGCCAGCGACCGCCAGCGACCGCTATATGCGCTTCGTACCGTGACCGGAACGTGGCGGGAAGTAGGCGGGAACCCGCGAGAACCCTCGTCATAACTCTCGGAAACTCGCGACATCTCCAAGTTACTCGCGCGTACCGCTAGTTTCCGCCAGTTTCCTCCGCTACCTTCAACGCATGGAAAGACCCCAACCCACCTTCCAGGTGGACGGGGCGGAAATCCGTAAACGCCGCATGGAAGTCGGCCTCACCCTCCGCCAGTGCGCGAAGGAAGCCGGCATGTCCCACAGCTACCTCAGCGAGATCGAGACCGGCCTCAAGACCGACATGCGGCCCCCCACATACACGGCACTGCGCACCGCCCTCCAGATCCAGACCGACAACCACCAACTCCTCGCCCCCACAGACGAGACCGAACACAGGAAGGACTCCCGTGGCCGCGACGAAGACGCACCCCGTCCCCACCCAGAGGACGGCTGAGCCGACCCCGGCCCTCGAAAACTTCTACAACGTCCGCAACGCCGCGATCCGGCTCGGCCTCACCGACCCGGAACTCCCGGACGACACCACCGGACAGAGCTGGCTGCGCGACGGCTACAACCGTCCCGAAGACGGAAGCGCGGGACGGAAGTTCCCCGGCTTCTACATGAGCCGACAGCTCATGTTCAGCACCTCGGACCTCGCCGTGATCACAGAGATCGCCCGCCAAGAGTCCGAAGCGCGGCAGCGCGCGAAGGAGACGCCGCCGGTATCGACCGGCCGCCCCCGCCGCCTGCGCTCGAAGACCCCGGCGCTCGCCGGTACCTGACCCACAAACGCCGAAGGGCCGCTCCGACTAGCCGGCCTGAGCAGCCCTACGACTCGGCAACCCCACCACACAGTGAAGGAGAGGTCACCTTGACCACTCAGATTACAGAGCGCAGCACCTTCCGCGCCCAGCAGGCCGCGCAGGAGCGGAACGACTTCAGCTACCGCAGCACCGTGGATGTCCGCGACCTGCCGTACACGGAGCGCGTCGCCCACCAGGCCACCCCCACCGGAGTGCAGGTCACGGGCGCGGACATGGGCGTCCTCGGTGCCTGGCTGCAAGCGATGGGCGGCACGGTCACGAAGGTCGAACTGCCGCACGGCCAGACGGCGTGGACGCTGCACACGCGGACGTGGTCTGACTCGCCCCGGTTCCCGGTGGTGCCGGTCTACGTGACCGTGGTGCAGGCGTCGGATGACCCGGTGATGCACGAGATCGCCGCGGCGGTGGCCCGGTGAACGCCCGGTCGGTGAACGCGGCGGCCGGTGTGGTGCTGGCCGCGATGGAGCAGGGCCGCCGAACGGCGACGGGTATCGCGCTGGCACTGGACGCGGCGCAGATGCTGATGTCCCCCGAGACCGCCGCGGAGTTGGAGCGGCTGAGGACTCGGAACGCCGAGCTGGAAGCCCGCGTGAGCGCTGAGGAGAACATCCGCCCGCACCGCCAGGCCTGCGCCAACTCGAACCTGCACTACATCGGGAAGCTGTCGCTGCGGATCCGCCGGACACGGTTCCTGCACGTGAACCACCCCGACCCGGAGCGCTGCGCACACGACGGCATGGCCTGGCCCTGCCCGACTGTGGCCGCCCTGGAGTCGGCGGTCGGCGAGGCGGTACACCCGTGTGGCTGCCCGAAGCGGTTCGGCCGGCACGCGGACGGTTGCCCGACGGAGGCTGACCGCGCGGCCGAGGAGAACGGTGGGGACACGCTCCCGGCCTGGCTGTACGAGCGGTTCATGCCGGAGGGCGAGGGGTGGGGGTACCTCGACCCTGGGCAGCGCGAGTACTGGGAGCACCAGGCGCGTGCTGTGCGTCGGGCGGTAGAGCGGGGCGGCTTCAAGGCCCCGTCGCCGGAGGCCAGTGGGGACGTGACGCCGCAGGTGGCCAAGCTGCGCAACCTGCTGGCCGGCCAGCGCGCCGCGGTCGAGGACCCGCACGACTCCCCTCTGCACCACGACTACCGGGTGTCGCGCGACCTGCCCGCACCGGATGGCTCGTGATGGCCCCCACCCACAGCCCCGCCGACTGGGCGGCCGCCGTCTCGCTGGGAGTCAGCGCCTGGGCGTCATGCGCGGCGCTGCTCTACCTCCTCCACGACGCCGAGCTGCGGGACTTCGACCCGCGGCCGCTGTTCGCCACCGCGCGAGACCGGCTGCTCGTCGAGATCGTCCGCGCCCGCCACACCCTCCAGGACACCGCGCTCATCGCCGCAGTCCTCTTCACCCTCGCTGCCGGGAACGGAGCCACCCTGTGAACCGCGTCCGCCTGTACCTGCACCGCATCTTCCGCCGCCCCGTCATCACCGGCCCGTACCGGCTGTACGTCCGCCGCATCCCGGGCGGAGCGATGCTCGACGTCGAGCACTACCTCACCGCCATGATCGAGGCCCTCGCCGACGACTCGGATCTCCTCGGCCTCCTCGACGACATCGTCACCGACCGCGCCGAGGCCAGGGCCCACGACGGCTGGAAGCCGGAGGCCCTCCTCGTCGAGAAGCTGACGGACCGCCTCGGCTTCGAACTCCCGCTGTACGACCAGGCGGCGGCCCGGCTCGCGGACCGACTGCACGCGCTCACCCCGGCCCCGGCCGTCGTCATCCCCGGCCAGCGCGAGGGCGAGGCCACCGCATGAGCGCCCGCCTGGCCCTGCACTGGGCCGTCACCCTCCTCGCCGCCATGGCCGCGATCGTCGCCTCCTCCGCGCTCCCCAACCCGTGGGCGCAGCCCCTCGGCTCGACCCTCCCCGTCGCAGTCCTGGCCTGCGGCTACGTCACGGCACCCGCCATCCGAAAGAAGCCCCGCCCGTGAACGACAACGACGTCGCCCACCGCCGCGACTACCTCGCCAACATCCTCGCCGCCCGCACCCACGGCAACCCGATCACCACCCACAGCGTGGTCCGGTTCCTCGCCCAGAGCCGGTGGTCCACGGCCGGCCGCAACACCGTCCGGAAGGACCTGCGCGCGCTGGCCGCGCGCGGGCTCCTCACCGCGGTCGTCGACCTGGAGACGGGCCGCCGGATCTACCACCTCAAGTCCCAGGAAGGGCGTCGCTCGATGAGCATCGACGCCGACCGCGTCATCGGCCAGATCCAGCGCGGTGAGGTCGACGCCAGCGCCGACGCGGCCCGACGGATCGCCGCCCGCCACCAGGCCGCCTACGGCGACGCCGTGTGGGGGCCCGCCCCGACCGTCGACGTGACCGCGCTGCCGCAGACCGCGCAGGACTGGCAGGAGACCGCCTGATGACGACCACCGTGCAGGCCGGGGCTTCGGCCCCGGCCGCCGGCCGCCGCCGCAAGGCCGCCGCCCCGGCCCCCACCGGCGCCGACCGCATCCCCAAGCCCTCCCAGGGCTGGTACCGCGACAAGGTCACCGGCGCCAAGTACCGCCGCGTCACCACCATCCTCGAACAAGGCACGAGCAAGGGCGACGCCCTCACCTTCTGGGCCGGGAACATCACCGCCGAGACCGCGATGGCCAACCTGCCCTATCTGGTCCGCAGCAGCCTCTTTCCCGACCAGCGCACCGAGGCCTACGACTGGCTGCGCCGGGCCCACACCCGCAAGAAGGACGAGCGCGCCGACATCGGCACCGCAGTCCACAAGATCATCGAATCCCACGTGCTGGGCACACCGATCCCCGAAGAACTCCTCGACGACGAGGAGATGGCCCCCTTCCTCGGCCACTTCCTCCGCTTCGTCAAGGAGTGGCAGGTCACCTTCGAGGCATCCGAGATGGTCGTCGGCAACGAACAGCACGGCTACGCCGGCACCCTCGACTACCTGGTCCGCTCGCCGCTCATCGCGCAGGCGCTCGCCGCCTACTTCCAGACCGACGTCCCCGCCGACTCCGTGTTCTGCGGCGACACCAAGACGGGCGGCGAGCTCGACGTCAAGGGCGTCTACCCCGAGGCCTCGCTCCAGATGGCCGCCTACCGGCACGCCAAGGTCGCCTGGCTCCGCGACGGATCCACCGTCCCGATGCCCACCACCTTCTGGGCCGGCGTCGTCCTGCACCTGCGCCCCGAGGGATTCCGCCTCATCCCCGCCGTCGCCGACGACGCCGTCTTCGATGCCTTCCTCACCGTCAAGCGCAACGCCGAGTGGACGTCCGGCCTGTCCAAGCAGGTCATCCGCCCTGCCCTCACCCTGCCCAACACCAGCGAAGAGAGGGCCGCCTGATGCCCATCATCGACTTGCAGCGCCGCATGCGGCAGCTCGGCGAGATCCGCATCGGCCACGTCGTGTCCGGCGTGTCCAAGAAGGGCAACGCCTACACCAGCCCGGCGAAGCTGAAGCACTTCCGCTTCACCTCTCCGTCGCGGGAGATCCTCACCGAGGTCGCCGCCCTCTACGGCGGCGAGGTCAAGCCGTGGACCCCGGCCAACGGCGGCCCCGCCGAGTTCGAGGTGTACTCCACCACCAACCGGCTCCCCGTCCTCATCCCGCCGCAGGACGCCGTCTCCCAGTGGTACGAGCTGTACGCCGGATCGAAGTGCCAGAGGCGCTGCGACGGCGTCACCGAGCACAAGAAGGACCGGCCCTGCGTCTGCGACCCGGACAACCGGGAATGCAAGATCACCACCCGGGTCAACGTCATGCTCCGCGACGTTCCCGCCCTCGGCCAGTGGCTCCTGATCACCAAGGGCTACTACGCCGCCACCGAACTCCCGCCCGCCGCCGAACTGCTGGCCCAGGCCGGCGGGTACGTCGCCGGATGGCTCGGCATGGAGGAGAAGCTCGTCCAGCGCGACGAGGGCCCCGCCCGGTTCATGGTCCCGACGCTCGACGTCGAGATCACCCCGGCCGCCCTGATGGCCGGAAAGATGACTGGTGCCCAGACAGCCGTTGCATCGGGCCCGGAGCGCGTGGCGATCACCGGTGGCCGGCCGGATTATGCGGCGCTGGTCGCTGTAGCGAAGACGCCTGATGACGTCGGCAAGCTGTGGACGCAGGCGAACCAGGCCGGTCACCTCGACGACGCCCTGGCCGCGATCATCAAGGCGAAGGCCGCAGCGCTCGGCGCGAAGCCCAAGGACGCGACGCCCCCGGCCTCTGGGCCGGAGCAGCCGACACCGCCGCCGACGCCGTCCGAAGACGAGGTCATCGAGGCGGAGTTCGTCGATGACCCGGCTGACGTGCAGGACGTCTGGTTCCAGGTCATCGCTGCGGCAGGCGCGCACCAACTCACCACCGAGCAGGTCGAGGGCGGGTTCGCGGAGCGGCACGGCGGGCTGCACCCGTCGGGAGCCACGGTTGCCCAGCTCACCACGTACCTCGCCGCTGTGAAGGCGGGTGAGGTCCGATGACCTTCGCCGTAGCCCGCAAGACCGCCTGGGACACCGAGACGACCGGGCCGAACCCCCTTGAAGACCGGATCGTGACTGCCGCGTTCATCGTCCGCGGCGGCGACCAGAAGGAGCACGACTTCTCCTGGCTGATCAACCCGGGCATCCCGATCCCGGCCGAGGCCACCGCCGTTCACGGCATCACCGACGAAATGGTGCAGGTCTACGGGCTCAACCCCAAGACCGCGCTCGACGAGATCGCGAACTGCCTGGCCTACGCCATCGGGCAGAACCTGCCGGTCATCGCCTTCAACCACTCCTTCGACTGGTCGATCCTCCACTACGACCTGATCCGCAACGGCCTGCCCACCGTTCACGACCGAGTCGGCACGGGCCCGCTTCCCCTGCTGGACCCGCACGTCATCGACCGGCAGTACCTTCAGCGGCTGCGCGGCTCGGGCATGCGGAAGCTGAAGCCGACGGCCGAACGGTACGGCGTCGAGCTGGAGGACTGGCACACCGCCGAGGCCGACGCGCTGGCCGCACTGCTCATCACCGAGGCCCTGTTCGCGAAGTACGGGCAGCTCAACAGCATGGGCCCGCAGCAGTTGTACGCGGCGCAGAAGGCGTGGCGGGCGGAGCAGCAGGCCGGACTGCAGCAGTGGTTCCGGACGAAGGCCACCGCGGAGCAGGGCGGGGCGCCGGACAAGGTGATCGACGGTTCCTGGCCGTTGATCCCGGCTCCGCGAGCAGGTGAGGCGTGATGGGCCGTCGACTCAACGAGCGCCTCGCCGCGAAGGACCGGGCGATCGAAGTACTGATCGCCGAACGCGACTCGGAGCAGAAGACCGCCACCGCCTGCACCCGGCAGATGCGCCGCGCCTACGAAGACCTGTCCCGCGCGAAGGACGTCGTCGCCGAGCACATCGACCGGGTCGGCCGCCCGGACACGGACCTCACCGACGTGCCCGGCTTCGCCCTCTCGCTGCAACAGGCCCTCGCCGCCGCCGGGGTCGACCTCCGTCTGGAACTGGGCCGCCTGCAAGGAGCACGCCTGTGAACCGCTTCCCATTCGTCACCCGCGACCACCACGAACAGGCCCTCGCCGCGCTCAAGGCCACTACCGCACATCTGCAGCGCCTGCTCGACACGGCCCAGGCCGACCGGAACGCAGCCCAAGCCCAGCGCGACACCGCCTGCTCCGCCCACGAGGACGTCGTCCGCCAGCTGGCCGCCGCGGTAAAGGCGAACACCAGCCTTGCCGGGCGGAACAAGGCCCTCGCGGGGAACGGCCAAGCTCGCACCGTTTCGGACGTCCCGGAGGAGCACGACGTACACCGCAAGGCCCTCGCGGACGCCCTCGGCGAGCAGAAGTGGCACCTGAACTGGGGCCAGCTCATCGGCGAAGTGTCGCAGCTGCGTAAGGCGGCCGAGGAGTCGATGGCCGAGGCCCAGGCGGAGCGCGCCCGCGCCGATCTCCTCGACGCCGACGCCACTGTGGCCACTGCCGAGGAGATCGCCGCCTGGGAGGCGCGCGTCAAGGCCCACCGGGCGTGGACCCCGCCGAGGGACCAGGACAAGCGGCCCGTCGACGGCGCGTCCGGCCGGCCGACCCACCCGGCAACGGACCTGCGTCGCGCGCTGGACCGGTGCATGGCGCTCCAGGCCCGCATCGATCAGCGCGGGAAGCGGGTGACACCGTGATCGTCAACCCGATCTCCGTGGGTGCCGCCGTCCTGATGGTGTCTCTGAGCCTGGCGTTCCTCATCGTGCGTCGGCTCGTGCGGCCCACAGCGTCCGAGCCCGCTCGTGGCCGGGCTCACGGGCGGCACCGCGGGCCCCGCAAGCCCCTCATCGTGGGTGCGCTCGCCGCCCAGCGGTTCGTGTGGTGCGACCCGTGCCAGGCCGACATCGCGGCCACCGAGCACGGCGCGATCGTCCGCTGCGCCAACGGCCACATCATCCCGGGGGGCGCCGGATGAGCGGCCACGACATCGCCAATGCTGCCCTCGCCATCGCCGTGCTCCTCTGCGCCGCCGCGGCCATCTACCGGGCCTGCGTCCGGCCGCCGACCCGGACCCGCGTCACGGTCATGCCCGCCGCCCTCACCCCGGCCGCCGGCCAGCAGCTCGCCCCCGAGGACGAGGACTACCTCTCCAGCCTCTCCGCCCGCATGGACGCCTGCGGCCCGGCTGCCACCGACCACTACTCCGAGGGGAACCAGTGACTACCGCACCTACTCTCTTCGACGCTGCCACCCCTTCCACCGCCCCAGCCGCCCCTGCGGCGACCGGACCCCGGCCCCTCGTCATCGGCATCGACGCCAGCCTCAACAGCCTCGGCATCGCAGGCGCCGACTGGGCCGACGCCATCCGCCACCCCGGGCTCACCGGACACGCCCGCATCGACTACCTCCGCCGCGAAGTCGCCGACCGCGCCAAGGCCGCCGACCTCGTCGTCATCGAGGACATCGCCCGCGGCGCCAAGGGCTCCGCCGTCCACCAGCTCGCCGGACTCTGGTGGGTCCTCACCACCGAACTCCACCGCCGCGGCATCCCCTTCGCCGTCGTCAACCCCCAGGCCCGCTACACCTACGCCACCGGCAAGGCCAACCCGGGACGCGAGTACCCGCGCGACAAGCGGGCCCGCATCTGCAAGGGCATGGTCTGCTCGTTCGTCGTCGAGCAGCTCGGCATCTGGTGCGAAGGCTCGGGCAAGTACGACGCCGCGGACGCCGCCGTGTTCGCCGCGATGGGCCTGGACTGGCTGGGCTACCCGCTCGTCGTCCTCCCGCCGCAGCAGCGCCGCGCGCTGGACGGTGTGCAGTGGCCGACGGCCACCGTGGCGGTGGCCCGATGACCGTGAAGAAGAAGGTCCGCACCGCCACACACCGGCCGGCCGTCAAGCGCCGCCGCTTCCGCCACGACGACCCCACCGCCGTCGACCTGTTCTCCGGCTTCGGCGGCCTCACCGAGGGCGTCAGGCGCGCCGGATTCACGACGATCATGGCCGCCAACCACAACGCCTACAAGGTAGAAGTCCACGAGGCGAACCACTCCTACGCCGAACACTGGATCGCCGACCTCGTCGACCCCGAGGCCGCCGACTACCACGACGTGCGGGACCTCCCCAAGGCCGACCTCCTCGTGGCCGGCATCAGCTGCGTCAACCACAGCCAGGCGAACACGGTCAAGGCATACGAACAGGGTGCGACCCTGTTCGACTTCGACGACCCCGACTACGAAGCCCGCGTCACCCGCTCCGAACGCGACCGGGCCACCGCGAACTGCGTCCTGCACTACGCCCAGACCCACCACCCGCGCCTCATCCTCGTCGAGTGCACGACCGAGCTCAGCTCCTGGGGCAAGGCCGTGCCGGGCAAGAAGTACGGCGACGGCACCACGTACCGCTGGTGGCTCAAGCAGTTCGAGCTGCTCAACTACCGGCACAAGGTGCTCTACCTCAACAGCCAGTTCTTCGGCGTGCCGCAGTCCCGCGACCGCCTCTACATCGCCTTCTGGGACAAGTCCGTCCCGGCCCCGGACCTCGACCACCGGCCCGTCTCCCGCTGCCACCGCTGCGACAAGGACGTCGAGGCCGTCTGGACCTGGCGCACCGGAGTCCCGCCCACCGGCTCGGTCCGCTACGGCAAGCAGTACGACTACCGCTGCCCCTCCTGCCGCCGCGAAGTCGTCCCGCCGATGACGCCGTCGCTCGCCGCGCTCGACCTCAGCACCCTCGGCCAGCGCATCGGCGACCGCGCCCGCCCCCTCGCGCCCGCCACCATGGCCCGCGCCGAACGCTGCCGCCAGCGGTTCGCGAACTTCCCCGCAGTCCTCATGCCGGCCAAAGCGGCACACGGCTCCGAGCGCTACCTGCTCCAGCCCCTGGCCACACAGACCAGCCAGCAGGAGACCGCCCTCCTCTCGACCGGCACCGTCCTCGCCGCCCACCGGCACAACGGCGACGGGCAGCACATCACCCGCCCCATGGACACCGTCACCTCGACCCACGAGAAGGCCGTCCTCCTCGCCGTCGCCAACTACCAGGGCGCCCCGCGCGGCACCGACCACCCGCTGCCGACCCAGGTCGGCTCGGAGACCCTCGCCCTGGTGTCCTCCGGAGTAGTCCCGTTCCGAAAGAACACCCTGCCCGTCGCGCACAGCGAGGCGATGCCGACCGTCACCTCGGACCAGATCCCCGGACTGCTCACCGCCGCCGGCTGGTTCAAGCAGAACGGCAGCACCGGCAACGAGACCGCCCCGCACCCGCTCACCGACCCCCTCGGCACCCTCACCGTCCGCGACACCACCGCCCTCCTCATGGCCGACTGGCGGGCCGCGCTCGCCGAGATGCCCCTGGAGGACTGCCACTTCCGGATGATGGCCGCGCACGAGGTCGGCCGCGGCTGCGGCTTCGACGTCACCTTCCCCGACCGCGCGGGCACGTTCATCGTCTGGGGCAGTAACCGCGACCAGGTCGACGGCTACGGCAACGCCGTCTCCCCGGCGGTCGGAGCATGGATCGGGGCCCGCCTCCGCGCCGTACTCCACCAGGCGGAGGTGGCAGCCTGATGCCCGCCAACGCCACCCGCGAGCAGATCCTCGCCGCACTCCAGTTGGGCCACAGCGCCGCCCGCATCGCCCGCGACCTGGCCTGCGACAGGGGCCGCGTCCGCCGCATCCGCGACGAGGCCGGCCTGCCCGTGTACGTCCGAGGATCCGAACAGCCCAGCCTCACCGACCGCTGGCGCCAGCACGCCGTCTCCACCACCAACGGCCACATGGAATGGACCGGCGAACGCAGCACCAACAGCAACCGGCCCCTCATCTCCTTCCAGTACAGCCACCGCAGCGCCGCCGCCGTGGCCTTCTTCCTCCGCACCGGCCGGGACCCGATCGGTAACGCCGTCGCCGACTGCGGCATGCGGCACTGCGTCGCCCCCGAGCACGTCCTCGACGCCGACGAACGGCGCCGCACGCGCGAGCAACTCCGCTACCTGCAAGGGCGGCAACCGCTCCGGGAAACGTGCCAGGCCGGGCACCGTCAGGCCGAGCACGCCCGGATCGACGCCGCCGGGACCGCGTACTGCCACACCTGCAAGTCGACGCGCCAGTCGCAGGCCCGGGCAGACAGGGGCGCGGCATGAGCCACCACACCGGCTCCGTCCCGGGCCCCGGCCGTGACCCCGAGTGGCAAGACCGTGCCGCCTGCCAGGCACCCGGAATCGACAAGGAGATGTTCTTCCCCGAGCGCTCCCAGCTCACGGCGATCAGGGACTCCAAGACGATCTGCTGGACCTGCCCCGTGATCCAGAACTGCCTGGAACACGCCTTCCGCAACCACGAAGACCGCGGCACCTGGGGCGGACTCACCGAATGGGAACGCCGCGCCCGGCACGGCCGCAAGCCCAAGAACGCCGGCCGGAGCGGCGGGGTCAACGCTCCCGGCCGACGCAGCAGGAACGCCGCATGACCGCCGCCGAGCCGCAGCCCTGCGACACCCCCGACGGCGAGCACGACGGCCGCGTCCGCCTCTACCCGTGCGGCTGGCGCTGCTCCACCCACAGCCCGTGGGCCCTGGCCGGCATGCCGGAGCCGGGCACCGCAGCTGCGAAACCGGCCGACCCGTCGGCCACCTGACCGCCCGACAACAGCGCCCCGCCGGGCGGAATCCGGCGGGGCACCCCTAAGGAGACCACGATGACCGACAAGGTCACCATCACCGCGATCGACGGCACCGACGCCCTCGCGATGGTCATCATCCGCCCCGGCAAGACCGAAGGCGGCGTCGAGATCGAGTCGGCAGCCGCAGGCATGGACAAGCCGGCCGCAGCTCATGTCCTGCGGCACGTCGCCAACCTGTGGGACGGCGGCAAGGCCGATCCGAGCGCCACCCTCACCGCCGTCAACACGCTCGCCGAACGCTGGGAGCGCATGGGCAAGAGCGCCCCGGAACTCGGTGACGAGCTGCTCATCGACGAGCCCACCGCCGCCGAACGCCACCAGCACGAGCGGGCCGCGACCTACCGAAGGGCCGCCGCCGATCTCCGCGAAGTCCTCGTCACCGGGCGGATCCCACACGACCTGATGACCGACGCCGAGCTCGACGGCTGAGACCACCCTCCCGGCGGCCGGACCCCCAGCGCACATCCCCCCCAACGCGCCGCGGCCGCCACCCGGGCCCGCCCCCACCCCCACACGCGGGGCGGGCCCACCCCAAACGACACGGAGCAGCCCATGGACACCAACGCCCGACACCCACCAAACCAGGTCACCGCCACCCCCGACTGGCCACCCGTCCGGATCCCCGGGCGCCCCGGCTGGTGGCGGCACTGCATCAACGGCCAGCAAACAGACCTCCCGAGCCGAAACCCGCAGCACAGCAACCCGAAAGGCACCACCAGCACATGAGCGTCGACCACAACACCGGCGAGATCACCGACGAGCAGCCGCAGGCACCCGTCGCCGCATTCCTCGGCAGCCACCTCAACGGCCGCACCGACGAAGAGCTGAGCCGCGAGTTCCACCAGCTCCTCGACGCCGTCCGCGCCCACGGCAAGAAGGGCCAGATGGTCATCACGATCGTCGTCGACCCGCCCGCCAACGGGGTGGAAAGCGCACCCATGCCGATCGGCGTCGAGTCCACGGTCAAGGCCCCCAAGCCGACCCCCGTCAAGTCCCTCTACTTCCTGGACGACGAGGGCAACCCCGTCCGCGAGGACCCCCGCCAGATGCAGATCGACTTCCGCACCGCCCCGACCACCGACACCTTCAAGGACGCCTGACCATGACCGACAACCTCCAGCCCGTCATCGACACCGCCCTCCGCTCCGCCGCACCCCACGACCTGGAGATCGGCAAGTACTACACCTTCGTCACCCCGGCCGGACTCCAGAAGGTCGACCTCACCGGCCCCGAGCACACCGGCATCCCCCCGCGGAAGGCCGGCACCACCACCGTCCGCGACGCCGCCTCCTGGATCGCCTACTACGACAAGCACCACGACGACTCATCCGAGGTCTACTCCGACAGCGAGCGCCTCACCGTCACCGCCGTCCTCGACGCCCACTCCGCCGACGAAGCAGCCTGGCAGCAGCACCGCCTCGTCCTCGCCCTGCGCACCACCGACGCGTGGAAGCAGTGGACCAAGAACGACGGCGAACTCCTCAAGCAGGAAGACTTCGCCGAGTTCATCGAGGACCACCTGCCCGAGCTCCTGGAGCCGTCCTCCGCCGACATGCTGGAGATCGCCCAGTCCATCCAGGCCGCGACCAAGGTCGACTTCCAGTCCGGCATCCGACTCTCCACCGGACAGAGGCAGTTCCAGTACGTCGAGACCCAGTCCACGAAGGCCGGGCAGAAGGGACAGCTCACCGTCCCCGAGGTCTTCACCATCGGCCTGGTGCCCTTCGAGGGCAGCGAGGGCTACCGGCTCACCGCCCGCCTCCGCTACCGCATCACCGACCGGGGCCTGCTCATGGGCTACAAGCTCGAGCGCCCGGCGGACACGCTCCGCACCGCGTTCGGCGACGTCGTCACCGCGGTCGGTGAGCAGATCACCGAGCCGGTCATGAACGGAACCCCGGCCTGATGAGCGGGGCCGGCCGCGGGCGGGGCGGCGCCGACTCCCGCTGCTCCGCCTGCGGCCAGCCCCTCCTCGTCCAGTGGGTCGGGGACACCGCGGCCCTCAAGGCCCGGGTCCCCCTCCCACCGGACACCGCCCGCCTCCCCTACCCGCAGGCCCTCGCCGACAGCACCCCCGACAACTTGGTCTGGTGCCTGCCCCGCCTCCCCCACAGAGCACTGTGCCTGCGCTGGACCAGCCCCCGGCACCCGCCGGACTGCCCCCACCAGCACCTCACCAGCCACCAGTGCCCGCCGACCACGCTCTTCTGAGGAGACCGCACGTGACCAACGTCCGCCACATGCAGCGTGACGAACAGGCGGACCCGCACGGCTCCGAGCAGTACGACGCCGAGCGGTACGTCCTCGGCGGCTGCGTGCACTACCCCAAGCGGATCCCCGACATCCGCACCATCATCCAGCGCGGAGACTTCGCCCTCCCAGCCCACGAACTCATCTGGGACGTCCTCGGCCACCTCCACGACGAAGGCCAGCCCGTCGAGCCGCTCACCCTGCGCCTCGAACTCGAACGCCGCCAAGAGTTGCGCCGCGCGGGCGGCATCGCCTACGTCGCCTCCATCTCCGACCACGGCAACGACCCCGAGTACTACGCCCACGAAGTCCGCCGCGCTGCCGACCTCCGCGCCGAAGCCGACCTCGGCCGGCGCATCGTCCAGCAGGCCACCGCCCCCGACGCCGAACCCGGCACAGCGGTCACCTTCATCGACGAGTACCTGGCCCGGCAGAAGGAACGGGCCCTCGGCCGCTCCGGCGACCCCGCCGACGCGCTCCTCGCCGAGCTCCTGGACACCAGCGCCCTCGACGACATGCCGACCCTGGACCCACTGGTCGGCGACCTCCTCCATCTCGACACCCTCGCCCGGATCATCGGCCCGTCCGGGCACATGAAGAGCTTCGTCACCATCGACCTCGCCGCCCACGTCGGCACCGGCATGAAATGGCACGGCCAGTACGTCCGCCAGGGCACCGTCGTCTACCTCGTCGCCGAGGGCGCCCGCGGCATCCGCCAGCGCGTCCGAGCCTGGGAGAAGCACTACGGGACGCGCATGGACAACGTCCTCTTCCTGCCCCGGCCCGTCCAGGCCCGCGGCCCCGAGTGGGACGTCCTCATCGAGGCGATGCGCCGGCTGCGCCCGCAGCTCATCGTCATCGACACCCAGGCCCGCGTGTCCGTCGGCGTCGAGGAGAACTCCAACACCGAACTCGGCATCGTCATCGAGCGGATGGACGACCTGCGACGCGCGACCGAGGCGTGCGTGCTGCTGATCCACCACACCGGGCACGTCGGCGAACACGGCCGCGGCGCCTCCGCCGCCAAAGGCGCCCTGCAGTCGGAGATGCACGTCTCCAAGAAGGGCGACAACGCCTCCAACATCACGATCACGATGAAGGTCGGCAAGCAGAAGGACAACGAAGAGGGCGCCGACATCGAGTTCGGGCTGAAGGTCGTCACTCTCGACGGGGAGACGAAGCCCGACGGCCGGCCGGTCACCTCCGTGGTCCTGGAGTCGCTGGACTCCCGGCCGAGGTCGCTGACAGAGGGAACGCCGGAGTGGCTCGTTGCGGTCCTGGACCGGGCGAAGGTGCCCGTCGGGTGGGGGAGCCCCCGGGTCATCAAGTGGTGCGCCGAATACAAGATCCAGATCCGGAAGGACCGGATCGAGGAGGCCGTCCGGATCCGCAAGCGCCGCGGCTCCCTGGATGAGGCGCAAAACGGGACGGGGGATGTCATTCCGGGCGCCAATATCGGGGCAGGGGATGACGAATCGGTCATGGCCTCTGAAGTTGCGTCCGATTCGCCCCGAAATACCTCCCCCCAAACCTCCCCCGCGATCTTGAACGGCCACCTCCCCCACGATCTTGGGGGGAGGCCGGGGGAGTTCGAGCAAAACCCCAGGTCAAACCTCCCCCCAAACCCCGGGGGAGGTCCGGGGGAGGCCCTTGCAGCACCTCCCTCCCCCCGCCCTCCCTCTAGGGAGGGGGGAGGTGCGGGGGAGACGAGTGAAAACACCACCCCCACCGGACCCCCATGCCGCATCTGCCACCACCCCATGAACCCCGACTGGGCAAGCCGCGGATACGACACCCACCTCGGCTGCGACCCCGACACCGGCAGCCACCCACCCGCCGCCTGACAGGCGCCCAGGGCGAGAACCCCAACGCCCCATACGACCAACCACCAACCCGTCACACACCCAGGAGGACCACCCCATGACCACCCTCATCACCCCCGGCCGCGCCGCCGACATCCGCCGAGCAGCCCACCACCACGCCGCCGGAATGCTGATGGTCTCCCTCGGCGAGTGGGAGCCCCAGAAGTACAACCCCGAGTCGGCGAGCAACGACGCCGAAGAGGAGCTGCTCCGCGAAGAGGTCGAGCGGATCGCGGGCGAACTCCGCACGCGCGCCCTCGTCGGCACGCACGCCAACTGCGGCGCCTGCGACCGCCCCTACACGGTCAAGGGCGACGGCACCATCCGCCGCCACTTCGGACTCACCGCCGCCGGATTCTCCACCGGCAACCCATGCCCCGGCGCCGACAAGCCGGCCGCCGCCTGACCTCAGACCAACGCCCTCACCGCGCCAACAAGGAGCAGCACCCCATGGCCACCACGAGCAAGATCGAATGGACCGACGCGACCTGGAACATCGTCACCGGCTGCGAGAAAGTCTCGCCCGGCTGCGACAACTGCTACGCCGAGACCTTCACCGAACGCTTCCGCGGCACCGCCGGACACCACTTCGAGACCGGCTTCGACCTGACGCTGCGGCCCGAGCGCCTGGCGCTGCCGCTGAGGTGGCGCAAGCCGAAGCGCGTGTTCGTCAACTCGATGTCCGACCTGTTCCACAAGGACATCCCCGACGACTACCTCACCCGAGCGTTCGCCGTCATGTCGCTCACCCCGCAGCACACGTACCAGGTGCTGACCAAGCGCCACGGGCGGATGCGGTCCCTCCTCAGCAGCCGGGAGTTCGTCGCCCAGGTCGACACCCAGCGAGAGGACATTCAGCCCGGCTGCGGCGACTTCACCTGGCCCCTCCCGAACGTGTGGCTCGGAGTCAGCGTCGAAGACCAGAAGCGCGCCGACCTCCGCATCCCGGCGCTGCTGGAGACCCCGGCCGCCGTCCGGTTCCTGTCCTGCGAACCGCTCCTCGGCCCCATCGACCTGTGCGGCCCCATCGTCCCCGGGCGCGGCCGGCCGAAGCTGACGTACTGGCTCGACGGGCGGCCCGGCTGGGGCCCCGACCAGACCGACGACCGAGGCCGCGTGTTCCAGGAGATGGCGGTTGGGCCGCGGATCGACTGGGTGATCGTCGGCGGCGAGTCCGGCCCGAAGGCGCGGGCGATGCACCCGGGATGGGCGCGCACGATCCGGGACCAGTGTGCGCACTCCGGGGTGCCGTTCTTCTTCAAGCAGTGGGGCGAGTGGGGACCCGCCCCTTTCCAGGTCCGCGTCTGCGACCCGGAGGTCGGCTGGCTCGGCACCGACGAGGAGCTGGTCGTCGCGAAGGCCGACAGCGAGGCCCGCGGCGCCACCCACGTTCACACCGGCAGCTGGTCCGACGAGGACGGCGAGCGCCGGTACTGGCTCCACGAGATCGGGCACAAGCCCTGGTCGCTGGAGCGATGCGGCCTCCCGAACGGGATGGCCGCGATCCGGCGCTGGGGCAAGGGGCGCGCCGGCCGCGAACTCGACGGCCAGGTCCACGACGCCTTCCCCATCCCAGCCGCTTAACCAGCCACCCGCCATCTAGCCCGCTGATCAGACAAGGACCCACCGATGACCGACCAGCCCCCGTACTACCGCGACCAGCAGGTGACCCTCCTCCTCGGCGACGCCCTCGACACCCTGCGCACCCTGCCCGATGGCGCGGTCGACTGCATTGTCACCAGCCCGCCCTACTTCGGGCTCCGCGACTACGGCACGCCCGGCCAGTACGGGCTGGAGGCGACGCCCGCGGCCTACGTCGAGACGATGCGCGTCCTGTTCGCCGAGGCGCGCCGGGTGCTCGCCGACGACGGGACGCTGTGGCTCAACCTCGGCGACAGCTACGCGTATCCGCCCGGCTCCACCCACAGGCAGGGCCAGACCGGGCAGCGGAAGGACTGCACCTTCACTGCCGAGACGATCCGTGGCACCACGGCGCTGCCCACCAAGAACCTGATCGGTATCCCGTGGCGCGCCGCGTTCGCCCTCCAGGACGACGGATGGATCCTGCGCAACGAGGTCATCTGGTACAAGCACAACGCCATGCCGGAGTCCGTCACGGACCGGCTGTCCTCACGGCACGAGCACCTGTTCCTGCTGACGAAGGCCTCGAGGTACAGCTTCGACCTCGACGCCATCCGCGAGCCCCACAGCATGCGACCGCAGCGCAGGCCTCGAGGTCACAAGGAGCGGCAGCGCCTCGGCGTGTTGCCGGCACAGACGCACTCCACCTCGCAGCGGGACGAGCCCGGAGTCGACGGGCACCCGCTCGGCCGAAACCCCGGAGACGTCTGGGACATCACCACGAAGCCGTACCCCGCAGCTCACTTCGCCGTGTTCCCCATCGAGCTTCCGCTCCGCTGCATCAAGGCCGGCTGCCGACCGGGCGGGACCGTCCTCGACCCGTTCTCCGGGTCCGGCACCACAGGCGCAGCAGCCCGGCAGCTCGGCCGCAAGTACATCGGCATCGACCTGAACCCGGACTACCACGACCTGGCCCGCGAGCGGTTCGCGCAGGGCGTGCTCGACCTGCCCGCATGACCACCAGCACGGCCGCCCCTGCTCGTAACAGGGGCGGCCGCACCCAGCACGATCCCACACCGATCAAGGAGCAGCACATGCCCACCGTCGAACTCACCACTGCCACCGGCACCCTCACCGTCGAGGCCACCGAGCCCGTACCCGGCTTGCGTGTCTACGAGGTCCCTGCCGCACACGCCCCACTGCCGCAGTACCCGTGGGTCCTCGCTCACCACGAGGGCCGCACCCTCGGCCTGTTCACCACCGCCTACGACGCGAACGGTGCCGCAGCCGCGGTCGCGTCGATGGCCGACTGGACCCGCGGCGCGATGACAGCCGCGAACGAGATCTCGTTCGGCGGTCACGCCGAACGGTTCGGCCTGGCCCTCATCGCCCACGGCTGCGCCCCCACCTCCAAGTGACCTGGAAGGACACGACCATGACCGACCGCCTGTACACCGACGAAGACCTCCGCGACGAAGCCGCCCGCCAGCACGCCATGTCCACAGACGACCCGGACTTCATGGGCATCGGGGAGCGCATGGACCGCGCGTTCATCGACTCCACCGTCACCGACCGCGAAGTTGTCAACGGCACCACTTGGGGGATGCTCACCCCGCACGACTTCAACGCGGCGCAGCGCGGCATCAACCGCCTCCTCACCAGCGCAGCTGACGTGTCCGCCTGGGCCGTCAACCTCGGCGCCGACGGCCTCGAGCCCAGCACCGAGGACGACATCACCCTCACCGCTGGTGAGAAGCCGATCGCCCGCATCCACTTCGCGTTCGACCCCGAGATGCCCGAGGACGCGCGCGCCCACCTCGTCGAAGGCGTCGCCGACGCCATCAACGACGCTGGCGTCGAGCGGGAGGACGACGTCGACGAGCACGGCGACTCCGACGCCGACGTCTTCGATCTGATCTCCGAGATCGCCTCCAGCCTCCGCGACGCCACTGACAGCGGCGAGTACCACGCCGTCGGCCTGATCTACGACCTCGCCAACGGCCGGACCACGGTCGCCGAGGCGCGCGCCGAGCTGGCAGACATCGAGTTCGGCCACGTGTGACAGCACCGGCGCCCCGCAGTCGAAGTGCGGGGCGCCGGCCCGCCCATCATCCACCACCCCGAGCACGAGGGAGCAGAACCGTGACCACCCGCCCGATCCGCACCAACCGAATGCTGTGCGGCCGGCAGCGCCGCTCCAAGAAGCGCACCCTGTACGCCGCCCAGGACGGCCGCTGTGCCACCTGCGCCACGGCCCTCGAACCGGCCGCCCTGATCCTCAAGAACAAGATCCACCGCAAGGCCGGGGGCACCAACACGCTCGCCAACCTCCACCTCATTTGCCACCACTGCAACACCCACGGCACCCGCAAGTCGGGGAGCGCCTCGTGAACCGGCACCAGCAGATGTGCCCGCACTGCCGGGCCAAGGCCGCTGGCGCCGACACCGTGGACACGGTCGAGGCGCAGGAGCTTGAGCTCCCGGCGGAGCCGACCCCGATCCGCGTCCACAACGGGGACATGCCGCCGTTCGACTGCACCCTCCACCCCGACGGCACGTTGACCGCGGTCCTCGGCGGGGAGCAGCGCCGCAACGCCCTGACGTTCGCGGAGATGCGCGAACGGAACTGGGCCACCGCGCACTTCGAGATCAAGCCCGGCCCGCTGCCCGAGCTGGTGGAGGCCGCGGTCGTCGTGCAGGACGCGATTCCACTCCCCACGCCATGAACCACAGCACGGCCGCCGCTGTTCGAGTCAGCGGCGGCCGGCACCCCACCCTCCCACGAACCACGGAGCACTCGATGCCTGACCGCTCGACCATCCGTATCACCGTCGACCTCCCCGCCGTCGACATCGACCCCACCGACGACGGAGGCCGCGACACCGACGGCGCGCCCAACGGCCTGCCCGACTGCCCCCACTGCCGCACCGAGTACGACGACCGCATGGCCCGCACCGCCGACGGCCTCGTCCACGAACGCTGCCTCAAGGCCTGGATCGGCCGCCGCGGCGAACGGAACGCCTGGAAGATCCTCGCCGCCGAGATCGCCCGGCATCCGTCCCGCCAGTCCGCGGCCACCGTGCGCGCCGTGATCCACGCGCTCCTCAACATGCAGCCCACCGCCTGACCTGACCGCGCCCCGGGGCCGTCACGCCGACGGCCCCGGCCGACCCCCGGGAGCAGCAGTGTCCGGACCGCCCTGCGGCAACAACCCCCGCTACCAGCTCAGCCCCGGCGACCGCCAGGCCGTCGCCGAGTTCACGGCCTACCTCGCCGCCCGCAAACAGGAGCCCCGCATGACCGAGACCAACCCGGCCGCCGAAGCCGACCGCTGGAACGCCCGCTACCCCATCGGCACCCCCGTCACCGCCTACCCCGGCGTCCGGCCCGACGATGGCGACGGCGAACGTCTCGACACCAAGACGCGCAGCGAAGCCGAAGTCCTTGGCGGCCACACCGCGGTCGTCTGGGTCGACGGGCACGACGCCTGCATCGCCCTCACCCACGTCGACCCCGTCCAGTCGGCCGACACGTACACGCCGCCCGCGCCGTACCGGCGTTCCGACGGAGCGCTCTGCTGCGCGCACGCCACGCCAGTTGGTCCCGGTTCGTGTGAGCACTGCTGGGACCTCGTGAAGTGGGACGCACTGGTCACCGACCCGAACGCCACCGACTGACCCATCGCCACCGGGGCCGTCCACCGCGGCGGCCCCACCCGACCTCGACCGGAGTGACCATGACCGACCCGTCCCTGTACCTGCCCCGCATCCAGCAGGCCTGGGCCAACGCCGACGACGCCGCCGACCGCTTCGCCGCGAACGGCATGCCGTCCGACCGGCTCCGCAACATCATCGAAGGCAAGCAGCGGCCCAACACCCTCGACATGGCGTTGATTGCCGAGGCCTGCCAGGTGAGCGTCGACTGGCTGCTGTACGGCACCGAACCGCGCCCGGCGCGTATCCCAGACCACACGGTCAACGAGGAGCAGCCGGCCGACGATGAGCCCGCTGCGGCCCCGCCTACCGATCTCCTGACCGCCGCGGCCGACGCGATCCGCTCCGCCGTCTGCACGGGCGACGGCTGCGAGGACACAGAGGACGACTGCGCACGGAAGCGGGTCCAGCCCTGCGTGTGGGAGCACGGCGTCCTGACCGAAGTGCTCGGCACCCCGGAGGTGCTGGCCGCGGCCGCCCTGTCCGTGCTGCCCGCCGCCGACCCGGCCAGGACATGACCGACCCGTACTTCCTCGCCGCGTTCGCCGCCGAAGACGCACACCGCGTCCTCGACCACGTGGCCGCGAAAGGAGCAGCGACATGACCGCGGTCCTCCTCTTCGAAGCCATCGACACCGCGCTCGCCATCCTCAACGCCATCGTCGCCTGGATCGCCGTCCTGGCCTTCCTCGCCACCGTCGTGCTCTACACCCTGATCCTCACCGGCGCCTGGATCCGGCGAGGCGTCAGACGACGCCCGTCGTGGCGCCGCGGCCGACTCCGCGCCCGCCGCTACGCCCGAGCCACGCACAAGCGGCCCAGCAGACGCACGGCCACCTGGAGGCACGCCCAGCCGCGCAGCTACGAGGAGGCCGCATGACCCAGTACCGAATCCTCGTCACCGGCAGCCGCGATTGGGACGACCGGCGCACCGTCTGGCAGGCCATCGCCTCCACCGTCATGGCCAGCGCGCCCAGCACCGCCACGATCGTCGTCGTCCACGGCGACTGCCCCGACGGCGCCGACGCACACGCCGCGGCCTGGGCCGCCGCCGCACAAGGAGACAACCGGCGCCCCGTCATCGAGGAGGGCCACCCCGCGGACTGGCGCCCCGGCGGGGTCTTCGACCGGGCGGCCGGCTTCCGACGCAACGCCGAGATGGTCAACGCCGGGGCCGACGCCTGCCTCGCGTTCCTCGCACCGTGCAGCAAGCCGAGCTGCACGGAGCTCAAGCCGCACCCGAGCCACGGCACGGCCCACTGCGCAGAGCTCGCCGAGCAGGCCGGGATCCCCACCCGCAGGTACACCGCATGAGCACCCACCAACTCGACGTCCCGGAACTCCACCTCCGCCTCGACATCAAGCGGCGAGCCGATGGCCTCACCTGGCGCCAGGTCGCCGCTCAACTCGACCTGTCCGCCTCGACCCTGTCCCGCCTCGCCGACGGCCGCAGACCGGACGCCGATGCACTCGTGACCCTGCTCGTCTGGCTCGACCTTGACGATGCAGCCTCCTTCGTGATCAAGCCCAAGGACCAGCCGTGACCAATCTCCCCGCCCGCGCCCGCATGGTGGCCCACCTTCAGCAAGCCGGCCTCAGCACCGCCCGAGCCGAAGCCAACCTCGACGCCTACGCCCACGAGCTCGCCGAGCAGCAGCGCGAGCACCTCCGCCAGGACGGCTACGAACCCGACTGCGTCTGCGAGGGGTGCAGTGCCTGCCTCGCCCGCGACTACATCGACCTCATCGACCCGAAAGTGCAGGACACCAGCCGTGACCACAGCAGTTGACTTCGACGGCGTCATCCACACCTACGACCGAGGCTGGGCCGACGGCACCATCTACGGCGACTGGAAACCCGACGCCCTCGCCGGACTCCTCACCCTGCTGGAACGCGACGCCGTATTCATCCACACCACCCGCAACCCCCACCAGGTCGCCCGCTGGATCGAGCGCACCTCCGGCCACAACATCGACTGCACCACCCGCCTGCCCCGCACCTGGTACGGACGCCGCAAGCCCTTCTGGAACACGCGCGGCCTGCTGCTCGTCACCGACCGGAAACTGGCCGCCACGGTCTACATCGACGACCGGGCGCACCGGTTCGAGGACTGGGCATCGACGATGGTCGCCCTCGGCGAGCCGGCCGAGCACTGGCCCGCCGCCCGGCGCGGCCTGTGCGACGCCGAGTCCGTCGGAGGCGACAGGTGCGACCGGCCCACGGACCACCGGCAGCACTCCTTCGAGGCCAACGATCCGGTTCGTGCCGCGATCCGGAAAGCGCGCGGCGACGACTGGGCACCGCAGACGCCGATCAGGTTCGGGCCCTGCGGCGAGGACCCGGACGGAGACGAGCAGCCATGACTGCTGCTCCGCCCGGCGACCGCGACCCCAACTGGCGCGATGCCCCGGCCGCGCTCGAAGCCCTCTGCGATCGCGGAGCCGAACTCCTCCACAGAGCCACCAGCCCCGACCGCGACACCACCACGCTCGAACCGCCCGAGGAGTACCTGTGACCGACGCCCAGCTCAACCCCCGCCCCATGGTCGGCGTCGGCATGCCGGCCGCCCTCCACCTCGACGCGTTCGCCCGCGAGATCACCGACGCCTTCGACGCCGTCCCCTACCTCGTCGGATCGGCCGCCGTCGGCAAAAAGTGGCGGGACGTCGACGTCCGCCTGATCCTGGCCGACGACGAGTTCGACGCCCTGTTCCCGCCGGTCGCCCACGGCCAGCCCGACGGGCGCTGGGATCTGCTCTGTGCAGCCATCAGCGAACTCGCCCGGCAGCGCACCGGACTTCCCGTCGACTTTCAGATCCAGCGCCAGTCCTACGCCAACGACCGTTTCCCGGGGCCGCGTCACGCCCTCGGCCTGCACGACAGGAACGGCCAGTGACCGGCCCGTCGCCCAAGCCCCGCGCTCTCACCGTCCGGCAGCGCGAGATCCTCCTCCTCGCAGCCGCCGGCCACACCGGCAAACAGATCGCCCGCATCCTCGGCGTCCGCAGCAGCAGCACCATCACCTACCACCTGACCAACGCATACCGGGCTCTCGGCGCCAAGGACGCCGCGCACGCTGTCGCACTGGCCATCCACCACGGGCACATCACTCTCGCCGAACTCGCCCGCATCGCAGGCATGGAGACCGCCGCATGACCGCACAGACCGAGCAGGACTTCGACGGCTGTCACAGCGCGTGCCGCGGCAAGGGCGCCCACACGCTCATCTGGGGCGGCTGCGAACACGCGGCCCGGCCGGAGCCCACCGTCAGCATGTCCGTCGTCTACCAGGACACCGACGGTCAGCCGTCGATCGGCTTCGACGAGTACACCGTCCGGCAGCTCGCCGACCTCATCGAGCCTGCTCTGCGCGCGGTCGCTATCCGGCTCGGCCCGAACGCGCTCGCCATGCTCCAACGCGGCGAACCCGTCGGCCTGTCCGGCGGCGAGTACGCCGACCTCGCCCGCCAGGCCGCGCACGCGATCGTCCACCGGAACGAGCAGGAGACCCCCGCATGACCACAGCCCAATTCGCAGCCACCTACGCCGCTCTCACCGCAGCCCACGAGGTCGGCGACCACTGGATTCAGACGGACGAGCTCGCCGTCCACAAGGGCAGAGCCAACAGCAACGGCGCCAAGGCGTGCACCGAGCACGTCCTCACCTACACCGCCACCCAAGCCGCGGCCCTCTACGCCGTGCAGCGCGCCACCGGGATGCGCCTGTCCTGGCGCCGGGCCGCTCTCGCACTCGCTGTGTCCGCAGCCACCCACTACATCGCTGACCGACAGGGCGGCCACTGGCAGGACGAGCACCCGCGAGGCATCGTCCGCGTCGCCGCCGCCACCGGACACGCAGGGTGGCTCCAACGCGACCCGCACGCCGGCTATCTCATGGACCAGGCCTGGCACAAGGGCTGGATCCTCATCGCAGCCCTGATCGCGGCAGGAGGTGAGCAGCGATGACCGACATGATTCGCGCCCCGTGGACGCCCGAACAGGTCGCCGCGCTCAACGCCTTCCAGGCGCACAGCGGCATGCATCCGTTCACCTGCGGCAACGACCACGCCACACCGGACCTGCACCTCGTCGCCCACGAGGACGGTTGGCACTGCTGGCTCCCCAACTGTCACTACCGGCAAGACTGGGCCCACGCCTTCATGGCCGACCCGAACACCTGGCCTCAGCCCCTGTCTGCGGCCAGGCCGTGTCCAGCGTGCCGGCGCGCCGACCAAGCCGGACTCGCACCCAGCGAGCAGCACCCCGGCTGCGTAAATCCGAAGCATTGACCCCCGCGGCACCCGCACGGTGGCCCTGCCGCGCTCCACCTCCGCCCCGCCCTCACCGAGGTGCGGGGCGGCCGTGTGCTTGGAGGCTCGCGGCGCGCCTGGCACCGCCCGCCCCGAATCGGCGGTGCAGCCGAAGCATCAAAATTCAGCCAGGGACCACGCCTGGCCGACCACCGACTTGCCCCTCAACGTGCCCCCGATACACTGGACAAAAATAGGCTCCACAATCTATACAGAGCCTTCTGAGCTGCAAAAACACAACACAAGTAGGGGACGCCGGTGCGGTCATACGAGGAGTCACACCCATGGATCAACTTCCTCCTAGACCTGAAGCAGCTTGACCACAAGTGCTGGATGCTCGTCGGCGAAGCCGTCTCCAAGCTCGACCACATCGCCGGCGTCCCCCTCCAGCCGTCAGTCGCCGCCGAGCTCAACCGGATCTACCTGACCAAAGGCGCCCACGCGACCACCCAGATCGAGGGCAACACCCTGTCCGAGAAGCAGGTGCGCCAGCGCGTCGACCACGAACTCGACCTCCCCCCGTCACAGGAATACCTGGGGCAGGAAGTTGACAACGTGATCAAGGGCTACAACCTGATCATTGACGACGTCCTGGAGAAGCGCTCCCTTCACCTGACGGTCGAGCGCATCCAAAAGTTCAACGAGATCGTCCTCGAAGGACTCACCGACACCGAAGGCCAAGCTGGCCAGATCCGGACCACCAGCGTGGTCGTCGGGGCGCACTACCGCGGGGCCCCCGCTGAAGACTGCGCGTACCTGCTGGACCGCCTCTGCCACTGGCTCGAAGACCTGCGCACCGAGACGCTGGGCACCATCTATGAGAAGCCCGTCGCAGTCCTGTCAGCGATTCTGGCCCACCTCTACGTCGCCTGGATCCACCCCTTCGAGGACGGCAACGGCCGAACCGCCCGCCTCGTCGAATTCCAGCTACTGGTTCGCTCCGGTGCGCCGACGGTCGCTGCGCACGTGCTGGCCGACCACTACAACAAGACGCGCAGCGCCTACTACCGTGAGCTGCGACGTACGAGCGAGGTCACGCCGCACAACGTCAACGCTTTCATCGCATACGCCCTGCAGGGCCTGGTCGACGGGCTTCGTCAGCAGATCGAAGAGATCCAGGCACAGCAGCTCGGCGTGACGTGGGTCAACTTCGTCCATGCCGCCTTCCGGGACAAGCACACGCCCGCCTGCGCGCGTCAACGTCTGCTCGTGCTCAGCCTCCCGGTGGCTGAGTCGACGCCGAAAGCGTCCATTCGCGAGCTGACACCCCAGCTGGCCTTGGCCTACGCTGGCAAGCAGGACAAGGCTGTGACACGAGATGTGAACGCGCTGGAGGCGATGGGGCTTCTGGCCAAGGGCAAGCAGGGTGTCGTGACGACCGTTCGGCCCCGCGTTAACCGGCTTCGGGCTTTCATGCCGCTCGTCGCGAACGACTAGAAGGCCAGCGCCGTCGGGCGCACCGCTTGATCCCGCAGACGGAAGGTCCCTGCCGGCTTCCCAACGGCAGGGGCCTTCGCCTTGTCTGGCTACTCGGCGGGGTCCTCGGTCTCGTGCCGGACCGCCTTCTTCACGGCCATCTCGACGCTCATCCGGTTCTCCCCGGTTGCCTTCGCATGTGCGGTGATGGCGCCCTGCACTGCGGCGGATGCCTCCCGCCACCGCTTCCACTGCGCGTTGTGCTCGGCGTCGGCGAGCCCGGCCATCCGGGCGCGCGCTTCTTCAGCGTCGCGTTCGAGGTTGATCAGATCATCGGGGAGGTCCACGGCGATGATCTTAAGTGGGCGGCAGAGAGCCCCCACCACGGCGCGCGGCAGGGGCTCGGGCGTGGGGTGTCAGCCCCAGGCGGCGTCACTCACGGACGCCACTTCTCCCGGTAGCCGGGGCGGTCAGCGTAGGGCAGGGCGAGCAGGCGCAGCGTGGGGCATGGCGGTTCGTGCTCACAGTTCGAGCAGAACAGTTCACTGGCACCCTCGCTGTGCAGGGTGACCAACTGCCGCTTCGCTTCGATCTCGCGCACCACCCGAGCCGGATCGTGCTCGGCGATGTGGGCAGCAATGGCAAAGGGCACGCTTTCCTCCTCGCCGAGGAGTGCTTCGTTGGCCTCGGAGTGGAGGCTGCCGAGATTGTCCTCAAACGGTCCCTTCGCAACCCACCTCCCGTCCTTGCAGAACTCGGCGTCGCAGGCCTCCGTCACGAGCCGCTGGTCCTCGTCGAGCTGCTCGCCGAACCACTGCACGAGGTCATCCATCATTGGCCTCCGTCATCGCCTGGTCCAGGCGGCCCCGGAGCCCGTTCACCGCGGCGGTGCCCAGGTCAGAGAGCAGCTGTGGGTCCAGCCCGAGTTCCGCCGTCCGACACCCCTCGACCACCCCCCGCATCACCTCGAAGGCCAAGTCGAGCCACTGCTTCTCGGTCAGGTAGTCGGGCTTGGTGACTGGCAGTTCTAACGTTCGCGACATGGCCGCTCCTTCGTCTCGTGAGGCGAGGTCGGTCCGCTTGCCCGGCTGCTGTTCGTAGGTAGGCATCAGGACAGTGTGACGAAGTACCGGGTGCCCGACCCAACGCCCTGCCGTTCTACCCTGCCTGCGGAAGCCAGCCGTCGAAGTGCGCGATGCACCGTGTTGGTCGACACGCCGAAGCGGTTGACCAGCTCGGCGACACGGGGGAGTTGGTTGCCGCAGCGCAGTCGCCCAGCCGTCACGTCGGCCGTCAGGGTCTCAGCGACGGCTTGGTCCATGTTCCGCCAGGGGCGCCCCGGTGGGCGGAACCCGCCGCCGGTGGCCTCGTGGAAGCGCTGCATGTTCACCATCGGACACGGCGTCTCCCCAGGCGCCTGTTCACGAAGAGGCGACGGCGCACCGCCCGAGTTGTACAACGGGGCTTGGGTGCGGATGACGCGCAGCTCGGCCGCCGCCGCAACGTCCCGCCCAGTGAGCCAGTCGACGCTGACGCGTGCCGCGCGCGGCCACCACGATGTCGCCGCGTACTGCCGATGCCGCGCCCACCGCGTCTTGGGATCGTCCGTAATGCCGACGTAGAGCAGCCGGTCCACGTCGTCGAAGAACTGATAGAGCGCCGTCTGTCCCGGCCGGGCGGCGGGGGCGGCGATGCGGTCGTTCGCTACGCTCAAGGGAGCGCCTCTCTCTTGCTTGGGTCTGGCTGCTTCGCGGCCGGGCGGTCTTTCACACCGCTCGGCCGTATCTACTTCTCCGACGCGTCGTCAGTCTTCTTCGGCGGGCGCTTACTTCCGCGTAGCCCCTTGCCGATCTGCTGCGCACGCTCCGGCGTCACCTCGCCGATGATGCTGGCGATCTCGGGCCACGTCTTCTGCTGCTCGTCTCGCAGCTCCCGCACGCTGGCCTGCCGAAGCTCACGCAGTCGCGCGTGATACGTGGGCCAGTCCTTCAGTGCCTGCGAGACAGCGGTGGTGCGCGCGGCCGGGTCTTCGATGGCTTCGAACGCCGCAAGAGCTTCCAACAGCCTCTTCACCTCCTCGGATTGTTCCGTCACGCCGGGCTCTCCTTTCCTGCCCGAGAGCACGACCGGACAACACAAACCCTAGGGCTTGCGCTGCTCCCTGGGCAAGCCCTAGGGTTTGGCTCGTGAGGTCGGGCGCACTCCTCGATCTCGCACCAACAGAACGGCCCGGACAGGAGCAGCAACTCCTGTCCGGGCCGGCCGAATCCCCTGAGCTACCAGGAGAAACAGCCGTGGACCACCGTACCGATCAGACCGGGGAGCAGCACAGCCCCACGGGCGAGGCCACCCTCCGCGCCCTCCTCATCACGATGGCCGACCGCCTCAAGGGTGAGGTCCCGGGCGACCCGATGATCGAAGCGCACCGCCTCGACCTCGCCCGCGAACTCGCCGGCCGGGACACCGACCTGCGGGACGCGCTCCTTGCCCGCACCGTCCACGTCGCACCCGACGCCACCCGCGGCGAGTACGCGGGCGTCCTCCTCGCCGTCGCCGACACCCTCGACCTCCCCGCCCGGTACGCCGCCGCTGTGCAGAAGTGCCGCGACATCGCGCAGCAGGTCGGCGTGAAGAACTGCGACGACAGCGCCGAGTGGCGCGCCGCCGAAATCGCGGCCAACGAGCTGTGGACCAAGGCTCGCGAAGCCGGACACACCACCGCCACGCTCATGGCCACCAGCGCGATCAAGGCCGACGGCTGATGGGCTGGCTGGATCGCATCCTCGGCGACGACCGCCAACGCGCCAAGACCCAGTACGCCGGCCGCGAGTCCGCCAGCGACAGCGCCGCCCGCTCCCGCCGTAACGGCCACCGCAACCGAGGCGCCGCCCGCGCTGCCCGCAGAGGCCAGGACTGGGAGACCGCGGACCGCGACCGCGAGACCGGCCGCCGCACCCCCCGCTGACCACACCGCCCGCCGCCCTCTCGCGACCTTCCCCGCGAGAGGGCGGCCCCATCTCCAGCCACCCGGAGACCACCGTGAAGACCCGCCGCATCACCCGCGAGCGCCTCGTCCCCCACACCGTCGACGGCAAGACCCGCATGGTCCCCGACGACGAGCACATCGACCTCCCCGTGCCGCCCCGCGACTGGGACCAGATCGGCCTCAACGTCGTCACCGGCATCGTCGCCCTCGCCCTCCTCGGCTGCATGGGCTTCTCCACCGCCTCCATCGGCGACCTCCTCGCCCGCGTCACCCCGGCGCCCGCCGCGTACGGAGCAGCAGCCCTGTTCGACCTGGCGTGGATCGGCTGCTCCATCATCGAGTGGCTCGCCCGCTACGCCCCCGCCCGTGCGGCCAAGGCGCGCGCTGGCGGGTACCTCGCGCTCGCCGTCGCCATGGGTGCGGTCGCGTCGCACGGCTGGATCGTCGGGGGCGTCGCCACGGGCCTCGTCGGCGCCGCGGCGTCCGGCCTCGCGAAGGGGCTGTGGGCGATCGTCCTCGATTACCAGGCCGCGCCGCTGTCGAAGCGGGATGCCGCGTACTTCGAGCAGGAGCTGTCCGAGGCCGCGGTCGAGCTGGCCCGCATCCCCGTCCGGCGGCGCGTCATCCGCGCCCGCGCATTGGTCGAGGGGGAGCGACGGGCTCTGGAGACGGACAGCGGATCGACCGGATCCGCTGATCCGGACCAGTCCGGACAGGCCGCGGACGATCCGGACGCGACCATCCTGACCCTCGACCCCAACGCGCTGACCACCAAGGACGCCGTCCGGATCGCCTGGGACGCCGATATCCGCGAACGCGACGCCGTCGTCCGCTACGTCAGCAAGGCCATGGGCAAGGCGGCATCCCCGGACACCGTCGACCGCTACCTCCGCGCGCTGAAGGTGGCCGGCTGATGACCTCCGCGGCCGGGCTGTGCCTCGCCCTCATCTGCATCGCCATCGTCGCCGCCGGGCTCGGCCTCGCCGCCGCAACCTGGCGGCCCGCCCTGCGCCACGTGGCCACCGTCGTCCTCCTCGCGGCCGGGCTCGTCGTCGGCGCCACCGGGATCGTCGCCGCCGCCGTCCACCAGCTCGCCGCCGTCCTGCCGTAGGAGCCCGTCATGCTGCTCACCGCGCTCGTCCTCGCAGCGCTCACCCCGGGCGTCGTCACCGGGTGGCGCGTGTACCGCCGTCGCGGCTGGCCCAGAGCGATCCTCGCCGGAGCCGGCGTCACCGTCGGCGTGGCCGGGCTCGCGCTCCTCAGCCTGATCATGTCGGCGCCGCTCGCCTCTGTCCTCGCCGCACTGTCCGCGGTCGCCGCCCTGAACGCGTACGACCGCGGGCGGCTGCTCCTCGCGACGCTGTGGGTGACGACGATGGCGGTCTGCATCTGGTGCGCGGGGTGGGCCCGGTGAGCGAGCCGATCTTTCCGACCCGGGTCATCCCCGCCGGTGAGCCGCTTCCGTTGCCCGCGCCGCCGCCGGCCCCGCCGCCGCGCCCGCCCGGACCGCCGGGTCTCGCGGATCCGGATCCGGACTGGTGGCGTGGCGGATCCGGACGGTCCGGACCGCCCCCATCCGTCGTGGTCCATCAGCACTTCTACGCGGCCGAACCCGCAGGTGGACCGCTGTCCGTGCCGGATCCGGATCCGGGACCGCGCTGGTGGCAGCGGATCCGGATCGGCTACAACGCCGGACTCGCCGTCATCTCCCTCACCCTCGCCGGGCCCTGGGCCCACGTCCTCGTGTCCGTCCGCGAGGAGGAGTCCCTCGCTGGCGCGTGGGTCATGGCGCTGGGCCCCCTGATCGTCCTGGCATTCGCGGACAACACCTACAGGGTCGCCGCCGCAGGAGCCGCCGACGACCTGTGGATCCCGAAGATCCGTGCCGCCGGAGCCCGACTCCTGCTGTGGGCCGCCGTCATCGGCACCGCGCTCGCCCTGCCCGTCACCACGCTCGTCTACGCACTGACCGGAGTCCACGCATGATCACGCTCGCTGCCGGAGCCGAGCAGTACACCACCAGCACCGTCACCACCGCCGGGTTCGCCCTCGGCCTGGCGCTCCTCGGCGCCGAGCACTGGCGCTGGTACAAAGGCGCCGCCACCCCGGCCCCTGCACCGTCCGGCAAGGGGAAAGGCGCAGCTCCCGCAGCCGCCGGCGGCCGCTCCCTCGACCCCAAGGCCATGATCCCGTACTGGTTCGGCCTCGCCTGCGGCATCCTCATGGTCGCCTGTCCCGCCGGACTCCTTGGCACCACCGCCGGCATCCTCCGCTGGGGCGGCAACGGCCTCGGCGGCACGGTCATGTCGACGCTCACCGGCAGGGACGCCACCGTCATGGCGACCGCAGCCGCGCCCGGCCTCGACGGATACGGGGCGGTCGTCGTCACCGCGCTCGCCATCAGCCTCTGGTTCCTGCGGAAGTCCATCGCGAAGGCCACCAAGGGCAAATGGAAGAAAGGCCTGTTCACCGGGGTGCTTCTCTGCATCAGCACCGGCACGGCCGCCTTCGTCGCGCAGACCGTTGTCGGCGGCGCCAACGACCTCGGCCAGTTCCTGCTGGGCCAGCTCGCGACCGGGACGATCCTGTGACCGCCCCGACCACGTGGGAGTGGCTGCGCACGGCCGCGGACCGTATCTCGATCGGCAGCCACCGCATCATCTCCCGCTCACTCGGACGGGTCATCCGAGGCGTGAGCGGCCGGTTCGGACGGTGGCCGTGGTGGGTGCAACTCGGCCTGGCCTACGTGGCGCTGCTCCGAGGCCCGGCGGTCCTGGCGGGCATCGGTGACCGCGCGCACGAGCGCGTCGCATCGGGCGCATGGAGCGGCGCGCTGACCGTTTCGACGGTGCTGTGGGTCATCGCCGCGTACCGGGTCGGCGGGCACGAGGAACCGCAGGACACCGAGCCGAGCGAGCCCGTCGAGGAACAGCCGGAGCCCGGCCCCGCACCGTCGCCGTCTGGTCCGGCGCCGGTCTCGCCGGTCGCGCTCGTCGCCGCAGTCCGCGACATCGGCACCCCCCACGCCCAGTTGAAGCCCCTCGCCGAGCACCTCGGCACGACCACAGACGCGGTGCGTGCCGCAGCGGGCGCGGTGGGCTGGCCGGTCAAGGACGTGCGGATGGAGGGCCGCTCCTCATCCGCGGGGCTGCGCTGGGACGACTGCCCCTCCCCGACCATCCTCCTGCCCTCGTCCAGTGTCGTCGGTGCAGGTCAGTCTGCCGACAACGACAACGACGACACCGAAGAGGGGCTGCCCGGAGAGGGGTTGCGTGTAGAAGACATCGGACAGGGCGGCCGCGTCATCCGCGACCCAGCCGACACCGTTCGGCACCACTCGCTGAAAGACCCGCGGGCGAGCTGACCGCCCTGCCACACTGGAGACTCCGCGCCGGGTAACGCCCGGCATTGACGAGGCCTCACCGCAATCCCCCCTTGCGGTGAGGCCTTCGCCATTCCCGCCCGTACCGCCGGCGGCCGCGGCTACGATCCCCGGCACGATCACGTCCTGGGGGGACACCATGCGCCGTACCACCACAGCCCTGCTCGCCGCCCTGCTGCTCGCCGGAGCCGCCGTCGGCTGCTCGAAGTCCGGCGACGAGAAAGCCCAGGACTGCGCCGCCGCGCTTACCGAGAGCACCGGAGGTAAGTCCGGGGACCAGCCGACCGTCACCGAGGCGAAGAAGCGGGTCGACGCCTTCGACAAGACACTCGCAGGCATGGTCCGTTCCGGGTACCAGAGCGTAGCCAGCGACGCGTTCGACGCGGTGGAGGAGAAGACCCGGGACGGCGAGAAGAACAAGCCGGACGCGTGCGGGCAGCTCAGCGACGACGACTACACGGCGCTGCTCGCGGCCCAGGCGATCGATGGTCTGGGGTGGACGGGCAAGGACGGACAGTTCGACAAGCTCAAGATGGTGCAGGGGCTGGGTAACTAGGACTGCTGCCATCATGGTGAGGCCCCGCACCGGAGCCCGGGCGGGGCCTTCGCCATGCCGTGGGTCAGCGGCGGTACAGCGACCGCATGGACCGCTGCAAGGCTGCGCGGACGCTCGCCTCGATTGCGCCTTCGTCGATGACGAACAGCTTCCCGGCTGGACAGTGCTGGCTGGGGAGCACTGTGATGTGGTCGTACCCGCGTGCTTCGACGACCGCGAGGATCTCGTCCAGGCGGTGTGGTTCACAGAGGACAGTGCGCTTGGCGTCGCCGTCGATCTGCTTCCAGAACGCCTCGTCGGTAGAACTGTCGCTCATGCGGTGGGCTCCTCACCCGGGCGCACCGAGTCCTCGGCGTAGTACGGATTAGCCCACGGCATGGTGCGATAGGCCGCAGTCGCTTGCTCGCGCATCTTGGCGTGCATGTCGCGGATCCCTTCGGGGTCGCCCCACACGATCCGATCGATCACCCGACGACGCGCCTCTTCGGAAACACCCTCGTCGGCCATGGCGCGTTCGGCCATGTCCAGCGTGCGCCGCAAGACCTCGGTCTGCATCCGCTGCGCTGGGTTGAAGAGGAGCGTCCGCCGCATCCCGGGCTGCTGGTCGAGGTGGCGGGCGAGGGTGTCGTCCGTGAACTCGCTCATGCGATCTTCCCCTTGTCCGGAAGCGCGGAGGCTGCGCTCACTTTCGGGTCGATGACGTCGATCACCTCGCTGATCACGTCTTGGTGCAGGTGCCCGCCCCAACTCTCCATCACATCGGGCAAAGCGGTTCGCTGCTGCTCCGCCAGCTCGTGTGCGAACGCGTCGAGGTTGGCCTCGGCCCGCGCCGTGCTGAGGCCGGCCTGGCGGAGGTAGGCGAGCAGCCTGTCGCGCTCGGTCACCTGGTCGTCTCCTCGCTGCTCGGCGGCCGCTCGGCGTGAGTCCGGGAGTCGCCGTTGATGTCGATGCAGATCTGCCGGGCCCGTTCGTGGTTGATGCTCGCCCAGCTGCCGATCTCGCGGAAGGAATGACCGTCGAGGCGCGCGGCCGCGACGTGTTCGCGGCGGGTCTGTTCCCGCTGGTCGATGGCTTTCGTGTCTCGGCGCAGTTGCGCCTCCCAGTCGGTCATGAGGGCATCGTCTCACGAGGGGTGTCTGTTTCCTAGACGCGAGTCTGTCTATTCGCTAGACATTCATGAGCGCCCATGCCATGCTCTTGGTGTCTAGAAAATAGACAGTCGAGCTCAGGGGGAACCGCAGATGAGGCGCACCGCACGGGAGACCACCACCGCCACCCTCACCCGCCTCATCAAGGCCCTCGACCGACAGCACCCCGTCACCATCAGCTACCTGAAGGAAGAGAAGAACGCCGACGGCCGCAAGACCGGCCGGCTCGTCGAGACCACGCGCACCGTCGAGATCTACGACTTCTACGTCAGCGCCGCCGGCGACATCCTCGCCAAGGCCATGGACCGCCAGACCGGCGAACGCCGCGACTTCCGCATCGACCGACTGATCTCGTACTCGATCCACCGCACCGCCTACCTGGTGCCGCGCCCCGTCGCCGCCGAACCCAAGGCCCGTCCGACCCGCGGCCTGGTCACCGTCCCCGCGCTCTACCCCGTCGGCTGTCCCATCGCCCGCCGCGTCCAGCTGCTGGCCAACGAACTCGCCGCTTGACCCACCCGTTCAGACAGGAGCCTCATGACCACCGCCATCGCGTCCACCACCGCCACCCTCATCGCCGACGCCTACCTCGCCGACGCCCTGCACTGGCTCGCCGCCGCGGACGAGGCGGCCGCCGCCGGCAACCGCGCCCAGGCCGCGGACTACCAGCTCCTCGCCGACGCGAGCCTGGCCCTCGCCGGACTCTGACCCACCCCAGGTGCGGCCAGCCCACCGGCTGGCCGCACCCTCGCCGACTTCCGCACAGACACCATCGCCGCACAGATGCTGCTCGCGGCCTGAACAGGAGAGCCATGACCATCGAGCCCACGCCCAAGACGTTCGAAGAGCAGTGCATCAACATCGCCCTCGGCGAGAACGGCCTGCGCATCAGCGTCCAGCCGATGAGCGGTCACGACCGCTGCTTCGCCTGCTACACGCTCCTGGACTACGGCCAGTGGGGCGTCGTGCTCCCTGACTCCCAGGGCCGCTTCGACCGTGTCGCGTTCTGCCGGGGCTGCATCACGGCGCTCGCCACCGCGCACGAGCACGTCCCGGCCGCCTCGGCCCCGGACCCGCTCGACGAGTACAGCGCCGCCGACGCCCACTCCGGGCGCTGACCTGCCCCGGGTGCGGCCGGCCCGCGGGCGGGCCGCACCTCTCGCCGCTTGACCCGCCGACACGACAGGATGAACCCCATGCCCGACCAGTCCGAACTCCGCGCCATCGCCACCGAGCTGATCCGCAATGCCGTCAAGGCCATTGACCCCGAGGTCGCCTGCAATCACGTCATCGCGACCCGGGGCGAGGCCGTCGACGTCGACGCGCTCGCCTTCGGATCCAACACCGCCGTCCGCACGGCGCAGCTCGACATCTCGTGGGACGACGACACTGAGGCCGACGCCTCCCGCCTCGTCCGCGTCGAGCTACTGGTGGAGCGCGCCCGCGACAAGGGCAACACGACCATCGACACGGATGTGCTGCTCGACGCGCTCGGCCTGGAGTCGTAACCCGCGTCGCCTGACCCCGCGCACAGCAGAGGGCCCGATCCCCGGTCTCGCCGCCGCCCCAGGGATCGGGCCCTCTGCGCCTAACCGATCCACCCGAACCGACCGCAACCGCCCACCCCGGCAAGAGAGGATGACCTCATGGCCACCCGCACGTTCCCCCTCGCCGACATCCTGTCCGTCACCACAGGGCTGCTGCTCACGCAGCGCACCGGGGAACGTGGCGCCGCCCTGGATGAGATCTTCGAGTTCATGACCGGAGAGAAGCTCGCCTGGTGGCAGGCCCCCCGCGCGGCCGACGCCTGCACGGAAGCGCTCGTCGCCCAGCATCCGTTCCTCGCCGACCTCGTGCCGCCGAAGGTGGCCCAGGCCCCGATCGGGAAGGCCACGCTGCTCATGTGGCTGACCACGGCCCAGTTGAAGCACGGCACCAAGCTGGACATCGAGCCACTCACCGACTGGGTGCACCAGGCCAAGGGGCAGGAACTCATCGACCAGATCGAGCTGGTCAACCTGCAGACCACCTGACCCCACCCCGTGCAGCAGAGGGCCCGCTCCGGGTGGCTGGAGCGGGCCCTCTGCTGTGCGCGTCCAATACCGGACCGCAACCCGTTCGGGTCACAGAAACCCCACACTGCCCTTATGTCGCCCTCACAACGGCTACATTCGCCCCGCAGAAATCCGCACCAAGGGGGGCAATCATGAGCCAGCAGTACACCCAGCAGCCCGGAGGGGGCGCACCCGCCCCGCCGCCGCCGAAGAAGCGCGGCCTGGGCAAGAAGGTCGGCCTCGGATGCTTCGGCATCGTCGGCCTGATCATCGTCATCGCGGTCGCTGCCTCAGGCGGCTCCAACGGCAAGTCCGATGGGTCTTCCAAGAAGTCCGGCAGTGACGCGAAGGGCGCCAGCTCGACCGCCGTGTTCAAGGTCTGGGGCACCGCACCGGACGGCCAGCTCGGATCGCTCGACATCACCTATGGCAGCGACTCCGACACCCGGAAGGGCCACTGGAAGAACGGCTTCACCGAGAAGCTGCCCGTGGACAAGGACGCTATGTACTACTCGGTGACCGCGCAGCTCCAGGGCTCGGGAGACATCAACTGCTCGGTCACCATCGGCGGGAAGACGAAGTCCGGGCACGCGTCGGGCGGCTACAACATCTGCTCGGCACAGTTGAACGGTCTCGGTGGCGGCTGGGAAGGCTGATCCACAGGCGGCGGCCCCACTCGGATCTCCGGGCGGGGCCGTTTGTGCTGTCGGACTCCCCCCCGAGTGCTGTTGTCGGCCGAGTGGCCAGTTGCCGCGCGCATACTGGCGGAATGACCGACACGCACGTCCGGCTCCCCGGCGCCACGGTCCAGGCCATCAGCGATCAACTCGAAGGACGCGGCTGGGATCCGGAGTACGTCACCGACGTCGAGATCAAGATGACGTTCCCGGACCCAAGCACGGGTTTCGCGATGCAGTTCTCCGAGTTCTGGCTGTCTTGGCGGCTGGTCGACGGACGGCTGGCATTCGGGGTGGGCGACGACTATGGAGCCCCCGAGCGCACGCGCCTGGACTGGCGTACCCGCCTTGACGTCGAAGCCGACACGTCTGCCCAAGCTGTGGCGCTGGCAGCGGACCGGGCGATGCACTGGCTGTGGCACTGTGACGAACGGGACGCCCTTCGGGAGTTGCACGACAAGATCAGGCTGCTCGGCGCCATGGAGACGAGGATGAAGGAGCTGGGGCGCCGGCTGATGGTCACACCGGGGATGGTCCGGGACGCTCTCAAGCCGAGCGGGAGTTGGACGCCGTGACCGATCTTGAGCGGATGGCGGTGTGGCTTCGGGATGTGATGGACGCTGCCGAGCTGGCCGCGCAGAAAGCAGCCGAGGTCTGTGGCTGCCACCCGCCCGCACCCTCGTGGTCCTTCCGCGACGGCGACGAACCGACCGACGGGCGGATCCTCGTCGTCGATGACCCGCACCCTCGCCCGAAGCGGAAGATCGGGCGACGCTGGAACACCTCATACGAGGGCCTGTTCATGGCCCAGCACATCGTCCGCCACGACCCGGCCGCCGTGCTGCGCCGGATCGCCGCCGACCGGATGATGCTCGCCGACCTGGAGCGCATCACCAAGGGCGACTACATCGACGACGGCGAACTGCCGCTCGCAGAGCACGTTATCCGCAGGCTCGCCGAGGGGTACGGCTGGCCCACCGCCACGGAGGTGTCGACGTGACCAACGACCCCACCTCGCCGATCGATGACCTGCCGCAGCTCGCCGCGTCGAGCACAAGCCTTCGGTTGCAGCGCCTCGCCGAAGAGGGGGGCGTGCTGGGCCGGCTGATCGCCTGGGATCCGTTCGGAGTAGCGAAGGCCGCTGCGGCGCGCCACGTCGAAGGCCTCCGCGATCAAGCCGCCCTCGCCGAGTATGGGCTCCTGGCGGGCGCTCTCGGAGCCACCCGGGAGACGTCGTACAAGATCCTGCGCATGGCGCAGCACGACGTCGCTCTCACGTACGGCTACCGAGAAGCCGGACAGTCACCCACGATCCTCGAGATCGAGCACGCCACCGAGCTGCTCCGGGGCTTGATGTCGGGTATCGGGGTCCCCATGACTGTCCGTGAGGTCGAGGCCCGGAGGCGTAGCCAGTTGGAGCGGCTGTCGGCCCGCGTCACCGTGACCCTGGCGCGCGTACGGCCGCCTCGCTGTGGCTGCCCGAGACGGGAAGCGCCAGACGTGTAACTGACTGTCCATTCAGTCAGTAGGTGGAGCAGGTGACGGTGCACAATTGGGCTCAACACCCTCACGCACCACGGGAGGCCCGCCATGCCCACTCCCTGTCCTGGCTCGTGCAACAACGCCTGGCGCCGTGCCGGGAACGAACTCGCCACCACCGACACCCTGCACGACATCCCCGCCACCTGGGGCCAGCCCGTCCACTGCGAACGCTGCACCACCCGAACCCGCGCGCAACTCGCCGAGCTCCCCGAGCTCGTCGCCGCAATCAGCCTCGAAGCCCTCTACGGCACCGCCCCGAAGACCACCGGCACCATCGGCCGCGCTACCGTCGCCACCTGGCCCGGCCAAGCCGCCCGCATCCTCACCGACCACATCGCCGGCGGACTCCTCGCCCTCGAAGACGACATCCGCGAACTCCGCCGTTTCCGGCACCGCCCCGGCCGCGGCACTGAGGGCCACGGGGTCACAGGCTCAACCCGGTTCCTGGCCTCGCACCTGACGTGGGCTCTGACGGAACACCCGCTCGCCCATGAGACCCACGACAGGTTGTCCGGGAACCCGGCCTCCCAGATCCAGGGCTGGCACCGCGCGGCCGAGCGATTCACCCGGCGCGATCCCCGGCTGGAACACCATCGGGTGCCGTGTCCGCGCTGCGATCTGCTGACCCTGTACCGGGCCGACGGCGACGATTACATCGAATGCCGAAACATCAACTGCGCGCTGCTTCTGACGCCTTCGGAGTTTCACGGGCACGTCAAGGAAGTGGCCTCTGAATGCCAGGTTGTGGGAGTGGGTTGACCATGGAGTCGCGTTACGCGTAACTTCAGTTCCGGACAGGTATGTCCGTTGATCCTCGGCCCCGGAGTCCTCGACTTCGGGGCTTTCGCGTATGTCCCCTACGGGAGGCTGCTGTGGTCGACTTCGACGGCGATCTCCAGGCGACGCTCTGGACGACGGCCGAGGCCGCTGAGGCGGCGGGTGTCGAGCCGGGCGTGATCCGGATCTGGGCGCACCGGGGGCACCTCCGGCGGGCGAACTCGGAGAAGTGCCGGACGCCGAAGTACCGCGCGATCGACGTGGTGAAGGCGGAGCAGGCGACGAGGTCGAGGGCCCGGCGGTCGTACGCGACCGTCTGAGCAGCCGCAGCTGAACTTCCGCCGCCGGTCGGGCTGTGAGGGTTCCGGCCGACGGCGGATCACCACCGCCCCCACTGGCCGGGCCCTGGCTTCGCCGACCTGAACGGCAGAGCCAGGGCCCAACCCCGGTCAACTACCCCATGGCCGCGCCGATCGCGTACCCGACCAGGCTCACCGCCACCACGGACAGACCCAGCGCGGCCCCCTGCTGCTTAGCGACCTTGCCCAGGTACGCCTGGCCCGCCATCGCCGCCACCATCACGATGATGGCCTTCTGCTTCTTCGACATGCTCACTCACCTCCTTTCAGTTGGAGCTGAGGCGAGCGTCGCACACGCCACTGACAACGGCCTCGATGAGCGGGGAGGCACCGCATGGCAGATCTCCCTCCCACACCCGCACCGGCCGGGCCTCTCACCGCGGACACGGCGCTCGGCCACGCGGCCCGGCTCCTGCTGAACGCGGAACTGATCACCGATCAGGCGCTCATGCAGCGCTACGAGAGCCTCGCCGACAGCTGGATCGCGATCGCCCGCACGCTCGACGTCCGCCAGGAGGGGCCGTGACCGAGCCGCGCGCGAAGGCCTCCCACCGGGCTGCCGAGACCGAACTCGTCATCACCCGCGCCGACGGCACCGTCATCCCCCTCGGCCGCGGCGCCTACTGGCACCGCAACCCCCTCCGCCGCCTGTGGTGGCGCCTGTGGGGTCAGCCCCGCTTCAACCGCCGCGCCCGAGCGGCCAACCGCGCGGCACGGGCCGCCGACACTCAGGAGAGGTAGCCATGGCCACCACGGTCGCATTCACCAGCAAGGGCCGCGAGATCGTGGCCGGCCGTCTCATCGGCACCAGCCCGACCCAGGCCGAGCCGAAGAACCTTGGTTGGGGCACGGGCGCCGGCACAGCCGCCGCGACGGACGTGGCCGCTTTCACGGAGGCCGCCGAGTCCCGGGTGGCGGGCACCAGTTCGCAGGTGACGACGACGTCCTCGAACGACACCTACCAGGTGGCTGGCACGATGACGTCGGCGTCCGGGCAGACGATCACGGAGACGTTCCTGTCGGACTCCGCGTCGAAGCCCGCGGCGACGACCGCGAACGGCGCGATCTCCTCGACGTCCTCGACCTCGATCACCGTCGCCTCGGCGTCAGGATTCCCGGGGTCCGGGAACTACAACATCCAGATCGACTCCGAGGTTCTGCTCGTCACCGGCGGCCAGGGCACCACGACGTGGACGGTCACCCGCGGCGTCAACGGCTCGACGGCTGCCACGCACTCCAACGGCGCCGTCATCACCGGCGGGAACGCCCCCGGTTCGAGCGCGGTGACGAACGGGTCGCTGCTGATCCACGCGTCTTTCACGGGACTGGCGCTGAACACGGGCGACTCCTTGACGGCCACGACGAAGCTCAGCTTCTCCTGACCCGCTGACAGCACCTGCGGGAGGAGAACGCAGTGTCGATCTCCGCCGTGGGCACGTTGCAAGCCAACCGCGGGACGGGCGTCACCACGCTGACCGTGTCGAGCCCCACCGTCGGCAACGCCTGGCTGCTCGCGGTCCGCGTCGCCTCCAGCTCGATCACGGTGTCCTCCGTGTCCGGCGGCGGCCCGTCCACCTGGACCCGCATCGCCTCGGTGTCGCAGGCCGTCGTCAACGGCACCCTGGAGATCTGGCTCGGCACGATCGCCGCAACCACCCCGACGACGATCACGGTGACGTTCAGCGGGTCCGTCGCCGCCATCAGTACCGAGCTGTGCGCCGAACAGTTCTCCAGCAGCCTCGCCAACACCGTGTGGGCAGCCGACGGCACCGGCGGCAACACCAGCGGCTCAGCCACAACGGCGATCACCTTCCCATCGCTGACCCCGAGCGCAGGCGCGCGCCTCTACTACGGGTACGCCTACGTCACGAACACCACCGTGGCGGGCTCGACTTCCGGTTTCACGTACACGGTCACCGCCGCAGGCAACGCCGTTCTCTGGAATCCCGGCGTGACCGCAGCGTCCGCCCCCACCTGCACGCAGACCCCGGCCGGCAACGTGGCCACGCTCGGCGTCCTCGTCCGAGCGAGCGGGGCCGTGAGCCTCGCCGGAGCGTCGACGGGCGGCAGCAGCATCGGCCGACAGGCCTGGCTCGCGCAAGCGGCGACCGGGACCGGCAACTCGCAGCTCGTCCGCACGGCAGCGGCACCACGGAGCGCTTCCGCAACGGCTGCAGCGAGCCTCTCGCGTACGGTCGGCCGGCCTCTGGCCGCAGCGGTCAGCACGGCGAGATCCCTCGCCGTGACGGCGGCCCGGGCGCTACTCCTGGTGGCAGCGGTTGTCGGCTCGGGCACCGTCCGGCGCGCAGTGGGCCAGAGCGCGGGCGCCGTGTCTCTCAGCGCGGCAACCGTGCGACGCGGCATCGGCCAGGCAGCCCCAGGTGCGGCGACGGGCGGCACCACGGTGAGGCGCGGTCTCGCGACAACGGCGGCGGCGAACCGGACGGCCGCGGCGGTGCTCATCCGAGGCCCGCAGGTCGCACTGACGCAGAGCGTGCACGGGACAGGGCTGCTGGCACGGATGGCCGGCGTCCGGGTGACGGCTGCCGGACTCGGCGTCGGACAGGCCCGGAACGGGGTCGGCCGTACGCTGGCAACGTCGACTACCGGCGCCACTGCTCTGGCCCGTGGAACTGCTGCGGTGGCCGCTGTCGCTGCCACGGCTGCGGCGACCGTGCGGCGGGCGGCCGCTCGCGCCTATGCCGGGGCGGCTGGAGCAACGGCGGTCAGCATCGGGCAGGCGGCGCTCGGCCGGACGTACGCCGCCATCGCGAGCTCGGCTCCGGCGCTGAGCGTCGGGGCAGCCCTCTCCCGCTCGTACGCCGCCACGGCGACTGCGGTCGGCGCGGTGACACGGTCCGTCGCCCGCAGCGTCACGGTGGCCGCGACGGCCACTGCCACAGTCCTCGTCGGCTCCGTCCACCTCCTGATCCTGGCCGTGGCCAGCACGGCCGGGGCGGCGCTGATGCTCGGCCGGGCCGCGTTCCTCACGGCCCTCGCCACAACCACCGGCGCCGGTGCCCTCCGACGGACCCTCGCTCGCCCCGTCACCACCACGACGTCGGCCACGGGCAACCTCACACGCTCGGCCGCGACCGGCCTGACCGCAGGCTCGACGAGCACCAGCTCCCTCCGACGTGGCCTCGCCCGAGCCCAAGCCGCCTCGGCCACCGGCACGGCCAGCGTGCTGGTTGGTGCAGCGCTGTCGCTGATCCTCGCGGCCGCAGCGACCGCCGCCCGTACGGTCACGATCGCCAGGGCCACGTTCCTTGCCCTTGCCACCAACGGCCTGGGCAGTGGCAGTCTCACCCGCGGGGCCCACGCCGGACTTGCTGGATCGAGTACGAGCACCAGTGGCGTCACTCGGCGTGCCGGCCTGGTCGTCTCGGCCACTGCGACGGTGTCCGGAGCACTCGGCCGGGCCCTCGCGCAGGCCATGAACACGGTCGCAGGCAGCTCGCGCGCCGTGGCCCGCAGCGTGGGTCGGCCGCTTGCGGCCGGAGCGGTCGCCGTCACCGGCATCGAGCTGATGCGGTCCACGCTCATCCTCATCCTGGAGACGTCCGCGACCGGCGCGGTGTCCATGCTCCGGCGCGCTGCCCTCACCCGCGCGACAGCCGCGAACTCGACGGCTGGCCTCACCCGGGCCGCCACGCTCACCGCCCGGGCAGACGTCCTCACCGCGAGCGTGCTGCGGCGCGCCACGGGCCGCACCGTGGCCACATCGGCGACCACGGCAACCTCGGCGAGCGTGGCCCGCGGCTATGCAGCGGTCCTGGCCGCTACCGCCGTCACCGCGGTGGAGACCGTCGTCCAGACCGTCCGCGCGCTCCGGGACCTCACCATCACGGTCACCGCCGGGCTCGCCCGCTGGTCAGTCCAAGACCTCCGGGCCCGTTGGACCGCCGAACAGGCGGGCCCGCGCTGGTCGATCCGGGAGCCGGCCGCGCGCTGGCGGGCATGGCTGAGTGGCGGCCGCTGGCGAACGTGGTTCTAGGGGAGGGGCACGGGTGCAAACGATCTCTGTTCAGTCCCTGGAGTACGTGCAGGCACAGGTGACCGCCACCGTGGCAGGAGCCCCCTACAACCCGACGGTGGACGCGGTTGAGTTCGCGTTCACCAGCGGCAGCGCCCAACCCACCCAGTGGTACACGGGCAGTTGGGACACCAGCCAGCCCAACCCCGGGACGAGCGCCTACTGCGCGCAGATCCTCGTCGGCCCCAGCGGAACGGTCGAGCTGCCAGCAGGCCGCTACACCTACTGGATCAAGATCCACGACAACCCCGAGACGCCCGTTCTGCCCGTCGGACAGCTCGCGATCACCTAGGAGGCCTGGCGTGGACGCCCTCACCCAATCCCCAGCCCCCCAACTCGCCACCCCGCCAGCGGCCGCCGCACCTGAGGGCCCGGTGTGCACGGCCTGCGGGGACGCGGCGGTCGTGCAGTGGCAGCGCCGGCCGACCGACGCCGAGGTCGCCGAGACCGTCCGTGCGGAGCAGGAGCGCCGCGACCAGGTCGTCCTCCTCTCCGATCCGCAACTCCCGGAGCCTGTGTTCGGGCCGCTGCCGTCGGCGGACGGCATGACGCGCGCCGTGTACGGGTGCGCCGCGCATGCCGTCACTCTGGACCTCGCGGCACGCGTGCACGCCAGCACGTGCACGGCCCCGGCCGAAGGCGATCTCCCGGGGTGCGGCTGCAAGCCCGAACCCGCCCCGACCGCGCCCCTGGAAGAGGCGCCCCTGCTGCCGGACCACTGGGTGACGGGCGGCAACTGATGCCGAAGCAGGGGCATGGACGTGAGCTGCCCGAAGGGTTCGAGGAGTTCCGGGCGGACGGCAACCGCCGCTGCTGGAGCCGCAGCAAGAAGAGCAACGGGGAGCAGTGCGGTGCCCCAGCCATGCTCGGCCAGAACATCTGCCACCACCACGGCGGGTCCGCGCCGCAGAGCATCAGAGCGGCCAAGGAGCGGCTGTCCGAAGAGAGGGCGCGGAAGCTCGTGGCAACCTACGGCCGGAAGATCGAGACCACCGCCACGGAGGCGCTCCTCGACGAGGTGCAGTGGACGGCCGGACACGTCGCCTGGCTGCGGGAACGCGTCCAGGAGATCGAAGAGGGCGCGGTCGCGGACGGGACGGACGGCGCGCATCCGTTGGTATGGGGCGTCACCCGCGAGAAGACCGGCGGCGAAGACCATGGGGTCACCTCCGAGGCCTCCCCGAACGTCTGGTTGAAGCTGTACCAGCAGGAGCGCACGCACCTGGTGAAGGTGTGCGAGGCGGCTATCCGCGCGGGCATCGAGGAGCGGCGGGTCCGGCTGGCGGAGGAGCAGGGCGCCCTCGTGGCACAGGTGATCAGGCTGATCCTGGCCGACCTCGACCTGACGGCGGAGCAGCGGCAGCGAGTACCGGAGATCGTGCCGCGCCATCTGCGCGCGCTGGGATCCTGACCGGGGAGGCGGCCGATGACCGCCACCATGGACTGGTCCGAGTTTGCGGCGAAGGCGTTCGAGGGCCGCGACGTGTTCGGGCTCCTTGGCTACGTGCCGACTCCGAAGCAGCGCGAATTCCATGCCGCGACCGAGTTCGACGTCCTGTACGGCGGCGCGGCCGGGGGCGGGAAGACGCGGGCGCTCCTCATGGACGCGATCCGGGACTGCGATCAGTACCCGGGACTCCGTGTCGGCGCGTTCCGGCGGACGTACGGCGAGCTGAAAGAGTCGCTGATCGCCGAGCTGGCGCAGGTCGAGTTCGCGCAGGCGTTGGGGGCGCGCTGGAACGGTACGGAGTTCGAGCTGAAGTTCGCTAACGGCAGCTTGATCATGTTCCGGTACGCCGAGAGCGTTCAGGACGCCACCAGGCGCCAGGGCGGGCAGTACCAGAAGCTGCTGTTCGACGAGCGCACCCTGACACCGCCCGACGTCGTCAGCTTCCTGGAGACCCGGCTGCGGTCCGGCCGCCGCGACATCCCCGTCCTCGGCATCCGCTCGGGCACGAACCCTGGCGGGGCCGGACACGGAGCGGTAAAAACCCGCTACATCAAGCCGACGAACTACGGCAAGAAGGTCATCACCGACGCCCGCAACCGCACCGTCCGCTTCATCCCCTCGAAGCTGTCGGACAACCCGCACGTCAACCCCGAGTACGCCGGCGACCTCCAGGCCCTCGACGGCAAGCTCCGCAGCGCCTTTCTGGACGGTGACTGGGACGTGTTCGCCGGCCAGATGTTCCCCGAGCTCAAGCGCGACCGGCACGTCGTCCAACCGATCACCCTGCCCGCCTCGTGGAAGCGGTACAACGGCGTCGACTGGGGCTTCAGCGCCCCATGGGCCGTGCTCTGGGCGGCAGTCGACGAAGACGGCCGCGTCTGGGTCTACCGCGAGATCTACCAGCGCGGTGTTGGCGAAGCTGATCAGGCCAAGCAGATCCTCGCCGCCGAGACGGCCGACGAGCACGTCGCTGTCCGGTTCGCCGACGACGCGATGTGGGCCACCCGCGGCGACGCGAAAGCAATCTCCGACGTCTACGCAGAGAACGGCGTCCACCTCACCCAGGCAGGGAAGGGCGACGGCAGCCGTGTGACGGGCTGGCAACGCGTCCGCTCCTACCTCAAAGAAGGCCCGGCGTGCCCGCACCACCGGGCGCAGGGCTGGACCACCTGCCCGATGATCCACCTCTTCAACACGGTCACCGAGCTCTACCGCGAGCTCACCGACCTGCCACATGCCACCAAGGGCAACCCGGAAGACGCCGACACGACGGCCGACGACCACGCCTCGGACGGCCTCCGCTACCTGCTGACGAACCTCGGCGCGGGCCCGGAAATGGTGATCCTCGACGAGGCGCCGACCGAGCCGATCGCCGACGCCTTGCAGCCGCTGGGAATGACGATGGCCGTGCGCCCGGACTCCGGGGCTGCGCCGGATGACGCCTGGTGGGCTGACGATGACGACACGCCGCGTGCGGGGAGGACGGTGGAATCCCCGTGGGGCTGAAGAGTTGGTGGCAGGGCCTGCGCGCCGAACCGGAAGTGCTGGAGCGGGCGCCCGCGCAGGGCAAGCTGCCGGAGCGCACCGGCTACGAGTTCGGGATCGGCCCGGGCGGCCTGACCGAGAGCAACCAGGGCCTCGGCGCGGGCACGCAGACGGACCGCCGGTCGACGCTCGACCAGCTCTACCAGGCGTACTTGGCCTGCCCGTGGGCCTGGGCGTCCGTGAACGCGATCGCCCGCACGATCACAGCGGGCGGCCTGGTCACGGACTGGGACAACGACGACGGCGAGGGCGACCAGGAGACGCCGGACAAGCCGGCCGAGGTGAAGCTCCTCGAAGGCATGCTGGCGTACTGCAACCCGCGGGAGAACATCCGGCAGATCCTCCGCTCGGTGGTCGTCGACCTGCTGGTGTTCGGCGACGCGTACATCGAGGTCGTGTGGATCGGCTCCCAGCCGGTCGCGCTGTACTCGCTGGACTGCCCGAGCATGATGCCGATCGCCGACGAGCACGGCAACGTCACCTCGTACGTGCAGGTGACGGAGATGGGGCAGCGCGCCACGTTCGAGCCGCGCGAGGTCATCCACATCTCGCTGGACTCGCCTCGCAGTTCGGTGTTCGGTGTGTCGCCGACGCAGGCCGCGTTGCTGCCGATCACGGGGTGGCTGTTCGCTGCGGCGACGACGAAGGAGATCTTCCGGAAGGGCGCTCCTCCACAGCTGTGGATCGACCACGCGTCGAGCACGTCGGCGGCGGAGATCAACCGGTGGAACGCCCAGTACCAGGCACGGAACGTCGGCCCGAGGAACATCGGCAACCCGATCAACACCAAGGGCGGCGCCAAGGTCGAAGAACTGGCGCAGTCCCGGACGATGGACTACCTCAAGTACCTGGAGCAGAAGCGGGACGAGATCATCGCCTCGTACGGTGTGCCTCCGGCGAAGGTCGGGATCATCGAGTCCGGGAACCTGGGTGGCGGTACGGGGGAGTCCCAGGACCGCACCTTCATGATCAACACTTGTCAGCCCATCGCCGAACTCGTCCTCGAAGCCCTCAACTTCGCCCTGGCCAAGGCCGGATTCGGAGTGACCGGCTGGCGCCTGAAATTCCGCGACATCGACATGCGGGACAGCAAGACCGTCGAGGAAATCCGCGACCAGCGACTCCGCAACGGAGCCTGGACCCTCAACCGGTACAGGGCCGACATCGGCGAACCCGCCGTGGACGGCGGCGACCAGCCGATCCTCATTGACCACGAGAACCTCGTCAGCTGGGCCGACATGGACGCGGCGTCCAAGGCGTCGATCGCCTCCAAGCTGAAGGGCACCGCACTGGATCCGGCCGAGCCGGTCCAGGGCGAGCCGATCGGCGTGGAGAAGCCGGAACCGGCCCCCACGCCGCCGCAGTTGGTGCCGTTCGCGGGCGGCGCGCCGCCGGAATCGGACGACGACAGCGCCCCGGACGACGACCTGCCCGAGGAATCGGCCCGGGACGTGTACCGGCGTCGGCTCCGCGAGGCGCTGGCCGCGCTCCCTGGAGGGATCGATGAGCGAGCAGCCGCCTGACCCGCCGCCGCAGCCCGTCCAGCCCCCGGATCCGCCCGGGCATCCGCTCCGGGCGAAGGACGTGACCGCGCTGATCAAGAAGAGGGTCGGATGATCGACATCCAGGATCTGAAGAAGATCGAGATCCAGCCGGGCGACGCCTTCGTCGTCCAGTCCGACCAGGGCATTACTGCGGCCGAGGCGCAGCGCCTGAAGGACGCCTGGGCCAAGTTCTTCGGTGACGTCCCGCTCTTCATCCTCTCCCAAGCCAAGCTGGTCCAGCTCAGACCCGTCAGCACCACGGACGGCTGACCCGCAGGGGGTGACCGTGGCGTCTCCGGACTACTCCGACGGCTGCATGATCGCCCTCTACCCCCCACCCGAACTCGCGCAGGCGCTCGCAGTCGACGACGGTCTCCCGGCAGAGGAAATGCACGTCACTGTCGCCTACCTCGGTGACGCCGCCGACGTCGACGGTGACGCGCTCCGCGAGATCGTCGCAGCTCTCGCCGAGCGCCAGCCGTTCACAGCCCAGCTCGCCGGACACGCCCGGTTCACGGGCGGCGACAAGGACGTCATCGTCGCCCTCGTCGACTCGCCTGACCTCGAAGACCTCCGCCGAGACACTCTCGACGCCCTCCAGGAACGCGGAATCCAACCACCGCGCGACCACGGGTTCACAGCCCACCTCACGATCACCTATCTCGACCCCGACGACGAGGCCCCCCTCGACCGACTCGGCGCGCAGCAGGTCGAGTTCACGGCCATTGCCGCCGTCCACGGCACCGACCGCACAGACCACACGCTGGAGCATCCGATCACCGGGCCCGCGCGCGAAGCCTTCGCCGCCGGCTGGGCACTGTCCGGCGGCCCGATGACCGAGCGGGTGAAGGCAGCCAGCACCGCCGCCGTCCAGACCGCGATCGAGCGCGCGAACGACCCGCACATCCTCGAAGTCACCATCGACCTCGGCCGCCTGGAAGGCATGTGGGCCAAGCTGTTCGGCCGCCGCGAGGAGAAACAGGCCGAGCACACCAGGCTCGTCACCGACGCCTGGCGGGACCTCATCAACCGCGACGCCGTGACGGTCATGGTCGACCGGTTCCGCAGCCAGGCCAACCTCACCGAAGGCGTCCGGGACTTCCTCAGCGACGCGCTCGCCGCCGCCCGCAGCATGCTTGGCGCGCTCGCCGACCTCACCGGCTGGACCAAGGTGCGCCAGACGATCCGCGACGCCATCGCCGCCGGGAACGCCGAGGGCATGGTCAACGCGGTGGCCATCGCCGCCGAACGTGCAGCCCTCCTCGGCCTGGACTGGAACCTCGCCTTCAGCGACGCCTACGAATCCCTCGCCCGCCTCGACGAACTGTGGGGCAACGCGGACGGCTGGCTCGGCCGGACAGTCGACCGCGCGGCCGACGACCTCGGCAAGGCCCTCTCCCAGGCGGCAGAGGACGGAGCCTCCCGCGACGAGATGATCGACGCCGCCATGGACATCCTCGCCTCCGAGGACGTCGACGCGGTCGCCTTCGTCGTCGACTGGGCGATGACCGCCGCCGCCGACGACGGCGCGCTGCGCCTCTACCGCTCCGAGGGCGTTCAGCAGATCGACGTCATCACCGCAGGCGACGGCCGCGTCTGCGAGAGCTGCATCGACTACGAGGCCGGAAGCCCCTGGCCGACGCTCGACGTGCCCCGACTGCCCACCCATCCCGTCTGCCGCTGCTGCTACGCCGCGGCCATGTCCCTGTCGAATTTCGCGAGCTGGTTCGCATGAGGAGGCTGCCGTGAGCGGCGCGCACTACCCTTCCGCCCGCACGCTGTGGACCCTCGCGGGCAACGGCGTGAGTACCACGCTGAGCGGCGCCGGATCGGCGAACAGCGGCTCCATCAACATCACCGACGTCGCGGACCTGTGGCTCGCCGTCTACGTCGCAGGGACCTCGACGGGCACCACCCCCACCCTCGACGTTCAGATCGACGTCCAGGACCCAGCCGGGAACTGGTTCGCCCAGGTCGCCAAGACCGTGCAGCTCACGAGCAGCCCGAACTTCACCAACACGTCCTGCGGCCTGCACATCGGCGGCCTCGGCTCGATGGTGCTGCCGAACATCTGCCGCGTCGTGTGGACGGTCGGCGGCACCAACCCGGTCTTCCCGCAGGCCGCGATCTCGCTGATCGGGAGGTGACCATGGCTGCTCGCATCGGCACGATCTCCGGCATCGCCCTCGTCCCCGGCGTCTCCCGCAACGGGCGCCTCTACTCCGCCGAGAGCATCGGCCGGGCCTGCACCCGGGCCACTGCGCGCATCGACGAGAGCGGCGCACCGCTGACGATGCTCACCCACCACGCGGCCGACGACGACTCCACCCAGATCGTCGGCCGGCTGACCTCGCTCGTGCAGCTCGACGACGGGCGCGCCCGCTACACGGCCGACCTCGCCGACACCGAAGAGGCGCGCACGATCGCCAACCTCGTGGACGACACCGACGGGCCGCCCTACCTCGACGGTGTTTCGATCCGCGGCGCCTGGGTCGGCAAGGTACGGCGGCAACCGGGCCCGGACGGGGTGCAGGTGGAGACGGCCGACGACCTGGAGATCGACGGTCTCGACTTCACTCGGAAGCCCGGCGTGATCGGCGCGCGGGTCGAAGGCTTCACCCGCGAGGGCACCAGCGCCCCGGCGGAGAACGCGCCCGAGGGACGGGTGCTCATCACCGAGTCAGTACAGGAGGCGCTGGTGCAGACCACCATCGACGAGGCCGACGCTGGGACGGGCGACGCGCCGCCGTCCGGCGACGGGCCGTACGCCGATCCCGGCTACCAGTCGGACAAGAAGAAGCGGTACGACCTCTCGACCAAGGCAAAGGCCAAGGCCGCTTGGTCGTACATCGGCCAGGCGGACAACGCCCGCCTCTACTCGTCCGCCCAGCTCAAGCGCATCAAGCAGCGCATCACCAAGGCACTCAAGGCCTTCGGCGTCACGGTCGCCACGCAGGAGGGCTGGCTGATCGAGCCCGCCTCCGCGGTGAGCGAGACGCTCGCCGAGTGCTGGGGCATGGACTCCAAGGACGCCGGCAACCTGTACGTCAGCCTCACCAACGGGCCGACGACGGTCACCGTCTCCTCGTACTCGCTCGACCCCCACGATCTGGACGCCGTCGGCCGTGCAGCCATGGCGGGCGCCGTGCAGGCCATCATCGCCATCGACCCTGACCTCGACGCCGACGTGGACGTCCCCGGGCAGCCCGGCGACGACACCCCGGCGGCGAGCGCGGCCGGCGCGGTGTGCCCGTGCGGCTGCGGATGCGCGGTCCCGGACACCCCCGGCGGCTGCCCGTGCAAGTGCGCCGCCGGTGACTGCCAGCACTGCATGGGCGAAGACGACGGCGACGCGACGGAGTCCGCCCCCACACAGACCTCGGCGCCGGAGACACCGGCCGCCGACAACCCCACCCGAGAAGAAGAGGAGGGGCCCGCCATGGCGGAGTCCACCACCCAGGCGGCCGAGACCGCTGCCGTCCCCGCCGCTGGTGGGGTCCACCTGTCCGACGCGCAGTTCGCGCAGCTCCTCGACCGCATCGCACCGCCTCCGGTGGCGCCCGCGGCTGCGACAGAGTCCGCGCCGGCCGAGCAGGTCGCCGAGACTCAGGTCGCGGCCACCGAGGTCACTGAGACCGAGGACCAGCGCATCGCTCGCCTGGTCGCAGAGGGCGTCGCCGCAGCGCTGCCTAAGGCGATCCAGGAGCACGTCGCCACCACCGGCGGCCCGGCCCGCAAGGGCCTCGTCCCGCAGGTCTCCGAGACCGCCGGGGGCGCGGCCGACGCGCAGACCCTGCCCGAGGGCGCGCCCGACAAGCCGCTCCACGAGTACACGCCGGAGGAGTGGAGCAAGCACATCGCCCCCGTGACCACCGGCGCGATCTTCCAGGGCCGCTGACCTCCGACGCCCCAGGCGTCCCCTGAACCACCCTGACCGCCAGCAGTCTGCTGGTGCCGACACGGCAGTGATGGTCGCCCAGCCCCGCCGCACCCCCTTCGTGCGCGGGGCTTCGCCATGTCCCCACCAGCCCAAAGAGGCATCAGCATGAGCACAAACGAACTCCGCGAGGCGCTGACCGCCTCCGGCGCATCCCCGCTTGTCCCCACGATCGTCGACCCGATGCTGCTGGAGTACCAGCGGCGCTACTCCCCGCTGGTCCGGTCGATCCCGACCACCAAGTGGGACTCGACGGTCTACTACTTCAACCAGCGGACCGCCCGCGCGGCCGGCGGGTTCGTCACGGACGGCGGCGCCCGCCCGGTCTCCAACTCCACGTACGTGCAGAACTCGTACACCATCCGCAACATGCAGGCCGTGGGCGCCGTCACCGGCTACGCCCAGGCCGTCACCAAGGGCCTCATCGGCGACCTGAAGCAGCAGGAAGTCGAAGGCGCCATCCAGGGCCTGTACTGGGACATCGAGACCGCCATCCTCTGGGGCAACCAGGGATCCACCTCGCTCGGCGCCTACCCGCAGTTCGACGGCCTCGACACCCTCGCGTCCACGTTCTCCGGCAACAGCCAGAACGCGATCGACATCAACGCCGCGATGTCGCTGGGCACCCTGGACCGCCTCATCGACATGGTCGAGCAGCAGTCCGCGATGGGCGTCTACGACTCCCAGTGGATGCTCGTCATGAGCTCCACCGCAGCCTCCAAGGTGTCCCAGCTGCTTCAGGCTCAGCAGCGCTTCCAGGGACAGATCCAGGTCGCGGCCGGCCTGAACGTGCCGTCCTACCGGGACATCCCGATCATCAAGACGTCGTTCCTGTCCGCCCGGTCCTACGGCATGGGCACCGTCACCACGGGAACCGCCACCACCGGCGGCACCCTCGCCGCGGCCACGTACTACTACCAGATCGTCCCGGTCATCGCCCGCCAGGGCGAGATCCTCCCCTCCACCGAGGTCTCCCAGGCCACCACCGGCAGCACCAGCACGGTCACGCTGTCGTTCTCGACGCCGACCGGCCTCGACGGCTCCCAGCCCAACCTCTACAAGGTCTACCGCAGCACCAGCACGGGTGCGGAGACCCTCCTCGGCTACGTCGACGCCTGCGTCGGCCTCGCCGCCGACGGCGTCACCCCGGTGCTCACCACGAGCATCGTCGACGACGGCACCAAGCTCACCCCGAAGAACGGCTCCACCGTCCCCGCCCAGGGTCCGGCCGCCTACGTCGGTACCAACTCGTCGGCGAAGCCGTCCGCCACGGGCCAGGAGTCCATCTACCTGATGGCCCGCGACAAGAACTTCGTCACCCGCCCCTACGTGCGCGAGCTGTCCCCGCTGGACGTCTACCCGACCACGTCGGGCCCCGACCAGCTGCCGTTCGCGATCGCCTCGGACACCTGCCTCGCCGTCCGGGCCCCGAAGTTCCTGGGCCGCGCGGCCCGCGTCACCACCACCCTGTCCAGCTGACCCCTGTGCGGCGCGCCACCCCGTCCGGGTGGCGCGCCCGCACCCCTACCGTGAGGAGTGCAGAGCATGGCTCTCATTCGAAAGGCCGCGGCCGGCTCCGACTCGTACGGCCACGCCTGGCCTGAGGACGGCGCCGTCATCGAGATCGACGACCCCGAGCAGATCGCCTCCCTGATGGCGATCCCCGACGGCGGCTTCAGCGAGGTCACCCCGGCCGACAGCGAGGACGACGACCCGCCGCAGGTGCCCGAGGACGACCCGGACCCCAAGAAGGAGCTCTCCGAGGTCGACCCGAACGCGCCCGCCGACGAGCCCGTCTCCAAGCCGCCGGCGAAGAAGGCCGCAGCCCGCAAGCCCGCCGCGTCGGTCCAGGAGTAGCCCGTGGCCGCGGACTCACCCATCCCGCTCGCCACCAGTGCGGACATGCAGGGCGGGCAGTTCGCGGACCTCGTGCGCGACTACGCCGCCCCGGAACTCGACCAGCTCATGGTCGAATCCACCCGCGTCTGCGAGGGCATCGCCGGCCGCCGCCTGGCGCCGTTCACCGGCGTCCCGGAGACGCACCGGGCGACGGGCATCGACCCGGACGAGTACACCGACGCCGCGAGCATGCCGCTCGACCTCCAGGGCACACTGGGCCGTTCCTACTCGGATGCCCTCGGCCCCGGGGACCAGGTGCGGCACTGCTGGCTCAACGAATTCGCCCCTCGCTACCCGGAGATGTGGACGTACGCCAACCTCCAGGTGACGATCCTCCGCTCCTACGGCGGGACATCGGACCTGGCCCCGGCGAGCATCCTCGGCGCCGAGCCCGACAGCGGGCACATCTGGTTCACGCTCGGTACGTTCCTGCCGCTCGGCTCCTTGATCCGCCTGACCTACGACGGCGGCTACACCACCACACCGGCTGACCTGGGCCGTGCCTGCAAGCTGCAGGCAGCAGTCCTCGTGCTCGCTGAAATCGACCCCGGCGGCAACCAGTTCGGCCACGACCCGGGAGCCCTGTCCGCCCAGGCCGAGAAGATCCTCTGCCGCTACCAGCCGAGCTGACGGGAGGTCGCGGTGAGCTCAGCGGACGCAGTGTCTCGCGAGACGGCCTGGCTGCAGGCCTACGACGTGAACGACGGACTGCCCGGCCTGCTCAAGACCAACGGCGGCCCGTTCGACGTGGTGCAGGCATACGTGCCGAGGACCGGCGCGCAGCGGCAGTCGCGGCTGTACGTCACGCGGCCCAACCTGCGGGTGGAGTCCTTCGGCTTCAACCGCAAGATCGACCACCACATGTTCCTGCTCCGCCTGTACTGGCCGCAGTCCTCCTCGTCGGGCCAAGCCGAGTCCGTGCAGCAGGACTTCGACGACGCAGTCGCCCTGGTCGTGCAGCGCATCTCCGGTCTCTTCGGCGACAAGACCCACGGCGCGAGATTCCTCAGCGTCGCCGAAGACCCCAGCTCGATCGACGTGCAGTTCGCCGACCCGGAACAGTCCATGCAGGCCCGCTCCGAACTCACGGCGACCATCACCTACCGCGCGGACGACAAGGACTACACCTCCTGACCCGCCGCCCTTGCGCTTCCCCTTCTCCGGCCCCGGCAGCGGGGCCTTTCTCATTCCCCGCCCCGCCGCAGGAGTTCACCGTGCCCCAGGAATCCACCGCACCGCCGCCCGTCCGGCAGCGCAACACCACCCCCTACCCCTACAGCGTCGCCGAGACCGAGGCCCACCCGGCCTACGCCGTACTGCCGGGCGACGTCGCCGAGTTCCCCGCACTCCTCGACGGCTGGACCGCCGTCGGTGACGAGCCCGAGCCGGCCGCCGACGACGCCGCGGCCAAGCCCCCCAGGAAGCGCGCCGCCGCGGCGGACACCGACACGAAGGACGGAGGTGACCCGCGGTGACGCTGCTGTCCCGGCTCGGATACGTGGGCCTCGCCAAGGAGGTCACCCAGGGCACCTGGGTGACGCCCTCGTACTACCTGGCCTGCACGAAGATGGACTTCGAGGTCTCCTACGACCAGCTGCGCGACGAGTCCTACCGCAACAACGACTCGAACCTCCAGGGCCTCTACCAGGGCGCTGGCGACAGCTCGGTGGACCTGGAGTTCAACGGCTACCCGGACGCGCTGGGCTACGCACTGCGGATCATCGGCCCGGACACCGTCTCCGCAGGTGTGTCGACCACGCTCTCTTCGTCGACCACGGCGGGCGCGACGTCGATCAGCGTGGCGGCCACGATCCCCGCAGGCTCCACGATCATGATCGATACCGGGTCCAAGGTCGAGTTCGCGACCACGGGCACCCCCACCGGTTCGGGCCCGTACACGATCCCGATCAGCGCCCCCGCGACCGGCCTCACCTACGCCCACAACTCCGCTGTCGCCGTCGTGTCGCAGACCACGCACACCTTCAAGCAGAGCGCGACCGCAGCGAAGCCGACGTACTCGCTGACCCAGTCGAACGTGCTCGAGGCGTGGGGCTACCCCGGGCAGATGCTGTCCGACGTACAGCTCAAGGTCGACCCGAAGGGCATCGTCACCTGCGGCGCCAAGTACATCGGCTGGATCCCCGCCATCCAGGCGGGCCCGTTCACCCCGGCGTTCGCGCAGCCGGCGCCGCTGCTGGGATGGCAGTTCGCCATGACCAACGCTGGCGCCTCGTCGACCCGTGGCCTGTCCTACGACATCACGCTGAAGCGGCCGGTCGAGGCGATCCACGCGTCGAACGGGACCCAGCAGCCGCGCGAGGTGTTCTCCGGCGTCCTCGACGCGGACATCACCTACAAGGCGATCTACGAGAACGACACCGACTACAACCTGTACCTGCAGGCCCTGCAGAACAACCCGACGTCGATGTCCCTCGTGCAGCCCGTCGGCGCCGGCGTCGACGCGGCCGGATCCGCGCTCTCCATCACCACGACCCAGGGCGGCTGGTCCAAGGGCAAGCCCGAGGTCGGCGGCACCTACGTCACCGCCGACTTCAGCATCTCCGGCATCTACAACGCCACCGACAGCGGCAGCGTCCAGGCCGTCCTGAAGAACTTCGTCAGCACCGCGTACTGACGACTCATCTCCCCGGCCGTGCCCGTGCGTGAGGGCGTCACGCGCGCGGCCGGGGTCTCACGCCCTCAACGCCCTTATCGCGCAAGGAGAACCCTCGTGTCCGGTTACACCAATCCGTACGTCCTGCTCACCTTCCCGGAACTCGGGGAAGACGTCAGCGTGCTGATGAAGAACCCGCAGCTACTGCCGCCGTCCGAGATCCAGCCGGAGGATGTGCCCACGGACGAGGACGGGCAGCCCAAGGATCCGCAGGAAGCTCAGATGGCGATGTACCGGGTGATGGCCCGGCTGATCGTCGCCTGGAAGGTGTACGAAGCGTTCAACTCGGAAGTGCCCGTCGAGGTCGATCCCGAGGCCGATCCGGCCGAGCTGTTCGAGACCCTCGGCGCCGGAGAACAGCAGCGCCTCGGCAAGGTCACAGCGGACAACGTCGGCCGTCTCCCGCTGGCCATCATCAACCGCATCGGTGAGGAGGTCGGCCGCGTTGCGGACCCTCGGTAGGCCCGGGCTCCCCGTACTACGAGGAAGTCCTCCTCCCGGTCGAGTCCATCATCGAGGGCACGTGGGGCAGCGACAGTAGTCCGGCAGAGTGGGCCGACTTCGTCCTCATGCGCCGTATGCACTGGTCGTGGGAGCAGCTCCAGCAAACACCCGCCTACGTGCGGCGCTACACCCTCGACTTCCTCGGCATGATCGCCACCCACGAGGAGCAAGAGGCCGAACGCGAGCGATTCAAGGCGGAACGCCAGGCCCGGGGGTGACGCCATGCCAGAGCTGCGTCCCGGGAGCTTCACCGCGGTCTTCGCGCGCCTCGACGAGCACGGCCGCGTCCGGGGCCGCATCGCCCTCGAACCGGTCGCCCTCGCGATCGAACGGCAGGCGAAGATCAACGCCTCCGTCGGCGCCCACCGGCCGCGAACACCGACACCGGCCCGCCCAGGCACCGGCCCCGCCGTGATCTCAGGCACCCTGCGGCGCTCCATCACCCACAGCCCGATCATCCAGACCGGCACCGGCTGGACCACCCGCGTCGGCACCGGGGTCGGCTTCACCCCGCCCTATGGCAAGACCCCCGCCAACAAGTACGGGCTCTACCTGGAAACCGGCCTCAAAAACGGGGCCACCTACCCCTTCCTAGCGCCCGCCTACCGCTTCGTCATCCACACCGTGGCCCCGCAGATCTACCGCGCCGCCTACGGAACCGGCTGGAAGCACGTCATCTGACCAGCCAACACCCCGCCTGATCAACGCAATGGAGGTGGGGCATGGCAGAGGTCGCCGACCTGTGGGTCACCCTGCGCGCCGAGACCGCACCCTTCACCCGCGGCATGCGCCGGGCCTCGGAGGAAGGCGAATCCTTCACAAGCCGCATGGGCGGCGCCTCGGCGATGCTCAAGAAGCTCGGCGCCGCCACCACCCTGGTCGGCGTCGGCTTCGTCGCCTACGGCGTGAAGGCCGCCGGCGACTTCCAGCAGAAAATGAACCTGCTGGTCACCGCCTGCGGCGAGTCGACGAAGAACCTCAAGAAGGTCTCCGACGGCGTCCTGTCCCTCGCCCGGGAGACGGGCACGTCGACCGACGAACTGTCCGACGGCATGTATCAGGTCGAGAAGGCCGGCTACCGAGCCGGGGACGGCCTGAAGGTCTTGAAGGCCGCGTCGCAAGGTGCACGCGAGGAGGGCGCGAGCCTCAAGGACGTCACCAACGCCATGACGAGCGTCATGGCGAGCTATCACCTCAAGGCGAGCGACAGCACGAGGGTGATGAATGCCCTCAAGACGGCCGCCGGTGAGGGCAAGATGACCATGGAGGAGTTCTCGGGCAGCCTGTCCACGGTCATCCCGATCGCCTCCGCCAACAAGATCTCGTTCGGTGAGGTCGGCGGCGCGATCGCCACCCTGACTCAGCACGGCACCTCCGCGCGCGAGGCGACGCAGGAACTCTCCTCCACGATCCGCCAGTTGGCGGCGCCGAACGCAGTCGCCGTGCAGGAGATGCAGCGCCTCGGCCTGTCCTCCACGGACGTGTCCACGAAGCTGGGCAAGCGCGGCCTCACGGGGACGCTGGACCTGCTGTCCCAGACGGTGCTCAGCAAGATGGGCAAGTCCGGCACGCTCCTGCTCTCCACCTTCAACCAGACCAAGCAGGCGTCGGCCGACCTCAAGACCATGCTCGGCTCGATGCCGAAGTCCGTTCAGGGCATGGCCACGAGCCTGTCCAAGGGCGCCATGTCCGTCGGCGACTACAAGAAGGCGATCAAGAGCCTCCCGGCCGACCAGAACGCGATGGGCGCCCAGTTCCTCGCCCTCTACCAGCGCTCGCACGGCTTCAACGACGCACTCAAGAGGGGCGGCCCGGCAGCCCAGACGTACACCGAGGCCATCAAAAAGATGACGGGTGGCGCCATCGGTCTCAACACGACGCTGCAGCTCACAGGCGAGTCCTCCGCCGGGTTCAAGGACCGCGTGGACAAGGTCTCCGAGTCCTTCAACCACGCCTCGAAGGACGTTGAGGGCTGGAAGATCACCCAGCAGTCCTTCAACGTCCAGATGGGCCGCCTCAAGGAAGCCGTCACCACGGCCGCCATCACCGTCGGCACCAAGCTGATCCCGGTCATCCTCAAGGTCGTCACCTTCTTCGAGAAGCACAAGGCGGCCGCAATCGCGCTCGCCGCGGTCATCGGCGGAGTGCTGACGGCAGCCGTGATCAGCTTCGCGACCGGAGCGGTGATCGGCGCGGTCAAAGGCATCGGCGACCTCGGCAAGGGCCTCATGGCCGCATCGAAGGCCGTGAAGGCCTTCGCTCTGTCCGAGAAGGTCGCTGCCGCAGCCTCGAAGATCTTCGCTGCCGGTCAGGCACTGGTGAACGCCGTCATGGACGCGAACCCGATCGTCTTGGTCGTGATCGCGCTCGTCGCTCTCACTGCTGGACTGATCTACGCCTACAACCACTGCGCACGCTTCCGGCAGATCGTGCAGTCGGCGTTCGCCGGGGTGAGGACCGCCGCTGTCGCGGTTTGGCACGCGCTGCAGGCAGTGTGGACCGGCATCGTCGGCGGAGTCACCTCGCTGTGGCACGGCATCGTCGGCGTCTGGCAGCGCATCGCGGCAATCACCAGCGTCGTGTGGGGCGCGATCGCAGGGTTCTTCAAGAAGTGGTGGCCATTGCTCTTGGTCATCTTCGCCTTGCCGATCGCCATCCTGGTCGCCATCTGGAACCACTGGCACACCCAGATCACGAGCGCCTGCCAGACCGCCTGGAATGCCATCCTCGGCTTCCTCAAGGGCTGCTGGGACGTGATCAAGGGCGCCGCATCCGTCGTCTGGGCCGTCATCGCCACGGTGATCATCGAGCCGATGATGGGCGTCTGGCACATGCTCCAGTCGGTCTGGCACACCATCTCCGGCTGGCTCAGCTCCGCCTGGGGCGCCATCCGAAGCGCCGCCGCATCCGTCTGGGGCCGGATCTCGTCGGCCATGAGCGGACCGGTGAAGTCGGCCTGGCGCACCATCTCCTCGACGATGGGCCAGGTCAAGGACGTCATCGGCAACAAGCTCAACCAGGCCTGGAGCGCAGCGAAGAACTGGGGCAGCAAGTTCCTGTCGATCGGCAAGAGCATCGTCATGGGCATGGTCCACGGCGTAGCGAACGCCGCCGGCGCGCTGTTCGGCGCGCTGAAGCATCTGGCCAGTAGCGCGCTCGACAAAGCCAAGTCGTTCCTCGGCATCAACTCGCCGTCCAAGCTGTTCGCCGACCACGTGGGCAGCTCCATCCCCGAGGGCATGGCCAAGGGCGTCACGGACCATGCCCACCTCGCGCACGCGGCCATCCGCGGCACCGCGAACGGGATGGTCTCCGAGGCCCAGAAGACCCTCGGCATCGCCAGCCCCTCGAAGGTCTTCCGCAACATCGGGATCTACCTCAACGAGGGCCTGATCGAGGGTCTGACCGGGAGCACGGCCAAGGTCAAGGCAGCGACGAAGCGGATCGAGACGCTGCTCATCCAGACCTTCAACAAGGTCTCCGACCTGCGCGGCAACAAGAAGACCCGCCACTGGGCGATGACGCACGAGTCGACGCTCAAGCACCTCGAGAAGTATGCGAAGAAGGAGGACACGCTCCTGCGCCGCCTGGCGACGAGGAGAGACCAGGTCGCCGTCAAGCTGAAGGCCGCGCAGAAGGCGCTCACCGCAGTCCAGAAGCAGTGGAACGACGAGGTCAAGAGCGTCTCGCAGGGGGTCATGCAGGGCTTCTCCATCGTGACGGAGGCGCCGCAGGAGGGGTTCGCCCTGTCCGCGCAGGACGTCGTCAACAAGATGCGCGACCAGATGTCCAAGGCCGTGAACTTCGCGGACCAGCTCCGCGCCCTGCAGAAGAAGGGCCTGAGCAGCGACCTGGTCGCGCAGATCGCGGCGGCTGGCGTCGACCAGGGCGGGGCCACGGCGGCCGCACTGGCCGGGGCGTCGAAGGGGCAGATCGACCAGATCAACGCGCTCCAGAAGACGACGAAGGGTGCCGCTGACAGCGCGGGCAAGGCTGTTGCGGACTCGATGTACGGGGCCGGGCTCCGGTCGGCTCAGGGCCTGGTGAAGGGCTTGCAGTCGCAGGAGAAGGCGATCGAGAAGCAGATGATGAAGATCGCCAAATCCATGCAGCGTGCCATCAAGCACGCTCTCGGGATCAAGAGCCCCTCGACGGTGTTCGCGGCCATCGGCCAGTGGATCCCCCGCGGACTCGCGGCCGGCGTCAAGGACCACACCCATCACGCCACCAACGCCGTGCACAAGCTGGCGAACTCGGTGGCGAGCGCAGGGGCGGGCGCGGGGCGCGGACTGGCGCTGGCGGGAGGAGGCGGGGGCGGCCAGGTGGTGCACCAGCACTTCACGTTCCACGTCGAGGGCAACATCCGCACGATCGACTCGCTGGCCAAGGACATGGAGGCGGCGTTCCTGCGCCGCGGCGCCCGTAACCCGCTCACCTACACCCAGTACAGGCGCTGACCCCAACCCCACGATGAGGGCGCCACCGGGCGCCAGATAGGCGGCACCCGGTGGCGAACCCCAAACTCAGCCTGCTCACCGACGCGTTCACCACGGCCGCGATCAACACCGGCCTGTGGAACAACATCACCGCCGGATCCGCAACGCTCGACACCGTCAACGATGTCGTCGCCCTGGCCATCCCCACAGCGTTGGGCGGCATCAACGTCTTCGGCACCACCAGCCTCTACGACGCCACCAACTCCAGCCTGTCCGCACAGATCGGCGTCGCCCCGAACGGCAACGGCGGCACCAAGAGCATCATGCGCGTGCGCCTGGACTCCAACAACGCCGTGACGATGAGGGTCGAGAGCGGCGTCTTCAAGCAGACCATGCAGATCGGCGGCACGCTCACCTCGGTCACCCTGCCGACCTACGACCCCCACCAGCACCGCTGGTGGAGGATCCGCGAGTCCGGAGGGTCGTTCTACGCCGACACGTCCCCGGACGGCCTGAACTGGACGAACCAGTCCAGCATGGCCTACTCCTGGTCGGCGGCCGCGCTCACCGTGCAGTTCGAGTCGCAGGCCTCCGTGACCGAGGTCTCCGGCAACGCCACCGCGATCAGCAACATCAACACCCGGCTCGGCGGCCAGTTCAACCCCAACTGGCCCCTGATCGAGGACGCCTGGGGCCCGTACTGGAACAGCAACGGCGGCGATTCGCCGAGCGACCGCTTCGTGGAGATCACTGACCGGACCCGCGACAGTGTCACGGTCAGCCGCGGCCGCCAGTACGAACTCGACCAGGTCCGCTCGGGTGAGGCAGGGCTCACGCTGGCGAACACGGACGCCGCCCTGGACCCGCTGAACGCGTCCGGACCGTGGTTCGGGCGAATTTCTCCGTACCAGCCTTACCGTCGACGTGCCCAGTGGCCGCCGACGCGGAACTTGTTGGACCAGGTGATGGCTACCGCCGGAGACCTCGGCGGGTACAGCCTGGGCGTCATCCCCGCGGGCACGTCCGGCAGCGACATGACCTTCAGCGACCCAAATGCCAGCTTCGTAGCCTCCAGCTCGGCGTGGCAGGGCGGAACCGTCATCCAGAACTCCGTCACCTCTGGACTCACCGCCACAACGCGCCTGGTGCACACCCCACGCTGGTCCGCGATTCCCGGGCAGACGTACACCCTTACGATCCGGGTCAGGAACGTCACCGCCGCCACGTCGCTGTCCGTTCAGGCGTTCATCGGCTGGTACACGGCCACCAGCGTCCCCACCACCCCCAGCAGCTTCAACTACGGCAGCGCCACCGCCCTGACCGGCTCGACGACCGCAGGGTGGACCACCCTCACCGTCACAGCGACCGCCCCCGCGACCGCCGCCGGAATGGACGTGGGAGTCGCGCTCGCCTCCACCGCAGCCGCGACCGCGAGCATGCAGATCGACGGCTGGCAGGCGGAGAAGGGCTCGGTCGCCACGCCGTGGACGTGCCCCGGCGTCTGGTTCCCGATCTACGCCGGGTTCCTCGAGCGCTGGCCGTCGTCCTGGAACATGTCCGGTACCTACGGCCTGGTTCAGCCGACCGCCGTTGACGCGTTCTCCCTGCTGTCGCAGAAGCAGCTGTCCGACCCGCTCACCCAGGAGATCAACTCCAACAGCCCGCGGTTCGTGTACCGCCTCGACGACCCGGCCGGCAGCACGAGCGTCGCCGACTGGACCGGCAACTGCCCACCCGCGCAGCTCGCCATCAGCAAATACGGCGCAGGCAGCCTGACATTCGGCAACGCGATCACATCCACCGACGCGACCGGCACGTACACCGGCTCTGGCGGCGGCACCGTCGCCACGATCAACAACGCCAACCCGGGGGCCGCGCTCACCGGGAACGCGACCTTCATCAAACTCACCTCGGCAGGCATCGTCGGACCGACGGACCCGACCGCCTGGACGCGCGTCCTGGCGTTCCGCTACACGGGTCCGGCGATTACGTCCGGCGCCTATCTGTGGACCTGCATGGACAACCAGCGCTCCGGCGGCGTCCCTTCCGGCAGCCATATTTACGTTCTTCTGGACACCACCGGAAAGCCTCTGGTGTGGGTGCAGGGCCCCTCCGGCGCCGGAACATCGACGTATTTCGGTGGCGCCACGAACTGCGTGGACGGCAACTGGCATCTGCTGATTTTCGGCTACAACCAGGCCACTCAGCAGATCCTTGCCAGCCAGGACGGTTCGCCCGCCGCCTACCTCGGCAGCATCCCCACCAACAACACCCCGACCGGGCTGGTCAGCGACAATCTCGGCGCATTCGTTGACGTCACCGTCGGCAACGGCACAGCCTTCAATTTCAAGGGCGACATTTCCTTTGCCGCTGAATTCCCGGCCATGCTCACATCCGGAGCAGCGATCACCAACCTCTACACGGCCTGGAAATCGGCCTGCGCAGGAGAATCCACCAACGCCCGCTACGCTCGAATTCTCCGCTACGCCGGATACACCGGCCCGTCCACGCTTCAGACCGGCCTGACCACCAGCATGGGCCCGGCCAACCTTGACGGCCAGGATGCGGTCAGCGCCCTCCAGGCGGTCGCGGACACCGAAGGCGGCGAGCACTTCGTCGACAAGGCGGGCAGCGTCCAATTCAAGGCCCGCAGCGCCCGCTACAACGCCACCACCCCGGTCTACACGTTCGGGGAAAACACGGGCGCGGGGGAGTGGCCCTACGAGGACATCACCCTCGACTACGACTCCACCCACCTGTCCAATCAGGTCACCGTCACACAGGAATCCGGCGGGCAGAACTTCTACGCCCAAGACGCCACCTCCGCGTCGAACTTCTTCCCCCGGACGATGAGCCGCACCATCAACTCCTCGTCCAGCCTGGAATGCCAGGACGCCGCGAACTACCTCCTCAGCAGGTACAAAAACCCGGCAACCCGCGTCTCCTCCATCAAACTGCACCCCTCCGCAAATCCCGCAATGTGGCCCGTATGCCTGGCCCTCGAACTCGGCATGCGAATCCGAGTCATGCGCCGGGCCCCCAACGTGCCTGCGACTCAGGTGGAGTGCTTCCTCGAAAACCTCAGCTGGGACTTCGGCGACAACGGCGACGCAACGCTCACCCTGCAATGCAGCCCGGCGGACCTCACCCCGTACGGCATCGTCACCGCCTGGCACACCACCCTCCACACCACGATCGCCTCAGGCGTCACCAGCATCAGCATCGACGCCAGCGCCGACAACGTGAACCCGCTCGCCGCCCAGCTCGCGGCCGGCGACCAGATCGTCCTCGGCCAGAACACCGCCAACCAGGAGACCGTCACCGTCTCCGCCGTCGGCGCCACCTCGTCCGGCTGGACCACGGCCACGATCACCTTGACCGCGGCCACCACCAAGGCGCATACGGCGGGCGACATCGTCTGCGACGTCCTCCCGGCCGGCACGACGGACCCCACGACGTGGGACGCCGTCGGCCGATTCGACTCGGTCGCCTTCTCCTACTGACCCGTTCCGGGCCCGCGCGGGCCCTCTTCCCGTCTGGAGGTCCCGCGTGGCCCGTACCGTGCCTGTCGTCGCCACCGAAGTGCCCGGCAACTTCATCAGCGCCGCCCTGTGGACGGCCCAGGTCTCCGCGACCATGAACTTCCTGATGGGCACCGGCACCAACGGCGTGCCGCGCTTCCGCGGCTACCAGACGTCCGTCCAGTCCCTGGCCGACAACACGTGGACCTCGCTCACGCTGGACACCGAAGCGTTCGACAGCGACAACGGGCACAGCACCTCGACGAACACCAGCCGGTACGTGGTCCAGGTCGCCGGAACCTACGCCGTCACGGGCGTCGCCGCGTTCGCAGCGAACGCCACCGGCAACCGCGCCGCCCGCATCGCCGTCAACGGCACGTCGATCGCCGGCTCCTTCGTGAAGACCCTGGCCGCCACCGCCTCCCACTCATCAGGCGTGGCCACCCACGCCCAAGTCGCCTGCGCCGTCGGCGACTACATCGAGGTCATGGGCCTGCAGACATCCGGCGCCGCACTGAACACGTCTGCCGCCAGCGACGTCGCGTGCGCCATGGGCGTCTGGTGGATCTCCGGCTGACGGCCCCCTCTCATCTGTCCGCACATCGTGCGGCTCCAGTCCCCGCCCTCGCGAAAGGCGCCCTCGTGGACCAACCCGACGGCCGGCACCCGGCCACTACACACCTGCTCCGCTACTTCGAGTACGGCCATCTGCCCGAGAGGCTCCAGCAGTTCAGCGCACCGTTCGCCGCCCTCGCGCACGATGTTGGCGCGTCGCTGCCCGATGGGCCCGAGCTGACGGCCGGGCTCCGCAAGCTCCTTGAAGCGAAGGACTGCATCGTCCGCGCCGCCGTCGACCAGTTGCTCGCCGAGGCCTCCCCCTCCGACACGGCGGGGGAGGGCACACGATGACCGCACCGAAGTACGGACGCCGGGCACCGAAGCAGGCCCGCGCCCTCTCGCTGTCCCGGATCCTCACGGGCACCGTTCCGGCCCACCCGGCGGCCGCCGACTACCTCGCGCGGCTCGCCGCCTGGCAGATGCTCGGCAACGACGCCGCGGGGGACTGCGTCGCCGTGACGTGGGCCAACGTCCGCCGCCTCGTCTCCTCGATCGCCGGTGCCGAGCGGTACCCGACCCAGGACGAGGTGTGGGCGCTCTATCGCACCCAGAACCCCGGCTTCGACCCGAACGGCACCGCTGACACGAACGGCCCCGGCTCGGACCACGACCAAGGCATGGTCATCCAGACCCTGCTGGAGTACCTCGTCAAGCACGGTGGCCCCGACGGCGTGAAGGCCCTGGCCTTCGCCAAGGTCGACCCGTCCAGCCCCGACGAGGTCAAGGCCGCGATCTCGATCTTCGGGTTCGTGTGGACGGGCGTCGTCGTCCAGAACGCCAACATGGACGACTTCAACTCCCGCCGCCCGTGGGACTACCACCGCTCCAGCCCGGACGACGGCGGCCACTCCGTCATCACCGGCGGCTACGGCGCCGGCGGGGCGGGGCCGCTGGGAGGCGACGAGCGCTTCATCACCTGGGCCGAGGAGACGTCGTTCACCGACGCCTACTGGCGGCGGAAAACGGAAGAGGCATGGGTCGTCATCTGGCCCGAGCACCTCGAGCACCCCGCATTCCAGGAGGGCGTCGACCTGGCCGCGCTCGCCGCCGACTACACGGCCCTGACCGGAAAGCCGTTCCCCGGTGTCGTCCCCAGCCCGACCCCTCCTCCGACGCCCACTCCTTCTCCGACTCCTGACCTGGATCCTCGGCTGGTTCAGGCGTGGCAGTCGATGAAGGCGTGGGCCAAGGACAACAACGTCGGCTGACCAGCCACACCCTCAAGCCCCCACGACGCTGGGGGCTTTCGCATGCCCGGGAGGGCTCATGACGACAGCGAATCCCGACTGGCGGCGCCTCGTCGACCACGTCCAGACCATCCCCGAGAAGATCTACGAGACCTGGAACACCCGCGACGGCTGGGACAACCACACCCCGTTCGGCGTCGAATACGGCTGGGACGGCGTCGCCTGGTGCATGGAATTCGACTGGTGCATGTTCCACGACGTCGGCCTCGACGCCATCGTGCCGAAGACGGCATCCGTCGCCGTCATGACGGACTACGCCAAGAAGCACGGCGCCTGGAGCGAATACCCCTCGATCGGCGCCCTGGTCAATTTCTCGCAGTCCGGGCACACCGAGATCTGCGTCGGCTTCGACAAGGACACCGTCTACACCAAGGGCGGCAACAGCCTCCAGGTCGGCGCCGAGGACCACGGCCAAGGCAACGGAGTCTGGAGCCACGCGACGCCCCGCCGCGCGGCGAAGGTGGTCGGATACTTCGCGCCCGCGTTCCCGGACGGTGTCTGTCCGCCCACCGCGGATCCTGCCGACCCGCGTGGCGGGAAGCCCGTCGAGTCCTGGCGCTGGGCGCCGCCTCCAGTCGTCGAGCCGCCCAAGAAGCCCGCGCCGGCCCCGGTCCTTCCGGCGTTCCCTGGCCGGGACAAGTTCGTCCTCGGTGCCCACAACGACCACGCGTTCCAGTTGCAGAAGTGGCTCGACAAGGGCGACTGGGGCCCGAAGTACCAGGTCGGGCCGTCTCGGACGATGACCGCCGTCGACCTGCAGAAGGTGGCGGCGCTCCAACGGCACTACCTGTCGGAGCTCGGCCCGGCCGACGGCAAGTGCGGCCCCCTCACCTGGCGTTACGCGTTCGAGGTCGCCCACGGCCTCCGCAAGAAGTAGCCCACACCCCCACCCCCAGAATCGAGACCACCATGCGGATCTTCGGAAGAGAACCCATCTACTTCCTGGCGCTCATCGCCGTGACGCTGAAGCTCGTCGCCGCCTACGGTGCGGGCGTCTCCGTGGAGGAGCAAGGCGCCATCATGGCCGTCCTCTCCCTCATCGTCGCCGTCGTCAACGCGATCGTCCTCAAGACCGGCGCCGTCGCCGCCGCCATCGTGAACTTGGCACAGGGCGTGCTCAGCCTGTTCCTCGCCTTCGGCCTGCACATGGCCGCCCATACACAGGCCCTGTGGATGCTCGCCGTCGAGTCCGCCGTCGCCCTCCTCATCCACAACCAAGTCACCGCCCCCGTGCCGCCGCTGCCGGTCGAACAGCGCAGCCCCCTCGACCGGGCGGCCTGATGGTCAGCCTGGCGCGGTGCGCGTCGCGCCGGCTGGGCTACCGGGGCGCCGCACTCCTCATCTGCGGCGCGGGCTGGATCAACTGGGGCCTCAGCCTCACGATGGACCCGCGCTACGGCACAGCCCGCGGAGCATCGGCGCTGACCGCCATCCCCGGCGCGTCGATGACCGTCTGGGGGTGGATCTGGATCACCTCCGGTGTGGTGTGCTGCGCCGCGGCCGTGTTCCCCGCACGCAGGGACTGGTGGGGGTGGGCTGCCGCAGTCGGGATGCCCGTGGTGTGGGCCGCCGCCTACACCTCGGCCCGGGCGCTCGGCCAGTTCCCCCAGGGGCTGTCATCGGGGCTGACCTGGCTGGTGTCACCGGGCCTGGCAACCGTCGTGGCCGTGTCGACGCGCCGGCTGGTGTACCAGCGACGGGAGTGCAAGGGGCTGATCTGGGAGAACAGCGAGCTGCGGCGGGAGGTGGCCAGCCTGCGGCGTGCCGTCGACCCGCCCGAACGAGGGGCAGGCATCCATGAGTAGCGGCACGTTGTCGGGGCTGGCCTCTCTGATCATCGGTGGTCTGGTGTCGATCGCCGTGGCATGGATCTCCAGGCCGAAGGCACCGCCCGGGCCGCCGGTACAGGAGCGGGTTCAGGACCGAGCGTTGGAGGGCGCAGATCTGACGACGGTCCCGGGCCTGGCTGCTGTGCTGGTGGAGCAGCACACGCGGATCTCGGAGCTCGAGGACCGCGAGGAACAGGCGCGCGAGCACGCGTCGATGCAGGACCGGGTGATCGCAGCGCTGCGCCGGTATGTGCTGGTGTTGCAGGAGACGGTACGGCGAGCCGGGACGGAGGTTCCGGAGCCGGCCGACGAGGACGCCCGACTGATTCAAGGCTGATCCGGCCCCCGCTGCCCATGGGCAGCGGGGGCCATTTCGTGCGTTACCTCATCAGAGTTTCTTCCGTTCTAACCCCTGACTGGCGCCCGTGCAGCCGCTACCGTTCCTGCATTCGGACCAGGGCTGAGGGGCACAGATAGCGTGTGGGATGCTCGCATGGCTGGTAGGGGCTTCAATTTGACGTATGAGCGCTCGAAAGGGGGTGAATCATGAGCTTCCCGGTTGATCTCACAGCAGCACTTACAGGCGCATCCGTAGCGCAGCTGCACAACTGGAGACGAACAGATCTCCTCGTACCAGAGGTACAGGACAATCCCGTCCGGTACTCCTTCCGAGACGTCGTCGCACTCAGGACCTTCGTGTACCTGCGCAGCAAGCTGCCACTCCAGCGCATCCGCAAGGCCATGGACCAGCTGCGCAAGTGGGACCTGACCGAGCACCCCGCCGCCTACGTCCTGGTTACAGAAGGCGACTCCGTCTTCCTCGTGCAGGAAGAGCGCACCGTTGACCTCGTCCGCCACCCCGGCCAGGAAACGATCTTCAGCCTCGCCAACGTCTTTGCCCCCTTCGAGAACATGCAGGGCCGGAACGTCGCAGACTTCCGACGCCCCCGCCCCAACCTCGAGGTTAAGGAAAACCGACTCGGCGGCTGGCCAACCATCCAGGGAACGCGCGTGCCCTACGATGCCGTGGCCAAGCTGGTCGCAGGCGGCGTGGAACCGGCAGAGGTGAAGCGCTTCTACCCCAGCGTCGAGGTACCTGGCGCCGCTGATGCCGCCGACTTCCATCGGGAAGTCGTGCAGATCGGAGGCCGCGCTGCATGAGGTTCTTCCTGGACGAGAACGAGACGCCGGCCATCCTCCCGCCGCTGAGAGCAGTGTTCTTCCATCACGAATTCGTGACCGCCCTCGACGAGGGCCTGTCAGGAGTCCTGGACAGAGAACTGATCCAAGAGGTCAGCGCACGCGGCTTCGACGCGATCATGACCCAGGACCGCAACCAGCTCTCCATCAGGGAAGAGCGGGACGCGCTGATAGAGACCGGGCTCCACTGGATCGGTCATCGCCAGCCCGATGCCGATGGCCTGCTCTACATCGTCAACTCGACCGCGGCCTACCTGGCAGCCATGCCCCATGTTCTGGAAGAGATGAGCAGCGTCACGGGCGCCCACGCCTTTCACGTCCGCAACCTGCCCCTCCAGAAGGGGCAACGTGTCACGGTCAGTCGACTGAAGTTCTAGTCCGGCCCCGACACGTACGAAGCCCCTGCCTTCCTCCGAGAAGGCAGGGGCCATTTTCGCGTGCGCAGAGGCTCAGGCGGCTTCGTGCACCTCGCCATGCACGGCGGCCGCCCAAGCGACGACCAACTGCTCATACTCGGCTCGCTGCTCGGTGTTCAGCGATCCGCCAGCACGTAGCCATAGGGCGCGGATCAGCTTGTTGAGCTCGGCGGCAGACCGCACGGAACCAGGGGCGGGGTCGGCTGGGGACATGACCCCATTTTACGGGCCACCACTGTCAGCGAGGCCGGACCGCACGCTGGGCGCGCGTGATCACGGCCTGGGCATCCGCGCCGTAGACGGCGGACTCCCGAAGCGTCCGCCAGGTCCGCAGATACGTGGCCACCGTGTCGGCATCGTCCAGCCACAACTCGGCATGCCAGTCCTCGGCGATGACGAGCCGCTCGTCTATGACCCAAAACCCGTTGGCCGCCGGGATCTTCAGCGACGCAGCCAGGGGAATGACGCCGAGCCGGACCGTGTCCATCCCGATCATCCCGCCCAACCGATCGAGCTGACTCGCAAGCACCGACGGCGAGCAGATCAGAGCGTGGAGCGCAGGCTCCCACATCAGGGCGTGGAACTCGCGGCCGCTCGTGTACAGCCACTCCTGGCGCCGCATCCGCGCGCGGACCGCCTCGTCGGTGTCCTGCTTCGTCCCGTACAGCTCGGCGTAGCGCAGAAACACGGCGCGCGCGTAGTCGGCGGTCTGGAGCATGCCAGGGATGACGGCCTCCTCCCACGCCAGGATGGTCCGGGCCCGGTCGACCTCGATGTTCCAGGCGTCCTGCACTGGCCGGTGGCCTGCCGCGAGTTGGCGGCGCCAGGACCGGATGTGCGACTCGAAGCCCTTGAGGCGGGCGTCGAGTTCATCGAACGTCTCGGGCTCGCCGACGGCATCGGCCCAGGCGCGGAGGTCGGCGCTGGTGGCGGTCTGCCGGCCGCCCTCCAGCTTGTAGACCTTGGAGTGCGGCCAGCCGAGACGCTGGGCGAGCTGGGGGCCGGTGAGCTTTCCTCCTGCGGCTGCGAACCGGAGCTCACGCAATCGGGCTCCGAGGGCCTCGCGTGCCTGCTGGAAATCTGTGCTCACCGACCCTCCGTCGCTATCGAGACTTGCGCAGCTGCGCGGCGAACTCTTCGCAGCCCAGGGCGTCGTGGCTCGCGACGTCGCGGAGCTGGCAGTACCGGAGCACCTCGGCGGGCTCGGTGATGATCTCGACGTCGTGGAAGACGTCCTGGTCGTCGAAGTTCAGCCGGGCGACCATGCGACTGTCGAAGATCCAGAAGTCCTCGAGGGGGAGCAGCCGTGCGTCGGCTTCGCTCCGGGGGAGGCACCGGATGTCCTCGCCGGCCGCGATGCCGCGGGGCGAGTCGGCGAGGAGGAACAGCTGGCCCTCGGTCGGCGGCTCGTCGACGATCCGGACCCGGCCGACCGTCTTTCCGGCGAGCACCTGCGCGCGGATGTTCCGGGACCACTCGTCGTCGTAGTCCAGGGTGATGGCGCCCGTCTCGACGAACTCGGCGTAGGTCTCGTCCTCGCGGTCGGAGGCGTAGCCGCGGCGCGTCTCCAGCCGCCAGGCGGTGTGCTCGAACGTCTCGAAGAGCCGGCCGAACTCCTCCAGGTCGATGATCTTCGGCACGCGGTGCAGCTCCTTAGGGGCGTGGTTGACGAGGAGCTCGCGCGGTACTACCACGGCCGCGTCGTCCGGGCCGAGGTGCCGGAGCCGCGCGAGGTCCGCGGGGTCGGTGAGCGGCGGTCCCTGGACGATCACGTCGCCGGTGTCCGTGTCGGTGTGCAGGGCGGGGCATCCGCCGTTCTTGCTGTCCGTTCCAGTGAAGATGAGCCGTCGCGCCACGGTGTCCTCCTTGTACGGGGGTTGTCGCCACCAGCATCACCAGCGGATGGGCTCCGCTCTACAGCCTGCCGCGCCCGCCGTGAGACCACACGAGAACATCCGGCCAAGCTGGGAGAACATTCGAGAACATCGCCTCGCCCACGTCAAGAGCAGCCGCCTACGGTCCTGGTCATGGCCTCAGGACACGAGCTCCAAGACGTCGTCGGCGTCGACCCGTTCACTGCTATGGAGTCGCTCCGCGCGGCACTCGACCGCGCAGGCATCGTTCTGCCGTCCCTCGCGGTGGACCCGGCGACCCCCACTCTCGCGCTCGTCGACCTCGGCCGGGTTCGGGCCGACGTGGCCATGCGACTGGCCGACGCACTGCGAGGAGCAGCAGCATGACGACAACCACCACAGACATTCCGTCGGCGGTCCTCGCAGCCTTAGCACTTCCCCCTCTGGCCGGGCTCGACGAGCCGCGCGCGAGCGGGCGGGCGTGCGTGTGGGAACGGGAGCGGCTGACCATCGAGACCGCGGTCGACCTCGGCGAGCAGCTGGCGCCGGCCGACTCGGCCAGCACCATCGGGCAGAGGTGGTTTCCCCGCTCCTGCCACAAGCACCTGGCGCAGCGCGCGCACGACGCGCTCTTCACGCACTCCCGGCAGTGCGACGACTGCAAGGTGCCTGACAAGTGCGACGTCGGCCGCTGGATGTACCGCCTGATGCGAGAGCACCGCCGATGATCTGCGCATCTTGTGACCAGCCGATCAGCAAGGGCGAGGGCGTCACCAAGCCGATTGACGGGGCATCTGGGCCCGGCGGCACGGTGACGGTCCACAGAGAACCGTGTCGCCGCGTGGACCAGCCGACAGTGCAGCAGGGGCGCGGCGTGCGCCGCCGCTGGTAGATCTCCCGGGGCCAGGTCGGGCCGGACCCGGGTCGAGCGGTCGCCCCTGCTCCCCCGCAGGGGCGGCCGTCAGCGGACCAGCTCGGCAAGCGGGACGGCGAGGGCGTCGGCGATGAGGAGTAGCTCGACCAGCGATGGTGCGGTGGCCGCGGTCTCGTAGCGGTGGATCGTCTTGTGGTCGCGGCCGACGCGTTCGCCGAGCTCGGCCTGCGAGAGGCCGGCAGCGCGCCGGAGGGCCCGGATGCGGTCCCCGATCTGCCGCTGACGGGCTGGCACCCAGTCGGGCATGGGATCGAGGGGCACCCGCCCACGTTGGAACGATCTTGAAGGAATGTCTTTACCAGCAGTGGTAAATCTCAGATCATGGGGCCGTCAGGGATGCATGTAGACGCCAGGCACTGGCTGTGAATCCACGCGGCACCCGCAGACCGGTCGACCCTCGCGGTCGCACCGGAGGCGCCCACCCGTCGCAGGACACGGTCCGCCGTGGCACCCCCCTGTCGGCGGGTGGGCGACTTGGATGCACCCCGTTCACGAAATCTTCGCAAAGTCTCTCCGGCATCTGCCCGTGTCATGTGACGCATGAGATCGTTGGGCCGTCTGGCCAGGGCGGGGGTATGAGCTCACCCCTCATGTGGAGCCCCCGTCCTGGTCCGAGCTTGGGAGCGTCGAAGGCCCCCGCGGCAGCCAGTCCGCGGGGGCCTTCGTCTTGTCCGGGCGGGAGAGTGGGAGTCAAGTGGGAGACGATCAAGGGAAACGGCTCGGAGCAATCGCGAGTTTCCGCGAGTTTCCACTAGGTACCGATAGCGGGAACACGAGATCATCCGGCCCGATCAGCCCGCAGATTCACCAGCATGAGGACTCAAAACATCCCCGCTGACCAGCGCAAACAGGGTCAACCCGAGGGCGATGCGGTACCAGACGAACGGCATGAAGCTCTTGTGGGAGATGAACTTCATGAACCAGGCGATGACGGCATAGCCGACCGCGAAGGCGATGACCGTCGCGAAGACGGTGGGGCCCCAGGAGACATGGCCCTCCGCGGCCGCGTCCTTGAGTTCGAAGGTGCCGGAGGCGAGGACGGCCGGCATGGCCAGGAGGAAGGAGTAGCGGGCCGCCGCCGCGCGGCTGTAGCCCATGAACAGGCCGCCACTGATGGTCGCGCCGGACCGGGAGACGCCCGGCACCAGGGCCATCGCCTGGCATATCCCGAACAGCAGGCCGTCCTTGGTGTTCAGGTCCTCGAGCACCTTGCGCTGCTTGGCCGCCCGGTGCCGGCCGCCCGTCTCGTCACGGGCGGCGAGCCGGTCGGCGATGCCTATGACGATGCCCATCACGATCAGCATGGTGGCGGTGACCCGCAGATCGCGGAACGGTCCCTCGATGTGGTCCTTGAGCGTGACGCCGAGCACCCCGATCGGGATCGAGCCGACGATCACCAGCCATCCCGTCCTGGCGTCGTGGTCGGCGCGCATCGCCTTGTTCGTGAGCGAGCGGAACCACGCCGACAGGATCCTCCCCACGTCCTTGCGGAAGTAGATCAGCACCGCGGCCTCCGTGCCGAGCTGCGTGATCGCGGTGAACGCGGCGCCGGGATCGTCCCAGCCGGCGAAGGCCGCGGTCAGCCGCAGATGCGCGCTGGAGGAGACGGGAAGGAATTCGGTCAGCCCCTGGACGAGTCCGAGGACGAGGGATTGAAACCAAGACATGAAGTTACGTGGTCCAAGTGCTGATCGTGGAACGGCAGATGGGCACGCCGGATCACGGAGTTGAGGCGATCACGGGCGCTGAGGGAAGCCTAACCTCCGCGGGTGACGGCGCGGTCACGGGGGTTTCGGGGGCTTTCCGCGCGAGGTTTCCGCCGGGTCCGGGAACTCGGCGAGGCCGTGCGGGCGGCCGTGCGGGGCGTGCGAGGACGGGCCCGGCCGCTCGGCGGCCCCGCCGGTCTCAGCGGCCCCGCAGGTGGTGGCGCTTGCGCCAGGCCACGACCGTGCCGACCAGAGCGGGGACCGTGATCAGCGCCATCGCGATCAGGAACGCCGGGGAGGTCGGTGACGAGGCGCGGGCGCCGGCGACGGCGTACGCGGCGGTGTTCGGGACCGAGCCGAGCGCCGTCGCGACCAGGAACGGCAGCCAGCCCATACGGGAGACCGCCGCGCAGTAGTTCGCGGCCCAGAACGGGACGCCGGGGAACAGCCGGGCCACCATCATCGAGCGGAACCCGTGCCGGCTGAGCTGTCCGTCCGCCGCCTTCAGCCAGCGGCCGCGCAGCAGCGGCCGCAGGGCGTCCTGCCCGAGGAGCCTGCCGAGTCCGAAGGCGACACCCGCGCCGAGCACCGTGCCCGCCAGTGCCGTTCCCAGCCCCAGCTGGGAGCCGAACACGGCTCCGGCCGCCAGGTTGAGCAGCGGCCGGGGCACGAAGGCCACCGTGCACAGCCCGTACGCCACGGCGAACGCGACGGCAGCCGCGGCGCCGCCGAGCTGGGGCGGCCAGCCGTCGGCCAGCAGCCGCTGCGGGTCGAAGAGGAACACGCTCGACGCGGCCGCCGCGAGCAGCACGACCAGCAGGGCGAGCCGCGACCAGGGCGAGAGCAGTGCTCTCACCAGGCGCGAGGCGGCGCCGGAGCGCGCGGCCGGGACGCCGGGTGCGGCGGCCGGGAGCGCGGCAGCGGTGGCCGGGACCATGGCGGCCATGGCGGCCGGGGCGGTGACGGTGGTCTCCGGACCGGCGACGAGGTCGACGGCGACGGCGAGCTCCGTGGCGGCGGCCCGGGGAGTGGCCGTGGCGGTGCCCCCAGAGCGGGTGGTGGCATCGAGCATCCGGCGAGATTAACCGACGCGTGTGTGTGATCGCCGTATGGTTCGTCTCATGGGCGTCACAGCTTCCGGAACGTCGGGTGCGCGGTCCGTGGGGCCGGACAGCGCCCTCGCGGACACCCTCCTGGACCGGCTCACCACCGTCTATCCGGCGGGAGCGGACCCCGAACGGGCCGCGTCGATGCGCGCGTACATGAAGGACATCGCCCCCTTCCTCGGGCTGACGACCCCCGAGCGCCGCGCCCTGTCCCGCACGGTGCTCCGCGACACCGCGCGGCCCGACGAGCGGGACTGCGCCGCGCTCGCCCTGCGCTGCTGGCAACTGCCGGAACGCGAGTACCAGTACTTCGCCGTCGACTATCTGCGCCGCCATGTGTCCCGCCTGTCGTCGGGCTTCCTCCCGGTGGCATGGCATCTCGTCTCCACCGTCTCCTGGTGGGACACCGTCGACCTGCTCGCCGCGCACGTGGTGGGCGGCCTGGTGGCCGCCGACCCGCGGCTGCGCGCCGACATGGACGCCTGGATCGAGGACGACGACCTGTGGGTCGTCCGCACCGCGCTGCTCCACCAGCTCCGCTACAAGCAGGACACCGACACCGGGCGCCTCATCGCCTACTGCGTCCGGCAGTCGGGCCATCCCGACTTCTTCGTCCGCAAGGCCGTCGGCTGGTGTCTGCGCGAGTACGCCAAGACCGACCCGGACGCCGTACGGGACTTCGTGGCCCGGGAACGGACGAGGCTCGCGCCGCTGTCCGTGCGCGAGGCGTTCAAGAACATCGGTCCCTGAGACCCCGTAAGGCTCCCGGCGTCCCACCGGTCCACCGCGTACCGAAAATGGTTCGACGCGGACGGGCCCGTCGGAGATGATCTCCTCATGTTCCGGTACGCCTTCCTCCTCGCAGCATCCGCAGTCGCGGATGCGCCGAAGGCTGCCGTCCAGATCATCACGGCAGCCGTCGACGGCGCCCGAAGCTGACCCTTCCCGGATCGTCCGGCAGACCCCGCAGGGGGAGGGTCGGAATCTCCTGGGGGTCCCCGTCCCGGCCGCTCCGCGCGCCGGGGCCGTCACTCAGCTCCGCTGACACCGAAGAGGCTTCGAGGATCTGTCATGCCCAAGACGGCTTACGTACGCACCAAACCGCATCTGAACATCGGCACCATGGGTCACGTCGACCACGGCAAGACCACCCTGACCGCCGCCATCACCAAGGTTCTCGCCGAGCGCGGCTCCGGCACCTTCGTCCCGTTCGACCGGATCGACCGGGCGCCGGAGGAGGCCGCGCGCGGCATCACCATCAACATCGCGCACGTCGAGTACGAGACCGACACCCGGCACTACGCGCACGTGGACATGCCCGGCCACGCCGACTACGTCAAGAACATGGTCACCGGCGCGGCGCAGCTCGACGGGGCGATCCTCGTCGTGTCCGCGCTGGACGGGATCATGCCGCAGACCGCCGAGCACGTCCTGCTCGCCCGGCAGGTGGGCGTCGACCACATCGTCGTCGCCCTCAACAAGGCCGACGCGGGCGACGAGGAGCTCACGGACCTGGTCGAGCTCGAGGTCCGCGAACTGCTCTCCTCGCAGGGCTACGGCGGCGACTCCGTACCGGTGGTGCGGGTGTCCGGGCTCAAGGCGCTGGAGGGCGACCCCCGGTGGACGGCGGCGATCGACGCGCTGCTGGACGCCGTGGACACCTATGTGCCGATGCCCGAGCGCTATCTCGACGCGCCGTTCCTGATGCCGGTCGAGAACGTGCTCACCATCACCGGCCGCGGAACGGTCGTCACCGGTGCCGTCGAGCGTGGCACGATCCGCGTCGGCGACCGGATCGAGGTGCTCGGCGCCGCTGTCGACACGGTGGTCACCGGCCTGGAGACCTTCGGCAAGCCCATGGAGGAGGCGCAGGCCGGCGACAACGTGGCGCTCCTGCTGCGCGGTGTGCCCCGGGACGCGGTCCGCCGCGGACACGTCGTCGCGGCGCCCGGCAGTCTCGTGCCCAGCAGCCGTTTCACGGCGCGGGTGTACGTCCTGTCGACGCGCGAGGGCGGCCGTACGACCGCGGTCTCGACCGGGTACCGGCCGCAGTTCTACATCCGCACCGCGGACGTGGTCGGTGACGTCGACCTCGGCGAGGCGGCCGTCGCCCGGCCCGGTGACACCGTCGTCATGACGGTCGAGCTGGGCCGCGAGGTGCCGCTGGAGCCGGGCCTCGGCTTCGCGATCCGCGAGGGCGGCCGCACGGTCGGCGCCGGGACGGTGACCACGGTCGGCTGACGCCCGGCCACGACAGGCCCGCGGGGCCCGCCGCACGACGGCGGGCCCCGTTCCCGTCGCCGGGGCCCGCCCCGTACGCGGTGTCACGGGGGACCTGTTCGTGGTGGTGGCGGCTCGGAGGGCCTGATCGCGGTGCCACGGAGAGCCCCGTTCGAGGTGGTTCGGAAGGCTCCGCTGGCGGTGCCGGGCAGGCCCGGTTCGCGGTCGCTCGGACGGTCTGTTCGCGGTGCCCCGGGCTGTCCTGTCCGAGTCGCGAGGAGGCGCCGGCCGGGTCTGCGGGCGTGCCGCACAATGGACGCGTGGACGAGCCGATACCCGTGACGCGGGCCGTGGATCACGGGACCGCCAAGCTGATGCCCGACGTCGACCGCGAACGGGCGTGGCTGCTCACCGTGGACGGCGCGCCCCAGTCGTACGTCGATCTGGACGAGCCGACGCACCTGGAGTTCGAGTACACCCGGCGGCTCGGGCACGTGCTGGACACCGTGCGGGAGCCGGGGCGCGCGCTGGACGTGCTGCACCTCGGCGGCGGGGCGCTCACCCTGCCCCGTTACGTCGCGGCCACCCGGCCCGGTTCACGCCAGGACGTGATCGAGGCGGACAAGGGCCTCCTGGAGCTGATCGAGGAATGCCTGCCGGTGCCCGACGGCACGGGCATCGAAGCGCACCGCGCCGACGCCCGCGCCTGGATCGAGGCCGCCGCCCCCGACTCCGCGGACATCCTGATCGCGGACGTCTTCGGCGGCTCGCGCGTCCCCGCGCACCTGACCTCCACCGCCTACGCGAGCGCCGCCGAGCGCGTGCTGCGCCCCGACGGCGTCTACCTCGCCAACCTCGCCGACGCGGCGCCCTTCGCGTTCCTGCGCTCCCAGCTCGCCACGTTCGCCACGGTGTTCGAGGAGATCGCCCTCATCGCGGAACCCGGAGTGCTGCGCGGGCGACGCTTCGGCAACGCCGTGCTCGTGGCCTCCCACCGTCCGCTCGACACGGCGGCCCTGGCCCGCCGTACCGCCGCCGACACCTTCCCCGCACGGGTCGAACACGGCCCCGCACTGCGGGACTTCATCGGCGCGGCCGTTCCGGTGCGCGACGAGGACGCGGTGCCCTCACCCGAGCCGCCCGGCGGCTCCTTCGGCATCGGCTGAGACGTGCTCCGCGCCGGATACCGCGGCGGGAGCGCCCTGCGCCACCGCCCGGGACCGCCGCGTCAGATTCCGGACGTCCGGGACGCACAGCACCGCCGCCGTGACCAGCACGACGAGCGTGGCGCAGCCCCACAGCGCGGTGGTGCGGCCGAAGGCCTGCTCCGCGGGGCCCGCCAGCGCCGTGGCAAGCGGGACCATCGCGATCGACCCGAACCAGTCGTACGCCGACACCCGGGACAGCTTCTCCTCGGGGATCTCCTGGTGGAGCGCCGTCATCCAGGACACGCCGAACACCTCGATCGCCAGACCGCTGACGAACATCACGGCGTACAGCGGTCCCACCGGCAGCGGGACCGCGAGCGCGGCGGCGGGGGCCGCGAGCGGGAACACGCACAGGGTGCCCGCGAGCAGCAGACGGCGGGGCTTCCAGCGGGTCATGAGCAGCGCGCCGCCCACGGTTCCCGCGCCGAACGCGCCGAGCGCCAGGCCCCAGGGTCCCGGCCCGCCGAGACTGTCCCGGGCCACCAGCGGACCGTAGACCGCGTCCGCGGCCCCGACGACCGCGACCACCACGGAGAACTGGGCGACGATCGTCCACAGCCAGGGCCGTCCGACGAACTCGTGCCAGCCGTCGCGCAGGTCGGCGAGCAGACCGCCACCGGGTTCCCGCGGCGGTATGTGGCCGACGTCGAGGAAGGAGCGCAGCGCGCCGGCGACGGCGAACGCCACCGCGTCCACGGCGAGCACCCAGCCGGGGCCGATCACGGCCACCAGCGCGCCGCCCAGGGCCGCCCCGCCGAGGCCCGCGCCCTGCATCGCCATCCGGAACATCGCGAACGCGCGGCTCGCCTGCTCGCCCCGCACCGAGGACATGAGCATGCCCTCGGCGGCCGGGTTGAAGAACGCCTGCCCGGTGCCGCCGAGCGCCGACAGCAGCATCATCTGCCACAGCCGTGCCTCGCCGGAGAGCACCAGGACGGCGAACGCCGCCTGCGAGACACAGTTGAGGGCGTTGGCCGCGACCATCACCCGGTGCCGCGGCAGCCGGTCCGCCACCGCTCCGCCGATCAGCAGGAACAACACCAGCGGCAGGGTCCGCGCCGCGGCCACCAGACCGACGTCGCCGCCGTCGCCGCCCGCGCCGAGCACGGCGAACGCCGCGGCGATGAGCGCGCCCTGGCTGCCCAGGTTGGTGACCACCGCGGCGGCGGTCAGAAGGGTGTAGTTCCGGCCCGCCCAGGAGGGGCGGCGAGAGCGTCGGGGGAGGTCGGCGGCTGAGGTCACCGGGAGACTATCGCCGCCCGGTGCCCGTCTTGCCAAACCCATTGCCTGCGCCGTTGCAGGTGCCCGTCCTGCCGGGCACCGACGAGCCGGGTGCGGCCCTCACGGGCCGCGCGGCTCAGGAAGCCTGCGGGTCGCCGTGCAGGCGCACGGTGCTGAGGATCTTCTTCACGGTCGCGTCCGGGATCTCCTCCGATACGCCCTTGGCCGCGTAGAGCGTCCAGGACACGAAGTCGCCCGCCGAGTTCTTGAAGGCGAACGTGGTCGCCTTGCCGTCGGAGTCGCACTTGCCCTTCTTGACGACGCCCTTGGAGTACGTCGTCGCGACGCTGCCCTCGATGCCCGAGGCCGTGGTGTACGGCGCGGGCTTGCCGATCTTCAGGAGCTTCTTCGAGGCGTCCTTCTGGTCGGTGTAGCCGCCGAACACCCACCAGGCGGAGTCGTTGCGCGCCACGTCGTCGGTGTTCTTGGCGCCGCTCTGGCCCTTGGTGCCCGCGGCGGCCAGCGAAGTGTCCTCGGTGCGGCCGTCCTTGTCCGAGTCGGACGTGCACCACTTCTCCTTGAGGAACGCGGGCGCGGACATGCCGATCAGCAGGGACCCGTCGCCCTTCTTGTCGTCCTCGAAGCCGATGAAGGTGCCGGACGTGCTGACGTTCCAGTCCGCCGGCACGTCGAAGGCGGTGCCCCACTTCGGGTTCACCACGACCTTCCAGCCGGCGATCGTCGGCTTCTCGTCGTCGCCGCCGCGCGGGTTGTCGTCACCCGTGCTCGGGCTCGCCGAGGTGGGGGCCGTCGGCTTCGGGGACTTGGACGAGTCGCCGCCGGCCTTGTCGTTCTTGTCGCCGCCGCCCAGGACGAGGAAACCGGTGACCCCGGCCGCGATCACGACCGCCGTGGCCGCGACGATCGCGGTGATCTTCGTCTTGTTGCCGCCGCCACCGCCGCCGTTGCCGCCGGGCGCCTGGGGCATGCCGAGGGGATCCGACGGCGCCCCCCACTGCTGCTGCCCCGGCTGCTGTCCGTACGGGCCAGGCTGCGGATACCCGTATCCGGGCTGCTGATACGGATTCGGCTGCTGGTAACCCGGCTGCTGGTACGGGTTCTGGTCCTGCGGATTCTGCTCGCCCCCGGGCGGCTGCTGTCCTGGCCACATGGCTGGTAACGATAGAGGGGCCCTCGACCCGGGTGCCACGGCGGCCCCCGAATCGGCCACGCGTTCGGGACACTTGTCCGATTGATCCGGTCTCGGGCCTCCTCTGACGTCGGATCAGGACCCTGTCGGGTCGCCGTGCAGACGCACGGTGCTCAGGATCTTCAGGATGGTCGCGTCGGGGATCTCGTCCTTCACGCCGGTGGCCCCGTAGAGGTTCCACGCCACGAAGTCGCCCGCGGAGTTCTTGAATCCGAACGTGACGGCCTTGCCGTCGCTCGCGCACTTGCCCTTCCGCGGCGTGTGCTCGGACCTGGCCCAGGCGACGCTGCCGCTGATGCCCGAGGCCGTGGTGTAGGGCTTGGCCTTCTTGTCGAACGTCAGGCTCTTCTTGTCGGGCTGCGTGTAGCCGCCGAACACCCACCAGGGGACCTGGTTCACGGCCACCTCGTCGGTGTTCTTGGCTCCGCTCGCCCCCTTGGTGCCCGCGGCGCCGAGCGCGGTGTCCTGCGTACGGCCGTCCTTGTCGTCGTCGGACGTGCACCACTTGGACTTGTAGTAGGCGGGCGCCGACATCATGATCAGCGGCTTGTCGCCGGCCTTGGCGTCGCGCTTCTCGAAGCCGATCGAGGTGGTCGGTGACGCCACCTCCCAGTCGGCGGGGACGTCGAAGGCCGTTCCCCACTTGGGATTGACGACGACCTTCCAGCCGGGGACGGTCGGCTTGTCTGCCGCGCCACCGCGCCGGTCGCTCCCGGAGGGTGACGTGCCCGGGCTCTTCGGAGTGCTCGCCGAGGGCGTCGAGCCGGTGTTCCCGTCGCCGTCCGCCCGGTCGTCCTTGCCGCCGCCGAGCAGGACGGCCCCGGTCACCCCGGCGGCCACGACCACGGCGGTGGCCGCGACGATCGCGATCACCTTCGTCCGGTTCCCGTTGCCGCGCGGCGGCTCCGGAGCACCCGCGGGAGAGGGCGTGCCCCACTGCTGCTGTCCCGGCGGGGTTCCGTACGGGCCGGGCCCCTGCGGATACCCCGGCTGCGGGGGCGGGGTCCCCTGGTAGCCGGGCTGCGCGTAGGGGTTCGGCTGCTGGTACCCCGGCTGCTGATACGGGTTGGGTCCCTGCGGGTTCTGCCCCTGCGGGTTCTGCTCGCCTCCGGGCGGCTGCTGTCCTGACCACATGGAACGCCACGTTAGGGGCGCTCGTGAAACGTTTCTGTCACCGCGTCTCGTCAGGCCTGTACCGGAGTGCGTCTCCGCCTCTCGTCCCCGGCTCCCGTCGTCCGGAGCGTGCGGGGCCGCCCGGACCCGGGTCGGGTACCGGGTCTGGCCAAGGATTGCTACTCATGGGTAACATCCTGGTATGAGCGCAGACCAGATGACGATCGGCGAGATGCTCGCCGCGACCGTGCCGATGGCCCGGACCCTGAACCTCGAGTTCGTGGAGACCACTCCGGAGAAGGCCGTCGTGGCGCTCCCGGACCAGGGTGACTTCCACAACCACGTCGGCGGACCGCACGCCGGAGCCATGTTCACGCTGGGGGAGTCGGCCAGCGGTGCGATCGTGCTCGCCGCCTTCGGGGACCAGCTCTCGCGCGCCGTGCCGCTCGCGGTCAGCGCCGAGATCGCGTACAAGAAGCTCGCGATGGGCCCGGTCACGGCCACCGCCACCCTCGGGCGGCCCGCCGCCGACGTGATCGCCGACCTCGACGCCGGGCGGCGCCCCGAGTTCCCGGTCACCATCGCCATCCAGCGCGCGGACGGCGCGGTGACCGGCGAGATGACGGTCGTCTGGACGCTCCGCCCGAACGGCTGACGCTTCCCCCCCCCGCGACTTTCCGGCTTCCGGGTCGGAGCACACGAGGGCGCCTCCGGACGCGGGCCGGAGGCGCCCTCGTGTGCTCCGACCCGGTGCCCCGGACGCGGCCGGAAGTGCCCTCGCGTGTTCCCTCGCGGGGCTCGGGTGTAGCCCGGGGTGCCCTCATGCGCTTCCATCCGGTGCCCCGGACGCCCCCTCGTCGTTGGCAACCCGAGACCACACGACCCTGGGGGACGCCATGACGAACCAGCCGCCGCCCATGCCCGCCACCCCGCCCTCCGTGGCCCTGCCCGCCGTCGCGCCGAAGCAGGTCGTGACGCGCCGCCGCGTCCTGACCGTGGCCGTCCTCCTGGCCGGCGCCCTCGCCGTCGGCGGAATCGTCCACTGGCTCGGCCGGCCGTCCTACGACGAGGTCGTCCGGGGATGCCAGAGAGCCCTCGTCGCCCAGTACGAGGCACACGGCAGAGGCAGGCCGTCCGCCTGCGACGGCGTGAAGGGCGACGACTACGACGCACTCGTCCTCAACACGGCCATGGGCAACCTGGGCTGGCTCGACCGCGACGGCACGTTCGACAAGGACAAGATGCTCGAGGGAACGCTCGACGAGCCGTAGGCCGCCCCGCAGGCCGACGCTCCCTCAGCCGCGGGGCGCCCGGATGCTCACCGTCTGGGTGACCCGGGTGCACAGCCGGCGCTCGGCGTCCTCGATGTCGCACTCCACCACCGCCGTGTCGCGCCCCACCCGCAGCACCCGGGCCTTCGCGTACGCGGCTCCCTCGCGCACGGGCCGCAGGAAGTGCGTGGTGGACGTGGTGGTGGCGGGGAGGGCGCCCGCGGGGCCGTTCAGGGCGGCGCACACCGCCGAGGCGACGTCGGCCAGGCCCATCAGCGCGCCACCGTGCAACCCGCCTCCCGCCGTGGACAGTTCCGGCACGAACTCGAGCTCGGCGTCCACACCCTCGGCCGCGAGGGCGGTGAAGCGGACGCCAAGGGTCCTGGCGTACGGGGCCATCGCGTAGATGTCTTCGGCGGTGACGGTCACAACGGTCTCCTTGTGGGAGGGATGAGACGGAAGTCGATGATCCTTCTTATCAACTCCCTTGCCAAGGTGGGGTGTTCCGGTGGACACCCCCGAACGGTGGCCATCGTGCGGCGAACCGGTCCGACGAGACCTTCGGACAGGCCCCGGACACCTGTTCCCTTCCGGGGCTCCATGCCCGACCCTGGCCTACGAGCGATGCGCGCGCCGCCCGTGGGCCTGGGCCGGTCCGCGTGCCGGGGAGCGGAACCGAGGAGTGCGAGCGTGGACATGGACGGGCGGGGCGCCGTGCTGGTGACCGGCGGCAGCGGGTTCGTCGGGAGCCATCTGGTCAGACGGCTGCTGGAGCGGGGGTACCGGGTCCGCGCCACCGTGCGCAGCACCGGGGACACGGCGAAGGTGGCCCCGCTGCGCGCGATGCAGGAGGACTTCCCCGGCGCGCTGGAACTGTTCGAGGCGGACCTGCTGGCCGACGGCTCCTTCGACACGGCGATGAGCGGGTGCCGGGTGGTCTTCCACGTGGCGTCGCCGTTCCTGATGCCGGAGAAGATCAAGGACGGCCGCAGGGACATGGTGGACCCGGCACTGCTGGGCACGCGCAACGTCCTGGCGGGCGTCGAACGGACACCGACGGTCGAGAAGGTCGTCCTCACCTCCACCGTCGGCGCGATCTTCGGCGACTACGTCGACGTCCGGAGCATGGACGGCGGTGTCCTGTCGGAGAAGTACTTCAACACCACCAGCACGGTCGAGAACAACCCGTACCACTACGCCAAGACGCTCGCCGAGCGCGAGGCGTGGGCGACGGAGGCGGCCCAGGACCGCTGGCGCCTGGTCTGCGTCAACCCCGGACTGGTCCTCGGCCCGTCCCTCACCCCGGCGTCGCGCTCCGGAAGCCTGTTCCTGCTGGACGAACTGTTCAAGGGCTACTTCTTCTACGGCGCCCCCGACTTCAGCTTCACCACGGCCGACGTCCGCGAGGTCGCCGACGCCCACATCGCCGCGGCGGAACACGACGGCGCCAAGGGCCGCTACATCGTCGCCGCCGAGACCATGACCTCCTTCCACGACATGGCGCGCATCGTCCGCGGCCGCCACCCGCGTGCCCCCCGGCTGCCGCGCACCCGGCTCCCGCACTGGCCGGTCCGCATCCTCGGGCCGGCCTTCGGACTGACCCAGGACTACATCCGCAAGCACCTCGGCATCCGTTTCCGCGTGGACAACAGCCGGAGCGTCCGCGAACTGGGGATCACCTACCGCCCGGTCGAGGAGACCGTGCTCGACCACTACGAGAGCTGGCGGCGGCGGGCGTGAGGAGCCCCACGTCCCGGCCGCCGTTCACAGCGACCAGGTAGGCTTCGCGGACGGCGCTCCGGGGAAGCGCACCTCGGTGATCACGCGAAACGCGGTCGGCCGGGTCACGTACACCGAAACGGGAGGAACCGGCGTTGCACGTCCAGGACTGGCTCGAGACGGTGCCCGCGGTCAGTATCTACGCGCTCGTGGCCCTCGTCATCGGCCTGGAGAGCCTGGGCATCCCGCTGCCCGGAGAGATCGTCCTGGTCTCGGCAGCGCTGCTCTCCTCCCAGCACGGCGGCATCAACCCCGTGATCCTCGGCGTCTGCGCCACCCTCGGCGCGATCGTCGGCGACTCCATCGGCTACGCCATCGGGCGCAAGGGCGGGCGCCCGCTGCTCGCCTGGCTCGGCGCGAAGTTCCCGAGACACTTCGGCGAGGCCCACATCGCCACGGCCGAGCGTTCCTTCCAGAAGTGGGGCATGTGGGCCGTCTTCTTCGGCCGTTTCATCGCCCTGCTGCGGATCTTCGCGGGCCCGCTCGCCGGTGTGCTGCGGATGCCGTACTGGAAGTTCCTGATCGCCAACGTCCTCGGCGGCATCATCTGGGCCGGCGGCACCACCGCGGTCATCTACTACGTCGGCGTCGTCGCCGAGTCCTGGCTGAAGCGCTTCTCGTGGCTCGGCCTGGTCGCCGCGGTGCTCGTCGGTGTGGCCTCGATGCTGATCGTCCGCCGCAAGGCCAAGAAGGCGGCACAGGAACACGGCGCGGCGGAGCCGGAGCCCGTCCCCGCCGCCGAGTAGAGCGAGACTCGCGCCCGCACGGGGCGCGAGCCGAAGCGCGGGCGGCGGCGCGCAGCACCGAGTGGCCGTACACCGCCGCGTGCGCGGCCTACGCGTGGATCTCGCCGTGGGCCTTCGCCAGTTCCACGTAGAAGACGCCGTTCAGGGACAAGCCCTCGCGCTCCTCGTCCGTCAGCGGGCGCTTGACCTTGGCGGGGACACCCGCGACGAGCGAGCCCGGCGGGACCTGCATCCCCTGCGGCACCAGCGCCTGCGCGGCCACCAGCGAGCCGGCTCCGATCACGGCCCCGTTCAGCACCGTGGCCCCCATGCCGATCAGACAGTCGTCCCCGACGGTCGCGCCGTGCACCACGGCGTTGTGGCCGATCGAGACCCGCTCCCCGACGGTGATCGGGAAACCGGGGTCCACGTGCAGCGTGCAGTTGTCCTGGACGTTGCTGCCGGCGCCGATGACGATCGGGCCGCAGTCGGCGCGCAGCACCGCGCCGTACCAGACGCTCGCTCCCACCCCCAGCGTGACGTCCCCGATGACCACGGAGGTGGGGGAGACGAACGCCTCCGGGTCGAGCTGCGGCTCCTTGCCGCCGATCCCCTTGATCAGCGCCTGCTGCGTCGTCACGTGTCACCGTCTCGTCGTGTCGTGGTCCGGTCCCGCCGGGTACACCGGCACCGTATGCCATCGCCCCGCGTACCTCCGGTGGGGCGAAGATCACAGCCGTGCGGCCGGGCCCGGGTGCCCCGCTCTGAGTACGGTGAACGCGTGTCCAGGAGCAAGAACACGTTCTCATCATGGCGGCGACGCCTCGCGCAGCGCGCCGTCCACGCGGGCTGGGCCTGGATGCGGCGCGCGGGCACGGTGTCGGCCGAGCAGCCGGGCCGGTTCCGGTTCGGAGCCCTGGGCGAGAACACCCGGCTGGCCTTCCCGCTGGGCACGGTCTTCGGCGAACCCTGGATCCACCTCGGCTCGTACTGCATCGTCGCCGAACAGGTCACGCTGACGGCGGGCCTCATGCCCGATCTGGACCTCGGCCCCGACCCGATCCTGCGCATCGGGGACGGCGTCGTGCTGGGCCGCGGCAGCCATGTCATCGCCGACACGACGGTCACGATCGGCAACGACTGCTACTTCGGCCCCTATGTGTACGTGACCTCCACGAACCACTCGTACGACGATCCGCACGAGCCGATCGGCAAGCAGTGGCCGCGGATGGAGCCGGTGGAGATCGGGCCGGGCTGCTGGATCGGGACCAACGCGGTGATCCTTCCCGGCGCCCGGATCGGACGCAACGTGGTCGTCGCCGCCGGCGCGGTCGTACGAGGGACGGTGCCCGACCACTGCGTCGTCGCCGGCGCTCCCGCCAAGGTCGTGCGGCGCTGGGACCCGGTCGCCGGATGGCAGCCGCCGCTGCGGACGCCGCCGCCGGTGCCGATTCCCGACGGGGTGACCTCCGAGCAGCTGGGGGCCCTCGCGGAACTGGACGAGGAGACCGTCGCCCGGCTCGCCGAGCTGGACCTGGACGTCCTGGCGGAGGCCGAGGACGTGCGCGCGCAGTCGGAGGACGTCCGCGCCGAGTCCTGAAGGCGAAGGCGGGTCCTGACGGCGGGTCCCGGCGGACGGGAGCGGGCTCAGCCCGTCGCCAGCAGGACCGTGCCGACCAGCGCCAGGGCCGCTCCGGTGGCCTGCACCCCCCGCAGCCGCTCCCTGAGGACACCGCGCGCCGCCAGTGCCGTGACCACCGGGTAGAGCGAGGCGAGGACGGCGGCGACGGTGACCGGGCCGTGCTGGGCGGCGACCGAGTACGTGCCGTTGGCCGCGACGTCGGCGAGGCCCACGAAGGCGAGCGCGGGCAGGGAGGCCCAGGGGAAGCCGCCCTCGGGAAGGGCCGGCGCGCCGCGCCGGACGGAGAGGGCCAGGGCCGCGCCGCCGGTGAAGACATTGGTCAGGCGCTGCACGAACAGGGCCAGGAAAAGACCCGTCACCGAGGACGACGCCTCCGCGATCAGCGCGAACACCGTGCCGAAGCCGGCGGCCGCGATCAGCGTCAGCAGGATCGCCTGCCGCTGCACGGGCGCGCCCCGCAGCTGGGGTCCGCCCGCGAGGACGACACCCGCCACCGCGACCGCGATGCCCGCGATCTGCACCAGGCCCGGCCGCTCCCCGAGGAACAGGCCGACGCCGATGGGGACGGCCACGGCCAGCGAACCGAGCGGCGAGACCACCCCCATGGGCCCGAGCGCCAGCGCCTTGTAGAAGGAGAGCAGCGCGACCGGTCCGACCAGGCCCGCGGCGACCGCGAACCACAGCTGCGGTCCCGCCGCGCTCCAGCCGCCGGTGGCCAGCACGATCGCGCCGAGCACCACGGCCGCGATCGACTGCGAGACGACGACCACCGTGAGCGCGGGCGTGCGCCGGGTCAGCAGACCTCCGCCGAAGTCGGCCAGGCCCCACAGGAGGCTGGTGGCCAGGGCGAAGAGTGCTGTCACGCGGAGCCTCGCAGTACAGTTCGGTGAACGATCAGGTGCATCACACAATAGTTCACCCGATTGAACTCTGTCATTCAAAATATTGGACGGAATGTGTCGGATCTCGACCTGCTGACTCAGTCCCTGGCGCGCAACGTGAAGCGCTGGCGCACGGAGCGCGGCTTCACCCTGGAGGCGCTCGCCGCCCGCGCCGGAGTCAGCCGCGGCATGCTCATCCAGATCGAGCAGGCCAGGACCAACCCCAGCCTGGGGACCGTCGTCAAGATCGGTGACGCGCTCGGCGTCAGCATCACCACCCTGCTCGACTACGAGCAGGGCCCCAAGGTCCGCATCGTCCCCGCCGACCAGGCCGTACGGCTGTGGCACACCGAGACGGGCAGCTACAACCGACTGCTGGCGGGCACCGAGGCGCCCGGTCCGCTGGAGATGTGGGACTGGCGGCTGATGCCGGGCGAGGGCAGCCCCTCCGACCCGCACCCTTCCGGCACCGTCGAACTCGTGCACGTCATCGCGGGCGAGATGACCCTCACCGTCGACGGGGTCGAGCACCGCGTCCCCGAGGGGGCGAGCGTGTCGTTCGAGGCCGACACACCCCACACGTACGCCAACCAGGGCGAGGTGCCGGTCGAGATGGTCATGGCCGTGTCGGTCCCGCTGGTGCACTGACGCCCGGCGCCGCTCGGCCCCCGCGGGCGCCGCGGCGTTCCGGGAGGGCGGGCCAGGGTCCCGCCGGGCGGGTCCGGGCGGCTGTTAGCGTGCCGCCATGCGCGCACCCATCGGACGCTTCGACCACGCCTTCGCCGCCCCCGACCGCCTGGACGACCTCGTCGGCCCCGTCGCCGACGCGGTGCGCGGGTGGCGCGGCGGCACCCCCGCCGAGCAGATCGTCTACGTGGACACGAACCCGGAGTGGGCCGACACCGCCGTGTTCGTGCGGCACTACGGCGAGGAACTGCTGGACACCTCGGCTAACTGCGTCGTCGTCGCGGGCCGGCGCGGCAGCGAGACCACGCTCGCCGCGTGCCTCGTCCTGTCCACCACCCGCGTCGACGTCAACGGAGTCGTACGACGTCAACTGGGCGCCCGGAAGGCGTCGTTCGCCCCGATGGACGTCGCGACCGGCGAGAGCGGCATGGAGTACGGCGGGATCACCCCCGTCGGACTCCCGGCGGACTGGCCGGTGCTGGTCGACGCGGCCGTCGTCGAACTCCCCTACGTGCTGGTGGGCAGCGGACGTCGGCGCGGCAAACTCCTGGTCCCCGGCAAGGCGTTCGCGGAACTGCCCAACGCGGTGGTGCTGGAGGGCCTGGGCATCGCCGGCTGACGTTCCGGCCGCCGGGGTGGCCCCGGCCGGCTCACGCCGCGGAGTGGTGGGCCAGGGCCCGATGCGGATCCGCCTCGCCGGGGACGGGCGCGGGATCGGCGTGGACCAGGGCCGCCGTCAGTCTCGGGACCGCGTGCAGCAGGGCGTGTTCGGCGTCCACGGCGATGGCGTGGGCCTGCCGCACCGTCGCCTCGCCGTCCACCACGACCGCCACCTCGGCGCGGAGCCGGTGCCCGATCCAGCGCAGCCGCAGTTCCCCCACGTCACGCACCCCTTCGACCCGGCGCAGCGCCTCCTCGGCCCGGTCCGTCAACTCCGGCTCCACGGCGTCCATCACCCGCCGGAAGACCTCCCTGGCGGCGTCGCGCAGCACCAGCAGGATCGCGGCGGTGATCGCCAGCCCCACCAGGGGGTCGGCCCGGTGCCAGCCGAGGGCCGCGCCGCCCGCGCCCACCAGCACGGCGAGCGAGGCGAACCCGTCGGTGCGGGCGTGGAGTCCGTCCGCGACCAGCGCGGCCGAGCCGATCGCCCGCCCGACGCGGATGCGGTACCGGGCGACCCACTCGTTGCCGGCGAAGCCGACGAGCGCGGCGGCGGCGACCGCCGGGAGGTGCCCCACGGGCTCCGGATCGAGCAGCCGGCCGACCGCCGCCCAGGCCGCGAAGGCGCCGGACGCCGCGATCGTCAGCACGATCACGATCCCCGCCAGGTCCTCCGCCCTCCCGTAGCCGTAGGTGAAGCGCCGGGTCGCGGCCCGGCGGCCCAGGGTGAAGGCGACCGCGAGGGGCAGCGCGGTCAGCGCGTCCGCCGCGTTGTGCACGGTGTCCCCGAGCAGCGCCACCGACCCCGACAGCACGACAACGGCCGCCTGGGCGACGGCTGTCGTGCCGAGGACGGCCAGGGAGACCCACAGGGCCCGCATGCCGTGGGCCGACGCCTCCAGCGCGGAGTCGAGCTTGTCGGCCGTCTCGTGGGAGTGCGGGGTCAGCAGATGACGCAGCCGGCTCCCGCGGCGGTGGGGGTGGTGGTGATCGGTGGGGTGCGGGTGAGGGTGAGGGTGCGGATGCGGGTGAGGGTGCGGATGCGAGTGGGGACGCGGGTGCGGGTGTGGCCGGGCGGGGGAGTGGGTGTGGCCTGGGCCTGCTTCTGGTCCGTGAGGGTGGCCGTGGCCGCGACCGTCTCCGGGCTTCTCCCCGTGGCCGTGGCCGCGACCGTCTCCGGGCTTCTCCCCGTGGCCGTGGGCGTGCCCGTCTCGGGGCTCGTCCTCGTGGTGAGGGCCGCGCTCGTGGCCGGCCGTGTCCCCGTGGTGAGGACCGCGCTCGTGGCCGGGCCCGTCCCCGTGGTGATGGCCGTGGTCGTGGTCGTGCCGTGCGTTCACGTGCGTCCCCTTCCGTGCGCGGGAGTGGACGCGGCGGTGTCCACGAGGCCATTATGTGCGTATGAGCGCACGCATGCACCTATCATCTGCGCACGATGCGCACCCGCGCACCCCGGGCGAGGAACAGTTCGCGCTCGCCGCCGAACTTCTCGCCCTCCTCGGCGACCGCACCCGCCTCGCGCTGCTGCACGCGCTGACCGGGGGCGAGGCCGACGTCACGACGCTGACCGAGGCGTGCGGAGCGGCCCGCCCCGCCGTCAGCCAGCACCTGGCCCGGCTGCGTCTGGCCGGACTCGTGAACACGCGGAAGGAGGGGCGCCGGGTCGTGTACTCGCTCGGTGACGGCCATCTGCGCCGGGTGGTCGACGAGGCGCTGAACCTGGCCGACCACCGGCTCACCGACCGCCCGGCGCACGACTGAGCGCTCCCTTGGACGGACTCCGACGGGTGCTCCCGTGCGGCCGGAGCGTCGTCGTTCCCGTACGGCCGGAGCGTCGTCGTTCCCGTGCGGCCGGAGCCCCGGCGGTTCCGCGCGACCGGAACCCCGGCGTTCCCGTGCGGCCCTCAGCGGGTGAGCGTGCCGTCGTCCGTGACCGCCCGGCCGTCCCCGGGCAGGGTGTGGTCCTCGGTCTCCTCGCCCTCCTCCAGCAGGTTCGCCGCCGCGCCCACGATGCTCGGGTCGGGACGGCCGACGACCTCCTCGTCCTTGTCCGCGTAGGCGAAGCGGGCCAGGACGCTGCGCATGGCCTCGACGCGGGCCCGCTTCTTGTCGTTGCTCTTCACCACGGTCCAGGGCGCCTGCGCGGTGTCCGTCTCGCGGAACATGGCGACCTTGGCCGCCGTGTAGTCCTCCCAGAGGTCCAGCGAGGCCAGGTCCATGGGGCTGAGCTTCCACTGCCGCACCGGATCCACCTGGCGGATCGTGAAGCGGGTGCGCTGCTCGCTCTGGGAGACCGAGAACCAGAACTTGACCAGGTCCACGCCGTCGTCGACGAGCATCCGTTCGAAGGCGGGCGCCTGCCGCATGAAGCGCCGGTACTCGTCGTCGGTGCAGAAGCCCATCACCCGCTCCACGCCCGCCCGGTTGTACCAGGACCGGTCGAACATCACGATCTCGCCCGCGGTCGGCAGATGCTCCACGTACCGCTGGAAGTACCACTGCCCCCGCTCGCGCTCGGTCGGCTTCTCCAGCGCCACCACCCGGGCGCCGCGCGGGTTGAGGTGCTCGGTGAACCGCTTGATCGTGCCGCCCTTGCCCGCCGCGTCGCGCCCCTCGAACACCACGACCAGCCGCCGGCCGGTCTCCTTGATCCAGCTCTGCAGCTTCAGCAGCTCGATCTGCTGGAGCCGCTTGTGCCACTCGTACTCCTTGCGCTCCATGCGGCGCTCGTAGGGGTAGTTCTCCCGCCAGGTGTCCACCGGGCTGCCGTCCGGGCGGATCAGTACGGGGTCGTCGTGGTCGGTGTAGTCCACCCGCATCCCTGCCAGCAGTTCCGTCATCCGGCCCTCCTCGTCCCGTGCCCCGATTGTCCGCTGATCTCCCTGTTCCCGCCGTTCCAGTGGACGTGCCGGCAGGCCCGCCCCCGACACGGTCCGTCTTCCCGATGGAAGCAATCCGAGGCGTACGGCGGGAGAACCCGCGGCGACGGAGAGGCGATCCGGAACCGAGATGATGCGATCCGGTACGAGGGGACGGGACGTCCGCGTCGGTCCGGCACAACCCGCCCGTGGCGCAGCAGATGTGATGTGCCGCCAATTGAGTTGCCCATGGCGCTCGTCGACGTCGACGATGACCCGCATGCCGACCTTCAGCGCGCCCGACGGAACCCGACTCGCGCATCACGCAAGGGGAGAGGGCGAACCTCTGCTCTGTCTTCCCGGAGGGCCGATGCGCGCCTCCGCCTATCTGGGAGACTTCGGCGGACTGGCCCGGCACCGCCGGCTGTGTCTGCTCGACCTGCGGGGCACGGGCGACTCGGAACTCCCGGCCGACCCGGCGACGTACCGCTGCGACCGGCAGGTCGAGGACGTCGAGGCCTTCCGCGCGCACCTGGGACTCGACCGGGTCGATCTGCTGGCCCACTCGGCGGGCTGCGACCTCGCGCTCCTCTACGCGGTCCGCCATCCGGAGCGGGTCCGGAGCCTGACCATGGTCACCGGACGGGCGCGGGCCCTCGGCGTCGACTTCACCCCGGAACACCGGCTGGAGGGCGCGGCCCTGCGCAAGGCGGAACCCTGGTTCGAGAGCGCCCACGACGCGTACACGAGGCTCTGGGACGGCACCGCCACGGACGCCGACTGGGACCTGGCCCTCCCGTTCTTCTACGGCCGCTGGGACGCGGCGGCGCTGGCCCACGCCGAGACCGAGGTCGGGCAGTACAACGAGGAGGCGGCCGAGCGCTACGCGGACCCCGGTGCCTTCCGGCCCGCCGAGGCCCGTGCCGTCGTGGCCGACTGGGACGTCCGCGTGCTGCTCGTCGCGGGCGAGCTGGACAGCGGTCCGCTGCCGCGTGTGGCCGCCGCCGTCGCGGAGTTGTTCCCCCGGGCCGAACTCGCGGTCCTGCCGGGCGCGGGCCACTATCCGTGGCTCGACGCACCCGACGCCCTGCGCGACACGATCGCGGGGTTCCTCGACCGGGTGGACGCCGGGCAGAGGGACGGCTCGGGCGACGACGGGCGGGAGCGCCCTGGTGGGTGACGGCCGGGGCGGTGAGCGGGCCCGGCCCCGGCCCGCGTCGGCGGCGATCGGGTGCGGCTGACGGGGCCATCGCGTCCGGTCCCCGGGCCAGTGGCGTTCGGCACGGGATCACACCGACCCGTGCGGGATCACACCGACCCGTGCGGGATCAGGCCGCCCCCGTGCGGGATCAGGCCGACCTGTGCCGGATCAGGCCGACCCGTGCGGGCTCACATCGACGCAGCCGGATCCGGTCTCAAGCCGACGGGACCGGATCCAGTCTCAGGTCGACCCACTCCGCGCTCTCGCCGGGCAGGACGTACCGCTCGGTCTCCGTGAAGCCGTGCCGCCGGGCGAAGCGCAGACCGTCCTCGTTGGCCGCGAGGACGACGGTCTCGATCGTCCCGGCGCCCAGCGCACGCGCCTGCTCCAGACCGCGGGCGTACAGCTCCTCGCCGTGGCCCCGGCCCCGGTGCTCGGCGAGCACGCGCGCGATCACGGTCGCCGTCCCGCCCTCGTCGGTGGGCGGACGGACGGTCGTGCAGCCCACGAGGACGTCACCGAGGTAGGCGACTTCCAGGCGGTAGCGCCGGACCCGCTGGCGTACCTCGTCCAGCGACAGGGCGGCGGGCGGGACGATCACGTTGTGGACGTGCTGCCAGTCCGCGAGGCGGCTCTCGTCGTCCGGTGCTTCGATGCGAAGGAGGGGCATCAGGGCAGGAAACCGGTGCGGGGCGGACGGCGTCAACCGCCTTTTCCTTGGCCCCCGTCGGGGCGGCCCTCGGAGTCGAACGCCGGGCCCCCGCGCCTCGTCTCAGCCCAGGCGCGGGATCTCGATGGCCGGGCAGCGGTCCATCACCATGTCGAGCCCGGCGGCACGCGTGCGCGCGTAGGCGTCCTCGTCGATCACGTCCAGCTGGAACCAGACGGCCTTCGCGCCGATGGCGACCGCCTCGTCCGCGACGGGCCCGGCGAGGTTGCTGTTCACGAAGACGTCGACGACGTCGACCTCGAAGGGGATGTCGGCGAGCGACGCGTATCCCTGCTCCCCGTGGACGGTCTCGGCCTTCGGGTGCACGGGCACGATCCGCTTGCCGTAGCGCTGGAGGACGTCGGCGACGCCGTGGGCCGCGCGCCGCTGGTTCGACGACAGCCCGACGATCGCCCAGGTGTCGCCTTGCTCGGTCAGGATCCTGCGGATCGTCTCTGCGTCGCCGTACACGCTCGGCCTCCATGCGGGTCGGTCAGGGTCTGCCGCTCTCCTCAACGGTGCGGGGCGCGCGATGATTCCTGGTGCCGTGCGCCCGCAGGTGGTCGAGCAGCAGCCGGTTCAGCGCCTCCGGCGCCTCCTCCGGGATCCAGTGGCTGACGCCCGGCAGGACCTCGAACCGGTACGGCCCTTCGACCCAGCGTCCGGTCTCCCGCGCGGGAGCCGCGCCGAACGCGGTGTCCTCCGTGCTCCAGACGTACAGCGTAGGCACCTCGATGACGCCGATCGTGCCGTCCGGACGCCCGGAGCGGTACCAGTTCAGCGCCGCGGTGAGCGCGCCCGGCCGGGACAGACGGCGGACGTAGTCCTCCAGGGCGTCCTGCGGGACCCGCCCCGCGTAGAGCGACCGCAGCAGTTCGGCGTCGTCGGCCAGCAGGCGCCGCTCGGTCGCGGGCGTCTCGCGCCAGTCGGTCATGTACCGGGACCGGGCGCGCTGGTCGTCGTCGGTGCGCAGTGCCTCGCCGAGGGCGCCGGGGTGCGGGGTGGAGACGACGGTCAGGGTGCGCAGACGGTCCGGATGGGCGGAGGCGGTCCACCAGGCCACCGCGCCGCCCCAGTCGTGGCCGACCAGGTCGAACTCCGCCCAGCCCAGCTCGTCCGCGATCGCGACGGCGTCCGCGACCAGGAGGCCGATCCGGTAGTCCTCCGCGCGCTCCGGCCGGACCCCGGGGGAGTAGCCGCGCTGGTCGGGCGCCACGACACGGCAGCCCTCCGCGGCCAGCGCCTCGATCTGCCGCCGCCATGCCAGACCCGACTGGGGAAAGCCGTGCAGCAGGAGCACCGGGCGGCCGTCGGGCGGCCCCGCCGCGATGGCGTCGAACACACCGGCGGTGGTGGAGATGCCCAACCCGTCCACGATCCACTCCCTCAAACCGACTGGTCGGTCACCCTTCCGGCGGCGGAAGCGGATTGTCAAGACCACGCGTGTCCGGAACGCCCCCCCACCTCCCCACACCCACTCCCGCCTCCGCCTAGGCTCGCCCCGTGCTCCGTATCCTCGACGCCCGCACGGGCGAACCCGTCGACGCTGCCCCCGCCGGCCGCGGTCTGGTCCGCGTCCACGCCCATCCGCCCGGGGCGGACCTCACGGGGCTGCGCGTGCTCCTGGTCGCCGACGTCCTCGTCCGAGCCCTGGAGGTCGGAGGCAACTCCGCCTGGGCGACGCTCACTTCGCCGCCCGATGTGGCGGCGCCGAGCGGCCCGCGGGATGCCGGCGACCGAGCGGCGCCGGAAGCGTCCGGGGGTGCGGCGGGACTTCTGGCACGCGCCGCCGGACTCGGGATCCGGCCGTTCGAGGAGCACCCGGAAACGGAACCGGCTCCGGTGGCGATGCGGACCGTCGACGTCGTCGCGCAGGGGGCCGCCGCCACGAACGGTCCGCGCGTCGAAGTGGCGGCGGCGGACGGCACCGGACAGGGGCCCTCGGCCGCACCCGGGGACCCGACCGTGCTGCGGCTGGCGCTGCTCGCTCGGCCGCGGGACGTGCCGCTGACCCTCGACGCCGGCGTGCTCGCGGATGCGGAGGGCGCGCTCGGGCGCTGGAGGTCCGCCGTCGCCGGATGGGCGACGCGGCCCTCGAAGCCGGTCCCCGAGGACGTACGCCTGCGGTTGCGCGCCGCCTGGGAGGACGACCTGGACGTACCCGCCGTGCTGGACGTGCTCCGCTCGGTGGAGACCTCCGGCATCCCGGAGGGCGCCCGTTTCGAGACGTACGCCTACGCCGACCGGCTGCTCGGCCTGGAACTCACCCGCGAGATCGGAACGTCGCTGTGAACGCGCGCGCGGCCGCGGGTCCGCGGCGAAGACTGGTCGTCCTGCGGCACGCGAAGTCCGCCTGGCCCGACGGGGTGCCCGACCACGAGCGGCCGCTCGCGACGCGCGGCCGCCGTGACGCCCCCGCCGCCGGACGGGTCCTGGCCGAGTCCGACCTGCTGCCGGACCTCGCGCTGTGCTCCACCGCCGTACGGGCGCGGGAGACCTGGGAGCTGGCGTCTCGCGAGTGGGGCACCCCGCCCTCCGTACAGCTCGACGAGCGGCTGTACGGGGCGGAGGTGCCGGAGCTGCTGGAGGCCGTCCGCGAAGTGCCGGAACACGTACGGACGCTGCTGCTCGTCGGGCACAACCCCGGACTCGAGGAACTGGTCCTCGAACTGGCCGGGGACGGCTTCGACGACACCCTGGGCCGGGTCAGGACGAAGTTCCCGACCTCGGCCGTCGCCGTCCTGGTCTGGCACGGCACCGACTGGCAGGAACTCGGCCCCGGCGACGCCCTGTTGACGGATGTCGTCGTACCGCGGGGCAAGAAGGAATGAGGCGGCCCGGCCGGCACGCGTCCGAGTGACACCCCGGTCCGCCCGCGCGGACCGCGGGCCCCGCTCGCTCCGGGCGGGCGTCCGGCCCGTCGGTGGTGCGCGCGGACAGCGCATACGCTGGCGTGATGCAGGACGAGTACCGCACAGTGGCCCACACGGGCGTGCACGAGACCGAGGTCAACCGCTCCCGATTCCTGTGCGCCCTCGCCCCGGCCGCCACCGAGCGGGAGGCCCAGGACTTCATCGCGGCCGTGAGGAAGGAACACGCGGACGCCACGCACAACTGCTTCGCGTACGTCATCGGTGCCGACGGCGCCGTGCAGAAGGCGAGCGACGACGGGGAACCGGGCGGCACCGCCGGCGTCCCCATGCTCCAGATGCTGCTGCGCCGCGACATGCGCTACGTCGTGGCCGTCGTCACCCGCTACTACGGCGGGGTCAAGCTCGGCGCCGGCGGACTGATCAGGGCGTACGGGGGCTCGGTCGGCGAGGCGCTGGACGCGCTGGGCACGATCACCCGCCGCCGGTTCCGGCTCGCCACGGTCACCGTCGACCACCAGCGGGCCGGCAAGGTGCAGAACGATCTCCGCTCCACCGGCCGCGAGGTACGTGATGTGCGTTACGGCGAGGCCGTCACCATCGAGATCGGACTGCCGGACGCCGATGTGGAGGCGTTCCGGGCCTGGTTGGCCGACGTCACCGCCGGTACGGCAGGGTTCGAACTGGGCGGGGAGGCCTACGGCGACGCCTGACATTCCGGGCATAACGGAATGAATGTCATCGAGTTGATGGTGGTCATGGTGGGCCGATACGGGAGTAACCGCCCGTGATGTCAGACCCGGCCGTTACCCTTCGGGGATCATGAGGCTCCTGCACACTTCCGACTGGCATCTGGGCCGGGCGTTCCACCGGGTGAACATGCTCGACGCCCAGTCCCGCTTCATCGGCCACCTCGTCACGACCGCGCGCGAGCGCGAGGTCGACGCGGTGGTCGTGTCGGGAGACGTGTACGACCGTGCGGTGCCGCCCCTGGCCGCGGTCCGGCTCTTCGACGAGGCCCTGCACCGGCTGGCCGACCTCGGCGTGCCGACGGTGATGATCTCCGGGAACCACGACTCGGCGCGCCGGCTCGGCGTCGGCGCCGGACTCATCGGGCGCGCCGGCGTCCATCTGCGCACCGACCCCGCCGGCTGCGGCACCCCCGTGGTGCTGGCCGACGCCCACGGCGACGTCGCCTTCTACGGCCTGCCCTATCTGGAACCCGCCCTGGTGAAGGACGAGTTCGCGGTCGAGCAGGCGGGCCACGAGGCCGTGCTGGCCGCCGCCATGGACCGGGTGCGCGCCGACCTCGCGGGCCGCGCGCCCGGCACCCGCTCCGTCGTCCTCGCGCACGCCTTCGTCACCGGCGGCGAGGTGAGCGACAGCGAGCGGGACATCACCGTCGGCGGGGTCGCCTCCGTGCCCGCCGGGGTCTTCGCGGGCGTCGACTACACCGCGCTGGGCCACCTGCACGGCAGCCAGACCATCTCCGAGCGCGTCCGCTACTCGGGGTCCCCACTGCCGTACTCCTTCTCGGAGGCCGACCACCGCAAGAGCATGTGGCTCGTCGACCTCGGCCCGGACGGCACCCTCGCCGCGGAGCGGATCGACTGCCCGGTGCCCCGCCCGCTCGCCCGCCTCCGCGGACGCCTGGAGGACCTGCTCGACGATCCGGCCCTGGAGCGCCACACGGAGGCCTGGGTCGAGGCGACCCTCACCGACCCGGTGCGGCCCGCCGACCCCATGGCACGGCTGGCCGGGCGCTTCCCGCACACGCTCAGCCTCGTCTTCGAACCCGAACGCTCCCCGGGGGCCCCGGACGTCTCGTACGCCCGCCGGATCGCCGGCCGCAGCGAGGAGCAGATCGCCGAGGACTTCGTGACCCATGTGCGCGGCGCGGGTCCCGACCCCCGGGAACAGGTCGTGCTCCGGGACGCGTTCGACGCCGTCCGCGCCGACGAGACCGCACGGGAGACCCGCCGGTGACATCCCGTCCGCCGCACCACCAGGGGGCCGACCGCCCGGAGACCGAGGGAGACCGATGAGGCTGCACCGCCTGGACATCACCGCGTTCGGCCCCTTCGGCGGGACCCAGCGGGTCGACTTCGACGAGCTCTCCGCCGCCGGACTGTTCCTGCTGCACGGACAGACGGGCGCGGGCAAGACCTCCGTCCTCGACGCCGTCTGCTTCGCGCTCTACGGAGCCGTTCCCGGAGCCCGGCAGAGCGGTCAGGGCCTCGGCCTGCGCAGCGATCACGCGGCGCCGGAGACCCGCACCGAGATCCGCCTGGAACTCAGCGTCTCCGGACGCCGGCTCGAGGTCACCCGGCAGCCGCCCTGGGAGCGTCCCAAGAAGCGCGGCACGGGCACGACCACCGAGAAGGCCCAGAGCTGGCTCCGCGAATACGACTCCACGGCCGGCACCTGGAAGGACCTCAGCCGCTCCCACCAGGAGATCGGCGAGGAGGTCACCCAGCTCCTCGGCATGAGCCGCGAACAGTTCTGCCAGGTCGTGCTGCTGCCCCAGGGAGACTTCGCGCGCTTCCTGCGGGCCGACGCCGAGGCCCGCGGCAAGCTGCTCGGCCGGCTCTTCGACACCCACCGCTTCGCCGAGGTCGAGAAGCACCTCGCCGAGCGCCGGCGCGCCGCCGAGGCCGACGTACGGGCCGGTGACACCGCGCTGCTGGCCGACGCCCACCGGATGCAGCAGGCCGCCGGGACCACGGTCGAGGAGCCGCTGCCCGATCTCGCGCCGGGCGACCCGGGAGTCGCCGCTGCCGTGCTCGGCTGGGCCGCGCTGGCCCGCAGCACCGCGCGCGAGACGCTGACCGTCGCCCGCTGTGCCCGCCGGGCCGCGGAATCCGCGCAGACGGCGGCCGAGCGCGCCCTCGCCGACACCCGCGAAGTGGACCGGCTCCAGCGCCGGTTCACCGAGGCCCAGGAGCGCGCCGCACGCCTGGAACAGCACGCCGACGCCCACCGGGAGGCCCGCACCCGTATGGAGCGGGCGCGCAAGGCCGAGGCGGTCACCCCCGCGCTCGAACTGCGCGACGCGGCAGAGGCGGAGCACCGGCGCGCGGCCGCCGAGGAGACCCGTGCGCGCGCCGCGCTGCCGGACACGTTCGCCGGCGCCGGAGCGCCCGGCCTCGCGACCGCCGCGCGCCGGGCCGCCGAGGAGCTCGGCGGTCTGGAGTCGGCCCGCCGCGCCGAGCGACGCCTCGGCGAACTCGGCACGGAACGCGCCTCCTTGGACCGTCAGGAACGCGCCGACGACGACGTCCTCCAGGACGCCGAGAGCTGGCTGGCCGACTGGGAGGAGACCCGCGCCGCGGTCGAGGCCCGGATCGACACCGCCCAGGAGGCCGCGGCACGCGCCGAGCAGCTCGCCCTCCAGCGCGACCCGGCGTTCAAACGGCTGGCCGCGGCCCGGCTGCGCGACGAACTGGCCCGGGACACCGAGTCCGCCGGGGCCCGGAGCCTGGCCGCGCGCGAGGACGCGACGCGGGCGCACGCCCACTGGCTGGAACTGAAGGAACAGCGGCTCCAGGGCATCGCCGCCGAACTCGCCGCCGCACTGGTGGACGGCGAGTCCTGCGCCGTGTGCGGAGCCACCGAACACCCGGCGCCCGCCCGGAAGACCGCGGCCCACGTCGACCGGGAGACGGAGGAGCGGGCCCTCGCCGCCCACCGCGTCGCCGAGGAGGAACGCGCCGAGGCCGAGCGCCGGCTCGGCGTCGTACGCGAGGCACTGGCCGCAGCCACCGCCGAGGCCGGCGACGCCCCCACCGAGCGACTCGCCGAGCAGGCCGAGGAGTTGGACCGGCTGCACGCCGAGGCCCGTGCCGTGGCCTCCGGGCTGCACGCGGCCCGCGAGGCGCGCGAGCGGGCCGAGCGGGAGCACGAGCGGCGGCTGACCGACCGGCAGGAGGCCGCCCGGCGGGTCGCCGCGCGAGCCTCGCACCGGGACTCGCTCGACCGCGAGAAGACCTCGCTGGAACAGGAGTTGGAGCAGGCCCGGGGCGCCGCCGCGAGCGTGACCGAGCGGGCCACCCAGCTGGAACGCCAGGTCGCGCTGCTCACCGAGGCCGCCGACGGGGTCCGGGCGGCCGAGGACGTCGCACGGCGCCTCAAGGACGCCGACGCGCGTCTGGCCGACGCGGCCTTCCGCGCCGGTTTCGAGACCCCGGCCGCCGCGGCCGCCGCGATGCTCGACGCCCAGGCCCACCGTGATCTCCAGCGGCGGCTGGACGAGTGGCAGTTGGAGGAGTCCTCGGTACGGGCCGTGCTCGCCGAGGCCGACACCGCGGCCGCCGCCCGGCGCCCGGCCGTCGACCTGCCCGCCGCCGAACGGGCCGCCGAGTCCGCCGCGCGACGACTGCGGGACACCGCCTCCGCCCAGGACGCGGCGGGCCGGCGCTGCGCCGAGCTGAACGCACTCTCCGCCCGCGCGACCGAAGGGGCCCGGCGGCTCGCCCCGCTGCGCGAGGACTACGACCGCGTGGCCCGGCTCGCCGGACTCGCGGCCGGCACGTCGGCGGACAACGAACGGAAGATGCGTCTGGAGGCGTACGTGCTCGCCGCCCGGCTGGAACAGGTCGCGGCCGCCGCGACCGTCCGGCTCCAGCGGATGTCCTCCGGTCGTTACACCCTCGTGCACTCCGACGACCGGGCGGGCCGCGGCCGCAGCGGGCTCGGACTGCACGTGGTGGACGCCTGGACCGGGCGCGAGCGGGACACGGCGACGCTTTCGGGCGGCGAGACCTTCTTCGCCTCCCTCGCCCTGGCCCTCGGCCTCGCCGACGTGGTCACCGACGAGGCAGGCGGAGTGCGGCTCGACACGCTCTTCATCGACGAGGGCTTCGGCAGCCTCGACGACCAGACCCTCGACGAGGTGCTCGACGTCCTCGACTCGCTGCGCGAACGCGACCGCAGCGTCGGCATCGTCAGCCACGTCGGCGACCTGCGCCGCCGCATCCACGCGCAGCTGGAGGTCGTGAAGGGGAGGACGGGGTCGGTCGTACGGCAGCGGGGCGCGGAGGCGTGAGCCGGGTGTGACCGGTGCTGTGACCGGTGGCGTGCGCAGCCGGACGACTCGGCTGCGGGCGGCCTCTTCACGCGCCCCGGTTCCGTGCCCGGGCTGCGCACGCCGGGTCCGCACCAGGGCGCCGCGCCCCGGTGCCTCGCCCCCTTCGGGCTGGCTCCGCAGCGGCTCAGCGGCTCACTGCCCCAGTGGCCGACGGGGCAGGGGCGAGGAGTAGACGACGCTCGTCGTCACGGAGCCGAGTGTGCCGATCTTGCCCGACACCGTCTCCAGGTGGGCCATCGACCGTGCCGCGACCTTGATGACGAAGCAGTCGTCGCCCGTGACGTGATGCGCCTCCAGGATCTCGGGCGTGACCTCGACGAGGTCGTGGAACGGCTTGTAGTTGCCGTTCGGGTACCTGAGCCGGACGAACGCCATGATCGGCAGGCCCAGACGCTCGGGGTCGACGACGGCCGCGTACCCCTGGATCACACCCGCCTCCTCCAGGCGCCGCACCCGCTCGGTGACCGCGCTCGGTGACATGGAGACGGCCCGGGCCAGCTCGGCGAAACTGGACCGGCCCTCGCGCTGGAGGACGTCGAGGATGCGCCAGTCGGTGGCGTCCGGGGAATACGCGGTCATCCCCGATGCATACCAGGGGAATCCCCGGCCGATCAACCGCACAGCCGTGGATCGTCACTTCAGGAGCCGGGCCGTCGCCCGTAGATTTCTTCCCGGGAAGTCCCGCGGAACACGGTGCGCAGGAAGTGCCGGGATGGCAAGGGCGGCATCCGTCCGGCGGGGCGACAGAGCAAGGAAAGGCCAGGCCATGACTGCGACTGCCGAGGGCATCACGAACGGCACGGTGACCGGTTCCCCGTCGACGACCCCGGCGGCGAACCCCGTCCTGCGGGTCCCGCCGGCCTCCCCGGCCGCGGCCGCCGCCTACTTCGGCGCGAGCCTCGCGTTCCACGCGGACGTGTCCGACGTGGCCGCCGCCCTCGCGGCCGGCGGCGACCCCGGGTTCGTCGTCCTCGACTCCCGTTCCACCGCGTCCTGGGACCAGGGACACATCCCGGGCGCGGTCCACCTGCCCACCGCCCTCATCCCCGAGCAGGCCGAGCGGCTTCTGGACAAGTCCGTTCCGGTCGTCACCTATTGCTGGGGACCCGGATGCAACGGAGGGACCCGCGCCGCCCTCGCCCTCGCCGAACTCGGTTTCCAGGTCAAGGAGATGCTCGGCGGCTTCGAGTACTGGGCCCGCGAGGGCTTCGAGTTCGAGACCTGGGAGGGGCGCGAGGGCCGCGCCGCGGACCCGCTGACGGCACCCGTGGACGCGGAGGACTGCGGCTGCTGACCTCGGGGCCGAGGCTGAACGGGCCTTTTCCGCAGCCGAGTTGCCGCCGGTGTCCGGATCCGGACACCGGCGGCTGCCTGCCGTCCGAGGGCGGTCGGGCGCCGTGTAGCTTCTGCGCATGCCAAGTTACGCGGACCCGGGTGCGGTGCGGTGGGTGGAGTCGGGCGGCGGGCCGCTCATAGCGGTTCCGGAGACGGTGCTCCCGTTCTGGTCGGGGGCCGACGGCGACGACCTGTCCTGCGACTACGACCGGGCCTGTGACGTCGACGGGTTCATCGGACTCCTGCCCGTGGGCGACACCAGGGCCCTGGTCCTCGGCGACGACCCCGCCTCCACCACCTACCTCCCCGAGCACGGCGTCTTCGTCCGCTGGTGCGCCGCCGAGTCCGAGGACGAACTGCTCGCCGTCGTCCCGGCGGCGCTGGCCCGCGCCGCTTGGGAGCCGGAGGTGGAGTGGAAGGTGCCGGGACCCGTCGTCCTCTTCGACGCCACCTGGCCGGGCAACGCGTCCGCGAGCACGGATCACCTCAGGGTGCGGCTGGAGCCGGGCCGGTACGGGGTCCGCGCGGCCCGCGTCGAACCGGGACCCGAGACCTGGGTGGGGCTCGTGCAACTACGTCGGCTCCCGGTGTGACGTTCTGATCCGCTGACGTCAGGGCCCCGACCGGGCCGGAGCGCTCCCGACGTCGACGGGTGCCGGTGATGCGCGCGGCGGCCGGGAGCCGGCCACCGCGCGCCGGGCGCTGTCGGAGTCGTGAGCGCCGTCAGGGTCGTCAGAGCCGGGAGAGCTCGTCCACCAGGTCGTCCAGCCCCAGGGACCCCTGCGACAGCGCGGCCATGTGCCAGGCCTTGGCGTCGAAGGCGTCACCCCGGCGCTTCTGCGCGTTCGCGCGGCCCAGCAGCCAGGCGCGCTCGCCGAGCTTGTAGCCGATGGCCTGGCCGGGCATCGTGAGATACCGGGTCAGCTCGCTCTCCACGAAGTCGGCCGGCCGGCTGCTGTGCGCGCCGAAGAACTCCTGCGCCAGCTCCGGCGTCCACCGCTCGCCCGGACGGAACGGAGAGTCGGCCGGGATCTCCAGCTCCAGGTGCATGCCGATGTCGACGATGACCCGGGCGGCCCGCATCATCTGCGCGTCGAGATAGCCGAGCCGCTGCTCCGGGTCCGTGAGGAAGCCGAGTTCGTCCATCAGCCGCTCCGCGTACAGGGCCCAGCCCTCGCAGTTGGCGCTGACCATGCCCACCGTCGCCTGGTAGCGGGACAGGTCGTCGACGACGTACGCCCACTGCGCCAGCTGGAGGTGATGGCCGGGCACGCCCTCGTGGTACCAGGTCGAGACGAGGTCGTAGACGGGGAAGCGGGTCTGCCCCATCGTGGGCAGCCAGGTGCGCCCGGGACGGGAGAAGTCCTGCGACGGGGCGGTGTAGTAGGGGGCCGCCGCGCCGCCGGGCGGGGCGATGCGGGACTCCACCCTCCGCACGGGCTCGGCCAGTTCGAAGTGGGTGCCGTCCAGGGCCGCGATCGCCTCGTCCATCAGCCCCTGGAGCCACTGCCGGACCTCGTCCACGCCCTCGATGTGCCGGCCGTGCTCGTCGAGGTGCGCGAGGGCCACCCAGGGGGTCGCCGCGCCGGGCAGGATCTTCTCGGCCTCGGTCCTCATCTCGGCGAGGAGCCGGTGGTACTCGGCCCAGCCGTACGCGTAGGCCTCGTCAAGATCGAGATCCGTGCCGTTGAAGTAGCGGGCCAGCCGCGCGTACCGCTCGTGGCCCACGGTGTCCGGCGAGCCCTCGATCGTGGGCGCGTACACGTCCCGCATCCAGTCCCGCAGGCCGACGACCGCCTCCGTGGCGACCCGGGCCGCCGCGTCCAGCTCCTCGCGCAGGGAGTCGGGCCCCGCCGAGACGAAGACCTCGAACCAGCCGAGACCCTCTCCGTCCGTGTCCGACCATTCCGTGAGCTGTTCGACGAAGGTCGCGGTCGGGCGCGGTCCGGCGAACAGCTTGCGGTCCAGTCCGAGCGCGAGGGACTCCCGGTAGCCGGCGAACGCGTCCGGCACCGACCGCAGCCGCCGCGCGACCGTGGCCCAGTCCTCGTCGGTCTCCGTGGGCGTCAGGGTGAAGACCTCTCGCACGGAGTGCACCGGCGTGTGCAGGTTGCCGACCGCCCGCAGGCCCTCGCCGGCCTCGTGCACCGCGAGCGTGGCGGTGAGCCGCTCCCGCAGCAGCCGGGCGCAGCGGCGCTCGATGTCACGGTCGGCGCCCGGCCGCAGCTCCGCCTCGTCCAGCCGCGCGAGGGTCACCCGCGCCAGTTCGGCGACGGCCTCCTGGCCCGCGGGCGAATTGTCGGGCAGCCTGCCGTGACTCTCCTTCACACCGAGGTACGTACCGAGAACCGGGTCGAGGGCGACGAGCTCGTCGACATAGGTGTCGGCGACCTCTCGGGGCAGCGGGTTCTTCGTCTCTGACATGCGCACATCCTCATACGGGCACGGGCGCCGCGTCAGCCCGGGCAACCGGGCTTCTCACCGCATCAGCCGGATTTGGCCGGGGACGACGGGCCCGGAACGGCGGGAGGCAGCAGCGGGCCGCAGTCCCACTGCTGGAATATCAGCCGCGTCTCGACCCGGGCCACCTCGCGCTGCGAGGTGAACTCGTCGAGCACCAGCCGCTGCAGGTCCGCCATGTCCGCGACCGCGACATGCACGAGGTAGTCGTCGGGTCCGGTCAGATGGAAGACGGTCCGCGACTCCGGCAGCAGTCGGATCCGGTCGACGAACGGACCCACGAGTTCGCGCCGGTGCGGTCGCACCTGCACGGACAGCAGCGCCTCGAGGCCCCGGCCGAGCTTCGCCGGGTCAAGCCGCAGCTGATGGCCGAGAATCACTCCCGCCCGCCGCAGCCGGGTCACCCGGTCGAGGCAGGTCGACGGCGCGACGCCGACCTGTGCCGCCAGATCGCGGTAGGTCGTCCGTGCGTCGTTCTGCAACAGTCGCAGCAGATGAAGATCCACCGGATCGAGTACGACAGAATCGGCCATGGCGCGAACGTAACACGGGATTCTGCGCCGGGGGCCCGCCCGGTGTTCAGGCTTCGCCGCATGGACTCCGTTGTGTACGACACGCAGGGCGCGCTCGGCGCGCAGGACGACCTGAGCGGGAACGGCCGGGCCGTCGCGGCTCCGGCCCGGGCGCTGGCCACGGAGGCCGTGCACGCCGGCCGGGAGGATCTGGCCGCTCTGGGGCTGCACGCGGCCCCGATCGACCTGTCCACCACCTACCCCTCGTACGACAGCCGCGGCGAGGCCGCCCGGATCGACGCCTTCGCGGCCGAGGGCGCCGAGCCCGAGGGCCCGCCGGTCTACGCCCGCCTGGGCAATCCGACCGTCGCCCGCTTCGAGACCGCTCTCGCCCGTCTCGAGGGCACCGAGAGCGCGGTCGCCTTCGCGAGCGGCATGGCCGCCCTGAGCGCCGTCCTCCTCGTCCGCAACGCGATGGGCCTGCGCCATGTCGTCGCCGTGCGCCCGCTGTACGGCTGCAGCGACCACCTGCTGACCGCCGGACTGCTCGGCTCCGAGGTCACCTGGGTCGACCCGGCCGGCATCGCCGACGCGCTGCGTCCCGACACCGGGCTCGTGATGGTGGAGTCCCCGGCCAACCCGACGCTCGCCGAACTCGACCTCCGTGCCGTGGCGCACGCCTGCGGGTCCGTCCCGCTCCTCGCCGACAACACCTTCGCCACCCCGGTCCTGCAGCGCCCCGCCGAGAGCGGCGCGCGGCTCGTCCTGCACAGCGCCACCAAGTATCTCGGCGGGCACGGGGACGTCATGGCGGGCGTCGTCGCCTGCGACGAGGACTTCGCCCGCAAGCTGCGCCAGGTGCGGTTCGCGACGGGAGGCGTCCTGCACCCGCTGGCCGGCTATCTGCTGCTGCGCGGCCTGTCCACCCTGCCCGTCCGGGTCCGGGCCGCCTCCGCGAACGCCGCGGAACTGGCCCGCCGGCTCGCCGCCGACCCGCGCGTCTCGCGGGTCCACTACCCGCGCATCGGCGGGGCCATGATCGCGTTCGAGGTGCACGGCGACCCGCACGAGGTGATCGCCGGAGTCCGGCTGGTCACCCCCGCCGTGAGCCTCGGCAGCGTCGACAGCCTCATCCAGCACCCGGCCTCCATAAGCCACCGCATCGTTCCCACGGAGGACCGCCACGGCGCGGGCGTCAGCGACAAGCTGCTGCGTCTGTCGGTCGGCCTGGAGGACGTGGACGACCTGTGGACCGACCTCGACGCGGCCCTCGGCGGCCCCGGCGGGCGGTGACAGGACGGGGGGAGGGCGCGTCCCCGGCACCGGGTGGTGCCGGGGACGCGCCCTTTGTGTCCTTTGCGTCAGCCGTGTCCGCGGCGCGTGCGGTGACCGCCGGGCCCAGGTGTTCGGCCGGTTCCCGGGCTAGTCCCGGGGTGTCATCCCCGTGCCGTGCCGTGCTGGGCGTGACCGTGGGCGTAGGGCAGCTGCGGGGCGGCCGGCGTCGTGTCCAGACGGGCCGTGATGACCAGGGTGCCCTCCTCGATCTGGTAGTCGAGCGGGAGGCCGAGGCCGCGCATGGCCGCGACCATGCCCGTGTTCGACGCCTGCGTGACGGCGTACACGCTCGCGCAGTCGGCCTCGACGGCCATCGCCACCAGCCGTCCGAGCAGTTCCATGCCGATACCGCGCCGCTGCCACTCGTCCTCGACGAGCAGCGCGACCTCCGTCTCGTCGCCGTCCCACAGGAGATGGCCGAGCCCGACGATCCTGCCCGAGGCCGTCCGGACGGCGAGGGTGCGCCCGAAACTCGGGCTGAGCAGGTGGTTGAGGTACCGGTCCGCGTCTCCGACCGGGCCGTGGTACCGCATGCTCAGCGTGCGCGGCGAGCAGCGCTCGTGCATCGCCTTGGCGGCCTGGAGGTCGGAGACGTCGGCCCGCTGCACGGTGATCGGGTTGCCCTCGGGCAGCGTCAGCATGTCCTGGCCGCGCGGAACGCGGGGACCGAGTCGGGCGTCGAGTTCGACCAGTGCCCTGGCCCGGGCGAACTCGGTCGGGGTGAACGGCAGATACGGCCGCTCCACCGTGATCACTCCGCCCTCAGGGGCGCGCAGCCGCATCACCGTGTCCTCCAGCGCCCCCTCCACGGGAGCCCCCTCCGTCGCCCGGCCGGAGACGGGGGAGGTGGCGGGCAGCGAACGGATCGTGCACCGGCCGAGCAACTGACGGAGCGCGAGCGGCAGTTCGGAGGCGTCCAGGGCGGTGCGGGTGGCCAGGCCGAGTACCCGGGTCGGCGCGTCCACCAGGTCGTGGGCGTCGGCCCGCTCGATCCAGGTCGCGGAGCCGCCCGCCCGCGCCACCTCGCGGGTGATCTCGGCCGTGGCCAGCTCCGCGGGTGCGCGCAGCAGGAACTCGTCGACCGTTCCGTCCGCCAGCGGGTGCGTCTGGAGGCTCAGGATGTCGACCCGGAGCCGGGCGAGCGCGGTGCAGAGCGCGGCGAGAGAACCCGGCGCGTCCTTCACCGTCGTACGCATGCGCAGCAGCACGGTCGCCTCCACCCCGGCCAGCGGCGCGGAGCCCGCCGCGTCCTGACCGGGAAGCCCGTCCGCTCCGCGGAGTCCGCCCGCTCGCCCCTCGGAGGGCGGCCGGGCGCCGGTATCGCCCGGCGGCGGCGCGTGACCGTGGCGCCGTGCCCACCATGTGTGGAATCCGGCGGTGGCGACCAGGAGCACCGCCGAGATCGCCAGCAGCGCGGGACCGTCGGGCCCGTGCCCGATCAGGTTCGCCACACCGTCCGCGACCGCCACGGCCGTGAACAGCGCGGCGAGTTCGACGAGGTCCCGTCGCCAGTGGTGAACGGGCCGTCCCTGCTTCGCACGCGTCACATCAGACATGTCTTGAGTCATACAGTCACTGTGAAGGAATGGTGTTGCGTGATCACGAACGCTTTGTGACTGATCGGTTAAGTGTCATTCTGTCCTATTTGCAGTTCTTTTTACGGGTCTTTTGCCTCGCCTCCGAGGGCTCAACTGCCCACCTGGTCAGAGCCGCCGGCCGGGAGCCCGTTGCGGTCAGGCGGCGGCCTCCCGCGTGAGGGCGGTCCGCAGCCGCCGGGCCTGGGTCACCATCCTGGACGAGCCGCGCCGCTCGGCGGTCTCCGCGAGATGCGCGAGATCACCCCGGGCCCCGGACCGTTCGGCGCAGTCGGCGGCGACGGCCAGCAGGTCACCGAGCCCGTGCGCCGCATTGGCGCCCGCCCCGTCGGCGGCGAGACCGGCCAGCAGGTCCGGAAGCAGGCCGCACAGCACCGACCAGGCGGTGGCGTACGCGCCCGTGGCCGCCGCCGTGCGGAGCGACTCGGCCAGCCGGGACTTCTTCAGCGCGTCCCTGCGTACCAGCTCCGCGAGGTCCGCGCCGAGCCGTCCGGCGTCGAGCTGTCCCCGGGCGGCGAGGACCAGCAGCGCGTCCACGGCGGCGAGCCGGTCCTCGGACCGCCGGGCCCCGAGCCCGTACGCCAGGCACAGGTGCAGCGCCTCGCCCGCCGGGCCGTCGGCCTCGGCGAGCAGCGGCAGCAGCGCCGCGTTCATACGGGTGTCCTCCACGGCGGCCGTGGAAAGGTCGCTCAGCAGCCGCGCCGCCACCAGTTCCCGTCGTCCGGGTACGACGGCCGGCCAGTGCCGCTGCTCGCCGAAGTTCCAGTGCCGGCAGTACTGGTGGTCCTTGAACACCGTCAGGGGGCGCCCCAGGAGCCTGAACTCCTTGGGGAACAGGCCCTGTATCTCCTCGAGTTCGCCCAGTTCCAGCAGGATCCGGGCTCCCGAGGTCCGCCGCCGACCCGTGGGGAGGAGCGGCTCCTCGGCCGTGAACCACTGGGCCAGCCGGGAGCCCTCGGGGCTGCCGATCGCACGGGCCCTCGCCGCGGACGCCGCGGCGGCCGCGGGATCGTCGCGCCGCACGCGCAGCAGCGCCTGCGCGAAGTCGGCCTGTCCCGGCCGGGCGTCGAGGCGTCGGTACTCGGCGAGGCGCGCCACCAGGTCGTCGGGCTCCAGCAGCCCGGTGTCCCAGCTCGGTGTGGCCAGCAGGAACGGCATCGGGTCGGTGCGGAGCCGGAAGGCCGCCTCCCAGAGACGGGCGTCGACGGCGTGGGAGAGCGCGCTGTGGTGGCAGGTCCCGGTCGTCGATCCCTTCTGCACCGCCGCATGAAGCGTGTGCATGCTGACCTGCTCGAACAGCGACGCCAGGACGATCTCGAGACCTCCTGCGGACTCACGGAAGACCCGGTCCACCACCGGGTAGCCCGGATCGCGGTCCTTCCACCAGCACCGCGCGACCACGGGTCCGAGGGCCTCCAGCAGTTTCTCCCGGTCCCCGTGGGCGTGGCGGACCAGGCCGTCCAGGGCACGCTCGAACGTGGCGACCCCGCCCCCGGAGGCCAGCAACGCGCCGACCTCCTCGGCCAGTTCGGCCACCGACTCCGGCGCGGCCGCCGGCCGGGTCCGCTCCGGAACGGGCGGCAGCACCTCGTCATGGACCGTCCCGCCGGTGCCGGGATCCTCGATGCCGAGGAGGCGCAGCGCCCGGGACCGCAGCCCCGGGCTCAGGTCGGCGCAGAGCTCGCCGACGCGCGCCCGGCCGCCGTCCTGGACGGGCAGCGCGGCGACATGGCGCTCCACCAGCTTGAGCGCGCGCTCCTGCACGTCCGTGTCCTCGTGCCCGAAGGCCTCCGCGACCACGGGCAGCAGGACGGACGCCGTGGACGGATCCCGCTTGAGGACCTTCCCCAGCAGCACGAGCTGGGTGCGCACCAGCTTCTTCTCGGTGCGGAAGAGGACCCCCGAGGACATCTCGGCCAGCTCCCCGGTGGTCAGCTCGCCGTCCAGCACGAGAGCCGCGAGCACCGCCTGCGCGTGCCAGGCGACGGCCGGTATCGCCTGGCAGGCCATCGCCGTCCAGTCGGCGGAGCGTTCCCGCTCCTCCTCACGGGTCGGCGCCAGCGACGTCAGCAGCCGCAGGAAGACCCGCTGCTCGGCCGGGGCGCCACCGCGCAGCAGCCGCGCGACGCACAGGTCCAGCAGGACCTTCCGGTCCAGGACGCCCTCGGCGGTCAGCTCGGCGAGAGCGTCGTACCAGTTGCCAGGGCCCTGGTCGAACATCCAGGTCAGCTGCCCCATGGCCTCGGGCGACTCGAACAGCGCGGCGACCATCACGGGAAGGTGCGGGTCCCGGCGCAGCCGCTGCACCACGGAGCGCCCGCCGCGCCACGATGCGCCGATGTGCTCGAACCACCCCCGCACATAGGCGTCGGTCGTCGGCACCTCGCAGCCGGACAGCCCCACGAGCCCCGACAACAGCTCGAACGGGATCCGCGAGGTCACCGGCCGGGCGGCCAGGCGGTGCGTCAGATCGGCCAGCCAGTCGGTCTCGCGGTCGCCCAGCACATGGAGCAGGACACCGGGGGAGGCCTGGGACCACCGCATGTCGGCCCCGGCGATCCAGGTAGCCGCGCCGGCGGCGCCCGTGTGGCACGCCGCTCCCGCCGCGTGCAGCGCGGCGGCGGTGCCCCTGGACGCCCAGGTCCACTGCGACGACCGCAGACCCTTGCGCAGTTCGTTCAACGCGGGCAGACAGGAGCGGCGTTCACCGTCGGTCATCCCGTCCAGGAGACCGGCGGCCTCGACCGTCCGCCCCGCCCGTACCGCCTCCAGCAGTGCTTCCCCGCTCATCGCCCCTCGCTCCCGTCGACCCGGACGTCCGGACCGTCCTCGTGCCCGCGCGTGGGCGGACGCGAGGCCGGATCAGGACCGTCGCCCTGCCCGGCCCCCGCGCCGCGCCGTGCCATCCGTACCGCGAGCGCGTGCTTGCACGGCCCCCGGCCTCCCCGGTAGGTGGCCCACCACAGGCAGGAACAGCTCAGCGTTCCCCCGTCGTCGCGGACCCGGTGCACATGCCCGTCGTCCGCCGTGACCGTGCCGATGGCTCCGTCCAGCGCGACCGCGCCCGCCGCCACCAGGGCCAGAGCCGACCGCAGACGCGGGTTGTGCCGCTCGGCCCGCCCCGCGTCGTAGGGCAGTTCGCGGTGGAAGTAGGCGGCCTCCGCGGTGTCGTACCCCACGCGTCCCGATGTGCCCAGTCGGACCAGGGCGGCCCGCACCCGCTCGGCCGACAGGCCCGAGGCCGCGGCCAGGTCGCCGATGTCGACACGCGGCTCCCAGGCCAGCAGCACCGCGATCAGCTCGGCGTCCTCGGCGGCCTCGTCCGTGGCGAGGGCGTCCAGGACCCCGCCCTCCCCGGAGAAGCCCCGGGAGGCGTCCGGCGACAGGGTGAGCGTCAGCCGCATTCCGGGCAGGACGGCTTCCCAGGCGCAGGCCTTGGCGGTGGTGCCCGCGGTGACCGGCGGGCCGTACACACGCAGGGCCGTCGCGTGACGGAGCACCCGCTGGAGCGCGACCAGCCGGTCGGGTCCCGGCAGACACACGGCTCCCGGAACGGGCCGGGTCGTCGGCCGCAGTCCCCGGCCCGCGGGCACCACCCACTGGGCACCGCCCGAACCGCCGCGCCCCGAACCGCGCGGCAGCGAGCGCAGGAAACGCACGGCCTCGGCCGCGGACGGCTCGGCCCGCAGGTCGAAACCCGCCGCCGTCACCTGGGCTTCGGCGAATCCCCGCAGCCAGCGGTCGGGCAGCGGCACCTTCTTCTCCACCACCGGTCCGTCCAGCGTGGTCACGGCCATCTCGTCGGGGCCGACCCGGAGGTGCAGCGGATCGTCCGTCCCGATGCGGGAAAGAGCCTCGCGCAGCGGGTTGTTGACGTCGACGTTCGTCGTCCCGTGTCCGATCTCGTCACCGTCGAGACCCCGGGACAGGACGTCCAGACGCGCGTACACCCCGCCGCAGCCGGAGAAGGACTCGAACCGCAGACGGTCGCCGTTGCCCGTGACCACCGGGTCCAGGGACGCCCGCAGCTGCGGCTGGTAGTAGCGCGCGGCCGCCACGTCCGCCACCGCCAGCAGCCCCGCGGCCGCCGCCTGAGGCGAGGTCAGGAAGCCCGCGAAGAACCGCGGATGGTCCTCGGTCCCCCTGGGCGTCGAGCCCCGTGAGGTCTCGAGGCCCAGCCGCCGGCCGCCGGGGGCGGACTCCAGCGCGGAGGGTCGGGTGTAGGCCACGGCCTGCAACGATCGCGTCATGGAAAAACCGTAGAGTCGACCACTGACAACGGCCGCTGACCTGCGCGAACTTGCTCTCCGACGGCCCGCTCCGAGGCCCGCCGAACCGCGCCCGGGACCGGGTCCCGGACGCTGCTCGGCGGGCCGAGGGCGCGGTGGTCCGACGCCCTCGGCCGGACGCCCCTACTGGCCCACGCGCCCGGGCTGGAGTACCTGGGTGAAGAGCACGGTCCCGTCCTGCTCGCGGAGCCGCACCGTCAATTCGCCGCTGTCCCCGTCGATGTCGACCTCGCCGAAGAACTGGTAGCCCCCGGCGGGCGAGACGTTCGAGGCGACCGGGGCCTTCACGAACACCCGCTCCGGACCGAAGGTGCCGTCCAGCGCGCTCGCCGGGAAGGCCCCGGCGTTCAGCGGACCCGAGACGAACTCCCAGAACGGCTCGAAGTCCGTGAAGGCCGCCCGCGACGGCTGGTAGTGCTGCGCCGAGGTGTGGTGCACATCGGCGGTGAGCCACACGGTGCCCGTGATCCGGCGGTGCTTGACGAACCGCAGCAGCTCGGCCAGTTGCAGCTCACGTCCCAGCGGCCGACCGGGGTCGCCCTGCGCCACGGCCTCGAAGTTCGGCCGGCCCTCGGTCGTGTCGGGCACGACGAGCCCGAGCGGCATGTCCGCGGCGATCACCTTCCACACCGCCCGCGAGCGTGACAGCTCACGCTTCAGCCACTCCAACTGCTCCGCGCCGAGGATCCCCTGCGGATCCGTGGTCTGGTCGTCCGGCGAGTTGGCGTTGCGGTACGTGCGCATGTCGAGGACGAACAGATCCAGGAGCGGACCGTGCCGCAGGACCCGGTGCACCCGTCCGCCCTTGTCGCCGGGCCGCAGTGTCGACACCGGGAAGTACTCGCCGAACGCGCGCCGGGCCCGGGCCGCGAGGACGTCGACGCTCTTCTCCGTGTAGCGCGTGTCCGTGGTGGCGATCACCTCGCCGGGGTACCAGTTGTTGCGCACCTCGTGGTCGTCCCACTGGATCACCGAGGGCACCTGGGCGTTGAACCTCCTGAGGTTCTCGTCCAGCAGGTTGTAGCGGAAGTTCCCGCGGAACTCCGCCAGCGACTCGGCGACCTTGGACTTCTCCTCGGTGGTGACGTTCCGCCAGGTGCCGCCGTCGGGGAGCGCGGCCGTCGCGGAGATCGGGCCGTCCGCGTAGATGTTGTCGCCGCTGCACAGGAAGAAGTCCGGGTCGAGGCGGGCCATCGCGTCGTAGATGCGGTAGCCGCCGATGTCCGGGTTGATGCCCCAGCCCTGCCCGGCCAGGTCGCCCGACCACAGGAACCGCACACCGCCCCGCCGTCCCTTGGGAACGGTCCGGAACGTGCCGTTCACCGGCTCGCCGGTGCGCCGGGGGTCGTCGGGGTCGGCGAGCAGGACGCGGTAGTGGATCTGCTCGCCGGACGGCAGCCCGCGCAGCCGGGTCGTCCCGGTGAAGTCCGTGTCCGCGCCCAGCAGCGGACCGTGCCATCTGCGCGGGGCACGGAAGGAGGCGGTCGCCGACGTCTCGACGATCATCCGTGCGGGCCGGTCGGAACGGACCCACACCAGACCGGAGTCGGCGGTCACGTCCCCGGTCTGGACGCCCCAGCCCGCCCTCGGCCGGCCGGACAGGGCGAAGGCCGGTGCCGCGCCGAGGGTGGTGGGCAGGGCCAGTGCCGCCGACGCGGCCAGGGAGCCGCGCAGCAGGCTGCGTCGGTCGGGGAACGAGTTGGGCGGACGGTGCGCCATGGATACGCCTCCGGAGACGGATTCGGCCAGTGTGCAGAGCCACACCTACTGGTGCGCCGCAGCGCGCGCGGAAACCCCGGGTGAACAACCCGGGTGGACAACCGGCCCCGGGAGTCGCGGAATCGGCACCGTCGACCGGGCACGGCGGCCTCGGCGCCCGGCCGGTCTTCGTCGCGGGTCGGACCGTCCCGGGGCGCAGGCGCCTCAGAGCGCGAGGGCCTCTTCAGCGGGACCCGGGCTCCCAGCGGCGTCCGCCAGCAGCCGCACCCCGTCCCGTATCCGCGCGGGCGGCAGATGGGCGTACCCCAGCACCAGCCGTACGCCGTCCCCGGCCGTCGTTCCGTAGTGCGCCGAGGGCCGGACCGCGACCCCGGCCGCGGCGGCCCGGGCCAGGAAGCGGTCCTGGGGCCCGTACCGGCCGGGCAGCGCGGCGACGACGTGCAGCCCGGCCGCGATCCCGGACACCTCGGCGCCCGGAAAATGTTCCTCGAGCGCCGCGACCAGGACGTCACGCCGCTCCCGGTAGGCGTTCCGGCAGCGGCGCAGCTGACGGTCGTAGTCGCCGCGCTCCACGAAACGGGCCAGGAGCGCCTGGTCGAGGACCGGGTTGCCGAGATCCATGGTGCGTTTGCGCTCGACCACCTCCTCGACGTGGGACCCCGGGACGAGGAGCCAGCCGAGCCGGAGTCCCGGGGCGAGCGACTTGCTGACCGAGCCCGTGTACGCGACGCGCTCGGGGTCGAGACCCTGGAGGGCGCCCACGGGGGCACGGTCGTAGCGGAAGTCGCCGTCGTAGTCGTCCTCGATCACCATCCCGTCCACGGACCGCGCCCAGTCGAGGAGTTGGGCCCGGCGCCGGGCCGAGTACGCCAGCCCCGTGGGGAACTGGTGGGCGGGCGTCGTCACCACCGCCCGTACACCCGATGCCGTGAGCGGCCCGACTGCAAGACCCTCGGCGTCGAGCGGCAGCGGTACGGTGCGGACGCCGGCCGAGGCGAACAGCGCGCCGTGCTCCGGGCTGCCCGGGTCCTCCACGCCCACGGCGGGGGCCCCGCGCGCGTGGAGCACGAGCCCGAGCAGCGTCATCGCCTGGGCGACCCCGGAGACGACGACGATCCGCTCCGGGTCCGCGACCACGCCCCGGCGGCGCGCGAGCAGTCCGGCGAGCGCGGTCCGCAGCCCGGGCAGACCGCGCGGATCCGGGTAGCCCAGTGCGCGGTTGGGCAGTTCGGCCAGTACCGCCCGGTGCGCCGCGGCCCACGCGGAGCGCGGGAACAGCGACAGGTCGGGGGTTCCCGGAACGAAGTCGGCCCGCACCCCGGCGGGCCGCGGCGCACGGTCACGCGCGCGTGGTCCGACCGCTCGGGCCGCTCCGCCGACCCAGGTGCCGGCACCGCGGCCACTGCGCAAGTAGCCCTCCGCCGTCAGCTGTTCGTACGCCTCCGTGATCAGCCCCCGTGACACGCCGAGGTCGGCGGCGAGCGCACGGCTGGACGGCATCCGGGTGCCCGGAGCGAGCCGTCCGGAGCGGACGGCCTCGCGCAGCCCGGTCTGAAGGGTCCGCCCCCGCGCGCGTGGCGGTGCGGCGACGGCCGGCAGCAGCAGCTCCCAGGCGGCCGACGCGGGTGCCGGTCCGGCCGCCGCGGCCTCCGGCTCCTCATGATCGGCCCCCGGCCCCTCGCGAGCGGCTTCTGGAGCCGCCCCCGGTTCCTCACCTTCGGCCCCCGGTACCACCCCCGACCTCTCGCGACCGACCCCCGGCACCGCCCGATTGGTCCCCGATGACGTCATGGAAGTGGACCTTAAACCGGACCACATCCGTTCCTAGCGTCGGAGTCATGAACGTCACCACCACCCGGGGCGCGCTGCTCGCCGCCCTCGCCTGCGTCCTCGTCGGAGCCTCCTTCACCGCCAACAGCGTGATGGGCCACTACCCGTACGCGGGCGGCCAGTTCCTGCGCTACGGCCTGGCCTGCGGCCTTCTGCTGCCCCTCCTCGGCCGGGGCGGTGCCGCCCCGTTGCGGCGGCTCACGGTCCGCCAGTGGGGGCGCCTCGCGCTGCTCGCGGCCGTCGGCATGGTCGGCTTCAACCTCGCGGTGCTCGCCGCCGAGCGCACCGCCGAACCCGCCGTTCCCGGTGTCTTCGTGGGCTGCGCGCCGGTCGTCGTGGCGGTGCTCGTGCCGCTCCAGGAGGGCCGGCGGCCCCGACGCCGGGTCCTGTACGGGGCGGCGCTCGTCGCCCTCGGCGCCCTCAGCGTCCAGGGATGGGGCCGCACGGATGCGGCGGGGATCGCCTGGTCCCTGGGCGCGCTGGCGGGGGAGGCGGGCTTCGCCGTGCTGGCGGTGCCGGTGCTGCGCCCGCTCGGGCCCCGGCTGCTGTCGGCCGCCGTGTGCGGTGTCGCCGCGGCCGAGTCGGCGCTGGTCGGACTGATCGGCACGGCCGGCGGCCGCGGGACGTGGCTGCGGACGCCGGACGCCACCGAGGCGACCGCGCTGCTGTGGCAGGCGGCGGTCGTCACGGTGATCGGCTTCGTCTGCTGGTACATGGGGGTGCAGCGCATCGGCGCGGAGCGCGCCACGCTGTTTTCCGGCCTGATCCCGGTCTCCGCCGCCTGCACCGCACCGCTCGTGGGAACGGGCGCCTACGGGATCGCGCAGGCGGCCGGAAGCGCCCTCGTGGGTGCCGGAGTCGCCCTCGGATCAGGGGCGTTGAACCACGTCCTGGGACGAGGCCCACGCACCGCGGCGGAGGACGGTCGGCCGAACGCGGCGCAGGGCGGTCGGCCGAACGCGGCTGATGTCCGTCCGCCGACCGTGTCCGAGGACCGTCGACCGACCCGGGCCGGGGACTGTCCGGCCGCCGTGGCCCAAGTCCGTCCGGTCGCCGCCAAGACGGCCCGCACCACGACGCCCGCCCCGGACGGACCCCGCGTCACCGTCCGGGACGGCTCAGCGGCTGCCGTCGAGGATGACGCGTGCGACGAGCGCCGGGTCGTCGTTCATCGGGACGTGGCCGCAGCCGGGCAGCCGCACCAGGCGCGCCCGCGGAATGATCTGCTTGGCCCGGACACCCTGGCGGCGGATCAGCAGGCGGTCGCGGGAGCCCCAGGCCACGGTGACGGGCAGCGTCGGGATGTCGTCCGTGAACTGGACGGACGTACCGGCCCTGAGGGTCTCGGAGAAGCCCTCGGCGTGGGCCAGGGCCAGCGTCTCGGCGACGACGGCCTCGGGTGAGCGGCGGCCGGGCCGGGCGTAGATGGTGCTGGTCAGCACCGTGCGCCCGGCCACCGAGCGGGAGAGCCGCTCGATGACGGGGAGCGGCATGCGCCGGGCCGTCTGGCGCATGGCGATCAGCAGGCCGAAGGCGTAACGGCGCTCCACCGGCGACCAGAAGCCGGCGGGCGAGAGCGCGGTCACGGACCGTACGAGCTTCTCGCGGCCCAGTTCCAGGGCCAGCAGCCCGCCGAGCGAGTTGCCGGCGACGTGCGGCCGCTCGATGCCCAGCTCATCGCACAGTGCCCCGAGCAGGGGTACCACCGTCGACAGGTCGTGGGTGAGCCCGTCGGGCAGCGCGGGGGAGGCGCCGAAACCGGGGAGGTCGACGGCGATCACGTCGCGTTCGGCCGCCAGGATGGGGATGACCGGGTCCCAGGCCTGCCGGTGGTGCCCGATCCCGTGCAGCAGGAGCAGCGGTTCACCGTGTCCCACGCGCGCGTAGGACACGGTGACCGCCTTGGGGCCGCGCGGTGAGGGGAAGTTGACGGTGACCGTGTCGGACATGGGACTGCTCCTCGTCTGAGCGCCGTGACGAACCATCTTGTAGACAGCTTGTCAGCAAGTGCTACCGACGGGTAGCCCCGAGTTCCGGCAAACCGCACGGCAGGTACCGCACGGCCGCCACCGACCGTTCCTCCCTCGCCCCAAGGAGAGGCCGTGCGCGGAGCCCCGGTCCGGCTCCGGGGCTAACGCGCCCTGCGCACCTCCACGTTGAAGTCCGCGTGCCCGAGGCCCTGCATGAGGTTCACCCACAGCGGCAGGTACATCTCCGTGGCCCGCGCCGTGCGGATGCCCCCCAGGTCGAACACGCGGTCCGAGGGCCAGCCGAACTCGCCCAGCAGCGCGGTCACCTGCTCCTTGGCGCCCTCGTCGTCACCGGAGACGAAGATCTGGTGCTCGCCCGGCACCCTCGAAGGGTCGACCATCACCTCGCAGTTGACGGTGTTGAGACTCTTCACCACCTTGGCCCGCGGGAACTCCCGCTGGATCTGCTCGCCCACGCTGTCCGACTCGACGGGAGACAGCCGCAGCTCGCCGTCCTCGAACGCCAGGGGGTTGGAGACGTCCAACAGCACCTTGCCGTCCAGGTTCTCCTCCCCGGCCGACCGCAGCACCGTGAGCGCGATCCGCCCGCCCACCGCGTTCAGCACCACCTCGCCGAACGCCGCGGCGTCCTCGAAGGTGCCGTGCTGTGCCGTGGGACCCGCACCCTCCGCCCACGCGACGGCCGCCGCGTTGTCCTTCGTGCGCGAACCCAGACAGACCTCGTGCCCCAGACCGACCAGCTTGCCGGCCAGGGTGCGCCCGACGTCGCCCGTGCCCAGAACCCCGTATCGCATCGTCGTTCCTCCCGTTGTCGGGACCGCCGGCGCCGACGGCCCGCGGTCATTGTGCTCCGGGGCGCGCTCCGGAGCGGCCGTTTCACCTGGACACCCGGGGAATGTGTCGGGCGGGACGGTGGGGTGGCCGGTCGAAAACCCTCGTATTTGTACGGGGGCTTTCGGCGTCGTGTCGCCCGTGTCGCCCGGCGAGAACAGCCCGTGAACGCTCCGCGGCGGGGTCCCTGTGCAATCCGTAAGGGTTCGAGGATTGGTCTTGACCAAGGGTGGGGGCGGCCCTATGGTCGCAGGGTTAGTGCAGGAACCTTTAATAAACAAGGGCGTTAAAACGCCGCCGGGCCACGGCGATTGCGGAGGACAGGGTGGGGACCACGCAGTTGGAATCGGTGCCGGAACCGAAGTACTGGCACCTGAGGACCGTGCTCAGCGAGGCGCTGGACTCCGAGTTCACCGTGGGCGAGATCCTGCCCAACGAACGTGACCTCGCGGCCCGTTTCGGGGTCGCCCGGGCGACCCTGCGCCAGGCGCTCGAACAGCTCGAACTGGAAGGCCGTCTCCAGCGCCGGCGCGGTGTGGGCACCACGGTCGCGCCCCCGCGCGTGGGCGTGGCCGTCGGAACCGAACAGCACGTGTGGCCGGGGGCGGCGGGCGACACCTGGCACGCGGCGGACTGCGCGGTGAGCGCGCCGCCCGCGTCGGTGGCCGGCATCCTGGAGACCGCCGACGGCGAGGCGGTGCACACCGTTCGCCGGTCGCTGGTGACACACGGTCAGCCCGTCGCCGCCGAGCTCCTGTACATCCCGGAGTCCTCGGTGCCGGACCTGTCGGCGATCGACGCGCCCTCGGGTGCGGCACGCGCGCGTGCGGTCCTGCGGGAGCTCCAGCGCCTGGACCTGGAGGGCCAGGACCGGGCCGTCGAGCTGGGCTCGGCCCGCGCGGACGACGCCAAGGAGCTCGACCGACTTCCCGGGGCGCCCGTCCTCGTCGTCACGACCCGCTTCTTCAGCGAGGGCCGCACCGTGGCGGTGTCCGTGGCCACCTACCGCGCCGACACCTGCCGGCTCACGTTCGGTGACTCGGGCGGCGTGGAGATCCACCACGACCCGGAGCGTCGCGCCTCCTGAGCCGACCGGCCCGGACGCAGCGCTCCGTCCGGGCACGGGGCGAAACCACACCCGTCGCACCCCTGAAGACACCTCGGGGCGCGACGGGTTTCGTGTTCGGCGGGATGGGGCCACGGCGACAGTTGTGGAGATGGCCCTGGCCCTGCGTCGGGCCGGGCGCCGGTGAGGAGTCGCCGCCTGGCCCCGGTGTCAGCCTCGGTGCGGCGCCTGGTCCCGGTGTCAGCCACGGTGCGGCGCCTGGTCCCGGTGTCAGCCACGGTGCGGCGCCTGGCTCCGGTGTCAGCCACGGTGCGGCACCTCGCCCTGGTGTCAGCCCCGGTGCGGCGCCTCGCCCCGGTGTCAGCCCGGGCGCAGCGCCTGGCTCCGGTGTCAGCCGCGGCGCGGCACCTCGCCCCGACGTGAGCCGCGGCGCGCCGGCCGCCCCGGACCTCAGCCGCGGCGCGCCGTCACCGTGCCCTCCACCGCGAACAGTTCTTCCTCCACATGGTCGAGGGCCAGCCGCAGCGCGCCCGTCGCGACGGCCGCCTCGCCCAGAAGTGACAGGGCCACCTTGGGCGGCCGCAGGCAGTAGCGCGCCAACTCCCTTCGCAGCGGCTCCAGTACGCCGTCCAGCCCCGCGGCCCAGCCGCCGATGACGACCAGTTCCGGGTCGAGGGCGAGCACCAGCGCGGCCACGTCGTGCACGAGCCGCTGGATGAAGCGGTCCATCGCCGCGCGCGCCCGCAGGTCGCCGTCCTTGGCCAGCGCGAACACCTTCGCGACCGCCTGCTCGTCGAGCGGGTGCAGCGGCTCGTCCGTCGTCGACAGCAGCGTCTCCGGGGTGACGTCACGGCCCAGCAGATGCAGCGCGCCGATCTCGCCGGCCGCTCCGCCGAAGCCCCGGTGCAGCCGCCCGCCGATCAGCGCGCCGGCGCCCGGGCTCAGCCCCGCCAGGACGAACACGACGTCGTCCGACTCGGTCGCCGCGCCCTTCCAGTGCTCCGCGACCGCCGCCGCGTTGGCGTCGTTCTCGACGAGCACCGGACACTTGAAGGAACGGCTCAGCCGTTCGCCCAGCGGCAGGCCGGTCCACTCCGGCAGTGCCGTCCCCAGGCGTACGGTGCCGTCCGCCTCCACGATGCCCGGGCTGCCCACGCCCACCGCGCGCAGCGAACTGCGGGCCACGCCCGCCCTGCGCAGCAGCTCGGCGACCGCCATCCGCAGCCGTTCCAGCCGCTCGTCGGCCGAAGCGGTCTCCTCCACGTCCTTGGCCATCGCGCCCATCACGCGCCCGTCCAGGTCCGCGAGCAGCGCCGCGACACGGTGCGGGCCGATCTCCAGGCCCAGCAGGTGCCCCGCCTCGGCCCGGAACCGGTACCGGCGTGCCGGACGCCCCTGACGCCGTGTGGCGCCCTCCTCGGCCGCCTTCTCGACGACGAGCCCGTTCTCGATCAGCCCCTCGACGACCCCTTCGACCGTCGGCCGTGACAGGCCGGTCACCCGGGTGATCTCGGTGAGGGTCGCGCAGTCCGTGGCACGCAGGGCGTGCAGGACCACCGCGGAATTGATCCGTCGCAGCAGAGAGGGATCCCCGCCGGTCAACCGCCCCAACGTCCGTCCTCCCAGCTCGTACGCGTGTTGGCCGGATCGTACTCGCAGCCGGGGACCCCGGCGAGGGCCGGGGACCCTTTACCGTCCTCGGGCCCCTTCAGCCCGGAGCCACGAACCCCGATTCGTACGCCGCGATGACCGCCTGCGTGCGGTCCCGGGCTCCCAGCTTCGCCAGTACGGAGCTGACGTGCGACTTGACCGTCTCGGTGCCGACGACCAGCCGCGCGGCGATCTCGGCGTTGGACATCCCGCGGGCCATCAGCCGCAGCACCTCCGCCTCGCGCTCCGTCAGCGCGGCCCGCTCCATCGCCGCCCGCGCCGCCGGACTGCCCCCGCCGTCCCCGTAGTCGGCAGCCAACTGCCGTACGGAGGCGGGGAACAGCAGCGACTCGCCCTCGGCCACCAGCCGGACCGCGTGCACGATCTCGGCCGGCCGCGCCCGCTTCAGCAGGAAGCCGTCGGCCCCCGCGCGCAGTGCCTCGTAGACGTACTCGTCGTTCTCGAAGGTGGTCACCACGAGGATCTTGGGCGGCTCGGCGACGGTCCGCAGGAGCGCGCGGGTGGCCTCGATACCGTCCATGAGGGGCATGCGGACGTCCATGGCGACCACGTCCGGACGCAGCTGCCGCACGAGCGGGATCACGGCGGCGCCGTCGGCGGCCTCACCGACGACCTCGATGTCGGGCTGCGCCTCCAGAACGGCGCGCAACCCCGCGCGGACGAGGGGTTCGTCGTCGACGAGCAGAACGGTGACCGGCATCCGGCCAGCGTAGATCAGTGCAGCGGCAACTCCGCATGCACCTGCCAGTCACCGCGGTCCGGGCCCGTACGGGCGCTGCCGCCGAGCAGCGCGGCCCGCTCCCGTATGCCCCGCAGACCACTGCCCCGCCCGGACCCCGATCTGCCGTCCGGCAGCGGATTGCGCACCTCCAGGGAGAGGGTGCCGTCCCGGACCTCGACCCGGACCCGCACCGGGACGCTCCCCGCGTGCCGGAGCACATTGGTGAGCGCCTCCTGGAGGATGCGGTACCCCTCCCTGGACACCGGACCGGCCACCGTCTCCACCGGGCCCGACACCTCGGCGTCCACCTTGGCGCCCGATACGCGCGCCGACTCCAGCAACCGGTCGGCGTCGGCCAGCGTGGGGCGCCCGCTCACCGGGCGCTCCGCCTCGCGCAGCACCCCCAGGACGCGTTCCAGGTCCTCCAGGGCGGCCCGTCCCGTCTCCTCGATGGCGGCCAGGGCCCGTCCGGTGAACTCGGGGTCGCCGGCCGCCCGCGCGGCTCCGGCCTGCACCACCGCGACGGTCAGCGCGTGGCCGATGGAGTCGTGCAGCTCCCGGGCGATGCGGTTGCGCTCCAGGAGCTGCTCGGTGCGCTCCTCCAGGGCGGCCAGCCGCTCGGTGGGGGAGGGGCCGAGGAGCCGCCGGGCGACCGCCGTGATGAGCTCGCCGATCCCGACCACCGCGCCGTACAGGGCGATCAGGGGCAGCGGGATCAGCAGGGCGCAGCTCCAGTGCGGTTCCAGGAGCCGCACCACAGGGTCGCCGGACGTCTCGTAGCCCAGGGCCGCCCTGGAGAGGTCGACGGTGATCATGGGGAGCCACACGGTGGTCATGGAGGCCGTCACGCCCAGCAGCAGGCGCGCCTCCAGCCAGAGCAGGGTCCGCCACCGGTCCCGCCATCCCGCCGAAGGAGCGACCGAGAAGCCCGCGTCCTCGCCGTCCCGGGCGCCCGGCGCCAGCATGAACCGCGCCTGCACCCCCTCGCCCCGCCGCACGGCCGGGATCAGCCCGAACGGAATCAGCAGGATCGCGGGCACCCACGGCCTCGAGGAGTCGATGTAGAGCCACACGCTGATGAACAGCATCGGCACCCACAGGTGCAGCAGGCGGGTGTACGTCGTCCCCCACAGCAGCGGGCGCAGGAATCGGGCCATTGCGCCATCCTCCCAGCGGGCACCGACAGCGGACCTCCCCCGGGCGGGGGAGACGATCTCCACCCGCGGGGGAGGTGGACACCGGTGCCCGGCGGCCAGGCTGTGCCCATGACCAGCATCGACGTCCAAGACCTGACCAAGGAGTACGGCACCCGGCGCGCGGTGGACCACCTGTCCTTCAGCGTCCTCCCGGGCCGCGTCACCGGATTCCTCGGCCCCAACGGCGCCGGGAAGTCCACCACCATGCGGCTCGTCCTGGGCCTGGACCGGCCCACCTCCGGCACCGCCACCATCGGCGGCCGCGCCTACGCCGACCTCGATGAACCGCTCCGGACGGTGGGCGCCCTCCTCGACGCGGGCGCCGCGCACGGCTCGCGGACCGCCAGGAACCACCTGAGGGCACTCGCAGCGGCCGGCCGCATCCCCGAACGCCGGGTCGACGAGGTGCTGGAGGAGACCGGCCTCGCCGCGGTGGCCCGCCGCCGGGTCAGGACGTACTCCCTGGGCATGCGTCAGCGTCTGGGCATCGCGGCCGCCCTCCTCGGCGACCCGCCCGTGGTGCTCCTGGACGAACCGTCGAACGGGCTGGACCCCGAGGGGATCATCTGGATCCGGGAGCTGCTGCGCCGGCTGGCGCGGGAGGGGCGCACCGTCCTCGTCTCCAGCCACCTCATGAACGAGACCGCCTCCTTCGCCGACCAGCTCGTCGTCCTCGGCCGCGGGCGGCTCCTGGCCGACCTGCCGATGCGCGAGTTCATCGACGCCCGCGTGCAGCCGCGGGTCCGGGTGCGCGGCACGGACAGCCGCGCGCTGGGAGGCCTGCTCGCGCAGCACGGCATCGAGGCCGTCGAGGGCGAGGAGGGCCGCTGGACCGCGTTCGACGCACGACCGGAGGACATCGGCCGTCTGACCGCGGCGGCCGGCCTCACCGTCCTCGAACTCGCCTCGGAGGAAGGCACGTTGGAACAGGCATATCTGGACCTGACCGCAGCCGAGACCGAGTTCGCCGCCCCCGCCCAGCCCCAGGAGGCCTGACCATGTCCTTCGCACCCGCACTCCGCGCGGAACTGATCAAGATCCGGACCCTGCGCTCGCTCCTGTGGGGCCTGCTGGGCGTCCTCGCGGCCACGGCCGCCTTCTCGGCGCTCGCCGGGCTCGACGACTCGGCCGACCCGGACTTCGACCCGCTCTTCTCGGCCTTCTTCGGCGTCACCTTCGGCCAGATCGCGGCCATCACCTTCGGAGCCCAGGCGGTCTCGGCCGAGTACCAGGGCGGCGCGCTGCGCGTCTCGCTGGCGGCGGTGCCCGACCGAGGGCGCTGGTTCCTGGCCAAGACCCTGGCGGTCGGCGTACCGGCCCTGGGCGTCGGCCTCGTCACGGGCGTGGTCAGCCTGGTCGTGGGGACGTCCGTGCTCGGATCCCGGGCGGACGCCCTGACCTGGCAGCAGGAACTTCGGGGCGTGGCCGGGTGCGCGGTCTATCTGGCGCTGATGGCCCTGTTCGCGGCGGGTCTGGCAGCCGTGCTGCGCAGCGGGGTCGCCACCTTGAGCATCCTGATCCCGTTCCTGCTGATCGTGTCCTTCGTCATCGGGAACGCGTCCGGGACGGTGGCGGACTTCCTGCCGGACAAGGCCGGCCAGACGGTCCTGCACGTCACGCAGCAAGGGTCTCTGGGCCCCTGGAGCGGGCTCGCCGTGACCGCTCTGTGGGCCGCCGCGGCCCTGGGCGCGGGCGCGTGGTGCGTCCGGCGCAGGGACGCGTGAGCGGACCGGCCTCCTGACGCCTCACCAATTGTCAGTGGCGAGGGCTTTACTGGACGTCATGACCATCGCGGAACAGCTCGCCACGATCGACCGGCTGTGCGCCGAGGAGTTCCCCACGGCGCACAGCCGGTCGGTCGCCGGGTCGTACGGCGGGTTCGGGGGACCGGGGTTCCACGCAGTCGCGTGGGAGCTGAGCGCCGGCTCTCTCCCGGGCCCGGAGCGCGAACGGGAGGTGGCCGAGCAGTACGAGGCGGAACGCGAGGCGCTGGCGCAACGGCTGAGCGACCGACGGGGGGAGTCGCAGTGGATCAGCCTCGACGGCATGTTCCTGCGCGCGCAGCAGGGCGACGAGCGCATACCCGAGCCCTGGGCCCTGCTGAGCGCGCACATGAGGAACGTGGACGTGTGGAAGGCCGAGGAGGTCGGCCGGTGGATCGCCCTCGGTGTCTCCGGAACCGGACGGGACGCGGAGCCGAGGCTGCTGGTGGTGATCACGGACATCGATCCGCCCTGATCACTGGCGTGGATCCTTCCTGATCGCGGGCCCGGATCCGCCGTGATCACGGGCATGGATCCGCAGTGATCCGGACTCCGGCGAGGCCGGGCGCGCCGGTCACCGGACGAGGTGCCCGCACACCTCCTCGACCAGCCCGTCGGCGTCGTCGAGCGCGGCGGCGAGTGTCTCCGGAGTCGTGCCGAGCGCGGAGAACAGTCCGTGGGCCCTCCCGGCGAAGTCGGCCGGTGCGCAGACTAGTTGGCTCGCGGCACGGACCGCCCCCTTCTCGTTGAGCACCCAGCGCCGGTCATGGGCGTGGAGGGCGTGCGCGAGGATTCCGACCGCGCGGAAGAGGCACCCGGCGACGTGGAAGACGTCCCCGCGAGCGGCTCCCTTCCGGGCGCCCGCGAGGATGAACGGCGCCTCCCAGCGAGCGTTCTCCATGAGTGCCTCACGCAGCGGCTCCGGGTAGTCGCGGGTCTCCTTGCGCAAGGCCCGGAGTTCGCCCCCGGGGTCGGCCAGGACCTGTCCGACGGCCAGCTCGCCGACGTACGCGTGGGAGTACACGCCCAGGGGATGGCCGGGCTGGACACCGATCTCGAAGCGCCCGGCGAGACACTGCCGCCAGACGTGGTGCACCCGGTCCAGGTCGCGGTAGATCCAGTCGACGCGGTGACGGTCGACGGTGAGCCAGGCCCCGCCGTCCACCCACGGCCCCCAGCCGCCCGGCTCGGACACCTCGACCGGGGCGCCGGTCAGCCGTGCGGCGAGCAGGCGCAGAGCCCCGGTGTCCAGCGGCGGGCGGTAGTACAGGCCCAGATCGAAGTCGGAGTCGGGGCCGTGCGTGCCCGTGGCCCGGCTGCCACCCAGACACACCCCGACGACACCCTCGACCTCGCTCAGCCGCTCCGCGATCTCCGCCAGACGATCCATACCCCCGAGTCTGCCGAGCCGGACACCCCGCCCGCGACCGTTTTCCGCGCCGCCCGGTGTACCCGGGAACGCCGAGAGGCCGCCCGCGGGGTCCGGTGTGGGCCGGGGTGCGGGCGGCCTCCAGGGGGTCGCTTCGGGGCGTCGGTCAGAGGATCGCGCCGGGCGTGTAGCCCGCGGCCTCCGGGTGCTGCTTCACGATCTCCTCGACCCGGCCGACGACGACGGCCACCTGACCGGCCGCGGCACCGGTGAAGGACAGCTTGTCGGCCATCAGCTCGTCGAGCTGCGCGCGGTCCAGCGGGATCCGCTCGTCGGCGGCGAGCTTGTCGAGCAGCTCGTTGCGCTCGGCGCCCTGCTCGCGCATGGCCAGGGCCGAGGCGACGGCGTTCTCCTTGATCGCCTCGTGGGCGACCTCACGGCCGACACCGGCGCGCACGGCGCCCATGAGCACCTTGGTCGTCGCGAGGAAGGGCAGGTAGCGGTCCAGCTCGCGGGCGACGACGGCGGGGAAGGCGCCGAACTCGTCCAGGACCGTCAGGAACGTCTCCAGCAGACCGTCGAGCGCGAAGAACGCGTCCGGCAGCGCGACCCGGCGCACCACCGAGCACGACACGTCGCCCTCGTTCCACTGGTCGCCGGCCAGCTCGCCGGTCATCGACGCGTAGCCGCGCAGGATGACCATCAGGCCGTTGACGCGCTCGCAGGAGCGGGTGTTCATCTTGTGCGGCATCGCGGAGGAGCCGACCTGGCCGGGCTTGAAGCCCTCGGTGACCAGCTCGTGCCCGGCCATGAGCCGGATCGTCTTGGCCGTCGAGGACGGACCCGCGGCCAGCTGTACCAGCGCGGTGACGACGTCGTAGTCGAGGGAGCGCGGGTAGACCTGGCCGACGGAGGTGAAGGCCTGCGAGAAGCCGAGGTGCCCGGCGATCCGCTGCTCCAGGTCGGCGAGCTTGGCCGCGTCGCCGCCCAGCAGGTCGAGCATGTCCTGGGCCGTGCCGACCGGGCCCTTGATGCCGCGGAGCGGGTAGCGGCCGAGGAGCTCCTCGAGGCGGCCGTACGCGACGAGCATCTCGTCCGCGGCGGTCGCGAAGCGCTTGCCCAGGGTGGTGGCCTGCGCGGCCACGTTGTGGGAGCGGCCGGCCATGACCAGCTCGGCGTACTCGCCGGCGAGCTTGGCCAGCCGGGCCAGGACCGCCACCGTACGGTCGCGCATCAGCTCCAGCGAGAGGCGGATCTGCAGCTGCTCGACGTTCTCGGTGAGGTCGCGGGACGTCATGCCCTTGTGCACGTGCTCGTGGCCGGCGAGGTCGTTGAACTCCTCGATCCGCGCCTTCACGTCGTGCCGGGTGACTTTCTCGCGCTCGGCGATGGAGGCGAGGTCGACCTGGTCGAGGACGCGCTCGTAGTCGGCGATCGCGGCGTCCGGCACCTCGATCCCGAGGTCCTTCTGCGCCCGCAGCACGGCGAGCCAGAGCTGACGCTCCAGCTTCACCTTCTGCTCGGGGGACCAGAGAGTGGCGAGCTCGGCGGAGGCGTAGCGTCCGGCGAGAACGTTGGGGATACGGGGCTTAGCAGGCGCGGCAGTCACGTGTACGGAGCATACCGGCTGTCCGGCGCTGCTCCTGTTATGTCCGGGGCGTCCGGGATGCGCAGGTCGTGGCGGAGCGGCACCCCCCGGCGGACCGGGGTGTGCGTGAGAGGTGCGGGGACGGGGCACGGGTGGCGCGCTCGGTGCGCACCGCCGGCCACGTCGTCGCTCCTGCCTCCACCGGCGGGTGCGGTGGATTGACGCTCAACTCCTTTGAACAGAGGGGAGTTGTTCACCGTATTGATGGACAGAGGTGTTGGTGGAACGTTTTCGCAGGACGGTGATCAGGATCCAGAACGCGGGGGACGGTTTCCGTACCCCGCCTGGGCGTGCGGATCGGGGTGGGACTGCTCGCTGCCGACAACAGCGCGCAGGCCCCCGTACGTCTTCGAAGTGAACCGGTCGTGGGCGAAGGTGAGCTCTGCTGTGATCAGTTGGTTGCGCTCATCGTTGACCTCTTCGATCTCCTGCATCAGCTGGGAGTTCTTGGCGCGCAGGGCCGTGTTGGCGTTGCGCGCCTCGTCGAGGGCTCGGGCGTGACTGCCGAGTCGGATGGCTGTGATCGTGGCCCTGCGGGCCATGGCTTTCTCGCGTTTGGACAGATCCTGCTCGCGCTTGTGCATCTCCAGCTCAAGGCGTTTTCGGTGCTCCGCCAGGACGCTGAGTTCGTGTCGTGTACGGGCGTCGACCTGGTTGACCGTGTGACGGAGCAGGGCGGCAAGTGCCCCGGCCACGCCCATGGTTAACAGGCCGACCCCGACGGTCGCGGACTCCCATGTATGGTGCCAGACTCCTTCGCCCACGAATGTCCAGCCGGCTGTGCAGCTGGCGGCGGACGCGAGTGCCAGTCTGTACGCCACGTCTCGTTACCCCCTTGCAGTGGCCCCCCGGTTGTCGTCGGCGTCGAGATCCTTCTGGAGCTCGATAGCTTGGACGATGTTCCCGCTGAGCATTGTGCGGATTCTGAGATCAGTGATGCCCCATGCGTCCATTGCCTCCTCCGGGGTGAGTGTTACTGAGGCTACCCTCCGTACCGGGGGCTGAGGCCCGTGTTCCGGCGGAAGCATGCCGCTGTTCACCAACATCTCTCGCTGGTCGAGGCCGAGTACTGACGCCCAGGTGGTCAGTTGCGAGGGCAGGGGAAGGGTCTTCCCTTCCAGTGTTCGGCTGATCGTCGTCAGGCTCACTCCAATCGAGATGGCCAGCTGAGCCCGGCCACCGGCTCGTGGGCGGACGTCGTACCCGGCCGCTGTCGCGGCATTTGTGAGGTACTCGCCAACCCTCCTTGCGAGAGCTTGTCGCTCACCGCGGGACTCGTGGGGGGACTCTTCCATGCTCCGCATGTTCCGGAGAGTAGCGCGCGTGTATGCAACTTGCACGCGACTTGCATGCGTGCATCTTCGCAGGTCAATAGCCATTTAGCCGTCATGCCAGGCCAAGGGGGACGCCTCGCACGTCAGTTCCCAACAAAAAGTCTCGCAGTCACTCGGGCGAAGCAACTTGCGCACGTGTACGCAAGTTGCATATGTTGCATGACTGTGAGTTAGTCGCACGTATGCAAGTCCCTTTGAGGGGACCCTATTTGCACCGCCTCGGCATCGGCTCGTCCAGGCTCCGGAGCTGCGAGGCATCAGCGGGGACGCCTCGAAACCCTTCGGACACGACGACCCGGTCATCCGGCGCCCGAGCCCGGCCATGGCCGGAGCGGGCCGTCGCAGCACCTGCCCACCACAGTTCATCCACTCATGAACGGAGTAGGCCTTGATCGCCGAGGCTAACGCCGCCACACCGCGGTTCGAAACCAGAGAACCGGCCCTTATCGCCCGAGCGCTCGCGGGCGACCGGGACGCGTTCGGGGAGCTCTACGCACTGCACCACCCCGCGGTACTGGCTTACGTACAGCGCCGTGTACGCAATCGGCAGGTCGCCGAGGACATCACCGGCGAGACCTTTCTCAACGCCTGGATGAAACGCGGGACTTTCACGTATCGCGGCATCGGCTTCGTGGGATGGCTGATCACCATCGCCCGGAACAAGGTCATCGATCATTGCAAGAGCGCCCAGCGCCGTGAATTCGTCGTCGAGGACATGCTGGGCTTCGACGAGGACCTCACGGTCAGTACCGAGGACACCGTACTGATCAGTCTGGACGAGGAGTTGCTGCGGCGGGCGCTGGAGCAGCTGCGGCCGCCACAGCGCGAGGTCCTCACCCGCCGGTTCCTGATGGAGTTCTCGGTGCTGGAGACCGCGCGCCAGATGGAGCGTTCCGAAGGGGCCGTGAAGACCCTGCAGTTCAGGGCGCTGGCCAAGCTGCGCAGTGAGTATCTGGGGGTGGCGGCATGACCACGGTGCCCGGGATCCGTTCGGCCGTCGAGGCTCATCTTGCCGAACAACTCAGCGCTTTCGCCCGGGAGTTCGTCGCCGACCTGGAGGCGCAGGGGCGTCTGGTGGAGGCCGGCGGTGCCGGTGCCCTCGAACGGCTGCGGACCCAGGTGGAGGCGGGGCAGAACTGCCCGGAGGCCTACCACGCGGCCGTGGACACCATCGTCGAGGACTGCGGTTACCCGAGCGAGGTCGCGATGCGGATCGCCACCGCGCTCAACCGCAAGGGGCTGATCCCCGGCGACGACGTGGAGCCCCGCCATGACCGCGAGCCGGCGGCCGGGCCGGAACGCGAGGAGCGGGAGACGGTCGCCGAAGGCCCCGGTGCCACCGCGACCCGGCACGACCGGGCCGCCGCCCCCGAGCCGGCGCCCGGGACGCCCGGTCCCGCCGACGAGGAAGTCGAGCGCGGGCACGATCAGGCACCCGCGTCAGTGCCCGACCGGGCGGGACCGCCGTCCGGCGCGGAGGACCCCGATCCACGGCACGACCGCGCCTCCGTGTCCTCGCCGCTGGTGCCGGCCGCGCGCGGTGCGATCGTCCTGCACCTCGCCGACCGGGGCGCCGGCCGGGTCATGGCGGACTACGGGGCCGCGCCGGTCCCGAGGCGGGTCGAGGGCCAGGTCCCGCGGGTCCGGCCGGCCGCCGCGCGGTCGCGTGCGGTGGGCTGGGGCAGTGCCACGGCTCGCGCGGTCTCCGTCGCGGCGAGCCTGCAGTCCGACCATCTCGCCCGCCTGGAGGCCATGCAGATCACGGCGGACGGCGAGCGGGTGACCGTGGCCATCAAGGCCACGTGCCTGGCGGACTGGGAGTACTGGCTCGACGCGATCGGGGCTCCCCGCAACGTCCGGACCAGGACGGCCGGTCACGCGCAGGTGGCGGCGGGGACCCTCGACGGAGTCGCGGTGCACCTCACCGCGCACGGTGTCCCCGAACTCCTCCAGGAGGCGAGCGACGCGGCCGTCGATCCCTTCTTCCTCTGGGGACGGATCTACGACCTCGGACTGGGCCAGGTCGACCGGGCCGACCGGATCTGGCTGTCGCTCGGACGGCGTCAGGACGAGCGCGGGATGCCCCTGCTCGTCCTGCGCGGAACCGACGGTCCTCCCTACCCGCTCGCGTCGATCGTCATGGCGCACGGCCCGCTGACGGCCACCCCCCTGCCCTCCGGCGGATTGGCCGGGGACAGCGCCTGATCGCCGGCGGTTCGCCGCATCGACTGGCTGTTTCTCACTCGTGGTGCCCCGCGCCTCTGTACGAGGTGAACCGGGGCGACGCGTCCACGCGTGCTCACGTTCCGTGTACTGAACCTGGCGCAGAGCGACCCTGCCTCGTAGTAGGTGTGGTGGCTGGGTATGGCTGGTTTCCCACCCTGTCGGCGGCTCGTCCCAAGGGTGCCGATGGGGCACATCGGCCCTGATCGGTCCACCGGTGGCATGTCGGTGCCAAAAGGTACGCACGTGCCTTTGCCCCGGCCACGCCCGTGGACAGGTGCCGGCAAGTTCTTCGGGCGGTGCTCAGGGGCGTACTTCTCAGGCCCTCGCATGAGTGCTTTGATGTTGATTCCAGCGGGAACTCCCCGCTGGCCTGTTACTTGCCATCCCCCTCCGGGATGGCGAGACGGCTCCTCTCCATGCTCCGCAAAGCTGGTGGGGCCGTCGGCGGGGCCCGGCGTACGCGCCGGGCCCGGCCGTAGTTCCGGGGCGCGTGAGTGAGCGCATTCGACGTCACTCCCGCGCCGTCGCGCGCCCCCCGTGCGCCCTGTGGCGACCGAGGGGTGATCGGGTAGCGTCCTCGTCATGCGGAGCATGGGCCGCCGTGTCACTCGTGAGAGCGGCACGGCGGAAGCCTTCCGGCTCGACGCTTCCCCCGGCTCCCGCGGTCACCTCCGGTAAGACGGCTCAGACGCCCTGGCCGCCCGTGACGGGGCCCTCGTGCACGGAACCCTCGTAGGGCAGCAGCTCCGGCCGCTTCGCCGGCCGGCCGTCCCCGGACGAGCGCCCGGTCAGCCGTCGTCCGATCCACGGCAGCAGGTGCTGCCGGGCGAAGCGCGCGTCCGCCGCCCGGCGCGAGACCCAGCCCGGCGGCGGGCTCGGCGGCGACGGGACGTGCCACTGCGGGTCCTCGGCCTCGTACCCGAGGGTCTGCCACACGGCCTCCGCGACCCGGCGGTGCCCGTCGGCGGTGAGGTGCAGCCGGTCGACGTCCCACGAGCGGGGGTCGGCGAGCGAGGGCGCCCCGTACAGGTCGACCACCAGGGCGCCGTGCCGGCCGGCGAGATCGTCGACGACGGTGAACAGCTCCTCCATCCGGGGCCGGAAGCGTTCGAGGACGGGACCGTTGCGACCGGGGCTGCGCATGAGGACGAGCTGTTCGCAGGCCGGGGCGAGCCGCTCCACGGCCTCCTCCAGGAGCCCGCGCACGCGTCCCATGTCGACCTTGGGACGCAGGGTGTCGTTGAGACCGCCCACCAGCGTGATCACATCGGGCCGCATGGCCACGGCCACGTCCACCTGCTCGTCGACGATCTGTCCGATCAGCTTGCCGCGCACCGCGAGGTTGGCGTAGCGGAAACCGGGGGACCGGGCCGCCATCCGGCCCGCGAGCAGGTCGGCCCATCCTCGGTACGAGCCGTCGGGCAACAGGTCCGACATGCCCTCGGTGAAGGAGTCGCCGACCGCGACGAGGCTGGTGTATGAGGCATTCATCTGCATGGCGAGAAAGATGGTAACCCGAAGACATACCCATCGGTCGGTCGGATGGTTCTACTGGGACCGAGCGGCAGACGGGCGGGGCGAGGCGGGCCCGACGGCGGGGCGGGCCGGGCCTCCCCTTGCGGGCGCCCGGCCCCTGGCCCCGGACCGGCGGTCGGATGGTCCGCCGGTCCGATGCGCCGTCCTCCGATGTCCTACGCCGGCTGTCCGAACAGTTCCCTCAGGACGTCCTCCATCGTCACCAGGCCCGTCAGGCGGCCGTCGCTGCCCATGACGCCCGCGAGGTGGGTGCGGCTGCGGCGCATCGCCGTCAGCACGTCGTCCAGCGGGGTGCTCTCCCGGACGCGGGCGATCTGCCGCATGTCCTCCACACGGAACGGCACCTCACGGGGGATCGCGTCCAGCGCGTCCTTGACGTGCAGATAGCCGACGATCCGGCGTCCCTCGTCGACGACCGGGAAGCGGGAGAACCCCGACTCCGCCGACAGCCGCTCCAGCTCCTCCGGAGTGACGCCCACGCGTGCGTAGACGACCCGTTCCACCGGCAGGACCACGTCGTGGACGGGCCTGCGGCCCAGCTCCAGGGCGTCGCGCAGCCGCTCCTGGGCGCGGTGGTCGATGAGCCCCGCCGCGCTGGAGTCCTTGACCAGACGCGAGAGCTCGTCGTCCGAGAAGGTCGCCGCGACCTCGTCCTTCACCTCGACCCGCATCAGCTTCAGCAGCGTGTTGGCGAACGCGTTCACCGCGAAGATCACCGGACGCAGCGCGCGGGACAGCGCGACCAGCGGCGGTCCGAGCACCAGCGCCGTCCGGACCGGCTCCGCGAGGGCCACGTTCTTCGGCACCATCTCACCGAGCAGCATGTGCAGATACGTCGCCAGGGTCAGCGCGATGACGAAGGAGACCGCGTGGCCCGCGCCGGAGGGAACGCCGACCGCGTGGAACACCGGTTCCAGCAGGTGGGCGATGGCGGGTTCGGCCACGATGCCGAGCACCAGGGTGCACAGCGTGATGCCGAGCTGCGCGGTCGCGAGGAGCGCCGAGACGTGTTCCAGGCCCCACAGGACGCTCCGCGCCCGCCGGTCGCCCCGCTCGGCGTGCGGTTCGATCTGGCTGCGGCGCACCGAGATCAGCCCGAACTCGGCGCCGACGAAGAAGCCGTTCACGACGAGCGTCGCGAGTCCGATCAGCAGTTGTACGGCGGTCATCGCGCGCTCTCCTCGGCATCGTGCGGGGCGTGCAGCAGGACCCGTGCGGCCCGCCGTCCCGAGGCGTCCACGACGTCGAGCCGCCAGTCGTCGGCCTCGACCGTGTCGCCCTCGGCGGGGATGCGGCCGAGCTCGGCCGCGATGAACCCGGCCAGGGTCTCGTACGGCCCGTCGGGCACCCGCAGTCCGACGCGGGCGAGCTGATCGGTACGGGCGGACCCGTCGGCCGAGTACAGGGTCCGGCCGTCGGTGTCCGTACCGGCCGGGGCGAGGTCGGGCGTCTCGTGCGGATCGTGCTCGTCGCGCACCTCGCCGACGACCTCCTCGACGATGTCCTCCAGGGTGGCCACTCCGGCCGTGCCGCCGTACTCGTCGATGACCACGGCCATCGTGCGCCGGCCGGCCAGCCGGTCCAGGAGCCGGTCGACGGTCAGCGACTCCGGTACGAACAGCGGCTCGCGCATGATCTGCGAGACGGGCGTCTGCGTCCGGCTCGCGGCGTGCACGGTCAGCACGTCCCTGATGTGCGCGACCCCGACGACCTCGTCGAGGCTCGACCGGTAGACGGGGAACCTGGACAGGCCGGTCGCCCGGGTCGCGTTCGCCACGTCCTCGCAGGTGGCCTGGACGTCCAGCGCGATGACCTGGACGCGCGGTGTCATCACGTTCTCCGCGGTCAGGTCGGCGAGGTTCAGGGTGCGCACGAACAGCTCGGCGGTGTCCGCCTCCAGCGCGCCCTCCTTGGCGGAGTGCCGGGCGAGCGCCACCAGCTCCTGGGGTCCGCGAGCGGACGCCAGCTCCTCGGCGGGCTCGAGGCCGAAGCGCCGTACGACGTGGTTCGCGGTGTTGTTGAGGTGCGCGATGAAGGGGCGGAACGCGGCACTGAACCAGCGCTGCGGGGTCGCCACGCGCTTGGCCACGGCCAGCGGGGAGGAGATGGCCCAGTTCTTGGGCACCAGCTCGCCGACGACCATCAGGAAGATCGTCGAGAGGGCGGTGCCGATGACCAGGGCCACCGAGTTCGAGGCCGAGGCAGGCACCCCCAGCGACTCCAGGGGCCCGGCGATGAGCTTGGCGATCGAGGCCTCGGAGAGCATGCCGACGACCAGGTTCGTCACGGTGATGCCGAGCTGGGCGCCGGAGAGCTGGAAGGTCAGGTTGCGTACGGCCTTGAGGGCTCCGGAGGCGCCCCGCTCGCCGCGCTCGACGGCACGTTCCAGTTCGCTGCGCTCGACCGTGGTCAGGGAGAACTCGGCCGCCACGAAGCCGCCGCAGGCCAGCGACAGCAGAACTGCGACCAGCAGGAGGAACACTTCGGTCATCGGGTCACCTCCGTCCCATGATCGGCCAGGGACAGGGGGACCGCGCGATGTCCGCTGTCGCCGTGGGGTCCACGGCCGCGGGTACTGGGAGGCTCGCCCATGGGCGGACGCTCACACCTTTCGTCGGAGGAACGATGGTCCAACAAGGGTAAAGGATCGGCAAAGGGGATTCCCCGCCGGCGCCGTCCGCCTGTGGAAACCCCCTCCGCCGACCCTCCGTCCGAGCCGTCCGGACCCCTTGGGTCCGCGTCCGCGACGCCCTGTCCGCCCGGCGTCGCGTACACGCCCTAGGGCGTGTCCGTGAACGGCTTCACCCAGCGCCGCCAGTGCTCCTCCGGCGTGTACCCCGAAGCCCGCCAGGCATGGTGGGCGGTCTCGTTGCGCTTCAGCACCATGGCGTCACCGCGCCGCCCCCCGAGCCGTACGAAGCGCTCCTCCGCCGCGGCGAGCAGCGCGGAGCCGATGCCGAGGCGCCGCCGGTCCGGGTGCACCGCCAGCCGGTACAGATGGCAGCGCCAGCCGTCGAAACCGGCGATCACCGTGCCCACCAGTTCCCCGGCGTGCTCGGCGAGCAGCAGCGCTTCGGGGTCCCGGGCGAGCAGCCTCTCCACGCCGTCCAGGTCGTCACTGATGCTGGCGCCCTCGGCGGCCACCTTCCAGAAGGCGAGCACGGCGTCGAGGTCCTCGGGCCGCGCGGCCCGTATCCGCAAGTCGGTCATGATCCGATCCCATCACGCGGACCACGGGCCGGAACGGTATTTCCGCCATGCGGACGCCTACCGGCCGCGCAGCGCGCCGACCACGGGGGCGAAGGTCTCCAGGTTCGGCTCCAGGACCGTCACGTACGAGAAGCCGTAGCGCTCCCGCAGTTCGAGGACCCGGCCGACGATCTGCTCGAGCGTGCCGATCAGGACGACGGGCAGGTCCAGCACCTCGTGCTCGGTCAGCTGCGGGAGCCGGTCGAGCCACGGTCGGACGGCGGCGCTCCGGTCGTCGGTGACGGCGACGATCTGGACCAGCAGGTTGAGTTCGGCGGCCTCCTCGCGGGCGGCGGACGCCTTGCGGTACACGGAGACGCGTTCGTCGAGCTCGGCCGCGGTGAGCGGTTCCAGCTTGCCGTTCCGCCCGGTGCGCGCGCCGGTGAACGCGGCGATGTCCGCGTGCTCCGCGGCGACGCGCAGCATCCGGTCGCCGTTGGCGCCGATCAGCAGGGGTACCCGGGGCGGTCCGCCGGCCGCGGACCCGGGAGCCTTCCCACCGGGCCACGGCGTGCCTTGGTGGAGCGGTCCTTCCGGGTCGAGGAGAACCTTCAGTTCCTCGACCGTGTGCAGGAGGTGGTCGACGCGCTCGCGCGGGGTGCCCCAGGGCAGGCCCGCCGTCTCGTGCTCGGCGGCCACGTAGCCGGTGCCGAGGCCGAGTTCGAGGCGGCCGCCCGTCAGGGCGTCGGTGGTGGCCACCTCTCGGGCCAGGAGGGCGGGGTTCCAGAAGCCGGTGTTGAGCACGAAGGTGCCGAGCCGGGGACGCTCGGTCGCCGCCGCGGCGGCGACCAGCGAGGGGAAGGGGGCGGGCATGCCCAGATGGTCCGCCACGGTGATCACGTCGTAGCCGAGGGACTCCGCGCGCCGGCACGTGGCGGCCCACGCCTCCCCGGTCGCCGGGGCGATCAGGCTGACACCGAAGCGGAACGGGCGCGACATGGATCATCCCTTCCTCGTGGGCTCGCCCCGGCCGAGGTGGACCGGGGCGAGCGGATCGGTGACCGCGCGGGGCCGGGGCCGGCCCCGCGCGGTCACCCTCGGGCGATGGCGGTGAGCGGGTTCAAGCGGGGCGCGCGAACGCCCCCTGTCCACCAAGGTTCATGCGAGGCACGGGCACGACCCCGTGGTCACCAAGCTTCATGAGGGGCATGGGCACGACCCCGCCGTCACTCGTGCGCGATGGCCGTGAGCACGTTCATGCGGGACGCGCGCAGGGCCGGGAGCAGGGCCGCGACGATGCCGACGACGGCCGAGCCGATGACCACCGCGACGATCGTGGTCCAGGGGATCGCGAGCGCCTTCATGCCCTGGAGCGCCAGCACCTGCTGGACGCAGACGCCCCAGACGACCCCGAGGGCCAGACCGAGGACCGCGCCGAACACGGCGATCACCACGGACTCCAGACGGATCATCCGGCGCAGCTGGCGCCGGCCGAGACCGATGGCGCGCAGCAGTCCGATCTCGCGGGTGCGCTCCACGACCGACAGGGCGAGGGTGTTGACCACGCCCAGCACGGCGATGACGATCGCGAGCCCGAGCAGCGCGTACACGAGGTAGAGCAGCACGGCGATCTGGTCGTGGACCAGCTTCTTGTAGTCGGCCTGGTCGCGGACCTGGACCTGCGGATACGGCTCCAGGGTCTTCTCCAGGCGGGGGCGCAGCTTTTCGGGGGAGGTGCCCGGGGCCGCGTTCACGTACAGGGCCGAGTCCTGGCCGCCGGGCACGTACTTCTCGATCGTGCCGAAGCCGAAGACGAGCCCGCCCTGGGTCCCGAATCCGCCGCCGCCCTGGTCGGTGAGCGCGCCCACGGTCAGCTCGGTCCTGCGGCCGGCGGGGAACTCCACCGGGATCGTGCTGCCGATCCGTACGTCGTGGTCCTTCGCGAAGTTCACGTCCATGGCGATGCCGCCCTCGCCGAGCGCCGCCGCGGTGCCGCCCGCGGCGTACGTGATGTGGGCGACGTCGTCCAGCCGCGGATCGTAGGCCGCGGCCGTCGTCTCCACCCGCTTGCCGTCGGGCAGCTTGATCGCGACCGGGGTGAACCGCTGCCGGACGACGAGGCCGACCCCTTCGGTGGCGCGGATCTTGTCGGTGACCTCGTGCGAGAACGGCACGAAGTTGGCGTTCTGGAGCACGAAGTCGGCGCCGAGGGTCTTGTCGATCTGCTGGTCGAAGGACTTGCTCATGGACGCGCTGGCCACGGACATCCCGCCGACCAGGGCGAGACCGACCATGAGGGCGGCGGCGGTGGCACCCGTACGCCGTGGATTGCGCAAGGCGTTCCGCTGGCTCATCCGGCCCACGGGACCGAACAGTGCGGGGAACGCGCCGCCGAGCACGCGGATGACCGGACGCACGAGCAGCGGCCCGGCGATCACCGTGGCGATCAGCGTCAGGACGACGCCGAGTCCCAGCAGGGAGGCCGCGGTCGAGGTCTTCGTCGCGGCCGCGCATCCGGCGAGGGCGGCGGCCCCCGCCGCCCCCACGACCCCGCCCACCACGGCCCGGACCCGCAACGGCCTTCCCACGCCCGCGACTTCGGCGTCCGAGAGGGCCGCCATGGGGGAGACGGCCGCCGCACGCCTGGCCGGCAGATAGGCCGCCACGTAGGTGACGCCGACGCCGACGACGTACGCCGCCACCGGGGTCGGCCAGCCGATCACCATCTCCGTGGACTTGAGGTTCATGCCGAAGGCCGTCATCAGCTTGATCAGCCCGACCGCCAGTCCGATCCCGGCCGCGAGGCCGAGGGTCGAGCCGACCAGGCCGAGGAGCAGCGCCTCGGTGAGCACCGACCGGCGCACCTGGCGGCGGTCGGCGCCCAGGGCCCGCAGCAGCCCCAGTTCCCGGGTGCGCTGGGCGATCAGCATGGAGAAGGTGTTGACGATGAGGAATATCCCGACGAGCACCGCGATCCCGGCGAAGCCGAGCATCACGTACTTGATGACGTCGAGGAAGCCGCCGAGCGACTCGGCGGACGACTTCGCCTGCTCCTCGGCGGTCTTCACCTCGTAGGCCCCGGACCCGAGTTCGGCCTGGACGCGCTGCTTCAGCCGGGCGTCGTCAACCCCCTTCGCGGCGTCCACGGAGATGCTGGTGGCGAGTCCGGGGCGGCCGAGCAGCTTGGTCTGCGCGGTCGGGGTGTCGAGGAAGATCAGCGCGGCACCGGGGTTGGTGGTGGTGAAGGTCGCGATGCCGACGATCCGCACCCGGAAGGAGCCGGGCTGCGCCTGCACGGTCAGGGTGTCGCCGACGCCGAGGTGCTTCTTGTCGGCGGTGTCGGCGTCGAGCAGCGCCTCGTCGGCGCCGTGCGGTTCGTGCCCGGAGGTCAGCTTCACCGGACTGCGTTCGGTGAGCTCCCAGTTGGTGACGATGGTGGGGGCGCCCGTCGTCGGCCCGACCGACTTGTTCGCGCTGTCGACGACGGGGGCGTTCTCCACCGAGGCGTCCACATGCGTGGCGGCGACGCCCTCGACCTTCGCGAGCCGGTCCGCGAGCGAGGCCGGTACGGTCTCGGTGGCTCCGGTGGGCAGTTGGGACTTCAGGTCGTTCTTCGGCTCCACGGTCACATCGGCCGCGGTGGAGGCGAAGAGCCGGTCGAACGTACGGGTCACCGTGTCCGAGAAGATGAGACTGCCCGCGACGAACGCCACGGACAGCACGATGGCCAGGGCCGAGAGCAGCAGCCGCCCTTTGTGCGCGAGGAAGCTGCGCAGTGTCGCCTTGAGCACGAGGGCCTCAGTCCTTGTCGGGGGTCGCGTCGCCGGGGGCGTGCTCGGGAGCGGTGCCGCCCGAGCCGTCGTGGGCCGGGCCGCCGACCGGGGGAGCGGTGCCGTCCGTCCCGGCTCCGGCCGTGCTCCCGCCGGCGCCCTCGGGCCCGGCCCCTCCGGACGCCTCGCGCCCGCCGTCGAACGTCACGCGGGCCGTGTCGAAACGCTTCATCCGCTCCAGCACGGCCTCCGCCGAGGGCCGCTCCATCTCGTCCACTATCCGCCCGTCCGCGAGGAAGAGGACGAGGTCGGAATGGGCGGCGGCCCCGGGGTCGTGGGTGACCATGACGACGGTCTGGCCCAGCTCGTCGACGGCCTCGCGCAGGAATCCGAGGACTTCCAGGCCCGCCCGGGAGTCCAGGTTGCCGGTCGGCTCGTCCGCGAAGATCAGCTCGGGCCGGGAGGCGAGCGCCCGAGCGCAGGCGACGCGCTGCTGCTGACCGCCGGAGAGCTGGGCGGGCCGGTGCTTGAGGCGTTCACGCAGCCCGAGGGTGTCGATGACCTGGTCGAGCCACTTCTGGTCCGGCTTCTGGCCCGCGATGTCCATGGGCAGCGTGATGTTCTCGGCCGCGTTGAGGGTCGGGATCAGATTGAAGGACTGGAACATGAAGCCGATCCGGTCCCGCCGCAGCCGGGTCAGCTCGCGGTCCTTCAGCCCGGTGATCTCCGTATCGCCCAGCCACACCTGCCCGGCCGACACGGTGTCCAGGCCCGCCAGACAGTGCATGAGCGTGGACTTCCCGGAGCCCGAGGGGCCCATGACGGCCGTGAAGCGGCCGCGCGCGATGTCCACGTCGACCGAGTCGAGTGCCAGTACCGCGGTCTCGCCGGAACCGTACGCCTTGGTCAGACCGCGGGCGCGGGCGGCGATCCCGTCCCCCTCCGCGCGGCCGGGAATCTGCTCGGCAGCAGCTGTGGACAAGACCGCCTCCTCGGTGATGGATCGTCCGGACTCCTCGTCCGGCCCGAGCGTAGTGTGATCGGAGGCACACCCGGTATCCCCCCTAGGTGCCGCACGGTCTCCGCCCCAGGGTGTGGCCCTGATATCGATGTAAGGGGCAATCTCCACCGTGGGGTTCCCCGGACCAGGCCCCCTTGCCACCGCTAGCGGTATCGCGCTAGCTTCGAAGGATGGCGAAGACTCAGCTGAACGTCCGGGTGGACGAGGGCACCGCGAGAGCCGCCCGGGAGCGCGCCCTGGAACGGGGGATGAGCGTGAACCGCTACATCGAGGAACTGGTCCGGCAGGACACGGGGGAAGTCGGCCACACCTTCGTGGAGGCCGCCGCCGATTTCATGAAGCAGTACGAGTCCGTGTTCGCCGAGGAGTTCGGTCCGGACCGTGAAGGCACCAGCGAAGGTCGTCGTTGATCCGTTGAGCAGTCTCAAAGTCGATCTCGCCTGGCTCCTCATGATCGCCGAACAGAAGACACCGGGAGACCCCCAGGTCACCGACTGGGGAGCGCTCGTCGCCGCCGTCGCCCGGCACGAGGCCGAGGTCCTCGGCATTCCCGTCTACGACAGCCCGCACGCCCGTGCCGCCGCGCTGCTCCAGATCCTGCTGCACGTCCCGGCGCTGGAGCGCTCCAACGCCATGTTCGCCTCGGCCGTCGCCTACGCCTATCTGGTGGCCAGCGGCCTGAAGGTCGTGATCTCGCCCGAGCAGGTGCGGGAACTGGCCCGTCTGGTCAAGAACGGCGAGGCCACCGTGCACGACATCGCCGACGAACTGCGCCGCTGGAGTCTGTGAGCGCGGCCAGTGCCCGTCCCGTGCGGTTCCCAGCCGTGCGGTGCCCGAACCCGTGCGGTGCCCGGCCCGTGTGTGCCCGACCTGTGCGGCCGTCAGTCGAGCGGCCGCCGGGCGGTGCCCAGGACGCAGTACGACGTGGGCAGGCGCGGTCCTTTCTCCGGCATCAACAGCCGCCGGTACGGGCCCAGTTCGAAGCCGGCCTCACGCAGCGCGGCGATCGGCTCGCGGGCCACGTGACAGCCACCGCACAGCCGCGGCCACACCGTGGCGTCCAGGCCCCGCTGTACGGCGCCCATGACCCGTCCGCCGCCCCGGCCGTGCTCGAAGAACCGCACCGTGCCGCCCGGCCGCAGCACCCGCCGCACCTCGGCGAGCGCCCTCGGCACGTCCCGCACGCTGCACAGCACCAGCGAGAGCACGGCGGCGTCGTACGCCTCGCTCTTGACCGGCAGGGCCTCCGCCGCACCCGGCGCCACGTCGACCGGCACTTCGCAGCGCAGGGCCGCCTCCACCGCCAACTGCCGCAGCAGCCGCTCGGGTTCGATGGCGACCACTTCCGAGACGGTGCCCGGGTAGCGGGCGAAGTTCAGGCCGTTGCCCGCGCCGATCTCGATCACCCGCCCGGACAGTCCGGCGAGCAGCCGGTCGCGCACCCCGCCGATCCCCATCCGGGTCTCGGCGCGGACGCTGAATCGGGCGTAGGAGCGGGCGAACACCGGATGGTGCACGGCCTCCGCGGAGACCTTGCCGGAGTCGGCCGGCCGGAACGGCTTGAACGGCATGACGAACCTCCCGGGAGACAGGGCTCACCGGGATTGTCCCCCCGGGACGTCCGCCGCACGCGCCGCGCGGGGCGCGCGCCCCGTGTCGCCGTCCGGTCGGTCCGTGACCCGTCGCCGTGACGGCCGTGGGCGGCGCGTACGTCCGGTCGCCAGTCGTACGGCCGTGCCATCGCGGTCGAAGGGTCGCCCCATCGAGGTCGAACGACCGCCCCGTTGTTCAGCCGATCAGCCGATCAGCCGCCTGGACACCTAGCCGTTCAGCCGTTCAGCTGCCCTACCGCTTTGTCGTTGGGCCGTCCGGCCGTGGTGCGCCGGACGGCCGGTGACGGGTCAGGCCGGGTGGGCCGCCGTGAAGACCCCGGCGTTCCAGCGTCCGCCGAACCGGTGGTCCAGCCAGCCCGGCGCCGCGGCACGGAACTCCGCGGGCGCGAGGGCACCCGCGCCCGCCGGGACCGCGCCCAGCAGCGGCGCCCCGGACGTGGCGGGCAGGTCCGCGAGGTTGCAGCGCATCGCCAGATCGGGGGAGTCCGGCCAGCTGCCGATCACGACCCCGGCGAACTCCAGCTCCCGAAGCCGCAGTTCACGAGCCGTCAGCTCCGTCGTGTTGAGGGTGCCGAGCCCCGCCGAGGCCACGACCAGCACGGGCGCGTCCAGCAGCCGGGCCACGTCCGCCAGCGTCCCCTCCGCGTCGTCGAACCGGACGAGCAGACCGCCCGCGCCCTCCACCAGCACCAGATCGTGCTCGGTGGCGAGCTTCGCCGCGGCCTCCGCCGCCGACTCCGGGGACACCGGAGCCATCCCGGCCCGCCGGGCGGCCGTCGCGGGCGCCAACGGCTCGGGGTAGCGGCCCAGTTCGAGGGTCGTCACGGCACCGGCGAGCCGGGCCACCTCGTCGGCGTCACCCCGCTCGTGCGGTCCCACACCTGTCTGGGCGGGCTTCAGGACGGCCACGGACCGCCCGGCGGCGAGAGCCGTGGCGGCGACCGCGGCCGTGACGACCGTCTTGCCCACCTCCGTGCCCGTGCCCGTGATCACCAGTACCGTCATCTCAGCCCTCCCGAGCCGCCGCGCAGACCGCGCGCGCGATCCGTGCCAGGTCCGTGTCGCCGGTGACGTACGGCGGCATCGTGTAGACGAGGTCGCGGAACGGCCGCAGCCACACGCCCTCGCGCACCGCGGCCGCCGTCGCCGCCGCCATGTCCACCTCGTGGTCGAGCTGCACGACCCCGATCGCACCGAGCACCCGGACGTCCCGGACACCCGGCAGCGCGGCGGCCTCCGCCAGCCCCTCCGTCAGTCCCGCCCCGATCCGCTTCACCTCGGTCCGCCAGTCCTGCGCCAGCAGCAGGTCGACCGAGGCGCACGCGACCGCGGCGGCGAGCGGATTGCCCATGAAGGTCGGGCCGTGCGCCAGCACCGGAACGTCACCGCGCGAGATGCCGTCGGCCACCCGCGAGGTGCACAGCGTCGCCGCCATCGTCAGATAGCCGCCGGTCAGCGCCTTGCCGACACACATCACGTCCGGGGTGACGCCCGCGTGGTCCGCCGCGAACAGCTCGCCCGTACGGCCGAATCCCGTGGCGATCTCGTCGAACACGAGCAGGACGTCGTGCTCGTCGCAGGCCTCGCGCAGCACCCGTAGGTACGCGGGGGAGTGGAAGCGCATCCCGCCCGCGCCCTGCACCACCGGCTCCACGATGACCGCGGCCAGCTCGTCGGCGTGCCGCCCGATCAGCTCGCGCAGGTGATCCGCGTACGACTCCTCGTACGCGGCCGGCGGCGCGTCGGCGAACACCTGGCGCTGGAGCACGCCCTGCCACAGCTCGTGCATCCCGCCCTCGGGATCGCACACCGACATGGGCTGCCAGGTGTCCCCGTGGTAGCCGCCGCGCCAGGTCAGCAGCCGTTGCTTGCCCGGACGGCCGAGCGAGCGCCAGTGCTGGAGGCACATCTTGACGGCGACCTCGACCGAGACCGAGCCGGAGTCGGCCAGGAAGACGTGCTCCAGACCGTCCGGCGTGATGTCGACCAGCCGCTTGGCCAGCAGGACGGCGGGCTCGTGGGTGAGCCCGCCGAACATCACATGGCTCATGCGCTCGAGCTGGCCGCGCGCGGCGTCGTTCAGGACCGGGTGGTTGTAGCCGTGGATGGCCGACCACCAGGACGACATGCCGTCGATCAGCTCGCCCGAACCGTCGGCCAGCCGCAGCCGGACCCCGCTCGCCGACTCCACGACCAGCGGCTCCTGGCGGCCGGGCATGGGCCCGTAGGGATGCCAGACGTGCCGCCGGTCGAGGTCGAGCAGTTCCCGCACGGACAGCTCAGGCATTGGGCGCGAGGTCCGTTCCGGCGCCGCGGCGGCGCACGGAGACGAGGTCGGTACGCGCGTCGGCGGGCGCCTCGGCCGCGGCCGTGGGCACCGAGCCGCACACCCCGCCGCCCTCGTGGGAGCCGCAGCCCGCCTCGGCGCCCGTCCCGCAGCCGGCGCCCTCGTGCGAGCCGCACCCGCTCTCGGCGTGCGATCCGCAGCCGCCGCCGGACGGAGCGCGGTGCTCGGGCAGGGTCACCTCGCCCGCGTTCTCCACTTCGAAGCCGGCGTCCGCGATCATCTCCAGGTCGGCCTTGCCGGCCTGGCCCTCGCTGGTGAGGTAGTCGCCGAGGAAGATCGAGTTGGCCAGGTGCAGGGCGAGCGGCTGCATCGTGCGCAGATGCACCTCGCGGCCGCCGGCGATGCGGACCTCGACGTCGGGGCAGACGAAACGGACCATGGCGAGGATGCGCAGACAGCGCTGCGGCGTGAGGTTCCACTCCTTGGCGAGCGGGGTTCCCTCGAACGGGATCAGGAAGTTCACCGGAACGGAGTCGGGGTCGAGCTCGCGCAGCGCGTACACGACGTCCACGAGGTCCTCGTCGGACTCGCCCATGCCCGCGATCAGACCCGAGCAGGCGGACAGGCCCGCCGCGTGCGCCTTCTGGACGGTGTCCACCCGGTCGGCGTACGTGTGGGTGGTCGTGATCTCCCCGTACGTCCCCTCGGACGTGTTCAGGTTGTGGTTGTAGGCGTCCGCGCCCGCGGCGCGCAGCCGCTCGGCCTGGCCGTCGGAGAGCAGACCGAGGCAGGCGCACACCTCGACGTTCTCGTTCTGGTCCTTGATCGCCTTGATCGTGTCGGAGACCCGGTCCACGTCACGGTCCGTCGGACCGCGCCCGCTGGCCACCAGGCACACCCGCTTGGCGCCCCCGGCGAGACCGGCCGCCGCGGCCTTGGAGGCCTCGTCGGGCTTGAGCCAGCTGTACTTGAGGATGCCGGCCGTCGAGCCGAGACGCTGCGAGCAGTACGAGCAGTCCTCCGGGCACAGGCCCGACTTCAGGTTGACGAGATAGTTCAGTTTCACCCGCCGGCCGAACCACTGCCGGCGTACCTTGCCGGCCGCGGCCACCACGTCCAGCACGTCGTCGTCGGAGGTGGCCAGTACGGCCAGTGCCTCGTCGCGGGTCGGCAGCTCGCGCCGAAGCCCCTTGTCCACCAGCGTGTTCAGCAGGTCCATGAGGTCCGATCCTGGACCATGCGACCGCTCCCGGCCAAGGAGAGTTTGCACAACAGAGATGGTTCGACGTGTGGGTATTGCCACATCATGCGCCGACGGGGTGACCGCTAGGGTCTGTTCACTGCCTACAAATCACCGCCACCGCACCGCAGCGAGACCCGGAGGAAACATGGCGTTCGGCTGGATCGACGAGCAGGCCGAGGCGCGCCGCCGGGCCGGACTCGTGCGTGTGTTGCGCCCCCGGCCGGCCCAGTCCCCGCTCCTCGATCTCGCGAGCAACGACTATCTCGGCCTGGCCCGCCATCCGGAGGTCACCGAGGGCGCCGCCGAGGCCGCGCGCCGGTGGGGCGGCGGCGCGACCGGCTCCCGGCTGGTCACCGGCACCACCGAGCTCCACGGCGAACTGGAACGCGAACTGGCCGACTTCTGCGGCTTCGAGTCCGCGCTCGTCCTGTCCTCGGGCTACGCGGCCAACCTCGCCGCCGTCACCGCGCTCGCGCCGTTCGGCTCCCTGGTCGTCTCGGACGCGGGCAACCACGCCTCCCTGATCGACGGCTGCCGGCTCGCCCGCGGCACCACCCAGGTGGTCCCGCACGCGGACCCCGACGCCGTGCGCAAGGCGCTCGGCACCCACGAGGGCCCCGCCGTCGCCGTCTCCGACACCGTCTTCTCGGTGGACGGCGACGCCGCCCCGCTCGCCGGACTCGCCCGCGCCTGCCGGGAGCACGGCGCCGGGCTGATCGTCGACGACGCGCACGGACTCGGCGTCCTCGGCGACGGCGGCCGGGGCGCCCCCCACGCCGCGGGGCTCGCGGGGGACCCCGACGTCGTCGTGACCGTCACGCTCTCCAAGTCGCTCGGGAGCCAGGGCGGTGCCGTCCTCGGACCGGCGGCGGTCATCGACCATCTGGTGAACGCGGCGCGCACCTTCATCTTCGACACCGGCCTCGCGCCGGCCGCGGTGGGCGCCGCCCTCGGGGCGCTGCGGCTGCTGCGCCGAGAGCCCGAGCGGGCGGCGCGGGCGCGCGAGGTGGCCACGGCACTGCACACGCGGCTGACGGCGGAGGGTCTCTCCGCGGTACGACCGGATGCGGCGGTCGTCTCCGTGCGGGCACCGTCCCCCGAACGGGCGGTGCGATGGGCGGCCGACTGCCGCGAGGCGGGCCTCGCCGTCGGCTGTTTCCGTCCCCCGTCGGTGCCCGACGGCGTTTCGCGGCTGCGGCTGACGGCCCGTGCCGACCTCACCGAGGAGCAGATCGAGCACGCGGTGGATGTGATCAGCCGGAACCGGTGAACCTGCGAACCGGTGAATCAGGTGGTCATGTGGAGCGGTGAACCGTGCGGGGCCGGTTCAACCCGGTGATGAACCCCTCCCAGACGTCCGGGGGGAACAGCAGGGCGGGTCCCGCGGTGTTCTTGGAATCGCGTACCGCGACCAACCCGGACCATGGTCCGGCGCCCGGCCTGGCCGTCTCGACGCAGTTGTTCATCCCGGTACTGCGGCTGCTGCGCAGCCATCGCACATGGCGCAGAGAAGTGCTGGAGGGTACGTACCGAGGCATTGCAGACATGACGTGTGCCTCCTTACGTGTCGTCGCCTATCGCGGCGATGTAGTCCAACGAGTCCTCGGGTGAAAGGGCGTGGAACTGAAGGGCGTTGAAGGCCTCGGCGTAGGCCCGGAGGTCTTCTTTCCGTTCGAGATAGAGGCTACTCGTCAAGTGGTCGAGAACGACAACATCCAGATCGGTTGTGTTCGGAAATGAGAAAATAACGAAAGGACCGGTTACGCCGATGTGCGCCCCGGCGGCGAACGGCAGTACCTGGAGCCGCACTTGGGGCAGAACGGCGGCCTCCCGCAGCCGGCGCAGCTGGCGTGCCATGACGTCGGGGCCGCCGACCTCCCGGCGTAGCACCGCCTCGTCCAGGACGGCGGCCAGCTCCAGGGGCGGGTTCGAGCGCAGGACGTCCTGCCGGGCCAGCCGCACCTCGACCAGGGCGTCGAGCTTGCTCTCCTCCAGCCCGTCCACGGCGGCCCGTGTCACCGCGCGGGCGTACTCGGGCGTCTGCAGCAGTCCGGGTACGACAGAGGTCTCCAGCGTGCGCATACCGCTGGCGCCCGACTCCAGGCTGATGAAGTCGCGGTAGGCCTGCGGGAGCACGCCGCGGTACGCGTGCCACCAGTGGTGGCGGCCGTTGCCCTCGGAGCCCGCCAGCACGACCAGGAGTTCAAGCAGTTCGGGATCCTCGACGCCGTACGCGTGCAACAGCCGTTCCACATCGGCCGGTTTCACCCCGCTGGTGCCGGTCTCGATCCGGCTCACCTTCGACTGGTGCCAGCCGAGCAGTCGGGCCGCCTCACCGCTCGTGAGGCCCGTGCCCGCGCGCAGCGCGCGCAGTTCGGCGCCGAGTTTGCGCCGGCGCACCGCGGGACCGTGCTGCATGTTCGTTCTCCTTACTCCCTCCAAGTCGCCCGAATACGCTCTGCCGACGCAGAGTTCACCGCATCGAGCGACAGATATATGCATTACTCGGTGGATCGCACCCGCGACCGCCCCGGTAATGGCAGTCTGGCGCAAGCACCAGTCCGGGACCGTACTCGAACCATCCGCTCGGTGTCGGGCTCCGGTCCCGTGGGAAAGGGACGAACGTCGCCATGGCAGACCATCAGGAAGCATCCGTCACACTGCCGAGCGAACCGGCCTCGGTTTCCGTGGCCCGGAAATTCGTCGCCGAAGTGCTGGCCGAATGGGGCCTGCCGCGCGACGGCGAAGTCGCCGAGACCGTCCGGCTGATCGTGTCCGAACTGGCCACCAACGCCGTCCAGCACACGTTCGGGCAGTCGCCCACCTTCACGGTCGGCGTGCGGCTGGAACGGGAGGAGCTTCTGCGCATCGGCGTCACCGACAGCCATCCGCGCTTCCCCAAGCGACTGCCCGCGGCCGTCCAGCAGGACAACGGCCGGGGCATGGTGATCATCCGCTGGCTGACCGCCGAATCGGGCGGCAGGCTCTCCGTCCTGCCGACCCGGGAGGGCGGCAAGACGGTCTCCATCGAACTCCCGTGGACGGTTCCGGTCCGGCCGGTGCCCGCCGGGTGGCCTCAGGAGCCCTGAGACACCTCGTCCCGGCGTCCGGGGGCGTCGGGACCGCCGCCCGCCCGGTGTCGTCCGGCCCGGCCGAAGGCGCCGCGCAGCAGGGCCCGGAACGCGTCGGCGGCCGGTGCCGCGCCGTCCGTCCGGTGGACGACCGAGATCGTACGGCGCAGGTCTCCCGGCTCCAGCAGTCTGGTGCCCACCGGCGTGGCCGCCGTGGCCGCCACCATCTCGGGGACGACCGCGACCCCGAGCCCGGCGCTGACGAGCGCGCACACGAGGGCGTACCCGGGGGTCTCGACGAGCACCGCGGGGGTCGCGCCCGCCCGGGCCAGCGCGGCCTCCACCTCCTGCCGGGGCGGATGGTCCGGGGCCATGCTGATCAGCGGCTGCCCGGCCAGGTCCGCGAGCGGGAGCCGCGCGGAACCGCTGGCGAGCAGGTGACCGGGGGCGGTCACCAGGACCAGCTCCTCGACCAGGACCGGCTCGACGCCCACCGACGACGGGAGCGGTACCGGCGGGGCGGGCTGGTAGGTGTGCGTGAGGGCCAGGTCCACCTCGCCGGCCGCGACCGCCGCGATCCCGTGCGGCGGTTCGTAGTCGGCGACGGTGAGGGCCACGTCCGGGTGGGCCCGGCGGAAGGCGCTGAGCACGGGCGGCAGCAGATGGATGCCCGCCGTCTGGAACGTGCCGAGCCGCAGCGTGCCGCCGGACAACCCGGTCAGCGTGGCCAGTTCGTGCCGGGCCAGCTCCAGCTCGTCGAGGACGCGGCGGGCCCGTACGACGAGCAGTTCGCCCGCGCCGGTGAGCCGGGTCCCGCGATGGGAGCGCACCAGCAGGGTCGTCCCCGCCTCCCGCTCCAGCTTCGCCACCTGCTGGGACAGCGCCGGCGGACTGTAGCCGAGGCGTTCGGCGGCCCGGGTGATGGACCCCGCCTCGGCGACCGCCACCAGCGCCGCGAGCCGTGTCGGGTCGTACACCGCACCCCTCCCCGGTCCGGCCATGGACCTCCGGGTCTAAACGATCGCTTAAGACCGGCCCAGGATATTCGACATACCTGCTGAAGCCCGGGCCCCGGCAGGCTGGGGGCATGGACGCACAGCTCATCGCCTTCACGGGCGTCGCCGCGGGCATGGTCGCCATGCCGGGCGCGGACTTCACCGTCGTCGTACGCAACGCGCTCGTCTCCCGCCGGGCGGGCGTCGCGTGCGCCCTAGGCATCGCGGGGGGACTGCTGCTCCACACCGCGCTGGCCGTCGCGGGGGTGGCCGCCGTCCTGACCGCCGTGCCGGCGCTCTTCCGGACGCTCCAACTGCTCGGCGGGGCCTATGTGCTGTACCTGGGACTGCGCACGCTCGTCTCGCTGGGCCGTCCGGGTGAGTCGACCACCGACGACACCGGCACGGCCGGGGGCACCCGTCCGCTGCGGCAGGGTTTCGTCACCAACGCGCTCAACCCCAAGGCGCCCATCACGTTCCTCAGCCTGCTGCCGCAGTTCGTGCCCGCGGGCAGTCCCGCGATGCCGCGGACGCTGCTGCTCGCGCTGATCGTGGTCGTCCTGGCCCTGGTGTGGTTCCCGGCGGTCGCACTGCTGGTGGACCGGCTCGGGCGGTGGCTGCGCCGGCCGCGGGCCGCGCGAGCCGTCGCGGGGCTCACCGGCGGCGCCCTCACCGTCCTGGGCCTCGTGCTGCTGCTGGAGCCCCTGGCGGGCTGAGAGGGAGCGGCGACGGCCGCGGTCGTCCGAGGAAGCCGGCCGAAAGCTGAAAGGGCGTCCGAAGGCCTCTCGGGGCCGGGGAGACGCCACGGTGGCCGGCAGGGGGCGGGGCCCAAGCGGCAGGGGCCGGCAGGCCGGCACCGGGGCGGCGAGGTCCGCCGCCCCGGGCCGAGGGTCAGCCGACCCTGCCGTACCAGACGCTTCTCGTCCAGATCTTCTGGAGCTTCACCACTTCCCCGGTCTTCGGGGAGTGCCAGATCTTTCCCTTACCGGCGTAGATGCCGACGTGGTACACGTTCCGGCCCGAGTGGAAGAACACGAGGTCACCGGCCTTGCGGTGCGAGGCCGAGACATGGTGCGTCTTGTTGTACTGGGCCGCGGCCGTACGAGGCAGCGTCTTGCCCGCCTTCTTGTACGAGTAGAGCGTGAGCCCCGAACAGTCGAAGCGGTGCGGTCCGGTGGCGCCCCACTGGTAGGGGGAGCCGTGCTTCGACGCCGCGACCTGGAGTGCCCGCGTCGCCAGAGTGGCCGCCTCGGCGTCGGGTGCGACACCGGGGATCACCAGGCTGCCGCCCACCGCGGCAAGGGTGAGGGCCGAGGCCGTACCGGCCCTGGTCCACAGCGACGGGACACGATTCAGCGCAGTCATGCGCAACCCTTCGTCAGCCGCCTGTGAAGGATGACCTGTCGGATTCGGGCTGGCGAAGTTGCCCGGCCGCTGACGCGGCTTCACCCCAAGGACCGCCCGGAACTGCTCCGGCGGCCCGTCTAGCTGGGTCCTCCACTCCTGCCGATCCACTCCTGTCGACCGGGCATCCGAGCGGCGGCAGGACTCGGCGTCCGCCCGGACCGCCCCGCCGCTGTGGCGGGGGCTTGTCGTCGGAAGGGATCTTCACTCATCAGAGTCGGAAAATCCGAGCGGAACCGGCGTTTTGTGGGCTTACTCACCACTCACCTGTTCGGGTGAACATCCCGCCGTTCGAGCGCGTGTTGGGGACACGGACCCGGCCCGCACCTGCGGCGGAAGGCCTCATCCGGCCCTTCGGACAGGCGCGTTGCGCAACTCGGAGGGGTCGTAGAAAGGTTGGTTGAATACGCCATCGGAGGGTCCACCATCCGGTCCGTTTGAGTCGCGGCCGGGACGCCACGGCGTCGTGGCGCGCATCGGCGCCGCGGTGGTGGCCGGTGGGGGTCCGTCAACTTCCGGACTCCGGCGGCACGGTGACCCGGGCCGCCCGCCGCTCACCGCCGAGGACCCGCAGCGCCTGGGCCAGCGTCGGGGCGTGCACCTCGCTCTCGCCCCGCTGGTGCATGAGCGCGAGGGCGTCCCGCAGGGCCTCCGCCTTGCCGACCAGTGCCTGAGCCGCCCTCAGACCGCGATAGGTGTCCCCGGGACGGGACGGATTGATGCGGCCGACCAGGTCGACCACGTCGAGATAGCGGTCGATCAGCTCGGCCTCGGCGCGGGTCAGCGCGGGCAGCGGGGGAAGGTCCGGGATCATCGGCCGTTCACCTCGCGCCGGGCGTGCGGCCCGCGGGCCTGCGGCTCGGGACGATCCGGTCGATCAGCCCGTGGGCGAGCGCCGCCGGTGCGTCGAGGACCGTGTCGCGCTCGATGTCCGCCGTGACCTGCTCCGGGGTCCGGCCCGTGTGGCGTACGAGCATCTCCTCCAGGATCTCCCGGGTGCGGACCAACTCCTCGGCGCGGATGGTCAGATCGCTGGTCTGTCCCTCGATCGGCTCCGGGAGGGACGGCTGGCGGAGCAGGACGCGCGCCCCCGGCAGGGCGAGCCGCTTGCCCGGGGTCCCGGCGGCCAGCAGCACTGCGGCGGCCGACTCCGCGCGGCCGAGGCAGATCGTCTCGACGTCGCAGGTCACGAACCGGATCGTGTCGTAGATCGCGGACATCGCGCTGAAGGAGCCGCCAGGGGAGTTGATGTACAGCGAGATGTCCTGTTCGGGCGCCTGATGCTCCAAGTACATGAACTGGGCCATCACGTCGTTCGCCGAGACGTCGTCGACCGGTGTCCCGAGGAACACGATCCGCTCGCCGAGCAGCTTCGCGTACGGATCCAGGGTTCGCTGCCCGGTACTCGTGCGTTCGGTGAACTCGGGCAGGACGTAGCGGGCGGACGGGCTGTCCATGGCGCGCCTCCTCAGATCGATGTCTGTAAAAAATGTACAGGACGTACAACGCTGGGGGCGAGGGTCCTGCCGAGAGCGAAAGCGGTGGCGCGCCCGCGGAGAAGCCGTCGTGGGGTGCCCCGCACCGCGGGCCGGGGAGATCTCGCGCCCGGCCCGGTGGGGGAGGCCCGGTCTAAGCTGGACGTCATGGCCTACGAGATTCCGGTGACGCAAGCCAGGGCTGAGCTCGCCGAACTGATCAACCGCGTGGTGTACGGCGGTGAGCGCGTCGTCGTGACGCGGCACGGGAAGCCGCTCGTCGCGCTGGTCTCGGCCGCCGACCTGGAGCGCCTCGAGGAACAGCCGGAGCCCGCCGACGAGCAGGTGATCAGCTCTCTGGCGAGCGTCCGTGAGGTGGGCTCCGCGCCCCGCGAACACCAGCGGTTCGGCATCGCCGCGGAGCACCGGGGGCCCAGCGCGTCGTAGCTGCAGGTGTCTGCCCGCACCAGGGAATGGGGCCGGCGCCTCTTGGCCGCCGCGAGGCGGGTGAGCCCAGCGCCTGCGAGCCGCACTCGGTCACAGGAGCCCGGCGCTCCTGGCCGCCCCCGCACGCGGGGCAGGCGCCTTCTCCCGGCCGCCGGTCCAGGCGGGTCCAGCGCTTTCGAGCCGCACCCGGGCCGCCCAGCGCCTCCCGGCCGTCTTCGCCCGTGCCGGGGCACCGCCCCTGTTCTGCCGCAGGCGTCCCCGTGCGGCGGGTTGACCGCCGTATACGTCCCGTCGCCGGCCGGATCCTCGTGCCGTGGGGTGGCGGGGTGGTCCGGCCGGGCGGATTCGGGCAAGCGGGGCGCTTCGACGGGCTCTGAGTGCTCCTGCGCGCCGGGCCGGAAGGGATCACGGGCCGGTTAACGTCCTCGAAACCCCGGCCAACTAGCGTGCCCATCCACGCCACCAGGGGTTTCGGTGGCCGCGGCCCCCGGACCCCGCACGGTCCGGAGCGAGGATGTGAGGTGGTACGCCGTGCAACTGACCCCGCACGAGCAGGAGAGGCTGCTGATCCATGTGGCGGCCGACGTCGCCGAGAAGCGCCGGGCCCGCGGTCTGAAACTGAACCACCCCGAGGCCGTCGCACTGATCACGTCGCACATCCTCGAGGGCGCCCGTGACGGCCGCACCGTCGCCGAGCTGATGGCCTCCGGGCGCAAGCTCCTCACCCGGGACGACGTGATGTCGGGCATCCCCGAGATGATCCACGACGTCCAGGTCGAGGCGACCTTCCCGGACGGCACCAAGCTCGTCACCGTCCACGACCCGATCGTCTGACGGGAGGGAGAACGCCGTGATTCCCGGAGAGTTCCTCTTCGCCGACGAACCGGTCGTGTTCAACGAGGGCCGTGAGACCACCCGCCTGACCGTCCTGAACGCCGCCGACCGCCCCGTGCAGGTCGGCTCCCACTACCACTTCGCCGAGGCCAACCCCGGTCTGGACTTCGACCGCGCCGCCGCGTACGGAAAGCGGCTCGACGTCGCCGCCGGAACGGCCGTGCGCTTCGAGCCCGGGATCCCCGTCGAGGTCGAACTCGTCCCGCTCGCCGGCGCCCGCGTGGTGCCCGGACTGCGCGGAGAGACCGGGGGTGCCCTCGATGCCTGAGATCTCGCGAGCCGCGTACGCCGACCTGTTCGGTCCGACCACCGGCGACCGCATCCGCCTCGCCGACACGGACCTGCTGATCGAGATCGAGGAGGACCGCTGCGGCGGGCCAGGACGCGCCGGCGACGAGGCGGTGTTCGGCGGGGGCAAGGTCATCCGGGAGTCCATGGGTCAGTCCCGGGCCACGCGCGCCGAGGGCACCCCGGACACGGTGATCACCGGCGCCGTGATCGTCGACCACTGGGGGATCGTCAAGGCCGACGTCGGCATCCGCGACGGCCGGATCTGCGGCATCGGCAAGGCCGGCAACCCGGACACCATGGACGGGGTCCACCCCGACCTGGTGATCGGTCCCGAGACCGAGATCATCGCGGGCAACGGCCGGATCCTGACGGCGGGCGCCATCGACGCGCACGTCCATCTGATCTGCCCGGGGATCGCCGACGAGGCCCTCGCCTCCGGCATCACCACGCTCGTCGGCGGCGGCACGGGACCCGCCGAGGGCTCCAAGGCGACCACCGTCACCCCCGGACCCTGGCACCTGGCCCGGATGCTGGAGGCGATGGAGGCCCACCCGGTCAACTTCGGGCTGCTCGGCAAGGGCAACACCGTCTCGCACGAGGCGATGCTCTCGCAGATCCGGGGCGGCGCCCTCGGCCTGAAGATCCACGAGGACTGGGGCTCGACGCCCGCCGCGATCGACGCCGCGCTCACCGTCGCGGACCGCACCGGTGTCCAGGTCGCCATCCACACGGACACGCTGAACGAGGCCGGGTTCGTCGCCGACACCCTCGCGGCCGTCGCCGGACGCGGCATCCACGCGTACCACACGGAGGGGGCGGGCGGCGGGCACGCTCCGGACATCATGACCGTGGTCTCCGAGCCCCACGTCCTGCCCAGCTCGACCAACCCGACCCGGCCCTACACCGTCAACACCGCCGAGGAACACCTCGACATGCTGATGGTCTGCCACCATCTGAACCCGGCGGTGCCCGAGGACCTGGCGTTCGCCGAGTCCCGGATCCGGCCCTCCACCATCGGGGCCGAGGACATACTCCACGACCTCGGCGCCATCTCGATCATCTCCTCCGACTCCCAGGCCATGGGCCGGGTCGGCGAGGTCGTGATGCGGACCTGGCAGACCGCCCACGTCATGAAGCGGCGCCGGGGCGCACTGCCGGGCGACGGCCGCGCCGACAACCACCGGGTGCGTCGCTATGTCGCCAAATACACGATCAACCCGGCGCTCGCGCAGGGCCTCGCCCGCGAGATCGGCTCCGTGGAGAGGGGCAAGCTCGCCGACCTGGTGCTGTGGGAGCCCGCCTTCTTCGGGGTCAAGCCGCACCTGGTCGTCAAGGGCGGCCAGATCGCGTACGCGCAGATGGGCGACGCCAACGCGTCCATCCCGACCCCCCAACCGGTGCTGCCCCGGCCGATGTTCGGGGCGATCGGGCGGGCCCCGGCGGCCAACTCGTTCAACTTCGTCGCACCGCTGGCCATCGAGGACGGGCTGCCGGAGCGGCTCTCGCTGGGCAAGCGGTTCGTCGCCATCGAGTCGACGCGGGCGGTGACCAAGGCCGACATGCGGGAGAACGACGCCCGGCCCGACGTGCGGATCGACCCCGACAGCTTCGCCGTGCACATCGACGGGGAGCTCGTCGAGGCGACTCCGGCCGCCGAACTGCCCATGGCCCAGCGTTACTTCCTCTTCTGATGTCCCGGGCGGCACTTCTCGTGCTGGCCGACGGCCGCTTCCCCGCCGGAGGGCACGCGCACTCCGGCGGGGCCGAGGCCGCGGTCAGGGCCGGACGGATCACCGGGGCGGCGAGCCTGGAGGACTTCTGCCGGGGGCGGCTGCACACGAGCGGGCTCGTCGCGGCCGCACTGGCCGCCGCGGCGGCGCTCGGGGTCGATCCGGTCGCCCTGGACGCGGCGGCCGACGCCCGCACGCCCTCGCTCGCCCTGCGGGTCGCCGCGCGCCGGCTGGGCCGGCAGCTCGCGCGGGCGGCGCGGGCCACCTGGCCCTCGGCCGAACTCGACGCACTCGCGCGGGAGTTCCCCAAGGGGGCGCATCAGCCGGTGGTGCTGGGCGTGACCGCGCGGGCCGCCGGTCTCGGGCCCGAGGACGCCGCGTACTGCTCCGCGTACGAGAGCGTCAGCGGACCCGCGTCGGCGACGGTGCGGCTGCTGAGCCTCGACCCGTTCGACGCGACGGCGGCGCTGGCCCGGCTCGCGCCGGAACTGGACGTCGTCGCCCACGCGGCGGCGACCGCGGCGCGGCGGGTACTCGACGAGGGGGTCGAGGTGCTTCCCGCGGCGGCGGCCCCCCTGCTGGAGATCGGTGCGGAGGCGCACGCGGCATGGCCGGTACGGCTGTTCGCGTCCTAGGGCGTGTTGCGAAAGTCCCGTCGTTCGCCCGAAGCGCGGCAGGCGGGACTTTCGCAACACGCCCTAGCGGCCGCGCACTCCCAGCCCCCGGCGCAGCCGGCCCGGAGGAGCCGGTCCCCTCGTCCCGGGGGAGCGGTCCTGCCCCGGCCCCGGGGGAACCGTCCCGACCCGGTTCCGGAGAATCCGTCCCCGCCTCCGACCGCGACCCGTTCCTGACCGCGACCCGCGTCCGAACCCGACCGCGCCCCACTCCCGAACCCGACCGCGCCCCACTCCCGAACCTGACCCCGACCCGCGCCCGAACCCGACCCCCGCCCGGACCTGAACCCGACCCGGACCTGAACCCGACCCGGACCTGAACCCGACCCGACCCCAGCAAGGAGTCACACCGTGCATCTCGATCATCCTCACGACGGGCCCTCCGCGGTCAGTGCCGATGCCCGGCGGCCCGACGGGCGGCGGCGGGCCCTGCGGATCGGGCTCGGCGGCCCCGTGGGGTCCGGGAAGACCGCCACCGTCGCGGCGCTGTGCCGCGCGCTGCGCGACGAGCTGTCCCTGGCCGTCGTCACCAACGACATCTACACCCGCGAGGACGCCGAGTTCCTGCTCAGGGAAGCCGTCCTGCCGCCCGAACGGATCGCCGCCGTCGAGACGGGCGCCTGCCCGCACACCGCGATCCGGGACGACATCTCCGCCAACCTCGAGGCGGTCGAGGACCTGGAGGACGAGGTCGGGCCGCTGGACCTGATCCTCGTGGAGTCCGGCGGCGACAACCTCACCGCGACCTTCTCCAGGGGGCTCGTCGACGCCCAGATCTTCGTGATCGACGTGGCGGGCGGCGACGACATCCCGCGCAAGGGCGGTCCCGGGGTCACGACGGCCGACCTGCTCGTCGTGAACAAGACCGACCTGGCCCCGTACGTGGGCTCGGACCTGGGGAGGATGGCCATCGACGCCAAGGCGCAGCGGGCCGAACTCCCGGTGGTGTTCCAGTCGTTGCGCACCGAGGCCGGGGTCGCGGCGGTCGCCGGCTGGGTGCGGGAGCGGCTCGCGGAGTGGACGGCGTGACGACGGCGGGAGTCCGCGCCACCGCGCGGATCGAGGCCCGGGAGGACGGCCGGGGCGGGACCTCGCTGCCCGTGCTGGAAGGGCAGGGCCCGCTCGCCCTGCGGCGGGTCCGGGGCAGCGGGCCGGAGGCCCGGGTGATGCTCGTCGGGGCGATGAGCGGCCCGCTCGGCGGTGATCACCTCACCGTCGAGGCCCGCGTCGGTCCCGGCGCCCGGCTGCGGGTCGGCTCGGCCGCCGCGACCATCGCGCTGCCGGGACAGGCCAAGGGAGAGGCCCGCTACGACGTGCGCCTCGACGTCGCCGACGAAGGCGAACTGCACTGGCTGCCGGAACAGTTGATCTCCGCCGGCGGCAGCGAACTGTCCGTCGCCGCACGGATCGACCTCGGGACGGACGCCCGGCTCGTCTTCCGCGAGGAGCAGGTGCTCGGGCGCGTGGGGGAGGAACCCGGGCGTCTGACCAGCCGTCTCACCGTACGGCGTGACGGACGGGTCCTGCTCGACCAGGAGTTGGCCTGCGGGCCGGGAGCGCCCGGCGGCTGGGACGGGCCCGCCGTCCTCGCGGGCCATCGGGCGCTCGGTCAACTGGTCGTCGTGAGACCGGAGTTCGAGCGCGAGCAGCCCGCCGCGCGGCCGCTCGGCGAGCACGCCGCGCTCACCCCGCTCGCCGGCCCCGCGGTGCTGGTGACGGCGCTCGCACCCGACGCGCTGGCGCTGCGGAGACTGCTGGACGCGGCGCTGTCCGATCTCACATGACGTCAACTATCTTTCTCCGAAGCCGGGTTCAAGTCGGGTCACCGCTCAACGGAACACCGCATACCGGCTATCGGATTGGTAAAGAACACCAACCACGTCTGTTCTCAGGGACCTCACAGCCGAAAGGATCCTCGTACCAATCGCAATGATGTACGGGGAGGTCACACTTGAGGTCCAAGAGACCTACGAAGCGGGTGGCGGCGTTCGGCTCGGCCGGAGTGCTCGTCACGGCGACCCTGATAGCCGGAGCCGTCGCGGCGCCGTCGGCCACCGCCGACTCGCGCCACGGGCAGAGCCGTGAGCAGCGCGGAGCGGCCGTGGCCGCCGAGCGGGCCGCCAAGGCCGGCATCGACTGGCAGGACTGCCCGGCCGACTGGGGCTTCGAGAAGCCGATCCAGTGCGGCTGGGTGAGCGTGCCGCTGGACTACGCGCACCCCTACGGCAAGCAGCTCAAGCTGGCCGTCGACCGCATCGGGAACACCGGTACCAAGGAGGAGCGCCAGGGCGCGCTCGTCTACAACCCGGGCGGTCCCGGTGGTTCCGGCATGCGCTTCCCGCGCCGGGTCACCACCAAGAGCCCCCTGTGGGTGAACACCTCCAAGGCGTACGACTTCGTGGGCTTCGACCCCCGCGGTGTCGGCCACTCGGCGCCCATCTCCTGCATCGACCCGCAGGAGTTCGTCAAGGCGCCCAAGGCGGACCCGGTCCCGGACTCCGAGGCCGACAAGCGGGCCCAGCGCAAGCTGGCCGCGGAGTACGCCGACGGCTGCGCCGAGCGCAGCGGCAAGGCCGTGCTGGCGCAGATGACCACGCCCAACACGGCCCGCGACCTCGACGTCATCCGGGCCGCCCTCGGGGAGAAGAAGCTCAACTACCTGGGCGTCTCCTACGGCACCTACCTCGGAGCCGTCTACGGCACCCTGTTCCCGGGGCACGTGCGCCGCATGATCGTCGACAGTGTCGTCAATCCGTCGCGCGAGAACATCTGGTACCAGGCCAACCTGGAGCAGGACATCGCCTTCGAGGGCCGCTGGAAGGACTGGGAGGACTGGGTCGCCAAGAACGACGCCACCTTCCACCTCGGCGACACCCGCGCCAAGGTGCAGGACCAGTGGCTGAAGCTTCGCGCCACGGCGAAGAAGGCCCCGCTGGGCGGTGTCGTCGGCCCCGCCGAGCTGATCTCCTTCTTCCAGAGCGCCCCGTACTACGACTCCTCGTGGGTGCCGACCGCCACGGTGTTCAGCAAGTACGTCGCCGGTGACACCCAGGCGCTCGTCGACGCCGCGTCCCCCGACCTGTCGGACACGGCGGGCAACATCTCCTCGGAGAACGGGAACGCCGTGTACACGGCCGTCGAGTGCACCGACGCGCAGTGGCCCACCAGCTGGCGGAAGTGGGACCGGGACAACACCCGCCTCAACGCCCAGTACCCCTTCATGACCTGGGCCAACGCATGGATGAACCTGCCGTGCGCCACGTGGCCGGTCAAGCAGCAGACCCCGGTGCAGGTGAAGACCGGCAAGGGCCTGCCCGCCGTTCTCATCGTGCAGTCCACCAATGACGCCGCCACCCCGTACGCCGGCGCCGTCGAACTGCACAAGCGCTTCAAGGGCTCCCGCCTGATCACCGAGCAGGGCGCGGGCTCGCACGGTGTGACCGGTCTGGTCAACCCGTGCATCAACGGGCGGGTGGACTCCTACCTGCTCACCGGCAAGACGGACGCCGCCGACGTGACGTGCACCCCGCACGCCACGCCGCAGCCGTAGTCCGACAGCACGAGGGGGCGGCCGGAATCCCGGCCGCCCCCTCCGCCGTTCACGGCGCGGTCCCCGGACCCGGGGTCAGCTCATCGGCATGCGGGGGAACTTACGTCCCGCATCGGCCTTCCGGGCGCTCTCCTCGGCCTTGACCTCGGCCGCGTACCGGTCGACGTACTCCTGCTCGGACAGGGACAGGATCGCGTACATGATCTCGTCCGTGATGGCGCGCAGGACGGCCTTCTCGCCCTCCATCCCTGCATAGCGCGAGAAGTCGAGGGGCTTGCCGAAGCGGATCGTCACGGGGTGGATCCGCGGGAGCTTGCGGCCCGGGGGCTGCGCCTCGAAGGTGCCGATCATCGCGCAGGGGATCACCGGGGCCTGGGCCCGCAGCGCCATCACCGCGACGCCGACCTTGCCCTTGTAGAGCCGCCCGTCGTGCGAACGGGTGCCCTCGGGATAGATGCCGAGGAGCTCGTCCTTGCGCAGCACGCCGAGCCCCTCGCGGATCGCGGCCTGACCCGCCTCCTTGCCGGAACGGTCCACCGGGATCTGCCCGATGCTGCGGAAGAAGGCGGCCGTGAGCCGCCCCTTCACGCCCGGCCCGGTGAAGTACTCGGCCTTCGCGAGAAACGTGATCCGGCGCTTCAGGATCGCCGGCATCAGAAAGTGGTCCGCGAAGGACAGATGGTTGCCCGCCACGATGGCGGGACCCGACGACGGTATGTGCTCAAGGCCCTCGATCCGAGGCCGGAAGACCAGCCTCAACAGTGGACCCAGAAGCACATATTTGAGCACGTGATAGAACACTGGGGCGCTCCTCTTTTCCCCTGGGGAGCGATCAGTGTAGGCGCGGCCGTCGCCGGGCGTAACCGCTGCGGTGTCACTCTCTGTGGCCTCTTGGCCGGTATCAGACCCCTTGCGTCAGAACTTTCTCAAGAGACCCGAGAGCCGACCGGAGTTCCTCGGCCGTGATGGTGAGCGGCGGCGCCAGCCGGATGGTCGAACCGTGGGTGTCCTTGACCAGAATCCCCTCGTCCATCAGGCCCTGGCTGATCTCCCGGCCCGTGCCGATGGACGGGTCGATGTCGACGCCCGCCCACAGCCCGCGGGAGCGGAAGCCCTCGACGCCCCGGCCCACCAGGGCCGTCAGCCCGTCCCGCAGCACCACACCGAGCTCGGCGGCCCGGCGCTGGTACTCACCGGTCTCCAGCAGGCCCACGACCGCCGAGCCGACCGCCGCCGCCAGCGGATTGCCGCCGAACGTCGAACCGTGCTCACCCGGACGCAGCACACTCAGCACGTCCCGGCGTCCGACGACCGCGGAGACCGGCACGATGCCGCCGCCGAGCGCCTTGCCGAGCAGCAGCAGGTCGGGAACGACCGCCTCGTGTTCCACCGCCAGGGTGGTGCCGGTGCGGCCGAGACCGGACTGGATCTCGTCCGCGACGAACAGACAGCCGGCCCGGCGGGTCAGCTCGCGGACCCCGGCGAGATAGCCGTCGTCCGGGATGATCACACCGGCCTCGCCCTGGATGGGCTCGATCAGCACCGCGGCCGTCGTCTCGTCGATCGCCGCCTCCAGCGCGGCCAGGTCGTTGTACGGCACGACCCGGAAGCCGGGCGTGAAGGGCCCGAAGCCCGAGCGGGCGGTCTCGTCGGTGGAGAAGCTGACGATCGTGGTCGTCCGGCCGTGGAAGTTGTCGGCCGCCACCACGATCGTGGCCCGGTCGGGCTCGACGCCCTTCACCTCGTACGCCCATTTGCGGGCCACCTTGACGGCGCTCTCCACCGCCTCGGCGCCCGTGTTCATCGGCAGGACCATGTCCAGGCCGGTCAGGGCGGCCAGGGACTCGGCGAACCCGGCCAGCTGGTCGTTGTGGAAGGCCCGCGAGGTCAGGGTGAGCCGGTCCAGCTGGCGGTGCGCGGCCTCGATCAGCACCGGGTTGCGGTGGCCGAAGTTGAGGGCCGAGTAGCCCGCCAGCATGTCGAGGTAGCGGCGCCCCTCGACGTCCTCGACCCAGGTGCCCTCGGCGTGCGCGACGACCACCGGAAGCGGGTGGTAGTTGTGCGCCAGGACGGGGCCCTCGGCCCGGATGAGTTCCTCGGAGCTGCGGACGGCGTCGGTGGGCGCGGTCGCACGTACGGGCGCGGTCATGAACGAATCTCCTGTGTGCAGCACTTGATGCCTCCGCCGGCCTTGTGGAGCTCCGACAGGTCGACGGGGACGGGGACGTAGCCGTGGGTCACGAGCCGGTCGGCGAGGGCCTCGGCACGCGGCGCGATGAAGACGTGCCGGCCGTCCGAGACGGAGTTGAGGCCGAAGGCGAGGGCGTCCTCACGGGTGGCGAGCACCGCGTCCGGGAACAGCCGTCCCAGCACCTCGCGGCTGCCGGGCGAGAACGCGTCCGGGTAGTACGCGATGTTGTCGTCGTCGAGGACGAACAGCGCGGTGTCCAGGTGGTAGAAGTGCGGGTCCACCAGGCGCAGGCCGATCACCGGGACACCGAAGAACTCCTGGACCTCGCGATGGGCCTCGGGCGTGGTGCGAAAACCCGTGCCCGCGAGGACGAAGCGGCGCGTGGGCACGAGGTCGCCCTCGCCCTCGCACACCGACTCGGGGCGGTAGACGTCGAACCCGGCCGTCTTGAACCAGGTCTCGTACGCGGTCGACTCGGGGCGGCGCTCGGGCGCGTGGAAGGACGAGCCGAAGACGCGGCCCTCCAGGACGAGCGCGCAGTTCGCCGCGAAGACCATGTCGGGAAGGCCCGCGACCGGCTCGACGGATTCGACGGTGTGACCGTGGGCGCGGTAGGCGCTGATCAGCGCCTGCCATTGGACGAGCGCGAGCTCGACGTCCACGGGGGTGTCGGGACGCATCCACGGGTTGATCGCGTACTGCACGGCGAAGTGTCTGGGTTCACAGACGAGAAAGCGCCTCAGGCGCGGCACACGGCTTTCGGACACAGAGAGGTTCCTCCGCTTCCTGCGGTGTCATCTGGTGGGATGTCTCCACGGTAAGAAGCGGGGGACAGATGGGACAAGCGAGGAGAGCTGCGCGTATACGCAGGACTGCTGCGTGATCGGCAGGGTCAGCGCACGTTTCCTGCGTCATCCGGGGCCGGCTGGGTCGCCCCCGCCTCCGGGGCCTCGGGCAGCAGATGGGACAGAACCATGTAGCTGATCGTCTTCCGGATGAACGGTTCCACCCGAATGCGCTCCAGAACCTCCTCGAAGTGCTCAACGTCGATCGCCCGCACGTGGAGCAGCGCGTCCGCGCCCCCCGTCACCGTCATCGCCGCGGTGATCTCCGGATGGTTGCGGACCACCTCCGCGAGCCGCCGCGGCGGTGCCGCGCCCTCGCAGTAGACCTCCACGTACGCCTCCGTGCGCCAGCCGAGCGCCGCGGGCTTCACGGTGGCGGTGAACCCGGTGATCACACCCGTCTCGCGCAGCCGGTCGACCCGGCGCTTGACCGCCGTCGCGGACAGTCCGATCGCCGCGCCGATCTCCGCGAAACTCGTCCGGGCGTTCGCCATGAGAGCGGTGATGATCTTGCGGTCCAGCTCGTCGAACATCGCGGGCTTGCTGTTCATGGGCGCACTGTATCCAGCGGCGCCGCCCACCCCGCCGGGTGCGACCGCCGTGTCCGCCACATGTCCAGCCGCGCGAAACGCTCCTACACTCCACTTCCATGCTGCGCGCGCTCGCCGTCGACGACGAACAACCCTCCCTCGAAGAGCTGCTGTACCTGCTCAACGCCGATCCCCGGATCGGCAGCGCGGAGGGCGCCGGCGACGCGACCGAGGCACTGCGCCGGATCAACCGGGCCCTGGAGAGCGGACCCGGCGGTCCCGAGGCGATCGACGTCGTCTTCCTCGACATCCACATGCCCGGCCTGGACGGCCTCGACCTGGCCCGGCTGCTCGGCGGGTTCGCCCAGCCCCCGCTCGTCGTGTTCGTCACCGCCCACGAGGGATTCGCCGTCCAGGCCTTCGACCTCAAGGCCGTCGACTACGTCCTCAAGCCCGTACGCCGCGAACGGCTCGCGGAGGCGGTGCGGCGTGCCGCCCAACTGCGGGACACCGCACCCCTGATACCCGTCCACGAACCCGACCCCGACCACATATCCGTCGAACTCGGCGGTGTGACACGCTTCGTGGCCGTCGAGGACATCACCCACGTCGAGGCGCACGGCGACTACGCCCGGCTGCACACCGCGCAGGGCAGCCACCTGGTCCGCATCCCGCTGTCCACGCTGGAGGAGCGCTGGCGCTCCCGCGGTTTCGTCCGCATCCACCGGCGCCATCTCGTCGCCCTGCGCCACATCGGCGAACTCCGCCTGGACGCGGGCACGGTGAGCGTCCTCGTGGACTCCGAGGAACTCCAGGTCAGCCGTCGGCACGCCCGTCAGCTGCGCGATCTGCTGCTGCGCCGGACCACGAGCTGAGGAGCACCGCGTGCCGCAGGACCCCGCCGAACGCCGTGTCGTCATCACCGGAGCGCCCCGGCGCGCCCGGCGCACCTCCGGCTACTACCGGCCGAGGACCGAGATCGACGAACAGACCACCCTCGGCCACACCTACGTCCGTTCCCTCATGCGCAGTCAACTGCGGGCCGCCTGCGTCACGTTCGCCGTCCTGGTGCTGCTCGTCGGACCGCTGCCGCTGGCCTTCGCCGCGATGCCGGACGGCGCCACCCTGGAATGGGCCGTCCTCGGCTTCTGCCTCTATCCGCCGCTGGTGCTGCTCGCCCGCTGGTACGTACGCCGGGCGGAACGCAACGAGCGGGACCTCGTGCGTCTGGTCGAGGACCGCTGAACCGTGAACGAGAACTACTCCGTTCCCGCCGTCGCCCTCGTCGTCGTCGCGACCGTCCTGGTCGGCGCGTTCGGGCTGCGCATCTCCCGGACCACCTCCGACTTCTACGTCGCCTCGCGCACCGTCGGCCCCCGGCTCAACGCGGCCGCGATCAGCGGCGAGTACCTGTCCGCCGCCTCCTTCCTCGGCATCGCCGGCCTGGTGCTCGTCCAGGGGCCCGACATGCTCTGGTACCCGGTCGGCTACACCGCCGGCTACCTCGTGCTGCTCCTGTTCGTCGCGGCCCCCCTGCGCCGCTCCGGCGCCTACACGCTGCCCGACTTCGCGGAGGCCCGGCTCGGCTCCCAGGCCGTCAGACGGCTCGCCGGGGCCTTCGTCGTCGGCGTGGGCTGGCTCTATCTGCTGCCCCAACTGCAGGGCGCCGGGCTGACGCTGGCGGTCCTGACCGACGCGCCCGACTGGTTCGGCGGGGTCCTGGTCGCCGTCGTCGTGGTGGCCACGGTCGCCGCCGGCGGCATGCGCAGCATCACCTTCGTCCAGGCCTTCCAGTACTGGCTCAAGCTCACCGCCCTGTTCGTCCCCGCCCTCTTCCTGATCCTCGCCTGGCAGGCCCACGGCGCCCCCCGCGACGCCTTCGACGAACCGCCCGCCTTCCGCGAGCGGCGCCTCGTCCAGATCGGCTCCACGCTCGACCTCAAGCTCCGCAGCCCGCTCACCGTCACCGCGACCGGCACCGTCGACGGCCGCCGCTACGAGGACGCGCGCGTCCGGCTGCCCCGGGGAACCCACCGCATCGGCGGCGGCACCCGGCTGACCTTCGACCCGGGCGCCCGGGTCCCGGAGGCCGGACGCGGCGGCGCCGACGCCCTGTCCGCCGCACCGGCCGCCGGCCGCGAGGAACGCCCGCTCTACGCCACCTACGGACTGATCCTCGCGACCTTCCTCGGCACGATGGGCCTTCCCCACGTCGTCGTCCGCTTCTACACCAGCCCGCACGGGGTCGCCGCCCGCCGCACCACCGTCGCCGTTCTCGGCCTGATCGGCGCCTTCTACCTGCTGCCGCCCGTCTACGGCGCCCTGGGGCGCCTGTACGCCCCGGAACTGACCTTCACCGGCGACGCGGACGCCGCCGTCCTCCTGCTGCCCGACCGGATGATCGGCGGAGTGGGCGCGGACCTGCTCGGGGCGCTCGTCGCCGGCGGCGCGTTCGCCGCGTTCCTCTCCACCGCGTCCGGGCTGACCATGGCCGTCGCGGGCGTGCTCACCCAGGACGTGCTGCCCGCCCGCGGGGTCCGGCACTTCCGGCTCGGCACCGTCCTCGCGATGGCCGTACCGCTCGCCGCGAGCGTGCTGGTCGGCGGACTGCCCGTCGCCGACGCCGTCGGCCTCGCGTTCGCCGTGTCCGCGTCCTCCTTCTGCCCGCTGCTGGTCCTCGGCATCTGGTGGCGGCGGCTCACCCCGCCCGGGGCGGCGGCCGGGATGCTCGTCGGCGGGGGCGCGGCACTCGTCGCCGTCGCCGCGACCATGGCCGGCTACCCGGGGACGGCGGGCACCCTGCGCGCCCTGCTCGCCTGGCCGGCCCTCTGGTCGGTGCCGCTCGGCTTCGTGACCATGGTGCTGGTGTCGCTGGCCACCCCCGCCCGCGTCCCGCCCGGGACGGCGGCGATCCTCGCCCGCTTCCACCTCCCGGAGGAACTCACGGACGGCCAGGTCCGGGCGGTGAGCGGATGAGCGGGTTCGTGGCGGGCCTGTGCGTGGCCGTGCTCCCCCTCCTGGCCGCCGGATTCTGGCTCGGCCGGCGCACCGCGCGGCCCGAGAACCTCGGGGGACTGGGCACCCCGGTCGAGCACGCCACCTTCCAGACCCTGCACACCGCCTCGCTCGCCGCGCCCCCGCTCCGCGCCGGACTCACCGAGGAGACGGCCCGCAGGTCCGCCCGGCGGCTGCGCACCCTGCTCGGCACGGACGCCCTGTGCCTGACCGACGAGGAGACCGTCCTCGCCTGGGACGGGGCCGGCGCCCACCACCGCGCCGAGGTGATGGAGCGTCTCGCCGGCCCGCTGGAGACCGGCCGGGGCGAGGCCTTCCGGCTCACCTGCGACGCGCCCGACTGCCCGCTGCGGTGGGCCGTCGTCGCACCGCTCACCGTCGACGAACGGGTGCACGGAGCGCTCGTGGCCTGTGCGCCGCGCGAGTCCGCGGTCCTCGTACGGGCCGCCGGAGAGGTGGCGCGCTGGGTCTCCGTCCAGCTGGAACTCGCCGACCTCGACCGGTCCCGTACCCGGCTGATCGAGGCCGAGATCAAGGCGCTGCGGGCCCAGATATCCCCGCACTTCATCTTCAACTCGCTCGCCGTGATCGCCTCCTTCGTCCGCACCGACCCCGAGCGCGCCCGCGAGCTCCTCCTGGAGTTCGCCGACTTCACCCGCTACTCGTTCCGCAGGCACGGCGACTTCACCACCCTCGCGGACGAGCTGCACGCCATCGACCACTACCTGGCGCTGGTCCGGGCCCGCTTCGGCGAGCGGCTGTCCGTCACCCTCCAGATCGCCCCCGAGGTGCTGCCGGTCGCGCTGCCGTTCCTGTGCCTCCAGCCCCTGGTGGAGAACGCCGTCAAGCACGGTCTGGAGGGCAAGACCGACAAGAGCCACATCAGCATCACGGCGCAGGACGCCGGGGCCGAGGCGCTCGTGGTCATCGAGGACAACGGCGTCGGCATGGACCCCGAACGGCTGCGCCGCATCCTGTCGGGGGAGGTCGGCCCGTCCGGGGGGATCGGGCTCTCCAACGTCGACGAACGGCTGCGCCAGGTGTACGGCGACGATCACGGCCTGGTCATCGAGACCGCGGTGGGAGCGGGTACGAAGATCACCGCCCGGCTCCCCAAGTACCAGCCCGGGGTGCACTCCGCCGCCCGGAGTCCCCGGCAGTGAGGGATCCCGGGCCCACGGCTGCCGGCGCCCCGGCGGTGAAGGGTGCCGGCCCCACGGCTGCCCCGGCTCCTGGGCGACCCGGCGCCTGGGCTGGACCGGCTCGGCAACCCGGTGCTCGGGGCGCACCGGCTCCGCTGCAACCCGGTGCCCCGGCGCCCCGGCGGTCGGCTCCGCGACCGTCCGCACCCGCGGATGTCCGGTCACCGTTCGCGGACCTGGCCCGGCCCGGGCGGGTTCAGGCGCTGCGGGAGGCCACCATCCCCAGGGTGATCAGGCCGAGCACGACCCAGCCGAACCACAGCCAGCCGTTGCTGCCGAGCGCCACCGTGTAGGCCGTCACCACGACGAGCCCGCCCACGGTGAGCACCCCCATCGTCTTCGTCGAACCGGGCATCGCAGCACCCTCCTCCAGGCGGGTCCGCGACGCGGGCCATGGCCTCAAGGCCCATTTTCACCCGGAGGGAGGCGCATCGCCAGGGCCGTGCGCCCTGCCTGGCTCCCGGGATGCGCGGTGGGCCCGCCGCGGGAGGGATGACCACCGGGCGCGGACGGCGCACCACCCAGGTGGCCCGGCGGCCGCGCGCAGGCGTTCCCTCAGTGGCCGCGCGCGTTCAGCGAGGCCAGATAGGCGTTGTACGCCTCGAGTTCCTTGTCGCCGTCCCGGTCGGCGGCGCGGTCCAGGCGCTTCGCCTGGCGCTGCTCGGAGTTGTACCACTGGAAGAGCAGCGCGAGCAGGACGAGGACGGAGGGGATCTCGCTGAACGCCCAGGCGATGCCGCCGGCGGCGGTCTGGTCGGAGAGCGCGTCGATGCCGAGCGAGGCCGACGGATTCTTGTACGACTCGACCATCGGACCCGAGGCCATCATGAGTGCGATGCCGAAGAACGCGTGGAACGGCATTCCCGCGAACAGCTCCAGCATCCGCATCAGATAGCCGGGACGCTGCGGGCCCGGGTCCACTCCCATGATCGGCCAGAAGAAGAACAGGCCGACGAGGAGGAAGTGGCACATCATCGCGATGTGGCCCGTGGTCGAGCCCATCAGGAAGTCGAAGAGCGGGGAGAAGTACAGCGCGTACAGGCTCGCGATGAACATCGGGATGGTGAACGCCGGGTGCGTGACGATCTTCATGTACCGGCTGTGCAGGAACATCAGCAGCAGCTCGCGCGGTCCCTTGCCACCCCGCTTCGCGGCCACCGGCAGGGCGCGCAGCGCCAGCGTGACCGGCGCCCCGAGCAGGATCAGGATCGGCGAGAGCATGCTGATCACCATGTGCTGGACCATGTGCACGCTGAACATGACCATGCCGTAGTCGTTCAGCCGGGTGCACATGACGAGCATCACCGTCAGCACGCCGACGAGGAAGGCGGCCGTACGGCCCCACGACCACGCGTCGCCGCGCCGGGCCAGCCGTACGACTCCCCAGCCGTAGAGCCCGAGCCCGAGCAGGCACGCGACGAGGAAGAACGGGTCGGCGGACCATGCGAGCCCCCGCCCCAGCGTGAACGGCGGCAGATCCATGGTCATGCCGTGCCCGCTGTGATCCATCCGCCGGCTCCTGTTTCGTACTGGTTGTGCGCTGTCTGTCCGCACCAGAGTAGAACCGCCCCCGGCCGCGGCTGCGACCGGGGGCGGTTCTCCCGCGTACGTCTCAGAGCACGCACTCCGCCTCGGCGTAGCGCTCGTCCGGAACCGTCTTCAGGGTCTCGACCGCCTCGGCGAGCGACACCATGACGATGTCGGTGCCGCGCAGCGCGGTCATCATCCCGAACTCGCCCCGGTGCACGGCCTCCACGGCGTGCCACCCGAAGCGGGTCGCGAGCACGCGGTCGTAGGCCGTCGGGGTGCCGCCGCGCTGGACGTGGCCGAGGATGACCGGGCGGGCCTCCTTGCCGAGCCGCTCCTCCAGCTCGATGGAGAGCTGCCGGGCGATGCCCGCGAAGCGCTCGTGGCCGTAGATGTCCTTGCCGCCCTCGTCGTAGGCCATCGAGCCCTCGCGGGGCTTGGCGCCCTCGGCGGCGACGACGATGGCGAAGCGCTTGCCGGCCTCGAACCGCTCGCCGACCCGGGCCGCCAGCTCCTCGATGTCGAAGGGCCGCTCCGGCACGACGATGGCGTGGGCGCCGGCGGCCATGCCGGAGTGCAGCGCGATCCAGCCGGTGTGGCGGCCCATGACCTCCACGATCAGGACGCGCTGGTGGGACTCGGCGGTGGTCTTCAGCCGGTCGAGGGCCTCGGTCGCGACACCGACGGCCGTGTCGAAGCCGAACGTGACGTCCGTGACCGCGATGTCGTTGTCGATGGTCTTCGGCACGCCGACGATCGGCAGGCCGCCGTCCGAGAGGAGGCGCGCCGCCTTGAGGGTGCCCTCGCCGCCGATCGGGATGATCGCGTCGAGCCCGAGGTCCGCGACATGGCCCTTGGCCCGCTCCACGCCGTCACGCAGATGCGCGGGCTGGACCCGGGAGGAGCCGAGCATGGTGCCGCCGCGAGCGAGGATGCCGCTCACCGCGTCGAGGTCGAGCTTGAGGTAGTCGCACTCCAGAAGACCCTTCCAGCCGTCCCGGAAGCCGATGACCTCGTCGCCGTGGTCGACGACGGCGCGGTGTACGACCGACCGGATGACGGCGTTCAGGCCGGGGCAGTCGCCGCCGGACGTGAGGACACCAATGCGCATAGCCCGAATTACCTTCTCAACGTGGTCCGGGGACCGGACCACGTTGTCCGGCAAGGATCGCCGCCAGCCTACCGGCGCGAGGGGTCCGCGCCGTACCGTGCGTCCGCCTGCTGGACACCCCCGCTCACCTGTGCGGATACCGTTTCAGACGGGCCCCGGGGGAGGGGCCGGAGAGGCCGTTTGAGGTGCTGAAACGGTCCTTCTCCCGGAAACGCGAAGAGGAACCGTTCCTCCTCGAGAAACGGTTCCTCCGTCCCGCCGGGGCGGGTCGCCCTACGCGGGCTGCGTGGCGGACGCGATGCGCTCGGAGCGCAGCGCCTCGTACCAGCGGTCGTCGGTCGGCGGCAGCGCGTTGACGTCGAGGGCCAGCTTCAGCAGCAGGTCCGCGATCTGCGGGTTGCGGGCGAGGACGGGCCCGTGCATGTACGTGCCGAACACCGTGTCGTTGTACGCGCCCTCCGTGCCGTCACCCGTGCCGTTGCCCTTGCCGAGCCGCACGTTCGCGAACGGGCGGGCGCCGGGCCCGAGGTGGGTCACACCCTGGTGGTTCTCGAAGCCGGTCAGCTGGGGCAGGCCGAGCCGCGGGTCGATGTCCGCGAGGACGTCACCGACGCAGCGCTCGCCCTCACCGCGCACCGAGACCACGTCGAGCAGGCCGAGGCCCGGCTCGCGCTGGCCGAGGTCGTTGATGAACTCGTGCCCGAGGATCTGGTAGCCGGCGCAGACCGAGAACACGATCGCGCCGTTGCCGACCGCGCGCTCCAGACCGCCGTCGCGGCGCAGCCGCTCCGCGGCGAGCCGCTGCGGCCGGTCCTCGCCGCCGCCGATGAGGTAGATGTCGCCGGAGGTCGGGACCGGCTGGTCGCTGCGCACGTCGACACGGGCCACGTCGAGGCCGCGCTGACGCGCCCGGCGCTCCACGACGAGGGCGTTGCCCTGGTCGCCGTAGGTGCTCAGCAGGTCCGGGTAGATCCACACCAGGCGCAGGCTGTTGTCAGTCATTCTCTTCGTCCTCCGTGGCTCAGTTGCCGACACGACGCCTCAAGTCCTGGAATGCGGTGTAGTTCGCGATGACCTCGATGCGTCCGGGCGGTGCCATCTGCACGGCCTGGTCGAGGGTGTCGCAGACCTGGAACTGCTGGCCCGCGACTTCGAGGCGGACGGCGAGGTCGAGCTTGCGGTCGCCGAGGACGAAGATCGGGTGTCCGGTCAGGCGGGTGTAGTCGACGTCCCACAGCCAGGAGGTGTCGGTGCCGTCGGCGCCGCGCGCGTTCACCGACAGGATGACCGGGGTCGGCGGCGGGTCGATCAGGGAGAAGGTCTCCAGCCAGCCCGCGGGGTTCTTGGCCAGCAGCAGACGCAGGTCGCGCTGCATGAACTGGACCACGTCGTAGCGTCCGGCGACCGCCTGCACCTGGTACATGCGCTCCAGGGCGACCTGCGGCGGCACCCCGAAGACGGCGGCCACGGCGGCCGAGGAGGCGGCGTTCGCCTTGTTGGCGCGGCCGGGGAGCTGGAGGTGGATCGGCCACGCGGAGCCGTGCGGGTCGAGGACGTGGTCCCCGGACAGCGCCCAGGTCGGGGTCGGACGGCGGAAACCGCACTCGCCGCAGAACCAGTCGTCGCCGGGGCGCTGCATCACGCCGCCGCAGGACGGGCAGGACCAGGCGTCTTCCTTCCACATCTGGCCGGCCGCCACCCACATGACGTTCGGCGAGGAGGACGCGGCCCAGACGACCAGCGGGTCGTCCGCGTTGGCGACGACGACGGCCTTGGAACCGGCCAGCCCCTCGCGCCAGTGCTCGGCCATCATCCGCGTCTCGGCGGCGCGGTCGAGCTGGTCGCGCGAGAGGTTCAGCAGCGCGATGCACTTCGGGTCGGTGTCACGGGCCACACCCGCGAGGTACTTCTCGTCGACCTCGATGACCGCGAACTTGGCGTCCGAGCCGCCGGCCAGCGCCGAGGTGATGCCCGCGGGCATGTTGGCGCCGAGCGCGTTGGACACGACCGGGCCGGCGGCGCGCAGCGCCTCCGCGATCAGCCGGGTCGTCGTGGTCTTGCCGTTGGTCGCCGACACCAGGATCACGTCCAGGTGCGTGGCGAGTCTCGCCAGCAGGTCGGGGTCGAGCTTGAGCGCCACCCGGCCGCCGATCACCGATCCGCTGCCGCGTCCGGCGGCTCGCGAGACGGCTGCCGCCGCCTTGCCCGCCGTCACGGCCAGCTTGGCCCGCGGCGACAGCGGGTCCGAGTTGCCTGACATCGTTTCTCGATCCTCCTTGCGTACGCGCCGCGCCCCTGCCCCCGGCACATGTGGGGCTCAGCCTATCGAGATCCACTCACGGGCCCGAATCGCGGCACCACCTCGGTGCCGGCGCTACCTGCGCGCGCCTACGAGGACCGTACCCTTGCCGCCATGCGACACGGATCCATCCCCGGCACCCACGGGCGCGTCCGGCCCCTCATCCTGCTGGGTGACCCCGTCCTGCGTACAGCCTGCGAGGACGTCACAGATTTCGGCCCGGAACTCGCGGAGCTCGTCGAGGACATGTTCGCGACGATGTACGCCGCCGAGGGCGTCGGCCTCGCCGCGAACCAGATCGGCGTCGGCCTGCGGGTCTTCGTCTACGACTGCCCGGACGACGACGATGTCCGTCATGTCGGTCATGTGGTGAACCCGCGTCTCGTCGAGGCGGACGGCGTGGTCCTGCGCGGACCCGAGGGCTGTCTCTCGCTGCCCGGTCTCGAGGCCGGCACCGAGCGGTACGACCACGCGGTCGTCGAGGGCCGGGCGCTCACCGGCGAGCCGGTCACCGTGCACGGCACCGGCTGGTTCGCCCGCTGCCTCCAGCACGAGTGCGACCACCTGGAGGGCGGGGTGTACGCGGACCGGCTCACCGGCATGCGCCGCCGCAGGCTCCTGCGGAAGGTGGCGCGGGCGCCCTGGAGCGGCTGAGGGCCCGGTCGCCGCGGCGATGGCGTACGGCCGCGGCCCGGGCGCGGAGAAGCTCGACGCGGCGGCTCGACGCGTCGGGCGTCTCCGGCGGGCGGTGCCCGGTTCTTTGACGGGGTGTCCGGGTGAGCCCCGGTCAGGATCCGCGTGCTGTCCAGGTGAGCCCGTCAGTATCCGGGTCCTGCCCGGGTGGGCCCGTCAGTATCCGGGTCCTGTCGGCAGGGCCCGGTCAGAAGCCGGGTCCGCCGAGCCGGTCGCCCGCCGCCGCGAGGCGGCCCCACAGCAGGTCGGCCAGGCTCCGCACCAACTCGGCGCGCGAGCAAGGGCGTTCGCCCAGCCACCAGTCGCCGGCCGCGTGCATCATGCCGACGATGCCGTGGCCCCACACCCGCGCCAGCTGCTGGCTGCCCGGTCCGAGGTCCACCCGTTCCTCGATGACCTCGGCCAGTTCCTCGCCCATGCGGCGCAGGACCGGGGCGGAGTACTTGCCGATGTCGAACCCGGGGTCGCCCGGCTGGCCGCCCTCCGCAGGATGCATCAGGAAGCGGTACACCTGCGGACGTGCCTCGATGGCGGCCAGATAGGTGTCGAGCGTCGACTCGACGCGCTCACGCCGTTCGGCCGGCGCGTCCAGGGCCGCCCGCAGCGCTTCGAGGAGGGCGTCGGTGTGCCGCTTGGCGAGCGCCGCGTACAGACCGCCCTTGTCGCCGAAGTGGCGGTACAGAATGGGCTTGGTGATGCCGGCCTCGGCGGCGATGGCGTTCATGGAGGCGCCGGGGCCGTCGCGGAGCACCACTCTGTCGGCGGCTTCCAGCAGTTCGCGCCGGCGGCGGTCGGCGGACTTCTGCTGATCGGTCCGCTGCGTGGTGTCCATGTGCTCTCCCCACCCGTGGTGATTCGGTGACGCTTGCGCAAACTAACACTGATCGGCGTATGGGTATCGAACGGGATGCCGAGCCGAACTCGGGAGTTGACTTTTCCTACTAGCCAGTAACACACTCCAGTTACCGCAAGTAACAGCTTAGTGCAGTGCTGGAGGGGACATGGCCGAGTTCACCATGGAGCTCAACGACGAACAGAAGGAGGTCCGCGACTGGCTGCACGGCTTCGCCGCCGATGTGATCCGCCCCGCGGCCGCCGAATGGGACGAGCGTGAGGAGACTCCCTGGCCGGTCATCCAGGAAGCCGCCAAGGTCGGCATCTACTCCCTGGACTTCTACGCCCAGCAGTACTTCGACCCCACCGGCCTCGGCATCCCGATGGCCATGGAGGAGCTGTTCTGGGGCGACGCGGGCATCGCGCTGTCGATCGTCGGCACCGGTCTCGCCGCGGTCGGCGTCCTCGCCAACGGCACCGAGGAGCAGATCGGCACCTGGATCCCCCAGATGTACGGCGACGCCAACGATGTCAAGGTCGCCGCCTTCTGCTCCTCCGAGCCCGACGCCGGCTCCGACGTCGCCTCGATGCGCACGCGCGCCGTCTACGACGAGGCCAAGGACGAGTGGGTCCTGAACGGCACGAAGACCTGGGCGACCAACGGCGGCATCGCCAACGTCCACGTCGTCGTCGCGGTCGTCGACGCCGAGCTGGGCTCCAAGGGCCACGCCTCCTTCATCGTGCCGCCGAACACCCCCGGCCTGTCCCAGGGCCAGAAGTTCAAGAAGCACGGCATCCGCGCCTCGCACACCGCCGAGGTCGTCCTGGAGAACGTCCGTATTCCCGGCTCCTGCCTGCTCGGCGGCAAGGAGAAGCTCGACGAGCGCCTCGCCCGTGCCCGCGAGCGCGCGAAGGCCGGTGGTGGCGAGCGTGTCAAGAACGCCGCGATGGCCACCTTCGAGGCCTCCCGCCCGGCCGTCGGCGCCATGGCGGTGGGCACCGCGCGGGCCGCGTACGAGGTGGCCCTCGACTACGCGATGACGCGCGAGCAGTTCGGCCGCCCGGTGATCGACAACCAGGGCGTCGCCTTCCAGCTCGCCGACATGCGCACCTCGATCGACGCGGCACGGCTGCTGGTGTGGCGGGCCTCCTGGATGGCGGTCAACGGCAAGCAGTTCACGGCGGCCGAGGGCTCCATGTCGAAGCTGTTCGCCAGCGAGACGGCGAAGAAGGTCACCGGCCAGGCGATCCAGATCCTGGGCGGCAACGGCTACACACGCGAGTACCCGGTGGAGCGGATGCACCGCGACGCGGCCATCTACACGATCTTCGAGGGCACCAGCGAGATCCAGCGCCTGGTGATCGCCCGCACCCTGTCGGGCATGCCGATCCGCTGACCCCCCGGTGCGCGACGGGCCCGTCCCGCGCTGCCGACGGGCGCCGGTGAACACCGGCGCCCCGGGGTGCCGCGCCCGGCCGCGTCCGCGCGGCCCTGGCGGGCCCGGCTCCGTCACCCCACCGGACCTGGGACTTCGCGTCGCAGCACGGTGAAGCGGGGGTGAGCGTGCACTCTGGTCGCGGGGGCTCGGACTCAGCCGGACCGAAGGAGCGCGCGATGACGCGGACGGCCAGGGAACTGCTGGAGGGCGTCACCGGGAAACTCGCCCCGGACCCCCATGCCAACCGCCTGCTGCCCCTGATCGCCAGGGGAGCCGCCCAGGTCGACACGCTCGCGGCGCTGGCCCTCGAAGAGCGTCATGTGATCGCCGCGGACCATCGCGCGTTCGTCCACCTGGCCGAACGCTCGGCGGCCGGCACCCGGACGTCCGCCCCCGATCCGGCGAGCGCCGCGTTCTTCGAGATGCTCGCCGAGGACGAGGTCAGGGCCGGTGAACGGCTCACCGCCTTCGCCGCCGCGGTGGGCGCGGACGAGGTACGGGCGGCGGAGTACGAGCCGCTGGCCGACTGCCAGGCCTATCCCGCGTACGTCGCCCTGCTCGCCCTGAACGGGGAGCCCACCGACGTGGTCCTCGCGCTCGGCGCCAACGTCGCCGCCTGGGGCGGCTACTGCGAGACGATCGCCGAGGCCCTGCGCCGCCACTACGGCTTCGACGACGCGGCCTGCGCGTTCTTCGACCTCTTCGCCGCGCCCGCGCCGGACCTGGAGAACAGGGCGCTGGCCGCCGTGCAGGCCGGCCTCGACGCCGACCGGATCTCGCTGGACGAGGTCCTGCGCCACGGACGGCTGCTCCAGGCCTACGAGACGAGGTTCTGGCACGCCCTGTGGGAACAGGACCAGCGGGTCGTCTGACCCCGGAGCCGGATTCCACGGGCCGCGGGCCCGGCCCGCGAGGAGTCCCGGCGATCCGGCGGACGGTGACTCTCGGTCGCCGCCCGCCGCCCGCCGCTCGCCGGACGGGTCAGCGGCCGTTCGGGCCGCTGCTGTGCGCGATGCAGGCCACGTCGATCCGGTCGGCCAGCTTGGCCAGCTCGATCGTGAGGGCGGCGACCGTGTCCTCGTCGAGACCGTCCTGGCCGGCCTCCACCAGATGCAGCCACCGGCCGCCCACCGTGCGCAGCAGCTTGCTGACGTCGGCGGCCGCCACCTGCAACGTGCCGCGGTCGTCGACGATCAGAGGGAGGGTCACTTCGCGGTTCACACAAGGGATCGTAGCTGCGGAACGCTCACGCTCCGTGCCATACGGTGGTGATGTTGCAGAACTCGCGGATTCCGTGCCCCGACAGTTCACGCCCGTAGCCCGACCGCTTCTCCCCGCCGAAGGGGAACGCCGGGTGCGAGGCCGTCATCCCGTTGAGGAACACCCCTCCCGCGTCCAGATCGCGCACGAAGCGCTCCACCTCCGCCTCGTCACGGGTCCATACGTTCGAGCTCAGCCCGAACGGGGTGTCGTTGGCGAGGGCCACCGCCTCGTCCAGGTCCTCGACCCGGTAGAGCGTGGCGACCGGCCCGAACGTCTCCTCCAGGTGGATGCGCATGTCCGGCGTGATGTCGGTGAGCACGGTCGGCGTGTAGTACCAGCCGGCGCCGAAACCGTCGGGGCGTTCGCCGCCGCACAGCACCGTCGCGCCGTTCTCCACGGCGTCGTCGACCAGTTCCTCCAGGTCGGCCCGCCCCTGCTCGGTGGAGAGCGGCCCGATCTCGGTCTCCTCCTCCAGCGGGTCACCGACCTTGAGGGCCCGCATACCCGCCGTGAACCGCTCCGCGAAGGCGTCGAACACGTCGGCGTGCACGATGAACCGCTTGGCGGCGATGCACGACTGCCCGTTGTTCTGCGCACGCGCGGTGACGGCGACCGTGGCGGCGCGCTCCACGTCGGCGGACGGCATCACCACGTACGGGTCGCTGCCGCCCAGCTCCAGCACCGTCTTCTTGACCTCGTCCCCGGCGACCGAGGCGACCGCCCGGCCCGCCGGCTCGCTGCCGGTGAGGGTGGCCGCCTTGACCCGCGGGTCGCGCAGGACGCCCTCGACGGCGCCCGACCCGATCAGCAGCGTCTGGAAGCAGCCCTCGGGGAAGCCCGCGCGCCGGAACAGGTCCTCCAGGTACAGGGCGGTCTGCGGCACGTTCGAGGCGTGCTTGAGCAGGCCCACGTTGCCGGCCATCAGCGCGGGCGCGGCGAACCGGACCACCTGCCAGAGCGGGAAGTTCCACGGCATCACCGCGAGCACGGGGCCGATCGGCCGGTACCGCGCGAGGACCCGGGAGGCCCCGGAGTCGGCGGCGTCGGCGGGGGAGGCGAGCTCGTCGGCGAGCAGGTCCTCGGCGTGGTCGGCGTACCAGCGCATCGCCTTGGCGCACTTGGCGGCCTCCGCCCGGGCCTGCTTGACCGGCTTGCCCATCTCGGTGGTCATCACCCGGCCGATGTCCTGCAGGTCCTCGTCCAGCAGGTCGGCGGCACGGTGCATGAGCCGCGCCCGCTCGGCGAAGGGGGTGGTGCGATACGTGCGGAACGTGGCCTCGGCGGCGGCGAGCCTGCGCTCGATCTCCTCGGCGCCGAGTGCGTCGTACGTCTTGAGCGTCTCGCCGTTCGCCGGGTTCACCGTCGCGATGGGCATGCCGACCTCCTGAAGGCTGCTTGTTCCCCGACCCTCCCGCGCGGTGCCCTGCGGCGCAACGCGGGCGGGCCCCCGAGGTGAGCCGGTGCTCCTGGCCGAACACCGGCTCTCAGGCCGAGTGCTCAGCCAGCCGGTCCAGAAACACGGTCTGGGCGGATACCAGCAGCGTCCGGGCCCGCTCCGGGGTCATCCACTCCACCCGGTCCAGCTCGGGGAACTCCTCCCGCCGTCCCGATCTCGGCGGCCACTCCATGGTGAACGTGCCGGGCACGACCGAGGCGGGGTCGAGGTCCGCCTCGACCGCCCAGGCCGTGACGATCTTGCCGTTCGTCTGGGTGACCTCGCCGAGCGCGATCGCCTCCCCGTCGGGCGGCGGCAGTCCGAGCTCCTCGCGGAACTCGCGGCGGGCGGCGTCCCAGGCCGTCTCGTCGGGCTCGTACTCGCCCTTGGGGAGCGTCCAGGCCCCGGCGTCGCGCCGTGCGAAGAACGGGCCGCCCATGTGGCCGACCAGGACCTCCACGCCCTGACCGGTGCGCCGGAACAGCAGCAGTCCCGCGCTGCGCTTCGGGTGTCGTGCTCCGCTCACGGCGTCACCTCCGGGTGGGCGGCCAGCAGGGTGTCGACGGTGTCGGCCTCGGCGGCCGTCTTGTCCTCGCGATAGCGCACCACCCGGGCGAAGCGCAGGGTGACACCGGCCGGGTAGCGGGTGGAGCGCTGCAGACCGTCGTAGGCGATCTCGACGACGAGTTCGGGCCGCAGCGCCACCACGTGACCGTCGTCCGAGACGGCCAGCTCCCGGAAGCGTTCGGTCTGCCAGGCGAGCATCGCGTCGGTCATGCCCTTGAACGTCTTGCCGAGCATGACGAACGAGCCGTCGCCGGCGCGGGCGCCCAGATGCAGGTTGGAGAGCTTGCCGGTGCGCCGCCCATGACCCCACTCGGCCGCCAGGACCACCAGGTCGAGGGTGTGCACGGGTTTGACCTTGAGCCAGGAGGCACCGCGCCGGCCCGCGCTGTAGGGGGCGTCGAGGCCCTTCACGACGACCCCCTCGTGCCCCCGGGCCAGCGTGTCGGCCAGGAACGTCTCGGCCCGCCCCGATTCCTCCGGGCCCGGCACCAGCGTCCGCCGGACCCGCATCGGCTCGGGAACCAGCCGGGCCAGTTCCGCGTGCCGCTCGGTGAACGGCAGATCCAGCAGGTCCCGTCCGTCGACATACAGCGCGTCGAAGAAGACGGGGGAGACGGGCACGGTCCGCGAAGCCGCCGCCACGTCCACGCGCGAGCCCACGCGGGCGGCCGTCTCCTGGAAGGAACGCGGCCGCCCCTCGGCGTCCAGCGCTAGCACCTCCCCGTCCAGGACGAACCGTTCGACCGGCAACTCCCTTGCCACCGAAGTGAGTTCGGGCAGCCGGTCGGTGATGTCGTCGAGGGTGCGGGTGTAGACGCGGACCTCGTCGCCGTCCCGGTGCAGCTGCACCCGGATGCCGTCGAGCTTCTCCTCGACCGCGCAGGCCCCCAGTTTGCCGACCGCCTCGGAGACGGACGAGGCGGAGTGCGCCAGCATCGGCAGCACCGGGCGGCCGACGGTGAGCCGGAACCCGGCCAGCGCCTCCGGACCGTCCGCGAGGAGGGCCCGCGCCACCGCGGAGAGCGAGCCGGCCAGCATCACCGCGCGCCGCACGTCCCCCGCGGGCGCGCCGGTCGCCTGCGCGAGCCCCTCGACCGCGAGCGCGTCGAGGGCGCCCTGGCGCACCTCACCGGTGAGCAGCCCGAACAGGAAACGCTGCTCCTCCTCGGTCGCCGCCCCCATCAACTCACCCACCAGCCGAGCCCGTTCGGCCTGCGATCCGGCCCCGGCGACCTGGCCGAGCGCGGTGAGGCGGGCGTCGACCTCACGCACGGTGAGGGTGGGGGCGGCGGCGGGGGCGACCGGGGTGCTCAGCACCTTCCAGCCCACCCCGATGCGGCCCTGCGGCAGCCGGCCCGCCAGATACGGGATCACGATCGGCGCGTCCTCCGCCTCGGCGTCCCGGAAGAGCTCCGCGAGCAGCGAGGTCTTCCGGGACCGCGCCGAGGTGGCGGCGACCTCCTGGGACACATGGGCGAGCCGGCTCAGCAGCATGCAGCCATCGTGCAACGCGAGCGCCCGCTTCACACCCGTACGGCACCCGGCGTGTGTCCCCCGGCGACGTGTTTCAGCCCTGTCCGCGCGCGATCGCCGCGTCGAGGTCGGCGAAGAGGAGCTCGCCGTTGAGCGTGGCCGCCGCGCGGTATCCGCCGCTCGCCGCGTTCACCACCTGCTCGGCGAACCCGGCGGCGTTGCCGGCCGCCCAGACGCCGGGCACGCTGGTCAGCCCGGTCGGGTCGGTCACGGGGTAGCTGCCGAAGGGGGTCTCCCGCAGTTCCGCGCCCAGCCGCTCCAGCAGGCCGGTCCGCGGCACCGGGCGCGGCGCGACGAAGAGCACGGAGCGCTCGTGCGTGGTCCCGTCCGCGAGCCGCACCCCGGTGAGCCGGTCCTCGGCGACCACCAGTCCGGCGACCTCGCCCGGCACCACGGCGACGCCCGCGGCGGCGAGCCGGCGCAGGTCCTCGTCGGACAGCTCGTCCTCGGCCACCGTGTGCAGGAACAGCGTGACGTCCTTCGACCACTGGCCGACCATCAGTGCCTGGTGCACGCTCATGGGGGTCGTGGCCAGCACGCCGAAGGCCAGGTCGCGCACCTCCCAGCCGTGGCAGTACGGGCAGTGCAGCACATCGCGGCCGAAGCGCTCGGCGACCCCGGGCACCGCAGGCATCTCGTCGGCCAGGCCCGTCGTGACGATCAGCCGGCGCGCGTGGACGGTCTGCCCGGAGGCGCCGACCGTGACCTCGAACTCCCCGGCGCCGCCATTGACGACCTCCGTCACCCGGCCCCGGACGATCTCCACCCCGTAGCCCTCGACCTCGCGCCGGCCCGCGGCCAGGAACTCGGCGGGCGGCATGCCGTCGCGGGTCAGATAGCCCTGCAGGTGCGCGGCGGGCGCGTTGCGCGGCCCGCCCTCGTCGACGACGAGCGTCCGGCGCCGGGCCCGGCCGAGGACCAGGGCCGCGGAGAGCCCCGCCGCGCCGCCGCCCACGACGACCACCTCGTACGCCCCCGCCGACGGACTGCCCGTCGCCCCCGCCGGTCCGCCCGTCGTCCCCGCCGACGGACCGTCCGTCGTCCCGGTTCCCGTCTCGTTCCTTGCCTCGGTCATGGTGACCACCTCCACGGAGAAGGTCGCGCGAGATCCGCCGGATTGACAAACATCTTTGCCGATTCTGCAATGGAGGGATGAGCGACACGGCCCGTGCGGGCGAGAGCGGCGAGGGCGGGCGCGGGGCCGCCGAGGCGACGACGGACGAGGTCCTCGCCGAGGTGGGTCCGCGGCTGCGGCGGATCAGGAAGGAGCGCGGGGCGACCCTGGCCGGGCTGTCGGAGGCGACCGGCATCTCCGTGAGCACGCTCTCGCGCCTTGAGTCGGGACTGCGTAAACCCAGCCTGGAACTGCTGCTGCCCATCGCGCGGGCCCATCAGGTACCGCTGGACGAACTGGTCGGCGCCCCGCCGGTCGGCGACCCCCGGGTCCGCGCCGAGCCGATCGTGCGCCACGGACGCACCCACTGGCCGCTGACCCGCCAGCCCGGCGGACTCCAGGCCTACAAAGTGCTGGAACCGAAGCGGACCGCGGAGCCCGACCCGCGCACCCACGAGGGGTACGAATGGCTCTACGTCCTGTCCGGGCGGCTGCGTGTGGTCCTCGGCGAGCACGACGTCGTGCTGGAGGCCGGGGAGGCGGCGGAGTTCGACACTCGCGTGCCGCACTGGTTCGGGTCGACGGGGGAGGGGCCCGCGGAGTTCCTGAGCCTGTTCGGACCGCAGGGCGAGCGGATGCACGTACGGGCGCGGCCCAAGGCCCGCTCCAAGGAGGGGTGAGCACGGGCCGCGGGGCGGCCGGCGGGGCCGGGGCCGCCGGTGCGGGGGCAGATGTCGACCGGGCGGGGGCCGACCCCGGGGCGCGTGCGCCGACGAGCCGCGGTCCAGGGCGTGAGGCGCCCGCGGGCGGCGTGGTGAAGACGAAGGCCGTCCGCTGTTCCCAGGTGGGCAAGCGACCGCTTAGTATGCGGAGGACCCCGGTCAGCCGACGATGTCCCCTGGAGGCCCCGCATGCAGGCATGGCAAGTGCACCAGAACGGCGAGCCCGCGGAGGCGATGCGCCTGGTGGAGGTGGACCGGCCGACCCCGGGTGACGGCCAGGTCCTGCTCAAGGTGCGCGCCGCGAACATCAACTTCCCCGACGCGCTGATGTGCCGCGGCCAGTACCAGGTCAGGCCGCCGCTGCCGTTCACGCCCGGAGTGGAGATCTGCGGCGAGACCGAGGACGGCCGCCGGGTGATCGCCAACCCCGCGCTGCCCCACGGCGGCTTCGCCGAGTACGCCGTCGCGGACGCCGCCGCCCTGCTGCCGGCCCCCGAGGCCCTCGACGACGCCGAGGCCGCCGCCCTGCACATCGGCTACCAGACCGGCTGGTTCGGGCTGCACCGCCGGGCCCGGCTGGAGGCCGGCGAGACGCTGCTCGTCCACGCGGCCGCCGGAGGCGTCGGCAGCGCGGCGGTCCAGCTCGGGAAGGCGGCGGGCGCGCGGGTCATCGGAGTCGTGGGCGGCGCCGACAAGGCCCGGGTCGCGCGCGACCTGGGCTGCGACGTCGTGATCGACCGCCGCGCCGAGGACGTGATCGGAGCCGTCAAGGAGGCGACGGGCGGACGCGGCGCGGACGTGATCTACGACCCCGTGGGCGGCGAGGCCTACACCCAGTCCACGAAGGTCGTCGCCTTCGAGGGCCGGATCGTGGTCGTCGGCTTCGCCAGCGGCTCGATCCCGAGCCCCGCGCTGAACCACGCCCTCGTCAAGAACTACGGCGTCCTGGGCCTGCACTGGGGCCTGTACAACACCAAGAACCCGAAGCTCGTGCTGCACGGCCACGAGCAGCTCACCGAACTGGCCGCGCGCGGCGCGATCAAGCCGCTGGTGAGCGAGCGGGTGCCGCTGGGCGAGGCCGCCGCCGCCGTGCAGCGGGTCGCCGACGGAGTCACCACCGGGCGGATCGCCGTGGTGCCCACACTGGAGAACGGAGTCGCCGCATGACCGACGCAGCCGAACTGCGCCGCCGCACCCAGGAGTTGCTGGCCGCGCACCCGCCCGGGGAAACGGACCGGCTGGACTTCCTGAGAGCCCGCTTCGACGCCGGGCTCGCCTGGGTGCACTACCCCGAGGGCCTCGGCGGACTCGGCGCCCCGCGCAGCCTCCAGGCCGTCGTGGACGCCGAACTGGCCGCCGCCGGCGCGCCCGACAACGACCCGCGGCGCATCGGCATCGGCCTCGGCATGGCCGCCCCGACCATCCTCGGCTTCGGCACCGAGGAGCAGAAGCGGCGCTTCCTGCGGCCCCTGTGGACCGGCGAGGAGGTGTGGTGCCAGCTCTTCAGCGAGCCCGGCGCCGGATCGGACCTCGCCGCGCTCGGCACCCGGGCCGTCCGCGAGGGCGGCGAGGACGGTGACTGGGTGGTCAACGGGCAGAAGGTGTGGACCTCCAGCGCCCACCTCGCCCGCTTCGCCATCCTCATCGCCCGCACCGACCCGGACGTGCCCAAGCACCGGGGCATCACGTACTTCGTCTGCGACATGAGCGACCCGGGCGTCGACGTGCGCCCGCTGCGGCAGATCACCGGCGAGGCCGAGTTCAACGAGGTCTTCCTCACCGACGTCCGGATCCCCGACGCCCACCGCCTCGGCGCGGTCGGCGACGGCTGGCGGGTCGCGCAGACCACGCTGATGAACGAGCGCGTCTCCATCGGCGGCATGCGCATCCCGCGCGAGGGCGGCATGATCGGCCCGGTCGCGAAGACCTGGCGCGAGCGGCCCGAGCTGCGCACCCACGACACGCACCAGCGACTGCTGAGGCTCTGGGTCGAGGCCGAGGTCGCCCGCCTGTCCGGCGAACGGCTGCGCCAGCAGCTCGTCGCCGGCCAGCCCGGCCACGACGGCGCCGGCATGAAGCTCGGCTTCGCCCGGCTCAACCAGGAGATCAGCGGCCTGGAGGTCGAACTCCTCGGCGAGGAAGGCCTGCTGTACGAGGACTGGACGATGCGCCGGCCCGAACTCGTGGACTTCACCGGCCGGGACGCCGGATACCGCTACCTGCGCTCCAAGGGCAACAGCATCGAGGGCGGGACCAGCGAGGTCCTGCTGAACATCGTCGCCGAACGCGTCCTCGGCCTGCCGTCCGAGCCGCGCACCGACAAGGACGTCGCATGGAAGGACCTCGCCCGATGAGCCAGGTGAGCACCGAGCCCGATCTGCTCTACACCGAGGAGGAGGAGGCGCTGCGCGCCGCCGTCCGCGACCTCCTGACCGACCGCTGCGCCGCGGCCGACGTCATCACCCGCACCGAGTCGGCGACCCCGCACGACCCCGAGCTCTGGAAGGCGCTCACCGAGGGCATGGGTCTGGCCGGCCTCCTGGTGCCCGAGGACCGGGGCGGCCAGGGCGCGAGCCACCGCGAGGCCGCCGTGGTCCTGGAGGAACTCGGCCGCGCCGTCGCTCCCGTGCCCTATCTGACCAGCGCCGTCGTCGCCACCGAGGCACTGCTCGGCTGCGAGGGGCCGGTCGCCGACGAACTGCTCGCCGCGCTCGCCTCCGGCCGGACCGTCGGCACCCTCGCCGTCGCGCTCAACACCGGCCCCGGAGCCGCCCACCGGGTCCTGCGTCTGGAGAACGGCACCCTGCACGGTGAGCTGACCGGCATCGCCGACGCGGCCGCCGCGGACGTCCTGCTGGTCCCGGCCGAGGACGGCGGGCTGTACGCGGTCGACGCGGCCGCCGTCACGGTCGTCCCGCAGGTCAGCCTCGACCAGACCCGGCCGCTCGCCCGGATCACCTTCGACGCGGCGCCCGGGCGCCTGCTCACCGCGGACGCCTCCGGCGCCGTACGGCGCGCCCTGCGCGCCGGCGCCGGACTGCTCGCCTCCGAGCAGCTCGGCATCGCCGACCAGGCGCTGACCGAGACGGTCCGCTACCTCAAGGAGCGCAAGCAGTTCAACCGTCCGGTCGGCGGCTTCCAGGCGCTCAAGCACCGGCTGGCCCAGGTGTGGCTGGAGGTCGTGGGAGCCCGGGCCGCGGCCCGCAACGCCGCCGACGCGCTGGCCACCGCGAGCGCCGACACCGACGTGGCGGTCGCCGTCGCCCAGGCGTACGCGGCACCCGTCGCCGTCCACGCGGCGGAGGAGGCGGTCCAGCTCCACGGCGGCCTCGGCATGACCTGGGAGCACCCGGCGCACCTCCACCTCAAGCGCGCCAAGGCCGACTCGATCGCCTACGGCACGGCGGGCGCGCACCGCGAGGCCCTGGCCGGGCTGGTCGACCTCCAGGCCCCCTGACCGTCCCGTCAGGAGCCCGTCCCGCGAGGAGCCGGTCCCGTCAGGGGGCGGGCTCCTCGCGTACGTCCGGGTGGTCCCGAAGCGTCTTCCCGGTACTCACCTGCGGCGGGTCAAGACCACCCGATCGGGGGACATGTCAGCCGCCCGGACGAACCCTCCGCTACGCCACACTTACGGCCGAACGCCGCGAAGTGGACGTGGCGGAGGAGGTTGACGATGGCGATTTCCATCTCTGCGGTGCTGTTTCTCCTGGTGCTGGCGGTGATCTTCCTGCGCAACGGTGGGCTGAAGGTCTCCCACGCCCTGGTCTGCGCCCTGCTCGGATTCCTGCTGGCCAGCACGAGCATGGCCCCGACCATCCACAGCGGTCTCACCGCTACGGCGGACATCGTGGGCAGCCTGACGCCCTGACCGGCCGCCGGGTCAGGGGGTCTCGAACACCCCGATGCCGTTGGGCACCGGGCGCTCGGCGCCGCCGCTCGGGTGGTTGAGGACGCTCACCGCGTGCGCCCCCGGGCGGCGGGCGACCATCGTCGTGGACCCGCCGCCGTCCAGGCTGAAGGCGTCCTTCGACCCCAGCCGCTTCATGGCCAGGGTGACCTCGGCGATGGTGAGCCCGGCGCGGAACCGCGGCGCGCCGTCCAGGGCCAGGAGCTGCATCCGGTGGCCGTGGTCGGAGAAGCCCACCGCGGTGCGCACCGCCGAGGTCGTGTCGTCCAGACCGGGCAGCGGCACCCCGCCGGTCATCATCGGATACCCGCCGACCGCGAACCGGTACGGCACCCGGGAGGACCGCGCGACCAGCCGGTGGCGTACCTTGACCCGTTCGCCCAGGGAAAGCCCCCGCAGCTTCCGCGCGCCCGCCTCACGGCCCACCAGCACCGTGGTGCCCCGCGCGATGCGCCCGCTCCCCGGAGCCCCGGCGGCGGACACGACCCGCCCGCGACGGACCGTCACCTCGTAGGTGTCGGTACTGCACGGCGCGGCCCGGTCCGTGTCGGTGCCGCAGGTCGCCCGGACCCGGGAGGCGCCGCCCCAGTCCGAGGCGAACGCGCCGACCGTGCCGACCGGGAGCGCGTACTGGTTGAACCCGCGGAGCGGCCAGGTGCCCTTGGCGCTGCGCACCGACCCGTCGAGGGCCACCCGGTCCAGCCGGGCCCGGCGGTCGGCGCCCACCCCGAACACGTCCTCGGTGTCCGTGCCGGGCGGCAGCGGGGGTCCGAACCGCTGGCCTTCGGGCACCGCCGCCTTCAGTCCGCGGCCGCTCGCGATCGCCGGACCCACGGTCGCGCCCGTCGCCTCGACGCCCGGATGCTGGGTCTCCGAGATGTCGAAGAAGTCGCCGTTGACCCCGGCGACCGCGCCCCGGGCGTCGGCCAGCCGGGACACGGGAGCCCGGGCCGCCACCGCACCGGGGTGCAGCAGGTCGACACGCACATGAGGATTGCGCAGATCGACCGTCACCACGTGCGCGTGCGCCACGCCCCTGGCCGCCGGGATGTCGAGCTGTGTGTAGGTGACGCCGGGCCCGATACGGGTCGTCTTCTCCGCGGCGTCGGCCGGAGCCGCCCCCGTGAGCACCGCACCGGCCAGCGCGCCGCTTGCCGTGAAGACCGTCAGTACCGTTCCGAACCGTCTGCCAAGACGCGTCACGGTGCCCCCTGATGTCTCGTCAACTCTGCCAGGACTCAGGGGAATTGCACCAGAGGTGGCGGGCCGGGACGGTGGCTAGGCGCCGACGACGCGGGAACGGATCAGAAAACGCACTCCTTCGGGTGCTTCCAGGGAGAAGCCGCTGCCACGGCCCTTGACGACGTCCACGATCAGGCGGGTGTGGGCCCACAGCTCGAACTGGCTCCTGGACATCCAGAAGGAGACCGTCTCCTCGACGCCCTCGACCTCCAACTCGGCCAGCAGGACGTCGGAACCGCCCGTGCGGAACTCGCCGTCCGGGTAGCACATGGGCGCGCTGCCGTCGCAGCAGCCGCCCGACTGATGGAACATCAGCGGGCCGTGCCGTTCCCGCAGCCGCCTCAGCAGGTCGGCGGCCTCGGGCGTCAGCTCCACGCGCGCGACGGCGTCCATCGGCTTCCCCCTCGGGTCTCACGGCTGTCGCGCACCAGCCGACCACCCCGGACGTTGCGAGAGGGTTGCACCGCCCGCGCACACGGGAGGCCGGCCCCCGGTGACTCCCGCGTGATGCGGGTCGTCACCGAGGGCCGGCCTCGGGTCGTGCGGGTTCCGGCCGGCGGGGTGTCAGCCGCCGCCGGCGCGATGTCTCAGCAGATGCGGGGCAGTTGCTCCCCCAGCGGCATGTCCACCACGCGGGTGCCGCCCAGACCGGTGGCCGCGACCACCATGCCGGGGTGGTCGGGGACGCAGTGTCCGATCGCCACGGACTCCTTGCCCAGCGGGTGGGCCCGCATCGCCGCCAGCACGGCGTCGGCGTGCTCGGCCGCCACGAACGCCACCAGCTTGCCCTCGTTGGCCACGTACAGCGGGTCGAGGCCGAGGAAGGCGCAGGCGTTGGCGACCGTCTCCGGGACGGGCAGGGACCGTTCGTCCAGCTTGATGCCGACCTGTGCGGCCGCGGCGATCTCGTTCAGGGAGGTGGCGAGCCCGCCGCGGGTGGGGTCGCGCAACACGTGCAGATCGGGGCAGACGGCGAGCATGTCGGCGACCAGACCGGCCAGCGACGCGGTGTCGCTCTGGATCTCGACACCGAACTCGAGTCCCTCCCGCACGCTCATGATCGCCACTCCGTGCACGCCGATGGGCCCGCTGACCAGCACCACGTCACCGGGGGCCGCGCGCTGCGGGCGGATGTCGACGCCGTCCGGGATCAGGCCGATCCCGGCGGTGTTGATGAAGACGCCGTCGCCGTGACCGGCGTCGACGACCTTCGTGTCACCGGTGGCCACCAGCACCCCGGCGGTCCTGGCCGCCTCGCCCATCGCCTCGGCCACGCGCCCCACGACGGACAGCTCGACCCCCTCCTCCAGGATGAACCCGCAGGAGAGATAGGCCGGTACGGCCCCCGCCATGGCCAGGTCGTTGACCGTGCCGTTGACGGCGAGGTCGCCGATGCTGCCGCCGGGGAAGAACAGCGGCCGGACGACGAAGGAGTCGGTGGAGAAGGCGAGCCGGGCCCCGCCCATCCGCAGATGGGCCGCGTCGCCGAGCTCGGCGAGCACGGAGTTGCCGAAGGCAGGCGCGAACAGGTGCTCCACCAGTTCGGCGGAGAGCGTGCCGCCGCCGCCGTGACCCATCACGATCCTGTCGTGGTCGCGCAGCGGCGCCGGACAGGTCCAGGAGGAGAAGTCGGCGGGGGCGTATGCCGAGTCAGCCAACGGAACTCGCCTCCTTGTCCGGGGACTCCAGCCGCCGGTAGAGGTAGTACGCGGCGCACGCGCCCTCGCTGGAGACCATGGTCGCGCCCAGCGGATTGCGCGGCGTGCACTCCTTGCCGAACGCGGCGCACTCGTGCGGCTTGATGAGTCCCTGGAGGACCTCGCCGCTGCGGCAGACGGTCGACTCCTCGGTCTCGATGCCCGTCACCGAGAAGCGGTGCTCGGCGTCGAAGTCGCGGTACTTGGGCGACAGCCGCCAGCCGCTCGCCGGGATCATGCCGATCCCGCGCCAGGCCCGGTCGGTCACCTCGAAGACGTCCGCGAGCATGGCGCGGGCGGCCGGGCTCCCGTCGGCCTGCACCGCGCGCGGATAGGCGTTCTCCAGGGTGTGCTGCCCCGCCTCCAGCTGGCGCACCGCGCGGCGGATGCCCTCCAGGATGTCGAGCGGCTCGAAGCCGGTCACGACGATCGGCACCCGGTGCCGCTCGGCGAGTTCGGGGTACTCGGCGGTGCCCATCACCGTGCACACGTGTCCGGCGGCGAGGAATGCCTGCACCCGGCAGTCCGGCGAGTTCATGATCGCGTCGATGGCCGGGGGCACCCGGACGTGCGAGACCAGCAGGCTGAAGTTGGGGATGCCCAGTTTCTTGGCCTGGTAGACCGTCATCGCGTTGGGCGGCGCGGTGGTCTCGAAGCCGATGCCGAAGAACACGACCTGGCGCTCGGGGTTGTCCTGCGCGATCTTCAGCGCGTCCAGCGGCGAGTACACGACCCGGACGTCCGCGCCCTCGCTCTTGACCTTGAACAGGTCACGGCCGCTGCCGGGCACGCGCAGCATGTCGCCGAACGAACAGAAGATCACGTCGGGCCGGGAGGCGATCTCCAGCGCCTTGTCGATGATCTCCAGCGGGGTCACGCACACCGGGCAGCCCGGCCCGTGGATCAGCTGGATCTCCTCGGGGAGCAGCTGGTCGATGCCGTGGCGGATGATCGAGTGCGTCTGCCCGCCGCAGACCTCCATGAGCGACCAGGGCCGGGTGGTGACCGCCCTGATGTCGTCGAAGAGCCGCTTGGCGAGGACCGGATCGCTGAACTCGTCCAGGTACTTCATGACCGCGCCTCCTTGTCGGCGCCCTCCAGGGGCGGACGTCCGGTTCCGGCGGGGCGTTCGGCGCCGGCGTCACGGGCCGCCTTGCCCCAGGCGTCGCCGAACTCCTCCTCCAGCACCCCGAGGTTCTCGAAGAGTTCCAGGGTCTGTTTGGCGGACTCCTCGTCCAGCCGTTGCAACGCGAATCCCACGTGGACGATGGCGTAGTCGCCGACCTTCATGTCCGGCACGTACTCCAGACACACGTCCTTGACGACACCGCCGAAGTCCACCTTGGCCATCCGCGTCGCGTCACGTTCCTCGATCTCCAGCACTCGGCCGGGTACGGCCAGACACATGACTCGCTCCTGCCTCGCTCGTGCGCTCCGGCGCTCTAGGGGGTGGCCGCCGACCGGGCGGCGACGACCAGCTGGCCGAGGGCCAGGCCGCCGTCGTTGGGGGGAACCCGGTGGTGCCGCAGCACGGTGAAGCCCGCGCGTTCCAGGACGGAGCCGCAGCCCTCGGTCAGCAGGGCGTTGCAGAACACCCCGCCGCTGAGGGCCACCGTGCCGAGCCCGGTCCGCTCCCGCGCCACCGTGCACACCTCCAGGACCAGGCCGATGACGGCCCGATGGAACCGGCGGGCCACCGGACCGGCCGGGACACCGGCCCTCACGTCCGCGACGGCGGAGGCCAGGACCGGAGCCGGATCGGCGATCAGCGGTGATCCGGGGTCCTGACGGACCGCTCTCAGCATGAACCGGTACGCGTCGTTCCGCTCGTCGTCGGCCGGCGGACCCGTCAGATCGTTCAGCGCCGCGTTCTCCAGCTCCATCGCCGCCTGCGCCTCGTACTCCACCCGGTGGCACACGCCCGCAAGCGAGGACACCGCGTCGAAGAGGCGGCCCATGCTGGACGTGGGAACGCAGTTCAGCCCGCGCTCCAGCTGCCGCCCGAGCAGCCGCCGTTCCTCGGGCGTGGCCGCCGCCGCGCACGGCAGCCCGTCGTACCAGGGCAGTCCCGCGGCCCGCAGATGCGACAGCGCCATCCGGTAGGGGTTGCGTACGGCCGCGTCGCCGCCCGGCAGCGGGACGTAGCCCAGATGGGCGAACCGCCGGTAGCCGTCGTAGTCCGCGAGCAGGAACTCGCCGCCCCAGACGGCACCGTCGTCGCCGTAGCCGGTGCCGTCGAAGGCGACCCCGATCACGGGCTGCGAGCCGTCGAGTCCGTGCTCGGCCATCGCCGAGGCGACATGGGCGTGGTGGTGCTGCACCTGGCGCAGTTCCAGTCCGCGGGCCTCGGCGGTGCGCCGGGCCCACCGGGTCGAGCGGTAGCCGGGGTGCCGGTCGGCGACGAGCAGCCGCGGCACGACCGCGGTGAGGTCGGTGAGATGGCCGGTGGCCCGCTCGAAGGCGTTCAGGGTGGCCAGGTCGTCCATGTCCCCGACGTGCGCGGACAGCCACGCGTAGCGGCCCTCCCCGGCGCAGAAGGTGTTCTTGAGGTCCCCGCCCACGGCCAGGGCCGGGACCACCGGCACCGGCAGGGCGACCGGGAAGGGGGCGTAACCGCGCGAGCGCCGCACCGGCAGCTCGGCGCCCGCGCACACCCGGACCACCGAGTCGTCGCAGGGCACGTGGATGGGCCGGTCGTGCGCGAGCCAGGCGTCGGCGAGCCCGGCCAGCCGGGTCAGCGCCTCGGCGTCGTCGGTGACGATGGGTTCGCCCGAACGGTTCCCGCTGGTCATGACCAGGACCGAGGGCCCCGGCGGATCACCGGGCAGCCCCAGCAGCAGCCGGTGCAGCGGTGTGTACGGGAGCATGAAGCCCAGGTCCGGGCTGCCCGGGGCGACGGCCGCCGCGATCTCGTCGCCGGCCCGCGCCCGCCGCCGCAGCAGGACCACCGGCTTGCGCGGCCCGAGGAGCAACTCCCGCTCCTCGGGCCCGACATGGGCCAGCCGCCGGACGGTCTCCAGCGAGCCGGCGAGCACCGCGAAGGGCTTGCCGCCGCGGTTCTTGCGCTTGCGCAGGGTGCGCACGGCCGCGGGATCGCCGGCGTCGCACGCCAGGTGGTAGCCGCCGATCCCCTTGACCGCGACCACGGCGCCCTCGGCCAGCAGCCGGCGGGCCTCCGCGAGCGCCTCCCCGTCCCGCAGCCCGCCCGGATCGTCCGCCCCGGTGCGCAGGGTGAGCCGGGGACCGCAGGCGGGGCAGGCGATCGGCTGGGCGTGGAAACGCCGGTCGCCCGGGTCCGCGTACTCCCGCGCGCAGTCCGCGCACATGGGGAAGCCCGCCATGGTGGTGCGGTCCCGGTCGTACGGCAGCGAGGTCACGATGGTGAACCGCGGACCACAGTGCGTACAGGTGATGAAGGGGTGCCGGTGGCGCCGGTCGGCCGGGTCCGCGAGTTCGCGCAGACAGGCGTCGCAGGTCGCGGTGTCCGGGGAGACCAGCGTGCGTCCCGGGCCGCCGGACGAGGGGCGGATGGTGAACACGGCGCCGTCGTCCGCCACGGGCACGGGCCGGTGCTCGACGGACTCGACGACCGCGAGCGGCGGCGGCCGGGTCCCGATCCGCGCGCAGAACTCCGCCACGGCGGCGGCCGGACCCTCGACCTCGGCCTCGACTCCCCGCGCGTTGTTGGTGACCCAGCCGGTCAGCCCCAGTTCCTCCGCGAGGGTGTACACGAAGGGCCGGAACCCCACCCCCTGGACCACGCCGGTGACCACGACGTGCCGGCGCTCGCGCCCCGGGGCCCGGTTCACCGCGCCGGTCCCCGTACGCCGGGGCGCACATGCCCGTCGGCGTGGGTGTGTCCGTCGGCGTGGGTGTGCCCGTCCTCCGCCGGGTGGCCGTGGCCGTTCCCGTGCCGGTGCGTGTGGCGCTCGTGCTGCCGGGCCAGCACCGGTACGTGCGTCTCCTCCCCGGCCGCGCAGCGCAGGACGTGCGCCAGCAGGGCGTCGACCCCCTGGCCGGTGCGGGCCGAGGTCTCCAGGACCGGCACCCCGGGATTGACCTGCCGGACACCCGCGAGGAACGCGTCCCGGTCGAAGCCGACGGCGTCCGCGAGGTCGGTCTTGGTGATCACCACCAGCTGCGCGAGGCCGAAGGCGGTCGGGTACTTGACCGGCTTGTCCTCGCCCTCGGTCACCGAGGCGAGCGCGATGCGCAGGGTCTCCCCGAGGTCGTAGGAGGCCGGACAGACGAGATTGCCGACGTTCTCGACGAACAGCAGCCGGGTGCCCTCGGGCAGCCAGCCCTCCAGCCGCCGCTGGAGCATGCCCGCCTCCAGATGGCACAGTCCGTCGGTGAGGATCTGCTGCACCGGCGCCCCGGACCGCGCCAGCCGGGTCGCGTCGTTCTCGGTCGCCAGATCGGCGGTGACGGCTGCGGCCGGGGTGCCGCCCGCCACGGCCCGCGCCAGCAACTGCTCGAGCAGGGCCGTCTTGCCGCTGCCCGGACTGGACAGCAGATTGACCGCCACCGTGCCGCGGTCACCCAGATAGCTCCGTAGGGCCAGTGCGTTCTCGTCGTTCCTCGCGAGCACGGCCTGATGCAGGTCAACGGTGCGGCACATGGCTCGCCTCCTCGTCGCGTACGGGCGGCCCGGGCGGCGCGGACCGGGGCTCCTCGGCGGGCCCCTCGGCCAGGGTCAACCGGACGATCTCCAGCTCCCGACCGCCCAGCAGGGTCAGCGGCGCCCCGCACCCGGCGCACCACAGCACCGGAGGCATCCCCGTCGCCGCCTCGCGGCCGCAGCCCTCGCAGCGGCCCCGCGCTTCGACAGTCTCGATCAGCAGCCGGGCCCCCGCCAGCGCGGTGCCCTCCGCGGCGAGCCCGAACGAGAACTCCAGCGCCTCGGGCACCACCCCCGCGAGCTCGCCGATCCGCAGGGTCAGGGACGCGACCGCCCGGCCCCGGTCCCGCACCGCCTCCTCGACCTGCTCGACGACCGCGACCGCGATCGACAGCTCATGCACGGCCCTCACCTCCCGCCGGGAGACCCTCCGCCGGCCCCGCCGCGCCCGGATGTGAGGCGTGCGCATGCCTGGTTACACGGGCCAGGTGCGGTCGTTGTGACAGCTCGCGGCGGCCGGGCGCGCCCACTCCGGAGGGTCCGTCAGCGACAGGAAGCGCCCGCCGGGAACGCCGAACAGCAGATGGGTGCCGATCAGGCTGTGGGCGAGGGCGGTGTCGCGGTCGAGGACGGCGTCCTCGGGTGCGACGGTGGTGTTGTGCACGCTCACCGTGAGCCGCAGCACGCGATAGGGGCCGGGCAACTCCTCGACCCGTGGGCGTAGTTCGCCGGTCAGCCGCTGTCTGTGCCGGACGAGGCGGCCCACCGTCCGGCCCTCCTCGTCGGTCACCGGCTCGTACTCGACGGCGTCCGGGAGATCGAACCGTACGGCGTGCACACTCGCTTGATCGCCCGTCAGCTGGGCGAGCGGCTCATGGATCAGGACGCGTTCCTCGTGCCCCTCGTCCCACGGGACCAACACCCGGTCCGGCAGTTCGAGTTCGGGGACCTCGGTGTAGCCGCCGCCGGGGTCGAGCCGCTCGACGGTGCGCCGCCGGACGTGCAGGAAACGCAGTTCGGCGTGGAGCCGGTCGCCCTGGCGGGGTTCCAGCAGGCACTCGGTGCGCTGGACGGCGTGCTCTCCCGTCGTGGCGGTCCAGGCGGGCGGCACCAGGACCCCGAACTGCCAGCGCAGCTGGTTCTTCGCGGCGGAGGCGCGGTAGGGGTAGAGGACGTATCCCTCGAACAGGACCGCGTCCGCCACCGCGCGGGCCTGCTCGAAACGGTCCTCCAGGGGATTGCCCATCTCAGTCGGCCCCCTTCGCGTCTGCGGTGGCGAGCAGTTCGTCGAAGACCCGCTCCCAGGACGGCAGCGCGTGCGCGGACCGGTAGCGGCGCAGCGCGTCCAGCACGTCCAGCCGGACGCGCAGCCACCCGGAGTTGGGGAAGTACTGCTCGATCAGGTTCCGCCACACGTCCACGGGCATCCGGTACGACGTCTCCTTGTGCCAGGGCACCGGCTCCGCCACGAAGCCGTCCCGGCCGGTGAACACCGTGCCGGAGAAGAGCAGGAGCAGCGGGACCTCGCCGCGTGTCAGCGCACGGAAGTACGAGGCCGACGCGACCTCGGTGTCGTAGGTGCAGGGCACCGGGAGGTCGACCTCGGTCGATCCGGTGAAGCCCGGGACCGTGATGGAGGCGTGCGCGAACTGGAGCGGCTTGAGCGTGCTGCTCCAGCGGCTCGGTTCGCCGAACAGGTCACCCAGCATGTCCACCTCCTCCGGCTCGTAGGACCGTCCCGCGGGCTCGATCCGGATCTGGCAGCGCAGCGCGACGGCGTGCACCGGCCGGTGGTCCGCCTCCTCGATGCGCAGCCCGAACAGCAGCGTGGGCCCCGCCCCGTACGGCTCGGGGCGCACCCCGGTGCAGGAGAACTGAAGATCGGTCATGGGGCGCCCCCTGGCTGGGAGGCGGGGTCAGCGGGGTCCGGTTCGCGGGCGTCCGGCCGTCCGCCGTCCGCCGGTGCGCCGACCGGCCGTCCGCCGTGGGCAGGTGCACTGTCCGATGCTCCGGGAACCGGGTCCGGCTCCCGGGCGGCCGCCGTGATCCGTTCCAGGAAGTCCGCGATGTCCGCGCGGGCCTCCGCGCCGCCGTCGAAGCCCTTCCAGTGCAGCCGCATCCGTCCGACCAGTTCGTAGCAGACGTCGACCGGGACGAGCGTGCACGTCACCGTGCCCTCCCGCGCGCGGTGCAGCAGCAGCGCCTCCACGTCGGGTTCGAGCAGCTCCGCCAGCCGACTGCGGCCGAGCGCCGCGTCCCAGGTCCGCGGGTCGAGCTCGCTCTCGGTGGCACCCGCCGGGCTCGGATAGAAGGCCGCCAGCCGGCCCAGCTCGGAGTTGCGGAAGAAGAAGGCGAGCGAGACCGGGATCTGCAGCCGGTTCCAGCCGGCCTCGTCCAGGACGAACCCGGGATCGGTGAGATACCGGTCCGGGACCGCCCGGAAGCGGCCCTGCCCCGCGCCCGGCCGGGTGAAGAGCAGATGGCACGGCGGGCAGGAGCACTTGAGGGACCGCCGGGAGGTGTCGACGATGTGCCGGTGCTCGGCGGGCAGCGGCTCCCCGCACAGGTCGCAGCGCTCGCCCTCGGGCGGCGGCCGGCGGGTGAACTGCCGGAGGATGTCGGTGGTCACGGCCCCGCCCCCAGCAGCTCGCCGGGCAGCGCCACCCGTACCGCTCCGTCCTCCTCCAGCAGCGGTACGGGATCCAGGTGGCCCGTGTCGCCCCGGCCCGCCCGGCGCACGTCGAACGCGGCGCCGCAGCCCGCGCACCGCAGCAGTTCGCCGTCCAGGAGCGCCGGCGCGAGTCCCGCCGAACACAGCGGGCACGGGTCGCGGTAGGCGTACAGGTGCCCCGGCAGCCTGACCAGCAGCAGGGTGCGGCCCGCGACCTCGGTGATCCGGGTGGCGCCGTCGTCCGCCGGCAGGGAGCGCGGGCCCAGTTCGTACCAGCGTGCCGCCTCGCCCGCCGGTGGGGACGGCGGTGCGGCGCCCGGGGCGTCGTCGGGGCGGTGCGGCAGGATCTGCAGCAGCGCCGGTTCCGGGCTCCCGGAGGCGACGCCCTCGACCTCGATGTGCTCGATCTCGGGCGCGATCCGGGCGACCGCCTCCTCGATGGTCCAGCGCACGGTCTGGGTCGAGGACGGACAGCCGTCGCAGCTGCCGCGCAGCCTCAGCCGGAGCGTCGGACCGTCCGGTGCCTCCAGGTCGAGCCCGGCCACCTCGACGTCGCCCGCGTGCGAGCCGAGGTAGGGCCGCACCTTGTCGAGGGCCCGGCCCACCCGGGTCGCGGTGTCCTCGGGGTGCAGATCGTGCAGGATCAGCAGATCGCTCACGAGTTCGTCGGCGGTGAGGACGGCGAGGGGGTCCGCGCCCGCCGGGGCGGAGCGCAGCAGGCGCACGGTCCGGGCCAGGCCCTCGCCGTAGAACTCCATGAGGCAGCGCACCAGTTCGTCCGCGACGTCGCGCGCCTCCGGTCCCGCCCGCTGCGCCAGCTCGTCGAGCAGCGCGCCAATCCGCTCGCCCGTCTCCTGTCCGGCCATCGGCAAGCCCTTCTCTGAGGCTCCTGGGGAAGGTCGCATCGCGAGGAGGTCGGATCGCGATGGACGTCGGATCGCGGGGGACGCCGTATCCCGGGAGGGTCAGACGGCCAGTCCGCTCAGCCCCGTCGGCAGGTGCGTCTCCTCCACGGTCCGCCCGCCGCCGACGTACATGTGCACACCGCACGGCAGACACGGGTCGAAGCTGCGGACGGCCCGCATGATGTCGATGCCCTTGAAGTTCTCGGGCGGGTTCTCCTCGAAGATGGGGGTGTTCTGCACCGCGTCCTCGTAGGGGCCCGGCGTGCCGTAGGAATCGCGGACACTGCCGTTCCACGGGGTCGGCGGGTACGGGTGGTAGTTGGCGATCTTGCCGTCGCGGATCACCATGTGGTGGGAGAGCACACCCCGGACCGCCTCGGTGAAGCCGCAGCCGATCGACTCGTCCGGCACGTCGAACTTCTCCCAGGTCTGGGTGCGTCCGGCGCGCACCTCCTCCATCGCCTGCTCGGCGAAGTACAGGGCGGCCGCGGCGGCGTACGCCTGGAAGTAGGTGCGGGCCCGGTTGCGTTCGATGGCGTTGCTCCACTGCGGGATGCGCCACTCCAGTGCCATCTCGGGCTTGGTCATCGTGCGCGGCAGGTTGATCTGCACGCTGTGCCCGGTGGCCTTGATGTAGCCGATGTCGACGAGTCCGGACAGGGCCGTGGACCACAGCCGGGCGATCGGACCGCCGCCGGTGTCCAGCGCCAGATGATCGGTGCCGTCGAACCAGCGCGGCGACATGACCCAGCTGTACTTGTCGTCGAAGTCCCGCTTCTGCGGTGCGGGGATCGTGTGCTGGTTCCAGGGGTGGCGCTCGTCGACGGGGTTGCCGAGCGGGTCCCGTTCGACGAACTTCTCCATGCCCGACCAGTCCTCGTAGTACGAACTGCCCAGCAGGATGCGGATGCCGAGGTTGATGTCGACGAGGCTGTTGGTGACCAGCTTGCCGTCCACCACGACGCCCGGGGTGACGAACATGCGCCGCCCCCAGTTCTCCATGTTCGCGTACTGGAAGTCGCAGTACTCCGGGTCGTTCAGCGCGCCCCAGCAGCCCAGCAGCACCCGGCGCCGGCCCACGTCCTCGTAGCCCGGCAGGGCCTCGTAGAAGAAGTCGAAGAGGTCGTCGTGGAGCGGGACGACCCGCTTCATGAACTCCACGTAGCGGGTGAGCCGGGTCAGGTAGTCGGTGAAGAGCTGGATGGTCGCGACCGTGCCGACCCCGCCCGGGTAGAGCGTGGAGGGGTGCACATGGCGTCCCTCCATCAGACAGAACATCTCGCGGGTGTAGCGGCTGACCTGGAGCGCCTCACGGTAGAACTCGCCCTCCAGCGGGTTCAGCGAGCGCATGATGTCCGCGATCGTCCGGTAGCCGTGGTCGGCCGCGTGCGGCGCCTCGGTGCGCTCGGCCTGCTCCAGCACACCGGGGTTGGTCTCGCGGACCATCCGTTCGCAGTAGTCCACGCCGACCAGGTTCTCCTGGAAGATGTTGTGGTCGAACATGTACTCCGCGGCCTCGCCGAGATTGATGATCCACTCGCCCAGGTGCGGGGGTGCCACGCCGTACGCCATGTTCTGGGCGTAGACGGAACAGGTGGCGTGGTTGTCGCCGCAGATGCCGCAGATCCTGCTGGTGATGAAGTGCGCGTCGCGCGGGTCCTTGCCCCGCATGAACACGCTGTACCCGCGGAAGACGGACGAGGTGCTGTAGCACTCCGCGACCCGCTTCGCCTTGAAGTCGATCTTGGTGTGGATGCCGAGACTGCCGACGATGCGGGTGATCGGGTCCCACGACATCTCCGTGAGGCCGTCACCGGCCGGCTTGTTCGTCGCCGTCGCCATGGTGCCGCGCCACCTTCCTGTCGAGTGTCTGCTCAGCGGGCAACCGTGGTCACCACGGGGCCTTGTAGCCGGTCGTGAGCTCCTCGCTGCGGCCGCGCCACTTCGGTTCCTTGTCGACGGTCCGCGCGGTGATGTTCCGCAGCCGCCGGATGACGGATCCGTAGATGCCGCTCGCCGTCGCGGACACGTGCCCGCCCGGCGGCTCGTCCATGAACGGCATGAACTTGTCGGGGAAGCCCGGCATCGTGCAGGCGATGCAGATCCCGCCGACGTTCGGGCAGCCGCCCACCCCGTTGATCCAGCCGCGCTTGGGCACGTTGCACTTGACCACCGGGCCCCAGCAGCCGAGTTTGACCAGGCACTCGGGAGATCCGTACTCGGTGGCGAACTGCCCCTGCTCGTAGTAGCCGGCGCGGTCGCAGCCCTCGTGCACGGTCGCCCCGAACAGCCAGGTCGGACGCAGTTCCTCGTCCAGCGGGATCATGGGGGCCGCGCCCGCCGCCTGGTACAGCAGATAGAGCAGGGTCTCCGAGGCGTTGTCCGGGTGCACGGGGCAGCCCGGGATGCAGACGATCGGAATGCCCGCCTGGGACTTCCACTCCCAGCCGAGGTAGTCCGGCACGCCCATCGCGCCGGTCGGGTTCCCGGCCATCGCGTGGATCCCGCCGTACGTCGCGCAGGTGCCGATGGCGACGACGGCGAGCGCCTTGGGGGCCAGCCGGTCCAGCCACTCGCTGGTGGTGATCGGCTGCCCTGTCTGTGGATCGTCGCCGAAGCCGCACCAGTAGCCCTCGGGCTTGACCCGCTCGTTCGGGATGGACCCCTCGACGACCAGCACGAAGGGCTCCAGCTCGCCCCGGTCCGCCTTGAAGAACCATTCGACGAAATTGTCGGCGCCCTCCACGGGCCCGCACTCGAAGTCGATCAGGGGCCAGTGCACCGCCACCTTGGGCAGTCCCGGCAGGGCGCCGAGCGCCAGTTCCTCGATGCTCGGCTGGGTCGCGGCGGTCAGCGAGACCGAGTCCCCGTCGCAGCTCAGCCCCGCGTTGATCCAGAGAATGTGGACGGTCGGGTCCTCCTGCGCGTCGTCCTGCGCGGCCGGGCCCGCCGTCGTCGCGGTCGGGGCGTCCATGAGCCCTCCTGGAGTCAGCTCATTCAGGTCATACGTGTCGATAAAGCCTTCTCCATGGTGACCGCCAGGGGCGTCGGCGGTAAGTGCGCAGCGGCCTTATCGGTGCGACGCACCCTCGCGGCGAAGCGGCCCTGGGGCCCTCCGGGTGGCGGCCCCGGGGGCTTCCGGGGCGGCGCTCCCAGGGCTCTCGGGCCGGCGCCCCCGGGCCTCTCGGGCCGACGCCCCCAGGGCTTTCGGGCCGCGCGAAATGTTTGCAAAATTGCTGGGTATTTTGTTAACAATCTTGTAGCGTGCGTCACGCCTTGGGCCCGAGGTGTCAGCGGAACACTCGATACTCGACCAGAGGAGACCCTCATGGAGTGGCTCTCGGAATCCTCCGAGCGCGGCGCCGCCCGACCGGCGGGTGGACGGGCAGGACGTTCCCCCGGCCGCAGGCGTCTGATGCGGGGGATGGCGATAGCGGGCTCCCTCGCGCTCACCGCGATCGCGGCACCCTCGTCCGCGCTCGCGGCCCAGGGGCGGGCCGCGTCGCACCCGTACGGTGCGGACCCGCAGGACGCCGCCCTGGCCTTCGACACCGGCGCGTACAAGACCCTCACTGTCACGGTCGACGGCCGGCCGCTGAAGGTACGCGCCTACAGCGAGGTCTGCTACGTCGCCGACCCGGTCGCCGCGGCCGCCCAGCAGTCCGGCATCTTCGGCACGACCACCATCAGCAACACCCGCTGCGGCTACGAGAGCATGAACGTCTTCGTGCCCGAGAGCGCCTTCACCGACCAGCGGGCGCCCATCTACTTCGCGGTCAACAACGCGGGCTGGATGGCCAGTTACATCCGGGCGAGCGTCACCGACGGCTCGTCCTACAGCAGCACCACCAGCAACGTCGGTGCCGCGCTGAAGGCCGGCTACGTCTTCGTGGACGTCGCCAACCGCAGCCGCGGCCTGACCGGCGCCGACGGCTCCTCGCCGGGCAAGGCGCCCGCCGCCGCGGTCGACGCCAAGGCCGCGGTGCGGTATCTGCGCCTCAACGACGCCGTCATGCCCGGCAGCGCCGAGCGGATCGTCGTGAACGGCACCAGCGGCGGCGGCGCGCTGTCCTCGATCCTGGGCGCCTCGGGCAACAGTCCCGCGTACGACTCCTACCTCGCCGCGATCGGCGCGGCCGGTATCGACGCCCGGGGCCGCAGCACCCTGCGCGACGACGTGTTCGCGGTCAACGCCTACTGTCCGATCACCGACCTGGGCAACGCGGACACGGCCTACGAATGGCTGTACAACGTCCTCGGCACCCGTGACGCGACCGGGTCGAACGCCGCTCCCCAGGACGCCGCCGAGATCGCGGCCGGGTTCCCGGCGTACGAGAAGAGCCTCGGGCTCCGCAACCCGGACGGATCCAGGCTGACCGCCGGGACCATGCTCGACACCGTCGAGAAGGAGGTCGTCCGCTCCGCCGAGGCGTACATGAAGGCCGACCCCGCCAACACGATCCCGGCGCTCGGGGCCACCTTCGACATCACCTCGGGCGGACCCGGCGGCTCCACCACGAAGTCGTACGTGAACGACTGGATCGACGTCGACAACGCGGCGGACAAGGTGTTGTCGGTCGACATGACGAAGTACCTGAAGTTCGTCGCCACCCAGGCCGCCCTGAAGACGACACCGGCCTTCGACGCCGTGGGTGTGCACGGGAACACCACCAGCGGGACCGAGACCAACCTCTTCGGCCCGTACACCCAGAAGTACATGAACTACACCGAGTGGAGCTGGAACCACAACGACGTCGCCGGGGACGGCAGCGGCACCGACGACACGGGGCTGACCTGGGACCAGTACACCGCCCGCAAGAGCACGACCCTCGACGACCAGATCCATCTGATCGACCCGATGGACTTCATCGGAACGAACGCCGACACCGCGCCCAACTGGTACGTCCGCAACGGCACCCGGGACCGGGACACCTCGTTCATCGTCTCGGTCAACCTGGACCGGGCGCTGGAGGCGGACAAGCAGGTCGAGGACGTCGACTACCGGCTCGCCTGGAACCAGCCGCACGCCGGCAACTATGACGTGCCGGAGGCGATGGCCTGGATCGCCCGTGTGGTCGCGCGGTCCGGCGACCCGCTCGCGGCACCGCACCACGGCGCCTCTCGGCAGTAGGACCTCTCGGGCCCTGGGGCCCGTCCGACCCCGCGGGGTCCCGCGCCTCCCGGCCGGGACCCCGTTCTCTTGACCGGGACCCCGCCCCTCTTGGCGGGGCCCCGCTCCGGTGCCGACCCCGCTCCCCGCCAGGCACTCCCTCTCGGGCCCGATGGCGTCGCCGACAACGCTCCGCCGCCACCATTGCCCACGGCAACGTACCTCGCTATGTTAATCGAAAATCACATCTGTGCGACATGATTCATCGTGCACGCGTCGCGCAATATGCAGGTCTGCCAAGGCAATTGGGACTGTCTGACCCCTCAGGGAAGCAGGTAAGTCAATGGAGAACCTCAGCAGGCGAAAGGCGCTGTCGCTCGGGGTCGCGCTCGGGCTCGTGGGCGTGGCCAACCCCCTCCAGGCGTGGGCGTCGACGGGCTCGGCGGCCGGAGCCGCCGCGGGAACCGGTCCGGAGTGGATCTGGGACAGCGCGGCGGACCCACTGATGGCCTCGATGCTCGACAACGGACACGTGCCCGCGATCAACTCGGCCTGGGCGTCGTGGGTGAACAACGACGACCCGCTGCCCACCGGCGTACCGGCCGAGTTCACCGCGTACCTCAAGCAGGTCAACGCGCTGCCCTCGTGGGCCGACCCGGTCAAGCTGACCCGCGCGGCCGACTTCAACCGGCGCCGGGACACGTACCTCTTCATGCTGTACGGCCTCGGCAGCGGGATCATGAGCACCGTGATCCCGCGCGAGGCGCGGAGCGTCTACTGGTCCGCCGGCGGCGCCAACATGCAGGACCGCGCCGCCAAGACGTTCACCTTCGGCTATGACCTGTCCCAGCTCGGCGCCTTCGAGCCGACGGGACAGTTCGTCGTCACCGCCAACAAGACACGCGTCGTCCACGCGTCGGTGCGGCACCTGCTGCCCCAGTCGCCGCACTGGAAGGCGGTCACCGACGAGACCACCCCGATCAGCGCCGCCGACATCCTGGTCACCTTCCACAGCCTCGGCACGTACGTGCACCGGAAGCTGCTCGACTGGAAGATCCCGTTCCCGGCCGCGGACCAGGAGGCGTTCCTGCACGCGTGGCAGGTGGCCGTCCATCTGCTCGGCGTGCCGGACGAGCACATCCCCCAGACCTGGGCGGCCGCCGAGCAGCAGTCGGCGCAGGTGCTCACCCCGATCCTGACCCCGACCACCGAGGGCGTCGAAATGGCCGAGGACCTGCTCGGCCTGACCGCTCAGATCGACCTCGGTGTCACCCGCGGGTTCCTGAACGAGTTCGTGCGCTACGTCCTCAGTGACCAGGTCGGCGACTGGCTCGGACTGCCCCGCGACTACGCCTCGGCGGCCCTGATCCGCACCGCCTGGCCGGCGTTCATCCTCTTCCGTGAGGGACTGTCGCCCATCATGCCCGGCACCTTCTACGTGTTCGACCAGTTCATCCGGGCCCTGGCCATGCTGTTCCTCAACAAGGGCGCCTCCGGGACCACCACGCCCATCACGATCCCCACCGCGAACAGGGCGGCCTGAGAAGACGGTCGCATCCGGCTGCGCCCGCCCTGTCCGGGGACGGACGAGGGGCGGGCCCAGACGGAGGCATGGGGAGGCTCAGAGACCCAGCGCGCCCGCGACCAGAGCGGTCACGGCCTCGCGGTGCTCGGGGCTGTCCCGCCAGCGCAGCCTCCGTCCCGCCTCCACGACCACGCCGAACCCCGCGTGCACCAGCACCCGGGCCTGACGCGGGTCCAGTTCGGGCCGTACCAGCCGCAACTGCTGCTCCCACACGGCGATGTGCTCCCGCTGCGCGAGGACCAGCGGCTTGCGCAGGTCGTCCGGGAGACCGGCGAGTTCCGCCTCGGCGACGCTGTTGAGCTCCGTGCACTCGAAGCTGTACGCCACGTACGTCGCCGCCAGCGCCACGACGGCCTCACGGGGTCCCGTCACGTCCCGCAGACTCCGCTCCACGCCCTGCCCGAGCAGCCCCGCCGCCTGGAGGCACGCGGCCGCCAGGATGTCGATCTTGCCGGGATAGTGGCGGTAGAGCGCCGACGGGGCCAGCCCGACCGCCTCCGCGATCTGTCCGTTGGTGACGTTGGCGAACCCGTCCCGGGCGAACAGCGGGACGGAGGCCGCGAGGATCTCCGCGCGCCGGGTGCGCGGCACCGGTCGGGCGGGCAGCTCGACGGGGTGCGCGCCCGAGGGGCCCGCCGCCGGATCGGTCGCGGCCACGCGCAGCGCGGACGCCAGCAGCAGCTCCTCGGCGCGGCGCGCGGCGATGGAGGTGTGGTGCATCGTGACGGAACCGATCGCGCCGAGGGCCGCCATCGCGCGCAGCCGCCGGCCGGGCAACGGGTGCTCGCGCCCCACCGCCTCCTCGACCCGCTCGACGAGACGACCGAACTTCACCGCGAGCGCCCGCCGGTCCTCGCGGTCGAGATACCGGGCCTCCCAGCGGTACACCCCGCCCGACGCGCGATGGGCGACGGTGGTCCGGGTGACCGCGGAGAGCACGTCCGTCAGGGAGGCCCCGGGCGGGACCTCGTCGAGCGCGGCGACCAGTCCGTCCACCATGACGTGGGCGCACGCGGCGAACAGCGCGTACTTGTTGGGGAAGTGCCGGTACAGGGCCGCCGCGGTGATCCCGACGGCGGCGGCGACCTCCTCCATGGACGCGGTGTGGTAGCCGCGCTCGCTGAAGACCCGCCCCGCCGCGTCGAGGATGAGCTGTTTGCGGTTGCGCGGCCGGGTCGCCGTGGCCGGTCCTGCGGAGGCGCCCGAACGGGCGGACGGGGAGGCGGGAGCCATGCCGATCAGTCAATCACACACCGTCAGGAGGCCCGGCCCCCTCGGCGAGGACCGCGGGGGCCGGGCCGGCCCTCGGACCACCACCGCCACAGGAGCCCCAGTGGGGGCGGCGCGGGGCCGGTCTGCCGGAGGCGGGCGCCGGGTCGGTCGGTCGGCGGTGGGTGTCGAGCCGGTCGGTCGGCGGTGGGTGTCGAGTCGGTCGGCCGGATTTCGGGCACCGGGCCGGTCGGACCGAGGCGGGCGTCGGGCTGGTCGGCCCCAGACGGGCGCCAGGCTGGTCGGCCGCAGACGGGTGCCGGATCGGTCGGCCGGAGGTGGGTGGGGCCCGTCAGCCGAAGGTGAGGACCGGCTTGACCACGTCGCCGTCCCTCATCGCGGCGACGGCGGCACCGATCTCCTCGAACGGGAACGGGGTGACGATCCGGTCGAGCGGAAAGAGCCCCCGTTCGTACAGGCCGACGAGCTCCGGGATGAAGCGGCCAGGATCGGAGTCCCCCTCGATCACCCCGTGGACGCGGACGCCCTTGGCGAGCAGGCTCATCACGTCGAACGTCACCTCGTCGCCGAGGCCGACCAGGGCGAGCCCGCCGCGCGGGCGCAGCGCGGCGACGGCCAGCCGGGCCGTCTCCGGACGGCCGGTGGTCTCGACGACGTGGTGCGCGCCGCCGCCGGTGAGGTCGCGCAGCGCCGCCACCAGGCCCTCCCCGGGGGCCAGGGCCGCCTTGGCGCCGAGCTCGGTGGCCAGGGCGCGGCGGGAGGCGACCGGGTCGACCGCAACCACCGGGTCGCAGCCCGCCGCCACCGCGGCCGTCAGCGCGCTCAGCCCGACCCCGCCCGCGCCCAGGACGACCAGCGAGGAACCCGGTTCGGGGCGCAGCCGGTTGAGCACCGTTCCCGCGCCCGTCTGACCGCCGCAGCCCAGCGGCGCGGCGACGGCGGCCGGCAGGCCGGAGGGCACCCTGACCGCCCCGCGGGCCTGGACGACGGCGTGCGTGGCGAAGCTGGACTGGCCGAAGAAGCCGGCGCGGAGCGGTACGCCGTCGAGGCGGAGCGGGGTGGTCCCGTCGGCGCGCCCGCCGGAGAGGTTCCGGGCCCGTGCCTCGTGGCAGTAGGCGGGGTGGCCCTGCGCGCACTGCTCGCAGGAGCCGCAACTGGCGAAGGTGAGGCAGACCTGGTCACCGGGTGCCAGGCCCGTCACCTCGGCGCCCACCGCCTCCACCCGGCCGGCGCCCTCGTGCCCGAAGACCATCGGGGTGAGCCGCCCGGGCCAGGTGTCGCGCATGGCCAGGTCGGTGTGACAGATCCCGGCCGCGGTCATCCGCACCAGCACCTCGTCCGACCGAGGCTCCTCCAGCTCCGCGTCCCGGACGGTGAACGGGGCGCCGGGCGCCTCGGTGACCGCGACGCGGACCCGCCTCACGAGTCCTCTCCGGCCCGGGTCCCCGCGCGCCGGCCGTCCGTCGTGCTCTCGGATCCGGTCCCGGACCCGGTCTCGCCCGCGGTCTCGGCGGCCGACGCGTGAGCGGTCGCGGACGTCGTCTCGCGATCGGCCCCGGGAGCGCGTTCCAGGAAGAAGTAGAAGAACGGGCCTTCGGCGGGCACCCCCTTGACGTTCATGATCCCCATCAGCGTGGTGTCGTCCACCCGCTTGAAGTGGTCGAACACCGGCTGGCCGTCGTAGACCATCGTGGCCGTCGCCTCGCCGCGGAACTCCACGGTCCACAGGCTGGCCTCACCCTTGCCGAGCTCACGGTCGGAGAACAGCGCGCCCGTTGCGTCACGGCAGATGAGCGGTTTGGCGTCGTGCACGGAGGCGAACGTCTTGCCGTACCAGCCGGCCTTCTCCAGGGCGCCGTTGAGCGGGTGGCCGGTGCGGAACTCGCCGCCCTTCCACTCGCCGAGTATCTCCTCGGGGCGGACGGTGGCCAACGCCGCCCAGATCCGGTCGAGTTCGGCGGGGTCGACCGGTCCGTCCTGCTCCCGCAGCTCCCGGAAGCGGGCGCGGGCGTCGAGCGGGTCCATGCGGGGTGTCCCTTCGGTCGGGATGGCGCCCCGGGCGCGTCACCCGGAGGCGCGCGGAGCGGAACGCCGGGAGGCGGGGGTGCGTACGGGGGAGGAGTGCCGCGGGAAGGGGAACGGAAGGTCGCCGGTGACCGCGCCCGGGTGACCCACGGTGCCGAGGCTCAGCAGGACATGGCGTCGGGCGACCTCCTCCGCGGTGAGCGGGCCGTCCTCCCGGAACCAGTTGGCGACCCCCTGGCACATCACGAGCACCGAACGCACCGCGTCGGCCGGGATGGGCGTGGTGAACACGCCCTGGGCGCGGCCCTCCTCGACCGTGTCCAGCAGCATGTGCTCCAGATAGTCGCGCAGGGCGACGTACCGCTCCCGGTTGCGGGACTCCAGGCTGCGGATCTCCGTGTCCAGGAAGGCCAGTTGGCGCCGGTGGGCCATGGAGAGCACGATCGACTCGACCATGCCGCAGAACCGCGCCAGCGGATCGTCCCCGGCCTCGCCCGAGGCGGCCCGGCAGCGGTCCAGGACGTCCTTGATGGACGTCTCCAGCAGGGTGGCCAGCAGGGCCTGCTTGTTCTCGTAGTGGTAGTACAGCGCCGGCACGGTGACGCCGACCCGGCCCGCGATGTCCCGGACCGAAGTTCCGTGGTAGCCGTGCTCGTTGAAGGCTTCCATGGCGTGGGTCAGGATCGGGTGCAGGGTGAGCGGCCCGTACGAGCGCCAGTGCTCCGCCGGTGGCGTGGTGTCCTGGCTCGGCGCGGTGTTCAACGGCTCTCCTCGGGACGGGCGGCGATCGGCGACATCGTACGGCCGTGCGTCCGGAACGTCTCTCCTCCGGTGCTTAGCGATCGATCAGGCAACCGGGGCGACCGGCACCCGGCCTGGTGTCCCTTCCCCGTCTCCTGCCTCCAAAAACTGGTGCTGTACGCGGAGTTGACCGACCGGCGTCCTGCTTCTACGTTCTTTAGCGAACGCTCAGTACGTCTCCGTTGTGACGGCGGTGAGTTCGTCCCGCGTCGAGGAAGGAACCCATGAGCCAGAACTCCCCGGGCCGTCCCGCCCGCGACCGGGACGCGTCCGACGCACCGAAGGACCGCTGCTGATGGAGCTCTCCTCACCGCTGACGTACGCCGGTGATCCGCGTGCCGCGGCGGACCGGGCGGCGGCCCTGGAGAGCGCCGGCCTCGACGCCGTCTGGGTGGCCGAGGCGTACGGCTTCGATTCCCCGACGGCCATGGGCTATCTCGCCGCGCGGACCGAGCGGATGCGGATCGGCTCGGCGATCCTCAACGTCTACTCGCGCACCCCCGCGCTGATCGCCCAGACCGCGGCCGGACTCGACGCCCTCAGCGGCGGCCGTGCGCTGCTCGGCGTCGGCGCCTCCGGACCCCAGGTGGTGGAGGGCTGGCACGGCCGCCGCTACGACCGCCCGCTCGGCCGCACCCGCGAGGTGATCGAACTGTCCCGGCGGATCTGGCGGCGCGAGGTGATCGAACACCACGGCATCACCGAGCTGCCCCTGCCGTCGGAGAAGGGCGGCACCCTCGGCAAACCGCTGAAGCTGCTGAACCACCCGGTCCGCGGCGTCATCCCGGTCTACGTCGCGGCGCTGGGCCCGGCCAACGTCCGGATGACCGCCGAGATCGCCGACGGCTGGCTGCCGTTCCTCTACGTCCCCGAGCACGCCGCCGACGTCTGGGGCCGCCCGCTGGCCGAGGGCCGTGCCGCGCGCGACCCCGCGCTCGGCCCGCTCTCGGTCGTGGCCGGCGGTCCGCTCGCCGTCACCGACGACGCCGAGGCCGTCCACGACCTGATGCGTCCCACCGTCGCCCTGTATGTCGGCGGCATGGGGGCGCCCGGCCGCAACTTCTACCACGACCTGGTCTGTTCCTACGGCTACGAGTCCGCCGCGGCCGCCGTCCAGGAGCACTACCTCGCGGGACGCAAGAAGGACGCGGAGGCCGCCGTACCGGCCGAGCTGCTGGAACGCCTGTGCCTGGCCGGCCCCGAAGGCCACGTCCGCGACCGGATCGAGGCCTTCCGTGAGGCGGGCGTGACCATGCTCAACGTCACGCCCGTCGGCCCCGACCCCGCCCGGCTGATCGAGCGCGTACGGAACTGGCTGTGAACGGGCGCGACCGGGCGCGTACGGAACCGGCTGTGAACGGGCGCGACCGATCTTGTGCTGAACTGGCCTTCAGCGAGGGCGACTTGACCCCTGTGCGGCGCCCGGCACCCGGCGCCGCCCCGACCCGACTCGGAACGCCTCCCCCCGGCGGTCCGCCTCCGTAGCCCTGCGCCCTCGACGGTTCCCGACCCGGCCGACTCGCGCTCGGACCGACTTCGGACCTGACCGACTCCGGACCTGACCGATTCCCGCCCCGGCCGACTCGTGATCCGGCCCGGGGCCCCACGGCGCCCCGTGCACCCGGTCGCGGGGGCTCCCCGCCGCGCCGGTCGCACCAGACGTTTCCCCACCGGCCCGCAAGGAGGACCCGATGACATCGGCACCCAGCACCACCGGCGACCCGGCCGCCGACCCGGTCGAGCGGACGCTGCCGCAGCTCCTGGCCCGCAACGCCCGGGAACACGCCGGGCTTCCGGGTCTGTCCTGGCAGTCCGCGGACCCGGACGGTGCGTGGGCGACGCTGAGCTGGGCGGAGATCCACGAGCGGACCCGGAGCCTCGCCGCCGGTTTCCGGGCCCTCGGCGTCGGCCGCGGCGACCATGTGCTGATGATGATGGCCAACCGGCCCGAGCACTGGCTGTCGGACCTGGCCCTGGTCCGCCTCGGCGCCGTCCCGGTCAGTGTCTACGGCACCGCGGCCCCCGAACAGATCGCCCACATCGCCCGCAACTGCCGGGCCCGCGTGGCCGTTCTGGAGGGGGCGGCACAGGTGGCCGTGTGGGAGCCGCTGCTGGCCGACCCTGGCACCCCGCTGGAGCGGCTGGTGGTGGTCGAGGCGGGCACGGCGGGAGGCCATCTCCCTTATGCGGCACTGCTGCACGAGCCGGTGCCCGAGGAGTTCGGCAAGGAACTGGACACCGCCCGCCCCGAGGACCCGCTGACCGTCGTCTACACCTCCGGGACCACCGGTGAGCCCAAGGGCGTCGTACTGACCCACCGCCAGGTGATGTCCAACGCCCTTGCCCTGGATGCCGTGGTGGACCTGCCCCCGCACGTCGAGCACATCTGCTACCTGCCCTTCGCCCATATCGCCGAGCGGATGCTGGGCATCTATCTGCCCTGCCACCGGGCCGCGCACGTCCTGCTCTGCGCCGATCCGACGCGGGTCGGCGAGGTGGTGCGCAAGGTGCGTCCCGCGCAGTTCTTCGGGGTGCCGAGGATCTGGGAGAAGCTGTCCGCCGCGGTGCGGGCGATCCTGTCGCTGATGCCCGACGAGCAACGGGCCGCCATCGACGGGGCGTTCGAGGTCGCCCGCGAGCACGTGGCGTACCGCGAGCGCGGCGAGACCCCGCCCGCCGAGCTGGAGGAGCGGTACGCGAAGGCCCGCGCGGACGTGCTCGTGCCGCTGCTGGCCGCGGGCGGCCTGGACCGGGTGACCTGGTCGGCCAGCGCGTCGGCGCCGATGTCGCCCGACGTGGTGAGGTTCTGGGCCGGTTTCGGCATCGTCGTCATGGACGCCTGGGGGCTGACCGAGACCGCCGGCGTGGCCACCGGCAACAGTCCGAAGACCGGATTCCGGCTCGGTTCCGTGGGGCGCCCGGTGGACTCCGTGGAGCTCCGGGTCGCCGGGGACGGGGAGATCCTCGTGCGCGGCACGTCCGTGTTCTCGGGCTACCTCCAGCCCGACGGCTCGGTGCGGTCCGCCCTCGACGCCGACGGCTGGCTGGCCACCGGTGACATCGGGCGGATCGACGAGGACGGCTTCCTCTGGCTGACCGACCGGAAGAAGGAGATGATCATCACCTCCACCGGCAAGAACGTCTCGCCGGCCCTGGTGGAGAACGCGCTCAAGGAACACCCGCTGATCGGCCAGGCGATGGTGCACGGCGACAACCGCTCCTACCTGGTCGCCCTCCTGGTGCTCGACGCCGAGGCCGCCCCCGCCTGGGCCGCGTCCCACGGTGTCGAGACCGCCGGGGGACCGGCCGCGCTCGTGCAGCACCCCGCGGTCCGGGCGGAGGTGGACCGGGCGGTGGCCGCCGCCAACACCCGCCTCAACCGCACCGAGCAGGTCAAGCGCTACGAACTGCTGGCCGAGGAATGGGGCCCGGCGACCGGCGAGCTGACGCCCTCGCTGAAGATGCGGCGCCGCGTGATCCGGGACAAGTACGCGGACGAGCTGTCCGGGCTCTACGAGGACTGACCGACCAAGTGCGACACCTGCCGCCCGTCCCCCGATCCCGGGGGGGGGGGGGGGCGGCATTCGCGTTCGTACCACGCGGGAGTCGGCGCCCGGTCGAGCGGCACGTTACAAAGATATGGTAGATGTATCAGAGACTCTGGAGGGCCGTCTGCCGGTATCGTGAGGGGCACCATGAGAGCTGACACCAACGACGCGTTGCTCGCCCGGGCCCTCGACCGGCCGGATCCCGAGGACCGTACGGAGCGCCGGATCCTCGACGCCGCCCTGGAGCAGTTCACCCTCCTGGGACTGCGCCGCTCCTCCGTGGACGACGTCGCCAAACGGGCCGGCGTCTCCCGCGTCACCGTCTACCGGCGTTTCCAGACCAAGGACAAGCTGGTCGAGGACACCCTGCTGCGCGAACTCGGCCGGTTCTTCGGGAAACTGGACGCGGCCGTCGCGGCACTGCCGACCATGAAGGAACGGGTCGTCGAGGGCTTCGTGGTCGCCCTGCGCCACACCCGTGCCCATCCGCTCTTCGGCGGCCTGCTGCGCCTCGAACCCGAGGTGGTGCTGCCCTATCTGACGGTGCAGGGCAGTTCCTCCCTCTCCGCCACCGTCGAGTACCTGACGGTCCATCTGCGGCGTGCGCAGCAGGCCGAGGGCCGTCCCGAGGAGGACCTGCGCCCGGTCGCCGAACTGATGGTCCGGGTCGCCGTGTCCTTCCTGCTCAACCCCGCCGGCTGCATCGAGATGGAGGACGAGGACCAGGCCCGGGCCTTCGCCCGTCGCTATCTGGCCCCGCTCCTGGACGCCTGACCGACTCCTGCACGCCTGGCCGGCGCCCTGCCGCCGCGCAGGCGCCGCCGTTCAGCGGCGCCTGTGCAGCGCCTGCGCCAGCCGTATCGCCCGCTCCCGGGTGGCGGCCGGAACACCGAAGGAGGTCAGCACGACCGGCGGGGTGAACCGCTGGACCGTCGTCGACTGCACGGAGGTGAAGGCGCGCAGCCCCTCCTCGCCGTGGATCCGCCCGAAGCCGGAGTCCTGCGCACCGCCGAACGGCAGCGCCGGCACCGCCGCGAAGCCCAGCACCGAGTTCACCGACACCGCCCCCGCGCGCAGCCGCGCCGCGATCGCCGCCCCGGCACGCCCGCTGCCGCAGAACACCGCGGCCCCCAGCGCGTAGCGCGAGGAGTTGGCCCGCTCCACCGCCTCGTCCACGTCGGCCACCTGATTGACCGCCACGACCGGGCCGAAGGTCTCCTCCGCCATCGCCGCCGAGTCCTCCGGAACGCCGGTCAGCACGACCGGGGCGACGAACGGGGCGCGCACCGACTCGGGCCCGCCCAGCAGGGCCCGTGCGCCCGAGGACAGCGCGTCGGCCACATGCCGTTCGACGACCGCGACCTGGCCCGGCAGGGTCATCGGCCCGTAGGGGGCGTCCGCCTCGGCGCCGGGGCGCAGCGACTCGGCCCGCCGGACCACCCGTTCACACAGCTCGGCGTGGATCTCGCGCACCGCGTAGACGCGTTCCACCCCCGCGCAGGTCTGGCCCGCGTTGCTCAGCGCGCCCCACACGATCGCGTCGGCGGCCGCGTCCAGGTCCGCGTCCGCGGTGACGAGGACCGCGTCCTTCCCGCCGCACTCGGCGAGGAAGGGGGTCAGTGTCTCGGCGCACACCGCCATCACCTTGCGGGCCGTGCCCGGCGAACCGGTGAACGCCAGCTTGTCGACCCCGGACCGGGCCAGGGCGTCCCCGGTGGAGGCCGCGCCGGTGACGGTGGTGAGCAGCCCGGCGTGCGCGGGCACGGCGGCGTCGAAGGTCTCGGCCAGCAGGACCCCGGTCCCCGGCGTCAGTTCGGAGGGCTTGAAGACCACCGCGTTGCCCGCGGCCAGGGCGTAGCCGATGGAGCCCATCGGCGTGTACAGGGGGTAGTTCCAGGGGCCGATCACACCGACCACGCCCAGCGGCCTGTGCACCAGCGAGGCCCGCTGGTGGACGGCGAACAGCCCGGTGCCGACCCTCCGCCGGCGCAGCACGCGTCCGGCGTTGCGGGCGGCCCAGCCCAGGTGCTCCAGGGTCAGCACGACCTCCAGCGCGGCGTCCCCGGCCGGCTTGCCGGTCTCCTCGGCGATGGCGCGAGCCACCGTGTCCAGGTCGCCGGCGAGCGCCCTCTTCCAGCGCAGCAGCGCGTCCCGCCGCCGGGACGCCGGCAGTGCCGCCCAGCCGGCCTGGGCGGCCCGGGCCCGGACCACGGCGGCGGAGACCTCCTCGGGCCCGTTCACCCGGTGCGCGGCGATCGGCTCGCCGGTCGCGGGGGAGTGCGTGGTGAAGGTCGCGGCGCGCGGTGCGGCGGCCGGGGTGGTCTCGGTCATCGGGTCTCCTGACGGGGAGCATGAGGGGCCAAGGGCTGCCCCGTGGTGGACGGCCGTTCCGGTCCGGGAGCCTGTTCCGCTCCGGGAGCCCGGTCGGGCGGCGTCTCGTCCTGGAGCGGGGTCGTGGGACGGGAGTGCGCCCAGTGCGGACCCAGGTCGTCCAGGGTCCAGCCGAAGGGGTAGGTGCGCGCCTCGGGTTTGCGCGGGAACCGCTCCGGCCGCGCGGGCAGCAGCCTGATCAGCACGGCCCGGGCGCGGAAGACGCGGTGGACGGCGGTCCGTAGCCAGGGCGGCTCCGGGCTGAAGCCGAGCGCCGTCAGCAGCGGTTCGTCCAGGACGGCGAGCGCGGCCCGGGAGGCGAGCCGCCGCACCGGGGCCGGGTACCACGCCGCCATGATCCGCAGGGTGGCCGCGGCGACCCGGCGGTTGGCGGGGTCGTAGGCGAACTTCTCGCGCTCGTAGTCGTCGTGGAGCCGCTCGAACGCGGCGTAGGTGTCGGGCACGCCGGAGATGCCCATCAGTTCGCCCATCCTCCGGCCCACCAGTGCCAGGCTCTCGGTCTCCTGCTCGCACAGACGTCGCCAGCCGTACCGGTCGATCCAGCGCTTGGGCCCCACCACCGTGGTGGCCAGGACGTAGAGGAAGTCCTCGTTGGCGATGCGGTACCGGCCGTGAATGCGGTTCAGATGGCGGGCGGCCGCCCGGCCGTGCTCCGAGTCCATCCCCTCGCGGACCATCTCGTAGGTGATCAGCACCGTGTCGTCGTACCGCTTCTGGCCCGCGCGTTCGAACTCCTGGGTGCGGTCCAGGAGCCGGGAGATGTCCGGGACGGCGTAGTCGCGCAGGAACGCGATCGAGGTCCCGTGCAGATAGTCGCGGGGGAACTCGTGATGGATGATCCACCGGTATATCCGCTCGAAGTCCTGCCGCGGATCCATCCGCCGGATGCGCCGGACCCGGCTGTAACGGCCCATGGGTGATCCCTCCTGCCGGAAGCGCGGCCCCCGGCTCGCGGCGCGAGCGGTGGGATCCGCGGACTGCTGACGTTCAGGGCGGGACGACGAAGGGAACACCCCTCGGTGAGTCGATGATACTGAAACTATTGAGTTGTTTCATCGGACGTCAAGGCTCCGGACGCGCGCACCTCCCGGCGGAGGCTCACGGGGTGTCAGATCCCACCAGTACGGTGCGCTTTAGTCGGTATGACCGAATTGCCCCATGGGGTGTCGGACATCACTGGGTTCCGCCCGATGCGGCCAACTCGGTTGCGGGGCAGGAACTTCCGGCGGATATGGCCGTTCTTCGGCGCCGGTGGGGCACTTGCGCATCGGGTGGGCCTCGCGCAGAGTCCATGACCGTTCAGTCCGCCATGGCCCACTTGTCCGGCACATGGTCCAGCTGTCGCATGGGGGCGAAAGGTCACGCGTACATGCCAATGAAGTGCACCATTGATAACCGGAAACATCGTCGTCCTCGCGCCATGCGCACCAAGTTGGGCGTGCTCGCGGTCACCACGGCCGCGCTCGCCGGAGGCGTCCTTACGCAGACGGACCAGGCTGAGGCGTCCACGCCCAACGTCGTGGTCGATTCCCTGTCCGTGTCGGCCGGAGCGAACGGGCAGTCCAAGGCCACGGCCACCGTCCACAGCGCCAGAACGATCAAGCTGCAGGCGCTCACCGTCGCCGTGCGGTCCGCCGACGGCAGCAACAACGACTTCCCCGGGGCCACCGCCACCACGCTGGGACCCCGGTCCGCCACCTTCACCTCGGGCTCCCGCACGTTCCAGCCCGGCAGCTACACGTATTACGTGGCGTACAAGGTCCGTGACCACTGGTACAGCGTCTCTCCGGTGAAGTCCTTCACCGCCGGCACCGGCACCGGGTCCACCGTGACGCCGACGCCGACGCCCACGGCCACGCAGCCCGCGTCCTCCACGCCGACGACGACGGCGCCGTCCACCCCGGCGGCCACGCCCCCGTCGACCACCGCTCCGTCGACCACCGCGCCGACTTCCTCGGCGCCCACGACGCCGGCCCCGACGACCCCGGCTCCGGTGTCGTCGGCTCCGTCGACCCCGGCACCGACGTCCTCCGCGCCGTCCACGACCGCCGCCGGTCCCGTCGGTATCCCCGGCACCTGGCACCAGGTGTTCGGCGACGAGTTCAACGGCTCCAGCCTCGACGGTTCCAAGTGGAACTCGAACTGGTTCGGATGCTCGGGATGCGTCACCAAGCCGCCGAACTCCGCCGAGGGATCCGCCTATTCGCCCTCGCAGGTCTCGGTCGCCGACGGGTCGCTTCACCTGAAGCTCGCCCAGCAGCCGACCACCGTCGCCGGCAAGACGTACCCCTACGTCTCCGGCATCGTGACCAGCAACAACAAGGCCCAGTTCACGTACGGCGCCTTCGAGGCCCGTATCTACACGCCCTCGTCCGGCTCGCAGATGGCCAACTGGCCCTCCTTCTGGGCGGACGGGCAGAACTGGCCGACGGACGGCGAGCTGGACGTCCTGGAAGGCCTGGGCGGCTCCGCCTGCTACCACTTCCACTCCACCGCGGGCGGTCCGGGCGGCTGCGCCTCCGGCACCTACTCCGGCGGCTGGCACACGTTCGGCGCCGAATGGAAGCAGGGCTCCGCCACGTACTACTACGACGGCAAGCAGGTCGGTCAGATCACGACGGGGATCACCTCGTCCCCGATGTACCTGATCCTGAACAACGCCATCAACCCCAGTCACAGCGGAACGAACATCGCTCCGGCCGACATGATGGTCGACTACGTGCGGGTCTGGCAGCACTGACCCCGCCGACGCGCCAGGGCGCCGGCCGCATCACGCGGCCGGCGGCCCCCGGGCTGTCGGCCCCCGGGCCGCCGGCCGCCCGGTGACGGCGAAGTGGTCCACGCGCCGTCCCGTGTCAGGCCGATCCGGCCGCGACGGCCTCCTCCGGGTTGCGGGCGTGGGCCCGCGCCTCCGCGACGAACCAGTCGACCGTGTGCCGGAGCCCCTCCTCCAGGGGTACCCGCGGCTGCCAGCCGAGGGCCTCGCGGGCCCGGGTGATGACCGGGCGCCGGCGGACGGGATCGTCCACGGGCAGCGGCAGATGGCGGAGCTCGCCGCGGGACCCGGTGATCCCCGTCACCAGTTCCGCCACTTCCCGAACCGTGTGCTCCTCCGGATTGCCCAGGTTGATCGGCCCGGGATCGGCGGAGTCGAGCATCGCCACCAGGCCGCGGACCAGATCGTCGACGTAGCAGAAGCTCCGTGTCTGGGAGCCGTCGCCGAAGATCGTCAGCGGCTCCTCGTCCAGCGCCTGGCGGATGAAGCTGGAGATCACCCGGCCGTCGTGGGGGCGCATGTGCGGGCCGTAGGTGTTGAAGATCCGGACGATCCCCACGTCGACCCCGCGGCTGCGCCGGTACGCCATGGAGAGGGCCTCGGCGAAGCGCTTGGCCTCGTCGTAGACGCTGCGCGGGCCGATCGGGTTGACGTGGCCCCAGTAGTCCTCGTTCTGCGGATGCACCGCGGGATCCCCGTAGACCTCGCTGGTGGACGCCAGGACGAAGCGCGCCTCCTGGCTCTCGGCCAGCCGCAGCATGTTCTCCGTTCCCCGGCTGCCGACCGCCAGCGTCTCCAGCGGATGGCGGTGGTAGTCGGCCGGGGACGCCGGAGAGGCGAGGTGGGCGACGGCGTCGACCGTCGCGGAGAAGCGGAAGCGCTCCGTGACGTCGCACGGGACGCAGCGGAAGCCCGGCAGGTCCAGCAGACGGGCGATGTTCGCCTTGCTGCCGGAGGAGAAGTTGTCCAGGCAGTAGACGGTGTCACCCCTGCGGAGCAGTTCCTCGCACAGGTGGGACCCCAGAAAGCCGCTGCCGCCGGAAATCGCCACACGCATGGGAATCGTCCTTCCGCTCAGCCGAGCCGGGGGCGGCCCGGGGCGCCGAGCCGCCAGCCGGCGGCCCGCCAGGCCTGGGGGTCGAGGGTGTTGCGGGCGTCGACCAGGGCAGGGGCGCGCACCACGCCGGCGAGCGCGGCGGGGTCCAGCTCCCGGTACTGGGGCCACTCGGTGAGGTGCAGGACGACATCGGCCTGCTCGCAGGCCTTCGTCACGTCGAGGGCGTACTGCAGCTCGGGGTACACGGCCCGGGCGTTGTCGATCGCCTCCGGGTCGTGCACCCGGACCCGGGCTCCGCGGCGGCGCACCTCCTCCGCGACCGCGAGCGCCGGAGAGTCCCGCACGTCGTCGCTGCCGGGCTTGAAGGCGGCCCCCAGGACCGCCACGTCACGGTCCTCGAAACTCCCGCCCGTGAACCGCTCGGCGAGGTCGACGGTGCGTCGGCGCTGCCGTGCGTTGATCTCGTCGACCTGGCGGAGGAACGCCACCGACTCGCCCCGGCCGATCTCCTCGGCCCGCGCCGCGAAGGCCCGGATGTCCTTGGGAAGACAGCTCCCGCCGAAGCCGAGGCCGGGCGAAAGGAAAGCCGGTCCGATGCGGGAGTCGCGGCCCATCGCCTCGGCGAGCGTGAGCACGTCGGCGCCCATGACGTCGCAGATCTCGGCCATGGCGTTGATGAAGGAGATCTTGGTGGCCAGGAAGGAGTTCGAGGCCACCTTGACCAGCTCGGCGGTCACCGTGTCGGTGACGACGAACGGCGCGCCGGCCGCCGTGAGGGGGGCGTACACCGCGCGCAGCCGTGCCTCGGCCCCGGCCGAGCGGACGCCCGCCACGATGCGTTCCGGCCGCAGGGTGTCCTGGACCGCGGAGCCCTCGCGCAGGAACTCCGGGTTCCAGGCGATCTCGGCGCCGCTCACGGCCAGCCGCGGGGCCAGCCGGTCCGCCGTGCCGACGGGCACGGTGGACTTGCCGACGACCAGCGCCCCCTCGCGCAGACCCGGCGCCAGGCCGTCCACCACGGCCTCGACATGACGCAGGTCGGCCGCGCCGGAGTCGGGCCGCTGCGGCGTGCCGACGCACACGAAGTGGGTGTCGGCGAACCGGGCGGCCTCCTCGAGCGAGGTGGTGAAGCGCAGTGTGCCCGCGGCCACCGTGCGCTGGAGCATCGCGGACAGCCCGGGCTCGTGGAACGGGGGGTGCCCGGCGGCGAGCGCGGCGACCCGCTCCTCGTCGACGTCGACGCCGAGCACCTCGTGGCCTGTCTCGGCCATGCAGGCGGCGTGGACTGCTCCGACATACCCGGTGCCGATGACTGTGAGGCGCATGTCTGTCTCCGAGGTTTCCGTCCGTATATTTACGGCGTATACGTACATAGTTACCCCAGGACGGGCTGAGGTCAACGGCACTGTGGAGAGATCCGTGGCGCGGCGGACCCGCGATCGGGCCGGTCACGCACGGCAGCGCCCCGCAGGCCCGGGACTTGCGGGGCGCGGGTGGGGCGCCTGCCGGGTGCCGGGGGAGTCCGCAGTCGGCGGCATCCCGCCAGGCAGGGGACTGCCGGGGTCGGCGGCATCCCGCCGGGCCAGGGGCCCGCCGGGGTCAACGGCACGTTGCCGGGCCAGGGCCTGTCGCGGTGAACGGCACCCTGCCGAGCCGAAAACCGCTGGAGTCAGCGGCACCCCGTCGGGCCGGGCCGTCTCGGCCGCAGCAGGCGCCACGTCACCAGTCCCGAGAACCGGACCGCCTCCGCCGCCGCCGGCAGTGGGTCGTCCCAGGAGAGCCAGGCCCGCTCGGTGGGCCGCACGTGCAGCAGATCGGGCGGCAGCCGGCGCTCATGACGCAGCCAGGCCGCCGCCGACGCGAAGTCCAGCTGGCCGGCGACGAAGACCCGCCCCTCCGCCTGGGCGCCGTCCGGCACGGTCCGGCCGGTGAGGTCGAGGTGCATGGCGCGGACGACGTCGACCCCGTCGACGCTCTCGAAGAGGCGGAACTGGGCGCCGGTGCGCGGGTTGAAGTCGACGAGCTTGTACTGCCCGTCCCGGCGGTCGAAGCGCCAGTCGAGGTCCGCCAGCCCGCTGTAGCCGGTACGGCGGCACAGCCGCTCCGCCAGCCGGGCCAGTTCGGAGTTGCGCAGCGCCACCGCCCGGGCGGTCATCCCCGCGTACGGAGGCCAGGAGCGCAGCTTCAGCCCGGTGAACAGGGCGCGCGGAACACCGCCCGCACCGCAGTAGATGTGGGTGATCCAGTCCTCCGCCTGCTGCCGGGGGATGTACTCCTGCACGAGCACGGGCGGCGGCGCGGCGGTCGGAAACCGGGCGAGCAGCGCCCGTTCGGTGGGCACGACGGTGGTGGTGCCGCTGACGGCGGGGGTGCGCAGCCTGCTGAACGGCGCCAGGTTCTTGAGGACCAGCGGATAGCCGAGCTCGCGGCCCGCCTCGACCAGTTCGTCGCGGCTCTCCGGCGCCCGTGACGGCGGCGAGGGCACGCCGGCCTCGGAGCAGATCCGGTGCAGGCTCGCCTTGCAGGCCAGCAGGCGCGGCAGGTGGGCGGGCACGGGCGGGATCAGGAAACACTCCTTCAGCCGGTGCGCGTACTCCGCGAGGAGGATGGCCGCCTCGTCGTCGGTCGGCACCGCCACGCACCGGGCGCCGATCCTCCGGCCGATGGACAACAGGCCGTCCGCGAGCCGCTCCGGCTCCTCGCGGCCGGTGGTCGGCCACACGATCCTGCTCGTCAGATGGCGCGAGAGGGCGACCGGGGTGAAACGGTCCTCGACGACGGCGTGGACGGGCACGCCCAGCCGTCCGACCGTGCGCACCACCCCCAGACTGCCGTGGTGCAGCGGATAGTTGCCGATTCTGGCGAGGAGCACGGGCACCTCGGTGTCCAGCAAGAAGACCACCCGCCCCTCTCCGGGAAGCTTCTCCCGAAAGGAACTAATATGGACGAGGCTCGTAGATCGACTCGAACGGGACAGACAGCCTGAAACCATTATCCCCGTCATGCACGGGTCGTGCCGCTGACAGTCCGGCAAGGTCTGGTATGAAGACACCCGCCAAGATGTCCTCGCTCTCCGGTCTGCTGCCCCTGTACTTTCCGCGCGCTCTGGCCGGTCTCGACGACCGCCTCCGGGCCCACTGGCTCGTGCGCGGCGCCGCTCCCCGGGACATCACCGTGGTCCGGCGTCCCTCGCTGCCCAAGGCGGGCCTGCTGGTGTTCGAACTGCGGCAGGGCGACGGCAGCCTGGTGATCAAACACCCCAGGGACGAGGCCGGCGCCGCCGTCACGGCACGCGAGCGCGAGGTCCTGCAGGAGCTCGCCGCCGACGGCCGGCTCGACCCCTGGCGCGCCGTCCTGCCCCGGGCCGTCGGCTCGCCCGGGCCCGGGGGAACCCTCGCCCAGACCGCGCTCCCGGGCGTCCCGGCCGAGCACCTGATCCTGGACGCCTCCAGGGACCCGTACGCCGCCATGGCACCCGCCCTGCGACTGCTGGCGGAGCTGCGGGCCGCCACCGGACGCCCCCGCAAGGCGGCCGACCGCACCTCCGTCTGGTGCGAGGAACAGCTGACGGTCCTGTCCGGCGGAATGCCCCGCTACGGATCCGGCCGTCGGGCGGCCGAGTTCGAGGCCCTGCGCCACCGGCTGGACGCGGCTCTGACCGGTGCCGTGCTGACGGAGGGCTGGACCCATGGCGACTACCACCCCGGCAACGTGCTGCTCGACCGCGTCCCCCTCCAGGTGACCGGCGTCTTCGACTGGAGCAGCGGCCGGTCCGACGGGCCGTGCGAGATCGACGCCTACTCCTTCGTGCTGGCCCTGCGCAGCACGCTCACCGGCCGCCCGCTGGGAAGCCTGGTCGCCGAGACGCTGCGGGCGGGGCGGATCCCGGACGACGACCGCGCCCTGCTCGCGCTGGCCGGGCTCGACCCGGACGACGGGGTCGCCGACCCGGTGGCGATCCCCCTGCTCAGCTGGCTGTGGCACGTGGTGAACAACGTCAGCAAGTCCCCGAGGTTCGGCCGCAGTTACGGCTGGCTCACGCACACGGTCGCGCCCGTGCTCGGGGAATGCGCCCGCTGGGCCGGTGCGCGGCCGTGAGCGCCGCGCCGTCGCCCGAGACCGGAGGGAGCGACCCATGCCCATGAACACCGGATTCACCGCCCGGTACCGCGTGCCCAGGGGCAAGGGCGGGAGCGGGCGCGTCCACGGCTCCCCGCGGCGGCTGCCCACCGTCGTCATCGGTGCGGGCCCCTACGGACTCGCCACCGCCGCCTGGCTGAGCGCGGCGGGAACGGAACGGCGGGTGTTCGGCGAACCCATGGAGTGCTGGAGCGCCAACATGCCCGACGGCATGTTCCTGAAGTCGGTCCCCGCCGCCTCGTCCGTCTCCGCCCCGGAGGCCGGATACCGGCTGGAGGACTTCCGTACCGCGCGGGGGCACGGGCCCGTCGGCGACCGGTACCCCGTCCCCGTCGAGGAGATGATCGCCTACGGACGGTGGTTCCAGGAGCGCCGTGTACCGGAAGTGGAGCGCCGCAGGGTCCGTTCCATAGGGCGGGCCGACGGTCTGTTCGGCGTCACCCTGGACTCGGGGGAGGAGTTCCTCGCCGGGCGCGTGGTGATGGCCACCGGGCTCGTCCCCTTCGCCCACGAACCCCCTGAACTGACCGGACTCCCGGCGGAGCTGGTCTCGCACACCAGCAGGCATCACGATCTGGGCCGCTTCTCGGGGCAGCGGATCGCCGTCCTCGGTGCCGGACAGTCGGCCCTGGAGAGCGCCGCGCTGCTGCACGAGGCCGGGGCCTTCCCCACCGTGATCGCCCGCGCCCGGTCCGTCGCCTTCGGTACCCCGCCCGACACCGACCGGCCCTCGGACCGCCCGCGCCCGGTACGCGTCCTCAAGCCGGGTTCCCCGCTCGGCCCCGGCTGGTCGCTGCTGGCGTGCGCCCGCGGCGGTGGGGTCATCCGGCATCTGCCGCAGGACGTACGGCTGCGGATGCTGCGCAGCGTCCTCGGCCCGTCCGGCGGCTGGTGGCTGCGGGAGCGTGTGGAGGACCGGGTCCCCGTGCTCTGCGGACGCGGCGTCCGCTCCGCGGTGGCCGAGGACGGCGGGGTGCGTCTGGAGATCGAGGCCGTGGGCGACGGGAGGCGCACGGAGACGCTGCGGGCCGACCATCTGCTGCTGGCCACGGGATACCGGGTGGACGTCGACCGGCTGACGCTGCTGGCACCCGAACTCCGCCGCGAGGTCGAGACGTTCCACGGGGCGCCCCGGCTGTCGTCCGGGTTCGAGTCCTCCGTGCCCGGGCTGTTCTTCACCGGACTGGCGGCCGCTCCCACCTTCGGACCCGTGCTGCGGTTCGTCGCCGGCACCGGATTCGCCGCGCGCCGGCTGGCCGGCGCCGTCGCGGCCGGGTCCCGAGAGCGCCCATGACGAGGTCACGGGGCGCGCTGGTCGGGGTCGTCCTGCTGCTGCTGGCGGCCTGCGGGGCCTGCGGTTCCACGCCCGGGTCCCCCGAGTCCGGGCCACCCGTGCCCGGCGCGTGGCGACTGGTCCTGCGCGACGAATTCGACGGTTCACGCCTCGACACGGGCCGCTGGGCCACCTGCTACGACTGGAACAAGAACGGCTGCACCATCAGCACCAACAACGAACTGGAGTGGTACCAGCCCGGCCAGGTCACCGTGGGCGGAGGGAAACTGACCCTGACCGCCCAGCGCCGGAGCATCCGCGGCAGCGACGGGAAGGTCTACCCCTGGGTCTCCGGCATGATCTCCACCGGCCGGGACGACTGGTACGCCCGGCCGCGGCACACCTTCACCTACGGCTACTTCGAGGCGGCGGTCCGCATCCCGCCGCAGGGCGGCATGACACCGGAGTTCTGGATGATGCCCGCGAGCCGCTACACCCCGCCCGAGCTCGACATCATGGAGTTCCTCGGCACCACGCGCACGGTGTCGATGTTCGTGCACTGGAAGAACGCCGAGGGCGCCGAGCGCAAGCAGCGGGGGACGTTCACCGCGCCCGGTTTCCCCGACGGCTATCACCGCTTCGGACTGCTGTGGGAGAAGGACCGGCTCGTCTGGTACGTCGACGGGGTCGAACGGTTCCGGGTGACCGCGCCCGAGCGCATTCCTCATGTGCCGATGGAGGTCATCCTGAACCTGGCCGTCGGGCTTCCCTACACCCCGCCCCCGGGTACCGACTCGGCGCGTATGAGCGTGGACTGGGTCCGCGTCTGGCAGCGGTGACAGAACCTCAGGAGAGGGCAGGACAACAGGAGGTGCGTCCGGCCGGCCGGCGGCAGGGTCAGGCGGGTATCGCCCGGTACGGCAGTCCGCTCATCGCCCGTGCCCGGCGGTAGGCCCGCCAGCCCCTGGTCCGCAGTCCCTCCGCGAACGGTGCCACGGGCGCACCCTCGCCTCCGGTCCAGTGCGCGAACCGGTTCCGGTCGGTGTCGGCCCGGACCATGAGCCGGGCGAACCGCAGCGGTTCGTCGGTCTCCGAACTGAACGCCGAGTCCGCCCGGATGGCGGCGGCCGAGACCCAGCCGGCCTCCCGGACCACTGCGCGGACACCCCGGCTGGAATAGCCGTGCGGGTAGGCGAAGGCGTCGACCTGGTGCCCGAGCGCGTCCTCGATGCGCTCCTTGCACCCGGACACCTCCTCCCGCACCGATGCCCGCGGCAGCGTGTCCAGTTGAGGATGCGTCACGGAGTGCCCGCCGATCTCGACCCCGGCCGAGTCCAGTTCCTTGACGCCGGCCCAGTCGAGCGTGGCCACGGACGGGAACGGTCCGCCCCCCGACGGCCGGCCGGCGGCGTCCAGGGCGCCCGTGGTCACGTACAGCGTCGAGGGAAGTCCCCGAGCGGCGAGCTCCGGAGCCACCGTGGTGGCGAAGTCCGCGTATCCGTCGTCGAAGGTCAGCACCGCCGCCCGCGGGGGCAGGGGAGGGCCTCCGAGCAGCCGGGTGACCAGCTGTCGCAACGGGACGACGCGCAGTCCGCTGTCGGCGATCAGGTCCAGGTGCTCCGTGAAGGTGCGGGGACTGACCGTGAACGGGGCCAGCCACGACGGGGTATCGTCCGACACCGCGTGATAGAGGAAGACGGGTACGACGCTCATGTCCGCACCGCCCTCGTCGGCGTCGCCACCCCGGGGCGGGACCCGGCGGCCGTCTCGGAACCCAGCGGCCGGATCGAGCCGACGATGTAGCCGGCCACGGTGGCGCCCACGCCCCCGGCCAGCGCCCCGATCCTGCGCAGCGCGCCGGGTCGCCGGATCCGGGACACGTTGCGGGCGAGGGCCCGAGAGATCGTCGACCGTACGTAGGCGCGCTCGTTGGCCAGGGCGGGTCCGCGCCCGCAGCGCCGTGCCACCAGCGCCTTGGACAGCCCCTCGATGTAGCAGCGGTTGCGGAAGTAGGCCCAGCTGGTTCGGGACTCCGGGACCCGGTGCCGTATCTCGGCGGCCGGTTCGTACAGCAGGACGGCCTCCGGGTCGCGTGCGGCGAGCCGCAGGCAGAAGTCCGTCTCGTCGCAGCTGGCCACCGGACGGCTGCCGACCCGCCCGAAGGCGTCGAAGAAGCCGCCGACGGCGATCAGTTCGCTCCTGCGGAAGGACATGTTGGCGCCGATGAAGTTGCGGACCGGAGCGGCGTGCCGGGGCTGCCCCCGGTAGGAGCAGCCCACCACCCAGTCGAACTCCGGGGGGAACCACACCGGCCTTCCGGTCAGCCACCACGGCCGGACGAACCCGCCGACGCCCACCACACGGGGATCGCGGTAGGGCGCCAGGAGACGGCCCGTCCAGCCCGTTTCGGCCGTGGCGTCGTCGTCGAGGAAGGCCACCACCTCGGAACGCGACACCGACACCCCCGTGTTGCGGCCCCCGGACAGCCCCCGGCGCCGCTGGTTGGCCACCACGTGGACGCCGGACAGTTCGCGCTCGGCGCGTTCCAGGAGGTCCTGGTTGTGGTCGACCACCAGCACGACCTCGTCGGCGGGCGGGTCCTGGACCAGCACGGACCCGATCGCGGCCCGGGTGTCGTCCCAGCGGTCGAGGGTGTAGGCGCAGATGACGACCGCCAGGGTCGGGAGCGTGCGTTCGGCGGAGAGGGCGCTGTTCATGATGACCCTTCGGGGACGGGGACGAGCCAGCGGGACCGGGTGACGATCAGGAAGCCGGCGATCAGGCACTGGGTGACGAGCCAGGCGATGCCCGCGCCCACGACGCCGAAGTGCGGCAGCAGCGCGCGGGTGAGCCCGAGCACCAGGACGCACATCACCACCTGCAGCCACACGGCCCAGCGCAGCCGGCGCCGGGCCCGCGCCACGTCGATGGCGACGCTCAGCACCAGGTTCGGCACCGCGGACAGGGCCAGCAGACGGAGCAGCATGCTTCCCTCGGCCGCGTACGAGGCGCCGAACAGGGAGAGGATCTGCGGGGCCGCGACGACCAGCAGGACCGTGACGCCGCCCAGCAGCAGACCCGAGTGGCGCAGGACGCGCAGGGAGTGCTCCACGAGCCGTTCGGGCCCGCGCACGGCCTCCGCGAGCAGCGACGTCCCCATGTTGCGGGCGATCAGATACGGCACGTAGGCGACGTTCCAGGCTACGGAGAAGTAGGCGCTCTGCTCGGCGCCGAGGGTGTTCAGCACGATCAGCGGGACCACGGTGTACGCGGCGACGCGGAACAGGGACCCGAACCAGTCGGCGGCGGCGTACCCGAGCATGCGCGGCGGTGGCGGCGCGGCCTTCGTCTCGCGTTCGTGCCGGGGGATGCCCCTGCCCATCAGGACGGCGTTGGCCACGACCAGCGACACCACGAGGGCCCCGGCCCAGGACATGAGTATCCCGGAGAAGAGGGTCAGGGCGGCGCCGAGGCCCAGCAGCAGGATCTTGACGACGGCGAAGATCAGGTTCTCGCCCACGACCCAGCCCGGCATGCGGACCGCGGTGAGCGCGCCGTCCTGCAGCACGAAGACGGCGTAACCGGCGGTCGCGACCACGAAGCAGACCGCGGTGACCGGTGTCAGCAGGAACTCGAGTTTCGGGGCGACCGTCGGCACCAGGGCGAGGAACGCCACGGCCACCAGCACGCTGCAGGACGTGCTCGCGGCGTAGCAGGTGAGGACCAGACGGCGGGCGCGGTGGCCGGAGGTCGGCACGAACCGCACCAGGAAGTCGTTCAGGTTGAGCTGGCCGATGCCCGTGAGCAGCAGGGACGCGGAGAGCGCCGAATAGCTCAGGCCCACGGTCCGCTCGTCGTACCAGTGGGTCGCGAAGGTCCAGAAGAAGAAGCCGAGCCCGGCGTTGACGAGGGAACTGACCGCGAGGACGTGTCCCGTGCGCAGGACGGGTTCGCCCGGGAGCGCGGCGGCGACACCGGCGCGCAGCATGCCCAGGGGCCGTCGTCGCATACCGGCGCCTCCCGCCGCCGAGTCGGTCACCCGACTGGTGTCCAAGCCGCTCACCTCGTCAGTGGGATCCGGCGCCGGCGCCGGTGAGGCGTCCGCGGAGATAGCCGCAGGGGCCGTAGACCATCCCGCGCACTTCGAGGAGCGCCAGACGCCGGGACCATCCGGCCTCGGGATCGGCGCCCCGGTCGCGTGACCGGGCCACGGCGTACCGGATGCCGCGGGGCAGTCGCCGCAGCAGGGCGGGGAGCCGGCGCGGGTCGCTGAGCAGCGCGCCGGTGAGATAGGCGCCGAGGCCGGCGCCGTAGCCGAAGGCCTGTGAGGCCACGGCGTCCATGGTGCGGCGATGGCAGTGCCACACGATGGCGCCGGGCTGATAGGCGAGCGTGTGCCCGGCGGTCAGGGTCTCGAAGAAGGCCAGCAGGTCGTCCCCGCCCCGGCCGGGGGTGCCGGCACCGGTCGCCGTGTCGAAGCCGCCCAGGGCGCGCAGCACCTCGGTACGGAACGCCATGTTGGCGCCCGAGCCGAAGCGCCCGGCGGTGAACGGGAACAGCGGGTCGGCCGGCGGGTCGAAGAGGGACCACGTCCGGGGCACGTACCCCTTCGCGAAGCCGCCCTGCCGTTCGAGGGCGGTCTGGGCCGGGGTCTCCAGTTCGGCGGGCACGATCAGTCCGGTGACGCAGCCGATCCGGGGGTCGCGCGCGAACGTGTCGGCCAGTGCCGACAGCCACCCCGGGTCCACGAGCGTGTCGTCGTCGGTGAAGGCGACGACGGAGCCGCGGGCCCGGGCGAGCCCGACGTTGTGCCCGCGGGCCAGCCCGGCGACGGGTTCGCGGACGTAGCGCACCCGGTCGGGGAACTCCGCGCGGACCAGGACCTGGGCGGTGTCGTCCGCCGGGGCGTTGTCGACGACGATGATCTCGAAGTCGGTGTAGGTGGAGCGCAGCAGCGAGTGCAGGCAGTGCCGCAACCGCTCGGGGCGGTCGCGCGTCGCCACGATCACGCTGATGACGGGTGTCTGGCGCAGGGTGCGGGGCCGGGCGGCGTCCGGAGCGGCGGTGCGGTCCGTGGCCCGGTGGCGGGCGAGCTGTCCGGCCAGCTCCACGCGGGCGGTGTCGGCCAGCGCCCGCCACAGTCCCTCGGGCCCCGAGGCGTCAGCGGCGCTGACCATGCCCAGGGGACGGCCGTTCAGCCGTACGAGCGCCCTGGCCTGCCCCCGAGGCCGGGCGGGCCCCCTGTCCCCGGGCAGCCGGAACTCGCCCGGACGGGCCAGGTCGATGTCGACCACCGGCACCGGGGGCCGGACGAGAGGCGGGGGGACGGGGGCGGAGCTCACGATGCGCTCCGCTCGGGCCGCCGAGCGGAGGCCCGGGCGGCACCGGGGCGTTCCGAGAGCAGGGTGCGCAGCACCCGGCGCCCGTCGGAGATGGCGTGCAGGTTCGAGCAGCCGCTGCGCCGGGGCAGTTCCAGGCTGGGGACCTCGGCGATGCGCAGACCGGAGCGCAGGGCGTGCACGATCATCTCGGCCTCGATCTCGAAGCCGGCGGCGTGCAGGTCCAGCTGGTCGAGGAAGCTGCGCCGGAAGGCGCAGTAGCCGTAGCAGAGGTCGGTCAGGCAGGCGCCGTACAGCCGGTTCGCCGCGAGCAGGAGCACATGGTTGCCCATCTTGCGGATGGGGGTGATGTCGAGCGAGCCGCCGCCCGCGACGAACCTCGAACCCTTGACGAAGTCGTAGCCGTGGTCGAGGAAGTGCACGAAGTGGGGGATCTCCGCCGGCGACATGCTGCCGTCGGCGTCCATCATCACCACGTAGTCCCCTTTGGCCTCCAGGAAGCCGGTGCGCAGCGCGTTTCCCTTGCCCGGGCCGTTCTGCCGGACGTTGCGCACGGTCGGCAGGCAGTGCTGGGCCATGGGGACCGTGGCGTCCGTGGAGTCGCCGTCGACGAGGATGACCTCGTCCACGCACGCCGGGATCTGTTCGAACACCCACGCGATGTTGCGTGCCTCGTTGAGAGCGGGGACGACCAGGCTGACGGTGGCCTGTGCCCCGGCTTCACGCTCGTTACCGATGACCGGGTCGTTGTACATGATCATGCATCTCCGAGTGCTCCCATACGGCATATGTTTACGTCGTATATCTACACCTTCACCCGATTTGTGAGTGACGTCAAGCGCCCGGCGGCGGTCTGTGGACGACATGGCTCCGCCCCCGCCGGGCGGGCGGGGGCGGAGCGGGTCTTCGGGGCTGCGGGGCGGTTGTGAGGCCCTGACGTGGTGCGACGCGGCGTCCCGGCCGGGCCGCGCGGTGCCTCACTCCGCGTCGGGCGGCTCGGACCGGCCGGTGCCGGCCGTCGACGGGTCCGCGTCCGGGGCGGTCTGCGGCTCCCGGTGCCGGTCTCCGCCGGGCCGGGGCAGCAGCGCCAGGACGGACGTGACGGCGGCGAGCACGAGCAGCGCCCGGGTGACCGTGAACGTGCCGCTCAGGAACAGCGGTTCCACGACGAGCACCGCCGCCGACAGGCTGAGCGTCAGGGCCAGGACGCCGGTCTCCAGGACCGCGGTGCGGTCCGTGAACCGTCGCCTGCCCGGCCGGGCCCACCGCGAGGCCGCCAGACCGGGGCAGACGAGCAGGAACGCCGTCGTCACGACGGCGCGCAGGACCAGGGCGTCCGGCAGGAGGGTGACCGCGGCCAGGGCCACCCAGCCGGACAGCGCGAGTCCCCAGCGTGTGGTGGTCATGGCCCGGCTCAGCTCTTCGCGCCCTGGTACCGGTAGACCACCGCGTCCTTGCTGCGGTAGACGGGGACGAAGCCCGGAGTCTTCGCCAGGGCGGCGTCCATGCGCTGCACGGTGCCGCCGGGCAGGATCCCCCTCTGGTAGAGGTCGGCGGCCTGGGCCCGGCTCAGGATGATGTAGGCGGGCTGCTGCGGGTCGGCCCGCTGGATGAACCCCTCCAGGCCCTTGACCGGATCCTCCACCAGGCGCCGTCTGTCCTGGAGGTCCTGCTCGTCCATCTGCACCTGTGGGTTCTCGTCGTAGCGCAGGTACAGGCCGGGAACGGCCGACGTCAGCGAGACGACGGTGGACCCGGGAGGAGCGGTCGCCGCGACGAACCGTCCGGCCGCCACCTCCTCCTGCGTGAAGTAGTTCGCCGATTCCTTGCCGTAGTAGCCGAACATGAGTCCCCCGAGCAGGGCGAGCATCAGCGGATACGCGGCCAGCACCCCGAGGCGCGGCCGCCGGCCCGGCTCGGGAGCCGGTCGCGCGCTCCGGCCGAGCAGCAGGGCCGCGATCAGGAGCGAGGCCGCGGGCAGGGCGAAGAGATAGGCGCGGAAGATCATTTCTCCGCCGTAGGCGTTCGCGGCCAGCAGCGGCACCGGGGCCACGAGGAGCAGGGGCAGGCCGGTGCGGCGGACCCAGGGGCGGGCGAGGAAGGCGACGGCCGCCAGGACGAACACCGCGGCGGACAGGCCCCTGTCGATCCAGGACACCACGACCTGGCCCGGGGCCGCGGCGCCCAGGGCGGCCAGTCCCGAGACCACGTTGGTGTCGGGCTTCAGCAGGGAGTTCAGGAAATCGCCCAGGTTCTGCGAGAGGTAGGGGCGGGCGACGGTGGCGTCCCAGATCACGGCCAGCACCACCGTGCCGGCCAGGACGGGCAGGACGGTCCGCCGGTTGCGCCGCGGCAGCGAGAGCGCCACCAGCGCGCTGATCAGCATCAGCGGTGTCAGTGGGTGCGAGGAGATAATGACGGCCGCGAGCACCATGACCACCACGAAGCGGCCCACCGGCCACCGGCCCGCGCGGGTCTCGCTCGTGCGGTACAGCGCCGAGGTGGGCAACTGCCCCATGACGAGGGCGATCACCGTCACGAAGAGCAGGAACGCGAAGGCCTGGGGTGCGAAGTAGTCCTGTCCGACCCAGGAGCACGAGTAGTAGACCCACGCCGCCCCCCAGATCAGCCGGCGGTCACGCGTCACCGTCCGGTGGAGCAGCAGCAGGGGAGCGAGCAGTACGGCGTTGAAGACGGGCGGGGTCCACGTCGCGTAGCCGAGCGCGGAATGCAGGCCGGTGGCCTGGAGGAAGAACGCGTTGAGGTCGAAGAAGCCGGGCCACTGGTTGTAGATGGCGAGCTTGTCCGCGTGGGGCACCTCGCCGTGGTGGCGGATCACCGCGTCGACGACCGCCACGTGTTTCCACGCCCAGCTGTACCGCAGCGTCGGGTAGAGGAGCGTGGGGGTCGCGTGGATGACCGCGATCAGTCCGAGGACGTATCCCGCGAACCACCCGCCCGTGGTGCGCCGTTCGGCCAGGGCCAGGCAGAACCCGAGGGCGAGCAGGCCGAGCGCGATCCAGAAGAGCACCGGCAGCACCTGCAGCAGGCCGTAGTCGCGCATTCCGGCCAGATCCACATGGCGCAGCGACAGCAGCCACAGGGCGAGGGCCGCGGGAAGGATCAGGCGGGACGCCCACTGGAGTGCCGTGATCCGGCCGGAGGAGTGCCGCTCCCCGGCAGCGGTACCGGGCCGTCGGGTGACGGCTCCGGTGAGGGACGCCACGCGCCCGGCGGTCAGCGTCTGGAGCTTGCCCATGAAGAGCTCTCCCGGAGAACCGGTGCTCCGACGGCGGTCCTCGTGTCGCGGAACGCCGGCTCCCTGAGGCGGCCGGTCGTCCTGCCGCCACGGCCGACAGGGGCGTTGACTCGACGCATGTGCACCTTCCGGATCCGGCCTGTCGGTCTCCCGACCCGACGTGACGGCCCTCGGCGACACAGCCGTCGGCACTCCCGTTCGTCGGTCCGCGGCAACGCCGGATGGCGACCAGCAGGAGGTATCAATACTGATTGTGACGGTATTTCCGATTGCTGCAAGTGGCAGCCCGCGGCGATCACGCGCGGCGCGCGGAGCGGCGGCGCCCGGACGGAGAGCGGTGGAGCGGCGGATGAGAGGCGTACGACGGGGGCCGGGATCGCCGGTGGTGAGGGGGTTCCTTCGGCTCGGGCCGGGATCCCCGGTGACGAGGAGATCCCTCCGAGCCCGGCCGGGATCCACGGTGGCGAGGAGGCTCCTGCGAACCGGTCCCGGATCCCCGGTGGCGAGGAGGCTTCTCGCGTGGGCAGCCGTGATGGTGACGCTCCTCGCGGGCGCCGGCTGTGGCGACGCCGCGGGCCGGACCGGGCTTCCCCGCCCGGACCATATCGTCGTGGTCATCGAGGACGATCAGCCCTACGACGCCGTCATCGGCAACGAGGAAGCCCCCTACCTCAACCAACTGGCCCGGCGGGGCGCCTCGCTCACGCAGTACTACGCCCTCACGCATCCCAGCCAGCCCAATTACCTGGCGCTCTTCTCGGGTTCCTTCCTGGGGGTCGACGACGACTCCTGCCCGCACCGGCTCACGTCCCGCAATCTCGGCACCCAACTCCTCCAGTCCGGCCTGACCTTCACGGGCTACGCGCAGAGCATGCCGCGCCGGGGTTTCACCGGCTGCGCCGACGGTCCGTACGTACGGCGGCACAACCCCTGGGTCAACTTCGACAACCTGCCCGCCTCCGTGAACCGCCCCTGGACCGATTTCCCGCACGACTACACCAAGCTGCCCACGGTCGCGTTCGTCGTCCCCGACCTCGAGCACAACATGCACGACGGCGGTGTGCGGCAGGGGGACACCTGGCTGCGGGACAACCTCGGCGGCTATGCCGACTGGGCGATGACCCACAACAGTCTGCTCGTCGTCACCTGGGACGAGGACGACGGGAAGGGCCCCAACCACGTCCCCACCGTCCTGGTGGGGCAGCACGTCCGCCCGGGCGACCATGCCCAGCCGAACAACCAGTTCGGGCTCCTGCGCATGCTCCTGGACGCCTACGGCCTGTCAGCCCTGCACCACAGCGACGACGTGGAACCCGTCGACGTGGGCTGAGCTCCCTGACCTCAGGGGTCCTGAAAGCGGATCAGGCGTTTGACGGCCGACCGCAACCGGCGGTCGGCAGCCGAGACGGGAATCCGTTCCCGCAGGAGGCGCGGGGAGGAGAAGCTCTCCGCGCCGAATCCGGCCTTGAACTCGGCGAGCGAGGACCCCGGGGCGGACTCTCCCATGTCGAAGGTCCGGCAGGACGCCTCGCACGCGTCCTCGATCGCGAGCCGGTAGAGCAGCGGAACGGCCCGGACCGGATGGGCCAGTTCCCGGTCCATGGCACTGCGCCACATCTTGGCGTGCCCGCCGTGGCGCAGCACGATGCACGCCCCCGCGGGCTCACCGGCGCGCCAGGCCATCCAGATCGCGCACCCGTCACCGAGCCGGGCCGCCACCTCCGCCAGCCGTTTCTCGGGGAACTCCCGGGTCCTGCGCCAGCGGGCCAACGCCAGCGGCTCGTGCTGCTGTTCGGCCCACCGCACGATCGACTTCCGGTACAGCTCGTAGAAGGCGGGAACGAGCCGGCCGCTGCGGTCCACCTCGACGTCGACGTCCGAACGCTCGGCCCGGCGGACCTCCCGTCGCATCCGCCGCCCGATGCGCTGTTCCCAGACCACTCCGAAGCCGCCGTCGAGGTCCACCATCTGCGTCATGTGCGGCTGCAGATCGAAACCGGCGGCCGCGGCCGCCCAAACGGCCTGGTCCGCCGGCCTCAGCCGCACGGCGATCCGCAGCGCCCGCAGCCGCGCGAGGTCGGCGAGGACGGCACGCGCCTCCGCCGGGCCGACGCTCTCCGGGCACACCGGCCCTCCGATGCCCCACTGGGCCGGCCAGGACTCCGCCGCGTCCAGGAACGGCGGGCGGCGCCTTCTGCCGACGAGGGGAAGCACGAGCCGCCGGCCCCGCTCGAACTCGTAGAGACGGCTCGCGTCCCGGTACGGTCCCGAGGCGCACAGACAGTCCAGCCAGTGCGGAGTCTGGCTGGGGTTGGTGTCGGGGTCCTTGCCCGCCAACTCCCACCAGATGTCACGCGGCGCCGGTGTGGTGACGAGCGCGGGACCGGCCGGAGTGTCGATCGGGAACTCAGCAGGTGCGTTCACGGACCTCTCCTGCCGGGCGCAGGGGCCCCGCGAGGACGACGCTCGCGGACCGAGGACCCACGTGCCTACGTCCGATGCTAGGCGGGGCGTCCGGCCAGGGCATCTCGGTGGGACCGGGCGTCGCTCGCCCGTGAGGACCGGGGGCAGGCGTTCTCGAGGGCCGGGCGTCGGAGGTCCTCGTCGTCCTGGCGTCGCCCGTCCTCGGGGACCGCGCGTCACTCGTCCTTGAAGCCGATGAGCCGCTTCACGGCGCCCCGCAGCAGCTGATCGCCCGCCGTGAGGGGGAGCACTTCCCTGCGGCAGCCGAAGGACGGGTAGCCGTGGGCACCGAGCCGTTCCTTGAAGACGCTGACGGAGGAATCGGGGGCGGAGTCGCCGAAGTGGTAGAACCGGCAACCGGAAGCGCAGGCGTCCTCGATGGCGAGCTTGTGCAGCAACGTGGTGGCGCGCACGGGGTTGGCCAGCTCCTTGACCATGCCCGCCCGCCAGTACTTCGCGTGCGGCCCGTGGCGCAGCACGATCATGGCCGCCACCGGCTCACCCCGGTACGAGGCCATCCACACGGCACAGGACTCCGCGAGCGTCTCCGCGACCGTCTCGAACTTGAGCAGCGGATCGATCCGGCTCCTGCGCCAGCGGGCCAGCGCCAGCGGCTCGTTCGCCTGCTGCGCCCACCGGGCGATCGAGTGCTGGTAGAGGGCGTAGAACTCCGGCACCAGGCGCCCGGTGCGGTCGACCTCCACCTCGACCCCCGCCTTCTCGCCCTTGCGCACGGCGGTTCTCACCGAACTCTTGAAGTGCCCCCACACATCACCGAAACCGCCGTCCAGATCCAGGACGTACGTCGTGTGCGGCACGGTGGTGAAGGCGGAGGGCACGCACGACAGCCACACGGGGTCCACGTTCGGGCCGAACCGGACGGAGACACGGTTCGAGGGGAGCCGGGCCAGATCCTCGAAGACGGCGCGCACGTGCCGCGGGTCGGGCGCCTGAGCGGTGACGGGAGCGCCGATGCCCCATTCGGAGGGCCAGGCGTCCTGGGCGATCAGCCGGGCGGGCCAGCCGCGCCTACGGGCCAGCGGCACGACGATCCCGCCGGAATCGCCGAACGCGTAGAAGCGGCTGGCGTCGTCATAGGAATCCGTCGCGCAGATGCAGTCGAGCCAGTCCGGGGTCTGGGTGATCAGCGCCCGGTCGTTCTGGTCGACCCATCGCTGCCAGGTGTCGCGGGGCGCCGGAGACGTCACGTCGAGACCATTGCGTCTCGCCGAGGTTCGAGGGCCCGAAAAGCGCATGGATCCAGTTCCTCATCCGTCGCGAACGGTAGGCGTTCTGAACCTTCACCCACCAACACTGCTCTGTCGTTCAGCGGGCCGCATCTCGGCCGCGGAACGCGCGTTGCCGTTGCGCGCGGAGAGCCGGACCCTCTTCGCCACAGAGTGGCGCATTCGGGGAAAAAGGTATGATTGACCTGCAAGGAGCGACCGTAATTCGCCAGTCGACAGAGGTAATCCGTGGACCAGTTGGCAGGAACCCAGACCTCCACGCGCATGGTGCGCCTCCATCAGCGATTCCCGACCACGCGCCTGATGCACGATGCGCGTCGCGTGCTCGACGAGGGGATCGACCTGTTCCGCCTCAAGCTCGACGCGCTGCCCGACGGCATCTACCAGCCGGTCCCGGGCATCCATGTGCGAAGGGCCAAGCGATCCGTCGGTACGGGGTCGCGCTGGGAGGCCATGGAACCGGTCGTCGAGCGGCTCCGGGTGGAGAGCGCGCTCGACGTGGGAGCGAACGTCGGCTACTTCCCGATCAGGCTCGCCCAGCGCGGAATACCCTCCGTCGCGCTGGAGGCGGACCCCAAGTGCGTACGGACGGCGACGACCGCCGTGCGGCGGAACGGGCTCGACAACGTGGCCGTGATGAGCCTCGAGTTCCGCCCCGACACCCTCCCCCTCCTGCCGGCGACCGACTGCACCCTCCTGCTGTCCTTGTGGCACCACCTGGTGCGGGAGCTGGGTTTCGGCACGGCCACCGACATGCTCCGCGGGCTCTGGGACAAGACCGGCAAGGTGATGTTCTTCGACAGCGGCGAGGACGAGATGCCCGAGTCGTTCGGACTGCCCCGCATGGAGCCGACCCCCGACGTCTGGCTCACCGAGTACCTGCTGAAGAACTGCGCGGGCGGGCGGGTCGAACACCTTGGCCGGCACCGCGCCTTCGACGCCGACGGCCTGCCCGCGGATCGGGCGCTCTTCGCCGTGATCCGGGAAACGCCGGACGCGTAGGCCGCGTCGACTCCTTGCGCCAGGTGGAGCGCTTTGAGAACGCCTTCACTCCCCATCTCCCCTCCGGACCCCGGTCCGCCTCGGTCTTCACGGGCGGCCGATGGCTTATCGTCGAGTTCGCTCCGTATGCGAAGTTCACCGGCGTGGAGGACGAGGCGATGAACGAGGGGGAACAGCCGGCGCGGCGCGCCAGCGACCGTGGGCGTTACGGTCGGCTCAGCCGGGAACGGGTGCTCGCCAGCGCGTTGCAGCTGGTGGACGAGGAAGGCCTGTCGGCGCTCAGCATGCGGCGACTGGGATCCGCGCTCGGCGTCGAGGCCATGGCGCTCTACCGGTACGCACCCAGCAAGGACGCCCTGCTCGACGGGCTGGTGGAGGCGCTCTACCTCGAACTCGAGGAGAAGCTGACGCCCGCGGCGGAGGAGGAGCCGGACTGGCGGGAGCGGCTGCACCGGGCCGCCGGGGCCATGTACGAGGTGTGTCTCGCCCATCCCCAGGCGGTTCCGCTGCTCGCCACCCGCATGCTCGCGGTCCCGCTGGCCCGCCGGCCGAGCGCGGTGCTGCGGGACCACGAGCGGGTGCTCACCCTGCTGCGGGCGGCGGGATTCGACGAACCCAGCACGGCCGCCCTCTTCCGCGCCTACTCCGCCTGGCTGCTCGGATACGTCTCCGTGGAAGTGCAGCCGATGGTGGACAACCCGGACGAGTCCGATCCCGCCTTCCGACTCGGTCTGCACCATCTGTCGCCGCGGGAGCTGCCGACCCTGCGCGAGAGCGCGCCCGCGCTCGCGGAGCGGGGTGGACCGGAGGGACTCGCGGAGGGCCTGGACGCGCTCCTGGACCGTTTCGGCCGGCCTTCCTAGGCGTCCGCCCGCGGGGAGCGGAGGACGAGCAGGGTGATCTCGCTGGGGGCGAAGACGCGGAACGGCGGGCCCCAGAAGCCGGTGCCGCGGCTGGTGTAGAGAAGCGTGCGGGCGCCGTGACGGCTCAGGCCCGCGACGGCGGGCTGGTCGATGCGGACCAAGTAGTGGAACGGCCAGATCTGACCGCCGTGGGTGTGCCCGGAGAGCTGGAGGTCGATGCCGGCCGCCGCCGCCCGGTCGATGAACTTGGGCTGGTGGGCGAGGAGCAGGACGGGCAGGTCGGGGTCGGCGCCGCTCAGGGCTCCGTCGAGGTGGGCGCGGTGGCCCGCGAGGCCCGAGGACTCGGCGGTGACGTCGTCCACGCCGGCGACCACGAGGGTGTCGCCGCCGCGTTCGAGCAACAGATGGCGGTTGCGCAGCGGCTCCCAGCCCAGCTCGTCCATCAGGTCGACCCAGCCCTGGGCCTCGCTGTAGTACTCGTGGTTGCCGGTCACGTACACCCGGGCCCGGGTGGCCCGTACGGTACCGAGCGGGAGGGCCTGGGCGCGGCGGCGTTCGGCCGTGCCGTCCGCGATGTCGCCGGTGTGGCAGACCACGTCGGCCTCCAGCGTGTTCACTGTCTCGCACACCCGCTCCGACCAGCGTGCGCGATCGAGCGGGCCGTAGTGGGTGTCGGTGATGAGGGCGACCCTGAGGCCGTCCAGGCCGGTGCCCAGCCGCGGGAGTTGTACGTCGAGCCGGCGCACCCGGGGCACGCGGCGGGCCTCGGTGTATCCCCAGGCCAGCAGCACGGCGGATATGCCGAGGACGGCCCAGGTGACGAGGCGGGCCCGGTCCTGGCCGTCTCCGACGCCGGCCACGGTCAGGGCGAGCCGCAGGAGGACCCCGAGCAGCACGGACCAGGTGAACAGGACCCAGCTGGTGCCCAGCAGGGTGTCGCCGACGATCGCCAACCGGTCCTGCTGGCGCCGGCCGTGGCCGCGCACCATCGAGATCGGCATGCCGACGAGGCCGAGGACGAACAGCGCGGTGCCGGCCGCGGTGACGGCCGCCGGCCAGTGCTGGCCGCCGTACAGGAGTACCCAGCAGGGCACCGACCACAGCAGGACGGGGGCGATCAGGGGGATGAAGCGCATCAGCCGGTGCAATCGGCTCGGCCGTGGGGCGCGCGCCTCGTCCTCGGCGGGTCGGGTGTCGCTGGTGTCGGTCACGCTTTCCCTCTCTGACCGGGCGTCCGTCTCGCGCACAGTATCCGCCCGCCCTCGGACCGTCCGGACGGGTGTTCAAGGGTACGCGCAGCCTCAGGCCGGAGGGCCGCCACCGCCGACGAAGGGCGCCCGACCCGGCGACTTCCGGGTCGGGCGCCCTGCTCGTGGGTCTACTCGTGGGTCTACTCGTGGGTCTAGAAGAAGCCGAGCTTCTTCGGCGAGTAGCTGACCAGCAGGTTCTTCGTCTGCTGGTAGTGCTCCAGCATCATCTTGTGGTTCTCGCGGCCGATGCCGGACTGCTTGTAGCCTCCGAACGCGGCGTGCGCCGGATAGGCGTGGTAGCAGTTCGTCCAGACCCGGCCGGCCTGGATGGCGCGCCCGGCCCGGTAGGCCGTGTTGACGTCCCGCGTCCACACGCCGGCGCCGAGCCCGTACAGGGTGTCGTTCGCGATCTTGATGGCGTCGTCGAAGTCGTCGAAGGACGTCACCGAGACGACCGGGCCGAAGATCTCCTCCTGGAAGATCCGCATCCGGTTGTCGCCCTCGAAGATCGTCGGCTGGACGTAGTAGCCGCCCTTCAACTCCCCGTCGTGCTCGATGCGCTCACCGCCGGTGAGCACCTTCGCGCCCTCCTGCCGGCCGATGTCCAGGTAGGAGAGGATCTTCTCCAACTGGTCGTTGGACGCCTGGGCGCCGATCATCGTGTCCAGGTCGAGGGGGTTGCCGGGCTTGATGAGTTCGGTGCGGGCGACCGCCGCCTCCATGAACTCGCGGTAGTGGCCGCGCTGGACGAGAGCGCGCGAGGGACATGTGCACACCTCGCCCTGGTTGAGCGCGAACATCGTGAAGCCCTCGAGCGCCTTGTCGCGGAAGTCGTCGTTCTGCGCCCACACGTCGTCGAAGAAGATGTTCGGCGACTTGCCGCCGAGTTCCAGCGTGACCGGCTTGATGTTCTCCGAGGCGTACTGCATGATCAGCCGCCCCGTGGTGGTCTCGCCCGTGAACGCCACCTTCGCCACCCGCGGGCTGGAGGCCAGGGGCTTGCCCGCCTCCACGCCGAAGCCGTTGACGATGTTGACGACGCCCGGCGGGATCAGGTCCGCGATCAGGCTCATCAGGTAGTGGATGGACGCCGGTGTCTGCTCGGCCGGCTTGATGACGACCGCGTTCCCCGCCGCCAGCGCCGGAGCGAGCTTCCACACCGCCATGAGAATGGGGAAGTTCCACGGGATGATCTGCGCCACCACGCCCAGCGGCTCGTGGAAGTGGTACGCCACGGTGTCGTCGTCGACCTCGCTCAGCGAACCCTCTTGAGCGCGGACGGCCCCCGCGAAGTAGCGGAAGTGGTCGATCGCGAGCGGGATGTCCGCAGCCAGCGTCTCGCGGACCGGCTTGCCATTCTCCCACGTCTCCGCGACCGCCAGCTTCTCCAGGTTCGCCTCCATGCGGTCGGCGATCTTGAGCAGGATGTCGGCGCGCGCGGTCACCGAGGTGCGTCCCCACGCGGGTGCCGCCGCGTGGGCCGCGTCCAGTGCGCGCTCCACGTCCTCGGCGGTGCCGCGCGCGACCTCGGTGAACGGCTGCCCGTTCACCGGGCTCGGGTTCTCGAAGTACCCCCCGCGGGCCGGCGCCACGTACTCGCCGCCGATGAAGTGGTCGTAACGCGCCTGGTAGGAGACGATCGCGCCTTCGCTGCCGGGCGCCGCGTAACGGGTCATGCTGGTTGCCTCCCGGAGAAGCGCTGCCCGCCGTCGGGCAGCTCTCGCCGCGAGGCTAGGAACCCGGACGTTGCAACGACGTTGCGCGCCCGGAACCGTGGGAGGCCAGGGCGCCAGGGACCTTGGGAGGCCGGGGCGCCCGGAACCGTGGGAGAGCGCGGCGCCCGGAACTGTGGAGGCCACGACCGTCGGAACCGTGGGAGGCCGGAGCGCCCGGAGCCGCGGCCCCGTTCCACGGAGCGGTCCACCGCCGCCCCGCCAGTCCTGTCGGCGAGGCGCCCTCCGCGGTGTCAATGCGGCCGCGGCCGCACCCTGACCTCGCGTGCGGCGTGCGCCCATCCCGCCGGTGCGCCCTGCTCGGACTCCAGCTCCGCCACCCGCGCGTGGACGGCCGCCGCGGGGCGCAGCGCCGACAGCGCCCGCCAGACGTCGAGATCGTCCTCGCCCCACGGCGCCCGGACCCAGTCGGCCAGCAGATCCGGGTCCCGCCGGGTGATGACCGCCGTCCGCAGCCCGTCGGCCAGCCGTCGCCGCAGCCGCACCACCGCCGGTGCCGTCGAACCCGGCAGCAGCGGACCGGAGTACACCGCCGCGGCCGCCGTCACCGCGCCGCTGCCGAGCCGCCGCTCCAGCATCGCCACATCGGACTCGACCGGCCGGGTGAGCCGGTAGGGACGCGAACCGAGCAGCCCCGGACCGAGGATCCGGCGCAGCCGCGCCAGCTCGGCCCGCAGGGTCACCGGAGTCACCGACTCGTCCTCGTACAGCGCGCACTGCAACTCGTCGCCGGTCAGCCCTTCCGGATGCCGGGCCAGCAGGACCAGGATCTCGCTGTGCCGGCGACTGAGCCTGATCTTCCGTCCGTCGGTGACCAGTTGGGCCTCGTCGCGCCCCAGGGCCGTCAGTTCGAGGGCGTCGGCCATGGCCCGGGGCGGCGCGAGCAGGGCGAGATGGGCCTCGGCGGCCCGCGCCACCGCCTGGACGAACCCGAGGCTGTGCGGATGCGCGAGCCCGTCCCCGCCGGTGATGTCCACCGCCCCGAGCACCCGTCCGGTGCGCGGATCGTGCACGGGCGCCGCCGCACAGGTCCAGGGCTGCACCCGCCGGATGAAGTGCTCGGCCGCGAACACCTGCACCGGACGGTCGACCGCGACCGCCGTCCCCGGTGCGTTCGTTCCGACCGCCGACTCCGACCACCGCGCGCCCGGAACGAAGTTCATCCGCCCGGCCTGCCGCCGTGTCCCCGGGTGGCCCTCGACCCACAGGAGCCTGCCCTGCGCGTCGCACACGGCCAGCAGATGCTCCCCGTCCGCCGCGAACGTCCCCATGAGCTCCCGGAACAGCGGCATCACCTGCGCGAGCGGATGCTCGGCCCGGTAGGAGCCGAGTTCCCCGTCCATGAGTTCCACCCTCGCGGTGTCCTCCGGGACGACGCCCGCTCGCGCCGACCGCCGCCACGACTCCGCCACCACGCCACGAACCGGCCGCGGCACCGTACCCGCCTCGGTGAACGACTCGTACGCGCGGCGCAGCAGCCGACCCCGCTCGGCGGGATCGGTCCCCGGTTCCAGGGCCACCCAAGGATCGGTCAACTCGGCCTCCCGGAAGGCGATGCGGCTGGGTCCATCGTCACTCCCGGTGCGGGCCTGGACAACCCGTGTGACGTTCCCCTTCCGCCCGGTGCCCCCCCTGGGTCCCGGCCCGCCTCGCCGCGAGGCCGTTCCCGCTCAGGCGAAGTTGACGAGCCGGATGTACCGCGTCCAGTCCCAGTTGGGCCCCGGATCGGTGTGGTCGGTGCCCGGCACCTCGTAGTGCCCGATGATGTGGGCGCGGTCCTTGGGGATCCCGTACTGGTCGCAGATCGCGGCCGTGAGCCGCGCCGACTCCTCGTAGAGGGCGTCGGTGAAGTACGCGGGCCGGTCCACCCAGCCCTCGTGCTCGATGCCGATGCTTCTGGTGTTGTAGTCCCAGTTGCCCGCGTGCCAGGCGACGTCCCGCTCCCGCACGCACTGGGTGACATGACCGTCTGCCGACCGCACGAGGTAGTGCGCGGACACCTTCTTCGCCGGATTCTGGAAGATGGACAGCGTCGTGGCGTACGTGGCCTGGGTGACGTGGATGACCACATAGTCGAGGTCGTAGCTGTAGGGGCGGTCGGAGGCCGTGTAGTTGGAGCCGGTCGCCGGATACCAGTCGGCGCCCGGGTAGTCGACGGCCGACGGCTGTGCGGCCGCCTTGACGTCGGGAAGCAACGCGTAGGGGAGGGCCGCGAGGGCTGCGCCCTTGAGCAGCCGCCGTCGGCTCGGGAACGACCGTGCTCGCTCCATGGATCTGGGCCTTTCATCGGTGGGGGGTGTGGGGCCTTTTGGTGTGGGGCTGTCGGGTGTGGGGCCGTGAACACACGGCCTTTGCTCGGGCGTTCTAGGCGTTCTAGGCGTTCTGGGTGAGCCGGGCGTGCTGGCTGTTTGCGGCGTGCTGGGTGTGTTGGCTGTTCCCGGTGTTCCCGGTGTGCCGGATGGGACGAGCGAGGCCGCGGACGGATTCGGGCCCGGTGAAGCGTGGCCCGCGTGGCCTGCCCGGCCCGAGTGACCCGGGTGGCCGTGCGGTCAGTGCCGCAGGGCCGCGGCCGTCTCGCGCAGCCGGGCGTGCAGACCACGATGGGTCTCCCGCGCGGGCAGCCACTCCTTGCGCAGCTTGGCGACGCACGTGTAGTTGGTGTCGCAGACGTTCGCGAGCGGAGACTCGACGGTCTGTGTCGCGAACTGGTAGGCGTCCAGCTCGCTGAACCCGTAGTCCCGCACCAGCCACTGCACGAGGTCGAGCTGGGATATCCGGAAGGCGTCCTCGAGCGGGCGCGCGGAACCCGTCGAGATGATGTGGGTGTCGGACTCGATGCGGGGCCAGGGAGTGGCGACTCCCTTGAGGAGTTCGACGATCACCACCGTGTTCATCGCGCATTCGACCGCGACGCCGCACGTCTCGCCCTCGCCCTGGCGCGCGTGTCCGTCGCCCAGGCTGAGCAGGGCGCCTTCGACGTTCACCCCGAGATAGCAGGTCACTCCCGCGCGCATCTCCGGCGTGTCCATGTTCCCGCCGTGCGCGTCGGGCACCAGCGCGGACCGCACCTCCAGGTTCGCCGGCGCGACCCCCACCGTGCCGTGCATCGGATCCATCGGCAGTTCGATCCGGATGTCGCTGTCCCGCGCACTGAACTGCGCCGTCCGCCGCTCCCGGTCGAGCTGCCAGATCCACACGGTCTCCGGCAACGGCGGCTGCAGGGAGGCCGTGGTGTGGGTCGAGGTCAGGGCGCCGAAGAGGGGGACCGTCGTCGACGCGGCCCAGTCTCGGGCCGGCTCGATCGAGACGAAGTGGACCGCGACCGTGTCCCCCGGCTCCGCCCCCTCGACGTAGAACGGACCGGTCTGCGGATTGAGGAACGGGAACTCGCAGACCTCGGAGACCAAGTCCTTCTCCGAGCGCACCCGCCCGGCGAAGCAGTCCTCGGTGTAGAGATCGAGCACGGTGCCCGGCGCGATCCGTGCGACGGGTGGTGCGCCGCCGAAGGTCCAGGCGAACTCGCCCGGCGCGGGACGTAAGGTCAGGACCCGGGGGTCGCTCATGGCTGTACGGCTCCGCTCTGTGAAGGGGCGGGGGACGAGGTCTCGTCGAGGTGGACACGGGCGGTCTCGGCTATGCGCCCGGGGTGGCGGCGCAGCAGGAAGATCAATATCACGGCACCGGCCGCCATCCAGGCACCCACGACCGGCCCGGCGTACGAGACGGGTGGGGTCAGTTCGGTCACGAAGTCGAAGACCGGCAGCCCCGCGGCCGTCAGCAGCGCCGGAACGAACGCGACGATGCCGAGCAGCGGGAACACCAGATGCCGGACGGGACGCAGCAACGCGCGTCTGCGGCGCAGGAAATAGCCCGCACAGGCGAGGTTGACCACGATGTACACGCCGATCACCACGGTCACGATCACCGTCGCGAGGAGCAGGAACGCGGTGACCGGGTCGTACGCGAGACCGAGGCCCAGCATGACCGCCACTGCCACGGCGCACTGGACGGCCACCCCGGCCGCGGGGGAGCGGTGTCTCGGGTGCACGCGCGCGAAGAGGGCGGGGAGCACCCGGATGCGGGCCAGGGCGAAGGCCGTTCGGGTGGAGACCGTGGCGCAGGCGTTGGCATTGGCGATCGTCGAGTTGATCACCGCCAGGAACACGAGCACCCAGAACAGACCGAAAGACGCTCGCGCCACTCCTTCCCAGGAGCCTGCGCCCGACGCCCCGAACTTGGCGAACCTGTCGGGGCCGAAGTAAACCGACATGGCGTACGTCGTGAGCACGTAGACCAAGCCGATCGCCAGGGCCGCGCCGAGGACGGCCCGGTGCATCGTGCGGCGCGGGTCCTTGGTCTCCTCCGCCAGCGGGGCCGCCGCCTCGAACCCGGCGAAGGCGAGCACCGTGTACACCGAACCCGCGAACACCCCGCTGATCCCGTCGTAACCCTCGGCCGTGTGGGACGTCCCGAACACCGACAGGGTGTTGTCCCCGCCGGCCCGGACGATGAGCCACACCGCGAAGACGACGAAGACCAGCACCTCGAAGACGCCGAGGACCGTTCCGAACCGGGCCGACGCGCGCACTCCCCAATAGCCCGCCACCGCGATGACCACCGCGCCCGCGAGCGACCAGGGCCACCAGAGGTCCTCCGGATAGGAGGACCACTCCTGGTGCAGCGTGCCCGCCGTGGTGAACCCGAGCTGGAGGAGGAGCAGAGGCGGGACCAGGGCTTCGACGAACACATAGCCCCAGCCGACGAGGAATCCGACGGCAGGATGCAGGCCCTGCGCGGTGTAGGTGGCCACCGAGCCCGCGGCCGGCATCTCCCGCGCCAGCTCCGCGACGCACGACGCGGTGAAAAGACAGGCCACCAGGGCGATCAGTACGGACAGTGGCAGACTCCCGCCCGCGAACGCCGCTCCGGACGGAATGGACGCGGCGACCGCCGCGGCCGGCGCCATCGCCGTGATGCTCTGGAACAGGACCTCGCGCAGGCCGATCGCCTCACGCCGCAGACCCGGAACCGCCCCCTCCGACATCTGAACCCCCCGATCCGACCGGAACACAGCCACCGGCAGGACGGCTGCGCCTCGCGTGAATTACGGTACGGCGCTTGCCGGTTGGGCTGGAAGGGTCGAGCGCGAGTCCGTGGACGGCACGCGGGAAGTGGACAACGCGCCCATCCGTGAGGGTGAACGTTGTGAACGTCCTCCGGGCGGTGGGCCGTGTGAGCCGTGTGTCCGGCGGTTTGCTCAGCCCCTTGAGGGCCCGGCGGTTCGCTCCGCCCTCGCGGTGGGGCGGGGGCGATTCGCCCCACCCCCGCGAGGGGCCCGGCGTTCCGCCTACGCCCGCACGGCGAACGCGGCCGGATCGTCGAGCACCGCCCGTACCACCGAATGTGCCGCACCGAGCAGAGGCCCCTCCGATCCCAGCCGGGAGACGGACACGGGGCAGGCGGGGCCCGCCGTGCGCCGGTCCAACTCGTCCTCCAGCGAGGGGAGCAGCCAGGGCGCGAGCCCGGCGAGGGCACCGCCCAGCACGACCGTCTCCGGGTCCAGCAGGTTGACCGCGCCGGTCAGGGCGATGCCGAGCGCGGTCCCGGCGTCGCGCAGGGCACGGCGTACGTCCGGATCGCCGTCGGCGGCCCGCTGCGACAGCAGACCGACGCGGTCCTCGCCCGGTCCGAGCCCCGCGGCCCGCAGGACGGCCTCCTCGCCCGCGTACTGTTCGAGGCACCCGCGTCCTCCGCACGGGCACTCCGGTCCGTCCGGGCGCACCGGGACATGTCCCAGCTCGCCGGCGAACCCGCGGGTGCCGCGCAGCAGCCGCCCGTCCACGAGCACCGCGGCGCCGATGCCGATCTCCGCGGACACGTGCAGGAAGTCACGCGGGGTCGCGTCCCCGAGCCACAGTTCCGCCAGTCCGCCGAAGTTCGCCTCGTTGTCCACGGTCAACGGCCATTCGGCGGGCAGCAGTTCGCCGAGGTCGGTGTCGTGCCAGTCGAGATTCGGGGCCTGGACCACGGTCCGGGCGTCACGGGCCACGAGGCCGGGGACGGCGACGGCGACGCCCGCGGGCCACAGCCCCTCCTGGTCGGCCTCGGCGACGACCTGGCGCACCAGCGCGGTCAGTTCCCGGATCACGGGACCCGCCGGCCGGCCGCGGTTCGTGCCGTGGCGCACGGCTTTGGCCCGCACGGCGCCCCGGAGATCCACGGCGCACACAGCGAGATGGTCGACGCCCACCTCCGCGCCGATCCCCGCGGGACCGTGTCCGCTGACGGCGAGTGCCGAGCCGGGCCGTCCCACCCTGCCCGGCCGTTCGGGCCCCAGTTCATCGAGGAATCCCGCGCGGATCAGCTCGTCGACCAGGGTGGACACGGCCGCCCGTGTCAGACCGATGTGGGAGGCCACGGCGGCCCGCGACAAGGGTCCCTCGTCGCCTACGGTGTGCATGACCCGGGCGAGGTTGCGGCGGCGCATGGCCTGCTGGGTGTCGGGCAGTCGCCGGCCGGAACCGGTCGGATGGGCCTCGTGCAGCGGTGCGGTCATGCTTGCGTCGATCCTCGTCCGGCCGGTACCGCCGGCCTGTCTCGGTGCCCGTCCCCACGGGCGGTCCCGCGTCGAGCGGTGCTCACCGGGCCGCCCCGGCCGCCGTCGCTCGCATGGGACCCGGTGCCCCGCGTGAGAGCCGGGACGGCACGCTCCGGCCCCGTCAGTTCCTGTTCGGCTCCCGTTCGAGCAGCGGGGCCGCGTCGGAGAGTACCCCGGTGATCCGTGCGAGGGTCTCCTCGTCCCGCTCCACGGCCTCCAGCACCGGCCCCCGGGCGGTTCCCCAGCGCCGGGCGACCGCCGCCGGGTCCTCGCCCGTCAGCAGGCCGGCCGCCTGCGCCGCGGCCCCGAGCGCGACCAGTTCCCTGGCCTCGGGCACCTGCACGGGCCGTCCCGAGAGCCGGCGCACGGTCTGCTGCCAGGCCTTGCCCCGCGCCCCGCCGCCGATCAGCAGCAGGGGTGCCGAGCGGTCCGCGTCCGCGTCCAGAACCAGATCGAGGGCGCCCAGCAGGGAGTGCACGGCGCCGTCGTACGCGGCCTGGAGGAGCTGGCCGCCCGTCGTGTCGTGCCTGAGCCCGTGCAGCAGTCCCGAGGCGTGCGGCAGGTTCGGGGTGCGCTCGCCGTCCAGGAAGGGGAGCACCGTCGCCGACGAGCCGGGTTCGACGGCCTCGCGGTCGAGGCCGAGCAGCGCGGCGAACCGGTCCACGGCCAGCGTGCAGTTCAGCGTGCAGGCGAGCGGGAGCCAGTCGCCGCGCGCGTCCGCGAACCCCGCCACCGTGCCGGTCGGATCGGCCGGGCGGCGCGTCGACACGGCGTACACGGTCCCCGAGGTGCCGAGGCTCACCACCGGCGTGCCGGGGCGCAGCCCGAGACCGAGCGCTGCGGCCGCGTTGTCCCCGGTTCCGGCCGCCACCAGGGTGCCCTTGGAGAACGGCAGCTCACCCCTGGCGTGCACCGTTCCCACCACCTCACCCGGGCGGGCGACGCGGGGGAGGAGCGCGGGGTCGAGACCGATGTGCGCCAGGACCTCCTCGTCGTAGGCCTCGCTGCCCGAGGCCCACCAGCCGGTGCCCGAGACGTCGCCGCGGTCGGTGGTGCCCAGCCCGGTGAGCCGTTCCGTGAGGTAGTCGTGGGGCAGTCGCACCGCGGCTGTCGCCCGGACGGCGTCGGGCTCGTGCTCGGCCAGCCAGGCCCACTTCGTGGCCGTGAAGGACGCGGCCGGCACACTGCCGGTCCGCTCGGCCCAGGACTTCGGGCCGCCGAGTTCCTCGACCAGCCGACGGGCCTGCGGCGCCGAGCGCACGTCGTTCCACAGCAGGGCGGGCCGTACGGGCTCGCCGCGCGCGTCGAGCGTCACGAGGCCGTGCTGCTGCCCGCCGACGGACACCGCCGCCGCCTCGTGGGCGGCGTCACCGCACTGGCGCAGGGCCTCACACAGCGCGTCCCACCACTGACGGGGGTCGCTCTCGCGGCCCGCCCCGGTGGAGACGGTGTGCGGCGCCTGCCCGCTCGCCACCACCTCTCCCGTCGACGCGTCGACGACCAAGGCCTTGGTGGACTGGGTGGACGAGTCCACCCCGACGACGAGCGGACCCTCGGCTGCTGACATCGGGCTCTCCCTCTTCCGCGGCTCCGCGGGATCTGTGCTGGTCACGGGGGTTTCCAGACCGCAGAGGCCCGGGTCCCGCAGTTCGTCCCTGGACCGATGTGACCAGGTTTCCTACTTCGTCTCTTCCCAGAGATGCGTCCGCATACTAATTTGTAAACCGCCATGACGAAATAGTCGGAGCTAGCAAGGAGCCGCGGCATGAACTACCAGCCCACCCCCGAGGACAGGTTCACCTTCGGACTGTGGACCGTCGGCTGGCAGGGAAGGGACCCCTTCGGCGACGCCACCCGGCGTGCCCTGGACCCGGTCGAGTCCGTACAGCGACTGGCCGAGCTCGGCGCCTACGGAGTGACCTTCCACGACGACGACCTGATCCCCTTCGGGTCCTCGGACAGCGAGCGCGAGTCCCACATCAAGCGGTTCAGGCAGACCCTGGACGCCACCGGCCTCAAGGTGCCGATGGCCACCACCAACCTGTTCACCCACCCCGTCTTCAAGGACGGCGCGTTCACCTCGAACGACCGTGACGTGCGCCGCTACGCGCTGCGCAAGACCGTCCGCAACATCGACCTGGCGGTGGAGCTCGGCGCCGAGACGTACGTCGCCTGGGGCGGCCGTGAGGGAGCCGAGTCCGGGGCCGCCAAGGACGTGCGCGTCGCCCTCGACCGGATGAAGGAGGCCTTCGACCTCCTCGGCGAGTACGTGACCTCGCAGGGCTACGACCTGAAGTTCGCGATCGAGCCCAAGCCGAACGAGCCCCGCGGCGACATCCTGCTCCCCACCGTCGGCCACGCCCTCGCCTTCATCGAGCGCCTGGAGCGTCCGGAGCTCTACGGCGTCAACCCGGAGGTCGGCCACGAGCAGATGGCCGGGCTGAATTTCCCGCACGGCATCGCGCAGGCCCTGTGGGCGGGCAAGCTATTCCACATCGACCTCAACGGCCAGTCCGGGATCAAGTACGACCAGGACCTGCGGTTCGGCGCGGGCGACCTGCGCTCCGCGTTCTGGCTCGTCGACCTCCTGGAGAGCGCCGGATACGCGGGCCCGAAGCACTTCGACTTCAAGCCGCCGCGGACCGAGGACTTCGACGGCGTGTGGGCGTCCGCCGAGGGCTGTATGCGCAACTACCTGATCCTGCGTGAGCGCGCGGCGGCCTTCCGGGCCGACCCGGAGGTCCAGGCGGCGCTGCGCGCCTCGCGTCTGCACGAGCTGGCGCAGCCCACCGCCGAGGACGGCCTCGCGGCGCTGCTCGCCGACCGGGCGGCCTTCGAGGACTTCGATGTCGAGGCAGCGGCCGCGCGCGGAATGGCCTTCGAGCAGCTGGACCAGCTGGCGATGGACCACCTCCTGGGCGCGCGCGGCTGACCGGACCGCTTCCGAGGGAACGGACCCGCCTTCCGGCGGCGGGTCCGACCCGCTCCTTGCCGCACCCCGGCCCGCGCGCGGACATTACCGGAATCGTGTGATCCATGGCATGAGTCCGTATCAACTTCCGCACAGGGGTCGCGCGATGACCGGATTCGAGGCGACTCTTGGCGGTATGGCCATGCCGCCGGAACCGCCTCAGCCCCCGCGGCCGCGGGGAGAGACGCACCCCTCCGAGGGTGATGCCCAAGGCCCGCGCTCGGAGGGCCACGCCACTCCGCCGTCTCGTGGGTACGGTCCGCCGTCCCCGGGCGGCTACGACCCACCGTCCTCGGGCGGTGGGTATGGCCCGCCCACCTCCAGCGGGTACGACCCACCGTCCTCGGGTGGGTATGGCCCGCCCACCTCCGCCGGGTACGGGCCGCCGTCCTCCGGTGGTTACGGCCCACCGTCCTCCGGTGGTTACGGGCCTCCGCCGGGCGGTTTCGGTTCTTCTCCGGGGAGCGACGGTTCTCCCTCGTGGGGCCACGGCTCGCCGGCGCAAGGAGGTGGCTTCCCTCCTGGGCAGGGTGACGGGGGATGGCCGCCGCCTCCTCCGTCCGGGCCGCCGCCGGGGCCGCCCTCCGGGCCGCCCTTCGGGCCCGGCGGACCCGACGGGAATCGTGGCGGACGGCGTCGCGTCGGCCTTCTTCTCGCCCTCGCTGCGATCGTCGGTGTCGGTGTCGTCGTCGCCTTCGTCGTGTCGGGTTCGGGCGGCGGTGGCAACGACAAGAAGTCCCCCGGCACGGGCGGCACCGGGAGCACGCCGACTCCGTCGCTGAGCCTCCCGTCCGGCTTGCCCTCGCTGCCCTCGGGTCTGCCCACCGTCGTGCCGTCGTTTCCCTCGGACCTGCCCACCGGGCTGTTTCCCAGCGATCTGAAGTCGCTCTTCCCGTCTCTCGCGGACGACGAGGTTCCCTACTACCTGCTTCAGGAGGGCGATTGTTTCGACGCGGACGAAGCCCAGCCCGGTCAGGCCGCCCGGCGCACATGCACGCGGCCGCACGACGCCGAGGTCGTGAAGGTCACCGAACTCGACGGCACCTACACGACGGACGCGGCCCTCAAGAAGGCCGCGTCCGCGCTGTGCAAGGCTCCGCTGGAGAGCAGAGCGGCCGCCCAGGCCGCCGGTACGGTGCGCGAGACGCTGGTGCAGTACCCGGACACCGGGACCTACGGGACCGGGATCGACAAGGTCACGTGCAGCCTGGCCGCGGGCGTCGGCGCCGACAGCACCCACAAGCTCACCGGACCGCTGCGGTGAGCGGCACGTGTGCGTGGCCCCCGTCGACCGTCCTCGCACGCGTGCCGCCCCGAAGAGGCCGGCCCGGGGATCAGATCCCGCGCGGCAGCCGCACGTAGGTGACGACCGTCTCGATGCCGCTGTCCACGAGCCGCCCCTGAGCGTCGAAGGCGCCCGTCCCGTCGGTCATCCCGAAGTCGTTGTCGTTGATCAGGGCGAGCGTGTCGCGGTCCACGCGCGCGACGCCCTCGATCTTGCCGGGCACCCCCGCGACCGTTCCCAGGTCGACGACCAGACGCTTAGCCAGCACCGGAACGCCGGCCGACGCCGGGTCGTCCAGCTGCTCCAGCGAGGGCGACGTGGTGTCGCTGTCCCACGGGCCGCCGAGGATGTTGGCGTCCCGCGTGAGCCGTACCGACTGCAACCGGGCCGCCTTGTCGGTGCGCTCCTCGACGAGCAGTCGGTCGCCGCCGACCGCCACAACGGAGGAGATCTTCAGCTCGGAGGTGTCGTCCTCGCTCGGGTCGACCACGTTCACCGGGTCGAAGCGGTACGCGTACTCGCCCGTCACGGCACGCTTCTTGGGCGAGAAGCGAAGCAGCCGCGTGTTCCGCGAGGCGTCGCCCGCGTTCGCGTCGGGCAGCGAGAGCGGGCTCTGCAGCGCCATCACAAGGTCGCCGTCCGGGAGCTGGGCGAGCCCTTCGAGACCGCGGTTGGTCTTGCGGTGGAGGAGAACGGCGGGCAGCGCCTCGACGACCGGGTAGTCCGCGCCCGTCAGGCTGAGGCCCTTGGGCACGTAACGCGCGAGGACCTTCCCGCGCGCGGAGACGTGCACGAGCGAAGGGCTGTACTCGTCCACGAGCCAGAAGGAGCCGTCCTTCGCCCGCACGATGCCCTCGGTGTCCAGACCGTTCGGGTTGTACGCGAGCGGGGTCTGCGCGTCGTAGGAGTACGGAGCCTCGTCGCGCCCCGCCTGGTTGGACAGGCCGGTGACCGGCTTACCGGAGGAGGTGGTGATCGGGATCGAGTCGATCACCTTCACGGAGTCGCCGCAGACCCGGATCTTGACGATCGCCGGGTCGAAGCCCGGAACGGGGAACGTCCGGCGCTTCTTGCCGTCCACCTTGATCTGGCCGTTCGGCCCACGGTCGGTGACCGTCCAGAACTCGCCCTTGCGCCCGGCCGGGTAGATGTCGCTTCCGATGCCGCCGAGATCGACACCACGGTCGTCGTCCACGGTCCCGGGCAGCAGGGCGTTGCTGAAGGCGCCGAGAGGGATGTCCCCGAGCGTCGCAGTGTGCGTCACCTGCGGCTGCGCGGGTCCGGACGTCGCGTCCGCGGTGCCGGTCGTCACCAGTGCGGCCAGCACGGCGAGCGGCACGCCCAGGGCGATGGATCGGGGGATGTGGCGCTTGCCGGCGACATGCGGGGACATCAGGCCTCCTGAGTCACAAGTACGTTGACAGCCGACAGAGTTGGCCCCGACGCCGAACGGATCACGACGTGGGGATGAACGCCGTGCGTCGACCAATCATCGGGTCTCCTCCGGCCGTGCCGGGGCCCTTCGACCTCTTCACCGTCGACTCCACGGGCCGATCGGGGCGGCCTCGGTTCGCACACCGGCGGGATGTGGGTAGGTCACGGTCAGGATGCGGCTCGCGGACCGTGCCGGGCCCTCAGGGTTCACTAGGGGGTGCGGCTCAGGGACGTATCAGGGTCGCGGTCCGGAACCGTGGGAGACGGGGACCCGTTCTCAGGACAGAGAGCGGCAGCAGCCGCGGAGGAGGCGACACATGTCGAAGAACGCGAAGATCGCCGCAGGAGGTGTGGCGGTCGGCCTGATTCTGTTGATCTGGCTGCCCTGGTGGGCCGCCTTCCTGATCGTGCTGGGGGTTCCGGCGGCCGCGTATCTGGCGCTGGACCCCTCACAGCGGCGCAGGCTGCGCCGTGTCAGCCGCAAGGAACTGGGACGCTGAGGGCCGACCGCCTTCCGGCGAACGGCCGGCGGGCCGTCGCCCCGGGATGATCCGTCCCGGGGGTGGTCCGTCCTCGGGTGTGGTGTCCGGGGCCATCCGCCCGGCGGGGATCCCTCCGCCGCGGATCCGTTCGATGAAGATCCGTCCGTCGTCGGTCCTTCCGGCTCCCACCGTGGCCCGTGCGAGCCGGTGAGAGCTGGAGGGACCGACGCTGCCGACGCGCCATTCCCGTCCGCGTCGCGTGGCCGGAATGGCGCCTGACGGGCGCGCTCAGCTGGGGCGGACGGCCATCTTGTCCAGAGCCTCCAGGAGGTCGGGCAGCTCCGGACCGCGACCGACGGGCAGGACCTCCCCGGGCTCCTCGTCGAGCAGGACGAACGCGATGTCGTCGGTCCTGGCGACGAGCGACCAGCCGGGGCCGTCGGCCCGCAGGGTCCGGGCGTCGCCCGTGGCGAAGGACGAGCGGACCCGGCCCAGCGGGGGCGGTGTGTCCACGTAGGAGCGGGCCTCGGCGAGGACGCGGCGGATGCCGGCGCGGTTCACGGCCTTCTCCTGCTTGCCCTCCTCCTTCTCCTCGCTCTTGTCCTCGCCCTTGTCGGCCTGGGTGTCCTCGGCATCGCCGGAGGCGTCCTCGGCGCCCTCCGAGGGCGCGAAGTCGCTGTCGTCGATCTGCTCGCGCCACGTCGCCCACTGGAGCGCGATCTCGTCCGCGCCGAGACGCCGCTGGGCAGGACCCCAGACGGTGGTGTCCGGCGGGCTGAGCGGGGGCCGCTCCGTGAGCTCGGCCGGCGGATCGTGCGGCGCCGGTACGCCGGGGGTCGAGACGGCCACCTCGAGAGGCCAGCCGGGCAGCGCGGCGACGACCGTCCGCTCCGGGGGAGACAGCTCGTGCTCCATCCCGCAGTCCCAGGACGCGATGGCGACAGCCACCAGGGAGACGTCGTCGATGACGACGGTCCAGCGCGCGCCCTCCCCGTCCTGGCCGAGCACCAGTCCGTACCCCTCCGCGAGAGGCGCGAGGTCGAGCGCCGCACAGGCCTCCGGGTAGTCGTCACCGAGCACGCTGGGGAACTTCGCCGGTGTCAGCAGCACCGCCGTCAGTACGTACAGCGCGTCGTCATCCGCGGTGGCGACGGCGTCTTCGTCCGTCCCGGCCATTCCAGCCTCCCGATCGCTCCATCTGTCGGCGCACCATAAGCGACGGGAAGGCGCTTGTCACGGGCCCGAAACCCGTGCGGAGCTGCAGCTATCCGACTGGACAGGGGCGAAACGCCCACGGGCTCCCGAGGTCAGGCAGCGGGCAGTCCGAGCAGGGTGCGGGCGACCTCCTGCGGCGACTCGTCGCGTTCCCGGGCGAGAGCGACAACTGCCCGGCAGGCCAGCTCGTTCACCCCGAACGACAGTGCCTCGGGAGACACCCAGGCGGCTGCCTCGTCGATCCGTTCCTGGTTGTCGACGGCGCACGCGGCCACGTACACCGCAGCTGCTTCGAAGAGGTTGTATGTGCGCTTTCTCTCCTTCAGCGCCGCCTGCCGTGAAGGCTCCCCTGAGTCCGCCGCCGTCGTCCTGCGCCCGATCGTGCGGAGCCTGCCGAATATGCCGGACATCCGGTCACCATCCCCTGCGTGATAGCCGATCGTGCGGTTGCTGCTACTCAACGTAGAGATGGAGCCGCGGCAACAGAAGAGGGGCGACCCGGTGAAGCGGAACCTCCGTCTCAGTGGGCGGCCGGTTCGAGGGTGTCGAGGGTGCTCCGCAGCCAGTCCAGTTCGGCCTGACTGGTGGCCCGCGCGATGGTGAGGATGCCGCGCCTGAAGGGGTCGTCCAGCTCCTCCGCCCGAAGTGGCCGGTCGCCGTCGTAGAAGAAGCTCGCCGGCTCCTCCAGGAACGACAGCCTGCGGCGCAGGACGGCGGCCTGCGCCTCGGGGTCCCGCAGGTGCTTCAGGAAGGCGAGCACCGTGAACCAGCGGTTCTCGTCCGTGACGTCCCGCCGGGACGGCTGCGCGAGCCTGCGGCGCAGCTCCTGCCCGCCCTCCTCGGTGAGGGTCAGCACGTGACGCGGGGCGGCGACGGAGCCGGGCTGTGTGGCCCGTTCCAGCAGCCCGGCGTTCTCCAGTCGCTTGATCGCGGGATAGAGAGTGCTCTCCGCCACCGGCTTCACGTGGCCTGTGAGCGCGGTGATCCGTTTGCGCAGCTCGTAGCCGTGCAGCGGGGTGTCGGACAGGAATCCCAGGATGGCCAGCTCCAGCATGGCCACATTCTGTCGCACCGACGCTGTACATCGCTTCATGGATACATCGGAACCGAGGTATTGTCTCCAGGTCATGGAAAGCGCGGCGCGGGGACGCATCGCGGAAGCGCGGGACCGGCATCCGGGGGAGAGCACTGTGCGGCAGACCGAGTTCGACGGCAGGGGGAGTTGCATCCGCTGGACGGAGGCGCCGGGCGGCGGACCCGCGCGCGTGTACGTGCACGGGCTCGGATCGGCGTCGACGGTCTACAACGCCCACATCGCGGCCCGGCCCGAACTGGCGGGCCGGCGCACCCTGTTCGTCGACCTGCCCGGCCACGGCATCAGCGACCGGCCCGCCGACTTCGGCTACGGCCTGGAGGACCATGCCGCCGCTCTGGCGGCAGTCCTGGACGCGGCCGAGGTCACCGGCGCGGAACTCGTCGCGCACAGCATGGGCGGCTCGGTCGCGATCGTGCTCGCCCATCGCCGCCCCGAACTCGTCTCCCGGCTCCTCCTGGTGGAGGCCAATCTCGACCCGCACCCCACGGTCACCGCGGGCAGCAGCGGAATCGCCGCCTACGAAGAGGACGACTACGTCGAGAACGGCGGTCACGCGCGCGTGCTCGACAAGGTCGGCCACCCCTGGGCCGCGACCATGCGGCTCGCCGATCCACGCGCCCTGCACCGCTCGGCGACGGGACTGGTCCACGGCACCACCCCGACGATGCGCCGGATGCTCCTTGGGCTGACGATGGAGCGCGTGTACCTCCAGGGCGGACTCAGCGACGAACTGCCCGGCGCGGAGGGCCTGGAAGCGGCGGGCGTGCGGGTCGTAACCGTTCCGGGCGCCGGACACAACATCATGTTCGACGCCCCCGACGCCTTCGCGGAGGCCGTCCTCGGTAGGGCCTGACGGACGTCGGTACGGACTGACGGACGTTCACCGTCAGGGATCCGCGGTCATCCCCGGCGTACGGCCAGCGCGAGGAAGCGGGCGTCCTCGTCCACGTACGAGGTCAGGTCCCAGCCCGAACCGGACAGCAGGGGGCCCAGGTTGTGCTCGGCGCGCAGGTCGTCCGCGGTGATCTGCCGGCCCTGCCGGGCGGCGAGCGCCGCCCGGCCGATCGGGTGGAAGAGGGCGAGCGTGCCACCGGGCCGCACGACCCGGGCCAACTCCACCAGGTTCCCGGCCGGGTCCGGCAGGTGGGCAATGAGCCCGGCCGCGAACACCGCGTCCAGCGACTCCGGACGCAGCGGCAGCGCGGTGACGTCGGCCAGCAGCAGCTGCCCGTCGGCGTCCCGTCCGGCCCTCACCGCGGCCTCCAGCATGGCCGGGGTCAGATCGGCCGCCACGACCACCCCGGTGCCGCCGACGGCGGCCCGCAGCGGCGGCAGGGCGCGCCCCGTGCCGCAGCCCGCGTCGAGCACCCGGTCACCCGCGCGCAACCCCATCAGCGCCACGGCGGCCGCGTAGGCCGGCCCGTCGTCGGGGAAGCGGCTGTCCCAGTCGGCGGCACGTGAGCCGAAGAACTCCTGGACGTGTGTGTGGTCGTCGCTCATGTGCCGCATGATCTCTCACCGACACGAAGGACGACGCGCTGCACACGTTCGAGCCCGGTGCGATCGCTCGGGCGCACCTCTCCGTCACTTTGCAACAGCTTTCGAAATGCGCCCCGGTCGTGCGCCCCAGCGCGCACTAGCGTCCCGGGGCCATGGGACACATGGACCACGCCGCCTTCGGCTGGCTGACCCCCGTACTGTCGTACGCGATGGCCTGTACGGGCTCCGCGCTGGGGCTGCGCTGCACGGTCCGCGGACTCGACGCCACCGGCCGCTCGCGCCGCAACTGGCTGCTCGCCGCCTCCTCCGCGCTCGGCACCGGCATCTGGACGATGCACTTCGTGGCGATGCTCGGCTTCGGCGTCACGGGTATGGAGATCCGCTACGACGTCCCCCTCACGATCCTCAGCCTGCTGGTCGCCATGGCCGTTGTCGGCGTCGGCCTCTTCACCGTCGGATACGGCCGTCACCGGCGCCGCGCACTCGCCGTCGGCGGGCTCACCGCCGGGTTCGGCATCGCGAGCATGCACTACCTGGGTATGGCGGCGCTGCGGCTGCACGGCCAGGTGCACTACGACCCGGCCGTCGTCGCCCTCTCGGTCGTGATCGGCGTGATCGCGGCGACCGCCGCCCTCGGGGCCGCGCTGTCCATCCGGTCGCCCGTCGCGGTCGCCGTCGCCTCCCTGGTCATGGGCGGAGCCGTGAGCAGCATGCACTACACCGGAATGATGGCTGTGAGCGTGAGCGTCACCCCCTCGGCCGTCGCCCTCCCCGGAGCCACGGCGATGCAGTTCATCTTCCCCCTCGCTGTAGGACTCGGCTCCTACCTCTTCCTGACAGCGGCGTTCGTCGCGCTGTCCCCGATGTCCGGGCGGTCCGAAGCGTCCACGCCCTCGCGACTGCCGGCCGAGGGCGTCGCCCGCTGACGCGGCGCCCGCCGCACCCGGCCCGGACACGCGCTCCGAACTCTCCGATCGAGGAGGCCATGCGTACACCCCGCAGGACCACCACCGCCGGCTCCCCGCCGCCCCCGCCGCGCGGCCGTCGCGCCCACGCCGGCCCGCCCGCCGACGAGCGTGCGGACATCGGCGACCTCCTCTCCGGACCGTCGCCGCAGGCGCTCACGGCCGCGGGGCGGTGGAGCGTCCGGCCCCGTACCGTCCGGGCCAAGATCGTCAGCCTGCTGATGGTGCCCATCGTCTCCCTGCTCGCACTGTGGGCCTACGCGACCGTGAGCACCGCGCAGGACATCGCGCGGCTGCGGCAGTCGCAGCGCGTGGATTCCACGGTCCGCGCCCCCGTCGACGCCGCGGTCGCGGCGCTCCAGGCGGAACGCGCCGAGGCGGTCCGGTACGCGACCGACCCCGCCACGGTGTCGCCGAGCGACTACAAGGACCTGTCTCGGATCACCGACCGCGCCGTGGCGAAGCTCCGCCTGGGGGACCACAACACCGTCGCCGACGGCGCCGGCCTGCCCACCGGTGTCGCGGGACGTCTCGCCGACTTCGTGGCCGACACGGAGCGACTGCGCTCGCTGCGCACCGGCGTACTGGACCGCCGTACGCGATGGCAGGAGGCGTACGGCGAGTACACCAGGACCATCGCGACCGCGTTCGGCGCCGACGGTGCCCTCACCGGTGTCGCCGCCACGGGCATGCGCTCGGAGTCCCGTGTCCTGCTCGAGTTCTCCCGGGCCGGGGAGGCCCTCGCCCAGGAGGACGCCGTACTCGGCGGGGCCCGGCTCGCCGGAACCCTCGACGCCGAGCGGCTGAGGCTGTTCACGGGGGCCGTGGACACCCGCCGCACCCTGACGGACGCCGCCGCGCCGGACCTCGGCGGACCCGAACGAGTCGCCTGGAACGACCTCATGGAAGGCAGCGCGTACGACGACGTGCGCTCGCTCGAGGACAAGGTGCTCGCCGCGCGCCCCGGGGCCAAGGCCCTGGACGCCGCTCCGGAGGCCACCTGGAGCATCGCGCACGAGCGGGTGAGCGACGGAATGCGCACGGTCGAGGCGGACGCGGGCCGCGACGCCGGAGACGCCGCGGACCCGCTCGGGCACGCGCTCTTCACCCCGGCAGGTGCCGCGGTCCTCTTCGGCCTCGGCGCCGTCATCGCCTCACTCATCATCTCCGTACGCATCGGACGCGACCTCGTCGTGGAACTCGTGGCACTGCGCGACAGCGCCCTGGACATCGCCCGCCGCAAGCTCCCCTCGGCCATGAGCCGGCTGCGCGCGGGCGAGGCCGTCGACGTGGACGACGAGGCCCCGCCGGGGAGGCCGTCCGACGACGAGACCGGACAGGTCGCCCAAGCGCTCAACACCGTGCACCGGGCCGCCCTGCACGCCGCCGTCGAACGCGCGGAACTGGCCGGCGGCATCTCCGGGGTCTTCGTGAACCTCGCCCGGCGCAGCCAGGTACTCGTGCACCGCCAGCTGAATCTTTTGGACGCCATGGAGCGCAGGTCCGAGGACCCGGACGAGCTCAGCGACCTGTTCCGGCTCGACCACCTCACGACGCGGATGAGACGTCACGCGGAGAGCCTCATCATCCTGTCCGGGGCCGCGCCCGGCCGAGCGTGGCGAAGGCCCGTCTCGCTCACGAACGTGGTCCGGGCGGCGGTCTCCGAAATCGAGGACTACGCGCGCGTGGAGGTACGGCAGCTGCCCGAGACGGCGGTGGCCGGCGCGGCGGTCGCCGACCTCACCCACCTCCTGGCGGAACTCGTCGAGAACGCAGCCCAGTTCTCACCTCCGCACACCAGGGTCCGGATCACCGGTGAACCGGTCGCGAACGGCTACGCCATCGAGGTCGAGGACCGGGGACTGGGCATGGGCAAGGAGCGGATCGCCGAGGCCAACCTGCGCATCGAGCGGTCCGAGGCACTCGACCTGTACGACAGCGACCGGCTGGGTCTCTTCGTGGTGAGCAGACTTTCGGCCCGGCACGAAGTCAAGGTGCACCTGCAGCCTTCTCCTTACGGGGGCACGACCGCGGTCGTGCTGCTGCCCACGGCGCTGCTGCACGACGGCCCGGCGGAACGTTCCCCCCGCGAGGCCGAGGAGGACGGCACGCCGGACAGGGAGTACACGCGCGTACCGGACGTTCCGGAGCGCGACGCCGTCCAGGCCCTCGACCGGCGGCCCGCACTGGTTCTGCCGCGACCGAGGGCTGTGGCGGAAGGGTCTGGCGGACCCTCGGTGACCCCGCCATCGGTGGACGGGTCACGGGCGACACCGCCTCCGCCGGACGGCGCACGGGTCATGCCGCCCGCGGGGTACGGACCACGGGTCGTACCGCCACCGGAAGACGGCCCTCGGGTCGTACCGCCCCCGGCGGACGTTCCTCGGGAGACCGCGCCCCGGGGAGCCGTGCCGCTGCGGCTGCAGCCTGCCCAGGGGGACTCGCCGGGCACCGACGGACTTCCGCGCCGGGTCCGCCAGGCGAACCTCGCCCCCCAACTGCGCGAGCAGCGCGTGGAGGAGCCGACGGACCACCGGGCGTCCCCGGTGGACGACGAGCGCACACCCGAAGTCGTCCGCACACGTATGACCGCGTACCGGGCCGGCTGGACACGCGGCGGCGGCCGGCCACCCGGCGTCGGCGCACCCCCCGGCCCCCGAGCGGGCAGCGACAGCAGTGAAGGAGACCCCACATGATCCAGGACCCGAGTACGGGCAGCGCCCAGCGGTCCGGCGAACTCGACTGGCTGCTGGACGACATGGTCCTGCGGGTGACCGAGGTACGGCACGCCGTGGTGCTGTCGAACGACGGACTGGCGGTCGGCGCCTCGACCGGCCTGCGCCGCGAGGACGCCGAACACCTCGCGGCCGTCGCCTCCGGGTTCCACAGCCTGGCCAAGGGAGCCGGCCGCCACTTCGGCGCGGGCGGGGTCCGCCAGACGATGGTGGAGATGGACGAGGGCTTCCTGTTCGTGGCCGCGGCGGGGGACGGTTCGTGCCTCGCCGTGCTGACCGCCGTCACCGTCGACATCGGCCTCGTGGCGTACGAGATGGCGCTTCTGGTCCGGCGTGTCGGCGAGCACCTGCACGCCCCGCCCCGGTCCGCCGCACAGCCGCCCGCGGCGGGATGACCGAGGACGGCCTGGAGAGATGACCGAGGACGCACCGGGCACCCCGTCACGGCCCGGCAGCCAGTGGTACGACCTGGAGGCGGGCCCGCTCGTCCGCCCCTACGCGGTGACGGGCGGCCGTACCCAGGCCGGTCCGCCCGGGACGCGGTTCGACCTGATCGCCCTGGTCGCGCTCGACCGGACGGCACCGGAGACCGACGAGGACGATTCGCTCGGTCCCGAGCACCTGACCCTGGTGGAACTGTGCCGTGCCGAGACGCTGTCGGTCGCCGAACTGGCCGCGGGCACCGGTCTGCCCGTGGGCGTCGTCAGGGTGCTCCTGGGCGATCTCCTGGAGCGCGGCCGCGTCATCGTCCGCCGGCCGGTTCCGCCCGCGCATCTCCCCGACGAGCGGATCCTCCGTGAGGTCATCGAGGGCCTGAGGGCGCTCTAGGTGATCCACGACGGTCGGTCTCGTGATCCTTCGTGCTCACTTTCGGGTGCGGACCGGAGGCGCTCCGGCCGTGATGGGTCATATGCGGTCCAACCCGGCCCGACGGCACCGTGGTTGTCATGATGCTGGCTTCCCCCACCCGAACCGACGCACCGACGGCCGGCGTTCGCCGGCACTTTCGAGAGAAGTGATCGATGGTCTCCGAGAACTCCGACGCCACGGGTGGCGACCAGACCGCCCTGGCCCTGAAGATCCTGGTCGCCGGAGGGTTCGGCGTCGGGAAGACCACGCTGGTGGGCGCGGTCAGCGAGATCCGGCCGCTGCGCACCGAGGAACTGCTGAGCGAGGCCGGCCGGCCGGTCGACGACACCGACGGCGTGGGTCAGAAGATCACCACGACCGTGGCGATGGACTTCGGACGCATCACCATCCGTTCCGGGCTCTCGCTCTATCTCTTCGGCACTCCCGGCCAGGACCGCTTCTGGTTCTTGTGGGACGAGTTGTCCACGGGCGCACTCGGTGCCGTCGTCCTCGCCGACACCCGACGGCTCGAGGACTGCTTCCCGGCCGTGGACTACTTCGAGCACCGCCGGATTCCTTTCGTGGTGGCCGTCAACTGCTTCCCGGACGCCCGCACGTACGGGGCTCCGGACGTCTCCCACGCCCTCGACCTCGACCCGGGGACGCCGGTCGTCCTCTGCGACGCCCGCGACCGCGACTCCGGCAAGGAGGTGCTGATCCGGCTCGTCGAGTACGCCGGGCGAGTTCACACCGCCCGGTTGCTCGAATCCGTCAGCTGACGCAGGCACCATCCGCGGCGGACTCCGCGACGCCCCCGCACCTGCCTGTCGGCCATCTTCTCTGCCATGCCACCCGTCCTCCTTGCCCGGACGGCGGCTGTGGGGAAGGCTTGCTGGTCGAATCCTCCGGCCAGGGGGGAACAGCACACGGGGAGACCGGATCATGGAACAGAACACGGGACTCGGCTGGTTGCTGGACGACCTCACCGAGCGCGTCGAGCACGTTCGGCACGCGCTGGTGCTGTCCAACGACGGGCTGGTGACGGGCGCGAGCACGGGACTGCGCCGCGAGGATGCGGAACACCTCGCTGCGGTGTCGTCGGGACTGCACAGTCTGGCGAAGGGCTCCGGCCGGCATTTCGGCGCCGGGCAGGTACGGCAGACGATGGTCGAGTTCGACGACGCGGTCCTCTTTGTCACTGCGGCCGGATCGGGAAGCTGTCTGTCCGTCCTCAGCGGGGCGGAGGCGGACATCGGCCAGGTCGCCTACGAGATGACGCTGCTGGTGAACCGCGTCGGTGAACACCTTCGCGTGGACGCGCGGCAACCGGAAGGCAAGCCCGTTTCGGACTTCTGACCCGCTCCACCTGCTGACACGTCACCGCGGCCGAGGTTATCCACAGGCTCCCCGCGATGTCGGACATGCCCGATACGGTTTTTCCCGAGGCGAGCGCACACCGGCGCGAGCCCTCGACACCACAGGGGAGACCGTCATGTCCGGGACGACGATCACGCGGGCCGCCACTTGTTCGCTCAGTCGGGCCGCACGGGAACTGGAGCTGAGGCGCGGCGAGTTCGGCCTCGCCCTGCACCTCGGCTGTGTGCGCTCGGTTCCCGACGAGGGGGGTGGAGGACGCCGGATCACCCGCGAGGAGATCGACCGGGTGCGAGCCGAAGCCGGCTTCCCCGAAACGCTGCGGGAGCGGGTGAAGGCCATCGGCACCACGGAGGGCGCCGCGCTGATGGGCATCACCACCACCCGGTTCACCCGCCTCGCCCGTCTGGGACTGGTGGTGCCGGTCAAGTTCTATCTGAACCGCTATCGGGTCGTCGTCTGGCTCTACCTCGCCGAGGAGCTGCGGCGGTTCGCGACCGACGAGCAGAACGCGCCGCTGCTGAGCGGCCGGACGCCCGAAGGCCTCCGGGACCGGCTGGACGAAGGTCTCGACCTTCGTCCGCGCAACTGGCGTGGCCGTCACCTGGGGTTCCTGCTGCGGCAGACCGAGGATCCCTGGGCCCGTGCCGCGGTGGTCGCGTCCCTGCTCGACCCGATTCAGGTGGCCGAGGTCGTCGAGGACCCCTACGAACGCGCCCATCTCGACCGCCTTCGACCCGCGCCCGTCTCGCAGGCAGCGCCGGACTCACCCGGAGCCCGGATCGCCGAACGCATCACGACGGCGGACGACCCGGACGAGATCGGCTGGCTCAGGTCGGACCTGGGGCAGAGCGTTCTGGAGGCCAGGCAGGACCGTCCCGCACCCCGCCCGGAACCGGCGCCTTCGGTCGACCCGGCTCCTGCCCGGACCCCCGCGTCCGCGGTGTCGAGGGCCCGCCCGGCAGGGCCTCCTCGGCCGGCAGAACGGAACGCGACGGGCCGGAGTCCGCGCGCAGCACGAACAGGCTGCGCCGCCGAGGACGTCCCGCTCACGCAGTCGAGGTCCCCGCGCTCAGGGAGGCTGCTCGCCTGGCTGCGCCGGAGGAACCCCCACGACTCCGCCTACAGGGCCCTGAACAGTCCCTCCTGTACGACCGAGACGAGCAGGCGGCCCTCGAGGTCGTAGATGCGTCCGCGGGCCAGACCACGGCCACCCGTCGCGACAGGGGACTCCTGGTCGTAGAGGAACCACTCGTCCGCGCGGAACGGCCGGTGGAACCACATCGCGTGGTCCAGCGACGCCATGTCGAAGCCGCGCGGCCCCCACAGCGGCTCCACCGGAATGCGGACGGCGTCCAGGAGGGTCATGTCGCTCGCGTAGGTGAGAGCGCACGTGTGCACCAGCGGGTCGTCACCCAGAGGTCCGACGGCGCGCATCCACACCGCGCTGCGCGGCTCGGCGCCCTTTGTCTCCTCGGGCGTCCAGCGCAGCCGGTCCACGTAGCGGATGTCGAACGGCTGGCGCCGCGCCATGCGCTCCAGCGTTTCCGGCAAAGAACCCAGATGCTCCTTGATCTCCTGCGTCACCGTTGGCAGGGACTCGGGGTCCGGCACCTCGCGGGCCGGCGGCAACTGGTGCTCGAAGCTTCCTTCCTCGGGCTTGTGAAAGGAGGCGGTCAGATTGAAGATCGTGCGGCCCTGCTGCACCGCGGTGACCCGACGTGTGGTGAACGACCGGCCGTCCCGCACCCGTTCGACCTGGTACACGATCGGGACGCCCGGCCGTCCCGGACGCAGGAAGTACGCGTGCAGGGAGTGCACGGGCCGGTCGCCCTCGGTGGTGCGGCCGGCGGCGACCAGAGCCTGTCCCGCCACCTGGCCGCCGAAGACCCGCTGCAGCGACTCCTCCGGGCTGCGGCCGCGAAAGATGTTGACCTCGATCTGCTCCAGGTCGAGCAGGTCGACGAGCCTTTCGGCCGGGTTCGTCATCGGTGGGATTCTCCTGTGCTCAGAGCTGTCCGACATCGGTGACCTTGACGATGGCACGGCCCTCGGCGTCCGAGGCCGTGAGGTCGACCTCCGCGCTGATGCCCCAGTCGTGGTCGCCGTTCGGGTCCGCGAAGGTCTGACGGACGCGCCACAGGCCGTTCTGGGGCTCCTCCACGATCGAGAGCAGCTTGGGGCCACGGGCGTCGGGGCCGGTCCCCAGGTCCTCGTACTCGTCCCAGTACTTGTCCATCGCCTCGCCCCAGGCGTCGGCGTCCCAGCCGGACTCGCCGTCCATCTCGCCGAGCTCGTCGACGTTGTCCAGGGCGGCCAGCTCGACCCTGCGGAACATCGCGTTGCGGACGAGGACGCGGAAGGCGCGGGCGTTGGAGGTGACCGGCTTGACCTGGTCGGCCTTCTCCTGGGCCTCCTCCGCCGTCATCACCTCGGGGTTGGCGAGCTGCTCCCACTCGTCGAGAAGGCTGGAGTCGACCTGTCGCACCATCTCGCCCAGCCAGGCGATCAGGTCCTCCAGGTCCTCGGACTTGAGGTCGTCCGGCACGGTGTGCTCCAGGGCCTTGTAGGCACTGGCCAGGTAGCGCAGGACGATGCCCTCGGTGCGGGCGAGCTCGTAGAAGGAGACGAACTCGGTGAAGGACATGGCACGTTCGTACATGTCGCGGATGACCGACTTCGGCGACAGCGGGTGGTCGCCGACCCACGGGTGGCTCTTGCGGTAGGTGTTGTACGCGTGGAAGAGCAGTTCTTCCAGCGGCTTGGGGTACGTCACCTCCTGGAGCCGCTCCATGCGCTCCTCGTACTCCACGCCGTCGGACTTCATCGCGGCCACGGCCTCGCCCCGGGCCTTGTTCTGCTGGGCCGCGAGGATCTGCCGCGGTTCGTCCAGCGTGGACTCCACGACGGACACCATGTCCAGCGCGTAAGACGGGGATTCGGGGTCCAGCAGGTCGAACGCGGCGAGCGCGAACGTGGACAGGGGCTGGTTGAGCGCGAAGTCCTGCTGGAGGTCGACGGTCAGCCGCACGATGCGGCCCGTCGGGTCGGGCTCGTCGAGCTTCTCCACGATGCCGCCGTCGAGGAGCGAGCGGTAAATGGCGATGGCCCGGCGGATGTGCCGCAGCTGCTGCTTGCGCGGCTCGTGGTTGTCCTCCAGCAGATGCCGCATCGCGTCGAAGGCGTTGCCGGGCCGGGCGATCACCGAGAGCAGCATCGTGTGCGTCACGCGGAAACGCGAGGTCAGCGGCTCGGGGTCGGAGGCGATCAGCTTCTCGAAGGTGCTGTCCGTCCAGCCGACGAAGCCCTCGGGCGCCTTCTTGCGCACCACCTTGCGGCGCTTCTTCGGGTCGTCGCCCGCCTTGGCGAGCGACTTCTCGTTCTCGATGACGTGCTCGGGGGCCTGGGCGACGACGTAGCCCGCCGTGTCGAAGCCCGCGCGCCCGGCCCGGCCGGCGATCTGGTGGAACTCGCGGGCGCGCAGGGTGCGCACCCGGGTTCCGTCGTACTTCGTCAGCGCGGTGAACAGCACCGTGCGGATGGGGACGTTGACACCGACACCGAGGGTGTCCGTGCCGCAGATGACCTTCAGGAGACCGGCCTGCGCCAGCTTCTCCACCAGGCGCCGGTACTTGGGCAGCATGCCGGCGTGGTGCACACCGATTCCGTGCCGTACGTAACGGGAGAGGTTGCGGCCGAACTTGGTGGTGAACCGGAAGTTGCCGATGAGCTCGGCGATCTGGTCCTTCTCCTCGCGCGTGCACATGTTGATGCTCATCAGCGCCTGCGCCCGCTCCACGGCCTGCGCCTGGGTGAAGTGCACGATGTACACCGGGGCCTGCTTGGTGGCGAGCAGTTCGGTGAGCGTCTCCGTCAGCGGAGTGAGCACGTACTCGTAGGAGAGGGGGACGGGCCGGGTCGCCGAGCGGACCACCGCCGTGGGGCGGCCGGTGCGGCGCGTGAGGTCCTTCTCGAACATCGAGACGTCGCCGAGCGTCGCCGACATCAGGATGAACTGCGCCTGCGGAAGTTCCAGGATCGGGATCTGCCAGGCCCAGCCGCGGTCGCCCTCGGCGTAGAAGTGGAACTCGTCCATGACGACCTGACCGACGTCGGCGTGCTTGCCGTCGCGCAGCGCGATGGACGCGAGGACCTCGGCGGTGCAGCAGATCACGGGAGCGTCGGCGTTCACGGAGGCGTCGCCGGTGAGCATGCCGACGTTCTCGGTGCCGAACATCTTGCACAGCTCGAAGAACTTCTCCGAGACGAGCGCCTTGATCGGCGCCGTGTAGAAGGTGACCTCGTCCCGGGCCAGCGCCGCGAAGTGCGCAGCCGCGGCGATCATGCTCTTGCCGGAGCCGGTGGGCGTCGAGACGATCACGTTCGCACCCGACACCACCTCGATCAGCGCCTCCTCCTGGTGGGGGTAGAGCGTGATGCCGCGCTCCCCGGCCCACGACTCGAAGGCTTCGTAGAGGGCGTCGGGGTCTGTGGTCTGCGGCAGCTGATCGATGAGGGTCACGCCCCCATCTTGCCTGTCGATACACGTGATGGGGGAATCGGATGTTCGGGGAAAGATCACGACCGCTACGCTGTGGCGCCGGTGACGCGTCAGCGGGCACGGGCAACTGGACAGCGTTACAAGAGAAATGGGGCGGGGAACGGCCATGATGGGACCAGCACACTCACTGTCGGGGGCCACGGCCTGGCTGGGCGTCGGAGCGGCTGCCGCCGCGACCGGCCATGCCATGCCCTGGCCGGTCCTGCTCGTCGGCGCCCTGATCTGCGCGGGCGCCGCTCTCGCCCCGGATCTGGACCACCACGCCGCCACCATCTCGAACGCCTTCGGACCGGTGTCGCGAAGGCTGTGCGAGATCGTCGACAAGCTCTCCTACGCCGCCTACAAGAGCACCAGGAAGCCGGGCGACCCCCGGCGCAACGGCGGACACCGCACGCTGACGCACACCTGGGTGTGGGCGGTGGCGGTCGGATCGGGCACGGCGGTCCTGGCGATCACCTGCGGTCGCTGGGCGGTCCTCGGCATCCTCTTCGTGCACATGGTGCTCGCCATCGAAGGCCTGCTGTGGCGAGCCGCCCGCGGTTCGAGCAGCAACGTCCTGGTCTGGCTGCTCGCCGCGACGACCTCCTGGATCCTCGCGCAGACCCTGGACAAGCCGGGCAACGGCTCGGACTGGCTGTTCACCGCGCCTGGGCAGGAGTACCTCTGGCTCGGTCTGCCGGTCATCCTCGGCGCCCTGGTGCACGACATCGGGGACGCGCTCACGGTGTCGGGCTGTCCGATCCTGTGGCCCATCCCGATCGGCCGCAAGCGCTGGTACCCGATAGGTCCGCCCAAGGTGATGCGCTTCCGCGCGGGCAGCTGGGTCGAGCTCAAGGTGCTGACGCCGGTGTTCATGCTGCTGGGCGCCGTGGGCTGCGCGGCCGCGCTCAACTTCATCTGAGTCCGGAGGGCCCTGAGGGGCCGGAGGCGGGGCGTTCTTCGCTCGACGCAGGACGCCCGCCGCGCTCAGCCGTTCTCCGGCCCGGACCCCTGCTCTCCGCCTCCGTAGCGCCGCTCGAACTGGGCGATGCGGCCCTCGGAGTCCACCGTGCGGGCCTTGCCCGTGTAGAAGGGATGGCTCTCCGAGGAGATCTCCACGTCCACGACCGGGTAGGTCTCACCGTCGTCCCAGTCGATGGTCCGGTCGCTCTTCGCGGTGGAGCGGGTCAGGAACGCGTAACCGGCGGCACGGTCGCGGAAGACCACGGCACGGTAGTCGGGCTGCTTGTCCTGCTGCATGGAAACTCCTCCGGGGAGGTGCGGGACGGGTGCCGGTCAGCCGGACACGGCGTCCTCGTCGACGATGTGCATCGCGGCTTCCTCCGCCGAGGCCGCGGCGCCGTCGATGCCGATGTCCGTGGCGATGAGCCCGCTCTCCTCGTCCTCGTGCGCGCCTTCGTTCGGTGCCACCAGGCGGCCGGAGCGCAGGGCGCCGACCTCGTTGTCGAGTGGCTCCCCGTCGGTGCCCTCGCAGTCGCCGATGCCGTCCCCGTCGGATGCGGCGATGTCGGGCAGCTCGTCGGCGAGGCGCTGGTCCAGGCTCTCGCCCGTCCGGCCTTCCGAGGCGGTCACCCCGCGGTGCTCCACCGCCCACGGCCGCTCGGGAGGGGACCAGCCGCGGTCCAGGGGGTCACTCACGCCGTCGGTGACCAGTGTGTCCTCGGCGTCGAGCAGCCCCGCGTCGTCCTGTACCTCGGATCCGTCGGGCTGGTAGACGTCGTCTCCCCATCCGTCGGCGCTGTCCACGGGTACCTCCAGGGGGTGCGGACGGGACCGCTGCCGCCGTGGTCGACGGCGGGCGCGCGGGCCCGCGGACACAGGCGTCGCTCCCCGCGAACCGGTTGGTTCCCGGGAGTCCCCCGAGCGGGTGCCCACAACCAGCCTTCCATCCCCCTTCGGCACCGCGCAACGCCACAGGGCCCGACCAGCAGCGCCACAGGGCCCGGCCTCCGGCCCGCCCGGCCCCTCGCAGGGCGAACGGGACAGTGCCGTACCCCTGATCAGGGTCACGGTGAGCACGCGCGGTGGAACCGCAACGACTGGGCCCACTGCCCGACGACTGGCGCGCCGTACCCGACGACTGGCGCGCCGTACCCGACGACTGGCGCGCCGCACCCGGCGGCCGGGCGAGCCCGCCCGGCACCGGGCGGGCTCGCTGCGGCCGGCGACCTCGGCCCGGGGCCGCGATCACCCGTGCCAGGACCTCCACAGCGCCGCGTAGGCGCCGTCCGCCGCGACCAGCTGGTCATGGCTGCCGAGTTCGCTGATGCGGCCGTTCTCGACGACGGCGATGACGTCGGCGTCGTGGGCGGTGTGGAGGCGGTGGGCGATGGCGATGACGGTGCGGCCGTCCAGGACGCGGGCCAGCGATCGCTCCAGATGACGGGCGGCCCGCGGGTCCAGGAGCGAGGTCGCCTCGTCCAGGACCAGGGTGTGCGGGTCCGCCAGGACCAGCCGGGCCAGCGCGATCTGCTGCGCCTGGGCCGGAGTCAGCGCGAACCCGCCCGAGCCGACCTCGGTGTCCAGGCCGTCGTCCAGGGCCCGTGCCCAGCCGACCGCGTCGACCGCGCCGAGAGCGGCCCACAGCCGGGCGTCGACCGAGGCGGTGTCCTCGCCCTGAGCCCCGGACGCCGCAGTCCGTGCCCGTCCGTCTTCCTTCTCCGTTCTCTGCTGCTGCTTCTGTGTCTGCTCGGTGTCCTGGTCCCGTCGGGACCGGGGGACGGCGAGCAGCAGGTTGTCGCGCAACGAGCCCACGAACACATGGTGCTCCTGGTTGACCAGCGCGACATGCGCCCGGACCTCCTCCGCGGGCATCCGGGACAGCTCGGCGCCGCCGAGGGTGATCCGGCCGTCCCGGGGCGCGTAGATACCGGCGAGGAGCCTGCCGAGGGTGGACTTGCCCGCGCCGGACGGGCCCACCAGGGCGAGCCGGGTACCGGGCGGAACCGCGAGGGAGACCTCCCGCAGCACGTCCACCCCGGCGCGGTAGCCGAAGTGCACCCCGTCGGCGTGGACGTCACGCCCCTCCGGCGCCACCGCCGGGTCGCCGGCGTCCGGCTCGATGTCCCGGACCCCGACCAGGCGTGCCAGCGAGACCTGGGCGACCTGGAGCTCGTCGTACCAGCGCAGGATCAGCCCCACCGGGTCTACGAGCATCTGCGCGATCAGCGCGCCCGTCGTCAGCTGGCCCACCCCGATCCAGCCCTGGAGCACGAGCCACCCGCCGATCATCAGGACCGAGCACAGCACCGTCACATGCGTGATGTTGACGACCGGGAAGAGAACCGAACGCAGCCAGAGCGTGTAGCGCTCCCACGCCGTCCACTCACGGACCCGGCGGTCCGACAGCTCGATGCGGCTCTCGCCCAGACGGTGCGCCTCCACCGTGCGCCCGGCGTCGACGGTCTCGGCCAGGACGGCGGCCACGGCGGCGTAGCCGGCCGCCTCCGAGCGGTAGCCGGCGGGCGCCCGCTTGAAGTACCAGCGGCAGCCCACGACCAGCAGAGGTACGGCCACCAGCACGGCGGGAGCGAGCACCGGGGCGGTCACGGCGAGTCCGCCGAGCAGCAGTGCCGCCCACACGACGCCGATGGCCAGCTGCGGGACGGCCTCGCGCATGGCATTGGCGAGCCGGTCGATGTCGGTGGTGATGCGGGACAGCAGGTCGCCCGTTCCGGCGCGCTCCAGGACGCCGGGCGGCAGGCCGACCGACCGTACGAGGAAGTCCTCGCGCAGGTCCGCCAGCATCCGCTCGCCGAGCACGGCACCCCGCAGCCGCACCTGCCGTACGAACATGGCCTGGACGACGAGCGCGACGGCGAACAGGGCGGTGGTGGTCCCCAGATGGAGGTCACGCGCGTGGTCCGAGACGCGTTCGACGACGGAGCCCAGCAGATAGGGCCCGGCCATCGAGGCGACCACGGCCACGGCGTTGACGGTGACCAGGAGCAGGAAGGCCCGCCGGTGCCGCCGGAACAGCTCGGTGACGTAGGCGCGCACGGTCGCGGGCGCGCCTACGGGCAGCGTGTTCGCCGTCGTCGGGGCGGCCGGGTCGTACGCAGGTGGCGCCACGCCGATCATGCGGTCTCCTCGATCTCTTCCAGTACGCCGTCCAGAACGGCTTCGTCGTCTGCGGTCACGTCGCCGAGAGCGGTCCGGTCCGCGGTCCCGGCGGCGGCCTCCTCCTCGGCCTCGCGGGTCACCACCGCGCGGTACCGCGGTTCGGTGCGCACCAGTTCGCGATGCACGCCGACCGCGACGACCTCTCCGTCGTGGACGAGGACGACCCGGTCCGCGTGGTCCAGGAGCAGCGGTGAGGAGGTGAAGACCACGGTTGTGCGCCCAGCGCGCAGCGAGCGCACTCCGTCGGCGATCCGGGCCTCGGTGTGCGAGTCGACCGCAGAGGTCGGCTCGTCCAGGACGAGCACCTCGGGGTCGGTGATCAGGGACCGGGCCAGCGCGAGCCGCTGGCGCTGGCCGCCGGACAGGGAGCGCCCGCGTTCCGTGATGCGCGCGTCCATCGGATCCCCGGCATCCAGCGCCCCCTGGGCGAGCGCGTCCAGCACGTCCGCGCACTGGGCGGCGGACAAGGCGGCCTCCGCGCTCACGAGTCCCGACGCGGGTACGTCGAGGAGTTCGCGCAGAGAGCCGGACAGAAGCACCGGGTCCTTGTCCTGGACGAGGACGGCGGTGCGGGCGCTCTCCAGGGGCAGTTCGTCCAGCGGGACGCCCCCGAGGACGACCGAGGTGTTCTTCGGCCCGCGTCCGGCCTCGGGTTCCTCGACCTGTTCCGGTTCGGAGGCATGGCCGCCGAGCCGTTCGGCGAGATGCCCCGCCGCGTCCGGGTCTCCGCACACCACCGCGGTGAGCCGGCCCGCGGGGGCCAGCAGACCGGTGACCGGGTCGTACAGATCGCCGTCCGGGACTTCCGCGGCGAGCGAGCCCGTGCTGTCCACGGCCCGTTCCAGGGACAGCACCCGGGCCGCGCGGCGGGCCGACGGACGGGAGAAGGAGTAGGCCATGGCGATCTCTTCGAAATGCCGCAAGGGGTAGGTGAGCAGCATGACGGCGCTGTACACGGTGACGAGTTCACCGACCTCGATCCGTCCGTCCCGGGCCAGCTGCACGCCCCGCCAGACCACGGCGATCATCAGCAGACCCGGCAGCAGCACCTGGATCGCCGAGATCAGCGACCACATGCGCGCGCTACGGACGGCGGCCCGGCGGACTTCCTGGGAGGCGTGGCGGTAGCGGTCGAGGAAGAGCTCCTCGCCGCCGATGCCGCGCAGCACCCTGAGGCCCGCCACGGTGTCGGAGGCGAGTTCGGTGGCGCGTCCCGCCTTCTCGCGCTGGAAGTCGGCGCGCCGGGTGGCGCGGGGAAGCAGCGGCAGCACGGCCACCGCCAGCACGGGCACGCCCACGGCGACGATCACCCCGAGGGCGGGCTGGTAGACGACCAGGGTCACGCAGACCACCACGACCGTCACAGCGGCGGCGGAGAACCGGGACACGCCCTCCACGAACCAGCCGATCTTCTCGACGTCGCCGGTGGAGACCGCGACCACTTCGCCCGCCGCGACGCGCTGTGTCAGCGCGGAGCCGAGGAGCGCGGTCTTGCGGGCCAGCAGTTGCTGGAGGCGTGCGGCCGCGGTGATCCAGTTGGTGACCGCGGTGCGGTGCAGCATGAGTTCGCCCAGGGCGATGCACGCGCCGCACGCGACCATCAGGGCTCCCGTCAGGGAGAGCCGGGTGCCGGAGCGGTCGATGACGGACTGGACGGCCAGACCGACGCAGAACGGCAGCGCGGAAACGGCCAGGAAGTGCAGCAGACCCCAGGCCAGAGCCTTGATCTGTCCGTCGAGCTGGTTCCGGCCGAGCCACCACAGGAAGCGGGGACCCGAGCGTGCGTCGGGCACACCGGGGTCGGGATACGGAAGGTCTTGGATCTGCATGACGTCCCAGTGGCTCGTGTCAGGCGGTGGAGAGTGCTCCGGATTTCGGCAGCGGTCGGCAGCGGAGGCCGACAGCAAACCGTGAAAGGTTCGCGTCGCGGCGTGGTCGAAAGCAAGCGGTTTTACGCGCCGCCGCAAGGAACCGGCCCGGGCCGGCCACGACCTGCCGGGACGGCGGATGAGGGTGATTCGTCCGATACGTGGTGCGAGGATGGGCGGCATGCGAACGAACGGTGCGGTGCGTACGGGGCTCGCGGCCATGGTCTGCGGGACCGTCGCGGTGATGCTCGCGGCCTGCGGTGGCGGGGAGGGCGGCGGCGGTGGCGGAGGGAAGGGCCGCCCGGGAGCCCGCGGCGGGGTCGCCCGTACGAGTGCGCCGCCCGCCGACCCGACGCGCATCCCCGACGTGGGGGACCGGCTCCAGGGCCGGATCCCGTCGGACTCCCGCCAGGTCCTCGCGGTGTACGGCCAGGGCAAGGACTCCGCGGAGTCGACGGCCGTGCTCTACACCAAGTCCGGCAAGGTCTGGGAGAAGACGCGCAGTTGGGCCGCGCACAACGGGAAGAAGGGCTGGACCGCCGACCACCACGAGGGCGACAAGCGCAGTCCCGTCGGGGTGTTCACGCTCAGCGACGCCGGCGGTGTGCTCGACGACCCGGGAGCCCGGCTGCCGTACACGCAGTCGGAGACGTTCCAGGCGCCGCACGAGTGGGCGAAGTCGTACTGGCACGACTTCGACTACGTCATCGCCATCGACTACAACCGACTGAAGGGCAATCCGCCGGACGACGGGACGCGTCCCTGGGGCGACGACAAGGGCGGCGGCATCTGGCTGCACATGGACCACGGCAGCGGTACGTCGGCCTGCGTGAGTCTGTCGAAGCCGGCGATGGAGTACCTGCTGCGCACGCTCGACCCGGAGCAGCACCCCGTGGTGGTGATGGGGGACAAGGCGGATCTGAAGGCCTGACGGACGGCGACCGGTCCGGCTCGCCGTGCGGGTGTTCACACGGGACCGTGCCGCCCGTCGAGCCCGCCCGGACGCGTCGCCTGCTCCAAGGCCAGCAGGGCCGAGTAATAGCGGCGGCCCGTCGCGTGATCCATGCCCACCTCGCACAAACGGTTCGCCGACAGACGCGCGTCGAAGTGGCGCGAGGTCACATACGCGGCCTCGTCGCGCGTGGCCGACTCGGTGAGCTCCCGGTGGAGCATGCCGCGGTCGCCCGCGAAGGCGCAGCACCCGGCGTCGTCGGGGATCACCACCTCGTCCGCGCAGGCCTCGGCCACCGAGCGCAGCTGCGCCTCGTCGCCCAAGTGCCGCATGGAGCAGGTCGGGTGGAGCACCGCGGACCCCAGGGTGCGGTGCACCGTGAGGTGGGGGAGGAGGTCCTGTGCGGCCCACACCCGCGAGTCGACGACCTTCAGCTCGGCGTGCAACTCGCGGTTGTCGGCCGTCAGATGCGGGACGACCTCGCGCGCGAGGCCGAGGGTGCACGACGAGGCGTCCACGACCAGCGGCAGCCGTCCGCCGGCCGTCCAGCCCCAGGCCGCCTCGACAACCCGGTTGGCCATCACGGCGTTTCCCTCCGCGTACCCCTTGGAGTGCCAGATCGTCGCGCAGCACGTTCCCCGGACGTCCTCGGGAATCCACACCGGCTTTCCCGCTCGGGCGGACACCGCGACGAGGGCGTGTGCGAGCGACACGTCGCCAGGGCCCCCGAAGATGCGGTTGACGCAGGCCGGGTAATAGACGGCGACGGCGCCCACGCGGTCGGTGCGGGGCAGGACGGAGGGGGCGCCGCCGGGCATCCGGGGCAGCCACTCCGGTACGAGATCGGGGCGCACGGCCTTGCGGACCGCCCGGGTCACGGCGTTCACACGGCGGGCGCCGATCCGGTCGGCGGCGGCGACGGCCAGTCGCGCCGAGGCTTCGAGCGTGCGGAAGTGCCGTGCGGCGAGCGCGGCGGCCCGCTCCTCGCGCGGCGTGTGCCGGGCATGCCGGAACGTCCGCATCAGGGCGCCCGTGTCGATGCCGACCGGGCAGGCCAGTGCGCAGGTCGAGTCGCCCGCGCAGGTGTCCACGGCGTCATGCCCGTACGCCTCCAGGAGCTCCCGTTCGACCGGGGAGCCGTCGGGCTGGCGCGTCATCTCGCGCCGCAGCACGATCCGTTGGCGCGGTGTCGTCGTCAGGTCCCGGCTGGGGCAGGTCGGTTCGCAGAAGCCGCACTCGATGCAGGGGTCGGCGATCGCCTCGACGCGCGGGATCGTCTTCAGACCCCGGACGTGCGCCCGCGGATCACGGTCGAGGACGACGCGCGGCGCGAGCACGCCGTCCGGGTCGATGAGCCGTTTCGTGCGCCACATCAAATCCGTTGCCTTGGAACCCCATTCGAGCTCGAGGAAGGGCGCGATGTTGCGTCCGGTGGCGTGTTCGGCCTTCAGGGAGCCGTCGAAGCGTTCGACCGTGAGGCGGCAGAAGTCGTCCATGAAGGCGGCGTACCGCTCCACGTCGGCCGGCCAGGACGCGTCGAAGGCCAGCAGGAAGTGGAGATTGCCGTGTGCGGCGTGGCCCGCCACGGCGGCGTCGAAGCCGTGCCGCGTCTGGAGTTCCAGCAGCGCCTCGCACGCTTCGGCGAGCCGCTCGGGCGGCACCGCGAAGTCCTCCGTGATCAGCGTCGTGCCGGACGGGCGTGCCCCGCCGACCGCCGTCACGAACGCCTTGCGGGCCTTCCAGAAGCCGGCGATGGCCCGCGGGTCGCGGGTGAGGGCGTTCGTCACGGACGGCACGGGCGCCACCATGGGGAGTTCCCGCAGGACCGAAAGGGCCCGATCCTCGTAGGCCTCCTGCGCGGCCTCGTCCGGGGCCCGGAACTCGACGAGGAGCGCCGCTGTGGGACGCGGCAGATCCGCCCAGTCCCCGGGCACGCCCTCGACGGCCACCGAGGCGCGCAGGGTGTTGCCGTCCATCAGCTCGACGGCCGACGCGCCCGCGGCGGTGAGCGGGGGCACCGCGGCGGCCGCGGCCGGCAGCGAGCCGAAGAAGAGCAGGGCGGCGGAGACCCGGCGGTCGAGGGGCAGGGTGTCGAAGACGACTTCCGAGATGAAGCCGAAGGTGCCCTGCGAGCCGACCATCAGACCGCGCAGGATGCCGACGGGCGTGGAGCCGTCGAGGAAGGCGTCCAGGCGGTAGCCGTTGGTGTTCTTGATCGCGTATTTGGCGCGGATGCGGTCGGTCAGCTCGGTGTCCGCCTCGATCTCCGCCTTGAGTTCCATGAGCCCCGCGCACAGCGCCGGCTCCGCGCGGGCCAGCCGCTCGTCGGCGTCCGGTTCGGCCGTGTCGACGACCGTGCCGGAGGGCAGCACGACGGTGAGCGAGGCCAGGGTGCGGTAGGAGTTGCGGGTGGTGCCCGCCGTCATGCCGGAGGCGTTGTTCGCGACGACGCCGCCGACCGTGCAGGCGACCGCGCTGGCCGGGTCGGGGCCGAGCACGCGCCCGTGCCGGACGAGGGCGGCGTTGACGCGGGCGACGGTCGTGCCCGGAGCGACCCGGACCCGCGCCCCGTCGTCCAGGACCTCCACGCCCGTCCAGTGCCGGCGGACGTCGACGAGGACGTCCTCGCCCTGAGCCTGGCCGTTGAGCGACGTCCCGGCCGCGCGGAACACCACCTCGCGGCCCCGGCCGTGGGCGTAGGAGAGCACGGCCGACACGTCGTCGACGTCCTCGGGGACCACGACGACCCGCGGCACGAAGCGATAGGGGCTGGCGTCGGAGGCGTAGCGCACCAGGTCGGAGATCCCCGTCAGGACCTTGTCCGGGCCGAGCAGGGCCGTCAGCTCGCCGCGCAGCGGCTCGGGCGTCCCGCCGGCCCGGTCCTCGGGGACCCGGTCGCCCGCCGGGGCCTTCTGACGGGCGCGGGGGCGCAGCCGGTCGGGGTCGGGCTCCAGCAGAGGCATCGCGGACACTCCTCACACGCTCGTGGCGGCCACGGGCGGCGCGGAGGGCCCGGCCGCCTCAGCGACGGCGCACCGCCGTGGGCCCGCTCAGCGCCGGCGCACCGCCGTGGGCCTGCTCAGCCCCGACGCACCACCATGGGCCCGCTCAGCACCGGCGCACCGCCGCGAGCCCGCTCAGCACTGGTGCTCCATCCGCGGCATGCCGTCCACCAGGGTGTCCAGCAGGCCGCCGAGCACCTCGCGCTGCTCGTCGGTCAATGGAGCCAGGATCTCCTCCGCGGCGCCGCGGCGCGCGGCGCGGAGCTCCCGCAGCGCCTTGCGCCCCTCGTCCGTGACCTCGATCCGGATCACCCGGCGGTTGGTGGGATCGGGCACCCGGCGCACCCTGCCGCTCGCCTCCAGGCCGTCGACCAGTGTGGTCACGGCACGGGGCACCACTTCGAGGCGCTCCGCGAGATCGGCCATGCGGGGCGGAGAGGCGTAGTGCGCCAGGGTGCGCAGGAGCCGTGACTGGGCGGGGGTGATGCCCAGCTCGCGCTGCTCCAGATGGCGCTTCTGGATGCGGTGCACGCGGCGCGTCAGACGCAGCAGCTGCTCGGCGAGCAGTCCGTCGGCATCGGGGGTGGTCATGCGGGAACAATATCAGGATGCCGTTCATTGTGAGTATAGGTAACAATGAGCTAGGCTCCGGCAGCCGTCGGAACCTCACCGATGTCCCTGTGATCCTCATTTCCTAGGAGTCCATTGCGCCCCGAACTGTCCAACTGGAGCCCGCCACCCGCCGACAAGGGACAACCGCGGCAGGTGCGCCGCATCCTCGGTCTCTTCCGTCCCTACCGCGGCCGCCTCGCCATCGTCGGCCTGCTGGTGGGCGCCGCGTCCCTCGTGGGCGTGGCCACCCCCTTCCTGCTGAAGGCGATCCTGGACACCGCGATCCCCGAAGGGCGTACGGGTCTGCTGACCCTCCTCGCGCTCGGCATGATCGCCAGTGCCGTCCTCAGCGGTGTCTTCGGTGTCCTGCAGACACTGATCTCCACGACCGTGGGCCAGCGGGTGATGCACGACCTGCGCACCGCGGTGTACGGCCGTCTCCAGCGCATGTCCCTCGCGTTCTTCACCCGGACGCGCACCGGCGAGGTCCAGTCGCGCATCGCCAACGACATCGGCGGGATGCAGGCGACCGTCACGTCCACCGCCACCTCTCTGGTCTCCAACCTCACCAGCGTGGTCGCCACCATCGTCGCCATGGTGGCCCTGGACTGGCGCCTGACCGTCGTCTCCCTGCTCCTGCTGCCGGTCTTCGTGTGGATCAGCCGCCGGGTCGGGAACGAACGCAAGAAGATCACGACCCAGCGCCAGAAGCAGATGGCGGCGATGGCCGCCACCGTCACCGAATCGCTCTCCGTCAGCGGCATCCTGCTCGGGCGCACCATGGGCCGGGCCGACTCGCTGACGAAGTCCTTCGCCGAGGAGTCCGAGGCCCTGGTCGACCTGGAGGTGCGGTCGAACATGGCGGGACGCTGGCGTATGTCCGTCATCGGCATCGTCATGGCCGCCATGCCCGCCGTCATCTACTGGACCGCGGGCATAGCCCTCGAACTCGGCGGTCCGTCGATATCGATCGGCACGCTCGTCGCCTTCGTCTCGCTCCAGCAGGGCCTGTTCCGCCCCACGGTCAGCCTGCTGGCCACCGGTGTGCAGATCCAGACCTCGCTCGCGCTGTTCCAGCGCATCTTCGAGTACCTCGACCTGCCCATCGACATCACCGAGCCCGAGAACCCCGTCCACCTCGACCAGGTCAAGGGTGAGATCCGCTTCGAGGACGTCGAGTTCCGCTACGACGACAAGGGCGCCCCGATCCTGAAGGACATCGACGTCACGGTCCCGGCCGGCGGCAGCCTCGCCGTCGTCGGACCGACCGGCTCCGGCAAGTCGACGCTCAGCTATCTCGTCCCCCGGCTGTACGACGTCACGGGCGGACGCGTGACCCTCGACGGGGTCGACGTCCGGGACCTCGACTTCGACACCCTCGCGCGCGCGGTCGGCGTCGTCTCCCAGGAGACGTACCTCTTCCACGCCTCGGTCGCCGAGAACCTGCGCTTCGCCAAGCCGGACGCCACCGACGAGGAGCTGTACACGGCGGCCCGGGCGGCCCAGATCCACGAGCACATAGCCTCACTGCCCGACGGGTACGACACGGTCGTCGGCGAGCGCGGCCACCGGTTCTCCGGCGGTGAGAAGCAGCGCCTCGCCATCGCCCGCACGATCCTGCGTGACCCGCCCGTGCTCATCCTGGACGAGGCGACCAGCGCCCTGGACACCCGTACGGAGCACGCCGTCCAGGAGGCGATCGACGCCCTGTCGGCCAACCGCACCACGCTCACCATCGCGCACCGGCTGTCCACGATCAGGAGCGCCGACCAGATCGTCGTCCTCGACGCGGGTCAAGCGGTCGAGCGCGGCACGCACGAGGAACTGCTGGCCGCGGAGGGCCGCTATGCCGCCCTGGTCCACCGTGACGCCCAACTGGAGCCGACAAGATGACGATATGCCGGGTTTGCGGGCAATAGCGCGTTACCGTGCCCGTTATGCAGACGAACACTCCGCCACGGAGCACGATCCGACTGACGCGCCGGGGCCGAGTCGCCCTCATCGCGACCGGCGCCGTCGTGGCGGCCACCGCCGTGGCGGTGCCGCTGCTGAGCATGGGGGACGACGGGCGCCCGACGTCGCTCGTCGTTCCGGAGGGCTGGCGCTCCGGACAGGTCTACGCCGCCGTCGACAAGGCCCTGAGGGTCCCGGCGGGCACCACCAAGAAGTCCCTGGCTAAGGCCCACCTCAAGCTCCCCGACGACGCCCGGGGCAACCCCGAGGGCTACCTCTTCCCGGCGACGTATCCGATCGGTGAGAAAGCGACCCCGGAGTCCCTGCTGACCTTCATGGTCGACACCGCGAACAAGAAGTTCAACGGAGCACCGATCGCCGCGGGCGCGCAGCGCAACGCCATGAACGTCTATCAGGCCGTCACGATCGCGAGCATCGTGCAGGCCGAGGCGGCGACCGAGGCGGACATGGGCAAGGTCGCCCGGGTCATCTACAACCGGCTGCAACGCGGCATGCCGCTGCAGATGGACTCCACCATCAACTACGCGCTGAACCGCTCCACCCTGAACACCAGTGAGGCGGACACGAAGCTCGCCAGCCCGTACAACTCCTATCAGCGCATGGGCCTGCCGCCCACACCCATCGCCAACCCCGGCGAGGAGGCGATGCGGGTCGCCATCAACCCGCCCGCGGGCGAATGGCTGTACTTCGTCACGGTGAAGAAGGGCGACACCCGCTTCACGGCCAGCTACCAGGAACACGAGCGCAACGTCGCCGAGTTCAACCGGCTGCACCGCACGAGCGCGTCGCCCGCGGTCTCGCCCACAACGCCTCAGGCGACTTCCCCCACGACCCCTCAGGCGGCTTCGCCCGCAGCTCCCCAGGCGGCCTCTCCCGCGGTCACGTCCGTCGCCCCTCCCACGGCGCCGCCTGTGACCTCCCCGACCGCGCCCGCGGTGGAAACGCCCGCGGTGCCTCCCGCGGACACCCCCACGGTCGTTCCGACGAGCTGAGCGGGTTCCGCCGTGTCACACGGCGACCGGCACGTCCTCCAGCAGGCGCCTGATGTCCCGTACGGCGGCCCGGCCGGCCCGGTTGGCGCCGATGGTGCTCGCCGAGGGCCCGTAGCCGACCAGGTGGATCCGCGGGTCGGCGACCGCGCGCGTTCCCTCGACCCGGATGCCGCCGCCCCGCTCACGCAGACGCAGCGGTGCCAGATGGTCGATGGCGGCCCGGAATCCGGTCGCCCAGAGGATCACGTCGGCGTCCACGCGCTGCCCGTCCGCCCACTCCACGCCGTCGGGGGTGATCCGGTCGAACATCGGCCGCCGGTCCAGCACGCCGTCGGCCAGCGCCTGCCGGATCGCGTCGTTCAGCGGCAGCCCGGTCACCGAGACCACGCTGCGCGGCGGCAGCCCCTGCCGGACCCGCTCCTCGACGAGCGCGACGGCGGCCCGCCCGAACTCCTCGGTGAAGGGGCCCTCGCGGAAGACCGGGGGACGCCGGGTGACCCAGGTGGTCTCCGCAGCCCGCGACGCGATCTCCATCAGATGCTGGGTGCCGGAGGCGCCACCGCCCACGACGACCACGCGCCGCCCGGCGAACCACTCGGGGCCGGGGTACTGGGCCGTGTGCAACTGCCGCCCGCGGAAGGTCTCCTGTCCCGGATAGCGGGGCCAGAACGGGCGGTCCCAGGTGCCCGTCGCGTTGACCAGCGCCCGGGTCGACCACGTACCCTCGCGGGCTTCCACGAGGAGTCGCCCACCAGTGCCCTCCCGGACGGCGCGGACGTCGACCGGCCGCTGTACCCGCAGGTCGAACGCGCGCTCGTAGGCGGCGAAGTACTCCGAGACGACCTCGGAGGAGGGGCGGTCCCGGTCGGCGTCCGTGAGGTCCATGCCCGGCAGGGAGTGCATCCCGTGCACCTTGCCGTACGTCAGCGACGGCCAGCGGAACTGCCAGGCTCCGCCGGGGCGCGGCGCGTGGTCGAGGACGACGAAGTCCCGCCCGGGCTCGAAGCCCGTGCGCCGCAGGTGGTAGGCGGCCGCGAGGCCCGCCTGACCGGCCCCGACGACGACCACATCGACCTCACGCGCGTTCACCCTGATGTCGTTCACGCTTCTACGAACCGGGCCGGGCGCCGGGATCTTCCCGCCCGACACCGTGCTATGAGCCACGGGACGTACGGCCTGCCGGGTGTTCGCGTCACAGGCCGGGACCCGGCGCATGGGAGAGGATTGAGGCATGTCCGATGCCTTCACCACGCAGGTCCTGCACATCTCCTCGGGTACGTCGGAGACGGTCGTCGACCTCACCCGCGACTGCGAGGCCTTCCTCCGCGAGGTCGCCGCGGGCCGCGACGGCCTCCTGAACGTCTTCGTCCCCCACGCCACCGCCGGAATCGCCATCATCGAGACCGGTGCCGGCAGCGACGACGACCTCCTGACCACCCTGCACTCCCTGCTCCCCGCGGACGACCGCTGGCAGCACCGTCACGGCAGCCCGGGGCACGGCCGCGACCACGTCCTGCCGGCCATCGTCCCGCCGCACGCGACCCTGCCGGTGGTGGACGGGAGCCTGGAGCTGGGGACATGGCAGTCGGTGTGCCTCGTGGACACCAACCGGGACAACCCGAACCGCGACGTGCGGCTGAGCTTCCTAGGCTGATCAAGATCGTTCAGCTGGGGCGAGCCGCCCATTCTCCGTACTGACGGTGAGAGAGGAGGGCGCCTGGTACGGAGCCGACCGCGGTCGGCTCCGTACCTCGCCGCCTTCAGCCGCTTGAGAGGAGGCGCTCCCGCTCGGCCGCCACGATTTCCCGTGCCAGCTCGGCGTCCGTGATGTCGAACGCTTCTGGGGCACTCTCCGCCGTCTCGGAGACCCGGGCGAAATCCGCGAAGAGCTGGTTCTTGCGTGCCAGGATCTCGATGATGCGCTGGTCCACACCCTCTTCGGAGAGCAAGCGGTGCACTTGCACCGACTCCAGTTGCCCCATCCTGTGGGCGCGGCCGATCGCTTGCCATTCCGTCGTCGGTTTGAGCTGAGGCTCGCAGATCACGACGACCGACGCCGACTGAATGTTCAGGCCGACGCCACCCGCCACGATCTGTGCGACGAGGACGGCCCCATGGGGGGCCAGGGAGAAATCGTCGACCATGCTTTGACGTGCCGCCGCGGGTACGGAGCCGGTCAGGGGCCCGAACACCTTCCCCGGGAGGTTGGACACCACTGAGTCGAGGACATCACGGAAATACGAGAAGACCAGCACCTTGCGCTGGTTCTCCTCCGCCTCCTGGACTATGTCGATGAGGCGCTGCATCTTCTCGGACTTGGCCCCGGCCCGCAGGGCGGCCTGGCGCATGGCCATGAAGTTGCCTTCGATGACGGCAGATCGGTAGTGCTGCTCATCGGCGCTGGACATCGGCAGCCACTCGTCGATGTCCAGCCTCTCCGGGAGCTCGGTGAGGACGTCTTCCTGGTTGCGCCGCAAGTAGGCCGGTGCCACCTGTTTCCGGAACTGGCGAGGAGAGATCTCCGAGGCGTCGATCGGAAGATCCGGCCGGAGGTAGCCGATGAGATTGCGGAATTCCTCGAGCCGGTTCTCCAGCGGGGTGCCCGTGAGGAGGATTGCTCGCTCGGAGCGCTGTATCAGGCCTGTGGAGCGCTGGGTTCGCCTGGCGTGCCGATTCTTGATGTAGTGCGCTTCGTCGAACACCAAGCACGCCGGTTCGGCGCGTTCGGGAATGCGCTCTTCCAGCCATCCGAGGATGTCATAGGTGGTGACGGCGACTCCGCCGCTGCGGATCCAGGACCGCAGCGCGTCGTCGCGAGCAGGTCCGTGGAGACGGTATGCCCGCAGAGCCGACTTGGCCTGGACTTCGCGCACCCAGTTGGTCACGACGGCCGCCGGGCACACCACCAGGAAGTGAGAGGATCCCTTGGCGCGTAGATGGGCGAGCACGGCGAGGGATTCGACCGTCTTCCCCAGACCCATCTCGTCGCCGATGACGACCTTCCGCTGCACGATCGCGAAGCGGGCGCCGAAGGACTGGTACCCGCGCAGGGACGCCCTGAGGTGGGTGGTGTCGAGGGTGAGTTCCCTGACCGCCTCGACGATCTCGGCCGGCAGGTCGCCTTGGCTCTTCTCGGCGTCGTCGGCCAGGAATCCGAGCTCCGCGAGCATCGCGTAGTAGTCGGCCGGCCGGGAGAGGAAGTCCTCCCAAGGGTCACCGCCCGCAGCACTGTCCCCGCCGTCGAGGACGGCCCCTCGGCGTTCGACGGCCGCCAGCGCGGTACGCAGCTCGGCGACGGTCCGGGCCCTGGGAAGGAGCACCACGTGGGAAGCCTGGGGTGCGAGGCCTTGAAGGAGCGGTCGTACCGCGTCGGCGGCGGCGAGGTCCGACGTCGCGCTGCGGATCGATCGCGCCGCGTCCCAGGCCCGCATCGCCGTGAGGAGTTTCGTGGTGGCCTGTGAGCGGTCCTTGATGTCGATGCGGATCGGCATCTCGTCCATCGTGGTCTGCCAGATGGTTTGTGCGGCGCCGATCATCCGGTTTCCCGTGGTGTCCCCGACACCGGGGAGCGACCGGATCCGCGACCGTTGGTCGAGGACCTGCTGCACGGTCCGGATTCCGGCATCGAGCAGTGCCATGATGCGTAGTTGGCCGCTGGTCGCGTCCTTGAGTCGTTCGACGGGCATCTCGGTGACCAGCTTGCGCACCTCGGTCTGCCGGACGGCGTTGCCGGCGGCCTTGACAGCCGCTCTGAACTCGCTCTCGCGGTGCAGAGCACGGTCGATCGCGGTGAGTGCGGTCCCGGCGGGGTCCAGCTCATGCCGACCGACGAGTTCGGCTCCGGCGCCGAGGCGCGGGGCGAGGCCGACTTGTTCGTCGAGCACGGCCGAGGAGTCGACCGCCGGGACGGCCTTCCCGTCCCACGCCGCCAGGCCTTCCAGCTCGGGTATGAGTCGGGTGCCTGTGATCGCCTCGTGGAGAGACAAGAGGGAGGCGGCAGCCTGCTCCGCTTCCTCCTTGCGGCTCTTGCCCGAGAAGATCCGGCGGGCACCGAACAACGCGCGGACAGCTGTCAGCGCTTGGCCGGCGTCGTCGGTCAGCCGACGGATGCCCTGCCGGCTACCGGCCGTGATCGCCGGAAGTGCTTGGCGGCAAGCCAGGGCGGTCACCAGGCCGGCGTCGGAGGGTGAGACCTGCAGGACGCGCCATGAGGTGGTGGTCTTGGTCCCGAGCGAGACCACGCGGTCGAGGAGCTGCCTGGCGGCGTCCTCCGCCGCTGACTCGACGGGCCCACGCCGCTCGGCGATCCCCGCCGCGAGCTCGTGCCAACCGCTGACGTCGTCCACCACACCACGCAGGTGATGACGTGCTTCTCGTTCCATTGCCCCCGCCGACTCGCATGACCTCTGGGAAGATTAGCGACCCCGATCGATCAAGTCGACGGGATCACGACATCGCCGGAACGTCCGAGTAGCGTTCACGGGCTGCCAAGCGGAGGTTGTGCACGTGTTGCTCGAGGAGCTCAAGCCGGGGCTGCGGATCGACGGACTCGTACCGGCGGAGGTCGTCACGCTCATTGCCGCCCAGCCGCACGGCGGGAGTGCGGTCGAGCTGACCTTCAAGACGGCCGGGGGTGCTCTCGACCAGCAGGTCGTCTTCCGGAGGGACGAGGACAGACTGAGTATCGCCCGAAGCGGCAGCCGCGCCTTCGACGCGAATGTACGTGACTTCAAACTGGTCGCCGAGGCTCAGCGGATTTCGCTGGCGGGCCTGTTCGACCCGATGCTGGCCGTGGCGACCAGCGATGTCCAGCCGCTCCCGCATCAGATTCGCGCTGTGTACGGCGAACTCATGCCTCGTACGCCGCTCCGCTTCCTGCTCGCCGACGACCCGGGTGCGGGAAAGACGATCATGGCCGGGCTCTACATCAAGGAGTTGCTGCTGCGCGACGACGTCAGACGGTGCCTCGTCGTGGCTCCAGGAGGCTTGGTCGAGCAGTGGCAGGACGAGCTCTTCTTCAAGTTCGGCCTCCGCTTCGATCTGCTCACGAACCAGCTCGCCGACTCGCAGCTCCATCTCAACGTTTTTGAGGCCCACCCGCTTCTCATCGCCCGCATGGACCAGCTCTCCCGCAACGAGCACCTGAAGGCACAGCTCCAGGAGACGGACTGGGACCTGATCGTCGTGGACGAGGCGCACCGCATGGGTGGTCACTACTTCGGCGGCAAAGTGGAGAAGACCAAGCGTTTCCAGCTCGGCGAGATGCTTGGGGAGATCACACGCCACCTGCTCCTGATGACCGCGACCCCGCACTCGGGAAAGGAGGAGGACTTCCAGCTCTTCCTCACCCTGCTGGACCGTGACCGGTTCGAGGGCAGGCAGAAGATGGGTGCCGACGTCAGCGGAATCATGCGGCGCATGATCAAGGAGGACCTGCTCACCTTCGAGGGCAGGAGACTCTTTCCCGAGCGAGTGGCTGAGACCGTCCCCTACGAGCTCACAGCACTCGAGTACGACCTCTACGAAGACGTCACCCACTACGTCCGAGCAGGGATGAACCGCGCCGACCGCATTGGCGGCACACGCAAGAACACCGTGGGTTTCGCACTTACCGTGCTGCAGCGACGGCTGGCCTCCAGTCCCGAGGCGATCTACAAGAGCCTCGTCCGGCGTACCGAGCGCCTGGAGTGCAGGAGACAGGAGATCCTCGACGGCACCTGTCGCGAGAGCATGCCCACCGTCGACCTCGCATCCTTCGACCACGACGACTTCGACGCCCAGGAGATCGAGGAGATCGAGGAGGAACTGCTCGATGCGGCGACGGCTGCACGCACGGTTGAGGAGCTCGATGCCGAGCTCGTCGAGCTGAGGACGTTGGTGCGGACGGCGCAGCGGGTCCGGGAGGCGGGCACGGACCGTAAGTGGACCGAGCTGTCCGCCCTCCTCAGAGACCACGCGCTGGTGCCGGACACCGAGGGGCACCCGCGGAAACTGATCGTCTTCACCGAGCACCGCGACACGCTTCGCTACCTGCAGGCCAAGATCAGCTCGTTGCTGGGGAGTGCTGATGCCGTCAAGGCCATTCACGGCGGCGTGCGGCGGGCAGAACGCCGGCAGATCACCGAGGAATTCACCAAAAACCGCGACGTTCGGATCCTACTGGCCACCGACGCCGCAGGCGAGGGACTCAACCTGCAGGTCGCACATCTGATGATCAACTACGACCTGCCCTGGAATCCCAACCGTATCGAGCAGCGCTTCGGCCGTATCCATCGCATCGGCCAGGAGGAGGTCTGTCGGCTCTGGAACCTCGTCGCCTCCAACACCCGCGAGGGCGAGGTCTTCACACGCCTGCTGGAGAAACTCGACCAGATGCGCGAGACGTACGGCGGGAAGGTCTTCGACGTCCTGGGAGAGGCATTCGCCGAGGCTCCGCTGCGACACCTGCTCCTCGAGGCGATCCAGTACGGTGAGCAGCCGGCTGTCAAGGGAAGAATGCACGAGGTCATCGGCAGCACCGTCGGAGATGGCCTCAAGAATCTCCTGGATGAACGCGCGCTCGCATCGGAGCACCTCTCGGATGCCGATCTCTGCGTTCTGCGCACCACCATGGATGATGCCGGTGCCCGGCGTCTTGAGCCGCACGACATCGAATCGACCTTCAAGGACGCCTTCACCCGGCTTGGTGGCCGGATCGTCAAGCGGGCACAGGGTCGTCACGAGATTTCCCACGTTCCACAACACATCCGATCGGCGGGCAAGGGGCCCATCCCCACCAAGTACGACCACGTCACTTTCGACCTCGGCCGGGTCCAGCCCGACGACCGTGCCCATGTCGACCTGCTCGCCCCCGGCCACCCGCTGCACGACGCCGTCATGGCGGAAACCATCCGGAACTTCGGGGATGCCCTCAGCCGGGGCACCGTCCTCGTCTCGGCCGCTCCTGACGCACCGCGCCTCCTCGTCGGGGTCGTCGAAGAGGTCGTGGACGGTACAGGGGAGTCGGTGGCCCGACGGTTCTCGTACGCCTACGTCGACTGTCGCGGCACCGTGCACCCGGCCGGCCCCGCGCCCTACCTCGACTGTGCTGCGGCGCCCGACGGCGTGGCGACCGACGTCGTGGAAGGGCTGCCTTGGCTGGCGGACGCCGAGTCCAAGGCGACCACCTGGATCATCGCCAACCAGCTTCCCGAATACCTGGCAGAAGTCCAGCCTCGTCGCCTGGCCGAGTTGACCAGGACCCGTGATCTGGTGGCAAAACGCCTGACCTCGGAGAGTGAGCGGCTGCTCCTCGACGCTGCGACGGCCTCCGAGAAGGAATGCAGAGGTGAGAAGCCCAGGGAGTCCTCCGATAGCCTCCGCCGTAAAGCGGTCGAGCTCGATGTGCGGCTCCGCAAGCGTCTCGACCTGATCGACCACCAACAGCAGATGTCGACGAAGCCGCCACGGATCCTTACCGCGGCGGTCGTGCTGAGCGCCTCCGATCTGCCTTCCTGAGAGTGAGCTTCCGTTTCGCTGAGCGCCGACGACATCGCCCGCTTGTTGCGGGCTGTGGACGGGAGTTGCTGCTTGCTCAGTGAGTTGAAGCGATAGTGGGAGAGCTCGCAGGGACGACGACGGTGGTGACCAAGCGCAACGGCTGCTGATCGATCGAGTGCCAGACAAAGGCGTCGCGACGCCAACAGGTCGTACCGGCCGTCGCCGACCGCTCACGACGAGGACACCAACCGGGACAACCCGAACCGCGAGGTGCGGCTGAGCTTCCGCTGACCGCTGACTGACGATTCCGGACGGCCTTACGTCAGGCGGTCCGACCCGGGACCGCGAGACGGCAAGGCTGCCTGCCCCGAACCGCCCAGCCAGCTCTCCCCCCGCCGGCTCACCGGCCGGTGAGCCGGCCCGGGGTCGTCGTCGACGCGAGCTCCCCCGACTCAGGCCCCGTAGGCCAGCAGCGCCATCATCCCGGCCTCGCTGTGGTAGGCGTTGTGGCAGTGCAGCATCCACTGTCCGGGGTTGTCGGCGTCGAAGACGACGGACACCTTCGACCTCGGCAGCACGATGGTCGTGTCCTTGCGCGGGCCGCCGTCGCCGAGCTGGTAGGTGTGGCCGTGCAGGTGCATGGGGTGCCACATGCCGGAGGAGTTGATGAAGTCGAGCTGGACCCGCTGGCCCTCCTGCACGAGCAGCGGGTCCGCGGTCGGGTCGTTCATGTCGAACCGCTTGCCGTTGATCGCCCAGTCGTAGCCGCCCATGCTGCCGGTCAGTTTGACGCGGATGACCTGGTCGGGCTCCTTGGCCTCCAGCCGTGCGCCGTCGCTCGCCCGCAGCTGCCCGGCCGTCACGGTCCGGCCGTCGAGCTCGCCCGGCCGCACGGCCGGATCCGGGAGAGCTCCCGAACCCGTCCGGACGAGGGCCATGCCGGAGACGTCCTTGCCCTCGGCGAGCGCGACGAGCGGGAAGACGCCGTCGTCGAGGGTGACCAGCACGTCGTACCGCTCGCCCATGGCCACGAGCAGGGCGTCGACCTCCTCGTGGTCGACGGGGAAGCCGTCGGTGTGCGTGATGGTCATCTTGTGCCCGCCGAGCGCCACCCGGTACGCGGTGTCGGCGCCCGCGTTGATGATCCTCAGGCGTACCCGGCTGCCGGGCTTGCCGGTGTACGAGGCCGGGTCGGTCGGCACGCGCCCGTTGATCAGGTGATATGGGTAGTTCACGTCCCCGGCGTCGCGGCCGAGCAGGGGGCTGGCCGCGCCGCTGAGCCGGAACCGCGTCGTCGCGCCGTCGCCGGAGGGAGAGGTCTCAGAGGGAGACGAGGGCGCCGCCATGGACGGGTGCCGTGAGGACTCCGAACGCCGCGGACCACCGTTCTTCATCTTCATGCCGGACATCCCGTGGCTGAGCTCGGCGAAGACGTCGTCCGGCGTGCCGGTCACGCCGTCCAGCCAGTCGTCGAGAACGACGACCCACTCGTCGTCGTACGACAGCGGTTCCCTGGGGTCCTCGATGATCAGCGGCGCGTACAGGGCGCGGTCGACCTCGATGCCCACGTGCGGGTGGAAGAAGTACGTGCCGGGCTTGTCGGCGACGAAGCGATAGGTGAAGTTCGAGCCGGACCGCACCGGGTCCTGGGTGACCGGCGGGACCCCGTCCATGTCGCCGCGCAGCGAGATGCCGTGCCAGTGGATGGACGTCGTGGTGCCGTCGGGCAACTGGTTGGACAGCTCGGCGGAGAGCGTGTCGCCGGCGGAGATCCGGACCTCCTTGCCGGGAACCCGGCCGTCGAAGGCCCAGGACTTGGCCAGGACCCCGCCGCCCAGGTCGAGGGTGGCGGGCGCCGCGGTCACGGTCAGGCCCTGGACCCTTCCCGTGGCGCTGCGCTTCCGCTCCACGCGGGCGACCTGGGAACCGGTGGGGCTGAGGAGGGCGGGGGTCTCGGGGGCGTCCTTGCCGCAGGCGGCGACCAGGCCGGTGGCTGCCGCTCCCAGTCCGGCGAGGACGGTGCGACGGTCGATGCTGTTCACGAAGGGTCCTCTTCTCGATGCGCGACAGGCGGTAAGGGGTGGTCCCCACACGGCTGGGCGGCGTCAGAGGACGCGGGAAGCCGTGGGGACGCTGCCTATGTGCGCGGTGAGACGAGGACGGACGACGGGCCTCTCGGCCGCTCGCGGCCCGCCGTGCGGCTCCGAAGGCGGCACCTCGGTGGTGCCGGTGGTCCCGTGAGGGGGCGATACGGCGGTGCTGCCGGCGGTCCCGTGAGGGGGCGGTACGGCGGTGGTGCCGGTGGTCCCGTGAGGGGGCGGTACGGCTGTGGTGTCGGTGGTTCCGTGACAGAGCGATACGGCGGTGGTTGCGGCCGGGTGCGGTGTGACGATCGGACCGCCGGCCCGGAGGGCGGCGCCGTCGAACCGGGCCCGGGGCAACTCTCGTACCGTCATCAGGGGCGTCCGCACTTCCTGCGAGCTAGGACCGCCAGCCTACCCCGGACGGGTATGCCGACCGTGGAACCTTCGATGACGAATCGGGCGAATCCGGAAGCCGGTCCGGGCGGGCGCTACTTCGACGGGATCTTCTGCTCGAACCACACGACCTTGCCGCTGCTCACCCGTGTCGCGCCCCAGCGCAGGGCGAGTTGATTCACCAGGTGGAGGCCGCGACCGCTCTCGTCCCCGAGGCCGGCCTGACGCAACCTGGGCACCTGGGGCGAGTCGTCGGTCACCTCGCAGCGGAGCACGTCGGTGCGCAGCAGTCGCAGCGACAGCGGCCGCGAGGCGAACCGCACGGCGTTCGTCACGATCTCGCTGACCATGAGCTCCGTCGGCTCGATCAGTGCCTCGAGGCCCCAGCGGCGCAGGGCCCTGCGGGTCAGCCGGCGCGCCTGCCCCGCGGTCATCGGATGCGGGGCGAGGAACCAGTAGCCGACGCTGTCCGCGGGGAAGCCCTCGAACCGCGCGGTGAGCAGGGCGATGTCGTCGTCCCGGGTCCCCGGGCCCAGCGTGCCGAGGACGTGGTCGCAGAGCACCTCGAGCGAGCCGAGCCCCTGCGCGGTGCTCTGGAGCCGGTCCCGCAGCGCTTCGAGACCGCTGCCGATGTCCGTGTCCCGGGACTCGACGAGCCCGTCGGTGTAGAGCACCAGGGTCGCTCCGGTGGGTGCGGCCATCTCCACCGATTCGAAGACGACCCCGCCGACGCCGATGGGGGCACCGGGCGGAATCCCGAGCACCTCGGCCCGGCCGTCCTCGTGGAGCAGGAGCGCGGGCGGGTGGCCGGCGTTCGCCATGAGCAGGCGGTGCGCGATCGGGTCGTAGATCGCGTAGAGGCAGGTCGCGATGTGGTCGCTGCCCAGCCGTTGGGCTTGCTCGTCGAGGTGGTGCAGGACCTCGTTGGGCGGCAGGTCGAGACCGGCGAGGGTCTGCACGATGGTGCGGAGCTGGCCCATGATCGCGGCGGAGGTCATGGAGTGGCCCATGACGTCGCCGACGATCAGGGCGACACGATTGCCGGGCAGGGGGATCGCGTCGTACCAGTCGCCGCCGACCTGGGCGGTCTTCGAGGCCGGCAGATAGCGGCTGGCCAGCCGGATGCCGGTGGGTTCGGGCAGGGACGACGGGAGCATCGTGTGCTGGAGCGTGTCCGCGACGGAAGCCTCGTGGCCGTACATGACCGCCTTCTGGACCCCGAGCGCGGTGTGCGTCGCGAGTTGCGAGGCGACGAGCAGGTCGTCGCCGGTGAAGGCGGGGCGGTGCGCGCTCCGGAGCAGGACGACCGCGCCCAGGACGTGATGGCTGCCGTGCAGGGGCGCGATGATCAGGCGGTGGCCGGGCGGGAGCGCTCCCGCGGGGCCGGTCGCCGCCGCGAGCAGTTCGGCGACGGCGGGCGCGTTGCCGGGCGCGTCACCGAACGCGGGACGCCCGTCCCGGAGCAGCTCCGCGAGCCGTCCGCCGCCGGCCGGCTCCACGCGGGGGGCGGCGTCGGGGAGCGGGGCCATGGCGGCCGCGTCGGGGTGCTGTGCCGTGGCGGAGCGAGGCGCCGTCCTCGGCTCCGGGGCCGCGTCGGGGTGCCGTGCCGGCGGTTCCGCTCGTTCGGCGCTGTGCAGCCGCAGCACGAGGGGGGCCGTCGGCCGCTCCGTACCCACCGGCAGGGGATCGTCCAGGTGGATGAAGACGGCGTCCGCGAACGCCGGTACGGCAGCCTGCCGCAGCTCCCTGAGGGTCCCGTCCAGGTCCATCCCCCGGGCGATCCGCCGCGTCGCCACGTCGAGGTACCGGAGGCGGTCGGTCTGCGGCACGCCTCCGTCCGTCACGGCGGCGGCCGGTGGAAGGCCCCGGGGCGGTGCGGTCCCCTCGTGCGGGGTGTGGTGCTCGGTCACGCGTTCTGTCCCGTCCAGATGGGTGGCGCGGTCCGCGGTTCGGACTCGGCCTCCTCAGTCGCACCGCCTGCAGCACAGGAAGACCTGCTCCTCGGGCGGGACGTCGGTCACCGCGGGGGCGTACGTGTACGAGTTCTCCCTGACGATCTCGAAGCCGGCCTCCTCGACGACCCGGTGCAGGTCCTCCCGGAGATAGCCCGAGACCCTGATCGTGTTCCCAAGGAACGGGATCGCGAAGTCGTCCACGTCCGCCTCGACCATCGACAGGACGAACAGGCCCCCGGGGGACAGCAGATGACGGACGGTCCGCAGGGCGAGGGGGATCTCCGCGCGCGGCAGCATCAGCAGCGAGAAGAAGGCGGCGACGGCGTCGAAGCGGCCGAGGTCGCGCGGACCGCCGGGGCGCAGGTCGGCGAGGTCCAGCTGATGGAACGTCGCGCCGGGGACGTAGGAACTCGCGAGCTCCACCATGCGGCCGGAGAGGTCGACCCCCACGACGTCGAACCCGGCGTCGGCCAGCTGGCGGGAGGTGGGCACCCCAGTGCCGCAGCCGAGGTCCAGGACGCGCGCTCCCTCGCCCAGTGACCCGACCAGCCACTCGCCCGCGGTGACCTGGCCCTCCTTGTGCGGGAAGGCCTCGTCGTAGCGGTCGCCGATGGCGTCGAAGGCTTCGGCCTGGCCCTTGCGGTCGAGCAGGACGCTCTCGTAATTAGTCCCACGATTATTGTTGATCACGAAAGGAACCTTTCATGGGGGCTGTCGAAGCAGTCCGGAATACGGAGGAAAGCGGCCGTGACGGAACCTCCGAGCCGTAGCTGTCGCTCAGGAGACGTCAATTCGAGACGATAGTCGTTCAGCGTTCGCAGGGATGCCCGAGTGACCGAATCTGTTCGGCCGGCGGAACGACTCGCCAAGGCGCTGCCTCACCGCTGGCAGCATCCGAACTCGGCCTGAGCGGAAGCAGGTTGCCGAACCGGGTTGCGGCGACACGGCTGGAATCCGCCCGGTGTGATCGGCGGCTCCGGCGGCGCGCGGTGCCAACACGCGCCCAGGGCGCACGAGATGGCGAAGCCGTTCTTCGAAAGCCGGAGTTGAGGGTGTCCGGACGGCCGTATTGCACGGGCTTCGCGCGCGGACCGCGGGGACCGGACACCCCCAGGTCGGAGAGCCGGGATCGAATGGCCCCGATCGGACTGCCGGGCCCGACGGTCCGCTTCCCGTCCGACCGAATCGCCGTATTCATGGAAGGATCGAATCGTGCCCCGGGCCCGGCGCCGGACCGGCTCGCCCCGGTCTCCCGGCGTCGACGGTGGGCCCCGGCACGCGTCCACGCCCCCTGGGGACCTGGAGGTCGCCGTGTCCGTGCACCGTGTCGGTCTGGTCGTCCACCAGGGGCGGACGGCGGCCGTAGATGTCGCCCGCGCCGTCCACGGCTGGTGCGACGCGCGGGGCATCCGGTGCACCGAGATCGACGTCTGGGCCGGTGACCAGGGCCGTCGCGGCGGGCGCGCGGAGGCGGAGGCGGCCGGGAACCCGGACCTCGTCGTCACCCTCGGCGGCGACGGCACGTTCCTGCGCGGCGCCCGGATCGCGGTCAAAAGTGGCGCCGACGTGCTCGGCGTCGACCTCGGCAAGGTCGGATTCCTGACCGAGGTCCCGGCGGCCGACGTCACCCGTGCGCTGCAGGCGGTCCACGACGGGAAGGCCACCGTCGAGGAACGGATGACCCTGACCATGCGCGCCAACCGGGCCCTGGAGATCCCCGGGGAGATCGAGGCCGTGCTCTGCTACGGACGGGGTCCCGCGCTCCCGCCGCCGCGGGTCAGAGCGGAGACGGAAGAGGGAGACGGCTGGGGAGTGGCGCTGGACGTCACGGCCCTGAACGACGTCGTCCTGGAGAAACTGGCCCGGGACCACCAGGTCAGCGTCGGGGTCTACTGCGCCGGACGGCGGCTCGCCGCCTACTCGGCGGACGCCTTCGCCGTGGCCACCCCCACCGGTTCGACCGCCTACAGTTTCGCCGCGGGCGGCCCCGTGCTCTCCCCGCACATGGACGCGGTCGTCTTCACCCCGATCGCGCCGCACATGACGTTCGACCGCAGCGTGGTCGCAGCGCCGGACGAGCCCGTGGCCCTGCGGGTGCTGCCCCACTCGGGCCAGGCCGCCGTCAGCATCGACGGCCAGCTGCGAGGGGTGCTCGGCCCCGGCGACTGGATCGGGGTGTTCCGGGCCCCGCAGCGCGTTCGCCTCGTCCGGCTGCGCCCCACCGACTTCTACGGCCGTCTGCGCGACCGCTTCCGCCTCACCGACGCACCGGCCACGGCGGCCGACGACGAACCCGCCCCGTTCTTCCGCCCCGACACCCCCGTACCGCCGGACCTGGCCGAACTGCGCCTGCCGCCTCCGTCGGCGGCGCGGTGACCCGGGCGCCGTCCGGTCCTGAGGGAAAGTGGCGAGGGGCTGTCGATCCGGGCGCGTCCCGTTCGACGTACGGGTGAGAGCACGACATCACGGAGCACGACACCACGGACCCCAGGAGCACGGTCATGCCCAAGCTGCGCGTACACAACATCACCGTTTCGGTCGACGGTTACGCCGCCGGTCCCCGCCAGAGCCTGGAGCAGCCGCTCGGCGAGGGGTTCGGGGACATGCACGAGTGGATGTTCGCGGCGATGCGCGACCTGGCCGACGGCAAGGGGGGAGTCGACGCCGAGTACGTGGAGCGCAGCAAGGACAACATCGGCGCCACCATCATGGGCCGCAACATGTTCGGGCCGTGGCGCGGGCCCTGGGAGGACGAGTCGTGGACGGGCTGGTGGGGTTCCAACCCGCCGTTCCACAACGACGTGTTCGTGCACACGCACCACCTGCGGCCCTCGGTCGTGATGGAGGGCGGGACGACCTTCCACTTCACCGACGAACCCGTGGAGACGGTCCTCGCCCGTGCCGTCGAGGCGGCGGCGGGCCAGGACGTCCAGCTCTCGGGCGGAGCGTCCACCGTCCAGCAGTACCTGCGCGCGGGACTCGTCGACGAGATGCACATCGCCGTGGTCCCGCAGCTGCTGGGCCGGGGAGAGCGACTGTTCGACGACCTCGGGGACGGGATCGACGGCTACCGGGTGGTCGACCTGGTCGGATCACCGACCGCGGCGCACGCCCGGCTGGTCCGCCGCTGACCGGCGCAATGGTCCCAGCGGCCACGCCGGTCAGCGCGGTGCTTCCAGGGTCTGCGCCGGTCAGCGCCGCGCTCCCAATGCCTGCGTCGATCCGCGCCGTGCTCCCGACGCCTCCGCGCGTCGCGGCTCAGGAACGTTGCCGGCTCAGGAACGCGTGCCCCGGTCGGCCAGCCAGTCGTACGCCGCCCGTGCCGTGAAGGCGGCCTGACCACCCCGTACGAGCAGGCCGGCCCGTGCGAAGGCCGGATCGTCGGCCTGCTCGGCGATGTAGGGGACGGCGACACAGCGCATCCCGGCCGCGTGTGCCGCGGCCGCGCCCGGAGCGGCGTCCTCCAGGACCACGCAGTCCGCCGGGGCGGCGCCCAGTCGGCGCGCCGCCTCGAGGAACACGTCGGGGGCGGGCTTGCCGCGCTCCACCTCGTCGGCCGACACCGCGGTCGTGATCCGCGAGGCCAGACCCGTGCCGGTCAGGATGGCTTCGATGGCCTCGGCCGAGGAACCGGAGGCCACCGCCATCGGGACGCCGGCCGCGGCCAGCAGCTCCACGAAGGCCCGCATCTGCGGGTACACCGGAGTGGAGGCGCGGGCCAGTTCCAGATAGCGGCGGTTCGTCTCGGCGAGGAGCGCTTCGAGCGGGGCCGTCAGACCGTAGCGCTCCTTCCAGAGCGCGATCGTCTCGCGGGTGCCGATGCCGACGTACCGCTCGTGCTCGGCCCAGGTGAAGCCGGTGACACCGTGCTCGGCGAGGGTCAGGCGTCCGGCTTCGAAGTAGTTCGGTTCGCTGTCCACAAGCGTTCCGTCGAGATCGAAGATGACGGAGATGCCGTCGATGGTGCTCATGCGGTCAAGAATGCCCAGGAGCGATCCGTACCCGGGCGATGTCCGGGGGTGAACCACTCGCGGGGGCTCGGGGTGAACCACTTGCGGCGGGTTCAGGGTGAACCACCTGCGGTGGGCTCGGAGCGAGCGACCCGCGGTGGGCTCGGGGTGAATCCTCCAGCGGCGGGCTCAGCCCTGCGCCGCCCGTCCGATCGACTCCACCAGCGGCAGCAGCCGGTGCGGGACCCGCTCGCGCAGCGCCACCTCGGTCCGGGTGCGGACCACGCCCGGCAGGCTGATCAGCGCCTGGATCACATCCTCCAGATGGGCGTTGTCCCGCGCCGCGACCCGGGTGATCAGATCGCCGCCTCCGGTGATCGAGAACGCCTCGATGATCTCCGGCACGGCGGCCAGCGCGTCGCCCACGTCGTCCAGATGGCCCTGGGTGACCTCGATGTGCACGAAGGCGAGCACGGGATGGCCGAGAGCGGCCGGCGACAGCGAGGGACCCGTCCCGGTGATCACCCCGTCCCGCTCCAGCCGGTCCAGACGGGCCTGGAGCGTTCCGCGCGCGACGCCGAGGATGCGGGCGTATTCACGGACGCTCGTACGCGGCTGCTCCAGGAGCAAACGCAGGATGCGGGTGTCGAGCTCGTCCACAGGCATGGTCCGTTGGCCTCCTCGCGGCCGAAAATGTTCTTCTTCGACTGTACCAATGGCACAGCCCTCAACGCGCCGGTTGAGCCACTTATGGACGGCCGCGTACCTTGTCCGTATCGATGGCGCTGCGCAGCGCCGGACGGCAAGGACGCCGTACCGGACCCGCAGCGCCTTTCGCATGTGCGCCTGCGCATGCCGGAATCCGTGTTGATCGCGAAGTGGGGGCGGGCTGCCGACGGTGAAGAAGATGTTCATGGCGCCGGATCCGGGACTGTTCCGGCTTCGGGTCTCGCTGCGGGCGGTGGCCGGGATCGGCCTCGCGGTCGCCCTGTGCCAGATGACCGGACTCTCGCTCCCCGCCTCGATCGCCGGAGGGCTCGCGGCGCTCCTCGCGCTGTTCACGGTCGGCGACCCGACCGTGCGCGGCCAGGCCGGCACCACCGCGCTGCTCCCCGTGGCCGGCGTCCCGGTCCTCGCGGCCGCGACCTCCCTGCACGGGGCGCCGCTGCTGCGGGACGCGACCTGGCTCGCCGTGGTCTTCGCCGGGGTGTGGGCCCGTCGCTTCGGCCCGCGCGGGCAGGCGCTCGGCATCTTCGCGTTCATGATGTTCTTCACGACCCAGTTCCTGCACGCCGTGCCCGGTCAGCTTCCGCAGCTGTACGCCGCCGTCGCGCTGTCGCTGGCGGCCTCCTCGGCGGTGCGGTTCGGCGCCTGGTGCATCGAGCGGCGCAGCCCGCTGCCCGCCGCGCCGCTTCCCCTCGAGGGGCGCGGGCTGGACCGTCCGGCCACCCGGCAGGCCTTCCAGGCGACCGCGGCCTGCGCCTTCGCGCTCGCCGCGGGGCAACTGCTCTCGCACGACCGCTGGTACTGGGCCGTCGGCACCGCGTGGTGGATCTTCGTCAACACGGCCTCGCGCGGCGAGACGCTCGTCCGCGGCTTCCGGCGGGTCGTCGGCACGCTCACCGGCATCGTGGCCGGGCTCCTGATCGCCGTCCCGCTGCACGGCGCGCCCGCGCCCACCGCCGTCCTCGTCGCGGTGAGCGTCTTCGGGATCTTCTACACGGCGGCTCCCTCGTACAGCTGGATGATGTTCTTCGTCACCGTCATGGCAGGCCTGCTCTACGGGCTGCTGGGCGTGCTGCACCCGGGGCTGCTGGTCCTCCGGCTCGCCGAGACCGGCGTCGGCGCGCTCGGCGCCGCGCTCGCGGTCGCCCTCGTCCTGCCGATCACCACGCACACGGTCACCGACCGATGGATCGAGCGCGCCCTGCACGCCGTGCACGGCTGCACCTCGGCGGCGGCCCGGCGGCTCGCCGGCGACGAAGAGGCCGACCCCGCGCCGCTCGCCGGCGAACTCGAAGCGCTCCTCGGCCGTGTGCGCATGGCGCTCGCGCCCCTCGTGCATCCGCTCAACCCGATGCGGCAGCGCAAGGAGCGGGCCCGCGCGATCCTGGTCCTGCTGGACGACTGCGCCCGCGAGGTGCGGGGCCTGGTCGTGGTCGCCGCGGACCGGGACGCCTCGCACGACGCCCGCCTCACGGCGGCCTGCCGGCGGGTCGAGACGGCCATGGAGTCCCTGGTCGGCGCGGTACCGGGCGGCGCCCCGGCGCTCCACCACGCGGTCCCCGGCCATCACCCCGGTGCCGAGCAGGCGCTCGTGCACCTGCACGGACTGGAGCGGGCGCTCGTCGACATGGCGACACCGCTGCGCGGTCCGGCACGCGAGTCGCAGCTCGTCGGCGTCTGACGCTCCGACGTCGACGCGGCACTGTCTTTCGGCCCCTGGGATGCTCCGGCATTCCAGGGGCCCTTTCGTGCGTCCGGATTCCTACAGGGGTCGGGCCGTCTACAAGATCCACTACGGGGTCTGGGTGCCCGTTGGACGGCTTGGGGAGCCCTCGGTGCGGTAGGGGCCGGGCGGGCCGTCCAGCGGCGCGCTATGGCCGTCGTACGGACTCCGGGTCGAGGCCCGCAGGCCGTCGTACGCACTCCGGGTCGAGGCCCGCCGGTCGCTGTACGGACTCGCAGGGCTGTCCGGCCGGTCGCCGTACGGGCTCGGCGGGCTGTCCGGCCGGACTCGGGCGGAGCGCGCGGTGTGTGCCCGGTCCGCGTGCGGTACGCCCTCGTGGCCCTGGAGTGCTTGTGACACGCCCCCGTCGTCCCGGTCAGCCGGCGGACCGGGACCCGTTTCGGCTGCTCAGTGCACCGCTCCGCACCTTGGTCTAGACCGCAGCATTCCGGCTGCTACCGTCGCCCCGACGGTTACGCGGGACCGAGAGGGGAACAGAAGTGGCGGACGACGGCGGGCGGCGGCAGCGGGCGTTCATCGGGTCGTTCACGGCGGCGGGAGGCCTCGGCGTCCTCACCGCCGACGTGGATCCGGACAGCGGGGCGCTGACCGTCCTGAGCGCGGTCGACGACGTGCCCGACCCCTCGTACCTCGCCCTCGCGGACGCGGGCGACGTCCTCTACGCGGTCAGCGAGACCGCCGAGGGCGCGGTCGCCGCCTACCGCGTGCACGGCGACCGACCGGAACTGACCGGTCCGCCGACCCCGACCGGCGGCAGCGGACCCACGCACCTCAGCGTCCTCGACGGGCACGTCCTGACCGCCGACTACGGCTCGGGCAGTGTCAGCGCGGTGGCCGTCCGGCCCGGCGGGGCGCTGGCGCCCGCCGCCTCCAGCGTGCTCCGGCACACCGGATCCGGTCCGCACGCCCAGCGGCAGCGGGACCCGCACGCCCACCAGGTCCAGCCCGACCCCACGGGCCGCTGGGCGGTCAGTGTCGACCTCGGCACGGACTCGGTCCGGGTGTGCGCTCTGGACGGCGGCGAGCTCACCCTGCACCGCGAGACCGCCCTGCGTCCCGGCTCCGGACCGCGCCACCTGGCCTTTCATTCCGGCGGTGAATACGCGTACGTCCTCAACGAACTCGCTCCGACCGTCACCGTCTGCCGCTGGGACGGCGCCGTGGGCTCGCTGCGGCCCGTGGGCGAGACGTCCGTGCTGTCCGGCGCCCCGGACGGGGACGCCTACCCCTCGGGCATCGTCGTCGCGCCCGACGGCCGCTTCGTGTGGACCGCCACGCGGGGCCGGGACACCATCTCCGTGCTCGGCGTCGACGCCGCGGGGGAGGGGCTCACGCTCGTCGGAGAGGTGTCCTGCGGCGGGGTCTGGCCCCGCGCGCTGACCCTCGATCCCTCGGGTCGCTTCCTGTACGCGGCCAACGAGCGCTCCGGCGACGTGACCTGGTTCAACGTCGATCCGGACACCGGCGTCCCGCACCGCGCCGGTTCGATCGCGGCGCCGGCGGCGTCCTGCGTGGTCCTCGGCTGATCCCGGCGGGCGCACCCGGGTGTCCGGGTCCCCGCCACGTCCGGCCGCACCTGGGGTGGCCGTGCTTCCGGCCCGTCCGGCCGTACTCGGTGTCCGCGCCCCCGGGGCACGCCGGCCGCCCGTAGGAGGCGTGCCGGATGGTGTGCCACGCCGTACTCCGCCCTTGGGAAGCCGTACTCCACCCTTGGGAAGCCGTACTCCGCCCATGGGAAAGGGCCCCTCCTGATTCAGGAGCGGGCCCTTTCGACGTGCGGGCGGTACGGGTGGTGCGGGTGAGGCGGCCGACTAGAAGGCCGGCGCTCCCTGGTTCTGCGGCGGGGCGATACCCAGCGCCGACGTGTACTGGGAGAGCGCGAGCTTGCCGATCGCCGGGTACGGGCCGAGCGCCTCGGCGGCGCTGCAGCCGGCCTCCTTGGCAGCGGCCTCGAGGAGGCCCGCGTCGAGCTCCGGACCGATCAGGTACGGGGCGAGCGCGAGCTGCTGCGAACCGGAGTCGCGCAGCTGCTCGGCGATGGCCGCGATGGAGCCCTCCTCGTCGAGAGCCGCCGCCATGACCGGCACGGCGAGCCGCGCGGCCAGCAGCATGCCGGTGATGCCGGCAGCCTGCACCGCGTCCTCGCCGCCGACGGTGGCGAGCACGATGCCGTCCGCGGCGGTCGCCACGGTGAACAGGCGGGCGCGGTCGGCGCGGGCCAGACCGGCCTCGGAGAGGCGCACGTGCAGCGCCTCGGCGAGCAGCGGGTGCGGGCCGAGGACGTCGGTCAGTTCGGCCGCGACGCGGCTCTCCATGACCGCCTGGCGGATCCGGCGGAGCAGGGCGTTGTCCGGGCCGGCGAGCAGCGGGACAACGATGCCGACGGGGCCGTCGGGCTCGGAGACGTCGGAGCCGGCGGCGCGGGCCTGCTCGAAGCGCGCGGTGCGCTCCTCGGCGGCGTGGGACAGCACGGACTGCAGGGTGGGGAACTCGTCGTCCCCGTCCACGTAACCGATGCGGGCATCGAGGCCGGGGAGCTCGGAGCGGGCGATGCTCACGACCTCTTCGGCGAGGCTGCGCGTGGCGGCGCTGGGGGTGCCCGGCACCGCGAGGACGAGCGCGGGCGCGCCCTCAGGAGCCGCCAGAGGTTCCGGACGGCGGTGCCGCCCGGCTTGGCGGGGTCGCGGCATTCGTACTGGCAGGCCGGACGCGGGCCCAGTGGGGGAGCTCATGGCGCCGCATGTTACTGGTTTCTCGGGTTCCCCTGTTCGGGGAGGGTGCAGGTGAGCGGTATCCGTCCGCTTTTGTCTGATGAGTTACGAGCGGATCAGAAGTGATCGGTACGCGTCGACTTGTCAGACCTGCGGGGAATTCGGGTCATGAATGTCCCTGTACGGCTTTTCGGCCGCCACGAACAGCATCCGCTCGTCCGGAGGCAGCACGAGCCGGTCGGCGGCCAGGTCGGCCGCGATCCGCAGGGCGCCGTCGAGCGGGTCGCCCGCGGCCGGTACCCGCCGGGCGTGCGGCAGCCGCCGCGCCAACTCCTCACCGAGCGGCCCGAGAAGCGCGTCGCCCATGTTGAACACGCCCCCGGTGAGCGCGAGCGAGGGCTCGCCGTCGGCCGGGCACACCGCGGCGGCCGACTCGGCCATGTGGCGCGCGGCGGCCCGCAGGATGTCCGCGGCCGCGGGATCGGTGGCGGCGCGGTCGGCGACCTCCGGCGCGAAGGAGGCGAGCAGGGCGGCCCGGTCGGTGCGCGGGTACAGCAGGCCGGGCAGTCCCGGCACAGGTCCGAACATCTCCTCCGCCCGTGACAGCAGCGCGCCCGAGCCGCCGGGGCGGCCGTCGAAGGCGCGCAGGGCCGCCTCCAGACCGGCGCGGCCGATCCAGGCTCCGCCGCCGCAGTCGCCGAGCAGGTGACCCCATCCGTCGGCCCTGCGCCAGGACGTGAGGTCGGTGCCGATCGCGATCATGCCGGTGCCCGCCGCGATCACGGCACCCGACCGGGTGCCCAGGGCGCCCGTGTACGCGGTGACCGCGTCGGCCGCCAGGGCGAGCCGCCGGACGCCCAGTTCACGCCGCAGCGCAGTCGGGAGCTCGGCGCGCAGTTCGTCGCCCAGGGTGGCCAGGCCCGCCGCCCCCACGGCGACGGCTCCGAGCCGTTCGGCGCCGGCCTCCGTCATCAACCGCCGCGCCATCGGCAGCAGTTGTTCGAGCAGGTGCGCGGCCGAGATCCCGCCGGGGCCCGTACGGACCGGCTCCGTGGAGGTCAGAGGCGCACCCAGCGGGGCCGGGGAAGGAGACGGCGCGGCCCCACCATGTGCGGGGAAGGGGGCGTCGACCGGTGGCGTGCACGCGGCGAGGGCCACCCGCAGCCCCGAGCCTCCGGAGTCCACGGCCAGCACCAAGGACGGGCCCTGCCCGTCCCGGGGTTCGCCGTGCACGCCGTCGGGGGTCACGGCAGGCGCCAGTCCACGGGCTCCGCTCCCTGCCTGGCCAGCAGGTCGTTGGCGCGGCTGAAGGGGCGCGAACCGAAGAAGCCGCGGTCGGCCGACATGGGCGAGGGGTGCGCGGACTCCACGGAGGGGAGATCGCCGAGCAGCGGGCGCAGATTGCGCGCGTCGCGGCCCCACAGGATGGACACCAGGGGACGGCCACGCGCGGCCAGCGCCCGGATGGCCTGTTCCGTGACCTCCTCCCAGCCCTTGCCGCGGTGGGCCGCGGGGCTGCGGGGCGCTGTTGTCAGGGCCCTGTTGAGCAGGAGCACGCCCTGCTGCGACCAGGGGGTGAGGTCACCGGTCGACGGCTGTGGCGCCCCGAGGTCGGTGTTCAGCTCGCGGAATATGTTGATCAGGCTGGGTGGCAGCGGGCGCACCTCGGGGGCCACCGAGAACGACAGTCCCACCGCGTGTCCCGGGGTCGGGTAGGGGTCCTGTCCGACGATGAGGACGCGGACGTCGTCGAAGGGCTGTTGGAAGGCCCGCAGGACGTTCGCCCCGGACGGCAGGTAGGTGCGTCCCGCGGCGATCTCCGCGCGCAGGAAGTCGCCCATCTGGGCGATCCGTCCGGCCACGGGTTCCAGGGCTTTCGCCCAGCCCGGTTCGACGATCTCATGCAACGGTCGTGGTGCCACGGCGTCACCCTACTGCCGTACACATGGCCGAGATCAAACCGGTGGCCGTCCAGCGACCGGGGATGACCGTTTCGTTGCCGAATCGGACGCCTTCGGGCGCAAGGTGCTTGCCACGGTGGGCCGTTGGGCGCGCTTCGATCGAGGGGTTCGCGCGCGACGACGTCGACAGGGCCTCGGTGGACGACGGACCTCGCGTCCCGGCGTCGCGAGCCGTTCGCGTCCCGGCCGGACGCACCTAGCTACCTGCCTGCCGGAACGTCCTGCGAGCCTTCCAGCACCCCTTCGACGACGTCCGGGCCCTTCAGTCGGACGAATGACTTTCCTTCCCCGCCGAATAGCCGAACAGGTGAACTTGCAACTGGCCTAATGTGAGGGTCCTCGGGCGCAGACCGAGGACCCTCGCCATCCTGTCCTTGGCTGGAAAGGAACTCTCTTACCCGAGCGCGCAGTTGTGGGCAGATCCAACCCTCAGCTGTCCCGGAGGCGGGCAGGGTTCTGTCCATCGATGGGGAACATTCTCCCTCGCGCGGTGGTGTGGCTCGTCAGTCCTCCACGAGGCCATGCCGATCGTCAGGTCACTGCTCAAGAGGGTTGGGGGACGTGATCCAACTCGGGACGGGCCAGTGCCGCGGCCGCCGCGCGACCGGGGAAGGCGAGTGCGGTCGAGACGATGACGCCCGCACGGACGGAGGGGTCGTGCGGCGAGGCTCCGTGATACATCGAGCGGGCGGCAGCGGGGTCTCCCGCTGCGAGCAACTCGTCGGCGGTCGTCGGGTGCGCCGAGACATGGGCGAAACCAGGAGTACGAGGGTCAGGCCACGAGTCGTCCGAGGGTACGGGATCGTGGAGCGGCGGGCGGAGGTTGCGCAGGCGCCACTCCGTGCGGTGCAGCCGGGCGGCGGTGCGCGCGCGGTAGAGAGCGGGCTCAGGTACCTCTTCGTGGAGCCAGTCGGTGAGCGTCAGGGCCAGACCGTTCACGATGACGCATCCGGGCGGAGTCAGTCGGCCCGACTGGCCCAGCGTCCTCACGACCAGACGAGCTTGGAGACGGCGCAGGGCGAAATGGTACGCCGCGAATTCCCGCGCGGCTCTGTCACTTGACGCGTCGCGCATGCGGAGTCGCCAGAAACCGGCGACTCCGGTGAAGGCGTAGGCGCCGTGCAGGAGCCCGGTGAGATGGCGGGGATCGCTGCGCCAAGGGGCGTAAAAGCGTTCGGCCCGATCGTCGTCGAGGAGGGGGAAATGGTGGAGCAGGGCGGCGAGTTTGCTGTGCTGGAATTCGTGAACCATCGTCTCGGCGAGCCGGACGGCATCCGGCGGTCGCGAGATAATCATGGAGGCGTAGGCGTCACCGGTGGAGGCGGAGAGTTGCGGGCGGTGCACCCCGTTGTCGCCCGCGTCCTTGGGCTGCCACGGAACGATGGTGCGGATTCGACCCGCGTCCATGGTTCCGGCGACGAGGAAGTCGCGGGTGTCGGGATGTGCTGGTGCGTCTGCGGTGAGGATGGCGTGTGCTTCGGCGTACAAGCTCTGCCAGCCGGCCGTTTCGCCGGCGGAAAGGGGCTGGGGAGCCACTGGTTCGTCCAGGTCCCGGTACGGGTCGAGATCGTCGAGCGTGACGGTGCCGGGAGCAAGGGTTCGCAGCGGCGTCCAATGGGCAGCCGCCGGTGACGTCAAGGACGTGGTGGGCGAGGTTCCCTGATCCGTGGTCAGGGCGAACGCGCCCTGATTGATGATCAGTCGACCCACACTGTGCTCGGCGTGCTGTCCGGGGACCGTCACGAGCCCGACGCTCGGGAGCGACAGGCTGCCGTGCCGCAGCGGCACGGGCAGATCCGCGTCGATTCCACAGCGCAGTGCGGCAGCGGCGGCGAGAGCGAAGAGGCGCCCGGTGTCCGTCCACATGTCCGCATGCGTGTTCTGCCGGTGCAGGCGGCGCAGCGTATGGGCCAACCAGGTGCCGGTCTGCGGACTGGTGAGTAGTTCATCGGCGACTTCGGGTGCCGTTCGGGCAACCCGTTCGAGAAGGCTCCAGGCCTGGGTCCACGGGCCAACGCGCGCAATGAGCTCCGGGCGGTCGGCGAGAGCGTCGAGGAGTCCCTTGAGCAGCAGGAGTCGACGCGTTCGTTCCCCCTTCTCGAGAAAAGCAAGGGCTGTGGAAGTGGCCCCGCCTGACGCGAGAGCATCGAAGTCTCCGTGTGACAAATCCAGACTGGGATACGAAGCGTGGGCAGTCATGTCTGCTCCGATTGTGCGCTGTTATTCGGCGCGGCCCGGATTCGATCCGCCCAGAGCATTGGCGCGGGGGCGGCGAAGTTCGTCGAGGAGCCGCTCGTCGGGCGTCGGCAGCGCGGCGGTGCGCAGATTCTGCAGCGACACGGACTCCATGTCGGGCAGGTCCGATTCCCAGCGGCCCACAGGTTCCGATGGCAGATGCGGCACTTCGGTAACTCACCTCGAGTCTGATCCTGAACCGCGGTCGAGGTGCAGGGCATACGCTCGCGGTAAACGCCATCGGCCCTGGGGGGTGGGCAGGTCACGCGTGAGGCTAACAGAAATCAAGGGCATCTCATGGCACCTCCGAGAAGTCTCAACGGGAGCCGTCGACGATCGTCATTGCCACGCGCAGCGCGTCCAGACCCCCGTCGACTTTGCTGAGATGGACCACGATGCCGACGAGATCCGACCGGGACGTTCGCGAGCGCGGAACGTGTTCGCGGAGCCGACGCGGCAGGGCGTCCACGAGGTTCTGCCGGATGTCCGGATCCGATGCCCAAGGGCGTTCGCACAACGCATTGACGAGGCCGCTGATGATGTGGTCCGTGGCGGGCACGGGGCTCGGTGGTCCGGTACTCGCCAGTGAGCCGAACTCGACGTCCCGTCCGGGCTCTCGCATGCGTGTCCAGGCGGGCACGGTTCCGTTCTCGGCCGCACGGGCTTCGCGCTCGACAGCTTCCACGAAGGCGGAGTCGAGGGGAGCGATCGCGTCGTCCCGAAGGTGGAGGTGCCTCAGAACGAGGCTGGAGAAGTGGCCGGTGCGGTCTGTCGGCAGGTTCCCGGCGCGTTGTCCTCGGCGGGCCGCGTGAAGGTGGATCTGGCGCGACCGGTCGGCGGGCTCGGCGTGCGGCAAGGTCTCGGTCGGCGGGGCGACTGCGAGCCGCATCTCCTGCTGAAACGTCGCACATGCGTCGACGACCCAGACCTGTTCCGGGTGGTGGGGGACGGCGATGCTGTTGTAGTAGGTGAGGACATCGTCCAGATCGATGTTGAGGGCGTCACGTTCGGACGCGTCGGCTGTGAACAGGCGCAGGTGGCCTCGACTGTCGAGGTAGCCGTGACCGCCCCAGAACACCCAGAGCATCTGTGAAGAGGCGGCGGGGAGGTCCTGGACGAGCGTGCGGCGCAGAGCCGACCGATCGCATGAGCGGTAGGGCAGGTCCGGTGCACAGCCAGGAGCCGGGGCCAGGTGGAGCCGGATGTTGCGATCGGGGACTTCGCGATCCAGCAGCCATTCGCGGAAGCGCAGAGCGTCGTCGGAGGGACCCGGAAGCGTCCAACGTGATCCGAAGGCGTAGGTCTCGATCCCCACGACCAGGGCATGAACAGCGTCGGGCGACGCGGCCGAATTGGTCATCGTGCTCCTCGTACGCGGGTCGCCTGGGTGACTTCATGTCAGACGCCTGGCTACCGCCTCGTACAGCGCCGGGTTGGTCCAGTAGGCACTGTGGGCGTAGGGAAACGGTTGTCCGCTGGAGAGCGGGACATCGGTGGCGTGTGCGGGGAAGAGGGGCTGGGCGGCGAAGGCGAGCAGGTCGCGAGGGTCGTAGATGTTGAGCCACGCGGGGAACGAGGGCGGCAGGGGCCGTGGGTGCCTGAGGGAGGGAAGGGCACCGGTCTCGTACAGGAAAGGGGCTTGGGAGCCGGCTGTGACCAGAAGGGTGACCTGGGGGAGGGAGTGGGTGGCGAGGGTGTCGACGGCGATGACGCCGCCGAGGCTGTGGCACAGCAGAACGACGGGCGAGGGCTGTGTGCGGATGAGGTCGGCCAGGTGAGTGCGGTGGGCGTCGCCGCGGGCGAGGTAACGAAGGATGTCGCCGGCCGCGGGGTGGGTCGCGCGGGTGATGGACGATCGGCGGCGGACGGCTGCTCGGGACGCGAGTGGGGCAACTGCCCGGAGAAGGAAGCGGGCCGGTCCCCGCTCGGAGCCGGGAGGACGACCGCCGAGATGGGCGGTGAGCACCGCGATCGCCTCGTCCCGGTCATCAGCGGTCGGACAGAGCGGATCCCCGGTCTCGGATGCGTCGGCGAGGACGCGTGCGACCAGTGCGCGCGCAGCGAGTTCCGCCAGTGTGTCGGCCTCGGCCGATCGTGCTGCTTCCCCGAGTTCGGGAGCGTCGAGGAGCGAGAGCACCGCTTGCTCGCCGTGCGACGCGGCGGTGAACCGGAGCATCGCCTCCAGCTTGCCGGAGTCGGCGAGCAGCTCGGTGAGCCTGTGGCGGATCGCCGTGTCGGCAGGGACCTCATGTGGAGGCAGGGGGCCGGAAGGTGCGTCTGCCGCGCCGATCAGGCGGAGCTCGGCGAGCGGGTCGTTGTAGAGGAGTTCCCACTCGGCGGCGCGGGCCTGGTCACCGGTGTGCGCCGGGGCACGGGCCCCGCGGTGCCGGCCGTCGTCGCCCGGGATGCTGGCGCCGTTCGCTGCCAGGGTGGCGCCGTGTGCGGAGCCCCAGTCGCAGGCGATCAGCCGTGCGTGGGGTGCTACGCGGTGCAGTCCCTCGTCCACACGGGAGATCAGTGTCTTCAGAGCAGGTTCGCGTACGCCGGTCCCGTGGACGAAAACGACGGTGGTCAAGAGGTCCTCCTTCGCCCGCTGACGTGGTCTGGCGTCCGTCACAGTGGCATCGGCGAGGTGTCGCATTCGATGCGCCGCTCGTCCCGGGCCGCGAGCAGCCAGTCGTGGCCGGTGCCGACTGCGTGGGCGAGGCCGTCGACGGCGGTCCGAGTGTGGTCGTGGGCGAACTCGCTCCGGCCGAGGGCCGTCAGATCGGTGGCGAGGTTGGCGTGGAGTGCCAGGGTCACCGGGTGGTCGGTGCCGCACACCCTGGTGAGCTGTGGCAACAGCGACTCCTGGACCGAGACCGCGTGGGCGTGCTCGCCCTCCAGGTGCAGATCTGCCGCGAGCCCCATGGTCACGATCAGGGTATTGAGATGGTTGGGGCCGACGGTCGATCTGAGCCCGGCGAGTGCGATGTCGTCGAGGGCGCGCGCGAGGTCGGTCCGGCCGAGTGCGCGATGTGTGGCAGCGAGGTTGGCCATCGTGATCAGCGTGTACATGTGGTCGTGGCCGAGGGCTTCCTGATAGCGGTTCACGGTGTCCTGGCCGATCTCGCGCGACTGGTGGAGTTCGCCACCGATGCGCCGGTCCACCATGACGTTGACCGCCGCTGCAAGGGTGTCGCTGTGGTTGCGTCCGCACTTCTCGACGAACAGCTGGAGCACGTGCTCGCTGAGCTCCCAGCCGGCGTCCAGCGCCCCGTCCCGGCGACGGCAGACGGCGAGGTCGCGTGCCGCCCGGATCGTCGCCGGGTTCTCGGACCCGAACGCAGCCCTGTAGGCGGCATGGACGTCCTCCTGGAGCTGGCGGGCACGTGGGTGGTCGCCGCACTCGCGGATGTCTATCGACAGTCCGTTCCTGGTGTTCAGGGTGAAACCGTCAGCGTGTCCGTAGACCAGTTCCCATTGGCGCGCGGTCTCCTCGTCGAGCGCGCGGGCGGTCTGGAACTCGCCGCACATCCGCAGCGAGACGCCGTAGCTGTGCGCCGCTTTGAGGGTGTCCGGGTCGTCGGGACCGAACAGATTGCGGGCACGCTCGAAGGCTTCCTGATCGAGTGCCCGGGCGGCGCTGAAGTTGCCGCGGTAGCGGTGGGCGAAGGCCATCTGCCACATCGAGTCGATGAGCTCCTCCTCCGGGACGCTCGCGCTGCGCGACACGGCGAGTGCTCGCTCGTTGAGGGAGAACGCGTCCCGGTCGACGCCGATGATCCGCTGGCAGAACGCGTACAGCTTGGCCATCTGGATGACGAGTGTGTCCGGCTCGCCGTCGTCCTCGTTCCAGTAGCCCCAGGCTTGCCCGGCCAGGTCGACGGCCTGCTCGTGGTCGCCCCAGTAGTAGAGGTAGTACACGAGGTTCGCGACGAGGTCGCGAACCCAGCCGTCATGGCTCGCGGCCGCCTGCGACGACACGGCGTGCGGAAGAAGCGCCTGGTAGCCGTCCCAGTGGCCGGGCGACGACGGGCTGCCTGCCGGCTTCGCGGCCGCGAGCAGGGAGTGTGCGGTGTGCACCAGTCCCTCGCGTTCCGCGGGGTCGGTGGTCGTACGGAGGACGCTCTGCATGAGGCGGTGCATCTGAATGCTGTCGCGACGGTGGTCGACACGGATGAGCGAGAACTTCGACAGCTCGCGGATGGCGCGGGACAGCCGTATCGGGTCGCGCAGGATCGGGTCGAGTTCACGACTGACGCTGATGCGCCCGCCGCTGCGGAAGATACTCAACGGGACGGGCTCGGCGGCCAGGCAGCCGCATACTCCGAGGAGCTGGTACACGCCGGGAGATTCGGCCTGGAGATGGGTGAGCGTGATGCGCCAGGCGGCGGCGACCGAAGACGGGTAGTCGTGCACGAGCCCGCTCGCGTCGAGTTCGGCACGATGGTGCTCCAGGAGCACCAGATAGCGGTCGACAGGCATGTGCGAGGCCGCGTGCCAGGCTGCGGCGAGTTCGATGGCGAGTGGAAGATCGCCGAGGGCGGCTGCGAGCCGGTCCGCTTCGTCCACGCCGAGTGTGGGCGAGCGGCGCATCAACAGGTCTCGGCTCTCCTCCCGGCGGAACACATCGACCGTGAGTGTGTTCGCCACGCCGACCCAGGCCTGGTTGCGTGAGGTGACGATGACCTTCCCGTTGCCACGCGTGGGTATGAAAGGGCTTACGCCGTCGACGTCTTCTGCATTGTCGAAGACCAGCAGCCACCGTCCGTAGCGGTCACCGTCCCTGAGTGCCTCCAGTACCCGTGGTACGGCGGTACCCGGCTGCGGTCCGACGGTGAGCCCCAGTGCGCGAGCGAGACCCGCGAACGCCGACAACACCATCGACTGCTGCTCGGCCGGGATCCACCAGACCACGTCGAATTCCTGCTGATGCCGATACACGTACTCGATGGCGATCTGCGACTTGCCGACGCCGCCCGTGCCATGCAGCGCGTGGGGCAGGACTGCCGCGAGTTCGCCGTGCTGCAACTGCTCGGCGACGGTCGCGAGCATGTCGTCGCGACCGATGAAGTGGGCGTTGCGCGGCGGCATGGGGCCTTTGATGCCCGGCGGACCGTGGCGGCCGCCGACGGAGCGGGGTGGTTCGGGAGCCATCGCGCTGCCACCTTTCGAGTCGGGCCGCGTGGGTGCCGAGGCCGGCGGGTCGGGATGTTCCAGGGCCTCACGGAGCCTGCGTGCGCGCCGGGCATGCGGCCCTGACAGCGCCTCCAGCACGGCGAGTTCGAGCCGCACCCAGGCTCGGTCGGTGCTGTTCGGATCCGGTAGCGGTGCCAGATCGGGGTCTGTCAGGGCAGCGCGCAGCCGGATCGCTCGCGGGTCGGGCCGGCCGGGCGGGAGTTCGACGAGACAGGAGACGATCGCGGCGAGTTCGGAGCGGGTCCCGCCGGCGAGCAGGGCCTCACGCACCCCGTCGCCGAAGTCGACGGTGACGCCGTCGCGGCCGGGCCATTCCAGCAGTCCGCCCATCAGGATCTCCGCGAGGTGCTCCGGACCCGACAGGGGCAACATCAGGCGCTGGACGGCCTGAACGGTATCCAGTGCCAGTGGTACGGCCGCGAGATGTGAAGCGAGCCGACGAGCAGTGGGGGTGGCGAGTGAAGTGAAGGTGCGTACAGCGGCCTCGGCGCTGCCCGCGCTGTACCGGAGTCCCGGAGCCGATGGCTCCTTGGCCAGTGTTCCCGCCTGGACCACCTGACAACGCTGCTCCGAGCCTGCGCCGCCGACTACCAGATCAGCCCAGGTCCTCAGGGACGCAGCCTTCAACGACAGCACTGGAACGACCACTTCGTCGCTCTGTTCGGCAGGCGGCCGCGACCGCAGAGGGTCGTCCAGTTCCTCGTCCGCGACCTGTGTCAGTGTCGTGTTGGCCCGTCCGAAACCGCTCGCCGCGATGGTCGCGGGGAAGGGGCGCAACGCGGAGCGGTGGCGTAGATGCGTTGGCAGCAGATGGACGATCGCGCAGGGGCCGCGGGCTGCCAGACGCCGCAGCAGCCTGTCTGCGCCCGCTGACGCCCAACCCTCGCCCAGTCCATCGGTGACCAGCAGGAACGCCCGTTCTCCCCGTGGGTCCAGGAGTTCGGCCGGCGATGCCCGACGGTCGCCCGGCCGCAGCAGTGACGCCGCGCCGTCCGAGGGCAGCGACAAGGAGACGGTGCGAACGTCCCGGAACGCACCGGACAAAGCCGCCTGCTCGTACAGGGCGCGCGATTCCCGTTCCCACACCCGCATGGTGTCGCCGGCGTCCACCAGGACCACCAGATCCAGTGCGCGTTCCGGCACCGGTCGCAGCACGGGCAGCCAGGAAGCGCCGTCGAGTATGCGATCTGCCGTCAGCTCTTCGTCCAGTTCTCGCCGATGGGCGGAGGGCCGCCGCCGGGCGAGTCGGCGCAGTGCGCGGGCGAGCGGCAGCGTCCCGGACGGGGCCTGTGCCCTCAGCGGCGCGCGCGGAAGGCGAGGTGGGGGCAGGGGGAGCTCCAGGTCGCCGTGCGGATCGGGGCGGACCTGGGGTGGCCCGCCGGACGGTCCGGTGCCGGCTGTCCGGTTGGCTGTGGCGAGACTTGCGTCCGCGCTTTCCAGCGCGGCCGCGGCGTGCAGAGGGGGTCTCGAGAATGCGGTGGGACGCTCGTTCGTGACAGGCTCGGTGGGTGCCACGGCCGCGGGCAGCGGGCGGTCTGCCGCGATCCAGAGTGCGCCCAGCCATGCGGCATCGGCGAGCTCGGTCCAGAGCACATCTGGCGCGGCATCGCGCTCGGCCGGTGCGGCGACGCCGGCGTGCCCCCGTGCGTCGGGCGAACTGGGACGGGTTCCAGATGGGGCGTCCGGCGCGCCGGGTGCCGCATGCGACCGGATGCCGTCGGCGTCGTCAGGGGGTGCCACTAGGGCCCCTTGGACAGGTCGCGCAACAGCGTCTCGATCAGGCTTCTGCCACGTGACCCCGCCGGGAAACCCTTCTGTGTGATCAACTGCGCGGCGTTGAGGAGCTGGTCGACCGAGTGGGTGCCACCGTTGCCGAGTCGCTGGGCGAAGTCCTCCACGAGATCCTCCAGCCCGTCCGGCCGGTGCCGCAGATGTCCCTCCACGATCGCCAGCAGCAGTTCCCGGCTCGGTGGACGCATCTCCAAGGGGAGGCAGCGCCGCCGGAAGGCCGCAGGGAACTCTCGCTCCCCGTTGCTGGTCATCACCACGATCGGGAACTCGGCACATTCCACTCGTCCGCGCTGGACCACCGTTCGCCCCTGCGGGTCGTCCGTGTGCACTTCGACATGGTCCTCACCGGTCCGCACGAGCTCAGGAATGTCGAACGCCCCGTTCTCCAGGACGTGCAGCAGGTCGTTGGGCAGGTCGATGTCCCCCTTGTCGAGCTCGTCGACGAGCAGGATCCTCGGTGACCGGTAAGGCAGCAACGCGGTGCCGAGCGGACCGAGGGTCAGGAACTCTCCGACCGTCGGCCGTGGCGGCGCGTCGTGCTCCGCTCGTCCGGTCGAGGTCGCCGCATCGGCCGTGTTCGTACGTGTCGCGAGCTCCGCCACCGTCTGGGCGCGCCCGATCGCGTCGTAGTCGTACAACCCGCTCCGCAGCGTCGAACGGCTCACGATGGACCACTGAAGTACCCGCCCGAGCCCGAGTTCCCGAGCGATGAGATAGGCCAGAGTCGACTTGCCGATCCCCGGAGGGCCCGTCACCAGAAGGGGGCGACGCAGCAGGATCGCGGCGTTCACCACGTCGATCTCGGCGTCCCCGAGCTGCGCGAGCCGGTTGCTCGCACCCAGCCGTCGAGCGGATCCGGCGTCCCACTGGTTCGGATGGGGAAGCGGCGGACCGCCTTGGAACTGTCGCCAAGGCGGCGCCTTCGGTAACGGTGAGGGCATGTTGTCGGGGGCTTGTCCGGTGGCGTGGAACACTCGCCATCCGTCACCGGGCCGGGCCGGGCCGGTCGTCATGGGGCGCCTCCTCGGCGGTCGACGAGTTGGGCGTTCGGGGAAGACCTGCTGCGTCTGGCGAGTTGTCGAAGGGCGCCGAGCTTTGCGAACGTTCGGGCCCGGATGGGTGGGCCGGCGCCGGTCGGTCGCCCGGCGCGGACTGCCACGGTTGGCAGTCGACGATCCTGTCGGGGTCGTCCCACAGGCAGGCGACATGGCGGCCGAGGAACACGTCTCCGTCCATGTCCGCCTCGGCGCGTGCCCGCATCTCCTGCACCCGCCGGGGCACGCTGTGGGCCGTCCGGGTGCTGTCGAGCAGCTCCGCGATCGTCTCGCGGCTCTGGGGTTCCAGCTTGCCGCGGCGGTCCCACAGGGCCAGTCCGAACCCCTCGGCGATCGCCCGCTTCAGGGCCGTCAGGGCCTGGCTTCCCTGCCTCGGCGCATCCAGGGCCAATGCCGTGTACGGAGTGGAGCCCTGCTGTCTGTGCGTCAGCGACCGTGACCAGCGATCCAACGAGATCCTGTCGCCGTGGGCCCAGTGGTGAAGCCGTGTTCCGTGCTGATGCAGTTCCTGCCATCGTTGCCGCCACCGGTTCGCGATGAACGGATCGTGGGGCACTCGTCGCAAGCGGTCGAGACTTCTCAGGTGGACGCAGTACCGAGGCCCGATTGCCACGCCACCCGGCTCGTCCGCACCGATCTCCAGCCGCGCGACGTCATGGTTGAGCAGCAGATAGGGCAGGATGAACTCGACGAATGGCGGCAACTCGTCCGTCGGTTCTCCTCGAGAGGCTGCCCACAGCCGCTCTCCCTCGGCAAGTGCGCGTTCCACCGCTGCCGCGAGTCCAGTCATGTGTGTCTCGGCCGCCTCCCCCGCGCGAGGAGCCCAGTGGCCGGCCAAGTCGTTGATCCAGTACCGGACCGTCACATCGTCGCTTCCGTCCTCCGCCGGCTCGACCATGATCAGCAGAGCGCGTGGAACGCGAGGATCGGCCTGCCATTTGTCCCGCGCCTGTCGTCGCCGCAGCAGGGCGGGCAGACAGTCATGGTCCCGGGCCCATCGCTCTGCCCACTCCTGACACCTGTGCGCCGCGGTCTTGTCCGGGGTCTGCATCGCTACCCATTCCAGGGCGACCACCGACGGCGGTATGTGATCCGGCGGAGCGTTGAAGTCCACGAGGACATCGAAGAGATCGAGCGTTGTCGATGGCTCACCGGGAACGGGGAAACCGAGCTCGAAGCCGATACTGTCCCGCAGTTTGTGCATCTGCTGCGGTCCAGTCGGATCGAGCATCAGCAATTGCTGGACGCGCCGGTGTTCGTCGGCGGTGAACGGGCTGGAAAGTCGAGCGACCGCCGGTGTCGTCGCGGGTGGAGAGGACACCGTGCCATTGTCTTCCGGGCTGCCGGGGGATCTTGGCCCCTCGGCGTAGCCCTGCCTGCCCTGGGAAGGTCGGTCAGGTCGTGGTGCGTGGTCGGGGGCTCTGTTGGGTAACGGGGTGCGATGATGCGGTCCGTCGGCCGGCCGCGTCGCGAGGAATGGACGCAGGCGCAGCCAGAGCGACTCCCGTCGAGGTTCGTCGTACCAGCCAACCACCGTGCATAACGTGGAGACCCGCCCAGCGGGATCCAGGCTGACATGGCGGGCGACCTCTACCCTGAACGCGGGCAGGGTTCCCTCCCACAACTCGGCGGAGAGCCCGAGGTGCTCGCCGACGGTGCGCCGGCTCGTACCCTCGTCGAGGAAACGGCAGTGAAGCAACTCTTCGACGATGACGCCGACGAACTCCTCCCGCTCTCTGCCCTCAAGCCCGCCCCGCGCGTCAGCCATCGGATCTCCCCCCGGACACAGCAATCCGATCAGAGCAGCATCTCAAAATTAGCATGCGTTCTGACGGTAAGTAAGTTTTCTGTCTTGAGGAAGGTCACTGTTGGCCTGTCCGGTGACTGCCGAGACCTGGTATTGCGCGAGCTGATCAGTGGACGGGTGTCTTCTGGTATCCGGTATACGCCGAAAGCACGCCGGAACCGGCCAGGTTGAGGATCGTGAATCAATCGACCCGGCATCATCGCCCGATGAGCCAGGACGTATTGCCGGGCGACGGGTCGGCCCCCGGTGTCGCGTGCATCCGGAACCCGTCGAGGCCGCGTTCCCGCCGGGCGGCGGCCTTCGGGGCGCTGCGCGACCGGTTGGCCGAGTCGGCGCTTGTTTGTCGGAGGGGGGGTGCCCCGTGAGTTCAAGCCGGTTAGTGATCGACGTAGTGCGGGCTCGCGGTGGCATGGGTCGTTTGTGTGTCTGGCGGATACGGCATTTCGAGTAGATTCGGATACGCCGCGAGAGAGCGATCCGACCGGTCGCCCTGAACGCTGGTGGAAATTCAGCCACCGACCGGATGGCGAAGGCTGATACGGGCCGATGAGGGCTCTATTCTGTGCGCCGTCCGCGGCGGGATTCAATGCATCCGGAAATGCGGGAATTTTTCTTGCGGGTCCGGTCGACCCTGGTATAGACAATGACCGGCGAGTCACGGGGGCTCGTGGGGGTGGGGGATGCTGCGGATTCATTTCACGACCGAAGATCTCTTGAAAACCAGGGTGAGCTCGTCGCCGGATCCCATGTGGGAGCTGGTATTGAGTGTCTTCCGATTACGCAGGCGACTTGCCGTGGCACGGTACGAATCGTGGTATCGGCAGGTCAGGGCGGATGCGTCCCGTAGTGATCTGCTGCAGCGCATTCGGCACATGCTGATGCCGATGATCCCGGCCTCGGGATATTTTCCGGACTTTTTGACTCCGGAAAACCGGCGGCGCGAAGGAATCGAATCGATCATCGAGTCGGTGGCCGGAACTCCCCGAAACGTTCTGCGCGGGCAACTCGACCGCCTCGAACGCGGCCGGGGATCCGCCTGGCTGGAGCGGTTGCGCGAAGCGGATCCCGCCGCCCGGGAAGACTTGCGGCGCCTCTTGAGCGACTATCAGGCTATCGCCATCGCGCCCCATTGGAATGTGATCCGCAACAGCGTCGAGGCGGACCGGGCCATTCGCACCCGCGCCCTTCTCGACGATGGAGTCCACGGTCTCCTCCACAGTTACCGGCCGCTCATGCGGTGGACGCCGCCCGTCCTGCATGTGCGCTACTCCGTCGACCAGACGCTCCATCTGGACGGACGCGGACTGCTCCTGACCCCGTCGCACTTCGGGCAGGGACCCGCGAACTCGCTCGCCGATCCCGCCCTGCCGCCCGTCCTCGTCTACCCCGCCGGGTACGACAGCACGGCGGGGCCGGTGACGGTCCGGGCGCTGGGCCGGCTCATGGGCGGCACCCGCGCCTCCATCCTGATCGCCACCGGGACGGCGACCACGTCCGGCGAACTCGCGCGCCGGGTGGGCGTGTCGGCCGCCACGGTCAGCCACCATCTCTCCGCGCTGAGGGCCGCGGGTCTGCTGAGCACCCTCCAACAGGGCGAACTCATCCTGCACACCCGCACCTCGACCGGCTCCGCCCTGGTCAACGCCGCTCATGCAGAAGGCACTTGAAGCCGGACGCATGGCCCGGGCGCCGGTCACCTGCGCGTTTCGACCGGGATGAAAAGGGGTGTCCCCGAACCGAACACGCTGGCGAGTATGGCGACTGCCCGCATCCGTACCGGAAGGGATACGACACACCGTGAAGAACATACGTCGCGCGGCAGCCGCCGCAGCCGTCATGGCCGCCGGTGCCACCGTCCTCACCGTCAGCCCCGCCTCGGCGGCCGACACGACCTGCTCCACCGGTTACGCCTGCATCTACTACCACCCCAACTACCAGGGTGCGTTCTTCAAGCAGTTCCCCAACATCCCCAACTACTCCGGCTACACCTTCGTGACCAGCGCCAACGGCAGCGACGGCGCGGGCCAGGGTGTCCGGAACAACGCCGCCTCGGTCGACAACTGGGACTTCAACAACGCCTTCACCGTGTACTACCACGTCAACTACACCGGTGCGAGCCAGCGCTTCGCCGCGGGCGGCGGCGGCAACTTCAACACCACGCTGCGCAACGAGAACGCCTCCGGAAAGTTCGGCTGACCCGGCAGGACGTCCCGGCCGGCTGAGGTTCTCCACCACAGCCTCACGCAGGGGGTGCCCCGCCCGCAGACACCGGGCGGGGCACCCCCCGGCCGCAGACTCGGCCCTCCTTGAGTACCCACCCACGGCATCGAGGACACACCGGCCCATGAACGCTTCCCCCGCCACCGGTCACCCGAAAGCCGCTGTCGTCCTGGCGACGGCCGCCGTGCTGCTGGCCGGGGGCTGCACCTCCGCCTCGCCGTCGTCCTCCGGACCCTCCCGGCCCGAGGGCGCGGCCACCGTCATGCCGGAGGTCTCCTCCGTGCCGCGGCTGATCACGGCAGCCGACCGGACGCTGCCGATCGCCCCCTACCTCCTGAGCGACAAGCAGTCGGACGAGCTGACCGCGGCCCAGGCCAGACTGACCGAGCAGTGCATGGCCCGGTTCGGGCTGCACTACACGGCGCCCGCCCCGGCCCCGGTGTTCAGGCCGAAGACCCCGACCCAGTTCCGGTACGGCGTGACCGACCCCAAAACCGCCGCCGTCGACGGATTCGCTCCGGCTGGCAGCAGGACCGCCCCGACGGCCGTCGCTCCCGCCGCGCTGTCCTCGAGGACGACGCTCGTCCTGACCGGAACGAACGACCCGCACGTCAAACCCGGCTCCACCGCGGCCGGCGGGCAGGTCTACAAGGGCCGGAAGATCCCCGCCGGAGGCTGTGTCGGGGAAGCCCGGGCACGGCTGCTCTCCGAGGGACCGGAGGCCGGCGGTGACGCGGAGCTCTCCGACGACATCAACATCGACAGCTTCGAGTCCTCACGACGACATCCTCTGGTCAAAGCCGTCTTCGCCAAGTGGTCCCGGTGCATGGAGACCCGCGGCTTCTCCTACCCCGACCCGCTCGCGGCCACCGGCGACACCGCCTGGCGCACGAGGACCGCGTCGGCGAAGGAGAAGGAGGCGGCCCGCGCCGACGCGGACTGCAAGCGGCGGAACAACGTCGTCGGCGTCTGGTACGCGGTCGACGTCGCGCTGCAGCGGCAGGCGATCCAGCGGAACAGTGCCGCCCTGGCCAGGATCAAGAAGGCGATCGACGCCCGGGTGAGGATCGCGGCCGCCGTGCTGGACGGATGAGGAGTCCCCGAGGAGCAGGCCAGGCAGAGCAGGTGAAGCAGGCGGATCGGATGCCGGGCTCCTGTCACCGGGCGAGGTCACCGCAGGGCGCGTCGGCCCGGCGGTGCTCCGCTGTTGCCGCTCCCACGGTGGCGCCCCGCCGTCGAGGCCCCGCCCGAGCCAAGGCCCCGCCCGAACCAAGGCCCAGACCGACCTCAGGCCCCGACCGACCTCAGGCCAGGACCGCCGCCCGGACGCACAGGACGTCCGGCAGATGGGACGCGAGCTGTTCCCAGCTGTCGCCGTCGTCCGCCGACGCGTACACCTCGCCGTTGCGATTGCCGAAGTAGACGCCCGCCGGGTCCGCGTCGTCCGTGCACATCGCGTCGCGCAGCACCGTGCCGTAGTGGTCCTCCGAGGGCAGCCCCGCCGTCAGCGGTTCCCAGGTGGTGCCCGCGTCCTCCGTACGGAAGACACGGCAGCGCCGGTCGGCCGGGACCCGGTCCGCGTCGGCGTTGATCGGGAAGACGTACGCGGTGTCGCCCCGGTGGGGATGTGCCGCCACGGTGAAACCGAACGTGGACGGCAGGTCGGCGCCGATGTCGGTCCACTGTCCGGCCCCGTCGTCGCTGCGGTACACCCCCCAGTGGTTCTGGAGGTAGAGCCGGTCGGGGTTCGCCGCGTCACGCGCGACCTTGTGCACGCACTGCCCGAACTCCGGGTTCGGATCCGGAAGGAACACCGCCGAGACACCGGAGTTGGCGGGTTCCCAGCTCGCGCCGCCGTCGGCGGTGCGGAAGACCCCGGCCGTGGAGACGGCGACGGTCACCGCCCGCGGGTCGCGCTCGTCGGTGAGGATGGTGTGCAGCCCCTCGCCGCCGCCTCCGGGGACCCACTTCGAGCGGGTGGGGTGTTCCCACAGCGGGCGCACGAGCTCGAAGGACTCGCCCCGGTCCTCCGAGCGGTACAGCGCCGCCGGTTCCGTCCCCGCGTACACCACGTCCGCTTCGGCGGCCGCCGGGTGCAGCTGCCACACCCGCTCCAGTGAAGCGCCCGTCTCCTTGGGGAACTTGACCGCGGGCTGCGCGGGTTCCGTCCACGTGTGGCCGAGGTCGTCGGAGTGGAACACGGACGGGCCCCAGTGCGCGCTGTCCCCGCCGGCCAGCAGTCGCGGCCGCTCACCCCGGGAGTCGATGGCGACCGAGTACACGGCCTGCGCGTTGAAGTACGGACTCTCGTCGAACTCCCAGGCGCCGCCGCGCCGTCGCCCGATGAAGAGACCCTTGCGGGTGCCTACCGTGAGCAGTACGTCGGCCATGACCGGCCACCTCCGCGACGTCGTTGTCTGCGCTACGGGCCAGTCTGCACCCCGGCACCGACAGTCACCCTTCGGCCGGCGTTTCCGCAGGTCGGGCGGGTCGTGTCGACGGCGGAGGGGATGCGGACCCGGCTGCCGAGGGCGCTCGCCGCCGGCGCCGAGGGCCCTTCGGTTCCCGCCGCCGCACGAGCCGGCGGGGAGGGGGCGGGGAGGGGGCGTGAGCAGCGCACGGGGTGCGCACGTAAAGGAGGGAGACGTGGTGTGTCCGTGCGGTCGTGAGGAGGATGCCCTTGATGGCGGCATTCCGTGGTCCCGAGGTCTTGCTGTGGCGGTGGCGGCGCAACCCGCTGCGGCGGCGGAGCGATGTCCTGGAGGCCTGGATCATGCTCGCGGCCTGGGTGTTCACGGTGCTCGGCGGCGCGGTCACGGGTCTGGCGACCGCGGGGGCCGTGGAGGACACGCTCGCGCGCGAGCGCGCCGAGTCGCGCACCGTCTCCGCCCAGCTCATGGAGGACGCTCCACAGGCGGGCGCGGGCGAGCCCGCAGGGCGCGCGGTGTGGACGAAGGTCCGCTGGACGGCACCGGACGGCACGTCCCGTTCCGGCCAGGTGCGGGTCCTGGCGGGCACCACCGCGGACACGCCGGTCCTGGTGTGGACCGACGCCGAGGGGAGTCTGGTCACCCGGCCCGTCACCGTCGCCGTGGCGAGGCTGCGCGCCGCCCTGATCGGCCTCTTCGCGGGCAGCGGCGTGGCCGCCGTCCCCTTCGCCGTCGGCCGACTTCTCCGCGGCCGCCTGGAACGGCGGCGCATGCACCGATGGGACGAGGAATGGGAGCGGATCGGCCCCCTGTGGGGGCGGACGGCGACCTGACCGAACCCCGGCCCGGCTGCCGACGGCACCGGTCACCGACCGCACCTCGGTGGGACTGGCAACCGACCGAACCCTGACGCCACGGACCACCGGCAGGGCCCCGATGGCATCGACCGCTGACCGGACCCCGACGGCACCGGCTACCGACCGCACCTTGGCGGTACTGGCAACCGACCGAACCCTGACGGCACGGACCACCGGCAGGGCCCCGATGGCATCGACCGCTGACGGGTCCCGATGGCACCGGCCACCGACCGACCCCTGACGGCCGCGACCGCTCACCGAACCCTGACGGAACCGGTCGCCGACGGACCTCGATGGCACCGGCCGCTCACCGAACCCTGACGGAACCGGCCGCCGACGGACCCCGATGGCACCGGCCGCCGACCGAACCCTGACGGCACCCGCCGCCCCCCGGATCCCGACGGCACCGACCGCTCACCGGATCCCGAGAGGACCCAGCCGCTCACCGGACCCGGGCTTCGTCAGGCCGCCTCCAACACCGCCCGGCAGTCCCGCAGGAGCAGTTCGTCGTCGAGTACGTCGTGGCTGCCGTGGCCGCCTGCGCGGGCGCGGTGGCGGCGGGAGGAGGCCAGTTCCGTACGGACGAGGTCGTGGACGGGGGTGCCCGCTCCTCCCATCCGGACGAGGCACGCGCCGATGGTGCGCCGGGTGTACGGGTTCCGCCGCCAGGCGTCGCGGAACACCGGCAGGACGGGGTCCGGATCCCCGGCGATGTCCCACAGGGCACAGACGGCGGCCGTCCGCGCCCCGGTCTCGGCGGAGCGCGCCAGACGGCGCAGCCGGGGCAGTGCGGGGGCGGCGGCCGTCCCCATCCGGCCGAGGGCCTCGGCCGCCGTCCGGTGACAGCCCCCTTCGGGCTCCGGGGGCAGCGCGGCGAGCAGTGCAGGAAGGGCCGCCTCCGCGTCTCCGTCCACGGACCACAGCGCCTCGGCGGCCGCCACGGCGTTCTCGCCCGCCAACAGGTCCCGCAGGGCCGGAACGGCCTCACGCGCCTCCGGCCCGAACGCGCCGAGCGCCCCGGCCAGAGCCCCAACCAAGGGGTTTCGGAGCTGCGGCTCGCGCGAGGTGCCGTGCAGCAGGCGCAGCACCTCGGGGACGGCCTGCGCGTACCGCAGTGAGCCGAGGGCGGACAGCAGCGGCGCGGCGCGGTGGAAGGTGTCCGGGGAGTCCAGCGGCACCTCGGCCAGCCGCTCTCGCAGCAGCGGGGCCAGCGGCGCCGCGGCCGGCCCCAGATATCCGATCGCGTACCCGGTCTCGTTCGGCACGGTCGGGCGGCGCAGCACCTCGGCCAGAGCCGGCACCGCGCGCGCGTCCCCGCACCGGGCGAGGGCCCGCAGCGGACGGTGCAGCGTCGTCGCGCCCTGGGCCCGCGGGTCCGTGCCGGACGCGACGAGGGAGGCCAGCCGGTCGGCCGCCGGAGCCGCCAGGGTGAACAGGAACTCCAGGACGGATACGGCGGCGGCGCGCAACCGCTCGTCGTCCGAGCCGAGTTGCTCGCCGATCAGCGCGACCGTCTCCTGGTGGGCGGCCCGCCATTCACGGAACAACCCCGCGGACATCCAGACGGCATTGCAGCGGTCGGCCGAGTTTTCGCTGCTCAACTGGCCCTTGAGCAGGGCGATCCGGTCGTCGGTGCGGGCGCCCAGGGCCTGATGGAGCGTGCGCAGGAGCCGGGCGCCCTCCTCGTCCGCGGGGCGTATGCGGCGCAGACTGCCGATGAGCGTGTCGGACGACGTCCGGACGGGTTCGCGGTACGGCCGAATCCGCTGCGACCTGGTGTGCAGCAGTGCGACGACCGTGGCCACGAGGTCGCCGGGCAGCCGGTCGGCGGCGGACGCGGCGAGCTGTCCGAGCGCGGCGAGCCGCAGTCCCGGGTCGTGCGGCGGGCCGCACAGCGCGACCAGGCGGTCCACCGCCGGGGCCGCGGAGACCGGGTGGAGGCGGCCGAGGAGCCCGAGGCTCTCGACCAGGGCGAGCCGGACGCCGTCCTCCGGTTCGTCGCGCAGCCGCTCGCTCAACAGGGTCAGGACGCGCCCCGGTTCGCCGTGGAAGCGCACGAGCGCCGAGGGCGCGGCGCGACGCACCTCCGGGTCCCCGTCCGTGACGAGGTCCAGGAAGACCGCGGCCCGAGCCCGGACCGCCGCGCGCGCCATCGCGTGGTTGTCCTCCGCCGGGTCCCCTGATTCCGCCGAGTCCGCCGAGTCCGCCGAGTCCGCCGAGCCCTCGGAGTCCTCCGCGTCCGGCCGATCCCCCGTCTCGTCCCCACCACTCGCGTGGGCGCCCCCCGAGGCATCCTCGCCGTCGCCGTCGCCGTCGCCGTCGCCGTCGCCGTCGCCGTCCGCGTCATCGGCGTCCCCGATGCTCGCGAGCAGTTCCACGATGCCGCCCCGGTCGGGGAGTCCCGGGTGCTCGGCCAGGGCGAAGAGGAAGGGGATGGAGGCGAGCGTCGAGTCGTACACGTCGCCCTGGTGGTGCACCGCGCCGTACATCCCGTCGAGCGCGGTCTCCCGCTCCTGGGGGAGTGGCGAGGCGAGCCCCCGCAGAAGCTCCGGCACGTCCGCGGCGCTCCCGTAGGCATGCTCCATCGAGGCCCAGTCGACCTCGTCGATCCCCCTGAACACGTGTCCTCCCCCTGCGAGCGGCCATTGATCGTGAGTGTGCACCACGGCACTGACAGTGACGCCCGTGAACCCTCCCGTCGATGGCGCGGGTCCGGCCAATTACCGAGCGAACGGCCGTTTTCCGACGTTCGACGGGGTGCGGGGCCGCCGAATCGGCGGCGGGTCGGGGAGGCGGGCGGCGAAACGGACCGGCCGGGCACCCTGCTGGGTACCCGGCCGTGCGTCCGTGGGGCCGAGGCCCGTGCGGGATTCTCTACTCGCCCGGCGCGGACGACGCGGAGCGGCCGGACTGGGCGGAGGACGCCGCCAGGGGCGGTTCGGGGGCCCGCCGGTCCGGGTTCCCGGGGCGCCGGGAGGCGAACCGCGGCAGGGCCGGCGGCGCGAGGAAGCCCTCCGCGCGGGCCGCGGCGATACCGATGCGGGGGAGGTCGGCGCTCTTCTCGAAGAGGAGGTAGCGGGGCTCCCAGACCGGCCGGTACTTGGCGTTGGCGCGGTAGAGCGATTCGAGCTGCCACCAGCGCGAGAGGAACGTGAGCACCGAGCACCACAGGCGCAGCACGGGTCCCGCGCCCAGCCGGGTGCCGCGCTCGAAGACCGACCGGAACATCGCGAAGTTCAGCGAGACCCGCTCGACGCCGAACTCCTCGGCGTTCAGCAGCAGCTCGATCACCATGAACTCCATGAGCCCGTTGTCGGAGTTCCGGTCGCGCCGCATCAGGTCCAGGGAGAGCCCGCGCTCGCCCCAGGGTACGAAGCTCAGGACGGCCCGGGGTTCCCCTTCGCCGTCACGGCACTCCAGCATCACGCACCGTCCGTCGGCGGGGTCTCCCAGCCGGCCGAGCGCCATCGAGAAGCCGCGTTCGGTCTCCCCGTCGCGCCACTGGTCCGCCTTGTCGGTCAGGGCGGCCATCTCGGCCTCGGGGATGTCCTCGTGCCGTTGTACGCGGACCGTGTAACCGGCGCGCCGGACGCGCTTGTGGGCCTGCCGGACGCCCCGCATGGCGCGCCCCTCAAGGGTGAAGTCGGACCGGTCCACTATGGCCTCGTCACCGAGTTCCAGGGCGTCCATGCCGTGCCGGGCGTAGACGGTGCCGGCCTCCTCGCTGGCGCCCATCACCGCGGGTGTCCACGCGTGCCGCCGTGCCTCCCGTAGCCAGGCGTCGATCGCGCCGGGCCAGGCCTCGGGATCGCCGATGGGGTCGCCGGACGCGAGGGTCACACCCCCGCGGACGCCGTACGCGATCGCCGCCTTGCCGCTCGGGGACCAGATGACCGACTTGTCGCGGCGCAGCGCGAAGTAGCCGAGCGAGTCGCGCTCCCCGTGCCGGGTCAGTAGGGCGCGCAGCCGGGTCTCGTCCTCCTCGCCGAGGAGATCGAGACCACGCGGGGAACGGAAGCACGCGTACAGCACCAGCAGGAAGGTGGCGGCCATCAGGACGTTGACAAGGATGTCGACCCACCGGGGGGCGACGACCGTGTCGAACCGGTCGGCGAGCGGGCCGACACTGATCCCGCGCAGCAGGGTGTAGGCGATCCGGTCGCCGAGCGGCGTCCCCGACACGCGGTTGGTGGCGCTGACGAGCAGGGTGCCGAGGGTGGCGCTGACGAGCAGTCCGCCCGCGCCGACGGCGAGTGCCAGGCGGGGATTCGAGCGGTCCCCGACGGCCTGGAACTCCTTGCGCCCGAGCAGGAGCGCGACGACGAACAGCGCCGTGAGCAGGGCCGAGATCCAGTTGAAGACGTGCCGCTGGTAGCGGTCCTGGGTCAGTGCCACCGTGTAGAGCGCGAGCAGCGGTCCGGCGAGCAGCAGGTTGAAGATCCAGGCGGCCCGTTTGCGCCGCCGCATCACGAGCGCGAGGAACAGCGCCAGCGCCGCCGAGACCAGTCCGGCGGTGGCCAGATAGGGGGTGAAGAACTCGCCGCCGTTGTGCTCGTGCACCTCTTCGCGGAACGGCAGCGAGATCACGGCGACGATGTTGAGGACGGCGAGCAGCCGCAGGTACCAGACCGTGAACGCGGCGGCCCGCGGCCGGATTCCGTCACCGGCTCCTCCGGACCGGGTCCCGCGGCGCGAGCTCGCGTTCCGTTGTTCCGGGATGAGCGCTGACTGTTGTACGGACACCGTGGAGCATCACCTTGGGGAGAGGCCGGGAGAACCGGTGGGGACAGAGGCCGGAACACTACATCTTGTAGGGAAGAGTGAGGTTATGGCCAGACAGGGACGCCGTGAAGAGGTAAGGAGGAGTTGAGAATACGGACGACGCGTCCAGGTCGTCCCAGCCCGGTGTACGGGGCCGCGTCGCGCGGTCTCAGTAGCCGGCGCGCGGGGCCGAGTCGTACGGGCTCAATGGCGCGGTGACGTGCCCCGGTCGCGGCCGGGACTCCCGAGGTGTCCGCCCGGGCACGGGTTCCCGCCGTCGCCGAGCGGGCGCTCGCGCGTGGTGGCCCACCACAGGAGGTCGCCGAGCGCCGCGCCCGCGAAGACCAGGGCCGTGATCACCCCGGCCATGGTCAGTCCGTCGCCGAGGTGCGGGCGTCCGTGCAGGGCGTGCAGGTCGAACCCGCACAGGTGGTACACGCCGAGTGCGGCGATGCCGAGGCTCGGTACGAGCAGCGCCAGCACGGACCCCGGTCCGCGTGCCGCGCGCCCGGCGTCACGTTCCTTCACGGGCTCTCCCTGATGTACGACGCTCACCGCGGGGACCCTACAGTACGTAGGGTGGCCCTGTCCGGCGGTGCGCCCGCCGCGTTCCGGCGGATACCCCGGGCGACGGCCTCCATGCCGAGGTGGTGTCCGGGGGCTCCGTGATCCGGATCACGGGTGTCCCGCCCGCCGTCCGGGCGGTGGTTTCCGTACCCCTCCCCGACGTCCGGAAGCCGGATGCGAGGATGAGGGCCGTCATGACTGCCGGGTGGTGCACGCGCGTGCTGCGGGCCGTGATGTTCGCGGCCGTCTGTGTGGTGCTCGCGGCGCTCGGACACGTGATGATGTCCGGCTCACCGGTGGCCTGGTGGGCGCTGGCGGGTGCCGGAGCGGGCACGGCCGGAGCGGGCTGGTGCCTGGCCGGACGTGAGCGCGGGCTCGCGCTCGTCGTGTCCGTCGTGGTCCTCGCGCAGGCCGCCCTCCACATCGTGTTCTCGATCGCGCGGTCCCTCACGCCCACGGCTACGGGCTCGATGGGCATGGGCTCCATGGACATGAGTTCCATGGACATGGGGTCGACGGGTAGGGGGATGTCGGGGATGGGCTCCATGGACATGGGTTCCATGGGGACCGGCCCCTTGGCACATCTGTTCCCGGGGGGAGCCGGGACGGGCTCGCTGTCATCGCTCGGCATGCTCGCCGCCCACGCGCTCGCGGCCCTGCTGTGCGGCCTGTGGCTCGCACACGGCGAGCGCGCCGTCTTCCGCGTCCTGCGGGCGATGGCCGGACGGCTCGCCGCACCCCTGCGGCTGCTGCTCGCCCTGCCCGAACCGCCGTACCGGCCCGTGCTCCGGCCGCGTCGGCGCACCTCGGACCGTGCCCCGCGCCTCCTCCTTCTCGTCCACGCGATCACTTCGCGGGGGCCGCCCGTGGGGTCCGCTGTCGCCTGAGACAGCCGGTTCCCCGAGGCGCCTCCCGAGGGCCTCGGGCATCGGTCGTACCTCCGTACGGCCGCACCCCGCCACCGGACTCCCGCGCCTCGCGCGGTCCGGACCACGGTCGACCCGAGAAGGACACCTGGTGATCACTCCTGCCCTGCCCGTCCCCCGCCACGGACACGAGAGGCGGTACGAGGACGGCGACGGCCGGGCGCTGCCGGCCGACGCGTCGGCGACCGCCTGGGCACTGGCCGCCCGCGCCGGCGACCCGGCCGCCGTCGAGTGCTTCGTCCGCGCGCTGCACCGTGACGTCGTGCGCTATGTCGCCCACCACTCCGCCGACCCCCAGGCCGCCGAGGACCTCGCCCAGGACACGTTCCTGCGGGCGCTGGGCAGCCTGCACCGGTTCGAGGGCCGGTCCTCGGCACGGACCTGGCTGCTGTCCATCGCCCGCCGCGCGGTGATCGACAGCCTGCGTCACGCCGCCGCCCGGCCGCGGTCGGCCGGAGCCGAGAACTGGCAGTCCGCGGTGGAGCGTGCGCAGCCGCTCGGCCTGCCCGGCTTCGAGGACGGTGTCGCTCTGCACGAACTGCTGGCCGCGCTCCCCGTCGAACGGCGCGAGGCGTTCGTCCTCACCCAGATGATGGGCCTGCCCTACGCGGAGGCGGCCCGCGTCAGCGGCTGCCCCGTCGGAACGGTCCGTTCCCGCGTGGCGCGCGCCCGCGCGACCCTCATGGCGCTGCTCGCCGAGGCGGAGAGCGGGGGAGTGGCGGAGACGGCGGACGCGGCCGGGGCGGCCGAAGCCGTCGAGTTGACGGCCGGGCGGGTGGCACCGAGCGCCGCCTGACCGTACGGGGCCGGGCCCGGCCGGGATCCACTTCGGCCGGGCCCGGTCCTGCTGTGCCGGGCCCGGTCCTGCCATGCCGAGGTGGGGCCTGCCGAGGCCGGCCCCACCGCACCCCTACTGCCCTCCGGTGCTCAGACGGACCGGTGGTACTGCTCCGGGACGTGCACCTCGGCGCCGAGTTCGCGTGCCGCGAGACGGGCGAAGGAGGGGTTGCGCAGCAACTCCCTTCCCAGCAGCACCGCGTCGGCCTCTCCGTTGGCGACGATCTTCTCGGCCTGCTCCGCGTCGGTGATGAGACCGACGGCGGCGACGGCCAGGGAGGTCTCCCTCTTCACCCGTGCAGCGAACGGGACTTGATAGCCGGGGCCGACGGGGATGCGGACGCCGGAGGCGTTCCCGCCCGTGGAGACGTCGAGCAGGTCCACACCGTGCTCGTGCAGTTCGGCGGCGAAGCGAACGGTGTCGTCCGCGCTCCAGCCCGCGTCCTCCAGCCAGTCGGTGGCGGAGACGCGGAAGAAGAGCGGCTTCTCCTCGGGCCAGACCTCCCGTACGGCGTCGACGACTTCGAGGGCGAAGCGGGTGCGGTTCTCGTACGAGCCGCCGTAGGCGTCGGTGCGGTGGTTGGAGTGGGGGGAGAGGAACTCGTTGATCAGGTAGCCGTGGGCGCCGTGGATCTCGACGATCTCGAAGCCGGCGGCCAGCGCGCGCCGGGCGGCTTCCCTGAACTGGCCCACGATCTCCCGGATTCCGTCCACCGTCAGCTCGTCGGGGACCGGGTGGCCCTCGTCGAACGCGACCGCGCTCGGGGCGAGCGGGCGCCAGCCGTGCGCGTCCGGGCCGACCGGGGCACCGCCCTTCCAGGGCCGGTCGGTCGAGGCCTTGCGCCCGCCGTGGCCGAGCTGCACCGCCGGCACCGTCCCCTGTGCGGCCAGGAAGCCGGTGATGCGGCGGAAGGCCTCGACCTGGGTGTCGTTCCAGATGCCCAGGTCGTACGGCGAGATCCGTCCCTCGGGCGAGACGGCGGTCGCCTCGACGACGACCAGGCCCGTTCCTCCGGTGGCGCGGGCGGCGTAGTGGGCGAAGTGCCAGTCGTGCGGGGCGCCGGCCGAGGGGCCCTCGGGGGCGGCCGAGTACTGGCACATCGGAGGCATCCACACCCGGTTGGGGATGGTGACGTCGCGCAGGACGAAGGGCTCGAAGAGGGCGCTCACGGCCGACTCCATTCATGGCGGGACCGGTACAGGACTCGTACGATAAACCTCGTAGTACGGCGAGTGTCAAACTACGATGGGTCTCGTACAATGACCGCGTCGGGTGAAGCCGCCGGACGATGCCGGACGTGAGGGGCGAAGGCCGAGGCCCCCGGACGAAGGGGAGCCGCCGTGACGCCCGCCGCCACCACCACCAGTGGCCGTGATCTGCCGCATCCCGAGCGTGCGGAGATCCGGCTGGAGTCGGTGCTGCACGCCCTGTCGGACCCGATGCGGCTGCAGATCGTCCGCGAGCTCGCCGCCGAGGACCGTGAGCTCTCCTGTTCGGACTTCGTCCTGCCGGTCACCAAGTCCACGACGACGCACCACTTCCGGGTGCTCCGGGAGAGCGGGGTCGTCCGTCAGGTCTACCGCGGCACGGCGAAGCTGAACGGCCTGCGCTCGGACGACCTCGACGCGCTCTTCCCCGGACTCCTCGACCGCATCCTGGCGGCCGCGGACCGGCAGGCCGAGCGCGCCTGACCGCGTCGGCCACAGGCCGCCCGTACGCCCTTGCGCCCGCGATGAGTGGGCGAGCAGGGCGAACAGGGTGAACGGACAGCGCGGACAGGCAGAGCTGACTGGCAGAGCCGACGGAAATCGGCGGCAGAAAGAGCCGGCAAAAAAAGAAAGGGCAAGGGGAAACCTCTCCCTTGCCACTCTCAACTTATAGCGCACAGGGGGGCTTGCGGCAAGGCCCCCGTCGTACCGCAGAATCGCTGGCCGAAGCCGGAAGCTGCGGAATGGGGAGAGTCACGACGTGCGTGTGCTTTTGTCGGTCGACACCGGAACGGGGCCCTTGACATGAGCCCCCTGACCACGCGTGCGTTCCGTCTCGCCGGCCCGCTGTCCGCCAAGGCGGAGCCGGCACTGATCGCCGACGACGAGCGGCACTTCGCGGCCGTCGCGCGGTGCCTGGACGACACGCTCGCCGAACTGTCCGACCGCCTCGACGCCGAGCGCAGGGCACCCGGCGGCCTCGGCCGGGAGGTGCTGGAACGGGACCTGGAGATCCACCGGCTCACCGCCAGGCTGCGCGCGCTGCGACGCTTCGGACTCGACCTGTGCCTCGGTCACGTCGTGCCCGCGGACGGCTCGGCACCCGTCTACATCGGGCGCCTCGGCCTCACCGACAGCGAGGGCCGCCGACTGCTGACCGACTGGCGTTCCCCCGCGGCCGAACCCTTCTTCGCCGCGACCCACGCCCGCCCCCTGGGCCTGGCGAGCCGCCGCAGATACCGCTGGACCGACGGCCGGATCAGTGACTACTGGGACGAGGTGTTCACCGCCGACGGGCTCGAGCGGCATGCCGCCCTCGACGACCAGTCCGCCTTCATCGCGGGCCTGGGCGCGAGCCGTTCGGCCCGGATGCGGGATGTGCTCGCCACCCTCCAGGCCGACCAGGACGCCGTGATCCGGGCGGGCTCCCGGGGCACGCTCGTCGTCGACGGCGGACCGGGTACGGGCAAGACGGTCGTCGCGCTCCACCGGTCCGCCTACCTCCTGTACTCCGACCCCCGCCTCGGTCACCGGCGCGGCGGAGTGCTCTTCGTCGGTCCGCACCAGCCCTATCTGGCCTACGTGGCCGACGTCCTGCCCAGCCTCGGGGAAGAGGGCGTACGGACCTGCACCCTGCGCGACCTCGTCCCCGAGGGGGCCGCGGCCACGGCCGAACCCGACCCGGGCGTGGCCCGGCTGAAGGCGTCGGCGGACATGGTGGGGGCGGTCGAGGCGGCCGTCCGGTTCTACGAGGAGCCGCCCGCGCACGGGACGACGGTCACGACCCCCTGGGCCGAGGTCCAACTGACCGCCGACGACTGGGCCGAGGCCTTCGAGGCGGCGGAGCCGGGCATCCCGCACAACGACGCCCGCGACCGGATCCGGGAGGCCCTCGTCGCGATCCTGACGGACAGGCACGACGAGGACGTCCCGCCCGAACTGCTGCGCAGGTCACTGCTGCACGACCGGGAGCTTGTCGGCACCCTGGACCGGGCGTGGCCGCTGCTCGACGCGGCCGACCTGGTCGGAGACCTGTGGACCGTGCCCGCCTATCTGCGGTTGTGCGCCCCTTGGCTCGGCCCCGAGGACGTCCGGCGTCTGCAGCGTCAGGACCCGCGCGCCTGGACGGTGTCCGACCTGCCCGTTCTGGACGCGGCCCGCCAACGGCTCGGCGATCCGGAGGCGTCCCGGCGCCGGCGGCGCCACGAGGCGTCCGTTGCGGCGCAACGCGAGCGCATGGCCACCGTCATCGACGACGTGCTCGCGGCCGACGACGACGGAGAGGGCGCGGTGACGATGCTGCGCGGACAGGACCTGCGGGACAGCCTGGTCGACGAGAGCGGACTGCCCGCCGCCGAAGCGGACCCGCTCGCCGGGCCGTTCGCGCACATCGTCGTCGACGAGGCCCAGGAACTCACCGACGCCGAATGGCAGATGCTGCTGTTGCGCTGCCCGTCCCGCAGTTTCACCGTCGTCGGGGACCGCGCCCAGGCCCGGCACGGTTTCCCCGAGTCCTGGCGGGAACGGCTCGGGCGGGCCGGGCTCGACCGGATCGAGGTCGCCTCGCTGACCATCAACTACCGGACGCCGGAAGAGGTCATGACGGAGGCCGAGTCCGTCATCCGGGCCGCGCTGCCCGACGCCAACGTGCCCGTCTCCGTGCGTACTTCCGGCGTTCCCGTCGTCCACGGCCGGGTCGCCGAGCTGGACGCGGTCCTGGACGCCTGGCTCCTCGACCACGCGGAGGGGATCGCCTGCGTCATCGGCGATGCCACGTTCCCGGCCACCGACCGCATCCGTTCGCTGACGCCGGAGTCGGCGAAGGGGCTCGAGTTCGACCTGGTCGTCCTCGTGGACCCGGAGAAGTTCGGGGACGGCGTGGCGGGGGCCGTCGACCGCTATGTCGCGATGACCCGGGCGACCCAGCGGCTCGTCGTCCTGCGGAGTCCATGACCGTCAGGACCCCGCCGTCCGTGCGGCCGTCAACAGCGCGTCCCAGCCGGGCAGTTTGACGACCTGGCGGCCGAGTCTCGCCCCCAGTTCCGCCTCGGCCCGTTCGATCGCCAGCCATCCGGCCCATTCGACCGGGCGCATCCCCTCGGCCCGCAGGGCCGCGAGCGGATCCTCGGCGGCCTCCCGTCGTCCGAGCGCGGGGGCGTCCTCCAGCAACGAGGCCACCGTCTCCTTCGCGCACGGGCGGTTGGTGCCGATCACCCCGGTCGGGCCCCGCTTGATCCAGCCCGCCACGTACTCGCCCGGCGAGACCACGCCGTCGCGCAGGACCCGTCCCGCCCGCTGCGGCACCGTGCCGAGGCCGGCGTCGAACGGCAGCCCGTCCAGCGGCACCCCGCGATAGCCCACCGAGCGCAGCACCAGCTGGGCCTCGATCTCCTCGAACCGGCCGGTTCCGGTGACCCCGCCCGCTCCGTCCGGCACCGTCCGCTCGAACCGCACCGCCCCCACCCGGCCGCCGTCGGCGAGGAGTTCGACCGGCCGCAGGAAGAAGCGCGGCCGGATCACGCGCGGGCGGTCCGGCGGCGCCGCCGACGCCCAGCCCCGCAGGACCTCCACGTTGCGGCGCCGGGCGGCCGGAAGGCCCGACGGATCGAGGTAGGCCGGATCGAGGGCCAGCTCCGCCTCGTCCACGCTGACGCGGGCTCCCGGCAGGGCGCCGAGCTCGCGCAGCTCCTTGGTGGTGAAGCGGGCCTGCGACGGTCCGCGCCGCCCGACCATGCTGATCTCGGAGACCTCGCCGGCCGCCAGCGCTCCGAGCGCCGCCTGCGGTATGTCGGTGGGGCTCAGCTCGGGCGCCGTGCGCGCGAGGACCCGTGTCACGTCGACGGCGACGTTCCCGACACCGATGACGACCGCCGAGCGCACTCCGGACACGAACCCCTCGGCCGCCGAGTCGGGGTGTGCGCTGTACCAGGACACGAACTCGGTCGCCGACCAGCTGCCGGGCAGGTCCTCGCCGGGCACGCCGAGACGCCGGTCGGTGGCGGCGCCGACGCAGTACACGACCGCGTGGTACAGCTCCCGCAGCCGTGACACGGGCACCCCGCCGGCCCCCACCTCGACACCGCCGAGGAAGCGCACCCGCTCGTCCTCCAGGACCGTCCGCAGGTTGTTCTGCAGCGACTTGATCTTCTCGTGGTCGGGCGCCACGCCGTAGCGCACCAGCCCGAAGGGGCAGGGCAGCCGGTCCAGCACGTCGACGCGGACGTCGGGAGGGCCGCTCCGCTGGACGAGACCCTGTGCGCTGTAGACCCCACTGGGCCCCGAACCCACGACGGCGACACGCAGCACGGCGGAACTCCTCACCCGAGGGATCAGGAAGATCGCTGACAGGACATCGCTGGTGCTTCCAGGATCGCACCGCCGGGTGCTCCGCTGACAGGGTGCGGTGCGTCCCTTCCGTACGCGTGTCCGTTCGTATGGAATGTGATCATGCGGTTACGTTCCGTATGTGCTAGACGCATCTTTCCTTAATCTGTCCGACCGCTGCCGCGCGGACGCCGAGGTGTCCGTGCGGCCCGCCTGGGAGGTTCGGGAGTCCGGCTCGGCTGCCATGTCCTGGTTCGACGTCCGGCTGGCGTTCGCCGACGGGGCCCGGGTCGACCTGCTCGCCGTGCTGTCCGAGACGGCCCTGTCGATCGAGGACGTACGGGCCGAGCCGCCGCTCTCGCTGGACGATCTCGCGGTGGTCGCCGAGTGGATCGAGGAACCGCTGTCCGAGGCGTGCGGGAGCCGGCTCTCCGCCGGCCGCGAGCAGGACCGGGAGAGCCAGGCGCGGCGCGCCCGCCCCGCCTGGCCGCGCGGTGCCGAGGGCCGGCTGCTGGTGGCGGAGGAGTACCGGGCGGCGCAGAAGGAAGGGGTGGACCCGGTGCTCGCCGTCATGGACGCCACCGGTCACAGCCGGCGCAAGTCCCTGCGGCTGATCGCCGGGGCCCGTGACGCGGGATTCCTGACACCACGTCACGCCCGCCGCTGAGGCGGGCCGGGCGCGCGACCGGGGTGTGGAGCGGCACGCGCTCCCGGAGCCCGGAGCCCGCAGCCCGCGGCCCGGAACTGGGCCTCTGCTGTTCGCCGCGTTCGGCGCGTCCTGGAGCGGTGCGCTACTTCGCGCGATCGTCCTCGGGCTCGGGACCGGTCGCGAAGAAGCGGGACAGGTCCGTCTCGCGGGGGCCGTCCGACCCGTCGGCGTCCGGCGGCACTCCCATGTCCCAGTCCAGCCGGTAGCGCTTGAAGAGCTCGGCGCGCAGCACCGGCACCTTCATCGGCACGCCCGGCACCAGGGCGGAGTAGACCGCCCCCATGAGCAGGGCGCGCAACATCGGGTAGTCGGTCGTGACCTGCTGCGATCCGTACCGGGCGACGGTGTCCCCGAGCAGTTCCGACAGGCGCACCTGTTCCGGGCACTGGACGAAACCCTCGGCCTGGAGCAGCCCGGCCATGTGCTGTCGCATCAGCACCGGCTGGTCCTGGGTGAGACCCAGGATCGCGTCGATGGCACGCGCCATGCGCTCCCGGCCGTCCTCGCTGCGCGGCTCGCGTTCGAGGGCTTCCTCCAGGGTGCGGTGCATCAGCCGGTGCACGGCGGACTGGAGGAGCTGGCGCTTGCCGGGGAAGTAGTACGACACGAGACCGCGCGCCGATCCCGCGCGGTCGGCGATGTCCCCGAGCGTCGTGGCGTCGTAACCGTGCTCGCTCACGAGCTCGACCGCGGCCTGCAGCAGGCGTTCCCGGGAACGCCGCCGCAACTCTTCATTGACCGAGGCGCTTCGCGGGGACATGCTGTAACTCCTGCGTTGACTGGCTGCCAGCCAACTATACTCAACGCGTCCGGATCCAGGCCCTCACGGGTCGGTTCCGGGCTGCCGCCGACCTGGGGCGACGCGGGGGATCGCCTCAGGTGGGCGCGCGGCGACGGGCGCCGGGGGAGCGCCGGGCGTGGGACGGCCGTCCTCGGGCGGCCTCAAGGGCGGTCGTCCCACGTCGCACCCGACTCGGCCGGGAGCAGGCGCCGGTGTGCGGCGGCGAGGTAGGCACGCCACCAGTTGGTGACCATGTACCAGCCGACCGACAGACTCAGCAGCACGTTGCCGACGAGCGTCTCCCGGTCTTCGCTGTGCACCGTGTTGTGGAGCGCGGTGGCGGTGACGCAGGTGAGCAGGGCGGCGAGGAGGATCCAGAACGCTGTCTTCATGGCGAACCTCGGGGAAGCGTGTGACGAGGGCGCCAACGTAGCCATGGATCCCGAATTACGAGGCATTTGGCCTTTGTTGGCCAAGAATTGACCATGAGGGCTCGTCCAGGGTCGTGCGCCAGCCCTTTGTGATCGGGATTCCCCGATGCGGGCGATCAAGGGCGGGCGAACGGCCGTTCAGCGGTTCATCCGCGTGGGTCCACGAGGTCGAGCACCGGCCGCAGTCCGTCCGGACGGTCCGCCGCGGGCAGATGGTCGACGAAACGCACCGCGCACCCCAGGGCCGCGGCGCCGCCGTCCGCCCCGCGGTCGTCGCCGACCATCAGCGTGTCCTCCGGGGCGACGCCGAGTTCGGCGCAGGCCGTCGCGAAGAGCCGCGGATCCGGCTTCTGGACCCCGTGCTCGTACGACAGGACGTACGCCCCGACATGGGCGTCGAGCCCGTGTTCGCGGAAGACCGGCCGCAGGTCCCATCCGATGTTGCTGACCACCCCGACGGCGAGACCCCGCGCGCGCAGCGCCCCGAGCACCTCGGCCGCGTCCGGATAGGGCGTCCAGGCGGCGGGCAGCATGTGGCGGTCGTAGAGCGCGTCGTACAGAGCGGGATCCGGAAGCGGCACCTGCCGGGAGACCCCGGTGAACGCCGCACGGTGTTCCTCGGTGCCCCGGTCGCGCGCCTCCCAGACGGCGCGGAGCCGGTCCGGCACCGGGACCACCGGCCGGGCCCCGCCCGCAAGCGCTCCCACCGCCTCCAGAGCCCGCGCCTTCTCGGCCAGCTCCTGCTCCGGGAGCGTGTGTCCGGTCTCCGCGAGGACCGCGCGCAGCCATGATTCCGTGTCCTCGACGCGGAAGAGGGTCCCGGAGAAGTCGAAGAGCACACCCTTGAACGTCATACGGGAGATCCTTCGCGCCGGACGATCCGCCGGTCAAGGAGCCCCCGGCCGGCCGCACCCGCTCGGGGGCTCAGGGCGGGCCGACGCCCCGGTGCTAACCGAGTGCCCGCAGCCCCGGTACGAAGGCCACGAGGACCGGTACCACCGGTACGAGGGCGGCCGCCGCCGTCAGCCGCATCCTCCGGGCCGTGGTGAGCCGGTCCCGGGGAGTGAGGAGGCGGTCGACGCGCCGGGGCACGTGCGCGTCCGGCGCCTGGCCGGGTCCGAACACCCCCCGGTCCTCGTTGAGTTCGACCAGGGCGAGCGCGATCGTGAGCCGGCCGAAGCGGCGCGACGCCACGTCGTCGGCGGCGAGTTCGACCAGCCGGTGCATCTCGTCACGGAACGCGGCGAACACCGGCACCTGCGGAAACCCGTTGGCCAGCGCGGCCGAACAGTGCAGCAGCCAGTCGTGCCGGGCCCGCGCGTGCCCCTGCTCATGGGCGAGCACCGCGTCCAGCTGACGCCCCTTGAGGCGACGCAACGCGGCCGTCGTGATGACCAGTTGGGGAGCGGTGCCGGGCAGCCACCAGGCGTCGGGGCGTTCACCCTCCAGGACCACGAGACGATCGGAGTCGGCCTCTTCGCCGGGCAACAGCGGTGCGCGCACCAGGAGTTCGGAGCGGCTCTGCCGGCGGCGGACCCGCGCCCGTACGATCTCGCGGACGAGCATCGCCGCGGTCCAGGCGCCGCCGCAGGCGAGCAGCACGGCGGTGGCCGCGGCCCAGGGAGCGCCCGCACCCGGTGCGTAGGCGTCCACGACCGACGCCGGAGCGCCGCCGAAGACGTGCCCGCGCACGGCCGCCCAGGCGGCGGACGCGCTCAGCGTCATCGACAGGACGCAGCACAACAGGACGGCCGCCACCACGCATTGCCACACCCACAGGGCGACCACGGGTTCCCGGTCCGGCCAGTCAGCCCGTGCGAGCAGTCGCGGAGCGACCACGGAGGCAAGGGCGCCGAGCAGCAACAGTGCCGCGGGGACCATCATGGCCGAAGCCTATGAGCGGGGCCCGCCGCTGGATACGGTCGGCGACCCCAAGTGACGCACGCCACGGTTTTCCCCGGGGCCGGACTCCCCTCGGGAGCCACTGACTTCGGACCGTGACCGGATGCCCGGGACGGGTTTCCCCGGGAGGGCTCTCCGCCCGCCGGCAGGCGGAGGGCGATCGGGCTCAGAGCGTGACCAGCATGGCCAGCATCGCGATCCCCATCGACAGACGGCATGCCTGGGAGAGTTCGGGGCGGTCGCCCCAGCCGACGGCACGCACCGGCCCGACGGCACGCACCGGCCCGGCGGGCCCGACCGCGCGCACCGCCGCGCCCCCCGCGACGGCCGAAGGGAGAAGACGGACGCCCGAGCGGAGCACGTAGCCGGTGAAGTACAGCAGGAGCGCTCCGGTGAGGGCGGGTACCCCGGTGCCGCCGTGCGCGTGGTGCGCCGGGGCCGCGGTCATCGCCGCCGCCATGTACGCCATCGCGACGGTGCCCATCAGATGGTGCAGGTGGTGCCGGCTGCCGCGGGCGGTCCACAGCGCGCGCAGCGCGGCGGCGCCGAAGACGGCCGTGCAGACGAGCCAGGCCCAGCGCGGCGGGGTCACCACGGCCGCCGGCACGGCCATCGCGGCCATGCCGAACCCCATGAGCGCCTCGCCCCCCGCGGTGCGGCGCTGCTCCTCGACCGGGCTGCGCATCCGCAGCAGGCAGTAGGCCCCGGTCGCCACGCACAGCGCGACGAGCAGCCAGCCCGGTGATGCCGGTCCGTGCACCGCGTACCTCCCCGCTCGACGATGTCGGACGCGAGCCGGGGCACGCCGAGCCGGGCGGATCGTGCCGGGCGGCGGTGACCGGACATCGGACAGTCGGTCTGGGCATGCCCCGGGCGGCCGGTGCGCATACGAGCGCAGGGGTGTACACGGGGGAGCGTGCGGGGGTGCACCGCAGGTGGGAGCCCCGCACGGCAATTAATTTACAGGTAAAACACCTGCTAAGGTTATGGGATGAGCAGTGCCACTCCCACCGTCCCCCCGTCCGCGCGCCGGCTTCCGCTGGCCGGCGTCCTGCGCCTCGGAGGGCCCTCCGACATCTGGTTCAAGCCCGCGCTGAGCGTCGTCGTCGCGGTCGCCCCGCCGAACCTGACCCTGCTGGCGCTGGGCCGGCTGGACCTCGCGATGTACACGATGGCCGGGTCGCTCTGCGCCCTCTACGCCCACCACCGCCCCTACGCCGCCCGGGCCCGGGCCCTCGCCTGGGTGGTGGCCGGCATGCTCGGCGGACTCGGCGTCGCGCTCGTCACGGCCTCGCTCACCACGAACGCCGCCGTCCTGGTCACCGTCGGCGCGCTGCTGGCCGCCGCGCAGAAGACCCTGTGCGACGCCACCCGCATCGGACCGCCCGGCCATGTGGTCCTCGCGTTCATCTCCTCGGCGTCCCTGTTCGCCCCCCAGAGCCTCGGCGCGGTGCCGGGCCACCTCGCCCTGGCCGCGGCGGCCGGAGCCTGGGCCTGGACCGTCGGCATGGCCCCCGGGCTCCTGCGCCCGCACGGTCCGGAGCGGCGCGCCACCGCGCACGCGCTGAACGCCGCCGCGGCGGCCGTCGCCGCACCGGAGGACGCCCGCGCCCGGGCCGCCGCGGCCGCCGCCGTGCACACCGCCTGGCAGTCGCTGCTCTCCACCGGAGCCCGCTCCGCGCCCCGGCGCGCCCTCGAACGGCTCGTCGTACGGGCCGAGGTCGCGCTCGCCGCACCCGCCGGCACCGACCCCGAGCGGCTGCGCGGCTGGGCCCGCGCACTCGCCGGCACCGGGCCCGTCCCGCACCCCGACGGCCTCGGGGACGCCGCGGACGAACTCCTCGGCGTCGAGGCCGCGCTCGCCTTCGGGGAGCCGCCCCTGCTCGCCCGCCTCCGCCCGCTCGCCCCCATCGCCCTGCGCACCGCGCTCGGCTGCGCCCTCGCCGGATACGTCTCGCTCGCGCTCGGCGTCGGCCGCCCCTACTGGGCCCTGGTCACCGCCGCCTCCCTCTACCAGGCCAACGTCACCCTCACCTGGAGCCGGGGTGTCCAGCGCGTCACCGGCAACCTCCTCGGCGTGGCCGCCTTCGCCGTCCTCGTCCCGCTCGCCCACGCCGGACCGGCGGCACTCGTCCTGTGCTGCCTCGCCCTGAACTTCGGTGCCGAGGCCCTCATCGGCCGCAACTACTGGCTCGGCAGCGTCTGCGTCACCCCCATGGCCCTGCTGATCACCGAGTTCGCGCACGCCCAGCGGCCCGGGGAGCTGATGACCGACCGGGTGCTGGATACGCTGGTGGGCGCCGTCGTGGGCTTCGTCGCGGCCGTCGCCGTGACCAACCGCCGGGCGGGTGACCGCATCGAAGCGGCGCTCACTGCGGTGGACCGGGCCCAGGAGCACGCCGCCGCGCTGCTCGCCGAGGAGCGGCCCGAGCCCGGCGCCCTGGAATCGGCCCGCCGCGGACTGTCGGCCGCCGTCGTGCACCTGCGCTCCGCCGCGGACGCCGCCGCCGGCGAGTGGTGGCGGCGCGCCCTGCCCGAGGAGCGGGTGATGCGGGCGGAACGGACCGGACACCGTACGCTCGCGGCGACGGTACGACGCCAGGGACTGCACCGCTGGGAGGGCGCACAGGTATGACGACACCGGACGGGCGAAGAACCGCGGACGACGATCCCACGGAGCCCGCCGCGGTGCCCGGCGACACGGTGGCGGCCGTCGTGCGGCAATGGGAGACCGTGCGGCCCGACCTCGACACCGGGCCCATGGAGGTCATCGGCCGGGTCAACCGCTGCGCCGCGCTGCTCCAGCAGGCCGAGGACGCGCCGCTGCGCCGGGCCGGGCTGACCCGCCCCGAGTTCGACGTGCTCGGGACGCTGCGCCGCACGGGGCACGAGCTGACCCCGAGCGAGATCGCCCGCGAGACCTTCTCCTCGGGGGCCGCCGTCACCAAGCGGCTCAAGCAGCTGACCGAACGCGGGCTGGTCGAGCGGCGCGGGGACACCCGGGACCGCCGGGTCGCGCACGTCCGGCTCACGGACGCCGGACGCGACCTGGTCGACGCCGTCCTGCCCGATCAGCTGGCCTACGAGACCGGCGTCCTGTCCGGCGTCGACCGCGAACGCCAGCGCGAACTGGCCGAGCTGCTGGGCGAGTTGCTCGGACAGCTCGAGGGCCGCCTGCGACTGCCCCGCGCCTGAGGCGACGGTGGGCCGCGCGAGTCACCGGGGCCGGCCGCTCGGCGCGGCCGAGGGCGTCCGGCGGACCGGACGGCGTCACCGGCCCCGGCGAAGGGTGTGGGGCAGACCGGGCCGAGGACACCGCGGCCGACCCCGGCCGACGGCCGCGGCTTCCTAGGCCCGGTCTGCCCCGTCAGGCCTTGTGCATCCCGCTCTCCGAGTAGATGCCGAAAGCCGCGCCCTGGCGGTCCCGGGCGACGGCCAGACGGCGGCCGTGCGGCTGCGAGACGGGCTCCATCAGCAGGTGGCCGTCCGCCATCAGCACCGCGTTCGCCGTGGCGTCGACGTCGTCGACGGCGAAGTACGGCAGCCAGTGCGAGGGGACCTCGTGCGCGAAGTTCTCGTCCATCGTGACCATGCCGCCGAAGTCCGCGCCGTCGACGCCCCACTGGGGGTAGTGCGGCGAGGGTGTCACGGTCCAGCCGAACACCGTCGTGTAGAACTCGGTGACCCGGTCCGGCGCCCTGGTCAGCAGCTCCACCCAGCCGAGCGAGCCGGGCGCGTTGAACAGACCCGCGCCGGGGAAGGCCCGCGCCTGCCACATCTGGAAGACCGCGCCGCCCGGGTCGAAGGCGACCGAGAAGCGGCCGACGTCCAGCACGTCCATCGGGGCGAGGGCGAGGACACCGCCCGCGGCCTGGACCGCCGCCGCGGTGGCGTCCACGTCGGTGACCGCGAACGACACGTTCCAGGCGACGGGCTGCGACTCCTGGTAGATCGGGGTGATCGCCGCGACGGCCGCGTCCCCGAGGTGCGCGACGGTGTACCCGCCCGCCTCCGGACGCGGGTCCGTCTCCGGACGCCAGCCGAACAGATCGGCGTAGAAGCCCTTGGCGCCCTCGAGGTCGTCGGTCCCGAGCTCCGTCCAGCAGGGTCCGTTGGGCACCGGCCTGTCGAGCTTCATCAGGTCTCCTTCGTGGATGCCCCGGCCTTCAGGCCGGGGTGGGGGTACGTCCCGCTCGCGGGGGAGAAACGAGGCTCCTGCGGAGCAGGGCAGGGAGAGCCGGTTCGCCCGCCGGGCGGATCGGCGTTGTCAGTGGCGGCCGTTAGGTTGCTCGCGTGTATCTGCGGTATTCCTTCCGGCTCGAGCCGATGCCGGGTCAGCGCATCGCGCTGGCCCGTAC
>NZ_JNZD01000004.1 GCF_000725495.1 Streptomyces aureus
GGCGCCGCCCAGGCCGTTCTGGGTGATCTCCTCGCCGGTGACCGCCTTGACGACGTCCGGGCCGGTGATGAACATCTGCGAGGTCTCACGGACCATGAACACGAAGTCCGTCAGCGCGGGGCTGTACGCGGCACCGCCCGCGCACGGGCCGAGCATCACCGAGATCTGCGGGATGACACCCGAGGCCCTGGTGTTGCGCTGGAAGATGCCGCCGTAACCGGCGAGCGCCGAGACGCCCTCCTGGATGCGGGCGCCCGCGCCGTCGTTGAGGGAGACCAGCGGAGCACCGGCCGCGATGGCCATGTCCATGATCTTGTGGATCTTCGTGGCGTGGGCCTCACCGAGGGCCCCGCCGAAGATGCGGAAGTCATGGGCGTAGACGAAGACCGTACGGCCCTCGACCGTGCCCCAGCCGGTGATCACACCGTCCGTGTACGGCTTCTTGGCCTCCAGCCCGAACCCGGTCGCCCGGTGCCGGCGCAGCTGCTCGACCTCCTGGAACGAGCCCGCGTCCAGCAGCAGCTCGATACGCTCCCGGGCGGTCAGCTTGCCCTTGGCGCGCTGTCGCTCGGTTCCCGCCGCGTCACCGGCCTCCACCGACGCGCGCAGCGCCACGAGTTCCGCGGTCCGGTCGCGTGCCGACGTGGTGTCGCGGATGACGTCCATGGTTCACACCTCCTGTCGGTGCCCGGCCCCGGCCGGGGTCGAGATGAAGTCTGCGAGGGTCGAGTCCAGTTGGCGCTGATTGTGGGTCGAACGGACCTGTACCTCGGGTTCGATCCGCCGGCTCAGGCCGCCGAGTACCCGGCCGGGGCCGACCTCGACGACCCGGCCCACGCCCTGCTGCCGTATCCGCTGGACGGTCTCGGTCCAGCGGACCCGTCCGGTGAGCTGGCGGGCCAGACAGGATTTCGCTTCCGCAGCGGTGGCCACGAGGTCCGCGGTGACGCTGGAGAGGACGGGCAGCCGCGGTTCACTGAAGGTGACCCGGTCGAGTTCGGCGGCGAACTCCGCCTCGATACCGCCCATGAGGCCGCAGTGGAAAGGCGCTCCGACGGCGAGGGAGAGCACCTTCAGGGCCCCGCTCGCCTGTGCTTCGGCGCTCACCCGCTCGACCGCGTCGGCCTCTCCGGACACGACCGCCTGTCCCGGCTCGTTGTCGTTGGCGACCTCGACGATCCGGCCGGTCTCGGCGGCCACGCGAGCGCAGATCCGCTCCACGTCGGCGATCCGGAGACCGATGACCGCGGCCATGCTCCCGGGGACGGATTCGTTGACCGCCGCCATGAGCTCGCCCCGGCGGCGCACCAGACGCAGTGCGTCGGTCCAGTCGAGGACACCGGCGCAGACCAGGGCGGCGTACTCGCCCAGACTGTGCCCCGCGACGACGTCGGGGACGATGCCCCGCGCGTGCAGGACGTCCCAGGTCGCCACACTGGTCAGGAAGACCGCGGGCTGGGTGACCGCCGTTTCACGCAGGACCTCGGCCGGGCCCTGCCGGCAGAGGGTGGAGAGCGGGATGCCGAGGAGGTCGTCGGCCGGCCGGTAGCGGCTGTCCACGAGGCCGGGGCACAGCTCGAGAAGGTGCGACCCCATGCCCACGTGCTGCGATCCCTGGCCGGGGAAGACGAATGCGGTCTTGTTCATGACGGGAGCGCCCCTTTCAGCCGACCGGCCGGTTCGCCCGGCCGGAGTCCGCCGCCGGTACGCCCGTGACGCCGTGGGAAGCGGACGAAGGTGCGGTCGAGGACCGGAGATCGCGAACGAAGACGAGCACGAACAGGGCCCCGGCGAGGGTGACGGCGGCGGCGTACCACGCACCGTGCTGCATTCCGTGGGCGACGGCGGTCCGGTGGAGGGTCTCCACCGCGCCGGGTGTGAGGGTGCCCTTGTGCGCCAGGTGTGCGGCCTCCTTCTGGGCGGAGGTCGCCTGTGCGGTCATCAGGGCGCCCATGAGGGCGATGCCCACGGCGTTGCCGACCTGGCGGAACATCGTTCCGGCGCTGGCGGCGACGCCGACCTGGTCCTGCGGGGCGGCGGCGACGGTCAGTTCCGAGGAGATCGGCATGACCATCCCCAAGGTCAGACCCGTGAGCAGCATGCCGGGCAGCAGCCGGACCCATGAGCCGCTGTCGCCGTTGGGGTCGATCAGGGTGAACAGCGCGAGGCCCACCGCCATGGCGGCGAAGGCCGCCGCCAGTGTGGTGCGCACGCCGAGCCGCGCCACGAGCCGGCCGCCGAGCGGGGCCCCCACGATCAGCATCAGGGTGAGCGGCAGCAGCCGGACACCGGTCTGCATGGCGCTGAGGCCGAGACCGTTCTGCAGATAGATCGAGAGGTAGAACAGGGCGGCGAACATGCCCGCCCCGAGCAGGAATCCGGTCAGGACGCTGCCGCCGAAGGATGGCCGGCGGAACCAGCCCAGATTCATGATGGGTGCCGACGAACGTGCCTCCACGGCGAGGAACGCACAGGTCAGGGCCGCGGCCGCGGCGAACAGGCCGAGGTCCTTGCCGGAGGTCCATCCCCAGTCGCTGCCGTTGATCAGAGCGAGGTTGAGGCACAGCAGCGCCGCGCTGACCGTGACCAGACCGGGCACGTCCAGCGAGGTGCGCGGCCCGCGCGCCGACCGGTCGTGCGCGGGCATCGCGGCCATCGCCGCGGCGAGGACCAGCGCGCCGATCGGCAGGTTCACCAGGAAGATCCACTCCCAGCCCGCCTGCTCGACGAGGAAGCCGCCGATCAGCGGGCCGAGCGCGGTGGCGAGGCCGCCGATCGCGCCCCACAGCATCAGACCGAGTGCGCGCTTCTTGCCTTCGAAGGAGGAGTAGATGATGGCGAGGCTCAGCGGCAGGATCGCGGCACCGCCGATGCCCTGCACGACGCGTGCCGCGTGCAGCACCACGATGTGCGACCAGCCGAAGAGCGAGAGCTTGCCCGCGCTGCCGCACGCCAGGGATCCGATGAGGAAGACGGACACGCCCGCCGTGTAGACCCGGCGCTGGCCGTAGAGGTCGCCGAGGCGCCCGGCGGTGACGATGAAGACGGCCAGCGCCAGCATGTAGGCGTTGGCGACCCACTCGAGGTCGCTGAAGGAGGCGTGCAGGTCGGTGCTGATCGTGGGAAGGGCCACCGTGACGACGGTGACGTCGAGCAGAGCGATGAACAGGCCCAGCAGGGCCGCCAGCATGATCAGTCCCGGTTTCCCGGTACGGCCGGAGGCGTGGGACGCGTGGGTCGATGGCATGGTGTGAGAACTCCCTTGGCCCAGGCCCACGTCGGAGTCCGGGACGGCTGACTGGTATCTGCGAAGGGCTGCCGTGCCGCCGCCGACGACTGCGGCGGCGGCACGGCACGGGGTAGGGCTGGGATCAACCGCAGCCGCCCGCCGAGTCGTGGTCGAGGGCACCCACCAGGTCGGACAGTTCCTCGGGTATCCCGGCCGCCGGCTCCGCGGCGGCCGCCGGCCGGTCCTGGCCGGGCAGCTCGCGCAGGCCGGCCAGGAAGTCGTCGAGCCGGTCCAGGCCCCAGAAGCGGTGGCGTCCCAGCTTGAAGTACGGGATCCCGAAGATGTCGTCGTGGTAGGCCCGTTCGAGCGCCCCGATGCCCTCGGCGCGGATCTCGGGGTCGTCCACGGCCGCCAGCACCGGCGCCGGGTCGACACCGGCCTCCTCGGCGGCCCGGCGCAGCACCTCCGGGTCGCAGATGTTCTCGCCGCGCTCCCAGCGGGCCGCGGTGAGCGCCGCGTACAGCTCGCGTTCCCGTCCGAGGCGCCGCGCCGCGAGCCAGCCGAGGTGCGGGACCTCCCACCACGGGTCTACGTCGATGGGCCAGGCCATGCGGTAGCCGAAGCGCTGGGACAGCCGCTTGGTGTCCTGGAGGATGTACAGGTGCTTGGCCTTGCTCATCTGCGTGTAGTGGAACTCGGCACCACATTCCTTGAGTGCCTGCCGAGTCTGCTCGTCCGGGTCCCAGTACGGGATGTACTCGATGACTTCGGGTGCTTCGGGGAACCGTTCCTCCAACTGGCGCAGCGCCATCCAGCTGAAGGGACTGCGCAGGTTGAAGTACAGCTTGGGCTGGGCGGGCTTGCGGCTCATGCGGCGTCCCCCAGCAGTGCCGTCCTGGTCGCGGCGTCGAACTCGGCCAGCGCGCCGGCCCGCTCGCCGCGGCTGACGGCGTACCCGTGCAGGATGGTGCCCGTGGCCGTCGGGATCAGTCGCCCGTCACGCAGCACGTAGCAGTCCATGCGGGCGTTGTACATGACGTCCTTGACGATCTCCTCGACGGTGAAGACGGTGTGCAGCGTCTCCTCCATGTGGGCGTCGGCGAGCAGCTGCACCCGGGCGCGGGAGACCACGGGGATCCAGCCCCGCTCGTCGAGCATGCGGCCGACGGCGAGTCCGCGGCTGTCGAGGAACCGGTCGACGACCTCCTCCATGGCACGGATGTAGCCGGAGTGCTGGAGCCGGTCGGAGAAGTGGCAGTAGAAGTAAGGAATCCGCCAGGACCACAGGAAACTGTTGGAGCCCTCGGGCACCAGGGCGGCCCGGACGTCGTCCCCGGCGGGCACGGTGATCGCCTCGGGAAGTTGCAACCCGGCCGTGGCCGGGGACAGTTCGGCGACCTCGGCTACGGTGAGCGCCTCCAGCTCGGCGGGCAGGGGCTCGCTCTGCGGCGCGTCCTTCTCCCGTACGAGCGCGACGCGGACCTTGCCGCTGAGGATGGGCACGGTCTTCCCGTCCCGCTCGACGGTGAGCTTGACGGTGAACGGCAGGCCCCGCCCGGGGGCCGGAGTGCCGGGGACGGCGGTGGCACGCACCTCGTCGTCGATGGTGAGGGTGGCCGGCAGCCGGATCGAGCTGTCCACGAACTCGAGGCCGACGCCGTAGGCGTGGTAGAGCGCGGAGGGCCCGATGCCCCGGTCCCGGAACCACTGGAGGACGGCTTCCTCGACAAGGTACTCGAAGTGCTTGAAGCCGATCCAGGTCCGGATGTTGGCGCCCTCGTAGCGCGGACGCCCCTGGTAGGTGGCGGGAGTTTCGTCCAGCGTGATGCTCATGCGGTGTGTCCGTTCGGGTAGGGAGTGGCCGTCAGGGGCTCGGTGGTGTCGGCGAGTTGGTGGGTGGGCTCCGTCCGGTCGTGGCGCAGTTCACGCGTGCTGCTGTCGCGCGGGCGCGTCTCGGTGCCGCCGAGGTGCACGCGCAGGAACGCCGTGATCCGCTCGTACGCGTCGACCACGTGGTCGACGTGGAAGAAGTGGCCGAAGTCCGGGCTGAGTTGGACGTCCGCCATGGGCATCGCCTCGGCCAGTGCCTCGGCCCGGTCGCCGGCCAGTCCCTGGTCGTGCTCCCCGGCGAGGACCAGTGCGGGGATGGGTACTTGCGAGAGGTTCAGCTCGGTGGTGGCGACGAACTGGTCGTAGAGGGCGAGGAAACCCATGGGGCCGATGCGTTCGATGAGCTTGTCGGCCATCGAGGTGATCAGCTCGGGTTCCAGGGCGGCGGCCCGCGTCCCCAGCCGGGTCCGCATGCCCTCGGTCATCACGCTGCGGAATCCGGCGAAGGACTGGTGGTACAGACTCCAGTCGCACTCCAGCGTCGAGGGCCGGTAGAACGGCGCGGCCAGAACGGCGGTACGCGCCGCCGGCCCCGCCGCGCCGCAGTGGGCGAGGTACTGCAGCACGGCGTTGGCTCCGAAGGAGTGGCCGAGCAGTACGTCGACCGGTTCCGGTATCGCCTGGAGCCCCTGGTGGAGCCAGTGGGCGGGGCTCCCGTACTGCCGCCACCGGTAGTCGTTGCCCGCCCGCCAGGGCAGATCGAGGGCGTACACCTGGTGCTCGGCGCTGAGGAGGCCGGTCAGCTTCTCCCAGCTCTGCCAGGAGTCCTCCATGCCGTGCACGGCGACCACGACCGGGCGCCGCTGGGGTGCCCGCCATGCGGTGACGGTGTCGACGGTCGAGGGCACCTGGGCCACCCGGTCCCACTTCTGCTCGGCGCCCATGTCACATGGCTCCGGCGTCCATGGGACCGGCGGGGCGCAGCAGTTCGGCTCGTGCCCAGCCGTCCTCCGCGTCACCGGACACCAGCGCCGCGCGGGCTGCGCCGGATCCCGGGCGCGCGCGCAGCCACGCCGTGGCCACGGCGGCCTGCAGGACGCCGAGCGCTCCGTAGGTCTCGCCGACGGCCGCCGACAGGTCGAGCGCCTCCGGCACCTCGCCCGCGGCACCGGCCGCCGGCCCTGGGCTGATCAGCCTCAGCTCCGCCGCGTTGCCCTCGTCCTTGACCGCGGCCGACAGCTCGCCGTGGTGTGACACCGGTCCGAGCAGCACCTGGTCCGCCCGGGCGGGGTCCGCCGCTTCGAGGACCACGCAGGCCGCCGCGGCGCGGGGCCCCGGATGCCGCCCGTTCGAGGTGGGGCGCAGCAGGGCGAGCTGCCGCACCGTGGCATCGTCCGGCTCCACGCCGACGACCACGGCCCGCTCGGCCCTGCCCGCACGGATCAGCAGCGCTCCGAGCCGCAGGGCCTGGAGCCCCGACACCGCGCCGGAGCACAGCATCAGGTTGGGGCCCGACAGGCCGTAGCGGATCGCGATGGTGCTGGCGATCACGTTGCTCGACGCGTTGGGTGCCTGGAGCGGGCTGACGTCCTTGCGTGATCCGGCACGTACGCTGGCGACCACCTCCCGGACCGTGTTGACGTTGCCGTAGTTGGAGCTGACGACCACCGCGGTCCCCGGCCCCTGGCCGACCGGCTCCGTCGGGCGCCCGGGTGGCAGTCCGAGCGCCCGGTGGACCGCGCACAGAGCCAGCCGGGTGGCGGACTCCTTGTACAACAGTCCCTTGCGGCCCAGCAGTTGGTGGGCCTCTTCCGGCGGCAGTGCGGGTTCGGTGCCGGCGGCGCCGAGGAAGGCGTCCGCGGCGACACCGGGCACGTGGCCTGCGGCGGACCGCACCGCGACCCGGCGGCCGGACGGGTAGGAGGAGGTCACGAGGCACCCCCGATCATGCAGACGGCGTTGACGCCGCCGAATCCGAACGCGTTCACCTGGGCGACGCGTACGGGAACGGTGGCCGGGGCACCGATGACCAGCCGCAGCGGCTCCGCCTCGGGCAGCGGCCGACGCAGTCCGGTGATCGCGGGCACCGGCCGGCCCGCCAGCGCCTGGAGGGCGACCGCCACGCTCATCAGCGCGGCGGAACCCGAGGTGTGACCGGTCGATCCCTTGATGCCGGTCACCACCGGACCCGGGGCGGCCGTGGCGAACACCTCGCTCAACACCCTTGCTTCGGTGGGGTCGTTGAGCGCCGTGCCGGTTGCGTGGGCGACCACCAGATCGACGTCGCCGGGAGTGACGGCGGCGCGCTCGTGGGCATCGCGCATGGCGCGTGCGATGCCCACCGGCTGCGGCGCCGTCTCGTGGAACGCGTCGCAGGACAGGCCCACCCCGAGGACCTTGCCCAGCACCGGACCGCGGCCGGTCCGGGGCCTGTCGCCGCGCTCAAGGACGACGGCAGCGGCGCCCTCGCCGAGCAGGACACCCATCCGCTCGTCGTCGAACGGGCGTAACTGGTCGGTCGGTTCGTCGGAGACCCGCCCGATCATCGCGAGCATGCTCTCGGTCATCGCGTCACAGCCCGCGGCGACCACGGCGTCCGCCTCGTCCAGGTCCAGCATGTCGCAGGCGAGCGCCAGGGCGTGCCCGGAGGCCGAGCACGCGTTGCAGACGGTGATGACTTCGGTGGCGTCGGGCAGGACCTGCCGAACGGCCTCGGTGAAGTGCAACTGGGCGGTACGCAGGGTGATTCCGGGTTCATCGAGGCGTTCCACCGCCCTCAGTTCGCGCAGCCCGGTGCCGACGACGACCGCCACCCTGGCGCGCATCACGTCGATGCCGGACTGCGCCACCGCGGACGCCACACAGTCGCTGAGCCATTCGCTCGCCCGCAGCAGTGCCTCGTCGGGGGCGTCCTCGACGTGATACCCGCGGTTCACGCCCAGCCGACCGCTGTCCACGTGGCGCAGCTCCCCCGCGCCGGAGCGTCCTTCGGCCAGGGCCTCGAACGTCGCCTCGGACTCGCCGAAGCACGTACGGATCTCAACTCCCGTTATCAGTTTCGTCACGGTGCCACCCCCTGATGACGGCTGCGCCGAAGGCCCCTTCACGGGTGGCGGAGGTGATCAGGGCGGGACGGCCGTCCAGGGCCGGGGCGCCACGGTGGTGGGCGAGCACCGCGGCGATCTGGAGGGCACCGGCCGCGGCGTGGCACTCGCCGGCGAGTTCCTTGACGCGGAGCCTTGTCGGGCTCGCCGTGCCGAGGGCGCCGTCGAGTGCCGCTTCCTCCGGGTCGCCGGGGCCGGTGGAGCCGGGGGCGACCGCCCACAGCTCGTCGGCGGTGACGCCCGCGGTGCGCAGGGCGCGGTCGATGCACCGCGCGTACGCGGCGGTCACGGCTTCGGCGCCCTGTTCGGGGTCGGCCGTGGTCAGTTCGACCGCGAGGATCTCGGCGTCGGGCCGGCGCCGGGCGGCCGCCGTCGGCTCACCGCTCTCGACGACGAAGACCACCGCCGCCTCACCCGCCGTGGCGGCGTCGGCCGCCAGATGGGTGGCCCAGGCGGTGTGGGGGCTGAACTCCTCGACCGCGCCCACGAGCAGCGCCTCGGCGTCGCCCCAGCGCAGGGTGCGGCTGGCGTAGCGCAGCGCGGTGAGCCCGGCGAGCTGACCGCCGGCGATCGTGGCGTTCACGCCCTTGAGCCGGTGCCAGATGGCGGCCTGTCCGGCGGCGCAGTTCATCACCGTGTTGGGGAAGAGCACCGGGTTGACCAGGTAGGGGCGCTGCTGGGTGAGGGTCTCGCGGCTGTAGTCGCTGGTCGACTTGATGCTGCCGGTGGTCGTGCCCAGAACGAGCCCGACCTGGTCGCGGTTGTCGTCGGTGACCTCGAGACCGGTGTCCTTCAGCGCGTGGTCACTGGCGATGAGTGCCAGCGACGTGCTGCGGTCGAAGAAGCTGGTGCCCTTGCGGCCCAGGTAGGTGCGCACCTGGAACTCCGGCAGGGCGAAGGCCTTGTCGCCGGGGAGTTCCTCGTCGAACATCCCCGAGACGTCGACGAGTCCGCTGCGGCCCTGGACGACCGCCTCGCTGAACTCGCGTGCTCCGTCACCGAGCGGGGACAGGACTCCCCAGCCGGTGATGTAGAGCGGGGTGGGCGGTGATTCGGAGACGGGTATCTGATCGGTGGTCATGCGACCTCCCCGAGGATCGTGATGGCGTTGTTTCCCCCGAAGGCGAAGCCGTTGTTCTGTACGACACGGAGCCGTGCGGGACGGGCCACGTTGGGGACCGGATCGATGGCGGGCATCTGCGGGTCGGGCGTGGTGAAGTTGATGGTCGGCGGGATGAACTGGTTGGCGATGCCGAGGGCCGAGGCGATCGCCCCGAATCCGCTGGCGGCGCCCATGGTGTGTCCGAGCATCGACTTGATGGAGCTGATGGGCGGCGGTGTCTCGCCGAACACGTCCATCACCGCCCGGGTCTCCATGGCGTCGTTGGCCGGGGTGCCGGTCCCGTGGGCGCAGATGTAGTCGACCTGGGAGGCGTCGATCCCCGCCTTGCGGTGGGCTCGCCGCATGCACTCGGCGATGCTGTCCGCGTCGGGCGCGACCATGTGGTTGGCGTCGCAGTTGAGTCCGTAGCCGAGGACCTCGGCGTAGATACGGGCCCCACGGCGTTCGGCGCTCTCCAGGGTCTCCAGGAACAGCGCCGCGCCGCCTTCGCCGGTGAGGATGCCGGAGCGGTCACGGTCGAAGGGCGTACAGATGTGCTCGGTCAGGGCGCCGAGCCGGTAGAACCCGGCGTGTGCCCAGCGGCAGACGGAGTCCGCTCCGCCGGCGAGCATGTAGTCGGCCTCGTTCGTGGCGATGGCCGCGTAGGCGTATCCGAGGGCGTAGTTGCTCGCGGAGCAGGCGGTGGAGAGGGTGATGGCATCCCCGGTGAGGCCCAGCTCCCGGTTGACGGCTGTCGCCAACCGGGAGGCGGGCGTCTGGCGTACCAGGGCGGGGTCCAGATCCCGCAGACCACCGTCGACCCATTGCGCGGTGAGCTTTTCGATCACCTGGGACTCGCCGCTGGTGGTCCCGATGCTGGACCCTGCCCTGGATCGAGCGAGCTCCGCCGGGTCGATCCCCGAGTCCTGGGCGGCGAGCCTCGCGGCCGCCGCGGCGAACAGGCTGGTACGTCCCCACTGCTGCGGGTCCAGGACCTGAAGGATGTCCTTGGGCTCGAAGGCGGGCACCTCACCGGCCATGCGGTGCGGGAATCCGGCGGCGTCGAAGCTCGCGATCGGCGAGATCCCGCTGCTGCCCTGCTGGAGGGCGGCGGCGAAGCTCTCGGCACCGATCCCGATGCTCGACACCGGTCCCAGTCCGGTGATGACGACTCGGCGGCGCATGTCAGACCGTCCAGCCGGCGTACTGCGCCACGACGTCGTAGACGGCACGCAGGTTGACCATCTTGGGCAGGTCGGACTGCGGGATCTCCACGTTGTACTTCTTCTCGATGCGCGCGAGTATCTCGATGGCGCGCAGCGAGTCGGCCTCGTGCTCGTCCGCGAACGAGCTGGTCTCGGTGATCTCCTCGGGCTCGATCTCCAGCACCTCGGCGGCGATCTCGCGGATCTCGTCCAGGTGGTTCTGCTGGGCGGTCGTCATGTCAACTCCGTTGTTCTGCACGTGCTTTGCCGTGCTCAGTGTTTTCCGATGGGTGTTGCGCAACCGGTCAGCCTGTGACCGGTGGTCTATGGGGTGGTGCGCAGCGCCAGCACCACGAGATGGCCGTGCGGTCCGACGGTCGCCTGGAGCAGCGCTCCCGGGGTGTCCGTGTCCGTGAGCAGCCGGGCCAGGCGCAGCGGTGCGGTGGCCGAGCTCTGCGCGCCGGCCAGTCCGCCGTCCTCGCCGCCGACGACCCTGCAGGGTGCCGGCTGGGCGGCGGCCCAGCGCAGGACGCTGGCGGCGGTCGTCTCGGCTCGGGCGGAGGCGGGCGGGCGGCAGACGTCGATGGAGCGGGGCCCGGCCGGCAGTGCGGCGGCGAGCCGGTCCAGCAGCGGGTGCACCAGCGTGTCGCAGCGGTCCGGGCGGTTCAGCAGGCCTCTGGGCACGAAGAGCTGGGCTCCGGCGACCACGGTGGCGTACGGTCTGGCCGCACGCTCCCGGGCGTCGTCGGCCCGCTCGATCCGTACGACACAGGCGGCGCCCTCGTCGAGTACCGGCGCGAGGTCCGCGGTCGCCGCTCGTGGCGGGCGGCCTTCCGTCGCCCCGGCCAGCGCGGCGCTCGCCCGTCCCTCGTCGATCGCCTGGCACGCGGTCAGCAGCGCCGCGCTTCCGGCGGTGAACAGGTCGATGAGGGTGATGTTGAAGGCACGGTAGCCGCGGTCGATGGACACCTGGCTGGCGGCGACGTTGATCGAGAAGTTCGGGGCCTCCAGGGGGCTGATGCCGCGCACCCCTTCGGACAGCGTGGCACGGTCGAACCTGTCCACCGTCTCGTCGGCCGCGAAGTTGGTTCCCATGACGACCCCGGTGGGCCCCTCTCCCGGCCGGACCCCGGCGTCCTCGTCGGCGAGGCGTGCGGCGGCCAGTGCGTAGCGCGCCGCCTCGGGCAGGAACCGCCAGCCCTTGCGGCCCAGCAGGCGGACCGGGTCGAAGCCTTCCAACGGCCGCGGCCATAAGCCCTGTCCGGCGTCCGGGGCAGTCTCGGGAGCGGCGTCGGCACGGGGTGCCTCGGCCAGTTCGCCGCGGCCGACCGCGAAGGTGGCGACCGGGCCGAGTCCGCTGATCACCAGGTCCGTCCCGAGGACGTACGGCTCACTCATGACGGCACCGGTCCGATGATCAGGGAGATGTTGTTCCCGCCGAAGGCGTAGGCGTTCAGCAGCACGGGGCCGGGCCCCATCGCCTGTGGCACGCCGGAGGCGGCCAGTGAGCAGTCCGCATCCGCCCGGGTGAGGTTGGCGACCGGGGGCACGTTGCGGTGGCGGACCATGAGCGCCGCCGTGGCGCAGGAGAACGCCCCGGCCGCGCCGCCGCTGTGCCCGATGACCGACTTCGGGGCGGTGACCGGCACGGTCGCGGACCTGGGTCCGAGCAGTTCGCGCATCACCTTGGTCTCCGTACGGTCGTTGAGCGGTGTTCCGGTTCCGTGGCAGACCACGGCCGCGATGTCCTCGGCCCGGATGCCGGCCCGGTCGAGGGCGTCCTGGGCGGCGCGCAGTGCCTGAACGCCTTCGGCCTCGGGGGCGGTCAGATGACTGCCGTCACAACTCCAGCCGCCGGCACCGACGGTGGCGATCGGGACGGCTCCCCTGGCGGCGGCCCGCTCCTCGGTCTCGACGACCAGGAACGCGGCGCCCTCGCCATAGACGGTCCCCGCGCGGTCGGCGTCGAAGGGACGGCAGTGCACCGGATCGACCGCGCCGAGGCGCATGAACGAAGCCAGCGCGGGGCGGGAGACCGTCTCGGCTCCCCCGGCCAGGGCCACGTCGACCCGCCCGCTCTCGACGGCGTGCACCGCGAGTGCCACCGCGTAGGCCCCCGCGGCGCACGCGGTGGACACGGTCTGCACGGGTCCCGTGAAGCCGAATTCGTCGGCGAGCCCCGCCGCGCTCCGGTAGGGCCACCACGCCCCGGCCTCGTTGGTGCCGCGTCCGTCGCGCAGTGCCTCCGCCGGCTCGCTGTCGCCCGTTCCGGTGCCCAGGAACAGGCCCGCCACGACCGCGTCGTCCGTCGCCCCGGGGCGGATGCCCGCGTCGACGAGAGCCTGGGCGGCCGCCGTCCGGGCGAGTCGCCCGTAGAGCGAGCCGTACGCCGGGACCGCGCCCGGCTCCGTCTCCGGCTCCGGGATGCGGTAGGCGCGGGCGCCCGCCGGCATCCCCGGCCGGTCCGCGACCGGTGCGGGCCCGGAACCGGCCGAGAGCAGGCCCTCCCAGTACGCCGCCGGGTCGTCGCCGACCGGGGAGACCAGCCCGAGGCCGGTGATGACGGCCGTCACGCCGGTCCCCGCGACTGGGGCAGTTGGGCCTCGTCACGCGCCACGGCGAGGACCGATCCCATGGTGGCGATCCGGCGGTCGCCCACCCAGGTCTCCCCGGTCATGAAGGCGTTGTTGCCGACCAGGTGGTCCATGCGTACCTCGTGCCGCAGCACGTCGCCGGGGTAGACGCGCCCGGTGAACGTGCAGTCCCGGGCCTGCGCGAAGATCAGCGTCCCGTCGACGGTGGTCCCCTTGGCCTGCGCCGTGCACAGCCACAGCAGCGCGCCGGACTGGCCGAAGGACTCGATCAACAGGGAGGTGGGATAGGCGTAGTCGGCCGCGTGCAGCGGATCGGCGAGACCGGTGTAGCACGGCTCGCTGGCGCTGATGGTCTTGGTGGCGACGAGGCGCACGCCGGCTTCGAACTCCAGCACACGGTCGACCAGCAGGATCGGCGGCCGGTGCGGAAGGATCCTCATGATGTCGGGCAGCTCAAGCATTGCGGTCCTCCAGCCGGAACGTCAGGGTCATCGCCGCGCACCGCGCGCCGTCCTCGCGCCGCGCCTCCGCCTTGACCGACAAGAGGTCCGGATCCTGTTCGCCCGGGGTGATCCGCGCGTCGAGCTCCAGGGTGTTCCCCGGCAGCAGCGGAGCGGTGAAGCGGACACGGGAGACCTCGACGAGATCGGCCCCGTACGTCGCTCCCCGATGGGCCGTCACATGCGCGCGGACGGCCTGGCCGACGGACTCGATGATGAAGATGCCGGGATAGATGGTGAAGTGCGGGTAGTGACCGGAGAGATACGGGTCATCGGCCTTGATGACCTTGCTCGCGGAAACCTCCGACTCCGACTCGGTGTTCACCGAGTCCACCGCGGTCAGCGGCGCACAGAACTGTCGCTGCATCATGCTTTCCTTTCGTTGCCGGCCGATACGACGGACACTCAGAGAGTGATTCCGCCGTCCACCTGGACGACCTGCCCGGTGATGTACGACGACTTCTCCGAGACCAGGAAGGAGACCAGGTCGGCGACCTGTTCCACCGTGCCGAGCTGCCGCATGGGAATCATGCCGAGGGCCTTCTTGCGCACCGAATCGGAGAGCCGGTCCGTCATGTCCGTCTCGATGAAACCGGGCGCGACGGCGTTGACCCGGACCCCGTACGGACCGAGCTCCCTGGACAGGGACTTGGTCAGCATGTTGATTCCGGCCTTCGAGGCCGAGTAGTTCGTCTGCGTCGCATTACCGTAGACGCCCGCGACCGACGAAACGTTGACGATGGTGCCGGCTTTTCGCTTCATGAAGCCGAAGGCGGCGCAGCGACTGAAGTTGAAGGTTCCGTTGAGGTTGGTGTCGATGACGTCGTTCCAGTCCTCGACGGGCATGATCACCAGCGGGTTGTCACGCACGATGCCGGCACTGTTGACCAGCACGTCCAGGGGGCCGAGGGCCCGTTCGGCGTCCTTGATGAACGCCTCGACGGCCTGGTGGTCGGCCACGTCGCAAGTGGCCTGGTAGCAGCGCGCCCCCGTCTTTTCTATCTCTTCGCGGGCCGACTCCGCGTTTTCGCCCCCGGAGCGGGAACAGAAAGCGATGTCGTAGCCGTCCTCCGCGAGCCGCAGGGCAATTCCCCGCCCGATGCCACGCGATCCGCCACTGACCAGAGCCATCTTGTTTTTGCGCACAGCAAATCCGCCTTTCAGCCGCCCCCGTTTTTGCACAAGGGTCGGCCTAATCGCCAAGAATGAAGATCGAAAGGTGAAGAGTGCAGGCATGACCGACCGCACGGCGCACCGCCATCGCCGCCCGCGCAGGACGATTCAACCCGCAGAAAGTGAGAAAGTATGTGGAGCCGTGAAAGTATCTGCCGCTTCGAACGAGTCAGGCAGTACTTGGAATCCAGGACCCTCGAGTCTCTGGCATAGAAATCCCCCGATTTCTAATTCGATTGTCGGACTGTCTTCCATCAATCAACCACGACACTAACGCACCGGAGGCGCAACCACAACGAACCTTGGTCGGAGGTCAATGTTGTGTAAGTCACGCAACAGGGCCCAGATCGCCCAGCATCCGCATTTCGTCAATAATTCAATGGCTTGGCTTCGCGCTTCATTGCGCGGTTGCCGATTCAACTTGATCGGAAAATCTCTCCGATCACACCTCAGCCATTTATGACGCATCGCCAGATGCCCGTCACGACGGATCCGCCCGATGGCGCACCGTCAGCAGGGCGCGCCACCCCGAATCCCCCAGCCTCAACCGTCACGCGCCCGGCTTCATACATTCATAACGTCGTTATGGCATGATGTCAAACATGCCTACCAAGAGAACGACGGGGCGGACCGCCGCCGCGAACCGCGCCCGGGAAGTCCTGATCGACGCAGCGGCCAGGATCCTGGCCGAGCAGGGCCCGGGCGCGCTGACGGTCCGTCGCATGGCAGAGGCGGCCGGCACATCGACCATGGCCGTCTACACGCACTTCGGCAGCATGGACGTCGTCGTCCAGGAGGTTCTGCGGACCTCGACCCTGAACCTCTACAAGGTTCTGCAGCGGGCCCCGCGCACCGACGATCCGGTGGCCGACGTGTCCACGCTCGGCCGTATCTACCGGGGGCTGGCGCTGCGCCGTCCCTACATCTTCGTGGCGGCCGCCAACAGAGCCCTGCTGGCCGCTCCGGACGAGACCGCGGCAGGAGAGGCCAACCTCCAGCCGCGTGGCCTGACATGGACCACCCTGGTCGAGGGCGTGGAACGCTGCATCGGGAGCGGCCGGTTCCGGGACCAGGACTCCGAGCTGTGCGCTTACGTCAACTGGAGCACGGTGCACGGCTTCGTCTCCCTCGAGCTCTCCTCTCAGACCCTGGACACCAAGGATCCGGAACTCCCTTTCGAGACCGCGCTGCTGAGCCTCGCCATCGGCGCGGGCGACACCCCCGAGCGTGCGGCGGCGTCCGTCGCCGCGTCGAAGGAGGACTACGGGTCCTGGGACCTCATGCCGGAGGACGACACCACGACCTGACCGAGCCCGCCCTCCCCCCCGTCCCCCGGGACCGCTCGGCCGACGGCGCGGCACGGGGTCTGACGCCGGGTCCGCGCGGCGTGTTCGGCGACTGCCCTCGATGTCCGGTGGCACGGCACGGCCGCATAGAGGGTTGCCCTGCGCACGTCAGCCGGTCCTAGCCGGCCGGTGAGTATGCCCTCGCGCGCGGCGACGGGGACGGGTGCCGATGCCCCTCGCTCTCCCGTGCCTCCGAATCCTGCCCTGGGCAGGTCACAGGCCAGGGATCTCAGCCCGCTGGTAGTGCAGCTCGGAGCGGACGTGTTCGAGGAGGCGCCCTGCCCAGTTGCGCCCCCGGCCGGCGTTGTCGCCCCAGAAGGCCGACTGCAGGTCGTCGTAGAGCATGGTGGCGTCATCCGTCGCCAGCAGGATCTCTGCCAGTTCGGGGTGCTGGTCGTACTTGGCGCGCAGCAGCCGCGTCATGACGGCGGTCCTGACATGCTCCCAGCCCTCGCGACGAGGCACCCCGGTGGCGAGCTTGCGCGCGGCAGAGGCGGTTTCCGCCGTCGCGATCGCGCTCCGAGCCTCCGGCTGAGCAGCTGACAAGGCCCAGTAGGCATGGGCGACCGAGGGATAGCTGACCTCTCCCACCGTGATCGGTGCGGGGTAGTCGTTGCGCAGGCCGAGCCTGCCCGGATCGTCCACAGGCTTGCCCGCGGGCGACTGGTAGAGCTGGACCGCCGGAGCGTGCGGCGCCACGGGTCCGTCCGCGGGGGCCTCTCGGCCCTCCGGCGTGCCCGCTCTTCGAAGTACGCGAGGGCTCTGTCGTAGACCTCCTGCGTGACGGGGGGATCAACAGCTTTGTAGGTCTGGCCGCCGGGCCCTGCCACCAGCACCCGCAGCGGCTCATCCTTTCGATCCATGTCCGCCAGCGCGTAGCGGCGCTGCGGGGTCGGGATGGCCAGGAACGCGGCCCGGGCAGCGGCCCGGTTCTCCTCGGTCCGGTCGGCGAGGAAGACATCGACTGCGGCCAGGCAGCGGTCCGTCGAGTCGGGCCGCCCGTTCAACTGGTCGATGGTGTCGCGGACTTCGGCGAGCATCAGTTCAGGGGTCCGCACGCTCTGCGGCTCGCTGAACTTCCACTCCGCAAGCTCGTGCGCGGACGCCTCGCCGCCCTCCGGGAGGCTGGTGGCCACCCAACCGGTGCGCAGCTTCTCCTCAAACTCCTCGATGGTGACGAGGCCCCAGCAGTCGATGAGTCCGTCGGCGTAGATGAACAGGTCAGTGAGGAAGTAGTGCTCGCCGTTGCGGATGAAGACGTGCCGCCACGTACCGGGTATGCGGACACCGTCCGCCGTACGATGGGTGATCCGATTGCTGGGCATCCTGGGATTGTGTCGCAGTGACCGCTTGGCAGACCGTAATTTTCCATCCGGTCGGCATCTGACATCCCAAGCCTCCAGACCTCGGTGACGACGACGTTGCGGAGACCCCGAGCCGGTGCCGCCCGGGTTGTCGGGCGGCACCGGCACGGCGGGCGGGACCGGGGCGGCGGTCGGGGCTTGGCCCCGGTCGAGGCTGGGGCCTCGACCGGGCCGGAGCGGGCTGTCAGATCTTGCAGAGCCCCCGCTCGTAGTCGACCGTCGCGGCAGACTGGGAGTACTTCCACTGCGGCTGGAGCAGGGCGCTGTCGAGTTGGCGGGCGGCGTCCGGGCTCTCCACGATGTAGCCGAAGTCCTGCAGCCAGGCCGGGTAGAGGTTCTTCGAGCCGATGTAGAACGCCGAGCCGTCGACCGAGATGAGCTTGTGGTGCTGGGCGTAGGGGTGGCCGTCCGCCCACGTCTCGCTCGCGGAGCCGCGGAACGGGGCGAGTTGGAGGTTGCCGCACAGGGCCGCCCGGGCCCTCTGGTCGTCGCCGGTGGCCCGTACCAGCCTGCTGCGCAGCGCGTCGGTGATCTCGGAGAGGGACTTGATCTGCGAGTACCCTCCGCTCCCGATGGTTCCCCGGTTGGCGGGGTCGCTGACGACGATGCGCACCTTGACGCCGTCGGCGAGCTTGGCGGCCAGGGCGTCGTACACGCGCGTGTCGTACCGGGGCAGCGGCGGGCACGTGGCGTTGAGGTCCTGCTGCGAGATCTCGATGTGCCGGTCGGCACTGGAGATCAGCGAACGCAGGGCGCTCTCCTCGGGGTTGACCGTGTCGTAGTCGCGGTCGCCGTTGGTGTTGTCGTGCAGACCGGCCACGCACCGAGTGCCGGCGGTGTCCGGCAGTGAGGGGTGCCAGGCGGAGGCCGGATCGGCGTCCTCGATGCCCACCCCGAGCCCGCCGACGGCGATGACCGGCACGTCACCGGTGGCGGGAACCGCTCGCGGGTTGGTGTCCTGCTCCATGCGCGCCTGGCAGTCCGCCGCGCCCGAGGCCGCGTACCAGACACTCGCCACGTCGGTGCGGTTGCCGCAGGTCCAGCTCCAGAGCCGGTCCAGGTAGCGGCCCGCTGTGCCCGCCGCGGGGCCGGAGAGGGCCAGGTCGACGTCCGTCACCGGGTGCGCGGTGTCGAGGTAGTCGCCCTTCCAGTCGTTGGTGCCGCCGGTGATCGCGGTCTCTCCGTCGACGACGAGAAGCTTGGAGTGGTTCCACGACAGGGCGGTCTTGGAGGTCGTCATGGAGGCGACCTGGATAGTGAGGGCGTCCGCCGCGGAGCCGAGTCCGGCCCGCAGGTCGGCGAGGTACTGAGAGGGTCGGACGTTGAGGTGGTAGAGGGGTGCGGCGCCGACGAGGACCCGGACCTTCGGATGGTGCCCGGCGGCCACGGATGACTTCAGTCCCGCGATGATGGCATCCTGGAAGGCGCCGTCCGGGAAGGGTGCGAGGCTGGAGATGTCGACGGTGCGGGTGGCGCGGGCGATGTTCCCGGTCATCCTGGCCAGCAGGTTCCTGGTTCCCTCACGGTCCCGGCATTCCGCGTCGCCCCAGCAGCCGGGGGTCTGCAGCAGCCAGCTCGCGGGGTCGCCGGACGCGGCATCGAGCCGGTTGCCCGCGCTCCGTTCCCATACGTCGCCCTCGAGGCCGGGTGAGACCTCGCGGAGCGTGCGTTCCACGGCGTCGAGATGCGGGGTCGTCGAGGAGGGGGCGGCGGCTGCGGGCGCCGAGGGCAGGGCGGCGAGGGCCAGAGCGGATATCAGCGCGGCACGCGCTGTGCGCTGTAAGCGGAGCGAAATGATCACGCACAGAAGTTACCAGCGAGTACAGGAGTGCGTTGAACACGGCGCAGTTGCGGGACAGTCCTGACACCCGGCCGTCGACAGGGCAACCGCGTCTGGTCATCGACGAACTGCAGCGAATGCACAGCTCGCCGCTCGCGAGAGGCCTCTGCAGCCAACTCCCCGCATGCGGCGAGCAGGAAACGAAAGCTGCTTGGTGACAGCGCCTTGTCAGCGGATCGACGGTCCGAGGCGTGTAGGGGGTGCGAAGCAGTTGGAGTCCGAGGAGTTCCACCAGACCAGCAGGGACGCCCGTCTGCGAGCGGTCCTCGCGGGCGTGGGCGACCCCGCGCCGGCCGATCAGCGGGGCCACGCGTGCAGCACTGCCCGGGCCGGGTCGTACCCCCCGCACGGTCAGTGGGCCGGAGGGCGCAGCACCGGCCCCTGCCCGACCAGCGGATCCCGGTCGAGGAAGGCGACCACGTCTTGGCGCTGCCCTTCCGCCCGGCGGCCGGCCGGTTGGTCGGGGCGGGGAGCGGACACGGCGGTTCGCTCCCCGCCCCTCGGTCCGTCGCCGTGCGGCGGGTCAGACGAGTACGGGATCCAGGAACGTCAGCACGCCCGCGTCCGCGTCCAGGCGGGCCCGCGTGCCGACGGGGAAGGTCTGCTGCGCGACGCCGTGCCCGATGTCCGCACCGACCAGGACCGGGATGCCGAGATCGCCGAGCCGGTCGTGCAGCAGTTCCTCGACGCGTTCGCGGGTGCCGCAGTCCGTGAAGGTGCCGCAGACGATGCCGGCCGCGCCGTCGAAGTATCCGGCACGGCGCAGCTGGGTGAGGAAGCGGTCGAGCCGGAAGGTCTCCTCGTCGACGTCCTCCAGCAGGACGATGCCACCGCGGGCGGGCAGCGAGGTGTCCGTGCCCAGCGAGCAGGCCAGCAGGGTGACCGTGCCGCCGAGGGTGACGCCCTCGGCCGTGCCGCCCACCAGCGGGCGGGAACCGGGGAAGCGCAGTTCCTTCACCGAGGCGGGGTCGGTGAGGAGCGTGGCGAGCCCGTCGAAGTCGGCGCGTCCGGGGTGGAAACCGCGGATCGCGGGCATCGGGCCGAACAGCCCCGTCCAGCCGAGCTTCACGGCGACCGCCTCCAGCAGGGCCGTCACGTCGGAGAAGCCGATGACCGTCCGCGGGGTCGGCGTGCCGAGCGCGTCCCAGTCGACCAGTTCGAGGGTGCGCTGGGCGCCGTAGCCGCCGGCCGCGCAGAAGACGGCCGTGAACGCGGGGTCGGTGAGCGCGGTCGTCAGGTCGCGGGCGCGCAGCGCGTCGTCGCCCGCGAGGTACTCCCCGCCCGCGCGCGCGGAGGCGAAGACCTCGGGCTGGAGGCCGAGGCCGCGCAGGGATTCGAGGCCGGTCTCCAGGTTCTCCTGGTTGGGCGGGCCGCTGGCTGCGATGACGGCGACGCGGTCGCCGGGCCGGGGTGCGGCGGGGCGGACGAGCCCGGCCGGAGGCAGGGTGGGCATGGGACTCCTTGGGTGAGGCGCGGTAGACGGACGGTGGCCCGGCATGCGGGCTGGGCCGTGGAGCGGTGAGGGTCGGGCCGTCCCGGCTGGCGGACCGGCCCGGCGGCGGAACGAGAGGTACGGACCGGCCCGGCGGCCGAACGAGGGGTGCGGACGGGTCCGGCGGCCGAACGAGGGGGCGCACGAACCCCGTGGCAGGACGAGGGGTGCGGACAGACCCCCTGGTAGGGCAAGAGGTGCGGACGGACCTGGTGGCGGGACGAGGGTACGCACGGACCCCGTGGTCAATGGGTCTGAAGGAACCCGGCGATGAGCGCCGCCCGCTCCAGCAGGGAGGACAGCGAGGCGTGTTCGTCCTCGCCGTGCGCGCCGGCTCCCGCGGGTCCGAGCCCGTCGGCGGTCGGGATGCCGAGCGCGCCGGTGAGGTTGGTGTCGCCCGCTCCTCCGGAGGAGCCGAGCGGCAGCTCAAGGCCCAGTGTGCCTGCCAGCCCGACCAGTTCGGCGGCCAGCGGATTCGCCGGGTTCATGGCCCAGGCCGGGCGGTGGGACAGCGTGCTCGTCGACAGGGTGGCCCGCTCCCGGACGGGCTTGGGTTCCAACACGGCCTTCATCAGGGCCCGTTCGGTCTCCGGGGAGGCGTAGCGCAGGCCGATCTCCGCCTCGGCGTGGTCGGCGACCACGTTGGCACGGGTCCCGCCGGTGATCGTGCCGACGTTCAGGGCAGCGTCCGGGAAGGATGCGGCCGCAGCCCGCAACGAGGCCAACTGGTCCACGAGTTCGTCGATCGCGGAGACGCCGAGCGCGGCGTCGAGTCCGGCGTGGGCGGCGACTCCGCGCACGCTCAGCCGGATCCGGGCCACGCCGCGTCGGCCGATCTTCAACGCGCCGCCGGGCAGCGGCGGTTCGAGGCCGAGCACGGCGTGGGCGCCCTCGGCGTGCTCGGCCACCAGGCGGCTGCCGTCGGGACTGCCGATCTCCTCGTCGTTGACGACGACCAGCCGGACCGGACGCCTCGGCGCGGCGCCGGTGCGCGACAGCAGTTCCATCGCCAGTTCGACCGCGACCAGGGAGCCCTTCATGTCGAAGACGCCGGGACCGGTCACCGTGTCGCCGTCCTCGGCGAGCGTGAAGGGCCGTCGGGCAATGGTGCCGGCCGGGAAGACGGTGTCGCTGTGGGCCACCAGCAGCGTGTGTCCCGGGCGAGCGCCGTCGTCCGCTGTCCCGGAGCCGCTCCAGTACGCCACCAGGTGGTCACCGCCCGGACCCGGCGGGTGCGCGATGCGGTCCGCCGTGGCGGCGAGGGACGTGGCGAGTTCCGCGCCGAACACGGCGGCGCGGTCGGCGTCCGCGGAGGGCGTCTCCAACGAGACCAGGCGCTCCCAGCGTTCGAGGGCGGTGTCGCCGAACGTGCGGGCGAGAGCGAGGAGGTCGACCGGCTCAGCCATAGCAGTTCTCCACGGCGGAGGTGACCACACGGGTCAGGGCACGGAAGCAGCGGATCGCCTCGTACATCGTGGGCAGTGTGAACCGCACGGTCAGCGGGTCGGTCTGGACGACGCCGGGGATGTAGCCGGCCGCGGGCGCCAGATGGGCGGCGTCGAACGACACCTCATAGGTGTAGCCCTCGACGGGCGGGGCGATCGGGCCGTTCGGGGCGGGCAGGGCGGTGAGGCCCTCGCGGGCCGCCTCGGTGATCCGGGCGGCGCTCAGCTCCGGTGGCAGGCAGATCGCGGAATAGCGGTCCACGCAGGTCTTGACCACGGCGTGCGCGGCGTGCGGTGCCCAGCCGCGGGCGTCCTCGCAGGCCAGGTCGTCGCCGGTGACCAGGATGACCGGGACGCCGTACTCGTCGGCGAGCAGCGCGTTCATGCGGCCCTCGGAGGCCGGCTCGCCGTTGATGCGTACGGCGGTGATGGTGTTCGGCAGATAGGTGTGGGCGAGGACGCCGGGCTGCCCCGCGCCGGTGTGGTAGCCGACGAAGGCCACCGCGTCCGGCGAGCGGTCGATGCCCTCCATCATGCCGAGCGGTTTGTGCGTGCCGATGAGCAGCGTGGCCCGTCGGTCGAGCCGGTCGAGCAGGAGGTTGCGCTGGTCGGCGTGGGCCTCGTTGACCAGGATCTCGGTGGCGCCGGCGGCGGCGAGACCGGCGATCGCGGCGTTGACGTCGTCGGTGAGGAAGCGCCGGTTGTACTCCCATCTGGGGTGGCCCGGCTCGCAGTCGTCGGGGAAGGTGACGCCGGTGACGCCCTCCATGTCGGCCGAGATGAGGACCTTCATGCTGCCTGCTCCTTCGGGGCGGTGAGGTGGGCGCGCGGCCGTATCGTCCAGGTGCGCACGGTGTGCCGCGCCAGTTCCTCGACGTCGACGTCCAGGCCGAGGCCGGGGCGGGAGCGGGGTACGGCCACCATGCCGTCGACGGCGCGGATCGGCGGCGTGACGATGTCGCGCCGGTAGTACTTGTCGGAGCCGGAGACGTCCGAGGGGAGCGTGAAGCCGGGCAGGGCCGCGAGGGCCAGGTTGGCGGCCCGGCCGATGCCGAACTCGTGCATCCCGCCGCACCACACCGGCACACCCGCGTCCAGGCACAGGTCGTGCACGGTCCTCGAGGGGCCGAGGCCGCCGAGCCGGGACACCTTGATGTTGACGATGTCGGCCGCGCCCAGGTGCAGCGCGGTGCGCAGCACGTCCGGGGTGGTGACCGACTCGTCGAGACACACCGGGGTGTCGAGCCGGGCGGCGAGCCGGGCGTGCGAGAGCAGGTCGGTCGCGGCGTAGGGCTGCTCGATCATCAAGAGGCCGCGCCCGTCCAGCTCCGTGAACACCGCCTCCTGTCCGGGCCGGTACGCGGTGTTGGCGTCCACCTGGAGCGCGACGCCGGGGAAGGTGTCCTGGACGGCGCGGACCGGTTCCAGGTCCCAGCCGGGGCGGATCTTCAGCTTGATCCTGCGATAGCCGTCGGCGACGTGCCGGGAGACCTGCGCGAGCAGCGCGTCGATCGTCGGTTCGATGCCGAGGCTGACCCCGGCCGGCACCGCGTCCGCGCGGGCGCCGAGCACGTCGGCCAATGACCGGCCGCGGTACTGCCCGTAGAGGTCCCAGCAGGCCATGTCGAGGCCCGCGCGGGCGAAGTGGTTGTCGCTGACCTTGGCGGTGAGCCGGGCCGCGTCGTCCGGGTGCTCCCAGGGCCGGCCGAGGAGCATCGGGCCCAGGTACTCGCCGAGCACCTGCCAGCAGCTCCACGTGGACTCTCCGCAGTAGTACGGGTCGCTGGGCGAGGCGCACTCGCCCCAGCCGACGCTGCCGTCCTCCGCGGTCGCGCGGACGACGATGTGCTCCAGGTGCGACTTGCGGTGCGAGCTGGTCTCGAAGGAGTGGACGAGGTCGAGGCGGACCAGCGCCAGCTCGATCTCGGTGAGGGTGACGGTCATGTGCGGGGTGTCCTACCGTGCGGGGCCCGGTCAGGGGCGCGGCGTCGGGCCGTGTGCGGCGGCCCGGGGGATGAAGCGGTACGCGGCGAGGCCGTCCGGCAGCCGTACGCAGGAGACGGCGGTGCGGTCGGCGAGCAGGCGGGCGAACGTGCGGCTGACCCGGCCGCGCAGCCGGGCGGCGTGCTCGGGTCCGGTCTCGGCCCGCAGCCGGTCCCAGTCGTCGGGCAGCACGACGATGCGGTCCTCGCCCTCGTCGTACACCTCGCCGGCGCGATGCCCGCCGGGCGGTGGTTCGGGTGCGGGCCCGGCGGGCCGCGCGGCGCCGTCCAGGTGCCAGGAGACGATGAAGCGGTCGGTGGACTCGCCGGTGGCCGCGCCGAATCCGGAGGTGCCGTACATCGCGGGCTTGAAGGTGTCGACGACCGCGCCGAGCACGTCCAGGTTGAAGTGGGCGTTGCGGGTCTGCATCGGGTCGTACGCCCAGCGGATCAGTGTGGTGCCCTCGGCGAGGCAGCGGTCGCGCTGGCCGAGCTTGAGCAGCCGGCCGATGCCGAGGCCCTGGCGTTCGTGTGCCACCACGGCGAGCTGCGAGTACTGGTACAGGCGCCGGCCACTCCCGTCCGTGCCGTGCTCGCGGGCGAGGAAGCTGTAGGTGAAGCCCACGAGGTGGTCGCCGAGGAAGGCGCCGACGACCAGCCCGCTGTTGTGCTGGAGGGCGGTGAGCAGACGGGGGTTGAGGCTGCCGTCGCCGGGACGCAGCCCCATGACCCGCTCGTACAGCGCGACGCAGTCGGCCATCTCCGCGGGGCCGTCCACGTCCCGGACGACGAGCGGCGGGCCCTGTCGGGAGCGGGCCGCCGTCCTCGGCGGCGCCGTAGACGTCACGACGTGCTCGCGAGGTGACACGCGGCTCGACCGCCCGTCGGCGCCTGCGCCGCCAGCACCGGCAGGGTCCGCCGGTCGCAGCCCGCCTCCGCGCGGCCCGCGTCGTCGAGGCCGGCCCACACCGGGCACCGCGGATGGAACCGGCAGCCCCCGGGCACGGCCGTCGGGTCCGGCGGTTCGCCCTGGAGGAGTTGCGGCCGCCCGCCGCTCGTCCCCTGCGCGGACACCACGGACAGGAGCGCCTTGGTGTACGGGTGCCGGGGTGCGAGCAGGACCTCCTCGACGGTGCCGACCTCGACGATCCGGCCCAGGTACATCACGGCCACCCGGTCGGCGATGTTCCAGGCCAGGCCCAGGTCGTGACTGACCACCAGGGAGGACAGGCCGAGATCGCGGCGCAGGTCGAGGACCAGCTTCAGGATCTCGCCGCGCACCGAGGCGTCCAGGGACGCCACCGGCTCGTCGGCGACGATCACGGAGGGCTCCAGCGCGAGCGCGCCCGCGATGACGACGCGCTGCTGCTGGCCGCCGGACATCTCGTGCGGGAAACGCGACAGGAAGTGCTCCGGAGGGCGCAGCCCGGCCTGGGAGAGCGCGCTGTGCACGCGCCGTTCGAGGCCGGACTTCATCCGGTGCAGCCGGGGACCCTCGGCGACGGCGTCGAAGACGTTCTGGCGCGGGTTGAGCGCGCCGCCGGGGTCCTGCAGAACGAACTGGACCTTGCGGCGGTGGGCCTTGAGCGCGGCGCTGGTGTAGCGCAGCGGCTCGCCGTCGCACAGCACCTGACCGGAGGTGGGCTTCACCAGTCCGGTCAGCGCGCGTGCCAGGGTGGACTTGCCGCAGCCGGACTCGCCGATGAGCGCGAGGATCTCTCCTCGGCCCAGTTCGAGGTCGACACCGTCCACCGCCCGGGCGGGGCCGCGGCCGGCGCGGGGCGGATAGGTGATGTGGAGGTCGCGGACCTCCAGTGCGGGCGCCGCGGCCGTGCTGGCGCCGGTGACCGTGCCAGTGGCGGGGGCGGTCATGAGCGGGCTCCTTCCGCGGTGGGTTCGGTCATGTCCGGGGAGAGGTGGGGGAAGTCGGGCAGCACGCGCAGGCACGCCGACAGCCGACCGGGACCGGCCGGCACCAGACGTGCGGGTGTGTCCTGGCAGATCTCGTGCGCGTCGGGGCAGCGCGCCGCGAACGGGCAGCCTGCGCCGAGGGCCGCCGGATCGGGCGGATCGCCGGGCAGACCGGCCGGCGCCCTGCGGGAGGCGGGGTCGCCGATGGTGGGGAAGGCGCGGGACAGCGCCCGGGTGTAGGGGTGTCGCGGGTCGTCCAGGAGTTGTCTGGACGGGCCGGACTCGACCAGTTCACCGGCGTACATCACGGCCAGCCGGTCGCACATCTGGCCGAGGACGGACAGGTCGTGGCTGATCATGATGACGCCGATGCCCTGTTCGCGCACCCGGTCCGCGAGCAGGTCCAGGATCTGGGCCTGCACCATCACGTCCAGTGCCGTGGTCGGCTCGTCGGCGATGATCAGGTTCGGGCGGCAGGCGAGCGCCATCGCGATCATGATGCGCTGGCGCTGGCCGCCGGAGAACTCGTGCGGGTAGCTGCGCATCCGGCGCGCGGGGACGCCCACCGACTCCAGCAGTTCGCCCGCGCGGGCACGGGCCTGCTTGTCGGTGATCCGGCCGCCCTCCTCGCCGGCCCTGCGGCCGTGCAGCAGGATCGGCTCGACGAGCTGGTCGCCGATGGTGTGTACCGGGTTGAGGGCGGTCATGGCGCCCTGGAAGACGACGGAGGCCTCCGCCCAGCGCACCGCGCGCATCCGGTTCCACTTGGCGGTGAGCAGGTCCTCACCCTGGTAGAGCACCTGGCCGGTGACCTCGGCGGCGGCCGGCAGCAGCCGCAGCAGGCTCATCGCCAGCGTGGACTTGCCCGATCCGGACTCGCCGGCCAGGCCGAGCGTCTGCCCGGCGTCCAGGGTGAGGTCCACTCCGCGCACGGCGGGCACCGTGCGCCCACCGCCGCGGTACGTGACTTCGAGGTCCTTGACCTCAAGCAGCGCGCTCAACGTGTCTTCACCGACCTCGGGTTGAGAAGGGTCTCCACGGCGCGGCCGGTCAGGGTGAAGCCGAGGACGACGATCAGGATGGCGATGCCCGGCGGGTACAGGTACCACCAGGCGCCGGAGGTGACGGCGCCGCCGCTGAGCGCCGAATTGAGCATCGCGCCCCAGGAGATGCCCGTCGGGTCGCCCAGGCCGAGGAAGGTCAGGGTCGCCTCGGACAGGATCGCCGAGGCCACGGTCAGCGTGGAGGACACCAGGATCAGCGGGGTGACGTTCGGCAGGACGTGCCGCAGCATCACCTGAGGGCCTCCCGCGCCCAGTGCCCTGGCCCGCTCGATGAACGGCTTCGCCTCCACCGCGAGGGTCTGCGCCCGCACCAGCCGGGCCGTGGAGGACCAGCTGGTGACCGCGATGGCGATGGTGATGGACGCGGTCCCCTGTCCGATCACCGCCGACAGCGAGATGGCCAGCGGCAGGCTCGGCAGTGCGATGAACCAGTCGGTGAGGTGCATCAGCGCCTTGCCGGTCCAGCCGCCGTAGTGCCCGGCGACCAGGCCGACCGCGCTGCCGAGCACCACCGTCAGGACCGTCGCCATCAGACCGATGGACAGCGAGGAGCGTGCGCCCCAGATGACCAGCAGCAGGATGGAACGTCCCTCCTGGTCCGTGCCGAGCGGGTAGCCGCCGGTCGGGGCGAGCAGGGAAGGGCCGTCGACCTTGATGACGTCGAGGTCGTTGTCCGAGATGAACAGCGGCGCGCAGACGGCCAGCAGGCCGAAGACGACCAGGATGCCGAGGCCTGCCACGCCCGAGCGGATGCGGACGAAGGAACGTACGAAGCCGGCGAATCCGTTGCGGCGCGGGCCGGGCGCGGCCGGTGCGACCGGCGGCGCGGGGTCGGCTCCCGCCTTCGGCGGGGAGACGGCCTTCGTGAGGGGTTCGTGGTGGGTCACTGGGCACGCACCCGGGGGTCGAGGAAGCGGTAGATGACGTCGGCGAGGAGGTTCATGAGGATCACCGACGCGCTGAAGACGATGAACGTGCCCTGCAGCAGCGGCAGGTCGGGCACCTTCAGGGCCTGGTAGCTGAGCTGGCCGAGGCCCGGCCAGGAGTACACGGTCTCCACGGTGATGGCACCGCCGAGCACCGTGCCCAGGTGCATGAAGATCATGGTGACCGACGGCAGCAGGGCGTTGGGCACCGCGTGCCGGCGCCGTACGTCGTCGTCACGCAGTCCCTTGGCCCGCGCGGTGAGCAGGTAGGGGCTGCCCAGCTCGTCGATGATCGACGAGCGCATGACGGCGACGTACTGGGCGAAGATCACCAGGACCATGGTCAGGCAGGGCAGGACCAGGTGCTTGGCCACGTCCAGGACGTGGTCCGGGCCGCCGGTGATCGCCGGGTCGCTCATCCCGCCCGCGGGCAGGAAGCCGGGGATCGGGCCGATGCCGACGCTGAAGGTGATCAGCAGGATCATGCCGAGCCAGAAGGTCGGCACCGACCACAGCGTGAGGGAGGCGCCGGTGGCGATGCGGTCCAGCCAGCTTCCGTGCCGCCAGCCGGACCTGACACCCAGCCAGAGGCCGAGGGCCACCGAGATCACGGTGGCGGTGCCCATCAGCAGGAGGGTCGGCCACAGCCGGTCGCCGATGAGTGAGCTGACCGGCTGCTGGAACTCCCACGAGGTGCCCAGGTGACCGCTCAGCGTGTCGGTGACGAAGTGGAGGAAGCGTTCCGGCACCGACTGGTCCAGGCCGAGCTGACGGCGCAGCTGCGCCATCTGCGCGTCGCTGGTCGGCCGGCCGCGGGTGATGGACTGCACCGGGTCGGCCGGCATCAGGCTGAACAGGACGAACCCGATGACGAGCGTGGCCAGGAAGCTGACGGCCGCGGCCACCAGCTTCGTGGCCAGGTAGCGTGCGAATCCGGAGCGGGGCCGGCGCCCGGTCGGGGCGCCGGCGGTGCTCTTCGTCGCGGCGGTGCTCGCGACGTCGATGATGTCTGACACGGTCTACTCGCGGTCGTCGGAGGAGGAGCGGCGGCGTGCGACGAACACTCCGCCCGCGGCCAGCACGACCACGACGGCGGCCGAGGCGCCGATCAGGGTGCCGGAGCCGCTGTCCGAGGAGGACTCCGATGCCTTGGCGGGGGCCGCGTGCAGGTACTGGTCGAAGGAGAACTGCGCGGGGTAGGCGCCGGCGGAGTTCGCAGCGCCGGTCACGAAGCCGTTCACGCGGTCCGTGCGGTACGCCGCGAGGCCGCTCGCGTTGTAGATCATGATGTTCTCGTTGGCCTTGTACAGGATGGCCTGCATCTGACGGAGCAGGTCCGCGCGCTCCTTGTCGTCGAAGGCGCTCTGCTGACGCACGAACAGGTCGTCGTAGTCCTTGTCGCAGAAGAACGAGTCGGTGCTGCCGCCCTCGCCCTTGCTGTCGGGCAGCGCCGAGCAGGTCTGGATGCCGAGGAGGTACGTCGGGTCGGGGCCGGTGGACCAGGAGTCCATGAGGATGTCCCAGTCGCCCTTGGCCAGGTCGGCGTTGAGCTTCGAGGAGCTCATCGACTGGATGTCGGCCTTGACGCCGATCTCCTTGAACCAGCCGGTGAGGTAGGTGGAGACCTTGGCGTCGGCGTCGTCGTCGGAGTGGATGCCGAGGCGGAACTCCAGCTTGCGCTTCGACTTCGGGTCGACCCGGATCCCGTCGGAGCCCTTCTTGTAACCGGCTTCGTCCAGGACGGAGTTGGCCTTGCCGGGGTCGAAGCCGAACTTCTCCGAGGCGGAGGGCTGCCACGAGAACTGGGGCAGGGACTGCGGCAGGTAGCTCCCGCCGACCTCCGCGAGGCCGTTGCGGACCTTCTTGACGATCGTGGCCCGGTCGATGGCGAGCGCCAGCGCCTCACGGACCTTGGTGTCGGCGAGGGCCGGGTGTCCCGTGCCGATCTTCTTGCCGTCGCGGGTGCGGGCGCCGCCGTTGACCTCGATGCCGCTCCAGCGGTTGCCGACCTGCTCGTACGCCTTGATGCCGGACTGGCCCTTCAGGGCCTGGTACTGGGTGGGGTTGAGGCCGCTGACGTAGTCGAGCTGCCCCGAGCGCAGGGCCGCCACGGCGGCGTCCGTGTTCTTGAACGACTGCTGGATCATGTGGTCGTACTTGGGCGCGCCGAGCACGAAGTCCTTGTTCGCGTCGAACTTGGCGTACTGCTCGGGCTTGTAGGAGGTCAGCGTCCACGGGCCGTAACCCACGATCGGGAAGCTGTCGTTCTTGTAGGTCTTCAGGTCCGTGACGTGTGATTCCCATATGTGCTTCGGGACGATCGGGATGCCCGAGACCGGGATGCTGACCGACAGCATGGTGGCCTGCGGCTTCTTGGTCTTGACGACCAGCGTGGTGGCGTCCGGCGCGCTGACCGCGGCGAAGTTGCTCACCAGGGAGCCGTTGGCGGTGGCCGCCGTGGAGTTGCTCATGATCAGGTTGAACGTCCAGGCGGCGTCCTCGGCCGTGATCGGCTTGCCGTCGCTCCACTTCAGACCCTTGTGGATCTTGAAGGTCCAGGTGAGCTTGTCGTCGGACGTCGTCCAGGAGTCCGCCAGGTACGGCTTGACGCTGCCGTCCTGCTCGACCCTGTCCAGCGCCGGGTAGATGCCGGCGAACACGTCGAGGCTGCCCGCGAAGTAGGCCAGGAACGGGTTGAGGGAGTCGATGCCGATGCCGGTGATCGGCATCCGCAGGGTGCTGCCGCCGTCGTCCGCCGTGGCGGCCGGTGCGGCGGCGAGGCCGGCACCGGTGGCGAGCAGCAGGGACGTGGCCAGCGCGGCGGCCTTGCGGCCTGTTCTGCGCACGGGGGCGGGCTTGGTCATCGCGAGGTTCTCCTGGGGTGCCGGCGGCGCGGGGCCGCGGGGGGACGGGGTAGGGCGTGACCGCCGCGCCGGGGCCCGGGCGGGCCGTGCGGTGCGACAGTGGCTGCATGATGCATGTATTGGTACATGCATTGGTGTATGCATTGGTGCATGCATGTATACGCGTCTGCGTACGTCGGATCAGTTGGATCAGTGGGGCTCTGGCGGGCGGATGCGAGGCCGTCCGCGGCTTCCCTGCCGGCCCGCGCGGGACTCGGCGGGGCGGTACGCGGTCACCGCTCCGCGTCGCGGCTCCGGGCGGCGGAGCCCGTACCGGTGCGCAGGAAGTCCTCCAGCACCCGTACGCCGAACTCCAGGCTGCTGACGAGGACCTGCTCGTCGACGCCGTGCACGTACCGCCACGCGTCGAAGCCGGGCGGGGTCAGACCGGGGCCGAACCCGTAGCACTGGATGCCGAGCCGGGCGAACGCCTTGGCGTCGGTGCCGCCCGACATGATGAACGGCAGGACGAGCGCCTCGGGATCGGCCCGGCGCAGCGCCGCCGCCATCGCCGCGAACTCGGCCGAGGTGTGGTCCGCGAAGACCGGCGCCGCGAAACTGTGGAAGGAGCGCGAGACCTTCTCGCCGAGCAGGGCGTCCACCGTCGCGAAGAAGTCCTCCTCCGCGCCCGGAAGGATCCGGCCGTCCACGCCGGCCGTCGCCTCGCTCGGGATGACGTTGTGCTTGTAACCGGCCTTCATCATGGTCGGGTTGAGCGTGCTGGCGACGGTGGCCTCGACCAGCTTGGCCGCCTCGCCGAGCTGCGCGAGGGACGCGGGATCGGCCGGGTCGACCGTGACGCCCAGACGGGCGCTGAGCCCCTCCAGCAGGGCGGCCACCCCCGGCACGATCCGCACCGGCCAGCGGTGTTCGGCCAGCGCGGTGAGGGTGGCCGCCAGGGTGGCGACAGCGTTGTCCGAGCCGGGCCGGGAACCGTGGCCCGCCGCGCCGCGCGCCGTCAGGTCCATCCACGCGCTGCCACGCTCGCCGACGGCGATCGGGTACAGCCGGGAGGCGTCCGGCAGATGGACCGAATAGCCGCCGGACTCGCCGATCGCCGTGGTCACGCCCTCGAAGAGGTCCGCGTGCCGGTCGACGAGGAAGCCCGCCCCCAGCTCGCCGGTGTCCTCCTCGTCCGCGACGAACGCCATCACGATGTCACGGGCCGGCCTGACCCCGCGGCGCGCCCAGGACCGGGCGGTCGCGAGCATCATCGCGTCCATGTCCTTCATGTCCAGCGCCCCGCGACCGAGGATCACGCCGTCGCGTGTCTCCCCGCAGAACGGGGCGAAACTCCAGTCGGCTGGCTCGGCCGGCACCACGTCCAGGTGGCCGTGGACCAGCAGCGCCGGGGCCTCGCGGTCCTCGCCGGGGATACGGACCACCGTGCTGGCCCGGCCGGGCGCCGCCTCCAGCACCACGGGCTCGTAGCCGGACTCGGCGAGCAGTCCCGCGGTCCACTCGGCCGCCTCCCGCTCACCGCGGGAGTCTCCGCCGCCGTAGTTGCTGGTGTCGAAACGGATCAACCGGGCGCAGAAATCGGCGACTTCGGAAATCAGAGCGGTGTCCTCGGCCGACGAGAGCACGCCGCCGTCCTGATGGAGAGAGGTGTCGTTCATGTGAAGGAACCACTTGCTTTCCCGGCGGCAGGACGCGAGGGCGAAGCCTCTGCCGTCGATGGCTCAGCGAGACGGACTCGCGGAAACGGGGAACAGGCGGGAGGAGGGAAGAACGAGGGCGGTCACCGCGCGGGCGGCGGCCCGCCCTCAGGCACGACGGGTAAGCCGGAGGGGTCCGAAGCGCGGGCGCCGGGAATCCCGGCGGCGGATCCGGGGAGGTCCGGCGCCCCGCCCGCCCCGCCCGCCTCGTCCGCGAGGGACGGCGGCCGGCCCAGGCCGTAGCTGTCCAGGGAGCGGAAGAGCTCCGCCCGGCGGCGGTTGCGCCGGGCCGCCCCCTTGGCACCGGCGGCCGCCAGAGCCGCCAGCACATGGGCCGCCGCCGCCACCGCCGTGGGCGAGTGGTGCGGTGACTCACTGCGGGTGTCCACCGCGAGGACATGGGAGGCGAAGGAACACACCGGACTGGTGTAGCTGTCGGTCAAGGCGATCACCGAAGCACCCAGCGCGTGGAACTCCCGGGCCACGTCCACGGTCAGCCGGCTGTAGTTGCGGAAGCTGAACACGACCAGCACGTCGTCCGGATGCGCGTCGCTGATCGCGTTGACCGCCGCGCCCGTCGCCGGCTGCACCAGGAACACGTCGCGCATGCTGCTGGTGAGATCGCTGGTCAGCAGAGACGCGTACCCGGCCGACTTCAGGTCGCCGAGCACCCACCGCCGCCGCGCCTGCAGCAGGACCGCGGCCGCCAGTTCCAGGGCGCCGTTGGCCTGCAGATCGGCGAGCGTGCGCCGGAGGTTGCCCTCCTCCGCGGTGATCATCCGGCGCAGCGCCGACCGCTCGCGCGGTTCGGACTCCGGATCGCGGCTGGTGAACCGCAGGTCCGGCTCCGCCAGACGCAGACCGCTCTCGCGGGCCGCCAGCAGTCGCAGGTCGTCGGTGGAGGCGACCCCGGCCGCGGCAAGCAGACCATCGAGGTCCGCGGCGCTCGCGTCCGCCGCCCGCAGCAGCTGACCGGGGCGACGCTCCAGCGAGGCCGGGTAGCCCTCCGCCAGCACCTCGAACAGACGCTGCGCAGCGGGGCCGCACAATGCGGCGGCCGCACGCAGCAACTCGAGGGTCGGCGTCGGCGCCAGCGGTCCGGTCACTGCTCACCCCTCCTGATCAGGGCAGCCCACACCCGTGGGTCCGGCTGCTGAACGGCGTTTCTGCTGACAGTTAAACGGCGGTGCCAGATTGCTTGATCTAAGCGATGCGTGAGTCTTACTGTCGCCGCATGACCTCGTCAAGAGCCACAGGCGCGGAAAACTCTTCGGCCAATTCCCCCATCCCGGAAGAGATTTCGCGTTCCGCTACGGACGGCGCCGTGCGTTCCGGCGACGAATCGGGCGCAAGGACGCAAAAGGCCGACCACACCGACACCGGTCGCGACACGCCGCCCGACGCCCCGGACACCGGCGACGTCCTCGCCGCCTCCGTCGCGCGCGTCCGCCGCGCCGCCGGACTCACCCTGAGCGCGGTGGCGGCCCGGGCCGGCGTCTCACCGGCCTACGTCTCCCAGATGGAGTCCGGCGCCGCCAATCCCACGGTTCGCACCCTCTGCCAGATCGCCGACGCCCTCGGCGCCACCCCCGCCGAACTCCTCGGAGGCACCGGACCGGTCACCCCGGCCGCCGCCGCGCCGGGTTTCCCGCCGCGCTTCGCCCCGGCCCCCCTGCTCGCCCGGGCCGAAGGCCACCACGGCATCTGGGACCTCACGGCCCCGGGCGCGAGCCGGATCGGCGCCCGGCTGCTCCACGCCGACCTCGGCGACCACGACCACCCGACCACGCACTCCGGCGAGGAGTTCGCGCTCGTCCTCTCCGGCTCCTGCCGGGTGTCGGTGGGCGGTGTCGTACGGCTGCTGCGCCCCACCGACAGCTGCCACTTCGCCGCCACCGACGAGCACCACTTCACCGACCCCAGCGACGACCTGCTGATGCTCGTCGTCCTCACCGAGGAGTAGCCCGTGCACACCGCCGCATCCCTGCACGCCCCGGCCGCAGGGACCCCGCTGCCCGACGGACTGGCCCCGGCGGCCTCCCCGGAGAGCGCACCCGAGGTATGGCCCCTGACCGCCCGTACCGTCGAGGGCCGGCTGCACGTGGGCGGCGTCGCCCTGGACGCCCTGGCCGCCGCCCTGGGCACCGCGCTGTACGTCGTCGACGAGGCCGACTTCCGCCACCGCGCCCGGAGCTGGCGCGCATCCGGCGCGGACCGGGTGCACTACGCCTCCAAGGCCTTCCTGTGCGCGGAGATGGTCCGCTGGGTCGACTCCGAGGGACTGCACCTGGACGTGTGCAGCGGCGGCGAACTCCAGCTCGCGGCCGACACCGGCTTCGACCCCGCGCGGATCGTCTTCCACGGCAGCAACAAGTCCGTCGCCGAGCTGGAGGCCGCGGTCGCACACGGCGTCGGCGTCGTGGTCGTCGACTGCCTGGAGGAGATCGAGCGGCTCGCGGACGCGGCCTCGGCGGCGGGCAAGGTCCAGGACGTCTACGTCCGGATCGCCCCCGGCGTCGCCGCCGAGACCCACGACTACATGGCGACCGGCGGCGACGACGTCAAGTTCGGTTTCCCGGTCCGCGGCGGCCACGCCGAACGCGCCGTGCTCGCCGTCGCCGCGCGCCCCGAACTCCGGCTCGCCGGCGTGCACTCCCACATCGGCTCCCAGATCACCGCCACCGAGGGACTGACCCTCGCCGCCGAGCGGGTCGGCGCCTTCGTCGCCGGCCTCGCCGAGCGGCACGGCATACCCGTCGACGAGATCGACCTCGGCGGTGGCGCCGGAATCCCCTACCTGCCGGGCCAACCCCGGCTGCAACCGTCCGAGTTCACCGCCGCACTGCGCGAGGGGCTGGACCGGGCGCTGCCCGGCACACGAGTGCGCCTCGCCGTCGAACCCGGCCGCTCGATGATCGGCACCGCGGGCCTGACGCTCTACCGCGTGGGCGCGGTCAAGGACGGACTGCGCCGCCGGTTCGTCTCCGTCGACGGCGGCATGAGCGACGCCCTGCGCCCTTCCCTCTACCTGGCCCGCTACACCGCCTGGACCGCGAACCGCACCGCGAACGGCGAACCCGTGCACGCCGCGGTCGTCGGCCGGCACTGCGAGAGCGGCGACGTCGTCGTGCCGGACATCGCCCTGCCGGACGACATCACCGCCGGCGACCTCCTCGCGGTTCCCGCCACCGGCGCCTACCACCACGTCATGGCCAGCAACTACAACGCCCAGCCCCGTCCGGCGGTCGTCGCCGTACGGGACGGCCGGGCCCGCCTCATGATCCACCGGGAGACCCCCGAGGACCTGCGCCGCCGCGAGGCCCACGGCGAACCCGTGGACCTGAACGCCCCCTGACCCCGCGGACCGGCCCTGAACTCCCAGGCCCTTCCGGAATCCGGCCCCGAACCCCAGCCGCCCGCCCGCCCCGCACTCGGAGTCACCCATGTCCAGTACGCCCCAACTGCCCTACGGCACCTGGCCGTCACCCATCACCGCCGAAGCGGTCGCCGAGGCCTCCGGGTCCTCTTCCTGGCCCGCAGGGGCAGACGACGAGAACTGGTGGTGCGCCTCCGACCCGGCGACCGCCACCGTACGGCTCCTGCGCAACGCCCCCGGTCATGAGCGGCCCGTGCCCGTGCTCGCCCCCGGCGTCTCGGTCCGCAACCGTTCCCTCGGCTACGGGGGCAGGCCGTACTGGGTACGCCCCGCCGCTCCCGGCGCCGACACCCACCTGCTGGTCTTCACCGACCACCAGGACCAGCGGCTCCACCGCGCGGACGTGCCCCGGCTCGGGACGGCCGCGGACACCGGCTTCCCGGCGGCCGTGCCGCTCACCCCGGCGGACCCGTCCGGCCAGGAGACCTGCTGGGCCGATCCGGTGCCGTCACCGGACGGTACCGAGGTGTGGTGCGTGCGGGAGACCACCCGGGCCGCGACCGGAGCGGACGACGCCGACCCGGCCCTGCGCACCGTCCGTGAGATCGTCGCCGTACCGCTGTCCGGCGCCGCCGCCGAGGATCCCGAAGCCCTGCGCGTGGTGGCGCGTTCGCACCACTTCCTCTCCGGGCACCGCCCCAGCCCCGACGGCCGCCGGCTCGCCTGGATCGGCTGGGACCACCCTCACCTGCCCTGGGACAGCTCGGAGTTGATGGTCGCCGAACTGCGCGACGGCGTGGCGAGGGAGCCCGTACGCCTCCTGGGCGGCAGCCATGACGGCACCGAGGTCTCCGTCTCCCAGGCCGAATGGGCGGACTCCGACACCCTGTACGCCATGGCAGACCCGAACGGCTGGTGGAACCTCCACCGCCTCGACCTCGCCGCGGACGCGCCGCACCCGCTGAAGACCACCGACGTCCTTCCCCTGGAGGAGGACTGCGCCGGCGCCGTGTGGCGGGTCGGACCGGCCTGGTTCGCCGTGTCCCCGTACGGCGTGGTGTTCCCGCACGGCAACGGGGCCCAGAAACTCTCCCGTTGGAACCCCGAGGACGGCAGCCTTACCGAACTGGCCCCCGGCTGGAGCAGGTTCAACGGCGATCTGTGGTCGGACGGCGAGCGGGTACTGGTCAGATCCGCCGATCCCGCCCTCGGCTCGGCCCTGTTGTCGGTGCCCCTGGCACCTGGCTCCGGAGAGGCCCGGCGGGTGAGGCCCGAGTCCGAGGACCCGCTGGCCGCGTGGCAGCCGCTGCCCGAACGCCGCACCGCCCACGACGCGCAGGGCCGCCCCGTGCACTACGTTCTGCACCGCCCGAGCCACCCCACCGCCACCGCGCCCGACGGCGAACTGCCGCCGCTGCTGGTGCAGGTGCACGGCGGCCCGACCAGCTGCTGCGGCGTCACCGCGGACCTGGAGTACTCCTTCTTCACCAGCCGCGGCTTCGTCGTCGCCGACGTCGACTACGGCGGTTCCACCGGCTACGGCAGGGCCTACCGCGACCGCCTGCGCGGCCGGTGGGGCGTCGTCGACGTGGAGGACTGCGTCACCGTCGCCCGCGCCCTGGCCGCCGAAGGACTGGCCGACCCCGACCGTACGGCCGTGCGCGGCGGCTCGGCCGGCGGCTGGACCACGCTGGCCTGCCTGGCCCACACCGACGCCTTCTGCGCGGGCACCGTCTACTACCCCATCAGCGACCCCGCGAGCTGGCGGGCCGAACAGACCCACGACTTCGAGTCCCGTTACGTCGACACCCTGGTCGGTGTCCTGCCCGAGGACCGGACCCACTTCGAGAAGGTCTCGCCCGCGGGCAACTCCCACCGCATCACCGCCCCGCTGGTGATGCTCCAGGGCGCGGACGACTTCATCTGCCGCCCGGACCAGGCCACCCGGATCGTGGACCACCTCGCCGAACGCGGCGTGTGGCACCGCTTCCTCCTCTTCGAGGGCGAGGGCCACGGCTTCCGCAAGGCGGACAGCGTCCGGCGCTCCCTGCTGGCCGAGGTCGCCCTCTACCGCGAGGTCCTCGGCGCCCACATCGCCCCCGACGTACCGGCGGACACCGAGGCTCCCACGCGAGCGGACTGACGCCGTGGCGGCCCGGCCCGTCCGCCTCGGGTGGCCGGGCCGCTCGTGCCGTCGTGGGGCTCGGTGCGATGCCGGACGCGATGACGCGGTCAGGCAGACACGAGGGAGTCGTCGTGCGGGCGGCCACCGGGCAGCCGGTGGCGGGCGACGACGAGGGCCGTGTCGATGTCACGGGCGCCGGTTGCCACACACAGGGTGTAGGCGATGTCGTCCAGACGGCGGATCTCGAAGGGGAATGTCCGGACGGCGTACTCGGCGACACCGAATGCTCCGCCGAGTCCGATCGGGAGGTGGCTCGCCTCGGTCGAACTGGAGACGGAAGGCCCGACGGCCCTCGACAAAGGATCCTCACCCTCCTGCCGGCCGGCACGACCGACCTGACCGTGGCGACACGCTCGGCCTGTCGCCACGCACGATGCACCGACGACTGCGCCGCCTCATGGACTGGCCGGAGTGGTCGGGCCAGGGTCAGGGTCGGCGTGGCCCGGGTCGACGGGGCGTGGCGCGCTCGGCGGGCTGGGGGCGGGGTTCCCGCACGGTGTGTCCCCCGGCTGCGGCAGGCACTCGACGCTGCTTGAATCGCTATGTGACAAAACATGATGATGCGGAACTTTTCGGTAACCGCTTCCTGACCAAGCCCGCCCCCGCGGAGACCTTCCCCGAGGAAGGCATGGCCGCGACGGACGCCATGAGGCTCGTGGACGTGGATCTCGCCATGGAGGGCGACCCGCAGCGCAACCTCGCCACGTTCGTCACCACATGGATGGAGCCGGAGGCGCAACGGCTGATCGCCGAGAACCTCCACCGCAATTTCATCGACCACGCCGAGTACCCCATCTCCGCCGAGATCGAGCAGCGTTGCGTGCGCATGCTCGCCGACCTCTTCCACGCGCCGGGCAAGACGGCCGGCTGCCGGACCCAGGGTTCGTCCGAGGCGATCATGCTCGGCGCACTGTCGTTGAAGTGGAAGTGGCGCGAGCGCCGCCAGGCGGCCGGCCTGCCGACCGACCGGCCCAACCTGATCTTCGGGGGAGACGTCCACGTCGTCTGGGAGAAGTTCTGCCGCTACTTCGACGTCGAGCCGCGGATCGTACCGCTCGCCGAGAACAAGTACACGATCGGCCCGGAGGACGTGGAGCCCCACCTCGACGAGAACACGATCGGTGTCGTCGCCGTCCTCGGCACCACGTTCACCGGGCACAAGGACGATGTCGTCGGGATCGACGAGCTCCTGCGGGACGTCCGCAAAAAGCGTGACCTCGACATCCCGATCCACGTCGACGGCGCCAGCGGCGCGTTCGTGTGGCCCTTCCTCTACCCGGATTCGAAATGGGACTTCCGGCTGGAGCAGGTACGGTCCATCAACGTGTCGGGACACAAGTACGGTCTGGTCTACCCCGGCATCGGATGGCTGGTCTTCCGCGAGGAGTCCGACCTGGCCAAGGACCTCGTGTTCTACGAGAACTACCTGGGCAAGACCGACGCGACGTTCACCCTGAACTTCTCCACGGGCGCGTCCATGGTGCTCGCGCAGTACTACAACTTCGTGCGGCTCGGCCGGCAGGGCTACACCTACATCATGAAGATGATGCAGGAGAACGCCCGCGCGCTGGCGGACAACCTGCGAGGCAGCGGCCGCTTCGAGGTGATCGGGAGCGACCTCGAGCAACTGCCGCTGGTCGCCTTCCGTCTGGCGGGCGAGCACGCCTACGACGAGTCCGACATCGCCTGGCAGCTCTCGGCCGAACGGGGCTGGATGGTCCCGGCGTACACCCTTCCGCCCAACGCGGAGCGCGTGAAAATCATGCGTGCCCTGGTCAAGGAGACCATGAGTCGCGAGCAGATCGACCGCCTGGGCCAGGACATCGCCGACGCGTGCCGCACGCTGGACGCCAAGGGCGGGACCCACGGGACCGAGCGGGCCCAGATCAAACGCGGCACCGGATACTGACGCGCCCGTGATCAGAGCCGCACCTGGTACGCAGATCCGCGGTCGCCGAAATCGTCCCGGCGAAGTTCCCGACGGGCACCACCACCCGTCGCTTGCGGGTCGCCGAGGCCGGGCACGACCGTCCGGAGGACCTCCACAGCGACGGCACCAAGCTGCGAGCAGGCATTCCAGCAGCAGCTGCCGGCGGCGCTGTCAGGTCTGTCCGCCGAGCACATCGGCCCGCCGGCCGAGGTCGCGCACCGGGCCGCCGGCTGCCTGGCACCCGCACATAGCGGGCCCGTTCGCACTCGAGGAGAAGGCGCGGCGCCTCGCCACCGGGGCGGAGGCCGACGTGGCGGCCGGGCACCCGTACGCGCCGGCGGCGGTCAGGTCGCCGGCCACCGGGCTCGCACACAGGCTTCCCGGCCGGCGGGCCGGCCGCGGTTCTCGGGCTCGCACAACGACGTGGCGCCTGAGCCCGTGACCGGCGTATCCGCCGTCCCGGGTGGGGCGTTTCAGGTGGCGCTCAGCGCGTCGGACGGTAGGTCGCGATGATCACTCCGCTGCTGGTCGGCCGGGCGCTCACCAACTCCAGCTTCTTCAGGGCTGCGTCGTCGGCGAACAGCTTCTTGCGGCCCTCGCTGGCCACTACCGGGTGGATCAGCAGGACCAGTTCGTCCAGCAGGTCCTGCTCCAGCAGCGAACGCACCAGCGTCGGGCTGCCCGCGACGGTGATGTCCTTGCCCTCGGCCGCCTTGAGCTCCTCGATCGCGGCCGCCGGCTCGCCCTTGACGAGCGTGCTGTTCGCCCAGTCCTCGACACTGTCCAGCGTGGAGGAGACAACGTACTTGGGCGAATCATTGATCCACTTGGCGAAACCGGCGTCCTCGCCGCTGGTCACCGTCGGCCAGTAAGCGGCCCACTCGGTGAAGGTCACCCGGCCCAGCAGAATCGTGTCGGCCGACTCCAGCGCCTTCCCCAGCTCCGCGCCCATCTCCTCGTCGAAAGCGAACTGCCACTCGTTCGGCGACTGGACGACACCGTCGAGCGAGACGAACAGACCCGAAACGACCTTGCGCATGATTCCTCCACGATGAGTTCGGGGTCGTCCGCCCGGTCCCGGCCGAGACGATCCTGCGACCGGGACGAACCGACCCCGTCGGCTACAACGGGAAACTATGCGGACATCGAGGCCGAGGTCTTGTACAGAAGCGACAGGGGCTCCGCCCTGTCCGGAGAGCTCAGACGAGTGGCGGTCCGGCCTACGTACCGGGTCAAGGACCGCACCAGATGCGGCTGGTCGAAGTAGCCCAGCCTGTGCACGACGTCCTGGACCGGCGCACCCTCCTGGATCAGCACCGCCGCCTCACGGGCGCGGTGGATCTGCCGGATGGCGCCCCGGGTGAGGCCCGTCGCCGCGACAAAGCGGCGCTGGAGGGTGCGTTCGGAGACATCGGGAGCAGCACCGGCGAGCACGGCAGGCACGATCGGGTCGCAGTCCACAATGCCCTCACGCACCATGCGCCGCACGAACGCCTCCGCGTTGTCGTAATCGGGTGGGTGCCAAGCGTGGCCCTTCAGCCAGACGGAACGCCGCGTCACATCCGGTATCTCCGCACTGCCGCCCACGAGCCGGGTGATCGGTATGTGCGGCATCGAGGTGCCGAGGGCAAAGCTGATGCCGAAGAACGTGGCGTCCTTGGGGACGGGGGCCAGGCATGCTTTGGGTTCTGGGCCCAGTACAGCCGCCTGGACCTGACCGCGGTGCTCCCAGAAGACGAGTTCCCAGTGCGATGCCGCGATGGACATCATCTGGACCACTTCGTGGCTGCGGCTGCGCCATACTCGCTCGATGTACGGCAGCTCCGACGGCCTGCTCTCGATCTCCAGACCCATCCGGATCACCCCCGTTATCCGCTGCCTGATCCACCAGTGTGTCACGTCGTCCGGATGGCCGAAGGGCGTGCGAGATGGGCGCGTCGCGACATCGCGGTGCCCGCGTAGAAATGAGGGGCGCCCTTGATGGTTCCGCGGATTCGGGCCCCGAAGCATCGGTGGCACGCGCTGACAGCGGCCGTCTTTCTGGTCGTCCTCGGCTTCGGAAGCATCATGATGGCGCACGATTGGCAGCGGGCGGAGCTGCTCGACGAGACCGGGATACGGGTCAGGGGCACCGTCTCCCATGTTGCGCCGCAACCCGCCGCCAGGACCGGCGGGTTGCTCTACTACGCCGTCACGTACACCGTGACGGACCACCGCTACACGGTGAGCAGGTCCACCAGCGACTATCCCCGCCCGCGAAAGGGCGACCGGGTATGCCTGGAGGCGGCCCGAAAGCAACCTCGACTGACCCGGCTGTGCGGTGACCGCTACCCGGACGGTGACGACGGATTCCCCGCACTCGCCCTGACCACCGTGGCCGCCACGATCGGTCTGCTCTTCGTCACCGGGCATTGGATCACCAAGCGCCGTGAACCCCTGCTCGCGCCGACCGCGTCTGCCGACACGGCGAGCTGACATCGGCTTATGAGTCGTCACGGACGAACGCGGATGACCGTCTTTCCCTTGCGTCGCTCGGTCGGGTTGAGGGCGGCGACGGCATCGTCGAGGGTCGAGACGTCACCGATGTTCGTCCGCAGCCTTCCGTCCCGGACCCGCCGCACGATCTCACCGAGTTCGGCACGATCGGCCTCGACGACGAAGTCCACCGCCAGGCCCTCGGCCGGTCGCGCCTCGGCGGGGCCGACGATGGACACCAGTGTTCCTCCAGTCTTGACCAGGGCGGCCGACCGCTTCTGAACGTCGCCACCGATGACATCGAAGACCAGGTCGACGTCGCCGACGTCTTCCAGTGCGTCATTCTCGAGGTCCACGAACTCGTGCGCGCCGAAGTCGAGCGCCTTCTCCCGGTCGCCGGCACGTCCGGTGCCGACGACGTAGGCGCCGGCCTCACGTGCGAGCTGGGTCACCATCGTCCCGACCGCTCCGGCCGCGCCATGGGCGAGGACGCTCTGGCCGGACTGAAGGCGGCCGTGCTGGAACAGACCCTGCCACGCGGTCAGGCCCGAAATGGGCAGCGAGGCGCCCACCGTGAAGTCGACATCGCCGGGCAGCGGCGCGAGGTTGCGTGCTTCGATCGCCACGTACTCCGCCAGGGTGCCGTCACGGTGCCAGTCGGCGAGACCGAACACCCGCTGGCCGACCGACAGCCCCGTCGTGCCGTAGCCGAGGGCGGTGACCACTCCGGCCAGCTCGTGGCCGGGGATGGACGGCGTCTTGTCGCGGCCGGCGCGATCGGTCCAGGTCGACGGCCACTCCATCTCGGTCGGCACGAAGCCCGAGGCATGAATCCGAACGATGACGTCGTTGATCGACGCCTGTGGCTCCGGCCGCTCCACCAGCCTCATCCCTGCCGTTCCCGCAGCCTGGTCCGTCACCACGATCGCCTTCATGGAAAGTACCTCCTCGGTCATTTGTCTCTTTATGTCTTCGACCATAGGAGCAAAGCAGCCCTGGAGTATGGTCCATTTTCATGGCTGAACCTTGGGCCACTCAGGGTTCGACCTGTTCCAGCCGCGACGCCCGCCACGGTGGCGACCAGCGCCGTGAGGTTGTCCCGAGGCCCGGGCCGGTGTCCTTGTAGGTGACGAGGGACGACAGTCGCTACTTTGACGACCATGAGCGAAACTCCCGCCGTCGGTCCGAGGCCGAACGAGGACACTCCGGCGACGCGCGCCCGAGCCACGCACCTGTTCCCCACGGACGGGGAACGCGTCTGGCGGGCCTTCAGCGACTTCGGCGGCATCGCCGCCTGGCACCCCCTGATCGCCGCCAGCCACCTGGAAGAGGTACCAGTGGCCACCGGTCACGCCGCCCCGACCGTGCGCCTGCTGCGCACGGTGGACGGCGCGATGATCCGCGAGGAACTGCTGGAGCGCGACGAACGGCGGCGCACTCTCGGTTACCGCTTCCTCGACAGCCCCTTCCCGGTCAGCGACTACCGGGCGACGGTCGTGGTCGCCACCCCCCAGGGCCCGGACGGAGGATGCAAAGTCACCTGGACCGCGCTGTTCGTCCCGCACGACCCCGCCACCGCCGAGAGCCTGCGGCGCACCTTCGGCGACGACGTCTTCCACACCGGACTGCGTTCCCTGCAGGACCACTTGGACTGAATCGGCGATCCACCGCCACAGCGACGGCCCCGGATCGGGCACCTCGGCGCCGTCACCGACGGCCGCCGCGGCCAGAGACACGGATCCGCAACTCCTCGAGAACGCGACGGTTTCCGCCCCCTTCGGGGGTACACGAGCGCCGAACCTCACCGGAGAACGGCGTCAGGAGTGCCATGCGCGTCAAGGTCGGATACTTCAGGACCAGGTCGCTCAGGAGACGTCTGCGCCGTTGCGCCCGGGAGGTGTTCGGCTGGGAGCGGCTGCGCCCCTCCCAACTCGAGGCCATGACGGCCGTGATGGAGGGCCGCGACACCATCGTGGTGATGCCGACCGGTGCCGGGAAGTCCGCCGTGTACCAGGTGCCGGGTGTACTGCTGAAGGGACCGACCGTCGTGGTCTCGCCCCTGATCGCCCTCCAGCGGGACCAGGTCGCCCATCTCGCCCGTATCGAGGGGTCCGCGGCCTCGGCCGTCAACTCCGCTCAGCGCGCCCGGGACAACGAAGCGGTGTGGGAGCGCGTACGCGAAGGCCGCCTGGACTTCCTGTTCGTCTCGCCCGAACAGCTCGCGAAGGACGAGGTGGTGGAACAGCTCGCCGCGGCCGCTCCCGCGTTGATGGTGGTCGACGAGGCACATTGCGTGTCCTCGTGGGGATACGACTTCCGGCCCGACTATCTGTCCCTGCGCCATGTCCGCGAACGCATCGGCCGGCCTCCGCTCCTTGCTCTCACCGCCAGTGCGGCGGCCCCCGTGCGGGCCGACGTCGTGGAGCGCCTCGGCATGCGCGAGGCCCACGAGGTGGTCGCGGGGTTCGACCGCCGCAACATCACGCTGGAGGTCGTACGGCACCGGGGGAACGCGGACAAGCGCCGGTGGGTGGTGGAGCGGGCCGCGGCCGAGGCCAAACCGGGCATCGTCTACGCGGGAACGCGCCGCGAGGCGGAGGAGTACGCACAGGAACTGTCGGCGCTCGGATTCGACAGCGCCGCCTATCACGCGGGGCTGTCGGCGGCCGAGCGCTCCCGCACGCACGACCGCTTCCGGGACGACGCACTGGACGTGGTCGTCGCCACCTCCGCGTTCGGCATGGGCATCGACAAGCCGAACATCCGCTTTGTGCTGCATGCGTCGGTGCCCGGTTCCCTCGACACCTACTACCAGGAAATCGGCCGGGCGGGCCGTGACGGAGAACCGTCGAGGGCGATCCTCGCCTACCGGCCCGAGGACCTCGGCGTGCAGCGGTTCCGGACCGGTTCACCGCCCGACCCGGAGGTGCTGGGCGGGCTGATCGACGCGGTACATGAGCACCGGGGCCCGGTCTCGGCGACGAGCCTGCGTGAACGTACCGGGCTGTCTCCGACACCGCTGACATCGATGCTGCATCTGCTGGAGGAGGCCGGAGCCGTGACGACGCGAAAGCGCGGTGCCATAGCGGCCGTGCCCGGGGCACGACGGGACGCCTGCGTCCGCGAGGCGGTGCGGATCGCTTCCGCCCGTGTCGATCTGGAGCGCTCCCGGGTGGAGATGATGCGGGCGTACGCGGAGACGAACGGCTGCCGCCGGAGGCACATGCTCGGATACTTCGGAGAGACCCTGGCGGCAGGCGACTGCGCGGGCTGCGACACGTGCACCCCTGCGAAGAAGGCGCAACAGGCCCCCCGCCGGACGGACGACGTCCTGTCCGGTACGGGCCCCGAGCCGCGCGGGCCGGTGGCGGCCGAGGGCGCCTTCCCGCCCGGGACGCGCGTGGGGCACGAGAAGTGGGGCGAGGGCGAGGTGATGAGCGAGGAGGGGAACAGGATCACCGTCCTGTTCGAGAGCGTGGGTTACCGCACGCTGTCCCTGCCCGCAGTCCAGGCGCGGGGCCTGCTGACGCCGGTGCGGTCCAACGCGACGGTGGACTGACGCATCGCGAGATGTCCGGCCACCTCGTGGCGGGAGGTCGTACCGGGCAGGGTCACGACCTGGTGCCGGTTCTCGACCGGGGCCGGGTGCAGGTCGGGTGTGCAACACACCGGACGGATCCGTACGTGCCCCGGCCGGGCGGGAAAGTCGAGGGTGCCGCGGTACGCGCGGCCCGGCGCGCCGCTCAGTTCCGCGGCGGCGGCGCCAGAGCGCGGGCAAGCGCGCCGCCGAGGCGCTCCGAATGGTCCGGCAGATGCTCCTCGGCCCAACGGGCGGCCAGGGCGAGGAAGTCGGCGAGATCCTCTTCCACGGCCGTGAGCAGCCGCCGCAGTTCGGCCACGGGCACGTCGATCCGCCGGCCGGTGTCCGTGGCGGAGTCGACGGTCAGCCGGACGGCGGAACCGTGGCGTTCGGCGCGGGGCGAGGGATCGTGACCGAGCCATGCGGCGTGGCCGTCGCCGTCGAGCACGTCCCACCAGTCGCCCCGGTCCTCCAGCCCGCTGCAGCAGCCCGGCACCAGAAGGGTGCCGGTGAGGGTGTCGGTCACCCGCAGCCCACCTGACGCGATCAGCGGGTCCCTGGTCAGCAGCCCGTGGAGGAAGCCGCCGAGCGGGTCGTCGGGACGCGGTGGAAGGTCGTCCTCATCGTCGAGGTCGTTGCAGGTGGCGAGCGCCATCACCGTGGCGCCGACGCCGTCCGGTGTCAGCGTCCCGTCGAGCGCCAGGAAGCTGAAGGGCTCGACGTCCGAGACCGGCCACAAGCCGAAGGGCTCATGGCTCGGGATCTCCAGCACGGGCTGGACAGTGATCATCCATGAATCATGCCGCGAGCCGTTCGCGGGAGCACAACCGTTTCGGATCCGGAGCCGCGTCCGGGATCAGGGGCGGTCCAGCCCCCACGTCTGCAGGGCGAAGGGCCGTCCCTTCTCGGTACCGGTGATCAGCGGGAGATCGAGCAGGGTGAAGCCCGCCTTGGTGGCCACGGCGACGCTGGCGGCGTTCTCGGCCTCCAGCTCCAGGATCACCTGCTCCGCCGCCAGCTGCTCGAACGCGTACGCGGCCATCACCCGTACCGCCCGCGCGGCCAGACCCTGACCGCGGTGCGCCGGACCGACCGCGTAGCCGATCTCCATGCCCTCGGGCGAACGGCGCAGCATCACCTCGCCCAGCGGTGCTCCCCCGTCGATGGTGATCGCCAGGAGGACGGCCGTGCCCTCCGCGCGCAGCTGCCGGGCCCGGTCCAGGCGGGCGTGCGAGGCGGCGGCGTCGAAGGGGGAGACGATCGGGGTCCAGTACGCGATGTCGGGGTGGTCGAACAGCTCCGGCATCGCCGGCACGTCCCCCTCCGTCCAGTCGCGGAGGACGAGCCCCTCCCCCGCGAGCTCGATCCGCTCGGGAAAGGACGACGTGGTGCTGCTCATGGTGCGGGACCTCCCTGGCCTGTCGGACCTGGGCAGACTATCCGGGACGGCCGGGAGGGCGGCAAACCGTTTCCCCGCCCACCCCTGATGACGCTCAGGGGCCGGCCACCCGTACCGCCATCAGCAGCCCGCTCGCCCAGGCCAGACGTACGGAGCGGAAGTCCTTCCGTTCCTCGAGGTCGGCCAGGAGCCGCCGGACGGCGTCGGCGTGCTCCTCCGGCCAGTCGGGCTGCGGATCGAGGTCGTCGATCAGATAGGTCCCGCCGGGAGCCACGAGCCGCAGGGCCCTCTCCAGGTGGGTGAACTTGCCGGGCCAGGTGTCCGCGAACACCAGGTCGAACGGCTCCCCGTCGACGTCCTCCAGCCACGCGCCCGCGTCCCCGGCCACGAAGGTGACCCGTGGATCGGATCCGAGGTGCTCGCGGGCGACCGCCTGTACGGTCTCGTCGCGCTCGACCGTGACCAGGCGGGCGGCGCCGTCCAGCCCGTCGAGCAGCCAGGCCGTGCCCTCGCCCACGCCCGTGCCGAGCTCGAGGACCCGGCCACCGGGGCGGGCGGCCGCCAGGGCGGCCAGCAGGGCACCGGTCCGCTCCTCGCAGGACCGGGTGAAGCCCGCTGCGCGCGCGGCTGTGCGCAAGGCCGGGAGGACGGGCGGAAGGCGGCTCGGGGTGTCATTCATTCCGAAGAGGTGTGGAGGGCGGCTCGGGGGCTCGTCCATTCCGGAGGGGTGCGGGCAGTTGCTCGGCATGTCGTCCATTCCGGAAGGGTGCGGGCCGCGGTGCCCGCACCGCAATCCCCTCGCCGGATGTCCGAGGCCGCCGCGCCCCGGCCAACGTGGCTGCCGTTTCCGCGAGTTGGTCCCTCGCGCTAGGCGGTGTGGTGCAGCCAGCGCTGCAGGACCTCGTTGACGTCCGCCGGCAGCGCGCTGATCTGGTCGATGGCGGCCCGGTCCTCGGGCATCGGGGGGACGCCGGCGGCGGTGAGCGTCGCGTGCAGGTCCAGGCGTCGCTGGTCGCGCGGGTCGATGGTGTAGCTGAGCCGACGCGCCGGGTCGGGCGGCGGCAGCAGGGTGTCGGCCTCGTCGCGGGGGCGGGGCGCGGCCGTCCAGGCGCTGTCCCAGGTGTCTGTGCCATGGCCGTCCCGGGTGTCTGCGGCGTAGGCGTCACGGCTCTCCACCGCGTAGGGGTCCCGGCTCTCCACGGCGTAGGCGTCCCGGGCCTCCCCCGCGTGCGGGTTCCGGGTCTCTACGGCGTAGGGGTCGACGAAGGCGCAGGAACTGAGGCTCTCGCTGCTCCAGGGGGTCATCTCGGGCTCCTCACCGTATGCGTTGTGGACTACTTGCCCAGAGGTCCCCGGGGCCGGCTTCGGTTGCGCCGGCGGCCGGAGATCACGCTGACGGCGTCATCGGCGGGTGATCACCTCGTGTGACCAGCAGACGGCAGCCCCGGCCCCGGTGCGGGATCCGGCCGCTCGGAGCCCGCCGCCGCGAGCCCACCGCCCGGAGCCCCCCCCCCGCCCGCAACCCGCTTGCGCAAGCCCGCCACCCGGAACCCGGAGACCGGAGCCCCCCCCCGCCCGGAACCCGCTGCCCGGAGCCCACGCGCCCCGGGCCCATGCTCACCCCCGCCCGCCGTGCCAGCGGACGGCCGCCGCTCCGGCGAAGTCCCCGGCGTGGGCGAAGCCGCCCAGCACCACCAGGTCGCCGTCCTTCACCCGGCCCGAGGCGACCGCGTCGTCCAGCGTGACCGGGATCGCCGCCCCGAACAGGTTCCCGCACCGGTCGAAGGTGTTCAGGTGCCGTTCCGGGGGCAGTTGCAGCGCCTCCCGCCAGTTGCGCAGGAAAGTGCGGTTCGGCTGGTTGGTGACGAGGACGTCGATGTCGGCGGTGGCCACGCCGAGCCGGTCGCACAGGTCCGTGATCACCTCGGGGACCAGCCGGTTGCCGCGGGACAGAACCTTGGCGAGACCGGCGTCGGTGAACCCGATCCGCAGCTGGGACTCCCCCGGTTCCCAGTACTTGCGCCCGTCGTCGAGCGCCAGGACCATGTCGCCGGCGTGGGCACCGATGTGCCGTGTCTCCACGTCGAGGACAGGGGAGGCGGCCGACGTCGTCACCCACCCGACCCCGCAGCCGTCGCCCGGGATCGCGGCCTGCGCGAGCCTCCGTACCTCGGACTGGGTGAAGCACTGGCCCGCCGCGCTCTGGGCGTTGCAGATCAGCGCGGTCCTCGCGTCCGTGGTGGAGAGGATCTGCCGCGCCAGCTTCAGCATGTGGACGAAGGAGGCGCAGCCCGCGTTGGCCACGTCGACGAGCCACTCCGGGTTCAGGCCCAGCCGGCGTGCCACCTCGGTGCCGGCGCCGACGAACGGCAGATCGGGCAGCTGGCTGTGCACGAGCAGGACGTCGACGCCCCGGATCTCGTCCCTGCCGTGCCGCTCGATCAGGGGCTGCACGGCACGTTCGATCATGTCCGTGTTGGTCTCGTCCGCGGCGACGTGGTGCCGTGCGGGCGGGGCCTTGAACATGGCGTGCCCGCGGAGCTTGTCCTCCGCTCCCGGGTACTCGGTGTAGAACTCGGCGGGGACCGGATCGCCGGGCAGGTAGCCCGAGACGTCGGTGAGGCTGACCGTGGTCACCGTGCCACCGCCCGCACGGGAGGCACACTGACGGGCAGGCCGTTGCGGTGGCGGTGTTCCAGGATCGCCTTCAGGTTGTTCAGCTCCACGGTGTGTCCCGCGTAGAACAGGTCCCAGTAATCGCCGACCCACGGGCGGTCGGCGCGGGGCGCGAGGGCGGGGTCCGGGTTCGCGTCGTAGTACGGATGACGGCAGTTGGTCCAGGTGACCACCGATCCCGGCTTGTCGAGCACCAGTCGGGCCGGGACGACCCGCATCAGATAGATCATCCACAGCTTGTCGCCCTGGTCCCAGGAACAGTGGTAATCCACCGTCAGGGCCTCGGGGTTGGCGACCACCTTGCAATAGATGCTGGTGTCGTCCTCGAGGCGGTCGCGGCCGACCCACAGTCCGGGCGTGCCCGAGGGGGCGAAGTCCCGCAGGCTGCAGGTCCATTCCTCCAGGTGGTGCCCCTGGCTCAGGTAGTCGTAGGTCAGTTCCGGCGGACAGTCCACGTACGCGTGGATGGTGCAGTACTGCCCGTAGACCTGGTGGTGGGGATAGACGGAATGGGTCAGTTCCACGCAGTGGGCGGTCAGTTCGTCCTTGCCCGGGTTCTCGATCCGCATCAGGCCGGGGATGTCAGCCAACGTGGACGACGCGTCGCTCATCTGATGTCTCCTCTTTGTCGGCCTGCTCGGCACGGGTCTCGGCCTGCTCGGCACGGTTGTCGGCCGGTTCGGCACGGTTGTCGGCCTGTTCGGCACGACGGGCTCGGCCGGCGCTGCCGGGGGCTTCGGTGAAGGGCTGGAAGGGCAGGAAGGGAGGGACCTCCCTCGGGTCGCAGTCCAGCGCCACGAACGCCGGTCCGACACCGGTGTTGGCGCGCAGCAGCGCCTCGCGCAACTGCGTCGCGTTCTCGGCACCGGTCACGTCGAGGGAGGGGAAGGCGGCCGTCATCCCGGCGGCGATGTCGGTCCTGCGGAACAGGTCGTCGTCGCGGACACCGCCCTGGAGGAACTCCTCGCGCAGCACGCACATGGCGTGGGCGTTGTTGTTGAAGACGACGAAGGTGACCGGCGCGGAGTGCTCGACGGCGGTGTGCACCTCCGCCCCGTGCATGAAGAAGGCCCCGTCCCCGGCGAGTACGTAGGTGCGTCGCCCCGTGGCGAGCGCGGCGCCGATGCCCGCGCCGAAGGTGTAGCCCATGCCTCCCATGCCGAGCGCGACCACGAAACGGCCGTGGCGCGGTGCCGGGAGGAGGTGGACCGCGCTGGCACCGGTGTTGCCGGCATCCACGAAGACGTGCGCGTCCTCGGGAAGCGCCGCCTCCACGGCTGCGAGGGCCCTCGGGAAGGGGATGGTGCTCGCGCCGGCGTCCGCGTCCGTGTCCGTGTCCGTCTCCGAGTCGCCGTCCATGGCCGTGTCCGTGTCCGGGGAATCGGGACCCGGTACGGGCAGGGGCGCGGGCAGCGGTCCGGCGTGCGGTGGGCACGCGCGCGGGGCCGAACCGAGCCGGCCGGTCACGGCGCGCAGCGCGTCCCGCAGGTGCCCGCCCAGTGCCGTGGCCGCGACGAACGGCGTTTCGGCGTCCAGGCATACGACGTCCGTGGCGGCCAGCGCCTCCTCGAGACCGCCGCGGGCCAGGAGCGGCAGCCGGGTGCCGACCAGCAGGCACACGTCGGCCCGGCGCAGGCAGTCCTCGACGTTGGCATGGCCCATCACGCCGGCCACTCCGGCGAACCGGGGATCGCGGTTGTCGAAGACGTCCTTGGCGTCCGGGGTGACCGCCACCCATGCGCCGAGGCCCCGGGCCAGCGCGGCCAGTTCCGGGCGCGCGTCCGCTGCGGCGACGCCCTCACCGGCGATGACGAGGACGGTGTCCGCGCCGCGAAGGATGTCGGACGCAGCGGCCAGGGCGGCGGGGTCGAGCGGGGTGGTCGATGCCGTCGGGACGGGGGACGCTGTCGAGCCGGTGGACGCCGTCGAAGCAGTGGGTGCCATCAGGGCCGTGGATGTCGCCGGGGCCGTTGACGCCCTCGAAGCGGAGGATGCCGTCGAATCGGCGGACGCCGTCGAGGCGGTCGCGTCCGGCTCGTGACCGGGCCATGGAAGCAGCGCCTGCTGCACGTCCTTGGGCAGCAGCAGCACCGCCGGCCCCCGCGGCTCCGCCTGAGCCGCCTCGATCGCCCGGCGCAGCAGCTCCACGAGCGCGTCCGCGTCCGCGACCTTGTCGCAGAAGCGGGAGATGGGGGTGAAGACCTCGCCCGCGTCGAAGGAGTCCCCCTTGCCGCTGGTGTCCTGGAACGCGCCCCGGCCCTCCTGGGCGGTGGGCGGCTGGCCCACAAGAGCGAGCAGCGGCACCCGGGAGGCGTACGCCTCGGCGAGGCCCGGCACCAGGTTCATCGCCCCGCCGCCGGAGGTGGCGGCGACCACTCCGAGGCGACCGGTGGTCCGGGCGTATCCGTCGGCCATGGTGACGGCGGAGAACTCGTGCTTGGCGACCACGCCACGGACCGTTCCGCCGCGGTGAACGGCGTCGTAGAGGTCCTCGATGTTCGCGCCGCCGACGCCGAACATGTGGGTGACCCCGGCCCTGGCGAGCTCGCCGGCCAGGTAGTCGGCCGCCCGTACGGTGACGGCTCGGGGTGATTGCGCCGCGGTGGTCATACGGGGATCCCCTCCCTGTCCTGTCGCCGGTCGACGAGGCCGGACGGTGTGATGACCTGGAAGCGGTGCCGGTACTCCTTGGGGGTGAGTCCCAGGCTTCGTCCGAAGGAGCGGAAGAAGGTCTCGGGGGCGCCGAATCCGCAGCGGCCCGCTATCTGGCCGATCGGCAGGTCCGTCGTCTCCAGCAGCTCGCGCGCGCGGGCGATCCGGCTGCGCTGGACGTACTGGCCGGGCGTGGTGCCCACCTCGCGCCGGAAGACCCGGGAGAAGTTGCGCGGGCTCATGTTGGCCCGCTCGGCCATCTCGGCCACGGGTAACGGGTTGTGCAGGTTCTCCAGGATCCACTCCTGCGCGGTCCGGATCGGCGGATGGTCGGCCAGCTGGGCGTCGAGCAGGGCGCTGAACTGGGACTGCCCTCCGTGCCGCTTCAGGAAGAGCACCAGGAACCGTGCCGTCTCCAGGGCGATCGCCGCTCCGTGGTCGGCCTCGACGAGGGCCAGCGCCATGTCGATCCCGGTCGACACGCCCGCGGAGGTGACGAAGGGCCCGTCCCAGACGAAGATCGGCTCGGCGTCCACGGTCACCGCCGGATAGCGGACGGCCATCGTCTCGCTGTACGCCCAGTGCGTGGTGGCGCGTCTGCCGTCCAGCAGGCCCGCCTCGGCCAGCAGGAAGGATCCGCCGCAGACGGACGCGACCCTGCGCGACCGGGTCGCGGCCGTGCGGATCCACGAGACCAGCGCCTGGTCCTGGAGTGCCTCGCCGACGCTCCAGCCGCCGGGTACGAGCAAGGTGTCGACCGCTCCCTGCCCCGCCTCCAGCGGCAGCGCCTCCACACTCACCCCCGAACTCGTGCGCACCAGGGGCGCGTCGGCCGAGACCAGGTCGATCCGGTAGGGGGCCGCCCCCCGGCCGAGGAGCCGGTTGGCGATGTCGAACACTTCGATCGGTCCGGTGATGTCCAGGGCCATGGCACCCGCGTACACCACCACCACAACTCGTCGCTCTGCCACGGTCACACCCTGTATCGGATCTCCGACTGACTGCAATGACAGATAACTGACGCATCCGGCCAACAGACGCCGCCTCGAACGGAGTTGCGGGCCGCTGGCCAGGCGGTTCGCGCGGAGCCGCGGGCTGCGGCGGTGAGGTAACTCACAGGACCGGTCACGTCGGGGGCCCTCCAACGACGCCTGGGCCCGCACCACCCTTCGCGGTGCAGGCAGGACCGGCCGGGACCCGAGCAACGCCGAACCCCCGAGCATGCGCGGCCCTCCCGCGCCCGTGCCCTCACGGCGGGAGAGCGTGTCCGGCGTCGCTTCCGGTCTCGCCCTCAGCAGGACGGCGGGTTCGCCGCGTGCGGCGTGTGTTCCATGAGGGGGTCGAGGGCGGCGGTGCGCGCCGCGATCAGATCGTCGAGCAGTTCCCGCAGGAGTCCTACGACAAGTTCCGGGTTCCCGACGAACGGTGAGTGGCCCGTGCGCCACTCGCGCATGTCGGTGCAGCGCGCGGCCATCTCCCGTTGCAGCGCCGGATCGATGGCCCGGTCTTGTGCGCACACGACATAGGTGGAGGGCGTGTGCTTCCAGCCGTGGTGCTCGGGCACTCCTCGGCCGCAGCCCGGGGCCTGTGTGCGCAGCAGGCGGACCGCCCGGGCGGCGAGCGGTTCGGGGCAGTCTCCGTAGAGCGCGTCGACGGCCCGTTCGTGGTGGAGGCCGGTCGAGCCGTCGGGCTCGTGGACGATCGCGTCCCGAAGCCGCCGGGACGCTCCGCCCAGGCCGGCCGCGCTCTCGCCGGCGTCCGGCACGAAGGCCGCCAGATAGACCAGGTGTCCCGCCCCGCGCACCCCGGTGATCACCGACCCGCCGTAGGAGTGACCGAGCAGGACCGGCGGCTCGGGCAGCGCGTCGACGGCCCGCTGCACCGCGTCGGTGTCGGCGGACAGCGAACCCCGGTGGAGCTCCGGCACGACCACCTCCGCTCCCCCGCTCCGCAGGCGTTCCGCCACCGCGGCGAAATGCGCCGGGCGGTGATACAGGCCATGTACGAGCACCACGGCGGTCAAGGACCCTCCTCCTCCGGTCGGTTCACATACGGCTGTCAGTCCAGGAATTCCATCAGCCGGTCGTTCAACCGCCCCGGTGCGGCGAGCGGCAGGGAATGGTGGGTGGCTCCGGGGAGCACCACCACCTCGCCCCGGGGAAGCATCCGGCGGGCCCGCTCGGCGACCTTGACGGCGTTGTGGGCGCGACTGTGCTCCGCGAAGAGGGTCAGGACCGGCATGCGCAGATCGGCGGCGCGCGGGCGGCGGCCGACGACGACCTTGCGGCCGGGAACGGTGGTGGCCAGCCCGTACAGGCGCTGCCAGCTCTCGTCCGGGTGCGTGTCCGCCGTCTCCCAGGCCAGGAACGCGCGGGCGCGCGCCTCGCTCGGGCGGACCAGGGAGGGCAGCGCGCGCAGCAGATAGCCGGGGCGGAACCCGGCGAAGACCTGGGTGGGATCGACGAGGGCGAGCCGGTCGATCCGCTGCGGAGCGTGCAGCGCGTACCTGACGGCCAGTCCGGCCCCGTACGAATGGCCGCACAGGTGCGTGCGGGCGAGCCCGAGGCCGTCGAGCAGGGTGTCCAGCCACGCGGTCAGATCGTCGGTGTTCCGCAGCGGTGTGCCGCGGCGTTCGGTGCGGCCGGCGTCGCCGAGGAGGTCGACCGCGTGAACCCGGTAGCGCGTGCCGAGCACCGGCGCGTTGGCGAACCAGACCAGGCCGGTGGACGAGCCGCCGGGCAGCAGTACGAGGGGGTGGCCGTCCGCCGGACCGTACACGTGGACCCTCGTCCGCCCGTACGGCGTGGTGACGTCGCGCTCCTCGGTGGAAGCGGGCCAGCGCTCACGGACTTCGTCGTAGGCAAGCTCGAAAGCCGACAGGACCACGGAGCATTCCTCTCGCTCGACGACAATCTCGTTCAGCGAGATAATATCGCCGAGGACGAAGGAGTGGGCGTGGACGATCAGAGCCCGGTGATGGGACTGGTTCACCTGCTGCGCGCGGTGACCGTGGAGTTCGACCTGCTCGGCGCCGAGTTCGCGGCGCGGAACGGGCTGCATCCCACCGACGTACGGGCGCTGATCCATCTGCTGGACGCCTCGCGGGCCGGCGTCCGCGCCACGCCCGGGTGGCTCGGCGGGCAGCTGCGCCTGAACTCGGCCGGGACCACCGCGCTGGTGGACCGGCTGGAGGGGCTCGGACTGGTCCGGCGCACCAGGGACACCACCGATCGGCGCCGGGTGCTCCTGGAGGTGGAGGAGAGGGCCACGGAGCTGGGCTGGGCGTTCTTCGGGCCGGTGATCGGCGAGTTGGTGACGGCCGCGGAGGGCTTCGAGCCGGACGAACTGGAGACGGTACGCCGCTTCCTGGCCTCGGCCCTGGAGGCGACCGGGCGGGCACGCTCGGTCTGAACGGCGACGCCCTTGTACGGTCGACCTGAAGGGCAACGGGCTCGAGCGCTCTGCCGGGGTGCGCCGGTGGGTCACCACCGCTTCTGAAGAGCGGCGGCGGGACGGTCGCCGTCGGCCGGAACAGCCCCCGGACTCCGCAGCCGAGCAGCCCCGGAGCCTCTCACCCGACCACTGTCCGAGCCACCCTGTTCAATGGGCTCATGACTGTCGAAGACGTTGCCCGGCGGCTCCCGGCCGGCAGCGACCTGCGGAACCTGTGCCGCTCGCTGGCGATGCTCGACGCGATCCTGAGTCCCGAGTGGGAGAGCCGGTACTACTCGTTCAACGCCACCTGGGGCGAGGGCGAGGAGATGGCCTCGATGCGCAACGGCTCGGGAGACGAGTACTCCATCGTGTTCTCCGCGGCCGGGGTCTACATCCGCGGCTTCGGCCACGAGAGCCCCATGAGCCCGTACGGCAACGACGGCGAGCCCTGGCCGGGAGTGATCGACGACGTCCCCGCTGTCTTCAGACCGTTCGTCGAGGAGCCCGCGTTCACCGACGAGGCCGGTGTACCCGTCGTGACGGCCTGCCTGTGGCGCACGCCGACCGACACGCGGTGGCAGCACGGCACGATCGAGTTCCCCTCGCACCAAGCCGACCCCGACGGTTCGGCGGAGCTGTTCCACCTGCTGGTCGACCCCTCACCGGAGGCCTTCCAGCGCTTCGCCGAGGACTACTACGAGATCTCCGTGCATATCGAAGCGGTGAGCGCCCTGTACGCCCTGCGCCCGCTGAACCAGGATCTCGTGTCGTCACTGAACGCCGATCTCACCCTTGCGGACCTGGCCGAGGACATCTCCGAGATCGGCTATCCGGAAGCCTGCTGAACCGTACGGGTCTCCACCGTCGGCCGGGTCTGATTGCGTCTCTGACCTGCACTTTTACGAATACGCACCGGGGACACGGGGCCAGAGCCGGCTCTGGATGCGGCACGCGAAGCGATCATATCGCCTGTAAGTTGCGCATTTACGCTTACAACGTAAGGTTACAGACATACGAACCAAGGTCCCGTCCGCGGAGCACGCCATGAACGAGATGTCCGCCCAGGAACCGCCCCACGTGGTCGTGCTGGTTCCGGCCTACCGGGAGGTGGATTCGCTCCCCCGGGTGCTGGAGGCGCTGCAACGGCAGACGCACCGCGCCGAGCGCGTCATCGTGACGCTCGATCCGCACAAGGAACCCGGGCGGACGGCGGAGCTGGAGCGGATCGCCCGCGCGGCGGGCGCCGAGGTCTGGCACTCGGTGGACAACCGGTACAAGAAGGCCGGCAATCTCAACGGGGCGCTCGACCGGCTGCTGCCGTCGCTCACCGACGAGGACGCGATCCTCGTCCAGGACGCCGACACCTATCTCGATCCCCACTTCATCGAGGTCACCCGCCGGAAGATGGCCCAGGGCTACGGTGCCGTCGGCGGGAACTTCCGGGGCCGGACCGGCGGCCGGCTGTGCGGGGCCTTCCAGCGCAACGAGTTCGCCCGGTACGCCCGGGACACCGCCCGCAAGCGGGGCAAGGTGCTGTGTCTGACGGGTACCGCGTGCCTGTTCAGGGCCGGAGCCCTGAAGGACGTGCTCCGGGCGCGCGGGACGGGCCGGCTGCCCGCCGCCGACGGGGTCTACGACACCAAGGCCCTCACCGAGGACAACGAACTCACCCTGGCGCTCAAGCACCTCCGCCACCGCATCGTGGCACCGTCCCGCGCGACCATGACCACAGAGGTCATGGAGACCTGGAGGTCCCTCGCCAGGCAGCGGCTGCGCTGGAAGCGGGGCGCGCTGGAGAACCTGCTCGACTACGGCCTGACCCGCTACACCACGGAAGGCTGGGTCCGCCAGCTCGTCGCCTTTCTCGGGACGTCGGTGTCGACCGCCTATGTGGGTTCCCTCATCTGGTTCCTCACCGTGGGGGGCGGGATACGCATCGCCCCGTTCTGGATCGCCTTCACGGCCTTCTACGCCGTCGAGCGGGCCGTCACCGTCAGGTCCCGGGGCTGGCGGGCGACGACCGCGTCGATGCTGGTCATTCCGGAGTGGTTCTACGACTTGTTCCTGCAGGGAGTTCATATCCGTGCGCTCGCGGACACCGCGTTGCGCAGGGACCGCAATTGGTGAACCGAGGAGGAAACAGCCATGGCAAATTACACAAGCGCGGGCGCGACGGCGGGCGGAGCCGGAGGAGCGGGTCTGCTGCCGATCACCGGAGGCCCGGGCAGCTTCTGGTTCTGGATCGTCGCGTTCGTTCTGATCTCGGCGGGCTGCGCCGCGCTGCGGCTGATCCCCCGCAAGACCGACGACGACGGCTGACACAGCACCGAGGCGGGGCCGCGCCGGCGGCCCCACAGGAGACCCGGGAGCCGCACCATGAGACGCGTGATCCGCCTGCTGAGCATCGGCCTGATCGTCACGGGTCTGGCCCTGGGGGGCTTCGCACTGCTGCGGGACAAGCTGGCGAACGGCGCGTACGACAGCGCGCAGCAGTCGCTCCGTCACGAACTCGGGCAGTCGCCCCCCGCCGCCGCCGCGGCCGACCGGCCGCAGCGGCCCGCCCCGCGCGCCGGGGAGGCGTTCGCGGTGCTGCGCGTCGCCCGCTTCGGCCCGGACTTCGCCCCGGTGGTCGTCGAGGGCGTTTCCCCCGGGGACCTGCGCAAGGGTCCCGGGCACTTCCCGGGAACCGCCGGGCCGGGCCAGAAGGGGAACTTCGCCGTCGCAGGCCACCGGACCGGATGGGGGCAGCCTTTCAACCGCCTTCCTGAGCTGCGCAAAGGGGACGCGCTGCAAGTCGAGCAGGACGGGAGGACGTACACCTACCGGGTCACCCGGACCAAGGTCGTCGAGCCGTCGGACGTCGGTGTCGTCGCTCCTGTGCCGGGCCGGCCCCGAGCCCGGCCCGACAAGGCACGCATCACCCTGATCACCTGCACGGACCGCGGCTGGACCGGGAGCTACGTCCACCGGTTCGTCGTCTGGGGCGAACTCGAGACACGGTGACCCCGGCTGCGGAACCCTCCGCGGAGTGAGGAGGCAGGTGATGACACACGGTCCGGGAACGGGCGACGCCGGGGACGGCCGTCAGGGGCGTCTGACCCGCGAGCGGGTGCTCGCCGCGGCTCTGGACCTGGTCGACCGGGAAGGGCCGGCGGCGTTGACCATGCGCCGCCTGGGCGCCGAACTCGGCGTGGAGGCGATGTCGTTGTACCGCTACGCGCCCGGCAAGAACGCGCTCCTTGACGGTGTGGCGGAGGCCCTCTTTCTGGAACTGGAGAGCCATCTCGCCGCGGCAGCGCGGCCGTCGGCCGCCTCCGGTCCGACGTTGCGGGCCGAACTGCACCGGATCGCACTCGTCACCTACCAGGTGTGCCTCGACCACCCCGAGGGGACGCTGCTCATCTTCAGCCGCATGACACGAGTACCGCTGGCCCGCAGGCCCCCGCCCGTCCTCAGGGGTCACGAGCGCGTGCTCGCCCTGATCCAGGACGCCGGATACGACCAGGTGCACTCCGCCCGGATATGGCGCGCCTTCATGGCCTGGATCCTCGGATACGTGTCGGTGGAACTGCAGGCCATGGTGGACAACCCCAGCGAACCGGACCCCGCGTTCCGGCTCGGTCTCCACCGCATGTCCTTCCAGGAGCTGCCGACACTCCGCACGACCGCCCCCGCCCTGGCCGAACGGGGCGGCCCCGACGGTCTGACCACCGGCCTGGACGCCCTGCTGGACCGCTTCCTGTAACGCCCGCCTTGCCACCGTGTCACCGTGCCGCGATCCCGCCGTGCCGTGGGTCTCCCGGTGACAGGACACCCACGGCGCCGGCCGGCGGGCCCGGCGTCGAACTCACCTCCGGCGCTTGTCCAGTTCGATGGCCAGCGGTGTGGCGGTGAACATCGAGGAGTACGTTCCCACCGCGAGGCCGATGAGGAGGGCGAGGGCGAAGTCGGTCAAGGTGTCGCCGCCGAGAACAGCCAGTGCGGTGAGAATGAAGGCGGCCCCCATGCCGGTGTTGACGGTGCGGGGCAGTGTCTGCAGGAGAGCCTGGTTGGCGACGCGGTCGAAGGGCTCCTTGGGTTCGCGGCGGGCGAGTTCCCTGATCCGGTCGAAGACGACGACGGAGTCGTTGACGGAGTAGCCGATGACGGTGAGCAGCGCGGCCAGGAAGGTGCCGTCGACGGGCTTGCCGAGCCAGGCGAAGACGCCGACGAGGATCACGACGTCGTGGGCGAGTGCCGCGACCGCCGAGGTCCCCAGCAGCCAGCGGAATCGTGCCGCGAGATAGACGAGTTGGGCTCCCAGGGCGACGAGCAGGGCGATGAGGGCTCCTCGGCGAAGTTCCTTGCCGAGGCTCGGTCCGATGGCTTCGTCCCGGATCTTGTCGGCTCCGCCCGCCAGGCCGGTGACGGTTTCGGTGACGACCGCCGCCCGCGCGTCGCTCAGCTGCTCGGTGCGAACGGTGAGCCGGTTCTCGCCGGAACTCTGGACGACGGCCCGGGGAAATCCGGCGTCGGCGATCGCGCTGCGGGCCCGATCAGGATGGACGGGATCGGCCGTGGCGTACTCGACGAGTCGGCCACCGGTGAATTCCACGCCGAAGTCGAGGCCCCGTACGACGATCCCCGAAGCGGCGAGGACGAGGACGGCGGCGGAGGCCGCCAGCCACCGGCGCGGGTGGGCCATCAGGTCCGGAGCGGTGCGGCCCAGGCGCTCGCGGACCATGCCGGTGTGGGCGATGCCCGTCAGTCGCGGGCGGCGGCGCAGGCGGGGACGGGCGACGGCGTGGTCGGCGAGGGCGCGCGTGATGACCAGGGCGCTGACCATGGAGGCGAGTACGCCGATCCCCAGAGTGACTCCGAACCCGCGCACGGGCCCGGAGGCGAGGAAGAACAGCAGGCCGGCGGCGATCAGTGTGGTGATGTTGGAGTCGGCGATCGCACTGAAGGCCTGGCGGAAACCCGCGGTCAGCGCCGATCGCGGAGTGGGGCGAAGGCGGGACGCGTACTCCTCGCGGGCGCGTTCGAAGACCAGCACGTTGGCGTCGACCGCCATGCCGATGGCGAGGACGAACCCGGCGAGGCCCGGCAGGGTGAGGGTGGCGCCGAGGGCGGCGAGAGCGGCGTAGGAGATCAGGCCGTAGCAGGCCAGGGCCACGGTCGCCAAGGCCCCCATGATCCGGTACACGGCGATGATGAACAGTGCGGTCAGAGCGGTCCCGATCGCGGCGGCCCAGGCGCTGGCCGTGATGGCCTGCGCTCCCAGGGTCGCGCCGACGGTGCGCTGTTCGATGGTCTCGACGGGTACCGGCAGAGCGCCGCCGTTGATGAGCAGGGCCAGTTCCTTGGCCTCTCCGTCGTCGAAGGACCCGGTGATCCGGGTGGACCCGCCGTTGATGCCGGACCTGCACGCCACCGACGGATCGACCTGCGGCGAAGAGATGATCTTGTCGTCCAGGACGATGGCGACCCGGCGGGCGGGATCCCCGGCCGCGTGACAAGCGGCCTCACCGGTCAGGCGCGCCCACCGCCCTTCACCGGCTCCCGTGAAGTCGACGGTCACATGCCAGCCGGCACCGCTCTGCGGGTCGAAGCGCGCGGCCGCCTTGTCCACGTCGTTGCCGGTCAGGGAAGCGGTCCGCAGGCGCAGAGGGTCGCCCGACTCGTCGGGCATCACCTGCTCACGGGCCCGCTCGGGCAGGGGATCCGCTCCGTCGTCGGGGCCGACCGCCGTGCCGAGTACCTGGTGGAAGGTGAGCTGGGCCGTGCGGCCGAGCACCTCGGCCGCCTTCCGCGGATCCTGGAGGCCGGGCAGTTCGACGACGATCCGGTTGCTGCCCGAGCGGGTGACGGTGGGTTCGGCGACACCGAGCGCGTCGATACGGCCGCGCAGCACCTCTACGGTGCGATCCGTGACGTCGGCGTCGGTCTCGGTCTCGGCCTCGGCCTCGGCGTCGCCATCGGTGTCGGCGCCGAGGGCGGGGCGGGTTTCCAGCACGATCTGGGTGCCGCCCCGCAGATCGAGTCCGAGGGTGACGGGCACGGTGAGTGCGACGTACAGGGAAAGCGCGACAACGGCGAGCGCCATCAGGCTTCTGATGTGCGGGGATCGGTTCACGAGGGGAGCCTCCGGCAGGCATGCCGCGGCCAGGACACCGGGCGCGGCCGAGAATGTGGCGAAGAGGGGACGTGGGTTCAGGTGCCGGAGAGGAAGGGAGGTGCTCGTACCCCGTGACGGTGCGAGGGCTGCCCGGAGGCACAGGGGCCCACGGCCGAGAGCGGGGACCGCGCGGGATGCGGCGGATCGACGGCCGGGCCACATGGTTCACCCGGGGCAGGGGCCGGCGCGGGCTGACGCTCGCTCGCGGCATCCCGAGGGTTTCGAACGAAAGCGGCGGTGAGGGCGGGATCCCCGTGGTTCGCGAGCGTGTCGCCGTACACCGGCGGGACCTCGGCGCCGCCCGGCGAACCGAGGGAAGCCGTGCCGCCGGGTGCCGAACCGACCGACGCCGAACCGACGGACGCCGAACCCACGGGTGCCGTGCTCACGTACGCCGCGCCGACGGGCGCCGCAGCGACAGGTGCCATCCCGACGGACGCCGGACCGGCAGATGGCGAGCCGACGTACACCCAAGTGTCCCCATCACCCGGAGCCGGCGGGCCGAGCAAGGTGATGAGAACGGCGAACAGAACCGCCAGCACCACCGCCGGGCCCTGGGGACGGCGCGGAAGGGCAGGCACGTACGGGGTCATCCCCGCCCCTCCGGTCTCGATGGTGATCTGGCGGCGTCGGTACGGAGCCTCAGAGCCCCGGCTCGGGGGTAGGGGGGCCGGGACTCCGAGGCGGTCGGCGGGCGGCGCTCACGCCTCGATCAGGCCGACACGAATCGCGTAGCGCGTGAGTGCCAGCCGGTCACGGAGACCGAGCTTGTGCAGCAGGTTCTCCCGATGCCGATGAACGGTCTTGATGCTGATGAAGAGCATCTCGGCGATCTCCTTGGAGGAGTGCCCCTCGGCCACGAGCTTGAGAACCTCCTCCTCGCGCGCCGTCAGCACCTGCTCCGGGGGCTCCTCGCCCTGGCGGACCCGGTCCAGGTAGTTGCGGACGAGCGCGGTGACCGCACCGGGATACAGGAAGGGCTCGTCCCGCATGGCGGCCCGGCAGGCCGCGACCAGGTCGCGATCGGCCACGGACTTCAGCACGTATCCGCTGGCACCGGCCTTCAGCGCCTGGAAGAAGTACTGCTCGTTGTCGTGCATCGTCAGCATCAGCACCCGCACGTCCGGCTTGAGCGCGAGGAGTTCCCGGGTGGCCTGCAGGCCGGTCATCCGGGGCATGGCGATGTCCATCACGGCCAGGTCGACGTCGTGGGTGCGGGCCGACTCGATCGCCTCCGCGCCGTCCCCGGCCTCGGCCACGACCTCGAGGTCCGGCTCCCGGTCGAGGATGAGCCGCACCCCGCGGCGTACGAGCGCGTGGTCGTCGGCGAGGAGGATGCGGATCACGGAGGTGTGGGGCGTACTCATGGCTGCTTCCTGACGAGGGGCACGGTCAGCCGGATCTGTGTGCCGGACTGCGGTGGAGAGCTGACGTCCAGCGTGGCTCCGATCAGCAGGGCCCGCTCGCGCATGCCGCGGATTCCCGCCCCTTCGCGGGCGACTCCGCTGCCGCGGCCGTCGTCGACGACGGTCAGCACGACGGCCTCCTCGGTGTGCTGCAGGCTCACCTCGATCCTGCTCGCCTCGGCATGGCGCGCCGCGTTCGTCAGGGCTTCCTGGGCGACGCGGTACAGCACCAGCTCCGTCTGATCGTCCAGCTCCGGCAGACCGGTGTCGAAGCGGCGCACCACGCGCAGCCCGACGTGCGTGGAGAACTCTCCGGTCAGAGAGGTCAGGGCGCTGATCAGACCGAGGTCCTCCAGGACGCCGGGCCGCAGACGACGCGCCAGACGGCGGACCTCGTCAAGGCTCCCCCGGGTGATCTCCTGCACCTGCCGCAGATCACCGCGCAGGGGCTCGTCCGCGTCGTCGGCGGCCCGCTCCAGCGCGAGCAGGATCGCGGTCATGCTCTGGCCCACCTCGTCGTGCAGTTCCTGGGCGATGCGGCGCCGCTCCGCTTCCTGCGCGAGCAGCACGCGCGCGCTGCTGGAGGCACGTTCGTGCTCGAGGCGATCGAGCATGGCGTTGAAGGTGCGGATCAGTTCGGCGGTCTCGCCGCGGCCCCTTTCCGGCAGACGCTGTCCGGGGCGCAGCAGATCGACGGTGGCCATCAGCCGGGTGAGCCGGTCGAGCGGGGCCAAGCCGATCCTCAGCATGGCCGCGTTGGCGACCAGCATGACGGCCAGGCCGGCCACAAGGATGAGAGCCTCGGTCAGCACCACGGGCACGGAGACGGTCACGGGAGCCCACAGCAGCAGCGCGGTGGCGCTTCCCAGCACGACCGCGTTGAGTGCGAAGACCCGCCAGAACAGGGACACCCGGATGACGCCTTTCCACGTGTGAGAGAGCCGTGTGCGGCACGGCCCTGCCGATGCTGGGCCGTGTGTGGCACGGCCCTGCCGATGCTGTCTGTCACCGCCCGGCGATATCGGTCACCGCGCGGGGTTGTCGGTCCCCGCACGGCGCCGTCGACACCGCACGGCGCCTGCCGATCACCGCGCAGCCCGAAGACGAGCCGCGGCCGGTCCTGACCGGCCCACTCCCAGGCTGCCCGCTTCCCCGCCCCGGCGTCGATGGGCTCCAATGCCCATTTCCCGGACCTGCGCGGCCCGCGCCGCGATGGGCTCCGGGACAGGCGGGAGATGGGTATCGCGCCCGATGGTTTCCGCGCGGCATTGCGACGACGGTGAAGGCATGAACCACAACCGCCCTCCCCCGGTCCTCGGTCACCCGACGATCCCCCGCCCGGAACGAGCCGCCTCCCCGTCGATGGAAGGAACCCCCATGTCACTCGATACGCCGCAGGCCGGAACCCGCCATGAGCGGCTGACGGCGCACGAGGCCCTCCAGCGCCTCGAACACGAACGTTCCTCCCGCCTGTTGCAGCTCCGTGCCATGGGCGAGGTCGCGCCGGACGGGCAGGAACAGGCGATGGCCGCGCAGAAAGACACCATCGAGCGCGTACTCACCGAGGTCGAGGCCGCCGTCTCCCGCGTCCAGGACGGCACCTACGGCGTCTGCCGGAACTGCGCCGAAACGATCCCGGTCGAGCGTCTGGAAATCCTGCCCCACACGCCGTTCTGCGTCCCCTGCCAGCGTAACGCCGGCTGACAACCGCCCGCCCGCACTGCCCGGGGGTGAATGGGTGAACCACCAGACCGTCGACAACCGCGATACGGCACTCTCGCTCGACGACTTCGTCGTACTGCGTGAGAACCTGCGCGAGCAACTCCTGTTCCGCCGGGAGCAACTGCGGCAGCTCTCGGAGGCCGCGACCCGTGCCGACGCGTTTCTCGACCGGCGGACCGCCGCCCAGATGGAGGTCCGCGTCAAGCTCACGGCCTCCGCGAGCATGGTCCTCACCGACGTCGAAGCCGCCCTCGCACGGATGGACCAGGGCCACTACGGAATCTGCCATCTGTGCCGCAGGCCCATGGCCCGCGAACAACTGATGATCGTGCCGCAGGCTCGCTACTGCGGCCGGTGCCAACACGTACGGGAGGCCAGGCCGTGACGACTGCACCAGGGCCCGGTCCCTCGCCCGCCCGGCACCGCATGTGGCCCCTGGGCCGGCCGGGCGCCGGCATCGCCCTCGATCTGGGCAGTGCCCGCACCCGTGCCTGGGTGTCCGGGCGGCGCGTGATCCTCGACGTACCCACGGTGACCTTCCCCGGTACGGGCGCCACCTACCCCATCCAACGAGGCACCATCGTCGACACGCCTGGAACCGCGCGGATGCTGAACCGGCTGCTCGGTCATCGCCTGCCCCGCTTCGGCCGTCCCCTGCTCATCCTGACCACGCCCGTACTGGGGGGAATCGCCTACCGGGCCCAGGCCCGCACCGCGGTCGAAGTACTGCACCCGCGCTTGGTCCTGACCGTCCCGACCGCGCGCGCCGTGGCCGTCGCCGCCGACGCCGACCCGGCCTGTCCCCTGCTCGTCGTCGACATCGGCGCCCACCTCACCGAGGTCACGCTGCTCACCGAGGGCGCGGTGACGGACGCCCTTCGTACCGCCCTGGGCACCAGCGACCTGGACAGCAACACCCCGCCGTCGCGGATCACGGAGGCGGTCGTCGCCATGGTGACCACCATGCTGGAGCAGGACCACACCTCGGAGACCTTCGAGGCGCTCCACCGCGGCGCCCTCCTCGCCGGCGGGGGCGCGCTGCGGCCCGACATCACCTACCGCCTCGCCGACCGGCTGCGCGCTCCGGTCCAGCCCGTCCCGGCACCCCACACCGCGGCGGTCCGCGGCGCCGCGAAGCTCCTCCAAGCCGCCCGGGCCCATCCATCCGCCCGTGCCGTCACGGACCCCGTGCACTTCCGCTAGACCCCGTACTCACCTCCCCACCCCTGTACTCACCTCCCCACCCCCGTCCCCGCACGACCTGGCGAGGCCGCCACGCCCACACGGAAGGAGCGATGTCGTGGCCCGCGCGACGACCCCGTCACACCCTCCCGAAGAACTCCCGCGCATCCTGTGGTGGCGGTGGCGGCGCAGTCCCCTGCGCCGACGCACCGACCTCGCACAAGCATGGGTCGCCGTCGGCCTGTTGCTGGCCGTCCTCGGCGGCATCCCCGCCGCGATCTTCCTGGTCGGCGACACCGCTTACCGCCACCTCGGGGAAACCGCACGGCACCAGGCCGCCACCCGGCACGAGACCACGGCCGTACTGGCCCACGACGCCCCCCGACACCCTGAACCGGGATCGGACGAGGCGGAGGAGGCCCTCTACCCCGTCACCGTCCGCTTCACCGACGCCCGAGGACACACCCGCACCGCCAAGGCCGACGTCGAGCCCTCGCTCACCGAGGGCAGCACCGTCGACGTCTGGGTCGACACCGAAGGAAGGATCACCGACCCACCCCTGACCACGGATCAGGTCCGCGACCGCACCATGGTCTGCGCCGTCCTCGCGGGCGTGGCCGTCCCCCTCCTCGGCGCCGCAGCGTACGGCTGTGCAGTCCACGCGCTGCAGCGGCGCAACCGCGCCCGGTGGGACACGTCATGGGCCGAAACCGCTCCCCGGTGGACGGCACCCGTCGGCGGTCCACCCGACCGGGACGACGTCCGGTGACCGCTCGTTCGTCTCGTTCCTGGCCCGGGTTGGGTGGTGTCGTAGTGGTCGGCGACCGCCTGCCGGTCGGTCCACCAGGCGTGGCCTTCGTCGACGCCGGGGCGCCGAAGGGGGTTGCCTGTCGGCGATCTTCCATTGCAGGGACGACGCCGCCGCGCCGACGGGGGTTGCCCGTCGGCACGGCGGCGCGGGTCAGGGTGACGGCCGCCGCGCCGTCACGGTGGTGCGGGTCGGGGTGAGAGCCGTCGCGCCGTCACGAGGCGTCCGTGTCGCGGCGGTTGACCGCGGCCATGATCGCGTGGACCGATGCGGTCAGGACCGAGGTGTCCCAGCCGGCGCCCCAGCGGGTCACGCCGTTTACGCGGCACTCGGCGTAGGCCGCGGCGGGACTGTCCGGGCCGAGGCCGGTGGCGTGTTCGGTGTAGCCGAGGACGTCGACGCCGATGCCCACGGTGCGCAGGGCGTCGGCGAAGGCGGACAGCGGGCCGTTGCCGGTGCCGTGACAGGGGTGCTCCTGCCCGTCGGCGCGCAGGACGCAGGTGAACCGGTGCTCGCCGGGGGCGGGTTCCGTGGCGCTCCAGGAGGCCAGGGTGACGGGGCCGTCCAGGGCCGGGGCGATGTAGGTGGTGCGGAAGAGCTCCCACAGCTCCTTGTGGCTCAGCTCCCGACCGGTCGCGTCGGCGACCCGCTGCACCGCGAGGGAGAAGTCCGGCCGCATCCGCCCGGGCAGGTCCAGCCCGTGGTGGGTGCGCAGGAGATGGGCGATACCCCCCTTGCCGGACTGGGAGTTGACGCGGATGACCTCCTCGTAGCTGCGGCCGATGTCCCCCGGGTCGATGGGCAGGTACGGGACCGCCCACGGCGCCTCCTCGGCCGCGACCCCCTGCTCGGCGGCCTGCTCGGCGTGATGGGCCAGCCCCTTGGCGATGGCGTCCTGGTGCGTGCCGGAGAAGGCGGTGTGCACGAGGTCGCCACCGTAGGGGTGCCGCGGGTGGACCGGCAGCCGGTTGCAGTGCTCCACCACCTCGCGGACCGCGTCGATGTCGGAGAAGTCGACCATCGGATTCACGCCCTGCGCGTACAGATTGAGGGCCAGGGTCACCAGGTCGACGTTCCCGGTGCGCTCGCCGTTGCCGAACAGGCAGCCCTCGACGCGCTGCGCCCCCGCGAGCACGGCGAGTTCGGCGCAGGCGACACCGGTGCCGCGGTCGTTGTGCGGGTGGACGGAGAGGATCACCGAGTCGCGGCGGGCCAGGTGGCGGTGCATGTACTCGATCTGGTCCGCGTACACGTTGGGCGTGGCGATCTCCACGGTCGCGGGCAGATTGTGGATCACCGGCCGGTCCGGGCTCGCGTCCCACAGCTCGGTCACGCTGTCGCACACCTCCAGGACGAAGTCCGGTTCCGTGAGGTTGAAGACCTCCGGGGAGAACTCGAACCGGATGTCGGCGCCCGCCAACTGCTCGGTCCTGCGCAGCAGATGGCCGGCGGCGTCCAGGATCAACCGGTGGACCTCGGCGCGGGAGCGGGACAGGACCACGTTCCGCCAGGTGGGAGCGGTCGCGGTGTAGAGGTGCACGAGGGTGCAGGGGAGTCCTTCGAGGGAGGCGACGGTCCGGTCGATCAGGTCTTCGCGGGCGGCCGTGAACACGGAGACGGTCACGTCGTCCGGGACCGCACCGCTGTCGGCCAGGTGCCGTACGAAGTCGAAGTCGGTCCGGCTGGCGGACGGGTAGCCGACCTCGATCTCCTTGAAGCCCATGGCGACCAGGAGGTCGAACATCCGGCGTTTGCGCGCGGTGTCCATGGGCTCGGCCAGTGCCTGGTTGCCGTCGCGCAGATCGACCGGAACCCACAGCGGGGCCCGCTCGATCCGGCGGGAGGGCCAGGTCCGGTCGGTCAGGGGCAGGGCGACCCGCTCGTGGGCGGGCCGGTAGCGGTGGTGCGGCATCGCGCTCGGACGCTGCGGATTCCAGCGCGGCGCGCCGTCCGGGACGTCACCGGCGGGGGTGTGCAGCGTGGGGAACGCCGTGCTCTGAGAGGGAGCTGCCATGGTGTGCTGAGCCTCTTTCGGTCGGCCGTCGGAGACCGGCGCAGCCTGGAACCCCGCTGCGGGGTGCCGGTCGCGTCAGGCCCCGCAGCGGCGGCCGAGGAGAAGAAGCCCGGACAGCAGCATGCGGGGTACACTAGCGACACCTCAGGTCCTCAGACAACCTGAGGGATGGAAGGGTGAACCTCACATGTCTCTAGGCGCCTTGCGGCCCTCCCCCTTGGTCGAGCAGGCCACCGCCCACCTGCGCGAGCAGATCACCGACGGCGAGTGGCCCGTGGGAACGAAGCTCCCCGGCGAGACCACGCTGGCCCAGACCCTGGGCGTGGGGCGGTCCACCGTCCGCGAGGCGCTGCGCGCACTGGCCGGCGCGGGACTGGTCCAGGCGCGTCAGGGATCCGGCGTCTTCGTCATCGCGACCACCCCCGAGGAGGACTGGTCCACCCGGCTGCGCCGCTCGGCCATCACGGACGTGTACGAGGTCCGGATGCTCCTCGAGGTGGAGGCCGCCCAACTGGCGGCGGAGCGCCGGACCGAGGAGGACGTCACCGCGCTCCACGCGGCCCTGGCCGGACGCCGGGACGCGGCCGGTAACGGCGACACCGCGTTCGTGGAGGCCGACATCACCCTGCACCGGGCCGTGGTCGCCGCCGCCCACAACCCCGTACTCACGGCCCTGTTCACCGAGTTCGTGCCGGTGCTGCAGCAACGCCTGCTGGATCTGGTCGAGTTGCTCGGCCTGCGCTCCGACGACCCGAACCACGGCGACACGGGGCACGCCGCTCTGGTGAACGCTGTCGTACGAGGGGACGCAGAGGCGGCCGGACGGGCACTGCGGGAGGAACTCCGGGAAACCCTGGCCCTGCTCAGATCCCTGTGACCACGCCGGCCTCCGCACGGTCGCGGAAGGACGCCGGGCTCGCCCCGGGCGCCGCTCGACCTCCCCTGACCTGCCGCGACGGCAGTCGGTAGGCTGGTGGCATGTACACACGGGGGCGGGGACTCAAACTCACAGCGGTGTCGGCGATGGTCGTACTGACCCTGACCGGCTTCTCTTCCGGTCACGGTCACGGCAGGCGCGGCCACCACAGCGACGGCGGCGGCTGCAGCAGCTCCAGCCAGGACCACGACGCTTCGTCGACGTCCGGGGGCAGCGGCGGCTCGTCCGGCGGCGATCCCTACGGGGGGTCGACCAGCGGCTCCGGGTCCGACGACACGTACGGCTCCGGGACGACCACCGGTACCAGCGGCGGAAGCACCCACCGCACGCGGCCCACCCGTCGCTCCACCCCCACGGCGTCCCCCACCGGCGACTCCGCCAGGCCCCTGGAGGACGGCACCGCCGTGCTCGTCCACTGCGCGAGCGCGGACGACCCGTACGCGACCGTCGAGGTCAGGAATCCGAACGGACGCCAGGGCCTGTTCACCGTCAAGATCGGCTTCAAGGACGCCCGGGGCTCCGCCCTGTTCGAGACCTCCGACCAGGTGTCGGTGCCCGCGAAGGACAAGGCGACGGTCCGGGTGCCGGTCGCGAGCGCGGGGCGCGTGGAGGAGATCGACCACTGCGAGGTCGCGCCGCGGGCCACCGCGGTGCGCTGACGGCCGGGGCCGGCAGTCGTCAGCCGGCGGGGACGGCGGCCCTGCGGCTGACGGCCGACGGCTGACGGAGCCGGGGGTCGGCGGGGCCGGCAGCCGGCTCGCGCGACCCTCGGGGTCACCTCACGCGACGTCGGTCCACGGCCCGGTGGTCTCGTTCTTGGGAATCCACAGCAGTGGCTGCACCGTGCGGCAGCGCTCGTCCACGCCCGCTTCCCAGGGGAACCGGCCGGCCTTGTCGGGCCAGAACAGCTGCGCGATCGGCAGCGGCGGGGTCTGGTAGAAGTCGACGCCCGCGCCGAAGAAGTCGTAGTACCAGCTGGGATCGACGGGCCGCAGGACCACGTCGTAGCCGTTCAGCACATCGCCCCGGGGCCGGTCGAGCTCGAGCGGCTCACCGTCCCGTATCGCCGTCCCGGCGGAATTGACCACGCTCATCGCGGTCCCCGACGGCAGACCGAAGACGCTCACCTCGGGACTGCGCAGGGTGTGCCACATGCCGATGGAGTAGCCCCAGTCACTCGGGGCATCACCGCCGGCCACCCCCATGACGTGCCAGCCGAAGTCCGTCACGCTCTGCGCCACCCGCCGGTCACGCTCCTCCGACACGGGACCGCCCCATTCGGTCGGGGCGCAGAGGAGACAGAAGCAAGGGGAGTCGATCATCCGGGCAGCCTAACCGCAGGTCGCGGCACCCCACGCATCGCCGTCGTCGAAGAGCGCCTCGGCGCCCGCCCCGGCCGTGTCGGGCAGGCCCGACCGGTCTCCGTCCAAGTGAACTGACCGGTCGGGGTGACGGCGTGGTGCTTCAGTCGAGGTCCGCCTGCCAGAGGTCGGGGCCGAAGACCTCGTACTGGATGTCGTGGGGCGAGACTCCGCGGCCGAGCAGGGCGCTGCGCAGCGGCTGCATGAACGCCAGCGGGCCGCACATGTAGTACACCGCCTTGTCCGGCAGATCGACGTGGGAGAGGTCCATCAGCCCGTCGAAGACGCCCTTCACCGGCTCGTTGGTCTGCGCGCCCTTCTCGTACCAGAGGTACATCTCGGCGTTGCGCAGTTCGAGTACGTCACTGACCACCTGGCGGCGCAGCGCGAACGACGCCTCGTCGAGGTCGGCGTGCAGGACGGTGATCGGCAGCCGGGACTCGGCCTGCACCAGATGGGAGAGCATCCCGGCCATGGGGGTGATCCCGATGCCGGCCGTCGCGAACACCACCGGCCGCCCGGAGTCGTCGAGTACGACGTCGCCGTACGGCAGCGACAGCGTGAGCTCGTCACCGACGTCGACCGAGTCGTGCAGGAGGGCGGACACCTCTCCCTCGGGCTCCCCGTTGCCGTACACCCGCTTGACGGAGAACTGGCGGTGTTCCCCGTCGTCGGCCCGGGTCAGGCTGTACTGGCGCGGCTGACGCACCCCGTCGGGCATGTCCATGAGTACGGTGACGTACTGGCCGGGCAGCGAGGTGGTCACCAGACGGTCGTCGACCCGCTTGACCACGAACGTCACGACGTCCCGGGTCTCCCTGATCTTCTTCTCGACCACCCATGTGCGCCACACCGTCTCGGGCGTGACACCCCGGGCGCTGTACAGCCCGCGCTCCTGGTTGATGAGGGCGTTCGCCATCAGCCAGTAGACCTCGTCCCAGGCCGCGGCGACCTCCGGGGTGACCGCGTCGCCGAGGACGTCGACGATGGCCCACATCAGGTTGTCGTGGACGGTCTGGTACTGCTCGGGGCGGATCCCGAGCGACGCGTGTTTGTGCGCGATGCGCTTCAGCAGGTGTTCCGGTGTCCGCTCCGGCGTGCTCACCAGGCCACTGGCGAACGCCGCGACGGAACCGGCGAGCGCCTGCTGCTGTTCTCCGTGCGCCTGGTTCCCTCGGTTGAAGACGCCGTTCAGGAGCTCGGGGTGCTCCGCGAACAGGTGCCGGTAGAAGCGCTGGGCGATCTCACCGATGTGTTCGCCGACGACGGGCAGCGTCGCCGTGATGACGGGACGAGACGTGTTCGAAAGCATGACGGGCATCTCCAGCGCGGGCGAGGTGCGGGCGGGCATCGGGCAACTGCGGCCTTGCTCGTACGGCAGTCGGAGCAGAGGGCGGCCGCCGGGCCTGTGCCGATGCCACGGCCTTCCTCGGTGACCGGATCGCCGGGGTGCGTGGCGCGGCGCCCGCGCTCCACGCTAGAAGGGGACCGGGCACCGCGCATCCCCTGTTCCCGCATTGGTGGGCGATTCTCCGGATCCCGCCGCGAGGTCCGGAGCGCGGCCGCGCTCCGCGCGGCTACGCGGCCGGCTCCCCCACCGCGCGCACGTCGTGGCATGCGCCGTCCCGGCCCGTACGGCAGCACCACACCGGGGGCGGCCGGGATCCGTCGCACCCGGTACCGTTCGGCGCGATTCCTGTCCCCGCACCGGGCGCTGCCCCGGAGGCGAACTCCGGCTCCGAGGACGGCGGCAGCACTTGCGGGGCGGGGCCATAGCACCTCTCGGCGGGTTAGGATCACGCGCCGACCTGCGGAAAGTCCGAACAGGGGCTCCCGGAGGTGTGTCGTGAAGAGCGCGGTGAAAGCGCGGGGCGGGTCCGCCCTGTGGACCTGTGGTGTGCTCGCCGCACACGTCCTCCTGACCCTGGCGACCGCGCTGGCCGCGTGGCACAAGCACCAGGTCCTGCTGGCACCGCCCTTGCCGCCCACGCCCGACGGCGGCGAGGGGCTGCCGCTGCTCATCGCCAACATGTGGCTGGGCAACATAGTGGGCTGGTGGCAGGCCGTGACCGTCGCAGCAGTGCTGGTGCTGATGATCTGGACGGCCGGCATGCGTGACCTCGCGGAACGGCTCTGGCCGGAGGGACAGCGCCGCCGCCGCGCCTGGCTGTTCTTCGGCTGGATCGTCCCGGGAGCCGACCTGTTCGTCCCCAAGATGATCGTCAACGACCTGTGGGCGGCCTCCGAACCGGCGGAGCGCCGTCGCCGCGGCCACCCCCTGCTCACCGTCTGGTGGCTCTTCGTCCTCGCCGCCGGGACGGCGGGCGACCGGGCCCTGACCGCGATGAAGAAGTCGGACACCTCGTCACAGAGCGGCCGGGCACTGGAGCGGGTGCTGCTCGGCGACGGGCTGTTCCTCTGCGCCGCCCTGCTGTCCGTCTGCGTGGTGTGGCAGCTCAGCGGTCGGCTGAGGGGTGCCGTGTGGTCGGCCCCCGCCCGGTCCGGGAGCCTTGTCGGGACCGGTGCGGTCTGAGCGACCGGCGTGATCTGAACAACCGGCACGGTCCGAACAACCGGCGGGGTCTGAGCGAGCGGCCCTGTCCGAGCTACCGGCACCGTCTGAACTCGCCGTCGTGCCATGAGCGTTGCCGACAGCCCTATCGCAGGCGTTGCTAACGTGACGGCATGGGACGTCGTCGCTACCGCCAACTGGTCGTAGGCTCCGAGCGGTTCAGGTGGTGGGTCAGCCATCGCCATGTGCCGGAGCCGAACCCCGCCGGCGGCGGCCCCGGGCACGCCTGCCAGGAGGTCCTCGTCCTCGCGCGCGAGGGTTCGCCGGGCGTGATCCGCATCGTCTTCGCCGCGGGCCCCGAGCGTGTGGTGGGCGGCGGTGGCTGGGGAGCCCACGAGGGTGGAGTCAGCCGTATGCGAGGCGGCTACCTCAATCTTCACCGGCCCGCGACCGTGCGGGAGTTGCTCGACGAGGCCAGGGCGCACGGGGAGGTCTTCGGTCGCGCCGGCGAAGTGGACGGGTGGCGCTTCTTCGACGCCGTGGCCGCGCGCGTACCACCGGAGACCCCGGAAGGGCCAGGGAACCAGAAAGCATCTGAGGACCGGGAAGCACCGCGGATGACGTCCGGGTGAAGGGCCCGTACGGCGGACCGTCCCGTCCTTGCCCCTCCCGTCCGGGAATCCGGCCGCACCGGTGCTCCCCCAGGCCGGGGCCGGGTCGGAGGGCTCCCACCGGATTCCGGTCGGCGGGCGGCGAGGGCTTCAAGGATCTGGCGCCGCCGTCGGAAACGGGCCACATCGGCGGTAGCCTCCGCGGAACGCCCGGATGTCAGGACAACCGGGCCTACGATTGAGCCGGTTGCCGAGCCGTACCATCGGTCGGAACCCGGCGCGCCGGGACGACGTACAGGAACGGCTGGAACGACCGGTGACGACTGGTTCGTCCCCGTCGTCGCTCCCGGCCTCCCCGCGAGGCCGCGGCACGACGAACCGCACGTGTCCGCCGGGGCAGGCCACGACGCGAGAGGCAGCGACATGGTGCTGTGGCAGGGGACCAACTTCACCGTGGACGGGCACGAGCCGACCAGCGCCGAGGAGTACTACCGGATCGGCCTGCACAGCTGGAACAGCGGGCAGCACCCCGGCGCCGAGGTCTACTTCCTCGAGATCGCGGCGGCCAGGGGCCACGGCGCCGCGATCGAACTGCTCGGGCACATCGACTACATACAGGGGCGCTACGCCAGCGCGGTGCCACGGCTGCGGCACAGCAGCGGTTCACCGCGATCGGCCTTCTACCTCGCCTCGCTCTACCACCACGGCTGCCCCCAGGCGGGCATCGTCGAGTCGTTGGACGAGGCGGCCCGTTGGTACCACGCCTCGGCCGAGCTGGGCGAACCCGAGGCGATGATCGTCCTCGGTGACCTGTACCTGGAGCGGCTGATCCCGATCACCCGGGCACCGGCGGAGCACGCCCTGGAACAGTTCCTGGCGGCGGCCACCCGCAACCACCCCTACGGCCAGTACCGCGCCGCGGAGATCTACCGCACCCTGTACCAGGACAACGAACGCGCCGCCGTGATGTACCAGACCTGCGTGGACAACCCGCTGACCGCGCGCCACGCCCTGGGGTCGATGATGACGCTCCAGAGCCAGGCGCAGCTGCGGGAGATCGCGGCCGCCCGGGCGGCCCGGCGGCTGCAGCAGCGGCGGGACGCAGTCAACCCGGCACAACGCCGGGGCGACTACTACTGACGCGGCCGACCGCACGGGCCCCGCTCGTCCCGGTCCTGGGCGGGCGGGCCGGTCGGATCCGGGTCGGGCGGGTCTGGTCTGGTCTCGTTCGGCACTGGCGCCCCGGGAGCCGCAACCGGCGTCGCGCGCGCCCTTCGTCTAACGTGGAGGACGCCCCCGCGCGCCCCGGGTTCCGCTCCGGAAACGCGAGGATCCTCGACGAGGGAGCCGCTCATGACCGACAGCATCTGGGGTTACCACCCGGCCGCCGGGCACATCGCGGGCACCGATCTGGTCGGGTACAAGGTCGAGGCCACCGACGGCCACATCGGCAAGGTCGACAAGCACGCCGACGACGCGGGCTCCTCGTACCTCGTCGTCGACCTCGGCGTGTGGATCTTCGGCAGACACGTCCTGCTGCCCGCCGGTACGGTGCGACGGATCGACCTGGACGAGCAGAAGATTTATGTCGCGCTCACCCAGGAGCAGATCAGGGAATCCCCGGAGTTCGACCGGGACCGGCATGTCGGCGACGTCGACTACCACGAACTGGTCGGCGGCTACTACCAGAGCCACCGCGCCTGACCCACCCGGGCCCGCCCGCGAGCGCCACTCACCCCTGCGCCAGCTCCGCCACCGACTGCCACTTCTCCCAGGACGCCAGGCGCCCTTCGTAGTCCGCCTTCGCGATGCCGAGCGGCGCCGAGCCGAAGAAGCAGCGCAGCGGCGGCTCCTCGGCGTCCACGATCTCCAGGACGGCCGCGGCGGACGCGCGCGGGTCGCCCGGGGTGCCGACCCGCTTGCGCCGCTGCTCCTGCACCTCCTTGTGGAAGTCGGCGTACGCCGGCAGCGGCTCGGAGGTGCTCGACGAGGAACCGGCCCAGTCGGTCGAGAACCCGCCCGGCTCGATCAGCGTGACCTTGACGCCGAAGGGCGCCACTTCCTGGGCGAGCGCCTGGCTCATCCCCTCGAGCGCCCACTTCGACGCGTGGTAGATGCCGACCAGCGGGAAGGCGCTGATCCCGCCGATGGAGGAGACCTGAAGAATGTGGCCGCTCCCCTGCTCGCGCAGGAACGGAAGTGCCGCCTGGGTGACCCACAGGGCGCCGAAGAGGTTGGTCTCGAGCTGCGCGCGGGCCTCCGCCTCGGTGATCTCCTCGATCATCCCGAAGTGCCCGTAGCCGGCGTTGTTGACGACCACGTCGAGCCGTCCGAACCGCTCGTGCGCCAGCCGCACCGCGGCGAAGTCGGCGTCGCGGTCCGTGACGTCGAGCTGCAAGGGCAGCAGCCGGTCCCCGTAGGTCTCGCGAAGATCGCCCAGAGTGGACAGGTCCCGGGCCGTCGCGGCCACCGAGTCGCCGCGCTCCAGAGCCGCGATGGCCCACTCCCGTCCGAAGCCCCGGGAGGCGCCGGTGATGAACCAGATCTTCTGTGTCATGGAGTGCTCCTCGTGGAACGTGTCGTCCGCTCGGTCGCCGCGTCACCGCGGCGCCACTCCCGCCACCCAACACCCTGGAGTGCACTCCAGCGCAAATCCGGCCGCCGGGCAGACCGAGGTCCTGGGGCTGTCCCGCGGGGAAGGCCGGAGACCGGGCCGGGTGCGCGGGACGGGTGCAAGACCGGGCGTGCCCCACGGGGAAGGCCGAGGACGGGGCCCCTCACGACCGTAGGGCCGGCAAGGCCGGCCCTACGGGTATCGGGTGAGCCGCTGAGAGCGGTCGCGAGCGCGCGGTCGTCAGACCTGCACGAGCTGCGGTTCCGGTTGCTGCACGAGTGCGGTCCGCGGGTGCCACGCCCGGGTCGTGCGCACATAGCCGTAGATCACGGAACCCATCGCCATGAGGAGGCACGGTCCGGCCACCCAGGCGTGCCGGGCCATCTCCACCGGCAGGTAGCGGTACGACACCAGGAGCGCGGTGAACACCACCGAGCCGTAGGCGACCAGCGTGTATCCCGAGCGGTCCCATCCTCGGTGGAACGAGCGCATGGCCGCCTCGATGGTGAGCGCGAAGACGACACCGGCGACGAGGTCCGCGCCGTAGTGGTACCCGAATCCGAGCGTTGCCGTGAGCGTGCCGACCAGCCAGAACGTGCCCGCGTAGCGCAGCAGACGTGAGCCCTCGCGGGTGTGGATGAACAGCGTGGTCGCCCAGGCCGTGTGCAGGCTGGGCATGCAGTTGCGCGGGGTTATCTCGTCGAACGGGATCGGGTGCGGGGTGCCGACCGGTACCGCGGTGTGCGGCCACAGGTTGGCCGCCGCCCACTGTCCGCCCTCGGCGCCGTAGGCGAAGACCGGCCCGGCCACGGGGAAGATCATGTAGATGGCGGGCCCCACCAGTCCGATGGCCAGGAAGGTGCGCACCAGATGATGGCCCGGGAAGCGGCGTCTCTCGGCCACGTGGCGGAGCTGGTAGAGGGCGAAGACGGCCGCCGCGAGCGGGAGCTGGCCGTAGACGAGGTGGAGTGCGTGGTACCCGATCGGGCCGGTGGCCTCGACGATCCGGCCCACCACCCAGGACGGGTTACCCAGCGCGTGATCGGCCGTGGCCACGTACGGGTCGAGGACGGTCGGCCGCGTCTCCGACGTGATCATGAGCCAGGTGTCGCCGGTCTTGTGGCCGGCCACCAGGAGCAGGCCCAGCCCCACGCCCTTGAGGAGCAGAACGCGTTCCTTGCCCGTGCGGCGGGTCACGGCGATGAACGCATAGCCGATGATCACCCACAACGCCCCGTTGCCGAACATCATTCTGGCGTCGAGCACCCAGCGCACCAGGAAGAAGACGATGTCGATTCCGGCCGCTATCCCGAGCGCTATGAACCGTTGGCGCCAGGAGAGGACGACCATCATCAACGCCAGGCCGGCGTAGAGCAGCGGTCCCGAGGTGGGTGTGAGTATCACCTCACCGGCCTGATTGGCGATCGGTCCCGGCATGCCGTAGTGACGCGCGATGATCTCCATCGCGACCAGGAACCCGAAGGTCACCACACCCGCGACGGCCCACAGAATCACCCGTGATCTGCGTCGCTCATCGAAGTCAATTGCGTTGTTTATTCGTGAAATTACTCGGGATGCTATGGATATCAACTGTTTGGCCGATTTGTTAGGTATTGGTCACAATGACTCACCCTTCGCGCTAGACAGCGTGTTCTTCTAGTGAAGGACGGACGATCAGGGCAATCGTCGTGAGTTCGATCATGCTATGAGCGTTACAGGTGCGTTTCAAGGGTCACAGCCGGTGCAAAGGTCGGTGGATCCTGTGTCCGCCGTTCTGCCGAGGCACCCGAAAGCTGCCACTCTGGCTGTAATTCGTTCCTCGGCTCTCAGGGGATTTCATGGTGCGGACCGGCAGGATACTCATCCCGGGACCGGAACCTAAGGACGCGACGTGACGGGCCCTTCGGCCTCCGGCGGCCACTACGGAGAAGCCCTGTTCGAGCCGGAGCACCCGCAGGAGTCCGAGCGCATCGACGCCGCGGCGCTGGTCTACGACCCCGTCACCACGGGCCGTCTGCGCGCCCTGATCCCCGGGCCGGGCGCCCGCTGTCTCGAGGTGGGAGCCGGGACCGGGACCGTGGTCCGCTGGCTGCTGGATGAGGCGGAGGTCACGGAGGTGGTCGCGCTCGACCGGGACACCGGCGGGCTGGACGCCCTCACCGACCCACGCCTGCGGGTGGTCACCGCCGATCTCCGCGACGAGAGCCTCGACCTGGGCGGCTTCGACCTCGTCCACGCCCGGTTCGTCCTCATGCACCTGCCCGAACGTCGTCAACTCGTCTCCCGTCTCGGGCGGTGGCTGAACCCCGGCGGCTGGCTCGTGCTCGGCGATGCCGTGGAGGTGCCGAACCCCCTGGACACCTCGTCGGCCTACCGGCGGACCATGGACGCCATGTGGCGGGCCCTGCGGTCGACCATCGGCACCGACACGTCGGACGTCCCGGCGTACCCGCACTTCCTGAGGGACGAGGGGCTGCGGAACGTCGCCGGTGAGCTGGTCTGCCCGCCGCTGGTCGCGGGCGGTCCGCTGGCGCGCTTCTGGTCGGAGACGCTGGACCGCATGCGGCCGGCCCTCGAGGAGACCGGACGCGTGGACTCCGCCGTGGTCGAGGAGGCCCTGGCCTATCTGGCGTCGCCCCGGCTGGCCGAACTCGGACCCGGCATGCTGATGGCCTGGGGGCAGCGCCCCTGAGCACCGGGAGCCGACGGGAGGGCGGCCCCGCCGATTTCCCGGCCGGCCGTCCTCACGTCTGCTGGGACGGCTCGTAGGCCTCGGCGCCGAGCCCGAACGTCCACGCGACCCCCTCACGCGCCGTACGGGTCGTCGGCGGAACCCGCAGCCAGTACGTGCGATGCGTGCCGTCCGGCTCCGGAGTCGAGTTGACGACCTCGACCATGACTACGTCCTCGTCCCCCGTCAGTTCGACCCTCCACAGGACCCCCGTCTCGTCGCGGTGGACGGGAACGGCTCCCGACTCGTCCAGATAACGGTCGTAGCCGTAGTACTCCAGCATCACCCGGCGCAGCTCGGCGTTCTCCTCGTCGCGGATCCGCGCGGGTGTCAGCGCCGTGAGTTCGTCGAGGAAGTCGTGGGGGACCGGCATCCCGCGCCAGGCGTAGAGCTCGAAGCCGTCGGCGTAGCGCAGGGCCGGGCCGTCGCCCCGGTCGAGACGCCCGGCCTCGTCACGGTGCAGGCTCAGCGGCCGTTCGCTGACGACCGCCACCTTCTCGTACGGCCACCACCAGCCTGCCTCCCGCGCCACCGCCGCGATCCCGGCCAGGGGACTCGCCGCGTCGGGGTCGAAGGCGCACAACCAGGCCGCGTCGTGCTGGCCGAGCGTCGCGTCCAGGAGCAGCAACCTCACCCGGCTCTCCTCCTTGCGGTCTCCTGCGAGGTCCTCCACGATGCCCGCCCGGACCCGGTCGGCCAGCGTGCGGGCCGACTCCCACAGAGCCGCCCCGGTGCTCCGCCAGTGCGCGCTCCACCCCTCGGGTCCCAGCCGCTCGTGCGCTCGCGCGCGTTCCGCCGCCCAGGGTCCGGTGACGACGGCGCCGCGGACGCCGGGGCCGGTGTACCCCAGTTCCCCGCCGTCGACGGGGGCCGTGCCCATGAGCATGCGGACGGCCTCGTGCGGCGAGCGCGCCCAGACGATGCGCTCGGGCTCGTCCAGCCCGGCATTGCGGTAGGCGAGCCTGACGCCCTCCTCCGCCGCCGCGCGGTCGCCCGCTCCCGTCCGTGTCGCGGTGCCCCGCCAACTGCCCTGTTCCATCGAACCGTTCCTCTCCCCTGTACTTGTGTCCGATCAGGGCGCCCCCGGCTGCCCTTCGCCCTGCCGTCGGCCCCGCCCTCCCCGAGCCGGTGCCGCCGCCGTTTCCCCCGAAGCCGGTCCCGGTGGTCGCCTCAGTCGGCGACGATCCGCACCGAACCGGGCACGTACTCACGCTGCCGGATCACCCGGTACCACCCCTTGGGGAGCGAGATCGCCGCGTGCTCCTCGTGCACGACCCGCGCCCCGTCGGGAACGTGCAGCAGCATCGGGCCGAACACTCCGCCCTCCCGTATCAGCCGCCCCGGACCGACCACGGCGTGGGCGTGCCCGGTGACTTCGCCGAGGGCCAGCACCATGCGTCCGCGGCCGTCGCGCGGCTCGGACACCGCGTCGAGGGCGTGGTCCGGCACCGCCTTCTCGTCCAACGGCGCGATCAGCACGTCACCTTGACGGAACATGGGTCTCCCTCCCCGCACGGCACGGGATGTGCCATGGGAAAAACCGTAGAGGCGGCCACTGACAATCGGCCCCGGCACCGGGCTCGCACCCTCGCTGACCAGGCGTCATGTCCCCGATGGCGCCGTCGCCGCGACCCGGTCGGCGACGGCGGACGCATCCCCGGCCCACCGCCGCATTGCCTCTGTCCACAGGTACCGACCCTGTTCGCCGCGATGTCAGTGGCGCTTGGTAGAAATTCGTCTGTCTGGGTGCGGACCGCGCGCTCCGGACTCTCCACCACGACTCTCGATCCACCCGGACCGAACACGAAGGAGCGGGCGCGCATGACCATCAACAGGCACCTCGAGGAGTTCCACGGCCTGCCGGTCTTCACCTTCCCGGACGCCGACGACCCGGCGCCCACCGCCGCCTCGCTCCCCGCGCCCGACTCCGTCGCCTGGCGCGTCGCCGTCGAGGCCTACGAGAGCGAGGAGGAGTGGGAGGACGCCTTCGCGCGCTTCCTGGCGGCCGTGGACACGGAAAAGGTGCGGGCCCTCGTCGTCGGCGCGTGGAGCGATGTGTACGACACCGCTCCCGACGCGGTGATCACGGCCCTGCTGGCCGCGCGCGACCGACTGCCCGCGCTGCGCGCGCTGTTCCTCGCGGACATCGTGATGGAGGAGTGCGAGATCTCCTGGATCATCCAGGGTGATGTGTCGCCCCTTCTGAACGCCTTCCCGGAACTGGAGGAGTTCGGCGTCCGGGGCGGCAGTCAGCTCGTCTTCCCGGCGATCCGGCACGAGCGGCTGCGCAAGCTGACCGTCGAGACCGGCGGTATGCCCGTCGAGGCCGTGCGGGGCATCGCCGCCAGCGATCTGCCGGCCCTGGCGGAACTCGACCTGTGGCTCGGCACGTCCAACTACGGGGGTGACGCCGATGTCGCCGACCTGGAGCCGTTCTTCGCGGGCACCCGGCTGCCCGGCCTGACCCGTCTCGCCCTGCGCAACAGCGAGATCCAGGACGCCATCTGCACGGCGCTGGCCTCGGCCCCCGTCGTGGCACGCCTGACGCACCTCGACGTCTCCATGGGCGTGCTCACCGACGACGGTGCGACGGCCCTGCTGTCGGGCCAGCCGCTGACCCATCTCCAGGTGCTCGACCTGCACCACAACTACCTCGGCGAAGGGGTCCGGACGCGGCTGCTGGAGACCTTGGAGCCCGCCGGCGTGACCGTCCGCGCCGACCGCGGCGACGCGGACTCCGACGAGGAGGAGGACGGAACGGTCTGGCGTTTCGTCGCGGTCGGCGAGTAGCACCCGCGGCGAGGAACGAGGAGGCGGGATGGGCGGATCGGGGCCGAACGGCGCGCCGGTGAAGTGGGCGCTCGTGGCCAATGGGGAGAACCGCCGCGCGGCCCTGTTCACAGCGGCGGCCGAGGCGGCGGGCTGCGGCACGCCCCGGCTGGTCGAGTGGCGGGACGTCTTGCGGGACGGGGGGCACGACTTCGCCGACGACGAGGTCGTCCGGCTGGATTCCCCCGGCGAGAACGCCGAGGTGGACCGGCTGCTGCGGGGTGTGGACGAGCCGACGAGGGTGGAGGGCTCCGCCCGCTGGTACACACGCTTCCTCGAGGGGGTGGGTTCGCTGCGCGGGGGCCGGCGGCTCGACGACCCCGGTGAACTGGCAGTCCTCTTCGACAAACGGCTGTGCCACGCCCGTCTCGACGCGGCGGGGGTGCCGGTGCCGCAGTCCCCCACCTCCGGGAACCAGCGGGCCGTGGAGGACTGGAGTGGTGTCCGGGACCTGATGGCGGAGGCCGGGCTGCGGCGGGTCTTCGTCAAGCTCGCGCACGGTTCGTCCGCCTCGGGCGTGCTGGCCGTCGAGACGACCGCCTCCGGCCGGATCCGGGCCACCACCTCGGTCGAGCGCACCCCTGGCGGTGACCTCCACAACTCCCTGCGGATCCGCCGCTATACGGAGGAGGCGCAGATCGCCGCGATCGTGGACGCGCTCGCGCCGGACGGACTGCACATCGAGCGCTGGCTGCCGAAGGCTTCGCTGGGCAGCAGGTCGGCCGACCTGCGCGTCGTCGTCGTGGCCGGTCGCGCGACCCACGCCGTGGTCCGTACGAGCCGCTCTCCGCTGACCAATCTGCACCTGGGCGGGACACGGGGCGACCTCGCCGCGGTCCGCGCCCTGGCCGGTGACCGGTGGGCCGAGGCCCTGTCGGTCGGCGAGCGGGCGGCGGCCTGCTTCCCGGGCACGCTGTGCGTGGGCGTCGACCTCCTGCCGGCGATCGGCTGGCGCAGGTTCGCCGTCGGGGAGGTCAACGCCTTCGGTGACCTGCTCCCCCGGCTGACCGGTCTGCCCGGAAGCGGCGCCGAAGGCCTGGACACGTACGCGGCGCAGGTCGCGCTGTTGCGTACCCTCTCCCCCGACCGCTTCCCCGTCCGCCCCGCACCGCCGCTCGACACTCCTGCCAGGACAGCACATGCACCAGCCTGAACCCGACACCACTCCGGCCCCGACTCGCCCGGACCCCGCACCGGCCGGGTCGCCGGACATGAACGAGGTGGTGGGCCGGGACGACCTGCTCCTGCTCACCCTCGACACCCTGCGCCACGACGTCGCGGTCGAACTCGCCGCGGCGGGCCGTCTGCCGCACCTGGCCGCGCACCTGCCCGGCGGCACCTGGGAGCGGCGGCACGCACCGGGCAGCTTCACCTACGCCTCCCACCAGGCGATGTTCGCGGGCTTCCTGCCCACCCCGGCGACACCGGGCCCGCACCAGCGGCTGTTCGCGGCACGCTTCGCGGGCAGCGAGACGACGGCGGACGGCACGTTCGTCTTCGACACCCCGGACCTGGTGTCCGGGCTCGCAGCGCGCGGCTATCGCACGGTGTGCATCGGGGGCGTCGGCTTCTTCAACAAGCAAGGAGCCCTCGGCGGCGTACTGCCCGGACTCTTCCAGGAGAGCCACTGGGAACCGGAGTTCGGGGTGGCCTCCCCCACCTCGTTCGAGGCCCAGGTCGCGCGGGCCGAGAAGGTGGTCGCCGAACTGCCCGCCGAGCAGCGGCTGTTCCTGTTCCTGAACGCCTCGGCGCTGCACCAGCCGACCTGGTTCCACCTGCCCGGTGCCACCCGTGAGACGGGCGACAGCCGGGCCACCCACGCGGCGGCCCTCGAGTACATCGACGCCCACGTGGGGCGGCTGTTCAGCGCGATGAGCTCGCGCCGCCGCTGCTTCGCGATCGTCTGCTCCGATCACGGCACGGCCTACGGGGACGACGGCTACACCGGCCACCGCCTCGGCCACGACTGCGTGTGGACCGTGCCCTACAGCCACTTCTTCCTGGAGCCGACCGTATGACGCTCGCCCCCGCGGCCGCCCCGACCGGCCTGCCACGCCCGTACCAGAGCTACACCTACGCCTATCCCCACAAGACCGCCTACCGGCCGCTGGCTCCGCGCCCCGCGCTGCGGGACCTGTGGGCGGGCGAGTCGCGGCAGGCACTGTCGCTTTATCTGCACATCCCCTTCTGCGAGATCCGCTGCGGCTTCTGCAATCTGTTCACCCGGATCGGCGCTCCCGGCGATCTGACGGGCCGCTATCTGGACGCGGTCCGGCGCCAGGCCGTCGCGATGCGCGAGGCCCTGGGCGACGAGGAGACCCCTCGCTTCGCCAACGCCGCCTTCGGAGGGGGCACACCGACGTTCCTGGAGGCCGCCGAGCTGGAGCGGCTGTGCGACATCGCCGAGCAGGAGATGGGGGCCGATCTCCGCGCGATCCCGCTGTCCGTCGAGGCCTCGCCCTCCACGGCCACGGCCGACCGGCTGGCCGTGCTGGTGGAACGGGGCACCACCCGGCTCAGCCTCGGAGTGCAGACCTTCGTCGAGGAGGAGTCGCGTGCCGCCGTCCGTCCGCAGCGGCGCTCCGAGGTGGAGGCGGCGCTGGCGCGGATCCGGGAGGCGGCCGTCCCCGTCCTCAACATCGATCTGATCTACGGCATCGACGGCCAGACCGCGGCCAGTTGGCGGCACTCGCTGGACGCGGCCCTCGCCTGGCGGCCCGAGGAGATCTATCTCTATCCCCTCTACATCCGTCCGCTCACCGGCCTCGGCCGGCACTCCGACGCGCGGACGGCCGACCTGGAGTGGGACGAGCAGCGGCTGCGGCTGTACCGGCAGGGCCGCGACCGGCTGCTGGAACAGGGCTACGAGCAGGTGTCGATGCGCATGTTCCGGCGGGCCGACGCACCACCGCAGGGGCCGGACGACTACGCCTGCCAGACCGACGGCATGATCGGCCTCGGCTGCGGCGCCCGTTCGTACACCTCGACGCTGCACTACTCCTTCGACTACGCGGTGTCGATGCGGGAGATCCGCGGCATCATCGACGACTACACCGCCACCGAGGACTTCTCGCGCGCGCTGCACGGCCGCCGGGTGGACGAGGACGAGGCCCGGCGCCGGCATCTGCTCCAGTCGCTCCTCCAGGCCGAGGGGCTGCCCATGGCGGACTACCGGCGGCGCTTCGGTTCGGAGCCGTACGAGGACTTCCCGGCCGAGATCGACGCGCTCGACGCCCGGGGATGGCTCGCCGACGGGCAGGAGGAAGGGCTCCGGCTCTCCGCGGAGGGGCTCGCGCACTCGGACGCGATAGGCCCGGAGTTCTTCTCCCCCGCGGTCCGGGACGCCATGGCCGCGTACGAGCGGAAGTAGGGCTCCGTGGACCTGACGATCCTGTACCGCGGCCCGCTCGCCTCCTGCGACTACGACTGTCCGTACTGTCCGTTCGCCAAGCGCCGTGACAGTACGGAGCAGCTGCGGGCGGACCGGGCCGCGCTGGAGCGGTTCACCGCGTGGGTGGGCGAGCAGCGCGGCGACCGGCTGTCGGTGCTGTTCACTCCGTGGGGCGAGGGGCTGGTCCGTTCCTGGTACCGGCGCGCCCTGGTGGAGCTGTCCCAACTGCCGCACGTCGAGCGGGTGGCCATCCAGACGAACCTCAGCTGCCGTACCGACTGGCTGGAGCAGGCGGACCGGGACACGGTGGCGCTGTGGTGCACGTACCACCCCGGGCAGACACCGCACGAACGGTTCGTCGCCAAGACCCGGCGGCTCGGCGAGCTGGGCGTGCGCTTCAGTGTCGGCGTCGTCGGCCTGCCCGAGCACCGGGAACCGGCGCGCCGGCTGCGCGCCGAGCTCCCGGAGCAGGTGTACCTGTGGGTGAACGCCGCCGAAGGACACACCTACTCGGACGAGCAGGCCGCCGAGTGGACCGCGCTCGATCCGCTGTTCCCGTTCAGCCGCCACCCGCACCGGTCGGCCGGTCTGCCCTGCCGCACGGGCGAGTCGGTCATCTCCGTGGACGGCGACGGAACGGTGCGACGGTGCCATTTCGTCCCGACCGAGATCGGCCGGCTGTACGACGGCTCGTACCGCGCGGCCCTCGTCCCGCGGCCCTGCCCGCTGGGTGCCTGCGACTGTCACATCGGCTACGTCCATCTGGAGACGCTGCCGCTGTACGACGTGTTCGCGGGCGGTGTCCTGGAACGCGTCCCGCGGCAGCTCCCGGACCGGAAGCTGCTTCCCCTGCTCCCCCGGTGACCGGCTCCCGATGAGGTCCGAATCCGCGTGGGGGCCGGCCCCGGATGAGGTCCGGAGCCGCTGGGGCCCCGGTTGAGGTCCGGGGCCGTGGCGGCCCTCCGGTCCCGGCGGGTCAGCCGTCGCGGCGTCGGGCGACGTAGACCGTGTTGGAGGCCTTGCCGCCCTGCAGTGGATTGTCGAAGTCCACGACGTGGGCCGCGGTGTCGGTGAAGACCTCCGCGAGCACCGCGCCGAACGCGTCGTCCGGCGGATCGTTCGACCACAGGGCGAACACGCCGCCGGGAAGGAGCAGTTCGGCCAGGGCTGTCAGACCGGCCCGTGTGTAGAGCACGGCGTGGCGGGGGTGGAGCACATGGCGCGGTGAGTGGTCGACGTCGAGCAGGATGGCGTGGAAACGGCGCCCGGGGGCCTCCGGGTCGAGGCCGCGGGGCACGTCGGCCGACGGCTCTTCGTCGGTGGCGACTCCCCCGGTGGTCATCGCGAAGAAGTCCCCGAGCACGAGCCGGCACCGGGGGTCGGTCGCCAGGCCCTCGCCCAGCGGTACGAGCCCGCGGCGGTGCCAGTCGATCACCTCGGCCAGGGTGTCGACGACGATGAGCGAGCGCACGCGCGGATCGTCCAGCGCCGTCCTGGCCGTGTAGCCGAGGCCGAGTCCGCCCACGACGACGTCCAGCGGGCCTTCGGACAGCTCGGCGAGGCCGATCCGGGTCAGCTCGATCTCCCCCGTGGTGAAGAGCGAGGACATCAGATACTCGTCGCCGAGCTTCACCTCGTACACGTCGTCACCCGACAGCGGGTCCCTGCGGCGACGGAGACTGATGTCGCCCATCGGCGTCGGACGCCAGTCGATCTCCTCGAAACGTGCGCTCATCCGATGCTCTTCTCCCCGGTCTCGGGCCACCACACCGTCGGGGCCCGGCGGGACGGGCGCCGTCGCCTCGTCCCGGCGGCCCGGACGAGGTGCGGCACCGCCGTCCCGTTCGGGCCCGATGCTTGGGAGGATCTTCACATGGAGCGCGGCCGACCGGCGGTCGAACGGTCGGGCACCACCGGAACGAGTCTGTCCGCTCCGGCCGCGCCCGACCTCGTGCCGGTCCGGCGGGAACCGCCCCTCAGAGGGTCAGCCCGGCGGGAACCGCCCCTCAGAGGGTCAGCACGGGCCGGACGGAGAAGTCGTCGCACATGTCCTCGCCCTCGGGTCCGTACACGAACTCGACCATGGAGGGGTTGCGGTTGGCGGTGGCCAGGGGCAGCCACGCCAGCAGGGTGCCGTAGCCGCCGCACACGGACTCGCCCCCGTCGCCGCCGTGCACGGCGGTGCCCTCGCTCGTCAGTTCCGCGCGGTACGTGTCGTAGGCGATGCGCAGGCCGAAGGCGTTCAGCAGGTTGTGGGGACCGGTGCGGTCCCCGTACGGAATGCGGTCCAGCGGGCACTCGTCGCCCCACCGGAACAGCGTGCCCGCGCCGGCTCCGCACGCGTGCTCCCACTCGTCGGAGGTGGGCATGCGCAGACCGCGGGCCTCGAGCTCCGCCGGTGTGTCGGCCGGGATCTCGGTCAGCCTCTCGTCCTCCACGGCCATGAGCACGGTGGCCGGCGCGACGCTCCTTCTCGGGCTGAGCATCTGCGCGAGGTACGCGCGCAGATCGGCGCCGAGGCCGAACCCGGCCTCCAGACTCCGCGCGTAGTCGGCGGACTGCTCGGCCGTCGGCTGCCAGGCGTCGACGTCGAAGCCGAGCTCGACCGGGCCGCCCGGTATCAGGGCGAACTCCTGGCCCTGGCGGTCGATTCGGACGCGGTGGAGCGGGGAGCCGAGGTGCTCGACGCTGTCGACCGCGGTGACGCGGCCGCCCACCAGGTCGGCCGCTTCGCGGGCGGCTCGCTGAGCGGTCCGCAGGTCGAAGGAGCGCCAGTGGTCGAGGGTGAGATCAGCGAGGGACATGCACCGGAGTGTGCCACGGGGGTCCGACATCGTCCGGGTCGGGCGGAAGCGCGCTCGGGCGGGACGGAGGCGGCCCGTGGTGTACGGCGGTTCGGGCCCACCGCGGCCCGGCTCCTACTCCTCGGCGCGGGCCTCGTCGGCCACGGGTTCGCCGGAACCGGCTGCCGGCGCCGGCGACTTGTCCCCGTCACGGTCTCCCGCCAGTCGCAGGGTCAGCAGTGCCGTCAGTCCCGCGGCGGCGCCGAAGGTGAGGGCGGCCGGGACACCCGAGTCGAGTTGGGTGATCAGGGACACCGGACCCCGGACGGTGAACGCGTCGTCGAACGCGAGGTGCACCAACCGGCCCGCCAGCAGGGCGAGTACGGTCGCGCAGACCCCGCCCACGGCCATGGCAGGTGCCGTGGTCCGGGTGAGCAGTCCGGGCAGCAGGCGCAGCGCCCACCAGAAGGCGACGAGGACGAGCGCGTCGGCGGCCCGGTACAGGGGCCAGTCGCCCATCGGGGTGGCCGAGGGGCCCGTCCAGCTGCCGAGCAGCAGCCAGGCGCGCAGCAGTTCGCCGGGCTCGGACAGCATCCCTCCGCCGTCGAACGAGGTCTGGATCCAGGCGGCCACGGACTGGTACGAGAGGACCACCAGCGACAGTGCGATCACCGCGGTTCCGGTGCTCGCGGCCAGGCGGGCGGCCCGGGGTGCCACGGTCCGGCGCGGCGACGGCTCCTCGCCCTTGGCGGTGACGCGCGCGATGAGCACGGTGACCAGGGCGGTGAGCAGCCCCGCCGGCACGGTGACCGGCCCGCTCGACACGATCACCGAGGCCAGGCGTGGCAGCACCCGGAAGCTGCCGTGCCCGTAGGAGGCGATCTCCCACGGCGCGGAGACGGTCACGGCCAGCATGCCGGCCATGGGGGTCCAGGCCCACAGCCCGAGCACGGTCGCCGCGGTACGGCCCTCGGTCGGAGGGAGGCGGCGGATCAGGAGCAGCGCGCCGGCCAGGAAGAACGCGAAGACGGCCACGAATCTGATCTGCATCGCGGTGGTGTACAGGTCCGCGTACGAGCTTCCGCCGAGTGCCACGCCCCCGGATCCGTCGGAGAGAAAGCCTGCCGGAGGGTCGTACGCCCAGGGTCTCAGCCACATCCGGAGCTCGCTCACGGACTGGGCGTCGAACACGGTGGTGGCGCCTTGCAGGTGAAGTGCCTGAGCGCTCTCCCCGGCCCACCACAGCAGCAACGTGATCAGCAGGCTTCCGGCCAGTGCCGGTATCACCGCGCGCCGATAGGTCATGTGTAGCCCCCGCCTCTGCCCTGCGTCCCGAATCCATGGGTACGTCAACCGGTCGAAGAATAGGCGGTGTTGATCGTTCAGGAGTGATCATTACCGGACAGGAGATGTGGGTGGTGCGGGCAGGGGAGACGCAAAAGACCCTGCCCCGACGAAATCGGGACAGGGTCTTCACAGAGCGCCGGGCAGGCCTTGCACCTGCATTTCCCCGCAGGAAGCGGGGCGTCTTTCCTTGGACCACCAACGCATCGGCGACCGGAGCGACTTCCTCCGATCGGCTCAAGATCAATCATAGACCATGCCCCGCCGGCCCGACCAGACCGGCGGAGAGAGACTCGGCAGCATCAGGGGCCGGGACCGGCCCGGGCGGGTCAGACGTCGGCCACCAGGAGTCGATAGCCGACGTCGATGGTGTCGAGGGCGAGCAGGTCGGAGTGGCGGCGGTGCCAGTGGCCCGTCGCGAGGTCGTCGGTGAGCGCCGCGAGGCCGGGGGCCAGGGCGTCCTCTCCCGTCTGGGCGAACATCGAGATACCGGCGCGCACGTGGGGGTCGAGGTAGGCGTGGGGTCTGCGCCAGTAGGCCGCGCCGAAGCCGTCCGTGCAGTCGTGCGGAACGTGGACGGGCTCCTGTCGCGCCCCGCCGAGCAGGGTGGTGAGCCGGTCGATCGGAACGGCCCGGACGTCGTCGAACGCGGCGGCCTGCGGGAGGTAGTCGCGTACGAGCCAGAACCGCTCGCGGAAGATCTCCTGGTCCCAGGTCAGGACGACGATGCGCCGGCGCGCGACCCGGCGGAGTTCGGCGATGCCGGCCACGAGGTCGGTCCAGTGGTGGACGGTCAGCAGGGCCATGACGGCGTCGGCGGCGTTGTCGCGCAGGGGAAGGCGTTCGGCGACGGCGCCCACGGCGGGTGCGGAGCCGGGCGGGCGCTGGTCGATCATGATCTGGCTGGGTTCGACGGCGAGGACCGTCTGCCGCGGTTCGTAGGACCCGGTGCCCGCGCCCACGTTGATCACGGTCGCGGCGTCCCCGAGTGCGGCGTGCACCTGCGCGGCTATCCGCGGATCCGGCTGCCGGGTCCGGCCGTACGTCGCGCCGAGCGTGTCATAGATGGCCATGCCGCCCAGTATCGCGAAGGAGCCGCCCTCCGCGGACCGTCCTGCGCCGCGCGAAAGCCACGGAGGCCGAGATCGGCACGAGTCCTCGGGCCGACCGGGCGGAACCCTCCCGGCATCGCCGTGCGCCGCCTGCCGATGCGGCAAGAAAAAGCCCTGCCCCGTACTGGACGGGGCAGGGCTTCAATGGAGCGCCGGGCAGGCCTTGCACCTGCATTTCCCCGCAGGAAGCGGGGCGTCTTTCCTTGGACCACCAACGCATCGGCGACCGGAGCGACTTCCTCCGACCAGCTCAAGATCAATCGTATCAGATGCCCGCCACGCCTCTCCCCCGCCGCTTCTCCACACCTCACCGCACCTCACGAGCGGGGATGTCAGTCGGCGGTGCGATGCTGGCGCCGGCGTCTTCGCCCGCCGCCCGAAGCGGTCCCAGGACAGGCGAACCATCCGCACACGACACGCCGCGCGGCGAGGAGGTCCGATGAACGACTCGTACTCACCCGTCCATGAACTGAATCTGCTCAAGGAGTTCGAGGACCGGCTCGGCCCCGTCTTCTACTCGGAGGGCTTCGAGCTCGGCGAGTACGGCGGGGACGCCGGGCTGCACACCTGGTCGGAGGATCCCGCGTTCCTCAGCGGGTTCGTCCCCTTCGCCAAGGCCAACGGCAGCGGCTCGGACTACGCCCTGTGGCGGTGCGACGACCGCGCCGAACTCGCCACCCTGCCCATCGTCTTCGTGGGCGACGAGGGCGACCTCCTGGTGATCGCCCGCGATCTGAGGGAGCTGTTCCAGCTGCTCGCCATCGACGGCGAGCCCTTCCCGGAGGGGTTCCCCGATCCCGACGACGTCGAGGAACACAGCCAGGGACACGCGGAGTTCCTCGTCTGGCTGGACGAGACGTTCGGGCTCGGGCCCGCGGAGGATCCGGAGGCACTCTGGGACGCGCGCAAGGGGCTCGACGACCGGTTCCAGGCGTGGGTACGTCGCTTCACCGGGCCCGCGGACGCCTGAGCCGGCGTCTCGGCCGGTGGCCGACTGAACCCGGCGCTTCAGTCGGCGGCCGCCCGACGCCTGAGACCGGCGTCTCAGTCAGTGGTCGCCGGGCGGTCCCCCGTGCCGTACAGGTGACCGTGCGCGGCGTGTACCGCGGTGCGCCCGGACTCCAGCGCGGTCTCGAGGAGGTCCCCGTCACTCGCCAGGCGTCCGACGGCGGGCGAGTCCGGGGCGGGCCGGATCGAGACGACGGCCGCGTGGTCGGCCAGGCGTGCATCGTCCTCGGCCAGCCGCGTCTCACGGTCGAGGAACACCTGGCGCAGCGCCTCGGGCTCGCGCCGCAGCACCGTCTTCGCGATGAGCGCGGCGGAACGGGACGGCCGGGCGACGTCGATCGCCCGGCGTGACCTCAGCACCATGACATGCGTCGCGCCCTGCGCCAGCGCGGTCCGGTAGGGCACGGATTCGGAGACGCCCGCGTCGTAGTAGCGGCGTCCGCGCAGCGTCACGGGCTCTCCGGCCAGCAGCGGCAGGGACGCGCTCGCCCGCAGCGCGAGACGGAGTTCCGCGGCATCGCCGATGAAGGGCCGCAGATCGATGGATGCGCCGGTCTCGGCGTCGGTGGCCAGCGGGTGGTACTCGATGTCGCTGGCCAGGATCGACGCGAAGTCCATCGGCGCGCAGTCCTGGTCGCCGTAGCGGTAAAGGACCTCGTAGAAGGCGTGCAGGTCCACGAGCGGCTTGCCGCGCAGGGGGTTCGAGCGCCGGATCAACGTCCTGGCGTACTTGGGAACCGCCCAGAAGCGCAGCGACTCCGGGCTCGTGCTCAGCAGCCACGCGCCGGAGGCCGCGCCGGCGGAAGCGCCGTAGACGGCGTCGAAGCTGTTGGTCAGTCCGAGTTCGTGCAGGGCCATCGCCATCCCGCCGGCGATGATGCCGCGCATCCCGCCGCCCTCGATGGCCAGGGCGACGCGGTGTCCGTCGGTGCGGGCGCCGGGGCGGCTGCCGGTGCGCGCACGCTCGGTGAGCACGCGCCAGACCGGGTGCGGCTCCGTGGACTCGGGGGTGCCGGCGGAGTTCGTCGCGGTCGTCGTCATCGTGGTCAGGGCTCCAGGGGACAGCTCGGGGGTGGTTTCCGCACGCGGAGCTCGGGAGGGGCGGGGCGCGAGCGTCCGGCCCCGGATCACGGCCCGTCTCCTGTCGTGACCCGGCCGCCCGGAGCATCACTTTACCAGTGAACTGCCATTCACTAGCCGATGGCTAGTGAAATCTGCGCCACATCGAAAGGGGGATGGAGGGTGCGCCGAGAGTGCTGCCCCGCCACAGACGGCGTGAGGTGTGCCGCCCGCCCGTCCGTCGATGGACCAGGGTGTGCCGCCCGTCCGCCCACGGCCCGGGCCGCGGGGCACCCGCTCAGCCTTCGCCGGACTCCGTCCCCGGCACGGCCAGCAGACCGCGGGCGGTCAGCAGCAACGCGGCCCTCAGCTCGTCGTCCGGGAGGTCGGACAGTTCGCCCAGGCCCTCCAGCATCCACACGCACATCACATAGGCCATGCGCTCCGCCGGCGTCGGCGAGCTGCCGAACAGCACCCGCAGGATGCGCCGCCTGCGCCCGTCGTTCTCGGCGTAGATGCTGGCGGCCCGGATCTCGGGGTCGTGCAGGAGCATGGTTCCCAGCTCGCGGTGCCGCACCAGGAAGTCGACCCAGCCGACCCCGAACGCGTCCAGCCGCTCCTGGCGCGACGGCATGGCGGCCAGCTCGTCCAGGAGGACCGCCATCTCCTCGACGGCCGGATCGAGCGAGGCCTGGAGGATCTGCGCCTTGGTGCGGAAGTGGTAGTAGACCGCGGCCTTGGTGAGGCCCAACTCGTCGGCGATGGCCTGCAACGAGGTGGCCTGATAGCCACGGGCCGCGAAGAGTCTCTGGGCCGTCCCGACGATCTGCTGCCGCGTCGCCGCGGCCCGGGCGGCTCGGCCGACCACCGGGACGCCCGGCTCTCGTTCGCTGGGCACGCTCGCTCGCTCCCGCATGGATCTTGCCTTCGAGGGCTGGTGGTGAGGTGAGACTGGACGTCCACCTTACCGGCCCGGTCCGGCCGGCCGGCTTCTGGCGAACCAGCGCGGGAAGCCGACGGCCGCACTCCGTACCCGTCTCGGACCCGGGCCGACGGCCGCACTTTGTACGCACCGCACGCCTGGACCACCGGCCGCACCCCGAACGAACGTCACACCCGAGCCGACGGCCGCACACCGCGTGCTCTCACACCTGCGCCACCGGCTCCAGTGCCTCGACGGCCGCCGCCGCGGCCGCGGAGTCCCTGCCGTAGAAGATGTCGATGTCCACCTCCTCACCGCCCATGGTGAGGGTGTCCCAGGCTCCGCTGAGCACCAGCATGCGCAGCGTGGTGCTCTCCAGGGTCCCCAGCCGTTCCAGGATCGCGTCGTCGTCCGGTAGGCCGGACATGCGCTTCTCAAGCCGGGAGCGGATTCCGCGCAGTCGCTCCAGCAGCGTCGCGGTGTCGGCGTCGCGGTCCGGCTCCTCGGGGATCCCGTCGATGCCGTGGGCGATGATGTCCTTGATGGCCCAGGTGGCGCCCTTGTCGTCGGTGGTCACCATCGCCTTCCAGGCGCGGCTCTTGTGCCGGTACTGGAGCATCGACATGGCGGCCTCGTGGCGCAGGAAGTCCGCGTCCCGGAACGGCTTGCCGTTCCACGCCCCGTTCAGGGACCGTGCGAGCGAGATCGCCGAGGCCAGGCCGCTGTTGAGTCCCCGGCCCGGCCAGAAGTGGATGGCGTTGGCCGCGTCGCCCAGCAGGAATCCGTACGTGCCCGGAGTGTTGGCCGTCGGAGGCAGCAACTCGGCTGTGAAGCGCGGGCGTTGCACCATGTCGAGGCGGAACGAGGTGACCGCGCTCAGTTCACCCGGCTCCACCCCGAACAGCCGCAGTCCCTCGTCCACCCGCTTCCACAGGGCCGAGCCCCTGATGAGGGCCGGGAGGAACAGGGTGCTGTGGGTGGAGCAGCGGAAGTCACCGTGCTCGTCGCGCCCCATCACACAGGGGCGGGAGGCGATGCACTCCTCGAAGACGCGGCGGACCGGATCGATGCCGACGACCTCCGCGGTCTCCGCGTCGGTCAGCCGCATGTTCAGGAAGCCCTCGCCGCGCAGGGAGTTGAGCAGGAAGCGGTTCTGCCCGACGGTCAGCAGGACGGCCATGGGGTCGGCGAGGCCCGACTTCACCCGCAGTCCGAGGACCACGTCCTGGAGGTGGCGGCCGTCGAGGGAGTAGATGGACTCGTCCGCCTTGCCGAACTTGGCGGCGAAGTGCTCGCGCGTGTGCGACCGTCCGCCGTCGCAGATGGCCAGCACGTGCTGGGTGGCCAGCACCTCCTGCTGCTCCTCGACGTCGAACCGGGCGGGGACGAGCCGGATCCGGCCCCGCTTCTCGTTGGCCACCTCCAGGAGCCGGTCCTCGATGTAGGCGATCCGCATGTTCCGCGGGTGGTGCTCGCCGATGGAGTCGGGACCGGAGGGCCACATCTCGGTGTAGCTGTCCGGGTCGAAGAGCCGCGCCTTCACCTCCTCGGGCAGGCTGAGGTACTGACGGCTCTGTACGGTCACCACCTGCTGGCGGCGTACGTTGCCCTCGCTCTCGTCCTTCCAGACGATCGAGCGGCCCCGCTTCCGCCATCGCCCGTCGTAGACGGTGACGCTCACCTGGGCGCCCAGGAAGTGCTCCAGCAGCAGGGCGAGCGCGAGGCCGACGGGACCCCCGCCCGCGACGGTGACCCTGAGCACCGGCCCGCGGCCGGCCTCCTCGTCGCCGTCGGTCAGCGCCCTCGGCAGCGAGAGCGCCATGATCGTCTCCATGGCGTCGGCGACCTCGAAGCGGAACTCCTGGTCGCCGATGGTGATGTCGTCGCCGGGCTCGAGAAGCCGGGAGTCGATCTCCTCGCCGTTGACCAGGGTGCCGTTGCTGCTGCCGCAGTCCCGCAGCACATAGCCCTGGGTGTCGTCCAGCACGATCTCGGCGTGGAAGCGCGAGACGCTGAGACTCGAGACGACGACGGTGTTCTCGGGGTTGCGTCCGAACGTGACCCGGGTGCCGATCACCGGTATCCGTTCTCCGGCCAACAGTCCTTCACGTCCGACAAGCACCGGCGCCACGGGATTTCCCTCCCCAGGTTGACGACATTCTCGCTGTCGCGGCGCCGTCGGCGCACACCTCCGGCCGGGCGGGACCGAGCGGTGTGCGACGGGATCGGGCGGGGCGACGTTCGCTCGACGTACAGGAACCTCGACGTACAGGAACGGTGAACGGTTCGGTGTGACAACGGCGTTGAGTCGCTTGACCAGTTCGGATGGTCCATCATGCCCGATTCCGGAGCCTTTCGGGAGGGGCCGTCCCACGTCGGCGGAATCCCTGCGGCTTCCGGGCGACCCCCATGGACAACGGGATCGGTCCGGCGCCGCCGCGCGCCCGTCCGCCGTCGGAATCCGCCGCCGCCTCGCCCCGGAATCCGCTGTCACCACGTCCTCGGAACCCGCGGCCGCCTCGCCCTCGAATCGGCTGCCACCACCCAGTCGGAATCCGCGGCCGCCTCGCCCCCGAATCCGTTGTCACCACGCCCCGGAATCGGCTACCGGCCCCGCCCTCGCGATCCCATTCCGCGGCGCGTGCGATACCGGGGCCGAGGAGGCAAGCCTCAGGCGATGAGGAAGTCCGCCCGGCCTTCCTTCGCTCCGTCGACGAACTCCGCGACGACGGACGAGGCGCAGATGAGTGCGGGGCCGTCCGGGTCCGTCGACTGCCTGACCGCCACGACGCCGTCGCCGAGTTGCTTGATCTCGACGCAGCCGCCGTCCTCGCCGGCGTTCCAGGGCCTGCTCCACCCCTGGGTTCCCAGCTCTCGGGCGGCGTTCACGGCGTGGTTCATCGTTGTGTCTCCTTGCGGACGCCGGCCGGGCGTTCCCCGGGACGTCGTATGGGCCTGGCTCGGGAACGCGTCCAGCCGGACACCCCTGCGCGCGACCGGACTTCGTCGCGGAGCTCCGCGACTCGGTTCACTGCGGAGCGACTTCCCCGTCGGGGTGACGCCGTCGGTGCCGGTCGCGACGACGGCGCCCGGGAGACGCGTCGGCGCGAGGGGGCGGGCGAGGGATCCGAAGGCTCTCGGTGGCGGCGGTGCGGCGCACGGCCGACTCGGCCGTAAGGAGCGGCGGTTGGGACTCCCGGCCGCCGCGTCCGGCGCAGCCGTGGGGTCGGCACCGGCCGGCGAACGGCCGGAACGGACCGCGGTGCCCTCACGTCTCACGCCTCATCGACCCCCTGGACGCCGAGCAGTCTGCCACGACCTCCCCTCTCGCGGACAGGCTTCGCGTTCTCCGCTCCGACGTCCGTGGTCGTCGCGCGGGGTGCCGCCCGGACGGTCCAGGTCAAGGCCACCAATCGGCGGCGAGGGCTTCCACCTGGGCCGGAGTGCCGACGGAACGGACCAGGATCTGTCCGGGCAGGGTACGGCGGGCGAGATTGGCCAGCGTGGATCCGGGCCCGACCTCGAGGAGCCGCAGCCGTCCCCCGGCCATGCCCTTGAGCGTGCGCATCGAGCCGACCCAGCGTACGGGCATGACGAGTTGACGGAGCATCAGTGTCCGCCACGCCTCGTGATCGTGGAGCCGGGCACGGGCGTCGACGTTCGCGATCACCGGGCAGAGCGCGGGATGGAGCGGAACGCGGTCGACGGCCTCGGCCAGACGCGGGGAGGCCGGCGCCATCAAGGGGGTGTGGAACGCGCCGCCGACCGGGAGGGAGATGGCCCGTGCGCCGTCACGCGCCGCCTCGTCGGCCAGCGCCGCCACGGCCTCGGCGGTGCCGGACACGACGACCTGGTCGGCGCCGTTGATGTTGGCGACCCACACCTGGGCGCGGTCCGCGGCGCGCATGCGGGCGGCACGTCTCTGCGTCAGGGGCACGATGTCGGGGCCGACGAGGACCGCCATCGTGCCGGGCGTGAGCCGGTTGGCTGCCTCCATGGCCGCCCCGCGCTCGCCGACCAGCCACACGCCGTCCTCGGGGTCGAGCACCCCGGCCGCGGTCAGGGCCGCGTACTCGCCGAGGCTGTGCCCGGCGCACACGACGGGCCGCAGACCGGGGACCGCCTCGCGCAACGCGTCGAGCACCACCATCTCCAGCGTGAAGGTGGCCAGTTGGGCGGTGTCGGTACGCCTCAGCCGCTCGGCGCCGGTGTCCAGCAGCAGCTGGCCCAGGTCGCGCCCGGCGACCTCGGACAGACGGGTGACGACCTTCCAGTGCGGGGTGTCGCGCCAGGGCTCGCCCATGCCGGGGCGCTGGGCTCCCTGGCCGGGGAAGAGCAGACCGACCTCGAACGGCACGGTCTCCGGGCGGTCCGCCGCCCTCGGAGGTGACTGCTGAGACATCGATACGGACCCCTTTCCGGTCCCTTCGGGTGTGCGTGTGCCAGACGTCCGGAACCGGGGGCGGGACGGCGGATCCGGAGGTCGGGAACCCCGAGGGGGGCGCGGTTCCGGACCTCCGGCAGCGGGAGCCGGGATCCCCGGTCAACGGGTACGTGCTGCCGGCCCCGCCCCCGGGACCTGCGGCACGGCGACGTCCAGGACCTCGCTCAGGAACGCCGGCAGCGACGCCCGTACTCCCGCGAACGGCTCGTGCCCGCCGGGGTAGCGCTGCCAGGTCACCGGGTGTCCCCAGTTGGTGAGCAGGTCCCGGAGTTCCGCGCCGCTGCGTTCGGGGACGACCCAGTCACGCGCCCCGTGGCCGATCCACACCGGCAGGCCGTCCGCGGCCGCCGACGGCCCGCCGTCCGGGAGGAGTGCCGGCAGGTCCGGCGGCATGAAGGGCGCGTAGAGGGCCACGCCCGCGAGCTGCCGGGCGTAGGTGAGGGCCATGGTCAGGGCGACGGTGGCGCCCTGGGAGAACCCGGCCAGCACGACCCGCCCGGCGCCGACCCGATCGGCCTCCGCGTCGAGCAGCTCCGCGAGCGGCCGGTGCGCCGCCAGCAGGCCCTCGACGTCGATCCGGTCGATCGCGAGGAGGTTCTGCGGGAACCAGCACGGCACCGCCAGACCGCTCAGCAGGCTCGGCGCCGAGACCGGCGCGCGCGGGAACACCCCGCGCACGCCCGCCTCCGCGAGCCGGAACCGCTGGGTCACGGCCATCAGATCGCCCGGTGCCTGGCCGATGCCGTGCAGCCACACGACGGTGCCGCGGTGCGCACGGGTCGGATGGGTGGCCTCGTACTGCAGCCGGTCCATCGTGCTCATACCGGCTCGGGTGCCGGCCGTGGCGTGGCCGGGCGGCGGAAGAGCATCGAGGCGTACTGGCCGCCGAAGCCGAAGGAGTTCTTCAGCACGGTGCGGACCGGCCGCCTGACCGGGGTGAGGGAGGTGCGCACCGCGCACGCCGGGTCGGGTTCGGTGGTGGTGGTGACGGGCGGGATGACCCCGCGGCACATCGTGAGGGCAGCGACCGCCGTCTCCACCACGCCGGAGGCCGCGGAGCCGTGCCCGGTCAGCGACTTCACGGCGCTGACGTCGAGGTCCGCCATCCGCTCGCCGAAGAGCTCGTGCAGCGCGCGGGCCTCGGTGACGTCGTTGAGCCGGGTGGAGGTGCCGTGGGCGTTGACGGTGTCGACGTCGTCCGGGTGCGCGCCGGCCTCGTCGAGCGCGGTCCGCATGACCCGCTCGATCATGTCCACGCTGGGAGCGGTCATGTGGCGGGTGTCCACGGCGAGGCCCCAGCCGCCGATGACGGCGTACGACTGCGTCATGCCGCGCCGGGCCGCGTGCTCGGCCGTCTCCAGGACGAGCGCGCCCGCCGACTCGTTGATGACCATGCCCGTACGGCGCTTGTCGAAGGGCATGGATGCCTGGGCGGGGTCGCCCTTCCAGCGCGAGAGGGCCATGAGCTGGCCGTACTGCGACAGGACGTAAGGCGTGTTGCGGGAGACTGACGCGGACACCACCGCGTACTGCGCGCGTCCCGAGCGCAGTAGCCGGGCCGCCTCCGCGATGGCGCGCAGGCCCCCGGAGCAGGTGGCCTCCAGGCGTACCGGGATGACGGCGGTCCCGAGGCGTTCGGCGATCTCGCTCGGATAGCTGGACAAATCCCGTGTCTCCGGCGGGAGATGCTTGCCCCGCAGGTGTTCCAGGACCGCGGCGGGTTCGTTGCCGATCCTGTCGTAGCGTTCGGCGAGGTCTTCCATGTGGGTGACGTAGTCCTGCGGGAACGAGCCGGTGGGGCCCGGCCACACGCGGGCGTAGACGAGGGCGGCCGGTCCGTCCTGAGCGGGCAGTTCGTCGAGGCGGGCGTCGCCGAGCGCCTGGTCGACGGAGGCGAGCATGAGGGAGTCGCCCCAGGACCGGTCGGGGGCGCCGTATTCGGCGGCGACCTTCGCCTTGATGTCCTCCGGGATGAGTCCCGCGGTCCAGCCGCAGGGCAGTCCGGTGGTGTCCATCCGCTCCTCCCGGACGATTCCGGAGCGGCCTTCGAGGTTGGCGGACCAGAACGTCTCGACGTCCCCGCCGATGGGGGTGATCACCCCCATGCCGGTGATGACGATGTCGTCGCTCATGTACGTGCCTTCCCGTCGTCGGTCGAGTCCTCGTGCGCCGTCGTGATGACGAGGGCTCCCGCCGCCGTCGAGTGCCGGCCCTGGTTGAACGCAGTGACCAGCGCGGAGGGCGCGGGCCCGAGGGGGCGGGCCTCCCCCATGACCGGGTCGAGTCCGCCGAGTCCCGGGTCGGGCCTGCGCAGCAGGCCCACGGGCGGCAGTTCTCCCCGTGCGAGGCTCTCCACGACCAGCGCTGTGTCGATGAGGGCCGAGCATTCGAAGGCGTTGCCGATGGTGCCCTTGGAGCCGGTGACGGGCAGGCCGTCCACGCGGGGCAGTACCGCCCGGGTCTCCGCGGTGTCGAGCCGGGCCGACCCCGCTCCGTGCGCCCACCAGGCGGTGGGAGTGGTGTCCGCGTCGGCGAGTACGGCGCCGACGACCTGCTCCGCGGAGGCCATGACGTCGGCGGCGACGAGCACCTCGCAGCCGGCGAGGCGGGCGAGCGCTGTGCCGCGGGCGGCTTCGGCCCGTTCCAGGAGGACGGCGGCGGCACCCTGGCCCAGCAGGGTCCCGGACCGCTCGGCGTCGAAGGGTCCGGCGCCCGCGGTGGCGCGGGTACCCAGGGGCTCGTCCTGGTCGAAGGCGGCCATGGCGGTGATCGTGAGCGGCGGCGCGACACCCACGACGAGCACCCGGTCGAGTTCGCCGCTCTCCAACAGCCTTACGGCCAGGGCGAGTGCGCCCGCGCCGCCCGCCGCGGCCTCGCCGTAGGCAGCGACGTTGGAGCCCCTGAAGCCGCTGGCCATGGAGACGAACTGGCCGAGCTGGGACGGGATTCCGCGGATGTAGGAGTAGTCGGGGACCTCGTCGTGGAGGAACTTCGCCAGCGGCCGCCGGTCATGGCGGAAGCGGGAGGCGAGTTGCGGGATGACGTCGCTCAGTTCGTCGCTGCTGCTGCCGACGGCCATCACGGTGCCGCCGCGGACGTCCTCCGTGTCACCGTCGATCCCGGCCTGTCCGAGGGCCTGGAGGGCGACGGCGACGGCCCAGCGGGCGGACTGGTTGGCGTACTTGCCGGCGTTGGCCCAGTCGCGGCCGGCCGGCCAGGTGATCTCCGTGGTGTCCACGGAGGCCGACGGCCACGGCAGCGCCGGGGCGGGCCCGTCGTGGCCGCCGGTGTCGAAGAAGGTCTTGCCCGCCGCCATGGCCTCCCACAGCGGGACCGCTCCTATCCCGGCCGGGGAGATCACCCCGAGGCCGGTGACCACGATGTCGGGACGGTCCTGCCGTCCGGCGGGTTCACTCGCCACGCCGGCCTCCGCCGCTGATGCCGCCCCACAGCCGGTATCCGCCGTCGACCGTGATGGTCTGTCCGGCGATCCAGGACGCCTCCTCCAGGCAGAGCAGGGCGACGACGTCGGCGCTGTTCTCCGGCGTGGTCATGCGGTCGCCGGGCCAGGGGGAGACGGACAGTTCCTTGGTGACGCCGTGGGCGAAGTCGGGGCGGACCTTGAAGACGCCGGTCTGCACGAGTCCGGGACGGACGCAGTTGGCGACGATGCCGTAGGGCGCCAGCTCGTAGGAGAGGTAGTCGGTGAGCGCCTCGAGTCCCGCCTTGGCGGCGGCGAAGAGACCGGCCCGCGGGATGATGCGCGTGGTCGTGGAGTTGGTGATGGTGATGAACCGGGCTCCCTCGCGTTCCCGCATCAGCGGGAGGGCGTGCTTGGCGAGCAGCCAGGTGGCCCGGGAGTTGGTGTCCTGCACGAACTGCCAGTCGCCGAGGGAGGCTTCGGAGAGCCGGGCGAACTTGGTGGCGGCGGCGTTCTGGACGAGGATGTGGAGGTCCTGGTGGATCTCGCCGATCTCGGAGATCAGGTTCTCGATCTCGGCGGGCTCGCTCAGGTCGGCGCGGTGCAGGGTCACTTCCGTACCCTGTTCCCGGAGTTCCTCGGCGAGTTCCTTGGCCGGGCCCTCACGGTCGACGTAGTTGATGGCCAGGGTCGCTCCCCAGTCCGCCAGCTTGCGGGTGATGCCCGCGCCGATGCCGCGCGAGCCGCCGGTCACGAGGGCCACTCGTCCCTTGAGGGGCTGGTACTGACTGTCCATCACTGAACCCTTCCTGCAGCTGTGGTGCGCTGCGTGGCGTTCCGCAGCACGACGACGCTCATGCGTCCGATGGCGTAGGTCCGGTCGTTCTCGTCGAACACCCTGCGTGTGGTCTCGACCAGGCCGATCCGGTCGTCGATCTCCTGGGCCCGGTCGGTGGCGGTGGTGAACCAGAACGGGGTGTCGGGGTACAGCGGCCTGACGAAGTCCCAGCTCACCCGCCGCATGCCGACGATGGCGGCAGGGGAGCCGTGCTGGACCACCCACCCGGAAGTGATGGAGTGGATGAAGCCTCCGGGCACGATGCGCTGTCGCCGGTCCGTGCCCTGGGCGAAGTCGTCGCTGTCGTGCACCGGGTGCTTCTCCCCCATCAGATCGAGGAGTTGGTCGAGGAGCGCGGTGCTGAACACGACCGGCCCGAACCGGCGCACCGGTGCGTTCGCCAGGTCCTCCCAGTACTTCACGGCACCCATGGCGCGTCCTCCGTTCGCCGCCGGCTCACCGGGACCGCCGGCCCGGGCTGCGCATGATCATGCGGCCGCCGTCCACGGTGAACGTCTGGCCCTGGATGTAGTCCGCCTCGTCGCGGGCGAGGAACGCGATGAGTCCGCTGATGTCCTCGGGCAGCCCCCAGCGGGTGCCGTCGGCGTCCGAGCCGAGCTGGTCGGCGACGGCCGCGGTCATCTCGGTGCGGACCTTGCCGGGCGCCACGCAGTTGACCCGGATGCCCTTGCGTCCGACCTCGACGGCCAGGGCGCGGGTGAGGGCTTCCAGGCCGCCCTTGGACGCCGCGTAGGCGCTCTGCCCCGGCCCCGGGGTGCGCGCCGAGTTGGAGGAGATGTTGATGATGCGGCCCCAGCCCTGGTCCAGCATGGTCGGCAGGACCGCCCTGCTGGTGAGGAAGGGGCCGGTGAGGTTGGTCCGCAGGACGTTCTCCCAGCGGTCCGTCCGGGTCACCGCGAGCAGCTGGTCGTCGATGACGGCCGCGTTGTTGACCAGGACGTGCAGGGCGCCCTCCTGTTCGGTCACCCGCTCGACCAGGTTCTCGACGTCGGTCTCGTCGCCGACGTCCGCCTGGTGCAGGACCGCTCGGCCGCCGGCGGCCTCGATCTCCTTCACGACGGCGCGTCCGGCGTCCACCGCGCTGCGGCAGACGAGGTGCACGGTGAGTCCGTCGGCGGCGAGGCGGTAGGAGACGGCGGCGCCGATCCCCCGTGAACCGCCGGTGACGAGGGCGACCCGGCCGGCCGCGGCCGGCTCAGGCACGACTGCCGGCGGCGGCCACGACGGCCACGATCGAGGCGATGCTGCGGTGGTGCTCGTCCGCCTCGGCGTTCCACTGGTCGAGGTCGAACTCGACGCCGAAGTGCCGGTTGATGCGACGGGCGAGCTGCAGCAGGTCCAGCGAGTCGAGGCCCAGGTCCTCGACCACGGAGTTGCCGGCCTCGATGGTCTGGTCGGCTATGCCGGGCTTGACCTCCTTGAGCAGCTCGATGATTTCGGCCAGGGCGGTGTTGGACACGGTGGTCATCGGTGTTCCTCCGCAGATTCGACAGGAGCGGGACCGGCCGGCGTCTCCGGCCGGGCAAATCCATGTCAGCAGAGCGGTGAATGAGCCAGCAAGGCCGTTATGCAACGCGATTCGGGACACCCACTGGGCCGCTTGAGCCGCGTTCGACCAAAACCCCATGTGACAGCACGGATCTCGTCACTCCACTTCCCGGACAAAATGAACCAAACATCCACCGAAAGAAAAGGGATTCCCATGCAGAGTAAAGTAGAGTAAAGGCATCTTGACTCTCCGTCCGAGCCGTCCATAGCGTCGATCTAGGGGAGCCCAAGTAAAGGCCAAAACGGGCCTCCTGGCCGTACGCAATACCCGGTCCCCGGCATCGGCCGAATCCGTGGGCCTCGTCGATCGACATATCATCGGACGCATCACGCGTCCGGCAGTCTCGACATCCAGGGGGAAGTGGTGGGGCGGAGCCGAACATCGATCCCGCAATCCGCGCAATGCTACGAACTGGCTCAATGGCTGCGCTCGCTGCGCCAACGCTCCGGACTGACGTACCGGCAGATGGCGGAGCGGACCGAGGAACTGCGCATCGCGGACCCCGCCTGCTCCGCCGTCACCCTGTCCCGGGCCGACCGGGGCACGTTCCTGCCCCGGCGCCATGTCGTGGAGGCGTATGCGCAGGTCTGCGGCGCCACGCGGCGCGAGGCGCGGCTGCGCTGGGAGCAGGCGGCACGACAGTCGGGCCACACTCCCGACGGCCGGGAGGTCGCCTCCGCGCCCCGGGCCAGGCGCAGGCTGGAACTCGTCTACCAGCCGGCGCACCTCCTGGAGGCGATGCACCAGGCACGGCTCGCCGCCGGCCAGCCGTCCCTGCGGGAAATGGAGCGGAAGGCCCGCGACCTCGGGGCCGGACCATTACCGCGCAGTACGGTCGCCGACATTCTGGCCGGATTTCGCATGCCGTCGGAGGAACTTCTCGTCGCCTATGTCCAGGCATGCGGACAGCATGGGCGCCGGATAGCGTTGTGGCGCAATGCGTGGGCGCGGGCATTCAGCGCCGACGCCGCTTGAATTGACTGTCCGAAATCGAGTTCCGCCAAGATTTCAGCCAGGTGAAATTGCGGGACCGCCGACACGTCGGAGGGATTTTTCGACGGGACGGTTCCAGAACTTCGACGGTTTCCGCGCACCCGATTGTTCCGTCCGGCGTCGACTGTCGTTTCCTCGCCACGGTCGACGCCGGAGAATCGAAGCACACCGGCGCACCATCAGTTGCGGCTCCCCGATGCCGTGGCCCGGTTACGGGTTCCCGACGCCGTGGCCCGTTACATTTTCCCCGTGTCGTGGCTCAGTCATGACTTCCCGGTGTCGTGGCGATGGACCAGCCCGCCGGAGGAAGCGAGACCGCACCCGTGCCGGAATCGACAGAGCCGTCGCCCGCGAGAGTGGTCCACGCGGCGGCCGGAATGCCGGCCGTGGCCGGAGAGGCGCCGAAGTTGAGGGCGACCGCGAGGGTGGAGCCGCCGTCGGGCGCGGCCAGCGAGTAGCTGAGGACGGACGGCCCGAGCGTGTGGATCCGGGTCTGGGCCCGTACGAGCCAGGGGTGGCGGCGGCGCACGCCCACCAGGGTCTGGTGCAGCCGCTGCACGGCCAGCCCCTCGAGGCCGAGGTCACCGGGAGAGCGGGGGAACGCGGGCCGGATGGCGTCGTCGCCGCCGATCCGCTCCTCCTTGACACCTTCCCGCCCCCGCTCGTCGCCCGCGTAGACGGACGGGACGCCCCCGACGGTGAAGAGCACGGCGAGGGCGTGCGCCAGGTGCCGGGGCTCCTCCAGCCGGCTGGCGACGCGGGTGACGTCGTGGTTGCCGACGAACGTCTGCGGAGCGAAGGTGTCGACCATGGTGTTGTGGCGCTTGAGCGCCCAGGCCAGCTCGTGCGGATTGCGGTCGTTGAGCGAGCTCCAGATCGCCTTCCACAGCTCGTACTGCGTCACGGTGTCGAGGCCGCCCTCGACGACGTACGCCGCGTAGTCGCCGTGGATCACCTCACCGCTGAACCACGCGCCGGGGTGGCGCTCCCTGACCCGGTCCGTGACGGCGCGCCAGAAAGGCCGGGGCACCGCGTAGGCCGCGTCCAGCCGCCAGCCGGCGACGCCGCGGTCCAGCCAGTGGTCGAGGACCTCGACGACATGCTCGGCGACCGCCGGGGAGGCGTGGTTCAGCGCGACGAGATGACGGTGCCCCTCGAAGGTCCGGAAGTCGTCGCCCTCGGGCACGAACCAGTCCGTGTACGGGGAGTCGGAACCGCGCCGGGCCACGTCGGCGAACGGCGCGAAGGACCTGCCGACGTGGTTGAACACGCCGTCCAGCAGGACCCGGACCCCGCGCGACGCGGCCCGGTCGACCAGGTCGACCAGGTCGGACTCGGTCCCCAGCCGGGGATCGATCCGGAAGGGGTCGGTCGTGTCGTAGCCGTGGGTCTCGGCGGCGAACACCGGTCCGAGGGCGAGGCCGTTGCAGCCGAGCCCGACCAGATGGTCCAGCCAGCCCACGAGGACCGGCAGCCGGTGCCGCACGGGTGCGTCGGCGGGCAGCGCGTCCGGTTCCGCGCCGAGGAAACTCAGGGGATGGACGTGCCACCAGATGGCGTGGTCGGGCCAGGACACGGAAGCCTCCGTCAGTGGGGTCGGGTCGTGGAGCCGGGCACGCCGATCGGGGAGTCGGCGAGGCGGTTCATCAGGCGGGCGGCGAGCACGAGGACCTGACGCTCCGTCTCGTTGAGGTCGACGAGGGCGACGTCGAGCCACGCGTCGCGCTGCGCCATGTCCCGGGCGAGGGCCGCCCGGCCCGCCTCGGTCAGCTCGACCACGCGCTGCCGCCCGTCCTGCGCGTCCCGGGTCCTGCTGATCAGGCCCTCCGCCTCGAGGTCGGCGAAGACCCGGGTGAGTGACTGGGGCTGCTGGTGGTCGGCGGCGGCCAGCGCACCGGCCGACATCGGGCCGTTGCGGCGCAGATGGCCGAGGACGCTGCTCTTGTTCAGGCTCAAGCCGTCGGCGGGGCGCTCAGCGCTCAGCCTCCGGGCGAGCCGGATCACGCCCTGGCGGATCTCGGCGGAGTCCCGCCGCTCGGCCCCGGACCGCTCCACGTCCTCGCGTTCTGTGCGCTCTTCCATCACATTGCTAAGGTATCACTTACGATACCGGCCGCAGGGTGAGTCCAGAGACGGCTCACTCATGGCTTGTTTCAGGGGTTCTCATGGCGGTGATTCTACGTGTTGCGTAGTTTTCTCAGGTCGACGCGTCGTGCGCTGCGCTTCGATCCACGAGGGACGTACCTGCGGGCGACGGCCGTGAGCATGGCCACGGTGCTCGGCACGTACGGTCTGGCACTCCTCGTCGAGCACGAGGCGGGGCTGCGCGTGGACAGCGTGGTGCAGGCGGTGGTGATCGCCTCGGCGCTCGGCCGCGTGCAGCGCCTCTTCGACCGGACCGACCGGCTGCTGGCCTGCGTCGTCCTGCCGTGCGCGGCCGCGGCGGGCACCGAGCTGAGCAGCCTGATCCAGCGGCACCCCGACGCGGGGGACGCGGCGTTCGTCGCCGGGGTCGCGGGGGCGATCTGGGTGCGCCGGTTCGGCGCCCGTGCCACGCGCGCGGGCACGCTCGTCGTCCTGCCCCTGATAGCGGTCCTGGTCGTACCGGCCGGGGCGGTACCGGTCACCGGGCACGAACACACCGCCTGGGCCGCGGTGACGGCGCTGGCGGCGGTCGTCTGGGGAACGGTGGTGACGTGGACGGCCCAGCACACGGGTCTCGTGCCCCGGCCGCCCTCCGCGAAGGTGACCACCGCGCCCCGCGCCCCGCGCCGCCGCCCGTCCGCCAGCACCCGGATGGCCGTGCAGATGGCGGCGGCGCTGACCGTGGCGTTCGTGATCGGCCGGAACGCGTGGCCGGACCACTGGGCCTGGGTGGTCCTCACGGCTTTCCTGGTGTGCAGCGGTGCGCGCAGCCGCGGCGACGTCCTGGTCAAGGGAGCCTGGCGCACGCTCGGCGCCGCGGCCGGCACGGTGGTGGCGAGCGCCGTCTCCGGACAGTTCGGGCCGCGGTCGGACAGCGCCGTCGTGGTCATCTTCGTGGTGCTCGCCGTGGCCACCTGGCTGCGTGAACTCAGTTACGCCTACTGGGCGGCCTGTGTCACCGCCGTGCTCTCGCTGCTCTACGACTGGTTCGGACAGAGCCCCGGAGACCTGCTGCACACCCGGCTGGCGGGGATCGCGGTGGGCGCGGTCGTCGGCGTGGCGGCCTCCTGGCTGGTGCTGCCGGTGCGGACGGAGGCGGTGGTACGGGCCCGTACGGCGGCGGCGCTGTCGGGTCTCGGCGAGCTGATGGAGACGGACTGGCGCGACGGCCCCGCGGTCCGGGTGGCCCAGGACCGATTCGCCTACCGTGTCGAGCAGTTGGCGATCGTGACGGCTCCGATGCGGATCCTGGCGGCGGTGCCCGTCCCCCGGCCGCTGTCCGCCCTGTGGCCCCCGGACGACGCCACGCTGCGCACCGTGGGGGCACTCCGCCGCTGTGCCGACACCGTCGACGACCTGGCCGGCGCCGCCGGATCGGCGCCGGACGCGCTGAGCGCCGACCCCGCCGTGACGCGGGGACGCGCCCGGGTCGCGGCGCACGCACTCTCCGTGCGCCGGGCGATCGGCCGCCGCCCGGCCCCGCCGGCGCCCGCGGAGACGGCCCCTCAGGAGGGCTTCAGGCCACCCGTCGCGGTAGCGCCCACCGACCGCTTCGTCCCGGCCGCCCTCGTCGCGCTCGACGTGATCGACGGCCAACTCGACGTGCTGAGTACCCTGTTCGGCCCGCCGCCGGTCCTCTCCCCCGACACCACGACGGCCACGCCCGCCTGACCCGGGACGCACCCGCCGCCACCACTCCCTGACCCGGGGCGCACCCGCCGCCACCGTCTCGCCCGCTCCGGTCCCCGGACGGGTTCGTCCGCGTGTGCTGCGCGGAAGCCGGGCCGTCCGGCTGGAACATCGACCAGGGAGTCGGCCGGGGCGGCACCGGCACCGATGACTCGCGCCGCTCCCGGCGGTCCACATCAGCACAGCGAGACGGACGGAGGCGAGGGTGAGCGTGTTTGTCTTGGTTCCCGGGGCCGGGGGCGCGGCCTGGTACTGGCATCGTGTGGTGTCCGAACTGCGGGCGAGAGGGCACGAGGCGGTCGCGGTCGACCTTCCCGGCGCCGACGAGTCCGCGGGGCTGCCCGAGTACGCCGACGCCGTGGCCGCGGTGATCGGCGATCGCGCCGGCACGGTGCTGGTCGCCCAGTCCATGGGCGGTTTCACGGCGCCGATGGTCTGCGCCCGCGTTCCCGTCGGCGAGCTGGTGCTCGTCAACGCCATGGTGCCGCTGCCGGGCGAGACACCCGGGCAGTGGTGGGGCAACACCGGATCGGAGGCGGCCCGGCTGGCCGCCGCCGAGGCGGGCGGTTACGGCACCGCGTTCGACCTGGACACCTACTTCCTGCACGACGTCCCGGCCGAGGTCGCCGCCGCCGGGGCCGATCACCAGGGGCCCGAGGCCGACATCGCCTTCGGCCAGCCCTGCGCCATCGAGCGCTGGCCCGACACCCCGACCCGAGTGCTGGCCGCGACCGGGGACCGGTTCTTCCCCGTGGACTTCCAACGCCGCGTCGCCCGTGAGCGCCTCGGCATCGAGGCCGAGACCGTTCCCGGCGGGCATCTGGCCGCGCTGTCCCACCCGTCCCGGCTGGTGGACCGCCTGCTCGAACGGGTGCCGCGGGACCGGTAGGTTCGATCGTCTCCCGCCCGCGGGCGGGCGCCGGACGCACGCACAGAGGGAGCTCCCGCATGGCCTCGGTCCACCGCACCACCATGACACCCACCAAGCTCGAACTGATCACCCGCTGGCTCCCGGAGCAGCCCTGGTACGCGGGTGGCGCGGGCGGGCCCGAGCTGGTCAAGGCGGGCGGCTTCCGGCTGGACGACCCGGAGGGCGAGGTCGGGATCGAGTTCATGGTCGTGGTGGACACCGGCGCGGCGGATCCGGTCGCGTATCTCGTGCCGATGGGATACCGCGGGACGCCGCTTGAGGGTGCCGACGACGAGGCACTCATCGGGACCTCCGAACACGGGGTGCTGGGGACCCGTTGGATCTACGACGGTGCCCACGACCCGGTGGTGAGGGCCCGGTTGCACGCGCCTGCGCGGTGAGGCGACGCCGCAGCACCAGTCCGAGAGCGACACCCCCGACCCGACCGTCGTCGTGCGCGGGACCGGACCGGGCGCCGGACCCGACGTCGCGCTCGTGCGGGTCCTGAGGTCGCAGGAGGCGGCGGCCGGACCGTCGGGGTGCCTCGTCGCCGGGTGGACCTGGCCCGGCGGGACGCCGGCGCGCGGAGTGTTCGCGACCGTCGCACCGGGGCCCGACGCCGTGCGGTCGCGGTAGGCGTCGGGTGCGGGAGGTGCAGGCCGCGGTAGGCGTGCGCTCCCGCGCAGCGGCCGTTTCCGCCGGCCCCCGGAGCAGCGGTTTCCTCCCCGGACGGAGAAACGTATCCCTCCGGCGCGAAGCTCGTTGAAGTGGTCAGCGCGCAAACGCCCCCGACGGATGCGCGACGTGAGGGCCCGAATCCCTGCCCGGTCTCGGGCCCTCACCCCCCTCCTCACGAGGGTCGGGTGTCACCGCGCGGAAAAGGGCCGGGTGCCGGCTGCCGGGACATGCCATGATCCACACTCATGAAGACGCCCGACCCGTCCCTGGTCCGCGCCGCCGCCCGCAACAACGCCGAGTGGTGCGCGACGATGTGCCGATCGCACGGCGTGGAGAGCGGGTTCGGGGAGCAGACGTGGGCCGCGGCGTCCCGTACACCGCCGTACTACCCGGACGCGGTGACGCTCGTACCCGGCGCCGACCCGGCCGCACTGACGGCGCGGATCGACACCGCCGCACCCGGCGCCACCGTGAAGGACGGCTTCGCCGACCTCGACCTGACGGACGCGGGCTTCCGGGTTCTCTTCGACGCCCAGTGGATCCACCGCCCGGCACCGGAACCCCCCGCCGGTGACCCGGCCCTCGCCTGGGCCGTGGCCGACGACCCGGGGGCGTTGCACGCGTGGGCGCTGGCCTGGGACGGCGGGAACGGCGACGTGGACCTGTTCCGCCCCGAACTGCTCGCCGACCCGGACACCTTCGTCCTGGCCGGACGCTCCCCCGATGGCCGGGTGCTCGCCGGAGCGGTGGCGAGCCGCAGCGACCGGGTGCTCGGCCTCTCCAACGTCTTCACGCACGACGACGGCCCGAGCACGGCCTGGCCCGACCTCCTGGACGTGGCGCACTCGCTGTTTCCCGCCCTGCCCGTGGTCGGCTACGAGCAGGGCGACGACCTCGCCGCCGCCCTGCGCCACGGCTTCGAGCCGATCGGCCCGCTGCGGATCTGGATCCATCCGGGCCCCCGGCCCTCCGCCTGACGCGCGGCCGCACCGGCCCCGGGACGCCCCTCCCCCGCGTCCCGCCACCCGAGCGCTCCGGCCGACGGCCGCACCTAAGGGCGCGTTGCGAAAGTCCCGCCTGCCGCGCTTCGGGCGAACGACGGGACTTTCGCAACACGCCCTAAGCTGCCTTGCCCTCCAGCCGCTGTGCCGCCCGCTCGCCGCGTCGCTCCACCGGCTCGACGCCCCAGGCCGCGCCCAGACCCGCGGGGGGCATGTCGACGTAGATCGACTCGTACGAACCCGCCGGGACGACGTACGTCTCGTGCCAGATCCCGACGCTGCCGTTGCTGCTGCGGAGCCGGCGGTTGAACGCCGCCCAGGCGGGGCGGTGTTCGCCGGACGGGTCGGAAGCGTAGGCGATCAGCTTCTCGCTCGACTCCCAGTACTGCGCGACGGTGAACACCCGCGGGCCGCCGCCCAGCCCCCGGTGGCCCAGGAACCCGCTGTCGCCGTCCTGCGAGAGCTCCTTGATCATCCGCGGCATGGCCATCAGGGCCGGGAGCCAGTGGCGGACGGCCCGCCAGCGGTTGATCCGCATGCCGATGAGAAAGACCACCACGTCACCCTTGGCGGCGGCCGTGACCCGCCGCCCGGTCGGTGCATTACCCATGAGACTCCCCGTTCTCGTTTTGGATAGTGGCACGATCCATGTTTGGATAGTGCCACTGTCCGACGAAGGGTGCAACACCATGCGGCTGGCGGAGCTGAGTGAGCGCGGCGGTGCGTCCACCGCGACGATCAAGTACTACCTGCGCGAAGGCCTGCTCCAGCCCGGACGCCGGATCTCCGCCACCCAGGCCGAGTACGGCGAGGACCATCTGCGCCGACTGCGTCTGGTGCGGGCCCTGATCCAGATCGGCGGGGTTTCGGTGGCCGACGCCCGCGAGGTGATCGCCGCAGCGGAGGACGAGTCGCTCGACCACCATCTGCGCCTCGGCGCGGCGACCCGGTCGCTGCCCTGCGTCGAACGGCCCGACGAGGACGATCCGGCCGTGGCCACCGCCCGCCGTTCCGTGGACGGGCTGCTGGAGGCACTGGGCTGGGCCCCCGACTCCGGTACGGACCTGCTCAGCCCCGCCCACCGCAGGCTCATCGACTCGGTCACGGCGCTGGTCCGGCTCGGGTACCCCTGCGGCACCGAGCAGTTGCTGCCGTACGGACGGCTGGCGGCGCAACTGGCGGTCACCGACCTGGACCTGGTCGAGGAGCAGCCGACGGCGACCGAACAGATCGAGGCGGCCGTCGCACTGACGGTGCTGTACGAACCGGTGCTGCTGAGCCTGCGGCGCATGGCCCACGCGGAGGAGTCCGCCCGGCGGCTCTGAAGGCGCGGGGCTTCCGAAAGCGCCGGGGGTACGGACACGGGTGTACGTCACACACGACGCGGCGCGCACCCGGACACCGTCCGCCCGGGTGCGCGCCGCCTGAACTCCGGCCGGACCGTGCTCAGTTCAGCTTGCGGCAGAGCAGTGCGGCCGGACCTTGACTCGCCCCGATACGGGTCGTGAACGCGATGCCGGCGGCGTACTCGTCGTCGGCGCACTGGCCCTTGTAGTCGCCGTAGGCGAAGTCGCCTCCCGACGCGCCCGCGGGCCGGTTGTCGGACCGGTCGAACCACACGGTCCGCCCGGCACCTGCCAGCGAGCCGGCGGCCGGTACGCACAGGGCCGCCGACGTCCGGCCACCGCGCCGGCTGTAGCCGATGAGGAAGTTCCCCGCGGGGCACTGCAGTTTGGTGTACCCGGAGGCCCAGTCCCCGCCCGAGGGAACGTAGCGCTCGTCGGTGACGACCGTCTGGGTGGCGGCCGAGGAGCGCAGATCGCCGGTGGAGACGTCGGTGCACAGGGCGCGGACGCCGCTGTGACCGAGCCCGATCAGCCGCTCGCCGTCCGGGCACACAGCCTTGGATGCGCCGGAGTTCCAGTCGCCGCCCGAACGCACCCGCAGCGACTGGACGTAGTCGCCGTGGTCGGTGGCGAGCATGCGCCAACTGGGGACCGCGGCGACGGACCCGGTGCGGCTGTCGGCGGTCATGAGCCGGTTCCAGGCGGTGCCGCGCCAGTCGGACGCGTCCAGGATTCCGTACCGGTTGCCCGAGGTGTCGTAGCGCAGCAGTGACCAGTCGTCGTGGCCCTGCCAGCCGACCAGCGGCCAGTAGGCGAAGTCCACGTCGTGGTCGGCGAAGTAGTCGGTGATGTTGCCGAACCAGGTCCGGGCGGCCGCTCCGGTCTCCCCGGCCCCGATGCCGAACTCGCTGATCCACACGGGGGCGGTGAAGTGCTGGTTCGCCTCCGAGGAGACGAAGAACGCCTGGTCGTTCAGGACTTGGTAGAGCTGGTCGCGGGTGAGGTCCTGGTACCGGGCGTCGTGGGTCTCGCCGATCCCGGTGGCCCCGCTGTGGTTGGGGCCGGTGTATCCGTAGAAGTGGGCCGAGTACACGAGTTTGTGCGCGGCGACGAGGGTGTGCGAGAGGTTCCTCGCGGGGGTGAGGGTGGGGCGGCCGTGCGGCAGGCCGTCGACCGGCAGACCGGTCCAGTTGATCCCCTCGATGACGATCAGGAGGTTGGGGTTGGCCTCGGACAGGATGCGGTCCCCGGCGAGCTGGGCGGCCGCGTACCAGTCGTGGGCGTCGCCCAGGCCCCAGTTGGGGTCGTCCAGGATGTCACGGCGCACCTCGTTGTAGAGGTCGGCGCCGACCACGCGCGGGTCGCCGGCGTAGCGGCGGGCCATGAAGACCCAGTCGTCGGCCCACTGCTGGGTGGACTGGCTGCTGTTCCAGCGTTCGTTGCCGTCCACACCGCAGCACCAGCGCGAGGTGTTGGTGTGGTTGTTGAGGATGACGGCGAACCCGCTCCCGGTGAGCGCCGAGACCACGGCGTCGTAGACCTGGAGGGGGGTCTTGCCGCGCAGCCCCGGGTTCGCCGTGACCGCGACGTCGGGCACCGGCGTCGTCGAGTGGATCATCGCGTTGGAGAACGGCAGCCGGATGCTGTTGATGCCCAGCTGGTGGAAGTCGTTCATCAGCTGGGGCAGGGTCGCGCGGTCCAGACCGAGGGGGATGCCGTAGGAATCCTGTCCGGCGTGATGGTTGGCCGGGTCGTCGGCGCTTCCGCTGCCCGTCCAGGATCCCTGCGCGCCGTCCCAGTTGGCCGACTTCAGCCGGAAGCGGTTGCCGTCGGCGTCCACGATGTACCGCCCCCGGGTGGAGAGCGGGGGTTGCCACGCCGGGGCCGAGTCGGCGGCCGGGACCGCCCGGGCGTCGTCCGCGGCCGGTGGCGTGGCGGCCACCGCGCCCGGTGCGGTGGCCAGCAACAGGAGAGCCGCTGCCGCTAATGTCAGGTACTTGCCAAATTTGAGGGTAGGCATCGGACCTCTGTGAGGGGTGTCGGTACGCGGACGCGGGTGTCGGTGCCCGCCGGCGTCCACGGAGCGGGTGCCGCCCGCCGTGATCCGGCGTGACGGGAGAAGCCGGCTCGTGAGCCTAGCGGCAAGGGCCGCCCCGGGCGACGGTCGGGGTCGGGCACCCGCCGATCGGCCGGAAGAGAGTGAACTTCCAAGCACCAGAAGGAAGTTCACCGATCTGGCGGGCGGGTCAGCGCACCCGGATGAACAGCACGTCGTATCCGCTGCCGGTGCTGCGGGTCTTGACGTAGACGCCGTCGGATCCGCCGTTGGGGTTGCCGGTGTTGCCCTCCACCGTCGTGAAGCCGGAGCCGCCGCTCACCGTGCGCACGATGCCTATGTGCTCGTGCCCGCCGGTGTAGTCGTTGCCCCCGTTCCAGTCGAAGGCGACGATGTCGCCGGGCTGCGGGCTGCTCGTCACCGACAGGTGGTAGTTGCCGGCCCGCGCCTGCTTGACCCAGCCCGAGACATAGGTGCTCCGGTAGGAGCTGGCCCCGGTCTGCTTGGCCACCCAGCTCACGAAGGTGGCGCACCAGGCGTAGTTGCTGGTCGACAGCGACAGTCCCACGGCCGATCCGTAGCTGTTCGCCCGGGCGCTCCCCTCGACCGTGCCGACCTCGGCGGCGGCGACGTCGAGCATCTTGCCGTAGCCGCCGCCCGGCGCGGGCGTCGAGGGCGGGGTGACCGCGCCGTAGAGGGCCGCCTTGGTGTTCGGGCCCACCTGACCGTCGACCGACAGGCCCTTCTCGGCCTGGAAGTCCCGCACGGCGCTGTCCGTCAGCGGTCCGAAGTCTCCGTCGACGGCGAGATCGGCACCGTGGTGGTTGAGCAGGCTCTGCAACTCGGTGACGCAGCCACCGCGCTGGCCCTTCACCATGTTGCCCGGGCACGAGGCGGAGGTCAGGTTGATCGGCGCCGGCGCGCCGCTGCCGCCGCCCGTGCTGATGTTCGCGTACAGGGCGGACTTGGTGTCGGGTCCGACCTCACCGTCGACGGACAGGCCCGCCGAGGACTGGAACGATCTCACCGCGGCGAGCGTGAGGGGCCCGAACTCGCCGTCGACGTCCAGGTGTTGCCCCTTGCCGTTCAACAGGGCCTGGAGCGTCGCGACACAGCCGCCGCTCTGCCCCTGGACGATGTTCGACGGACAGGTGGCGGAGCGCAGGTCGAGCGCGGTGGACGGCGACTCGTCGGTGTCGTAGAGCTCCCGTTTGGTGTTCGGACCGACCTGGCCGTCGACCGAGAGGCCGTTGGAGGACTGGAAGGCGCGGACGGCGCTGTTCGTCGCCGGGCCGAAGTCGCCGTCCACGTCGATCGCGTAACCGAAGTGCCGCAGCAGCCGCTGCAGTTCGGTGACGCAGCCACCCTTGTCGCCCTGGACGATGTTGGTGGGGCAGGACGACGACGTGAGACGGACCGGGGCCGGGGCGGAGCCGCCCGTGGCGTACAGCTTGGCCTTGGTCCGGGCGCCCACGAGCCCGTCCACGGCGATCGCGGTGGACGCCTGGTACTCACGCACCGCGTACAGCGTCTTCACCCCGAAGGAGCCGTCCACCACGAGGCCGGCACCGTGGGCGTTGAGCAGGTTCTGCAACTCCGTCACACAGCCGCTCACTTGCCCCTGCTGGATCACGCCGGGGCAGGCGGCCGAGGTCAGCCTGACCGCCGCGGGCGCCGCCGATGCCGGAGCGGCGCCGACGAGGGTGCCCGCCGAGAGGAGGGCCGCGGTGGCGGCGAACACCCCGGTCCTGACCCTCCAGCCGGGTCTCGCGCTCATGGCGCTTTTCCCCTGAACCGTCGGTCTGTCCTTGCACACACGAAATGAACTCTTTTTCATGACGGCGAAAAGTCCCCTTCGCTGGGTGCGGGGCGGGCCGTCGGAGATCGTCCGGGCCGGGACCGCACACGGCCGTGATGTGTCGTTCGCGGAAGGCGCCGCCCGCCCGACGGACGCCCGCGTCGGGCCTGCGGCCGGTAACGGGAGAGGAGATCGGCTTTTGTCCCCGCCTGCGCCGCAGCAAGTCAACAGACCTGCACAGCAACGGAGTTGACGTCATCGAATGTCGTGATCGGGTGGCTGTGATTCCGCGCATGACGGTGACACCTCAAGCCTCCGTGCACAATATCCAGCCACACAACTGGCGCGATCCGATCGAGGTCGATGGCTGGAACATGCGCACGCGCGACGGCTTGTGAATTGATGGCCGTTTTCCGAACTCCGTCTCGCCGCAGCACTTCCGGCCTCTTTTTGCACGAGCCGAGCGAAAGGCGGGAATCGCCCGGACAAAGGACGTGACCTCCGGCCGGCGCTGTGCGCCTCAGGCGGCGCGGGGGCGCCGGAAGGTCTTGGCGTTGCGCGCGCACCACTCGGCGAAGGTGCGAGGCCTGCGCCCGAGCAGTCGCTCCACGGTGTCGGTGCGGAAGCCGATCGTGTCGGCCCGCATGAGCGCGAGGCCCTCCGCGATCGCGTCGGCGAGCGCCTTCGGCGCCCCGGCGGGAAAGCGGAAGCGCACGGCCTCGTCAGGTGTCAGGGCTTCCCGGACCTCGATGTCCCGACCGACGGCCGCGGAGAGGATCCGGACCTGCTCCGCGACGGTGAACGTCTCGTCGCCGGTGAGGGCGTACCCCTTGCCCTGGTGACCGTCCTCGGTCAGGGCGAGGGCCGCCACCTCGGCGATGTCCGCCGGGTCGATCGGCGCGTGGCGGCCGGGGCCGGTCGGGTCGAGCACATGGCCCGCCTCGCGGAGGGTGGGCAGCCAGTCGAGGGCGTTGGTCATGAAGCCCCCGGGCCGCAGGAAGGTCGCGGGTATGCCGGAGGCGCCGACGATCCGCTCGCGTTCGTGGTGCCAGCGCGCCATGGCGGGCATCGGGTCGAAGGTGGGTCGAAGGCTCGGAACCGGCGCCGTTCGGGACGGAATCCGCGCGGTCCGACCCGGTCAGGCGTCCCAGGCGCGGGGGCGGTTCAGCGCCTCCCATTCGGGGCGGAGCATCGAGTAGCCGGCGAGGTCGTGGCGCCGGCCGCGATGGAGGCAGGCCCCTCGGCTCACGCCCTCGTGGACGAAGCCGGACTTCGCGAGGACCGCGCGGGCGGGAGCGTTGCCCGTGTGGGTCTCCGCCGTGAGCCGGTACAGCGGGAGTTCACCGAACGCCAGGTCCACGAGGGCGTCGAGCGCGTCCGTGCCGTGACCGTGGCCCCGATGCTCCGGGCCCAGGATCAGCTCGACCTCCGCCGTGCCGTCGATCATGTTCTGGCGGCTGAGCGCCGTCTGGCCGACGGGGGTGCCGTCCGGAAGGAGGACGAGGAAGTCGTCGCGCTCGTCGTCGTCGGCGTCGCGCTCGATGCGCTCGCGCAGCGCGGTGAGGGAGCGCGGCCAGGTGCAGAACTCGTAGGCGTTCACGGGGTCGGAACGCCAGCCGTGCAACAGCTCGGCGTCGTCGGCCTCGACCGCCGCGAGGCCTATGGACGCGGAACGCCAGGCCAGTGGCCTCTCCGGCTCCGTGTCGTGCTCGTCGTCCCGGGGCCCGGCGGAATCGATCATGGCCGAATGCTACGGCCGCCCCGGCCCGGAGCCAACGCGATTAACCGGCCCGCCGAATGCCCGGCCCCCGGCCCTCCAAAGGCCCGCGAAAACACGGCACGGCCAACGCCCCGGCCGAAAAGCACCCACGCGCCCCGCGCCCGCACTCAACCGATCGTGTCGATCCCGGCGAGGCCCACCGTGGGACGGCCGAATATCCCTGTCAGTACTTTCCGCTGCCGTTCCGTCACAGGACCGGCGAACACCACCAGGTCGGCCTCGACCTCGTCACAACACGCGGCCACTTCCAGCACTTTCCCGGAACTCAGCAGAGTCCGGGACGAATACGGCAACGTCATCTTCCGGGCACCGCCGTCCGAGACACCACGCCGTTGCACGATCCGCCCCACGACCCGGGCGCCGCGTCCCGCCAGTTCGGCCGCCGCCGCGTCCATGAGCGCGACGACGTTCTTCTCCTTGGCGGAGAAAAGGCCGACGAGGACGACATCGGCATTCGTCAAGCGCACTGGCACTGGCACTGGCACTGGCACTGGCACTTGCACGGTTCGGCGCCCCGCGGGCTCCGCCCGTCCGCGACGGCCCGGCCAGCGGCCGCGCCCTCGGGACCGCCGCACGCGCGCGCCGCTCCGAGAGGTCAGCTCGCCCGCTGGGCGACAGCCGCGGTGTCCTGCGAGCGTTCGTGCTCCACCCGCGCCGTCTCCAGCAGATTCAGCCAGGAGGTGACCGTCGGCCGACGGCGCAGCAGGGCACGGCGCTCGCGCTCGGTCATGCCTCCCCACACACCGTGCTCGATGCGATGGTCCAGCGCGTATGCGAGGCATTCCGTGAGCACCGGGCAGCCGATGCACAGCATTTTGGCCCGGTTCTGCGCCGCGCCCTCGACGAAAAGGTCGTCCGGATCGGCCGTACGGCACAATCCTCGATCGCTCCAGTCGGTGCTCGTCATCTCGTGATGCCGTCCTCTCCCCTGGCCCCCGCCTGCGAGTTGCCCGCCTGCCCTGGGCAACAGGCATATGACACTACGCCTTTCGAGGACCGCAACTCTATCTGCCGTACGGCACCACACCTTCGAGTGAGCCTCGCTTGCCTCTCGGGCGCGGCAGCGCTATGGAGGTGCCCCGACGGTTCACGGTCCGGATCAGCGCCTCCGCGGCACGAGGGGGCACCCATCTCCCTTCCTCACTACGGAAAGCAGGAGTCATGTCACTCAACAAACAGACCGTCGAGACGTATCTCGACGGTTTTCGCAAGAACGATCACGAACAGATCCTTAGTTGTCTCACCGATGACATCGAGTGGACAGTTTTCGGCGCTTTCCATCTGACAGGCAAAGAGGCGTACGACGCCGCCATCGAGGGCCCCGGTTTCGTCCCGCCTCCCCGGCTGGACGTCGTGCGCATGGTGGAGGAGGACGACGTGGTCATGGCCGAACTCACCGGGACGGTGCAGCGCGACACGGGCGAGCAGATGCGCATGTCGATGGCCGAGGTGTTCCGGATGCGTGACGGGAAGATCTGCGAACGCCGCGCCTGGGTGATCGAACTCAAACGGAACGACTACCTCTGACCCCCTGCCCCCCTGCCCCCCTGACACTCTGACCCTCTGCCCCTCTGATCCGTCGCTCCCCTTTCGTCCAGGTCATCCCGGTCGCCCGTGGGTCGCCCCCTTCGCCGTTGTCCGGCCGCCGGTCGACCGAGACCTCCCGGCCGGTCGGGCGGGGTCAGTTGGCGCGGAGCGTCGTGGCCGCCTTGTACGTACGCAGCACGGGCGCCGTCTCGACGCGGGTGACGGCCTCCCAGGCCACCCGCCGCGTCAGATAGTGGTGCAGGGCCTCCGCGTCGCGGCACAGCGCGTGGGCGACGAGGTTCGTCGGCCCGGTCGTCGCGGCGACCAGGGCGAGTTCGTCGTGGCCGGCCAGCTCCGTCGCCACCGCGTCCAGGTGAGCGGGCGCCACCTGCATCCAGAGCAGCGCCGACACCGTCACGCCGAGCAGCGCCGGGTCGATGTCGATGTCGAAGAAGAGCGCGTCGCGTGCCCGCAGTTCGGACAACCGGCGGGCGACGGTCGAGGGGCGGGTGCCGGTGGCGGCGGCCAGTTCCGCGTAGCTCAGTCGCGCGTCCTCGCGCAGCGCGGAGATCAGCAGACGGTCCGCGTCCGTGAGGAGGTGGACGGAGGCCTCGGCGACGGCGGAGTCGTCGGGGTCCGGAGCGTTCGCGGTGGGGATCCCGGCACGCAGCCGCGCCACCTGGTCCGCGTCCAGGGCGTCGATCCGGCCGCGCCAGGCCGTCGGACCGCCCAGGTAGGTGTGCAGCAGATAGTGGGCCGACACGGCCGTGATGCCGGCGGTGCGGGGGATGTCCCGCAGCAGGAGCGCGTGCGCGTCGGGACCGGCGGGCGCGGTGTGGATGATCGCGACGATCTCGGTCCCGCCCGAAGTCAGCCGCACCCAGGAGGTGTCGGGTCGGCGGGCGAGCGCCACCGCGATGTCGTGCGCGCTGCGCGTGGCGGCGGTCAGTCGTACGAACCACTGGTGCGTACCGGAACTGCGAGGTGTGGGCAGGCCGACGACACGCAGCCCCGCCCGCGCGTGCAGCCGGCGATAGCGGCGGACCACGGTCTGGGTCGAGGAGCCCAGCACATCGGCGACGAGGGTGAACGGCGCCCGGGCGTCCACGTGCAGGGCGTGGATCAGTCCCCGGTCCAGTTCGTCCAGTACGAGCACACTCGTCAAATTAGCCGACCCTGATGGAAGAAATCACTGAAGTCGTCCGAAGAAGTGGAAGCGGGGCTCTGCGCGGCGGCACGGTTGTCACCGGCGCCGCGGGGCCACGCGGCCCTCACCGTCCGGCCGTCCGGCCACCACCAGGGGCGCCACTGTCGCCGAGGCCGAGGCCGACGCCGACGCGGCAACTGCCCCTGTCACAGCCACAGCCACCTCGCCCTTCACCGCAGCACTGCCAGCACCAGCACCAGCACCAGCACCAGCACCAGCACCAGCACCACGGTCACCGGCACCTGCACCTGCACCGGTGCCAAGGCCTTGCCGTCCCCATCGCCGGAGCGGTCACCACGACCACCACCACCGCCGGTAAGGCACCACGCCTGCCGGCGCCGCTGCCGACACCGCGGCCGTAGACACCGCCACCGGCACCGACGCCACACCCGCGGCTGCGGCCGCAGCCGTCACCACGACCCCACGACCACAAGCCCGGAACAACCACCGTCGCATCCCCGGGGGGAGACCCATGTCCCGCACAGCGAAGCCCGCAGCATCCGCCCAGCCCACCCGACCCGCGTCCACCCGACCCTCGCCCGGCCGCAGCCGGCTCGCCCGCGCCGCCCCACCGGGCGCCGGCCGCCGCCGTGGGCTCGCCCTCGCGGCGGTGCTGACGGCCGAGGCGATGAACCTGCTCGACGCCACGATCGTCCAGGTCGCGGGGCCCGTCATCCACACCGACCTGGGCGGCGCGCGGGCGACGATCCCGTGGTTCAGTGCCGCCTACACCCTGGCGTTCGCCCTCGGTCTGCTGACCGGCGCCCGGCTCGGCGACATCGCGGGCCGCAGGCGGGTCTTCCGCCTCGGCGTCGTCGTGTTCGCCGCCGCCTCCCTGGCCTGCGCGCTCGCTCCGGGCGCCGGGACGCTGATCGCGCTGCGCGCCGTGCAGGGTGCGGCGGCGGCCGCGATCATCCCGCAGACCTTCGGGCTGATCCGAGCGATGTACGAGGGTGACGAGCTCACCAGGGCCCTCGGCATGATCGGTCCGGTCATGGGCCTGTCCGCCGTCCTGGGCCCGGTTCTCGGCGGTGTGCTGACGCACGCGGACGTGTTCGGGTCCTCGTGGCGTGCGGTCTTCCTCGTCAACCTGCTGCCGGCGGCCGCTGTCCTGGCCGCGTCCGTGTTCCTGGCCGAGGACCGCGCACCGGTACGGCCCGGTCTCGACCCGGCCGGGACCCTCCTCGCCATGCTCGGCACCGCTCTGGTCGTGTGCCCCCTGGCGTCCGGGAACCCCGGACCGACGGGGTGGGCCGTCGCGGCCGCGGGAGCCGTCGTCCTGGCCCTGTTCGTCGTGCACCAGCGCCGGGCCGGCCGTCGCGGGCAGGCTCCGCTGATCGAGCCGGGCTTGCTGCGGGGCCGGATGTTCCCCGCCGCCCTGGCCACGTCGACCCTGTTCTTCGCCGTCATGAACGGCGTCATGATCATCGTGGTCCTGCACCTCGAACTCGGCCTGCACGACGGGCCGCTGACCGCGGGGCTAACGCTGCTCCCCTGGTCCGTGGGGCTGGCGGCGGGTTCCTGGGCCGCCGGCACACACCTGGTCACGCGGTACGGGACACGTGTCCTGCACACCGGCGTCGCCGTCCTGGCCATCGGTCTGGCCGCGGCCGTCCTCGCATACCGCGGTGCGGACCCGGGCACGTATCCGGTGCTGCTGCCCGCCGCGCTCGCCGTCGCCGGTCTGGGCACGGGGCTGTTCACCCCGCCGTTCTTCAGCACGGCGCTCAGCGGGGTCGGCCCGCAGGAGACCGGATCGGCCGCGGGCCTGCTCAACGCCGTGCAGCAGCTGGGCGGCACGCTCGGCGTGGCGGTGATGGGCGGCATCTATCTGGGGGCGAGCGGCGACGCACGCACCGCCGCCCAGCACGCGCTGGGGGCGGCCTCGGTGATCCTGGCCGCCGCGGCGGTGTCCGCCACGGTCATGACAGCGCGCCGCCCCACATACCCGGCCACCCCCTGACCACGTTCCCGGACGGCCTCCCGACGGCCCCACGCGACGAGGGTCCGCCGCCGTCCCCGAGCCCTCTACGACGGCGGGCCGCCCCGCGACCGCCGGAGCGACGGGTCGGCCCCATCCGTCAACCAGCCGGGAAACGGACGGCGGGTCCGTCACCGGTCCCAGCCGCAACCGGCCGGGAGACGGATGGCGCGCCGGTCACGGGTCGCCGGCCTCAACCTGCCAGGAACGCGCAGGCATTCCGCCCCGAGCAGACCCGCGGGACCGAACGGGCATTCCGACCCGAGCAGACCCCCGGGGGGCCCCCGCGAACCCGCCCGCGGCCCGGCGGGGCCCAGGCACTCGGACCCCGCTCGAACCCCGCTCGGGTTCCCGCTCACGCCTTCGCGCGTCGCGGCAGCCGCCAGTTCGGACGTACGAAGTGGCAGGTGTAGCCGTCGGGGTAACGCTGGAGGTAGTCCTGGTGCTCCGGCTCCGCCTCCCAGAACGGGCCCGCCGGGACGACCTCGGTCACGACCTTCCCGGGCCACAGCCCGGACGCGTCGACATCCGCGATGGTGTCCTCCGCGACCCGCTTCTGCTCGTCGTCGACGTAGAAGATGGCGGACCGGTAGCTGAGACCGATGTCGTTGCCCTGCCGGTTCGCCGTCGACGGGTCGTGGATCTGGAAGAAGTACTCCAGGATCGTCCGGTAGTCGGTCTTCGCGGGATCGAAGGTGATCTCGATCGCCTCGGCATGCGTGCCGTGGTTGCGGTACGTCGCATTGGGCACGTCCCCACCGCTGTACCCCACCCGCGTGTCCAGAACACCCGGGAACGTCCTGATCAGTTCCTGCATGCCCCAGAAGCAGCCGCCGGCCAGCAGCGCCTTCTCCTCGTTCCGGCTCATCGCACGCACCCTTCTTCTAGTACTCGTCGAACTCGCACGGGCACCGCTCCACGCGCCGCCGCCGGTCCGTCCGCCCCGCCCCTCACGGCGGCGTGGCACCGCTCAGCACAAGGCTCGAAGGGGCACTCGAAATTCCCGTTCCGGCACCCGGGACATGACGGGGACCCGGACCCGGCGGAACGGCCCGGCGCGGGGTCCGGACGGAGATCGATAACGATCGCGCAAGTTTCAACCAAGTTCGCCGTGAGAATTTGCTATCGCTACCAGGAAAAGGGCTCAATGTCCTTCGTATGTCAGCGGTAAAGGGATAGGGAGCGGATGAACGGCACGATCGACGGCTTCAGCTACGGGCTGGTCACACCGGTGGCCGCCTACGTCATGGCCTGTGTGGGCTCGGCGTTGGGGCTGCGCTGTGTGGTGCGGACGGTGCACCACGAGCCCGGGTGGAGGCTGGGCTGGCTGGCCCTGGGAGCGAGCGCCCTGGGCTGTGGCATCTGGACGATGCACTTCATCGCCATGACGGGCTTCTCCGTCGCGGAGACGCCCATCACCTACGACATCCCGCTGACCGTGCTCAGCCTCGCCGTGGCGATCGTGGTGGTCTCCGCCGGCGTCTTCATCGTCGGACACCGGGGTGCCACGCGGGCGGCCCTCACCGTGGGCGGCTCCATCACCGGCCTCGGCGTCGCGATGATGCACTACCTCGGCATGTTCGCCATGCAGCTCAACGGGGAACTCCACTACAACGTCCTCACGGTCACCCTGTCCGTGATCATCGCCCTCGTCGCGGCGACCGCCGCACTGTGGGCCGCCGTCTCCGTGCGGGGCTTCCTCCCGACGCTCGGCGCCAGCCTCGTGATGGGCCTGGCCGTCACCGGCATGCACTACACGGGCATGGCCGCGGTGAGCGTCCACCTGCACAACACCATCCACAGCACCGTCGAGTCCGCGGCCGGCGGCCAGGAGGGCACCTCCCTCCTGCTGCCGATGCTCCTCGGCCCGATCATCTTCCTCATCATCGCCGCGGCCATCGTCATGTTCGACCCGGTCCTGATCCTGGGCGACGGCAACGGGAGCAAGAAGTCCACGGGGCGCTCCAAGGTCGTCGCACGCGGAAACACGATGCCCGTGCACGTGGCCGGCAACCAGGACTCCTCGGCCCTGTCGCACACCACCCCGCAGGGGGGCCAGTGGGCCTCGACGGCGCCCCAGTGGCCCGCCGCCGAGGAGCGCGCGCCCCAGTACGGGGAGCCGGGCGCCGGCGCCTCCTACGGAGCCCGGTACGAAGGGGAGTAACCCCTCACCCGACAACGGCCCGGCCGACGCGACCGAACTCGCGCTCGTGCCGGGCCTTCGTCATGTCCGGCGGACGGCACGGCACGGCACGGCACGACACTCGGAACGGCACTCGGAACGATCTTCGTGCGGGCACCGACACCAAGCCCCTAGGGTGCCTGACATGACCTCCATAGCCCTGCGCGGCACGACGCTCCACTACGACGACGCCGGCTCCCCGGCCGGGCTGCCCGTCCTGCTGATCCACGGGCACCCGTTCAACCGGACCCTGTGGGCCCCTCAGGCCGAGGCGCTCGTCGCCGCCGGCCACCGCGTCGTCACCCCGGACCTGCGCGGCTACGGCGACAGCGCGGTGGAGGACGGGCCCGTGTACCTCTCCGACTTCGCCGACGACCTCGTCGCGCTCCTGGACCACCTGGACATCGAGCGGGCGGTGGTGGGCGGCGTGTCGATGGGCGGGCAGATCGCCATGGAGGTGCAGCGGGCCCACCCGGACCGCGTCCGCGCGCTCGTCCTGTCGGACACCTCCGCGCCGGCCGAGACGGACGAGGGCAAGGCCTTCCGCAACCGGCTGGCCGACCGTCTGCTGGCGGAGGGGATGGACGGCTACGCGGACGAGGTCATCGGCAGGATGCTGGCCGACTACAACGTGGCCGCGATGCCGGAGGTGGCCGGGCGGGTCCTCGCCATGATGCGCGCCACCGATCCCCGGGGTGCCGCGGCGGCCCTGCGCGGGCGGGCCGAACGTCCCGACTACAGGGACACGCTCGCCGCCGTGGAGTGCCCCGTGCTGATCGTGGTCGGCGCGGACGACGTCTACACGCCGGTCGCGGACGCCGAGGCCATGCGCGCGCTCGTCCCGCACGCGACCCTGACGGTCGTGGACGGCGCCGGCCACCTGCCCGGCGCCGAACAGCCCGGAAAGTTCAACGCCGAGCTCCTCGGCTTCCTCGCCGCCCGGGTGACCGGCCGCCCCTGAGGGTCCGGGCCGGTCGTCGGCCGAGCCCCGCCGGGGGCTCGGCGGGTCCTACGACGGGGTGTCCGCCGGAATCTCGAACCACATGGTCTTGCCGGTGGGGGTGCAGGTGCTGCCCCAGCTCTCGGCGAGCAGGTCGAGCAGCTCGGTCCCCCGGCCGCCCTCCGCGTCGGCGTCGGGCTCACGCCGTACGGGACAGACGGGCTCCGTGTCCTCGACCTCGCACACCAGCATGTCGCCCCGAAGACAGAGATTGAGGCGCAGGGGGCCGCGGGTGTGGCGCAGCGCGTTGGTGACCAGTTCGCTGACCAGGAGTTCCGCCGTCTCGGCCGGCTCCTCCAGATCCCACTCCTCCAGCTGTGCCGTCACCAGGCGGCGGGCACGGCGGGCCGAGGTCAGCTCCCGCGACAGCGGCCAGGAGGCTTCCCAGGGGGTGACCCGGGCGCGGGGGGCGTCGAAGGGACGGATGGGTTCGAGTACGCGCGACCACAGTGCCCGGTTCCGGGCGAGCCACGAGGTGGGTGCAGCCTCCACGGATATCTCGTTCTCCTGATCGCGTCTCGTGGCCTCCTCGTGCCCCGATCCCTCGGGCCGACGGTAGAGCCAGGCAAAGCGCCCCCGGCGAGGTGTCGCCAGGAGGTCGATGGCCCCAGGGGCCATGGGAATCAGTCCCTTCTGCGCTGCCGGCGACCACACCGCTTGAGCGGCACGAACCCGTCGTCGTCGACCGGTCCGGACATTGTCAGGTCACGCGTTCACGTAACGCCCGTCACGATAACAAATATGCATGTAGCGGTCGCTACGGTAAAAATCCTTTCCAAGAGTACTCGCCACGACATATGGAATGTGTTCGGCATCACACCGCCACGACAGGGCCGCCCCGCGGCCCTCGGGAGCGCCATGCCACGACCGCCCGACCAGGACAAACGACGTGAACTGACCGACCGGATCCGTGCGTACCTGGTGCGCCACGGCCTCGCCGGACTGTCCCTGCGTCCGCTCGCCCGGACGCTGGGCACGAGCGACCGCATGCTCCTGTACTACTTCGGGACCAAGGAGGCCATGGTCGCCGAGGCCCTCGCCCTGGACGAGCGCCGGCCGCTCAGGGGAGCCAGGGAGCTGCTCGACGCCCTCTCCCCCCGGACCCCGGCGGACGTCCGCCGCTTCATGGAGGAGATCTGGCGCCGGTTCGACGCCCCGGACCTGCGCCCCGCCCTTCCCCTGTATCTCGAGATCATGACCGCCGGTCTGATCGAGCCCGACCGGTACGGACCCCTGCTGCGTGACGTACTGACCGAGTGGACGGACCTGCTCTCCTCCGCCTTCCGGAACCTCGGCATGACCGACGTACGGGCCCGTACGGAGGCCACCCTCCTCGTCGACGCGACCTTCGGCCTGCTCGTCGCCTCCCTGACGGAAGGCGGCCGGGATCCCGCGGACACGGCGTTCGGCGTGCTCCTCGACCGGCTCGAACCCGGCTGGCACGCCACCTGACGCGGGTCCGGGACCAGCGCTCGGCCGGCGCGCCGCCCGAGCGGCGCGCCCCGGCCCCTCAGGAGGCCCGCGACCTCACAGCTTCGCCCCGAAGTCCTGCGTCCACCAGGGGCCGCCCGACCCCTTGTGCACGCCCACCCCTATGTTCTTGAACGAGCAGTTGAGGATGTTCGCGCGGTGCCCCGGGCTGTTCATCCAGGAGTTCATCACCGCCGCCGGGGTCTGCTGGCCCATGGCTATGTTCTCGCCGTACGTGGACCAGTGGTAACCCGCGGCGGTGATGCGCTGGCCCGGGTCGGCGCCGTCGGGGTTGGTGTGCTCGAAGAAGTCGCGGGCTGCCATGTCGTCGGAGTGGGCCTGGGCCGCGTCCTCCAGCTGCGGGTCCTCGGTGACCGGGCCGCAGCCGGCGGCCGCCCGCTCCTTGTTCACCAGCGCGACCACCTGGGCCACCGTCGTCGTCGGGGCCGCCTGCGTCTGCGGCAGACCGGACACCTTCCGGGTCGGCGCGGCCGAGGACGCCGTGGCGGACTTGGTCGGCGCGGCGGCTCGCGGCGTCTTCGACGCCTTCGGCGTGGCCTTCTTCGAGGGGGAGGCCGACGGTGACGCGGAGGGCGAAGCGGTGGCCGGGGCCGAGGTGGCGGAGGCGTCCGGTGCCGAGAGGTCCTTGACGGGGGCGCCGGCGGTCCGCGACGGAGCCGCCTCGTCGGTGCCCGAGCCGGGCCCGAGGTCGAAGTACCAGAAGCCGCCCGCCACGCAGACCGCCACGAGGGCTCCGCCCAGTGCCCGCCGCCGTGTCTTCCTGCGCCGGCGGGCCGCGCCGCGCGCGGCCGCCCGTCCCCCGGGTTCCGCGTGTCCGGCCCCCGACGAGCCCTCCGCCCGGTGCCCGGACGCTGCCTTCGCCCCGGACGCCGAGCCCGTGGCGGCCATCCCGCCGGAGGCGCTCCGCAGCGCCGCGGCCAGTCCCGGCGACACGGCGATCAGGGCCAGACCGGCCAGCAGTCCTTCCGCGGGCATGAGTCCGCTCCACAGTCCGGAGCAGCGGACGCAGTCGCGGGCGTGCCGGGCGATCCGCTTGCGCCACAACGCCGAGGGGCGGCCGTCCCAGGACGCGAGGACACCCCGCAGCTCCTCGCAGGCGGGGCGGGCCGCGAGCGCCCGTACCACCACCCGGGCCGTCTCCAACTGCGCCTTCATCCGCTGTACTTGGACCGCCGTGTGCTGCGGCGACAGCTCCAGCGCCTCGGCCACCTCGGTCCGGGTCAGCTCGCCCGCGCACTCCAGCCACCACAAAGAGAGCACGCCCCGGTCGTCGGGTTCGAGCCAGCGGGTCGCCAGCGCGGTCTCCCGCCGCTGTCCTGAGAGCTGGAGCCGCACCATGGTCAGGTCCACGAAGTCGGCGCCGGGGTCGGCCAGGTCCTCCGCCTCCTCGACGCCGTCCGGGGCCTGCTGCCGGTCCCGCCAGTGCGCCCGCACCTGGTTCATCGCGATCGCCACCAGCCAGGAGCGGAAGCTCTCCGGCGTCCGCAGGCCCTCCAGGCCGTCCAGGGCGCGGAGCATGGTGTTCTGCACGACGTCGTCGACGTCGACCGAGCCGTTCAGCGCGCGCCCGACGATGTTGTAGACCAAGGGGAGATAGGCGCTCACCAGGGCGTCCTGAGCCGCCGGGTCGCCCGCCCGGGCGGCCGTCACCAGGTCCGTCGGCTCGACCGCGTGCTGTCTCCTCATGAAAACTTCCCTGTCCTCGACTCCGAACGATGCTGCCGTTGCCTGGGAGACCGCCCGCGGAACCTCGAATAACAGTTCTTCGGAGACTCGTTGCGCAGATGCTTCCCACACCGGGGCGCCGATGGCAAGGAAGAAGGTCACATCGAGGCGGCCCGGCAGCCGCGCCGGCCGGCCCCGTACACGCGCACGGCGGCCCGCGAACAACCGGGGTCGGGGTCGGGGTCGGGGTCGGGCCACCGTGCCGGCCGGCGCCCGGGGGTTGGACGGACCCTGCCGCCGCGCCGGTCGGCGACCGTGGGCCCGCTGGTAAAATGGGAGCAACGCTTCGAAGTCGCCGGGGCCCGTGCCGAGTGGCACGGGCCCCGGGGCGTTCCGGGCGTCAGACTGAGGAAGGTTCCCCATGAACGCGAAGCGGCCGGCCCCTGGACTCCCCGACACCGGCGGGCACCGGCCGGCGCCCGAAGACGCCGGCACCGCGACGCCGTCCGGCACCGGACTGCCGCCCGTCGCCTCGTTCGACGCCCTCGGCCTGCCCGCGGAGCTGGTGGCCGAGATGACGCGGCTCGGGGTGACACGGCCGTTCCCGATCCAGGCGGCCACCCTGCCGAGCGCGCTGGCCGGGCACGACGTCCTCGGCCGGGCGCGCACCGGCTCCGGCAAGACGCTGGCCTTCGGGCTGGCGCTGCTCGCCCGGACCGCGGGCCGCAGGGCGGAGGCCAAGCGGCCGCTGGCGCTGGTCCTGGTGCCGACCCGGGAGCTCGCGCAGCAGGTGGGCGACGCGCTGGAACCGTACGCGCGGATCCTGGACGTACGCCTGGGCACGGTGGTCGGCGGACTGTCCATCAACCGGCAGCAGGCGCAGCTGCGCTCCGGAGTCGAGGTGCTCATCGCGACCCCGGGGCGGCTGACCGACCTGGTGTCGCGCCGGGACTGCTTCCTGGACCGGGTGGGCATCACGGTGCTGGACGAGGCCGACCAGATGTGCGACCTGGGCTTCCTGCCCCAGGTCTCCGACATCATGGACCAGGTGCGCGCGGACGGACAGCGCCTGCTGTTCTCCGCCACGCTCGACCGCAATGTCGACCAGCTCGTCCACGACCACCTGCACGAGCCTGTCCTCGCCTCCGTCGACCAGGTGGCGGGCTCGGTCGCCACGATGGAACACCACGTCCTGAACATCCACGGCGCCGACAAGTACGCGACGGCGACCGAGATCGCCGCCCGGGACGGCCGGGTGCTGATGTTCCTGGAGACCAAGGCGGGCGTGGACCAGTTCACCCGCCATCTGCGGGCCAGCGGCATCCGGGCCTCCGCCCTGCACAGCGGGAAGTCCCAGCCGCAGCGCACGCACACGCTCGCCCAGTTCAAGAACGGCGAGGTCACCGTGCTGGTGGCCACCGACGTGGCGGCCCGCGGCATTCACGTCGACGACCTCGACCTCGTCGTCAACGTCGACCCGCCCGCCGAGGCCAAGGACTATCTGCACCGCGGCGGACGCACCGCGCGCGCCGGGGAGTCCGGGAAGGTGGTCACCCTCGTCACCGCCGGCCAGCGGCGCGAGGTGAACCGTCTGATGTCCGAGGCCGGCATCCGGCCGACCGTCACCCAGGTGCGCTCGGGCGAGGCGGCGCTGACCGCCATCACCGGCGCCAAGCGGCCGCCGACACCGGCGAAGTCGAGCACCGGCAACGCCCCCTTCCGCGGCATCGGCACGCGTCCCGGACGCCCCGCCAAGGAGTCGCGCAAGGCCGCGGACGCCCGCAAGGCGGCGGAGGCACGCGCGGCGGCCCGGGTACGCAAGGGGCGCTGACACCGGGATCGGCCGCCCGACCCCAGGACCCGCCCGACGGTCGACACCGTCGCCCGCCGGACGGACGGAACGAGTCGGACGGGCCCTGTCCGCGCGTCGGACGTCCGGTCGCGCGGGCAGGGGGCGTTCAGTTCACGCGCCCACCTGTCCCGGCCGACTTCCTCAGGGTCGCGCGCCCGGCTTGTCCACGACGCCCCAGGCGTTGCGGACGCTGATCATCGCGGGGCTGCCGTGCTCGGGGTCCGCCTTCGAGAAGTCCGTGCCCTTGAAGCCGGGGAGCGCCGCCGCGTCGCCCAGGTACACATACGTGGCGGGGTCGAAGAAGAACTCCTGCTTGCCCTGGGCACCGGAGGCCGCGCGCTTGTCGTAGGTGACCGTCACACCGATCGCCGGACGGCCGATCGGGTCCTTGATCCCCTTCTCGACGCGGGCCCCCGGGATCTTCGCGAGAGCCCGGAACAGACCTGCCTGCACCCTCGGCGGGATCAGCACCGAACGGTAGAGAACGGCGATCTCCCGCCAGTTGCGCTGCGCCGGGGTCTCGCCCTCGATGTCGCCGATGGCGTGCTCGTCACGGATGCGCCGCATCATCCGGTCGGGGTCGCTCGGCAGGGTGGCCAGGAAGCGGTAGAACTGGCGCTGCGAACGGTCGTCGTACCCCTCCTTCTTCCACTTCTCCTCCTGGTTGGGTCCGTAGGTGACCTGGAGCTTGTTCGGGTCCCAGTCCTTGATGCGGCCGGACGGCGGAATACCGGGAAGACGCGCCCAGCCCGTGCCGTCCCAGCGCGTCCACGCCTCCGCCGTCGTGGGCGCGGACTGGCCGAGCGAGGTCGACTTCTCGTAGACCCACTGCTTCGGTCCGGGCTCCTTCGCTCCGAGTTTCTCCACCGTCGCCGCCGCCAGTTCGAGGGTGTCGGCGGAGGCCCCCGGGGACAGCAGTTGGCGGCCGGAGGAGGCGACGGCCTCCCGGGGAGTGCCGTCGGACAGGAGGACGACCGCCCCGCCCGTCACCGCCAGGGCCGTGACGGCCCCCGCGATCGCCAGGAACGCCCTCCGCCCCGGTGGCTTCGGCCGGGCGAGGGCGGGCCGGCGAGCCTCGGAGCGTGCCGTGATCTCGGCCGTGAGCAGGGCTCGTCGGGGCGCGAGCCGGTCGGTGTCGGGCACGGGCGCGTCCCCGCGCAGAGAGCGCAGCTCGTTCAAGTCGCGCAGCTCGTTCAGGTCGCTCAGCTCGTTCAGGTCGCTCAGGTCGTTCGGATCGCTCAGCTCGTTCATGCGGAATCACCTTCGAGTACGGGCAGTTCGCGGGGGCCGGTCAGCGGGTCGTGTTCGCCGGTCGCCGCTCTGAGCTTTCTGCGGGCGCGGTTGAGCCGGGATCGGACGGTGCCCACGGGGATGTCCAGGGCCTCGGCGATCTCCTGATACGTGAAGTCGGCCCAGGCGAACAGCAGAAGGGTGTGCCGGTCGCCCTGGGAGAGCCTGGCGAGGGCGCCGGCCAGGGACCGGGACGCGGCCTGCGCGGTGACGCGGTCGTCGGCGGAGTCCGTCCAGGTCTCGGCGATCCGGTCCTGGCCGGTCCGGGCGAGGAGCCTGAACGCCCTGATCTCCTCACGCCGGTGACGACTGATCAGTTTGGCCGCGATGCCGTGCAGCCAGGGCCGCACTCCGGCCCGGTCACGGTCGTAGCGGGCCCTTATCCGAAAGGCGGTGAGGAAGGTCTCCGCGGTGATGTCGTCGGCGGCGTCGCCCCCGAGCCGCCGCGCGACGTACCCGTGGATGGTGGGCGCGTGCCGGTCGAAGAGCGCCGCGAACCGCTCCGGTTCGTCGAGCGACGCCGTGATCAGGGCCGCGTCGTCGGCCCGTGCGTCGTCGGGTCCCACGCCGTCGGCCCGCGCGGTACCGGACCGCGCGGTGTCGACGCCGGACGGACCGTCCCCCGGTGGGGGAAGGCACAGCGAATCAGTCATGAGTGGTCCGTGTGGTCGGTGGAAAGGACAGCGTTCACCCGGTACTTGTCGTCCGGGCCCGAACGGGTTCACGCGCGCGGGGTGTTCCGGCTCACACGGTGCGCGGCACGCCACTCGGTTGTCACGCCGTCCGGGCGCCGGACACCTCTACGGCGTGCGGGGCAGCCGGACCGTGACCACGAGGCCGCCGGCTGGGCGGGCGGTGAGGTCGAGGGTTCCGCCGTGGGCGCGGACGACGCCGGCCACGATGGCCAGGCCGAGGCCGACTCCGGCGTGTTCGTCGGTGCGTACGCGTTCCGTCCCCCGCCGGAACGGTTCGGTGAGGGTCGGCAGGAGGTCCGGCAGAAGCACGGGACCCGTGTTCTCGACCCGCAGCACGCTGGTGTCACCGTCCGCCCCGGTGTGGACCGTGACGGTGCCGCCCTCGGGGAGGTTGTGGACGACGGCGTTCTGGACGAGGTTCGTCACCATCCTCAGCAGGAGCTCCTCGGAGCCGCCGGTCCAGGCCGTACCGCCCGTGACGTCGAGGGTGATCCCGCGCTGTTCGGCGGACGGCAGCAGCGCCTCCGCGGCTTCCTCGGCGACGAGGGAGAGGTCGACGCTCTCGCGGGGGAAGTCCCGGCGGTCGCTGCGGCTGAGCAGCAGAAGGGCCTCGGTCAGGTCGATCGCCCGGGTGTTCACGGTGTGCAGGCGCTCGACCAGTTCGCCGGGGTCGCGGGTGGGGTCCTGGCGGGCGACCTCCAGGAGGGTCCGCGAGATCGCCAGCGGGGTGCGCAGTTCGTGCGAGGCGTTCGCGGCGAACCGCCGCTGTTCGGCTACGTGGGACTCCAGTTGTTCGAGCATCGAGTCGATGGCGTCGGAGAGCTCGCGGAACTCGTCCTGGCGGTCCGTCATCCGGATGCGGTGGGACAGCGACCCCTTTCCGGCGGTCCGCACCGCGTCCGTGATCCGGGTGAGGGGCGAGAGCATGCGGCCGGCGAGGATCCATCCGCCGAGGAGACCGAAGGCCAGGAGGAAGGCCAGCGCGACGGCCGCGGCGGGGGCGAAACCGCGCAGCAGGTCGGAGCGGTTGGGACCCATGATGATCACGGCACCGTAGGTCTTCTGGATGAGCCTGGGGTCCTGGGTCGGCAGCCAGCGCAGCACGAAGACCCACATCACGGCCAGCAGGAGGGTGCCGGCGACGAAGAGGAAGCCGGCATAGCTGAGGGTGAGCTTCAGCCGGGCGCTGCGCCCGGGGCTCCTATTCATGCGTGCCGTCGGGGTGGGAGGCGTCCGGGCCTGCGTCGATCCGGTACCCGACACCGGGCACCGTGGCGATGATCCAGGGCTCGCCGAGCCGTTTGCGCAGGGCGGAGACGGTGATGCGGACGGCATTGGTGAAGGGGTTGGCGTTCTCGTCCCAGGCGCGCTGGAGCAGTTCCTCGGCGCTGATGACACCGCCGTCGGCGGCGACGAGGACCTCGAGGACGGCGAACTGCTTCCGGGTGAGGGCGACGTGCCGTCCGTCGCGGAAGACCTCGCGGCGGAAGGGGTCCAGACGCAGGCCCGCGATCTCGCGGACCGGCGGCCGGGCGTACGCGCGTCTGCGGTCGAGCGCCCTGAGCCGCATGACGAGCTCCCTCAGCTCGAACGGCTTGGTGAGGTAGTCGTCGGCGCCGAGCGCGAAGCCGGACGCCTTGTCGTCGATCCGGTCGGCGGCGGTGAGCATGAGGATCGGGATGCCGCTGCCGGAGGCGACGATGCGCCGGGCGACCTCGTCGCCGGAGGGGCCGGGGATGTCACGGTCGAGGACGGCGAGGTCGTAGGAGTTGAGACCGAGCAGTTCCAGGGCCGTGTCGCCGTCGCCCGCGATGTCGGCGGCGATGGCCTCCAGCCGCAGACCGTCCCGGACGGCCTCGGCCAGGTAGGGCTCGTCCTCCACGATCAGTACACGCATGTCGGAAGCCTAAGCAGCGCGCCGTATCGGCGGCGTATCGCGAGCGCGTCGCGGCGGGGGCGCATCGCCGGCGCGCGGCGGCGAGGGCGCATCCCAAGCACCCCGGGACGAGGGCGCATCCCAAGCACCCCGGGACGAGGGCGCATCCCAAGCACCCCGGGACGCGGGCGCATCCCAAGCACCCCGGGACGCGGGCGTGTCCCGAGCACGCCGGGGCGGGGGCGCACGTCAGCCGACCGGGGCCGGCACGGGATCCGGCCGGTCGGACGGGGTGTCCGCCGGGGTGCGCCACCAGCGGCGGGAGGCCAGTCCCGCGAGCAGGGCACCGGTCGCGTTGACGAGGACGTCGTCCACGGAGGACACCCGGTCGAGCCACAGCACGTACTGGGCCACCTCGACCAGGACCGAGCAGGCCGCCCCCAGTGCGAGGACCCTCGGTACGGACGCGAGGGACGCGAAGCGCATCGGGGCGAAGAACCCCAGCGCCGCGAAGACCAGCAGGTTTCCGATGATCCCGCCCGTCCCCATCGTGACGAGGTCCCGCAGCGGCACCAGGCTGACCCGGCGGGGAGCGACGCCGGGCGCGAGGCCCGGCATCATCGTCAGCCACACGAAGGGAACCGTCCCGTGCACCATGCCCACCTCGGCGAGCGACGACCGCCACGCCCAGGTGGAGCCGGCGCCCCTCGCACGGCGCCAGGACGCGAGGGCCCACGCCACCAGCACGGAGAGGGGCACCGCGACGAGCGTCATGAGCATCACGCCGTTGAAGGTGTCGTAGCAGCCGTGCCACCGCCCGGCCATGCACCTGGGGGCGGACATCATGAGCATCCGCCGGGTGCTGAACAGGACACCGGCCACACAGAGGACCGCGAGACTCGGAAGTACGGTCCGAAGGACGCGGCGGGGTGCGGACGAGGGAGCGTTGGGACCCATGCTCCCAGTGAAGGGTGCGGCTGGTTGCGGGGGCGTATGCGCTTTTCGATACGCCGACGATATGCGGAGCCCCTGGAGACGAGTGGTCCCCGGGTCCGGGGGCATCGGCGCGCACCGCACGACGCCGCCCCCGGGGCCGGGCCGCCGCTGCCGGAAATTCGGTGGGCCGGCACGCCCGCGCCTGTCACCCTCGTCCCATGGGAGCGTTGGACGGTGTGGCGGGCAGAGTGGCCGGTGGAGAGACCGTGGAGTTCCGGCCGAGCGGCGCCTCGATGGTCCCGCTGATCCGCAGCCGGCAACTCGTGGCGGTCGCTCCGGTCGACCCGTCGAAGCTGGCGGTCGGTGACATCGTCCTCGCCCGAGTCGCCGGAAGCGTGTACCTGCACCTGGTGTCGTCCGTCGACGCCGCCCGTAAGCGGGTGCAGATCAGCAACAACCGAGGCCACGTCAACGGCTGGACGGGCCACGACCGCGTGTTCGGCATCTGCCTCACGGTCGACGGCACACCCCGGCCGGGCGCCACGGCGAAGGTCCGGAAGCCGGAGGGGGCCACCGGGGCCGAGGACGGAGAAGCACGGCCCTGAGCCGGCCCCAGGCCCCCGGCCCCCGGCCCCCGGTCAGCGGTCTGCGGTCTGCGGTCTGCGGTCTGCGGTCAGCGACCCCCGGTCAGCGCTCAGCGGCGGCGGAGCGACGGGTCCAGGAGCGACGGCGGGGTGTCGAACTTCTCCTCCGGGGCCAGGTCCACCCCCGGGGGCACGATGGCGTCGACGGCGTCGAGCACGTCGGTGGAGAGCACGGTGTCCGCTGCGGCGAGCTGGCTGCGCAGGTGGTCCAGGGTCCGGGGGCCGATCAGCGCGCTCGTCACGCCGGGATGCGCGGTGACGAAACCGAGTGCGAGCTGGATCAGGCTGAGCCCCGCCTGGTCGGCGACCTCGGCCAGCTTCTCCACGGCGTCGAGCCGGGCCTGGTTCGACGGGACGGTGAGGTCGAAGCGCTGCGGCAGGAAGGTGGAGCGGCTGGTGGCGATCTCCCGGCCCTTCCTGACCGCGCCGGACAGCCAGCCCGAGGCCAGCGGGCTCCAGGCCAGCACACCGAGCCCGTACTCCTGTGTCACGGGCAGGACATGCGCCTCGATCCCCCGCTGCAGCAGCGAGTAGCTGGGCTGTTCGGTCACGTAGGGCCTCAAGTGGTGCTCCCGGGCGGCCCACTGGGCCTGCACGATGCGGTGCGCGGGGTAGGTCGAGGACCCGAAGTAGCGGATCTTTCCCGCGCGTTGGAGGTCGGTGAGGGCCGACAGCGTCTCCTCGTCGGAGGTGGTCGGGTCCCATCGGTGGATCTGGTAGAGGTCGACGTGGTCGACACCGAGCCTGCGCAGGCTGTCGTCCAGCTCGGCGGTCAGCCAACGGCGTGAGGCGCCGACGTGGTTGCGCTCCTCTCCCATGGGCATGCCCGCCTTCGTGGCCAGCACGATGTCGTCGCGGCGGCCGGCGATGGCCTTGCCGACCATCTCCTCCGACTCGCCGTCGCCGTACCTGTCGGCGGTGTCGATGAGGTTGATCCCGCCCTCCAGGGCGGCGTCGACGATGGCGGTGGCCTCGTCCTGGGTGGTGCGCCCGATCCTGCCGAAGTTCATCGCGCCGAGTGCGAGGGTGCTCACCTGGACACCGGTACGGCCGAGCGTGCGGTACTGCATGACTGTGTCTCCTTCGAGCGGGGTGGGACCCGGCCGTCGGGGCCCCGTCCCGGGCGTCGCGGTCGTGGCCGCGTCACGGGAGGGCCGCCACGGCGGCACGAAGTGGCCACCGAGCCCCTGGTCTGCCATCATGAACAAACGGAACAGCGTCCCGTTTTACGATACGGAACACTGTCCCGCTTGGCAAGGTGATACGGAACGACGTCCCGTTTAGCGCCGCGGCCGGCCCGCGGATCCCCCGGGAGGGCCGGGACGACGAACCGGGACGACAAGGGGCACGGAGGGAAAGGAACGCGATGAGCGACAGCGACGCGACGACGGACAAGGCGGCCCGCCCCAGACGGGCGGACGCCCGGCGCAACCAGGAGACGCTGCTCGACGCCTCCGCCGCGGTCTTCGCCGCCTCCGGCGTGGAGGCCCCCGTGCGCGACATCGCCGCACGCGCGGGCGTCGGTACGGCCACGATCTACCGGCACTTCCCGACCCGGGCCGATCTCATCGTCGCGGTCTACCGGCACCAGGTCGAGGCCTGCGCCGAGGCCGGGCCGGCCCTGCTGGACGAGTGCGCGTCCCCCTACGAGGCACTGTCCCGCTGGATCGACCGGTTCGTCGACTTCCTGGTCACCAAGCACGGACTCGCCGCCGTACTCCAGCCCGACAACACGGCGTTCGACGCGCTGCACACCTATTTCCTGGACCGCCTTCTCCCCGTGTGCGCCCAACTCCTCGACGCCGCGGCCGAGTCCGGGGAGATCCGCCCCGGCCTGACGGCCTATCAACTCATGCGCGGCATCGGCAACCTCTGCATCGGCGCCCACAACGACCCGCGCTACGACGCCCGGCGGCTGGTCGAGACCCTCGTCGCGGGCCTGCGCCCCACCGAAGGAGCGTGACCGCCCGGCAGGGGCCCGCCCGACGGTTCCCGGCCGGGCGGTGACGCCGTGGCCACCCCTCCGGCGACGGCGCGACATGCCGGGCAGAGCCTAGAGTGCCGCCAACCGGCCACCGCGGCCCCTCAGCCGGACCGAGGCCACGGTGCCGCAGACCAGCGCCACGCCGAGGAGCGTGCCGCAGGACTCCCCCACGATCCGGGGGTCCCCGGCAAGCGCGGCACGCAGGCCACGGGCGGCCCAGTAGCCGGGCGAGGCCGGGGCCACGTCCGCGACCCAGGCCGGGAGGGAGGCCAGCGGGACGAGCGCACCCCCGACACTGCTCAGCAGCATGCCGCCGATGTCGTACGCCGCCGAGAGCGCGCCCAGTGTGCGGACCGCCACGCCGAGCAGGGTGCCGAGTCCGAGCAGCGCGCAGCTCCAGCTCAGCAGGACGCCCAGGAGCAGGAACGGGTGCGGGACCGGCAGACCGAGGGCGCACACCGCGAAGCCCACGATGAGGGACTGCTGGGCGAGCAGGGCGATGAAGGCCGGAACCGCCTTGCCCGCCAGCAGTTCGGCGGGGCGCAGCGCGGTCGAGCGCAGCCGGTCCCAGGTACGGCCCAGACGTTCGGTCAGGATCGCGCTGCCGCTGATGCCGAGGGCCAGCAACGAGAACGTGACCAGCGTGCCGACGACGGCCTGTTCCGTGCCGGCGCGCTCGCCCTGCCCGGCGGTGTAGAGCGGGCGCAGGAGCGTGATGAAGACGAGGGGCAGGATCATGCGGCTCAGGAGCGGACCGGGTTCGCGTGCCATGAGCAGCACGTTGTGGCGGATCAGCACCCGGAGGCGGGCGGCGGACTCACGCGGCATCGCGGACCTCCCTGCGGGTCGCGGCGGTCGCGGGGTCCGCGGTCTCCATGGAGCGGTAGAGGTCGTCCAGTCCGGGGCGCCGTACGTCGACGGACGCGGGGGTACGGCCGGAGGCGAGCAGGGCGGCCAGATCGGCGCCGGGGTCCGTGGTCGGCCGGCGCAGCTCGGGTTCGGCCGGGTCGGCGAAGGTGACCCTGAGCTCGCCGGGCAGGTGGCGGGTGAGTTCTTCCTGGGTACCGCGGGCGATGATCCGCCCGGCCCGCGCGAGCGCCAGCGTGGCGTCGAGGTCGACGAGTTCCGGCAGGTAGTGGGTCGTGTAGACGACGGCCGCGCCCGCTTCGGCCCGGGCCCTGACGGCGCTCAGCAGGGCCGCGCGGGTCTCCGGATCGGCTCCGGCGGTGGGCTCGTCCAGCAGCAGGAGCGGCGGTGAGCCGACCATGGCGGTGGCCGCCTGGATCCGGCGGCGCTGCCCTCCGGACAGGGCCGCCGCAGGCCGGTCCGCGACGTCCGTGAGACGCAGTTCGTCCAGGACCCGGGCGATCTCGGCGTCTCCGCGCCGGCCCCGGAGTCCCGCCAGTCCGGCGAACAGCCGCAGGTTCTCCCGCGCGGTGACGGTGCCGTACAGGGCGAGTTCCTGCGGGGCCACGCCGAGGAAGCGGCGCGCGGCCCGGCCCCCGCGCAGCGCGTCGAGCCCGGCTATGGTGACACGGCCCGCGTCGGGACGCACGAGACCGGCGACGATCTCGACGAACGTGGTCTTGCCCGCACCGTTGTGACCGATCAGGCCCACGATCTCCCCGGCCGGGACCGTCAGGTCGAACCCGTCGAGCGCCCTGCGCGGCCCGTAGCGCTTCACCAGCCCGTCGGCGATCAGCATGCTTCCTCCACGACGCCTCCTCGATGCCCTCGCCGCATAGGTCTACGGCGTATACGTCTACACCGTATACACCTCGCGCGGCCCGCGTCTACGGCGTACACGTCTACGCTGTACACCCATGAGTGGCAGGCGGGAAGAAATCCTGGACGCGGCACTGGCCATCGCCGACGAGCACGGCGTCGACGCCGTCTCCATGCGCGCGCTGGCGGACCGCGTCGGTGTGACACCGATGGCGCTGTACCGGCACGTCAAGGACAAGGCGGCGCTGCTGGACGGCATGGTCGGGCGGCTGCTGGCCGCGCTGCTGCCCCCGGAGCCGAGGCCGGACCACACGTGGGAGGAGCGGCTCGACGCCCTCGCGCACGCCTGCCGGAAGGTGACCCAGCAGCACCCCTGGGCCGCTCATCTGCTCTTCTCGCGGCCGGCCGTCACCCCGGACGGCCTGCGTGCGGTGGACATCATCTACACCGCGCTCATCGAGGCCGGGGTCCCCGAACCCGAGGTACCGCGCCTGGAGCGCCTGATCAGCACCTTCGTCATCGGCTTCGCCGCCTCCGAGGCCGCGGGCCGCTTCGCCCCCGGCGACCTCGACCCGCGCGGGCGTCGCGGACTCCTCCCGGACAGCGAACTGCCCGGTCACCGCGCACTCGGGCCGTGGCTGGACCTGCCCCTCGACCTCACCGCCGAGTTCGAGGCCGACCTCGCCGACATCCGCCGCATGGTCGAGGCCGCGGCCCGGCCTTCCCGCTGACCGCACGGACCCGCGGTGAGGGTCCGGAAGCCGGTCAGTCGGTGAGGCCCAGCGCTCCCGCCGCCTGGATCGCCAGCCACACCTCGGCCAGTGCCCCCGTCGACGTCAGATCGCGTTCGGCGAGCGCTCCGAAACGGCGCAGCCGGTAGGCGAGCGTGTTGGGGTGGATGTGCAGCGCGGCGGCCGCCGACTCCGTGCGGCGGTCGCGCTCCATCCAGGTGCGGGCGGAGACGAGCAGCTGCGAGTCGTGGCTCTCGTCGTACCGCAGGACGTCACCGAGCACGTGCTCGACCAGCGCCGTCAGGACGGCGGGGTCGTCGGGCAGCCAGCGTCCCGCCCCGTCGTCTCCGTAGTGGACGACGGCACGGCCGGACTCGACGGCCTTGGACACCGCCCACAGCGCCTCGCGCTGGGCGACCTTCAGCGCGGCGCCCGGCTCGAAGGGGCGGCTCGCCCCGGCCGCCACGGACGGGAGCGCGCCGACGGCCGCCGCCAGTTCCGGCGCCCCGAGGACATAGCGGTCCTCGCCGCGGGTGAGCAGCAGATGCGGCCGGTCCTCCAGACAGCGCAGCAGGGCCTCGTCGGTGGTGCGGCGCACGATGAGCAGCACGGTGTCGCCCTCGATCGCGTGCCGGGCGAGCCGGCGGCGGGCCGCCTCCGGGTCGAGCACCTCCTGGAGCAGCTCGGCGAAGGTCTCCGCCCCCTCGCGGCGCAGGGTCTCGCGTTCGTTGCGCACCATGGCCAGCCGCAGCGCCGCGACGGTGGCGATGTGCTGGGCGACGGCCAGCCCCGCGGGCCGGGCACCCTCGCGCTCGTACGCGACGAGGAAGCCGGCCGGGCCGCCGGGCGCGGGGACCGGGAGGACGAAGCCGCCGGGGATCGTCGGCGGGGCGTCGACCGAGGTGGGCAGCACGGCCGGGTCCGGCACGGGGACTCCGGGCAGGAGCGGGCGCCCCTGGGGCGTGCAGAGGAAGACGTCGTAGCCCGACAGCCCTTCGAGCCGGCGCAGCAGGGTCGGTGTGTCGAGGTTCTCCGTGACCAGCCAGCGCAGCGCGCCGAAGACCTGGAGCTGTGCGCCCAGCCGGTGCCGGGCCTCTTCCTGGGCCGAGGCCGCGACCTCCTGGGCGACGGCGATGAAGGGAACGGCGAGCGGCACCTCCAGGACGGGGAAGTCCCGCTCCTCGGCGGCCCGGAAGAAGGCGTCGTGCAGCGGCGGCATGTGCAGTTGCGCCGAGAGCGCGAGACCGGACGCCCCGGCGTCGTCGAGCCGCTCCAGATAGGCGCGCTGTTCACCCGCGGTCCGGGGGATCGCCAGGCCCGCGGTCATGATCAGCTCGGCTCCCAGGAGCCAGGGCGTCGGGTCGACGAGCTCGCTGGCGTGGGCCCAGGAGACGGACCGGTCCAGGCCGCCGCCGGCCTTCAGCGTGAGCTGGAGGGCGGGCGAGGAGAGCAGATCCTGGATCGTCAGTTTGTTGCCGGCCACAAAAGACATCGTACGCATCTGTGATGCCCACCATTGTCGCAGGTCACCGGGGGCCTCACACTGTGGGTGCCGATATTTGAGTGGTGTACAAACATAGATGGGAGGGGCCGTGACGACATCGGTCACCGAAATCGAGACATACGGCGTCGAGCGCATCCCGGACGAGGACCGCACGGCCAGGCCGATCGATCTGTTCCGGCTCGCCTTCGGCGGCGCCAACACCTTCGCGACCTGTGTGCTGGGCGCCTTCCCCATCCTCTTCGGGCTCTCCTTCTGGCAGGGGCTCGCGGCGACCGTCCTCGGCCTGGTCGCGGGCGCGCTGCTGCTGGCCCCGATGGCGCTGTTCGGCCCTGCCAACGGCACCAACAACGCCGTCTCCTCCTCCGCGCACCTCGGGGTGCACGGCCGGGTCGTCGGTTCCTTCCTCTCCCTGCTCACCGCCATCGCGTTCTTCTCGATCTCGGTGTGGTCCTCGGGAGACGCGCTCGTCGGCGGCGCGCACCGACTGGCGCACGTCCCCGAGTCGGACGTCACCTACGGCATCGCGTACGCGATCTTCGCCGGACTCGTGCTCGTCGTCTGCGTCTACGGCTTCCGCTTCATGCTGCTGGTCAACAAGATCGCGGTGATGGCGGCCTCGGCCCTCTTCGTGCTCGGCGCCTTCGCCTTCGCCGGTGACTTCGACCCCGGCTACGCGGGCGCCTTCGCCTCGACCCACGACGCGATGTTCTGGCCCTCGTTCATCGGCGCCGCGCTGATCGTGCTCTCCAACCCGGTCTCCTTCGGCGCGTTCCTCGGCGACTGGTCCCGCTACATCCCCGCGAACACGCCGCGCCGCCGGGTGATGGGCGCCGCGTTCCTGGCCCAGATCGCCACCCTGCTGCCGTTCCTGTTCGGCCTGGCCACCGCGTCGATCATCGCCTCGAAGGCCGCGAAGTACGTCGACCCTGCCGCCCCCAACTACGTCGGCGGACTGCTGGCGATCTCCCCCGGCTGGTACTTCCTGCCGCTGTGCCTGATCGCCCTGATCGGCGGTCTGTCCACCGGCACGACGTCCCTCTACGGCACGGGCCTGGACTTCTCCAGCGTCTTCCCGCGCTTCAACCGCGTGCAGGCCACGTTCTTCATCGGCGTCCTGTCGATCGCGTTCATCTTCATCGGCCGCTTCGCGCTGAACCTCACCCAGTCCATCTCCACCTTCGCCACGCTGATCATCACCTGCACGGCGCCGTGGATGATCGTCATGGCGCTCGGCTTCGTCACCCGGCGCGGCTGGTACGACGCCGAGGACCTGCAGGTCTTCAACCGGCGCCAGCGCGGCGGCCGCTACTGGTTCGCGCACGGCTGGAACTGGCGCGGCATGGGCACCTGGCTCGTCAGCGCCGTCGTCGCCCTGCTGTTCACCAACCTGCCGGGCCAGTTCGTCGGCCCCCTGGGCAACCTCGCGGGCGGCGCGGACATCTCCCTGCCGGTCGGCCTCGCCCTCGCGGTGGTGCTCTACTTCGCGGCGCTCACCCTGTTCCCCGAGCCGCGCGCGGTGTTCGGCCCGGAGGGACCCCGCTTCGTCCCGTCGTCCGACGCCGGGATCACGCCGGTCACCGGTGGCACCGAGGAGCGGTCCGCCGAGCCCGCAGCGGCCGCCTGACCCAACCCCGCCACCCACGAACCGGGCGCCCGGTCCTGACCACCGGGCGCCCCTGATCAGGAGCCGAGCATGAGCACCATCACCGTCCAGGAGATCCGGACCGCCGCGGACGCGCTCGTCGCCGCCTTCGCCGAGGGCCGCCTCGACGACTACTTCGGCGCCTTCGCCCCGGACGCGACGTTCGTCTTCCACACCACCCCCCAGCGCCTCGGCTCGACGGCCGAGTACCGCGCCCTGTGGCAGCGGTGGGTGGAGGAGGACGGCTTCCGTGTCCTCGGCTGCGTCTCGTCGGAACCCCTCGTCCAGCCCTTCGGCGACACGGCCGTCTTCAGCCACGACGTGCAGACCCGCGTCGCCACCCACGCCGGCGAGGAGACCCTGCTCGAGCGGGAGACCATCGTCTTCGCCCGCTCCGAGGACGGCGCCTGGCTCGCCGTGCACGAGCACCTGTCCCCCCGCACCGCCGCCTGACCAGGAGAGACGTTCCATGAGCAGCACGTTCCGCAACTACATCGACGGTGCGTTCGCGGACGCCGCCGACGGCCGGACGCTCGACGTGGTGGACCCCACCACGGGTGACGTCTACGCGACCTCCCCGCTCTCGGGCGCCGCCGACGTCGACGCGGCGATGGCGGCCGCCGCCGCGGCCTTCCCCGTCTGGCGCGACGCGACCCCGTCCGTGCGCCAGCGCGCGCTGCTGAAGATCGCCGACGCGATGGAGGCCCGGGCCGAGGAACTGGTCGCCGCGGAGAGCCGCGACACCGGCAAGCCGCTGCACCTGACCCTCAGCGAGGAACTCGGCCCCGCGATCGACCAGGTCCGCTTCTTCGCGGGCGCGGCCCGGATGCTGGAGGGCCGCTCCGCGGGCGAGTACATGGAGGGCATGACCTCGATCGTCCGCCGCGAGCCCGTCGGCGTCTGCGCCCAGGTCGCGCCCTGGAACTACCCCCTGCTGATGGCGGTGTGGAAGTTCGCCCCGGCCCTCGCCGCGGGCAACGCGGTCGTGCTCAAGCCCTCGGACACCACCCCGGCCTCCACCGTCCTGATCGCCGAGATCATCGGCGGGGTCCTGGAGGACCTGGGCCTGCCCCGGGGGATCTTCAACGTGGTCTGCGGCGACCGCGAGACCGGCCGGCTGATGGTGGAGCACCCGACCCCGGCGATGGCCTCCATCACCGGCTCGGTGCGCGCCGGCATCCAGGTCGCGCAGAGCGCGGCCAAGGACGTCAAGCGGGTCCACCTGGAGCTGGGTGGCAAGGCCCCGGCCGTGGTCTTCGAGGACGCGGATCTGACGAAGGCGGTCGAGGACCTGGTCGTCGGCGGCTTCTTCAACGCCGGCCAGGACTGCACGGCCGCCACCCGCGTCCTGGTCCACGAGTCCGTGCACGACGAGTTCGTCGCCGCGCTCGCGAAGGCGGCCGCCGGGACGAAGACCGGCCTGCCGGACGACGAGGACGTGCTGTTCGGACCGCTCAACAACACGAACCAGCTCGCCCAGGTCAGCGGTTTCGTCGAGCGGCTGCCCGAGCACGCGCGGATCGAGGCCGGCGGCCACCGGGTCGGCGACAAGGGCTACTTCTACGCCCCGACCGTCGTCTCCGGCCTCCGGCAGGACGACGAGATCATCCAGAACGAGGTCTTCGGCCCGGTCATGACCGTCCAGTCCTTCACGGACGAGGACCAGGCCGTCGCCTACGCCAACGGCGTCGACTACGCACTGGCCTCCTCGGTCTGGACGAAGGACCACGCGCGGGCGATGCGCATGTCGAGGAAGCTCGACTTCGGCTGTGTGTGGATCAACTCCCACATGGCGCTGGTCGCCGAGATGCCGCACGGCGGGTTCAAGCAGTCCGGCTACGGCAAGGACCTGTCGGCGTACGGCTTCGAGGACTACACCCGGATCAAGCACGTCATGACGTCGCTGGACGGCTGAGCGGCCGCACGAGTACCGAGGACAGGGGTGGGTCCGGCGCCTTCGCCGGGCTCACCCCTGTCGCGCGTACGGGGCGCCGTCCTGCCGGGCGGGCCGGTGCTCCGGGGTGCGCGGGCGGTCACGGCCGACGAGCCCGAGCAGGAAGCCGGCCGGAATGCTGATCAGCCCCGGTGTCTGGAGCGGGAACCAGCGGACGTCGTGATCGGGGAAGACGGCGAACGGGGTGCCCGACACCGCGGGCGACCCCGCGAGCAGCAGCAGGATCAACGGCAGGGTCCCGTAGACGGTCCAGCGCACCCCGGTGGCCGAGTGGCCGGGCAGGAAGAGCGCGTGGAGCAGGACCGGGGCGAGCACCGAGGCCGCGACGGCGAACGACAGCGAGATCAGCGTCAGTCGGCCGCGGTCCCCGAGGCCGGCCGAGACGACGACGGCGACCGCTCCGACCAGCACGATCCCCAGCCGTGCCCGGCGGATCTCCCGGGCGGCCGCCCCGCTGCCGACGCCGTGGGCGGGCCGCCCGCCGAAGTCGCGGGCGAGGCTGGAGGCGGCCGCCAGCGTGATGCCCGCGACGGCCGCGAGGGTGGTCACGAAGACGGCGCAGGCGACGATCGCGAACAGCATGCTGTGCCGGGCTCCCCCGGCGGCCGGGTCGAGCGCCCCCGTCACCATCAGCAGCGCGGTCGCTCCCCCGGGATCCGCGGCCCGCACGGGACCCCGCCCCAGCAGGGCGCAGGCTCCGAGGCCGGCCACCACCACCCCGCCGCACACGAGCGCCACCGGGCCGACCGCCCAGCCGACGGCACGCCGTGCGGTACGTGCCTCCCGGACCGGGTGCAGCCTCATGGTGAGGTGCGGCAGACAGGCGGCCCCGACCAGCAGGGTGGCCGTGAACCCGATCAGGTCCAGCCGCCCGGCGAGGGAGTGGCCGAAGTGGAGCCCGGGACGGGTGTAGTCGGCGCCCGCCCCGGAATGCTCGCGCGCGGCGCCGAGGAGGGCCGGCGCCGACCACCCGTACCGGGCGAGGACGACCCCGGCGAGCAGCAGCATGGCGGTGAGCGCCACCCCGACCTTCAGGATCTGTACGTATCCGACGCCCCGCATCCCCCCGAAGGCGGCGTAGCACACCATCAGGGCTCCGCCGGCGGCCGTGCAGCCGGTGAGCGCGCCGTCCGGGAGCCCGAACATCGCCGCCATGATCCGTCCGGCGGTCGACAGCTGCACCAGGAGCAGCGGGGCGAGGACGACGAGGCAGGCGACGCCGAGGGGCCGGCGCACGGAGGGGGCGCCGAGACGGTCGGCGAGGAAGTCCCCCAGGGTGAACACGCCCTTCCGGCGCAGGGGTTCGCCCAGGATCCGCATCACCAGGAAGAGGGACACGACGGTGGCGCAGGCGAAGAGGATGCCGTCCGCGCCGTCCAGGGCGACCGCGCCGGTGGTGCTGAGCAGGGTGGCCGCGGAGATGTAGTCGCCGGCGACGGCCAGCCCGCCCCCGACCGGTCCGAAGGCCGCGCCGCCGCCCGCGTAGAAGTGCTCGGGGTCGTCCGAGTCGGCCGCGGCCAGGCCGCACAGCAGCAGGGACACGGCGACGAAGCCGAGGAACACGACGACGGCGAAGGACTCCCCGTCGCCGGACAGCGGGGACGAGGAGGCGAGGAACGCCGGGGACGACGGGGACGCGAGCGACGCGGGAGACATGCCGGGCATGGCATCAGGAGGGCGGGAGCGCGTCCAGGGAACGGTGCGCGGGGGAGGCGTGCGCACAGTGTTCATGGGGCGGGGTTGTGCGAGGGCACACCCTGCCGGGCCGTTGGACCGGCCGCCGGGACTGTGAGGATGTGCCGGCCCGCGTTGGTCCAGGGGAATGAATCACCGGCGCGGCGGGGTGAACGCGGGGGCGGTGGGCCCCGTTCGGCCGACCACCGGTCCCCCGCGATCACTAGCGTGGCTCCCTGTGTCGATGAGCTATGCCTTTGTGAACCTGAAACCCGGAGTGGGCAAGACGACGAGCGCGGTGTGGCTGGCGCACGCGCTGCACGAGTCGGGCTTCTCACCGCTGCTGGTGGACAGCGACCCGGCGTCCTCGGCGCTGCGCTGGAGCGAACTGGCCGGGGGGTTCCCCTTCCCCGTGGTCTCGCTCCCCGTGGGCGACGTGCACCGACGCGTCAACGACTTCCTCGGCGACCGGCAGGCCGTGGTGTTCGACGCCCCGCAGCTCGAGGACCACGCGCACATCGCCCGGAGCGTCATGCGGTACGCGAGCGAGTGGATCGTGCCGGTGACGCCCTCCCCCATCGAGCTCGACCGCATGGCGCCCATCGGCCGCGAGATGGGCGACGTGCAGTCCCTGCGGGCCCGGCCGGCCCGCTCCGCCGTCCTGCTGAACCGTACGAACCGTCCGGACGCGACCCGCACCGGTCCCGACGCCGACGCCCGCGAGGCGCTCACGGAACGCGGCTTCGACGTGCTGTCCACCCACATCCCCCGGCTCGACCTCTACTCCCAGTCGTTCGGCAGCCCCGTCACGGTCAAGGAATCGGCGTACATGGATCTCGCCGACGAGCTCATCAAACGTCAGGAAGCAATGTGAACCAGCGCAAGGACACCTACCGGGCGGCCCTGCAGCGGGAACCGGACGACACCGCGCCCCGGCAGGCGAGGGTGGCCCGGCTGCACACGCGCTATGTCCGGGTGACGATCGAGCTGGACCCCGCGGTGCCGCGCGAGCTGACCCGGTGGGTGGGACCGCCGCTGTCCGCGCTCCTGCGCGCCGGCGCCGCGGCCCTGCGCCCCCTCACTGGCACCTCGTAGACATCGCGCGACGGGCACCCGCCGGGTCGTGGGACCCGTGGGGCATCGAGGCGCCGGTGGGTTCAGGTCTCCATCGGGTGGCCGCCGTCACCCTCGACGACGACCCGGTCGACGCCAGGCTCGTCGCCCCGCTCGACCATCGTCAGGTCGATCTCCCCGTCACCGGTGGTGTCGAACTGGTACAGATCAGCCGTGCCGTCACCCGTGGTGTCGGTCATCCACACATCGGTCTTTCCGTCACCGTTGGTGTCGGCGCTGAGGACAACGTGATGCTCGTCGCCTCGGGTCTCGATCACTTCGTCCGTACGGTCGTTGGTCTCCATGACGGCCGGTTGCCCCGGCCGGCAGGACCGAAACAAGGGCCGGCCCGGACCCGGGGCCCTCCGTCGGACGCCGGGCGCACGGTCGCCGACCGGTGACACACCCGTAGGGCAGGATGGACGCCATGACCGAGATCCGCACGCCCCGCCTCCTTCTCCGCCGCTGGTACGACGACGACCTCGCCCCCCTGTCGGACATCAACGCGGACCCCGCGGTCATGCGCTGGATCGGCGACGGTTCGGTCCGCGACCTCGACGCCACGGCCGAGGAGATCGAGCGGTGGGAGGAGGAGTGGGACGACGAGGGTTTCGGGGTCTTCGCCGTCGAGCTGCTGGCCTCGGGCGAACTGGCCGGGGCCGTCGGGCTGTCGGTCCCCGAGTACCTGCCCGAGCTCATGCCCGCTGTGGCGGTCGACTGGCGGTTCGGCACACCGTTCTGGGGCCAGGGCTACGCGTCCGAAGCCGCCCACGCCACACTGGAGTTCGCCCTCCAGGACCGCGGACTCGACCGTGTGATCAGCGTCGACCGGCCGCAGAACCAGGCCTCGTTGAACGTCGTCCGCAAGCTGGGCATGGAACCGGAGCGGACGATCGAACACCCCGAGTACGGCTTCCCGCTGAGCGTCCACGCGATCGACCTCACCGAGTTCCAGGCCTGATCCACCACGCGGCACGCGGGCCCGCTGCGGTGGGCCTCCGGCCGGACTCCGCTGATCAGACCTCGGCCGGACGAGGGCGATCAGGCCTCGGCCGGACTCCGGTGTGCGGGCCTCAGCCGGACTCGGCGAGCGGGACAGCCCCGGTCAGGTCGCGTCCCGCGGCCCGGCGGGGGCGGTCGACTCGCCGCCCGGTCCGTCAGGTGCGGCCGGCTCGCCGTCCGGCCCGGCGGACGCGGTCGGCGTGGCACCCGGACCCACGGGTGCGGTCGGAGTGCCGCGGCGCAATGTCTCGGCCAACGCCGTGTTCACCACCACGACGATCGCCATGACCACGGCGGCGACGGGGTGCCCCACCCCGTAGACGGCCGCCGCGCCACCGCCCAGCACCAGCGCTTTCACGAGCAGGACGAGGGGCAGCCCGGGCCGCAACCGCGCCTTGGGCGCGGCGAACAACCCCCAGAGCACGACGGCCAGAAGCGGGGTGCCCACCCCGAGCAGAAGGTGCGGCAACCAGCCGTCCCCGGTGCTGAATCCCCACCAGGCAAGACAGCCGAGCGCGGCCAACTCCAGCAGGAACGCGAGAAGTTCGTTGGCCGCGAACCAGGGTCGCTGGGCGAACACGGCCGCTCCGGGGTCCGTCGACATGAGGTCCTCTCCTTCGGAGGTGCCAGCATGACAGGGCCGCGCGGCTCGACGTGGACGTTCACCGAACCCGGTTCGGGCCGGCCGCGCCGAGGTCGCCGAACGCGGGTCACAGAGATCCTCGCACCCGGGAACACGGCGCCACGGCTGGGCTGTTGAGGCCGAAGCGGCACCACTGGGCTCCGCCCGCCGCAGGTGTCGCCGTCCGATGCCTGCCCGAGGTCTCTCCGAGGTCTGTCCGAACGAGGAAGAACGGTGATCACGCGATGAAGGCGGTCCGGTTCCACGAGTACGGCGGTATCGATGTGCTGCGCGTCGAGGAGGTCGAGCGACCGGAGCCCGGAGCCGGGGAGGTACTGGTCGAAGTGCGCGCCGCCGGGATCCAGCCCGGCGAGACGATGATCCGCGAGGGCGCACGGCACAAACGCTGGCCCGCGACCTTCCCCTCGGGACAGGGCAGCGACCTGGCCGGGGTCGTGGTGGACACCGGTCCGGACGTACGCGGCTTCGCGGTGGGCGACGAGGTCCTGGGCTTCACCCACGACAGGGCGAGCCACGCGGAGTTCGTGGCCGTGGAGGACGTGAAGCTGGTCTCCCGCCCGGAGGGTCTGCCCTGGGAGGTGGCCGGGTCGTTGTACGTGGCGGGTACGACCGCGTACGCCACGGTGTTCGCGGTGGACCCCGGTCCCTCCGACACGGTCGTGGTGTCCGGCGCGGCGGGTGGCGTCGGGTCCCTCGCCGTGCAGCTCGCCCGGCGGCGCGGCGCCACCGTGATCGGGCTGGCGAGCGAGCGGAACCACGCCTGGCTGAAGGAGCAGGGTGTCGTGCCGCTCGACTACGGCGAGGGCGTCGCCGAGCGGATCCGGCAGGCTGCCGGCGGGAGCGTGGACGCGTTCATCGACACGTTCGGCGACGGCTATGTGGACCTGGCCGTGGAACTGGGCGTGCGGCCCGACCGGATCAACACGATCCGCGACTGGGGAGCGGCGGCGAGGGTCGGTGCCCATACGTACGGGGAGGGCGCGGCGGCGTCCGCGGTGGTGGTCGGCGAGCTGGCCCGGCTCGCGGCGCGCGGCGAACTGGAGGTGCCGATCGCCGCCGTCTACCCGCTGGAGCGGGTCCGTGACGCGTTCCGTGAGCTGGAACTGCGGCGGACCCACGGAAAGATCGTGCTCCGCCCCTGAGACCGGCCGCGGTCGGCGGCATGGTCGCCGACGCCGGCCGTCGGGTTGCGCGACGAGGTGGTGAACCGCTCCCTCCCGGTTGCGGGAGGGAGCACCGAACCGCCCGCTGCCGAGGGCGACTTCGGGATGTCCAGGAACGCGCTCACGCGTCCGCGGTCACTGCCCTCAGCCCGGCCAGCGACTCCCGGATGAACAGGGAGAGTTCCTTGTCCTCGGCCCGGTCGACCCAGCGCCGGAACGCGAACTTGAAGACGGCGATCCCCACCTCGGCGGCGAGACCCGCGGAGGCCTCGTCGACACCCCGCTCGCACAGGGCGTCCGCGAGGGTCCCGGACAGCGACGCGAGCTTGATCAGCTCGCGTTCCTGAAGTTCGGTGTTCGCGTCGATGACGGACTGCCGCTGCCGCGCGTGCTCCTGGCGCTCCTCCAGCACGCCCGCGGCGGCTTCGAGGGCGACGGCCACGGCGTCCATGGGCGCGGCGGACTCCGGAGCCCCGGCGACGGCACGCGCGAGCACGTCCTGGAGTTCGCTCGACCCCGCGAACAGCACCTCGCGCTTGTCCGCGTAGTGCCGGAAGAACGTCCGCTCCGTCAGCCCCGCCCGTTCGGCGATCTCCGCCACGGAGGTGCGGTCGAAACCGCGCTCGACGTAGAGCTCCAGTGCCGCCCGCGCGAGGCGGCCGCGCGCGTCCGGCTGCCATCGACCCATGCCCGGCATCGTACTCGACGGCAGTCGCTGACATCAGACCGCGAGGTTCGACGACAGTCACTGACATCAGGTGCTACGTTTGATGACAGTCACTGACATCGCTCGGTCGCCGCCGCACGCGCCCTCCCGGCGCGGGGCGGCCACCCGACGGAAGGCTTTTCTCATGCGTGTTTTCGTCACCGGAGCGTCCGGATGGATCGGTTCCGCACTCGTCCCCGAACTGATCGGCGCGGGGCATCAGGTCGTCGGGCTCGCCCGCTCGGAGGCCTCGGCCGCCGCCCTGGCCGATGCCGGGGCCGAGGCGGTCTCCGGCACCCTCGACGACCTCGACCTCCTGCGCGAGACGGCGAAGGCGTCGGACGGCGTGATCCACCTCGCGTTCAAGCACGACCTCGCCTTCACGGGCGCCTTCCAGGACGCCGCGGACGCCGACCGGCGCGCCGTGGAGACCTTCGGCGACGCGCTCGCCGGCTCCGGGAAGCCCTTCGTCATCGCTTCGGGGCTGATCGGCGTGGCCCCGGGCCGGATGAGCACCGAAGAGGACGGGCGGACACCGGACGAGGCGTCCGCGCACCTGCCGGGCGGCCCGCGGACCCGGATGGGCACCGCCCACGTGACCCTCGCCCTCGCCGACCGGAACGTCCGCTCGTCCGTCGTACGGCTCCCTCCGACCGTGCACGGCGAGGGAGACGGCGGGTTCGTGCCGGCCCTGATCGGCATCGCCCGCGCGGCCGGCGTCGCCGGGTACGTCGGCGACGGCTCGCAGCGCTGGCCGGCCGCACACCGCGACGACGCCGCCCGCATCTTCCGCCTCGCCCTGGAGAAGGCTCCGGCGGGATCGGTGCTCCACGCGAGCGCGGAGGACGGCGTGCCGCTGCGTTCCGTGGCCGAGGTCATCGGCCGCCACCTCGACGTGCCCACCCGCTCCGTCCCCGCCGAGGAGGCGGCCGAGCACTTCACCTGGCTGTCGGGATTCATCGGCCTCGACAGCCCGGCCTCCAGCGAGCGGACCCGAGCCCTGCTCGGCTGGAACCCGACCGGCCCCGGCCTGATCGAGGACCTCGACAAGGGCCACTACTTCCGGACGCCCGGGGAGTAGGCACCGATACCCGGTGTGCTCGCACCGGGTGCCCGAGGGGCGAACACGGACGCGCCGCCTGTCGCGCCGTTGTGCCACACAAGGCCCCCGCCGTTTCCCAGGCCATTGCCGGTTCACTCAGCCTGCGGTCGACCAGTAGGTCGGTGCGGGTGGCCGCGACCGGAAGTCGGGTGTCGCCGTCCAGCGATTGACAGGCAGCTGATTGGCTGCCTAAGTTAAAGGCAGCTGGATGGCTGCCTATCGATGGGCGGCGGCTCGGGTGGGAGGCGCACATGGACGAGGTCTTCAAGGCTCTGGCCGATCCGACCCGGCGCGCGCTGCTCGACTCGCTCAACGCCCGCAACGGACAGACACTGCGCCAACTGTGCGCCGGACTCGAGATGGCCAGGCAGTCGGTCAGCAAGCACCTCGCCGTCCTGGAGGAGGCCGGTCTCGTCAACAGCGTGCGGCAGGGACGGGAGAAGCTGCACTACCTCAACGCCGCGCCCGTCCACGAGATCGCCCAACGGTGGATCAGCCGCTACGACCGGCCCAGGGTCCAGGCCCTGGCGGACCTGAAACTCGCACTGGAGGAAATCCCGATGGACGCGCCGACCTTCGTCTACACCACCTACATCCGCACCACCCCGCAGAAGCTCTGGCAGGCGCTGACGGACCCGTCCTTCACCCGCCGCTACTGGGCGACGGAGTTCACCACGGACTGGTCCGCCGGCTCGGAGATGATCTGGGACAACCACGGCGTGAAGATCACCGACCCCGAGCAGGTCGTACTGGAGGCCGACCCGTACAGCCGGCTCTCCTACACCTGGCACAGCATGACCCCGGAGCTCGCCAAGCGGTTCGACTGGGACGAGGAGATGCTCGCCAAGCTGTCCGGCGAGGCCCGTTCGAAGGTCACCTTCTCCATCGAGGAGTCCGCGTCGCAGGTCGTGAAGCTCACTGTCGTGCACGACGGCTTCGAGCCCGGATCGACCCTGGCGGAGATGGTCGGCCACGGCTGGCCGAGCGTCGTGGCGAGCCTGAAGTCGCTTCTGGAGACCGGCGAACCGCTGCCGGAGGACGCGTGACCTTCCCGGTCCGGGCTCACCGATGCCGCAGGCAGGCAAGGTGACCCGGCCCGCACGCGCCGTCAGGAGAGGCTGCGCCTCGACGACGCTCACGACTCGGCAGGACCGGTATCGATCTGTCCGCCGGACGCCACCCTGACACCCTCCCCGCACTGCCGCCCGCGCGGAACCAGGGCACATTGGCACATATGCCCCTCTCCTTGCATCACATCGTCATCGACGCGCACGACCTCCCCTCACTGGCCCGGTTCTGGGCCGGGGTACTGGGGTGGCGGATCCTCTCCGAAAGGGAGCGGGAAGTCGTGATCGGGCCGGACGAGACGGCGCCGGTGGGCATCTGCTTCATGCCGGTGACGGACGGCAAGGTCGTCAAGAACCGTCTGCACCTCGATCTGACCTCGGCGGCCGAGGACCGGGAGGCGGAGATCGAGCGGATCCTGGCGCTCGGGGCCCGCAGGGCGGACGTGGGGCAGAGCGGCGAGGAGTCGTGGACCGTGCTCGCCGATCCGGAGGGGAACGAGTTCTGCGTCGTACGCCCGAAGGCGACCCTCGTCGGCTGAGACCTTCCGCGCCGGTCGGGGCGCGGGGCACCGGCGGACCGGCCCGCACCCGCACCCCTTCAGGGACCAGGTATCCGTCCCCCGCCGCCGCCCCGCCCGGCGGCGATCCCCCCAAGCCAGGGCGTGTCCGTTCAGCCGGCTACCACGGGAGGTGTGAGCCCGAGCTGGTGCTCGGTGCGGTCGAGCCAGTCGCGGTACCAGGACGCGAAGTCATGGACGGTCGGCCCGATTCCCTCGTCCGCCGCCCTCATGTCCTCCCACACGGCACCCCGGTGCGGCCCCGTCATCACCAGGAGCGACGCATAGCCGCACCCCTTCTGGGTGAGGAACACCGCGCCCGCCTCCTGAGCGTCCTCCAGCTCGTCGCGCCGCGCGACCCAGGCCGCGCAGGCGCGGCGGAACTCCTCCTCGGAGGCGAAGGCGTCCTGCCGGGGCACGTGCGTCTCGTGGACGTCGAGCTGCCCCTGCAGCGCCTCGGCGGCGAACGGGGCTCGGGCGATCGCGGCGGTGGTCGGCTGGGCAGGGTAGGTGAGTCCCGGTCCGCACCACGTCCACCCGCCGTCGACCAGGACGGGTGTCATCAGGCCGTACTCGGGACCGGCTCCCCCTCCTCCGACGAGCAGCAGAAAGCTCCGGTATTCCTCGGGCAGGCCGAGACCCAAGTCCGCCTCCAGCGACCTGAGCTGGTCCTCGCTCATGACGCGACCGAGCCGGAACCCGTGCCCCTGCGCCCCGAACACCTTGTCCGCCCCCGGGCGTCGGCCCAGACGAAGCACCCGGTCCCGGACTCCCGCCCACATGTCCTCACTCATGGCCCCACGCTAGTGAGCGGCCCCCCACGGGGACACGGGATTTTTCCGGCAGGGCGTCCGACCCGGATGAAGGCCGTTTCCCGGCCCCGCGGACACCTCGCTCCCTACTCCACGGCGGGAATCCGCTCCGGCCCGGACGACGGTGGACGCCCCCGAGCGCACGCCGACGACACGCACGCCGACGCGGGCCGGTCGCCGCACTGCCGCAACGCCCGGCCCGCGCCCCTGCCCCCGCCCCCCCGCCCCCGAGGTGCCTTACGGACCGTCACCCACTCCCGGGACGCACCTCACCATCACCCCGCCGATTCGGTGACGGGCTCGCGCTCCTCTTCCACCACTCCGCTCCCCCGGCGCTCCCGTACCTGCGCATAGGCCATGAGCCCGAACAGGATCGCCAGCAGGACGGCCGACGAGCCCGCCGTGCCGAGGTCGAGGCCGCCCTTCGCCACCGGCTTGGTCAGGAAGTCGCCCGCCGTGGCGCCCAGCGGGCGGGTGAGGACGAAGGCGATCCAGAACAGCAGCACGTTCGGCACGACGGGCGCCTTCATCAGGGCCACCAGCACGGCGAGCGCCCCGGTCACCAGCAGCGCGCCGCCCGCGTAGCCGAGGCCCGAGCTGTCGGAGAGGAAGTCGCCCATCGACGTACCCAGGGTGTTGGAGACGAGGATCGCCGACCAGAACAGGGCCTCGCCCCGGAAGGTGACGATGTCGCGGATCTCGAACGTCATCCCGCTCGCCTTCCAGACGGCGAAGATGACCAGCAGGACCGAGATCAGGATCGCGGCGCCGACCGGATAGCCGAGACCGAGCCCCTGCGGACCCCAGCCCAGGGAAGTCGCCCCGTTCGAGAGGTACTTGGCGCTGGCGTCCCGGTTCATGAAGTCGGACATCGTGGTGCCGGCCATGCTGGTCGACAGGATCACCGTCCAGTAGAGGAACGGGTGGTACCGACTGGACTTCAGCTGGACCACCAGTGTCACCACGAACAGCAGGAACAGCGCGATCGTGGTGAGGAAGTAGCCGAGCTTCAGGGTCTGTGCGAAGAGGTCGCCCGCCGTCTCGCCCAGGGTCGTCGCCGCGATCTTCATGATCCAGAACGCCAGCGTGACCTCGGGCAGCTTCTTCATCACCGACGTGGTCGTGTTCGACATGCTCGCCATGTCGAGGTCGGTGAGGACCTCCGGTTTCTTCAAGTCAATGGCTCCTGTCCGGTCGAAACGGCAAAGCGCCCGCCCCCGGATCGGGACGAGCGCCCTGTGCGGCGGCCGCCTTCCGCGGCCGTCGTCCCGATCTTGACGAACCCTGCCTGAACGGATCCTGAAAGCCTTTCAGGCGCGGCCGACACTCCCCGCACGGCCGCTCACCCCGCCCGGCGTCCCCGCTGTTACCGTCACCGCCATGTCCAAGCACGCGATAGACACCGTGACCGCCGAGTTCTTCGGGGCCTTCGACAACCGGGGCGGCACGGCCGCCGACGTGGACCGGATCCGCGGACTGGTCCTGCCGCAGGGCGTGATCGTCAAGACGGGACCGGAGTTCACGGTCTACACCGTCGACGAGTTCATCGAGCCGCGCCGCCGGCTGCTGACCGACGGCCGGCTGGTCGAGTTCTCCGAGTGGGAGACCTCCGAGCGGACGGAGATCACGGGCGATGTGGCGTCCCGGACCAGTGAGTACCGCAAGTCCGGGATCCTGGAGGGCGAGCCGTTCGAGGGCGGCGGGACCAAGACCATCCAGTTCGTCCGCACGGCACAGGGCTGGCTCATCTCGGCGGTCGCCTGGTACGACGAGCCCTGATTCCCCTCGTACCGCCCGCCGTGCACCACATGGGTCCGCCCCAGGCCGCAGCTCAGGCGTCGGCCGCGGCGAGCTCCGCGGGACACTCGACGACCTGCCCGCGAGATGCCGGCCGCCGTCCCGCGAGGCAGCAGCCCACGCAGCCGGGATGACCGTCCCGGGCGGTGAGATCCCTGACCCGCCAGTCCCACTGGTCGGCCGGACGGGGACCGCTCGGCTTGCCCCAGCCCGCGAGGTGGAGCGTCCAGGTCACCGGCGGCGCGAGCACCAGCAGGGCCGCTCCCGCGAGCGCGAGCAGCGCGGACGTCGTGACCAGGGCGAGTCCGCACGCCCCGAAACCGAGGGTCGCGATGCCCGTCCCCGTCCAGCCGGCCACGGTGTGGCCCAGGTCCTGGTCGTCGTCACCATGGATGAACATGATCCCGCTCCTCGAGAGCTGTGAAAATGGTGGGGCTGACCCCGTCGCGAGATCTCTTACCTCGCGAGCTAATTATCTTAGATACTAAGAGGACTCGTGAGTGATCACAAGGCGCGCCCGGACGCGACGGCGGAACAGGCCCTGTTCGCCATGGACCGGATGATCGCCACCGCCCAGTTCGGGCAGCAGGACATCGCCCGCCGGATGGGGCTGAACGTCACGGACCTGACCTGCCTGGGATTCCTCATGGAGGCCTCCGCCGCGGGCGAGTCGCTGGTCGCGGGAGACCTGGCGGAGCGGGCCCGGCTGACCACAGGAGCGGTCACGGGCGTCCTGAACCGGCTGGAGAAGGCCGGGTACATCCGGCGGACCACGGACCCGGGCGACCGCCGACGGGTCTACGTGGTGATGGAGGAGAACGCCCAGGCCCGGATCCTGGAGATCTACGGGCCCGTCTATCAGCGGCTGGGGTCCCTCTTCGGCGACTACGGGCCGGACGAGATCGCCGTACTGACGGACTGGTTCACCCGGGCCCGCATCCTGTTCGCAGAGGCACTGCACGAGATCCGGGAGGGAACGCCGGGCTCACCGGAGGGGGACGGAACCTCGTCCGGTCGAGGGTGAGGTGGGGGCGAGGGAACCGGGCCGCCACGCTCCGGCGACGGCCCGTCACACATCAGAGCTTCAGGAAGCGGTGACCGCCTCGGCGGCGCTGTTGGCGGCGGCCGCCTCGTCCTGTGCCAGACCGAGGAAGCGCTCGACGGTCTGGACCGGCATGTCGAGCCCCTCGGACGCCTCCAGCACGCCGCCGAAGACCTGCACCGCCTCGGTGACGGCCGTGGCCACCTCGACCTCCGCCTTACGGACCTTGGCCTCGGCCTTGTCCACGGTGTCGACGACCGCCAGCTGGCGGCGCTGCTTCTCCTGAAGTCGCTGCTTGCGCGACAGGGCCTTGTCGGGGTTCTGCACAGACATGGCCAAGATCATAATCAGCACCGCGCGCACCGCGAAATCGGCAACTCGCCCGCGCCAGATGGGCCTTCACCACGCGAGGACGACCCTCGGGTCCTCTCGCCGGATGACCGTCCCGCAGCGAACGTCATCAGGCTCCGCCCGTGCGTGTCCGGCTCCGGGGCCGGCCGTCAGGCCCCGCGCATGAGTTCCGCGTTGACGGCGTCGACCTTGGCGTACAGGGGACCGTCGGCGACGATGTCCGGGCCCCTCCCCCGGCGCCAGGGATCGACGTCGATCACCGTCACGAGGGCGTTGCCCAGTCCGACCACGACCCACCAGTCCCGCCCGTCCGCCCGCACCCGCCAGGTCGCCTTGACCCACTTGCCGGTGTCCGTGCGCACCTCGGCCGAGACCAGGTCCCAGGTCCCCGGATCGAGAAGGAGCAACTCCTCCACGGGGGCTTCCCGTTGACGCATCCGCTCGACGACGTGACCGCCCCGGGCCGTCAGCCGTACCGGATCGCGCAGGATGTGGCGGACTCGTACGAAGAGGGAGTCGGGACCGGACTGCACGTGGAACCGGGCGGTCTCGAAACGGGGCGACACGGCGAACTCCTCTTGAAAAGACGTCGGGTGACCTGGTCCGCCGGGTCGTCGGAGGGGCCGGACCGCCGGATGGTGCCGGTTCTCCGGTCGCCGGCGGTGTGGGCCCGGGGTCGGATCCTAATGGCCGGCCGGAGCCGGCCTGCGGAGCAGGTACACCCCCGCCCCGGCCACCAGCACTGCCATGCAGGCGATGAACACCAGTCCCGCTCCCTCCAGGCCGATCGGGCCCACCAGGAGGCCCACTCCGATCACCGGGAGCGAGATGCCCGCGTAGGCGACCACGAACAGGGTGGAGATCACCGCCGCGCGCTGGTGTTCGGGCGAGGCCGCGGCCACGGTGGTGAGGGCGCCGCGGAACGCCAGGCCCTGGCCGCCTCCGCCGACGACCGCGCTCAGCACCACCAGGACCATCAGGTCCCAGTGCAGCGCGCCCGCGAGCAGGGCGAGACCGGCGAGAAGCGCGGCGCAGCCCAGGGGCAGGGACCGCCCCGCTCCGACGCGGCCGACGGCGAGCTGTCCCGCGGTCGAGGCGAAGAAGGCGAGGGCTACGACCAGGCCGCTCACGGCATGGTTGGTCACGTCCAGGGACTCGGCGAGGAACGCGGGGCTGACGGAGGTGAACACGCCGAACAGGGCGAAGCCCACGAACGCCGCGATCGCGGGTGAGGTGAACACCGGCCGCACCTGAGGGGGCAGGCCGGGCCGTTGCGGTCGTACGGTGCTCAGCGGCCGGCGTTCGCGGACGGTCTCCGGGAGCCGCAGCACTACGACGGCGGAGAGGGCCACCAGGGCGAGGTGGACGGCGAAGGGGAGGTACAGCGGCCAGGGGGCGTACTGCGCGAGGAGTCCCGCGATCAGCGGACCGCAGCCGAGGCCGCCCATGTTGGCGGCCGTCGCGACGAACGTGGCCCTGCCCGCGCCGCCCGGCGGTGCCAGTTCCATCACGTAGGCGGTGGCGGCCCCGGTGAACAGGCCCGCGGACAGGCCGGACAACAGCCGCCCGGCGTACAGCCAGCCGAGGCCGGTGGCGCACAGGAAACAGACCGCGCTCGCGGCCGCGAAGCCGAGGCCCCACAGGAGCACCGGGCGGCGGCCGATCGAGTCCGAGGCGTTGCCCGCGAGCAGCAGCACGCCCATGACCCCGAAGGCGTACACGGCGTAGACGACCGTGACGGTCAGCTCGGAGAAGCCGAACTTCTGCCGGTAGAGGCCGTAGAGGGGGGTCGGCAGGGTGGTGCCGGCCATGCAGACGGCGAACACCGCCCCGCTGAGCAAACACTGGCGCCAGCCCTGGCGATCACCGTCCATGGCGCCGACAGTAACGTCGTGGGCGGTCGTCGTCCGGCCCGACGTGCCGCCGTACGGCGCCATGGGCAGCGGGCAAGGGCGCGGTCCGCCCTCCCGTCGCGGGGAGGGCGGACCGCGCCGACGGCCCGTCGGGGAGCCGGGACGAGGCGCACCGGGTGGTGCGGGGAGGCGTGTGCCGGGTGCCTCGTCGTCAGGAGCAACCGGCCGGTACCGCCTGCGACGCGTCGTGGATCAGCGCCTCGTGGGCGGCCTTGAGCCGGGCCACGTCGGGCTTGACCACGGAGCGGTCGTAGGTGATCAGGCCGTTCAGTTCTCCTTCCACGTCCGAGATCTGGGTGTAGACGGCGCCGTTGCCGCCCTTGCAGGCGAGCTTGTGCACCTCGGCGAGCCGGGCGAGGTAGTCGTCGGTGTACGCCGAGGGGTCGACGTCCACGTAGGACTGCTGCACGGACCAGGCGTGTCCGGGCACCGCGAGTCCGAGACCGCCGTACTCGCCGCTGACCAGGGCCCGTTTGCCGTCCGGGTTCGGTGGCAGCGCGGGGCTCGGGTAGCCGTGTTCGTCGATGATGTCGCCGGTGCCGCCGTCCACGCCGAGGTTGATGCCGGACATGGAGTTGACGAGGCGGGTCGGGTCCCAGGCCTTGGCCTGGTCGGCGATGCGGGCCTCGTCGTACTGGCCCCAGCCCTCGTTGAAGGTGACCCACATGACGACCGAGGGGCTGCTGATGTGCTCGTCGATCATCTGCTTCATCTCGCGCTCGTACTCGGCGCGGGAGGCTGCGCCGGGATCGACCCCGGCGGTCATGGCGGGCATGTCCTGCCAGACCATGAGGCCGAGCCGGTCGGCCCAGTAGAACCAGCGGTCGGGTTCCACCTTGATGTGTTTGCGGACCGCGTTGAAGCCCATGTTCTTGTGCATCTTCAGGTCGTAGGAGAGGGCTTCGTCCGTGGGCGCGGTGTAGAGGCCGTCGGGCCAGAAGCCCTGGTCGAGGGTGGCCATCATGAAGACGGGCTTGCCGTTGAGGACGGTGCGCGGGGTTCCGTTCACCTGCTCGACGGCGATGGACCGCATGCCGAAGTAGCTGCCGACGCGGTCGGCGCCGACGCTCACCTTCAGGTCGTAGAGGAAGGGGTCGTCGGGTGACCACAGGTGCGGGTCGGTGATCCGCACGACGAGCGGCTGCCCGGTGCGGCCCTTGACGGTGGCGACCTTGCGGTGACCGGCGTACGCGGTGGCGGTGACCGGCACTCCGTCCTTGACGCCCTTCGGCTCGACGGTGAGCGTGCCGTTCTTGACGTCCGGCGTCAGTTTGAGCGAGTCGACGTGGTCGGCGGCCACGGGCTCCATCCACACGGTCTGCCAGATGCCGGAGGAGGGGGTGTACCAGATGCCGCTGGGGTCGAGGCGCTGCTTGCCGACCGGCGGGTTCTCACCGTTCTGGGCGTCGGTCGGGTCGTAGACGCCGACGATCAGTTCCTGGGTGCGGCCGGGCTTGAGCGCCTTGGTGATGTCGGCGCTGAACTTGTCGTAGCCGCCCTGGTGTTCGGCGACCTTGGTGCCGTTGACGTAGACCTCGGCCCGCCAGTCGACGGCGCCGAAGTTGAGCTGGAGGTGCTTGCCGCCGCCGACCTTCCAGTCGGAGGGAACGGTGAAGGTGCGCCGGTACCACATGCGGTCCTCGTGCCGTTCGATGCCGGAGAGCTGGGACTCCACCGGGTAGGGCACGCGGATCTTCTCGGCGAGCTTCCTGCCGACCGGGGGCTGTTCGCCGGCCTGGGCGGCGGCGAACTGCCAGGAGCCGTTCAGGCTGCGCCAGTCGGAGCGGGTGAGCTGGGGCCGGGGGTACTCCGTGCGGGCCTTGCCGGCGTCGACCTGGTCGGCCCACTTGGTGCGCAGCTCATGGGTGGAGCGGTTGGGACCGCTGCTCCAGAAGGCGCTGACAACGTTGCCGTTCGTGCCGGAGAGACCGCCCTTGCCGTCGTAGCGCAGGTCGGCGGTACCCCTGGCCGTGCCGGTCTTGTTGCCGACGACGGGTTCCTTCAGGCCGACGATGAGCGACCTGGGGTCGGTGGGGTCCAGCTTCGCGGAGGACAGGGGCCACTTGGCACCGCCGATGACGGCTTCGACGTGGTCGGTGAGACCCGCCGGGGGTGCGGTGAGCGGCTGGGCGAAGTCGAGGCGCAGGGTGCGTCCGTCGCCCTGGACCGCGGTGGCGATCGCTCCGTCGTAGGCGTAGCCGTCGGGGAGCCGGAGGGCCGACTGGGGGACGGCGGTCTTGGTGCCGCCGGGCGGGGTCCAGCGCAGATGGAGGTTGGAGCCGCCGAAGTGCTCGAAGTACTCGACCTTGATGTCGTAGGCCTGTCCGGCGGTCAGGTCGATGGGCTGGGAGGTCTGCTCGCGGTCCCAGTCGTCGACCCAGTGGTCGATGGCGAGGTGCCCGTCGATCCAGAGCCGGAAGCCGTTGTCGCCGATGACCGAGAACGTGTGGGCGCCGGTCTTCTCGGGGACGATCCGGCCGGTCCAGCGGACGTTGACGTCGTCCGACTGTCCGGTGGCGAAGGCCAGCCGGGGCTCCAGGTTGTCGAAATCGAGATTGGTGTCTAATCCGGTGGCTTTGAGCTCGTGGAAGTCGAAGGCGCCCGGGGCGGACTGGGTGTAGTACTCGCCCTTCAGGCCGTGCACTTCGACGGGGTCGTTCGCGGCTGTGGCGGCGGGGGTCGCGGTGAGTCCCGCGAGGCCCAGTACGGCGACGAACAGGAGTGCCATATGGGTTCGGAGTCTGCTTTTGCGCACGGATCCTCCTTGGCTGAGGAAGGGTGGCGGCTCGTTGCTTCAGTCTGTACAACGTTGGAAGTAGCGGGAGTGGGCATCACAGCACGGGTCCCGGCCTCTGTCCAGGGTCATGACAAACGCCCAGGTGGCAGGAGCGCACATCGATGAAGAGGAGATCCCTTGCGGGTCAGCCTGAAGGACGTCGCGGAGCACGCCGGCGTCTCGATCAAGACGGTTTCGAACGTCGTGAACAACTATCCGCACGTCACCCCGGCCATGCGGGCCCGGGTCCAGGAGGCCATCGACGAACTGGGCTACCGGCCGAATCTGACGGCCCGTCACCTGCGCAAAGGACGCACGGGCATCATCGCCCTCGCCGTCCCCGAGCTGGGCAACCCGTACTTCGCCGAACTGGCGGGGGCCGTCATCGACGCGGCCGCCGAGCACGAGTTCACGGTGCTGCTCGACCACACCCGCGGCGACCGTGAGCAGGAGGTGCTGGTCAGCCAGGGCTTCCGGGCCAACGTGATCGACGGTCTGATCCTCAGCCCGCTGGAGCTGGAGGACGAGGACCTGCGCTCACGTACCGACGACGTGCCGCTGGTGCTGCTCGGCGAGCGGGAGTACGAACTGCCCTACGACCACATCGCCATCGACAACGTGTCGGCCGCACGGAGCGCCGTACGTCATCTGCTGAGCCGGGGACGCCAGCGGATCGCCTACCTCGGGGCCCGTACGGATTCGGCCAACCGTCCGGCGCATCTGCGACTGGCGGGCTGGCGCGAGGAGCTGACGGAGGCCGGGGTGCCCGCGCCCGACGAGCTCGTGGTGCCGGTCGGGGGCTGGGACCGGGACGAGGGCGCGCGGGCCATGGCCCGGCTGCTGGACTCCGGGGTCCGTCCCGACGCAGTCTTCGCGTACAACGACCTGGTCGCGATCGGTGCGATGCGGGTGCTGCACGAGCGGGGCCTGAGGGTGCCCTGGGACGTGGCGGTGGTGGGTTTCGACGACATCGAGGAGGGCCGGTTCGGGGCGGTCACGCTGACGACGATCTCGCCGGACAAGCAGGCCATCGCACGGATGGCGGTGGCCTCGCTGCTGCGCAGTCTGTCGGGCCGGACCGAGCCCGGCGGACGTGAACTGACCGCGGATTTCAGGCTCATCGAGCGCGAGAGCACGCTGGGCCGGCGCTGACGGGATTTCGGACGGAGGGGCTTTACAGGTCTCTTCCAACGATGTAAAAACCTCCCCGGAACGACGAGTACACCGAGTTGACCGCAAGAGCCGATCATCCCCGGGAGCGCTCTCAGCGCCGGGGCCGCGCCGTTTGGGGACTCCATGAAGCCGCTCGCAGTACGTCACCGCACCTCCGCCAGAACTCTCCTCGCCACCGGCCTCATCACGAGCCTTGCGCTCGTCTCCGGCTGCGCGAAGTCCGAGGACGACTCCGCGGACAAGGACAAGGGCTCCGCGAGCCAGAGCGACCAGGGGCAGGTCGTCGCCTCCCCGTCCACGGGCTCGGGCCCGACCTGCGCCATCGACGCCTACGGCGCCAAGAAGCTCGACCTGAAGTCGGCCACCGTCGGCTTCTCCCAGTCCGAGAAGGAGGCCAACCCCTTCCGGATCGCCGAGACCGCGTCGATCAAGGCCGAGGCGCAGAAGCAGGGCGTGAAACTGCTGACCGCCAACGCCCAGTCGCAGTTCTCCAAGCAGATCAGCGACGTGCAGGACCTGATCGCCAAGGGCGCCGACCTCCTGGTGATCGCCCCGCTCAACTCCGACGGCTGGGAGCCGGTCCTGCGCTCGGCCTCCGCCAAGCACATCCCGATCATCACGATCGACCGCAAGATCAACGCCACGGCCTGCAAGGACTATGTGAGCTTCATCGGCTCCGACTTCGTGGAGCAGGGCAAGCGGGCCGCGGACCAGATGATCGAATCGACCGGCGGGAAGGGCGAGATCGCCATCCTGCTCGGCGCCGCGGGCAACAACGTGACGACCGAGCGCACCAAGGGCTTCGAGGACCGCATCAAGGAGAAGGCCCCCGGTCTCAAGATCGTCTTCAAGCAGACCGGCGACTTCGCCCGGGAGAAGGGCCAGTCGGTCACCGAGAACCTCATCCAGTCCAAGCCCGGCATCACCGGCATCTACGCCGAGAACGACGAGATGGGCCTCGGCGCGGTCAACGCCCTCAAGGGCGCCGGCAAGAAGCCGGGCCAGGTCAAGATCGTGACGATCGACGGCACCCGCAACGCCGTCCAGGGCATCGTCGACGGGTGGATCGACGGCGTCATCGAGTCCAACCCGCGTTTCGGCCCGCTCGCCTTCCAGACCCTGGACACCTTCACCAAGGGCGAGAAGGTCTCCCAGGACATCGTCATCCAGGACAGCGCGTACACCAAGGACAACGCCAAGGCCGGCCTGGGCAAGGCCTTCTGACATGTTGTCAGTGACCGGCCTGTCGAAGACCTTCCCCGGCGTGAAGGCGCTGTCCTCCGTGGACTTCACCGCCCGCGCCGGGGAGGTGCACGCACTCATCGGTGAGAACGGTGCGGGCAAGTCGACGCTCATCAAGGTCCTCACCGGCGTCTACCAGCCCGACGAGGGCGAGGTGACGTACGACGGCGCCCCGGTCCGCTTCGCCACCCCGCTCCAGGCGCAGCACGCGGGAATCTCCACGATCTACCAAGAGGTCAACCTGGTCCCGCTGATGAGCGTGGCCCGCAACCTCTTCCTCGGCCGCGAACCCCGCGGCCGCCTCGGCCTGATCGACTTCCGGAGCATGCACCGGGGGGCCGAGGAGGCGCTGCGCGACCTCGGCCTGAGCGTCGACGTGCGCCGGCCGCTGCGTGAACTGGGCGTCGGCGCTCAGCAGATGGTGGCCCTCGCGCGGGCCGTCTCGGTCGACGCGCGGGTCGTCATCATGGACGAACCGACCTCCTCGCTCGAACCACGCGAGGTACGGACCCTGTTCGGGGTGATCCGGATGCTGCGCGAACGGGGCATCGCGGTGATCTACGTCAGCCACCGGCTCGACGAGCTGTACGAGATCTGTGACGCGGTCACCGTGCTGCGCGACGGCAAGGTCGTGCACACGGGCCGGATCGCCGAACTCGAACGGCTCAGGCTCGTGGCGCTGATGCTGGGGCGGGAGATCGCGGACGTACGGCAGGAGGGCCTGACCAAGTTCGCGGGCGGCCATGACACCGAGGCCGAACCCGTCCTGGAGGCACAGGACTTGACCGTACGTCACCATCTGCACGGAGTGTCCGTGTCGGTGCGCCCCGGTGAGGTGGTGGGCCTCGGCGGGCTTCTCGGATCGGGGCGCACCGAGACCGCCAAGGCCATCGCGGGCGCCCTGCCCACCGACTCCGGACGGGTCGTCGTGGCGGGCGTCCCCGTACGCACCGGTTCGACGCCCGCCGCGATCCGGGCCGGCATCAGCCTGCTGCCCGAGGACCGCAAGGCCGAGGGGATCGTGCCCGGACTCTCGGTCCGCGAGAACATCGCGCTCGCCGCGCTGCCCGGGCTCTCCCGCTTCGGCCTGGTCGACGAGGCACGGATCGACCGGATCGTCGAGACGTTCATGGAGCGGCTGCGGATCAAGGCGGCGAGCCCGCAGCAGAAGGTGGGCGAACTGTCCGGCGGCAACCAGCAGAAGGTGCTGCTGGCGCGCTGGCTGGCCATGCAGCCCAAGGTCCTGCTCCTCGACGAGCCGACCCGGGGCATCGACGTCGGCGCCAAGGCGGAGGTGCAGAAACTGATCGACGAACTGGCCGGAGACGGACTGGGCGTCCTGCTCATCTCCTCCGACCCCGAGGAACTGATCGAGGGCAGCGACCGGGTGATCGTCCTCAAGGACGGCGCGGTCGTGGAGGAACTGACCGGCGACGCCGTCACCGAGGACCGGCTGATGCGCGCCATCGCCGGCGCGTCCACCGCGACGGCCACGACCGCCGCCGCCACCGTCACGGCCGCCGCCGGCGAGGACACCGGCCCGGGAGGCCTTGATGACTGACCTGACACTCGGCCGGGTGACCGCCGACCGCGACCGGCTGCTCGCCCTGCTCCAGGAGTACGGCGTCTACCTCGGCGTGGTGGTCCTCCTCCTGGTCAACACCGTCTTCACCCCGCACTTCCTGTCCACGGAGAACTTCCGCACCCAGGCGGTCCAGGTCGCCCCGGTGCTGATCGTGGCGCTCGGCATGGCGCTCGCGATCGGCAGCGAGGGCGTCGACCTCGCGGTGGGCTCGGTGATGGCCCTGTCCACCTCGCTCCTGTCCCTCTATCTCGGTTACGGGCCCGGGATCGCGGTCCTGATCGCGCTCGTGGGCGGGGCGGTGGTCGGCCTCGCGAACGGTTCGCTCATCGCGTTCGTCGGGGTCCAGCCGATCGTGGCGACCCTCGCCCTGATGGTGGCCGGGCGCGGACTGGCCCTCGTGCTGCTCCCCCAGCTCAAGGACGTCCACGACCCGGCCATGGCGGAACTGGGCTCCGGCGACGCGCTGGGCGTCCCCTACGTCGTCCTGATCGCGGCGGCCCTCGCCGTGCTCGTCGGCTTCGTCGTGCGCCGCACGACCTTCGGCCGCAGTCTCCTCGCCATCGGGGACAGCCGCCCCGCCGCCCGACTCGCCGGACTGCCGGTTCGCCGGGTGCTCATCCTCGTGTACGTGTGCTCGGGCGTCCTCGCGGCCGTCGCGGGGGTCCTCGCCACCGCCCGTCTCACCGCGAGCGACCCCTCCTCGCTCGGCAACCTCATGGAGCTGTCCGCCATCACCGCGGTCGTCGTCGGCGGGACACCGCTGAGCGGCGGGCGCATCCGGATCGGCGGCACGGTCGCGGGCGCGGTGCTCATCCAGCTGCTCACCACCACGCTCATCAAGCACGATCTGCCGCCGTCGTGGACCCAGATCGCCCAGGCCGTGGTGATCGTCCTCGCCGTCTACGCGGCACGGGAACGAGGAAAGCGATGACGACCGACGTGGACATCCCGGTGCACGCGAAGGACACCACCGAGGAGGAGACGGCAGGCGCCGGCCGCTCCGAGCGGCTGAGCGCCCTGGCCCAGCAGCACGGCGCGCTGGTCACGCTGCTCGTCGCGATGGCCGTGGCGTCCCTCAGCTTCGACACCTTCCTGACCGGCGACAACCTGGAGAACATGGCGCTCTCCTCGGCGTTCCTCGCCGTGGTCGCGCTCGGCATGACCTACGTCATCATCACCGGCGGCATCGACCTGTCGGTCGGTTCGCTCTTCGCCCTCGGCGGAGTGCTCGCGGCCTGGGCCTCCCCATACGGTTTCGTGGCGGCCCTGTTGCTGCCCCTGTTCGTCTGCGGACTGATCGGGTTCGTCAACGGCCTGCTGATCGCCCGGTCCCGTCTCGCCCCGTTCATCGTCACACTGGCCTCGATGCTGGGGGCCCGGGGCATCCTGCTCTCCATCACCGACGAGGGCTCCACGACCTATCTCGTCGGCAAGGGCTCGTTCTTCGCGAAGCTCGGCCAGGGCTCGCTGCTCGGTGTCGGCGTGCCCGTGTGGATCACGGTCGTGCTGTTCGTGCTCGGCGCGGTGGTCCTGCGCCGCACCCGGTTCGGGCAGTACGTGTACGCGGTCGGCGGGAACGAGGACGCGGCGGCCCTGATGGGCGCCCCCGTGGCCCGTACGAAGATCTCCGTCTACACGCTCTCCGGGCTGTGCGCGGGACTCGCCGGGGCGCTCAACGCGGCGTGGCTCGCCTCGGGCGTCACGATCCTCGGCTCGGGCATGGAGCTGGACGCCATCTCCGCGGTCGTCATCGGCGGCACGCTCCTCACCGGCGGGTTCGGCTTCATCAGCGGGTCACTCGTCGGGGTGCTGCTCCTGAAGGTCATCCAGAACGTCATCAACCAGATCGGTTCCCTGGACTCCGCCTACCAACAGGTCGTCAGCGGCGCCTTCCTCGCGGTCGTCGTCGTCGCGCAGACCTGGCTGGGGCGGCGGCGCCGGGTGCTGTGAGGCGTGGAGCGCGTACACCTCCGGAACACGGAAGACCCGCACCGGTCGGTGCGGGTCTTCCGTGACGACGGGACCCTGCGGGGATCCCGGCCTCATCGGGTCCGGGCGGGCCCGGGGCTACGGCCGGTCATCTCCCTGTCCTGAGCGGATCCCACCGAAGCGGACTCCGAACGGGATGCCCGGGGTGGGTTCAGTGACCCTGGCCGTGCTGGCCCTGGCCCTGACCGTGCTGGCCCTGGCCCTGACCCTGCTGGCCCTGGCCCTGCTGGCCCTGGCCCTGACCCTGCTGACCCTGACCCTGCTGACCCTGGCCCTGCTGGCCCTGCTGGCCCTGCTGGCCCTGCTGGCCCTGCTGGCCCTGCTGACCCTGCTGACCCTGCTGGCCCTGCTGACCCTGCTGACCGTGCTGGCCCTGGCCACGCCCGCGGTTGTCGCCGCGCCCGCGGTCGTCACCCCGCCCGCGGTCGTCGCCGTGGCCGCGGTGGTCACGGTGGTCGTCACGCCCGGGTCCACGGTGGTCGCGGTGGTCGTCACGGCCGGGACCGCGGTGGTCACGGCGGTCGTCGCGGTCGTGGCCCCAGTTGTCCCCGTGACCGCGGTGGTCGTGGCGGCCGTGGCCGCGGTCGTCCCAGTCACGGTCGTGGAACCGGCCCCAGGAGACGCTGTCGACGAAGCGGCCGCGCTCGGTGCGCAGGGTGGCCTCGTCGGAGCGGTTGTCCCACACCTCGTTGCGGCGGTCCTGGTAGAGGTCGCGGCTGGTGTCGCGGCCGTAGCCGGTGTGGACACGAACGGTGGAGTGTGCGGCCAGGCGGTAGTGGTTGAAGGTGTAGCGGTTGCCGTCCCGGTCCGACAGCGTCCAGCCGTTCAGGTTGAGACCACGACGGCCCGAGTTGGTGATTTCCACCCACTCCGCGTTCAGGGAACGGGCGGAGCGGTCGTCAAAGCCCGGCGCGTTGGCCTGGACCCGGCTGATCTCGACGTGCGAGCGCTCGAAGCGGGGCTCGGCGGCCGAGGCCGACACGGAGGCCGAGCCGACCAGAGCGCCGGCCGCGATGGCCGCGGCCGCCACACGGCGGGCAGTGACGGACGTGGAAAGGGACATGAAAGCTCCTCAAGGTTCGAGAGCCGGCACACCCCGTGCGGGCGTCCCTTTGGGGGAGCCCGCACGGTGCGACCCTGTGCGAGTCCCGGCCCGGTGGCCGAGGACTCATAACTTGCTGCACATCCCCGCCCATGACGGGCGACACCAGACCGCTGTTACCAATTACGGACATATCAGTTACAGGCACCTGTATATGGCCTTTAACTACGGAAAGCTGAAAAGTGATGGACTGCCCTCATCAACTCCCGCACTCCCACAGCTTTCTGACAGAAACGGGGCATCTTTCACGTCAGCACACGTCATCACGGGGTCACCCGAAAGTGAGTAACACGATTCCGGTCGAGGCCGTGTCGCCGGACGGTGATCCCGTCGCCGGCAGCGGGTGCCGCGCCTAGCCTGGGGCCATGCCTCCGACGCACCGGCGAGCCGTGTCAGTCGTCCAGGCGGACCGGCATCAGCAGGGAGAACGTGTGCTCGTCGTCGGGGCGCCGGATCGTGATGGGGGCGGTGGGGGCTCCGATCTCCAGGGTCAGCCGGTCGCGGGCGCCGGCGTCGAGGGCGTCCAGCAGGTAGGCGCGGTTGACGGCGACCTGGTTCAGGTCGCTCCCGCGGTCGTCGCCGAGGGTCACCTCCCCCTCGCCCGTCACCTGGAGCAGGGTGAGCTCGGCGGCGGGCTCACCCGGACCGCTCGGCTCGCCCGCGACCACCGGCCCCGTCTCCACCGCCTTCCGGAACGCCGCCGTGTCGACCGCGGCCTGGGAGCCCTCGGGGGTGTGGACGAGGCGGCGGTAGTCGGGGAACTCGTGGTCGAGGCAGCGGCCCGCCGTCTGCCCGGAGCCGCTGTCCAGCGTCACCCGGTCGCCGTCGACGGCGAACCGGACCGGTTCCCCGTCGCCGAGCAGGGCCCGCATGGCGTCCACGAGCGGAGCCGGAACGACGACCTGCACCCGGCCGCCGTCGTGCCCGCCGGTGCCCGTCCGCGCGACGGCCATCCGGTACCGGTCCGTGGCCACGACGTCGAGCGACCCGCCCTCGATGTCGAACAGGACACCGGCGAGCATCGGCAGGTCCGGGTCCCGGCCCACGGCGAAGCGGACCGCGTCCAATGCGTCGGCGAGTCCGGGTCCGGCGAGGGACAGACGGACGACGTCGGTGCGGGGCAAAGGCATGGGTTTCTCCCTGCTGTCGAGAAGTGCTCGGAGCGCGGAGAACTCGTCACGGGCATCGGACAGACCGGCCTCCAGACGGCGCAGGTGCGCCCGCAGCAGCTCGCGAACCAGACCGGTGTCCGCACCGGACCAGCCCGCGAGCACCAGCCGGATGTCCGCGAGCGGCATGGCGGCCCGGCGCAGCCGGGCCAGCAACCGCGCCTCCTCCAACTGCTCGGGTCCGTACCAGCGGTAGCCGCTCACCGGGTCCACCCAGGCGGGGACCAGCACGCCCCCGCGGTCGTAGAACCGCAGGGCGCTCACGCTCAGCCCGCTGTCCCGGGCCATCTCGCCAATGCTGCGCATCTCGCTCTCCACACCCGCAACCCTCGGCCCTCGACCAGGTCGAGGGTCAACCCAGCCGGGGTCCCGTCCCCGCGGCCGGGTGCGTCACGCTCGAACGCCCCTCGGCCGCGCCCGGGTCACGCCGGGCAGTCGGCCAGGGTTCGGGCCGTTCCCCAACGGATCATCAGATAGCCCGTACCTCCCCATTCCGCGACGGCGTAACGGGAGTAGGGCCAGGTCTCCCCCGCGCCGGCCCGCTGCCGGACCAGGGCCCGGCACGCCTCGCCCGCCGCCATGTCCGCCCAGACCGCGGCCTGCCGCTGGTTCCACATGCCGTAGTCCGACCACACGTACATCGCCGACTCTCCCGGGTCGAAGCCCAGCTTGAGCTCCGCGTTGCCGAGCACGCGGTCCGTGCCGAGCGCCGTGCGCAGGGCGTTGGTCCGCTCGATGATCCTGCGGGTTGCTCGGCCGGCGACGGCGATCTCGCCGCCGTCGGTGCTGGGGACCATGGCGTGCGCGAGACCGCGTTCGTCCGGCGTCCAGGCCGGACGGTCGGCGGACGTGTTGACGGCTCCGTCGTCCGCCGGCGCGCACCGCGCGTCGGCGAGGAAGTCGTCGTCCCACGTGACCTGCGGGTCCCGGCCAGAGGCCTCCTTCACCATGACGAAGGTGCGGTAGGGCAGTTCCGGGTGCAGCCGCACGACGACGTCCCGCAGGGTGCGGCACATCAGGGAGGCGACCTCCGTCTCCGCGTACAGCGTTCCCGGCTCGTCCGCGGTGAGCCGGTACGAGAGGTAGACCTCCCCGCGCGACGGGTGGAACCGCACGGCCTTCGGGGCGAGGTCGATGCCGGAGCCGAGTTCCTGGACGAGGACCCCCTGGTCGTGCAGGACCGCGCGGGCGACGTCGTGCTCGCCCTCGCCGCGTGCCGGCCTGGCCGCGGCCCAGCTGTCCGCACCGGCCGGGGCGACGCTCGCGGCCCGCTTCGGCGTCGCCGACACCGTGGACGTCGTACGCGCGCCCGTACCGGAGGGCTGCGGAAAGTCCGCCGGGGAGGAGGCCGGCGCCGAGACGGAGGCGGCGGCCGAGGGGGCGGGAGCGGCGGAGGCGGGAACGGAGGACGCGTTCGAGGTCCCGTGCCGCCCCGACTCCGGCTTGCCGGGCATCAGGGCCACCACTCCGCCCGCCAGGCCCCCGATGACCGCCGCCGCGACAACGGCCATGCCCGCCCAGGGCCTTCGCCCTCGCCGCACGGGCTTCGGCCAGGCCGGATCGTCGATGGGGGGCATGTCCCAGACCGCCGTGATCATGTCCTCGGCCCGCGTGAACATCGTGTCGGCGCGCATCGCCTGGACGAGCTGTGCGGCGAGGAGTTCGAAGCACTCCTCGGCGGCGTCGGCGGCCGAGGGCCGCTCCCCCGGTTCCTTGGCCAGGGCCCTGGCCACGATCTCACGCAGGGGCCTCGGTACGCCGTCCAGGTCGGGCTGACCCGATGTCACACGGTAGGCGACCGCGTCGGGCGCGCCCGTCCCGAACGGGGATCTGCCGGTGGCCGCGTAGGCCACGAGGGCGCCCCAGGCGAACATGTCGCCCTCGGATCCCGTGGCCCCGGTCCGGTACTGCTCGGGACTGATCCAGCCCGGCGTTCCCGTGGTGGCTCCGGGGCGGGTGACCCGGGTGTCGTCGTCGCCGTGCGCGATGCCGAAGTCCAGGACGCGGGGACCGGAGGGGGTGAGGATGACGTTCTGCGGCTTCACGTCGCGGTGCACGACACCGGCGGCGTGGACGGCCGACAGCGCCTGGGCGGTGGCGGCCGCGAAGGCGTACAGACTGGATCCGGTGACCCGGCCCTGGGCGAGCACCTGCTGCTTCAGGGTCGGACCGGCGACGTACTCGGTGGCCAGCCACGGGTTCGCGGCGTTCGCGTCGGCGGCGAGCAGCGGGATCAGGTACGGGCCGGCGACACGCGAGGACATGTCCACTTCGCGCCTGAAACGGGCCCTGAATTCGGGTTCTTGGGCCTGCGCGGGGTGAATCACCTTCACCGCCACCCGCATTCCGTCGGAGGCGACACCGGCATGGACGGTCCCCATGCCGCCGGCACCGAGACGACCGACGATCCGGTACGGACCTATTCGGGAGGGATCGCCGGCCTGAGCCGGCTGGACTCTTCCGGAGGATCCGGCTTCGCTCACTGATGGTTCCTTCGTGCGGCCTTGAACGGTCGAGCAGGCGGAGATGTGACGGGTGGTCAAGAGCGGGGCCGGGACCCGGCAGGTTGCCGCGGCATGCCTTTTGGGTGACTTCCCGTCCGGATGTTATGCGCTCACCCGCCTCCTGGGTAGAGAAACCCCTGATCAGACGGCACATTCTCACCGGCCGAGCGCCGACACGCAGGCGGATCGCACGGTGGGACCCGCGGGCGACCTGCCGCCACCTGGCACCATTTCGTTCAACTTCCGCACCGTGACTCTCCGTTACGAAAGACCGGAGGGCGGACTCCCGCCCGCCCGGCCGCAGCGGACGGCCGAGGGGACCTGTCGGCGGCGCCCCCGTCCGTCGCGCGGATCCCGGGCCGGCCGGGGCGCTGCCCGTGCCCCCGTCCCGTTCCCGGCCGACAATGGGCGTACGGCGGGGACGGACCCGGGGAGGCGCCGGGGAAGGAACTCCCATGCGGAAGCGGCCCCCCTCCCCCGGTCGCGCGCGGGCCACGCGGCAGGCCGCCCGGGTCACCGCCGCGTCCGCCACCGGCTTCTACACGGCCCTGTACGTCCTGGACCGGCCGGTGGTCGCCGTCTACGCCCTCTTCGCGCCGATCGCGCTCGGCCTCCTCTCCCCGATCCCCGGCGGTGGCCGGGACCGGGCCCGGACCGTCCTGTGCGTGCTGCCGGCGGCGATGGCGCTCACGGCCCTCGGTACGGCGCTCGCGGTGTCCACCGCCCCGGCCGTCGCGGGGATGCTGGTGATCGGCTTCACCCTCTCCTTCGCCTCCGCGTACGGGCCGGCCGCGGCGAGTGCCGTCCCGGGGCTGCTGCTCTTCTACGTGCTGGCCTGCTTCCCGCCGTACGAGCCGGACACCCTGCCGCAGCGGCTCTGCGGTCTGCTCGCCGGTGTCGCCCTGCTGGTCCTTTTCGAGCTGCTGCTCCTGCCCGCCCCACCCGTTCAGCCGTATCGCGCGCGGATCGCCGCCGCCCTGGACCTCACGGCCGCTTCGGCGCTCGCGTTCGCCCAGGGCCACCGCCACGCCCCGGAACGGGCAGGGCGGCTGCGCGAGGCGGGACGGGGGCTGCGGCTGTCGCAGGCGCCACCGGCCTCGCGTCCGACGGGGGCGGGCCGGACCGACCGTGGGCTGGCGCAGGCCGGAGCCGCCACCCGGCGGGTGCTGGACCAGCTTTCCCGGATGGCAGAGCGGCCGGAGTCGGAGACGGCCGCCGATCCTCCGTCCGAGGAGCTGCTGCGGGGCGTCGCGGCGGCCTGCACCGCCACGGCGGCCGCGCTGCGCGGCACCCGCGCCGTGCCGGGGCCCGAGGCCCTGGAGGAGATGGTCGCCGGCTTCGTCGCGGTCCGCGGACGTCCCTCCGGCGGGCTCCACGCGGACACCAAGGCCTCGCGGCGCCTGCTGGAATGCCGCTCCGACCTGCTGGTGACCGCGGTCTCGGCGCTGACCGTCCAGGCTGCGGTGGCCGTGGCGATCGGCGGACGCCGGGACGCGGCGGGGCTGCCGCCCGAGCAGTTCTGGTACGCGAGGCCCTCCACGCCCAAGCTCCTGGCACTGCGTCTGAGCGGCAACCTCACCCTGCGCTCGGTGTTGTTCCAGAACGCGGTGCGCACCGCCCTGGGACTCGGCGCGGCCCGGCTCGTGGCCGGTGTCCTGGGCCTGGAGCACGGCTTCTGGGTGCTGCTCGCCGTGCTGACTCTGGGGCGTACGACGGCGGGGGCGACCTGGTCCACGGTCCGCTCGGCGGCGACCGGAACGCTGGTGGGAGCGCTGGCCGCCGGAGCGCTGATCTTCGAGGCCGGAGGCACCGTCGAGGTGTACGCCGCCGTGCTGGTACCGGCGATGTTCATCGCGTTCTCGGTGGGGCCGATCGCGGGGCCGGCCTGGGCGCAGGGGCTGTTCACCCTGGTCGTCGCCGCTGCGTTCAGCCAGCTCGCCCCGGCCACCTGGCGGCTCGCGGAGACCCGGCTGCTCGACGTCCTGGCGGGCTGCACGATCGGGCTGATCTGCGGGGTGCTGGCCTGGCCGGCCGGGGCCCATGCCGAGGTACGGCGCGGGGTGGCCGACGTGCTGCGCGCGGCGGCGCCCCTGGTGCAGGTCACCGCGTCCGCGGTGGTCCACGCGTCCGGGCAGTCGGAGTGGTCCGGCGCACCCGGCACATCCGCCGCGTCCGGCACATCCGCCGCGTCCGGGGCAGCGGGCACCTCCGGGGCAGCCGGCACCTCCGGGGCAGAGGGCACGTCAGACGGGCCTCGGTCCGGGCGTGGGACGGCCGAGGAGGCGATGCGGCTGACCCGGCACCGGCTCCGCATCGCCGAGGGTGCCTACGCGCAGTACCGGACGGAGGGCGGCCGGGACCCCGTCGACAGCGGACCGGACTGGCATCTGGCGCTCAACTGCGCCTCCCACACGGTGACCGGGTCCCACTGGCTGCCGCGCCAGGCGTACGGCCCGGCGCCGCCCGAAGCGGTCGAGTGGGCGCGGGAGTCGGCCGCGCGCCTGGCCACGGCGATGGACGGCGCGGCGGACTTCCCGCCCGGTGGCGTACGGGCGGCCCCGGTCCCCCTTCCGCACGAGGTGGCGGCCGCCGCCCCCGTGCCCGTGCTGCCCGCGCTGGTCGACATCGACACCTGGCTGCGGACCCTCGCGGCGGAGCTCACGGGGATCGGCGGAAGCGGCCCGGACGAGCCGCCGCCCGAGGCCCAGGACGACGAAAGCCATCCGGCGGCCGCTCGTCAGGCCGGTGCGCGCACGGGCAGGTGACGGGGGGCGCGGGCAGGCCGTCAAGCACGGGAAGGTGAGAGCGCGCGGGCAGGTCGGCAACGCACGGGAGGGTGAGCGTGCAGGGGGCAGACACACGGGTGAGCGTGCCGGGGGGGCCGGCGCACGGCGTGGCCCTCCGGCACGGTTCCTCAGAGCGTGCGCCCGATGAAGCCGAGCAGACGCGTCTGCACGTCGGCGTCCTCCGGCACCTCCACCCGTGGCCCGTACTGCCCGCTCGCGCGCAGCATCTCGTCGAGCGGCAGCATGCCCTGGAGCATCCGGTCGCACCGGGCGGGGTCGAGGCGCTCGTCCTGGCCGGTGGCGCGCGCCAGGTCCCAGGTGTGCATGAAGACGTCGGCGGTGTAGAAGCGGTCGACCGCCTGGTCCAGCGGGAGCTCGCCGATGTGCGGGTTCGACAGCGTCCGGTGGGCCGTGGCGGGGTCGTCGAGGAGGGCCTGCACCCCGTCGCTGTGCACGGTCCAGGCCTTCACGGGGTCGTCGTCCACCGACGGCCCCTTCGGCAGCTCGACCCCGGCGCCCGCTCTGAGGAAGTCGGGGAACCACTCGACCAGGTGACGCACCACGTCCCGGGCCACCCAGCCCTCGACGGGCGCGGGATCGTCCCAGGCCCCGGGGCGCGCTCCGCGCACCCTCTCGGTGAAGCCCCCGGCCACGGTGCGGTGTTCGTCGGCTGCGCTCGTCATGATCTCAAGCCTTCCGTCCGGTCCTTCGTCACGCGCTTTCGCCCGGCCCGTCGCCGAGCAGTTCGTCCAGGCGCTCGTGGCCCTCGCGCACGCCCCTGCTCATCCCGCTTCTGATCATCGCGTCCCGGGCCTCGACGGAGCCCATGAGCGACGTGGTGGTGACCCGGGTCCGGCCGCCGAGGTCCTCGAAGACGGTGGTCTCCAGGCTGACGCCGTCCGGGTGACCGTCGTAGGAGAAGGTCTGCACGATGCGCTCGGCGGGGCGCACTTCGTGGAAGACGCCGCGGAAGCCGTACTCCGTCCCGTCGTCCTCGCTGTGCACATAGCGGTACGAGCCTCCGGTGCGCGCCTCGTAGACGTCGATCCGCATCGTGAGCCGGCGCGGGCCGAGCCACCGGACGACGAGACCCGGGTCGGTGTACGCGCGGAACACCCGCTCCCGAGGGGCGTCGAACTCACGGGTGATGAGGATGGTGGGCAGCTCGGGGTCGGCCTCGATCCGTGTCTCGCGCCGATCGCCGCCGTTCGCGGTGCTCATGAGGCCGCCTCCTTCTCCGCCGGTCCTTCCGCCGGCCCGTCCGCCATCTCCTCGAGGACGGTGTCGAGCCGGCGGAAACGGTCCTCCGCCTCGCGGCGGTAGCGCTCGATCCATCGCGTCATGAGGTCCAGGACCTCCCCCTCGAGATGGCAGGGCCGACGCTGGGCGTCCCTGCTGCGGCTGACCAGGCCGGCGTCCTCCAGCACCCTGATGTGCTTGGACACGGCCTGCACCGTCACGTCGTAGGGCGCGGCCAGTTCGTTGACCGTGGCGTCCCCCGTGGCCAGCCGGGCCACGATGTCGCGCCGGGTCGGGTCGGCCAGGGCCGAGAACACCCGGGAGAGCCGGTCGTCGGACACCTCGCGCCTCCACCTCCTCAACCGGAAGGTTAATCAACCACTCGGTTGAACAACCGTACGCCTGCCCCCACGCCGTAGTCAACCGGCCGGTTGAACAACGAGGACAGCAGGGACACGGGGTGAGATGTCACGGCGGTCGGGTCGGCGCTCAGTGCTTCCCCGGCGCCGGTTCCACCACCACGAACTCGGCCGGACCGACCGTGAGGACGCCGTCGGTCAGCGGGCGGCAGCGCACACCGCCGCCGTCGCGCAACGCCCGGCGCGAGCCGGGGCCGAGCGTGGCGTCCATCCATCCGCAGGGACGGGCCGCGCTGCGCACGGCGAGGACCACGGGTCCGGTGCCGCAGTCCAGGGAGACCGTCGCCCCGACGAAGGCGTCGATGTCCACGCCCCGCAGCAGAACGTTGCGCCGGGTCTCCCGGAGGCCGGCTTCCCCGGCCGGCCCCCGCGGGAGGCGCTCGGCGGCCATGACGGTGATCGACGCGTTGCGATGGGCCGGACGGTTGAAGTAGCGGTCGCCGACGAGGCCGAGCCCGGCGCGCACCCGGGCGGTCGTCACCAGGTCGGTGCCGGGCAGCGGGGGCACCCCGTCACCCGGCCGGCCCTCGAACCGGTGCACGCCCGAGACCAGCAGCTGGAGGACTTCCACACGTGCCATCCCACCGAGCGTAGAGGGCGCTCCCGCGAACGGTCGGCGGCGGTGTGCGCCGGGGCCCCGAAGGGGTCGTCCGCCGGGGATCCCGCTGACACTGGGGCACCCCGCGTGACAGGGTCGGCGTGATCGAAGACGGCGGCGGTACAGGGGGCTCGGGTGGACGCACGGACGTGGGACGCACTGGTCGGCTCGATGAAAGGCACCTACGCGAAGGGGGTGCGCGAGGGCGCGGTGCCCCGGCCGGTCATCATGCCGCTGGTGCGGGGAGAGCTGGTCGGACTGATCTGGGTCCGCCCGACCGCGCCCGGGGCCGACGCGCTCACGGGCATCGCCGCGCTGTCGAACATCGCCGCCGCGGCCCAGGCGGACGAGGTGGTCCTGGCCTGGGAGACCCAGGAGGTCGCCGGCGCCTGCGAGCTGCCCGTCGTCGGCCCCTCCCCGTGCCTGAACATGGTCCGGGCCACCCCGGAGGGCCATGTGCTGCACCGGTTCCCCTACAGCGCGCCGCCCTTGTCGGCCGGCCCCGAGGGTCCTGACGGGTCCGCGGCCGACCTCGACTGGGACGAGGTCCCCGCCCCGCAGCCGGGCGGCGATCTCCCGCCGCCGGTCGGGGCCGCCGTCGAGTACGCCTTCACTCCATTGGAGCTGGACCATCCCAACCCCTTCGGCGTCACCGTCGTCCTGATGGAGGAGGACGGCTACACCGTGCGCCTGACGGATTCCTTCGAACGCTGAGGTGCCCGTGCGACGCGCCGGCGAGCCCCTCGCCCCCTAGGCTGAACGGGCGCGGTACCCGCGCACCCCCTCAGCGGGCGGTCCGTGATCGCAGCACAGGAGGAACCGTGTCCGGTCAGTTCGAGGCGACAACCGAGATCAACCGGCCCATCGAGGAGGTCTTCGCCTTCCTCGCCGCCGGTACGAACGACCCCAAGTTCAGCCCCAGGGTGCAGTCGATCGCGAAGACCCCGGAGGGCCCGACGGGCGTGGGCACGGTGTTCACCAGCACGGTCAAGGACGCCGGGATGAAGACGGGCCGGAAGTTCCGGATCACCGAGTTCGAGCCGTCCCGGCGGATCCGCTGGGCGGAGGTCTCCAAGAACGCCGTCATGGCCAAGGAAGGCGGCTACGACCTGGAGTCCACCGGGCCCGGGACGACCCGCGTACGGATCTTCAACGTCCTGGAGGGCCATGGCATCGGCAAGCTCCTGGTGGGCCTCGCGCTGAGCGCGGCCCGCAAGGACGCGGACGCCTTCGGCGCGCGGATCAAGGCGGCCGTGGAGGCCTCCTGAGCGACCGTGAGGGCGATGCCGCCCGAGATGCCATGAGGGCGATGGCGCCTGCGGGCCACAGGGCCATGGGGGACCGTGCCCCCGCTCAGGGCGGCGCGGTCTTCCCTCCCGGTGAGCGTCCCGAGGGCTCGGGCTCGGGGCCTGCCCGGAGTTCGGTGATCACCGACCAGGCGACCGACACCATCGGTACCGCCACGACGGCACCGGTCACCCCCGCCAGGATGCTGCCGGCGATGACGGAGACGGCCACGACCACGGGGTGCAGCCGGACGGCCCAGCTCAGCACGAGCGGGTGCAGGACGTGCCCCTCCAGCTGGCCGATGACGACGATCAGCGCGAGCACGATGAGCGCGACGACGGGCCCCTTGGTGGCGAGCGCGACGACGGTGGCCACACCGAGCGCGACGGGCGAGCCCACCAGGGGGATGAACGCGGCGAAGAACTCCAGCAGGGTGAGCGGCAGGGCCAGCGGGACACCGAGCACGTAGAGGGCGATGCCGACGAGGATGGCGTTGGTGGCCGCGACGATGATGATGCCGCGCGTGTACCCGGCGAAGGTCCGCCAGGCCGCGCGCCCGCCGCGGTCCCAGGGGTCCCGCACACCCTCGGGCAGCAGTTCCTGGAACCAGCGCCAGAACCTGTCCCCGGAGCGGATGAAGAACAGCGAGCAGAACAACGCGAGCACCAGGCCGGTGATGAACTCCACCGCACGGCCGGCACCGCTGAGGGCGCTGCTGATCAGTTCGGAACGGTGTCCGGAGACGAAATCGGCCACCTTGCCCTGGAAGTCCGACAGCACGGCGTGGCTCAGATGGAACGGCGAGCCCTCCAGCCATCGTTCGATCCGCCCGAGGCCACCGGCGAACTCGTGGCCCAGCTTCCCCGACTCGCCCGCCACGACTCCGCCGACCAGTGCCATCACACCCAGCACCAGCAGGATGCTCCCGAGGATGCTCAGGATCACCGCCGGGGTCCTCGGCATGCGCCGTGCCAGCAGATCGGCGAGCGGACGCAGGACCGCGGTGACGACGAGCGCGAGGAACAGGGCCACGGCGACGAGTTGCAGCCGCCCCAGGAGGCCGAACACCGCGTACGCGACGATGCCGACGACGAGGACCCGCCACGCGTAGGCCGCGGCGACGACGAGTCCGTGGCCGACCGGGGTCCGCAGGTCCTCGGTGCCGTGGCGCGCGTCGGCGCGGGCCCGGGCGACCGACCGGGCCCCACGAGAGGAGCGGTTGCCCCTGGCACGGCCCGCTCGGCGCCCGGCGCCTGCCGAGCCGGGTTCGCCCGGCCGCGGGCGAGGACGACGCGATCCGGCGTTCACCTGTGTGCCACCGCCCTCCCGTCGTCGCGTCCGTCCCGCCGCACGGGCGTCCTGGCCAGGTTGGTGTCGCTCACCGCACCCCGCAACCGGGGAAACCCGCGTTCCCCGACCGGGGCGAGGGCACCATCGGCACATTTTTCCTTTCATGTCATTTACGGCATTCGCCCCTATATTGGGTCTGTGATCAGGCGGCTGGACCTACTCGACACCGCTGACGACGGCATCACGGAAAGCGAGGTCTTCCGGCTCGCCCTACAGCACTCCATCGCGGAGCTGGGCTGCGTCGGCGGGGCCGTCTACCTGCGGGGCCCCATGTCGGCCCTGCGTCTGGTGTCCTCCACCGGACTGCCGTCGTCGGCCACCCGCGCCTGGGAGATCGTCGACCAGGACGGGCCCACGGCGACCGCGCGCGCCGTGCGCTCCGGCGAGCGCGTGTGGGTGGCCGCGCTCCCCTCCGACGTGGACGAACCGACCGCACCCCTGCTGTCGCGGTCCGGCTGGTTCTCCGTGCCCCTGATGTACGAGGGCCGCGCCATCGGGGCCATCACCTGTCTGACCGGTGACAACCAGGAGCCGACGGCCGAACAGTGGACGTTCCTGACGGCGGTGGCCGGTTGGACGACGAACCGGCTGAAGAAGATGCCGGCGCCTGCGCGGCTGGGCACCGACCTCGACGCCACCCCGGTCGGATCCTGGGCGTGGGACGTGCGGACCGGTGAGCTGACGTGGGACCGCACGGCCATGAGGGTCTACCAGACCGAGCCGCGGGAGTTCGCTCCCGCGGTCGAGACCTGGATGAAGGTGGTGCACCCGGACGATCTCGCGAGCACCCTGGCCGCCGTCGAACGCACCATCCGTACACAGGCGCCGTTCGAGGCCGAGTACCGGGTGCGGCGCAGCGACGGCGGCTACACGTGGACCCGCGCGTCCGGTCATGTCGAGCTCGACGACGCGGGCCAGGTCGCGCGCATCGTCGGCAGGGGCTGGGCGAGCGACGCGGCGCGCTCCACCCGTGACGCGCTCAGCCGGGCCCTGCGGCACATGAGTGACGCCTTCCTGTCCGTGGACGAGGACTGGCGGATCACCTTCGCCAATCTGGAGGCGGAGCGGGTTCTCGGCTCGGCCGGCGAGATGCTGTTCGGCCGGAACCTGTGGGACCTGCCGGCCCTGCGCCAGGTGCCGGACCTGGAGGAGAAGTGCCGCGGCGGCGCGGCCCGGTCGACGGCCGCGGGCTTCGACATCACGCTGGCCGACACCGGACGCTGCTACGACCTGCGGATCGTGCCCGTCCCCGGCGGGCTCACGGTGTACTTCACCGATGTCACCGACCGCCGCCACCGTGAGGCCGAGCAGGCGGCGGCCGTCCGCGCCACCGCCGAGCGGGCGAGCCGGACGGCGGAGCTGACCACCCAGCTCGCGGCGGCCACCACGTCCGAGGACGTGGTGGCGGCGGTCGCCCAGCGCGTCCTTCCCCTGTTCGACGCCCAGGGCCTGCTCGTCCTCGTCATGGAGGAGGAGAAGCTGGTGCACATCGGGTCCGTCGGCTATCCGAGCTCCTTCCTGGAACTGATGCACGGAGCGCGCGGCATGGAGGTGGCGGACTCCGGCCCCCTCGGGGACGCGGTCCTGACCGGCGAACCCCGCTTCCACTCGTCGCGTGAGGAATGGGCCGCGGCCTTCCCCGACACCGGCAGCCGTCCTCCGACCGACAAGGAGGCGTGGGCGTTCCTCCCGCTGACGGCCTCCGGTCACACCTTCGGCGTGTGCGTCATCGCCTTCGACACGGCGCGGCGTCTGACGTCCGAGGAACGCACGCTCCTCATCACCATCAGCGCCCTGGTCGCGCACGCGCTGGAGCGGGCCCGGCTCTACGAGGCCGAGCTCACCCGTTCCGAGGAACTCCAGCAGGCGCTGCTCCCGCGGGAGCTCCCGGCCGTGCCCGAGGCGACCGCGGCGGCCCGGTACGTACCGGCCGGGCAGACCGCGGACGTGGGCGGGGACTGGTACGACCTGATCCCGCTGTCGGCGGGTCAGGTGGCCCTGGTCGTCGGGGACGTGATGGGCCACGGGCTGTCGGAGGCGGCGACCATGGGGCGTCTGCGCACCGCGCTGCACACGCTGGCCGCCCTGGAACTGCCGCCCGACGAGATCATGGGCCACCTCAACGACATCGTGAGCGGCCTCGGTGAACACTCGTACGCGACCTGTCTGTTCGCGCTCTACGACTCCACCGACGGGTCCTGCACCATGGTGCGGGCGGGGCATCCGCCGCCGCTCGTCGTCCGGCCGGACGGCACCGCCGGCTTCCCGGAGGTCGCGGTCAACCCGCCGCTGGGCGCGGCGTTCCCCCCGTTCGAGACGACGCGGCTGGAGCTGTCGGCGGAGAGCCTGCTCGTCCTGTTCACCGACGGGCTCGTGACGTCACCGCAACGGGAGATCGACCAGGGCATGGGCCTGCTCGCCGGTCTGCTGGCCGACCGGGCGGGAAGCCCCGACCTGGGGGAGCTGTGCGACTCCGTGACGGCGGGGCTGCTGCCCGACGGCGCCACCACCGACGACGCGGCCCTGCTGATCGCTCGCGTGCACCATGTGGCCGATCGCCAGGTGGCCTCCTGGGCGCTGCCGGAGGGTCCGGAGGCGGCGGGCGAGGCGCGTCGCCACGTACGGGAGCAGTTGGCCCAGTGGCACCTCGAGGACCTGGTCATGACGACGGAGCTGCTGGCCAGCGAGCTGGTCGGCAATGTCATCCGGCACGCCAACGGCCCCATCGGACTGAGGCTCCTGTGCAGCGGGACGCTCGTGTGCGAGGTGTCCGACGCGAGTCTGACGATGCCCCGCATCCGGCGGGCCACGGACACCGACGAGGGAGGCCGGGGCCTCCAGCTCATCAACGCCCTGTGCGAGCGCTGGGGCAGCCGCTACACCCCGGAGGGCAAGGCGATCTGGACCGAGCAGGCGCTGCCGGGGACGGCGGAGCAGGAGGAGGCCGGGGACGGGCCTGCCGGATCCCCCGTCCCGCCGTCCTGAGCCGGCGTCTTCAGCCACTGTTCCGAGCCGGCGTGTTCAGCCATCGTCCTGAGCCGGGGCCCTGATCCGGCACCCTGATCCGGCGTCGTCCTGAGCCGGGCCGGCACCTCGCGCCCGCGCCCTCACGCCACGGGTGCGCCCCCGCCGGCTCCGCCGCCCTGTCCGAACAGGCCGTCGGCCACCACGCCCCGGGTGGAGAAGGTGACCGGCTCGCCCGGCAGGAAGTCCCCCGGCGGGATCCCGGGATGGTGGCCGTCGTGGGGTGAGGAGTGCCCGGAGCGGGGGCCGAGGGCCAGCCGGGAGACGATGCGGTAGCGGTCTCCGCGGTAGATCGAGTGGACGTACTCCACCGGCCGGCCCGAGGCGTCCGAGGTGAGCCGTTCGAACAGCAGGGCCGGGGACAGTTCCGGCACGTCGAGCAGGCCGGCCTCGTCACGGGTCAGGACGGTGGGCTCGATCGACTGGACCGCCTCGGCGACCTCGATGCCGTGCCGTTCGCCGAGGTGCTCGTACAGGTCGCCGTTCTCCAGTTCGTCACTGGTCAGGTCGGGCACGAGTATCGCGGGGACGTGGAGGTACTCGATGGCCATGGGCGAGCCGTCGACGAGGCGGAGCCGTGCCACGTACCGGATGGCGGCCGCGGGAGAGATGCGCAGCCTGCGGCCCACCCTGGCGCCCGCGGGGACCGTGCTGAACTCCAGGAGTCTGCTGGTCCAGGTGCCCGCGGCCTGGGGCAGGCTGAAGTTCCTCCGGTCGGGGACGAGTTCCTGGGTGATCTTCTCGGCGGCCACGAACATGCCCCGTCCGTGCTCCCGCACCAGCAGTCCGGCGACGACGAGTTGGTCGACCGCGGCCCTCAGGGTGGGCCGGGAGACGCCGAGTTGGGCGCAGAGCGTGCGCTCGGAGGGGATGGCGTCGCCGGGGCGGCGCTCCTCGATGAGCTCCAGGATCGTGTCTCTGACCCTTTCCCGCTTGAGTACCGCGCGGGAGGCGGCGGGATCGATCTCCATGCGGGATCCTCGCTCGTCGTCGGTTCCGGCCAACTGGTACGGCCTCCGACCTTAACTGGTCTGCTGGTCAAAGGGATTGCATCCCGGATGCTTGCCCGCGCCAGGTGGCCCACCCCTCCCCCTCCACCCAACTTCCTTTGAGTACAGGAGGGTTGACGAGCGCATTGGTCTATGCCACTTTCAGGCGACGCCAACTGGTAAACCCGTTTGCCAACTGGTCAAGCATGGCATGTCTCCCCGTGTTCCTGAGCACCCCCACCTCCCACGGCCCGCCCGGCGGGAGCCCACCGAAAGGAACCAGCATGAGCAAGCGCCCCCTCTCCGGCCGCCGCCGCGTGGCCCTCGCCCTGTCCGCGCTGCTGGGCGGCACCGCCCTGGTCGCCGTCCCGATGTCCGTCCCCGCCGCGGCGGCCGGAGGCCTCGCCGTCCAGTACCGCACGAGCGCGAGCGGGGCCACCGCCGACCAGAGCGAGCCCTGGTTCAAGGTGCGCAACACGGGCTCCGCGTCGGTGCAGTTGAGCCAGGTGAGGATCCGCTACTACTTCAAGGCGGACTCCGCGAGCGCCACGTACCGCTTCGCCTGTTCCTGGGCCGTCAAGGGCTGCGCGAACGTCACCGGCACGTTCGGCACTCTCGCCCACCCCACCGCGACGGCGGACCGGTACCTGGAGATCGGCTTCACCTCCGGGGCAGGCACGCTGGCACCGGGCGCCGACACCGGCGACATGCAACTGCGCTTCTACCAGTCCAGCTGGCAGCCGCTGAACCAGGCGGACGACTACTCGTTCGGCGGGACCCAGACCTCGTACGCGGACTGGAACAAGGTCACCGCGCAGCTCGCCGGAGCCACCGTGTGGGGCACGGCGCCCGCCGGTAACGACCCCACGGACCCGACTGACCCCACCGACCCGACGGACCCGCCCGGCGGCGGCCAGGCCCTGTTCGACGACTTCTCGTACACGTCGTCCAGCGACCCGGCGATCTCCGCGCACGGCTGGAACGTCCGCTCCAACTCCGGCGGCCCGGGTGTCCCCGGCGCGACCTGGGACCCGTCCAAGGTCACCTTCCCGACCGTGTCCGGCAACAAGGTGATGAACCTGGAGACCTCGACCGCGGGCACCGGCGAGTCCACCCGGCAGACCGAGGTCCTCACCAAGAGCATGAAGTTCAAGAACGGCACCTACGCGGCCCGGGTGAAGTTCTCCGACGCCCCGAAGTCCGGCCCGGACGGCGACCACCTGGTCCAGACGTTCTTCACCATCAACGACCTCACGGCCCCGATGGCCGACGACTACGCCGAGTACGACTTCGAGTACCTGCCCAACGGCGGCTGGGGCGAGACCGGCAACATCCTGTACACGACCTCCTGGGAGACGTACAACCCCGACCCCTGGCAGGCGGTCAACCAGCACACCGAGTCGCGCCAGAGCTACGCCGGCTGGCACGACCTGGTGCTCACCATCGACAGCAGCAGCATCAAGTACTACATCGACGGGCAGCTGTTCGGCACCCATGACGCCCAGTACCTGCCCGAGCGGCCGATGTCGATCAACTTCAACCAGTGGCTGATCGACCTCGCCGGCCAGACCTCGACCACGGCCCGCGCGTACGACGAGCAGGTCGACTACGTCCTGCACGTCAAGGACCAGGTCCTCACCCCGGCCCAGGTGACCGCCAAGGTGACCGCCTACCGCGGAGCCGGAACGGCGTTCGTGGACGAGGTCCCATCCTCCTGACCCGGCCGCCGCGCACGGGGCCCGTCCCGGCCATGGCCGGGACGGGCCCCGCAACGGGTCAGTGGTGGTGGCCCGAACCCCGGTTCAGTTCGGCCAGGACCGCCTGGGCCATGGCCTGCTGGCCCAGGGCGTTGGGGTGTGCGGGGGCCGCGGGGGAGGTCGGGCGCAGCGGCTCGATCCAGCGGTCGGCGGGCGCCTTGCACATGTCGTGGCCCACGGTCGGCCGGTACGTGTCCACGTACTCGGCCCGGTTCAGGAAGGCGACCGTGCGGAGCATCAGGTTGAGCTTCTTGCCGGTGTCACGCAGATAGGGGAAGTCCTTCGCGGCGAACGGCACCGTCGGGTAGCAGCCGCTGCCGTCGTCGGGCAGCAGGTCGGGGTAGCCGACGACGACCACGCGGGCGTGCGGGGCCCGTGCGTGGATCTCGCGCAGCACCCGGGCGACCTTGGGAGCCGTCTGAAGGATGTTCACGGTGAGCTGGTCGTACCCGGCCGCGTTGTAGTACTGCTGGCAGGGGTTGCCCGCGAGGTCCTTGGAACTGAGCCCGGCGCAGGTGGAGATGATCGGGCCGAAGCCCATGTCGTTGCCGCCGATCTGCAGGGTCACCAGGTCGGTGTCCCGCTTCACCGCGTTCAGCTGGGGTCCGTTGGTCCCCTGCGCCTTCCACATCTCGTCGGTCTTCGCGCCGGAGCAGCTGACGTCCGTGAACGAGGCGACCTTGCGGGCGGCTGCGGTGATCGAGGGGTAGTTGTGGTCGGAGCGCGCGCAGTTCGCGTCGACCTGCTGGGGGATCAGGGGCCCGGACGTGTACGAGTCGCCCAGGGCGACATAGTCCACGCCGTGCTTCCCGTGCCCCTCGCCCGCCTCGGCGGGGGCCGCCGCAGCGACGCCCGCGACCAGCGCGCAGCTGCTCAGCGCGGCCCCCAGCGCCATCCCGCCCCGTCGCCTCGAAGCGGTGTTCTCCGGACGCGTGTGATCGTTCATCGTGCCCTCCCCTGGTGCCATGACAGCCTGCTGAACGGGTACCGGTTGCCCGCGGGCGCACGTCATCGCGGCGCCGCGGAGGACCGGACGGCTCCTGCCCGGCAGACCCAACCCGGTCTGTATACCGGCCGGTAGGCCGCCGGAACAGGGTTTGATCGCCCTCCACTTGTCCAACTCTCATCCATCCGGGCACAGCGCCCGGTGTGGAGCGTCCTCGCGCCGCCCGGCTACGTCGTCGGGGCCGGCCTCTCGGCAGGCACGGGCGCAGCGTCGCCGAACCGGAGGGTGAAGTCCTCCAGGGTCAGGCTGAGCAGCGGAGTGCGTCGGCTCAACTCCCCCAGCGGACTGCTCTGTTGGGCGATCCAGCGGGCCCGCGCGAACCGCACGGCGGAGCGCGAGCGGACGGCGCTGGTCTTCAGCGCGCCGTCGAGCGTCTGGACGACCCGGTAGGTGAGGGGCCAGCGGCCCGGTATCCGGCGGCCGGGGTCGAAGGCCGCGGTGGCCAGGACGTCCCGCTCCGTGGCGGCTCCGGCCCGTACCCCGGCGGTGCGGTCGATGTCGAACTCGGCCATCTCCTTGGGGATGCCCCACAGTTCGCGGCCGCCGGCCCGGGAGGCGGCGCTGTCCACCCAGATGTCGGTGATGCAGACCCGCGGGCGGCGTCCGTCCCGTACCAGCACGGCCCGGAGCAGTTCGTTGTAGTGCAGGACGCTGTCGTTCTCGTAGACGACCCAGGCGGCGCCGACGAGGCCGCGCCCGGCGACGGTGAGCGGCCGGGTGCCGTCCGCGGCCGGGGGCAGTTCGCGCCGCGGCACGAGCCACAGCGACAGGTACATCTGGCCTGCCAGGTGCCAGGGTTCCTCGGGGTAGCTCGTCACGGAGTGTCCTTTCCGGTGGGGGGTGCGAGCCGCAGGGCTGCGGGTGCGCCGGCGGGCACGGCGGGGTGCCTGGGGGGTACCGGCGGTACGGGGCGGTAGGCCTCGCCGGGTGCGGGGCGGGGGTCCTCCTCCCCGTGGTTGGGCCACAGGGCGACGGCCCGTTCGGCGAGGGCGGTGATGGTGAGGGAGGGGTTCACGCCGAGGTTGGCCGAGATGGTGGAGCCGTCGATGACATGCAGCCCGGGATGCCCGTGCAGCCGGTGGTAGGGGTCGACCACGCCGGTCTCGGGGTCCTCGCCGACGGTGCAGCCGCCGATGAGGTGTCCGGTGGTGGGGATGTCGAACAGGTCGGCCCAGGTGCCGCAGGGCTGGCCGCCGCTGCGCTCGGCCGCCCGGCGGGCCGCCCGGTGTCCGGCGGGTATCCAGGCCGGGTTGGGGGTGCCCTCGCCGGGGCGGCTGGTCAGCCGCCTGCGTCCGGTGAGGGTGCGGCGGAGGTAGGTCGTCACGGAGTTGTCGAGGGACTGCATGACCAGCAGGACGACGGTCTGCTGGGACCAGCGGCGCGGATTGTGCAGGCTCGGCAGGCCGCGCAGGTTGCGGGCCATCGCCACCAGTCCGGTGAACAGCCGGGAGCGGCCGGACACGGGGTCGACGAGCATGGCGCCCAGGAGCCCGAGCAGATTGCTTCCGCGGCCGTAGCGGACGGCCTCGACGTGGGTGTTGTCGTCGAGGTGCACGGAGGAGGTGATGGCGACCCCCCGGCTGTAGTCGGTGGCCCTGTCCCGGGAGCGGACGCCGAGGATGGCCTCGGAGTTGGTGCGGGTCAGCCGGCCCAGGCGTGGCGACACCGAAGGCAGGGAACCGCGCTCCCGGAGCCGGTGCAGCAGTTTCTGAGTGCCGAGCGAGCCCGCGGCGAAGACGACGTGCCGGGCGGTCAGCGTCCTGGTGCGGCGCATGGGGCCGGCGCCGGTGCGGACCGAGGTGACGGCCCAGCCGTCGCCGTCCCGGATGACGTCGGTGACCGTGCGCAGGGCCAGCACCTCGGCGCCGGCGCGTTCGGCCAGGCCGAGGTAGTTCTTGGGCAGGGTGTTCTTCGCGTTGTGCCGGCAGCCCGTCATGCAGGCCCCGCAGTGCAGACAGGCGTCGCGGTCCGGTCCGGCGCCGCCGAAGTAGGGGTCGGCGACGCGGGTCCCGGGTTCGGTGCCGGGCGGCCCGAAGTGCACGCCGACCGGCACGGCCTTGAAGGTGTCCGCGCAGCCGAGGTCCTCCGCGGTGTCCCGCAGAAGCCGGTCGGCGTCGGTGAGCAGGGGGTTGGGGGTGACGCCGAGCATACGGCGGGCCTGCGCGTAGTAGGGGGCGAGTTCGCCGCGCCAGTCGGTGATGCGGGCCCAGGGCGAGCCCTGGTAGAAGGCCTCGGGCGGCTCGTAGAGCGTGTTGGCGTAGCCGAGGGAGCCGCCGCCGACGCCCGCGCCGGTGAGGACGAGGACGTCGCCGAGCAGGGTCATGCGCAGGATGCCCGTACAGCCGAGGCGGGGGGCGAACAGATAGTCCCGCACGTGCCAGGAGGTCCGGGGGAAGTCGGCGTCGGCGAAGCGGCGGCCGGCCTCCAGGATCCCCACGCGGTACCCCTTCTCCGTGAGGCGCAGCGCGGTGACGCTGCCGCCGAATCCGGAGCCGATGACGAGCACGTCGTAGTCGGGAGTGTCCATCAGCGGTCCTTCGGTACGAAGTCGGCGAGGACCGGGCCGATCAGCCGGGCCATGTTCGCCCGGCGCACCTCCGGGTGGTCGCCCGCGAGGCGTACCGGGCCCTCGAGGCCGGGGGTGTGGGCCGCGAGCGCGAAGTGCGGCAGCAGGATGAGCAGCAGGGACACCAGCGCGTCGACGTCGGCACCCTTGCGCAGGTCGCCGGTGTCCACCGCCCGCTGGACCAGGGGGCGCAGTCCGGCGAGGTAGGTGTCCTGGACCGGAGCGCGTACGGCGTTGCGGACGGCCGGGTCGAGTTCCATGTTGGTGGCGGCGGTGACCCCGCGCTCCAGGGGATGGCTCGCGAAGTAGTCGAGCCACGCCTCCAGCGCGTCGGTGAGGTAGCGGGAGAACTCCGTGCTGCCGTCGTACCCGTCGAGCCAGGGCCGCATGGCCGCGTGGACGCGCAGGGACGTCTGCTCGGCCACGTAGGCGAACAGGTCGAGCTTGCCCTCGAAGTACTGGAACAGTGATCCCTTGGCGACGCCGGCCTCGCGGGCGATGACGTTGAGGCTTCCGGTGGAGTAGCCGTGGGTGCCGAACTCGTCCATCGCGGCGACCAGGACCCGTTCGCGCCGCACCGGTGACAGGCGGGTCCAGGTGGAAGTGGGCATGCGTGTCTCCTGCGGATGACCGGGCGGTCATGTGACCGCCCGGTCATGGTCGGTGCCGTGTACATGCCCTGTCAACGAGTCCGGCAGGAACGGGCCGAGGAGAACGGGCGGCCGGGACTTCGCAGTTGTTACCTTGCCTCTCCGAACTCCCGCTCATGTCGCGGTCATTGACAGGACGGCCGACGGCCCGGAGCCTGTGACCACCCGGTCATGTGACCGGGTGGTCACAGTCGTCGACACGGAAAGGCGTCGCATGGAGAGGGTGTGTGTCATCGGGGCGGGCTCGTCCGGAATCGCCGCCTGCCAGGTGCTGGCGGAACGCGGGATCGCCTACGACTGCTACGAGACCGGATCGCAGGTGGGCGGCAACTGGCGCTACCTGAACGACAACGGGATGTCGTCCGCCTACCGCTCGCTGCACATCAACACCTCACGCCAGATCATGGAGTACGCGAGCTTCCCCATGCCGCGGGACTGCCCCGTCTACCCCGGCCACGCCCACATCGCCCGGTACTTCGACAGCTTCGTGGACCACTTCGGGCTCCGGCCGTCGATCGCCTTCCGCACCGAGGTGGTGAGCGTCGAGCCCGGCCCCGGCGGACGGTGGAGCGTCACGACCCGGCACCTGGACTCGGGCGAGAGCGCGGAACACGTCTACGACGCCGTGCTGGTCGCCAACGGCCACCACTGGAAGCCGCGTTGGCCCCGGCCGGCGCTTCCGGGCGCGGATGAGTTCTCCGGCACGCAGACGCACGCGCACGACTACAGGACACCGGACCCCTTCGCCGACAAGCGGGTCCTGGTCCTCGGCATCGGCAACTCGGCCTGTGACATCGCGGTGGAGACCTCCCGGGTGTCCCGGCGCACGGTCCTCGCGATGCGCCGCGGCGCGCACATCCTGCCCAAGTACCTGTTCGGTGTACCCACCGACCATCTGACCGGGTCCTGGCTGGCCAGGGCTCCCCTGGCCGTGCAGGAACTGGGCCTGCGGCTGCTGCTGCGGCTCAGCCGGGGCCGGCTGGAGGACTACGGGCTGCCCAGGCCACGGCACCGCGTCCTGGGAGCCCATCCCACCATCTCCGACGACCTGCTCTCACGCCTCGGCCACGGCGACCTCACGGTGCGGCCCGCGCCCGTACGCCTGGAGGGCGACCGGGTGACGTTCGAGGACGGGAGCACGGAGGAGATCGACGCGATCGTCTACTGCACGGGCTACGACATCGCGTTCCCGTTCCTCAAGGACGAGGTGATCGACCCGTCGGACAACGACATCGAGCTATACCAGCGGGTCGTCGCACCGGACCGCCCCGGCCTGTACTTCATCGGCCTCGTCCAGCCGCTCGGCGCGATCATGCCGCTCGCGGAGGCCCAGGCGCACTGGGTCGCGGACCTCCTCCAGGGCCGCTGCGCACTGCCGACTCCGGAACGCATGCGCGAGGAGACCAGGACCTACCGCGCGAACCTGACCCGCCGCTACGTCGCCTCCACCCGCCACACCATCCAGGTGGACGCGCAGCCCTACCTCCGGGAACTGAAGAGGGAACGCCGCAACGGCGCAGCCCGGGCCCGGCGGGGGGCCACGGGCCAGTAGGGATCCCCGCACCGGGCCGGGCCGTCCCGCCCACCCCCGCACCCGCGCCGCGCCTTCGTCGACCCGCCCACCCTCGCGCCCGCCCGCGTCTCCGCCCGGCCCGCGCGTCCCGTACGACTTCGCGTGACCCAGATCACGCCGCTCGCCTGCATAGTGAGGCGCCCGCCAGCGTCTTTCTCCAGGTGTACGAGCCGGCAAGTGCGGGGACGGTGCGGATGGGACAGGCAAGAGCCGAGGGGACGGGCGGGTTCGACGAGTTCGTCGCTGCCCGCTGGTCGGCGCTGTTCCATCTCGCGCGTCTGCTCTGCGCGGGCGACCGGCACCGCGCGGAGGATCTGCTCCAGGAGGCCCTGGTCAAACTGTGGTTCGCCTGGCCGAAGGTGGCCGACGAGGCACCCGAGGCGTACGTCAGGAAGATCATGGCCCGTGCGGCCGCCCGCTCCGCACGGCGGCGGTGGTGGGGCGAACGGCCCGTCGAGGCGCTGCCGGACCTCCCCCACACCGGCGACGAGTCCGCGGCCGTGGTGGAGCGGTCGCGCCTGGAGTCGGCGCTCGCCCAACTGCCGCCCCGGCAGCGGGCGGCCGTCGTGCTGCGCTACTACCAGGACCTGCCCGAGAAGCAGGTCGCCGAGGTCCTGGGCTGCCCGCTGGGCACCGCCCGTTCCCACGCGTCACGCGGTGTGGCGCGGCTGCGCCAGATCCTGGCGGATGTCATCGAGCCGGTGGGGTGAAGGGAAGAATGGACCGATTCGAGCGGGAGTTGGCGCGGATGATGCGCGACTCCCAGGAGTACACCCCCTTCGAGCCCGCCCAGCAGAACAGCCTCCGGGCCGGAGTACGGGTCCGCCGCCGGGTCCGCGCGGCACAGAAGGCCGCGACCTGCGTCCTGGCCGCCGCCGGGATCAGCCTCGGCCTGTTCCTGCTGCCGCACGCCCCGGACCGGGACCGGCCCCTGGGCCCCGTACCGCGGCCCTCCGTCACCCCCACCTCCCCCGACGCCACCCTGTCGCCGACCCCGTCGTCGAGCGGGAGCCCGACCGAGTCGGCCACCGGCACCGCCACGGCCGAGAACACCGACGGCACGTCCGGTCCGCCCGAGACGCCCACCACGACGGGGAGCTCGACGTCGGGCGCCTCCGACACCGAGGGCCCGGGGACGGCCACGACCAGCGCACCGGCCACCGAACCGGCCACGCCGAGCAACACCCCGACGTCGTCACCGCCGCCGTCCGGCCTCGACGGCCTCGAACCCACTTCCTCGGCCGGGGCCAGCACCGGATAGCACCCGGCACCCGCCCCGCTCCAGACCCAGATCCAGACCCAGTTCGAGCTCCAGCTCCAGACCCGGCCGGGCCGTCACCCCGGCCCCCACAGCACGTACACACCCACCCTGTCGGCGCGGCTCGGCCGAGAGCTCCTCCGCCACACCCCACGACAGGGAACAGAACAGGACAGACCATGACGAAGACCTTGCTGCCCGCCCGGCTCCCGCTGCCGGCGGACCACACGGAACCCGTGCTCGACGTCGTCGTCCCCGTGTTCAACGAGGAGACGGACCTGGAGCCGAGCGTGCGCCGTCTCCACGCCCACCTGCGCGCCACGTTCCCGTACCCGTTCCGCATCACCGTCGCCGACAACGCGAGCACCGACGCCACCCCCCGGATCGCCGCCCGGCTGGCCGCCGACCTGCCCGAGGCGACATGGATCCGCCTGGACGAGAAGGGCCGCGGGCGGGCCCTGCGCACCGCCTGGTCGGGCTCGAACGCACCGGTGCTCGCGTATCTGGACGTCGACCTGTCCACCGAACTGAACGCGCTGCTGCCCCTGGTCGCCCCGCTGATATCCGGGCACTCCGACATCGCGATCGGCACCCGGCTGGCCCGCGGCTCCCGGGTGACCCGCGGGCCCCGGCGGGAGATCATCTCCCGCTGCTACAACGTCCTGCTGAGGTCCGCCCTCGCCGTCGGCTTCTCCGACGCGCAGTGCGGCTTCAAGGCCATCCGCCGCGAGGTCGCGGAACAGCTCCTGCCCCTGGTGGAGGACTCCGGCTGGTTCTTCGACACCGAACTGCTGGTCATCGCCGAACGCGCCGGGCTGCGGATCCACGAAGTGCCGGTCGACTGGGTGGACGACCCCGACAGCCGGGTCGACCTGGTCTCCACCGCCGTCGCCGACCTGCGGGGCATCGCCAGGATCGGCCGCGCGCTGGCCCGCGGCACCCTGCCCACGGCACGGCTCGGGCGCTCCTGCGAGGACGCGCCACCGGTGTCCCTGACGGCCCAGCTGCTGCGGTTCGGCGCCGTGGGCGCCCTCAGCACGATCGCGTACGTACTCCTCTACGCGGCCCTGCGGCCGGTGACGGGCCCTCAGGCCGCCAACCTGTGGGCGCTGTCGGTGTGCGCCGTCGCCAACACGGCCGCCAACCGGCGGCTCACCTTCGGACTGCGCGGCCGCGGCGACGCGCTGCGCCACCAGGCCAAGGGACTCGCCGTCTTCGGCCTCGGCCTCGCGCTCACAAGCGGGGCCCTGGCCGCGCTGCACCACGGGACACGGGCGCCCGGGCGCCCCACCGAGATCACGGTCCTCGTCGCCGCCAACCTGACGGCGACCGTGCTGCGCTTCCTGCTCCTGCGCCGCTGGGTGTTCACGCCCGCGACCGCCCGGCGCGACGACACGGACGGCGGAGCACGATGAACAACTCCACCCTCGCCACCGCCACGGCCCGGCAGGACGACCGGCCACGAACCGGCGTCCGCTGGCCCACGGTCGTCCCCACCGACGGCCCCGTCCCGGCCGGCGACCTCTCCCTCCGGCGCCGCGTCCGCCGGGCCGCACGCAGGCACGCCCCGGTCCTCGCCCTCTACGGCTCGATGAAACTCGTCGGCTTCTGCGTCTTCATGTATCTGCTGGACTCGTCGGGCGACTTCCGCCACAAGAACCCCCGTTTCGGGGGCGGCGCGCACGTCTGGGACGTCCTGGCCACCTGGGACGGCTGGTGGTACCAGCAGATCGCCGCGCACGGCTACCACCCCGCCCTCGTACCGGTCCACGGCGCCACCGGTCTGATCACCCTCGAGGGCAACTCCGCCGCGTTCTTCCCGCTGTACCCGGCGCTGATGCGCCTGGTCTCCTCGTGCACCGGGCTCGGTCTCCTCGGCGCGGGACTGGCGGTCTCCGTCGTCGCCTCGTTCGTGGCCGCCGTAGGCATCTTCGCCGTGACCGCCCGCATCAGCGGCCGGCGCGCCGGACTGGCCGCCGCCGGGCTGTGGGCCGTGTGGCCCGGCTCCGGTGTCGAGTGGGCCGGCTACTCGGAGTCGCTCTACATCGCCCTGGCCGTCTGGGCCTGCCACGCCGTCATGCGCCGGCGCTGGCTCACCGCGGGTCTGCTGACCTGCGCGGCCGGGCTCACCCGGCCGACGGCCACCGCGCTGATCGCGGCCCTCGCCCTCGCCGCCCTCGCGGAACTCGTCCGGCAACGGCGTACGCCGCACCTCCTCCACGAGAACCCCCCTGTCCCGCACCGCACTTGGCGCCGCGACGCGGTCCTGCGTCCGATCGCCGCCGTGCTGATCGCCCCCCTCGGACTGGCCGGCTACCTCGGCTGGGTCGGGTACCGCATGGGCGACTACGGGGGCTACTTCACCCTGCAGGACAAGGCCTGGGCCCACTCGTTCGACTGGGGCCGGCACACCGTCAAGGTCTTCACGTCCCTGATGGTCGGCCACTACGACTACCTCTACGCCTACCCGCACGAGGACGTCATCGGCGCGGCCACCGTCCTGCTGGCGCTGATGATCCTGCCCCTGCTGTTCCGGCTGCGCCCGCCCCTCGTCCTGACCGTCAGCACCCTGCTGACCATGGCACTGGTCCTGGGCAGCCAGCAGATCTTCGGCAACGTGTCCCGCTATCTGCTCCCGGCCTTCCCGCTCCTGATCCCCTGCGCGACGGCCATGCGCAGGCTCACCACACCGGTGCTGTGCGCGGTCCTCACGGTCGCGGCCCTCGCCTCCGGGTCCTACGCCGGGTACGTCCTGTTCGAGGTGGGCATCCCGTGACGGGACGCGCCCCGCGACCGGTCACCGGCGCGGGGCGCGTTCCGTCAGGGGGGCGGGCGTCGGGCGCCGTACGCGAGGCGCGTCCCGTCCGCGGCAGGGGTCACGCGTTTTTCGGCGCGGCCTGCTGCACGACCTCGAAGGACCAGACCGAGGACCCACTGGCGGCGGGCTTCGGACGGTCGGCGCCGCCCTGGTGGGCCGCCTTCATCGGACCCTCCATCCAGGCCTGGAACGACTCCTCGTCACGCCAGCGCGTGTACACCAGATAGTCGTCGGTGCCCTCGACGGGGCGGAGAAGCTCGAACCACTCGAAGCCGTCGGAGTTCTCCACGGCTCCCGCCCGCGAGGCGAACCGCTTCTCGAGGGTCTCCCGCTGTTCCGCGGGCACGCTCAGGACGTTGATCTTGACTACGCTCATGAGCCCATCCTGCCGCACGGCGGCCGCCGAACCGCTCAGGGGCCACCCGAGCCGGGCCCGGGCACACAGCGGTCGCGTTCGGGGTTTCGCGGACTCGGCGGGATTCGAACCCGCGCGCCCCGACGAGCTGCCGGGAGCTCTGGCCGACTGAGCTTACGAGCCAACCGCCCCGCTCCGGGCAGTCGCCCTTGTCGGCCGAGGCCAACCGCGATCCGAGGCAGGTCGCGTGCCCTGATGCTACGAAGCCGCCGGGGTCCCGGTCGAAGGGTTTTGTGATCGTGCGGGCCGGTTCACCGGCGCCCCGTGGGCGCCTTCTACGCTCTCGGCATGCAGCGCAGCGATGTCACGCGGGACGACGGCACATGGGTGGGACTGTCCCTGGACGTACCGGACCGCCGCCGGCCGGACCTGTGCGTTCTCAGCGCCGGGCCGCGGCTGCTGCTCTCCCAGCTGTCCCGGCCCGTACTGCTCGCCGTCGTCGAAGAGCCCCTCCAGGGCGTGGACTTCTGGCGCACCGACGCGTACCGCTCCTTCGTCCCACCGCTGCGCGCCGACACGGGGCGTGCCCTGGCGGGGAGCCCCGAGCGGTGGGCCCACCGCTTCGCCCGTCACCTGGTCGACTCGCCGGGCGGGCCGTTGCACGGGGGCCGATGGCTGCTCTCGCCCGAGAGCCCGCTCCCGCGCCGGCGCCACGCCTCCACGTCGCACTCCGAGTACTGGAGCTCGATGCTCGTCGAGGGCCATCCCGACGGATACATCGACTGGTACTTCCACTCCACGGAGTGGGAGGTTCTGCCGCTGCGGCCCGTGCCCGGCCCGGACGACGGCCGGGTCAAGGCGTACCGCAAGCAGGCCCGTGAGGGGACGCTCCCACCCGTTCTGCTCTGGTGGGTCAGCGGTCTGGACTGCCATCTGATCCTCGACGGTCACGCACGACTCGCCGCGGCAATCGCCGAGTCCGTCGAGCCTCCGCTGCTGCAGTTGCACCGCACCGTGCCGCGCGACGACCTGGCCGCGCGCACCGATGAAGCCGTGGGCTCCTACGAGAACGAACTGGCACGCTTCGCCGAACTCCGCGCCGTCCACGGTCCCACCGTCCCCGACGGCGCGGCCACCGCCGGCCCGCGGCTCGCCCGTCTCCTCCACGACCTGGACACCGCACAACAGCCGACGTGGGCCTGGCCCCTGCCCGGAGGGGAAGGCGCGTGGCGTCGCATCGCACGTGAGGTGACCCTCGGCGCGGACTGGCCCCGCAGCTGAGCCCTGCCCCGACGGGCCCGCCGGGCCATCATGTCCGGACGCGAAGGAAGCCGCCCCCACCGCGACCGGCCGATTCGGGCCGGGCACGGTGGGGGCGGAGGGTTTCGTGCCCGCGCCGGGGCGTGGCTCAGCTCGCGCTGAGGAGCTGAAGCGTGTCGATGACGCGGTTCGAGAAGCCCCACTCGTTGTCGTACCAGGCGACGACCTTGACGTGGCGGCCGTCGACGCGGGTGAGGGCCGAGTCGAAGATCGACGAGGCCGGGTTGCCCGTGATGTCGGACGAGACGAGCGCGTCCTCGGAGTACTCGAGAACACCGGCGAGCGGGCCCTCGGCCGCGGCGCGGTAGGCGGCGAGGATCTCGTCGCGGGTCACGTCGCGGGACACGGTGGTGTTGAGCTCGACGATCGAGCCCACCGGCACCGGCACCCGGATCGAGTCGCCCGAGAGCTTGCCGTCGAGGTTGGGCAGCACCAGGCCGATCGCCTTGGCGGCGCCGGTCGTGGTCGGCACGATGTTGACGCCGGCGGCACGGGCCCGGCGCGGGTCGCGGTGCGGACCGTCCTGGAGGTTCTGCTCCTGGGTATAGGCGTGCACCGTCGTCATGAAGCCGTGCTCGATTCCGGCCAGGTCGTCGAGGACCGAGGCGAGCGGGGCGAGCGCGTTGGTCGTGCAGGACGCGTTCGAGACGATCGTGTGCAGGGCCGGGTCGTAGGCGTCGGTGTTGACGCCGAACGCCAGCGTGACGTCGGCGCCGTCGGCCGGGGCGCTGACGAGCACCTTGCGCGCACCGGCGTCGAGGTGCGCCCCGGCCGCCTTGGCCGAGGTGAAGCGGCCGGTGGCCTCCAGTACGACGTCCACGGAGAGTTCGGCCCAGGGCAGCTGTGCCGGGTCTCGCTCCGCCAGCACCTTGATGCGACGGCCGTCCACGACGAGGGTGTCGCCGTCGACCGTGACCGGGCGGCCCAGGCGGCCGGAGGTCGAGTCGAAGGCGAGCAGCCGTGCCAGGGCGGCGGGCTCCGTGAGGTCGTTCACCGCGACGACCTCGAGGTCCGTGTCGCGTTCCAGCAGGGCGCGCAGAACGTTGCGTCCGATGCGGCCAAATCCATTGATGGCGATACGTGTCATGAGTGGTGTCCCTTCGGCTCCCCTCCAGGTTCGCGCGCCGCCGGGGTCGGTGACAGCGGCGAGATCGCCATGGTCCGCAAGGATCGCGCCAGGGTGCCCACCGGGCGCTTTGCGCAGGCCGGGGACCGTCCGCGCGGGTCATTCGCCCTGGGTGAAGGTGCGCCGGTACTCGCTCGGGGAGGTGCCGAGGATCCGGTGGAAGTGCAGCCGCAGATTGGCCCCGGTGCCCAGGCCGACGCCCGCGGCGATCTGCTCGACGCTCCACTGCGAGCGCTCCAGGAGCTCGCGGGCCATGTCGATGCGGGCCCGCATGACCCATTGCATGGGGGTGTAGCCGGTGTCCTCCGCGAAGCGCCGGGAGAAGGTGCGGGGCGACACGGCCGCGTGCTGGGCGAGCGTCTCCAGGGTGAGGGGTTCGCCGAGCCGGTGCAGGGCCCATTCGCGGGTGGCGGCGAAGCGTTCGCCCAGCGGTTCGGGCACGCTGCGGGGCACGTACTGGGCCTGGCCGCCGCTGCGGTAGGGGGCCGCGACCAGACGGCGGGCGGCGTGGTTGGACGCGGCCACGCCGAGGTCGCCGCGCAGGATGTGCAGGCACAGGTCGATGCCGGAGGCGGCGCCCGCCGAGGTGAGCACGCTCCCCTCGTCGACGAACAGGACGTTCTCGTCGACGTTGACGAGCGGGTGCTTCGCCGCGAGGGCCCGGGTGTAGTGCCAGTGCGTCGTGGCGCGCCGGCCGTCGAGCAGTCCCGTGGCGGCGAGCGCGAACGCGCCGGTGGAGATGGCCGCGAGCCGGGCACCCCGTGCGTGGGCGGCGATCAGCGCGTCGACGACGGCGGGCGGCGGGTCCTCCCGGTCCGGGTGCCGGTAGCCGGGGACGAAGACGAGTTCGGCCCAGGAGAGTTGTTCGAGCCCGTGGGCGACGTGGTATGAGAGGCCGTCGCCGCCGGTGACCAGTCCGGGTTCGGCGCCGCACACACGGACCTCGTAGGGCATGCTCGCCCGGGTCGTGAACACCTGGGCGGCGATGCCGACATCGAGCGGTTTGGCCCCGTCGAGCACGAGGACGGCGACGCGATGCAAGGGGGATGCCGGCACGGTGACGAGGGTACGTGGCCGGACCCACCGGGCCGGCCCGGCGTGCTCGCGTCGCGGTGTCGACGCCGCCCGCCAACTGCGCGTGCCGACCGGCGGACCGGGGCCGGCCCGGCGAAACTCGCGTCGGACCGTCGACGCCGCCCGCCGACCCTGCGTACCGCGGCGCCCGGTGCGGACACGGGCGTCCCGGCCGGTCACGCCTCCCGGCGACGGTCCCGCCCCGGGGCGTCCGGCGCAACGCCCTCCCCTTCAGTACGACGTCTCACACCGGTATGTGACGCCCCACCACCCACATCGGCGTATGTCCGGCACGGTGGCCCCGGAGGCTTCCGGCGCGGTGGCCCCGGCGGGGCGGGAGCGGGCCGGCGCCGGGATTGCCCGCACGAGCGCCTAGCTGCGGCTTTCCACCACGACGCCTTGATACCGCTTCGGCAACCCCCTTCACAGGAGGCACACACGCCGTGCGAGGATGCGGCTCCGGTATCGAATACCGGTGTAGAGGGGATCCCCATTGAAATCAAGGAAACTGAGCCGTAAGCGGCAACGCGCAACCATAGTCGGCGCGGCGGCCGCCTCGGTCGTCGCCGGCGCAGCCCTGCTGCCCAACTGGTCCGCGGGAGCGGCGAGTGTCGCCGACCCCACGGTGGACGCCGCCACGAAGGCGACCTTCCAGCGGCTGGCGGACGCGGTCTTCACCGACCGCACCGACGCCCTGGTGGGCGACGACGGAGCGAAGCAGAAGACGTCGCGGTTCTCCGGCGACGTACGGCTGTCCTCGGCCCAGTCGCGTGCCGAGAAGTCCGCGCTGGCGAAGCTGGAGAGCCGCAAGGCCCGTCTGGCGGAGCTGGGCGAGAAGTACCGTTCGGCGAACACCAAGGTGACGCTGGACCGTACGCGGGTGAAGGGCCGTCACGCCTCGGTCGACGTCACCGAGACGACGACCCTGGCCTACGACAAGGCCACGGGCACGGAGCCGAAGACCACCGGCTTCGAGGCGCACCACACGCTGACGTTCAAGGCCGACCGTGAGGGCAACTGGCAGCTCACGAACGTCCGTGACACGGACGACGGGGTCGCGGTCAACCAGGTCCAGGCCACGGCGTTCGTCGCCACGCCGATGACCGGTGACAGCACGCCGCCGTCGGCGACGCGCTCCGCCACCACGTGGCCGGCGCCCGCCAAGGCGAAGAACTTCACGGCGTCGGGCTACGACTACAAGGCCATGGCCGCGTACGCCGCGAAGTACTGGAAGAACTACAACCCGGCGTACCCGAACTTCAACGGGGAGGGCGCGGGCGGGGACTGCACGAACTTCGTCAGCCAGTCCCTGAAGGCGGGCGGCTGGAAGCACGTTCCCGGCTACGTGAACGACTTCCACAAGTGGTTCGGCAACTCGGACATCCAGTCGGACTCGTTCGTCGGTGTCAACGAGTTCTCGTGGTTCGCGCTGTCCTCGAAGCGTGTCACCAGCCTCGCGAACGTCTATCAGGCCGACATCGGTGATGTCGTCCAGATGGACTTCAACAAGGACGGGTCGAAGGACCACACGATGATCGTCACGTACCGCAGCCCCCAGGGTGTGCCGTACCTGTCGTACCACTCCACCAACACCTACAACCGGTCGTTGGCGAGCATCATCGCGTCGTACCCGAACGCCGCGTACTACGCCTACCGCACCTGAGCGGTCGCGTTCCGAGGGCGGGGGCCCGGCATCCTGTGCCGGGCCCCCGCCCTTCGCGTTGCCGCGTGCCGGACGGGTCAGAGCCAGGTGGTGCCCAGCCACACGGCCGCCGCCGCGGCGGCCAGCAGGACGATGTTGAGGCCGATCATCCGCGCCTCGCCGCGCGCGAGATGGACGGCTATGCCGCCGATCTGGACGAGGACGAGACCGGTCGCGGCGGCGACGGCGAGCCCGGGCGCGATCCCGGTGAGCGGCGGCAGGACCAGGCCCACGGCGCCGAGGACCTCCAGTGTCCCGATGCCCCGCACGACCGGCATGGGAATGCGGTCGACCCAGCCCATCATGGGCCGCAACTGCTCCTGCGTCCGCAGGATCTTGATGCCTCCGGCATAGAGGTAGAAGGCCGCGAGCAGCGCTGCGACGATCCAGTAGGCGACGTTCATGGCGGCCCCTCGCACGATGGTTACCAGGCGTAAGTTGCCCCATGATGAGTTACTGACGAGGGGTCCACAAAAGGCACAGGGATGTGCGCTACCCACAGGGAGCTGTCGTGTCGCAGTACGAGCACACCTGCATGATCCGGGGGGACGGCGGACAGACGATCCGCGCCGTCCTCGACCGGATCTGCGACAAGTGGACGCTGCTGATCGTGACGACCCTCGAAGGGGGCCGGCTGCGGTTCACGGATCTGCAGCGGCAGATCCCGGGCATCTCGCAGCGGATGCTGACGCTGACGCTGCGGAACCTGGAGCGCGACGGCCTGGTGTCGAGGACGGTGTACGCGGAGGTCCCGCCCCGGGTGGAGTACGCGCTGACCCCCACCGGCCGCAGCCTCATCCCGCCGGCCCTGGCCCTGGCCGGCTGGGCGATGGAGCACATCGCGGAGATCGAGGCCAGCAGGGCGGCGTACGGGGAGCGGGCGGGCTGAATCCGGTGGGGGCCGGGGAACGCGGGCGGGCTGATGTCGGTGGGGCCGGGTGCGCGGCCGGGGGTCAGCGCTGGAGCGCGGCCCCGAGCTGGGCGCCGGTCTCGGGCGCGGCGAGGGCGTGGGGTCCGTAGCTCACCGATCCGTCGGCGGTGAGGCCCGAGGCGGTGCCGCGGAAGACCCAGACGCCCCCGTTGCCGTTGTTCTCCTTGGGCGCCGAGACGACGACGTACCCGCCGACGACGGCGGTACGGGCGCCGAACGCGTCGCCGTTCTCCGCCGTGCCGGGCACGCCGGCCGTGTTCTGGCTGAAGACCTGGACGGCGCCGCCGGACAGACCGGCCGCGCTCCCGCGCAGGACGGCGAAGGTGCCGGCGTCGGTGCGTCCGGCGTGGTCCTCCCCGGGTATCCCGGCGACGACGTCGTCGTAGCCGTCGCCGGTGACGTCCCCGACGGAGACGTCGGTGCCGAAGCGGTCGCCGCTCTCGCCCGTCCCGGGGACTCCGGGGGTGTCCTGGCCGATGAGGGTGGCCCGCGCGGCGAATCCGCCGGGCACGCCCCGGACCACGCCCACGCGTCCGCCTCCGGGGGCGGTGCTGCGGCCGAAGACGACGTCCGGGCGGCCGTCGTGGTCGACGTCCCCGAGGGCGATGCTGTCGGCGGACACGGTGTCGGCGGGCGCGATGAGCGGGCCCTCCGCGAAGCCGCCCCTGGTACCCCACAGGAGTTGCAGCCGGGGCGGGGGCACCGTCCCGTCTCCGTCCGAGTCCCACGGTCCCGCGCTGATGACGAGGTCGGTCGTGCCGTCGCCGTCCACGTCCCCCTGGGCCATCCCGTAGACCCGGACGTCCGCGTCGACGAGCGGACCCGTGCGGGCCGGGACACCGGCGCGGCTGATCGGCCCGTACCGCGTCTCGTACGCCGTGACGAGGTCCATGTGGCCGTCCCCGTTGAAGTCGCCGGCCCGGGTCGCCGCCCTGCCCTCGCCGACGATCGCCGCGGTGACGAGTCCGCCCACACTCCCCCACAGGACGGTCTGACGCCCCACGTCACGGGCGCTGCCGACGTCCTCGCCGGGCGAGCCGACGACGAGGTCGGTGTATCCGTCGCCGTCGAGGTCCGCGGCGGTCAGGTCGCTGCCGAAGCGGTCGCCCGCCTCCGCCGTGCCGGGGATTCCGTAGCGGTTCTGGCTGATCACCTGGCGCTTGATGCCGTCGGGGCCCTGGCCCATGCCGTAGACGACGGTGAAGTACCCGGCCCCGGCACGGCCGTTGACCGTGCCGCCGGGGGCGCCGATCGCCACGTCCAGGTATCCGTCCCCGTCGAAGTCGGCCCGGACCGCGCCCGGGACGGCGGCGGTGCGGGCGGTCGCCGGGGCATGGCCCGGGGAGGCCACGACGGGCGCGGCACCCGTGACGGCCAGGACGACGGCGGCCGCTGCGGCCGCGGGCAGGCGGAGCTTTCGCGAGGACAAGACGCACCCCTTGAGGACGGTGACGGCGCGACGGGGCATCCCGACGGCTGGTGTCCCACAAGACCCGCGCCCGGCACCGATGGTTGTACGCGGCGGGCGAGGGCCGTACGCCGCCGCGTCACCTCCGGTTCACCGCGATGCGGCCGTCCGGAGGCCCGCGCGACCACGGTGGGAGCCGGTGACCCAGAACCGACCGGACCGCTCCCTAGGATGCGGGCATGTCCGACGACTCTTCCCGCCCCGAGCCGTTCACCGCGCGCACCGACCCGGCCGCGCTCGAGGATCTGCGGTCACGGCTGCGCGCGACGCGCTGGCCGGACGCCCCCGAGGACGCCGGGTGGTCCCTCGGGACCGACCTCGGCTATCTGCGCGAGCTCGTGGCGTACTGGGCCGATGGGTTCGACTGGCCGGCCCGGGAGGCGGAGCTGGCCCGGCTCCCCCGCTTCCGCGTCCGGCTCGGCGGGCTCGGGATCCACTTCGTGCACGCCCGGGCCGTGGCCCCGGCCGCCCCCGTCCTTCCGCTGGTGCTCGGCCACGGCTGGCCGGACTCGTTCTGGCGGTACACGAAGGTGATCGGGCTGCTGACGGACCCCGGCGCGCACGGGGGCGACCCCGCCGACGCCTTCGACGTGATCGTGCCCGACATGCCGGGCTACGGATTCTCCGACCGCCCGGCCCGAGCGCCGCTCGACTCCGTCGCCGTCGCCGGTCTGTGGGCCCGGCTCATGGACGTCCTCGGGTACGAGCGGTTCGGCGCGGCCGGCGGTGACATCGGCAGCCACGTCAGCCGTTACCTCGCACTGGACCACCCCGGCCGTGTGGTGGCCGTACACCGCATGGACGGCGGACTGCCCGTGTTCACCGGGGACCCGGCCGATCTCACGCCCGAGGAGCGCGCGTGGCTGACGGACGCCGCGGCCTGGGGCGCCGCCGAGGGCGCGTACGCCGCGATGCACCGCACGAGACCCCAGACAGCCGCCGTCGGTCTGAACGACTCCCCGGCCGCGCTCGCCGCCTGGATCGTCGAGAAGCTCCGGGCGTGGAGCGACTGCGGCGGCGACGTCGAGCGGGCCTTCACCAAGGACGAGATCCTCACGAACGTGACGCTCTACTGGCTCACCGGGACGATCGGCTCGTCGATGAGGATGTACGCCGCCAACGCGGCCCTCCCGGCGGCCCAGTTGGCCCGCCGGGTCGAGGTGCCCTCCGGCTTCTCGCTGTTCCCCGGGGACCTCGTCCGCCCGCCGAGGGCCTGGCTCGAACGCACGACGAACCTCGTGCGCCTCACCGAGCCGCCCCGCGGCGGCCACTTCGCCCCTTTCGAGGAACCCGAGCTCTACGCGGAGGAACTCCGCGCGTTCTTCCGCCCCTACCGCGCGGCGGTCGACTGACCGCGGCCGGCCCGCCGTCCGCGCCGGGCCACCGGGATCACCGGGGAGCGGGGGAGCCGTCCGTCGGGTCCAGCCTCCGCGTCGGCCCGCCGAACGCCAGGAAGAGGGTGCGGCTCGCGATGAGCCACTCGCCGTCGACCCTGCGGAACGTGTCCTCGTAGTGGCCCGCGTTCGCGGGCAGCGGGGTGGGGACCAGGGTTCCCTCGGTGTGACCGTCGACCCGGTAGGTGACGAAGTAGGTCGTCGCGGTCGCGGTGTCCGGCGAGTCGAGGGTGATCAGGATGTTGCTGCACATCCGGCGGGAGAGGCGGTCCGCAGGGCGCGAGCCGAAATAGGCGCGCAGGGCGTCCCGGCCCACGATCCGTCGCTCGTCGTCGGGCCACTGCCAGACGCCGTCGGCCGTGAACAGGTCGCAGACCGTGCCCGGTTCACCGAGGTCGAGCCGGCGCACCAGCTCCAGGACCAGCCGCTCACAGGCGCGTTCGGCGAGCAGGCGCTGCAGCGGATCGAGATCGTGTGTGGTCATCCCTCTTGATATCAACCGGCTGTCGGGGCACACGAGTTGATTTCCGCCCCGCGTCCGCGTGGCCCGGCCCGCCGCGCAGCCCGGCATCCCTGGCGGCCCCGGGAGGCCCCCCCGCCGGTCGTCCCCATGTGGCCCGGCCCGACGTGCAGCCCGACAGCCCTGGCGGCCCGGACGCCCCTCCCGCCGGCCGCACCGGCGGGCGGCGGAGCCTCGGACGCGTCCGGCCCTGGGCACGTACGCCCCGCCAGCCCGGGCACCCCCTGCCCTCCTCCCCCGTCGTCACCGCTTCTCGGGCCCAGCGGGCGGCCCGGCACCGGATGGCCTCCTCTCCTCCCGGCGCCTCGCGGCCCGCGCGCGCCCTGCCTAGGCTCAAGAGGAGAGCGCTGCGGCGAGGGACCGGCGAGGACTGCCATGGTGACGGGCTTCCCGTTCGTGGGACGCGAGGACGTGCTCGGCGAGCTGAGCCGGGCACGGGAGGAAGCCGCCGTCGGCCGGGGCGGACTCGTCACCCTGACGGGACCGGCGGGGGCGGGCAAGACGTGCGTCGCCGAGGAGGCCGCCGCCCGGGCCGAGGGCTTTCGCACGCTGTGGACGTGGTGTCCGCCGGACGCCGTGGAACACGCGCTCAGGCCCTGGTCCCGGCTGCTGCGCGAACTCGTCGTGGACGACGTGCGCTGCGGGCGGCTGGCCGCCGCCTCACCCCCGCTGCGGGCGGTGCTCGCCGGGTCCGCGGCACACGGACCGGCCGAGGTGGACCCGGAGGCGGCGCGGCTGAGACTGGCGGGGGACGTCGCCGAGATCCTGACCACGGTGGCCCGGCGGCGGCCGCTGCTGCTCGTCCTCGACGACGTCCACGCGGCCGACGCCTCCTCGTTGCGGCTGCTCATGGAGACCGCGGACGCGGTGCGCGGGGCCCGGGTCCTGCTTCTGGCCACGGCCCGGGACGACGACGCCGCGTGGCAGGACCGCGGCTGGGCCCGCGCCCGGCTGCTGCGCCGCGGAAGCGTGCTGCCGGTGGGGCCGCTGCGGGACGAGGACGTGGCGGCGCTGCTCGACGCGGCGACGGGCCGCACACCCGCGCCCTCGGCGGTGCACGCCCTGGCCCGGTACACGGGCGGCGAGGCGTTCTTCGTGACCGAAGTCCTCCGGTCGGGCGGCGGAGTCGAGGGTCCCGCGCCCGGGGCCACGGCGACGGCCGTCTCGGTCCGGATCCGGGACGCGGTGCGCGCCCGTACCGCCGGACTGTCGCCCCGGGCCGCCCGGCTGCTGGATCTCGCCGCCCTGCTGGGCACCCGGTTCCGGCTCGACGTGCTCGCCGAGGCCGCGGCCGTTCCCCTCGACGAGGTGAGGACACTGCTCGGGGAGGCGGCGGGGGCCGGGCTGCTGGCGGAGGCCGGGGCGAACGAGGGTCGCTTCCGACACGATCTCCTGCGCGAGGCCCTGTCCGGCAGGCCGGGGCCGGCCGAGCGGGCGGAGCTGCACCGCGCGCTGGCGACCGTACTGGCCGGCCACGCCCGGCGCGGCCGTGACACGGGTCCGGCCGAGGTCGCCCACCATCTCCTCCTCGCGGGCCCGGAACACGCCCACGAGGCCGCCAAACACTGCCACGAGGCCGCCGACCGCGCCGCAGCGCTCCTCGCGTTCGAGGAGGCGGCCCGCTGGTACGGGAGGGCGGTACAGGCGTACGCGACCGCGGGAGCCGACATCTCGGAGGCCGCCGGGACCACCGCCGGCGCCGGTGCGGGGTACGGGCCCGAGAGCGCCGGGTACGGGCCCGCCGGTGTCGGTGACACCGGCCGCAGGGACGCTGTCCCGACCACGGCGGCCGGAACGCCGGGGGTCGGCGACGGTGCCGGCAATGGACCCGACGGTGATGGAGACGCCGACCGCGGGGGCGCCGTGCAGACCACGGGTACAACCGGGGCTGGCGACGGGGTCGGGCACGGGCCCGCGGGCGGCCGAAGCACTGACCGTGGTCACGCCGTACGGACCTCGACCACCGGGACGCCTGGGGCAGGCAGCGGCGCCGGAAACGGACCCGACGGTGACGGAGGCACCGGCCGCGAGGACGCCGTCCAGACCTCGGCCGCCGGGACTGCCGGGATCGGCGAGGTCAGCGGGGCGGGCAGCCGGGAGGGTGTCGCCGACGGGACGCTCGTCGAGGTGTTGCTGGGGCTCGGGGCGGCGCGGCTCGGGTCCGGGGACTGGGAGAAGTCGCGGGCGGCACTGCTGCGCGCCGCCTCGCTCGCCCGGCGCGCGGGCCGTCCCGATCTGCTGGCGCGGGCCGCTCTGGGCCTGGGCACGGGCCCCGCCGGCTTCGAGGTCGACGCGGCCGACCGCGAACAGGCCGACCTGCTCGCCGAGGCCCGCTCCGCCCTCGCGGGCGACGCGGCGCACGCCGCGCTGCGCGCCGCCGTCACCGCCCGGCTCTCGCTCGCGGCCGGGTTCCTCGAACCCGAGCAACACCGGGTCGCGCTCGCCCAGGAGGCGGTGGCCGCGGCACGCGAGGCCGAGGACCCGGCCGCCCTCGGACCGGCCCTGGCCGCCCTGTGCGACGCCCGGTCGGGACCCGACCACTGCCGCGAACGCCTCGACCGCTCCCGGGAGATCATCGACGGGGCCCGCGCCCGGCACGACCTCCCGCTCGAACTCCTCGGCAGGCGGCTGCGGTTGGTCGCGCTCATGGAGACCGGCGAGTTCGCCGGGGCGGACGCCGAGGCAGCCGCGTACGACACCGCGGCCCGGCCTCTGCGTCAGCCGCTCTACGCCTGGTACGTGCCCCTGTGGCGCGGCACCCGGGCGCTGATGGAGGGACGTCACGCGGACTGTGCCGCCGCGCTCGACGAGGTGGAGGCACTGGGCGGGGCGGCGGGCAGCCCCAACGCCGCCCTGCTCGCGGAGACGCAGCGCTGGTGCCTTTACGCGGATTCCGGCGACCGCGACAACCTGCGAAGGCTCCGGGAGCGGGCGCCTCTGGAGCGGATGCCCGGGGTGTGGCCGCGCGTCACCCTGGCGCTCATCGCGGCGCAGTCGGGGCAGCCGGAGGAGGCCTCGCGGCGCCTCGCCGGAGTCTTGCCCGCCCTGCCCACCCTGCCCCGGGACAGCGAGTGGCTGCCGACGATGGCGCAGGCCGCGGAGACGGTCGGCGCGGTGGGCACCCATGCGGCCGCGTCCTCGCTCTACGACGCCCTCGCACCGTACGCGGGCCTGTTCGCGGTGGAGGGCATCGGCGCGGCGATCCGGGGCCCGGTGGACCGTCATCTGGCGCTCCTGGCCCGGTCCATGGGGGACGGGCGGGCGGCCCGCGCGCACCGTGACCGCGCCGTACGGGCCGCGGCCGAGGCGGGGGCGTCCGCGCTCGCCGAGCGCATCGCGGAGGAGACTCCGGGAACGTCCCCGGCAGCGGGGTCCGCGGGGTTCACCGGCACGGCGGCGGAGCGAGCGATCCCGCGGACGGACACCACGCCCGGGCCGGCCGTACCGGCACCGCCGGAGCTCCGCGCCGACACCGAGCGGCTGCGGGACGGACTGAACGAGGGCCCGCCGGTACGGGGCGAGCGGAGTGAGGGCCCACCCGTGCAGAATGGGCAGGGTGACGACCCGCTGATGCAAGGCGGGCCTAGCGACGCCCCGCCGGTGCATGGCGGGCGGGATGACGGCCCGCAGTTGCAAGGTGGGCGGAAAGACAACCCGCCGTTGACGGGCGGGCGCAGTGAGCGCCCGCCGGTGCAGAGCGGGCGGAAAGATGGCCTACCGGTGCGGGGTCAGCTGAGCGGCGCCCCGCCAGGGACCGATGGGCGGGGTGAGGACCTGCCCGTGGCGGGCGGGCGCAGTGAGGGCTCACCGGCGCTGAGCGGACGGGATGGCGGCTCGCCGATGCAGGGCGGGCTCAGCGACGCCCCGCCGGTACAGGGCGGGCGGGGTGACGGCCCGCCCGAAACAGGCTCTGGCGACGTGCGGACCGGGGTCCCGGCGGGAACCGGCCTGAGGGGACCGGGTGCGGACCCGACACAAACCGTCGTAAGGGGGCCGGGGGCGGATCCGGCGGGAACCGGGGTGACGGGCCCGGGAACTGCCGGACCGGGCGCGTCCCCGGGTGCCGGCCCGGCGGGAGCCGGCGCGAGGGGGCCGGGGACGGCCGGACCGGGCGCGACCGGGCCGCAGGCGGACGCCCCGCCACCCCCCGCACCACAGTTCCGCCGCGAAGGCCCCCTGTGGCTCCTCGTGTACGCCGGCCGCGAGGCCCGCCTGCCCGACAGCAAAGGTCTGCACGACATCGCGGTGCTTCTCGGCCGCCCCGGCACCCCGGTCCCGGCGGTCGACCTGGCGTCCCCCGGTGGCACCGCCGGTGACGCCGGCCCCGCCGGGACGGACGCCGGTGATCTGCACGCTCCCGGCGATCTGGGCGAGGTCGTCGACGCCACCGCGCGGGCCGCGTACCGGCGACGGCTGCGCGAGCTGGAGGAGGAGGCCGAGGACGCCGACACCGCCGGGGACGCGGCACGGTCGCGCCGGATCGCCGAGGAGAAGGACGCGCTCGTCCGTCAGCTGTCCGCCGCCTACGGCATCGGCGGCCGGGTCCGCCGCGCCGGCTCCCCCGCCGAACGCGCCCGTACGGCCGTGACGGCCCGGGTCCGCGCCGCCGTACGCCGGGTCGCCGAGGTGCACCCGGAGCTGGGACGCCACCTGGGGACCGCCGTCCGCACGGGCACCCTGTGCGTCTACGAGCCGGAGAACCCGCCCGCCTGGCGGCTGTGAGCCCGGAACGTCCGAGCGGGGGCCGGGACCGGGTGAGCCCGCACCTCACATCGTGCCGTCCGGCCTCACGCCTGTGGGGTGAAGGCGCCGTACGGAACCGGGTACGGCCGGGGAACGAAGGGCGGACGTCATGCCGCGCACAGCCAAGGCAGAAGCGGAACTGAAGGTCGACGAGCCGGTGATCGAGGGCCGGTACGCCGAGGTCGGCCCGTACACCGTCTCGTACGAGACCATGAAGGCGGACATGGATCCGGGTCCGCTCTTCCGGGGGCTGCCCGACGACCGGTGCCAGTGCCCGCACTGGGGCCAGGTGCTCTCCGGAAAGATCGTGTTCCGGTACGCCGACCACGACGAGGTCTTCCACGCGGGCGACGCCTACTACGGCGCGCCGGGGCATCTGCCCCTCCTCTTCGCGGGCACCGAGGTCGTCGAGTTCAGCCCCACCGCCGAGCTGGACCGCACCATGCGGACCGTCGGCCGCAATCTCGCGGAGGCGACGTCATGAGCGCCCTCGACGCCCGCCGGGCCAAGGAACTCGCCGATCTGTTCGTGGAGTTCCTGGAGACGAACAGCGCCCCCGAGGGGCTGTTCACGGACGATGTGTTCGTCGACTTCAGTCTGCCCCAGTGGCGGCTCCAGACGGCGGGCCGCGACAACCTCGTCGCCCTGCGCCAAGGCAGCCACCCCGCCCTCGGCACCGTTCCACGCCACCGCGTGGACGTCACCGGGACCGGGATGGTCCTCGAGTTCGAGGAGCGCTGGGAGGACGCCGAAGGCACCTGGTACTGCCGGGAGATGCTGCGCGCCGAGGTGCGGGACGGCTCGATGAGCGAGGTGTCCGTCTACTGCACCGGCGACTGGTCCCCCGCCGTCCAGGACGCCCACGGCCGCGAGGTGACGCTCATCCGTCCCTGAGACCCGGAGACGACCGCACCGCGCCACCGCACCGCACGCGAAGTCGCCTGAGGGAAAGCCGAGTTGGCACCACCGGACCCGCTCCCCCGGACCCGGCCGCCGACAAGGATGCCTCAGGCGACTCGTGCAACCCGCAGCTACTTGCCCCGAATCTATTGATCACGAGTTCACGCCCTGATATCTATGACCACATCTTGCTTACATGATCTTCACATCCAGACGACCTGAGAGAGCTCTTGACGACCCGTCTCACCCGCGCGGCACGATTAGCGGCCACGCCCTGGGCCACACCCTGGGCCACACCCCGGGATCTTCGGCGGCACGCTCCGACGGAGCGCTGACCTCGGGCCGCCGATCGGTCACGACACCCCGCACCGGCCGTGCTCCACGGCCGGCGACGGCGTCGGGCCGCGCCGATTCCCGGGCCTGCCGACAGGCCCCGTTCTCTTCGCCTCCCCGCGAAGAGGAGCCCGCTCCGGCCTTTTCACCACCTTCACATCTGCTCAGCTGTTTTCACCGAGGGAACCGATGCCTGCTTTCTGCCCGCATTGCGGTGGCTCCGTGACCGTCGAGGCGCTCCACTGCGCCTCGTGCGGCCGGCCGACCGCCGCTCCGGCGTCCGCCCCGTCCCCGGCGACGCCGCCGCCCTTTCCCTCATCGCCGCCGGCCGCCCCGGGCGCCGGGCAGACGCCGTCCGCCGCGACGACGGCCCTGACCCGTCTGCTGAAGGGCGACTGGGTCGGGCCCGCCCGCATCGCCGCCCTGCCGGCGGCGCTCCTGTTGCTGCTGTCCCTGATCCTGGCGTCGACCGCCGAGGACGTCCCCTTCGGCGACGCCTTCCCCACGGCACTCGCCGTCGTGCTGTCCGCCCTCGGCGCCCGGCCCGGAATCGAACTGGCAGAGCAGGGCTCGCCGCTGGCCTCGCTGGAACTCTCCTTCGTACCGCTGGGAGTGACGCTGCTGTGGGCGGCGGCCCTGTGGTTCGGCGGCCGCATCTACCTCCGCGGCGCGGCGGCCGCCGGAAAGCACCTCGACACCGGCGAATCCCTGCTGCTCGGCGTGCGCAGCGTGCTGTCGGCCGTGCTCGGGTCGCTCCTGCTCGCCTGGGCGGCCGGTACCTCGGTCGCTCCGGCCCAGTCGGACACCTCCGACACGTCGGCGCCGTACCTGGCGCGTCTGATGCACCTTCCGGACATCGCGCTGTCGGTGACCTGCTCCCCGCTGCGCGCGGCCGGGTGGACCCTGGTGCTGGCGTCCGTGGTGCTGTTCCCCACGCTCTGCCGGACATCGATGTCAACGTGGACCGTCCGCCGGCCGGGCCTCGGTGACTGGCTCCGCGCGGCGCGCGGGGCGGGTCTGGCGCTGGCCGTCCCGGTCGCGCTGGCCGGCGTCGTCGGTGTCGTGTTCCTGGTGTCCGAAGGCGGTTTCTCCGCCCTGATACCCGCGGTGCTGCTCGCCCCGAACCTCGGTACGGCCCTCCTGGCCCTCGGTTCGGGAGCGTCCGTCGACTTCACGAACACGCTCGTCATGACGGACTCCTCCTCGGACCCGGGCGGCGACGGCTCGGACATCGCCGTCTCCCTGTTCGACCTCCACCAACTCGGCGGATGGGTCTGGCTGTCCGTGCTGCTCGGCGTGGTGGCCGCGGTGGTGCTGGGCGCGGGTGTCCTCCGGGAGTCGGCTCGGCCCGCCGCCGCCGTACGCGCGCTGGTGTGCTTCGTCGCGGGCTTCCTGCTGCTGGCGGTGACCACGGGGATCGCCGTCGAGCTGTCGACCTCGTTCGACGACGGGTCGTCCCTGGCCTACGTGTTCGCGATGTTCCTGGACATCTCGCCGACCGACGGCGGTGCGCTGGCGGTCGGACCGTCCGTCCCCGGCGTCCTGCTGGCGGCGACGGTGTGGGCCGCGCTCGGCGCGTTCGGCGTACCGGCGTTGGCCCGCCGGCTCGGGATCGCGCGGATCGAGGACGTCCTCGGGTTCTCGGCCGTCCGCGAGCGGCTGGGGGGCCGGCGCACCTCCGCGTCGACCGCCGTGCCGGTCGCCTTCACGGCCCCCGCTCCCGCCCACGCCCCGACCGTCGCCCCCGTCCCCGTCCCCGTGCCGGTTCCGTCCGTCGTCCCGGCCGCCGTCGCCCCGTCCCTGGAACCGTCGGTGCCGTCGGCGCCGGTGACGGAACCGGAGGCCGCACCGGCTGAGTCGGCCCCTGCCGACGGTGCGGGATCGGCGCCCTCCACTGAGGAGACCGCGGACGAGACGGTGCCCGCCCCTGCCACGGAACCGGCCGGGTCCACCGCACCGACCGACGAACCGGGTCCCGCGGAGGACGAACCGACCGAAGAAACCGACCCGGCGGGTGAGTCGACCGCCTCTGCGGCGAACCCGACCGAAGAAGCCGACCCGGCGGGCCCGGCCACGGAGACCGTCGCTCCGGCAGCCGAACCGGCGGGTGAGTCGACCGCGACGGCCGACGAGCAGGCCGAACCTGTGGCTGAGGCGACCGAACCGGCGGACGAACCGGCCACGTCGGCCGAGGAGCCCGCCGAACCGACGCACGAACCGGCCGCGTCTGCGGACACAGTGGCCGCGTCTGCGGAGACGGTGGCCGCGGCGGCGAACACGGTGGCCGCGTCGGCGGACGAACCCGCCGTCCCCACGGACGAACCGGCCGCTGCGGCGGTCGAACCCGCCGAACCCACCGACGAACCGGCCACGTCGGTCGACAAGGCATCCGCATCGGCGGACGAACCGGCCACTGACGGGGACGAAGTCGCCGTACCCGTGGACCCGTCGGCCGGGCCCGCTCCCACCGCGGTCGGTGCTCCTGCCGACGCCCCGACGGTGACGTCCGACGCCGGGCAGGGTCACCGCGCCGAGGAAGCCGGGACGGAGGCCGCGCCCACCCCGGCGGCCGCTCCCCCCGCGCCCCCGGCCGCCCCCGCCTTCGCCAACCTGCCGACCGGCAGCATGCCGCACCCCGGCATCGCGCACCCGACCCTTCGGGCACCCGCGCACCCTGCTGTCCACGCCTCCGTGCCGGTGCCGCACGGCGTTCACGCCCCCGCGCCGTACGCCGTTCACGCCCCCATGCCGCAGGTCGTTCACGCACCCGTGCCGCACCCCGCACGGCGCAAGATCGGGTGGGGTGTCGTCGTGGTGACGCTCGTGGCGAGCGCCGTCGTCGCCGGGGGCGTCACGGCCGCCGGGGTGTGGCTGACCTCGGACCGGTCGGCCACCTCGTCGCACACCACGCGCGCGACCGAGGATGCCGTCGCCCCGGGCGCCGGCGCCCCCTCCACGTCGTCGACGCCGGCCCCGGCCGCCCCCGTCGACCCGTCCACCGTGCCCTCCGGCTCCGATGTGTCGCCCTCGGCGTCACAGCTGTCGCCCGAGGACATCGCCAACCAGGTACAGAGCCTGCTGGGAGAGAGCGCCCTCCAGCGCGGACGGGTGTCGAAGGCCATCACCACGGGCCAGAACTGCTCGAACGGATCACGGCCGGTCAGGGACGCGCAGAAGGACCTGCTCAAGGTGGCGGGGAAGCGCGACGACCTCGCCCGGCAGGTCGACCTGCTCGCCCCGCAGGCGGACGGCGACCTCGCGGAGGCGCTGGGCGACCTGTCCCGGGCCTGGTCGGCATCGGCCGACGCCGACCGGGGCTACGCCTCCTGGGTGTCGCAGACCGCCGACTGGATCGACGAGTACGGCGTCTACGCGTGCGGGAAGAGTGAGACGCGCACCCTCGCGGACCTGCCCAAGGACCACGACGACGAGGCGAACGAGGCCAAGCGGGACTTCGCCACGCTGTGGAACCCGATCGCCGTGCGGTACGGGCTGACGGAGGTGGAAGCCAAAAGCATCTAGCTGCCGGGGCTCTCACAGGAACAGGCGGCGGCCCGTCGCCCGCGCACGGCGTGGGTGACGCGCCGCCGTCCTTCGTCCCGGAGGGACACCGCCATCCCGGTGACCCGCTGGTGCGCCTCCGGCGCGGAGCAGCCGGAACCGGCGAGGCTGGCGCGACGAGCCGGCACGGTCGTCGCTCGGTTCGTGGCAGAAGGCGGCGGGGCACAGTGGTGGGCAGGGGTTTCTGGCGGCGCCATCGGGAGGCGCTCCGCTCCGCCCTGCGATCGCTGCTGACCTCGGCGGTCCTCGTGACCCTGTACTACCTGCTGCCGCTCGACAAATCCTTCTCCCCGAAGACCGTCTTCACACTCGTCTCGGGCATCGCGGCGGTGGGGGTGCTCCTGTCCTGGCAGATCCGCGAGATCACCCGGGCCAGGCGGCCCGAACTGCGGGCCATGGAGGCGCTGGCGACCAGCGCCCCGCTCTACCTGCTCCTGTTCGCCATCGTCTACTACCTGATGGAGCGCAGCGCGCCGAGCAGCTTCAGTGAGGCGCTGACGCGCACCGACGCCCTCTACTTCACCGTGACCGTCTTCAGCACGGTCGGCTTCGGGGACATCACCGCACGCAGCGAGACGGCCCGGGCGCTGGTCACGGGGCAGATGGCGGTGAACGTGCTGCTGATCGGTGTGGCTGCCCGGCTGCTGGTCTCGGCGGTCCAGCAGGGCAGGCTCCAGCAGGGGGCGTCGCCGCCCGGCGCACCAGGCGTCCCCGGGTCCGGCGCGCCGGGCGGCGCTCCACCGAGCGAGGACTGATCCGGGGTCAGGGTCCCGTCGTGACCGGGGCCCTGGTGCCCCGGCACCGGTCGTCGATGCCGGGGCACCAGGGCCCTGTCCGCCCTGAGGCGCTGTCCGACGATTGCCGTCGGACGGGTTCTAGGGCCTGTCTGACAATTCGCGTCGTCGCCCGGAGGGCGGCCCGCCGGGCAGACGGGAATTGTCAGACGGGCCCTAGCCCTCCGAGTCGATCTCGGCCTCGGCCACCGCGATCGCCATACCGAACGCCCTCGCGATGTTGCCGGCCGCCGTCATGACCCGGGCCGTGCCCACGATGGGCGCGATGGCCACCAGGACGTCCTGCACCTGAGCCATGGTCAGGTCGGCCTGGATGGCGGGGTCGATGTGCGCGAGGTAGGAGATGGGCGGCGCGTCGGAGGCCGCGAGGGCCGCGATACGGGTGAGGAGGAGCTGGTCCGTGGGCAGTTCGCACCGCTCGACCGAGTCGACGGTCATGGCGGCGATGGTGTCGAGGACAGGGGTGTCTGATGCAGTGGTCATGGCTGCCGGTCTCCTGATGCGCGGACGGGGGCGCTGCAGGCGGAGGGAATCGGTGTCCGCCGGCGCCACTGGATGCGTCAACCGTAGGTGCATTTCGGACAGGGCGCGCGCGGAGCCGAGGGGGCCGGAGAGGCCCGCCACGACCGGACGGGCATCCGGCACTCGCCGGTCCCTCGCGCACCGCGCCCGGGACCGGCGAGCCAGGCGCCGGTGAGCTCCCTGACCAGTAACCGCGTGGGACGACGACCGCCCCCGGTCCTCGTCCCACGTGTCGATGGTCCGGTCAGGCTCCGACGTACGCCGCCAGGTGTTCGCCGGTGAGGGTGGAGCGGGCGGCGACCAGGTCGGCGGGGGTGCCCTCGAACACGAGCCGGCCGCCGTCGTGGCCGGCTCCGGGGCCGAGGTCGATGATCCAGTCGGCGTGGGCCATGACCGCCTGGTGGTGCTCGACGACGATGACCGACTTTCCGGAGTCCACGAGCCGGTCGAGCAGGCCGAGCAGCTGCTCGACGTCGGCGAGGTGCAGCCCGGTGGTCGGCTCGTCGAGGACGTACACGCCGCCCTTCTCGGCCATGTGCGTGGCGAGCTTGAGCCGCTGGCGCTCGCCGCCGGACAGCGTGGTGAGGGGCTGTCCGAGCGTGAGGTATCCGAGTCCGACGTCGGCGAGGCGGGTGAGGATGCGCTGCGCGGCCGGGGTGTGCGCCTCGCCGTCGCCGAAGAACTCCGCGGCCTCGTCCACCGACATCGCGAGGACCTCGCTGATGTCACGGCCGCCGAGGTGGTACTCCAGGACCGAGGCGTCGAACCGCTTGCCCTCGCAGTCCTCGCAGGTGGTGGCGACCCCGGCCATCATCGCCAGGTCCGTGTAGATGACGCCGGCGCCGTTGCAGGTGGGGCAGGCTCCCTCGGAGTTGGCGCTGAACAGCGCCGGCTTCACGTCGTTGGCCTTCGCGAAGGCCTTGCGGATCGGGTCGAGCAGACCGGTGTACGTCGCCGGGTTGCTCCGCCGTGACCCGCGGATCGGCGCCTGGTCGACCGAGACGACGCCCTCGTCGGCCGGCACGGACCCGTGCACCAGCGAGCTCTTTCCGGAGCCGGCGACGCCGGTGACGACGACCAGCACGCCGAGCGGGATGTCGACGTCCACGTCCCGCAGGTTGTTCGCCGACGCGCCACGGATCTCCAGCGTGCCGGTGCGCTCGCGCGTGCTCTCCTTGACGTGGGTCCGGTCGTCGAAGTGGCGGCCCGTGACGGTGCCGCCCTTGCGCAGTTCCTCGACGGTGCCCTCGAAGCAGACGGAGCCGCCGCCCGTTCCGGCGCCGGGACCGAGGTCGACGACATGGTCGGCGATGACGATGGTCTCCGGCTTGTGCTCCACGACGAGCACGGTGTTGCCCTTGTCCCGCAGCCGCAGCAGGAGGTCGTTCATCCGCTGGATGTCGTGCGGGTGCAGTCCCGCGGTGGGCTCGTCGAAGACGTACGTGACGTCGGTGAGGGAGGAGCCGAGGTGGCGGATCATCTTGACGCGCTGGGCCTCGCCGCCGGACAGGGTGCCGGCGGGGCGGTCCAGGGCGAGGTAGCCGAGACCGATCTCCACGAACGAGTCGAGGGTCTGCTGGAGCGCGGAGAGCAGGGGCGCGACGGAGGGCTCCTCCAGCTCGCGGACCCATGCGGCGAGGTCGCTGATCTGCATCGCGCAGGCGTCGGCGATGCTGATCCGCTTGATCTTCGACGAGCGGGCGCCCTCGCTGAGCCGGGTGCCCTCGCACTCGGGGCAGGGGGCGAAGGTGACGGCCCGGTCCACGAACGCCCGGATGTGCGCCTGCATCGCCTCCTTGTCCTTGGAGAGCATCGACTTCTGGATCCGCGGGATCAGACCCTCGTAGGTCATGTTGATGCCCGCGATCTTCATACGGGTCGGCTCGTGGTGAAGGAAGTCGTGGAGCTCCCGCTTGGTGTACTTGCGGATCGGCTTGTCCGGGTCGACGAAGCCCGACTCCTTGTAGAGCCGCATGTTCCAGCCGTCCGAGCCGTAGCCGGGGATGGTGATCGCGCCCTCGTTGAGCGACTTGGATTCGTCGTAGAGCTGGGTGAGGTCGATGTCGGAGACCGTGCCACGGCCCTCGCAGCGCGGACACATGCCGCCGGTGCGGTTGAAGCTCGCCTTGACGGCCGTCTTGGCGCCGCGCTCCACGGTGATGGCCCCGCTCGCGCTGACCGAGGGGACGTTGAACGCGTACGCGCTGGGCGGGCCGATGTGCGGCTTGCCGAGTCGGCTGAACAGGATGCGCAGCATCGCGTTGGCGTCGGTGGCGGTGCCGACCGTGGAGCGCGGGTCGGCGCCCATCCGCTGCTGGTCGACGATGATCGCGGTGGTCAGTCCTTCGAGGACGTCGACCTCGGGCCGGGCGAGCGTGGGCATGAAGCCCTGCACGAAGCTGCTGTACGTCTCGTTGATCAGCCGCTGGGACTCGGCGGCGATCGTGTTGAACACCAGGGAGCTCTTGCCCGAGCCGGACACACCGGTGAACACCGTCAGCCGGCGCTTGGGGATCTCGATGCTGACGTCCTTGAGGTTGTTCTCGCGCGCGCCGAGCACACGAATCAGATCGTGGCTGTCGGCACCGTGCGGCGCGGACTGCCGCGTGTCCGTCCTCGTGGCCTTGCTCATCGTGTCTCCATCTGTCGGGCGGGGCCGCCTTCACGCCTCCCGCCGGCATCGCCGGCCCCGTTCCGGCCGGCGTCGCGCGGCCGTCAGGGCGCACCTTGCGCCACGCTAGGCGAAAACAGGCCGCGGGCGCTTCTCGAATCCTGACCTCGTCGGGAAGTGCCGGGTCGGGAGCTCCTGACCTCGTGGGCAAGTGTCGGGTCCCGAGATCCTCACCGCGTGGGGAAGTGTCGGGTCCCGAGCGAGAATCGGAGGGTGACCATGCCTTCCGACGCCTCGCCCATGTCCGGTCGCACCGAGTGCGGTGGCCGCGCCCGCAGCCCGTTGCACGCGTTCCTGCGCACGGAGACCGGCAGCGCGGCCGTGCTGCTCGCCGCCGCCCTGGTGGCGATGGCCTGGGCCAACCTCGGTCCCGGTTCGTACGAGAAGGTGTGGAGCACCGAGCTGTCGGTCCGCCTCGGATCGGGCGGGGTGTCGCTCGACCTGCGCGCGTGGGTGAACAGCGGGCTGATGACGCTGTTCTTCTTCGTCGTCGGTCTCGAGGCGCGCCGCGAGTTCGACCTGGGCGAGCTGCGGGAGCGCCGCCGGGTCACGCTGCCCCTGCTGGCGGGGCTGAGTGGCATGGTGGTCCCGGTGGTCGTGTACCTGGCCGTCACCGCGGGCCACGGTCCGGACGCGCACGGCTGGGGTGCCGCCATGTCGACGGACACGGCCTTCGCGCTGGGCATGCTGGCCGTGTTCGGCTCACGGCTGCCCGGCGCGCTGCGGGTCTTCATGCTCACGATCGCCGTCGTGGACGACTTCCTGGCGCTGGCCGTCGTCGTCCTCGTCTACAGCGACACCATCGAGGTGCCCGCGCTGCTGACGGCGCTGGCCCTGTTCGCGGTCGTCCTGCTGCTGCGGCGCACGATCGGGGCCCGGGTCCCGTCCCTGTACGGGGTGCTGGGCGTGGCGATCTGGGTGGCGCTGCTGAAGTCGGGCATCGACCCGGTGGTGACGGGTCTGGCGATGGGCATGCTGACCTACGCGTACGCGGCCGAGCGCGGCGATCTGGAGCACGCCAGCCGGCTGTTCCGGCGTTTTCGCGAGCAGCCGACGCCGGAGCTGGAGCGCACGGTACGACGCGGTCTCGCCTCGACGCTCTCCCCGAACGAGCGGCTCCAGCAGATGTTCCATCCCTGGACCAGTTATGTGATCGTGCCGCTGTTCGCCCTGGCCAACGCCGGTATCACGCTGAGCGCGGGGCAGCTGGCCGACGCCTTCACCTCGCCGGTGACGCTCGGCATCCTGCTCGGCTACACGGTGGGCAAGCCCGTCGGTGTCATCGCCGGGACCTGGCTCACCACCCGCGCCGCGCGGGGACGGCTGCACCCGCCGGTGGGCTGGGGCGCCATCACCGCGGGCGGCACGCTGGCCGGGGTCGGTTTCACCGTGGCCCTGCTGATCGCGTCGCTGGCCTTCGAGGGCGACCGGCTGGAACAGGCGAAGATCGGCATCCTGGCGGCGGTCGCGGGCTCGTTCCTGCTGACCTGGCTCGTCACCCTGGTGCTCGGTGCCCTGACCGGGCGCTCCCGGGCGCGGGCGCTGCTCGGCACCGGGCAGGCGATCGTCGACCTGAGCGAGCCCGTCGACGTGGAGCGCGACCATGTGCGCGGGCCGCTCGACGCGCCGGTGACCCTCGTCGAGTACGGGGACTTCGAGTGTCCGTACTGCGGTCTGGCCGAGTCCGTGGTGCGCGAGCTGCTCGCCGACTTCGGCGACGTCCGCTATGTGTGGCGGCATCTGCCGCTCAACGACGTGCACCCGAACGCCCAGCTCGCCGCGCAGGCCGCCGAGGCCGCGTCCCGTCAGGACCGCTATTGGGAGATGCACGACCTGCTCATGGGCCACCAGGGCGAGCTGGGCGCGAAGGACCTGTTCCGGTACGCGGCCCGGCTCGGTCTCGACGGCGCCCGGTTCCGCGAGGACCTGCGGGGCGGCCCGGGCGCGGCCCGGATCGCCAGGGACGTGGAGTCGGCCGACCTCAGCGGTGTCTCGGGCACGCCGACGTTCTTCGTCAACGGCCGCCGTCACTACGGCGCCTACGACATCGTCTCGCTGACGGAGGCCGTGCGCGCCGCGCGACAGCGGACGACGCTCACGGGGGCGGGCCAGGAGGGCTGAGGGCCAGTGGCACGGGCGAGCCAAGGGGCTAGGTCCGGTGGCACGGGCGCGCCATGAGGGCTAGGTCCGGTGGCACGGACGCGCCATGAGGGCTAGGTCCGGTGGCACGGACGCGCCATGAGGGCTAGGTCCGGTGGCACGGCTGATGAGATGCTCGGCGCGCTCCAGGCGCAGGGACTGCTGGTAGCGCAGGGGGGTGAGGCCGCCGGTCGCGCGGGCGAAGAGGCGGGTGAGGGTGCGTTCGCTGACGCCGACGGCCGCGGCGAGTTCCGGCAGGGGCACCGGCCCGTCGAAGCGGGCGTCGAGGAGATCCTGGGCGCGGTGCACGGTGTCGTCCAGGTGGGAGCGGTGCCGGAGCATCGCGCTGGCCTGGGGTTCGTGGCCGTTGCGCCGGGCGTAGACCACCATGTCCCGGGCCACCTGCGCGGCCACCGCGGGGCCGTGCCGGGTGGCGATCAGATGCAGGGCGAGGTCGATGCCGCTGGCGATGCCGGCCGAGGTGACGACCCGGTCGTCCTGGGTGTACAGCACGTCGCGGACCACGACCGCCCGGGGATGGCGGCGGGCGAGTTCGTCCTGGACGTCGTGGTGGGTGGTGCACCGGCGGCCGTCGAGCAGCCCGGCCCGGCCGAGCGCGTCGGCGCCGGCGCAGACGCTGGCGACGGTGCCGCCGCGGGCGTGGTGGCCGGCGAGGACCCGCAGGCTCGCCTCGTCGATGGCGGGCCCCTCGGCGAGGGTGAGCGCGCGCCAGCCGGGCACGACGATCAGGTCCTCGGGGCCGAGCTCGGGCCAGTCGAGCCCGGTCACCAGGGGCAGGCCCTGGGCGGTGAGGATCTGCGGCCGCTCGGCGACGTAGCCGAGGGTGTAGGGGTGCCCGAAGTCGGCGGCCGTGGAGAAGACCTGCGCGGGTCCGGCCAGGTCCAGCAGATGGACTCCGGGCACCAGGAAGAAGACGACGTGGCTCACGATCCGGTCATCATGCCCGAGAGGCGGCCGCGGTCTCCAGTGCCTCGACCGTGGCGATGGCGGCGAAGCGTCCGGCCAGGGCGTACTCGGTGCGCTTGACGACGTCCTCGGCGCTCAGGGTGCGGGGGTCGGCCAGCAGGTCCGCCACGCTCTGTCCCTCGGGGGCGTCGCGGTGCGGGATGGGGTTGGTGGCGGTGGCGTCGGTGACGAAGGTGACCCGGTAGCCGAGGTCGCTCGCGACGCGGGCCGTGGTCTCCACGCACTGCTCGGTCCGGATCCCGCAGACGGTGACCTCGCGGACCCCGCGTTCCGTCAGGAGCTGCTGGAGGTTGGTGGTGGTGAAGGCGTTGTGGGAGGTCTTGTGGAGCAGCGGCTCGCCGTCCTCGCGCCGGAGCTCGTCCATGAGCCGGACATGGCCGAGGGCGGGGTCGAAGACGTCGCCGCTGCCGGGCTCGGAGTGCAGCACCCACACGACGGTGTCCCCGGCCCGCCGGGCGAGCCCGACGAGCCGGTCGACCTGCTGGGCGATCTTCGGCTCGGAGATGGTCTCCCACAGCGGGTGGGCACGAAAGGATTCCTGGACATCGATGACGATCAGTGCTCGGGTCATGCCCCCACTCTGACCGCCCCGCCACTCCCCCGGACAGGCCGCATCGGGTCCGGGTCCGGACCGATCCGGTCACACCCGCCGTCGGTCCGGGTGCGCGGGTGCGGGTGCGGGCGGATGCGGGTGCGGGTGCGGGTGCGGGTGCGGGTGCCACCAGCGTTTACCCGATCCCGTCTTCCGGCGCCCGCCCGCGATGGACACATGAACAGGGCAGCCCCACACATGAACACGGGGCGGACAGGGACACGGGCCGGCCATGGACGCATGAACGCGTGAACCCATCAACGCGTGAACCCATGAACGCAGCCCCGCATGAGGCATGAACACCGGTCGAGGAGCAGGGGTGGGGCCAATGGCATGGGATCGGGACACCTGCTGTCCCATGGAACACATCCAGCCATAGACCGTCATGGTGGTCGGGGGCATGAAACATGTCCCCCCAACTCCCGCGAGTTAATTGATTGTTGGGGTCCAGAGACTAGGCAAGAGGGGTCGCGGTGCCGATCATCCATGTCATGAACCTGCAACCCGATCGGCGGGTCGCAGCCTCATGGAGGTGTTGGGATGCACCGAAGACTCGCCACCGGCCTCGCCGCCTCGGCCATGGCCCTCGCAGCCGTCACGGCGACCGCAACAGCCGCAAGCGCGGTCCCCGCGGACAAGGCCCAGGTCCTGTCCAACTTCACCCAGACCAGCGCGTCGAGCTACAACACCTGGGTCGCCGCCCGGGCCAACCAGTCGGCCTGGTCGGCGTACGCCTTCGACTGGTCCACCGACTACTGCTCCACCTCGCCGGACAACCCGTTCGGCTTCCCGTTCGCCACCTCGTGCGCCCGCCACGACTTCGGCTATCGCAACTACAAGGCCGCCGGCACGTTCAGCGCCAACAAGGCGCGCCTCGACAGCGCCCTGTACGCGGATCTGGGCCGGGTCTGCGCCAACTACAGCGGCGCGACGAAGACCACGTGCGACAGCACCGCCTGGACCTACTACCAGGCCGTCAAGGCCCTCGGCTGACGCCCGGGCCGGCCACGGCCGACGCCCTTGGCGACACCCGCGGCCGACGACCCGAGTCCGCCCGCGCACCGGTGTGATCCCGGCCGACCCGCCCCGGCCGAAGCCCGGTGACGGACCGCCCTCCGCGTTCCCTCACGGATGGCCGACCCCGCCCGTCCCACCCCTGGCCCACGCGTACCGCCGCGAGGCACCCCGCACCGCCCGCCCCGCCTCACCCCGTCCTGCCCTCGTCCCCGTGCCGTCCACCGGACCGCCCGGGACCCGGTCATGACCAAGGGCGCGAGCCGGACGGCACGGGCCCTTGTGAGCCGTGCGCGGTACGGACCGCCGTGAGCCGGGGCGGGCGGCGCGGGCGCCCGGGGCCCGCCCCGCCCCGGACCGGCACACCCGGGGCGGGGTGGGCCCCGCGTGCGGCGATCGTCCGTGAGGCGGTTTCGACCGGTCGGATTCAGAATGATGGGGACGGCCTCGTACCCGGCCGTCGAGCCGTCTCGGGGCAGCCGGAGCGTGACCGTTGGCCTTGCGGTCCCGGCCCCTTGAGGCTCGGGACTTGCGAGCGCGCGGGTGGTCGAACGATGAAGACGGACGAACCGGAAGCAGCGGCCGACGAGAGCCGGGCATCACGCGGGGCGAGTCGCGCGCCCGCCCCGCCCGCGAACAGCGCTCCGCCGGGGGACCCGGCGCCCCCCGGGAACACCCGCCACGACGAGGCCGTCGCCCTCGGCCGCCTGACCGCGCGTCTGAAGGCCGCCTACCCCTCCGTCGACCCGGCCGTCGTGGACCAGGTCGTGGACACCGCCCGCGGATCCTTCCGGCAGGCGAAGGTCAGGACCTACGTCCCCATCCTGGTCGAGCGCCGGGTCCGCGCCCTGCTCGCCGGCCTCGACGGGGAAGCGGACGGCACCCCGGGAGGGACCGCCCCCGGCGACACGGGTTCAGCCGCGCCGAGGACGGCCGGGACGGCCGAACGGTCCGCCGAGCGTCCGCGCCGCACTCCCCTGCTGGGCCGGTGGATACCCGCACGGCTGCGCCCGGCCCCCGCGTCCGCGTCCGACCTGGGTGGTGCCGGTGACGGCCCATGACCGTGCGGTGCTCACCATGACAGAAGAAGGGGCGGGGCCGTCATGACGGATGACAGGGCCGAACGCGTCGCACGGCTGATCGCGCCGCTGCGGGTCGAGCCGGGCTCCCGGGTGAACCTGGGCAAGGACTTCGACCCCCGGTACAAGGGCGGTCTGAAGAAGAAGCACGGGGTGGAGCTGCTGCGCACCGGTGTTTCGCTGCTCGCCGAGTACCAGGAACGGCTCGCGGCCCAGGACACGTACGGCGTGCTGCTGTGTCTTCAGGCGCTCGACGCCGGCGGCAAGGACGGAACGATCCGGCACGTCATGAGCGGGGTGAACCCGCAGGGCGTCAAGGTCAGCAGCTTCAAGCAGCCCTCCACCGAGGAGCTCGACCACGACTACCTGTGGCGCTACGCCGCCCGGCTGCCCGCCCGCGGCGACATCGCGATCTTCAACCGTTCGCACTACGAGGAGGTGCTCGTCGTCCGGGTGCACCCGGAGGTCCTCGAACGGCAGCGGCTGCCGAAGGACGTGCGCGGCCCGGACATCTGGGACCGCCGCTACCGGGCGATCAACGACTGGGAGCGCTATCTGACGGACAACGGGTTCAAGGTCGTGAAGGTCTTCCTGAACCTGTCCAAGGAAGAGCAGCGCACCCGGTTCATGAAGCGGCTCGACGTGCCGGAGCGGAACTGGAAGTTCTCCGCCGCCGACGTCCGGGAACGCCGCCGATGGGACGAGTACCAGCACGCGTTCTCCGAGATGCTCACGCACACCAGTACGCCGTGGGCGCCCTGGTACGTCGTGCCGGCGGACCGGAAGTGGTTCGCGCGCATCTCCACCGCGGCGGTACTGGTGCACACGCTCATGGACATCGATCCGGCGTTCCCGGTGCTCGGCAAGGAGGCGCGCAAGGATCTCCGGGCCGCGCGGCGGGAACTGGAGGCCGACGCTCCGAAGGGTGCGCCGGCCGATCCGTACGCGGCCCGGCACCGGGTCCCGGAGGCGGGCGGCAAAGAGCGGAGCGGCGGCCACGGGGCGAAGGGGTCGAAGGTGTCCGGCGGGGCCTCGCGGACCGGGAAGCGCAAGGGCGAGTAGGTCCCTCACGCCGTCCGGGGCACCGGCGGCGGACCGGATCCAGATCGGAGAGCAGAGATGGCGATGCAGTCGAGCGGTCCGAAGGCTCCGGAGCGTGCCGCTCCGGAGCTCTGGTACGCGCGTGATCCGCAGGACGTCGCGTCGGCCTTCGGCGTCGACCCCGCGTCGGGACTCACCGCGGCCCGGGTCGCCGAACTGCTGGCCGAGAACGGGCCGAACGCGCTGCCGGAGGAGAAGGCGAAGCCGGCCTGGCGGCGGTTCGTCGAGCAGTACCGCAGCTATATGCAGGTCGTCCTCCTGGCGGCCGCGGTCGTGTCGCTGGCGATCGCGGAGTGGACCACCGCGATCCTGCTCGTGCTGCTGACCCTGCTGAACGCGGTCGTGGGACTGCGGCAGGAGGGAAAGGCCGAGAGCGCCATGAACGCGCTCCAGTCGATGCTCACCGCGACGGCCCGGGTCCGGCGGGACGGGACGGAGTCGGAGATCCCGGCGGAACAGGTCGTGGTGGGCGACGTCCTGCACATCTCCGCAGGGGACCAGGTCCCGGCGGACGGACGGATCGTCGAGGCCCACGCGCTGCAGATCGACGAGTCGGCGCTCACCGGCGAGAGCGTCCCCGCGTCGAAGGACGCCCTGACCCTGCCGAAGGTCCTGCTGGGTCCCGGGGACCAGTCGAACATGGCGTTCATGCACACCCCGGTCACCCACGGCAGCGGTCTCGTGATCGTGACCGGGACGGGTGAGGGCACCGAGCTGGGCAAGATCTCGGAGATGCTGTCGGCGACCGAGAAGGAGGAGGCGCCGCTCACCAGGGAACTCGACACGCTGACGCTGTGGATCACGGCCGCCGCGGGCCTGACCATGATCGTGATGTTCGCGCTCGGGTACCGCCGCGACCAGGCGTGGGACGCCCTGTTCGTCAGCGCGGTCTCGCTGGCCATCGCCGCCATCCCCGAGGCCCTGCCCACGGTGACCCAGGCGATCCTGTCCGTCGGCAGCCTCAACCTCGCGAAGCGCAACGCCATCGTGAAGGAGCTGCCGTCCGTCGAGACCCTGGCGTTCACCTCGGCGATCAACTCGGACAAGACCGGCACCCTGACCATGAACCAGATGACGGCCGTCGAGGTGGTCACCACCACCGACCGCTACACCGTCTCGGGCACGGGGTACGGCCTCGATGGGCGGATCCACCACGCGGCGGGCTCCTCCGCGGGCATCGAGGAGGCGATCCTCCCGTACCTCGTCGCGAACGACGGGAAGCTGGTGGACGGCGAGGTCGTGGGCGATCCGACCGAGGGCGCGTTCCTGGTGCTGGCCCACAAGGCCGGCCTGGACATCGAGGCCACCCGCGAGCGGTTGCCCCGGCTCGCCACGCTGCCCTTCGACCCGACGTACAAGCTGATGGCCACCTTCAACTCCACCGTGGACGCCGGCGGGCGTCCGGTGGTGCGCTGCTTCGTCAAGGGCGCGGCCCCGGCGGTGCAGGCCCGCGCGACGACCGCGCTCTCGGGCGACACGACCGTCCCGTGGGACACGGAGCTGAACAGCCGGGCCGACGCGCAGGGCGAGCGCATGGGCGGGGAGGGGCGCCGGGTGATGGCGGCGGCCACCCGCGACCTGGACCCGGCCGACTTCGACCCGGGCGGCGACCTGCTCGGCTATGTCGTCGGGCTGCGGATGACGAGTCTGGTCGGGATGGTCGACCCGCCGCGCGAGGAGTCCAAGCAGGCCGTGGCCAGCGCCCAGGCCGCCCACATCCGGGTCCGCATGGTGACCGGGGACGACGTCACCACGGGTGCCGCGATCGCACGGCAGCTGGGGATTCCGGGCGAGGCGGTCCTCGGCGCCGACTTCGCCGCGCTGTCGGAGAGCGAGCGGCTGGAGCGGATCGACGGCATCGGCGTGGTGGGACGGGTCGCACCCGAGCACAAGGTGCTGCTCGCGGACACGCTGAAGAAGAAGGGCGCCGTCGTCGCGATGACCGGCGACGGGGTCAACGACGCCCCGGCCATCAAGGCCGCCGACATCGGCATCGCCATGGGCAGCGGTACGGACGTGGCGAAGAACGCGGCCCGGATGATCCTGTCCGACGACAACTTCACGACGATCGTGTACGCGGTGGAGCAGGGCCGCAAGCTCTACGACAACCTGACCAAGTACATCCGTTTCGTGCTGCTGTTGCTGGTCACCTTCGTCCTGACGTTCCTCGGGGCGACCATCTTCAACATCGCGGCCGGTGAACCCTTCACCCCGCCGCAGGTGCTGTGGATCCACTTCGTGGTCAACGCCTCGTTCGGCTTCGCGCTCGGCTTCGACCAGGAGAGCGTGGGGCTGATGCAGCGCCGGCCGCGTCCCCGGGGCGAGTCGGTGCTGACCCGGCCCGTGATGGTGACGGTCGGTCTCAGCGGACTGGCGATCACTCTGATCCTGCTCGGGCTGATCAAACTGGGCGAGTCCCGCTACGACAGTGTCGGCATCGGCAGTTCGATCGCGTTCACGGCGTTCGCGCTCTGTCTGATCGTGGCCGCGTTCGAATGCCGCAGCGAGACGGAGTCGGTGCTGTCCGCGAGCACCTTCGACAGCAAGCAGATGAACTGGACGGCGCTCGCGCAGTTCGTCCTCGCGGTCGCGGTGACGCAGTTGGACGGTTTCCGCCGCATCCTCGGCACCACCGAGATCGACGCGCGGCAGTTCGGCTGGGCGCTGCTGTCCGCCGTCGCTCTCCTGGTCGTGTGGGAGGTGGGTAAGCTCCTGGCCCGCAGGGCGCGGCGCACCGACTGACCGCGCGGGCCCCCTGTCCCCGAGCCCGCCGGCACGATCCGAAGGACTGGCCCGTGTCGAAGCACCACGGCATCCCGCACGGAGGGTGGCGGCCCCCTGTGCCGGCGCTGCCCGGCCTCCCGGTGCTCCGGCACTACCGGCGGACCTGGCTGCGCGGCGACCTGCTGGCCGGGGTGACGGTGGCGGCCTATCTGGTGCCTCAGGTCATGGCGTACGCCAGTGTCGCGGGGCTCCCGCCCGTGGTGGGCCTGTGGGCGATCCTGCCCGCCATCGTGCTGTACGCCCTGCTGGGATCGTCCCGGCTGCTGTCGGTGGGGCCGGAGTCGACGACGGCGCTGATGACGGCGACGGTCGTCGGGCCGCTCGCGGGCGGCGATCCGGAGCGGTACGCGGTACTGGCCTCGGCGCTCGCGGTCGCCGTCGGACTGATGTGTCTGGTCGCCTGGGCGGCCCGGCTCGGGTTCGTCGCCGATCTGCTGTCCCGGCCCGTGCTGATCGGATATCTGGCGGGCGTGGCACTGATCATGATGGTGGATCAGCTCACGAAGCTCACCGGTGTCCCGACGGACGGTGAGGAGTTCTTCCCGAAGCTGTTCTCCTTCCTCGGGAACCTGGACGAGATCCATCCGGCCACGGTGACCTTCAGCGCGGCGACGCTGGCCGTCCTGTACGTGGCCACGCGGTTCCGCTGGCGGGTCCCGGGGCCGCTGCTGGTCCTGGTCGCCGGTACGGCCGTGTCCGCGGCCTTCGACCTGAAGGACCACGGTCTCGCGGTGATCGGGAAGATCCCGGCCGGGCTCCCCCGCCCCGACTTCCCCCCGCTCGACACCCTGCCGCAACTGCTGCTGCCCGCCGTCGGGGTGCTGCTCGTGGCGTACACCGACTTCATCCTCACCGCGCGCGCCTTCACCACCGAGGACGGCGGCACGGCGATGGACGCCAACCAGGAGCTGCTGGCGCTGGGCGCCGCGAACCTCGGGGCCGGCACGCTCCAGGGGTTCCCGGTGAGCAGCAGCGCCAGCCGTACGGCCCTCGCGCAGTCCACGGGCGCGCGCACCCAGGCGTACGGGCTCACGGCCGGGCTGTCCGTGCTGGCGGTGCTGCTGTTCCTGAGTCCCCTGCTCACCGACACGCCGTCGGCCGTCCTCGGCGCGCTGGTGGTCTACGCGGCGATCCGGATGATCGACCTGGCCGGCTTCCGGCGGCTGGCGTCCTTCCGGCTCCGGGAACTCCTGCTGGCCGTCGGCTGTCTGATCGGCGTCCTCGCCCTCGACATCCTCTACGGGGTGCTGGTGGCCGTGGGTCTGTCGGTCGCGGAGCTGCTGAGCCGGGTGGCGCGCCCGCACGACGCGGTCCAGGGGCTGGTTCCGGGCCTGGCGGGCATGCACGACGTCGACGACTTCCCGGACGCCCGGGTGATCCCGGGTCTGCTGGTCTACCGCTACGACTCCCCGCTGTTCTTCGCCAACGCGGAGGACTTCCGGCGCAGCGCCCTCCTCGCGGTGGACGAACAGGCGGTCCCGGTCCGGTGGTTCGTGCTCAACGCGGAGGCCAACGTGGAGGTGGACATCACCGCGCTGGACTCGCTGGACGAGCTGCGGCGCCAACTCGGCGAGCGGGGAGTCGAGTTCGGGATGGCTCGGGTGAAACAGGATCTGCGCGACGACCTGGACGCCTACGGGCTGAGCGAGTCCGTGGGCGAGGACCGGATCTTCCCCACGCTGCCCACGGCGGTCGCCGCGTTCCGTTCCTGGTGCCGCGAGCACGGCGTCGATCCGGGTGACGAGGACGGCCCGGACTGAGCGCCACCGCTGGTGACGAGGACGGCCCGGACTGAGCGGCACCGCTCAGGGAATCTCCTGCTCGGCCCAGATGATCTTTCCCTCCGCCGTGTAGCGGGCGCCCCAGCGGTGGGCGAGCTGGGCCACCAGGAACAGGCCCCGGCCGCCCTCGTCCGTGCTCCGGGCGTGCCGCAGCCGCGGGGCGGTGCTGCTGGCGTCGGACACCTCGCAGGTCAGCCGGGTGTCGCAGAGCAGCCTCAGCCGGATCGGCGGGACGCCGTAGCGGATGGCGTTGGTGACGAGTTCGCTGACGATGAGTTCGGTGGTCATCGTGAGGTCCCCGAGTCCCCATCCCTCGATGGCGCCGGTGGCGCGGGCGCGCATCGCGGAGACAGCAGCCGGGTCCACCGGGACCTCCCAGGAGACGACGTGGTCGTCGCCGAGCGTGTGGGTGCGGGCCAGGAGCAGGGCGATGTCGTCGGGCTGGGGAACGGGGACCAACTGCCGTACCGCGTCCGAGCAGAGCGCGTCGAGGTCGGGGTCCGGCCGGGCCAGCAGGTCCCCGAGTTGGGCCATGCCGAGTTCCATGTCGTAGTGCGCCCCCGCCACGAGACCGTCCGTGTAGAGGCCGATCAGGGTGTTCTCGTCGAGCTCGACCTCCCGGCTCTCGAAGGCCATCCCGCCGAGGCCGAGCGGGGGCCCGGCGGGCAGTTCCGGATAGGAGAACCGTCCGTCGGGGCCGACGAGCACGGGCGGCGGGTGTCCGGCCCTGGCCATCGTGCAGCGCCTGGTGACGGGATCGTAGACGACGTAGAGACAGGTCGCTCCGAGGAAGGACGCGGTCGTGTTCCGGTCGGCCTCCTGCTCCGGGGTGCTCCGGCCGGCCCGCTGTTCCTGGGTGCGTTCCTCGCTGAGCCGGAGCACCAGGTCGTCGAGGTGGGCGAGCAGTTCGTCGGGGGGCAGTTCCATGTCGGCGAGGGTCTGCACCGCGGTGCGCAGCCGGCCCATGGTGGCCGCCGCGGTGATGCCGTGGCCGACCACGTCGCCGACGACCAGGCCGACCCGGGCCCCGGACAACGGGATGACGTCGAACCAGTCGCCGCCGACCCCGCCGCTCGGGTCCGCCGGCAGATACGAGGAGGCCACCTCCAGGGCCGTCCCGCCCGACAGGGCATGGGGCAGCAGGCTGCGCTGCAGGGTGACCGCCGCGGTGTGTTCCCGGGTGTAGCGGCGGGCGTTGTCGACGCACAGCGCCGCGCGGGCCACCACCTCGCGGGCCAGCAGGACGTCGTCGGGCTGGAAGGAGACCGGGTTGAGCGAGCGCAGGAACGTGGTGAGCCCGAGGGCGGTGTTGCGCGCCCGCATGGGCACGGAGATGAGGGAGTGCAGCCCGTACCGGCGGATGCTGGCCGCGCGCGCGGGCTCCTCGGCGAGCCACAGGTCGTCGTCCGGGTCGAGGACCTGGATGAGGACCGGTTCGCCGCTGGTGAGCAGGTGCACGTCGTGGGGCGGCGGCAGGAAGTCGGCCCGGTCGCCGACCCGGGCCACCGCCTCCGGGCACCCCTCCCGCACCGACCTCATGCCCGCGCGCCGCATGACCGGCTTGGCGGGGGCGGGGCCCGCGTCCGACAGCCAGGCTCCGTGTCCCTCGGTGCTGAGGACGGATTCCAGGAGGTCGACGATGACGAAGTCGGCGAACCGGGGAACGGCGAAGTCGGCGATCTCCTGGGCCGTGCGCATGACGTCGAGGGTCCCGCCGATGGTGGTCCCGGCCTCGTTGACCAGTGACAGGAGCTGCCGGGCGTTCCAGCGCTCGGTGACGTCCAGGACCATGTAGCACACGCCGGTGTAGGAGTTGTCGACGCCGAGCAGCGGGAAGAACGAGGAGGAGTAGGCGTGCCTGCGGTGCGGGTCGGCCCAGCTCCAGCCCAGGTACTCGTAGTCGATCATCGGTTCGCCGGTCGCGAGGACCTTGCGCATGAGTCCCTCGATGGTCTCCGCCTGGAGTCCCGGCAGCAGGTCGGTCAGACGTCGCCCGAGCCGCTGTCCCCGGGGCACCCCGCCCAGGTGCTCCAGGGTGTCGTTCATCCAGACGTAGCGCAGCTGGAGGTCGAGCACCGCCATGCCGACCGGCGAGCGGGTCAGGAAGCCGTCGAGGAAGGCCGGGCCCACCGTCCACTGGCGTGAGCGGTCGCGGGCCGAGATCAGGAAGCACTCGCTCCCGCCCATGCGGAAGGAGGCGGAGACGCGCAGGTCCGCGTCGACGCGGCGGCCGTCGCGGTGCCGCAGGGGGATGTGGCCGCTCCACCCCATGCCGCCGCGGCAGCGTTCGGCGACCGCCGCCACCCGTGACGGGTCCCGGGGGATCGCGAGCAGACGCGCGGCCGAGGTGCCGACCATCTCGGCCGCGGGATGGCCGAGGAGCGCTTCGGCGCCCTTGGTCCAGCCGGTCACCACCCCGTCGCCGGACACCACCGCCGCGGCGTCCGTGGACGCGTCAAGGGGATCGCCCGGTCCTTCGGACACGGGCGCGTCGGAACCTTCCTGCGAAGAAACCATGAAGCTCTCATCCTCTACACGACCATGTTCCTGCTTGTCCGTCCGATGCGCAGGCCCGGCGGGCGATCACCCCCGCGACGCCGCCCCGCCGCACCCCGACCTCTGTACCCGGACATGCCAAGGAGGCCGCTGGAGTGGGCAAGCCCGGGGGCAGGGCGCAGCATGGAAGGGCCGGGTTCGGCACCCACGTGCCCGGCGGCGGCCACGCAGCCCGGCACACCGCGCCGGCCGGTGGAGGAGGGCCAGGGATGAAAGCCGAGTCCACGCAGTCCGACATTGCGGGCAGCCATGAAACCGGGACGTCCCGGCCGACCGGACTGCTGGACGTCCTGCGGGTGGGCGCGCTGGTGCTCGACGCCGACGGACGCATCGTGTTCTGGACCCCGCAGGCCGAGGAGCTCATCGGGTACACGGCGGAGGAGGCCCTCGGCAAGTACGCGGCGCGGCTGATCATCCATCCCGAGAACCTGCAGTCCGTCACCGAGCTGTTCACCGACGTGCTGGAGACGGGGCGCAGCTGGGCGGGCGCGTTCCCCATCCGGCACAAGGACGGCAGCACCCGGCTCATGGAGTTCCGCAACATGCGGCTCCTGGACGACCTCGGGGACGTCTACGCCCTGGGCATCGCGGCCGACCACACCCTGCTCCAGCGGGTCGAGACCGATCTGGCCCTCTCCGAGCAGCTGATCAACCAGTCCCCCATCGGGCTGGCCCTGCTCGACCCCGACCTGCGCTATCTCATGGTCAATCCGGCGCTGGAGCGGATCGACGGCATCCCCGCCGAGGACCACGTCGGCCGGCATCTGCGGGAGACGCTGCCCTTCCCGGACGTGGACACCGTCGAGTCGGCGCTGCGGCAGGTGCTCACGACCGGCACCCCGCTGCTCGACCAGTACCACGTGGGCCGCCCGCCGGCCGATCCCGAGCACGAACACGCCTGGTCGCTGTCCTTCTACCGGCTCGCGGACCCGGGCGGACGCGTCCTGGGGGCGGCCACCTCGGTCGTCGACGTCACCGAACGCCATCGCGCGGCGGCCGAGGCCGACCGGGCGCGGCGCCGCCTGGCGCTCGTGGCCAGCGCCTCCACCCGCGTCGGCACCAGCCTGGAGGTGGAGCAGACCGCGAGAGAGCTGGCCGACATCGCCACCCCCGAACTGGCCGACGTGGTCGCGGTGGACGTCCTCGACTCCGTCCTGGCGCTGCGCCGCAAGCGCCGTCCGGACAACGGCCCGGAGTTCTTCCGGGCCCTCGCCCTGAAGGCCTCGCACCCGACCGTGGCCCTGCGTGCCGCGGACCATCCCGGCGACCTGGCGACATACGACGGCGACCGGCTGGTGACCCTGTGCGTCCACACCGGCCGGCCGGTCCTGGTGCGGCACGTCGGCGAACGGGACCTGCCGCGCATCGCCCGTGACGCCGAGGGAACGGCCCTGCTGGCGCAGGCCGGGGTCCACTCCTATCTCGCGGTGCCGCTGATCGCGCACGGCGAGGTGCTCGGCGCCCTCGACCTCAAGCGCACCCGCAACCCCCTGCCCTTCGACGAGGACGACGTGGTGCTCGCGGGCGAGCTGGCCACCCGCGCCGCCGTCGCCATCGACAACGCCCGCTGGTTCCAGAGCGTGCGCAACACGGCCGTCACGCTCCAGCGCAGTCTGCTGCCCGAGCATCCCCCGCACCTGACCGGCCTCGAGGTCGCGTCCCGCTACCAGCCGGCCCAGTCCACCAGCGAGGTCGGCGGCGACTGGTACGACGTGATCCCGCTGGCGGGCGACCGGACGGCGCTGGTCGTGGGCGACGTCATGGGCAACGGCATCGACGCCGCCGCCACCATGGGCCGGCTCCGCACGGCCACCTGCGCCTACGCCGACCTGGACCTGGACCCGGGCCAGGTGCTCCACCACCTCGACAAGATCACGTGCGATCTGGAGCACTACATCGTGACGTGCCTGTACGCCGTGTACGACCCCCACAGCAGACAGTGCCGTATCGCCAACGCCGGACACATGCCGCCCGCGCTGGTGCGTTCCGGCGCCGCTCCGGAGCTCCTGGAGCTGCCCTCGGGCGCCCCGCTCGGGGTGGGCGGCGTGTCCTTCGAGACCACCACGGTCGGACTCGACCCCGGCGATCTGCTCGTGCTCTACACGGACGGTCTCGTGGAGACCCGGCTGCACGCCATCGACGACCGGCTCAACGTCCTCCTCGGCTTCCTCGACGACGCGGACCGGCCCCTGGAGGAGATCTGCGACCTCCTCCTGTACGGGCTGCGCAACTCCGACGACCACGACGACGTCGCGCTGCTCATCGCCCGCGCGACCTAGCCCTACAGCCCAACCGGACCGTCCTCGGGGTCGTCCTTCGGCACGTCCCCGGGGTCCTCCTTCGCGGCCTTCGCACCCTTCGCCTTCCCGTTCTTCGCGTCCTTGGCGCGCCGGCGGGAGGAGACCTGGTCGCGGGTGGTGCGCCAGCGGGACCTGGCCTGTTCGACCACGCTGTCCCACTCGCGGCGGACCTCGTCGTCGGAGGGACGGTCACCGGCGCGGATCCGGACGAGTTCGTCGCGCATCTCGCGTCCGAGGGCGGCCGACGCGACGATCACGAACATCGCCGCGAAGAGCGCCGAGATCATCGCGAAGACGGCACCGATGGCCCCGTAGCGCCCGGCGTAGGAGTTGAACAGGCGCGGCAGATAGACGGCCGCGCCCACCGAGTAGAGCGCGGTCAGCACACCCGCGGTGACGGCGAAGGGCAGCAGGTCGCGCCAGGGGATCCGCTTCGCGGACAGCGCCCAGCCGCTCCACACGAGGAAGGCGACGCTCACCGGGATCTCGCAGGCGGAGGCCACCACCTCCAGCTTGCCCCCGCCGAGCAGCGCGTGGAGCCAGCCGGTGACGACCGCGTAGCCGCCGAGTCCGAGGATCCACCACAGTCCGTTCCGGGTGTTGCGGACGCTCAGCGGGGTCAGTTCCCAGGTCTGTTCGAACAGCCGCTGCGAGGCGCGCGCGAAGCTGAGGACGGAGATGATCAGGAACAGGCTCCCGAAGACGCCCACTCCGGCACTGGCGCTCTCCGCCGGGTCCAGGAGCGACTTGACCGCCTCGGCGCCCTGGCCGGTGAGGCCGTAGCGCTGGATGATCCGGTCGGCGGCGTCGTAGTTCGAGAAGCTGCTCAGCAGGGCGCCGATGAGGATCGTGAGCGGGATGAGCGCGGTGAGCGCGCTGGAGGCCAGGGCCATCGAGCGGTCGAAGCCCACGATCTTCTGGAACCTGTTGACGACCCGCAGCGCGAAGGCGGGACGCAGCCAGAACGTCAGCGTCCGGACGAGGCGCTCGCGATTGATCCCCGCCGTGCTGTCCTCCGTCTCCTCGGGCCCGCCATGGCGCTGCGAGCGTAACGGACGGTCCCGGGCCGCCGCGGACGACACGGCCGGGCCACGACGCCTTCGGGTACGAGCGGAGCGCGCGCCGGCCGGGAGGTCGCGTGTCCTCGGACGACGACAGGACCGGTCGGGCTCAGTCGTCGTCCTCGGACACGGACACCTCCGCCCAGATGGTCTTCCCTCGCGTCTCCGGCCGGGTCCCCCAGCGGCGGCTGACCTGCCAGGTGAGGTAGAGGCCCCGGCCGCCCTCGTCGACCTCCTCCGCGTGCCGCAGGTGCGGCACCGTGCTGCTGTCGTCGGTGACCTCGCAGACGACGGCGGATCCGTCGAGGATGAGCCGCACGCCGATCGGGCCGTCCGAGTACCGGACCGCGTTGGTGACGAGTTCGCTGATCACGAGGGTCACGGTGAAGGCGTGGCGGGCGAGGCCCCAGTGTTCCAGCGCGCGCTCGGTGCGGGTGCGGGCCTCTCCGGCGGACGCCGGGTGGTTGGGCAGCGTCCACGCCGCGACCTGGTCCGGTCCGAGGCCCCGGGTGCGGGCCAGCAGCAGGACGGCGTCGTTCTCCATCTGCTCCGGTGTCAGCTTGTACAGCACCTCGTCGCAGATCTCCTGGAGCGGCCGGCCGGTGGGCCGCAACGCGTCGCCGACCCGCTCGAGTTGGACCTGGGGGTCGTCGGAGACGGCCCGGAGCAGGGCGGTGTTGGACAGCAGGAGGACGCTGTCCTCGGCAAGCTCGAACTCGGCGGCGCCGTACTTCGCGAGGCCCCGGCCCAGCGGCGGCCCGGACGGCACCATCGCGTACTCGACGGTCCCGTCGGGCAGCGCCAGCACCGGGGGCGGATGCCCCGCGCTGGCGCCGGCGCAGCGGCGGGTGACGGGACTGTAGACGAGGTAGAGGCACGTGGTGTCCCGGCGCTCGTCGTCGACCGCGGTGTCCGGGCGCCGGTCCCGCTCTCCGTGGAGCCGGGTCACCAGGGCGTGCAGCCGTTCCAGGACCTCCTCGGGGGACAGGTCGAGGACCGCCAGCGCGCTGATCGCCGCCCTCACCTCGCCCATGGTGGCGGCGGCCTCCAGGCCGCGGCCCGCCGTGTCGCCGGCCACCAGGGCCACCCGAGCCCCGGACAGCGGGATCACGTCGAACCAGTCCCCGCCCGCGCCCAGCGGGCAGTAGCTGTAGGCGGTCTCCACCGCTCCGTGTCCGAGCACCCGGGCCGGACGCAGGCTGAGCTGGAGGACACGGGCCGCAGACCGCTCCCTGGCGTAGAGCCGGGCGTTGTCCAGGCACAGGGCCACCCGGTCCGCGAGTTCGGCGGCCAGCGCCAGTTCGCCCTCGTCGAAGGCGTGCGGGGTGCGGCTCCGGTAGCAGTGGGCCACCCCGATCACGGACCCGCGGGCGGTGAGCGGCAGCACGAGCAGCGAGTGCGCCCCGGCCTCGGTCAGCCGCCGGCCCCGCACCGGCTCCCCCACGAGCCAGCCGGTCTCCGGACCGAGGTGTTCGACCATGCGGGGCCGGAGGTCGGACAGGGACAGCGCGAAGGGCGTCGCGGCGGACAGCCCGAGCGCTTCGCCGATGGAGGGCAGATAGCGCTCGGCGTCGAGGGCGGCGCTGCGACGGCTCGTGCACCGCAGGGCCCCGTAGTCCAAGGGCGTGCCCGCCGCGCCGGCCTCGCCCCGCAGGACGGAGTCGAGCACCTCGACGACCACCGTGTCGGCCAGCGCGGGAACCATCTCGTCGGCGAACTCCTGCGCCGTGCGGAAGATGTCCAGGGTCGTGCCGATGCGCCCGCCCGCGCGCTCCAGCAGGGCCAGTCGCGCCGCCGCCCGTTTGCGCTCGGTGATGTCCACGACCGCCGTCGCCAGTCCGAGGACGCCGCCCGCCGTGTCCTCCAGCCGGAAGCAGGACACCGACAGCACGATCTCGGGCTGGTCGGGACTGAGATGGCCGCGTACCTCCACGTCCAGGGACGGCACGCCCGTGTCCAGCACCTCCAGGAGCGTCGCCTCGTAGTTCCCGGAGTAGAAGTCGCCGGCCCATTCCCTCGGATGACGTCCCAGGGCCTCTTCCAGGGCGAACGCCTTGACGTAGCGGGCCGCCGTGTTGAAGCGCACCAGACGGAGCTGCGGGTCCAGGACGTGCAGGCCGACCGTCGACTCGGAGAAGAGGGCCCCGAGAACGGCGTGGTCCAGCTCCGACCCCGGTCGGCCATGTCCGCCCAGCGATGCAACCATGACACTTCCGTAGACCGTTGACCACCTAAACATTCCGGTTTGTCAGGGTTCCACCTTATGCGCTCATCGGCGACGCGCGACCGGAGCGCCGCCGGACCGGATGCCCCGCCCACGCGGGGCGGGGCATCGGGACCTCAGAAGGGGGACAGGGTCAGGCGCATCGCGGTGGGGGCGGTGTCCTGGATGAAGGAGGCGAAGTCGGCGACGTCGTCGAAGGCGAAGCCGTAGGCCTTCCCGTCCACGGTGGCCGCGTGAACGGCCTTGGAGTAGTGGTTGGTGAGCTTGGTCCGGTAGAAGTCCGCCGCCTTGGTGGTCGGCTGCGCCGGATTGCCGAGCAGGGTGGAACGGTTGAACCCGGCGCCGAGCACGGCGGCCACAGGACCGGTCGTCCCGTCGTTGGGCGCGGCGAGGGTGCCGTCACAGAAGAGGACGTCACGGGTGGACGGTTTCGCGAACGAGACGGAGGCGGGCCCCGTGAAGGTGAACCTGTCGGCGCGCACCCGGCCGGTGAACGTGCCCGCGTTGGTCCTGACGGTCAGGTTCTTGCCGGTGTACGTGCTCCACACCTGGTCGATGTACGGGGCGAGGTAGTCCTTGGCGAACACGCCCGCGTCGAGTCCGTGGCCCGGGGCCATGATGCGGAGGTCGCCGACCACGAGGGGAGCGAAGTCCGGGTTCCGCTTGATCGCGGCGAACGCGGCGGCCCGTCCGCCCTTGCGGATGGTGCCGGTCGTCTGCTGCTTGGCCCCGGTCAGCCGGATGTTCATGGGTACGCTGAACATGTCGACCATGGTCGTGTTGCAGAACATGCCGGCGGAGTTGAAGGTGAACTCGGCGCAGTCGTGCAGCACTCCGAAGCTGGGGTCGGACTTGACCCAGCCGGCCGGGAACTGCAGGGCGGCGTTGCCGTTGCCGTCCTTGACCGCCTTGAACTTGAGCTTCGCACCCAGGGACACATAGATGCGACCCGACATGAACGGCAGGTTCAGCCGGGTCTCCCCGCTCGCCGCCAGGGTCAGCGCGTAGTCGGTGAACCCGTCCGCCCGGTTGTCCGCGAGGGAGACGGGCGCCAGCTTGCCGTCCTGGGTGACGCGGACCTGCTTTCCGTCCTGGTTGCCGACGATGTAGACGTGCACCGACCGGTTGCCGAACGAGCCGCTGTTGTTGACGATCGTCAGCGGGAGCGAGCCCGCGGCGGCCTTGGTGGAGGCACCCGTCTGACCGGCCATGGCGTACGGCGCGATCGCCGCGATGGCGGGCGCGGCGACGGCCGCGCCCCCGAGGGCGAACAGGGTCTTGCGACGGGTCAGGTTCCGCTGGTGACGAGCCGTCATGTGCGTTGTGCTCCTTGGTGCTTGCGCCTGATGGAGAGGCGGTGGGGGGTGGGAGGGACGAAGGCGGCCGTCGGGTCAGCCGAGCGTCCACTTCTGGTTGGCCGTGCCGGCGCAGGTCCAGATCTGCAGCCGGGTTCCGTCGGCCGAGGAGTTGTCCTTGGCGTCGAGGCACTTGCCCGAGCCGGTGTTCGTCAGGGCTCCGCCGGAGCCGACGCTCCACTGCTGGGCCTTCGTACCGTTGCAGCCGTAGAGCTGGACCGGGGCTCCGTCGGCGGTGGAGGCGGCGCGTACGTCGAGGCACTTGCCGAGCGCCCGTACGGTGCCGTCGGTGCCCACGGTCCACTTCTGGGCGTCGGCCCCGTTGCAGCCGTGCAGCTGGATCGGGGTCTCGTCGGCGCTGGAGGCGCCGGCCACGTCGACGCACATGCCGCCGATGCCCTTGATGGGGCCGGTGGTGCCGGTACCCGTGGTGGGCTTGCCGGAGTCCGCGGCGGTGACCCGCACGTAGTCGACGGTCATGCTCTGCGGCAGGGAGGTGGAGGAGTCCGGGCTGCCGGGCCAGTCACCGCCGACCGCGAGGTTCAGGATGACGAAGAACGGGTGGTCGTAGACCCACTTGTTGCCGTTCACGTCGGCCGGCGTGCGGGTCTCGTAGGCGTGCCCGTCCACGGACCAGGTGATGGCGGTGGGGCTCCAGTCGACGGCGAAGACGTGGAAGTCGTCGGCGAAGGCCTTGCCGTCGGGCAGCGTGTACGCGGCGCCGATGCCGCCGCTGCCCGAGTAGCCGGGACCGTGGATGGTCCCATGGACCGTTCCGGGCTCCTTGCCGACGTTCTCCATGGCGTCGATCTCGCCGCTGTTCGGCCAGCCCACGCTGCCCAGGTTGTCGCCCAGCATCCAGAACGCGGGCCAGACGCCCTGTCCCCGCAGGATCTTGATGCGGGCCTCGAAGTGGCCGTAAGCCTGGGTGAAGGTCTTCGCGGTGTTGAGCCGGGCCGAGGTGTACTGGCAGGTTCCGTTCCAGCACTGGAGCCCGCCGTCGCCGTTCTTGCGCGCGGTGATGACCAGGTGGCCGTTGCCGTCGAGGGCCGCGTTGTCGGTGCTCTTGGTGTAGTACTGCAGCTCGTGGTTGCCGTTGCCCGAACCGCCGGTCTCCAGGGTCCACTTGGCGGAGCTCGGCGCGGTTCCGGCGGCTCCGTCGAACTCGTCGGACCAGGTCTGCACGGCCGAGGCGGCGTGGGCCCGGCCGGCGGAGGGACCCGTGGCGGTGAACAGGACACCACCGGCCGCGCCGGTGGCGAGCAGCAGTGCCAGTCCCCCGAGGGACCATCGGCGTGCGCGATGAACAGCCATGACTGAACACCCCTTGTCTGTGCGGCTGTGGGGAGTGGGGACCGGCGCGGCGACCACGCCCCCCCGCGCGGGCGGCGACAGCGGCTCTCCGTCCCTGAGAGCGCTCTCTGCCCGTACTGGTCCGTACCGGTGGGCCCTGATGCTACGCACGAGTCATGGCGAGGCCAACTGTCCCGGCCGTTCACCAAATCGCCCTGACCTGCGGTTACTTGAGGAAGCGGAGGGCACCCACGGTTGCTTAAGACGCGTTTAACCCGCACTTAAGAAGAAGCCCTCCGCTTCACGGTGCGATCTGCCCGGTCTGTCGCGGATCCGCCCGCCCAGCCTCGGGAGGTCGGCTTCCGGCGGCCGGTGACTCCCCGCTCACGGCCCCGGACAAGCGGTACACGAAGGTCGGGAATTCCTCACCGGTCGCCCGCCTCCAGGCCGGCACGACCGCTTCCGGGTACTGCGCGCGGGCGTCGGCGAACGAGGTGACACAGCGGGCGTGGACGTGCGTCTGGCCGGTGCGGTGGGTGAGCGCGAGCAGGGAGCGCAGCGCCGCGACGGCGTCGTCGGCCCGGCCGTCGGCCAGATGGGCGCGGGCCTCGGCGTCGAGCGCGCGGGCGAGCCCGGACCGCGCGGCGGACAGCGAGGTCGCGTACCGGCGGTCGTCGGGTCCCGACGACTCGTCGACCAGGATGGACTCCGCCTCCGTGTAGCAGGCGACGGCCGCCCCGTGGTCGCCGGCGCGGCGCAGGGCGCGGCCGAGGACCCGTAACCGGCGGGCCGTCAGGGCGTGGTAGGCGGACCAGTGCGACTCGGCCAGGCGGCGGGTGAGGGCGACCGCCTCCCGTGCGGCCCCCGTGGCTCCGTCGGCGTCGCCGCCGGCCAGCCGCAGCCGGCTCAGGTCCGTCAGGGCACGGGCCAGTTGCGGCTCGTGGGCGGTGGGGTCGAGGTCGACCGCCCGCCGGTGGGCGGCCACGGCGCGTTCCCCCACGAGGACGGCCTCGTGGGAATCGCCCGCCTCCCGGTGGCAGTCGGCGAGCCGCTCGAGACAGACGGCGAGCAGGGGCGCGTAGACGTCCGGGCGTTCGTCGGCGAGACCGGCGCACCGGTCCACCGCTTCCCGCCGGGGGGCCGACTCGGCGGCCGGGTCGCCCAGTTCGCGGAACTGGTCGGCGAGGCGGTCGAGCGCCAGGATGAGCAGTGGTTCGCCCGTCGCCCGGTCCCGGAGCACCACGGTCCGGGCCTCGGCCACGGCCTCCTGCGCCGTCGTCCGCGCCGCGGACGGGTCACCCGTCACCTCCAGAGCGCGCGCCAGGTCCGTGAAGAGCCGCGCCCTGAGCGGCCGTACGACCTCGGGTACGACCCGCAGCATGACCGGATCGGCGTTGTCCCGGGCCTCCCGCCCCACGGCCAGCGCCTCCTCGTGCCGGCCCAACGCCACGAGCCCCGCGGTGAGTTCGCACAGCACCCGGACCCGCACCAGGGTCACGCGGCTCAGCTCGCGCAGCGACATGTCCCGCAGCAGCCCGGCGCACTCCTCGTAGGCGGCCACCGAGTCCTCCGTGCGGTTCAGGGCCCTCAGCACCAGCGCGTACGTGCGGAGCGCCCCCGGCAGTCCGCCCAGGGGACGTTCGCCCCGGGTGGGCACGAGCCGGCGGTAGACGGCCACGCACTCCTCCGCCGATCCCAGCGCGTCGTCGAGCCGCGCCAGGCCGAACCGCGCCTGTGCCCGCAGATGCAGCGCGAAGGCCCGCTGCGCCGGCGACCACCGCGCACCCGGTACGGCCGTGGCCGCGTCCAGCGCCGCGTGCGCCTGTTCGCAGCGGTTGACGAGCATCAGTGTGTGGGCGTGCCACACCAGCGCGCGGGCCAGGAGGTCCCGGTCCCGCTGGTGGGCCTTCCTCGCCCCGGCCAGCTCCCGGTACACGGCCGCCGCCTCCTCGGCCCAGGCCAGCCGGCGCCCCGACGGGGGCGGTCGCAGCAGCACCCAGCGCGGGGCGAGACAGCGGGTCAGCGTGGCGCCGAGCAGGCGCCGGCCGGGGCCGGGGCTCAGCCGGGCCGCCGTCCGCGACAACGGCAGCAGTACACGCACGAGCCCCATCGGCGCCTCCCGTCCGGGATCCTTGACCAGAGGACGGCCAAGTGCCCGCAATGGTTGCCTTCACCGCCCGAACTCGGGCCGCTCCGCTGTTGGTTCCCTTCAGCGCCCGAACTCAGGCCGTTGCGCCGTCGGTTGCCTTCGCCGGAACCCGGAGACCTCCGCCCCGGTCGGGCCGCCGGAACCCGGAGGCCGCCGCCCCGGTCGGGCCGCCGGGGGACGGCGGCACGACGGCCGGGGCGACGGCCCTTGCGGTCGGACTACTTCAGGCCGTAGGCGCGGATCACCTCCTGTGTGACGCGGTTGCCCGCGTCGTCCCAGCCCTCGGCCCTCAGCGACACGTATCCGTGGCGCGGGGCGTCGTAGACGGCCGTCCAGGTACCGGACCTGCCGGTGACCTTGGCCGGTGTCCAGGTCGCCCCGTCGTCGTACGAGACCGACAGCGTCGCGCCCTGCACCGTCCCGGCACCGGCCGCGCCCTCGAGGTGACGCGGGGTCAGCCGGAGCGTCTGGCGGCCGCCACGAGCGTCACCCGCCAGATCGGTGTCGACGCCGTAGTCCATCTGCAGCACGGCCATCCTGTCGATCCTCGTCGGGTCCGTCACCGGGTCGGACGTCACCTGCCACACCGTATGGGTGCGGGGGGACAACCGGTAGGTGTCCGCGTCGCGTTCGGCGGTGAGGTCGAGGGTGTAGACCGACGGGGTCTTCGGCGCGGGGTAGATCGTGGCGGCCTGCGAGGTGCTGGTCTTGATCAGGGTGCCGTCCTGGTACACCTTCAGGCCGATCGTGTTGCCGCTCTGCATGACGCCGGCGTGCAGACCGGCACCGCTGTCCGACCAGGGCTGGACGTTGAACGCGATCTGCGCCTTCTGGCGCTGCGACCACCAGTAGGTGCCGCCGTTGGCGGGGCGTGTCACCGCTCCGAAGAAGTCACGGACCTGACGGGAGCCCGGCTCGTAGGCGTTGCGCACGCTCTGCGAGGACAGCACCAGTCCCGGCCCGGTGCCCAGGCTCTCCACCCACCGGGTGCCCGGCTGCGTCGAGACGTAGTCGGTGCGGGTGCCGGGGATGTCCAGACGCTGGAGGAACCCGGAGCCGTACTTGCGGTAGGGGCGGAAGCCGGACCGGTACTCGCCGCTGGGCGTCTTGACGGCTCCGTGGAACCGCATGTCGATCGTGGCCAGTTCGGACGGGCGGGGACGGTAGCTCAGCCCGGTGGAGGGGATCCGGTCCGGGTGCGCGTCGGAGAGGTCGTACACGTAAGGAGAGTTGGGCACTCCCTCGACGTCGAGCCGCAGCCGGCAGCGCTTCGCCTCGGCGACCAGGGGCGCGCCCTCGCGCGCGGTCAGCGAGAACACCGGCACGGCGCTGTAGTCACCGCTCCCGGTGCCGACGTACTCCAGGAGCTTGCCGGGCCCGTCGTTGACGACGATCAGCAGCGCGGCCCCGGCGTCGGCCGCTGCCTGTCCACGGTCGGCGGCGGAGAGGACGTCCGAGCGGGTCACCAGGGCCACCTTGCCGTTGACCTGGAGCTTTGCGTACTCGGCTGGGGTGCCGGTGCCGGCGTACACCACGTCGAGGCGCTTGTGCCCGTCGTACAGCGCGGAGCGGGCCTGGCCCATCGGCCGGAGTTCACGGCCGTCGTCGGTGAGGGTGAGGAAGGGGACCGCCTTGCGCCAGCGGGTCTCGTACTCGAAGGAGCCGGTGGTCACCTTGCGGGTGGGCAGTACGTACATGCTGTCGTACTTGGCGGCCAGCAGGTACTGCACCTCCAGGATGCCGATCCCGTACTGGTTGGCGTCCGTGCCGTCGGCGCGGTACCAGTTCATCGAGAGCGTGCGGTCCTCGGTCCGGCGCGGGACCTCGGCGGTCACCGCACGGGCTCTGCTCGCGTCGAGGTCGACGTCCCGGTCCTGGTCGAGCACGACCTCGGGGTCGCCCAGCAGGGCCATGCCGACGGAGTCCGGGCCGCGGCTGCCGGGTACGTCGAGGAACGCGAGCAGGCTGAAGGTGCCCTCGCGCATGCGCAGGTCGAGCTCGCCGCTGTTGTCCACGTACACGGCCCACGGGTCCAGGTCGCTGCCGAACTGCTGCATCTCGACATAGCCGGCGGTGGGCTTGCCTGACCGGTCCTTGAGGCTGATGTGCAGGGTGTGCCGGGTGTCCTCGCGGTAGAGGCCGACCTGGGTGCGGGCCAGTGCCGCGCCGGAGGCGTCGGTGGCGGTGATCTCGCCGAGGTAGCGGCGGCCGTCGGCGCCGAGGCCGGGCTTCGCGGTGGCGGTCACGGTGGCGGTGCCGTGGGCGGGCACGGTAACGGTGTCGGCGGAGAGGGTGAACATCCCGTCGGGGGCGGGCTTGCCCTTGTCGGCGGAGGGGTCGGTGTCGTACGGACCGCCCGCGACGGTCGCGTTCAGGGCGAGGTTCAACTCAGCCGCAGTGTCACCGCTGTTGGTGTAGGTGACGGTGCGGTCGACCGACTGCGCGCCCTCGTGCGGCCAGATGTCGATGCCGAAGTAGGCCGAACCGGTGGCGGTCACCGTCGTGGCGGTCGCGGCGGTCAGGTCCACGCGTCCCGCGCCCACCTGATAGGCGGTGTACGCCGTCAGCTTCTTGGACGTGCTCATCAGCGCGTCCTTGAGCTGCCGGGCCTTCCAGTCCGGGTGCTCCTGGGCGAGGATCGCCGCGGCGCCCGCGACATGGGGCGTCGCCATGGAGGTGCCGCTCATCGACTGGTACCAGCCGGTCTCGGCGCTGCCGCCCGCCTTGGCGGCGAGGACGGCGACGCCGGGGGCGGAGATGTCGGGCTTGAGGGCGTAGTCGTTCAGGCGCGGGCCCTGCGAGGAGAACGACGCGCGCTTGTCGGCAAAGTCCACGGCGGCGACGGTCAGCGCCGCGTCGGCGACGCCGGGGCTGCCCATGCTCGCCTCGCCGCCGGAGTTGCCGGCCGCGATCACGAAGAGCGCGCCGGTGTCCTCGGTGAGCTTGTCGACGGCCTGGCTCATCGGGTCGGTGCCGTCGGAGGGTTCCGAGGAACCCAGGCTCATGCTGATGACCCGGGCGCCGTGCCCGGCGGCCCACTCCATGCCGGCGATGATCCAGGAGTCCTGGCCGTAGCCGTCGTTCGAGAGCACCTTGCCGACCATCAGATCGGCGCCCGGCGCCACCCCCTTCTCGGCGCCGTCGGAGGCGGCTCCGCTGCCGCCCACGGTGGAGGCCGTGTGGGTGCCGTGGCCGTGGCCGTCCTCGACGGTCTCGTCGGGCACGAAGCTCTGCGACGCACCGACGCGGTCGGCGAGATCGGGGTGGTGGGTGTCGACGCCGGTGTCCAGCACGGCCACCTTGACGCCCTTGCCGTCGAGGCCCTTGCCCCAAGCGTCGGGCGCGCCGATCTGCGCCGTGCTGTCCTTCAGCGTCGCCTCGACCCGGCCGTCCAGCCAGATCTTGGACAGTCCGTCGGCGAGCCGGGGAGCACCGGACGCCGATCCGTTCAGGGCCTTCGCCGAGGCACCGGCGGCGGAGGCGGTGGGAGCGACGGACCGCCACAGCTTCCGGGCCTGCTTCTTGGCCGCGCGCACGGACGTCGCATGAATGGCGGGGAGGTCGCGCACCCGGGTGGCGCCGCCGGGCGTGGCCGCGGCCGAGGGCGCCGTCTTGGAACCGTAGCCCAGGATCAGGGGGATGCCCGCGCTGTGGGCGTCGTCGTAGCCCTGCTCGATCAAGGCGGTGACGTCGAACAGCCGCCGGTCCAGCCGGTTCGCGGCGAGGAAGGGCATCACCTCGTCCGGGTAGACGTACAGATCCCCGCCGACGGTCTCGGTGCGTACGCCGCCGAGGGCGCCGGACGGGCGGGTGACGTCGGCGGTCTGCCCGCCGCCGGCAAGTCCGGTGACGCGTACGACATCGCCGGTGAGGAGGGTCACGGTGTGCTGTCCGGACCCGGTGGCCGCAACAGGCGCGGGTGCGGCGGGTGTTGATGTGGTATCGGCCAGTGCCGGACCGGCGGGCAGGGCCAGTGAGGTGAGGACGGAGAGGGTGCCCACCGCTGCCGCGAGGGCTCTTCGACTGCTGCGAGGGGGAGGTATGCGGGAGATCATGGTGCGTTTTCTACCCGCCCGGCGTCGTCGGGGGAGCGCCGGACGATGGCACGAAAGCGCCACGTCTCACATGTGCCAGATCGACGAACTCCCCACAAATACAGGGGAGTTATCTCAATCGCCGCACTCCTGGTCCCGGCCTGCGGCGGCCTCTCGGCAGCTTGGGGCCCGTCGGCCCCGCAGCGTCGGCTGACGCCACGTCGGCACCCGCGCAACCCTGGCCCGTCGGCGCCTCCCGGCCCCGTCGTCCCGCCCTCGCGCCGCCGCCCGCCCGGTCAGGAACCGGTGGGAGTGCCCCCCGGCGCCGTGGGAGCGGGAGAGGACGTGTTCACCGGGACGGTCGAGCCGGGCGTCGGTGTCTCCGCGGAGCTGCTGTCGGGCGAGAACACCTCGACACCGACGAGCACCGCCAGCAGGAAGACCACGGCTCCGGCCGCGGCCCCCACCACCCGCCGCCGGTCCTCGAGGAGTTCACCGACCCCCGAGCGCGGGCGCCGGCGCGAGCGGTGACCGCCTCCCGCGGCGTCCCTCATCACCGACGGCAGGGCGTACGTGGTCGCGGGACCGGTGGCCCTCACGTCCTGCCGGTGCCGTCGCGGCTCAGGCGTCGCGGCCGGGAGCGGCTCGGGACGTCCCCGCCAGGCGCCCGAGCCGTACCAGGCTGCGGCCTGAACGGCGGTGGGCCGTTCCTCGGGCTGCTTGGCGAGCAGGCTGAGCAGGTAGTTCTCGAAGGCGGGCGGCAGCTCGGCACCGAGCTCGCGCGGCGGGGTCGGGGCGGTGTCGAGGTGGTGGTGGAGGACCGCGACGGGGCTGCCCGCCTGGAACGGCGGCCGTCCGGTGAGGAGTTGGTACAGGACGCAGCCCAGGGAGTACATGTCGGAGGGCGGCCCCGCGGTCTTGCCGAGGGCCCGCTCGGGAGCCAGGTACAGGCTGGTGCCGACGATCTGCCCGGTCGCGGTCAGACCGCCCGCCGGGTCGTCCATGAAGCGGGCGATCCCGAAGTCGCCGATCTTGACGCTTCCCTCGGCGTCCAGCAGCAGGTTTCCGGGCTTGATGTCCCGGTGCACGATCCCCTGCTGATGCGCGGCGGCCAGCCCCGCGGCCGCCTCGGCGGCGATCCGCGCGACCCGGTCGGCGGGCAGCCGCCCGGCGCCGGTGAGGACACTGGCGAGGCTGTCGCCCTCGACCAGCTCCATCACGAGGAACAGCCGGTTCTCGAAGGCCCCGAAGTCCAGCACGCCCACCACATGACGGTGGTTGAGCAGGCCCGCGGTCTGGGCCTCCAGACGGAACCGGGCCGCGGCCGTCGGGTCGGCGTCCTGGGAGAGGAGGAGCTTCACGGCCACGGATCGCCCGATCATCTCGTCGTAGGCCCGCCACACCTCCCCCATCGCGCCCCGCCCGAGAGTGGTCTGCAGCCGATACCGTCCCGCTATCAGCACTTGTGCTTCATCCTCACGCCGTAGGGATTCCGTCGGTCGCCATCGGACAATGCCCTACCGAGCATCAGTGATCATCGGGGCGCCGCGGCAGGTTGAGCCTACTGCCAACAGGACCGTGATCAGACGCTGTTCACCCAGGGCCACAAGATCACGAAGAACCCTCCGGTGCGCCACCGGACTCTGACGGAACGTGATCCCGAAAGCCGCTCCGACGCCTGTGACATGGGCGGACGAAGGTCGTTCCGGCCGCCGGGGAGGGCGGGAGAGCGGGCACGTTCCGGCACGAGCCGGACAACCGGTCCGCGCATTGGTATGGACCTTGCCGGAGCCTCACACTACCCTCTTCCACGCAACTCTGAGAGCGCTCTCTCCTGCCCTTCGCCCCACTCACCGTCCATCGGACCGACGAAAGGCAACTCCCGTGAGACGCACCACAGTTCTGCGCACCGCCTTATCCGCGGGCCTGCTCGTCAGCGCCGCGACGCTCGGACTCACCCGGGCCGCCGCGAGCGAAGCTCCCCTCAGCATCACGACATCAAGGGCGCCGGCCTCATCGGCACTGGTGTCGGCCATGCAGCGCGATCTCGGACTCACCCGGCAGCAGGCCACCGACCGGCTGGCCCAGGAAACCGCCGCACGCGGCGTCGAGCGCGCCGCCCGGCGCGCGGCCGGCGCCTCCTACGGGGGCTCGTGGTTCGACGCCGCGAGCGGCAGGCTCGTCGTGGCCGTCACCGAGGCCGCCTCACGCGAGGCCGTGGCGGCGACCGGGGCCCGCGTCACCCTCGTCAAGCACAGCCAGCGGCAGCTGGACACCACGAAGACCCGTATCGACGCGCTCGAAGCGCCGGCGGGGGTGGCCGGCTGGCACGTCGACCCCGAGGCCGGCTCCGTGGTCGTCGACGTGGTGTCGGCCCACCGCGGTGACAACGATGTCCGCGCCTTCGTCTCCCGCGCCCGCGCGGCCGGTCCGGTCGTCGTGCACACCACGGACCGGGCGCCGAGGACGTTCGCGGCGGGCACGGTGGGCGGCGACCCGTACTACACGGGCAACGTCCGCTGCTCCATCGGCTTCTCGGTGTACGGGGGCTTCGTCACCGCCGGGCACTGCGCCCAGCCGGGCGCCGGGGTCCGCGGCTGGGACGGCAGCTACATAGGCAACTTCCAGGGCTCCTCGTTCCCGGACAACGACTACGCCTGGGTCAACGTGGGCAGCGGCTGGTGGACCGTGCCCGTGGTCCTCGGCTGGGGCACCGTCTCCGACCAGCTCGTCCGCGGCTCGGGCGAGGCACCCGTCGGAGCCTCGATCTGCCGCTCCGGCTCCACCTCCCACTGGCACTGCGGCACCGTCCTCGCGAAGAACGAGACGGTCAACTACAGCCAGGGCGCGGTGCACCAGATGACCAAGACGAGCGTCTGCGCCGAACCCGGCGACTCCGGGGGCTCGTTCATCAGCGGTGACCAGGCACAGGGCGTCACCTCCGGCGGCTGGGGCAACTGCACCAGCGGCGGCCAGACCTGGTTCCAGCCCGTCAACGAGATCCTGAACCGCTACGGGCTCCGACTGCACACCGCCTGACCCGGGGCGGACGCCGGCCCGCTCGCCCGGCGGGCGGGCCGGCGCACGCGGCGGGGTGCGGGGCACGCGGCGGGAACCTCCGGCAGCACCTGGCGGGGTCGGCCGCCTCCGCGGCCGTCGCACCGGCCGTTTCCGCGCCCGCGGAGCCGCGCGGGTGAGGGAGTGCGCACGTCCGCCGTCCGGCCCCGTCGGCGGCGGCGCGCCCGGGGCACGGCGAGGACGACCGCCGGGCACGATGGGCGCGTACCTCTCGCAGCTTCGGAAGGGCTCTTCGTGACCAGCATCCCGGACCGCACGGCCCACGACGGTACGCACATCCCGGCGGTCGGACTCGGCACCTGGCCGATGGACGACGCCCAGGCCGAGGAGGCGGTGGGCCGCGCGCTCGGCCTGGGCTACCGGCTCGTCGACACGGCGGCCAACTACCGCAACGAGACCGGCACCGGACGGGGCATCGCCCGCTCCGGTGTCCCTCGCGAGGAGATCGTCGTCACCACCAAACTGCCGGGCAGGCACCACGGCCACGCGGAGACGCTGGCCTCCTTCGAGGAGTCGCGCGCCCGCCTCGGGCTGTCCTACGTGGACCTGTACCTGATCCACTGGCCCCTGCCCCGCGTGGACAAGTACGTGGACTCCTGGAAGGCGATGATCGAGCTCCGCGCGGCGGGCCTGGTGCGGTCGATCGGCGTCTCGAACTTCACCGCCGAGCACGTCTCCCGGCTGGAGGCGGAGACCGGGGTGCTGCCCTCGGTGAACCAGATCGAGCTGCATCCCGCGCTTCCCCAGGACGAGTTGCGCGCCTTCCACGCCGCCAAGGGCATCGTCACGGAGAGCTGGAGTCCGCTGGGCCGCGGCTCCCGGCTGCTGGACGACCCCGCGCTCGGAAAGATCGCCGAGGCACACGGTGTGACGCCCGGCCAGGTGGTGCTGCGCTGGCACACCCAGCTCGGAGCGGTCCCCATCCCCAAGTCCGCCGACGCCGGGCGGCAGCGGGAGAACCTCGACGTCTTCGGGTTCGAGCTGACGCCCGCCGAGATGGCGGCGGTCGGCGATCGTCCGCACCGCCGGCTCGGCGGCGACCCCACGACGCACGAGGAGTTCTGAGGCCTCTCCCGCATGGCTGTGGCCGGCACGCGCCTTCGGCAGAGGGAAGGCGCGTGCCGGCCACGGGCGGGTGCCGGGCTACGCCGGGTCGTGCACGGTCCCCGTGAACTCGGGACCGTTGCGGCGGGTGCCGTCCTCACCCTCGTAGACCCTCAGACGCATCCGTACCGTCTCCGCGGGCTCGGTCAGGGTGTCGGCCGCGACGGGGACGGTGATCTCGGCACTCGTCCGGCCGGGCGGGATGTCGGCGTACAGGGAGAGGCCGCGCAGCCGCGACAGCGGTCGCGACGGCAGGGGTGCCTCGGCCGAGTAGGTCGTCAGCCACCGGGGATCGACGTCGGTGGTGGACAGTTCCGCGCCCGAGGTCACGGGCAGGACGACGACGTCGGCCGCGATCTCCGCGTCCGCGGCCTCCGAGAGCTTGACGTGCCAGGTCAGGCTGTGGCCCTCGGTGGCGCTCGCGGCGGCCGGAGTGACCCGGACGGTGGGCGCCGCGTCGTCGTTCCGCGCGGTGACACCGCCCCGGAACGCGCCGGTCACCGCGCCGTGGACCGCCTTCACGAAGACGTCGTGCGCCACGTCGTAGCCGTACCGCTTGTTGCCCCTGACCTCGATCGCCACGTCGGGCACCTCACCGCCCGGCCGCACGGTCACCTCGCGCGAGGTGGTCCGGCCGGTGTCCGGATCGGCGACGAACAGCCGGACCGTGCCGCTCCCGTGCCCGGTGACCCGCACCGGCACGTGGTAGGTCCGGACACCCGCGTCACCCTCGTCGACGGTCAGCCGGCCGAGGTCGACACGGACGAGGTCCGCGGCCCGGACCGGGGCGGTCCCGGCCCGCCATCCCCACGCGTCGACGAGCCACGCCTGTCCGGAGCGGGTGCGCGGCACGATCTCCAGGGCCTTCACCCGGTGCGGATCGACTCCCGCGCGGGCGGCCGCGGTCAGCGGCAGCCGGACCTCCTGGCCCCAGTAGGAGGCGGTGCGGTCGGTCCCGGGCAGGCCGTCGAGCCGGACCTGCCCCAGGGTGGCCCGGTGGCCCGAGCTGTCGGTCAGCCGGATGTCGAACCGGTTGTCCCTGCTGTTCGGCGGGACGATCAGGCGCAGCGCCAGGGCCTGGGATCCGGCGAGGGAGACCGGCCGGTCCCGGCGGACCCGGACGGTGGATCCCGCCGCCGTCCACCGCAGTGCCACTGCATGGCGTCCGGGCTCGTCCGACGCCGCCCAGGAGGCGAAGTGCGGCGAGACGCCGCCGCGGCCGGAGCCGAGGCAGGCCGCCGAGACGACCTCGGTGACCTCCTCGCACAGCCTGCCCCCGTCGACGGACACCTGGGCGTCGGGCAGGAACGCCGGGGTACGGCGGCCGCCGACCGCGTGGGTGAGGACCCGCGCGGGACCGGCGGAGGGCGCCCGCCGTCCCGAACCGTCGAGCAGCGGCCGTACCCGGTCGTCACCAGCGACGAACAGCCGTGCCGCGGCGGCGATGTACGTCGCGCCGGCGGTCTGCTGCTGACGGGCCGTCAACCGGGTGGCGGTGCCCGGTGAACACACCCGGTCGGGGGTGTCCCCGTTCCAGAAGTCGTCCTCCGCCGGCGCCTGGGCCTGGCCGGGCGTCCATTCGCTGTTGAAGAAGTTGTGGTCGGCGCCGACCATGTAGACGGCGCTGTGCAGGGCGGTTCCGCTGCTGACGCCCCGGGTCGCGTCCAGGTACATCTCGCCCTGGAGGTCGGACACGTCGCCGTCGCAGCCGGGCAGGATCGTCGCCGAGGGCACGTCGGGCGCCGGATTCTGCCCGAAGAGCGTGGGGCCGATGAGCACGGTGCCGCGGATGTGCCAGCGCACCGGTCCGGGGTAGCCGTCCTGGTCGGCCGGAGCGGCGTACTGGCTGTCCATGGCCGCCCGGTTCACACCCTCGCCGCCGCGCGAGTGGCCGACCAGCAGAACCCGTGCGAGGTCGGCGGGGGCGGTCCGCCGCACGATCGGGGGCGCCGTGGCCGGTTTCGCCGACCAGGCCGCCCAGCGGGCCAGGTGCTGTCGCACCAGCGAGGACCGGGCCTGGGCGCCACCGTCCTCCGCCGCGTAGTCCTGTCCGTTGATGCCGTTGGCGGCGATGGACACGGTCGTGTACCCCTGCGAGGCCAGCAGTTTCTGGTCGGCTAGGTAGCCCCGGTAGCTGGGGATGGAGCGGGTGCCGGCGGGGCAGGGCCACGCGCCGGTCGTGTCGTGGCCGTGGCCGCTGTAGCAGGTGGCGTGGCGGCCGTGCAGGAACAGGACCAGCGGCCGGTGTCCGGGGGCGTTCGTCGGCGCGACCACCACGGCGTGCATCTCCACGCTCCGGGCGAGGCCGGGAAGCCGCACCGAGGGAAGGTCGTAGTCGCCGGTCGCGGTCCGGTAGTGGCCGGGCTTGCCCGGGTCCACGGAGTTCGCGGGCGACGGGGACGGGGGCCGGGCGGCTATGGAGGGCGGTGCGCCGGGCCCGGCCGGTCCGGCGGACCCGCCCGTCGCGGCTCCGGCCGCGTCCAGGCGCCTCGCGCCGGTCCGCGCCTGGAGCCCGGTGGGGTTCGCGAGCCGGGCCGTGCCCAGCGCGAGCCGGAAGGAGCGGCCGTCCGCGGTTCCCACGGGCCGGCCGAGGAAGCGGTCCCCGTCGTAGAACGCGACACCGGCGTCGCTGACGGGCACCGGTTGGTCCGAGCGCCAGACGAGCTGTCGCGCCGCTCCCTCGCCGGTGACGCTCCAGCCCTTCGGAAGTCCGCTGCCGGCGTCCGCGGCGGACGCCTGTCCGGCGGGCCGCGCGGAGCCGGCCGGCTCCTGTTGTGCCTGGGTCGATCCTGGTGCTCCCGCGACCGCTGCGAGCAGCACCGCGGCGACAACACCTGTGCGCCGGACACGGAACAAGTCTCTTCTCCTCCTGGTCGGCCTGCGCCCCCGTCGCCCCGTGGGTCCCGGAGCGCTCCCCCGTCCCACGAGGACGGAGGAGGAGGCAGGAGGGTTGCCTCACGTCATGGGCGTTTCACGGCCAACTTCCTTACCGGCGGGCGGAGTCTGACGTTTCCTGGCCAACTTCCCCACCGGCGCACGGAGTCGGACGTGCTGCGGCCGACTTCCGTACCGGCGCAGACCGCCTGCGACGGCTTGCGTCGCGGATCGCGCGTGCGGGCCCCGGCTCCGGTGACCGGCGCCGGGGCCCGCACCGTGCGGCTCAGGGCTGGAGCGGCATCGTCCAGCAGTTGGAGGTGGCACGCTTGCCGGCGAGGCGGTCGGTGATCCAGTCGATGGCGTCGCCCTGGTCGGTGAGCAGGGGTGCCATGTGGTTGGTGAGCAGCTTGTCGCCGAGGTTCGGCAGGATGACGGCGTCGTAGGTGATGTCGGCGCCCTTGCGGCACCAGTCGACGGCGAGCTGCCGGGCCTGGGCGTGCGGGACGATGTCGTCCTGGACGCCGGTGGCGAGGCGGACGGGACTGGTCGGCTTCAGGTTTCCGATCCGCTGGTTGTCGAGGGTCCGCTGGAGCTCGGGCGAGTTCTCCACGAGGTCGCTGACGGATTCGCCGTCCTTCGTCCAGGACGTGCTCTTCTTGAACGCGTACTTCAGGATCGCGTCCCCGACGCACATCGTGGACAGGTCGTCGAGCGCGGCCTTCCCGGAGGCGTTGAGGTGGTCGTCGGCGATGGACTGCAGGGCGGGGTCGGCCTGGAGGAAGCCGTTGAGGGACCAGCCGAGCGCGCCGGCGAGGGCACTGCCGTCGATGCCCTTGATGACGTCGTAGAGGTTGGCGGGCGGCGCGCCGGAGTAGGTGCCGGCCAGGGTGACGTCCGGGGCGTAACCGGGCTGGAGTTCGGCCGCGGAGGCGCTGGCGCCGCCTCCCTGGCTGTAGCCGTAGAGGCCGACGGGCGAGGCGGCGGTGACCGATGCCCCGGTCAGCCGGCGGGCGGCGCGGACGGCGTCGAGCAGGGCGTGCCCGCCGTCGAGGCGGTTGACGTAGGTGTGGAGCCGGTCGGTGGCGCCGAGCCCGACGTAGTCGGTGACGACCACGGAGACGCCGGAGGCCAGGAGCCGGTAGATCGCGAGGTCCTCGTAACCGACGGAGACCGTCTGGCCGTTGAAGGTGATCGGGTGCTGGAGGCCGATGGAGGCCGCGCACTGGTCGCCCTGCCCCATGGTGCCGGGTGCCAGGGCCACCAGGGGGCGCGGACCGTCGCCCTTCCAGTCGGCCGAGGGTTCGATGTAGGCGCCGGTGACGGCGACGGGCTGCCCGTTGGAGTCGGTCGACTTGTACATGATGCGGGTCGCGGTGCCGGGGAGCGGACCGTCGAGGCCGGGCAGGCTGAGCGCGAGGGGAAGGGGTTCGCTGCGGATCAGGGCGCCGTTGGCGGCGGGGAGGTTCGTGGGCGGCGTGTAGAACGCGGGGATGGTCACGCCGCGGGACACCACGTCGCTCGCGTCGGCCGCGGCGGCGGGCAGCGCCTGGACGCTCAGACAGGCGAGGACCGCGAGCGCGGTGGCGAGGAGACGGCCGCGTGCGGCGGGCGCGGGGCGGGGGGCGGGGGTGGGGCGCTCCGCGCGGGGACGCCGTCCGGGCATCTGGTGCGGCTGACGGGTGTTGTGGGGTCGTTGCATACGGCTCACTCCCTGCTTCGTCAAAACGTGGGGGTCGTGCGGGCGGCCGACGGCGTCCATGGAGTGACGCCGGTGGTGGCTGGGGTGCCGTCCGGGCCGCCACCGCGGGACTGACGGGTGGCGGACCGGGCCGGTGAAGGGGGAAGGGCGGATCGGCTCCGGAAGCGGGCAGGGCAGGACCGTGCCCGGCCGCGTCGCGGAGGTGGACAGGACGTGGGAACCGCCCGCGCGCCGTCGGCCCGGCGGTGCGCGGTGCGGCGTCCGCCGGTACGTCGTACGACGTCGGGCGGGCGGTACGGCATGGGGGTGCCGTGTCCGGTGGAGCCCGGGTGCTCGTGGCTACGGCTCCGCTGTGACGTGCTGTCCCGCTGTCCCTGCCGCCCTGTTCCTGAAGGTGTTCTCGGCAGGTGCGGATGCCGAAGTCCCGTTCGACACCCGCTAGTTACTCCCGAGTTACATCTGGAGAGTAGGAGTGGATGTCACTCAGTGACAAGATGTCTGCGTGCGTCATTTCTGAGCGGCTCGGTATGCTGCCTCCCGTCGAGGGGACAGGGGTGGTGGGGCGACGGTGCGCGATGCGGCACCCGCAGACCGGACCGCGACGGCAGCGAGGCCGTCACTGGGCGAACGACGCAAGGAGGCCCTCCGGCTGGAGATAGCCCGCGAGGCCGTGCGCCTGTTCGTCTCCCAGGGCGTCACGACCACCACGGGGGACCAGATCGCGGAGGCGGTGGGCGTCTCGACCCGCACGCTCTGGCGGCATTTCCCCACCAAGGAGAGCTGCGTACGCCCGTTACTCACCGCGGGACTCGACGCCGCCACGGATCGACTGCGGCACTGGCCGCCCGAGACCGGCCTACTGGACTTCCTGACCCTCTCCTGCCGCCACGGGACGCTGCCGTCCGCGGACCCCGCGGTGCTCGACCTGATCCGCATGACCCCCACGGAGCCCGCACTGCGTGCCGTCTGGCTCCAGGCGCACGACGACGCGCTCCCCGTCCTCACCGAAGCCCTCGCCCGGCGTTCCGGCCGCAGCGCCGACGACCTGCGGGTGAAGGTGCACGCGGCCACCGTCAACGGCGCCCTGCGCGCGGCGGCCGAGGACTTCGCCGTACGGTTCGCCGACCGGGCGCACGCCTCGGAGGAGGACCTGGCCGCCTGTCTGCACGCCGCGCTCCACGCGGCGTCGGAGGGCCTGCCGTACTGACAACGAAGCCTCGCGACGCACCAGTTGACCCTCAGTGCCACCGTGCGGCAAGAGCGGGACGGCGAACGGCCGGACAGTCGCGCACGACCGAGTGAGCGCGGGCGGGTAAAGACTTCGCCTGGTCTAGTCCAAAGAGCTATTTGGTCTAGTCCAACATATTGACGTGATCGCGACAGAGCCCGGAAGCTGTGAGCCTCCCCCACCCCTCTGGAGGCACAGTGAGACGTCTTCGCGCATGTCTGGGCGCGGCGGCCGCCGTGAGCCTGGCCGCGGTCGGCACGACCGCTCTCGTCGCGGGCAGCGCCTCGGGCGCGACGACCGCGCTCGGCAACCGGTGGTACGCCGCCGCCCCCTACCTGATGCCGACGGACAACGACCCGCCGGACGCGGGCGCCATCATGGACGCGACCGGCCTGAAGGCCTTCCAGCTCGCCTTCATCCTCGCCCCCAACGGCGGCGGCTGCTCGCCCACTTGGGGCGGGACGTCGGCGGTGTCCTCCGACACCGCCGTGCAGTCGGTCATCAACACCATCCGCGCCAAGGGCGGCGACGTCTCCGTCTCGATCGGCGGTTACGGCGGCACCAAGCTCGGCCAGGCGTGCTCGGACCCGGCCTCCACCGCCGCCGCCTACCAGCAGGTGATCACCAAGTACGGCCTGCACGCCATCGACTTCGACCTCGAGGAGCCGGAGTACGAGAACACGGCGGCCGTGCACAACGAGATCGGCGCCGCCAAGATCCTCCAGCAGAACAACCCGGGTCTGTACGTGTCCGTCACCACGGCCGGAACGGCGGACGGCACGGGCTGGTTCGGCAAGCAGATGCTGCTGGAGGCGAAGTCGCAGGGCTTCACCCCCAACAACTTCTCCATCATGCCGTTCGACGGCGGCTTCAACGGCGCCGCTTCCCAGACCAGCGCGCTCGCCAACTTCAACACCATCCTCCAGTCGACCTTCGGCTGGGACCAGGCGACCGCGTACGCCCACGAGGGCTTCTCCGGGATGAACGGCCGCAGTGACACGGGCGAGTACTTCTCCCAGGCCGACTTCCAGACGGTGCTGGACTTCGCGACGAGCCACAGCATGGACCGCTTCACCTTCTGGTCCCTGAACCGCGACCGCCAGTGCTCGCCCGCCGACAACGGCGGCCGCACGTCGGGCACTTGCTCCAGCGTGGCGCAGAACTCCTGGGACTTCGCCAAGTACTCGGTGAAGTTCGCCGGCGCGACCCCGCCCACCGGCACGCCCACCCCGACGCCGACTCCCACCCCGACACCCACGCCTCCGGGCGGCGCCTGCAAGGCGGCCTGGAGCGCGAGCACGGTGTACACCGCGGGCAACGAGGCCTCGTACAACCACCACAACTGGAAGGCCAAGTGGTGGACCCAGAACGAGACGCCGGCCGCGACCGACTGGGGGCCCTGGCAGGACGAGGGCGCCTGCTGACATCCGCCCCGGCGCCGGACGGACCCCTCTAGGGACCCCTCCGGCGCCTGCGGCTCACGGCCTCCCGCCGCGCGGTACCCCGAGGGGACGGCGTCACCCGAAGTCCGGGCGGCGCCGTCCCCTCACCGCGTGTCCCCGGCAGGGGCCGGAGCCTCCCTCATCGCCTTCGCGGTGGCCACCGGGTCGTAGCCCTCGGGAACCCCCGGCACCAGGACGATGTCCCCGACGATGTGCCGTGAGCGCAGCGGGGCGATCTCCCGGTACGCGGGCGAGTCCCACCAGGCGCGCGCCTGCGCGACGTCGGGGAAGCCGATGACGACGGCGTGCCCGGGCCAGCCGCCCTCCAGGACCTCGTGCTGCGCGGCGTGGACGAGGAAGCGGCCGCCGTACGGTTCGAAGGTGGCGCCGATCCGTTCGATGTACTCGGCGATCTCGGGGTGCGGCGCGGCTTCCCGCAGACTTCCGATGACGTACGCGGTCATGGCGTCCCTTCCGACGGTTCGGGCTCCTTGTGGGAACGACCCTGCCAGTCGCCCGGGAGACCGTCGATTACGCGGGAGGTAAGCAGGGGCGGCGGGCCCGCCGCGGGAAGGCCGCACACCCGGGGACACGAATCCCCCGGGCCGCCGGGCTCCGCTCCCGCGGCGAATGCCCGCTTTGCCCTCGACGTCCTGCCGTCCGGCCGCGTTCTGCCTGCTCAGGGTCTTGCCGCCGCCTCCGATGCCTGGTCTTCTGTACGACCGGTGCGCACACAGGGCGCCTCGCCTCCTCACGGTCCGCCGGTCGGCCCGGCACGGGGCGGGGCCGGCGGAAAGGGCGGGACGACGTGGACTCAGTGGCGGGGCGGGACGTACGACGGCCGCTGCCCGAGGGACTGGGCGCGGCGCTGCACGGGACCGCCGCGGACATCGCCGCGCTGCTGCCCGGCGGCACCGACATGGAGCGCCGGATCCCCGGCGCCGAGTGGAGCGTCGGCGAGGCGGCGGCGCATCTGGCCCTGGCCAACGAACTGATGGCCGCGATAGCGGCGGGACACGCGCGACCCTACGGGGACGGCACCCCGCAGAGTCTCGCCGGTGCCAACGAACGGTCGCTGGCGGAGTTCACGGAACGACGGCCCGAGCCCCTGGCCGCGATGATCGTCGAACACGCCGACGCCTGCGCGAAGGCACTGGAGGAGGGCGGCCCCGAGGGGCCCGTGGACACGCCGCTCGGCACGATGAGTGCCCGGGAGCTCGGCTCGTACCTGCTGACGCACATGCTCGGCCACGGCTACGACCTCGCCCGCGCGCTGGGCCGGCCGCACATGCTCGACCGGGCCCGGGTCGGGCTGACGGTGCCGTTCCTGCTCCGGGCGATGCCCCGGGTCGCCGAACCGCGCAACACCGCCGGTATGAACGCCCGCTACGCGATACGGCTGTGGGGCGGCGGGGCGTTCGGCGTCACGCTCACCGACGGTGTGGTGAGCGTCGACGAGCAGCCCCCGGCCGGGGCGGACTGCACGATCTCCATCGAGCCGGTCACCTTCCTGCTGATGGCGCTCGGCCGGCAGGGGCAGGTGAGCCCCCTCCTCCGGGGCCGGATCCTCGTCCGGGGCCGCAAGCCCTGGCTCGCGCCCCGTTTCCCCGGCCTGTTCACCGCGCCCTGAGCACGCGGACCGCTTCCGGCGGCGGTGCCGAGGGGGTCAGCCGAGCCTGCGGTCGAGGTTGAAGGCCGCGCTGATGAGCGCGAGGTGGGTGAACGCCTGCGGGAAGTTGCCGCACTGTTCGCCGGTGTGGCCGATCTCCTCCGCGTACAGGCCGAGGTGGTTGGCGTAGGTGAGCATCTTCTCGAAGGCGAGCCGGGCCTCGTCGAGACGGCCCGCCCGGGTCAGTGCCTCGACGTACCAGAACGAGCAGATCGAGAAGGTGCCCTCCTCGCCCTCCAGCCCGTCGGGGCTCGTCTGCGGGTCGTAGCGGTAGACCAGGGAGTCGGAGACCAGGTCCTCGCCGAGGGCGTCGAGGGTGGCGAGCCATTTCGGGTCGGTCGGGGAGATGAACTTCCCGAGCGGCATCATCAGCAGCGAGGCGTCGAGGATGTCGCTGTTCTCGCACTGGGTGAAGGCGTTGCGTCTGCTGGACCAGCCCTGGCTCATGATGCGCTGGTAGATCGCGTCGCGGGCGTCGCCCCAGCGCAGGATGTCGGCGGGCAGACCCCGGTGCCGGGCCAGCCGCATGGCCCGTTCGATGGCCACCCAGCACATGACCCGGGAGTAGAGGAAGGGCTTGCGGCCTCCCCTGGTCTCCCACACGCCCTCGTCGGGCTGGTCCCAGTGCTCGCACACCCAGTCGACCAGTCCGTGGATGTTGTCCCAGTGCGCGCTGGACAGCGGCTGGCCCCACTTGTCGTAGAGGTACAGGCAGTCGATCAGGGCGCCGTAGATGTCCAGCTGGAGCTGGCCGACGGCGCCGTTCCCGATCCGTACGGGCGCCGATCCGCGGTAGCCCTCGAGATGGGTGAGCTGCTGTTCGGGCAGGTCACGGCGTCCATCGATGCCGTACATGATCTGCAACGGACCGTCGGGGCCGATGTCCTCCGGCACCCCGGTCTGGACGTGCTCGGACAGGAAGCCCATGAACGCCTCGGCCTCGTCGGTGAAGCCGAGCCGCAGCAGGGCGTACACGCAGAAGGCGGCGTCGCGGATCCACACATAGCGGTAGTCCCAGTTGCGCTCGCCGCCGATCCGCTCGGGCAGGCTGGTGGTCGGCGCGGCGATGATGGCGCCGGTGGGGGCGTAGGTGAGCAGCTTCAGGGTGAGCGCCGAGCGGTGCACCATCTCCCGCCAGCGGCCCCGGTAGCGCGACTGCGACAACCAGTGCCGCCAGTAGCGGACGGTGGCCTTGAAGTCCCGCTCCGCCTCCGTCACGGCGCAGAAGCGCGGGGCCACCTCGTCGGTGATCCGGTCGAGCGCGAAGACGGCGGTCTCCCCCTCGTGCAGCTTGAACAGCGACCACACGTCGGGGCCCGCGGACTCGATCGGCACCGTGGACGTCAGGGCCAGCTTCAGCGCGGGCGTGGCGAAGACGGCCTGGCCGGCATCCACGTGCACGGTGTGCGGGACCGTCCCGTAGGCGAAGCGGGGGGCCACCCGCGCCCGGAAGGGCAGGGTTCCGCGGACGCACACCACCCGGCGGATCAGCCGGTGCCGGTCGGCCTCGCGGGACTCGTCGACGACCGGCATGAAGTCCTGGATCTCCCCCACCCCGTCGTCCGCGAAGAACCGGGTGATCAGCACGTTCGTGTCCGGGAAGTAGAACTGCTTCGTCCGTGCCGGGACGTCCGCGGCGAGTTCGAAGCGGCCGCCCCGGTCGGCGTCCAGGATCGAGGCGAAGACGCTGGGCGCGTCGAAGCGCGGGCAGCAGTACCAGTCGATGGTGCCGTCGGTGCCGACCAGGGCCGCGCTGCGCAGGTCGCCGATCAGACCGTGGTCGGCGATCGGCAGGTAGCGGGGAGTGCCCGTGCCGTACGCGGTGCCGGGGGCGCCGGAGGTCCCGTCCTCGTACGGGGCGTCGGGCGGAGTGGGGGTCCCTTCGCCGTACGGGGCGCCGCGCGAGGCGCCGTACGGGCCCGGGGGCGTCTCCCGGGTCGCTTCGCCGACCCCGGGGTTCGTGTCTGCCGTACCGGCCATACCGGCCTCCTCTGGGCCGTCACCCGAGCCTCCCCCTCCGCTCCAGGCTAACGAGTCGCCCGGGGCCCGGCGCCTCGGTGCTCAGCGCCCGGCGCTCAGCGCTGGTGCTCGGCGCTCAGTGCTGGTGCTCGGTGCTCGGTGCTCAGTGCTTCAGGACGACCTTGGCGGCCACGATGATCAGTCCGAGGGCCAGGTTCACGACGCCCTCGGCGACGACCAGCCCCCGGGAGGCGCCGGCGCGGACGGCTCCCAGGCACGCCCACACGACCTGCTGGGCCACCGCGACGGCCAGAGCGATCCACAGGCCGGTGCTCACGCTCGTCCCGAAGACGGAGCTGAGGGCCACGGCCGCGGCAGGCAGCGTGCACGCCTCGACGATGGACCACTCGTGCATGCCGATCCGGCGGATCTGGCGCACGGACCAGCGCTGGCCGACGATGCGTTCCCCGGCGAGCTGCGCGTACACGTGGGTCGCCCAGAAGACGAGTCCGGTGATCACCAGCAGCACGACGGCCTGGAGCCGTGGGTAGTCCCCCGTGGTCCCGGCCGTGGCCACCACGGAGGCCGCCAGGATCGAGCCGTAGATGGCACCCGCGTAGTCGGTCCGGTGGTCGGCCGTCCGGTCTGCGCCGTCGTCGCTCTCGGGCGGAACGCTGGAGCCACTCACCCGTTTCACGATAGGCGGCGGGCCCTGGCCGTGCCCGGCGAGCAGGCCGTACGGGTCAGTCGCCCTCGTCCCGCCGTCGCGCGGCGGGACGGCGGAAGCACGCCGTGACCGTCTTGCCGTGGCCCCGGCTCGTCATGTCCCACTCGTCGGCGAGCATCCGCACGATCCCGACCCCGCGGCCGGACACCGCGCCCGGCTCCGGTTCCCGCCTGCGCGGGAGCGTGGGGTCCTCGTCGTGGACGCTCACCTGGAGGCGGTCGCCGTCCCAGGTGAGCACGAGATGCGCGTCGCTGTGCGCGTGGATGTGGGCGTTGGTGAGCAGCTCCGACACCGTCAGCACGACGGCGTCCACCGTCTCGGGCTCCTCCGCGGTCCACGCCAGCGACTCCAGGTGCCGGCGGGTCCAGCGCCGTCCCGCGCTCACTCCGCCGGACACCGGGAACGAGTGCGCCCAGCCCATCGCCTTGACCGCCATCGTCCGACCCCGCTTCCCTTCGCGTCTTTCATGTCCTGCCGTACGGGCCGTCTACCCGCAAGCCGTTCGCGCAGTCCGCCGCCCGGGGGCCTTCATGTGCCCGGCGGGCGGGCCCACGGGACACGTACATGTGCTCGGCCGGAACCCGGAGGACGTGTGGGGGCAGTCATGACAACACCTTGACGCGAACTCCTCTTTGGGGCGAACCGGCACGCGAATGGAACAACACGCCAACAGTGTCCGTACTATCTGTAACCCGGGGCATACGCATCAAGTGCGCTCGCCCAGCCACGCAGCAGCGGTCTCCCGCCAACACGCCCTGCCCCGCGACACCTTCCGGGGACTTCATGTGGCGACCGCGTACGGAAGAGAGGTCCCATCGTGTCCGAGACCAGGACTCCCACCGAACTGACATCGCAGTACACGGCCCAGGTCGTCGCCGACCTGGAACGCAACGCCAAGGACCAGGAGCGCATCGGGGCGGAAATGGAGGCGCTGCAGGAGCAGTTGAACGCCCTGCGGCACGACCACGCCGTCCTGACCCACCTTCAGCAGGCGCTGGGGGCCACGGCCGCATCGCCGGTCGCCGCCGACCCGGAGCCGGCCGTGGCACCCTCCGTGCCCCGTCAGAAGGCGTCCGCCGGGCCCGCAGCGGGCAAGCGGGTCCGTGTCCGGAAGGCCGACGCCAAGAAGGCGGACACGCGGAAGGCCGACGGCGGCAAGGCCAACTCCAAGGCCCCGGCGGCGCGGACGTCCGGAGCCGGCAAGCGCGCGGCCGCGGCCGCCTCGGCCCAGCCCACCCTCATCGAACTCATCCGCCGCTACCTGACGGAACAACGGGAACCGCGCTCCGCCGCCGAGGTCTCCACGGCACTGGAGCAGACCCATCCGGAGCGTCGCATCCAGACGAACGTGGTCCGGACCTCCCTCGAGAACCTGGTGGCCAAGAGCCACGCGCACCGCGCCAAGCAGGGAACGTCCGTGTTCTACACCTCCGTCGACGCCGAGGACGTGTCCGTGCCGGCGCCCGGCACCGAACAGCCGGTGAAGCCGGAGGCGAAGGCCGAGACCAAGGCCGAGACGAAGACCGAGGCGAAGACGGGCGCGAAGGCGAAGGCCGGCGCGGGGACGCACAGCAACTGACCCGGACCGGGACGGGGGCTGAACCGGACGGCGGCCGAGCCGGTCGGCACCGAAGCGTCGGCATAAGGGACTTGAGCCTTTCGCGCCCCCTCCGGCCCCGCACGCGTAAGTGAAGTCCGGTGCCACGGCCGCGGCGCTCGCGCCGCGGCCCGCCGCCGTGCCCCGGGCCGCAGCCGTGCCCCGGGCCGCAGCCGTGCCCCGGGCCACCGCAAGGCATGTCACCGACGCGGTGCCGCGCGCCCGGAAGCCGCGCCGGAAACGGCAGGGGATGTCACCCGGTGGCGCGCCCGGGCCGTCACCCCGCCGATGCCCTCAGGCCGTCACCTTGGCCATGAACGCGGCGAGGTTGTCCACGGTCCGCCGGATCTTCTCCTCCAGGGTCAGCGACTCGTGCAGCCGCCCGCCGACACCCGCGTCCCGCTTCCCGCGTACGTACAGCGAGCAGGCCAGATCGCTGCAGATGTAGGCGCCGACCGAGTTGCCCTGCTGACCGGCCCTGCCCGCCTTGGGCGCGACCATCAGGGAGACACCACCGGTGTGGGTGGTCACACACATGGAGCACATGCTGCGCCGCAACTGCCCCACCATGGCGCTCGGGCAGCGCAGCACGATGCCCTTCAAGCCGTCGCCCAGTTCGGCCACGACATAGGCGCGGTCCGGCGCCTGCGGGTCCCGCCAGCCGAGGTAGTCCAGGTCGTCCCAGGGCCGCTCGGCCAGGTCGCGCGGGACGGAGAGGCGCTTCGCCTCACCCTTGCTGCAGTTCACGAACGCGCTGCGGATCTCTTGCTCGGTCAACGGCTTCATAGAGCTCACGGTAATTTGCCTAAAAGCTTTAGGCAAATGCATAATCGGCAACGTCGACGAGCTGGAGTGCAGGAGGGTCATGGGCCGCGCTGGACTGAACGCCGAACGCCTGACACGTGCCGGGGCGGAACTGGCCGACGAGGTCGGCTTCGACGAGGTGACCGTCTCGGCGCTGGCCAGGCGGTTCGACGTCAAGGTGGCGAGTCTGTACTCGCACGTGAGGAACTCCCAGGACCTCAGGACCCGTATCGCCCTGCTGGCCCTGGACGAACTCGCCGAGCGTGGGGCCGCCGCGCTGGCCGGACGGGCCGGACGGGACGCCCTGACCGCCTTCGCGAACGTCTACCGCGACTACGCCAGGGAACATCCCGGACGCTACGCCGCGGCCCAGCTCCGACTGGACCCGGAAACCGCGGCGGCGAGCGCGGGCGTCAAGCACGCGCGGATGATGCGGGCGATCCTGCGGGGCTACGACCTCACGGAACCGGACGAGACCCATGCCGTCCGGATGCTCGGCAGCGTGTTCCACGGCTATGTGAGCCTGGAGGCGAGCGGAGGATTCAGCCACAGCGCCCCGGACTCGGACGAGAGTTGGGCGCGCGTCCTGGACGCCCTCGACGCCCTCCTGCGCAACTGGCCCGCACCCTGAATCAGGCGCCTCCGCCGGGCGCGCACGGGAAGCCGCCGCCCTTCCGGTGGTGACCGCGCCCGCCTTCCCGGCGGCGGCCCGCGTCCGGTCGTCGTGGTTCTGTGCCGGGCCCGCCGACGCTGCCGGTGTCCGGCACAGAACCGTCCGTCCTGCTCCCCTGCCGACATCGTGCATCGCCGTGCGTCACAGGCGCATTGCCGGTTCCCGGCAGTGTTGCTTAGGCTCTGCGTGCCGGTCACCGTCGAGAAGTCGACACCGGGCCGTCACGAGACCCGGGGGACGAACCGATGGAGCGCCGGACATCCGAGCAGTATCTGGAGGGCTACGCCCGGATACTGACCGAGGTCTCCCTCACCGGCAGACGCCTCACCCGGGACGAGATCGAGTCCCGGCGGTGCCTGGGCGAACGGGCCGCGGACGCCGGCCACGGCCTGCCCGCCCTCGTCAGCGCGCACCTCTCCGCCGCCCGCGCCGCCTGGCCCGCCTCCTGCGGCTCGGCCGACCTGGCGCTCGCCGCGGTCCAGCAGGTCATCGACGCCTTCGCGGAAGGGTACGGCCGGGCCCAGCTCCTCGCCGTACGCAAGGAGGAGGCCGCCCGGCGGGAGTTCATCGACGACCTGCTCTACGGCCGCAGCGACCTGGGGCGCCTGGCCGAACGCGCGGAGCGGTTCGGCCTGCGGCTCTCCCCCACCCACGCCGTCGCCGTCGCTCAGGGTCCGACGGCCTACGACGAGTCGGCGCCCGTGCCCCGCCAGGTGGAGCGCGCGCTCATCGCCCGCTTCGGCGACCGCAGCATCCTGTTCACCACCAAGGACGGCAGGATGGTGTGCATCGCGCCCGGTGAACAGGACGACGTCCTAGGCCACTTCGCCCAGCAGGCGCACGCGGCGGCCGGGGGCGGACAGGTGGCGATCGGCCGGGCCCGGCCCGGCCCCGGCGGCATCGTGCAGTCCTACGAGGAGGCGCTGAACGCCCTCGAACTGGCCGGGCGGCTCGGCCTGGACACACCCGTGCTGCACGCCGCCGACCTGCTGGTGTACCCGGTGCTGACCCGGGACCGGCAGGCGATGGCCGACCTGGTGCTCGTCGCGCTCGGCCCGCTCACCGGGGCCCGCGGCGGTGCCCAGCCACTCCTGGACACCCTCACCGCGTACTTCGACACGGGCTGCGTCGCCGCCGCGGCCGCCCGCCGTCTCTCCCTGAGCGTGCGCGCCCTGACGTACCGTCTGGAACGCATCCACCAGCTCACCGGCTCCGACCCGGCCGACCCCGCACACCGCTACACACTCCAGACCGCCGTCATCGGCGCCCGCCTGCTGGACTGGCCCGCCCGGAGCCTGTGACCGCCATGCCGCCCGACGCGACGAGCGGATGCCGTTGGCGGTACGACGACAGCACCTAGGGTGGTCGTCGTGACGACGACTGAACGATGGGACATGGGCGGCGACTTGAGCGTCGCGCGCATCGGGTACGGCACGATGAAGCTGACCGGCTGGCCGAGGGGCGAGCGGCCGGACCGGGAGACCTCCCTGGCGATCCTGCGGCGCGCCGTGGAGCTCGGGGTCAACCACATCGACACCTCGTACTACTACGACCGGGACGGGGTCTCGGCGAACGAGCTGATCCGGGAGGCACTGCACCCCTATCCGGACGACCTGGTGATCGTGACCAAGGTGGGCGCGTTGGTGGAGGGCTCCGACATCGCCCTGCCCGCGGCCGAGAAGACGGGCCTGACCGCCGACAACCTGCGCCGGGGTGTCGAGGCGAACCTGCGCTCGCTCGGGCTGGACCGGATGGACGTGGTGAACCTCCGGATGGGCGACCTCGGCGGGAGCGACGCCGTGTCCCTGGCCGAGCCGCTGGAGGCGCTGCTGGCGCTGCGCGAGGAGGGCCTGATCCGGCACCTGGGCATCTCCAACGTCTCGGCGGACGACTTCGCCGAGGCCCGCAGGATCGCGCCGATCGCCTGCGTCCAGAACCTCTACAACCTGGCCCAGCGCGGCGACGACCCGCTCGTCGACGCCTGCGCGGAGGCCGGGGTCGCCTACGTCCCCTTCTTCCCGGTCGGCGGCTTCCAGCCGGTCACCGCCGAACACCTGGAGGCCGTGGCGGCCCGCCACGACGCGACCACGCCCCAGGTGGCCCTGGCCTGGCTCCTGGCCCGCTCGCCCAACATCCTCCTCATCCCCGGCACCGGCTCCCTGGCGCACCTGGAGGAGAACATCGCCGCCGGGTCGCTCGAACTGACCGCGGAGGACCTCGCCGAACTGGGGTGACCGGCGCCGGACGATCCCTTCGCCGCCGTCTGCAACCGAAGCGGCCCCTATCGTGTCTCAGCACACGACCGGAGCGCCTGGGGACCGGAACACCCCGCGCGCCCCGTGTCCTGGGGAGGCAGGGGTCATGAGCACATGGGCGGTACCGGGCTACGCCGAGTCCCGCGAGCTCGGTTCGGGGGCGAGCGGACGGGTCACGCTGGCCGTTCACGAGGAGACCGGTCATCCGGTCGCGGTCAAGTACCTCAGTGACTCGCTGCGGACCCGGCCGGGCTTCGTGCAGGAGTTCCGCGCCGAGGCCCGGCTGCTCGGCGGGCTGCGCAGCGACCACGTGGCCGGTCTCTACGAGTACGTGGAGGGTCCCGAGGGCGCGGCCATCGTCATGGAACTGGTCGACGGGGTGTCGCTGCGGACCCTGCTCGGCCGGCAGGCCCCCCTGGAGCCGGAGGCGGCGCTCGTCCTCCTCAAGGGCTCGCTGCTCGGTCTCGCCGACGCCCACCGTCTCGGCGTGGTCCACCGCGACTACAAACCGGAGAACGTCCTCGTCCGCGCCGACGGCACGTCGAAACTCGTCGACTTCGGGATCGCCGCCACCGACGGCACCACCGCCGGTATCGCCGGCACCCCGTCGTACATGGCTCCCGAGCAGTGGACCGGCGCTCCGGCCTCACCGGCCGCCGACGTGTACGCGGCGACCGCGACGTTCTACGAGTGTCTGACCGGCCGCAAGCCCTACACGGGCGAGAACCTGGCCGAACTCGCGCTCCAGCACGTGGACGGGGTCATCCCCGCCGACGACGTCCCCGAACCCGTGCGCGCCCTCGTGCTGCGGGGTCTGGCCAAGACGCCCGAGCAACGGCCGGCCCACGCCGAGGACTTCGTCGCGGAGCTGGAGGCGACGGCCGGCGGGGCCTACGGTCCCGAGTGGGAGGAGCGCGGCCGCCGGCGTCTCGCGGCGCTCGCGGCCCTGTGTCTGCTCCTGGTCCCCGCTCCCGCCGCGCCTTCCATGCCCCGCCACGCGACGGACACGGCGCGCACGGTCCTCGGCCGGGTGCCGGACTGGCTCCGGGCCTGGCGGCCGAGCCTGCGCGGACTGCTCGTGTCGGGTGCGGCGCTCGTGGCCGCCCTCCTGCTGACGTACGGCATCGACCGGCACGCCCCCGACTTCGGCACCCCGCGCAGGGCCGCGGAGGCGCTGGCCACCACGAGCGCGCAGCCGGCCGGTGGCGGCGGCCCCACGGCGACGGCGGAACCCGGCTCCCCCACGCCGTCCTCCTCGGGGTCCCCGTCGGCTTCGCCCACCCCGTCCGGATCTGCCTCGGACGCCACCGCGCAGCCCACCGTGTCGGCGTCCGCGACCACCGACACCACCGCCTCGGCCACGGTCGCCCCTCCGACGACGACGGCCACTCCGACGTCCGAGCCCTCCTCCTCGTCCCCGTCGCCCTCCCCCACCGTGAGCGTCAAGTCCGTCTCGTTCGGCGGCTTCCGGCAGACGGGCAATACGACGGCGGCGGCCACGGTCACCGTCACCACCGACGGAACGGGGCCCATCACCCTCACGGTCTCCTGGTCCACCGGCGAGGTCAGCGGGCAGCCCGGCACCCAGGACGGGGCGGCCGACACGTACACGCGCAGCGGCGCGACCCAGTACACGATCGCCCTCGACCACACGTTCTCGGGCGCGGGCTGCTACTGGGGTGTACAGGCCCGCACCCAGCCGGCCTCCGCGGACGGCGGCGCCTTCCAGCAGCTTCTCACCCGGCGGTGCACGCTGACATGAGCGACAACCCCGGCGCCCCGGGCGCCCCTTCCTTCGACGACGACTACAGCGCGACCGTGCTGGCCAGTCATTGGATCCAGCGGCCGGACTCCCCCGACACGCTCGCCCTGAACGACGGGGCGACCCTCGCGCTGCCGGTAACCGGACCGGAGGGCACCAAGGTCGAGGATCCCCCGGCCGAGGGCGTCGCGCCCGACCGGGTCGAGGGCACCCTGCTGCGCTTCGGGCCGGGCGTGAACGCCGACACGATGCGCCGGCTCGGCGCGGCCCCGGTGGCCACGCCCGTACGTCGCCGGACCTGGCGCCGCCAGGCGCTGCCGGCCGTGGTGCTGCTGGCCGTCCTCGCCTTCCTCCTGTGGCACCGCGCCACGCCGTCCCTCGGCGTGGACGACGTCGAGGTGGCGGCCCAGCGGACCTCCCCCGGGTGCGGCGGGACCGCCGACATCACCGGCACGGTCACGACCAACGGCAGGCCCGGCGAACTGTCCTACCGCTGGGTCCGCAGCGACGGCACCTCCTCCAAGGTGCTGCACGAGGACGTGACGCTCCATCAGAAGCGGGCGAGGCTGCACTTGTTGTGGACGTTCCAGGGCGAGGGACGCTACGAGGCACGGGCCGAGCTGCACCTGCTCTCGCCCGTGCGCCGCACCGTCTCGACGGAGTTCACCTACCAGTGCCCGTGAGGGGCCGGGGATCAGGAGCGGGAAGCCCCGTCACCCGGCCTCGTCCGGCGGGCTTCAGGCGCTCGGCGGCGTGCAGCCGCTCAGGCCGGTGACGTAGTTGAGCTGGGGGCCGTACCCGGCGAAGGTGGCGATCGCCCGGGGATCCAGGGTGCGGCACGGGGCACCCTGCCCGTCGGTGTACTGGACGGTGACGTCCACGGTGGTGTCGCAGTCGTTGACGACGGTCGTGTAGCGCCAGTCGCTGTAGTAGTGGACGCAGTCGGGTACGGGGGCCGGGTCGGCCGCCTGGCCGGCGGGAACGGACCGGCCGCCGTCCCGCGCCTGCGCCGGTGCCCCGGCGGCGCCCAGCAGCCCCAGAACGGCGACGGACAGACCCAGCGCCGCGCTGAGCCCGCGCGGGTGGACGGAGCGGCTGGTGGTGAACATGGTGGCGTCCTTCGGGTCGGCGGGAGCGGCGGCCGTGGAGCCGCGGCGCGTGCCACCTTGCAACGCCTGCAAGACTTGCGCAAAGTCCTGCAACAATTTTCAGTCGCGGGTGAACGCTCAACCGCGTCGGTGCCGTTCACCTGGTTGTTCCGAGCCGGGACTTGCGCCTGCCTCGGCTCGTCATGGGTCCGCCGCGCGGCGGACCGGCGTGTCCGCCGCGCCCCGAGGGCGCGCCGAGGTCGGGAGGGGCCGCGGCGGCAAGGTGCCGGAGGGCCACGAAGGACGGTCGGCCCGGTGCGGGCGGGACCGTGGTCCAGCCGGGCACGAGGGAGCCCGTGACCGGCTGCGAAGAACGTCTCAGCCGCGCGATCTGCCCTGGTCACGACGGCCCTGCCGGGGCTGCGTGCGGCCCCGTCCGCCGGACCGGCGGCGGGACGGCGCCGGGGGCGCGTCCGCGCTGTTGAACCCGGGCCCGCTCGGGGCGCTGAACCCGCCGGGAACCGCCGGAGCGACCGCGGGGGCACCGGCGGTGGCCGCCGGGGCGGAGGGCGCGGAGGGGGTACGTGTACGGGGCAGCGCCCGGCCCACCACGCGGGTGTGCGTCATCAACGGGGCACAGGCGGCGCAGACTTCCATCAGCGTCCACACCTGGGCAATGGCCGGATCATGGCGCAGCACCAGCAGCACACTGCCCATGCAGTGCACCTGGGTGCCCTCGTGGGAGGCGCACTGCGTCTGCCGGCAGGCGCAGGCGGCGTCGGCGTGGACGGTGGCGGCACGCGCGTGCGCGCCGACATGGGCCTCGGCGAACCGGCGCAGTGCGGCGAGGTCACGGGACCGGGGCGGCATGGCGCAGGGAGAGGAGCAGGTGACCGAAGCGGTGCGGTCGCTGTGGCCCGAGATACGGACGGTCCACGTGCGTCCCGGACGTCGCACGGCAGGTGATTCGGAGTGTGGGAGGTCCAAGACCGGCAGTCCTTCGGCAGTGGGAGTTCGCGCAGATGCGCATGGAGTTTCTTTACCCGCGCGGGCCGGTCCGTCATTCACCGGTGGGCCGCGAGCGTCCTCGAATCTACGAGCGATGGCGTGCGCGGGCCCGGACTGCTGTCGCGCGGGATTGCGATCTTCCCACAGCGGCGCATCGGACGAGTTCGACCCGCCTGGGGCCCCTGAGGATAACCCCGCCGCGACCCGTGTGACCTGGGGGGTGGGTGAAATCTTCTCCGGCCGCGCCGGGCCCGCCCCTCAGCGTCCGGTGCGCCCGCGCGTGACGCGGCTCCAGAAGGAACGGGTGGCACCGAATCCGGTCTCGTGGGACCACACATGGGTGCAGGACGGACACTGCAGGTGGAGCAGGCTTCCGGTGGTGGAGAGCAGGTAGCGCCAGTGGTCGGAGCACGACCGCCGCTGCTCGCAGGAGGCGCAGCCGCGGCTGTCGGCGCAGTTCGGGCACGCCACCCAGGCGCGCCGTCCGACGTCCGCCCCCGGGTCAAGCGGCAGCACGGCCGTCTCCACGGCGGGGAAGCACACCGGCCGCGACGAGGTCGTCGTACACGCGCTGCTGCTCGTCGTCGAGGCCGGAGTACAGGAGCGCGTACGCGGCCTCCTCCTGGCGCATCACCTCGACCGGGTCCCAGTCCGGACCGAGGACGGCCAGGACCTGGGCCTGCCGCAGGACCTCCTGGGCGGTGAGGTCGACGTCGAACGCGACCAGCCCGGAGGCGTCCGGCCGCCCGGTACCCGTGGGACGCGGCGCTCCGGCGCCGTCGGGGCCGTTCGGGAGCGGGGTGTTTCGTGGGGCCATGGGAGAGAACTTAGGAATGCCTTCCTTGTCGGGACAAGAGGAGGTGGGCGAAGTCACAGCAGGTCGGGGCCGTGCCGACGGATCCGCGACCGGCCCCAGGACCCGTCCGCGAGGCCCCACGGGTTCGGCGTGCCAACCTCGTCGGGGACCCCCACGGATGCGGTGTTCCGGCCTCGCCGGGCACCCCCGCAGGTGCGGCGCTCCGGCCTCGCCGGGCCGCGCGAGGGCCTCAGGAGCGGCGGGTGTTCACGGATCTCCCACATATCCGTCATCAGCCGATCACATGATCGGTATGCTCCTGGGGCTCCATCCGCACCATCGAGGGGGGATTCCTCATGCGCATCCGCACGGCCCTGGCCGTCACCGCCGCCGCTGCCGGCACGTTCGCCGCCATCGCCGCGGCCCCGGCCCAGGCCACCGAGTACTCGTCCGCGCTGAAGATCAAGGGCGTCCAGTACGACGCTCCCGGCCGGGACTCCAACAGCTGCTCCAGCGGCAACACCCGCGACGAGTACCTGACGATCAAGAACTACTCGGCCGGTACGACCGTCAACCTGAAGGGTTACGTCGTCAAGGACGCCACGGGCAACAAGTTCACCTTCCCGGCGAACCACTACCTGGAGCCCGGGGACTACGTGAAGCTCCGCGGCGGCCACGGCACCGACTCGGACGCCGGCAACGTCGTCTACCGCCAGAACTGCAACTTCATCTGGAACAACGACAAGGACAGCATCTACCTGTACAAGTCGTCCGGCGCCCACGCCGACTCCCACGCTTACACCAAGTCGGCCAACGACCGGGACGGCAACGGCTACATCACGTTCCACGGCTGAGCCGGGCACCGAGGACACCGACCGCCCCGGGCGGAACGGCCGCGAGGTCGTTCCGCCCGGGGCGGTTCCCGTCCGGATCCGCGTCGCGACAGGTCTGACCGGGGCGATCGGGGGCAGACGGCGGTGAACCCGGGAGGAGGCGCGGCCCGGGCGGAATCCGGACGCACCGCGCTGCCCCTGGGAGTCCCCGATGCCGACCGCCGTACCGGACGGAGCCGCCGACCTCACCGGCGGCCGGGCCGAACCCGTCCGCTCCGCACGCTCGTTCGCTCTGCCCCGCGGCACCGGCCGGACCACCGCCCGGATCGCCGCGCTGACCGCCTGCCAGGCCGCGTCGGTGATCGGGTTCGGGCTGCTGATCACCGGACCGGCCCGCGGAATCTGGCCGCTCTCGGCCGAGGACGCGGTGAACGAACACCTCGAGGCGGCCCGCACGGGCACCCTCACCACGCTGTCGTCCATCGCCTCCGAGGCGGGCAACACCCTCACGGTGGTCGCCGTCACGCTGCTGACCTGTCTGGGCCTGCTCCTGATACCCCGCCTCCCGATGTGGCGTCAGGCGACGTTCCTCGCCGTCGCCGTGTCGCTCCAGTCGCTGGTCTTCCTGGCCGTCACCGAGTCCGTCGACCGCCACCGGCCGGAGGTCGACCGCCTCGACGCCTCCCCGCCCACGTCGAGTTACACCTCCGGACACACCGGGGCGGCGACCGCCCTCTACGCGGGGCTGGCGGTTCTCGCGCTCGACCGGATCCGCGGACCGTGGCGCCGGGTCGTGGCCGCACTGCTGCTCCTCCTGCCGCTGCTCGTGGGCCTCGCCCGGCTCTACCGCGGCATGCACCACCCGACGGACGTCCTGGGCGGTCTCGTCAACGGCGGGCTGTCCCTGCTGATCGTCGGACGCGCCCTGCTGACGGACCGGGCGCCGACCGCGAGGCCGTCCAAGAGCGGCACTCGCGCCGCCCGTACGGCCGACGAGCGTCCGCCGGGGTCGACCGCCGTGATCCTCAATCCCACGGTGACCGACGCCTCCACCCGCGACGCGCTGCGGCAGGCCCTCGAACGGCACGGACACCGCGAACCCCGGTTCCTCGAGACCACGGCGGACGATCCCGGGTCCGGCCAGACGGCCGACGCGCTCCGCGAGGGAGCGACGCTCGTCGTCGTCTGCGGCGGGGACGGCACGGTCCGCACCGTCGCCGACTCCCTGGCCGGAAGCGGGATTCCCCTCGTCGTCGTCCCCTGCGGCACCGGGAATCTGCTGGCCCGCAATCTCGGTCTGCCGCTCTCCCCGGTCGCCGCGCTCGACGCCGCCCTCGGCGGGGCCCCGCGTCGGCTCGACCTCGCCGGCATCGAGGGCGACGGTCTGCCGGCCACTCGTTTCGCGGCGATGGCCGGAGCCGGACTCGACGCCGCGATGATGGAGCACACCGACCGCCGGGCCAAGGCCGCCCTCGGCTGGCCCGCCTACGCGCTGGCCGGGCTGGGCACCCTGCGCACGCCCCGGATGCGGGTGACGATCCGGCTGGACGAGGCCCCGGCGTTCCGCCGCACCGCCCGCATGGTGCTCGTCGCCAACGTCGGAACCGTGCAGGGCGGGATCACCCTCGTGCCGGCCGCCCGCCCCGACGACGGGCTCCTCGACCTACTGGTCCTCGACCCGCGCGGACCGGGAGGATGGCTGCGCGCCGTGGGAACGCTGCTCCGCGGGCGCACCGCGCCGTCCCGGCCGTCCACCCTGACCACCCTCAAGGCCGAGGGCGACGGCGGCCGCGGGGTCCCCGTCGAGTTCTTCACCTTCCGGCGCGCCGAGCTCACCTTCGACACCCCGCAGTCCCGTGAGCTCGACGGGGATCCGGTGGAACCCGGCCGGCGCCTCACCGCCGAGGTCCGCCCCGGCGTGCTGACCGTCCTGCTGCCCTCCGCGGAGAAGTGACATGGGTACCGCGACCAAGGTCCCGGAGACCCGTGCCATGTCCGGCGACGAGCTCTCCGCCGACGAGGCCCTGGCGTCCCTGCGCCGGTACGGCGGCTGGCCCCTGCTCCGGGACGCGTTCGTCCGGTTCCGCTACGCCGACGGCTTCAGCCATTCCCGCGCGCTCGCCCTCCAGACGGTCCTGGCCCTGATCCCGCTCGCCATCGCCTTCGTGGGCCTGTCCTCGGCCCTGCACACCGAGGACATCGGCAGGGTCGCCGAACTGACGATCCGCCGCATCGCCGCGGGCCCGAGCGCCGATGTCGTCGACGACGCGCTGCGCCGCAGCCGGCACACGGCCGGCGACGGGGCACAGGTCGCCCTGTGGTTCGGGCTGGGCTTCTCCCTGGTCAACGTCACCACCGCGATGTGCCAGATCGAGCGCGGGGCGAACCGGATCTACGGGAACGAGCGCGACCGGGAGTTCCACCGGAAGTACCTGCGCGGTCTGGTGATGTCCCTGAGCGCGGGCATCCCGCTGGGCCTCGGTTTCGTCCTGATGGTGGCCGGCGGCGACCTGGCCTCGGCCGTGGTGACGGTCTATCACCTCGACGGGGCCGCCAAGACGGCCTGGGACGTGCTGCGCTGGCCCTCCGGTCTCCTCCTCGCCCTCATCTCGGCCAGCGCGATCTTCCGCCGCTCTCCCCGCCGCCGTCAGCCCGGCTACACCTGGCTGGTCTTCGGCGCCGCCGTCTATCTGGTCCTGTGGACCGCCCTGACCTGGCTGCTGAGCCTGTATCTCGGGATCAGCGGCTCCTTCGACACGGTCTACGGCCCGCTGAGCGCGTTCATGTCGCTGCTGCTCTGGGCCTATCTCACCTCCATCGCCCTGTTTCTCGGACTGTCCTTCGCCGCGCAGCTGGAGGCCTCCCGCGCGCGGCGCCCCGGTCCGGTCCAGCCCGACCCGGGAGTCTGAATGGCGACGCGTGCGACTTTCCGAAGCCGGCGGGAGGCCCGCCGGGAGGCCGACCGCCGCTTCGGTGCCCGGCTGCTCGGCTCGATCGCGGCGGCGGCGGTCACCGCGGTGCCGTTCGGCCTGCTCCTCGTGCTGGTCGAGGGGCGGTGGGGTCCCCTGCGCCGGGTGGACGCGGGCGCCGCCCGTCGGCTGCACGAGATCGCGCTGGGGCATCCGGTCTGGACGAGCGTGCTGCGCTTCCTCTCCGACCGGGTCTGGGACCCGGTCACGTTGCGCACCGCCGTCGCGCTGCTGACCTGCTGGCTGGTGTACCGCCGGGCGTGGCGGCTGGCCGCGTGGTCCGCGGTGACGGCCGTGGCGGGCGGCTGCATCGGGCTCCTGGTGAAGGTGGTCGTCGAGCGGGCGCGTCCGTCGTTGCAGGATCCGGTGGCGCGGGCGCCCGGGTTCTCCTTCCCTTCGGGTCACGCGATGACCGCCACCACCTCGTTCGCCGTGCTGCTGCTGGTCCTGCTGCCTCTGGTGCCGCGCTCCTGGCGCCCCCTGTGCTGGGGCGCGGCCGTGTTCTCCGTCGTGGGTGTCGGCTTCACCCGGGTCGCCCTGGGGGTCCACTGGTTCAGCGACGTCCTGGGCGGCTGGCTGCTCGGGCTGACGGTCGTCGCCCTCACCGCTCGCGCCTTCGACGCCTGGCGGGCCGACACGGGCAGGCCTCCCGCCGCCGTCGGCGAGGGCCTGGAACCCGAACTCACCGAGGAGCGGCCCGAGGCGGGCGCCTCCGCGTGAGCGCCGACGCCGGCTCGGACTGCGGGGGCTTCCAAGCGAGCCCCGCCCGGGGCTCGGACGACGGCGCCTCCCCATGAGCCCCGCCCCGGCGCGTACGACGGGACCTCCGCGCCCGCCGGCCTCAGCTCGGGCGGTGACTGAGGATGTCCCCCGGCTGGCACTCCAGCACCTCGCACAGCCGGGTGAGCGTGGTGAACCGTACGGCTCTGGCCCGGCCGTTCTTCAGGATCGACAGGTTCACATGGGTGACACCGACCCGGTCCGCGAGCTCCGCCAGGGTCATTCCGCGCTCTTCCAGCAGACGGTCGAGATGGACCTCGATCGCGTGCTCTTCCTTGTCCTCGGGCATCAGACCGTTCCGTCGAGGTCTTCTCGCATGGCGACGCCGACGCGCATGATCCGCGCGAACGACAGTATGCCGAGACCGGTGAGTATCGCCATGTAGGGAGCGTCCCACGTCAGCAGCCCCGTCAGGGCGCTCGCGTCGCCGCCCCGGCTCAGGGAGTCGATCAGCGCGTTCTCGCTCACGGACTTCCCGATCGCGGCGAGCACGCTGCCGGCCAGCATCCACCAGCCCACCCCGCGCAGCCGCGCAGCCGTGCGCGGGGTGTAGAGGCCCTCGCGCTCGGCGCCCCGGATCAACTGGAGGACCAGCAGGAGCACTCCGACGGTGAAGAGGAAGGACGGCAGCTGTGTCGCGGTGTTGAGCACGGCCTGGGCGGTGCTGGGATGTTCGGTGCAGAAGCTCGGGCTGGCGTCCAGGAGCACCTTGGCTCCGGGCGCAGCCTTGATACCGATCGGCCCCTCCGGGCCACCGCCTCCCACCGACACGCTGCTGTCCGTGACGCAGATCTGCTTCTCGCCGATGCCGAGGATGTGCACCCCGTCCGCGAACATCGAGCCGAACACGCCCAGGACCAGGGCGATCGCGAACATCGAAACAATGATCGTGACCGCGCTCGACAGCGGCTCCAATGGATTACGTACCCTCACCATGACTCCCCCGTATCGATTATCGATGTTATCGAAAAACGATACAGAGCCCGACAGGCGGCCGCAAGGCCGTTCGAGCGGCTGTGGAAAACCGGGCCTTCGCCGCGGGCCGTCGCCGCGGGCCTTCGCCGCGTGCCTTCGTCGCGGGCGTCTCCCCCGGCCGGGCTACGGGATCATGGTGTCGACCGCCGCGGACGGAACAGAACGTCCCGACACCGAACCGAGGAGCCTTCATGATCTTCATCACCGCCAAGTTCAGCGTCCGCCCCGAGGACGCGGAGAAGTGGCCGGAGATCACAGCCGAGTTCACGGCCGCCACCCGCGCCGAGCCCGGCTGTCTGTGGTTCGACTGGTCCCGCAGCCTCGACGACCCGACGGAGTACGTCCTGGTCGAGGCGTTCCGGGACGGCGAGGCCGGGGCGTCCCACGTCCAGTCGGCGCACTTCCGGGAGGCGCAGCGGACCCTGCCGCGCCATCTGGCCGCGACCCCGCGCATCGTGAACATGGACGTCCCCCAGGACGACTGGTCGCTCCTGGGCGAGATGAGCGTCGACGAGCAGGCCTAGGCGCCGTCCGGGTCCTCCGGGGGCGGGGTCAGCCGGCGGCGATCCGGCGCACCGCGTCCTCGTGCCGCGTGCGGTAGTCCGCCCCCGGGGTCACCCGCAGCAGCGCCGCCAGTGCCTGGACGGCGCCCTCGTCGTAGCCGGCGCGTTCGGCCTCCGCGGCGGCCCGGTCGAGCAGCAGGACTCCCTCGTCCTCGGCCCCGAGCGCCAGGTGGGCCTCGCCGCAGACGGTCAGCAGCAGCGCGCGGCGCGCCGCCTCCTCGTGCTCGGGGCCGAGGTCGAGGGCCGTACGGGCGGAGCGGAGTGCTTCCCGGGGCTGGTTCGCGGTGAGCTGGATCCGGGCGAGGTGCTGCAGCGCGAGCATCTCCGTGTGCGCGTCGTCCTCCTCGCGGGCCAGCTCGATGGCACGGGCGCAGTTCTCCAGCCCGGCCGCGAGGTCGCCCTGTTCGGCCTCGACGACGGCGAGGTTGACCAGCGCGGTCGCCTCGCCGAGCCGGTCGCCGGCCTGCCGGGCGAGCGGTGGGGAGAGTTCCAGCAGGGCGAGGGCCTCGGCGGGCCGGCCCTCCTCGCTCAGCACCCAGCCGAGCAGGGTGAGGACACGGGACTCGGCGTACGGGTCGCGCTCGGCCCGGGCGCATTCCAGCGCGACCTTCAGCAGCGGCACCCAGTTGTCCCTAACCCGCCATACGACTTGGGGCCACTGGAGCAGGATGATGCGCCAGGCACGGTCGTCGAGGCCGGCGGCCCGGGCCGCTCCGACGGCCAGGGCGAGGTCCTCGCGTTCGCCGGCCAGCCATCCCATGGCGGAAGCCCGGTCGGTGAAGTCCCTTACGGCGGCGGGGCGGTGGAAGCCTTCCGGGAGGGTGAAGCAGGGCTCGCCGCCTGGCTGGGCGGTGTCCGTGGCGGCGAGCGCGGTGGCGATGTAGTGGTCGAGGACGCCGGTGAGGGCCTCCAGCCCTGACTCCTGGTCGAGGGTACGGGCGTAGAGGCGGACCAGGTCGTGGAGTTCCCAGCGGCCGGGTGCCGTCTCGGTCACCAGGTGGGCGGCGGCCAGGCGTTCCAGTGCCGCGGCGGCGACGGGCGGGGCGGTGTCGGCCAGCGCCGCGGCGGTGAACGGGTCGAAGTGCGAGCCGGGATGATGGCCGAGCCGGCTGAACTGACGCAGTACGTCGGGCGGCAGTTGCTGCACGGTCAGACGCAGGGCGGCGACGACACTGGCGTCGTCGACGTCGAGATAGGTCAACCGGTTCTGTTCGTCGGCGAGTTCGTCCGCGAGGTCGGCCAGCGTCCGTCGCGGGCGTCCGGCCAGGCGGGCGGCGGTGACCCGCAGGGCCAGCGGCAGTCCCCCGCACAGCTCGGCGAGCCTGCGGGCGGCCCCGGGTTCGGCGAGCACCCGGTCCTCGCCGAGGACCGCGGCCAGCAGGGCCGTGCCGTCGCCGGGTTCGAGGCTGTCCAGCGGGAGCGCTCCGGCCCCTTCGGAGGCGACGAGTCCGTCCAGCCGGTGCCTGCTGGTGACCAGGGTGACGCAGCCGGCGCCGCTCGGCAGCAGCGCGCGGACGGTGGCGGAGTCGCGGGCGTTGTCGAGGACCACGAGCAGCCGGCGCCGGTGGGTGAGGGAACGGAAGAGCGCGGCGGCGGCCGAGGCCGACTCGGGCACGCGGCGCGGGGGTACGCCGAGCGCCGGCAGGAACTCACGGAGGACTTCGGTGAGGGCGCTCTCGCCGGCGTCGCTGAAACCGCGCAGGTCGGCGAAGAGCCGCCCGTCCGGGAACAGGTCCGCGTTGCGGTGGGCCCACTGCACGGCGAGCGCGGTCTTGCCCACGCCCGGCAGCCCGGTGACCAGACAGACGGGAGCCTCGCCCGCCGCGGCCCGGGTCAGGGCGGCCAGTTCAGCCTCCCTTCCGTGGAACCCCCGGGGCGCCCGCGGCAGCAGATCGGTGGGGTAGGACGGGCCCGCCGCCGGCGGAAGGGCGACGGGATCCGTGCGAACGGCCGTTGATCCCGGCGCCTCGCCCACGGGGATACCGGGTGCCGACGGCGGCACGTGCGCAGAGCCGTCCGCACCGCCCGAGGACCCGGACACACCCGAGGACCCGAACACCCCGGAGGACCCGAACACCCCGGAGGACACGGACGTCCCGGAGGACGAAGCGGCCGGATCCGCGCCGTACGACCCGGGCCCGGGTCCCGCCGCCTGACGTCCCGCCCCCTGCTCCCCCGCCCCGGGAACGGGGGAACCGCGCTCCCCGGACCTCTCCTGGGGCGGCACGGAAACCGGGTCCGCCGAGGCGTCCGGGCCGTCCTGGCCGAGCGGGTCGCCCCGCAGGATCAGCGCGTACACCTGGGCGAGTTCACGCCCGGGCTCGACGCCGAGTTCGTCGACCAGCAGCCGCCGGGTGCGGTGGAACCAGTCGAGGGCCTCGGACTGGCGCCCGGCCCGGTAGAGCGCGGTCATCAGGGACGCCGCCAGGGGCTCCCGCATGGGGTGGACGACCGCCTCCGCGCGCAGGACGGCGGCGGCACGGTCGTGCTCCCCCAACGTGGTGTAGCCACGGGCCAGTTGCTCGACCGCGGCCAGCCGCGACTCCTCCAGCGCGTGGGCGGCGGCCTGGAGCGGCGGGCCGGGGAAGGCACCGGCGAGGGCGGGCCCCTGCCAGAGCGACAGGGCGTCCTTGAGCATCAGTACGGCGTCGTGGGCGTCCTGCTGCTCCCGGGCCAGCGCGAGCAGCTCCTCGAACCGCTGGGCGTCCAGCAGCGTCTCGGGGGCCCGCAGGGTGTACGCGTCGCCCAGTGTGGCCAGTTCGACCCCGTAGTCGGCTGCGTCCGCGCCGGCCAGCAGGGCCCGCAGCCGGGACACGTGCCCCTGGATGACGCTGCGGGCGTGCAACGGTGGCGCGTCGTCCCACAGGCAGTCCGTCAGGCGCCCGACGGAGACGGGGGTGTTGAGGGACAGCAGCAGCGCCGCGAGCAGGCTGCGGCGTTTGGCCGGGCCGAGCGGCAGCGGCCCCACGAGGGTGTCGACGGACACCGTGCCGAGCAGCCGGAACTCCACAGGTGCGATCCCTTCCAGGTGGGGGCACCCGAAGTCGTGGACGGAGAACGGCCTGAAGGATATCGGGGGCGGGACGGGACGCCGACGGGGCAGGTCGAGGTCCGGCCACCGGCCCGCGGGTCCGGACCAGGACGCTCCGCGCCTACGGGTTGAGGACGACCTTTCCCGCGACCGTGCCGGACTCGGCCAGCCGCAGGGCCCGGGCCGCCTCGGTCAGCGGCAGCCGGGCGGCGATCCGGGCGGTGACGTCACCGCGCTGGAGGGCGGCGAACACCTGGGTGAGGTCGGCGTGCAGCCGGGCCCGGAACCGGGTCCTCGACAGGGCACGGCCGGCCCAGATGTTGAAGAAGTACGCGTGGCGGCCGTTGGGCAGGGTGTTCCACGCCCAGACCCGGCCGAGCAGTTTGAGCACGGGCCACTGCTTGGATCCGGTGTCGTCGCGGGTGGAGGCGCTGCCGTAGCAGACGAGGGTGCCTCCGGGGGCGAGCAGCCGCCAGGAGTCGACGGCGCTGCGGCCTCCGACGTGGTCGAACACGGCGTCGACGCCCCCGGGCGCGAGCTCGCGCACCCGTGCCGCGACGTTCCCGGCGCGGTAGTCGACGGGGACGACGCCCTGCTCCCGCAGGGCCTCGTGGTGGCGCTCCGAGGCCGTTCCGATCACCTTCGCGCCCGCGGCGCGCGCGAGCTGGACCAGGACCGAGCCGACGCCGCCGTTGGCTCCGTGGACCAGCACGGTCCGACCGGGGCGGACGCGCGCCTTGCGGTGCAGCATCTGCCAGGCCGTGATGCCGTTGACGACCACGGTCTCCGCCTCCGCCGCCCCGATGCCGTCGGGCACCGGTACGACGTCGGCCGCGTCCACGCGCACATGGCTGGCCCAGCCGCCGACCTTGACGAGGGCCGCGACGCGGGTGCCGGCCAGCTCCGGGTCGGCTCCCGGGCCGGTGGCCAGCACCGTGCCGACGAGGTCGTAGCCGGGCACGAAGGGGAAGGGCGGCTGGTCGTAGTACCGCCCGCGGCGCATCTGCTGTTCGGCGAAGGAGACACCGGTCGCCTCCATCCGGACAACGACCTGACCGGGGCCCGCGACGGGCACGGCGCCGTGCCGGATCTCCAGCCCCTCCGGCTCCACCTTGCCCGGCAGGACGACCTCGACGAGTCCTTCGGCGTGCATGACGACCTCCACCGCACTCTTGGCGCGTTATCAACTCTCGCTTTAGTTAGAGGCTATAACTGACGGGCGTGAGCGTCAAGAGCTTCTGTTAGAGGTTCTAACGCCGAGGGTTGCCGGGCCCTTCTCCTGCGGCGAGGCACGGCTGACGGCGCCGTGTCACGGGAGACAACGGCGCCGCGCGGGCCGGCTCAGGCGGACAGGGCCGCCGAGACCACCGCCTTCGCCTCGTCCTGCACCCGGCGCAGGTGGTCGGTTCCGAGGAACGACTCGGCGTAGATCTTGTACACGTCCTCGGTGCCCGACGGCCGGGCGGCGAACCAGGCGTTCTCGGTGGTCACCTTGATGCCGCCGATGGGCGCGCCGTTGCCCGGCGCCTCGGTGAGGACCGCGCCGACCGGCTCCCCCGCGAGGGTGTCCGTGGTGATCTGCGCGGGCGAGAGCCTGGCCAGCAGGGCCTTCTCCTCGCGCGTCGCGGGAGCGTCGATGCGCTCGTAGGCGGGCTCGCCGAAGCGCTCGGTCAGACCCGTGTAGTGCTCGGAGGGCGTCTTCCCGGTGACTCCCGTGATCTCGGAGGCGAGCAGGGCCAGGATGATGCCGTCCTTGTCCGTCGTCCACACCGAGCCGTCGCGGCGCAGGAAGGAGGCTCCCGCCGACTCCTCGCCGCCGAACCCGAGCGAGCCGTCCACCAGTCCGTCCACGAACCACTTGAATCCGACGGGCACCTCGACCAGCCGGCGCCCGAGGTCGGCGGCGACCCGGTCGATCATCCCGGACGAGACCAGGGTCTTGCCGATCCCCGTCCCGGCGGGCCACCGGTCCCGGTGGGTGTAGAGGTAGGCGATGGCGGCGGCGAGGTAGTTGTTGGGGTTCATCAGCCCGCCGTCCGGGGTGACGATCCCGTGGCGGTCGGCGTCGGCGTCGTTGCCCGTGGAGATCTGGAACCGGTCGCGCCGCTCGATCAGGGAGGCCATCGCGTAGGGCGAGGAGCAGTCCATGCGGATCTTGCCGTCCCAGTCCAGCGTCATGAACCGCCACGTGGGGTCGGTGAGCGGGTTCACCACGGTCAGGTCGAGACCGTGCTCCTCGGCGATGCGTCCCCAGTAGGCGACGGAGGCCCCGCCCAGCGGGTCGGCGCCGATGCGGACACCGGCCGAGCGGATCGCGTCCAGGTCCAGCACCTGCGGCAGATCGGCCACATAGGTGCCGAGGAAGTCGTACCGGCCGGTTCCGGGCGCGGCGAGCGCCCGCGCGTACGGGATGCGCCGTACGTCCTTGAGGCCGTCCCTGATGAGTTCGTTGGCCCGGTCCTGGATCCAGGAGGTCGCCTCGGAGCCCGCGGGGCCCCCGTTCGGCGGGTTGTACTTGAAGCCGCCGTCGGCCGGGGGGTTGTGGGAGGGGGTGACCACCACACCGTCCGCGAGGCCGGCGGACCGTCCGCGGTTGTACGTGAGGATGGCGTGCGACACCGCCGGGGTGGGCGTGTAGCCGTCCGCGTCGTCCAGGAGCACCGTCACGTCGTTGGCCGCGAACACCTCCAGGGCGGTGACCTTCGCGGGTTCCGAGAGCGCGTGGCTGTCGGCACCCAGGAAGAGGGGGCCGTCGATGCCCTGGCCGTCGCGGTATTCGCAGATGGCCTGGCTGGTGGCGGCGATGTGGTCCTCGTTGAACGCGGTCGCCAGTGAGGAACCGCGGTGTCCGGACGTGCCGAAGGCGACGCGCTGGCCGGGTTCGGCGGGGTCGGGGTGGAGCGCGTAGTAGGCGGTGACCAACCGGGCCACGTCGACGAGGTCCTCGGGGCCGGCCGGTCGGCCCGCTCGCTCGTGCTGCATGTACCCGCACCTCCGCATCGGTGGTTCATCGCTGGTGCTCCCATCTTTCCCCACCGGGCCCCGCGGCGGCACCGTGCCCGAGGGCGGCCCGCGGCGGTGCCCGCACCCCTTCGAGCGGGCGTCCGGGCACTCGGGAACGGGGCGACGGCGGCACCGGGGGATCAGCCGCGGCCGTCCTCACGCGCCGGAGGCGGTCGGGGCGTGGGATTCCCGGCCGTCAGATGCTCCAGGACCTCCACCAGTTCCTGGCAGGCCAGTTCCACCGAGCGCCGGGTGTTGCGCTGTTCGGTGATGACCGCGGACAGGAGGAGGGCGGTGAGGGCCATGGTCCCGTTGAAGGCCTGGAGTTTGATCATGACCTCGGTGTGGCTCAGCCGGTGGAACGGACCGACGCCCTCGGTGGCCGCGACGGTGGCCATGACGGAGGCGAAGAGGGCGCACACCAGGCTGCCCGGGAGCTCGAACCGCAGGGCGGCCCAGATCAGCAGCGGGTAGATCAGGAACAGCATGCTGATGGAACTGCGCGTGGCGATCGGCACCAGGACGGCGGCGGCGACGAGGATCATGGCGGCCTCCTTCCACCGGGTCAGGCTCACCGGCGGGCGCAGCGTGTACAGCATCAGGATGACCGGGGTGACGATCAGGACGCCCATCGCGTCACCCACCCACCACGCCAGCCAGACCGGCCAGAAGTCGTCCAGGGCGAGTTTCCCGGTGCCCACGAGCAGGCCGACGTCCACGCTCGCGCTGATCGTCATGGCGCCGAGGGCCGCCAGGAACACGAGGGCCAGTCCGTCGCGGAACCGGCCGAGGTCGTCGCGGAAGTGCACGGCGCGCAGCAGCAGGTAGGCGCAGACGGGCGCGACGGTGTTGCCCGCGACGATGCCCGCCGAGGAGGGCTCGAGCGAGGAGAACGAGGACAGGGACAGGACGACCAGCAGGGCCCCGATCGCGATCCCGAGCCACGCCCGGATCCCCACGAGCAGCAGAGCGGCCACGGCCACGCCTGTGGGCGGCCAGATGGGGGTGAAGACCGCTCCTTCGACGGAGAGCCGCCGCATGAGTCCCAGCCGCCCTGCTCCGTAGTAGCAGGCGGCGATCACGAGCGTCTGGAGAGCGACGACGGCGGGTCGGCGCATCTCCCGTGTGGCCACCACAGAGCCATCAGACACCGCCGGGGCCCTGTCGGCGAGGCGAGCACCGCCCTCGTGCCGCACGGCGGGGCGGCCGGGGCATCAGCCCGGGTCCCGTAGCGGTGGCGTCCCGGGGACCTGCGCCGGAGGTGTCACCGGACGCCCGCGCGGACACGGGCCGGGTCCCGCGCCGGAGGCGTCAGCGGAGCCGGAGGGTGGGCGGGCCGTGGCGGACGACGAGCACGGCCGCGTCGTCCTCGTGCCCCACGCGCTCGGCGCCCTTGATCGCCGCGGAGGCCAGCGAACCGGCCGACAGACCCGCCACGGCGGCCACCCCGGCGAGGCGTACGACCTGGTCGAGCCCCTCGTCCACGGGCATCGACGGGCCCTCGACGACCCCGTCGGTCAGCAGGACGATCACGCCGCCGGTGGTGAGGCGGTGCCGGGTCACCGGGTACCGCGTCCCCGGCTCGATGCCGAGCGGGGGGCCGCCGTCGTCCTCGATGACGCCGGACTTCCCGTCGGCCGACGCCCAGACGCAGGGTATGTGCCCGGCCCGGGCGCCCTCCAGCATGCCGGTGGCCGGGTCGAGCCGCATGAAGGTGCAGGTCGCGAAGAGGTCGGAGCCGATGGACAGGATCAGGTCGTTGGTCCGTTCCAACAGCTCGCCGGGGTCGCCGGCGACGGAGGCGAGGGCCCGCAGGACGACCCTGACCTGCCCCATGAACGCGGCCGCCTCGATGTTGTGGCCCTGTACGTCGCCTATGGACAGGCCGATGCGCCCGTCGGGCAGGGTGAAGGCGTCGTACCAGTCCCCGCCCACGTTCAGTCCGTGGCAGGCCGGCGCGTACTGGACGGCCACGTCGAATCCCGGGGCGGAGGGCAGCTCGTCGGGGAGCATGCCGCGCTGGAGCGCGATGGCCAGTTCGACCTGCGAGCGCTGGAACTCCGCGCGTTCACGCGCCTGGGCGGTCAGCGATCCGAGCCGGGCTAGCAGCTCGTCGCCGCCGTCCGTCGTCGGCAGCTTGCGGGACATCGACCACCCCGGAGCAGAGGCCACACAGGAAACAAATGTCAGCGAATGGGCACTATCAGATGATAGCGACCACGGAGGCATGACCCGACATCGGCGCTTCCCCGGCCGCTCCCCACGCACCACCGCACGGGCGGGCCCGGCCGCCGCACGGACGGACCCGGCCGCCCCACGGGCAGCCGGGACGCGGTCGGGCCGTACCCGCCCGACCGGCCCCCGCGCGCCCGCCGCGACCCTGGGGCGTCACACGGTGGTGTGCGGCAGGCGGCGGTCCAGCCAGGCGGGCAGCCACCAGTTCGCCCGTCCCATGAGGAACATGAGGGACGGCACCAGGACGAGGCGTACGACGGTGGCGTCGAGGACCACGCTGACGGCGAGGCCGAGGGCGAGCATCTTCACCACGACGGCCGGCGATCCCGTGAAGGACAGGAACACGGCCGTCATGATGAGCGCGGCGCAGGTGATGACCCGTCCGGTGAGCGAGAGACCGATGCCGACCGCCCGCTCGTTGTCCCGGGTGGCGTGCCATTCCTCGGCGATGCGGGAGAGCAGGAAGATCTCGTAGTCCATCGACAGGCCGAAGACGATGGCGAACATCATCATCGGGACGTAGGACTCGATCGGCACGGGCTCGCTCATGCCGAGCAGCCGGTCGCCCCAGCCCCACTGGAAGACCGCGACCAGGACACCGTACGAGGCCCCGGTCGTGAGCAGGTTCAGGACGACCGCCTTGAGCGGGATCACCAGGCTCCGGAACACGACCGTCAGCAGCAGGAACGCGGCGACCAGCACGATGCCGATGATGAGGGGCAGGCGTCCGGTGACGGTGTCGCGGAACTCGAGCTGGCCCGCGGTGCTTCCGGTCAAGTGCCCCGTCGCGCCCGTGCCGTGGAGGGCCGCCGGCACGGCCGTGTCGGTGAGCGTGGCGAACAGGGCGCCCGTTTCGGCGGATTGAGGGCCGGTGGAGGGGACGACCGTGGTGACGAGGACCTCGCCGTCGGCGCTGGTCACCGGTGGCGTGACGTGGGCGACGCCGTGGGTCTTCGGCAGGTCGCCGGTGAGGCGGGCCGCGACCCGGTCGGCGGGGAGGGTCGCGTGGGCGAGGTCGACGACCAGGGTGAACGGGCCGTTGGCGCCCGGCCCGAAGCCGGGACCGTCGGCGTCGGCGATCCAGTCGTAGGCCTGGCGGGTGGTGCTCCCCGCCGGATCCGCGCCGTCGTCGATGTGCCCGAGACGCAGCGAGAACAGCGGTGTCGCGCACACGGCCAGGAGGACGAATCCGGCGGTGAAGAAGGTCCAGGGACGCCGGGCGACCAGGCGGGCGTAGCGGTGCCATCCGTCGTGGTCGCCGGCGCTCTCGGCGACCGGCCGGCGGCGGACCCTGAGGACGTCGACCCGTCGCCCCACGAGCCCCATGGCCGCGGGCACCAGGGTGAGCGCCGCGGCGGCGGTGACGACCACGGCGACGGTGGCGGCGAGCCCCAGCCGCCCGATCATCGTCAGACCGCAGGCGTACAGGCTGAGCAGCGCGACGGCGACGGTGCCGGCGGCGACCAGAACGGCCTTTCCGCTGGCGGCGGTCGTGCGGCCGACCGCCGTACGGGGATCGTCGCCGTCGATCAGGTACTGACGGAAGCGCGTGATGAGGAAGAGCGCGTAGTCGATGCCCACCCCGAGCCCGATCATGGTGGCCAGGGTGGGCGCCGAGGTGGCGAAGGTCAGGGTGCCGGCGACGATGCCGACCACACCGAGGCCGACACCGACGCCGATCAGGGCCGTGACCAGGGGCATCAGGGCGGCGGCGACGCTGCCGAAGGCGAGCAGCAGCACGATCAGCGCGGCGCCGACACCGGCGGCCTCGGCCGCGACGTCGTTCGCGGGGGCGCGCACGATGTCGTGCAGGTCTCCTCCGTAGCCGACGCCGATCCCGGCGTCCCTGGCGGGAGCCGTCGCCTCGTCGAGCCGCTCGGTGTAATCGTGGCCGAGCGACTTGAGCTTCCGGTCGAAGGACACCGCGGCGTACGCGGTCGCGCCGTCCGTGCTGGTCACCGGCTCGGCGACGGCGGTGACATGCGGCAGGTCCCGCAGCCGGCCGAGCGTCGCCTCCAGCGCGGCGGCGCGGTCGGCGACGGCGCCCGAGCCGACATGGAAGACGACCTTCCCGCCGGGCGCGCCCGCCGCCGGGTCGGACTTCTTCAGCAGGTCCGAGCCGGCGCTCGCCTGACTGCCGGGGAGGGTGACCTCGTCACCGAAGGTCGCCCCGACCGCGTGCCGGCCCGCGAACGCGGCCACCAGGACGAGCAGCCAGGCGGCGATCACCCAGACGGAGTGCCGGGCGCAGAACGCGCCCGTGCGGTGCAGGGCGGACGGCCGGGGCGCGACGGGAAGAGGCGCCAGGGACAGCGGGGCAGGGGGTAGGGACACCGCGCCTCCAGGAGAAGTGGCAGGACTGCCACAACCCAAGCGGAAAGATGGCAGCGCCGTCAATTGTCAGCTCTGCCATTTTTTTCTTTCCGGGGTCCTGCCCCGGGGTGCCCCAGACGCAGGACCCCGCCCGCGGCACGCCGCACCCCGCACCCGGCGGGCGCCCAACTACCTTGTTCAAGCGGCCTCGTCGGGCGTCAGGCCGTCAACTGTCCACCTGTCCGCCGCCGGTGGCGCAGGAGGCACCCGCGCCGTCCGCCCGTACCGCCGTCCGCGCCCCGGTGGCCGCCACCTCGAAGTCCAGGACGAGACCCGCGGGTTCGGCGTGCGCGCCGACGAGGCGGGTGCCCCGGGGCAGCTTCCGGATGTCGACCGTGCGCGGTTTGAGCTTGGCGGCGAGCCCCCCGGAACCCGGCAGCGCGGAGAGCGTCGACACCGGAACGTCACGGCCGAGCACACGGACGCTCGCGGGCGTGATGGTCAGGCTGTGGGCAGTGGTGGACAGGGTGGTGACCACGGTGACGGGCAGTCCGGCGGCTCCCGCCGCGCCCGTGAGGGTCAGACGCGTGCCGTCCGTGCCCGTCTTCAGGCCGTCCGACCCGCCCCGCACACCGGCGCTCCGGTCCAGGGCGTCGTACGCGATGGTGGCGGTGGCGGTCCCGCCCGAGGTGGCACCGCCGGTCGACACGTCCCGCAGCCGGACGTCGACGTCCATGTCGGTGCCCTGGCGGCGCACCCCCTCGGCGCTGACGTGGACGGCGCCGACCGTGCCGGTGAGTGCCTTGAGTCCGGCCAGGGTGTCGTCGAGGTCGACCTGCACCCCTTTGGTCGCGCCGAGGCGGCACCGGGCGGTGTCCGCCACCCGGCCCGCCACCCGGTGTTCCACGACGAGGTCGGTGGCCGTGGCCGCCGCGGCCACGGCCGTCAGGGATATGGCGGTGACGACGAGTCGACGGCGACGGCTCACGAGGGGGTGGCTCCGATCATGGTCAGGAAGGTGAACGCCTGCGGGAGCAGACGGTCGGGCTCCACGGGAACTCCCGCCGTACGGCGGTCGCGCAGGGTCCGCAGGACGGCGCGCGCGGCTCCCAGCGCGCAGTTGGCGATGACGGCCGCCCGGAGGTCGGCGTCCGGCTCGTCGGCCGGGAGGCGTTCGAGGACGAGCGCGGTCAGCCGGGCCTCGAACTGCTGGAACTGACGGGACAGTCCCTCGCGCGCCTGTTCGCGGATCTCGCCGAGCGGATGGGCGAGCGCGGTCAGACTGCTGGAGGCGAAGTAGGAGACCGCGTCGGTGATGGCACCGCAGGCGGCCTCCAGCGGGGAGTCGTCGTCCGGCCGGGCCAGGAACGCCTCCTCTATGCGGGCGAAGAGCTCGATCCCGTCCGGCAGGAGCAGGGCTTCCTTGCTGTCGAAGTAGCGGAAGAACGTCCGCTCCGACACGTTCGCCCCGGCGGCGATGTCGGCCACCGTCGTCTGTGCGAACCCGCGCTCCGCGAAGAGCCGTCCCGCGGCCTCGCGCAGCGTGCGCCGGGTCTCTTCCTTCTTCCGCTCGCGCAGACCGGGCCCCTCGGTTCTCTCTGGCATGGTGACACCCTCACCACAGGCGCCGGTTCTGTCAATTGTCAGCCCTGCCAGTTCGCCGAGGGCCCGATCGGGGCCCGCTGATCCCGGCCCGGAGGCGGCCGCAGGGGCCGGATGTCCCGACCCTGACCGGCCGGCGGCCCCGGTCCCGTCATCCGAGCGCCGTAGCCGGGTGATACCGCGGTACTACGCCGCGCACCCGGACCGGGCTCCGCGGTACCACGGATCGGTGATCGTCGTCTCCTAGCGTGGTGGGTGAGCAGTCCTGAGGGGGGCCTGCCCCCGAAAGCAAGGGAACTTCGATGATCGAGGCACATCAGCTGACGAAGCGGTACGGGGAGAAGACGGCGGTGGACCGGCTGGACTTCACCGTCAAGCCCGGCACCGTCACCGGCTTCCTGGGCCCCAACGGCGCGGGCAAGTCGACCACCATGCGCATGATCGTCGGACTGGACGCGCCGTCCGGCGGCAGCGTCGCGGTCAACGGCAAGGCCTACGCCCGGCACACCGCCCCGCTCCAGGAGGTCGGCGCGCTGCTGGAGGCCAAGTCGATCCACCCGGGCCGTTCCGCCTTCGACCACCTCATGGCCCAGGCCCACACCCACGGCATTCCGCGCCGCCGGGTGGAGTCGGTCATCGAGCTGACCGGCCTGCAGTCCGTGGCGAAGAAGCGCGCGGGCGCCTTCTCCCTCGGCATGGGCCAGCGGCTCGGCATCGCCGCGGCCCTGCTCGGCGACCCGGCGACGGTCATGCTCGACGAACCGGTCAACGGCCTCGACCCCGAGGGCGTGCTGTGGATCCGCAACCTGCTGACCGGACTCGCGGCGGACGGCCGCACCGTCTTCGTCTCCTCGCATCTGATGAGCGAGATGGCGCTGGTCGCCGACCATCTGATCGTCGTCGGACGCGGACGCCTGCTGGCCGACACCACCGTGCGGGACCTGGTCCGGCAGGCCGGCGGTGACACCGTCACCGTGGCGTCCGACCAGGCGGCACGGCTGCGCGAGGTCCTGGCCGGACCCGGCGTCGAGATCACCGGCGCCTCGGGATCCGAGGAACTCCAGGTGACCGGTCTGACCGCACGGACCATCGGCCTCAGGGCCGCCGAGCACGGCATCCCGCTCTTCGAGCTCAGCTCCCGGACCGTCTCGCTCGAGGAGGCGTTCATGGACCTCACCCGCGACGCCGTCGAGTACCACGCCACCGCCACCGTCGAGACCCCCGGGAGGGCGGCATGAGCACCGTCACCGTCACCGGCAGCCCCGCGCCGGCACCCGCGCGGACCGCCCGTCCCGAGTACAAGGTCACCGGGCGCCGGGTGCTGCGTTCCGAGTGGGCGAAGCTGTGGTCCCTGCGCTCCACCTGGATCACGCTCGGGCTCGGACTGCTGTTCCTCGTCGCCTTCGGCGTGATCGCCGCCGCGCACTACAAGTCCGAGCTCGACTCGGGACGTCCGCTGCACCGGGACGACGTCGCGGCCACCGCGCTCAGCCTCTCGGTGTTCGGTACGAACTTCGCGCAGCTCGCGCTCGGCGTGCTCGGGGTGCTGATCACCGCGGGCGAGTACTCGACCGGGATGATCCGCTCCACGCTGGCCGCCGTGCCGCGCCGGCTGCCGGTCCTGTGGTCCAAGGCCTCCGTGTTCGGCCTGGTCGCGCTCGTGGTCGCCACCGCCGGCGTCTTCGTCGCGTTCACGATCGACAGCGGGATCGTCTCGGGCACGCCCGCAGCCCTCACGATGTCCCACTCCGGCGTCGTCCGGAGCCTGTTCGGCGCGGGCCTCTACCTCGGTCTGGTCGGCGTGATCGGCACCGCCCTGGGCGCCCTGCTGCGCTCGGTGGCCGGCGGCATCTCCGTACTGGTCGCCTCCCTGATGCTGGTGCCCGGTCTGATCTCGCTGCTGCCCAGTTCGTGGCAGGACAACATCAGCCCGTACCTGCCGAGCAACGCGGGCGAGTCGATGTTCGCCCTGACCCACGACGCCACCTCGCTGTCCCCCGGCGCCGGGCTGGCCGTCTTCCTCGGCTGGACGGTGCTCGCCCTGGCGGGCGCCGCGTACCGTCTCGTCCGCACGGACGCCTGAGCGCCTGAGCGCCTGAGCGCCTGGCACCGTCCCCCTCCCCCTCCCTTGCCGAGGCGGGGCGGGGGGACGGCCGGCGCGGCACCCGACCGGACCACCCGGCCGAGTGCCGTGCCGCTTCGGGGGACACGGGGGCACCGACGACAGAGCGGCCGACCCACAATGGACGGGTGAGACCCATGAACGCGGACCGGTGACTCCCATGAACCTCGACGACACCACCCCGCGCGGGCCGACGGACCCCCCTCCCCTCCTGGAGGCGGACCTGCCGTGGAACCACCCGCTGGCCCGTGCCCTGTCCCGGCTCGGCCGCCGGCTCAAACAGGGCGACCGGCGCCGGCCGTGGATCCTCGACACGGCGGTGACCGCCGTCGTCGCGCTCCTGTTCTGCGTGCCGGACCTGGTGCACGACGGGGACCGCCGGCACCATCCGTTCGACCCCGAGTTCACGCACCTGTCGCTGGCGGGCACCCTCGCGCTGCAGGCCGGACTGGTGCTGCCGCTGCTGTGGCGGCGCAGACGGCCCTTCCCCGCCTTCGGTGTGATCACCGCGGTGTTCGTCCTCCAGCTGGCGCTGGGCGTCTGGCTGCGCGCCGACGTCGCCGTCCTGATCGCCCTCTACAGCCTGGTCCTGCACGGGGAACTGCGCCGGCTGCCCATGGCCTGCGCGGTCACGGCCGGTGCCCTGGGTCTCGTCGCCGCACGGCTCCCGACCGGGGTGCACGTGCTCGACGCGCTGTTCTTCCTCTTCAGCGCCATAACGGCGGCCGTCGCGCTCGGACTGGCCGTGCGGATCCGGCGCGCCCAGCTCTCCGTCTTGCGCGACCGGGCGACCCGGCTGGAGGTCGAACGCGACCAGCGCAGCAGACTGGCCGCCGCCGCCGAACGCACCCGGGTGGCCCGGGAGATGCACGACATCGTCGGGCACAACCTCTCCGTCATCATCACCCTCGCCGACGGCGGGGCGTACGCGAACGACCGCGCGCCCGAACGCGGCAAGGAGGCCCTGCTGCTCATCGGCGACACCGGACGGCAGGCACTCGGCGAACTGCGCCGCATGCTCGGCGTCCTGCGCGAGCAGCCACTGGCCCCCAGCGCACCGGAACTGAGCCCGCAGCCGGGCGTCGGGGACATCGAGGCCCTGTGCGAGCGGATCCGGGCCGCCGGCCCGCGGGTCGTGCACCGCTCCGAGGGTGACCTGCGCACACTGGACCCCGGGGTCCAGCTGGCCGTGTACCGCATCGTCCAGGAGGCGCTCACCAACGCGCTCAGGCACGGGGGCCGCGACACCCGCGTCGATCTCGCGGTGGGCGTCGAGGGGACGCGGCTGACCATCGACGTCCACGACACCGGACCGGGCACCGGCACCGTCCGTCCCCGGCCGCACGACGACGAAGGACACGGGATCGCCGGCATGAGAGAACGCGCGGGCCTCTACGACGGGACGGTGGCCGCCGGCCCCGGCCCGGACGGGGGCTGGACCCTGCGGGCCACCCTCGACCTCACCCCGCCAGCCGGGTCCGATCTCGCCCCGCCGGCCGTGGCGGGCGGTGCGGCGTGACCAGTGTGCTCATCGTCGACGACCAGCCGCTCCAGCGCCTCGGCTTCCGGATGCTGCTGGAGAGCACCCCGGACACCGACGTGGTGGGCGAGGCCTCCCACGGCGCCGACGCCGTCCGCAGGGCCGCCGAACTCCGCCCGGACGTGATCCTCATGGACGTCCGGATGCCCGGTATGGACGGCATCGAGGCCACCCGCCGGGTGGTCGCCTCCGGCGGCCGCTCCCGAGTGCTGATCCTGACCACGTTCGACCTGGACGAGTACGCGTACGCCGCGCTACGCGCGGGCGCCAGCGGCTTCCTCCTCAAGGACGCCCATCCGGAGGAGCTGCTCGCCGGCATCCGGGCGGTCGCCGCGGGCGACGCGGTGATCGCCCCGGCCCTGACCCGGCGTCTCCTGGACGCCTACGCCCGGCACCTCCCGCACGATCCGTCGGGCAGCAGACCCGTGGACGACCCCCGCGTCCGGGCCCTCACCGAGCGCGAGTACGAGATCTTCGTCGCCATCGGCGAGGGCTGGAGCAACAACGAGATCGCCGAGCGCCTCGTCGTGGCGGAGTCGACGGTCAAGACCCATGTGGGCCGTGTGCTGGCGAAGGTGGGCGTCCGCGACCGTGTCCAGGCGGTCATCCTCGCCTACGACCTCGGTGTCGTGCGCCCCAACCCGCCGGCCTGACGCCGTGGTCCCCCGAGGCGGGCGGCGCGGGGCACGCTTAGGGTCGGCGGTATGACTGACGACACCTTGCGCCGCGTCACCGTCGAGCGGACCGCGACCGGGCACTTCACCGCGACCAACGAACGCGGCGGGACGATCGCCTTCGGGACGACCGGGGACGCCGAGTTCACCCCGGTCGAGCTGCTGCTCGCCGCCATCGGGGGCTGCACCGCGGCCGACGTCGACGTCGCGACCAGCCGTCACACGGAGCCCACGCGGTTCTCCCTCACGGTCACCGGCGACAAGATCGGTGACGAGGAGGGGAACCGGATGACCGGTCTCGCGGTCACCTTCACCGTGACGTTCCCGGACGGCGAGTCCGGGGACCGCGCCCGCGCCATCCTCCCCCGCGCGGTCAAGACCTCGCACGACCGGCTCTGCACGGTCAGCCGCACGATCGAGGCCGGCACCCCGGTCACCGTGACGGTCGCCGACGCCTGACCTCGCCGGGGGCCGGCTTCGGGTCCGCGGGGACGATCACTCCGCCGGGAGGAGTGAAGCCGGATTTCCGGGGCAGACGGCGAACGTCGAAGAGGTGGACGCGGAACGGATCGTGTGGGCATGCCGGTGAGCGAAGCGGAACAGCAGGGACGGCGGGGTGCGCTGATCGAGGCCTCGGTCGCGTACGACGGTGACTCCGTGTGCATCGCCGAGGCGCGGGCCTTCACCCGGGACTTCCTGACGCGGGTGCAGGCGGTCGCCGGGCTGCCCGTCTCGACCCGGGTCATGGGCACGGTCCCGCTGGTCGTCAGCGAACTGGTGACCAACGCGGTCAAGTACGCGGGCGGCCCCTGTCTGTTGTCCCTGGAGGTCGAGCGGGGCAGCGTGCGGGCGACGGTCTGGGACTCCGACCCGACCCTTCCGGTGGCGCGCGCCGCCGACGCGGGCCGTGTCGGCCAGCACGGGCTGGAGATCGTCATGGCCCTGTGCCACGCGTTCGAGGTGCGCCGCGAACCGGTCGGCAAACGGATCACCGCCGTGGTGGCGCTGGCCGACACGCCGGACATCGATCTGAGTCCCTCGGCGTCCTGACGCCGGCTCCCCCGCCGCTGTGACGGCGGACACACCGCAGCGTGCCGGGCGTGCCCTCCGGCCGTCGCACGGCGGCTCCCTGACGCCCCGAAGGGTGCCTGACGAGCCGAAACGAAATCGTGTCGCGTCACAACGCCCGCCTTGCGGGACAATGGTGCGTTCGCGGATCGCCGTCGACAGGGAAACGGGTGGTTAACACAGTGCGACAGGCGGGTGTACTAGACGTCGGGTGTCACAGCGCTCTGCTCACCGTGGCGCGGCGCCGCGCCGGTGTCGCCATGGAGGAGGTGCTGTCCCGAAAGGTACGGCTCCAGTTGCACGAGACGCTGGACGCGACGGGCCGGCTGGGCAAGTCGGGCGTGCGCAGTGTGCAGCGGGCCGTGGCCGAGACGCTTGCCGAGAACCGGGGGGACCTGCCGGAGGTCTACGCGTTCGCCACGTCGGTGATCCGCGACGCGCCGAACCGCGACGAGGTCCTCGCCCAGGTGGCCAGCGCCACCGGCACCCGGCTGCGGGTGATGTCCGGCGAGGAGGAGGCCCGGCTGGCCTATGTGGCCGCACACCACTGGGCGCGCCACGAGTCCGGTCCGCTGCTGGTGCTCGACATCGGCGGCGGGACCGTGGAGGTCGCGTCCGGTACGTCCCGGCGGCCCCGGACCGCCCACTCCCTGCCGCTGGGCGCCCGGACGGTCACCCGCGCCTGGAAGCTCGACGAGGCCGTGTCCTCGAAGCGGCGGCTCGCCGAGGTGCGCGACCATCTGGGCCGGCGCCTCGCCGAGGTGCCCGACCTGCCGCACGCCGATCCCGACGGGCGTGTGCTCGCCTGCTCCAAGACCTTCACCCAGCTCGCCCGCTATACCTCCGGGGACCGCGACCGGTCCCGGACCCCGCAGCGGCTGACCCTCGACGAGGTACGGGCCGCGGTGGACGTGCTCGCCAGGAACGGCTCCGCGGGCCGCGGCCGGCTGCCCGGCATCTCACGGCACCGGGCCGGACAGTCGCTGGCCGGGGCGCTGGTCGCCGAAGCACTGATGGAGGCCTGCCGGGCCACGGCGGTGGAGATCTCCCCCTGGTCCACCAGGGAGGGCCTGCTGCTGGAGCGTCTCGGGGCCCTGCGGACCAAGGGCACCGCGAACCGCTGACGCACGGCGCCCACACCGCGGACCGGGCCGCGCCGGGCCGTCGGCCGGGAACAAACCCGTACCAGTCGACGCTGACGTGAACAGTCCGGCAGATGCCGGAGCGCGGAGTTCCACCCGGTGCGGTGGACCCACCGGCGGTTCTGCTCGTGGAAAGGCGTGAGAGCGATGACGGCGTCCGGACAACGACGGCTACGGGCGGGCGAGTTGCCCCTGGTGACGTCCTGCGGCCGCAGGATCTCCGTGAAGGAACTGACGCTGCCCACGCCCGGCCGCGGGATCGGCCGTGTGACGCTGGACGTCGGTCCCGACCAGGGCGACGAGCACGGGGTGTGGGCCTCGCTCACCCCCGCCGAGGCCCGTGAACTGGCCCGTCGCCTCCTCGCCCACGCGGCCGGGGTGGAACCGGCGGGGCCGCCCGACCGCGAGACGCCCCGGACCCACGACGTCCCGGCCCGCTGACGCGGGAGGGTGCCGGTGCTCCCCCGGACCAGGGGGAGCACCGGCACCCGTGTGACGCTCAGCCGGCGCCGTCGGGGATCACGGGAACTGCGTGACCTTGGACGGGACGGTGTCCGTGCCCGAGGTGGGCGCGCCGGTGTTGTTGATCACGTGGGCGTACTGTCCCTTGCCACCCAGCGAGATCACCAGGATGTCGTGCATCTTGACCCCGGTCTTCACCGGGACCTGGAAGCCGTGCGCCTGGACGATCGACGGGTCCGAGGTGAAGTTGCAGTAGCTTCCCAGGCCCCATGCCTCGTGCGTGGAGACGGAGTCGGCGACCTTGTAGGCCGCGTATCCGACGATGCCGTCGTGGGTGACGGCGGCGGCGTTCGGCACGTCGTACGCCTTCTCGTTCTGGAAGAAGATCGTGCGTCCGTTCTCGCCGTTCCACAGCACGTCGTACTTGTTGAAGTGCTCGACGAACAGGCCGGTGGCCAGGACGTCGTCGCCGTTGACCACGAGGCCGTAGTCGGCGCGGTTGGTGTCCCAGCCGACTCCCTCGCCGTGGTCGGCGCGCCACAGCCAGGTGTGGTCGATCACGACGTCGTCGCTGTTGACCACGACCGAGTTGGTGGCGAGGCCGGGGCCCGCGCCGCCGATGCGCACGAACACGTCCTGCATGGTGGTGGGGTTGGCCGAGTGGTCCGCGGAGGAACCCGAAGGGCCGATCTGCAGCAGGGTGTTCGAATTGGAACGCCCGGCGTCGATGAGGAATCCGGCGAGCCTGACGCCGTCCACGTCGGCCACGTGCATCGCGTCGATGCCGTTGTCCGGCACGATCGTCGCGAGGCCGAGACCCAGGACGACCGTGTTGGCCCGGGTCACGTTGATCGTCTGGTCGAGGTGGTAGACGCCGGGGGTGAACAGCAGGTTGAGCCCCTGGGCGAGGGCCGCGTTGATGGTCGCCGCGGTGGCACCGGACTTGACGACGTAGAACTGGTCGAGCGGCAGGGACGTACCGGCCGTGTTCGGCCAGGACACACCGCGTGCGTTGGTGCGCTTGGAGGGCACGAACACCTTGTAGGTGCTGCCGTCCAGGTAGAGGTAGGGCTTCTCGCGGGAGACCGGGGTGGTGTCCAGGGTGGTGTACGGGCCGGAGTCGAAGTTCGTCGTCGGCGCTCCCTGGACGCCCGTGAAGGTCATGTTCCAGACGCCGTTGGTCCAGCCGCCGACGGAGCTGTCACGGGTGTACCACTGCTGCTGCGAGTACGGGCCGACGGTTCCGTCGATCTTGGAGTCGGCGATGTAGCCGCCGGAGGCCCAGCCGTAGCCGTTCGGGGCCAGGTTGAGCCCGCCCTGGACGTGGATGCGGCGGAACGGGGCCGCCTGGGCGACGGCCCAGCGGTCGGTGCCGTTGGACGGCGTGATCGACAGGTTCTCCGCCGAACGCCAGAAGTTCTGGGTGGCGTTGCCGTTGAACCAGCCCGCGTCCACGGTGATGTCGCCGTTGATGTGGGTGTCGTCGGGGTTCAGGCCGAGGCCCGAGACCGAGGTGTAGAAGCCGACCTGGGCGTTGATGCCGTTGTAGGTGCCGGGCTTCATCAGGAACTGGTAGCGGCCGGTGCCGAACTGGTTCGACTCCTGCTGGGCGAAGACCTGGTCGAACTTGCCCTGCAGATCGGGCGTCGAGGGGTCGACGACGATGACGTTGGGCCCGAGGTCCCCGCCGCCCTGAACGGGCGGGGTGCTGGTACCCGTTCCGGTGTGGACGGCGACCTCCCACAGTGAGTACCCGTACGCGGTGCCGCGGGTCGTCCCGTAGATGCGTACGTAGCGGCCCTTGCCGGAGACGTCGTAGGAGGCGGTGCCCCCGGTGCCGTCCGTGACGCTCTTGAGAACCGTCCAGTTCTGGCCGTCCGTGGAGGACTGGATCTGGAACGCCTTGCCGTACGCGGCCTCCCAGTTGAGGTCGACCCGGCACAGGTCGCTGGACGCACCCAGGTCGACCTGGACCCACTGCGGGTCGGAGAAGGCGCTGGACCAGCGGGTGGCGGTGTTGCCGTCGAAGGCGGCCGACGCGGAGTTCGCCGCGTTCTCGCTGGAGGAGGCGGTGGCCGCCTTGCCCTGCGCCGCGTTGGCGGTGTCACAGGTGCCGGGCGTGGTGGTGCCGGCGGTCCCGAACACCTGGAACTCCCAGAGGGAGTAGCCGTACTGAGTGGCGCGGTGGACGCCGTACATCCGGACGTAGCGGCCCTGGCCGGAGACGTCGAGGCTGTCGGTGCCCCCGTCGCCGCCGGTCACGGTCTTGACGTCGGTCCAGGTGCTGCCGTCCGCGGACGTCTGGATGCGGTAGTCGCTGCCGTACGCGGTCTCCCAGTTGAGCACGACCTTGGTGATCGTGGCCGAGGAGCCGAGGTCGACCTGGAGCCACTGGCTGTCCGTCGCGGCCGACGACCAGCGGGTGGCGGTGTTGCCGTCGACGGCGTAGGCGGCCGGGGTGCCGCCGTTCTCGTCCGAGGAGGACGTGGCCGTCTTGCCCTGGGACAGCGGGAGATCGGCCGCGGCGGCCGGTCTCTGCTGCAAGGGCAGGGTGACGAGCGCGGCCATTGCGGCCAGCGCGACACCCAGGGTTCTGAGTTTCATGCCGTTACTCCATGCGGGTGGGGTGACGAGCGGAGTGGACACACTTGTTGAGCGACTGAGGGAACAGCCGCTTACGAGGGGAGAAACGTGAACCGGCCTTCCGGCTCGCTTAGTTCACGCTTTGATTTAAGTAATGAACCATCAGGGTGGCAAGTCCCGTGACACGAGTTTCTTCAACTCGTGTGCCCGGGAGCCGGGTTGGCGGGCGCATCCGGGGCCGTGACCTGCAAGTGGGGGGTGGCCGGCGGGCGGACCGCACCCCGGATCCGTCAAGGCTTGAACACGCCGAACGGCCGCGGGCGCCCGCCGCCCTCTACGAGGGGGACGGGACGCCCGCGGCCGTTCGGTTGCGGACGGCGGCCGTCCGGACCGCTGCGGCGGTCCGGACGGGACGGGTTCAGTTCCGGGTCAGGGCGTGATCCTCCACTGCCGGATGTAGCCGACGTCGATCGAGGCGAGGTCGCGCACGCGCAGCTTCCAGGTGCCCTCGACGGGCTGCGCGGAGGCGTCCACGACGAACGTCTGGTCCACGTTGTCGGCCGAGCCCCCGCTGCGGTTGAGCAGGGAGTACACGGTGCCGTCGGGGCCGACCAGATCCACCGTCAGATCACCGCGATAGGTGTGGACGATGTCGACGTAGACCTCGGTGGCCGCCGAGGCGTTGCCCGGCCGGCCCGTGATGGTGATCGGCGATTCGACCGCCGGGCCGAGGTCGGGGATGTCCACGCGCGTGCCGTTGGCGTAGACGTAGGCGATCCGCCAGTGGAAGGCCGCGGACACGGACGCCCCGGTGCTGTCGGTCACGGTGACCGTCGTGTCGCTGGTGCCGGGGGTGACGGGGGTTCCGGAGATCAGTCCGGTGTCACCGATGGCCAGGCCCTCGGGCAGCCCGGTGGCCGTGTAGGTGAGGGTCGCGCCGGTGTTGGTGGTGTACGCGTCCACCTGGAGGGAGACCTCCTGTCCGACTCCGGAGGTCTGGTCGCCGACCGGGGCGACGTTGACCCCGAGGGCGATCCGGTCGCCGACGTTGATGCCGGCCCAGGCGTCGGCGACGGCGAGATAGGTGGGGCTGTACTGCCCGAAGAGGTCGCCCGCCGCCCGCAGCGTCGCCGTCCGGGCGCCGTGGTAGTCGGTCGTGGAGGTCATGTACGTCGTCAGCGCGCGGTACCAGATCCGGGCGGCGTTCTCGATGCCGATGCCGGTCACCGGCAGGCCGTCGTGGGTCGGGCTGTCGTACGACACCCCGTTCACGGTCTTCGCGCCGCTGCCCTCGGAGAGCAGGTAGAAGAAGTGGTTCGCGGGACCCGAGGAGTAGTGGACGTCGAGACCGCCCAGGGAGGAGTCCCAGTCGTCGCGGGAGGAGCCGTCGCGGGAGGGCTTGTCCATGTAGCGCAGCGGGGTGCCGTTGCCGCGGATGTCGATCTTCTCGCCGACCAGGTAGTCGGGGACGTCGGCCGCGAGGTTCTCGTGGAACTCGACCGCCGCGGCGAAGATGTCCGAGGTCGCCTCGTTGAGGCCGCCCGACTCACCCGAGTAGGCGAGATTGGCGGTGGCCGCGGTCACGCCGTGGCTCATCTCGTGGGCGGCGACGTCCAGGGCGGTCAGCGGATGCGTGTTGCTCGCGCCGTCGCCGTAGGTCATGCAGAAGCAGCTGTCCTGCCAGAAGGCGTTGACATAGTTGTTGCCGTAGTGCGCCCGGCTGTAGGCGGCGACCCCGTCGTTGCGGATCCCGTTGCGGCCGAAGACGTCCTTGTAGTAGTCCCAGGTCGCCGCCGCTCCGTAGGCGACGTCGACACCGGCGGTCTGTCGGTCGCTCTGGGCGCCGTTGCCCCAGACATCGTTGTCGTCCGTGAACAGGGTTCCGGTGCCTGAGGTCCCCTGGTTGAGGTCGTAGGTGCGGTGGCCGGCGCGGTCGCCGTCGACCAGTTGGTACGACGATCCGGAAGGGGTGGTGGAGAGCGGCACCGTGCCCACGTACTGGCCGGTTCCCGTGCCCGTCTCGACGGCCTCGTACCGGGAGGCGGTCTTGCCGGAGGACGCGTCGGTGATGACATGGAGCTCGCTGGGCGTGCCGTCACGGCGGACGCCGTCGATCACGGACTCCCACGCCAGGACCGGGCGGGCGTCCGAGGCCCAGACGACGAGCCGGGGCGCTCCGTCGGCGCGGGACCGGGTGACGGACTCCTTCCGGCTCACCGCGAGGGCCTTGGCCGTGGCGACGCGGGCGGGGATCCCGGGCGTGACGCCCGGCAGGCGGAGGGCGGCCCCGCTCGCCTCGGACACCGTGTCCCGGCCGTCCCTCCGGTGCACGACCAGGTCGCCGCCGAGGACGGGCAGTCCCGCGTAGGTGCGCTCGTAGCGCGTGTGGGTCGTGCCGTCCTCGTCCCGGGCGACGTCCCGCACGACGAGCCGCTCCCGGGCACCGAGGCCGAGCCGCTCGGCGGTGGCACCGGCCGCCGAGCGGGCGCCCGCGACGAGGGCGGCTCGCCGGGCGGGCGACAGGGGGGCCGGGAGCGCGCCGTGCCGGGGCTCGGCGGCGATCCGGGTGACGGCCCGGGCGGGAACCGTGTGCCCCTGGGCGGCGACCTCCGTCACCGGCCGCGCGGTGGTGAGGTCCGCGGAGGCGGCGGAGGCGGAACCCGGCCGGACGGCCAGGGCCAGTAACGAGGTCGCGGCGGTGAGGGCGAGGACGGCGGCACGTCTGCGCCGGCGGGCGGAGGGGTGGTGTGGGCTGGCGGAGGGGTTCTGCCGGTTCAATGCCATCTCCTTCTGCGGGGGGTGGGCCCGGGTGGAGCCCCGGGCGTCCGGGACCGGCGGGGTGCGGCCGGTCACGGGGGTCGGAGGGCCGGCGGGGCGTGCGGGGGCAGCGCGAAATGCCGCACGAAGACGCGGAGGAGGATGTGTGGACGAAGCGTGATGGTCCGACAGCAGAGTGACATCATCCGGATGGTCTTGTCATGAAGACGTCAAGACATCGGCTTGAACTGACCATGGCACGCTGCGCGTTCGCCGCTTCCCCGAAACCTTTCGGCCGCTGTGAGTCAGCTGTGAGCCCGGCCCGATCGGGGCCTCAGGGCCGGCGCGCGTGTGAGGGGCCCTGGGCCCGGCCCGACGGGGGCCCCGAAGGGCCCGGATCGACGTCCCGCCGCCAGTCGTGGACCGCGAGGCCGAGGGCGCACAGGACGGCCGCGATCCCGGAGCCGACGGAGATCGCCATCGCCGAGCGGAAGTCGTGCCCGTCCGTGCCCAGGACCACGTAGAACAGCCCGGGCAGCGCCGCCGTGCCCACGGCGCCGCCCAGCCGCTGGGCCGTCTGCAGGGCGCCCCCGGCCGCGCCCGCCATCCGCACCGGCACGTCCCGGAGCGTCATCGTGACGTTCGGCGAGATGACACACCCGCTGCCCACGCCCCCGACGAACAGGGCCGGAGCCGCGAACCAAAGGACCTGCTCCCCGCGAGCGAGGCGCAGGACCAGCACGGCCGCGCCGAGACCCACGGCGACGGCGACGAGACCGCAGACCGTCAGCAGCCGGCCCAGCCGCTCCACGAGCCGTCCGGCCACCACGGCCGCCGCGGCCGAACCGATGGCGAAGGGCGTCACCGCGAGCCCCGAACGCAGCGGGGAGTAGCCCTCCCCGTTCTGGAAGTACAGCGCGAACACCAGCCACACCCCGCCGAACCCCACGAAGTACAGGGCGCCGATGGCCGCCCCGGCGGCGTAGCCCCGGGTGCCGGTGACCAGGCGGGGATCGAGGAGCGGCTGCCCGCCGGCCGCGGTCAGGCGCCGCTCCCACCGGGCGAACACCACGAGGAGCCCGAGCCCCGCCGGGAACAGCCACCACAGCCTGCGGACACCGCCCGACTCGGCCAGGATGAGGGGCAGCATCAGCGCCAGGACCCCGCATCCGAGCAGCGCGACGCCCCGCAGATCGAGCCGCTCGCGGCGGCGCGGCGCGACCTTGGGCAGCAGCCGCAGCCCGAGCAGGAAGGCGACGGCGCCGACCGGGGCGTTCACGTAGAAGATCCAGCGCCAGCCCTCGGGACCGTCGGCGAGCATCAGGATCAGGCCGCCGATCACCGGACCCACCGCGCTGGAGATGCCGACGGTGGCACCGAAGAGGCCGAACGCCCGCCCCCGCTCGGCTCCCCGGAACATCTGCTGGATGAGGGCGGAGTTCTGGGGGGCCAGGCATCCCGCGGCCATGCCCTGGGCCAGCCGGGCCACGATCAGGAGCGTGATCGTCGGCGCGGCGCCGGCCGCGGCGCTGCACAGGACGAAGGCGGCGAGGGCGAGCAGGAAGATCCGGCGCCGGCCGATGGCGTCGCCGACGCGTCCGGCCGTGACGAGGACGAGGGCGAAGGTGAGGGCGTAGCCAGAGACGACCCACTGGATCGAGGGGGCGGAGGCGTGCAGGGCCCGCTGCATCGACGGCAGGGCGACGGCGACGATGGTGACGTCGAGCAGGCTCATGAAGCCCGCGGTCAGCGTGACCCACAGGGCGCGCCACCGCCGTGGATCGGCGCCCTCGGCCGGCCCCTGCGCCGGGCCCGCCGGTCCCTCTGCCCGCGCGTCGGCTTCCACGCCGGGGACTCCTCTCCGCCGCCCCCACCATCGTCGGTCCATGGGGGCGTGCGGCAACTCGAGATCATGGACGGCTCGGCTCGGTTCCGGCACCGGTGTCACCTGGCCGCGGGCCCTTGCGGGCGGCGCGTCGGGCCGGGGGGCCGTGCGGGCGGTGCGTCGGGCCGGGCACCTCCGGACTGTGCGTCTGGCCAGGGACCGTCCGGGCAGCGCGTCTGGCCAGGGACCGTCCCGGCAGCGCGTCGGGCCGGCGACCGTCCGGGCAGCGCGTCAAGGCGCGTCGGGCCGGGCACCTCCGGGCGCAGCCGTGGGGCCCGCTCCCCGGAGCGGGCCCCACGTGGGCTCGGGACGACGGCCCTACCGGCCACCGGGGCCTGAGCTGCCCCTGGTCGCCCGGCCGGTCTCCCGAGTGCGCGGCCGTCGCGGCTGCCGCAGCCTTTGGGGCCAAGTCGGCGGGTACGGCCGGGTCGGGCGGTTCAGCCCTTGAAGACGTCCTTCATCTTCTCCTTGGCCTGCCGGCTGTCACCCTTGGCCTTCTCGGCCCGGCCCTCGGCGGTCATCCGCTCGTTGCCGACGGCGCGCCCGGCCGCCTCCTTGGTCTTGCCCTTGGCCTGTTCCATCTTGGCCTTGGCCTTCTGCTCGCCACTCACGATGTCTCACTTCCCCATCACGGTCGGCTTCGAGTGTCTGTCGAGACACCGGGTGACCCGTCACGCCGGGGTCAAACGTGGACATCCGAGAATCCCTGTTCCGGATACGGTGACGCTCCGTGTTCGCATGCGGTTCCGGCATGCCGGAACCGCCGGGCTGGGCGAGCCTGGAGTCATGGGCCGATGACACTCGGATCCGTCCGGAGCGTCGTGCCCGAATCGGGCAGCCAGAGCGAGGACGACGTCATGGGCGATGAGGTCTACCAGCCGGGAGGTCCTGACATCCGCGAGGACGAGGGCATCCTCGATCCGGAGGACACCCTGGAGTACCGGGGCTCGGACCCGTTCGACGAGGGGTGGTCGCCGCCCGAGCGCCCACTCGCGGTGAACCACCGGGGCACCACCGTGCGTGAGCAGCGCGAGGGGGAGAGCCTGGACGAGAAGCTGGCCGAGGAACGTCTGGACCCTGCCCTCCAGGACATGGACGAGGACGACGGCGGGTCCGATCTGGCGGACGAGGACGTGGGGCTCCCGGACGACGAGGTCGGTGCGGAGGACCCCGCGGAACACCTTCTGGCCCTCGACGTGGGCGCCCACGACGACGCCGAGCACGACATGATCGTCGAGCACGTCGGCGACGACGACGGCCCCGATCCCGCGGAGGGGACGACCGGCCGCCTGCTGCCCGAGGACGACATCCCCGAACGCCTCGTGGACGAGGGACAGCGGCGTCCGCCGGAGGACGAGGTCCGCCGGCTGCGCTCGGAGACGGACAGGGCGCCCTGAGGCGCACGGCCGCTCGGCGACGCGCGCGACCGGCTCGGCGACGGGCGCGACCGGCTCGGAGACGGGCGCGACCGGCTCGGAAGCGGGCGCGACCGGCTCGCACCCAAATTCACGCGGCGGCGACCGTACGCAAGCACCGCGACGCCGAACGCCCGCTCGCCCGGACCGTGTTGACGCTCCCTCAGTCCTCGCCCCGGACGATGTTCCCCTCCGCGGCGCCACGGTCCCACCGGGCCGTCTCGGCGGCCCTCGCCGGAACACAGGTCCGCGGGGCCGTCCGCCGCCCGTGCCGGGCCTTCGCCCATCCCGTCTCCGGTCGCGTGGTGCTCCTGGTGCCGTTGTCCGCGGTCATGGCTGTCTCTCGTCCTTTCTGCCTCCGGCCGCGTCCCGCGCGCCCGGTCCGTCGTGTACGGCCCGATCGATGACTCCGGGCCGTCGGAACGGGTCCCCCGCCGCGCCGGGAGGAAACCGGCCGTCGGCAACTGCGCGGCGGGGCACGGGAGATGACCGAGGAGGGTTCAGGCGCGTGCGCACCGTCGGACGAGTCGGCGACCGGGGCTCCGTGGCGTCCCGTCGGCCGGGGCGGCGGAACCGGCCCCGCAGGACTCTGCACGGCAACGGCCCCGGCCCGACCCGGCGAGGAGAGGGATGCGCGGGCTGTCCCGCACCGGCCGCGGCCGGACCCGGTGCGGAGACGGCCCCGGCCCGACCCAGTACGAAGACGGAGGCGCGGCTCGTCCGCCGTCCCTCACCGCGGCCTCCGCCTTCACTCCTCCTCGTCCTCGTACTCCCCGTCCTCCTCCTCGTACTCCCCGTCCTCGTCGGCGTACTCCCCGTCCTCCTCGTCGTCGTACTCGCCCGCGAGGTCGTCCTCGGGAGTCCCGTCCTCGCCCTGCGGGGTCTCCTCCTCGTCCTCCTCCGGGTTCTCCTCGTCGTAGCCTTCGCCGTCCTCCTCCTCGGCGGCGGCCGCTTCCTCCTCCTCCAGCGCCTCGTCGTGCGTGCGGACCACGTCGCCGCCCCGTATCTCCCCGCGCCAGCCCTCGGCCTCCTCGTCGGTCAGGGTGACGTAGCGCTGGAAATGCTTGAAGTCCAGGCGCAGACGGCGGCCTTGGGCACGCCAGAGATTGCCGGTCTTCTCGAAGAAGCCGGAGGGGTAGTACTCGACGACGAGCACGATGCGGGTCAGGGTCGGCGTGAGTTCGTGGAAGCTGACGCAGCCGCGCGTGCTGCCCTTGGCGCCCTCCGAACTCCATTCGATCCGCTCGTCCGGGATCTGTTCCCGGACCGTCGCCTTCCAGCCCCGGGTGGACGGGCCGACCTTCACCTTCCAGTCGCTGCCGCCCTCGCCGTCCTGGGAGGCGCTGCGCACGCCCTTGGTGAAACTGCTGAACTTCTCGTACTGGCACCAGTGGTCGTAGGCCTTCCGGAGCGGCACACCGACGTCCAGCACCTCGATGATGTTCATGGTCTTGGTGCTGCCGGACTTGCCCTTGCCGCGGCCGCCGAGGGCGCCCTTGACCTTGTCCACGACGCTGTCCTTGGCGCTCTTGGCCTTCTCCGACACGAACGCCTTCAGCGGTGATTCCCCTTTGAGGACGCGAGACCCGGCCGCGAGGAGGGGGCCGCCGTTCTCTGCGGAGTCGGCGAGGTCGTCGGTGACATCCGCGATCTTGTCACCGGCCTTCTCCACCAGGTTCTGCAGTTGGGCGCCCAGGAACCCGGTGAACTCCTCGCGCAGCGCGTCGAAACCCGAGGATCCGGCATTGTCCTTCTCACTCTGTTTGGTGGCCATGGCCCTACCTCCGTCGTCCGGAAGCGCTCTTGGCCGTCTTGGACGAAGAACTCTTCGCGGCGGTCTTCTTGGCGGGCGCCTTCTTCGCGGCGGCCTTCTTCGCCGGAGCGGTCCTCCTCGCGGGGGATCGCTTGGCCGCGGTCTTCTTGGCCGGAGCGGACTTCTTCGCGGGCGCCTTCTTCGCCGCGGCCTTCTTCGCCGCGGCCTTCTTCGCCGGGGGCGAGCTCTTCTTGGCAGCTGCCTTCTTGGCCGGAGCCACCTTCTTGGCGGGCGCCTTCTTCGCCGCGGGCTTCTCGGCCGGCTTCTTGGCGGTCCGCTTCCGTGAAGCGGGTTCGGCGGCACGTCTACCCTCCGTGCCTCGAGCGCTCCGCCGTTGCCTTCGCGGTCGTTCCGGCTCCTTCTCTTCCTCTTCCTCGGGCTCCTCTTCCTCTTCCTCGAACTCCTCTGCCTCGTCCTCGGGCTCCTCTTCCTCGTCCTCCGGCTCTTCCTCTTCCTCCGGCTCCTCGGCTTCGCCCTGCGGCGCGCCCTCGTCCTCCTCGTCCTCCTCGGCGTAGACGTCCCGGTCGTCCTCCCGCTCCGGCCCCTCGTCCTCCTCGTCGTAGGCGTCCTCCTCGACGTCCTCCTCTCCCTCTTCTTCGTCCTCGTCCTTCTCGGGCATCTGGCCGACACGCAGTGTCCGCTCGTGGAGGCTCTCGGCCAGGTCACCGAGGCGACGGTCAGCCGCGGCCTTCAGGGCCTGACGTCCGGCGTCCAGCAGTTCGCCCCGCATCTGTTCCTGGAGCTCCGCGACGCCCGGTACGTCCGAAAGCCGCTTCAGCCCTTCCGTGGCCAACTGCTTCGGATCGAGCGCGAATCGGCGCCCTGCGATGTAGGTGGCCACGGCGAACGCGAGGCGGCCCTTTTTCGTGCGCCCGAGCACATAGCCTCCGGCGACAGCCGCGGCCAGAGCGATCTTGGTCGTGTCATTCATGAACCTTTTCCCTTCGGACCGCGCGGCCCGCACCTCCCCTGGGCCGCGCGCTACCAGCCCCTGGGCCACGCGCTCGACGGGGCGGCCTCAGGGCACGTCATCCACACCTGACGCCCCAAGTACCCCTATATGATGAGATTGCACGCTTTTATCCAAGTACGGCGTCCATTACGACGACCGGAGACACCATGGCCGCAGCAGAGCCCGCCAAACGGCGACCGAGCGCCGAGGGCGGTGCCGCGCGCCGGCGGCCCGCGGCGGAGCGTGCGACCCCCTCACGCTCCGGAGGCGCGGCCCGGGCCATCCGTTCGGCGGTGGAACAACTGGACACCCTGCTGGGCCGTACCCCCGAGTCCGTTTCCGCGATCAGACCCACGGACGACGGTTGGGAGGCGGATGTGGAGGTACTCGAGCTGGAGCGCGTTCCCGAGACCACCAGCGTGATGGCCACGTACCGAGTGAGCCTGGACAAGAAGGGCGATCTGGTGGCCTACGAGCGGAAGCGCCGCTATACGCGCGGACAGATCGACCGGCGCTGAAACACCACGCCGGTGAAGGGAGGCACCATGACTATGGTGCCGCAGAGTAGTGGCAACCTCGCCCGGAGCGGCGGATCCGGCACTCTCTACGACGTTCTTGAACTCATTCTCGACCGCGGGCTCGTCATCGACGTCTTCATCCGTGTGTCCCTCGTGGGCATCGAGATCCTGAAGATCGACATACGCATCGTCGTGGCCAGCGTCGACACCTACCTGCGCTTCGCCGAGGCGTGCAACCGCCTCGACCTCGAATCCGGCAACAAAGCACCGTCCAAGCTCACCGACATCGTCGGCGACACCCTGGAATCCGGCGCGAAGGGCAAGTCCAAGGGAGCCCTGAGCGGCGCCGCCGAGGCGGTCACCGACACCATCCGGGGAGTGACGGGCAAGGGCGACGACGAGGACGAGCCGGAGGAGGAGACGACGGAACGACGGCGGCGGCCTGCCAAACGATCCTCCCGGCGGGAGCGCAGCACGTCCCGCGCGGAGGAGTGAGCCATGGCCGTATACATCTACTCGATCACGTTCAAGGATCATCCGCTGCGCCTCGACGGGCTCGAAGGGGTCGGCGCTTCGGCCTCCCCGCTGCGCACGGTGACCGCGGGGCCGCTCTGCGCGGTCGTGAGCGACGCACCGGAGGAACTGCGCCCCAAACGCCGAGACATCGGCCGACACCAGGAGGTGCAGCAGCGCCTGCTGGCGGACGGCACCGTGCTGCCCCTCCGGTTCGGCTACACCGCGCCGGACGAGGACACGGTCAAGCAGACACTGGAGGAGCGCGGCGACGAGTTCGCCGACCGACTGCGCCTGCTGGAGGGCTGCGTCGAGTACAACCTGAAGGCGTCGCAGGACGAGGAGATGCTGCTGCGGGAGATCCTCACGGATTCGGAGCAGGCCCGGCAGCTCAACGACGACATCCGCGCCGGCACGGCGGCTCCCGACACGGCCGTACGGCTCGGCGAGATGGTCGCCAACGAGGTCCGGGCCCGGCAGGAGGCACTGGCCTCGGGCGTGATCGAGGCGCTCCGCCCGTTCGCCCGGGAGATCGACTCCTCTCCGCCCACCGGTACAGACTTCCTCAACGTCTCGTTCCTGGTGAGCGACGAGCAGGACGAACTCTTCCTCGCCACGGAGCTGAGCCTGGCGCACCAGATGGGCGAGGGGTTCGAGTTCCGGCTCAACGGCCCCCTCCCTCCGTACAGCTTCATCTGATGGAGACGTCATGGGCCTGTTCACGCAACTCGTCACGCTTCCCCTGGCACCCGTGCGCGGAGTCGCCTGGGTGATGGACAGGGTGCTGGAGGCCGCGGAGGACGAGTACTACGACCCAACGCCGATACGGCTCCAACTCGCCGATCTGGAAAGCCAGTTGAACGCCGGTGAGATCGACGAGGAGACGTTCGACCGGGTCGAGGACCAACTGCTCGACCGACTGGACGAGATCAGGGCGTACCAACAGGGCGTACCACCCTGACCGGCCCGATCCCGATCGCTTCCCGCGCATCCCGGCCCTGACCCGGGCGAACTCGAGGACACCGTCGTGAGTCAACCGCTCTCCAACCGCCTGGGCGACTATCCGTCCCGGGCCACACCGCAGTACGCGCAGGGCTCGTCCGCCAATCTCGCCGACATCCTGGAACGTGTCCTGGACAAGGGCATCGTCATCGCGGGCGACATACGGATCAACCTCCTCGACATCGAACTGCTCACGGTCAAGATCCGGTTGCTGGTCGCCTCGGTCGACAAGGCCAGGGAGATGGGCATCGACTGGTGGGAACACGACCCCTCGCTGTCGTCGCGCGCCACGGACGAGCGGTCGCTGACCGAGCAGAACCGCCGGCTGCGGGCCGAGCTGAACGCCCTGCGCCGGGAACGGGGCATCCCCGAGGTGGACGCGGAACCGCGCGCCCCCTCCCGCCCGCGGGCCGATCGCGATGACGACGACGCCGAGTGAACGCGATGACGACGTCTTCGAGTGAACCGGTCACCTACGCGTACGCCGTGGCACGCGCGCACCCGGACCTGGCGGCCTCCCTGACCGGACGCGTGGGCGTGACCGGCGCCCCGGTCCGTCTGATCACCGAGGGCGCCGGGGAGGAGGGGGCCGGGGAGATCGTGCTCGTGGTGAGCCAGGTGCCGGCCGCGGACTTCGGCGAGGCGGGGCTCCGACGGCACCTCGAGGACCTGGACTGGCTGGAGGCGGTCGCGCGGGCGCACCACGCGGTCGTCGAGGGGGTCGCGGCCCGTACCCCCGCTCTCCCGCTGCGGCTGGCGACCGTGTACCTCGACGACGGCAGTGCGCGCGCGATGCTGCGCTCGGCGGTGCGGCTGTTCACCGAACGCCTGGATCACCTCGCCGACCAGGTCGAATGGGGAGTGAAGATCTACGTCGAGGCGACCGCGGACTCCTCCGGGGCGTCCTCCGCCGAGGACGCTTCGGAGCCCGCCCCGGCCTCCTCGGGGGCGGACCTCACGCCGGGTCGCGCCTACCTCAGGGCCCGACGACGGCAGCGCAACGACCGGGAGGCCGCTTACCGGGCCGCTCAGGAGGCGGCCGAGCGCGTGGCGGTCGTGGCCCGAGCCCACGCGACCGACCGGGCGGCCCACCGGCCCCAGCAGGGCGTCCTCGCGGGCGACACGGGAGAGAACGTGTTCAACGACGCGTTCCTGGTGCCGCGCGGGCACAGCGAGGCGTTCCGTACGGAGGCGGCCGACGCCGGCCGGGGCCTGGCGGGGGTCCGCGTGGAGGTCACGGGCCCCTGGGCCCCGTACTCCTTCGCCGTACCCCAGGACGCCCCGCCGGACACGGACACCACGACCGGGGCACCCACGGACCGGCCCGGCACCCCCGGAGCAACGGACCCGCCCGGCACACCGGGCAGCGACGGCGACGGCAACACAGGTGACGCCGGCAACGGCAGCGACAGCGACAGCACCCGTGACGGCAGCGACAGGGGCGGCACCGCACGAGGTGGCCCGCCATGACCGAGACCGCCGACCCGGTGCGCGCAGCGCCCGTCGCACCCGTCGCGCCCGTCGCGCCCGTCGCCGAACCGCTGGCGGACCGTCAGGTCGCGCTCGTCGACCTGCTGGACCGGCTTCTCGCCGGAGGGGTGGTCCTGGCCGGTGACGTGGTCCTGTCCGTCGCCGACATCGATCTCGTCCGCGTCTCGCTGCGCGCGCTGATCGTGTCCGTAGGCCCGGACAATCCGTCGCCCTTCGAGCACTCCGGTCCCCCCGCGAGGCGGCCATGACGGCTGACGGCGACGGCGCCCCGGGACCCGCGGATCCCCTGGAAGCGGCGGCCGAGGCCGCGGCGCGCGCCTTCCGGCTGCTCCCGGCCGGGCCCGCGGACACCCCGGCACCGGACGACCGGGGCCACCGGGTGGCCGGGCGGATCAACACCGACCCCGAAACGGTGGAACGCGATCTGCTGCGACTGGTCCTGACACTGGTCGAACTCCTGCGCCAGGTCATGGAACGGCAGGCGCTGCGCCGGGTGGACCAGGGCGACCTCAGCGAGGAGGACGAGGAGCGGCTGGGCGAGACCCTGATGGTCCTGCACGACCGGATGGCGGCCCTGTGCGAGAGCCACGGCCTCACCCTGGAGGACCTCAACCTCGACCTCGGCCCCTTGGGCCCACTACTGCCCCCGCCCGGCTGACCGGGCAGACGTTCCCCGCTCTCGGTTGTCCACGTCCCATCGCCGTACCCGCGCACGAAGCGGCGTCGGGGTTGCGCACGGTAGGGCATCACACGACGAAGCCGCTGGCGGACTTCAGGCATCAGCGGCACGACCTGGGGGCGCTGGGAGCGCTGGGTCGTTGCTGGGGGCGAAGGCCGAGATAGCGAAAGGCATGACCACCCTCTCCGGGCTGGTCGAGCAGCTGGAAGAGGAATGGCGGGCGGAGGCGAAGCTGATCGGTGAGGTGTCCGACGCCTTCGATCTGCTGGACGTGCTGTTGGCAGCCCAGGCCCCCACGCAGAGGGGCTGAGCCGTCGCGTCATGGTGGATCTGAACCCGCTTCACTACATCGACAAGTTCAACCCGATGTTCGGCGCCTCGGTCGCCGGCGGCCTGGAGTTCCTGGGCATCTCCGATCCAGCGGCGGATCCGGACGGGGACGGGAGATCGCGAAGAGATGGCGGCGTCTGTCGAAAGGGCTGGAGGACGCGTCAACCGCCGCTGGCCGGGCCGTAGCTGGAGTGAGATGGGAGGGAGAGGCTGCCAATGCCTTCCACAAACGGTCCAAGGCCGCCGTCACGAGAGCAATGGACATGGCGCACTCACTGCGGGAAGGCGCGAAGGCGCTGGACGACTTCGCGGACAAGGCGCACGAGCTGCTGTCCGAGATCGGCGTGATCCTCGCGGAGATCGTCGAGTTCGAGATCGCGGGCCTGGCCCTGTCGGTCCTCACAGCGGGCGCGTCGGAGGTGGCGTCGAACCTGATGGCCGGTGAGCGGGCGCTGAAGGTGGTGGCGCTGGTCGGCCGCGTCGAAGAGGAGGAAACAGCTCTCGGTTCCGCAGTGCGCGGGACGATGGAGGTCGTCCGGGGCGTGGAGCGGGCCCTGAAGACGCCGAAAGAGGTCCGGGGTGTCGCAGCCGCCGGAAAGATGGCGATGGACGGCGCGAAGTTCTCCGCTTTCGAGACACCCAAGCGCTAGCACCGCTATAGAAAGGTCCCGCCATGCACCCGGCAGTGGAACGCCTGCTCAAGATCCTCCCTCCGGGCACTCCGCCACGCTCACGCGACTGGGCGGCGGTCGAGCGGAGGCTCGGCACATCTCTGCCGGACGACTACAAGGACCTCGTCGAGACCTACGGGGGCGGCGTCTTCGACGAGACCGTCTGGCTCCTCGACCCGGAGTGCCCCGACGAGGACTACAACCTCCTGTCCCAGCACACGGCACGCGCCGAGATCCTCGCCGACCTGTGGCGGACCGAAGCGAAACCGACGGCGCTCCAGGACGAGGCGGAGGCACAGGTCGTGCCCTGGGCGTACGTCGAGGACAGCGGCGCCTACCTGTACTGGCTGCGGCGGCCGTCGCAGAAACCGGAGGAGTGGACCGTCCTGCTCAACGAAGGCCGAGGCCCCGAATGGGAGAGCCACGCCGAATCCTGCGCAACCTTCCTCCTGGCCGTCCTGACGGGCGAGGCCAGGACCGAGTACTTTCCCGACCTCCCCTCCGACAGCCATCAGTTCGACTCCAACGACGACATCCTGGCGTGACGACCGGTGGAGGCGACCGGGAACCGCCTCCACCGTCCGTGGGTTAAGCCGCCGTCACCCGTGGCTCCCGCACCACGGCGATCTCGCCGGGATCGACCCGCACCGTGCCCGACAGGGGCTTGCCGGTGAGGAGTTCGGTGGCGTTCGGGGGGACGGGGATCTCGGCGCCGCGGCCCGCGTGGTCGATGTGGAACACGTAGTCGGCGTCCACGCCGCGGCGGCGGACCGTCTCCACCCCCGGCGGGGTGTCCCCGGCGTCCGCGATGCCCGCCTCGGTGCGGACGCGGCCCAGCAGTGTGGCCAGGGTGTCCGGGTCGGGGAAGGTCGCCAGGTACCAGGCGGTGCCCCGGCCCCGGGCGTTCCGGGTCACCGCCGGGACCCCGGCCAGGGGGCCGTCCGCGTAGGTGGCGACCGCCTCGGCGCCGTCCAGCCGCACGCGTTCCGACCACAGGGTGGCCGTGGCCCCCGTGGGCACCTGTCCGGTCAGCCCGGACGACTCGCCCGGGAGCAGCGGGAAGACCTCGTCGCTGCGGACGCCGAGGACCTCGCGGAACGCGCCGGGGTAACCGCCCAGTCTGATGTGGCAGTTCTCGTCGACGGCGCCGCTGTGGAAGCCGACCGCGAGGGTGCCGCCGCGCTCGACGTGCCCGGCCAGGTTCGCGGCCCCGGCCTCGTCGACGAGGTAGAGGCTCGGGGCGAGGACCAGGCGGTAGGCCGAGAGGTCCGCGTCCGGGCGGACGAAGTCGACGGCCACGCCGGACCGCCACAGCGGCTCGTACCAGGCACGGACCAGGTCCTTGTAGCTCAGGTCGCCGCTGGGCTGGGAGGGCAGTTCGAGGGCCCAGCGGGCGTTCCAGTCCCAGACGACGGCGACCTCGGCGACCCCCGTGCTGCCGCGCACCTCGGCCAGGGCCTTGAGGTCGGCGCCGAGGCGGACCACGTCCTGCCAGATGCGGCTGTCCGTGCCCGCGTGCGGGAGCATCGCCGAGTGCCACTGCTCGGCGCCCGCCTTCGCGGCCCGCCACTGGAAGTAGGCGATGCCGTCGGCGCCGTGGGCCACGTGGGACAGCGCGTTGCGCCGCATCTCCCCGGGGACCTTGGCGCGGTTGACGGGCTGCCAGTTCACGGCGCCGGTGGAGTGCTCCATGAGCAGCCAGGGCCCGCCGGCCAGCGACCGGGTCAGATCGCCGCAGAGGGCGACGTCGATCTCGGAGGCCGGGTCGGCGGACATCAGGTAGTGGTCGTTGGAGACGATGTCGAGCTCCGGGGCCCACCGCCAGTAGTCGAGCGCGTCGAAGACGTCCATCACCATGAAGTTGGTGGTGGCCGGTGTCGAGGGCGCGGCGGCGCGCAGGAGGTCGCGCTCCGCCGTGTACAGCGAGAGCAGTTCGTCGGAGCAGAAGCGGCGCCAGTCGAGCTGGTGCGTGGGGTTGGGGACGGCGCCGGTGGCGCGGGGCGGCAGGACCTCCTCCCAGTCGTAGTACCACTGGCTCCAGAACGTGGTGCCCCAGGCGTGGTTGAGGGCCGCCAGGTCGTCGTCGTAGCGGTCGCGCAGCCAGCGGCGGAAGGCTCCGGCGCTGGTGTCGCAGTAGCAGGCGGCGTTGTGACAGCCGTACTCGTTGTGGATGTGCCACATCACCACGGCCGGGTGTCCGGCGTAGCGTTCGGCGAGGGCCGCCGTGACGCGCAGGGCGGCCGTGCGGTAGGCGGGGCTGCTCGGGCAGAACGTCTGCCGGCTGCCGTACGTCAGGGTGCGCCCGTCCCGGTCGACCGGGAGCGCCTCGGGGTGCGCGCGGAAGAACCAGGCGGGCGGCGCGGCCGTGGGGGTGGCGAGATCGGCGGCGATGCCGTTCTCGTGGAGGAGGCCGAGGATCCGGTCCATCCGGTCGAAGTCGTACACGCCCTCGGACGGTTCCACGAGGGCCCAGGCGAAGATGCCGACGCTGACCATGGTGACGCCGGCCTCGCGCATCAGGCGCATGTCCTCGGCCCAGGTCTCCTCGGGCCACTGTTCGGGGTTGTAGTCGCCGCCGTAGACGATGCCGGGGACGGACAGGGTGCGTTCGGGGGTGGTCATGCGGCCCCTCCGGAGGACAGCAGGCGGCGGGTGGTGGCCACGCCCCACTCGTCGAGGGACAGCAGCCGGTCGCTGGAGGCCATCAGGCCGTCGGTGGCCTCGACATGGGCCGCCCAGCGTTCGCGGGTCTCGACGGCGGGCCGGGCCATCAGGCAGTCGGGGTCGTTGGTCCACAGGCGCCGGTGCTGCCACTGGCGGCCCTCGCCGGTGAACTCGGCGGCGTCCTGGCCCGGCTGGCTGTAGTCGTCGGCCTCGGGGCGCCGGTGCGGGGCCGTGTCGGGGCTGACCCGCATCGCGTCGAACAGGCCGATGGACGGCAGGACCGGGGCTCCGCAGCCGAGGAGGTAGGCGTCGGGGCCGATGGCCTCGCGGATCAGGGCGATGCCGTCGCGGTAGGCGGTCAGCGCGTCGGCTCCGGAGTGCCGTACGCCGTCCAGGGCGCCCGCGTAGAGGAAGTCGGTCTTGAAGTAGTCGTAGCCCTCGTCGCGCAGGGTGGTGAAGACCTCGGAGAGATACGCCCGGGCCTCGGGGTGGGTGGTGTCGAGGGCGTACAGGTCGTGGTTCCAGTTGTGGCCCGCGTGCAGGGGCGCGCCGTCCGCGTCGTGGACCAGCCACTCGGGGTGCCGCGCGGCGAGTTCGCTGTGCGGGGCGACGAGGAACGGGGCGGTCCAGATGCCGGCGCGGCGGCCGCGCTCCCGGATGGCGGCGGCCATGGCCGCGCGGGAACGGAAGCGGCCGGAGAGGGTGAGCCAGTCACCGAGCGCGCTCTGGTAGCCGTCGTCGATCTGGACGACGTCGACGGGCAGGTCGAGGGTGTCCATCGCGCGGAGGTTCTCGTGGATGTCGTCCTCGGTGACAGCGGTGAAGTACTCGTACCAGGAGCACCACACCGTGGGCGCGGGGAGCGGCACGGGAAGCGCGAGGGCCTCGGCCCAGGCGGCGAGCGCGCCCTGGATCCCGTCCGGCCCGGGGTGGGAGGACTCGGTGACGGGGCCGTCGGCGGTGATCTCGGCCCGGCCGTCCCGGACGGTCAGCCGGATCGAGGGGACGGCCCCCGCCGGGTCCGGGGCCGCCCACAGGCGGACCGGGGAACCGTCGCCAGGGTCCAGCGCGAGCAGTCCCTCGCCCTGGAAGGTGCCGGGCGGCACGCTGCGGCCGGGCCGGTAGCAGACGGTCGCCCAGTTGTCGTTCGTCGGGCGGTACGGGGTCGCGTCGAGGGCGTAGGAGCCGCTGGGGCTCCATGACTGCCAGCCCTCCTCGTGGACCCGCGCGGTGCTCGGGTCCACGGGGACGGAGGCTACGGGGGTGAAGGCTTGGGACACGTCGTTCTCTTTCACGTGGAGCCGCCTGGAGTCTTTCGGGTGGTGTCGTCTCAGCTCTTGTTGGCGCCGAGGGTCAGACCGCTGACGAACTGCCGCTGGAGCGCGAAGTACACGACGAGCGTGGGGATCGCGGTGAGCAGGGCGCCGGAGGCGACCAGGTTGGGGTCCGTGAAGTACTGGCCGGAGAGGTTGTTCAGGGCCGAGGTGATGGGCATGTTCTCGCCGGTCGAGATCAGGACGAGGGCCCAGAAGAAGTCGTTGTAGATCCAGATCGACAGCAGGGTCGCCAGGGCGGCCATCGCCGGCTTGCACAGCGGCAGGGTGATCTGCCAGTAGAGCCGCCACACGGACGCCCCGTCCACGAGCGCGGCCTCGGTCAGTTCGTGCGGCAGCGAGCGCATGTAGTTGCTGAGCACGAACGCGCAGAACCCGGACTGGAAGGCCACGTGGATCAATACCAGGCCGAGCGCGGAGTCGTAGAGCTTGCCGCTCTGGGTGATGCCCGGCAGGTCGGTGAGCAGGTACATCCGGTACAGCGGGGTGATGATGACCTGCTGCGGGAGCAGGTTGCCGGCCGTGAAGACCAGCAGCAGCGCGAGGTTGAGCCGGAAGTCGAAGCGGCTGACGTAGAAGGCGACCATCGACGACAGGAACAGCGTGAGCAGGACGGCCGGCACCGCGATGAGCAGGGTGTTGACGAAGTAGTGCGTCATGTCCGACTGCACGAACGCGTTCTTGAAGTTGTCGAAGTTCAGGGTGTCCGGCCAGGACACGTAGCCCTTGGTGCTGGTCTCGCCGTACGGGCGCAGGGCCGAGAACATCGCCCACAGCAGCGGGGCGAGCCAGGCGAGCGCGGTGCCGGCGAGGAAGACGTGCAGGAGCACGCGGGCGGGGCGGACGGGTGCGCGCCGCTCGGGCGCCCCGGACGCGAGGGTGGGGGCGCTCATGATCGCCGCTCCTTCCGGAAGGTGGCCACCAGGTAGGGGACGATCACGACCAGCGAGATGACCAGCAGGACCACCGCGATGGCGGACCCGTACCCGATGCGGCTGGACTCGCCGATGATGTTGTTGGTCACCAGGATCGAGAGCAACTCGGTTCCCTGGGCGCCCTTGTTGAAGACGAAGACCAGGTCGAAGGCGCGCAGGGCCTCGATGATGGTGACGACCAGGACGACCGTGTTGGTGGGGCGCAGGGTCGGGAAGATGACGTTCTTGAACGTCTGCCATTCGTTGGCGCCGTCCAGCGCGGAGGCTTCCCTGAGCGAGGGGTCGACGCCCTTGAGGCCGGCCAGGTAGAGGATCATCATGTAGCCGGTGTGCCGCCAGGAGGCGGCGACGAGGACGGCCCACAGGTTGAGGTCGGGGTCGCCGATCCAGTCGATGTAGTGACCGGGCTTGTTGGCGCCGATGAGGCTGTTGATGAGGCCCGTGTCCGGGTTGTAGACGAGCTGCCAGACGAAGCCGATGCAGGCCATCGAGATGACGACCGGCAGGAAGAACGCGGTCTGGTAGACGCGGCTGAAGCGGATGTTCTTGTCCAGTTGCACGGCGAGGAAGAGGCCGAGCGGTGTGGGGATCAGGATGAGGACGACGAACCAGATGATGTTGTGCTGGACGGCGGGCCAGAACTGCGGGTTGTCGTTGAAGAGTTGCTTGAAGTTCTCCAGGCCGACCCATTTGATCGAGTCGAAACCGATGCCGTCCCAGGTGGTGAAGGCGAGGGCGATGGAGGCGAGGGCGGTGACCCAGACGAGGGCCACGTGCAGGACCGTGGGCACGCCCGCCATGAGGGCGAGCGTGAACCGGTCACGGCGGGTCAGCAGACGGCGGCGGCCGCGTGCGGCCCGCTTCGGCGCGGGGGCAGCGCCCGGAGGCGGCACGCTGGCCGCCTCCGGGGACTTCGTGGTGCTGTCGGTGGTCATGAGGTCGCTCACGAGGTCGCGAAGATCTGCTTCTTCTGGCGCTCGATGGACGCCAGCAGACCGTCCACGCCCTTGGGGTTCTGGAGGAACTTCTGGAGTCCGGGCTGCATCACCGTCGCGGTGAAGTCCGGCCGGGAGTCGCGGTCCATGAACTGGGTCAGGGACTTGGCACCCCCGATCATGTCGAAGGCCTTCTTCTGGAGCGGCGAGTACGCGGAGGTGTCGGCCTTGCTGGACGCGGCGACCACGCTCGGGTCGCCCTTGAGGTAGAGCTCCTCGGCGGCCGGGCTGCCCATGTACTCGAGCAGCTTGAGGACACCGGCGTGGTTCTTGGGGGCCTTGCTGACCATGAGACCGTCGGTGGGCGCCTCCACGGTGTCCTGACCGTACGCGGAGTCGATCTCCGGGAACGGGAAGAAGTCGAGGTCGTCCAGGTCGTCCTTGTTGGTGAACTGCTGGGCCACGAAGGTGCCGAGGAGGTACATGCCGGCCTTCTTGGCCACCAGCGTCTGCGCGGCGTCCTGCCAGGTGCGGCCCATGAAGCCGTCCTGGTGGTACGGGAGGAGTTCGGCCCAGTGGTCGAAGGTGGCCTTGACCTTGGCGTCGGTCCAGGAGGCCTTGCCCGCCATCAGCTGGACGTGGAAGTCGTAGCCGTTGAGACGGAAGTTGATCTGGTCGAACGTGCCCATCGCCGGCCAGGCGTCCTTGTCGCCGAAGGCGATCGGGACCAGCTTGTCCTTCTTCATCTGCTTGCACAGGGCGATCAGTTCGTCCCAGGTGGTGGGGACCTTGTAGCCGTGCTGCTGGAAGACGCTCTTGCGGTAGAAGACGGCCCACGGGTACGTGGTCATCGGGACGAAGTAGTACTTGCCGTCCTCGCCCTTGCTGAGCTTCTTCATCGCGTCGGGGAAGTTGCCACCGATCTTGTCCCAGACGTCGTCGATGGGCGCGGCGAGCTTCTTGGCGGCGAAGAACTGCATGCGGTACCCGGCGAACCAGTTGAACACGTCGTCCGGGGTGCCCTGCAGATACGAGTTGATCTGCTCCTGGAAGGTGTTGTGGTCCTTGGTGTTCACGTCGACCGTGATGCCGGACTGCTTCTTGAAGGCCGCGTAGACGTCGGCGAAGGCCTTCTTCGGCACGGCGTCGGAGGCGTTGGAGCCGACGGTGACCGTCTTCGGGTCCGCGGCCGCGTCCGTGCTGCCGCAGGCGCTCAGCAGGGGTATGCCGGCGCCGAGGACGGCCGCGCCGCCCATTCCGCGGAGGAGGGTGCGACGGCTGGGCGTCGGGGCGAACGGTCCCGAGAGGGGAAGGTGCATGACGGCTCCTGAGGGCTGGGGCTCGATCGGGTCGGACGGCGAGAGGCCAAATCGATCAGAAACCAACTCGACCGAACAACGTGGGCGTAATGACAGCCTCATGTCGTCACCGCGTCAAGACCTCGCGCCCGCCGTGCCCGAAACGTGACCGATACGTCACGGGTACCGCCTACGCCCATTCACGGCCCGCACGGACAGCCGAAGACCGTGCGGGCACGCGCCCGCGCGAGCCGCCCGGACCAGCCCCCGCCGAGTGCGCGAACCCGTACGAGACGGTCGCGCCGCCCCGTATTGACGCTGTTGGCTTTTGCGACGCGGACACCCAAAAGCAAACATGGAGTGGGTGTTTTTGTTTAGTGGCAGCACAAATCGACTCGGGTGCCGCTCCCCACCGAATCCGACAGATCGGTGGCGTTCACGGGGTCGTCCACCCCTGGCCGGGCCTGTGCCCGCGACTCAGTCTCGCGCAACGTAATCGATTACGCCACAGTCCCTCGACATCGATCCGGCAAAGCCGTGGGGCGGGCAGGGGGCGACGGGAGGAACGGGAGGGGGATGACGGGAGGAGCCTGGAGGGACCGGTGAGGACCTCCGACACGGTCCTGGGCCGAAGCGGCCCGAAGGCGCGTCAGACCGACGCGCGGGCCACGAAGTCCGCGCCGACCCGTACCGTCCTCGGCCGCGTGCGGCCGTCGATCTGCTCCAGCAGGAGGTGGGCGGCCACCCGGCCCACCTCGCGCGCCGGGTACCGGATGGTCGTCAGACGGGGCCGGACGAGCGAGGCGAACTCGATGTCGTCGTGCCCCACCAGGGACACGTCACCGGGGATGTCGAGCCCGAGCCGCTCGGCCGTGTCCATGGCGCCCACGGCCGTGATGTCGTTGCCGCACAGCACCGCCTCGGGCCGGAGCCGCGCGCGCATCAGCCGCTCGAAGCCCTCAGCCCCCGCCTCCCGGGTGTGCTCGCCGTGCACGATGTGCTCCTCGGCGATGTGCAGCCCCGCCTCGACGGCGTGTCTCCTGACACGTTCCAGGCGGGGATCGCCGCCCGCGGCGTCGATCGGTCCGGCAAGGACGCCGATGCGCCGCCGGCCGGTGGCCACCACATGCGCGAGGGCCTCGCGGACGGCGTCGTCGGCGTCGGGGGTCACCAGATCGACGTCCCCGAAGGGCACGTCGGCGCTGACCACCGCGGGGACCCCGGCGGCGCGCAGCACGTCGAAGGCGTCGGCGGACAGCCGGAACGGTGTCATCACGACGCCGGCGAACCGCTGGTGCACCGCCTCGTGCAGCAGCGCCTCCTCCTCGTCCCGCCGCGCTCCCGTACTGCTCACCAGCACGTGGTAGCCGCGGCCGCGCAGTTCGTCCTGGATCGAGCGGGCCAGCAGCGCGTAGAAGGGGTTGGCGATGTCGGGCACGACCAGGGCGACCATGGTGGACTTGCCCGTACGCAGGCTCCGGGCGACGGGGTTGAGACTGAAGCCGAGCTGCTCGATGGCCGCTTCGACCGCCTTGCGGGTCTCCTCCGTGACCGGGCGCTTTCCGCTCAGCACGTACGAGACGGTGGCGGACGAGACTCCCGCGGCCCGCGCCACGTCGCTCATGGTCACCCGCTGCCGCATTCGCGTCCGCCCCTTCTCCGACCGCAACCCTACCGGCGCCCGCACCTCGGCGAGGTCACGGCCGAGCGCGACCCTCCTCGCGTCCCCGCAGGTCCGCGAGCCGCCACCCCCGGCCCACGCCCTTCGCTCCCCTGATACGCGCCCTTCGCTCCCTCTCGGCGCACCGGCCGGGACCACGGCCGCGGGGCTCTCCCGGGCGGGCCGCCCCGGCACGCGGCGGACCGCTCGCATACCTCGCGATGACCCCGATACGGTCAAGCGTCAACGAAACGCCCATAGTCACCCGATGGCGGAGGTCCGTGATCCCAGGGGGCCTCGCCTCCCGGCTCACGGCCAAAGGCGACCATACTGGGAGAGCACACCGCACCCCACCAGCAAAGTGACTCATGCCGAAGTCCTCCACAGAGCGTCCCACCGCCCCGGAAACAGTCTGGCTGGCCGCGGGGCTCCACACCGGCCCCGCCCCGCAGCACGCGCTCCGGGAGCATCTGCGGGAACTGAAGAACAGTGAAAGGATCCAGGACTTCCTGGAGAAGGAGAACCCAGCGACGCCGGAGGACCATGTCTTCGAGGCGCGCTGGTTCGTCGACGGTGACGTCACCGTGCGGGCGCGGCTCGCCACGGACGCACGTCCGCACGTGGACGGCGAGCGGCGCTGGACCCTGGCCGCCGAGGCGGAACGGCCGTGGGACCCCCAGTGGGACTCCCCCGCCGCGCTGCTGTGGCCCGAGCGGAGCGATCTCTCCTGGGACCGTGACGCGGCGGGCGGGCTGCTGCTCCAGGACATCAACCCGCTGCCGAAGGACGACGCGGCGCTGCGCCGGCTGCTCAAGGACATCGCCCGGCACAGCTGGAGCATCAACGTCGTCGTGCACGAGGCCATGACCCCCGACGCCGAGGGCCGGCTCCCGCTGGCCCGGCTGCTGCCCCCGGCGCTGCGGCACCGCCTCGTGGAACACCGGGCCACGCCCGAGCAGTTCCACGCCGTGAACTGGGCGCTCGGCGACCTGGGGACGTCCGTGCCGCGCGGCGGGGCCGTCATCCTGTCCGGCAACCCCGCCAGGACCGGGTTCGACGAGCAGGCGTTCCGGGTACGCAGCGTCTTCCTCGACGGTTCGGAACCGACGGAACTCCTCGACAAGATCGCCCAGTTCGCGGCACTGCCCTGGCCGCTGCCGGACGACGCGGCGACGGCGCTCACGGCGCTGCGCGAGGACTGGCAGTTGCTGACCATGGAGGAGGAACTCGCGCACGCGCGTGCCCTGGTGGCCTCGTACTCCGAGGCCCTGGAGGCCATGACGAAGTCGCGCGATCTGTACCGCGAGGCGACCGAGCTCGCCCACGCGGCGCTCGCCGACATGGCCGAGTACCGCGACGCGGCGTCCGCCGTGCGGGGTACGGCGCAGGGGCAGGACAAGCACCCGCTGACGAAGACGCTTCAGCGCGTCACGGACTCGCTGCTGCCCCGGCGGGCACAGCGCGTGGAGACCCAGCTCCAGCAGGCGCGGGAGAGCGAGCGGCTGGCCCGCGAGGCCTCCGAGTGACGGCGGGCGCGGGGGCGGGGCCCAGGCTCCGCCCCCGCGCCCTCACCGGCGTTCGGAGCCGGGGCCTCCGGTGACAGCCGGGGCGGCTGCCGCGGGCCGGCCCTGCCGGGTGGGCATCGGACGGGCGGGACACTGCCCACGTGCCCTGGACCGTGTCGTTTCGGATCGCCTGGGGCCGGAGCAGCGCACCACGGGGCGTGGTGTTGTCCGTCCGCGTGGCGTGCGTGATCGGGGGTGCGGCGGTGTGTTGTCCATCCGCGTGGCGGCTCTGATCGGGGGGTGCGGCGACGCCGCGAGGTGCCGAGCGAGGCCGCGCGGCCCCGGCCCGGCCCGTCCTCGGGTGCCGTCAGGCGCCGCGCCAGATGTTGGCGAACGCCGCGTTCTCGATGGCCCGGCGCTGGCGGACGGCCTCCAGTTCCATCACCGCGTCGTGCACGGCCACCAGGACCGTGGTCACCGCCTCGTCCTCCACCGAGGAGTTGTCGTCCGGCTGCTCGGACGAGATGCCGACGACCTCGGCGAGCGCCGCGAGGACCGGCTCGTCCGCGGCCCAGCGGTGCATCGCGCGGCTGCGGGCCGGTGAGTCCACCAGTTCCATGCGCTCGCCGCCGAACGGCAGCCGGCTGCGCCGCTGCCGGGTGAGCTGGCCCGCCTGTTCGAGGTCGGTCTGATAGGCCTTGGCCAGATCCCGGCCCCGGCGCCACAGCCAGTCCTCGACCCGCTCGTACGGGACCTGGCGCACGAGCGAGGACGCCGCCTCGCCCAGAAGCCGGTCGTCCGTCGCCGGGGGCCTGGCCGGCGTCATCCTGTCACCGTCCAGGGTGATGACCTCGCCGGCGAGAAGATCGATCACCTCGGCTCCCGCGAGGGCGAGCGACAGGTCGCCCTGCCCCACAGAACGTTCCGGCTCCTTGTCCATCGTGATGATGAACAAGTCCCTGGCCGTGGTCACGAACGGCTCCCCTCGGTGTACCTCGCCCGGCACGACCGTCCCGCACCGGATCCAGCGCATCCACCGCACCGCCCTCCGCGGGCGACCGGGTCGCCCGCGGTGGAAGGGCACGTCACGGTCGTGATCGTAACTCCCGGCGGACCCGTGCGTCATCGAGCCGCGTGCCGCGCGGGCGGGTCGAGAGGCCGCCGCTCCGGGACGGCCTCCGTGATCGCGTCGCCGACCAGGGGCGGGGCTCCGCCCTGTCGTGGCCGTGCTGTCGGCGGAAGGACCACGACAGGGGCATCCGCCGGGCGTGGCCGGGTCGGCCGAGGGCCGGGGACACGGGGGGAGCGAGGGCTGGGGACAAGGGGGCGAGGGCTGAGGCGGCCGGGCCGCGCGACGGCACGCGCGGCCGACCGGCCGAGGACGGCAAAGCCGAGGGCGGGGGCACGGGGGGGTACGTGCGGCCGGTCCGGCAGACAGGCAGGGCACGGGGGTACGCGCGGCCGGTCCGGCCGAGGGGCGGGGGCACGGCGGTACGTGCGGCCGGTCCGGCCGAGGGGCGGGGGCACGCCGGTACGCGCGGCCGGTCCGGCCGACGCTCGGTGCGCCGGCCGGACCGGTGTTCCCTCCCTGATGCGCCGTCAGCCCTGGCGGGCCTTCAGACGCGGGTTCTTCTTGTTCACGACGAAGACCACGCCGCGCCTGCGGACCACCTGGGCCCCCGGCTTGGACTTCAGCGAGCGCAGCGACTTGCGTACCTTCATGGCTCCGGCCTCCTCCTGACGAACTGGGCGCGCTGCGGCGGTCAGGGCCGCCGCGGCGCCGTGCGGCCGTAGCGGCGCTCGAAGCGCTCCACCCGGCCGGCGGTGTCCAGGACCCGCGAGGTCCCGGTGTAGAACGGATGGCTCGCCGACGAGATCTCCACGTCGACGACGGGACGGACGGTACCGTCCTCCCACTCCACGATCTCGGTCGAGCGCGCGGTCGACCGCGTCAGGAACGCGGTTCCGGCGGCGCGGTCCCGGAAGACGACCGGACGGGATACGGGGTGGATGTCGGGCCTCATGCGGTTCCCTCCTCGGTTGCGGACGGGTGCGTGCGCGGGGGCGACGGGCGGGTGGGCCCGGCGCGTCCGGCGCGGGGTCAGCGCTCCTCGCGGAACGTGACGTGCCGGCCGGCCACCGCGTCGTACTTGCGCAGGACGAGCCGGTCGGGGTCGTTCCCGCGGTTCTTGCGCGTCACATACGTGGCGCCGGTCCCGGCTGTCGACTTCAGCGTGACGACGGGGCGCGCGGTGCTGCGTGCCATGAGGCCTCCTTCGTCCACGCACGAGCCTTGACTCGCGCATGCCAATCAGTTACGTGCTCTGTAACAGCGGCCCCGGCGTCGGCATTCCCGACCTCCGCGCGTGACGCGCGACACGCCGGGGCAGCTGCGGTGACGCGTGTGGCGGCAGCCGCGACCCACCGCGGCGGAGGCGGCGGCACGCCGGACCGGTCGCCGGCCGGGCGGAGCGCGTCGGACCGGCTGCAAGCCGGGCAGAGCGCATCGCACGTGGCCAGGCACACGGCGGGGCGACGCGCGAGGCACACGGCCGGACAGAGCCCGGCGCGCCGGAGGAGTGGAGCTTCACCTGAGAGTGGTCCTACACCCGGAGGACGTGGCTGGACGTGATGCCTGCCCAGGGCACCCTGACCCGGCTTCCCGTCGACGCACTGGCCGCCGTCCTCGACGAGGTGGGCGCCGCCGTCGACGCGCTGGGAGGCTGCTCCACGATGTCGTACACGACGGTGGCGCTCACGGCACCGAGAAGCGCCTCGACGTGACGGGCCTGGCGTGATCGACCCGGCATCGCCCACTCAGCGCGACCCACCCCGCCTGACCCACTGAACCCGGCCGACTCGATGCGCCCGCCCCGGTCCGGCACTCCGGACGTCTCCGGGCCGCCGGCGCCCTCCCCGTCCGTGGGTCGGAACGCGGCCCGGTCCATAGGTCCGGCCCTGCGGTCACCCGCACCGCGGCACGAAAACCCGCCGGGAGCACGCGATCCGCGCCCTCGTCCGCTCCCGGGGCCTACGGACCGAGCCGCCGCACTCCCCACTCGGCCCGTGTCCCCGCACACCCACCCGGTGCGCCGGGGCGGCCGAACCGCGGCGGCCACCGGCGCACCGGTGACGGGTCAGGACGGCTTCGTCGCGGTGACCGCGGTGACCGTGACCTTGTTGTCGCACCCGGCCAGCACACCGTCCTCCAGCGCGAGTTGGTTCGCCCCGCTGCCGGGCAGGCCCACCACCAGGGTCGGGTAGGAGACCGGGGTCGAACCGGACTTGCAGTAGCCGTCGGCCTCGCCCTGGACCTGGACGAAGGTCAGCTTGACCCAGGCCTTCGCGGCGGGTGCGAGCACGACCGTGGACGAGGGGCCCGTCCGGGTCACGGTCAGCGGGCGGTTCTTGTCGGGCGAGCCGTTGGCCGCGCCCGCCACGGTCGGGTACCCCTGCAGCACGCAGGACGCTCCGGACATGTTGGTGAACTCGACGATCGCGGCGCCGGTTCCGGTGCCCGGGGGACGCACGGCGGCCTGGTACATGAAGGCCTTCAGGGACTCCGCGGCACACGTCTTCGCCGTCGCCGGTGTCGCGGTGGCGGCCGGGGTCGAGGAGGCCGGGGCCTTGGGGGTGGAGTCGCCCGCCGGCTTCGCCGAGGTTCCCGTCCCGCCGGAGGGCGTGCCGGGCTTCGGGGAGGCGGAGGACGAGGCCGCCGGCTTCGTCGTGCCGCCGCCCACCGGTGTGGCGGTGGAATCCGCCGAGTCCGAGCCCGGCTGACAGGCGGTCATCAGAAGGGTGGCCGCCGACATGGTCGCCATGGCCAGGGCGGCTCCGCGGAAACGCGGTCCGAAGTGCATCCCGTACTGCATGAGGTCCCCCGATAGAGATGGTCGGGCGCCGGTCGTTCACCGGCACTCGTCGCTACAGATCGAGGGACGGCGTGCCCGGTTCACCTGCGGACACGGCTGTGACACGACGGTGACGGACCGGGGATCCGGTCATCGAGGGCCGCAGGTCCGGACGGCGGCCGGGCGCCGACTCCCGAGGCCGGCCGGGCAGAGTCGGCCGGCTCGAACGGCGGCCCGGCGCCGTCTCCCGACACCGGCCGAGCAGGGGCGTGGTGCGCCGGGGGACGGGCCCGGGCCCGAAGTCACGAAGGCGTGCCGGAGAAGGTGAACCGGAACTGCACCACGCCGTCGGTGGTGCCGCCCCGGGCGGTGAGCGAGGCACCGGAGCCGTCGAGGCGGCCCGTGAACGTCGTACCGGCCGCCAGCGCGTGCGGGAAGCCGCCGGGCATCTGGCCGAGGTCGGAGCGGCAGGCGACCAGCAGGCCGGGCCAGTTGAGCAGGTTCAGGACGACGGCTTCGCGGGCGTGCGGGTCCGTGAGGGTGGCGTCCATCCGCCCGCCGGACCAGCCGATGTTCCAGTAGGTCAGCAGGAGGTTCGGATCCCGGTAGTTGCCCGCGAGGTCCTGGCTGGAGACCGTGCTGACCGACGAGGACCAGAAGGACACCGCGCCGGCCTGGGACGGGGCTCCGGCCGCGAACAGCATCGAGAACGGGTTGTTCTCGCTCTGGTCGCCGCCGGTGCGCGGCCGGTCGAGATGGAGCGTGCTGTTCATGGAGTAGGTCCGGCTGCCCGCGAGCCGCCGGGAGCCGTCGGTGGAGCAGTAGTCGTAGACGTCGACGGAGATGCTCGCCGTGCCGCTGTAGGCCTTGCCCCACAGGGCCGAGGCCGCCGAACCGCCCGCCTGGGCCGGTTCCTGCGAGGCGGGCGCCGTCGTGGCCGCCTCCTCGGTGGCCGGGGTCGGCGTCGGCGTCGCCGGGGCGGCGGACGAGGGCGTCGGCTCGGGCGTGGACGGGGCGGCGGACGAAGGTGCCGCCGACGTCAAGGTGCCGGCGGAGGCCGTCGAGGCGGCGGACGCGGCCGCGCCCCCGTGCCCGCACCCGGCGAGGGCCGCGCAGAGCAGCGCCCCGGGGACCGCCGCCGTCAGCCGTCTCCGCGCGCTGCCGGGCATGCTTCTCCCCTGCGTCATGGCGGCCATGACACTCCCCTCCCCATGCCGGGTCACCCCCCACGAGCACCCGGGCAAGGCGGGAGACTACGCCCGACGAGCCTTCACACACCCTTCACAATTCCCTTCGTTACCGTATCGTGCCTGGCCGGCGCCCGCGCGGGTGGACCGCGGGCGTCCGCCGCGAGACGGCTGGTGCACCATGGGCGGCGAAACGGCCCGGCCCGACCGGACCGTTCCTGCGAGCTGGGGTGTGGTGATGGGCGGAGATCGGAGCCGGGTCCTGGTCGTCGACGACGACGCGGCAATACGGCGGTCACTCGAACGCGGTCTGCGGCTGAGCGGTTTCGCGGTGGACCTCGCCGACGGCGGCGGGCCCGCACTGGACCTGGCCCGGAGGACTCCTCCGGACGCGATCGTGCTGGACGTCTCCATGCCCGGCCTCAGCGGCATCGACGTGTGCCGGACGCTGCGCGGGGAGGACAACGACGTACCCGTCCTGATGCTCTCCGCGCTCGACGAGACCGCCGACCGGATCGCGGGACTCCAGGCGGGCGGCGACGACTACCTCGTGAAGCCGTTCGCCCTGCAGGAGTTGGTGCTCCGGCTCCAGGCCCTGCTGCGCCGCCGGCCGCCCAGGGACACCGATCTGGTGCGGGTGGGCGGTCTGGCCCTGGACCCCGGGGCGCGCACCGTCAGTCTGGACGGGCGGCAACTGGAGCTGACCCGGCGGGAGTTCGAGCTGCTGCACGTGCTGGCGCACAACGCGGGCATCGTGCTCAGCCGTGACCAGCTCCTGGACCGGGTCTGGGGATACGACTTCGACGTGCGCACCGACGCGGTGGACACGTTCGTGAGCTATCTGCGGCGCAAGCTGGAGGCACCCGGCCGGGCCCGGATCATCCACACCGTCCGCGGAGTCGGGTTCGTCCTGCGCGACGAGGGACCGGAGGCCGGACGATGAGACTCTCCACCCGTATCGCCCTCGCCGTGGGGGCGAGTGTCCCGGTCCTGGTGCTGGCCACCGGCTGGCTGCTGCTGCGGCTGGTCGCCGCCGATCTGCACGACCAGCAGGACGCCCATCTGCGGCGGAGCGCCGCGGCCGTGGCGAAGGACGCCCGCGGGCTGCTGCGCGCGAGCGCCGCGGACCGGTCCGCCGCGGTCGAACGGACCCGTGAGCGGCGGCTGTTCACCTCCGCCCTGGACGTCGGCGTACGACTGGTCGGCCCGTCGGAGACGTTCACCGGCGGCCCGCAGCCGGATCCGGGCGTGGCACTCCCCGCGAACGCTCCGGTGCCGGTCACCCTGCGGGCCGGCGGAGCGTCCTGGCGGGTCCTGTCGACCCGCGTGACCGGGACCCGCCCCGGAGTGCGCGGCACCCTCTGGCTCTTCGCGCCGGACACCGCCTCCGACACCCAACTGCGCCTGGTGCGGCGGCGCGTGGTGACGGTCGCGTTGCTCGCCGCACCGCTGTCGGGGCTGCTGGCCGGAGCGGTGGCCGGGCGGGCGAGCCGTCCGCTGCGACGGCTGCGGGACAGCGCGAGCGGCCTCGATCCCCGGACCAGCGCCGCCCGCCTCGACCACACTCCGGCCAGGATCGCCGAGGTCGACGATCTGGCGCACGCCCTCCAGACGGTCCTGAGCCGCTACGACGAGCAGGCCGCCCGGACCGAGGAGGCGCTCGCCACCGCACGTTCCTTCGCCTCGGCCGCCGCGCACGAACTGCGCACTCCGCTGATGAGCATGCAGACCAATCTGGAGATCCTCACCGAGCATCCGGCCCTCCCCGCTCCCGACCGCGACGAGATCCTCGACGACCTGCGCCGCGAACACGCCCGACTGCTCGGCCTGTTGGTCATGCTGCGCGAACTGGGCCGCGGCGACCTGGTCGAGGCGGACGCCTTCGGTCCCGTGGATCTCGCGGACGTGGTCGAGGCGAGCGCCCGCGAGCAGCGGCGGCGCCATCCGCTCGCGCACATCGCGGCCGACTGCCCGCCCGGGCTGCGGGTCCACGGCTGGGAGCCCGGACTGCGCACGGTCGTCGACAACCTGCTCATCAACGCCCTGGTGCACGGCGGATGCCCGGACGGGCGCCCGGCGCGCGTCGACGTCACGGTCCGCGCGCACGGCGGCCACGCCGTCCTGTGCGTCGACGACCAGGGGCCGGGTGTCGCCCCCGAGCGCAGGGGCACCGTCTTCGAGCGCTTCGTGCGCCGCCCCGACAGTCCGGGGTCGGGTCTCGGACTCACCCTGGTCGCCCAGCAGATCGACCTGCACCGGGGCAGTGTCCGCGTCCTCGAACCGCCGTCCGGCACGGGGACCCGCGTCGAGGTCCTGCTCCCGCTGCCGAACGGCGCGGACGACGTCGAGGCGACGCTGCCCCGGCAGCGCAACTGGGTGATCACGACCGCCGGCACCCGGCCACAAGAATTCCACAAAGAGCGCTCCTAGCGTTCCGGACGTGCGGGCAACCGCCCCGGAACGAGAAGGAGTTCAGCATGGCGAGCACACCGAGGAAGACGCCGGCGGCGTCGAGGACCAGGACGGCCGTCGTCTCGCTGCTGGCGGTCGGCGCCCTGCTCGGCGCCGCGGGCGGCGCGTCGGCCGACGGTGGCGGGACGAAGCCCTCGGGTGCGCCGACGGGCGACGGCGCCAAGGCCCTCTGCAAGCGCGCCCCGAAGATCGACCGACGGATCGACCGCATCCTCGGCCGGCTGAACGGGGACGCCTCGCAGCGCGGTTCGATCGCCCGGCTGGAGCAGCGGGTCGCCAACGCCAAGTCCGCGGGACACACGCAGATCGAGACGTACCTCGACCACCGGCTCACCTTCCGGCGCTCGCTCGTCCCGACGCTGGAGAGCCGGCAGAAGGATCTGGCGGACGTCCAGAAGTGGTGTGCGAGCCACGGTGACGGAGCCGGCTCCTGATGCGCGCGCGAGGACTGGCACTCGCCCTCGCCGCGACCGCGCTGCTCCTGACCGGGTGCGGCGGCCACGGTGACACCGGGAACGCCCCCGCCTCGCCCGCCCCCGCCTCCACGGACGTCGCCCATCTGCGGAAGCTGGTCGACGGCGCGGAGTCCGCGGCGAGTTCGGCCGAGTCGGACATGGCCCACGACTGACCCCCGGGCCGGGCGGGGTGCGCGCTCGGGGGGGGCGGGACCCGGCCGCCGCGGGTACGGCGCCCCGCGGCGGCCGCCGACCGACGGCGACCGACAGCGCTCGGCGGCGATCGGCGGTGGCCGACGACGACCGGCGCCGTGGGTCCCCCGTCCAGGGCGCAAGGGCTCCCGCGCCCGGCCCGGGCCGTCCCCGCCCCGGCCGCATCGCCTTGCGGTACGGCCGGGTCGTAGGATGATGACTTTGTGGACCATGAGCGACAAAGGAGACATGGTCCCCGACATGGCCTCCTCCGGTGATTCAGCCGTCGAAGTCGTCCCTTGACACGGGGGTGCCGGCCGGACGCACAGCAGAGGTGATCACCGGTGAATGCCGCCACTCCGCTGATGGTCGTCGACGGCGCCGGCGTCGTCGTCCGGTGGAGCCGCCGGGCACGCGAGATCTGGCTGCGCTCGGACGCCGAGGCCGTGGGACGAACTGCCCTGACCCTCGTCGCGCCCGACGTCGCCGACCCGGAAGCATCCGGCCGCGGCTCGGAGTCCGGGGCCGCTCCCCTGGTCGTCCACGACGCCGGCGGACACCCGGTCGACCTGCGGGTCCAGGTGATGCCGCTCCCCGACGGGACCCTCGCCTGGGGCGTCTTCGAGGCGACGGGCTCCACCGCCCTCGACGGCACGCGGACCTCGGTGTCCGACATCCTGCGGGCCAACGCCCACGAGGCGTTCTTCGTCCTCGACCCCGCGCTGCGCGTCCTCAGCGTCAACGAGGCCGCCGCCGCGCTGTGCGACGTCGCCGCGGACCAGACACTCGACCGGCCGCTGGGCGAACTGTGCCGTCCCTCCCGGCCACAGGAGTTCGAGGACGTCCTGCGGCGCGCCCTCGCCGACGGCACGCCCGTCACCGATCACCCCGTGGGGCTCGAACCGGTGGAAGGGTCGGCATGGGAGCGCTTCGCGAACCTGTCGATGTTCCCGCTCGGGGACGGGCGCGGCGCGGTCGTCTCCATGACCGAGGTCACGGAGCCACTGCGGACCATGAGGCGGCGGGAGGCGCTCGGTTCGGTGCGCGAGCGGGTGGGCCGGAGCCTGGACGTCGTCACGACCTGCCAGGAGCTGGTGGACGCCCTGGTGCCCGGCTTCGCCGACATCGCGGTGGTCGAGGTGGTCGACGCGGTGGTGCGGGGCGAGGACCCGCCCCTCAGCCCCCTGGGGCGTGACGTGCCGCTGCGCCGCGCGGCCTTCCGCATCGACGGACCCGCCGAGCGCGCCCAGGCCCATCCCGTCGGGGACGTGCGGGCCGTCCCCGCGCCGACTCCGTACTCGCAGGTGCTCGGCGATCTCAAGCCCCGGGCCGTCACCCTCGACGCGGACACCCCCTGGCTGGACGCCGACCCCGAGCGGGCCCGCGCCATCCGCGCCTCCGGCGCCCGGGTGCTGCTGACCGTCCCGCTGGCGCTGCGGGGCACCGTGCTCGGACTCCTGAGCCTCTACCGCGTACGGCCGCACGACGCCTTCGACTCGAGCGACCTCACCGTCGCCGAGGAGCTGGCCGCACATACCGCGCTGAGCCTCGACAACGCCCGCCGCTACACCCGCGAGCACACGATCGCCGCCGCGCTGCAACGCCATCTGCTGCCGCCGGAACCCCCGTCGCGGACGGCCATCGAGTTCGCGCCCCTGCACGTCCCGGCCGACGCGGGAGCGGGTACCTGGTACGACGCCTTCAGCCTGCCCGGGGCCCGTACCGCGCTGGCTGTCGGGGAGGTCGCCGGAAGCGGCATCGACGCCGCCACCACCATGGGACAGCTGCGGACGGTGATCCACTCGCTCGCGGCGCTCGACCTGGACCCCGACGAACTGCTCGCCCGCCTCAACGACGCGGTCGTCCGGCTGGCCCACGAGCGCGCGGCCCTGCCCGCCAGCGATCCGCTGGGCCGGCAGCCGCTGCGGGCCAGTTGTGTGTACGCGATCCACGATCCGCTCCAGGAGACCTGCGTCATGGCGTCCGCCGGTCATCCCGCGCCCGTGGTGGCCCATCCCAACGGAGTGGTGCACGTGCCGCGCATCCCGACGGGCCCGCTGCTGGGCAGCCGGGACGGGCCGCCCTTCGCCACCGCCTCGGTCCCCGTGCGGGACGGCAGCGTCCTCGCGCTGCGCACCGCCTCGTTCCCGGTGTCCGAAGGACCGGACGACGACGCCCGGGACCCGTTGCGCGTGGCGCTCACCCGACTGGACCGGCCCCTCGGCGAGATCCGGGACGAGGTCCTCTACCGGATGAGCGACACGGCGGGCCGCCATGACGTCCTCCTGTTGCTCGCCCGCACCCGGCCCTTCCCTCCGGACCGGGTCGCCACGTGGTCCCTGGAGTTCTCACCCACGGCGGCCGCGACGGCACGGCATCACGCCCGGGACCGGCTTCAGGAGTGGGGCGTGGGCGAGGAGACCGCCTACGCCACCGAGCTGATCGTCAGCGAGCTGGTCACCAACGCCGTGCGGTACGGAGCGTCGCCCGTCCGGCTGCGTCTGATCAAGGGCGGGATGCTCACCTGCGAGGTCACCGACACGGGCGGGGCGGCGCCACGGCTGCGCCACGCCCGCACGGCCGACGAAGGCGGACGCGGCCTGTTCATCTGCGCGCAGCTCAGCCACAACTGGGGCATCCGCTACTCCGCGCAGGGCAAGACGATCTGGACGCAGCAGACGCTCGACTAGGCGGCGCGGAATCCCGGCGGGCCGCGGCAACCGGCCCGACTTCGGCACCGGCACCGGCACCGGCACCGGCACCGGCCGCACACGGACCGCGCACGGCCACCGCTCCCGGCTACCGCGCCAGGTCGGCCGCGACCTCGCGGGCCGCGCGGGCGCCCGACGCCAGCGCGCCCTGCACCGAACCCGTGGCCCGGTGGTCCCCGCACACATAGCGGCCCGGGGCGACGCGGGCGGTGCGGGAGAGCGGCTGCGGGGGCGGCATCGCGGGCAGGGCGTCGGGGACGGTACGGACGGTCAGCAGGTCCCAGTCCGTCGTGACGGTCCCGTACACCTCGGCGAGCGCGTCGCGCAGCCAGCCCTCCTGGCCCTCCTGGTCGTGTCCGAGCACCGAGGTGGCGATCAGGGACATGCCGGGCGGGGCGTAGCCGCGGACCACCTCGCTCAGAACGCAGGTGTTGAGGAAACGCCGTCGCGTGTCCGTCACCAGGACGGGTTCGGCCAGCGGCGTCCGGGGCGCCGCGTGGTAGTACGTGGTCACCACGCGGTAGTCCGGCAGGCCGAGCCCGGGCAGCAGCCGGGCGGCCGGGCCCGGCCCCGTGGCCACGACGACGGCCCGCGCGGGGTGTTCGTCCCCGTCGTCCGTCCCGATCCCGTCGTCCGTCAATTCGGCGACCGGGCTCCCGAGGTTCACGACGCCCGGGGGCAGCGCCTCGGCCAGCTTGCGCGGCACCGCACCGATGCCGGCGCCGGGCAGACACAGGGTTCCGCGCAGCATGCTGCGCCAGACCAGATGGAACACCCGGCCGGAGGTCTCCAGCTGGTCCTCCAGGAACACGCCGGACAGGAAGGGACGGAAGAACCGCTCGACGAACTCCTCGGAGAACCCGGCCGCGGCCAGCGCGGTGCGGGTCGTACGGTCCTCGCCGCGCTTGAGCCATCCGGCGGGAGCGAGCATGTCCCGGCCGGAGAGGGCGGCCAGCGCGAGGAGGTCACGGGTTCCCGCGAGTCGCCCCGGACGCAGGTCGCCCAGCCGCCTGCTGCCGCGGGTCGGGTCCTCGAACCGCATGGGGCCGTCCTCCGTGTGGACGAGGACACCCGGCGTGAAGGGCCGCAGCCTCAGCTCGCGCAGGGCGAGCCGGCGACGGACCTGCGGATAGGAGGTGTTGAAGACCTGGAAGCCGCGGTCGACGACGAACCCCTCGTGGTCGTCGGAGCGCATTCGGCCGCCCACCCCGTCCGAGGCCTCCAGGAGCCGGACCGTGAGGCCGTGGCCGACGAGATCGCGGGCACACGCCAGACCGGCGAGTCCGCCGCCGACGACCAGGACATCGGGCACACCGCGCTTGGCGGTCATGGGCACCATCCTCACAGCAGCCGGTCCGTCCGCGTGCCGGCGGGCGCGCGGGGCGGGGCCCGGGCACGGGCCGACCGGCCGGCGCCGTGGCACGCGCCCTCCTGTACCGATCTTCCCGCCGGGCCCGCCGGGCGGATGCGGGGCCACGCCGGTGGACCGGCCCCGGCACGTCCTGACCCCCGCGTCCGGAGGCGGTGTCCGGGCGTCGGCCCCGGAGAGGCCGGGCCGTCCGGGGAGGCCCGGCGGCGCCGCGGGCACTCCGGAAAACCTGGAGGCCAGGACGGAATAAGAGGATAAGTACCGCTGTTGCCCCTTATGTGAAGCGGAGCGGCCTCCGCACACCAGGTAAGCGGCCCCGGCCGGTCTCCCCCGTCCGGCCGGGGTCCCCTGTGAACGGCGTCCGCCGTCCTCGGCGCCCCACGACAGCGAAGAACCGCCGGTGCCGTCCCGCGCAGGGACGGCACCGGCGGTTCGCCGTCGCGTCAGTGGCCCGAGCCGTAGTGGCCGCCGAGCTGGTCGCGGTAGTGCGGGTCTCCGAGGTGCTTCTCCTGGTCGAACTCCGGGGCCGCCTTGATCTCGTCCTTGGTCCGGGCGACCTGGACCGTCCTGTCCTCGTGACTGACCGCCGTGATCGTCCCGGCGGGCAGCAGGACCTCCTTGCCGAAGATCCACACGCCGGTGTCGACGACGATGTACTGAGAACCGACCTCGTCGGAGTGCTTGTCGACCTTGCCGATGTGGCCGTCGATCGCCTCCACCCGGTAGCCGGAGAGGTCGGCGTCGGGCGTGTGCCCGCTGGTCGGGCCGTAACCCCAAAGGTTCTCGTTCACGAAGCAGTCCTCCATCTCGTCAGCGGATGCGCGCCGCGATCCCGTGGCGGATTCCCCGGCGCGCCCTTCGATGACCGGATGACGATCACCATCTCCCGGCGCGTTCTGCGCCGGAGACCGACGGGTGTCCCGTTCCCGGCCGCCGACACCCGCTCCCCGGAATTTCCCGCCCGCGCCGACACGCGCTCCGACGCCCCGCACCGACGCGCTCGGCCCTCCGACCGGCCCCGGAACGATTCCGTCCGCGCACAGGTCCTTCACAGAACCACGTCCGGACTGTCTTGAAACCGACGACGCAGCCGAAATTCGTTGCGGTCTGGACCATTGACGGCCAAGTCTGCCGGAACGTCGCACTCCACTTCCGGACCACCCCGGGCGGGGCAAGTACAGGAACGTTTCACTGGGTAATCGATCGACGTCACAGAGTGATGAGGACGTCTTCGTCGCACTCCTCGATGATCACCCGTTCGATGGACGCGCTTTTTCGTCACGTTGCGCGGGAGGCGCACGAAAGCTCCACAGAGACACCACTATGTGACACGACGAATACGTGACGACCACGTCTGAGGGGGGTGTGGCGTCGCGTCAGGGGGTGGACGCTCACGGGAGCGGTGCTCACCCCTGCCCGGGGAGGGGACTTCACCGCATGAAGCGGACCACGCACACGGCCGCGCCCGAACACGGCGCGCTCATCGACCCGTTCGGACCGGACCCGGCGCGGCTGCCGGCGGACGTGCCCGAGCGGGTCCTCCACAGCCCGGACCGCTGAGCCGGGCACCGACCGAAGGTCCCGGCCGCGCCCCGCGCGGCCGGGACGGGCCCGACCACCCCGACCTCGGCCGTGGAGCACATCCATGCACGTTCCCCGCGACGCGCGCGCTCTGACCTCGACGCGCGTCACCCTGCTCACCGAAGGCACCTACCCGCACAGTCACGGCGGCGTCAGCGTCTGGTGCGACCAACTCGTCGACGGCATGCCCGACGTCGACTTCGGCGTCATCGCCGTGACCGGCACCGGAAGTGAACCGGTCGTGTGGGACATCCCCGCACAGGTCGTGGACGTCGTCGCGGTCCCCATGTGGGGGCCCGCGCCCGGAGGCCGCCCGCCGCTCGGGCGGCGCCGCAGGCAACTCGTCTCCGCCTACGAACAGTTCCTGACCGCCCTGCTCGACCCGTGCGCGGAGGACCTGTTCCCCTCCGCCCTGTACACGATGGCGGGAGCCGCGGCGGAGGGGACGCTGAGTCCCTTCCTGCGCGGCGACCGGGCGATCGGCGTCCTGGCCGGGGTGTGGAACCGCCCGGGGCTGGCCGTCCGCGAGGCCGGACCGACCCTGCACGACGCCGTCACCGCGACCGCCCTGCTGGAGCACGCGCTGCGCCCGCTGGCGGCGCCGCTGCCCGAGTACGGCGTGGCGCACGCGGTCAGCGGCGGCGTCGCGGTGCTGCCGGGGCTCGCCGCCCTCGAACGCCACGGTGTACCGCTGCTGTTGACCGAGCACGGCGTCTATCTGCGCGAGCGCTATCTCGGCTACCGCACGGCCCCGTACCGCTGGCCCGTCAAGGCGCTCGTGCTGGGCTTCTTCCGGCTGCTCGCCGAGGAGACGTACCGGCGCGCGGCCCTCGTCACTCCGGGCAACCGCTACAACCGGCTGTGGGAGGAACAGGGCGGTGCCGCGCCCGAGTCGATCCGCACCGTCTACAACGGCGTGGACCCGGCCATGTTCCCGCCGGCCGGCCCGGAGCCGGAGCGGCCGACGCTGAGCTGGGCCGGCCGCGTCGATCCGATCAAGGACCTGGAGACCCTGATCCGGGCGTTCGCACTCGTACGGTCCCAACTCCCGGACGCGCGCCTGAGGTTGTTCGGCGGCACACCGCGCGGCGGAGAGGCCTACCGCGAGCGCTGCGAGGCGCTGGCCGCCGAGCTGGGACAGGCGGACGCGGTCACCTTCGAAGGCCGGGTCGACGACATCAAGGACGCCTACGCGGCGGGCAACGTCGTGATGCTCTCCAGCATCAGCGAGGGCTTCCCGTTCACACTGATCGAGGCCATGTCGTGCGGGCGGGCGACCGTCTCCACGGACGTGGGCGGGGTGCGCGAGGCCGTCGGCGACAGCGGACTCGTCGTGCCGCCCCGTGATCCGGGCGCCATGGCCGCCGCGGCCCTCGACCTGCTCGCCGACACCCGGCGGCGGGCCGCGATGGGCGAGGCCGCCCGGCTGCGGGTCATCGAGCAGTTCACGCTGCGGCAGACCGTGGACACCTTCCGGACCATCTATCTGGAGCTGTCGGCGCTCGGCCGGATCGTCGCGGGCGTACCCGCGCCGGTGAGGACCCCGCTCGCCGCGCCCGCGGGCGCGTCCACGGCGAGGAGCCTGGCCGGATGAGCGGGCCCATGGCGCTGGAACCCGGGGGCACCGGGGGCGACACCCTGTCGCTGCGGCTCGCCGACGACCGTCCGCCCGCCCCTGGAGTCGGAGGGGCTGACCGCCGAGATCATCCAGGAGCGGTACGGACACCCGAACCTGTTCTCGCTCGCCTCCGCCCTCTACGAGCGGGTGCCGCGCACCTTTCCGGAGCCGCCGGAGCCGGCCGACCCGTGGCGTCCGGACCCGGTGCGCTGCGGCCTGCGCGGCGCCTTGTTCGCGCTGCCCGGCCTCGCCTATCTGCTGACCGGGCGGCTCTGGCACCCGGAGGACCTCGACGCCCTGGTGGCGGCCGGTCTCGTCTCCTGGGCCTGGGGCCAGGCGCTCGGCCACCGGGCCCATCTGCGGATGGCCGCGGGCCGGCGCGAGGCGGGCCGGACCCTGCTGAAGGGGGCACCGCTCGGCGCGCTCGCCGCGACGGCGGCGGGGGCGCCGCTGGGCGGCTCCGTCACCGCGGTCGGGGCCGCCGCCGCCCAGTCGGTGTACCTCGCGGCGGCCGGTGTGCTGCTCGTGCTGGGCGGGGAGCGGCTGCTGCTGGCCGCGCTCGCCCCGCTGACCGCCGGGGCGGCCGCGCTGCCCTGGTGGGACCCCGGGACCGTGCCGCGCGTCGCCCTGCCGCTGCTGTCCGTGCTCGGCGCGGCCGTCGTGGCCGGCCTGGCGCTGCGGTCCACGCGTACCGCCTCCCCGGCCCCGGGCGGAGCCCGTCCCTCGCCGCTGCGGTCGCTGCCGTACGGCCTGTTCGGGCTGTCGGCCGGTGTGCTGGTGCTGCTGGAGGGGCGGCAGCACCCGTACGCCGTGATCGCGCTGACGGTGAGCATGGGGCCGGCGGAATGGCTCCTGTACCGGTATCGCGGGATGTCGGTGGGGGCGCTGCGCGCGACCGCGACCCCGGCCGCCTTCCTGCTGCGTTCGACCGGTGTCCTCTGTCTCTGCCTGCTCCTGTACGTGCTCCCGCTGCTGCCCGCGGCGCTGCTCACCGGCGCGGAGCCGGTGCCGCTGCTGCTGCTCGCCGCCACCCTGTGGACCGCGTTGCTGCTCCAGGCCTTCGGGGCCGCCTGGCAGCCGGCCCTCGTCTGTCTGACGGCGGCCTGCGGTGCCGCCGCGGCCATAGCCCTCGGCCTCCTGCCGGGCGCCGTCGCGCTGACCCTGGCCTGCGGCCCGGCCTGCGCCTGGCTGCTGCTCCGTGCCGTACGGCTGCTGGGCCGGCCCGCGTCGCACGCCTGAGCCGCCCTCTCACCTTCTCGTCCCCGCACGGCCCGTCCGGACATGTCCGGAGGGTCGCCGTGCCCTCGTCCGCATCACCTGTCACCTGAGCAACCAACCGGAAGGACCAACGAGTTGACCACCCAACCGCTCGCCGCCGTCACCGGAGCCGAGGGTTTCATCGGTTCCCACCTCACCGAGGCGCTGGTCGCCTCCGGACACCGGGTGAGGGCGATGGCACAGTACAACTCCTTCTCCTCCTACGGCTGGCTGGAGACCCTGCGCCCCGAGGTCCTGGACCAGGTGGAGATCGTCCTGGGCGACGTCCGGGACCCGGGCTCGGTCCGGGGGCTGGCCGAAGGCGCCGACTGCGTCTACCACTTGGCCGCGCTCATCGCGATCCCGTACTCCTACCAGGCCCCGCACAGCTATGTGGACACCAACGTCACCGGCACCCTCAACGTGCTGGAGGCGGTGCGGGCGCTCGGCACCCCGAGGCTCGTGCACACCTCCACCAGCGAGACCTACGGCACCGCGCGGACCGTGCCGATCACCGAGGACCACCCGATCAACACCCAGTCCCCGTACGCGGCTTCGAAGGCGGGCGCGGACCGGCTGGCCGACAGCTACCACGCGAGCTTCGGCACACCGGTGGTGACCCTGCGGCCGTTCAACACGTACGGCCCGCGCCAGTCGATGCGCGCGGTCATCCCCACGGTCATCGGCCAGGTGGCCGCGGGCGAGCGCACCATCACCCTCGGGGATCTGCGCCCCACCCGCGACTTCACCTTCGTCGAGGACACCGCGCAGGCGTTCCTGGCCGTGGGTACGGCGCCCGCGGACGGGGTCGTGGGCCGCACCTTCAACGCCGGTACGGGCGGCGAGATCTCCGTCGGCGACCTGGTGGCGCTGATCGGCAAGGTGATGGACACCGCCCTCGACGTCCGCGAGGACACGGACCGCATCCGGCCCGCCAACTCCGAGGTGATGCGGCTGGTCGCCGACGCGACCCGGCTGGCCGCGGCGACCGGCTGGAGCCCGGCGCACGACCTGGAGCGAGGGCTCGCGCGGACCGTCGAGTTCTTCCGCGAGCCGGCGAACCTGGCCCGCTACAAGACCGGCATCTACAACATCTGATCCGTCCCGCACGACTCACGAAGGAAGAACCTCATGCACGCAGTGATTCTCGCGGGAGGCAAGGGCGTCCGCCTGCGGCCCTACACCACCGCGCTGCCCAAACCGCTCGTTCCCATCGGCGACCAGCACGCGATCCTGGAGATCGTGCTCCGCCAGCTCGCCTCCTGCGGCTTCACCAGCTGCACCATCGCCGTGGGCCACCTGGGCGGGATCATCCGCGCCTACGTCGGCGACGGGGCCAAGTGGGGCATGGCCATCGACTACTCCACCGAGGAGAGCCCGCTGGGCACCATGGGCCCGCTGCTGACCATGCGGGACCGGCTGCCCGAGTCGTTCCTGGTGATGAACGGCGACGTGCTCACCGACCTCGACTTCGGCGACGTCCTCGCGCAGCACCGGATCTCGGGGGCCCCGCTCACCATCGCGACGTACGCCCGCAAGGTGCGGATCGACTTCGGGGTGCTGACCACCGACGAGCGCAAGGTGGTCGCGTTCACCGAGAAGCCGAGCATGGACTACCGCGTCTCGATGGGCGTCTACGGCCTGTCGCGCTCGACGCTGGAGAACTACACGCCGGGGCTGCCGCTGGGCTTCGACGAGCTGGTCCTCGACCTGCTGAGCGGCGGCGACGAGCCGCACGCCTACGCGTTCGACGGGTACTGGCTCGACATCGGCCGCCCGGACGACTACGACCGGGCCAACGCCGAGTTCACCACCCGCAAGTCGCTGCTGCTCAAGGGAGCCTGACCACCGCATGCGCATTCTCGTCCTGGGCTCCACCGGCTATCTGGGCGGCCATGTCGTGGAGCACCTGCGCGCCCTCGCGGGCGTGCGGGTGCTCCACGGCGGGCGCTCGCCGGCCGCGGAGTTCGCCATCGACCTGGCCACCGCTCCCCGGGAGCGGCTGGCCGCGACGCTGGCGGCGGCCGCGCCCGACGCCGTCATCAACTGCGCCGGTGCGACCGGCGGCGACGCGGTGACCCTCGCGGAGGTCAACTCCCGTGGTCCCGCGGTCCTCTGCGCGGCGCTGCGGGAGGCGGCGCCGGCCGCCCGGCTGATCCATCTGGGCTCGGCCGCCGAATACGGGCCCGGTGTCCCGGACACCGCCACGGCCGAGTCCGCGGCCACCCGGCCGCTGAACCCGTACGGGGCCACCAAGCTCGCGGGCACGGTCACCGTCACCACCTCCGGTCTGGACGCGGTGGTTCTGCGCGTGGGCAATCCCGTGGGCCCGGGAGCACCGGCCTCGGGGCTGCCGGGCCGGATCGCGGGACTGCTCCGCGGGGCGGGTCCGGACCCGGACGCGGTCGTCCGGCTCGGCGATCTCTCGGCGTACCGCGACTTCGTCGACGCGCGTGACGTGGCCCGGGCGGCGGTCGCCGCGGCGACGGTCCCCGGGCAGCTGCCGCGGGTCCTGAACATCGGGGGCGGCAAGGCCGTCCCGGTGCGCGACCTGGTGACCGGGCTCGCGCGGGTCGCCGGGTTCCGGGGGCGCATCGAGGAGAACGGCGGCGGTTCAGCCCGCTCGGGCGGGGTGTCCTGGCAGTGCTCCGACATCTCCGCGGCCGAGGAGGCTCTCGGCTGGCGGCCGGCGCTGACCCTCGACGACTCGCTGGCCGCGCTCTGGGCCGTGGGAGCCGGTGCCGCCCCCGGGGCCGGAGGCGGCTTCCCCGCATGAGCCTGCTGATTCCGCTCTACGTCCACCCGGCCGAGGACCCCGGCGCCTGGCACCGGCTGATCGGCGCGGCCGACCGGACGTACGGCGTCGTCATCAACCCGGCCGACGGGCCGGGCGCGGGTCCCGATCCCGCGTTCACGGCGGCGGCGCACGCGCTGCGCTCGGCGGGTGCCCGGCTGCTGGGCTATGTGGACACCGACTACGGCGCGCGCGATCCCGCTCTGGTCGCCGAGGAGGCCGCGCGGCACCGGGACTGGTACGGGACGCAGGGGTGCTTCCTGGACCGGGTGGCGCCGACCGCGGCGGAACTGCCGGGCTGCAGACGGCTGGTGCAGAGCCTGCGCCGGCTCGGGGCGGCTCCGGTCGTGCTGAACATGGGCGTCCACCCGGCGCCCGGTTACACCCGCTTCGCCGATCTGATCGTCACGTTCGAGGGTCACTGGTCCACGTACGTGTCGGCGTTCAGCAGGCCGCCGTGGACCGCGCGCCACCCGCCCGAGTTGTTCTGTCATCTGGTCTACGGCGTCCCCGAGGCACTCGTCCCGCTGGCCGTCCGCACCGCGCGGGACCGCGGTGCGGCGGTGGCCGGTCCGGTGACCGGCGAACTGCCCAATCCCTGGGCTCGGTTGACGCCGGCGCTGAGCGAACGGGAGTGCTGAGCGCGGCTTTTGGCGGCCGGTCGGGCAGTGCCGTTCCACTTCTTCCGACCCCATGGCATGTCTAGGTCAAATCTGCGAGGCTTTCCGATGCCGTCGCCCTGACCCCAGGGTGACGGCACGGAAATCTCACCAGGCGACCGCGCGCACCCGCACGCGGCCGCGGCCGGCCAGCGGCGCACCCCAGTCGTCCCGGCCGGCCACCGAGCAGGCCGGAATCCCGGCCGCCTCAAAGGAGTTTCGTGTGAGACCGACCCCCCTCAAGGCCCTGGCGGCACGCGTCCTCACCGTCGTCGCCCTGGCCGCAGTCTCGCTTCCCGGCACCCCCGCGGCAGCCTCGCCGGGCACGGCCCCGGCCGCCGCGGCCGCCTGCACCCCCTCCCAGGTGGTGACCAACGGCGGCTTCGAGAGCGGTACGTCCCCCTGGACCCAGTCCTCGACCAGTGTGATCACCAGCCGCAGCGGCCAGAGCGCCCACGGCGGCACCAGCTTCGCCTGGCTGGACGGCACCGGCGGCACCCACACCGACACGCTCTCGCAGAGCGTCACCATTCCGTCCGGGTGCAGCAGCGCCAGCCTGACGTTCTGGCTGCACATCGACACGACGGAGACGACCTCGTCGACGGCCTACGACAAGCTGACGGCGAAGATCGGCAGCACCACCCTCGCGACGTACTCGAACCTCAACAAGGCGTCCGGGTACGCCCAGAAGACGTTCGACGTCTCAGCGTTCGCCGGCCAGACCGTCACCCTCGCCTTCACCGGCACCGAGGACTCCAGTCTCCAGACGAGCTTCGTCCTCGACGACATCGCCCTGAACACCTCCGGTGGCACGACGCCGCCGGCCGACTCGACCCGCACCCCCGCCGCCCCCGGCTACACGGTCAACCTGACCAGCAACACGAGCGGGACCAGCTGGAGCGGGCACGAGAGCGTGACCTTCACCAACGCCTCCTCCACCTCGCTCAGCGAGGTGTACCTGAGGCTGTGGGACAACTACCACGGCACCTGCTCCGCGATGCCCATCGTCGTGAGCAACGTCAGCGGCGGCACCGCCGGTTCGCTCTCGGTGAGCTGCACGGCCCTCCAGATCAGCCTGTCCTCGCCGCTGGCCCAGGGCCAGAGCGCCACGATCGGCTTCGACCTGGCCATCACCGTGCCCAGCGGCGCCGACCGGTTCGGCTACGACGGCGCCTTCGTCAACATCGGCAACGCCCTGCCCGTCCTCGCGGTCAAGGACGGATCCGGCTGGCACCTGGACCCCTACACCAACAACGGCGAGTCCTTCTACTCCCTGGCCGCCGACTTCAAGGTGACCCTGGACCACCCGACGAGCCTGCTCGTCCCGGCCACCGGCACCTCGGTCGACACCGCCGGATCGAGCGGCCGTACGGTCACCACCGCCACGGCGTCCAAGGTCCGCGACTTCGCCTGGGCCGCGGGGCCGTTCAGCAAGATCTCCGGCACCTCCACCGCCGGCACCGCGATCAACATCTACTCCGTGACGGGCATCAGCTCCTCCGACTCCCAGTCGATGCTGGCCACCGCCAAGTCCGCGGTGGACGCCCACGCTGCGCGCTTCGGCGCGTACCCGTACGGCGAGCTGGACGCGGTGATCGACAACAACTACTGGTTCGGCGGCATGGAGTACCCCGGATTCGTCCTCGACCTGGTCAGCACCACGGCGCTGACCCACGAGATCGGTCACCAGTGGTTCTACGGGATCGTCGGTGACGACGAGTACAACAGCCCGTGGCTGGACGAGGCGTTCACGGACTACGCCACCGACCTGGCGCAGGGCAAGACCGGCACCAGCTGCTGGAGCAGCGTCTCCTGGGCCTCGTCCGCGGAGAAGATCACCAACTCGATGGCGTACTGGGACGCGCACTCGTCCCGCTACTCCACCGTCGTCTACGGCTACGGCAAGTGCGCCCTGCACGACCTGCGGCGCGTGCTCGGCGACACGGTGATGGCCAACCTGCTCAAGAGCTACGCCACTTCGCACTGGTACGGCGTCTCGACCACGGCCGAGTTCAAGGCGGCCGCGCAGGCCGCCACGACCACGGACCTGACGTCGTTCTGGACGACGCACCGCATCGAGGGCTGACCCCTCCGCCCGGGGCCCGTTCCCGGGTCCGCCGCGGTGACACCTCCGGGAGTCACCGCGGCGGGCATGGCCGGCCGGGTCGCGGGCAGGTTCCGCCGTACGGCGGCTCCCGGTCCGGGAGCACGGCGCCCGATCATGGGATCAGGGAGCCGCCGGGCTCGGTGCGAGGAGACGTCATGCTGTTGGTACCGCCCCCGTTCGACCCCGAGCTGGACGTCGCCCTCGCGGCGGCCGGGCCCACCGTGCCGTCCGGACCGACGCTCGCGGACATCGCCGCGCTGCGCGCGCTCCAGGAATCCGCCGCGGTCGGCTGCGACCCGACGGACGGCGGGGCCTTCACGGCCACGGACCTCACGGTGCCGGGACCGGAGGGTGCTCCCGGCGTCCCGCTGCTGGTCGTGCGGCCCACGGCGCCCTCCCGGAACGGCCCGCGTCCGGTGATCTACCACGCGCACGGCGGCGGCATGGTCCTGGGCACCAACCGGGCCGGTCTGGAGGTCGTCCTGGAGTGGGCGAGGGAGCTCGACGCGGTCGTGGTGTCGGTGGAATACCGGCTCGCCCCCGAACACCCCTACCCGGCCGGGGTGGAGGACGTCTACGCCGGGCTGCTGTGGACCGCCGGGCACGCCGGGGAGCTGGGCGGCGATCCGGAGCGGATCGTGATCGCGGGCGCCAGCGCGGGCGGCGGACTCACCGCCGCGCTCGCCCTGCTCGCCCGGGACCGTCAGGGGCCCCGGGCACTCGGACAGGTCCTGATGTATCCGATGCTCGACGACCGCAACGACAGCCCGTCCGCGCACCAGATGGCGGGCGTCGGCGCCTGGGACCGCACGGCCAACGAGACCGCCTGGACCGCCGTGCTGGGCGAGGCCCGCGGCGGCCCGGACGTCCCCGCCTACGCGGCTCCGGCACGGGCCACGGACCTCTCGGGCCTGCCCCCGGCCTTCCTCGACGTCGGCTCCGCGGAGACCTTCCGCGACGAGGTCGTCGACTACGCGTCGCGGATCTGGCAGGCGGGCGGGATCGCCGAACTCCACGTGTGGCCCGGCGGGTTCCACGGTTTCGACGCCTTCGCCCCGCACACCACGCTCTCCCGGACCGCCCGTGCCGCCCGGCTCGCCTGGCTGCGCCGGATCCTGGCCCGCTGACCCGGCAACTTCCTTCGTGCCGAGGGCCGTTCAGACGGGCAGGAGGCGGCCGACGAGCGCGCTGAGCTGCTGGGCGTTGCGGCACTCGTGCATGTCCACGACCTCGGCGTAGGCCAGGGCGGCCGAGTCGCCCGTGCCCCACTGCGAGCGCCCCTCGGGGTTCAGCCAGTACAGGCGGCGCGCCTGCCGGGCGAGCTGCCGGACGGCGGGCAGGTTGGGGTCGCTCATGTTCGTCCGGGCGTCGCCGAGCACGAAGACGGTCGTCCGGGAGCCGACCGCGCCGCAGTAGCGCTCGGCGAACTCGCCGAACGCCACCCCGTAGTCGCTGCTGCCGTGCCAGCCGGTGATCGCCGCCTCGGCGCGGATCCGGGCGCTCAGCCCCTCGGGGTCGGCGGCGCCGGGCCCGATCAGCCCGGTCACCTCGTCGACCCGGTTGACGAAGGCGAACACCCGCACCTTGCTGAACTGGTCGTGGAGCGCCTGCACCAGCAGCATGGTGAAGTCCGAGAATCCCGACACCGATCCCGACACGTCGCACAGCAGCACCAGTTCGGGGCGCACCGGACGGCGTCTGCGGAGCACCGGCCGCATCGGCACCCCGCCGGTGGACAACGATCCGCGCAGGGTGCGCCGCAGGTCGACCGTGCCGCGCCGGGCCCGGCGGCGGCGCGCGGCGAGCCGGGTGGCCAGTTTGCGCGCGAGCGGCTGGACGGCCTTGCGCAGTTCGGCGAGCCGGCCGCGGCCGGCGAAGAGGAAGTCGACGCGGTCGGCGGTCGGGGCCACCGCCCGCCGGGCGATCTCGTCCCGGTCGCGGCGCTCGGCGACCCGGCGCCGCGCCTCCGTCGCGACCTGGCCCCGGAACACCTCGATGCGCCGGCGGATCTCGTCCTCCAGCAGCCGGTCGGTGAACCCCGTGGCGCCGCCCCCCGCCCGGACGCCGTCCCGGACCCGGGCCATCAGCGTCTGCGGCCGCAGCCGGTCGAGCGTCTGGTACGAGGACCAGCCGTCCGTCGCCGTGGTGCCTCCGTAGCCGCCGAAACCGTCGACGGCCTCGATGGCCAACTGCCCCAGCAGCGCTCGGTCGTTCGCGGCGAGGGCGGCCGTGAGCCGGTCCCGCAGGTCCTCCCGGTCCGCGGGCGCCGAGGTGTCCGGCCCGCCCACGCGGCGCGGGAAGTACACATCGAAGACGGGGTCGAACACCCCCCGCTGTCCGGGGTTGTGCAGCAGCGTCGCGGCCAGCCCCTCGCGCAGCCGGTCGCGGTCGGCGAAGCCCAGCGCGGCCACCGCGTGCGCGGCGTCCACGCTCTCGCCGGTGCCGATGCGCATGCCGTGCGAGCGCAGGGCGCCTACGAGGGCGGTCAGCCGGTCCGCGACCCCGTCCGCCGGCCCGCCGGGCCCGGTGGGCTCCGCCGGTGCGGCGGCGTTCACACGGCGCCCAGGTCGAGCTTGGCCGCCGCCTTCTGTACGTCGTCCTGGTGCTTGAGGATCACGCCGAGGCTGTCCCGTACGACGTCCTCGTCGAGGGTGGAGGCGCCCAGCGCGAGCAGGGTGCGGGCCCAGTCGATCGTCTCGGCGACGGAGGGGACCTTGCGCAGGTCCATCTCCCGCAGCGCCCCGACGACCCGCACCACGGACTCGGTCAGCGCGTCGTCGAGTCCGGGCACCTTCAATCGGACGATCCGGCGCTCCAACTCCTCCTCGGGGAAGCCGATGTGGAGGAACAGACAGCGTCGGCGCAGGGCCTCGGACAGCTCGCGGCTCGCGTTGGAGGTGAGCACCACGAACGGGCGGCTGGTCGCGGTGATCGTGCCCAGCTCGGGGACGGTGACCTGGAAGTCGCTGAGCACCTCGAGGAGCAGGCCCTCGATCTCGATGTCGGCCTTGTCGGTCTCGTCGATCAGCAGGACCTTGGGGTCGTCGCCGCGGATGGCGGTCAGCAGCGGGCGCGGCAGCAGGAACTCCTCGGAGAAGATGTCCGTGCGCGTCTCGTCCCACGTCTCGTCCCGGCCGGCGGTGATGCGCAGGAGCTGCTTGGCGTGGTTCCACTCGTACAACGCTCTTGCCTCGTCGACGCCTTCGTAGCACTGGAGGCGGATGAGGCGGGCTTCGGCGACCTGGGCGACGGCCTTGGCGAGTTCGGTCTTGCCCACCCCGGCCGGACCCTCCACCAGGAGCGGCTTGCCGAGCCGGTCGGCCAGGAACACGGTGGTGGCGACGGCGGGCGAGGCCAGATAGCCGGCATCGGCGAGGCGCCCGGAGACGTCGTCGACGGATGTGAACAGCAACGGGGCCTCCAGCACGCGCGGACGAGGGCGGAGTCACTATCTAAGCGCTTGTTCACCCTCGCTGTCACGTGTGACGGCCCCCACGGCTCCGGTCCAGTCCCGGTCCCGATCCCGGTCCGGCTCCGGCTCCGGGTCCGGCTCCCGGTCCGGCTCCGCCGTCCCAGGCCCGGCTAGGACACCCGCAGGACGATCTTGCCTCGGCGGTGCTCGCGTGCCAGTGCCGCGTAGGCCCCGGGGGCGCTCTCCAGCGGCAGGATCCGGTCGACCTGCGGAATCAGGCCGCCGTCGTCGACGAGGCCCGTCAGCTCCTCGAGCCCGGCACGGTCCGGCTCGACCACGAAGAACACCGCGCGGGCGTCCACGCCCTCGGGCGGCGTCACGGGCTCGACCACGGTGACCAGGACCCCGCCCGGACGCAGCACCCGCCAGGAACGGTCCCGGGTGTCCCCTCCGACCGTGTCGAGGACGACGTCGGCGTCCTTCACCTCGTCCTCGAACCGCTGCCCGGCGTAGTCGATCACGGTCTCCGCGCCCAGGCCCCGTACGAAGTCCACGTCCGCGGCCGACGCCGTGGCCGTCACCTCCGCCCCGAGCGCCGCCGCGATCTGGACGGCGAACGAGCCCACGCCGCCCGCGCCGCCGTGCACCAGCACCCGCTGCCCGGCCGTGAGTCCGGCGTGGAGGACCAGACCCTGCCAGGCCGTCAGGCCCGCGAGCGGCAGCGCCGCCGCCCGTTCGTGGTCGATGGACCCCGGCTTCGGGGCGAGTGCCGCCGCGGGAACGGTCACGTACTCGGCGGCGGCCCCGTCCCGGGTGAAGGGGATCAGTCCGTAGACCGCCTCGCCGGGCCTGAACTCCGTGACGCCGTGGCCGAGCTCGGCCACCACCCCGGATACCTCCTTGGACGGCACGACCGGCAGCCGCGGCATACCGCCGTCGAAGGCGTCGGTCCAGGTCGCGTCCCAGTCGAGCTCCCCCGGGGTGACCGACGCCGCCCGCACCTCGACCAGCACGTCGCCGTGGCCGGGGACCGGCTTCGGCGCGACCTCGTAGACCAGTTCCTCGGGCCCGCCCCTGCGATGACCGCGCACCGCACGCATCGTGCCGTTCATCCGGTTCCTCCTCGTCGGGACGGCGCGGGGCCGCCGTCGAGTCGGTCCCCATCGGGTCCCCCGGCTCCGGCACGGACCGGCCGTTCCTCACGATAGTTCCGGGACCGGCGGCTTTCCTGCCGGGATCGCGCCGGGCGCCGCCGCGGGCGGGCCCCGGCGGACGGCGGGACCGGGCCGGAAGGCCGGCACGGCGGGACCCCGGACGGCACAGAGGTCTGACCCGTCACCACGGGGGGAGCGACGGGCCAGACCGTGTGTCCACGGTGCCATGCCGGGACCGTGTCGCGCAGTACCTTCGCGAAGTCCCGCGCGGCGCTCAGTCCTTGAGGCGGTCGATCTGCCGGATCTTGTTGGTCGCGTCCAGGGCCGCGACCTTGTAGGACTCCGCCAGCGTCGGATAGTTGAAGACGGCGTCGACCAGATAGTCGACGGTGCCTCCGCAGCCCATGACGGACTGGCCGATGTGGATGAGCTCGGTCGCGCCGGTGCCGAAGCAGTGGACGCCGAGGAGCTTGCGGTCCTCGGGCGAGACCAGCAGTTTCAGCATGCCGTGCGAGTCGCCGATGATCTGCCCGCGGGCCAGTTCCCGGTAGCGGGAGATGCCCACCTCGAACGGCACGCAGTCCTCGGTCAGCTGGTCCTCGGTCCGGCCGATGAAGCTGATCTCCGGGATGGTGTAGATGCCGATCGGCTGCTGGTCGTGCATCCGGTTCACCGGCTCTCCACAGGCGTGGTACGCCGCCGTACGGCCCTGTTCCATCGAGGTGGCCGCGAGCGCCGGGAAGCCGATGACGTCACCGACGGCGTAGATGTGCGGCACCTCGGTGCGGTAGTGCTCGTCGACGGTGATCCGGCCGCGCGGGTCGGCGGACAACCCCGCCTTGCCCAGGTCGAGTTCGTCCGTCAGGCCCTGCCGCCCGGCCGAGTACATGACCGCGTCGGCGGGTATCTTCTTGCCGCTCTCCAGGACGGTGAGCGTCCCCCGGGCATGGCTCTCCACGGCGGCGACGGTCTCGCCGAACCGGAAGGTGACGGCCAGGTCCCGCAGGTGGTACTTCAGCGACTCGATCACCTCGACGTCACAGAAGTCGAGCATCCCGGCCCGCTTCTCGACGACCGTGATCTTCGAGCCGAGCGCGGCGAACATGGAGGCGTACTCCATGCCGATCACACCGGCGCCGACGATGACCATGGAGCGCGGCACCTGCTCCAGGTTCAGGACGTTGTCCGAGTCCATGATCGTCCGCCCGTCGAAGGCGACGGACTCGGGCCGTGCCGGGCGCGTGCCCGTGGCGATGACGATGTGGTCGGCGCTCAGCCGCTTCTCGTTGCCGTTCGCCTCGACCAGGGCGACCGTGTGGTCGTCCACGAAGCGGCCGATGCCGGCGAACAGGGAGATGTGGTTGCGGGAGAGCTGACTGCGGATGACGTCCACCTCGCGGCTGACCACATGCTCGGTGCGAGCGGTCAGATCGGCGACGGTGATGTCCTCCTTCAGACGGTAGCTCTGGCCGTAAAGATCCCGCTGGCCGATGCCGCTGAGATAGAGCACCGCCTCACGCAGGGTCTTGGACGGGATGGTCCCGGTGTGGATGGAGACCCCGCCGACCATGTCGGGGCGGTCGATGACGGCGACCCGGCGGCCGAGCTTCGCCGCGGCGATGGCGGCCTTCTGTCCGCCCGGGCCGGATCCGATGACAATCATGTCGAAGTCGCGCACCAGCGGAGTCTGTCAGCCGGGGACCGCTTCCCGGAAGGGTGAACGAGTGATCAGTCGCCCGAGTGACGGATGAAGCACCGGAGCACGGCACCGGCACCACCGACGCGGGAACGTGGGGGCGTGGGGGGGGCCGCGCGGTGGGCGAAGAGGCGGCCGGCCGGCGGTGTTCCGGCCCACCGGAGGGACGGCCTGGCGGCCAAGTCCCGGCGGTGGGCGCACGCATGGCGGAATCGGGCGCGGGCCGCGCCCGCTGTGGGCTACATTCGGGAATCCTTGGCATCGGCGCCTCCGGGGGTGAGGTCACGTCGAGGAGAATTCCGGAGTGGCGCATGCATCAGTCCCACCTTCCTGCACCGCCAACCGCGCCCACCGAGGGGGGACTCGCCGACAGCCTCCGCGACGCCGCCCTCAACACCCCTGATCTGCCGCAGCTCGCGCGTCGTGCCGAGGGCCGTTCCGGTGACTGGGTGCAGGTGACCGCGGCCGAGCTGTGGGACGAAGTGGTCGACGTGGCACGGGGGTTCGTCCGCTCCGGCATCCGGCCGGGCGACCGCGTGGCCATCATGGCCCGCACCCGCTACGAGTGGACGGTGCTCAGCTACGCCCTCTGGTCGGTCGGCGCCGAGATCGTGCCGGTCTACCCGACCTCGTCGCACGAACAGGTCGCGTGGATCCTCCAGGACGCGCACTGCGTGGGCGTGATCGTCGAGGACGAGCAGGGCATCATGACGGTCGGCTCGGCCTGCGCCACGCTCCCTCACCTGCGCCACGTCTGGCAGCTGGACACCGGGGCGATGGCGCAGCTGGTGCAGCGCGGCCGGACGATCCCCGCGACCGCCGTCGACTCGCTGCGCCGGATCGTGCTCGCGGACTCCACCGCCGTCGTCGCGTACACCTCCGGGACGTCGGGTCACCCCAAGGGCTGCGCCCTGACCCACCGCAGCCTGGCGAGCCCCTGCGACACCCTGCTCGAAGGCTGGCGGCAGACGGCGGCCCCGCCGGACACCCAGCCTGCCGTGCTCGCGTTCCTGCCCTTCTCCCACGCCTACGGGCTGATGATCCAGGGCATCTGTCTGCGCGGCGGCATCCTGATGGGCCACGAGCCGGACCTGCGCGAGGAGACCCTCTCCGAGGCCATGCTCTCGTTCCGGCCGACCTATCTGTACGCCGTCCCGTCGGTGTTCGAGAGGATCTACAAGAACTTCGTGCGCGCGTCCCAGCGCGCGGGCCGCGGGGTGCTGTTCGAGCGTGCCGTGCGCACCGCCCAGGACTTCGCCCTGGCCGAGGAGAAGCAGCGGCTGGGCACGGGATCGGGGCCGGGCTTCGACCTGCGGCTCCAGCACTCCCTGTACGAGAAGACGGTGTACAAGCGGCTGCGCGCGGCGCTGGGCGGCCGGGTCTGCGGCGCCGTCTCGGGCGGCTCCCCGCTGAACCGTGAAATCGCGCTGTTCTTCGCGGGGATCGGCATCTTCATCCACGACGGGTACGGGCTCACCGAGACCAGCGGGGGCATCACCGCCCAGCCGGTCGGCCGGGAGAAGTTCGGCACCGTCGGACAGCCGCTGCCGGGCACCGAGATCCAGGTCTCCGACGACGGGGAGATCCTCGTGTGGGGGCCCTCCGTGTTCCAGGGCTACATCAACGACGCCGCGGCGACCGAGGCCTCGTTCCGCAACGGGTGGCTGGCGACCGGGGACATCGGCCGGATCGACTCCGACGGCTATCTGACCATCACCGGGCGCAAGAAGGACATCATCATCACGAGCGGCGGCAAGAGCGTGGCCCCCGCCGCCCTGGAGGAGCGGCTGCGCGTCCATCCGCTCATCCATCAGGCCGCCGTGGTGGGCGACAACAGGCCCTGCGTGGGCGCCCTGATCACGCTGGACCCGGAGTTCGTGACGCACTGGCGCGCCGCACGCGCCAAGGGCGAGACGCCCGCCCGGGACGCGCGCGAGGAGAACGAGCTGCGCGAGGAGGTCAGGCGCGCGGTCGCGGCGGCCAACAGCACCGTGTCCCGCTCCGAGTCCATCCGCGTCTTCCGGGTCCTGCCGGAACCCTTCGACATGTCCAACGGTCTGCTGACGCCGTCGCTGAAACTGCGCCGCGACGCGATCGCCCAGCGCTACGCGTCCGAGATCGAGGCGATGTACCAGACCTCGTCCCGCCTCCCCCGCGAGGCGGCGATCGGCGACCCCTCGATCCTGGACGACTCCGACAACGTGTTCCGGTGACGTCGGGGGCGCCCTGCCGTCACCGGCCCGGCCGTCCGCGGCCCGGTCGTCCGCATCTCGCTCGCCCGCGGCTCACTCGTCCGCGGCTCACTCGTCCGCGGCTCACTCGTCCGCGGCTCACTCGTCCGCGACGTCCGGAAGGGGTCCGGCGGGCTGCCGCTCGCCGGGCAGGCGCAGCGTGAAGGCCGAGCCGGTGCCGGGTTCGCTGGTGACGGAGGCGGTTCCGCCGTGGGCGGTGGTCAGCTGGCGGACGATGGCGAGGCCCAGTCCGCTGCCGCCGGTGCGCCGGCTGCGGGACTTCTCCGCCCGCCAGAACCGGTCGAAGACGCTGTCCAGATCCCCGGGAGCGATGCCGGTGCCGGTGTCCGCCACGGTGAACACGACCTCCCCACCTTCGCGGTGGGCGGAGAGCGTGACCGTGCCGCCGGCCGGTGTGTGGCGCACCGCGTTGGACACCAGGTTGCCGAGCGCCTGCCGCATCCGTACCGGGTCCGCGTCCAGCCAGGGCGTGCCCTCGTGCTCGGTGATCAGCCGGACGCCGGCGGCCCCGGCGCCGACCCGGTGGGCCGCGGCGACCTGTTCGAGCAGTTCGTCGGCGCGCACCTCCTCGCGGTGCAGGCGCAGGGTGCCCGCGTCGGCGGCGGCGAGGTCCTGGAGGTCGTCGATGACGCGCTGGAGGACCACGGCCTCCTCGTGCAGGGAGGAGAGCAGCTCCGGATCGGGGTCCACGAGGCCGTCCCGGGCCACCTCCAGCCAGCCGCGGATATTGGTGAGCGGCGTGCGCAGTTCGTGCGCGATGTCGCTGACCATCGCCTTGCGCTGGGACTCCAGCCGCTCGCGGCGCTCGGTGAGTTCGTTGAAGGCGCGGGCCAGGATGCCGGTCTCGTCCTGAGTGGTGACGGGCACGCGCACGTGCCGTTCCGGCGGCTGCTGCGCCGCGAGGGTCAGGGCCCGCAGGGGGCGTACGAGCCGGGTGGCGACCAGCGCGGTGACGGCCACCGTGAGGGCGAGGACGAGCCCGGTGACACCGAACACCTTGGCCTTGTTGGCGGCCGACATGTCGAAGCGGGGGACGGGCCGGTCGCCCGTGCCGAGGAAGAGCTCGGCGGCCGGGGCGACGTAGGGGTCGAGCTGACGGCGCCGGGCCTCGGCGAGACAGGACTCCACCGTCCGGGTCAGCGACGCGTCCCGGCCGACCGGCCGCTTGCCCGTCAGATAAGGGACGGCGGTGGCCCCGCTCGCGGCCTCCAGCGGCAGCGGCAGGGAATGGCCGAGGTGGACCCCGCGCCCGTCGAGGCAGGTCCGGGCGAGGGCCGACAGACCGTCCAGGGCCTTCCGCTCGGTCGGGGTGGGGGTGTTGAGCAGCCCGTCGGCGCACTCGGTCGGCACATAGCCGGGGTCGAGCGTCCCGTCGACGCCCGTCAACGCGGTCCGGCCGCTGGGCATCAGCTCCGTACGGGTCCGAACTCCGTTGCGGGCGAAGCAGAGTTGCCGTACGTAGGCCAGCTTGGCCACCTTCCGGCGCTCGTTCGAGGTCAGCCGGTACGGGCCCACGGCACGCGGGTCGACCCCGGCCAGCTGGGCGCCGGGTTCCGTGGAGGTGTCGGTCCGCAGCGGGTCGACGGTGGCGGCGGCCCGGGGCGGCAGCGAGGTGCCGCGGACGGCGGAGTCCGCGAACGGGGTGCGGTCCCCCGCGGTCAGGGCGATGCGCCGTCCGGTGCGGTGCGAGAGCGCGCGCAGTGTCCCGCCGACACCGGCCCAGTCGGCATGGGTGGCCGCGTAGCCGCTGAGCTGCCGGAGGATGTCCATGTCCTCGGCGAGCACCTGGCCCTGCTCCTCCTGGATGGCCCGGGTGGTGGTCTGCACCGCGAGCCAGGCGGTCGCGGCGACGGAGCACAGGGCGATGAGCACGGAGGTGATCAGCAGCCGTACCAGCAGGCTCTTGCGCAGCGGCAGGGCGCGGCTCACGCCCGGTCGCCCCTGAGCTTGTACCCGACGCCGAACACGGTCACCAGACGCGTCGGCCGGCGCGGGTCCGCCTCGATCTTCCTGCGCAGGTTCATGATGTGCACGTCGATGGCCCGCTCGGTCGAGGCCCGGTCGATGCCCCGGGTGTGGTGCAGCAACTGCCGCCGGGAGAAAACCCGTTCGGGCTCGGCGGCCATCGCGAGGAGGATCTCGTACTCGCCCGGTGTGCACTCCACGGGGGCGCCGTCGCACAGGACCGTGTGCCGCAGCGGGTCCACGGCGATCCCCGCCGCCCTGACGACCGGGTCGCTCCCCGCGGCCCCCGCCGCCCTTCCGCCGCGCCGGAGCACCGTACGGACGCGGGCCATGAGTTCGCGCGGGCTGTACGGCTTGGTCATGTAGTCGTCGGCGCCGAGTTCCAGGCCGAGCAGGACGTCGTCCTCGGTGGAGCGGGCGGTGAGCATGAGGACGGGGATGTCGTCGTTCTCCCGCAGGGCCCGGCAGACGCCGAAACCGTCGAGCACGGGGAGCATCAGGTCCAGGACGACGAGGTCGGGCCGGCGCCGGCGGGCCTCGTCGAGCGCGGCCGCGCCGTCGTGGACCACGGCCGCCGTATGCCCCTCGCCCAGCAGCGAACGGCGTATCAGCTCGGCCTGCTTCTCGTCGTCCTCCGCGACCAGCACATATGCGCACACGCGGCCGATGGTAGGTGCTCGGGCCCTCTCACCGGCCGGGGAGAGGGGCTTCCCACACCCTGACACCTTCCTGACATCCTCCGGGGACACTGGGGGCGGAGTCCGGCACGTGATGCGGCGGTCCGGTGGGCGAGTCCGGCCCGACCGGCGCACAGGTTCCGGCGGACCCGTTCACGGATCCCGGCGGACCGGTTCGCGGGACCCGGCGGACCGTCGCCGCAGGTCCGCGTGGATGTCAGCGTGCCAGCGAGGCCGCGTCCCCCATGACCACCACGGGGTGGAGCGCGGGGTCCAGAGCACGCATCAGCGTCACCAGATCGCCCTCGCGCAGACCGACGCAGCCGTGGGTGGGGCCGCCGTGGTCCACGTGCAGCCATATGCCCCCGCCGCGGGAGGCGCCCATCGGCCGGGTCCAGTCCAGGGGTGTGGTCCCGGGCCTGCGGTTGTAGTTGACGGCCACCACGTAGTCGAAGGACCCGTCCAGCGATTCGCCCTCGAAGCCCGTGCCCGGTGAGGTGAAGGCGCCCGAGCGGTCGTACGGCAGCCGGGTGCCGGGGTCGGGGCGCAGCCCGCCGGCGTCCGTGAGGGTGAAGACACCTATGGGGGACCTCAGGTCACCGGAGCGATGGTGGTCGGTCCAGCCCTTGAGGGCGTTGCGCGCGGGGCGCCGCGGACCGGCCCGCCAGCCCGCCTCCGTACGCTCGTACAGCACCACGCCGGACAGCGAGGAGTCCCGGTCCCTGCCGGTCACCACGACGGCCTGACGGGTCCGTGCGGGGATCGCGGCGAGGGTCCGGGGGCCGAGACCGGGCAGCCGCCCCGTCGCCGCCGCGCGCGAGGCGGTCGGCGCGGGCGCCGCTGTCGCCTCGCCGTGACGCGAGGGCGAGCCGCCGGTGCCGAGCCGCTCGGCAGCGCCGCCGCCGCAGCCGGCGAGCAGGAGGACGGAGGAGGCGACGATCGCCGCCCGGGCACGGTGTACACGGTTGATCATGCGTCGACCCTCGCCGACACATTTGAGGAACTCGTCAGGTCGTTCACGGTTCGCCGCGTACCCGGGATCCGGCGGATCACCGGTGCGACCTGCGATCGGCCCGCCCGGCGGCCGCCGGGACGCCTTGCGAACCGTCAGGCGTGGTCAACCCGTTCCGCTGGGGACACGCCCTCCCGCGAGCCGACCCATCCCAGCAGGGTCACCGAGACGACCGCCGCGCACGCGCACCAGGTCGAGACGAACTCCGTCTCCCACAGCGCCCAGGACACCGCCGCGCCCGCGCCGGTCAGGACGCCGAGGAGCACCAGACCGCGTTCCCCGGAGAGCAGCAGCGCGCCGACGGTGGCGAACAGATAGCCCGCGACGACCAGTTCGGCCCTGGGCAGGTCGACGACGTAGCCCATGGTGTGGCCGCGGATCTCGGCCCGTGCGGGGTGCGCGGCCAGGGCGTGCGCGAGCACGGCCGCGGTCACGACCCCGGCCGCGAGCGGGAGCAGCAGCCGTCGCCGGGCATGGGCGGGTGCCGCGCAGAGCACACCCGCGGGCACCCACACGGCCAGCAGCGGAAGGGCCATCACCGCCCAGGCCACGGTCGCGGGCCCCGTACCGCCCCCGGTGTCCCAGACCTGGGCCTCGACGATCTGATGGGCGCCGAGCAGCAACGGCAGCGCGGCCAGCGGGAGATCGGCCGCGCGCCGGGCCCGGACGACGCAGGCCGCGCCGATCGCGGCGATCCCGGCACCGGCCACCAGATCGGCCGTCGCGCTCCAGCACATCGCGCCCCCTGATTCCGCCCGTACGCTTCTCGTCGCTCGCGTCCCACGCTACGGCTCCACGGCGGGGGCGCCGTGTCCGGCCGCGCGCGGGACGTCCGGAAAGGGGGTCCGGACAGGAACGTCCGGAATGGAGAACGTCCGGAAGCGGAGTCCGGCCAGGCGCTTCATGAAGTTTCAACAAAGCTATCCCTAGCGTCCGGTTCGTCCCTGTGCCGCAGCCGCGAAGGGTGATTGGGTGGGCGCGGCCATGCCTACCGACACGCAGGAGAGCTTCTCAACCATGAGCACCCCGTACGCCTTCGAATACAAGGTCGTCACGTTCCGCGAATCGCTGATCGGCGACGCGCTGGACAGCGACAAGCTGGAAAAGGTCCTGAACAAGCACGCCGAGGACGGGTGGGCGCTCAAGGCGATCACGGCCGCGGACGTCAAGGGCCGCATAGGCCCCGGCGCCGTGGAGGGCCTGCTGCTCACGCTGGAGCGGCCGCGCGGCCAGTAGCCGCGTCGTGCGCGGGGAGCCGAAGCGGGAGATGCTGTTGGAGATGGGACAGCGGATCCGCAGGTGCTATGACGCCGTCGGAGGCCTTCCGGTACGGAGGGCCTCTCACGGCTGACCGCACGTCCGGGAAGCCCGACGAGGGCCCGGCGGCACCCCGCGCGACCGCTGCCGACCAACTCTCGGGTGAGGACGGGCGGCGATGAAGAGCGACGGAACACTCCACACCGATGTCGTCACCAGCAAGTCGGTGTTCGGCGCGCCCTGCTGGGTCAGCCTCACCACCCGCGACCTGAAGGCCGCGCAGAACTTCTACACCGCGGTGCTGGGCTGGCGGTGGACACCGGGCAGCAGGATGGGCGAGAACTACCGCGTCGCGAGCGTCTCCGGGATCCCGGTCGCCGGGATCGCCGAGGTCGACTTCGTGGCCAAGGCGGCGGTCGCCTGGACCGCGTTCTTCGCCGTGGCCTCCGCCGACGAGACCGTCGCCCGCAGCCAGGAGCGGGGCGGTACGACCGCGGTGGGCCCGATCTCGCTGCCGCCGGGCCGTGCGGCGCTGCTGGCCGACCGTGACGGCGCGGTCTTCGGGATCTGGGAGGGCGAGCTCGTGGCCGGCTGGGAACGCTGGCGCAACGCGGCCCCCTCCTTCATCCGTCTGCACACCCGCGACGCCTTCGACGCCGCCATCTTCTACGGCGAGGTACTGGGCTGGGCCTCCTCCGTCCCGGGCTGCTGCGAGGTCGACTACGAGGAGAACGAGGTCGTCCTGCGCAGCTTCGGCGACGTCGTCGCCCGGATCCACTCCGGCGCGCTCGGGGCGGCGCCCGACCCCGCCCTGCGGCCGCACTGGCAGATCCACTTCGCGGTCGACGACGTCGAGGCCTGCGTCCGTGCGGCACGCGCCAACGGCGGGGCCGCACACCAGCAGGGCATCGGCTCGGTGGAGGCCCTGATCATCGACCCCGACGGGGCGCGCTTCTCGGTGACGTCCCGGACCGCGGAATGACCCGGTACAGCCGCGTCCCGCGAGCGTCCTGCGGCGAACTCCTCCCGCCCACGACGCGACGGATTACTCCGTCCGGGCTCCAATGGAGGATGACGGGATACCACCGGTACGACAGGCGCCGCGACCTCCGTGGCCGCGCGGCGACCCGATGGAGGTCCGCGATGCCCACTCCTCTCCGGCTCCTGCACGCGCTCTCCCCCGAACACCGCGACCGGCTGATGGGCGTGGCCCGCGAGGTCTCCTTCCCCGCGGACGGGACGGTCTTCGAGGCGGGCGGCACCGCCGACCGCTTCTGGGTGATCCGCTCCGGAACGGTCTCGCTGTACCAGCAGGTGCTGGCCGACCGGCGGATCACCGTCGCCCAGCTCGGACCGGGCGACCTGCTCGGCTGGTCGTGGCTGTTCGCCCCGCACACCTGGGACTTCGGGGCGGAGGCGTTCAGCCCGGTGCGCGCCTACGAGTTCGACGCCGGCGAGGTACGGATCCTGTGCGACCGGGACCCGGCCCTCGAGCTGTCCCTGACCCGGACGATCGGCGCCATCCTGGCCCACCGTCTCGAGACGACCCGGGCGGCGCTCATCGAGCACTACGCACGCCATGGCGGCGGCCGCTGACGGCGCTCGGCAGGGCCCCCGCGCCCGGTCCGGACCGCCTCGGCCCGCGGCCGCCGCCGCTCGCCCCCACCGCCGGTCCCGCCCGTTGTCGGACCCGGCTGCGACAGTGATCTCTTATGAACGACAACCTCGGCTCCCCGGACGCCCCCGACTCCTTCGCGCTGCTGCCCGGAGCGGTCCACTCGCCCGTGATCCTGCACGTGCCGCACTCCTCGCGACAGATCCCGGCGCCGGTCCGCGACGGCATCCTCCTCGGCGACGCGGAACTGGAGGAGGAGTTGGACCACATCACCGACGCGCACACCGCCGAACTGGCGGCGGCCGCGGGCGAGGCGGCCGGGCTGAGACCGTGGCGGTTCGTCAACCGGCTGTCGCGGCTGGTCGTCGATCCCGAGCGTTTCCCGGACGAGCGCGAGGAGATGCTCGCGGTCGGGATGGGCGCCGTCTACACGCGCACGACCCACCGGGCCCCGCTGCGGCCCGCGGACATGGACCCGCGGCCCCTGATCGACCGCTATTTCCACCCCTACGCGCGGGCGATGACGGAGGCGGTGACCGACCGGCTGGCCGCCACCGGACGGGCCGTCATCATCGACGTGCACTCGTATCCGACGGCCCGGCTGCCCTACGAACTGCACGGCGACGGACCCCGGCCGCCGGTGTGCCTGGGGACCGACGAGTTCCACACCCCGCCGGAACTGGTCGCCATCGCGGAGAAGGCGTTCGCCGGGCTCGGCGGTGTGGGGATCGACAGCCCGTTCTCGGGCGCGTACGTCCCCTTGCGCTACTACGAGCGCGAGCCGCAGGTCATCGCGCTGATGGTGGAGATCCGGCGGGACACGTACATGCGGGAGCCCGGCGGCGCGGTGGGCGCCGGATTCCCGCGTCTCGTCGCCGCCCTGACGACCCTCGTGGACGCGGTGGACGAGTGGACCCGGAGCGTGTACACGGCCCACGGGTGAGGGCCCTGAGCGTGAACACCGGCCACGGGTACCCGGTCAGGAGCGCGTGCACAGCCCAACGCTGGCCAGGGAGCGCCCGACACCCTAGGGTCGAGGGTAAGCAAGCGCTCAGCCATCGATCCAGGGAAGGCAGGGGACCGTGCCGGTCGTCGACGCGTGGATGCAGCACCCCACACTCCGCCACTCCAACCACGAGATGTTCGCGTCCCTGCGCCGCTGGACCGGCCTGAGGACGCTGGAGGAGGAACTGCCGCTCGATGTCACCCTGGCCGCGCTCGCGGCGGCCGGGGTGGACACCGCCCTGGCCTCGGCCTGGTACGGCCCCGAGGGCGCCCTGATCACCAACGACGAGGTCGCCGCCTTCGTGGCCCGGTCGGACGGCCGGCTGCGCGGGGTCGCGGGCGCCGATCTCACCCGCCCGGTGGCCGCGGTGCGCGAACTGCGGCGGGCCGTCCAGGAGTTGGACTTCGTGGCGCTGCGGATCATTCCCTGGCTGTGGCAACTGCCGCCCACCGACAGGCTCTACTACCCGCTGTACACCGCCTGCGCCGAACTCGGCGTCCCCTTCTGCACCCAGGTCGGGCACACCGGTCCGCTGCGCCCCTCCGAGACCGGCCGGCCGATCCCGTACATCGACCAGGTCGCGCTCGACTTCCCCGAACTGACCATCGTCTGCGGACACATCGGCTACCCCTGGACCACGGAGATGATCGCGGTCGCCGACAAGCACGAGAACGTGTACATCGACACCAGCGCCTACACCGCCCGCCGCTATCCCCCGGAGCTGGTCGCGTATCTGCGCGGCCGGGGACGCCGGAAGGTCCTGTTCGGCTCCAACTACCCCATGATCGAGCCGAGTCGGGCCCTGGAGCACCTCGGCGAGCTCGGACTGGACGACGAGACCACCGAACTGTTCCTGTCGGGCAACGCCCGGCGCGTCTTCCGCCTCGGCGATCATTCGGGGATGCTGGAGCCCTGACCAGCGTCGACCGTGAGGTGAGGGCAGTCCGGCCATGGCTCTGCAGATCAGCGCGACCAACCCGGAGCATCCCGCGCTCCTGCTCGAACTGCCGTGGAACCTGCCTCTGGCGGAGTGGCCCGAGCACCATCTGGTGCCGCTGCCGCGCGGCATCTCCCGGCACGTCGTGCGGTACGCGCGCGCCGGGGACGAGGTGGTGGCCGTCAAGGAACTCGCCGAACGGCCCGCGGTGCGCGAGTACGGACTGCTGCTCGGACTGGACCGGCTCGGGATACCCGCGGTCGACCCGCTCGCCGTGGTCACCGGCCGCACCGACGCGGCCGGTGAGCCCCTGGAGTCGGTGCTGATCACCCGGCACCTGGGCGGCTCGCTGCCGTACCGGTCGATGTTCGAGACCACGATGCGTCCGGCGACCATGCACCGGCTGATGGACGCGCTCGCCGTGCTGCTGGTGCGGCTGCACCTGGCCGGGTTCGCCTGGGGCGACTGCTCGCTGTCCAACACCCTGTTCCGGCGCGACGCGGGCGCGTACGCCGCCTATCTGGTCGACGCCGAGACCGGTGAGCTGCACCCGCGGCTGAGCACCGGCCAGCGGGAGTACGACCTCGATCTGGCCCGGGTGAACATCAGCGGCGAACTGCTCGACCTGGAGGCGGCCGGCGCCCTGCACCCCTCGGTGGATCCCATCGAGTTCGGCCAGGAGATCTGCGCGCGCTACCGGGGCCTGTGGGAGGAGCTGACCCGCACGTCCGTCTACCCGGCGGGCAAGTACCACTACATCGACCGCCGCATCCGCCGGCTCAACGACCTGGGCTTCGACGTCGCCGAGATGCAGATCGCGAGCTCCTCGAACGGCGACACCGTCACCTTCGTGCCCAAGGTCGTCGACGCGGGCCACCACCAGCGCCAGCTGCTGCGGCTGACCGGGCTCGACACCGAGGAGAACCAGGCCCGCCGGCTGCTGAACGACCTGGAGAGCTGGATGGCCACCCAGGACGACTACGCGGCGGGCTCCGCGGCGCCCGGCCGGGACGCGGGACGCCCGCACACCGCCCGGCCCGAGGTGCTCGCCCACCGCTGGGTGCGGGACGTGTTCCGGCCCGCGGTCCGGGCCGTTCCCCAGGATCTGCGCGGCTCCATGGAACCGGCCGAGCTGTACCACGAGCTCCTCGAACACCGCTGGTTCCTGTCCGAGCGCGCCCAGCACGACATCGGTCTTGACGCGGCCGTGAAGGACTACGTCACGAACATCCTGCCCCGGGCGCGCGCCCCGATCCCGGCCCCCGGGGAGGCACCGGAAGCTACCGACCGGTATCCGGTTCCCGAGCAAAGGTGACCGATCGTACATACGATTGGCTCTGTATCCGCCCGGCGGCGCCCCGGTGTCCGCCCGTCCGGATACGCAACTGACCTGCTCGGGGTGGGAGAGGTATGACCCAGGCCGCCAGTCCGGCGCGGACCGTCATTCTGACCGTCGACGACGACCCGGGGGTCTCACGGGCCGTCGCCCGGGACCTCCGGCGCCGCTACGGCGAGGGTCACCGGATCGTGCGCGCGGAGTCCGGCGAGGCCGCCCTGGAGGCGCTGCGCGAGCTGAAGCTGCGCGGCGACCAGGTGGCGGTGATCCTCGCCGACTACCGCATGCCGCAGATGAACGGCATCGAGTTCCTGGAACAGGCCCTCGACGTGTACCCGGGCGCGCGCCGTGTGCTGCTGACCGCGTACGCCGACACCAACGCGGCCATCGACGCGATCAACGTGATCGATCTCGACCACTACCTGCTCAAGCCGTGGGATCCACCGGAGGAGAAGCTCTATCCGGTCGTCGACGACCTCCTGGACGCCTGGCGGGTCAGCGACTACCGGCCCGTGGGCGCCTGCAAGGTGGTCGGGCACCGGTGGTCGGCACGGTCGTCCGGCGTCCGCGAGTTCCTGGCCCGCAACCAGGTGCCCTACCGGTGGTACTCGTCCGACACCCCCGAGGGACAGCGCCTGCTGAGCGCCGCCGGGCAGGACGGTGAACGGCTGCCGCTGGTGGTCACCCCGGACGGCACACCCCTCGTCGAGCCCCAGGACCCGGAGATCGCGGCGCACGTCGGGCTCGCGACGACCCCCACCTCGGAGTTCTACGACCTCGTCGTCATCGGCGGCGGTCCGGCCGGGCTCGGGTCGGCCGTGTACGGCGCCTCGGAGGGGCTGCGCACCGTCCTGGTGGAGCGGTCCGCGACCGGCGGGCAGGCGGGCCAGAGCTCCCGGATCGAGAACTACCTGGGCTTCCCCGACGGTGTCTCCGGCGGCCAGCTCACCGACCGGGCGCGACGGCAGGCGGCCAAGTTCGGCGCCGAGATCCTCACCGCGCGCGAGGTGACGGGACTCGAGGTCACCGGGGCCTCGCGCACCATCCGCTTCTCGGACGGCTCCGCGATCTCGGCGCACGCGGTGATCCTCGCGACCGGGGTGTCGTACCGCCAGCTCCAGGCGCCGGGCCTGGCCGAACTCACCGGCTGTGGCGTCTTCTACGGCTCGGCGCTGACCGAGGCGGCCGCCTGCCAGGGCCACGACGTGTACATCGTGGGCGGCGCGAACTCGGCCGGCCAGGCGGCGATGTATCTGGCCCGGGGCGCCAAGTCGGTCACCATCCTGGTGCGCGGCTCCTCGCTGTCGGCCTCGATGTCGCACTATCTGATCGAGCAGATCTCCGAGGCGCCGAACATCTCGGTGCGCACCGGCACGGTCGTGGAGTCCGCGCACGGCGACGGCCATCTGGAACAGTTGACGCTACGGGACGTGGAGAGCGGCCACACCGAACTCGTCGACGCGCAGTGGATGTTCGTGTTCATCGGCGCGGCCCCGCTCACCGACTGGCTGGACGGCACCGTCCTGCGGGACGACCGCGGCTTCATTCTGGCGGGCCCGGACATGACACCCGACGGTCAGCCTCCCCACGGCTGGGAGCTGGACCGGCCTCCGTACCACCTGGAAACCAATGTGCCCGGCGTGTTCGTGGCCGGGGACGCGCGCGCCGAGTCGGCGAAGCGGGTCGCGTCCGCGGTCGGAGAGGGAGCCATGGCCGTCATGCTCGTCCACCGTTATCTGGAGCAGTCGTGAGCGGGCGGCCGGTGCCGTGCGACGCGGCGGAACTGGGCACGCTGTTCCTGTTCGAGAAGCTGGACGGCGACCAGCTGGAACGGCTGTGCCGCGAGGGCCGGACGGAGCAGTTCGAACCGGGGCCGGTGTACACCGAGGGTGATCCGGCCACCTGCTTCTACGTGCTCCTGGAGGGCACGGTCGTGATGTCGCGCCGGGTCGGCGCGGACGACGTGGAGATCAGCCGCACCTCCAAGCGCGGGGTGTACGCGGGCGCGATGCAGGCCTATCTCAGCGATCCGGGCGACGCCCAGTACAAGGGCTCCATGCGGGTCACCGTGCCGTCCCGGTTCTTCGTCCTGCCCGCGGCGACGTTCGCCGCGATCCTGCGGGACTGGTTCCCGATGGCCGTCCATCTGCTGGAGGGCATGTTCTTCGGCAGCCAGAACGCCCAGCGCACCGTCGGGCAGCGCGAACGGCTGCTGGCCCTCGGCTCGCTGTCCGCCGGGCTCACGCACGAGCTCAACAACCCGGCCGCGGCGGCCGTGCGGGCCACCTCCGCGCTGCGCGACCGGGTGGCCCACATGCGGCAGAAGCTGGGGATGATCGCGGCGGGACCCTACGCGCGCGACGCCCTGGAGACGCTGGTCGAGATCCAGGAGCGGACGGCGGAGCAGGTCGCCAAGGCCACGCCGCTGAGCCCGCTGGAGGCCTCCGACCGGGAGGACGCGCTCGCCGACTGGCTCGACGACCACGACATCGCGGGCGGCTGGCAGCTGGCCCCGACGTTCGTGCAGGCGGGGCTCGACACCGACTGGCTGGACCAGGTCGCGGCGGCCGTGGACGGTCCGACCCTCGAAGGCGCGGTCCGCTGGCTGAACTACACGGTCGAGACCGAGCTGCTGATGAACGAGATCGAGGACTCGACCACCCGTATCTCGCACCTGGTGGACGCGGCCAAGCAGTACTCGCAGATGGACCGCGCGCCCTACCAGGTCTCCGACGTGCACGACCTGCTCGACAGCACCCTGATGATGCTGGCCGGCAAGATGGGCTCGGGCATCGAGGTCGTCAAGGAGTACGACCGGACGCTGCCGCGGATCCCCGCGTATCCGGGTGAGCTGAACCAGGTGTGGACGAACCTCATCGACAACGCCGTCTCGGCGATGGGCGGCGAGGGGACGCTGACGGTCCGCACCGCGCCCGACGGCGACCATCTGCTCGTCGAGTTCCGCGACACGGGTCCCGGGGTGCCCGAGGAGATCCGCGACCGGATCTTCGACCCGTTCTTCACCACCAAGCCGGTGGGCGAGGGCACCGGTCTGGGCCTGGACATCTCCTGGCGGATCGTCGTCAACAAGCATCACGGCAGCCTGCTGGTGCACTCCGAGCCCGGCGACACCCGCTTCCAGGTGCGTCTGCCCCTGACCGTCGCGGAATCCTCCGAGGAGCCGTCATGACCACAGCGAACGGAATCGACCCGTCCGTGCCGCCGAGCGGCACCGGCTGCACCGAGTGCGACGCGGCCGGCGGGTGGTGGATCCATCTGCGTCGCTGCGCGCAGTGCGGGCACGTCGGCTGCTGCGACGACTCCCCCGCCAAGCACGCCACGGCGCACGCGCGGGGCACGGGGCATCCGGTCATCCAGAGCTTCGAACCGGGCGAGGACTGGTTCTGGGACTACGACACCTCGGAACTCTACGAGTCCGGTCCTGCCCTCGCTCCCCCGGTGAGCCGTCCGGCCGACCAGCCCGTGCCCGGGCCGGCCGGGCGTGTTCCGGCGAACTGGGCCGAGAAGCTGCGCTGACGCCGCCGCGGCCCGGCCGCGGGACTCAGAGCACCTTGTTGCCGTACATCTCGCCGAGCGGATCGGCGAGCAGTTCGATCCGGGCGCCGTCGGGGTCGCGGAGGTAGATCGAGGTGCCGCTCTCCTCCATGTACTCGATCCCGGCGGCGTCGAGCCGCTCGCGCAACTGGCGCCAGGTGGCGGGGTCGACCGAGATGGCGAGGTGGTGCAGTCCCCCGAGGACCTCCGCGTAGGGGCCGAGGTCGAGGCCGGGGAAGTCGAAGAAGGCGAGCAGGTTCCCGTTGCCGAGGTCGAAGAAGAAGTGGGTCGAGCCCTGGTAGTCCCGGTTCTCGATCATCTCGGTCAGGGGGAAGCCCAGGACGCCCTGGTAGAACCGTACGGTCCGCTCCACGTCGGCGGAGAGCAGGGCGACGTGGTGGACGCCGCGGGCCGTGCTCTCCGGCTTCTCCGGCTTCAGGTGGGCCTCCCTGATGCGCCGGCGCTCCGCTTCGATCGCCGGCAGGTCCAGTGCACTCATCGATCGCTCCTCGTCCAGGGATCCGGCCACGTGGCCAATACCGCGTACCACCACTCTCACACCGTCCGGCGGCCCCGTCCGTCCGTCGGGATGCGCGGCGCGGCGCGAGGGACGATGCTGGATACATGTCCGGACGGGCTCCTCTGGTTGTGCATCCGGCCCTGGATACCAGCGGCCGCGAGGTGACCGCGCGGGGTGAGAACCTCGGCGTGGCGTTCTCGGACGAGGACCTCCTGGAGTTCCTCGGCCGGGCGGGACTGCCCGACGCGGAGGATCTGCTGGACGATCCCGCCTGGGTGAAGTGGCGCGGGGGCCAGGCACACTTCTACGGCACCGGGTGACCAGCGCCTTTCCACGGCACCGGGTTGCGGGCCCCTCGTACGGCAGCGTCCGACGGCGGCCTCGTACAGCTCCCGGGTGACGGGGGCCTTTCTCATGCCCGGGTGACGGAGGCGGCGGCCGCCTACTCCCCGGCCGGCGGGGCCAGGACGGCGAGTGTGCCGTTGGCCTGACGCAGCGCCAGCTCCAGAGGCAGTGCGGGGTGCAGCGCGCCGGTCCCGTCCGGGGGCACGATCCACTCCAGCGGCCCCGCCGAACGGTACGGCGGCGGTACGGCGATCCAGGACCCCCGGCCGAGGTGGCGGAGCCCCGACCCCTCCCACCGGCTCGTGGGGTCCGGCGGAAGGAAGAAGCCCACCCGCTGGGCCGCGCAGTCGACGAGCGTGGGCCCCGGCACCTGGAGCGGGTCGGACCACAGGATGTCGAGGGCGAGCAGCCCGAGTTGCTCGGGCACGCTCAGCACGTCCCAGTAACGCCCCGCTTCCAGCAGAACGCTTCCGCTCCCCTGGTCCCACTGGCGTTTGCAGGCTCTGGGATTGGTGGCGGCGGCCGCCAGCCATTCCACGCTGCGCGTCCACATCAGGTTCGTCATGCATCACCCCGGAGTCGGTTTTCCCTCCGCTTCGCAGGCACGCGACGGGCGCGGGCGGCAAAGCCCGCAGCCGCCCGTCGGAGCCTCGGCATATGCATGGTGGTGGATATCTCTACGTGGCGGAAGGGGTGGCGAGGTATGGCGTTTTCCGATGACCGGTTGACGGCGGTGACGACGGGGCCCGGAGGGACTCCAGGGAGCGGGCGTGGAGCGGGGTCGTGTGCCACCGGGCGCTGAAGGTCCGGCCCGGAAGCTCGCACTCCACGGTGAGCCGGTGCGGGGTCTCCAGGAAGATCAGGTCGATGCGCAGGGTGCCCGCCGCGGTCCAACCGCCGCTCACCGCCCTGGGTGTCGGCCCGGAGTCGACGCTCCAGCCGGTGCCGTCGAGCCGCGCCTCCAGCCGTCGTTCGCCCTCGACCAGGGTGACGCGGGTGTCCTTGCCGCTCCCGGCGACGAGCACGCCCGTCAGGCTCGGCTGGACCGCACAGCGCCCGCCGGCGGGCGCGAACTCCGCTTGTGACCAGGCGTCCTGGGGTTCCGGTGGCTCGGGTGCGGCCTCGACCGGCGGCAGCGCGAGCGCCTCGAGCCGTCGGCGCAGCTCCTCGTCCCGTTCGTCCGCCGCCGCGAGCGGTGCCGTCCCGAAGGCGGGCAGCAGATGCCGCCACATCAGGTCCAGCAGTTCCTGCATCCGGTCGGTGGCCGCGGTCGTCGCGATCACGGCGTCGTGCTCGGGCAGCACGACGCAGAACTGTCCGAACGCCCCGTCGCCGCGGTATCCGTGCCGTCCGCGCCAGAACTGCAGTGCATAGCCCTGCTGCCAGTCCGAGCGGGCGCCCTCGGGGGTGCCGTCCGCGTTCGCGACGTGGACGCGGGTCGCCTCCGCGATCCAGGAGGCGGGCAGCAGGCGCCGCCCCTCCAGGACGCCCTCGTCCAGATACAACTGGCCGAGCCGGGCGATCGCGTCGGTCGTCGCGTGCAGGCCGCTGAAACCGATCTCCCGCCCGGCCCGGTTGCGGGTCCAGGCGGTCTCGCCGATGCCCAGCGGGTCGAACAGGCGCGGCCGCAGGTAGTCGGTGAGCGACAGCCCGGTCACGCGCTGGAGGATCGCGGCGAGCGTGAACGTGGCGGACTGGTTGTAGGCGAAGACGGTGCCCGGGTCGCGGTCCGGCGGGATCAGCAGGAAGCCGCGTACCGGCTCCGCCCGGTCGAGCCCTACGGCGTCGCCCCACGTCTCCGCCAGATGGCCGCTCGCCATGGCCGCGACGTGCCGGACGAGCATCGCGCGGCTGCGGGGATCGGTGATGTCGGCCTCGAACTCGGGGAAGTACGAGATCACCGGGCGGTCGAGGTCCAGCAGGCCCTCGGCCACGGCGAATCCGGCGGCGGTGGAGGTGAAGCTCTTGCTGAGCGAGTAGAGCAGTTGCCTGCGGTCGGGGGTGTACGGCGCCCACCAGCCGGAGGCGACGAGGTGCCCGTGGCGCAGGATCATCAGGCTGTGGGGTTCGATGTCCGGGTCGGCCTCGACGGCGTCGAGGAACGCGCTGACGCCCGAGGCGTCGACGCCCTGTCGGGAGGGCGGGCTCTGGGGCAGCGGTCGGGCACTCATACGGACGGCCTCCGGGTGGCTCGGGCGGGCTGTGGGTGGGGTGGTGAGCAGTGGACGGTGAGCGGTCGGCGGTTCAGGTTGGGCCGTGAGCGGTCGGCGGTGCGGGGTGGGCGGCTGAACTCGGCGGCCGGGGGCGGCCGGCCGGGCTCGGAGGGGCAGCGGGCAGAGGGGCAGCGAGCGTCGGACATTGTGTGCATCTGGCATCTTTCCCGGGCGGCCCGCCGGTGTCCACGTCCCGTCGGCACCGGGACCCACGATTCCCGGCCGCGACGCCCCAAGCTTTCCTTCCTGCCTCAACTCCCTTTACTGAATGGGGAGTTGAAGACCGTGACCGGTCCCGGGCCATTACCCCGGCCGCCCGTCGACACGGTGAACCGCCGGGGAACACCGTCCTGAACTGTTCGTACGGGCGCGCGACCTCGACGTGGCCGGGTAAAAACACTCATCTCCAGCCCTCTCCCGTTGAACACTCTTCGTCACCTCCCGCGTACTTCTGGGAAAGGCGAGTGTCCGGTACACGACGAGGGATGACGATGGCCAAGGCGCAAGACTCCGCGGGCGAGTTGATCGCCGGGAGATACCGGCTGCTCGACGTCCTTCTGAGCGAGGAGGGCCGGGTCCTGTGGAACGGCGAGGACACCGCCTTCGGACGGCCCGTCGTCCTGACCCGGTCGACCGCCGCCGGGCAGCCGGGCGAGGAGGCGCCGGAGCCCGCCGCCGACCGGATCCTGCGCGTCGCCGGACTGCTCGGCCCGGCCTGCCACGGAGGGGTGGCCGCGGTCCTCGACGTGGTCGAGGGGCCCGGGTTCCTCTGGACGGTCACCGAGCGCCCCCCGGGCGCCCCGCTCGCCGACCTCCTGCGGAGCCGTCCCGTTCCCGGCGATCACGTGTGGGCGGCCGCCGTCGGGCTCCACGTCCTCGACGTCCTCACCGCGGCGCACGGCGAGGGTGTCGTCCACGGCGAACTCGGCCCGAGCCAGGTGTGGACGGACGAGCAGGGCACGGTCACCGTGACCGGGTTCGGTCTGCGGGCCTCCGCCGCCGCGCCCCGCGTCACCGCACCCTCGTACGCCTCCCCCGAGCAGGCGCGGGGCGAGGTCACCACCCCCGCGGCGGACCTCTGGTCGCTGGGTGCGCTGATCTACGCGCTGGTCGAGGGGCGGCCGCTCGTCCAGGACCGGGGCGGCGCCGAGGCCACGTTCCGGGCCGTGGACCGGCTGCCGGTCAGGGAGCCGCGGAAGGCGGGGCCGCTCGCGCCCGCCATCACGGGCCTGCTGCGCTGGGACCCGGTGGAGCGGGTGCCCGAGGCCGTCGTCCGCGAATCGCTGACGCGCATCCTCCGGCAGAACTTCGAGGAGGTCACACCGCCGGAACCGCTGCCCGATCTCCTCGATCCCGCCGGGGACCGGCGCGATCCCGGCCCGGAGGGCGAGGGCCCCGGACACCCCGGGCGCCGCACCGGGAAAGGCCTGGCCTCCGGCCGGCCGGTGCTGCTGGGTTCGGCCCTCGCCGTGACGGTCGCCGCCGTCGGCGTCTTCGCCGCGATGGGCGGACTGCCGGGCGGGTCGGACGCCTCCGCGTCCGGCCGGGCGCCGTCGCCGTCCGCCAGCCGGGTGCCGTCCGCGGCCCCCGCCCCGGCCGGCACGCCCTCGGGCCGGGCGCCCACGGCGTCCGCGAAGCCGTCCCCCTCGCCCTCCCCGACCGCCTCCTCCGCGCTGCCGTCCGGCTTCTCCCTGTACCGGGCGCCGCAGGGCTTCGCCGTCGCCCTGCCCGTGGGCTGGAAGCCGGTGGAGACCCAGTCCTCCGACGACCTCGCCTACCGGGTGACCTTCGGGGCGAGCGGCGATCCGCGCACCCTGGCCGTCACCTACAGCACCCAGCTGGGACCGGACCCGGTCGCGGTCTGGAGCGCCCTGGAGCCGTCCCTGAGCGCCTCGTCCACCGGCTACGAACGCGTGGGCGCCATCCGGCCCGTCACCTATCACGGCATGAAGGGCGCCGACATGGAGTGGTACTCCGTGTCCCAGGGCGTACGGGTGCGCACCCTGGGCCGTGGGTTCCTCATCGGCGGCCACCGGGGCTTCTCGCTGCGCTGGACGACTCCGGCGGACGACTGGGACAGCGCCGCCGACCGGCAGGCGCTGAAGGTGGTCTTCGACTCCTTCCGGACGGGCGTGCAGTGACCGTTCGTCACCAGGTGGTCATGTCAGTGTCCTTCCGGGATACGCAGTCCCGCCCGCCGCTGCGCCAGCCACACCGCGACCTCGTCGGCGATGGGCTGTCCGGTCTCCAGCTCGATGAAGCCGAACTGGCCGCCCTGGTTGCACTCCAGGAACCACCAGATGCCGTCCGCGTCCTCGGCGAAGTCGAAGGCCGCGTAGGCGAGTCCGGTGAAGGCGAGGTAGTCGTGGACCGAGCGGGCGATGCGGTGGGGCACCGGTGTGGGCTCCCAGCCGTTCTCCGTCTCGCCGAACCGGCCGTCGACCTGACCGGGTTCGGCCGCCTTGCGGGCGGCGAAGAGCCGGGTGCCGATCCCGGTGAGCCGGATGTCGGCGCGCCGGGGGATGTAGCGCTGGAGGAGGGCGGGTCCGGCCGCCACACCGGAGAAGTCCGTGCCCGGTCCGACCAGAGTGGTGGGAAGGGCCGCCGGGGGCTGGCCCGGCGGTGGCCCCGAGGCCGATTTCACGACCACGTCCCCGTGCTCCTGGACGAACTGCTCGGCCACCCGGGGAGCCGTCGTGATGACGGTGGGCGGCACGGCGAATCCGCTGCTGTGGGCCACCCGTAGCTGCCAGGGCTTGTGCCGGGCCTGTTCGGCCCGGCGCGGGTGGTTCATCCAGCGGGTCGAGGCGGAGTAGAGCATGCCGAACAGGGCCTGCCTGGTCTCGGCGGTGAGCCACGCGGAGGGTTCCGCGGCATGGGCGGCCGGCTCACCGGGCCTGCGCACCCACACGGAACGCAGGCCTCCCATGCTGAGCACATGGCCGTTGACCGACAGATAGCCGTCGAAGTCACCGTGGGCGTAGTCGGCCGAGAGCACCGCCTTGCCCGGCACGTCGGCGGGGTCGAGGCGGACCATGGGCACGCCCCGCTCGTGCAGTCGGGCCACCACCATGTCGGCGGTGACGTCCTGTTCGGCCGTGAGTATGAGAACCGTCATGCGCGCGGCATCCGTCAGTCGTCGAAGTGCGTCTGGGACCCGGCCGTCGAGGTCGTGGTGCCGGTCGCCATCAGCAGCGCGCGGTCGCTGACGGCCGGTCTGCCGTCGGGCAGCACGTTCAGTTGAAGGGACACGTCGAAGTGGTACGGGGGTATTGCGGCCGACTGCCCTGAGGGCCGGGCGTAGTTGAGAGTGAACGGTCGCACGAAAGATCCTCCCGCGGTCGCGCGATGGCCAATACACACCCGTACGTGACATGGCCGTAAGGAATTCATCACTTTCTGCCACATCGGGGTGAAGGTCATCACATCGCGTCGTTTCTGGCTTGCACATTTCGGATTTACTGGGGTGACCGCGCCGGTCGCGGTCTACGCGTGTTTCCTTGATTCCACGCAGACCTTAGGCCATAGCTTCATCCTCCGTGACATCAACGCCCCACCACCCCAGGAGAGTTCCCGGTGACTGCAGCCATCACCTCGTCCGAAGACGCCGTCCAGCACACCGGCGTTCCGGACCTCATCGAGCGCGATGCGCGCGACTTCGGCGCCTACGCGCGCAACGGTGGCTGGGCCTTCGCGCTGAAGGTGGCGCGCAGTGTCCGTCCCGGCGGCCAGTCCGCCGAGGACACGCGGAAGGTGTCCGCGAAGGAGTTCGCCGAGCTGGCCGGATGCTCCCCCGAGCGCGTCATGCGCTACTACAAGGCCTGGGACAGGGCCGCCGACGACGGACTGGTCCCCCATTTCGAGGTCCTGGAGCCCGGAGCGGACGTCGAACTCCCGGACTCCGACGCCTGGTCGGCCTACTACGCCTCCCGCTCCAGCGCCGCCTCCGAGCGCGGCGCCGCCATCACGGAGGCCGCCGAGGCCGAGGGCATCCGCCCCACCAAGGCCCTGGAGGTGGCCGAGAACCCGACCGCGCTGCGGGCCGCGATCCTCGCCGACCCCTCCACCGCGAAGGCCGCCCGCGCCGCCCTGCTGGACCGCGTGAAGGAAGACCCGGAGCTCCAGACCGAGTTGGCCCGGGACATCGCCCGCACGGACGAGCTGAAGAAGGCCGTCGCGACCGAGAACAGGGCGGCCGACCGTATCGGTTACGTCCGTCAGATCGCGGAGAAGGGCCAGATCAGGACACCCGCGGGACAGACGCTGGACGCTCCCGCGGAGCTGCGCTCCGAGGCCGAGCGGCACCTGTCCCTGCTCGACGAGCTCGACGAGCACGAGGACGCGGGCGAGTGGGCCACCGAGGCCTACGACACGATGAAGAACCTCGTCGTCGAGACGGTGGAGGCCGACCCCGAACTGCGCGTCCAGGAACGCCGGACGAAGTTCTACAGCAGTCTGCAGAAGGCGACGAAGGTGTTCGAGGAGCTGACCTTCGACGACGCCGACGACATCTACGAGGACGACATGGTGCAGCGCCTGGAGGAGCTCCAGCAGGCCATCGGCACGGCCATCGCGGCCCTGCGCGGGGCGGCCGACCGGGACTGAGCACCCACGCCGGCGGCTGGCCGGCCAACCGCCGGCCGGCCCGAAGTCCGGCGCCCGTGCGCCCGTGCGCCCGATACGGGTTCGCGGGCTCCGGTGCGGCGGCCCGGGTGAGTACGGGTACTCATGCCGGTGCCCTAGGTGCTCCACCACGATGGGGTCACCTCGAAGAAGGAGAGCCTGTCATGCTCGGATCAGCCCTCGCATCGCCCCGTCCGCACGACGGCGCCTCCGGGCGCGCCGCGCGCAGGGTCCTGCCGGGCGTGCTCCTGGCCGTCGTGATCCTCGGCATGGCCGTCTCGGCCTGGCACGCGTACGACGGCACGACCTGGCTGCTGGAGACCGTGTGGGTGCTTCTCGGACTGCCGCTGGTGGTCCTCCTGCGGCGGCGGTTCCCGATGACGAGCCTGCTGTACTGCCTCCTCGCCGCGCATGCCCTGGTGCTCGCTGCGGGCGGCCACTACACCTACGCCCGGGTGCCGCTGGGCGACTGGGTGCGGGACACGTTCGGGCTCGACCGCAACCCGTACGACCGGTTCGGGCACCTCATGCAGGGCTTCGTGCCGGCGGTCCTGGTGCGGGAGGTGCTCAGCCGGACGTCCCCGCTGCGCGGCAGCAGGTGGCTGGCGCCGCTGACGGTGTGCGCGTGCCTCGCCTTCAGCGCCCTCTTCGAGATGTTCGAGTGGGCGGCCGCGGTGATCGGCGGCCATGGCGCGGACGCCTTCCTGGCGACCCAGGGCGATGTGTGGGACACCCAGTGGGACATGTTCTGCGCCCTGATCGGCGCGACCGTCTCGGTGCTGGTGCTCGGTCGCGTGCACGACCGCGGGCTCGACGCGCTGGCGGCCCGCGCTCCCAAGGCCTGAGGCGCGGGGCCTGAGACCCGGCGGCCGGTGGCGCGGGGACCCGAGGACGCGATACGCCTCCGGGTCCCCGCGCGGGGTCACCAGCGGCTCTCGACCTGCTCCTTGATCCGGCGCTCGTAGAGGTCGTCGATGGCGTCCAGGGTCGCGCGCGACAGCGGGGGCAGCTTCGCGGCCTCCGCGTTGGCGCGGGCCTGCTCGGGCGACCGGGCGCCGGGGATGACCGTGGTCACGCCGGGCTGCGCGACGATCCACCGCAGCGCGAGCTGCGCCGGCGTGTACCCCTCGGGGGCGAGGGCGGAGAACTCGGCCGCCGCCTCCACCCCCGTCGCGAAGTCGACTCCGGAGAAGGTCTCGCCCTGGTCGAAGGCCTCGCCGTGGCGGTTGTACGTCCGGTGGTCGTCCGCGTCGAAGACGGTGTCCTTCGTGTACTTGCCCGAGAGCAGCCCCGAGGCCAGCGGGACGCGGGCGATGATGCCGACGCCCGCCTCCCGGGCCGCCGGCAGGACCTGGCGCAGGGGCTTCATCCGGAACGCGTTGAGGATGATCTGGACGCCGGCCACGTTCGGGCGGGCGATGGCGGCCAGGGCCTCGTCACAGGTCTCGACGCTCACGCCGTACGCCGCGATCCGCTCCTCCTCGACCATCGTGTCCAGGGCGTCGTAGACCGCGTCCGTGGAGTACACGGGCGTCGGCGGGCAGTGCAGCTGGACCAGGTCGAGACGGTCGACGCCCAGGTTGCGCCGCGAACGGTCGTTCCAGGCGCGGAAGTTGTCGAGGACGTAGTTCTCCGGGAGCTGGTCGACACGGCGGCCCATCTTGGTGGCGACCATGACGTGCAGGTCCGGACGGCCGCGCAGGAACGTCGCGATGGTCTCCTCGCTCCGCCCGTCGCCGTACACGTCGGCGGTGTCGAAGAAGGTCACTCCCGACTCGGCCGCCGTCTCCAGCACGGCCAGCGCGTCCTTGTCACTCACCTCGCCCCAGTCCGCCCCCAGTTGCCAGGTGCCGAGACCGATGACGGAAGCATGCTGGCCCGACCTGTCGAATGCGCGCTCGTCCATGCCCGCCAGTCTGCCACTTCCCGCAGGCCGAACCGGACGTCCCGGCTCCGCGCGCCCTCGGAGGCCGCGCGGCCTCCGCCCTGGGTGGCGGGGCGGCCCTCGGACGGTTCTCCGGACGGCCGCCTCCCAGCCCGCAGCCCCTCGGTCCGGCCGCAGCCCCGGGAGAAGAAGCGCCCCGGCCCGGCATGCCGGATAGTGAAAAGGCCTGGATCCTCGAGATTGGATCAGCATGGACCGCTATCCGCCCATAGCCGATCACGGCCTGGTGGGGGATCTCCAGTGCGCCGCCCTGGTCTCGGCCAAGGGCGTCGTGGACTGGTTCGCCGCCCCGCGCTTCGACTCCCCCAGCATCTTCGCCGCGCTGCTCGACCACGACCGCGGCGGCTGGTTCCGGCTCGCGCCCTCCCACCCGGAAGGCACCTGGAAGCAGCTCTACTACCCGGACACGGCCGTCCTGGTCACCCGGTTCATGTCGCCCGACGGGGTGGGCGAGGTCCTGGACTGGATGGAACCCGACCTCTCCGGGACCCCCTCCGCCCGTCACCGCCTCGTCCGCACCGTGCGCACGGTGCGCGGGACGGTGGACTTCGCCCTGGAGTGCCGCCCCCGTTTCGACTACGGACGGGCCGCCCACGAACTCGCCCTCGGCGCCGAGGGCGCCGTGTTCCGCGCCCCGGGGACGACCGCCTTCCTGCAGAGCAGCTTCCCGTTGGAGCGGGACGGCCAGGACGTCCGCAGCACGGTCACCCTGAAGGCCGGCGAGACCGCGGCGGCCGTGTTCACCGTGGACGGTCCGGACGCCACGCCCCCGCCGCCCCTCGGCGTGCCCGGGATCGAGGAGGACCTGGCGGCGACCGTCGAGTTCTGGCAGAACTGGGTGCGCAACTCCCGCTACCGGGGCCGCTGGCCCGACATGGTGCACCGCTCCGCCATCACCCTCAAGCTCCTGACGTACGCCCCCACCGGGGCCCCGGTCGCCGCGGCCACCATGGGGCTGCCGGAACAGGTCGGCGGCGAACGCAACTGGGACTACCGCTACACCTGGGTCCGGGACGGGGCCCTGTCGCTGCGCGCCCTGCTGGACCTCGGGTTCACCGAGGAGGCGACGGCGTTCACCCACTGGCTGCGCGAACGGCTGATGGAACGCCTGGACCAGGAGGGCGAGCGGCTCCAGATCATGTACCGGGTGGACGGCACCCCGCTGGACGGCGAGGAGATCCTGGAGCACTTCGAGGGCTACCGCGGCTCCTTCCCCGTTCGCGTCGGCAACGCCGCCGCCGACCAGCTGCAGCTCGACATCTACGGCGAGGCCCTCTACGGCCTCTCGGAGAGCCGCGAGATCGGCATTCAGGCCGACTACGCGGGCTGGAAGGCGGTCTCCCGCGCCCTGGACTGGCTCGCCGCCCAGTGGGACCGCCCGGACGAGGGCATCTGGGAGACCCGGGGCGGACGCAAGGACTTCACGTACAGCCGGGTGATGTGCTGGTCCGCCTTCAACCGCGGTCTGCGGCTGGCCCGCGACTGGAGCCGGCCGGCGGACACCGCCCTGTGGACGAAGGCGCGGGACGCCATCCTGGAACAGGTGATGGAGCGCGGCTGGAACGACCAGGAGAAGGCGTTCGTCCAGTACTACGGAGGGGATGTCCTGGACGCCTCGCTCCTGCTCATCCCCCGGGTCGGCTTCCTGGGTGCGAAGGACCCGACCTGGCTGTCGACCCTCGACGCGATGGGCCGGACCCTGGTCTCCGACAGCCTCGTCTACCGCTACGACCCCGCCGCCTCCCCCGACGGCCTGCGCGGTTCGGAGGGCACGTTCAGCCTGTGCACGTTCCTGTACGTGGACGCGCTGGCACGCTCGGGCAGGCTGGCCGAGGCGCGCTACACGTTCGAGAAGATGCACACGTACGCGAACCACGTCGGTCTGTTCGCGGAGGAGGTCGGCCCCAGCGGGGAGCAGCTGGGCAACTTCCCGCAGGCGTTCACCCATCTGTCGCTGATCATGGCCGCCCACACGCTGGACGAGGCGCTCGACCGCTACCGGGAGCTGAACTGACCGGGCGCGCCCGGCAGGTGATCCGACCGGACCGCGCTCGGCGACTGAACCGCTCCCGGGAGCCGGACCGACCGGTGCCGCCGCTACACCCGTGCCCCGTGCACGTGCTTCGGCTCCGCCAGCAGTCCGTAGATGACCAGCAGGGACACGAGCATCGTGAACAGCGACCAGAACGGGTAGACCGGCAGGAAGATCATCTGCGCGACCAGGGCGAACACGGCCAGGCAGATGCCCGCCAGCCGCGCCCCCCGGGAGCCCACCAGCACGCCGAGGCTCAGCAGGGCCATGACGATGCCGACGGCGACGAAGATCCAGCCCCAGGCGGTGTAGTTGAGGATCAGCAGACGGTTGCCGCCCGAGTACACCTTCGAGTAGTAGCCGTGGTTGAAGACCGCCACGAAGCCGGTGAGGAGGTTGAACAGGGCGCTGACCATCAGCAGGATTCCGGCGAAGGCCACCCAGTGCGAGCGCTCCATCGGCGGTACGAGGTCGTCTGGCTCGGAAGCTTGTGGCTGCATGACAACCATGAGATCCAGCCGGAGGGCGGACCGCAATCCGCACTGGCCCGTTGGGGTCGGACAGGGGCCGGACGGGCCCGCCGGGAGGAGGGCCGGGCCCTTGCCGCGGCCGTCGCCGTCAGCCCGCCGAACCCCGGCCAGGCCGTCGGGCCCCCGACCAGGCCGTCGCCGTCAGCCCGCAGGCACCGGACCCGCGGTCCTCACCGGACCGAGCAGGATGGCTGTGTCCCGGCCCCCCGGGCTCGGGGTGTGGGTTTCGGTGACCGGGTCCAGGCGCCCGTCGGGGCGTACGAGGAACAGCAGCGCGTGCCCCCCGGGGACGCCGTCCTCGACGGGGCGGAAGACGATCCGGGCGCCGGCCTCGTAGCGGCGGGCCAGCTCCGGCCTGGTCAGCCCGGGCCCGAACAGGGTGTCTCCCCGCGCGTAGGGGGCGACCACGCCGTGGCTCCGTCCGGGCGGACCGAGCCGGTGGACGAACCCGTCGACCGTGCCGCGCAGCGTCTCCGAGGCCAGCGCGTTGAAGTCGTCCTCCTCGGTGAGCAGCAGGACCCCGGTGATCCCTTCGAGCTCCGCCCCCTCGCCGGTGGCCGCGGCGAGCAGCTCACCCGGTGCGAGGGACAGTCCGGCGGCCCGGATCAGGTCGCGCTGGTCCTCCCGTCCGGCCCACATCAGCACGTCGAGGCCGGCGGAGCTCAGGGCCCGGCCCAGGTCGATCGCCCAGGGGTCGCCGCCGACGAGGAGGGGGCGGGCCCGGGCGGGGCGCAGCGCGCCGAGGCGCCGGGCCACAGGATGCGCGCTCAGTCCGTAGAGCGTCACCGTGGTGACGATCACCAGGAAGGTGGCGGGCAGGATCTTCTGGGCGCCCCCGACGTGGTCGGCCACGAGGGTGGCGGAGAAGGTCGAGGCGGTGGACGCGGCGACGATCCCGCGGGGCGCCATCCAGCCGATGAACGCCCGCTCGCCGCGGTGCAGGTCCGTCCGCACGGTGGACAGCAGCGCGACCACGGGTCTGACGACCAGGACCAGGGCGGCGACGAGCGCGAGCGTGGGCAGGACGACGTGCCGCAGGGAGGCGGGGGTGACCGTGGCGGAGATCGAGATGAACAGCAGCCCGATGATCAGCGAGACCAGGGTCTCCAGGAACGGGCGGCGGGCCGGGAGGGAGACGCCCGGCAGATTGGCGAGGGCCATGCCCATCACGACCGCGGCGATGAGCCCGGTGTCGTCCCGGATCGCGTCGCACAGGGCCGCCACGCCGACCGCGGCGGCGAGCTGCGCGGTCGTGCCCAGCACCTCGCCCAGGTGCAGCCGGCTGAGCAGGAGCCACAGGACGGCGGCGCCGACCGCGCCCCCGATCAGCCCGACCGCCGAACTCGCCGCGAACTGGCCGATCTTGCCCCCCAGACCGCTGCTGCCGCTCGCCACGACGGCGTGGAACACCAGCGCGCCGAGGATGCCGCCGACCGGGTCGATCAGCGACCCCTCCCAGATCAGGATGCGCTGGAGGCGTTCGGTCGGGCGCACGAAGTGGAGCAGCGGTCCGACGACGGTGGGCCCCGAGACGACGAGGATCACGCCGAGCATCACCGCCGAGCTCTTGGACATGCCGAGCAGGGGCACCGCGAGAGCGGCGGTGGCGGCCCAGGTGAGCAGGACGCCGATCCAGATCAGCCGCACCACGACCCGGTGCATGTGTCCGTGCAGCCGGCTGATGTCCAGGCCGAGCCCGGCTTCGTAGAGGATGACCGCGACGGCGAGCGAGACCATCGGGGAGAAGGCGTCGCCGAGGAGTCTGTCGGGGTCGACGATGTCGGTCAGCGCGCCCGCGGTGAAGCCGGCCGGCAGCAGGATGATCAGGGCGGGGATGCGCAGCCGGCTCGCCAGGATCTGGGAACCGACGGCGAGGACGACGATCAGTCCGAGGCCCTGCAGGATCTGATTGTCCGTCACGGTTGTCTCCCTGCCCGTCGTTTCGGCCGAACGCACCCGTTCAGCGGCCCGCGGCGGTGCGGCGGGCCAAAGGTCCGGGCCGCGCCGGGGGCCGGCCGGGGGGAGGTCGCGGGCGTCTCAGCCGCCGGTGGCGAAGCCGGGGAAGAGGGTCATACCGCCGTCGACGAACAGGGTCGTGCCCACGACGTAGTCCATGAGGTCGGAGGCGAGCACCGTCACCGCGGCGGCGATGTCGTCGGGGTCGCCGACCCTGCGGTACGGGATCAGCCGGAGCAGGTCGGCCTCCGCCTCGGGGGTGTCCCAGGCGCTGCGGTTGATCGGGGTGCGGATGGCTCCGGGAGCGACCGCGTTGACCCGGATCCCGTGCGGACCGAGCTCCTGCGCCAGCGTCTGCATCAGCATCAGGACACCGCCCTTGGACGCGGCGTAGTTCAGGTGCCCGGACCAGGGGATGATCTGGTGCACGGAACTCATACAGATGATCTTCCCGGCGGAACGGGAGACCTCCGGCACGACGCCGCGCCGCAGGAACTCCTTGCTGGCCTCCCGGGCGCACAGGAACTGGCCGGTGAGGTTCACGTCGATGACCTTGTGCCACTGCTCGACGGTCATCTCGGTCACCGGCGCGTCCCGTTGCAGGCCGGCGTTGGCCACCAGGATGTCGATCGTGCCGAACTCCTCCAGCATGCGCGCGTACATCCCGACGACCTGGCGTTCGTCGGACACGTCCGCCTCGCAGGCGAAGGCCCGCACGCCGAAGCCCTGGATCTGGCGGACCACGTCCTCGGCGGCCTCCTGCCCGTAGACGTAGTTGACGACCACGTCGGCGCCCGCCCGGCCCAGCGCGATCGCGGTCGCCAGTCCGATGCCGGAGTTCGCCCCGGTCACCAGCGCCTTCTGGCCCCGCAGCAGCGGCAGCGTCGCCAGCTGCGCACCGGTGTCCATGCTTGAGGTCACTGCCGTCTCCCGTTCGTCGGTGCGCCGTGTGCGGGAACCGGGAGCTCGTCCCGCGACCGGCGTGCCCGCTCGGCACGGCGCCGGTTCCCGGGCCGTCGGCGGGTTCCGTCCGCCGCGGCCGGGGCGGCTTCGGGTCCGGCGGCCCCGCACCGAGGCAATCACTCCCGCCGGAGGTCGGCGACGGCGGACCCGCCTCGCTCGGCCGTTGGAAGTAGCCGGGTCCCTCCGGCGGAGCAACGGCCCGGTGTCCGCGCCCGGCACGCACGGCGCCCCGGGGGTGTTCCGGGGCGCTGTTCCACGGCTGCCGCTTCCTTTGCCGCGGGACACGAACCGGCGGTGCCGGTCGGCGCGGTGGCCGGCGGGTCTCCATGTCTCTCCGGGACAGGAGTCGCCGACCCGGAACCAGAGTGCCCTGAGATGCGGGTGGGGCGGGTGTGGTTCGCCCCCATGTCATCACCTTGTAAGGAACAGCACACCCCGAAGGCCGTCGGGACCCGGCGCCGGAGGCCGGATCGGACCCGGCCCACCTCACGGTCCATCCCTGCGCACAGCCCGGTGATCCTCTCCATTCTCCTTTCGCAGAACAGTGCCTGACGTCTCTTCAAGAAGTGAAAGGCCGGTTCACTCCGGCACTCCATCCCTTCAGGTGCGTGAACACCGGTGAAAGCGATCCGAGTTCAACGGTCCTACTCCTCAGAATCTTTCAACTTCTCCCATCCACAGGCGACTTGAAAGGGTTCCCTGCTTCATGTCTTGACGTCTCTGGTGCAGACCTTTAGGTTCACCGGTCAACCACGACTCCATGAATGCATTCCATGTTCACGGACATGAACCCCCCACCAGTTCAGGAGTGTCCCGCATGTCCAGATTTCCCCTGCCCGGATCCCGGAGAGGGACCGGCCGCCGGCGAACGGTCCGGCTGCTGACGGTGACCGCGCTCGTGGCGACGACGGTGTCCGGCCTGACGGCCGCCTCGGGGAACGCCATCGCGCAGAACACGGCCACCGCACCGAACAGAGCCACCGCATCGAACGAAGCCGCGACGGGGACCGCGGCGATACCGGCCGGCTGGGCCACCGTCGTCAACGCCGGCAGCGGCAAGTGCGTCGACGCCCGCGCCGCCGGAACGGCCGACGGCACGGTGGTCCAGCAGTACGCCTGCAACGGCAGCCAGGCCCAGCAGTGGCGGTTCGCCGCCACGTCGGGCGGATACTCCCAGGTCGGCAACCGGGCCGACACCACCAAGGCCTGGGACGTCACCGGCGTCTCGGCCGCCGACGGCGCGCCGGTGCAGCTGTGGACGTACGGCGGCGGCGCCAACCAGCAGTGGCAGGCCGTGGCGGAGGCCGGCGGCACCTACCACTTCGTGAACCGGAACAGCGGCAAGTGTCTCGACGTGCCGAGCGCCTCCACCGCCGACAGCGCCCAGCTCCAGCAGTACACCTGCAACGGCACGGCGGCCCAGTCCTTCCGCGTCGACGCGGCGGACACCCAGCAGCCGCCCGGGACACCGGACCTCGGCCCGAACGTCACCGTCTTCGACCCGTCGACACCGGCGGCGACCGTCCAGAGCAGCCTCGACGCGGCTTTCGCCCAGCAGGAGACCAACCAGTTCGGCACGGCCCGCAAGGCCTTCCTCTTCAAGCCGGGCAGCTACGCCGCCAACGCGAACGTCGGCTTCTACACCCAGGTCGCGGGACTCGGCCTGTCCCCCGACGACGTCACCATCCGGGGCACCGTGCACGCCGAGGCGGACTGGTTCCAGGGCAACGCGACCCAGAACTTCTGGCGTTCGGCGGAGAACCTGTCGGTCACTCCCCCGTCCGGATCCGACCGCTGGGCGGTGTCGCAGGCGGCGCCCTACCGCCGTATGCACCTGCGGGGCAACCTGGCTCTGGACGACGGCGGCTGGTCCAGCGGCGGCTACATGGCCGACACGAAGGTCGACGGCCAGGTGAACTCCGGTTCGCAGCAGCAGTGGCTGTCCCGGAACACCGAGTGGTCGAACTGGACCGGGTCCAACTGGAACATGGTGTTCGTCGGCGCGAGGAACGCCCCCGCGAACAGCTTCCCGAACCCTCCCTACACGACGGTGGACCGGACACCGGTCTCCCGTGAGAAGCCCTTCCTGTACGTCGACACGGCGGGCGCCTGGAAGGTGTTCGTGCCGGCGGTACGCACCGACTCCAGCGGCACGAGCTGGGGGTCGGGGACCCCGGCGGGCACGTCCCTGCCGCTCTCCGACTTCTTCGTCGTCAAGCCGGGCGCGACGGCGGCGCAGATGAACGACGCGCTGGCCCAGGGCAAGAACCTGCTGGTGACGCCGGGTGTCTACCACCTGGACCAGACGCTCAGGGTCACCCGGGCCGACACCGTGGTCCTCGGTCTCGGTCTCGCCACCCTCGTCCCCGACAACGGCGTGACCGCGATGACGGTGGCCGACGTGAACGGCGTCCAGCTCGCCGGGCTGCTGATCGACGCGGGCACCACCAACTCCGCGCAGCTGCTGGAGATGGGACCGGGCGGCTCCTCCGCGGACCACAGCGCCGACCCGAGCTCCCTGCACGACGTGTTCTTCCGCGTCGGCGGCGCGGGCGTCGGCAGGGCGACCACGAGCCTGACCGTCAACAGCGACGACGTGATCGGCGACCATCTGTGGCTGTGGCGCGCGGACCACGGCAGCGGGGTCGGCTGGACCAGCAACACCGCCGACACCGGTCTCGTGGTGAACGGTGACGACGTGACCATGTACGGGCTGTTCGTCGAGCACTACCAGAAGTACCAGACCGTCTGGAACGGCAACGGCGGCCGCACGTACTTCTACCAGAACGAGATGCCCTACGACCCGCCCAACCAGGCGGCCTGGATGAGCGGTTCGACCCAGGGCTACGCCGCCTACAAGGTCGCGCCGTCCGTGACGAGCCATCAGGTGTACGGCTTCGGCAGCTACTGCTACTTCAACGTGAACCCCTCCGTCGCGGCGGAGCACGCCATCGAGGCGCCGGACAACGCGAACGTGCGCTTCAAGGACATGGTGACCGTGTCCCTCGGCGGCACCGGGACCATCCGGCACGTGATCAACGACCGGGGCGGTCCGTCGAACTCGTCCACCAACGTCGCCGACCTCGTCAGCTACCCGTGACCACCCATGACTCGTACGGGAAGGAGACCCGGATGCGCATCGGCCCGTCCGTACCGGCACGCGGGGTCCTGCGGCTCCTCGTCCTGCTGGCCGCCCTGCTCGGCCTCACGGCGCCGCCCGCCGCGCACGCGGGCACGGCGGCGGCCCCGTTCAAGGTGCTCGCCCTCTACAACGGCACCTGGGACGCCGCGCACATCAGCTTCGTCCACGAGGCCAACGACTGGTTCCCGCGCCAAGCCGCGGCGAACGGCTTCACCTACACCGCGAGCAACGACTGGGACCTGCTGGCCGACGGAGGAGTGAAGGCGTACCAGGTCGTCCTGTTCCTCGACGACCTGCCGCAGACGGCGGCCCAGCGCGCCGGTTTCGAGCAGTACATGCGCGGGGGCGGAGGGTGGATGGGCTTCCACGTCTCGGCCTTCACCACCGACGCGCAGAGCTGGTCCTGGTACCACGACCAGTTCCTGGGCAGCGGGAACTTCAAGTCCAACACCTGGGGGCCGACCACCGCCGTCCTGAAGGTGGAGGACCGCACCCACCCCGCCACCGCGAACCTGCCCGCCACCTTCACCTCGTCGGTCAGCGAGTGGTACAGCTGGTCCAACGACCTGCGGCAGAACCCGGACATCAGGATCCTCGCGTCGGTCGACCCGAGCAGCTTCCCGCTGGGCACGGACCCCGCCCAGACCTGGAACAGCGGCTACTACCCGATCCTGTGGACCAACACGAAGTACCGCATGCTGTACGCCAACTTCGGGCACAACGCGATGGACTACGCGACGAACACCGCCCTGTCGTCGACGTTCGCCGGCGCGAACCAGAACCGCTTCCTGCTGGACGGGATCAAGTGGCTGGGCGGGGCCGGCACAACGGTGCCACCGGCGGACCCGATCCCCGACACCGCCTGGTACACCCTGGCCGGATCGGGCAACGGAACCTGTGTGGACGCCCGTTCGGCCGGAACGGCGAACGGGACCGCCGTCCAGCAGTACGCCTGCAACGGCACTGGGGCCCAGCAGTTCCAGTTCCGTCCGACGGACGGCGGCTACACACGGATCGCCCTGCGGCTGAACCCCCAGCAGGTCGTCGACGTCACCGACCGCTCGGCCGCCGACAACGCCCCGCTCCAGCTGTGGAGTTGGTCGAACGGCACGAACCAGCAGTGGCTGCCGGTGCGGGAGGGCACCGGGCGCTATCACTTCGTCGCCCGCCACAGCGGCAAGTGCCTGAGCGCGGCGGGCTCCGCCACGAACGGCGTCCAGCTCACCCAGCGCGGCTGCGACGCTTCGGCCGCCCAGAGCTTCGCGCTCGCCGCGCAGCCCTGACGGTTCCCATCGGCACGGGGTGCGGCCCCGGCCGGTCCCACCGGAACGGGGGGTGTCCGCGCCGGCCACGGCGCGGACACCCCCCGTGTCACGGCCGGGGCGCGGCTCACACCTTCCGCCACCGGGCCATCGCGAACGAGAACAGCCCGAACAGGACGAGCCCCGCGGCGACGCAGGCCAGCAGCCACGGCCCCATCGGCGCGGAGGCGAAGGACCGCAGCGTGCCGTCCATGCCCTTCGCCTGGTCGGGCTGGTACTTCACTGCGGCACGGATCGCGAAGACCCCGGCCGCCGCGAAGACCACACCCCGGGCGGCCCCGCCGCCCACACCCGTCGTGTCGACCGCACGGCGGACCCGACGCGACATCTCGGCGAGCTTGAGGTGCTTGTGGTACTTGCGCATCACGACCCGTACGGCGATCCAGCCGCCCGCGACGACCAGGCCCGCCCCGGCGACGCCGACGATCCACTGGCCGCCGGGCATGCCCAGGGCCTTGGCCGTCACGTCCCGGGACTGCCGGTCGCCCGAGCCGCTGCCGCGCGCGCCGGCCGCGAAGGCCAGCACGGAGTAGGCGACGAACCCGTAGAACACACAGCGCCCGGCCGACGCCAGACGCTTGCCGGCCTTGCCGCCGTCCGCCCCCGCGGCACCGAACAGCGCCTCGGAGAGCCGCCACAGCGCCATGCCGACGAGCCCGGCACCGAGCGCCCACAGCAGGACCGCCCCGAACGGCTTCGTGGCGATCTCCTGAAGAGCGCCGCCCCGGTCCGCCTGCCGTCCGCCGCTGTCGCCGAAGGCGATGCGCAGGGCCAGCAGGCCGACCAGGACGTAGATCACCCCCCGGGCGGCGAGCCCGGCCCGGGCCGCTCCCTCACGCGCCGAACCGGTCGCCGCACGACGGGCGTCGATCTCCTGGCCGCGGGCCACCGCCCCGGCGTTCACACGGACCGCGTCTCGTGCGCGGTCTTCGCATCCAGCCTCAGTTTCATCTGTACCTCCTGGTCACCGGCCTCCGTGCCCAGCTCGTGCACGGTGAAGGCGGCATCGAGGGCCTCCCGCAGACGCTGTGTCGCCCGGGGGCCACCCTGTGCCTCCACGGTCGGCTGCCCCGAAAGTTCCGGGACAGACCCGGCACCACTGCCGGGTTCGGCGGCGGTGTCGAAGAGCACGGTCCACACCGTGGGCCGCCCGCTGCCCGACTCGTGGGGCTCGTCGGCGCCCTCGCGGTCCGCGGTGAAGCGGCCGCACAGGACACCGAGCACCGTCTTGGCGTCGGCCGCGGAACAGTCCCCGAGCATCACGTGGACCGTGGACGCGGGCAGTTGTTGCACGCTCATGAAAACCCTCTCCCTCGCGTCGGCGAACAGGCGGACGCGCCCGCGGACGAGCACGCCGCGACAGTGCCCCGAGTACCCCCCGATCACGTACGAAACGAGGAACGCACACCTTGCTTGCGCCGTGACCGGCCCAGGTCAGAAAGGTCCGTGAGCTATGTTGAGTTCTCGTGGGACATGAAGGAGGCGCACCGGTGCCATCGCCGCAGCAGGCACGCGCCCAGGCATCCGCGATCACCTCGGGAAAGACGGCGCCCGAGGCGGGCGTCGCGCCCACGTCCCAGCTCAGGGAGCTGTTCGACGGCCCCCGGCTCTCGCCCGGCCAGCGGCGCATCGCCCAGTACCTGATCGAACACATCACCGAAGCCGCTTTCCTGTCGATCACCGATCTGGCCGAGCGGGTGGGCGTGAGCCAGCCCTCCGTGACCCGTTTCGCGGCGGCGGTGGGCTTCAGCGGCTACCCCGCGCTGCGCGAGAGCCTCCAGGCCATCGCGCTCAGCACCCTGGGCAGCGCGCCCGGGACCCCGGCCGAGGTCACCAGCAACGAGCTCCAGGCCGCCGTCGACGCCGAGATCGAGAACCTGGAGAACCTGCGCCGGGACTTCACCGACCCCGACCAGATCATCCGGGTCGGCCGGGCCCTGTCGCAGTCGGCGCCGCTCACCGTCCTCGGGCTGCGGATCTCCGTCTCGCTGGCCGAGTACTTCGCGTACGCCGCCCGTCGCATCCACCCGGACGTCCGGGTGGTGACCCGCGGCGGCTCCGTCGCCTACGACGCGCTGCTCCAGTCGCGGGAGGCGGGCGGCAGCTGGGTCCTGGCCTTCGGAATGCCCCGGCACGCCCAGGAGACGCTCACCGCCATGCGGGTGGCCCGCAGCGCCGGTCTCCAGGTGGCCCTGATCACCGACCTCGGGCTCGGCCCGCTGGCCGACGAGGCCGACGTGACCTTCGCCACCGGCACCGGCTCCCGGCTCGTCTTCGACTCCTACGCGGCCCCCGTGGTGCTGTCCGCGGCGCTGCTGCAGGCGATGACGGACGCCGACCCGGAGCGCACCCAGGCGCGCCTGGAGGAGTACGAGCACGTCGCCGAGCAGCACCAGTTCTTCCTGAGGGACTGACCCCGCTCCGGCATCCCGGGCCCGGCAGCGGCCCGGATCGGCCGGCCCCCGGCCCGGTCGGCGCCCCGCGTCTTGCAGGGGCCTTTCTCCCGTACCCGCTCCCACCACGGCATCAAGGGATCATTCACATCAAAGCACGCATGAATGTTTTCATGTCCTTGCGCTTCCGGCGGCATATATAAATACTTCTTTCGGATCGTGCCCCGGAGGCTTCCAGGTCACGACCCATGAGCACCGGGGGCCGTCCGCTCCTACCCGCATCGGGTCCCTGGTGTTCGAGCGGGTCTCGCCCGGCGAGACCCGTGGTGGCGGTCCCGGTACCCCTATGCCGGGGCCGCCCCCAGAGTCCCCGCCGACGTACCCCGGAAGCGATGAACATGGCCCTGACGTACTCACCGATCACCTCGGACTGGCCGTGCCAGGTGAAGACCCCCGGCAGTTTCGACTGGGAGCGATCGGCGGTGAAATGGCTGCGCGAGCTGGTCCCGAGCCGCTACGCCAGCTACCCCGTGCTGCACAAGCACCCCGTCCTGCTCGCCCGCCACGCGCACCTCCAGGTGCAGCAGGAGATCCGGGTCGCGCGCACGGCGCTGCAGACCGCCCGTTGCGAGCTGCCCGGCCTCGGGCTGCAGGAGGGCGTCATCGAGCACTCGATCAAGATGTACGCCGCCGAGGTGATGCAGCTCCAGCACATAGCCCGGAGCATCCGTACGGTGTCCCAGGCGCTCGTGGACCACGCGCACACGCGACACTGAGGTCACGGGCCCCGTCACCGGCCCGACGGGACCGAGACGAGGGAGACGGCGTGGACAGTGCCGGGCAGCAGACAACCGGCGCCGGTGCGGACGAGGACCGCGCGACGGCCGCACCGCTCGACGTGCGGTGGATCCACGGCTCACCCTCCGCCAAGCACAACACGGACCCCGACATCCAGGTCCACGCCTACGACGAGAACACGGTGATCCTTCGCCAGAACAAGGCGATCGACTACGAAGCGCCCTTCATGTTCCTGCTGTTCGGGACCGAGCGTGCGGTCCTGATCGACACGGGCGCCACGGCCTCGGCCGAGTACTTCCCGCTGCGCCGGGTCGTCGACGAGGTCGTCGGGTCCTGGCTGGCCGAACACCCCCGTGACGACTACGGGCTGCTGGTGCTGCACACCCATCCGCACGGCGACCACGTCGCCGGCGACGGCCAGTTCACCGGCCGTCCCGGCACCGAGGTCGTGGACGCGGCCCTCGACGGCGCCTGGGACTACTTCGGGTTCCACGACGACCCCGACGCGGTCGCCCGGATCGACCTCGGCGGCCGGGTGCTGGAATGCCTGGCCACACCGGGCCACCACCGGGCCGCGGTGACCTTCTACGACCCCTGGACCGGAATCCTGCTGACCGGCGACACCGTCTACCCCGGACGCCTGTACGTGGAGGACTGGCCCGCCTTCACCCGTACCGTCGACCGGCTGATCGACTTCTGCGCGCGCCGCCCGGTCACCCACGTCCTCGGCTGCCACATCGAGATGAGCCGGGAGCCGGGGCGCGACTACCCCGTGCGCACCACCTATCAGCCCGACGAGCCGCCGCTGGAGATGACCACGGATCAGCTCCTGAACATCCGCCGGGCCGTCGGGTCCGTCGCCGGCCGGCCCGGCCGGCACGTCTTCGACGACTTCGTCATCTGCCTCCGCGACCCCGGCCACTGAGCCGGCGAACACCCGGACGGCCCCGCCCCGGGCGATAGCCGGGCCGCGAGCGGGCACACGGGAGGAAAGCGCACCCGACGACCTCCCTTAGGCGGACGCATGGACTCGACCTCGTGGACCCTGGTCCTCGTCATCGGCGCGGTCCTCGCGGCCGCCGCGCTCGCGGTGGCGGTGGTGCTGCTGCGCCGGCTCGTGCGCACCCGCCGCGACCTGCGGCGGGCCGGACTGCCGACCGGACCCCGCTGGGTGTTCTGGGGCGCCGTCGCCTATCTCCTGCTGCCGACCGACCTGCTGCCCGACCCCGTCTACCTGGACGACATCGGCGTCCTGCTGCTCGCCCTGCGCTCGCTGCGCGCGGCCGCCCCCGCCGTACCGCTGCGGCCGGGCGCCGCCCCCGCCCCGCGCGGCACCCGTGCCGTCACGGACGGGACGCGCAAGCGGTAGGTCCCGGGAACCGCGGGCGGCCACCGGTCCGTTGAGCGGTCGACGGCCCGTGCCCCGCCCCGCGCGGGGGCCACGGACCACGACAGCGACGGGCGGCGGCATGAGCGAACTGGTTCCCGGGGGCAACACGCCCCTGCCGGAGGGAGTCCTGACCTTCCGGGTCCCGGGCCCCTTCGACGTGTCCGCGCTCGTCACCGACGACACCGGCAAGGTGCGCGGCGACGGCGACTTCGTGTTCTACAACCAGCCGGCGGCGCCCGGCGTCCGGCTGGCCGGGGAGCGTCTCACCGTCGATCCGCGGCGCCTGCGGCCCGGAGCGTCCCGCGTCACCCTCGTCGTCAGCCCCGCCGATCCCGCCACTCCCCTCGGACGCCTGCCCTCCCCGACCGTCCGGGTCACCGCGTCCGACGGCCGCGCCCTCGCCCGGTTCACCCCGCCCCGGACGGAGCGGGAGACCGTACTGCTCCTGGCCGAGCTGTACCGCCGCGGTGCCGCGTGGAAGCTCCGGGCCCTCGGGCAGGGGTACGCGGACGGACTCGCGGGGATCGCCCGGGACTTCGGGGTCGACGTCACCGAGGACACCGCGCCACCGGCCGGAGTCCCGGGCGCGTCCGGGACACACGGCCCCGGCGGGGCCCCCGCACGGGTCTCCGCCCCGGCCGGCCGGCCCGGTGGCGGACCGGCCTCGGGTCCCCGGGGCGGATCGCCGGGGACACCGGGAGGCGGCCCCGACCCGGAGGGATTCCTGGGGCCCGTGAACGCCGCACGCGCCGCCGCCGGTTCACCGCCCGTCCGGCTCGACGCCCGGCTGACCTCCGCGGCCCGGACACACGCCGGTGCCATGGCGGCCCAGGGCCTGCTCGCCGCGCGAAGCCCTGACGGCGTCTCCGTCCACCAGCGCGTCCTCGCGGCCGGTTACGCGTACCTGACCGTCGGCGAGCACCTGGTCTCCGGGCCGCGCACCCCGCACGAGTTCGTCGAGTACTGCCTCTCCGCGGACGGGTCGCGGCGCACCCTGTGCGACCCGGTCCACGAACACGCCGGTCTGGCCTGTGTCGCCGACCCCCGCACCGGCGACCTGTACTGGACCGCGCTGTGGGCGACGCCGTTCAGCCCTACGGGCCTGGACGGCTGGAGACGCGAGGTCGTCGCGCTCACCAACACCGAGCGGGCCCGGGCCGGTCTGGCGCCCCTCACCGCCTGGGCGACGCTCACCACCGCCGCCCAGGCCCACAGCGCCGACATGGTGGCCCGCGACTTCTACGCCCACACCTCCCCCGAGGGCGGTCAACCGTGGGACCGGGCCGCCGCCGCGGGCTGCACCCTGGGCGCCATCGGCGAGAACATCGCCTGCGGGCAGCGCTCCCCCGCCGAGGTGGTCCAGGGCTGGATGGACAGCCCCGGCCATCGCGCCAACATCCTCAAACGCGACTTCACCCACATCGGCATCGGCCTGGCCGGCGGCAGCAGCGCGGGCATGTACTGGACCCAGCTCTTCGGCGGCTGAACCGACACCGGCCCTCGCCGCAGACCCGCCGGGCTGCGCGGCGTACGGGGCCGGTGCTTGAGGCCCGGCGCAGGGCGCCGGTGCGAGGAGGGGCGGTGGTCGGGGCCCGGAGTGCGGACGGTCGGTGGTCGGAGCCCGGAATCCGGAGGGCCTGTGGTCGGGGCCCGGAATCCGGAGGGTCGGTGCGCGGGGGCGGTACTCGGAGGCCGGTGCGAGGGACGTCGTGCGCTGCTTTCCGCCAATTCGCCGATTCCGGCCCGCCGTTTCCGCTCCATCCCCGTGCCCTGCAACCCACGCGCCGCTTCAGCGCGTACAGATGGTGCCGTCGCCCGCGTCCGCGGCGCGGTCCGGGCCGGCGCGTCGAACCGGCAGATGGCACTCGGGAGAAGCAGATGGTCTCAGCAACGGCGGTTACGGGCACGGCCTTGGGCGCGGTCGTGGTGTCCCTGCTGGCGGCCCCGGCCCAGGCCGTGGCCCCGGCGGGCGCGCCCCAGCCCCCCGGCGCCGCACGGGTCGCCTCGGCCGCCGCCGCGCCCGACGACGCGGGCCTGCGGGCGATCCTGCGGACGGCACGCTCCCAGGGTGCGCCCGGCGCGATGGCGCGGATCGACGACAACGGCACCGTGCACCGGCTGGTCGAGGGCGTCGACGACCGGGCCACCGGACGGACCATCAGCACGAACGACCGGTTCCGCGTCGGCAGCGTCACGAAGACCTTCTCCACCGTGGTGCTGCTTCAGCTCGTCGACGAGGGGAGACTGAAGCTCGACAAGTCGGTCAACACCTATCTGCCGGGCCTGCTGCCCGACGACCGGATCACCGTGCGGCACATCCTGAGCCACCGCAGCGGGCTGTACGACTACACCAACGACATGTTCGCCCGGTCCGTCTCCGGCTTCGAGGCCGTGCGCAACAAGGTGTACACCTACCGCGATCTGGTACGGCTGTCGCTGGCGAAGCCCCGCACCAACGCCCCGGGGGCCGCGTACTCGTACTCGAACACCAACTTCGTGGTCGCCGGCATGCTGATCGAGAAGCTGACCGGTCACAAGGTCGCCACCGAGTACCAGCAGCGCATCTTCACCCCGCTGAACCTGACCGGCACCTTCTACGTGCATCCCGACACCGCGATCCCGGGCCGCTACGCCAAGGGCTACCTCACGTCCGACACGGCGGGCGGGGCCCCGGTGGACTCCACCCGGCAGACGGTCTCCTGGGCGCAGAGCGCGGGTGCCATCATCTCCACACCGCACGACCTGGACGTCTTCTTCTCGGCGCTGCTGCGGGGCAAGCTCATGTCCGCCGCCCAGCTCACCCAGATGACGAAGTGGACCCGGGTCAACAGCACCACGTCCTACGGCCTCGGGCTGCGCCGCCGGGACCTGTCGTGCGGGATCTCCGTGTACGGACACACCGGCACCGTGCAGGGGTACTACACGTACGCGTTCACCACGAAGGACGGCAAGCGCAGCCTCACCGCCCTGGCCAACACCTCCAACAACACCACCGTGCTCAACACCATGTACCGCGCCCTGGAGCCCGCGTTCTGCGGTACGTCCGCCGCGCGGGCGGCTACCCGTGCCCTCTCGCCGGGCGCGGCACCCCGGGAGGAGTCCGAGGACATCGCGCCCTCGGTCGGCCGCGACTGACCCACCGGGGGCCGGGCCTCACGTCTCACCCCCGGGAGTTCGGCCGCCGGTGCGGCGGCTGCTCGGGGGCGGGACGCAGCCGGGGGGCCGGGATGGGCAGGCTCTGCGGCTTGTCGGCGTCGACGGTGAGGAGTTCGCGGTGGTGGCGGATCTCCAGCGGTCCGCCGGAGGTGAGCGTGTAGGTGGCCGCGTCCTGCCCGATCTCGACCCGGAGCCGGCGGCCGAGGACCTCCAGGGAGAAGGCGAGCCGGCTGAGGCGTTCCGGCAGCCGGGGCGCGAAGTCCAGCGTGTCGCCGTGGTGGCGCAGCCCGCCGAACCCGGCGACCAGGGCGGTCCAGGTGCCGGCGAGCGAGGCGATGTGCAGCCCGTCGCGGGTGTTGTGCTCCAGGTCCTCCAGATCCATCAGGGCCGCCTCGACCAGATAGTCGTAGGCGAGTCCCGGATGGCCGGTCTCGGCGGCGATGACGGCCTGGCAGCAGGCCGACAGGGAGGAGTCCCGCACGGTCAGGGGCTCGTAGTAGGCGAAGTTGCGGGCCTTGTGCTCCTCGTCGAAGAACGGGCTGCACTTGTAGAGGGCGAGCACCAGGTCGGCCTGTTTGACGACCTGCTTGCGGTAGATGTCGAAGTACGGGAAGTGCAGCATCAGCGGGTACTGGTCGGGGCGGGTGGAGGTGAAGTCCCAGCGCTGGTAGCGGGTGAACCCGGCGTGCTGCTCGTGGACGCCCAGGTCGTCGTTGTAGGGGATGTGCATGGCGTCGGCGGCGTCGCGCCAGGCCGCGCTCTCCTCCTCGTCGACGCCGAGGTCCGCAGCCCGCCGGGGGTGCCGCTCGACGGCGTCGGCGGCGGCCAGCAGGTTCGCCCGGGCCATGAGGTTGGTGTACGTGTTGTCGTCGGCGACGGCGCTGTACTCGTCGGGCCCGGTCACCCCGTCGATGTGGAATCCGCCCTGATGGTCGTGGTGTCCCAGGGAGCGCCACAGCCGGGCGGTCTCGACCAGCAGCTCGACGCCGGTGTCGCGTTCGAAGCGGGTGTCGCCGGTGGCGGCGGTGTAGCGGACGACGGCGTCGGCGATGTCGGCGTTGACGTGGAACGCGGCGGTGCCGGCCGGCCAGTAGGCCGAGCCCTCCGATCCGGCTATGGTCCGCCACGGGAACGCTGCTCCGCGCAGGCCGAGCTGGACGGCTCGTTCGCGGGCGGCCGGGAGGGTGTTCTGGCGCCAGCGCAGCGCCTCCGCGACGGCTCCGGGCGAGGTGTAGGTGAGCAGCGGCAGGACGAAGGTCTCGGTGTCCCAGAAGGCGTGCCCGTCGTAGCCGGAGCCGGTCAGCCCCTTGGCGGGGATGGCGCGCTGTTCGGCGCGGGCGCCGGCCTGGAGGACGTGGAAGAGGGCGAAGCGGACGGCCTGCTGGATCTCCTCGTCGCCGTCCACCTCGACGTCGGCGCGGTCCCAGAAGTCGTCGAGGTAGGCGCGCTGTTCGTCGACGAGTTCGCGCCAGCCGCTGTGCCGGGCGGCGGCGAGGGCGGCGTCGGCCTGGTCGCGCAGGGCGGGCAGCGAGCGGTTGCCCGACCAGCCGTAGGAGACGAGTTTCTCCAGGCGCAGGGTCTGGCCCGGCTCCAACACGGAGGTGACGGTGAGGCGGGCGACGTCGTCCCCGCTCTCGCTGCTCAGGGTGGTCCGCTCGGGTCCCTCGACCAGGTGGTCCGCGGCCGCCGCGACCCGCAGGCCGCTGTTCCGGGTGCGGTGCACGAGCCGCAGCCGCCCTCCGGCCGCGAAGTGCTCCTCGGGCTCGAGCGGCGACTCCAGCGCGATCGCCGCCCGCGGATCGCCGTCACGGCCGGGCAGTTCCTCGTTGGCGACCAGTTCCGACTGGACGACCACCCGGGTCCGTTGGTCGACGGGTTCGACCTCGTAGGCGACGGCGGCAATCGCCCGCTGGGTGAAGGAGACGAGCCGGGTGGAGCGGACCCGGACCGTGGAGCCGGCCGGCGAGGTCCACTCGCAGGTGCGGGTGAGCAGTCCGGTGCGCAGGTCGAGCACGCGCTCGTGGGAGCGCAGCCGTCCGTAGCGCAGGTCGAAGGGCTCGTCGTCGACCAGCAGTCGGACGATCTTGCCGTTGGTGACGTTGATGACGGTCTGCCCGGACTCCGGATAGCCGTAGCCCGCCTCCGCGTAGGGCAGTGGATGGGTCTCGTACACGCCCCCGAGGTAGGAGCCGGGCAGTCCGTGGGGCTCGCCCTCGTCGAGGTTGCCGCGCCAGCCGATGTGGCCGTTGGCGAGGGCGAACACGGACTCGCTCTGCGGCAGCAGTCCGAGGTGCAGTTCGCTCTCGCGCAGGGTCCAGGGCTCGACCCCGTACGACGTGTGCGTGATCACGCGCGCTCCCCCAGTTCGTCCAGGTCCCGTACGACGATGTCGGCGCCGTGGGCGCGCAGGGCGGCACTCTGGCCCACGCGGTCCACGCCGACGACGTATCCGAAGTGGCCCGAGCGGCCCGCGTCCATGCCGGCGAGCGCGTCCTCGAAGACGGCCGCCTGGGAGGGTTGGACCCCGAGGTCCTTCGCCGCGGCCAGGAAGGTGTCGGGGCGCGGCTTGCCCGGCAGACGCCGTTCGGCGGCGACGACCCCGTCGACGCGGACGTCGAAGAGGTCCTCGGCCCTCACCGAGCGCAGCACGTCACGGCAGTTGGCGCTGGAGGAGACCACCGCGGTGCGCAGGCCCTTGGCCCGGACCGCCTCCAGGTAGCGCAGGGTGCCGTCGTAGGCCTCGACGCCGTCGGTGCGGATCATGTCGAGGAGCAGCTGGTTCTTGCGGTTGCCCAGGCCGTGGACGGTGCCCCGCTCCGGCGGGTCGTCGGGGGTTCCCTCGGGGAGGTCGATGCCCCGCGAGGCGAGGAAGGACCGTACGCCGTCGGCGCGGGGCATGCCGTCGACGTACGCGGAGTAGTCCTCGTCGTCGAAGGGGCGGAATCCGTCGCCGTCGCGTTCCCGCAGGAAGTCGTCGAACGTTCTTTTCCAGGCGGCCGCGTGGACGACGGCGGTCTTGGTGATGACCCCGTCGAGGTCGAAGAGGCAGGCCAGGATCTGCTGCGGCAGGCCGAGATCGCTCATACGGGGAAGTGTGCCCCCGTCGGCCTCCTCCAGCGGGTGGCGAGCGCCACATCACCGCCGTGGCGCAGCGCCGCCTTGTCCGTCCTCCGTCCTCGGCCGTCCCCGGAACGCATGGCCCGGTCGGGCGGGGGGCTTCCGCCGCGCCCCGGGTCGTCGATACTGGGGGCATGGAGATCGCCGCGCCCGGGTCCGGGCTCGTATGACCGGGGCCGGTCCGTCGTTCGAGGACCTGGTGGAGCGGGCCGCGGCGCTCGTACGGCCGGGCCGCCGCGCCCTTCTCGGAATCGCCGGCTGTCCCGGGGCCGGCAAGACGACGCTCGCGGAGCGGCTGGTCGAACGGCTCGGCGCGGACGGGGCCTTCGGGGTCGCGCATGTGCCAATGGACGGCTTCCACCTCGCGGACGCCGAACTGGACCGCCTGGGGCGCCGGGACCGCAAGGGCGCGCCGGACACGTTCGACCCTGCGGGGTACGCGGCGCTGCTGCGCAGACTGCGCGAGGACGAGGAGGAGCTCGTCTACGCGCCGGGCTTCGAGCGGGTCCTCGAACAGCCGCTGGCGGGAGCCGTCCCGGTTCCCCGGGCGGCCCGGCTGGTCGTCACCGAGGGGAACTATCTGCTGCTGCCCGAGGACGCGTGGGCGCGGGCCCGGGCGCAGCTGGACGAGGTGTGGTTCTGCGAACTCGACGAGGCGGAGCGCGTGCGGCGGCTGGTCGCGCGTCACGAGGAGTTCGGGAAGGACCACGAGCGGGCGGTGGCGTGGGTGCTGGGCACCGATCAGCGCAACGCCGATCTGGTCGTCGCCACCCGGGACCGCGCCGACCTCGTCGTCGGACCGGAGGTCGTCGGGACTCCGGTCGGTGAGTCGCCCCTCGGCGGGTGAGTCGCTCTCGGTGGGTGAGCGGCCGGAGGAGGAGGTCACGGCGGCGGGTCGGTGGTCCCGAGCCCCGTGCCGGGGCTCGGGACAGGGGGGCCGGGGCGGAGGGAGCGACCGTCACCGCGCCACCGCCCCGGCCGTCTCAGGGGGCCGCCGTCCTGGATTCCAGGTCGGCCCGGGTGTCGTCGCCGTAGACGCCCGACTCGTCGCCCCGGATGCCGTACCAGAGCTGGAAGCGGGCGACCGCGGCGGTGAGCGTGGCGTCGTAGGTGCCGCTGGTGCTCCCGTTCCGGTACACGTCCGGGATGCTGAGCAGCCGTCGCTGAAGATCCGTCACCTCGGGTCCGCTGTCACCCTCCCGGAGGGTGCCGGTGCCGTCCGGATCGGACGCTCCGGCGGCCGGTGCCGTCGGGGAGTGTCCTCCGGTCCCCGCGGACGGTTCGGTCCGCGCGCCCGGCACCAGAAGGGCGACGGCGAAGCCGGTCAGTCCGGCCGCCGCGATGGCGAGGGTGATCGCGGCGCGGCGCAGCCCGGCGCCGCGCTCGGGGCCGCCGTGGGCGCCACCGGTCTTCTTCCCGGACGGGCGTCCGTCCGGGGCAAGCGCCGCGCGGAGCGGCTCGGCGGTGAAGGGCGGCGGGGTGTCGGCGGTGTAGTCCTCCCCCTCGAAGACCGGGGGCAGTTCCTCGGTCTCGTCCTCCACCTCCATGACGGGCAGGAGGCGCACGGGCGGCAGCGGCTCGGGGGCCGGCGCGAAGACGTCGTCCGCGTCGGTCATCCCCTCCTTCTCGCGCACCTGCCGGAGCAGCTCCGCCAGGGACTCGGAGCGACGGCGGCGCTCGATGTGCGTGGGTTCGATCACGGAACGCCCGGTGGACCTCCCGCGTTCGGGCCGTGTCGGCACACTGCTCTCCTTCCGTCCGCGCGGTCTCCCGCCGTCCCTGTGCAGTGATACGCGCGACCGGGCCGGGACGTTCACCGCACCTCCGCATCCGGGTGATCGCCGGCGGTCCCCGGGGCCGGCCCGTCTCCCTCACGTTCCGGTGAACTCGACTGCTCCGGAGGCTCGTTGACGGCCGATGTGAGCGCACCCGTTCCTCGCGAAGCGCGGGGTGCGCCGCTCTTGGGTGTTCCATGAACCGAGTTGGCGGAAGGTTGACCAATTCCCTGGAGATCGCTGGTCGACGCGTCTATAGGGTCGGCCGCATGCCCCCACAACCCCCCAGGTCACCGGCGTTGCCGGTGCTCCCCTACCGCAAGCCCACCCGTGATCGGGACTACTGGGTCTTCGACGACGTCCTGCCCGATCCGGATGCCGTACGGGCCCGTTGCGTCGACCGGGACGACTGGGCCAAGGGGTACCCGTACACCTCGGAGAGCTGGCCGGGCCTGCGGACGATGCCGGGACTCGAACCGGATGAACTGGCCCGCGTGGAGCGGCTGGTGAAGAAGGCGACCGGCGCCCGGGAGCTGTGGCAGCAGTCGACCCCGTCGGGCGCCACGCTCAATCACAACTGCGTCCAGGTCGTCGGCAAGGACGAGGGCGAGCCCCGCCCGCACACGGACTCCCGCGCCCTGTGCCGCTACGCCGCGGTGCTGTATCTGAACCCGAACGTCCCCAAGGACTGCGGAACGGCCTTCTTCCGGCAGGCCCTGCCCGGGGGCCGGCTGGGCGGCAACGTCGTCGTGGCGCCGCACAACAACCTGGTCGAGGCCCTCGGCACGCGCTTCGTCCCGCCGGACTCCTTCGTCGAGGACATCAGCGTCCCGCACCGCTACAACCGGCTGCTCCTGTACAACGCCAACCTGATGCACAGCGCCACGGGCTACTGCGGGACCACCATGGAGGACAAGCGGATGACCGCCGTCTTCTTCTGGATGGCCTGAGCGTCCGTGCCCCCGCCGGGCACCTCGGACCGTCGAGTGCGGCCCCGGACCGTCGAGTCCGGGGCCGCACTCGTGTGCCCGGGTCCGGTGGAAAAGGTTGAAGCGTCCTCGATTACCAGGCGAAAACCGGACATTCCACGGTGGTTCGGGGATGACATCCGCGCCAAGTTCTGGTGGACACCGGATGTGCTCGTCATGATGGGCGCATGACCTTGGCCTCCAGAGCCATGACACGACTGGCCAGCTGGCCGGACCTCGCGGAATCCCTGCCGAGTTGCGGCACGGGGCGCGCACTGTGCTCGGCGCAGTGCGAGATCGTCCACTTCCACTCCGATCACGATGTCGACCTGCACCTCACCGGCCGGGCCATCCGGCGCTTCGAGGACCAGCTCAGGACATCGACGGCCGTCCGTGTGGTGCCCGGCTCCCGCTGGGTGACCATCCATCTCGAGGTCGACTCCGACATCGACCTGCTGCTGACCCTGGTGAGTGCCGCCCTGCAGGCCCACCGCAACGGGCACATGGCGGGCGACGACATCTTCTCGGCCACCTGCAACGACCGCTGACCGGCCGGGGAGCACGGGCGGAAAGCCGTCGGGCCCCGGCACTCGTGCGGGAACGAGTACCGGGGCCCTTCTCACCGTGTCATCCGGGGGGTGATGACGCGGTGCGCCGGGCGCGGGCGCCCGTCGTGCGCCGACGGCGGGTGGTGACGGTGACGGCGACACCGTCTGCGCCGTCGGCGAGGGACGGGGCACGGCCGCGCCCACGATCGGCCGGGTCGCACGTCCGGCGGTCCCGGCGAGACCGCCCGGACGGGGCCGGCCCGCTCGCATCCGCTGAGGAGGCGGACAGCGGGCCCGGCCCGGACCACGGCTCGACCTCATCGTCGATCACCCTTGACGGGCTGTCAACTTCACCTCTGGCCAGGCCCGTTCCCGGGCATACACGATTCGGCCACATGAGGAACTCGGTGCTCCGAAGTGTGGGCCGCGCTCCTCGAGGAGAGGATACCGGGCAAAACCGACCAGGGAACTCAGTTCCCTCCCAGGAGCGCACCGAGTGCCACCACCTCGGCTTCGATGCTAGTTTCCGACCATGAACGAGGCACCGGGCCGCCACGAACCCGCCGACGCGACCACCGTCAAACCATCGATGCGGGATGCCCTGGTGGGAGCCGCTTTCCAGCTGTTCCTGGAGCGCGGCTACGAGGAGACCACCGTCGACGACATCGTGGCGCTCGCCAGCGTCGGCCGCCGCTCCTTCTTCCGCTACTTCCCGTCCAAGGAGGACGTGGTCTTCCCCGACCACGAGCGCTGCCTGGCCGACATGACGGCGTTCCTGGCCGAGGAGGCCGGCGCCGAGGACCCGGTGCGGCGCGTCTGCGACGCCGCCCGGCTCGTTCTGCGCATGTACGCCGAGAACCCGACGTTCTCCGTCCAGCGCTACCGACTGACCAAGAAGGTCCCGGGCCTGCGCGCCTACGAGCTGTCGGTCGTCTGGCGTTACGAGCGCGCCCTCGCGGAGTATCTGCGCGGCCGCTCCGCCGGGGCCCGGGCGGACACCCTGAGCGCCGACGTCGTCGCCGCGGCCGTGGTCGCCGCGCACAACAACGCCCTGCGCTCCTGGCTGCGTTCGGACGGCACGGGGGACGCGGAGGCGGCCGTCGACCGGGCCCTCGGATACGTACAGAACACCTTCGGCCCCCTGCCCGCCGCGCCGGTGCCCACCGAACCGGAGGACGTGGTGGTCGTCGTGTCGCGGCGCGGTGCGCCGATGTGGCGCGTGGTCCAGGAGATCGAGTCGGCCTTCGCGCGGGGCTGAACACCGGCCGTCCGCCGACGCCCTCTTCATTTTGAGGGTACGGAGTGCCTTTACGGGTGACACTCAGTGCCATAGCCTGTGGTCGTGCACGGCGTTCCGCGCACATCAGATTCCGGCCGAGCGCAGGGAGATGACATCGTGTACCACCCAGGAATCGCCCTACACCCGGGCCTCGACGCCTCGACGGACGTGCTCGACGCGGGATCCGTGGACCGTCTCGACGCCGCCGCGGCGGAACGCGCCGGGGACGTGCTGCTGTTCCAGCGGTGCAACTGGTGTGCCACCGCCATGTACAACCGCCTGCTGTGTCATGTGTGCGGGGGCAGCGACCTACGCACCGAGGCGAGCGCGGGCACCGGCGTCGTGCGCCACTCCACCGTGATCCACCGCAACACCCCGGCGGCCCGCAACGTCTCCCTCATCGAGATGGCGGAGGGGTTCACGGTCCGCGGCCGGGTCATGGGCGCGCCCGCCACGATCCACAGCGGCGACCGCGTCCAGCTCTCCACCGCCCAGGACCCGGTGCGCCGGCAGCCGGTGTTCCAGCTGATCGACGGCCCGTACGGCGGCGGCTGGGGCTGAGGACCGGCGAGTGCCGGGGCCCCCGTCCGCGCACCCGCGCACGGCGGAGCGGGAACCGACGGCCGAGCGCGGCCGAACGGACCGGCGTGCGGACCGGGCCCTTCGGCCGCGGGCGACGGCGTCGGCCGTCAGCCGTAGGTGATGTCGGACGTCGCGTACTTGCAGTAGGTGCCGTCCGGGCCGGTGCCGTTCTTGGTCGGCTCGGCACCGGTGTTGTTGCCGGTGTACTTCTGGCAGGGGACGATCTTCTTGCTGCTGTCCCCGACGATCCTGATGGACTTGAGCGTCGCGCTGTCGCCGTAGTTGGTGTTGATGCCGACGAGCCTGCTGCCCTTGTAGGTCGCCTCGATGGTGCTGAGGTTGATCGTCCTCTTGTACTGGGTCTTGCAGTTGCCACAGGACCGGACGAACGTGCCGAACGTCTGCACCGCGAAGTTGGACACGTTCAGCGTTCCGGCGCCGTTGAACTGGAACACCTTGTCGCTCGCCTCCTTGGCGCCCCCGCCGCTGACGGTGTAGACGTTCGAGGACGAGGAGCCGAGGAACGTCGCCGCGTCCTCGCCGACGTCCTCCCACCAGACGTTCTGCAGGGTGCAGCTGCCCAGGCAGTGGATGCCGTCGGCGGCCGGCGAGCCGATGATGACGTTCTTGAGGACCGCTCCCGCGGCCAGTTCCAGGATCGGCCCCTGGTCCTCGTCCTGGCTGCCGGTGCCCAGGTCGCCCGAGCCGTAGAGACGCTTCATCCCGTAGTCCTCGGTGCCGGACACCGAGATGGTGGAGGTGACGGCCTGGCTGCCGGTCGCGGTCGGCCAGGTGGCGGCGCTCGCCGGGGTCGCCGCCCCGTCGGCCAGGACCATGGCGGCCGCGAGGCCGAATGCGGCGAGAGCGCCGGTGAGTTCGCGCCGCCCGGCGCGCGGGCGTGCTGTTGAGGTCATGTCGCGATGCCTTCGTGTCGTGGGGGTGGTGAAGGGGCTGTCAGAGCTTTCCGGTGCCCGCGCCCGACGTCACCGAGGCGACGACGGTCGAGGCAGGCTCGGCGGTGTAGCTGTACGGCGGCTTCGTGAACGTGCCGACCTGGGAGATCTCGGTCGTGGCCCCGCCGAGGTCGTTGCCGGTGAGGTTGGCGTAACCGTCCACGTCGCTGTCGCGGTTCGTCGTGACGGCGACCGCCGTGCTCCGGAAGACGTTGTTCTCGACGAGCATCTGGGCGCCCATGCGCGAGTGCACCGCGGTGTCGGCGCCGACGACGTAGTTGTCGTAGAAGTGTCCGGTGCCGAAACGCAGGCTGGGGATGCGCGAGTTGACGTTGTCGAACCAGTTGTGGTGGTACGTCACCCGCAGGTGCCCGGTGTCCTCGCTCGCGTTGTTGTCGCTGTGGCCGACGAGCGAGCCCTTGTAGTGGTTCTTGAAGGTGTTCCAGGAGACGGTCACGTAGTCGGACGCGTGGGTGATGTCGACCAGACCGTCGTAGTAGTCCTTGCCGTGGTCGCGGTCGGACGAGAAGGAGTTGTGGTCGATCCACACCTTCGTCGACGCCTGCACGGTGATCCCGTCGGCGGGCGCGACCGGCTTGCTGATGTTCAGGTTGCGGACGACGACGTTGGTGACCTTCTTCAGCCGCAGTCCGCCGCCGGTGAACCCGGACGCCGAACCGACGCCCAGGACCGTGGTGTTGGATCCGATGTCGACCTGGCCGCTGAGCGAGATGAGACCGCTGACCTTCACGACCTTGGCCGTGTCACCGGTGACGGCGGTCTTGAAGGCCGCGAGCGTGGTGACGGTGACGGCGCTCGCGGCGCCGCCGCCGGTGGTCCCGGCGCCGTAGCCGACCGGCGCGGTCTCGGCGGCTCCGGCCGTCTGCGGCACGACGAGCGCCGTGGTGGCCGCCAGCGTGGCGGCCCCGGCCGCGAGCAGGGCGAGGCGGGCGCGTTTGCGTGGGGGGCGAATGCGCATGCGGGTGTCCCTTCGGAGTCCTTGACGATGGACATGTACACAGACAATGACCCTGTATGTGAACGCACGGGGCAGGGGAAAAGCGACTCACGGAACTGAACGCGAGCTGGACCACGGCGACTTTCCCTGGTGGGGCGGCTCAGTGCGCCGATGCCTCGTACACGAGATCTCACACGCGGGTCACGCTGCTGAACCGGAACGTAAGCGGTAAGCGCTTTCTAGTCAACGCCTCCGGCAGCGCACATCCGGCCAACTCCGGCCCGGGCACGCCCTCGTGGACCCCGGCGGACACCCGGCGGTGCGGCACACAAGCGAACGGGAGGGCGCCTAGGGCGCCCTCCCGGGACTTGGTGGGGATGCGGCGGACTACGTCATGACGACAAGGTGATGCGCAGGCCGACCGTGCCGGTCTCACCGCGGCGCAGACGGCTGCCCAGCAGGGTGAGCCGGCCCACCACCCCGTACTTGCGGGCGATGAGCTTGCGGTACCGGGCGGTGCCCGCCGCGTCGAGGATCTCGGCGGTGGCGGGGACGGGCTCGCCCGTCGGCCTGCCACGCACGTCGCAGGGACCGACGAGCACGTCGGCCCGGTTGCGGATGCGCTTCACCTTCCAGCTGTCCGCGACGGTCCAGGCGCCCAGCGCCGCCCCGTCCCGCACCACCCACACGGGCGTGGGGACGCCCGTACCGTTCTTGCGATAGCTGGTGATCAGCAGGTACTTGCCGGATCCCAGCGCGTCCAGCCTGGCCTCGTCCATGGCCGAAGTGTAGGCGCGCCGGGGTCCGGCGCAGCCGCCGGGCGAGCCGTCCGGGTCAGGACAGCTGACCGTCGTAGTCCGGCAGCTTGAAGGTGCGCTCGGCGTGACCGCCGACCAGGTCGGTGGTGTTGTTGCCGACGTTCGCGATGATCGTGTAGCCGAGGGACTCGATCTCCGCGCGCTTGCCGGTCTTGTAGGCGCTGACCTCGTCGAAGAGGTCCGGCAGGTCCCGGACGTAGAGCCCGTCGACCGGGTAGCCGACCGTCTTCAGGTTCCACTTGGTCTCGCTCGCGATGATGCCCGGACGGGCGGTCACGAAGAAGACGGCGACGCCCCGGGAGTGCGCGTAGCGGGCGAGCGCGAGCGAGGCCTTGACCGCCGGGGTGGGCAGCGCGTACCAGGGGTGGAAGTCGGTCTCCAGCGTGGTGTTGTCGATGTCGAAGACGACCGCGAGCTTCTGGCCGCCGGCGTCGGCGGTGCGCTGCCCGACGTACGGCACCGCCTGGTCGATGACGGCCTGCACGTCGCTCTGCCAGGTGGCGTAGTCGACCCCGGCCGCCGCGGAGGCGGTCGCGACCTGCTGGGCCGGGGCCGCGGCGGCGGACCCCGCCGCGGTGACGGACCCCCCGATCCCGAGTGCCACCACAGCCGACACCACGCCCAGCCGCCGCGCCACACCGTGTCTCGTCATCTTGTCCCCTTTTCTTGTCACATCTGTCGGTCGAATCGCATGAGTTGGTCGAGCCCACACATCACGACGGCGACGGTGCCCGGGGCCCGTCGCCACGGCGGAGATGATCCTGGCAGCGCGTGTACGCCGGGGGAAGAGGCAGTTACCGATCGGTAGAGATCGTGTCCGCCGTGCACCGGGATGCGCGCGGTGTACGTGTTCCGGCCGCATCGGGGTACGCGCGGTGCAGTGGCACGCGTCCGCGACCCGTGTGAGCCTGGGCTCGCGGCTGGCACCAGTGGAGAGAGGCTGCTCTGATGCAAGGACCGAACATCGTCATCGTCGGTGCGGGATTCGCCGGGGTCGAGGCCGCCAGAAGCCTGGAACGGACGCTCACCCCCGGCGAGGCCAGGGTCACCCTGATCAGTCCCACCGACTACCAGCTCTATCTGCCGCTGCTGCCCCATGTCGCCGCCGGCGTCGTCACACCCCAGTCGGTGGCACCCTCGTTGCGCCGGATCCTGCGCCGCACCGCGCTGGTGCCGGGCGGGGTGATCGGAGTCGACCCGCAGGCCAAGGTCTGCGTCGTCCGGAAGATCACCGGAGACCTCGTCGACCTGCGCTACGACTACCTGGTCCTGACTCCGGGCAGCGTGACCCGCACCTTCGACATCCCCGGTCTGGCGGAGGAGGCGCGCGGTATGAAGACGCTCGCCCAGGCCGCCTATCTGCGCGACCACGTGATCGCCCAGCTCGACCTGGCGGCGGCCACGCAGGACCACGACGAGCAGGCCGCGCGGCTCCAGTTCGTGGTGGTCGGCGGCGGCTACGCGGGCACCGAGACGGCGGCCTGTCTGCAGCGGCTGACGACCGCGGCGGCACAGCGCTACCACCCCCGGATCGACCCCGCCCTGATCAAGTGGCATCTGGTCGACGTCGCGCCCAAGCTGCTGCCCGAGCTCGGGGACAAGCTGGGCACGAGCGCGCTGAAGATGCTCGGCGAACGCGGTGTACGGATCTCGCTGGGCACGTCCGTCGCCTCCGTCACCAAGGACGAGGTCACCCTCACCGACGGGCGGGTGCTGCCGTCGCGGACGCTGGTGTGGACCGCGGGTGTCGCGGCGAGTCCGCTGGTCGACTCCCTCGGCGCGGAGACCGTGCGCGGACGGCTCGTCGCCGAGCCGGACTTCAGGGTGCCGGGACTCGACGGGGTGTTCGCGCTGGGGGACGCGGCGGCGGTTCCCGATCTGGCCAAGGGCGACGGCTCCCCTTGTCCGCCGACCGCCCAGCACGCGGCCCGGCAGGGCCGGCACGCGGCCAAGGTCCTGACGGCGAAGCTGCGCGGACAGCCGACCCTGCCCTACCGGCACAAGGACCTCGGTCTGGTCGTCGACCTCGGCGGCCACGACGCCGTCTCCAAGCCGCTCGGCATCGACCTCAAGGGCGCGCCCGCCCAGCTCGTGGCCCGTGGATACCACCTGTACGCCCTGCGCACGGGTGCCGCCCGGTTCCGTACGGGTGCCAACTGGCTGCTCAACGCCGTCGCGGGCGACGACTTCGTCCGCACCGGCTTCCTCGCGGACCGCAAGGGAACCCTGCGGGACTTCGAGCGCACGGACGTGTATCTGACGCGGGACGAGGTGACCGCCAGGACGCGGGCGATGGCCTGAGACAGTGTCCGACGGCCCCCGGAGGCAGCCCGACCGCCTCCGGGGGCCGTCCGGGTGTCCGGGCTCCCGACGTGAACCGGCCACCTCGCGCGAGCTCCGGGACGCGCTGAACGCGCGGGCGTGGACGCACGTATGAGGGGAGGGCCCTCGACCGGGGCCTCCGGCGTCGGGGACGCCGCTCCGTACGGCTTCGGGAGCCCATGCAATGAGGCACGCACGACGACGGATCGTCCGACGGGGGGCGCGCCTCGCGGCCGTCGGCGGGCTGCTCTGCGGAGGGTTCATGGTGACGCGCGCCATGGCCGCCGAACCGTCCGACGCGTCGCGCACGACGGCGAGTTCGGCGCAGGCCGCGGCGGACACGGGCGCCGGTCTGGTGTCCCGGCTGGGTACCGCGCGCACGGCCGGCAACTGGATAGCGGCCGACGGCCGCCCCGTCGTCGCGGTCACCGACGCGGACGCGGCGGACGCGGTGCGCCGGGCGGGTGCTCGTCCCAAGGTCGTTTCGCACAGCATGCAGGACCTCAAGTCCGCGACCCAGGACCTGAGTTCGGCCCCCCGCGTGCCGGGCACGGCGTGGGCGGTGGACTACACGAAGAACGAGGTGGTGGTGCAGGCCGACAGCACGGTCTCCGCCACCGACTGGAAGCGCATGACCAAGCTGGCCGACGGCATCGGCGACTCGGTGCGGATGCAGCGGACCCAGGGCACCTTCACCACACGGGTGAACGGCGCGCAGGCCATCTTCTCGACCGGCGGGCGCTGCTCGGCCGGGTTCAACGTGAGCAACGCGCAGGGTGAGTTCATCCTCACGGCCGGACACTGCGGCCCCGCCGGGTCGGTGTGGTTCTCCGACAACACCGGCAAGCAGCAGGTGGGCCGCACGGTCACCACGGCCTTCCCCGGCAGCGACTTCTCACTGATCCAGTACGACAGCGCGCAGCAGACCGGGGCCGGGACGAACGTCGTCGCGATCGGCGGCGGCAACGGCGTGCGCATCACCGGCGCCGCCGATCCGACCGTGGGGCAGCGGGTGTTCCGGAGCGGCAGCACCAGCGGACTGCACGACGGCCAGGTGACCGCGCTCAACGCGACGGTCAACTACCCGGAGGGGACGGTCACCGGGCTCGTCGAGACCACGGTGTGCGCCGAACCCGGCGACAGCGGCGGCCCGTTGTTCTCGGAGGGCATCGCGCTGGGCGTCACCTCGGGCGGCAACGGGGACTGCAAGAGCGGCGGTACGACGTTCTTCCAGCCGGTCACCAAGGCGCTCACCGCGCTGGGCGTGACGCTCGCGGGTCAGCCGGCGCAGGGCTCGGCCGGCGGCGCCCAGCAGGCTCCCGCCCCCTCGGCGACGGCCATGGCCTCGCAGGGAGGCGCGCCGGGTTCGGCGGCTCCCGGCGCGGTGGAGTCGGTGGGCGGGGAAGGGGCGGCCCAGACGTTCGTGTCCGAGCTCACCGACCCGCAGAACATCGGCCCCGGTCTGCTGGTCATCGGGGGAAGCGTCATCGCGCTGGTGGCGACCCGGTTCATCCGGACCGAGCAGGACCGCAACGCCTACCGGCGGCAGTACTCGCAGAGCTGGGGCTGAAAAAGCGCCCCGGCCGCGCTGCGCGGGGCCGGGGCGAAGAGAGTTGGGTGGGGAGCCGGTCCCGAGGACCGGAGCCGGCTCCGGGGCGCCGCTTCGCGGTGCCGAAGGTCCGAGGCGACGGCTCCCCGGGACGGGGAGCCCTGCCGGACGCGGAGGGTCAGGCGGCCCGGGTCGCGGAGGACGACGGGGTGGCCTTCGCCCACTCCAGGACGAGGCGCTGGTACTCACGCCGCTCGTCCATGTTCAGCGACCCACCTGCCCGGAACCAGAGAGCCCGGATCTCCTCGTTGACTTCGGCAGCGGATCGCTGAGTGTCGTTGTCAAGAGTGGTGCACATGGCGTGAAGCATACGGCCCTGGACGTGAAGATGATGTGAGTAAAGACCCATCGCACGACATAACGGACCGTGAAGCTCGTCACTCGCTCACGTGCCGGGCTTGCGCCCGTAGACGAACACGTCGTCACCGTTCCTGAGCAGCGACCAGTACTTCTTGGCCGTGGTCGGGGTCATGTTGACGCAGCCGTGCGAACCGGGCGGGTTCCACATGCTCAGACCCACCGAGTGGAAGGCCTGACCGCCGTCGAAGAACTGGCTGTACGGCATGGACACGTTGTAGATGCTCGAGACGTGGTCGATGTCGCGCCAGTAGATCTTCTTCAGACCGGTGCGGGTCTCGTAGCCGTCCCGGCCCGTGCGGACCGGGACCGGACCGTAGACGAGGCGGCTGCCGTCCTGGATCCAGCTGAGCTGGAGCGTGAGGTTGACGCAGGCGATCCGGCCCTTGTTCACGGGGCAGGCGCCGCTCCGGTTGGGGGTGCTCCCCACGGCCTTCTGCTTGTTCATGAGGTCCATCACGCCCCAGGTGACGGGACCCGCGTACCCGATGTTCGGGGTTATGCCGTGCTTGTTCTGGAAGGCCTGGATCGCCTTGCAGTCGGCGGTGGACTGCCGGCCGTCGACGGGTCGCCCGAGGAACTTCTCCACCTGCTTCTGGTACGGGCCCGCGGCCGTCGTACAGCTCGCCGCCTGCGCGGGCGCCGCCCCCAGCGCCAGGGTGAGCGGTGCCACCAGCCCGGTGAGTCCGAGCGCGACGGCTCCTCTTCTCCTTGTGTCCCCCATGGCGGACCTTCCTGTTCGTGTCCATCGCTTCGACGTCTACTAGACCGCGCTCGAGGGTATTGCGTTGTACGGCCGCTCAGACAGGGACGAAACAGTGACATTCCTCGCCGCTACGACTCGGGTCCACCGTCCCCGAAGTGGACCGCTCGCCGGGCGGATGTTGCTTCTAGGCTGCTGTCATGGACCCCGCGCTCTCCGACGACCTCGCCCGTCTCCCCGAACTCCTGCAAGCTGCCCGGGACTTCGCCGTCCAGGAGACGGGCGGCCTCGACCGGCGTCCCGTCGCCGGGCTTGCCAAGGCGCCCGCCCCCGACCCGCTCCCGGAGGAGGGCGCCGGCGCCGAGGACGCCCTGGCCCGGTTCGCCGGGCGCTGGGCACCGGGGTTCTCCGGCTCCGCGGGGCCGCGCTACCTCGGGTTCGTCACCGGCGGAGCGACACCCGCCGCGCTCACCGGGGACTGGCTGACGGGCGCCTACGACCAGAACGTGTCCGGCGCCGCCGGTTCGTCCGCGAGTGCGCTGGAGCACGAGACGCTGGGCTGGCTGCGCGAACTGTTCGGACTCGGCGCGGAGCACCACGGGGCGTTCGTGAGCGGCGCGACGGCCTCGAACACGGTCGGGCTCGCCATCGCGCGCGAGTGGCTCGGCGAGCGCCTCGGTGTCTCGGTGTCGGACGACGGGGTCGGGGCGCTCGGTCCGGTGGACGTGCTCTCCGGCAGTCCCCACTCGAGCGTCGCCAAGGCGCTGTCCGTGCTCGGCCTCGGCCGGGGCAGTCTGCGCCGGGTGCCGGTGCTGCCCGGCAACCGCGAGGCCGTCGACGTCGAGCGCCTCGACGCGGCGCTCGGCGCGCTGGGCGGGCGTCCGGCCGTCGTCGTGGCGAACGCGGGCACCGTGAACACCGTCGACTTCGACGATCTGCGGGCCGTCGCCGCGCTCCGGGAGCGCCATGACTTCTGGCTCCACGTCGACGCCGCGTTCGGCGGATTCGCCGCGCTCTCCCCCGCGTTCTCCTCGCTGGTGGCGGGCCTGGACGAGGCCGACTCCGTCTGTGTCGACCTGCACAAGTGGCTCAACGTCCCCTACGACGCGGCCGTCCAGTTCACGCGCCGGCAGGACCTCCAGGTCCGGGTCTTCCACAACGCCTCGCCCTATCTCGGACTTCCCGGCGCCGATCCCGACTTCCTGCATCTGACGCCGGAGAACTCCCGGCGGCTGCGGGCGCTCCCGGCCTGGTTCTCGCTGGCCGCCTACGGGCGCGCGGGGCACCGCGAGATCGTCGAACGGAACGTCGCGCTCGCCCGGCGTCTGGGCGAACGGATCTCCCGAGCCCCCGGGCTGCGGCTGCTCGCGCCGGTGCGGCTGAACGTCGTGTGCTTCACGCTGGCCGACGACCCGACCGAGCGGCGGGTGCAGGCGCTGGCCGACGCCGTCGCCGCCTCGGGAGAGGCGTTCCTGACACCGACCTGCTACGACGGCACCCACGGGCTGCGGGCCGCGTTCAGCAACTGGCGTACGTCCGAGGCCGACACGGACCGGGTCTTCGCGGCGGTGGAGCGGCACTGCGCGGGGCCGCGCCTGTGACGAGCCGGGGCGGCGGGGGCCGCACCGGGGGCTCCGCCCGCGTCAGGGGGTGATGCCTGGGTCCCGCGGCCCAGGTCAGGAGCTGACTGCCGGGTCCCGGGTCAGGCGGGCGGGTCAGGGGGATTCCCTGGTACCGGGTCAGGCGGGCTGCCAGAGTTCGATCCGGTTGCCCTCCGGGTCGGTGACCCAGCCGAACCGGCCGACGCCGTCCATGTCCTGGGTCTCCTGCGCCACGTCCGCTCCCCGGGCGCGCAGTTGCGCGAGCATGGCGTCCAGGTCGCGGACCCGGAAGTTGAGCATGGTCTGCTGGGCGGGGGACCCGAAGTAGTCGGTCCCGGACTCGAAGGCCGCGAACACCGTGGGCCCGGCGTCCGGCCGCCACAGGCCGTTCTCGTCGGCGTCCAGGCCCAGGCACTCCCGGTACCAGGCGCCGAGGGCCGCCGGGTCGGCCGCCCGCAGGAAGTAACCGCCGATGCCAAGTACGCGTTCCATGCGGCCATCCTGTCAGGAAGGGTGCCGTCGGGCCCGGCACCACACCCCTTTTCGCGCGACTCAGCTCCCGTCCTCGCGCTCGCCGCCGACCGCCTCCCTGAACCCCTTGTTGACGCCCAGCAGACCGCCGTCGACGCACAGGGTCGTGCCGGTGATCCAGGCCGCGTCCCGCGAGGCGAGGAAGGCGACGGCGGCGGCGATGTCCTCCGGTTCGCCGACCCGCCCGAGCGGATAGAGCCGGGACGCGGCGGCGAGATCGTCCTCGTGGCCCTCCCACGCCGTGGTGCGGACCGTCCCGGGCGCCACGAGGTTGACGCGCACACCCCGGGCCGCCGCGTGGCCGGCCAGGGTGCGGGTGAGCGACATCAGCCCCGCCTTGGCCGCGCTGTAGGCATGGTTGCCGAAGTCCTGGATCCCGTTGACCGAGCCGATCGTGACGATGGCCCCGCGGCCGGAGGCGACCAGGTGCGGCAGGGCGGCGCGGGCGCAGCGGTAGGCGCCGGTCAGGGTGATGTCGAGGTCGGCGGCCCAGTCCTCGTCGCTCTCGTCCTCGAAGAGCGGGGCGTCGGGGCTGCACCGGTAGGCATTGTTGACCAGGACGTCGAGCGAGCCGAAGGTGTCGACGGCGTACGCCACCGCGGCCTCGACCTCGGCCCGCCGGCCCACGTCGCAGCCGAACGCCTCGGCGCGCGAGCCGAGTTCGCGCAGCGCGGCGGCGGTCTTCTCGGCCGCGGCCACGTCCACGTCGGTGATCAGGACGTGCGCGCCCTCCGCGGCCAGGCGGCGGGCGGTCGCCGCCCCGATGCCGCGGGCCGCGCCCGTGATCAGAACACCGTGTCCCTCGAAGCGCCTCATCGCAGTCATGGCAGGGAAGCTACCTCCATGATCGCCGCAGCGACAGACGTCCGTCCGGACTCCAGGTCCCGGCTCCAGGTCCCGGTGCCCTGCTCCCTGGACGGCCCGCGATCAGCGCCACCCCTGCTCCCGAAGGGCCTGGGGTCAGCGGTACCCCGTGACGTCCGCCGGTCCCCCCTTGTCCTGCACCTCGACCATGTAGCGCCAGGCGTCCGGGCGACTGCCGTCCCGGTCGGTGAAGCCGTACACCTGGGCGAGCTGCCCGCTGGAGAGGGACTGCCCGTTCCAGCGCGCGCGTCCGGGGTCCGCGGCGAGCGCGGCGACCGCGCGCCCCACGTAGTACGGCGTCTCGGAGATGGCGAAGTGCGGCTCGCGCTCCTCGGCGTCGTGCCAGTTCTCCTCGGTCACGCCGAAGGCCTCCAGCATGATCTCCGAGCGCATCCAGCCCGGGGTGAGCGCCACGGCGGTGGCACCGCGCGGGCCCAGTTCGTGTCCGAGGGCGAACGCCATGCGCAGCACGGAGGCCTTGGCGATGTCGTAGAAGAAGGAGACCCGGTAGGTGTCCCGGTTGTACTCGGCGGTGCCGTCGGTCATCTCGACGACGAGGCCGCCGGGCGTGCGCAGCAGCAGGGGCAGCGCGTGATGGCTGGTGATCGCGTGGGTCTCGACGGCGAGCCGGAGCATCCTGCGGCCGTTGTCGAGGTCGTGCTCCCACAGGGGGGTGTCCCACTCGAAGAGTTTCTCGGCGCCCCAGATGTCGTTGACCAGGACGTCGAGGCGGCCCTGCTCGTCGGCGATCCGGGCGACGAGGGTCTCCACCTCGGCCGGGACGAGATGGTCGGTCGGGACCGCGATCCCGCGTCCGCCCGCCGCGGTGACGAGGTCGGCCGTGTCCTCGATGGTCTCGGGGCGGTCGTACTCCGAGCGCCGCTCCCGGGTGCTGCGGCCGGTCACGTAGACGGTGGCGCCGGCCGCGCCCAGTTCCACGGCGATTCCGCGGCCCGCGCCGCGGGTCGCGCCCGCCACCAGCGCGACCTTGTCCCGCAGTGTTTCCTGCGACGGCCCTGACATGTCCGACCTCCGTGCGCGTAGCGTCGTCGGGTCCCGGGCCCGTCCGACGGGAATCGCCGGACAGGCCCGAGCCCGTCTCTCGCTCCGAGCCTCTCCTAGAAGCCGGACATCTTCTGTCAGGTATCCGTCCGGCGTTCTCCCCGTGTCGCCGCGCCGGCGGCACGGGGTGCCGGGTCAGTGGCCGCGGGCGACCCACGCCTCCAGGTGGGGAGCCTCCGCCCCGATGGTGGTCGTCTCGCCGTGTCCGGTCCGTACGACGGTGTCGGCCGGCAGGGTGAGCAGCCGGTCGCGGATCGACTCGATGATCGTCGGGAAGTGGGAGTAGGACCGGCCGGTGGCTCCGGGGCCGCCCTGGAAGAGGGTGTCGCCGGAGAAGAGGGTGCCCAGGCCCGGGTCATAGAGGCAGACCGCGCCGGGGGCGTGGCCCGGGGTGTGCAGCACGGTCAGGTCGGTGCCCGCCGCCTCGATCACCTGGCCGTCCTGGAGCCAGGCGTCGGGCATGCGGTCGGGGTGGGTGAGCTTCCACAGCGGCAGGTCGTCGGGGTGGAGCCAGATGGTGGCCCCGGTGCGGTCCGCCAGGGCCGGGGCGGCGTCGATGTGGTCGTTGTGGGCGTGGGTGCAGACGATCCCGCGCAGCCGGCGGTCGCCCAGCGCCTCGGCGATCGCGTCGGCGTCGTGTGCGGCGTCGATCACGACGGCCTCGTGGTCGTCGCCGACGATCCACACGTTGTTGTCGACCTCCCAGGTGCCGCCGTCGAGCTCGAACGTGCCCGAGGTGACGAGGTGTTCGATGCGCGCGACCATCAGAACTCCACCACCGACCGCAGCACGTCGCCGTGGTGCATCCGCTCGAAGGCCGCCTCGATGTCGTCCAGGGCGATCGTCTCGCTCACGAACGCGCCCAGGTCCAGGCGTCCTTGGAGGTGCAGGTCGATCAGCATCGGGAAGTCGCGGGAGGGCAGACAGTCGCCGTACCAGGACGACTTGAGGGAGCCGCCGCGGCCGAAGACGTCGATCAGCGGGAGTTCGAGCTTCATGTCGGGGGTGGGCACCCCGACGAGGACGACGGTTCCGGCGAGGTCGCGGGCGTAGAAGGCCTGCTGGTAGGTCTCGGGGCGGCCGACGGCCTCGATGACGACGTCGGCGCCGAAGCCGCCGGTGAGCTCGCGGATCGCCTCGACGGCGTCCGTGTTCCGGGAGTTGACCGTGTGCGTGGCCCCGAGCTTCTCGGCGGTCGCGAGCTTGCGGTCGTCGATGTCCACGGCGATGATCTTCGCCGCGCCCGCGAGCCGGGAGCCCGCGATCGCCGCGTCCCCGACGCCGCCGCAGCCGATCACGGCCACGGTGTCACCGCGTCCGACGTTGCCCGTGTTGATGGCGGCACCGATCCCGGCCATCACTCCGCAGCCGAGGAGTCCGGCCACGGCCGGGGAGACCGACGGGTCGACCTTGGTGCACTGTCCGGCCGCGACCAGCGTCTTCTCGGCGAAGGCTCCGATGCCGAGGGCCGGGGACAGTTCGGTGCCGTCCTTCAGGGTCATCTTCTGCTTCGCGTTGTGGGTGTCGAAGCAGTACCAGGGGCGTCCGCGCAGACAGGCACGGCACTGTCCGCACACCGCACGCCAGTTGAGGATCACGAAGTCGCCGGGGGCCACGTCCGTGACTCCGGCGCCGACCGACTCCACGACCCCGGCCGCCTCGTGGCCGAGCAGGAACGGGAAGTCGTCGTTGATGCCGCCCTGCTTGTAGTGCAGGTCCGTGTGGCAGACGCCGCAGGCCTGGATCTTCACCACGGCCTCGCCGGGCCCCGGATCGGGCACGACGATCGTCTCGACGCGCACCGGCTCGTTCTTGCCCGGTGCGATCACGCCCCGTACTTCCTGCGCCATGTGAATGAGCCCTTCCCTAGATGGACCTTCCACCGACCGACCCTACGGGGTGACCCGCCGGTAGAAGGCCAGGTAGGGCGCGGCGGCCCCGGGCGCGGGTCCCCGGGCGGGCTCCCGCGCCGGGCCCACCGGCCCGAGGGGGCCTCGCCACGATCTCTCGGATACCCCCGGGGGTACCTCTGCTACGGTGGATATACCCCCGGGGGTAATTTTCACCGAGCCGGGAAGCCCTCGGGCTTCCCGCGGGAGAGGAGTGCGACCGTGTTCTTCGTCGACACCATCGAGGTGGCGGGCCTGGGCAACCGGAGCTATCTGGCGGGCGGCCCGCGTGCCGCCGTCGCCGTCGACCCGCCCAGGGACGTCGAGCAGGTGATCACAGCCGCCGCCCGTCGGGGCGCCCGGATCACGCACGTCGTCGAGACGCACCTGCACAACGACTACGTGAGCGGCGGACTGGAGCTGGCCCGGCTCACCGGGGCCGCCTACCTGGTCCCGGCCGGAGCCCGGGTCGCCTTCGACCGTGTCCCCGTGTCCGACGGGGACACGGTGGAGATCGACGCCGGGCTGACCCTGCGGGCGCTGGCCACCCCCGGCCACACCCCGCACCACACCGCGTACGTCCTCCAGGACGACGGCCGGGACGTGGCGGCCTTCACCGGCGGCTCGCTGCTCATCGGCACGGTCGGCCGGCCCGATCTGGTCGAACCGCGGCTGACCCGTGAACTGGCCCGCGCCCAGCACGCGTCGGCGCACCGGCTCGCCGCCGAGCTGCCCGACGACACGGCCGTCCTGCCCACCCACGGCTTCGGCAGCTTCTGCTCCGCCGGGTCCGCCGACGGTGACGCGACGACGATCGGACGTGAGCGCGCCGGGAACGAGGCCCTGGTCAAGGACGTCGACGCGTTCGTCGCGGACCTGCTCGCCGGCCTCGACGACGTGCCCGCGTACTACGCCCACATGGGCCCCGCCAACGCGCAGGGCCCGGCCCCGGTCGACCTGACACCGCCCGCGCTCGCCGACGCGGCGGAGATCGCCGCGCGGCTCGCGGCCGGCGAATGGGTCGTCGACCTGCGCAGCCGGCTGGCGTTCGCCGCGGGACACGTGGCCGGAGCCTTCAACTTCGAGGCGGACGGGCAGCTCGCCGTGTACCTGGCCTGGCTGCTGCCCTGGGGCAGGCCGGTCACCCTGCTCGCCGAGTCGCCGGAACAACTCGCCCGCGCGCAGCGGGAACTGGCGCGGGTCGGGATCGACCGGCCGGCCGCCGCCGCGGTCGGCTCGCCGGCCGACTGGGTGGGCGAGGACGCCCGGCCGCGCTCCTTCCGCCGCGCCTCCTTCGCCGCGCTGGCCGAGGCCTACGCCTCCCCCGCGCGGCCCGTGGTCCTGGACGTCCGGCGCGACGCCGAGCGGGCCGGGGGCCATGTCGCGGGGTCGGTGCACATCCCCGTCCACCAGGTGCGGGACCGGCTCGGGGAGATACCCGCCGGCACCGTCTGGGTGCACTGCGCCGGGGGCATGCGGGCCGCGATCGCCGCCTCGCTGCTGGACGCGGCGGGCCGGGAGGTCGTGGCCGTCGACGACTCGTTCGCCTCGGCGCTCGCATCAGGCCTGCCGATGGCCCAGGCCCCCTCGCCCGCCCCCGCTCCCGGCCACTCCGCGCATCCCGCGACTCCCGTCGCCCCGGCCGCCCCCGGTGGCAGTGGAACTCCCACGAGCCCGGCCGCAGCTGCGACGCCCGCCGCCGCCCCCGACAGCGGCCGGACGTCCACGGACACCGTCGCCGGTACGACCGACCCCGCCGGCCCCTCCGCCTCCGGGAGCGGCAGCGCGTTCGAGGACCCCGCCGCGTGAGCGTCCTGATCCTCGCGCTCGTCGCCGGGGCCGTGACCGGGCTGGCGCTCGGGGCGCTGGGGGGCGGTGGGAGCGTGCTGACCGTGCCCGCCCTGATCTATCTGCTGGGGTTCACCCCCTCCGCGGCCACCACCGCGAGCCTGGTCATCGTCACCGTCACCTCTGCCACCGCGCTCTCGGGGCACGCCCGGCAGGGCACCGTCCGCTGGCGGGCCGGAGCCCTGTTCGCGGCGGCCGGGCTGATCCCGGCGGCGCTCGGCGGGGCGGTCTCGGGACAGCTGCCTCCCGCCCTGCTGACCGGCGCCTTCTCGCTGATCGCGGGCCTGGCGGCGGTCCGGATGCTGCGGCCCGCCACCGCAGGGCCGGGAACGTCGCCCGCGGGAGCGGGCCGCATCACCGGAACGGGCGCCGGCCTCGGCGCGGTGACCGGCGTCCTCGGTGTCGGCGGCGGCTTCCTCGCCGTACCGGCCCTGGTGAACGTCGTGGGACTGCGGATGCGGGCGGCCGTCGGCACCAGCCTGCTGGTGATCACCGCGAACTCGCTCGCCGCGCTGCTGGCCCGCGCGGGAACGGCGCAGAACCTGGACTGGGCGGTCGTCGCGCCGTTCGCCGGGGCGGCCGTCCTCGGCGCCTGGGACGGCAAGCGGCTGGCCGCCCGGGTCTCGGGCGGCACGCTGCAGCGGATCTTCGCCTGGGCGCTGCTGGCCGTGGCGGGGCTGATGCTGCTGGACGTCGTGCTGTGAGGCTCAGGCCAGCGACAGGAAGAGCTTCTCCAGCCGGGCCCGCATCTGCTCACTGGTCTCACCGTTCTTCGCGCCGTTCCCGACGTCGGTCAGACACTGCTGGAGCCCGGTCGCGATGATCGCGAACCCGGCCCGGTCCAGGGCGCGCGAGGCGGCGGCGAGCTGGGTCACGACCTCCTCGCAGTCGCGCCCCTCCTCGATCATCCGGATCACCCCGGAGATCTGTCCCTGCGCCCGGCGCAGCCGGTTCAGCACCGACTTCAGCTCGTCACCCGCGAGTTCCAGTTCCACGAACACTCCTCCGTCCATACCCCTAGGGGTATCGTACTCCGCCCTGTGGGGCACCCCCGAAGAGCAAGGATGACACTCCCCATGAACAGCCCCGTCGCCCTCGACGCCGACCAGGCCCACAGCCGCCTCGGCGAGCTGACCGTGATCGACGTCCGCACCCCCGGCGAATACGCCTCAGGACACCTGCCGGGCGCCCTGAACATCCCGATGGACCGGCTCGACCGCGCGCTGCCCGTGCTCACCGGCGCCGGCGCCGAACTCCTCGTGGTCTGCCGCTCCGGCGCCCGCTCGGCGAACGCCTGCGCCCGGCTGGCCGAGCACGGGGTACCGGCGGCCACCCTCACCGGCGGCACCGGCGCCTGGGCGGAGCGCGGCCACGAACTGCACCGCCCGGCCGGCGCCGCCCGGACCGGCATGTCCATGGAACGCCAGGTCCGGCTGACCGCCGGGGCGGTCGTCCTCGCCGGCCTCGGTCTCGGACTCCTGCACCCCGCCTGGCAGTTGCTCTCCGCCGGCGTCGCGGGCGGCCTGGTCTTCTCCGCCCTCACCGACACCTGCGGCATGGCCGCGCTGCTCTCGAAGCTCCCGCACAACCGGCCCCGCCCAGCGGACCTGGACGCCACACTCGCGGCCCTCGCGCGACGGCTGCGCTGAGTCCGCGCGCCGTCACGGCGGCCGGGGCCGGTGCGGGCGCGTCGCCGACGTAGCCTGAACGCCCGTCCCAACTCCCGTGAGGAGCGCCGTGACCCTGACCGAGACCGCGCCCGAGATGCCCCCGTGGCGCCTGCTGCTCGGCTACGTACGACCGCACCGCCGGGCGCTGTTCGGGGGCGCTCTGCTGGCGCTGGCGACCGGGGCCACCGGTCTGCTGCTGCCGCTGGTGGCGCGCGGGCTCATCGACGACCTGTCGCAGGACCGGCCGATCGGACGGGCCCTGCTCGGCATGGCGGCCCTGGTCGTGACCAACGCGGCGGTGGGGGCGCTCGGTTCGTACGTGCTGCGGCGCACCGCGGAGTCGGTGGTGCTGGGCGCGCGGCGCACGCTGTCGTCGTACCTGCTGCGGCTGCGCATCCCCGCCGTGGACCGCAGCGAGCCCGGTGACCTGATGGCACGCATCACCTCCGACACGACCCTGCTGCGCGAGGTCACCACCGATTCCCTGGTCGGCCTCGGCACCGGCGGCCTGACCCTCGTCGCGACGGTGGCGCTGATGGGCCTGGTCGACCCGGTGCTGCTCGGCGTCACGCTGGGCGTCGTGCTGTGCGCGGGCACGGTGCTCGCCCTGATCGTGCCGCGCATCAACCGGGCGAGCAGGCGGGCCCAGGACGCCGTCGGGGCGATGGGGGCCTCGCTGGAGCGGACCCTCGGCGCGCTGCGGACGGTCAAGGCGTCGGGCGCCGAGGACCGTGAGGAGCGAACCGTCCACGCGGCCGCCGAGGAGTCCTGGCGGCAGAGCGTGCGGGCGGCCAGGTGGTCGGCGGCCGCGGGCAACACGGCCGGTCTGGCGATGCAGATCGCCTTCATCACCGTCCTCGCGGTGGGCGGTGCGCGGGTCGCCACCGGCGCCATCCCCGTCGGCACGCTGGTCGCCTTCCTGCTGTACGTGTTCTATCTGATGTCGCCGATCCAGCAGGTGGTCGGCGCGGTCACCCAGTACCAGAGCGGCACCGCCGCGCTCGCCCGTATCCAGGAGGCGCTGCGGCTGCCGGCCGAGCCCGCCGCCCCGCCCGCGCCGCTGCCGGCACCGGGCGCGCCGCCGGCGGCCCTCGCCTTCGAGGACGTCCGCTTCCGGTACGCCGACGATCTGCCGTACGTCCACCAGGGTGTGACGTTCGCCGTGCCCGCCCGGGGCCTGACCGCGTTCGTCGGCCCGTCCGGCGCGGGCAAGACCACCGTGTTCTCGCTCATCGAGCGCTTCTACGAGCCGGAGGCGGGGGTCATCAGCGTGGACGGCCTCGCGCTGGACGCCTGGGAGCTGCCCCGGCTCCGGTCCGCCATCGGCTACGTGGAGCAGGACGCGCCCGTGCTGTCGGGCTCCCTGCGCGACAACCTCCTGCTCGGCAATCCGGAGGCCGACGAGGGCGAGCTGGCCCGGGTGCTGAGGACGACCCGTCTGGACGGCCTCGTGGGCCGGCTGCCGAACGGTCTGGACACGCTGGTCGGCCATCGCGGCACCAAGCTGTCCGGCGGTGAGCGCCAGCGCGTGGCCATCGCCCGGGCCCTGCTGCGCCGCCCCCGGCTGCTGCTCCTGGACGAAGCCACCTCGCAGCTCGACGCCGTCAACGAGGCGGCGCTGCGCGACACGGTCGCGGACGTGGCCCGTACGACGACGGTGCTGGTGGTGGCGCACCGGCTGTCCACCGTGACGTCGGCCGACCGGATCGTGGTGATGGACGCGGGCCGCGTCCGGGCGGTGGGCACCCACCGCGAGCTCGTCGAGGCGGACCCGCTCTACGCCGAACTGGCCGCCACCCAGTTCCTCGCGGCCGCTGGATGACCCCGGCACCCGGACCGCACCCCGGAACCGGGCCCGCGGTACCGGGTCACTGGTCGCAGTTCCGGGCCGCGGTGCCGGGGCCGCGGGTCGCGGTCCCGGATGCCGGGTCGCGGTCCCGGGTGCCGGGTCGCGGTTCGCGGGCCGCGGGTGCCGGGTCGCGGTCCCGGATGTCGGTTCGCGGTCCCGGGTGCCGGTTCGCGGTCCCGGGTGCCGGTTCGCGGTTCGCGGGCCGCAGGTCGCAGTCACGGGTCTCGGTCCGCGTGCCGGGCCGCAGGTCGCAGGTCGCAGGTCGCAGGTCGCAGGTCGCAGGTCGCAGGTCGCAGGTCGCAGGTCGCAGCCACGGTTCTCGGCCCGGGGACACGGGTCTCGGTCCGCGTGCAGGGTCGCGGGTCCCGGTGCCGGGTCTCCGGTCCCGGTCCCGGTGCCGAGTCCCGGTCCCGGGTCTCGGCACCCGGTCCGGGGCCGTGCCCGCACCCGCACCCCGGCGAAGAAGCCCGTGACGGTTCCTTGGCGACGGCCCGGCTCTCCTCTATCGTGATGCCTCCTTCCCGCCACGACGGCGGCCGGCCCCGCGCGGCCGGCCCCGACCGGGCGGCAAGGCACGTCCCACCGGATACCCAGGCGACTGATCATGGTCAAACACCGCCCCCCGGCCGGGCAGGCCGTCCCCGGGAACGTCTTCGCGCCCCCGTTCGGCGCCCCCGCCGGCCTGGAAGTGATCTCGCTCGCCGCGCTGCGCGCCCGGCCCCGCGTCCGGGGCACGGGTCTCGGCGCGCCGCAGCGGCCCGCTGTCCACCAGGTGCTCACGCTCACCTCGGGCACCCTGCGCCAGACCGTGGACTTCACGCCCCACGACATCGGGCCCGACGGCTGGCTGTGGACGCGTCCCGGGCAGGTCGTGCAGTGGGGCGACCTCGCGCGGGCCGAGGGCACACTGATCACCTTCGACCGGGACTTCCCGGGCCCGGCCACCGTCCGGGCGGCCCGGCTCGACGACCCGCACGCCCATGTGCTGCGCACACCGGACGGCGAGGCCCTCACCTCGTTGCGGGTGGCCGGCGCGCATCTGGCGCACGAGTTCCGGGCCCGGGGCCCGCTGCCGCGCGACGCGCACGGTGTCGTCCTACGTCATCTGCTGGACGTCCTGATCCTGCGGCTGACCCATCTGGAGGGGGCCGGAAGTCCGGGCGGCGGAGCCAGTGAAACCTTTCTGCGGTTCCGTGCGAGCGTCGAACGGGATTTCGCGCGCACCCGCCGGGTGGACGACTACGCCCTCGCCCTCGGCTACTCGGCCCGCACGCTGTCCCGGGCCGCCCTGGAATCGGCGGGCGTCGGGGCGAAGGAGTTCATCGACCGCCGGGTCGTCCTGGAGGCCAAGCGGCTGCTCGCCCACACCGATCTGGCCGCCGCCCGCATCGCCGACCGGCTGGGCTTCTCCAGTGCCACGAACTTCGCCAAGTACTTCCACCAGCGGGCCGGACAGGCACCGATCGCGTTCCGCACGACGGTACGCGACCGGGCCGGGTGATCACCCCGGGCACCGCCCCCGAACGCCGCCCCGAGCCCGTCGCCCCACTCGGCGGGCTCCACCGGAACACCACGGTTCCGCCGGAGCCCGCCATCACGCATGGCGCCGCCGGGCAGACGGGAATTGTCGGACAGGCCCTAGGCCTCGATGCCGGGGAGCAGGCCGGTCACCGGTGCGGCGAGGTCGGTCACCTGGTGCAGTTGGTTCAGTTCGTACAGCCGGTTCAGACCCGCGAGCTGGCCGGACGGCCGCGGGAGCTGCGCCTGCTGCGCGGCGGGGATGTCGCTCGTCGCGATCGAGTCGAGCGTGGTGATGGGGTTCAGCTGGCCGGCGCCGTGGGCCCCGGCGTCCGCGGCCGTCGCCATCGGCGCGGCGAGCCCCGTGACGCCGACGGCGAGACCAACGGCGGCGACGATACGTCGTGTTGAGATCATGCAATCAGCAACGGCCCGGCCCCCGGGGCGGACACGGTCCCCCGCCCTCGCTCACCCGAGAGGCGGATCCGGCGTCTGCGTTTGCCGTGGGCCCCGAGGCGGAGGACGCTCGATACTGAGGCGCTCGGCGGCCGGCTCGCCGCCGGTCCACGCCTTCCTGAGGAGGTCACCCATGGGCACAGCGACAGCCCCCGCCTTCGACACCGAGGCGCTGCGCCGGGGCATTGAAGGACACAGTGCGGCAGATCTGCTGTCGCTCTACGCGGACGACGCGGAACTGCGCATCGTCGACCGGAACACCCAGCCCAGTCACCCGATGGTCAAACACGGGCGCGCCGAGATCGGCGAGATGCTCGAGGACGTCTACAGCCGGGACATGACGCACAAGATGGACCAGTGCGTCGTCCAGGGCGACCACGTCGCCTACTCCGAGACCTGCGTGTACGGGGACGGGGTACGGGTGCTGAGTACGTCGATGATGTCGTTGCGCGACGGCAAGATCGTCGAGCAGACACTGGTCCAGGCATGGGACGAGTAGGGAGGTACTGGCCGAAGGTCCAGGTCACATCACGTCTGACCTGGACCTTCTCGGCGGGCGCGGCCATGGGGAGGTCCCGTCCCGACCGGTACCGGCGGCGGCGCCCGCTCTCCACCGCGGGGCTGCGCGCGTCCGCCTCCCTGCTGGAGTCGATCCTGCGGACCGCGCGATCGCGTCCGCACCCCGCGGCCCCTGCCACACCCCGAAGGCCGCACATCCGGCACCGCTGAGTGTCGCCCGCCCGGCGCGCGCCGCAGGTGAGGACGGCCTCAGGCGGGGACAGCCCCATGTGAGGCCTGCCCGGCCGCGAGGACGGCCGGGCCGTCGTCAGAGCTGGGTCGGGACCGTCCGGGCGAGGGGCTCCACCGCGCGCAGGAGCATCGGGGAGGCCCGGTCCACGAAGTCGTGCAGCACCGCCGAGTGGGCGGCCTCGCCCCCGAGTTCGTCCAGCAGCCGGTGCGCCCGGTCGCGGAACGCGTTGATGTCGTCCTCGTACCGGCGCAGCACCTCCGGTGCGAGGAGGATGGCGGTGAGGGCCTCCCGGGCGTCGGGCGAGTGCCGGGCGGCGGCGTGCAGGTCCAGGACATGGGCCGCGGACACCCCCTCGGCGTCCTCCAGCGCGCAGGCCAGCAGATAGGTGACCGTGCCGTTGGCTAGGTCCTCGTCGCGGCCGGTCAGGATGTCCTGCTGGTCGTTGAACAGCTGCCACAGGATGCCGAAGACGTTGCCGAACTCCCGCCAGCGTTCGACCCGTTCGTCCGAACAGCCGGCCAGGCGCGCGGCCATGGCGGTGACCATGCTGTACGGCGCGCCCGATTTTCCGAGGTACGCCGTGACGACGGCGTCGCGCGTGGCCGCGCCCGCGTCCGCGCGCAGATCCCTCAACTGCCCCTCGGTCCCGCTGATCCAGCACCGCACGACCTCGGCCGACAGCGGGCCGCGGGCCCGCTCGGGTATGCGCGGCGACTGGACCACGAGCAGGGGCAGGGGGATCCCGCCGACGACCGTGGCGAGCAGTGCCTCGCTCTCGCTGAGTCGCCCGGCGGCGAGGACGGCCTGGCCGTCGGCCAGGTCGTCGAGGTAGCACGCGGAGGTCCACCACAGTTCGTGGACGACGGCCAGGGGGACCGCCGGGCCGGGCGACCCCGTCTCCACGGCGTGGACGATCATCGGCAGCACGGAGTGGGGGTAGACGAAGGTCCGGTGCGCCAGGAGTTCGGCGACCGCCGCCCGGACGGACGGGGCCCCCGGGCCCAGCATGCCGAGGGCGGACTCCCGCTCCGCCGCGATGTCCGCGGCCATCTCACGATGCAGATCCATGTACGACTTCGCTCGCACGCAGTCCACCCCCACCACCCCTTGTCCGAGCATCGATTCGATCATTCGTCATGATGACGAGCCAGAGCAACTTTGCGCCACGAACGCGTCCTTGGGGAGCCCTGCACCGCCGGTGAGGCGTCCGAAAGGGGCGTGAACGCGCCAAACTCCCCCATGTACGAGCGGTGAACGTGCCCCCGGGTCCACGGGGTGGCGCGGCTGGGCCCACCGGCCTCGGGCACGACCGGCACGGGCCGGGCACGCGACGAACGCGGTGACACGCGGACGCCTCGCGACCCCGGGAGCGCGAGGTGCGGGCCGGGAGCGCGGCCCCGAGGACATGCAACCCGGGGCCAGGGCACGGGCCCGGGTTGCGGAGCCCGGGGCCGGGAGCACGGCCCCCAGGGAACACGGAGCCTCGGGAACGGAGCCCGGAACCGGGTTGCATGTCCTCGGGGCCGGGTCGCAGAGCCCGAACCCGGGGGCCGGGAGCGCGGCCCCCGGAACACGGGGCCCGGAGCCCGGAGCCGTGTTACGGAGCCCGGGGCCGGGTTGCAGAGCTCCGGGGCCGAGAGCGCGGCTCGGGGACGCGGAGCCTGGGACCGGGGCCCCGGCCCGGGCCCGGCGTGCGAGGCCGGAGCCCGGAGCCGGGGTCGCGAGCCCGGAGCCCCAAGCCCGGGCCCGGAGCCCGGACGCGGAGCCCGAGGCCGGGAAGCGCGCGGGCGTGGGGCCCGCAGCTCGCTACGGGGCGGCCGGCCCAACCGTGCCCCCGTCGGCCGGGCGCAGGATGGACAGCAGTTGGCGGACCAGTTCCTCGACCACCTCGTCCAGGGTCGCGTCCACCCAGCCGGCGTTCCAGTCGTGCAGCAGGCCGTTGACGCTGCCGATGAAGGCGGTGGCGGCCAGCCGGTGGTCGCGCGGCTCCGCCTCTCCCCGGGCCACGGCCGCGGCGGCCTCTCCGCAGATGAAGTCCACCCAGCGGGCCCGGCGGGCCAGCCGCTGCTCCTCCAGCCGCGCGCTCACGCCGATGATCTCCACGAAGGTGATGCGGATGCGGCGCGGATCGCCGGTCACGTTCGCCGCGTAGGCGCGGAAGAGGGCGGTGGCACGCTCGGCGAGCGGCAGGTCCCGGGCCTCGGCGAGGGCGGCCAGGGCGGCCTCCTCGGCCCAGTCGTTGACCTGCAGATGGAGGGCCGCCAGTACGTCCTCGAGGCCGCGGAACTCCTCGTAGAACTGGCGTGTGGACAGTCCCGCCGCCTCGCTGAGGGCCGCCACGGTGGTGGCGCGGTAGCCGGGACCGGCGCCGAACAGCCGGAGCCCGGCGTCGAGGAAGCGGCGGCGGCGCTCCGCCTGCCGTTCCTCCGCCGTCCTGCCACCGTAGCGGCCGGTGGGCTGTCTGAGCCTGCCCGCCACGCGTTCCTCCCCGGGACCCGATGTGGAACGACGTCCGCCCCTGCCACGATTTTCTCGCGTACCACCCCTTGTGAAGAGGCTCCCCCACTCCTTACTTTCCAGTAAGTGCACTTTGAAAGCGCGCGTGTTCAGATTCTCGCTTGTCATGATCGCGACAGGCAAGCTCCGCCCACGCCCGGCACGCGCCCGGTTTCACGGTGCCCTCACCCGCACTCCCCCACTACGACAGGGACCCTCCATGGCCGTCCTCGGAACGAGACACCTCTGCACGCTCGCCGCCGCGCTCACGCTCACCGTCGGCGGAACGGCGACCGCCGCCTCCGCCGCGGGAGCCACGGCCTCCGCCACCGATCTGCGCGAGGTGATGTTCGTCGGCAACAACTGGGAAGGCACCGCGGACGTCGTCCGGTCCACCGGCGACTTCGCGAAGGTCGGCCGGATCAACGTCATCCCGGACAAGGCCGAGCGGATGGCGGCGATCAACGCCGATCCGATCAAGTGGGCCTACTTCATGGGGATCCGCAACGGGGTGGGCGAGGGGCACGACCAGTTCGTCGACGACATGTACTCCACGCCGGACGGCAGGTCGGTGGTGGTCTCGCGTCCGAGCTTCGCCGACGTCGTCTCGATCGACCTCTCCACCGGGCGGATCAACTGGCGTTTCCCCGTGGCGGGTTACCGCTCGGACCACATGGCCGTGTCGCCCGACGGCACCCGGGTCGCGGTCTCGGCCTCCACCGCCAACACCGTCCATGTGCTCGACATCGCCACCGGTGTCCAGCTCGGCTCGTTCGCCACCGGCGACAAGCCGCACGAGAACATCTTCACCCACGACGGCAAGTACATCTGGAACATGGCCATCGGTGACGTCACCACCGCCCTCGACGATCCCTGGCTGGACTGGACGAAGGGCGACCGGAAGATCACCGTGGTCGACGCGGCCACGTTCAAGCAGGTCAAGGTGATCGACATGCGCCAGCGCCTCGACGCCATCGGCCTCAGGGACTTCTCCGACGCCGTCCGCCCGGCCGTGTTCTCACCGGACGAGTCCAAGCTGTACTTCCAGGTGTCGTTCTTCAACGGCTTCCTGGAGTACGACGTGGCCACCGACAAGATCACCCGGGTGAAGACCCTCCCGAAGAACCCCGCCACCAGCAGTGACCGCACGACCTGGGTCAACGACTCGCGCCACCACGGCATTTCGATGAACCCCTCGGGCACCAAGCTGTGCGTCGCCGGGACGATGGACGACTACGCGACGGTCGTCGACCGCGCGACCCTCCAGGAGGGCCCGCTGGTCCCCGCGTCCAAGCCCTACTGGGCGACCGTGAGCGGGGACGGCAAGGACTGCGTCGTCTCCGAGAGCGGTGCCGACCAGATCACCGCCATCGACTTCGAGACCGGACTGAAGACGGTGTCGGTGCCGGTAGGCGACCACCCCCAGCGGGTCCGGCTCGGCCATGTGGCAGCGAACTGGACCGGTCCGTCGGGCAGTTGACCGGCCCGCGCTCAGCCGAACCGGGCGGCGGCCCAGGCGGCGAGTTCGGTCCGGGCCCCCTCCAGCAGGGCGGCGGACGGGGCGCTCGCGCCGTTCGTCACGAGCGCGTAGTGCACGGCTCCCGGGCCGGAGGCGGTGAGCAGGAGGCGGCGGCTTCCGGTGCCGCCCGGTTCGGGAGCCACGGCGACGGGCGTGGCCGAGGAGTAGGCGGGCGGCGAGAGGACCGCGCCGAGGTCGGACACGACCGTCGTGGCCGCGACGGGGAACGAGGCCGGCAGATGGAGTTCGGTCGGTGCCGTGCCGCCGTCGGAGCGCCAGACGAGCAGGCCGTACTGGCCCGTTCCCACCAGCCGGGAGACCTGCGGCAGACTCGCCGGGACCGCGTTCCAGGTCAGGGTGGTGGAGCCGTCGCGGGAGCGGTCCTCGTAGGTGAAGGCGAGGGCGGAACCCGCGGTGGCGGCCGGGTAGAGACGGTCGAGCAGCCGGGCGTCCTGGCGGAGCACGGCCGTGCCCGAGTCGTCGAGGCGCACGGCGGACATGTCCTCGTCGTTCCAGGCGTCGCCCGAGGTCAGGATCTTGTCGGGGTTGTCGTTCATGAGCTCGTGGTGGCGGCCGCTGTAGATGTCCCACTGCCACTGGGTCCCCGACAGGACCGGTCCGGACGAGGCCGCCCCCGACCACCAGGTGGCCCCGGAGAGCCGGGAGTCCAGGGCCTGGTACATCGCCTTGTCGACGGTGGGGGCCTTGTCCGCGACCGTTCCGGAGAGCGGGTGGCCGAACTCGGAGACGACGGCCGCCGTCCCGGCCGCTGCGGCCCGGTCCCGTACCGTGGCGAAGTCGGACGCGTACTGGCCGTCCCCCGCCTTGCCCCACATGAGGATGCCCGAGATGGCCTTCTGGTCGTAGAAGTGGGTGTTGAGGACGTAGCGCGGGCCGAGGGTGCCCGCGTCGAGCAGTCCGCCCTCCTGTTTCTGGGAGCTGATGTTGGCGTTCCAGAAGAGGTTCGGTTCCACGAGGGCGGGCTTGTCCTGCCAGCCGGCCGCGTCCATACGGGCGCGGAACCGACCGTAGAACGGCCAGAGCAGGTCACGTTCCCAGGTGCGGCTGGTCTGGCCCGACTCGTAACTGCCCGCGTAGGGCTCGTTGTACGGGTCGAAGCCGGCGACGCCCGCGAACTCGGCGGCGGTGAGCTGCCGGCGGACGTACGTCATGACGGTCTGGGCCGTGGTGAGGAAGGCGTCCTGGAGCCCGTAGGCGTTGTGCCAGAAGTCGTACTGCGCCGCCTTGACGGCGTTGTTCTGGGTGATGTTCTGACCCCAGAAGAGGCAGATGCCGCAGGACTCCTGAGGGTAACCACCGGCGGTCACGGCCCACTTGGGGGCGCCGTCGCCGGAGTACCAGCTGCCCGTGTTGAACAGGTGGCGGGAGTAGAGGTCCTGGTGGAAGTCGGGGAAGACACGGATTCCCGCGTCGAGGAAGACTCTCATCTGGTCGGTGGCCGCGGTCAGATAGGCGCTGTCGACCTGGCCGCGGACCGGTTCGGCGTGCGCCCAGGAGAGCAGGAAGCGCACGGAGTTGCCGCCACCGAGGGCCCGCAGGGCGGTCGCGGACTTCGCGGCGTCGGCGATCGAGGCGAAGGGCAGTCCGCTCTTCTCCTCCAGCTTGGTCTCGCCGGAGACGTTGTAGCCGCGCAGGACGACCTCACGGCCGAGGCCGTCGGTGAAGCGGCCGTTCACGACCGTGAGCGCGGCGGCTGCCGGCTGGTCGAACCAGAGGGAGTCGGGGAGTCCGTCCGCGGCGGCGGGCCGGGTGCCCGCCGCCGTGAGGAGACCGGTGAGGAGTACGAGGACGCCGAGCAGACGCGCACGTAACTTCGTCATGTACACAACAGTCCTGCGGCCGCCGAAAGGCGTCAACACCTCTGACTCATGAGTAAGTTTCTCGTTTCACCCGCCCTCGCGCGCGGCGCCCGGGGCGCGGTCGCCGGCTCACCCGCCGACCCGTCGGGTGAGGTTGAGCAGGTACTCCTTGCGGTCCAACGGGTTCAGATCGGTCCTGGGGCGGTCCGGGACCGCGCCGTGCGCCACCGGGGCGTAGTGGTCGAAGGCGCATTCCAGCTCGCCCTCTCCCCGCGTCAACCCGGGCAGCTGCTGCTCCAGTTCGTGCGCCCTCACCACCGGGAGGACGCCCTCCAGGACGCACGCGGCCCCGTCGATCCGGGTGGTTCCCGGAACGGCCCGGTACCGGGCCAGCACCGGAAGTACGGCGCCGAGCGTGTCCGCGGGCACCTCCAGCCGGAAGCGGTGCATCGGCTCGTACACCCGGCTGCCCGCCGCGCGCAGTGCCGCCGTCAGCACCAGCGGGGTCAGGCCCCTGAAGTCGGCGCCCGTGCTGGACATGCTCTTGTCGAATCCCTGGTGGGCGTGGCTCTGGCGCGGCGAGTAGCCCGAATGCGTCATCGTGACGACGCAGTCGGTGACCCGCCAGCCGTGCAGCCCCTGCCCCAGCGTGTCCAGGACGGTGTCCTCGACCGCCTTGAAGAACGCGTACGGCATCGACCCGAGCTCGACCTCGAGCCGGAACCCCACACCCGAGCCGACCGGTGCCGGGTCCACGCGCAGCCCGACGGTCGCGAGGAAGGGGTTCGGGTCCTTCTTGTTGAACTCGACCGAAGAGCCGGTACCCAGGGGCCGTTCGACACAGAGCGGGGTGGTCTCACGGAAGAGCACGTCGACGCCGTACTCGTCGGCCAGGGTCGCCTGGAGCACCTCCTTCTGCACCTCGCCGTAGAGCGACACGGAGATCTCGCCGCGCAGTTCGTCGTGCCTGAGGCCGATCAGCGGGTCCTGTTCGGCGAGTTGGGTGAGCGCCGTGTGCAGCGCGCCCCTGTCGGCGGGACGGACGGGCGAGACGACGGTCTCCAGGGTCGGCGGGGCGAAGTGGTGTCCGCCCTCCGCCGCGGACCGCGGCTCGCCGATGGTGTCGCCGATCCGGATCGCGCCGAGCCCCCACAGTTTGCCGATGCGCCCCGCGGTCACGGACCCCTCACGGACCGCCTCGCCCCGGTCGAAGACGCTGATCGCGGTGACCTTCCCCTCCTGCCCGTCGCGCAGGACGAGCCGGTCCCGGGTCCGCAGGGTGCCGGAGAACATCCGCGCGTACGCGATCTTCTCCCCGGCCGGTCCCCGTTCGACCTTGAACACGGTGCCCGAGAGCGGCCCCTCGTCGTCCGCCGTCGCCGGGGGAAGCAACTCCTCGATCCCGGCGATCAGTTCGGGCACGCCGGCGCCTGTCATGGCCGAGCCGAAGTACACGGGGTGCACCAGGGCCTGCCCGGTCTGCCGTACGAGGGCGGCGCGCAGACAGGCGTACGACACCCCTGTCTCGACGTACGCGGCGAGCAGGTCGTCGTCGTGCCCGGCGAGCGGGTCCAGCAGGTGCGGGCGCAGCCGGTCGGCGGGGTAGGGGGTGAAGTGCGCGGCGCGCGTGCCCAGTTCGCCGGGCTCCCCCATCGGGACGATCGCCGGGGTGAGGCGTTCGGAGATCTTCTCCAGGATCTCCTCGTACCGGGCTCCACGGCGGTCGATCTTGTTCACGAAGATCAGCGTGGGGATGCGCAGCCGCTGGAGCGTCCGCATCAGCACGCGGGTCTGCGCCTGCACGCCCTCCACGGCCGAGACGACGAGAACGACTCCGTCGAGCACGCCGAGGACCCGTTCCACCTCGGCGATGAAGTCGGGGTGGCCGGGGGTGTCGATGAGATTGACGGTGAGGTCGCCGACCGCGAAGGAGACGACGGCGGATTTGATGGTGATGCCGCGCTGCCGCTCCAGCGCGAGGAAGTCGGTCCGGGTGTTCCCGTCGTCGACGCTGCCGATCTCGTCGATGACCCCGACCGTGTGCAGCAGCCGCTCGGTCAGACTCGTCTTACCGGCGTCTACGTGCGCCAGGATTCCCAGGTTGAGCATATGCACCGGGTGTCATGTCCTTAAAGATGTGGATGGTTCCTTCCTGGGTGGACATGAACGGTGCGCGCATCGTGCTGCTCCTCGGTTCCGGTGGACACGTCCCCGCCAGTGCAACAGGCGGGCTCCCCGGACGGCAACGCATTAACGCCCGACGAACCGGCCGGCAGCCGGGGCGCGAAGCAGGGAGATCCGGTTCGGGGCGGCGAGCGGCCGGGGCGGTGCGGGCGCCTCAGGCCGGAGGACTCGAGGCGGGAGCCGGGCCGCGCAGCCGGCCGAGCAGTTCCCTCTCCGCCGCGCCCGCCTCCTGGTCGTCCCACCGGTCCGTGAACGGCACCCGGCGCAGATGGCGCCCCTCCGGATCCAGCACCTCACCGGCGTGCTTGAGCTGCCACAGCGTCATGGCCCGGTCCGCGACGGCGAGTTCGGGGAACCGCTGCGCCAGCGCCGCCTCGAACGACTGGACGTCCCCCAGGGAGCGCAGCCACACCGTGACCATGAGGTTGTAGGGACCCGACAGCGTCGCGCACAGGCGGGTCTCCCGCATGCCCGAGAGCTGGGCCGTGATCCTGGCGGTGTCGGCGGCCGGCGCGGTCCCCCACAGCGTGGCGCTCACCGGCCAGCCGGAGACGGACCGGGCGGCCTCGCAGCGGTAGGAGATCGCCCGTGCCGCGTCGAGCCGGTCGAGCCTGCGCCGGACCGTGGTCGGGCTCAGTCCGCTGCGCTCGGCCAGCCGGGCGACGCTCTGCCGGCAGTCCTGCGAGAGCAGCAGGATCAGGTCCAGGTCGGTCCGGCCGAGCACCGCACCCTCGGCCGGCCGGTCGCGGTCGGCGCGCAGGACGCCCCTGCTCTCCTCGGCCAGCCGGTCGAGGCGCCAGCGGCTGCCCTCCGTGTGGAGCGCGGTGGCCAGCTGGGTGCGGGTCGCGGCGATCCCGTCGAGCCCGCCCAGCCGGAAGCCCACATAGCGGGCCAGCTGGGCCTGTGAGCGGAAGACACCGGTGAGCAGCAGGTCCCGCGCCCCGGTCGTGTGCTCGATGTTGAACAGCGGAGGGTCGTCCAGGATCCGCTCGCACACCTGGTGCAGTTTTCCCGACGCGCAGTCGACCTCGATGAACGCCACGATCAGTTCGCCGATGAGCGCGGGATTGGGATGGCAGCCGAGCCAGGCGAGACCGGACTCGGTCAGCCGGGCCCAGCGCCGGGCAGCGGTGGTCGCGTCCACGTCCAGCGCCGCGCCGATCCGCCGCCAGTCGGCACGGGGCGCGTGCTGGAGGGCCGTGATCAGGAGATAGTCCAGCTCGTCCAACTCGTCCGGCACGTCAGCGCTCCTCTCCCGTACGACGGCGGATGCCTGCTTCCCGTACGACGGCGGATGCCTGCTTCCCGTGCGACGGCGGACAACCGCTCCCACGCGATCGCGGACACCTGCTCCCGCGCTATGGCGGATACCTGCAAATGATCATGCCCGAGTGCCCGATGCGCTCGTTCCCGGGCTGCCGGGTGTCCGCACGCGCACGATACCGGCCATGTTCCAGCACTCAGACGCCGCCGCGCTCCTCGACGACCTCACCGACCTGCGCCGCCGGCTCCACCGTGAACCCGAGATCGGGCTGCACCTGCCCCGCACCCAGGAGAAGGTCCTCGCCGCCCTGGACGGGCTCCCTCTGGAGATCTCCCTGGGCAAGGGCCTGTCCTCGGTCACGGCCGTCCTGCGGGGAGGGCGGCCGGGTCCCGCCGTCCTGCTGCGCGGCGACATGGACGCCCTGCCCGTCCACGAGGACACCGGGCTGTCGTACGCCTCCGAGCGCCCCGGCCTCATGCACGCCTGTGGCCACGATCTGCACACCGCGGGCCTGGTGGGCGCCGCGAGGCTCCTCGCCGCGCACCGCGAGGAGCTCGCCGGGGACGTCGTGTTCATGTTCCAGCCCGGCGAGGAGGGCGACGGCGGCGCCCGCATCATGGTCGAGGAAGGGGTGCTGGACGCGGCCGGCGAGCGGGTCGTGGCCGCGTACGGTCTGCACGTCTTCTCCACCCAGGTCCCCATGGGCATCGTCGCCACCCGCCCCGGCACCATGCTGGCCGCCGCGGACGCGTTCGACGTCACCGTGACCGGCCGCGGCGGGCACGCTTCGATGCCGCACCTGACCCGGGATCCCGTGGCCGCCGCCGCCGAGATGGTGACCGCCCTGCAGTCCCGGGTCGCCCGCGAGATCGACGTCCAGGACCCGGCGGTGATCACCGTGGGGTCGTTCCACGCGGGTACCGCCCGCAACGTGATCCCGGACACCGCCGAGCTCGCGGCGACCGTGCGCACCTACTCCGAGAAGACCCGCGACCAGGTCCAGGGCATGGTCGAACGCACCCTCCGGGGCATAGCGCGGGCCCACGACGTGGACGTACGGCTCGACTACACCCGCCAGTACCCGGCCACCGTCAACGACGCCGGGCACGCGGCCTTCGCGCTGGAGACGGCGCTCGACCTCTTCGGCCCGCACCGGGCGTTCGAGACGCCCCGGCCCGTCTCCGGTTCCGAGGACTTCTCGTTCGTGCTCGACGCGGTGCCCGGCGCCTTCCTCGCCGTGGGCGCGTGCCCGCCCGACCGCGACCCCGCCACGGCCCCCGTGAACCACTCCGCGCAGGCGGTGTACGACGACCGGGTGCTGCCCGACCAGGCACTGCTCCTCGCCACACTCGCCGTGCGCTCCCTCGACCGTCACGCGGCAGCGGGCCGGTCCGCGTGAGCCGCCCTCTCTTCTCGCCCGGCGAGGCCCGCCCGGCCCAGGACACATCCGCGCCCGCCTCCGTCACCGCGGCCGTGGGACTGCTGGTCCTGTTCGAGCTGATGAGCGGCTTCCTCCAGACCGGGATCACCCCGCTCCTGCCCGAGCTGGGCGATCGCCACGGGATCGACGACTCCGCGCTGAACTGGATCGTGTCGGTGCAGTTGCTGGCCGGAGCGGTGATGGTGCCGGTCTTCGGGCGGCTCGGCGACCTGTACGGGCACCGCCGGATGCTGCGTGCCGCCCTCGCCGCGGTCGCCGCCGGGACCTTCCTGGTCGCGCTGGCCCCCGTGTTCTGGGTCCTCCTGACCGGACGGGTTCTGCAAGGCGCGCTCGTGGCGCTCCTCCCGCTGGAGATCGCCCTGGTCCGCGACCGGCTCCCGGTCGAGCAGGCCCGCCGGGCCATCGCCCGCCTGGTGGGCGCGCTGACCCTGGGAGGCGTGCTGGGCGCCGTGGTCATGGGCGCGGCGGCGAAGGCCGTGCACAGCGTCCAACTCGTCCTGCTCGTACCGGCGTTCCTCGCGCTGCTGTGCGTGCCGGTGAGCTTCCTCGCGATACCGGAGAGCGTCGAGAGGGCAGTCGGCCGGCCCGACTGGCCGGGTGCCGTTCTGCTCGGCCTCTCGCTGGTCTGTCTGCTCGGGGGTGTCTCCCGCGTCGACCAGGACGGCTGGATGTCGGCGGGCGTCCTGCTTCCGCTCGCCCTCTTCGGCGCCCTGATCGCCGTATGGGTCCGCACGCAACTGCGGGGCGCGGCACCGCTGGTGGACCTCAGGGCCATGAGGGGCCGCGGTGTGGCCCGGCTCTATCTGGTCTCGTTCTTCTTCGGCGTCATGTACTTCGGCAGCCAGTCGCCCAACGCGACGTTCCTGGCCGCCGATCCCACGACGGACGGCTACGGGTTCGGGCTCACCCCGCTGGGCATCTCGCTCGTCAGCCTGCCCGGGACCCTCGCGGCCCTGGTCACCTCGGGCTGCACCGCCCTGATCGCCCGGCACCTGGGCTACCGGCGCACTCTCGTGACCGCATTCGGCCTCATGGCGGCCGGTTTCCTCGCCCTCGCCCGTCTGCACGACACCGTCACGGACATGGTGGTCGCCGTCTCGATCTGCGGCGCCGGCATCGGCGCGGCGCTGGGTGCCATGCCCACCGTCGTCGTCGAGGCCACGGAACCGCAGCACACCGGCGTCGCCTCGGCGCTCTACAACAACGTGAAAACGGTCGGAGGAGCGATCGCGGGCGGCGCCGTGGCCTCACTCCTGGCCTCCCACACGGGGCCCCACGGAACCACACCGTACGAGGGCGGCTACACCGCGGTCTGGCTCCTGTGCGCCACATGCGGCCTCTGCGCGATCGCTGCGGTGGCGGGGGCCAGGGCGCGCTGACCGACCCCGGCCCGCGAGCGGCGGCCGCCGCGACCGGGGCAGGGGTGGTGCGGAGTCGGTGCACTGAGCGCCGTCGTCGACCCGCGCCGGCGGCGCCCGGGCCGCCGAACGCGGCCGGCTCGCCCGGGTCGTGTTCCAGGGCGGATCCTTGAAGATGGCCGGATCCTGGTTCTCGACGTGGCCGGGTGCTCGTGGGGCCCGGACACATGGCGAGAGGAGCGGACGGTGCGTGACATCCTCCCCGCGCTGCGCGCCTGGTACGCGGCCGGTTCGCCCTTCGGGCTGGCCACGGTGGTGGCGGTCAGCCGCAGCGCGCCCCGCGACCCGGGCGCCGCCATGGCGGTCGGCCCCGGTGACGAGGTCGTCGGCAGTGTGTCCGGCGGTTGTGTCGAGGGGGCGGTCTTCGAGGTGGCCAAGGAGGTGATCGCCTCCGGCGAGGCCCGTCTGGAGACGTTCGGCTACAGCGACGAGGACGCCTTCGCCGTGGGGCTGACCTGCGGCGGAGAGATCACGGTCCTGGTCCGCCGGGTCTCGCCCGCCGACGATCCGACCTTCGGCGCGGTGGCCGACTCGGTGACGGCGGGCCGCCCGGTCACGACGGCGACACTGGTCGACGGGGCCGCCCCTCGCGGAGCCACGCTGGCCGTGTGGCCCCTGCCTGGACCGGACCCCGGGCCGGCGACCCCGGGCCCGGGGGTTCAGGAGGCGGGGATTCAGGAGCCGGGGGCTGAGGGGCCGGGTGCACAGGGGCCGGACAGTCAGGGGCCGGACCCGGCAGACCCGGACCGGGCAGACCCGGACCGGGCGGACCAGGGCCTGGGGGCCCGAGACTTGGACGCCCAGGAGCCGAGGACTCCGGACTCGGCCGCCCCGGACCCGGCGGACCCGGGCCAAGGGGCCCAGGACCTGGGGGCTCCTGGCCCGGTCGCCCCCGCTTCGGACCGCCGTACCGGACCACCCGGGGGCGCCGACCCCGACCACGGCATTGCCGGTTCGCTCGGGCGTGCCGGACTGGATCGGGTCGTGGCCGCCGACGTGCGGGCCGGTGCGGTGCCGGGGGGCACGGGACTGCGCCACTACGGACCGGACGGTGAGCGGTGCGGGAACGCCGTCACCGTCTTCGTGCGGTCCTTCGCTCCCCCGCCGCGCATGCTCGTCTTCGGCGCCGTCGACTACGCGGCCGCCGTGGCCCGCGTCGGCGGCTTCCTCGGCTACCGGGTCACGGTGTGCGACGCCCGCCCGGCCTTCGCGACCCCCCGGCGGTTCCCCTCCGGGGTCGAGGTCGTCGTGGACTGGCCGCACCGCTATCTGAGCGGCCAGGCGACCGACGAGCGCACGGTGATCTGCGTCCTGACCCACGACCCCAAGTTCGACGTGCCCGTGCTGGAGGAGGCACTGCGCCGCCCGGCCGCGTACGTGGGGGCGATGGGCAGCCGCCGCACCCACGACGACCGTCTGGAAAGGCTGCGCGCGGCCGGGGTCCCGGAGCCCGCGCTGGCCCGGCTGCGCTCCCCCGTCGGCCTCGACCTCGGAGCCCGTACGCCCGAAGAGGTGGCCGTGTCCGTCGCCGCGGAGATCGTCGCCCTGCGCCGGGGTGGCAGCGGGGTGCCGCTCACGGCTCGGACCGGGGCGATCCATCCCCGTTGACCGGGGTACGGGGGTCGGACGCCGCGCGGCGGCAGGCGGTCGAGCGGCGATGCGTACCGCAGACTGGTGTCCGGCGCCCTGCCGACACAAGGTCAGTCGCCGCGACGGCAGGCGGTGCGGCGGCACGCGGTGCAGCGGCGAACCGGCCCCGCTGGCCGGCACCCGACGGCCCGACGGCGGGCGCCCGGCGGCCGGTGCCCGGCGGACGGTGTCCGATGGCCGGCGCCCGGCGGACGGTGTCCGGTGTCCGGCGCCCGGCGCCCGGCGGCCGGTGTCCGATGGCCGGCACCCGACGGCCGGCACCCGACGGCCGGCACCCGACGGCCGGCACCCGACGGCCGGCGGCCGGCGGCCGCGGGGGTCACCCGCCGCCGTGTCGGGCGCCTCGCGGCGGCAACCGGTGCAGAGTCACCTCGGCCAGTCGGCCGTCGTCGGTCACCGTCGCGGTCATGTACGTGCAGAACGGCTCCCGGCGGCGGTCGGTCGGGGAGCCGGGGTTGAGCAGGCGCAGGCCGGAGGGCGCGGTGCTGTCCCACGGGATGTGGCTGTGGCCGAAGACCAGGACGTCGAGGTCGGGGAAACGCAGCGCGCAGCGCTCCTCGCGGCCCCGGGCGGCGCCGGTCTCGTGGACGACGCCGAGGCGCAGGCCGCCCAGGTCGGCGCGGGCGGTCTCGGGGAGGCGGGCCCGCAGGGCGGGGCCGTCGTTGTTGCCGTGGACCCCGACGAGCCGGCGCGAACGGGCCTCCAGCAGATCGAGGGTCGCGGTGTCCACCCAGTCCCCCGCGTGGACGACGACATCGGCGGAGGGGAGTTCGTCGAGCAGGGCGGAGGGCAGCTCCCGGGCCCGCTTGGGCAGATGGGTGTCGGACATGAGCAGGAGTCGCACGGTCTCACCTCGTCGCCGGGGCCGTCACCTGGCGGGCCGGCGTCGGCCTCCTGGTCCGCCGGTCACGTCGTGGTCCGGCGTCCGCCCCGTCAGTCGAGCGCGATCTCGCTCCACACCTGTTTGCCGCCGCTCACCGGCACCGTGCCCCAGGTCGCCGACATCGCCTCGACGAGCAGGATGCCACGGCCCCCGGTGGCCTCCCAGCCGATGCTGGTGGGCTTGATCGGCGTGCGGGGCGAGTTGTCGGCGACCGCGATGCGCAGACGGTGGTTGACGAGGGTGAGGTCGAGCCTGACCTGGCCGTCGGTGTGCACCAGGGCGTTGGTGACGAGCTCGGAGACGATCAGCAGGGCGGCGTCCGTGTACGCGCCGACGCCCCAGCTGCGCAGCGCGCGGCGGGTGTAGCGGCGGGCGTGACGGACCGCCTCGGGGACGCGCCACACGGTCCAGCTCTCGCGCAGCGGCAATACCTCCATGCCGTCGTAGCGCATGAGCAGCAGGGCCACGTCGTCGCTGCGGTTGGCGCCGGTCAGCAGTTCGTCGGCGACGAGCCCGAGGTGGGCGGGGTCGGATCCGGCCAGCCCCTCGGCGAGCCGCTTCAGGCCGTCCTCGACGTCGACCTCGACGGACTCGACCAGGCCGTCGGTGGTCAGCGCGACGATGGTGCCCGGCTGGAGCCGCATCGGACTCATCGGGAAGTCGGTCTGCCGGATGACGCCGAGCGGGGGGCCGGTCTCCGACTCGGGGACCTCGGTACGGCCGTTCGGGTGACGCAGCACGGGCGGGATGTGTCCGGCGCGCACGTACCAGGCGGACCCCTCCTCCATGTCGATGTCGACGTAGCAGCAGGTGGCGAACAGGTCGGTCTCGAGGTCGAGCAGGAGCCGGTTGGCGTGCGAGACCACCACGTCGGGCGGGTGGCCCTCGACGGCGTAGGCGCGCAGGGCGGTGCGCATCTGGCCCATGACGGTCGCGGCGGAGGCGTTGTGTCCCTGGACGTCGCCGATGACGAGGGCGACATGGTTGTCGGGCAGCGGGATGACGTCGTACCAGTCGCCGCCGACGTCCAGGCCGGAGGTGGTGGGGAGGTAGCGGGCGACGGCGACCGCGCCGGGCAGCCGGGGCAGCCGGCGCGGGAGCAGGGTGCGCTGGAGCATGCCGATCAGCTCGTGCTCGGCGTCGAAGGCGTGGGCGCGCACCAGGGCCTGTCCGGCGAGGCCGGCGGAGGCGGTGAGCAGGGCCCGCTCCTCGGGGCCGAACTCGTGCGGGGTGTCCCAGCCGATGAGGCAGGCGCCCGCCATGCGGCCGCCCGCAGGCAGCGGGAGGACGGCGAGGCCGCCGGGGCCGACCTCGGACAGGGCGGGTTCCAGGTCGGCTCCGGCGGGCCAGATCGCGGGCCGTCCCTCGTTGAGGGCCGCCGCGAGCGTGGGCATGGCCCGCACGGGTGCGTCGGGCCATTCCGAGCGCCATTCGCTGCGCCACAGCTCCGGCCAGTATTCGGGCTGCGGTGGGTCCAGGAGCGTGACGACGAGCCGGTCGCCCTCCAGCTCGGCGACGGCGATCCGGTCGGCCTGGAGGGGTTTGCGCAGGGCGGCGACGACGGCCTGGCCGACGTCGCGGACGGTGCCGGCGGTGGCGAGGGAGGCGGCGAGCCGCTGGACGCGGCCCACGTCGTTCAGGCCGGAGCGCAGTTTGGAGGCGTCGGAGACGGTGCCCACGAGCCGGGCGGGCCGGCCCTCGGCCGAGGGCAGCAGCCGGGCGCGCAGTCGGAGCCACTTGTGACCGCCGGACGGCTGGAGGATACGGAACTCCAGCTCGCGGTCGCCGACGGAGGTGTGGTCGGGTTCGACGGCGGACATCAGGGCCGGGAGGTCCTCGGGCACGGCCATCGACAGCAGGGTCTCGACCTTGCCGTCGAAGGCGGTGGTCGAGAGCCCGAACAGGTCGAGCACCTCACGGTCGACCTCGACGTGCCCGGTGTCCATGGCGAGGCTGAAGGAGTTGGCGGGCAGCCCCGACGTGTCGTCGGGCGGCGGTGCCGGCGGGCAGACGACGGCCTCGGCGAGCATGCCGAGGCAGGCCCGGTCCTCGGGGCCGAAGCCCCCGGCGGCCTCGCTCACCGCGACGAGACAGCCGTTGTCGGGCAGGGGCAGCACGGCCAGGGAGAAGTCCCGGGACGCCAGCCGCCGGGCGTCGGCGCAGTGGGCGAGTTCGTCCGGGCCGAGCCAGCAGGGCCGTCCCGAGCGCAGGGCCTCGGCCGCCGGGGAGGCCCCGGACAGGGGGTAGCTGTCGCGGAGCCCGTACAGCGTCCTGGGCACCCCCGCGGACTCGGCCAGATGCAGTTCACCGCCGCTCACACTCGGTGAGTACACGGCGGCGACGGTCGCACCGGTGAAGACGAGTGCCTGCTCGAGCAGGCGGTGCAGCCGTTCGCGCGGGTCGAGATCCGCGGTGAGCGTCTTCAGGGCAAGTTCGGCACGCGACGTTCTCGTTCCGCGTTCCGCAGCACCCTCACTGACCACGCCGTCATTACAGCGCTTCCCGGGCTCGGGCGCAGCCCCTGTGACCGTTCCGGACGCGTCGGGCCTGGGGTGGAGCCCGTGCGGCACGGCCGATCGAACGAAATCGAATCCGTCGTGATTCATGCGTTTCCCACCGTGCTCTCCCGGCCGGGGTGACCGTTCGTGTTCCGCTCGGGCGGGACAGGGCGCCGCCGGGTCGCGGTGCGGGTCGGCTCGCCGTGCGCGATGGGCCTCCAGGGAGGAGCCTTGATCTCTGGAGGTGCGGAGGCCGTGGACGGCTCCGCGAGGAGGTGGTCGCCGTGTCCGAGGGGCAGGAGACCGCGCAGGCGCCGGCGATGACCCCGGCCCCGGTGGGACGTCCGCTGCTGTCGCTGGCCCTGGCCGCGATGCTGGACGACGTGCACGCGCACTCGGGAGCCGTCTATCTGCTCGCCTCCCAGGAGCCGGTGCTGGAGATGACGGTCTCGGCCGGGCTGCCCCGGGCCTTCGCCGCACCCTGGGAGCGCGTGGGGCTCAGCGCGCCGATCCCGGTCGCCGAGGCGGTGCGCAAGCGGCGGCTGGTCTGGGTGGGGGGCGAGCACGAGATGGCCCGCAGGTTCCCCCGGATCGCGGTGGTGCTCCCGTACCCCTTCGCGCTCGCCGCGCTGCCGGTTGCGACGGCGGGCACCGTGTACGGCGCCGTCTACGTGACCTGGCCCGGCTCCCATCCCCCGGAGCTGTCCGACCGGGAGCGCGAACGTCTGACCGCGGCCTGCGACCGGCTCGCGCTGCGCCTGGAGCGGGCGGCCGCGGAGAAACGCCCGCTGCACCCCGAGCCCGACCTCCTGACGGCGTCGGCCACGGCGCCGGGCGGCACGCTCGGCTCGGTGGAGGCCACACGGATGGTGGGGCGGCTGCCGTACGGGCTGTGCTCGCTGGATCTGCACGGGCGGGTCGGCTTCGCCAACGCGGCGACGGCCGAGCTGCTCGGCGTGCCCGTCAGCGCCCTGCTGGGCACCCAGCTGTGGGCGGCGGTGCCGTGGCTGAACGACCCGGTCTACGAGGACCGTTACCGGGCGGCGCTGATCAGCCAGCACGTGACCTCGTTCGTGGCGCTGCGCCCGCCGGGCGAGTGGCTCTCCTTTCGTATGTATCCGAGTACGAACGGGCTGAGCGTGCGGATCTCGCGGGCCAGGCCGGTGTCCGAGATGACGCGGGCGGGACCGCAGCGGCGCGACGGCAGCCCGCGGCTGGTGACGATCTCCCACGTGCTGAGCCTGGCGAGCGCGCTGACGGAGGCGGCGGGCGTGCAGGACGTGGTGCAGCTGGTGGCGGACGAGATCTCGCCCGCCGTCGGCAGCCAGTCGCTGGTGGTCCTCGCCAGCCGGGCCGGTCGCATGCACGTGCTCGGGCACCGCGGCTATCCGGACGCGCGGGTCGTGGAGCGGTTCAACGGGCTGCCGCTGAGCGAGCCGACCCCGGGCACCCAGGCGCTGAACACCGGTGTGCCCGCGTTCTTCGACTCGCGCGAGCAGCTGGAGCGGCTGTATCCGTCGCCGAACGCGACCCCGGACGGCATGGGCGCGTGGGCGTACCTGCCGCTGGTCGCCTCCGGGCGGCCGGTGGGCACCTGTGTCCTCGGGTACGCACAGTCCCACCACTTCGCGGCCGACGAGCGGGCGGTGCTGACCAGCCTGAGCGGGCTGATCGCGCAGGCGCTGGAGCGGGCCCTGCTGTACGACGCCAAGCTCCAGCTGGCCACGGGCCTTCAGGCGGCGCTGCTGCCGGCCTCGCTGCCGCCGCTGGCCTCGGTCGAGGCGGCGGCGCGCTATCTGCCCGCGACCCAGGGCATGGAGATCGGCGGGGACTTCTACGACCTGGTGTCCTTCGACGGGCGGGCGGCCGCGGTGATCGGGGACGTGCAGGGGCACAACGTGACCGCGGCGGGGCTGATGGGGCAGATCCGCACCGCGGTCCGCGCGTACACGGCGGTGGGCCAGGCTCCGGAGGAGGTGATGGGGAGCACCAACCGGCTGCTCATCGACCTGGGCGCGGAGCTCTTCGCCAGCTGTCTGTATCTGCGTCTGGACCCGGCGCGCGGGGTCGCCGTGATGTCCCGGGCGGGGCATCCGCCGCCGCTGCTGCTGCGCCCGGACGGCAAGGTGAAGGCGCTCGACCTGGCCGGCGGTCCGCTGCTGGGGATCGACGCGCACGCCGTCTATCCGACGACGGAGGTGCCGCTGGTCCCCGGGTCCGTGCTCGCCCTCTACACCGACGGTCTGATCGAGACGCCCGGGGTGGACATCGAGGACGCGCTCGCCGACCTCGCGCGACGGCTCGGGGCGAACGGGCACCGGCCGCTGGACGAGCTGGCCGACACGCTGCTCCAGCGGGGCGAGGGGGCCGCGCAGGAACGGCCGGACGACGTGGCGCTGCTGCTGTTGCGGGTACGGACGCACGACGGGACCGGCGCCGGATGAGGAGCGGTCCGGCCCTCCCGCCGGAGGGCCGGACCTGTCCACTGTCGACCGGAATTCCCTGTTCCGTTGGCCGTTCAGTGGTTCTTGGCCGCCGGGGTCACCGGCATCACGGCGTGGACACGAGGCCCGAACCGTCACCCGAGGCCGCGGCCGATTGCTGGGCCGCCGCACCGGAGTTGTGGTGCTTGCGGTGGCGGTGGTGCGTGCCGTTCTGGCCGGCACCCGCACCCGCCGCGTCGCTGGCGGCCGCGCTCGGGTCCGCCGCGCCGGTGGCGCCCGCGCTCGGGTCGGCCGTCTCGCCGGTGCCCGGGTCGGCCGCACTCGGGTCGGCCGCGCTCGCGCTCGGGTCCGCCGCGCCGCCGGCGCCCGCGCCCGCGTCTCCGGCGCCCAGCGTCGCGCCGACCGCCGCCAGGGCGGTGGTGACGGGCTGGAAGAAGGTCTCGCCGCCGGCCGTGCAGTCACCGCTGCCGCCGGAGGTCAGACCGACCGCGCCGCCGTCCTGGGTGAACAGGGAGCCGCCGCTGTCGCCGGGCTCGGCGCACACGTCGGTCTGGATGAGGCCCGTGACGGTGCCCTCCGGGTAGTTCACGGTGGCGTTGAGACCGGTCACGTTGCCGTCGTGCAGACCCGTGGTGCTGCCCATCCGGAAGACCTGCTGGCCCACGGCCGCGTCCACGGCCGCGTTGATCTGGACGCTCTGCCCGTTGCCGACGTTGACGGCGCTGTTCGTCTGGGTCGCCGGGTCGTCGTACTTGACGAGGGAGAAGTCGCCGTTGCCGGGGAAGGTCGCCTGGTCGACGGTGGCGATCGGCGCGCCGTTCTGCGAGTCCGACCAGTTGGCGGCGGCGACACCGCAGTGGCCCGCGGTGAGGAAGGCGGGGGTGCCGTCGCCCGCGGTGACGTTGAAGCCCAGCGAGCAGCGCGCGTTGCCGCCGAAGATGGCGTCACCGCCGTCGACGAAGGTCTTGAGGGTTCCCGCGGACTTGGAGAGCGTCGCGACGCCGGAACCGAGGCCCTTGACGGTGGACTCCACCGTGTTCCACTTGTCGCCCGTGACGGTGGAGTCCGCGGTCACGCGGATCTCGTTGGTCTTCGGGTCGACGGACCACGCGGTGCCCGGGATCGACGCGTCGGTCTTGAGCGTCTTGGCGGCGGTCTGCAGCGCCGCGGTGCTGTTCTGCACCTGGTGGGCGACCGCTCCGGCCTTCTCGACCTGGTCGACGGCGTTGCTGTTGTTACCGACGACGTTCACGACGAGCTGCTTCTGCTGCGCGTCGTAGTACGAGCCGGCGTAGGCGTCACCCAGTTGGGTGGCCAGCATGGAGGCGACGTTCGAGATGTCGTTCGTCTTGAACGTTCTGGGAGTGGCGGCGTCCCCGTTCGACTGCGAGGCGTTGGCGTTGGGCAGCAGCAGAGCGGCCGCTCCGAGCGCCGCGACGCCTCCCACCGCGATGGCGGCCTTGCGCTTGGGTATCCGTTTGTGACTCAACTCTTGACCTCCTGGGGACGGGGTCGATGCCGCGTCCGGCAGCTGACTAGGGGGGCGCCTGGTTGCCTGTTGATACGCGCGTTCCGCACGGGGTGTTCAACTGCGCTTGCAAATCGCGGGAGTTGGTTTCACCAAAGCCGCCGATTGCGGAGTCAACCGGTCCATTTCCTCCGCCGGAAGATCCCCGGAGCGGGGGCGGGCTCCCGGAGCGGGCAGGGGGAACAATGCGCCGTATGACACTGACCCCCGTCGAAGCCGACAAGATCCTCGCCGACAACTTCGCCCCCTGGGTGCTCGATCTCGGTCTGTCCGTCGTGGAGCTGGACGAGCGCCGCGCGGTGCTGCGGCTGCCGTGGTCCGCGCGGCTCGCCCGGGAGGGCGGCTCCCTGTCGGGCCAGGCCCTGATGGCCGCCGCGGACACGGCGACGGTCGTCGCGGTCTCCGCGGCCCGCGGCGGCTTCGTCCCCATGACGACCGTTCAGCAGTCCACGAGCTTCCAGCGGGCGGTGACGGACGCGGACGTGCTGATCGAGGTGGTCCTGACCAAACTGGGCCGCCGCATGGCCTTCGCCGACATCACCATGACGGCCGAGGGGTCGGCGGAGATCGCCGCCCGGGCGAGCACGGTGTACGCGATCCTCGGCTGAACGGCCCCGGCGGCCGCCGCCGTACCCGCCGCACCCCTTGGCCGGCGGGTACGGGACGCGACGCGCCTCCGATGGATACGGGACCCGGCACACCGCCGATGGGTAGGGAACGCGCCACGCCGTCGGCGAGTACGGAGCGCGACCGAACGGCGACGCTCCGCCGACGAAGCGCGGCGGAATCCCGGATTCAGGGAATCTGCACAGCCCGTGCCCAGCGGGGTCACCCCGGTCCGGGGATCTGCACACGCGCACGCCCCCCTGTGTACCGATGGGCCGGGACTGTCCGATTCGGCGTGGCGGGGGCAAGGGAACGGATGAACCGATGCCGCGCAGCATGTGAAGAAGTGGCCCGAGCCGCGTGTGCGGCCCTGCACGCTTCCCCGCTCTTGGAGCACAAATTCCCAGGTGAGAGCCCTGGTTGAGTGGAAGCCCGGCGAGCGGCCGTGCTTTGATCCGTGGCACCGCGGAGGTCGCGGTGCGGCTCCCGGGAGCCGCACCGCGACCCACGGTGGCGGCCGTCGTCTGTCCCCCAGAGGGGGCCGCTCTCCCCCCTTGTGAAGACCCATATGAAGGGAAGTTCCGTCATGAACTCCACCCCCCGTGTCGAGACCGCCGAGATCTCCGACGCCGACCTCGACAACGTGTCCGGTGGCCTCTCGCTGAACGCCGTCGGCACCGTCACCGGTCTGGTGGACGGCGTTGCCCCGGTCTCCGGCATCGTCGGCACGGCCGTCGGCACCGTCGAGGGTGTGACCGGCCTGAACACCGCCCCGGTCACCGGCCTGGTCGCCGGTCTCTGATCGCGTTTCACGCCGCCTGGAGTCCCGGAACCGCCCCACAGGTTCCGGGACTTCCGGGTGCCGTACGCCCCTCGAACAGGTGAGAAGCATCCCGTGCAGTTCCGCCAACAGGCCCTCGCCAAGCTGCGGTCGCCCGAAGAACTCGACCTTCCGGTGCGCTTCGCCCGCCCGCAGGGCCGGCTCGTCCTCGCCGTGACCGTTCTCGCCATGGCCGCCGCCTCGGTGTGGGCCGTGACCGGCACGGTCGCCTCCACCGTCGGCGCACCCGCCGTCCTCACCCACGCGCAGGGCAGTTACATCCTGCAGAGCCCGGTCGCCGGGCAGGTCACAGCGGTCCTCGTGAAGGAGGGCGAACTCCTCCCCGCGAACGCCCCCGTGCTGAAGGTGCGTACCCGGCAGGGAGAGACGGCCGTCGTGCGCTCGGTCGCCGCGGGCCGCGTCACCGCCCTGGCCGCCGCCATCGGCGCCATCATCCCGACCGGAGCGGACGTGGCCGCCGTGGAGAAGGTCGCGCACGCCGGCGACCCCCTGTACGCGACGGTGTACGTGTCCGCCGCGAGCGCCCCTTCCATTCCCGCCGACGCCGCCGTCGACCTCACCGTCCAGTCGGTGCCCTCCCAGCGGTACGGAGTGCTGCGCGGCCATGTGAAGGCGGTGGGCGCCGCCGCCCAGACCCGGCAGCAGATCAGCGCCTATCTCGGCGACGCCCAACTGGGCGAGCAGTTCAGCGAGAAGGGCAGGCCGGTGGCCGTACTGGTCCGGCTCGACCGGTCCCCCACCACCCCCAGCGGTCTGACGTGGTCCTCCGCGGACGGGCCGCCGCACGCGCCGGCCTCCATGACGCCGGCCACGGCCTCGATCCGCCTCGCCGGCCAGCGCCCCGTCGACTGGCTCCTGCCGTGAGCCCCGCGCGGGAGAGCCGCGGCCGGCGCCGCGCCGCCGAGCCGGCCCGGCGCACCGTGCCCCGCAGCGGACCCAGGCGCGTCCGCACGCCCACAGTGCTCCAGATGGAGGCCGTGGAGTGCGGTGCCGCGTCCCTCGCCATGGTGCTCGCACACCACGGCCGGCACGTCCCGCTCGAGGAACTGCGCATCGCCTGCGGGGTCTCCCGCGACGGTTCGCGGGCGAGCAACCTGCTGAAGGCGGCGCGTGGTTACGGTCTGACGGCCAAGGGCATGCAGATGGACACGGCCGCGCTCGCCGAGGTGCGGGGTCCCGCGATCCTGTTCTGGGAGTTCAACCACTACGTCGTGTACGACGGGACGGGGCGCCGCTTCGGACGCCGGGGCGTGTACGTCAACGACCCGGGCAAGGGCCGTCGTTTCGTGCCCATGGACGACTTCGACTCCAGTTTCACCGGGGTCGTCCTGGTCATGGAGCCGGGTCCCGCATTCCGCAAGGGAGGCCGCAGGCCCGGAGTGCTGGGCGCCATGCCGGCCCGGCTGCGCGGCACTTCGGGCACGATGCCCGCCGCCGTGCTGGCGAGTCTGCTGCTGGTGGCGGTCGGCGCGGCGGTGCCCGCGCTGAGCCGGACGTTCATCGACCAGTATCTGATCGGCGGTCAGAGCTCGCTGCTCGGCGTGCTGTTCGCCTCGATGGGCGCCGCCGTCCTGCTGACGGTGGTGCTGACCTGGCTGCAGCAGGCGAACCTGCTGCGCGGCCGGATCATCTCCTCGACGCTCTCCAGCGCCCGCTTCCTGCGCCATCTGCTGCGGCTGCCGGTCACCTTCTTCTCCCAGCGCAGCCCGGCCGACCTGGTGCAGCGGCTCCAGTCGAACGACGCGGTGGCCGAGACGCTGGCGCGCGACCTGGCCGCCGCGGGGGTGGACGCGGTCGTCGTCGTCCTCTACGCCGTGCTGCTCTACACCTACGACCCCCAGCTCACCGCCGTCGGCGTCGGGGTCGCGCTGCTGAACGTGGTGGCCATGCGGGTGGTGGTCCGGCTACGCGCGACCCGCACCGCCAAGCTGCGCGCCGACACCGCCCGGCTCACCAACACCGCATACACCGGGCTGCAGTTGATCGAGACGATGAAGGCCACCGGCGGGGAGGACGGCTACTTCCGCAAGTGGGCGGGTCAGCACGCGACCACGCTGGACGAGCAGCAGCGCCTCGGGGTGCCGAGCGCCTGGCTCGGGATCGTCGCGCCGACGCTCGCCATGCTCAACAGCGCGCTGATCCTGTGGATCGGCGGCCTGCGGGCGGTCGAGGGACAGGTCTCGGTGGGACTGCTGGTCGCCTTCCAGGCCCTGGTCACGCGGTTCACGGCGCCGGTCACGCGGCTCAACGGCGTGGCCGGCCGGGTCCAGGACTTCGCGGCCGACGTGGCCCGGCTCAAGGACGTGGAGAACTTCCGGGCCGACCCGCTCTACGCCCGTCCGGGCGCCGACGGCTCCACCCGGCGGCTGCGCGGCGAGGTGGAGCTGGAGAACATCACCTTCGGCTACAGCCCGCTGGACGAACCGCTCCTCAAGGGGTTCTCGCTGACGGTCGGCCCGGGCCGCCAGGTCGCCCTGGTCGGGGGCTCGGGCAGCGGCAAGTCGACGGTGTCCCGGCTGGTCTCGGGCCTGTACACACCCTGGGAGGGCACGATCCGCATCGACGGCCGGCGGCTGGAGGACATCCCGCGCGGGGCGCTGGCCGCGTCCGTGTCGTTCGTGGACCAGGATGTGTTCCTCTTCGAGGGCACGGTCCGCGACAACGTGGCCCTGTGGGATCCCTCGATCCCCGACGACGCGGTGACCGCCGCCCTGCGGGACGCGGCGCTGTACGACGTCGTCGCGCGCCGCCCCGGCGGGATCCACAGCCGGGTCGAGCAGGACGGCCGGAACTTCTCCGGAGGCCAGCGACAACGCCTGGAGATCGCGCGGGCGTTGGTGCGCAGGCCCAGCGTGCTGGTGCTCGACGAGGTGACCAGCGCCCTGGACGCGGAGACGGAGCAGACCGTCATGGACAACCTGCGCCGGCGCGGCTGCGCCTGCGTGGTGATCGCCCACCGGCTCAGCACCGTACGGGACAGCGACGAGATCGTCGTGCTCGAACACGGCTCGGTCGTGGAACGCGGGCGGCACGAGGCACTGGTGGCGGCCGGCGGCCCGTACGCCGGTCTGGTCAGGGAGCGTTGAGATGACCACGGTCGACGAAGGCGTCCACGGGCAGGACGTGGTGCTCGGCGCGCTGGGCGGCATGGGAACGCCGGTCGGGCTGGAGGGTCTGAGCCGTCTCGATCTGGAGGGCCCGCAGGTCCTGTGGCTGGTGGTGGCGGGTGCCATGGACCTGTTCGCGGTCGACGCCGCCCAGCGGGGTCACTGGCACCACCTGGGCCGGCTGGAGCCGGGTTCCCTGCTGCTCGGTCCGGTGACGGGGCCTCAGCACACGCTGGTGGGGCGGCCGTTGCGCGGCTGCGAGCTGCGCCGGATCGCCCTGCGCGAGCTGCACCGGCCGCCCGAGGCCCCGACCTGGTCGTACGACGCCTACGGCAACCCGCAGTTGGTGCCGCCGGCCTCGAGCCCGCTGGAGCACGCGCTCGCGCTCGGCGTCGGGCGCGGTCTCTCCGTTCTCCTCCAGGCGCCGACGGCCGGCGAGTACTCCGCGGCGCTCACCGACGACGACGTGTTCTGGATGAGCGTCCCGCCGGGGAGCGTGCAGTACGGCGGGCTCTACGGGGCCGAGGCCGCGGCCGATCTGCTGATGGACTCCGGTGTCTGGCAGGGCATGGTCGACCGGCAGTACCGGCTGCTGTCCACGCTGGACCGCTGGATCGAGGAGCTGGAGGCCGGTCACGAGGACCGCGCGGCGGCGGGCATCAGAGCCGGCGAGGCCGTCCGCGACCAGGCCGACCGCACCCTGATCGCCTCGATCGGCAGGAAGCCGGCGAAGCGCCCGACCGCGGCCGAGACCGACGCCACGTACGCGGCCTGCGAGCTGGTCGCCCGGGCGGCCGGGATCACCCTGGCCGAACGGCCGGCCGCCGGCACGGAGAGCGAACGGATCGACCCGGTCGAGCGGATCGCGCTCGCCGCCCGGCTGCGCACCCGCGCCGTCCGTCTCGACGGGCGCTGGTGGCGTGACGACATCGGCCCGCTGGTCGGCACCCGCGCGGTGTCCGGGGCGCCGGTCGCCCTGCTGTGGCGGCGCGGCGGCTATGTGGCCGTGGCCCCGTCGTCCGGACGGGAGACACCGGTCGAGAAGGCCAACGCGACGGAGTTCGAGCCGCGGGGCGTGATGCTCTACCGGCCGCTGCCCGAGCGCCGGCTCGGACCGCTGGGGCTGCTGCGGTTCTGCCTCACCGGCACGGGCGGGGATCTGCGGAACCTCGCGGTCGCCTCGCTGGTGACGGTGGCGATCGGGGCGCTGGTGCCCGTCGCGACCGGCCGGGTGCTCGGCGACTACGTGCCGCGGGCCGAGCACGGGCCGATCGCGCAGGTCTGTCTCGCGCTGATGGTCACGAGCGTGGTGTCGGCGGCGTTCATGCTGCTGCAGAACCTCACCCTGCTGCGACTGGAGGGCCGGATCGAGGCCACGCTCCAGCCGGCGGTGTGGGACCGGCTGCTGAGGCTGCCCACCGCGTTCTTCACCACCCGCTCGACCGGTGAGCTCGCGAGCGCGGCGATGGGGGTGAGCGCGATCCGCCGGCTGCTGGCGGGGATCGGCCCCACGCTCGCGCAGGCGGGCACGGTCGGCGCGATGAACCTGGGTCTGCTGCTCTGGTACAGCGTGCCGATGGCGCTGGCCGCGATCGGCATGCTCGTGGTCGTGGCCGCCCTGTTCCTGGGGCTCGGCCTGTGGCAGGTGCGCGGGCAGCGCCGTCTGGTGGTGCTGGGGAACAAGCTCAACAACCAGGCCTTCCAGACGCTGCGCGGTCTGCCCAAGCTGCGGGTCGCGGCGGCCGAGAACTACGCCTACGCGGCCTGGGCGGGCTCCTTCGCCCGCAGCCGTGAGCTCCAGCAGCGGGTGGGCCGGGTCAAGAACCTGACGACGGTGATGGGCGCGGTGTACCTGCCGCTGTGCTCCCTGCTGATGTTCATGCTCCTCGCGGGTCCGGCCCGCGGTTCGCTGTCGGCGGCCGACTTCCTCACCTTCAACACGTCGATGACGATGCTGCTGACGTCGGTCGCCCAGATCACCGGCGCGCTCGTCTCGGCGGCGGCCGCGCTGCCGATGTTCGAGGAGATCAGGCCGGTGCTCGACGCGGCGCCCGAGGTGCGCGGGGCGAGTACGCGCCCCGGTGTGCTGTCCGGAGGGGTCGAGGCACGACGGCTGTCGTTCCGGTACGCCGACGACGGCCCGCTCGTCCTCGACGACGTCTCGTTCGCCGTCCGGCCGGGCGAGTTCGTGGCGATCGTGGGCCCGAGCGGCTGCGGCAAGTCCACCCTGCTGCGACTGCTGATCGGCTTCGAGAAGCCGGTGTCCGGCAGTGTGCTCTACGACGGCCAGGACCTGGCGGCCCTGGACCCCTCCGCCGTGCGGCGGCAGTGCGGGGTGGTGCTCCAGCACGCGCAGCCGTTCACCGGCTCGCTCCTCGACTGCATCTGCGGCACCGAGGCGTACACGCCGGAGGAGGCGATGGAGGCGGCGGAGATGGCGGGCCTGGCCGACGACATCCGGCGGATGCCGATGGGGCTGCACACCCTGGTGTCGGGCTCCGGCGCGCTCTCCGGCGGCCAGCGCCAACGCCTCATGATCGCCCAGGCGTTGATACGCCGGCCGCGCATCCTCTACTTCGACGAGGCGACCAGCGCCCTGGACAACGCGACCCAGCGCACGGTGATCGAGAGCACCAAGGCGCTGGACGCGACCCGGGTGGTGATCGCGCACCGGCTGTCGACCGTGCTGGACGCGGACCGGGTCGTCGTGATGGAGAACGGCCGGATCGCCCAGCAGGGCCCGCCGGCCGAGCTGCTGGCGGACACGGGCGGGCGGCTGCACGAGCTGGTGCGGCGCCAGCTGGCCTGAGGTCTCAGTCCGCTCCCGGCACCGGGGCGCCGGACGGGAAGCCCGCCGCGACGCAGGCGTCGTAGATCTCCTTCCAGACCGCCCTTCCACCGCCGTGCGGGCCCGCGGAGGTCTGACCTCGGACGGCGGCGTCGAGGGCGGTCAGGCACACCTCCCAGCCGGCGGCGTTGCGGGCGGCGGTGTCCGCGGCGGCGAGCACGTCGGTGAGCGTGAAGCGGGTGCGGCCGGGGCCCAGGGCTTCGAGGTCGAAGCGCAGTTCGTCGCCGCCCCACGCGAACGAGAGATGGCGGGGCGGGTCGACGGCGAGGACGCGTCCCGTCGACTCCGGCATGTTCGGATCGCCGCTGAAGGTGATCGTGCCGCCGGGGCGCAGGTCGATCTCGGCGCGGGAGGGGAACCAGCGGGCGAGTTCCCCGGGGTCGGTCACGAACCGCCAGACGTGGTCGACGGCCCGGTCGTGGACGCGGCCGAAGCGCACGGCGGGGCGGCCGTCGTCGAGGGTGAGGTACGTCCCGGTGGGGGCGCCGGCTTCGTCGGACACGGTGATCAGTCCTTCGGTGAGGGGGTTCTCGGTCCGGGGCCTGCCCGAGGCACGGGGCTTGTCCGAGGCGCGGGCAGGGTCCAGGCGTTCCGCGAACGCACCCGCGAGGACCGCATGGAGGTCGCCCGCGAGGCGGAGCACCGCTTCGGCAAGAAGGTCTCCTGGGGCGTGGAGTGCGGCACCGAACGCGCCCTGTTCACCCATGTCGCCGCCCCCGTCATGACCCGTCTGCGCCAGCCCGAGCGCCAGGTCCTCGACACGCTCGTGGCGGCCGGGGTCGCCCGCAGCCGCAGCGACGCCCTGGCCTGGTGCGTGCGCCTCGTGCAGCGGCACACGGACGACTGGCTGGGCGACCTGCGCGACTCGCTGGAGCAGGTGCAGCGCGTCCGCGCCCAGGGCCCGGACACCGACCCGGGGGACGCTCCCGGCGACGACGACGGGGAATGACCCGGCCGGGGCACACCCCGGGCGCCCCGGACAGCCGCGGCCGGGGCGACGCCGCCGACGACCGTGAACGACCCGGTCGGAAGAACACCCACGGGACGGCCGACGACCCGGACGGCGGCTTCCGGCCACCCCCGCCGGGTCACCGCGCCCGGTGGTACGTCATCTGTCCGGATCGCGGGGTCCCCGGTCGCGGACCGTGCGGGCGATGTCCAGCGTGAGCCGGTGCCAGGGGTCGCGGGGGTCGCGGCCGGTCAGTTCCTGGACCCGGCGCAGCCGGTAGCGCAGGGACTGCGGATGCAGGTGCAGGGCCCGCGCCGCGGCGTTCGCCGAGCCCGCGTCGAGGTACGCCGCGAGGGCGTCCAGCAGATGCCCCTGGGCGGCCTCGGTGAGCGGTCCCAGCACCAGCCGCGCGATCTGGCCCGGCGCGGCGGCCGGACGCCCGGCGAGCAGCGCGAGGACCTGCGCGTCGGCGTCGGTGAGCACGTGCCCGGGCCGATGGGCGTGGGCGGGGGCGGTGTCGAGGGCGTCGGCGGCCAGCCGGTGCGCGAGGGCGATCCGGTCCAGGCCCTCGCCGGTGACGGCGCACCCGCGCCAGGACCGCTCGCCCAGGACCGCGCCCGCCTTCGCCGCCGCCGCGAGCGGCAGCAGCAGGACGGCCCGTGAGCCCCGTACCGTCGCCAGGGGCGTCGCCTCGTCACCGGGCCCGGCGAGCGCGTCGAGCAGGTCCGTGGCCGTCCCGTGGGCGGCGTCGGGACGCTCCGCCGAGGCCGGCTCCGCCACCAGCAGACAGCAGGGGTCCGGGAGCTGGACCCCGAGCCGCGCGCAGCGGTCGGTGAGCGCGCCGACCGAGGCGTGCCGGCCGGCGATCAGGTCGTCGAGCAGCAGTCGCAGCGCCCTGTCGCGGTCGCCCGCCAGGTCCTCGCTGGTGGCGGCGTAGGCGGTGGCCATCTCCTCGGAGAGGGTGTCGAGGCTGACGAGGAGCATGCGGGCCAGCGCGAAGGCGTCGGCGGCGCCGAGGCCGGGCGCGCGGGCGGCGACCTCGTCCGTCAGGACGGTGCCGGCGACCCGGTAGGCCCGCAGCACCGCCCGCACCGGGCGCCCGTCCGCCGCCCGGGCCGAGGCGATGCCCCGGAAGCGCCTCAGGTCGGCCGGCCCCAGCGTGCCGTCGGTGGCCCACAGGTGCAGCAGCCTCTCCAGGCCCCAGGCCGCGATGGCCCGTACCTCGGGGAGCCGGCTGTCGTCGAGCGCCGCGTACACCGGGACCTGTTCGTGGACCGCGGCGACGATCGCCTCGACCACCCGCGGGTCGGCGACCATCTCCTGCCGGACGCGCTCGCGGATCCCGGACGGCTCGTTTGTCACACCGTGATGATTCCAGCCGCACGGTGTGCGCACCACGGTGGACGGAACTTGTCACCCTCGCCAGGATCGACCTCGTACAGCGCGGTCTTGGGGACGAGAGGCGGGACGTACGGATGGCGAAGCACTGGGCCGACTTCCAGTACGAGATCTACTTGAACGGGATGACGGGTGCCGTGCCGCGGCTGCCCACCGATCTGACCCGGCTGGAGGAGCTGACCGAGCGGCGGCTCGGCCCCGGTCCGGTCGGCTACGTGGCGGGGAGCGCGGGCGACGGGAGCACCGCGCGGGCCAACCGGGAGGCCCTCGCCCGGCGCCGGATCGTGCCGCGCATGCTGCGGGACGTCCACGACCGCGACCTGTCCGTGGAGGTGCTCGGGCGCCCGCTGCCCGCGCCGCTGGCGCTCGCGCCGATCGGCGTGCTGTCGATCATGCATCCGGACGCGGAGTGCGCGGCCGCCCGCGCAGCCGCCGCGCAGGGCGTCCCGTACGTCCTGTCCTCGGCCTCCAGCACCCCGATGGAGCAGGTCGCCGAGGCCATGGGGGACGGCGAGCGCTGGTTCCAGCTGTACTGGGCGAAGGACCGCGAGGTCACCCGCAGCTTCCTGGACCGGGCGAAGGCGGCCGGGTTCACCGCGCTCTTCGTCACCCTGGACACCCCGCTGCTGGCGTGGCGCCCGCGCGACCTGGACCAGGCGTACCTGCCGTTCCTGCACGGCGTGGGCACCGCCAACTACTTCTCCGACCCGGCGTTCCGGGCGGGGCTCGCCAAGCCCGTGCACGAGGACCCGAACGCGGCCGTGATGCACTTCGTGAGCATGTTCGCGGACCCCGGCAAGACCTGGCCCGACCTGGCGTTCCTGCGGGAGAACTGGGACGGGCCGATCGTCCTGAAGGGCATCCTGCACCCGGACGACGCCCGGCACGCCGCCGACGCCGGGATGGACGGCGTGGTGGTCTCCAACCACGGCGGCCGGCAGGTGGCGGGGTCCGTCGCGGCCGCCGACGCGCTGCCCCGGGTGGCGGCGGCGGTCGGCGACCGGCTCACCGTCCTCTTCGACAGCGGCGTCCGCACCGGCGACGACGTCTTCAAGGCGCTCGCCCTCGGCGCCCGGGCCGTGCTCGTGGGACGTCCCTACGCCTACGGCCTCGCCCTCGACGGACAGGCGGGCGTCGAGCACGTGGTCCGCTGCCTGCTCGCCGAGTTCGATCTCACCCTGGCCCTGTCCGGGCACGCCCGCCCGGCCACCGTCGGCCCCGACGACCTGATCGAGGACAACGCATGACCGAGACCAAGAACGTGCTTGCCGTCGTCTCCCCGCACGTGGGCGGCCGGACGGCGGGAGCCGCGCTCGCCACGCTCTTCCCCGGGCAGGCCCGCGTCACCGTCGTGGAGACGGCGGACGAGGACCCCGCCGCGTTGCGGGAGGCCCATGTCGTGGTGACCGGCCTCGGCCCGGTGACCGCCGAACACATGGCGGCCGCACCGGAGTTGGAACTCGTCCAGTGCGCGAGCCACGGCTTCGACTACGTCGATCTGGACGCGGCGCGCGAACGGGGCGTGCCCGTGTGCAACATCGGCTCCAGCGGCGCCGAGAAGCAGAACGTGGCCGAGCAGACCTTCGCCCTCATGCTCGCCCTGGCCAAGCAACTGGTGCCCGCCCACACCGCGTTGGCGGAGGCGGACTGGGCGCTGCCCCGGCTCCAGCAGTCGATCACCGAACTGTCCGGCAAGACGCTCGGCATCGTGGGACTCGGTCACATCGGCGAGGAGGTCGCCCGCCGCGCGGCCGCCTTCGACATGAGCATCGTCTACGCCGGACCCACACCCGCGTCCGCCGAGACCGAGGCCCGGCTCGGCGCCCGCCATGTCGAACTGGAGGAACTGCTGCGCGTGGCGGACTACGTCACCCTGCACGCGCCGCTCACCGAGGCGACCCGCCACCTGCTGAACGCCGAACGGCTCGCGCTGCTGAAGCCGACCGCGTTCGTCGTCAACACCTCACGGGGCGCCCTGATCGACCAGGACGCCCTCGCGGACGCGCTGCACGCGGGCGCCCTCGCCGGAGCCGGGCTCGACGTCTTCGACCCCGAACCGCCCACCCCGGCCCTGCGGTTGCTCAAGGCGCCGAACGTCGTGCTCTCCCCGCACGTCGCCGGTGTCACCCGGGAGACGCTCGTACGGATCGCGCTCGCGGCCGTGCAGAACGCGGCGGACTTCATCGCGGGCAAGCCGCCCCGGGACGTCGTCTCGTAACCACGGCAGGCCGGCGGACACCGGGCGGACCGGGAGCCCCCTACGGGCGCTCGGTCCGCCAGCGCTGTATCTCGGAGTAGTCGCGCACCTTGACCACGATGTCGGCGCCGGAGTGCTTGGACGCGGGCGCGACGGCCAGTCCGCCGCGACCGCGGGAGAGGATCTCGCCCTCGGACGTGAGGGTGTAGAGCTGATCCTCGCGCCGCTCGTCGCCGTCGCCCGCGCAGCGGTCGAGGAGCAGCACGCCGTCGTCCGACCGCGCGTCGAGGCACAGTCGCCCGTCGGCGGCGCTGCGCAGCCGTCCGTCGCGCTCGTGCACCCATTGCTGGGTCGCGGCGGACGAGCACGCGTCCAGGGTGGCCTCGGCGCCCCGCACGGCCCGGCCGTCCCGGACGTCGAGGCACAGACCGGCGTCCACGTTGCGCAGCCGGTCGTGCTCGCCCTTGACGTTCATCCCGGTCGCGGTGGGCGGTGTGGCCGCCGTGGAGGGCACGGCCCCGGCGTCCTGGGTGGGTGACAGGGTCCGGCTGCTGCTCGCGCCGATGGAGGCGGCGGCGTCGGTGCCGCCCTCCTCGTTCGGCCACAGGCTGACCGCGAGGACGGTCGCCAGGAGCGCGGCCGACAGCCCGGCGCCGGTGACCAGCGCCTGCTGCGACCCCTCCGCCGACCGGGCGGCCCTGCGTCCCGTCGACCCGAACAGCGGCTGCGGACGGCGCCGCGCGCCCGTAGCGGGGCGTCCGCCGCCCGCGGGAGCCGTGGTGCCTCCGGCGGGCCCCGGGCCCGCGGGGGTGCCCTCGGCGCCGGGGTGCACGGGGTCCACGAAGCTCTCGTCGGTCACGAAGCTCTCGCCGCCCACGAAGCTTTCGCCGTCCACGGGGCGCGGGTCGTCCCCGGGGCCTTCGGCCTGCCCGGCCCGATCGCGGCGCGCCGGGCGTCCCTCGTCCAGGGGCCGCCCGCTCTTCCCGGGGCGTTCACCGGCACGCCCCCGGCGGCCCGCCGCCGGGGAGGCGCCCCGGGACCGCAGCATCTGCCGGGTGCGGGGCCGACGGGAGTCGTGGTAGCGGCGGGCTCCCCAGCCGAGCACGGACTCGGCGATCAGAAGGCCGAGACCGCCCTCGAAATGGCCGAGTTGCGCCGCCGCGTGGCGGCAGTACGAGCACTCCGTCAGATGACGGCGGACTTCCGGCAGCAGGGCCGCGCCGCGCCGGATCGGCACGTCGAGGAGCCGGTTGTGGAAACGGCATTCCCTCGTCGGGGCGAACTCCATATGAGCCCGCAGACAGCCTTGGCGGAATTGTTCGCGGGCCTGTTCCCAGGCGGCGACGGCGGTGGGCTCGTCCATGCCCAGAAGACCGCCCGGAACGGACAGCGACTCGTTCTCCACCTCGGTATGCCACAACAGGCACCGGGCGGCGCCCGGAAGGGCGAGGAAAGCGTGTTCCGCGAGCACACGGTTTTCGGCCGTCATGGACTTCGCGGCGCGCATACCGCGGCCTCCCGCGGGTTTCCGCAGCGCCGGCAGCGCCTCGCATATCCGGTCGTCCGCCGCCCAGTTGCGGACCGTGTCCCGTACGGTCACCAGGAGCCAGGGGCGCAGCGCGAGAGCCGGTTCGCCCTCGCCGATACCGTCCAGGACGTACTGGAAGGAAGCCTCGGCGACCAGGGAGGCGACCCGCGACGAGGTGGCGAGGCAGATCACCGCGTAGTCGTACGCGGGTCGCCAGTGCCGGGCCGTCAGCAGGGCCACGGCGCGGGCGGTGTCGGCCTCGGTCCCGTCTATCAGCACAGCGGCGAGGTCGTCGTCGGACTCGCCGAAATATCCGCCCGGCGGACGGGCGGGCTGCGGCGGGTGGGGGGTGCGCACGGGAGCGGGTTCCTTCCGAGGTGCAAGGTGGCACACAGGATGTGCTTGCCCGTCGAAAAGGAGTCCCGATTGGTGTGGACCTTTTGACGGAGCGCCGGGAAAACGGCCGGGGACGAAGGCCGTGCGGCGACCGTCGCGCAGGGAGCCTCTTGAGCTCGTCGACAGCCGGGAATGGCGAACAGCGATTCAGACCCGGCCCTTGACCAAGCGCGGGAGGCTCACCCTCGCACAACACACTCCTCAGCAACAAGGCGCACGGGTGAGATCAGCCTTATTGAAAGAATGTCAAAAAGTCGGCCCGGGTCCGGGGGGTGCACGGCGGCTTTCCCCCTTTCCCTCCGCACCCCCTGAACGGGGTGCGCGCACCCCGTTCCCGCGCACACCCCCGCCCGGTCCCGTGGTCGCGTTCGAGGGTGCGGACGGCACCTGGCCCACTAGTCTGGAACCCGGACGACGCGCTTGATCACCGCGAGTGTGCGTACAAGGGAAAGTGGCGACGATGAGCCCGGTCCACCCTCTCGACGAGGCCGCCACCGCACGGGCGGTCATCGCCGGGAACGGCACCCTGATCCACTGGAGCGAGGGCGCCCGCCGGCTCCTCGGCTACACCGCCGAGGAGGTCGAGGGCCGCCCCGCGGCGGATCTCCTGGCCCCCGGGGCCACGGTCCCGCGCCCGGCGTCCGGCGGCGGCCGCGCCGACGGCGTGCTCGAACTGCGTCACCGCGACGGCCGGACCCTGTCCGTCTGGGTGCTCGCCCATGCCCTGGAGCCGGCCGGCGACTGGCTCGTGCTCACCCCGCTGGAGGCCCGTGGGCCGCGCGACCCGGAGGACCCGCTGACCGGCGCGGTCCTGGCGCAGGCGCCCTGCGCCCTGGCCGTCTACGACGAGCGGCTGCGGCTGTACGGCGTGAACGACGCCATGGCCGAGGTGATCGGCCTGCCCGAGGAACGCATCCGGGGCCTGAGGGTCTCCGAGATCGGCTCCCGGCCGGCCGGCGAGCGGGTGGAGCGCGAGATGGCCGAGGTGCTCGCCTCCGGCCGGGCGCGCGCGGTGGAGACGTACGCGCGGGCCGGCGGCGAGGACCGGGCGCACCACTGGCTCGCGCGGATCGCCCCGCTGAAGGACACCCACGGACGGGTCATCGGCGTGTGCGTGGCCGCGCACGACTTCACCGAGCAGTTCCGTGCCCGTGAGCGGCTCCAGCTGGTCAACGAGGCGAGCGTGCGGATCGGCACCACCCTGGACGTCACCCGGACGGCTCAGGAGCTGACCGAGGTCTGCGTTCCCGCCCTCGCCGACTTTGTCAGCGTCGATCTGCTGGACCCGCCGGAGAACGGGGGCGAGTACCGCGTCGGGCCGCCCCCCGCCCCGGTCACCCTGCGCCGCGCCGCCCATCTCTCGGTGAACCCGGGCACCCCGGAGGCGGTCGTGACGCCGGGTGAGACCGACGTCTACCCGGTGTCCTCGCCCCAGGCCGACTCGCTGACCGCGGGCCGTCCCCTCGTCACCCCCAACGCGTCCGGCACGCTGGAGGAATGGCTCACCTGGGACGGCCGGCGGGGCGGGCACGTCCGGGAGTACGGCGTCCACAGCACGATGTCGGTGCCCGTCCGGGCCCGCGGGCGGACCCTCGGGGTCGTCGTCCTCAGCCGCTTCCGCCGGCCCGACCCGTTCACCGCCGACGACGTGCTGCTCGCCGAGGAGGTCACCGCCCGGGCCGCCGTCTGCATCGACAACGCCCGCCGCTACTCCCGCGAGCGGCAGACCGCGCTGGCCCTGCAGCGCAGCCTCCTCCCCCAGTCGCTCCCGCGGACGGCCGCCCTGGAGGCGGCGTCGCGCTATCTGCCCGCGGCGCGCGCCGGGGTCGGCGGCGACTGGTTCGACGTGATCCCGCTGTCCGGGATGCGCGTGGCCATGGTCGTCGGCGACGTCATCGGCAACGGCATCCAGGCCTCGGCGACGATGGGCCGGCTGCGCACCGCCGTGCGGACGCTCGCCGACATCGACCTGGCGCCGGACGAGCTGCTCACCCACCTCGACGACCTCGTGGTGCGGCTGTCGGCCGAGGCCGGTGCGGAGGGGACCACCGGAGAGGTGGGCGCCACCTGTCTGTACGCCGTGTACGACCCGGTCTCCCGGCGCTGCACGCTCGCCAGCGCGGGCCATCCGCCGCCCGTCGTCCAGCCGCCCGACGGGCCGCCCCGGCAGATCGACGTGGCGCCCGGCCCGGCGCTCGGCGTGGGCGGGCTGCCCTACGAGTCGGTCGAACTCGACCTGGACGAGGGCACGGTGCTCGCGCTGTACACGGACGGTCTGCTGGAGAGCAGGCACCGGGACGTGGCCGCGGGCCTGCAGCTGTTCTGCCGGGCCCTTCAGGAGTCGTCGCGCGACCTGGAGGAGGCGGCCCACGCGATCCTCCAGGCGCTGCTTCCCGCGGGCGGCGCGCCGGACGACGTGGCGCTGCTGCTCGCCCGCACCCAGGGGCTCGCCGCGTCCGACGTGGCCACCTGGCGCATCCCCGCCGACCCGGCCCTGGTCGCGCCGATCCGCAAGCAGGTCTCCGACCAGCTGGAGGTCTGGGGGCTGACCGTGGCCACGTTCACCGCCGAGCTGGTGGTGAGCGAGCTGGTCACCAACGCCATCCGCTACGGCGAACCGCCCATCCGGCTGCGGCTCATCCACGACTCCGAGACGCTGATCTGCGAGGTCTCGGACAGCAGTCACACCGCTCCGCATCTGCGCCGGGCGAAGACCTTCGACGAGGGCGGCCGCGGACTGCTCCTCGTCGCCCAGCTCACCCAGCGCTGGGGCAGCCGGCACACCCCCGACGGCAAGACGATCTGGGCGGAGCTGTCCCTCCTCGGCGAGGAGTGAGGGACGCTCGGTGCACGAAGCCCGGGTCGGCGCGAGGGCGCGGCGGGAGGGCGTTGACGGGCGGCCGGGGCCCGGTCTGATGTGATGGAGGGTGCCGCCATCACCGCCCGGAGGACACCATCCTGTACAGCCCGCTCGTCCAAGGCATCCCCGGCGCGGCCGGCACCCGGCTCACCGAGGCCCTGTCCACCGGACCCGGCACCCCGCTCACCGACCTCCTGTCCGCCGGACCCGGCGCCCGGCTCGCCGTGGCGGTCTCCGCCGGGCCCGGCACCGGCGTGCCCGCGCCGCATCCCGGCGCGACGGGTGCGGTCCTGGCCGCGGCGCTCGGCGGCCCGCTCGCCGAGACGCTGTCCGTCGTCCTCCTCGCGGCCGTCCTGGTCTGCGCCGTGGTACGGCCGTTCGGCTGGCCGGAGGCCGTCGTGGCCGTGCCCGCCGCGGGGCTGGCGCTGGCCACCGGGGCGATCTCCGTCGACCACGCCAGCGCCGAGGCGGCCCATCTGGGGCCGGTGATCGGCTTCCTGGCGGCCGTCCTCGTCCTGGCCAAGTACTGCGACGACGAGGGGCTGTTCCAGGCGTGCGGGGCCTGGATGGCGCGCTGGGCCGCGGGACGGCCCGGCCGGCTGCTGACCGCGGTGTTCGTGCTCGCCTCCGCGATCACGGCGGTGCTCAGCCTGGACGCCACCATCGTGCTCCTCACCCCGGTCGTGTTCGCGACGGCCGCGCGGATGGGCGCCCGCCCGAAGCCGCACGTGTACGCGTGCACCCATCTGTCGAACACCGCCTCGCTGCTGCTGCCGGTCTCCAACCTCACCAACCTGCTGGCGTTCAGCGCCAGCGGACTGAGCTTCACCCGGTTCGCCGCGCTGATGGTGCTGCCCTGGCTGGTCGCGATCGGCGCCGAGTACCTGGTCTTCCGGCGGTTCTTCGCCGTCGACCTCGCGGCCGGCGCGTCCCTGAAGCACACCGGCGAGGCCCCGGAGCTGCCGCTGTTCGCCCTGGTCACCGTGGGCTGCACGCTGGCCGGATTCGTCCTCGCCTCGGCCGTCGGCATCGACCCGGCCTGGTCCGCCGCCGCGGGGGCGCTCGTCCTGGCCGGCCGGGCGCTCGTCCGCCGTCGCACCACCCCGCTCACCGTCGTGCGCGCCGCCGCGCCGTCGTTCCTCGTCTTCGTCCTCGCGCTCGGCATCGTGGTCCGCGCGGTCGTCGACAACGGGCTGGACGGCGCCCTCGACGACCTGCTTCCGGCGGGCGGCTCGCTGGCCGCGCTCCTCGGTGTCGCCGCGCTCGCCGCGGTCCTGGCGAACCTGATCAACAACCTGCCGGCGGTGCTCGTCCTGCTGCCGCTGGCCGTCCCCTCGGGGGCGGGTTCCGTGCTGGCCGTGCTGCTCGGCGTCAACATCGGCCCCAACCTCACGTACGCAGGTTCCCTCGCGACGCTGCTGTGGCGACGTATCGTGCATCAGCACGAACACGGCGTCGACCTGAAGGAGTTCACCCGGCTGGGCCTGATCGCCGTGCCCGCGGCGCTGGTTCCCGCCGTACTGGCGCTGTGGTTCTCGCTCCACGTCATCGGAGGCTGATGGGCATGCGGGTGGTCGTCTGGCTGGTCGAGGGAACCTGGCCCGCGTGCGTGGACGCCGTACGCACGCACGCGCCCGGCGCCACGGAAGTGGTGCTGCTGCACGTCACGGACCCCGCCGTACCCGGTCTCGCGCACGGCGCCTTCGCGGGACTCCTCGGACGCGGCCGCTCGGAGCCCGATCCCGGCGACCTCCTGGAGACCCTCGGCACCGTCTCCGCGGCCGAGCTCCTCGACGCGGCGGCCGAGCGGCTCGGCGGCCCGGCGACCACCGAGGAGCGCACCGGCCGGGTGGAGCGGGAGGTGGTCGCCGCGGCCGAGGGCGCCGGACTGCTCGTCCTGGCCCGGGACGGGGACCGCGCCCGGCTCGGCCCGCACAGCCTCGGGCCCGCGGGACGCTTCGTCGTCGACCACGCCCCGTGCCCGGTGCTGCTCGTCTGGCCGGAGCCGGCACCGGACGTCACGACGCTGCCGCCCCCGCCACCGGACGGACCGCGTCCGCCCCCGCCGCCGCGTCCCCCGCACCCTCCGCGTCCCTGAGAAGGGCGCGAGCGCCCGGCGGCGCCGTTCCCCGCGAGCGGGGACTTGACGAAGTCGGGCATGCACGATTTGATCCTCTGCGTGCCGTGGTGCGACCCGGCACCAGAGGTGCGCCCAGCCGGTAGAGGACCAGGTTCAAGTCCGGCCAAAGTCGCCAGGATCGCTCGAAGCGTCCGAGGCGGGGACGTACTCGCGATTTGATGGAGCGGACATGCCCCCCGTCAAACGTGTTCTCCGCAGCCGGGTTCCGGGCGCGACCACAACCCTCGTCGCCCTGCTGGCACTCGCGGGCTGCGACGCCGGCAACGGCACGAGCGCCTCGGCGAAACCCGCGCCCCGCCCCGGCCGTACCGCGGACTCCGTCGAACTCCCGCCGCTGCACACGGGCTTCGACTACCAGATCGGCGGCGCCTACCCCCCGGCCGCCGACGTCCGCATCGTCAGCCGCGACCGCTCCTCCTCCCCGGCCGCCGGCCTGTACAACATCTGCTACGTCAACGCCTTCCAGGCCCAGCCGGAGGAGCGCGGGCAGTGGCCCGCCGACCTGCTCCTGCGGGACGCCGACGGCAAGGTCGTCGTCGACAAGGACTGGAACGAGGCGCTGCTGGACATCCGGACGCCGGACAAGCGCCGGCGGGTGGCGGCGCGGGTCGAGCACTGGATCGACGAGTGCGCCGACAAGGGATTCGACGCCGTCGAGCCCGACAACTACGACAGCTACACCCGCTCCGGGAAGCTGCTGACCGCGGACGACGCCACCGCGTTCATCACCCTGCTGTCCCGGCACGCGCACGAACGGAATCTGGCGATCGGCCAGAAGAACACCGCCGAACTCGCGGGACTGAGGGAACGGACCGGGCTCGACTTCGCGGTGGCGGAGGAGTGCGGCGAGTACGACGAGTGCGGCACGTACGCGAAGGCCTTCCACGACCGGGTGGTGGTCGTCGAGTACACCGACAGCGGTCTGCGCAAGGCCCGTTCGGCCTTCGGCGGCCGGCTGAGCATCGTGCGCCGGGACGTGAACGTCTCGACACCCGGCAGCGCGGACTACGTCCGCAAGACCCGCTGAGGGGCCCGGATGACACGCGTGATCGCGCGGCGCCGGCTGCTCCTCGGCGCGGCGGCGGCCGGGGCTCTCGCCGGCTGCGGCACCTCCCAGGACGGCGTCGGCGCCGACGGCCGGGTGACCGTGGAGCTGTGGCACGGTCAGAACGACACGGCCAGGAAGGCCGTGGAGGCGCTGGTCGCCGAGTTCAACCGCACCCACCCGCACATACGGGTGGACAGTTCGGGCGGCGGCGTGGTGGCCGACGCCATGCTCCAGAAGGTGACGGCCGCGCTCGCCGCCGGCTCGTACCCCGACATCGCCTACATCTTCGGCTCGGACCTGGCGAGTGTCGCCCGCAGTCCACGGGTCGTCGACCTCACCGCCGCGCTGCACGGGGGCGCCCCGCCGTGGAACTCCTTCTGGACGCCGGTACGGGACGCGGTCACCGTCAACGGCAAGGTGCGCGCCGCCCCGGCGGTGCTCGACTCGCTGGCCGTCGTCTACAACAAGACGCTCTTCCGGCGGGCCGGTGTGCCGTTCCCGAAGGCGGGCTGGAGCTGGGAGGAGTTCACCGACACCGCGCGCAGGCTCACCGATGCCGGACGCGGGGTCTTCGGCACGGGCTGGCCGGGCACGGGTGACGAGGACACGGTCTGGCGGCTGTGGCCGATGATCTGGGACCTCGGCGGCGAGGTGATCGCCGCCGACGGCAAGCGGATCGGCTTCGCCGCGCAGGGCACCCGGGCCCTGGAGACCCTCGCCCGGCTCGCCCACGACAAGAGCGTGTACGTCGACCCGAAGCCCGGCAGCGAGCAGATGTACCAGGTGTTCCTGAGCGGCCGCATGGCGATGGTGGCGACCGGCCCCTGGCAGCTGCCCGACGTCGTCACCGCCAAGGTCGACTACGGCGTCGTCCCGCTCCCCACGTACAGCGGCCGGCCGATGACCATATCCGGGCCGGACACCTGGACCGTGTTCGACAACGGCTCCGCCCGCTCCCGGGCGGCCGTGGAGTTCGTGCGCTGGATGATCCGGCCCGCCCAGGACGCCCGCTGGGACCTCTCGGCCGGCAGCCTCCCGCTCAGCTCGGCCACCGCCCGCCGTCCCGAATGGCGCGAGCACTCCGCGACGACCACCGGGCTCGGGGTGTTCACCGACACGCTGGCCTCCGCCCGGGTCCGGCCGGTGCACGCGGCCTACCCGCAGATCTCCCAGGCCCTCGGCCAGGCGATCGTCTCGGTCCTGCTCGGCAAGGACTCCCCCGCCCACGCCGTCCGGCGGTGCGCCGCCACGGCCGACGCGGCCCTGCTCATCCCCCGGTGACCCCGGCTCGTCCCCGGTGACCTCGACGTCAGACGTTCCCAGCTGACTTCCAGCTGAAGGAGGCCGTCATGTCCACCCTTCCCCGCGCCCTCACCGTCGTCCCCGGACCCGCGGTGACACCGGCCGCCTCGCGGCGCGCCGCCCGCCGCCGCGGCCGCCGCGAGAGCGCCACCGCCTGGGCCTTCATCAGCCCGGCGGTGGTCGTGATCCTCGGTCTGAGCATCGTGCCGGTCGTCTGGTCGCTGCTGCTCTCCTTCCGGGCCGACGACCTCGTCACCCCGGGCCGCTGGGTCGGCCTCGACAACTACCGGGCCCTGGCCCAGGACCCGAACTTCCGCACCGCCGTCGGCAACACGGTGCTGTACTCCGCCCTGTACGTGCCGCTCAGCCTGGCCGGCGGGCTGGCGCTCGCCCTGGCGCTGAACCGCCGCATCCGGTTCATCGGCCTGTACCGCACGCTCGTCTTCGTCCCGTTCGTGGTGTCGGCGACCGCGCAGGGCGTGCTGTTCTCGTTCATCCTCGACCCGGAGTTCGGGGTCGCGAACTCCCTGCTGCACCGCCTCGGGATCTCCCCGCAGGGCTTCCTCACCGACCCCGACCAGGCGATCTATCTGCTCGTGCTGATCTCGCTGTGGAGCGGGGTCGGGTTCTGCGTCGTCGTCTATCTGGCCGCGCTCCAGGACGTCCCGCCCGAACTCGTCGAGGCCGCGCGGATCGACGGGGCGGGCCGGACGCGGGTGCTGCGCCACATCGTCCTGCCCACCCTCACCCCGGTCACCGTGTTCCTGCTGCTGTGGCAGCTGATCACGGCGCTCCAGGTGTTCGACCTGATCTATGTGACGACCAAGGGCGGCCCCCTCGGCTCGACCGGCGTGGTCGTCTACTTCGTCTGGCAGCAGGCCTTCCAGATGTTCACGGCGGGCTACGGGGCCGCGGCGGCGTACGTCCTCGCCATCGCCCTGCTGGTGGCGGGCGGGGCGCTGCGGCTCGTGCGCCGCCGCCAGGAACGTACCGAAGGAGCGGTCCGATGAGTTCACCCGTCACCTCCCGCCGGCCGAGCGGCTGGCATCTGCTGCTGGCGCCGCTGACGTTGTGCTTCGCGCTGCCGCTGGTGTGGCTGGTGCTCAGCTCGGTGATGTCCGACGCGGAGATCAACCGGTTCCCGCCCGCGCTGTGGCCCAAGGGGATCGACCTGGGCGGCTACCGGTACGTGCTCGGGAACGCGATGTTCCCCCGCTGGTTCGCCAATTCGCTGGTCGTCGCGCTCGCGGCGGTCCTGTCGAACCTGCTGCTCGGCGCGCTCGGCGGCTACGCGTTCGCACGGATGCGGTTCGCCGGGTCGCGGGCCCTGCTCGCCCTGATGCTGGCGACGATGGTGATCCCCTTCCAGCTCACGATGATCCCGACCTTCCTGGTGATGAAGGAGCTGGGTCTCATCGACACGCTCGGCGCGCTGATCGTGCCGTCGCTCGTCACCCCGTTCGCGGTCTTCCTGTTCCGGCAGTTCTTCCTCGGCCTGCCCCGGGAGATGGAGGAGGCGGCCTGGATCGACGGGTGTTCACGGCTGCGGGTGCTGTTCTCGATCGTCATGCCGCTGGCCCGGCCCGCGCTGGCCACGGTCGCCGTGCTGACGTTCCTGAGCACCTGGAACGACCTGTCCTGGCCGCTCATCGCGATCAACCACGACACGCAGTACACCTTGCAGCTCGGTCTGACGACGTTCCAGGGACAGCACCACACGCGCTGGTCGGCGGTGATGGCGGGCAACGTGATCACCGTGCTGCCCGTGCTGGTCGCGTTCCTGCTCGCGCAGAAGACCTTCGTCCAGTCGCTCACCTCGAGCGGCCTGAAGGGCTAGGACACGATGACATCCTTCGATCTCCTGGTCGTCGGCGACGCCAATCCGGACGTCGTCGTCGGCCCGCTGCGCGGCCCGCTGGAGTTCGGGCAGCGCGAACAGCTCGTCGAGCACGCCGGGCTGGTCCTGGGCGGTTCCGCGGCGATCATGGCGTGCGGGGCGGCGCGGCTCGGGCTGCGGGTCGCCTTCGCGGGCAGGGTGGGCGACGACCCCGCCGGTGCCTTCGTGCGCGAGGAACTCGCCCGACGCGGTGTGGACATGGGCTTCCTGGTCACCGACCCGGTCCGGCCCACCGCGCTCACGACGGTCGTCACCACCGGGGACGGGGACCGGGCGATCCTCACGGCCCAGGGCTGTCTCACCGCCACCGGACCCGAGGACGTGCCCCGCGAGCTGATACGGGCCTCCCGGCACGTGCACGCGGCCTCGTTCTTCCTGATGCCCCGTCTGGCGCGCGCCCTGGCCGCCGTGTTCGTCCTGGCACGCGAGAACGGCGCGACGACCTCGCTCGACACCAACGACGACCCGGCCGGACGCTGGGACGCCGAACTCCTCCATCCCGTCATGAAGTTCACCGATTTCCTGCTGCCCAACGCGGCCGAGGCGGCGGCGATGTCCGGCCGGGGCGACCTCCTCACGGCCGCCGCCGTGCTGGCCGGACGGGGACCGACGGTCGTGGTCAAGGACGGCGCCGACGGCGCCCTCGCCCACACCGGGACCCGGACCGTCCGGGTGCCGGCCATGACCGTCGACGCCGTGGACACGATCGGCGCGGGCGACAGCTTCGACGCCGGGTTCGTCGCCGCGACCCTGCGCGGTCTCGGCCTGCGCTCCGCGCTCGAGGTGGCGGCGGCCTGCGGCTCGCTCTCGACCCGGGCCCACGGGGGCACCGCGGCCCAGCCCACCTGGGACGAGGCGCTCGCCGCGGCCCGCGCCGCCCCCGAGGCGGGCGCCGGCCCCACCTCCGGCACGGACGCCCCGGACACCGCCGAGTCCCCGGCCGTGCCACGAACACCCCGCACCAGCGACACCAGGAGCCGTTCATGACCAGCGTCACCGCCCCGAAGATCGCCTTCATCGGAGCCGGGAGCGTGGTGTTCACCCAGGGCCTGCTGGCCGACCTGTTCGGCTTCCCCGAACTCGCCCACGCGCGGGTCGCGTTGCACGACATCGACCCGCAGCGGCTCGACACCGCCGAGAGCGCCGCCCGGTACATCGCCGGCGTACGCGGCGCCAAGCCCGTGATCACCGCGCATCCTGACCGCCGGGCGGCCCTGGAGGACGCCGACTTCGTCATCAACATCGTCCAGGTCGGCATGGACGCCGCGACCCGCACCGACTTCACCGTCCCCGCGCGCCACGGACTGCGCCAGACCATCGGCGACACCCTCGGCATCGGCGGGATCTTCCGCGCCCTGCGCACCTTCCCGGTGCTGCGCGCGCTCGCCTCCGACATGGCCGAACTGTGCCCGGACGCCCTGCTGTTGAACTACACCAACCCCATGGCGATGAACGTCCTCTATCTCAGCCGCATCGCCCCGGAGCTGCGGGTCACCGGCCTGTGCCACTCGGTCCACTGGACCATGCACGACCTCGCCCAGCTCGTCGGGGTCCCGTTCGAGGAGGTCACGTATCTGGCCGCCGGGGTCAACCACCAGGCGTGGGTGCTGCGTTTCGAGCGAGGGGGCCAGGATCTGTACCCCCTCCTGGACGAGACGATCGCCAGGGACCCGGGGCTGCTGCGCCGGGTCCGGGTGGACATGTACCGCCGTCTCGGCCACTACCCCACCGAGACGAGCGAGCACTCCTCGGAGTACGTGCCCTGGTATCTGCACCACGACAGCGAGATCGAGCGGCTCAGACTGCCGGTGGGCGCCTATCTGGAGATCATCGAGGAGAACGCCGCGAGCTACCGGCGCACCCGCGAGGCCCTCGCCGCCGGGGTGCCCCTCCCCGTGGAGGGCACCTTGGAGTACGCCCCGCAGATCATCCACAGCGCCGTGACCAACACCCCTCGCAGGATCTACGGCAACGTGCCCAACCGCGGCCTGATCGACAACCTCCCGGCCGACTGCGTCGTCGAAGTCCCCTGTCTGACGGACGCGTCGGGGGTGCAGCCGACCCGGATCGGCGCGCTGCCCCCGCAGTGCGCCGCGCTGAACAGCGCCTACGCCTCCGTCACCGACCTGGTCGTCCGCGCCGCCACCGACCACGAGCCGCGGCACATCCGGCACGCCGCGATGGCCGACCCCGCGACCGCCGCCGCGCTGCCGGTCGAGCGCATCTGGGACCTGTGCGACGACCTCGTACGGGCGCACGGGGACCTGCTCCAGCCCGAGCTGAGGGAACTGCTGGGCCACTGACCCCGAATCGGTCGGGCCGAACACGACAGGGCGGTCGGGCCGCCGAGGCCAGGGCGGTCGGGCCGCCGAGGCCGGGGCGGTCCGGTGGTTCTCCGGCGCGGGCGGCGGTGTGCGCCGCCCGCGCCGGCCCCTCCTCGCCCCCGCGCCCTGCCCGGCTCCCAGGCTCTCCGACGGATGTCCGTTCATCGTCACCCCTAGCGGGTGAGGCCGGGGGCGGCCGGCTGTCGCACGCTCGTGGTGAGTGGCTGCGGTCGCAGCCCGTGCAACGGAGGTCTCGCCATGGCAACCACCCAGCATCACACCCACTCGAGGGCCACCATGACGGCGGCCGGCGGCTTGACGATCTTCGCCTCGGTGATGCTGTTCGTCTCCGGCGTCCTGGACATCCTGCGGGGCGTCATGGCGATCGCCCAGGACGACGTGTTCGTCACCAGCCCGAACTACGTCTTCAAGTTCGACCTGACGAGCTGGGGCTGGATCCACCTGGCGCTCGGAGCGGTCGCCGTGGTCGTGAGCCTCGGCCTGTTCACCGCGGCCACCTGGGCACGCGTGATCGGCGTGGGCATCGCCGCACTGCTGATCATCGCCAACTTCCTCTCCATCCCCTACTACCCCGTCTGGTCGCTCACCCTCATCGCGCTGTACGGATTCGTCATCTGGGCGCTCTGCGTGGCGAGGCCGGACGAGGACGGCATCTAGCAGCGGCACGCCGAGGGGCCGGTCCGGGGTGACCGGCTTCCGGCGCGTCCCGGCGTGAAGGGTCCGCGGCTCACAGCAGATGGAGGTCGCGGGCCCTTCGTACGGCCTCGCCCCGGCGGGTGGCGGCCAGCTTGCGGTAGACGCTCTTGAGATGGGTCTTGACCGTGTTCACCGACAGATGCAGGTCGGCGGCGATCTCGTCCCGCGACATCATCTGCGCCAGCCGCTCCAGCACCTCCTGCTCGCGTTCGCTGAGCGGTTCGAGCACCGCGGCGAACTCCGGTTCCCGGTCCGCCCCCGGCGACGGGACCGCGGAGCGGACCGCGGCCGTCTCCGGCAGCCACTCGTGCCCCTGGGCCAGCCCGGGCCGGTGCCGCACGAAGGTACGCAGCCACGGTCCCGCCTCCAGGAACGGCCGGCGCAGCCGCTCGGCCCTGGCCGTCCGCAGGGCCCGCGCCACCAGCCGCTGGGCGGTGGAGTCGTCACCCAGCGCGTCCGCGGTCTGCGCCCGGGCGAGCAGCACCCGGACGGCGATGCACGGGCCCTCGTCGAGCTCGGTGGAGAGTCCGTCGAGCAGGGCGCGCGCCGCCTCCCGGTCCCCGACGGCGAGCCGGGCGCGGGCGGCGGCGGCCGTGGCCTCCGGCCCGGTCGCCCCCTCCTCGGCCAGGACCTCGGCCGCGGCGAGCGGCTCGCCCAGGGCCAGATACGCGCCGGACATGGCCAGCGCGGCCCGGTCGGCGACCCAGGGCGAGGGCTCGACCCCGTGCGGCGGGCGCTTGAGCTCCTGAAGGACGCGCAGCGCCTCCTTCGGATGCCCCTTGGCCAGCAGCAGCCGGGAGCGCAGCAGCACCAGTCCCGCCGTCGCGACGGGATCGTGCGCGGCCGCGCTGGACTCGGTCGCCTGGTCCAGGTGCGTCTGCGCCGCGGCCAGTTCGTCCCGGTCCACGGCGACCGCCGCGAGCACGAGCTGGGCGACACCCGTCCGCGCGGCGGGCGGCAGGCCCGAGCGCTCCGCCTCGGCGACCGCCGCCCGCGCGTGCGACTCCGCCCGCCCGGGCCGGCCGCAGAGCAGGTCGATGAGGGCCAGCCGGCTGAGCGACTCGTGCCGGGGATACGCGGTGGACGGTCCGTCGTCGATCCGCGCGGCCGCGGACAGCGAGTTCCGGGCGTCGTCGAACCGTCCCGCCCACAGCTGCGCCGAGCCCAGGTCGGTGAGCATCAGTGCGGGCAGCTCGGGATGCCGCTCCAGCCGCTCGGCCGGGAGGGACAGCTCGGCCGCCTTCAGGTCCTCGGCCGCCGCCTGTGCCCGGTCGGCCGATCCGGTCAGCCGGGCGGCGAACACCCGCAGCAGCGCATGGCTCAGCCGCAGGGCCGGCGTGCCGGCCTCCTCCCCGGCCAGGTGCTCCCCTGCCCGGCGCAGATACTCCAGGCCCCGGTCCACGTCGTGGCGGACGAGTTCACGGGCGGCGCGCACCAGGGTGGCGGCGGGGCCGGCGGCGTCCGGGGGCATGGCGGCGAAGAGTCCGTCGAGACGCTCGGCGTCGAGTCCCGTCAGCAGTTCACCGATGGCCAGTTCGTCGACGAACCGGTCGGCCGCGAGCTCCCATTCGCCGGCCCCCGCCGCGTGCGGCAGGGCCTCGGCCAGCAGTCCGGCCCCGCTCAGCCAGCGGGCGGCCCGCCGGTGCAGCTCCGGTTCCAGGCCCGGGAGCCTGACCCGCAGGTGCACCCGCAGGATCTCCGCGAACAGCGGGTGCAGCCGGTACCACGCGTGGCCGATGGCCTCGACGAAGGCGTTGGCGTGCTGGAGTCCGGCCAGGATGGCGTCGGCGTCCTCCCGGCCCGTCAGGGCGTTCGCCAGGTCGGGGTGGATCTGGTCGAGGATGCTCGATCGCAGGAGCAGGTCCTGGGTCTCCTCCGACTGGGCTTCGAGGACCTCGGCGAGCAGGAAGTCGGCGAGCGTGCTCTGGCCGGCCTCGAAGTTCTTGATGAAGGTGTCCGGATCGTCGACGTGCTGGGCCGCGAGGATGCACAGGCGCAGCCCGGCGGCCCAGCCCCCGGTCCACTCCGTCAGGGAGCGCGCGCCCTCGTCGGAGAGCCTGATGTCGTGCCGGCTCAGCAGGGCGGCCGTCTCGCCGGGGACGAACGCCAGGTCGGCGCCCCGGACCTCGGCGACCATGCCGGCGGCGCGGTAGCGGTGCAGCGGCAGCTGCGGTTCCGTACGGCTGACGATGACCAGGCGCAGGCCGCCGCCCGCGTGGCGCAGCACGAACTGGAGCTCGTCGGCGACCTCCGCGGAGGCTCCCACCCGGTCGAACTCGTCGAGCACGAGGATCACGGGTTCCGCGCGTTCGCTCAGCCAGGCGGCCAGCCGGGTGAGCAGGGAGTGGTCGACGTCGCCGGGGCTGGAGGGGCTGCCGATGTCGTCCGGCACGGCCGCTCCGTGCCGCCGCAGCGCTTCCAGCACGTACGTCCAGAAGATCCCGGGGCCGGTGTCCTCGTGCTCCACGGTCAGCCAGGCGACGTCGTCCGGGCGGTCCCGTGTGGAGATCCAGTGGGCGACCAGGAGGGTCTTGCCCGCGCCCGCGGGCCCGTTGACCAGCGTGAGGGGGCCCTGGACACCCTCGTCGAGTCGTCCGACCAGCCGGGGTCTGCGGACGAAGGTCTCCGTGAGGTCCGGGACGGTGAACCGGACGGCGAGCAGGGGGTCGCCCCCCGGGGTCAGCAGGCCTGCCATGGGGTCCTGCCTCCGCGGTCTCTCGGAAGCGGCGACGCGTCCGATCCGATGTGGTCCGGGTGCACGGCTCCCTCCCCGGTGTAACCCCCGCACACTGATCGTCACCCGCTGTCCCGGATGTCGCAAGGCAGGCCCCGGTCGCCCGCCGCGGGTGAGGCGGGATCCGGCGGTTCCCGGTGCGATGGGACCTGCGGCGGGGTCGGAGGAACCGGTCGCCCGGGTGGCGCGGGAGCGGAGCTCCGGGTGCCATGGAGGTGCCGTGGAAGCGGGACCGGGCCCGACGCCCCGTCCGGAGCGGCGGCCCCGAGGGCCGAATCGATGAGGTGGTCACCGGTGAGACAGTGGCGCGCACTGGCCGTGCTCGGGACGGCCCAGTTCCTCATGGTCCTGGACACCTCCGTCATGAACGTGTCCATCAGCCAGCTGGTGGAGGACTTCGACACCGAGGTGACCGCCATCCAGGCCGTCATCACGCTCTACGCACTGGTCATGGCCGCCTTCATGTCGACCGGCGGACGGCTCGGCGACATCCTCGGCCGCCGCCGGCTGTTCCTCGTCGGACTCGTCGTCTACGGCGTCGGGTCGGCCCTGACCGCGGTCGCGCCCACGCTGTGGATGCTCGCGCTCGGCTGGTCGGTGGTCGAGGGACTCGGTGCCGCGCTGGTGCTGCCCGCCATGGCGGCCCTGGTCGCGGAGTCGTACACCGGACGGGACCGGGCCGTCGCCTACGGGGTCATCGGCGGGCTCGCGGGCGCCGGCATCGCGGTCGGACCGCTGCTCGGCGGCTGGGTGACGACGTACCTCACCTGGCGGCTGGTCTTCGCGGGCGAGGTGGTCGTGGTGATCGCGATGCTCTGCTTCCGCGGGGCGATCCCCGAGTCGCCCCGGACGGAGCACCGGCCCCGGCTCGACGGCGTGGGCGCCTTCCTGTCGGCGGCCGGCCTGGGCCTGGGCGTGCTGGGCGTCCTCCAGAGCGGCACCTGGGGATGGGTGCAGCCGCAGAACCCTCCCTTCACCGTCTTCGGCTTCGCCCCGACCCTGTTCGTGGTCGCGGCCGGGGTGGCCGTGCTCGCCGTGTTCGCCAAGTGGGAGCGCCGCAGGGAGGCACGGGGAACCGACCCGCTCATCCATCTGGCGCTGCTGCACCGGCTGCCCCTGCGCTCGGGCCTGCTGACGCTGGTCAGCCAGAACCTCATCCTGCTGGGGCTGTTCTTCGCCATCCCCCTGTATCTCCAGGTGGTGCAGGGGTTCGACGCGTTCCAGACGGGACTGCGGCTGCTCCCGGTATCCGTCACGATGCTGCTGGCCTCCGTCCTGGCCTCCCGGCTCGGGCGGGTGATGGGGCCGCGCCGGGTGGTCCGGCTGGCCCTGCTGACCTTGCTCGGAGCGATCACCTGGCTGCTGGCGACCATCCAGCCGGTCATCGACGACGCCTCCTTCGCCGGAGCCATGGCGCTGCTGGGCGTCGGCATGGGCCTGCTCGCCTCGCAGTTGGGCAACGTCGTGCAGTCCACCGCCGGGGAGGAGGAGCGCAGCGAGGTCGGCGGGCTCCAGTTCACCGCGCAGAACCTGGGGTCCGCACTCGGCACCGCGCTGATCGGGTCGATCCTGGTCGGCGCCCTGGCCCACGCCTTCACCACCCAGGTGGCCAAGCACCCGGACGTGTCACAGGAGGCGCGCACGCAGACGAGCATCGCGCTCGAGGCGGGCATCAGTTTCGTCCCCACCGACCAGGTGCGGTCCGCGGCCGAACAGGCCGGGCTGCCGCCGGCCGAGGTCGACGCCGTCACGGAGTCCTACGCGTCGGCGCAGCTGAACGGTCTGAAGGCGGCGATCCTGGCGGCCGGCGGCATCACGCTCGCCAGTTTCCTGGTCACGACGCATCTGCCGACCGGGCGGACGGGTCGCGGGAAGGAAGCGGGCCCGGACTCCCGGGACGTGCCCCTCGAACCGGCATGACCGCTCGGACGGCTCCCCGGCCCCCCGGTCTTCTCGCCGCCCAGTTACCTCGTGCGCCCCTCAGCCGCCCCAGGTTCACCTTCTGCGGGTGAGGGCGGACGGTGGCCGCGGGCGGATGATCGTGGGGAAGGGTGCCGTCCGCACGCCCCAGGCCGCCCGCCGGGGGGAGCCCCGCATGCAGTACGAGATCCGCGTCGAGGGACATCTCTCGGAGACGCTTTCCGAGGCGTTCCCGGAGATGGACCACGTGCTGATCTCGGGCCAGACCATCCTGTTCGGACCGGTCGTCGACGAGGCGCACCTGTACGGGCTGCTGGCCCGCTGCCGGACGCTCGGCCTGCGGGTGGTGGAGATGCGCCAACTGCCCGGGTGACAGGGCGCCCCGGCCCCCGGCCCCCGGCTCCCGGCTCACTTGAGGATCACCCGTCGGGGGTGAGCCGCCGGGCGGCGTCGCGCGGGACCGTGGATGCCGGGAATCCACCCACCGTCCCGTCGGCGGTCCGCGACCGGTCCGCTCGACCGCGTGAGGAGGAACCATGACGGATTCGCCTGGTCCGGCACCGCACACCGGATCCGAACCCGGGCCCGGGGGCCGGACCTACGCGCCCCCGAGCGACCCCGCGGTGCTGCTGGACCGCGTCGGCGCCTCCTGGACCTGGCTGCTCGGCTCGGCCGTCGCGACGCTGATCCCCGGCATCCTGATCCTGGTCTGGCCGGAGGAGACCCTGCACGTCCTCGCGGTGCTCCTCGGTCTCTACCTGCTGGTGATCGGCGTCTTCCGGTTCGTGTCCGTCTTCGGCCACCGGGAGCAGGGCAACCGCTTCGCCACCCTGCTGATCGCGGTGCTCTACGTCCTGGCCGGCGTCCTGTGTCTGCGCCACCCGATGCAGACCATCGCCGCGCTGTCCCTGATCCTCGGCGTCGTCTGGCTCGTGTCCGGCGTGCTGACCGCGTACACCGCCCTCGCCGCCCGGGACCTCCCGCACCGCGGGTTCGTGCTGTGCGGCGCGGCGATCGGCATCATCGCGGGCATCGTCGTCCTGGCCCTGCCGACCGAGTCGGCGCGTGCCCTGACCCGGCTGCTCGGTCTGTGGATGGTGCTGATCGGCCTGGTCGAACTGGCCGTGGCCTTCGCCTGGCGGGCCGCCCTGCGCCGGGCGGTGGCCCTGACGCCCCGTGACCCGGCCTCGCCCTACTGAGGCGGGGCCGAGACAGAGGAGGCCGGGCACTCCCCGCTCCGCGCACACCGCCGCCCACGATTCCTCGAGTTGTGCGCGGGGCCGGGGCATACTCGTGACTCCCCTGCCTGGGCGCCGGCCGGATCATCCGGCCGGCGCCTCGACGCGTACCCGAATCCGTGGGCCCGCCCGGTGAGCAGGCTCGTACGGAGCGGACGTAACAAAGGGCATGCCGACATTCCTGGCCAGCAGGCACGACGAACGCGCGCCGGTGACGGGCGCGGTGGCGCCGCACCCCCTCCTCGCGCGGCTGCGGCGGCACCGGAGCGCCCTGTTCGTGGTGGCCGTGGCCCTGCTGCTGGTCCAGATGGCCGTCGCCATGGTCAGTACGGCCGTGGAGCAGACGCCGACCATCGACGAGCCCGTGTACGTGGGCGCGGCGACGGTGTACGTCCAGCAGCACGACCTGCGCTACAACCCCGAGCACCCGCCGCTCGGCAAGCTGATCATCGGGACCGGTCTGCTGTTCGCTCACCCGCACCTCGACCCCGGGTTCCGGGGCGACCAGACCGAGCTCGGACGGCACGTCCTGTACGAGTCGGGCAACGATCCCTGGCGGGTGATGCTGTGGGCCCGGCTGCCGGTGATCGTGCTGACGCTGCTGTTCGGGCTGGTCGTCCTCGCGTTCGCCCGTGAACTGGCGGGCCGCACCGGCGCGTTGGTGGCCCTCGCGCTCTACGCGTTCTCGCCCGACGTCATCGCCCACGGCTCGCTTGCCACGCTCGACGTGCCCGCGGCGGGATTCCTGCTGACGTCCGTGTGGCTGGTGTGGCGGGCCCGGCGGCGGCCGCTCCCGTACCTGCCGCTCTCCGCGGCGGCGCTCGGCGCGGCGGTGGCGACGAAGATGAGCACGCTGCCGGCGATCCCGGTGGTGCTGCTCCTCGCGATGGCGTCGGTGTGGCACGCGCGCCGTCCCGAAGGCGGGACCGTACAGCCGACCGTGCCGGACGCGGACGGCGGGACCGTACAGCCGACCGTGCCGGACGCGGACGGCGGGACCGCACAGCCGTCCGGCATCCGGCCGAACGTCCGGCTGCTCGGACAGGCCGCCGCGTGGGCCGCCGGGATGGCCGTGGTGGTGGTCGCCGTGGTGTGGGCGGCGTATCTCGCGGTCGATCCCCGGCTGCGCTGGTGGGCGCCCGCGGACCTCCCGGCCGTGCACGGGCTGCGCGCCTTCCTCATCGGCCACCTGCCCCTGCCGGCGCCCTACCGGGACGGGATGCGGGTCCAGTTCGGCTTCGAGAACGCCACCTGGCAGGGCTTCCTGTTCGGCCACCTCTACCGGGGTCACCTCTGGTACTACCTGCCGGCCGCGCTGCTGGTGAAAACCCCGCTCGGCATGGCGGCGTTGTGGGCGGCCGGGTCGCTCGCCCTGCTGACCGTACGCCGGCTGCGCCCCGCGGCCCCGTACCTCCTGATCCCCCCGGCGCTGCTGCTCGCCACGGCGATGACCGGCTCCCGCGACCTCGGCGTGCGCTACGCCCTGTTCATGCCGGTGTTCCTCGCGGTGGCGGCGGGCTGCACGGTCGCGGCCGGACGGGAGGCGTGGCCACGGCGGGCGGGGACGGCGAGGGTCGGGAGCGTGACGACGGGGCTGGTCCTGTTCGTCGCCGTCAGCTCGCTGCTGACGTACCCCTACTACCTCCCCTACGCGAACGAGGCGTTCGGCGGTCCGGCGAAGACGTATCTGCGTCTGCACGACTCGAACGTCGACTGGGGCCAGGACCTCGGCCGGCTGGCCGACCGGCTGAAGGAGCGCCACCCGCACCAGCGGGTGTGGCTGGTCTACAAGGGCGCCGGGGTGCCGTCCGCCTACGGCATCGAGGCGCGGGATCCCCGCACGGTGCCGGCGGCCCGGGTGCACGGGCTGCTGGTGGTGTCCGACACCGCGATCGACAAGGCCGACGCCCGGCTGAGGTCGCTGCTCGCGACGAGCCGCCGGATCGACGAGGTCGGCCACTCGATGACCCTGTTCCGCAGGCCCTGACCCCACGGCCGGAGCCCCGGCCCCCGAGGGTCCCGAAGGCGCCGGCCGGGCCCGCGAGATCCGTCACGGGTGGGTCCGGACGCCACCCGAGCCGTCCCGTGGACGGGCCGAGTGAACACGTGGACCGATAGTTCCAGCCACGATCTATCGGGGTGGCCGGTTTCTGGTGCATGGTGTCCCTGTGGGTTCCGGATCTCCCAGGTGAAGGCCCCGCTCGGGCCACCGTGCTTCGGATCCGCGGAGCCCGCCGCACCTCCCGGCTCCCCACGGGAGGCTCGCGGCACGTGCGTTGCTACCCTGCGTCCCCATGATGCGCGCCTGGACACTACCGGCACTGCTCGCGCTCTGCGGGGCGGCCGTCTCGACACGGCTCTTCCTCGGAGGGAACGCCGGTGCGGCCTCGGTCGTCCTGCTGGTCTTCCTGGTGCTCGGAGGCATGAACTCGCCCCTGGTCTTCCCGAAATCGGTCAGCGCGCCGGAGGCGCGCGAACGCAGCGCCGTGGACGGCCGGCCGGTCGTCTTCTGGAGGCCGGGCTGCGCGTACTGTCTGCGCCTGCGCGTCCGGCTGGGCCTTCGTGCCCGTCACGCGCACTGGGTGGACATCTGGCGCGACCCGGCGGGAGCGGCCGAGGTCAGGGCGGTGAACGGCGGCGACGAGACCGTACCGACCGTCCTCGTGGCCGGACGGGCCCACACCAACCCCGACCCCGCGTGGTTGCGCGAGCTGCTCGCCCCGTAGCCCTGAACCGGCGGAGCGTGCTCAGGGTTCGGGTGCCAGGAGGTCCAGTACCCGTTCCCAGGGGAACTCGTCCCGTTCCCCTTCCTGCCGGGGTTCCGCCGTGTGGGTGCCGGCGAAGCGGACGCCCATGGCGGTGAGGCGTTCGACGCTCGCCCGGTAGGCGGGGTGGGCCGCCAACGCCTCGTTCACGCACGGGAGTACGGCGATCGGGACACCGAGTCCGTACGCCTCGCAGAGGGTTCCCAGGGCGAGGGTGTCGGATATCCCGGCCGCCCACTTGTTGACCGTGTTGAAGGTGGCCGGCGCCACGGCCACCGCGTCCGGCGCCGGGAAGGGACGCGGGTCCCCCGGGGCCCGCCAGGCGGAGCGGATCGGGCGGCCGGTCAGCTCCTCGACGGCCGCGGCGTCGAAGAAGCCGAGGCTCTGGGGCGTCGCGATGACCCCGACCTCCCAGCCCCGCTCCCGCGCCGCCGCGATCAACCGGCCCACGCCCGCGGCGACTCCGGCCGCGCACACGACGACGTAGAGGAAGGGCTTCCCGCTGGGTTCGCTCACGGGGGCACCTTAGTGAAGATCCACGGCGAGGGGCGGGCCGGGCTCCGGTGCCGCCTAATGAAGCGGGAAACTCCGTCCCCGTTCGGACTCCGGGCGCGGCCCGTGGATCCGGCGCTCTGTCTCCTCGATCCGTACGTCGTTGATGGATGCCTCGCGCCGGGCCATCAGGCCGTGCTCGTCGAACTCCCACAGCTCGTTGCCGTACGAGCGCCAGCACCGGCCGTCCGCGTCCCGCGACTCGTACTGGAAACGGACCGCGATGCGGTTGCCCTCGAAGGACCACAGGTCCTTGCGCAGGGCGTACTCGTGCTCGCGGGCCCACTTCGCGGTCAGGAACTCCACGATCGCCGCACGGCCCGTGACGAAGGTGTCCCGGTTCCGCCAGACCGAGTCCTCGGTGTAGGCGAGCGAGACCTTGTGCGGGTCGCGGGTGTTCCAGGCGTCCTCGGCCGCCTGGACCTTCTGGAGCGCGGTCTCGCGGGTGAAGGGCGGCAGGGGCGGACGGTCGGCCACGGTGACTCCTCGACGCACGGAACACGGACACGGGTACAGGCGCAACAGTAGGTGAAGCGGATGCACCCGGGACGAGTCAGGTGGCGTGCTCGGTCACCGTGATCGCCCCGACCGGACAGGCCCGTGCCGCCACCCGCAGCATCGGGTCGCGCTCGCCCTCCCCGCTGTCCGGCAGCACTTCGCTGAATCCGTCGTCGTCCTGGGTGAACACACCCGGTGCGGCGAGGGCGCACTGGCCCGCGCCGATGCAGACGTCCCTGTCGATCGTGACGCCGATGTCCACGGTGCGGCCCCTCACCAGGTCACGGGGAGTTCCAGCATCCCCTGGATCGTGTCCCCGGGCTTGAACGGCACGGTGTCGGCGGGGACCGCGAGCCGCAGGCCGGGGAACCGGTCGAACAGCGAGCGCAGCGCGATCTCCATCTCGGCCCGCGCCAGGTTCTGGCCGAGGCACTGGTGGATGCCGAAGCCGAACGCGACATGGTGCCGGGCCGACGGGTGGCGGGCCGGGCGCTGCCAGTCCAGGGCGTCGGGCTCGGGGAAGGCCTGCTCGTCGCGGTTGATGACCGACGTGGAGAAGACCACGCCGTCGCCCTCGTGGATCGTCGCCCCGGCGATCTCGATGTCCCGGACCGCGACCCGCAGCAGCCCGTCCGTGATGGACAGGAACCGCAGCAACTCCTCCACGGCGGCGGGCATCAGAGCCGGCTCGGCCACCAGCTCCGCGAGATGCTCCGGATGCCGGAGCAGCGTGAAGGTGCCCAGCGAGATCATGTTCGCCGTCGTCTCGTGCCCCGCGACGAGCAGGATGGTCGCCAGCGAGACCAGTTCCTCGCGGTCCACCTTTCCCTCGCGCAGCTGGTCGCGGACGAGTTCGTCGAGGAGCCCGTCCCCGGGTTCCTTCTCCTTGCGGTCGATCAACGTGCCGAAGTAGGCGTCGAGTTGATCGCGCGCGTCCTCGATGTCGGCCGCGTCCGGGCCCCGCAGCAGCCTGCGGGACTGCGCCTCGAAGAACTCGTGGTCGCCGTAGGGGACTCCGAGGAGCGCGCAGATCACCATGGAGGGCACGGGGAGCGCGAAGTCGTTCACCAGCTCGGCGTGCGGACCCTGCCCGGCCATGCGGTCGAGCAGCCCGTCGACGGTCTCCTGGATGCGGGGGCGCAGTGCGGCGATCCGCTTGAGGGTGAAACTCGGTACCAGCAGCCGGCGTTGGACGTGGTGCTCGGGGTCGTCGAGCCCCAGCAGCGCGATCCTGCGGTTGCGTGCCGCCGCGAACCGCTCGGTGACGGCCGGGAACGCGGGCAGCGTGCGGTCCGAGGACAGCCGCGGGTCGGCGAGCAGTTCACGGGCGGCGCCGTGCCCGGTGACCACCCAGACGCCCCGCCCGTCGAAGAGGGAGACCCGTGACAGCGGACGACCCCGGCGCAGTGGTTCGTAGCCGGCGGGCGGTTGGTAGGGGCAGGTCCGGTCCTGCGGGAAGACGACCGGTTCGACGGCCGGGTCGACGACTGATCCGACGAGTGGTTCAACAACCGGTTCGACGGCCGGTCGCCCGGGCCCTTCGGGCCGGTCTGCCGGGGATCGGGTCAGGGGCGTGTGTGTCATGAGTGACCTCGCAAGCGACGGTTCCCTCTTTCCGATCTTCATTAGATGCCCCAGGCACCTATACGGCCACGGGAAGTTCGGCCAGATGAGCCGCTCGCACGATCTGGCCGAAGCGCGGTGGGCGTGGTTCCGTTCTCCGCGGCGTTCCGGCCCCCGGCGGCACCGTGCCCGCCCGCCCGTGGCTCGAAGTCCTCGGGAGACCCCTTCCGAAAACGGGTTGCGCGGGCACGTCCGGCGGTCCGAACATCTGCCCATGTCCATGAACGAAGCCTTCCTGCCGCCGACCTCCGCCGCCGTCCGTCCGGTGCGGGTCCAGCAGCAGCCCGGCCGACCCCGGAGGCCCGAGCTTCCCCGGTCGTGACGGCCGCGCTCGTCGCGGGGCTTCTCGCGGGCCTTGGCATCGCCATGCCCGTCGGAGCGGTCGCGACCTATCTCGTCTCCCTCACCGCACGTACGTCGCTGCGGATCGGCGCCTCGGCCGCGCTCGGCGTCGCGACGGCCGACGGTCTCTACGCGCTGGCCGCCGCCCTCGGCGGCACCGCGCTCGCGGCCGTGCTCCAGCCGGTGATGCTCCCGCTCAGCCGGGTCTCCGCGCTGGTCCTGGCCGTCCTGGCGGTCCACGGAGCGATCGGCGCGGTCCGCCGGTACCGCGGGCGCCGGCTCGCCGAACGGACCGTCCAGGATCCCCCGCACCCCGGCCGCGCGTATCTGGCGCTGCTCGGGATCACCCTCCTCAACCCCACCACGGTCGTGTACTTCGCCGCGCTGGTGCTCGGCAGCCGGACGGCCGAGGCGGTCGGTCCGCTGGACCAGGGGGTGTTCGTCCTCGCCGCGTTCGCCGCGTCCGCGGGCTGGCAACTGCTGATCGCCGGCGGCGGTGCCCTGCTCGGCCGGGCCCTGACGGGGCACCGCGGGCGGCTGGTGACCGGGCTCGTGTCGAGCGCCGTGATCATGCTCCTCGCGGTACGCGTCCTGGCGGCCCCGTCATGACCCCCGGGGGCATCCTCCGGGCGCCCCCGCGGCGGACCGGAAGCCGCGCCCCGGGCGCGCCCCTCACCGGGCGATCGGCCCGGAACCCGGAGCCACGCGGGCCGCGGTGCGGAAGATTCGCGTCCACGCTGGTGTTGAATCGAGCCGAGACACGACCAGTCCGACGCGACGATGGGACGGAAGTCATGCCACTCGAGGGCGAGTACGAGCCGAGCCCCACCCAGTGGGTCCGGGACCAGGTGGAGTTGTACGAGAGTTCCGGTGGCACCAAGGGCACGACCCTGATGGACACCGGCATGCCGGTCATCATCCTCACGACGCGCGGGGCCAAGAGCGGCAAGATCCGCAAGACCCCCCTGATGCGCGTCGAGCACGACGGACGGTACGCCGTGGTCGCCTCGCTCGGCGGTGCCCCGAAGCACCCGGTCTGGTACCACAACGTCGTCTCGGACCCGCACGTCGAGCTCCAGGACGGACCCGAGCGCAAGGAGTTCACGGCCCGGGAGATCACCGGCGAGGAGAAGGACCGGTGGTGGGAGCGCGCGGTCGCCGCGTACCCCCCGTACGCCGACTACCAGAAGAAGACGGACCGGGTGATCCCCGTCTTCGTCCTGGAGCCGGCGGGCTGACCCCGGCCGGCCCGCCGCTCCCCGGGTCCCGCCGTCCGCGGGTGCATGAACCGGGGAACGGCGGGCACCCGCTCCTCAGGCCCCGCCGCGCTCCCCCGTCGCGGCGGGGCTTCCCGCTGCGTCCCGCCCCGCGGCCGCCCGCGCCGCCCGGGCGTCGGTGACGTCGAGGAAGATCTGGTCGGTGCCGGGGAAGGTGTGGGCGACCGACCGCTTGATCCGGACGGCGACCTCCTCGACCTCCTCGCTGTCGAGCCCGGGGACCAGGTCGATCCGGGCGGCGACCAGGGTCGAGTCGAGACCGAGCTCCATGGTCAGCAGCGCCTCGACGCTGTCGATCTCGGGCTGCGCCTTCAGCAGTTCGCGGATCCGGCCGCTCTGCTCCTCGTCGACCGCCCGTCCGATGAGCTGCTCGCGGGCGTCGCTGCCGAGCCAGAAGGCGATGCACACCAGCAGCAGTCCGATCGCGAAGGAGGCGCAGGCCTCCCACACGACCTGGCCCGTGACCATGTGCAGGACCATCCCGATGATCGCGAGAGTCACGCCGAGCACGGCGGTCCCGTCCTCGGCGACGACCGTGCGCAGCGCCGGGTCCCGCAGGCCGTCGCCGCCCTTGCCGCGCACCTGGAACAGCGCCCGCAGCAGCGAGGCACCCTCCGCGAGCAGGGCCACGACCAGCACCGCGATCCCCGTCATATAGCCGCCGAAGGACTCCTCGGCCCCGTTGCGGAGCGCCTCGAACCCCTGGAAGAAGGAGAAGCAGCCGCCCATGACGAAGATGCCGACGGCGGCGAGCAGGGACCAGAAGAACCGCTCCTTGCCGTAGCCGAAGGGATGCCGCCGGTCGGCGGGCCGGCGGCTGCGGCGCAGCGCGGCGAGCAGGAACACCTCGTTCAGACTGTCCGCCACCGAGTGGGCGGCCTCCGAAAGCAGCGCGGGCGATCCCGAGATCAGCCCGCCCACCGCCTTGGCCACGGCGATCACCAGATTGGCGCCCAGCGCCACGATGACGGTGACCTTGGTCCTGCCGTCGGCACCGCCGGAGTCGCCCGCACCGTCCGAGGAGTCCGAACGGCCCGAGCCCTTCGATCCGCCCGAGCCGTGCGAGCCGTTCGGGCCGTGCGATCCGCCCGAGCCGTGCGAGCCGTGCGAACCGTCCGAGGCGTGCGGCCCGTTCGGGCCGTGCGAACCGTCCGGGCCGGCCTCCCCGCTCCGCCGCTGCCGCGTCGACGGATCGCGGTCCGTCCCGTCCACCGGTCGTGTCCTGTCTTCACCACTCACACGGCCCGGTTTCCCAAGAGGCCCCGCCTCACACCGCCCGGCCGGGAGAATCGGGCCGAGGGGTACGAGTGCGACGCACCGGGCACCCGTACCCGGTGGAAGGAGGCCGCCGCAGGTCCGCGGCCTCGCGAGCGGAGAAGGAGCCTCGGTGTCCGGGAAGCGGAAGAAGCGCAAACTGTCGCTGGCCTACAAGCCGGTCGGCTTCGTACTGAGCTGGGCCGGAGGCGCGCTGGCGGGACTCGCGTTCCAGAAGACCTGGATGGCGATCCGCCACGAGGAGGACGCGCCCGACGCGCTCGACCGGGACCGCGGCTGGGGCGAGGTGCTGCTCGCCGCGGCCCTGCAGGGCGCGATCTTCGCCGTCGTGCGCAGCGCGGTGGACCGCTCGGGCGCGAAGGCCATCGAACGGTCCACGGGCGTCTGGCCCTCCCGCGACCCGTCGGGCCGTGACTGACCGGAACGGGCCGGGTCCGTCGGGTGTGCGTCCCGGAGGGGCCAGTCCTTGCGAGGCGTGTGGCAGACGGGTCGGGTCCGTCGGGTGCGCGTGGCAGACAGGTCGAGTCCCTCGGGTGCGCGTGACGGGCCGGGTCCCATCGGATCCGGATGCCTGACGGACCGGGTCCGTCGGATCCGCGTGCCGGACGGGCCGGGTCCGTCGGATGCGCGTGGCGGACGGATCGAGTCCGTCGGATCCGGGTGGCAGGGCGGTGGCAGCCGACCGCCACCGCCCTGCCCGTACCGGGTTCCCCCGTACCGGGATCTCAGTCGGCCACCGGCCCCCTGCCGTCTCCACCCCCGGTGATCTCCGCGAGCCGCGCGGCCGCCGCGCTCAGCAGCAGGTCGAGCGCGGTCGGATAGGCGCTGCGCCGCATGTCCTGCACGAGGTGGCGTGCCGTCGCCGCGATGTTCGGGTGGCTGTCGGCGGGCAGCCGGGCGTACATCGCCCGCCACACCCCGGCCTCGGCGTCACGGGCGGCCGGGGGCAGGGCGAGGCTCGCCGCGTCCAGGGCCGCGAACGCGAGGGCCTGGTCGACGAAGGCGTGATAGATCCGTACCGCCTCGGGATCGGGGAATCCCGCCCCTCGGAGCACCCCGAGGATGGTCTCCACCGCCTGGATCTCATGGGCCCGGCCGGTCACCCGGTACGAGCTGAGCACCGCGGCCTGCGGATGGGCGAGGGACCCCGCGTGCACGCGCAGGCCGAGTTCCCTGAGGTCGGCGCGCCAGTCCCCGGTGGGATGCCAGTCCTGCAGGGTCCGGCCGATCAGCTCGTCCGCGATGGCCAGCAGCAGATCGTCGGTGTCGCGGAAGTACCGGTACAGGGCGCTGGGGTCGGCGCCGAGGGCGAGGCCGAGCCGGCGGACGGTGAGGGCGTCGGCGCCGTGCTCCTTCAGCAGCCGCAGCGCCGTCTCGACGATCAGTTCCTCGGACAGGACGACGCCGGACTTGGTGGGGCGTCTGCGCCGCCGGGCGGTGGGCGGGACGACGCGGTCGCTGGTGGACGTCATGGGCTCTCCCTTCCCGGCGGGGTCACCGGCTCCCTCCGGTGCGGGCACCTTATGTCAACAGCGTTGACCTGTTAAGTCCCCGGGCAGTTTCATTTCCGGTCATCGGGCCGGTATCAGGCCCCGGGTGTGATCGGAGCAGGTCATGACGCAGCAGTCGTACGGTGTGGATCCCCCGTCCCTGCGCAAGACGCTGGGCGTTCTGGACGGTGTCGCCATCGCCGCCTCCAGCACGGCGGCGACGACCAGCATCGGGATCGGTCTCGGAGTGACGGCGGGGGTGGTCGGGCTGCATCTGCCGGCGATCATGCTGCTGGCCTTCGTGCCGATCCTCGGGATCGCGGGCGCGTTCTCCCGGCTGAACAAGGTCGAGCCGAACGCGGGCAACGGCTACGTGTGGGTGGGCCGCTCGCTCAGTCCCTGGCTGGGCTTCCTGGTCGGCTGGGTGAGCATCGTGGCCACCGTGGCCTTCCTCGCGTACACCACGGCGGTGACCGGGTCGGCGATGATGCAGCTCGCCGGGCAGGCGGGGCTGCACTCGGTGGCGGGCCTGGAGCTCGACCCGGGCTCGACCGCCCAGACCACGGCCGTGGGTGTCGTGGTCCTGGTGGCGGTCACGCTGACGGCGGTGACCGGGGTCAAGACGGCCGCGCGGCTCCAGAGCGGGCTGCTGGTCTTCGAGTACGTCGTGCTGCTGGGCTTCTGCGCCTACGGGATCGTGACCGGTCCGCACCCCTTCAGCCTCAGCTGGTTCGACCCCTTCCAGATCCCGTCGGCGACCGCGCTGGCGCAGGGACTGCTGCTGTCGGTCTTCTGTTACTGGGGCTTCGAGGCCGCGTTCACCGTGAACGAGGAGGTGCGCGACCCGCGGGACGCCTCTCGGGCCGGGACCATCACGCTGGTGACGATGCTGGGCCTGTTCGTCCTCGGCTCGGTGGCCTTCCAGCGGGTGCTGTCCGAGGACGAGCTGGCCGGGCACGGCGCCGAGGGTCTGGCGTTCCTCGGGAACCGGCTCGCCGACCAGCCGCTGGCCGCGCTGCCCCTGGTGGCGCTGATGTTCTCGGCGGTCGCCTCGCTCCAGGCGGGCGTGATCCCGACGGCCCGCGGGATGTTCGCGATGAGCCGGGACCGTACGCTCGGGCCCGTCTGGTCCAAGGTCAGCACCCGCTACGGGACTCCGGCGGCCGGCACCCTGCTGATCGGCGCGATGGCCGTGGTGGTGGCGACACTCTCGCTGGTGATCCCCCGCCTGGCCGACATGATCATGGCTACGGTCAACGCCGTCGGGATCGTCGTGGCCCTGTCGTACGCGCTCATCGCGCTCGCGGCGGCCGCCCGGTTCCGCGGACTGCTGCGCGAGAACCGGTGGGAAGGGATACGAGCGGTCGTGCTGCCCGCGCTGAGCGCGGTGGCGCTGCTCGGCCTCGGCGGCTACCTCGCCTGGTCCTTCTACGACTCGACCGATCACCTCGAGATCAGCGCGGACAACGGCTGGTTCCTGCTGCTCACCCCGACCCTCATGATCGTCTCGGGCTTCGCGGCTGGCGCCTGGGCCAAGTGGGGCCGCAAGTCGGCCTACTTCACCACCGGACGGGGAACCGACGCCGACGCTCCCGAACTCCTCGCCGTCACCGACTGAGCGCCTCCGGCGCCCCCACCAGGAAACGGAACCATGCACGCTGACCTTCTCTTCACCGGCGGACCGGTGTTCACTCCCGAGGGCCGCACCGCTACCGCGGTGGCCGTGACCGGCGGACGGATCACCGCCGTCGGGAACGCCGAGGTCCTCGAACTCGCCGGTCCCCGCACCGAGGTGGTCGACCTGGCCGGGCGGCTGCTGCTGCCCGGGTTCCAGGACGCCCACGTCCACCCGGTCCCGGCCGGTCTGGAACTCGCCCAGTGCGATCTCACCGGCGCCCGGACCGCGGAGGACACCGTGGCCGCCGTCCGCGCGTACGCCGAGGCCCACCCCGAGCGGGAGTGGATCACCGGCGGCGGCTGGTCCATGGAGGCCTTCGCGGGCGGTACGCCGACCAAGGAGCTCCTGGACACGGTCGTACCGGACCGGCCCGTCTATCTGCCCAACCGCGACCATCACGGCGCCTGGGTCAACAGCCGCGCCCTCGAACTCGCCGGTGTCACCCGGGACACCCCCGACCCCGCCGACGGACGCTTCGAACGGGACGCCTCGGGCGAGCCCACCGGCATGCTCCAGGAAGGAGCCATGCAGTCGGTCGGCCGGCTCACTCCCCCGGCCACGCCCGCCGACCGGCTCGCCGCCCTGCTGGGCGCCCAGCGGCATCTGCACGCGCTCGGCATCACCGCCTGGCAGGACGCCATGGTCGGCGCCGTCCCCGGCATGGAGGACCCGACCGAGGCGTACACGGCGGCGGCCCGCGAGGGGTCGCTGACCGCGCGGGTGGTCGGCGCCCTGTGGTGGGACCGGGCGCGCGGCGCCGAGCAGATCCCCGAACTGGTCGAGCGGCGGGCCGCGTTGGCGCTCGGCAGGTTCCGCGCCACCAGCGTCAAGATGATGCTGGACGGCGTCGCCGAGAACGGCACCGCCGCGCTGCTCGACCCCTACCTCGACAAGTGCGGCTGCGCCACGGCGAACCGGGGCAAGCGGTTCATCGATCCCGAGCATCTGCCCGCGTACGTGACGGAGTTGGACGCGCTCGGGTTCCAGTGCCACTTCCACGCGCTCGGCGACGGCGCCGTACGGCACGCCCTGGACGCCGTGGAGGCGGCGCGCAAGGCCAACGGGCCGAGCGACACGCGTCCGCATCTGGCGCACCTCCAGGTCGTGCACCCCGAGGACGTCCCCCGCTTCGCGGCGCTCGGCGCCACGGCGAACATCCAGCCGCTGTGGGCCGCTCACGAACCGCAGATGGACGAGCTGACCATCCCGTTCCTCGGGCCCGAACGCTCGGCCTGGCAGTACCCGTTCGGGTCGCTGCTGCGCTCGGGCGCGCGGCTGGCGGCGGGCAGCGACTGGCCGGTCAGCAGCCCGGACCCGCTCCAGGGCATCCATGTCGCGGTCAACCGGGTGAGCCCCGACGAGCCGGGTCCGGTGTTCCTGCCGGCCGAACGCGTCGATCTCACCGCCGCGCTGACGGCGTACACCGCGGGAGCGGCGTACGTGAACCACCTAGACGACACGGGAAGCGTGCGGGTCGGCGCCCTCGCCGACCTCGTCGTCCTGGACCGCGACCCCTTCACGGGACCGCCGGAGGCGATCAAGGAGACCGGGGTCGCACTCACCTACGTCGAAGGGGAGCGCGTGTACGCGGCACCGGACGCCTGACCGGACCGACCTCGGGACTTCCTGGACACTCGTCCAGCTATAGTGGACACCTGTCCATGAAATCCGCGGACACCTGTGACACCCGTCCAGGAGGTCCCGAGGCGTATCGGAGTCCACCGACGATGGAGACGACCGCGAACGTGCTGGTGGCCCTGGTGGCCGTGCTGCACGTGTACATCCTGGTGCTGGAGATGTTCCTGTGGCAGAAGAAGCCCGGGCGCGGGCTGCACGGACTCGACGCCGCGATGGCGCGGGAGACCGCGCCGCTCGCCGCGAACCAGGGGCTCTACAACGGCTTCCTGGCCGCGGGCCTGGTGTGGGGCTTGGTCGCGGCCGACCCCACCGGCCACGACGCGCAGGTGTTCTTCCTGAGCTGTGTGGTCGTCGCGGGCGTGTTCGGATCGGTCACCGCGAACCGCCGGATCCTGTTCGCCCAGGCCCTGCCGGGGGCCCTGGCCCTCGCCGCGGTCCTGATCGCCGGATGACGCCCGACGACCCGCGCGCCGCCCGGACCCGCGCGAAGCTGCGCCAGGCCCTGCTGGAGGAGTGCGCGGAGCACCCCCTGGAGGAGACCGGCGTCGCCGCGCTGGTGCGGCGGGCCGGGGTCGGCCGGGCCACCTTCTATGTGCACTACGCCGATCTGGAGGCGCTCGCGGTCGACGCCTGCGCCGATGTCGTCCGCGAGGCCGTGGAGGCGCTGCACGCCTGGCGCGGCCGGCCCGACCCGGTGTCGGCGCCGCCCGCGCTGCGCGCCTTCTTCACCGGACTCGCCCCGCACGCCGGCCTCTACCGGGCGCTGCTGAGTCCGGGCGGCGGGGGCCCGCTCGGCCTGGTGCTCCACCGCGACCTGCGGGCCCGCAGCCTGGCCGAGCGCACGCTCGCCGGCGCGCCGGACGCCCCCCTCGTCGCCTCCGCGGTGGCCGCCACCTTCGCGGGCGTCCTCGGCGACTGGCTGCACGGACTCCTGGAGGGCACCCCGGACACCGTCGCGGACGAGGTCTGGCAGCTCCTCGTGGCCCTGCACAGGAGCAGGTGACACCCCGGGCCGCGCGGATGCCCGCGTGCCCGGGGGCGAAGCCGGCACCTCATCTGCAGCCGAAGCGCGACGCGGTCGCCGGCCAGGCCTCCACCCCGTCGGGGGTCCTCACGTACGCCGTCCTCCGGTCCGGCGTCAGCCACAGCCGCCAGTCGTGGAACCGGTAGCCGGTGTCCCGCGCGTCGGCGGGCATGCGCACGTGCGCCCGGTAGGCGGCGGTGAGGCTTCCGGGCGGCAGGACGCCGTGCGGATCGCGCCCGTACTGGCGGCCGTAGCGGCCGAGATCGAGGAAGTGGGCGCTCTGCCAGTCGCAGTGCTCGGCACCGGGCGAACTGCTCACCGAGGTGGTCGGCACCCGGTGGCCGTAGCGGTCCGTCCAGATCTCGTACCCGTGCGCCTTCGTCCAGTTCGCCGGGAACTCGGAGGGGTCGCAGGACGCGCTGGTCTCCGGCCCCCAGCCCGGTCGCCGCGGCTGGTCCTTGGCCACGACGACGGCCACCTTGGTGCGGCCGCCGACGTCGTACGAGAACAGGACCCGGTCGCCCTCGGAGCGCTCCACCCGGTAGCCCCGCTCCGGCAGTTCGGGCTTGTAGATGTCGAAGTACGCCTTCAGCCCCTCCTCCGGCGTCGACCCGCCGTCCCCCTTGCTCCAGGCGTCACCGGCGTCGCCCGCGCGGATCGCTCCGTCGCACTCCAGCGCCCGGCCGGCCGCGCCCGCGCTCTCCTGCGCGTCCCCGTCCTCCCCCGTCGTGTACGGCAGGTCCAGCCGCCCCGCGTACGGCGTGGCGGGCACGGTGCCCGTCACCACCAGGGCGTCGTACCCGTCCCCGCCGCAGCCCGCCGCCACGAGCCCCATCATCAGCACCACCGCCGCCGCCACGATCCCGTCGCGCTTGCCCACCGCCGCCCCCTCCGCCCGTCGTCCGTCGTCCGTCCTTCTACGACGCACGGGTGCGGAGGTTCGTTCGACCGCCGGCGCGGGATCCGGCTCAGCGGGCGGTCTGGAAGGTCCGGCGGTACGTCTGCGGAGAGACGCCGATCGTCGCGTGCAGGTGCTGGCGCAGCGAGGCGCCCGTAGCGAACCCGACCTCGCCGGCGATCCGGTCCACCGGCAGATCGCTGGCCTCCAGGAGATGCCGGGCGCGGGAGACGCGCTGCTGGATGAGCCAGCGGCCGGGGCTCTGGCCCACCTCGTCGTTGAAGCGGCGGGCGAAGGTGCGCAGGCTCATTCCGGCGTGGGCGGCGAGATCGGCCAGGGTCAGCGGGTCGCCGAGGCGGGCCAGCGCCCAGTCGCGGGTGGCGGCCGTGCTCGCCGTCGAGGGCTCGGGGACGGGCTGCTCGATGAACTGGGCCTGACCGCCCTCGCGCAGCGGCGGGACCACACAGCGCCGGGCCACCTTGTTGGCCAGTTCGCTGCCGTGGTCCCGGCGGATGAGGTGCAGACAGATGTCGATGCCGGACGCGGCTCCGGCCGAGGTCAGGATGTCGCCGTCGTCGACGAACAGCACGTCCGGGTCCAGGTCGACCCGCGGGAACCGGCTCCGGAACTCGTCGGTCACGCACCAGTGCGTGGTCGCCCGCCGCCCGTCCAGCAGTCCGGCGGCGGCCAGCACGAACGCGCCCGTGCAGATGGACACCACCCGGGCGCCGGGGCGGACGAGCGCGAGTGCGGCGGCCGTCTCGTCGGTGAGGGAGGCGGCGATACGGGCCGGGGTGACGGCCGCGATCACCACGGTGTCCGCCGTGCTCAGGACCTCGGGGCCGTGGTCGACGGCGACCGAGAAGTCGGCGGCGGTGCGGACCGGGCCCCCGTCGACGGTGCAGGTCACCACCTCGTAGCGGCCGTCCGCCGCGCCGAGGATGCGGCTGGGCATGCCCAGCTCGAAGGGATAGACGCCGTCGAGCGCCAGGACGACGACCCGCTCGGCCCGGGTCCGCTTCTCCATCTGCTCCTGCTCCTGCTTCATGGCACGATCTTATCGAAGGTTGGCAATCATGCCATTTTCTGCCGGGGCGCCCCGGGGCAGGCTGGTTGACCATGAGCACTGAGAACACCATGCGAGCCATCGGCCAGACCGTCCTCGGCGGCCCCGAGGTCCTGAAGGAGATCACCCTGGAGAGGCCGTCGCCCCGGCCGAACGAGATCCTGGTCCGGGTACGGGCCGCGGGCGTCAACCCGACCGACTGGAAGCACCGCGCGACCGGCGGGTTCCTCGGCGAACCCCCCTTCGTCCTCGGCTGGGACGTCTCCGGCGTGGTCGAGGCGACCGGGATCGGCGTCGCCGCCTTCCGGCCCGGGGACGAGGTCTTCGGCATGCTGCCCTACCCCTTCGGACACGGCTCGCACGCCGAGTACGCGACCGGACCCGCCCGCGCCTTCACCCGCAAGCCGGCCGGAATCGACCACGTCCAGGCCGCCGCCCTCCCGCTGGTCTCCCTCACCGCCTGGCAGGCGCTGACCGAGCAGGCCGGGGTGCGCCCCGGGCAGCGGGTGCTGATCCACGCGGCGGCCGGCGGGGTCGGTCACGTGGCCGTCCAGATCGCGAAGTCGCTCGGCGCGCACGTGATCGGCACGGCGAGCGCGGGCAAGCACGACTTCCTGCGGTCCATCGGCGTGGACGAGCCGGTCGACTACACGTCCGTCGACTTCGCCGAGGCAGTGCGGGACGTCGACGTCGTCCTGGACACGATCGGCGGCGAGACGGGACTGCGCTCCCTGCGCGTGCTGCGCCCCGGCGGCGTGGTCGTCTCGATCCTGCCGGTCGGGTCCGACGCCTTCTACGAAGAGGCCGAACGGCTCGGGGTCCGGGCGGTGCGGATGCTGGTGGACGCCGACCGGACGGGCATGGAGGCGGTCGCGGACCTCGTCGAGAAGGGCGCGCTGCGCGCCACGGTCGCCAGGACGTTCCCGCTGGCCGACGCCGCCGAGGCACACGCGCTGGGCGACACGGGCCGGACCACGGGCAAGCTCGTGCTGGTGGTCGACTGATCAAGCGGAGATCGCCCGGCCGCGCACAATTGGCCAACTCGCCCCACACAGTGAAGACATATGTCAATCGAACATGCTGGAATTCACCTCAACGAGGGTAACTTGCAGAGCAGGAAACGGATTTGCTCCGCACCGGCGCCCGGGTCGTGTCCAGTGATCGCCTGACATGTGGTCACCCCCGGCCTCCGGTGAGCGTGTCCTGCTGCCGTCGGGAGCGGGCCGACAGCCGGCTGGAGGTGATGTCCGCGTGGCGAGCGACTTCGCGCCGTGCACCAAGCATGTGCGGATCACCCATGACCACGGTCATGTGGTGCTGGAGTTGCACGGGGAGATCGACATCCTCTCCACGACGGAGATCACCCCGGTCCTGGACGCGGTGACCTCGGAGCCCGCACCGCAGGTCGTGATCGACCTGCGGTGCGTCGAGTTCTTCGACTGCTCCGGCCTGCGGCTGCTGTACCGCGCGCGAAGCCGCGTCCACGACCGGGGCGGCCGGCTGCACCTGGTCTGCACCCACGCACTGACGCTGCGGATGATCCGGCTGACCGGGCTCGCACGCGTGCTGCCGCCGTCGGCGTCAGTGGAGGAGGCGCTCGGCCGCCAGGCGGCTACTCCCTGATCCTCTTCACCCGTCCGGCACCCACCGTCCGGCCGCCCCTGCCTACTGGTTGCGGGGCGCGTCGAACAGGGCGCTGACGGACTCCCCGTTGTGAATGCGCCGGACCGCCTCGGCGAGCGCCGGGGCGATGGACAGGACGCTGAGCTTTTCGGTGTACTCCTCGTCCGGGACCGGCACCGTGTTGGTGCAGACGATCTCCAGGACGTCGGGCTGTTCACTGAGCCGCTTGAGCGCGCCCGCCGCGAACAGACCGTGGGTGCAGGCGATCCTGATCGAGCGCGGCCCCAACTCGCGCAGCCGGTCCAGGAGTTCGAGGACCGTGCTGCCCTTGGCTATCTCGTCGTCGAGCACGATGACATCGCGGCCCGCTATCTCGCCGATGACGGAGTTGATGCTCACCCGGTCGTCGGCGAACCGCTGCTTGGCGCCGGCCGCCACCTGGGCGCCGATCAGCCGCGCGAACGCGGCGGCCTCCTTGGCGTTGCCGAGGTCGGGCGAGACCACCGTCGTCCGCGACAGGTCGTTGGTCCGGAAGTGCGCGGCCAGTTCCCGCAGGGCGTGCAGATGGTCGACCGGGACCGAGAAGAAGCCGTGCACCTGCGGGGAGTGCAGCGTCATCGCCAGGACGCGGCTCGCGCCGGCGGCCACCAGCAGATCCGCCACGAGCCGGCCGCCCAGCGAGATCCGCGGCATGTCCTTCTTGTCCGAACGGGCGTACGAATAATGCGGCATGACCACGGTGATCCGCCCGGCGGAGGCGCCGCGCGCCGCGTCGCACATCATCAGCAGCTCGACCAGGTGCTCCTGCACCGGAGTGACCAGGGGCTGCACGAGGAAGACGTCACGCTCGCGGCAGTTGGCCTGGAGCTGGACCTCCAGGCAGTCGTTGGCGAACCGGCTGACCCGGGTCGGGCTGAGCGGCACCCCGAGGTGCGCACAGAGCTCCGCCGCGAGCTCTGGATGGGCACTACCGCTGAACACGGCGATGTCACGCACGTCGGCTCCTCGCACGGTCTGACCGGACGCGCCTGTCCCCGGGCGCAAGATCGCCCGGAGCGCGCACTTCATGCTACTGGGCACCTTTCAGGCCTTCGACCGGGGGATTTCCGGCCGCCGACCGGGTTGCGGAACCGGTCACGCAGTGCCGGACCCCGCCGGGTTCGCCCGGCGGCCCGACCGGGGGCCCGTCCCGCGTCCCGCCCCGCGGCCTGTCCGGCGGCCTGCCAAGGGACTTGCCGGGTAGACGGACGGTTGAAAGGAGGAACGTCGACATGACGACGTCCATCAAACGCATGCCCGGCTGGGCGAAGGTCCTCTCCGCCCTCGTGCTGGTCCTCGTGGTGCTGTTCGCCGGGCTGCGGCTGGCCGTACTGCCGGGGCTGCGCGACGTGTTCGGCACGGAGACCCACGACAACTCGGGCCCCGCCCTGCTCAAGTCCATCCAGGACATGAGCCGTTACGACGCCGCGTCGGGCAACTTCCAGGTGGTCGTGGACCTGGAGAAGGACGCGAAGTACCTGCCCGACGCGATCCGCGGCACCCGCACGCTGTACGTGGGGGCCGGCACCGTAGACGCCTACGTCGATCTGGGACGGGTCGGGCAGAAGGACGTGACGGTCAACGACGACCGTACGTCGGCCACGCTCCACCTGCCGCACGCGGCACTGGGCAAGCCCGCCCTCGACCCCGATCACTCCTACGCCGTCTCCAAGCAGCGCGGTCTCTTCGACCGGATCGGGGATCTGTTCTCGGACAACCCGAACGACGAGCGTGCCGTGCAGCGGCTCGCGGCCCGGCACATCGGCACGGCCGCGAAGGACAGCCGCCTCACCGCGCGGGCCGAGGAGAACACGACCAGCATGCTCCAGGGCCTGCTGCGCTCGCTCGGCTTCACCCGGGTGACGGTCACCTACGGCACCTGAGCCACCACGGCGACGGCGGCACCGGACGGACGAGGGTCCGCGCCCGGTGCCGGCGTCGCCGCGGCGACGGCCCTCCGGATGGCAGTCCCCCCGGGGCGGGCGGACGATGGAGGCAGGCAACGGAAGGAAGCCGTCATGCTGGAGATCAAGACGGTGGACAAGCCCGACGAGCGACGTGACTTCCCGCGCGGCCACCTCGAAGCGGTTCACATGAGCGGACTCGACTTCGCCGTGGGGACCTTCGAACCGGGCTGGCGCTGGTCCGAGTCCGTGGGCCCGATCGCGGGCACGAAGACGTGCCAGATCCACCACAACGGCTATGTCGTACAGGGACGGATGCACCTCGTCATGGACGAGGGCGGCGAGGGCGAGGTGGGTCCCGGAGACGTCTTCGTCTGCCCGCCCGGGCACGACGCCTGGGTCGTGGGCGACGAACAGGTCATCGTGTACGACTTCGCGGGCGGCATGGCCACCGACTACGCGAAGGCGAAGGACTAGGGCGTGTTTCGCAATACGCCCTAGAGGCCATCCGGCACGTACGACCGACTCCCGAGGGCGCGGGCCGCTTCCGCGCCCTCGGGCGTGCCCTGTCGCGAAGTCCTCCCCCGCGCCGAAACGCCGGGCATTGTCGGGCTCCCCGGGGGTAAGCGGGCAGCACCAGAGGGCAGTTGAAAAGGGGAGGGGACATGGTCCGCACCGCGTTGCGCGCTCGTGCCACCAAGGGGGGCCGGAAACCGGCGGCCAAGCCGGGACCGGACGAGGAGAAGCCACCGGCGAAGGCGGGACGGGGCACCGGCGGTTCGAAGGCCGGGACAGGCAGGACCACGCGGAACAAGCGGGCGCCGAAGGCGGAGCGGAGCGAGCCGGCGAAACGGTGGTCGTTCCTCGGCTTCGGGAAGCCGAAGGGGGAACCCCGGCGGACGCCGAAGCGCGCGCCCGAGCCGGCCCGTGAGACCGGAGCGCTCGCGCTCCCCTTCCGGTTGCTGGCCATGCTGATCGCGTTCGCGGCCATGGTGGCGTTCGCCGTCGTCCTGGCCCGGCTGACCCTGGAGCCCTCACCGGCGTCGGCCGCGCTGATCCACAACAACCTTCACCCCGGTGACTCGCTGCGCGCCTATCTCGACCAGCCGGAGCTGCGCGACGCCGTCAAGCAGATCGGCGGGAACCTGCTGCTCGGGGTGCCCTTCGGCGTCCTGCTGCCCGTGGTGTTCCCGAGGACCCGCGGGATCCTGCGCGTCCTCGCGCTCACCGCGGTCGTGATGTTCCTCGTCGAGCTCGTCCAGGGCGCCCTCATCACCGGACGCTCCTTCGACATCGACGACGTCATCCTCAACACGACCGGGGCGCTGGTGGGTTACCTCCTCCTCGGCCGGCGGCTCGGCCGGGCCGTGCACCCCAGGAAGCGCCTCCGCGCCTGAGCCACCGGGCGGAAGACGCTTCCGGAGCCGGCGCTGTCGGCTCCGGAAGCGTCTTCCGCCCCGCGCGACCGTGCCGGACACGGCGCACACCCGGGGGACGGCGGGAGCGCCCCCTGGGGCGCGTCAGCGCGGATACCAGGTGAGCTTGTCGCCGCCGACCCAGCGGACCACGTCCGGGTCGTCCAGGTCGTCCACCGTGATGCCGTACGCGGCCGCGTACTCCAGGACGTCGGTGATCGTCTTGGCCTCGCCGACCATCTCGCCGTCGATCTCCATGATCCGGAACGGGGGCGTGCCCGGCTGCACCCCGAGCACCATGATCCGTGGGTGGGCGATGTGAGGGCTCGCGCTTTCGGTCATGACTAGAGCGTAAGGGCGTCACCACGCTTTCCGCTGGTCAGCGGTCGAGCGCCGGGAGCCCGGCGCCGGTGGGACCAGGTGCGGGCGTGGCGGCGGCTGTCCCGGCATTCACCCGGCCGGGTGAACAGCCCCGATCCGCACCGCCCGGGGCACGGCAAAGCCCTCCCGGTGACGTCCACCGTGCGGTCCGGCGGCGGTTGGGCAACCCTGGGGGAAGCGCCCGGCCGCCGCCGCGACCGCAGGGAGGAGTGCCGATGGACCCCGTCGAGGCCCTGGACCGGATCGCGTTCCTGCTGGAGCGGAGCCTGGCGCCGACCTACCGCGTACGGGCCTTCCGCACCGCCCGGACCCTGCTCGCCGCTCTGCCCGCCGACGAGGTCCGCGAGCGCGCCGGGAACGGCACGCTGGAGTCGCTCAAGGGCATCGGCCCGAAGACCGCGCAGGTCGTGCGGGAGGCGCTGGCCGGTGAGGTGCCGGGCTATCTGGCGAAGGCCGAGCGGGAGTCCGCGGGGCCGCTCGCCGAAGGGGGCGAGGCCCTGAGGGCGCTGCTGCGCGGCGACTGCCATCTGCACTCCGACTGGTCCGACGGCGGCAGCCCCATCGAGGAGATGGGGCGTACGGCGGCCCGGCTCGGCCACGAGTGGGCGGTGCTCACCGACCACTCCCCCCGGCTGACGGTGGCGAACGGCCTGTCGCCCGAGCGACTGCGCGAGCAACTGGAGGTCGTCGCCGGGCTCAACGAACGCTGGGCCCCCTTCCGGCTGCTCACCGGCATCGAGTGCGACATCCTCGACGACGGATCGCTCGACCAGGAGCCGGAGTTGCTGGAGCGGCTGGACGTGGTGGTCGTGTCCGTGCACTCCAAACTGCGCATGGACGCGGGCCCGATGACCCGCCGCATGGTCGCCGCCGTACGCAACCCGCACGCGGACATCCTCGGCCACTGCACCGGCCGGCTGGTCCAGGGACGGGGCAGGCCCGAGTCCGCCTTCGACGCCGAGGCGGTCTTCGCCGCCTGCGCGGAGACCGGAACGGCCGTCGAGATCAACAGCCGGCCCGAGCGCCTCGACCCGCCGCGCCGGCTGCTGCGCCAGGCCGTCGACGCCGGTGTCCTGTTCTCCCTGGACACCGACGCGCACGCCCCCGGGCAGCTGGACTGGCAGGTGTACGGGTGCGCGCGGGCCGAGGAGTGCGGGGTGCCGTCGGAGCGCGTCGTCACCACCTGGACCCTGGACCAGCTGCTCACCTGGACTCGGACCCGCCGGACGCCGTGACACACGTCACCGCCCGGGCCTCCGCTCCCGGGAACACCCACCGGTAGTTACCCGTTGAACAAACCGTGGGCCCCGGCCGAGATTCCCCCGTCCGGCCGGGGCCCCATCGCTGCCCGGGGACATGTTCGCCCCGCCGGGGACGTGTCCGCTTGACTTCGAGTCCGCTCCAGTTCGTAGCGTGCGGGACATGAGCACTGCACAGCACAAGATCGGTTCGGGATTCGGCGCACGGAGCACCGCGGAGGAGGTCCTGGCCGGGATCGACCTCTCGGGGAAGCTCGCGATCGTCACGGGCGGGTACTCGGGTCTCGGCCTGGAGACCACCCGGGCGCTGGCCGGGGCGGGCGCCCATGTCGTGGTACCGGCGCGCCGCCCGTCGACCGCGCGCGAGGCACTGGCGGACATCGAGGGCACCGAGACCGACGAGCTCGACCTCGGCGACCTGGACAGCGTGCGCGCCTTCGCCGAGCGGTTCCTCGCCTCGGGCCGCACCGTCGACATCGTCATCGACAGCGCCGGGATCATGGCCTGCCCCGAGACTCGGGTCGGCCCCGGCTGGGAGGCCCAGTTCGCGACCAATCATCTCGGCCACTTCGCGCTGGTCAACCGGCTCTGGCCGGCGATCGCGCCGGGCGGCGCCCGGGTCGTGTCCGTGTCCTCCGCGGGCCACCACTACTCCGGCATCCGCTGGGACGACGTGCACTGGCGGACGGGCTACGACAAGTGGGAGGCCTACGGTCAGGCGAAGACGGCGAACGTGCTGTTCGCCGTGGAACTCGACCGCAGGGGACGGGACTTCGGCGTCCGGGCCTTCGCGCTGCACCCCGGCGGCATCCTCACCCCGCTCCAGCGGCACCTGCCCCGGCAGGAGATGGTCGAGCGCGGCTGGATCGACGAGGACGGCAAGCCGCTGAACCCGGAGGGCTTCAAGACGCCCGAGCAGGGCGCGGCCACCCAGGTGTGGGCCGCGACCTCACCGATGCTCGACGGCATGGGCGGGGTGTACTGCGAGGACTGCGACATCGCCGAGCCCGCTCCGGCGGACGGCGGCCGGACCGGAGTCCGCGACTGGGCCACCGACCCCGAACAGGCTTCCCGGCTCTGGGAGTTGTCCGCCGAGCTGACCGGGGTGAACGCCTTCGCCTGAGCCGCCCGGTCGCGCGTGGCAGGTGGCGGGCGGCGGGTCCCGGTCACGATGTTCGCGTGTGCCGGGGGGCGAGGGTCACGGTCGTGACGGTCCCGTGGGCGGCTGTCGCGGGCCGCGGTCGTGACCGTCGCATGGGCGGCGATCGCGTGGGCAGCGGTCGCATGTGCGGCGGTCGCGCCCCGGCGGGACCGCTCACGCACCGGTCATGAACTCCCGCAGATCCGCGGTGAGCCGGTCGCGGTGCGTGGCGAACAGGCCGTGTCCGGCGTTCTCGTAGACCTTGAGCGTGCTGTCGGGCAGCAGCTCCGCGGCCCGGCGGCCGGTCAGCTCCAGCGGGGCCGAGGCGTCGTGCGTGCCGTGCACGACGAGGGCGGGCAGATCGAGCTTCGCCAGCTCGGGCGCGACGTCCAGGGTGACGACGAGGTCGCCGAGGGCGGCCCCGGCCCGGGCGGTGGCGCCGTGACAGCGGTCGACCATGGACCGTACGTAGGCCGCGGAGAGTTCGTTGCCGGGCAGGCCGAGGGCGAAGAACGCGTCGGCGCCGTCCTCGAAGAACGCGGCCCGGTCCTGGCGGAACGCCCGGTTGCCCGCCTCGACGAGGGCCGGGTCGACGCCCCCGGGGTGGTTCGCGGACCGTACCGGGCCCGGCGCCATCCCGGCGACCAGCGCCACGCGCGCCACCCGCTCCACCCCGTGCCGGGTCAGACAGCGGACGACCTCGGCGGCCCCGAGGGAGTGCCCGACCAGGGTGACCTCGCGCAGATCGAGGTGCCGCAGCAGCCCGTCGACGTCGTCGGCGAGGCTGTCGAGGTCGAATCCTCCCCAGACGTCGTCGGACCTGCCGTGCCCGCGCCGGTCGAACCCGACGCACCGGAAGCCGGCCTCGGCGAGCGGCAGCATCTGGTACTCCCACATCTCGGTGCCGAAGTAGGAGCTGTTGACGAAGACGACGACCCGGCCCGTGGCGGGGCCGTAGTCGACGAAGTGCAGCCGGGCACCGTCGACGGGGCTCGCGAAGTACGGCATGGGTCCTCCCGGGATCCGGTGGTACGAGGGGCGGTGTCTCTGTGCCCTTCATGCTTCCGGGAGGCGGTGCCGGCGTCGATTACCCCGGAGGTCATGTGCCCCGGAGGCCCCGCCCGGCGGACGTCGGGTGCCGCGGTGCCGCGGTGCCGGGCGCCGCCAAGGTCGGGCGCCGCAGGGCCCGCGCGCCACCGCGGTCGCGCACCGGCGAGCCGGACGCCCCGGACACCGGACCGGCGCCGGAGCGGGTCAGTGCGGTGTCCGCTCCTCAAGGGCCGTGCGCCAGGCCGGGGACGGTCCCGTGGGCGCGGGTTCCTCGCGCCGGCCGCCGCGGGCGAAGAAGTCGGCCAGCGGCAGGATCGCGGCGCCGACCGTGACGGCGTCGGGGCCGAGGCGCCCGAGGTCCACGGTGACGTGCTGGGCCGGGTAGCGCAGGGCGTACGAGGAGGCGTAGCGGCGCACGGCGGGCAGGAACCGGGAGCCGAGCTGGAGGCCGGCCCAGCCGCCGATGAGGATGCGCTCGGGCTGGAAGAGGTTGATCAGGTCGGAGAGGCCCGCGCCGAGGTATTCCGCGGTCTCCTCCAGGACCGCGAGCGCGACGAGGTCGGGTTCGGTGCCCTCGGGCGGATAGGCGGCGGCGAGCATCGCGGTGAGCGCGGTCTCCTCGTCGGTGCCCTCCGGGGGCCGCCCGCCCTCCTCGAGCCAGCGGTCGAGCAGCGCCTCGGCACCCGCGTAGGCCTCCAGGCAGCCGAGGGAGCCGCAGCGGCAGCGCCGGCCCCGGACGCGGACGGTCAGGTGCCCCCACTCGACGGACCGGCCGTTCTCGACGTCCTCGGTGACGAGCGAGGCGCCCACGCCGGAGCCGAAGAGCACGACCACCGCGTTGCGGGCCCCGCGGCCGGCACCGAACCACATCTCGGCCTGGCCGAGCGTGCGGGCGCCGTTGTCCGCGAAGTACGGCACGGTGTCGGGGAGTTCGCAGGCGGAGCGGAGCAGGGACTCGAGCGGGACGGCGTCCCAGCCGATGGTCTGGCCGTGCACGACGGCGCCGCGCTCGGGCGTGCGGGCGACGATGCCGGGAACGCCTATGCCGACGCCGAGGAGCCGTTCGGGGGCGATGTCAGCGGCGGCGAGGACCTCGGCGATGCCGTCGCGGATGTGGCCGACGATGACGTCGACGTCGTACTCCCGGCCCCTGAGCGGCCGGTCGGCCTCGTACCCGTGGCGCTCCAACGGCCGTTCCGCGCGGGCGAGTTCGGTGAGGGTCAGGTCGAACAGCTCGATGCGGACCCGGGTCTCGCCGACGTCGACGCCGATCATGTGGCCGCTGCCGGGCACGACGCGCAGCAGGGTGCGGGGGCGGCCGCCGTCGGAGTCGACGCTTCCGGCCTCCTCGACGAGACCGTCGGCGACTAGCTCGGCGACGACGTTGCTGATGGATCCGGAACTCAGTCCGGTCGCCGGACCGAGTTCGTAGCGGCTCATCGGCCCGTCGAAATACAACCGTTGTAGTACGGCGGTCCGGTTGCCCCGCCGCAGGTCACGCACTGTCCGCCCGTTCCGGCCCGCCATGTGATGTCCCTTCCAACCTGCCCGACCTGCAAGATACCCCTGCGCGATCCCTTGACGCGACTTTCTTCGGGGTCTTAACTCACGTCCTAAATTAAGCCATGAGGGCCGTTCGGGAAATGAACCCGGGCGCCGTCATCGCTCCCTCCGGGAAAGGGACAGAAGCAGCCATGCGCAGAATCCGAGCCGCGGCCGCCGGTGCGGTCACCATCACCCTGCTCACCGCCGCGACCGCCTGTGGCGGCGGCTCGTCGGACGGCGGGTCCAACGCCTCGCCGAAGACGCTCACGTACTGGGCGTCCAACCAGGGTGCCAGCATCGAGATCGACAAGAAGACGCTCGCCCCCGAGCTGGCGAAGTTCGAGAAGCAGACCGGCATCAAGGTGAAGCTGGAGGTCGTGCCCTGGTCCGACCTGCTGAACCGCATCCTGACGGCCACCACCTCGGGCCAGGGCCCGGACGTCCTCAACATAGGCAACACCTGGAGCGCCTCGCTCCAGGCCACCGGCGCGCTGCTGCCCTGGGACGCGAAGAACTTCGACAAGATCGGCGGCAAGGACCGCTTCGTCGACTCCGCGCTCGGCTCGACCGGCGCCGAGGGCAAGGACCCCGCCGCGGTCCCGCTGTACTCGATGGCGTACGCGCTCTACTACAACAAGCAGATGTTCGCCGACGCCGGCATCAAGAACCCGCCGGCCACCTGGGACGAGCTGATCGCCGACGGCAAGAAGATCTCGAAGAACGGCAAGTGGGGCCTCGGCGCCGAGGGTTCGAACGCCTCGGAGAACATCCACCACGCCTTCGTCTTCGCCAAGCAGCACGGAGCCGACTTCTTCACCGCCGACGGCAAGGCCGACTTCACCAACGACGGGGTCGTCGCCGCGGTCAAGCAGTACGTCGACCTGATGGCGAAGGACAAGATCATCGCCCCGGGCAACGCCGAGTACGCCCAGAACCAGTCGGTGAGCGACTTCGCCAAGGGCAAGAACGCGATGCTGCTGTGGCAGTCCGCGGCCGCCAACCTCAAGTCGCAGGGCATGGCCGACGACGCGTACGGGATCGCCCCGGTGCCCGTGCAGTCCGGCACCCCGGGCACGGGCACGAACGTCAACTCGATGGTCGCCGGCATCAACCTCGCGGTGTTCAAGAACACCAAGAACCTCGACGGCGCCACGAAGTTCGTGAAGTTCATGACCAGTGACGCCGAGCAGAAGATCCTCAACGGCGCCTACACCTCGATCCCGCCGGTCAAGACCGCCCAGACGGACACCGCGTTCAACTCCCCCTCGAACGCGGTTCTGAAGGACACCCTGGCCAAGAGCGCGGCGGCGCTGCCGCAGGTCGCCGACGAGTCCCAGTTCGAGACGGCTGTGGGCACGGCCATCAAGGGCCTGTTCGCCGACGCGGCCGGCGGACGCGCGGTGACCACCGCGTCGGTGAAGGCGGCGCTCGAGAAGGCCCAGCAGCAGATGCCGAAGAAGTGAGTGCGGACACCCTCATGACCACCACGACCGCCGCTTCCGCCGAACCCGGCGAGCGGACGGTGCGCAAGAGCTCCCCCGGTGCGGCGCGCGGCCCGCGCCGCACCGGGCGGATCAAGCGCATCGGCCTCCCCTACCTGCTACTCCTGCCCGCGCTGGTGCTCGAACTCCTGGTGCACCTGGTGCCGATGGTGATCGGCATCGTGATGAGCTTCAAGGAGCTCACCCAGTTCTACATCCGCGACTGGGGCACGGCGCCCTGGGCCGGCTTCGACAACTACTCGGTGTCGGTGCACTTCGACGAGCCCGTCGGCGAGGCGCTGCTGCACTCGTTCTTCGTCACCATCGGCTTCACCCTGCTCTCGGTGGGCCTGTGCTGGCTGATCGGCACGGCCGCAGCGATCTACATGCAGGACAACTTCGTGGGGCGGGGTGTGCTGCGGGCCCTGTTCCTGGTCCCGTACGCGCTGCCCGTCTACGCGGCCGTGATCACCTGGGTGTTCATGTTCCAGCACGACAACGGCCTGGTGAACCACGTCCTGCACGACCAGCTCGGCATCACCGACAAGCCGTCGTTCTGGCTGATCGGCGACAACAGCTTCTACGCCCTGCTGACCGTGTCCGTCTGGAAGGGCTGGCCGTTCGCCTTCCTGATCGTCATGGCCGGCCTGCAGAACATCCCGGGCGAGCTGTACGAGGCCGCCGCCCTCGACGGCGCCGGCCTGTGGCAGCAGCTGCGCCGCATCACCCTGCCGTCGCTCAGGCCGGTCAACCAGGTGCTGGTGCTGGTGCTGTTCCTGTGGACGTTCAACGACTTCAACACGCCGTTCGTCCTGTTCGGCAAGACCGCCCCGGAGTCGGCGGACCTCATCTCGGTCCACATCTACCAGGCGTCCTTCGTCACCTGGAACTTCGGCACCGGCTCGGCGATGTCCGTGCTGCTGCTGCTCTTCCTGCTCGTGGTGACCGGCGTCTACCTGCTGCTGACCTCCCGGGGAAGGAAGACGGCCGATGTCTAGCACCTCCACCACGCCCCGCTCCCCGATGGCCCCGCCGCGGTCCTTCCTGTGGTCCCGGCGGATCTTCCTCACCGCGCTCACGGGCTTCGTCCTGGTGCCCGTCTACGTCATGGTCTCCAGCTCGCTGAAGCCGCTCGCGGACGTGTCGGGGAAGTTCCGCTGGATCCCGAGCGGGCTGACCCTGCGGCCGTACGTCGACATCTGGTCGACCGTGCCGCTGGCGAAGTACTTCGTGAACTCGCTGATCGTGGCGGGCGCGGCCACGGCCTGCTCGGTCGTGATCGCCGTGTTCTCCGCGTACGCCGTCAGCCGCTACAACTTCCGCGGCAAGCGCGTCTTCACGGTCACCGTGCTGTCCACCCAGATGTTCCCCGGCATCCTGTTCCTGCTGCCGCTGTTCCTGATCTACGTGAACATCGGCAACGCCACCGGCATCGCGCTGTTCGGCTCGCGCGGCGGTCTGATCCTCACGTATCTGACCTTCTCGCTGCCGTTCTCGATCTGGATGCTGATCGGGTACTTCGACTCGGTGCCGCGCGATCTCGACGAGGCGGCGCTGGTGGACGGCTGCGGGCCGCTCGGGGCGCTGTTCCGGGTCGTCGTGCCCGCGGCGATCCCCGGCATCGTCGCGGTCGCCGTCTACGCCTTCATGACGGCCTGGGGCGAAGTGCTGTTCGCGTCGGTGATGACCAACGACGCCACCCGCACCCTCGCCGTCGGCCTCCAGGGCTACTCCACGCTCAACGACGTGTACTGGAACCAGATCATGGCCGCCTCGCTGGTCGTCAGCGTCCCCGTGGTGGCCGGCTTCCTGCTGCTCCAGCGCTATCTCGTCGCCGGTCTCACGGCGGGAGCGGTCAAGTGACCGGCCCCGCCGAGGACATCGACTCCATTGACGACGAAGGGACTTCAGTGACCATCGACCTCGCCGCCCTCCCCGAGGACTTCCTCTGGGGCACGGCCACGTCGGCCTACCAGATCGAGGGCGCCGTCGCCGAGGACGGCCGCTCCCCCTCCATCTGGGACACGTTCTCCCACACTCCCGGCAAGGTGGACAACGGCGACGACGGGGACGTCGCCTGCGACCATTACCACCGCTGGCGCGAGGACATCGGGCTCATGCGCCGGCTCGGCACCAACGCCTACCGGCTGTCCGTCGCCTGGCCCCGGGTGATGCCGGGCGGCGACGGCCCGGTCAACGCCAAGGGCCTCGACTACTACGACGCGTTGATCGACGGCCTCCTGGAGGCGGGCATCACGCCCTCGGTCACCCTCTACCACTGGGACCTGCCGCAGGTGCTCCAGGACCGGGGCGGCTGGCCGGCCCGTGACACCGCGCACCACCTCGCCGCCTACGCCTCGGCGGTCGCGGAGCGGCTCGGCGACCGCGTCCAGCACTGGACCACCCTCAACGAACCGCTGTGCTCGGCCTGGATCGGCCACCTGGAGGGGCGGATGGCCCCCGGCCTGACCGACCTCACGGCCGCCGTCCGGGCGTCGTACCACCTCCTGCTCGGCCACGGTCTCGCCACCCAGGCGATCCGCGCGGCCGCGCCCGGCGCGCAGATCGGCATCGTCAACAACCTGGGCAGCATCGAGGCCGCCACCGACCGCCCCGAGGACATCGCGGCGGCGAAGCGGCAGGACGGGCACACCAACCGCTGGTGGCTCGACCCGGTGCACGGCCGCGGCTTCCCCGCCGACATGGTCGAGGTCTACGGAGTCGACCTCCCGGAGGTCGCGGGCGACCTGGAGACGATGGCCGCGCCGCTGGACTGGCTGGGCCTGAACTACTACTTCCCGTCCCACGTCGTCGACGACCCGACCGGCCCGGCCCCGTACGCGCGGCAGATCAGCCGGCCCGGCGTCCCGGTCACGGCCATGGACTGGGAGATCGAGGCGGCCGGCATCGAGCGCCTGCTGCTGCGTCTGACGAACGAGTACGGCGCCCGCAAGCTGTACGTCACGGAGAACGGCTCGGCCTATCCCGACGTCGTGCGCCCCGACGGCACCGTCCACGACCCGGAGCGTGTCGACTACCTCGAACAGCATCTGGCGGCCTGCGCCTCGGCGGCCCGCAAGGGTGTCCCGCTGGCCGGGTACTTCGCCTGGTCGCTGCTGGACAACTTCGAGTGGGCGTACGGCTACGACAAGCGGTTCGGCCTCGTGCACGTCGACTACAAGACGCAGGTACGCACGATCAAGGGCAGCGGTCACCGCTACGCGGAGATCGTCCGGGAGCACCGCGGGGGCGCGAGCAAGGCGGCCTGACCGTTCCTAGGACGAGTGGTCGGCCGGGGTGTGCGCACCCCGGCCGATCTCGTCCAGGGCGGCCGTCAGCAGCGGGGCCACCGTCTCGCGCACCCAGGCCACGTGTTCGCCGCCGTAGGCGCGGGGGACGGTCTCCACGATCATGATCAGGTAGAGATATCTGCGGTACAGGCGTAGCGCCTGCGGACCGGGCCGTCGAACTCGACCGCTTTCGGCTACCCCTCTGGTGCGCTCGGCCCGCTCGCCCCCGACTGGCGGACCGCCTTCACCGGGTTGTACGAGGCGCTTCTGGGCGCCCGGGCCCGTCACCCGGTGCAGCCGGGCCACCAGACCGCCCGACTCCGTTCTGAGCAGCCGGTGTTCATGGTCCGGCAGGTCGGTCCAGGGCTCAGGACCAGGCGGCCGACGAGGCTCCCGGGTGGCAGCCCGGCCTCCCGCAGGGCCCGCCCGGCCCGCTCCCACCCGTGCGTGCCGGCTCCCGCGTACCCCTCGCCCATGGGGCCACTGTGCCAACCGCTCCCGAGCCTTCACAGCTCCCGTACGACGGCGGACCTGCCGGCCCGGAAATCCGCTGGCTCCGTCGCGCGAACCTAGGTATCTTCGACCAAAACCTAGGGTCCCTAGGTTTTGGTCGAAGGCACCCCACACCACCGGGAGAACCCCATGCGCGCCCTCACCGAGCAGGCCGTCCGTGACTCGTTCGTCAACTGTTCCCGGGGTGAGGCCAAGCGGCTCGCGGTCCCCCGCGATCTCGACGCACGCCCCTGGGACGACCTCGACTTCCTGGGCTGGCGGGATCCCGGCGCGCCCGACCGGAGCTATCTCGTGGCCGAACGGGACGAGGGCCTCGTGGGGGTCACGCTGCGCCTGCCCTCGTCGCGGCGCGGGTTCCTGCACCGCAGCATGTGCTCGCTGTGCCTGACGACGCACGCGGGCGGCGACGTCTCGCTGATGACGGCCCGCAAGGCGGGAGCGGCGGGTCGCGAGGGCAACTCGGTCGGCGTCTACGTCTGCGCCGACCTCGCCTGCTCGCTCTACGTCCGGGGGAAGAAGGCCCTGCGGTCGGGCAGCCGGCTGGAGGAGACCCTCACGACGGACCAGCAGATCGCCCGGACGGTCGGCAACCTGTCCGCCTTCCTGGCGAAACTGCACGCCTGAGCCGGGTGCCCGTGCAGCACTCCCCGGAGACCGCGGCGGCCGGAGCCCGGCCGCCGCCGTAGGACCGGGAGCGTGTCAGGCGTCGGCCGGCGTCCAGTGCGGGTCACGGCCCAGGAACGCGAGCAGGGACTCGGCCGCGCCCGCGCCCTCCGGGACCTCGCGCGCGGGGGCGAAGACGCCGAAAGAGTCGCGCAGGTGGTCGGCCAGCCGGTCCGCGGCGAGCCGGACGCCACCGGCCAGGGCGTCGTCGAGCGGGGACGCCTGGCCCGTCGCCACGGCGATGTCCCAGGCGTGCACGGCCGCGTCCATCGCTGCCGCCGCCGCGGCCACCGGCGGCGGCAGCGGCCCGAGCGGCGTCGCCACCTCCTGCGCGTCGGCGGGCAGCTCCGCGTAGACACCGGCGACCCCGGAGAGGACCTTGTCGAGTTCCGCCGTCGCGTCGACCCCGACCACGCCGGCCGGGTGGAAGGGGTCGGCCTCGGGCCACCCGGTGCCGGTGACCGCGGCGCCGTACGCCTGCTGGTCGAGCCGGGCGTGTTCGAGCACCTGGGCCACGGTCCACTCGCTGCACGGCGTCGGCGCCGACCAGGCGCCCTCGGGCACACCCGCGGTCACGGCACGCAGCCGTTCGTGCGACAGCGTCAGCAGTTCAATGCCCTCGACGTTGCTCGTGGCGCTCATTCCGGTGCCTCCTGGTGCGGTCGGATCCAGCTGATGCCTCCAATCTAGGACCCCTTGCGGACAGATTCGGTCCGCAATGACCACGTTCGGTACCCGTGTTAAACGGGAAGGCCACAAGGATGCACGAGGCACGTGGTGAGTGGACGGCATCCGTCGCGAAGATCGTGGAGCGGCGCCGGGAGCCGGTGGTCGTCCAGACACTGCGCTCGACGGCCGCCGCGACGATCGCGTACGTGGTGGCCATCCACCTCAGTCCCGAGCCCGCGCCCCTGACCGCTCCCCTGACCGCGCTGCTGGTCGTGCAGGTCACCCTGTACTCGACGATCACCACGGCGATCCGGCGGGTGAACTCCGTGGTGGTGGGCGTCGTCATCGCCATCGGCTTCAGCAGCCTGGTGGGGCTGACCTGGTGGAGTCTGGGACTGATCATCCTCGCCTCGCTGGTGGTGGGACATCTCGTCCGGGTCGACGAGTTCGTGCCGGAGGTGGCGATCAGCGCCATGCTGGTCCTCGGTGTCACCCGCGTGGGCAGCACCGCGTGGGCCCGCGTGCTGGAGACACTGATCGGGGCGGTCGTGGGCCTCGCCTGCAACCTCGTGCTCGCGCCGCCCGTGTGGGTGGGTGTGGCCGGGGAGCAGATCGAGGACCTGGCACGCCGGATGCGGCAGCTGATGCTGCGGGTCGGCGAGGGCGCCGTCGCGCACACGCCGTCCCATGTGGCGGCCGAGCGGCTGCACGAGGCCCGCCGGCTCGACAACGACATCGCCGGGGTGGACGCGGCCCTGCGCCGCGCGGAGGACAGCCTGAAGCTCAACCCCCGGGTGCGCGAGGGGCTGCTGCACCGGGTCGTGCTGCGCACGGGCCTGGACACCCTGGAGATCTGCACGGTGGTCCTGCGGGTGATCGCGCGCAGCCTCACCGACCTGGCCAAGGAACGCGAGCCGGAGCCCCTGTTCGAACAGCAGGCGGGGGAAGTGCTGCAGGAGCTGCTGGCCGAGGTCGCCGATGCGATCGTCAGCTTCGCGGTGCTGGTGACCACGGACGCCACCCGCAACGCCGCGTCGGCCGAGGAGCGGCTCAGCGCGGAACTCGCCACGGCCACCGCCACCCGCGACAAACTGGCCCAGCTCTTCCTCGAGGAGGTCCGCCGCGACGCGAGCCAGTGGCAGCTGCACGGTTCCGTCCTGACCGAGATCACCCGCATCCTGGACGAACTCGACACCGAGCACCGCACCCGGCGGCTGTTCGAGGAACTCGACCGCTGCACCCGCGAGCAGCGCGAGCGCAGGCCCCGGCTGACCCGGATGCGCAACCGGCTGCGCCCGCGGCGCCGCAGGCGGACCCGTTCCCCGGCCTCCGGGCGTTCCGGGTGAGCCGTTTGCGCTCGCGGGGTGCGGCACGCCAAGGTGGCGGTTCCGGCCGAGGCAACCGACACCCCGAGGTACAGGCATGAGCAGTGGTGCGCGGCCGTCGCACGGCACGGGCGGCGGCTGGAGCCGACGGCGCTTCGTCGGCGCGCTGGCGGGGGCCGCCGCGATCGCGGCGGTCCCGGCTCCGGCCGCGCCCCGGTCGGACCGCGCAGTGCCGGCGCCGCCCCCGCGGACACCGGAGGCCGGTCCCTCCGTGGGCGCGTCCGTGTCCCCCGCCCCTTCGGCTCCGTCGTCCCCCGCCCCGCCCTCCGGTCCGCGTCCGCTGTACCTGGGCACCTACACCTCAGGCGACGGCGGCGGCCGGGGGATCGGTGTCGCCTCCTACGATCCCGAGACCGGGGCGATCACCGGCGCCGGCGTGGTGACGGGTGTCGCCGACCCGTCCTTCCTCGCGGTCCATCCGGACGGCCGCACGCTGTACGCCGTCGACGAGCGGGGCGCCGGCGCGGTGACGGCGGTCCGCCTGCCCGGCCACGAGGTGCTGGGCAGCCGTTCCACCGGCGGCTCGGGGCCCTGCCATCTGTCCGTGCATCCCGGCGGCCGCTGGCTGCTGAGCGCGAACTACGCCTCGGGGAGCGTCGCCGTGCATCCCGTGGACGCCTCGGGCGCGCTCGGCGAGCGCACCGATCTGGTCACGCACACGTCCCCGGCGCCCGGCCCCGGACAACAGGGGCCGCACGCGCACCAGTTCCTGACGAGTCCGGACGGCGGGCACCTGCTCGCCGTCGACCTGGGCACCGACACGGTGTACACCTACCGACTGGACGAGAGCAGGGGCACGCTCACCGAGGTCTCCCGGGCGCGGACACGGCCGGGCGCGGGACCCCGCCACCTCACGTTCCACCCCGGCGGCCGGTACGCCTACCTGGCCGACGAGGTGGACGACACGGTGACGGTCTGCGGCTACGACCCGGCGACCGGCCGGCTCACCATGGGCGAGCCGCAGTCCACCGGCACGGGCGGCGGCACGAGCTACCCGGCCGAGATCCTGGTCACGGCCGACGGTTCGTACGCGTTCCTCGCCAACCGGGGCGACAACACCCTGACACGGTACGCGGTCGAGGCGGACGGCGCCCGGCTGCGGCTGCTGGACACGGTCCCCGTCGGCGGCGACTTCCCGCGCCACATCGCCTTCTCGCCGGACGGGCGGCTGCTGTTCGCGGCCAACCAGCGGTCGGGCACGGTCACGGTCTTCGCGGTGGACCGGGAGAGCGGGGAACTACGGCGCACGGGCGAGCCGTTCGCCTCACCCCTCGCGGTCTGTGCGCTGCCGCTGTAGCGGGCGGTGGCAGCCGGCGGCGAGGGTCGCCTGCGTGAGCAGGGCGTGCATGCGCTCCGAGAGCTCGGAGACGTCGTCGGCGGGCGCGTGGAACGGCAGGCGTACGTCGCCGTTGCCGCGGACCCGTTCGACGCGCAGGGTGATCCCGTGGCGGTCGACGGCCAGGGGCTGGACGCGCACCGCGCCGTGCAGGCTGTCCGGCTCGACGAGGCGGGTGAGCCGTTCGACGGCGTCCGGGTGGGCGTCGGCGAGGTGGGTGAGGAGGTGGGCCTCGGCGAGGGCGAGCGGATCGGGCCGGGCGTCGGCCAGTTCGTCCAGGTCGACCACCAGGGTCCCGCCGGGCCGGCGCAGGACCGCGCGGGTGGTCCGGAAGGACAGCGCCCCGTCCTCGGGGACGAACCAGCCGGCGAGCCAGAGCCGGGCCCGGATCCGGTTGCGCACGGGCACCGGCGCCACGTCGGCGAACTCCAGGACGGCGGACGGTTCCCCGCGCGGCGAGCAGACGGCCGCGGCGAGCAGCGCGCTGTCCTCGGGCGCCCGCAGGAGCACCCGTCCGTCGTCGGTGACGGAGTGCGCGCCGACGAACTCCTCCCGGCCGCCCTCGGCGCTCACCGCGCAGGACCAGGCCGTGGCGAGCACCGAGCGGGCGTGCTCCGCCGCGGCGGGCGCGGCCGTCCAGGTGTGACGGTCACCCATCGACTTCCTCCTTAGGTAAGGCTTACCTAACCTATCGAAGATCGGGGCGTACGCCAACCACGTCACGCACTCTTCGGACGCGTGGGCGTTCTCCGCGCCCCTCGATCGGGAGTCCTCGGTGGCCGCGGGGCCGGATCTCAGGGGGTGATCGCGCCGAGCAGCGCCCGTGCGCACAGATCCCGTACCTGCTCACGCGTCAGGTCGGCGCCGCGCAGCCACTCCAGGCACACGGCCGTGGTGAAGGCGAGCCACCCGCGGACCGCGACCCGCAGTTCCGGGCGGTCCTCGGCGGACCGGCCGAGCTCGGGGTCCGCGGCGAGGGCCTGCATGATCTGACGCTCCTGCGCGGCCAGCGCCCGCCGGTAGACCTGGCGCACCGCCTGGTCACCGGCCGCGTCGGCGCGATGGAAGGCGCGGAACCCGTGCGCGTGCTCCTGGACGTACCCGAGGAAGGTGTCCAGGCCCGCGCCCAGCTGCTCGCGCACCGGGACACCGGGCACCGCCGCGGTCATCCGCAGCATCCGCCCGCTCTCCCGCTCGACCACGGCGGCGAAGAAGTCCCGCTTCGTCGGGAAGTAGTGGTAGAGCAGCCCGCGGGAGACTCCGGCGATCTCGGCGACCTGCTCGATCCAGACGTCGTCGTACGGGCTCTCCGAGAACAGACGGGCACCGACCGACAGCAGCTGCTCCCGGCGTTCCTCGGTGCTGAGCCGGCGGCGTGCGCGCTCCCCCTGCTTCCCCGTCATGCCCGCACTGTACTTGACGCCGGTTCAACAACGGGACCAGACTGAACGCCGTTATTGAACTCGCGTACAACAGACTCGATCTGCCCGGTCCACAAGGGAGTTGGCGTCATGGCGGAGACGACGGAGGCGACACGGCCCAGGGGGTTCCGCAGCGCGGAGCTGGGCTGGCCGGAACTGCACCGCATCCCGCACCCGCCGCGCCGCGTCCCGCTGATCGGCGACGTGGTCGGGGCGAACGTGCGCTCCCCGCTCCAGGACTCGATGCGGTTCGGACGGCAGCTCGGGCCGATCTTCCGGCGCCGCGCCTTCCGCAACGAGATCGTCTTCGTCTGGGGCGCGGAACTCGCCGCCGAACTGGCCGACGAGTCCCGCTTCGCCAAGCATGTGGGTCTCGGAGTCGCCAACCTGCGCCCGGTCGCCGGGGACGGACTGTTCACCGCCTACAACCATGAGCCCAACTGGCAGCTGGCGCACGACGTCCTGGCCCCCGGCTTCAGCCGTGAGGCGATGGAGGGCTACCACCCGATGATGCTGGACGTCACCGGGCGGCTGACGGACCACTGGGACCGGGAGGAGGCGGCGGGCCGCGCGGTGGACGTGCCCGGCGACATGACCAAGCTGACGCTGGAGACGATCGCCAGGACCGGCTTCGGCCATGACTTCGCCTCCTTCGAGCGCTCCCGGCCGCACCCCTTCGTCGACGCGATGGTGGGCACGCTGACCTACGCGCAGCGCCTCAACGTCGTCCCGGTGCCCCTGGCCCCTCTCCTGCTGCGCGGAGCCTCGCGGCGCAACGCGGCGGACACCGCCCACCTCAACCGCACGGTCGACGCCGTCGTGGCCTCCCGCCGGGCCGGCGGCGGCGAGGGCGACCTCCTCGACCGCATGCTGGAGACCGCGCACCCCTCGACCGGGGAGCGGCTGACCCCCGAGAACATCCGCCGCCAGGTCATCACCTTCCTGATCGCCGGCCACGAGACCACCTCGGGCGCCCTGTCCTTCGCCCTGCACTACCTCTCCCGGCATCCGGAGGCCGCAGCCCGGGCCCGCGCCGAGGTCGAGGCCGTCTGGGGCGGCACGGAACGGCCCGGCTACGAGCAGGTGGCCAAGCTGCGCTACGTCCGCCGGGTCCTCGACGAGTCGCTGCGCCTGTGGCCGACCGCCCCGGCGTTCGCCCGCGAGGCCCGGCAGGACACCGTGCTCGGCGGGGTCCACCCGATGCGGCGCGGGGCGTGGGCGCTGGTCCTGACCGCCCTGCTGCACCGCGACCCGCAGGTCTGGGGCGCCGACGCGGAGGAGTTCGACCCGGACCGTTTCGACGCCAAAGCGGTACGGGCCCGGCCCGCGCACACCTTCAAGCCGTTCGGCACCGGAGCGCGCGCCTGCATCGGCCGCCAGTTCGCGCTGCACGAGGCGACGCTGGTCCTCGGACTGCTGCTGCGCCGCTACGACCTGCGGCCCGACCCCGGCTACCGGCTCCGGGTGTCGGAGCGGCTGACCCTGATGCCGGAGGGACTGCGCCTGCATCTCGACCGGCGCCCGCCGGTACGGCCGGGACACGAGGCCGGGCTGGCCCACGCCACCGACTGAGGCCGTCCGGCAGAGGCCGTCGGCAGAGGACCGCCGTCAGAGGACCGCCGCCTGAGGCCGGTGGCGACCGGGCCGTCCTGGCACCCGGCGCCTGGCTCCCGGCCCCAGCCCCGGCGCCCGACCTCCGGTCGACTCGGCCGGGCGGGGAGCCGTACGGCCTCCGCCCACGCCGGGGACCGGCCGTCGATTCGGCGGGGCGAGGGCCGCACGGCCTTCACCCACCTCGGGTCCGGCTTCGGCCCGGGGGCTCCGTTCAGTCCCTGGAGATCCAGTGGCCGGGGCGGTCGACCGTGGCCGGGAGCCTCGTGCCGGTGTTGCCGCGGGCCGCGTTGAGCTGTGGCTGGGTGAGGAACAGCGCTCCGGTCAGATCGGCGTCGGCGAGGTCGGTGTCGCGCAGGTCGGCGCCGAGGAGATCGGCCCCGCGCAGATCGGCCCCGGTGAGATCGGCAGCGATGAGCAGGGTCCCGCGCAGGCTCGCGCCCCGCAGGTCGGCCCCCTTGAGCCGGGCGCCCATCAGGTCCGCGCCGCGCCGGTCCCCCTTCCGGCCCCCGCCGGTCCCCGCCCGGACCAGTTCGCTGACCCGCAGCAGCACGTCGCCGACCTGTCGCCGGTGCGTGCCGACGTCCAGCGCGGCCAGCTCCTCCGGGGTCCCGCGGGTCAGTCGCTCGGTCGCGGAGAGCAGACGCCGGACGTCCGCGTGCACCGGACGGGCGGCGGGCAGGGTGAGCGCTTCGTTCAGGTACCACAGCAGTTCCCGCAGGTGGCGCACCACGGGGAACACGTCGAACATCAGCCGGGCCCGCTCCTTGGGGCCCGAGCGCCAGTCCACCCCGCCGAAGGTCACCTGGGAGACCTGCTGCCCGGCGCCGAAGCAGTCGTAGACCGTGCAGCCCGTGAACCCGGACGTCCGCAGCCGGGAGTGGATGCCGCACCGGGAGTCGCCGCCCAGGTTCGGGCAGGGCTCGCCCGCGCCCTTGTCGATCGCGAAGTCGGCGGAGCGGGCGAAGGGAAGGGCGACGCAGCACAGTCCGAAACACCGGTCGCAGTCGGCTCGCAGTTCGGTGCGGGGGTCGGGGGACGTGGTGTCGTGCTCGTGCATGACCTCCACCCTACTCAAGCCGGACTCACCCCGACGCCGGTCGACATGTCTCCCCCGCCCGGCGCGGAGGGTTCCTCGTCCGCCGGGGCCGGATGCCCGGCGGCGCCGCCGGGTATCGAATCCGCCATGGACTCCACGGCGCTTCCCGGTCTCCCCGTCCCTCCCCCGCTGGGTGCGAGCGCCCTGCCGGCCGGGACGTACGACGGCTCGCTGGTGCTGGTCACCGGGGGCGGCACCGGGCTCGGGAGGGCGATCGCGGCGGAGTTCGCGCGGCTCGGCGCCGATCTGCTGATCGTCAGCCGCCGCAAGCGTCATCTCACCGCCTCCAGAGCCGAGTTGGCGAAGCTGGGCACCAGGGTCGAAACCGCCGTGTGCGACATCAGGGACCCGCGGCGCATCAGCGAGGTGTTCGACGGATGCGCACTGCCGGACGTCCTGGTCAACAACGCGGCCGCGAACTTCCCCGTGCCCGCGGAGGACATGTCCCCGAACGCCTGGCAGGCCGTCGTCGACATCACCCTCACCGGAACGTTCCTGATGACCCGTGAGTTCGGCCGACGGCACCTGGCGGCGGGCACACCCGGGTCGGTCGTCGACGTCGGCGCGTCCTACGCCTGGACCGGCGGCCCCGGCTTCGCGCACAGCGCGGCGGCCAAGGCCGGGGTGGAGAGCCTGGTGCGCACCCTGGCCGTCGAGTGGGGTCCGTACGGCATCCAGGTCAACGGTCTGGTGCCGGGGCTGATGCCGCACGAGGACATGACGGAGGACATCCGCGGCAACCTGACACGGGCCGCGGCCGACGCGGCCGACACCGGGGTGCGCGGCGCGCTCGACCGGCGGCAGCCCGCCCTGCGCGTCGGCGCACCCCGTGAACTCGGCTGGGCCGCCACCTTCCTGGCGTCCCCCTACGCCCGTTTCATCACCGGCCACACCCTGGTGGTGGACGGCGCCAACTGGCAGCGCAGGGACCTGGTCGCCCCGTCGGTCACGCCGGTGCGGGACCAGCTGGGGCGTGGTCCCTTCACCGGCTGACGGTCACTCCCCCGGCTTCTCCCCCGCGAGGTCGAGCCGGGCGAGCCGCTCGGGGTCGGCCAGGATGTACATCGCGACGATCCTGCCGCCGGCGACGGTGACCCCCATGACGGACTGCGGCCGGCCGTCCACGATCGCGACGACGCCCGCCTCCCCGTTGACCTGCACGAGACGCGAACTCGCCTCGAACCGGCGGAAGGTGAGCGCCTGCCCGGCCACCGCCTCGGCGCCGCGCACCAGCTTGGACACGGTCACGCCGCCGACCAGCGCGCCCGCGTCGGCGCGCAGCACGACATCGGGGTCGAGGACGGCGACGAGGGCCTCGAAGTCCCCGGCGCGCGAGGCCGCGAGGAAGGCACCGAGGACCTCCCGCTGCCGGACGACGTCCCGTTCGGGCTCGGGGGCGGCGGCCCGCTTGACCCGGCGGCGGGCCCGGCTGGCGAGCTGCCGGGTGGCGGCCGCGTTGCGCCCCACGACGGGCGCGATGTCGTCGAAGGGCACCGCGAACATGTCGTGCAGCACGAACGCGAGCCGTTCGGCGGGCTCCAGGGTCTCCAGCACGACGAGGAGGGCGAGTCCCACCGAGTCGGCCAGCAGCACCTCCTGTTCGGGGTCGATCCGGTCGAGCGGGCTGACCACGGGGTCGGGAACGAAGGTCCCGGAGGGCTCCAGCGGGTCCTCCCGGCGGGCCGCCCGCGAGCGCAGCATGTCCAGGCACACCCGGCCGGTCACGGTGGTCAGCCAGCCGCCCAGGTTCTTGATCTCGTCCGCGTCGGTGCGGCCCAGCTTCAGCCACGTCTCCTGGACGGCGTCCTCCGCCTCGCTGAGCGACCCCAGCATCCGGTAGGCCACCGCCCGCAGCCGGCCCCGGTGCTCCTCGAACTCGTCCGCGAGCAGTTCAGTGTCGGGCATCGATCCCCCTGTCTCGTCGTGCGCATCCGTGACCGATCAAAACACGGGGGTCACTTCCCCTCGAAACGGGGCGCGCGGCGGGCGCCCTTGGCCGCGTACCCCTCTGCCGCGTCCTCGGAGGTGAGGGTGAGCGCCGCCGACAGGGCGGTCCGGTCGAGCGCCGCGGTCAGCGGTGCCTCGGCGTAGGCGTCGACGGCCCGTTTGACGCCCTGGACGGCGAGCGGGGCGTTCGCGGCGATCTCCGCGGCGACGGTCCGGGCCGTGGCCTCCAGCTCGGTCTCGTCGGCCACGAGTTGGACGAGGTGCAGGCGTTCGGCCGTGGTGGCGTCCAGCCGTCTCCCGGTCAGCGCGAGGAACTTGGCCCAGCCGGTGCCCGCCTCGCGGGCGATCCGCAGGTCCCCTCCGGCGTCGACGGCGAGCCCCAACTGGGCCTCGGGCAGGGCGAACACGGCGTCGCGGGCGGCGATCCTGACGTCCGCCATCAGCGCCAGCTCGAAGCCGAGGCAGTAGCCCTGGACCGCCGCGACGACCGGCTGCGGGAGCCGGGCGAAGGCCGCGAAGCGCTCGTGCGCCCAGCGGATGCCCTCGTAGTAGGCGCGGGCGCGTTCGGCACCGGAACGGCCGGTGATCGCGCCGCCCGGGGCGCTGACGTCGATCCCCGCGCAGAAGGCGCGCCCCTCGGCCCGCAGCAGGACAGCCCGGACCGACGGGTCGAAGCGGATCCGGTCTGCGTACAGGCCGAGTTGGCGGGTGGACTCCCAGCTCCAGGCGTTGAGCTTCGCGGGCCGGCACAGGGTGAGGACGCCGATGCCGTCCTCGACGTCGAGGCGGAGGCGCTCCTCGCCCTCGGGGATGTCCGTGCGGGTCGTGTCGATCATCCGTGCCCCCTAGGGTTTCTGACAGAGCGTCAGAATCTCAGGGGGCGCGGATGCCGTGAAGTGGGACGCGGACGTCTCAGACGTCGTCCCGGGTGAGGGCCAGCAGGCGGTCGAGCACGCGCGGGCCGCCGGCCCGCAGTCCGTCGTGCTCGAACTCGTCGGTCACCCAGGTGCGCAGCCCCCGGACGGCGCGGGCGGTGGCCAGCGAGTGCCCGGCGTCGACGTACATGTCGTCGTGGTAGACCGCCGCCGCGACCGGCACCTCGTTCGCCGCGAGGCGGGCCGGGTCGTACAGCGGCGCCCAGTCGGTGCGGGCGGCCAGTTCCTCGGCGGTGTCGCGCAGCGGGCGCAGCGCCGGGTCGCTCTCGAAGGTCCAGGGGTGCACGGACTCGCCGGTGAACAGCAGCGGCCCGTCGTCCGCGAGCGTCTTGGCCGCGTCGAACTGGGGGAACTCGGCGCGCACGCGCTCGGCGGACCAGGCGGTGGGGAGGCCGCCCTGGGCGTAGATGGCCTCGTGGACCAGCGCGTACAGCGGGTGGCCCGCGTACGAGAGGAGTGCCTGGACCTCCTCCTGGAAGGCGTCGGAGAGGGCGTGACCCTGCGGGGTGCGGACGAACGCGTCCTCCAGCAGGTAGTGCAGCCGGTGGCTGCCGTCGCTGCCGCCGAGGAGGATGCCGAGGGACTGGAAGGCCTCGGCGGTCAGCCGGTAACCGCCGTTCAGCACGGGCTCGTGCTGGAGCAGGTACTCCGCGATCCGGCGGGCGCGCTCGACGTCCTGGGGGTAGCGGCGGTAGTGCGCGGCGACCTTGCGCTCGATGCGCGGGTAGGCGGCGCGGTAGACGTCGTCCGCGTGGCCGTCGAGGGAGGGCAGACCGCCGGTGATCACGGCGGCGCTCAGTCCCTCGGGGGCGCTGGAGAGGTAGCGGACGGCGCAGAAGCCGCCGAAGCTCTGGCCCAGGACCGTCCAGGGCGCCCCGCCGGTGAGGGCCGGCCGGATCGCCTCGCAGTCCCGGACGATGGAGTCGGACCGGAAGTGCGCGAGGTAGTCGGCCTGCTCGCGGGGGCCGCCGCGCAGCGGGAGCGTCTGCCGGTTGGCGGGGGTGGAGGCTCCGGTGCCGCGCTGGTCGAGGAGCAGGACCCGGTGGTCCTTCAGCGCCCGGTCGAGCCAGGCCTGGCGGCCGACGAAACGATTCGCTCCGAAACCGGGGCCGCCCTGGAGGTAGACCATCCACGGCAGGTTCTGGTGCGCCTTGTCGCTCGCGACGGCCTCCCGGGCGAACAGCTCGATGCTCTCGCCGTCGGGTCGGTCGTGGTCGAGCGGCACGGTGAAGCGGTGGTCGGTGAGGACGACACCGGGCTGGCGGTAGCTGACGGTCAACAGGTCTCCCGAGACGTACGGATTCCAGGCCGTCCCAGTTGAGCACATGTCGCCCGGGCTCCGCGGCCCGGGGACCGGGAAGATGAACTGAACAGTGACTCAGCAGTGCGATGACCGGGAACTGAACCGCTGGTCAGCGCGCCGCCAGGCTGGAGCGGCGCACGACCAGTTCCGGCTGGAGCACCACCCGGCGGTGCTCGTGCGGCGTGGGAGCCGTCTCCGCGTCGATCTCCTCCAGGAGCAGCTCGGCCGCGAGGGCGCCCATGGTCACGGCCGGCTGGCGCACGGAGGTGAGCGGGACGGCCGCGGCGGCGGCGAACTCGATGTCGTCGTAGCCGACGATCGCGAGGTCGTCGGGGACGCCGACGCCGGCCGCGTACATGGCCTGGAGGACCCCGAGGGCGAGCAGGTCGTTGGCGCAGAACACGGCGGTGGGGCGCTCGGCGAGGCCGAGCAGCCGGGCTCCGGCGTCACGCCCCGCGGCCACGTCGAGCCGCTCGGTGGGCAGCTCGCGCAGGTTCTCCGGGCCGAGGCCCGCCTCGCACAGGGCGTTCAGCGCGCCCGTACGGCGGTCCCTCACCTGGCTGAGTCCTGGCGGTCCGCTGACGTACGCGATGGAGCGGTGTCCGGCGTCCACCAGGTGCCGGACGGCCAGCGCGCCGCCCGCCACGTCGTCGACCGAGACCGAGCACTCGGTGGTGCCCTCGGCGACCCGGTCGACGAGGACGAAGGGGATGCCGTTGCGGCGGAACGCCTCGATGTTGCGCCCGCTGGCGTCCGAGGGCGTCAGCAGCACCCCGCGCACCCGCTGCTCGGCGAAGAGCGACAGGTAGTCGGCCTCCTCGCTCGGGGACTGCGCGCTGTTGCAGACCATCACGCCGAGCCCGGCCTCCCGTGCGGCGCGCTCGGCGCCGCGGGCGACGTCCACGAAGAACGGGTTGCCCATGTCGAGCACGAGCAGGCCCATGATCCGGCTGCGCCCGGCCCGCAGCTGGCGGGCCGACTCGCTGCGTACGTAGCCGAGCCGGTCTATGGCGGACTGGACGCGTGCCCGGGTCTCGGAGGCCACCGAGTCCGGGCGGTTGATCACGTTCGAGACCGTACCGACGGAGACCCCGGCGGCACGGGCGACGTCCTTGATACCCACCGACTGGGCCATCGGGCGGGAACCTCCAGAAGAACGAGAAGCGGCAGGCCGGCCCTCAGATTACCCGCGGGCAGGCCGGAAACAGTGGTCATGAGGGCAGTGCGAGATCGACGACGTGCAGGGCCGACGGCGTGGCCCCGCTCGACTTCTCCTGGTACATCACGGACAGCGTTCCGTCCTGTGGGACACGCGTCTCGTCGATGACGACCTCGCCGAAGGCGTTCAGGCCGGCGCCGTCGGACAGGAGCGTCCAGTCGGTGTGCCCGGAGGCTTTCGACGCGCCCGCGATCCGTCCGAACGGCAGGATCGCGTAGGCGTTGTCGTACCGGTCCAGGACCAGCCTGGTGCGCTGGCTGGAGCCGAGCGGGACCGGGATCTCGGTCTTGGTCCACCCCCCGGAGGAGCCCTTGCGGAGATGGAAGGCCCGGCCGTTGGCCGTCCGGTCCTTCACGTAGTCGGTGGTGCACTGTCCGAAGCGACCGGGGACATAGCTGATGATCGCGTGCGGGAGGCCCGCCGAGTCGGTGGCCTGGCTCTCCTGGTTCATCAGGGAGTGGTCGGGGCCGAGCGCGTCGACGACGAGTCCGGCGTCGGTGACGGCGACGGTGTCCGCGCTCCCGGTGGTGGCGACGAGGGTGCCCGCGTCGTTGCGCCAGGTGCGGCCCCGGTCGGTGGAGTGGACGTAGCCGGTGTCGTGGTTGGTGATGCCGCCCGCGTTGCACATCACGGCGGCGTTCTGCTCGCGCCAGGTGAAGAAGGCGTGCAGCCGGCCGTTCACGTCGTAGTCGATGCCGTGGAGGTACATGTTGCGGGCGGTGCTCGACCCGTGCGCGCTGGTGTAGGTCCCGGTGGAGGCGGACCACTCGCCGAGCGCGGTCCAGGACGAACCGTCGTACTCCGCCAGGGCGTTGCGCCCGTTCCCCGAGACACCGGCGCGGTAGCTGAGCTGGAGGCGGCCCTCCGGGGTCGCCACGAACTGCGGATAGGTGAACTGCGAAGTGGGCGCGAGGCCGTCCAGGGAGGTCTGGACGGCCCCGAGGACGGCGGAGGTCCAGGCCGTCGAAGCCGGGTTGTCGAGCAGCCCGGCCACCGACTTGACGTAGAAGAAGCCGTCGCTGTGGGAGTCCATGTTCAGGTGCAGCCGGCCGTCCGTCCGGGAGACGCCCATGGAGATCACGTTGTGCGAGTCGTCGCTCTTGAGCTTGTGGCCGAGCGTGATCGTGGACCAGCCGCCGGCCCCCAGCGCACGGCGGGCGACGACCGCACTGCGGTCCGCGGTGTACCAGGCCGCGTACTGGTGGCCGCGGTAGGTCAGCAGGCCGTTCTTCTGGAACGAGTTGTTGTTGACCAGCCCGTCGTAGGAGACGAAGTAGAGCGCCCGGGAGTCGAGCACGGTGGTGCCGGTCCGCGTGACCGAGGGGCCGGGGGCGGCCGCCCGGGCCGTCCCCGCCGTGAGGGCGGGGCCCGCCACGGCACCCAGCAGGGCCGTCGTCAGTACGGTGCGTCGTCTCATGTACGGGCTCCTCGATCGGGCGGGCGGGCGGGCGGTGGGGTGCGGTGCGGGCCGGGCGGGACCCGGACGGTGCGGTGCGGGCGACCCGGGTGCGGCGGACCGTCGGCGGACCTTCGCGGTGGGTTGGACGGTGGGTCAGGCCAGGTGGAAGACCTCGGTGAGGGGCTTCATGGCCTCGTCGGGGCGGGCGCCGTCCAGCGCGGTGAAGAACGGCGCCATCTCCGCCTGCCAGCGGGCGTTGACGTCGGTGGCCTCCATCGCGGCCCGCGCGGCCGCGAAGTCCTCGGTCTCCAGATAGCCGACCAGCAGGCCGTCCTCACGCAGGAAGAGCGAGTAGTTGTGCCAGCCGGTCGCCGAGAGCGCCTCGCGCATCTCGGGCCACACGGCGGCGTGCCGCTCGCGGTACGCGTCGAGGCGGTCCGCTCGGACCTTCAGCAGGAAGCACACGCGTTGCATCGATGACCCTCCGGGGCCTGGGGCCGGGCCGGCGCGAACGGTGGAGCACCGGCCCGGCGGGACGTCAGAAGTCGAACTGGTCGATGTTCTTCGCGTCGAAGACGGTGGGCTTGCCGAGGCTGATCACGCCGTCCTTGCCGATGGTGAACGAGCCCATGTCACCGGCCTTGAAGGTCTCGCCCTCCTTGCCCGTGATCTGCCCCGAGGAGAGCGCGACGGCCGTACGCGCGGCCAGCTCGCCGAGCTTGGCCGGGTCCCACAGCTCGAAGGCCTCGACGGTGCCGTTCTTGACGTACTTGCGCATGTCGTTCGGGGTGCCGAGGCCGGTGAGCTTGACCTTGCCCTTGTACTTGGAGCCGGACAGGTACTGCGCGGCCGCCTTGATGCCGACCGTGGTCGGGGAGATGATCCCCTTCAGGTCCGGGTGCTCCTGGAGCAGGCCCTGGGTCTGCTGGAAGGACTGCTGGGCCTCGTCGTTGCCGAAGGCGACCTTGACCAGCTTGACGTCCTTGTACTTGGGGTCCTTCAGCTCGTCCTTCATGTAGTCGATCCAGGTGTTCTGGTTCGTCGCGGTCTGCGCGGCGGACAGAATCGCGATCTCGCCCTTGTAGCCGATCTGTTCGGCGAGCAGCTGCACCTCGGTCCGGCCCAGGTCCTCGGCGCTCGCCTGCGAGACGAACGCGTTGCGGCAGTCGGTCTTGGTGTCGGAGTCGTAGGTGACGACCTTGATCTTGTTCGTCATCGCCTGCTTGAGCGCGGTGCACAGGGCACCCGGGTCCTGCGCGGACACCGCGATCGCGTCGACCTGCTGCTGGGTGAGCGTGTTGACGTAACTCACCTGGCCGCTGGTGTCGGTGGCGCTGTTGGTGCCCACCTCCTTGTACTTCGAGCCCAGTTCGGTCAGCGCCTTCTCGCCGCCCTTGTCCGCGGAGGTGAAGTACGGGTTGTTGACGGCCTTGGGGAGGAAGCCGACGGTCAGGCCCTTCTTGGTGGCCGCGTTCGGGTCGGCCTTGGCGCCGGCGGCGGCACCCGAACCGCCGGAGTCCTTCACGTCGTTCTTGGTGGTGCCGCCGCAGGCGGTGACGGCGAGGGCGATGGAGGTGACGGCGGCGAGCGCCGCACAGGCACGGCGGATCGATGACTTGCGCATGGGTGAGGGTTCCTTTACGAGGGTGAGCGGAACGGAATTACGAGACCGGAGCCGAGGCGGCGGCTCTGCGGCCCGCCCTCGCCACGGAGATCTGGCGCCCGACCCGGGGGCCGAGCACGGAGACGACGAGCAGGACGCCGGTGACGACGATCTGCGACTGCGCGGAGACGTTCAGGAGGCTCATCACGTTCTGCAGCGAGCCGAGCAGGAAGACTCCCGCGATCGCGCCGCCGAGCGTGCCCTTGCCGCCGTCGAAGTCGATGCCGCCGAGCAGGACGGCGGCCACGACGGACAGTTCGAGCCCGGTGGCGTTGTCGTAGCGGGCGCTGGCGTAGTGCAGGGCCCAGAACACGCCGGTCAGCGAGGCCATGAGGCCGGTCGCGACGAACAGGAGCAGCTTCTGCCGCTTGACCCGGATGCCGGCGAACCGGGCGGCCTCCTCACTGGCGCCGATGGCGAACGCGGAGCGCCCGAAGGGGGTGGCGTGCAGCACGACCACGGCGACGGCGAGCAGCACCAGGAAGACCGGGAGGGCCTGGGGCACGAAGGTGTCCCCGATGCGTCCGGACGCGAAGTCCTGGTACGGGGCCGGGAAGTCGGTGACCGCGTCGGAGCCGAGCACGATCTGCGCGATGCCCCGGTAGGCGGCGAGCGTGCCGATGGTGACGGCGAGGGAGGGCAGTCCGAGGCGGGTCACCAGCAGACCGTTGACCAGCCCGCACACCACGCCGAGGACCAGGCACAGCGGGATGATCGTCTCGATGGCCATGCCCTGGTTCCACAGGGCGCCCATGACGGATCCCGAGAGGCCGGCCGTGGAGGCGACGGAGAGGTCGATCTCGCCGGCCACCACGAGCAGGGTCATGGGCAGGGCGATCAGTGCGATCGGCAGGGTGTTGCCGATCAGGAACGACAGGTTGAGCGCGTTGCCGAACCCGTCGACGAAGGAGAAGGAGAGGAGCAGCAGGACGATCAGGAGGGCGCCGACGGCCGTGTCCCAGCGGACGGCGCGCGAGAGGGCGGAGTCAGCCATGGCGGGCGTTCCTCTTCTTCAGGGCGGAGGCCACGCGCAGCGCGACGACCCGGTCGACCGCGATGGCGAGGATGAGCAGGACGCCGTTGATGGCGAGGACCCAGACGGAGCTGACGCCGAGGGCGGGCAGGACGCTGTTGACGGAGGTGAGCAGCAGGGCTCCGAGCGCGGCTCCGTAGACGCTGCCGGAGCCGCCGGTGAAGACGACGCCGCCGACCACGACGGCGCTGACGACGGTGAGTTCGTAGCCGTTGCCGGTGGCGGAGTCGACGTTGCCGAACCGGGCCAGGTACATCGCGCCGGCGAGTCCGGCGAGTCCGCCGCAGACGGTGTACGCGGTGAGGATGCGCCACCGTACGGGGATTCCGGCCAGGCGCGCGGCCTCCGGGTTGGAGCCGAGGGCGTAGAGCTCGCGGCCGCTGCCGAAGTGCTTGAGGTAGTACGCGGCGACCACGAGGACGGCCAGGGCGATCAGGGCGAGATAGGGGATCGCCGAGAAGCCGCCGGAGCCGAAGTCGACGAATCCGCCGGGGAGATCGGCGGCCGTGATCTGGCGGGAGCCGACCCAGATGGAGTCGATGCCGCGGATGATGTAGAGCGTGCCGAGGGTCACGACGAGGGCGGGGACCTGGCCGAGGCTGACGAGCGCCCCGTTGACGAGTCCGCAGCCGATGCCGAGCAGCACCGCGAGGAGCACGGCGACGACGGGGTGGCCGCCGCCCTGGAGGTAGGTGCCCGCCGCGAAGGCGCTGACGCCGAGGGTCGAGCCGACCGACAGGTCGACGTTGCGGGTGATGACGACGAGGGACTGTCCGGTGGCGACCAGCACGAGGATGGTCGCGTTCAGCAGCAGGTCCTTGATGCCCTGCTCGGACAGGAACTCGCTGTTGCCGAGCTGGGTGACGGCGATCATCACCAGGAAGACGGCCAGGATGGCGAGTTCGCGCATCTTGAAGACGCGGTCCACCAGCCGGGTGCCGCTCGACCTGGGCACTTCGGTGGCGGGGGCGGGCGTGGGCGCGGTGACCGTCATGCGGCGGCCCTCCCGGTGGCGGCGGCCATCACGGATTCCTCGGTGGCTTCGGAGCGTGCGATCTCGGCGGTGAGGCGGCCCTCGTGCATGACGAGCACGCGGTCGGCCATGCCGAGGATCTCGGGCAGGTCGGAGGAGATCATCAGGACGGCCACCCCGTCGGCGGCCAGCTCGCTGAGCAGCCGGTGCACCTCGGCCTTGGTGCCGACGTCGATGCCACGGGTGGGCTCGTCCACGATCAGCACCTTGGGGCCGGTGGCCAGCCACTTGGCGAGGACCACCTTCTGCTGGTTGCCGCCGGAGAGCGTGGAGACGGTGTCGGCGATCCGGGCGTACTTCACCTGGAGCTTGACCGCCCAGTCGAGGGAGCGGCTGCGTTCGGCGCCCCGGTCCATCAGGCCGGCCCTGACGGTGGTGCGCAGTCCGGTCAGTCCGATGTTGCGCTCGATGGACATGTCCATCACCAGGCCCTGGGCGCGCCGGTCCTCGGGCACGAGCGCGAGACCGGCGGCCATCGCGGTGGAGGGGGCGCCGTTCGTCAGCGCCCTGCCGTCGACCTCCACCTCTCCGGCGTCCCAGCGGTCCACGCCGAACACCGCCCGCGCGACCTCCGTGCGGCCCGCGCCGACGAGACCGGCGAGTCCGACGATCTCACCGCGCCGGACGTCGAAGGAGACGTCGGTGAAGACGCCCTCGCGGGTCAGCCGGCGCACGCTGAGCGCCGCGTCGCCCGCCTCGACGTGCTGTTTGGGGTAGAGCTCGTCGAGGTCGCGGCCGACCATCCGGCGGACCAGGTCGTCCTCCGTCATGCCCTCCAGCGGCTCGCTGGAGACGAGGGCCCCGTCGCGCAGGGTCGTGACCCGCCCGCAGATCTGGAAGATCTCCTCCAGCCGGTGCGAGATGAACAGCACCGCGGAGCCCTGCTCGCGCAGGGTGCGGACCACGCCGAACAGCCGGGCGACCTCGCTGCCGGTGAGGGCGGCGGTCGGCTCGTCCATGATCAGGACGCGGGCGTCGAAGGACAGCGCCTTGGCGATCTCCACGATCTGCTGGTCGGCGATGGACAGTCCGCGCGCCGGACGTTCGGGGTCGAGCTCGACCCCGAGGCGCTTCATGAGGGCCGCGGTCGCCGCGTGGGTGGCCTTGTGGTCGATGCGGCCGAGGGCCCGCCTGGGCTGACGGCCCATGAAGATGTTCTCGGCGATGGACAGGTCCGGGAACAGCGTCGGCTCCTGGTAGATCACCGCGATGCCCGCGTCACGGGCGTCGGCGGGTCCGTGGAAGACGGTGGGCGCGCCGTCCAGCAAAACCTGTCCGGCGTCCGGTCGGTGCACGCCGGCGAGGGTCTTGATGAGGGTCGACTTGCCCGCGCCGTTCTCTCCGGCGAGCGCGTGCACCTCGCCGGGGAACAGTTCCAGGGACACGTCCCGCAGGGCGCGTACGGCGCCGAAGGACTTCGAGATGTCCTTCAGCGCCAGCACCGGGGCCGGTCCCTTGTCGGACGGGTGGGTCATGAGGGGCTCCTCGACGACGCCGGCGGGACGGCCCCACGACGTCGTGAAAGGTTTCAATTGGGTTGCCGGGACGTTAGGCATGCCACCCAGGTGACGTCAATGGGTTCGTCTTCAAATTCTTCGGCGGCCCGGCACCGAACAGGTTCACAGCGAACGATCCAGGCGAGAGGGGTTGACAGTCCTTCGGGGCGCTCATAGCTTCGGCTCCTGAATCGTTTCAGCCGCTGAGGGCGACCGACCCGGTGAACAGCACGGGTCGAGGTCCCTCGGGCGTCCTTCGGGGAGCACCCGGGACACCCTCCGCGAACGGTTCGGCAAGCCGTCGGACATGCAGTCCCCTCGAAGTCGTAGGAGTCCCGAAGTGACCGAGTTCGCCGCGGTGAAGGCCGCGCTCAAGACCCAGGCCGTCGAGACGCCGTCGTGGGCGTACGGGAACTCGGGAACCCGGTTCAAGGTCTTCGCCCAACCGGGCGTCCCCCGGACCCCGCGGGAGAAGCTGGACGACGCGGCCCAGGTGCACGCGTTCACCGGCGCGGCCCCGACCGTCGCCCTGCACATCCCCTGGGACAGGACCGACGACTACGCGGCGCTCGCCAAGCACGCCGAGGAGCGCGGTCTGCGGCTCGGCGCGATCAACTCCAACACCTTCCAGGACGACGACTACCGGCTCGGCTCCGTCTGCCACCCGGACGCGGCGGTGCGCCGCAAGGCCGTCGGTCATCTGCTGGAATGCGTCGACATCATGGACGCGACGGGGTCGCGGGACCTGAAGCTGTGGTTCGCCGACGGGACGAACTACCCCGGCCAGGACGACCTGCGCGCACGCCAGGACCGGCTCGCGGAGGCGCTGGCGCAGGTCTACGAGCGCCTCGGCGACGACCAGCGGATGCTGCTGGAGTACAAGTTCTTCGAGCCCGCCTTCTACGCGACCGACGTCCCCGACTGGGGCACCGCGTACGCGCACTGCCTGCGGCTCGGCCCCAAGGCGCAGGTCGTGGTCGACACCGGCCACCACGCGCCCGGCACCAACATCGAGTTCATCGTGGCCACGCTGCTGCGCGAGGGCAAGCTCGGCGCGTTCGACTTCAACTCCCGCTTCTACGCCGACGACGACCTGATGGTGGGCGCGGCCGACCCCTTCCAGCTGTTCCGGATCATGTACGAGGTGATCCGGGGCGGCGGGTTCACCCCGGACGTCGCCTTCATGCTCGACCAGTGCCACAACATCGAGGCGAAGATCCCGGCGATCATCCGGTCCGTGATGAACGTCCAGGAGGCCACGGCCAAGGCCCTCCTCGTCGACCGCGACGCACTCGCCGAGGCGCAGCGGGACGGGGACGTGCTGGCGGCCAACGCGGTGCTGATGGACGCCTACAACACGGACGTGCGTCCGCTGCTCGCGGAGGTTCGCACCGAGCTGGGGCTCGACCCCGATCCGGTGGCCGCGTACCACCGGTCCGGGTGGGCGGAGCGGATCGCCGCCGAGCGGGTCGGGGGCACCCAGGCGGGGTGGGGGGCCTAGCCCCCTTGCGCAGGGGGCCGCTTTCCAAGTGCGGGACCGAGGCGGCCTCACCGCCTCGCGTCTGCCCCCGCTCCGAGGACCGCTTTCCAAGCGCGGGACCGGGGCGGCCACCTCACCGCCTCGCGTCTGCCCCATTCCGGGGGCCGCGGGCCGCGCGTGTCGTCGTGGCCGGTCGCGCAGTTCCCCGCGCCCTTGGGGCGCTTCTCCTCGCCCCTCCTCCACACGAGCCTGTGAGGCGTCTGCCCCATGGCGGTGGGCCGCCGACCGCGCGTCTCGTCGTGGCCGCTCGCGCAGTTCCCCGCGCCCCTGACGGGGCACTCCTCTTCCCCTCTCCTCCGAAGGATCTGGAACATGGCATCCCATCCTGAAGCCGTCGCTCTGCTGGGTCGGGCTCGGCGGCTCGGCGCTGATCCGCGCAACACCAACTACGCGGGCGGCAACGCCTCCGCGAAGGGCACCGGCAGCGACCCCGTGACCGGGGGTGACGTCGAGTTGATGTGGGTGAAGGGGTCCGGCGGAGACCTCGGCACCCTCACCGAGGGCGGGCTCGCGGTGCTGCGCCTGGACCGGCTGCGCGCGATGACCGAGGTGTACCCGGGCGTCGAGCGCGAGGACGAGATGGTCGCCGCGTTCGACTACTGCCTGCACGGCAAGGGCGGTGCCGCGCCCTCCATCGACACGGCGATGCACGGGCTCGTCGACGCCCCGCACGTCGACCATCTGCACCCGGACTCGGGGATCGCGCTCGCCTGCGCGGCCGATGGGGAGAAGCTGACCGCCGAGTGCTTCGGCGACCGGGTGGTGTGGGTCCCGTGGCGCCGGCCCGGATTCCAGCTCGGGCTGGACATCGCGGCGGTCAAGGAGGCCAACCCCGGGGCGATCGGCTGCGTCCTCGGCGGCCACGGCATCACCGCCTGGGGCGCCACCGCCGAGGAGTGCGAGCGCAACTCGCTGTACGTCATCCGCACCGCCGAGGCGTTCCTCGAGGAGAAGGGCAGGCCCGAGCCGTTCGGTCCCGTCCTGGAGGGCTACGGCGCCCTGCCCGAGGCCGACCGCCGCGAACGGGCCGCCGCGCTCGCCCCGTACATCCGGGCCATCGCCTCCCAGGACCGTCCGCAGGTCGGTCACTTCACCGACTCCGAGGAGGTCCTCGACTTCCTCGCGCGGGCCGAGCACGGACGGCTCGCGGCCCTCGGCACCTCCTGCCCCGACCACTTCCTGCGCACCAAGGTCCGGCCGCTGGTGCTCGACCTCCCGCCGGCCGCCTCCCTCGACGAGACGGTCGCCCGGCTCACGGAGCTGCACGCCGAGTACCGGGTCGAGTACGCGGCCTATTACGAGCGGCACGCGCTGCCCGACTCCCCCGCGATGCGCGGCGCCGACCCGGCGATCGTGCTGGTCCCCGGGGTCGGCATGTTCTCCTTCGGCAAGGACAAGCAGACGGCGCGGGTGGCGGGCGAGTTCTACGTCAACGCGATCAACGTGATGCGCGGCGCCGAGGCCGTCTCGACGTACGCGCCGATCGAGGAGTCGGAGAAGTTCCGCATCGAGTACTGGGCCCTGGAGGAGGCCAAGCTCCGGCGCATGCTGAAGCCCAGGCCCCTCGCCACCCGCATCGCCCTGGTCACGGGCGCGGGCAGCGGGATCGGCCGCGCGATCGCGGAACGCCTGGTGGCCGAGGGCGCCTGTGTGGTCGTGGCGGACCTGAACGGCGAGAACGCCGCCGCCGTCGCCGAGGAGCTCGGCGGCAGCGACAAGGCCGTCGCCGTCACGGTCGACGTCACCTCCGAGGAGCAGATCGCCGCGGCCTTCCGGGCGGCGGTGCTCGCCTTCGGCGGCGTCGACCTGGTGGTCAACAACGCGGGCATCTCCATCTCCAAGCCGCTCCTGGAGACCACCGCGAAGGACTGGGACCTCCAGCACGACATCATGGCGCGCGGCTCCTTCCTGGTCTCGCGCGAGGCGGCCCGGGTCATGACCGCGCAGAAGCTGGGCGGCGACGTCGTCTACATCGCGTCCAAGAACGCGGTCTTCGCCGGTCCGAACAACATCGCCTACTCCGCGACCAAGGCCGATCAGGCCCACCAGGTAAGGCTCCTGGCAGCCGAGTTGGGCGAGCACGGCATCCGGGTCAACGGGGTCAACCCGGACGGGGTCGTCCGCGGTTCGGGCATCTTCGCGGGCGGCTGGGGAGCGCAGCGGGCGGCGACGTACGGCATCGAGGAGGAGAAGCTCGGCGAGTTCTACGCCCAGCGGACCATCCTCAAGCGCGAGGTGCTGCCGGAGCACGTCGCCGCCGCAGTGTTCGCCCTGACCGGCGGGGACCTGACCCACACCACCGGGCTGCACATCCCCGTCGACGCCGGCGTCGCCGCCGCGTTCCTGCGATGAAGCCGATGGGTTCACCGCACGTCTCCCCCGCCCGCGGCACCCCGGCGCGCTCCTACGCCGCCGTCGATCTCGGCGCGTCCAGCGGGCGCGTCATGGTCGGCCGCGTCGGACCGGACACGCTCTCGCTGTCCGAGGCCCATCGCTTCCGGAACCGGCCGGTCCGCGTTCCCGAGGGCCTGCGCTGGGACATCCTCGGGCTGTACGCGGGCGTCCTGGACGGACTGCGGGCGGCGGGGCCGGTCGACTCCGTCGGCATCGACAGCTGGGCGGTCGACTACGGGCTGCTGGACGCGGACGGGGCGCTGCTCGGCAACCCGGTGCACTACCGCGACGCCCGCACCGAGGGGGTCGCGGAGAAGGTGTGGGCGACCGTGCCCGCCGCCGAGCTGTACGCGGCCACGGGGCTGCAGTACGCGCCCTTCAACACCCTCTACCAGTTGGCGGCGGCCCGCTCCTCCGGCCAACTCGACGCCGCCAGGCATCTGTTGCTCGTCCCCGACCTGCTGGCGTACTGGCTCACGGGCGAGCTGGGCACCGAGCTCACCAACGCCTCCACCACCCAGCTGATCGACCCGAGGACCCGCGACTGGTCCCACGGTCTCGCGGAGCGGCTCGGTATCGACCTCGGGCTGTTCCCGCCGCTGCGCCGTCCCGGCGACCCGGCCGGGACCCTCTTGCCGCACGTGCTGGAGGAGACCGGGACGACCGGCCCGGTTCCGGTGACGACGGTCGGTTCGCACGACACGGCCTCGGCGGTGGCCGCCGTCCCCGCGACCGGGGAGCGGTTCGCCTACATCTGCACCGGCACCTGGTCCCTGGCGGGTCTGGAACTGGACGCTCCGGTGCTCACCGAGGCGAGCCGGGCCGCCAACTTCACCAACGAGCTCGGCCTGGACGGCACCGTCCGCTATCTGCGCAACATCATGGGCCTGTGGCTGCTCCAGGAGTGCGTGCGGGAGTGGGGCGACCCCGATCTGGGTGAACTCCTCGCGGCCGCGGGCGAGATGGCGCCGCTGCGGTCCGTCGTGGACGCGGGCGACGCGGCGTTCCTCGCGCCGGGCCGGATGCCGTCGCGGATCGCCGACGCCTGCCGGGCGACGGGGCAGCCGGTCCCGGTGTCCCGCGCCGAGATCACCCGCTGCATCCTCGACTCCCTCGCGCTCGCGCACCGCCGCGCGATCGAGCAGGCCCAGTCGCTGGCCGGCCATCCGGTCGACGTCGTGCACATCGTCGGCGGCGGCACGCGCAACGAGCTGCTGTGCCGGCTCACCGCCGACGCCTGCGGGCTGCCGGTGGTGGCGGGCCCGGCGGAGGCCGCCGCCCTGGGCAACGTCCTCGTCCAGGCACGGGCCGGCGGACTCGTCGGCGACCGGGCCGGGATGCGCGAACTCGTCGCGCGCACCCAGCCGCTGCGCCGTTACGAGCCACGGGGCGGCACCGCGGCCTGGCGCGCGGCCGAGGCGAGGCTCGGCACACCGTGAGCCTCCCGTCACGGCACGGTCCGCCGCGCCCGGTGGGACCCGCCGCCCGGACGGCGGGCGCGTGTCCGCCTGCCCGCATGCGCCCGCCGCGTACCCTTCACCCGTCCACGACCGACCCCGAGGAGCCGCGATGCGTGTCGCCCTGTTCCTGACCTGTGTGAACGACACGCTGTATCCGGACACCGGCCGGGCCGTGGTGGACCTGCTGACCCGGCTGGGCGTCGAGGTCGACTTCCCGATGGGACAGACCTGCTGCGGCCAGGCGCACTACAACACCGGCTACCGTCACGAGGCCGAACCGCTCGCCCGGCGCTTCGCCGAGGTGTTCGGGGAGTACGAGGCGATCGTGACGCCGTCCGGGTCGTGCGGGGCGATGGTGCGGGAGCTGTACCCGCGGATGGGCGAACGGGCCCGCGCGGAAGGGCGGGGCGACGCCCTGGCCAGGACGCTGGCGCCGGTCGTGCCGAGGACGTACGAGCTGACCGAGTTCCTCGTCGACGTCCTCGGCGTGACGGACGTCGGCGCGTACTACCCGCACACCGTCACCTACCACCCCACCTGTCACGGGCTGCGCGGACTGGGGCTCGGCGACCGTCCGCGGCGGCTGCTTCAGGCGGTCAAGGGGCTCGAACTGCGGGAGCTGCCCGGCGCCGAGGAGTGCTGCGGTTTCGGCGGCACCTTCGCCCTCAAGAACGCCGACGTCTCCGCGGCGATGGGCGCCGACAAGGTACGCAACGCCGAGTCGACGGGCGCCGAGGTGCTGTGCGCCGGTGACAACTCGTGTCTGATGCACATCGGCGGCACGATGGGCCGCCTCAGAACGGGGATGCGGCCCGTGCACATCGCGGAGATCCTCGCCAGCACGGAGGAGCCGGGAGCATGAGCGGAACGTTCGTCGGTATGCCGGCCTTCCCGAAGGCGGCGCACGAGGCAGTCAACAACACGACCCTGCGCGGCAATCTGCGCCACGCCACCCACACCATCCGCACCAAACGCGCCAAGGCCGTCGCCGAGGTGTCCGACTGGGCGGAGCTGCGCGACGCCGGCAAGCGCATCAAGGACCACACGCTCCGCCATCTCGACCGCTATCTGGTGCAGTTGGAGGAGTCGGTGACCGCGGCCGGCGGTGTCGTGCACTGGGCCGCCGACGCCGAGGAGGCCAACCGCATCGTCACGGAGCTGGTCAGGGCCACCGGCGAGAGCGAGGTCGTCAAGGTCAAGTCGATGGCCACGCAGGAGATCGGACTCAACGAGGCGCTGGAGGCCGCGGGCATCCGCGCGTACGAGACCGATCTCGCCGAGCTCATCGTGCAGTTGGGCGAGGACCGGCCCTCCCACATCCTCGTCCCGGCGATCCACCGCAACCGCGGCGAGATCCGTGACATCTTCGTCCGCGAGATGGGCGCCTGGGGCCGGGCGGCCCCCGAAGGCCTCACCGACACGCCGGCCGAGCTGGCGGAGGCGGCCCGCCTTCATCTGCGGGAGAAGTTCCTGCGCGCCAAGGTCGGCATCTCCGGCGCCAACTTCATGGTCGCCGAGACCGGCACCCTCGTGGTCGTCGAGTCCGAGGGCAACGGGCGCATGTGCCTGACCCTCCCCGAGACGCTGATCTCGGTCGTCGGCATCGAGAAGGTCGTGCCGGCCTGGCGGGACCTGGAGGTGTTCCTGCAGACCCTGCCGCGCTCCTCGACGGCCGAGCGCATGAACCCGTACACCTCGATGTGGACCGGGACCACGGACGGGGACGGCCCTCGCGCCCTCCATCTGGTCCTGCTGGACAACGGGCGCACCGACACGCTCGCCGACGAGGTCGGACGCCAGGCGCTGCGCTGCATCCGCTGCTCGGCGTGTCTGAACGTCTGCCCGGTGTACGAGCGGGCGGGGGGCCACGCGTACGGCTCGGTGTACCCGGGTCCGATCGGCGCGATCCTCAGCCCCCAGCTGCGGGGCACGGCGAGCGAGATCGACGCCTCGCTGCCGTACGCCTCCTCGCTGTGCGGCGCCTGCTACGAGGTCTGCCCGGTCGCGATCGACATCCCCGAGGTCCTGGTCCATCTGCGGGAGCGGATCGCGCAGGGCGGGCCGGTGACCCGGGAGGGCAACACGGTCGTGCTCAGGCCGGCCAGGGGACACGCCGCCGAACGGGCGGCCATGCGCGCGGCGCGCTGGGCGCTGGGCCGTCCCGGCGCCCTGCGGGCCGGACAGCGGCTGGCCTCCCGGACCCGCCGCTTCCACCCGCGCACCCTGCCGGGCCCCGGCAGGGCGTGGAGCGGGAGCCGTGAACTGCCCGCGGTCCCCGCGGAGTCGTTCCGTGACTGGTGGCAGCGGACCCGGGGCGGAAAGGACGTGACGAAGTGAGCAGCAGGGACCTGATCCTCGGCCGGGTGCGCCGGGCCCTCGCGGACGGATCCGGGGAGGACGGCGCTCCCCCGGAGCCCGGGCCGGAGGACGGGGACTCCTCGTACGAGCAAGCCGTCGGCCGGAGCTATCTGCGCGAGCACGGGGCGCGGAGCCCTGCGGAAACGGTGGACCTCCTCGCGGAGAACCTGGCGGACTACCGGGCGATCGTGCACCGCGCGACGGAGGAGGAACTGCCGGACCTCGTCGCGCGGTTGCTCGACCGGCGCGGATCACGGCAGGTGCTCGTGCCGCCGGGGCTCCCGTCCGTGTGGCTGTCTGCGGCCGATCCCGCCCCGGTCGACGACCTGGCCGGGAGCACGCCCGGCGAACTCGACGCGGTGGGGAGTGTGGTGACCGGCTGCGCCGTCGCGATCGCCGAGACGGGCACGATCGTCCTCGACGGGGGCCCGGACCAGGGCCGCCGCCGGATCACCCTGGTCCCGGACCACCACATCTGCGTCGTGCGCGTCCCCGGCCAGGTGGTGGCGTCCGTCCCCCAGGCGCTCGGACGGCTGGACCCGACACGCCCCTTGACCTGGATCTCCGGCCCGTCCGCGACCAGCGACATCGAACTGGACCGGGTGGAGGGGGTGCACGGTCCGCGCACCCTGGAGGTGGTGCTGGTGAGCGCGGACTGACGGGGACGGCGGGGGACGGTCGGTGCGACGACTGACGGGACGCAACGGTCCGGTGGCCGACCGACGGGGGCGGCAGGTCCGCTCGGTGCCACGACCGACGGGGGGCCACCCGGCCGGCGAGCAGACCGACGGGACGGCGTGGCCCTGTCGGCGGGCGGACCGCCGCGGACGGAGTGGCCCGGTCGACGCGCGGACCCACGAGGACGGAGCGGCACGGTGGGCGCGCGGACTCGCGTGACGGCACGGTCCGGCCGACGGGCCCGCCACGACCCCCCTTCGTATCACCGTGATCAGGGCCCCGACCAGGGATGACGCCGGGCCGTTCAGGTTGCGTTCAGGCTCGTCGCGGCTCCTGGCAAATCCTGCCCCGCAAGCGTCCAAGCCATGGCAAAGCCCTCTGGGGCTCGGGGGCCCGGGCGTGTCAAGGTGCCGCGCATGAGCACCGAGCACCTCGCCCGCACGTCCCCGTCCGTCCCGCCCGCAGCCGTCCTGGCGAGCAAGGTCCCGGAAGTCACCCTGTACTTCTGGGTGATCAAGGTGTTGACCACCGGGATGGGCGAAACGGCCTCCGACCTCCTGGCCCGTGTGCTCGGGCCCGTCCCCGCCGTGGGCCTCGGCGGACTGGCGCTGGCGGCCTCGCTGGCGCTCCAGTTCGCCGTGCGCCGGTACGTCGCCTGGATCTACTGGACGGCGATCGTCATGGTCAGCGTGTTCGGCACGATGGCCGCGGACGTGCTCCACGTCGGCCTCGGCGTGCCGTACGTGATCTCCACACCGCTCTTCCTGGTGGCGCTGGGCGCCGTGTTCGCCGTCTGGCACGCGAGCGAGCGGACCCTGTCCATCCACAGCATCCGCACCCGCCGCCGCGAGGTCTTCTACTGGGCGACCGTGCTCGCCACGTTCGCGCTCGGCACGGCGGCCGGGGACCTCTCGGCCACCGTCGGCCTGGGCTACCTGGGTTCGGCCGTCGTGTACGCCGTCGCCATCGCGGTCCCGGCGATCGCCCACCGCTGGGGTTCCCTGAACGCCGTCACCGCGTTCTGGACGGCGTACGTCATCACGCGCCCGCTCGGGGCCTCGGTCGCCGACTGGATGGCGCTCGGGCACGCCCGCGGCGGCCTCGGGCTCGGCCTCGGCCCGGTCACCGCGTCCTGGACCGTGGCCATCGTCGGCTTCGTGGCCTATCTGGCGCTGTCCCGGCGGGACGTGCAGGGCGGCGCGGCGGGGACGGCTCCCGTCCTCTGACCGACCCGACGCACCGGATTCGCCGTCGTACGTTCCCGTCCGTCCTTGTCCGTCCTTGTCCGCCTCGGCCCGCCCTCGGGCCGAGGCGGTGGCCTTTTCGGCGAGCGCTCGGCCCGAGGCGGTGGGCGTCCCGGCCCGGTCTCGGACCGAGCAGGTGGGCGTCCTGGCCCGTTCCGCCGGTCGGGGCGGGTCCGGTCAGCGCACCCTGCCCCGCGGCTTCAGCGGCAGCGGGGGCAGTTCCGGAGCGGCGAGCGGCGCGCCGTCGTACCCCTTCACCTCACCGAAGCGGGCGCCCTTGGCCCAGTCCTCGCGGGCCTGTTCGATGTCCTGCTGGGTGCGGCCGATGAAGTTCCACCACATGATCAGCTCCTCCTCGAACGGCTCACCGCCCAGCAGCATGAGGCCGGCGTCGCTCCCGGCGCGCACGGGGAGTTCGGTGCGGCCGCAGCCGAGGTAGAGCATGGAGCCGGGGAGCATCCGTACGCCGTCGACCTCGGCCTCGCCGGACATGGAGAGGACGGCGTACTCGAAGTCGGGCTCCAGCGGCAGGCGGACGTCCGCGCCGCCCGCGAGGGCCAGGTCGGCGCCGACGATCGGCGTGTACGTCGTGCCGGGCGAGGTCGTGCCGTCGAGCGTGCCCAGCAGGAGCGTGGCCCGCAGGCCGGGGGCGGTGACGACGGGCAGTTCGCCGTGGTGCTCGAAGTGCGGGTCGGTGTGCCGGTGGCTGTCCGGCAGCGCGACCCACAACTGCGCTCCGTGCAGCAGCCGGGAGTGCGCGCGGGGGCTCTCCTCGGAGTGGCTGATCGCGCGGCCCGAGGTCATGAGTCCGAGTTCACGGGGGCGGATCGTCTGGAGGCTGCCCGTGGAGTCGCGGTGCAGCACCTCCCCCTCGTGCAGCCAGCTGACGGTCTGCAGGCCCATGTGCGGGTGCGGCGGGACCTGCATGCCGGGCTCGTCGGCGATGTCGTCGGGCCCGTAGTGATCGACGAAGCACCACGCGCCGACCATGCGGCGGCCCAGGTTGGGCAGCAGCCGGCGGACCTCGGTCGACTCACCGAGCCTGACCCGGCGGGGGCTGAGGAGTTCGCGCACCGGCTCGGCCACCACGAACCCGCGGCCGCCGCACGGGGCGGGAACCGACTCCCGATCAAGATTGCTCATGGCGCACAACCTAGTCCCGCCGGACACCTCTCGTCAGTCCATCGAACCGCCCGATCCGCCCATTGAGGGGCACTTGACTCAGAACCGGCCTTGCGGGTGGACCGGACGCGCGTCTTGACGTCGAGTGCGTGCGCGAAGTCCGGGACCGATCGGGCGCGCGTCGCGAGGGGCCGGCGTGCGATGCGAAAATAGTAGCCATGGACATAGTAGCCATGTACTGTTTCTCGTATGAGTTCAGCGAAGCCCGTTTCCGAGAACGCGACACCCGGGTTCCTCGTCTGGCGCCTGTCGACGAAGTGGCGCGTCGCGGTGGACCGGGCCGTGGGCCCGCTGGGTCTGACGCACGCGCAGTACTCGCTGGTGGCGTCGCTCCACGGCATGCACCGGGCCGGAGAGCACCCCAGCCAGCGCCGCCTCGCCGACCACACCGGACTCGAACCGCTCTACGTCTCGAAGCTGGCCCGCTCCCTGGAGACGGCCGGACTGCTCGACCGCACCCGCGATCCGGCCGACCCCCGCGCGGTGCGGCTGACCCTCACCGAGGACGGGCGCGCGGTCACCCGCCGTGCCATCTCCGTGGTCCAGGGGCTGTTGGAACAGCTTCTCGCACCCCTGGGCGGGCTCGACGGGGAGCGCACACGGGCGTTCAGCCGCGAACTGGCCGTCCTGCTCGACGTACCGCTCGATCCGCACACGGGAGCGGGGCCGCGTTCCGGCGCGGCCGCGCCGCCTCCCGACGAGCACTCACCCGAGGAGCACTCATGAGCACCCCCGTCACCCGTGCCACTCCTTCCACCTCTTCCGCCCCTGCCACTCCCGTCGCCCCGTTCAACGGGCAGGTCGTCGGCCTCGCGCACTACGCGAGCCGCGCCGCACTGGAGCGGGTGCTGGCCCGCAGCGGCACCACCTTCGAGCAGTCGGTGGCCCTGCGGGCCGCCGCGTCCGGCGACGGCGGCGCGGTCGGGCGGAGCCGGGTCGTCGGCGGGCTCGTCGACGGCTTGAAGATCGACGAGGCCGCCGCCCTGCGGACCGTCGACGAACTCGCCGCCCGGGGCCTGCTGGAGGAGCCGGCGCCCGGCCAAGTGACCCTGACCAGCGCCGGCCGGGAACTGTTCGTCTCGATCCGCACGGCGGGCGCCGAGATCGCGTCCCGGGTCTACGCAGGGATCCCGGCCGAGGACCTGGCCGTCGTGGGGCGCGTCCTGGCCCTGGTGAAGGAGCGGGCCGACGCGGAACTCGCCGGGGCGTGACCGCTTCGGGGTGCCCGGCGGCGATCCGTGCACTCCGGAGGCCCTGCGCCGCTGAATCCCGGGGGCCGTCATGACGGAGGCCCGCTCCAGGGCGCCCGACTCTCACCCCGGCGACTTGTGGAATATTCAACCAACGGCCTGGGTTGTGGCCCGTCGAAGGAGGTCAGTGGTGGACATGACGTATTACGACCACGGGACGGCCGCGGAGCGCTGGGAGCGGGCGCGGATGTTCTTCGAGGCCAAGGACTACGCGGCGGCGGCGCGCGTCCTGGGCGGACTGGTCGAGGAGGTGCCGGAGCAGACCGGACCCCGGCTGCTGCTGGCCCGCTCCTACTACCACTCGGCCCAACTGAGCCGCGCCGAGAACGAGTTGCGCGCCCTGGTGGAACTCGACCCGGTCGAGCACTACGCCCGGCTGATGCTGGGCCGCACCCTCCAGCGCCTCGGCCGTTCCGAGGAGGCCGCGTCCCACCTGCGGATCGCGTCCGCGCTCGGGGGCGAGTCCGCGGAGGCGTGACCGGGCAGCGGCCCCGGTGACCCCGGGGCCGCGCCCGCTGCCCCGGGCGGGATCGGGGGCCGTACCCGGCGGGATCGGGGCTCCGCCCCGCGGATCGGGGTGGCCCGAGGCGCTCCCGGAAAGTCCGGGGGCTTCCCTCGCGCCGCCTCGATAAGTCCGGGGGCTTCCCTCGCGCCGCCTCGATCGGCTCCGTTCCGGTTGGCATCCTGGCGGGATGGCAACCGAACCCGGCCGCAGCGCCCCGCGTGTCCCCCTGAGCGACCTGGTCGAAGAACTCCTCGAGCACGAGGGGCCGTTGCCGATCGTCCCGGCCGGTGACCCCGTACTGCGCCGGGGCACGGAACCCTTCGACGGGCAGCTGGACCCGCGTCTGCTGACCCGGTTCGTCGCGGCCCTGCGCGCCACGATGCACGCGGCCCCGGGGGTGGGTCTCGCCGCCCCCCAAGTCGGCGTGCCGCTGCGGATCGCCGTCATCGAGGACCCGGCGCCGGTCTCGGACGAGGTGCGTCTCGTCCGCGGACGGGTGCCGCAGCCGTTCCGCGTCCTGGTCAACCCCTCGTACGACGCGACCGGTCCGGGGCGCGCGGCGTTCTACGAGGGCTGCCTCAGCGTTCCCGGCTGGCAGGCCGTGGTGGCCCGGCACGCCGAGGTGCGGCTGACGGCGTTCGACGAGCACGGGAACGCCGTGGACGAGGTGTTCGACGGCTGGCCCGCGCGCATCGTCCAGCACGAGACGGACCACCTGGACGGACTGCTCTACCTCGACCGCGCCGAGCTGCGCTCGCTCTCCTCGAACCAGGCCGCGGCGGAACTGTGGTCCCAGCCGACGCCGGACCGGGCGGCGGAGCTGCTGGGCTTCACCCTGCCCAGCTGAAACGGCCCTCGGCCAGGAGGCCCGGCCCCGGCAGACACGCCCCGCCCTCCGACACCGGCGAGTCCCGGCAAACCCGCCCCGTCCCCTGGCACCGGCAAGTCCCGGCACCGCGCACCCTGTCCGCCGCCACCGGCAGGTCACGGCACCGCGCCCCTCGCCGCCCGGTGGGTCACTGCACTGCACCCTGCCCGCCGACATCGGCAAGTCCCGGCACCGCACCCTGTCCGCCGGCACTGGCAAGTCCCGGCACCGCGCCCCTCGCCGCCCGGCGCGGCCGCCGCTGCCTCCCCGGGCGATAAATCGCAGGCGCCCCAGCCCCCGCTCCGCTAGCCTGCGGGCATGTCTACGCCCCGCGTCTCTTAGCTCAGGACCCGCTTCCACGCCACCCGTGTGTCCTGAGCCGATTGACTTCTGGAGCGTTTCCCCATGATCACCGTTCGCGGTGTCGACGTGCGCGTCGGCGCCCGTCTGCTGCTGTCCGACATCTCCTTCACCGTCTCCCCCGGCGACCGCGTCGGTCTGGTCGGCCGCAACGGCGCCGGCAAGACCACCCTGCTGAGCACCCTCGCGGGACTGCGGCGGCCCGAGGCCGGTTCCGTCTCCCGTTCCGGAGCCGTCGGCCATCTCCCGCAGGACCCGGCCGCGGCCGACCCCGCGGTCACCGTCACCGCCCGCATCCTGTCCGCCCGGGGCCTCGACCGTGCTGTCGAGGCCCTGCGGGCGGCCGAGGCCGCGATGGCCGACGGATCCGACCGCGCGATGAACGCCTACGTACGGGCCGAGGCCGAGTTCCAGGCGCGCGGCGGGTACGCGGCGGAGGCCGAGGCGGCCCGGGTCGCCGCGGGGCTCGGTCTGCCGGCCCGGGTGATGGACCAGCAGATCGGCACCCTGTCCGGCGGGCAGCGGCGGCGCGTCGAACTGGCCCGCATCCTGTTCTCCGACGAGGGCACTCTGCTCCTCGACGAGCCGACGAACCATCTGGACGCCGACTCGGTCGTCTGGCTGCGCGGGTTCCTGGCGAGCCGTCAGGCGGGGCTCGTCCTCATCAGCCACGACACCTCCCTGCTGGCCGCCGTGGTCAACCGCGTGTTCCATCTGGACCCGCACCGCGCCACGCTCGACGTCCACAACACGGGCTGGGCGGCCTATCTCGCCCAGCGCGAGGCCGCCGAGCGACGGCGGGCCCGGGAGCGGGCGAACGCCGAGCGCAAGGCGGCGGCCCTGCACGCGCAGGCCGACAAGATGCGCTCGAACGTGGCGACCGCCGTGGCCGCCCGGAACATGGACCGGCGCGCCGACCGGCTGCTCTCCGGCCTGGAACCGGTCCGCCGGACGGAGAAGGTGGCGCGGATCCGGCTGCCCGAGCCGGCCCCCTGCGGACGGATGCCGCTCGGCGCCGTCTCGCTGACCAAGGCGTACGGCGACCTGCGCGTCCTCGGGGGCGTCGACCTCGCCGTGGACCGGGGCAGCCGGCTGGTGATCCTCGGCCCGAACGGCTCGGGCAAGACCACGCTGCTGCGGCTGCTCGCCGGGCACGAGGAGCCGGACGGCGGACGCGTGGTGCGCGGGCACGGGCTGCGCCTCGGCTACTTCGCACAGGAGCACGACACCCTGGACCCGGCCGGTACGGTCCGCGACCACCTCGCCGCGTCGGCGCCGCATCTCGGCGACGGCGAGGTACGGCGGGTGCTCGGCTCGTTCCTGTTCACGGGCGACGACGCCGGCAAGCGGGTCGGGGTCCTCTCCGGGGGCGAGAAGACCCGGCTCGCCCTGGCGGGGCTCGTCCACTCGGGCGCGAACGTGCTCCTCCTGGACGAGCCCACCAACAACCTCGACCCCGCCTCCCGCGCGGAGGTCCTGGCCGCGGTGGCCACCTACCCCGGCGCGCTCGTGATGGTCACCCACGACGAAGGGGCCGTGGACGCCCTGCGCCCGGACCGGGTGCTGCTGCTCCCGGACGCGGACGAGGACCTGTGGAGCGAGGAGTACCGGGAACTGGTGACCCTGGCCTGACCCGGGCCGGGTCTCCACGGGTACGGACCTCCCTTGGGCCTTCCGAGGCACGGGCGAGGTCCGTACGTGCGTCCCCGGCGGCGGGCCGGGGACGCACCTGCGGAAACCGCGGTCACGCGTCCCGGTACGCCTCCAGCAGCCTCAGCCAGACCTCGCTGACCGTGGGGTAGGACGGGACGGCGTGCCAGAGGCGGTCGACCGGCACCTGGCCGACGACGGCGATGGTCGCCGAGTGGATGAGTTCGCCGACGCCGGGGCCGACCAGGGTGAGGCCGAGGACGATCTCGCGGTCGAGGTCGACGACCATGCGGGCCTTGCCGCGGTAGCCGTCCGCGTACAGACCCGCGCCGGCCACCGAGGACATGTCGACGTCCACGGCCCGGACCCGGTGTCCGGCCTGCTCCGCCTCGGCGAGGGAGAGACCTACGGCCGCCGCCTCCGGGTCGGTGAAGACGCACTGCGGGACGGACGCGTGGTCGGCGGTGGCCGCGTGCGCGCCCCAGGGGTCCGTCTCCAGGATCGGCACCCCAGCGGCACGCGCGGCGATGGCGGCGCCCGCGATCCGGGCCTGGTACTTGCCCTGATGGGTGAGCAGCGCGCGGTGGTTGACGTCGCCGACCGCGTACAGCCAGTCGCTGCCGACGGCCCGGAGGCTGTCGTCGACCTCGATCCAGCCGCCGGGTTCCAGGCCGACCGTCTCCAGGCCGACGTCGTCGGTGTGCGGCACACGGCCGGTCGCGAACAGGATCTCGTCGGCCTCGATGCGGTCGCCGGTGTCGGTGAGGGCGACCACGGTGGTGCCCTCGCGCGAGACGGCGGTCACCGAGGTGCCGGTGCGCACGTCCGCGCCCGCCTCGGCCAGCGCCTCGGCGACCAGTTCCCCGGCGAAGGGCTCCATGCGGGGCAGCAGGCCCTTGCCGCGCACGAGCAGGGTGACCTGCGAGCCGAGCGCCTGCCAGGCCGTGGCCATCTCGGCGGCGACGACACCGCCGCCGACCACGATCAGCCGTCCGGGCACGGCGTGCGCGCTGGTGGCCTCGCGGCTGGTCCACGGCTTGACCTGGGCGATGCCTGGCAGGTCGGGGAGCTGGGCGCGGGTGCCGGTGCACACGGCGACCGCGTGCCGGGCGGTCAGCACCTTGCGTTCTCCGTCGGGTCCGTCGACCGTCACGGTGCGGGGTCCGGCGAGCCGGCCGTGACCGCGGTGGAAGTCGGCGCCGATGCCGTCGAGCCAGGCGAGCTGGCCGTCGTCCTTCCAGTTCGAGGTGAAGTAGTCGCGGTGGGCGAGCACCGCGGACGCGTCGAGGGGGCCTTGTACCGCGGCGGCCAGACCGGGTACGCGGCGGGCGTCGGCGCGGGCGATCACCGGGCGGAGGAGGGCCTTGCTGGGCATGCACGCCCAGTACGAGCACTCGCCGCCGACCAGTTCGCTCTCCACGACCGCGGTGGACAGGCCGGCGGCGCGTGCGCGGTCGGCGACGTTCTCCCCCACGGGTCCGGCACCGAGCACCACGACGTCGTAGGCGATGGATTCCGTTTCCGTCATGGGGCCAGTCTGGTTGCTGGTGTGCGCGGGGGCCACACGGGTACGGGCCCGGAATAGGCACCCGGTGGGTGGCGTTGTGCTGACCGGCATGACCCGTACGTGAGGAAGAGGGAAGTGGAATGAGCAGCACCGTTGAGCTCACCAAGGAGAACTTCGACCAGACGGTCACGGACAACGAGTTCGTCCTGATCGACTTCTGGGCGGAGTGGTGCGGGCCGTGCCGTCAGTTCGCCCCGGTCTACGAGAAGGCCGCAGCGGCCAACCCGGACCTGGTGTTCGCGAAGGTCGACACGGAGGCGCAGCCCGAACTGGCGGCGGCCTTCGAGATCCAGTCGATCCCCACGCTGATGATCGTCCGCGACCAGGTCGCGATCTTCGCCCAGCCCGGCGCGCTGCCCGCGGCCGCCCTGGACGACGTGATCGGGCAGGCCCGGAAGCTGGACATGGACGAGGTCCGCAAGTCGGTGGCGGCCGAGCAGGCGAAGCAGGCCAAGGACGCCGAATAGGCCGCGCCGGTCGAACAGGCCGGTTCAGCCGGGCAGGTCGCGCCGGTCGAACAGAGTGGGCCGGCCGAACAAACCGGGGGTGGCGGCGGGCCGCGGACGCCGGACAGGTCCGGGACGCAGGTGCCGGGCCGCCCGCCTCATGGCGAGGCGACGGCACCTGTCCCGCCAGCCCCGGACCCAGCCCCGGCCCGATGCTCTAGAAGGGGTACCCCGCCACGTCCCCGCGCACCGTCGTCCACCGCAGGTCGGTGAAGGCGTCCAGGTTCGCCTCGCCGCCGAAGCGGGCCCCGGTGCCGGAGGCGGCGGTACCGCCGAAGGGGGCGACGGCCTCGTCGTTGACGGTCTGGTCGTTGATGTGCGCGATCCCCGTCGGGATGCGTTCCGCCAGGGCGAGACCGCGGGCGGTGTCCCGCGTGACGATGCCCAGGGAGAGGCCGTAGGGTCCGGCGGCCGCCAGGGCCGCCGCCTCCTCGAGGGTGGCGAAGGAGCGGACCGGCGCGACCGGGCCGAAGACCTCCTCCACGTACGCCGGTGTGGAGTCGTCCACGCCGGCCAGCACGGTCGGCCGGTAGAAGAGCCGTTCGTGCGTACCGCCCGCCGCGAGCTTCGCGCCCCCTGCGGCGCTGGACTCCACCAGCCCCCGGATCTTGGCGAGTTGGGCGTCGTCGATGATCGGTCCGAGGTGCACCTGTTCTCGATGCGGGTCGCCGACGGCGAGTGACTCCGCCTTGGCGGCGAGTCGCTCGACGTACTCCTCGTACAGGGAGGCGTGGACCAGATGGCGGCCGGTCGTCATGCAGATCTGGCCCTGGTGGAAGAACGAGCCCCAGGCGGCCGTGGAGATCACCGCGTCGAGATCGGCGTCCTCCAGGACGACCAGCGCCGAGTTGCCGCCCAACTCCAGGTGCGCCCGCTTGAGATGACGTCCCGCCGCCTCACCGACCGCGCGGCCCGCGGCGGTCGAGCCGGTGAAGGAGACGACGGGGATCAGCGGATCGGCCACGAGGGCCTGGCCGGTCCCGGGACCCCCGGGCACGACCTGGAGCAGCCCGTCCGGCAGGCCCGCCGCGGCGAAGACGGCTCCGAGCGCGAGGCCGCCGCACACGGCCGTGCGTGGATCGGGCTTCAGGACGACGCCGTTGCCGAGGGCGAGCGCGGGGGCGACGGAGCGGATCGAGAGGATCAGCGGCGCGTTGAAGGGGGCGATCACCCCGACGACGCCGACCGGGACACGACGGGTGTACGACAGCCGGGGCGCCTCCGAGGGCAGGACCTGGCCCGTGGGGCGGGAGGCCAGGGCGGCCGCCTCGTAGCACTCCTGGGCGGCGACGTGGAGTTCGAAGTCCGCCTTGCCGGGGATGGAGCCGGACTCCCGCACGATCCAGGCCCGCAGTTCGTCGGCGTGCGCGGCGAAGAGGTCGCCCGCCCGGCGCAGTACGGCGGCACGGGCGAAGTGCGGGGCCGCCGCCCACGCTGCCTGTGCCGAGCGGGCGGCCCGCGCGGCGTCCGCGACGTCCTCGGCGGTGGCGAGGGCGAGGGTGCCGAGGCCCTCGCCGGTGGCGGGCTCGGTGACGGTGTACTCGCCGCCCCGCAGCGGGCGGGACTGCCAGGTCGTGGGGTCGAGCAGGGGCATGGCGGCTCTCCGATCGTTCACTGATCACCAGGGGGACTCGGCGGGCCCGCCACGTCGTCGGGCAGGGGAAGTCCCGTGTAGTTCGCGGCCAGTTCGGCGGCGGCGGAGCGGGACGCGGTGATCCGGCGCAGTCGCGCGAGCTGCATCCGGAGGTCGAACGCGTCCCCATCTGGTTGAGCGTGCAACATTCTAGTCATGTCGTACGAGAAACGCGTGGCCTGCCACACTCGCTCCAGTGCCAACTCCGAGTAGCGGTCCAGGAGTTCGGTGGATCCACGGCGGTGCAGGGCGGCGAAGCCGCGGGCCAGGAGCTGCACGTCGGACACCGCGAGGTTGAGCCCCTTGGCCCCCGTCGGCGGCACGATGTGGGCGGCGTCCCCGGCCAGGAAAAGCCGACCGTGGCGCATCGGCTCGTGCACCCAACTGCGCATCGGGGTGACCGACTTGTCGGTGACGGGTCCGCGTTCCAGCCGCCAGTCCCCCTCGACCGCGAACCGCGAGGCCAGTTCGTCCCAGACACGTTCGTCGGGCCAGTCGCCGGCCTCGGTCCCGTTGGGGACCTGGAGGTAGAGCCGGGACACCGAGGGGGAGCGCATGCTGTGCAGGGCGAAGCCCCCGGCTCCGCGGGCGTAGACCAACTCCTCGCAGGAAGGCGGCACATCGGCGAGGATGCCGAGCCAGGAGTACGGGTACTCGTGCGCGTACGTGCGGCCGGTCCCGGCCGGGAACGCGGCTCGCGCCACGCCGTGGCCGCCGTCGCAGCCCACCACCCAGTCACAGGCCAGCACCTGTTCGCGCCCGCCCCGCACGAACCGCACGGCGTGCGACGCGCTCCCCGGACTCTCCACCGCGATCGCCTCGGCCTCGAACAACAGGGGCGGTCCGTGGTCGAGTTGGAGGGCGACCAGATCCTTAACGATCTCCGTCTGGGCGTAGATCGTGACGGTCCGGCCGCCGGTGAGCCCGGGGAAGTCGATGTGGTGGCGTTCCCGTTCGAAGCGCAGCTCGATCCCCTGGTGGACCAGGCCCTCGGTGTCCAGCCGCGCGCCCGCCCCGCACGCGCGCAGGACGTCGACCGTGCCCTGCTCCAGCATGCCGGCGCGCTGGCGCCGCTCGACGTACGCGCGGGTCCTGCTCTCCAGGACGACGCAGTCGATCCCGGTCCGGTGCAGCAGCCGGGCCAGCAGGAGCCCGGCCGGGCCCGCGCCGATGATGCCGACCGTGGTCCGCATGACACGCCTCCGCTGTCCGATGCCGCCGGGGACGGGCTCCGGCAGCCGGTACCCCGTCGCGCACGCGGTCCGGCCCGGCCTCGCACGGGCCGGGCGGACGGGCCCGGTGCCGCGCCGGGCGGACCTCGCCCGTCGCGCAACCAGCCTCTCTCAGCTCGACGCCCGGTGCACCACGCGTGCGCCCAGCACCTCGTGCGTCTCGGGCTCCGCGCCCGGCTCACGGACCACCCGGTCGACCAGTTCGGCCAGGTCACGGCCGGAGGGCAGGTCGAGGTGCACGGTGCTCAGCCGGGGTCTGAGCAGCCGGCCGAGCATGAGGTCGTCGGCGCCGACCACGGCGGTCTGCTCCGGTACGGCGACGCCCTCGTCCTGGAGGGCGCGCATCAGGAGCATCGCGTACTCGTCGTTGTAGCCGAAGACGGCGTCGAGGCCGAGGGAGCCCCAGCGTGCCGCGAGCCGGGCGGCGGCCTCCTCCTCGTACGCCAGGGGCAGCTCGGTCACCGTCGCGGACGTGCCGCGCAGGGCCCGCCGGACGCCCTCGAGGCGGGGCCGGGAGAAGATCTCCAGCCCGTTCTCCTCGGGCATCACGACTCCGACGCGGCGGCGGCCCCCGGCCAGCAGGTGGACGCCCGCGCAGTGGCCGACCCGGTCGTGGTCCATGAGCAACGCGTGGGCGCCGTCGACCCGTTCGGGACCCAGGGTGAGCACCGCGCGGGCACCGGACCGCTTCAGGACCGCCACCCCCTCGGGCCCGAGGCCGCTGCCGGGCACCAGGACGGCGACCGGGCGCAGCTCGGCCCAGGCACGGGCGGCCTCGTCGCCGCGCAGACCGACGCTGCCGTACTGCACGACCGTGTAGTCCAGCCGGCCGAGCGCCGACTGGAGTTCGGCGAAGAACTGGTGGTAGAGCGGGCCCACGGGAACGGCCGGGGCGGGCATCAGGACCATGCGGCTGTGTCCGGCGCGCAGACTGCGGGCCGCCGCGTGGGGAACGTACCCGAGCTCCTCGGCGGCCTCGCGCACCCGGCGCCGGGTGGGTTCGCTGATCCGGACGGCGCTGGCGTTGTTCAGGACGTACGAGACGGTGGCGCGGGAGACACCCGCCAATCGCGCCACGTCCGCGCTGGTGGGGACGGGCCGCCTCACGGGAGCCGCACGACCGGGCTGTTTCGGTATCTGCACCATGACCCGAGGCATCCTTCCAGAGGGCCGGGGCAACTCCTCGCGCAGGGCACCCGATCGATCACCCGGTGGACGGAACTCCCGCCTCCGTAAAGGAGGTTGCCAGTCCGGTACCGCCGGACCGGCCCAGAGGTTACCGTTCGGTAGACAACCGCTTCGGAGGTGACCGGGATGGCTCCCGACCGTGCCCCAGGACTGACCGAGAGCGCGCGTGCGCTGGCCGCGGGCGAGGTGAGTTCGCGCGAGCTGGTCGAGCGGGCGCTCGCCCGGATCGAGGCGGGCCGGCCCACCGTGAACGCCTTCCGGCTGGTCCGCGCCGAGGCCGCGCTCGCGGAGGCCGACGCCGCGGACGCGGAACTGGCGGCGGGCGGACGGCGCCCGCTGCTCGGGGTGCCGGTCGCGGTCAAGGACGACATGGACGTGGCGGGTGAACCGACCGCGTTCGGCTGCCGGGGCGACTTCCCGCCGGTGAGCGAGGACGGCGAGGCGGTACGGCGGCTGCGCGCGGCCGGTGCCGTCGTGGTCGGCAAGACCAACGCCTGCGAGCTGGGCCAGTGGCCCTTCACCGAGGGCCCGGCCTTCGGCGCGACCCGCAACCCCTGGCACCACGATCACACCCCGGGCGGTTCGTCCGGGGGCTCCGCGGCCGCCGTGGCCGCGGGACTGGTGCCCGCGGCGCTGGGCTCGGACGGGGCGGGCTCGGTCCGCATCCCGGCCGCCTGGACGCACCTCGTGGGCATCAAACCGCAGCGCGGCCGGATCTCGACCTGGCCCCGCCCCGAGTCCTTCCAGGGCATCACCGTCAACGGCACGCTCGCACGCACCGTCGCGGACGCGGCCCTGCTCCTCGACGCGGCCAGCGGCAGCCACGCGGGCGACCTGCACCGGCCGGCCCCGCTGCGCGTCGGCGACGCCGTGGGCCGCGATCCGGGCCGGCTGCGCATCGCGCTGTCCCTGAAGCCGCCCTTCACCGCGCTGCCCGCCCGCCTCGACCCCGCCGTGAGGGCGCGGGTCGTCGCGCTCGCGGAGCGGCTCGCTGCACTCGGCCACACGGTCGAGGAGGCCGACCCGCGCTACGGGCCGATCGGGCTCACGTTCGTCCCGCGCGCCACGGCGGGCATCGCCGAGCATGTGCGCGGCGTGCCGTTCCCGGAACTCCTCGACCCGCGCACGCACGGCGCGGCGCGCCTCGGCCGGCTGCTCGGCGGTGCGCCGCTGCGGACCGCCCGCCGGGCCGAGGCGGGGCTTCAGCGGCGCGTCGGCGCGCTCTTCGAGACCTACGACGTGCTGCTCGCCCCGACGACCGCCGCTCCCCCGCCGCGCATCGGCTCGATGCTCGGCCTGAGCGGGGTCCGCACCGACCGGGCCATGATCGCGGCCTGCCCGTACGCCTGGCCCTGGAACGTCCTCGGCTGGCCGGGCGTCAACGTCCCGGCCGGCTTCGTCGGCGACGGGCTCCCGGTCGGCGCGCAGCTGCTCGGCCCGGCGGACAGCGAGCCACTGCTGGTGTCGCTGGCCGCACAGCTGGAGGCGGACCTGCGCTGGCACGAGCTGTGGCCTCCGGCGGAATCCGTCGCGGACTCGGCGGCCGCGTAGGGGAGTTCGAGCCGTACGCTGTGACGATGGACGACGCCTCGATGGTCGGTTTGATGGGACGGGTCACCGGCACGGTCGGACCCGGGCTCGTCGGCGAGGTGATCGTCCGGGTGCGCGGCGGCGCCGAGCACTTCCTCGCGTACCCGGCCGCGCCGCGGGACCGCATCGAGCGGGGCACGGTGGTGATGGTGATGGAGTATCTGCCGCCGCGGACGGTGTACGTCTCGGCCGCGTACGACGACTGACGGCCGCCCGGCGCCGGACCGCACCGCCCGGGACCGCATCGCCCGCCTCCGCACCGACGCTCGAGCCGCACCGCCCGCCTCCGCACCGACGCTCGGGCCGCACCGCCGCGCCCGGCGGCACGGGCCCTTGGACCGCCCCGGATCGCCCTCGACAGTCCCTGCGATCCGGGCAGGCAATTCGCCTTGCCAATACGACAGTTGAGCTGCACTCGTCCCAGGTGAGAGCCGTTCGCGTCAAGAACGCAACAAGGATTCGCCGAGCCCTGTACCCCACTGTCGGCGAGGAGCACACTCCCGTTCGTTCGGTGCCGAAAGGGCACCATGCAAAGGGGGCGTATGCCGATGGTTGTCGGCGTCGTTGCGGGGACTGTCGTCCTCGCGCTGATCTTCCTCGTTGTGGTCTTCAAGCTCATGTGGCGTGTCGCCGAGCCCAACGAAGCGTTGATCATCTCCGGTTCGAAGCATCGGACCGAGGGCCTCGAAGAGGGCATGGGCTTCCGTATCGTGACGGGCCGCGGCACGCTGGTGCTGCCGGGCGTCCAGGCGGTGCGGAAGATCTCGCTCGACCTCAACGAGACCGAACTGCACGTGGACTGCGTGACCACCCAGGGCATTCCGCTCAAGGTGCGGGGCGTGGTCATCTTCAAGGTGGGCGACGACTTCGTGTCGATCGCCAACGCGGGGCGCCGTTTCCTCGACCAGCAGAAGATGATGGCCGAGCGCGTGCACAACGTCTTCGCGGGTCATCTGCGGTCCATCGTCGGCGGGTTGACCGTCGAGGACATGATCCGCGACCGGGAGAAGCTCACCGGTCAGACCCGGGCCGCGTGCGGCACGGAGATGGAGAAGCTCGGCCTGATCGTCGACTCGCTGCAGATCCACGAGATCGAGGACCCGACCGGGTACATCCGAAACCTGGCCATGCCGCACGCCGCCGCCGTGCAGCGTGACGCGCGCATCGCGCAGGCCGAGGCGAACCGGCTGGCCACCGAGGCCGAGCAGAAGGCCGCGGCGCGGATGTCGGAGGCGACCCGGGACAGCGAGATCCAGCAGGCCGGCTACCAGGCCGAGCGGGACAAGGCGGCGGCGACGGCCCAGATGGCCGGCCCGCTCGCGGCGGCCGCGGCTCAGCAGGACGTCGTCGTGCAGGAGACACGGGTCGCCGAGCTGGAGGCGCACCGCCGCGAGCAGCAGCTCCAGGCGGACGTCCGCAAGCCGGCGGACGCCCAGGCGTACGAGATCCGGGCACGGGCCGAGGCCGAGCGCGACGCGCGGATCTCGGCGGCGCAGGCCAAGGCCAGGGAGACCGAACTGGCCGCCGCGGCCGAGGCGACCCGGGTCAAGGTGGCCGCCAACGCGGAGGCCGAGGCGACCAAGGCACGGGGTGCGGCGGCCGCTGAGGCCACCCGGGCCACCGGTGAGGCCGAGGCGGCCGCGGCCCAGGCCAAGGGCCTCGCGGCGGCGGAGGCGACCCGGGCGCAGGGTCTCGCGGAGGCGGAGGCCATCCAGGCCCGCGCGGCCGCGCTGGCCGAGAACCAGGAGGCGGTCGTCGCCCAGCAACTCGCCGAGAACTGGCCGGAGATCGTCCAGGCCGGCGCGAGCGCGTTCGGCAACGTGGACCACATGGTGCTGCTCAACGGCGCCGACGGCATGGCGGACCTGTTCGCCAAGGCGCTCACGATGGGCGGCACCGGCCTGGGTCTGGCACGCCAGTTGCTCGCCTCGATGAACCCGGAGGGGGGCCAGGCCAAGAACCCGACCGCGGAACTCAACGGGTTCACGGCCCCGGTCAGCGAGAAGGTGCCCGTGGAGAAGGAGGGGTGAGGCCGGTGCGCTGAGGCGCACGGCACCAGGAGTTACGGACAACAAGGCGCGGGCGTACGGGAGTCGGCTCACGGCTCCGGTGCGCCCGCCGCCGTCCTGTCGGCGGGCGTGACATCGCCCATCGGGCCTGCGTGGCGCCGTCCTTCCGGCGCGCGTGACCTCTTGCTCCCGGCGCGCGTGGCGCCGTACGGCGGGCGCCGCACCCGAGTTGGGCCGGTCCCGGAGGCCGGTCGGGCCCTCCGACCCCGGACCCGGCCGCCACCGCCCCGGACAGGGGCTCTACCGTGACCCGCGTGAACGCGTTTAACGATGAGCCCGAAGCCGAAGTCCCCGGCCGCTACGGCCCCACGGCCACCACCGAGGCCGAGCCCCGCGAGGTCGGCCCCGTGAGGACCGAGTACTCCCCCGCCCACGACGGCGACCCCGATCCCGGCGAGATCGTCTGGACCTGGGTGCCCTTCGAGGAGAACGACGGCCGGGGCAAGGACCGTCCCGTGCTGGTCGTGGCCCGGGAGGCCACGGGCACCCTGCTCGCCGTGCAGCTCTCCAGCAAGGCGCACAACGGCGACCGCGAGTGGGTGGCGATCGGCAGCGGACCCTGGGACCGCACCGGCCGTGACTCCTGGGTGAACGTGGACCGCGTCATGCGGCTGCACGAGGACGGCATGCGCCGCGAGGCGTGCGCGCTGGACCGGATGCGGTTCAACGCGGTGGTGCACCGCCTGCGCGAACGCTACGGCTGGCGCTGACCCCTGCCACCGGCCCCGGTGACGGCCCTGCCGGACCGGGGCACTGGGCGCGGGGCGCCCGGCGAACTCGGGACGCGGGTCGCACGAGCCGCGCGTGACACCGGGAAGACCGGGCGGGCGGGACGGCCGGTGAGCACCGCCCGCGTGCCGGTGAGCACGGCCCGCGCCGACTCTCAGAGGCGCGGAACGCCGGGCGCTCAGCCCTGGGGCACCCCGGAGGCGAACACCTGCTCGAAGGCCCGGTGTGTCGTCCGGCCCGGGGTGCGGTCCAGGATGCCGAAGACCACGTGCTCGAAGTACCCGTCCAGGCGGCCCCCGGCCAGCACCCCGTGGAAGGCCCCCGCCACCTGCGCCGGGTCGTTCTGGAACACCCCGCAGCCCCAGGCTCCGAGGACCAGCCTGCGGTAGCCGTGGGCGGCGGCGGTCTCCAGGACGCGTTCGGCGCGGACGGCCAGCGCGGACGGCAGGTCCGCCGCCCGCTCCGGGGCGGTCCGCAGGACGACCCCGGCGTTCGGGGCCGCCGCGGTCAGGAAACCGGCCGCGAAGGGCTCGTCGAGGAGCCGGCCGCGGTCGTCCCGGAAGACCGGTACGCCGGGCGAGTGAATGACACGGTCCGTGTAGAACGCGTCACGGTGGGCGCGGTGGTGGTCGTAGAACCCCCGGGCCCGCAGCAGACAGGTGTACAGCGCGGACGCCCGGCACAGGGCCTCCTCCTGGGCCTGCGCGCCGTTCAGATAACCCCCGCCGGGATTGCGGGCCGAGGAGAAGTTCAGGACGGCGACCGGGCCGTCACCCTCGGTGGTCAGCCGGCGGGCCGCCTCCAGGCTGCTCTCGCCGGTGACCTCGAACGAAGTGACGACCGGCGTCACCGTCGGTGTCGCGACCGGTTCCGGTCCGTGCAGGACCGTCCCGGCCCGCGCCGCCCCGACGGCCGCGGCGATGGACACCGTGCCTCCCGAGGATGCGCGGTAGCCGCCGGCGGCCACGATCTCCTCGGTCTCACGAGCGATCGCACGCAGGCGCGCGCTCATGGCGCCACCCCCGTACGCGCCACGGACGCGGCCTGCGTGCTCTCCCCCGTCGTGCCCATGAACGCATCGTGAGCGATGCTGGTCCTGCGGCGCAACAGAGTTTCCCGGCCCCGCAATCAGTGCTTACCGGTCCCCTAAGAAATGGTTTGCCCCCTTGTGCGAACCGGCGAGAAGGTCTTGGGTGGAACGGTCATTGTCGGTCCGGCCCACCAGACCCCGGGCCGGCGGCATGGTGGAATCTCAGGAGGATCCCGACATGTCCGATTCGGTGAGTGACTGTACGGAGCGACGCCGCTCCACCGTCACCGAGGCCGAGGTGGACGCACTGGTCCGTGGCATCTGCTTCAAGACCGGTCCGCCCCGCCTGCTCGGTGTCGAGGTTGAATGGCTTGTCCACGAGCTGCGCGGGCCGCGGCTCCCGGTACCACCCGAACGACTCGAAGCGGCCTATGCCGCACTGAGGACGCTGTCCCTGCGTTCGGCGCTGACCGTCGAACCCGGCGGACAGCTGGAGCTCAGCTCCGCCCCCGCCGCCTCCCTGATGGAGTGCGTGGGATCCGTCTCGGCCGATCTCGACGCCGTCCGCGCCACCCTGCGCGAGGCGGACCTCGCCCTCAGCGGCTTCGGCCAGGACCCCTGGAACCCTCCGAGCCGCTATCTCCACGAGCCCCGGTACGACGCCATGGAGCGGTATCTCGACCGCGCCGGGCCCGAGGGCCGCGCCATGATGTGCACGTCGGCGTCGGTCCAGGTCTGCCTGGACGCCGGGTACGAGGAACCGGGCCCGCTCGGGCACGGGCGCCGCTGGTGGCTGGCCCATCAGCTGGGCGCGGTCCTGGTGGCCGCGTTCGCGCACTCGCCGATGGCCCGCGGACGGCACACCGGCTGGCGCTCCACACGCCAGTCCCTGTGGGCGTCGATGGACCCCGGGCGCACCGACGCGCCGCTCCTGGGCGGCGACCCCCGGGCGGCCTGGGCCCGGCGCGTGCTGGACGCGCCGGTGATGTGCGTCAGAGGGGCCGAGGCCCCCTGGGAGGTCCCGGAGGACCTCAGTTTCCGGGAATGGACGCGGTCCGCCGCGCCACCGGACCGCGCGGACCTCGCGTACCACATGACCACGCTGTTCCCGCCGGTCCGGCCGCGCGGTCATCTGGAGCTCCGCATGATCGACGCACAGCCGGGTGAGGACGGCTGGATCGTGCCGCTCGCGGTGACGGCGGCCCTCTTCGACGACCCGGACGCGGCCGAGACCGCCTACCGGACCGTGAAGCCCCTCGCCGAGCGGGCGGGGTCCGCTCCGGCGCCCCGCAACCCGCTGTGGCAGGACGCCGCACGGTACGGCCTGGCCGATCCGGAGCTGCGCGAGGCCGCGGCGGTCTGCTTCGCGGCGGCGTACGAGGCACTGCCCCGGCTCGGCGCCACCACCGAGGTGCTCGACGCGGTGGCGGAGTTCACCGAACGCTACGTGGCCCGGGGCCGCTGCCCCGCCGACGACGTGGCCGGCGCGGCCGCCGCTCGTCACCAGGGCGGATCCGGGCGCCGCCCGCACGCCCGCCCGCACGGTCTGTCCGACGGGAAGGACCTCAGCACATGACCGGCACGACCGCCTCCGACCGCCTCACCGATCCGGAAACGCTCCGGCGGCGCGCGCTGGAAGCGCTCACCACCGCCCGCGACCGCACCGCCCTGCTCACCTCCTGCGTGGAGGACCCCGAACTGACCGCGCAGCACTCACCGTTGATGTCCCCGCTGGTGTGGGACCTCGCGCACATCGGCAACCAGGAGGAACTCTGGCTGCTGCGGGCGGTCGCGGGGCGCTCGGCGATGCGGCCCGAGATAGACGGGCTGTACGACGCGTTCGAGCACGCACGCTCCGAACGGCCCTCGCTGCCGCTGCTGCCGCCCGCCGAGGCCCGTACGTACGCGGCCGAGGTGCGCGGCCGGGCGCTCGACGTCCTGGAGAGCGCCGCGTTCGAGGGCACCCGGCTGACCGAGTCGGGCTTCGCCTTCGGCATGATCGCGCAGCACGAACAGCAGCACGACGAGACCATGCTGATCACCCATCAGCTCCGCCGGGGTCCCGCCGCCCTCACCGCACCGGACCCGGCGCCCGTCGCGCCGTTCACCGGACCCGCCGAAGTCCTGGTGCCCGGGGGCCCGTTCGTGATGGGCACGTCCACCGAGCCCTGGGCGCTCGACAACGAACGCCCCGCGCACCGGCGCACGGTCGAGTCGTTCTTCATCGACACCACCCCGGTCACCAACGGCGCCTACCGGGCCTTCATCGAGGACGGAGGGTACGGCGACGAGCGCTGGTGGACTCCCGCGGGCTGGGAGCACATCCGCGCGCACGGCATCGAGGCGCCGCTGTTCTGGCGGCGCGAGGCCGGGCAGTGGCTGCGGCGCCGCTTCGGGGTCACGGAGCCGGTGCCGGCCGAGGAGCCGGTGCTGCACGTGTGCTGGTACGAGGCCGACGCGTACGCGCGCTGGGCGGGACGGCGGCTGCCCACCGAGGCCGAGTGGGAGAAGGCGGCCCGCCACGACCCGGTGTCCGGCCGCTCGACCCGCTACCCCTGGGGCGACGAGGACCCCTCCCCGGTCCACGCCAACCTCGGACAGCGTCATCTGCGTCCGGCCCCGGCGGGCAGCTATCCGGCGGGAGCCTCGCCGCTGGGCGTACGGCAGTTGATCGGTGACGTGTGGGAGTGGACGTCGAGCGATCTGGAGCCCTACCCCGGGTTCGTCGCGTTCCCCTACCGGGAGTACTCGGAGGTGTTCTTCGGCCCGGAGTACAAGGTCCTGCGCGGCGGTTCGTTCGCGGTGGACCAGGTGGCCTGCCGGGGCACGTTCCGCAACTGGGACTACCCGATCCGGCGGCAGATCTTCTCCGGGTTCCGCACGGCCCGCGACGGGGACGCCTGATGTGCCGTCACCTGGCGTATCTGGGGCACGAGGAGAAGCTCGGCACACTCCTCGTCCGCCCCGAGCACAGCCTCTTCCGGCAGTCGTGGGCGCCCCGCCGCCAGCGGCACGGGACGGTCAACGCCGACGGGTTCGGCGTGGGCTGGTACGCCGAAGGGGACCCGGTACCGGCCCGCTACCGCCGCACCGGACCGATCTGGGGCGACCCCTCCTTCGGGGACCTGGCCCGGGTGACCGGGACCCGGGCGCTGCTCGCCGCCGTGCGGGACGCGACCGTGGCGGGCGCGGACGGGGAGGCGGCCGCGGCCCCGTTCGCCGCGGGCCCCTGGCTGTTCAGCCACAACGGAGCGGTCCTCGGCTGGCCCGGCACGCTCGCGCCGCTCGTGTCGGGCCTGCCCGCCGCCGAACTGCTGTCGCTGGAGGCCCGGTGCGACTCCGCGTTCGTGTGGGCGCTGGTGCTGCACCGGCTGCACACCGGCGACGCGGCGGACCAGGCGCTGGCCGACACCGTCGTGGAGGTCGCAGAGGCGGCCCCCGGCTCCCGGCTCAACCTCCTGCTCACCGACGGCGAGACGATCACCGCGACCGCCTGGGGCGACGCCCTCTGGTATCTGACCGAGCCCGGCCGCCGCACCGTCGTGGCCTCCGAGCCGCACGACGACGACCCGCTGTGGCGGGAGGTCCCCGACCGCACCCTCCTGACGGCGAGCCGCACCGAACTGACCCTCACCCCGCTCAAGGACACGAGCGACGACATGGCACCCGCACAGCGCAAGGAGCCCCGTACGTGAGTCCGTTCCTGTTGACCCCCACCTCTCACGAGGACACCCCACCCGTACCCCCGCACGCGCTCTCCGGTGCACGGAAGGCCGCCCCGGCCGCCGGTTCCGCCGCTTCGGCAGGTGGAGCACACGCCCGGCACCGTGCCGATACGGCGTCGACGTCGACCGAGGAGCTCTCATGACCGCCACCCGCACCTACGGCTACACCGACACCCTCGAAGCCGAGCACTACGCCCGGGCCCTGAACGCCGACATCCGGGCCGGGCTGACCGCCACCCCGAAGTCCACGGCGCCCACCTGGTTCTACGACGCCCGCGGCAGCGACCTCTTCGAGGAGATCACCCAGCTCCCCGAATACCCCCTGTGGCGGGCCGAACTGGGACTGCTCCAGCAGCACGCCGGCGACATCGCCGCCCGGACCGGGGCGCGGAGCCTCGTCGAGCTCGGCTCCGGGGCTTCGACCAAGACCAAGCTGATCATCGAGGCACTGGGGCCGACGGGCCTGCGGTACGTGCCCGTCGACGTGAGCGCGGACGCGCTGCACCAGGCGAGCGCCCAACTCGTCACGGACTACCCGGGGATCAGTCTGCACGCCTTGCGCGCCGACTTCACCGCTCCCCTCGTCCTGCCCGAACTGCCCGAGAGCGGCTCGCGCCTCCTCGCCTTCCTCGGCAGCACGCTGGGCAACTTCCGCCGGTCCACCCGGGGCCCGTTCCTGCGCGGTCTGCGGGACATCATGCGCCCCGAGGACTTCCTGCTCATCGGTGCCGACCTGGTCAAGGACGAGGGCGAGATGGTCACCGCCTACGACGACGCCCAGGGGGTCACCGCAGCCTTCAACAAGAACCTGCTGCACGTCCTGAACCAGGAACTGGACGCCGACTTCGACCCGGACAGCTTCGACCACGTCGCGGTGTGGAACGCCGACGAGAGCCACATCGAGATGAGGCTGCGCAGCCGGGCCGAACAGCGCGTCAAGGTCCGGGGCCTCGGTCTGTCGGTGCCGTTCGAGGACGGCGAGGAGTGGATCACCGAGCGCAGCGCGAAGTTCACCGTCGACGGCCTGCGGGCCGAGATGGCCGACGCGGGCCTGCGCACGGACCGGCTGTGGGCCGACCCGGAGGCGGGGTTCACCCTGATCCTCGCCACCGCCGGCTGACGCGGACAGCGCCCGGACCTGCTCGAAGGGGCTCCCGCGGGGCACGTCCCCGCGGGAGCCCTCCCCGCCGGCCGCCCGCTGACGATCGATATGCTCGCGCCGATGCCGCGCGCCCCCGGGCGCTGCTCCGGCCTCGGCACGCGCCCGGACCGTCAACGGATGAGCGAGAAGACAGTGTTCGACTACGAGAAGGACGGCGCGGCCATCTACCGCGCGTCCTTTGCCACCATCCGCGCCGAAGCCGATCTCACGGCCCTGCCCGCCGACGTCGCCCAGGTCGCGGTCCGGATGATCCACGCCTGCGGCATGGTGGACCTCGTGCGCGACCTCGCGTACACGCCCCACGTGGTGTCCCGTGCCCGCGAGGCCCTGCGGTCGGGGGCGCCGGTCCTCTGCGACGTCTCCATGGTCGCGAGCGGCATCACCCGCAGACGGCTGCCCGCGGACAACGAGGTGATCTGCACGCTCTCCGACCCGGCGGTGCCGGAGCTGGCGGAACGGCTGGGCACCACGCGCAGCGCCGCCGCCCTGGAGCTGTGGCGCGACCGCCTGGACGGCGCCGTGGTGGCCGTCGGCAACGCCCCCACGGCGTTGTTCCGCCTCCTGGAGCTGATCGAGGAGGGCGCCCCGCGCCCCGCAGCGGTCATCGGAGTGCCGGTCGGCTTCGTCGGCGCCGTCGAGTCGAAGGAAGCCCTGGCCGGACACCCCTCCGCCCTGGACCACTTGGTCGTCCGGGGCCGCCGCGGCGGCAGCGCGATGGCGGCGGCGGCGATCAACGCGATCGCCAGCGAGGAGGAGTGAGACGGGGGACGTCGCTCGCGCGGCGGCCCCGGCGCCGGTAGAGGGACGGGACTCGCTCCCGCGTCAGCGGGCGCTCGCCCCGGCGTCAGTAGGCGGTCGGAGATTCGGCCTGGCGTAGGGATCGGTCGAGGACTCGGCTCGGCGTCAACGGACGGCCCGGGCTAAGCCCGGTGGAGGCCGTGGTTCTTGAGCCAGGTGGTGGCCGTCTGCGGGTCCGGGGCCACCGGGACGCCGGGGGGTGCCGGGGGCCTGCGGACGACGACCACCGGGAGGCCCGCCTCGCGGGCGGCCGTCAGTTTCGGGGCGGTGGCCGCGCCGCCGCTGTCCTTGGTCACCACCACGTCGATGGCGTGGCGGCGGAGCAGGTCCCGTTCTCCCTGGAGGGTGAAGGGGCCCCGGTCGAGCAGTACCTCCGCCCGGGCCGGCATCGGCGCCTCCGGCGCGTCCACCGACCGTACGAGGAACCACAGGTCGTCCAGGGGTGCGAAGGCCGAGAGGCCCAGTCTGCCCGTGGTCAGGAACACCCTGCGGCCCAGCGAGGGCAGAAGCCCGGCGGCCTCCTCCAGGGACCCCGTCTCGTGCCAGACGTCGCCCGCGACCGGGGCCCAGCCGGGGCGCCGCAGGGCGAGCAGGGGCACACCGGTGGCGGCCGCGGCCCCGGCCGCGTTGGCGCTGATGGTCCCGGCGAACGGGTGCGTGGCATCGACGACCGCGTCCACCGCGTGCTCGCGCAGCCAGCGCGCCAGCCCTTCGGCGCCGCCGAAGCCGCCGACCCGCACCTCGCCGGGCGGAAGCCGGGGCGCACCCACCCGTCCGGCCAGCGAGGTCGTGACCCTGAGGTCCGGGCGCGCCGCCGCGGCCAGGCTCTCGGCAAGAGCACGGGCCTCGGTCGTGCCGCCCAGGATCAGTACGTGCATGAGGGCTTCCGGGTCTCTTCCGTGAGCGGGTGAGTGGGGGTGGGGAGTGAGGCGCGGGTGCGGCGTGGCGTCGCGGCGGTACCGGTCGCCGGGCCAACTCAAGCACACGGCCGTACGGGCCCGGCCGGCCCCGGGTGCTCGTGCGTCCCGGTCCGCCCGGCGGGGCATGCGTCGCGGGGACCCCCTGCCCTCTCGCGGGACACCCCGCCGTCACCCGGGACACCCCGTCGTCTCGCGGAGCGCCACCCGGTGGGGCACCGTGGAACCACGCCTGGCACTTCCGCCACGGCGGAGAGGAGCAGCCGCATGTCCGAGAACACCTACCGGGTCACCGAGATCGTCGGGACCTCCCACGAGGGCGTCGACCAGGCCATTCGCAATGGGGTGACCCGGGCCTCGCAGACCCTGCGCAACCTCGACTGGTTCGAGGTCACCCAGGTCAGGGGCCAGATCGAGAACGGGCGGATCGAGCACTACCAGGTCGGTCTGAAGCTCGGTTTCCGGCTCGAGGACGCCGACTGACCCGACCCGCCCCTCGGGTCCGCCGGACCCCCACGGGTCCAGGCCCGTCTCGGGTCCACGGGACCCGCCAAGCCCCCCTCAGGTCCGCCCTTCCCGCTCCTGCGCGTCCTTCAGTGCCGCCGACGCGGCCGCCCACCCCGCCCGTACGACCGTGAAGCCGGCCCGCTCCGCCTCCTCGCACACGAACGCGTCGTCGTCGACGAGGACGCGGATCTCCCCGTCGCGGGCCAGCCGGCGAAGGACCTCCAGCTTGGTGCGGCGGGCGGGCCTGCGGTCGTCGTTGCGCCGCATGAAGATGCGCCCCGCGGGCAGCCCGTGCCCGGTCAGCCAGTCCTCGGTCGCGCGCCGGCACCGCTCGGGGCGGCCCGTCAGATAGACCACCTCGCACTCCTCCGCGCTGCTCAGCGCCATCGCGACCCCCTCGGCGAGCGGCGGGTCCTCGGGTGCCGCCGCGAAGAAGGCGTCCCAGTCCCGGGGCGTCCGCTCCAGGAATCGCTGCCGGTGCGCGGTGTCCGCGAGCGTTCCGTCCAGGTCGAACACGGCGAGTGGTCTGCTGCTCTGTTCCTTCACGCGGACCAGCCTAGACAGCGGCTGTGACGACGGGCGGCCCACAACACCCCGCCCCGCGCGTGGGAAAAGGCGTGAACACGCTCAACTTCCGTCCCTGCAGGCCCTGTTCACATCATCGGTAAGCCCTTACCGTGATGCCTCGCACAGCATGTCGTACGGCATTCGATATATCGAACCAGCGATCCGGGGCGACGCATCCCGGCGCCGACGCGCGAACCGCGAGGAGACCGGCATGGACGACAGGCCCGTTCAGACCTCACGCCGTGCCGCGCTGGGGGCGATGGCCGGCCTCACGGCCGCCTTCACCCTCGGCACCCCGCCCGCCCGCGCCGCGGCCGGAAGCGCCTATGTGATGGCCTACTTCACCGAGTCCCCGAACGGCGACGGAGCGGACTACGGCCTCCATCTGGCCGTCAGCACCGACTCGCTCCAGTGGACCCCGCTGAACCAGAACCGGCCCGTCGTGACCCCGTCCGGCGGCACCGGCGGGCTGCGCGACCCCTTCGTCCTGCGCCGCCAGGACGGCACGTTCGTGGTGCTCGCCACCGACCTCAAGGGCACCGACTGGAGCCTGCAGAGCCAGTACGTCCACGTCTGGGACTCGGCGGACCTGCGCTCCTTCAGCGGCTACCGCCGGCTGAAACTGCATGATCTGGCCACCCACAGCTGGGCGCCCGAGGCGTACTGGGACGCGGGGCGGGGGCAGTACGGGATCCTCTACTCCGCGGTGAACTCCAGCGGTCACAACGTCCTCATGGTCAACCACACGTCCGACTTCGTGACGGCGTCGGCCGCGCAGGTCTTCTTCGACCCCGGCTACGACGTGATCGACGGCGATCTGACGGTGGGCGTCGACGGCGTCAACTACCTCTATTTCAAGAAGGACCAGACCCTGGTGGGCGCCCGGTCGACCTCCCTGGACCCCGGCAGCTTCACCGCGTTCAGCACTCCGGTCGCGCACGGCGGAACCGAGGCCCCGATCCTCATCAGGTCACGGACGACGGGGACTTGGTACCTCTGGGGTGACACCTACACGCCCAACGGGGTCTTCTACGCCTGGCAGTCGGCCGATCTCGCGAGCGGCACCTGGACGGCGGTCGACCAGCGGCTCTACACCCAGCCGCTGAACTCCAAGCACGCGAGCATCCAGCCGATCACCCCCACGGAGTACACGAACCTCCTCGCCGCCTGGGGCGCCCCTGCCTGGAACCGGCTCAAGTCCTACAACTATCCGGCCCGTTACGTCCGGCACGCCGACTTCGTCGGCCGGATCGACGAGTACCCCTTCGACCCGTACGCGGACGCGCAGTGGACGCTGGTACCCGGGCTCGCCGACGCCTCGGGCGTCTCGTTCCGCTCGGTCAACCACCCGACGCGCTACCTGCGGCACAGCGACTACCGGATGGCGCTCGCCGTGAACGACGGGACGACGACGTTCGCGCAGGACGCCACCTTCCACCGGACCGCGGGCCTGGCCGACACGTCCTGGTCGTCGTTCCGTTCCCACAACCACCCGGACCGTTACCTCCGGCACGCAGACTACGTGCTGCGCATCGACCCGATCTCCACCTCCACCGACAAGGCCGACGCCACCTTCTCGGTCGGTTCCTGACGCCCCTTCGTCCCCAGGAGACCCCCCGATGTCCCCCCTGCGCAGACTTCTCGCCGGCGCGGCCGCGACCGCCGCCGCACTGTCCGGACTCACCGCGGCCGCGTCTCCCGCGACGGCCGCCGACTCCGGCGCCTTCAGCGTGCTCACCTACAACGTCGCGGGACTGCCCGAGGGCATCTCCAGCGCGCCGACACCCCGTCAGTCCGCGACCACGGCGATCGGCGGGCTCGTCGCCCCCTACGACATCGTCCACGTCGAGGAGGACTTCAACTACCACGCGGCGCTCTACGCCGCCGACACCGCGCACGCCTACCGCACCCCCACCAGCGGCGGCGCGGGGATCGGCAGCGGGCTCAACACCCTCTCGAAGATCCCCTACGACACCGACGACTTCGAGCGGGTCGGCTGGAACTCCTGCCAGCTCGACTCCGGGGACTGCCTCACGCCCAAGGGCTTCACCTTCATGCGGGAGCGTCTCGCGGAGGGCGTCTACGTCGACTTCTACAACGTGCACACCAACGCGGGCACCAACGACGGCGACCTCGCCTCCCGCGCCGACAACCTGAACCAGCTCACCGCGTTCATCGCCGGCCACTCCGCGGGCAACGCCGTCGTGGTCATGGGTGACACGAACACCCGCTACACCCGCTCCGGCGACACCGTCGCGGAGTTCGCCGCCGCCAACGGCCTGACGGACGCGTGGGTGCAGCTCGTCCGGGGCGGCAGCGCGCCGGCCAAGGGGAGCGACGCCCTCGTCTGCGACCAGAGCGGCACCACGGTGCCCGACACCTGCGAGGTCGTCGACAAGATCCTCTACCGGGGCAGCAGGCTCGTCACGCTGAACGCCACGGCCTATCACAACGAGCACACCCGCTTCTTGACCGCCGACGGTCTGATGCTCTCCGACCACGACCCGATCACCGCGTCGTTCACCTGGTCGCGCAACCCCGCCTTCCAGTTCAGCGACCAGTTCGGCGGACCGCACGGCGACTACTTCGACGACATCGACCGGGTGACGGCCGGCGCACGCGCGACCACCGTGTCCCTGGGCAGCGGCTCGCGGGTCGACCGGATGGGGCTGACACTGAGCGACGGCACGACGCTCACACACGGCGGCACCGGAGGCACGGCGGCCTCCCTGACCCTCGGCAGCGATGAGTACGTGACCTCGGCGCAGCTGTGCGAAGGCGTGAAGGACAGCCATACCCGCATCTTCTACGCCAAGTTCACCACGAACCTGGGCCGCACCCTGGCCGGTGGGACGACGACCTCGGACTGCGTGACCCGCACCGCGCCGAGCGGCTGGCAGCTCGCCGGGTTCCACGGCCGCACGGGGGACGAGGTCGACAAGATCGGCTTCATCTACACCCGCCGCTGACCGGGCACCGGGACCACCGGTCGGCGGTCAGCGGTCAGCGGTCAGGAAGCGTCGGAGAGCCAGGGCCTGACCCTTCTGCGGGCCTCGTGCAGACGGGACTTGAGGGTGCCGAGCGGGATGCCGACCCGCTCGGCCACCTCCGCGTACTCGAGCTGGCAGATGTCGCGGTAGACCAACGGCTCGACCAGGTGCGGATGTTCGCGTTCCAGGCGCTCCAGCGCTTCCAGGAGGTCGATCCTGGAGCCCGCGATGACACTCGTGGTGCGCGGATCGACGTACCGGGCGGCGTCGATGGCCTCGGGTGTCTCGGCGGCCCGCCGCCTCAGCTCGCGGTACTTCTGCCGGGCGCAGTTGGCGACCACCGTGTACAGCCAGGTGCTGAACCGGCTGCGGCCCTCGAACGACGTGATGTTCCGGGCGACTTGGAGCAGAACGTCCTGGGCCGCCTCCTCGGCGTCCTCGCGGCAGGGCAGGAACCGCCCGCATCGCCGTACGACCTCGGGCCGGACCTGCCGGAGCAGTACGTCGAGCGCCGCCCCGTCACCGGCCGCCGCCCGCAGCGCGAGCTCCTCGGCCCCCGCCGCGTCCCCCACCTGGCGCTCCCCTCGATGCGGATCAGAGGCCAGGCATGATAGTCGTATGCACTCCCTGGAGCGGATCGGCCGCTACCGCCTCGAACGGCGCCTGGGCGCCGGTGGTTTCGGCGTCGTCTGGCTCGCCCACGACGACGTCCTCGACGCGGCCGTCGCCATCAAGGTGCTCACCGAGAACTGGGTCGACCGCCTCGACGTCCGGGAACGCTTCCTCTCCGAGGCCCGGCTGCTGCGCAAGGCCGGCTCCAGCAGGGTCGTCCAGGTCTACGACATCGGCGAACTCCCGGACGGCAGGCCCTACTTCGTCATGGAGTACGCCGACGGGGGCACCCTCGCCGACCGGATCGAGGCCGGACCGCTGCCCGTCGCCGAAGCCCTGCGTCTGACGGCACTCGCCGCCCGGGGCGCCGCCGCGCTGCACACCGCCGGGATCGTGCACCGCGACATCAAGCCGTCCAACGTCCTGCTGCGCTCGACGCCGGGCGGACCCGACCGGGTGCTGCTGGCCGACCTCGGGCTCGCCAAGAGCCTGGCCCAGGCCTCCGGGCTCACCATCGCGGCGGGCTCGGCCGGTTACGCCCCGCCCGAGCAGACCGGCCCCGGCTCGGGGATCGACGCGCGGGCCGACGTGTACAGCCTGGGCGCCCTCGGCCACCACCTGGTCACCGGTTCCGTCCCGGGCCCGCCCGGCCGGGTCGAACGCCCCGACCGGCTCCGTACGGACGTCGGCCCGGAAGCCGCGCGGGCGCTGGTGCGCGCCATGGAGCCGGACCGGGAGCGGCGCTGGCCGACCGCGGACGCCTTCGCCGCCGAGCTCGAACGGCTGGCCGGGGAGGCCGAGGCCGGACGCGCCCTCCCCGCACCCCGGCCGGACCGGCCCGTCCGGCGCCCACGGCGCGCCGCGCTCCTCGCGCTGACCGGCGTCGCCGTGGCCTGCGCCGTCGGCGTCGGCGCCGTCCTGCTGCGGCACGGGCCGGCGGCGAAGACCGTCGCGGTCGAGGACGGCACGGGCCGGATCGCGATCAAGGTGCCGGCCTCCTGGGGCGGACAGCTGCGCGACTCGGGGTGGAATCCCCGGTCCCTGGGACTCACGGCCGGTTCGGAACCCGGGCTCGTCGTCGCGAACCGCCTGGCGGGCTGGACCGATCTCCGCGCCGGCGTCGACGGAGCCTTCGTCGGACTGAGCAAGCACGGCGACGTGACCGCCGCGGTCCGCGCGATCACGCACCCGGGGTGTCACTACGCGGGAAGCCGTCCGTACTCCGGAGCGCGCTGGCACGGTCTGATACGGACCTGGGACGGCTGCCCGGGCGGGGACGGCCGTGTCACCGAGGCCGCGCTCGGCGCGGCGGGGGGCGGCGCCCGACCTCAGGTGTACGTCCAGATCCGCCAAGAGAGCGGCACCGGCGACACCGCCGACGGGGTCATCGGCTCCTTGCGGCTCGCCCCCTGATCCTGGGCGGGCGAAATCCGGTGGAATCCGCCGGACATCCCGAGAACTTTTCGGTCCCCGGGCGCATCCAAGAGTAGTGACGAGGGGCACCACGCCCCCGCAGGTGCGACGAGCTCGTACGGAGATTTGCAAGGAGTGGTGACATGTCGACCTTCCCGCGCACGGTGGCGGCCCCGGACAGCCCCGGCACGGTGTCCGCGCGCCGCGCATCGCCCGCCGCCCGGCGGGCCGCGCTGCTCGCGGGTGTCGCCCTGATGGGCCTGCTGACCGCCTGCAACAACGGCACCCCGCAGGGCTCGCCGAAGACCCTTCCCGGCACGGCCGGACCCGCTTCGGGCGGTCCGAGCACGAAGGCGGGTTCCACCCCGGCGGCCAGCCCGGTCGCGAGCACGCCCGCGAAGAAGACCGGAACGGGGACGGGGACCGGAAAGGGGTCCGCCTCCGCGACGGCCACCGCCGGCGGTGCCGCCGCCTCCGGGCGCTGCCACACCTCGGAACTGCGCGCCTCCGTCGGCCGCAACGACCCGGGCGCCGGCCAGGAGAACTTCCCGGTCGTCCTCACCAACAAGTCGGGCCGCACCTGCACCGTGCGGGGCTACCCCGGTGCGGCGTTCGTCGACGCGTCCGGCAAGCAGCTCGGACCCGACCCGCAGCGGTCGCCGGGCACGCCGACCACGATCGTGCTCGCGCCGGGACGCAGCGCCTGGTCGGGCCTCACCTTCTCCAACCCGGAGATCAGCGGGGCGAACACGGCGACGCCCGCGTCGCTGATCGTGACGCCGCCCGACGAGCTGGACTCCCTGACCGTGGCATGGACGCAGGGAAAGGTGCCCGTCTCCGGCAACGCGTCCTCGGTCCGTCTGACGGTCCTCAGCCCCGGCACCGCCCCCTGACCGGACGCCCGCACCGGCCGCACCGTCGCCCGTGACGGCGGCGGAGCGGCCCGGAACCACCACCGGTGCGGGTGCCGGCACCCGCACCACCGCACCACCGCACCACCGCACCACCGCACCACCGCACCAACAGTGGCAGCAGTGGCAGCAGGCACCGGCGACGGCGACGGCGACGGCAACGGGGCGGCCCCGTCCGGGCACCCCGCCGTCGCCGTGCCCTACGGCTCCCCCGCTCCACCAACCGCCCCTCGGGCAACGCGATATGTCACAGAACGGAAACACGTCCCGCTTCCCGCGACCCTTTCCGGAATTTCGCGCATCACACCGTTTGACGCACCCCGCGAACGGCGCGCGTCGTACGGACGAAGCCACCGGCCCCACGACCCCGGCCGGTGCCCAGAACCTCGGGGGATGAACGATGAGCGGTGTATCGCGCAGGCGGCTGCTGACGGCGACGGCGTCGGCGGGCGCGCTCGGAGCGCTGTCGGCCTGCTCGGCCAGGGACTGGTCCATGGGAGGCGGCGGCGAGGTCCGCGCGCGCCCCGTACCGGTCCGGAAGATCGGGGACGGCTCCACGGCGGACACCGGACCCCAGCCGAAGCAGCCGAAGACGACGCGGCTGAAGCCCGGTGAACGTCCCCCGCAGTTCGTGGTGTTCTCCTGGGACGGCGCGGGCGAACTGAGCAACAAGCTGTTCTCCCGGTTCCGCGAGGTCGCCGCCCGGCACGGGGCGTCGATGACGTTCTTCCTCAGCGGCATCTACACGCTGCCGGAGTCGAAGAAGCACCTCTACCGCCCGCCGCAGCACCCGGTCGGCGCGTCCGCCATCGGCTATCTCTCCGACCGGCACATCCACGCCACACTCCAGCAGATACGCGCGGCCTGGCTGGAGGGACACGAGATAGGCACCCACTTCAACGGTCACTTCTGCGGCGAGGACGGCGTCCGCCGCTGGTCGCCCGCCGAGTGGCGCAGCGAGATAGAGCAGGCCAAGTCGTTCGTGAAGGAATGGCGGACCAACACGGGGTTCACCGACCTGGAACCGCTGCCGTTCGACTACGAGAAGGAACTGACCGGCGGCCGCACTCCCTGCCTGGAGGGCCAGTCGAACCTGCTGCCGACGGCCGCCGCCCTCGGCTGGAAGTACGACGCCAGTTCGCCCGGCGGTCTCCAGATGTGGCCCTCGAAGGTGCAGGGCGGCAAGATCTGGGACTTCCCGCTCCAGTCGATCCCGTTCCCCGGCCACTCCTTCCAAGTCCTGTCCATGGACTACAACCTGATGGCCAATCAGTCGAACTCCAACCCGCTCGGCGACCGTACCCGCTACGCCTTCTGGCGCACCCAGGCCCGTGACAGCTACCTCGCGGGCTTTCGCCGCGCCTACGAGAGCAACCGGGCCCCGTTCTTCATCGGCAACCACTTCGAGCGCTGGAACGGCGGCATCTACATGGACGCCGTCGAGGAGGCCCTGACCCGGATGGCGGCGCACGACGACGTCCGCATGGTCTCCTTCCGCCAGCTCGTCCAGTGGCTGGAGGCCCAGGACCCCGCGGTCCTGCGGAAGTTGCGCACGCTCGAACCGGGCCGGTCACCGCTCGGCGGCTGGGCGGAGTTCCTGGGTACGGCGGGACCGTCGGACTCCGCCACCGCGTCGGCCGGCGCCCCGTCGTCCTGACGGACCGGGCTCGGGCGGCCTACGGGGTCCGGGCTCCTGCGGCCGCCGGTGCTCTCACCGGTGGCCGCCCCGGCCCCCTCCGCCGAACGAGCCGTCGCCGAAGCCGGACCCGGTGCCGTATCCGCCGTCCCGCGCCGCGTCGCCCCACCCGTCGCCCGGGCAGCCGGCCGACGTGGAGGCGCAGGAGGTGCCGGACGGTTCCGCGGAAGGAGTTGCCCGGCCGGAGGCCGTTGCCGTCGGGGTCGGCGTGGGAGCGGCGTTGGGTGCCGTCGCCGACGGGGAGGACTTCCGCTTGCCCGAGCCCTTCGCGTCACCCTCCGTGGAGTCCCAGTTGACGACCTCCAGTTGGAGCGAGGGCGCCGATCTGTCGAGTGTCCAGCGCTGGAGCGGCACGTTCTCGCGGACCTTGAGGACGAGCGCCGAGTCCCCGCTGTCCGCGGCGGGTGCGAGGGCCAGATCCGGGGTCCCGCGCGGTACGAGCAGGCCCCTGGAGGTGAAGTCGTAGCGGAAGCTCTGCGTGGCGGACTTCGGTGAACCACTCGCCGAACCCGCCGACGGGCCCGTGCAGGCGGCCAGTTGGACCGAGTAGCCGAGGTGCGAGTCGAGGCACAGGTTCGGGTGGTCCGCGACGCGCATCATCTTGTCCGTCCCGTACGACCAGTCCGTGGCCGACTCCGAGGAGCACGGGACGAGCCGGGCCTCGGTACCCGGCGCGGGGTCCGAGCCGACGAGGCCGACGCACTGTCCGGTCGCGGTGTTGCGCAGCCGGCCGCGCAGAACACCGTCCTTCTTCTCCCCGTTGCGGGCCCACGACGGGCTCGTGCCCCCGCTGGGCGCCGCGGAGGTGTGGCCGTCGTCGTCGGTGCCGTTGCCGGGGTCCGAGTCGGACGCCCACAGGATCAGCGGGACCGCGACCAGGGCGCTGAGGGTCAGTACGGCGAGGGTGACGTTGCGGCGTCCCGGGGTGCGCCGCGAGGCCTTGCGCCCGGCGGCCCGGCGGGAGGCGCGTGGTCCCGGAGCGGTCCGGGACGCGGACCGGCGGCGCGCGCGAACTCCGTCCCCGTCCCCTGCGGGGGCGTCCTCCCCGGACGGGACCTCCGGCAGCTGCGCGGTGGCCTCGTCGGCCGCGGACGCGGTGCCGGGGAAGGGGAAGCCGTCCGTCGCCGTGCGCGGGGGAAGGCCGGGCGGCCGTACGTCGTCGGCGTCGGGCCGGAACTCGACGATCTCGGGGGTACCGCCGCCCGGGCCCCCGGCGGCGCCGAAGGCCGTACCACCGTCCGCGCCCATGAACGGGGAACCGGCACCATCGTCTCCACCCGGGAAGACGGAACCCGCACCACCGTCTCCACCCGGGAAGACGGGACCCGCACCGCCGTCTCCACCCGGGAACACGGAACCCGCACCGCCGTCTCCGCCCGGGAAGGACGGGCCGGCGCCGGCCGCGCCCGTGAAGGCCGGACCCGTGCCCGCTCCCGCGGCCCCGTCCCCGGGGACCGGGCCGCCGGCGGCATCCGCCGGTCCGCCGTCGAAGGCGGTGCCGGGGCCGCCCGGGTCGCCCTGGGGCTGCCGGGCCGCCGCAGCCGCCGCGGCCCGCTCCCACCGCGAGGTCGCGTACGCCCGGCCACCCCAGCCGAGCACCGCCTCGGCGAGCGGGACGGCGAGATCGCCGTTGAACACGCTCAGCTGCTCGGCCGCGTGACGGCAGTGCCCGCACTCGTCCATGTGGGTGCGCAGGTCGGGGTCGAGGACGGTGCCGCCGCGCCGGAAGGAGACGTCGAGCATGCGGTGGTAGCGGCGGCACTCCTGGCTGGGGGCCAGTTCGTGGTGGATCTCCAGGCATTCCTGGCGCAGCCGTTCCCTGGCCCGCTCCAGTTCCGTGACCGCGTCCTCGGGGAAGATCCCCAGCAGGGCGGCGGGCACCTCGGGCCGTTCGGCCTCCACCTCCCCGTGCCAGAGCAGACAGCGGGCCGGTTCGGGCAGCCGCTGGAACGCCCGGGAGATCAGACGCCGGTTCTCCGGCGGCAGCAGCCGTGCCGCCGCCCGGTCCTGCCCGCCCTCCCCGCCGGCTTCGGCCAGGAGAGCGGGGTCGAGCAGTTCGCGCCGCTGGTCCGCGAGCCACTCGGCCGCGATACGGCGGACGGTGACGAGCAGCTGGGGCCGCCAGGCGGCGCTCGGACCGCCCTGGTGCAGCGAATCCCCGAACAGACGCGTGAAAGAAGCGGTGGTGAGCATTCCGGCGGGACGCACCCCACCGGTGCACAGTCGCGCGTAGGAGAACACCGCCTCCCAGTGGCGGTCCAGGAGTTCTCCGACCGGATAGTTCGCCGACGCGCCTCCCTGCCTCTTCAGCTCGGCCGCGAGCCGTTCATCCGACACCTCGAACAAGCGGTCGGGGTCAGACGAATGAGGCAGCGTTCCGTCATTCACGTCCGCTTTCCTTCCAAGGGCAGCGCGCCGAATAGTCCATACCAGTGGGTATGTGGACCGCCCGTCGGAACCGGAGGGTCTGCCCGCTGGGGGTGACGTCGCGAACCACCACCTCCGGCGGTCCTTTCGGGCGAGGGGGTGCGGGGGCGCCACACGCGCGCAGAACGAAACCACTATTGTCTGCACGCCGACAACGCCCACCTTTGCACAGGTCGGCGAGCCGGAACAAGTGAACCCCGATTTTCCCTTATCGCGATGCGCGGGGCGGATATTGAATAAATGTCAGCCGGTTCGCTCCAAAAGAAATTCGGAAACCCGGCGGTCCGCCCTTCCGTCCGATGTCTCCGCAATGGGAGCGCTCTCACGCGCTCATCGGAGCGCCTTTCCGCACGGAATTCCCAGGTGAGCGGGCCGGGCCCGGAGGCCCGGACCGGGCGGAGACGGGGTGTCAGTGACCGCTGATCGCCCGGGGGGTGTACGGCTCCTCCAGCTCCTCGGTCTCCTTCTCCGAGAGTTCCAGGCCGAGCGCGGCGACCGCGTCGTCGATGTGCTCCTCCCGGGTGGCGCCGACGATGGGCGCGGTCACCCCGTCGCGCCCCAGCAGCCAGGCGAGCGCGACCCGGGCCCGCGGCACCCCCCGCCCGGCGGCGATCCGCGCGACCGCGTCCACGATCTCGCGGTCGCCCTCCTGATACAGCTTCCGGCCGAACGCGTCGCCCCGGCTGCGTTCGGTGGTCGTCTCCCAGTCGCGGGTGAGCCGGCCCCGGGCGAGCGGGCTCCACGGCAGGACACCGACCCCCTGGTCGGCGCAGAGCGGCAGCATCTCGCGCTCCTCCTCGCGGTACAGGAGGTTGTAGTGGTTCTGCATGGACACGAACCGCGTCCAGCCGTGCAGCGTGGCCGTGTACTGGGCCTTGGAGAACTCCCACGCGTACATCGAACTCGCCCCGAGATAACGGACCTTGCCCGCCTTGACCACGTCGTGCAGCGCCTCCATCGTCTCCTCGACGGGGGTGTGGTGGTCGTAGCGGTGGATCTGGTAGAGGTCGATGTGGTCCGTGCCGAGGCGGCGCAGGCTGTTGTCGATCTCCGTCATGATCGCCTTGCGCGACAGACCGCGGCCGTTGGGGCCCTCGTGCATCGCGCCGTTGACCTTGCCGGCGATGACGATCTCGTCGCGGCGCGCGAACTCCCCGAGCGCCCGTCCGAGGATCTCCTCGCTGGTGCCGTCCGAGTACACGTTGGCGGTGTCGAAGAAGGTGATCCCGGACTCCAGGGCCCGGCGGATCAGGGGGCGCGAGGCGTCCTCGTCGAGGGTCCACGCGTGGACGCCCCGGTCGGGCAGGCCGAAACTCATGCAGCCGAGGCAGATCCGGGACACGTCCAGACCCGTGGAACCGAGCTTCACGTAGCGCATGCTCACTCCTGCTCTCGCTGCCGTGGGGTGGGAGGGGGAGGTCCGAGGAGACATCCCTGCCCGCCGCGGGCGTCCGGCAGCCCTACGCGACCGGGGCTTCCACGTCGTCGTACACCCGTGCCGACGCGATCAGGCCATCGGCGCCGCGGACACAGACCGCGAGGCCCGGCTGCGGCGGCAGTCCGGTGCCGCCCCAGCGGTCGAGGACGTACTCGAAGGCGCTGCGGGTGCCGTCCTCGGTCAGGGTGCACAGGGTGAGCGGGATGCCGCCGCCCGCGGCGAAGAAGGCGTCGTAGAGCGCGGTCAGCTCCCCGGTCCCGGTGTGCGGGTGCGCGTCGGCGGACGGCCCGCGGAAGGACCCGTCCGGCGCGAAGGCGGCGACGACGGCCGCGGTGTCCCCCGCGGCGAGGGCCGCCAGATAGGCGCCCACCACGTCCGAGGCACGCGCCGACGGGTCCGGCGGCACCATCGGGCGGCGCACCACGTGACGGCCGCCCAGCGGCAGCCGGGAGTGGTGGATCCGTACGGGCAGCGGGGAGGCCAGGTCCACGGCGGCGGCCACGGGCAGCCCGACCCGCGCGCCGTCCTCGCCCTCCAGATGGACGACCCACTCCCCCACGGCCCGCTCCTCGCCGAACGTGGTCGCGACCTCCTCGATCTCCGCCTTGCGTTCCGCCCGGAAGGTGTCCTGGACGGCCAGCCAGGCCTCCAGGACCCCGACCCCGCTGATCCGGCCGGCCTCCGGATCGTCGAGCGCGACGGGCACGGTGGCCGCCGCCGGGTCGCGCAGGGCGTCGGCGAGGCCGGCGGCGCCGAGCCGGTCGACGAGGTCGGAGATCTGCGGGATCCAGACCATGGGGACTCCTGTGCCGTACGGAGTGGTCGACTTCGATCGTGGGCCCGCACCGGCCCCGGCGCGACCCCAGCGGCCGGCGGCCCGTCCCGTACGGTGGCCCGGGGCCGCCCGCCCAGCGCTCTGTCCGAATCCCGCCGGACGGAGGGCCGCGCAGGGCGCACCGTAGGGGGTGAAGACGCCGGCAGACCTCGAAAGGACCGGACCGATGACGGTCTACACGACCATGGACAGCCCGCTCGGCCGACTGCTGCTGGTGGGTGAGGCGTCCGCGACCGCCCGGGGCGGCACCGCGCTCGCCTCGCTGTCCGTGCCGGAACAGAAGCGCGGCGCGGTCGTCCAGGAGGGCTGGCACGAGGACGCGGACGCCTTCCGCGAGATCGTCGCCCAGCTGCGCTCGTACTTCGACGGCCGACTGACCTGCTTCGACATCGAGTACGTGACGAGCGGAAGCGAGTTCCAGCAGCGTGTGTGGAAGGCCCTGGAGACCGTCCCGTACGGCACCACGGTCAGCTACGGGGAGGTCGCGGCGCGGATCGGCGCCTCCAGGGCCGCCGTCCGTGCCGTCGGTACGGCGATCGGGGCGAACCCGCTGCTGGTGGTCCGCCCCTGCCACCGGGTGATCGGCGCGACCGGGGCGCTCACCGGCTACGCCGGAGGCCTGGAGCGCAAGCGACAGCTGCTGGAACTGGAGAACGTGCCCGGTGGACGGCCGCCGGGCGGGGGTGACCTGCCGTCCTGACCGGCGCCGGCGCGTCCGGGTCACGGGGCCCGACCGGCACCGGCGCCCCCGGGTCGCGGGGTCGGAGAGGCCCTGGGATCGTGGGGTTCGCCCTCTGCCCCGCCGACGGCCGGGCCGCGGACCACCGGCCCGCGGTACGGGCCGCCCCCCAGGAGTCCCGCCGATGCCCAGCCCCGACGGCCGCCCCCACGACTCCCGCGTCCGCGTCCGAGGCGCCCGGGAACACAATCTGCGGGGCGTCGACGTCGACATCCCGCGGGACCTGCTCGTGGTGTTCACGGGCGTGTCCGGGTCCGGGAAGTCGTCGCTGGCCTTCGGCACGATCTACGCCGAGGCGCAGCGGCGGTACTTCGAGTCGGTCGCCCCGTACGCGCGGCGCCTGATCCACCAGGTCGGGGCGCCGAAGGTCGGGGAGATCACCGGGCTGCCGCCGGCCGTCTCGCTGCAGCAGCGCAGATCGGCGCCCACCTCGCGGTCGTCCGTCGGCACGGTCACGAATCTGTCCAACTCCCTGCGGATGCTGTTCTCGCGTGCGGGCGAGTATCCGGCGGGCGCCGAGCGGCTCGACTCGGACGCGTTCTCGCCGAACACGGCCGCCGGGGCGTGCCCCGAGTGTCACGGTCTGGGCCGGGTGCACCGTACGACGGAGGAGCTGCTGGTCCCCGATCCCGCGCTGACGATCCGCGAGGGCGCGATCGCCGCCTGGCCGGGTGCCTGGCAGGGCAAGAACCTGCGGGACATCCTCGACACGCTCGGCCACGACGTGGACCGGCCCTGGCGCGAACTGCCCGCCGAGGAGCGGGAGTGGATCCTGTTCACGGACGAGCAGCCGGTGGTCACCGTGCATCCGGTGCGCGAGGCCGACCGGATCCAACGCCCTTACCAGGGAACGTACATGAGCGCCCGGCGCTATGTGCTGAAGACCTTCTCGGACACGAAGAGCGCGACCCTGCGGGCCAAGGCCGAGCGCTTCCTCGCCACCGCTCCCTGTCCGGCGTGCGGCGGCAGCAGGCTGCGGCCCGAGGCACTTGCGGTGACGTTCGGGGGGCGGACCATCGCGGAACTGGCCGCGCTGCCGCTGACCGAGCTCGCGCGGTCCCTCCCGGCCGGATCCGAGACCGCCCGGGTGCTGACCGAGGATCTCGCGGCCCGTATCGCCCCCGTGGTGGAGCTCGGACTCGGGTACCTGAGCCTCGACCGGGCCACTCCCAGCCTCTCGGCGGGCGAACTCCAACGCCTGCGCCTGGCAACGCAGTTGCGCTCCGGGCTGTTCGGTGTGGTGTACGTCCTCGACGAGCCGTCCGCCGGGCTGCACCCGGCGGACACCGAGGCGCTGGTGACGGTGCTGGAGCGGCTGAAGGCGGCGGGCAACTCGGTGTTCGTCGTGGAGCACCACTTCGACGTGGTGCGCGGCGCCGACTGGCTGGTCGACGTGGGCCCGGGGGCCGGGGAACACGGCGGACGGGTCCTGCACAGCGGTCCGGTCGCCGCGCTGGAGGGCGTCGGGGAGTCGGCGACGGGGCGCTTCCTCTTCGACCGCTCCCCCGGGCCGGCGCGGACCGTGCGCGAGCCCCGGGGCGTGGTGTCCGTCGGCCCGGTCACCCGGCACAATCTGCGCGGGGTCACCGCCGAGTTCCCGCTGGGTGTGTTCACCGCGGTCACCGGGGTCTCCGGCTCCGGGAAGTCCACGCTGATCGGCGAGCTGAGCGAGGAACTCGCGGGCGTCGGACGGCTGGTGAGCGTCGACCAGAAGCCCATCGGCCGGACGCCCCGCTCCAACCTCGCCACGTACACGGGGCTGTTCGACGTCGTGCGGAAGGTGTTCGCCGCGACGGAGGAGGCTTCGGCGCGCGGTTACGGGGTGGGGCGGTTCTCCTTCAACGTGGCCGGCGGGCGCTGCGAGACCTGTCAGGGCGAGGGGTTCGTCAGCGTGGAACTGCTGTTCCTGCCGAGCACCTACGCGCCCTGCCCGGACTGCGGCGGCGCGCGCTACAACCCCGAGACCCTCGAAGTGACGTACCGGGGGCGGAACATCGCACAGGTCCTCGATCTCACGGTGGAGGCGGCGGCGCGCTTCTTCGCCGACGCGGACACCCCGGCCGTCTCGCGCAGCCTCGGCACACTGCTCGACGTGGGTCTCGGCTATCTGCGGCTCGGCCAGCCCGCCACGGAGCTGTCGGGCGGCGAGGCCCAGCGCATCAAGCTGGCGAGCGAGTTGCAGCGGGTACGGCGGGTGCACACGTTCTATCTGCTCGACGAGCCGACGACGGGACTGCACCCGGCCGATGTCGAGGTGCTGATGCGGCAGTTGCACGGGCTGGTCGACGCCGGTCACACCGTCGTGGTGGTGGAGCACGACATGACGGTGGTGGCGGGCGCCGACTGGGTCCTCGATCTGGGCCCGGGCGGGGGTGACGAGGGCGGCCGCATCGTGGCCGCCGGACCGCCCGAGCGGATGGCGACGGCACCGGGCCGAACGGCACCCCACCTCGCCCGCGCGCTGGCCGGCCGTCGCTAGCGGCGGGGCAGCGCTCCGGGCGGACGTCGAAGGTGGTCGCACCCGGGGTGCCGCGCATGCCCAAGGCCGGTACGGCCGCAGGGTGTTGCCGCCCTTCCCGGTCTCAGCGGTGCGTCCCGAGCGGTGGGCCCGGGCCTCCGGAGCACCCCGATGCCGGGGATGCCGCCACCCTTCCCGGTCTCACCCGTGCGTCCCGGACGGTGGTCCGGGGTCGCCGGTGCACCCCCGTGCCGCCTCGGCCAGGGAACGGCGGTCCCGGTGGGCTCCTGCCGGGAGCAGGGGGCGGACACTCACCTCGGCCACCAGACCGCGGGCCGAGACCACCCGCCAGAGCGAGGCGAGCAGGGAGTCCTCGCCGACGAACGCGGGCGCGGTGCTCGCGGTTCCGTCGCCGGACAGGTACCGGATGCGGACCGGCTGGACCGGCACCCCGGCGTCCAGCGCGGCCTGGAAGAGGGCCCGGCGGTAGCGGCCCCGGCCCCGGCCGCACCAGGTACTGCCCTCGGGGAACGCGGCGACGGCCGAACCGCCGCGCAGGGTGGCGGCGACCTCGTCCACCGTGCCGGGCAGGGCGCGCAGCCGGTCCCGGTCGATGAAGAGGGTGCCGCCCCGGGCGGCCAGCGCGCCCGCCACGGGCCAGCCCCGCACCTCGGTCTTGGCGACCATCCGGGCCGGGCGGACGGCGGCGAGCAGCGGGATGTCCAGCCAGGAGACATGGTCGGACACGATCAGGACCCCGCCGGCGGGCGGGGCGGCCCCGGTGATCCGGGTCCGGACCCCGGCGGTGTGCACCACGGCCAGGCACCAGCGGCGGATCCACCTCCGCCGCGACCCGTCCGGCAGCCGTGCGATCAGCGGGACCAGGGCGACCCCGCACACGACCACGGCCAGCAGCGCGGCCAGCCGGAGGGCGGCCCGGATCGCGCCCGTCCAGGGGCGCCCGGACTCCACGCAGTCGCGCGGCGAACAGGGCGCGGTGGGCAGCCAGGCACTGGCCGTCCGTACGGGCCCGGCGCCGGTCCTCCGGGGCCGGACGGGACCGGCACCACGCCGCCGCTCGGCCACGGGCCGGACGCCCGGGCGCGGGGCGCGGGCGGGATCGGTGGCGGGAAGCCGGCCATGACCGGCGACGGTCCTCAGGGTCTCGGCGGGGCCGGCGTCGGGCCGCGCGACCCTCACCGGTCCGGCAACCGGCCGCGGGCCCTGGCCGGAACCCGGGGTGGGCCGCGAATCCTCGGAGGGGTCGGGGACGGGCCGTCGGGGCGACGGGACGGCGTCGGCGGGCGGCGCGGGTTCCGGGACCGCGGCGGACCCGGGGCCAAGGAGGGCCGGCGGGTGGGGCGCTCCGGTGCGGGGCGTGCTCATCAGGCGGGGACGAGCGAGAGGAAGTGCCGCAGATAGCGCGGGTTGACCCGGCGCATCGACAGCAGCACGTACAGGTCGGCGACCCCGAAGTCCGTGTCGTGCGCGGGTTCGCCGCACACCCAGGCGCCGAGGCGGAGGTATCCGCGCAGCAGCGGGGGCAGTTCGGTGCGGGCCGGGCGGGCGACGCCCTCGGGGCTCCAGGGCAGCAGCGGACGGACCCGGAACTCCTCGGGGGCCAGGTGCCTGTCCCGGACCCGGTCCCAGGTGCCCGCGGCGAGGGTTCCGCCGTCGGCGAGCGGGACGGAGCAGCAGCCGGCGAGCCATTCGTGGCCGCCGTCGACCATGTAGCGGGCGATGCCCGCCCAGATCAGTCCGATGACCGCGCCGTCGCGGTGGTCGGGGTGGACGCAGGAGCGGCCGACCTCGACCAGGGAGGTGCGTATTCCGGCCAGCGGGCCGAGGTCGAACTCGCTCTCGGAGTAGAGGCGGCCGGCGACGGCGGCACGGTCGGGCGGCAGCAGCCGGTAGGTGCCGACGACCTGGCCGCTGTGGGTGTCGCGGACGAGCAGGTGGTCGCAGTACGCGTCGAAGGCATCGATGTCGAGACCGGGCTGCGGGGTGTTCAGGAGGGCGCCCATCTCCCCGGCGAAGACGTCGTGTCGCAGCTGCTGCGCGGCCCGTACGTCGGCCTCTGTGCGGGCCAGGGTGACGGTGTAGCGGGTGGGGGCGAGGGGCTCGCTCGGGGTGTCGAGGGTGGAAACGCCGGTCATGGCACTCTCCTGGTCACGGGCCGGTTCGGCGGAGGGGAACCCCGTGCTCCAGGGGAGTCGGGAGCCCGGGGTGCGGCAGGCCGGATCCGAACGGTCTGCGCGCTCCTGTTCTTCCGACGCCGGTTGGCGCCTGCGTGACCAGTGCCAGGAGGGCGGATGTGGGGATGCTGAATGACAGGGGTGCCCCGCAAAAGCGAGACGGGACCGGGTATGAGCACCACACCCGGTCCCGCCCGTCCGCACCGTACGGCGAACGACTTCGGCCTTAACGGCGCCCCGCCTTGCGGGTGGCGCGCAGCCACTCCTTGTTCATGGCGGTGATGGAGAACAGCGGGATGCCCTTGGGGCAGGCGGTCGCGCACTCCCCGGTGAGGGTGCAGCCGCCGAAGCCCTCCTCGTCCATCTGCCCGACCATGTCGAGGACGCGGGTCTCCCGTTCGGGGGCGCCCTGCGGCAGCACGTTCAGGTGGTTGATCTTGGCCGAGGTGAACAGCATGGCGGCGCCGTTCGGGCAGGCGGCCACGCAGGCCCCGCAGCCGATGCATTCGGCGTGCTCGAAGGCGAAGTCGGCGTCGGGCTTGGGCACGGGGGTGGCGTGCGCCTCGGGGGCGGCGCCGGTCGGGGCGGTGATGTAGCCGCCGGCCTGGATGATCCGGTCGAAGGCGGAGCGGTCGACGACGAGGTCCTTGACGACCGGGAAGGCGGCGGCGCGCCACGGTTCGACGTCGATGGTGTCGCCGTCGCGGAAGGAGCGCATGTGCAGCTGGCAGGTGGTGGTGCGCTCGGGTCCGTGCGCGTCGCCGTTGATGACGAGGCTGCACGCGCCGCAGATGCCCTCGCGGCAGTCGTGGTCGAAGGCGACGGGGTCATCGCCGGCGAGGATGAGCTCCTCGTTGAGGGTGTCGAGCATCTCCAGGAACGACATGTCGGCCGAGATGCCGTCCACCTCGTACGTGGACATCGCTCCGTCGGCGTCGGCGTTCTTCTGCCGCCAGACGCGCAGGGTGAGCTTCATGCGTAGCTCCGCTGGGTGGGGTGGACGTACTCGAAGACCAGGTCTTCCTTGTGCAGGACGGGAGCGGTGCCGGTGCCGGTGAACTCCCAGGCGGCCGCGTACGAGAACTCCTCGTCGCGGCGGGCCGCCTCGCCGTCCGGGGTCTGGGACTCCTCGCGGAAGTGGCCGCCGCAGGACTCGGCGCGGTTCAGTGCGTCGAGGCACATGAGCTCGGCCAGTTCGAGGTAGTCGACGATCCGGTTGGCCTTCTCCAGCGACTGGTTGAACTCCTCGCCGCTGCCGGGGACCTTGATGCGCCGCCAGAACTCCTCGCGGATCTGCGGGATGCGTTCGAGGGCCTTGCGCAGCCCGCTGTCGGTGCGGGCCATCCCGCAGAACTCCCACATGAGTTCGCCGAGTTCACGGTGGAAGGAGTCGGGGGTGCGGTCGCCGTCGACGGCGAGCAGGAGCCGCAGCCGGTCCTCGGTCTCGGCCAGCACCTCCTGCACGGCGGGGTGTTCGTCGTCCAGGGCGTCCTCGGCGCGGTGCGGGTGGCGGGCGAGGTAGTCGTTGATCGTCGCCGGCAGGACGAAGTAGCCGTCGGCAAGGCCCTGCATGAGGGCGGAGGCGCCGAGCCGGTTCGCGCCGTGGTCGGAGAAGTTGGCCTCGCCGATGGCGAACAGGCCGGGGACGGTGGTCTGGAGGTCGTAGTCGACCCACAGTCCGCCCATCGTGTAGTGCACGGCGGGGTAGATCCGCATGGGCACGGTGTACGGGTCCTCGGCGGTGATCCGGGCGTACATGTCGAAGAGGTTGCCGTACTTCTCCTCGACCGCGGCCCGGCCCATGCGCCGGATGGCGTCGGCGAAGTCGAGGTAGACGCCCTGGCCGCCGGGGCCCACGCCCCTGCCCTCGTCGCAGACGTTCTTGGCGGCGCGGGAGGCGATGTCGCGGGGCACGAGGTTGCCGAAGGAGGGGTAGATCCGCTCCAGGTAGTAGTCGCGCTCGTCCTCGGGGATCTCGCCGGGCGGGCGGGTGTCGCCCTGTGCCTTGGGGACCCAGATGCGACCGTCGTTGCGCAGCGACTCGCTCATCAGGGTGAGCTTGGACTGGTGGTCGCCGGTGCGCGGGATGCAGGTGGGGTGGATCTGGGTGAAGCAGGGGTTCGCGAAGAGGGCGCCGCGCCGGTGGGCGCGCCAGATCGCGGTGGCGTTGGAGTTCATGGCGTTCGTCGACAGGTAGAAGACGTTGCCGTAGCCGCCGCTGGCCAGGACGACGGCGTCCGCGAAGTGGGTTTCGATCTTCCCGGTGACCAGGTCGCGGGCGACGATGCCGCGGGCACGTCCGTCGACGACGACGAGGTCGAGCATCTCGGTGCGCGGGTGCATCTCGACGTTCCCGGCGGCGATCTGCCGGGACAGCGCCTGGTAGGCGCCGAGCAGGAGCTGCTGGCCGGTCTGGCCGCGGGCGTAGAAGGTGCGGGAGACCTGGACGCCGCCGAAGGAGCGGGTGTCGAGCAGGCCGCCGTACTCGCGGGCGAACGGCACGCCCTGGGCGACGCACTGGTCGATGATCTCGACGGAGATCTGCGCCAGGCGGCGGACGTTGGACTCGCGGGCCCTGAAGTCGCCGCCCTTGACGGTGTCGTAGAACAGCCGGTGCACGGAGTCGCCGTCGTTGCGGTAGTTCTTGGCCGCGTTGATGCCGCCCTGGGCGGCGATGGAGTGGGCCCGGCGCGGGGAGTCCTGGAAGCAGAACTGGACGACGTGGTAGCCCTGTTCGGCGAGGGTGGCGCCCGCGGAGCCGCCAGCGAGGCCGGTGCCGACGACGATCACGGTGTGCTTGCGGCGGTTGGCCGGGTTGACCAGCTTGGCCTCGAACCGGCGCCTGTCCCAGCGCTCTTCGACCGGTCCGGCCGGCGCCTTGGTGTCGGCGACCGGCTCCCCGGTCGTGAAGTGGGTGTATTCGGTGGTCATTTCAGCTCACCACTCCGGTCATGACGCCCACGGGTACGGCGATGAAGCCGGCCGTGAGCAGCGCTGCGAGGACGTTGGCGACGGTCTTCAGGGCGCGGTCGCGGGTGCGGCTGCCGGCCCCGAGGGTCTGGGCGGCGCTCCAGAAGCCGTGCCGGACGTGCAGGCCGAGCGCCAGCATCGCGACGATGTAGACGACGTCGCCGTACCAGGTGGAGAAGGTGTCCACGACGTTCTGGTACGGGTGGCCCTCCTGGAAGCCGCCGGAGTGCACGGTGCCGGTGGTCAGGTCGAGGAGGTGCCAGACGATGAACAGGCCGAGGATGACCCCGCCCCAGCGCATCGTGCGGGTGGCGTAGCTCGCGCGGCGCTTCTTGTGCGCGTAGCCGCTCGGCCGGGCCCTGAGGTCGCGGCGGCTGAGCTGGTAGGCGGATGTGGCGTGGGCGACCACGGCGACGACCAGGACCACGCGGACGAGCCACAGGGTCCAGCCGTAGTGCATGAAGGGTTCGCCGACGGTCCGCAGCCAGTGGGCGTAGTGGTTGAACTCGCCCGCGCCGAAGTAGATCTTCAGGTTCCCGATCATGTGGGCGACCAGGTAGAGCAGCATGATCAGGCCGCTGACGGCCATCACGGTCTTCTTGCCGACGGAGCTGTCCCACACGGTGCGTGCCATGGACGGCCGTCGGTCCGTCCGCGTTGCCAGAGCCATGGGAAGAGACGGTAGGCCGCCGGGAACCGATCAGTCCAAGACATGGAACGGCTCGTTTCCATAGCGATGAGCTATCGTCGGGGGGTGCAGTTCCAGCAGCTCCAGTACTTCGTGGCCGTCGCGGAGACCCGGCACTTCACCCGGGCCGCCGACCTCGTGCATGTCGCGCAGCCCTCGCTGTCCCAGCAGATCAAGGCGCTGGAGCGGGAATTGGGGGCCGATCTGTTCCTGCGGGCGCGGGGGAACATCACGCTCACCGACGCGGGCGAGGCCCTGCTGCCGCTGGCCCGGCGCATCCTCGCCGACGCGGACACGGCCCGGCACGAGGTCCAGGAGCTGGCCCAGCTGCGCAGTGGCCGGGTGCGGCTCGGCGCGACCCCGAGCCTGTGCACCGGTCTGCTGCCCGACGTGCTGCGCGCCTTCCACGACCGCTATCCGGGCATCCGGCTGCTCATCGAGGAGGGCGGCTCGCACGATCTGGTCCGGGGGCTCGCGCGCGGCGCCCTCGACCTGGCGCTCGTCGTCCTGCCCCTGCCCACCCCCTCCCCCGCGCTGACCACGGTGGAGCTGCTGCGCGAGGACCTCGTGGTGGTGTCCTCGCCTGAGGCGTCCGTGCCCGGCGGCGGCAACGGCCGGCGGACCGTGCGGGTGGCCGATCTGGAGGGCGAACGCCTGGTGATGTTCCGGCACGGCTACGACCTGCGGGAGCTGACCGTGGCCGCCTGCCGCGCCGAGGGTTTCGAGCCCGACTTCGCGGTCGAGGGCGGTGAGATGGACGCGGTCCTCGGCTTCGTCCGGGCCGGTCTCGGGGTGGCCGTCGTGCCGCGCATGGTGGCCGCGCGGTCGGGGGCGGGGCTGCGGGTGACGCCGCTGGCGCCGCCCGGTCTTGAGCGGACCATCGCCCTGGCGCACCGCAGCGACGTGGCACCGCCCCGGGCGGCCCGGGAGCTCCAGCGGATGCTGCTGGAACGCTGACGGCGGACGGTGCCCCGCCCGGAAGTCACCAGGTCGGGATGAGGCCGCCGTCGATGACGAAGTCGCTGCCGGTGATGTTGCGCGCGCGGTCCCCGGCGAGGAACAGGACCAGTTCGGCCACCTCGGACGGCTGGGAGAAACGGCCGGTGACGGTCGCGCCGGAGGCCTTGGCGACCACGTCGCCCGGGCTGCCCCCGACGACGGCCGAGACCGTCTCGGCCACGCCCCCGCCGCCGAGCCACAGGTCGGTCTCCACCGGTCCCGGGCTCACGGTGTTGACGCGGACGCCCTTCGGGCCGACTTCCTTGGACAGCGCCTTGGAGAACGCCACCAGGGCGGCCTTGCCCGCGCTGTAGTCGACGACCAGCGGGTCGGGCAGGGTGGCGTTGACCGAGGCGATGGTCACGATCGAGCCCTCTCCGGCGGACAGCATCGCCGGCAGGGCCGCACGGGTGACCCGTACGGCCGTCAGGAGGTTCAGATCGAGGGTGCGCCGCCACTCCTCGTCGGTGACCGACAGGAAACCTCCGGTGCGGGCGGGGGCCGTACCCACGTTGTTGACCAGGACGTCGATGCGCCCGCCCGCCGCCTCGACGAGCCGGGCCGCGGCCTCCGGTTCGGCGAGGTCGGCCGCCACCCAGGTCACGTTCCCCTTCGCCGCCAGGGCGTCGAGGGCCCCGGAGCGGCCGCGGGAGCCGGCGATCACCCGCGCGCCCGCCCCGGCCAGCGCCTCCGTGACCGCGAGTCCGATGCCCTTGCTGGCTCCGGTGACGACGGCCGTCCTGCCCTGAAGTTCGGTGCTCATCCGTCTCAGCTCCATGTGTGGGAGGTCCTCCCGTCCATGAGACCCACCGGCGGGCCCGGGCGCGAGGCGTGGGGCGACGCCTCCCCGCCCGCCATACCCGTCGAAGGGCGTCGGGACGGGAGGCGTTCCGCGGGTCCGGACGTTCCGCGGGTCCCGGGTGGCCCGCCCCCGAGCGGCACGCCTCCGCCGGGGAGGCGTGCCGGGCGGGACGGGCTTCAGCCGACCGCGTCGACCAGCGCCAGTTCGTGCAGTCGCTCGGGCGGGCCCGGACGGGCGTAGTACCAGCCCTGGGCGGTGTCGCAGCCCAGGATCCGCAGCTGTTCGGCCTGCGCGCCCGTCTCCACGCCCTCGACCGTCACCGCCAGGTCGAGGCTGTGGGCGAGCGAGACGATGCCCTCGACGATCTTCAGGTCGACCGGGTCCGCCGGGAACTGCTGCATGCCCTGGGTGAAGGACCGGTCGAGCTTGAGAATGCTGACGGGCAGCCGGCGGAGGTTGGCGAGGTTCGAGTACCCGGTGCCGAAGTCGTCGAGCGCGATGTCGACGCCCATCTCGGCGAGCCTGCGCAACGGCTTGAGCAGATCGTCGTCCGCGCCGATCAGCGCGGACTCCGTGACCTCCAGGCACAGGGCCTGCGCGTCGAGTCCCTCGCGCTCCAGGATGTCGACGGTGTCCTGGACGAGACCGGGGTGGGTCAGCTGGCAGGGCGAGAGGTTGACGTTGACGCGCAGCGGGCCCGCGTCGGAGTTCCGCTCCTGCCAGCTGCGGGCCTGGCGCACCGACTGCTCCAGGACCCAGCGCCCGAGCGGCACGATCAGTCCGGTGTGCTCGGCGAGCGGGATGAACCGGTCGGGGCCGAGGACCCCGTGCTGCGGGTGCAGCCAGCGCACCAGCGCCTCCGCGCCGCGCACGCTTCCGTCCCCGAGGTGCACCAGCGGCTGGTACTCGATGAAGAACTCGCCCCGGTCCAGGGCGGCGGGGAGGGCGGTGGTGAGTCCGTTGCGGGTGATGGCGCGGGCGTCGGCCTCGGGGTCGGCCAGCTCGAAGCGGTTGCCGCCCGCGGACTTGGCCCGGTACATCGTGATGTCGGCGCTGCGCAGCACCTCGGCGGCGCCGCGCTCCCCGGCCGGGCCCTCGACGACGCCGACGCTGCCGCGCACGGTCAGGTCACGGCCGTCGATGCTGATCGGGGTCACGAGCGCGTTCATGATGCGCCCGGCCAGCTCGTCGACCTCGCGCTCGGTGCCCGGGCCGGTGGTGAGGGCCACGAACTCGTCGCCGCCGAGCCGGGCGACCATCTCGCCGGGGGCGGTCGCGCAGGACTGGAGCCGGTCGGCGACCTCGACGAGCAGCCGGTCGCCGGCCGCGTGCCCGAGGCTGTCGTTGATGGTCTTGAAGCCGTCGAGGTCGAGGTAGCAGAGCCCGAAGCGCTGGCCCTCCCCCGCGGCCAGCGCCTTCTCCAGGCGCTCGAAGAACAGGGTCCGGTTGGGCAGTCCGGTGAGGGCGTCGTGGGTCGCCTCGTAGCGCAGCCGCAGGTTCAGCAGCCGCCGCTCGGTCGTGTCCTCCATCAGCGCCAGCTGGTACTGGGGTTCACCGTCCGCGTCGCGCAGCAGGGAGACGGTCAGGTTGGTCCACAGGGCCGTGCCGTCGGGGCGGTAGAACGCCTTCTCGACGTGGTAGTGCTCGCGCTCGCCGCGCACCAGCTCCTCGTAGAGCCGCCACACCTGAGGGGCGTCCTCGGCGTGCGTCCACTCGGTGACCTTGCGGCCGCGCATCGTCTGCTCGGAGCCGCCGAACATGCGCAGCAGGGCTCCGTTGCACTGGAGGATGTTGCCTTCGAGGTCCGCGATGCCGATGCCTATGGCCGCGCCCTCGAACACCGCGCGGAAGCGGGCCTCGCTGTCGTGCAGCGCCTCGGCGACGGCGCTGCGGGCGGTCAACGCGGCCTGGGAGATGGCCTGCTGCTCGGTCAGGGTGCGCTCGCGCAATGCCTCCGCGTAGCCGGCCGCCATGGCGTGCTGGAGCCGGGCGGAGCGGGTCCGCAGCGCCTCTTTGGGGCCGTCCTCGCCGCAGTAGAGCACCAGATACGCGTCCACGCAGTCGAGGGCCCGGCTGAGGGCCTCGGGGTCGGTGCAGTGCGCGGCGACGAGGGCCGCGCCGACACCGCGCCCCTCCGCCGCCTCGAAGGTCCGGGCCCGCAGGGCCTCGCTCAGCCGCCGTGCGAGCGGGAGCAGTTGTTCCTCGAACTCGGGCCGGGTCAGCGAGGTGGAGGTGACGGGGAAGACCGCACGGCTCCAGATCGTCGCGAACCGGCGGAGTCTGTCCTCCGGCCCGTCCGGCTCGGCCCTCACGCGGTGCGTCCCACGCCGCCGAACCCGGAGAAGGAATAGGGATCCTCGTCCTCGGGTGCCGTGTCGGGCCGCCAGTCCGGCATCGGCACCAGTCCGGGTTCCACCATGTCGTACCCCTCGAAGAACCGCGCGATCTCGTCGCGCGTGCGCATGATCAGCGGGTTGCGGATGTCCTTGTAGACGTCGACCGTGCCCTCGGCCTGCTCCCGCGGGAGCGGAATCCCCTCGAACGAGGCATGCGTGACGACGAGCATGCTTCCCGGCGCGAGGGCGTCGCGCAGTTCGGCCACCGCCCGGTACGGGTCGTCCGCGTCTTCCACGAAGTGAAGTATGGCAACGAGAAGCAGGGCAACCGGCCTCTTCAGGTCGATCAACCGCTGAACCTGGTGACTCCCCAGGATTTCTTGAGGCTTGAGCAGATCCGCGGCGACGACGTCCGCGTCCTCGTTCTCCCGCAGGACGGCCTGACTGTGTGCGACGGCAACCGGATCGTGGTCGACGTAGACGACGCGCGCGCCGGGCCGGGCGGACTGGGCGATCTCGTGGACGTTGCCGAACGTCGGGATGCCGGAACCGATGTCGAGGAACTGGTCGATGCCCTCGCCGGCCGCGTACCTGACCGCCCGGCGCATGAACGCCCGGTTCGCCTGCATGATCTTGGGAAGGCCCGGCATGAACTCCATCGCCTTGCGCGCCGCTTCCCGGTCGACCTCGAAGTTGTGCGAACCGCCCAGGTAGTAGTCGTATATCCGGGAGACGCTCGGACTTGAGATGTCAATGCTGCGAGGGGCCCAGGCGGGACGCTCCATCTATCTCTCCAAGGCGTAGGCGACGGCACGGACGATCCGGTGTTCGAGCTGAGGCTACTGATCGCCCGCCAAAGGAGCGAGTCAAACCGGAAATTGACCGTCCGTTCCACGTCACTGCCTCAGGCACGTGCCCGATTGGCAACTGCGAACGTATACGTCGCACACCACGCAGGGCCGCCGCGAAATCATTGCGAAGCGTTCCAAAAGGCTCCGCGGGGTCACGAAGCGTGTCCAAGTCCCCGACCGGACCGGACCGTTCTTTCACATCCGGGCCACAGCCCGGATCTTTCACGTTCCGGCGACGGCCGAAAAGGTTCGGCCAGGCAGGGGCGCGCGGGCGCCCGTTCCGCCGGCGCCGGGCACACAAGGGTCCGCCCCCTCCGGTGGAGGGGGCGGACCCTGGGCGGCGCGTCCTCTTCGGGCGAACCGGTCGACCGTGGGGTGTCGAACTGCCCTACTTGGCGGCGCCGACCGGCTTTCCGTCGGGCGAGACGGCGTACCACGTGCCGCCCACGCCCTGGCCGTTGGTGTCACCGGGGGCGCTGTCACCGGAGAAGGTGTAGATCGGCCAGCAGTTGACCGTCATCTGCTTCACGCCGTCGGGGCGGGTGAAGCCCATCAGGCCCTTCTTCTGGACGCCCTTGGTGTCGTTCGCGGAGACCGGGGCGACCGCGGGCCACTTCTCCAGGCAGGCGCCGGTGCAGGCCGACTTCGAGACGGGCCAGGCCTGGTCCTTCATGAAGCGGTAGACCGTCATGCCGTTCTTGTCCACGACGATGTCACCGAGCTTCGGGTCCTTGCGGACCGACAGACCCGGCAGGGCGGCCAGCGTGGCCTTCTTGCCATCGGGAGCGGAGGCGAACCAAGTGCCGCCCACGTTCTGGCCGTTGGCGTCGCCCGCCTTGGTGTCCTTGGCGTAGCGGTACATCGGCCAGCCGCCGATGGTCAGCTGCTTGGAGCCGTCGGCGCGGGTGACCTCGCCGAGCAGGGCCTTGTCGACACCGGTGGCGGCCTCGGCGCCCTCGGCGGGCACCGGCGGCCAGGCGGTCGCGCAGGCGCCGTCACAACTCGACTTCGGCGGCTCGGCGGTGTCCTTGTCGAAGCGGTACAGGGTGAATCCGGCGCCGTCGGTCAGCACCTTGCCGAGCTTGGCGCTCTCGGTCACGGTGAGATTGCCGGCAGCCGCCGGCTTGGCCGCGGCGCTCTGGTCCTTGGAATCGGCTCCGTAGCCGTTGCCCGCACCCGCGGTGGTGCTGGTCCCGTAACCGCCCGCCGCCGACGTGGCGCCCACGTTCTGGGTGCCCGTAGAAGCGTTTTCCTGACCACACGCCGTCGTGAGCGCCAGCACGGCCGCAGCTGACGCTACGAGTGAGGCGCTCCGCCAGGAGGTCTTCATTGGTAACTCCCGCTGTTCGCATAAGTGTTGCAGCGCCCTGCAGCGCCGCGCATGGCCCTAGGTACGGGCGGGAGGTGCAGGAGTGTTCAAACGGGCCTCAAATTTCTTTCGGAAGTCCCTGATGTGTTCGAACCAGATCGCTCAAGCGTTCGATCTCGACCTCCGCCTCCCGGCCGCGCGCGTCAGCCACCGGGGGCCCGAGGTACCCAATTCGTGGCCAATCCAGGACACTTCGGCGTGACCCGGCGCGCCGCGTTCCATGATCTTCGTCGTGCACGCACCCCAGAAGAACCGTCCCTCCCGCGTCATACGGGCACTCGCGCTGACGGCGCTCACCTGGCTGCTCGTCGGCGCGCCGGGCGGAACGGCCTCGGCCGACGCCTGCGCGTACGCCTCGACGGGACCGGACGGGATCACCGCCGTGGCCGTGGCGGGCGACGGGGCGGTCGCCGTCGTCGGACACACCGTCCGATGCCCGGCCCCGACACCGACCCCACCCTGCCCCCCGACGCCGACGCCGACCCCGACGCCGCCTCCTCCACCACCACCACCGCCACCACCACCGCCGAAGCCGAAGCCGACCCCCGAGCCGGCTCCGCCCCCTCCGCCCACCCACGCGCCGAAGCCCGCGCCACCGCCGCCACCACCTCCGCCTCCGCCCCCTCCTGCGCCGAAGCCGAAGCCCCTGCCGCCGCGGCCGGCTCCGGTCGCGGCACCGAGACCGACGCCGAAGCCGAAACCGAGCCCGCGCCCCGCGCCGGCACCGGTCCCGGTCGCCTATCCGGCGTACCGCACCCCGGCGCACCAGCACGTGCCCCGCGGCGGTCCGTCACTGGTCTCGTTCACCCTGCTCATCACCGCGCCCGCGGTGCTCGCCGTCGCGGCACTGCGCCCGCGCTGACCCCTGGAGGCACACTGTGTCGGATTGGCTTGTTCTCGCCCTCGCGATGGCGGCCGCGTGCCTCGTGGTCCTCGTCGTGACCCTTCTGCGCCATCGCAGGGCCAGCGAGGACGAGGACCCCACCGAGACGCCGGACGTCATCGAGTACATGACGATGATGATCGGCGTGGTGTACGCCATCGTCCTCGGTCTGGCCATCGCCGGTGTCTGGGAGGCCCGCGGCAGCGCCCAGAACCAGGTGCAGACGGAGGCACAGGCGCTGCACGAGATCTCGGAACGGGTCCGGGTCTACCCGCCCGACGTCCGCGACCGGATCCGCGGCGACGTGGACACCTACGTGCACTACGTGGTCACCACCGAGTGGAAGACCATGGCGGAGCACGGCCGGGTGACCGACGAGGGCGGCCGGATGCTCGACCAGGTCCGCCGCGACGTCACCGACTACCAGCCCAAGTCGGACTTCGAGGCGCAGGCCTACCAGCCGCTGCTCGACCAGGTGACGCTCGCGGACACCGCACGCAGCGCCCGCGCCGACTCCACCGGCGCGACCATGCCGGGGGTGGTGTGGTTCGGACTGATCACCGGTGCCGTGGTGACGGTCGGAATGATCTTCGCGCTGCAGATCCGGCGTACCGCGCGGGAACTGGTCCTGGCCGGGCTGTTCTCCGCCCTGATCGCCTTCCTGCTCTTCCTGATCTGGGACTTCGACTCCCCCTACAGTCGCGGGATCACGGCATCGGCGGAACCCTTCACGGCGCTGTTCCCACATCTGCCCGGCTGACGTGCCGGCCGGGAGGCCCGGGCGGGCGGGGGACGGGCGCCACGCCGGGCGCGTCCCCCGTCCGCACGCACCGCGTCCCCCGTACGGCGTACCCGATTGCCCCGTTCGCGCTACTGGGATCGCGGCCCCGTGCTCCCTTTTCTAGCGTTTCGATCATCGAGGTGCATTTCTGGCGCAAGCGGAACAGGTCCGCGGCAAGGCTCCTCGGAGAGCTGGAGGATCACCATGGGAGCGATACGCGTCGCTTCGGCCGCACTGCTGGGCGCGACCGCCCTGGCCTTCGCCGCACCCGCCGCCGTGGCCGGTGACGGGGACCACGGCCTCACCCCCATCACCCCGTTCGCCTTCAGCGTGCAGCCGTCCACCGTCGCCGCGGGCGGCCAGGTGTCGCTGCTGCTGAAGCGGGACGGCGGGTGCCGGGGCACCGCGACGGTCACCTCCGGCGTCTTCGACACCGTCACCATCCCGCCGGGGCAGTCCTCGGCCACCGCCATGGTCGACTGGGACGCCAGACCCGGGGCCGTGTACGACGTGACGTTCTCCTGCGGCGGCGCGAGCGGCAGCACCGGGCTCACCATCGCCGGCGGCCGGCCGGTCACACCCACTCCCGTTCCCCTGCAGCGGGGTGTCCGGGCCGGCGTCGGCGGCAGCGTCGGCGGTTTCGACCTGAAGCAGATCGGGCTGGGGACGGCGCTCATCACCGGGTCCGTCGGCACGGCCTGGTACCTGTCCCGCCGGCGGACCTCCTCCGACGAGACCTGACGCGGCGGCAAGGCCCTTCGCTCCGGACCCGGCAGAGCGGGTCCGGAGCGAAGGGCCCCAGGTGCGTCCGCACGGCGGACGGGTGATTCCGCGCGGCGGACGGCCGGCCTCCGAAGGGGAAGGGACCGGCCGTTCACCCGCGGAGCGGTCAGATGTGCCGCTCCGACCTGCGCCGCATCCAGAACACCCCGCCGCCGACGGCCGCCGCGGCCACCAGGCCGCCGCCGATCGCCATGTCGGTGGGGGTGGCACCGGTGGTGCTGCTGCCGCCGAGACCACCGCGCACACCGCCGATGACGGTGAAGGCGGCCGGGCGGGTCAGCGGGCCCGTCCCCTCGCAGTTGACCGTGATGTCGTACGAACCGGGACGGGCGTCCTGGTTGATGGTGGCGGTACCGCTGGACGCCTCGGTGCGGCTGCCCAGGAGCGGCGAGAGTCTCGCCTGCCGGAACGCGGGAGAGGTCATCGTGCCTCCCCTCGGGCACCCGTCGACCGTGACGGTGAGCTGGCCGCCCCGGGCGATGACGCTGGGCTGCGCCACGATGTTGCTCGGCGTGTTCCACGCCGCGGCCATCGGGGCGGCGAGCCCCACGGCGGCGACCGCGGCGGCGGACACCGCCAGGGCACGAGTAGTACGCATGTGATCCTCCGCGGGGGCGCCCCGGGAACCGTCCCCGGTGGATCGGCGAGAAAGCGCCTCCCAGTCAGACCCTCAGATGCCGTGCACGGGGCCGCATTTCGGGAATGGTCCGTCCTGGTGAGAGGACACGCCGAAGGAATTCCGCACAATCGGATATTGCCGCAGGTCACGGACCGTCGGAAAATTCCTGGTCACGGCAACTCGGATGGCGCACGGGGCATTCCGCCCGCCACCCGTTCGCCCGCGCCCCGTCGCCGGGCGGCCCCGGTGCCATTAGCGTGCTCATATGCGCGGATGACGAGGCGACGGCCGCGTCGAGAGGGGATTGCGAATGTCTGCGTCCGAGCTGGCCGAAGAGGAGGAGCAGCCGAGGAGGCGCGCTCCCTGGGGCGTGATAGCGCTTGTCCTGCTGACCGGCCTCGCCCTCATCCGGAACGGTTCCGGTGAGTTCGACGTGGGCCCTCCGCAGCCGGCCTCTGCGGCCGCTGCGGACAGCCGCACCCCGGGCACCACCTTCTCCAAGACGCCGGCCGCGCTGCCGTATTCCGTGGTCGACCGGGTGCGGATCCCGGCCATCCGCGTCGACGCCCCCGTGACGCCGGTGGGTCTGGACCTCGACGGATGGGTCGACGCGCCGCCGCCCGAGGACCCGAACCTGGCCGGCTGGTTCACCGGCGCGGTCTCACCCGGCGAGAAGGGCACGGCCGTGATCGTCGGCCATGTCGACAACATGCAGGGCCCCGCCGTCTTCTACGGGCTCGGTGCGCTCAAGAAGGGGAACAAGGTCGAGGTCCTGCGCAAGGACGGGAAGACCGCGGTGTTCGAGATCTACGGCATCGAGGTGTTCGCCAAGGCCGATTTCCCCGGCGACCGCGTGTACAACAGCAAGGGCACCCCCGAATTGCGTGTCATCACGTGCGGAGGCGGTTTCTCCAAGCAGCACGGATACGACGGGAACGTCGTCGTCTTCGCGCGCCTTTCCGAGGTGCGCTGAGCGTTCGCACGAAATGCCCCGCGCAAGGGACAGCGGCCGAAAGCCCCGCGCAGCACCTGCGCGGGGCTTTCCGGTTCCGGCGGGGCTTTCCGGCTTCTAGGCGTTCCTCCGGTGCGGCACCGTGATGTGGTAGCCGGCGTCCAGCAGGCGCGGGAGATAGGTGCGCAGCGCCTGGACGCTCTGCGAGCGGTCGCCGCCGGCGTCGTGCTGGAGGACGACCACGCCCGGGGCGGCCTCCTTCTGGACCGTGCCGACGATCTTGCGGGTGCCCGGTCTCGACCAGTCGAGCGTGTCGATCGTCCAGGCCAGCGGCTCCATGCCGAGTTCCGCGCCGATCTGGTAGACCGCCCGGTTCCACTCCCCGTACGGCGCCCGGAACCAGGTCGGCGGTTCGCCGCAGGCGTCGTCGATGACCTCGCTGGTGCGCTCCATCTCCGAGCGGATCGCGGAGCGCGAGAGCTTGGTGAGCAGCGGGTGGCTCCAGGTGTGGTTGCCGACGACGTGCCCGTCGTCCGCCATGCGGGCCACCAGGTCCTTGTTGTCGGCGGCCATCTGCCCGCACACGAAGAACATGCCGTGCACGTCGTACTCGTGCAGGGTGCGCAGGATCTCCGGGGTGTACTTCGGGTCGGGGCCGTCGTCGAAGGTCAGCACCATCGTGCGGCCGCGCCCGGAGACCCGCATGAAGGGCTGGTCCCGTACGAGGGTCCGCAGCTGCGCGCTGTGCGGCATCGGGCCGTACCCGGCGAGCGGCTGGAGGCGGTAGGCGGAGGGCTTGAGGGCCCCGGACGCCTGCGGGCCGGAGAGCGGCAGACTTCGCGCCGGCTCCGCGGCCTGTCCTGCGGTCAGGAGACGGGCCGTGCCCGCGGCCCCGGCCGCGCCCAGGACAGCGGCGCCGGCGATCAACGCCCGGCGCCGGTTAATCAGCTGATCCTTTTTCATGATTAATCAGTCACCCGGCGGAAGGCCGATCCGGCCGAACACCACCGGTGTGGCCCCCGGAAAACACCCGCCCGGCCCATTCAGCGCCGGCGCACCAGCGGGAACGGCAGCGTCTCACGGATCGTCAGACCGGTGAGGAACATGACGAGCCGGTCGACGCCGATCCCCAGCCCGCCGGTGGGCGGCATGGCGTACTCCAGCGCGTCGAGGAAGTCCTCGTCCAGCTCCATCGCCTCGGGGTCCCCGCCCGCGGCCAGCAGCGACTGCTCGGTGAGCCGTCGCCGCTGCTCCACCGGGTCGGTCAACTCCGAGTAGGCGGTGCCCAGTTCCGTGCCGAACGCGACGAGGTCCCAGCGCTCCGCGAGCCGCGGGTCGGTCCGGTGCTGCCGGGTCAGCGGGGACACGTCGGTCGGGAAGTCCTTGTAGAACGTCGGCAGCTGGGTCTTCTCCTCGACCAGACGCTCGTACATCTCCAGGACGACGTCACCGCGCCCGTCGTCCGCCGTGTACGGCACGCCCGCGCGGTCGCACAGCCGCAGCAGCCGCTCCAGTTCCGTGTCGGCGTCGATCTCCTCCCCCAGCGCCTCGGAGACCGCGCCGTACACCGTCTTGACCGGCCACTCCCCGGAGATGTCGTACTCGACCCCGCCCTTGCGGGCGACCGGTGAGCCGAACGCGGCGGTCGCGGCGCCCTGGATCAGCTCGCGGACGAGGTCGAGCATCACGTCGTAGTCCGCGAAGGCCTGGTACGCCTCCAGCATCGTGAACTCGGGGTTGTGCTTGTAGGAGACACCCTCGTTGCGGAAGGTGCGGCCCATCTCGAACACCTTCTCCATGCCTCCGACGCACAGCCGCTTCAGATAGAGCTCGGGGGCGATGCGCAGATAGAGGTTCAGGTCGTAGGCGTTGATGTGGGTGGTGAAGGGCCGGGCGTTGGCCCCGCCGTGGATCTGCTGGAGCATCGGGGTCTCGACCTCCAGGTACCCGCGGTCGAGCAGCCCCTGCCGCAGCGCCTGGACGGCCGTGGAGCGGGCGCGCACGACCTCGCGGGCGGCCGGGCTGGAGACCAGGTCGAGATAGCGGCGGCGGACCTTCGCCTCGGGGTCGGCGAGGCCCTTGCGTTTGTCGGGCAGCGGGTGCAGGCACTTGGCGGTGAGCAGCCAGGAGGTCACGAAGACCGTGGGCTCACCGGTGTCGCTCGCCCCGGCGAGACCGTCGGCGCTGATGTGGTCGCCTATGTCGATCACCTGCCGGAAGCGTTCGAGCTCGGCACCGGACTCCGCCCGGGTGAGGGCGATCTGCAGGTCCCCGGACCAGTCGCGCAGTACGGCGAACAGGATGCCGCCGAAGTCCCGTACGAGCATCACGCGTCCGGCGACGGTCACGTCCTCGCCGCCGCGGACGTCGGCCAGGAGGTGGGTACGCGGCGGGATGCCGACCGGGTAGGGGTCGGTGCCCTCGGCGCGCAGCCGGTCGAGCTTGCGGTGCCGCACCCGGACCTGGTCGGACAGGCCCGCGCCCGCGTCGCCGCCCCCGTCCCCGTCCCGGGCGTCGAGGCCGAGGGCCTCCAGCGACGGCAGCCCCGCGGTCGTGGCGGGCGCGGGCGCGCCCTTGGTGTGCCCCTTGCCCCACAGGCTGCGCAGCGAGGGTACGGAGACGAAGCCCTCGGCGATGGCGGACGCCAGGCCGATGCGGGCGAGGGCGCCGGTGTCTCCGTAGCAGATGAAGCGCGGGTACCACTCCGGGTGGTACTTGGCGTTGGAGCGGTACAGGGCCTCCAGCTGCCACCAGCGGGAGAAGAACAGCAGGAGGCGGCGCCAGAGCCGGAGCACCGGGCCCGCGCCGATGCGGGCGCCCTCCTCGAAGACCGAGCGGAACACCGCGAAGTTGAGGGAGATGCGCCGGACCCCGAACCGGCCGGCGACCGCGCACAGCTCCGCGACCATGAACTCCATGACCCCGTTGGGCGCGCTGCGGTCGCGGCGCATCAGGTCGAGGGAGATCCCGTCCTGGCCCCAGGGCACGAAGGAGAGCAGGGCGAGCAGCTTGCCGTCGGAGCCGATCGCCTCGACGAGCAGGCAGTCGCCGTCCTCGGGGTCGCCGAGCCGGTCGAGGGCCATGGAGAAGCCGCGCTCGGTCTCGGTGTCGCGCCAGGCGTCCGCCCGGCCCACGATCTCCTCCATCTCGCTGTCGGACAGGTCGGAGTGACGGCGGACCCGGCAGGTGGCGCCGGAGCGTCTGACGCGGTTGACGGCCTGCCGGGTGACGCGCATGTCGCGGCCGGACAGGTCGAACCCGGCGACGTGCAGGATCGCCTCGTCGCCGAGCTGCAGGGCGCCGAGCCCGGAGCGGGCGAACGCCTTGGCTCCCTCCTCCGACGCTCCCATCGCGGCGGGGGCCCAGGCGTAGCGGCGGGCGATGTCGAGCCAGGCGCCGATCGCGTGCGGCCAGGCCTCGCGGTCGCCGACGGGGTCCCCGCTGGCGAGGCACACCCCGGCCTCGACGCGGTAGGTGACGGCCGCCTTGCCGCTGGGCGAGAAGACGACGGCCTTGTCGCGGCGGGTGGCGAAGTAGCCGAGGGAGTCGTCGCCGCCGTACGCCTGGAGCAGAGCCCGGATCCGGGACTCCTCGTCGCCGTGCAGCGCCGCGACCAGGCGCTGCGAACGGAAGAGCGTGGCGGCCGCGTTGAGCAGGGCGAGGGCGCCGAACAGACCGAGGACGAAGAACAGCCAGCGCGGCGGACGGCCGTCGAAGGAGCGCCCGGAGACGAGTCCGCCGCAGACCCGGTTGGCGGCCCACAGCAGCCGCTGACTCTCGGGCAGGGTGCCGGGGAACAGCTCGACCAGGGCCCAGCCGAGCAGGATAGCCAGGACGAGCCCGCTGACCAGGACGAGCAGGGCCCGTCGTACGGCGGCGCGCCGCGAGTCGGCGTAGAACTCCCGCCGGGCCACGATCAGCAGGGCGAGCAGCAGCCCGCAGACGATCAGCGAGGGGATCGAGGCGGCGTACAGGCCGGCGGCGACGCCGAGGACGTCGGTGAGGACCAGCAGGCCGAGGTAGACGACCACGAGCCACCAGGCGATCTTCTTGCGGGCGGCGGTCGCGGCGGCGAGCAGGAAGAGGAAGACGGCGTACGCGAGGTTGGCGCTGACCGGAATGATCAGCAGGTCGAGAAAACGCACGACCGGGCGCAGCAGCGCGCGCAGCGGGGGGATGAAGGCGAGCAGGGTGCAGAGCAGGCCGATGGCGGCGAAGAAGGTCGCGAAGCCTTCCGGCACCTTGCTGAGGAAGCCGTTCCGGGGCGGCCGTGGCGGGCCGCTGGCGGTCTTCGGCGGGCGGGCCTCCACGGTGGCACTCATGGTTCCGACTGTAGGAAGAGCGGCGGCGCACCGCCCGTCGAGCGGATCCGTGCCGCTCCCCCGAGGCGGGGGGACCTGCGGGTTCCGATAGCCTCGCGGGCGTGACGGAAGAGCAGCACGCGCATCGGTTCGAGCGCGGGACGGACGGTCCCAAGGTCATCGTCGTCGGTGTCGACGGCTCCGACTCCTCGCTGCGCGCCGCGGCGTACGCCGGGGGGCTCGCACGGCGGCAGCGGGCGCTGCTCGCGGTGGTCTACGTCCAGCCGGTGATGGCGGCGGGAGCGGCGCTCGGGGTGCCGGTCTCGGAGACGACCGACGAGATCGCCGAGGACCTGATCCAGTACATCCGCGACGCCGCCGAGCGGGTGAAGGACATATTCGACGTGCGCTGGGAGTTCCACACCTTCCGCGGCGATCCGTACAACGGCCTGGTGACCGCCGCGGACGACCTGAAGGCGGACGCCGTGGTGGTGGGCGCCTCCGAGCAGGCCGGGCATCGGATCGTCGGTTCGGTGGCGGTCCGCCTGGTCAAGGCGGGCCGCTGGCCGGTCACCGTGGTGCCGTAGGGGCGTCCGCCCCGGCCGGCAGGAGGCCGGTCCGCCCCACCCCGCCCGATCGAGGCGAGCCCGGCCCGGTGCAGACCGGCGGGCTGGCCTGGCGCAGACCGGCGGGGCCGGCCCGGTACAGACCGGCGGGGCCGGCCTGGCGCAGACCGGCCCAGGCGAGCCCGGCCTGGGCCACCCGGGCGAGGCCGGCTCGGCCTGGTACCTGCCGGCCGGGGCGAGCCCGGCCCGGTACCGACCGGCCCAAGCACCGCCGACCCGGTCCACCCGGGCGAGGCCGGCTCAGCCTGGTGTGGACCGGCGGGGCGGGGCCGGCCTGGTGCCGGGCGGCCGCGGCGAGCCCGGGGCGGGGCCCGGTCAGCCGGTAGGGGTCAGGCCGGAGCGGGCGGCGCCGCGGGCGAGGACGACCTCGCGGATCCGGTCCCGTACGGCGCCGACGCCGGCCCCCTGCTTCAGCGCCGCGTCCAGGTCGACGGTCCGGCCGGCGTCGAGGTCGAAGGCCAACGGGGTGAACTCGGCCTTCGTCACCTCCCATCGCCCGCCGTGCCGCGCGGGCGGGGAGAAGGTGAAGCGGCCGAGGGTGCCCTGGTCCCCGCGCGGGTCCCGGACGCCCCGGTCGTCGTACATCTCCCCCGCGACCTGGTCGCCGGTGCCGTAGACGACCCAGGTCCCGTTGACCTTCTCGTACGGCTGCGGGACGTGGGAGCGGGTGCCGAGGATCAGGTCGACGTCGGGGCGGGACCCGGTGCGGGAGGCTGTGAGCTGTCTCGCCAGGCTCAGCTGGCGCTCGTCGGGCTGATCCTGCCACTCGGTGCCCCAGTCGAGGGAGACGACGACCACGTCGGCTCCCGCCGCGCGGGCCGCACGGGCGTCCGCGACGACCCTGGCGGGGTCGGCGTCCGCGACCGCCCAGGGCTGCCCCGGTGGGAGCGGCAGCCCGTTCGTGCCGTCGGTGTACGCGAGGTGGGCGACCCGGGCACCGCCCGCCCGCAGCAGCGTGACGGCGTTCGCCTCCGCCGCGCCGCGCGCCGAGCCGGTGTGCCGCAGACCCGCGTGGTCGAGTGCGTCCAGGGTGCGCCGGACGCCGTCGGCGCCGTCGTCCAGGGTGTGGCCCGATGCGGTGGAGCAGGAGTCGTAGCCGGTGGCGGCGAGCCCGTCGGCCACCTGCGGCGGGGACAGGAAGGCGTACGTGCCGGTGGGGGCGGCGGTGTCGTGGACGGTGCGCATGTGACACAGCGCCAGATCGGCGCCGGAGACGAGGGGCCGGATCCCGGCGAGCATCGGCCGGAAGTCGTATCCCGCGCCCCCGGCGTCCGAGCCGGCCCGGTCGAGGACCGTGCTGTCGGGGAGGACGTCGCCGCCCGCGACGAGCGTGAACCCGCGGACGGCGGCGGGGCCGGGGCGCCCGTCGCGGGGGTGCTCGGGGGCGTTGCGGGCCTGGCTGACCACTGCGGCCGCGATGAGGGCGGCCGCGAGGGCCAGATTGATCTGTCGCGCACGTGTGATCATGCCGGGCCCCATGCGGTCGTATTTAATGCCTCATTGCTACGCATCCACGTACATGGGCCGCCGGGAGTCAAGGAGCCACCACCGCGGCTCACCCGTCCGGCGCGCACGAACACCCTCCGGGCGAACGGAGGTACGAACCCGGCCGCCGCGGAATCAGGGCGTCCACCTCGGCCGACCGTTCGGCGCACCGTTCACCGAGCGCTTCGACCGCCCACCGCACAACCGTGTCCCCGCCCTGTCCGGCCGGGGCGCGGGGCGCTGACATACACGCCATGACGGCCGGAACCACCACCATCACCCCCAGGACGACCGCCGAGCACGAACTGGCCGCGCTGCAGCGCGAGCACGGCCGCCCCCTCTTCGCCCTGCTGCTGCGCCTGTCCGACGGCGACCGCCAGCGCGCCGAGGACCTGCTCCAGGAGACGTTCGTCCGCGCCTGGCAGCACCCGGAGGCCCTGCGCGCCGACGACTTCGACTCCGTACTGCCCTGGCTGCTGACCGTGGGACGGCGCCTCGCGATCGACGCGCGGCGGGCCCGGCAGGCCCGGCCCCCGGAGGTCGGGGACGCGGTCCTCGACAACGCGAGGGTCTGTGCCGATCACGCCGAACGGTCGGCGGCGACGCTCGATGTGCGGGAGGCTGTGAAGACTCTCACTCCCGAACACCGGGAAGTCCTGGTGCTGGTGTACTTCCACGGGGCGAGTGTGGCGGAGGCCGCCGCGGCGCTGGGAATCCCACCCGGTACGGTGAAGTCCCGCGCGTACTACGCGCTGCGCGCCTTGCGCCGGGTCCTTCCCGGGTACGCGGCCGACCTGCACTGAAACCGACGGCTTGGTCAAACCTCCGTAAAGTGCCTTGCTGGGGACCATGGTTGAGCAATCAGCTTGCCTCATCCGTTTTCCGGACTGGGGCCCGGGGTCGGGCGACGCGCACGCACCGGAGGAAGGCAGGAAGGGATGCTGCACAGAGGGCAAGAGAGCACGGACGGCACCGGTGGGGGCGAACTCACCGTCCCCATGGCCTGGTTGTACGCCGAGTACATCGCCGACGAACTGCTGCGGACGGGCGACCTGATGCCGCCCACCTCCTTCGAGTTCCGCGCCGGGCGCGACGCCCTCGCGCTGACGATCTTCCTGTCCGACAGCGGCGGCGAACTCTCCGGGATCCGGGTCATCACCCAGCTGGAGACCTGGCTGTCGCTGACGGCCTACGACCAGCCCTGGCACACCTGGGTGCGCGAACACCTGGAACTGCGCGCGGCCGAGGCCACCGGGTCCGCCGCGCCCGATCCCGATCTGGAGCTGGCGTCAGCGGCCTGGCGCTGGCTGGAGGAGACGGAACTGCTCGCCCCGGACCTGGACGCGGTGCCCGGCAAGGGCTCCGTGCCCGGCGAGGACGACGGCCCCAAGGTGTGGACGGCGGCCTGGCGGCTGGGACTCCCGCTGGGACATCTGGCCATCCACCTCTTCTGACGACGGCCACGACTCGCCGGAACCAGGCCGGCATCGCACCGGCGAAGGCTCCCGCCGGGCCGGGAAGACGCCCGGCGCCGGCTCCGACCGGGCCGAAATCGCCCCCGGGCGACAGCTCGGACCGGGCCGGGACCGCCCCCGGCGACCCCGCGGGCCGGCCGGGATCACCCGCGTCCGCGGCTCCGACCGGGCCGGGAACAATTTTTCCGTGCCCGCACCAATCCGCGCGCACCCGCGCTCCGAATGTCTTGTCCCCGATTCCTGACGTGCCTTGAGTGATTCGACGGTCTGCTGCGTACCCGTGGGCAACAGCAACACCACTCACAGTCCGCACCAAGGCCACGAGGATTCGGTATTCGGTATGAGGTCCCCTGAACGGCATGGCGACGTCGGCGCCTATGCGCTCGGCGTGCTCGGCGAGGCGGAAGCCTTCCGCTTCGAGGACCACCTCGTGGAGTGCGCCCAGTGCACGGCATTCGTCAGCGAGTACCGCCCCGCCACACGGCAGTTGATGTTCTACCGCCAGGCGACACCGCGCAGCGTCCACCCCTTCGCCGCCCCCGGGCCGCGGCTGCTCGACCGGCTGCTCGGCGAGGTGGCCACCCGTCAGCGGGCCGGGCGCAGGCGCCTGCTGTTCGCCCTGGCGGCCTCCGTGGTCCTCGCGACCGGCGGCTCCGCGCTCACGCTGGTCGTGGGCGACGACTCCCCCAAGGACACGGTCGTCGCGGCCGACACCCCGTCGAGCCAGATGGCCAGGACCGACGCGGAGACCGGGGTCTGGGCCCAGGTGACCACCCGGGAACGGCTCTGGGGCAGCGAGATCGAGGTCGCGGTCAAGGACGCCAAGGGCCCCCGCTCCTGCGAGCTCGTCGCCATCGGCAAGGACGGCTCGGAGCAGTCGGTGACCAGCTGGATGGAGCCCGCGCACCACGACGACGCCCTCACCATGCAGGGCGGCTCGTCGATGCGGACCGACGAGATCCGCCGGTTCGAGGTGCGCACCGCCGACGGCGAACACCTCGTGACGCTCAACTCCCCCTGATCCAGCCCGGTTTCACCGCTCGGGTCACCGAGGGTCCGCACACGCGGTCCGCTCCCCTCGGTCCGGCTACTTGAGCAGCCGGGACATCCGCCGGTCGGCCAACGGCTTCCCACCCGTCTGGCAGGTGGGGCAGTACTGCAGCGAGGAATCGCTGAAGGAGACCTCACGGATGGTGTCCCCGCACACCGGGCAGGCCTCCCCCGTCCGCCCGTGCACCCGCAGCCCGCTCTTCTTCTCCGCCTTCAACCGCCCCGCGGCCAGCCCGTGGGAGCGCTCCACCGCCTCGGTGAGCGTGCCGCGCAGCGCCTCGTACAGGCGCCGGGTCTCCTCGGGGGTCAGCGAGGAGGCGATCTTGAAGGGGGACATCCGGGCCGCGTGCAGGATCTCGTCGCTGTAGGCGTTGCCCACCCCCGCGATCAGGCTCTGGTCGCGGAGCGCGCCCTTGATCCGGCGCCGCTCGCCCTGGAGCAGCCCGGCGAACCGCTCCTCGTCGAAGTCGGCGGCGAGCGGGTCCGGGCCGAGCCGGGCCACGCCGGGGATCAGCGCCGGGTCCTCGACGACGTACACCGCGAGCCGCTTCTGGGTGCCGGCCTCGGTCAGGTCGAAGCCTTCGCCGGTCTCCAGCGCGACGCGCAGGGCGAGCGGCCCCTTGCCCGGCCGGGGCGGGCCGTCGGGGAGCGTGTCCTTCCACTGCAGCCAGCCCGCGCGGGCCAGATGCGTGACGAGGTGCGGGCCGTCCGTCGCGATGTCGAGGAACTTGCCGAACCGGCGGACTCCGGTGACCTCGCGTCCTTCCAGGGCGGTCACGGGCGGGTCGTACGTCTTCAGGACGCTGACGGCGACGGGCAGCACCCGCACGATCCGGGTGCCGACGGCACGGCCGGCCAGGAATTCCTTGAGCGCTTCGACCTCGGGCAGTTCCGGCATACGTCCAGGGTGCCATCCGGTACGGGCGGCGCCCGGGATCAGCTCCGCTCCGATCCGGCGCGGGCGCGCCCGGGATCAGCTCCGTTGCCATCCGGCGCGGGCGGCGCCCCGGATCAGCTCCGTTCCCCGACCATGAACTCGCACCACACGACCTTGCCGCCGCCGCGCGCCTCGACGCCCCAGACGTCGGTGAGGCGGTCGACGAGCAGCAGTCCCCGGCCCGAGACTCCCGACTCGCCCGCCTCGCGGCGGCGGGGCAGCGCGCTGGAGGAGTCCTCGACCTCGACGCGCAGCCGGCGGTCGGAACCGGCGAGCACGCGCAGGGTCACGATGGCCGAGCCCTCGGTGTGCATGAGCGCGTTGGTGATCAGTTCGTCGGCGACGAGCTCGATCTCGTCGGCGCGGTCGCGGGCCCCCCAGGCCCGGACGGCGGCCCGGATCATGTGGCGGGCCTCGCTCAGCGCCTCCGGGTCCCCGGGGGCCACGTGCTGCTGGAGGCGTCCGCCCGAGCGCTGGTCGATCAGGCCGTGGCGGCGCAGGAGCAGCAGGGCGACGTCGTCGTCGCCGCCGCGGTCCTCGGCCATGTCGATCAGCCGGTCGGCGAGGTCGCTGACGTCCTCGGGGCCCGCGCGGATGACGTCGCCGAGGATGCGCATGCCCTCGTCGAGGTCGACCCCCGGTTCCTCGACGAGCCCGTCGGTGCACAGCAGCAGAGTCTCGCCGGGATCGAGTTCGATGGTGGCGACCGGGTACTCCAGGCGTCCGAACTCGGCGGACAGGCCGAGCGGCAGGCCGCCTTCGAGAGGCAGCCGCCGGCAGGCCCGGTCGGCGTAGCGCACGAGCGGGTCGATGTGCCCGGCCCGGACCAGCTGGGTCACTCCGGTGGACAGGTCGATCTCCGCGTAGAGACAGGTCGCGAAGCGGTCGGTGTCGAGCTCGTGGAGGAAGACCGAGGCGCGGGCCATCACGGTCGCCGGGGTGTGCCCCTCGGCCGCGTAGGCGCGCAGGACGATGCGCAGCTGGCCCATGACGGCCGCCGCGTGGGTGTCGTGGCCCTGGACGTCGCCGATGACGGCGCCGACCCTGCCGCCGGGCAGCGGGATGAGGTCGTACCAGTCGCCGCCGATGTCGCGGCCGAGCGAGGCGGAACGGTAGCGGACGGCGATGTCGGCGCCGCTCACGCTCGGGATGGAGCGCGGCAGCATGGCCTGCTGGAGCCCCTGGGCGAGGTCCTTCTCCTGCTCGAAGAACATGGCCCGCTGGAGGCTCTGGGCGATGCTGCTGCCGAGGGCGACGAGGACGTTGCGCTCGTCCTCGGAGAAGCCGTGCCGGTCGTTGTAGAGCAGGCCGATCGCGCCGATGGGGCGGGCCTGCACGATGAGCGGCAGATAGGCGGCCGAGGTGATCTTCAGTCCGGTGATGTTCGGCCAGAGCAGCGGATACGACTCGGCGAACTCCTCGGGGGACTCGATGAAGTGGGGTACGAGGGTCCGTACGACCTCGTTCATCGGGTACTGGGCGTCCAGCCGTGTGACCCGGGTGCCGGGGACGTAGCTGTGCTCGGGGCCGGTGGCGACCATCCGGATGCGGCCGGCCTCCACCAGGCCCATCACCAGGCTGGCCGCGCCGAGGTGGGTGAGGCCGTGGGTGTCCTGGAGCACGTCGATGACGTCCTGCACGGTGACCGCGTGGGCCAGCGCGGCCGTGGTCAGCTGCACGACGCTGGTCTGCTGGCGCCGTACCTCGTGCTGGGCGGCCTGCTCGCGACGGGCCACGCTCTCGTCGAGCTCCGCCGTGGCGTCGCGGACGATGCCGATGATGCGGCGCGGCCTGCCGTTCTCGTCGCGGCGGATGTAGCCCTGGGTGTGGGTCCAGCGCAGGGCGCCGTCGCGGCGGCGGATGCGGAAGTAGGCGCCGTAGTTCTCGCTGCCGTCCTTCAGGGCGTGGGAGACCATCGTGTCGAGCCGGCGCGACTCGGCCGGCGGGACGCGCATGGCCAGGGTGGCCGGGTGCCCGTCGTATTCGTCCGGGCGCACGTCGAAGATCTCGTGCGCCTGGGCGTCCATCTGCATCAGACCGGTGTCCAGGTCCCAGTCGAAGCTGCCCATGCGGTTGAGCGCCAGGATCGGATCCGGGTGGGCGGGCCAGTCGTCCGGGAGTGACAGGGCGCTCGCTCCCCGATCAACCATGGGGCCACCATGCCAGCATTTGCCCGATTGTTCGACTTCTGGGACGCCGGTTCAGGGGTCCCGCGGGAAGCGGGCGGCGTTCACGTGGCGGGGGCATCGGCGGAGACGTCGAAGACGCTGTCGGGACCGGTTTCGGGGTCGGGGATCAGCCCGCCGTCGGGACCGTCCGGGGCGGTGTCCTCGGGGGACGTGCCCGGACCGTCGGACGGGTCCTCCGGTGACGGGGACTCCGGGGGGCCGGAGCGGTCGGGGGCGGACGGGGCCGTGGTCCCGGCCGAGGGGGCCGCACTGGTCCCGGGCCGGGTCGTCGGCGGTGCCGTGACCGTGGCGCCCGGGCAGTGCGGGGGTTCGGCGCTCGACCGCGCGGGACGGCCGGAACCGGCCACGTCCATGACGGCGCCGTCCGTCGCGCCGTCCGTCGGCGCGGTGCCGGGGCCGGTGCTCTCGCCGGGGGTGCTCCGGCCGCCGTCCGGCGTCGGGGTCACCGTCACGGTGGGCGTGAGGCAGTCGGAGGGGTCGGGGTACGGACTGCGGCCGCCGGTGTCGGCGGAGGGCTCGGGCGCGGAGGGGGAGTCGTCCGGCCCCGGGGTCCGGCCGTCGGGCCGCGGTACGGCGTGGTCGTGGCGGTGGCCCTCGTACCCGACCGGCCGCTCGATCCAGCTGTCGTCGCGGGCGTCGACGATCGTGATGTCGGTGATCACGTCGGGCGCCGGTGTCACCACGACGACCTGGGCGGGCCGGTAGCCGCTCCAGGGCCTGCCCCGGGTGTCCGGGTTGCCGTCGATCACGGTGGGCCGGCCCAGCGGGTTGCCGCAGGCGCAGCGCACCCGGGGGACGCCCCGGTCGTCGACGAGGACGGCGGTGCCGGCCTGGAGCACGGCCTGGAAGCCGGTCGCCTGTCCGGCGGCGAACCCGTGGTCCGTGACGCCGGTGTCGGCGCGCAGCACGACGGGGGTCAGCCCGCGCAGGTAGTCCGGGACGGACCCCGGGGAGATGCCGGAGAGTTCGGCGAAGGCACGGGTCTTGGCCGGGTCCGAGGCCAGATAGCGGATCTGTCTGCCGACGTCGCAGCTGCCGGTGTTCCGGGTGCCGCCGTACAGGCCCGGGGTGGCGCCCGAGACCGAGCGCACTCCCTCGGTGACGGTGGCCGACGGTTGCGGCGTTCGGGTGACGGGCGGCCGGGGCGCGGGGGTGGTGTCGGTGGGTGCCGTGAAGGGGTCGGGCCCCTGGTCCTCGAGGGGCTGGAGGAGCACCTCGCCGCCGGTGGATCCGCTGCGCGCCGAGCGCCCGCCGTCGCCGCTGCAGCCACCGACGACGAGGAGCGCCGCCGTGAGCGCGCAGGCGGCGGCAAAGGTCCTGGTGGGTATGTGCACCACGTCTCTCCCGTTCGTCCCGGGCCGTTGGTGCCTCATTGTCTGCGTCACCCTCTTGGCGCACGCAAGCGGAAAACGGTCACCCAGCGTCACAATGGAGGGGAGAGGAGCGCGCCCCATGGAGTGGTTCGTCGCACCCGGCTACTGGCTGAGCCGGCTGGTCTTCCAGCGGGGGCTGGCCGTGCTGTATCTGGTCGCGTTCCTGGGCGCGGCCCTGCAGTTCCGGGCGCTGACCGGGGAGCGTGGGATGCTGCCGGTGCCCCGCTTCGTGCGGCACGTCGCCTTCCGGGACGCGCCGAGCGTGTTCCACTGGCGCTACTCGGACCGCTTCTTCGCCACCTGGTGCTGGACGGGCTGCGCGGTGTCGCTGGCGCTGGCCGCAGGACTCGACGGGCTGCTGCCGCTGTGGGGCGCGATGCTGCTGTGGCTCGTGCCGTGGGCCCTGTACCTGTCGGTCGTCAACGTCGGCCAGACCTGGTACGCGTTCGGTTGGGAGTCGCTGCTGCTCGAGGTGGGCTTCCTCGCGGTGTTCCTCGGCAACGACGAGGTGGCGCCGCCGGTCGTCGTGCTGTTCCTGCTGCGCTGGGTACTGTTCCGCGTGGAGTTCGGGGCGGGGCTGATCAAGATGCGGGGCGATCCCTGCTGGCGGAAGCTGACCTGTCTCTACTACCACCACGAGACCCAGCCGATGCCGGGTCCGCTGAGCTGGTTCTTCCACCATCTGCCGAGGCCCTTCCACCGGATCGAGGCGGCCGCGAACCACGTCACCCAACTGGTGCTCCCGGTGCTCCTGTTCACCCCGCAGCCGATCGCGTCGGCCGCGGCCTCGCTGATGATCCTGACCCAGCTGTGGCTGGTCCTGTCGGGCAACTTCTCCTGGCTGAACTGGACGACGATCGTCCTCGCCCTCAGCGTGACCGAGCTCCCCTCCACCGCTCCGCACACCGCCGCGACGCCGCTGTGGTACGAGGTGGTCGTGCTGGCGGCGGCCGCGGGCCTGGTGACCCTCAGCTACCGCCCGGCCCGCAATCTGGTCTCCCGGCGGCAGGTCATGAACCGCTCCTTCGACCCGCTCCATCTGGTCAACACCTACGGGGCGTTCGGCAGCGTCAGCAGGATGCGCCACGAGGTGGTCGTCGAGGGCACGGCGGACGAGGTGCCGCGCGCGGACGCCGACTGGCGGGAGTACGAGTTCAAGGGCAAACCCGGTGACCCGCGGCACTGGCCGCGCCAGTTCGCTCCGTACCATCTGCGGCTCGACTGGCTGATGTGGTTCGTGGCGCTGTCCCCCGGATACGCGGGCGCCTGGTTCTCCGGTCTGGTCGAGCGGCTCCTGGAGAACGACCGGGACACGCTGCGGCTGCTGCGCCGCTCCCCGTTCCCCGCCGACACGCCGCCCCGCTACGTCCGTGCCCGTCTCTTCCGTTACCGGTACACGACCTGGCGGGAGCTGCGGGAGACGGGCGCGTGCTGGCACCGGACCTATGTGCGCGACTTCCTCCCGCCGACGCGGCTGGAGGGCACCGCCGAGCGACGGGTGCCGCATCGGTAGCGGCGGGTGCCGCACAGGAAGCGGTGGGTGCCGCATCGGTGGCGCTGGTGCCGGTCACAGGCCGTAGACGCGGGAGGCCGTGCCGCCGAAGACGGCCTGGCGCTCGCCCTCCGCCAGCTCCGCCGTCAACTCCTCCGCCATGGAGACGACTTGGGCGTAGGTCGCGGCCGTCGTGCACACCGGCCAGTCGGAGCCGAACATCAGCCGTGCGGGGCCGAACGCCTCCAGGACCGTGTCGGCGTAGGGCCGCAGGTCACCGGGGGTCCGGCGGGCCGGATCCGCCTCGGTGACCAGCCCGGAGAGCTTGCAGACCGTGTTGGGCCGGGCGGCGAACTCCCGGACGGCGGCCGCCCAGGGCTCCGCCGCGCCGGTGGACACCGGCGGCTTGCCCAGGTGGTCCAGTACGAAGGCGAGCCCGGGATGGTGGTCGGCCGCCCGGGCGCAGGAGGGCAGCTGGTGCGGCAGGACGACCAGGTCGTGGACGAGACCGGCATCCGCGACGGCGGCCAGTCCGCGCCGCACGTCGGGACGCAGCAGCCATTCGGGGTCGCGCTCGCCCTGGACCTGGTGGCGGACGCCCTTGAGGAGACCCCCGCCGGGGAGGTCACGCAGCCGCGCCAGTTCCTCGGCGACGTCCGGCCGGGTCAGGTCCGTCCACCCGACCACGCCCGCCACCAGCGGAGCCCGGTCCGCGAGGGCGAGCAGTTCCGGGGTCTCCTCGGCCACGGTGACCGTCTGGACGAGGACGGTGCGGTCCACCCCGGCGGCCCGGGCCTCCGGTTCCAGGTCCGCGATCGTGAAGTTCCGCCGCAGGGGCTCCAGTTCGGGGCCCACGAGCCAGTCCTGGTCGCGCACGGACAGGTCCCAGACGTGGTGGTGCGCGTCGACGCTCATCCGTCCTCCGGGGCGGGGAGCGGCACTGTGGGGAGGAGCGGTGGGGTGCCGGGGAGCGGTGCTGTGGCGGGGAGCAGGCCCTCGGTGCGCAGTTCCGCCCAGAAGGCCGTGGGAACCTCGGCCGTGAACTGCTCGGCGCAGTCCCGGACTTCGGCGGCCGTGCGGGCTCCGGCCAGGACGCTCGCGACGGCGGGGTGGGCGGCGGGGAAGGCCAGGGCGGCCGCGCGCAGGGTGGTGCCGTGCCGTGCCGCGATCTCCTTCAGCCGCAGGGCGCGGTCCAGCAGCGCGCTCGGGGCCGGGGCGTAGTCGTACGTCGCTCCCTGCACCGGGTCGGCCAGCAACCCGGAATTGAAGGCGCCGCCGATGACGACGGAGACGCTGCGGGCCTGCGCGGCGGGCAGCAGCTCGGTGAGCGCCTCCTGGTCCAGCAGGCTGTAGCGGCCCGCGCACAGCACGACGTCCACGTCGGTCTCGCGGACGAACCGGGCCAGCATCCGCGTCTGGTTCATGCCCACGCCGATCGCGCGCACGACGCCCTGCGAGCGCAGGTCGGCCAGTGCGGGGAAGGCCTCGCGCAGAGCCTGTTCGCCGTGATCGTCGGGGTCGTGGAGGTAGACGACGTCCACGTGGTCGAGGCCGAGCCGTTCGAGGCTGGCGTCCAGGCTCCGCCGTACGCCGTCGGCGCTGAAGTCCCAGACGCGGCGGTGGGTGGCGGGTACGGCGAATCCGTCGGCCAGGTCGTCGCCGCCGGTGTCCACGGGTTCCAGGAGGCGGCCGACCTTGGTGGACACGGTGTACCGCGAGCGGGGCAGGCCGCGCAGGGCCGCGCCGAGGCGCCGTTCGGAGAGGCCGAGGCCGTAGTGCGGGGCGGTGTCGAAGTAGCGGATGCCGCTCGTCCAGGCGGCGGCGACCGCCTCGTACGCCTGCTCCTCGGTGACCTCGGCGTACAGGTTGCCGATTCCGGCGGCGCCGAAGGACAGCGCGCTGACGGGGACGCCGCTCGCGCCGAGGGCGTTCACCGGGCGGCCCGGCGCGGCCGCAGGCCCTGCATCCCGCCGTCGACGGCGAGCGCGGTGCCGGTCGTCGACCCGGACAGCGGGCTCGCCAGGTAGGCGATGGCCCCGGCGACCTCGTCCGCCGTCACCAGACGTCCGGTGGGCTGGCGGTCCTCGAGCGCGGCCCGCTCGGCGGCCGGGTCGGGGGCGGCGTCCAGGAGCCGGCCGACCCAAGGGGTGTCCACCGTACCGGGGTTGACGCAGTTGACGCGGATGCCGTCGCCGAGGTGGTCGGCCGCCATGGCGAGGGTCAGCGCGAGGACGGCGCCCTTGGACGCCGAGTACAGCGCCCGCTGGGGCAGTCCGGCCGTGGCGGCGACCGAGCAGGTGTTCACGACGGCCGCGTGCGCGGAGCGCCGCAGATGGGGCAGGGCGGCGCGGGTGGTCCGCACGACGCCGAGCAGGTTGACGTCCAGGACCCGGTGCCATTCGGCGTCGTCGTTGTCCTCGACGGTGCCGCGGGCCCCGGTCCCCGCGTTGTTGACCAGGACGTCGAGGCCGCCCAGGTCCGCGGCCGCGGCGGCCACGGCGGCGCGCACGGAGGCGTCGTCGCTGACGTCGGCCCGATGGCCGAGGAGCGGCTTCTCGACGGCCGACGGATCGAGGTCGAGGACGGCGACCCGGGCGCCGCGGGCGGCGAGGAGCGCGGCCGTGGCCCTGCCGATCCCCGAGGCGCCGCCGGTCACCAGCGCCCTGAGTCCGTCGAAGTCCTGAGCGTCCGTCATACGGTGTTTCCCTTCGGCTCGTCGGCCGTCCGCCGGGCGAGGTCGGCGGACCAGAACGTACCGCCGGGATAGCCGAACTCCGCGATGGACGCGGGCTTCATGGCGGCGGAGAAGCCCGGCGCGGCGGGGGCACGGTAGTGGCCGTCGCGGATCACGACCGGATCCGTGAAGTGGTCGTGCAGATGGTCCACGTACTCGATGACCCGGTCCTCGGTGGTGCCGGACAGGGCGACGAAGTCGAACATCGCGAGGTGCTGGACGAGTTCGCACAGGCCCACTCCCCCGGCGTGCGGGCAGACCGGGACGCCGAACCTGGCGGCGAGGAGCAGAATGGCGAGGTTCTCGTTGACGCCGCCGACCCGGGCGGCGTCGAGCTGCAGGATGTCCAGGGAACCCGCCTGCAGGAGCTGCTTGAAGACGACGCGGTTGTGCACGTGCTCGCCGGTGGCGACCTTGACGGGGGCGACGGCGGCACGCACGCGGGCGTGGCCGAGGATGTCGTCCGGGCTGGTCGGCTCCTCCATCCAGTACGGCCGGAACTCGGCGAGCGCCCTGGTCCATTCGATCGCCTCGTCCACGTTCCAGCGCTGGTTGGCGTCGACGGCGATGCGGACGTCCGGGCCCACCGCCGCGCGGGCGGCGCGCAGCCGCCGTACGTCGTCCGCCAGGTCCGCGCCGACCTTCAGCTTGATCTGCCGGAACCCCTCGTCGACGGCCTCGACGGCCAGCCGGGTGAGCTTCTCGTCTCCGTAGCCGAGCCAGCCGGGCGAGGTGGTGTACGCGGGATAGCCCCGGTCCCGCAGGGCCGCGGCGCGTTCCCCGGCTCCTTCCCGGCCCCGGCGCAGCAGGTCGAGCGCCTGCTCGGGCGTCAGCGCGTCCGTGAGGTAGCGGAAGTCGACCTGGCCGACGAGCCACTCGGGATCGGCCTCCGCGAGCAGCCGCCACAGTGGCAGGCCCGCGCGCCGCGCGGCCAGGTCCCACACGGCGTTGACGACGGCGCCGATCGCCATGTGCATCACGCCCTTCTCGGGCTCCAGCCAGCGCAGTTGGCTGTCGCCCACCAGGTCCCGGGACAGCGAACCGGGGTCGGCGCACAGCGCGTCGACGGACCGTCCGACGACGTGTCCTCGCAGCGCCTCGATCGCGGCGACCTGGACCTCGTTGCCCCGGCCGATGGTGAAGACGAAGCCGTGTCCGGCGGCCCCGTCCGGGGCGTCGGTGCGCAGGACGACGTACGCCGCCGAGTAGTCGGGGTCCGGGTTCATCGCGTCCGAGCCGTCGAGCTCGCGCGAGGTGGGGAAGCGGATGTCGTGGGTGTCGAGGGCGACGACGCGCGCGGGGGTCGGGGGCACGGCGGGCCTTTCCGTCGGCGGCAGGGGGACCATGGCCGGGGGCGCGGGGGAGCTCGGTCCCGAGGATCTCTCCCCCGGCCGGTCCCCGTACAGGGTCCGGCGCGCTTCGGCCAGCCGAATGTCCCGGGCCTCGGGCTCTCGACGCGGCGCCCCGGCCGGGGCAGAGTTCTCCCGTAACTACTCACCAGTACGACACGAGTGAGGAGCGCCCGTGACCAACTGGGCCGGCCGGACCGCCACCGAGATCGCCGCAGCCGTGCGCGAGAAGAAGGTCTCCCCCCGCGAGGTGGTGGCCGAGCACCTCGCGCGGATCGAACGTCTCGACGGGCGCGTGGGCGCCTTCCGCACGGTCCGCGCCGAGGCGGCCCTGGCGGAGGCCGACGAACTGGCCGGCCGGGACCTGGACCGCCTTCCGCTGGCGGGCGTGCCGGTGGCGGTGAAGGACAACCTCGCGGTGCGCGGCGAGTCGACCCGCAACGGTTCCGCCGCGACCCCGGACACGCCCGCCGCCGAGGACCATGTCACGGTGGCCCGGCTGCGGGCGGCTGGCGCCGTCGTGGTGGGCCTGACGAACGTGCCCGAACTGTGCGTCTTCGGCACCACGGAGGGCGTGTACGGCAACGCCCGCAATCCCTGGGACCTGTCCCGCACGGCGGGCGGCTCCTCCGGCGGCAGCGCGGCGGCCGTCGCCGCCGGGATGGTGCCGGTCGCGCTCGGCAACGACGGCATGGGCTCGCTGCGCATCCCGGCCGCCAACTGCGGTCTGGTCACGCTGAAGCCCGGCCACGGAGTGATCCCCGCCGGGATCGGGCACGGCGACTGGTTCGGCATGTCGGAGAACGGTCCGCTGGCCACCACGGTCGAGGACGCCCGGCTGATGTTCGCGCTGCTCGCGGACATCGAGCCGGCCCCGCCCGCGGAGCCCGCGCACCGCAGGATCGCCCTGTCGGTGCGCAGCCCGCTGGCCGGCGTCCGCGTCACGCGGCCGTATACGGACGCGGCCCGGGAGGCGGCCGCGCTGCTGGCCGAGGCCGGCCACCGGGTGCGGACGGCGAACCCGCCGTATCCGCTCTGGCTGGGCACGACCTCGCTCGCGCACTGGACGGCGGGCACCGCGGTCGACGCGGAGGATCTCGAACCGCGCAGGCTGGCCCGGCGCACCCGCGTGCACGCCTCGGTCGGGCGCCGCTTCGTGACCGGCGTCCGCAAGGGGGAGCGCCGCGAGCAGCTGCGCGGGCGCCTTGCGGCGTTCTTCGCGGAGCACGACGTGCTGCTCACCCCCGCGCTCGCCCGGCGCGGTCCGGCCTCGGTCGACTGGCACAAGCGGGGCTGGGTGCGCAACGTCCTGGCGAACACCACCTACTCGCCGATGACCCCGCCCTGGAACCTCACCGGCTGGCCGGCGATGTCGGTGCCCTTCGGGAAGCTGCCGGGCGGTGCCCCCTGCGCCGTCCAGCTCGTCGGCCTGCCCGGCTCGGAGGAGGCCCTGCTCGACGTGGCCGGACAGCTGGAGGTCCTGCACCCGTGGCGGCGCACGGCCCCGCTCGGCTGAGGAGCGCGTCCGTGACCGGCACGCCGGTCACACGCCGAAGCCGCGGCCGGTCACCGGCCGCGGCTTCCCCTGCTCGGCACTGATCGCGAGTCCGGCGTCCCGTGCCGTCGTCGCTCGTGCGGGCTCCTCGCCCCGGTCAGTCGACGCTGGGCAGGATGTGGGGCTCGGCGAGGTCGTCCTCGTAGCCCGCGAGGCGGATGGGGGCGGACCTGGCCCACACGTCCAGGATGCCGAGCTTGGTGTCGGCACCGCCGCCGAGGCCCTCGATGCGTTCCTTGGTTCCGTGGTCGAGATTCGTCTTCTCTGGTGTCACCGCGCACTCCTTATGTGTCGGTCACCCTCGGGACGTTGGTGCCCGGTGCTATCGGGTCGCCTGACGTCCGCTCGGGTCTGAGTCGAAGCAGTTAGGGACGCGGTGGCGCCGGTAACTCAGGTGGGATCAGGCCGTGATGACCGGCTTGTCCCGGGACGGACCGTGGGAGTCGGTGGACCCCAGTGGGTCTGTCCGTCGGCTACAGCCTAACCAAATGAGCAGGGCAGCGCTCTATGGGGCTGAAAACTTGAGGTTACTGTCACACGTCATCCAGGCCTCATCAGGCCTCGATCTGCGGCGATTTGAAACATGATGCCCTCTTCGCGACCACCCATTCGGCTCAATATCGCCCCCGGACGGGGGCGTCGGGGCCGGCCCGGGGCATGACTGAGACACCATCGGCGCACGGTCGGCGCGCACGATCGGCGCGCGGCTGTCGCGTGCGCGTCCGGCACCGATGACGTCACGCAGTTCAGGTGCCGTTGGCCGGTTCGCAAGGAGCCCATGCTCTGCTGGCGCACGGCAACGGCTTTTCTCGCGGGAGGACTGACGCATGGAGCTGCGCAGCGTCGAGGAGCTGATGGATCTGCTGCACGCCTGCCGGGGGGTGCACGAGCCCACGGAGCTCCCCGGCTCCCGGCGTCGCCCCGGCGGAGGAACATCCCAGGGCGATCCCGTCGATCTGCACGACCATGCCCTGCAGACCGCCGCGCTGCTGCGCCGGGGGCATCCCAGCGACAAGGAGCTCCAGGTCGCGGGCCTGGTGCACGACATCGGGCATGTGCTCAGGCCCGGCGACGACGCCGGGCACGCGGCCCACGCCGCCGACGCCGTGCGGCCGCTCCTCGGCGAGCGGGTCTCCGGCCTCGTACGCCTGCACATCGCGGCGGGGCGCTATCTGGCGGCCGCCTCGCCGGGGCGCGGCCCGGCCCCGCGCGGCCCGCTCGCCCCGGCCGGTCCGGGCGGCGCGATGACCCCGGGAGAGCTCGCGGCCTTCGAGCACGACCCGCTGGCGGAGGACGCGGTGACCCTGCGGCAGGCCGACGACGCGGGCCGGGTCCCCGGGTTGTACGCCGGAGACATGGAGGACTGGCGCACCCTGCTGGAACTGGTGGCGGAACGTTCCGCGCGGCTGGGTGCGACGGACTGAAGGGCGCTCCGGGCGGCGAGCCGCAGGGCGCCGGTCCGGCGGTCGGCGGTCCGGCCGGCCAGCGGTCCGGCTGTCGGCGGTCCGGCGGGTCGGTCGACTGACGGGGGACTGTCGGCTGACGGACCGTCATGAGACGGTACGCGGATGACGTCGCCGTACGGACCTCAGGACGGACTTCGGGACGGGCTTCGAGGCGGGCTGCAGCACGGGCTTCGAGGCCGGGCCGCCGTCGTCACCGGCGCCTCGCGCGGCATCGGACTCGCGATCGCCGAGGCTCTCGCCGCGGCGGGCGCCCGGGTGTGCGTGAGCGCGCGCGATCCGGACGGGGTGCGGAGCGCGGCCGAACGGATCGGCGGGATCGGGCTCGCCGGCTCCGTCGCCGACGGAGCGCACCTGGACGAACTGACCGGGCTCGCGCTGCGCACCTTCGGACGGCTGGACATCGTGGTCAACAACGCGGCCACCAACCAGCCCTACGGTCCGCTCATGGACACCGACCCCGAGCGCTGGCGCGCGGCGTTCGCCGTGAACGTGGAGGCGCCGCTGCGGCTGGTGCAGTGCGCCTGGCGGGCCTGGATGGGCGAGCACGGCGGGGCCGTGGTCAACGTCTGCACGGAGGGTGCCGGACACGTCGGTCCCCGGGTCGGGGCGTACGGCACGAGCAAGGCCGCCCTGCTCCATCTGACCCGGCAGCTGGCCGGTGAGCTGGCCCCGAGGGTACGGGTCAACTCGGTCTCGCCCGGCCTCGTACGCACCGAGATGGCCCGGTTCGTATGGGAGGGCGCCGAGGACGAACTGGGTGCCTCGCTCCCGCTCGGCCGGATCGGCCGGCCCGAGGACGTGGCCGGCGCCGTGGCCTGGCTGGTATCCGACGCCGCCGAGTGGATCACCGGCGCGGATCTGCTGGTCGACGGGGGGACGCGGGTGAGGGCGGCCCACCCCGGCTCCCCCGCCCACGGCGTCCAGGAACGGCTGCGCCGGCGGACCCCCGGGGGATGAGGGTCCGCGCGGTCGGTGCCGGTCCTACCACTTGCCGGGCGCGTAGTCCTTCATGAAGACGCCGTACAGGTCCTCGCCCAGCTCGCCGCGGACGATCGGGTCGTACACCCGGGCCGCGCCGTCGACCAGGTCCAGCGGGGCGTGGAAGCCCTCGTCGGCCAGGCGCAGCTTGTCGTAGTGCGGGCGCTCGTCGGTGATCCAGCCGGTGTCGACCGAGGTCATCAGGATGCCGTCGGTCTGGAACATCTCCTGGGCGCTGGTCCGGGTCACCATGTTCATGGCGGCCTTCGCGGCGTTGGTGTTGGGATGGCCCGCGCCCTTGTAGCCGCGGCCGAACACCCCCTCCATCGCGGAGACGTTGACGACGTAGGCGCGGCCCGTGCCCGCCGCCCGGGCCGCCTCGGCCATCTGCGGCCGCAGCTTGCTGATCAGGATGAACGGCGCCGTGTAGTTGCACAGCTGGGTCTCGAGCAGCTCGACCGGGGAGATCTGCTCGATGGTCTGCACCCAGGTGTTGCTCTCGACGACGTCGGGGAGCAGGCCGCCCGCGTCGATCGCAGTGCCCTCGCGGTGGCGGACGACGCTGGCGTTGCCGGCGACCAGCGCAAGGTCGGCCACCTTCTGCGCCTCCAGACCGGACACACCGACGGGCAGCGCCTGCAGTCCGTCGACCGCGCCGGAGTTGAAGGCGCCGATGACGTGCTGGGCGGGCAGCTCGCCCGCAGGCAGCGGGGCGCTCTCGCCCTCGACGAGCGCGGCGTACGCGGACGGCAGCCGGCGCACGGTCTGCGTGGCGTTGTTGATCAGGATGTCGAGCGGGCCCTGCTCGGCGACGCGGTCGGCCAGCGCCACGGCCTGGGCCGGGTCGCGCAGGTCGATGCCGACGACCTCCAGGCGGTGGATCCAGTCCGCCGAGTCGTCCATGGCCTTGAAGCGGCGGATCGCGTCGTTCGGGAAGCGCGTGGTGATCGTGGTGTGGGCACCGTCGCGCAGCAGGCGCAGCGCGATGTACATGCCGATCTTGGCGCGGCCGCCGGTGAGCAGCGCCCGCTTGCCGGTGAGGTCGGTGCGGGCGTCGCGGCGGGAGCGGTTCAGGGCGGCGCAGTCCTGGCACAGCTGGTGGTAGAAGTAGTCGACCTCGACGTACCGCGTCTTGCAGGTGTAGCAGGAGCGCGGGCGCTGGAGTATCCCCGCGATCTTGCCCTCCTCCGTCACCGACGACGGCAGGATGCCCTCGGTCTCGTCGTCGATGCGCTGGGCGGAGCCGGTCGCGGTGGACTCGGTGACGGTCTTGTCGTGGGCCGTCTTGGCCGCGCGCCGCTCCTGGCGGCGGCGCTGCTTCACGGTCCGGTAGATGCCGGCTGTGGCGCGGCGCACGGCGATGGCGTCGGGGTGGTCGACCTCGATCTTGTCGAGTTCGTCGAGCACGCTGAGGCAGACGGCCAGCCGCTCGGGGTCGATTCCGGGACCGAACGCGACGGCCGCCACATCTGTCGTGTCCACGGCGGGGTTCGCCCGGCCGTCCTCTGTCACCGTCATCGCTGCCGTTCCTCGGGTTGTGCGCCGCGTTCGAAACCGCGCTCGCTTTCGAAGGCGGAATTTTACGGACCAATCGCGCGCGGCACCAAACCCGTGCTGATCATGGCGTGCAGGCGGTGATCAGTACGCGCACCTCCTCGGCCAGGGAACGGGACAGCAGATCCAGGTCCGGAACGGCCTCGGCGTCGGCCACGAGCCCGTAGTGGACCCGCCCGCGGTACGTCGAGACGGCCACGGCGAGGGCCTGGCCCCGGGCCAGCGGGGCGAACGGATACACCTCGGCGAGCGGGCAGCCGCCGAGCTTCAGCCCGAGGCTCGGCAGCGGCACGCTGGTGACGAGGATGTCGAACAGCAGCCGGGCCGCCTGCCCGACGACCGGGCCGCCGAGCCGGTGCCCGAGCGGCGGGACGTGGTCGGCGAGCAGCGCGACGGCGCCCGCGCCCCGGTTGGGTCCGGCGTCCTTGTTCCGGTCCATCGCCGTACGGACGGCACGCAGCCGGCCGAGCGGGTCGGACTCGTCGACCGGAAGCCGTATCAGATACCCGGAGAGCCGGTTGCCCTGTGGCTGCGCGGTGCGCGGCCGGCGCCGGGACACCGGGATGAGCGCGCGCGGGGAGACCCCCTCGCTGCCGTCGCCGCGTTCGTCGAGCCAGCGGCGCAGGGCGCCCGCGACGACGGCGATCAAAACGTCGTTGACGGTGCCGCCGACGGTCTTGCGGACCACGTGCACGTCGTCGAGGTCGATCACCACCCCGGCGGTGCGCCGGGTGCCGGTGGGCGCGGAGGTGAGGGCGGGCGAGGACTGCGCGCCGAGGGTCGCACGCGCCACCGAGGTGCCGATGTCGAGGGCGCGGCCCATGTCGGACAGGGTGCCGCGGACCAGGCCCGGGAGCTTGCGGACGTCCGGGAAGAGCCCCCGGGGCGGCTCCGCGGGGCGCGGGCGGGGCTCCGGGAGGTCCATCGGGTCCATGATGGCGGCGGCGAGCATCAGCGCCCTGAGCCCGTCGGCGAGGGCGTGGTGGAACTTGAAGAGCACCGCGAAGGACGTGCCGTCCTCGCCGGGCAGCACGTGCGCCTCCCACGGCGGCCGGCCGCGCTCCAGCGGGCGCTCCATGAGGCGCCCGGCCTCGGCGTGGAAGTCGGCGGCCGGCTTGTGCAGCAGGACGTGGTCCAGCGGCTCGAAGTCGGGTGCGGGCTCGCGGGCGGCGCTGCCGAAGGCGAGCGGGGCGGTCGGCTGCCACACGTCGCGGATGCGCATGCGCAGCCCGGGTACGGCGGCGGCGCGGGCGGCGAGCAGGTCCGCCGCGTGGGCGCCGGCGGCGGGCGAGTTCGCGGTGAAGACACCGAGGGCTCCGAGGTGCATCGGGTGCCGGTCGGACTCGATGTTCCAGAACGCCAGGTCGAGTGGTGCGAGGAGGTCGGAGATCAAGGGCGTGCTCTCGCGTCGACGACGGATGGGTGGACCTGCAGTCAAACCCGGGCAGGTGATTACGGTCAAGTACGATCAAGTTACGCACAGTTAACAGCGGATTAAGTCCCGCCCCCGGGGGATCGGGGACGGGACTCACCCGTCTCAAGAACGACCGGGCGTCACTTCAGGACCGGGGGCGCCGCCGAGGCGGCCGTTCCCCACTCGGACGGCTCCGGGCCGACCGTGAAGCGCAGCGACCGGACGTTCTTCAGAGTGCCGGTCGTCACGTACGTACGAGCGTACGGGGAGCCGTCGAGACGGGCCGACTGGATGTACCGGTCGGTGTCCGAGGTGCCCGGGGCCGTGACGGTCAGGGCGCCGTGCGGGTAGTAGCGCCGGTCGAGGGTGAGGTCGACCCGCTCGAAGACGGGCGTGGACAGGCCCCAGGTGTCGTAGCCGGGCTGCACCGGGAAGATCCCGATGGAGGACAGCACGTTCCAGGCGGACATGGTGCCGAGGTCGTCGTTGCCGGTCATGCCGGTCGGCGCGTCGGTGAACAGGGTCAGCGCCGCGTGCACGACGTCGGTCGTCTTCCACGGCTGCCCGGTGGACAGGTAGGTGTACGGGGCGATCAGGTCGGGCTCGTTCTGCGGGTTGTACTTGTCGGCGTTGTAGTAGGCGTACGGGCCGTTGACCCACACCTCGCGGGCGGTCTTCGCCGGGTCCTCGAGCAACTGCCGGTAGGCGAAGAACGAGTCGAGCCGGTCGTTGGCGGCCTGCTTGCCGCCGATCAGGCCGACCATGCCGGGCAGGTCCTGCGGCACGAGCCACTGGTACTGCCAGGCCGTCCCCTCGTGGAAGCCGACGCTCTGGGCCGGGTCGACGGGGCCGGTGAAGGCCCCCGCGGCGTCCCGGGCCCGGAAGAAGCCGGTGGAGGGGTCGTGGATCGCGCGGTAGTTCTGGGACCGCGCCAGATAGCGCGCCGCGTCCTCGTCGTGGCCCAGGTCCTTCGCCATCTCACCGAGCACGGCGTCCGAGAGGGCGTACTCCAGGGTCACGGAGGCCCCGTGATCGAAGTCCGAGTCGCCGGCCTTCGTGTGCGGTCGGCCCTTGAGGTACGGGGCGAAGCCGTTGGCGATGTACTCCTTGGCGGCCTCCCGGCCCAGCGCGGGCGAGTCGGCGGGCGGGACCCCGTCGGCGTTCTTCTTCAGCGCCCGGTACGCCCGCTCCTCGTACCCCTTGAGCAGGCCCTGCTGATAGGCGTTGGTGAGGAACGGGGTGACGGGGTCGCCGGTCATGATGTTCGTCTCGACCGTGCCGTAGCCCCACTTGGGCAGCCAGCCGCTCTCCTCGTCGATCCTGATCACCGAGATGGCCATGTCCCGGGCCTCGCGGGGCGCGAGCAGGGCCAGGAGCTGCGACTGGGTGCGGTAGGTGTCCCACAGCGACCAGTTCTGGTAGTACGTGAACCCCTTGGCCCGGTGGATCCGCTGGTCCCAGCCGGTGTAGCGGCCGTCGGCGTCGCTGCCGACGTTGGGCGCGAGGAAGGACCGGTACAGCGACGAGTAGAAGGTGCGGCGCAGCGTGTCGGAGCCGCCCTGCGCGCGGACGTCGTCGAGCCGGTCCTCCCAGGCACGGTGGGCGGCGGACCGCACCGCGTCGAAGGAACGGCCGCCCTCCGCGCGGAGGTTGACGGCGGCGCCGCGGGCGTCGACGTAGGAGAGCGCGGTGGTCGCCTCGACCGTGCGGTCCTCGGTGGTGTCGAAGCGCACGAAGGCCCCGGTGCGCCCGGTGGTGCCGACCGCCTCCCTGGCCCCGGTGACGGTGTCGCCGTTCCAGGTGCCCGCGGTGGTGAACGGCCGGTCGAAGCGGGTGATCGTGTAGACCGTGTAGGGCTTGGTGGACTGGCAGAAGCCGCTGCCGGTGATCGCCGTGCGGACGGTGTGGTCGTCGAGGATCTCGACCTTGGTGGCCAGCGTCTTGTGCAGCGACTGCCCGGCGTTCAGCAGCACGTTGGCCTTGTCGGTGGCCGGGAAGGTGTAGCGCTGCACGCCGGTGCGGGCGGTGGCCGTCAGCTCGGCCTCGATCCCGGACTTCAGGTCCGCCCGGTAGTAGCCGGGGTGCGCCTCCTCGGTCTCGTGGCCGAACTCCTGCGCGTACTGCGCGTCGTCCGTCCGGGTGATGTCCCCCGTGGTGGGCAGGACGGGCAGGTCGCCGCCGAGGCCGCAGCCGACGCCGGAGAGATGCACGAGGGAGAAGCCGCGGACATGGTTCTGGGAGTGGTCGTAGCCGGTGTTGTGGCCGGTGTCCGGCGAGAACTGGACCATGCCGAAGGGCACGGCGGCGCCGGGATAGGTGTTGCCCTCGTTCTGGGTGCCGATGAACGGATTGACCAGGTCGGTGAGTTGGCCGTCGCGCGGCTCGGCGGCCTGTGCGGTGGGCAGGGCGAACAGCGCGGACGCTGTCACCAGTCCCGCCGTGCACAGGCGCAGGCGCCGGGTCCATCTCATGCGGGAGACCTCCGGTGGGTGATCGACATCGTTGTCCTCATGCATGGTCGGGGCGGCGGACCGGCTTTCCGGGCAACCGGGGCGGATCACGCGCGACGCGTCGCGTCCGGGCGGGGTCCGTCCCGGGCCGTCCCGAGCGATGACATCGTTGTCAGAGCTGTACAACGTTGTCATCGACGGCAGTTGGCATGACAGCACGGGATTCCGGGCGCCGTCCAGGGACATGACAAGCGCGGAGGTGACAACGGCCGGAAGTCGCCGTGGCACATGGCCCGGTGACTTCCGGCCGACCGTGGCCGGGTGGGCTCTGGCGGCCGGCCGTGGCCGGTGGGTTCTGGTCCGGCCGTGGCCGGTGGGTTCTGGTCCGGCCGTGGCCAGTGGGTTCTGGTCCGGCCGTGGCCAGTGGGTTCTGGTCCGGCCGTGGCCGGGTGGCCTCTGGCGGCCGGGCGGGTTTCCCCTCGCGTCCGGCCGCGTGACCCTCCGGCTTCCGGCCGGCCGTGGTCCGCCCGGGCGGCCCCGGTCAGGGCACGCGCTGGCCCTTGCCCAGGGCGATCACGCCGTTCTTGGAGACCGTGTAGAGGTCGGAGTCGCGCTCCGGGTTGACGCCGATCGTCGCGCCCGGCGGGACCTCGACGTTCTTGTCGAGCACCGCGCCGCGCACCACGGCGCCCCGGCCGATCTTGACGTTGTCGTGGAGGACCGACCCCTGCACCACCGCCCCCGGGTCGACGACCACGCCCGGCGACAGCACCGACCGGGTCACCTGTCCGCGGATCAGGCAGCCCGCGCTGATGATGGACTCGCTCGCGATGCCCCCGGCGTTGAACCGCGCCGGGGAGAGCTGTCCCGAGCTCGTGTAGACGGGCCAGCTCCGGTTGAACAGGTTGAACGCCGGACGCTCGGCGATCAGGTCCATGTGGGCGTCGTAGTACGCGTCGAGGGTGCCCACGTCCCGCCAGTAGCCCTGGTCGCGGGTGGTCTCGCCGGGGACGTGGTTGTCGCTGAAGTCGTACAGCTGCGCCTCGCCCCGCTCGGTGAGCGCGGGCAGGATCGAGCCGCCCATGTCGTGCACGGAGCCGTCGTCCTCGGCGTCCCGCTGGAGCGCCTCGATCAGCGCCTTGGTGGTGAAGACGTAGTTGCCCATCGAGGCGAAGACCGACTCGGGGTCGTCCGCGAGCCCCGGCGGGTCGGCGGGCTTCTCCAGGAACCCCCGCACGCTCTGGCCGTCGGAGCCTGGACTGATGACCCCGAAGGAGGACGACTCCACCCGCGGCACCCGTATTCCGGCCACCGTCACCCCCGCCCCGCTCTCGATGTGCTGGGCGAGCATCTGCCGGGGGTCCATCCGGTAGACGTGGTCGGCGCCGAACACCGCCACGTACTCGGGCTGTTCGTCGTGGATCAGGTTGAGCGACTGGAGGATCGCGTCCGCGCTGCCGAGGTACCAGCGGGGCCCGAGCCGCTGCTGCGCCGGGACCGGTGTCACGTAGTTGCCGAGCAGGCTCGACATCCGCCAGGTGGTGGTGATGTGCCGGTCCAGCGAGTGCGACTTGTACTGCGTGAGCACGCAGATGCGCAGGATGTCGGCGTTGACGAGATTGGAGAGGACGAAGTCCACGAGGCGGTACGTGCCGCCGAAGGTCACCGCGGGTTTCGCCCGGTCGGCGGTGAGCGGCATCAGCCGCTTGCCCTCACCGCCCGCCAGTACGATCCCCAGCACCGAAGGTCCACCGCGCCCGCCACGCCGCATCCTGCCGCCCCTTCCACGCCCGGTCGGGACCACGTCCGGCCGTCCGGACCCGCCCCGCGTTCCGAAGATCACCCGACCGAAGCCGGCCCGTCCGTACGGTTACCCCGCTTTGAGGACTTCCTCGTACAGCCGGACGGTCCTGCGGGCCACCGCGTCCCAGCCGAACTCGCCCACCGCGCGCCGCCGTCCGGCCTCGCCCATGCGCCGGGCCGTCGCTGGGTCGGCGAGCACGGTGTCCAGGGCCGCCGCGAGCCCCGCCTCGAAGCCGTCCCCGAGCGGCACCAGCAGGCCCGTCACGCCGTCCTCGACGACCTCGGGAATGCCGCCGACGCGCGAGGCCACCACCGCCGTCCCGCAGGCCATCGCCTCCAGATTGACGATGCCGAGCGGCTCGTACACCGAAGGACAGACGAACACGGCCGCGTGCGTGAGGAGTTGGACCACATCGGGCCGGGGCAGCATCTGCGGGATCCAGTGCACGCCGTCCCGCACCGCGCTCAGCTCCCGGTACAGCTCACGGAACTCCCGGTCGATCTCCGGGGTGTCGGGGGCGCCGGCGCACAGCACCACCTGGGCGGCGGGGTCGATGTCCCGTACCGCGCGCAGGAGATGGGGCACGCCCTTCTGCCGGGTGATCCGGCCCACGAACAGGACGTACGGGCGCCCGGTGTCCAGGCCGATCCGCTCCAGCACGTCCGTGCCGGGGTCGGGCCGGTAGAGGGAGGTGTCGATGCCGTTGTGCACCACGTGCACCCTCGCCGGGTCCAGGTCCGGGTAGCAGCCGAGGATGTCGTCGCGCATGGCCCCCGAGACGGCGATCACGGCGTCGGCCGCCTCGACGGCCGTGCGCTCGGCCCAGCCGGAGAGCGCGTAGCCGCCGCCGAGCTGCTCGGCCTTCCAGGGGCGCAGCGGTTCGAGGGAGTGCGCGGTCATCACGTGCGGGATGCCGTGCAGGAGCTTGGCGAGGTGTCCCGCGAGGTTGGCGTACCAGGTGTGGGAGTGGACGAGGTCGCGGCCTTCGAGCGCGGCGACCATGGAGAGGTCCACGGAGAAGGTCCGCAGGGCGTCGTTGGCGCCGTCGAGCGCGGACCAGGGCCGGTGCCGGACGACCCCGCCGGCGGCACCCTCGCCCCAGCAGTGCACGTCGAGTTCGGTGAGGGCCCGTAATTCCCTCGCGAGGAACTCGACATGGACGCCCGCTCCGCCGTAGACGTCCGGCGGATACTCCCGGGTCAGCAGTCCCACGCGCACGCACAACCCCCGTCCTAGCCGGCTGGTGCTCCTCATGGTCACTCAGTTGAAGCCGATACGGAAGACCGCGAGAAGTGCGGCCGCGGGCGGAGGGGCGGTGGGGACGGAGCCTGGGGGTGCGGGGCGGGCGGTCGGGTGGTGTGCTGCCGGGTGCCGACGCGGCGGGGCGTCCGAGTCGGGTCCCGTCGGATGCGGGACCCGGCGGGGCCGTCGGCGGGTCCTGCCGGGCGGCGGACGCGGCGGGACCCTCGGATCGGGTCCCGCCGGATGCCGGACCCGGCAAGGCCGCCCGGTCGGATCCCGCCGGGCGGCGGACGCGGCGAGACGGTCGGGTCGGGTCCCGTCGGACGCGGACCCGACGGGTTGCCGGTCAGGTCCTGCGGGGTGCCGGCCGGGGTGGGCGGTCGAAGCAGCAGTCGCCGCATACTCCGCCGCCGGGCACCCGGTAGTAGAGACAGCAGCTGCGGCGGCGCAGCGTCACCGGGTCCAGGGTGCCGGCGAGGTCGGGGTGCGCGAGGAGCCCGCCGGCCAGCGCCCTGGCCCGCTCCCCCACGTCGGGGCGCCCGTGGACGAGGGCCCAGCGGTCGAGCTGGCGGACGGTCCCGGCCAGGGCGGAGGCCGCGTTCCCCCACAGCAGCGCCGGTGCGACGCGGTGGCGCGAGCGCAGGGCCGCGCCGAGCGGCGCGAGGAGCCCGGCGCGCACGACCGCGTCGAGATCGCCCACGGGCCGGAACCGGACCTCCCGGAGCCAGAGGTCGTCGGGAGCGGAGGCGTCCGGGTCCCAGAACAGCAGCTCCGGATCGAGGTCGGGCAGCCGGCCGCAGAGCGCCGCCGCGCCGAGGGCGACCGACCAGAAACGGGCCGCCAGACCCTGCTGCGCCACCGAGGCAGCGACCCGCGCCTCCGGCGCCCGAATACTCTGGGCTACTTTGCGAACGCGGAAAGTCAGCGAATCTCCGTAAACCTCCTTGGGGCGTCCGGATCGGGGGTCCGCGCAGGCGCTCGCGAGGGTCGGCAGGGGGCCGCGCGGCGGTACGCCGGTGCGTAGTACGAAGAAGCCGCCGAGCGCGTCGAGCGCCTTGAGTTCGGGGTCGAGGTCCACGAACAGCAGTAGTACCAAGCCCCCTAGGGGGAACCACCAGTGGATCACGGCGTGGTGTCGCCCACCCTGGGGAGGACAAGGGGCGATTCGTACTCCATCGGCAGTACGACCCAATGACTGCTCAGGGACGACGACGAGAACTAAATCGCACGGCATCGTTGTTTGCATGGAAGCCGACCGTTCGTCGCGCCGGGCCGCCGACCCGCGCCGTTCGCAGAGGAGGGACTCATGAGTGCCCTCGCCCTGTCCGTGGTGCTCTCGTTCGTCTCAGCCGTCGCGTACGCGGGCGGCGCGATCATCCAGGAGCAGGTCGCGACGACCTCTCCCGGCCAGACCTACGCACCTCTGCGCAGGCCCGGCTGGTGGGCCGCCGTCGCGCTGACCGGCCTCGGCGGTCTGCTGCACGTGGTCGCCCTCGCCTTCGGCCCGCTCAGCCTCGTCCAGCCGCTCGGCGCGCTGACGATCGTCTTCGCGCTTCCGATGGCGGCCCTGTTCGTCGGCCGCAAGGCCGGAGCCGCCGCCTGGCGCGGCGCGATCATGGCCACGGTCGGTCTGGCGGGTCTGCTGTCCCTGGTCGGCGCGTCCGACGCGCAGTCCCTGAGCAACGCCCAGCGGCTGGCGCTGGGCGTGGTGTCGGGCGGCGCGGTCGCGGCCCTCATGGTGGCCGGGCGCGCCGCGCACCGGCACCCGGCCGTGCGCAGCGTGCTGCTCGCGGTCGCGGCGGGCATCGCCTTCAGCATGTCCTCCGTGTTCACCAAGACGGTCGCGGTGGACTGGTCGCGGCAGGTCTCGCTCGCCGACCTGTCGAGCCTCGCGGCCATCGGCGCCTTCGCCACGGCCGGCATGCTGATCTCGCAGGCCTCCTACCGCGGCGCCGGCCTGGAGGCCCCGCTGGCCACGCTGACGGTCGTGAACCCCGTCGTGGCCGCCGCCGTCGGCATCACGATGTTCGGCGAGACCTTCCGCTACGGAACGACCGGCACCGTGCTCGCCCTGGCCTGCGGCGTCGTCGCGGCCGGCGGTCTGATCCTGCTCACCACCGAGCGGATCGCCGGCGAGCGGGCCGTCAACGACGACCGATCCACGGCCCCCGCCCCCGAGCTCGCTCCGGAGCCCGCCTCCGTGCCGCGGGCCCAGGCCGCGCGGCCGTCCGAGGAGGCGCGCCCGGCCGCCGGTACGGCCCCGGCCACCGTCGCGGGCGAGGCCGTCGCGGGCGAGGCACCGGTCGTGGCCGAGGTCCCGGTCAGCGTGGCGGCCGTCGCGGCCGGGGCACCGCGCCCCGAACGGGCCGCCGTGTCGCAGCAGCGGCGTACGGAGCCCGCCGTCCCCGTCGCCGCCGGACTCGGCGCCCTCACGGCGGCCGAGGCCGCCGTGGCGGAGCTGCTGGCCGGACTGCCCGGGCCCGCGGACAGCGCGGACGCGCTCGTACCGTCCGCTCAGGCGGGCAGCGGGTACACAGCGGCAGACCCGCGGACGGGCGACGGCCCGTTCCCGGCGGCTCCGGCTCCGAGGCCGGGCGACGCGTTCGCGCGGCCCGGGGCCGTCGGCGCCTCCGTACCGGCTCCGGTCACGGCCGCGAGCGTGGCCGCCCCCGTCATGGCCGCCGCGGCGGCCGCTCCGGTGACGGCGGCCGCGGTGCCGACGATCGAGGTCCGCTCGACGGCCTCGACGGACGAGCGGCTGGCCTGCCTGACGGTGATGCTCGGCGTGCCCTACGTACCGACGCCGTTCGTCAGCCACCACCGCACCCGAGTCAAATCCTGACGCCGCCGGCCCGGAGGTACGCCACCGGGTCGATGTCGGATCCGAAGCCGGGTCCGGTCCGCACCTCGAAGTGCAGATGCGGGCCCGTGCTGTTGCCGGTGGAGCCCGAGCGTCCTATGCGCTGGCCGGACACCACGCTCTGGCCCGCCTTCACGGAGATAGCGGAGAGGTGGCCGTACTGCGTGTAGCGGCCGTCCGCGTGCCGGATCACCACCTCGTAGCCGAACGATCCGCCCCAGCCCGCGCTGACCACGTGCCCCGCGGCGACCGCGGAGACGGAGGTGCCGGTCGGCACGGGGAAGTCGACGCCCGTGTGGTAGCCCTTCGACCAGTGGGAGCCGGTGGCGTGGTACTGCGTGCCGGTCGCCGCGTGGTGCACGGGCGCCACGAGTGCGTGCGTCCCGGTCCTGGCCGGGGCCGTCGTGTGCGAGGACGCGTTGCCGGCCGGGGTCCGCTTCGCCGGTGTCTTCTTCTCCGGCGTCCGGGTGTGCGGCTTCGAGGGGCTCTTCGCCGGGGTGTGGCGGGTGTGCGCCGGGGCCTTGGCGGCGCCGTCGAGGGTGAGCCGCTGACCGGGCATGATCAGGTCCGGGTCGGAGCCGACGGTCGTCCGGTTCGCCTCGTACAGCCCCTGCCAGCCGCCCTGGACGTGCCGGGAGTCGGCGATGCCGGAGAGCGTGTCCCCGCGCACGACGGTGTACATCTCGGCGGTCCCGGCCCGCGACTGCGGGGTGACGTGCGGCTTCACGTCCCGCACGGACCGCTGCTTCGCCGTCTGCGTGGCGGTCCCCTCGGGGCTGATGTCGGGGGCGGCGCCGCCTCTGGTCAGCCCTCCGCGCACCGAGCACACCGGCCAGGCGCCGGGCCCCTGGCCCTTCAGGACCTTCTCGGCCACGGCGATCTGCTGGTCCTTGGTGGCGAGGTCCGCGCGCTGGGCGTAGGCCCTGCCGCCGTACGCGTCCCAGGTGGACCGGGTGAACTGCAGGCCGCCGAAGTAGCCGTTGCCGGTGTTGATGCTCCAGTTGCCGCTGGACTCGCAGGCGGCGACCTTGTTCCAGGTGCCGACGTCGGCCGCGTGGGCGACCCCGGCCCCGACCAGCGGGAGCGCGATCCCGGCGCCGCCCGCCGTGACGGTGAGCGAGGCGCGGTTGATCCTGTTCGGCTGATACCGGCGGTGCCGGCCGCGTACGGCCATGAGCGAGCCCCCCTAGACATGCGTCAGGAGCGGCAAAAGTAAACGCTGGGAACAGGCCAGGACAAGGCGGCAACCGGCCGCTCCACAAAGGGTGTTGACCGATTCCGGGTCGGTCGCCGGACCGCCTGCGGGGCGCGTGGCGGAGGAAGGGACGGCAGGAGTCCCACGTGCCGCGCCCACCGCTCCGGCCCCGCCGACATCGGGCTCCCGGTCCGATGCCGGCGCGCGTCCGCCCCGTCCGCCGCACCGGGCCGCACCGCGCCAGGGACCGCGCACGGGCCGCCGCGCACACCCCCACAGGCGGCCCGCGCCGCCCGGACTGTCCGAAATCCGTCCCCGCGACGCGGGGACGTTCCCCTGCGGGGACACCTGCGACACGACAGGATGGGCTGGGGCAATACTGGCGAGCAGCACGCACGAGGACGACCTGCGGCACCGGCGGCGGAACATGTCCCGCGTCGGCCAACGGACTTACCGCACTTCTTAGGAGCCAACCGAATGAGCACTTCAGCCCAGATCGGCGTCACGGGTCTCGCGGTCATGGGGCGCAATCTCGCCCGCAACTTCGCCCGCAACGGCTACGCCGTCGCCGTGCACAACCGCACGGTGGCGAAGACGAACGCGCTGGTGGAGGAGTTCGGCCACGAGGGCACGTTCGTGGCGGCCGAGACGGCGAAGGAGTTCGTGGCGGCGCTGGAGCGGCCCCGGCGCCTGGTGATCATGGTGAAGGCGGGCGAGCCGACCGACGCGGTGATCCAGGAGTTCGCCCCGCTGCTGGAGCCCGGCGACATGATCATCGACGGCGGCAACGCGCACTTCGCGGACACCCGGCGCCGGGAGCGGGCGCTGCGGGACCAGGGCATCCACTTCGTCGGCACGGGTGTCTCCGGCGGCGAGGAGGGCGCGCTGAACGGGCCGAGCATCATGCCGGGCGGCTCGGTGGAGTCGTACGCCTCGCTCGGTCCGATGCTGGAGAAGATCTCCGCGAAGGCGGACGACGGAGCGCCCTGCGTCACGCACGTGGGTCCCGACGGTGCCGGGCACTTCGTGAAGATGGTCCACAACGGCATCGAGTACGCCGACATGCAGCTCATCGGCGAGGCCTATCAGCTCCTTCGCGACGTCGCCGGGTACTCCCCCGCGCAGATCGCGGACATCTTCCGTACGTGGAACACGGGCCGGCTCGACTCGTATCTGATCGAGATCACCGCCGAGGTGCTGTCGCACGTGGACGCGGCGACGGGCAAGCCGTTCGTGGACGTCGTCCAGGACCGCGCCGAGCAGAAGGGCACGGGCCGCTGGACCGTGCAGATCGCGCTGGACCTCGGCGTGCCGGTGTCCGGCATCGCGGAGGCGGTGTTCGCCCGCTCGCTGTCGGGGCACGCGGACCTGCGCGCCGCCTCCCGCGGCCTCGCCGGTCCGACGGCGCAGCGGCTCGACGAGTCCGAGGCAGGGGCCTTCGCCGACCGGGTCGAGCAGGCGCTGTACGCGTCGAAGATCGTCTCGTACACGCAGGGGTTCCACGAGATCACCGCGGGCAGCGACGAGTACGGCTGGAACATCGACCTCGGTGCCGTCGCCTCGATCTGGCGCGGCGGCTGCATCATCCGGGCGGCCTTCCTCGACCGGATCCGTGCCGCGTACGACGCCCGGCCCGACCTGCCGAGCCTGCTGTCGGACGAGACGTTCGCCCAGGAGATCGCGGCGGCCCAGGACGACTGGCGCGAGGTCCTCGTCGCCGCGACCCGCCAGGGCGTGCCGACCCCCGGCTTCGCCGCGGCCCTCGCCTACTACGACGCCCTGCGCGCCGAACGTCTGCCGGCCGCGCTCACCCAGGGCCAGCGGGACTTCTTCGGAGCCCACACGTACCGCAGGACGGACCGCGAGGGCTCGTTCCACACGCTGTGGGGCGGGGACCGGTCGGAGGTCGAGGCGTAGCGGGACCTGGAGGTCCCGGGCCGCCGTGGTGCGGCCCTCCGCCGCCGGCGGACCCTCGCTGCCGGCGGGGGCCCGCCGGCCCCTGGTGCGCCTGCCCGCTAACTCCGCTGGGCGGCGAACAGTTCCAGGTGGGCGCACTTGGGGCAGCGGAAGGCGTCGATCTGCCAACGCGGGCGGCCCATCAGCCGGGCGCCGCCCAGCGGGCCCCGCTGGAGCACGCCCTCGACCCACCGCGCGAACCCGCGGGAGCCCTGCCCCGAGTCCTCGACGAAGCCCGGTTCGAGCCCGACGACCCCGCACTGGGTGCACCGTATGTTGTTCACGCGGCGAGTCTATTGAGGCGGGCGCACGGAACGGCCTCCGGCCCTGCTGCCGAGGTCCGGTCGGTCTCTGCGGCCCTCAGCGCAGGGGCTCGGGCCGGGGCTGGGGTTCGGGCACCGGGTCGGGGCCCGGCGGCTTCGGGACGGGTGGCGGGGTGGGTACGGGGCCGGGCCCAGGTACGGGATCGGGCCCCGGTACGGGATCCGGACCGCCCGGGTCGGGCACCGGGGTGGGCCCGGGCGTCGGCCCCGGAGCGGGGTCCGGACCCGGGCTGGGCACGGGATCGGGGAAGGGCGACGGCCCCGGGGGCTCGGGGCTCGGCCCGGGGGTGGGTCCCGGCGGCACGGGGTCGGGATACGGCTGCGTCATGGCGGTCCTCCAGCCAGTCGGTACGTCGGCCCTCTGGACTTGTCTCCCGCGTACCCACCCCCCGAGCCCCCACTCACCCCGCCGCACGGGGGACGACACCCGGGTGGCGCAACACGCACACGGGGAGTGAACGCTGGGCCCCGAAACCGAGCAGGCGCTCACCCCACCGTGCAAAAGAACGGCACCCAGGAGTGCAGCCGGGTCGCGCCGAGGGCGGCAAGCACCCACGCGGGACCCGAAGCCCACGCCCCCACCACTCACCCCGTCGTACGGGGAAGGGCACGTGGGCGGGAGCGACCGGGACCACGCCGCGCGAACGGCCGGCAGACCCGTCGGCCCGGAGTCCGCAGCGCCGCCTCTCTGAGACGCATGTCGGCGGAACCGGCTCGCGGCGCGCCACCGGGGCGGTCCGGCGGTGCTACCCGGCCGGCGCCGCCGCGTGGGCCGCCCGTGCCGCGGCGGCGAGGCCGGGACGGGGGCTGGACAGCACCGGCACCGAGGTCGTGGTGAACCGGCCCGCAGACGTCATGGACGCCTGGGCGAGGACGATCGCGTCGGCGTCGGTGACCGCGTCGGCGGCCTCGGCCACCAGCTTGGCGCAGCCGTCCGTGTCCCCGGCCTCGAACAATGCCCACGCGCGCTCGACCAGGGCCGTCCGGACCTCGACGGGGCGGCCCGCGCGGCGGGCCTCCTCCTCGACGAGCGCGACGGTCGGTTCCAGGGTGCTCGCGACCGTCGCGAGGACGACGACCCGGGGCCCGGCGGCCACCGCCGCGGCGGCCATCGGACGGTCGACCCGGAGCACGGAAACGCCGACGTCGGTCCGTTCGGCGACGGCGCCGATGGTCGAGCAGGTGCACAGGACGACCCCGGCGCCCTCGGCGACGGCGCCGGCCAGCATCGCCCGCACCTCGCCGGCCACCGCGTCCGGCCCCTCGCGCCGGGCACGCGCGAGCAGCTCCTCGTCCACCAGGTGCCGCAGTGCGAGGCCTGGGTGGTCGGCGTCCCGCAGGGCGTCGAAGACGGGTATGTGCGCCGGGGAGGTGTGCAGCAGGGCGACCGGCGCGGACCGGGCGGGATGCGCGGGCATCAGAAGCGTCCGGGATGCGCCTTGAGCCAGTCCACGGCGGCGCTCAGCAGCACCGGGTCGGCCACGGGGGCCTCCTTGGGGTGCCGCTCGGCCCACCGCACGACGTACGGGCAGAGCGGGGCGACGACGACACCCTCGCGGGCGGCGATGCCGTACAGCTCACGGGCGAGGGACCCGGCGATGCCCTTGCCCTCGTGCTCCGGCTCCACGATCGTGTGCACCGGGACGAGGGCGCGCGCGGGCTCCTCCAGGACGAAGTACTCGATGTGTCCGACCACTTGGCCGTCGGCGACGGCCTCCAGGCGGCCGCCCGGCCGGTCGTCGCGGATCTCGATGTCGCTCACGGGCACTCCTCGGGTCCTGGGTCCTGCGTTACCGCCGGGGCCGCCAGTCAGAGGCCGGCGGGCACGGCCTGCGGGCTGCGCTCCTGGTCCGAGCCCGGTACCGGCTCGGACGGGTCGGCGCCGAGGGACACGATCCGGTTGTCGCGGTCCACGTGCACGACCTGCGGGCGCAGCGCACGCGCCTCGGCGTCGGTGACCTGAGCGTAACTGATGATGATCACCAGGTCACCGGGGTGCACGAGATGGGCCGCCGCACCGTTGATCCCGACGACACCGGAGCCGCGCTCGCCCTCGATGACGTACGTCTCCAGCCGTGCACCGTTGGTGATGTCGACGATGTGGACGAGCTCACCGGGCAGCAGGTCCGCGGCGTCGAGCAGATCGGCGTCGATGGTGACGGACCCGACGTAGTGCAGGTCGGCCTGGGTGACCGTGGCACGGTGGATCTTGGACTTGAACATGGTTCGAAACACGGAAGGACTCCCGAATCGTCAGCTCCCTGCCTGCTCCTGCAGGTCAAGGGCGGTCTCCGGAGACTACCTCGATACGCCCCGCCCGGTCAGCCTCCCCTGGGTGTTCGAGACCCCACACCCGCCCGCCGCCAGGGCGTTTCGCGCCACCTCTCGGCATGACGGGTCGGAACGCGGCGCGGGCCAGTCCCGAACACGTGACGGGTCGGAACGCGTGCGGGCGGCTCGGGCACAGCCCTGGCCGCGTCCCTGGGGTTTCACCCCTTGAGAGCGGCCGCCCGCCCCGCGAGCAGCACCCCCAACCCCTCCCCCAGATCCCGCTTCAAGTCGGACATCGCCTCGAAACCCGCATGCAGGCGCAGCAGCGGCCCCCGGCCCGGCCAGGTGTCGGGCAGGCGGCGGGAGACCGGGTCCGTGGGGACGATCAGGCTTTCGTAGCCGCCGTAGCTGTGGCCGAGGCCGAAGAGGCGCAGGTGGTCCAGCATCGCGTCGATGTCCGGCTTGCCGAAGGACGGATCGAGTTCCACGCCGAACAGGCCTGCCGCGCCGGTGAAGTCGCGGCGCCACAGGGCGTGGCCGGGGTCCCCCGGGAGCCCCGGGTGCAGGACCGCCGCGACGCCTTCCCGTCCCGCGATCCAGTCGGCCAGTTCCAGGCCCTGTTCCTGGTGGCGGGCCATGCGCACGCCGAGGGTGCGCAGGCCGCGCAGGCCCAGATACGTGTCGTCGGCGCTCGCGCACTGACCGAGCCGCATCGCCGCGGCCCGGACGAGCGGGTAGCTCTCCTCGGTGCAGACGACCGCCCCGAGGATGCTGTCCGCGTGCCCGGTCAGGTACTTGGTCGCGGAGTGCACCACCGCGTCGACGCCCGCGCCCAGGGCCAGCGGGCGGTGGAACACGGGCGTGGCCCAGGTGTTGTCGGCGACGGTGGCCACCCCGCGGGCCCGGCACACGGCGGTGAGGGCCGGGATGTCCTGCACCTCGAAGGTGGTGGAGCCCGGGGACTCGAGGTAGAGCAGCCGTGTGTGCGGGCGGATCAGCCGCGCGATCGCGGCGCCGTCCGCGGTCGGGCGGTAGTACTCGGTTTCCACGCCCAGGGCGGCGAGCGAGTCACAGAACGTGCGGGTCGGCAGGTATACCGAGTCGCTGACGAGGATGTGATCGCCGGCCCGGACGTACGCGAGGATCGTCGTGGTGATCGCCGAGAGGCCGGAGCACGTCGCCACCGCGGCGTGGCCGCCCTCCAGCTCGGTCAGCGCCTCCTCGAAGGCGCGGCTGGTTGGGGTGCCGAAACGGCCGTAGACCGGGCCGCCCCGCTTGAGCGGGTCGGCCTGGGAGGCGTCCATCTCGGCCACGTCCCGGTAGAGGACCGTGGAGGCGTGGTGCACGGGCGGGTTGACGTAGCCGCCCTGTCGGCGCGGGTCCGAACCGGCGTGCACATAGCGGGTGTCCGGTGCGTCGAGTGGCTCCTTCACCGGCTCACCGCCGGTTCGGCCAGGGGCGTTTCGGGCACGGCGGGCCGCCGGAAGCGGCCCAGGACCAGGGCGAGCAGCGCCGCGACCACGCACTGGGCCGCCACCACCAGCCAGAACGTGCCGAGTTGGCCGTGGGAGCGGTAGTGGGCGAAGACGAATCCGCCGACGACTCCGGCGAGGAGTCCGCCTACGCCGCCCGTGAGCCGCTGCACGCCGAAGGCGAACGCGGCGTTGCGCGGCAGGAGTTCGACGAGTTCCAGGTCGCAGCGGAGGAAGAGGAAGATCTCCCCGAGGGTGAACAGCGCGGTGCCGGCCAGCAGGGCCGGGGTGCCGCCGAGGGCCATGACCGCCATGCCGGCCGCCATCACGGCGAACGAACCGGCCACCAGCAGACGGTAGTCCGCCCGCGCGATCCGCTCGGCGAGCACCGGCTGCAGCACGACCACCATGGCGCAGTTGAGCAGCATCACCCAGCCCAGCGCCTTGATGTCGGACACACCGGCCGCGTACAGACCCATGAAGCTCTGGAAGAAGAAGTACAGGTAGTAGGCGAGGGCGGTGAACAGGATGGGCCGCAGCGCTCCCCGCAGCGCCGTCCATGTGCCGGCGGTCCGCTCCTCCCCCGCCGTCTCCGATACCGCCACCGGCCGGCGCGCGGCGGACTTCAGGGTGACCTGGTGGGCCGCGGTGATGAGCGCGAAGAGTCCGGCGAGACCGATGAGCAGTGCCATCGGGTCGGCGTCGACCAGCAGCGCGGCGAGCAACGGGCCGAGTCCCATACCGGCGTTGAGCGCGGCGCTGCTCACCCCGAGGAACAGCGGGCGCAGTTCGTCGGAGACGCTGGTGACGATGTACGCCTTGTTCGCCGGGAGGTACAGCGCCGGGCCGCCCGCGACGAGGACGACGGCCGGGTACGCCGCCCAGGGCACCTTGACGGCCACCCCGAGCAGCACCAGTCCGGCCGTGCGCAGGGTGAGCGCGAACACCATGGTCCGCTTGAGCCCGAGCCGGTCCACGACCGCGCCGCCCAGGATGCTGCCGCCGAACTGGATGAAGGTGGCCACCGCCACCAGCACCCCGGCGACCCGGACGTCCAGGTGGACGGTCTCGACCATGAGCACCCCGATGAACGGGGTGACCATGTAGCTTCCCAGCGCGACGACGAACGACAGGACGATCAGGGCCTTGAGCGCGGACGGCAGACCGGTGAACGTCCGGTACTTCGCGGCGAGTCCGCCGCCGGTGCGCCCCCCGCTCACGGCGAATCGCCCTCGCCGGTGGCCACCGGGCGCTCCGAGGGCAGGCCCCACTCGCTCCAGGAGCCGTCGTACACGGAGAGCCGGTCGTATCCCGCCAGGGTGGCGCCGAGCGCAAGGACACAGGCGGTGACCCCGGAGCCGCAGCTGAAGTACAGCCGCTCGCGGTCCCCGGCCGCCTCCTTCAGCGCCGTACGCAGTTCGTCCGCCGGGCGCATCCGCCCGCCGTCGTGCTGGAGTTCGCCGAAGGGGAGGCTGACGGAGCCCGGCATGTGGCCTCCGCGCAGTCCCGGGCGGGGCTCGGGGGCGGTGCCCGCGTAGCGTTCCCGGGTCCGCGCGTCGAGGACGGCGGCGTCCGGGTCGGCGAGGGCGGCGGCGACGGTGTCGGCGTCCACGATCAGACCGGGCCGGGGCCGTGCGGCGAACGTGCCGCGCGGGCCGTCGTACGCGGCGGGCCCGTCGTCGACCGGGTGCCCTGCCGCGGTCCAGGCGGGCAGTCCGCCGTCGAGGACGGCGGCCCGGTCGAAGCCCATGGCGCGCAGCATCCACCAGGCACGGGCGCTGGAGTAGACGCCCTGGGCGTCGTAGACGACGACCGTGTCGGTGTCGTGCACGCCGAGGGCCCGCAACGCCTCGGCCAGCTCCTGGGTGCCGGGCATGGTGTGCGGCACCGCGGTGGTGTGGTCGGAGAGGTCCCCGTCGAGGTCGAAGGGGCGGGCTCCGGGAATGTGCGGGGCGCCGCCGCGGCGGGCGCCGACGGAGGCGTCGAAGAGGACCAGGCCCTCCTGCCCGAGCCGCCCGGCCACCCAGTCCGCCGCGACGAGCGGGCCGGGCACGCCGACGGCGTTGGTTCCAGCGGGTGTTGGGGTGCTCATGCGATACCTCCGGAGGACCGGGCGGGCCGCCACCGGGAGTTGTCGGAGAACCAGCCCGCCACGCGTTCGAGATTGGCGGCCACATCCTCCTCGCTGTCCCCGTCGACCACATAACCGGCCAGGAACAGACCGGACTTCACCCCGCCGTGGAACTCCTGGCCGACCGCCCCGGTGAACATCTCCTCGCGGACGCACGCGGGCCGTCCGGCCTCGGAGGGAAGCTGCTCCAGCACCCCGTTGTGCGGCGGGATGCACAGGGCGCCGGCGGGCCGGTACCCGGAGGTGTCCACCGTCGAGGGCAGACCGCACTCGGCGTACAGCCACTCCTTGTCCAGGTCGATCCCGAAGGCGTGCCGGACCATCGCGCTGATCATGCCCCCGCCGGTACGGCTGGCGATCTCGCAGAAGACCAGCCGGTCGTCCGGCGTGATCCAGAACTCGGCGTGGAACGCGGTCTGCGGCGGTGTCGGCAGTTCGGCCAGCACGGCCCGGACCGCCTTGACCAGCCGGTCGTACAGCGGGTCCTGGGGAGTGAGCGGCAGGTTGGCCACCCAGTCGTTGCTCCGGAACGAGAGGCAGTCGTTGACGTAGCGGAAGGGGTGGACGAAGACGATCTCGCCGCCGGCCACCAGCCCGTCCACGTGGTACATCTGCCCGGGTACGAACACCTCGATCTCGCTGACGCCCTGCCACGGGGCGGCCAGGTAGGCGTCCAGCTCGGCCTCGTCGCGGACGATCGCCGCACCCAGCGAGCCCGACTCGGACACCGGCTTGATCACGACCGGGTAGCCGTGCTCGGCGACGAAGTCCAGGACGGTGAAGGCGGAGTCGATCCGCCGGTAGGCGGGCACGTCGACGGGTCCGCCCGCGAGGTGGTCCTTCATCACGACCTTGTCGCGGAAGGCCAGCGCGCTCGCGGTGTGCTGGCCCGGCAGGCCGAGCAGCTCCCGCAACCGCGCGGCCCGTACGACGTCGGCCTCGGCCCGGGCGAAGACCGCCTCGACCGCGAACGAACGGGCCAGCCGCAGCGCGGTCTTCTCGACCAGCTGGTTGGTGTCGTACGCGTCGAAGGCGTGCACGTGCGGGAGATGGGCGTAACCCGGCGCGTACTCGGGCGTGGTGACGATGACCGGGACGATCCCCGATCCGGCCAGCCAGCGGTCGTACGGGGTCTTGGCGTAGGGCGTCTTGGCGAAGACGAGGATGTGGCGCATTGCGGGGTCTTCTCTCGGTTCAGGACGCGGACTCGACGAGGAGCGGCAGGCGGCGCCGCTCGGGGACCCGGGAGATCAGGCCGAGTTCCTCGGACAGCTCGGTGGCGAAGCAGCCGTCCTTGTACGTGCCGGCCATCCGCTTGGCGGTGAACGCCTCGATCTCGTCGTGGTCGAACTCCACGTCGTACGTGGTCTCTTCGGCGGTGACCGTGCGGGTCAGGATGCCGAGGTGCGGCTCGAAGGTGTTGACGCAGCCCACGATGTCCCCGATCTTCTCGCGGCGCCCCTCGGGCCCTTCGGAGAGGACCGCCTCCGGCGCGGGAATGGCGGCGAAGAGCTGGCGGCCGGCCCGGCACCAGCCGACGTGGCCGGGGAAGCCCATGGCCTTGATGCCGAACGTGCCGAAGTCCTCGCTGACGCCGAGCTGGAACCGGAGCGGAACCGCCTCGTGGAGCCACTTGAAGTCGCGGTAGGCCTGCTCGACCTCCTCGCGGCTCAGGCGCAGTTCGGGGTGGCGGTTGCCGTGGTCGGTGAAGTTGTTGAACCGGACGGTGGCCACGCCGAGCTTGTTGAAGTAGTGGGCGTAGCGCTCCAGCGAGGTGCGGCCGTGGTTGTGGCGGCCGACGGTCACCCCTATGTTGACGCGGAAGGCGTCCTCGGGGGCGACTCCCTCGTTGTACGCCTCGATGCGGCGCAGCACCTCCTCGGTGTCCGCGCCGGAGAAGACGCCCTTGATCGGGTACGACTTGTGATCGGTGACCTCGAGGTTCTCGTCGATCACGCCGTGGTACGTGATGGAGATGGTGCCGTAGCCGTTCTCCACCGCCCGGTCGAGGAGTTCGCGCCAGTTGTCGGCGAGCAGCGGGCGGCCGCTGGTCCAGGCGTCTCCCTTCTCCATCGTCGCGGTCGGGGTGTGGTCCAACTCCTGCCGGAACTCACGGTTGTTGGCCGGTCCGTAGAGGTTCATGAACTCGCCGTCGTAGGCGAAGCTGTCCACGTAGCGGGGGTAGACGTGGTACCCGTGCGACTGCAGGCCCTCCAGGATCCGGGGGCCCTCCTCCATGGCGAAGGACTTGTCGTACACCTTCTCGTAGTTGACGAACCAGCAGTGGGAGCACTTCTGGCCGCAGGTGTTCTTGCCGACCTTGGTGTCCAGGTCGAGGTAGATGTGGATGTCGTCCGGCTCGATGTCCTTGAAGGGCGTGGAGAACGGAACATCGCCGTGGAAGTCGTACGAAATCGGCGCATTCTGAACAGACATGTGACCCCCGGTTGGATGATGCGGTCAGGAACGAGGCAGGAAGGCTGGGCGGAGCGGGAATCGGCCGAAGGGCGCGGAGGCGCGGGATCGGCCGGAGGGCGGGGAAGCGCGGGGCGCCTCCGCGTCAGGGGCGCGGCTCGGGCGTGGTCGGAGCGGCGGGCGCGGTGGGCGCGGCAGGTGCGGTGGACAGGTTGGGTGCGGTGGGCGCGGTGGTGATCACCGGACGGGCGACGAGTTCCGCGACCGCCGCGGCGCAGGCCTCGGTGCCGTCCGCGGTGAGGACGGCCATGCCGAGCCGGTCGGCGGAGGAGCGCAGCGGCCGGGCCGTGTCGCCGGGCCGGACGGAGAGGTCCCAGGCATGGATCCGCCCGTGGGCGAGGTCCGGCGCCGGGGCGACGGCCGTCACGCGACCGGGCGGGGCGATGAGGAAGACGGTGGCGGCCGCGGGCGCCGTGGCGGGGTCCTGCCGGACCTCCGCGCCGATCGCCCAGCCGAGGGCGGCCTGGCGCCATTCGACTCCGGTGGTCAGCCGGACGAGGTCCGCGAGGCCGTCGCCGCCGAGCCGGGTGTGGGTCTCGATCACGGCGATCTTGTCGCCGTCGACCATGACCTCGGTGTGGCTGGGGCCGTCGGTGAGCCCGAGGACGTCGAGCAGTTCGCCGACCGCCCCGGCGACCAGCTCCTGGCGGCGCGGGTCCAGGGAGGGTGGCGGCATCATGTGGCTGATCTCGACGAAGCCGTCCGTGGTGCCCTTCTCGGCGATGCCGATGACGGTGTGCCGTCCGCCGACGGACAGCACCTCGACGCTGAACTCCCGCCCCTCGGCGAACTGTTCCAGCAGCGTGGCGGCGCTGCGGCGGTCCGCCGGGAGCGCGTCGAGGCCTTCCACCAGGGCGACGGAGGCGCTGCCGACCCCGTCGACCGGCTTGGCGATGGCCCGCCCGTACGCGGCGAACAGCCGCTCCACCGCCTCGGTGTCGTCACCCGCCGCGAAGGCCGGGTTCAGATGGGGCGCCCGGCGCTCCAGGAGCCGCCGCATGGCGAGCTTGTCGCGGGTGGCGCGGACGACGTCCGGATCGACGCCGGTGACGCCGAGCCGGCGGGCGGCCAGCGCGGCCGGCTCCAGGCCGAACTCGGTGAGCGAGACGACGGCGGCGGGCCGCAGGGGGCGCAGCACCTCGTCGGCGAAGTCGAGGAAGGCGGGCAGGTCCCGGAAGTCGGCCGTCAGGACCCGGGTACCGGGGTCGAGGGCGGGGGCGCCGGGCAGCTGGACGTGGACCAGCTCACCGGGTAAGGACGCGGCGGCCCTGGCCACGGTCGGATTGGCACCGACGATCACGAGAACGGAGACGCCGTCCGCGCTCCCCCGACGGCCCCCGTCGGCCCCGCGCCCCGGACGGTCCCTGTCCGACCCGTGCCCCGGACGGTCCCTGTCCGACCCGTGCCCCGAACGGCCCTCGTCCGACCCGGCCGCATTCCCCGGGCGGTCCCCGCCCGGTCCGTCCGCGTGCCCCGGACAGTCCTCGTCCGGCGCATCCGTGCTCACCGCGTCCACTTTTCCTCCCCCGTTCCGCGCCGACTGCTCGTTCGGTCGACGCGGCGGGCAGAACAATCGCAAGCGTTCTCAAAGGATGTCAACACATTCACAGACAGTCACAATCAATCCTTACGACCCCGTCTGACCTGGCGATCGCCCGTATTCACAGGGCTCACTTGAGGACTCGTACGGCCGACGGAGGGACGGCGCACATCCGTCCACGAACACCCCCGCCACGCCATTCCGGCCAAGTTTTCGCCCGCCAGGACATACTCCGTTCACAAAACCGCAGCGGGAGATGCCGGTTGTCGGCGGTTTTTGGTCAAGTGTCGGGCGGGGGTGCCGGGCGGCGGTGAAACGGGAGCCCGGCCCGGGCGGAAGGCCGGCGTCCGACCTCTGGTGACAGTTCCCCAACGTCGGCCTCGACGGCGGAATTTCGCCTGTGCCGCGCTGGAGCCGCCCGGAACAGCCTGTAGCGTGAACGGAAGATCATCCGTCCGGTTTGTCTCGGGCGGTGATCGCGAACGCACACCATGGGGGAAGGAACGGAACATGTTCAGCAAGAAGGAAGCACATCTGATCGCGCTCAGCGACCTCGACGACGCGCGGGACGCGGTGCGCGGGGCCCTGTCGGACGCTCCCGCCGACGAGGCTCCCGGGCTGCGGCGGGCCGCGCGGATCCTGGACGAGCTCGCGGAGCGCGGCGGTGAGCCGCGGGTGCGCTGGGCCCGCGGGATCCTGGAGCGCGACGGCGTGAACCCCGTCACCCACGAGGTGGCGGCGATCCGCGCCCTGCGCCAGGAACTGCCGGGGCTGAGCCTGCTGGCCGCCACGGACCTGGCCCGGGAGACCAAGCTCGCCCAGCAGTCCTGAACTCCGCACAACGGGCGTGACGCACGCTCAGAGCCCTTATGTGACGACGCACTCGGGCCGCGCGCGCCGTGCCCTCAAGGCAGCGTCCACCACCGCACCGTCACCAGGTAGAACACCAGCGCCCAGAAGGCCATCACCACGGCGACCAGGCCCAGGCCGCGGAGGTTGCTCCGGGACCGGGATTCGTGCGGGGGTGGGCGCAGCCAGCGGCCGAGCAGGGGGTTCACGTAGTACGGCATGGTCAGGAAGCTCATGATGAAGCTCGACAGCAGGTTGCCGACGAGCAGGTTGATCCAGAGCGGCATGTGGGCGGGGGCCAGGAGCAGGGACAGCAGGACGACCGTCGGGTACAGACCGACCCAGACGGCGAGCGAGGTCCTGGTCTCGGAGGCCGGCGGCGGTGCCTCCTTGCCGTTGCTGTCGAAGGCGAACCAGCTGCCGAAGGAGTTGTCGATCGTACGGAGGCGGAAGTCGCTGAACTTCTCGCCCTCGGCGAGGATCGCCTGCCGCGCCGGCGAGGTCAGCCAGGCGTCGAGGTGTTCGGCGTTGTCGTAGCGGTACAGCGTGGTCCATTCCTCCTGGAGGCCCTCGATGGGGCGGAACAGCTCCGTGCCGCGGAACCCCTCGAACCGGCTCTCCTCCCGGACCATGCGCCGCTGCCAGTCGAGGAAGTTGTCGATCTGGTCCGGCGGGACGCGGTGGGTGACCACCACGGTGACCAGCGGGTCCAGGGCCTGGGGGCCGCTGCTGACCACCTGCTGGGTCGCCGGGCCGTCGAAGTACCGTGCGCCGGCGTCGAGATGGGACTGTCTGGTCCGGCTGTTGATCCACGCCTGGAGATGGGCCACGGAGTCGAACCGGTAGACGATCACCCAGTCGGACTGGAGCCGTGTCGGTGCGGAGATCTCGGCGCCGAGGAATCCGGGACAGGCGGCGGCCGCGGTGTTGAGCTCCCGCTGCCACGCCTCGAACTCCCGGCCCCTGCCCGGCAGGACCTTCTGGCCGATGATCGCCGTCGCCGTGGCGGCCGGGTTCCTTTCGGCGTTCATGGTGGCTCAGCCCGCCGGTACCGAGTGCTCCGTGGGGAGCCGGCCGTAGATACGTTCCGGGGTCAGCGGCAGGGCGCGGTAGCGGACGCCGGTGGCGTCGTGCACCGCGTTCGCGAGCGCCGGGGCGACCGGGTTGATGCAGCACTCGGCCATCCCCTTGGCCCGCATGGGCCCGACCGAGTCCGACGAGCCCACCAGGAGCACCTCGGTACGGGGGATGTCGGCGAAGGCGGGGATGCGGTAGTTGCGGAGGTTCGGGTTGACCATGACGCCGGCGGCGTCGACGTGGTGGTTCTCGGTCAGCGCGAAGCCGATGCCCTGGGCGACCCCGCCCTCGATCTGTCCCCGCACCTGCGCCGGGTTGATGATCACTCCGGCGTCCGCGGCCTGCACGCTGTACAGGATCCGTATCTCGCCGGTCACGCGGTGCACGGCGACCCGGAACCCATGGGTGTTGGAGGTGACGCTCCGGGGCGAGCCGTACGCCTTGCGCGCGGCGGTGAACCGGATTCCGCGGGCCCGGGCCAGCGCGACGAGTTCGGCCAGGGACATCCGCCGGTCCCCGCAGACGACCCCGTCGTCGTCCATCGCGCACATCACGACGTGCACGCCCGTGTGTGCGGCGGCGAACTCCAGGATGCGGTCGCGTACGGCGTTGGCCGCGCGCAGGACCGCGTTGCCCGCGACGAAGAGTCCGGCGCTCGCGAACGCGCCGGTGTCGAATCCCGTGCGGTCGGTGTCGGACTGCACCAGCCGGATGCGTGAGGGCGTCGTGCCCAGCTGGCCGGCCGCGATCTGGACATGGGCGGTGGAGGTCCCCTCCCCGAACTCGACGGTGCCGACGGCCAGTTCGTAGACGAGGTCGTCGCCCAGCGTGACCCAGGCCTCCGAGATGTGATCGGTCGGGGGCGCGGTCTCGTGCAGGGAACTGGCCGCGCCGGCCCCGACGAGCCACTCCGGGCCGGGCGGGGGACGGTCAGCGGCGCGGGCCAGGGCGTCGCCCACCAGGTCGATGCAGGTGGCGAGTCCGTCCTCGGTGAAGATCACGTCGTCGGGGCCGTCGTGCAGGGCGACGAGGGGCTCCCCCGGCCGCACGATGTTGCGCCGGCGCAGTTGCAGGGGGTCCATGTGCAGGGCGCGGGCCAGTTCGTCCATCGCGGACTCCACGGCGAACGCCGGCTGGGTCATCCCGTAGCCGCGCAGCGCCCCGCTGGGCACGGTGTTGGTGTAGACGGAGTACGCGTCGTACTTCTTGTTGGGGCAGCGGTAGATCATGACGGCGGCTCCGCCCGCGTACATCGTCTCGCCGCCGTGGTTGCCATAGGCCCCGGTGTTCGACACGTTGCGCACCTGGAAGGCGGTGAGCGTGCCGTCGGCCTTCGCGCCGAGCCTGACGGTCAGGGACATCGGATGGCGCGGCGAGGCGGTGGTGAACTCCTCCTCGCGGGTGTACTCCAGACAGGTGGGCCGCCCGGTGTCCAGGGTGGCGAGCGCGACCAGGTCCTCCGCGATCACCTCCTGCTTTCCGCCGAAACCGCCGCCGACGCGCTTGCAGAACACCCTCAACTGGTCGGGTCTCAGGGCGAACAGGTACTCCAGCTTGACCTTGGCGATCGACGGGGACTGCGAGCTGGTGCGGACGTTCAGCCGGCCGTCCTCCATCCAGGCGATGGACCCGTGTGTCTCCAGGTGCGCGTGCTGCACCCGCGGGGAGAAGTACGTGCCCTCGTGGATCACGTCGGCCGCGGCGAACCCTGCGTCGACGTCGCCGATGTGCGAGTGGAGTTCGAGCAGGATGTTGTGGACCGGGTCGCGGACGAACGGGTCCTCGCAGCCGTGCAGTTGGGGGGCTCCGTCGGCCATCGCCGCGTCGGGGTCGAACACCGCGGGCAGCACCTCGTAGTCGACCGCGAGCCGGCGGCAGCCCTCCTCGGCGGCGCCGGCCGTGTCGGCGAGGACCGCGGCGACGCGCTGTCCGGCGAAGCGCATCGTGTCGTCGAGGATGAAGGTGTCGTCGGGGTCGACGAGGTGGTCGGTGTGGATCGCCGTGGTGAAGCGTCTGCGGGGCACGTCCTGCCAGGTGTAGACGCGGTGCACGCCGGGCACGGCCAGGGCCGCGCTCTTGTCGATGGAACGGATCCGGGCGTGCGCGTGCGGCGAGTGCAGCACCTTGAGGTGCAGCATGCCCTCGATCCGGGTGTCCATGGTGAACTCGGCGTGACCCGTCACCACGTCGTGGCCCGCGGGCGCGCCGACGCTCGCCCCGACGGCCTTGCCGGGTGTCGGCGTCTCCACCGCGGCGACGCCCTTCACGGCGTCCTCGATCGCGCGGTATCCGGTGCAGCGGCAGAGGTTCCCCTTCAACGCCCTGGGGAGGTCGGCCTTCTGCTCCTCGGTGAAGGTCGCAGAGGTCATGATCATCCCGGCGGTGCAGAAGCCGCACTGGAAGCCCGGGGCGTTCTCGAACCGCTGTTGCACGGGGTGCGGGGCGCCGGGGCGGCCGAGGCCCTCGATCGTGGTCACCTCGCGGCCGTCCGCGCGGAACGCGGGGGTGATGCAACTGTGCACGGGGGTGCCGTCCAACCACACCGTGCAGGCGCCGCAGTCGCCCGCGTCGCACCCCTTCTTGACGCCGAAGTGGCCGAGTTCGCGCAGGAAGGTGCGCAGGCACTGGCCCGGTGCCGGTTCCCGGCCGAACTCCCGGCCGTTCACCAGGTAGTTCATGACAGATCACCGGTCGTGAGTTCGCGGCGGATCTCCTCGGCGAAGTACCGGCTCAGATGCCGCCGGTGGTCGGGGGTTCCGTTGGGGTCGTCGAACCAGACGCCGTCCGGGACGGCGTCGACGCTCTGCCGCAGGGTCCGGGCGTCGGGCAGCGCCTCGAAGGAGAGGCGCACCGGTCGTGTCGTTCCGGCGGTGATCGTGAGCAACAGGTCGTTCCCGCCCGGCCGTTGGGTACCGACGAGGAACACCGTCGAGCGGCCGAGCCGGGTCAGCGAGAAGCGGCGGTGGGCGGTGCGCCGGCGCAGCGCGTACTCGGGGACGGTGACGCGGCGGAGGATCTCCCCGGGCGCCAGGATGTTGCGGTGGTCGCCGGTGACGAAGTCGAGGGCGTCCACGAAGCGCACGGAGCCGTCGGGCGCCCAGAGTTCGTACCGCGCCTCCAGCGCCACCGTCAGCGTGATCATCGGTCCGGCGGGCAGGGACATGCAGATGTTGCCGCCGACGGTCGCCGCGTTCCACACCTTGAACGAGGAGAGGAACGCCTCGCAGCTCTTCCGGAACAGGATTCCGGCGGTCCAGGGCAGGGGCCAGTCGAAGGCGTACAGGTCGCGGACCGTGCAGGTGGCGCTGATCTCCAGGCCGTCCTCCGTCGGGACGAGGGGTTCCCAGGGCAGTGCCGTCAGGTCGATCAGCCGTCGCAGGCCCGGCTGTTCCATGGAGTAGAGCCAGGTGCCGCCCGCGAGCCAGGCGTCGCCCTCGCGCCAGTCCACGCCCGGATGCCCGGCGGGACGCCGGACCACTTCGGTGATGGTGTTGAGGTCCATGGGAACCGGCCTACGGGGACGCGGGCACGCTGAAGTCGGCGTTCCCCAGGGGAGATTGGAGTGGAATTCCTGCGGATCGAGCAGCTGTCGCCGATCGCGCGGCTGGCGCCGGTCGCGCAGGCTGTCGCTGGTCGCGCAGGCGTCGGCCGCTGTCCCGCACCGCTCGACGCGGGACGGCCGCTGTGGATCGGCGGCCCTGACGCTCTTCACTCAGCTTATCGCAGCAGGGGGACGGGGGCCCGGCCTCGGCGGTTGACCTCGACCGAACTTGAGCTTCTAGGTTCGTGCCGACGCCGGCGGACCGTCCGGCGGTGCCGTACAAGGAGGTTCGTCATGGCCGAGCTCGCAGCGGACGCCGAGATCCCCGACCGCTACCGCTACGCCGTGGTCCCGCACATCATGGTCGACGACGCCGTCGCGGCGATCGATTTCTACCGGCGGGCGTTCGGCGCCCGTGAGGACTTCAGGATCGACGCCCCGGGCGGCGGCGTCCTGCACGCCGAGATCACCATAGGACGGTCGGCGCTGATGCTCGGCGACGCGGCCGCCACCGGGACGGGAACCGGCTCCTTCGCCGCGCCGGCCGCGCTCGGCGGGGGCACGTCCGTCACGCTGCATGTCTTCGTGCCGGACGTCGACGTCCTGGCGGAGCGCGCCGGGGCGGCCGGCGCCGAGATCCTCCAGCCGCCCACCGACATGTTCCACGGCGACCGCACCGCGATCCTGAGAGATCCTTCGGGCCATCTGTGGGTGTTCCTGACCCACCTGGAGGACGTCTCCGAGGAGGAACTGCACCGACGCCTGTCCACGGCGGGATGACCTGCCCGGGACCGGGCGCCGCCTTGCCGAGGCTCAGGCGGCGGTGCCGTCGGCCTCCATCGTCATGCGGGCCACGTGCAGGGCCAGGTACGAGACCTCGTCCTCGCTGAGCCGGCGGCCCAGGCGCAGTTCGACGATCGTGGCCAGCTGCTGCGCGGTGCGGGTCGCCTCCGGGTAGTGCTGGCGGATGCCGACGCCGATCGTGGCCTCCTGGCCCGTCAGCTGCTGGTGCTGCTGGATCCGTACGAAGAGGTAGCGCACATGGGTGATGAAGCGCGCCACGTTCATGGACTCGTGGGAGACGTCCACCCCGTACCGCTCGCGCACGACGGCCAGCATCTGCTGGATGACCCCGGTCATCGTGTACGTGAACGACAGGTCGCCCGAGACGAAGCCCGCGTTGACGAGGTGCAGCGCGAGCGCGGTCGCCTCGGAGGCGTCGAGCTGCCGGACCATGCGCGCGTTGATCGCCTTCAGCAGCAGCCGCGCCTGGGCGTACTCGGTGGCGTACAGCGTCTGGACCTCGGCGCGCAGCGGGTACTCGATGACGGTGCCACGCGCGGCCCGGTCCAGCGCGCCGGCGACATGGTCGGCGATGGCGATGGCGAGGGTGGGCCGGGTGGACTCGCGCCCTTCGATGCCGACGTCGCCGAGGGCGGTCACGACGGCATCGAGGACCTCCTCGCTGATCAGCGCGAGGGCCTCGGCCATCTGGTCGGCGTCGGGGTCGTGCGGACGGTCGTCGGCGGGTACGAAGACGCGCTCGATCAGCGTGGGGTCGACCGCCTTGCCCTGCTGGGAGCTGAAGCCGATGCCGCGGCCGGTGAGAATGACCGGCCGGCCGGTCTCGTCGTTCGCGAGAACCACGTTGTTGTTGAGGACACGCAGAGCCTTCACCGCCGGTTTTCCTTTCCTTCCGTGCCCATCCTCCCCCGAACCCACGCGGCGCGCGCACGTCCCCCCGGTGGGAGGCGTGCGCGCGCCGGACTCGGGACGGTTCGTCACCGCCGTACGGTCACCACAGGGGCGCCGGCGACGACGTCCTGTCCGGTGTGCGGCTCGACCGAGGCCATGTCCGCGGTGTTGAGCACGGTCACGAGGACGACGGTCGGGTGCCCGGCGGCGCGCACCGCGTCCAGGTCGACCTCGGCGAGGAGGTCGCCGGCCGAGACCTTGCGGCCGGCCTCGACGCGCACGTCGAAGCCCTCTCCCTTCATCTGCACCGTGTCGATGCCGATGTGGACGAGCACCTCGACGCCGTCCGCGGTGCGGATGCCGAAGGCGTGGCCCGTGTTGGCGACGCTGATCAGCTCGCCGTCGACCGGGGCGACGACACGGCCGTCGGCCGGCTCGACACCGACGCCCTCGCCGAGGGCGCGGGAGGCGAAGACCGGGTCCTCGACCTCGCCGAGGCCGACGGAACGGCCCGCGACGGGCGCCAGGATGTCGGTGCCCTTCGTGGCGGCGGAGCCGGTGGCGGCGGCGGTCGTGGCACCGGTGGCGGCGGCCGCCGGGGCGCCGACGGCGACGAGCTCACGGTCCTCGGCCGGCGCGGCCTGGGCGGGAACGACGGCCTCGCCGCGGGCGGCGGCCTCGGCCGCGTCGCGCTCGGCGTTGGCCTGGGCGCGCTCGTCCTTGGTGCGGTAGTCGGAGAAGTACACGAGCGCCATCGAGGTGAAGAAGGCGGCCGAGATCGCGATGATGTACTTGATCATCGGGTCGAAGACCGGGATGGTCAGCAGCGAGGTGAAGGCGAAGGCCTTGGTGTTCACGCCGCCCAGGACACCGATGATCACACCGCCGACGAGGCAGCCCACGAGCATGCGCGGGTAGATCCGCTTGAAGCGCAGGTGGATGCCGTAGAGCGACGGCTCGGAGATGCCGCCGAGCAGACCCGCGGCCAGGGCGCCGGTGGCGGTCTGGCGCATGTCCTTCTCACGGTGGCGGATCGACAGCAGCAGGACACCGGCGGTGGCGCCGAAGCAGGCGAAGTTCCACGTGCCCATGGGGCCCTGGATGAAGTCGTACCCGAGGGTGTTGATGTTGACGAGCATGAGCGCGTTCAGCGGCCAGTGCAGGCCCAGCGGCACCAGGAAGGGGTACAGCAGCGGGATCACGATGGCGAAGACGATCGGGGCGTTGCCGTTCAGCCAGGACAGACCCGTGCCGAGGCCGTTGCCGGCCCAGATGCCCATGGGACCGATGAGGAAGGCGGTCATCGGGATCATGATCAGCATGCTGAAGAACGGCACGAAGACCATCTGGACGTTCTCGGGGAAGATCCGCTTCAGACCCTTGTAGACCAGGGCGAGCAGGGCGACCATCAGCAGCGGCACGAACACCTGGCCGCCGTAGTCGTTGAGCTGCATCGGCAGCCCGAAGACGTGCGCCACGGACTCCGTGGTGCCGAGCGTGGTGTTGGTGTGGGTGGTGACGCCGGGCGTCTTGGACCCGATCATGCCGGTGAAGTTCGGGGTCATCACCGCCGCCATCACGGTGGCGCCGACCCACGGGTCGATCTTCAGCTTCTTGGCCGCGTTGTACGCGACCATGATCGGCAGGAAGTACAGCACCGAGCGCCACATCGAGTCGACGAAGACCCAGGAGGCGGACTTGTCGGCCGCGCGGAAGTCGACCAGGCCGAAGGCGTCGAGCATGGAGGCGATCGCGATGATCAGCGAGGCGCCGAGCAGCACACCCAGGAGCGGGCGGAACGAGTCCGAGAGGTACTCGAAGAAGTTGTCCAGCCAGGCGTAGCGGCCGCGGCCCTTGGCGCGCGCCTCGGCCTTGACGTCGGCGTCCGACTTCGGGCGGGACGTGGCGGCCGCGCTCATCGACGGCAGGTTCATGATGTTCGAGAAGACGGTCGCGACCGCTCCGCCGATGACGATCTGGAAGCGGTCGCCGGACTGGGGCACGGTGCCCATGACGCCGTCGAGGGCGTCGAGGGCGGCCTGGTCGACCTTGTCGCCGTCGTGGAGCTGGAACCGCAGCCGCGTCGCGCAGTGCGTGAGGCTCTCGATGTTCTCGGGTCCGCCGACGCCACGGAGGATCTCCTCCGCCAGCGCCCCCGGCGTTGATGTGTTCATGGTGCGTCCCTGCATCCCTGACTTGTGCGATCCTGCATCGGTCCACGACCTGACCGCGTGGACCGAGACAACAAAAAAGGCCCGGGCCGCGCACAATGGCGCCGCCCAGGCCTTGCCTCCCTCAATGGGCACCGCCGCGTCGCACGGGGCGACGGATGGCTTCCATAGGGAGTAACAATCCTGTGATCGATATCGATCGGAAATGACTATAGCACCGGGCGGGCCGGCTCCGGGGTCGCGAGAACGTGACGTACGTCATCGCGCGGCGGAGCCGCCAGGGTCAGGATTCCCGGGCCGTCGCCCCGGCGGCGCCGTCGGCCGGAAGCGGACCGGTGGCCGGAAGCGGACCAGCAGCCAGGGGGAGGTCCAGTTCGAAGCACGCTCCCCCGGACGGTGCCTCGTGGGCCGTGAGCGTACCGCCGTGGCGTCGGGCGACATCGCGGGCGATGGCCAGACCCAGTCCCGCGCCGCCGTCGTCGCGGGCACGGGCGTCGTCCAGCCGCACGAACCGTTCGAAGATCCGCTCGCGCTCGGCGGCCGGCACACCGTCGCCGTCGTCCTCGACCGTGAGGACGACCCTGTCGCCGCCACTCCGTACGCGCACGACGACCCCGGTGTGCGCGTGCCGCCGCGCGTTGTCCAGGAGGTTGCCGACGACCCGCGTCAACTGGCCGCGCGAACCCGCGACTTGATGCCCCGCCTCGGCCTGGAGGGACACCGGGGCCCTGTCGGCGGGGCGGCGCTCCACCTCCTCGCGGGCCAGCTCGCCCAGGTCGAACCGCGCCTGTCCGGGCCCCTCGCCTGCGTCGAGCCGGGCGAGCAGCAGCAGATCGGCGGCCAGGTGCTGGAGCCGTTCGGTGTCCTTGACCGCGCCGGGCACGTCCAGCAGGTGCGGGTGGACCGAACCGACCTCCAGCTGGGTGCGCAACGAGGCGATGGGGCTGCGCAGTTCGTGCGAGGCGTCGGCGACGAAGCGCCGCTGCCGGCCCACGGCGGCCTCCAGCGCGGTGAGCGTCTCGTTGGTGGTGCGGGCCAGCCGGGCCACCTCGTCGCCCGAGGGCGGTTCGGGCACGCGCCGGGAGAGGTCCTCGGAGGCGGTGATCGCCGCCATCTCCCGCCGGATGCCCTCCACGGGGGCCAGGGCCCGCCGGGTCACCAGCCACGTCACACCGCCGACGACCAGCAGCACCAGCGGAAGTCCCGCCAGCATCGCGACGGCCGCGCTGCGGACGGCGCTCTCCCGGGCCGCCAGTGAGGCACCGGCGTGGACGAGCACCGTCCGGCCGCCGAGATCGGTCGCCTTGATCGTGGCGAAGCGGTACGGGGCGTCGCGGCCGTCGACCACCGCGCGCCCGGAGCCCTCCTGGACGGTGTCCCCGATGGTCCCGATGGCCGGGTCGTCGGCCTGGGGCGTCGCGCCGGCACCGCGGTCGTCGGAAGCCCCGTCGTCGGAACCGTGCCCGCCGGAACCGTGGTCGTCGGAGCCCCGGTCGTCGGAACCGTGGTCGTCCGAACCGCTTCCGGTCGAGCCGCGGCGGGCCGAGCCGCTGTCGTCCGTGCCCTCGCCGCCGCGGCCCCTGCCGCGCCCGCGGCCACCACGGTGGTCGTCGGCCGCCCCGGTGCCGGATCCGGTCGCGGCGGCCGGTGTCGGGGAGACCGACGGGGAGGCGGAGAGGGACGGGGCCGCACCGGGGCCGGCCCCGGTGGCAGTGGGAGCGGGAGTAGGAGCGGGAACGGTACGCGGCACGCGCACGGCCGAGACACCGGTGCCGCTGATGCTCTCCAGTCCCCCGCCGACCGCCAGCAGACGGCCGTCCTCGTCGGTCACCTGCACCGGGATTCCCTCCCGCGCCCCCTCCGGCAGCGGCAGCCGGGCGTCACCCCCACGCCAGGTGGCGACGCCGAGGGCGATCCTGCGGGCCGTGTCGTCGGCCTCGTTCTGCGCCTGTTCGGTGAGGTTCACCCGCAGGGACGTCAGCACCGCGACCCCGGCGGCCACCAGCGCGGCCGTCACCACGACGGTGGCCCACACGACCAGAGTGGCCTTCACGGAACCGAGCAGTCGCCGCTTCACGAAGCCACCAGCCGGTATCCCGCGCCGCGCACGGTCTCGATCGTGTCCGTGCCGAGTTTGCGACGCAGCGCGCTCACGTACACCTCGACGATGTTCGGGTCGCCGTCGTAGGCGAAGTCCCAGACGTGCTCCAGGATCTCCGGCTTGCCGACCACCTGTCCGGCGCGGGTGACGAGCTGCTCCAGCACGGCGAACTCCTTCGCGGTGAGGGCCACTTCGGTCTCGTCCCGGCACACCCGGCGCGTTGCCGTGTCGACCACGAGCCGTCCGGCGCGCAGGACCGGAGAGGCCCCGGCGGAGCCTCGGCGGCGCAGCAGCGCCTTCACGCGGGCCACCAGGACGACGTACGAGAACGGTTTCGTGAGGTAGTCGTCGGCGCCGGTGTCCAGGCCCTCGGCCTCGTCGTACTCCCCGTCCTTGGCCGTGAGCATCAGGATCGGCACGTCGTGGCCCGCCGCGCGCAGGGCGGCGCAGACCCGGTAGCCGTTGAGGCCCGGCAGCATGATGTCGAGGATCACGAGGTCGTGGACGCCTTCGGAGGCCAGGTGCAGGCCCTCGATCCCGTCGTGGACGACGTCCACGGCGAAGCCCTCGGCCCGCAGGCCCTTCGCCAGCGAGAGCGCGAGCCGCCTCTCGTCCTCCACGATCAACAGGCGCATGGGCACAGCCTCCCAGAACGAACCTGAAGCGATCTTCAGGTGGCTTCAGCGGCCCTTCAGCTTCGCCCGGGCACATTGGCGTCGTCCGACAGGCAGGACACGGTAACGACACAGGCCGGGCGGCAGTCCGGCAGGGGAGGTCCGACATGAAGCGCACCGCATCCATCACCACCGTCCTGGTGGCGGCCGTACTCGTCGCCGGCGGCGGGTACACGGCGCTCGCCACCGGCGGCACCGGCCGGCACGGCGGGGGCCCCGAGGACCGGCCGTCCGCGGCCGCCCCGGCGACGGCCTCGCCGTCCGCGTCCGCCGCGCGGACGGCGGCCCAGGCGTCGGCCGCGGCGCTCCGGGCGTACCCGGGCACGGTCGTCGGGGTCGAACGCGACGAGAACCACCCGGGCCACTGGGAGGTTCACCTCCTCGGCACCGACCACGTCCGGCGCGAGGTCCGCGTCGACATGCGAACGGGCACGGTGGTCCTGGACCGGCACGGCGAGGGCCGGCTCGGTTCCGGACGGCTCGACGACGACGGGCAGGGCGAGGACCGGCACGGGGAGGGCCGCCTCGAGGACGGCCGGCACCGCGAGGGCCGCCTTGGCGACGACCGGCACGGCGACGGCCACCGCGGTGGCGATGACGACGGCGGCCGTTCCGCGCGGGACGCCGACCGCTCCCACAGCGGGCGGGACGACCGGGGCGGACACGACGGGGGCGACGACCACACCGCCGCGCCGCGGTGAGCGGCCTGTGCCGCGCCCGGCCGTCCGGACAGGACCGGGCGGGGCGCGGCACGGGTACCGGTCGGGCGAGCGTGGCCCCGTCCGGGCCTACGGTGTCGCGTCCGCCGTGACCGGGAGCTGGTCCTCGTCCGGGCGGCCCGTCCTGAACTGGGTCCGGTACAGCTCCGCGTAGCGGCCGTCCGCGGCGAGCAGGTCCTCGTGGGTGCCCCGCTCGACGATCCGGCCTGCCTCGACCACGAGGATCAGGTCGGCGGCCCGGACCGTCGACAGGCGGTGGGCGATCACGACGGCGGTGCGGCCCTCCAGCGCCTCGGCGAGCGCCTCCTGGACGGCCGCCTCCGAGGTGTTGTCCAGATGGGCGGTGGCCTCGTCCAGGATGACGACCCGCTGGCGGGCGAGCAGCAGCCGGGCGATGGTCATGCGCTGGCGTTCGCCGCCGGAGAGCCGGTAGCCGCGCTCGCCGACGACGGTGTCGAGGCCGTCGGGCAGGGACCGTACGAGTTCGTCGAGCCGGGCCCGGCGCAGTACGTCCCACAGCTCGTCCTCGGCCGCCTCGGGCCGGGCGAGGAGCAGGTTCTCGCGGACGGAGTCGTGGAAGAGGTGCCCGTCCTGGGTGACCATGCCGAGGGTCTCGCGCATCGACACGGCGCTGAGGTCGCGGACGTCGACGCCGCCGATCCGCACGGCCCCGGCGTCGGTGTCGTACAGCCGCGGCAGCAGCTGCGCGATGGTCGACTTCCCGGCGCCGGAGGAGCCGACGAGCGCGACGGTCTGGCCGGGTTCGGCGCGGAAGGAGATGCCGTGCAGGACCTCGTCGCCGCCGCGGGTGTCGAGGGCGGCGACCTCCTCCAGGGAGGCGAGGGACACCTTGTCGGCGGAGGGGTAGGCGAAACGGACGTCGTCGAACTCGACGGCCGCGGGCCCGTCCGGGACCGTACGGGGTTCCGGCTTCTCCTCGATGAGCGGCTTCAGGTCGAGCACCTCGAAGACGCGCTCGAAGCTGACCAGGGCGCTCATGACCTCGACGCGCGCCCCGGCGAGCGAGGTGAGCGGCGCGTACAGCCGGGTGAGCAGCAGGGCCAGCGAGACGACGGCGCCCGGTTCCAGGGTGCCCTCGAGGGCGAACCAGCCGCCGAGCCCGTAGACGAGGGCGAGCGCGAGGGCCGAGACCAGGGTCAGGGCGGTGATGAAGGCGGACTGCGCCATCGCCGTACGGACCCCGATGTCCCGCACCCGCCGGGCGCGCGCCGCGAACTCGGCGGACTCCTCCCCGGGCCGCCCGAAGAGCTTGACGAGGGTGGCGCCGGGCGCGGAGAACCGCTCGGTCATCCGGGTGCCCATGGCGGCGTTGAGGTCGGCGGCCTCCCGCTGGAGCTTCGCCATACGGCTGCCCATCCGGCGGGCGGGGATCACGAACACCGGCAGCAGGACCAGCGCGAGCAGGGTGATCTGCCAGGACAGGGTGAGCATCACGACCAGGGTGAGCAGCAGGGTCACCAGGTTGCTGACGACTCCGGACAGGGTGTTGCTGAACGCGCGCTGGGCGCCGATCACGTCGTTGTTGAGTCGACTGACGAGCGCGCCCGTACGTGTACGTGTGAAGAACGCGACCGGCATGCGCTGCACATGATCGAAGACAGCGGTCCGCAGATCCAGGATGAGTCCCTCGCCGAGCGTCGACGAGAGCCAGCGGCTCAGGATCCCGAAGCCCGCCTCGGCGACCGCGATGACGGCGATGAGCACGGAAAGACGGACGACGGTGCTCTCGTCCCCGTGGGCCACGATCGTGTCCACGACGTGCCCCGCGAGCACCGGCGTCGCGACGGCCAGCAGCGCCGTCACCACACTGAGGAGGACGAACTGCGCGATACGGCGGCGGTGCGGACGGGCGAAGGCGGCGATGCGGCGCAGGGTCGCGCGGTCGAAGGGACGCCGCTCCTGTTGGGCGTTCATGACACTGTGCAACTGTGTCCAGGCTGTGGTCTCCATGCTCATGAGAGAGACAGTAGGACCTCAAGCTTTGTTGAGGTCAAGGGATCCGGGCGGCGGGGCATCCGGGTGCGGCCTGCCGCGCCTGCGGGGGCGGGGGCGGCACCCCGGCCCGGCACCGGGATCGGCCACTCGGGCGGTGGTGCGGGCGGCACCGGAATCGGGCGTGCGGGCGGTGACGATGGCGTTGGTGCTGGCACCGCCGGAGTCGGCCGCGCCGGTGGCGGTGCTGTCGCCGCCGGAGTCGGCCGCGCGGGTGGCGGTGCTGCCGCCGCCGGAGTCGGGCGCGCGGCCGGTGTCGCTGCCGGCGCCGTGGTCGGCCCGGTGGCCGGCATCGAGGTGAACGGCGGGGTCCGCCCGGCGCGGCGCGAGGCGGTCGCCCCTCCCTCGGCTTGCGCAGCGTGTCAGCCGCCGTCCCCGCGCCCGCAACCTCGCGTTGGGGCGACGGGGAAAACCTCTTCGGATGTGACAGCCGTACGCCTCCCCCGGGCACTGCCCCGGCTCCCCCGCCGCCTCGTGCTCGCGCCGGCCCTCCGGCCGCTCCTGTGCCTGCTCCCGCTGGCGCTGGTCCTCGTGGTGGCCGTGCGCCACCGGTCCGTGCTCGTCGAGGGTTTCGGCCATCTGCGGTCGGCCGAGTGGCCCTGGCTCGTCGCCGCGGCCGCCGCGACCTGTCTGACCTGGGTGGCCGCGGCCGTGACCCGGCAGGGAGCGGTCGTGGAGCGGCTGCCCGCCCGCCGACTGCTCGCCACCCAGTTCGCCGCGGGCGCCGCGAACCACCTGCTGCCGACGGGGCTCGGCGCCGGCGCGGTCAATCTGCGGTTCATGACGGTGTGCGGGGTGCCCCTGGCCCGTTCCTCGGCGGCGCTCGCGCTGTATCTGCTGGCCGAGGCCGTCGCCCGGCTGACCCTGCTCCTCGGGCTGCTGATCGCGTTTCCCGACGCGCTGCGCGTCGAGGGGCTGATCCCGGACGGCGCGGTCGGCCCGCTGCTGCTCGGCGCGGCCCTGGCGGTGTGCGGCGCGCTGGCCGTGCTCGCTCTCGTACGACGGCTGCGCGCGGCCCTGTTCTCCTTCCTGCGCACCGCCCTCGGCGAGGCCCGCTCGGTGCACGCCCGTCCGTCCCGGGCCCTCGCACTGTGGGGCGGCTCGCTGGCCTTCCCGCTGCTCCAGGCGGCCGGGCTGGCCTCGGTGGGCCGGGCGCTGGGCCTGCCGGTGTCCCCCACGCACATGATCACCGCCTATCTGGCGGCGACCGTCGCGGTCGCGCTGGTGCCGACGCCCGGCGGGCTCGGCTCGGTGGAGGCGGCGCTGATCGTGGCCCTGGTCGCCGCGGGCGGCCCGGTGGCGGTGGCCACCGCGGTCGTCCTGGGGTACCGGATCATCACGGTGTGGCTGCCGCTGCTGCCGGGGGCTCTGACGCTGGGGGCGCTGGTGCGCTGGAAGGTGATCTGACCTGCGGGTGGGCCGGGGCGGGGGCCTGTCCGCCCCGGCGCAGGGGGTCGCCCGGGAGATGCCGTCGCGCGGCGTGAAGTGCACCGCCCGCCGAGTGGGCACGGTCGCGCCAGGGCTCGCGCCCCGCCGACGGGCTCGGCGTTGCGCGCCCGACTCGACGCACAGAGGGAACGCGGCGCTCCCGAGCTCGGCGTTGCACGCCCACGACGCCCTCGCCACGCGCTGCGCCCGGCGGGGCCCACACCGCACGACGCGGCGGGGCCCGGACCGACGTGCAGGGCACCGAGGCAGCCCGGTGGGCCGGGGCTCGGCGATACACACCCAGCCCGGCCCGCGCCACGCGCTGCGCGCGACCGAGCCCACACCCCCGAAGCGCTCAGCCGGGACCGGCGCACATGGGCGCAGCGGCAGTACGGTGCGGCGCAGGTCGATGTTCCGCGCCCAGCCCGGCCCGCGCCGCGGGCTGCACCCGAAGGAGCACACCGCCCGCCGCGGCACGGCCCGGACCGACGCCCAAGGCACCGAGGCAGCCCGGTGCACCGGGCCCGGTGTCGCACGCCCAGCCCAGCCCGGCCCGCGCCGAGCGCTACGCCCGACGGAGCCCACACCGCCCGACCCGGCTCGGCCCGGACCGGCACCCACGGCGCAGAGGGGGCGCGGTGTACAGCGGTTCGGCGTCGCGCGGTCCGGCACAGCCCGCACCGCCGGGTGCGGCGCCGGCCGGGCACCGCGCCGCACCCCGTGCGTTCCCGCACCAGCCGTGATACCGATGAGTAACTACGGCGTGCGGTGGGGCGTGTCGGTGTGGAGAGGGGCAGTGCGATGCCGGTCCGGATCGAACGTCAGGGGCACGTCACCACCGTCGTCCTCGCGCGGCCCGCGGCCCGCAACGCGGTCGACGGGCCGACCGCCGCCGAACTCGCCGACGCCTTCCGCGCGTTCGAGGCGGACGACACGGCGCGCGTCGCCGTGCTCTGGGGCGAGGGCGGCACGTTCTGCGCGGGGGCCGACCTCAAGGCCATCGGCACCGAGCGGGGCAACGACGTCGCCGAGGAGGGCGACGGGCCCATGGGCCCGACCCGGATGCGTCTGACCAAGCCGGTGATCGCGGCGATCGCCGGGCACGCCGTGGCCGGTGGTCTGGAGCTGGCGCTGTGGTGCGATCTGCGGGTGGCCGAGGAGGACGCCGTCTTCGGGGTGTTCTGCCGCCGCTGGGGCGTGCCGCTGATCGACGGGGGCACGGTACGGCTTCCCCGGCTCATCGGCACGAGCCGGGCCATGGACATGATCCTCACCGGCCGTCCCGTCCCGGCCCGGGAGGCGTACGAGATGGGGCTCGCCAACCGCCTCGTCCCGGCCGGACGGGCCCGCGCCGAGGCCGAGCTGCTGGCGGCCGAGATCGCCGGGTTCCCCCAGTCCTGTCTGCGCAGCGACCGCGCCTCGGTCCTCGACCAGGAGGGCCTGGTCGAGCGCGAGGCCATGCGGGCCGAACTCCGTCACGGCATGGGCGTACTGGAGGAGAGCACCGAGGGCGCGGCCCGCTTCGCCTCGGGAGCGGGGCGCCACGGCTCGTTCAGCGGGCTGTGACCCTGGCGGATGCCTGTCCGACGCCCCAGCTCACCGCACTTGAGCAGCGCCAACCGCCAACTTCCCCCAAGAGTGGTTCCCCACGGGCCTGGTGACGGAGGGGCAGGTGGATGCGGCAGGATGAGCGGTCTCCCCGGGCGACGACGAACACCCGTCCGGGCATGATCGCGCGTTCCCGGATTCGAGCAGGTGGCAAGTGACGACACAGCACATTCGGCCCGCGGGCCCTCACCCCGGCCGCGGCCCCCGAGGAGGTCACCGATGAAGCGCTCCGTCACCGTGGACGACCTGATGATCGCCGGAATAGCCGTGGCGGCCGGACTGCTGGCGGCGTTCCTGCTGCGGATGCTGCTGCGCTGGCTCGGCAAGCACGCCGAGCGCACCCGCTGGAGCGGCGACGACGTGATGGTGGACGCGCTGCGCACCGTCGTCCCCTGGTCGGCGGTGGCCGGAGGCGTCGCCGCGGCGGCCGCGGTGCTGCCGCTGACCGCACCGATCGGCAAGACCGTCAACCGGTCGCTGACCGTGCTGCTCATCGTGGTCGCGACGATCACCGCGGCCCGGCTGATCACCGGTCTGGTCCGGTCGGTCACCCAGTCCCGCTCGGGCGTCGCCGGCTCGGCGACCATCTTCGTGAACATCACCCGCGTCGTGGTGATGGCGATCGGCTTCCTGGTCGTCCTGCAGACCCTGGGGATCTCGATCGCGCCGCTGCTGACGGCCCTGGGCGTCGGCGGTCTGGCCGTCGCCCTCGCGCTCCAGGACACCCTCGCCAACCTCTTCGCGGGCGTGCACATCCTCGCGTCGAAGACCATCCAGCCGGGCGACTACATCCAGCTGAGCAGCGGCGAGGAGGGGTACGTCGTCGACATCAACTGGCGCAACACCACGGTCCGTCAGCTCTCCAACAACCTGGTCATCATCCCCAACGCCCAGCTCTCGGGCACCAACATGACCAACTTCACCCGGCCCGAGCAGCGGATGACGCTCACCGTGCAGGTGGGCGTCGGCTACGACAGCGACCTCGACCACGTCGAGCAGGTCACGAACGAGGTCGTCGCCCAGGTGATGACCGGTATCGACGGCGCCGTCCCGGAGCACGAACCGGCCGTGCGCTTCCACACCTTCGGCGACTCGCGCATCGGGCTCACCGTGATCCTCGGGGTGGGCGAGTTCAGCGACCAGTACCGGATCAAGCACGAGTTCATCAAGCGCCTGCACAAGCGCTACCGGGAGGAGGGCATCCGGATTCCGTCGCCCGCCCGGACGGTGGCGCTCCAGCCCGGCGGCGCGGGCTTCCTGGAGACGGCCATACCGCATCAGCGCGAGGCCGCGAAGCGACCCTGAGAGCGGGCCGGGGCCGGGCGGAACACTCCGCCCGGCCCCGTCCGTTCACGTCGGCCGTTCACCTCGGCCGTTCGCCCGGCCGTTCGCCCCGCCCGCTCAGAGCGTGGCGGTCGAGTCCGGGTAGTGGCCGGGCTCGCGGTGGCGCGGCGCGACCAGGCTCGACACCACCGGGGTGACCGTCCAGTCCGGGTGGTTGGGCATGCGCGGCGTCTTCGTGCCGTACAGCCAGTCGTTCAGGAAGCCCGACTGGTCCTGTCCGGAGACCTCCGTGGCGACCGCGATGTAGTCGGCGGTGGTCGCGGCGCGGTTGCGGTGGCGGTCCAGGAAGGTGCGCTCGATGCGGTGGAAGACGTCCTCGCCGACGAGCTCGCGCAGCGCGTAGAGGACCAGGACACCGCCCAGGTAGCGCTGGTTGTCGAACAGGTTGACGGCGTTCGGCGCGGCCACGGGGCCCGAGGACTGGCGCCACTGGTCGCCCTTGGCGTACGTGTCCTTCATCCGGGCTTCCATGGTGGTCAGGCCCAGCGAGTCGGGCCAGCCGCGCTCGTAGCGGTACAGCAGCCCGTAGAAGTCCGCGTGGCCCTCGTTCAGCCACAGGTCGGCCCAGTCGGCGGGGCTGACACTGTTGCCGAACCAGGAGTGGACCAGCTCGTGCATCATGTGCGAGCCGATCTTCTTCTCCTCCTGGAGCAGGAAGTTCGGCTTGTAGAGCGTGAGGGTCTGGGTCTCCAGGCCGGTGAAGTCGAACGCGTTCGGGTCGTCGGAGTTGCAGGGCAGCAGTCCGTACGTCTCGAACGGGTAGGCGCCGAGCCGCTGCTCCAGCCAGTCCAGCAGGCCGGGGGTGAGCGCGAGCGCCGGCTCCAGTGCGGTGGCGCGCGCCGTCGGGACGACGTCCCGCAGCCCGAGCCCGTTCGGGCCCTGACGCTCCTTGACGGTGTAGTCGCCGACGGTGATCTGCACCAGCTCGGTGGCCATCGGGGACGCGGAGCGGTAGATGTACGCGGTCCGGTCGCCGTCCAGCTTCTCGGTGCCGATCAGCGAGCCGTTCGCGACCCCGCGCAGGGTGCCGGGGACGGTGACGCGGAAGCTGAAGTCCGCCTTGTCCGTGGGGTGGTCGTTGCACGGGAAGACGGTGTGCGCGGCGTCCGGCTGGGGACAGATCGCAAAGCCGTCGGGGGTGGGGACCCAGGCGGTGTGCGTCAGCTTCCGGGCCGGGTCCGCGCCGTACTCGATGCAGACCGCGACCGCGCAGTTCTTCGGCAGACTCCGCGCCGGGGTGATCCGCAGCTTCTCGCCGGCCTGCTCGAAGGCCGCGGCCGTGGCGCCGACCCGCACCGCCTTGATGTCCAGGCCGAGCGCGTCGAGGGAGAAGCGGGAGAGGTCCTGGGTCGCCTTGATCATCAGGATGGCCTTGGCGTCGACCAGGCGGGTCGTGGCGTCGTAGGCGAAGTCGAGGTGGTACGCCTCGACGCGGTAGCCGTCGTTGCCGAGGGCCGGGAAGACGGTGTCGCCGAGGGTCTCCGCGCCCGGGGTGCCCTGGTCGGGCCTTAAGGCCAGCGGCCGGGCCGAGGCGGTGGGGGCGACGGCGAGCGCGGCGGCGGTGCCGAGCAGCGCGGCCGCGGGGGCCGTCACTCTGGTGCGATATCTCATGGTCCGCTTTCGTTCGGGCGCGGTGGGCCGAAGGGTCCGCCGCAAGATCAGGTGCCGGGTCACTCTGAGGTACGTGCGAGCGGGCCGTCGGGTTGCGTGGGGTGGGCCGTTCCCGTTTTCACACCGGCCGTCGTGTTCACATCAACAGGGCCGGACGGGACGCGGCGGGTCGTGTCCGCCGCCGCGGGCCCGCTCCGGGGCCTAGGCCGGTTTTCGCCCCCGCCCGGGCCGACGCGGGGCGGACCCCTGTCGAGCCGGGGGCGCTCACGAGATATCTTGATGTCGAGCAATGTTGCAGACGTGGAGCGGAGCACCCGGTGACTGACTCGACCATCATCTACACGCACACTGACGAGGCCCCGGCCCTGGCGACGTATTCGTTCCTGCCGGTCGTCCAGGCGTACGCCTCGCAGGCGGGTGTCACTGTGGAGACCCGTGACATCTCGCTGGCCGGGCGCATCATCGCCCTCTTCCCGGAGTTCCTCCAGGAGGACCAGCGCATCGCGGACGCCCTGTCCGAGCTCGGTGAGCTGGCCAAGACGCCCGGCGCGAACATCATCAAGCTGCCGAACATCTCGGCCTCGATCCCCCAGCTGAAGGCCGCGGTCGCCGAGCTTCAGGCTCAGGGCTACGCGCTTCCGGACTACCCGGACGACCCGAAGTCGGACGAGGAGCGCGACATCCGCGCCCGGTACGACAAGGTCAAGGGCAGCGCCGTGAACCCGGTCCTGCGCGAGGGCAACTCCGACCGCCGCGCCCCCGCGTCGGTCAAGAACTACGCCAAGACCCACCCGCACCGCATGGGCGCGTGGTCCTCCGAGTCGAAGACGAACGTCGCCACGATGGGTGTCGACGACTTCCGCTCCACCGAGAAGTCCGTGGTGATCTCCGAGGCGGGCACGCTGCGCATCGAGCTGGTCGGCGACGACGGCTCCACCACCGTGCTGCGCGAGTCCGTACCCGTGCAGGCCGGCGAGGTCGTGGACGCGTCCGTCATGCACGTCGCGCCGCTGCGCGAGTTCCTCACCGAGCAGATCGCCCGCGCCAAGGCCGAGGACGTGCTGTTCTCGGTGCACCTCAAGGCCACGATGATGAAGGTCTCCGACCCGATCGTCTTCGGTCACGTCGTGCGCGCCTTCTTCCCGAAGACCTTCGCGGCGCACGGCGAGACCCTCGCCGCCGCCGGTCTGAGCCCGAACGACGGTCTCGGCGGCATCTTCAAGGGCCTGGAGGCGCTCCCGGAGGGTGCCGAGATCAAGTCGTCCTTCGACGCCGAGCTCGCCGAGGGCCCGGCCCTCGCGATGGTCGACTCCGACAAGGGCATCACCAACCTGCACGTGCCGTCCGACGTCATCGTCGACGCCTCGATGCCGGCCATGATCCGCACCTCCGGCCACATGTGGGGCCCGGACGGCCAGGAGGCCGACACCCTCGCGGTCCTGCCGGACTCCTCCTACTCCGGCGTCTACCAGGCCGTGATCGACGACTGCCGTGCCAACGGCGCCTACGACCCGTCGACCATGGGCTCGGTCCCGAACGTCGGCCTCATGGCGCAGAAGGCCGAGGAGTACGGCAGCCACGACAAGACCTTCGAGATCCCGGTCACCGGCACGGTCCGCCTGGTCGACGCGGCCGGCGACGCGGTGCTGGAGCAGACGGTCTCGGCCGGCGACATCTTCCGCGCCTGCCAGACCAAGGACGCGCCGATCAAGGACTGGGTGAAGCTCGCCGTCACCCGCGCCCGCGCCACCGGCAGCCCGGCCGTCTTCTGGCTGGACGAGACCCGCGCCCACGACGCCAACCTGATCTCCAAGGTCACCGCCTACCTGGCGGAGCACGACACCGAGGGCCTGGACATCCGTGTCCTCGCCCCGGTCGAGGCCACCAAGCTGTCGGTGGAGCGCATCCGCCGCGGCGAGGACACCATCTCGGTGACCGGCAACGTGCTGCGTGACTACCTGACCGACCTGTTCCCGATCCTGGAGCTGGGCACCAGCGCCAAGATGCTGTCGGTCGTCCCGCTGATGGCGGGCGGCGGTCTGTTCGAGACGGGCGCCGGCGGCTCCGCGCCGAAGCACGTCCAGCAGCTGGTCAAGGAGGACTACCTGCGCTGGGACTCGCTCGGCGAGTTCTTCGCGCTCGTGCCCTCGCTGGAGCAGCTCGCGAAGACCACCGGCAACACCCGCGCCCAGGTCCTCGCCGACACCCTCGACCGCGCGACGGCGACCTTCCTCAACGAGGACAAGTCCCCGACCCGTCGCCTCGGCGGCATCGACAACCGCGGCAGCCACTTCTACCTGTCCCTGTTCTGGGCCCAGGAGCTGGCGCGGCAGACCGAGGACGCGGACCTCGCCAAGGCGTTCGCGCAGCTCGCCGAGACGCTCACCGCGCAGGAGGGCACGATCGTCGACGAGCTGAACGCGGTCCAGGGCAACCCGGCCGACATCGGCGGCTACTACCAGCCCGACCCCGCCAAGGCCGCCAAGGTCATGCGCCCGTCCGCCACCTGGAACGAGACGCTGGCGAACCTCGCCTGATCCCGCACCACCCCGCGGACCCGCTTCCGCACCGACCGCCCCGACCGGACTCCTCCGGCCGGGGCGGTCGTCGTCGTACGGGGCGCGGTCGTCGTACGGGACGGCGCGGCGCACGCCCACCGCGACGGCGACGGCCGCCCGTCCGGACGCCGTCGATGTGCCGTTCGGCGCGTCACGGTGACGGTGCGGGCCACCTGGGCGATCAGCGGTGGCGGGGGGCAACGGCCGTTCATAGCTTCGGCCCATGACCAGAAACCAGATGGCTTACCTCGCGTGCACGGCGGTCGTCGTGGCGTCGGGCGTGGGCGCCGCCCTGCCCTCCGACCATCCCTCCGTGCACCTGGTACGCCCGGGTGAATCCATCCAGAAGGCCGTGGACTCGGCGCGGGCGGGCGACACCGTCGTCGTCGCCCCCGGCACCTATCGAGAGAGCGTCACCATCACGGTGAAGGGCCTGACGCTACGGGGCGCGAGCGCCAGGTCCACCGTCATCGTGCCGAACACGGCCGCCACCGACGCCTGTGCCAAGGCGGGCAACGGCATCTGTGTGAACGGCACCGACAGCAAGCGCCTGGCCGGTGTCACCGTCGCCTCACTGACCGTCAGGGGCTTCGCCAAGCAGGGCCTGTGGGCGACCGGTACCGAGGACCTGACGGTGCGCCGGGTGACCGCCGAGAAGAACGGCCAGTGGGGCATCGCCGAGGAACGGTCGCTCCGGACCCGGTTCGTGCGCAACACGGCGAAGGACAACGGCGACGCCGGAGTGTTCCTGTCCAACACGGTCGCCACCGAGGAAGGCGCCCGCGACACCCGGGGAACGGTGGTCGCCCACAACCTGCTGACCGGCAACCGGATCGGCATCACGGTCCGACGGCTGCGGAACCTGACCGTCGCCCGCAACGAGGCCACCGGCAACTGCACCGCGGTGTTCGTCGTCGGCGACGAGAACAAGCCCCGGGTCGGCAATCTGTCCGTGCGCGGCAACTACATCCACGCCAACAACAAGTCCTGCCCCAAGACCGCGCGGCTGCCCGCACTCCAGGGCTCGGGGATCGTCCTCACCGGCGCGGAGGACACCCGGGTCACCCACAACCGGGTCGAGGACAACGTGGGCACGTCCCCGCTGTCGGGCGGCATCGTGCTGTTCAAGAGCTTCGTCGGCGCGCTCAGCGAGCGCAACGAGGTCCGCGACAACGTGCTGCTGCGCAACGGCCCCTCCGACCTCGCCAACCGCGACACCGCCGGCAAGGGCAACACGTTCCGGGGCAACACCTGCAAGGTCTCCGAGCCCGCCGGAATGTGCTGACGTCCGGCCCGTCCGATTCCCCGTAGGGCACGACACAGAAACGAGGCAGTGAATGACGACAGTCGAACAGAGTCCCCCGCCGTCCAGCCAGCTGCGGGAACTCGTCTTCGGCGCGGCCCGCGCCGCCGCCGTACGCGCCGCCGCCCGGCTGGGCGTGGCCGACGCCCTTGACGACGTCCCCATGAGCGCGGAGGAACTGGCCGCCGCGGTGAAGACCCAGCCGGGAACACTGCGCCGGCTGCTGCGCGCCCTGGTCTGCCAGGGTGTCTTCACGGAGCGGCCCGACGGCACGTTCGCGCACACGGAGATGTCCCGGCTGCTGCGCGAGGACGACCCGAACAGCCTGCGCTACATCGCCCTGTGGTGCACCGAGCCGTGGACGTGGAACGTCTGGCCGAAGCTGGACGAGGCCGTCCGTGACGGCGGCAACGTCTTCCAGAAGGTGTACGGCAAGGAGTTCTTCCCGTACCTCAACGACGACGCCCCCGAGTCCGCCCACGTCTTCAACCGGGCCATGACGACGTCCAGTTCGCAGTCCGCCAAGGACGTGGCGAAGCTGCTGGACCTGCGGGGCGTGACGTCGGTCGCCGACATCGGCGGCGGGCAGGGTCACGTCGTGGCCAGTCTGCTGGAGAAGCACCCGGCTCTGCACGGCACCCTGCTCGACCTGCCCGGTGTGGTGGAGAACGCCGATCCGCGGCTGCGCGAGGGCGGAGCGCTGGCCGGCCGGGTGCGGATCGTGGCCGGGGACTGCCGTGAGGACATCCCCGTCCAGGCGGACGTGTACATCATCAAGAACATCCTGGAGTGGGACGACGAGAGCACCCGCAGGGCGCTCGCGAACGTCCGCGCTGCGGCCCGGCCCGGTGCCCGGGTCGTCGTCATCGAGAACCTCGTCGACGACACCCCGTCGATGCGGTTCACGACGGCCATGGACCTGCTGCTGCTCCTCAACGTCGGCGGTGCCAAGCACACCCGGCAGAGCATGGTCGACCGGCTCACGGCCGCGGGCCTGGTCATCGGCGAGATCCGCCCGGTCAACCCCTATCTGCACGCCTTCGAGTGCACCGTTCCCGGCTGACCGGGCGGTACACGGAGCACAACCCGAGGCCGCCGGTTCCGCTTCGTCGCGGAGCCGGCGGCCTCGGGTTGTGTCACGGGGACCGCTCAGGAGGCGGGGTCCCGCTCCCAGGTGTAGAAGCGGTGCGCCATGGCGTCCTTGGGGCTGCGCCATGTCTTCGGGTCGTACGCGCTGACGTACGCCGACAGTTCCTCGCTGACGCTGCGGAACTCGGGGTGGCCGGCCACCTTCGCGATGGCGGGGCCCGGGTCCCGTTCGGATTCGATGAGGTGCAGGTACACGTCACCGAACTGGAAGAGGCTGCGCCTGTTGACCCCGATGAGGTGCGGGAGCTCACCCCGGTCGGAGGCGGCGAAGACGTCGGAGATCGCCGGAGCCGAGCCTGGCGCCATGCGGGCGACGATCAGGGCGTGGTGCATCGGATGTCCTTTCCTGGGCCGGTCCGGCGTCAGCGCGGCATCGCGGCGGGGCTGCGGCGCTCCCGGGCGGCCTGCTCGATCCGGTCCCGGATGAGCGCCATCTGGACGACGGAGTTGCGGTTGATGTTGTCCGTCATCCAGGCGTCGTCGACCGGGGCGTCGGGCTTCATCGCGAAGTCCTGCACCCAGCGCATGTGGGTGCCGGCCGGCGTCTCCTCGTACTCCCACCGGATGTTCATGTGGGCGAACGGGCCGGTCTCGACGCGACGGGCCCGCACGGTCCGGCCGGGACGGTCGACGGTGCGCTGCGAGACCCAGCTCCACACCTTGCCGTTCTCGTCCGGGTGCATGGTCAGCCGGAAGGTGGTGGTGTCGCCGTCCCGGGTCAGGACCTCGAGGGACGCGTACTCGCTGAAGAGCCGGGGCCAGTTCTCGATGTCGTTCGTGATGTCCCACACGAGGTCGAGCGGGGCGTCGATGACGATGCTGTTCTCGGTGTGTCCTGCCACTTTCAGGCTCCAGCCTTGAGGGTGTCGTTGACGAGGTCGAGGAACTCCCGCGGGGTCTTGCAGCGCTCCGCGTCGGGGGGCAGGGGCCGGCTGTACCGGTTCTCCAGTTCGCCGACGATGCCGAGCAGACCGAGCGAGTCGAGTCCGAGGGTGCCGAACGGGGCGTCGAAGGACTGCGCGAGCTCGAGGGGGTCGACGGTGATGCCGGCCGCCTTCTTCATGAGCGCGGCCAGTTCGTCGACGGTCACTTCGGTGGTGATCATGCGGTGGTTCTCCTCACGTGCGGCCCGACGGGCGGGCGTTCTCGCCGCCGCGGCGCACGACCAGGGCCGCGTTGGACCCCATGAGTCCCCGGCTGAGGACGAGTGCCGTGCGCAGTTCGGCGGGGCGGGCGTTCGACGTCACCAGGTCGATGTCGTGGCAGACGTCGAACACGTTGGGGGTGGGAGGGATCCGGCCGTGTTCCATCGCGAGGACGGCGGCCGCGGTGTCCAGCAGAGGTGCTCCGCAGTAGGCCCGGCCGATGCCGGTCTTGGGCGCCGTGACGGGGACCCGGGTTCCGTGCGCGCCGAGGGCGTCGGCGATGGCCAGGGCCTCGGCGCGGTCGGCGGCCGGGACGCCCAGGGCGTCGGCGAAGACCACGTCGATCTCCTCCGGGGCGCAGCCGGCCTCGGCGAGGGCGCCCCGGATCGCCTGGGCGAGCCCTTCCCGGGACCGTTCCCACTGAGAGGCCCCGGTGAAGGTGGCCGCGTGTCCGGCGACGAGGGCGCGGATCTCGGCCCCCCGTTCGCGGGCACGGTGCTCGTCCTCGACGACGAGCATGGCGCCGCCCTCCGCGGGCACGAAGCCCGACGCTCCCTCGGTGAAGGGGCGGTAGGCGCGGGCGGGGTCCTCGACGGTGCTGAGTTCGGGGTAGCCGAGCTGGCAGACCATCGAGTACGGGGCGAGCGGCGCCTCCGCGGCGCCGACGAGCATGGCGCCGGTGCCGCGCCGTACGCCGCGGGCGGCACCGGCGATGGCGTCCAGGCCGCCCGCCTCGTCGCTCGCGACGACTCCGCAGGGACCCTTGAATCCGCCGCGGATGGAGATCTGGCCGGTGCTGGCCGCGTAGAACCAGGCGATGGACTGGTAGGGGCCGACGAACTTGGAGCCCTGGCCCCACAGCTTCTGCAGTTCGCGCTGGCCGAACTCGCCGCCGCCCGATCCGGCCGCGGTGATCACGCCGACGTCGTACGGGTTCTCGGGGCCGGTCGATCCGAGGCCCGCGTCGTCGAGGGCGAGGACGGTCGCGGCCATCGCGTAATGGCTGAAGCGGTCGGTCTGGACGAGGAACCGCTCCTCGATGAGGTCGGCGGCGTCGAAGGCCCGTACCTCGCCCGCGACGCGCAGCGGCAGGTGTCCGCATCCTTCACGGGTGATGGTGTCGAGGACGCTGAGGCCCTCGCTGACGGACTTCCAGTAGGCGTCGGTGCGCAGTCCGTTGGGCGCGATGACACCGATGCCGGTGACGGCCGCGTTCCGGGGGCGCTGTGTGCTCATGGTGTCCTCCCAGCCGGCCCGGTCAGGAGGACCGCGGACTGGAATCCGCCGAACCCGCTGCCGACGGAGAGCACGTTCCTGAGCTTCCGGGGGCGGGCGGTGCGCGGCACGTAGTCCAGGTCGCACTCGGGGTCGGGGGTCTCGTAGTTCGCCGTGGGCGGCACCACCTGGTGCTTCAGGGCGAGGACGCAGGCGACGACCTCGATCGCGCCGATCGCGCCCAGGGAGTGGCCGACCATGGATTTGATCGAGCTCATCGGAGTCCGGTAGGCGTGCTCGCCCAGGGACCGCTTGACCGCGGCGGTCTCGTGCCGGTCGTTCTGCCGGGTTCCGGAGCCGTGCGCGTTGACGTAGTCGATGCGCGTGGGGTCGATCCTGGCCTGGTCGAGCGTGCTGTCGATGGCCCGGGACATCTCCAGGCCCTCGCTGGTCAGACCGGTCATGTGGTAGGCGTTGCCGTAGGTGGCGTAGCCGCCGATCTCGCAGTAGATGTGCGCGCCGCGGGCCCGGGCGTGTTCGTACTCCTCCAGGACCAGGACGGCCGCGCCCTCGCCCATGACGAAGCCGTTGCGGTTGGCGTCGAAGGGCCGGGAGGCGTGCTCGGCGTCGTCGTTGTCGGGCGACGTGGCCTTGATGGCGTCGAAGCAGGCCATCGTGATCGGGGATATCGGCGAGTCGGACGCCCCGGCTATGCAGACGTCGGCGCGGCCCTCCTCGATGGTGTGGAAGGCGTATCCGACCGCGTCGAGTCCGGAGGTGCATCCGGTGGAGACGGTCTGGACCGGTCCCTGTGCCCCGAACTGTTCGGCGACGACGGAGGCGAGCGTGCTGGGGGCGAACGCGAGGTGGAGTTTCGGGTCGGCCCTGCGGTGGTCCACGTCCCACCGCGCGCCCGACTCGCTGACCTGGACGTAGTCGTGTTCCAGACGGGTGGTGCCGCCGACGGCGCTGCCCAGGGAAACGGCGACCCGCCAGGGGTCCTCCCGGTTCGTGTCGAGGCCGGAGTCGTGGACGGCCTCCCCGGCCGCGACCACGGCGAACTGGATGTACCGGTCGACGTGTTCGATCAGCTCGGGGTCCAGACCGTGGGCGAGCGGGTCGAAGTCGCATTCGGCGGCTATGCGCGAACGCAGGCCGGCCGGGTCGAAGAGCGTGATGCCCCGGGTGGCGGTGCGGCCGCCTTCGAGGAGGTCCCAGAACGCCTTTGTCCCGGTGCCTCCAGGAGCGACCACACCGATGCCGGTGACAGCCACCCGCCGCGTCACTTTATGGCCCCGCTTCGCTCGGACGGCTGTCCGTGGTCGGGCGCGGACAGGTGGGGCACGGCCGTCATGAACTCGGGGCTCGGCACGGAGTCGTCGGTGGCCTCCGTGTCGACGTGGCCGAGGCTCGGACGGGGGGCGAGCGGGCCGAGGTGGAAGACCATGCGGGCCTCCTCGTCGCCGACGTTGCGGAAGCGGTGCCGCATGTCGATCGGGATCAGCAGGCCCTGGTCGGGCCTGAGCGCGAACGCCTCACCGTCCAGGTCCACTTCGAGGGCGCCGCTGACGACGTACACGAACTCCTCGGAGTACGGGTGGTAGTGCTCGCCGATGCGCTCGCCGGGCTGGATGATGGCCAGGCCCATGAAGCCGCTGGTGGACCCGGCGGTGGCGGGGGTGAGCAGGGCCCGGACGTCGCCTCCGCGCCTGCGGTTGGGCTCCGTCTCGCTCAGGTCCACGATGCGTGGATGGTGCTTGATCATGCTTGAACCTCCGGGTGGTGCGAGGACGTCGGACGACGTCCGGGGACGCGGGCTGCGGCGGTCCGTCAGGAGGGCGCCGAGCTCCGGTCGGTGACGGGCAGCATGTCGGCGTGCGACAGGAGGCGGTGGATGTTGCGCTCCGTCTCCAGGGAGCCCTCTACGCCGATGGCGGCGCCGTCGAGGAGCCGTTCCAGTTCGGCCGCCTTCTTCGCTCCCTTGAGACCGAGGGAGGCGACGGGGTCGCGGTCGAGGTCGCCGGTGATGTCGATGAGGCGGACCACGATGTCGTCGCGCTGGAAGACGGTGCTGCTGTGCACGGGGCTCGCCGGGTCGTCGGCCGCGGCCTCGTCCTGGTGGGCGAGCAGCCGGGCCAGTTCCATGCCGCAGCCCTTGCGGGCCGGGTAGAACAGCGCGTGCCGGGTGACCTTCGCGGGTTCCTCTCCGCCGGCGACCACGTGGTGCACGGCGGGGAGCGCGGCGCGGGTGAAGAAGACCCGTGCCGACTCGGGGTCGCTCAGGTCCCGGTCCTGCTCCAGATAGGGGTTGATGGCCTCCTCGACGGCCCGCACCTCGGGCTGGCGCGACACGTGGCGCAGTGCGGCGAGGAGGTCGCCCTCGACCTCGACGGCGCGCACGACGCGGTTGCCGTGCATGAAGAGCGAGGTGCGGCGCAGCCGGGTGGTGTCGTCGACCTGGGCCTGCGGCGACTGGTAGCCGGCCAGGATCTCCGCGACCTTGGACTCGGAGCCGGGCTTGACGGTGAAGGTGAGGGCGTGGCGCGCGACCCCGGTGCCCACGCGGGCCTCGACCTGCCGGTCCTGCCGGGCCTGCTGCGGGGCGGGCTGTTCGGCGGGGCTGGTCTCGCGCAGGATGCTGTAGCGCATCGACCGGGTGTCGCGGACGCAGCTGTGCATGGGCCGGACGGTCTCGACGTGCTCCTCGCTGTTGACCCAGGCCAGGAAGGGCGGGGCGCTCTCCCACTCGCTGGTGATGAGCCACTGGGAGGGGTTCTCGATCGACTGGCAGAGCTGGTCGCTGATGTGGCCGGGAACCGAGGCGACCTGGTTGCGCATGAGTTCGTAGGCGTCGAGGAACTGCTGCTGGGCGCCTTCGTACAGGTCGAGCAGCAGGATCACCCGAAGCTTCGAGCCGTCGAAGGCCGACTGTGCGATACGTCCCGCGTTGGACATTGCGACACACCTCTCCTTTTCGTCACGGAAGTTCCGGAACGACCGCGGTGTCCGACACGCCGGGGCCGCCATGTGCTGATCGTTGCCGCGTGTCGGGGACTCCGCGAGCCTCACGGGTCAGGCGGGTGAACCGCGCGCCATCCGGGTGCCGCTGCCGTGCGAACCGGCCCGCACCGGGCATGGAATCTGCATCCCCATCCCTGACTCGCGCCCCAGGCGGCGCCGGAGGCAAGCGATGAACCGATTCGAAGGGGCCGACGAGAACGGGCTCCGCACGCCCGTCCTCATCGTCGGCGGCTCACTGGTGGGCCTCTCGACCTCACTGTTCCTGGGGCGTCTGGGGGTGCCGCACATCCTGGTCGAGAAGCACGCGGGCACCTCGATGCACCCGCGCGGACGCGGCAACAACGTGCGCACCATGGAGATCTTCCGGGGGGCGGGGGTGCAGCGGCGGATCGAGGAGGCCGCGTCCGTCCTCGCGGACAACCACGGCATCCTGCAGACGCCGACGCTGGTGGGCGACGCCGGGGAGTGGCTGTTCAAGGAGATCGACCCGGGCGGCGGGCTGGCCCGCTTCAGCCCGGGGGCGTGGTGCCTGTGCAGCCAGAACGACCTGGAGCCGGTGCTGCTGAGGAGCGCACGGGAGCTGGGCGGCGACCTGCGGTTCTCGACCGAGCTGATGTCCTTCGAGCAGGACTCCGAGGGAGTGACCGCGAAGGTCAAGAGCCGGGAGACCGGTGAGCACACGACGATCCGCGCGGACTACCTCGTCGCGGCGGACGGTCCGCGCAGCCCGATCCGCGACGCCCTGCGCATCGGCCAGACCGGCCCCGGCGACCTGTTCCACAACGTGAGCCTCACGTTCACCTCCCGGGACCTGGCCGAGGTCGTCGGCGACCGCCGGTTCATCGTCTGCTATCTGACCGACCCTGCGGCCGACGGGGCTCTGCTGCCCGTCGACAACAAGGAGCACTGGGTCTTCCACGCGCCCTGGCACCCCGAACACGGGGAAACCCTCGAGGAGTTCACCGACGAGCGCTGCGTGGAGCACATCCGGCGGGCGGTCGGCGTGCCGGACCTCGACGTACGGATCACCGGGCGGGCGGCCTGGCATGCGGCCGAACGCGTCGCCGAACGGTACGCGCAGGGGCGGGTGTTCCTGGCCGGCGACTCGGCGCACGAGATGTCCCCGACGGGGGCGTTCGGCTCCAACACCGGTATCCAGGACGCCCACAACCTCGCCTGGAAGCTGTCCGCCGTGCTGGCCGGCTGGGCCGGTCCCGGGCTGCTGAAGTCCTACGACGCCGAGCGGCGGCCGGTCGCGGAGGCGACGAGCGCGCGGGCCTCGTCGCGTTCGGTCGAGCACAGCCACCCCGGGTACACGCCGGAGCCGGGGGCCGGCGGGCAGGGCGGCCCCGGCGGCAGGAAGGGCGGGATCCTCAACGTGGCCCTCGCGTACCGCTATCCGCGGGGCGCGGTCCTGGGGGCGGACACGGCCGCTCCGGTCGTGCCCGAGGGCGTACGGCTGACGGGCGAGCCGGGGACCAGGGCGCCGCACATGTGGCTGACCCGGGCCGGCTCCCGGATCTCCACCCTCGATCTGTACGAGCGCTCCATGGTGCTGCTGAGCTCGGCGGAGGGGGCCGGCGCCTGGCACGCGGCGGCGCAGGACACGGCCCGGCAGCTGTCCGTCCCGGTCGACTCGTACCGGATCGGCGCCGGCCCCGAGGCGGACCTGGTTCCGGCCGGGGACGCGGACTGGGCGCAGGTCCACGGAGTGGGCCCGGAGGGCGCGGTGCTGGTCCGCCCCGACGGCTTCGTCGCCTGGCGGTCCGAGGGCCCCTCGAAGGACCCGCGGACGACGCTGCGAAAGGCCCTGACAGCGCTGCTGGACCAGGCCTGACGCCGGGCGCGGAAACAGCCGGAGGCCGTATCGGATCATTCCGATACGGCCTCCGGCCACGACTTCCGCAGTCGGGACGACAGGATTTGAACCTGCGACCCCTTGACCCCCAGTCAAGTGCGCTACCAAGCTGCGCCACGTCCCGATGCGTCTCCCCCGCGGTCTCCCGCGTGTTCGCGCACCCGAACCTTACCGCACGCGGGTGGACGGCCGCACACACAGGGTCATCGCCGCAGCGCAACGGGGGTCGGGGGCCGGGTGGCTCGGGCCGCGGCGACGGGCCGGCGTCCCGCTGCGGGGCCGGTCAGGCGTTGGGGTCGAAGGCGATGCCGGCCGGACGGGCCTTCGCCAGGTGGGAGCTGAAGCTGTCGTCCCTGAGCCCGAAGTGGGCGCTGCCGAAGTCGTACGAGGTCAACTTCTCGCGGATCCCGGCGGGGTAGCCGTTCCAGCCGACCAGCGTGGGGAACTGCCAGGTGTGGCGGGCGTTCTCCGGCGGCTCGTCGTTGGTGTTCGCGGGCCGGAAGCAGTGCGTGCCGATGCCGTCCTTGTGGTAGACGACCTTGGGGTGCGTCCCGTCCCAGCGGATCCGGTCCCGGGGGTAGATGTTGAAGTTGCCGTGGGCCGACGTGGAGACGTACTTGGCCTCGTTGTCCTGGACCCACACCACGACGTGCTCCCAGTCGTTGCGGTGGCCGCCGAGACCGCTGCCGAGGACGGCCTGGTCCTTCTCCATGTAGAGGCCGTAGATGATGGCGCACCAGCCGTTGTTGCACTTCTCCCGGGAGTACCCGTTGGTGTTGTCGAGGTCCCAGGGGTCGTGGCAGTGGCCGTTCAGGGCCCCGGAGGGCTTGAGGCCGGGGTTCACGGTCCCGTCGGGGCCGATGGCCGGGGTCGGGTAACAGCCGTCGGTGTCGTAGTCGAAGGCCGGCTGGAACGTGCTCTCCAGCGCGTCCGCGTTCCCGGGCAGGGCCGTGGGCGGATCGGCGAGGGCGCTGCCCGGGAAGGCGACGACCAGCGCGACGGCGCTGCCGAGGACGAGCGCGACTCTTCGGGCCCGCGAGCTTGATGTCACTGCTTCCTCCAGGTCGACCGCTGCGTGGGGGCAGGGCAGACCAGGCGGTCATCTTGGCATGCCCAGCTCACCCTCTCGGGCGGGCCGGGAAAACACCAGGGCCGGCGGGTCTCGGAGCGATGAAGGATTCACAGCGACGAAGGATTCACCAACAGACTTGCGGGGAGCGCGTGTTGGGGGCTCTCCGCACCGTGCGGGGAGGGCGGGTTGGGAGCTCTCCGCACCGCGCGGGGGAGTCCGGCTCGCCGCGAGCCCGCCTCTCCTGGGGCCCGACTCCCCGCGAGCCCCCTCTCCCGAAGTCCGGTTCCCCCGTCCCGCTGCCCGGTCAGGCGTTCTCGACGCGCGGCTCCCAGCCCTCGTAGGCGGCCGTCAGCAGCCCGAGGACGCCGTTCGCGGTGACCTCACGGGGGTTGGGGTAGGACTCGGCGGCCACCTGGGCCGCCGCAGGGGCCAGGTGGGCTTCCTTCAGGCCGAGTTCGGCCAGCGTCCGGGGAGCACCGAGGCTCCCGGCGAGCTGCTGGAGGGCGCGGGGGGCGTCGGCGGTCTCCAGGGCCCGCGCGAGGACGGCCATCGCCTCCGGGGCGGCGGGCGCGTTGTGGGCGAGCGTGTACGGCAGGACCACGGTGTGGGTCTCCGCGTGCGGCAGGCCGAAGGTGCCGCCGAGGACGTGGCACAGCTTGTGGTGCAGCCCCATGGTCGTCGCGCCGAGGCAGGAGCCGCAGAGCCAGGCGCCGTACAGGGCCCGGGCGCGCGCCCGCGGGTCACCGGGGTCCGCGGCCACATCGGGCAGCGCGCCGGCCATCGCCCGCACGCCCTCCTCGGCCATGAGGCTCACGAGCGGCGAGGCGTCGGGGGCGTACAGCGCCTCGGCCGCGTGCGCGAGGGCGTTGACCCCGCTGGTCACCGAGAGCGGCACCGGGAGTCCGAGGGTGAGGTCGGGGTCGTAGACGACACAGCGCGGCTGTACGGAGGAGTCGCGCCCGGTGCGTTTGACGCCCCGCGCGGTCAGGCCCCACACCGACGTCATCTCGGAGCCCGAATAGGTGGAGGGCACGGCGATCAGCGGCAGGCCGGTGCGCAGCGCGACCGCCTTGCCGAGACCGATCGCGCTGCCGCCTCCGACGGCGACGCACCCGTCGGCGCCCGCGGCCCGCGCCACCTCGACGGCCTCCTCGGCCGCTTCCACGGGTACGTGCATCCGGGCGCCGGTGTGGACGCCCACGCAGCTGTCGCCGAGCGCGTCCGCCACAGCCCGCGCGGCCTCCGTCCCCCGGCCGCCGCACACGACGAGCACCCGGTGCAGCGCGAGCCGGGCGACCTCCCCCGGCGTCGCGGTCACCGAGGCGCCGGGCCGGAAGACGACCCGGGCGGGCCGGGTCTCGTACGTGAAGTCGAGCGGGCCGCTCGGCGGCGTGGTCATGCGGGCTCCAGTACGAGGTCGAAGCGGGCGTGTCGGAAGGGGTTCGCGACGCCGAACTCCCGTGCCAGCGCGGGGTCGTCGGTCTCGGCGAAGTCCTGGACGAGACTGTCCTTCACGGCGAAGACGGCGTCGGAGTCCAGATAGGGGCCCCCGGCCACGAAAATGTGGGTGGTGACGGGGGCGTGGCCCGCGGCCGTGGCGATGAAGTGGATGTGGGCGGGGCGCCAGGGGTGGCGGCCGGCGGCCCCGAGCAGGGCGCCGACCGGGCCGTCCGTGGGGATCGGGTACGGGCTCGGCACGCAGGTGCGGAAGCGGAAGCGGCCCTCGGCGTCCGCGGTGAACAGCCCGCGGCCGTTGCCGGGCGGCTGGACGTCCGGGCGCTGGACGTCGTAGAAGCCCTCGGCGTCCGCCTGCCACACGTCGAGGACCGCGCCCGGCAGCGGGGTGCCGTCCCGGGACAGCACCCGGCCGCTGACCACGCACGGCTCGCCGGTGCCCACCAGGTCGATGTTCGCGCCGAGTTCCCGGACGGGGGACCGGGTCAGATGGAACGGCCCGAGGACCGTCGACTCCGTCGCGCCCGGGTCGTGGTGCCCGTTCAGGGTCTCCACCAGCATGGACACGCCGAGCACGTCCGACAGAAGGATGAACTCCTGCCGGGTGTCCGTGCAGGTCCGTCCGGTCTCGGTGAGGAAGGCTATGGCCCCTTCCCATTCCGCCATGGTCGGCCGTGTCTCGCGGACGAAGGCGTGCAGATGGCGGGTGAGCGCGCCGAGCAGCTCCCGCGTCCTCGGATCGGCCGCGCCCGCGAAGCTGGCGACGACCGCGTCGGTGATTCCGGTGGTGAATTCCCTGGCCATGCCGCTCCCGTGGTCCAGCCGGTCGTCCTGCCGATCGTGCACCAGGCTACGAGCCCGCCGGGGCGCGCCGCCCCGATCCCGCGAACCTCCGCACCGCGTCCCGCCCCCGGGGCCGAAACGTCGTGGCCGAAGCCGAAAAACACACAATGACCCTTTCCGTGGGGCATCGTTGACCTGGAGCATCACGCCCGCACCGGACGCACGGAAAGTATGATCAAGCAATGTCTGACTTGACCGAAACCACGCCCGGCTGGCTGTCCCGCGACGATCTGGAATCGGCCCGCGCCCGCATGCCGATCCTGTACGTCGAGGCCGTACCGGTGCGCGTCGACGACAACGGCGAAGTCACCCACATCGGGCTCCTGCTCCGCATCGGTCCGGACGGGACGGTCAGCCGCACCCTCGTCTCCGGCCGGGTGCTGCACCACGAGCGGGTCCGCGACGCCCTGCTGCGCCATCTGGAGAAGGACCTCGGCCCGGTGGCACTCCCCCGGATCCCGGCCTCGCTTCAGCCCTTCACGGTCGCCGAGTACTTCCCGACGCTCGGGGTCACGCCGTTCCACGACCCGCGCCAGCACGCGGTGTCCCTGGCGTACATCGTGCCGGTCACGGGCGACTGCCGGCCCCGTCAGGACGCCCTGGACCTGGTCTGGTTCAGCCCGGAGGAGGCCGCGTCCCCCGTGGTCACGGACGACATGCCGGGCGGTCACGGCGTCCTGCTGCGCCAGGCGCTGGCGTACGTCGGCCGGATCGGCTGAGGCGGGAGCCCCCCGGAAGCCCGGGCGCCGAGGGGCGGGAGCGATCCCGCCCGGAGGGGCGAACGGGCTTCGAGCCGGGGCCGCCCGGATCCACGGTCGGGGCGTGACGCCCCGGCCGGATGCGCGGGCGGTGCCCGGCGCCCCCGGTCGGAACCGCGCTCAGTCCGCGGCGCCCCCGGCCGGCGGGACCGGCGTGTACGGGCGCAGGACCATGAGCGAGTCCTCCTCGGTCGCCACCATGGCGAACGGGAAGCGGTCGAGCTCCAGACAGAGCTCGACGTCGTCGGGATGGACTCCCTCCCGGACGCCCGTCGTGAGCTCGAAGGCGGCCCGCGACTCCGCGGCCCGGCGGAGGTACGCGGCCGCGTCCGCAAGGGCCCCACCGGCCCGGTGGGCGATGTACTGGGCGCACGCCAGGTCCTCCTCGGCGCGCCCGTCCTCGCCGGTGACCACGAACGTGACGCCGGCGCATCCGCGCTCCCGCAGGACCCGCGCCGTCGCCTCCGCCACCACGAACCCGGCGCACAGCACCAGCGAGGCGTCCCTGACGGCAAGGGCGCCCACGGTCCCGGCCGTGGTCTTCTGCACGACGGTCCGGCCGCCGAGGTCGAGGGACCGCAGCCGGCCCGGGGAGTTGACGGTGTCGAAGCCCGGGGCGGGCGGTCCGTCCTTCAGGGCCACCCAGTCCGGGTGCCTGTCCTTGAGCGCCAGCGCCTCGTCCGGCGACCCGGCGAGGACGATCTTCTCGGCCCCTCGGGCGAAGGCCCAGGCGGCCACCGTGAAGGCGCGCATGACGTCGACGACGACCGCCACGGACGGGGTCTCGGCCAGCTCGGCGATGCCGAGGAAACGGGCGTCCATCCGGTGATGATCGCGCATGGCCGGCCCGGCACACGGGGCGAGTGACCCACGTCACAGCGGCGGTGGGAGTCCGGGCGGGCCGCGACGGCAGGGGTCCGGGCGCGGACGCGACAGCGCGGAAGGCGCGTCGGAGAAGGCGCCGCGGAAGAGCGACGGAGCAGCCACACCAGGGCGGGCACACAACAGGGCGGACACAACGGAAAAGGCCGCTTCCGCGTCGGCGGAAACGGCCTTCGACCTGCGTCGAGCAAGTCGGGACGACAGGATTTGAACCTGCGACCCCTTGACCCCCAGTCAAGTGCGCTACCAAGCTGCGCCACGTCCCGGTGCCCTCACCCGCGGTGACCCGCGTGATCGTGCGAACAGAACTTTACCCCACGCCGGGGGCTGCTCCGCCGGGGGACGGAGGCGCGCGACAATCGGCGTATGACCGGGACACCGAAGACGCGACGGGCCGGCGGACGCGACCGGGACACGGAGGGGCGGGCCCGCAACGCCCGGCCCCGGGACGGGCTCGGGCGCCCGCTGCCGTACGGCGCGGCCGGGGTGGAGCGGGCGCCCGAGGGCGTGGTGCGCCGTCCCGCGGAGACGGTCCGCGAGGCCCAGGCCCTGCTCGACGCGGGCAGACCCTTCCACGCGCACGAGGTCTTCGAGGACGCCTGGAAGTCCGGCCCCGAGGACGAGCGCGGGCTCTGGCGGGGGCTGGCCCAGCTCGCCGTGGGCCTCACCCACGCGGCCCGGGGCAACAGGACGGGCGGCGCACGCCTGCTGCGGCGGGGTGCGGGGTCCGTCGAGGAGTGGACGGCGCGGACGGGACGGCCCCGGCCCCACGACCTGGACCTCGCGGGCATCACCGGCTGGGCGAGGGAGCTGGCGGCCGCGGTGGAGCACGACGGCGAAGGCACCGATCCGGTGGCGGCGGCGCCACGCCTGCACGGCCGGACCGGCTGACGAGCATCGCGCTCCGGCTCCCCGGCTCGTCCGCGACTCCACGACCCGATGCCCTCCCGCGGCCCGAGGCACGTACACAGACCCGGGGCACGCCCGCGGTCCGCGCCACGGCCGGGGTCCGCGGCCCGCCCACAGCCCGGGCGAGCGCGCACCGACGGCCGGTGCGCCCACGTTCGGTGGCGTGCGGCAGACTCTGGGTGTGCGAAAGATTCATGTCATCGGCATCGGAGCGGGCGACCCCGATCAGCTCACGCTGCAGGCGGTCAAGGCGCTGAGGGACACCGACGTGTTCTTCATCCTGGACAAGGGCGAGGTGAAGTCGGACCTGGTCCAGCTGCGCCGCGACATCCTCGACGCGCACGTGCCCGACGGGGCGTACCGCCTCGTCGAGGCGCGGGACCCGGACCGGGACCGGACCGCGGGCGGCTCGGCGTACTCCCCCGCCGTCGGGGACTGGCGCAGCGCCCGCGCCGCCATCTACGAGCGGCTGATCGCCGAGGAACTGGGCGAGGACGAGCGCGGCGCGTTCCTGGTGTGGGGCGATCCCGCCCTGTACGACAGCACGCTCGGCATCCTGGAGGAGATCCTGGAGCGGGGCACGGTGACGTTCTCGTACGAGGTGATACCCGGGATCAGCAGTGTCTCGGCGCTCGTCGCCCGGCACCGTACGGGGCTGAACCGGGTCGCGCGGCCCGTGCAGATCACCACCGGGCGGCGCCTCGCGGAGGGCTTCCCGGACGGGGTGGACGACGTGGTCGTGATGCTCGACGCCCACCAGACGTTCCGGCGGTACGCGGACGAGGACATCGACATCTACTGGGGCGCGTACATCGGCACCCCGGACGAGATCCTCGCCTCTGGTCCGCTGGCCGAGACCGCTCCCCGGATCGAGCGCCTGCGCGCCGAGGCCCGGGAGCGCAAGGGCTGGATCATGGACACCTATCTGCTGCGCAGGAATCCGGGGAGCTGAGGACCCCCGGCCGGTCCGTACGCCGGGCGGGTCGCCCCGCATGCACGGGGAGCCCACCGGTGTGAGGGTGGCGTCTGTGACGATCACGGAGGACACCGCGCCGGCCCCGGCGGGGGCGCCCGGACCACCGGTGCTGGACAGCCGCCGCCGCAACATCGTCTTCGCGACGATCTCGCTGGGTCTGCTGCTCGCCGCCCTGGACCAGACGATCGTCGGCACCGCGCTGCCGACGATCGTGTCGGACCTGGGCGGCGCCGCGCACATGTCCTGGGTGGTGACCGCGTATCTGCTGGCGGAGACCGTGTCCACGGTGCTCGTCGGCAAGTTCGGCGACCTGTTCGGCCGCAAGCTGGTCTTCCAGGCGTCGGCGATCATCTTCATCACGGGGTCGTTCCTGTGCGGGCTCGCCACCAACATGTCGCTGCTGATCGCCTGGCGGGGTCTGCAGGGCATCGGCGCGGGCGGTCTGATGGTGACCTCCATGGCCCTGATCGCCGATGTGATCCCGCTGCGCGAGCGGGGCAAGTACCAGGGCGCGATCGGCGCCGTCTTCGGTGTGGCGACCGTCATCGGCCCGCTGCTCGGCGGGCTGTTCACGGACCATCTGACCTGGCGCTGGGCGTTCTACGTCAACGTTCCCCTCGCGATCCTCGTGGTGATCGCGGCGGCGCGCACCATCCCCGTGGTGAAGTCGGCGACCCGGCCGGTCATCGACTATCTGGGCATCGCGCTGGTCGCGGTCGGGGCCAGCGCCCTGATCCTCGCGACCAGCTGGGGCGGCAACGAGTACGCCTGGGGATCGCCGGTCATCATCGGCCTCTTCGTCGGCGGTCTGGTCGCGCTCGGTCTGTTCTGCCTGGTGGAGACGCGCGCCGCCGAACCGATGCTGCCGATGCGGCTGTTCTCCAATCCGGTGTTCTCGGTCTGCTCGATCCTCAGCTTCATCGTGGGCTTCGCGATGCTCGGCGCGATGACGTATCTGCCGACCTATCTGCAGTACGTCGACGGGGACTCGGCCACCGTCTCCGGGGTGCGCACGCTGCCGCTGGTCATCGGGCTGCTCATCGCGTCGGTCTTCAGCGGCAACGTGGTCAGCAAGACCGGGCGGTACCGGATCTTCCCGATCGTCGGTTCCCTGGTGATGGCGGTCGGGCTCTATCTGATGTCGCGCATGGGTCCGGGCACCGGGGCGTGGCGGGAGTCCTTGTACATGTTCGTGCTCGGCACCGGGATCGGCCTGTGCATGCAGGTGCTGACGATCGCGGTGCAGAACACCGTCGAGTACACCGACCTCGGCACCGCCACGTCCGGGGTCACCTTCTTCCGTACCCTGGGCAGTTCGTTCGGCACGGCGGTCTTCGGCACGATCTACACCAACGCGCTGAAGCCCAACCTGGCCGACGGGGTCAGGGCGGCGGCGCAGACGGGTGCCGCGCCGCCCGCCGTCATCGCCCGGGCGGCGCAGAGCCCCGAGGGGCTGCACCGGCTGCCGCCGAGGGCGGCCGCGCCCATCGTCGACGCCTACGCCGACACCCTGCACACGGTCTTCCTGTGGACGGTTCCGGTGGCGGTGCTGGGTTTCGTGGTGGCGCTGTTCCTCAAGCAGGTCGAGCTGCGCGACAGCGCGCGCATGGGGTCGACGGACATGGGCGAGGGGTTCGCCTCGCCGTCCACCGCGGACTCCCGCAGGCTGCTGGAAGCCGCGGTCGGGAAGATCATCGGCACCACGGAGATGAACACCGCGCGCCGGATCGTCCTGGAGTCCGACACCCGGCTCGACGTGGCGGGGGCCTGGGCCGTGATGCAGGTGGAGCTGTTCACCCGCATGGTCGGTCACGCCAACCTGGCGCTGATCGCCGCCCGGCGCCGGATGCCGCCCGAGGTACTGGTCCCGGTCTTCGACCGCATGATCGAGGAGGGGCATCTGACCCGGCACGGATCGCTGTTCTCGCACACGGCCGCGGGCGAGCGCGAGGCGCGGGTGATCAGCGAGGCCTGGGGCCGCTGGCTCGCCGCACGGGTGGAGCGGGATCTCGGCCGCCCGTCCGGTACGGAGCTGCGCGCGGCCGTGGACACCATCGCGAAGCGGCTGCTCGCCGAGGACCTGACGCAGGGTCTCCAGCCGAACCGGCCTCCGGAACTGACGTCGGCCGCGCCGAACTGACGTCGGCCGCGCCGAACTGACGTCGTCCGCGCCGCACTGACGTCCGTGGCGCCGAGCCGCCTCGGCGGGGTCAGCGGAGCAGCAGCTGGGCGCCGCCCACCACCGTCGCCGCGATGACCAGGCGTTCGAAGAGCAGCTGGTTGATGCGCTTCACCGCCCACTTCCCGATCAGCGCTCCCGGTACCACGAAGACGGCCAGCGCCGCGTCCAGCAGCAGCGAGCGGCCGTCGATCAGGCCGAGGCCCGCGCTGAACGGCAGCTTGGAGACGTTGACGATCAGGAAGAAGAAGGCGGACGTGCCGAGGAAGCCGAGCTTGCGGAAGCCCGCCGACAGGAGATACATCGACATGACCGGCCCGCCCGCGTTGGCGACCATCGTGGTGAAGCCGCCCAGGACACCGTAGGAACGTGCCTTGACGCGGCCCGCGCGGGTCACGACCGCGTCCGGTTCCTCGTCCTGGACGGCGGCCCGGCGGCGCCACAGCGTGATCGCGGTCATCAGCAGCAGGGTCAGACCGATCGAGGCGCGTACGACGGTGTCGCCCGCCCAGACGAGGAACAGCGTGCCGAGGACGACACCGGCGGCGACGGCCGGGAACAGGCGCCACAGCGTGGGCCAGTGGGCGTGGCGCCGGTAGGTGGCGACGGCGAGCACGTCGCCGACGATCAGGAGGGGCAGCAGGACGCCCGTCGAGGCGCGGGCGGGCAGCACGGCGGCGAAGACCGCGAGGCTGACCGTGTTGGCGCCGCTGACGGCCGTCTTGGAGAAGCCGACGAGCAGCGCCGCGGCGGCCAGGGCGGCGAACTCCCCCGTGGATATGTGCCAGAGCGTCATCGTGTTCATGCGGGGGTCGATGCTATGCCCACGCTTCTCGTCCGGACGACGAGGGTCCCGCCGGGTGAAACTCCCTCCCGTACGGGACCCGTGGCCGAGGGCCGGAACCTCAGTGGCGCTCCACCAGGACCGCGGTGCCCTGCCCCACGCCGACGCACATGGTGGCGAGGCCCCGCTCGGCACCGGTGCGGCGCATGCGGTGCAGCAGGGTGGTGAGGATGCGGGCTCCCGAGGCGCCGAGCGGATGGCCGAGGGCGATGGCGCCGCCGCTCGGGTTGACGAGGTCGGGGTCGATGCCGAGCCGGTCCACGCAGGCGAGGGCCTGGGCGGCGAACGCCTCGTTGAACTCGGCCTCCTGGAGGTCGGCGACGTTCCAGCCGGCCCGGGCGAGCGCCTTGCGGGTCGCGGGCACCGGGCCGATGCCCATGACGTCGGGATCGACGCCGGCCGAGGCCCCGGCGACATAGCGTCCGAGCGATTCGAGCCCGAGGTCGTTCAGGGCCTCCTCGCTGACGAGGAGCAGGCCGGCCGCGCCGTCGTTCATCGGTGAGGCGTTGCCCGCGGTCACCGTGCCGCCCGCGCGGAACACCGGCTTGAGACGGGCCAGCTTCTCGAGCGAGGTGTCCTCCCGCACGCATTCGTCGCTGTCGACGATCACGCCGTCGGGGCGCTCGACGGGCAGGAGTTCGGCGTCGAACCACCCTTTCTTGCGGGCGTCCGCCGCACGCAGGTGGCTGCGCAGGGCGAACTCGTCCTGCCGCTCGCGCGAGACGCCGTACCGTCCGGCGACCTCCTCGGCGGTCTCCCCCATGGACAGGACGCCGTGCAGGTCCTTCATCGCCGGGTTGACCAGGCGCCAGCCGAGCCGGGTGTCGACGGTCTCGATGCGGTGGGGCAGCGCCTCGTCGGGGCGGGGCAGCACGAAGGGGGCCCGGCTCATCGACTCGGAGCCGCCGGCGATCACGATGTCGGCCTCGCCCGAGCCGATCGCGCGGGCCGCGGTGGTGACGGCTTCGAGGCCGGAGGCGCAGAGCCGGTTGACGGTGGCGCCGGGCACGCTGTCGGGCAGTCCGGCGAGCAGTGCGGCCATCCGGGCGATGTTGCGGTTGTCCTCGCCGGCCTGGTTGGCCGCGCCCCAGTAGACGTCGTCGACGCGGGCCGGATCCAGCGTCGGCACCTCGGCGACCAGGGCGCGGACGACACCGGCGGCGAGATCGTCGGGCCGTACGCTGGACAGGGCACCGCGCAGCTTGCCGATGGGCGTGCGGCGGGCGGCCGCGAAGTGGACGGGACGCACGACAGGACTCCTGACGGACACCGGCGCTCGGGCACCGGACGTGACGAGGGCAAACCGGTGCCATGTTAATTAGCACCGCTAGTTTTGGACTATATCCGCGCCCCGGCCCCCTGGGAAGATCCCCCTCGCCCCCGGTATCCGCCCATCCGCCCCGAACACCCGGACCCGTACGGGATCGCGCGCCGCCGTGGCCGGGGGAACGGTGGCCGGAGATCGACGGCCCCCCGCTGCCCCCCGACCGCGGATGGCAGACTGCTCGCGCACCCCCGCCGAACCCGGGCCGACGGGGTGAACAGGACCGGCGGAGCGGGGAGTTGTCGTATGACGGGGACGGGGTCCACCGCGGACGGGATCGACACCACCCGGCCGCATCCGGCACGGGTGTACGACTGGTATCTGGGCGGCAAGGACAACTACCCGGTCGACGAGCGGCTGGGACAGCAGATCACCGCGCGCGATCCCGGGGCCAAGCGGGCCGCGCGCAGCAACCGCTGGTTCATGCAGCGGGCCACCCGCCATCTGGTCCGCACGGCGGGAATCCGCCAGTTCCTGGACATCGGCACCGGCATCCCCACCGAGCCCAACCTGCACCAGATAGCGCAGGGCACCGCCCCCGCGGCGCGGGTGGTCTACGTCGACAACGACCCGATCGTCCTCGCCCACGCCGAGGCGCTGCTGCGCGGTACGGTCGAAGGCAGGACGGAGTACGTCCAGGCGGACGTGCGCGAGCCGGGCAAGATCCTCGACGAGGCCGCGCGGGTGCTCGACCTCGGCCGTCCCGTGGCGCTGTCGCTGATCGCGCTGATGCACTTCGTCGCCGACGAGGACGGCGCGTACGAGCTGGTCGGGACCCTGGTCGACGCGCTGGCGCCGGGCAGCTTCCTGTCGCTGTCGGCGATGACCGCCGATTTCGAGCCGGAGGAGGTCCGGCAGGGCATCGAGGCGTACGCGCGCGGCGGTGTGACCCTGGTGGGCCGCTCGCACGCCGGGGTGAGCCGCTTCTTCGAGGGGCTCGACCTGGTCGAGCCGGGTGTCGTCTCCGTCAAGGACTGGCGTCCCGAACTCGCCGAGGGCGAGCACCCGATCGGCGACGAGCCGGTGTCCCTGTACGGCGCGGTCGGCCGGAAGGGGCGGTAGCACCCCAGGGGGCGCCGCTACCGGGTCCTTGGACCCGTCGGCCGGGACGGTCCGGCCCCGGGCCGGGGACGGTCGGCCCCTGCCCCCGCGGGCGCCGGGACGGGACGCTGGAAAGCCGTCCGAGCAGGAAGCGAGATGACGAGATGACCCTCATCGTCGGGCAGGTGATGACCAGCGAGGTCGTCGGGGCGCACCGGAGGATGTCCTTCAAGGACGTGGCGCGGCTGCTCGCCCGCTACCGGATCAGCGGGCTGCCGGTCGTGGACGACGACGACAAGGTCGTGGGCGTGATCTCGGAGACCGACCTCCTGCGCCGGCAGGCGGCCGGATCCGGCCGCGGCCCCCGGGCGCGGCGCCTGCTGCCGTCGCTGCGCCGCGGCGGCGCGGGGCGCCGCGCGGAGCGCGGCGGGGCCGGGCCCGGCCGGCCCACGACCGCGGAACAGCTGATGTCCTCGCCCGCCGTCACCGTGCATCCCGAACTGCGCGTGGCCGATGCCGCCCGGGTCATGGAGCGCCACGGCGTCGAGCGGCTCCCCGTGGTGGACGAGGAGGACCGGCTGATCGGGATCGCGACCCGCAGCGATCTGCTCCGGGTGTTCCTGCGGACGGACGAGGAGATCCGCCGGGAGGTCGAGGACGAGGTGATGGGGCGGGCGCTGTCGCTGCCCCCTCACACGGTGATCGTCTCGGTCGGCGACGGGGTGGTGACGCTGGAGGGACGGCTGGAGCACCGCAGCCGGATCCCGGAGGCCATCCGGCTGACCTGGCGGGTCGACGGCGTGGTGGGGGTCATGAGCGGTCTCACCTACCGGGTCGACGACACGCGTCCCGCCGAGCGGCACCCCTCGCACAGGATCGACCACCAGTGGCTCCCCGAACGCTGAGCGGGGCGGGTCCCCCGGTGGCTGCCCGAACGCCGAGCGGAGCGTGTCCTCCGGCGGCTGTCGGAACGCCGAGCGGCGGGGATCCCCCGACGGCTCCGCGAACGCCGAGCGGCACGGATCCCCCGGCGGGTTCGCGGACACCTCCTGAACCTTTCGCTCACGTTCTTCCCTTCCGCCCCCGAAGCCGTCGCCGCATTCCGTACAGGTGCCCGACCACGGACGCGGGCGGTCGGGCATCATGGCTTCGTCGGGCGGCACGTGGAGGGGATCTCGAATGGACCGGAGCGCACACCATCCGGAGGAGCCGACGGCCCCGCAGTTCCGGCTGGACGCCCTGCTGGAGGACCTCCAGGAGCAGGTGCAGCGTGTGCGCGGCACCCAGAACCGGGTGCACACCCTTCTCGAGGCGGTCCTCGCGATCGGCAGCGACCTGGACCTCGACGTGGTGCTGCGGCAGATCGTGGAGTCCGCGGTGCAGCTCGTGGACTGCCGTTACGGAGCGCTCGGCGTCCTCGGCGACGAGGGCGGCATCAAGCAGTTCATCACTGTCGGCATCGACGAGGAGACCATCGCCCGCATCGGGCACTACCCTCGGGGCGAGGGCATCCTCGGCCTGCTCATCAAGGAGCCGCACGCCCTGCGGCTGCCGGTTCTGAGCGACCACCCGGACTCCGTCGGCTTCCCGCCCGGGCACCCACCGATGACCACGTTCCTCGGCACCCCCGTACAGGTCCGGGACAAGATCTTCGGCAATCTGTACCTCACGGAGAAGCACGGCGGGGCCGAGTTCGACGCCGAGGACGAGGCGGTGCTGCGCACGCTCGGCGCGGCGGCCGGTGTGGCCATCGACAACGCCCGGCTGTACGACGACGCCCGCCGCCGTGAGCGCCGGCTGGCCGCGAGCAGCGACCTGACCCGCACCCTGCTGTCGGGCGCCGACCCGGCCGACGTCCTGCACGCGTTCACGGCGACCGTCCGGGAGCTGTCGGACGCGGACCTCGTCACGCTGGCGCTGCCGCTGACGGGGACCACGGACCTGGTCATCGAGTCCGCCGAAGGACTCGACGCCGACCGGGTGCGCGGGCTGACCCTGCCGGACGGGACGAGTCTGGCGGCCAAGGTGTACGCCTCCGGCGAGCGGATCGTCAGCCCCTCGCTGAGCCAGGACCCGCGCACCGGGACGGGCAGCGCCTCGGTCCTCGACCTCGGTCCCGCCTTCGTGATCCCGCTCGGCACCCCGGAGCGGGTGCGGGGCGTGCTCCAGGTCGCCAACCGCCAGGGCGGCCCCGCGTTCCCGGACGCCACCGTCGACATGATCGCCGGGTTCGCCGGCCATGCCGCGCTGGCCCTGGAGATCGCCGAGCACCGCAGGGACGCGGAACAGCTGCTCGTCCTCAACGACCGCGACCGCATCGCGCGCGACCTGCACGACCTGGCCATCCAGCGGCTCTTCGCGGGCGGTCTCAGTCTCCAGTCGGTCCTCAACCGCCTCTCCGACCGGCCCGACGTGGCCGAGCGCGTCCAGAGGGTGGTGGACGACCTCGACGACACGATCAAGGTCGTCCGGTCGACGATCTACGCCCTGCGGGAGAGCGACCGCTCGGAGGCCGGCGCCGGTCTGCGCGCCCGGCTCGTCACCGAGGTGGCCCGCGCGGCCGAGACGCTCGGCTTCGCCCCGTCCCTGCGCATGAGCGGGCTGCTGGACACCGACGTGTCCGACGAGCAGCGGGAGCACGTGGTCGCGGTGCTGCGCGAGGCCCTGTCCAACACGGCCCGGCACGCCCGGGCCACCGCCGTGGACGTCACCGCCGAGGCCACCGCCACCACCCTGCGGCTGCGGGTGGCGGACAACGGCCGCGGCATGGGCCCCGACGTCACCCGCCGCAGCGGACTCGGCAACATCGGCACCCGTGCCGAACACCTGGGCGGCAGCTGCTCCCTGACGTCCAACGAGCCGAGCGGCACCGTCCTGGAGTGGACGGTGCCGCTGCATCACGACGACGAGGCCTGACCCCGCGCCCCGGGACGGGGTCAGTGGCGGTCGGCCGGGACGGGGCCGTCGTCGATGAAGCCTCCGGACTGGTGGCGCCACAGCTTCGCGTAGGCCCCGTCCGTCGCGAGCAGTTCCTGGTGCGTGCCCTGCTCGACGATCTTCCCGCGGTCGAGGACGACGAGCCGGTCCATGCCGGCGACGGTGCTCAGCCGGTGCGCCACCACGAGCGCGGTGCGCCGCTCCATGAGCCGCCACAGCGCCGACTGGACGAGGATCTCGCTCTCCGAGTCCAGCGCGCTGGTCGCCTCGTCGAGCAGCAGGATCGGCGCGTCGCGCAGGATCGCGCGGGCGAGGGCGACCCGCTGCCGCTGGCCGCCGGACAGTTTGATGCCGCGCTCTCCGACCATCGTCGCGAAACCGTCCGGCAGGGCGTCCGCGAACTCCGTGACGTGGGCCGCCTCGGCGGCCCGGCGGATCTCCTCCTCGGTGGCGTCCGGGCGGGCGAAGGCGATGTTGTCCCGCAGCGTGCGGTGGAACATCGCCGGGTCCTGCGGCACGTACGCGATCTGGCTGCGCAGATCGGCCTGGCGCAGTCTGCTGATGTCCTGGCCGCCGATCAGGATGCGGCCGCCCTCGATGTCGGTCATCCGCAGCAGCAGCCGGGTGAGCGTGGTCTTGCCGCCGCCCGACCGTCCGACGAGACCGACCTTCGCCCCGCTCGGCACGTCCAGGTCGAGCCCGGTGAACAGCGGCTCGGCGCCGCCGTGGGCGAAGCTCACCTGGTCGAAGCGGACGTCGGCCCGGCCGGCCCGCAGCGGCTCCGGGGCGACCGGGTCGAGCACGGTCGGCGGTGTCATCAGCAGCTCGGTGAACTGGGCGGCCTCCGTCATCGAGCTCTCCAGCCGCCGGTAGATCTGGTTGAACTCGAACATGATGCGGGTCGCGTTGGCGTAGTAGGTGAAGGCGACCACCACGGCCTCCACGCCGTGCGCTCCCCCGCCGAGCGTGACCGCGAGCAGCAGGCCGAGCGCGTTGGTGGCCACGGACATCGGCGCGACGAAGGTGTCGATGCGCAGGTTGCCGTAGTCCCAGGAGCGCAGGGTGAGCCGCCGCGAGGCCGCGACCCGGGAGCGGTGCTCGGCGGCCTCGCGCCGCTCGGCGGCGAAGGCCCGGACGGTGTCCATGTTCATCAGGCTGTCGGCGACGTGGCCCGAGACCCGGGCGATCGCCTCCTCGCGCTCGTCGACGAGTTCCTGCCGCCGACGGATCAGCGGCACCACGCACAGGCCCGTCACGGCGATCATCACCAGGAGTCCGACGACGAGCAGCGGTTCGTAGCGCCACAGGACGACCGAGCCGAAGAGCAGCGGTACGAGGCTGCCCACGACCTGGAACGTCATCGTGTCGACGAAGTCCTCGTAGCGGGAGGCGAAGCTCAGCACGCGTTTGGTCAGCGAGCCGGCGAAGTTGTCGTGGAAGAACGCGGCGTCCTTGGCGAACAGTTCGTCCATGCCGATCACGTAAAGGTGTTCGATGCCCAGGGCGTCCAGGCGGTTCAGGCAGTGCAGACCGAGGCGCCAGAGCGTTTCCGCGAGGAGCAGGATGCCGCCGAAGGCGAGGACGTAGGGCAGCGCGGCGCCGGCGGAGACGCTGCCGTCGCCCGCGATGCGGCCCACGAGCTTGGCGACGACGAGCGGCGCGACGTAGCTGATGCCGATGTTGCCGAGCGCCGGCAGCAGCATGCCCGGCACGGTCAGCCGGCGGAGTCTGCGCAGCTCCCTTCCGTAGTAGCGGAGGGCGAGGAGCACCGAGCCCCTGCCCGGTAAGGCCTTGCGCGGTTCAGGAGACGTCATCACAACCCTGTGTCGTCGTACGGCCGCCCGCCGAGCCGTCCGGGTTCCGCACCGCCTCGGTCCCCAAAGCGGTGATGTCCGGACATGGGAAGGCAAGAGGTTGTATGGTCCCGCGGCCGCGGCCACCGGGTCCAAGCGTTTTTCTCGGCCACCGGGGCTCGGCCCGCCCGGCGTCGTTCCCGCCCCCGGAGCCCGGCCCGCCGGCGTCCTGCCCGGCAACTGGGGCCCGGCCTCGCCGGCGTCCTGCCCGACAGCCCGGCCTGCATGGTCGCGCCAGGGTCCTGCCCGGCTCACCAGGGCCCTGCCGGCAGGGCCCGGCCCCGCCGGCATTCCTCCCGGCCAGCGGGGCCCGACCTCGCCTGCTCCGTCCCGGCGCAACCGGGCCCGGCCCCGCCGGCGTTCCATCCGGCCCCGCGTCCCGGTCTCGCCGGCGTTCGTCCCGGCCGTCGGGCCCGGCCCCGCTCCGGTGGCAGGAGGGCGTCGGAGCGGGTTGGATCGGTGCGACGGATCGTTGCCGACTCATCGAGGTGTTCCGTCGTGACCGATGGATACGGTTCGACAGCCGACGAGGCGGGCGAGGAGCTGGGGCAGGCGCTCCTGGACGCGCTGTTCTCCCGGTCGCCGGCCGGTCTGCACATGTACGACCGGCACCTGCGGCTCGTACGGGTGAACTCCGCCGCTCGCATGGTGCGCGACTTCCCGATCGACCGCATGATCGGGCGCTCCCTGTCCGAGATACTCGACGCCTTCGAGGTCCCCGACCGCGACGTCATCGAGCGGACCGCCCGGCGGGTGCTGGAGTCCGGCAGTCCCGTGTTCGACCTGCCCATCCGGCTCCGCAGCCGAGGCGAGCCCCCCGTCGAGGCGGTCACCTCGGCCACCGTCCTGCGGCTCCAGCGCCCCGACGGAACCGTGATCGGGGTCGCCGCGGCGCTGACCGACGTCACCGCCCGGGTACGGGCCGAGGCGGATCTGCGCCTGCTGAACGAGGCGGCCACCCGGGTCGGCACCACGCTGGACGTGTTCCGCACCGCCGCCGAGTTCTCCGACCTCGCCGTCCCCCGTCTGGCCGACACCGTGACCGTCGACGTCTACGACACGGTCGTCCGCGGCCACGCGCCGACGCCGGAGTCCCGTGACCAGGGGGCGGCCCTGCGGCGTGCCGCGTTCCGCTCCGCCGCCGGTCCCGAGTACCAGGGCGTGCCCAAGATCGGCGAGGTCACCACCTATCCGCCCGCCACGCCCTACCGGGCCGCCCTGGACACCTTGGCCCCCCGGCTGATCAGCGGGCTGAACCCGGACGTCTCCTGGCTCGACCCGGAGCGGCGGCGCGACGCCCGGATCCTGACCGCCGGAGTGCACTCGATGCTGCTCGTCCCCATCCGGGCCCGGGGCCTGGTGCTGGGTCTCGCCTGCTTCTACCGGTGGCGCAATCCGACCCCGTTCGACGAGAAGGACCTGACGCTGGCGGAGCAGCTCACCACGCACGCCGCCCTCTGCCTGGACAACGCCCGCCAGTACGGACGCGAACGCTCCACGGCCCGCATTCTCACGGGCCGGCTCACCCAGCCCGAGACGCCCAGAGCCGCCGCTGTCGACATCGCCCACACCTATCTGCCCGCCGGGACGGGCGGCGCCTGGTTCGACGTCATCCCCCTGTCCGGCGCCAGGATCGCGCTCGTCGCCGGGGACAGAGCCGCGGAGACGGACGCCGCCGACCCCGCGGCCATGGGCGAACTGAGGGCCGCGATCGAGGCACTGTCCGAACTCGACCTGCCACCCGACGAGATCCTGGAACGCCTGCACGACCTCGCCAGCCGCCCCCAGCCGGTTCAGGCAGGCACGCCCGGTCTCCCCGCGCCCGACACCGCCCCGGCCAGCTGTCTCTACGTCGTCTACGACCCGGTGACCCGCCTGTGCACGGCGGCGAGCGCGGGACACCCGGCCCCCGTCCTGGTGCATCCCGGCGGCGAGGCCGAAGCCCTCGACGTCGATCCCGGCCCCCCGCTGGGCCAGGACATCGCCCAGTACCGGTCGACCGAGCGCGCCCTGCCCGCGGGCAGCACCCTGCTGCTCTACAACACCGCCCTCCTGACCGGTCCCCCGGTGCTCGCGCCGTCGCTGCCGAGCCGGATCGCCGAGGCCGCGCCCGGCCTGTCGCTCCAGGCACTGTGCGACTCACTCGCCCTCGACCTGTGTCCCGACCGGCTCGCCCACGACGCCTTCCTGCTGCTGGCCCGCACCCGCACCCTGGGCCCGGACCAGACCAACACCTGGACCTTCGACAACGACCCGGCGATCGTCTCCCTGGCCCGCAAGGCCGCGACCACCCAACTGGCCCGCTGGGACATCGACACCGACCTCGTCGACAACACCGCGCTCATCGTCAGCGAGCTGGTGACCAACGCCGTCCGCTACGCCCAGGGCCCGATCCGGCTTCGGCTCATCCTGGGCGACACCCTCACCTGCGAGGTCGCGGACGACAGCAGCACCGCCCCGCATCTGCGCCGGGCCATGGACACCGACGAGCACGGACGCGGCCTCTTCATCACCGCGCAGCTCACCCGGCGCTGGGGCGTCCGGGGCGTCGACCGGGGCAAGGCCATCTGGGCCGAACAGGACCTCGTCCCCTCGGCTCCGCCCTCGTTGTCGGAGTGGCAGGCGCCCGTCGGGGCGGAGTCACCGTAGGACGTGACGGGCCGGGGCTCGTCACGAGAAACGCCGAAGGCCGCCCTCTCACTCGTGAGAGAACGGCCTCGGACCTGCGACTACGGAGAAGACTCCTGTCGGGACGACAGGATTTGAACCTGCGACCCCTTGACCCCCAGTCAAGTGCGCTACCAAGCTGCGCCACGTCCCGATGCCCGTCTGACCTGGGGTTTCCCCTGGCTGGACGCGCACGGAAACAATACCGCACTCACGCCGGTGGTCGCGCACCCGTTTTGTGCGGGCCGGGTCGCCGACGGGCCCGTGCGAGCGGTGCGGCAGCGGTGTCGGGCGGCCGGGACACGAGGGCGTCGACCCGTACCAGGCCGCGGATCGCGGGCACCGAGAGCAGGGACACGGAGACGACGAGGGACATCACGCCGGCCACGAGGAGAACGTTGTCGGCGCCGAGCGCCGCGGCGGCAGGCCCGGCGAGGGCCTGGCCGACGGGCATCATCGCCAGCGAGCCGGCCACGTCGTAGGCGTGGATGCGGTTGAGGACGTCCGGCGCGACCTGCGTCTGGACGCTGGTCGCCCACATCACGCCCCAGAACGAGCTGCCCGCCCCTGCGATCATCGCGCCCGCCGAGACGGCCGCCACGCCGAACCCCGCCCCGACGGAGGCGGGGAAGCAGGCGAAGGCCAGGAGCGCGAGCGAACCGGCGCGCAGCATGCGGCGGGGGCGCAGCCGCAGGGCGACGAGCCCGCCGAGGACGGTGCCGGCGCCGAGGGCGGAGTTGATCAGGCCGTAGGCGCGAGGGCCGTGCCGCTGCACCACCTCGGTCGCCACCAGCGGGACGGTGGGGCCCCAGACGGAGATCATGTAGACGCACCAGATCACGATGACGGCCCACATCCACGTGCGGGATCTGAACTCCCGCCATCCCTCGGCGAGATCGGCCGTGAAGCTCGCGCCGCGGCCACGGCTTCCCGGGGCGGCCGGGGGAAGTCTGAGCAGCAGCAGGCACAGGGCGCTCAGGCCGTAGGTCGTCGCGTGGGCCACGAAGACCCCTCCGGCGGAGGCGAACGCCACCATGACACCCGCCAGGGCCGGGCCGGCGAGCTGGGCGGCGGACTCGGCGATGCGGATGGCTCCGTTGGCGCCCTGGATGTCGGTGGCCAGGCGCGGGACGGTGCTGGCGACACCGGGCTGGAAGACGGCACCGGCCACGCCGTTGACCGCTCCGATCGCGCAGATCTGCCAGAGGACCACGTGTCCGGTGAAGAACAGGACGGCGGCGGCCGACTGGGACACCAGCCGCACGAGGTCGGCGCCGATCATCAGGGCACGGGTGCTGAAGCGGTCGGCGATCACTCCGCCGAAGACGACCAGTCCGGCGAAGGGGGCGGCCGACGCGGCCATGGCGAGGCCGACAGCCCCGGCTCCGTAGCCGTACCGCAGCAGTCCCGCGGCGAGCGCCACCGGCAGCATGGTCTCGCCGAGCCGGGCGAGGGCCCGTGCGACGAAGAACAGGGCGAAGTCCCGTGACCAGACCGCCCTTGGCTCCTTCTCCGACGACGTCCCGGACATCCCGCTCGCGCCCCTTCCCCCTGCCCCCGGGGGCTCCCCCACGAAGCCGCCCGCCCCACGAGGCGGATCATGCCACGGGGCGGCCGAACCGCAGCGGCCTTTTCAGTGGCCGGACGGCAGGCCCAACTCGGGGTGGGCCTCGGCGAGTCGGGGCGGGGCGGCCTGGCGCCAGGAGTCGGCGAGGATGGCGTGGAGTTCGTCCTCGTCCTCCAGGGCGGCGAGCCGGGCCCGGACCCAGGCGAAACCGGCCTCGTGGTCGGCGATCCAGAACTTCCCCGGCTCGGCCAGGACCAGCTCGTCGCGCTCCTCCTTGGGACAGCGCACGGCGATGGAGGTCTCCGCCTCGGGCAGCGTGGCGAACATCTTTCCCGCGACCCTGAAGGTGGGCATGCTCCAGGCGATCTTCTCCGTGGTGTCCGGCAGGGAGAGGGCGATACGGCGTACGTCTTCGGCATCCGGCATGAGACGCACGGTAGCCAATGACACTGACATCGACGCGGCGAAGCACGACGTCAGGGGCGAGCCGGCGCACCGGCGTCCGAGCCCGGACCCACGGGACCGGCGCGCGCCCGCCACCGCCGGGGCCGAGGCCCGTCAGGCGCCGGCGGCGAGGGCCCCCAGCCGTTTGTAGTAGAGCGTCGTCGGGCGCAGTTCCCCCGACGGTGCCGCCGCGTAGTCCGGTATCTCCCCGGCCCGGGTCCAGCCCGCCGAGCGGTACAGCGACTCGGCGGGGCTGCCGGTCTCGGTGTCCAGATGGAGGAGGGTGATTCCCGCGTCGGCAGCCGCCGTCTCCACGGTGGCGAGGAGCCTCCGGGCGATGCCCTGTCCGCGGCCGTCCCGGTGGACCATCAGCTTGACGAGCTTGGCACGGTGACGGCTGTTGGGCTTGTCCGGGAGGGCGAGGGCGATCGTGCCGGTCAGCCGGCCGGCGGCGTGCGCCACCCAGACCGCGTGGTGCCCGGCGGCGACCGCGTCCGCCCGCTCCCGCCACCAGGCTAGGGCCGCCTCGCGGCCGAGCGGGGCGAGGAACCCGATGGAGGCGCCGCCGTCCACGGTGTCCGTGAGCAGATCCGCCAACTCGCCGGTCACGTCATGGAGTTCGGTCGCGGTGAGGCGCGAGACGGTGATCACGGCAGCACCACCGCCAGCGCGTACCGCACGTCCTCGGGTCCGGGGCAGTGGAAGCGGGTCGGCCCCCACACGCGCAGCCGCAGACAGTCTCCGGCGTCCAGCCGGTGCTCGACGTCCTGCGCGGTCACGTCGAGCCGTCCGTCGAGGACCCAGACGTGCTGCTCGAGACCGGCCACGGGAGGCCGGTCGTACGCGATGTCCGCGCCGGCCGTGAGCCGGCCCTCGACCAGTTCACCGCGCAGTCCCGGGTGCGGCGGCGACACCGAGCGCCGGACGAATCCGGCGGCCCGGTCCGTCCAGACGGTCTGGTCGGCGGCGCGGACCAGCAGGGCGGCTTCCCGTTCGACCTCGCTGAGCAGCTGCGACATGGTCCGCCCGTACACATGGCAGAGGCGGTTGAGGAGCGAGGCGGTGGGACTGATCTCGGCGCGCTCCGCTCGGGAGAGCGTCGATCTGCTGATCCCGCTGCGCTCGGCCAGCTCACCGAGCGTCCAGCCGCGTTCGGCCCTCAGCTCGGCCAGTCGCGCCCCGAGCCGGGCGTCGACCGTGACATCGCCTTCGTCTCCCATATCCGGGATGATATCCCAGATGTGGGAACAGCCGGGATCGGCGGGAGTCAGTCGACCGTGGCGGCCCGCGTCAGCGCCTCCAGGACGGGACGGATCAGCGGATGGTCCTCGGCGCCGCGGCGCACGGCGGCGAAGACGCGGCGGGTGGGGGCGACCCCGTCCACGGGACGCACGACCACACCCGTGAGCTCCATGCCGCGCAGCGCCGAGCGCGGGACCAGGGCGACGCCCGCGTCCGCGGAGGCGAGGGCTACGACGGCCCGGAAGTCGTCCGAGGAGTGTTCGAGGCGGGGCTGGAATCCGGCGTTCTCGCAGGCCAGGACGACCACGTCATGGCAGGGGTTGCCGGGGTACGGGCCGATCCAGGGGTCCTTCGCCAGCTCGGCGAGGGGCACCTCCGCCGCGTCGGCCAGCCGGTGGGTGACGGGGACGACGGCGTCGAACGGCTCGGCGTACAACGGGACGTGCGTCAGCCGCGGGTCGTCCGCGTCCGGGGCGCCCCGGTACTCGACGGCCACCGCGATGTCGACCTGCCGGTCGAGCACCATCGGCAGGCTGGCGTCGCCCTCGGCGTCCTGTACGCGGACGAGGATGCCGGGCGAGGTGACGGCGAGCCGGGCCAGGGCGGGGGCCACGACCAGACCGATGCCGGTCGCGAAGGAGGCCACGGTGACGGTGCCCGCGGACCCCGAGCTGTAGGCCGCCAACTCGGCCTCGGCGCGCTCCAGTTGGGCCAGCACGGCGTTGGTGTGGCTGAGCAGGATCTCGCCGGCGGGTGTCAGCCGTACGCCCTTGGCGCCCCGCTCGACGAGCCGGTGGCCCGTCTCCTGCTCCAGCGCGGTCAGCTGCTGCGAGACCGCCGAGGGCGTGAGATACAGCGCGGCGGCCGCCGCCGTGACCGTGCGGTGGTCGGCCACCGCACGGAGGATGTGGAGCCGCCGCGCTTCGATCATGCGACCGATTCTCTCAGGTCACACGCGTTTTCCGGCCATCGGACCGGTGTGCGCCCCCGGCGCGGGGGCGCACCCTCCGTCAGGCCCCGAGCTCGGCCCGCGCCGCCACGAAGGCGTCCACGGCCCGGTTCACGTCCTCGGTGGAGTGCCCCGCGGACAGCTGGACACGGATACGGGCCTGCCCCTGCGGGACGACCGGGTACGAGAAGCCGATCACGTACACCCCGCGCTCCAGGAGCAGCTCCGCCATGCGGCCGGCGACGGAGGCGTCACCGATCATGACGGGGGCGATGGCGTGGTCGCCGGGGAGGATGTCGAAGCCCTCCTCGGTCATCCGGGAGCGGAACAGCGCCGTGTTCTCCCGCAGCCGCACCCGCAGGTCGTCGGCGGACTCCAGCAGGTCGAGGACCTTCAGCGAGGCCGCGGCGATCACCGGGGCGAGCGTGTTCGAGAAGAGGTACGGGCGGGACCGCTGGCGCAGCAGGGCGACGATCTCGGCGCGGGCGGCGACGTAACCGCCGGAGGCGCCGCCGAGGGCCTTGCCGAGGGTGCCGGTGATGATGTCGACGCGGTCCATGACCCCGTGCAGCTCGGGGGTGCCCCGGCCGCCGGGGCCGACGAAGCCCACGGCGTGCGAGTCGTCGACCATGACCATCGCGTCGTAACGCTCGGCGAGGTCGCAGATCTCCTGGAGCGGGGCCACGTAGCCGTCCATCGAGAACACGCCGTCGGTGACGATCAGACGGCGGCGCGCGCCGGAGGCCTCCTTGAGCTGCGCCTCCAGGTCCGCCATGTCGCGGTTGGCGTACCGGAAGCGGCGGGCCTTGGAGAGCCGGATGCCGTCGATGATCGAGGCGTGGTTGAGGGCGTCGGAGATGACCGCGTCCTCGGCGCCGAGGAGGGTCTCGAAGACACCGCCGTTGGCGTCGAAGCAGGAGGAGTAGAGGATCGTGTCCTCCTGGCCGAGGAACGCGGACAGCCGCGCCTCCAGCTCCTTGTGCACCTCCTGCGTACCGCAGATGAAGCGCACGGAGGCCATGCCGTAGCCCCAGCGGTCGAGCGCCGCGTGGGCGGCGGCGACGACCTCGGGGTGGTCGGCCAGACCGAGGTAGTTGTTGGCGCAGAAGTTGAGGACCTCACCGGGGCGGCCGCCCGCGGTGACGTTCACGGTCGCGGACTGCGGGGTGCCGATGACCCGCTCGGGCTTGTGCAGCCCGGCGGCGCGGATCTCGTCGAGGGTGGTGCGCAGGTCGTCACGGACGGAGTCGAACATCATCAGTTCCTTAAGTCCTCAGAGGGTCCAGTCGAGAATGACCTTGCCGCCGCGGCCGCCTGCCGCGTCGTCGAACGCCGCCTCGTAGTCCCGGAACCCGTAGCGGCCGGTGATCACGGGCATGAGGTCGAGGCCGCTCTCCAGGAGGACCGACATCGCGTACCAGGTCTCGAACATCTCACGGCCGTAGATGCCCTTGATCGTGATCATGGAGGTCACGATCCGGGCCCAGTCGACCGGGAACTCCTGGGACGGCAGACCGAGCATCGCGATCCGCCCGCCGTGGGTCATGTTGGCGATCATGTCGCGCATCGCCTCGGGGCGGCCGGACATCTCCAGACCGATGTCGAAGCCCTCGCGCAGTCCGAGGGTGCGCTGCCCGTCGGCGATCGTCGAGCCCGAGACGTTGAGGGCGAGGCTGACTCCGACCTTGCGGGCCAGCTCCAGGCGCTCCTCGCTGACGTCGGTGATGACGACGTTGCGGGCACCCGCGTGACGGGCCACGGCGGCGGCCATCAGGCCGATCGGGCCGGCACCCGTGATCAGGACGTCCTCGCCGACCAGCGGGAAGGACAGCGCGGTGTGGACGGCGTTGCCGAACGGGTCGAAGATCGCGGCGACGTCGAGGTCGACCGGGACGCGGTGCACCCACACGTTGGAGGCGGGCAGCACGACGTACTCGGCGAACGCGCCGTCGCGGCCGACGCCGAGGCCGACGGTGGCCCGGCAGAGGTGACGGCGTCCGGCGAGACAGTTGCGGCACTTGCCGCAGACCAGGTGGCCCTCGCCGCTGACACGGTCGCCGACGTTGATGTCGGCGACGTCGCGGCCGGTCTCGACGACCTCGCCGACGAACTCGTGGCCGAGCACGAGGGGCGTCTTGATGGTCTGCTGCGCCCAGCCGTCCCAGTTGCGGATGTGCAGGTCGGTGCCGCAGATACCGGTCCTGAGGACCTTGATCAGCACCTCACCGGGGCCGGCCTCGGGATCCGGGACGTCCTTCAGCCAGAGTCCGGGCTCCGCCTTCTCCTTGACCAGCGCCTTCACTCGTACGGCTCCTGTGCGTGCGGCCCGGGACAGGGCACGCGGAAGCGGCCCGTACCGGGGAGAGGGGTGAGTTCACCCAGGAATCTGCCGTACGACGGTGCCCTGGGTCCATCGAGGATTTCTTAAGCGCGGCCCCAGCTTTCCTTCACGCCCGTGATCTCCGGGCCGCCCCTGAGGACGGACCCCGGGCCGCCGGAGCGGCGAGGAGGCGGACGGACGGCGTGGGGGACGACGGCGTCAGGCACGACTACGTGGCCATGCGTCACCCCCGTTCCCCGGGGGCTCGTCACCTGCGTCCGGGAGGGAGCCCATAGGTCACAGGATGGGTCCCGGACGGCCTCCGGGGCCGGATGCGCGCCCCGGCGCGTCGTCAGATCCCGTGGACCTCTTCCCGCCGTTCGAGCTGCCCGGCCAGTTCGGCGGCCATCGCCTTGATGGTCTCCAGGCCCGCCCGTCCCCAGGGGCGCGGCTCGACGTCCACGACGCAGATCGTGCCGAGGGCGATGCCGCCGCGGTCGAGCAGCGGGGCGCCGAGATAGGAACGGACGCCGAACGCGTCGACGACCGGGTTCCCGGCGAAGCGCGGGTAGTCGCAGACGTCCTCCAGGACGAGCGCCTTGCGGCGCACCACGACATGCGGGCAGAAGCCGTGGTCGCGGGCCATGTACCTGCGGGCCTCGAACCCGCTCCCGTCCCCCGGGGCCGCGTGACCGCTCCGGGCGCCGTCCGGGGTGTGCAGGCCCGCGAAGAACTGCTGCCGCTCGTCGATGAAGTTGACCATGGCGTACGGGGCCGCGGCGACGTGCGCGAGCCGGTCGGCGAAGGCGTCGAAGGCGGGCTCGGAGCGCTCCCCGAGCCCCAGCAGGCGCAGCCGTCGCACCCGGGCCGGCGCGTCCTTGTCCTGCGGTGTCAGCAGCAGCCGGCCGGCGGGCCGCGACGGCTCGTAGCTCATGTACGGGCTCCCTGGCTCGGGGAGGGGGCGGGTGCGTGGGCGAGGAGGTGCCGGACGAGGGTGAGCAGGGTCTGCACCCCCGAGCTGGAGATACGGGCGTCGCAGCACACCACCGGGATCCGGGGATCGAGGTCGATGGCGGCGCGCACCTCGGCCGGGTCGTAGCGGTAGGAGCCGTCGAACTCGTTGACCGCGACGATGAACGCGAGGCCGCGCTGTTCGAAGAAGTCGACGGCCGCGAAGCAGTCCTCCAGGCGCCGGGTGTCGGCGAGGATCACCGCGCCGAGCGCGCCGTCGGACAGCTCGTCCCACATGAACCAGAACCGCTCCTGCCCGGGCGTGCCGAACAGGTAGAGCACGTGTTCCGGGTCCAGGGTTATGCGGCCGAAGTCCATCGCGACGGTCGTCTCGACCTTGTTCTCGATGCCGTCGAGCCGGTCGGTCGAGGCGCTGACCGTGGTGAGCAGTTCCTCCGTGCTGAGCGGCGCGATCTCGCTCACCGCGCCGACGAACGTCGTCTTGCCGACCCCGAACCCTCCCGCCACCAGGATCTTCAGTGCGGTGGGGAAGGGGTCAGAGCTGCCGTCGTAATCCATCGAGCACTGCCTCCAGAAGGGATCGGTCAGTGGGGTTGTGGTGGAACCGCGGGGGCTTGGTGGTCAGCGCCCCGCAGTCGACGAGGTCCGACAGCAGCACCTTGGTGACCGCCGCCGGCAGCTTCAGATGGGCGGCGACCTCCGCGACCGAGACGGGTGCCCGGCAGCGTTCGAGCGCCTGGCCGTGCTCGGGGCCGAGGTAGCCGAGGGGTGTGGCTCCGGTGGCCATGACCTGGGAGAGGAGGTCGAGCGCGGTGCTCGGCCTGGTCCGGCCGTCACTGACGGTGTAGGGGCGCACCAGGCGTCCGGCCGCGTCGTCGAGCCAGGGCCCGTCACCGGCCGCGGTCACGGTCACGACCTCAGCGCCGGGGGTTCGGCGGCGTGCTGCCGGGGCGCGGTGACCAGATAGGGCCGGACGCTCTTGACCAGCATCGCCATCTCGTAGCCGAGGACGGCCGCGTCGGCCTCACGGCCCGCGAGCACGGCGAGGCAGGTGCCGGAGCCGGCGGTGGAGACGAACAGCAGGGTCGAGTCGAGTTCGACGACGACCTGGCGCACCTCGCCGCCGTCCCCGAAGCGCACCCCGGCGCTGCGCCCGAGGGCGTACAGACCGCAGGCGAGCGCCGCCATGTGGTCGGCGCTGTCGGGGTCGAGGCCGTGGACCGACTTGACGAGCCCGTCGCTGGAGAGCAGGACGGCGCTCGTGGTGTGGGGGACGCGCTGGACGAGGCCGCTCATCAGCCAGTCGAGGTCGGACACGTGGCCGGTCGGGGCATCGCTCGCCATGGGGGATCGACTCCTTGAGGTACGAAGGTCTGCGGGAGCGGTGGGGGTGGGTACGGGCGTGGTCATCCGGCCGGTGCGCTCCCGTCGTGCCGGGCGGTGCTGTCGGGTCCGGCCGCGGGGCCGGAGGCTCCCCGCGGCGCCGGTGCGTGCGCGGCGGGCGGCGGACCCGGGGGGTCCGCCGGGGTGCCGTCCGCCCGGAGGGTTTCCCTGGTTGCCTCCGTGGGGTCGCCGGCCCGGGTGGTCGCGCGCGTGGGCAGCTCCGCGCGGACGTGGACCGCGTGGCCGTCGCGGGGGGTCTCCAGGCGTGCCCGGTCCGGGAACGAGTCCGGGGCACCGTGCCGGGGCACGGGCGCCGCGTCCGGGTCCTCCGGGCCTCCCGGGGTGGCGTGGGCGGCCTCGGCGAGCCCGATCCCCCGCTGGAACGCGGCCATCAGACCCGGGTCGTGGACGACGGGGTGCTCCGGTTCGGGGCGGGGCGCCTGTCCTTCGCGCAGCTGCGGGACGAGGTGTTCCTGGGCGCGCCGCCTCGGCAGCCCGGGCTTGCCCACGGTGCCGCGCCCGACGCCGGCGCGCGGCACGGGCGGCATGGCCGCGTGCTCGGCGGCGGGGAGCCGGTCCTCGGGCCGGATGCCGGGGACGGCCTCGGCGGGATTGGGCCGTTCGGTACGGTCGCCGCGCACCGGGAGCGGGGCGACGCCGTACCCCTGGGGCGGGGGTCCGCCGTGCGCCGGGAGCGGGGTCGCGCCGTGTTCCCCGGTCCGGGCCTCTCCCGCGGGTGCGGAGGTCCGTTCCGCCCGGGCGGGCTCGGCCGCCGGTCCGCGCGGCGACTGCCGTGGCACCACGGGAGCCGTCCGGCGGCCGCCCGGCGGTACCGCGACCGGTGCCACGGGGGCGGGGGCGGGGGCGGTCCCGGGGCCGAGGGCCGGCCGCTGCCCCGCGTGCGTGCCGTTCGGCGGCGCCTGGGTGAGCGCCCCGTCCCGGGTGGACACCGTGTCCCTGGCGGCGTCCGGCGCCGGGCCCAGCAGGTCCTGCGGGACCACGAGGACGGCCTGGACACCGCCGTAGATGTTGCTCTGGAGCCGTACGTGGATGTTGTGCCGGCGGGCGAGCTGCGAGACCACGAACAGGCCGATGCGCCCGTCCTGGAGCAGACCGGCGACATTGACCAGGTCGGGGTCGGCGAGCAGGGCGTTCATCCGGTCCTGTTCGGCCGCCTGCATGCCCAGGCCGCGGTCCTCCACCTCGATGGCCAGGCCCGAGGTGACGTGGTCGACGCGCAGCAGCACCTGGGTGTGCGGGGCGGAGAACAGAGTGGCGTTCTCGACGAGTTCGGCGAGCAGGTGGATGACGTCGGCGACGGCGTGGCCGCGCAGGGTGCCGTCGGTCGGGGGCACCAGCTTGACCCGTGAGTACTGCTCGACCTCGGCGATCGCGGAGCGCAGCACCTCGGTCATGGAGACGGGGTTGCTCCACTGACGGCGTGACACGGCCCCGCCGAGCACGGCGAGGTTCTCGGCATGGCGACGGATGCGGGTGGCCAGGTGGTCGACGTGGAAGAGGCCCTTGAGGAGATCGGGGTCCTCGATCTCGTTCTCCAGCTCGTCGAGGAGGGAGATCTCGCGGTGCACCAGGGACTGCAGACGCCGGGCCAGGTTGACGAAGACCTCGACCTTCTGGTCGCTGCCCTCCCGGCTGGAGAGCCGTGAGGCCTGCACGACGGCGGCGACGGCACCGTCGTGGGCTCGGGAGAGGTCGGCGGCGAGCAGGTCGAACTCGTCGGCGTCGGCGGGCGGGCGGCGGCGCTTCCTGCGCGCGGGCGGGTCCTCGCCGCGGCGCAGCCCCTCGACGACCTCGCGCAGTTCCGTCTCGGTGCGGGCGCTGGTGCGGCGCAGGTCTCCTATGCGGTCGCGCACGGAGGCGGCGGCGCGGTTCGCGGCCACGGCGGCGATCACGACGCCGGCCAGGGCTACGCCCGCCGCTCCGGCGAGGACGGCCCACAGGGCGGTGCCGGGCCGGGCTCCGGTGGTGCGGACGGTGAACAGGACGGCGGCGCACGCGCTGAGGGCCACGGCGGTCGGCGGCAGGACCGCGAGGCGCAGCAGCTGGGGCCGCAGATGCGTCTCGGGCGGCGCGACGGTGGCGCGGGGTGCCGGTCGACCGTGCCGGCCGCCCTCGCGGCGGTCTGCGCGTGCGGCCGGTGCGCGGAGGTGAGACATCGGCGTCCTCGTGCTGGATGCGTCGGGGGCGTGGAGCTCCCGCGGTTCCGCGACGCGGGCGTGCGTGGTCGCGGTGCCGGTCGAGAGAACCGAAGAAATCGGCCCTGCGTCGCCCGTCGGCAACTGACAGTAGTCGCCAACGCATCAGGTGCGGTGGGCTGTTGACAAACTCCCCCTGGTAGCGTCCCGCTCTGGTATGAGGCGTCGTACGGCTGACCGATAACGCCGTCGGACACCCGTTCGCACCGCTCCTCCGATTCGATCAGAGCTGGTCGGAAGCGGTCTCAAGCAAACGGCGAGGGCCGGGGAGCATCGTGCTCCCCGGCCCTCGCCGATGGTCGGTGGATCAGCCCGCGGACACCGTCTCGGGCTCTCCGGTGCCCTCCGTCGAGCGGTCGGCGACGTCACCCGGTGTATCGGCGGCGGGCTCCTGGAGGGCCGGCCAGCCGCCCTTCGGCGCCCGCGCCACACCGCGCCACCACGGCTCGCCGGGGACGGTCTCGGCGGTGAGCTCGAAGGGCTCGCCGGGGCGGGGCAGCGCGACCCGCGCTCCGGCCGCGCGGGCGGCGGCCAGCGTGCCCTCGCCCGGATCGGCCCAGGCGTGGGTGGAGAGGTTGAAGGTCCCCCAGTGGATCGGCAGCATCACACCGGAGGGCCGCCCGCCCTGGAGGTCCAGGTGCGAGCGCATCCCCTCCTCGGGCGTCATGTGGATGTCGGGCCAGAAGTCGCTGTAGGCGCCGATCTGGATCATCGTGGCGTCGAACGGGCCGTGGGCGGCGCCGATCTCCTTGAAGCCCTGGAAGTAGCCGGTGTCGCCGCTGTGGTAGATCCGGTGCGCCTCGCCCTCGGCGACCCAGGAGGCCCAGAGGGTGTGCTGGGTGTTGCGCAGACCGCGCCCGCAGAAGTGGCGCGCCGGTGTCGCCGTCAGGGTGATCCCGCCGACCTTGGTCGACTCGTTCCAGTCGAGCTCGCGGATGCGGTCGGCCGGGACGCCCCAGTGCTCCAGATGGGCTCCGACGCCGAGCGGGACGGCGAACACCGTGTCCGTGCCGCCCAGCTCCTTGATCGTGGGCATGTCCAGGTGGTCGTAGTGGTCGTGGGAGATGACCACGACGTCGACCGGGCCGAGCGCGGCGAGCGGCAGCGGGACCGGGTGCAGCCGCTTGGGGCCGGCGAAGGCGAACGGGGAGCAGCGCTCGCCCCAGACCGGGTCGAAGAGCACGCGGTGGCCGTCGATCTCGGCGAGGACGCTGGAGTGCCCCATCCAGGTGAGCCGCAGCCCGGTCGCGGCGGGCCGGGCCAGGTCGGCGAGGGTCGTCGCGTGCACGGGCACGGTCCCGGCCGGGGAGCGGTGGGCCCGCTCCTCACTGCGGAAGTAGACCTTCGCGAACTCCACCATGGAGCCGTCCGGGCGGGTGCGGGCGGTCTCGGGGTTCTGGAAGACCCCGTCCGCGAAGTTCGGCGAATTGCGGATGCGCCGCAGCCGCGCACCGGCCGGATCCGCGCCGAAGGCGGCGGGCCGCAGCGCGCGGAGCCCGGAGCTCAAGGTACGGAAACCGGTCACGGATACCTCCACATGGAGTCGGTCAGGCTTTCATTATGGTCGTCGCCTCTGACAGCGCCGGGTCGCCCCGGCCACAGCGCGACGTCCGTGACCCTGGCTCTGCTCTGCTCAACCCCGCCGCACCCCCGGTTCTTCCGGGCCGGGGCCACGATTTCCGGAACGATTTCCGCGGATCCGGATGCCGCCCTCGCGCCCGCACGCGGCGAGGTGCGCCCCCGCACGCAGCGAGGGGCTTTCCCGGCACAGCCCCTCGCCGCGTGCGGGGGCGGAGGCACCTCCCGCGCCCGCCCCGGCCCCGCCCGGCACGGACGGCCCCGTGCCGCCTCGGACGCGCCTCCCCCACCGGCTCCGGCCCCGCTCGGCGCCGAAGCTCCGGCGTCTCCACGGACGCACCTCCCCCACCCGCCCCGGCCCAGCTCGGCACGGACGCTCCGGTGCCGCCTCGGGCCCGCCTCCCCCGACCGCCCCGGACCCCGGCCGTCCGGTGCTTCGGGCGGCGGCCGGTCCCGTTCGTTGACACACCCCGGCACTCGTTCCGATACTGACTCATGGTTCAGTAGTTCGGTCATCGGCCGCACCGCCCACCCGCCCCGGCCGCCCACCGCACCGACGGGCGGGCCCCGTCCACGTCTGGAGTCACCGTGTCCGACCTCCCCGCCGAACCGTCGGCGTCCGGGAACACCCCGTACGCCGTGCGGCGCGCCGCCGAGCGGAGCCTGTGATGGGCGAGACGCTCACCGGCGGCGAGGCCCTGGTCCGCGCGTTGTCCGGACACGGCGTGACCCGGGCCTTCGGCATCCCCGGCACGCACAACCTGGAGATCTACCGCCACCTGTCCGCGTACGGCGTCCGGCACGTCCTGACGCGCCACGAGCAGGGCGCCGGATACGCCGCCGACGGCTACGCGCGCGTGACGGGGCGCCCCGGCGTGGTGATCACCACGGCCGGGCCGGCCCTGCTGAACGCGGCGGCGGCCGTCGGCCAGGCCTACTCGGACAGCGTGCCGCTGCTCGTGGTCTCCCCCGGGATGCCGCTGCGCCACCCGCGCCTGTCCACCGGGGCGCTGCACGAGAGCCGCAGCCAGACGGAGGCCCTGCGGGGCGTGGCCGCGTTCAGCCACCGGGTGTCCTCGGTCGCCGAGATCGACGCGGCGGTCGCCCGCGCGTTCACCCTGTTCCGCACCGGCCGGCCGCGGCCCGCGCACCTCGAGATCCCCCTCGACCTGCTGGAGACGGCGGAGGAGACCGGGCCCGTCCGCGTCAGCCCCGACGTCGCTCCCCCCGCCCCGGCGCCCGCGGCGGTGGAGCGGGCCGCCGCGGCCCTGTGCGAGGCCCGGCGTCCGGTCCTCGTGCTCGGCGGCGGGGCGCGGGGCGCGGCCGGGCCCGCCCTGGCCCTGGCCGAGCGGCTGGGCGCCCCCGTCCTCACCACCGCCAACGGCAAGGGGATCGTCCCGGAGACCCATCCGCTGGCCCTGGGCGTGTCCCTGCACAGCCCGGCGGTCCGGAAATGGCTCACGGAACGCGACGCCGTCCTCGCCGTGGGCACCGAACTCGCCGAGTCCGACTTCTGGTCCGCGCCGCCCGGCCTGAACGGCACGCTGATCCGCGTGGACCTGGACCCGGACCAGATGTACGCGGGCCTCGCCGCGGACGTCGCCGTCGTCGGGGACGCGGAGCAGGCCCTCACCGCCCTGCTCGCCGCCCTGGACACGGCGGGCGGGGCGCACCGCCACGCGCGCGTGCCCGAGGAGGACACGGCCCGGCGCGCCGGAGAACTGCGGGCCGAACGCAACGCCGAGACCGCGGGGCGCGACGCCCGCTGGATCCCGTACCTGCGGGCCATACGCTCCGTCCTGCCCGACGACGCGGTGATCACCTCGGACAGCGCCCAGTGCTGCTACTACGGGGCTCTCCCCCACCTCCCGCTCGGCCCCGCGGGCCGCTACCTCCACCCGACCGGATACGGAACGCTCGGCTACGCTCTGCCCGCGGCGATCGGCGCCAAGGCGGCGTGCCCCGGCCGTGAGGTGGTGGCGCTCAGCGGGGACGGCGGCCTCCAGTTCACGGTGCAGGAGCTGGCGACCGCCGCACAGCTCCGGCTCCCGCTGCCCGTCGTGGTCTTCGACAACGGCGGCTACGGGGAGATCCGCGACGAGATGGCCGCCCGGGGCGACACGCCCACGGCCGTCGACCTCGCACCGGTCGACCTGCCCGCCCTGGCCCGCGCCTACGGAGGGCGGGGCACCCACGTACACAGCCCCGACGAGCTGGGCCCGGCACTCGCCGAGGCCCTGCGCACCCCCGGCCCCACGCTGATCGCCGTTCCCGAGGAGACCCCATGACCGCCGCCCCGCTGATGACGCTCACCTGGACGGACCACGTCACCGGCCGTCCGGGGTTCCTCGTCGTCGACCGGCTCGTGCGGGGCGTCTCCAGCGGCGGACTGCGGATGCGGCCCGGCTGCACGCTGGAGGAGGTCGCCGGGCTCGCCCGTGGCATGACCATGAAGGAAGCCCTGCACTACAACCCCGAGGGCCGCTACGTCCCGCTGGGCGGGGCCAAGGGCGGGATCGACTGCGATCCCCAGGACCCGGACGCGTACGGCCTGCTCGTGCGCTATCTGCGCGCCATGCGCCCCTACATCGAGTCCTTCTGGACCACTGGTGAGGACCTCGGGCTCAGCCAGGACCTGGTGGACCGGGCCGCCGCCGAGGCCGGCCTCGTCTCCTCCATCCAGGCCGTGTACCCGCTGCTCGACGACGAGGCGGCGGCCCGCGAGCGGCTCGCGGACGCCTTCGCGGTCGAGGTGGACGGCATCGGCCTCGACGAACTGGCCGGCGGCTGCGGCGTCGCCGAGTCGGTGCTCGCCGCCCTGGACCGGGCCGGGACACCGCACGAGGGAACCCGGGTCGCCGTCCAGGGACTCGGCACCATGGGCGGGGCCACCGCACGCTTCCTCGCCCGCGCCGGTCTGCGGATCGTGGCCGTCGCCGACGTCAAGGGAACCGTCGCGAACCCCGACGGTCTCGACGTCGAGGCGCTGCTCGCGGCCCGCGACGCGTACGGCACGGTCGACCGCGCGGTACTGCGCCCGGAGGACCGTGAACTCCCCGGTGACGCCTGGCTGTCCGCGGAGGCCGAGGTGCTGGTGCCCGCCGCGGTCTCGTACGCGATCGACACCGCCAACCAGCAGGGGATCAAGGCCCGTTGGATCGTCGAGGCGGCCAACATGCCCGTCCGCGCGGAGGCGGAGGAGCTGCTCGCCGCGCGCGGGGTCACCGTCCTGCCGGACGTCGTGGTCAACTCCGGTACGAACGCCTGGTGGTGGTGGACCCTGTTCGGCGACATCGGCGCCGACGCGGACGAGGCGTTCGCCCACATCCGGCGCTCCATGCGGGCCCTGATCGACACCACGCTCGCACGGGCGGAGGCCGACGGCACGACCCCGCGGGCCGCCGCCCACGCCATCGTCACCGACCGGCTGCCGGTCATCGCGGAGCGGTTCGGCTGGTATCGCTGAGGGCGGGCGCTCCGCGGGAGCGCGCGGGACGGGCGCCGGGCCGGCGCCCTGCGGGGCGGTGCGCGGGACGAGCGATCCGTGTCCTGGACGCGACGGCCGGGACCGTCATTCCCTGGCGGGAATTGAGGCGGGAGCCGGTCCGCAGCAGAGTCGGCGGGGTCACGGAACCGCGCGCGAACGCGCACCGACCCGCAGGAGGAGCACCATGTCCGCCACCGACGCGCAGGACCTGATCGAGCGCTACATCGGCGTCTGGAACGAACCCGACCCCGGCATCCGGCTGAAGACCGTGCGCGACCTGTGGACCGAGGACGGCGTGCATCTGCTGCGCCCCCCGCAGGAGATGCACGACCGGGCCGTGTCCCTCGGCTTCGGCACGGCCGTGCTGGCGGCCCGGGGCCATGACGAGCTGTACGCGCGCGTGACGCGTGCCTACGAGGAGTTCGTGGCTCCGGGGACGTACGTCTTCCGGATCCAGGAGGCCGCCCGCCGGCTGGACCGGGTGGTCACGTTCCGCTGGGAGTCCTTCCACACCGGGGAGGAACGGGTCACGGGCGGCGGGCTGGAGTTCCTCGTCCTCGACGGGGAGGGCCGCATCGAGGCCGACCACCAGTTCGTCGACTGACGGGGCGCCCCGCGCCGGGCTCGGTCCGGGGTGCCGCCCGCACCGAGGGCCGGGCGGCACCCCAAGGTCTCGGCTCCTGTCGGACCCCTTCCCCCAAGGGCTGTGTAGGGTTGCCGCGTGGCGAGAGTCCGGTTGAGCGTGGCGCAGCGGCGCGAGGAGTTGCTGCGGGCCGCCGTCGAGCAGATCGAGGCACGGGGCGTGGCGGCGGTACGGATCGCCGACGTGGCCTCGGCCCTCGGCGTGAGCAACGCGCTGGTGCTGTACCACTTCTCGACGAAGGAGAAGCTGGTCGCCGCCGCCTTCACCTACGCGGCCGAGGACGACCTCGCCCATCTGCGCAAACTGCTCGGCCGCCGGACGACGGCACTGCGCCGTCTGCGGGCCGCCGTGCGGTGGTACGCCCCGACGGGGCAGGCGAAGGGCTGGCGCCTGTGGATCGAGGGCTGGGCGGCCGCCCTGCGCGAGCCCGCGCTGCGCGAGGTCACCCGGGATCTCGACCGGCAGTGGAAGGCCGCGATGACCGAGGTGATCGCCGAGGGCGTGGCCGCCGGCGAGTTCCGCTGCCCGGACCCGGCGGGCGCGGTCCTCAGGCTGACGGCGCTGCTGGACGGTCTCGCGGTCCAGATGACGGCGTACTCCGGTGCGTCACGGGCCCGGACCCAGGAGTGGGTGGACGAGGCCCTCGCTCGCGAACTGGGCCTGGAGCGCGAGGCGTTGATCGCGGCGGTGCGCTAGGACGTGCCGGAACGGCGGAATCGGAACGCGGGACCCGGTGACCGGGTCCCGCGTTCCGATTCCGCCGTTCCGTTTCCGCCGCCCGTGTCCTCAGGCCACCGACTCGATGCGCAGCTTGATGTCGTCCGGGGAGAGGGCGCCCTTGGCCGAGACGTGGTCGCCCGAGGACTCCCCGCGCAGCCGGCGTCCGATCCAGGGGACCAGGTACTCGCGTGCCCACTGGATGTTGTCCCGGCGCACCTCGAGCGTGCCGCGCGGCGGCAGCGGCGGCCAGGGCTGGTCCGGGTCGGCCGGCACGTCGATGCCGAGCACCTGGCCGGCACGGAGCGCCACCCGGGTGTGCCCCTCGGGCGAGAGGTGCAGCCGGTCTCCGTCCCAGGCCCGGCGGTCCTGGACCGTCTTCAGGGACCAGAGGTCGAGGACGGGACAGCCGTAGCGGTCCGCGATGGCCCGCACATGGCCGTTGTAGGTGGCGATCTTGCCGCGCAGGTGCTTGAGCACGGGGACGCCACGGGTGTCGAAGCCGGTGGTCACCATGACGGTGCCGATGTGCTGGGTGAGGTCGGCGACCGCCCGCTCGAAGCGCTCGGCGACCTCGTCGGGGTCGGTGCCGGGGCGGATGATGTCGTTGCCGCCGGCGCAGAACGAGATCAGGTCCGGGGCGAGTTCCTTGGCCCGCTGGAGCTGGGTCTCGACGATCTGGTCGAGCAGTTTCCCGCGCACGGCGAGATTGGTGTAGTCGAAGTCGCCCTCGGGCCTGCGGTCCGCGAGAAGTACCGCGAACCGGTCGGCCCAGCCGACGAACGCCCCGTCGGGGCCAGGATCGCCGACGCCCTCGGTGAAGCTGTCCCCCACCGCCACGTACGACCCGATCACTGATCTGTTGTCACTCTTCGAATCGTCTGCCACATCGAACATGATTCACCTTTCGATGTGAGCTACGCGACCGTAGGGAAGGGTTGACGGACGGTGAGATAAGCCACTCGCCAATCATTGGTCAACTCTGGAATAAGGCTCGCATCAAGGATGTTGAGGCAGCGATCGCCCGAAGGCCGGACCCAGGGGATCATGGGGTCCGGCCTTCGGAGAGGATCCTGCCGTCAGGAGCAGGAGTCTGGGGGGTCAGCCCACGGCGACGCCGTGCGAGCGCAGGTACGCCACCGGGTCGACGTCGGAGCCGTAGTCCGGGGTGGTGCGGATCTCGAAGTGCAGGTGCGGTCCGGTCACGTTGCCGGTCGCGCCGGAGAGACCGATCTGCTGGCCCTCGGTCACGGTCTGGCCGGCCGAGACGGACAGCGACGACATGTGGGCGTACTGGGAGTACTTGCCGTCGGCGTGCTGGATGACGACCTGGTTGCCGTAGGCGCCGCCCCAGCCCGCGGAGACGACGGTGCCCGCGGCGATGGACTTGATGGTGGTGCCGGTCGGGACCACGAAGTCGACGCCCGTGTGGTAGCCGCTGGACCACATGCTGCCCGCCACCTTGTAGCCGGTGCCGACGGCGCTGCCGGCGACCGGCAGGGTGTAGCCGGAGGAGGAGGCGGTGGAGGCGGCGCCGGAGCCGGCCGTCTCGGTGGCCGGGGCCGCCTGGGCGGAGCCCGCCGAGGTGGACGTCCGGGTGGCGGCGTGGGCGGCGGAGGCGGCCTTCTTGCCGAGCGAGAGCTTCAGGCCGGGGTGGATCAGCGACGGGTCGCTGCCGATGGCGGAGCGGTTGTCGGAGTAGATCTTCTTCCAGCCGCCGCTGACGTTCTGCTCGTCGGCGATCTTCGAGAGGTAGTCGCCGGACCTCACCGCGTACGTCTTCGTCGTGGTGGCCGGGGCCGCCTTCTTGGCGGGGGCGGCGGTCGGGGCCTTCTCGACGTGGTGCGCCACGGCGGTGGTCTGGGTCGCGGCGTGCGCGCCCGTGGCCCCCATCAGGGGCAGCGCGAGTGCGGCGCCACCGGTTCCGGCCACGGCGATCGAGCGGCTGAAACGCGGGGACTTGGGACGGCGGTGCTTACCCTTCGCGGGCATGGCGAATTCCTCTCCGGCGCCTGCGGGGTGAGCTGTCGGGTGCGGGCTGGAGATGCCCGGCCGCGCTGCTGCGCGGCTGTACCCCAAGCCTGTTCCGGGAACCGGACCAGGCACGGAACCTGTGGGTCCCCCGCTCCTGCCGTGAACGGGTGAGTGTGCGGATTCCGGGCGGCGGCAGGATTGGGCGTCCGTCCGGATTGAGGCAGAACGTAAGCGACATGAGAGCCCATCGACAACCAAGTCCGTTTTCTGTGCGCTCGCCTTTCTTGATCCATGCGGAATCCGCCGTCACCCTCCGTGGAGCGACGATCTTCCGGCACTCTCAACACACCTGTAAAAGCGGGCCGGTCGGGAAACGGGGACGGCAACGCATCGTCACGGATATGACGCTCCTCACGCGATGCATCCCAGGACGCCCTATTCCAGGGCCAGTTGTAATGAAGGTGCCTATTCGGACAGAACAGGCAGATGCGACACCAATGGATATCCGGCCCATCGGGATCTCCATCGGGAACGAAGCGTGAAAACGGCGCGCACCAATGTCGCATTTCGCATCAATTCATCCGCGTGATCGCTGCGGCCCGGAGGCAGGTCGGCCCCCACCCCTCGGAGGCACCTGCGTTCCGTGACCTGGGGCTCCGGGAGCGGCCGCGCCCAGGGCGTCCCGCCGGGAAGCCTCCCCCTGTGGACAACTCATTGCCTGAGGAACCCATGTCGTATCGTCGAGAGCGCGAGCCGGTACAACTGCCGACGAGCGGCGCCGCGGCCGGCCCGGCGACGCCGGCGGCCGAATGGGAGGAGCCCCCGTGACGCAGCAGGTCCCGTCGACCGAGCCCGAGCTCGGCGGAGTGCGCAACTTCCGCGACGTGGGCGGACTGCCCACCGCGGACGGCCGCCGAGTGCGCTACGGGCATCTGTTCCGCAGCGGGCACCTGGCGCACGCCACGGAGGAGGACGCCGCGTTCCTCTCGTCCCTGGGACTCCACACGATCTTCGACTTCCGCAACGCAGCGGACCAGAAGCTGGAGGGCCCGGACGTCGAGCTGCCCGGCGTACGGAACGTGAACCTCCCGCTGAGCGACCCGGCGGACGGCAGCGAGTTCTGGAAGATGGTGCGCAACGGCGATCTCGACCAGCTGCGCGCGCTGCTCGGCGACGGCAAGGCCGCCAACCGGATGATCGGCTCGTACCGCACGATCATCAAGGAGCGCACGGCCGAGCACTCCCAGGTGCTGCACTCCCTGGCCGAGGACAGCGTGCCCGCGCTGATGCACTGCGCGGCGGGCAAGGACCGCGCCGGGCTGTCCATCGCCGTCACCCTGCTCGCCCTCGGGGTCGAGCGCGAGGCGATCGTGGCCGACTACCTGGAGTCGAACGCCACGCACCGCCGCTACAAGGTGCACCGCAACGGCTCCTCGGCCGCCGCCTACTCCCCCGAGGTGATGGAGCTGCTCAGCCCGCTCTTCGACGCCCGCGCCGAGTATCTGACCGCCGCGTTCGAGGCGATCGAGGAGAAGTGGGGCGGCGTCGAGGTCTATCTGGAGCAGGGACTGGGGCTGACGCCGGAACTGCGCGAACGTCTGCGCGCACGGCTCCTGGACTGAGCCGCGTACGGGGAGCCGCCGGCTACTGGTTCTGCGCGCCCAGCGTGAAGAGCAGATAGATGAAGGCCGCGAACAGATGGCCCACGGCGACGTAGATGATCAGACGCACCCACAGGGCGCGGGGGAACCTGTCCTCCATGGACCGGCGGGGCTCCGTGGGTTCGGTCATGACGTCTCTCCCGGGGTGGGGTGGGCCGTCGCCGGGCCGAGGCACAGCGCGGTGACGGGGCTCTGCAGCAGGGTGTGGACGAAGAGGAACTCGGCTCCGTCGCGCTCGGCGGCGGCGATGCGGTGCGGGGTCAGCGAGTCGAAGTGGGCGCTGTCCCCCGGCGCGAGGACGTGCGCGGTGTCCCCGAGGCGCAGACTGAGCCGCCCCTGGAGGACGTACAGCCATTCCTCGCCCGGGTGGACGCGCACGATGTCGCCCTGCGAGCCGTATGGGACGTGGACCCGCAGCGCCTGCATGCCGCGGCCCGCGGAGCCCGCCTGCCAGTAGGTCCAGCCGCCCGCGGGCGCCGGTTCCATGGCGGCGGACCGCACGATCGCGTCACGTTCCGGGACCGTCTCGCCGAGCAGCTCGGAGACCGTCGTACCGTAGACACGGGCCAGCGTGAGCAGCATCGGCAGCGAGGGCTGACGCTGCCCGGTCTCCAGCCGGGAGAGATGGGCCGGCGAGAGTCCGGCGGCGCGCGCCGCGGCCTCCAGCGTGAGGGAGGCGGCGCGGCGCAGGGCGCGCAGCTGCGGCGCCACGGCGTGCAGCTCGGCGGACGGTTCGTCGTCCGCTCCCGGTTCGGCAGGGCTCATGGAACCATTGAGCCAAACAATTGCCCCCGAGGCAATTTCCTTGCCTCAGAGGCAAAAGCTCGGCGGATGCGCCACACCCGCCCGCACCCGCCCGCGTCCCGTGGTCCGCGGCCCCTCCGTCAGCCGCCGTCAGCGGATCTCAGCGGTTGGCCACCGCCTGCTTCACCAGCGTCTTCCCGAAGTCCCACATCAGCCCGCCGCCGCTGTGGGCGTCCTCCATCACGGCGGTGAAGGCCTCCACGAACCGGTCGACGTCCCGCTCGTCGACGACCAGCGGCGGGATCAGCTTGATCACCTCCAGGTGGTCCCCGGAGACCTGGGTGAGGATGCGGTGGCGCTGGAGCAGCGGGACCACGACCATCTGCGCGAACAGGCCCTTGCGCGCGGCCTGCAGCATGGTCCAGCGGCTGCGCAGCTTGAGCGAGGTGGGCCGGCCGAACTCGATGCCGATCATCAGCCCCCGCCCGCGCACCTCGCTGAGCAGTTCGTACCGGTCGACCAGGGCGGCGAGCCGGGACCTGAGCAGTTCGCCGGTCATCCGCGCGTTGGCGACGATCTGCTCGTTCTCCATCACGGAGAGCACCGCGAGGCCCGCCGCCATGGCCTGCGCGTTGGAGCCGAAGCTCGCCGAGTGCACGAGGACGCGGTCCATGGACGAGTAGACCTTCTTGAAGATCCAGTCCTTGCCGATGGTCGCGCCCACCGGCACATAGCCGCCCGAGAGGGCCTTGGCCACGCACACCAGGTCCGGTTCGACGCCGTCCTCGTGCTGGTAGGCGTAGAAGTCCCCGGTGCGGCCGAGGCCGGTCTGCACCTCGTCCGCGATGAGCAGGGCCTTGTGCCGGTGCAGGAGGTCCTGGGCGGCGCGCAGATACCCGGGCGGGGCCGTGTGGACGCCCTTGCCCTGGATGGGCTCCACGATGAGCGCGGCGACGTCGCCCTTCCTCAGCTCCCGCGCGAGGGCGTCGAGGTCCCCGAGCGGCACGGCGGTGTCGGGCAGCAGCGGTGCGAAGCCGTCGCGGAAGCCGTCCTCGCCGTTGACCGACAGGGAACCGGTGGTCAGCCCGTGGAAGGCGTGCGAGCAGTACAGGATCCTCGGCCTGCCGGTGGCGTACCGGGCGAACTTCAGCGCGGTCTCGACCGCCTCCGTGCCGCTGTTGCCGAAGAACACCCGGTCCAGGTGCGGGCTGTGGGTGAGCAGCCGTTCCGCGAGCAGTCCCGGCAGCGGCTGGCAGTCGAAGCGGGTGAGGTCGGCGAGGGAGGCGTCGAGGACGTCGTGCAGCGCCTGCCGGACGACGGGGTGGTGGCGGCCGAGGCCCATCACGCCGAAGCCGGCGAGCATGTCGAGGTAGTCGTTGCCGTCCGCGTCCCAGAAGTGGGCGCCCTCGGCCCGCTCGTAGACCTTGTCGAAGCCGATGGTGTGCAGCATGCGCGGGAGCTGGTGGTTCAGGTACTTCGTGTGCAGTTCGTAGCGCTCGGCTCCGCGCTCGGCGAGGAGGGCGCCGAGGTCGAACTCGCCCTTGCGGGCCGGGTCGGTCATTCCGGTTTCTCCTTGGACGGCGCTTTCCCGGCCGGCCGGTCGGCGGCCTGTGCCGGCTCGTTCTCGGCCTTGGCCCGCTCGTCCCGGACGGCCAGCGAGGCGCTGATCCGCCCGGCGATCTCCACGGGCGTGAGCCCGATGTCGGCGAGCACCTCGGACCGCTTGGCGTGGGCGAGGAACTGCTCGGGGATGCCGAAGCGCCGCACGGGCACGTCGACCTCGGCGTCCGAGAGGGCCAGTGAAACGGCGGCGCCGACGCCCGAGGCCCGGCTGTTGTCCTCGACGACGGCGAGGAGCCGGTGGCCGACGGCGAGGCGGGGCAGCTCCGGGTCGACGGGCTTGACCCAGCGCGGGTCGACGACCGTGCAGCCGATGCCGCGGGACTCCAGCAGGTCGGCGGTCTGGAGGCAGACCGGGGCCATCACGCCGACCGAGACGAGCAGGACCTCGGGGCGCTCGCCGCGGTGCAGGACGTCGAGTCCGCCGACCCGGTCCACCGCGGGGACGACCGGCCCGACCGACTCCTTCGGGAAGCGGATCAGGGTCGGCGCGTCGTCCACGGCGACCGCCTCCCGCAGCTGAGCCTTCAGCTGGTCGGCGTCACGCGGCGCGGCGATCCTGAGGCCGGGCACGACCTGGAGGATCGACATGTCCCACATGCCGTTGTGCGAGGCGCCGTCGACTCCGGTGACCCCGGCCCGGTCGAGGACGAAGGTCACACCGCAGCGGTGCAGGGCGACGTCCATGAGGAGCTGGTCGAAGGCGCGGTTGAGGAAGGTCGCGTACACGGCGACGACGGGATGAAGACCGCCGGTCGCGAGTCCGGCCGCGGAGACCGTGGCGTGCTGCTCGGCGATGCCGACGTCCCACACCCGGTCGGGGAATCTCTCGGCGAACTTCCCCAGCCCGACCGGATGCAGCATGGCCGCCGTGATGGCCACGACGTCCGCCCGCTCCTCGCCGATCCTGACGATCTCGTCGCCGAACACCGAGGTCCAGGACGGCCCGTTGGAGGGTGCGAGGGGCTCGCAGGTGAGCGGGTTCATCACCCCGACGGTGTGGAAGTGGTCCTCCTCGTGCGCGATCGCCGGTTCGTAGCCGCGCCCCTTCTCCGTCAGACAGTGGATGAGCACGGGGCCGTGGAAGCGCTTGGCGCGGCGCAGAGCGGACTCCACCGCTCCGACGTCGTGCCCGTCGATCGGCCCCACGTACTTGAGCCCGAGGTCCTCGAACATGCCCTGCGGCGCGAAGGCGTCCTTGAAGCCCTTCTTCGCGCCGTGCAGCGACTCGTAGATGGTGGTGCCGACGAGCGGGGTGCGCAGCAGGACCTTCTTGCCCCAGGCGAGGATCTGCTCGTAGCTGTCGGTCGTCCGCAGGGTCGCGAGATGGTTGGCGAGCCCGCCGATGGTGGGGGCGTAGGAGCGTTCGTTGTCGTTGACGACGATGATCAGGGGGCGGTCCTTGGCCGCGGCGATGTTGTTCAGCGCCTCCCAGGCCATGCCGCCGGTCAGCGCGCCGTCGCCGACGACCGCGACGACGTGGCCCTGCCCGCCCTGCACCTGCCGTGCCTTGGCGAGTCCGTCCGCCCAGCCGAGCGCCGTGGAGGCGTGGCTGTTCTCGATGACGTCGTGCTCGGACTCCTCGCGGGAGGGATAGCCGGACAGGCCTCCCTTGCCGCGCAGCTTGGAGAAGTCCTGGCGCCCCGTCAGCATCTTGTGCACATAGCTCTGATGACCGGTGTCCCACAGGATGCGGTCGACGGGCGACTCGAAGACCCGGTGGAGGGCGATGGACAGTTCCACCACTCCCAGGTTGGGTCCCAGGTGTCCGCCGGTCCTGGCGACCGCGTGCACCAGGAACTCCCTCACCTCTTCGGCCAGTTCACCGATTTCCGCCTCGGACAGCGCCTTCAGGTCGCGTGGTCCCCGGATGTTCTCCAGAATCGTCACGTCGGGCCCCCTCTCGGTCCGTGCTGATCAGCTCACGGTGACGGCCGGTTGCCCGGACGCGACGCCGTCGTTCTCCATCTGCTCGGCGAGCTTCATCGCCTCGTCGATGAGGGTCTCGACGATCTTCGACTCGGGGACGGTCTTGATGACCTCGCCCTTGACGAAGATCTGGCCCTTGCCGTTGCCGGAGGCGACGCCGAGGTCGGCCAGCTTGTAGACGTCGACCTGCGCGCGCCCGCACGACGGGCAGGAGACGATCTCCAGACGCCGCCGGCGCAGTCCGAGCGACTCCAGGATCTGGATGCCGACCTTGCACTCCTCGGCGGGCGGCGCGCTCAGCGAGACCCGGATGGTGTCGCCGATCCCTTCGGAGAGCAGCGCGCCGAAGGCGACGGCCGACTTGATGGTGCCCTGGAAGGCGGGGCCGGCCTCGGTGACGCCGAGGTGGAGCGGGTAGTCGCAGGCGTTGATGTCCCGGAAGCCGTGCTCCTCGAAGAGGGACGCCTCCCACAACGCCGACTCCACCAGGGCCTCGGGCGTCGCCTTGCCGTACTTCTGGAGGAGCCGCTTGTCGAGCGAACCCGCGTTGACCCCGATGCGGATCGGGATCCCGGCATCCTTCGCGGCCCGCGCGATCTCCTTGACCTGGTCGTCGAACTGCTTGATGTTGCCCGGATTGACGCGGACGGCCGCACAGCCCGCCTCGATCGCCGCGAACACGTACTTCGGCTGGAAGTGGATGTCCGCGATCACCGGGATCTGGGACTTCTTCGCGATCGTGGCGAGCGCGTCGGCGTCGTCCTGGGTGGGACAGGCGACACGGACGATCTGGCAGCCGGACGCGGTCAGCTCGGCGATCTGCTGGAGCGTGGCACCGACGTCCGAGGTACGGGTCGTCGTCATCGACTGCACGGACACGGGGGCCCCGCCGCCGACCGCCACCGGTCCGACCTGGATCCGCCGCGAGACGCGGCGCTCCGCGATCGGCCGGACCGGCACCTCGGGCAGGCCCAGGGACACGGCGGTCATGACCTCACCCGCGGCTTTCCGTGAACGTCTCGCGGGCGGCCCGGATCGATTCCTTGAGGGAGCCCATGGTGGCGAGGACGGCGGTCGGCTCGTAGCCGCAGTGCGCCATGCAGTTGGCACACCGGTCGTCCTTGCCGCGCCCGTAGGAGTCCCAGTCGGTCTCCTCCAGAAGCTGCTTGTACGTCTGCACGTAGCCGTCGCTCATCAGATAGCAGGGCCGCTGCCAGCCGAAGAGCGAGTAGCTCGGGATCGCCCACGCGGTGCACGGGAAGTCGACCTTGCCCTCCAGGAAGTCCAGGAAGAGCGGGCTCTGGTTGAGCCTCCAGCGGCGCCGGTTGCCTCCCGCGAAGGCCTTCTTGAACAGTTCCCGGGTCTGCTGGACGCCGAGGAAGTGCTCCTGGTCGGGGGCCTTCTCGTAGGCGTAGGCGGGCGAGAGCATCATCTCGTCGACCTTCAGGTCGTCGTTGAGGTAGTTCAGCACCTCGATGACGGTCTGCGGGGTGTCGGTGTTGAAGAAGGTCGAGTTCGTCGTGACCCGGAAGCCGCGCCGCTTGGCCTCCTTGATCGCCTCGACGGCCTCGTCGAAGACGCCTTCCTTCGCGACGGACTCGTCGTGCCGCTCGCGCAGCCCGTCGATGTGCACGGCCCAGGCGAAGTAGGGCGAGGGCTTGAACTTGTCCATCTTCTTGCGCAGCAGCATCGCGTTGGTGCAGAGGAAGACGAACTTCTTCTTCGCCACCAACTGCCGCACGATCTCGTCGATCTGAGGGTGCATCAGCGGTTCGCCGCCGGCGATGGACACCATCGGCGCGCCGGATTCGAGGACCGCGCCCACCGCCTGGGCGACCGGCATGCGCTGCTTGAGCACACCGGCGGGGTGCTGGATCTTGCCGCAGCCCTCGCACGCGAGGTTGCAGGCGAAGAGCGGCTCGAGTTCGACGAGCAGGGCGAACTTGTCCCGCTTCCGGAGCTTCTGTTCAAACAGGTACGCAGCGACCTTCATGGACTGCCGAAGCGGCATGGCCATACGGCTCACCTCCGAGGGAGCGACAAAGAACGGTGCCATTCGAAAAAAGCGGGAAGCACGGTACGAAGAACGCGGAAGGCTGATATTCCACCGCGGAACGTGCCGATTCGGACGAGTTCATGTTCTGGAGCATCCACGACCACCCGGACGGCCGCAACGGGACGGGGGCCCGGGCGGACGGCGCCGAGCAGCGTGGCCGCCGACTCCATGTCGACGGCGATCGCGCCGGTGGCGAGCAGGGCGGAACGTTCGTGGCCGCGGACCACGTGATCGGACCCGGTGAGCGGCCCCGTGTGGACGGTGCGGCCCGGTACGGCGCGGGCGATCTCCTTGACCAGCAGATCGGTGCCGGTGCAGGGCGTGGTGCCGGCCGGGTCCCGGGTCTCCTCGGCCACGACCAGGTCACCGGGGTGCATGCCCGGGGCGAGCCCCGCGCAGAAGCCGGTGGCCAGCACCGCCGCCGAGGCCAGCGCCGGGTCGGCGAGCACCCGGGTGACCGACCGGTCGGCGGCCCTGGGGCCCATCCCGGTGCGCAGCACGGTGACCGGCCCGCCCGCGCCGCTCCGGTCGCCCAGGCGCAGGGCGAGGTGCTCGATGCCGAGCGCGCAGGCGATCAGGAGCGGGTCCGGGGCGGGCAGCCTGTCCATCAGCCCCCCTCGGCCGCGGAGAAGGGCTCGCCGTGGACGTAGCGGCCGAGCGCGGTGAGCGGGAAGACCTGGCGATAGAGGTGGTAGTTGATCGAGAAGTCCCAGGGGAAACCGGTCCCCGTGAAGTACGGCTCGTCCCAGGTGCCGTCGGACAACTGGGTCTCGGCGAGCCAGACCACTCCGCGCTCTACGGCCTTGGAGTCCCGCTCCCCCGCCGCCAGCAGGGCGAGCAGCGCCCAGCCGGTCTGGGAGGCGGTCGAGGCCCCGCGTCCGCTCCAGCCCGCGGTGTCGTCGTAGGAGCGCAGGTCCTCGCCCCAGCCGCCGTCCTCGTTCTGTACGGACTCCAGCCAGGCCACCGCGCGGCGCAGCGCCGGGTGCGAGCCGGGCAGCCCGGCCGCGGCGAGGGCGGGTACCACCGACCCCGTTCCGTAGATGTAGTTGACGCCCCAGCGCCCGAACCAGGAGCCGTCCGGCTCCTGGTGGGCGAGCAGCCACTGGATGCCCCGGCGGGTGCGCGGGTCGTGCGTGAGCCCCTCGACCGCCAGCATCTCCACGACGTGCGCCGTGACGTCCGCGGAGGGCGGGTCGATCACCTCCCCGAAGTCGCAGAACGGCAGCCGGTTGGGGAAGGCACTGGTGTTGTCGACGTCGAAGGCGCCCCAGCCGCCGTCCTTGGACTGCATGCCGAGATTCCAGCGGACCCCGCGTCCGATGGCGTTCTCGACGCGGTCCGGGTCGTGGTGCCGGACGCGGCGCAGCGCGAGGACGACCTCCGCGGTGTCGTCGATGTCGGGGTAGTTGTCGTTGTGGAACTCGAACGCCCAGCCGCCCGGCGGCAGTTGGGGCCGCTTGACGGACCAGTCGCCGGGTCGGACGATCTCCTCGCCCAGCATCCAGTCGACGGCCTTGACGAGCTGGGGGTGGTCGGCGGGCACGCCCGCGTCGGCCAGCGCGATGGTCGCCAGACAGGTGTCCCACACCGGCGACTGACAGGCCTCGATCATCCGGGCTCCGTCGTCGCGCCACACGGCGAAACGGTCCAGTGACGCGAGCCCCTCGCGCATCACCGGGTGTTCGAGGTCGTAGCCGAGCAGATGCAGCGCGATGACCGAGTAGACGGCCGGGGGCTGGATGCCTCCCCAGCAGCCGTCGTTCTCCTGGCGCTCGATGATCCAGCGGCCGGCGGTGTTCATCGCCGCTCTGCGCAGCGCGCGCGGCGCGACTCTGCGGTACTGGTGCAGGACCTTGTCCATGCGCTGGAAGAACCCGTCCCAACTGGCCACCGGGGCAAGGGGCCTGACGGGATGGGGGCGTCGGGCGTCGGTGTGCAGCTCGTCGAGCGGGAAGGGCGCGGGCCGCACCGGACGCTTCGCCGAGACGATGGTGAGCGGCACGATGGTCTGCCGCGCCCAGCACCCGAAGTCGTAGATGTTGAGCGGCATCCACTTGGGCAGATAGATGAGCTCGGGCGGGAGTTCGGGCAGGTCGTCCCACTTCCACCAGCCGAAGAGAGCGAGCCAGATCCGGGTGAAGACACGGGCCGCGGCGATACCGCCGTGCCCGCGGATCCACGCGGCAGCCTTCGCCATGTGGGCCTCGTCCGGGTCGTCCCCGGCCAGCCGCAGGGCGACGTACGCCTCGATGGTGGTGGACAGCTCGCCCGGACCTCCGTAGAAGGAGGCCCAGGTGCCGTCCTCGCGCTGCTCACCGCGGATGAACAGCGCCGCGCCGCGGGTGGTCGGCTCGTCACGGATGCCGAGGAACTGGCGCAGCAGCAGGTCCTCGGCGTCCATGGTCACGTTCGTCTCGAGGTCGCCCTTCCACCAGCCCTGGGCGTCCTGCCGAGCGAGCAGGAAGTCCGTGGCGCGCTCCATGGCGCGCGTGGCGGCGTCTCGGGTCTCGACTGTCCCGGCCGCCTCGGGAGTCGTCTCGCGTACGGTCTCGTTGGCCGAGGCAGCGCGGGGCGGCAGGGCCCCGGTGCTTCCGTCGGTCGTCGCTGTCATGGCTTCCCCTTCGTGCAGTGGTGTCTCTCTGCTGTGGGTCCGCCGTCGGCCGGTGCGTTCGTTCGGATGGATATCCCCCCGCTCGAACGTGGTTCGAAGCTTGGGGAAGGCACCGGCCGGCGACTACGCGAGGTTTATTCGACCGATAACGATCATCTCTTCCGCACGACGACGAAGTCGGCCAGCGCCACGAGCTGGGCACGGACCTGTTCGGGCATCGGTACGGCGTCCAGCGCCTCGATGGCGATCGCGTGCTGGCGGCGCGCCTCGCCGGCGGTCCACTCACGGCCACCCGCCTCCTCGATCAGCGCCGCGCGCGCCGCGAACTCCTCCTCGGAGAAGTTCTCGAAGTCGCTGGCCTTGGCGTCCTCGGCGAGCAGGTCGCCGAGCCGCTCCGAGGCGGCGCCGCCCGCGGCGAGCGCGGCCACGACCGGCAGGGACTTCTTGCGCTGGCGCAGATCGCTCCAGGTCTGCTTCCCGGTGGCCTCCGGGTCGCCCCAGATGCCGAGGAGGTCGTCGACGGCCTGGAAGGCGAGGCCGAGGTGGTAGCCGTAGCGCTCCAGCGTGTCGGCGGTCAGGTCGTCGGCGCCCCCGAGGACCGCGCCGATGGAGCAGGCGCAGGCGAGCAGGGCGCCGGTCTTGTTGCCCTCCATCTCCAGGCACTCCTCGACGCTGACGCGGTCGCGGTGCTCGTAGGAGATGTCCTGGGCCTGGCCGTCGATCAGGGCCCGGGTGGCGGTGGTCAGGCGCCGGGTGGCGCGGCCGGCCTCGACGGTGCCGAGTTCCAGGAGGACCTCGTTGGCCAGCGCGAACAGGGCGTCGCCGACGAGGATCGCCTGGGCGGGACCGTGCACCTTCCAGACGGTGTCGCGGTGGCGGCGCTGTTCGTCGCCATCCATCAGGTCGTCGTGCAGCAGCGAGAAGTTGTGCACCAGTTCGACGGCGACCGCGCCGGGGACGCCCACCTCGGGGGCGGCGCCGGCGGCCTGCGCGGAGAGCACGGCGAGCGCGGGGCGCACCGCCTTGCCGCCGTCGCCGTCCGCGGGGTTGCCCGCGGCGTCGATCCAGCCGAAGTGGTAGGCGGCGACGGTGTCCATGGGCGGCGCCAGCCGGTCGACGGCTGCCTTCAGCACCGGTGTGGCCAGGGTCCGGCCGCGCTCCAGGAGCGCGGTCACGTCCACCGCGTCGGCAGCCGCTTCGGCCGGGGGCACAGTGGGCACAATCTCTCCTCTTGTTGCGGTACGGGGGGTGCGGGGGCCTGCCAGGCTCCGGTCGAGCGTCATGCCGCCTCCTCGAAGAGTCCGAGGAGATGGTCGCGGGGCCGGCCCAGGGCGCTCAGCGCGGCGTCCGCCGCACCGACTCCACTGCGAACCGCACTCTCCATGGTTGCGGGCCACCCTGTGGCGGTCCACGCTCCGGCCAGGTAGAGGCCGGGGGCTCTGGTACGGGCGCCGGGCCGCAGCCGCCCGACTCCCGGGGCGGGGGCGAACGTCGCGGTGCGCTCCCGGGTCACGAAGAAGTCCTTCACGCCGGCGCCGCGCGCGCCGGGCAGCAGCCGCTCCAGCTCCGGCAGGTACCGCTCCCGCAGCACGGCAACGGGCTCGTCGATCTCGTCCTGCGCGGCCGACTGCGACAGCGCCAGGTACTGCCCCTCGCGCAGCCCGGACGCCTCGGTGCGGTCGAAGACCCACTGCACCGGGGAGCCGAGGGCGGCGAAGAACGGCGCGGTCATGACCGTGCGGTCGTAGACGACGTGGACGTTGAGGATCGGCGCGGTGCCGATGTCCAGGAGCCGCTCGGGGGCGTCGAGCGCTCCCTCGGGCAGCAGGCCGTGCGCCTCGCGCTGGGGCACGGCGAGCACGACGGTGTCGGCCTCCAGGCGCTCGCCGGGAACCTGAACGCTCCAGCGGCCGTTCCCGTAAGGGGAGACGGAGGTGACTCGTGTACGGATCTCGGTGCGTACGCCCGCGGAGTCGAGCGCCTTGCGGGCCAGGGTGTCGTGCAGTTCGCCCAGCGGGACGCGGGCCCAGCCGATGTCGGCCGCGCCCGGGTCGGACAGCAGACCCGTCTTGAACACCATCGCGGCGAGCCCGAGCGAGGAGTCCTGGGCCACCGCGTTGAGGGTGGCGACCCCCACGAGGTCCCACAGTGCCTCGACGGCACGGCGTGACTGACCGTGCGCGGCGAGCCAGTCGCCGAAGTTCTGCGCGTCCAGTGCCGGATCGGTGAGGTCCAGGCCCTTGAGCGCGAGCGCGGCACGGCCGACTCTGGCACGTTCGGCGAGCGAGAGGTGCGGATACGTCGCGAGGCTGCGCGCGAGGTGCAGCGGAACGGGCAGCGCGGTGCGGCCGATCCTGCCGAGCCGTCGTCCCGGCGGTGCCTCCAGATCGAGAACGGGCACGTCGAGACGATCCTGCAGAGGCGCGAGACCGGTGGCGTCGACGCGGTCGAGGAACCAGCGGTAGGCGGTGCAGCAGCGCAGGAAGACGTGCTGTCCGTTGTCCACGGTGAGCTCGCCGCGCTGGAAGGAGAACGCGAGACCGCCGAGGCGCGGCCGGCTCTCCAGCAGCGTCACCCGGACCCCGGCGTCGGCCAGCGCGAGCGCGGCGGTGGTCCCGGCGAGCCCGCCGCCGATCACCACGGCGGTGGCCCGGCCGGAGTCGTCACTGGACTCGACCTCGCTCATCACGCACCCTCCCCTGCGGCCGTGCCGCGATGGTCTGACCATCGACGGCGGGCCGTTGCAGTCAGGGACGCGGCCGGGCTCCGGAGGGTTGCCTGCCGCTTTTCGTCGCCCGCATCACCTTGGTCCATTTGGTCCATCAAACACGCGTCCATTCAGACACGCCTCCGGACGGTGCGCCGGGAGACGTGCCGGGCGTCGAGACCGGACAGGCCGCGCACCGCGACGTACGCCTTCTCGCGCCCCGGCAGGGACACCCGGCCGCGCAGCACGGCCTCCGGCTCGCGCTCGATGCGGTCGAGGAGACGCCGGTAGATGCCCGCCATGGCCGCGACGCAGGCGCCGCTGCGCCGGTCCAGCATCGGCAGCAGCCGGTAGCCCTCGGCGAACAGAGCGCGCGCCCGCCGCACCTCGAAGTGGACGAGGCCGGCGAAGTCGGAGCCCTGCGGCGGGTTCGGTCCGTCGAAACCGGCCGAGCAGCCGAACTTGGCCAGGTCGTCGGCGGGCAGATAGGTGCGTCCGCCCTCGGCGTCCTCGCGGACGTCCCGCAGGATGTTGGTGAGCTGGAGCGCGAGCCCGAGCGTGTCGGCGTACTCCGGCGCGCGCTCGGCTCCCCGCGCCCCCGGTTCGGTGCCGAAGACGCCGAGCGAGAGCCGCCCGATGGCCCCGGCCACGCACCGGCAGTAGACCTTCAGGTCGTCCCAGGTCTCGTACGTCTCACCGCGTACGTCCATCAGCACGCCGTCGATGAGCTCGTCCAGGCCCCCGAGGGGCACCGGGAAGTACTCGGCGGTGTGGCTGAGGGCGACCGCGACCGGGTCGGTGTCGTCCTCGTCGACGGCTCCCGCGCGCACGCGGGCGAGCAGCGCCCGGGTCTCCTCCAGGCGCGTCGCCTTCACGTCCGGCGCCAGCGTGCCGTCACCGATGTCGTCGACGCGCCGCGAGAACGCGTAGAGCGCCGACATCGCACGGCGCTTGGACGTCGGCAGCAGCCTGATGCCGTACGCGAAATTACGGGCCTGCTGGCCGGTCACCGCCTCGCAGTAGCTGTACGCGGCGAGTACCGGTGCGGACACGTGCTGTTCCGACTCCACGGTCCGGATCACCCCTCTCCTCGCAGAGTCACTCCCACCTCGCGCAGCAGCTGGAGCTTGCCGGGCTTGGGCGGGCCGGGTAGTACGTCGTATTCGACGGCGGCGATCGCGCGGACCGCCGCCTTTCCCCCCGCGACGAACCCCGCGAGCAGCAGTTTCAGCCTGCCGTGGACGCTACCCACGAGGGGGGTGCCTTCATTCAGGAGGTTCAAGGCGCGTTCTGCTTCGTATGCAACCAGTGCTCGCACCGATGCGCCTGCCGTGGGGACGGCGAGATCCGCTTCGGTCACGTGGAAGCGCTTCATGTCCTCGGCGGGCAGGTAGACACGGTCGCGGCCGAGGTCCTCGGCCACGTCCTGGAGGTGCTCGACGATCTGCAGGCCCGTGCACACCGCGTCGGAGCGGCGGACCCGCTCGGGCGTGGACGTGCCGGTGACGGCGAGGACCAGACGGCCGACGGGGTTCGCGGACAGCTCGCAGTAGGCGAGGAGGTCGTCGAAGGTCTCGTAGCGCTGGACTAGCTGGTCCTGGCGGTTGGCCGCGATCAGGCCGAGGAAGGGCTCGGGGGTCAGCCGCGCACGGCGGACCGTGGGCTGGAGCCGACGCAGCAGCGGGTGGAGCGGGACCGCGTCGAACACCCGGTGAAGATCGGCTTCGAAGGCGTCCAGGAGGACGAGGCGGTCGTCGGCGTCCGCTTCCGCCACGCCGAGCAGGCGCGCGTCGGCGCCGCCGGGGGCGAGGTCGCCGTCACCGATGTCGTCCACGAGCCGGGCGAAGCCGTAGACGGCCATGAGGTCGTCACGCCAGGCCCTGGGCAGGAAGAACGGGGCCACGGGAAAGTTCTCGGCCGCGGCTTTGTCGAGGGTGCCGCGCTCCGGATCGCCGGTGCGGGCCGTCCCGGCTTGGGTCACCGCTCGCCGCCCGGCGCGAGGACGGCACACGCATCGCGGAGCTGGAGAGTCACCGTAGCCATTGCCGTCACATCTCCCGTTCTACACTGCCGACCCAACCCTGCCCATTTCGGACACGCCGCCCGGAGATCCGCCTCGGCGTGACGGTGCCGGGTGTCGCGTATTATCGCCCTACTTGACGCGTTTCGGCACCGGTACAGCTTACGTTGTACAACGCGGCACACTCCGCCGGGGTGTCCTGCACATCACAACAACACACCGATTGGCGTCAAGATTCCCCGCGCCGACGGGAGTTGGCGTTTCCTTTGCAGACGCAGGGCCCCGCCGGAGCGTTCCGGCGGGGCCCTGGGCGAAACGGGCTACTTCCCCGTGAACTTCTCGTACTCCTTGAGCACGTCCTCGGTCGGGCCGTCCATCCGCAGTTCCCCGCGCTCCAGCCACAGCACGCGGTCACACGTGTCACGGATCGACTTGTTGTTGTGGCTCACCAGGAACACCGTGCCCGCGCTCTTGCGCAGCTCCCGGATACGGGCCTCGGACCGCTTCTGGAAGGAGCGGTCACCGGTGGCGAGGGCCTCGTCGATCATCAGGACATCGTGGTCCTTGGCCGCCGCGATCGAGAAGCGCAGCCGGGCCGCCATGCCGGAGGAGTACGTCCGCATCGGCAGGGTGATGAAGTCGCCCTTCTCGTTGATGCCCGAGAAGTCGACGATCTCCTGGTAGCGCTCCTTGACCTGCTCGCGGGACATGCCCATCGCGAGCCCGCCCAGGATGACGTTGCGCTCACCGGTCAGGTCGTTCATCAGCGCCGCGTTCACGCCGAGCAGCGAGGGCTGGCCGTCGGTGTAGACCTTGCCCTTCTCCGCGGGCAGCAGACCGGCGATGGCCCGCAGGAGCGTGGACTTGCCGGAGCCGTTCGAACCGATCAGGCCGATGGCCTCGCCGCGGTAGGCGGTGAAGGAGACACCCTTGACGGCGTGGACCTTGCGGACGCCCCGCTCCTCGCCGCGCTTGAGGATGCGGCTGAGGGCCGCGGTGGCGCTGCCCTTGCCGGTCTTGGCGCCGTTCACGCGGTAGACGATGTGCAGTTCGTCCGCGATGACGGTCGGGATGTGCGACCTCTTCTCGAGCTCAGCCACGGCCGTACCTCTCTTCAGCCTTCCAGAAGTAGACGAAACCGCCGAGGGACGTGACCACGGCCCAGAAGACGGCGATGGCCCACACGTGCGGCGGCAGGTGGGAGGCGCCGTAGCCGTCGATGAGCGCGAAGCGCATCAGGTCCATGTAGACGGCCGCGGGGTTCGCCTGGAGCACCCGGGCGATCCACTCGGGGCGGCCGGCCAGCATGGTGCTGATGGAGAACATGACACCGGAGGCGTACATCCAGGTACGCAGGATGAACGGCATGAGCTGGGCGAGGTCGGGGGTCTTGGCACCCATCCGCGCCACGATCAGCGCGAGCCCGGTGTTGAAGAGGAACTGGAGGAACAGCACCGGAACGATCAGCAGCCAGGACAGGCCCGGGTAGCTGCCGAAGCCGATCGCCACGACGAACAGCACGATCATCGAGAACAGCAGCTGCTGGAGCTGCTGGAGGGCGAACGAGACGGGCAGCGAGGCCCGCGGGAAGTGCAGCGCACGCACCAGGCCCAGGTTGCCCGAGATCGCCCGGACGCCTGCCATCACCGAGCTCTGCGTGAAGGTGAAGACGAAGACACCGGTCACCAGGAACGGGATGTACACGTCGTGCGACATGCCGCGGTTGGCCTTGAGGATCAGGCCGAAGATGAAGTAGTAGACGGCCGCGTTGAGCAGCGGCGTCGCCACCTGCCACAGCTGGCCGAGCTTGGCCTGGCTGTACTGGGCGGTGAGCTTGGCCTGCGAGAAGGCGAGGATGAAGTGCCGCCGGCCCCACAGCTGACGGACGTACTCGGCCAGTCCGGGCCGGGCACCGCTGACCGCGAGGCCGTACTTGGCGGCCAGGTCGGCCGCGGACAGCCCGTCGTCGGGCGAGGGGCGGTCGCTCACGGCGATGCCGCCGTCATGCGTCGTACTCACAAGGGGATACTTTCGTCTTCGAGAGGCGCACGGCCGGCCGGGCCACGGCATGTGCCGGGGACCGGGTTGTGCCCGGGTGCTCTCAGGATCGAGCTTGTCAGATGACCGGAGGCCGGCCCAGTCGGGTCAGCCGCCACACCGTGCGCCACCTCATGGGACGCCTCGGTCCGCACGGACTCCTCCAGCCTTCCCGGAATCCGCCGAACCAGGCCCGCAACGCGGCCCGCGAGGGGCGGCGCAGCAGCGTCAGGAGCATCCAGACGCCGAGGTAGACCGGGACGAGGGGGGCGGGAAGGTTGCGGCGCGCCAGCCAGACGCGGTTGCGGGCCACCATCCGGTGGTACACCGCGTGCCGTGACGGGGCGGTCGTCGGGTGGTACAGCACCATGTCGGAGCGGTAGTCGATCATCCAGCCGGCGTCGAGGGCCCGCCAGGCCAGGTCGGTCTCCTCATGGGCGTAGAAGAACGCGTCCGGGAGTCCGCCGACCTCGGCGATGACCTTCGTACGGACCGCGTTGGCGCCGCCGAGGAACGTGGTGACGCGGGAGGAGCGCATCGGGTCCGAGGCGCGCAGCCTGGGCACGTGCCGGCGCTGGGTCTCCCCGGTCTCGGGGTCGGCGATGCGGAAACTGATGATGCCGAGCTCGGGGTCGTCGGCGAAGGCGCGGCGGCACAGTTCCGCCGTGTCGTGGCGCGCGAGCAGGCCGTCGTCGTCCAGGAAGAGGAGGACGTCCACGTCGGTGCCGCCGGGTCCGAAGGCCTCGATGCCCACGTTCCGGCCGCCGGGTATGCCGAGGTTCTCGGACAGCTCGACCGTCCGGACGCCCTCGGGCACCTCGGGGACGGGTGAGCCGTTGCCGACCACGACCACCTCGACACGGTCGCCGTCCTGCTTGGCGACCGAGTCGAGCAGGGCCCTGAGCTCGTCGGGGCGGTTGCCCATGGTGATGATCACCGCGCCGACCCTCGTCGCCGTACTCACTTGAGCCTGCTGGAAGCGAGAATGGACACCAGGTGCAGCACCGTCTGCAGGAGCGCGATGGCGGCGAGCACGGCGGTGCCGAGCCGGGTGAAGAACAGGTCGCCCCTGACCTGGTCGGCCACGGCCAGCAGCAGGATCAGCAGGGACGCCTCGATGCCGAGGATCAGCCGGTGGAACTTGAGCGCCGCGGCGGCCCGGCGGGCCAGCGCCACGCCGGAGGAGCGGGGCTCGGACGCGGACTCCTTGACCGGCGGCAGGCCACCTTGGTGGCGGGCGACGCCGACGAGGTCGGTCTCCGCCTTGACCAGGATGGCGCCGAGGGCCGCCAGCGTGCCGAGGAAGGCCCACAGCCAGTCGACGCGTCCGCCGCCCCACAGGTCGGAGGCCCGCAGACCGAGGCCGACGAGCACGGCGGCGTCGGTCAGATAGGCGCCGACACGGTCGAGGTAGACCCCGCCGAGGGAGTACTGCTTCTTCCAGCGCGCGATCTCGCCGTCGACGCAGTCGAGCAGCAGATACAGCTGGACCATCACCACGCCGAGCACCGCGCCCGCGATCCCCGGCACCAGCAGGGCGGGGGCCGCGAGCACGCCGCAGAGGGTCATCAGGTACGTGAGCTGGTTGGGCGTGATCCTGGTGTTCACCAGGTAGCGGTCGCAGCGCAGCGAGATCTCTCGCATGTACAGGCGTCCCGCCCAGTGCTCACCGCTGCGCCGGTCCTTCACCCCGGGGGGATGAACGACGGGGCGGAGTTCAGCTACCGATGGCCTTGGCATAGTCGGAGTAGATGTCCTTGATCTGGTGGGTTTTCAGGTCGAGATGTTCGAGGATCGTGTACCGGCCGGGCCGGGTCTGCGGAGCGAACTCCACGACCTGCACGAACTCGTCCACGGTGAAGCCGATCTCCTCGGGCAGCACCGGCAGTCCGTGCCGCCGCAGCACCTCGGCCATGAACGCCGCGTCCTCGTGGGCGCCGCGCAGGTACATCGCGAAGGCCGCGCCCAGACCGCACTGCTCGCCGTGGCTCGCCGCGCGCTTCGGGAAGAGGAGGTCGAAGGCGTGGTTGATCTCGTGGCAGGAACCGGAGGCGGGCCGGGAGTCGCCGGAGATCGACATCGCGATGCCGGTGAGGACGAGCGCCTCGGCGAGCACCTGGAGGAAGTCGTTGTCGCCGACGCCGCCGGGGTGCCGGAGCACGGCCTCGCCGGCCTGGCGCGCCATGGCGGCGGCCAGTCCGTCGATCTTCTCGCCCTTGACCCGGTTGGACAGCTCCCAGTCCGCGATCGCGTTGATGTTGGAGACGGCGTCCCCGATGCCCGCCCGGACGAACCGGACCGGCGCCTCCCGGATCACGTCGAGGTCGATGACCACGGCGATCGGGTTCGGCACGCCGTAGGAGCCGCGGCCCGCGTCGTTGTCGAGCGTGGCGACCGGCGAGCACAGTCCGTCGTGCGCGAGGTTCGTGGGCACCGCGACCAGCGGCAGCCCGACCCGCGCCGCGGCGAACTTGGCACAGTCGATGATCTTGCCGCCGCCCAGGCCCACGACCGCGTCGTAGTGGCCGGCCCTTATCTCGCCGGCCAGCCGGATGGCGTCGTCGAGCGTGCCGCCGCCGACCTCGTACCAGGTGGCGCCGGGCAGCGCCGGGGCGATGCGGTCGCGCAGCCGCGCGCCCGAGCCGTTGCTGACCGCGATGGCCAGCTTGCCCGAGTGCGAGATGCGCTCGTCGCTGAGCACGCTCGCCAGGTCGTCCAGGGCACCGGGACGGATGTCGACGACGACCGGCGAGGGGATGAGCCTCGTCAGTACTGGCACGCGATCTCACGTCCCTTGGCGAGGTCGTCGTGGTTGTCGATCTCGACCCACTTGACCTCGCCGATCGGCGCGACGTCGATCCGGAAGCCGCGGTTGACCAGTTCCTGGTAGCCGTGCTCGTAGAACTGCTGCGGGTCGGTCTCCCACACCGTCTTCAGGGCGTCGGCCAGCTCGGCCGCGGCGGCGCCCTCGATGAGGGTCACACCGATGTACTCACCGGTGGCCTCGGACGGGTCCATCAGCTTGGTGATCTTCTGGACGCCCTTGTCGGGGTCCACGACGACCTTCATCTCCTCGTCGGCGAGCTTCTTCACCGTGTCGAGGGCGAGGATGATCCTCTTGCCGTCGCCGCGGGCGGCGAGCAGCGTCCGCTCGACGGAGACCGGGTGCACGGTGTCGCCGTTGGCGAGGATCACGCCGTCCTTGAGGGCGTCACGGCCGCACCACAGGGAGTAGGCGTTGTTCCACTCCTCGGCCTTGTCGTTGTCGATCAGGGTGATCTTGAGGCCGTACTTCTCCTCGAGGGCCGCCTTGCGGTCGTAGACGGCCTCCTTGCGGTAGCCGACGATGATGCCGACCTCGGTCAGGCCGATCTCGGCGAAGTTGCCGAGGGTCAGGTCCAGGACCGTGATGGAGTCCTCTATGCCCGCGGGGCCCACCGGCACGAGAGCCTTCGGGAGGCTGTCGGTGTAGGGGCGCAGACGCCGTCCGGCGCCGGCCGCCAGCACGAGGCCGATCATGCGGGTTCTCCTTCATCGTGTACGGCGGGCGCCCCGGAGGACACCCAGAAGCGGATGCTCTCGACGAGCACCAGCAGCGCCACGGCCACGGCGAGTGCCGTGAGCGCGACCTTGAACTGTGCGGCGGTGAGCAGCGCGGCCAGGACGGTGACCAGCAGCGTCCTGCCTTCGTGCCCGCCGATCGCCCGCACCAGCCAGTGCGGGGGGGCTCCGGCGTTCCCGCGAATGCGGTACACCGTGTCGTAGTGATGGTAGGCGACCGCGGCCACCAGGCCGAAAGCCGCCGGAAGCACCCCGTTCATGCCGGCGTTGACCGCCAGTGCCAGAACGGTGAGGTACTCGGCCGCACGGTAGAACGGCGGGACCAGCCAGTCCAGGGCGCCCTTGAGGGGCCTGAGCAGGGCGGCCGGCGACAGCAGGACGTACACGGCCGCGCCGACCACGGGCAGCCAGCCGCCGTACGGCGCGAGTGCGGCGCATGTCACGACGACCGCTCCGGCGACGAAGGCGACCACGGCGGGGGCGACGCGCGGCAGCCGGCCGGCGAAACGGGTCAGGGACTCGGCGAGCGGACCGGAGTCGGTGAGGTCCACCAGGGCCCCGGCGGCACGGTCCGTGCGGCTCGCCTTGCGGGTCAGCGAGCGCAGGACCCGGCCCGCCGTGGTGTAGGTGGCCGCGAAGGCGCAGCCGGCCAGCAGCGCGTAGAAGGTGATACGGGGGGTCGTCAGCGCCGTCAGGACGGCGATCATCGCCCATCGTTCGCCGATGGGCAGGACTATCATCCGCCGCACCCAGACCGTCCAGCCGACGCTGTCGAGCTTGTCCGAGAGGGCCGCCGTGGGGCTGGTGTTGGCCGTGGCGTCGTGGTTGGCCTCGTTGAAGGAGAAGTCCACGACGTGCCGGCAGGTCTGCAGGATCATCGCGCCGAGCGCGAGCGCCCACACGTCGTCGCCGCCGCGGGCCGCGCCGAGCGCCAGTCCCGCGTAGTAGGCGTACTCCTTGGCGCGGTCGAAGGTCGCGTCGAGCCAGGCGCCGAGCGTCGAGTACTGCAGGGAGTAGCGGGCGAGCTGCCCGTCCGTGCAGTCCAGCACGAAGGAGAACAGCAGCAGCACACCGGCCGCGACGAAGCCGGCGCGGGTGCCGGTGGCGGCGCAGCCCGCGGCGATCAGCGCGGTGATCAGCGAGGCGGTGGTGACCTGGTTCGGGGTCAGGCCGCGGCGGGCGCACCAGCGGGCGATGTAGCGCGAGTACGGGCTGATGCAGTACGTGGTGAAGAAGCCGTCGCGGGCCTTGACGGCGCTGCGCAGCCGGACGGCCTCGTCGTCCACGGCCAGGACGGCCTGGCGGACGCCGTTGCGCTCCTGCGGATCGGCGGGGACCGAGGCGACGAGGGTGCCGAGCTCCGGCCGGTACACGGTGAGGTCGTCGGCCTCCAGTGCCTCGCCCAGACGCCCGGCGAGGTCCTCGGGCGCCGCCGCGCCGCTGCCGGCGGCCACGCTCTCCCGGGTCAGGGCCCGGGTGAGCGCGCGCCGGGCCTCGGGCTGCACGGACACGGCGCCGGGAAGGGCGGAGGCCGGGAAGCGGGGGTCGGTCAGGCCGAGGCGCAGGGCGTGGACGTGCCCGACGAAGCGGGCGTCCACGACGGCGACCCGTTCGCCGGCCGGTACGGCGGCGAGCAGGGTCTCGGTCTCGCCCGCGTCGGACGCGTGACGCACGTCGAAGCCGAGCGACCGCAGATCGCCTTCGAGCGACGATCCGGGGACCGGCTGGCCGGTGAGGATGGCGGTCGGCAGCGAACTCACTCCCTGGGTGCCGGCGCGACCTGGCGTCCGGCGTGTGCGTGGTGGGACGGCCGCCGGCTCATGGCGGCGGCCCCGGCGGCATGTCGGCAGAGGCTATCGGATGAACGGAAGCGGGCGTTCACCGCCTGTTCACGGCCCGATCAACCGATTTTGTCCGGCGCGCGCCGCGATCATCATCGGGGATCCCGGGCCCCCGTCACAAACGCGGTCGCACGGACCGGAACATTCCCGGCACCGCGTGCGACATCTCACCTTCCCCGGGAACGGGGCACACCGGACACGGCCGCGGACCCGCATAGGGTGTCCGACCATGACATGGCTGATCACAGGCGGAGCCGGATACATCGGGGCACACGTGGCGCGGGCGATGGCGGAGGCCGGGGAGCGCGTCGTCGCCCTCGACGACCTGTCGTCCGGGATCCAGGACCGGCTTCCGGAGGGCATCCCCCTCGTACGGGGGTCGTCGCTCGACGGCGATCTGCTCAAGCGGGTCATGGCCGAGCACGCGATCACCGGTGTGGTGCACCTCGCCGCCCGCAAGCAGGTCGGCGAGTCCGTGGCCCAGCCGACGCGCTACTACCAGGAGAACGTGGGCGGTCTCGCGACGCTGCTGGAGGCGGTGGCGGAGGCGGGCGTCCGCCGGTTCGTCTTCTCCTCCTCTGCGGCCGTCTACGGCAATCCCGACGTGGACCTCATCGCGGAGGACACCCCCTGTGCCCCGATGAGCCCCTACGGCGAGACGAAGCTCACCGGCGAGTGGCTGGTGCGGGCGGCCGGGCGGGCGCACGGGATCTCCACGGTGTGCCTGCGCTACTTCAACGTGGCGGGCGCCTCCGCGCCGGAACTGGCCGACACCGGGATCTTCAACATCGTCCCGATGGTCTTCGACCGGCTCACCCGCGGCGAGGCCCCGCGGATCTTCGGCGACGACTACCCGACCCCGGACGGCACCTGCGTACGCGACTACATCCACGTCGCCGACCTCGCCGAGGCGCACCTCGCGGCGGCCCGGCGGCTGACGGACGGGGCGAGCGGCGACCTGACCGTGAACATCGGCCGCAGCGAGGGCGTCTCGGTGCGGGAGCTCGTGACGCTCATCGCCGAGGTCACCGGAAACCGCACCCCGGCCCTCGTCGAGGCGCGCCGCCCCGGCGACGCCCCGCGCGCGGTCGCCTCGGCCGCCCTGGCCGAGCGGGAGCTGGGCTGGAGCGCCCGGCGCGACGTGCGCGAGATGGTGGAGTCGGCCTGGCGGGGCTGGCTGCTGCGCCACCCCGGCGCCGCCGGCGCCTGATGCCGCCGACGCTCTGACCTGCGGATCGTTTCCGCAGGTCAGAGCATATGACAACGGTGTTCAGTGCCGCGTTGCCCGATACCCCCCGGCCGTAGTTGACTGGCACGACCGAGCGGAAAACAGGAGGCGGCTTTCATGGGGGCTGGGCACGACCACGGGCACGCGCACGGCGCGCCCCCGGCCGGAACGGCGACCGCCGCGTACCGCGGGAGGCTGCGCGTCGCGCTGGCGATCACGCTCACCGTCATGGTCGTGGAGATCTTCGGCGGTCTCGTCGCCGACTCCCTCGCGCTGGTCGCGGACGCGGCGCACATGGCGACGGACGCCCTCGGTCTGGGGATGGCCCTGCTCGCGATCCACTTCGCCGCGCGCCCGCCGAGCGAGAAGCGCACCTTCGGCTACGCGCGGGCCGAGATCCTGGCCGCGCTCGCCAACTGTCTGCTGCTGTTCGTCGTCGGCGGCTACGTGCTGATCGAGGCGGTCCAGCGCTTCATCACCCCGGCGGACACCCACGGCGGGCTGACGATCGCCTTCGGTGTGTTCGGCCTGGTCGCCAACTCCGTCTCGCTGATGCTGCTGATGCGCGGGCAGAAGGAAAGCCTGAACGTGCGCGGCGCGTTCCTGGAGGTCGCCGCGGACGCGCTGGGCTCGGTCGCGGTCATCATCGCCGCTGTGATCATCATGACCACCGGCTGGCAGGCGGCGGACCCGATCGCCTCGATCGCCATCGCCCTGATGATCGTCCCGCGCGCCTGGAAGCTGCTCCAGGAGACGCTCGACGTGCTCCTCGAGGCGGCGCCCAAGGGAGTCGACATGGCGGAGGTGCGGGCTCACATCCTCGCCCTGGACGGCGTCGAGGACGTCCACGACCTGCACGCCTGGACGATCACCTCCGGTATGCCGGTGCTGTCCGCGCACGTGGTCGTGAGCTCCGACGTCCTGAACGCGATCGGCCACGAGAAGATCCTGCACGAGCTCCAGGGCTGCCTGGGTGTCCACTTCGACGTCGAGCACTGCACGTTCCAGCTGGAGCCCAGCGGCCACGCCGAGCACGAGGCGAAGCTCTGCCATTGAGCCTCTGCCCCCGGGGCAACCCCGGCGCCGACACCGCGGAGGTGTACGCGATGACCGCCGCCGCCTTCGGACCCGCCGCGGAACACGGAATCCGGGCCGGTTTCGACGTGCCGTCCGAACATCTGATGGCCCTCGTCCTGGACGATTCCGTGCCGGTGACGCCGGGCACGCTCAGGTATCCGGCCGCGTTCGGCGTCTGACCCACGCGCGCCGCGTGTCCCGCCCCGGAGCACCGGGGCGGGACATGCGGAGAGACGAAGTGCCGGGAGTGCCGGTTTCGTACGGCAGACTTGGGGCTGGAAAACCGATGCGAAGGATGGGTATGCCGATCACACCTGCCACCGCGACGCACAGTTCGTCGAACGGCACCGCGGACGCGATCTTGCTGGAACTGGTCGACGAGGACGGCAACACGATCGGCACGGCGGAGAAGCTCGCGGCCCATCAGGCCCCGGGCCAGCTGCACAGGGCGTTCTCGGTGTTCCTCTTCGACGAACACGGCCGGCTGCTGCTGCAGCAGCGCGCGCTCGGCAAGTACCACTCCCCCGGCGTCTGGTCGAACACCTGCTGCGGCCACCCCTACCCGGGCGAGGCGCCCTTCGCGGCGGCGGCCCGGCGCACGTACGAGGAGCTCGGGGTCTCCCCGACGCTGCTCGCCGAGGCGGGCACGGTCCGTTACAACCACCCGGACCCGGACTCGGGCCTGGTGGAGCAGGAGTACAACCACCTCTTCGTCGGGATGGTGCAGTCGGCGCTGCGGCCCGACCCCGAGGAGGTCGGCTCGACGGCCTTCGTGACCGCCGCCGAGCTGGCGGAGCGGCACGCGAAGGACCCCTTCTCGGCGTGGTTCATGACGGTGCTGGACGCGGCCCGTCCGGCGATGCGGGAGCTGACGGGGCCGTCCGCGGGCTGGTAGCGGCGCCGCCGGACGCTCAGAGGCCCGGGGCGAGCGGCAGGGCGGCCCAGATCACCTTGCCGCCGCCCGCGGTGTACTCGACGTCGCACCCGCCGCCGAACTCCCTGGTCACCTCGCGCACGAGCAGCAGGCCCCGGCCTCCGGTCTGCCCGTGGTCGGCCTCCAGCGCGGTCGGCCGGTAGGGGTGGTCGTCCTCGACGGACACCCGGACCCAGTCGGCGCCGACCGCGACCTCGACGGCGAGCATCGGCGACAGAAGTGCCGCGTGCTTGACGGCGTTCGTGACCAGTTCGGAGACGATCAACAACAGTCCCTGAACGACATCGTCCGAGACCGGCACCGCCTGGCAGACCAGCAGATCACGGACGGCGTGCCGCGCCTGCGGCACGGAGGCGTCGACGGCGGCGGCGGTGAACCGCCACACCCCCTCGTACGGCAGCGGTTCCGGCGATCTGACGTCGGGAGTCGCCACTCCGCCTTCGGGGCTCGGGTCGGACCCCCGCCCGAGGTTCTCCATCGTCCGGTCGCCGCCCTTGCGCTCGATTGTCACCACACGTCGAGTGTTGGTAATGCGCCGGTCCGTACCGGTTGACTGAACAGAAGTCAGCAATTATCGCCGATTTCTGATCGCTGATGAAAGAAAAAGACAGCTCTACGACCGCTCTTGTCGCATTCATGTCGGCTTCCGAAACTCTTCGGGTTGTACGGGTTTGCCCCTTCGCCGACACCGTCCGTTCACCGCCGCTCCGGCGCCCCGCGGAGCGGTCCGGGACGGTGCGCGACCATGATCGGAGTGCGGCCGGCCGGTGCGGATAGCATCCGGCGTATGGAGCCGCAGCTGTTGCACCACGTCGGCGACGGAGTCGCCACCGTCGTCATCCATCACCCCGCGAAGCGGAACGCCATGACGACGCCGATGTGGCGGGCGCTGCCGCCGCTGCTGGACGTCCTGGGGGCGCGCGCCGACGTGCACGCGCTCGTCCTGACCGGCGAGGGCGGCACGTTCTGCGCCGGGGCGGACATCTCGACGCTGCGGGAGTCCCCGGACGAGGCGCAGGGCCTCGCGGTGCTCGCCGAGGAGGCCCTCGCCGCGTTCCCCAAGCCGACGCTCGCCGCGATCCGTGGCTACTGCGTGGGCGGCGGGTCCCAGCTCGCCGCCGCCTGCGATCTGCGCTTCGCCCAGGAGGGCGCGCTGTTCGGGGTGACCCCCGCGAAGCTCGGCATCGTCTACCCGGCCTCCTCCACCCGGAGGCTGGCGGCCCTGGTGGGTCCGTCGGCTGCCAAGTACCTGCTGTTCTCGGGCGAGTTGATCGACACCGAGCGGGCCTTGCGGACAGGTCTCGTGGACGAGGTGCTGCCCGAGGGCGAACTCGACAAGCGGGTCGCGGAGTTCACCCGCGTCCTGGCGGCGCGCTCGCTGCTGACGCAGGCGGCGGCGAAGGAGTTCGTGAACGGGCGCACCGACCGCGACGCGCACTGGACCGAGCAGGCCCGCGCGGGCGGCGACACCGCCGAGGGCGTCGCCGCCTTCCTGGAGCGCCGGCAGCCTCAGTTCACCTGGGCCCCCTGAGCGCTCACCGGGCGTTCCCCGCCCGGTGGCCGGTGCCCGGAGTCCGCGGTTACGTCAGCAGGAAGCGGCTCTTGCTCCGGAACTCCTCGACGAGGTGCGCCGGCGCCTTCCGCGGGGACCCGGCGTCGTAGGGCGGCTGGGGGTCGTACTCGGTCAACAGCTGGACCGCCTGGGCGTGTTCGTCCCCGGCGATCCGGCCGAGCAGCGTGAGCCCCATGTCGATGCCGGAGGAGACACCGGCCGCGGTGACGTACTTGCCGTCGGTCACGACCCGCTCCCCGGTGGCCTTCGCGCCGAACCTCCCGAGCTGGTCGAGGGCCAGCCAGTGGGAGGTCGCCCGACGCCCGTCCAGGAGCCCTGCGGCGGCGAGCAGCAGGGAACCGGTGCACACCGAGGTCGTCCAGAGGCTGGTGGCGTCGGCGGCCCGCAGCCAGTCGAGCAGCACCCGGTTGTCCATCTGGTCGCTCTGGCCCGGCCCTCCGGGTACGACCAGGATGTCCGGGCCCGGGACCTCGGCGAGGCTCCGGTCCGCCGTCAGGGCCAGCCGCCCGGTGTCGGAGCGGACCGGTCCGGTGCGCTCGGCGACGAAGACGGTGTCCGCGTCCGGCAGCCGGCCGAGCGTCTCGTACGGGCCCACGGCGTCCAGGGCGGTGAAGCGGTCGAAGAGGAGGATGGCGATCTGCATCGGGGGCCTTTCGCTGAAGGTGGGCTGGAGGGGGACGGGAAGCGAGGGAGGGGCGGGATCGCCGGCCGGGGCGGTCGCCTGCCGGAGGGAGCATCGGTCGGAGGGCGCGTCGGCCTGGAGCAGCCGCCGGTCGGAGGGCGCGTCCGTCGGAGGGCGCGTCGGCCTGGAGCAGTCGCCGGCCGGAGGGAGAGTCCGCCCGAGCGCATGGGCCCCGGGTCTTCGCGGGAAGGGGCTCAGGCGGTGGCGGCGGGCCGGAAGCGGCGCCGGTACTCCGCCGGTGCCGAGCCGAGGAGTTTCACGAAGGCGCGGCGCATGGCCTCGGGGGTGCCGTAGCCGCTGGCCCGGGAGACCTCCTCGATGCCGTCGGCGGTGTCCTCCAGAAGGCGACGGGCGTGTTCGAGCCGTACCCGTTCGACGTACCGGCCGGGCGTCATGCCCGTCTCCGTCCGGAAGGCACGGGCGAAGTGGCGCGGCGAGAGAGCGGCGCGGACCGCGAGGGACTCGACGCTCAGATCGTCGCCGGGGTGCTCCGAGATCCACCGCTGGACCTCGCGCAGCGGTTCGCGCCGCGCGGTCTGGGCGGCGAGCTGGGCGCTGAACTGGGCCTGGTTGCCCGGCCGTCGGAGGAAGACGACGAGATGGCGGGCGATGGTGAGGGCGGCGTCACGGCCCAGGTCCTCCTCGACGAGGGCCAGCGCCAGATCGATCCCGGAGGTGACGCCCGCCGAGGTGGACACGTTCCCGTCGCGGACGTAGATCGGGTCGGGGTCGACCGTGACCGCCGGGTGGTCGCGGGCGAGCCGTTCGCAGTGGGCCCAGTGGGTCGTCGCGCGCCGGCCGTCGAGCAGTCCCGCCGCCGCGAGCAGACCCGCGCCGGTGCACACCGAGACCAGGCGCTCGGCGCGCGGGCCCCGGTCCCGCAGCCAAGCGATCAGGCCGGGATCCGGGCGCCGTGTCCCGCTGCCGCCGGGGACGAGCAGGGTGTGCGCTTCCGGAGCGTCGGCCAGGGCTCCGTCCGGGACGAGGACCAGGCCGCTGGAGGACCGGACCCGGCCACCGTCCAGGGAGGCCGTACGGATCTCGTACGAACCGCCGCGGTAGGTTTCCGCGCCCGCGAACACTTCGAGGGGGCCGGTGACGTCGAGGCTCTGCACGCCGTCGAAGAGGACGATCAGGACCGTTCGCATGCCTCGATTCTCGGCCGGCGCGCGGATGGCCGCAATGACGGGATCCCCACCTTTCCTGCCATCCGGGGTCCTGCGGTTCCCGCCGTACCGACCAGTCGGTAAGGTGCCGGCCATGACCCTCCCCCTGCCGGAGCACGCCGGCCGCCGCTGCCACAACGTGCTCAATCCGCTGCACTCGACGCACTACTTCTCGCCCGACCTGGGCCGTGAAATGGCCGCGGTCGGGGTCGGGAACGAGCGGACCGCGTACTTCGCGGTACGGGCCGCCGCGCTGGGCGCGGTCGGCGCCGGCACGGTCACGGCCGCGTTCTTCAACTTCCGGCACGAGCTCGTCGCGGGGCACGTGCCCGCGGTGTGGCAAACCGCGTCGCCGGAGACGGTGCTCGCGGCACGGCTGCGTGCCGTGGACGCGACGCTCGGGCGGCTGCTCGGCGAGGACGTCCTCGCCTCCGGGGAGGTGGCCGAGGCCGCGAAGCTCGCCCTGCGCGCGGCCGAGGCCTGCTCCCGCGCCGCCCGTCCCCTGTACGCCGCCCACGCGGACCTTCCCGTCCCCGAGGCCCCGCACCTGGCGCTCTGGCACGCGGCCACGCTGCTGCGCGAGCACCGGGGCGACGGCCACCTCGCGGTCCTCCTCGACGCCGGACTCGACCCCGTGGAGGCCCTGGTGAGCCACACCGCGACCGGCAAGGGGATGGTGCCCCAGTGGGTCCTCGGCACCCGCGGCTGGTCCCGGGCCGACTGGGAGGCGGCGTCCGGGCGGCTGCGCGAGCGCGGACTGCTCGACGCGGACGGCGAGCTGACCGTGGCCGGCACGGAGCTGCGCCGGGACATCGAGGACCGCACGGACCGTCTCGACCGTGCCCCTTACGAGCACCTGGGCGCCGCCGGGGTCGAACGGCTCACCGAGATCGCGAAGGGCCTGCTGATGAGGGCGTTCGCCGCCGGGGCGTTCCCCGAGGGCATGCTCGGCAAGGGCTGAGCGCCCCGGCCGCACCCGGCGCCACCGGGCCGAGCACCCCCCGTGCCACCCGGCCGCGCACCCCGCGGGCCCCACCCGCCCGACCGGGCCGGGGCGCGGCGCGCGGCCCCCGGAGTGCCGCCCTGAGCCCCCGTTGTCGGCGTCACCTGCCACAATTGCCGCGCAACCTCAGTGGAGAAGGCGGTACGGGATCGTGACGACACCCCTCGTAGGGTCCATCGAAGGCAGGATCGCCGAGGAACTCGGCGTGCGGGAACGGCAGGTCAAGGCGGCCGTCGACTTGCTCGACGGCGGTTCGACGGTGCCCTTCATCGCCCGCTACCGCAAGGAAGCGACCGAGATGCTCGACGATGCGCAGCTGCGCACCCTCGAGGAGCGGCTGCGCTATCTGCGGGAGCTGGAGGACCGGCGCACCGCCATCCTCGACTCGGTGCGCGAGCAGGGCAAGCTCACCGCGGAGCTGGAGGCGCAGCTCAGGGGCGCCGAGACGAAGGCGCGTCTCGAGGACATCTATCTGCCGTTCAAGCCCAAGCGGCGCACCAAGGCGCAGATCGCGCGCGAGGCCGGCCTCGAACCGCTGGCCGAGGGCCTGCTCGGCGACCCGTCCGTGGACCCCGTCGCCGCGGCGGCGGCCTTCGTCGACGCCGACAAGGGCGTCGCCGACCCGCAGGCCGCCCTGGACGGCGCCCGGGCGATCCTCACCGAGCGGTTCTCCGAGGACGCCGACCTGATCGGCGAGCTGCGCGAGCGCATGTGGGTGCGCGGACGCCTCGCCGCCAAGGTACGCGACGGCAAGGAGGAGGCCGGCGCCAAGTTCTCCGACTACTTCGACTTCGCCGAGCCCTTCAAGGCGCTGCCCTCGCACCGGATCCTCGCCATGCTGCGCGGCGAGAAGGAGGAGGTCCTCGATCTCGTCCTGGAGCCCGAGGAGCCCACCGAGGGACCGTCCTCGTACGAGGGGATCGTCGCCCACCGCTTCGGGATCGCCGACCGCGGCCGTCCCGGCGACAAGTGGCTGACGGACACCGCCCGCTGGGCCTGGCGCACGCGCATCCTGGTGCACCTCGGCATCGACGTGCGGCTGCGGCTGCGCACCGCCGCCGAGGACGAGGCGGTGAACGTCTTCGCGGCGAACCTGCGGGACCTGCTGCTCGCCGCCCCGGCGGGCACGCGCGCGACGCTGGGCCTGGACCCCGGTTTCCGTACCGGGGTGAAGGTCGCCGTCGTCGACGCGACCGGCAAGGTCGTCGCCACGGACGTCATCCACCCGCACGTCCCGGCCAACCGGTGGGACGAGGCCATCGCGAAGCTCGCCCGGCTCGCGAAGGAGCACGCGGTCGAGCTGGTCGCGATCGGCAACGGCACGGCCTCCCGCGAGACCGACAAGCTCGCCGGTGAGCTGATCACGAAGCACCCGGAGCTGAAGCTCACCAAGGTGATGGTGTCCGAGGCGGGCGCGTCGGTGTACTCGGCGTCCGCGTTCGCCTCGCAGGAGCTGCCCGACATGGACGTGTCGCTGCGCGGCGCCGTCTCCATCGCGCGCCGGCTCCAGGACCCGCTGGCCGAGCTGGTGAAGATCGACCCGAAGTCCATCGGTGTCGGCCAGTACCAGCACGACCTGTCCGAGGTGAAGCTGTCCCGTTCGCTCGACGCGGTCGTCGAGGACTGTGTGAACGGCGTGGGCGTGGACGTGAACACCGCCTCGGCCCCGCTGCTGGCCCGGGTCTCCGGCATCACCTCCGGCCTCGCCGAGAACATCGTGGCGCACCGCGACGCCAACGGGCCCTTCACCTCCCGTACGTCGCTCAAGAAGGTGGCCCGGCTCGGCCCCAAGGCCTACGAGCAGTGCGCGGGCTTCCTGCGGATCCGGGGCGGCAGCGACCCGCTGGACGCGTCCAGCGTGCACCCCGAGGCGTACCCCGTGGTGCGGCGGATGGTGAAGACGGCGGGCAACGAGGTGGCCTCGCTGATCGGCAACACGAGTGTGCTGCGCTCGCTGCGGCCGGCCGACTTCGTCGACGAGACCTTCGGTCTGCCGACCGTCACCGACATCCTCAGGGAACTGGAGAAGCCGGGGCGCGACCCGCGGCCCGCCTTCAAGACGGCCACCTTCAAGGAGGGCGTCGAGAAGATCTCCGACGTGGCGGCCGGGATGGTCCTGGAGGGGGTCGTCACGAACGTGGCCGCGTTCGGCGCGTTCGTGGACATCGGCGTCCACCAGGACGGGCTCGTGCACGTCTCGGCGATGTCCCGGACCTTCGTCAAGGACCCGCGGGACGTCGTGAAGCCCGGTGACATCGTCAAGGTGAAGGTGCTGGACATCGACATCCCGCGCAAGCGGATCTCGCTGACGCTGCGCCTGGACGACGAGGCGGCGGCCCCGGCGGCCGAGGGCGGCGGCGGTCGTGACCGGCAGCGGGGCGGACGGCCACCCCAGCAGCGCGGCCAGCAGCGGCAGGGCCGCGGCGGTGCGGGGAACGGCGGTGCTGGGAACGGCGGAGGCGGCGGGGGCGGCTCCCGGCAGGCTCCGGCGCCGGCGAACAGCGCGATGGCCGACGCCCTCAGGCGGGCGGGTCTGACCGGCCCCGAGCGGGGACGGAAGTGACGTAGCCAAAAGGGGCGGCCACCGATTCGGTGGCCGCCCCTTTCCGTTCCGGCCCGGGGGCTCGGTCCACTCGTACGGCCGGGAAGGTCAGTGCTCCGTGACCTTGCCGTCCGCCACCTCCAGGCGGCGGGTCGTGCGGACCGCGTCCAGCATGCGGCGGTCGTGGGTGACCAGCAGGAGCGTGCCCTCGTAGGAGTCCAGGGCCGACTCCAGCTGCTCGATCGCCGGCAGGTCGAGATGGTTCGTCGGCTCGTCGAGCACCAGCAGGTTGACTCCGCGGCCCTGCAGCAGGGCCAGCGCGGAGCGGGTCCGCTCGCCCGGGGAGAGGGTCGCCGCCGAGCGCAGGACGTGGTCCGCCTTCAGCCCGAACTTGGCCAGCAGCGTACGGACGTCCGCGGGCTCCAAGTCCGGGACGGCCGCGCCGAACGCCTCCAGCAGGGACTCGGAGCCGTGGAAGAGCTTGCGGGCCTGGTCCACCTCGCCGACGACCACACCGGAGCCGAGCGTGGCGTGCCCGGCCGACAGCGGCACCCGGCCGAGCAGCGCGCCCAGCAGGGTCGACTTGCCGGCGCCGTTCGCGCCGGTGACCGCGACCCGGTCCGCCCAGTCGATCTGGAGGGTCGCCGGACCGAAGGTGAAGTCCCCGCGCCGCACCTCCGCGTCGCGCAGCGTCGCGACCACCGCGCCCGACCGCGGGGCCGCCGCGATCTCCATGCGCAGCTCCCACTCCTTGCGGGGCTCCTCGACGACGTCGAGGCGCTCGATCATGCGCTGCGTCTGCCGGGCCTTGGCGGCCTGCTTCTCGCTGGCCTCGCTGCGGAACTTGCGGCCGATCTTGTCGTTGTCGTTGCCCGCCTTGCGCCGCGCGTTCTTGACGCCCTTGTCCATCCAGCCCCGCTGCATCTGGGCGCGGCCTTCGAGGGCGGAGCGCTTGTCGGAGTACTCCTCGTAGTCCTCGCGCGCGTGCCGGCGGGCGGTGTCGCGCTCCTCCAGATAGGCCTCGTAGCCGCCGCCGTACAGCGTGATCTGCTGCTGTGCCAGGTCGAGTTCGAGGACTTTGGTGACCGTGCGGGTGAGGAACTCGCGGTCGTGGCTGACGACGACGGTACCGGCGCGCAGCCCGGAGACGAAGCGTTCGAGCCGCTCCAGACCGTCCAGGTCGAGGTCGTTGGTGGGCTCGTCGAGGAGGAAGACGTCGTAGCGGGAGAGCAGCAGCGAGGCGAGTCCGGCCCGGGCCGCCTGGCCGCCGGACAGGGAGGTCATCTGCTGGTCGAGGCCGACCCCGAGCCCCAGGGAGTCGGCGATTTCCTCGGCGCGCTCGTCCAGGTCGGCGCCGCCGAGGTCGAGCCAGCGCTCCAGGCTCGTCGCGTAGGCGTCGTCGGCGCCGGGCGCTCCGTCGACGAGGGCCTGGGTCGCCGCGTCCATGACCCGCTGGGCCTCGTCGACGCCCGTGCGGCGCGCGAGGAACTCGCGGACGGTCTCGCCCTCCCGGCGCTCCGGTTCCTGGGGCAGGTGCCCGACGGTCGCGGAGGGCGGGGAGAGCCGCAGTTCGCCCTGTTCCGGGGCGAGCAGGCCGGCGAGCAGCCGCAGCAGCGTGGACTTGCCCGCGCCGTTGGCGCCGACGAGCCCGATCACATCGCCGGGCGCGACGACGAGGTCGAGTCCGGCGAACAGCGCGCGGTCGCCGTGTCCGGCGGTGAGGTTCTTGGCGACGAGGGTGGCAGTCATCAGGGGGCCGATTTTAACGGCCCGCCGGAGCCCCGCTCACCGCCGACCGGCACGCCCGTACCGCCCGTCCGCACGCCCTCACCGTCGTTCGGCACACTCGCACCACCCGTCGGCTCGCTCGCACCGCCGTTCGGCACGCCCGCACCGCCCACCTGCACGCCCTCACCGCCGATCGGCGCGGTCGGCGGCCCCCCGGTGGGCCGTCGGTTCCGCCGGGGCGCTTTTGGGTGTGCGGGCCGGGGGGACGCCCCGGGCGCCGATCAGCAGGACCCGGCGGCGCCTGCCCACGGCACCGTCGAGCAGGGCGTGCAGCGCGCCGCGGTACTCGGGGCCGCGGAAGCGGAACGGCCCCACGCCGTGGTAGCCGTTGCGCTCCGGGTCGGGCTGTTCACCGGTCTGCCAGACGAAGTCCCGCCAGACGTAGTCGTCCCCGTCCCGTTCGACGAGCGCGGTGACGACGCCGCATTCGACGCTCTCGCACTCGGGGCAGCCGTAGATGACGTGCCGGCCGCCTTCCGGCGGAGCCCCGCCCTCCAGCAGGAGGGCGCGCACCTGCGCGACGAAGATGGCGGGCGGCACGTCGGAGGCGAGCGGGGAGACCGCGTCGAGGTCGGAGAGCAGGAACAGCAGCGGACGCCCGTCGACGGCGAAGTCGACGAAGTCCGGGTGCACTTGGTAGTCACCGTTCGCGAGGACCCCACCGGCACGCATCGCCGGTGTCAGGCCGAACGTGGCGTACTCGGAGGACATGCCGCGAGTATCCCCGCACGGGGAGCGACCGGACGCCGCCGTCGCGTGTTCGGCTACCGTCCGGGCATGGAGAAGCCCGGAAGCACGGATGTGATCGTGGTCGGCGGCGGGGTGATCGGCCTGACGACGGCCGTGGTGCTCGCCGAGGCCGGCCGGCGGGTGCGGATGTGGACACGGGAGCCCGCCGAGCGGACCACCTCGGCCGTTGCGGGCGCGCTGTGGTGGCCGTACCGCATCGCGCCGAAGGAGTCGGCCCGCGCGTGGGCCCTCGATTCGCTCGGTGTGTACGAGGAGCTGGCGGCCCGGCCCGAGGACAGTGGCGTACGCCTGGTCGAGGGGGTCATGGGCGAGACGCGGCTGGACGAACTCGGTCCGTGGGCGGCGCGGGTGCCCGGACTGCGCGCGGCGGCGGCCGGGGAGTACCCGGGGACCGCGTTGCGGGCGTGCCTGCCGTTGATCGACATGCCCATGCATCTGCGCCATCTGCGGGAGCGGTTCCTGCGGGCGGGCGGGACGGTCGAGGAACGCGCGGTGCGCGATCTCGCGGAGGCGGACGCGCCGGTCGTGGTGAACTGCGCGGGCCTGGGCGCCCGCGATCTCGTCCCGGACCCGGCCGTACGGCCCGTGCGCGGGCAGCTCGTGATCGTCGAGAACCCCGGGGTCCACGAGTGGATCGTCTCGACGGACCCGGCGGCCGGGACGACGACGTACGTCTTCCCACACCCGGACCGGGTGGTCCTCGGCGGCACGACGGACGACGACGACTGGTCGCGCGTTCCCGAGCCGGAGGCGGCGAAGCGGATCGTCGAGCGGTGCGCGGCACTGCGTCCCGAGGTCGCCGGGGCACGGGTGCTGGGGCATCTCGTGGGGCTGCGGCCGGTGCGCGAGACGGTCCGGCTGGAACGCGAGATGCGGCCGGACGGCGGGGTGCTGGTGCACAACTACGGGCACGGGGGCGCCGGGGTCACCGTGGCGTGGGGATGCGCGCGCGAGGCGGCCGGACTGGTGGATCCGGCCGCCTCGGTCTGAACTCCGTCCGCGGGGAGGGCGGATGACCGGAGATCGGGTCGGCGGGTCGCGGTCAGCGGATCAGCGGATCAGCGATCCTCTCCGGGGACCCGGAGCGGGGTGCGCGGGGCCCGGGCGCCTTCGAGTTCGGAGGGCGAAGCGGCCGGGGCCGCCGTGGCGCCCCTGGTCGCCCGCTCGAACGCCTTCGCGCCGCCCACCAGGGGCACCCTGGCCGAGGTGCGGGACAGGTCGAGGGTCAGGGCCGGGGTGCCGGCCGGAGGATCGATGAGGTCCTTGTCGGTGCCCGCGACGATCAGCGCGAGCCGGTGCCCCTTCGGGACCACGTGGTCCGTGGCCGCCAGGTCCAGGGTGATCGTGTACGCCTTCCCCGGGGTGAGCGCGACGCCCTTGCCCCCCTTGCCCCAGCCGTAGTGGCCGAGGTCGGCCCAGCCACGGCTGACGACGGTGGCGCCGACGTCGGTCGTGGCCGCCTCGGTCACCTTGTAGCAGGAGCTGTCGCCGGCCGTGCTCGCGCCCCAGCAGGTGCGGTCGGTGAGGGTGCCGATGCCCTCGCCCGGTCCCGCGTAGTCGCGGACGGTGTCCGGGCCGAGGTCGACGAGCACCGCGGACAGATGAGCGGCGGCGGTGGTCGGCGTCGCGGTGACCGTCACCGTGGAGGAGCCGGACAGTCGCAGGTCTTGGGTGAGCGCCCCGGTGGTGAAGCCGGCCTTGTCCGGAGTGGACCGGTCGATGTCCGCGGCCCAGTCGGTCTCGCCTCGGGCCGGGTCGTCGGTGAAGGTCTCGGTTCCGGACCGGTGGCCGAGCCCGAGGGTGCCGACACCGGGCCCCGCGCCCTTGGCGGGGCGCAGGGTGGTGGTGGCGGTGGTGCGGGGCGGCCAGACGGCGGAGGTGGTCCACCGGTCGGGGTGGCGTTCGACGTCGGCCATCGGCTCGCGGTCGATGCCGTTGTCGTAGCCGAGGAGTTCGTGGTCGAACCAGCGGTGCAGCGCCTCGACCCAGGCGGCGCGGCGGAAGTCGAAGGGGTCGACGTGGCCGGTCTCGGAGAGCCAGATCTTGCGCTCGACCCCGTTCCGGGCGAGGGCGTCCCACCACTGGCCGAAGTTCTTGGTGCGCACGTTGAGGTCCTGCATGCCGTGTACGAGGAAGACGCTGGCCCTCACCTTGGAGGCGTCCTTGACGTAGTCGCGCTCGGTCCACAGCGGCGTCCAGTCGCCGGTGCGCGGCGCGCCGTCGACCAGCTTCCGCTGCACCGCCGCGCACCGGGCGCGGGCGTCGGGGCTGTCGACGTAGCCGGAGAGCCAGTCGGGGCCGGAGTCGTAGAGCGGGGCGCCCTGGGCGAAGTAGTAGTCGTACCAGGAGGAGATGGCGCTGATCGGCACGATGGTCTTCAGGCCCTCGACGCCGGTCGCGGCGACCCCGTTGGCGATGGTGCCGTCCCAGCTCTTGCCGATCATCCCGGTCCTGCCGTTCGTCCACCCGGTGGCCCGGGCGGCGGTGGTGCCGGTGCGGCTGGTGTATCCCCGGGCGCGGCCGTTCAGCCAGTCGATGACCGCCTTGGCCGAGCGGATGTCGGAGCGGCCGCCCACGTCGACGCAGCCGTCGGAGCGGTTGGTGCCGGCGAGGTCGACGCCGACGAAGGCGTAGCCGCGCGGCACGAAGTAGTTGTCGTAGAACAGCGGCATCCCTACGACATGGCCGTCCGCGTCGTACGTCTTCTTCTGGCTCTCGTTGCCGCGCCCGCAGCAGGAGTAGTACGGGCTGGCGTCCATGATCACCGGGATCCTGCGGCCCCGCTGGGCGGGTTCGCGGGGCCGGACGATGTCGACGGCGACGCGGTCGCGGTGTCCGTCGCCGTCACCGTCGAGTCCGGTGTCGACCCAGACGGACTCACGGATCGCGTTCGCGTACGAGTAGACCGGGGCGCTCTCCCTCGGGGCGCCGTGTGCGGCGGCCGGGACGAGGAACGCGGCCATCAGGGCGGCGACGGCCGCCGTCGCGAGCGATCTCCAGATCATGAAGCGCGTGCGGCTCACTGATTTCGGCATGCGCGGACCGTACCCCGCTCAACTCACCTGCGACAGGGGGTCTCTGACGGGCCCTCGGGACGGGAGGGCTCATGTCGGCCGAATGGCGATCGTGTGACAGGGGTGGCCGTGGACATGACCGGGACCAGAGGGACTGAATAGGCTCCGGACCGACTTCACGCCCCGACGACTTGGAGCTTGACGTGCACCGCAGACTCATCGCCCCGGGCGCTCTGGCCGCCTCCCTGCTGCTGGCGATCCCGGCATCGGCGGCGAGCTACACCCCGGGAGCACCGGGCATCGGCGACCCCTACTACCCGGCCTACGGCAACGGCGGCTACGACGTCTCGCACTACGACCTGCGGCTCACCTACCAGCCGCGGACGGACCAACTGGACGGCACGGCGACGATCCTGGCGACCGCCACACAGGACCTGTCCCGGTTCGATCTGGACTTTCTGCTGGACGTGAGCGAGGTCCGGGTCAACGGCGCGAAGGCGTCGTTCGCCACCTCGGGCCAGCACGAGCTGGAGATCACTCCGGCCAAGCCGCTCGCCAAGGGCACGCAGGCCACCGTCGTCGTGCGCTACAGCGGAGTGCCGTCGACGAAGAGCGCGTACGGCTTCTCGACCTGGCACCGCACCCCGGACGGGGCGGTCGCGGCGGACGAGCCCGAGTCGGCGTGGTGGTGGTACCCGAGCAACGACCACCCGCTCGACAAGGCGACCTACGACGTGTCGGTGGCCGTCCCCGACGGCACCCAGGCCATCTCCAACGGCACTCTCCAGTCGACGAGTTCACGGCTCGGATGGACCCGCTGGAACTGGCGGTCCAACAAGCCGCAGGCCACGTATCTGACGACGCTCGCCGTGGGGAAGTTCGACATCACCACCGGAACGTCCGACGGCGGCGTCCCGGTCGTCAACGCCTACAGCAAGGACCTCGGCGACAACGACGGGGCCGCGCGCGCGAGCGTGGAGCGCACGGGGGAGCTGGTCGACTGGCTGAGCGGCTACTTCGGGCCGTATCCCTTCAGCTCCGCCGGCGGCTACGTCCCCAACACCACCACCGGATACGCGCTGGAGACCCAGACCCGGATCTACTACAGCCCGCGGCAGTTCGCGAACGGCTCCAACACCTCCGTGGTCGTGCACGAGCTGGCGCACCAGTGGTTCGGCGACGACGTGTCGCTCAAGGGCTGGAAGGACATCTGGATCAACGAGGGCTTCGCGCGCTACGCGCAGTGGCTCTGGTCGGAGCACGAGGGCGAGGGCACGACGCGGGAGCTCGCGGACTACGTGTACGCCTCGCATCCGGCGGACGACGCGTTCTGGACGGTCGCGCCGGGCGACCCGGGTCCGGACAACCAGTTCGACATCGCGGTGTACGACCGGGGAGCGCTGGCGGTGCAGGCGCTGCGCGACAAGGTCGGGGACGACGCCTTCTTCGCCATCCTGAAGGGGTGGCCGAAGGAGCACGCGTACGGCAACGCGTCGGTCGACGACTTCCGGACGTACGCCGAGCGGGTGTCCGGCACCTCGCTCTCGGCGCTCTTCGACACCTGGCTGTTCCAGCCGACGAAGCCGGCCGCCACCGCCGCCGAGGCCGCGGGACTCGCCCCCGCCGCCACGAAGGCGGCCGTCGCCCGCCCGAAGTCGTGGAAGAGGATCGCCGCGACGAACGCGGTCCACTCGGGCTGAGCGGACACGGGGCCGCCCGTCCCGGCCGGGGCGGGCGGCCCTGTCGGTGAACCGGCCGATCAGCGGACGGCGGCCTCCGTCCGCGGCTCGCCGGCCCGGGCGAGGAGGTCCGCGCGGCCGATGGCGTCGGCCCGCGTCGCGGGGACGGTGCAGGCGTGGGCACCGGCCACCGCGCCGTACAGGGCGGAGCGCCCGGGCGTCTCGCCGGTCAGCCGGCCGTAGAGGAAGCCCGCGGCGAAGGAGTCCCCGGCGCCGTTCGAGTCGACCACCGGGGTGGGGGGCTCCACCACGGGGACATGGGTGACCTCGCCGTCGGACAGCAGGTAGGCGCCCTCGGCCCCGGCGGTGGCGACGACCACCTCGGCCCGGCCCCGTTCCACGATCCGCCGCATGGTGCGCTCGGGGTCGGCGAGGGCCGTGGCGGAGACGAACACGATGTCGGCGGTGTACGCGAACGGCTCGTGGTAGGGGTTCTCGCCGTCCCAGTCGTGCAGGTCGGTCGAGATGGTCACCCCGGCCTCCCGCAGGACGGGCAGCGCGAAGGCGCACGGGTAGGTGATGGACACATGGGCGTGCCGGCTCGCCGCGGCCAGGTCCCGCACCAGCTGTTCGGGCAGCCGGTCCGTCTCGCGCGCCCGGGTGTCGTCGTACAGGGACAGCCGGCGTCCGTCGGGGCCGACGAGGTTGACCGCGCGCTTGGTGCCCGCGGGCTGGGGCACCTCGGTGAGCGGGATGCCCCGGTCGCGGTGCAGGGCCCGCACGAGGTCGCCCTCGGGGTCGTCGCCGAGCAGGTCGAGGTGGTGGGTGCGCAGACCGAGGGCGTGCAGGCCGAGCGCGACGAAGTCGCCGGTCTGGCCGGCGCGGGTCTCGATGCCCGGGCGGATCATGTAGCTGTCGGCGTAGGGCAGCGGCAGTTCGGGGACGTGGACGATGGTGTCCACTCCCGCACCGCCCAGAACGAGGACATCGATGTCGCGGCTCATGGCTCTCCCTCTCGGACGCGGGCAGCGAGTCAACCAGGCCCCCGACGATCACGGCAAGGGGTTGCAGAAACTTGCGCAAAAACAGTCGGCCCTCGTCCCGGAACCTCCTCGCGCCGGTCAGTCGCCGTGGTCGTACACGGTCACCGACAGGCCGCGGCGCACGAGCCGCTCGGTGACCAGGGGTTCCACCCGCGACCAGCTGCCGCCGGCCAGACCGCAGCCGATGCGTGGCATGTGCACGGAGGCGCCGAGCTCGACGGCCCTGTCCGCCAGCAGGGCGAGTGCGGCGTCGATGGCCTCGTAGCGGACGGGCACGCCCTTGCTGCCGGTGCGTATCCCCCGCTGGCCCACCAGGTTCGCCACCCACACGTACGGCTCGACCTGGACGAACTGGGCCGCGCCCAGGCCGAAGTCGTTGCCCGCGCGGCCGCGGTGCCAGGCGCGGTACGCGGCCTCCGGCTCCGGCCAGCGGCGGGAGAGGGCCAGCACGAAGCCCTTGCCCCAGCCCCCGATGTCATTGCACACGTGGGCGATCACCTTGACCCCCTTGACCGAGGGAGTCGTGGCGTCACCGCGTACGTAGCTGATCTCCGGCATGCCCCCCACCGTAGGGGCCGCCACTGACAACGGCGCCGGCCCTGGCACCGTCGCACCGGTGCTTTCACAACACTGGTGAGACAGCAATACTGTTGCATTGCGTCGTCTCCCTCTCCCGGGCGCGCGCCGCACGACGCGAGAGGCGAGGACCTGCGATGACGACGGACACCGAGGAGCCGACGCTCACGGTCGACGAACTGGCCGCGCGGGCGGGCGTCACGGTCCGCACCGTCCGCTTCTACAGCGCCCGGGGCCTGTTGCCGCCGCCGGTGATCGGCCCCCGCCGGGTGGGCCGCTACAGCCAGGAGCATCTGGCCCGGCTCGCGCTCATCGAGGAGTTGCAGCACCAGGGCATGACGCTGGCCGCGATCGAGCGGCACCTGATGCAGCTGCCGCCCGGTCTGAGCGCCCGCGATCTCGCCGTCCACCGTGCGGTGGTGGCCTCCTGGGCGCCCGACGCGCCGGAGGAGGTGAGCCGGGAGGAACTGGCGCGGCGCGCCGGGCGGCCCCTCACGGACGCGGACGTGGAACGGCTCGCCGCGATGAGCGTCATCGAGGGCACGGGGGACCCCGTGCGGCTCGATCCGGGGCTGCTGCGGCTCGGCATGGAGCTCCTGGACGTCCCGATCGCGGACGAGGCGCTCCTCGCCGCGCGCGAGGTCCTGCTGGAGCACGCGCGCGCGGCGGCCCGCGAACTGTCCCGGCTGCTGCGCGACGCCGTGGGCGAGCAGGAGTCCGTGGCGGCCGTGAAGTCGCTGTCGGCGCACATGCACCCGCTGGTGGTCCAGGCCCTGCTGACCGCGTTCCAGCGCTCGCTGAAGGACGAACTGCGCGAGTGGCTCAAGGAGTCCTGACACCGGGACGCCCCGGCTGAAGGGGCGCCCCGGTGCGGGCAAGGACGGGTGCGCGCGGCACGGATGCCGCCGAGCTACGGGTGCGCGCGGCCCAGGTGCACGCGGCACGAACGCGCGGGCGCACGGGTGAGCGGTGCACGAACGCCGGGGCACGTACACGCGAGGCACGGCTCCGCCGGAGCGCGGGTGCGCCGGGGCACCGATGTGCCCCGGCGCGGACGGTCCGGGTCAGGTCGCGTCGGTGAACCGCTCGCCGGCCTCCGCCTTCGCCACCAGCAGCGCCGGCGGCAGGAACCGGTCGCCGTAGCGCTCGGCGAGTTCCCGGGCGCGGGCGACGAAGCCGGTGAGGCCGCCGTCGTAGCCGTTGACGTACTGCAGGACACCGCCGGTCCAGCCCGGGAAGCCGATGCCGAGGATGGAGCCGATGTTGGCGTCGGCCACCGAGGTCAGGACGCCTTCCTCCAGGAGCCGGACGGTGTCCAGCGCCTCGGAGAAGAGCATGCGCTCCTTCATGTCCTCGAACGGGATCTCGTGCCCCGGCTTGGTGAAGTGCTCGCGCAGACCGGGCCACAGGAGACCCCGCTTGCCGTCCTCGCCGTACTCGTAGAAGCCCGCTCCCCCGCTGCGTCCGGGGCGCTCGAACTCGTCGACCATGCGGTCGATGACGGCCTCGGCCGGGTGCGTCTGCCAGGTGCCGCCCGCCTCCTCGACCGCCTGCTTCGACTCCTTGCGGATCTTGCGCGGCAGGGTGAGGGTCAGCTCGTCCATGAGCGAGAGGACCTTCGCCGGGTAGCCGGCCTGGGCGGCGGCCTGCTCGACGGAGGCGGGCTCGATGCCCTCGCCGACCATCGCCACGCCCTCGTTGATGAAGTGGCCGATGACCCGGGAGGTGAAGAAGCCGCGCGAGTCGTTGACGACGATCGGGGTCTTCCTGATCTGGCGGACCAGGTCGAAGGCGCGCGCGAGCGTCTCGTCGTCGGTGCGCTCGCCCTTGATGATCTCCACCAGCGGCATCTTGTCGACGGGCGAGAAGAAGTGCAGCCCGATGAAGCCCTCCTGCCGCTCGACGCCTTCGGCGAGCGCGGTGATCGGCAGGGTGGAGGTGTTGGAGCAGAGCAGCGCGTCGGGCTCGACGATGTTCTGGATCTCCTGGAACACCTTGTGCTTGAGGGAGGTGTCCTCGAACACCGCCTCGATGACCGCGTCGCAGCCCGCGAGGTCGTTCGGGTCGGCGGTGGGCGTGATGCGCGCGAGGAGCGCGTCGGCCTTCTCCTGGGTCGTACGGCCCCGGGAGACCGCCTTGGCGCAGAGCTTCTCGGAGTAGGCCTTGCCCTTGGCCGCCGCGTCGGCCGAGACGTCCTTGAGGACGACCTCGATGCCCGCGAGGGCGCAGGAGTAGGCGATGCCCGCGCCCATCATGCCGGCGCCGAGGACGGCGACCTTGGTGACCGGGCGCGGCTCGATGCCCCGGGGCCGGTTGGCGCCGGAGTTGACGGCCTGGAGGTCGAAGAAGAACGCCTGGATCATGTTCTTCGAGGTCTGGCCCGCGGCCAGCTCCACGAAGTAGCGGGCCTCGATGACCTGGGCCGTCTCGAAGTCGACCTGGGAGCCCTCCACGGCCGCCGCGAGGATGTTGCGCGGCGCCGGGTAGGGCGCGCCGTTCGTCTGCTTGCGCAGGCTGGCCGGGAAGGCGGGCAGGTTGGCCGCGAACTTCGGGTTCGACGGGGTGCCGCCGGGGATGCGGTAGCCGGGCTTGTCCCAGGGCTGCTGCGACTCGGGGTTGGCGTCGATGAACGCGCGGGCCTTGGCGAGGAGTTCCTCGGGGGTGGCGGCCACGTCGTGGACGAGGCCGTTGTCCCGGGCGCGCGTCGCGTTGTACTGCGTGCCCTGGAGGAGGACCTTCAGCAGCGCGTCGGCGATGCCGAGCAGGCGCACGGTGCGGACGACCCCGCCGCCGCCGGGCAGCAGGCCGAGGGTGACCTCGGGGCAGCCGATCTTGGTGCCGGAGGTGTCGAGGGCGACGCGGTGGTGGCAGGCGAGGGCGAGCTCGAAGCCGCCGCCCAGGGCCGCGCCGTTGATCGCGGCGACGACCGGCTTGCCCAGGGTCTCGATGCGGCGCAGGTTCCGCTTGATCGCGAGGCCGCCGTCGAAGAGGTCCTGGGCGGTCTCGGGGGTGACGCGGATGAGGTCGCGCAGGTCGCCGCCCGCGAAGAAGGTCTTCTTGGCGGAGGTGAGGATGACGCCCCGGATCGAGTCCTTCTCGGCCTCGAGCCGGTCGGTGACCGCGGCGAGGGAGGCGCGGAACGCCGCGTTCATGGTGTTGGCGGACTGGTTGGGGTCGTCGAGGACGAGGGTGACGACGCCGGTCTCGTCCTGTTCCCAGCGGATGGTGGTGGGCTCAGTGCTCATCAGGGAATGCTCCGTAGATCCTTGATCCGTTGGGAAGGTCAGACACGCTCGACGATCGTGGCGATGCCCATGCCGCCGCCCACGCACAGGGTGGCGAGGCCGTACCGCTTGTCCTGGCGCTCCAGCTCGTCGACGAGGGTGCCGAGGATCATCGCGCCGGTGGCGCCGAGGGGGTGGCCGAGCGCGATCGCGCCGCCGTTGACGTTGACCTTGTCCAGCGACAGGCCCATGTCCTTCACGAAGCGCAGCACGACGGCCGCGAACGCCTCGTTGATCTCGACGAGGTCGATGTCGTCGATGGTCAGGCCGGCCTTGGCGAGCGCCTTGCGGGCGGCGGGCGCGGGACCGGTGAGCATGATGGTCGGCTCGGAGCCGGAGACGGCGGCGGCGACGATCCGGGCGCGCGGGGTCAGGCCGTAGCGCTCGCCGACCTCCTTGGAGCCGATGGCGACCAGCGAGGCGCCGTCGACGATGCCGGAGGAGTTGCCCGCGTGGTGGACGTGGTCGATCTTCTCGACCCAGTGGTACTTCTGCAGCGCGACCGCGTCGAAGCCGCCGAGCTCGCCGATGTCCGCGAACGACGGCTTCAGCTTGGCCAGGGAGTCGGCGGTGGTGCCGGGGCGCAGGAACTCGTCGTGGTCGAGGACCGTCAGACCGCTGCGGTCCTTGACCGGGACCACGGAACGGTCGAAGCGGCCGTCCTTGACGGCGTTGGCCGCGCGCTCCTGGGACAGGGCCGCGTACTCGTCCACGTCACGGCGCGAGAAGCCCTCGATGGTGGCGATCAGGTCGGCGCCGATGCCCTGCGGCACGAAGTTGGTGGCCAGGTTGGTCATCGGGTCGGCGAACCAGGCGCCGCCGTCCGAGGCCATGGGCACGCGCGACATCGACTCGACGCCACCCGCGAGGACGAGGTCCTCCCAGCCCGAACGGACCTTCATCGCGGCCATGTTGACCGCTTCGAGACCGGAGGCGCAGAAGCGGTTCTCCTGGACGCCGGCCACCGTGTCGGGCAGACCGGCGGCGATGGCCGCGATCCGGGCGATGTCGGAGCCCTGGTCGCCGACCGGGCCGACGACGCCGAGCACGATGTCGTCGACGGCCGCCGGGTCCAGGTCGGGGAAGCGCCGCTGCACCTCGTGGATGAGCCCGACGACCAGGTCGATGGGCTTCGTTCCGTGCAGGGAGCCGTTCTGCTTGCCGCGACCGCGCGGGGTGCGGATCGCGTCGTACACATACGCTTCGGTGCTCACTGGTAAGCCTTTCGAGGAGGGTTTAGCCGAGCAGGGAGCGGCCGATGATCTCTTTCATGATCTCGGTCGTCCCGCCGTAGATGGTCTGGATGCGTCCGTCGGTGAACGCCCGCGCGACCCGGTACTCCGTCATGTAGCCGTAGCCTCCGTGGAGTTGGAGGCAGCGGTCGGCGACCCGCTTCTGGAGCTCGGTCGCCCACCACTTGGCCATCGAGGCGTGCACGGCGTCGAGTTCGCCGTCCGAGTGGTCGACGATGCAGCGGTCGAGGAAGGTGCGGGTGACGGCGCACTCGGTGGCCATCTCGGCTATCTCGAAGCGGATGTGCTGGAGCTTGGCCAGCGGCCGTCCGAACGCCTCGCGCTCCTTCACGTACTGCGTGGTGATCTCCAGCAGGTACTCCGCCCCGGCGATCGCGGCGACGGCGATGCCCATGCGCTCCTGGGCGAGGTTGGTCATCAGATGGACGAACGCGCCGTCCAGGTCGCCGAGCAGGTTCTCCTTGGGGACGCGGACGTCGTTGAAGAACAACTCGGCGGTGTCCTGCGACTTCTGGCCGATCTTGTCGAGGTTGCGGCCGCGCTCGAAGCCCTCCATGCCCCGCTCCACGACGAGCAGCGACAGCCCGTGCGCGCCGCCCTCGGGCGTGGTCTTGGCGACGACGATCACCAGGTCGGCGAGGATGCCGTTGGAGATGAAGGTCTTCGAGCCGTTGAGCAGGAAGTGGTCGCCCTTGTCCTCGGCGTGCGTCTTGATGCCCTGGAGGTCGGATCCGGCGCCGGGTTCGGTCATGGCGATCGCCGTGACGATCGAGCCGTCGCAGAAGCCGGGCAGCCAGCGCCGCTTCTGCTCCTCGGTGGCGAGGTCCGTCAGATACGGGCCGATGATGTCGTTGTGCAGTCCGAGGGCCAGGCCCGCCGCCCCGGCACGCGTGAACTCCTCGGCGAGTACGGCGCTGTAGCGGAAGTCGGTGTTCCCGCCGCCTCCGTACTCCTCGGGCACGGCGAGGCCGAGCAGGCCCTGCTTGCCGGCCGCCCGCCAGGCGTCGCGGGAGACGATGCCGTCCCTCTCCCACTGCTCGTAGTGGGGCAGCACCTCCTTGGCGAGGAACGTGCGCACGGTCTCGCGGAACGCGTCGTGCTCGGCGGTGAAGATCTGCCGCTTCATGCGGGGAACGCCTTCCTGGAGGGGGTACGGAGGCCCTCGGCGAGGGCTTGGCACGGGCTGGGGCGGGTCCGGTCGGGGGACATCAGCCGCCGTCCTTCGTCAGCCGGGGCACGTCCCAGTCGCGGGCCACGTCCTCGGTGTCGGCGCCCGGGAGCGCGGGACCGCTCCGGACCGCGGTGGGGGTGGCGGAGAAGCGCGGCGCGGGGGCGGGCTGCGTGATGCCGCCGTGGTCGACGAAGGTGCCCCGGGCGGCGAGGTGCGGGTGCGCCGGCGCCTCGTTCAGGGACAGGACCGGCGCCACACAGGCGTCGGTGCCCTCGAAGACGGCGGTCCACTCGCCGCGGGTACGGGTACGGAAGCGGTCGGCGACCGCCGCGCGCAGTTCCGCCCAGCGCGCCGGGTCCTTGTGGGCGGGGGCGAGCCCGGGGATGCCGAGCAGGCCGACGAACTCGTCGTAGAACCGCTGCTCGAGCGGGCCCACGGCCATGTACCGGCCGTCGGCGGTCTCGTAGGTCCCGTAGTACGGGCAGCCGCCGTCGAGGAGGTTGGCGGCGCGCCGGTCCTGCCAGCCGCCCGCGGCGATCATGCCGTGGATCATCGTCGAGAGGTGCGCAGTGCCGTCCACGATGGCGGCGTCCACGACCTGTCCGGCGCCGGTGGCGCGCGCGTGGTGCAGGGCGGCGAGGACGCCGACGACCAGATAGAGCGAACCGCCCGCGTAGTCGCCGAGGAGGTTCGCGGGGACCGCCGGCGGCCGGCCCGGCTCGCCGATCATCCCCAGGGTGCCGGTGATCGCGATGTACGCGACGTCGTGCCCGGCGCGCTGGGCGAGCGGGCCTTCCTGGCCCCAGCCGGTCATCCGGCCGTAGACGAGCGCGGGGTTGCGCCCGTGGCAGTCCTCGGGCCCCACGCCGAGCCGCTCGGCGACGCCGGGGCGGTACCCCTCGATCAGGATGTCCGCCCGTTCGGCCAGGTCGAGCACGCGGGAGGCGCCGTCCTCGGCCTTGAGGTCGATGATCACCGACCGCTTGTTCCGGTTGGTGACGTCGTGGGCCGGGTCGACGCCGAGCCCGGGGCCGCCGGGCCGGTCCACCCGCACGACGTCGGCTCCGAGATCGGCCAGCAGCATGGCGGCGAACGGGCCGGGACCGATGCCCGCCAGCTCGACCACGCGCACCCCGGCGAGGGGACCGTGCACTCGCGTTCCTGCCGCTGTCATCAAGCCCCCAGCACTGTGACACCACTGATGTGACATCAGTGATGTTAAGAACGTGTTCCACTCGGGGCAAGCCCCTGACGAGCAAGCGCTTAGTTAAATTCCGGCCTTGGGGACCGCTCGGGGCCGGTCCGAGGGAGTTCCGGGGCGGCTCGAACTCACGTTGCGGAAGGGTCGCGCTCAGGCCGGGACCCGTGGCGCGGTCAGCGGCCGTCCAGCTCCGCTATCAGCCTTTTGGGGGCTATCACGCGATAGCTCTCCTCGACCCAGTCGCACAGCAGCCCGGCCGCCGGGGCTCCCCGCTCCTCCAGGGGCACCCGCACCCATCCGGCCCTGCCCAGGCCGTACCCGGCGGGCTCCGCGCCGGGCGAGGTCAGCGCGTGGGCGTGGAGGGCCTCGTCCTTGAGCTTCACGGTGACGCCCATCGGGTGGCTGCCGTCGTCGAGGCCGAGGAACACGAAGACCTTGCCGTTGACCTTCGCGACGGTCTCGCCCCAGGGGAACTCCTCGGCGGCGCCTGGCAGCCCGAGCGCGAAGCCGCGCACCTTCTGCCACTTTTTCAGCGCGTTTTGCGACACGGCCACGGCTGCCTCCGGCCTGTTCGTGCGACCTCGTCGTCCGACTGTTCGTACCTCACGCTAGCCTCAGCCACCGACAACGGCGCTTCGCGCACGACGTGGCGCGGACCGCACGTTCGAGCGCAGCCCACACAGGGGTGGAGGGTGTCATGAGCAGGCTTAACGAGCCGGACCGCCCGTACGACGTCGTGCTCTTCGGGGCCACGGGGTTCGTCGGGGAGCTCACCGCGGAATATCTGGCGGCTCACGCGCCCGAGGGACTGCGGTGGGCGATCGCCGGACGCAGCGCCGAGAGACTGGAGCGGCTGCGCGAGCGGCTCGGCGGCGCGCCCGGTGTGCTGCGGGCCGACGTGAAAGACCCGGACTCGGTGCGCGAGCTCGCGCTCCAGGCGCGCGTGGTGGCCTCGACCGTGGGGCCGTACATCACGTACGGGGAGGACCTGGTGGCCGCCTGCGCGGACGCCGGTACCGACTATCTGGACCTGACGGGCGAGCCCGAGTTCGTGGACCTGATGTACGTGCGGCACGACGCACGCGCGCGGGAGACCGGCGCGCGGCTCGTGCACGCCTGCGGCTTCGACTCCGTCCCGCACGACCTGGGCGCCTACTTCACCGTGCAGCAGCTCCCGGAGGACGTGCCGCTGCGGGTCGAGGGGTTCGTCCGCTCCCAGGCGATGTTCTCGGGCGGGACGTTCGCCTCGGCGCTGAACCAGTTCGCGCGCGGCCGGCACATGCTGGCCGCGGCACGCGAGCGCCGGTACCACGAGCCGCGCCTGATGGGGCGGCGGGTCGAGGCCCCGCTGGGGGCGCCCCGGTTCGCCAAGGAGGTCGGGGCCTGGGCCCTGCCGCTGCCCACGATCGACGCCCAGGTGGTGCAGCGCTCGGCGCGCGCCCTGGCGCGGTACGGGCCGGACTTCCGCTACCGCCACTACGCGGCCGTCGAGACGCTGCCCGTCGCCCTGGGCGGAGTCGCCGGGGTGAGCGCGCTGTTCGCCGCCGCCCAGCTGCCGCCCGCGCGGCGCTGGCTGTCGGACCGGATCAAGCCGGGCGAGGGACCGAGCGCGGAGCGCCGGGCGAAGAGCTGGTTCTCGGTGCGCTTCGTGGGCGAGGGCGGCGGCCGGCGCGTCTACACCGAGGTCTCGGGCGGCGACCCCGGCTACGGCGAGACGGCGAAGATGCTCGCGGAGTCCGCGCTGTCCCTGGCCCTGGACGACCTGCCGAAGACGTCCGGCCAGGTCACGCCCGCGGTGGCGATGGGCGACGCGCTGCTGGAACGGCTCCGCGCGGCGGGGATCACGTTCCGGGTGGCGGCCGTGCGGTAGGACTGCCGTCCGGTTCGCGGCCTGCGGGGCGCCGGGACCGGCGTCCGGGCCGGGACTGCCGTCCGGATCAAGGAAGTTGGACGTGGGAACGCCCGCCGCCGAGTGTGGCCGCGGGCGACCTCGGCGGCCGGGTGTGCTCTTGGACGATCTCGGCGGCCTGGAGTGCCCTTGGGCCATCTCGGCAGCCTGGTGTGCCCTTGGGCGACCTCGGATACCTTGGCGGCCCGGTCAGGCGTGGGCGACCTCGGCGGCCGGGTGTGCCTGGGGCGAACTTGGCGGTCGGGTGTGCCTGAGGCGACCTCGTCGGCCTAATGTGCCCCGGGGCGAACTTGGCGACCCCGGCGGCCCGGTCAGCGCGGGTGACCCCGGCGGCCCGGTCGACGCGGCGGCCCGGTGAGTGTGGGCGGCCCCGGCGGCCCGGTGTGCCCGTGGGCGTCGGGCCGCCGATCGGGCGGGTCCGGCTTCGTCGGGCGGGTCAGGCGGCGCAGGCCGTCCTTACGACGCCCAGGTGATCACCGTGTAGATCATCCCACCGGTCCAGGCGAGACCGGCCGAGAACGCGAGGACCAGGGCGGTCGTCACCGCGCGCCCTGCGGACCGGGCGGGTTCGGCGGAGGGCTCCGGGGCCCGGTACGTCGTCATGCGGCCAGCCTGCCGCCGCCGCCCCGGCCGTACATCCGTACGCGTACTCAGAGTCCGTACTCATGTACGCGCGGCAGCGCTGCCAGGAGGACGAGGGCCGGCCGCCGCCGGGATCAGGCCGTCGCCCGGCGGAGCGCCTCTCTGCACAGGGCGTCCGCCCGGCGGGTGGATTCCGGCAGGCGGTACTTCGGGGTGAGCGCGAGGGTGTGGGCGCAGGCGTTGTCGAGGTCCACGCGGTGTCCGACGGACACGAACACGGGCTTGATCCCGTCCTGCGTGCGCAGCGCGCGGCCCACCTCGTCCGTGCCCGCGAGCAGCGGTGACGCGCTGCCGCGCCGGGCGCCCGGCTCCTCGTAGGAGAAGGTGAAGGGGCTCTTGGCGACCCCGATCGTGGGGAGGCCGGTGAGGACGCCGAGGTGGCTGGCGAGGCCGAACCGGCGCGGGTGGGCGAGCCCGTAGCCGTCGCAGACGACCAGTCCGGGCGGGCAGGGCAGGGCGTCGAGCGCGGCCATGACGGTCGGGATCTCGCGGAAGGCGAGCAGCCCGGGAACGTACGGGAAGGAGACGCGGCCGACGGCGGTGGCCTCCGCCACGACCTCGTTGGTCGCCGCGTCGAGGACGACGGCCGCCGCGACGACGACGTCGCGCTCGTCGTCGTAGGCGACGTCGACACCCGTCACCCGGCCGGTGCCGGGCGGCGGACCCGGCTCGTCGAGCACCACCCGCTCGCGCAACTCGTCCTGCACGGAAAGGGCTTGTTCCTCGGTGGCGGGCCAGCCCGCGGGGATCCTCACGGTCGTCATGATGGGAACGAGCCTACGGGCGACGCCTCGGCCGGAGCCGCGTGGGGCGGTCCGCACGGGCCGTAGGGGCGCCTCGTACGGGCCGGGGGCCGCCTCGCGCGGACCACGGCGGGCGCCTCGCACCGGGCCGCACGACGCGTCCCGCACCGGCAAGGCACGGCGGACTCGTGCCGGCCTGCCTCCGGGGCGGTCCCCGGAGTTCACGCCCAACCGACCCAACCGACCCTCGGAGCAAGGCACTTGCGGCACCGCGGCCGCCGGGCCGGGCCCGTGGGGTACGGGCCGGCCCGGGTAAGCTCGTGATCATGTTCGTACTGGAGCTGTCCTACACCGCGCCGCTCGAAGCCGTCGACGCCGTTCTGGAGGCCCATGTCGCCTGGCTGGACGAGCAGTACGCGGCCGGGACCTTCCTCGCCTCGGGCCGTAAGAACCCCCGCGACGGCGGTGTGATCCTCGCCGTCGCCCGGGACCGGGCGACGATCGAGGAGATCGCCGCGGGCGATCCGTTCGTCACGGCGGGCGTGTGCGCTTACCGCGTCACCGAGTTCGTGGCGACGAAGACGGCACCGGATCTCGACCGCTACCGCGAGACCCTCGGCTGACTCCGTTCGCCGCTCCAGGGCCCCGGGTCGGCACGGCCTCGAGCCGACGCGGCCCGAGCCCACGCGGCCCCGGGCCGACGCCGGGGGACCCGGTCCGGCTCAGCGCTCCAGCCGGGCGATCCGCCCCTTCTCGCCGGCGGCCCAGCAGCCCAGGTCCGGGGTGCAGTCCACGGTGTCGAACGAGCCGGTGTCCAAGCCGCGCCAGGTGCGGCCGCCGTCGGTCGTCAGATCGGTGCCGGTCGGGCCGACCGCGAGGGCGGAGCCGCGGCTGTGGGGCAGCCAGGTGACACCGGAACGGTAGGCGGGCGGGGGCCGGTCCGCGGCGGTCCAGGTGCGTCCGCCGTCGGGGGTGGTCGCCGCCGCCTGCGGTGACGCCTGGTCGGCGCGGTAGTCGCCGCCCACGGCGAGTCCATGGGCCCGGTCGCGGAAGGCGAGGGCGAAGACACCGCGGGCCGGGTCGCCGGCGGGGACCGGTGTGTCTGCGGCGGTCCAGGTCAGACCCCGGTCGGCGGAGTGCAGCACGCGCGCGGTCGCGCCCCCTCCCGTGGCCAGCCACACGTCACGGGGTCCCGCGCCGACCAGGCACTGGCCGCTCGCGGCGAAGCCCGCCTCGCCGTCCTGGGCGGCGGGCATCCCGTCGGCGGGCAGCACCTTCCAGGATCGGCCGCCGTCGCTCGTCGACAGGATGCGGAACCTGCCGTCCACCGGGTCGCTCACCGCCAGGCCGTGCCGACGGTCGAGGAAGGTCAGGCAGTCGTAGAAGGCCCGGGCGTCGGTGTTGCGGAACGACTCGGTCCAGGTGCTGCCGCCGTCCTCGGTCCGGTAGACGCGGGACGCCTCGCCCTCGCCGATGGCCAGGACCACCGCGCGCCGCGCGTCGAACGCCTCGACGTCACGGAACTCCAGATCTCCGGCGCCGGGCGGCGACACGTTCCGCCAGTGCGCGCCGCCGTCGACGGTGCGCAGCACGGTGCCCTTCGAACCGGCCACCCAGGCGGTGTCCCGGCTGACCGCCGACAGTCCCCGGAAGCGCGCGTCCGTGCCGCTGTCCTTCAGCGCCCAGTGCGGGGTCCGTGCCGTGTCCTGTGCCGGCGCCGCCACCGCGGGCGCGGCCACCACGAGTGCCGCCGCGAGTGCGGCCGCCGCCGGTCCCACGCCGATCGTCCGGCCCGTGCGTCTCGTCTTCCCCAAGGCCCTCATGGCGGGGGAAGCTAGTGCACCGCCCCCACGGCGTCCAGATGGCCTCCGTGCCCCACCGGGTCCGGCCGGCCTCCCCGGCCGCCGTGTCCGGACGGCCTCCGTGCTCCACGGCGTCCGGATGGCCGTCGTCCCCCGTTGGTGTCCATATGACGGTCGGCGGGAACCTCGGGGGCCGCCCGGATGTCCTCATCGGTGTCGGGCGAGTGCGGAACGGAAAAGGATCACCAGGACCGGAGAAAGTTGATCTACCGGTGCATGGCCTCGGTGACAGAGGTCACTCGGCTCAGAGGTGCACGCGCCGGGTCTTTCTTCCGTCTCTTCAATTGACCGGCTTCATCCGCCCGGAGTTCGTCCAGCCGTCACAAGGGAGCAAGGCGTTGTCCACCGTCATCGAGCAGCCCGTTGAGGCCCGCCTCGTCGCCGCCGCGCCGCGGATGCCGAGCATTCCGGCCACGCTCCACTACGACCGGACCGACCCGTTCGCCGTCCGCATGACCTTCCCCGCACCCGCCACGCTCGAGGGCGTCGAGGTCTGCTGGACCTTCGCCCGCGAACTGCTCGTGTCGGGCCTCGAGGACCCGGTGGGCCAGGGTGACGTGCGGGTGCGGCCCTACGGGTTCGACCGCACCGTGCTGGAGTTCCACGCCCCCGAGGGCACCGCCGTGGTCCACGTGCGCTCGGGCGAGGTGCGGAACTTCCTCGGGCAGACCATCGATCTGGTTCCCCTCGGTCTGGAGCACCTCCAGGTGGACCTGGACCACGATCTGGCGGAGCTCATGCGGGGCACCTGCTGACACGACGGATTCCGGTCAGCCGGCGCGCCCCATCAGGGCGTTCAGTCCGGCGTAGTCGAACCCGCCGGTCAGGGTCTCGTAGGTCCCCGTGTCCAGCAGCTCCCGCGCGGCACGCCGGACCAGGCCGTGAGCGGCCGCCGCGATGCTCGAACCGGCGCTGATCCGGGCGACGCCGAGCGCGGCCAGTTCACCGACGGACGGCGCTCCGGGGCCCACCAGGACGTTGAGGGGACCGTCGATGCCTTCGACGAGCGCCTTCACGGTCGTGGGATCGGTCACTCCGGGGACGAACACGCCGTCCGCGCCCGCCGCCAGGAACGCGGCGGCCCGCTCCAGGGTCTCCTCCACCCCGCCCGCGCCGCGCAGGAAGGTGTCGATGCGCGCGTTGACGAACAGCGGCACTCCGGCCGCGTCGGCCGCGGCCCGGGCCCCCGCGACGCGCTCCGCCTGCTCCGCCACCGGGCGCAGCGGCCCGACCCCCTCCCCGTAGAGGGCGTCCTCGAGGTTCACACCCACCGCTCCCGCCGCGAGCACCGCGCGAACGGTGTCTCCCACGCCCGCGGCGTCGGACGCGTACCCGTTCTCGATGTCCGCGCTGACCGGCACCCGGACCACGGCGGTGATCCGCGCGACGGCCGCGAGGGCGTCGTCCCGCTCCAGCCGGTCCCCGTCCGCCACGCCCTGGGCCCAGGCGAGGCCGGCGCTGGTCGTCGCCACGGCCGGTGCGCCGGCGTCTTCGACGATCCGGGCGGTCACCGCGTCCCAGGCGTTCGCCAGGACGAGGGGACGGCCGGGGACGTGCAGGGCGCGGAGGGCGAGTGCGGAGGCGCGGAGGCGTTCGGTGTCGGTCATGACGCCCACCCAAACACGGCCCGGCACGCACGGCTGGCAGGAAACCGACATGTACGTGAGGCCGCGTCACCTGACCGCGGGCCGCGGCGGAACAGATCGCCGCGGCCGGTCAGCTCGGTGTGCTCGTCGTCGCCGCCGTGGCGGAGGCCGTCGTGGCCGCGACGACCACGGCCGCGCGGACGTCCTGGAGCACCGTCCGCAGGGCGGGAGCCGCCGCCCCGCCGCGCTCGGCGAGTTCGTCGATGCGGGCCCGGTGCTCCCTGCGCTCCCTGGCCGAGGCGAAGGTGCGCAGCTCGGCCGCCGTGGCCAGCGCGACGAGGGCCGCGTCACGGTCGCCGACCTCTGCGACGGGCACCGGCCCCTCCAGCACCTCCCGCGCCCGCGCGCGCAGGTCCTCCACCGCGGCCACCCGGTCCAGCTCGTACTCGACGGACGGGAAGATCCCGAGGACCCGCTTGCGCTCGGCCCGCAGATACCCGTCGGCGGCGAGCTGGGCGCGCACGGCGTCCAGGGTGAACCGGGCCCGCGAGGTGACCCACGTCTTCCACCGCCGGGGCCGGGACTCCGACACGAGTTCCAGGAGCCCGTCGAGGACGACGTCCCCGGTCCGGGAGTCGGGGTCGACGGGTGTGACGATGCCCTCGTCGTCGACGAGCAGCCCGCGCTGCGCGAGCTCGGTCAGAGCACCGGCCCGCACGAGGTGGTGCAGGTGGGTGGACCCGGTGATCCTTCCCTTCGTGGTGTCCCACGCCAGGAGGTAGAGCCGGGCGGGCAACGAGAGCGGGCCGTTCGGCACGGGGGTCTCCTCGGTTCGTCGGTGGGGCGCGTTAATCCTTTGACAGCCCTCGGGGCCGCCCCTACGGTGTTGAGCGGTTCTGTTGCCGTCGAATGGAGAAGGACGTTGCTCGTCTGAGGTCGGAGACACCGCGTCACACCTGGCTGGTCCCGTCGGACCCCTGTGTGCGCAGCGTGCGACCTCGGCGTATCGAGCCGTCCTTGGGTGCGGAGCCTTCTTCTCCGTCCTCCGAACCGGATCGTCGTCGCCTCGCGGTGTCCCCTACGCGTACCCCCGACCGCATCCAGCATTCGCGAGGCTCTCATGTCAACGTCCCCCACCTCCGTCGCCTGCACCTCCCTGTCCTTCTCCTGGCCTGACGGCACCGAGGTCTTCGACGGTCTCCAGATCGCCTTCGGACCGGGCATCACCGGACTCGTCGGCATCAACGGCTCAGGAAAATCGACCCTGTTGAAGCTGATCGCCGGCCGCCTCACCCCGGCCGACGGCACCGTCAAGGTGGCCGGCGAGGTCGGCCATCTGCCGCAGAACGTCACCCTCGACACCGGGCTGCGGGTCGACGAGGCCCTCGGCATCCGCGCGGTCCGTGCCGCCCTGCACGCCATCGAGGCGGGCGACGTGGCCGAGGAGCACTTCGACGTCGTCGGCGACGACTGGGACGTCGAGGAGCGGGCCCTGGCCACCCTCGGCGAACTCGGCCTCGGGCACATCGACCTGGACCGCACGATCGGGGAGGTGTCCGGAGGCGAGTCGGTGCTGCTGCGGCTGGCCGCGCTCCTGCTGCGCCGGCCCGACGTCCTGCTGCTCGACGAACCCACCAACAATCTCGACCTGTACGCGCGGCGGCGGCTGTACGCGGCCGTGGAGGCCTGGTCCGGGGTGATGATCGTGGTCAGCCACGACCGTGAACTCCTGGACCTGGCCGACCAGATCGCCGATCTGCACTCCGGCGAGGTCACCTGGTACGGCGGCAACTTCTCCGCCTACGAGGAGGCGCTCGCCGCCGAACAGGAGGCGGCGGAGCGCATGGTGCGCGTCGCCGAGTCCGATCTGAAGAAGCAGAAACGCGAACTGATCGACGCCCAGGTCAAGTTGGCCCGGCGCAAGCGATACGGGCAGAAGATGTACGAGCAGAAGCGAGAGCCCAAGATCGTGATGGGTGCGCGCAAGCGGGCGGCGCAGGAGTCCGCGGGCAAGCACCGCCTCATGCACGAGGGCCGGCTCAGCGAGGCGAAGGAGCGTCTCGACGAGGCGGTGGAGGCCGTACGCGACGACGATCTGATCCGGATCGACCTGCCGTACACGGCCGTGCCGCCGGGGCGCAACGTCCTGACCCTCGACCGGCTGGAACTCCAGCACGGATCACGGGTGAACGGGATCTTCGATCTCCGGGGACCGGAACGCGTCGCGCTCATCGGGCGGAACGGAGCCGGGAAGACGACCCTGCTGCGCACGATCGCCGGGGAGCTGGCCCCCGTGTCCGGCGAGGCGCACGCTCATGTGCCCCTGCGCTTCTTGCCGCAGCGGCTCGACGTCCTGGACGACGCGCTGAGCGTCGCCGCGAACGTGGCCCGGTACGCGCCCGCGGCCACCGACAACCGGATCCGGGCCCGGCTCGCCCGCTTCCTGTTCAAGGGGGCCAAGGCCGACCAGCCGGCGGAGACGCTCTCCGGCGGCGAGCGCTTCCGCGCGGCGCTGGCGGCACTGATGCTGGCCGAACCGGCCCCGCAGTTGCTGATGCTCGACGAGCCGACGAACAACCTGGACATGGCGAGCGTCCGCCAGCTCACCGCGGCCCTGGAGTCGTACGAGGGGGCGCTGATCGTGGCCAGCCACGACATGCCGTTCCTGGAGTCGATCGGCATCACGCGACGGCTGCTGCTGGAAGGAGGAGAACTGAAAGAAATCGCTCCGGAAACTGTCGGGTATTCCTCATAGTCCCGGAAGCGGAGGCGGCCTAGCGTCGGGGGTGGGCGGTGCCCCGACGCCAGGCCGGGGGTCTTTTGCGTGCGCGAAGGGCGCTGCATGATGTTGCGCCGACACCCCCACCGATTCGGAGACCCGCCCGTGCCCAGTCAGAAAGCACTCGTCCGCAGGCCCGGCCCCCGCCTCGCCGAGGGGCTGGTGACGCATGTGGAACGCCAGGCGGTGGACGTCGGCCTCGCCGTCGAGCAGTGGGAGGCGTACGTCGAGGCGCTGCGAACGCACGGCTGGGAGACCGTCGAGGTGGACCCGGCCGAGGACTGCCCGGACGCGGTGTTCGTCGAGGACGCGGTCGTCGTCTTCCGCAACGTCGCCCTGATCACCCGCCCGGGCGCCGAGTCCCGCCGCGCGGAGACCGCGGGCGTGGAGGAGGCGGTGGCGCGGCTCGGCTGCTCGGTGAACTGGATCTGGGATCCGGGCACCCTCGACGGCGGTGACGTCCTCAAGGTGGGCGACACGATCTACGTGGGCCGCGGCGGACGGACGAACGCCGCCGGGGTCCAGCAGCTGCGCGCGGTCTTCGAGCCGCTCGGGGCCCGGGTCGTCGCCGTACCGGTGAGCAAGGTGCTGCACCTGAAGTCGGCGGTCACCGCGCTGCCCGACGGCACGGTGATCGGCCACGAACCGCTGGTGGACACCCCCTCCCTCTTCCCCCGCTTCCTGGCGGTGCCGGAGGAGTCCGGGGCGCACGTCGTGCTCCTGGGCGGCAACCGGCTGCTGATGGCGGCGTCCGCCCCGAAGACGGCGGAGCTGCTCGCCGGCCTCGGCCACGAGCCGGTCCTGGTGGACATCGGCGAGTTCGAGAAGCTCGAGGGCTGTGTGACATGTCTCTCGGTGAGACTCCGGGAGCTGTACGTCTGAACGAGTGAGCGGGTCACCCAGTCGGCCCTGGGCCCCGCGCGCCCCGGGTCCCTCCGTCATGGCCCGGAAATGCCCGACTCCCGGCCGGTAACGCCGCTGATCAGAGCCCTTTACGGGCTTCTTAACCTACGGAGTCGTAACCTACGGAGACGTAGCCTACGATGCCGTAGGTTAGTTCTTGGCTCGTTGTCCCGTCCCCCTGGAGCACCCGTGACGATCACTTCTCCCGACCTCGGCAGCCCGGCTTCCGCCTGGACCGACGCTCGCCTGCTGTACGCGCTGGAGGAAGTCGTCGAGACGGAGCTCAACCGCCACCTGAAGGTGGCCAAGGACTGGATGCCGCACGAGTATGTGCCCTTCAGCGACGCCCGCAACTTCCCCGGGATCTTCGAGGACGGCGAGGCCTGGGACAAGGAGCAGTCCAAGGTCACCGAGATCGGCCGGATCGCGCTCGTCGTCAACCTGCTCACCGAGGACAACCTCCCGAGCTACCACCACGAGATCGCGTCCCTGTTCGGCCGGGACGGCGCCTGGGGCACCTGGGTGCACCGCTGGACCGCGGAGGAGGGCCGGCACGGCATCGTCATGCGCGACTACCTGCTCGCCTCGCGCGCGGTGGACCCGGACAAGCTCGAGGCCTTCCGCATGCAGCACATGAGCGAGGGCTTCGAGTCGGACAACCGACACTCGATGCTGCACTCGGTCGCGTACGTCGCCTTCCAGGAGCTCGCGACCCGCATCTCGCACCGCAACACCGGTCATCAGTCGGGCGACCCGGTCTGCGACCGCATGCTGGCGCGCATCGCGACCGACGAGAACCTGCACATGGTGTTCTACCGCAACCTGCTGAAGGCGTCGTTCGAGCTCGCCCCCGACCTGACCATGCAGGCCGTCCGTGACGTCGTCGTCAACTTCCGCATGCCCGGTCACGGCATGCCCGGCTTCGAGCGCATGGCCGCGCAGATGGCCATCGGCGAGGTCTACAACCTGCGCATCCACCACGACGACGTGCTCCAGCCGGTGCTGCGCCACCTCAAGGTCCTGGAGATCGACGGCCTCGGCCCCGAGGGCCTGAAGGCCCAGGAGGAGCTCGGCTTCTTCATGGGCGGGCTGAACGCCGAAGCCTCGAAGTTCGACGAGAAGCTCGCCGCCCGCAAGGCCCGGATGGCGTCCCGCGCCTGTGGTGGCCCTGCGGGCCGCACCCGGTCCGGGGCTGGACGGTCCCCGACCGATCCGGTCCCGGGCCGGAGTCCAGAGCGATCCGCTCCCGGCCGGGGTCTAGTCGGGAAGCCGGTCCAGGACCCACTCCCCGATCTCCGGCGTCATGATCGCGTGCGGGTCGTTGTCCGCCGAGAGCAGGAAGTCGTCGAGATCCGACTCCTCCGGGGGCAGCTGGTCGATGTTCGCGTACAGGTTCTCCTGCCGGTCCAGGTCACGGATGGCGACCGCGCTGACGGACGGGACGAAGCACACCGACCGGTGGACCATGTCGACGTTCTCGCCGAACGCCCTGAGCGTGTCCCCCACGATGCCGAACGACTCCAGCGTCCCGCCGGGCGCGCCGTCGAGCTCGGGGAACCCGCTCGTGGTGATCGTGTGCGGTCCCCCGAGGACACCGTCGAGCACGGCCACCTCGACGGCCTCGCCCTTGGGCTGGGCGAGGAAGTACGTACCGTCGAAGAGCGGCCCCGCGCAGGTCAGTGCCTTCGCCCCGGCGCGCACGCCGTTGCCCACTCCGTCGCCGCGCCCGCTGGACACCCCGATCAGACGCGGGATGCGCGGCCAGCCGCCCACCCGCTCCAGCTGCTCCTTGAACTCCTTGCGCAGCGGGCTCTCCTTCGGCGTGCCGTCGACGGCGTCCAGGTGGCGCCAGAGCATCTGCTGCGAGGCGGGGCTGCCGATCTGGCGCAGGTACGTGTCGTCGCCGGCGTCGGCGAGGTAGTGCGCGAACGCCTGGAGTCCGATCGGCACCCACGCTCCCCGGTGCGGGCTGTCGAACGACGCGTAGACCCCGACCCGGTGGTCCATGCGCTGCATCTCCATCTTGGCCAGCGCGTAGCGGGCGACGATGCCGCCCATGCTGAACCCGCCGACGAGCAGCCGGGTGTCTTCGAGCTGCTCCGCGATGGTCCGCATGATCGCGGCGGTCATCGTCTCCGCGTTGCGCAGGATGGACTCGCTGCGCTCGTCGAACCCGACGAGGATCAGCGTGCGTCCCCGCCGCCGCAGTTCGCTGACGAACGGGTACCGGCCGTTCTCCAGCCCGTCCCACAGCCAGTCGAAATCGGTCGGCCCGAGGTTGAACCCGTCGGCCAGGACCACTGGCCGGACCACGCCCTGCCGGCCCTGCCCGTAGTACACGCGGGCGCTGCCCCCGGGTAGCTGCCATTCCTCGTCGGCCCGGGGAGCCTCCGCGGGTGCGGGCTTCCCCATCGGGGCGACGAGCCCGATCGATCCTGCGGCCTTCCTGGCTTTGCCGGCCTTGCTGTCGGCCATGACATCCCTTTCGGTGTCGGTGACAACGATCAGAGGACGTCATACGCAGATTTGGCACGGTCCATACGCATATGCCAAGCCGCTCACTCCGACGAGGCACGTGACCGGCGCCAGACGGCCGGGGGTGCGTCACTCCAGGGCGCGTCGCAGGCCCAGACGCTCCTTCTCGGAGAGTCCGCCCCACACGCCGAAACGTTCGTCGTTGCTCAGCGCGTAGTCGAGGCACGCCGACCGCATCACGCACATCCCGCAGATGCGCTTGGCGTCGCGCACCGAGCTGCCCGGCTCGGGAAAGAAGAAGTCCGCCCCCGTCTGCGCGCACAACGCCTGCTCCTGCCAGGCGAGGTCGGTCGGGGTGATGGTTTGCGAGTACATGCGGACGATCGTGCCCCGACCCGAAAAACGTTCGATCAACGCGGGATCAACGCCGCGTTCCGACGCTTCCGGCGGCCTCGATGATGGACCCTGGACCGGCCCCCGGGCACGGCGGCGCGCGGAGGAAAACGGCGACGGCGAGAACCGGGACGGACACCTTGAGTGACGACGCCGCCGATCCGGGCGGTATACGCGCCCCACGGCGATTGTCGGTGGGCGGTGGAAGAGTGGGCCCAAAGGGAACGGGACCCCCAAAGGAGGGCGATCATGCTCACCACCGACTTCGTCAACGGCTCCCCGAACTGGCTGGACGTCGGCACGTCCGACATCGCGGGCGCCATCGCCTTCTACGAGGGCGTCTTCGGCTGGCGGTTCAAGTCGGCGGGGCCGGACGCCGGCGGCTACGGCTTCTTCCAGGTCGACGGGAAGACCGTGGCCGGCGCTATGCAGATCTCCGCCGAGCAGGGCCCGCCGTCCTGGAACGTGTACTTCAGGACCGGGGACGCCGACGCCACGGCCAAGGCGGTCGAGCAGGCCAAGGGCACGGTGCTCATGGCGCCCGTGGACGTGATGGGCGAGGGGCACGTGGCCATGCTCGCCGACAGGGCGGGCGTGACGTTCGGCGTCTGGCAGCCCGGACGGACCGAGGGCCTCGGCATGGCGGGCGACCCGGGTTCCCTGTGCTGGGTCGAGCTCGTCACCCCGGACATCGCGTCGGCCGCCGCGTTCTACAACGCGGTCTTCGGCTGGAACACCTCGGCGGTCTCGTTCCCGGGCGGGATCTACACCTGCGTCAACCCGGCGGGGACCGAGGACGAGGGCATGTTCGGCGGCCTGATGCCGCTCGCGGACGACCCGGTCGAGGCGAGGACCGGCGCCACCTGGGTGCCGTACATCGAGGTCCCGGACACGGACGCCGTGGTGGCCAAGGTCCAGGAGCTCGGCGGCACGGTCCGCATGCCCGCCACCGACCTGGAGGGCGTGGGCCGGATGGCCAGGTTCACGGATCCCTACGGGGCCCGCTTCGCGGTGATCAAGAGCGCGCCCCAGCAGGGCTGAGGTACCCGGCGGGTGGGCTTGCGCCGGTCCGGGGGTCTTGGCCGACGGGTTCACTCGGTACGGGGGTGAGCCGGCCGAGGGACTCGGTCACGTACGGGGGCGATCCGGCCGGAGGGCTGGTCCACGCATGGGGGCGCCCCGGCCGAAGGGCCGGCCCACGTATGGAGGCGCCCCGGCCGAAGGGCCGGCCCACGTATGGAGGCGCCCCGGCCGAAGGGCCGGCTCACGTACAAGGGGTGCCCCGGCCGAACAACTCGCGCCACTCCACCGTGATGCCACGCGCAGGCCCGGCCGGCGGGCTCACCGGGGTGACCCGGCCGGAGGACTCGCGCCGCGTGGCGGTGGTGCTACGCGGAGGCCCGGCGCACCACCGTCGTCGGCAGGACCACTCCGGAACGCCCGGGCACCGGGTCCTTGCCGGCGGACCCGCCCTCAAGCCCGCCGATCAGCAGCCGGGCCATCAACCGGCCCATGTCCTCTATGTCCTGACGGACCGTCGTCAGCGGCGGCTCCGTCTGCTCGGCTATCGGCAGCATGTCGTCGAAGCCGATCACGGCGACGTCCTCGGGCACCCGCCGTCCCGCCTCGCGCAGCACGCGCAGCACGCCGAGGGCGGACAGGTCGTTCGCCACGAACACCGCGTCCAGGTCGGGCCGGCGCTCCAGCAGTTCTCTCATCGCGCGTTCACCGCCGGAGGGGGTGAAGTCGCCCTGCGCGACGAGCGCCGGGTCGGCGTCGCCCATGACGTCCCGGTAGCCGTCGAGCCGGTCGACCGCGGACGTCTGGTCGAGGGCGCCGGTGATGTGGGCGACGCGTGTGCGCCCGAGACCGAGCAGATGGCGGACGGCCTGGCGGGCCCCGCCGCGGTTGTCGCAGTCGACGTACACCGCCTCGCGGACGCCGTCGCCCCAGCCGGGCCGCCCGCCGAAGACGGTCGGCACGCCCGCGCCGTGGATCAGGCCCGGCAGCGGGTCGTCGAGGTGCAGCGAGAAGACGAGCGCGCCGTCGACATGGCCGCCGGCGAGATAGCGGGCGACCCGGGCGTGATCGTCACGGCCCTCCGTGAGGAGCAGGACCAACTGGGAGTCGTGGGCGGTCAGTTCCTTGCTGATGCCGCGGAGCTGGAGGGCGAAGAAGGGGTCGGCGAAGACCCTGGTCTCCGGCTCGGCGATCACGACGGCCACGGCGTCGTGGCGTCGGGTGACGAGGCTGCGGGCGGCCTGGTTCGGAACGTACCCGAGTTCTTCGACGGCCCGGCGCACCCGCTCGGCGAGCGGCTCGCGGACCCCGTCCCCACCGTTCACGACGCGCGACACGGTGGCCCGGGAGACCCCGGCCCGCGCGGCCACGGCCTCCAGCGTGGGGCGCGACGCTGTCTCGGTCACCTCAGGGCACCTCCTCGGCGGATGCGGATCAGAATAGCCGCGGTAGGGCCCGCTCCGGTGGGGTGCTCCCCGATCTTCGAAAACGGCTCGAACCGATCTACGCGGAGGGCGATTTCGGCGAGACCCCCAGTGCCCCGCCGGGGCGGATCCGGCCCGTATCGCCTCTTGTCTCCGTCCGCCGCCCGCGCCGACGCCCGGCCGTGCCGGGCCCGTTGTCAGTGGGGGGCAACGACGGCTCGACCGGGAACGTGCGCTACGACGTGGCCGCGGACGCGGCACTGCTCGGGACCGCCGGGCACTGGTGGCCGCAGTGGGTGGCTGAGCCCGGGCCGCTCGCGAACGGCTCCGCCGACGGGCCGGTCCATCGACGAGCGTCGGCCCGGCCGGTTCAGCCGCCGGACGACCCGGCGTCCTCGTGCTTCGCGCGGCTCGGCTGCACCCGTTTGGGTTCGCCCGGCATCTTCGGATACTCGGGCGGATAGGGCAGGTCGCCGAGACCGTGGTCGTGCTCGTCGCGGCTGGCGAGTTCCAGCAGGGCCTCGAGGGAGAAGGCGTGCTCGTCCATGTCGGCGTGCACGTCGCCGAGTTCGGCGAAGCGCTTCGGCATGGTCGCCAGGTCGAAGTCCCGGGGCCGGGCGTCCTCCACCTCGTCCCAGCGCAGCGGCGCGGAGACCGGGGCGTGCGGTCGGGGCCGTACGGAGTAGGCGGAGGCGATGGTGCGGTCCCTGGCGGTCTGGTTGTAGTCGACGAAGATCTTCTGGCCTCGCTCCTCCTTCCACCACGCGATGGTGACCTGGTCGGGCATGCGGCGTTCGAGCTCGCGCCCGACCGCGATGGCGGCCCGGCGCACCTGGGTGAAGGTCCAGCGCGGCTGGATCGGCACGAAGACATGGAGCCCCCGGCCCCCGGAGGTCTTGGGCCAGCCCCGCAGCCCGCCGTACTCGTGCAGGACCTCGCGCAGTTCGTGGGCGGCGCGCACCGCGTCGGCGTAGTCCGTGCCGGGCTGCGGGTCGAGGTCGATGCGCAGTTCGTCGGGGCTGTCGACGTCGTCGCGGCGGACCGGCCACGGATGGAAGGTGAGCGTGCCGAACTGGGCGGCCCACAGGACGGCGGCGGGCTCGGTGGGGCACATCTCGTCGGCGCTGCGGCCGCTGGGGAAGGTGATGTGGGCGGTCGGGATCCAGTCGGGCATGTTCTTGGGCGCCCGCTTCTGGAAGAAGGACTCACCGGTCACCCCGTCCGGGTAGCGCTCCAGGGTGGTGGGGCGGTTGCGCAGGGCGCGCAGGATGCCGTCGCCGACGGCGATGTAGTACTGGGCGAGGTCCAGCTTCGTGAAGCCGCGCTCCGGGAAGAAGATCTTGTCCGGGCTGGACAGACGAACGCTCCGGCCGGCCGCTTCGAGTTCCACCGCATCGCCCATGCGAGCCACGGTAGGCCCAGCTCACGCACCCCGCACACCGGGCGGAAGCCCGCGCCTCCGCGCAGAATCGAAGTATGGATCTGCCGGTCATGCCCCCCGTCAAGCCGATGCTCGCCAAGGCCGTGGCGAAGATTCCGCCGGACATGCACTACGAGGCGAAGTGGGACGGGTTCCGGGCGATCGTGTTCCGGGACGGGGACGAGATCGAGATCGGCAGTCGTACCGGCAAGCCGCTGACCAGGTATTTTCCGGAGTTGGTCGAGGCGCTGCGGGAGCGGTTGCCGGAGCGGTGCGTGATGGACGGGGAGATCGTGATCGCCCGGGAGGGGCGGCTCGACTTCGACGCGCTCACGGAGCGGATCCATCCCGCCGACTCGCGGGTGCGGATGCTGGCCGAGAAGACGCCGGCCTCCTTCGTGGCCTTCGACCTGCTGGCCCTCGCCGACGCCTCGCTCCTTGACGCGCCGCTGGGCGACCGGCGCGCGCTGCTGGTGACGGCGCTGTCCGAGGCGACGGCGCCGGTCCATGTGGCGCCCGCGACCACGGACCGCGAGGTGGCCGAGCGGTGGTTCGAGCAGTACGAGGGGGCGGGGCTCGACGGGGTCATGGCGAAGCCCCTCACGCTGCCGTATCTGCGGGACGAGCGTGCCATGTACAAGATCAAGCACGAGCGGACGGCGGACGTCGTCGTCGCCGGGTACCGCTTCCACAAGAGCGGGCCCGTCGTCGGCTCGCTGCTGCTGGGCCTGTACGACGACGGGGGCACGCTCCAGCACGTGGGCGTGAGCGCCGCGTTCACGATGAAGCGGCGGGCGGAGCTGGTGGAGGAGCTGGAGCCGCTGCGGCTGGAGGACGCGGCCGACCATCCGTGGGCGGCCTGGGCGCAGGAGTCGGCGCACGAGTCGGCCCGGCTGCCGGGCGCGCCCAGCCGGTGGTCGGCGAAGAAGGACCTGTCCTGGATCCCGGTCCGGCCCGAGCGGGTGGCCGAGGTGGCGTACGACCACATGGAGAACGGCGTACGGTTCCGCCACACGGCCCGCTTCCGCCGATGGCGTCCCGACCGTACCGCCGAGAGCTGCACGTACGCGCAACTGGAGGAGCCGGTCGGCTACGACCTGGCGGAGATCCTGGGGCCGCGGAGCTGACACACCGGGCACGGAACCATGTCGTCCGCGCCCCCTGTTCGACCCTGCACGGATCACCCCGCCGAGCCGATCACTTCACTCGCCCCACACAGGCAGAAACGATCGGGTATAGCCATCGATGGACTGTTGAACGCACAATCGATGGCACGGGACAGGTGGCACGGTGGGCATGCGAGAGATGGTGCGGGCACGGCGGGGCGCGTGGACGGCGGCGCTGCTGGCGGTCACGGTGGCGGGTTCCCTGGTGTCGGGCTGCACCTCGGGGGGCGGAGCCGCCCACGACAGCCGGTCCCCGAGTCAGAGCCAGAGTCCGAGCCCGAGCGGGACGGACACGGCGAACGCCGGTCCGGTGCTCGCCGTGAAGATAGACAACGCGCCCGACGCCCGCCCCCAGACGGGGCTCGACGCGGCGGACGTGGTCTACGCGGAGCAGGTCGAGGGCGGACTGAGCCGGCTGATGGCGGTCTTCGCCACCACCCTGCCCGACTCCGTCGGACCCGTGCGCAGCGCCCGGGAGTCGGATCTGGAACTGCTGAGACAGTTCCACGACCCGACGCTCGCCTTCTCCGGGGCCCAGCACAAACTGCTGCCGCTGATAGACGACGCCCCGCTGGATCCCGAACCGGCCGGGAAGGTGCCCGACGCCTGGTACCGGGGCTCGGGCAAGGCCGCGCCGCACAATCTGTATCTGCGTCCCCGGCGGCTGATGGACTCCGTGCCCGGCGACGCGGCGCTGACCACAGGCTTCCGCTTCGGTGCCGCGCCCGCGGGCGGCACCCCCGAGGACTCCCTGACCGTCCGCTTCCCCTCGGCCCGCTTCACCTTCACCTGGTCCGCCGACCGCGGACGCTGGCTGGTGGCCATGGACGGCACCCCGACGGTGACGACCGACGGCAGGAAGGTGGCCCCGGCGACGGTGGTCGTCCAGCACGTGAAGGTGCGCTCGTCGAAGTACCACGACTTCCTCGGCAACAACACGCCGTTCACCGAGTCGGTGGGCTCGGGCACGGCCCAGGTGCTGCGCGACGGCCGCGTCTTCGACGCGCGGTGGACACGCCCCGCGGCGACCGACGGCACCCGGTTCACCACCGCGGACGGCGCACCGCTGAACTTCGCCCCCGGCCAGGTGTGGGTCGTCCTCGTCAAGGCGTGAGCCCGGGGGTGAACCGCGAGCCTTCACCGGGACGTTGAACCCGGGGCACCGACCTCAGGGCTGTGCCCGGACGGGCTCCCCCGGGTTGCGGAGCCCCTCGGCCGCGTCCGAGACCCGTTGGATGAGGTCGAAGAAGAGGTCCTGTTCGGCCGCGGAGAGGGGCGCCAGGAACACCTGGTTCATGCGCGCCGTGCGGACGGTCAGCTTCCGGTGGACGCGCAGCCCCTCGTCCGTGAGCCGGAGCAGGAACCGCCGTCCGTCCTGGGGGTCGCGCACCTTGTCCAGCAGGGCGCGGCGCCCGAGCCGGCTGATGACCTCCGCGATGGTGGACCGGTCGAGCCCCACCCGCTCCCCCACTGTGCGCTGGTCGAGACCGGGCTCGGCGACGAGCGCGTTCAGGACCGCGAACTGGGGCGAGGTGATCTCCTCGGAGACCATCGTGTTCCACAGCAGGTAGTGGGCCTGCTGCAGACGCCGGGCCAGGTGCCCGGGGTGGGTGGAGAGGTCCACCGCGGCCATGTGCGCTCCTCGGATCCGGTGGGCGCCGGTGCGTTCCCATTCGTTGGTGCACTGAACGATACCCGCCCACCCGACGACTGTCTCGCCCTCGCCGATCCCGCCGACCACTCCCCCAACGTCGCCTATCTGGAGTCTTGACGGGCCGAACTCCGGATGGCAGCGTGTCGGGCACCTCGAAAATTAATCAGTGTGCTGATTAATTGGAGGTGCAGGACACTCGGGAGAGATGGGGCTTCACGGATGGACAAGGTGGTCGCCACGGCCCTGGAGGCGGTGGCCGATGTACCGGACGGCGCGACCCTGGCGGTCGGCGGATTCGGCCTCAGCGGCGTGCCCGACGTACTGATCCGGGCGCTCCACGAGCGGGGCGTACGCGAGCTCGGGGTCGTCTCCAACAATTGCGGGGCCATGGACCGCGGACTCGCGACCCTGCTCGCCGCCGGACGCATCGCCCGGGTCACCGGCTCGTACATCGGCGCGAACAAGGAGTTCGCCCGGCAGTACCTGGCCGGCGAGCTGGAGGTCGAGATGATCCCGCAGGGCACCCTGGCCGAGCGGCTGCGCGCCGGCGGCGCCGGGATCCCCGCCTTCTACACGCCCGCCGGGGTCGGCACCCAGGTCGCCGAGGGCGGGCTGCCCTGGCGCTACGACGGCCACGGCGGCGTCACGGTGGCCTCCCCGCCCAAGGAGGTGCGGGAGTTCGACGGCACCGCGTACGTGCTGGAGCACGGCATCCGCACCGACTTCGCGCTGGTGCGGGCCGCGAAGGGCGACCGGCACGGCAACCTCGTCTTCAACAAGTCCGCCCGGAACTTCAACCCGCTCGCCGCGATGGCAGGCCGGGTGACGATCGCCGAGGTCGAGGAGCTCGTCGAGCCGGGCGCCATCGACCCGGACGCGGTGCACCTGCCCGGCATCTTCGTGCAGCGCGTCGTGGCCCTGACCCGCGAGCAGGCGGACTCCAAGATGATCGAGAAGCGGACGGTCTCGGCGTCCGCCACGGACGGAACGGTGGGCGCGTGATGCCCTGGAGCAGGGAAGAGATGGCCGCCCGCGCCGCGCGCGAACTCACCGACGGCCAGTACGTGAACCTCGGCATCGGCCTGCCGACGCTGATCCCCAACCACCTCCCCGCCGGGGTCGAGGTGATCCTGGAGTCCGAGAACGGCATCCTGGGCACCGGCCCCTACCCGGCCGAGGACCAGGTCGACCCGGACCTGATCAACGCGGGCAAGGAGACCGTCACGGTCCTGCCGGGTGCCTCGTACTTCGACTCCGCGCTGTCCTTCGGGATGATCCGCGGCGGGCACATCGACGTCGCCGTGCTCGGCGCGATGCAGGTGTCGGCCGGCGGCGATCTCGCCAACTGGGCCGTCCCCGGCAAGATGATCACCGGCATCGGCGGCGCGATGGACCTCGTCCACGGCGCCCGGACGGTCATCGTCGTCATGACGCACACCGCCAAGGACGGATCGCCCAAGATCCTGCGCGAGTGCGAGCTGCCGCTCACCGGGAAGGCCTGTGTGAACCGGATCATCACCGACCTGGGCGTCCTCGACGTCACCGAAGCCGGACTGGTGCTGGTGGAGACCGCGCCGGGCGTCACCGCCGCGGAGATCGCGGCGAGGACCGCCGCCGACATCGTCGTCCCGGAGGGGATCGGATCATGAAGGACGTCTACATCGTCGACGCCGTGCGCACGCCCGTCGGCAGGTACGGCGGCGCGCTGGCCGCCGTCCGCCCGGACGACCTGGCGGCGCACGCCGTACGCGAACTCCTCGCCCGGACCCCGGACCTGGACCCCGCCCGCATCGACGACGTGTACCTCGGCAACGCCAACGGGGCGGGCGAGGAGAACCGGAACGTGGCCCGCATGGCCGCGCTCCTGGCCGGGCTGCCCACCTCCGTGCCGGGCGTGACCGTCAACCGTCTGTGCGCCTCCGGACTCGAAGCCGTGATCCAGGCGGCCCGCGCCATCGCGCTCGGCGACGCCTCGATCGCGCTGGCCGGCGGCGTCGAGTCCATGACCCGAGCGCCCTACGTCCTGCCCAAGAGCGAGCGGGCGTTCCCCGCCGGGCACACCGAGCTGTACTCCACGACGCTCGGCTGGCGCATGGTCAACCCCCGGATGGACCCGCAGTGGACCATCCCGCTCGGCGAGTCCGCCGAACTCATCGCCGACAAGCACAAGATCACCCGGGAACAGCAGGACGAGTTCGCCCTCACCAGTCATCGGAAGGCGGCCCGGGCCCAGGCCGAGGGTCTCTTCGACCCCGAGATCGCCCCGCTGTCCCTGCCCGCGCGCAAGGGTCCGCCGGTCGGGTTCGGCGCCGACGAATGCGTACGCGCCGACGCCTCCCTCGACGCCATGGCCCGCCTGAAGCCGTCCTTCCGGGCGGAAGCGGGCACGGTGACCGCGGGCAACGCCTCACCCCTGAACGACGGCGCGGCGGCCCTGCTGCTGACCGACGCCGAGGGGCTGGCGGCCACCGGCCGCGAACCACTGGCCCGGGTCTCCGCGACCGGCGTCTCCGGCATCGATCCGCAGTACTTCGGACTCGCCCCCGTCGAGGCCGTCAACCGCGCCCTGGCCAAGGCGGGCAAGGGATTCGACGACCTGTCGGTGCTGGAGCTGAACGAGGCCTTCGCCGCCCAGGTCCTCGGCTGCCTCGCCGAATGGCCCGACCTCGACCCCGCGATCCTCAACCCGCAGGGCGGCGCCATCGCCCTCGGCCATCCACTCGGCGCCTCCGGAGCCCGGCTCGCCGGAACCGTCGCCCACCAACTCGCCCGCAAGGGAGGCGGAACCGGCGTCGCCACCCTCTGCATCGGCGTGGGCCAGGGCCTCGCCCTCGTCCTCGAACGCTAGGAACCCGACCATGGCTCTCACTCAGGCGGAGATCGACGCCGAGATCAAGGACCACCAGGACGCGTACGACAAGGCGGTGGCCGGCGGCTCGCCCGTACGGCACCACCCCGCGCGCGACTACCCCCCGTACCGCAGCTCACGGCTGCGCCACCCGAAGCAGCCGCTCGTGGCCGTGAGCGGCGGCGACCCGGAGACGGTCGAGCTGTCGGGCCCGGTCTTCGGGGTCACCGACATCACCGAGATCGACAACGACCTCACCCTGCAGCACCGGGGCGAGCCGATCGGCGAGCGGATCACCGTCTCGGGCCGGCTGCTCGACCGTGCCGGCCGCCCGGTGCGCGGGCAGCTCGTCGAGATCTGGCAGGCCAACGCCGCCGGCCGGTACGCCCATCTGCGCGAGCAGCACCCCGCCCCGCTGGACCCCAACTTCACCGGCGTGGGGCGGACCCTGACGGACGATCAGGGACGGTACTCCTTCACCACGGTCAGACCGGGACCGTATCCCTGGGGCAATCACACCAACGCCTGGCGGCCCGCGCACATCCACTTCTCGGTCTTCGGCACCGCGTTCACCCAGCGGCTGGTCACCCAGATGTACTTCCCCGGCGACCCGCTCTTCCCCTACGACCCGATCCTGCGGTCGGTGACCGACGAGGCCGCCCGCGCCCGGCTGGTCGCCGCCTACGACCACGAGCTGTCGCGGCCCGAGTTCTCCCTGGGCTACGCCTGGGACATCGTCCTCGACGGCCCCTCCGCCACCTGGATCGAGGAAGGCCGATGAGCATGACCGAGCGGCCCCTGCCCACCCCCGCCCACACCATCGGCCCCTTCTACGGCCACGCCCTGCCCTTCCCCGGCGGGGGCGAGATCGCGCCCCCGGGCCACCCCGACACGATCACCCTGCACGGCCAGGTGTACGACGGGGCGGGCGCGCCGGTCCCTGACGCCCTGCTCGACTTCTGGCAGGCCGCGCCCGACGGCTCCCTGAAGGGCGCCCCGGGCTCCCTGCGCCGCGACCCGTCCACGGGCGGCTTCCTCGGCCGCGACGGGGTCGACTTCACCGGCTTCGGCCGGGTCCCCACCGACGCCGACGGCCGGTACGCGCTGCGCACGCTGCCGCCGGGGAACGCCGGGGTGCCGTACATCGCGGTGTGCGTGTTCGCCCGGGGGCTGACGCACCATCTGTTCACCCGCGCCTATCTGGCCGACGGCCCGGACCCGCTGCTCGACGCGCTGTCCGACGAGCGGCGCGCCACGCTGATCGCGGCCGAGGGCGCGCCGCGGACGTACCGTTTCGACATCCGCCTTCAGGGCGAAGGCGAGACGGTCTTCCTGGAGTTCCCGTGACACCTGCCGACCCCCTCGCGGCCGACACCGGTCTGCTCGCCCCCGGCCGGGCCGGCTCCCCGGCGTCGGCCGCGACGAGCGACCGCGCCTATCTGCGAGCCATGCTCGACGCGGAGGCCGCGCTGACCCGGGCCCAGGCGTCCCTGGGGCTGGCCCCGGCCGAGGCCGCGGCTGCGGTGACCCGCGCCGCCGAGGCCGCCGACTTCGACCTCGCCTCGATCGCGCTGCGCGCCCGCGGCGGCGGGAACCCGGTGATCCCCCTGGTCACGGACCTGACGGCGGCCGTCCCCGCCGAGTTCGGCGCCTACGTCCACCGGGGCGCCACCAGCCAGGACGTCCTGGACTCGGCCGCGATGCTCGTCGCGGCCCGCACCCTGGACCTCGTCCTGGCCGACCTGGAGCGGACGGACGCCCGGCTCGCCCGACTGGCGGCGGAGCACCGGGACACCGTCATGCCCGGCCGCACGCTCACCCAGCACGCCGTGCCGACGACGTTCGGACTGAAGGCGGCGGGGTGGCGGTCGCTCGTGCTCGACGCCCGGGACCGGCTGCGCACCGTGCGGGTCTCCCTGCCTGCCCAACTGGCAGGCGCAGCAGGCACCTTGGCGGCTTTCACCGCTTTCGGCGCGGACGACACCCGGGCCCTCGTCGCCGCGTACGCCCGCGAACTGGGCCTCGCCGAGCCGGTGTTGCCCTGGCACACCCTGCGCACCCCGATCGGGGACCTGGCCGGGGTGCTGGCGTTCACGGCCGGTGCGCTCGGCAAGACCGCCGTCGACGTGCTCACCCTCTCGCGCACGGAGATCGCCGAACTGGCCGAGGGTTCCGGCGGCGGCTCGTCCGCGATGCCGCACAAGGCGAACCCGGTCAGGGCGACCCTCGTCGCCTCCGCCGCCCGGCGCGCGCCCCTGCTGGCGGCGACGCTGTACGGCGCGATGGCGGCCGAGGACGAGCGGCCGGCCGGGGCCTGGCACGCCGAGTGGGAACCCCTGCGCGATCTGCTGCGGCTGGTCGGCGGGGCGGCCCGGGACACGGCCGAACTCGCCGAGGGGCTGGTGGTCGACGCCGACGCGATGCGCGAACACCTCGGCATCACCCATGGGCTGATCGTCTCCGAGCGGCTGGCCGCCGAACTCGCCCCCGTCCTCGGCCGGGCCCGCGCCAAGGAGCTGCTGACCCGGGCCGCCGAACGGGCCGCCGGTGAGCGCCGCCCCCTCGCGGAGCTGCTCGGCGAGGAGCCCGCCCTCCAGGGGCTGTCCGGGGTCGACCTCGCCGACCTGACCGACCCGACCCGTTACACGGGCTCCGCCGGAGTCCTCACCGACCGCGCTCTGGAGCGACGTTGACCGCGAACCTGCTCACCCACTACACGGAGGGGTCCCCCTCCGCTCCCCCGCTGCTCCTCGGGCCCTCGCTCGGGACGTCGTACGCCCTGTGGGACAAGGTCGCGCCCGAACTGTCCGCCGGTCACCGGGTGGTGCGCTGGAACCTGCCCGGACACGGCGGTGCGCCGGCCGGGGCGATCGGCCCCGGGGCGACGGTCGCGGACCTGGCCGCGCTGGTGCTGGAGCTGGCCGACTCCCTCGGCATCGGCCGATTCGCCTACGCCGGTGTCTCGTTGGGCGGCGCGGTGGGCCTGCATCTGGCGGTGCACCACCCCGAGCGGCTCACCTCCCTCGCCGCCATCTGTTCCTCGGCCCACTTCAACGGGTCGAAGCCGTGGGAGGAACGGGCCGAACTGGTGCGCCGCGAGGGGCTCGGGCCCGTCGCGGCGACCGCCGACTCCCGCTGGTTCACCGCCGGCTTCACCGTGCCGGCACTGGTCCAGGACCACCGGGACGCCGACCCGGAGGCGTACGCCGCCTGCTGCGACGCCCTGGCCGCGTTCGACCTCCGCGACCGGCTGGCGTCGATCACCGTGCCGACGCTGCTGATCGCCGGGCGCGAGGACCCCGCGACACCGCCCGCGCACCTGCGGGAGATCGCGGACGCCGTGCCGGGCGCGGCGCTCGTGGAGATCCCCGGCGCCTCGCATCTGGCGCCCGCCCAGTGTCCCGAGGCCGTGCTGACGGCCCTGCGTGCGCACCTCTCCGGCGACGCCGGGCCCGGTATGCGGGTGCGCCGCCAGGTCCTCGGCAACGCGCACGTGGACCGCGCGCAGGCCCGGCAGACCCCCTTCACGGCCCGGTACCAGGAGTTCATCTCGCGCTACGCCTGGGGCGAGATCTGGACCGACCCGACGCTCAGCCGCCGCGAACGCAGCCTGGTCACACTGACCGCGCTGGTGGCGCACGGCCACCTCGACGAGCTTGCCCTGCACGTCCGGGCGGCCCGCCGCAACGGACTCACCGAGGACGAGATCGGCGCGGTGCTGCTCCAGAGCGCGGTCTACTGCGGCGTCCCGGCCGCCAATTCGGCGTTCGCGGTGGCACAACGGGTGCTGGCGGAGGACACCGAGGAGGCCGGGGACTCTCCGTCGAGCCCGCCGGACTGACCCCGATCGCGAGGCGGCCGGGGGCTCGTCACAGACCCGCCAGGGCCGCCTCCGCCTTCGCCGCCAGGCCGTCGGCGCCTGAACTGCGGGCCAGGGTGAGGCCCTTGTTCAGTTCCGGCACCGAGCGGGACGCGATGCCGTACTCGATGCGGGCCGCCGCGTGTTCGTACTGGCAGGGCGAGGCTTCCAGATAGGTGACGGCCTGGGCCGCCAGCCGGACCGCGCGCTGACCGGTCTCGAGGGCGGCGGCGCACCGCAGGGCCTCGCCGATCGCCGTGTCGGTGCCGAACCGCTCGGCCTGGCGGCGGGCGTCCGCGGCGAGGGAGGCGGCGCGGGCCGGGTCCTCGTTGGCGAGTGCCCGCGCGAGGTCGACGGCCCAGGGCGCGAGCACCGTGTTGTGGTGGCCGCGCGCGGCGGCGGCCTTCTCCGCCGCCTCCAGTTCGTTGATGCCCTCCTTGGCGCGGCCGGTGGCGAGCAGGAGCCGGCCGCGCACCGAACGGGTGTCGGGCAGGACGATCGTGGCGGGGTACGGAGGTGCGAAGCCGTAGCGCTCGGCGATCTCCGCCGCCTCCCCGACGTGCCCGCGGGCCAGCAGGGTGTCGATGAGCCCGCAGGTCGCCGACCAGTACAGGGCAGTCCGCGACCGACCCGCTCCGCGAGCCGCAGCGACGCGCGCTGGTAGTGCTCGGCGTCGGCCAGACGGCCCCGCCTGCGCAGGGCCAGTCCGAGGTAGGCGTTGGCCAGCGAGAGGTGGCCGCCGCTCCAGCCCGCCTTCACATAGGCGTGCAGGGCCTCGCTGAACAGGCTCTCGGCGCGGTCCAGCCGGTCGGTGTAGGCGTACGCGCTGCCCAGCATCAGCAGGAGTTCGACGCCCCACTCCGTGTCGGTCCAGGCGAGTCCGGGTGCCAGGCGGCCGTTGACGAGTGCGCGGTCGCAGAGTTCCACGACCACCTCGGCGTTCTCGCCGCGGGGCATGGCGTCGAAGCCGCGCAGTATCAGCAGCGCGCGCTCGGAGTTGTCGCGACCCGTGCAGGTCGTGACGAGCTCGGCGAGGCCGCTGGACTGTCCGGCGCGCTCCTCGCCGGCGTGGATTCCCTCCCACATGTAGTGCACGGCCTGGAGGCGCATCCGCGCGGGTCCCGGTTCCAGCTGCTCGACCTCGGCGTCGACCGTGCGGACGGCCTCGTCCAGCTGGTTGTTGTGCAGGAGTGCCTGGGAGAGCCGGAAGACGGCGTCGACCCGCTCGGTCTCCTCGAGACCGGGGCGTTCCAGCGCGGCCCGGAGGTGGCCGATGGTCGTGGCCGGCGCGGTCAGCAGCGTGGCGCAGCCCAGTTCGTACAGGACCCGTGCGTGCACCTCGGGCAGCGGCGGCTCCTTCAGGGCGCGCTCCAGGCAGCGCCGGGCCGCGTCCGGGGCGCCGACGGCGAGGTGTTCGCGGGCGGCTTCGCGCATCTGCTCGACGAGCTCGGGATCGTCGTCCGGATGGACTTCGAGCAGATGGCGGGAGGCCGCGGCGGCACCGCGTCCGGACTCGGTGACCGCCCAGGCCGCCTGGCCGTGCATCGCGGTGCGCAGGGCGTCCGGGATGGAGCGGTAGACCGCCGAGGCGATGAGCGGGTGGACGAACTCCAGCTCCTCGGACCCCGACCGGCCGCCCGCTGATCCGACGGCGGTCAGGATGCGGGCGGCGCCCAGCAGTTCGGCGCAGCGGGAGGCGTCGTCGTCCGGCATTCCGGCGAGCTGGGCGGCGAGGTCGAGGGAGATCCCGGTGCCGAGGATCGCGGCGGCCCAGGCGAACCGGGTGGCGTCGATGCCGAGTCCTTCGAGGCGGGCGACGAGTCCGCGGCCGCGGGCGGAGCGGTTCAGGTCGCGCAGCTCGGCGGCCGAGCCCTCGACCGGTTCCAGGTCGCTGTCCTGGACCTTGGCGAGCAGCTCGACGGTCTCGTACGGGTTGCCGCCGGTGACCGCCCAGACCTCGCGGCAGAAGGGCGCGTCGGCGTGCTCGCCGAGCGTGGCCCGGGTGAGTCCCTCGGTGGCTGCCGGGGTCAGCGCGGTCAGCGTGGAGACCGGGCGGGCCACCGCGGCGACCGCGTCGAGCAGCCGGGCGCTCTCGCCGCCGACCCCGCCGGGCCTGCGGGCCATCACGACGAGGACGGACAGGTCGTCCAGGCGCTCGGCGAACGAGGCCAGCCAGCGCAGGGTCTCCTGGTCGGCCCAGTGCGCGTCGTCGATGAGCAGCACGAGCGGCCATTCGCGCTTCGCGAGCCGGCGCACCGCGGCGACCAGACCGTCGCAGACGCCCTGCGGGTCGGGCTGCCGGTCGCCCGGTTCGGCGATGCCGAGGGCGGGCCCGGCGATGTCGTACCAGTCCCCCAGGTACTCGCGGGCCTCTTCCGGGAGCAGCGAGAGCAGGGCCGGCTGGAGCAGCTGCCGTACGACGTTGAAGGGGACGGACGTGACGGTCTCGCCGCCGCGCGCCGACCACACGGCGCAGCCGTTGCTCTCCGCGATCCTGCGCGCCTCGGCCAGGAGGGCGGTCTTGCCGAGTCCGGCCTCTCCGGTGAGCACCAGCACGGTGCCCGAGGTGGCCGAGTCCGCGCGCAGCGCGGTGATCGCCTCTCCGAGGGTGGCGACTTCCCCGTCGCGCTCCCACAGGGAGGCCGAGGCGACCGCTCCGGGCCGTGCCTCCGTCATCCCGTTACCTCCCCAGGTCGCCCGTACGACGTAACTCTCATGAGCCTAGCCTCACGGGAGCCGTGGCGGAGGCGGGACCCGGCACCAGTTGCCGGGACGGACGACGGCGACCGCGCGGAGCGCACGCCGGTCCATGTCCCGTCTTCCCAGGTGGAAATGACGGATAGTCAACTGCTAGAAAAATGAAGGTAATTTTCCTCCTTCACAGGCAACCCCGGACCGCGCCCGGCCGGACCGCGGGTGACCGCGGGGAGTACCGGCACGAGCGCCCCCGCGCGCAACCGTGACCTGCACGCCCTCTCCGGGAGCGCTCCTCCGGGACGTGGCGCACGGGTGCCGCGGAGGTCCGGTCGGGCCGGTCGCGTCCGGCGTGCCGGGGCGTCGGCCAGCGCCCGCCGGGTTCCGCCGCTTCACGCCCGCGAGCCGACGCCCGCGCCGTGCGCCGCGCACGCCCGGCGCACTCCTGGTACTGGCGTTCTTCATCCGTCCGGTGGGCCTCCGTGTCCGCCCGGACCCGGCCGTCCCCAGGCTGCGCATGCTCGCGTCAAGAATCGTCGGAGGGGGAGCCCTCTCATCCGCCTTTCACCCTCGACTCATACGGTGGGTCCATGACGCAGGTGACTCCCCCCGGCTGGTACCCCGACCCCGGGCAGACAGATGACGCTCCCGCCACCGAGCGCTGGTGGGACGGTACGACATGGACCGACCAGGTCCGCCCCGTCGGGTCGGCGGCCGCATGGGGTCCCCCGGGGTACCCGGCGGCGGCCGGTCCCTATCCCGCGTACGCCCCCTCCGCGCCGCGGCGCGGGCTGCGGACCGGCATAGCCGTCGCGGCGGCCGTGGCCGTCCTCGCCGGCATCGGCGGTGGCGTGTACGCGCTGACCAGGGACGACGGGCGCGGCGGCGACGCGGCCTCGGCGAGCCCCGGCGGCCCGAACGGCCAGGGCGTGCCGGGCGGGCCCGGGGGCGGCCAGGAGGGCGGCCCGAACGGGGCACCCGGCGGCTCCGGGGGTTCGGACGGTGACGGAGGCTCCGATGGCTCGGGCGGGTCCGGCGGCTCCGGGGGGCAGAATCCGGCGCCGGACGAGTCCGGCCGGCCCGAGACCGATCCGGGCTTCGCGACGGACCTCTACAACGGCATCAGCATCCCGGTCCCGGACGGCTGGACCGGCCGGAGCGGCGCGGGCACGGCCTCGGTGGCCACCAAGGACACCTACAAATGCCCCGGCGACACCTCCAAGGACTGCCAGCGCGGCGGCGCCTACTCGGCCCCCGCGGCGGCCCAGAAACTGAAGTCCACGACGGCGGAGGCGGCGGCCAAGGAGGACATCTCCAAGAACGCGACCGAGTCGTACGGCAAGGGCTACGGCTCGATCACCTCGCACACCGAGCTCGCCTCGAAGGCGGTCACGGTGGCAGGTGAGAAGGGTTACATGGTCCGCTGGAAGGTCGTGACGAGCAAGGGCGACGACGGTTACGTCGAGTCACTGGTGTTCCCGTCCCCGGCCGACCACGGCTCACTGGTCGTCGTCCGCTTCGGCGTCGACATCAGCTCCAAGGCCCCCGAGCAGTCGGTCATCGACACGATCACCAAGGGCATCAAGGTGGCGTCGGGGGCCGGCGGCAACGGCCAGAACGTCTAGCGGCCGCCCGTGCGGGGGTCCTGCTCCGCCGGGGCGGGGCCCCGCCCCGGCTGTGACCGGTCCGGGCCCGGGTTCGGCTCCGGCTCCGGCTCCGGCTCCGGCTCCGGCTCCGGCTCCGGCTCCGGCTCCGGCTCCGGCTCCGGCTCCGACGGTACGGGGCTCTGTTCCGCTCCGCACCCGCGGTCCCCGGCGGGCCCAGCCGCGGCCCGGGCCCCGGCACTTTCGGGCACTCCCGGCGCTCCTCCGGAAATTGATCGGCCGGGTGGAGCGCCCCTCCGCTCAAGGGGAACCCCACCCGGCCGGGGGGTGCGCGCCGCCCCCGTCCCCACGGTGCGGCGCGGTACAGGCCGACGTCCGGTCATCCCACGGACGGTGGCCTGAGCATCAGGTGAGGCCCAGTGTCGGCAGGACGACGGCCTCCACGAAGCGGGTCAGATACGCGGCGTCCGCGTACTGGCCGTCCAGAAGAGGGCGCACCCTCAGGACGCCCAGCATCTGCGCCGGGATGAACTCCAGCGCCGGGTGGTCCGCGGTGACCTCCCTGCGTTCGACGCCCCGGCCGATCATCTGCCGCAGCTCGGCGACCTCTGGTTCGACGAGCGCCTCGCGCAGCGCCTGCTGGAGCTCCTTGTCCTGCATCACGGCGTTGCCGAGCCCCTGGAGCAGCTGCGTGCTGTCCCGGGCCGACCACTCCCCCGCCGCCCGCGCCGCCTCGCGCAGGTCGCCGGCGAGCGTGCCGGTGTCGATGCCGGTGAACCGCGGACAGCGGTTGTTGCGCAGCGCGGCGGCGACGAACTGCGGCTTCGTCCGCCACTGCCGGTAGAGCGTGGACTTGCTGCACCGGGTGCTGGCGGCGACGCCCTCCATGGTGAGGGCCTCGTACCCGCACTCCCGGATCTGTTCGAGCACGGCGTCGTAGAACTCCTGCTCACGCTCGGGCGTGATCTTGGAGCGGCGCGAGGCGACGACCGTCTCCGGTCCGTCCGCGGCCTGCGACGTCATGGCGCTTCTCCTCGCTCGATCCGGGCTGTGCCGGTGCGGTCTTGTCCGAAGTGTAATCGATACGCAAGGGTACCGGTACGCCTCCGTATCGGTACACTCGCGTATCGGTACTTAGTCGTATCGGTACACTGCCGTATCGATGAGCCTCGGACAGGATCCACTCCTCCCGCACCGGGAACGCCGAGTGGATCCTGTCCTGGGCTCACCGCGCTTCCCACGAGATCAGACCGTCAGCAAGGGGGCCGGGGATGGATTTCCTCACCGAGCCTGCAGATTCCGCATCCGATTCCGCGCCGGAACCGGAGCCGCCCGACGCGGCGACGCCCGGCACACCCGCACCCGGCACGGCGACAGCCGCGCGGCCGCGCTCCCACGCGGGCGCGCGGCCGACGACACGCCCCGACAACGCCGTCGCGCGCCCGCCGCTGCTGCGGGAGCTGCTGCTCGTCGTCGGGCTCTTCGTCGTCTACAAGGCCGGGCGTCTGCTGGCCGGCGGCCGCACCGACGAGGCCTACGCCGACGCGCACCGCGTCTGGGGCTGGGAGCGGTCGCTCCACCTGCCGGGCGAGGGCACCGTGCAGACCGCACTGCTGCATGGCGACACGCTCGTGCACCTCGCCAACACCTACTACGCGACCGTGCACTTCCCGGTCACCGCGGCCTTCCTGGTCTGGCTCTATCTGCGGCGCCCCGCGCACTACGTGTGGGCCCGCAGGGTCCTCGCCCTGGTCACGGCCGCCGCCCTGGTCGGGCACCTGCTGTTCCCGCTCGCGCCGCCGCGGCTGCTCGCCGAGACGGGCCTGGTCGACACCGCCCGGGTGTACGGGCCCTCGGTGTACGGGGCGCACCCGGCGGCCGACGCCCTGGCGAACCAGTTCGCGGCGATGCCGTCGCTGCACTTCGGCTGGGCGCTGATGGTCGCCGTCGGCATGATGGCCGCGACCAGGTCGCGGCTGCGCGTGCTGTGGCTGCTGCATCCCCTGCTCACCCTGCTGGTGATCGTCGGCACGGCGAACCACTACTGGCTCGACGCGATCGCCGCGACAGCGCTGCTCTGCGTCGCCCTCGCCGTGGTCCACCCGCCGCACCGGACGAAGGCGGTCCCGGCGCGGCCGCGGGCCGCGGAGTCCGCGGGGACGCCCGTACGGGAGCTGCCCGGTCTCGTGGGAGCGGGGCGATGAACCCCACGCTCGTCGCCGTCGTCCTCTCCCTCTTCTCCGCCGTCGCCTACGCCTCCGCGGCCGTCGCGCAGGAGCGGCTCGCCGCCCGGACCGCCGGCTCGGGCACGGGCACGCTGCGCCTGCTGACCCGGGGCGCCTGGTGGTGGTCGGTGACGCTGAACGCCTCGGCGGCCCTCCTGCACGTGGCGGCCCTCAAGTACGGAACCCTCACGCTGGTCCAGCCGCTCGGGGCGCTCACCCTCGTGGCGGCCGTGCCGCTGGGCGCGCGGCTCGCCGGACGGCGGGTCAGCGCGGTCGAGTGGCGCGGCACCGCGCTCACCCTGACCGGCTTGGCCGCGCTGCTCGTCACGGCGTCCGGGGCCGCGCCCGACGAGGTGCTGAGCCTGCCGCAGGCGCTCGCCGTCGCGGGAACGACCGCCGCCGTCATCGGTGTTCTGACCCGCGGTGCCCGGCCGGGGCTGCGGCACGCGACGGCCTCCGGGTTCGCCTCGGGTGTGGCGTCGGCGCTCACCCAGACCGTGACCGTCGCGGCGACGAACCGTTCGGACTCGCCGTTCAGCCCGCAGGTCGTCGTGGTGGCCCTGCTCGTGGCGGCCTTCGCGGCGGGCGGACTGCTGCTGTCGCAGACCGCCTACCAGGGCGGGCTCGGCGCCCCGCTGGCCGTCGTGACGCTCGCCAACCCGCTGGCCGCCGCGGTGATCGGGCTGTCCCTGCTCGGCGAGCGCCTTCAGGGCGGCGCGGCGGGGCTGCTGCTCGGGTTCGCGGGCGCCTCGACCGCCGCGTGGGGTGTGGTGACGCTGTCCCGCTCGGCGCCCGAACCGGCCGAGGCCCCCGCGGACTCCCGTCCGACCGGCCTGCCGGACGGCCTGACGGACGGCCTGACGGACGGCCTGACGGACGACTTGCGGGACGGCTCGGCGGACGACGACCACCCGGTAGCCGCGGTGCTCGCGCTGGAGTCGGGACCGCCGGCGTACGAGCCGTCGCTGGTGCCCCGCCGGCCCGGCTCGGGCCATCTGACATCGCTGTAGGACAAGCCGGAAGGGCGGCCGCGGAGAGTTCCGCGGCCGCCCTTCCGCATGGCGGGGGCCGGTCAGCCCAGACCGCGGGCGTCCTGCTTGAGCGCCGTGTCGACGGTCAGCGCGGTGGCGACGACGAGGCTCAACAGGGGCTCGGGGAGCTGGAAGTGGATCTGGAGGACGTAGTTGTCCGCCGAGGTGAACAGCGTCTTGGCGAGGCCTTCCCAGGTCTTCGTGATCCGGGCCACCTCCTTGTCCGAGTGGTCGACGATCGCGAAGTTCCAGGCGCGCCAGTTCTCCGCCTTGATCGCGCCGACCTTCTGGCCGTCGACGTTGATCGCGAAGTTGATCTTGCCGATCATGTTCTGCTGCACGATCTCGCCGACGGGCGAACCGTCAGGACGCGTCACGACCACCCGCGACTTGAATATCTTCGCGGGGCGCGTGAGCAGCAGTTGGGGCACGCCGTGCGCGTCCCGGATCTCCAGCCGGTGCGTCAGGTACTGGTCGAGGCTGGAGACGAAGCGCAGGATCTTCCGGAACACGCCCTGGCCGACCTCGACGACCGAGCCGACCGGGTTGCCCTGCTGGTCCATGACCTTGTACTCGTTGGTCAGCTCGATCAGCTTGGCCTTCTGGTTCACCACCAGGACCGGCTCGGTGAACAGGGTGCCGCCGCCGACACCGCTCGGGGCCACCCCGGCCTGCTCCTGCACCTGGCGCTGGACGCGCGGGTCGGCTGCGCCGGCCTGCTGCGGGAACGGCTGCTGCGGAGGCGGGCCCTGGTGCGGCACCTGCTGTGAGGCCGGGGCCTCCTGGTCGGTCCACTGCGAGCCGTCCCAGTAACGCTGCGTCTGAGGCTTCCCGTTCGGGTCCGGGTACCAGCCAGCAGGAGTGTTCGAATGCGTGGTCACCGGCGCACCCTACCCCGACATGGCCGGAAAACCACGGTCAGTTGCGGACCCATCAGACCGTGATGAGGGCCGGATCGCTGACACCGGGCCGGCCGTTCTCGACATGTCCGGCGAATCGGCGCAAGAAGTCCGCCCGGCCGTCGCAGACCACGCTCAGGTCGTACCAGCACGCGCTCGCCCGCAGGTCGACCGTGTGCTTGACCGTCGCGCCCGCTTTGACCCGCAGCACACGGGCCGGTCCGCCGTAGCCGTCGGTGAGCCTGAGCGTCGCTGTGGCGCTCCCCTTGTTGACGACGGTGAGCTCGATGTCGCACCCGGTGTGACGGGCGGTGACCTCGGGGCCGGCCGTCCTGCCCGCGCCCTTGAAGGTGCGCAGGAAGCCGTTCGGACCGTGCACCGTGAGGTCGTACGAGCCGCCCGAGTAGGCCGAGTTCCAGGTGTCCGCGATGGTCTTGCCCGCCTCGGTGGTGTACGTCCAGGGGCCGTCGGTGCGGTTGCCGGAGGTGACGAGGAAGGCCGCGCCCGCCTGGGCGCCGGAGGCGAACGTCAGGGTGAACTTTCCGGCCGCGGTGTCCGCCGAACCGTCCACGAGCGGCGCGTACTTGAGCGGCCGGGTCGGACGCGAGCCGCGCTCCTGCCGGGGCAGAGCGCCGTTCGCGGGCGGGGCCGGCACGTAGTCGGGGTGGCGGTCGCCGTCCGGCGGACGGTAGCCGTCGGTGGCGGGCAGCGCGACCGGCCCGCTGTCCTTGCGGGAGAAGTCGAAGGCGGCGGTGAGGTCGCCGCAGACGGCCCGTCGCCAGGGCGAGATGTTGGGCTCGTGCACCCCGAACCGGGCTTCCATGAACCGGATGATCGAGGTGTGGTCGAGCGTCTCGGAGCAGACGTAACCGCCCTTGCTCCAGGGCGAGACGACGAGCATCGGCACCCGCTGGCCCAGTCCGTAGGGTCCGGCGGCGTGGCTCGCGTCGCCCGCGAAGAGGTCCGGGCCGACGTCGACCGTGGACCGGCCCTGGGCCGCGGACTGCGGCGGGAAGGGCGGCACCAGGTGGTCGAAGAAGCCGTCGTTCTCGTCGTAGGTCACGAACAGGGCCGTCCTGCTCCACACCTCGGGGTCCGAGGTGAGCGCCTCGAGGACCTGGGAGATGTACCAGGCGCCGTAGTTGGCGGGCCAGTTGGGGTGTTCGGTGAAGGCCTCGGGGGCGGCTATCCAGGAGATCTGCGGCAGCTTGCCGCCCTGCACGTCGGCCCGGAGCTGATCGAAGAACCCCTCGCCCTTGCGGGCGTCGGTGCCGGTTCGGGCCTTGTCGTAGAGCGGGTCGCCCGGCTTGGCGTTGCGGTACTGGTTGAAGTACAGCAGCGAGTTGTCGCCGTAGTTGCCCCGGTAGGCGTCGGGGATCCAGCCCCAGGAGCCGTTCGCGTCCAGCCCGTCGCCGACGTCCTGGTAGATCTTCCAGGAGATCCCGGCCGCCTCCAGGCGCTCCGGGTACGTCGTCCAGCCGTACCCGGCCTCGTCGTTGCCGAGGACCGGTCCGCCGCCCTTGCCGTCGTTGCCCGTGTGACCCGTCCACATGTAGTAGCGGTTGGGGTCCGTGGAGCCGATGAAGGAGCAGTGGTAGGCGTCGCAGACGGTGAACGCGTCGGCCAGCGCGTAGTGGAACGGGATGTCCTCACGTGTCAGATAGGCCATCGTCGTCGCCGACTTGGCGGGCACCCACTTGCCGTACCTGCCCTTGTCGAACGCGGCGTGCCCGTCGCTCCAGCCGTGCGGCAGGTCCTTGAGGAACGCGAGACCGAGGTCGTCCGCCTCCGGGTGGAAGGGGAGGATGTCCCTGGTGCCGTCCGACTGGTACCAGACCGGCTTGGTGCCGGTCGTGGTGGCCGGACGCGGGTCGCCGAATCCGCGGACGCCTCTCATCGATCCGAAGTAGTGGTCGAACGAGCGGTTCTCCTGCATCAGCACGACGATGTGCTCGACGTCCTGGATCGAGCCCGAGCGGCGGTGCGCGGGCAGTGCCGCCGCACGCTGGACGCTGCCGGACAGGGCGGTGAACGCCGCTGTTCCACCGGCGAGTTGGAAGAAGCGGCGCCGATTCACTTGAGGCATGACTGGGGTGACCTCTCGTCCTGACGGGCCCTGCGGCCGGATGATGGAACGTGCGCGAAGGGAGTTTTCCAAGCGCACCGAACGTCAGGAAAGGCCCCCCTGTCCCTTGTGTGAAGGGCGGCGGTACGTCAGACGAACGATTCCGGACCGGCCGCGCGTCGCGGCGAGCCGGCCCGGAATGTCCCGTCGGGGCCTAGATGCCGGTCGCGAACAGGGAGAACAGGCCGACCCCCACGACGGCGACGACCAGCGCGATGGCCACCACGACGCCGAGGAAGACCAGCAGACAGCCGAGCTCCCGCTGGGCCGTGCGGTCGTCGGGCAGGGCGACCGTGGCCCGCTCGGGGTACTCGGGGAGGTAGGAGACGATGAGGATGTCGCCCGGGACGGTGGTGTTCGGGGCGGCGTCCTCGAAGCGGACCTGGCGGCCCTCACGGGTGATGAACTCGAAGAGGAAGTAGCGCCGTGTCGAGGTGCCGTACCCGCCTCCCGAACGCCGCACCGTCTCGACGCGTATGCATCTGCCCTCGGTGCGCAGGCCGTGCCGCTGCGCCTGTGTCCGCCAGCGGACTTTCTTGACCGCTGTCACACCGAGGGCGATCGGCGCGATGACGATGGCGGACACGAGGAGGGCGAAGACGACGGCGACGAAGATCATGGCAAGTTCCCTTTCCGAATGACATTGCTGAAGGTGCGTCAGGACGCGTGAAGCCGATGCGGCGCGACGCGGACGCCGGAACACCGCACGGCTCAGGAAGAGTTCACCCGGTCAGGACGCGGACACCGGACGCTCCCCGACCGGCCCCGGGGCGCCGGCCCGCCTCGACCGCGAGAACAGGCCGCACGGCGCCCCGCACGCCAAGACGGACATCGGGCCGCACGCGTTCCATCGGAACCGCCGGGCACTGGGCGGTCACCGCGATGCCCTTCCGCCTGGCGGAAGTCGGCTTGCCCGTGCGCCCCGGAGGTCACGACCCTGGGGGCGACCACGGCACGCGGGGCGGCCGCGCCCCGCTCTCAGGGACGGGATCGCCATGCCGCACATCACCGCCTTCGCCAGGACCGACCCCGGTTCGGCCCGGGTCACTCAGAGGCGGCCAGAGGGAATGCCCTCTGCAACTGGCCTTCGAGGTAGCCGAGTTGGACGGCGTAGATCACGAGTGGACAACACTGGCGGGACCGCGCAGCCGCGTGCAGGCTGCGCAGGCGGCCGCGAGCTCCAGCAGAAGCATGCAGGGCACGGATGCACGCGCGCGGCATCATGTCCGGGCGTGGCCCGGGTACGAGGAACGGACGGCTTCCGGCCGTCCGCCGGACCGGTTCGAGGACTATGCTGCCGTACGGACGTCCCAGACCCTGGCGGCTTGTCGCTGCTCGACACAGATGGCTGCAGGGAGCGGACTCTTCGTCCGTGACCCGGCACATCCCTGGAGGAAACCGGGCGCGTCCGGTGTGCTGTCGGACCGAGCGTTGCTCCGCCTCCGCCGAACGTACGCCCCTGCCGACGGCGCGCCAGAGGGCCGGGATCCCCGGCGTCACCTCATCCGCTGCCGGATGGTCCACCGAATCGAGGCGTCATGCCCCGACCGCAGCTCGCCGTCCACCGCCATGACCGAGGGAAGCGGGTACTGATCACCCTGGCCGGTGAGATCGACCTGGAATCGGCCCCGCTGGTAAGCACGGCGCTGGCCCGATGCCTGAGCGACGACATCCGCGCCATCGACATCGACCTCACTCCTGTCACCTTCTGCGACTGCACAGGCCTCAACGTCTTCCTCCACGCCGCACAGCAGACCACCGAGGCCGGCGGGACCCTGCGACTGCACCACCCACCACCGGTGCTGGGCCTGATTCTCGATCTCACCGGCTCCGGGTTTCTGCTCCTCGACGTTCCGTTCGGGCCTCTGTCACCTCCGCTGGGGGATGTCCCGGCCTCGACCGCCCAGACCGTGCGGCGCCGGACCGTGCCGCTCTCATCCGTCTCGGGTGATGCGCGGTGACGGCCCGGACGGGGCGGGGACAGCCACGAGAGCCCCGTGACAGCGAATCGTCCACTATGGAAGCGGTCCGGTTACGTCGGGTGAACCGCGAGCTGGCACAGGGCCTGAGCGGAAGGCTGACGGATCTTTACGTGGACTCCCACGAGACATCGCGTCCAGATGCGTACTGCCGTCCCAGCCGCCGGCACTTTCTGAACCGTCTCGCCGCCGACATCCGGCGGCCGGGCTTCGGCATGGTGATCGCGGAGACGGACGGCCTGGTGGGATGCGCTTTCGGATTCCCGGTGCGCGGCGACAGCTTCTGGTCCATCGGGTTCGACTGGTCCCTCCCGCGCGGCATCGAGCAACTCGCAGCGACCGGGGGCGTCTTCGCGATCACCGCCGTCCTCGTCCCTCCGCACCCGCAGGACGCGTATGTGGCCCGCCGGTTGCAGGAGCGGCTGCTGGCCGATCACCAGGTGTCACTCGGCGTCACCCTCGTGGACCGGACCGATCGCCCCACCCTCACCACACTCCGTTCCTGGGGATGGCTGGACGTGGGAGAGTTCAGGCAGCCGACCAGCGCCACGCTGCTCCGCGTGCTGGTCCTTCCCGCCGGCGAACCAACCTCCCTGAGGCCGGGGTGACTTGCGTGCCATGCCTGGAGGGCCGGCTGATGGAGGAGGCGGCACGCCTGCGGACGGAGTACGAGAGCGACCGGGCCGTAAAAGCGGTCTGGGACTGCGAAAGAGGACATGAGGTCCGCGGTCCGGTCGCACCTCCCGCGCGTCCACGGATCCCCCTCGTCACCACCACGCTGCCGTATCAGCCGATGGGGAGGTGGGGACGACACGCACATTTGCGACCATGGTCGTGCTCCTGTCGATGGTCGGCCCCACGGTGCTTTCTCGTCCACCTGCTCAATCGGCAACACAGCAACCGCGTCGCCGCCTTCCTCCCCACCCGCCCAAAGTCATCGCCCGGGACCGGTCCGTCCCGTCCCTGACGGTTGTGAGGCGTCGGTGAGGTCGGCGCCGGTGGCGGCGTCCCGCCGAGAGCGGCTGCCGCCGTGCCAGTCCAGGCACATGACGGTCGCGTCGTCTTCCAGGTGACCATGGCCGGCGTCGACGATCGCCCCGATGAGGACGTGCGCGGCTTCGCGGGGATGCAGTGCGCGGGTGCGGACGATCAGGTCCGACAGGTCCAGGCTCTTGGCGTTGCGCTCCAGCATGCCGTCGGTCAGCATCACCAGCCGGTCGTCCGGCCGCAGGTCCAGCGACTGCACCCGGTAGGTGTGCGGGGTGTGGAAGCCGAACGGCCTGTCGACCTTCGGAACGATCTCCTGTACCTGACCGTCCCGCATCCGCAGCGGCCAGGGGTGGCCGGCGTTGACGAACTCGGTACCGCCGTCGAGCAGACTGATCCGCAGCAGCTGACCGGTGACATAACCCTCGCGGCCGTGTTCCCGCACGGCGCGGTCGGCTTCTTGGGCCTGTTCCCCGAGGCTCGCGCCGGCCCGCCGTGCCCGGCGCAGGGCCCCGACCACGAGGGTGGCCAGGAGTGCGGCGTCGACGTCGTGGCCCATGGCGTCGGTGACGGAGAGCTGGACGGTGTCCCGGTCGATCACGTAGTCGAAGGTGTCGCCCCCGACGTGGTCGGCGGGCTCCAGTGCCCCGGCCACCGCGAACTGCGCCGCCTCGCACGCCAGCGACGCCGGAAGCAGCCGGTGCTGGATCTCGGCGGCCAGGCTCAGCGGGGTGGTGCGCCGGCCCCACTGGTACACGTCGGTGAAGGACCGGTTCGCGATGACGATGTACGCCAGCGCGTGCGCGGTCTCGCCGATCTCCCGCATCACCTCCTCGTCCGGCGCCGCGGGCAGGAACAGTTCGAGGAGCCCGATGGCGTCCCCGCGGTTGGTCACCGGGGCGACGATCCGCACCAGCGCGCCCTCGCCCTTGTCCTCCACGCCGGGCCGCTGGGTGCGGATCACGTCGTCGTACAGGGTGCCCCGCAGCGTGATGCGCCGGGCGGGTTCATCGGTGTCGACGCTGCCCGCCGCCCCCAGCCGTACGACGGAGCTGCCGGTGAAGTCGGCGATGAGGAACGACACCGACACGGCCCCGAGATGCTCCTTGAGCATGCGCGCGACCACGTCGAGCGACTCCACGGGCGCCGCGGACTCCGCCGCCTCCAACGCCCCCGCCAACGTCATCACACCGTCCCGGCGGCTGTCGCCCCCGGTGTGACGAGGGGCCCGCCCGCCGCCCTGCCCTCTTGCGGTCACAGCGGCTCCTTCACTGCTCGATGACGCTCAGGACTCCGCCCCGGATGTGCGAAGGACCTGTGCCAAGCCCAGCACCGGACAGGTCACACTGCACCCCGGGACCCGGGAGCCGCCCCCCAGCAGCCTCTCCCGGACCGTGCGCGGCCAGGGTTGCCCCCCGAGTCCTGCGTTTCGGCATCCCCCGAATGCGCTCACGTGGCTGCCACGACGATGGCCGTGTAGTGCGCGGTGAAGGCGGTGATGGTCAGGGCGTGGAAAACCTCGTGGAAGCCGAACCAGGCCGGTGAAGGATCGGGACGCTTGAGGGCGTAGACGACCGCGCCCGCGCTGTAGAGCAGCCCGCCGGCCACGATCAGGGCGAGTACGGCTGCTCCACCGGTGTGCAGGAAGTCGGGCAGGTAACACACCGGTGCCCATCCCAGGGCCAGGTAGCAGGGGGTGTACAGCCAGCGCGGAGCTGCGACCCAAAGGACCCGGAACGCGATGCCGGCCAGCGCGCCTGTCCACACGATCCACAGCAGCACGGACCGCCGGTCCGACGGGATGAGGAGCACGGCCAGGGGGGTGCAGGTGCCGGCGATGATCAGGAAGATGTTCGCGTGGTCCAGCCGCCGCAGGACCGCCTCCCCGCGCGGCCCCCACGTTCCGCGGTGGTAGACCGCGCTGGTACCGAACAGCAGGCAGGCCGACACCGCGTACACCGAGCAGGCCGCCGCTGCCGCAGCCGAGCGCGAATGGGCGATCAGGACGACGCCGCCGACCAGCGAGAGCGGGAACACCCCGGCGTGCAGCCAGCCTCGCATCCTCGGCTTCAGCGCAGTCGCCGCCCGTTCCGCCCCGCCTTCCAGGCCGCCCGCCGCCCGTCCGGCAGCCGGCCGACCGGTCGCGCCCGCAAATGCGTCAACGGCAGGGGGGCGCGGGGCGTCGGGTGTGGGGCCGCTCTGGGACTTCCGTCCGTGTGCAGGCGGCTGAGCGTCTTCGGCGATCATGCACTCATATTCTGAAGCAGGCGGGAGAGTACCGCCCGGCGCACCGCCGCGGAGCGCAGCGGGCTGCTGCGGCGGGCTTCACCGATGGCACGGAGGAAGCCCTGGGTGGTGCCGGACATGTCGGCGGCCCGGCCCGTGGTGCAGACGGGAGAGTCGTCGTCATAGAGACGGCCGAACGAGTCGTCTGCTGTCGGTTGCACCTCTCCGAGGAACGTGTCGAGGGGCTCTGGCGCCCAGGGCCCCGAAGCGACTGCGACACCGCTGCCCGCAGTACCATGGATGGTGGGTTGGCTCACTCTCACGTGCAGCCGCCCGGAAGGGCGACTCCGGCGTGTTTGCGCCGGAGTCGTTGTTACGGCCGTACGGGCGGTCCCGGCCAGGCCGCGACCTTCCGGAGATCCCTTGACGCCGAGCCGGTTCACCGCTCACCCACGGTGTTCGTGGTCCCTGCGGTCCTCACGCCTCCAGCGTGCCCGGTTCTGACGGCTGTAGCGGCGGTCCCAGCGGTCCTGACGGTCCCGGCGCTGTTCGTAGTCCCGGTAGCCCTTGAGATCGGACCCGTCGCCACGGATCCAGCCTCCCCCGCGATCGCGGCCGTAGCGGGTGGCGCAGAAGATCAACACGGCAGCGGCCACCCACCAGAGGGAATTGAGGAAGCCGAGGCCGAACAGGACGACGATCAGGAGGAGAAGCAGAACGAACACGGCGGGCCTTCCCGGAGCGGAACGAACCATCACTGCCGGGGACCAGGGCCTGTTCGCACAGCGTAGCCCTTTCAAGAGGTCGCGGATAGCGCCCCGTGTCCGCGGCGTCCGACGGAAGTGGTCGGTGGCGGATGGCCACTTGCCGTCCGTCCGGAGAGTACGGCGAGGGCTGACGTGCGTGGTACGGCCCGAGCCCCCGGCAGCGTCGACCACCTCTCGCGCTCCTTCGGGGCGCACCTCACGCATCAGTGCCGGATTCCGTCCCGTAGCCAAGGGGCCGCTCCCGCACCCGCCGTCGCCACTGGACCCCGGCGCGGCATCGATGCGTCTCAGACGGACACCCCTGCGCTGTCCGCCGCGTGGCACCCTTAACCCGGCAGGCGGTACACATGTACGCGCTGATCGTTCCCGCTTCGACTCCCTTCGTCCTGCTCGCCGCCGTGATGGGCCTGTCCTGGTGGGAGGACCGCATCCTGCCGACGCCACCGGCCGAGCCGGTGAACGCTCCCGCCGAGACTCCGTTCGCCCCAGCGGCCCCTGCCCAGCTCGCGGAACTCCCGGATGCCGAGCCCGCGTCGACAAGGGAGACGGCCGGGCGTTGACCTGCGGCGTGGGCCATGCCACTCCGGAGCGAGCGGTACAACAGGACGACTGCCTGGCCGGCGGTGTTCCGCCTGCGACCAGCGCCCCGGCCAGCACGGGAGCCGCCGATCACCGCCGTCCGGACATCGTGGTGCCCCTCTCCGGACCAACCAGGAGACCGGCCTCGGGACTATGCTGCGTACGGACGTCCCAGACCCCGGCGGGCCACCACGGCTCGGCCCATATGCCCGTGGAGAGCGGACCACCCGTCCGCCCGCCCCGCGCATCCCGAGGTAACCGGCTGGGTCCTAGGCTCCGGAACATCGGCTGCTGGATCGGTCATTCACCTGCCTGCACGACCGGACGGCCGTACCGCGTACCCGGTACGGTCTCGTGAACCGAGGCACCCTGCCCCATGGGTATCCCACCGACCCTGAACGTCTGCCGGCACGACACGAACAACCGGGCGCCGGTCACCCCGACCGGCGAGATCGACCTGGAATCAGTGCCCTTGACACACCCGCCGACGGAGCCGTACCCGCACGACGGCGGCCGCATCATCCATGTCTCGGCGGACCGGCCTGACGAGCCGGTCCTAGCCGCTCCCCGCCGCTGGGACCGGACGGACGTCGCAGACGGGCGCAGGGCGGCCGACGGGGCCGTGCTCCCGACGCCGGTTCTCCCCTTGGGGATGCGAACGGCGGCGAGGCTGGCGGGACTTGACCACCGCTCCTGGACCCGGTGGTCGTCATGATTCCCGGCAGCCGGTCGGCACGGATCCAGGCTCTCGTGGCTGAGCAGGCGGCCCTGCGCGACGCCCGGGTCGGCGTCCTCGACGTGTGTACGGCGGCGGTGGCGGCGCTGCCGGTCGGCGGGGCCGGGATGTCCGCGATGTCCCGCGACCGGGCGAGTCATCCGCTGTGCAGCACCGACTCCGTCAGTCAGCATCTGGAAGAACTCCAGCTCACCCTGGGCGAGGGCCCCTGCGTGGACGCCTACGCCCTCGGCTCGACGATCCTCTGCCCCGACCTGCTGGCCGGTGAACTCCAGCGGCATTGGACGGTGTTCGCCGACGCGGCCCTGGAGGCGGGTGCCAGAGCGGTCTTCGCCTTCCCCTTGCAGATCGGGGCCATCAGCCCCGGCGTACTCGACCTGTACTCCAGCAGTTCGGTCGAGCTGGACGCGGAAGAGGTCGCCGATGCGATGGCCTTCGCGGACGCTGCCACGTTGCTTCTGCTCGATGCCCGGATCAGTGAGACGGGTGTCCCCTTCGACACCCACGCGCCCGGCACCGGCCGGCCGGACGCCGCACCCTTCGACGACCTGGGCGGATACCGCGCCGAGATCGACCAGGCCACCGGCATCCTCATGGTCCAGCTCGGCGTCGGCTTCGAGGAGGCCTTCATCCGGCTGCGCGCCCACGCCTACGCCCGAGGGACACGGCTCTCGGTGGTCGCCGCCGACGTGGTCGCCCACCGGCTCCGCCTCCCCCCGGACACGGCTCCGTCCGACATCCGACCGCCGGAGACACGTCCCCCCGACGAGGAGTCCTGATGCTCACGTCCCACGCACGGAGGTGTGCACGATGAAGGAGCAGTTGATGGCCCGGACGTTCGTCGAGCTCGCCGACAGTCTCGTCGCCGACTTCGACCTCATGGACTTCCTGCGCCTGCTCACCGATCGCTGCGTCGACCTGCTCGACGCGAGCGCGGCGGGCGTCCTGCTGGCCGACCGTGACGGCGTACTACGCGTCATGGCCGCCTCCGACGAACGGGTGCGCCTTCTGGAACTCTTCCAGCTCCAGAACCACGAAGGCCCCTGCCTGGACTGCTTCCACACCGGAATCGCGGTCTCCGTCCACGACCTGCGCGACGAGGCGGCCCGCTGGCCCCTGTTCACCGCCCAGGCCCAGCGCAGCGGTTTCACCGCCGTCCAGGCCCTGCCCATGCGCCTGCGCGACGAGGTCGTGGGCGCCCTCAACCTCTTCCACACCACCCCGGCACCCATCAGCCCCACCGCCGCACCCTTCGCCCAGGCCCTCGCCGACGTCGCCACCATCAGCCTGCTGCAACAACGCACCACCGAGCGCAACGCGCTCCTCAACGAGCAGTTGCAGACAGCCCTCAGCAGCCGCGTCCTGATCGAACAGGCCAAGGGGAAACTCGCCGAACGCCGCCACACGGACATGGAACGGGCCTTCACCACCCTGAGGGCCTACGCCCGCTCCCACAACCGCCGCCTCTCGGATGTCGCCCGCGCCTTCATCGACGAAACCGAGTACCTCCCCGGCCTCAGTTCCCGAAGTTCCTGAGCAGCCCTCTTCCAGAAGGTTCGTCATGCCACTTGACCCTGGGGCACTGGGACACCTCACCAGGACTGATCCTGGTCCGCACACACCTCGGCAGGGTCGTGAAAGCCAGGGACTTGGACGTGCAGCACCGAGACAATCCGCGTCACTCCGGCGGTTGAGCGGTCAGCCGTTCAATGACTCCTCGGCGTCTTTCCGCGTCGGCCAGTTGTCCCGTCGCTCCCGGGCCACCTCCGCACGGCTGCCGATCCGCTTGCCTCCGGAACCGACCCGTTCTCCGCTCAGCGAGAGGGCGGGCGTGATGGCCGGTGCCGGGATGGCGGGTTCGGGGATCACGACGCCCGCGGGTGCAGCAGGACGCCTGGCGCTCCGGTGTGTGACCCGTCCGTCGGACGCGCCGTCGGATTCCCTGCTCTGGTGCTCGAAGAAGCGGAGCATCTCCACGGGGAACGGCATCACGAGGGTGCTGTTCTTCTCGGCTGAGACATCCACCACGGTCTGCAGCAGGCGCAATTGGAGGGCTCCGGGGGTGTCGGCCATGGTTGCGGCCGCGTCACTCAGCCGCTGGGACGCCTGGAACTCTCCGTCGGCGGCGATGACCCGGGCACGGCGTTCCCGCTCGGCCTCGGCCTGCTTGGACATCGAGCGCATCATCGACTCGGGAAGGGCGATGTCCTTGATCTCCACGCGTTCGATGCGCAGTCCCCAGGGCTCTTCAGTGGGGGCGTCCATCACCTTCTTGAGTTCCGCGTTGATGTGGTCGCGGTCGGAGAGCAGCGTGTCCAGGTCGGCCCTGCCGATGACCGAGCGGAGCGACGTCTGGGCGATCTGGGAAACGGCGGCGGGGTAGTTGCGCACGTTCACCAGGGCTTTGACGGGGTCGATGACCTTGAAGTAGACGACCGCGTCGACGGTGAGCGTCACGTTGTCGGCGGTGATGGACCCTTGCGGCGGGATACCGAGGACCTCGGTCTGTACGGACACCTTCCGCATCCGGTCCCCGATCGGCCGGATGACCCGCAGGCCCGGCCCGCGGATGTCCGGCAGCAGCCGCCCGAAGCGGAACACCACGCCCTTCTCGTACTGCTGGACGTTGCGTACGCTCAGGGCGAGCAGAACGAGCCCGGCCACGGCGAACACCGCCAGCACAGTGATCAGAACACCCATGGTTCTCACATTCCTTACGTCGATGACGGCCCCGGATCCGATCCGTCGGGGAAGCACCCGGCCCGGGAGGAACCCGGCCCGGCGTCCGCGCTGCGGCCGGGGTCTCGGGCTGCTGCCGAGGCGCTGCCGGCTCCTGGGGTCGTGTGTCCGTGGCCATCGCCGGCCTTTGAGGTCGCGTGCCGGCTGAGTCTTGAGGTCACGTGCCGACCGTCGCCGTGCGCGGTCGAAGGTCCCGCGCGCTCGGCTGTCGTCTCCATCCGCAGGACCACGGCGCCGGGAAGGACAGGCTCACCGCCACCGTCCGCCAGAAGCCCGACGGTGCTCACGGCGGCTCTTCTTCCCTGACCTCCGGGTGCGCCCGCCCGGCATGGTCCGGCTGCGGCCGTGGTGGTCAAGGCACCTTCACGGTCCTCATCTCACCGTCGGCGGAGCGGACACGACCGGGATCTGCGGGCGTACCGCCGGCTCCCGGACCGCCTGGTCCCCTTCTGAGTCCCAGGCCGCCTCAACGGCCCGGTCGGTCTCCGAGACCGTGCGCAGGCTCGCCGCCTCCACCATCAGCCGGCCCGCGTGCGAGGTGCGCAGACAGTCTCTCCCGGCGGCCATCAGCGAAAGAGCCGAGGCGGGAATGGGCTGTACGTGCCCGCGTACGGGCACCGCGCCCGGGACAGCGGGCCTGTACGGGTGGTCCGCCGGGTCGCCGGTGGCCCGACACCACAACGGCGTGGGCCAGACGGTCGGCGAGGGGCCGAGGGAAGCGGAAGGCATCCGGAAGGGCGAGGAGGAGGGCGCGCTTCCGGAGATCGGTGTGGGGGAAACGGTCGCGTTCATGGCACGAACCCGGCTCCGGACCGACTGCGACCGGCCCGAGGTGATCAAATCGCCGAAAGCGACACGGACATGGGAGCCGGTGCGCGAAATACCCTCGGTAGCACCGAGCGTACTCCGCCGAGGGCCCGGACGGACTTCACGTCCGGGCAACACGGTGGCTGCAGGACCAGGCACGAGAGGGCCGCCCCGCCCGGCCGGGTCATCCTGGCACCCTCCTCCTCCACCTTTCCGGGCTGCGGCCTTTCCGGGCTGCGGCGCACGAGAGCGGACCGAAGGCACCGACTGCCCTGGACCGGCCCTGTGACGAAACCGCCGGGCCGCACACCCCCGGGTGTCACGGGCCCGCGTCCGGTCCGCCGGGCACCGTCAACGGGCAGCGGTTCCCGACCCCAGGCTGTCCTTGGCGGCGGTGTCCACGCTGTCCATGAGCGACCGGGCCTCCGCCTCCGTGGCCGCGGGCGGTACGACCAGCAGGTCCCATCGGCCGCGGCCGGGCGCCAGCAGACAGACAGTGGACGGGGCGTGCCGGCTGGTCGTCCGGCGCAGGCGTACCACCTGGTCCGCGACGAGCAGCCGCCCGGGGAACGGCGCCCAAACAGCCTCGTCCACCAGGACGCTGCTCACCGGCCCACAGGCGGGCGGCAGTCCGCTCAGCAGCCAGGGCAGTTCGGACGTCAGATCGGTCGAGCGGGGCCACCAGACGCCGTCGATGCGCCGGGGCATGTGGCCCTGTGCCGGTTGGGCCGACAGGCGCAGGCGGACGCCGGACGACGAGGAGAGCGGGGGCGGGAACAGGGGCGGGGGAGAGAGTGTCATGAGAACTCCTGAGGGGGACACGGTCCGTCGGGTTCACGCGCGGCGGGCGGCGATTCGGTCCGGGGTGGGCCGGCGCACGTCCCTGACCCGGCCGAGGCGTTCGAAAGGGCGGATGACGGCGGCGGAGGGGTCGAGCCGGCCGCGGTCGACGCCGTGCCGAGCACTGGTGGGGTCGGCGTGGCGGAGGTTGTGCCGGCTCTCTCCGAAGAGAGCAGGGCCAGAAGCCACAGGTTGGTGGCGCGGGTGCGCAACGGACGCTCGCCGATCACCTGGCAGAGGGAAGGTGCGCTCGCACGTCGTTCCGCCGCGAAAGGTGACCGGAGCGCGTCCGCGACGCGCCGAGCCGCTTCACAGTCCGCGGCGACCGTGCAGGCCTCCACCCGGCCCTGCGCGCTCGTGTGCGGCCTCGGAACGGGGTGGGCGGTGCGCGGCCTTGGGATGTCACGGGGCGGAACCTGCCCGGACCTGTGCGGCCCGCGTCTCTCCTACGACGAGGACGAGGCCTGTGCGATCACCGGCGTACGACGTGCCCTCGACGTCCTCACCGTACTCCTGCCCGTACGACAGCCGCGGCAGGACCAGATGGACCGGGAGAAGGAGTACCGTGAAGGTACCGAGGGCATTTCGCACACCGGCTTCCACGCCGGGTCGTTCCCGGCGATAGGCAAAACCCGGGCCGCGACTTCACGGGCGGCCCGGAGACGGGTCCTCATCATGACCGCGACCATCGAAGCAACCCTGCCGCGGCTCGCACCCGTCGCAGCTCCCCCCGCCCGTCTCGCGCTGAAGGCCGACGGCCCCTCCCGCGGACTCCTGGACGGCGCCTGGTGGCCGCGCTCCCGCGACCTGCTGCGCGAACTGCCCGCGCTGACTGACGTCTTGGACCCCCTGTGGGGTCGCATCATTCATATCGCCGTCAACCCCGAGCACTGGCCGGTCATCCCGCACAAGGTGCCCGTCAGCGGCCACATCGTGAAGGTCGGCTGGTTCACTCCCGAGATCGACCCGCACAAGCTCCTGTTGTTGTCCTACGGCACCGGCCGCTGGGACCTGCTGGTGATCCCGCCCGAGACCGGCCCGGAAGCAGCCGCACGCCTGATGGCGGCGGCATCCGAACACGGCGGCCCGCCTCTGACCGCGAGCGCGCTCATCTCCGCCGAACGGGCGCTGCACGACGTCTCCGTGCCCGACCAGGTGCGGGACGCGGAGACGGCATGGGAGTCCGAGGGCGGCGCCCCGCAGGTCACGGCGGCTGTCCCGAAGCAAGCCAGCCGACTGATCATCGGCATGTGACACGCGCGACGGCACGACAGCTTCCTCCGGACCTTGCTGACGGCACAACAGCTCCTCCGGACCTTGCTTCAGGCCACTGCCGTCGCCGACCGCTGGGGTCTGTCGGGGCCGTTTCCTCAGCTCCTCAGGACCCTGGCCAGGCGTACTCCTCGCGGATCTGGAGGCGGTCGCCGCATGAAACGCCCTGAGCTGCTCGCAGACGGCTTGCCGGACTGTCACCACCTCCGCGACCGCGGCCATGTGGCTGAACGGCATCGCCGGGGGCCTCGTCCTGGGTCTGCCTGCCACTCTCGCCCTCGGGGAGCGCCGCACGGGGTTTCACGCCCAGGCCGCCTCGGCCCAGCGGAAGATCAACGCCTGGCAGGCGCCACCCAGGAGCCTCGCACACGTACTCCTCGCAGGACGGATGGAGCCCGCGATGTGCGGTACGGCGGCGACAAGTGGTACGGCGTCCACCGGTCAGAAGACCGTCCGATCCACCCGGCCGCCACGACCCCAGGAGGCGCGGCACCATGGTCCTCTTTCTGATGCTGCTCGCCAGTGCCATCTCGCTGATCGTCATCGGCGCCGTCATGGAGGGCATGCTCCATCTGCTCTCCATCGGCGTGCTGCTCCTCATCGCCGCCGTGCTGTATCTGTTCGTGCGCTCGGTGTCGCGCTCGCGCCCCCGCCCGGCTCGCTGACGCGTGGCGGTAGTCGGCATACCACCACCCCGCATGGCGGCATTCGGCAAGCTGCGGGGCAGCAGCCGATGAACGACGATGGAGACAGCGGTTCGGTGGTGTCCGCCCCGCAGGGCGCATTCCGCCGTGGCGCGCCGAGGACTGCGCGCGGAGGGAGGTCGCCGTGGACCCACCCGCCACCTCCGGCCCGCAGGAACATGGCCGGCACAGGCCGAGCCGTTCTTTGGACCATGCCGAACGGGCGGAGTACGAGCGACTGCGGCGCACTCTGGGCATGCGCAACCGTCGCCTGCGCCTTTGGGGAGCATCCCTGCTCCTCCTGCTGGCTGTTCTCATGGCGCCCATCACCGTCGTCGCCACCTGGGTGAATTCCGAGGTCACCGATACCGATCGGTATGAGCAGACCGTCTCGCCCCTCGCCAGAGACCCCGCCGTCCAGGGTTTGATCATCGATCGTGTCACTGACGGTCTGGTCCACAAGATCGACGTTCGTAAGATCACCGACACGCTCGCCGACATCCTGGCCGACCATGACGCGCCCCGCGTCCTTGTCGACGCGGCCAGGTCACTGGATGAAGAGCTCAAGGGCGGGCTGAGGACCGGCGTGCGCTACACGGTCGCCAGGGTGGTGACGAGCAACGCCTTTGCCAAGGCGTGGGACAGCATCCACCGCGGCACGCACACCGCCGCGACGAACGTCCTCACCGGGGAGGGAGACGGAGCACTCGAGGTCAAGGGCGACACCATCACACTGAACGTCGGCACTGTGATCGAGGAAGTGCAGGAGCAGCTGATCGGCGTGACCCTTGTCGGGGCAGAAGACATTCCTGGGGCCGACAAGTCGATCGTGCTGGTGCACAACGACCATCTGAGTGAGGCCCGTGATGCGGCCCGCTGGCTCGGCGCCGTCGGCCCGTGGTTGCCCTTGGCGGTGGTCGTGCTCGCCGGGCTGGGCATCTGGGCGGCACCTTCACGCCGGGTTGCGCTGATGGCCGCAGGCATCGGCATCGCCGCCATGATGTGCGTGCTGCTCATCGCACTTGCCGTGATGCGCCAGATCTGTCTGGATGCGGCGCCTCCGGCAGCCCAGTCGCAGGACGCCACAGCAGCCCTCTACGACACCCTGGTGAGATTCCTCCGGCAGACCATCTTCACCGTGCTCCTCACCGCCCTGCTGACCGTGATCGCAGGGTATCTGTACGGACACGGCCGCGGTGCCGCCGCCGTGCGCGCGGCCGCCGCCCGATACGTCGAAACCGCCGGGCACGCCCTCGCCCGGACGGGACTGAAGCCAGGTGCCGCCGGACAGTGGCTGCGCACGCACAGGACCCTGACCACGGGTGTCGTCATCGGGGCCGGGATCCTGGTCCTCCTCCTCTGGAACTACCCCACACCCGCCTCCGTGGCCCTTGTGCTCCTGCTCGTCATGGTTGCCCTGGCGATCCTGGGCGTCCTTGCCGCTGCGGCGCAGCGGAGCAACGCCGAGTAGATCGGGGCGCTCCTCACTGTCGCAGACAGCCGACCGCGGCATCCGAACAGGATCCGGGTGCTCGGCGGCCGCACGTTCCGGATTCGGCCCCCTTCGTCCTGCTCGCCACCGTGCTGGGCCCGTCCTGGTGGGAGGACCACATCCTGCCGACGCCGCCGGCCGATCCGGCCGAGGCCCTCAGCGCGCACCCCATTGCCCCGCCAGCCCCTGCCCAGCTCGCAGGACTTCCCTGTGTCGACACTGCGGTGACAAGGGAAGTCGCGAGGTGTTGACGCCGGCTTCGCCATGAGCGGGCGCGGCGGCGGCCGATACGGCCGCAGTCGCGGGTAGTCCACACAGGCACGCTCTCCCGACCACGGGCGTCTTCCGTGAGACGGAAGCGCTGTTGCGCCCTTGCCATGCCCGTCCCGACGATGTCCCCACCATCCGGAGACGGGAGCCGACCATCATGCCGCACATCACCGCCTTCGCCAGGAACCAGTGGTACGTCGCCGCCTTCACCTACGAGGTCGGGCGTGAGCTCGTCGGGCGGACCGTGCTCGGTGAGCCGCTCGTGCTCTACCGGGCCGAGATGGACGGGGCCGCCGTGGTGCTGTCCGACCGGTGCGTGCACCGGCGCTTCCCGCTCTCCGCGAGCCGGCTCGACGGTGACCGGATCGTGTGCGGCTACCACGGGTTCACCTACGACACGACCGGCGCCTGCGTGGGGGTGCCGGGGCAGACACGGATACCGCGCTCCGCCCGCGTCACCTCGTACCCGGTCGTCGAGCAGGACCTGTTCGTCTGGGTCTGGATCGGCGACCCCGCGATCGCCGACCCCGCCTCCGTTCCGCGCGCCGCGCACATGGACTCACCGGACTGGACGACCGTCAGCGGCATGGAACCCGTCGAGGCGGACTACGGACTGCTGGTCGACAACCTGCTGGACCTCTCGCACGAGACCTATCTGCACGGCGGCTACATCGGCACGCCCGAGGTCGCCGAGACACCGATCACCACCGAGGTGGACAAGGAGGCCGGCGTCGTCCGGGTCTCCCGGCGCATGGCCGACGCCGCGTGTCCGCCCTTCTACGCCCGGTCGACCGGCATCGAGGGCCGCATCACGCGCTGGCAGGACATCGAGTACCACGCACCCTGCCTGTACCTGCTGCACAGCAGGATCGCGCCGGCCGGTGTGCTGCCCGAGGCGGACGGCAGTGACCCGGCGGCCTTCCACACCGAGATCACGTACGCCATCACACCGTCCGCCGAGGGCAGGGTGTACGACTTCTGGGCGGTCTCCCGCGACTTCGCCCGCTCGGACGACGGGGTCAGTGCCTTCATGCGGGACCTGAACCACACCGTCGTGATGCAGGACGTCGAGGCGCTCGACCTCCTCCAGCGGACCCTCGCCTCCGAGCCCGCCGGCTACCGGGAAGTGAGCGTCGGCATCGACGCCGGCGGTCTCGCGGCCCGGCGGATCCTGGCCCGTCTGGTCGAGGAGGGCGACAAGCCCGGCGAGGGGGTGCGCTGAGCGGACCCGCCCCTGCCGCTCGTCGGACGGTTCCGGCAGGAGGGCAGGGAGCGGGAGGCGGGCGCCACCGTGCTCATCCGTGGGTCCCGCCGGCGCGGGGAACCGCTCGGCCCGGACCCGTGACGGCCAGGTCCCGTTCGATGCGCGCGACCGTCTCCAGCAGCGGGGGCAGGAGGTCGCGGCGGACCGAATCCAGGCTGTTGCGGCTGGCGTGGACGGGGATGTTCACGGCCGCCACGACGTCGCCGCCCCGGTCGCGCACCGGGGCCGCGACGGAGCGCAGCCCCTCCTCCAACTCCTGGTCCACGATGGCGAATCCCTGGCGCCGGGCCCGGTCCAGTTCCGCTCTCAGACGGTCCGGCGCGGTGATCGTGCGCGGGGTCAGGGGGCGCTGATCGACCCGTTTCAGCCGGGCGCCGATCTCGTCGTCCGGCAGGTGCGCGAGGATCACCCGGCCGACCGAGGTGACATGGGCCGGGAAGCGGGTGCCGACGGTGATCGCCGCCGTCATGATGCGCCGGGTGGGGACCCGCGCCACGTACACGATGTCGTCGCCGTCGAGGACGCAGAGCGAGCTCGACTCCCCCACCTGCTCGGCGAGTTGCTTCAGATGGGGCAGGGCGAGGTCCGGCAGGCCGAAGCCGGAGAGGTAGGCGTAGCCGAGTTCCAGCACGCGCGGGGTGAGCCGGAAGACGCGGCCGTCCGTGTGGACGTATCCGAGGTCGACCAGGGTCAGCAGGAAGCGGCGGGCCGCCGCGCGGGTCAGGTCGCAGCCGCGCGCGACCTCACTGAGGGTCAGTTCCGGTCGGTCCGGCCCGAACACGCGGATGACGGCGAGTCCGCGTTCGAAGGACCGGACGAAGTGGGGTGCTCGGTCTGCTGCAGGCATCGTCGCCTCCAGAGGGACGCACGGAGTGCTCTCCGCACCGGGCGGAGCACGCTTCGATAACTGTCAACAATATTGTCAGCCAAGCCCATTGACCCGGCAGGGACAGGGTTCTACCTTCGCGCTGAGCACCATTGTGCGGTGTGCGCACACCCTGTCGGAACACTCTCGTCTGCACAGGAGGAGCCATGCGTCGTCTGCTCGCCGGGATCGCGGTCGGAGCCGTGCTGGTCGCCGCGTCGGCCTGCGGTTCTTCGGACGGCGGTGGCGCCTCGGACAAGAACTCCTCGTCCGGCGGCACCACCACCGTCAAACTGGGGGTCATCCCCATCGTCGACGTCGCCCCGGTCTATCTGGGCCAGAAGAAGGGCTTCTACAAGAAGCACGGGCTGACGCTGTCGATGTCGACCGCCCAGGGCGGCGCCGCGATCGTCCCCGCCGTCGTCTCGGGCCAGTCCCAGTTCGGGTTCTCCAACATGACCTCGCTGATGATCGCCCAGTCCAACGGCGTTCCGGTGAAGGCCGTCGCGAACGGCGTCGCCTCGACGGGCGTGGCGGGCGCGGACTTCGGCGCCATCACGGTCAAGAAGGGCAGCGCGATCACGTCGGCCAAGGACCTGGAGGGCAAGAAGGTCGCGGTCAACACGCTGAAGAACATCAACGAGACGGCCGTGCGCGAGTCGGTGCGCAAGGCCGGCGGCGACCCGTCCAAGGTGAAGTTCGTCGAGCTCGCCTTCGACCAGATGCCCGCGGCCCTGGACAGCGGCCAGATCGACGCCGCGATGGTGGTCGAGCCCGCGCTCGCCACCGTCAAGAGCCAGGGCGCGACCGAGATCGCCTCCTCCCTGGTCGACGTGGCGAAGAACCTCACCGTCGCCATGTACTTCACCTCGAACCAGTACGCGCAGCAACACCCGGACGTGGTCAAGAAGTTCCAGGAGGCGACCGCGGAGTCCCTCGCCTACGCCGACGCGCACCCGGAGGAGGTCCGGGCGATCGTCACCACGTACACCACGATCCCCGCGGCGGTCCTGGCGAAGGTGACCCTGCCGAAGTGGCCGGCCGAGCCGGACCGGGCCTCGATCGAGACGCTGGAGAAGCTGGGCGAGCAGGACGGCCTCTTCAAGTCGGCGCCCGATCTGGACAAACTGCTGCCGTGAACCCCACGTCACCGCGCGGCGGCGGCCCCTGCGGACGGGCCGTGAACGCCGCACTGGGCGCCGCCGGACTCGCGGCCTTCCTCGCCCTCGGCGAGGCGGTGCCGCGGCTCGGCCTCGTCGAGGAGCGCTTCTTCCCTCCGACCAGCCGCATCGCACGGGCCCTGGTCGACGAGTTCGCCGACCGCGCCTTCTGGACCGATCTCGGCGACACCCTCACGGGCTGGGCGCTGGGCCTGGCGATCGCCGTCGGCGCGGGCATCGTGGCGGGGGTGGTCGTCTCGGTCGTCCCGTATCTGCGCGAGGCGACCGCCTCGACGATCGAGTTCCTGCGGCCCATCCCCTCCGTGGCCCTGATCCCGCTGGCCGTCCTGCTCTACGGCACCGAACTGCGGTCGGTGCTGCTTCTGGTCGTGTACGCCTCCTTCTGGCAGGTCCTGGTCCAGGTCATGTACGGGGTGCGGGACGTCGACCCGGTGGCCGAGGAGACGGCACGCTCGTACGGGCTCGGCACCTGGGCCCGGATCCGGCACGTGCTGTGGCCCACCGCCCTCCCCTACGTGATGACCGGGGTCCGGCTCGCCGCTGCCGTCGCGCTCATCCTCACCGTCACCGCCGAACTCGTCATCGGCGCTCCGGGGCTGGGCGCGCGGATCGCGGTCGCCCAGACCTCGCAGGCGGTGCCCGAGCTGTACGCGCTGATCGTCGTCACGGGTCTGCTCGGGCTGCTCATCAACGTGGGCGCGCGGTCGGTGGAGCGGTACGCGCTGGCCTGGCACCAGTCGGTGCGCGGGGAGGTGACGGTGTGACCGGCGTCCCCGCCGGGCGGACCCGGCCGGGCGCGTGGGGCGGCCTCCTGCTGCGCGCGCTGTTCGTCGTGGCGCTCCCCGCCCTGCTGTTCACGCTGTGGTGGCTCGCCTCGGACGACAGCACCGACGTCTACTGGCCGCCGCTGCGCACGATCCTGCGGACCTTCCCCGACGTCTGGACGCGCGCCCGGCTCCGCGCCGACCTGCTGCCCAGTGTGCTGCGGCTGCTCGCCGGCTACGCGCTAGCCGCCGTGGCCGGCGTCGGACTCGGTACGGTCGTCGGCTCGTACCGGAGGGTGCGAGCGGTGTGCGAACCGGTCCTGGAGTTCCTGCGGGCGGTGCCGCCGCCCGTCCTCGTTCCGGTCATCATGCTGTTCGCGGGCATCGGGGACACGATGAAGATCGTCGTGATCGCGAGCGGCTGTGTGTGGCCGGTCCTGCTCAACACGATCGAGGGCGTGCGCGCCGTGGACTCCGTGATGTCCGAGACGGCGCGCTCGTACGGTGTCACGGGAGCGGCCCGGATCCGGTCCGTCGTGCTGCCGTCGGCGAGCCCGCAGATCTTCGCGGGGCTGCGCCAGGCGCTGTCCGTCGGCATCATCCTGATGGTCATCAGCGAGATGTTCGCGGCCAGCAACGGACTCGGCTTCACGATCGTGCAGTTCCAGCGCGGCTTCGCGATCCCCGACATGTGGACCGGGATCCTCGTCCTCGGCCTGCTCGGCTTCGTCCTGTCGGTGGTCTTCCGGCTGGTCGAGCGCCGGGTGCTCGGCTGGTACCACGGTCTGCGCGACTCCTCCAGGCGGTCCCCGTGACGCATCCGAAAGGGCGGTCCATGCACGCGTCTTTGGTCGTATCCGGACTGCGGAAGGTCTACGAGGGGTCGGGGCGCCGGGTGGAGGCGGTCCGCGACCTCACCTTCACGGTGGACGCGGGTGAACTCGTGTGTCTGGTCGGCCCGTCGGGCTGCGGCAAGACCACGCTGCTGAAGTGCATGGCCGGTCTGCTGGCGCCGACCTCGGGCGAGGTGCTGCTCGGGGGCCGGCGGGTGAGCGGGCCGCCGCCCGGCATGGCGTTCGTGTTCCAGGAGTACGGCCGCAGTCTGTTCCCCTGGATGAGGGTCGGCGAGAACGTCGAACTCCCGCTGCGGCAGAAGAAGCTGGGCAGGGCGCGACGCGGGGAACTCGTCGCCGACGCACTGGAGTCCGTCGGTCTGGCCGATGCCGCGGGAGCCTATCCGTGGCAGCTGTCCGGCGGGATGCAGCAACGGGTCGCGATCGCGCGGGCCCTGGCCTACGAGCCCGAAGTCCTGCTCATGGACGAGCCGTTCGCGGCGGTCGACGCGCAGACCCGAGCCGATCTGGAGGATCTGGTGCGCCGGCTGTGGCGGGAGCGCGGGATCACGGTCCTGTTCGTGACCCATGACATCGACGAGGCCGTCTATCTGGGCGAGCGGGTGCTGGTGCTCTCGGCCTCGCCCACCGTCGTACAGGAGCAGCTGAAGGTCGATCTTCCGGCGGAGCGGGACCAGTTGCACACCCGGGTGTCCCCGCGCTTCGCCGAGTTGCGGACCCGAGTGTACGAGCAGATCCAGGCGGCGAAACGCGGGGAGCCGGCCGTCGAGGACGTGCCCCCGCCCCGGTGATTCCCGGGGCCGGGGACACGGTGAGAGCGGTCCCTCAGGCGCGCAGCCAGATGGCGGTGTCCGGCGGAAGGAGCCCGTCGTCGGTCAACGAGCCGCTGCTCAGGAGCAGTTGAGTGTGTTCGGGCAGCGGGACCGGGCCGTCGCTCAGGTTGACGGCGCACAGCAGCCCGTCCCCGCGGGCGAAGGCGAGGACGCCCCCCGGCGCGGGCAGCCAGTCGAGCGGGCCGTCGCCGAAGCCCGCCTCGTCGCGGCGCAGACGCAGTGCGGTCCGGTAGAGACGCAGCATCGAGTCGGGGTCGTCCGCCTGGCGGTCGGCCGCGTACACGTGCCAGTCGGCGGGCTGCGGAAGCCAGGGCTCGCCGCCGAACCCGGCGTGTTCCTCGGCGGCCGTCCAGGGCAGCGGGACCCGGCAGCCGTCGCGGCCCGGGTCCGTGCCGCCCGAGCGCAGATACATCGGGTCCTGGATGCTCTCGCGCGGCAACTCCACCTCGGGGAGGCCGAGTTCCTCGCCCTGGTAGACGTAGACGGCGCCGGGGAGCGCGAGCGAGAGCAGTGCCGCGGCGCGGGCCCGGCGGGTGCCGAGCGCCAGGTCGGTAGGCGTGCCGAAGGCCTTGGCGGTGAAGTCGAAGCCGGTCTCCGCGCGGCCGTAACGGGTGACCGTGCGGGTCACGTCGTGGTTGCACAACACCCAGGTGGCGGGCGCGCCGACCGGGGCGTGTTCGGCGAGGGTCTCGTCGATGGAGGTCCGCAGCCGGTCCGCGTCCCAGGGGCAGGACAGGAAGGAGAAGTTGAAGGCGGTGTGCAGTTCGTCGGGGCGCAGATAGCGGGCGAAGCGCTCGGAGTCGGGGAGCCAGACCTCGCCGACGAAGATGCCGTCGTAGGCGTCGGCGACCTCGCGCCAGGAGCGGTAGATGTCGTGGAGCTCGTCGCGGTCGACGTAGGGGTTGGGGTCGCGGCCCTCGACGTAGTCGGGCAGGTCCGGGTCCTTGGCGAGCAGGGCGGCCGAGTCGATGCGCACGCCGGCGACCCCGCGCTCGAACCAGAAGCGCAGGATCTCCTCGTGCTCGCGGCGGACGGCGGGATGGTCCCAGTTGAGGTCGGGCTGCTGGGGGGTGAAGAGGTGGAGGTACCAGTCGCCGTCGGGCAGCCGGGTCCACACCGGCTCGGTGGAGCCGGCGAACTGGGACGGCCAGTCGTTGGGCGGGAGTTCGCCGTGCTCGCCGCGTCCGGGCCGGAAGTGGAACAGCTCCCGCTCGGGGCCGCCGGCCAGCGCCGCCCGGAACCAGGGGTGCTGGTCGGAGACATGGTTCGGGACGATGTCGACCAGGGTGCGGATGCCCAGTTCGCGGGCCTCGGCGATGAGCTTCTCGGCCTCGGCGAGCGTGCCGAAGGCCGGGTCGATCGTGCGGTAGTCGGCGACGTCGTAGCCGCCGTCGGCCAGGGGCGAGAGGTACCAGGGGTTGAACCAGAGCGCGTCCACGCCGAGTTCGGCGAGGTACGGGAGTCTGGCGCGGACGCCCGCGAGGTCGCCGGTGCCGTCGCCGTCGCCGTCCGCGAAGCTGCGGACGTACACCTGGTAGATGACGGCGGAACGCCACCACGCGGACTGATTTCGGGCAGGGCGGGGCTGTCCCACGGTGCGTTGCCTTTCGTTCGAGGAGGTCGGGTACGGGCGTCAGCCCTTGGTGCTGCCCGCGCTGATCCCGGCGATGATGTGCCGCTGGAAGACCAGGAACATCACGACCATGGGGATGCTGGCGATCACCATCGCGGCGATGAGCACGGTCAGCTGGATGTTCTGCGACAGCTGGACGAGCGCCACGCTGATGGGCTGCTTGTCGGTGTCGGAGAAGACCATCAGCGGCCAGAGGAAGTCCTGCCAGACGGCGACCAGGGCGAAGATCGACACGACTCCGAGGACGGGCCGGGACATCGGCAGCACGATCGACCACAGGGTGCGCAGCTTCCCGGCGCCGTCGATCTCGGCGGCCTCCAGGACGTCGCGCGGGATCTGGTCGAAGAAGCGCTTGAGGAGGTAGAGGTTGAAGGCGTTGGCGACGGCCGGCAGCCAGATGCCGAGGGGCGAGTTGAGCAGGCTGGTGTGCAGGACGGGCAGGTCGGCGACGGTCAGATACTTGGGGACCACCAGGGCCTGCGCGGGGACCATCAGGGTGGCGAGGATGCCGCCGAGGATCACCTTGCCGAACACCGGCTTCAGCTTGGACAGGGCGTAGGCGGCGGCCGTGCAGAACACCAGCTGGAGCAGCCAGGCGCCGGTCGCCTGGACGACGGTGTTCCACAGATGGGTGGGCAGGTCCATCAGGTCCCAGGCGTCGGTGTAACCGCCCACGTGCCAGTGCTCGGGCAGGAGGGTCGGCGGCGTGCGCGTGACCTCGTCCGGCGACTTCATGGCGCCGGTGACCATCCAGTAGACGGGGAAGAGGAAGGCCAGCGCGAAGAGCAGGACCACTCCGCCGAAGACGGTCCAGTAGATCGCCCGGCCGCGCGGGCGGCCCAGGGTGAGCGGAGAGATCAGGGTGCGGGTGCTCACGCGTCCTCCCCTTCGGAGCGGGTCAGCCGCAGGTAGAGGGCGGAGAAGGCGCTGAGCAGGACGAGCAGCATGACGCTCAGGGCGCAGGCTCCGCCGAAGTCGTTGTAGAGGAAGGCGTACTTGTAGATCAGGTAGAGCACGGTGACGGTCCGGTCCTCGGGACCGCCGCCGGTGATCACGAACGGTTCGGTGAACACCTGCATGGTGGCGATGATCTGAAGCAGCATCAGCATGAGGATGATGAAGCGCGTCTGAGGGATCGTCACATGGCGGATGCGCTGGAGCAGGCTCGCCCCGTCCAGCTCGGCGGCCTCGTACAGCTCGCCGGGGATGCTCTGGAGCGCGGCGAGGTAGATGAGGACGGTGCCGCCGAGGTTGGCCCAGGTGGCGACGATCACCAGCGACACGAGGGCGGTGTCGGCGCCGTTGGACCAGTTCGAGGTCGGCAGGTGCAGTGCGCGCAGCGCCTCGTTGGCGAGGCCGGCCCCGGGATCGTAGAACCACTTCCACAGCAGGGCGCTGACCACCGGCGGGATCATCACCGGCAGATAGACCACGACCCGGAAGAACGCCTTGGCGTGCCGCAGTTCGTTCAGGACCAGCGCCGTCACGAACGGGACGGCGAAGCCGATGAGCAGGGCGAGGACGGTGAAGGTGAGGGTGTTGCGCCAGGCTGCGGTGAACTCGGGGTCGTGGAAGACCCGGGTGAAGTTGGCGGTGCCGACCCACTCGCCGCCACTGCCGGGCGTGTACTTCTGGAAGGCGATCACGACGGCGCGGATCGCCGGGTACCAGGAGAACAGGGCGAAACAGATCAGGCCGCCGGCCAGGAAGGCGTAGGCGCGGAACTGGTCGGCCAGGCGCCGGTGCGATGATCCCCCGGTCCGGCGCCCGGCCGACCGCGGCGCCTCCGGCGCGCCGACGGCGGCCGGAGGGAGCACTGCGGGGGGCTTCGATGCGGTCTTCATGAACGGTGTCAGCCTCGGGCCAGGATGGCGTCGATCTTGCCGGAGGCGTCCTTGAGGAGCTGGTCGACGTCGGCGTCCTTCTTGGTCAGGACGGCGGACACGGCGGCGTCCAGGACGGAGTAGATCTGCTGGGCCTGCGGCGGCTCGATCTTCATCTGCAGGCTCTGGTTGCCGTCGAGGAAGGCCTGGTAGTTCTCCACGGGAACGTTGGCGTTGGCCTTCTTGACCTGCTGGTCCTTGGCGTCGGCCGCTCCGGTGAACAGGCGCGGCTCGGGCAGGCCGACGGGCGCGTTGTTCTGCTTGGCGCGGGCGTAGTCGCCGAGGAAGCCCTTTCCGGGGGTCAGGAACATGTGGTCGAGCCACTTGAGGCCGGCCTTGATCTGAGCCGGGGTGTCCTTCTTGTTGAACATGTAGCCGTCACCGCCGATGAGCGTCCCCTTGCCGCCGGGCATCGGGGCCAGGGCCAGGTCGTTGTAGTTCCCGCCCTTCTCCTTGACGAGGATCGGGATGTTGTCGGGCGCGGAGAGGTACATGCCGAGCTTGCCGGCGCCCATCATCTGCTGGACGTCGTTGATGACCAGCAGCTGCTTGCTGCCCATGGAGTTGTCGGCCCAGCGCATGTCCTTCAGGTTCTGCAGGACCGCCTTGCCCTCGGGGGTGTCGACCGTGGCCTTCTTGCCGTCCTCGGAGACGACGTTCCCGCCCTGGGAGTAGACCTCGGCGGTGAAGTGCCAGCCGCCCTGGTTCTGGGCGCTGTAGTCGGCGTAGCCGACGGTCCCCTTGCCGAGCGCGGCGATCTTCTTGGCGTCCGCGCGCAGCTCCTCCCAGGTGGCCGGCGGCTTGTCCGGGTCGAGGCCGGCCTTCTTGAACAGGGCCTTGTTGTAGATCAGGCCCATCGAGTAGCCGGTGCGCGGGACGCCGTAGATCTTGCCGTCCACGGTGTAGATGTCGCGCAGCTGCTGCTGGATCGTGCCGTAGCTCTTCAGGTCCTTGACGTACGGCGTGATGTCGGCGGCCTGGTTGACGTCGACGACGTGCTTGACGTCGGTGAAGTACGTGTAGAACACGTCCTCCATCTGGCCTCCGGCGAGCTTGGCGTCGAAGGTCTTGGGGTCCTGGCACGGGAACGCGTCGTGGGTGACGACGTCGATGGCCGGGTTGGCCTTCTCGAAGGCCGCGACGTCGGCGTCGAAGAACGAGCGGTCGGTCTTCGCGCTCTTCGGCGGCTCGCAGTTGACGGTGATGCGGGTCTTTCCGTTGGCCGCATCGTCGTCGCCGCTCGAACCGCACGCGGCGGCGGTGAACGCGACGGAGGACGCCATGAGCATGACGAAGCTACGGCGGAACCCGGTACTTCTCATTGGTGGACCCCTTCGGGCTGGAGCGAGGAAGGCCCACGGCGGGCTTGCCGCCGTGTTCTGGCGCCGCACACTCAAGCACCGTCGACATCGGTCCGCAAGATGTCGCGCAGAATCTGTAATTATTTGACAGCGGATGGGGGTGTCCGTGGCAGGGGGTTGCGTAGCGGAGTCATGGGTCCCGGTTCCGTGGGCGGGACGGGGGGTGGGGGCGCGGTCAGGGCTGCGCGGCCTCGCGCTTCGCCCTGCGCTCAGTCGTGCGCTCAGTCGTGCGCTCAGTCGTGCGCTCAGTCGTGCGCTCAGTCCTGCGCTCAGTCCTGCGCCTAGCCGCGCGGCTGAGGTCCTTGGGCCAGCCCTGGGGGTTGGCGCTGGGGGTTGGCGCTGGGGCTCGGTTCTGTGGCTCAGCCCTGTGGGTCGGCTATGGGGCTCGGTTCTGGGGCCTGGTTCTGGGGCTCAGCTGCGGGGGGCCTGCGCGGTCGAGCCGCGCACCACCAGTTCCGGCTCGAACAGAAGCTCCTCGGGGGTCACGCTGCCGCCCCCGATCTGCGCGTTCAGCAGTTCCACCGCGGCGCGTCCCATGGCCTCGATCGGCTGGCGGACGGTGGTCAGCGGGGGCTCGGTGCAGTTCATGAACGCCGAGTCGTCGTAGCCGACCACGGAGATGTCGCCGGGGACGCTGAGCCCCTTGCGGCGCGCGGCCCGTACGGCGCCGAGCGCGAGCGGGTCGCTGGCGCAGATGATGCCGGTGACACCCCGGTCCAGCAGCCGCGCGGCCGCGGCCTGGCCGCCCTCCAGCGAGAACATCGCCCGCGCCACGTGCTCGTCCGGGAGGTCGGGCGCGAGGGCGCGGGCGGCCGCGAGCTTGCGGCCGGACGGCATGTGGTCGCCGGGGCCCAGGACCAGGCCGATCCGCTCGTGGCCGAGCGAGGCCAGATGACGCCATGCCTGCTCGACGGCCACGGCGTCGTCGCAGGACACGCACGGGAAACCGAGGTGCTCGATGGCGGCGTTGACCAGCACCACCGGGATGTTGCGGTCCGCCAGTTCGCGGTAGTGGTCGTGCGGGGCGTCGGCCTGCGCGTACAGGCCGCCGGCGAACACCACCCCGGAGACCTGCTGCTGGAGCAGCAGGTCCACGTAGTCCGCCTCGGAGACCCCGCCCTTGGTCTGGGTGCACAGCACCGGGGTGAGGCCGAGCTGGGCGAGCGCCCCGCCGATCACCTCGGCGAAGGCGGGGAAGATCGGGTTCTGCAGCTCGGGCAGGACGAGGCCGACGAGCCGCGCGCGTTCACCGCGCAGCTGGGTGGGCCGTTCGTAGCCGAGGACGTCCAGGGCGGAGAGGACCGCCTGCCGGGTGGAGTCCGAGACACCGGGCTTGCCGTTGAGCACCCGGCTGACCGTGGCCTCGCTGACCCCGACCTTCTTCGCCACCTGAGCAAGTCGTCGCGTCATGCGCGCAAGAATAGCGCAAGAATTGCAAACTGCTTGCGTAAGGGGTCGGCTCGTTCGTGTTCACAGGAAGCGTGGGTGGGGGGCGGGTCGTCGTGGTGGCGGCTACTGCTCTTGGCCGCTGTCGGCTTGCCTGTGTTGTGGCTTCTTGGGCGGCTGCGCTTGGTTTCGTAGGTGCGGTGGTTCCTTCGGGTGCGGGCCATAGTCTGCAACAAGGGGTTCCTCAGGGCGCCGCCCACAGGCCGCGGACATGGCCGAGGTGGCGGGTCATCACCGCGCGCACGGCGCGTTCGTCCCGCTCCAGGAGCGCGTCGAGGAGCTCGAGGTGCTCCCGCGCCGATTCCTCCAGACGGCCCGCCCGGACCAGCGCATCGAGCCCGTACAGGCGCGAGCGCTTGCGCAGGTCGCCCACGACCTCGACCAGGTGGGAGTTGCCCGCCAGCGCCAGCAGACCCAGGTGGAAGCGGATGTCCGCCTCCACATAGGCGATCAGGTCGCCGGCCGCCGCCGCGGTCACGATCTCCCGGGCCGCCGGGCGCAGCGCCTCCAGCGACACGGGGTCCGCCGTCGCCGCCAGACCCACGACCGTGGGAACCTCGATGAGCGAGCGGATGTGGGTGTATTCGTCGAGCTGCTTCTCCGAGACGGCCGTCACCCGGAAACCCTTGTTCGGGACCGTGTCGACCAGTCCCTCCTTGGCCAGGTCGAGCATCGCCTCGCGGACCGGCGTCGCCGAGACGCCGAACCGGGCCGCTAGCGTCGGCGCCGAGTAGACCTCGCCGGGCCGCAGCTCTCCCGCGATCAGCGCGGCGCGCAGCGCGTCGGCCACGCGCTCGCGGTAGCTGCTCCGCCTGCCGCCCAGCGTGGGCAGGTCGGGAGCGGCTGAGGGTGCGCTGCTGCGCTGGGCGGCCATCGGGGTCTCCTCGTACGGGCCTCGGTGCCGCTCAGGGGCCTCGTTCTCCTGCCCTGCGGCACTGTGCCATGTCACGTCTTATCGGGGTTCCCAGTATCCACGGACCGGCGCGGGGCCGCTCACAGGACGAACCCCGCCGGGAACGGGTCCGTCGGGTCGAGCAGGTACTGGGCGGTTCCCGTGATCCATGCGCGTCCCGTGAAGCTGGGCAGCACCGCCGGGAGCCCGGCGACCTCTGTGGTGCCGAGCAGTCGTCCCGTGAACCGTGTGCCGATGAACGACTCGTTCACGAACTCGGTGTCCAGCGGGAGTTCACCGCGGGCGTGCAGCTGGGCCATGCGCGCGCTGGTGCCCGTGCCGCAGGGCGAGCGGTCGAACCAGCCGGGGTGGATCGCCATCGCGTGCCGCGAGTAGCGGGCCGTCGCTCCGGGCGCGTACAGGTGGACGTGGTGGCAGCCCTGGATGGACGGGTCCTCGGGGTGCACGGGGCCGCCGTCGGCGTTGACCGCGTCCATGAGCGCGAGCCCGGCCGCCAGGATCTCGTCCTTGCGGGAGCGGTCGAAGGGCAGGCCGAACTGCTCCAGCGGCAGGATCGCGTAGAAGTTCCCGCCGTAGGCCAGGTCGTAGGTCACGGTACGGCCGTCGGCGAGTGTCGCCTTGCGGTCGAGGGCGACGGCGAACGAGGGCACGTTCTTGAGCGTGACCTCCTTGGCCGCGCCGTCCTCCACGGCGACCTCGGCCACGACGAGGCCGGCCGGGGTGTCGAGCCGGATCGTGGTGACGGGTTCGACGACCTCGACCATGCCGGTCTCCACCAGCACGGTCGCCACGCCGATCGTGCCGTGTCCGCACATCGGGAGATAGCCCGAGACCTCGATGTAGATCACGCCGTAGTCGCAGTCGGGCCGGGTGGGCGGCTGGAGGATCGCCCCGCTCATTGCCGCGTGGCCGCGCGGCTCGTTCATGAGGAGTTGCTTGATGTCGTCGCGGTGCTCGCGGAAGTAGAGCCGCCGCTCGTTCATGGTCGCGCCGGGGATGGTGCCGATGCCGCCGGTGATCACCCGGGTCGGCATGCCCTCGGTGGTCCGGTGGGTGGGTCGGGGCCGTGCCGGTGCATCAGCCCGTCGCCGTCGGACAGAGATGTGAGCGTTAGTGGCGACGGGCATCGATGTACCGGCACGTCCCCTCCCGCCGTATGCCGACTGCGGGTGCGTGGTGGCTTGCGCGAGATCCAGCCCTGGCCCCGCAATGTCCCACCCCCGGCCCAGCAACGTTCCACTCCCGACCCGGGAACCCTCCACCCCCGGCCCAGCAACGTTCCACTCCCGGCCCGGGAACCTTCCAGCCCCGGCCGGGGAAATCTCAGCCCCTCCGGCGTTTGAGGAGCGGGGGTCCGGGGGCGGAGCCCCAGGTACGGGTCGGGTAGGGGCGGAGGGGGCGAAAGAAGGCTTGGTGGGCTGAGGGGAGGGGCGGTGGCCGCTCAGGCAAGTCCCGCGGCGACCGCACGTTCCGTGGCCAGGCGCACCGCCGCCTCCTGCTCGGGCAGCAACGGAACGCGCGGCGGACGCACCGGGCCCCCGTGGCGGCCGACGACGTCCATGGACAGCTTGATGGCCTGGACGAACTCGACCCGCGAGTCCCAGCGCAGCAACGGGTGCAACTGCCGATACAGCTTGCCCGCCGTGTCGAGGTCGCCCGCGACGGCGGCGCGGTACAGCTCGACGCTCGCCCGGGGCAACGCGTTCGGATACCCGGCCACCCAGCCTTTGGCGCCCGCGACGGCCAGTTCGAGCAGGACGTCGTCAGCCCCGATCAACAGGTCCAAATCTGGAGCGAGTTCGGCGATCCGGTAGGCCCGGCGTACGTCCCCGGAGAACTCCTTGACGGCCTGGATGAAGCCGCCCGCGTGCAGTCGCGCGAGGAGTTCGGGCACCAGGTCGACCTTGGTGTCGATGGGGTTGTTGTACGCGACGACCGGGACGCCGACCTGGGAGACCTCCTCGTAGTGCGCGAGGACGGAACGCTCGTCGGCACGGTAGGCGTTGGGCGGCAGCAGCATCACGGCCCCGCAGCCCGCGTCCCTGGCCTGCTCGGCCCAGCGGCGTGCCTCGGCCGAGCCGTAGGCGGCGACGCCCGGCATCACCCGGGACCCGCCGATCGCGGCGACGGCGGTCTCGACGACCGAGGCACGCTCCTCGGGGGTGAGTACCTGGTACTCGCCGAGGGAACCGTTGGGCACGACCCCGTCGCAGCCGTTCTCGACGAGCCAGGTGCAGTGTTCGGCGTAGCGGCCGTGGTCGATCGAGAGGTCGTCGTTCAGCGGGAGGGCGGTGGCCACGAGGACTCCGTGCCAGGGACGGTGACTGTCGGGGGTGACCGTCATGAGGTGTTCCTTCCAAGTGGTCGTGGGGTGTGACATTGCACTGTGTGAAGGTGTGGGCTTGCGGGCCGGCGGGCTGGGTCATGGGTGCGTCGGCTTGGGCGGCTGGGTGTCGCGGCCGGGGGCGTGGTCGTTGCCGTCGTCATGGCTCTCGTCGTCGTCCGCACCCGCTCGGGCGAGTTCGCCTAGTGGCACCGGGCGGGCCGGCATCCTTCGTGCGGGCGTCTGTTCGCAGCCGGTCAGGCCGGCGACGGCGGGCTCGCAGATCCGGCCCTGGCACCATCCCATTCCGGCTCGGGTGAGCAGTTTGACCGTCCGCAGGTCGCCTGCGCCGAGGTCGGTGACGGCCTCGCGGACGCGGCCGGCCGTGACCTCCTCGCAGCGGCACACGACGGTGTCGTCGGTGACCTGGTCGGCCCAGTGAAGGGGCGGTCGGTACACCGTGTCGAGCGCTGCCGCGAAACGGCGCGTTCGCGTCCGGACTCGTGCGGCCGGGCTGGGGTCGGGTGCGGTGCCGTGCAGTCGGGCGGCCGCCGACCGGCCCGCGATATGGCCCTCGGCCAGGGCCAGTTCGGCGCCACCGATGCCCGTGGTCTCACCCGCGGCCCAGACGCCGGGTACGTCGGTGCGCTGTTCGTCGTCCACGGAGACGTTCACCCCGTCGACGCGGCAGCCGAGCGCCTCGGCGAGGTCGGTGTGCGGGATCATCCCGTGCCCGACGGCGAACGCCTCGCACGGGATGCTGCGCGCGGTGCCGGGCCGTACCCGCCCGTCGGGGCCGAGTGCGGCGACGGTGACGGCTTCGAGGTGCCCCTCCCCCTGTGCCTCGACGACGGTGTGCCGTGGAAGGAACGGGATGCGGTGGCGCAGCAGTTGGAACGCGTACAAGGCTCCCTCGACGGCCTTGCCCGGGGCGGACGCCAGCGCCACCGCCGCGCGCGACAGCCTTCGGGGGTCGAGGGATTCCACGAGCGCCGCCACTTCGACCCCGGCGGCCGACAGTCCGGTGGCGACGGGCAGCAGCAGCGGCCCGCTCCCCGCGACGACGGCCCTGCGGCCGGGCACGACGAGACCGCCCTTGAGCATGGCCTGGGCCCCGCCCGCGGTCACCACCCCGGGCAGGGTCCAGCCCGGGAAGGGCAGCACCTTCTCGTATCCCCCGGTGGCCAGGAGCACGGCGTCGGCGCGCACGGCGACGGAGCGCTCCTGAAGCGGGCCGATGAGCGCGTGGACGGTGAATCCCGGTCCGGCACCTGGTGCCTGACCCGTCCGCTCGACCGTCCAGACGTGGTGGTCCGGCAGGTGCTCGACCGTGCCCGCCTCCAGGTGTGCCGCGAGCCCCTGTTCCAGGCGGCTCCACGTGCTCCACCGATGGTGCAGGGCCGAGGGGCGCCTGGCGCCGAGGCCGCTCGCGGGGCGGCGGTAGAACTGTCCGCCCGCCTCCGGGGCCGCGTCGATCAGCGTCACTTGGACACCGCGCGCCGCCGCGGCCAGACAGGCGGCGAGACCGGCCGGCCCCGCGCCGATCACCGCGAGCCGGTGGGGTCCGTCAGTCATCGTGACCGGTGCCCTCCTGCGTGCGGATCGCGTCGCCGGGGGCGAGCCTGACCAGGCAGGCCCGCTGGTTCGGGCGGTCGTTGACCGTGACGAGGCAGTCGAAGCAGACGCCGATGCCGCAGAAGACCCCGCGGGGGCGCCCGGTCCCGCGGGTGGTGCGCCACGAGGTCACGCCCTCGGCCCACAGCGCGGCGGCGACGGTCCGGCCGGGCAGCACATCGATCGTCCGGCCGTCGAGGGTGACGGTGAAGGCGGGGCCGGGTTCGGCCCGTACGAGGTCCAGGGGGTTCACACGGCCTCCTCGGAGAAGCGGTCGGGCCGGAACGGCGTGAGGTCGAGGCCCGGTCTCCCGCCCGCCAGGACCTGGGCGATCAACCGCCCTGTGCCGGTGGACAGTCCGATACCGGCTCCCTCGTGCCCGCAGGCGTGGAAGAGACCGGGCGCCCGGGGGTCGGGGCCGATCGCGGGCAGATGGTCGGGCAGGTAGGGCCGGAAGCCGAGGTAGGTCCGCAGGGCGCGTACCCGCGCGAGGAACGGGAAGAGCCGGGTGGCTCCGGCTGCCAGCTCCCGGACCACGGGCAGGGAGAAGGACCGGTCGAAGCCGACCCGTTCCCGGCTCGCGCCGATCAGTACGGGACCGGCGGCGGTCCCCTCCACCACCGGCGACGTCTGGAGAGCCGCCGAGTCGCTCGCGACGTCGGCCACATAGTCCGCCGCGTACACCTTGTGCCGCACCCGGCGCGGCAGGGGCTCGGTGACCAGGACGAACCCCCTGCGGGGCAGCACCGGAAGGGTGACGCCGGCGAGCGAGGCCACCGCGCCGCCCCAGGTTCCGGCCGCGTTCACGACGGCGGGCGCGTGCAGCTCGCCCCGGTCGGTGCGCACCCCGCGCACCGAGCCGTCCTTCCCGCGTAGCACCTCGGTCACGGTGTGCCCGGTCAGCAGCCGCGCGCCCGACGCCCGCAGGAGGTGCGCGGCGGCGAGGGCCGGCATCACCTGGGTGTCCTGCGGGTAGCGGACGGCGCCCGCCAGTCCAGGCGCCAAGTACGGCTCCAGATTGTGCAGTCGGTCGGCGGCGACCGGTTCCGCCAGTACGCCGGCCGCCCGCTGGCCCTCCGCGAACGTCTCCAGCGCGCTCAGGCCCTCGGGGGTGGACGCCACGACGACTCCGCCCTTGGCCTCGTACTCGACCGCCTGCGCGTACTCCTCGGCGAGGTCGGCCCACAGGCGCCCGGAGAGCAGGGCGAGGTCGAGTTCTGGTCCTGGCGCCTTGTCGGAGACGAGCAGATTCCCCTCGCCCGCGCCGGTCGTCCCTCCGGCCACCGGGCCCCGGTCCACCACGGTGACGTCGAAGCCCTCGCGAGCCGCGTACAGGGCGCAGGCCGCGCCCACCATTCCGGCTCCGACGACCACGACATCGCAGGTAACAGGCTGACTCACATCAGTACTATGTCACATACCGCTGTGCCTGCACATGAGTTGGGGCCGGGATTTGCGGCGGGCTGGTGGTGTCGGTCGAGGGCCGTCAGGAGGCGGGTTCCGGTCGGGGCCGTCGGGAAGCGGGTCCCAGTCGGGAGGCGGGTGCCTGTCGGGGGCTGCCGGGAGGCAGGTGCCGGTCGGGAGTCGGTCGGTGGGGAGTCGACCGTCAGGGGCGAGACTCCCGCGCATCCGAGGCAGGCTGCGGGCCTTCGGCTGCAGGTGCGCACCCCGGGCACCCATTACGCCCGCCCGCGGCACCACATGGCATCACGTGGCATCACGTGGCACCTAATGGCATCACCCGGTGCCACGTGGTGCCATCCGGCGCCATCAGACACCCGTTCAGAGTGCCGTGCCGCTCATGGGGCCATCCTGCGCCAGAAATCCAGCCGCCCATTTCCACAGGCCAGGGCCATTCCGGCGCGCGTACGCCACCAAGCGGTGCCATTCAGGCTTGCACATGGCACCACTGTGGTGCCACGATGTCGTCATGGACCTCACTCCGTATGTCGACAGCCTGCGCCACGAACTCGCGGTGGCCGCCGAAGCCGGCGGGGACGAAGCCCGGCAGCTGGCCGAGCGGCTCACCGCTCCGCTGGAGTCGGCGACTCGTCTGACCATGCTCAACGTGCTCTCCGCCGCGATGGACGAGATCACCCGCGAGCTCGCCCCCGGCTCGGTCGACGTACGGCTGCGGGGACTGGACCCCGATTTCGTCGTGACACCGCCTCCCTCCTACGCAGGCACCACGGAAGCTGTGGAGGCACCTGTCGAACCGGTCAGGGCGCAGCCGCCCGCCGACGGCGACGAGGGTGGCACCGCGCGCGTCAACCTGCGTCTGCCGGCCCACCTCAAGGCTCGTGCCGAAGAGGCCGCGAACCAGGAGGGACTGTCGGTCAACGCGTGGCTGGTGCGGGCCGTGTCGGCCGCGGTCGACGGCGGAGCGCGGCCTCGCCCGACTGGCAGGACCCGCACGGTCGGACAGAGCTTCACGGGCTGGGTGCGCTAGCGGCACCGGCATCGCATCAACACCTCATCACCGGCACCGCATCTTCCGCACCCGCACCCGCACCCGCACCACTTCACCCACACCGTCCCCACCTGCGGGGACGGTTCACAGACTCAAGAGGACGGGACAGCCATGCCTTCTTTCGACACTCCCCAGCCCATCTCGGTCACGGCCGAGGTGGCCGCCGGTTCCATCCGTCTCACCGCCGGGGACCGCGCCGACACGGTCGTCGAGGTACTGCCGCGCGACCCGAAGCGGGACAAGGACGTGCGCGCCGCCGAGCAGACCGAGGTCGTGTACGCGGGCGGCGTCCTGACGATCAGGACCAAGCACCGGCCCCTCGTCGGCCCCAGCGGTCTCGTCGACGTGACGGTCGGCCTGCCTATCGGCTCCCAGGTCGACATGTCGGGCTCCTGGGCCCAGATGTTCGGCGAAGGACGGCTCGGCGAGGTCCGCGTGAAGACCTCGGCCGGGGACGTCCGCCTCGACACCACCGGCCCGCTGACCCTGACCGTGTCGCACGGCCTCGTCACCGTGGACCGGGTCGAGGGCCCGGCCGAGATCACCAGCAGCACCGGCAACGTGCGCGTCGGCACCATCGACGGCCCCGCCGTCCTGAAGAACGCGCACGGCACCACGACCGTGGGCACGGTCACCGGCGAGACACGGACGAGCAGCACGAACGGGGGCATCGACATCACGCGGGCCGAGTCCTCGGTCACCGGCACCACGACCAACGGACACGTCCGCGTCGGTGAAGTCGTCGGCGGACAGATCCTGTTGGAGACGTCCAACGGCTCCATCGAGGTCGGCGTCCGCTCGGGCGTCGCCGCCTGGCTCGACGTCAGCTCCAACCGCGGACAGGTGCGCAACCTGCTCACCGAGTCCGAGGCGCCGGAGCGGGCCGAGGGCACCGTCTCGGTCCGGGCTCGCACCAACTGGGGCAACATCGACATCGTCCGCGCCAAGTCCTGACCTTCCCGCCGACGAGGGCACGACTCCGACGCCAGCTCGTCCAGGCCCCTCCCGGCCGCCGTCGCCGACGACGCCGACGCCACTTCGTCACCGGCCCCCTCCTCCTTCTCCGCGCAGCCGTTCCTTCCTCCCCGAGCCGCCGCCCCCTCCCCCCTTCTTCCAGCACCTCCATCACCCAGCCTCCGAACGGGAGAGCCCATGTCTTCATCTGTCATGCCCACGCCCAGGAAGGGTGACGGTCCGCAGGTCCCCGTCGCCGTCTCCGCCGTCGGTCTGCGCAAGGCGTACGGCGACAAGACCGTGCTCGACGGCATCGATCTGCGCATCCCGGCCGGCTCCGTCTTCGCACTGCTCGGGCCGAACGGGGCCGGCAAGACCACCACCGTGCAGATCCTGTCCACGCTCGTCGCCGCCGACGGCGGGCACGCCCAGGTCGCGGGGCACGACATCGCCTCCTCGCCCGACGGGGTGCGCGCCGCGATCGGGGTCACCGGGCAGTTCTCCGCCCTCGACGATCTGCTCACGGCCGAGGAGAACCTGATCCTGATGGCCGACCTGCTGCGGCTCGGCAAGCGTGAAGGGCGGCTCCGTACGCAGGAGTTGCTCCGGCGGTTCGACATCGCCGATGTCGCCGGCAAGCGGGCCGCGACCTTCTCCGGCGGGATGCGGCGTCGGCTGGACCTCGCCATGACGCTCGTCGGCGACCCCGAGGTGATCTTCCTGGACGAGCCGACGACCGGGCTCGACCCGCGCAGCCGCCGGACCATGTGGGACACGGTGCGGTCCCTGGTCGCGGGCGGCACCACCGTGTTCCTCACCACCCAGTACCTCGAAGAGGCCGACCAGCTGGCCGACAGCATCGCCGTGCTCGACAAGGGCCGGATCGTGGCCGAGGGCACGGCGGAGCAGCTCAAGGCGCAGATCCCCGGCGGCCACGTCCGCCTGCGGTTCACCGAGGCCGCCGACTACGAGCGGGCGATCGCCGTCTTCCCCGGCGCGACCCGCGACGAGGAGGACCTGGCCCTGCGGGTGGCAAGCGATGCCGGCCTCGACGCGCTGCGCGGCCTGCTGGACCGGCTCGACACCGCCGGCATCCGCGCCGCCGACCTCTCCGTGCACACCCCCGACCTCGACGACGTCTTCCTCACCCTGACCGGCGACGGCGCCACCGCGACCGGCGACCACGACACTTCCCGGACCAAGGAGAACCAGCGATGAGCACCCTCACGTACGCCGTGCACGACTCGATGACGATGCTGCGGCGCAACCTCCGGCACGCGCTCCGCTATCCGAGCGTGTCGCTCGGCGCCGCGATGATGCCCATCCTGATGCTGCTGCTGTTCGTGTACGCCTTCGGGGACTCCATCGGCGCGGGGATGGGCGGCGGCCGGGACGCCTACCTGGAGTATCTGACGCCCGGCGTCATCGTCATGGGGGTGGCGGCCGGGGCGATGTCCACCTCGATCGCGGTCTGCTCGGACATGACGCAGGGCATCGTCAACCGCTTCCGGACGATGAACATCACCCGCTCCTCGTTCATGACGGGCCATGTCGTCGGCAGCGTCGTCCAGACGATGGTGAGCATGGTCCTGGTCGTCGCCTTCGCGCTCGCCCTCGGCTTCCGGTCGGATGCGACGCCGCTCGAATGGCTCGCCGCCGCCGGGCTCCTCACGGCCATCGCGTTCGCGGTCACCTGGCTCTCGGCGGCACTGGGCCTGATCTCCAAGACCGTCGAGTCCGCGAGCAACAAGCCGCTGCTGGTGCAGTTCCTGCCGTTTCTCGGCTCCGCGTTCGTGCCGGCCGGCTCGATGTCCCCGGGGCTCCGCTGGTTCGCCGAGAACCAGCCGTTCACCCCGATGACCGAGACGCTGCGCGGTCTGCTCTCCGGCTCCGCGATCGGCGACAACGGCTGGATCTCGCTCGCCTGGTGCGCCGGCATCAGCCTGGGCGGCTACCTGTGGTCACGGTCGCTGTTCAACAGTACGACGAAGCGCTGACCGGGGGCCGCCCGTCCGCCTTCGGTTCGGTTCGGTCAACTGCCCCAGGGGCGGCTGGAGTCCGTGCGTCACGGACTCCGGCCGCCCCTCATGGGCGTAGGCCGAGCACCCCCTCGGGGCGGTTCGGGGACGTCAGATCCGGCTCGACGTGGCCGTGTCCGCTGACAGCCTCTGCGCCGCGTAGATCGGGATCACCGAGAGCAGCACGAGCACGGCGGCCACCACGTTCACGACCGGGGCCTGCCGGGGCCGGGTCATGTTGTCGAAGATCCAGATCGGCAGGGTCTCGATGCCGGGGCCGGCGGTGAACGTCGTCACGACGATCTCGTCGAAGGACAGCGCGAACGCGAGCAGCCCGCCGGCCAGCAGGGCCGAGCGCACCAGCGGGAAGGTGACGTCGACGAAGGCCCGGAAGGTGTCCGCGCCCAGGTCCATCGCCGCCTCCTCGTACGTCCCCGACGTCCGGCGCAGTCGCGCCACCACGTTGTTGAAGACGACGACGATGCAGAAGGTCGCGTGGCCGACGATCACGGTGAACATGCCGAGGCCGACCCCGAGCGGTTCGAGCACCGTGCTGAAGGCCGAGTTGAGCGCGATGCCCGTCACGATTCCGGGCAGCGCGATGGGCAGGACGACCACGAAGGAGACCGTGTCCCGGCCGAAGAACCGGTGCCGGGCGACGGCGAAGGCGATCAGCGTGCCGAGCACGAGCGCGATCGCCGTGGCGCCGAGTCCGGCCTTGACCGACACCCACAGCGCCGCGCGGGCCCCCTCGTTCTCCCAGGCGGCGGACCACCAGTGCAGGGTGAGCCCGGACGGCGGCCAGCTCGCGCTGCGGTCCCGGTTGAAGGAGTTGACCAGGACGAGCGCCAGCGGCACGTAGATGAACGCGAAGCCGAGCCCGGCGGCGGCGCGCAGCGCGATGCGCGCGGGACGGGAGAGTTGCACAGCGGGCTCCTCAGAGACTGCTCAGGGCGCCCGTGCGGCGCATCGCGAGGAGGTACACCACGATGACCACGACGGGGACCGTGCCGAGCGCGGCGGCCATGGGCAGGTTCAGTTCGATGTTGGAGTAGACGACGTTGCCGATGAGCTGGGTCTTGCCGCCGACGATCTGCACGGTGATGTAGTCGCCGAGGCTGAGCGAGAAGGTGAAGACCGAGCCGGCGGCCACGGACGGCAGCACCATGGGCAGCACCACCGAGCGGAAGGTACGGCCCGCGCGGGCCCCCAGGTCCGCCGAGGCGTCCAGCAGGTTGGCGGGCAGCTGCTCCAGTGCGGTGTGGATCGGCAGGATCATGTACGGCAGCCAGAGGTAGGTCAGCGCGATGATGGCAGCCACCAGTCCATAGCCGGGTCCGCTCAGCCCGAGGGGCTTCAACGCCCAGTCGGCCAGGCCGCCTTGGGAGAGGATCAGCCGCCAGGCGTACACCTTGACGAGGTAACTCGCCCACAGGGGCGTGAGGATGGCGACGACGAGCAGCGGCCGGCGCTCGGGCCGGGCGATGCGGGCGGTGTAGAACGCGACGGGGAAGGCGATCACCGCGCACAGGAGGGTGACCGCGAGGGCGACGCCGACGCTGCGCAGGATCACCTGCCGGTAGACGGGCGTGGTCAGCAGCTGGTGGAAGTTGTCGGTCGACCAGACCTTCACCACCTCGGAGGTGAAGGAGTTCGTCGTCCAGAACGCCGACACGAACAGCACGGCCAGCGAGCCGAGATAGAGGACCGCCAGCCAGAGCAGGGGTGCGGTCAGCAGCAGGGACAGCCGCAGCCGGGGGCGCCGGTGCAGTGTCCCCGCGAGCCGCCGGACGGGAGAGCGTCCGACGGCCTGCGGGAGGGAGGTCATCGTCCGGTCAGCCCTTGATCTCGGTCCAGGCCTGGACCCACTTCGCGTACGGGACGCACTTGACGTCGGTGCGGCCGTCGAGGCACTGCTCGATCGGCGTGTTCCAGAAGGCGACGTTCTTCCAGTAGCTCTCGTCGGTGGCGTGGAAGGTGTCGCAGAAGGACTTGTCGCTCGTGTACGCGCAGGCCTCGGAGTTGGCGGGCGCCTCACCGAAGTACTCGGCCACCTGGGCGTTGACCTTCGGCGAGATGATCCAGTCCATCCACTTGTAGGCACAGTTGGGGTGCTTGGCCTTGGCGGAGATCATCCAGGTGTCGGACCAGCCGGTGGAACCCTCCTCGGGAACGAAGGCCTTGACCTTGGCTCCCTCGTCGGCGGTGAGGTTGGCGATGACCTGCCAGGTGGTGCCGACCACGGAGTCGCCGCTCTTGAAGGCGGAGATCTCCTTGAGGTAGTCGCTCCAGTACTCGCCCACGTTCGCGCTCTGCTTCTTCAGCAGCGCGACGGCGGCGTCGAACTGCTTCTGGTCGAGGGCGTAGGGGTCCTTGATCTTCAGCTCGGGCCGGGCGGACTTCAGGTAGAGCGCCGCGTCGGCGATGTAGATGGGCGAGTCGTACGCGGTGACGTGGCCCTTGTGGGCGGAGGCGTCGTCGAAGACCGCGGACCAGGACGTCGGGGCGGGGCTGACCTTCTCGGTGTTGTACATCAGGAGGTTGGCGCCCCGGCCGTGCGGGATGCCGTACATCTGCCCGTCGACGGAGTTCCAGGCGCCCTTCTTCAGACCGCTGAAGACGTTCTTGTAGTTGGGTACGAGGGCGGTGTTGACCGGGGCCGCGTCACCGGAGGCGATGAGGCGCAGGGAGGCGTCCCCGGAGGCCGAGACCGCGTCGTACTGGCCGGTCTTCATCAGCTTGACCATCTCGTCCGAGCTGGCGGCGACCTTGGAGTTGACCTGGCAGCCGGTCTGCTTCTCGAAGTCGGAGACCCAGTCGACCTTCGGATCGTTGGAGCCGTCCTCGACATAGCCGGCCCAGGCGATCAGGTTGACCTGCCCCTCGGTCTTGCCGAGCTTGGACTGCGCCTTGAGGTCGGGCGGGTTGAGGCCGGTGGACGCGGAGGAGCCCGTGTCGGACGATCCGCAGGCGGTGGCCGCGAGGAGCACCGCGACGGCGGCGGCGGCCTTGAGGGTTGGGGTGAGGCGCACGGCGTACTCCATACGTGACGGGGGACTGAGCGGGGAGGTCAGCGGGGGTCGGGGACCCGGACGGCGTGGCGGCGGTGCCACCGGAGCCGGACCCGGGTGCCGCGCAGGGCGGCGACGTCCTCGGAGGAGGTCTCCAGGTTCTGCTGGAGCGCGGTGAGGCGGCCGCCGGCGTCGAGGTCCACCAGGAAGCGGGTGGCGTCGCCGAGATAGACGACCTCGGCGACGGTGCCGGCGGCGGTGGAGAACTCTGGCTCGGCGGAGTCGGTCGCCCTGGCGGTCGCCTCGTCGTCCTCGGTCGACCCGGCATCGGCGGCCCCGGCGTCGGCGGGCTCGGTGGCTGCGGGCTCGGTCGGTCGCGCGGACTCCTGGAGCACGCGGATCTTCTCGGGCCGGATGCTGTACGTGCCCGGGGCGCCGACGACCTGCTGCGCCGAGGGCCCGTCGAGCAGGTTGGACGTGCCGACGAAGCCCGCGACGAAGGCGGTGGCGGGACGTTCGTAGATCTCGGCCGGCGTGCCGACCTGTTCGATGCGGCCCTGGTTGAAGACGGCGACGCGGTCGCTCATCGTCAGGGCCTCCTCCTGGTCGTGGGTCACGAACACGAAGGTGATGCCGACCTCGCGCTGGATCGCCTTGAGTTCGACCTGCATCTGCTCGCGCAGCTTGAGGTCGAGGGCGCCGAGGGGCTCGTCGAGCAGCAGGACGCGGGGGCGGCCGACGAGGGCCCGGGCGAGGGCGACGCGCTGGCGCTGGCCGCCGGAGAGCTGGGCCGGACGACGCCGGCCGAACCCCTCGAGGCGTACGTCGGCGAGCGCCTTGCGGGCCCGGACCAGCCGCTCCGCCTTGGGCACCTTGCGGACCTTGAGACCGTAGGCGACGTTCTCCTCGACGGTCATGTGCGGGAACAGGGCGTAGTCCTGGAAGACCGTGTGCACGTCCCGTTCGAAGGGGGCGAGACCGGTGACCTCCTGGCCGGCCAGTTCGATCCGGCCCTCGGTCGGGCTCTCGAATCCGGCGATCATCCGCAGCACGGTCGTCTTGCCCGAGCCGGACGGGCCGAGCATCGAGAAGAACTCGCCGTCGGCTATCTCCAGATCGGCTCCGGCCACGGCGGTCGTCTCTCCGAACGCCTTGCGCAGGCCCTGGAGCCGGATCGCCTTTGCCTCCATGGGCGGGGAACCTTTCTGGTGCGGGGTGCGTTGCAACACTGACCGGAAAGATATGAAGCCATAGTTCAAACCTCAAGACCCCTTTAGAGTAAAGGTTGAGTCAACGCACAAGGTGGTGACCGTGAAGCAACACCGGGGCGACGGCGTCCGCAGAGCCGTCTTCACTCCCGTGGACAACCGCGCCCGCGTCGAGACGGTCGTGCACCGGATCGGGGACGCCATCGAGCTCGGGCTGCTCGCCGACGGCGAGCAGCTGCCGGGCGAGATGGAGCTGGCCGGACAGCTCGGCGTGTCCACGGTCACCCTGCGCGAGGCCCTCATGGCCCTCAGGCAGCAGGGGCTGGTCACCACGCGCCGCGGGCGCGGCGGCGGCAGCTTCGTGTCCCTGCCCGAAGTGCCGGGCGAGGAGCGGCTGTTGGCCCGGCTGGCCGGCTGGAGCACCGAGGAGCTGCGGGACCTGGGCGACCACTGGGCGGCCCTGTCCGGAGCGGCGGCCCGGCTCGCGGCCCAGCGGACCGAACCGGACGACCTCAAGGCGCTGCGGCGCAGCCTCGACGACCTGTCCGCCGCAGAGGACGCCCCCGCCCGCAGCCGCGTCTACGGCCGCTTCCACGTCGAACTCGCCGCGGCGGCGCAGTCCGCCCGGCTGACGCGCGAACAGGTCGTGCTCCAGACCGAGGTGGGGGCGCTGATGTGCCTGGTGCTCGGGGACGACGAATATCGTGAAGAAGTCGCAGACCGTCACCGCTCCGTAATCTCGGCCGTGCAAGATGGGGCCCACGATTCGGCCAGGGCACTGGCCGAGCGGTGCGTACTGGACTCGACGGCGCGGCTCATCACCCTGCGCCTGTCGATGCCGCGTGCCGCGTCAGGTCCGCGTCCTCTGGAGGGCACCCATGCGCAGGAGCCCCGGACCCGCCGGCGCGACGGCGACGCTTGACGTCTCCGCCGAGGCGGCCGTCGCCGCTCAGGTCCGCCGGACGCTGGAGGCCGTGTTCGAGGCGGTCGCGGAGACCCGGGCCGAGACCGCCGCGCTGCTCACCCGCGTCGCGGCCGAGGGCCGCCGCCCCGCGAGCGTGGACCTGGCGGCGCTGCGCCCGGGGCTCCATCTGCGGCTCACCCGGCAGGAGTTGGTCTCGGGCGCCGGGTTCGTGGCCGCGCCCGGCCTGCTCGGTGACGTACCGGCGTGGCTGGAATGGTGGCAGCAGGGCTCCGACGGCGGTGTACGGCCGCTGCTGCTCGACCTCGATCCGGAGCACTCCGCGTACTCGGACTACACGCACTGGGACTGGTTCGCCCTCCCCCGGGACACCGGGCAGCGCGCGGTCGCCGGTCCCTACGTCGACTACCTCTGCTCGGACGAGTACAGCCTGACGCTGTCGGCACCGGTCCAGATGGACGGCCGGTTCGTGGGCGTGGCCGCTGCGGACGTGTATCTGCGGCACTTCGAGGGCGCGGTCGTGCCGCTGCTGCAACGGCTGCCCGGAGCCTCGTACCTGGTGAACGCCCGGGGCCGGGTGGCCGCGTCGGCCGACCCCGCGCATCTGGCCGGATCACTCACCAGGGGACCGGACTTCGCGGGTGTGCTGGCCGCGGCCCGGAGCACCGTCCACGGCGCCATGCGGCTCGTCCCCTGCGACGGCGTACCCCTCGTCCTGGTGACGCCGGCGGGCTGAACGGCCCGCTTCCCGGGGTGCGGACGGCCCGGGTCGACGCGCGTCACACGGCGCGAAGCTCCGCCGCTCCGTTGCGCGTCCTGCGTGCCCGGTGCGGTCCGCCCGGCGTCGTCCGGGCCGCCTCGCGCAGCACCAGTGTCATCCGTGAATAGCCCATGTCCTTCAAGGACTTGGGGGTCTCGTCCACGATCCGGCAGTCCGTGCGGCCCCAGCTGGGATCGGGGTGGAGCAACGGGCGCACGGCACCGTCGTGTTCCACCCCGCTCGGTCCGACCGCCTCGATCCAGAGCGGCAGACCGTGCCGGTAGGCGGCGTCCATGATCGGGTCCTGGGCGATGTCCCGGCGGATCGCCTGGAGTCCGCGGTCCTGGCCGTTGCGCTCCACCGCCGCGGCGAAGTGCGCGAGCATCGGCAGGCACCAGCGCGACTCGTGCTCACCGAGGACCGAACCGGCGTCCGGGTGGAACAGGACGAACCGCAGGAAGTTGTCGCCGGGCATGGCGGTCGGGTGCGTGCCGACGCCGTCGAAAAGTGTCTCGAACGCGGCGTTGGACAGGACGACGTCCCAGCGGTGGTCGAACACCACGGAGGGGAAGGGGACGGCCTCGAGCAGCATGGCGTAGTCCCGGAGGTACGCCTGTGCTTCGGGACTGTCGGGGACAGGTCGCGGCTGGGACCGCTGCCTTCCTGCCTGGTACGCCATCGGGAGGTCACCCCTCTTGCCTCTGCGGCCTTCACGCGGCGCCCCGATCCTGCTGCCCCGAGGACTGGCGTGTCAACTATCGTGGCATTTGGCGGCCGTTGACGGCTGATTCTCGCCACAGTTGTGGCGAGACCTGGATGTGAGTTCGAGCGACGGGTTACGCTCCGGTTGGTCCCCGGTCTTGCCGCCGGGATGGTTCCTGACCCTCGTGTCCACATGGTTCCCGAACTTCGTGAGAGCCACCTGAGAGAGACGTAGGAGATCTGTCGGTGACGGATGGCTACGAGGTTCCGTGCGCCACGGCGACGGTTCTGCTGCAGGCCGTCGTGGCCAGGGTCACCGCACTCGCCGACCGGCTCGGCGTGCCGAACGCCGAGGTCTTCGACGTCCGGCGGCTGTCGACCGAGTCCGGTGTCCCCGAACCGGTGGTGAAGGCCCTGCTGAGCGGCCGCCCCGCGGGTGAACCCGACCTGCAGGCACGCTTCCTGCAACGCCTGGACCTGCTGCGCCGCACCCGGCTCAAGCCCAACGGACGCCGCTACACGCAGCAGGAGATCGCGGACGGCGCCGGCATGTCCCGCCAGCAGGCGGGCGCCCTGATCAACGGCGACCGGCGCCCCACCATGGAGCACTGCGACGCCATCCAGCGCTTCTTCCGGGTGCACGCCGGATTCCTCACGGCCGAGGACTCCGAGGCGCTCGTCGGGGCCCTCCAGCGGTCCGAGCAGGAACTCCTGCAGCGGCTCGCCGACCGCGAGCGCGCCGCCGCCTCGGCCGCCCACGATCCGCTCGACCGGCTGCTCCTCGACCACGGGGTCCGCGGGATCGCCTGGCGGGCCGCGCAGTTGCCCACCGACCAGCACCGGGACAAGGTCGCGGAATGGCTGGACATGCTCCTGGAGAGCGTCAAACGGCCCGAGTCGTGAGCCGGGGGAGATCAGTGGGCATCGGAAGGGAAATGCGCCGCCTGTGCGGCGAACTGGTCTCGGAGCTCTCGCTCCCGGCACCTGCGGCACCCGACGACCTCTACACCGCGCTGTGCGGCGCGATGAGCAGGCGCCGTGGCCGTCCCGTCCAGTTCCGTACGGCCGCCTTCCCGCCCGGAACCGCCAGCGGTCTGTGGCTCGACATGGCCGAACAGGACCTGGTCGTCATCGAGGAACGCACCGCGCCCGACCACCAGTTGGTGATTCTCGGTCACGAACTGTGGCACATGAAGGCCGGGCACTGCAGCCATCACGTCGACGGCACGGCCGTCGCGGCACGCTTACTCGGCGACGGGGCGGACCTCCAGGCCACCGTCCTGAAAGTGGCGGCGCGCACCCGCTTCGACCTCGCCGACGAGCAGGAGGCCGAGAGCTTCGGTCTGCTGCTCGCCAGCAAATGCCGTACCTGGCTGGCCGGTTCCTCCCTGCGCGGCCCGGTGCAGCGGCACGGTCTGGCCGGCCGCATCGAGGCCTCCCTGGGCTGTCGCGGGCCGCGGGGCTGAAGGTCCCGCGGCCATGGACGGATCCAGCTACTACATCCCGGCCGTCGCCATGGGCGCGGCCATCGCGTTCAAGGGCCCCTCGCTGCTGCGCGGCTGGCGCGACCCGCTGCTGCGTTCCGTCGGGGTCCTCCTCGCACTCGCCGGGCTGGTGTTCCTCTTCGCGGCCCCGCCGACCATCGCCGCGGTCAACGACCTCACCGGGATACCCAACGTCTCGGCCCCGCTCGTCTACTGCCTGCTGAGCGCCTACAGCGCCTCGTGTCTGGTGCTGATCATCAACTGGCGCGGCGGACCGCCCGAGGTGACCCGGCGGCTCTCCCGGCGCTGGACCCTCGGATACACCGTGGTCGGCGTGGCGCTGATCGTCCTGTTCTGCCTCGGGGACGCCTCCGAGGAACGGCTGCGCGACCTCGACACGTACTACGCGAACACCCCCTTCATCCGCGAGATGATCGTCCTGTACCTCGGGTCGCTCACCGTCGCCGGTGTCGCGATGAACGTCATGTGCTGGCGCTGGGCGGTCCAGGTGCGCGGGCGGCTGCGGGCCGGACTGGTGATCATCGCCTTCGGGTCGCTCTGCAACATCCCTTACTCCGCGGCCAAGTTCACCGCCGTGGTGGCTCGCTGGAACCATACGGACCTGGACGGGCTCAGCACCAACGTGGCCCCGCTGCTCGCCTCGGCCGGGGCCCAGATCACCGCCGTCGGCTTCTGCCTCCCGCTCGCCTGGCGGCGCGTCGAGGACAGCTGGAACACCTGGTCGACCTATCGCCGGCTGGGACCGCTCTGGCGCGAACTGAAGCCGGTGTCCGTGCCGGAGGACCGCGCGGTGCGGATGTCCTGGTGGTCGCCCGCCGAACTCCAGGTCACCCAGCGGGAGTCGGACATCCACGACGGCATGCTGAGCCTCTACCCCTACTTCGACTCCGAGGTGCGCTCACGCGCGTACGGGGCCGCCGTGGCCGCGGGTTCCTCCGCCGCCGAGGCCAGCGCCGAGGCCGACGCCGCGATGGTGACGGTCGCCGTCCGGGCCAGGGCCGCCGACCCGGAGGGCCGGGTCATCGACTCGGCGGAGACGGCCGGCGCACCGGCCACGGCCGGATCGGGCTTCGCGTACACCGACGGGCAGCGCGACCTGGTGCGCATGTCCATCGCGCTGCGCCGTTCGCCCGTCGTGGCGGCGGCCCGGGTCGGCCGTTCACCGGCCGGACCGGGCCACGGCGCCCGGGAACGCGCGCGCTGACCCCGGCGGCGGCCCCGTGCGGGATGCCTCAGGTCGCGCTCCGCTCGCTCGCCTCGCGCAGTTCCCGCTCGACCGCGCGGCTGTGGACGGTGTCCGGCCGGCCCGCCGCCGTGCCCGGACGACCGGCCCGCAGCAGCTGCCGCCAGGTCTCCCGGCTCCAGTCGGCCGCACCGGTGGTGGAGGTGAACTCCTGCACCAGGGCGAGGAAACGCGCCGGATCGCTGTGGAAGGGGAAGTGACCCGCCCCCTCGAAGATCTCCAGCCGACTGCCCGGCATCGCCTCGTGAGCGCCGTGGGCGTGCCGCACCGGCACCACGCCGTCCCGGTCGCCCCAGAGCAGCATGGTGGGCATGCCCTCGGTGAGATAGCAGCGGTCGAGCATGGTGACCGCCTGGCCGCGCCAGTCGACGACCCCCCGCAGGGTGCGGATGAACGCGCTGCGCGAGGTCGCGTCGGGCAGTGCGTCCACGAGGTTCAGCAACTCCGGCGCGTCCCGCGCCAGATCGGCGTCGACCAGACGCATCAGCCGCAGGAACAGGCCCACGTGGAGGCTCATCCCCGGCAGGCGCAGCGCGGACAGCAGCAGGTGGGCGCCCGGCAGCGACACGGCCCGCAGCGCGGGGGTGACCTCGCCGCCGACCCCGCCCGCGCTGACCAGGATCAGCCGCTCGGTCCGTTCGGGGAACTGGTAGGCGAACTGCATCGCCACTCCCCCGCCCAGCGAGTGCCCGACCAGGGTGGCGGACTCGATGTCGAGCGTGGCCAGCAGGTCGCGCACTCCGTTGGCGTACGCGGCCACCGAGTAGTCGGCGCGGGGCTTGTCCGAGTCGCCGTGGCCCAGCAGGTCGGGCGCGATCACCGTATGGGTGCGGGCGAGGTCCGGGATCAGCTCCGCCCAGGTCGCGGAGGAGTCCCCGATACCGTGGATCAGGACGAGCGCGGGGCCCTCCCCCGCCATGCGGTAGGCGCGCCGGTACCCGTGCACGACACGGTGGCGCAGGCGCAGTTCTCCGTCTCCCACCGAACGCAGCCGCGGGGTGCGCCGCTGGCGAGGCTGTGCGTCGACCACGGGCCGACCTCCCGTTCCCAGGCCGCCGCGAAGACGGCTCCCGAGCCGCCGTGAGGGCGGCCGCGGGGCCGTCCGACAGGCGGCCCCGGCTCTCCCTTCCAGCCTAGGGCCCTTGTTCCACCTGGGGTTTCCGTGAGGTTTCGCCTCCGCTAAGCGGGCGAACCTCCGTGGCCCGAAACCGGATTGTCAGTGGCGGGCGGCAAGCTGGGGTCAGGACCAGTGTCACGACCAGCCGACCGGAAAGAGCGCTCCGATGCCGACCGCCGTACTGACCGACCGTGAACGCGCCGCCGTGCAGGCCTACCTCCGCCTCCTCCAGACCGTACGAGCGGCGTTCGACGGTCCCCCGGACGGGGGCCGACCACCCGTGGTCCCGCCGGCCGTCATCGCCGAGACGGAGCGGGCCCTGAAGGCGGCGGGTCTCACGGGCAACGAGGACGCGTTCTTCGAACTGCTGCACTCCTGGTGCCCGGAGCCGGACCGGCCGTGAGCGAAGCCGCGGGGCGACGCCCGCGACTTCACCACGACCGCCGGGAGGGCGCTCGTGCCGCCCTCGCCGGGACGACGTTCCGCCACCTCGCCGGGACGGCGCTCCTGCCACCTCGCCGGGACGGCGCTCGTGCACCGTCGCCGGGACGGTGCACGCGGCTCCCGCCCGGTCAGGCCGCGGGCTGCGCGGCCGGGTGCCGGTCCACCGTGATCGCCGTGGCGAGCAGCTCGTGCCGGACGGTCCAGCGGCCCGTGAAGCTCTGAACGGTGACGCCGTCCACCACGGGCCCCGGGACCAGGAGCCGGGCGTGCAGGCCGCCGGTGGGAGCCCCGCCCGAGGGGACGGGATCGAGGGTGATGTCGATGTCCGCCTCGGAGAAGTCGAGCCACTTGCCGGTCAGCGGGAACCACGCCTTGTAGACCGACTCCTTGGCGCTGAACAGCAGCCGGTCCCAGTGCACGGCCGGCATCCGGGCGCCGAGGAGCTCCAGACGGGCCGACTCACCGGGCAGGGCGACGGCCTCCAGGACGTCGTCGGGGAGCCTCAGATGGGGTTCGGCGTCGATGCCGAGGGAGGCGAGTTCTCCGGCGCGGGCGAGCGCGGCGGCGGCGTAGCCCTCGCAGTGCGTCATGCTGCCGATGACACCGGCGGGCCACCGCGGGGCTCCGCGTTCGCCCGGCAGTACCGGTCCCGGGGTCACCCCCAGCTTGTCCATGGCTTGTCGGGCGCAGACGCGCACGGAGGCGAACTCGCGGCGCCGCTTGCCCACGGCGCGGCTGAGGACCGCCAGTTCCTCGGGGTACAGACTCGCGTCCCCGGCCCCGTCGTCACCGTGGCTCTCCACGGCCACCACCGACTCCGGAAGCAGCTCCTCCATCACCGGCTTCGACCTCCATCGGCAGGATGCGGCGCAATGTGCCCGGCGGTCCCGGACGCTTGCGCCATTCTCGCGGATAGCCCACCGACACCTCCTCGAACCGGACACCCTCGTGCCAGGTGGTCCGGGGGATGTGCAGATGCCCGTAGACCATCGTCTCGACGCGGAACCTGCGGTGCCAGTCGGCGGTCGCCGCGGTGCCGCACCACATGGCGAACTCGGGGTGCCACAGGACGTCCATCGGGTGGCGGTCCAGCGGGTAGTGGTTCACCGGGATGACCGGCAGGCCCTCGGGAACCTCGGCGAGTCTGCGCTCGGTCTCGGCCACCCGGGCCCGGCACCAGGCCTCGCGGCTCGGATACGGATCGGGGTGCAGCAGGTGCTCGTCCGTGCACACGATGCCGGTGCCGTGGGCGTAGGCCAGCCCCTCCTCCTTGGTGGCACAGCCCTGCGGCAGGAAGGTGTAGTCGTAGAGCAGGAAGAGCGGCGCGATCACGGCGGGGCCGCCCGGACCCTCCCACACGGGGTAGGGGTCCTCGGGCGTCAGGACGCCCAACTCCCGGCACAGGGAGACCAGATGCTCGTAGCGGGCGACACCGCGCAGCTGGACCGGGTCCTTGGGATGGGTCCACAGTTCGTGGTTGCCCGGCACCCAGACGACCTTCTCGAAGCGGTCGCGGAGCGTCTCGAGGGCCCACCGGACGTCGTCGACGGTCTCGGAGACGTCCCCGGCGACCAGGAGCCAGTCCCGGTCCGTCTCGGGGCGCATGTTCTCGACCAGGGCGCGGTTCTCGGCGTAACCGATGTGCAGGTCGCTGATGGCCAGCAGGTTTCCGGCACCGCTGTCTGTCGGCCGCACACGCCACCCCCGTAGAAAGCCGGTACCGACACAACAACACACGCCCCCGCCGCCGTACAAGCGCGCCTCGGCGGACGGGACGTGAATCCGTAACATCCCCGTAGCAGCATCGGGGTCCCGCGAGCCTTATGATCGCCCCGACACCACCGCTCGAATCTGCTCTGGCGTGCGACGGCTCGGTGTACCTCCCCTACCCCTGGCCGGGCCCGGCCCGCTCCGCCGTGCCCGCGAACCGTGAATGGTGGCTTGCATGGGCTCCCGCGTACGCGTCTGGCTCAACCGCACGTACGCGGAGAACGTGTTCTTCATGGATCAGCTGCGGAACAACCCGCAGCACCGCGCGGTCGAGATCCACGCCACCCACGGCGACGCCGACTCCCCTGTGCTGGCGGCCGCCGACACCGCCGAGATGGAGCCCGAGGGCCTGTCGCCGCGCGGGTACGTCGAGTACGCGCTCGACCTGTGCGCACGCCGTTCCGTCGACGTGTTCGTGCCGGTCCTGCACCAGGACGCGATCGTGGCGCAGCGCGCCGAGTTCGCGGCGCTCGGGACGGCGCTGCTGGCGCCGCCGGCCGAGGCGGTCGCCGTCTTCCACGACAAGGCGGTCGCCTACCAGGCCGTGGAGGCCGTGGGCATCCCGGTTCCGCCGTGGTACCGGGTGCGCACGGTCGAGGAACTGCTGGTCGCCGTCGAGGAGTTGGAGGCCGCGGGACAGCGTGCCTGCTTCAAGCCGGCGGCGGGCGCGGGCGGTGTGGGCTTCCGGGTGATCACCCGGGCGCCCTTCTCCCTGATGCACCTGAACGGCTTCCCGAGCGCGTACGTGCCGCTGGATCTGGTGGTGGAGGCGCTGCGCACGGCGGCGGAGCCCGTCGACTGGCTGGTCATGCCGCACCTCGGACAGCCGGAGGTGTCGGTGGACTGCCTCACCGGGCCCGACGGCCGGGTGCGCATGGCCATCGGCCGCACCAAGAACGGGCGGCGGCGCGGATTCACCCTCGACGAGAAGTGGATCGCTCCCGCCCGGCTGCTCGCCGAGGCGTTCGGTCTGCAGTACCTGTCCAACATCCAGTTCCGTATGTACGGCGACGAGCCGGTGCTGATGGACGTGAACACGCGTCCGGCGGGCGGGCTGCACCAGATCGCCCAGTGCGGCGTCAACGCCCCTTGGGCGGCTGTGCGGTTGGCGCTCGGCGAGGAGACCGGCGAGGTGGTTCCGCCGTTCCTCGGACCGGACTACACGGTGGTCGCGGGACCGCGTCCGGTGCGCGCGGTGACGCTCCCGGCGCAGCGCACCGAGCCGGGGGTGCCCATCCTGCCCGCGCTGCCCGCGCAGGCCACGGAGCACGGGTCCGCGCAGTCCGCGCCCACCGACGCCGCCGCCGCGTCCGTGCCGGCCCAGGCCGGCGCGCCCGCCACCGCGGCGATCGCCCCGGCCTAGAACCTGTCGTCGAACGGGCCACCGACCACGGCCCGTGAGTACCTCAGCCGGCCGAGATCATTTGACGACGCACCCTAGGGCAGCCGGGTGAGGGTCATTTCGTACGACGAGCCGGTCGCCGACGACGGGGGCGACAGGCGTACGGCCCTTTCCGTGCAGGTGTAGTGATCGGGGGTGAAGCCCGCCGTGAGTTCCTGGCGGACGAGGTAGGTGCCGCCCAGGCGGACGGTGAGTTCACCAGGCCTGCGCACGGTCTCGCCGTAGTAGCCGATCACGCCGTCGGCGGTGAGGAAGTGGACGCTGACGCTGCCGGTCGCGTGAAGAACCACCGGGCGGCCGTTGAGCGTCGCCGCCTCCGAGAAGTTCTCACCATGGTCGACGACCAGGGTGCCGTCGGGCCGGAACGTCCACGTGCCGCCCCCGCCCGTCAGCCACAGCGGGCTCCCCTCGACACGCAGGCGTTGCCTCGCCGCGGATACGCGCCAGGTTCCGAGCAGGCAGGGGTCGTTCTTCCGGTCGGACGAAGCCGAGGCGCCCCGGCCGTTCAGCGGCGGGGGCGAGGCCGCCACGGGGGTGGCCCGCCAGACGGGGTAGTCGTCCGGGATTCCCGCTGCCGCGCCCGCGAGGAGAAGCACGGCCGGCAGCCCCAGCGCCGGTGCCAGGAGCACGGAGCGGCGCCGGGGAGTGTCCACGTGAGCGGTCTCCGCCATACTGCCCGGCCGTCGTCGACGCGATCCGGACAGCGCCGCCACCGCTGCGCCGAGCAGCCCGGCGGGCACCGCCGCGACCACTCCCCAGGCGACGACCTCGTGCAGATGGACGGCCGTGTCGGCGTCGGGCAGAAACGCCCGGGGGCCGCAGACGCCCGCAGCGAGGTCGGTGACGGCGACGCACCGGGACGTTCCCCGGCTGACGTAGAAGCCCAGAGTGCCGAGGACCGCGGTGACGGTCACGGCCAGCGGTACCAGCACGGGGCGCTGCCTGCGGCAGACGAGGACGGTCCCCGCGGCCGCGGCCGCCTGGAACAGGGCGGCAACCGCGAGGTACGTCTGCGCGTGCACGACGGGGAAGGACAGGGCCTCGGAGACGGCCGACGGCCCGGAGGCCCTGCGGACCTCCGGTGGCAGCGCACCCCGCGCGGCGTAGGGCAGGGCGATTCCGGCCACGACCGCCGCGAGACCTGCGGCCGCGCCGACCGCCAGGGCCCGTCCGACGCCCTGGGACGGAGCGAGGAACCCACGCCGTCGGCCCGCCGACATCAGGGGGACCGCCCAGACGAGGACGAGCCCGGTCGGAAGGAGGGGAGTGGCGCGGGCGAAAGCCAGCGGTAGGTAAAAGGCAGCGTCGGCGAGCCGGCCGGTGAGAGCGGCGTACCAGCCGATCGTCCGACCGACGGCCGGCACGGCGTGCAGGGGGCTCGTGGTGAGTGTGGACGGGTCCCACGCACGGGCGTGCCACAGGGCCAGGAGCGGTCCCCAGACGACCGCGGCGGTGACGACGAGCGTGCCGGTGCGCGGCCCTCGTGCCGCGCCGGGTCCCGTCGGCGTCCGCCGACGCCGCACCGACCGTACCCACAGCGCGAGTTGGACCAGAAGCGCCAGGTTGACGATCCCGAACACGGCATATTGTCCGAGGGTCGGTGCCATCACCGTCACATCGGCCGCCACCAGTGAAAACGCCCGGCTGCCCACCACACCGGCAGTCAGCGCAGCAGGCAGGAGGAGGACATCGCGTGCCGCGTTCGACCGACGCGACGGGTTCGACGCGTTCGGTGCGGAGGCCAGCGCCACGGCCAGGACGACGCCGTAGGGCAGCGCCAGTAGTGTCAGTCCGACGGTGGCGAAGCGCTCCGTGGCGTTCCCCGTCAGCAAGGAGAGGTTGTCGAGGGCCAGCCCGGCGAGGAGGCCGAGGCCGGCCGTCTCCCACACCCCGGTGCGCAGCCGTTGCGCGGGGTCGGTCATCGCCTCCAGCCTGCGCTCGGGACTGGGATGGGTTCCGATCCGCGCCACCCGGCGCAGCCACGCGGCCGGCAGCCACCGCCACGCCGTGCGCACGGGCGGCCACGGCAGGCCGGAGACCACCCGGGGGAGGGCGCTCCGGTCGGCGTCCCAGGTGTGCGCGAGCGCGTCGGCGTGCAGTTCGCGCGTGCGCAGGATCGTGTTCCTGGCGAGGTAGGCGGTCGCACTGAGCACCGCCAACGCGACCATCCGGTACGCCGGTTTCTCCCCGGGATACAGCGACAGCAGCACGCAGGGCGCGAGTGCCGTCGCGACGAACGACCGCCAGAGCGCGATGGTCAGATAGGTGCGCCCGACGTCGCGATGGTGATGGTGGGCCAGTTCATGCCTGACGACGGCGCGGAAGCCGGCAAGGTCCAGGTCGTAGCGGATCAGCAGCCCCACGTCGAGACAGACCCGGGGGCGCCCCGGCAGGCCGTACGCCCGGCCCCCCGCCGTGGTGGCGTAGGGGTCGACCAGCCAGAGCGGAGAGCGGGAGAGTCCGGCCCTGTCGGCCAGCGCGTCCAGTTCCTTCAGTACGTCGGCGTTCTCGTCCCCGCTCAGCCGGACCTTCCCGGACCACCGCGGCAGCCGGAGACGCCCGGCCGGTCGCCGACCGGTCCGTGGCCACCAGGGATGGAGTGCGTACAGAAGGAGGGCCACGGCCACCTCCGCCGCGATCCCGGCCGCGATCCATCCGATCTCGTGCCGGATGTACGGCCGTTCGCAGGCGTTGGCCATCGCCGTCCGCGTGTTCGCACGGTCGAGCGCATCCGTGATCCAGGCGGTCGCCGGATCGATGCGGGCGAGGCAGGGGCTGACCTGACGCTGCGACAGACGTTCGGCGGACGGCAGCGCGGCCCACACCACACTGAACGCCACCACACTGGACGCCAGCACCGCGGCGACCAGGACGGCGAACCGCAGGTCGGTCCTGGCCCGCAGCGACGGCCCGGTCACGTCGTCGGGAGCGGGCGGGGGCGGGCCGGGATCGATGCCGGTGGCGGTTCCGGTGCCTGCGGTCACCGCGGAGTCTCTTCGGCCAGCCCGTCGCCCACCACCGCCGAGGCCATGAGCTCCGCTCGGTCCCGTGGCATGCCGCCATGGCGCATCAGGGTGTGCAGCACGATCCGCCGTACCTCGCGCCACTGTTCGGGGTCGAGCCGCACCGCCTCGGCCGGTTCGCCCGCCGGGCCGGCGGCGCGCGTTGCCGCCTCCTCGTCGGCGGAGGGGGCGGCGGGCGAGCGGGCGAACATCCTACGGACCAGACCCCGTGAGGCGCCGACCGCCTTGTCGCCCAGATACGCCCCCACGGCGGTCGCCGCGGCCAGCAACACGGGCGTCAGCAATTCCTGGGCGCCCGGCATGCCGAACCCCAGCGGCCCGTCCCCGCCCGGCCCGGTGCCGGGCGCGAGCGCCCGCTCCGGATCAGTGAAGTAGGCCATGCACAGCATGTCGAACGCCCGGCGTTCGGCGGCGACCTGTTCCGGTGCCACGGCCGCGGCCCGGTCCAGCATTCCCCGTGCGGCTTCCGCCACGTCCGCCGTTGCCGTGTCGTACACATGACGCGACGCCTTCACGCCACCCCCTGACCAGAGTCACCGTGAGACCTCGCAGACGTTCCTGACACGGGCAGCCCGAAGGTCTCCTACGGTGCTCGACGCTAAATGCGGTGCGACAAAGAGCCATGAATATCGGTAAATCGGTAATCCTGTGCACCGGGGTGATGTATGCGACCGCGGGATCAGGGCAGGGCCGGCGCGCATCGTCGGGCGCCGAGCCGCCAGACGTCCGCAGCCGGGGCGAGGTCGAGAGCGGTGCGGGCCAGGGCGGCGAAGGTGGACAGAGACGCTCCGGCGGGCACCCCACGAGCCGTGGCCCCTTTACCGGTCTGGACCAATTCCCGCGCAGTGTCTTGACAGCGGGATTGGTCCATACCAACTTGGTTGCGCACCTCTCAGCACTCCCGAACACCCCCATATCTCCAGGGAGATCGCGTGCGCATGACCATGCTCAGACGTTCAAGACATCGTCTCCTCGCCCTGCTGGGCACGGCCGCGCTGGCCCTCGCCGGCGCGGTCGCCCTGCCGGGCACGGCCCAGGCGGCCAACATCCTCACCAATCCCGGCTTCGAGACCGGGGGCCTCTCCCCCTGGTCCTGTTCCGGCAACCTGGGCTCGATCGTCTCCAGCCCCGTGCACGGAGGCTCCAAAGCCCTTGCGGGGGCGGCGAGTTCGAGTGACAACGCGCAGTGCACCCAGACCGTCTCGGTCCAGCCGAACACCACGTACAGCCTCTCCGGCTGGGTGCGCGGCAGTTACGTCTACCTCGGCGTGGACGGCGGTGCCTCGACCTGGACGACGTCCCCGTCGGCGTACAGCCAGCTCACCGTGTCCTTCACGACCGGCGCCTCGCAGACCAGCGCCAAGATCTACGTCCACGGCTGGTACGCGCAGGGCACCTACTACGCCGACGACATCAGCCTCGACGGTCCCGGCGGCGGGGGCGGGGGCGGCGACACCCAGGCGCCGACCGCGCCCACGAACCTGAAGTCCACCGGCAAGACGTCCTCCAGCGTGTCCCTTTCGTGGAGCGCGTCGAGCGACAACGTCGGCGTCACCGCGTACGACATCTACAGCGGCTCGAACAACGTGCTCAGCGTGTCCGGCACGAGTGCCACGGTCAGCGGACTGTCCTCGAGCACCGCGTACTCGTTCACGGTCAAGGCGCGGGACGCGGCCGGGAACCGCTCGGCGGCCTCCAACGCCGTGAGCGTCACCACGGACGCGGGCGGCGGGGGCGGCACCGGCTTCAAGCAGGCCGCTCCCTATCTGTACGAGGGCTGGGGCGACCCCCCGAACCCGACCACGGTGATGAGCGCGACCGGGATCAAGTGGTTCACGATGGCGTTCGTGCTCGACTCCGGCGGCTGCACCCCGGCCTGGGACGGCAGCAGGGCGCTGACCGGCGGCGTCGACCAGACGGCCATCAACCAGATCAGGTCCGCGGGCGGTGACATCGTCCCGTCGTTCGGCGGCTGGCAGGGCAGCAAGCTCGGCGCCAACTGCTCCTCGGCGAGCGCGCTCGCCGGTGCGCTGCAGAAGGTGATCGACGCCTACGGCCTCAAGGCGATCGACATGGACATCGAGAACACCGACGAGTTCGAGAACGAGGCCGTCCAGGCCAAGATCCTGACCGCGCTGAAGACCGTCAAGGCCAACAACCCCGGCCTCAAGACGATCGTCACCTTCGGCACCTCGACGACGGGCCCGACCTACTACGGCAACCGGCTCATCGAGCAGGCTCAGTCCCTGAACGCCAACATCGACGTCTTCACCATCATGCCGTTCGACTTCGGCGGCGGCTCCGACATGTACGGCAACACCGTCAACGCCACCGAGGGACTGAAGACCAAGCTGAAGTCCACGTTCGGCTGGGACGACGCCACGGCCTACTCCCACATCGGCATCTCCGGCATGAACGGACTGTCCGACCAGCAGGAGAACACCACCCCGGCGATCTGGACCTCGATCCGTGACTGGGCCAACTCCCATCACATCGCCCGGCTCGCCTACTGGTCGGTCAACCGCGACCGCTCCTGCCCCGGGGGCGGCGTGGTGAGCAACTGCTCCGGCATCAGCCAGAGCACCTGGCAGTTCACGTCGATCACGGCCGGCTTCACGGGCTGACGAACGGCGGGATCGGAGAACGCGACGGGCCGCCCGGAGACTCCCGGGCGGCCCGTCGCGTCGTGCTCGTGGGCCGCCCGCCGACACCCGACGGCCCTGGGGCGCCGGGTGCCGGCGGCCCAGAGGGGCGTCAGCCGTCGGACTCCGACCCCGGCAGATAGGCACCGGGCACGTCCTCGGGCGCGTAGACCGTGTGCTCACCGGGGTACGGCTTGGTCCACCCGTGCGTCTGGTACCAGGTGAAGTGGTTCATCTGCGCGGGGTTGGCGAAGTCGGGAACGGCGTTCGGCCCGGTCAGCCGCTGGTGCGTCCTCCAGGTGTCCCACTTCGCCGCGAGGGCCTTCTTGTCCGCCGGCACCTTCGCCGACGGCACCGGCGCGGCCGCCGGGTCCTGCGGCGCCGGGGTGTCCAGGCCGCAGGAGGGGGCGGTCTTGAGGCCGTCGGTCAGCGAGGTCCGGTTGGGCAGTGCCGTGAACGGGGTGAGGTCCGGCTTCCCGGTGAACGCGGCGCGCATGGGCGTGGCCGCGCTGTCCTTCTGGTTCATGGGGTGCATGCCGAGGATCTGCTCGATGGTGCGGATCAGCGTGATCTGCGAGTAGTAGTGGCTGTCGACGAGGCCGTGGCGGGCCCAGGGGCTGATGATCTGGATCGGGGCCCGGTGGCCGTCGACGTGGTCGAGACCGGCCTGGGAGTCGTCCTCGACGACGAAGACCGCCGAGTCCTTCCAGTACGTGCTGTGCGAGATCTCGTCGACGATCCTGCCGGTCGCGAGGTCGTTGTCCGCCACCTGCGCGGCCGCGTTCGCCGGACCGCCGGTGTGGTCGCTGGAGAGCCAGAACATGTTCAGGTTCGCGGGACCGTTCTTCTCGAAGTCGCGCTTCCAGATCTCCTCCCGGTAGATGTCCGGGACGCTGGTGTCGAACTTCGCGAAGCCGTGCACCGAGACGTCGTTGAGCGAGGGGATCGGCGAGGAGGAGTTCAGCGTGTACGCGGTGTCCTGTCCCGTCGACCTCATGTTCCTGGCGTCGCAGTACAGGTTCTGCCAGCTGGCGTCGGCCGGTTTGGTGAGGAACTGCTGGAACTCCCCGTAGTCCCGGGCGGAGTTGCCCGCCGCCTGCGCTCCGGTCCACAGGAAGCCGGTCCGCTGGTGGCCGAGGGCGTCGTCCTCGGTGTCGTAACTGCGGCCGTACTCACCGGCGGAGGACTCGGTGTACTCCGGATCGTCCGCCTGCATCAGCCAGTTGTGCCCCTCGGCCGAGTTGGTGCCGATGTCGTACGTGTTGTCGTACAGCCCGAACTGCCTGGCCAGGGCATGCTGGTTGGGGGTGACGTTCTCGCCGAACTGGGCCAGCGACGGGTCGCCGTTGCCCTCGGGGACGTCGCCGAAGACCTGGTCGTAGGTGCGGTTCTCCTTGACGATCAGGAAGACGTGCTTGATCGTCGACGGGTCGCCGAGGCGCACCGGGACGGGCACCGGCTTCGCGTGGCTCTTCCCCTTGGCCCGCGCCACCGACCCGGCGGTCCAGCCGTTCTGCCGGAAGACCTTGGCCGTCTCGGCCCGGATGACGCTGTCGTCGGGCAGCGTGAACCGCTGAACGCTGGACGTCGTGTCGTGGGTGGCGTGCCCGGCGGCGGTGGTGATCCGGCGGGCGTCGACACCACGGGTGTTGGAGACGACGACCTCGTCGCCGACGGTGGCGATCTCCGCGGGAAAGTAGTCCGTCGGGAGCAGTCCGACGTAGCGGACCGGGTCCTGCGGGGACCGGTAGCGGTACACGGCCACCGCGTTGGCGCGGCCGAGCGTGACCAGCAGCCGGCCGTCGTCGGTGAGCGTCACCGCGTCGGGCTCGTAGCCCACCGACGCCTCCGGCCACGGCTGGGTCGCGATGGTCTGGACGACCTTGTTCCGGGTGGTGTCGATCACCGACACGTCGTTGGTGGCGGTGTTGGTGACGAACAGCGCCCTGCCCTTGGCGTACAGGGCGGTCGGATGCAGTCCGACGGGGATGCTCGTGACGGCGGCCGACGGGTCCGACGGGTCGATGACACTGACGGTGCCGGTGGTCGTGGCGGCCGTGACGGGGTCGGCCGGGACCTGGGTGTCGTACGAGTTGATGGTGGTGTCGCCGGGCCGCGCCGGGCGTCCGCCCTCGTTGCTGACGTAGAGTCTGCCGCCCGCCTCGGCCAGGTCGCGCGGGGCGTTGCCCACGTTCCAGCTCTGCCGGACGGTCCCGGTGGCGGCGTCGATGGCGACCACCCGGTTCTGCCCGTTGACCGCGGAGTAGACGGTGGAGCCGTCGGGCGAGAACACCGCGGCGCCCACGAGCGCGTGCTTGGTGCCGTCGGCGGCGATCGGGACGGACACCGGGTCGGTGACACTGCCGTCGGCGGTCACGGTGAAGCGGGTGTAGCCGTCGGTCTGGCCGAGCCAGAGCTGTGAGCCGTCGGGCGAGTACGTAGGGCCTTCCTGGCCCACGCTGTTGCCGCCGATGCGCGGGACGGAGGACGCGGAGCTGCCGACGAGCTGCTGCACCTTCCAGCTCTTGAGGTCGACGATCGCGAGGGCGCTGCCGCCGTCGGTGACCGAGGCCGCGACGTGGGTGCCGTCGGGGCTGACCGAGGACGACATGATCTTGCCGTTCTGGAGGACGAGCCGGTCGCCGTACGGGGCGATGTACTGGTCGCTGGAGACGACCTGGCCGCGGTCGGTGACCTGGCCGACCTGGTCGCTGCCGAACTGGCCGGTCCCGGCGAACGCGGCCCCGGTGGCGACGAGGGCGAGCACGGCGGTGCCCGCCGTCAGCAGAGGTATCCGTCGTCCGGCGTGTCTGCCGAGAGGACTCGACCGGCCCTGGCCGGCGTTCCGTCGGCGACGCGTTACCTGCATGGAGTCATCCCTTCGAGGTGGCGAGCAGGTCGACGTCTCCGTCGAACTGCCACAGCGGGTTCGGTGCGTCCCCGGCCGGGGTGCGGACCAGGAAGTAGCCGTTCACCTCCTTCGGTCCGTCGCCGTCGGCCATGAATCGGCCGTCCGGGCCGATGTCGAGCTGGTAGACGGCCGTCCCCACGGCGTCCACGCCCGGGAGGTGCCAGGAGACGACACAGCGCCAGTCGTTGCCCGGCCCCTCGGCCGCGACCCTGACGCTGCCCTTGTCGCAGTCCGCGGTGACCCTCAACTGCGCCTCCGTGACGGCGGGGCGGCCCAGCTGGCGGGTCTGGAGCCGGTAGAGGTGGGCGAACGCCGTCGCGGCCGCGCGCTGCACCTTGTCCTGTTCGATCCCGGAGCCGGTGGCCCCGGTGGTGGCGCCGACGGCCACGGCCGTCGCGGCGGCGAGGGCGACGAGCGGCAGGACGCCCGCGGTGACCGCGCCGCGGCCCGGCCCGTCGTGGGCGGTGTCGGTGAAGTCCCGCCGCATGAACAGCAGATAGGCCGAGACGGTCGCGGTCAGCGCCCACAGCAGGCCGGCCGCGATGCCGATGAGGAGCGGGCCGAGCTGCACGGGGCTGGTGAACAGCCCGTTCCAGGCGATGAAGGCGTACCCGGGCAGGGCGAGCCGCACGGCCACGGGCACCGGCATCATCTGCGCGAGCTGCATCCCGAGCGCGACGATCGCCGGCAGCAGCAGACCCATCGGGGAGCGTCCGAGCGTGACGGAACCGAGCAGTCCCACGGCCGCCAGGGCCAGGGTCGGGGCGAGGACGCAGACCCAGGCGAGCAGCACCCCGCCGGCCGCCTCCGCCGGGGTCAGCGAGTGACCGTCCAGGCCGACGAGGGGCTGGTCGCCGATCGCGAGGACCCCGCCCGCGGTACTGGAGGCGACGAGTCCGGCCACGAGCAGCAGCAGGACGGTGAGCCCGGCCAGTGCCTTGGCGGCGAACACGCGGCGCGGCGAGCGGACGGCGACGAGCAGATGGCGCCAGGTGCCGAGCCGGTCCTCGGAGGCGAACACGTCACCGGCGACGACCGAGGTCAGCAACGGGAGCGCCCAGGTGCCCGCGAAGCTGAGCACGACCAGCGGTCCCGCCCACCCGGTGGCGTGCATCCAGCGTCCAAAGAGGGTGTCGACGGGAAGCGTGCTCTGCTGCCCGACCGCGGCGACGAACAGTCCCGGCGCGGTCCAGCAGGCGAGGACCAGCAGGCGGATCCGCCATTGCGAGACGAGCTTGACCAGCTCGAAGCGGTAGACACGGGTGACCGGGACGACGGGGGCCGCGGCGGTTTCCTCGTCCGGCCCGGATTCCTCGAGACCGGTGTCCTCGGCCGTCGTCGCGGTCATCCGCCGGTCTCCTTCTGCTCGGTGAGGGCGAGGAACGCGGCTTCGAGGGGGGACACGACGGGGGCGAGTTCACGCAGGGCGACGCCCGCGCCGACCAGCCGCACGACGAGTTCGTCGACGGCGGGCACGTGCGCCCGTACGACGAGCGCGGCGTCGTCGTGCCGTGGCGCGGCCCCGTCGACGACCCGGACCCCGGCCGTGCCGAGGGCCAGCGCGCGGGCGGCCTCCGGGTCGGAGGTGATCAGCCGGTAGTCGAGTTCGCCGTTCTCGGCGGCCAGCTTGGGCGGCGGGCCGGAGAAGGCGACCCGTCCGGTCGCGAGGACGGTGACCTCGGAGCACAGGGCCTGGAGGTCGTCCATGCGGTGGCTGGAGAGGACGACGGCCGTGCCGTTCGCGGCGAGCCGGCCGAGAACGCCGTGCACCTGGCGTTTGCCCGCGGGGTCGAGGCCGTTGGACGGCTCGTCGAGGACGAGCAGCCGGGGTTCGGTGAGCAGGGCGGCGGCGAGACCGAGGCGCTGGCGCATGCCGAGGGAGTAGCCGCGGGCCGGGTCGTCGGCGACGTCGGTGAGCCCGACCTCGTGGAGCACGTCGTCGACGCCGGCCTCGCGGGCGCTGCGGCCGCCGAGCGCCGCCAGGGCGGCGAGGTTCTGCCGGGCGGTCAGGGAGGGGTAGAGGCCGGGTCCGTCGACGAAACCGGCCACTCCGGCCGGGGCGGTGAGGGCCCGGCCGATCGGGACGCCGAGGATGTCCAGGCGGCCCTCGTCGGCGACGGCCAGGCCCAGCAGCAGACCGAGCAGGGTCGTCTTGCCGGCGCCGTTCGGACCGACGAGGCCGTGGATCCGGCCCCGTGCCACCTCCAGATCGACGCCGTCGAGTGCCACGACGTCCCCGAAGCACTTCGTGATCCCGCGAGCCCGGACGGCGAGAGGTCTGTCCATGAGTCCCTTTCTTCGAAGCACTGGGCACTCGAAGCACTCAGGGACCTTAGGGACGGTACACAACGCGGGCACGGACGGCCGGTTGAACACGCAGGGAACGGATCGTCAAGGCGTCGGCAAGTCCGGGGCGCAAAGCGGGCGGCACCGGGAGGGACCCGGGCAGCGGCCATGCGCGCCGGGTCCCATCCGACCGGGCGTCAGGTCAGATAGCGAAGGCCCGGGTGCACGGCCGTGTAGCCGTCGACGAGGGCGCGCGCCACCGTGACCGAGTCGACCAGCGGGTGCAGGGCGAAGGCCTTCACCGCCGTCGCGCGGGAGCCGGACTCGGCGGCGCGAAGCACCTCGCGCTCCACCGCCTTGACCGAGCACACGAGACCGGTGGCGTGGCCCGGCAGCGGGTCGACGGCGACGGGGTGCGCGCCGTTGGCGTCCACCAGACACGGCACCTCGATGACCGCGTCGGCGTCGAGGGCGGCGAGCGTGCCCCGGTTGCGGACGTTGAGGATCAGGGTGGTGCGTTCGTCGCGGGCGATGGCGCGCATCAGGGCGAGCGCGACCTTCTCGTAGCCGCCGGCGAGGTCGTCCTCCTCGCGGTCCCCGGCACCGGCGGCGTCCCGGTTCTCCGCCATGTAGGTGGCCTCGCGCTCGGCCCGGGTGCGCTCCCAGGCCGCCAGCGCCGGCGCGTCCGGGCGCTTCATCTCCTCGTAGAAACCGGCCTGTTGGTCGAGGAGGAAGGCACCGCGCGTCTTCTCGGCCCGCTGGTAGGCGCGTACGGTCTCGCGGTTGAAGTAGTAGTAGTGCAGGTACTCGTTGGGGACGGCGCCCAGGGAGCGGAGCCAGTCGGGGCCGAAGAGCCGGCCCTCCTCGAAGGAGCCGAGCAGCGCGGGATCGGCGAGCAGCCGCGGGAGTTCGTCGCGTCCGGCGACCTTCAGGCCGCGCACCCAGCCCAGGTGGTTCAGCCCGACGTAGTCGATCCACGCCTCGCGCGGGTCCGCGCCGAGGACCCTGGCGATGCGGCGGCCGAGACCGACCGGGGAGTCGCAGATGCCGATGACCCGGTCGCCGAGGTGGCGGGACATGGCCTCGGTGACCAGTCCGGCGGGGTTGGTGAAGTTGATGACCCAGGCGTCCGGGGCGAGCCGGGCGACCCGCCGGGCGATGTCCACGGCGACGGGCACGGTGCGCAGACCGTACGCGATGCCGCCGGCGCCGACCGTCTCCTGGCCGAGGACGTCCTCGGCCAGGGCGACCCGCTCGTCCGCCGCGCGGCCCTCCAGGCCCCCGACGCGGATCGCGGAGAAGACGAAGTCGGCGCCGCGCAGGGCCTCGTCGAGGTCGGTGGTGACGGTCACCTCCGGTGCGCCGGGGTCCCCCGCGGCCTGTTCGGCGAGGACCCGGGCCACGGCCGAGAGCCGGTCCGCGTCCAGGTCGTGCAGCACGACCCGGGTCACCCGGCCCTCGGCCCGATCCCCGAGGAGCGCCCCGTACACGAGCGGGACACGGAAACCGCCGCCGCCCAGAATGGTCAGCCTCACGCACGTACCACCTTCGCCGTTGGTGCGGGGGCGCGGGCCGCGCGGCGCGGGAGCACGCCGGGACCGCCTGGTCGCCCCTGTCTTCCAGGATGCAGCGTGCCATCGTGCGCCGGGCCGGTCCGGCACCACCACGAAGGAGCCCCGCCGGGAACCCTCCGGGGGGCGCGGGTGATTGTGGTCCTCGGGCCCGTGCGGCAGGGTGGCTCCCCACGCCCGAACCGCCCCGCCCGGGGCCCGGCCGCGGGGAACCGGTCATGACAGGTCGAGAGAGCGCCGCCGGGTCCGCCTCCGGCCGTCTCCTCGCCGTGCTCGCCGCCTTCGACCACGAACACCCGGCGCTGTCCCTGACGGACATCGCGCGCCGGGCCGGGCTCAGCCTCAGCACCGCCCACCGGCTGGTGGCCGCGCTCACCGCGTGGGGCGCGCTGGAACGGGACCCCGGGGGCGTCTATCACGTGGGACTGCGGCTGTGGGAGCTTGCGGCGCTCGCCCCGCGCGGCCTCGCCCTGCGCCAGGCCGCCCTGCCGTTCCTGGAGGACCTGTACGAAGCGACGCACGAGAACGTGCAGTTGGCGGTCCGCGACGGCGCCGAGGTCGTCTACACCGAGTGGATCTCGGGACGTTCGGCGGTCGGCGTACGCATCCAGGTGGGCGCCCGCTGGCCCCTGCACGCCACGGGGGTGGGCCTCGCGCTGCTCGCGCACGCGGCGCCCGGCGTCCAGGACGCCTGCTGCGACGGCCCGTTGGCCGCGTTCACGCCGTACACGATCACCGACCCGGCCCTGCTGCGCCGGACACTCGCCGAAGTACGGCGCACGGGCGTGGCGGTGAGCAGCCGTCAGGTGACCGAGGACGCCCTGTCGGTCGCCGCCCCGGTGCGGGCCGCGGACGGCTCGGTGGTCGCGGCGGTGTCGCTCGTGGTGCCGTGGGCCGGGGCCCGGGTACCGGCGCTGATCCCGGCGGTGCGGGTGGCGGCCCGGGGAATCTCCAGAGCCCTGGGCTGGCGCCCACCGCCTACGGACCGGGCGGGGTAGGCGCGTGGAACGCTGCGGTGGGCGCGGCGCCGCGCATCTCCGGTGCCTGTGCCCGCGTCCGACGCCCGGCTGGGCACCCGCTTCGAATCGTCCCGTGCGTGCGGGCGGCACCGGGGACCCCAGCACCCAGGCACGCCGCCCACCACCTCGCCGGGGCACCTGCGTCGAACCCCGCGGTGCGTCTGCCGCTGGGAACCCCCCAGCGCCCTCGGCCGACGCCGTCGCCCGCGGTGGACCCGGGTCCCGGGCCTGGGCCGCCCCGGTCGGGTCGCTCAGCCGGGCAGGGCCGCCAGCAGGCGGCGGTCCCGGGGGGCGTGGCCGCGGTCGAGGCGGGTGTCCAGGAGGCGGCGGGCCGCCTCGCAACGGCCCGCCGCGACCAGGGCGTACAGCAGGGTCTCCTCGACGACCTCGCGCTGGGCCGCGCTGCCGCCGACCCGGCCGAGGACCGGCAGCAGCGCGTCCAGACCGCGCGCTGCGTCCTGGAAACGCTCCTCGAGGAGGGCGGCCAGCGCCTCGCACAGGGGCACGACGACCTCGCGCTGCACCGGGTCCGCACCCGCCGCGTGGTCGCGCAGCCTGCGCAGGGCCGCGAGATCGCCGGCGGCGGTCAGCGCGACGGCGGCGTGCAGCGCGGTGAAGGCGGTCGCGGGCCGCTCCACGATCTCCCGGGCGACGCTGTCGAGCACGTCCGCCGCGGGCACCGGCCCCCGCCAGCTGTCGCTGAGCCGGGCCCGCCACAGCAGCGACCCCGAGTCGACCAGCGCGCGCACGCCGCTCACCCGTCCGGGCGCGAGCTGTGCGAACCAGCGCCGGCGGACGGCGGCCGGATCGTCCAGGGCCAGTTCGTGCAGGGCGACGTGCCAGGAGAAGTGGGCGCGGTGGACGGCGCCCCGTCCGTGTCCCGACACCCAGGCGTCCAGCCAGTCGCGGCCCCTGGCGTGGTCCCCGGACTCGTAGTGGACGTGGGCGAGGGCGTGCGCGGCGTGTCCGGAGGCGGGCTCGGCGGCCAGCGCGCGCCCGGCCAGCTCGGCGGCCTCGTCGTGACGGCCCTGGTCCTGGCGCAGGAACGCGAGGAGCGAGTCCGGGAACCAGTGGCCGCCGTAGGCGGGCGCGGCTCGTTCGACCAGGTCGAGCGCGCAGGCCGGATCGAGGCCGCCGACGCCGGAGAAGGCGATGGTGGGCACGGCCGCGGCGAGCGCCAGCGCGTCGGCGGGGTACGCGGCCAGATGTCCGAGCAGCGCGCCGGCCCCGCCGTCCGAGCCCTCGCCGCGTACGCGCCGGGTCACCACCTCGACGAAGGAGCGCTCGCGTTCGTCGGCCCGTTCCCGGGCGCAGCGCCGGGCGTCGGCCAGGGCCCGCGGTACGTCGACGTCGGCGCCGCACTCGTGGCCGAGCAGGGCGAGGGCCGCGTGCCCGAGCGCGAAACCGGGGTCGAGGGCGACGGCGCGCGCGAAGGCGTCCTCGGCACCGGCCCTGACCTTGAGGACCCGTTCGAGCCCGGTGCGGTGGGCGGCGGCCGCCTCGGCGTGGGTGGACAGCGGGAGCCCGTGCGCGTCGAGGGGACGGCGGCGGGCCGGGCGCCGGGAGGGAGCCAGGGGCGCCAGCAGCCCCTCGGCCAACTCGGCGGCCTGGACGCGGATCTCGGGGACGGCGGTGGTCTCCCACAGTTCACCGCGGCGCGGGGCGCCGAGGGTGAACAGCGCGAGCCCGGTGCGGCCTTGGGCGTCGAGGAGCCGGCCGTCGCGGGTCGCGACGCCGAGGCCGAGGGGACCGGGCACGGCCGCGCCCGTCTCGAACAGCGAGCGCCACAGGGGGTCTTGGGGACGCGGGCCCGGTCCGGTGCAGTCGATGACCCAACTCGCCCCGATGCGGGACCCGTCGGAGAGTGTGAGCAGAAGCGAGTCGTCGGACCGCGGGACGGCGTCGGTGACGGTCCCGGTGTGCACGCGCAGACGCCGGGCCGTGCGGACGCGGTCCAGCGACTCGGCGGTGGCCGGAGCCGTCCGGTGGCGGTGGGTGTTCCACAGCGCGCCGGCCTCGCGCAGGAAGACGGCGCGCTCCTCGGGGGTGAGGCTGTGCCAGAGACGGGCGGTGTGCGGGCGGAGGCTGTCGAGCGCGGGACGCCAGTCCCCGTGGGCGCGCACGGCCCGCCCGATGTGGCGGTACACGGCCCTGCGCAGGGCGGACAGGGTCGGTGCGTCGAGCCCTTCGGGTGCGGCCATCGCGGGAGCGGCGACCAGGGCGTGCGGCTGCGGCAGCAGACCGGTGCGGGAGAGGGCGTGCACGGTGCGTCCGGGTCGGTCGAGGGTGAGCGCGAGGTCGACCGCGGTGAGGCCCGTACCCACCAGGAGGACGTCGTCACCCACCCCGTGACCGCCCGCATCACGGCCGACCTGTCCGTGACCGCCCGCACCAGGACCGCCTGCACCGTGGCCGCCCACACGGGGACCGCCCGCGCCACGACCGACCGGTCCGTTGCCGCCCGAACCACGACCGGCCGGTCCGTACCCGCCCGCACCGCGACCGGCCGGTGCGTCGAACGGTCCGCCAACCGGTCCGCCAACCGGTCCGTCGAGCCGTCCGTCGAGCGATCGCCCGAGCGGTCCGTCGAGAGCGCCCGGCGCCCAGGGCGAACCGATGAACCGGGAAGACGTACGGAGCCGGGGCGGTGCCCAGGCTCCCGTCGTGGCCGCCGGTCCGGTGGCGAGGACCACGCTGTCGGCCAGGAGACCGCTCCCGTCGGCGAGGCGGAGCTCCAGCCGACCGGCCGCCGCGGGACGGCAGGCCTCGGCCCTGGTCCGCAGCCGCTGGACGGCGACCGTGCCGTGAGCCCGGACGATCGCCCGGGCCAGGGTGTCGGCGAGATAGGCGCCGTAGCGGTAGCGGGTGGCGAAGTCGTCTCCCCGGACGGTGGGTTCGCCGTGCCGGCAGAGCCAGCGGGTGAAGTGGCCGGGGTCGTCGGGATAGCAACTCATGCCGGCGGCGGGCACGTTCAGGCGGTGCCGGGGGTCCGTGGTGGCGTACGCGGTGCCGCGCCCGGCCTCGGGGGCGGGGTCGATCAGGACGAGGGCGAGCGGGACGCGGCGGCGGACGGCCGTCTCGCAGAGCTGCACGGCGGTCAGCGCCCCGGCGGCGCCCGCGCCGACGATGGCCACGGTGTGCCGTTCACGAACTGGATTCACGGATGCCTCCGGCGGGGGTGGGCTCGGGTTCCGGCGAGCGGGAGGGCTCCTTCGTTCCCGCGACTCCTTCGTTGCCGCGACCGGGGGCCGGATGGGACTCCCGGAAGCGGGTTCTCGTCGAGTTCTCGTGGATCTCACGGACGAACTCAGGGCTCGGACAGACGATTCATACTCTCTCCACAATTCCGGGCGCCCGGGCAACCGTGGATTCCGGCCGTCCGCGCGGAGGTCTTCACCGGAATCTCAGGCTGGTGCGGCCGTATTCAAAGAATCAACCCAGGGAAGTCCCGCAGGATGCACCCCGAGCGATGGTGAACGAAAGAACCGAGGAAAGGCGTTCCGTGGGCGTCCCTGAGATAGCGAACCGGCCCGGACCGACGGCGGCGGAGCCGGGCGGGGAACGGCGCCGGGCCGGGCGTCGGGCCTGGTCACGGCGGGGGGTCCTCACCGCCTTCGGGGCCGCCGTGCCGGCCCTCGCGCTGAGCGGATGCGGTGACTCCGCGGACGCCGCCGACGGGAAGGGCGCCGCGGCGACGGGGTCCGCCGCGCCCGGGGCGAAGACGAAGGCGCAGGTGAGGACGCCGAAGGTGACGGTCTCCCCCGCCGACGGCACCAAGCGGGCCGACTTCACCGCCCCGGTCGTGGTCTCCGTGACCGACGGCACGCTGTCGGCGGTCGAGGTGTCCGGCAACGACGGCTCGACGCTGGCCGGATCCTTCGACGAGGACCGTACGCGCTGGACCTCGTCCGGGAATCCCCACTCGGGCACCAAATACACGGTCACCGCGAAAGCGGCGGGCGCCGCGGAGCACACCGCGGTGTTCGTCACGAAGTCGCCGGGTGCGACGTTCGCCGGCTATTTCACGCCCGAGGCGAATTCGACCTCCGGTGTCGGCATGCCGGTCTCGATCAACTTCACCCACCCCGTGACCGACCGGGCCGCGGTGGAAAAGGCCATCACGGTGACGGCGGAGCCGGCGGTCGACGTCGTCGGCCACTGGTTCGGGAACTCCCGGCTCGACTTCCGTCCCGCCGAGTACTGGGCGGCCGGCACGAAGATCACGCTGAGCCTGCGGCTCAAGGACGTCGAGGGCGGGAACGGCGTCTACGGCGTCCAGTCCAAGGACGTCACGTTCCACATCGGCCGCCGCCAGGTGAGCACCGTCGATCTCGCGAAGAAGACCATGACGGTCGAGCGGGACGGGACCACCCTCGCCACCTACCCGGTCAGCGGCGGCGCCCCGGCCCACACCACCTGGTCCGGGATCATGGTGATCAGCGAGCGGTTCAAGGAGACCCGGATGGAGTCCTCGACGGTCGGGCTCGGCGACGAGTACGACATCGCGGACGTGCCGCACGCGCAGCGTCTGACCACCTCGGGCACCTTCATCCACGGCAACTACTGGGCCTCGCCCTCGGTGTTCGGAAGCAGCAACACCAGCCACGGCTGTGTCGGCCTGCGCGACGCGAAGGGCGCGGACGACGGCTCCGTGCCCGGCTACCGGTTCTACGAGAGCTCGACGCTCGGAGACGTCGTGGTCGTCGAGAACTCGGGCGAGCGGACCGTCGAAGCGTCGAACGGACTCAACGGCTGGAACCTGTCGTGGGCCGACTGGAAGGCCGGCAGCGCCCTTTGAGGGCCGTGCACGGCGAACGAACTTCAACTGCCCGCCGCAGCACGCTCATCGGGACTTCTCGCTTCCTTCACGGCGTGAACTCCCTTACAGCGAAAGGACTTTCTCGGCTTCACCTCTTGACGACCGGAGTGACAGAGAGCACATTGGCCGCGCACCACTGTTGAGAGCGCTCTCAAATGTCCGTGGGAGCGCTCTCACACCCCACCCGCGCACCCCCACTCCGTACGCGAAGAGGCATCCATGAGTGAAAGTTCCGGCACACCCAGACGCGGCTCCGTCCGGCGCGTCTGCGTCGCCGTGCTCGGCACGCTGAGTCTGGCGGCCGCCGCCGCGACCGCGGCGACCCTCCCCGCCAGCGCGTCCGCGCCCACGCCCCCCACCGGCTGGTCACAGGTCTTCGCCGACGACTTCAGCGGAGCCGCCGGAAGCGGCGTGAACACCACCAACTGGCAGTACACGACGGGCACCAGCTACCCGGGCGGGCCGGCCAACTTCGGTACCGGCGAGGTCGAGACGATGACCTCCTCCACCAGCAACGTGGCCCTGGACGGCAACGGCAACCTGCTGATCACCCCGCGCCGTGACGCCTCGGGCAACTGGACCTCGGGCCGCATCGAGACCAAGCGCACCGACTTCGAGCCCCCGGCCGGCGGCAAGCTGCGCATGGAGGCGCGGATCCAGATGCCGAACGTGACCGGCGCCGCCGCCAAGGGCTACTGGCCCGCCTTCTGGGCGCTGGGCGCTCCGTACCGCGGCAACTACCAGAACTGGCCGGGCGTCGGCGAGCTGGACATCATGGAGAACGTCCAGGGCCTCAACACCGAGTGGGCCACGATGCACTGCGGCACCAACCCGGGCGGCCCGTGCAACGAGACCAGCGGCATCGGCAACAACACGCCCTGTACCGGGACGACCTGCCAGGCGGGCTTCCACACCTACGCGATGGAGTGGGACCGCTCGACGAGCCCCGAGGAGATCCGCTTCTACCTCGACGGCGTCAACTTCCACACGGTGAAGGCGAACCAGGTCGACGCGACGACCTGGGCGAACGCCACCAACCACGGCTACTTCATGATCCTGAACGTGGCGATGGGCGGCGGCTTCCCCGGCGCCTTCGGCGGCGGCCCCGACAGCGGTACGGAGCCGGGCCACCCGATGGTCGTCGACTACGTCCAGGTGCTCTCGGCGGCGGGCAGCGGCGACGGTGGCGGCGGCACCACTCCCCCGCCCACCGGCAACCGTGACGCCTACAGCGCCATCCAGGCCGAGTCCTACGACAGCCAGAGCGGTGTCGTCACCGAGACCACCACGGACACCGGCGGCGGCCAGGACATCGGCACGATCGCGAACGGCGACTACGCCGTGTACAAGGGCGTCAACTTCGGCTCCTCGGCGGCCACCCAGTTCTACGGCCGGGTCGCGAGCGGCGCGGCCGGCGGGGTCAGCGGTCTGGTCGAGGTGCGCCTCGACAGCCGGACGAGCACACCGGTCGCCAGCTTCGCCCTCGCCAACACCGGCGGCTGGCAGTCCTGGAGGACCGTGCCCGCGAACATGAGCTCCGTGACCGGGACCCATGATGTGTATCTGACCTTCACCAGCGGCCAGCCGGCCGACTTCGTGAACGTCAACTGGTTCGACTTCGGTCACTGAGACATCGGCCGGCGCGCGGTCGTCGGCGGCAGGCTCCACCGGGCGGGGCGGACCCACGAGGTCCGCCCCGCTCAGCGCAGTTCGGCCCGGAAGGCCACCGGGGTGGAGCCCGTGTGCTGGTGGAAGAACTTCGAGAAGTTGGCCGAGTCCGGGAAGCCGACGGCGGCGCCGACCCGCCCGATCGGCAGGTCCGTGTGGGCGAGGAGCCGTTTCGCCTCCAGGACGACGCGCTTGGCGATGAACCCCTTGGGCGTCTCGCCGGTCGCGGCCCGCACCGCCCGCACCAGGGTGCGGCGCGAGTAGCCGAGGGTGTCGGCGTAGGCGCTGACGCTGTGGTTGACGGCGAAGTCCCGCTCGACCGCGTCCCGGAAACGGGTGAACGTGGTGTCCGTGTGCCCTCGGGCCGCGTCGGCGGAGCTGGCCGCGAGATGGGCCAGGCGCAGCAGGAACGCGGTGAGGGAGTGCCGCAGCACCGCCGTGTGCAGGCTGAGCGGCAGCGTGGTCGTGTCCACGTACTCGCGTTCCAGCTGGGTCAGCGCGTGTTCGAGGGCGGCCAGCCGGGCGGCGTCGGGCCGCAGCAGCGGGGGCAGGTCGTAGCGGTAGAGGCCGGTGGCCTCGACGGTCGCGCGGGGCAGGAATCCGGGCTGCATCGTCAGGACGGTTCCGCGGTAGGGGTCGTCGCTGGAGAAGCGGTGCACCTGGCCGGGCCGGATCCACAGGACGTCGCCCGCGTCCGCCTCGTACTCGGCGAAGTCGACCATGTGCCTGACGGGGCCTTCGTGGAAGAGCATCACGACGTGGAAGTCGATGCGGTGCACCCGTTCGAGCGGTGCGTCCGCGTGCCAGGTGCGCCCGGTCCCCATCGCGCCGACCTGCATGCCCACGCCGGACAGGCTCAGATCGGCCGGGAAGGGAAAGGTCCGGATCCCGTCCTCGTCGCCCTGCCGGCCGGGGCCGCCTTGGGTGGTTCTGTCGTTCATGTCCTTCTCGCGTCGCCTCGCCACGGCTCCATGTGTCCCACTTTCACCGAAGGCTGACACACGGGCACCTTCCCCAGCAAAAGTCTGACTTTTAGGTTTGAACGCAAAGACCCAGCCGAAGCACGTCTCGTAAGGACTTCTTGAAGATGAGTACGCAGAGCTCCGATGGATTCACCTGGACCGAGCTCGACCGCCGCGCCGTCGACACCGCCCGGCTTCTGGCCGCCGACGCCGTGCAGAAGGTCGGCAACGGTCACCCCGGAACCGCGATGAGCCTGGCCCCGGCGGCGTACACGCTCTTTCAGAAGGTGATGCGGCACGACCCCGCCGACCCGGAGTGGACCGGCCGGGACCGCTTCGTCCTCTCTCCCGGCCACACCTCGCTGACCCTGTACACCCAGCTCTTCCTGTCAGGTTATGAACTCGGCCTCGACGATCTGAAGGCGTTCCGCACCCAAGGGTCCAAGACTCCGGGCCACCCCGAGTACGGGCACACCGCGGGCGTGGAGACCACGACCGGTCCGCTCGGCCAGGGAGCCGCCAACGCGGTGGGCATGGCGATGGCCGCCCGCTACGAGCGCGGTCTGTTCGACCCGGAGGCCCCCGAGGGCACCTCCCCCTTCGACCACACCATCTGGGCGATCGTCTCCGACGGCGACCTGGAGGAGGGCATCTCGGCGGAGGCCTCCTCGCTCGCCGGCCACCAGAAGCTCGGTAACCTCGTCTTCGTCTACGACGACAACCACATCTCCATCGAGGGCGACACCGCGACCGCCTTCTCCGAGGACGTGCTGGGGCGCTACGAGTCGTACGGCTGGCACGTGCAGCGCATCGAGCCCTCGGCCGACGGCGACATCGACGTGCACGCCCTGTACACGGCGCTCAAGTCGGCGCAGGCCGAGACGGCCCGCCCCTCCATCATCGCGATGCGCACGGTCATCGCCTGGCCCGCGCCGAACGCGCGGAACACCGAGGCCTCGCACGGCTCGGCGCTCGGCGACGAGGAGATCGCCGCCACCAAGCGGATCCTGGGCTTCGACCCGGAGCGCACCTTCCAGGTCGACGACGAGGTGCTGGCCCACGCCCGCCGGGCCCTGGACCGGGGCGCCGAGGCGCACGCGGACTGGGACAAGCGCATCGGCGTCTGGCGCACCGAGCGGCCCGAGAACGCGCGGCTGTTCGACCGGATCGTCGCCGGCCGGCTCCCCGAGGGCTGGGAGAGCGCGCTGCCGGTGTTCGAGGAGGGCAAGGCGGTCGCCACCCGTGCCGCCTCCGGCAGCGTCCTGAAGTCGCTCGGTCCCGTGCTGCCCGAGCTGTGGGGCGGCTCCGCCGACCTCGCCGGCTCGAACAACACCACGATCGACGCGGCCAGCTCCTTCCTGCCGGCGGACAATCCGCTGCCCGAGGCCGACCCGTACGGCCGCACGATCCACTTCGGCATCCGCGAGCACTCCATGGCCGCGGAGATGAACGGCATCGCGCTGCACGGCAACACCCGCGTCTACGGCGGCACCTTCCTGGTGTTCTCCGACTACATGCGCAACGCCGTCCGCCTCTCCGCGCTGATGCAGCTCCCGGTGACGTACGTGTGGACGCACGACTCGATCGGCCTCGGCGAGGACGGCCCGACCCACCAGCCGGTCGAGCACCTCGCCTCGCTGCGCGCCATCCCCGGTCTGAACGTCGTCCGTCCGGCCGACGCCAACGAGACGGCCGTCGCCTGGGCCGAGATCCTCAGGCGCCACACCACGAACCCGGCCCCGCACGGACTGGCCCTCACCCGTCAGGGCGTACCGACGTACGAGGCCAACCCCGACGCGGCGCGCGGCGGTTACGTCCTGCGCGACGCCTCCACCGGAACTCCGGACGTCGTCCTGATCGCGACCGGCTCCGAGGTGCAGCTCGCCGTCGCGGCGCGCGAACTGCTGGAGGCCGAGGGGGTCGGCACCCGCGTGGTGTCGATGCCGTCCGTCGAGTGGTTCGAGGAGCAGTCCCCCGAGTACCGGGCCGCCGTCCTGCCGCCGTCCGTGAAGGCCCGCGTGGCGGTCGAGGCCGGTATCGCCCTGACCTGGTACCGGTACGTCGGTGACGCGGGACGGATCGTCTCGCTGGAGCACTTCGGCGCCTCGGCCGACGCCGGGACGCTGTTCGCCGAGTTCGGCTTCACCGCCGAGAACGTCGCCGCCGCCGCGCGGGAATCCATCGCCGCCCTGCGCGGTTGATCCGTTCGCACGAAGGAAGATGATCACTGTGACCGAAGCAACCGCGACCGCGGTACCCCTTGAGCGCCTCTCCGGCGAAGGCGTCTCCATCTGGCTCGACGACCTCTCCCGCAAGCGGATCGAGTCCGGCAACCTGGCCGAACTCGTCGCCACGCGGAACGTGGTGGGCGTGACCACCAACCCGTCCATCTTCCAGGCCGCCATCGGTTCCGGCGAGGGATACGAGCAGCAGCTGGCCGACCTCGCCGTGCGCGGGGTGACGGTCGACGAGGCCGTCCGCATGATGACGACCGCGGACGTGCGCGCCGCCGCCGACGTCCTGCGGCCCGTCTTCGACGCGACCGGCGGCCAGGACGGCCGGGTCTCCATCGAGGTGGACCCCCGCCTCGCGCACGACACGGCCGCGACCGTCGCCGAGGCCCGCCAGCTCGCCTGGCTGGTCGACCGCCCGAACGTCATGATCAAGATCCCGGCGACGAAGGCCGGTCTCCCGGCGATCACCGAGGTCATCGGCCTCGGCATCAGCGTCAACGTCACGCTGATCTTCTCGCTGGAGCGCTACCGCGAGGTCGTGGACGCCTACCTCGCCGGCCTGGAGCGGGCCCGGGAGGCGGGCGTCGACCTGGCCGGCATCCACTCCGTCGCCTCCTTCTTCGTCTCCCGCGTCGACAGCGAGATCGACAAGCGGCTCACGAAGGACGGCTCGGACGAGGCCCTCGCGCTCAAGGGCAGGGCGGCGCTCGCCAACGCCCGGCTCGCCTACGAGGCGTACGAGGGCGTGTTCGGCACCGCCGACGGCACGGCGGACGGCGACGCCCGCTGGACGTCGCTCGCCGCCGACGGCGCGCAGAAGCAGCGCCCGCTGTGGGCCTCCACCGGCGTCAAGGACCCCGCGTACAAGGACACCCTGTACGTCGACGAGCTGGTGGCGCCGGGCACGGTCAACACCATGCCCGAGGGCACGCTGAACGCCACCGCCGACCACGGCGACATCCAGGGCGACACGGTCACCGGCCGCTACGACCTGGCCCGCGCCGACCTGGCCGCGGTCGAGGCGCTCGGGATCTCCTACGACGAGGTCGTGGGACAGCTGGAGGACGAGGGCGTCGCGAAGTTCGAGGCGGCCTGGGAGGACCTGCTCGAAGCGGTGACGGCCTCCCTCCGCGGCAAGGGAGTTGACGGGGAATGAGCAAGGGTGAGGCGCGATCCGACGGTGAGCCCCTTTCCGGCGGTGCCGCGCAGGACGCGGCCGCCGCGCCGCAGGGATCCGGTGACCCGGCCGTGGAACCGGACGGTCTGACGTCCGGTGCCCCGGCCGGGGAACCCGGATCCCCCGCGGCCCCTGCGTCCGGCGGCCTCGCCGGGGAGGCGGCCGAGGCGCTCGGCGACGCGGCGTCGAAGGCTCTGGCCGAGGCGCTCGGCGTCGCGGCCGACTGGGACAACCCGTTGCGCGACCCGCGCGACCGCCGGCTCCCCCGGATCGCGGGCCCCTCCGGGCTCGTCATCTTCGGCGTCACCGGCGACCTGTCCCGCAAGAAGCTGATGCCGGCCGTGTACGACCTCGCCAACCGGGGTCTGCTGCCGCCGGGCTTCTCGCTGCTCGGGTTCGCCCGCCGCGAGTGGGAGGACCAGGACTTCGCGCAGGTGGTGCACGACTCGGTGCGCGAGCACGCGCGGACCGAGTTCCGCGAGGAGGTCTGGCAGCAGCTCGCCGAGGGCATGCGGTTCATCCCCGGCGACTTCGACGACGACACCGCGTTCAAGCAACTGCGCTCCGCCGTCGACGAGCTGGACGCCTCCAGGGGCACCAGCGGCAACTACGCGTTCTACCTCTCGGTACCGCCGAAGTTCTTCCCCAAGGTGGTGCGGCAGCTCAAGAAGCACGGGCTGGCGACCGCCCCCGAGGGGTCCTGGCGGCGCGCGGTCATCGAGAAGCCGTTCGGCCACGACCTGGCGAGCGCCCGCGAGCTGAACCGGATCGTCCACGACGTGTTCGACCCGGACCAGGTGTTCCGGATCGACCACTACCTCGGCAAGGAGACCGTCCAGAACATCCTGGCGCTCCGCTTCGCCAACCAGATGTACGAACCCGTCTGGAACCGGTCGTACGTCGACCACGTCCAGATCACGATGGCCGAGGACATCGGCATCGGCGGGCGGGCCGGCTACTACGACGGCATCGGCTCCGCCCGGGACGTCATCCAGAACCATCTGCTCCAGCTGATGGCGCTCACCGCCATGGAGGAACCGGCGGCCTTCGACGCCGAGTCCCTGCTCGCCGAGAAGCTCAAGGTCCTCAGGGCCGTCAAGCTGCCGGAGAACCTGGGCGAGCACACCGTGCGCGGCCAGTACGCCGAGAGCTGGCAGGGCGGCGAGCGGGTGCGCGGCTACCTCCAGGAGGACGGCATCGACCCGGGCTCGACGACCGACACCTACGCGGCCGTCAAGCTCCAGGTGGACAACCGCCGTTGGGCCGGTGTCCCGTTCTACCTGCGCACCGGCAAGCGTCTGGGCCGCCGTGTCACCGAGATCGCGGTCGTCTTCCAGCGCGCCCCGCACTCCCCGTTCGACTCCACGGCCACCGAGGAGCTCGGCGCCAACGCGATCGTCATCCGCGTCCAGCCCGACGAGGGCATGACCGTGCGCTTCGGATCCAAGGTGCCGGGTACCTCCATGGAGATCCGGGACGTCACCATGGACTTCGCGTACGGCGAGTCGTTCACCGAGTCCAGCCCGGAGGCGTACGAACGGCTGATCCTGGATGTCCTGCTCGGCGACGCCAATCTCTTCCCCCGCCACCAGGAGGTGGAAGAGTCCTGGAAGATCCTCGACCCGATCGAGGGGTACTGGGAGAGCCACGGCACGCCCGCGCAGTACCCCTCGGGCAGCTGGGGTCCCGAGGAAGCCGACGAGATGCTCGCACGAGACGGACGGAGCTGGCGCAGGCCATGAAGATCGACCTGACCGACACCACGGCAAGCAAGATCAACAAGGCGCTCGTACGGGGGCGCCGGGCCATCGGCACCCCCGCCGTGGGCATGGTCCTGACGATGGTCATCGTCACCGACGAGGAGAACGCGTACGACTCGATCAAGGCGGCCGAGGAGGCCTCCCGCGAGCACCCCTCGCGGACCCTGGTCGTCATCAAGCGCGTCGCCCGCACCCCGCGCGACCGCACCAACTCGCGCCTGGACGCCGAGGTGCGCGTCGGCTCCGACGCGGGCACCGGTGAGACGGTCGTCCTGCGGACGTACGGCGAGGTGTCCGACCACGCCGACTCGGTGGTCCTGCCGCTGCTGCTGCCCGACGCCCCCGTCGTCGTCTGGTGGCCGGTGGACGCGCCCGCGAACCCGGTCAAGGACCCGCTGGGCGCCCTCGCCCAGCGCCGGATCACCGACATGTACGCCGTCGAGGAACCGCTCGTCGCGCTGGACGCCCGCGCCGCCTCCTACGCCCCGGGCGACACCGACCTGGCCTGGACCCGGCTCACGCCCTGGCGCTCCATGCTGGCCGCCGCGCTCGACCAGGCCCGTACGAAGGTGATCTCGGCGACCGTCGAGAGCGAGGCCCAGAACCCGAGCGCCGAACTGCTCGCCCGCTGGCTGGAGGCCCGCCTCCGGGTCAGGACCGAACGGGTCGTCACCGCCGGTCCCGTGGTCACCGCCGTCCGGCTCGGCACCGAGAACGGCGAGATCGTCATCGACCGCCCCGAAGGCCCGCTGGCCACGCTGTCGCTGCCCGGTCAGCCCTCCCGCACCCTCGCCCTGAAGGTGCGCTCCACCTCCCAGCTGATCGCCGAGGAACTGCGCCGCCTCGACGCGGACGAGATGTACGCCGTCGCCCTGCGCGGCGAGGCCCCCAAGGAGACCCCCCGTGTCTGAGTACCCCAAGCCCGTGCGGCGTCCGGAGTGGGTGGCGCTGGAGGACCACCGCGCCACCGTGCTGCTCCACCCGCGGCTGCGCGACCTGTTCGCCACCGATCCCGCGCGCGCCGAACGCTACGTCGTCCAGGTCGGCGACCTGCGGATCGACTACTCCAAGCACCTGATCACCGACGAGACCCTGGCCCTGCTCCAGGAACTCGCCGTGGCGACGGATGTGTTCGGGCTGCGGGACGCGATGTTCCGGGGCGAGAGGATCAACACGACCGAGGACCGGGCGGTGCTGCACACCGCGCTGCGGGCGCCGCGGGACGCGGTCGTCGAGGTCGACGGGGAGAACGTCGTGCCGGCCGTGCACGCGGTCCTGGACAAGATGACGGACTTCGCGGGCCGGGTGCGTTCGGGTGAGTGGACCGGGCACACCGGCAAGCGCATCAGGAACATCGTCAACATCGGTATCGGCGGCTCGGACCTCGGCCCGGCGATGGCGTACGAGGTGCTGCGCTCCTTCACCGACCGCTCGCTGACCGTGCGGTTCGTCTCCAACGTGGACGGCGCCGACCTGCACGAGGCCGTCCGCGACCTGGACCCGGCCGAGACGCTGTTCATCGTCGCCTCCAAGACCTTCACCACCATCGAGACCATCACCAACGCCACCTCCGCGCGGTCCTGGCTGCTCGCCGGACTCGGTGAGGAGAAGGCGGTCGCGAAGCACTTCGTGGCGCTGTCGACGAACGCGGAGAAGGTCGCGGACTTCGGTATCGACACGGCGAACATGTTCGAGTTCTGGGACTGGGTC
>NZ_JNZD01000005.1 GCF_000725495.1 Streptomyces aureus
CGCTCCCCCGAGCTCTCGGCTTCGCTCGAGCAGGGGGCACCCCCATGACGCCGCCGGGCCGCCCTCCGGGCGACGACGCGAATTGTCAGACAGGCCCTAGACCGCGTCCCCGGGGAGCGCACAGGAGCCCCGGGCCGGGAGAAGTCCCGGAGGACCTCACCGCGGGAGCGGTGCGGACGGGAGGTGTCCGCCCCGCCCGTGTAACGCCCTCCTGCCCGGCGCGTAACACGCCCGCCGCAGGCTGGGGCCATGACCGCCTCCGTGACGCCCACCCACTGCCCGTACTGCGCCCTGCAGTGCGGGATGAACCTGACGCCCGTGCCGGGCGGCGGGGTCGCGGTCGCCGAACGCGCCGACTTCCCGGTGAACCGGGGCGCCCTGTGCGGCAAGGGCCGCACGGCGCCGGCGCTGCTGTCGTCCCGGGTGCGTCTCACCTCGCCGCTGGTCCGCACCGGGGGTGTCCTCGTGCCCGCGGGCTGGGACGAGGCACTGGCCCGGATCGCCGAGGGCCTCGCCCGCACCCGCGCGGACCACGGGCCGGACGCGTGCGCGGTGTTCGGCGGCGGCGGGCTGACGAACGAGAAGGCCTACGCCCTCGGGAAGTTCGCCCGGGTCGTCCTCGGGACCTCGCAGATCGACTACAACGGCCGTTTCTGCATGTCGTCCGCGGCGGCGGCCGGCATCAGGGCGTTCGGGCTCGACCGGGGGCTGCCCTTCCCGCTGGAGGACGTCCCGCGGACCGGCTGTGTGATCCTCGTCGGCTCCAACCTGGCCGAGACGATGCCGCCCGCGCTGCGGTTCGTCACCGAGCTGAAGGAGAACGGCGGCACCCTGATCGTCGTCGACCCGCGCCGCACCCGCACGGCCGAACAGGCCGACCTGCACCTGGCACCGCGCCCCGGGACGGACCTGGCGCTCGCGCTCGGGATGCTGCACCTGATCGTCGCCGAGGGGCGCACGGACGAGGAGTACGTCCGGGACCGCACGAGCGGCTGGGAGGAGGCGCGGGCGGCGGCGATGGCGCATTGGCCGGAGTACGTGGAACGGATCACGGGGGTGTCCGTTCCCCTGCTCCGCCAGGCCGTGCGGATGTTCTGCGAGCCCGGGAACGCGATGGTCCTGACCGCCCGCGGACCCGAGCAGCAGTCGAAGGGCACCGACACGGTGGGCGCCTGGATCAACCTGTGCCTGGCCACCGGGCGGGCGGGCCGGCCGCTGTCCGGGTACGGCTGTCTCACCGGGCAGGGCAACGGGCAGGGCGGGCGCGAACACGGCCAGAAGGCAGACCAGTTGCCCGGGTACCGCAAGCTCACCGACCCGGCTGCGCGCCGTCATGTGGCCGAGGTGTGGGGCATCGACCCGGACACGCTGCCCGGGCCCGGCCGGAGCGCGTACGAACTCCTCGACGCGATGGGGACGGACATCCGCTCCCTGCTGCTGATGGGCTCGAACCCGGTGGTGTCCGCGCCCCGCGCCGCGCACGTCGAGGAACGCCTGCGGTCGCTGGACTTCCTCGCGGTCGCCGACGTCGTCCTCTCCGAGACGGCCGAACTCGCGGACGTCGTGCTGCCGGTGACCCAGTGGGCCGAGGAGTCGGGCACGACGACGAACCTGGAGGGCCGGGTGCTGCTGCGCCGGCGGGCGGTCGACCCGCCCGAGGGGGTGCGCGGCGACCTCGACGTCCTGCACGGTCTCGCCGCGCTCCTCGGGGTGGAGAAGGGCTTCCCCACCGATCCGGGTGAGGTCTTCGAGGAACTGCGCCGGGCGAGCGCGGGCGGCCCGGCGGACTACTCCGGGATCACCTACGACCGGCTGGCACGGGAGAACGGCGTGTTCTGGCCATGCCCGGCGGACGACGACGGCGCAGACGGCCCGCAGCACCCGGGCACGCCCCGCCTCTTCCTCGACCGGTTCGCCACCGAGGACGGCCGGGCGCGCTTCGTTCCCGTGTCTCACCGGCCCGTCGCCGAGGAGCCGGACGACGAGTACCCGGTGCTGCTCACCACCGGCCGGGTGGTGGCGCAGTACCAGTCGGGGGCGCAGACGCGGCGCGTCGACGAACTGAACGCCGCCGCGCCCGGCCCGTTCGTGGAGATGCATCCGCGGCTGGCCGAACGGCTCGGCGCGGCGGACGGGGACGCCGTGACGGTGGTGTCCCGGCGCGGCCGGGCCGTGGCACCGGCCCGGATCACGACGGCCATCCGCCCGGACACCGTGTTCATGCCCTTCCACTGGCCCGGGGAGGGCCGCACCAACACGCTCACCAACCCCGCCCTCGACCCGGTCTCCCGGATGCCGGAGTTCAAGGCCTGCGCGGTCCGGCTGGAGGCGGTCCGGAAGGACTGAGAACGTCGGCGGAGCCGGTCAGCGGGGGTCCCGCCCCGATGGCGCGGAATTCCCCGGGGTCCCGGGCGCGCCCGTCGGGGCGGAGCCGGAGTTCCCGCCCGGCTTCGGGTCCTTCGCCGAGCAGGAACTGATGCCGACGCCCAGGGCGGCGCCGACGGCCGCCCCGCTGAGCGCGAGGACACGTCGTCTGGTCAAGTCGCGGTCGGTCATGGCCGGACCCTAGGGGCGACGGCGGCCCCGGCCCCGGCGGCGCACACGACGGCCACCCGCACGGGTGCACGACGGGTACGGCGGCGACGGCCGACACGCGCCACGCCGGTCAACCGCCTGGGCGTTCACGGCGGTCGACCGCGCGCTCCCCTCAGCCCTCGGCGCGGTCCCTGCCGGCCTCCGCTCGACCCGCTCAACCCTCCGCTCGGGCCCCTCGGGCCTCCCGGCGGGCCGGGGCGGAGGTCCGGGCTCCGCGCCAGTCGCCGTGCTCGATCGGGGTGCCGCCGGACCGCAGGCGGGCGGCCACCGCGGGCGCGGCCACGTACACCCAGGCCCGGACGACGGTGACGCCGTCCGCGAGCACGGCGTCCCGCGCGACGCGTTCGTAGAGGCTGCGCGCGTCGCCCGGCACGTACTCCTCCAGCGCGTCCAGTTCCGCGAGGAGTTCCGCGTACGACCCGGGCCTCGCGGTCACGATCTCGCCGAGCACCGAGCCGCCGGGCCCGTCGACGGCGTACGGGTATCCGGGGCCGGCGTAGAGCACGAGCCCGCCCATCCGTCCCGGTTCCTCGGAGCGGGTGCGGCCGCGCAGGAACAGGTCGTGGTTGTGCTCGCCGGGGCGCAGGGTGCCGTAGACGAAGAAGGGCAGTTCGGGCTCGCCGGGCGGGTCCGGATGGTTCGCAGGCGGGTCCGGCCGGTTCAGGAGGGGGTCCGGGTGGTTCAAGGGGACGTCTCCTGCTCCACCCAGCGCAGGTAGTCCGGGCTGCCCGCCACGACCGGCGTCGCGATGATCTCGGGCGTGTCGTAGTCGTGCGCCTCCAGGAGGTACGCCTCCAGCGCCGGGTAGCGCGCCTCGGTCGTCTTGAACTGGATCCGCCACTCGGAGGCCGTCTCCACGGCTCCCTGCCAGCGGTAGACGGAGACGACGGGTCCCGAGATCTGCGCGCAGGCCGCGACGCGCGCCGCCACCGCTCCCCGGGCCAGTGTCTCGGCCTTCTCCTCCGCGTCCGTCGTGGTCAGGACGGCCAGGCAGACCGGCAACTCCATGATCGCCTCCATTCGTGAGGGTACGGAAACGATTCTCGCCGCATCCGGTACGCACCATGCGGGGGGTATGGACATGACATGTCATGCACCTTTAAATCGGATGCAGCTCTCAGCGACTCCCCCACGGGCCCCACCCCCCACATGCCCTTCCCCAAGGCATCTTCCCAAGGAGACCGATGAGTCGAATACGGCACATCCGAGGTTCCTCCCTCGCGGCCGCCGGAGCGGCCGTGACCACGGCCACCCTGCTGGCCGCCGCGCTCGCCCCGGCCGCGAGCGCCGACAGCGGCCGGCCGAGCAGGACGACCGCGATCGAGCACGCGGCCTCGGCGCTGACGGCCCACGCGACGGCCCTGGGCCTCACCTCCGCGCAGCACACCACCGTCCGCGACGTCGTCGTCGACAAGGACGGCACCCAGCATGTGCGCTACGACCGGACCTACCGTCAACTGCCCGTGCTCGGCGGCGACTTCGTGGTGCACCTGACCCCGGACGGCACCTACCGGGGCGCGGACCGCGCGACACGGAAGGGCATCTCCCTGAGCAGCGTCACCCCGGAGCTCTCGGGCTCGAAGGCGGCCGGCCTCGCAGTGGCCGCGCTGCGGGCCGCCAACCCCGGCGAGACGCTGAAGAGGGTGACGGCGAGACCGCGGCTGGTCGTCGACGCCCTGCACGGGACGCCCAAGCTGGCCTGGCGCACCGACGCGGTGGCCCAGGACTCGCTCGGCAACCCGGTGGCCCGCACGGTCCTGACCGACGCCCGCACCGGCGCGCGGATCGACGCGTGGGACAGCGTCGAGACGGTGACGGGCGACGGCAGTTCGCTCTACAGCGGCACGGTTGCGCTGGAGACGACGCAGTCCGGCTCGTCCTACCAGCTGAAGGACCCGACGCGCGGGAACACGTACACGGGCGACGCGGCGAACAAGACGGACCTGTGCATCTTCGGGATCTGCTTCAGCCGGGCTCCCGCGACCCTGTTCACCGACGCGGACAACCACTGGGGCACGGGCGCGTCCGGCGACCGCTCCTCCGCGGCGGTGGACGCGCAGTACGGCACGAACGAGACCTGGGACTACTACAAGAACGTCCACGGCCGCACCGGCATCGCGGGCGACGGCAAGGGCTCGTACAACCGCGTCCACTACGGCAAGAACTACAACAACGCCTTCTGGGACGACACGTGCTTCTGCATGACCTACGGCGACGGTGACGGCTCGACGTTCGGGCCGCTGGTCGCCCTGGACGTCGCCGGGCACGAGATGTCGCACGGGGTCACCTCGAAGACGGCGGGGCTGACCTACTCGGGCGAGTCCGGCGGTCTGAACGAGGCCACGTCCGACATCTTCGGGACCATGGTGGAGTGGTACGCGGACAACGCCTCGGACCCCGGTGACTACCTGATCGGCGAGGAGATCGTCCGTCCCGGCTTCGGCAAACCGGCCCTGCGGTTCATGGACAAGCCCTCCAAGGACGGCAACTCGGCCGACTGCTGGAGCAGTTCGGTCGGGAACCTCGACGTCCACTACTCCTCGGGCGTCGCCAACCACTTCGCCTATCTGCTCTCCGAGGGCAGCGGGGCGAAGACCGTCAACGGCGTCGCCTACGACTCCCCCACCTGCAACGGCTCCACGGTCGCCGGCATCGGCCACGACAAGGTGGGCCGGATCTGGTACCGCGCGCTGACGGTCTACATGACCTCGTCGACGAACTACGCCGGAGCGCGCACCGCCACGCTGAACGCGGCCAAGGACCTGTACGGGGCGGGCAGCGCCGAGTACGCCGCCGTGGCCGCCGCCTGGTCGGCGGTCTCCGTGGGCTGACCGCCCGTCGGTCCGGGCTTCCTGTGTCGCCGTGGGCAGACGCCGTCAGGTTCGTCTGCCCACGGCTTCGCCATGAGCATGTCCGCCCCGGGCGGGTCCTAGTCCTCCCGCGCCGGACGACACCCGCCCCCGCCCGCGCCCACCCTCCCGGCGGCGACGGAAACGCGTTCGAGCGGGCGTTTCGTCCTCTCCCGCCGCACCGGCACCCCGAGGGACCGCGAGCGCGGCCGGGCGGTCCCGGGTCACCCATTCACACCCTCGGACCGCCCCGTTCGGGTCCCCGTGCCCCGTACACCGGGTTCACACCGGTGACCTGCCGGAATGCCGGGGGTTCCACCCCGTCCGGCGCACCGCCTGACACCCGTTCACATCATTTCTGACGCTCCATCAGAGAGCGCCCGCGGCCCGGTGCCACTTACCTCGGAAGGGCAGGGGCACGACCTACGCTGCGGCACCTGGGGGTGCCGCGGGCCGGGCCCCCTCGGAGGAGCTGGCACGATGCGACGTACCGCCCGGCTGCTGACCGGTACCGCGCTAGCCGTAGCCGCCGCGGGCCTGGCCGCCGCGCCCGTGTACGGCGGGGACACCGGGAGTCTGGAGGTGTACCCCTCCAGTGTCGTCCCGGGCGCCGACGTCACCGTCAACACGGCCGCGTGCGGCTCCGACGGCACCGCGAGCGGGGACGCGGACGCGGTGGGCGGCGGTACGTTCACGCTCGCCGCCAGCGCGCACGAGCACGAGGCGATCGGCCAGTTCCAGGTGCCGCCGAGCGCGCAGCCGGGGACGTACGAGATCGTCGCGACCTGCTCCCACGGCCGGCACGTCACCGGCGACCTGCTGGTGACCCTGGCCGCCACGCGCGAGCAGGTCGAGCCGCGCGGGCATGTGAACACGGGTGTCGGCGGCGCGCTGGGCCCCGACCCCGTTCAGACCGCGGCGGGAGTGGCGGCGCTGGCCGTCGCCGCCGCGGGCGGTACCTGGCTCCTGCATCGCCGGGCGAGAGGCGACGGGATCTGACGGACACCCTCCGCTGTCCGTCCGCCGGTACCGCCGTCCCTCCCCCCTCCGTGGCCCGACGCCCCTCGTGGCCCGGAGGGGGAAGGGACCGGCTTCGTCAGCACATCCCCGGCCGTCACGGGTGCCGGCCGGTCCCGTCCCCGGAAGGGAACCGTGAGGAGGCTCGCGTGCGCCGGGTCAGCAATGCCGTCATAGCGTCGGTCACCCTCGTCGCCCTGTGCTCGGGCGCCTGGCTGCTGGGCAGCGGCGCCGAGGCGCACCCGCCGCCCCAGCCGTCCCCGGCCCAGGCGGCTGCCTCCGGGGGCGCGGCCCGGTCGGCCGCCCCCGCCCTGCCGCACTCCCCGCCGGACCGCATCCGCATCCCCTCGATCGGCGTGGACGCCCCGCTGATCGGGCTCGGCCTCACCCCGCAGGGCAGCCTGGACGTGCCGCCCGCGCGGAAGAAGAACCTGGCGGGCTGGTACGAGGCCGGGACCAGCCCCGGCGAACGCGGCACGGCGATCGTGGCCGGGCACGTCGACAACGCGGAGGGCCCGGCCGTCTTCTACGACCTCGGCTCGCTCCGCAAGGGCAGCACGGTGGAGGTCGACCGGCTCGACGGCAGGACGGCCGTGTTCACCGTCGACGCGGTCGAGGTGTACGACTCCCGGTCCTTCCCCGACGCGAAGGTGTACGGCGCCGCGCGCCGGCCCGAGCTGCGGGTCATCACCTGCGGCGGCGGCTACTCGCGGACGACGGGCTACCAGGGGAACGTGGTCGTCTTCGCCCACCTCACGGGCAGCCACCACTAGGGCCTGTCTGACAATTCCCGTCTGCCCGGCCCTCGTCCTGCCGGGCCGCGGAGCCTCGCCCGCCGTTCCGGCCCGGCTCCGGACTCAGGCGAGCCACTGCTGGTAGGCCATGTTCGCCACCAGGGCGAACACCACCGTCAGCAGCACCGCCCGGACGAAGCCGCTTCCCTGCTTCAGCGCGGTCCGCGCCCCCAGCATGCCGCCCGCCAGGTTGAACAGGGCCATGAGCGCGGCCAGCTCCCAGAACACCGTGCCCTTGAAGGCGAAGGTCGCGAGGGCGCCCGCGTTGGTGCAGCAGTTGACGATCTTGGCGGTGGCGGAGGCCGTCACCAGGTCGAGGTGGAGGAGCGCGGTGAGGGCGAGGACGAGGAAGGTGCCCGTGCCGGGCCCGATCAGCCCGTCGTAGAAGCCGATGCCGAGGCCCGCGAGCCCGATCGCGGCGAGGACGCGGCGCGCGCTGACAGGGGTGGTCGGCGGCGCCGTGCCGAAGGCGGGCCGCAGGATCACGAAGGTCCCGACGGCGAGCAGGACGACCATGACGACCGGCTTGAGGACGTCGGTGCTGAGCCCGGCCGCGACGAAGGCGCCCGCCGTCGAACCGGCGAGGGCCGCGAGCCCGATCCGTACGGCCAGGCGCACGTCCACGGGCGTCTTGCGCACGTACGTCACCGCGGCGCCCGTGGTGCCGACGATCGCGACCGCCTTGTTCGTGCCGAGCGCGAAGGCCGCCGGGGTGCCGGCGGGCAGCCCGAGCAGCATGGCGGGCAGCAGGAGCAGCCCGCCGCCGCCGACCACGGCGTCGATCCAGCCGGCCGCCAGTGCGGCGGCACAGAGTACGAGCATCATGGTCAGCGATATGTCGGGCATGATCGCGACCTTAAGCGACGGGTGCGTGTGCGGTGCACGGACCCCGGGAGGCTTGAGCGTCTCCAGAGGTTCGGGCGGGAATCGCCTCGCGTGGTCCGGCCCGGCGTCCGGTCAGTTCACCGAGTCCAGGTAGCGCAGGACCGCGAGGACCCGCCGGTGGCCGGTGTCCGACGGGGGCAGGTCGAGCTTCAGGAAGATGTTGGCGATGTGCTTCTCGACGGCACGCTCGGAGACGGTGAGGGCGGCGGCGATCGCGTGGTTGGTGCGGCCCTCGGCCATCAGCTCCAGCACCTCGCGCTCGCGCGGTGTCAGGGCGTCGAGGGCACTGGCGCGCCGGCTCGCGCCGAAGAGCTGGGAGACGACCTCGGGGTCGAGGGCCGTGCCGCCCGCCGCGACCCGCTCCATGGCGTCCACGAACTCGCCGATGTCGACGACGCGTTCCTTGAGGAGGTACCCGAACCCCGCCGGATCGCCGAGCAGCCGGGTGGCGTACCGGGTCTCCACGTACTGCGAGAAGACCAGCACCCCGGTGCCGGGGTGCTCCTCGCGCAGCCGCACGGCCGCCCGGATGCCCTCGTCGGTCTGGGTCGGGGGCAGCCGGATGTCGACGACGGCCACGTCCGGCCGGTGCTCGGCGACCCGCTCCAGCAGGGACTCCGCGTCGCCCACGGCCGCCGCCACCTCGACCCCGCGCAACTGGAGGAGCTGGACCAGGCCGTCCCGCAGCAGGGCCGAGTCCTCGGCGATGACGACGCGCATGGGGCTCCCGTCCACCAGGGTCAGCAGGGCAGTTCGACGGTGACCACCGTAGGCCCTCCCGGCGGGCTGTCGCAGACCAGCGTGCCGTCGACGGTCCGCACCCGGGCCAGCAGACCGGTCAGGCCGGAGCCTGCGCCGATCACCGCTCCCCCGCGCCCGTCGTCGGACACCCTCAGCCGCAGCAGCCCGTCCCGGGCCGTCACGGTGACGCCCGCCCGCGCGGCCCCGCTGTGCTTGACGGCGTTGGCGAGGAGTTCCGCGGCGCAGAAGTAGGCGATCGACTCGACCGCCGGGACCGGCCGCGACCCGATGGCGACGTCCACCTCGACGGGCAGCGCGCTGTCGGCGGCGAGGGTCGCCAGCGCCGTGTCCAGGCCCTGGTCCAGTACGGGCGGATGGATGCCCTTGACGAGATGGCGGAGGTCGGCGATGGCCTGCCGGGCGTTGCCCTGCGCGGTGTCGACGACGGCGAGGATCCGTTCCTCGGAGGCCCCGGCGCCGATCAGCTCCCTGATCATCGTGAGGTGCATCGCGAGGCCGACGAGCCGGGCCTGGGTGCCGTCGTGCAGGTCGCGTTCGATGCGGCGCAGGGTCGCCGCGGCGTCGTCCACGGCCTGGGCGCGGGTCTCCTCCAGGGTGCGGATCCGCCGGTCGGCCGGGTCGGGGCCGAGCAGCGTGGCGATCCAGGACCGGTGCGGGGCGAGCGCCTGGCGCAGCAGCCAGGCGGCGCTCGCGAGGAGCAGCAGTCCGACGGTCACCGGGATCAGCCAGCGCGGCCAGGTGTCGACCTGGAACCCGAAGAACTCCAGCGACACCCGGCGCTCCGTGCCGTCGGCCGCCCGCCGGGTGTCGTAGTTCCAGTGTTCTAGGACGGGGTGGAGGGTGAGCAGGACGCCCCAGGCGTAGCCGACGATCACGGCGAGCCAGCCGAAGACGGCGGTGAAGGGGGCGGCCAGCGCGCAGGCGACGGCCCGCCAGCCGGCGCGGTCGGCGAGCAGCGCCCGGCGCCGGCCGAGCACCCCGGTGCCGGGGCGGCGCCCGGGTTCCTCGATGTCCAGGCCCAGCAGGTGCCGGGCCAGGGCGCGTTGGAGCGTGCCGAGGGCGAGGGCCCCGCGGACGGTGGCGGCGATCAGCCACAGTCCGAGGGTGGTCACCGACAGCGCGCCGCCGACCAGCAGGCCCACGAGCGTGAGGACGAAGCCGGCCAGGGCGAGCGGGAAGGCGATCAGCGCGTAGAGGAGGGCCGCCAGGGCCCGCCGCCCGAAGGGGAAGCCCAGGACGGCGCGCAGGCGGTTCACGGACCCCGACCGGTTCATGGACCCCAACCTAGGAGAGGAGCGCCGCCGCGAGGCGGAGCTGGACGGCGGCCATGGCCCGGCCGAGCCACGGCATGAGGAGCAGGAAACCGCCCGCTCCGACGAGGGCGTGGAAGGCCCAGGCACCGGCGAAGGTGGGGCCGCCCCAGGAGTCCGCGTAGTCGGAGCCCGCGCGCAGCGGCCAGCCGAGGTTCATCGGCACGATCGACCAGCCGTACACGGTGACGGCCAGGACGAGGAGGTTCAAGGGGGCCGCGAGCAACGCGTGGGCGAGCCCTCTCGCGGGCGCCGGCGGCCCCGGGGTCCCGGGCAGGCCCAGGAACCGCTGGGCAAGACTCCGCTGCCACCGCCCGGTCGGGGCGCCCACGAGCGACAGCGGGACGCAGACGAGCCCGGCCGGGAACGCCAGCAGCGCGTAGTCGACCCGCCGCCAGGTCCCCGCCCGGAACGGCTCCCGCACGACCCTCCAGACCTGGACGGATGCCTCGTCGCGGACGGGCGACTCGTTGCGGACGAGCGGCGACTCGTCGCGGACGGGGGCGGTCCCCGGCCGGGGGTCGTACTCGGGATGCCCGGGTGTGCGGGTGGTCGCCATCGCTGATCCCTTCGTCGTGGACGGGTGGGTCGAGGCGTCTCGTGGACGGGTACGACCCTGGACCGGGGCGGGTCCGGCCCTGAACCGAACGGGTCCGGCCCTGGACCGGGACGGGTCCGGCCCTGAACCGAACGGGTCTCGCCCTGAAAAGGATTCCGTTCCGGGGCGTCCCGGGCGATGGTGTCCGCACGTGGACCGGGGGTTCGGTTCACCCCACCCCGGCCCTCACATCGCCGCCCCGCTCCCGCTGAGGGCAGCGTTCCTCCCGGGAAACAGAGGTGATGCCACCGGGTAACACCGGCACCGCACGGTGGGGTCATGACCTCGAATGCGCGTGTGGTGGTGATCGGCGCCGGGCTCGCGGGCGTCCGGCTCGCCCGGCGGCTCGGTGAGCTCGGCAGGCCCGCGCTGCTCGTCGGCGAGGAGGAGCACCGGCCCTACAACCGGGTACTGCTCGCCGAGGTGCTGGCCGGACGCTACGAACCGGAGGTGATCTCCCTCCCGGCCCCGCCGGAGCTGGTCCGCGCCAAGGTCACCGGCATCGACCGCGCCGCGCGGACCGTGCGCTGCGCGGACGGCACGGAGATCGTCTACGAAACGCTGGTCCTGGCCACCGGCTCCAACCCGGTGCTGCCCCCGCTGCGCGGTCTGTTCACGGACCTCCACCGCGCGGGGCACGGCGCCCCCGGCCACGGACTGCCCGAGGGCGTCCACGCGTTCCGCACGATGGACGACTGCCTCGGGCTGTCGAAGGCGGTGCGGCCCGGGGTACGGGCGGTCGTCGTCGGCGGCGGTCTGCTGGGGGTCTCCGCTGCCCGGGCGCTCGCCGTGCGCGGCGCCCAGGTGGTCCTCGCCCAGCAGGCCGAGCGGCTGATGGAGCGCCAGCTCGACCCGGGCGCCTCGAAGCTGGTGCTGCGGCATCTGCTGGACCTCGGCGTCGAGGTGCACACCGAGTGCCGGGTACGGGACGTGCGCTGCCTCGGCGGCGCGGTCCGCTCGGTGGAACTGGCCGACGGCTACGCGCTCGACGCCGATCTCGTGGTGCTTGCCTGCGGGGTGCACCCGCGGGCCGGTCTGGCCAAGGAGGCCGGACTCGCCGTCCACAAGGGCGTCCTGGTCGACGACGAACTGCGCACCAGCGACCCGCACATCCGGGCCGTCGGGGACTGCGCCCAGCACGCCGGCACGGTCTACGGCCTCGCCGCGCCCGCGCTCGAACAGGCCGACGCGCTGGCCGAGTCGCTCGCGGGCGACGCGAACGCCCGCTACACCGGCACCCGTTCCCTGACCCGGCTCACCCTGACCGGACGGGACACCGCCACCGGCCCGGCGGCCACCGGCCCCGCGCCCTTCGACCTGGCCGCGTTCGGCGAGACCGAGCCGCGCCCCGGCGACGACGTGGTCCAGATCGCGGACGCCACCCGCGGGACCTACCGCAAGGTCGTCGTCCGCGACGACCGCCTGGTCGGCGGGGTCCTCGTCGGCGAACTCGGCACCGTCGGCGCGCTCGCCCGCGCCTGGGAGGGAGCAGAGCCGCTCCCCACGAACGGCGCCCCTCTGCTCCACCTGCTCACCAACGACGGAGGCTCCTGATGACTGCCACCCCGGGGGCCACCCCCACGATCGTGCTCGTCGGCCACGGCATGGTCGGCCAGCGCTTCCTCGAGGCGCTCGCCGAACGCGGTCTGACCGCCACGCACCGCGTGGTCGTGCTGTGCGAGGAACCGCGCCCCGCTTACGACCGGGTCGCCCTCACCTCGTACTTCTCGGGCCGGACGCCCGAGGAACTCTCCCTGACCGACATGGAGTTCATCCGGGAGCACGGCATCGAGCTGCGCCTCGGCGACCCGGCGGAGTCGATCGACCGCGCGGCCCGCGAGGTCACGGCCCGCTCCGGTCTCGTCGTCGGCTACGACACCCTGGTGCTCGCCACCGGCTCCTTCCCCTTCGTCCCGCCGGTGCCCGGCAAGGACGCCGAGGGCTGTTTCGTCTACCGCACGATCGAGGACCTGCTGGCCATCGAGGAGTTCGCGAGGTCGCGGGCCACGACGGGAGCTGTGGTCGGCGGCGGACTGCTCGGCCTGGAGGCCGCGGGCGCTCTCAAGGGCCTCGGACTCACCAGCCACATCGTGGAGTTCGCGCCCCGGCTGATGCCCGTACAGGTCGACGAGGGCGGCGGGGCCGCGCTCCTGCGCACGATCGAGAACATGGGCCTGGCCGTCCACACGGGGGTCGGCACCCAGGAGATCCTGGTCGGCGACGACGGCGCGGTCACCGGGATGAAGCTCTCCGACGGCTCCGAACTCGCCGCCGATCTGGTGGTGTTCTCGGCCGGTGTCCGCCCCCGCGACCAGCTGGCCCGGGACTGCGGCCTGACGGTCGGCGAGCGCGGCGGCATCACGGTGGACGAGCAGTGCCGTACGGTCGCCGACCCGCACGTGTTCGCGATCGGCGAGTGCGCGCTGGCGACGGACGGCCGCGTGTACGGCCTGGTGGCGCCCGGCTACGAGCAGGCGGAGACGGCGGCCGCGACGATCGCCGAGGACGAGCGGGCGTTCACCGGCGCGGACCTGTCCACCAAGCTCAAGCTCCTCGGCGTCGACGTGGCGTCCTTCGGCGACGCCCACGGCACCACCGAGGACTGCCTGGACGTCGTCTACTCCGACTCCCGCGCGGGCCTGTACAAGAAGCTGGTCATCGGCCGGGACGGCACGCTGCTCGGCGGCATCCTGGTCGGCGACGCCGAGGCGTACGGGACCCTGCGGGCGTTCACCGGCTCGGTCCCGCCCGTCTCGCCGGAGTCGCTGGTCCTGCCGGCCGGGGCGGGCGCCCCCGTGCAGCTCGGCCCGTCCGCGCTTCCGGACGAGGCGGTCGTCTGCTCCTGCCACAACGTCACCAAGGGCACGATCCGCGGCGCGGTCACCGAGCACAGCTGCACGACGGTCCCCGAGGTCAAGAAGTGCACCAAGGCCGGTACGGGCTGCGGCAGTTGCGTCAAGGTGCTCGGCCAGCTGGTCACCGCCGAGCTGGAGGCGAGCGGCGTCGAGGTCGACAAGGGCCTGTGCGGCTGCTTCGGGCAGACCCGCGAGGAGCTGTACGAGATCGTCCTGGCGCTCAGGATCACCTCGTACCGGACGCTGCTGGACCGGTACGGCCGCGAGGACGCGCGGGGCGGTGACGGCTGCGAGGTCTGCAAGCCCGCCGTCGGCTCGATCATCGCCTCGCTGGCCCCCACGATCGGCGCCGAGGGCTACGTCCTGGACGGCGAACAGGCCGCGCTCCAGGACACCAACGACCACTTCCTCGCCAACCTCCAGAAGAACGGCTCGTACTCGATCGTGCCGCGCATCCCGGGCGGCGAGATCACTCCCGAGAAGCTCATCGTGATCGGCGAGGTGGCCCGGGACTTCGGGCTCTACACGAAGATCACCGGCGGTCAGCGGATCGACCTGTTCGGCGCCCGGGTGGAGCAGCTCCCGCTGATCTGGGCCCGGCTGGTGGACGCCGGCTTCGAGTCCGGGCACGCCTACGGCAAGTCGCTGCGGACGGTGAAGTCCTGTGTCGGGCAGACCTGGTGCCGCTACGGCGTGCAGGACTCGGTCCGCATGGCGATCGACCTGGAGCTGCGCTACCGGGGTCTGCGCTCCCCGCACAAGCTGAAGTCGGCGGTCTCCGGCTGCGCCCGCGAGTGCGCGGAGGCCCAGTCGAAGGACTTCGGCATCATCGCCACCTCCAACGGCTGGAACCTGTACGTCGGCGGGAACGGCGGCGCGACCCCGCGTCACGCGGACCTGCTGGCCCAGGATCTGGGCGACGCCGAACTGGTCCGGCTCATCGACCGCTTCCTGATGTTCTACATCCGCACCGCGGACCGGCTGGAGCGCACCTCGACCTGGCTGGAGCGGATCCCCGGCGGCCTGGACCACGTCCGCGAGGTCGTCGTGGAGGACTCCCTCGGCATCTGCGAGGAGCTGGAGTCGCTGATGACCGCGCACGTCGCGAACTACCGCGACGAGTGGGCCGAGACCATCAACGACCCGGAGAAGCTGAGCCGGTTCGTGTCCTTCGTGAACGCCCCCGACACCCCGGACCCGGTCGTCGGCTTCGTGGCCGAGCGCGACCAGATCAAGCCCGACCTGCCGCTGCTGACCATCGGCACCCGGCCCCTGGAAGGAAGTGCCCAGCGATGACCCTCGCGCCCGAGACGACCGGGACCACGACGGCCCCGTCGGTCCAGCTCCTGCTGGAGAACGACTGGTTCACGGTCTGCGACCTGACCCTGCTGACCCCGGGACGGGGCGTCGCCGCCCTTCTCCCGGACGGCCGGCAGGTCGCCCTGTTCACCGACCGCGCGGGACGGACGTACGCCATCGACAACCGTGACCCGTTCACCGGTGCGGCGGTCCTCTCCCGCGGGCTGACCGGCACCCACCGGGGCCGCCCGTACGTGGCCTCCCCGCTGCTCAAGCAGCGCTTCGACCTGGAGTCCGGGCGGTGCCTGGACGACGAGGAGGTGCGGGTGGCGACGTACGAGGTAAGGGCGGCCTGAGCCGGGCCGGGCCGACGGGGGCGGCCCGGCTCACGGGGGGGGCGGGCCCGGCTCACGGGGGCGGGCCCGCAGCCGCGTTTGCGGGGTGCTCCGACCGGGTGAACAGTTGAATATGCGGGCCCGCAACGGATGAAGCAAGCACCCCGCAAGCGCATCTGGAGCCATCATGGCCAGAACCTCCAGGCGGCGCGCCGTCCATCACGTCAACGCATCCTTCCTGGCCGTGACGCTCGCGTTCCCCGTGGGTCTGACGGCCACGGCAGCGGTCCTCCAGGCTCCCGGCGCGAGCGGAACGTCGGCCGTCGGGACGACACCGCCCGGGACGACACCGCCTTCCCCGCAGCCGGACACCTCGCTCCCCCCGTCGACGTCGAGCCCCACGCCCGCACCGGACGGCGGGACCTCCGCATCGAGCGGCACCGCGTCGGAACAGGGGAACACACCGTCCCCTGACCGGTCGTCACCGTCACCGCGCTCCGACGACCCGGGCCGGGGTGACACGGACCCCGTGACGCAGCAGAGGAAGCAGATCGACGCCACCGCGACCCGTCTGAACGGGACGAAGGACGAGGTTCCCGAAGAACTCGCGCCGACCGTCGACGAGTTGGCCACCACGCTCGAAGCGGTCAAGGATCCCGGCACCTCGCTGCGGGACAGACAGGGTGTCATCGAGAGCGTCGGCCACCTGACCACGGCGCTGAAGGCGACCGGCGACGACGCCACCCCTCCGCGGTTGCGGAAGGAGCTGACCTCCCTCGTGCGGCAGATGTCCTCGGCACTGAAGGCGGGTCACGACGCGCAGGCGCCGGCCGAGGAGCGGTCCTCCGACCTCGTGATCATGCAGCGCACGGCGGCCGCGCTGGACCTGATCTGCGACCCCCGGACCCCGGCGAAGCTTCGAGGACAGCTGCTGGCGATCTCGGCAGGGCTGAGCGGCGCGGTCGCGGGCGGCCGTCAGACGGCCTCGCTCCGCGGGTTCGAGGGACAGATGGGCATCGTCCAGTCCGACGTCGCCGAGGCCCAGGAGGCGTCCCCCGCGAGTGCCGCGGCGGCCATGCGTCCGGAGCACCGGGACGAGCTCGTCCAGCTCGTGCACGACCAGAACGAGAAGCTGCGGGTGGCGGGCGATCCCCAGTCGTCGTCGAAGGACCGGGCCGAAGCCGAGAAGGACATGCGGGACCGGTCCGCCCGCATCAGCGACAAGCAGGAGGAGACGGCGGCGGCCCGGGGGCGGTCGGAGGACCCTCTCGGCAAGGCGGCCGAGGTCTGCACCAACGCCATCTTCAAGTCGCCGTCCGGGAGCGAACTGCCCGAGGAGCTGAAGGACCTGGTTCCCGGCAGCTGGCGCCCGCAGGGGGTCAAGGACTTCTGGACGAGCAAGGAGAAGAGCAACACCCTGCTCGACGTCCTCGCCGAGCTGCGGAACGACCAGAGCGTCAGCGCACCGATCAAGATCGCACCGCTCATGACCGGGCTCGCCCGGGTCGTCCCGAGGAGCGACCTGTTCTCCACCATCGGCGAGCGGGCCTCGTACTGCCTGTCGACCGCCACCTACCTCGACGAGGACTACGGGGTCAGCGTCGGGACCTGGCTCGAGTAGCCCGGCGGCAGCAGCGGGGTGGGCGGAGCCAGCAGTTCCGCGAGGGACACCTCGGAATTCGCCTCCGCCCGCGCGGCCCCGTACCGCCCCCATTCCCTCTTCTCCTTCTTCACCCCGCCCGTCCTCCCTGTGAAGTCGTACGGGGAGATCAGCGAATCGGGGATGCGTCCCGGGGACCAGAAGGCCGTCACATAGCGCGGCTTTCGCGTCAGATTGACAAGATTGTCGTTGTGCCACACTCTGCCGTGGTAATAGATCTGCTGGAGGCAGCCCGTTTCCGGGTCGCAGTAATATCGCCTGTCGTACTTGTCCCAGGAATAGTGGGGAATCCTGAACTCCGCCACATCGATCTTCCCCCGGTCCTTCCTCATGTACGAGATCGTCAGATTGACGCCCAGGAGGTCGTACTTGGCGTTCTTGGGCACCTGCACGACATGCTTGCGCGTGTACTCCTCCCCGACCTCGAGCCGGTTGCCGGGGCCGTAGAAATGCCCGCTGCTGATCGTCGTGTAGGTGAGCCGGCCGACGTAGAGTTCCGATTCCCCCGTGTCCTCGCCCCGCAGGCCCGCACTGTCCCGCCACTCCCGCGTCAGGTCCCTGTCGGGAGGATTCTCGGAGTACACGGCCCCTCTGCCGGAAACCGTGTAGCTGTCGTTCAGGATGTACACCGGAATCCCGCCCGTGTTCTTCATGGAGAGCGTCAGCGGCACCTGGAGGAACCCGAGGGAACGGTCCGTCCTCGCTTTTCCGAATTCGGCCTTCAACGTGAGGTGCATCGGCGCCGCCGCGGGCTGGTACATGGTCGAGTACGCGAGGCTGACGCCGGTCAGGAGCGCGGTGAGGACCACTCCGGCCGCGAACCGCTTGGGCTGGGGGACCTCCTTCCACGACCTGTCGCGGACGAGGAGGCACAGCGCCCACAGGGACCAGCACCACAGGAGCATGAAGACCGGCACATACGGCGTGAACTCCGTCTCCTCGAGCCACATGAACACCAGCAGACTGTCGGTGGCCAGCGCGATGAGCACGCCGAGCAGGACGATCGCCCCGGAGCCGCGGAACTGCCGTTTGCCCCCGTAGTCGAGTGCCGCGACGGCCGCCGCTCCCAGCACGGCACCCGACAGGACGAACATGATCCCGTTGAGCCGCTGCGCGAAGGTCAGCGCCCCGAAGGCGTCCGGCCAGCCGACGACCGCGCCGAGGACCATGGAGGCGAGCAGCCCGGCCACCAGGAGCACGGTGACCACGTGCCGTCGGCCCGGACGGTCGGGCCACGTCCCGCTGTCGCCCCCGCGCCAGCAGAGGGTCGCCGGATCGTCCAGATCCAGGTCCTCCGGGTGACCCAGGCGCCCGATGATCCTCCGCAGTTCACCCGCCGACCAGGCGTGGCCCACCGTCTCCTCGCCCACGACGACCCGCCGCAGCCCACGACTGTCCGGTGGCTCGACGACGACCCAGGGACGGATGCTCCTCATGATCCCCAGGCTGGAACCCGCGAGGGCCCGGTGCACCCGGGACTACCCCGATCGGCCCCCGGGACCGAGCGGTTCCCGGGGCCCGCCCGGTCCGCCCCGCCCGCCCGGCGTCAGCCGACGCACTCCTTCTTGTCGGCGTGCGACTGCGGGACGTCGGCCGGGGGCTTCGCCGGGCCGGTGACGGGCACCCCGGGGCCCTTGAAGTCGCCTCCGAGGGTCAGGGTCATGTCGGTGCCCGCCCGTGAGCCGTCCGTGCCGGGGTGCAGCGCCGAGGCGGACAGGCCCATCATCGCGGCGAGGGCCCGGGCCTGGTCGGCCTGGTCGGGGCGGTAGGCCAGGGTCGTACGCTCCTGCCGCGCGCCGGGGGCGTTGCCGCCGTTGGTGGAGTGGGCGACGCCCTCGGTGTTCTGAAGCCACTCCAGGGTCGTCTGCGCGGAGCCCTGGGGGCCGCCGCCGTTGTAGACGGTGACCCGGATCCGCGACGGGTCCGCCTTGGGGCCCTTCAGCCTGGCGTCGGACGCCTTGGACTTCTTGGCGACCTCGGTCAGCGAGACGTCGTTCTTGAGCGCCGAGAACAGCGCGGGCGCCCGGGTCCCGTCGACCACGACGGTCCGGTGGTTCTTCCCCTCGGCCGGGTTGTCGACGACCGGCAGCGTCGTGAAGGTGATGTGCTCGGGATCGACCTGGTTGAGGTCCTTGGCGAGGGCGGTGAGCTTGTCGACACCGCCGATCCCGGTGTCCACCGTGAGCGACTTGGTGGCCGCGTTCGCCAGTTTGAAGAGCTTGCGGGGATCGGACAGGGTGTTGCCGGACTTCATCCGGCGGATCATCGAACCCAGGAACTGCTTCTGCAGGTCGATGCGGTCCAGATCGCTGCCGTTCTTCAGCGAGTGACGGGTCCTGACGAACTGCAGGGCCTGCTCGCCCTGGACGGTGTGGGGGCCTGCGGGCAGCCGGAGATGGGAGCCCTGCCCCCGCTCGTCCGTGTCGTCGATAGCGTGGGTGAGGCAGATCGGTACGCCCCCGACGGCCGTGGAGAGGGTCTTCACGGCCTCGAAGTTGACCAGGATGAAGTGGTCGACCGGCAGGCCGGTGAGCGCGGTGACGGTCCGCATGGTGCAGCCCGGGTCGCGGCCGGCCTGCCCGAGGCTCTCGTTGAAGCGCGGACTGTACGTCGCCTTGGGCGTCCCCCTGACCGTCCGGACGGAGCCGTCCTTCTGCTTCGTCGGACAGTCCGGGATGCCGGTGACCATGTCGCGCGGGATGCTCATCGCCGTCGCGTTCGACCGGTCCTTCGCCACGTGGAAGAGGATCGTGGTGTCGGCGTGGCCCACGCTGCCGGCGTCCCCGTACTTCCCGCCCAGGCCGATGCGGCTGTCGGTGCCGATGACCAGGATGTTCACGGCGTCGTCGCTGGTCGCGTTCTTGCTGCCCGCGGAGCCGACGTCCACCGTGCTGATGTTGCCGTTGAAGTGCCGGTAGAGCAGATAGGCCCCGGTGGTGCCCGCGACCAGCACGAAGCCGAGGGTCCCCGCGGTCCACATCAGGACCTTCCGCTTCGTGGACCGCTTGGCCTTCCGCGCCCTCCCCGCGCCACGGCGACGGGCGCCCCCGCCCGCACCGCCGTCCCCGGCGCCCTTGGCGCTCTTGGCGCCGCCCTCGTCCGGCTCCGGGGCGGACCGCCGGGACCCCTCGCGGCGGGCGCGACGGCCTCCCTGCTCCGGCACGGTCGGGGTGGCCGGGGCGGCCGGGGCGTCGCCGGTGCCCTCCCGCAGCCGGTACTCCCCCGTCACGGGGTCGAGGACCCACTGGTCCGCAGGGTCGATGTTCCTGCCGCCTCGCGTGCCCACGGTCCTCCATCTGTGCTGTCTCGCCCCTGCCGGGGTCCTGCCACCCGGCCCGTACCGGATCCGCCCCGCGGCCGGCCGCGGGACATCCGTACGGACCTTCGAACGCGGCCGATGGTTGCCTCGGGGTGACGTACAACAACACTGCTGGACAAGGGGCTTGGAGTGTGCTGCGGCGACGGGCAGCTACGCGGGTGAGGACCCGGGCGCGGGGCCCCTCCCTACGACCGCCGGTCCACCCGGAAGTTCTCGCGGGCGGTGAACGCCACACAGGCACCGACGGAGGCGACGCAGCTCGCGAACGAGAGCAGGTCACGCTGCGAGTCCTCGACGGCCACCTCGTACTGGGCCTTGGTCAACGCGACTTCCCTGGAATGATGGTTGCGGCCGTACTCGGCCCAGTACCGGTCGCCGTACGACTTCGGGCCGGACAGTTCGGGGTCGCCGTGGGCCAACGACAGGACGAACGAGGCGACGGCCGTCAGCACCAGCCCGAGGAGCACCCGGCGCAGGGGCCGGGGCAGCCCCTTCTCGAAGACCGGCCACAGTGCGACTTCCACGTCGTTCAGCCGCAGGCGCACGCCGATGGCCACCGGCACGAGGACGACGACCCCGACCACGACGAGGATCGCCCACCCGGTGCCGTCCACCGGTGACGGCCCCGGCAGCCAGGTGACCGCGACGAACAGCAGCAGGGCGACGGCGAGCGCCGCCGCGAAGACGCTGTGCACCCTGAAGGATCCACTCACGCCCCGGAGGGTCGCACACTCGTCCGAACCCCGTCGCCCTTTTACCCCGAGCCGCTGTCCGTCGGTGCCGCTCAGCCCCAGATGTCGTAGTACTGGAAGCCGTTGCCGACCGAGACCCGGGCGGAGAAGATCTCCGAGGTGGCCTTGTTCGTTCCCTTGTAGAGGTAGAGCGTGCCGCCGGGGGTGCGGGCCAGGAAGTCGGCGATGCCGTCACCGGTGATGTCGCCGACCGCGTCGAAGGCGTTGTAGCCCGTCCAGGCGCTGCGCACCTTGATCCGCGAGGAGAAGGCCTCGGAGCCGGTCTTGCCGGTGCCCTTGTACAGGTACAGGTCGCCGGTGCTCGCCTGACGGGCCAGCAGGTCCGCCTTGCCGTCACCGGTGAAGTCACCGTGACCGCGCACGGAGTTGTACTGGTTCCAGCCGGTGCGGACCGAGTAACGGGTGCCGAAGGTGCCGTTGCCCTTGCCCGGGTAGACCCACATCGTGCCGCCGGAGTCCACCGACAGCAGGTCGGGCAGGTAGTCGCCGTTGACGTCGCCCGGCGTGATGACGCGGGTGCGGGTCTTCCAGCCGGTGGCGATCTTCGTGTCGGTCCAGGAGCCGCTCGTGCGGGCGCTGTTGAGCACGAAGTGCTCCCAGTACACGTCACCGGTCGAGGCGACCCGGTAGACCAGGTCCTGGAAGCCGTCCCGGTTCAGGTCGGTCTGGGTGACCAGGTTGACGCCGCCCCAGTTGCCCCAGGAGGCGCGGGCGCCGAAGCCGGTGCCGGTGCTGTTGGAGTCCTTCTCGTAGCCGGTCTTCGTGGAGGCTTCCCGGACGAAGAGGTCGGCCCTGCCGTCGGGCTTCTTGTTGAAGATGCTCAGGCTCGTGTCGTCGATGTGGGCGTAGGCCTGACCGACGTAGTAGACGGCCAGCTTGGTGAAGACGCTGGAATAGCCCTTCGCCACACAGTCCTTGACACCCCAGGAAACCACCCCCACGACCCGTCCGGCCACCACGAGCGGGCCCCCGGAGTCACCGTTGCACGCGGCGCTCGTCCCGGTGTCGCTCCCGCTCTGCGTGCCCGCGCAGACCATCGACTTCGGAGCGAAGGACGTGTCGTAGAGGCCGGAGCACGTGCTGTCGGCGTGGACGGTCAGCGTGGTCGACCGCAGTGTCTGGGAGAGGTCCTGCACGGTGGAGCTGGTGCGGCCCCAGCCGTAGACCTTGGCCTTCGTGCCGACGGCGTACGAGGTGGTGTCGCCGGCCTCGACCATGCGGATCGGTGTGGCCTTGACCGGGGCGGCGAGGGTGAGGACACCGAGGTCGCTCTCGTTCCTCCGCACCTCCTTGTCCAGCGGGGCGTAATTCGGATCCTTCCACTGGCGCAGCACGCCCGTGGCCTGGCCGCCGTGGAGGTTCGTGGTGCCCCCGGAGTCGGTGGTGGGCAGCTGGTCGGTGCCCGTGACGACGGCCCCGTTGGCCTGCCAGTTGTACAGATTGTTGTCGCCGTCCATGAGGCAGTGCGCTGCCGTCAGGATCTTCGTCGGGGCCACGACGCTGCCGCCGCAGAAGAAGCTCACGTCGTCGGCGGTGGTGTCGGTGGTGCCCCGGTCGTCGTGGTACCAGAGCTGGGCCATCCAGGGGGCCGTGGTGATCGCGGTCGTGGTGCCGCCGATGACCTTCGGGTCGACACCCGAGGTGCTCGTGCCGGCGCTCAGCGACTCCTTGTCCGCCGTCCGACCCGCACCCCCGTCCCCCGCGAGGGCGCCCGCGACGCGCTTCTCCAGGACGGAGAGCGAGGGCGAGGCGATGACCGGCTTCGCCGTCGGGGCGGGCAGGGCGGTGGCCGCACCGGCGGAGGAGGTCATCAGCGCGGCGCCGACAGCCGCGGCGATGCCGGCTGCGGCGACGGGCAGGGCGAGGCGTATCCGGCGGCGGTGACGCCCGCTGGACCGAGACGTGGTCAAGACAGTCCCCCAGAGGAACATGAGACGGATGGGAACGCGGAGCGCGTTCTCCCCTCTCAGCGCCGGAGGGCGCGGGTTCGTCACCGGAAGTTCACGGGGTGTCCACAGCACGGCCGCCGGCGCTCGCCGGTCGCCACCCGGGCCGACTGCTCGTGACACCTCACCGACGGCTTCCGTCCCCGGCCCGTTCGGGGGTCCCTCCGGCCCCCGGACGACGGTTCAGTCGCCGGCGCGGGAGCGGCGGGAGAGCGCTGCGGCCGCGCCGGCGGCCAGCGCCAGCGCGCCGGCCGCCCAGGCGATCCAGCCGCCGGAGACGAAGCCGGACCCCCCGCCCGCGGAGCCGTCCTGCGCCAGCCGCAGGGTCAGCGCCGCGCTGTCGTTGGAGGCGTCGGGGTCGAACCCCTCGAAGAACTCCTCCGTCTGGATCCGGCCCGTGGAGACGGCCGGGGTACGGGGGCCGATGGCGACGGTGAACGACAGGGCGTGTCTGTCTCCCGGGGCGGGGTCGCCGAAGTCGCACTCGTAGGTGGTCCAGCCCAACCGGGGGCCGCGGTAGGACCCGTCCGTGCCCGGCACGTGGCAGCCGTCCGGGATCTTCGTGGCCTTCGTGCCCGGCGGCAGCTTGACAGTGACCGAGAGGGCGACGTCGTCGTCGAGGAGGTCCTCCACCAGCGCCGGCCCCCGGTCGACCACCGTGACGTGCAGCGTGGCGTGACCGCCGGGCCGCCCGGTGGCGGTGTCCCCGGTGACGGCGAAGTCGGCGTGGTTGACGCTGTCGACGTAGGTGGTGAAGGACGGTTCGCTGTTCCCGTCGGACGGCGTCGCGCCGTCGGGGACCAGGGTCAGCGGGGTCCCGGGGCCGTTCGCCGGGGCGGCGCCGGCCAGCGGGGTGAACGCGTAGATGATCTCGTCGTGCAGTGCCTCGTCGCCGACCTCGACCCGCAGCGGCGACGACAACGCGTACCGCCGGCCGGGCTCCACCGGGGTGGGGAAGTCGCACAGGGTCTCGTGCACGATGTGCCCCCCGCGGCCGCTCGCGGACACGTCGCGGCAGTTGGCCCAGGAGCCCTGGAGGTGCAGTCCGGCGGTGGTGTCGATCCGCAGCTCCACCCCCTTGGCCGCCGGGAGTCGGCCGGTGTTCCACACGGTGAGCGGAAAGGTCAGCATGTCGCCCGGCACGTGGTCCGGCTCATCGGCGAACGCGCTCACCTTCAGGTCCGTCCTGCCGTTGGTCAGGGTGACGTGGTCACCCGTGACGGTGGCGTCCGACGCCGTGCCGGAGACGGTCATGGTGCCGCTGCTGCCGATGGCCGCACCGGGCTTCGGCACCAGCGTGATGGCGTGGTAGTCCGAGGTGGCGGAGGCCAGGTCCAGCGTGCAGAGGTTGCCGTCGCAGTGCTCCGACGGTGCCGGCTCGGCGAAGTCGGCCACTCCGGACAGGTCGACGGTCAGATGGACGTGGTGGACCGCGCCCTCGCCGGCCACCTTCCACCGGTAGGCCACGAACGCGTTCGGCGGCTCCGACCCGATGAAGAGCTCGTGCTCGACGAAGCGGACCGTCATCCCTCGTGCGCCGTCCGCCGCGTCGGCGTGCGCCGGACCCGTGCCGAACAGCCCCGCCATCAGCGCCAGCGCGCCCGCCGCCGCTGTCGCGACCGCGCGCACCCATGATCTTCGTGCCATCCGCCCCGGACCTTCCCGTGCGCCGGGAGGGTCCCGGCCCACCGTGCTGCACAGGTGTGACCCGCGAGGTTCGGAGAAGGTTGCGGCGGGGCGCAGGTGTCCGTGCCGCCGTGCACGAAAGGGCGGCACCCCCGCACAAGGGTGCCGCCCCTTCCGTGAGCCGGAGCCGCCGCCCATCGGTCTTGAGGGTCGGGGACAGGCGGCGGCTCCGGGGTCTTGTCGCCGTCCGGGCTAGCGGTGGTCGCTGCCCTTCGAGCTGGAGGCCGCGCGGCCCGCTTCCAGGCGCGCGACCGGGATGCGGAACGGGGAGCAGGAGACGTAGTCCAGACCCACCTCGTGGAAGAAGTGGACCGACTCCGGGTCGCCGCCGTGCTCGCCGCAGACGCCGAGCTTGATGTCGGGACGGGTCTCGCGGCCCGCCTTCGCCGCCGCGGCGACCAGCGCGCCGACGCCGTCCTTGTCGATGGTCTCGAACGGGCTGACGCCGAAGATGCCCTTCTCCAGGTACGCCGTGAAGAACGAGGCCTCCACGTCGTCGCGGGAGAAGCCCCACACCGTCTGGGTCAGGTCGTTGGTGCCGAAGGAGAAGAACTCGGCGGCCTCGGCGATCTGGCCCGCGGTCACCGCGGCGCGCGGCAGCTCGATCATCGTGCCGATCGACAGCTTGAGCTCGGTGCCGGTGGCGGCCGAGACCTCGGCGATGACCTGGTCGGCCTCCTCGCGGACGAACTCCAGCTCCTGGACGGTGCCGACGAGCGGGATCATGATCTCCGCGCGCGGGTCGCCCTTGGCGTTCTTGCGCTCGGCGGCCGCCTCCGCGATGGCCCGTACCTGCATGGTGAACAGACCGGGGATGACGAGGCCGAGGCGCACACCGCGCAGGCCGAGCATCGGGTTCTGCTCGTGCAGCCGGTGCACGGCCTGGAGCAGCCGCAGCTCGTTCTCGTGCGGCTCCTGGCGGGACTCGGCGAGGGCGACGCGGACCGACAGCTCGGTGATGTCGGGCAGGAACTCGTGCAGCGGCGGGTCGAGCAGGCGGACGGTGACGGGCAGGCCGTCCATCGCGGAGAACAGCTCCACGAAGTCCTTCTTCTGGAGCGGCAGCAGCTGGCGGAGGGACTCCTCGCGCTCCTCCTCGGTGTCGGCGAGGATCAGCCGCTCGACCAGCTCGCGCCGGTCGCCGAGGAACATGTGCTCGGTGCGGCACAGGCCGATGCCCTGGGCGCCGAACCGGCGGGCGCGCAGCGCGTCCTCGGCGTTGTCGGCGTTGGCGCGCACGCGCAGGCTGCGCTTGCGGTCGGCGAAGGCCATGATCCGGTGAACGGCCTCGACGAGCTCGTCGGCGTCGTCCGCGCCGGCGTGCATCCGGCCCTCGAAGTACTCCACGACCGGGGACGGGACGACGGGGACCTCGCCCAGGTAGACCTTGCCGCTCGACCCGTCGATCGAGATGAGGTCGCCCTCCTCGACGATGTGGCCGCCCGGCACCGTCATCCGGCGGCGCTTGGTGTCGACCTCCAGCTCCTCGGCGCCGCAGACACAGGTCTTGCCCATGCCGCGCGCGACGACGGCCGCGTGGGAGGTCTTGCCGCCGCGGGAGGTCAGGATGCCCTCGGCCGCGATCATGCCGTCGAGGTCGTCGGGGTTGGTCTCACGGCGGACGAGGATGACCTTCTCGCCGGAGCGGGACCACTTCACGGCGGTGTAGGAGTCGAAGACCGCCTTGCCGACCGCGGCGCCCGGGGAGGCCGCGATACCGCGGCCGACCTGCTCCACCTTCGCCTTCTCGTCGAAGCGGGGGAACATCAGCTGCGCGAGCTGGGCGCCGGTGACGCGCTGGAGCGCCTCGGCCTCGTCGATCAGTCCCTGGTCCACCAGCTGCGTGGCGATGCGGAAGGCCGCGCCCGCCGTGCGCTTGCCGACGCGGGTCTGGAGCATCCAGAGCTGGCCGCGCTCGATGGTGAACTCGATGTCGCAGAGATCCTTGTAGTGGTTCTCCAGGGTCTCCATGATCCCCATGAGCTGGTCGTACGACTTCTTGTCGATCGACTCCAGCTCGGCGAGCGGGACCGTGTTGCGGATACCGGCGACGACGTCCTCGCCCTGGGCGTTCTGGAGGTAGTCGCCGTAGACGCCCTGGTGGCCGGAGGCGGGGTCGCGGGTGAAGGCGACGCCGGTGCCGGAGTCGGGGCCGAGGTTGCCGAAGACCATCGAACAGATGTTGACGGCCGTGCCGAGGTCGTGCGGGATGCGCTCCTGGCGGCGGTACAGCTTGGCGCGGTCGCCGTTCCAGGAGTCGAAGACCGCCTTGATGGCGAGGTCCATCTGCTCGCGCGGGTCCTGCGGGAAGTCCCGGCCGGCCTCGGTCTTGACGATCTTCTTGAACTTGGTGACGAGCTTCTTGAGGTCGGCCGCCTCCAGGTCCGTGTCGACGCTGACCTTCTTGAGGGCCTTGGCCGCGTCCAGGGCCTCCTCGAAGAGCTCTCCGTCGACGCCGAGGACCGTCTTGCCGAACATCTGGATCAGACGGCGGTAGGAGTCCCACGCGAAGCGGTCGTCGCCCGACTGCTTGGAGAGCCCGAGGACGGACTTGTCGGAGAGTCCGATGTTCAGGACCGTGTCCATCATGCCGGGCATGGAGAACTTGGCGCCGGAACGGACGGAGACGAGCAGGGGGTCGTCGGCCTGGCCGAGCTTCTTGCCCATCTTGGCCTCGAGGGCCTCGAGGTGCGCACTCACCTCGTCACGCAGTGCCGCCGGCTCCTCGCCGCTGTCGAGGTAGGTCTTGCACGCCTCGGTGGTGATGGTGAAGCCGGGCGGGACGGGGAGACCCAGGTTGGTCATTTCGGCGAGGTTGGCACCCTTGCCCCCGAGCAGGTCCTTGAGGTCCCTGTTGCCCTCGGTGAAGTCATAAACGAACTTCGCTCCGCCAACGCCGTTTCCGGGTACGTGGGGATCTTTGTTTTCCGACACGAGTCTCGACTCCTCGACGTCGCGGTGGCTGCCCTGACGACGGGGAACATACCCAGATCGAAGGCGTCTGGGTACGTCCACTTGCGCGTCATGCGCCTGTAACCACTCGTCCGCCACCAGATCCAAAGTCAAGGGTTGGCAAGTCATCGGGGGCGCATGTTTTCACTTCTTGAACGCATGACGCCCCAGAGGCCGCCTGGAGCGCTCACATGAGCATGCTTCAACACGTCTGAGTTTAATCGATGAACGATCAGACGGTGGCACTGAGTGCCACCCCTTAGGGAAGTGCAACCGCCCAAGATCCGCTCATCTGAGCGTGACCCCTATCAAGGGTGGCGAGAATCACGCCCTGGGAGGGGACAGATTTCATGATGCGGACCGGGATCCGGACACGACACACGGAGATACGCGCACGACACCCGGACGTCTCACCCGGATGCCGTACCGGGCCTCACACCCCGAGGGCCGCCAGCCGCTCCTCGGCCCGCTCGGGCGCGTACAGGTGCTCCACGACCAGCGCCCCCGCACCCACGAGCCCGGCCCGCTCCCCGAGCCGGGAGGTCACCACGTCCAGATGGGCGGTGGAGCGGGGCAGCGCCCGCTGGTAGAGCAGTTCCCGGACCCCGGTGAGGAAGGGGGTTCCGGCCAGATCCCCGGCGATCATCAGCACGCCCGGGTTGAGCAGGGTCACCACGGTGGCCAGGACGTCCCCGACCCGCCGGCCCGCCTCCCGGGCGAGGGCCGTCGCCTCGGGATGCCCGGCCGCCAGCAGCTCCCGCACGTCCGAGCCGGACGCGGCCGGGACCCCGGACTCCGCGAGCCGGCGCGCCACCGCGCCACCGCTGGCGACGGCGGCCAGACAGCCGTACGACCCGCAGCGGCACAGCGCCTCGGCGCCCACCCGGATGTGCCCGATGTCCCCGGCGCCGCCGTCGACTCCCCGGTAGACCGAACCCCCGACGACCATCCCGGCCCCGATACCGGTGGAGACCTTGACCAGCGCGAACGCCGAGCAGTCGGGGTAGCCGGCGCGCTGCTCCCCGTACGCCATGGCGTTGGCGTCGTTGTCCACGAGAACGGGGACGCGGGTGGCGCCGGCGCCCGTGTGCTCGGCGAAGGCGCGGCCCAGCCGGCCCCTTATGTCGTAGCCGTCCCAGCCGGGCATGATCGGCGGCTGGACCACGCGTCCCGTCTCGCTGTCGACCGGGCCCGGCACCGCGAGCCCGATGCCGCAGACGGCGTCCGCGCTCCGGCCGGACTTGGCGACCAGTTCGGCGAACCAGCGGCCGAGTTCGCCGAGGACCGCCTCGGGGCCGTCGTCGATCACCAGGGGACCCGCGTGCTCGGCGAGGATCTCCCCGGTCAGGGTGAGCACGGCCGCCCGGCCGTGCCGGGTGTCGAGGTCGGCGGCGAGGACGACCGCGTGCTCGTCGTCGAACTCCAGCGTGATGGAGGGGCGTCCGCCGAGCGGCGAGTCGACGGGGCCGCCCGCGCCCTCGCGGAGCCAGCCCGCGCGGAACAGCCGGTCCAGCCGGTGGCCGACCGTCGCCCGCGACAGACCGGTGGCCCGCTGGAGCGCCCCGCGCGTCGTCGCCCGGCCGCTGCGCACCAGTTCGAGCAGCTCTCCGGCACTTGCCTGGTTCCCGGTCTTCACGGTCCTCCCCGCCCTTTCCGTCCCGCACACCCTCTTGCGTTCCCCAACTCTGCATTACATATTGAGTTTTGCGTGTTAAATAGACGTAACCCTACGGCAGACACTGCCGAACCGGTCGGCCGGACGTCTTCGGGGAGACCTGAGTGGACAGCACAACCCAGCTCACCGCCCTGCACAGGGGACCCGTGCACCCCTTGAGCGCCGTCGGCACTCCCGCACGCGCCTCCGGTCCCCCGGACCCCTCCGACGCGGACGGGATCGCCGGGGGCGGACCGTCCGTATACGGTCCCGGCGGGGCGCCGGCATCGCTGCACCTCAGGGCCTCCCGGGTGCTGGAGGACAACTGGACCGGAACGTCCACGGTGCCCTCGCGCGGCCTGTATCCGCACCAGTGGTCCTGGGACTCCGCGTTCATCGCGATCGGCCTGCGTCATCTGTCCCCGCTGCGGGCGCAGACCGAACTGGAGACCCTGCTCGGCGCGCAGTGGGCCGACGGACGTGTCCCGCACATCGTGTTCAACCCCTCCGTCCCGCTCGACGCGTACTTTCCGAGCCCCGACTTCTGGCGCTCCTCGACCGCCGGACGCGCCGCGGGCGCCCCGCGCACGGTACAGACGTCGGGCATCGTGCAGCCACCGGTGCACGCGCTGGCGGTGTGGCTGGTGCACCGGGCGGACCCGGGCCTGTCCAGGGCCCGTTCGTTCCTCTCCCGGATGTATCCCCGTCTCGCGGCCTGGCACCGCTATCTCCTGCACCGCCGGGACCTCGGCGGCGGGGGTCTCGCCAGCGTGGTCCACCCCTGGGAGCAGGGCATGGACAACAGCCCCTGCTGGGACGGCCCGCTCGGCCGCGTCACCCCGGCGCCGGCCCGCTCCTTCCGCCGTGCCGACCTCGACCACGGCGCCCCCGAGGACCGGCCGACGGATCTCGACTACGGCCGGTACGTACGGCTGGCGGCGGACTACCGCGACCGGGGGTACGCCGACGGCGGGGGCGCGTTCGCCGTCGAGGACCCCCTGTTCAACGCCCTGCTGATCGCCTCGGAACACGCGCTGGCCCGGATCGCCCGGGAACTGGGGGCCACGGGGACCGCCCGGCACGCGCGCGCCGAGCGGCTGACCGCGGCGCTGGTGGAGCGGCTGTGGGACCCGGCGGAGGGCATGTTCTTCTGCCGTGACGAGCGCGGCGGGCAGGACACCCCGGACGCCCGGCGGGACGACGGGAACGAACCAGGTGACGTCGGGCACGGTGGAGGCCGGGGGCCCGGCGGAGGCAGCGGGCGCGGCGCAGGCCGGGGGCCCCGCGAGGGCAGGGTGCGCGGGGCGCTGATCCGGGAGCGCAGTGTCGCCGGGCTGCTCCCGCTCATCCTGCCCGCGCTGCCGCGCGAGATCGCCGCCACGCTCGTACGGACGGCGTGCGGGCCGCACTTCGGGCTGGGCGGGGCGGCCCGTCTCGCCCCCAGTTACGACCTGACCGGCGAGGCCTTCGACCCGCACCGCTACTGGCGGGGGCCCGCCTGGTTCAACACCAACTGGCTGCTGGAGCACGGCTTGCGGCTGCACGGGGAGCACGGACGGGCCGACGCGCTGCGGGCCGCCCTGCTCGACACCGCCGGGGAGTCCGGGTTCGCGGAGTACGTGGACCCGTTCACCGGCGAGGCCTGCGGAGCGGCCGGCTTCAGCTGGACGGCGGCGCTGACGCTCGATCTGCTGCACGAGCCCTCCGGGGCGGAACCGGTCGTGTCCCCGTGGGGGCGCGACGCGTTGACCGACACGGCACACAGCACCACCAGCACTGCCGGCACTGCCGGCAGTGCCGGCACTGCCGGCACTGCCGGCACCAGCGTCGCGGCCGGCACCGCCGGTGGCGGGCGGCGCGCACGCGAGTTCGGAACGGACGCCAAGGGAGGGGACCGGGGATGACGGACCGGCATCATCTGCTCGTGCACGGAGGGACGTTCGCCGCCGTGGGCGACGGCGGGGACATCAGCGGAGTGCGGGGCGGCAGTTCCCCGGACGGACTGTTCGTACGGGACGCCCGGCACCTCAGCCGCTGGCAGCTGACGGTGGACGGAGCGGTGCCCGAGGCGCTGACCCCGGTCGCCGCCGGTGACACGGCGCGCTGTGTGCTGGTGCCGCGCGGCGGTCGCAACGAACCGCCCGCCTACACGCTCTTCCGCGAACAGGCCGTCGCCGAGGGCTCGTTCGTGGAGGCGCTGCGCGTCACCAGCAACCGCCCGACGGCCACCACGGTCCGGATCGCGGTCACCGCGGACGCCGACTTCACGGACCAGTTCGAACTGCGCTCCGACCACCGTACGTACGCCAAGACGGGTGTCGTGCGCCAGCGCCAGGTCCTGGACGACGGGGTGGAGTTCAGCTACCGGCGCGGGGAGTGGCGGTCGCGTACGACGGTCACCTCCGAGCCCGCTCCGGACGGTGTGGAGGAGACGGGTACGGGCGCGCGCCGCCTGGTGTGGACGCTCGACCTCGAACCGCACGGCTCGGCGGAGCTGGCGCTGCGCGTGGCGGCGCGTCCGCACGGCGCGACCCAGGAACCGCGCGTTCCCGTCTCTCCGGCCGCGGCGGGCGAGCAACTCCTGGCTCTGGAGGACGAGTTCGCGCAGGGAGTGCCCTTCCCCACCGGCTGGCCCGAGCTGGCCGCGGCCTGTGCGCGCGGCCTGTCCGATCTGGCCGTCCTCCAGGTGCCGGCGACCGGCCCTGACGGCGAGGAGCTGCGGGTCCCCGCGGCCGGGGTCCCCTGGTTCCTCACCCTGCTGGGCCGGGACGCCCTGCTCACCTCGCTGTTCGCGCTGCCCTACCGGCCCGGGCTCGCGGCGGCCACGCTGCCCGCGCTGGCCGCCACCCAGGCGGTCGAGGCGGGAGCGGGGGCGGTCGCCCAGCCCGGCAAGATCGTGCACGAGGTGCGGCACGGCGAGCTGGCCCACTTCGGACAGGTCCCGTACGGGCGTTACTACGGCTCGGTGGACGCGACCCCGCTGTTCCTGGTGCTGCTCGGCGCCTACACCGAGCAGACCGGCGATCCGGCCCTGGCCCGGAGACTGGAGCCCAACGCCCGGGCGGCGGTCGGCTGGATGCTGGACCACGGCGGGCTGACCTCGCGCGGCTATCTCGTCTACCGCGCGGACGGCGGCGGTCTCGCGAACCAGAACTGGAAGGACTCCCCCGGCGCCATCTGTTCGGCCGACGGCAGCCGCCCCACCGGCCCGGTGATGGCGGCGGGCGCGCAGGGGTACGCGTACGACGCGCTGCGCCGCACCGCCCAGCTGGCCCGCACGGTCTGGGACGACGAGGTCTACGCGGCGCTCCTGGAACAGGCAGCCGCCGATCTGCGCGACCGTTTCCAGCGGGACTTCTGGATGAGCGAGCACGCCTTCCCGGCGCTGGCGCTCGACGGCGACGGCCGCCACGTCGACGCGCTCGCCTCGGACGCGGGGCATCTGCTGTGGTCCGGACTGCTGGACAAGGAGTACGGCGAACTGGTCGGCCGCCGGCTCCTCGAACCGGACTTCTTCTCCGGCTGGGGGGTGCGCACGCTCGCCGCCGGGCAGCCCGCGTACCACCCGCTGTCGTACCACCGCGGTTCCGTCTGGCCGCACGACAACGCGCTGATCACCCTGGGGCTGGCCCGGTACGGACTGCACGACGAGGCCCGGACGGTGGCGCACGGGCTCGTGGACGCGGCCACGGCCGCGGGTCACCGTCTGCCCGAGGTCATCGCGGGGTACGGCCGTGACACCCATGCCCAGCCGGTGCCCTATCCGCACGCCTGTGTCCGGGAGTCCCGTTCGGCGGCGGCGCCGCTGGCCCTGCTGGCCGCGGTGGGCGGGGCCTGATCCTGCCTCGTCCGGACCGGTCCTGCCCGGACCCTTCCGGTCGAGGCCCCTGGTCCACGGCCGGGAACCGGGCGCCGGGGGACGGCGTCCGGGCCGTCCGGCGCGCGTACGGGCGGCGCGCGCCGGACGGGTGCCGAACGGTGTCGGACGGGTGCCGGGCGGGTGCCGGCGGATCAGCCGCCGGAGGTGTCCAGTTCGGCGTCCTCGGACACGCCGGCGCAGTCGTAGGGGTCCTTCAGCCAGCCGTCCGGCAGGACGACCCGGTTGTTGCCCGAGGTGCGGCCGCGGGGGCCGTCGGCGCCCGCGGGCCACGGCTGGTCCTGGTCCAGCTCGGCCAGCCCGTCGGAGAGCTCGGCGAGCGAGGAGGTGATCGCGAGACGCTTGCGCATCTCGGAGCCCACCGCGAAGCCCTTGAGGTACCAGGCGACGTGCTTGCGGAAGTCGATGACACCGCGCGTCTCGTCGCCGATCCACTCGCCGAGGAGCGTGGCGTGGCGGACCATGACCGCGGCGACCTCGCGCAGCGTCGGCCGCGCGTAGTCCTCGGGGCGGCCCTCGAAGGCGGCCACCAGATCGCCGAACAGCCACGGCCGGCCGAGGCAGCCGCGTCCGACGACGACGCCGTCGCACCCGGTCTCGCGCATCATCCGCAGCGCGTCGTCCGCCGACCAGATGTCTCCGTTGCCGAGGACGGGGATCTCCGGCACATGCTCCTTGAGGCGTGCGATGGCGTCCCAGTCGGCGGTGCCGCCGTAGTGCTGGGCGGCGGTGCGGCCGTGCAGCGCGATCGCCGTCACGCCCTCCTCGACGGCGATGCGTCCCGCGTCCAGGAAGGTGATGTGGTCGTCGTCGATGCCCTTGCGCATCTTCATCGTGACCGGCAGGTCCCCGGCGCCGCTGACCGCCTCGCGCAGGATCGCGCGCAGCAGGTTGCGCTTGTACGGGAGGGCGGAGCCGCCGCCCTTGCGGGTGACCTTGGGGACCGGGCAGCCGAAGTTCAGGTCGATGTGGTCGGCCAGGTCCTCTTCCGCGATCATGCGGACGGCCTTGCCGACGGTGGCCGGGTCGACTCCGTAGAGCTGGATCGAGCGCGGCTTCTCGGTCGCGTCGAAGTGGATCAGCTGCATGGTCTTCTCGTTGCGCTCGACCAGCGCCCGGGTGGTGATCATCTCGCTGACGAACAGTCCCTTGCCGCCGCTGAACTCGCGGCACAGCGTGCGGAACGGCGCGTTGGTGATCCCGGCCATGGGGGCCAGGACGACCGGCGGCCGGGCCGTGTGGGGGCCGATCGAGAGCGAGGAGTTCACGGTGGACGTGGGCGTGGGCATTCCCCCATTGTGGCGTACCGGGCCGGATGCTCGCGCGGAAGATCGTGTAGTGGTCATTAGTTAGACACACTATCGAAAGAGACGTAGGCTGAGGGGCATGCCTGAGCTCAGCCATCGCCATCGGATGCTCGTGCTCGCGATCTGCTGCATGAGCCTGCTGATCGTGAGCCTCGACGTCACGATCCTCAACGTCGCGCTGCCCTCGATGCAGCGCGAGCTGCACGCGAGCGTCGCGGGCATGCAGTGGGCCATCGACGCCTACACCCTGGTGCTGGCCTCCCTGCTGATGCTCGCGGGATCCACGGCCGACCGTATCGGCCGCCGCCGGGTGTTCATGACGGGCCTGGTGCTGTTCACCATCGGCTCGGTGCTGTGCTCCCTGGCCCCGAACCTCGACACTCTCATCGTCTTCCGGATGGTCCAGGCGGTCGGCGGCTCGATGCTGAACCCGGTGGCCATGTCGATCATCACCAACACCTTCACCGACCCGCGCGAACGGGCCCGCGCGATCGGCGTCTGGGGTGCCGTGGTCGGTATCTCCATGGCCGCCGGTCCGCTGGTGGGCGGGCTCCTCGTGGACACCGTCGGCTGGCGGTCGATCTTCTGGATCAACCTCCCCGTCGGCCTCGCCGCGCTCCTGCTGACCCTCCGCTTCGTCCCCGAGTCCCGCGCCCCGAAGGCCCGCCGCCCCGATCCGGTCGGCCAGCTCCTCGTCATCGCCCTGCTCGGCTCCCTGACGTACGCGATCATCGAGGCGCCCACCTCCGGGATCGCCCACACCCTCGCCTTCGGCGCGATCGCGCTCGCCGCGCTGCTCGGCCTGCTCTGGTACGAGCCCCGGCGCGACGAACCCCTCATCGACCTGCGCTTCTTCCGCTCGGTTCCGTTCAGCGGGGCCACCGTGATCGCGGTGAGCGCGTTCGCCGCGCTCAGCGGCTTCCTGTTCCTGTCGACGCTGTACCTGCAGAACGTGCGCGGTCTGAACGCCCTGCACGCGGGCCTGTGGATGCTGCCCATGGCGTTCCTGTGCTTCGTCTGCGCGCCCTTCTCGGGCCGTCTGGTCGGCAGCCGCGGTCCCCGGCCGTCGCTGCTGATCGCCGGCGTCGCGATGACGGTGAGCGGCGTGCTGTTCGCCGCGTTCGAGGCGGAGACGTCGAACGTCACGCTCGTCCTCGGCTACGTCTTCTTCGGCCTCGGCTTCGGCTTCGTGAACGCGCCGATCACCAACACCGCGGTCTCCGGCATGCCCCGCGCCCAGGCGGGCGTCGCCGCCGCAGTCGCCTCGACCAGCCGGCAGATCGGCGGCACGCTCGGGGTCGCCGTCATCGGCGCGGCCCTCGCCTCCGGCATCCGGGCCGACGCCTACCGGGAGTCGTTCGTCGCGGCCTCCCGCCCCGGCTGGTGGATCATCACCGCCTGCGGTGCGGCCGTCCTCGTCCTCGGCCTGCTCAGCAGCGGCCGCCGGGCCCGCGCGTCGGCCGAACGCACGGCCGCCCTGCTGGAGACCCCGGAGATCCGGGACGTGGAACTACGGGCCAAGGACACGTCGGCGGCCTGACGCGGCGCAGGGGCCCGGGGGGCGGGGCCGGGGGCCGGGCGAAGGGGTGCCGGGCGCGTCCGGCCCGGGGTGTCCGCAGGGGAACACCCTGGGTGGCGCCCGCAGCGGGCCGCCCCGGGCTCAGGCCACCCACACCGGCCGGGATTCCGTCCCTGCACCCGTCCCGGCCTCCGAGGCGGATTCCGCACCGGCCTCCGTCCCCGCCTCCAGCGCTATCGCGTGCAGCCGTTCCAGTCGCTGCCGGCTCTCCTCGTCGTGGGCCGGGTACGCCACCATGCGGGCGCCCAGGTCGGGGGCGAGCCACAGGTCCGTGTGGTCGAGGGTGACCAGGCCGACGTACGGGTTCACGAACTTCTTCGTCTTCCCGCGGGTGGCGGCCACCTCGTAGCGGTCCCAGTTCTCGCGGAACTCCGCCGACTCGGTCCGCAGCCGCTTCAGCAGCGTCTTCCAGGCGGGCTCCCCGAGGTGCCCGGCCATCGACGCCCGCAGTTTCGCGGCCATCAGCCGCGTGGTCTCGTCGAGCAGGACGATCGACGCGCGCCACTCCGCGTTGGTGTAGGCGAGCAGCACGCAGTTGCGGTCGGCGGGCGGGACCGCGTCGAGGTCGCGCATCATCAGCCGGGCGTAGGTGCGGTTGTACGCGAGGATGTCGTACCGGCTGTTCTGGATGCAGGCCGGAACCGGCTCCAGCTGCGCGAGGATCCGGCGCAGCGCCGGGGTGATCACCGGGCACTGCGCGGCGGGCGTGGGGTCGACCGCCCCGGCCAGCTGGAAGAGGTGGGCCCGCTCGCTGGAGTCCAGCAGCAGGGTGCGGGCCAGCGCGTCGAGGACCTGCTCGGAGACCTGGATGTCACGGGCCTGCTCCAGCCAGGTGTACCAGGTGACCCCCACCGCGGAGAGCTGCGCGACCTCCTCGCGACGCAGGCCCGGCGTGCGCCGCCGGCGGCCGCGGGGCAGCTGGACCTGCTCGGGCGTGATGCGTTCACGGCGGCTGCGCAGGAAGGTGGCCAGTTCCTGCCGCCGGATCTCCCCCGCCCCGGACGCCGCTCCGACGGCCGCCCCGGACGCCGCTCGGACGGCCGCCCCCGCCCCGTCCGGCCGCTCGGGCTCGGGCTCCGGACGAACCGCGCCCCGCACCGGGCCGTTCGACGCCGGTCGTGCGGGGTCTGTTGCTGTGGTGGTCCGCCGTGCCATCGTCGTCATGCCTCCAGCCTGCCGCTCGGCGCAGCCTGTTGCCAGGTAGTGCTTGTACCAGGATAAAGAGACTCTGGTACCCGTCTGAGCGCCGGAGAAGTCTGGAGGACGTGACCGAAACCGGAACTCTCACCACCACCGTCCGCGCCCCCGCCGCGCCACCCGCCCTCGGCGGCCTCGGACTCTTCACGGTGCTGCTCGGCGCGGCACTGCCCCTGATCGACTTCTTCATCGTCAACGTCGCCCTGCCCACCATCGGACAGGACCTGCACGCGAGCGAGGCCGTCCTCGAACTCGTCGTCGCCGGCTACGGCGTCGCGTACGCCGTCCTGCTCGTCCTCGGCGGACGCCTCGGCGACCTGTTCGGACGCCGCCGGCTCTTCCTCGGCGGCATGGCGGCCTTCGGCCTGACCTCCCTCGCCTGCGGCCTCGCGCCCACCGCCTGGACCCTGGTGGCGGCACGCGTCGCCCAGGGCGCGGCGTCCGCCGCGATGCTGCCGCAGGTCCTCGCCACCATCCAGGCGGCGACCTCCGGCCCCCGCCGGGCCAAGGCCATGGGTCTGTACGGCGCCACCGCCGGCCTGTCCATGGTGGCCGGGCAGATCCTCGGCGGTCTGCTGGTCGCGGCCGACATCGCCGGCACCGGCTGGCGCTCGGTGTTCCTCGTGAACGTGCCCGTCGTGGTGCTCGGCCTCGTCCTGGCCCGTCGCGTCGTCCCCGAGACCCGCTCGCAGCGCCCCGAGCCGATCGACGCTCCCGGCACGGTGCTGCTCGCCGTCGCGCTGCTGGCGCTGCTCGCCCCGCTCACCGAGGGCCGGGCGGCGGGCTGGCCGCTGTGGACCTGGGTGTCCCTGGCCCTGTTCCCGGTCGCGGCCGGCGCCTTCTACGGCGTCGAGCGCCGTGCGGACCGCCGTGGCCGCACCCCCCTGGTTCCGCCGAGCCTGTTCGAGCTGACCTCGCTGCGCCGGGGGCTGATCATGATGGTGCCGTTCTCCATCGGGTTCAGTGGCTTCATGTTCGTGGTCGCCGTGGCCCTGCAGCGCGGTGAGGGGCTCGGTCCCGTCCCGGCGGGTCTCGCCCTCGCACCCATGGCCGTCGTCTTCTTCGCGACGTCGCTGTGCGGACCCCGGCTGATCGCCCGCTTCGGCACCCGGATCGTCACCGCGGGCGGACTGATCCAGGGCGTCGGTCTGGCCCTGATCGCGCTGGCCGCCTGGCGCTCCTGGCCGGACCTCGGGGTGGTGCAGCTGCTGCCCGGGGCGGCCGTCGCCGGAGCGGGTCAGGCACTCCAGCTGCCCGTCCTCATCCGGATCATCCTCTCCGAGGTGCCGGCCGCGCGGGCCGGTGTCGGCAGCGGCGTCATGGCCACGACCCAGCAGGCCTCGCTCGCCGTCGGAGTGGCCACCCTCGGCACGCTGTTCCTGTCCCTGGTCCCGTCCCACGGCATGCGGGACGCCCTCGTGACGACCCTTCTGGTCCAGCTGGCCGGCGTGGCCCTGACCACCGCGCTGAGCCTGCGGCTGCCACGCACGATCAGCTGAACTCCCGTTCCGTGGGCGGGGATCGGCCGCGCCGCCCCCATCGGCGGCGCACCGGCACCGGCGGCCCTTCGGGCCCCGCCGCACGCACCGGGCCGGCGGTCCCACCGAACTCACCGCCGAAGAACCCCCGTTGATCTTCACCTTGCTGCACACTCCTTGCTGCGCAGACGAAGCGGAGAACCAGGAGGTGTCATGCTTCAGATCAATACGAGCAAGGTGAGCCGCTGGGACCAGCACGGCCGCGAACACACCGTCCACGTACAGCGGGCGGGCGTTCAGCGGACCATCCGGTGCGAGACGTGCGGCTGGCGCAAGAACACGCAGTTCCTCCCCTGGCTGAAGGCGGAGGAGCACCTGGCCGAGGAGCACCAGGCGACGGTGGACCCGAAGGAAGCGTGAGCGGGTCCGGGGAGCCTTGAGGACATCTGAAGGGGCTCGAGGGCACCCGGAGAAGGACCCTGGGGCGCCCGAAGGGGCCCGCCCCGGAAAAGCGTTGGCCGGTCCGGGCGTTCGGAGCGAGACTGAGTGCTTTGCCCTGGCGGACGAGAGACAGGACCGGCACTGACCTACAACCGGGACACCCTGCCCTTCCCCGGCAACCGCGTAGCTCGCGTCACCCTCGCGACCACCTCCGACTGGAACGAACTCGACCCCGGCCGGCACCCCTTCGTCTGGGACGACGAGGAGGAGGCCCGCCTCCACGCGCTGATCCGCCCCTGGGTGCCGCCCGTGCTCTCCGGTTTCGCCGGCCGGTGGGAGTGCGAGCGGTGGTGCGAGGAGCAGGTGGACGCGATCATCCGGGAGCGCTACGGCAGTTGGGCCTTCGGCTGGAACTGGGACGACCGCTACGGCGGGCATGTCGACGGGTGGGCCGGCGCGTACACCTCGGTCACGACGCCCGACGCGACCGCGGCCCGCGCCTCGATCGCCCTGCTGAACTGGCGGAGGTCGCTGGAGTGGCTCGCCCGGCGCTTCGCCGAGCTCGCGCCGCCGCCCGACGCCTCCCCCGAGGACCGCAGCTGGCATCTGGAGCGGGCCTGCGTACGGCTGGTCACGCTGGCGCTGGACACGGGCTCGGACTACTGGGAGGGGGCGGCCCGCCGGCTGCTGCGCTGGTTCCTCACCAGCACGGGGATGGACCGGGCCGAGGCCGGCCGGGTCGTGGAGGCCGCGATCGGCGGCCGGTTCCAGAGCTGGGTCACCCCCGCGCCCACGCTGATCGACTCGGTCGGCGAGAACGTCGCCGTCGCCCTCACCGGCCACCTCCCCTACCAGGACCACCGCGAGCGGGCCGACCTGGAGGACTTCCATGACCGGCACCGCTGACAGCCTCGCGGTCTGGCTGCGGGTACGCCGCGAGACGGACTGGCACGGAGCTCCGGCACTACTGCCCCGACCGTCCGCACCACCCGGGCCGTCCAGGCCACCCGAGTCGTCCGCAGCACCCGGGCCACCCGAACCGTCCAGGCAGCCCGTGCCGTCCGCACAGCCCGAGTCGTCCGCGCCAATCCAGCCGTCCGCGCCGCCCGAGCCGTCCTCGCCAACCCGGCCGTCCGCGCCGTACGGGCAGCCCGAGTCGTCCGCGCCGCCCCGCCCGCCCGCACCGCCCGGCTCGTCCCCCCGCGACGGTTTCCGGGCCTGGTGCGCCGGGCCCGTCCGCCGGCGCGATCCCGTCCGTGCCGAGCGTCTGCTGCGGGCCCACGGCCTGTGCCTCGCCGACGCCCGGCGCCGCGCTCCGCTCGGCTTCGCGCTGCTGGCCGGCTGGCAGTGCGAGGTCCTCGGGGTGCCGCGGGCGCCGTTCCGTACGGGGGACGCCCACGCGAAGGGCGGGCGCGAGCGCTACAGCCTGACCGCCCGGACCCGGGAGGACTTCGCCGCCTGTCTGCGCGAGGCGGCCGACCCGGACATCCCGCTCGCGGGCCGGGCGGCGCGCGCCTACCTCGACGTGGCGTTCTTCCATCCGTTCGACGACGGCAACGCTCGTGCGGCCCTGCTGACCCTGGTCCACGTCCTGGCCCGGGAGGACGTCGTCCTCCCGGAGGTGGGCCCGCTCCAGACGACCCGCTACGCGGACGACCCCGAGGGCGCCGCCGACCTGGCCACCCTCATCGGCGTGCTCCACCGCCGCGGCGGCACCCCCGCGCCCGCACACCGGTGACCGACCGGGCCCGCACCCGGAGCCGGGCCGCCCGCCCGCACACCCGTGATCAGGGCCGCTCCCACGCCCCTGTCCCAGGACGCCCGCGCGCCCGTGCCCCAGGACAGCGCGAAGCCCCCGGTTCCCTGCTCGGGAACCGGGGGCTTGGTGAGTGCGCCTGGGTCAGCAGCCGACGAGGCGGGCGGCCAGGTAGCCCTCGATCTGGTCGAGCGAGACGCGCTCCTGCTTCATGGAGTCGCGCTCGCGCACCGTGACGGCGTTGTCGTCGAGGGTGTCGAAGTCGACGGTGACGCAGAACGGCGTGCCGATCTCGTCCTGACGGCGGTAGCGGCGGCCGATGGCGCCGGCGTCGTCGAACTCGATGTTCCAGTTCTGGCGCAGCGCCGCGGCGAGACCCTTGGCCTTCGGGGACAGGTCCGCGTTGCGGGACAGCGGCAGGACCGCGACCTTCACCGGGGCGAGGCGGTGGTCGAGACGCAGCACCGTGCGCTTCTCCATCTTGCCCTTGGCGTTGGGGGCCTCGTCCTCGACGTAGGCGTCCAGGAGGAAGGCGAGCATGGCGCGGCCGACACCGGCGGCGGGCTCGATGACGTAGGGGGTCCAGCGCTCCTGGGCCTCCTGGTCGTAGTAGACGAGGTCCTGGCCGGAGGCCTTGGAGTGCGCGCCGAGGTCGTAGTCGGTGCGGTTGGCGACGCCCTCCAGCTCACCCCACTCGTTGCCGCCGAACTGGAAGCGGTACTCGATGTCGGCGGTGCGCTTGGAGTAGTGGGAGAGCTTCTCCTGCGGGTGCTCGAACCACCGCATGTTCTCCTCGCGCATGCCGAGACCGGTGTACCAGTTCCAGCGCTGCTCCATCCAGTACTCCTGCCACTGCTCGTCCTCGCCCGGCTTGACGAAGAACTCCATCTCCATCTGCTCGAACTCGCGGGTGCGGAAGATGAAGTTGCCGGGCGTGATCTCGTTGCGGAAGGACTTGCCCATCTGGGCGATGCCGAACGGCGGCTTCTTGCGCGCGGCGACCTGCACGTTGGCGAAGTTGGTGAAGATGCCCTGGGCGGTCTCGGGGCGCAGGTACGCGACGGAGCCGCTGTCCTGCGTCGGGCCGAGGTGCGTGGAGAGCAGGCCCGAGAACTGCTTGGGCTCGGTGAAGGTGCCCTTGTTGCCGCAGTTGGGGCAGTTGAGGTCGGCGAGGCCGTTCTCCGGGAGGCGGCCGTGCTTGGCCTCGTAGTGCTCCTCCAGGTGGTCGGCGCGGAACCGCTTGTGGCACGAGGTGCACTCGGTCAGCGGGTCCGTGAAGGTGGCGACGTGACCGGAGGCGACCCACACCTCGGGGGCCAGGATCACGGACGAGTCGAGACCGACCACGTCCTCGCGCGACGTCACCATGTAACGCCACCACTGGCGCTTCAGGTTCTCCTTGAGCTCGACACCCAGCGGTCCGTAGTCCCAGGCGGCCTTCTGGCCACCGTAGATCTCACTACAGGGGAAAACGAAGCCACGGCGCTTGCTCAGGCTGACGATGGAATCGATCTTGTCGGCGGCCACGGTGCTCTCTTCATTACGAACGGACGGCAGCGAATGCTTCAGGTTACCGGCGTCCGCCACCCCCGCATCAAATCGGTTCCCGCGCTGGGCCGCTTCCTACCCCTTCGGTCCGCTTGATGCCGGTTGCCGCGCGGCCCGCGGACGGCCGCGGACGAGCTTGTTGACAACCGTTTCCACTTTTGTTGAAAATGACTGTCATGAACGTACGACGACGCCTCATATCCGGGGCCGCGTCCGTGGCCGCCTGCGCCCTCGGTCTCGGCGCCCTCACCGGCTGCTCCGGTTCCGCCTCCGCCGACGGCCGCGGCGACGGCAGACTCGACGTGGTCGCCTCGTTCTATCCGCTCCAGTACCTCGCCGAGCAGATCGGCGGGTCGCACGTGAGCGTCACCAACCTGACCCGGCCCGGCCAGGAGCCGCACGACCTGGAGATCAGCGCCCGCGAGACCGCGCGGCTCCAGGAGGCCGACGCGGTCCTGTACCTCAAGAACCTCCAGCCGGCCGTCGACGACGCGGTGGCCCAGTCCGGGGTGAGGACGAAGATCGACGCGGCCACGCTGACGACGCTGGAGAAGCACGGCAACGAGGTCGGCGGACACGCGGCCGCCCACGACCACAGCGAGGGCGAGGACACCGGCGCCACCGACCCGCACGTCTGGCTCGACCCCGTGCGCTTCCGTCAGGTCGCCGAGGGCGTGACGGCCGCGCTGAAGAAGGCCGACCCGGAGCACGCGGCCGACTACGCCACGAACATGGCGGCGCTGGGCAAGAAGTTCACCGCGCTCGACACCGACTTCCGCGAGGGCCTCGCGGACACGAGGACCAAGACCTTCATCACCACCCACGCCGCGTTCGGCTATCTCGCCGAGCGCTACGGGCTCACCGAGGAGGCCGTCAACGGCCTGGACCCCGAGTCGGAGCCCAGCGCGAAGCGGGTGAAGGGCCTGGAGAACCTGGCGAAGGCCGACGGCGTCACGACGGTCTTCTACGAAACGCTGGTCAGCGACCGGACGGCCGGCACCATCGCCCGGGACGTGGGGCTGCGGACGGACGTCCTCGACCCGCTCGAGGGCATCACCGGGAAGTCCAGGGGCAGCGACTACATGCAGGTCATGCGGTCGAACCTGAAGGCGCTCCAGACGGCTCTGGGAACGAAGTGATCACTGTGGAGGACGTCGTGAGCGATTCCGTCGTGTCCCTGCGCGGTGTCCGGGCGGAGCTCGGATCGCGCCCGGTCCTGCGTGGCATGGACCTCTCGGTGCGGCGCGGGGAGGTCGTCGCGCTGCTCGGTGCCAACGGCTCCGGCAAGTCGACCGCCGTGCGCAGTGTCATCGGCCAGGTCGCCGTCAGCGCCGGCGAGATCGAGATCTTCGGCGTTCCGCGCCGCCGCTTCCGCGACTGGCACCGGGTGGGCTACGTCCCGCAGCGGACCACGGCCGCGGGCGGTGTGCCGGCGACGGTCACCGAGATCGTCGCCTCGGGCCGGCTGTCCCGCGCCCGCTTCGGCATCCTGCGCAAGGCCGACCACGCGGCCGTACGGCGGGCCCTGGAGCTCGTCGGGATGGCGGACCGCGCCAAGGACTCCGTGAACGCCCTGTCGGGCGGACAGCACCAGCGGGTCCTCATCGCCCGCGCGCTGGCCTCCGAGCCCGAACTGCTGATCATGGACGAGCCGATGGCGGGCGTGGACCTGGCGAGCCAGGAGGTGCTGGCCGCGACCCTGCGCGACCAGGTCGCCCAGGGCACGTCGGTGCTGCTCGTCCTGCACGAGCTGGGCCCCCTGGAGCCCCTGATCGACCGCGCCGTCGTCCTGCGGGACGGCTGCGTCCTGCACGACGGCCCGCCGCCGCGGGCGGTCGGCCAGCACGCGCTGCCCGGCCACGACCACGTGCACCCGCACGCGGCCCACGACGCCGAACCCCTCCGGACGGGACTGCTCAGCTGATGGACATCCTCGACTACGCCTTCATGCAGCGGGCCCTGCTCGCCGCCGTCCTGGTGGGCGTCATCGCGCCCTCCGTCGGCATCTACCTCGTCCAGCGCCGCCAGGCCCTGATGGGCGACGGCATCGGCCATGTGGCGATGACCGGCGTCGGCCTCGGCTTCCTGCTGTCCACCTCGCCGGTGTGGATGGCGACGGCGGTGTCCGTGCTGGGCGCCGTGCTGATGGAGCTGATCCGCTGGTACGGGAAGACCCGCGGGGACATCGCCCTGGCCATGCTCTTCTACGGGGGCATGGCGGGCGGCGTCATGTTCATCAACCTCGCGCCGGGCGGCTCGAACGCCAACCTGACCTCGTACCTCTTCGGCTCGCTGTCGACGGTGAGCGAGTCCGACGTGACGGCGATCTGTCTGCTGGCCGCCTTCGTCGTCCTCGTCACCCTCGGACTGCGCCGGCAGCTGTTCGCGGTCAGCCAGGACGAGGAGTTCGCCCGGGTGACGGGTCTGCCGGTGCGGGCCCTGAACCTGCTGACGGCGGTCACCGCCGCGGTCACGGTCACCGTCGCGATGCGCGTGGTCGGCCTGCTGCTGGTGAGCGCGCTGATGGTGGTGCCGGTGGCGGCCGCCCAGCAGCTCACCCGGAGCTTCGCGGCGACGTTCGCCGTCGCGGTGGCGATCGGCGTGAGCGTGACGATCGGCGGCACGGTCACGTCGTTCTACCAGGACGTCCCGCCCGGCTCGACCATCGTGCTGCTGACGATCGGCGCGTTCGTCGCGCTGACGGCGCTGGCGTCGCCGCTGGCCAGACGGCGGGCCCGCGCGGTGGCCGCGGCAGGGGCCGCCGGGGATCCCGCCGAGTGCGCGATTCCGGCCGCCCGCGGCCCGGAGAGCACCGTCGGCGTCTGACCGCGCCCTGCCCGGACTGGCACAATGGCCGGGCAAGGCCAGACGCGAGGAGGCAACGGTGACAACCGCTGGATCGCCCGTCCGGGGCCGCTCCACCCGGCAGCGTGCCGCCGTGGCGGCGGCGCTCGACGAGGTGACCGAGTTCCGCAGCGCGCAGGAGCTGCACGACATGCTCAAGCACAAGGGCGACTCGGTCGGGCTCACCACCGTCTACCGCACGCTCCAGTCCCTCGCCGACGCCGGCGAGGTCGACGTCCTGCGCACCTCGGAGGGCGAGTCCGTCTACCGGCGCTGCTCCTCCGGGGAGCACCACCACCACCTCGTCTGCCGCGTCTGCGGCAAGGCCGTGGAGGTGGAGGGCCCGGCGGTGGAGAAGTGGGCGGAGGCCATCGCCGCCGAGCACGGCTACGTCAACGTGGCGCACACCGTGGAGATCTTCGGCACGTGCGCGGATTGCGCTTCGGCGAAGTCCTGAGACCCCTCTCCGGGGGGCGCAGCGGGGGCTCAGACACGGGTCAGATTCTGGTCGAGGATCGCCCGCAGCCGGTCCACGTCCCCGGGGGCGCGAAGGGCCCGCTTGGGCAGCAGGGTGAGAGCGTCGGAGGCCGCCTCGGGGCCGAACACGACGAAGACGGTCCTCGTCTCCCGGTAGCGGTTCCGGACGCCCCACCCGCGCACCCTGGTGCCTTTGTCCGTGGTCGTCGTCACCCCGGCGTCGGTGACCGTCATGCGGGTGGTGCCGTGGGACTCCGCGAGACGGTGCAGTCCGCGGCCCAGGGACACCGGCACGAACCAGACCGCGACCAGGACGAAGAGCAGCCCGCCCAGCCTGATCACCAGCGCCGTCGTGTGACCCTCGCGCCACGAGGGCCAAGCACCCATGCAGACGAAGGCGACGAGGGCGACCAGCCCCCAGATCACCTTCGGGCCGTTCTCGCCGGCGCGGAACTGCGTCCGCACCGCCGTCGTGAAGTCTCTGCTCGTCGGCCGGTACTCCAGCTCGACGGCATCCGTCCGCTCCGGCTGCCCCGCACCCTCGACCACGGCCCCTCCCCCGGTTCTGTGGTGATGGGCCGTGATCGTAGCGCCGGATGCGGACGATGCAGCCGGTGAAGGGAGTTACGAGCCGTCGCCCCGCATGGCCTTCTCCATCGCGAGCAGCTGCTCGTTCGGGACGGCGCCGCCGAAGCGGCGGTCGCGCTGGGCGAACTCGACGCAGGCCCGCCACAGGTCGCGCCGGTCGAAGTCCGGCCACAGGACGTCCTGGAACACCATCTCGGCGTAGGCGCTCTGCCAGAGCAGGTAGTTGGAGGTGCGCTGCTCGCCGCTCGGGCGCAGGAACAGGTCCACGTCCGGCATGTCCGGGTAGTACATGTACTTCTGGAGGGTCTTCTCGGTGACCTTGGACGGGTCCAGGCGGCCGGCCTTCACGTCCTCGGCCAGCGCCTGCGCCGCGTCGGCGATCTCGGCGCGGCCTCCGTAGTTCATGCAGAAGTACAGGGTCAGCGCGTCGTTGTCCTTGGTCTGCTCCTGGGCGATCTGGAGCTCCTTGGCGACCGACTTCCACAGCTTGGGCATGCGGCCCACCCAGCGCACCCGGATACCGAGTTCGTCGAGGGTGTCGCGGGTCTTGCGGATGAAGTCCCGGTTGAAGTTCATCAGGAAGCGCACCTCGTCCGGCGAGCGCTTCCAGTTCTCGGTGGAGAAGGCGTACAGGGAGATGCTGCCGACGCCGACCTCGACCGCGCCCTGGAGCACGTCGAGGACCCGCTCGGCGCCGACCTTGTGACCCTCGGTGCGGGGCAGCCCGCGCTCCTTGGCCCAGCGGCCGTTCCCGTCCATGACGATCGCGACATGGTTCGGGACGAGCTCGCCCGGGAGTTTGGGCGCGCGGGCACCGGAGGGGTGCGGTTCCGGTGCCTTGTACTCGCGGCGCCGACCGCCCAGGATCCCGCGTACGACCATCTGCTTCTCGTCTCCCTCTGACGTGCTCGCGTGCGCCGGGCGCTCGTCTCGCTCCGCCTGCTGATTCGTTGCCGCTCTCGCGCGCGTGCGCCGCGCGCCACCGCCCGGCCTCGCCGGGTGGCGCCTACTTCTCCACGTACCGCAGGGAACGCAGTCCGCGCTCCAGGTGCCAGTGCAGATACGCCGACACCAGCCCGCTGCCCTCCCGGACGTGCCGCGGCTCGCACGCGTCCGCGGTCTCCCAGTCTCCCGTGAGCAGCGCGCCGAGGAGTTCGAGGGCCTGAGGCGAGGGTACGACGCTGCCGGGCACCCGGCAGTCGGCGCATACGGTTCCTCCCGCTCCGACCGAGAAGAAGCGGTTGGGTCCCGGCATGCCGCATTTGGCACAGTCGCTGAAGCTGGGCGCGTAGCCGTTGACCGCGAGGGAGCGCAGCAGGAAGGCGTCGAGGACGAGGTGCGGTTCGTGCTCGCCGCGGGCGAGGGTGCGCAGTCCGCCGACCAGCAGCAGGTACTGCTGCACGGCCGGTTCCCCCTCGTGGTCGGTGAACCGCTCGGCGGTCTCCAGCATCGCGGTGCCCGCGGTGTACCGGGCGTAGTCGGTGACGATGCCGCCACCGTACGGAGCGATCGTCTCGCTCTGGGTGCACAGCGGCAGCCCGCGGCCGATCAGTTCACTGCCCCGCGCGAAGAACTGCACGTCCACGTGCGAGAAGGGTTCGAGGCGGGCCCCGAACTTCGACTTCGTCCGGCGGACCCCGCGCGCCACCGCCCGCACCCGGCCGTGACCGCGTGTGAGCAGCGTGATGATCCGGTCCGCCTCACCCAGCTTCTGGGTGCGCAGCACGATGCCGTCGTCGCGGAACAGACTCATGCGGCCCATTCTCGCCTACGGCACGGACGCCCCGGCCCGGACGGAGCGGATTGTGTCCGGGACCTCTCCGGGGCCACCCCGCCGCGCCCCGGCGCCTCACAGCACCTCGCCGCGGCTGCGCGCGTTGACGTACGCGGTCGCCGCCCCGATCCGCTCCGCCGGGGTGGCCTGCCGCACGGTCTCGGGCAGGCAGTCCCACTCCCGGCCGCCGCCGAGCGGTCTCAGCTGTACGTAGGGCCCCTCATGGCCCATGACCACGCCGACCCGGCCCGTGCGGGTGTCGACCGCGCAGGAGCCGGTCGGCGGCGCCGCCGCCCTCATCGCAGGGCCGCCGCGAGCCGGGCGGCGACCTCGACGGAACAGCCGCCGAGGAGGACCAGGGGGCAAGGGGTGTCGCGTGCCACGCTCGCCGGGTCGATCCGCAGGGACGGCAACGTGATGCCGGCCCGCGCGAGCGCCGTCCGTAAGTCCTGCACAGTGTCCTCCGCCTCTTCGACGCGGTGCGTCGAGTACCGCCGACCGTCAGGTGGCGTGTCCGCGTGGGTTCGTCCTTGCGCCGGTACATGTCGTGCGTGTGCTCGTGCGTGTTCTTCGTTCACCCTGCTCCACCGGCCCTCGTCGATTTCACGCTTCGCATCTTCATGGTGACGCTCCGCATCTAGAATCGACAGGGTCCCGTCCGCTACAAGCGCGGTGCAGTGCAGGGAGGTTGGTCCATGGCCAACGGTTCACGGCAGGCCGCCTGGGAATTTTTCGGTTCAGAACTGAAACGACGCAGGGAGGACGCGGGTTTCACCCAGGTGGAACTGGGATCCCGGGTCTTCGTCTCCGGCGGCTATATCGGCCAGTTCGAACAGGCCATCCGCAAGCCCCAGTTGGACGTCGCCCAGCGCATCGACTCCCTGCTCGGAAGTGACGGCTTCTTCGAACGGATGTGGCACAAGCTCATCGACGACCAGCGGTACGCGGGCTATTTCGCGGCGGTCGTCGAACTGGAACGGACGGCGACCCGGATCGCGGAGTTCGCCCCGGCCCTGGTGCCGGGTCTTCTGCAGACGGCGGGGTATGCGCGGGCCGTCATGCTGGCGGGCAACCCGTTCTCGACCGACGAGTACGTCGAGGAGAAGGTGAGCGCCCGCCGCGAGCGGGCGCGCATCCTGGACGACACGCGGACGCCGGTCTACTGGGTGATCCTGCACGAGCAGGTGCTGCGGGTACCGGTCGGCGGACCGGCGGTGATGGCGGAGCAACTGGACCACGTCATCGGCCTGGTGCGACAGCGGCGCGTGCTCGTGCAGGTGCTGCCCTGCGCGGTCGGGGCGTACCCGCTCATAGGGCAGATGGTCCAGCTCATGGAGTTCGCCGACGCCCCGCCCACCGCCTATACAGAGGCCGTGTATTCGGGCAATCTCCTTGACGAACCGGCCCTGGTTCAGCGCGTGCAGGACGCATACGATCTGCTCAGGGCCGCCGCACTGCCGCCGGACGCGTCCCTGTCTCTGATCGAATCGGCGTCGGAGGACCACAGACGATGCGCGAGTACGACCTGAGCCTCACCCAGTGGCGCAAGAGCACCTACAGCGACGACAACGGCGGCAGTTGCCTCGAAGTCGCCGACGCCGTCCCCCATGTCGTCCCCGTCCGGGACAGCAAGCTGCCGGACGGCCCCGTGCTGCTGATCGGCGCGCAGGCGTGGACCGCGTTCGTCGCCGGTGCGGTCAGGGCCGGGACGGGAAGTACCGGCGGGGCGTGACAGGCGTAGCGGGCAGGGCCTAGGAGTCGGCGCCGGGAGGGTCCGGGAGCGGCCGGCCGGGTAGCTCCGGGGTGCCGAAGCGGCGTACGTACGCGCGCTGCCAGGGCGTCTCCACCGCGTGCCGGTCGTAGTGCCTGCGTACGTACGCCACCGCGTCCTCGGGGGGCACACCGTCGAGGACGGCGACGCAGGCCAGGGCCGTGCCGGTGCGGCCCCGCCCGCCGTAGCAGGCGATCTCGACGCGCTCGCCCGCGGCCCGCCGCCAGGCGTCGGTGAGCAGGGAGCGGGCGCGCGTCCGGTCGGCGGGCAGCCGGAAGTCGGGCCAGCGCAGCCAGTGGGCCTCCCAGGGGACCGGCGGCGGCTCCTTGCCGAGCAGGTACACGGCGTACGCCGGGGCGGGACCCCCGTCGGCCGGCAGCGGACGGCGCAGCCCCCGGCCCCGGATCAGCCGTCCGGAGGGCAGCGCGAGCACACCGGGGGCGTCCGCGTCCCAGGTGTCGCCGCCGGCCGGGGAGCCGGGTGAGGAGTCGGGTCGTATGTCGGCCATGGGGCCAGCCTAGGACGAGCGCGGGCCCGTCTCAGCTCACTCCGCGGGCGCCCTGGGCGGCGCGGGCCTCGATGCCCCGGAAGTGGTCGGCCATGGCGCGCCGGGCGCCCTCGACGTCCCGGACCCGCAGCGCGGTCAGGATGTCGCGGTGGCGGCGGGCGGTCACCTCCGGGGTGACGTCCTCGGTCCAGCCGCGCACCGCGGCGACCCGCCGGAAGACGGTCCAGAACGCGCCGAGCAGCTGGGGGACGAGCGGGTTGCCGAGCGAGGCGTACAGCAACTCGTGGAACTCGCTGTCGAGTTCGGGGAAGGGGCGGCCGTCGTCGCCCGCCGTCTCCATCTCCGTGACGACCGCTTCCAGCCGGTCCAGCTCCTCCTCGGTCAGCACCTCGGCCACCCGGCTTATCAGGCCCTCCTCCAGCACCTCGCGGACCTGGAGGATCTCGGCCAGCGCCCCGGTGGGATCGTCCGGACGGGCGAGCGTGCGAAAGGTCAGTCCGTCGACGAACGGGGTCATCGACGCCTCACCCACATAGGTGCCGTAGCCGTGCCGGATCTCGACTATGTCGAGCGCCTGGAGGGCCTTGAGCGCCTCGCGGACCGAGTTGCGGCTCACCCCGAGATCGTTCATCAGCTCGGTCTCGGTGGGCAGCGGAGCCCCGGCCGGAAGTCCCTGGTCGAGGATCAGCTGCATGACCTCGCGCTGGATCTGGCTGCTCACCCGGCGCTCGGGCCGGCGCCGGTTCCCGGTCTCCTCAGGCATGCGCCAGATCGTACGCTCGCTGGACATCGGACGTCCCACCTCCGGGCTGATTAAACGCCAAGTTCGGCCAACTACCCCTGTTTCATACCGCCATTGGTCGCGCCTGTGGAAGATACGCCATTCGTGTGCGGCCCCTTGACCCCCTCCGCGCCCTTTCCTATGGTCGCGCTGCCCCCCATGACGTAGGACGTCGTATCTCCTGCTTCCCGGGCCTGTCCCACCGACCGCTCCACCGCCCCACCGGACCGCTCGACCGGACCACTCCCAGCTGGAGGAACCGTGCGCGACGTGAACCCCACCCCGGCGCCGCCCCGCCGGTCTTTCCTGAAGTACGGCGGGGCCCTCGGCGCGGCCGCCGCGCTCTCCTCGGCGCTCGGCGCCTGCTCGTCCGGACCGGAGTCGACGAACGACACCGGCGACACGGGCGGCGGCGCGAACGCCACGCTGACCGCCGTGATCGGCTACGGGAACGACGGCAGCTGGGACCCGACGCAGACCGCGTCCGCGTTCTGCATGGCCGCCAACAACCACATCTACGAGGGGCTGCTCGACACCGACCCGATCTCCCGCGAGCCGTACGCCGCCCTGGCCACCCAGGTGCCGGCCGATCTGACCGGCACCTCCTGGAAGTTCACGCTGCGGTCGGGAGCCACGTTCCACGACGGGACGCCGGTCACCGCCGACGACGTGGTCTTCGTCTTCGACCGGATCCTCGACCCGAAGACGCAGACGCTCGCCAAGGGCTTCTTCGCCCCCTGGCTGGAAGAGGTGCGCAGGATCGACGCGCGGAACGTCGAGCTGGTCCTCAAGTTCCCCTTCCCCGAGGGCGTCTCCCGGCTCACCCTGGCGAAGATCATGCCCAAGCACGTGTTCTCGCGGCCCGGCGCCTGGGACGACGCGATCAAGGGCAAGGCGATCGGCTCGGGCCCCTACCGGCAGACCGCCCACCACCCGAAGTCCAACACCACCTTCGAGGCGTTCGCCGCCTACAACGGGCCGCGCAAACCCGCCTTCAAGAAGATGAACTGGCTGACCATAGTGGACGCCGCGCCCCGCGTCGCCAGGATCTCCGGGGCGAGCGCCGGGGCCCAGATCGCCGACAACATCCCTTACGCCAACATCGCTCGGCTCCGCACGGGCGGCATGACCGTCCAGGGCGGCGCGGGCATGAACAACCTGTTCTTGATGTTCAACACCCGGCACAAGCCCTTCGACGACGTCCGCGTCCGCCAGGCGCTGCACTACGCCATCGACACCGGCAAGATGGTCGAGGTCGCCCTCAGGGGACACGGGAAGCCGTCGACCTCCTTCCTCAACGAGGCCAACCCCTCCTACCGGCCCGCGAAGACCGTCTACTCCTACGACCCGGAGAAGGCGAAGAAGCTCCTCAAGGCGGCCGGGGTCAAGAAGCTGAGCATCGAGATCCTGTCGGTGAACGTCAGCTGGATCGTCGACTGCCTGCCGACCGTCAAGGAGTCCTGGGACGCGATCGGCGTGGAGACGACCCTGTCCCCGCAGGAGACCACGGCCGTGTTCACCAAGATGGACCAGAAGCAGGACTACCAGGTGGTCGCGGCCGCCTCGAACCCCAACCAGTTCGGCCTCGACGCCGACCTGATCATGCACTACAACTACGGCCCCCAGAACCTGTGGATGGGCTACGCCCGCTGGGCCGACGACTCCGTCGCCAAGCAGCTCTTCAAGGACATGGACCGGGCGACGCGGGAACCCGACCCCGAGAAGAAGAAGACGATGATCCAGGACTACATCGACGTCGTCGCCGAACAGGCCGTGCTCTACCCGGTCGTGCACAACGAGCTGATGACGGCGTGGAACCCGCGCCGGCTCGCGGGGATAAGGCCCCAGCCCTACCCGGGCATCAACCTGCTCCAGGCCAAGTGGGTCTAGGTGACGGGAGAGTTCGTACGTGGTCGCCATCGTCAGGATCCTGCTGCGCCGCGTCGCGCTGCTGGTACCGCTGATGCTCGGCATCGTCCTGTTCGTGTTCCTGGTGATGCGGTTCTCGGACGTCGACCCGGCGTCCGCGTTCTTCCAGGGCGCCAACCCGACCCCCGGGCAGCTGCACGACTTCAGGGAGCGCAACGGACTACTCGATCCACTGCCCGTGCGCTACGCCCACTTCGTGGGAGACCTGCTGCACGGCGACCTGGGCACCAGCGCCCTCACCCGGGCGCCGGTCGCCGACCAGGTCACCACCGCGCTGCCGCTCACGCTCCAGCTCACCTTCCTGGGGCTCGGCATCGCGGTGGTGCTGGCGCTGATCGGCGGGGTCACGGCCGCGATCCACCGCGACCGGCTGCCCGACCAGATCATCCGGGTGGTGTCCCTCACCGGGGTCGCCGCGCCGGGCTTCTGGCTGGCCCTGCTGATGATCCAGTACTTCGCCGTCGGCCTGGGCTGGTTCCCGACCGGCGGCTACGTCAACCCGGCCGACTCATTGACCGGCTGGCTGAAGACCATGGCGCTGCCCGCGTTCGCCCTGTCCCTGCCGGTCGCCGCCCAGCTCACCCGGATCGTGCGCACCTCCGTGGTCGAGGAGCTCGACAAGGACTACGTCCGCACCGCGATCGGCAGCGGGCTGCCGCCGCGGGTGGTCGTCGGCCGCAACGTCCTGCGCAACGCCCTGATGAACCCGCTGACCGTGCTGGGCCTGCGCGTGGGCTATCTGCTCGGCGGGGCGGTCGTCATCGAGACGATCTTCTCGCTGCCCGGCATGGGCAAGCTGATGATCGACGCCGTGCAGAACGGCGACCCGGCCGTCGTGCAGGGCGTCGTCCTGACCACGGCCATCGGCTTCGTGGTCGTCAACCTCGTCATCGACATCCTGTATCTGCTGGTCAACCCACGGCTGAGGGAAGCGACCTGATGTTCACGCGGAAGGATCTGGCCGGTGCGCTCGCCCGGCCCGGAATCCGGCTGCGCGGCCTGCGCAGGCTGCCGCCGCTGTCCCGGATCGCGGTCTGCTTCCTGGCCGTGGTCCTGGTGACGGCCCTGTTCGCCCCGCTGCTCGCGCCGCACGACCCGCTCGACCAGCAGCCGCAGACGGACGGCACCGGGCATCCGTCGGCGGACCACTGGATGGGGCAGGACAGCCTCGGCCGGGACATCCTCAGCCGGCTGATGTACGGGGCGCGCTGGTCCCTGGCCATCGGCCTCGGCGCGACCGCCCTCGCCCTGTTCGTGGGCGCGCTGCTGGGCGCCGTCGCCGCGACCTCGCGCAAGGCGGTCGACGAGACGCTGATGCGCGCCCTGGACGTGGTGATGGCCTTCCCCGGCATCGCGCTCGCCGCCGTGCTCGTCGCCGTGTTCGGCGGCGGGATCACCGTCCTGATCTTCGCGATCGCGTTCCTGTTCACCCCGCCCGTGGCCCGGGTCGTGCGCGCGAACGTGCTCTCCCAGTACGGGGAGGACTACGTCACCGCCGAGCGGGTGATCGGCGCCCGCACCCCGCACATCGTGCTCCGGCACGTGGCCGTCAACTGCGCGGCCCCGGTGCTGGTGTTCTGCACCGTGCAGGTCGCCGAGGCGATCGTGTTCGAGGCCTCGCTGTCCTTCATCGGGGCGGGCGTCCGGCCCCCGGACCCGTCCTGGGGCAGTGTCATCGCGGACGGCAAGAACATGGTGCTGACCGGCGGCTGGTGGGCCACCGTCTTCCCGGGCCTGCTGATGCTGGTCACCGTGCTGTCGCTGAACGTCCTCTCCGAGGGCGTCTCCGACGCGTGGGCCGCGCCGGCCGCGCGGGAGGTGTCCGTACCGCCCGCCGAGGACCGGCTCGAGGCCCCCGAGCCGGGCAGCGGCACGGTCGTGGAACTGCCCGGTCTGGCGCGGGCCGCGGCCCGGCTGCGCGCCCGGGCCCGCCCGCCCGTCACGGGCGGGCCGCCGGTCCTGGCCGTCGAGCGTCTGGCCATCGGCTTCGACGGCCGGCACGGCGGCGTGGACATCGTCGACGGCATCAGCTTCGAGGTGTACCCCGGCGAGGTCCTGGGCCTGGTCGGCGAGTCGGGCTGCGGGAAGTCGCTGACGGCCCTGGCGGTGATGGGCCTGGAGCCGAAGGGCGCCCGGGTGCGCGGCCAGGTCCGGTTCCGGCAGCGGCAGCTGGTGGGCGAGCCGATGCGGGTGCGGCGCCGGCTGCTCGGCCACGAGATGGCGATGGTCTACCAGGACGCGCTGTCGTCCCTGAACCCGGCGATGACGATCAGGGCCCAGCTGGCGCAGGTGATACGGCGCGGCGGAAAGCGTACGGCGGCCGAACTCCTCACCCTGGTCGGCCTCGATCCCGAGCGCACCCTGCCTAGCTACCCGCACGAGCTGTCCGGGGGCCAGCGCCAGCGCGTCCTGATCGCGATGGCGCTGTCCCGGGAGCCCGCGCTGATCGTCGCGGACGAACCGACGACGGCCCTGGACGTCACCGTGCAGGCGCAGGTCATGGAGCTGCTGCTGCGGCTGCGCGCGGAACTGGACTTCGCCCTGGTCCTCGTCTCGCACGACCTGGCGCTGGTCTCGGCGGTCACCGACCGGGTGGTCGTGATGTACGGCGGCCAGATCGTCGAGACGGGGGTGACGGCGGACCTGGTGGAGTCCCCGGCGCACCACTACACGCGCGGGCTGCTGGGCAGTGTCCTGTCGCTGGAGTCGGCGGCGGAGCGCATGACGCAGATCCGGGGGGTCGTCCCCTCCCCCGCCGACTTCCCGGCCGGCTGCCGGTTCGCCGACCGGTGTCCGATGGCGGACGGCACCTGCCGCACGACGGCACCGGACCTCGCCGGCACCCCCACGCACACGGCAGCCTGCCATCACCCGGCCGTCGATCTGGTGACCACGGAGAGCGAGGCCGTGACATGAACACTTCCCCGGCGGAGGCGCTGGTCCGGCTCTCCGACGCGCACGTCGTCCACAAGGCGCGCAGCGGTGGGGTGTTCACCCGGGACCGGGTGTACGCCCTGACCGGCGCCGATCTCACCGTCGCGCCCGGCGAGACGATCGGGGTCGTCGGCGAGTCGGGCTGCGGCAAGTCGACCCTCGCGAAGGTCCTGGTGGGGGTGCAGCGGCCGACGTCCGGCACGGTGTCGTTCGGCGGCCGCGACCTGTGGTCGCTGAAGCCGGACGAGCGGCGCGCGACGGTCGGCGCCGACACGGGCATGATCTTCCAGGACCCGTCGACGGCCCTGAACCGCCGGCTGCCCGTGCGCCGCATCCTGCGCGACCCGCTGGACGTGCACCGGCGCGGCAGTGCCGCCGAACGCGAGCAACGGGTCCGGGAGTTGCTGGCCCTGGTCGGTCTGCCCCGGGCCCTCGCGGACGCGCTGCCGGGGCAGCTGTCCGGCGGTCAGCGCCAGCGGGTGGCGATCGCCCGCGCCCTGGCCCTGGACCCCGGCCTGGTGGTGGCCGACGAGCCGACGAGCGCGCTGGACGTGTCGGTGCGCGCGCAGATCCTCAACCTCCTCCTCGACCTCAGGGAACGGCTCGGCCTGGCGCTGGTGTTCGTGTCGCACGACATCCAGACGGTGCGCCGGATGAGCGACCGGGTGATCACGATGTACCTCGGGCGGATCGTCGAGGAGTCCCCGGCCGGCCGGGTCACCGACGGCTCCCGGCACCCGTACACCCGGGCGCTGTTCTCGGCGACCCCCGGCCTGCTGGAGCCGGTCGAGCCGATCCCGCTGACCGGACCCGTCCCCTCGGCGACCCGCCCGCCGAGCGGCTGCCCCTTCCGCACCCGGTGCTGGCGGGCGGACGGGGAGTGCGCGACCCGGATGCCGGAGTTCACGGCCGCGTCGGCGCCCGGCCACCGCTTCCGGTGCCACCATCCTGTGGAGGAGGGCCGGCCGACGCGCACGCTCGTCGCACAGGCCGAGTCCGCCACCGGGACCGCCGCCGGGGCCGCCCCGGCCGACGTTCCGCCCCAGCAGCACATCAGGGAGCCTTCATGACCTTGCCCGCCCCGCTGACCGGTGTCGTACCGCCCGTCTGCACGCCCCTGACACCGGACCGCGAGGTGGACGTCCCGTCGCTCACCCGGCTGATCGACCACCTGGTGGACGCCGGGGTGCACGGCCTGTTCGTCCTCGGCTCGACCTCCGAGGTGGCCTATCTGACCGACGCGCAGCGCAGGCTCGTGGTGGAGACGGCGGTGGCGCACGTCGCGGGCCGGCTCCCCGTCCTGGCCGGCGTGATCGACATGACGACGCCCCGCGTCCTGGACCACGCCCACACCGCCCGGGCCGCCGGCGCCGACGCGATCGTCGTCACCGCCCCCTTCTACACCCGCACCCACCCCGCCGAGATCGCCCGCCACTTCCGGCTGGTCGCCGCGCGCGCCGGGCTCCCCGTGTTCGCCTACGACCTGCCGGCCTCCGTCCACAGCAAGCTCGGCCCCGAACTGGTCCTGGAACTCGCCGCCGACGGCGTGCTCGCGGGCCTCAAGGACTCCAGCGGCGACCTCGGCTCCTTCCGGACGGTCGTCACCGGCGCCCGTACCCGCCCCGGGGTCCGCGGCTTCACCGCGCTCACCGGCTCCGAGGTGGTCGTCGACTCCGCCCTGGCGCTCGGCGCCGACGGCGTGGTCCCGGGTCTGGCCAACGTGGACCCGGTGGGCTACGTCCGGCTGTACGAGCTGTGCGCGGCGGGCGACTGGCAGCGGGCGCGGGCCGAACAGGAGCGGCTGTGCGAGCTGTTCGGCCTGGTGGGTGTCGGCGACGCCGACCGCATGGGCGGCAGTTCCTCGGCGCTCGGCGCCTTCAAGGCCGCGCTGCACCTGCGGGGTGTCATCGACTGCCCGGCGACGGCGGAGCCCCAGGTGCCGCTGTCGCCGGGCGAGGTCGAACGCGTGGGCAAGTACCTGGCGTCGGCGGGACTGCTCTGACCCGGCGCCGGGGCCCGTCCGCCCCTGGGGCCTGTCAGGGCCTGTCCGGGCCGAGCAGCTCGCTCACCGGCAGCCGCCTGAATTCGATGGACTCGTACGGTCCCCTGTCCCCGGTCTCGTAGAGGATGCCGACCCGGGAGGCGCCGAGCTGGACCAGGTCCGAGTAGGCGGCCCGCCGCGTGGACAGGGTGCTCGCCCTCACGAAGTCCGCTCCGGCCGTCGTGCTGCGCCAGAGCGCCATGGACTGCCGGGCGGTCGGGACGGACGGCCCCGAGAAGAGGAGCGGCGCGGAGCGGCCGGTGAGCTGGAGGACGCTGCCCTGGACGACGGGGACGTCGTCCAGGGTGGGCTGCACGGCGAAGGGGCGGTCCAGGGTCTCGGCGCCGTCGCTCGAGTAGGAGTCGAGGCGGTTGCCGGGGCTCGTGCCGTTCTGGTCCCGGGAGGAGAAGTAGAGCCGTCCGTCGGGGAGTTCGGCCACCGAGCTCTCGTTGGCGTTCTCCGTCCCGTCGTAGGTGTCGTCGACGAAGCCGAGCCGCCAGCTGCGCCCGCCGTCGTCGCTGTAGAGCGCGTGCGCCCCGTAGTACCGGGCCTCCTGGCCGGAGTCCGGTGACCCGGCGGGCGGGGCGGCGGAGTGGTTGGCGGGGACGACCAGGCGGCCCGCGTGCGGTCCGTGGCGCAGCGCGATCGCGTGGCCCGGTCCGGTGGCGTACCAGCGCCAGCCCGGAGGCTTCACCTGGTCGGTGATGTCCCGCGGGGCGGTGAAGTGCCGTCCGTCGTCCCGGCTGGTCTGCACGAAGACGCGCCGGCTCTGCTCCGGGGTGACCTCGCCCCGCATGATCTGCGCCTCGGTCACAGCACCGCTGTTGTAGGACGTGAGCAGGACGATCCGGCCGGTGCGGGGGTCCACCACCGGCGCCGGGTTGCCGCGGGTGTCGCCGTCCCCGGAGGAGACGACCGTGAGCGGGCTCCAGGTGCAGCCGCCGTCGGCGGAGCGTCTGAGGACGACGTCGATGTTCCCGGTGTCGCCCGCCCCGCTGTGCCGCCCCTCGGCGAAGGCGAGCAGGGTGCCGGCGCCGGTCCGGACGGTCGCCGGGATGCGGTAGGTGTCGTAGCCGTCCTGTCCCGCGGTGTACGGGACGGAGGAGACGCATCCCCCGCCGCCGCCCCGGGGAGTGGCCGCGGCGGTGCCGGTGGCGGCGAGGGCGGTGAGGAGTCCGGTGGCGGCGGCGAACGTGAGCGTGCGGCTCATGCTGGTCATGGCACTCCCTGGACGGCGTCGACTGCGTCGGGCCCGGGACGTGGGACGTGGGATGTCCCGGTGCACCTACTGTGCCCCGGGCGTCACGCCGGTACCCGTGCCGTCGGGGTGGGATGACGGGGCGTCAGCGCTTTCCGGCCGCCTTCCGCGCCCGCCCCGGACGGCCCGGCGGGTCAGGTCCGGCCCGCGTCCCCCGGGGTCACCAGGCCCGACTCGTACGCCACGATGACCAGCTGGGTCCGGTCGCGGGCACCCAGCTTGCCCATGATGCGGCTGACGTGGGTCTTCGCGGTGAGCGGGCTGAGTCCCAACGCCGCCGCGATCTCGGTGTTGTTGAGGCCGCGCGCGACCAGGGTGAGCACCTCCCGCTCGCGTTCGGAGAGCCCTTCGGGGCCGGCCGCCGTGAGCGCGGGGACGGCCGGGGCGCTCAGGAAGCGGGCGACCAGGCGGGCGGTGGGGCCCGGCGAGAGCAGCGCGTCCCCGGCGGCCACCGTGCGGATCGCGTCGAGGAGTTCCGCGGGCCGGGTGTCCTTCACCAGGAAGCCGGAGGCGCCCGCGCGCAGCGCCTCCACGATGTGCTCGTCGGTGTCGTAGGTGGTGAGCACGAGCACCCTGACCCCGGCGAGGTCCGCGTCGGCCGCGATGAGCCGGGTGGCCTCGATGCCGTCCAGGTCGGGCATGCGGATGTCCATCACGACCAGGTCGGCGCGCCCGGTGCGGGCCAGCTCGACGGCCTCGCGCCCGGTGGCGGCCTGTCCGACCACCTCCATGTCCCGTGCCGACTCCACGAGCATGGCGAACGCGGCCCGCACGAGGTTCTGGTCGTCGGCGAGCACCACACGGATGGTCATCGCACCCCACCCCGCCCGCCGTCGGCACCGCCCGCGAGCCCCGGCCCGGAGCGGGGGACCCCGGGTGCCGCCTCACCGGCCGGAAGGCCCGACACGGCGGGAGCCGCCGACGGCCGGGACGGGTGCGCGGGCACCGGGGGCTCGGCCGGTTCCAGGCGCGCTCCCGTGTCCGGTTCCGGGCGCACTCCTGCGGCCGGTTCCGGGCCCACTCCAGGGGCCGGGCGCACCCCCGTGCCCGGCTCCAGGCCCGCCCCCGTACCCGGCTCCAGGCGCACTCCTGCGGGCGATTCCAGGCCCACCCCCGTGCCCGGTTCCGGGCGCGGGTCCGGCACCGTGCCCAGGGGAAGGACCGCCCGGACCGCGAATCCGCCCTCCTCGCGGGTCCCGGTCTCCACCGTGCCGCCCACGCTGCGGGCCCGTTCCCGCATTCCCACCAGCCCGAAGCCGGGCGGGCCGCCCGCGTCGCCGGCGCCGTCGTCCGTGACCGACACCCGCAGCGCCCAGCCGTCGGTGTCCAGGTCCACCCGGACGCGCGCGCCGGGACCCGCGTGCCGTACCGCGTTGGTCAGCGCCTCCTGGACGATGCGGTAGGCGGCGGCGCCCACGGCGGTGGGAACGCCGTCGGCCCCCCTCAGCGCCGGGGCCTCCACCGCCGTGCCCGCGGCCCTGGCCGCCGCCACCAGGTCGGGCACCCCGTCGAGGCCGGGCAGCGGGCCCCGGGCCTGACCGCCGTGCTCGGAGTCGCGCAGCACCTTCAGCGTGGTCCGCAGTTCGCCGCGCGCGCTCCGGCAGGTCTCGGAGATGTCGTCGAGGGCCTTGGCGACGGCCGTACGGTCCAGCCGGTCGGGGTCGGCGGCCAGGACGTGGGCGGCGACGGAGGTCTGCACCCCGATCAGGGTGATGCTGTGGGCGAGCAGATCGTGCAGGTCCCGGGCGATGCGCAGCCGTTCCTCGGCGACCCTGCGGCGGGCCTCCTCCTCCCGGGTGCGTTCGGCGCGTTCGGCGCGCTCGACGACCGAGGCGAAGTACTGCCCGTGCACCCGGACGTACACGCCGAGCACGATGAACGCGACGATCCAGCCGGTGACGCGCAGCGCCTGGGTGCCCTCGGTGGTGCCCTGCCCGAACTTGACCGTGAGCATGATGCCGATGACTCCGCTGCCGATGAGCAGCGAGCGCAGCGGGCTTCCGGTGACGGCGACGGTGAACAGCGCGGTCATCGAGACGAGCAGCGGCGCGCTGTGGTCGAAGTCGAGCGCGTGGTACGGGGCGACGCAGGCGACGAGCAGGAGGAACGCCGGGAGCGGGGCGCACCGCCGGAAGACCAGCGCGAGGTGGGCCCCGGTCAGCAGGGTCCAGCCGAGCGCGTCGGGCCGCCGCCCGTCGGTGTGCAGGGTGAGCGCCACGGCCATGTCGAGGATCAGCAGCACGCCGGCGAGCAGCGCGTCCTGGCGCAGGAGCCGCGCCCGGGCGACGTTGCCCCGGTACCCGGAGCCGGTGAGGTGCAGCAAGCGTTTGACGTCCACCGCTTCATCTTCCGTGAGGGGGCGCCCCCGCGGGAGACGGGGGCGCCCGGAACCTGTCGTCCGGTGCGGGGTCAGCCCACGGGGGCGGGCTCCCTCGGTCCGGCCGGCTCGGGGTCCGGTTCGCGGGAGAGGGCGCCCGGCCACCAGACCTTGCGGCCCAGGGCCACGCTCGCGCTGGTCACCAGGTACGTACGGACGAGGAAGGTGTCGAGCAGCACCCCGACCGAGATGACGAAGCCGAGCTCGACGAGCTGGAGGAGCCCCATGTTCGTGAGCACCGCGAAGGTGGCCGCGAGGACGAGGCCGGCCGAGGCGATCACCCCGCCGGTGGTGCGCAGCGCGGTCAGCGCGGCGGCGGCCGGTTCGGCTCCGGACAGGGACTCCTCCCGCATCCGGTGCATGAGGAAGATCCCGTAGTCGACGCCCAGGGCGACGAGGAACACGAAGGACAGCAGGCCGAGTCCGGGGTCGGTCCCCTCGAAGCCGAGCAGCGGGCCGAAGACGAGACCGCCGATGCCGAGGGCCGCTCCCCACACCGCGATGACGGCGGCGACGAGCAGCAGCGGTGCGACGAGCGAGCGCAGGAGCAGGATCAGGATCAGCAGCACGGAGACCAGCACGATCGGGACGACGACGAGCCGGTCGCGGGCGTCGGTGTCCTGGAGGTCGATCTGCTGGGCGCTGGGGCCGCCGACGTAGGACCCGTCGAGGTCGGCGCGCAGGGCCTTGATCGTGGCGGTCTCGGCCGCCGACTGCGGGGCGCCGCGCGCGATGACGGAGAGCTCCGTCCAGCCCCCGCCGCTGCGTCCGCGTTCGGCGCTCGCGACCCCGGCGTGCCCGCGTACGGCGGACAGGGTCGCCTCCGCCCGTCCGGTGGGCGTGATGACGGTGATGGGCTGGGTGCCCCGCTCGGGGTAGGCGCGGGCGAGGGTCTCCAGCGCGGTGACCGAGTCGGGCCGGTGGGCGAAGGAGTCCTGCTGCTTGAGCGGTCCGGGCAGGTTCAGGGTGCCGAGGGCCAGCGCCCCGAGGAGGGCGGCTCCGGCGGCCAGGACGACGAGGGGCCGGCGGCCGGCGGAGGACCCCATCGCGGCGAACAGGCCCCGCCGCGAGGAGGGCTCGCTGCCGTACGCCGGGACGAGCGGCCAGAACACCCGGCGGCCGAGCAGGACGAGCACGGCGGGGAGCAGGGTCAGCATGGCGACGAGGGCGCAGAGGACGCCGACGGTGCCGGTCGGACCCATGCCCCGGCTGCTGTTCAGGTCGGCGGCCAGCAGGCACAGGAGTCCCGCGGCGACGGTCCCGGAGGAGGCGAGGACGGCGGGCCCGCAGCCGCGCAGGGCCTCCCGCATGGCCTCGTAGGGGCGTTCCACGCGCCGCAGTTCCTCCCGGTAGCGGGAGATGATCAGCAGGGCGTAGTCGGTCCCGGCGCCGAAGACGAGGATCGTCATCACGCCCGTGCTCTGGCCGGAGACGGTGGTGCCGAACGCCTGGTGCAGTCCGTAGGTGACGCCCATCGACAGATAGTCGGCGACACCCGCGACCGCGAGCGGGACGAGCCACAGCAGCGGACTGCGGTAGATGAGGATCAGCAGGACGGCGACGACGGCGACGGTGGTGTAGAGCAGCGGTCCGCCCAGCGAGTTGTAGACCTCGCCCGCGTCGGTGGCCAGGGCGCCGGGCCCGCCGACGACGACGCTCATCCCGTCGGTGGACCGGGCGACGTCCCGGACGTCGTTCACGAACGCGTCGCGCTTCTTCTCGTCGGTGCCGGGCGCGGTGCTGGCGAGGGGGTACATCAGGGTGGTGCCGTCGGCGGACGGGACGGCCCGGGGTGTGCCGGTGAGCGGATTGGCCCGGGTGATCGCGGCGATCTGGCGGGCCGCGGTGTCACGGTCGGCGGCGCCGAGGCCCCCGTCCCGGTGGTAGACGAGGACCAGTTCGGTGGCCTCGCCGCCGGGCAGCCGGTCCTCGATCTTCGCGACCCGGGTGGAGTCGGCGCTCGCGGGCAGATAGTCGACGGCCCGGTCGTGCTGCACGTCCGACAGCTTCGCCGCGAACGGGCCGACGACGGCCAGCAGTCCGATCCACAGCGCGAGCACCGCCCACGGCACGGCCCGCCGCCGCGGGCGCGTTCTTGTCTCTCCGGCCCCCATGGACAGGGCCTCCCTTCGGTCCGGATGTCTGGTTCCGCGTTCCAGACTTCCGTTCCGCGCCCCGCCTTTCGTCGCCCGCCGGAGCGAGCCGGGGCCTACTGCGGGGGGTGTCCCAAGGCGGGCGTTACTCCCCGGGGAGTACTGCGGGGGTGCCCGCTACGAGGGTGTCCGGGCCGTGGCCAGCAGGCGGGTCACGTCGTCGGAGCAGATCGTCAGGGCCGCGCCCACGGTGGCCAGCGCGTCGCGTTCGGCGGGCGTGTAGGGGCCGTCCGCGAGGGCGATGCGGGCGCCCTGGAGGAGGATCGCCTCACGGCCGGTCGGTGCGAGGTGCGGGGCCAGCGGGTCCAGGGCCTCGTGGAGCTCTATGGCCAGGCTCGCTCCGCAGGGCTCGCCGAAGAAGCGGCCGGTGTCGGCGGCGAGGGCCTCGACGAGGGCGTTCAGCTGGTCCTCGGTGCAGTCGTCGAAGCCGGCCGAGCGGACGGTCGCGGCGGCGGTCTCCAGGGACGCCCGGGCGCAGCAGCCGCCCGCCGCGAGGACGGCGAGGGCGACGGTGTGGACGGCGTCGCGGAGCATCGCGGAGAAGCGGGTGGTGGTGGGGTGGTCCAGGACGTCGGCGCCGTAGTGGCTGCGGCAGGCCGCGCATTCGACGACGGGCCCGGTCTCGCCGCGCGGCAGGACCGGAACACCCAGAAGGGTGAAGCGGCGCCGGCCGGTCAGCCGCTGGTAGTTGCGGTCGCCGCCGCAGCCGGGGCAGAAGAACTCGCCGTCGCCGACGGTGCTCCACGCCGTACGGGTGCCCAGGATGCGGGGAACCTGAACTGCACGACCGTTTCGTCCCCATCCTGGCAGCACGTCGCACACCTCCGTAACCACGCGGCAACATCGCCGCGCTGGCGTGATGTTAGCCACATTGTCGAGGTGTCGTCAGTACCTGGGACGAGACCTGCTTGTTACCTGCACACGGATTGGCCGGGACACGACCCGGCCCCGCCCGCCTCGAAAGGCGGACGGGGCCGGAAAGACGCAGGTGGGCGCGGTCAGCGAGCGGCGCGGTTGACCGCGGAGACGACGGCCTTCAGCGAGGCACGTGTCGTATTCGCGTCGATGCCGATTCCCCACAGGACCTTGTCGCCGATCGCGCACTCGATGTACGAGGCGGCCTGCGCGGAGGCGCCCTCGCTCATCGTGTGCTCCTGGTAGTCGAGCAGGCGTACGTCGACGCCGATGGACTGCAGGGCGTCGAAGAACGCGGAGATCGGGCCGTTGCCGGTACCGCTCAGGACGGTGTCGGCGCCGTCGACCGTGGCCTCGACGGTCAGGGTGTCGACGCCGTCCTTGTCCGTGGTGGACTGGCCGGTCCTGACCTGGATACGGCCCCAGGCGTTGTCGGGGTTGGGCAGGTACTCGTCCTGGAAGGTCGCCCAGATGTCCTTCGGCGTGACCTCGCCGCCCTCGGCGTCGGTCTTCGCCTGGATCATCTTGGAGAACTCGATCTGCATCCGGCGCGGCAGGTCCAGCTTGTGGTCGTTCTTCAGGACGTAGGCGATACCGCCCTTGCCCGACTGCGAGTTGACCCGGATGACGGCCTCGTAGGAGCGGCCGACGTCCTTCGGGTCGATGGGCAGGTACGGGACGGCCCACTCGATGTCGTCGACGGTGACGCCCTTGGCGGCCGCCTCGGCCTCCATGGCGTCGAAGCCCTTCTTGATGGCGTCCTGGTGGGAGCCGGAGAAGGACGTGTAGACCAGGTCGCCCACGTACGGGTGGCGCGCGTGGACCTCCATCTGGTTGCAGTACTCCCACGTACGACGGATCTCGTCGATGTCGGAGAAGTCGATCTGCGGGTCGACGCCCTGGGAGAACAGGTTCATGCCCAGGGTCACCAGGTCGACGTTGCCGGTGCGCTCGCCCTGGCCGAACAGACAGCCCTCGACGCGGTCGGCGCCGGCCATCAGCGCCAGTTCGGCGGCGGCGACGGCGGTGCCGCGGTCGTTGTGGGGGTGGATCGACAGGCAGACGTACTCGCGGCGGGTCAGGTTGCGGTGCATCCACTCGAACCGGTCGGCGTGCGTGGACGGGGTCGAACGCTCCACCGTGGCGGGCAGGTTGAGGATGATCTCGCGGCCCGGACCGGGCTGCCAGACGTCCATGACGGCCTCGCAGACCTCCAGGGCGAAGTCCAGCTCGGTGTCGGTGAAGATCTCGGGGCTGTACTGGTAGCCGAACTCGGTCTCGGGGCCCAGCAGCTTCTCGGCGTACTCCACGACCAGACGCGTGCCGTCGACGGCGATCTGCTTGATGTCTTCCTTGGAGCCGCGGAAGACGACCCGGCGGAAGACCGGCGCGGTGGCGTTGTACAGGTGGACGTTGGCGCGCCTGGCGCCCTTCAGCGACTCGACGGTCCGCTCGATCAGGTCCTCGCGGGCCTGGGTCAGTACGGAGATCGTCACGTCGTCCGGGATCGCGGTCTCGTCCTCGATGATGGAGCGGACGAAGTCGAAGTCCGTCTGGCCCGAGGCGGGGAAGCCGACCTCGATCTCCTTGTAGCCCATCTTGACCAGCAGGTCGAACATCTCGCGCTTGCGCGCGGGCGACATGGGGTCGATCAGGGCCTGGTTGCCGTCGCGCAGATCCGTGGAGAGCCAGCGGGGGGCGACGGTGATCCGGTTGTCGGGCCAGGTCCGGTCGGGGATGTCGACCTGGTCGTAGCGGCCGTACTTGTGGACCGGCATCGACGTGGGGCGCTGACGGTTGGGACGGGCGTGCTGGCTGCTCTGGCTGTCCGCCATGATGCGTGGGCTCCTCAGGATGTCCGAAAGGACGGCCGACGGCGCAACGCCAGACTCCGCGGGGAGGGGGTCGGCCTCGACTACAGGCCCTCGCCGCGGCAGCTAAGAAGAAGCAGCCCGAAACGCATGATGCTCCGCAGCCTAGCCGAGCCGCGCTCCGTGCGGAGGGCTGTATCAGTATGCGGGATCGCACCCCCCGAAAGGGACAAAAAGTGCGCCATACCACTTCCGGGCGGAATCCTCGGCTCCTTATCCCCCCATTTCACCAATCATGGTTGCACGTAGTGACATCGACGTCACTCAGTGCAAGGGTGCCGGGCATGAAGACCAACGGGGGCTTCGAGCCCGTCCACTGCACCATCGTTCCGCCCCACGTCCTCGACCGGATCGCCCGGCACGAGGACCCCGCGCTCTCCGGTCCCGCGCGCCAGACCCTGGAGCGCGACGCGTACGAGCGCACCCACCGCCGGCTGACCACCGTCGTCGCCGCGCCCACGGGGACCGGCGACCCCGCGCCGCACCGCACGATCTACGACGCCCGTCACCACCAGGACCTGCCCGGCCGGAAGGTCCGCGGAGAGGGCGACAAGCCGGGCAAGGACGCCACCGTCAACCGCGCGTACACCGGCCTCGGCGCGACCTTCGACCTCTATCTGAAGGCCTACGGACGCACCTCGATCAACGGCGACGGCCTGCCTCTGGACGCGACCGTGCACTACGACACGCACTACAACAACGCCTTCTGGAACGGCGAGCAGATGGTGTTCGGCGACGGCGACGGCGAGATCTTCCTCGACTTCACCATCCCGGTCGACGTCATCGGCCACGAACTGACCCACGGCGTCACCCAGTACACGGCGAACCTCACCTACTTCGGCCAGCCGGGCGCCCTGAACGAGTCGATGTCGGACGTCTTCGGCTCGCTGATCAAGCAGTACGCGCTCGGCCAGACCGCCGGCGAGGCCGACTGGCTGATCGGCGCCGGGCTGCTCGCCCCGCGGGTGACCGGCACCGCCCTGCGCTCCATGAAGGCGCCCGGCACCGCGTACGACGACGACGTGCTCGGCAAGGACCCGCAGCCCGGGACCATGGACGGCTACGTCCGCACCGGCCGGGACAACGGCGGGGTCCACATCAACTCCGGCATCCCCAACCACGCCTTCTACCTCGTCGCCCAGGCGCTCGGCGGTCACGCGTGGGAGCGGGCCGGGCAGATCTGGTACGACGTGCTGACGGGCGGGGAACTGCCGCAGCAGGCCCTGTTCTCCGACTTCGCGCGGCTCACGCTCGCCGCGGCGCGGACCCGGTACAACGAGGGGGAGGAACTTCAGGCCGTGACGAAGGCCTGGGAAGAGGTCGGAGTGACGTCCGACTGACCCGGGCACCCGAGTCGTACGAGAGGGGACCCATGCGGATCGAGGTACGGCGTACGGGCGGGTTCGCGGGCATCGAGCGCCGTGCCGAGGTGGACACCTCGGCACGGCCCGACGCGGCCGAGTGGCACGCCCTGGCCGAACGGGTGCTCGCCACCGAAGGAGACACCCACCCGGCCGGTGTCCCGGACGGCTTCCACTACGAGATCACGGTGGACGGCACGACGGTCCGCGCGGCCGACCCGCACCTCACCGACGCCCAGCGCGAACTGGTCTCCCGCGTGCTGAAGGAGGGGGCCTGAGGGCCTGCCCCGGCGCGGGTTCACGCGGAACCGTTGACTTCCGTTACCGCAGGTACGGATGATCGCGCATGGCGACGAACCCACTCCCGCAGTTCCCCTCCGGCTTCCTCTGGGGCGTGTCCACCTCGGCCCACCAGATCGAGGGGGCCGTCGATCTGCGCGGCCCCTCGGTGTGGGACGCCTTCACGGCCGTGCCCGGGCACGTCAAGGACGGTTCCACGGCGGCGGTGGCCTGCGACCACTACCACCGCTACCCCGAGGACGTGGCACTCCTGAAGGACCTCGGGGTGGACGCTTACCGCTTCTCGGTCTCCTGGCCCCGGGTGAACTCCCCCGGCGGCCTCGACTTCTACGACCGCCTGGTCGACGCGCTGTGCGCGGCCGGCGTCCGGCCCGTGCCGACCCTCTTCCACTGGGACCTGCCGGCCGAGCTGGACTGGGCGGACCGGGACACCGCCGAGCGGTTCGCCGCGTACACCTCGGTCGTCGCGGAACGCCTCGGCGACCGGGTCAAGAAGTGGATCACCCTCAACGAGCCCGCCGAGCACACCCTGCTCGGGCACGCGCTCGGCGCGCACGCCCCCGGGAAGCAGCTCCTGTTCGACGCCCTGCCGGTGGCCCACCACCAGCTCCTCGCCCACGGTCTGGCCGTACGGGCGCTGCGCGCGGCCGGGGCCGACGACATCGGGATAGCCAACTCCCACGGACCGACCTGGGCCGCCTCGGAGCGCACCGAGGACGTGGAGGCGGCCGACTTCTACGACCTCCTGCTCAACCGGCTCTTCGCCGACCCCGTCCTGCTGGGCCGCTACCCCGACGGCATCGCGGAGCTGATGCCCGGTGACGTCGAGGCGGACCTGAAGATCATCGGCGAGCCGGTCGACTGGTACGGGATCAACTACTACCAGCCGACCGGCGTGGGCGCCCCCGAGGGCGCGGAGATCGAGTTCGGCGGACTGACCCTGCCCGCCGAACTGCCCTTCACCGTCAAGGAGCTGGAGGGCTACCCGAGAACCGACTTCGGCTGGGCGGTGGTGCCCGAGGGGCTCACCGAGCTGCTCACCGGCTTCCGCGAGCGCTACGGCGACCGGCTCCCGCCCGTCGTCATCACCGAGAACGGCTGCAGTTACGAAGGCGTCGACGACCAGGAGCGGATCGCCTTCCTCGACGGTCACGTCCGGGCCCTGCACCGGGCGCTGGAACAGGGTGTCGACGTCCGCGGCTACTTCGTCTGGTCGCTGATGGACAACTTCGAGTGGGCGGAGGGCTACCAGCGCCGCTTCGGTCTCGTGCACGTCGACTACGAGACCCTGGAGCGGACCCCGAAGGCCTCCTACGCCTGGCTGCGGGACGCCCTGCGGGCGCAGAGATGACCGCCGCCGACGCCGCCCCGCCCGTCTCGGCGCTCGCCGAGCCCGTCGAGCGGGTCGGCCGGGGCTGGACCTCCGCGCTCTCGCTCGCCAACGGGGCGATCTGGGTGGGCTGGTACGGCCCGCTCCAGATCCTGCTCGCCTCCCAGGCGGAGGACTTCGCGCCCGGCTCCGGCATGTCCAAGGAGACGATGCTGGCCTGGGTGACGGGCGCGGGCGCGGTCGTCTCGCTCGTCGCCAACCCGCTCTTCGGCGCGCTGTCCGACCGGACGACCGCGCGGTGGGGCCGGCGCACGCCGTGGATCGTGGCCGGAGCGGCCGGCGGGGCGCTGTCCCTGCTGCTCCTCGCGGGCGCGGGCGGGGTGTGGACGATGGCGGCGGGCTGGTGCCTGGTCCAGCTGACCCTGAACGCCGCGTTCGCCGCCGTCACCGCGGCCGTCCCCGACCGGGTGCCGCGGCTCCAGCGCGGCAGCGTGGGCGGCTGGCTGGGCGCGGCGCAGATCCTCGGCGTGGTGGGCGGCACCGGGCTCGCGACGGCGGCCGGGGGCACCGGCGGCGGGTACGCGGCCTGCGCGGTGTTCACCCTCGTGGGAGTCCTGCCGTACGTCCTGCGCCATGAGGACCTGCGGCTTCCGGTGTCCGCCCGGCCGCCCTGGTCGGGGCGGGAATTCCTCACCTCCTTCCGGCTGAGTCCGCGCGAGCACCCCGACCTCGCCTGGGCCTGGCTGACCCGCTTCCTGATCAACCTCAGCAACGCCCTGGTGCTGCTGTACCTGCTCTACTACCTGCGGGACCGGCTGCGTCTCGACGACCCCGAGCAGGGTGTCCTCGTCCTCACCGCGGTGAACGGGATCACGCTGCTGGCCACCGTCGTGGTGGGCGGGATCTGGTCGGACCGGCTGGGGCGGCGCAAGCCGTTCGTCATCTGGTCCGGCGTCCTGATGGCGGTGGCCACGGCGGGCCTGGCCTGCTGGCAGACCTGGCCCGGCGCGATCGCCGCCGCGGCCGTCCTCGGCATCGGCTTCGGCGTCTTCACCTCCGTCGACTTCGCCCTGATGACCGACGTCCTGCCGACGGCCCTCGACCGCGGGAAGGACCTCGGCGTCATCAACATCGCCAACGCCCTCCCCCAGGTCGCGGCCCCCGTCCTGGCGGCCCCGGTCGTCACCTACCTGGGCGGCTACCGGGTCCTGTACCTGCTCGCCGCGGTGATCGGTCTGGCCGGGGCACTCCTGGTGGTGCGGATCAGGGGAGTGGACTGAGCGGACGGCCCTCCCGGGCGCCGGACCACCGGCGGCCTCCGGCGCCCGGGAGCCAACTTCGGCCACTTTTCACGACCGTTGAAGGAAAGGGCTCCCTTCCCTTGCAATCGTGAGGCGCCCGCGCCTCAATGGAGCCGCACATTCCGACGGACCGTCGGTCACGCCTCCGCACGGCGTCCCGCACCCCCACGAGCGGACGGTCCGCGTACACGTCTCCCCGCACCCTCACCGGCACAGAGGTGAGAAGCCCGTGTGCCCGGACCCGGGCCCACTGCTCCGTCCCGACCATCCCCACATGGCAATTCCCCCACCAGGGAAGGGATTTCGATGAGAGGCACGCGACTCGCAACACTGTCGGCGTTAGCCGCCGGCACTCTCGCCGCGACCGGACTGGCCTTCGCGCCGGCCGCCGCGGCGGTCACTCCCCAGACCGCCACCGTCACCGCGACCTGCACCATCGGCGGCGGCGGTGCGGCCACGCTCACGGCCACGCAGGACGGCACGGCCGCGACCGTCACCCTCAGCTCCACCGCCATCACGGCCCCGATCCCGATCGCCGCGAACTCGGTCACCTCGACCCTGTCCATGGTGAACGCGAACGGCGGGACCACGGCCTTCAGCGGCAGGAAGAACCCCGCGATGGCCACCGGCAGCGGGGTCTCGGTCGGCCCCCTCGACGGCACCGTCGCCTCCGGCGACAGCCTGGAGTTCTACGGCGGCTCCCTGAAGATGACCATCTTCGGCATCACGATCACCTGTACGGCGGACGCGCCGCAGTCCCCGGGCCCGTTCGTCTTCGACTGAACCGCCGCGCCCTGACGTGAGGAGGGCCGGTGCCGCCCGCGCGCAGCGGCACCGGCCCGACACCCCGCGGCCTCCCCGGGCCCCCTCCGGACCTCTCCGGGCTTCCCCGGGCCTCCGGCACGACGACGCTTCCGCCGCGTGCGGCCCGGCCGCCGACCATGACAGAACCTGATGGGCCATCAGTCAGTGCGCCGGGACTCCATTGACTTCTCACACGACCGGCACATCAATGTCCCCCTGGCGGCGCAGACGAGCCGCTGCGCCCGCATCCCTCAGGAGGGGGCACCAACCATGTCAACCAAGGGTCCGACAACCCGAAGACGCCGCGTCGCGGCCCTTCTCGGGGCGACCGTGCTCGCGCTCACCGCCGGGGGCGCGCTGGCCGCCCCGGCCGGAGCCGCACCCGTGAACGTGGACTTCGCCACGCACTGCATCCCGCCGGCGATCGCGGGCCTCCCGCCGATCGACGGCACCACCACCGCGAAGATCACGGTGGACAACGCGAGTCCCAAGGTCGGCGACACGGTCACCGTGACGTACACGGTGGTCACACCCGCCGCGAGCAACCCCGTCGATCTCGCGCTGCCGGCCGACATCATGACGCCCACCGGCAAGGTCGCGCTGGGCGGGGCCCAGACCGGAAGCGTCACCGTCGCCGGTCCGAAGAAGAACGACCCGGTGCCGGCCAAGGGCGCCTTCCCGTCGTTCAGCATGACCGGGACGTTCACCGTGACCGCGCCCGGCGCGATCACTCTGTCGCCCGGCGACTACAACATCCACACCAGCTACATCATGGAGCTGGACACCCCGTGCACGGTCACCAATCCGCCCGCCCCGGTGTCGGAGACGGTCACCGCGACCGGCGGACAGACCAACACCCGGGCCATCCAGCTCGGTTCGGCCTCAGGGAACCCCGGTGACAGCGTGACCGTCACCGGCAGCGGCTTCACCCCGGGCGCGAGCGTCACCCTCGCCGGACGGTCCGGGGCCACCCAGACCGCCGACACGGCGACCGTGACCGCGGACTCCCAGGGCTCGGTCAGCGGCTCGCTCGTCGTCAACGACAAGACGACGACCGGCGTGGTCGCGTACGAGGGAGGAAGCTGGAACCCGGACACCGGGGCCGGTCCGGCCGCGTACGTCGTCATCGACAACACCCCCGTCCCCGCCGGCAGTCAGAAGCTGACCACCACGGTGAAGGCGGGAACGCTGTCGATGACCCAGGCCGGGGACGCCGTCGCACTGTCGTCGGTGGACTACGGCAAGGGCGGCGCCTCCACGGGCTCCCTGCAGACGGTGACGGTCAAGGACTTCCGCGGCGGCCCCGCGGGCTGGTCCCTGACCGGCAAGGTCACCGACTTCACCGGCCCCGGCGCGAAGATCGACGCCGGTGCCCTGAGCTGGACCCCGGCCTGCGCGACCAAGGCCGGCAGCCCGAGCACCTGCCAGGCCGGCTCGTCCGGCACGGTCGGCACCTCGGGAGCGACCCTGGCGTCCACCCCCAACGGGGGCGTCACCGGTGGTGAGTTCACCGTCGACGCCGGACTGTCGCTGAACGTACCGGCGTTCACGCCTCCCGGCTCGTACTCCGGTGTGCTCACGCTGACGCTCAGCTGACCGGTCCGCCCTTCGACCGGTCTTCCGCACCCCGTGGCCGGGCGCGCACCCGCCCGTCCACACAGCACCCCTCCCCACCGAGTCCGTCACCACAGCGTCCGTCACGACGGCGCCTGTCACCACGGCAGCCGCCCGTCGGCGAAGCCGTCCGCGGGGGTCCGCACCCATGCGCAAGCCGTACGCCCTCCTCCTGAGCGTGTTCCCGGTCCTGCTCGCCCTCCCGGCCCTCCTGGCCGCGCCCGCGTACGCGGCCGACAACGGCAGCTGGTCGGTCTACCCGGTCTCCTCGCGCATCGCCGCGCGGCCCTACTTCTACCTCTCCGCCGATCCCGGCCAGACCCTCCGGGACAAGGTCACCGTCGCCAACAAGACCGGTGGCCCGCTGACGTTCCGGCTGTACGCGGCCGACGCCTACAACACCGCCCGGGACGGCGGTTTCGCCGTGCGCACCCTGGCGGAGAAGCAGCGCGGGGTGGGGGCCTGGGCCCGGCCCGGGCGCACGCGGATCACCGTTCCCGCGCACGGCACGGTCACGGTGCCGTTCACGCTGCGGGTGCCGCAGCGGGCGGAGCCGGGCGATCATCCGGGCGCCCTGGTGGCGCTCGACGAACGGATCGAGACGGGCTCGGGCTCCCTCTCGGTCGGGGTGCGGCGCGCGGTCGCGGCCCGGGTCTACCTCAGGGTCGGCGGGCCCACGGTCCCCGCCCTCGCGGTGGAGAAGGTCCGCCTCACCCGCCACCAGCCGCTGATCCCCGGTACCGGCGCCGCCACGGCCACCGTCTCGTACACGCTGCACAACACGGGCAACGTGACGCTGAACCCGAAGGTGCGGCTGCGGGCCGAGGGCCTCTTCGGGCGCACCCTGCTCTCCCGCGACCTCGCGGGCATCCCCTCGGAACTGCTGCCGGGCCAGCGGGTGCGGCTCACCGCGCCCTGGCACGGGTCGCCCCAGCTCGACCGGGGCAGGGTGACGCTGACGGCCAGCGCCGCGGGCACGAAGGAGTCGGCGAGCGTGTCGTTCCTCGCCCTTCCCTGGCTTGCGGCCGTCCTGGCGGCGGCCCTGGTCGCCGCCGCCGTGGTGGCCCTCAGAGCGCGTCGGGCCCGCGTTCGCCCGTCCGTACCCGTACGACCGTCTCCACGGGTACGGACCACACCTTTCCGTCCCCGATCTTCCCGGTCTGCGCGGCCCTGACCACGGCGTCGATGACCTCGTCGGCCTCCGCGTCCTCGACGACGACCTCGATCCGGACCTTGGGGACCAGGTCGACCTGGTACTCGGCGCCGCGGTACACCTCGGTGTGGCCACGCTGCCGCCCGTAGCCGCTGGCCTCGGTGACGGTCATCCCGTGCACACCGAGCGCCTGGAGGGAGCCCTTGACCTCGTCGAGGCGGTGGGGCTTGACGATCGCGGTGATGAGTTTCATGCCTGCGGCTTGGCCTTCTGCGCGACGGGGAGGGACGAGGACACCGGGGCGCCGTGGCCCAGGACCCCGTGATCGTAGGCGCTCTCGGCGTGCACCGTAAGGTCCAGGCCGGTCCGCTCGTGCTCCTCGTCCGCGCGCATCCCCAGGAACCGGTCGATCGCGGTGCCGATGCCGTACGTGGCGCCGAACGCGTACAGTCCGACGGCCAGCACGCCCACCAGCTGCCGGCCGAGCTGTCCGAGCCCTCCGCCGTACAGCAGCCCCTCGGCACCGCCGGTCATCGTGTGGACGGCGAAGACGCCGATGAGCAGCGTGCCGATGATCCCGCCGACCAGGTGGACGCCGACGACGTCCAGCGAGTCGTCGTAGTCGAACCGGAACTTCCAGCCCACGGCGTAGGAGCAGACCACGCCGGCGGCGAGCCCGACGACGAGCGCGCCCAGCAGGGACACCACGCCGCACGACGGGGTGATGGCCACCAGGCCCGCGACGGCGCCGGAGGCCGCGCCGAGGGTCGTCGGGTGGCCGTCGCGGCGCTGCTCGACCAGGAGCCAGCCGAGCAGGCCGGTGCAGCCGGCCGCGAGGGTGTTGAGGAAGGCCGCGGCGGCCAGACCGTTCGCGCCGAGGGCGGACCCGGCGTTGAAGCCGAACCAGCCGAACCACAGGAGACCGGCGCCGAGCACGACCATCGGGAGGTTGTGCGGCCGCATGGCGTCCTTCTTGAAGCCGAGCCGCGGTCCGAGCACCAGGCACAGCGCGAGCCCGGAGGCGCCCGAGGCGATCTCGACCGGCATGCCGCCCGCGAAGTCGAGCGCGCCGAGACCGTCGTGGATCCAGCCGCCCGGGCCCCACACCCAGTGGGCGACGGGAACGTATACGAGCAGTGCCCAGACGGGCACGAACACGAGCCAGGCCCCGAACTTCACCCGGTCGGCGACGGCCCCGCTGATCAGCGCGGCGGTGATGATCGCGAAGGTGAGCTGGAAGGTCGCGAACAGCAGGGTGGGGACGCTCCCCTGGACGCTGTCGGGACCGATCCCGGCCATCCCGGCGTGCTCGAGACCGCCCACCAGCCCGCCGAACGCGTCCGGGCCGAACGCGAGGGAGTACCCGGCGGTCAGCCACACCACCGTGACCAGGGCGATCGAGACGAAGCTCATCATCAGCATGTTGAGCACGCTCTTCGCGCGGACCATGCCCCCGTAGAACAGGGCGAGACCGGGGGTCATCAGGAGGACGAGCGCGGTGGCGGCGAGCAGCCAGGCGGTGTCGCCGGTGTCGATCCGGGAAGCGGCCAGGGTCACGGTCTCTCCAACGGAGTGGGGGCACGGGGAGGGCGTCGTCAGAGCGTCGTCGGCGTGCGTTTCCGGTTGCGCACGCGGACGTTTCCGATGTGTTTCATTGCGCCCCGATTTCCGATTCCTCACGGTGCGGGCGGCCGGCCCCGCGCCCGGGACACCCCGGACGGGAGAAGCGGAACGACCGCTTCATGGATGCGGGGGCGACGGCGCCCGTGGTGTCGGCCACCTTGGTACGGCGGGCGCCCGACGATCAGGGACAATGGGCGCCATGAGCGTTCGCAACCAGTCATCCGAGCCGTCCGAGGACAGGGGCTCCTCCGGCGCCCTCGACGCGGTGGAGCCCCACCGTGCCGGCTTCGCCTGTTTCGTGGGCCGTCCCAACGCGGGCAAGTCCACCCTGACGAACGCTCTGGTCGGCCAGAAGGTCGCGATCACCGCGAACCAGCCGCAGACCACGCGGCACACCGTGCGCGGCATCGTGCACCGGCCGGACGCCCAGCTGATCCTGGTGGACACCCCCGGGCTGCACAAGCCGCGCACCCTGCTGGGCGAGCGGCTCAACGACATCGTCCGCACCACCTGGGCGGAGGTCGACGTGATCGGCTTCTGTCTGCCCGCGAACGAGAAGCTCGGCCCGGGTGACCGTTTCATCGCGAAGGAACTGGCGTCGATCAAGAAGACGCCGAAGATCGCGATCATCACCAAGACCGACCTCGTCGACAGCAAGACGCTCGCCGAGCAGCTCATCGCGATCGACCAGCTCGGCCGGGAGCTCGGCTTCGAGTGGGCGGAGATCGTCCCGGTGTCGGCGGTCGCGGACAAGCAGGTGGGCCTGCTGGCCGACCTGATCGTCCCGCTGCTGCCGGAGGGGCCCGCCCTCTACCCGGAGGGCGACCTGACGGACGAGCCGGAGCAGGTCATGATCGCGGAGCTGATCCGCGAGGCCGCGCTGGAGGGCGTCCGGGACGAGCTCCCGCACTCCATCGCGGTCGTGGTGGAGGAGATGCTGCCGCGCGAGGACCGTCCCGCGGACAAGCCGCTCCTGGACATCCACGCCTTCGTCTACATCGAGCGCCCCAGCCAGAAGGGGATCATCATCGGCCCCAAGGGCAAGCGCCTGAAGGACGTCGGCATCAAGTCCCGCAAGCAGATCGAGGCCCTGCTGGGCACCCCGGTCTTCCTCGACCTCCATGTGAAGGTCGCCAAGGACTGGCAGCGCGACCCCCGGCAGCTGCGCAAGCTCGGCTTCTGAGGGAGCCCCGGCCCGGGGGAGGGATCCGGTCCCGCCCCCGGGTCACACGCGTGTGCTCAGCCCGCGGTCACCGTCGTGTGCACCGCGCCGTCGGGGCCGGCCAGCAGCACCGGCGTCGCGGGCCCGGCGAGATCCCGTACGGCCGCGCGGTCCGCGTCGGCGACGGCTCCGGCCTCGGACACCACGGCCGCCGCCTCCAGGGACTTCGCCCCGGACGCCACGGCCATCGCCACGGCCGTCTGCAGGGCACTCAGCCGCAGGGAGGCGAGTTCCACGGTCCCGGCGACGTACGTACGCCCCGTCTCGTCGCGTACGGCCGCGCCCTCGGGCACGCCGTTGCGGGCCCGTGCGGAACGGGCCAGGGTGACGATCTTGCGGTCCTCGGGGTCGAGCGCGCTGCTGTCGGTCATGACCAGAGCATACGAAGTGCCGGCGCCGTCCCCCGCCGAAGGGTCACCCCGCCACCGGGTACATCGAGCCGCGGCGCCCCTCCGGCGAGGCGAGCCACTCCAGCTTGGCGGCCGTGTTCTCCTCCGGCAGCGGTGTGTGCAGCACGATCGTGAGGTCGGGCCGGACCGGCACCTTCATCGCGGTGGACTCCACGGCCAGCAGTCCCACCAGCGGATGGTCGAGCTCCTTGCGGATCTGCCCGGCGTCCTCGATGTCCCTGCGTTCCCACAGCCGGGCGAACTCCTCGCTGGCCCCGGTCAGTTCGGCCAGCAGCTCGCGGAAGCCCTCGTCGTCCGGCGCGGCCGCGCACGAGGCCCTGAACTGGGCCACGACGGTACGGGCGTTGCGCTCCCAGGTGCGTGAACGGCCGCGGTACAGCGGGTCGGTGAAGAAGTCGACGATGCAGTTCTGGGTGTTCTCGGGGCGCATGCCGAGGACCACCGCGGCCGCGTCGTTGTACATGACGCAGTTGTAGTACGGGTCCATGATGTGCGCCGGGTACGGCATCCACGTGTCGATGAGCCGCCGCAGCCCGTCGCACATGTCCCGGTTCCCCGGGGCGACTTCGGGAGCGGGAGGGTTGAGTCCGGCGAGCGAGTACAGATGACGGCGCTCGGTGTTGCTGAGCCTGAGCACCCGGGCGACGGAGTCGAGGACCTGCGGCGACACGGAGATGTCCCGCCCCTGTTCCAGCCACTGGTACCAGGAGGCGCCCACGCCCGCGAGAACGGCGACCTCCTCGCGGCGCAGCCCCGGGGTGCGGCGCCGGGCGCCGCCGTCCGGGAGCCCCGCCTCGGCCGGTGACACCCGTGCCCGCCGGCTCATCAGGAACTCGCGCAACTCCGGGCGTCGCCCGGCCCTCGGCGCCTCCTCCGTCACGTGTCTCCCCCTTCGGTGACTGGTGGTGCGGCCACCAGCATAAGTTCCGGCTCCCCACGGATATTCCGGCCGCCGCACGCTCTTCCCATGACCACGCAGACGACCACCGAGTCCACCACCCGCACCCCCGGCGACGGCCTGCCGGGCATCGATCCGGCCACCACGAACGGCCCCCGGGCCGAGACCCAGGGCGGCTCGGGGGCCGGCCGGCTGCCGCGTCGCGACGCCCTCGTGCTCTTCGTGCTGTGCGCCGCCCAGTTCATGGTCGCGCTGGACTTCTCCGTCCTGAACGTGGCGCTGCCCGTGCTCGGCAAAGACCTGGGGATGAGCCCGTCCGCGCTCCAGTGGGCGGTCACCGCGTTCGCGCTGCCCTCCGGCGGCTTCCTGCTCCTCTTCGGCCGGATCGGCGACCTGTTCGGCCGCCGGGGGCTCTTCCTCGCCGGGCTGACCCTGTTCGGGGCGGCCTCCCTGCTCGCCACGCTCGCCTGGGACCCGGCGGCCTTCCTGGCCGGACGGGCCCTCCAGGGGCTCGCCGCGGCGGCGATCGTGCCGACCGGCATGTCGCTGCTGACCACGACGTTCCCCGAGGGTCCGGCCCGTGACCGCGCGCTCGGCATCTCCGGCACGCTCCTGTCGCTCGGCTTCACGGTCGGCATGGTGGCGGGCGGCGTCCTGACCGACGTGCTGGGCTGGCGTTCGACGATGGGCCTGCTGTCGCTGTTCGCGCTGGTCGTGCTGCCGCTCGCCGTCACGCTGCTGCCCGCCACCGAGGCCCGGCACACGGCCGTGGACGGCGCCGGGGGCGGCCCCCGCCTGGACGTCCCCGGCGCGGTCACCGTCACCGGCGGCCTGCTGGCCCTGATCTACGCCCTGTCGACGGCGGCCGAGCGCGGCTTCGGCGGCGCGGACGTCGTCACGACGCTCGCCCTGGGCGTGCTGCTGCTCGGTGCCTTCGTCCGGATCGAGTCCCGCGCCCACGCCCCGCTCGTCAGCCTGCGGATGCTGCGCCGTCCCACCGTGGCCTGGGGCAACCTGGGCGGCCTGGTCACCTTCTCGATGATGTCGACGGTCGTCTTCGTGCTGACCCTCTACCTCCAGGAGACGCTCGGCCTCTCCGCCTTCGAGACGGGTCTGGTCTTCGGGGTGCAGGGCGCGCTGTCGGCCGTCGCCGGGATGTACGCCCCGAAGGTCATCGGCCGCTTCGGCGCCCGGCGCACCCTGGCCGGCTCGCTCGCGGGCCAGGGTCTGCTGGTGGCGGGGATGCTGCTGCTGAACGCGCACGTCTGGTCCGTGTGGATCGCCGTCACCGGGGTGTCGCTGGCCAGCATGTTCCACCTGGGCGCGATCATCTCGTACGGCCTGACCGTCACCTCGGGCGTCCCCGACGAGGAGCAGGGCCTGGCCACCGGCCTGGTGACCTCCACCCAGCAGGTGGGCATCACCGTCGGCATCCCGCTCCTCGGGGTCCTCGCGACCACCTCGGACGACCTGCTGAGCGGCGTCCACACGGTCCTCGCCCTGGACGCGGCGATCGTGCTCGCGGCGGCGGCCCTGGTCGCCGTGGGGCTCGGACGGCGGGGCGCGGCGCGCACCCGCTGAGGAGCGGCGCCGGGCCGCGCCCGGTCAGGGGCGGTCGAGGCGCAGCCGCTCGGCCCGGGGCAGCCCGGCCACGACGAGATCGTAGGAATCCTCGACCAGCTCCCGGACCAGACGGTCCGGGAGCTCGCCGTCGACGGTCACCGTGTTCCAGTGCCGCTTGTTCATGTGATAGCCGGGGACGATCAGCCCCGGGTGCTGCTCGCGCAGCCGGATCGCGTCCTGCGGGTCGCACTTGAGGTTGACCGTGAGCGGGCGCCCGTCCAGGTTCGACAGTGCGAAGAGCTTGCCCAGCACCTTGAAGACCGAGGTCTCGGGGTTGAAGGGGAAGTCCTCGACGGCCGCGTTGAAGGACAGGCAGAACGCGCGCAGCTGCTGCGGGGTCACTCCGGCTTCTCCTCCGGCGGGGGCCCGGCCGGGCCGACCGGCTCGACGAGCACCGTGACGATCTTGTTCCGGCGGCCGGCGGCGGCCTCCGCGGTGAGCCGCAGTTCGCGTCCGTCGGGCAGTTCGACGGCCGAGGAGGCCCCGGCGATGGGGACCCGGCCCAGGGCCTTGGCGAGCAGTCCGCCGACGGTCTCCACGTCCTCGTCGTCGTAGGCCTCGAAGCCGTACAGCTCGCCGAGGTCGGTGATGTCGAGGCGGGCGGTCACCCGGAAGCGGTCGTCGCCGAGCTCCTGGACGGGCGGCAGCTCGCGGTCGTACTCGTCGGTGATCTCACCGACGATCTCCTCGAGGATGTCCTCGATGGTGACGATGCCGGCCGTGCCGCCGTACTCGTCGATGACGACGGCGACGTGGTTGCGCTCCTGCTGCATCTCGCGCAGCAGGTCACCGGCGTTCTTGGTGTCGGGCACGAACGTGGCCGGCCGCATGGCCGTGGCCACCAGCTCGGACTCGGCGTCGCGGCTGATGTGCGTCTTGCGGGCCAGGTCCTTGAGGTAGACGATCCCGACGATGTCGTCCTCGTTCTCCCCGGTGACGGGTATGCGGGAGAAGCCCGAGCGCAGGGCCAGGGTGAGGGCCTGCCGGATGGTCTTGTACCGCTCGATGACGACGAGGTCCGTACGGGGCACCATGACCTCGCGCACGAGGGTGTCGCCGAGCTCGAAGACGGAGTGCACCATGCGGCGCTCCTCGTCCTCGATGAGCGACTCCTTCTCGGCGAGGTCGACCATCGCCCGCAGCTCCGCCTCGGAGGCGAACGGGCCGCGCCTGAAGCCCTTGCCGGGGGTGAGCGCGTTGCCGATGAGGATCAGCAGCGGCGGGATCGGGCCCATGATCCGGGCGAGCGGCAGCAGGACGTACGCCGCCGCGGTCGCCGTGTTCAGCGGGTGCTGGCGTCCGATGGTGCGCGGCGAGACCCCGACCGCGACGTAGGACACGAGGACCATGACGGCGATGGCGACCGCGAGGGCCTGCCAGGTCCGGTCGAACTCCTTCAGGCAGGCGAACACGACGAGCGCCGCGGCCGCCATCTCGCAGGCGACGCGGACCAGGAGCGCCACGTTCAGATAGCGCGTCGGGTCCGCGGCGACCTGCACGAGTTTCGCGCTGCCGCGCCGGCCGGCCCGGACCGCCTCCTCGGCGCGGAAGCTGGAGACGCGCGCCAGGCCCGCCTCCGCGCAGGCGGCGAGCCAGGCGACGACGACCAGGACGATGGCACCGACGACAAGCTGTGGGCTCATGACACGGTCGGGGCCGGAGACGGACCCGTGATGCCCTTCTCCGCGCGCCAGCCGTCCACGATGGCGGCCTGCAGGCCGAACATCTCGGCCTTCTCGTCGGCCTCCTCGTGGTCGTAGCCGAGGAGGTGCAGCACACCGTGGACGGTGAGGAGCTGGAGCTCCTCGTCCATGGAGTGCTCGGTCGGGGCGTCCTTGCCCTGGCGCTCGGCGACCTCGGGGCAGAGCACGATGTCGCCGAGCAGGCCCTGCGGCGGCTCGTCGTCGTCCTTCGACGGCGGGCGCAGCTCGTCCATCGGGAAGGACATGACGTCCGTGGGCCCCGGCAGGTCCATCCACTGGATGTGCAGCTGCTCCATGGCGTCGGTGTCCACGACGATCACCGAGAGCTCGGAGAGCGGGTGGATGCGCATCCGTGCGAGCGCGTAGCGGGCGATGTCGAGGATCGCCTGCTCGTCGACCTCGGTTCCGGACTCGTTGTTGACGTCGATCGACATGGCGGTGCTGGTCTACTTCCCCTTGTGGCCCCGGCTCTTGTGGGAGCCGTTCTCGGTGCCGTTCTCGCTGTCGTACTTCTCGTACGCGTCGACGATACGGCCGACCAGCTTGTGCCGGACGACATCCTGGGACGTGAGCCGCGAGAAGTGGACGTCCTCGACCCCCTCCAGGATGTCCTGGACCTGCCGCAGACCCGACTTCGTGCCGCTCGGGAGGTCGACCTGCGTCACGTCACCCGTGATGACGATCTTCGAGTCGAAGCCGAGGCGGGTGAGGAACATCTTCATCTGCTCGGGGCTCGTGTTCTGGGCCTCGTCCAGGATGATGAAGGCGTCGTTGAGGGTGCGGCCGCGCATGTACGCCAGCGGCGCGACCTCGATCGTGCCCGCCGCCATCAGGCGCGGGATCGAGTCCGGGTCGAGCATGTCGTGCAGCGCGTCGTAGAGCGGGCGCAGATACGGGTCGATCTTCTCGTAGAGCGTGCCGGGCAGGAAGCCCAGCCGCTCGCCGGCCTCGACCGCCGGGCGGGTCAGGATGATCCGGTTGACCTGCTTGGACTGGAGCGCCTGGACGGCCTTCGCCATGGCGAGGTACGTCTTGCCGGTACCGGCGGGGCCGATGCCGAACACGATCGTGTGCTTGTCGATGGCGTCGACGTAGCGCTTCTGGTTGAGCGTCTTGGGGCGGATCGTGCGGCCGCGCGAGGACAGGATGTTCTGCGTGAGCACCTCGGCCGGGGTCTCCTGGCCGTCGCCCTCCCCGTTCCCGCTCGCCCTGAGCATGGCGATCGAGCGTTCCACTGCGTCCTCCGTCATGGGCTGCCCCGTGCGGAGCACCAGCATCATCTCGTCGAACAGGCGCTGGACGAGCGCGACTTCAGCGGCGTCGCCCACCGCACTGATCTCGTTTCCCCGGACGTGGATGTCGGCCGCCGGGAAGGCCTTCTCGATCACGCGCAGCAGGGAGTCTCCGGACCCCAGAACGGTCACCATGGGGTGCTTGGCCGGGACGGTGAAGTGCGCGCGCGCCTGCCCCTGGACGGGGCCGTGAGCTGTGGGTGTCTGAGTCATGGGCCGGCTCTGTAGGCCTGCGTATCCTCCTCGGTCGGCACGCTTGCCACACGGGCAGCCTTGCGGTTCCCAGCGTACGTCGCGGCGCACACGGACCCGTAGGGCTTTTCTTCCGGTGACGAGGTCGTGACCTGAGGGCGGGCCGGACGGGGGCTCAGGCGGAGCGGCCGAAGCCGATCGTCGGGACGGCCCGGCGCAGCGGCCAGGGGCGGGTGACCTCCGGGAGCAGCCCCTCCAGGAAGGCGTACCGGCTCAGCGCCGCCGGGTCCTGGCCGGCGACCGAGTGGACCCGGCGCCACCAGGCGGCGATCTCCGACCAGCCGGGCGCCGACAGCGATCCGCCGAACTCCTGGACGGAGAGGGCGGCGGTCAGCCCGGCGAAGGCGAGCCGGTCGGCCAGTGGCCAGCCGGCCAGGGTCCCGGTGACGAATCCGGCGACGAAGACGTCCCCGGCGCCGGTGGGGTCCAGCGCCTCGACGGCGATCGCCGGGACCTCGGCGCTCTCGCCGGTGCGCCCGTCCACGGCGTAGGCGCCGTCGGAGCCGAGGGTGACGACGGCCAGCGGTACGTGCTCCGCCAGCGCGTGCGCCGCCGCGCGGGGGCAGTCGGCGCGGGTGTAGCGCATGGCCTCCTCGGCGTTCGGCAGGAACGCCTCGCAGTGCGCGAGATCGGCGAGTCCCGCAAGGTCCCAGCGGCCGGTGTCGTCCCAGCCGACGTCCGCGAAGATCCGGGTGCCGTTCGCGGCGGCCTGCTCGATCCAGGGCTCGCGGACTCCGGGGGTCAGCGAGGCGACGGCGGCGCGGGCGCGGGGCGGGCACGCGGGCGCGGGCTCCTCGGGCGGCGGCTCGTGCCCGTGGCTGACCATGGTCCGTTCGCCCTCGTACGCCATCGACACGGTGACCGGGGAGTGCCAGCCGGGCACGGTCCGCGACGGCGTCAGATCGATGCGCTCGCCCTGCTCCAGGGCGTCCCAGCAGTACTCGCCGTAATGGTCGTCGCCGAAGGCGGCGGCGAGGGAGGTCCGCAGGCCCAGCCGGGCGAGGGCGGTCGCCATGTTGGCGACGCCGCCGGGGCTCGACCCCATGCCCCGCGCCCAGGACTCGGTGCCGCGCACGGGGGCGGAGTCGAGGCCGGTGAAGATGATGTCCAGGAACACCGTGCCCGTCAGATAGACGTCCCAGGGCGGGTCGTCGGCCGTGCGCAGCCCGGCGAGCGGGTCGAGATGAGCGTGGCGGAACGGTCCCTCGCCGTTGATCACGGTGTGCTCCCTGGGGGTGGTCCGGATCTGGCCAGTGTGCACCACACCGGCCACCCCGGCCTCGGGTCACGCCGGAGCGTCCCTGGCCTCCGAGGCGGACATGCGCGTCCCGCGCGTCCCGGTCGGGCCGCGGTCCGCCGCCCGGTCCCGGCGCTCCTTCGGGCCTCCCACCTGCCCGGACGCGTGCACGGCCGCCGCCGGACAGCCCGGGGCGGGCGGCCCGGCATCCGGCTTGCCGCCGCGTCCGGCACGCGGGGAACGCCGCCTCTACCCCGCGTCCCGCGCCGCAAACGAAGAGTGCTCCAGATCACACGGCCACGCCTTCTTCGCGGACCCCCCACCTTGATACAAATTGCCCGCGCGTTCCTGTCCGTCGACAGCCGCCCCTCCCCCTCCTCATTCTTGAGCCGCTCTCGCCTGCCCTGGGAACGCCCGTGTCCGCCCGCACCCCCACGCCCTGGCCCCTCGTCGCCCTTTTCACGGCCGGGTACCTCGCCGCGTATCTGCTCCCCACCACCGTCGGCCGCCTCGACGCGGGACTCCCGCTGTCGGCCACCCAGGCCGGTGCCGTCGGCAGCCTCCTGCTGCTGAGCTCGGCCTCGGCCGGCTTCCTGCTCGCCTCGCGCGTCGACCGCTTCGGCCCGCGCGCGCTCGCCCGCGCCGGGCTGCTCCTCGCGGCCGCCGGCTTCGGCACCGCGGCGCTCTCCTCGGCCCTGCCCCTCGTCGTCGGCGGCGCGATGGCCGGCGGCTTCGGTTCGGGCACGGCCACCACGGTCGCCGCGACCGGGATCGCCGGCCGGCCCGATCCCCACCGGGTCACCACCCTCGGCCTCTTCGGCGTCTCCGGCCTCGCCGGCGCGCTGTACCTGACCATCCCCCACCTCGGCCCGGGACACGGCTACCCGCTCGCCGCGATCGCCTGCACGGCGCTGGTCGCGCTGTCCCTGACCGGGCGGCTCCCCGCCCGCACCCCGGCCTCCCACGCCGTGCGCCCCGTCGGCCCGCTCCCGCACCGCCGCCCCGGGCTGCTGCTCGCCGGCGCGATGCTCTTCTGGTCCCTCGCGCAGAACTCCCTGTGGGGGGTGAGCGGCCGGATCGGGCTGGCCCAGGCCGGTCTCACCGAGGTCGAGGTCGGCGCGGTCTTCGCGGTGGCGCTCGGTGCGGGGCTGCTCGGGACCCTCGGCGCGGGCGTCCTCGGACCCCGGCTCGGCCGGGCGCTGCCGATCGGCGCGGGCACGGCGCTGATAGCCGGCTGCATCGCCCTCAGCGCGGCGGCCACCGATCTGACGTCCTTCGCGGCGGGCGAGATCACCTGGAACACGGTGTACCCGGTCGTGCTCTCGTACGTGATCGGCCTCGCCGCGTCCATGGACCCGCGCGGGCGGTGGGCGGTCCTCGTCGGCTCCGCCTCCTCGCTCGGCACCGCGTGCGGCCCCCTCACGGGCAGCCTGCTGTCGGCCCGGGCGGGCTACCCGGCGATGGGAACGGTCCTGGCGGCCGGGCTGCTGCTGGTCGGTGTCCCGATGACGCTGGTGGCCCTGCGTCCGCGGCACGCCACCCAGATCGTGGAGCTGCCCGTGGCGGAGGCCAGCGCCGTGGAGATCCCGGTGCCGGAGATCCCCGTCGTGGAGATCGCCGTGGCGGAGATCCCGGTGGTGGAGATCCCCTTGGAGGGCGTGCCCGCCCAGCGGGAGGCCTACGGCACGGCGGGCCCCCGCCACACGGGCGCCACCACAGCCGCCCCACCGGGCCCGGCCGGCCCCTGACCACGGCGGCCCCGGCGGGCGCCCTACGCCCCCGCCGTCCCGGGCCGGTCCGTCAGTCGAACTCGTATGCCTCGACCTCGGCGAGGTAGCGGGTGCGGCGGTCCTCGTCGTCGTCCAGGAAGGACGCCTCGAACGAGTTGCGGGCCAGCTCCCGCAGCCGCTCCTGGTCGAGACCGAGGGCCTCGCGCACGGCGTCGAAGTTGTCGCCGGCGTAGCCGCCGAAGTAGGCGGGGTCGTCGGAGTTGACCGTGCACAGCAGACCGGCGTCCATCATGGCGGGCAGCGGGTGCTCCGTCAGGACGTCGACCGCGCGCAGCCGGACGTTCGACAGCGGGCACAGGGTCAGCGGAACCCGTTCCCGGACCAGCCGTTCGACCAGCTCCGGGTCCTCCATGCAGCGCAGCCCGTGGTCGACGCGCTCGACGCCGAGGATGTCCAGGGCCTCGGTGATGTACGCGGGCGGCCCCTCCTCGCCGGCATGCGCGACGCGCCGCAGTCCGAGCGCGGCGGCGGCCTCGTACACCGCGCGGAACTTCACGGGCGGGTGGCCGACCTCGGCGGAGTCCAGACCGATGCCGGTGATGCGGTCGAGGTGGGGCTTCGCCGCCTCCAGGGTCTCCATGGCCGACTCTGCCGACTCGTCGCGCAGGAAGCACATGATCAGCCGGGTGGAGACGCCGTGGGTCTCCTCGCTGCGTCCGAGCGCCCGCCACAGCCCCTCGACGACCGTCCCCATCGGCACGCCCCGGACGATGTGCGCCTGCGGGTCGAAGAAGATCTCCGCGTGCCGCACGCCCTGCGCGGCCGCGCGGGCGAGGTAGGCGTCGGCCAGGTCGGCGAAGTCCGCCTCCGTCCGCAGGACGGCCATGAGCTCGTAGTACAGGTTCAGGAAGGACTGGAGGTCGTCGAAGCGGTACGCCTCGCGCAGCTCCTCCGTGTCCGCGTACGGCAGCGTGACGCCGTTGCGCGCGGCGAGCGCGAACGCCAGCTCGGGTTCGAGGGTGCCTTCGATGTGCAGGTGCAGTTCAGCCTTGGGGAGGGACATCGAAGCATGGTACGGCCCGTTCCCCGATGGATCGAAACACCACCTGTCCGTCGCCGGGGCCCGCGCCGTCCTCAGTGCCGTGTGGGGACCGGCACCCGCACCAGGTCCTGCGCCACCGTCAGCTCCCCGTCGAAGCCCGCGGCACGGGCCTCGGTCTCGAACGCCCCGGAGTCGGGGTAGCGCTGGCTGAAGTGGGTGAGCACCAGGTGCCGCACCCCTGCCTCCCGGGCCACCCGGCCCGCCTGTCCCGCCGTCAGATGACCGTGGTCGGCGGCGAGCTGATGGTCCCCGTCGAGGAAGGTCGACTCGATGACCAGCAGGTCGCAGCCCTCGGCGAGCGCGTCCACGCCCTCGCACAGCCGGGTGTCCATGACGAACGCGAACTTCTGTCCCCGCCGCACCTCGCTGACGTCGTCCAGGGTGACGCCCCGCAGCGAGCCCTCCCGCTGGAGCACTCCGACGTCGGGGCCCGTGATCCCGAGCTCCCGCAGCCGCTCGGGCAGCATCCGCCGGCCGTCCGGCTCGACCAGCCGGTACCCGAAGGACTCGACGGGGTGGGAGAGCCTGCGGGCCTCCAGGGTGTAGGCGGGAGTGGTCGCGAGGACGCCGTCCTCGGCGACCGGCACCTCGGTCAGCGGCACGGTCTCGCGGTAGGCGGTGGCGTACCGCAGCCGCTCGAAGAAGTGCTGCCCCGAGAGCGGGTAGTGCGCGGTCACCTCGTGCGGCACCCGGTCGAGGTTGATCCGCTGGATCACCCCGCCGAGCCCGAGCGCGTGGTCGCCGTGGAAGTGGGTGACGCAGATGCGGTTCAGGTCGTGCGCCGCGACGCCGGCCCGCAGCATCTGACGCTGGGTGCCCTCGCCGGGATCGAAGAGGAGACCCTCGCCGTCCCAGCGCAGCAGATAGCCGTTGTGGTTGCGGTGCCGGGTCGGGACCTGGCTGGCGGTGCCGAGGACCACCAGTTCACGGGCGGACAAGGCCGGCTATCCCGGGGGCCACTGCATGCCGCGGCCGCCCAGGAGATGGGCGTGCGCGTGGAAGACGGTCTGGCCTGCGCCGCTGCCCGTGTTGAACACGATGCGGTAGCTCTCCAGCTTCTCCTCGCCCGCGACCTCGCCGGCCTCGCGCAGGACGTCCGCCGCGATCGCGGGCTCGGCGGCGGCCAGGGTCGCCGCGTCCGGGTAGTGCACCTTGGGAATGACCAGGACGTGCGTCGGTGCCTGCGGGTTGATGTCGCGGAACGCCACGGTCGTGTCGCTCTCGCGCACCAGCGTCGCCGGGATCTGCCCCGCCACGATCTTGCAGAACAGGCAGTCGTCCTGCGGTTCCCCGCCGGCACCCCGCCTCGACTCCTGCGTCATGCGTCCGTCTCCTCACGCCGGCCGATCATCACCTCCGCATGCTAGCGGCCCGGCGCGGCGGGCGACGTGCCCGCGGCCCGCGCCGGACCGCGGGGGCGTCACCGGTTCACAGCGGCGGCAGCACGGGCGCGGTCTTCGCCGGGTTCTCCTCCAGGGCGGCCAGCGCGATCCTGATCGCCTCGTCGAGCTGGGTGTCACGCCCGGCCGCGTGGTCCTGCGGTGCCTGGACGACCTCGACGTCGGGGTCGACACCGTGGTTCTCGACGTTCCACTCGTAACCCTCCATCCAGAAGGCGTACTTGGGCTGGGTGACGAGGGTGCCGTCGACGAGCCGGTAGCGGGAGTCGATGCCGACGACACCGCCCCAGGTGCGGGTGCCGACCACGGGTCCGATGCCGAGCGCCTTGATCGCCGCGTTGACGATGTCGCCGTCGGAGCCGGAGAACTCGTTGGCGACGGCGACGACGGGACCGCGCGGCGCGTCCTCCGGGTAGCTGTAGGCGCGCAGCCCGCGGGGCAGGTCCCAGCCGACGATCCGACGGGCGAGTTTTTCCACGACCAGTTGCGAGGTGTGGCCGCCGCGGTTCTCCCGGACGTCCACGACCAGGCCCTCGCGGGCCACCTCGACCCGCAGATCGCGGTGGAGCTGGGCCCAGCCGGCGCCGACCATGTCCGGCACGTGCAGATAGCCGAGGCGTCCGCCGGACCGCTCGTGGACGTAGGCGCGCCGGTCGGCCACCCACGCGTGGTAGCGGAGCGGCTCCTCGTCGGCGAGCGGGACGACGACCGCGTGCCGGGGATCGCCGCCGCCCGAGGGCGAGACCGTCAGTTCGACGGGCTTGCCCGCCGTGCCGACGAGCAGGGGCGCGGGCCCGGCCACCGGGTCCACCGGCCGGCCGCCGACCGCGACGATCGCGTCCCCGGCGCGCACCGCGACGCCGGGCGCGGCGAGCGGGGCCCGCGCGTCCGGGTCGGAGGTCTCCGAGGGCAGGATCCGGTCGATGCGCCAACTGCCGTCCTCATGACGGGCGATGTCCGCCCCGAGGAGCCCCTGCGCCCGGTCGCCGCCGCCCCAGCCGCCGCGCGGGGAGACATAGGCGTGCGAGGTGCCGAGTTCGCCCTGCACCTCCCACAGCAGGTCCACGAGGTCGTCGTGGGTGGCGATGCGGTCCAGCACCGGCCGGTAGCGCTCCAGGACACCGTCCCAGTCGACGCCGCCCAGGTCCGGCCGCCAGAAGTTGTCCCGCATGAGCCGGCCCGTCTCGTCGTACATCTGGCGCCACTCGGCGGCCGGATCGACGCTCTGGCGCACCCGGGACAGGTCGACGGTGATGTTCGTGTCGCTCTCGTCGTCCAGCGAGGCACGCCGGTCGCTGGGCACGACCTTGAGCTTGCCGTCGGTCCACAGCAGGACCCGCTTGCCGTCGCCGGTGACGGTGAAGTGGTCGGCGTCGGCGGCGAGATGCTCGATGCGCTGCTGCGCGAGGTCGTACCGCTCCAGCTCCGTCTTCGGGTCCGGATCGTCCGGGGTGGCGCGGGAGGCGCCGAGCACGCCCCGGACCGGGTGGCGCAGCCACAGCACTCCGTCCTTGGCGGCGCGCAGCGTGGAGTAACGGGCGGCCTCGACGGGGAAGGGCACGATCCGGTCGGCGAGTCCGTCCAGGTCGATACGGGTGCTGGGGGCGCCCTCGCTGTCGGGCGTCTCGTCCTTGTCCGGTGCCTCGAAGGGCCTGCCGTGCCGCTGCGGTCCGAACGGGGACGGGGTCGTCGCGGCCAGGGTGATCAGGTACGGCCGGGAGCCGCCGACGAAGGCCAGGTCGAAGACGTGCTCGTCGTAGACGGGGTCGAAGGCGCGGGCCGAGAGGAAGGCGAGGTGCTTGCCGTCGAGGGTGAAGGCGGGCGCGTAGTCACGGAAGCGCAGCGGGGTCGCCTCGGTGACCGACAGGTCGGTGGTGTTGGCGAGCCGGAGCTGGCGCAGCGGGCGCGGGCCCGGGTGGGACCAGGCGAGCCAGGCCGAGTCGGGCGAGAAGACGAGTCCGGTGACCTCGCCGTCCTCGCTGCGGTCGACCTCGCGGACCTCTCCGCTCTCGCGCTCGACGAGCAGCACGCGCCCGTCGTGCGAGGCGACGGCGGCGCGGCTTCCGTCGGGCGCCACGGCGAGGCCGAGGACCCGGCCGAGCGCTCCGGCGGCGATGCGTCGGGGGGTGGCTCCGGGGGCGACGCCGGTGGCGGGGGCGAACTCGAGGGCGTCGTCGCCCTCGGCGTCGGTCACCCACACCACGTGTTCCTCGCCCTCGGCGCGGAAGGCGCGGGGCAGCCGGGCGCGCACGCCCTGTCCGTCGGCGAGGGCCCGGGTGGGGCCGGAGCGGTGGGTGACCCAGTGGACGGCGCCGCGCACGGAGACCGCGCTGCCGCGTCCGGTGTGGTCGGGCGCGGCGGCGGAGAACCAGCGCGAGGCGCTGATCGGGTGCGGCTGCTGGTCGGTGCGCTGGCCGCCGAGCCGGACGTCCAGACGGCGCGGTTCGGCGCCGTCGAGGTCGTCCAGGATCCGGAGTTCACCGGCGGCCACGTATACGACCCGGGTGCCGTCGGTGGCCGCGTGGCGGGCGTAGAAGGAGTCGACCGGGGTGTGGCGGCGCAGGTCCGAGCCGTCGCCGAGGGAGGAGTACAGGGCGCCGACGCCCTCGTGGTCCGACAGGAACGCGATCCGCTCACCGGCCCAGAAGGGGTACTCGATGTTCCCGTCGAGGTCCTCGTGCAGCCGGACGAACGCGCCGTCGCCGTCCCGGTCGATCCACAGCTTGCCCGCCGTGCCGCCGCGGTAGCGCTTCCACCAGGCGGCCTCGCGTCCCATGGGCGCGGACAGCAGGACGACGCCGCCCGCGCCGTGGGCGACGTCGCCCACGGGTCCGTAGGGCAGGACCGTCGCGGGCCCGCCGTCGAGCGGGACGGACCGGGCCCAGGTGCGGCGCAGGCTGGCCTGGCCCTCGGTGCTGAGGGCGAGCACCTGTCCGTCGGGGGTCCAGCCGCGCACCTGGGTCTTCGCGCTGCCCCAGTACGTCAGCCGTTTCGCGGGCCCGCCGTCCAGGGAGGCGGCGTGGACCTCGGGGGCCCCGTCGCGCGTCGACGTCCAGGCGACGGTGGTGCCGTCCGGGGAGATGCGCGGATGGCTGACCGGTACGTTGTCGGCGCTGACCCGCCAGGCGCGTCCCCCGCCGTCGAGCGGTGCGGCCCAGATGTCGTCCTCGGCCGTGAACACGACCAACTCGCCGTGCAGATGCGGAAACCGGATGTACGCGGAGGCTGCGGACTCAGTCACCCGGTCACCCTATGCAGCGCACGCGCGCCCCGACAGGGGTTCGGATCACTTGATCCCTGTACGGATCGCAGGTCACTTGCCCTGCGAGGGCCAGCAGGTGGGGTCGCCCTTGCACCACATCGTCTTCGTGACGGTGACGGTGACGGTGGGGCCCGGCCCGCCGTTCGTGGGGTGGTAGGTGACCGGCGGGGTGGGTCCGGTGTCGCAGTCGCCGAGGCCCTTCACCCGGAAGACCTGCCGTCCGCCGACGGTGGCGCGCAGGTCGCCGCGTACGCAGGCGCCGTTGACGGCGCGGGTCACCCGGCCCTTGACGACGATGGCCCGTCCGTCGTCGGTCTGGCCCTGGCAGTCGACGGAGGCCACGGTGTTCTCGCTCGGCGAGGACGACCCGCCCGCCGTGGAGGCGGTGCCCACGTGCGCCGTGCAGGTGAGCCACCTCACGTCCACGTGACGGCGGTTCAGTTCCTTGGTCGCCGTCTGGTCGGTCGTGTAGGCGACGGTCGCGGTGCTCAGTCCGTCCACGGGCTGGCACGCGGTCATCGCGAACACCCCGGCCGCGCCCAGCCCGAGGGCCGTCAGTACCCGTCCGCGCCGCGTGCGGCGCCTGAAATGCCTCAAAGCCCCCATGAATGGCAGCGTGCCACCGCGGGGCCATGCGCGGTAGACCGCATGCGGCCATCGGGGGCACAACCACCCGAAGGAGTTGCCCGGGCGCCCGCGGGGTCACGGACTCCGCCGTCTTCCGTGCCGGACTCCGCCGTCTCCCTTGCCGGGCGCCCCCGTTGACCGTCCGTCAGCCGAGCAGCAGCAGCCACTCCTGGAGTTCCACCAGGTTGCCCTCGGGGTCCTTGAGGTGGGCGACGCGCATGCGCTCCGTCATGGGCGCGGGGCCGTGCAGCAGGGTCGCGCCGCGCGAGACGACCTGCTCGCAGTAGCTGTCGAGGTCGTCCACCCGCAGCACCACCAGCGACCGGTGCCCGGTCACGGTGTCGCCGAGCTCTCCGAGGACCTCGGCCATCATGGCCCGGTCCTGGAGGGCGATGCCCGCGGACCCGGTGACGGGGCTGAACTTCTCGTACGGGCCCTCGGCCGCGCCCGACTGGGGCTTGAGGCCGAGGACTTCGCAGTAGAAGCGGTAGCAGGCGGCGAAGTCGGAGACGAGCAGTCGTACCTGAGCGAGTTCCATGGATTCCCCGGTGAGGTGCGGACGGTGACGTGGTGCGGGCGGGTCGGGACCGGCCGTTGCGGTCGGGACCGGCGGCCGGTGCGGGTCAGGACCAGCGGCCGGTACGGGCCAGCAGCAGCGCCGCGGCCACGGTCCCGGCCGTCGAGGTGCGCAGCACGGTGCGCCCCAGGTGGAAGGTCCTCGCGCCGGCCTCGGTGAACAGTGCCACCTCCTCGGCGGAGATGCCGCCCTCGGGACCCACCACGAGGACGATCTCCCCGGAGCCGGGCAGCGCGGCGGTCGCGAAGGGCTCGGTGCCCAGGGCGGTGTCCTCGTGGAGCACGGCGGCGAGGTCGGCTTTGGCGAGAAGTGCGGCAACCTGCTTGGTCGTCATGGCGTCCGTGACCTCCGGGAAGCGCACCCGGCGGGACTGCTTGCCGGCCTCCCGGGCGGTGGCCCGCCACTTGCCGAGCGCCTTCAGTCCCCGCTCGCCGCGCCACTGCGTGATGCAGCGGGAGGCGGCCCAGGGGACGATCGCGTCGACGCCGGTCTCGGTCATGGTCTCGACGGCCAGCTCGCCCCGGTCGCCCTTGGGCAGGGCCTGGACCACGGTGATGCGCGGCTCCTCCGGCGCCTCCTCGGTGACCGCGCCGATCCGTACGATCAGCCGGTCCTTGCCCTCGGTGTCCACGACCACGCCGTCGGCCCAGCGGCCGGCCCCGTCGGTGAGCCGGACCTCCTCACCGCTGTGCAGCCGCTTCACGGAGACGGCGTGCCGTCCCTCGGTTCCGTCGAGGACATGGCGCTGCTCGCCGTCCGTGTCGAAGTGCTCGACCAGGAACACCGGTGCCGTCATCGGGCCGCACCCTCTTCCGGGATCTCGGCGGCCCCCGACAACGCTGTCCGGGCGGCCGCGATTTCTGCGTTCAGTACCTCCACCAGCCGCCCGGCGGGCAGGTCGCGCGCCATGCGGTGGCCCTGTCCCGCCCACAGGGCCGTGCCCTGCGCGTCGCCCGCCTTGGCCGCGGCCCTGCGCAGCGGCAGGGTGAGGTGGTGGATCTCGGGGTAGGCGGCGGGGGCGTAGGGGCCGTGCTCGCGCATGAAGCGGTTGGCCAGCGCGCGCGCCGGACGTCCGGTGAAGGCGCGCGTGAGCTCCGTGCGGACGTAGAGGGGGTCGGTCAGGGCCTGCTTGTGCACGGCGCTCGCCCCGGACTCGGGGGTGGCGAGGAAGGCGGTGCCGAGCTGCGCCGCGTGCGCGCCGGCGGCGAGGACGGCGGCGATCTGGCTGCCGCGCATGATGCCTCCCGCGGCGACGACCGGGATGTCCACCGTCTCGCGGATCTGCGCGACCAGGGAGAGCAGTCCGACGCCCGTGCCGTCCGTCTCCGGGTTGTCCCGGTGGGTGCCCTGGTGTCCGCCGGCCTCGATGCCCTGCGCGATCACCGCGTCGGCGCCGGCCCGCTGCGCGCCCAGGGCTTCCTCGGCCGTGGTGGCGGTGACCAGGGTGAGGGTGCCGGCGCGGCGCAGCGCCTCGAGCGTCTCCGGCTTCGGGACGCCGAAGTGGAAGGAGACCGCGGCCACCGGATTGTCGAGGAGGACCGCGAGTTTGGCGTCGTAGCCGTCGTCCCGGCCGCTGTCCGGGTCGCCGAGTTCGGTCTCGTACCAGGCGGCCTCGCCGGCGAGCTGGTGGGCGTACACCTCGACCGCGGCGGCGTCCGCGTGCTCCGGCTGCGGGAGGAACAGGTTGACGCCGAAGGGACGGCCGGTCAGCCCGCGCAGCTGCTTGATCTCCTGGTACATGCCGTCGGCGGTCTTGTACCCGGCGGCGAGGAAGCCGAGTCCCCCGGCCTCGGAGACGGCCGCCGCGAGCTGCGGGACGGAGACTCCGCCCGCCATGGGGGCCTGCACGATCGGGTGAGGGAAGAGATCGGTCAGCGCGGAGGACATGACGGCATGTTGTCACGTCCCCGCAACAAGTCCGAATCCGGTCGTCCGCCCGGAACGGGCCCCGCGGCGAAGGGCACGAAGCGGCTTCAGCTCCGTGCCCCCGCGTGGATCACCGGCCGTTGAAGGCGTCCTTCAGCCGGGAGAAGAGTCCCTGCTGACCGGGCTGGAACTGACCCGTGGGCCGCTCCTCGCCGCGCAGCGCGGCGAGCTCGCGCAGCACCCGCTCCTGCTCCGGGTCGAGCTTGGTCGGCGTGGTGACCTCGACGTGCACGACGAGGTCGCCGCGGCCGCCGCCGCGCAGGTGCGTGATGCCCCGGCCGTGCAGCGGGATCGACTGGCCGGACTGCGTGCCCGGACGGATGTCGACCTCCTCCATGCCGTCGAGCGTCTCCAGCGGCACCTTGGTGCCGAGGGCCGCCGCGGTCATCGGGATGGTGACCGTGCAGTGCAGGTCGTCGCCGCGCCGCTGGAAGGTCGAGTGCGGCAGCTCGTGGATCTCCACGTACAGGTCGCCGGCGGGGCCGCCGCCGGGGCCGACCTCACCCTCGCCCGCGAGCTGGATGCGGGTGCCGTTGTCCACACCGGCCGGGATCTTGACCGTGAGGGTGCGGCGGGAGCGGACCCGGCCGTCGCCCGCGCACTCGTGGCACGGGGTCGGGACGACGGTGCCGAAGCCCTGGCACTGCGGGCACGGCCGCGAGGTCATGACCTGGCCGAGGAAGGACCGCGTCACCTGGGACACCTCGCCGCGGCCGCGGCACATGTCACAGGTCTGCGCGGAGGTGCCGGGAGCGGCGCCCTCGCCGTTGCAGGTGCCGCAGACGACGGCCGTGTCGACCTGGATGTCCTTCGTGGTGCCGAAGGCCGCCTCGTCGAGCTCGATCTCCAGACGGATCATGGCGTCCTGGCCGCGGCGGGTGCGCGAGCGCGGTCCGCGCTGCGACGCCGTGCCGAAGAACGCGTCCATGATGTCCGAGAAGTTCCCGAAGCCGCCCTGGCCGAAGCCGCCGGCACCGCCGCCGCCCTGCTGGGACAGCGGGTCGCCGCCGAGGTCGTAGACCTGCTTCTTCTGCGGGTCCGACAACACCTCGTACGCGGCGTTGATCTCCTTGAACCGCTCCTGCGTCTTCGGATCGGGATTGACGTCCGGGTGCAGCTCGCGAGCGAGCCTCCGGAACGCCTTCTTGATCTCGTCCTGGGACGCGTCGCGGCGCACGCCGAGTACGGCGTAGTAGTCCGTGGCCACTTAAGACTCCGCCAGGATCTGTCCGACGTACCGTGCCACCGCTCGTACCGCTCCCATCGTTCCCGGGTAATCCATGCGGGTCGGGCCGACCACGCCGAGTTTGGCTACTGCCTCGCCGCCCGAACCGTAGCCGACGGAGACCACGGACGTGGAGTTGAGTCCCTCGTACGCGTTCTCGTGCCCGATTCGCACGGTCATGCTCGAATCCCCGGCCTCTCCAAGCAACTTGAGGAGCACGACCTGCTCCTCCAGCGCTTCGAGCACCGGCCGGATGGTGAGAGGGAAGTCATGTCCGAAGCGCGTGAGATTGGCGGTGCCGCCGATCATCAGGCGCTCCTCGGTCTCCTCGACGAGCGTCTCCAGCAGTGTGGAGAGCACCGTCGAGACCGTACCCCGGTCCTCCGCCTCGAAGGCTTCGGGGAGGTCCTGGACGAGCTGCGGGACGTCCGCGAAGGGGCGCCCCGCGACCCGGCTGTTGAGCCGGGCCCGCAGGTCCGCCAGCGACGTCTCACCGAACGGCGCCGGACAGTTGATCATGCGCTGCTCGACCCGGCCGGTGTCCGTGATCAGCACGAGCATCACCCGCGCGGGGGCGAGCGACAGCAGCTCCACGTGACGGACGGTCGAGCGGGTCAGCGAGGGGTACTGCACGACGGCGACCTGCCGGGTGAGCTGCGCGAGCAGCCGCACGGTCCGGCCGACGACGTCGTCCAGGTCGACCGCGCCGTCCAGGAAGTTCTGGATGGCGCGGCGCTCGGGCGCGGTCATCGGCTTGACGCCGGCGAGCTTGTCGACGAAGAGGCGGTAGCCCTTGTCGGTGGGGATGCGCCCGGCGCTGGTGTGCGGCTGGGCGATGTACCCCTCGTCCTCCAGGACCGCCATGTCGTTGCGGACGGTCGCCGGCGAGACGCCGAGGCGGTGCCGTTCGGTGAGCGCCTTGGAGCCGACCGGCTCCTCGGTGCCCACGTAGTCCTGGACGATGGCGCGCAGCACCTCGAGCCTGCGTTCGCTGAGCATCGCGCACCTCCAGAAGTCGACTCGGTGGTCTTCGTGGCCTTCGTGGCATTCGCCTGGCACTCAGCGCACCCGAGTGCCAACGTTCCCCGGCCCAGTGTACGGCGGTGAGGCGCGCCCCGGGCAAGGGCGGGCCTGCGATGTCGTGCACGGCACCCGGTCACCGTTAGCGTCGCCGCATGAGGCTGACTTGGGAAGAGCTGGGGTGGGAAAGGGTGGCGCCCCGGGTGGGGCGGCGGCGGCTTCCGGGCTGGGACTGCACGGCCGGGCTCGTCGTCGGCGACGGGGCGGCGCTGATGATCGACGCCGGGTCGAGCCTCGCGGAGGGCGCCCTGCTGCGCGCCGACGCGCGGGCCCTCGCGGGCGCGCGTGTGACCCATATCGCGCTCACCCACCCGCATTTCGACCACGTTTTCGGCGCGGCGGCGTTCGCGGGCGTGGAGGTCCTCGCCGCGGGCGGTTCCTCGGATGTGTACGAGCGCGGCCGCGAGGAGCTGTGCGCGGACGCGGTGCGCAACGGGCTCGACCCCCGGGCGGCGGAGGAGGCGGCCGACACCCTCGTTCGGCCGAGGCACTTCGTGTGGGGCACCTGGGAACTGGAGCTCGCCGGAGGCGTCCGGGTCCGGCTGGTACGGACGGGCGAGGGCCACACCGCCCACGACCTCGTGGTCGTCGTCCCGGGCGACCCGACCGTGGTGTTCTGCGGCGACCTGGTCGAGGAGTCGGGCGAACCGCAGGCCGGCCCCGACGCGGTGCCCGCGCGCTGGCCGGCGGCCCTCGACCGGCTGCTGGAACTGGGCGGCGAGGACGCCCTGTACGTCCCCGGCCACGGCGCGGTCGTGGACGCCGCCTTCGTACGCTCCCAGCGGGACGCCTTGGCGGAGCGCTTCGGCGTAGCGGGGTAGGCGCGGGCGGGGCGGACCCGCCAGGTGCTGGGACGGCGGGTTTCGGCGTGTCGCGGTGAGGCTCGGGCGGCTTCTCCTATCGTCATCCGAATGCGCCAGTACTCTCCGGACCTGACCCCGCCGTGGAAGAAGCCCCGGCCCGTGCCCGAGGTCCCGGCGGACCCGGGTCTGGTCGTCGAGGAGCCCGGCACCGGCTTCTGCGGCGCGGTGATCCGATGCGAGGCCGGCACGGTGACCCTGGAGGACCGCTTCGGCAAGCACCGGGTGTTCCCGATGGAGCCGCGCGGCTTCCTGCTGGAGGGCAGGCCCGTGACGCTGGTCCGCCCGGCGGCCGCGGCACCGGCCCGGCCCGGCCGGACGGCGTCCGGATCGGTGGCGGTCCCCGGCGCCCGCGCCCGGGTCGCGCGCGCCGGGCGCATCTATGTGGAGGGCCGCCACGACGCGGAACTGGTGGAGCGGGTCTGGGGCGACGACCTGCGCATCGAGGGCGTCGTCGTGGAGTACCTGGAGGGGGTCGACGACCTCCCGGCCGTCGTCGAGGAGTTCGACCCGGGACCGGACGCCCGGCTGGGCGTCCTGGTGGACCATCTGGTCCCGGGCTCGAAGGAGTCCCGGATCGCGGAGGCGGTCACCAGCGAGCACGCCCTGGTGCTCGGGCACCCGTACATCGACGTCTGGGAGGCCGTGAAGCCGTCGTCCGTCGGCATCGCGGCCTGGCCCCGCGTCCCCCGCGGCCAGGACTGGAAGACGGGCGTGTGCCGGGCCCTGGGCTGGCCGGAGAACACCGGCGCGGCCTGGCAGCACATCCTGTCCCGGGTCCACTCCTACAAGGACCTGGAACCGGCCCTCCTGGGCCGGGTGGAGGAACTGATCGACTTCGTCACGGCGCCGGAGTGACGGCCCGGCCTCCGGCCTCCCGGGTCCGGGGCAGGTGCCCGTTGACGTCCGGGTCTCCGCGGAAGCCGGGCGCCACCCGCCGACCGCCGAAACCAGAGGTCCGGTGCCCGTCGGAGGCAGCCCGCCGACACGGCGTCGCGCCCGTCCGAGGGCCGCACGCTGACGCTGTAGCGAAGCCGGGGCAGATATGGCCGCGGACTGTACGGGAATCAGGTGTTCAGTCCACCAGGTCCCGGACGACGGCGTCCGCGAGGAGACGGCCGCGCAGGGTGAGGACGGCGCGCCCGGCGTCGTAGGGGCCCTCTTCGAGGAGACCCTCGGACAGCGCGCGGCGGGAGGCGGCGAGCCCGTCGGGGCGCAGCAGCGAGAGCGGGCAGCCCTCGCGCAGCCGCAGCTCCAGGAGGATGCGCTCGACCCGGCGGTCCTCCTCGGAGAGGAGTTCGCGGCCGGCCCCTGGCGAGCGGCCCTCGGCCAGTGCCGCCGCGTACGCCCCCGGATGCTTCACGTTCCACCAGCGAACACCGCCCACGTGGCTGTGCGCGCCGGGGCCCGCGCCCCACCAGTCGGCGCCCCGCCAGTAGAGCTCGTTGTGCAGACAGCGGCTGTCCGGCGAGCCGGCGGTGGCCCAGTTCGAGACCTCGTACCAGTCGAAGCCCGCCGCCGACATCACCTCGTCGGCGATGAGATACCGGTCCGCGTGCACGTCGTCGTCGGTCATGGGGACCTCGCCGCGGCGGATCCGGCGCGCGAGCTGCGTGCCCTCCTCGACGATGAGCGCGTACGCGGAGATGTGGTCGGGACCGGCGCCGAGGGCCGCCTCCAGGGAGGCCCGCCAGTCGTCGTCCGACTCCCCCGGTGTGCCGTAGATCAGGTCCAGGTTCACATGTGCGAAGCCGGCCGCGCGGGCCTCGGCGACGCAGGCCTCGGGACGGCCCGGGGTGTGTGTGCGGTCGAGCACCTTCAGGACGTGCTGCCGGGCGCTCTGCATGCCGAAGGAGATCCGGTTGAAGCCCCCGGCGCGGAGGGTCGCCAGGTACTCGGGACCGACCGACTCGGGGTTCGCCTCCGTCGTGACCTCGGCGTCGTCCGCGAGCCCGAACTCGTCCCGGATCGCGCCCAGCATCCGTACGAGATCACCGGCGGCCAGCAGCGTGGGCGTACCGCCTCCGACGAAGACCGTGCGGACCGGGCGGGGGTCGTCGCCGAGGACCTTGCGGGCGAGCCGGATCTCGTCGATCAGGGTGTCCGCGTAGTTGTCGCGGGAGGCGAGGACGCCCCCGCTGCCCCGCAGCTCGGTCGCCGTGTAGGTGTTGAAGTCGCAGTAGCCGCAGCGGGTCGCGCAGTACGGGACGTGGAGGTAGAACCCGAGGGGCCGCTCGGCGGCCCCGGCCAGGGCGTGTGCGGGCAGCGCCCCGTCGTCGGGGACGGGCTCACCGTCGGGAAGTGCGGAAGGCATGCCTTCCATTGTCCAGCACGCACGGAGTACGGCGGCCCGGCACGGGCGGGCGCGCCGTTCCCCACCGACCGGACCGGGCGGGCAGAGCGTTCCCCCGTCCGGCGCGGGCGGGCCCGGTGGGCTCCGCCGTCCGGCGCGGGCGGGCGCGGTGGCCCCGCCGTCCGGCGCGGACGGGCCCGGTGGGCTCCGCTATTCCGCCTGGAGCACCAGCAGGGCCATGTCGTCCTCCGGCGGCCGGGGGCCGAACGCGTGGACCAGTGTCCGGATCCGTTCCGCGATCAGCTCGGCGTTCAGGCCCGCGCACTCCGCCAGGGCGTGCGCGAGACCGTCGTCGTCGTCGAACTGGCGGGAACCGTCGCGCCGCTCGGTCACCCCGTCGGTGACGCACAGGAGGGTGTCGCCGGGATACAGGTCGAAGGACTCGGAGGTGTACTCGGGGTCCTCGAAGACACCGAGCAGGGTCTGCGGCCGGGCCATCTCCCGTACGACGCCGTCGGGGCCCAGCAGCAGCGGCAGCGGATGCCCCGCCGAGGCGAGCGTGCAGCGCACACCGCCGTCGAAGGGCACCAGCTCGCCGTAGAGCATGGACAGGAAACGGGTCTGCGGGCCGAGGTCGGCGCCGAGCCCGGGTCCGCCCGCGGCCACCAGCGCCCGGGCCGCCGCGTCCGCCGCCTCCGTCGCGTCGTCGAGGAGGAGCTGGTTGAGGCGGTCGAGGACGTCCGCGACGTCGTAGCCCTCGCGGGCCAGCAGCCGCAGCCAGGGCCGGGCCAGCCCGATCACCACGGCGGCCTCCGGGCCCTTGCCCTGGACGTCGCCGACCGCGAAGCACCAGCGCCCGTCGCCGGCCGGGAACACGTCGTAGAAGTCGCCGCTCGGCCCGCCCTTGTCCAGCGGCTCGTAGACGAGGGCGCTGCGCACCCCGGGGATCTCGGCGACCGCGCCGGGCAGCAGCCCGCGCTGCAGGACCCGGCTGATGGTGGCCTGGCGCGCGTACTGGCGGGCCGCGCCGATGGCCAGGGCGATACGGCGGCTGAGGTCCTCGACGAGTCCGGTGACCTCGTCCGGGAAGGCGGGCGGTCCGGCCCGCCCGATGACGAGCGTGCCCAGCGGCCGTCCGCCCGCGATCAGCCGGTACGCCAGCGCCGCCCCGCTCGCGCCCCGGGGGCCCAGCGCCGCACCGGGCCAGGGCACCGGGACGGCGCGGGAGCGGACCGCGTCGGGCAGGCACGGCGGATCCTTCTCCAGGGCCTGGCGCAGTCCCTCGACGAGGTTCTCGCTGCCGTGCCAGACGCGGGCGAGACGGGGTCCGAGGGCGAGGCCGAGACCGCCGGCCCGGTCGGTGGCCTCGTCCTCCAGCCACACGGCGCACCAGTCGGCCAGCCTCGGGACGAGGAGCTGTCCGGCCAGCGCGGCGACCAGGTCCTCGTCGAGCTGCCCGGCGAGCAGGTCCGAGGCCTCGGCGAGGAACGAGAGGGCGCCCCGGTCGAGCCAGTCGTGTGCCCGCGCGGGGCCGAGGCGATACGGGTCCGCGCCGGTGCCCGGTCCGTACCCCGGAGGCGGCCCCTCGGCGTACGCGTCGGCGCCGGCGCCGGTCGACTCCGCGCCGTCGGCCGGGTCCGTGAACCCGCCGGTCGCCGTGTAACCGCCCGCGTCGGCGAACCCGCCCGCTCCCCCGTAACCACCCGTGTCCGCGTAGCCGTCCCGGTCCGTGAAGCCGTCCGGGCCCGTGAGCGCGCCCGTGTCCGTGAACCCGGCCGTTCCGGCGAGAGGTCCGACGTCCTGGAGCCCTCCCGGACCGCGGAAGCCGTCGTCGTCCGTGAACACCGCCGGCGTCGGCGGCACGGCGGCGCCGTCGACCAGCAGCCGGGACCACACGGTCTTGACGCCCGGGCGGTAGGTGATCCCCCAGGCCTCGGAGAGCGCCGAGACCAGGCGCAGGCCCCGCCCGTACTCCGGTGTCCCGTACGGCGGCTCGGCGCCGTCCTCGCGTATGGCGCGCGAGGGGTGGTGGTCCGACACCTCGATCACCAGCGGGCCGGGCGGGCCGTCGGTCTGGCGCTCCAGGCGGCACACCAGGTCGACGTCGGTACCCGCGTGCACGACGGCGTTGGTGACGAGCTCGCTGACCACCACGGTCGCGTCGTCGGCGAGCCGGCCGTCGATGATCTCCGCGCCCGGCACGGCACCCTCGGTCCAGTGCTCGAGGGTGTCCCGGAGGAAGCGGCGCGCGGCCGCGGGGGCCAGCGGAGTGCCCGGCAGCGACGTGTGCGACACGAGGTCCTGGCCGGCCCGGTGGTGCGCGAGCGCGCCCGGTGCGCACGCCGTGGACTCCCGTTGCGTCGGAATGGCCCCCACTGTGCGGCTCCCTGGGCAGTTCGGACGAACCTCGTACGATGCGGCCAGGGTGACAGAAAGGCGGCGTCCATAAGCGGCGAGTCACCGAAGTGGGCCGTCATGGATGCGAACGATGGTATGGATGTGCTCGAAGACGGACAGATTCGAGCATCCGGTCCGCGTCCACGGCCCCGGGGGCCACTGCCGTCCTGCGGGGCCGCGCACCGAAGCGGGGGCCGTACGAAAGCGGGGGTGCGCACGAAGCCGGGGCGCACACGAAGGCGGGGGCCCGTACGAAGCCAGGTGCGTGCGCGAAGCCGGGGGCGCGCACGAAAGCGGGGGCGCCCCGGGTCCCTCCGCTCGTTCGCGGACGGATCCGGCGCACCCCCGCCCCGTAGGGGCCGGGCCCGGGGTCAGGCCTCGCGGGCGCCGGCGTACATCTCGTCGATGAGGTGCTTGTACGCCTTCTCGACCACCGGGCGCTTCAGCTTGAGGCTCGGGGTGATCTCGCCGTGCTCGACGTCCAGGTCGCGGGGCAGCAGCCGGAACTTCTTGATGGTCTGCCAGCGCTGCAGACCACCGTTGAGCTCCTTCACGTAGCCCTCGACGAGGGCGACCGTCGCGGGCGCCGCGACGACGTCGGCGTACGACTTGCCCTCCAGCCCGTTGCCCTTCGCCCACTCCAGGATCGACGGCTCGTCGAGGGCGATGAGCGCGGTGCAGAAGTTCCGGTCGGCGCCGTGCACGAGGATGTTCGAGACGTACGGGCAGACGGCCTTGAACTGGCCCTCGACCTCGGCGGGCGCGATGTACTTGCCGCCCGAGGTCTTGATGAGGTCCTTCTTGCGGTCGGTGATCCGCAGGTAGCCGTCCGCGGACAGCTCGCCGATGTCGCCGGTGTGGAACCAGCCGTCGGCCTCCAGGACCTCGGCGGTCTTGTCGGGCAGCCCGTGGTAGCCCTCCATGATGCCGGGGCCGCGCAGCAGGATCTCGCCGTCGTCGGCGATGCGCACCTCGGTGCCGGGCACCGGCTTGCCGACCGTGCCGGTGCGGTAGGCCTCGCCCGGGTTGACGAAGGAGGCGGCCGAGGACTCCGTGAGGCCGTAGCCCTCCAGGATGTGGATGCCGGCACCGGCGAAGAAGTAGCCGATCTCCGGCGCGAGCGCGGCCGAGCCGGAGATGCAGGCGCGCAGGTTGCCGCCGAAGGCCTCGCGGATCTTGGCGAAGACGAGCGCGTCGGCGACCTTGTGCTTGGCGCCGAGCGCGAACGGCACCGAGGCCGAACCCGTGCGGCGGAAGTTGTCCTGGCTGGCCTTCGCGTAGTCGCGGGAGACCTCGGCGGCCCACTGGAAGATCTTGTACTTGGCGCCGCCGCCGGCCCGTGCCTTGGCCGCGACCCCGTTGTAGACCTTCTCGAAGATGCGCGGGACGGCCGCCATGTACGTCGGCCGCACCACCGGAAGGTTCTCGATGATCTTGTCCACGCGGCCGTCGACGGCGGTCACGTGCCCGACCTCGATCTGGCCGGAGGTCAGGACCTTGCCGAAGACGTGCGCGAGCGGCAGCCACAGGTACTGGACGTCGTCCTGGCCGAGCAGACCGGTCGAGGCGATCGCCTTCGCCATGTACGACCAGTTGTCGTGCGGCAGCCGGACGCCCTTGGGGCGGCCCGTGGTGCCGGAGGTGTAGATGAGCGTCGCGAGCTGGTCGGCGGTGATCGCGCCGACGCGCTCCTTGATCAGCTCGGGGTGCTTCTCCAGGTACGCGGAACCGCGCGCCTCCAGCTCGGCGAGGGTCAGGACCCAGTCGTCGGTCTCGACGCCCTCGGGGTCGATGACGACGACCCGGGTGAGCTCGGGGAGCTCCGCGCGCTTCTCCCGGGCCTTGGCGAGCTGGGCCGCGTCCTCGGCGATGAGCACCCGGCTCGCGGAGTCCGAGAGGATGAACGCCGACTCCTCGGCGTTGGTCTGCGGGTACACCGTCGTGGTGGCCGCGCCCGCGCAGAGGATGCCGAGGTCGGCCAGGATCCACTCGACGCGGGTCGAGGAGGCGAGCGCGACGCGCTGCTCCGGCTCGACGCCGAGTTCGATGAGACCGGCCGCGATGGAGAAGACCCGCTCGGCGGCCTGCGCCCAGGTCAGCGACTTCCACTCGTCCGGCCCGCCGCCCGAGGCCGGTACCGGGTACCGGTATGCCTCGGCGTCGGGCGTAGCCGCCACGCGCTCCAGGAACAAGGCGGCGACGGACGGCGGACGGTTCTCGATCAGGGTCTGTGTGTCGCTCACGACATCCTCCGGGGCCCGCGGCAGTGCGGCTGGCTCAATTGCGGCTGTTGTTTAACTCGCGAGTAACTACCGAGCAGAGATCAGACTAGAGCGCGTCCGGCCGGTGCGTAAGAGGCGGCGGCCGGTCACTTCTTGCAGGACACACACAGGAGACAAGCACAGGGCCCGCCGCGCCGAAGCGCGACGGGCCCTGAAACACGGGATTCCGCGGGGCTACTTCTTGCCCTTGGCGGAACCGCCGCTGTCGTCACTGGACAGCACGGCGATGAAGGCCTCTTGCGGAACTTCCACAGAGCCCACCATCTTCATCCGCTTCTTGCCCTCCTTCTGCTTCTCCAGCAGCTTCCGCTTACGGGAGATGTCACCGCCGTAGCACTTGGCGAGGACGTCCTTGCGGATGGCGCGGATGGTCTCGCGGGCGATGACCCGGGAGCCGATGGCCGCCTGGATGGGCACCTCGAAGGCCTGCCGGGGGATGAGCTCGCGCAGCTTGGCGACCAGCCGCACGCCGTACGCGTAGGCAGCGTCCTTGTGGGTGACCGCCGAGAAGGCGTCTACCTTGTCGCCGTGCAGCAGGATGTCGACCTTGACCAGGCTGGAGGTCTGCTCGCCCGTGGGCTCGTAGTCCAGCGAGGCGTAGCCGCGGGTCTTGGACTTCAGCTGGTCGAAGAAGTCGAAGACGATCTCCGCGAGCGGCAGGGTGTAGCGGATCTCGACCCGGTCCTCGGAGAGGTAGTCCATGCCGAGCAGGGTGCCGCGCCGGGTCTGGCACAGCTCCATGATCGCGCCGATGAACTCCGAGGGGGCGAGGATCGTCGCCCGCACGACAGGCTCGAACACCTTGTCGATCTTGCCCTCGGGGAACTCGCTCGGGTTGGTGACGATGTGCTCGGTGCGGTCCTCCATCTCGACGCGGTAGACCACGTTCGGGGCGGTCGCGATGAGGTCGAGGCCGAACTCGCGCTCCAGGCGCTCGCGGATCACGTCGAGGTGCAGCAGGCCGAGGAAGCCGACGCGGAAACCGAAGCCCAGCGCCGCCGAGGTCTCCGGCTCGTAGACCAGCGCGGCGTCGTTGAGCTGGAGCTTGTCCAGGGCGTCGCGCAGCTCGGGGTAGTCCGACCCGTCCAGCGGGTACAGGCCCGAGAAGACCATGGGCTTGGGGTCCTTGTACCCGCCGAGCGCCTCGGTCGCGCCCTTGGCCAGGGTGGTGATGGTGTCACCGACCTTGGACTGACGGACGTCCTTCACACCGGTGATGAGGTAGCCCACCTCACCGACGCCGAGGCCGTCGGCCGCCTTCATCTCGGGAGCGGAGACACCGATCTCCAGCAGCTCGTGCGTGGCGCCGGTGGACATCATCCGGATGCGCTCGCGCTTGTTGAGCTGGCCGTCGACGACACGCACGTACGTCACGACACCGCGGTAGGAGTCGTAGACCGAGTCGAAGATCATCGCGCGGGCCGGGGCGTCCTGGACGCCGACCGGGGCGGGGATCTCGGCGACGACCTTGTCGAGCAGCGCCTCGACGCCGAGACCCGTCTTGGCGGAGACCTTGAGGACGTCCTCGGGGTCGCAGCCGATCAGGTTCGCGAGCTCCTCGGAGAACTTCTCCGGCTGGGCGGCCGGCAGGTCGATCTTGTTCAGTACGGGGATGATCTTGAGGTCGTTCTCCATCGCCAGGTAGAGGTTGGCGAGGGTCTGCGCCTCGATCCCCTGGGCGGCGTCGACGAGCAGGACCGTGCCCTCGCAGGCCGCCAGGGACCGCGACACCTCGTACGTGAAGTCGACGTGCCCGGGGGTGTCGATCATGTTGAGGATGTGGGTGCGGCCCGGATCCTCGGACGGGGCCCAGGGCAGCCGGACCGCCTGGGACTTGATCGTGATGCCGCGCTCGCGCTCGATGTCCATGCGGTCGAGGTACTGAGCGCGCATCTGGCGCTGATCAACCACCCCGGTCAGCTGGAGCATGCGGTCGGCGAGCGTGGACTTGCCGTGGTCGATGTGCGCGATGATGCAGAAATTGCGGATCAGAGCCGGGTCGGTACGGCTCGGCTCGGGCACATTGTTAGGGGTCGCGGGCACGCAGGGTCCTGTCTCTTGAGGCGCCTTGTGCCTCGGGTCGGATCGATACGTAGGTTCCATGGTCCCACGCGCGAGGGGCTGCGACCGGTTCGGGCCGCGTCGGCGCGGGACCCGCGACCGGTCCGAAGCCCCTGACCAGCGCTTCGGCGAGCGCCCCCGGGTCCGGGGAGCACCACCGGTTTGGGCCGGTCGCGGGGGGACTGGTAGCCTGGGTGGCTGTGTCTCATGCCCTCTCTGCAGGAGACGCACCCAAGAAAATCAAACGGCGGGTGAGACGTGACGTCTTGCGCGCCTGAACCTGTAAAGGCTCATCAGTGGCGAACATCAAGTCCCAGATCAAGCGGATCAAGACCAACGAGAAGGCCCGGCTGCGCAACAAGGCCGTCAAGTCCTCTCTGAAGACCGCGATCCGCAAGGCCCGCGAGGCTGTTGCCGCGGGTGACGTCGAGAAGGCCACCGTCGCGGCGCGCGAGGCTTCGCGCAAGCTCGACAAGGCCGTCTCGAAGGGCGTCATCCACAAGAACCAGGCCGCCAACAAGAAGTCGGCGCTTGCTTCGAAGGTCGCTTCCCTCCAGGGCTGAGTCGGCTGAGCTCTCCGGGGCTCAACCCCTGACTTGACCGTCGGCCGGACCCGGGCGGGCCCTCTCTCTCCGCCCCCGACCGATGTACCGGATTCACGCACGATCTGCGTTCGCCACGCGGGCGTGAATCCACCGGCTTGAACCGAAGGCCCCGCTCCCTCCCTTCCCCGGGAGAACGAGCGGGGCCTTCGGTGTGCTGTCCCGGCTGTCCTAACGGCGGCCGGCGCGGGCGGCTCGGGCGACGGCCACGACCGCCTTCTCCAGGGCGTACTCGGGGTCGTCCCCGCCGCCCTTGACGCCGGCGTCCGCCTCCGCGACGGCGGTGAGCGCCATGGCGACACCGTCCGGGGTCCAGCCCCGCATCTGCTGCCGCACGCGGTCGATCTTCCACGGGGGCATCCCCAGCTCACGGGCCAGGTCGGCGGGCCTGCCGCCGCGCGCGGACGACAGCTTCCCGATCGCCCGCACCCCCTGCGCGAGCGCACTGGTGATCAGGACGGGGGCCACGCCGGTCGACAGCGACCACCGCAGCGCCTCCAGCGCCTCGGCCGCCCGCCCCTCCACGGCCCGGTCGGCCACGGTGAAGCTGGACGCCTCGGCCCGCCCGGTGTAGTACCTCCCGACGACGGCCTCGTCGATCGTCCCCTCGACGTCCGCGGTCAGCTGCGACACCGCGGACGCCAGCTCCCGCAGATCGCTCCCGATGGAGTCCACGAGAGCCTGGCAGGCCTCGGGCGTGGCCGCCCGGCCGAGCGTCCGGAACTCGCCGCGCACGAACGCCAGCCGGTCCGCCGGCTTGGTCATCTTGGGACAGGCGACCTCCCGCGCGCCCGCCTTGCGCGCGCCGTCGAGCAACCCCTTGCCCTTGGCACCGCCCGCGTGCACGAGCACCAGGGTGATCTCCTCGGCGGGCGCGGCCAGATACGCCTTGACGTCCTTGATCGTGTCGGCCGACAGGTCCTGGGCGTTGCGCACGACCACGACCTTGCGCTCGGCGAAGAGCGAGGGGCTCGTGAGCTCGGCGAGCGTGCCCGGCTGCAACTGGTCCGGGCTGAGGTCCCGGACGTCCGTGTCGGCGTCGGCGGCCCTGGCGGCGGCCACCACCTCCTGCACGGCACGGTCGAGCAGGAGATCCTCCTGGCCCACGGCCAGCGTGACGGGGGCGAGAGGGTCGTCTTGTGCGGTCTTCTTGGCCATCACGGAAAGCATCCCACGCGCCACCGACAACCCGGACCGACCGGCACCCCCGGCTCCGCCCGCCGGTCCGGCAGACCGGGACACCGGGACACCGGTGGTCCGGGACACCGGGACACCGGTCCAGGAGACCGGGCGGGGCTCGGTGACGAGCCGAGCGCGCACCTGGCGGGGCGGGCGTGGGGGCCGGGGCGGCGGGGCCGGGACGGCCGGACGGGAACGGACGCCATGGCTGTCCCGTCAGCGCGGGCGGGACCGCACGGAGAGCGATCCGGTCCGCGGCCCCGGCGTCGGGACTACGAGCGGCGGGGCTACGGGCGGCGGGACTACGGCTCCTCGTGCCAGCCGTCCCACTCGGCCGCGAACTCGTCGAGTTCCTTCGGGTCCAGCCGCTCCTCGGGGTCCGTCAGGACCACCAGCCACTGCGCGTCCTCGGCGTCGTCCTCGCCCGCGAGGGCGTCCCGGACGAGCTGCGGTTCCTCCGCCAGCCCGAACCGGTCGCCGACGGCCTCCGCCGCCTCTTCCGCCGCGTCACGGTCGGGCAGCACCAGTACATGTCTCACGTCGCTCACCCGGACATCTTCCGGCACACGGGAGGCCCCCGAGGCCGGGATCGGGACCCGGAGCGTGTGATCTGCGCTGCTCATCGGACCGGAGGCACGACTACCCGAACTTCCCGACCTCCGGCACCCGGTCCAGTTCGATCCCGAAACGCTCCCGATACGCGGTCAGCATCTCCTCGTCCGTCGTCAGTTCCGTCACCTCCTTGGTCCCGTCGGCCGCGGACACGGTGAACCTGCGGCCGCCGAGTGTGATCCGTCCCCCGTCCTCGGTGACCCGCGAGCAGACCAGGGACCGGGTGAAGTGGGACTGCGGCGAGGTGGTGTGCCACCAGGCCCCGGCGACGAAGTCCCCGAGCACGCGCGGCCGCACCTCCAGCCGGTACTGCCGCTTGTCGCCCATGAGGACGTCGAGGTCCTCGTGCTCCCGCGCACCGCCGGCACCCCGCACTCCCGCCGCGTCCGGCGCCGACTCCACGACCCGGAACACCCCGGCGGGATCGTGCTGTTCACCCCGGTCCGTGAACGACAGCGGGTAGTGGCTGTGCGCCCCGAACCCGACGTCCGTCAGCCAGTCGCCGCCGTCCACCGTCCGCACCCGCAGCGCGAGATGGTCGTACGGGATGCCCGGCTTCTCCTCGTCCCCGTACACCCGTGCCGCGAGCAGCGTCACGTCGAAGCCCAGCGCTCCCAGCAACGCACCGAACGCGCCGTTGAGTTCGTAGCAGAAGCCCCCTCTGCGAGCACCCACCACCTTGTCCAGGAGCCTCTTCTCCTCCAGCACGATCTCCTCGCCGAGATGGATGGACAGGTTCTCGAACGGCACCGTCCGCAGATGGCACAGCTGCAGCTCGCGGAGCACGTCGGACGTGGGCCACGCCGGGTGCTCGGCCCCGATGCGGCGAAGGTAGGCGTCGGCCTGCGCGGATTTCATGCCTTCAGTGTCGCGCCACACCCAGCCCTTCGCCCGCACCCGTGACGGCGAGATCACCGTCCTCGTCGGTCCGCAGCACCACCGCGCCCCGGGCCCGCAGGGCCCCGACCGTGCTCGGGGCGGGATGTCCGTACGGGTTGTCTCCCCCTACCGAGACGAGCGCGAGGCGCGGAGCCACCCTGCGTATCAGTTCCGGGTCCTGGTACGCGGAACCGTGGTGGGCGACCTTGAGCACGTCGACACCGTCCAGCCCCGCGGCTTCCGGCGATCTCGACAACGCCCGCTGGGCGGGCGGCTCCAGGTCGCCGAGGAGCAGCAGCCGCAGCCCCGCGGACCGTACGAGCAGGGTGACGCTGGCGTCGTTCGGGTCGTCCGGCGGCGGGTCCGGATCCGGCGGTGGCCACAGGACCCGCCAGTCCAGGCGCCCGGCGCACCTCCGCTCCCCGGCCACGGCCCGGGTCACCGGGATGTGCCGTTCCGCCGCCTCCCTCCGTACGAACTCGGCCTGCTCCGGGGGCTCTTCGAAGCCGGTCGTCTCGATCTCGCCCACCGAACGCCCCCGCAGCACACCCGGCAGGCCCGCCACATGGTCGGCGTGGAAGTGCGTCAGGACGACCAGCGGGATCCTGGTCACCCCGAGCGTGCTCAGACAGTGGTCCACCAACGCCGGATCGGGCCCGGCGTCCACCACCACCGCGCTGCCGTCCCCCACCGCGAGGACACCCGCGTCGCCCTGCCCCACATCGCACATCGCGAACCTCCAGCCGGGCGGCGGCCACCCCGTGATCACCCTGGTGAGCGGCGGCGGCTGCACCACGAACAGCAGGAGCAGCGCCGCGACGACGACGGCCGCCGGCGGATGTCTCAGCAGCCGCCGGCCCGCGGCCACGCCCACCGCCGTGACGAGCGCCAGCAGCAGGGCGCCCGTCCAGTTGTCCGGCCAGTCCACTCCCCCGCCCGGCTGGGCCGCCCCCGTGCGCGCGATGTCCGCGATCCACCCCGCGGGCCAACCGGCGCACCACGCGGTGAACTTGGCCACGGGCATCGCCACGGAGGCGGTCGCCAGGGTGGCGAACCCGAGCACCGTGGCCGGAGTGACCGCGAACTCCGCGAGGAGATTGCAGGGCACCGCCACCAGACTCACCCGGGCGGACAGCACGGCGACGACCGGGGCGCACAGGGCCTGCGCGGCGGCGGCCGCGGCCAGCGCCTCGGCCGCACGCGCGGGCACCCGGCGCCGGCGCAGCGCAGCGCTCCAGCGCGGGGCGAGGGTGAGCAGCGCTCCGGTCGCGAGGACGGAGAGCAGGAATCCGTAACTGCGGGCGAGCCACGGGTCGTACAGCACGAGGAGCAGCACCGCGGCGGCCAGGGCGGGGATCAGCGATCTGCGGCGCCCGGTCGCGACGGCGAGCAGCGAGATCGATCCGCAGGCCGCCGCCCGCAGGACGCTCGGGTCCGGCCGGCACACGATCACGAACGCGAGGGTGAGCGCTCCGCCGAGCACGGCGGTCGCCCGGAGCGGGACTCCGAGCCGGGAGGCCAGTCCCCGGCGTTCCACCCGCTGGGCGAGGCCCGGCGGCCCGAGGAACAGTGTGAGGACGATGACGAGATTGCCTCCGCTGACGGCGAGGAGATGGGTGAGGTCCGTGGCCCTGAAGGCCTCGTCCAGCTCCGGTGCGATCCGTGAGGTGTCGCCCACCACGAGCCCCGGCAGCAGTGCCCGCGCGTCCGCGTCCAGACCGTCGGTCGCCCGCCGCAGTCCTTCGCGCAGCCGGCCCGCGAACCGTTGCGGACCGGACGGCGCCCCGACCACCTCCGGCGGTGCGCTCCCGCGGACCCGCAGCACAGCCGCGATGTCGTCCCCGTCCACCAGGGCGGGCACGACCCGTGCGGTCACGCGCAGCCGGGTCGACGGCAGCAGGCCCTGCCACGGCGAACGCCGGCCGGTCTCCGGGAGCCCGAGCCCATCCGTCCGCCGAGGCCCTCCGGCCTCCGCGGGGGCACCGGCCGCTTCCAGACGCCGGTGTCCTCCCGTCTTCCCCTGCGCACCCCGCCGCGAGCGGACGTCGACGATCACGAGCACCGGTGTCCGGGTGGCCAGCTCCGTGCCGTCCGCCCGGACGACGCGGGTGACGTCCGCGTCGAACAGCAGGGCCGTCGGGGCGACGTGGTCCCCGGTGATCCGGGGCCGGGTGAGCCGGGGATCGGAGGTGAGCTCCACCTCGGCGGTGACGTCGGCGAACCTCTCCGCCAGCGCCGGGACCGGTCCGCGTCGCAGGTCCGCCGCGTGCAGTCCCGCCGAGGCCGCGGCGGCGCCGACACAGAGGAGCACGGCGGAGACCGATGCCCACAACCCCGGCCGCGCCGGCCCGGCACGGGCGCTGGTCCCGGCCCGCGCGCTGTCGGCCCCTGCGGGCGGAACCTTCCCTTCCGCCCGTGTGCACCGCCTCCCCGCCCGGGTGCACCGCCTCCCCGCCCGGGTGCCCCTCCGCCCCGCCACCAGCAGGCCGCCGCCGATGACCAGGGACACCGCCGCGACGGCCGTGACCCAGCCCGGTGACAAGCCGACGCTCACGGCCGCCGTGATCCAGACCGCCGCCGCGGGCGCCACGAGCCGCAGATCGGTGGGTCCCTCCGCCCTGGGGTGCGCGTCCCCCAGACGGCTCCCCGCCGCCGCGTGCACGGGCCTTCGGCCGGTGGCGCCGGGGGGATCGGCCGGACGGCGCGACGCACCCCGCGGTTCCCCCGGCCCTTCGCCCGGCAGCGGTCCGGCCCGCTCTCCGCTCATGGCCGCACCAGGTTCCTGAGGTCAGCGAAGCGGCGGTCTCCGATCCCGCTCACCTCGCGCAGCTCGTCGACCGAGCGGAAACCGCCGTGCGCCGTGCGGTAGTCGATGATGTGCCGGGCCAGCACGGGGCCGACGCCGGGCAGGCTGTCGAACTGGTCGACCGTGGCCGTGTTGAGGGGAATCGGCGCGGCGGGCACCGCGCCCGCCGTGGATCCTCCGCCGCCCGACGGTCCCGGGAGGACAGGACCGCCCGGTCCGGCTCCCGCGGGCGGGGCGGACGCGCCGACCACGATCTGTTCGCCGTCGACGAGGAGCCGGGCGCGATTGAGGCCGTCGGTGTCCGTGCCGGGCCGGGGCCCACCGGCGGCCCGCAGGGCGTCCTCGACTCGGGACCCGGCCGGCAGTCGCTGGATCCCGGGCGCGCGGACCTTCCCGCCCACGTCCACGACGACCACGCTCCCGCCCGCACCGGCGGCACCGGCGGCACCCGGGAGTCCGGCCGGGGCGCCGGATTCCGCTCGCGTCGGCTCCCCCGGTCCGTGCCCCGGCGCGCGCTTCCCGCCGTACGGTGCGGCGGCGCTCACCACTTCGGGAGCCCGGACCGGCCGCGTCCGGCCCGCCCAGAAGTGCTGCACGGCGAGGACGGCGGCCACGACCAGGAGCACGCTCAGCGCGACCACGCTGCGGCGTTCCAGACCACAGCGCGACTGCAGCCACAGCGGCAGCCGCTCCCGCACGGCGAGCCCGGCACGCCCTCGCCACGCGCCCACCTCGTCGACCGGACACTCGGTCGCCCCGTCGACCGGAACCCGGGCCGGAGCGACTCGGGCGGGCTCCCGAAAGGTCGGATCGGCCGGGATCAGCCCGGTCGCGGGCGGCCCGCCCCAGGCCTGATCGACTCGGGCCGGATCGTCCAGGGTCGGATCACCCGAGACCAGCCCGACCGGAGTGGGCTCGGCCAAGGCAGGCCCCACCGAAGTCGGCCCGCCCGGGATCAGCCCGACCGAGGCCGGCTCCACCGGGATCACCTCGGACGGCACCACCTCGTTCGGCACCACCTCGTTCGGCATCACCTCGGTCGGAATCACCGCCGTCGGAATCGAAGGCGTCGGACCCAACCCGGTCGGGGCCCACCCCCGGGGACGCCAAGGGCCACGGACGGAACGACCGGTCAGAAGGTCCGTACCCGCCAGTCCCGTACCCGCCAGTCCCGTACCCGCTGCCGCATCCGCGCTCGGAACCCCCCGCCCCCTGCCGTCCACGTCCGGCGGTCCGTTGCCCGACTCGCGTCGAACCCGGGTGCGTTCGGTGAACAGGGCGTCGGCCCGCAGGCGCAGGGCCGCGGCCGAGGCATCGTGGCGACGGGGCCGGCCATGGCTGTCGTGGCGGCCGGTCCGGCTGGTGCCGTCACGGCGGCGGTGTCGGCTGCGGCTGTCGGAGTGGGGGCCGCGACCCGGACCGCTGGTCGGGGTCGCGCTGCGTGAGCTCGGTCGAAGTGCCATGCCGCGAGGATCCGGCATCCCGGCATCTCGCGATGATCTTGCTCAATTCCGGTGGAGAGCCGCCCAGTTGTGGACAACTCCATCACTCGTGCGAGCGACACACACGGATGCCACCGGCTCCGGCGCCCTCATCGGGGCGAGACGACCGCCGCCAGCAGCCCGGGGCCGGTGTGCGCTCCGATCACCGCGCCCACCTCGCTCACATGCAGTTCGGCGAGTCCCGGCACCCGCGCCCGCAGACGGTCCGCGAGGGCCGACGCCCGCTCGGGGGCCGCCAGATGGTGCACCGCGATGTCGACCTGGGCGCTCCCCGCGCGGTCGGCCACGATCTCCTCCAGCCGCGCGATCGCCTTGGACGAGGTGCGGACCTTCTCCAGGAGTTCGATACGGCCGTCGCGGAGCTGCAGCAGCGGCTTCACGGCGAGCGCGGACCCCAGCAGGGCCTGCGCCGCCCCGATCCGGCCGCCGCGGCGGAGGTAGTCGAGGGTGTCGACGTAGAAGTGGGCGGACGTGCCCGCGGCCCGCTTCTCGGCGGCCGTGACCGCGTCGTCGACGGTCCCGCCCGCCTCGGCGGACTCGGCGGCGGCCAGCGCGCAGAACCCGAGGGCCATGGCGACCATGCCGGTGTCGACGACGCGCACCGGCACCGGGGCCTCGCGCGCCGCGAGCACAGCGGCGTCGTAGGTGCCCGAGAACTCGGAGGACAGGTGCAGCGAGACGATTCCGGTGGCGCCGGACTCGGCGACCTCGCGGTAGGTCGCGGCGAACGCCTCGGGGCTGGGCCGGGACGTCGTGACGGGGCGCCGCTTCTGGAGTGCCTGGGCGAGGGAGCGGGCCGAGAGCTCGGTGCCGTCCTCGAGCGCCTGGTCCCCGAGGACCACGGTCAGCGGGACCGATGTGATGCCGTGGCGCTCCATCGTCCGCGGCGGCAGGTAGGCCGTTGAATCGGTGACGATCGCGACATGGCGGGACATGAGCTGGAGATTACCTGGCGGGGAGGGTGCTCGGCAGCCCGGCCCCGTCCGCCCGCGGTAGGAACGGCCGGATCATGTCGTGCTCTCGGGGCGGGGCTTCTTCTGCCAAGGGTAGGTGGGCCGTTGGCCGGGGGGCGTGATGGCCGAGGGCCTCGGCCGGTCCTCGGCGCGGGACCCCCGGCTCTCCGGGCGGGTCCGTCCGTCCGAGGTGCCCTCGTCCGTGCCGGGAGCGTCGGGCCAGGAGGCGGCGGGCCCCGGCTCCTTGGTCCAGTGGCGCAGGGCGCCGGCCTCCACGTCGATCTGGGCGCTCAGGCTGTCCAGGTCGTCGCCCGCGAAGCGGTGGGCCCGGTCGCGGGCGGCCCAGCGCAGCGAGTCCGCCGACTTCGTGATCCGCTGGGTGCGCTCACGCAGGCCGGGGAGCCGGGTGGCGAGCGTGGCCCGGTCGGGCTCGGCCTCCAGACGCTTCAGTTCGGCGTCCAGCTCGTGCCCGTGGACGCTGAGCCGCTCGAAGAGGCCCAGCGACTCCTTCAGGGACTCGTCCTCCATGACGCCCGCCTGGAGCGCGTCCTGGGTGGCGCGCATCGAGGTGCGCAGGGTCAGTCTGAGCTGGGCGAGCTCGCCCTGGGGGCCGGGCTGGGCGTAGGTCTTCGCGCGCAGGGTGGTGTCCTCGACCGTGCGGCGGGCCTGCGAGATGGTGCGGTCCACGCCCCGCTTGGCGGCGCCGATCACTTTCACCGTCGCATAGGCGCCGAACACCACGAACAGCAGGAAGAGCAAGGCGATTACGGTGATCACGGTCCCCATCACACTCCTCCTCCGACCGGTCGCGGCAACTGTCGCCGTGCTCTCAACGGTAAACGCTGCGGGCAGGTTCGGAGTTCCGAAAGGACCCCGAACCTGCCCGTAGGGGACTACCCCGAGCCGTCGCACCGCCCGGACCTGCACGGCTGCCGGACCCGGGGCCCGGCACCCTTCACGACATGGCGGCCGCACCGCGACGGCCGGCCCCGACGACCCGGCCGACGACCAGGTCGGCCGCCGGAACCCGACGACCCACCGGCCGCCGGGCCGCACCGACCGCCCCGCAGCCCCGCGGCTACGCGGTGACGATGTTCACCAGCTTCGGCGCGCGCACGATGACCTTGCGGATCCCCGCGCCGTCCAGCGCCGCGACGACCTTCTCGTCGGCCAGGGCCACCTTCTCCAGCTCCGCGTCGGTGATCGACGGGGAGACCTCCAGGCGCGCCTTGACCTTGCCCTTGATCTGCACGACGCAGGTCACGGCCTCGTCGACGACGTACGCCGGGTCGGCCACGGGGAAGTCCTGGTGGACGACCGTGTCGGAGTGGCCCAGCTTGCGCCACAGCTCTTCGGCGATGTGCGGGGCCAGCGGCGCGACCATCAGCACCAGGGCCTCGGCGACCGGCCGCGCGACCGGGCCGCCGGCCTTGGTCAGGTGGTTGTTCAGCTCGGTGACCTTGGCGATGGCGGTGTTGAACCGCATGCCCTCCAGGTCCTGGCGCACCCCGTCGATGGCCTTGTGCAGGGCACGCAGCGTGTCCTCGTCGGGCTCGGCGGAGCCGACCGTGACCTCGCCGGTCGTCTCGTCGACGACGTTGCGCCACAGCCGCTGCAGCAGGCGGTACTGGCCGACCACCGCGCGTGTGTCCCAGGGGCGGGACACGTCCAGGGGACCCATCGCCATCTCGTACAGGCGCAGGGTGTCCGCTCCGTACTCGTCGCAGATCTCGTCCGGGGTGACCGCGTTCTTCAGGGACTTGCCCATCTTGCCCAGCAGCCGGGAGACCTTCTCGCCCTGGTAGAAGTAGGCGCCGTCGCGCTCCTCCACCTCGGCGGCCGGGACGGCGATGCCGCGGCTGTCGCGGTACACGTAGGCCTGGATCATGCCCTGGTTGAACAGCTTGTGGAACGGCTCGGCGGACGAGACGTGGCCCAGGTCGAACAGGATCTTCGACCAGAAACGGGCGTACAGCAGGTGCAGCACGGCGTGCTCGGCACCGCCGACGTACAGGTCGACACCGCCGTGCGGCTGTCCCTCGCGCGGACCCATCCAGTACTGCTCGATGGCCGGGTCGACCAGCTTCTCGTCGTTGTGCGGGTCCAGGTAACGCAGCTCGTACCAGCAGGAACCGGCCCAGTTGGGCATGGTGTTGGTCTCGCGGCGGTACTTCTGCGGGCCGCGGCCGTCCTCCAGGTCCAGGGTGACGTGGACCCAGTCGGCGTTGCGGGACAGCGGGGTCTCGGGAGAGGTGTTCGCGTCGTCCGGGTCGAAGGTGCGCGGCGAGTAGTCCTCGACCTCCGGCAGCTCCAGCGGCAGCATCGACTCGGGCAGCGCGTGGGCGACGCCGTCCTCGTCGTAGACGATCGGGAAGGGCTCGCCCCAGTAGCGCTGGCGGCTGAACAGCCAGTCGCGCAGACGGAAGTTGACGGTGCCCTCGCCGATGCCCCGGCGGGCCAGCCACTCCGTGATGCGCGCCTTGGCGTCGACGACGCCCAGACCGTCCAGGGAGATGTCCTCTCCGGCGGAGTTGACGATCTTCGCGTCGTACGAGGAGAAGGCGTCGTCCCAGGTGGAGGCGTCGGTGCCGCGGTCGTCCGAGGGCTCGACCACACAGCGCACGGGCAGTTCGAAGGCGCGGGCGAAGGCGAAGTCGCGGGTGTCGTGCGCCGGGACGGCCATGATCGCGCCGGTGCCGTAGCCCATCAGCACGTAGTCGGCGATGAAGACCGGGACCTTCTCGCCGTTGACCGGGTTGGTGGCGTACGCGCCGGTGAAGACACCGGTCTTGTCCTTGGCCTCGGCCTGGCGCTCGACGTCGGACTTCGAGGCGGCCTGCGCGCGGTAGGCGGCGACGGCCTCGGCGGGCGTCGCGTGGCCGCCGGTCCACACGTCGTGGGTGCCCTCGGGCCAGGCGGCCGGGGTGAACTTCTCGACCAGCGGGTGCTCCGGCGCCAGCACCATGTAGGTGGCGCCGAACAGGGTGTCCTGGCGGGTGGTGAAGACCGTGATCGCTTCGCCGTCGACCGGGAAGTCGACGCGGGCGCCCTCGGAGCGGCCGATCCAGTTGCGCTGCTGCAGCTTGATGGCCTCGGGCCAGTCCAGCGCGTCCAGGTCGTCCAGCAGGCGGTCCGCGTAGGCGGTGATGCGCATGTTCCACTGGCGCAGCTTGGCCTTGAAGACGGGGAAGTTGCCGCGCTCGCTGCGGCCGTCGGAGGTGACCTCCTCGTTGGCCAGGACGGTACCCAGGCCCGGGCACCAGTTGACCGGCGCGTCGGAGGCGTACGCCAGGCGGTAGCCGCTCAGCACGTCGGCGCGCTCGGTGGCGCTCAGCTCGTTCCACGCGCGCACGTGGCCGCCGACGGCAGGGACGGCACGCTCACCGCTCTCGAACTGGGCGATCAGGGCGGAGACGGGGCGGGCCTTCGCGGCCTCGTCGTCGTACCAGGAGTTGAAGATCTGCAGGAAGATCCACTGGGTCCACTTGTAGTACTCCGGGTCGATCGTGGCGAACGACCGGCGCTTGTCGTGGCCCAGGCCCAGCGAGCGCAGCTGGACCTTCATGTTCTCCATGTTGGCCTCGGTGGACACGCGCGGGTGCGTGCCGGTCTGCACGGCGTACTGCTCGGCCGGCAGGCCGAAGGCGTCGAAGCCCAGGGTGTGCAGGACGTTGTGACCGGTCATCCGCTGGAACCGGGCGTACACGTCGGTGGCGATGTAGCCCAGGGGGTGACCCACGTGCAGGCCCGCGCCCGAGGGGTACGGGAACATGTCCATGATGAACTTCTTGGGCCGGGCCGCCAGCTCCGGGTCCCCGGCCAGGTCACCGGTGGGATTCGGGGCCTCGTACGTGCCCTCGGCGTCCCAGAAGTCCTGCCAGCGTGCCTCGATGTCGGCGGCCAGGGCGGCCGTGTAGCGGTGCGGCGCGGCCGACTCGGCGGTGGCGGCAGCGGTGTTCGTCTCGCTCATGTCCTCAAAGCTCCATCGGTCGTCTCTGCCAGCGGCTGTGTCACGCGGAAACGAAAAATCCCCTCGCACAGGAGGGGACGCCGCGCCGATGCCGACCACGATGCGTCAGTGGTCGGTGCTGATCAGCGCGGCTCGCTAAGCAGAAGGCGTACGGCACGCATGGCGTCAGGGTACCGCAGCGTCCGCACGGGCCGCGACGAGGTTCCGGGCGGTTCGGGCACCTCTCCTGCCCCGCGGGGGCCGGAAAAAACGTTGAACGATGTTCAAATTTTACTTCGCTTAACGGACGCTTGCGGACAACACAAAGACCTCATTGCCCTTTGGTAACAACGCAATAACTCAAACGTGGAGCTCGGCGCGTTTTCTCGACCTAGAGTGCGCCTTCGGGACCGCTTCCCCGAACCGTAGGGAGTAACCCCTCATGGACCCTCGTCGTAACAACAGCTCGCTTCCCCGGATGGGCCGTTCGGCCTATGGGGTGGCGACGGCTGTCGCCCTGTTCCTCATACCCGTGATCGTGCTGGTGGGAGGCAACGCGGTCCAAGACTTCCTGAACTTCGGCGCCGGCGTCCTGTCGCTGGTCTCCCTGACGTGTTCGGTGATCTGGGGCCTGGTCGCCCAGGACCGGCTCCTCCTGGACACGCGCCAGCGGATCATCGCGCAGGGCGTCCACCGGGTGACCGCCGTCGGCTCGATCGCCTTCCTCCTGGTGCACGTCACCGTCAAGCTGGCGCTCGACCACACCGTCCTGATCGCCGCGCTGATCCCCTTCAGCCTGGGCGTCACGGGCATCGGCGGGCTCATCGGCCTCGGCTCGCTGGCCGGCCTGCTCATGATCTTCGTCGGCATCACCGGTGCGCTGCGCAATCAGTTCGCCGCTCCGGCCGTCGTCGCCGCCCGCTGGCGCGCGATGCACATGCTGGCCTACCCCGCGCTGTGCGCGGCCCTGGTCCACGGCCTGTTCGCGGGCCGCGCCGCGAAGCCCTTCTTCATGGTCTCGTACGAGCTGTGCCTGGCCGGCGTCATGGCCGCCCTCCTCGTGCGCGCCGCCCCGAACCCGGTCAAGCACAGGATCGCGGCACAGATCCTGGCGATCACCGGCGGCGGCAGCGCCCGCGGGTTCCGCGAGGACCTGGAGGCCTCCCGCGCCGCCGCGATGGAGGGTCAGGGCGGCCGCTCCGAGCGTCGTTCCGCGGGCGAGGACGGCGTCCCGTCCCCCCGCAAGGAGCGCAAGGACTCCACGTCCTCGCTGTTCGGCGGTGCGCAGGGCGCCGCGGACACGGCCGGCTTCGCGGCGGCCTACCGGACCGCGGCCCCCGGCGACGCGGCCCCCGGCACCCAGCAGTTCCCGATGCCCTCCAACGCCCAGCCCACAGAGACGTTTCCGCGCGCCGGCAACGGCGGGCAGGGTGCCTGGCCCGTTCCCCAGTCGGCCCCGGTCGGCGAGGCCCCGGCATCGGCGTACGACCCGCTCCAGGACACCGGATACACCACCCCCGTCTATGGCAATCCGGCCACCGGCGGCTACGGGACGAGTGATGTGTACAACACCGGTGAGACGAATCAGTCCTACCGCACGTACAACAGCAACGACACGTACGACAGCGGTCCCACGACTGACGTACTGCCGGGCGCCTTCGACGCTCCTGGCTCCGGTGAATCCTGGAATGCCCCTTCCGGAGGCTTTAAGTGAACGAGGCCCTGCCCGACGTCCCGGAAGTCCGCGTGGTCGGACTTCCGCAGCTCACGTCGGGTTTCGACCTGGTTGAACGTCTTGATCTACCCATGCACCTCAAGGTGCACGGTCCGCTCGAACCCCTGGGCGGAGAGGACCTGGCGAGCCTCGCCGAGGACATCAATCTGAAGGGCCGCGGCGGGGCGGGCTTCCCCTTCGGGAAGAAGCTGCGCTCGGTGGCCGAATCGGCCATCAAGAAGGGCATCCGCCCGGTGGTGGTCGTCAACGGAAGCGAGGACGAACCGGCCTGCCGCAAGGACACGGTGCTCATCAACCGTGCCCCGCACCTCATCCTCGACGGCGCCCTCCTCGTCGCGGAGGCCATGGGTGCCCGCACGCTCGTGATCGGTGTGACCCGCGAGTCCACCCAGCGCTCGATGGAGGCGGCGCTGGCGGAGCGGGGGCTGAGCAACCGCAGGGGGTCGCCCCTTCGCGCGCGCGTGCAGCGCAATCCGGTGCGCATGGTGACCGGAGCGGCCGCCTCGCTGATCCGCTCGATCGACGGCGGCCCGGCCGTGCCGCCCGGCCGCAAGGTCAGCGCCTCGCAGTCGGGCGTCGGGGGCGCGCCCACCCTGCTGTCGAACGCAGAGACGTTCGCGCAGCTGGCCATCGCCGCCCGCATCGGCCCGGAGCGCTACCGCAACACGGGCCTGTACGACGAGCCCGGCACCGTCATGCTCACCGTCTCGGGCGCGGTCGCGCGCCCGATGGTGATCGAGGTCCCCACGGGCGTGCCCCTGCGGTACGTGCTCCAGCTGGCCGGCGCCCCGGCGATGCCGCAGGGCGTGCTGACCGGCGGCTACCACGGCAAGTGGCTGGACGCGGCGACCGTCAACGACGCGATCGTCTCGCGCGACTCCCTGGCGGCGGTCGGCGGCGCGCTCGGCGCCGGCGCGATCCTCCCCATCACCCAGGAGACCTGCCCGCTGGGCGAGTCGCTGCGCGTGATGCAGTGGCTGGCCGACGAGAGCGCGGGCCAGTGCGGTCCCTGCTACCTCGGTCTGCCCGCCGCCGCGCGCGGCCTGGCGGACATCCTCAACGGCGGCGGCCCGGCGGCCCTGGAGGCCGTGAAGCAGGTCGCCAAGTCGGTGAAGCGGCGCGGCGCCTGTTCCCACCCGGACGGCTCGGCGATGTTCATCGAGTCGACCCTGAAGGCGTTCACGGACGACCTGGCCGCGCACGTCCTCGGAAACGGCTGCGGAAGGCCCGTGGAGGGCGTTCTGCCGCTCTTCGAGGACGGTCAGGTGCCGATGGGCGTCCTGAGCGGCCCGAGCGAGCAGGAGGCGGGGCCGGCCCGCCAGAAGATCTTCGTCGACTGGACCCTGTGCCGCGGGCACGGCCTGTGCGCCGACCTCCTTCCCGAGGTCTTCGAACTGGGCGCCGACGGCTTCCCCACCGTGGCGCAGGCCCCGGTGCCCCGGTTCGCCGAGGCGAAGGCCCTGCGCGCGGTGCGCCGCTGCCCGGCGCTGGCCCTGCGCATCGAGGAGGACACGAGGGGCTCGTCCTCCTCGCGGACCAACCTGCCGGTGCTGTCCCAGGGCCGCGGGCGCCGCGCGCTCGGCAGCGGCCGCTGACCCGAAGGAGCGGGCCGCCGGGAACGGCGGCCCGCCCTCGGCATGTTCCGGATGTTCCCGGCGCGGGAGGTTCACCCGTGGCGCCGGGAGGCCCGTTCCGTGAAGGACCCGGGAAACGAAGAAGCGGACCACCCTGATCGGGTGGCCCGCTTTCAACGACTGTGGAGCTAAGGAGAATTGAACTCCTGACCTCCTGCATGCCATGCAGTGAACCACCAAATCGTTTCCGGTCCGTACGGATTCGCGCCGCATGTCGCATTTTCCGGGTCCTGGCGTGCGCCGCGCCCGCCCCGCCCTGCCCGCCGCGCCGGCCCCGGCGGGCCTCAGCGGCCCCACAGGCGGCTCACGGCACCCCGTCGCCCCTCCGGGGCGCCCGGGGACGCGGACGGTGCGCGGGGGCGGCTTCAGGGCGGCCGGAGGCCCGCGGCCAGGAAGGGCCGGCTCCCGGGACCGGAAGACTCCCGGAAACGGGAAAGCCCCGGGGACGGCCCGTCCCCGGGGTCACACGGCCTCGATCAGGCCGTGGCGAACGAATAGAACCGCTTGAGCGTGCAGTGCTCGTCGAGGAGCCGTGCGTAGATCGGCTCGCCCTCCAGCTCGCGGTACGTCTCGATCGGGTCGCCTTTTATGATCAGCGCCCGCGCGCATTCCTCGCACCAGTACTGGTAGTCGTGGTTGACCGGCTCCATGTCGCGGACGATCGGCGTACCACTGCCGCACCAATCGCATTTCCGCCTGTGTGCACCCATCAATCAGCTCCAGCTGTGGCCGCAGGCCGTGCACACGTAGGAGATTCCTCCGTTGTCACCGAGAACCTGGGCAACGTGGACCGATCCGCAGGAAGGGCAGTCGAGGAGGGTGGCTTTCTCACGGTTCAGTGCCACTTCGAGGAGATCGTCGACCTCCTCGAGGATGCTGGCAGGCATCGCTACTCCCTCCCGTCGGGCCGCGCCCCCTTCCGGCCGTTTGATTCTGCCACGGCCGGAGCAATACGGTCAGCGACGCCTGCGTACCAGTCCGGACACGGGCACCCGGCGCGGCCGTACGGGGCGGCGCATACGAGCACGCCGGGAGCGCGTCCGCAGAGGTATACGCCCCAGGGACCCCAACCGACTCAAGCGATTCCGGAAGAGTGTGCCGAAGGCCACGGTGCCCGGGGGTCCGGGGCGCTCGCCCGGCCCCTGACGGTCCGGCGGCCGGAGCGGACCGGCGCTTCCGGGGCGAAGGACCCCGGTGCCTCCGGGGCGAAGGACTCGGGAAACGAAGAAGCGGACCACCCTGATCGGGTGGCCCGCTTTCAACGACTGTGGAGCTAAGGAGAATTGAACTCCTGACCTCCTGCATGCCATGCAGTGAAATCCGGTCCCGCCGGGGCCGCGCGAGGGGATGAAGAGCGGCCCGGCGCGCCTCAGTCGTCGTCGCCGAGGACCGGCTCCGGCAGCGTGCCGGCGTTGTGCTCGAGCAGCCGCCAGCCGCGGACGCCCTCGCCGAGGACGGACCAGCAGCAGTTCGACAGACCGCCGAGGCTCTCCCAGTCCTGCGACTCCAGGCCGAGCAGACGGCCGATCGTGGTGCGGATCGTGCCTCCGTGGCTGACGACGACGAGGGTGCCGTCGTCGGGCAGCTTGTCCGCGTGCCGCAGCACCACGGGGGCGGCGCGGTCGGCGACCTCGGTCTCCAGTTCGCCCCCGCCGCGCCGCACCGGCTCGCCGCGCTTCCACGCGGCGTACTGCTCGCCGTGGCGGGCGATGATCTCCTCGTGCGTCAGCCCCTGCCAGACGCCCGCGTAGGTCTCGCGCAGGCCCTCGTCGTGGGTGACGTCCAAGCCGGTGAGGACGGCCAGCTCGGCGGCCGTGGCCGCGGCGCGCTGGAGGTCCGAGGCGACGATGGCGTCGGGCTTCAGCGAGGCGAGCAGCCGGGCGGCGCGCCGGGCCTGCCCGATGCCCGTCTCGGTCAGCTCGACGTCGGTCGAGCCCTGGAACCGGCGGTCCACGTTCCAGGAGGTCTGGCCGTGCCGCCACAGGATGATGCGGCGGCCCCGGCCGGGCTTCCCGTCGGAGGCCGGGCCCGCGGCCCCGCGGGCCTCGGCGCTCACCGGAGTTCCCCCAGGCCGGCGGAGTCCTCCTCGGCCTGGAACTTCGCGTGCTCGGCGGCCTTGCCCCGGGTCGCCTTGGCCTCTTCGGGCAGGTCGAGCTCCGGGCAGTCCTTCCACAGCCGCTCGAGGGCGTAGAAGACGCGCTCCTCGCTGTGCTGGACGTGCACGACGATGTCGACGTAGTCGAGCAGCACCCAGCGGGCCTCGCGGTCGCCCTCGCGGCGCACCGGCTTGGCGCCGAGTTCCTTGCTCAGGCGCTCCTCGATCTCGTCGACGATCGACTTGACCTGGCGGTCGTTCGGCGCGGAGGCCAGCAGAAAGGCGTCGGTGATGGAGAGCACATCACTGACGTCGTAGGCGATGATGTCGTGCGCGAGCTTGTCTGCGGCCGCCTGTGCGGCGGTGTTGATGAGCTCGATGGAGCGGTCCGTGGCGGTCACTGCGCGGCTTTCCGTCGGCGGTCGGTTACCCCTCAAGGGTCTCACGGACCGCCGACGACACCCCACGCGTTTCTCCGGCCACGCCCCGGGGCCGAGCCCCGGGGCGTGCCGCCGGTCACTCGTGGGTCACCCCGTCTTGGTGCTGGTGATCTTGTAGTCCTGGCCGAGGACGACGGACACGTCCGCGTTGCCCGAGGCCTTGCCCTTCGTGACGCTGCCGGTCGGCAGCCCCAGGGTCTTGGCGACCTCGACGGCGTCCGCCTTCCTGGCGGCGTCGGCGTACGTGATCCTGGACACGCTCCGGGCGGCCGAGGTGCCGGAGTCCAGGAACGTGTAGCCGCCGTTGACGAGGACGACACGGGCCTGGCTCGTGGCCGCCTTGACGCCGGTGGCGTTCTCGATGCCGACGCGGACCGCGGACCCGGCGTCGGGGCTCTTGGCCGTACCGCCGAGAACGTCCTTGATCACACCGCTGGAGGCGGTCGTGCTCAGGGTGCCGTCCTGCTGCACGGGCAGCATCGCGGTCTTGTAGTCGCCGCCCTTCGCGAGGTCGGCCAGTTTGGCGAGGAAGGCGCCGAGGTCCTGGTCGGTCAGGGACGGGTCGAGGATCTGGGCGAGGGTCTGCACGGTGGTGGTCGCGGCCTGCTTGTCCGAGGACAGCTTGCGCATCACGCCCTGCATGACCTGCCCGAACCGCTCGAGCTGCGCGTTCTGGGCCTCGCCGGGCGCGCGGTAGGTGGCGTAGGCGACGGCCATCTTGCCGCTGAGGGTCTGGTCCTCGCCCTTCTTGACGAGCGGGTCCCCGCCCTTCTTCTTGTCGGCGGGGTCGGGCACCGCGGCGTTGGTGGTGACCTCGATGTTGCCGACGAGCTCGACGAGGTTGTCCAGATAGGGGGTGTCGAGCCGCCAGGTGCCCTGGATGCTGGTGCCCAGGACGGTGTCGAGCGCGTCCCGGGTGCCGGAGGAGCCGTCGTCGTCGACGGACTTGGCGAGGGTGGTCGTCGAGCCGTCGTCGTCCGTCAGGGCGAGGGCGTTGGGCAGCAGGACGGTGGTGCCCTGCTTGGTGGTGGTGTTGTCCACGAGCAGGGCCGTGGAGGTGCCGCCGCCCTTGGTGTTGTGCAGATGGACGACGATCACGTCGCGCTTCTGCGCGGCGACGGGCGTCGAGGCCCCCGGCTTGGCGTCGGAGGTGCCGCCGGGCAGCTTGCCCGCGTACCAGAGGTAGCCGGCGCCGCCGACGAGGGCCAGGGCGAGGACCACGACCAGGGCGACGACCCGGCTGCGGGCGCGGCGCTTGGCCTCCTCGCGGCGCTCCGTGCGGTTCTCGGTGAACTTGAGCCAGTCGATGACGTCCTCGGACTCGGCTTCCTGCTCCTCGACGAAGGCGAACTGCTCGGTGCGGTAGTCCCGGTCGGCCTCCGGGGCGTCGTCCTGCGCCGGCCGGGCCTGCTGCGGGATGCGGGCGGCCTGCTCGGCGACCCGGGGCTGCCGCCCGGTGCTCGTGGCCCCCGCGGGCTCGCCCTCGCTCGCGTAGCCGCCGTCGTACGGTGCCTGCGCGGTCCCGGTCCCACCGGCCCCGGGCGCACCCGTGCCGAACGGGTCGAAGGGGTCGTAGGAGGGGACGGCCCGCTGTTGACCGGTGTCGTAGGAGGGGACGGCCCGCTGTTGACCGGTGTCGTAGGGGGAGACGGCCCGCTGCTGACCGGTGTCGTAGGACTGCGCGGCCCCCCGGCGGCCGGTGTCATAGGGGGACACCGTCTCGTGCTGCCCCGTGTCGTAGGGCGGCATCTGCTGCTGCCGGCCCGTGTCGTAGGGCCGGACGGGTTCCTGACGTCCCGTCGCGTAGGGGTCGTAGCCGTAGCCCTGCTGTTGGCCGGCGTCGTAGCCGTCGTACCCCTGGCCGGGCTGCTGCGGGATCGGCCGGTACACAGGCTGCCCGTACTCGTCGTAGCCGACGATCTCGTACTGCTCGCCGCCCGCGTATCCGTCGTATCGGTCGTTCACCGGGTGCCCCTCTCGGCTCACTGGCCGCGGTACAGCTCACGCTTGTCGATGTAGCGCACCACACCGTCCGGCACCAGGTACCAGACGGGGTCGCCCTTGGCGACTCTCGCACGGCAGTCTGTGGACGAGATGGCGAGCGCGGGAACCTCGACCAGCGAGACACCGCCCTCCGGGAGCCCCGGGTCGGTCAGGGTGTGACCGGGCCGGGTGACCCCGATGAAATGCGCAAGGGAGAACAGCTCTTCCGTGTAGCGCCAGGTGAGGATCTGGCCGAGCGCGTCCGCGCCGGTGATGAAGAAGAGGTCCGCGTCGGGGTTGAGCGCGCGCAGGTCGCGCAGCGTGTCCGTCGTGTAGGTCGGGCCGCCGCGGTCGATGTCGATCCGGCTCACCGAGAACTGGGGGTTCTCGGCGGTCGCGATGACGGTCATCAGATAGCGGTCCTCGGCCGGGGTGACCGCCCGGTCGGTCTTCTGCCAGGGCTGCCCGGTCGGCACGAACACCACCTCGTCGAGGTGGAACTGCGCGGCGACCTCGCTGGCCGCGACCAGGTGTCCGTGGTGGATCGGGTCGAAGGTTCCGCCCATGACGCCGAGCCGGCGCTTGCCCGGGTTCGAGGGGCCGCCGCCGGGGCCGGTCGACGGGCGTCTGCGCGCACCGCCGGCCGCCGCGCCCGCGCCGCCCGTGGCGTCGCCGGCGGCGCTGGTGCCCGTGTCGTTCGCCGGACCGGTAGGCATGTCCTGCTCTCCCATGCGTGCAGACCCTACCGGCCCGGCCGAGGGGCTTCGGCCGAGAGGGGCCCCGAGCGGGCCCTCGGGGCTCAGCGGTCGCGGTTGAAGCGCGTGGTGATCCACAGCAGCAGGAGCAGGATGAACAGGGCCCCGCCGCCGGTCAGGTACGGGCTGAGGCTCTCGTGGTTGCCGCCGTTCTCGCCCTCGGCGACGACGGTGGCCAACTGTGCGGCAGTGTGCTGGAAGCTCATCTCGGCAGGACCTATCCAGTGTGTGCGGGATAAAGATGTCGGCCCATCGTATGCGGGCGCCCACGCAGCGAACACGGCGACTCCGCCGTTGGGGACACGGTCGCGGGGCCGCCCTGCCGGTCCTCCCGCTCGGTCGTACCGCTCAGTCGTCGCGCTTGTAGCCGCGCAGCAGGAACCAGGCGGTCAGGGCCACGCCGACGACCATGACGATCAGCACGACGCGGAGCAGATTGCCCGGGCCCTGCTTGTCCGCCGCCGCTGCGGCCTCCGTGAGCCATGCGGCCGCGGGGATGTGCTCCATGTCGTACGACTCCTTCTCTGTACTGCCCGTCAACGGTATCTCCGCCTAGGCTGGGCACTGCCTTGGGGGCACATAAGGCACTCAGACGCACATGGGGGAACACATGTCCGACGGCGACCACGAGCGGAACGGGCACGAGAAGGTGCCCAGCAGGCAGCGCAGGCGCTTCCCGGGGATCTCCTCGCGGGCCTACGAACACCCGGCGGACCGCTCGGCCCTGGTGGCGCTGCGCAAGCTCAGCGGCTTCGACACCGTCTTCAAGGCGCTGAGCGGTCTGCTGCCCGAGCGCAGCCTGCGGCTGCTCTTCCTGTCCGATTCGGTGCGCGTCTCGGACGCCCAGTTCGCGCACCTCAACGACATGCTGCGGGACGCCTGTTACATCCTGGACCTGGAGAAGGTCCCGCCGATGTACGTGAACCAGGACCCGCAGCCGAACGCGATGTGCATCGGTCTGGACGATCCGATCATCGTGGTGACGACCGGGCTCGTCGAGCTGCTCGACGAGGAGGAGATGCGGTCGGTCATCGGCCACGAGGTCGGTCACGCGCTGTCCGGTCACGCCGTCTACCGCACGATCCTGCTGTTCCTCACCAACCTCGCCGTCCGGGTCGCCTGGATCCCGCTGGGGAACCTCGCGATCATGGCGATCGTGACCGCGCTGCGCGAGTGGTTCCGCAAGTCGGAGCTGTCCGCCGACCGGGCCGGGCTGCTGGCCGGCCAGGATCTGCAGGCCTCGATGCGCGCCCTGATGAAGATCGCGGGCGGCAACCATCTGCACGAGATGAACGTGGACGCGTTCCTGGAGCAGGCCGAGGAGTACGAGGCGGCGGGCGACCTGCGGGACTCGGTGCTCAAGATCCTGAACGTGCTGCCGCGCACGCACCCCTTCACCGCGGTCCGCGCGGCGGAGCTGAAGAAGTGGGCCGAGTCCCGCGACCACCAGCGGATCATGGACGGCCACTACCCGCGGCGCGAGGCGGACAAGGACACCTCGGTGTCCGACTCCTTCCGCCAGTCGGCGGCCAGTTACGCCGGGGACGTGAAGAACTCCAAGGACCCGCTGATGAAGCTGGTCAGCGACATCGCGGGCGGCGCGGGGGACCTCGGGGGCCGGGTACGGCGCGGCTTCGGGGGCTTCACGGGCGGTGCGCCCAAGGACGGCGGCGCGGGCGCCGACTCCTCAGGTGCCGGCCGGGCGCCGCGCGAGGACCGCTCCGAGGACGAGGACGCCGACGGCCGCGACTGACCGCCCCGGTCCGGGCGGCCCGGCCGGTGCGTCCTACACCGCCGGCTGCGCGTTCCTGGCCAGCGTGCCGCACACGGCGGTGACGCTGCCGGTGGCGTACGGGTCGGTGCCGGCCGGGCCGCCCGGACCGGCCTTCTCGCCCGCGAGCAGCGGCCGCAGCCGGCTCGCCGAGTCGTCGGAGCACGCGAGCGGGCCGGCCTGGACGGCGGAGACGGCCAGTTCGGCCTGGTGCATGCGCAGGTCGTCGCGGTCGAAGCGGAAGGTCAGCTCGCGCCGGACGGTGAACAGGGAGGCCTTGGCCCCGGCGGCCGCACCGGCCGGCTTCAGGGCGTAGACGAAGGTGTGGTCGGAGAGGACCTCCAGGGTGTTCGCGTCGGTCTCGACGGCCTGGAGGGTGCCCTGCACCCGGATCCGGTTGTCGGCGAGCTGCGTCCGGGTGGCGTCGAAGCGGGTCAGCCAGCCGGTCGGGGCGTGCCGCCCGTCGGCGGCCGGGTGGTCGAAGCTCCGGTCGAACTGGTCCAGTTGCCGCGGGTCGAGCAGGATCCGCACGGGCCGGGTGGCGCCGCCGGTCAGGACGCTCGGATCGAGGGAGGACTCGACGAGGTAGGTCCTGGCGGTGGTCAGGGCCACGCCGACCTGGCTGTCGGAGAAGTGCGCGGTGCGCCGGACGGCGGGCAGGGTGATGCCGTCGGCGCCGGTGCGGAACCCGGCGGCGGGGCTGGCGGTGAACAGCCGTTCGGTGGCGGCGGAGCCGGGGACGGCGGACTGCGGGGCGAGCGGGATCACGGTCATGCGCAGCGGTTCGGCCGCTCGGGTGGCCTGGGTCGGGTACGGGTGGCGTACGCCCATGTAGATCGCGGTGCCGAAGGCCATGGCTATCAGCAGGACGAGGATCAGCGCCTGCCGGGACAGTCCGCGCTGCAGGGGCGGGCGGCGGCGTACGGCCGGGCTGTGGTCGGCCATGCGTTCCTGGGCGGAGAACTCCTGGAGCCGGGCAGCCCGGACGAACGACTCGTCGAAGACGACGGATCGGTACTCGTCCTCGCCACCACCAGGAGCACCCTCGGGCGCCCCCTCAGGTGGGTCTCCAGGCCCGCCCATACCTTCAGAGTAGGTCTCCGGGGGCTCCGGTAAACGCTGTGGTGCACGACAAGTTCTGACAGGTTCCCACCAGGACGGTCACGCTGGGTGACGACCCTCGGCGGGCCCGCGCGGCGACCGGTCTCAGGGGGTCCGCTGCGCCGCCGACGCCGTCGGCCGGGCGGGGACGGCGGAGACCGCCGGGCCCGGGCCGGTGAGCTTCTGCCGGCCCTGTTCGAGGCCGGAGGCGGCGGGTGAGGGGACCTGGTCCCGGCCGCCGGAGGACGCTCCGCGGTAGACCGCCGTGAAGGCGAGGGCGACCATGCCGATGCCCATGACGAGGGCGAGGAGCCAGGCGACGGGGCGGTGCCAGCGGGTCTGCTTGCCGTAGGGCCGGCCGTACAGGCCGGGGAAGCCGCGGCGGCCCTCCAGGACGTCGGCGTCGTCCGGGTCGTCCAGGTCGGGATCCTGGGCGAAGTCGCCGTGGCCGTAGCCGTCCTCGTAGCGCTCGTCGTCGCCGCGGGCGCCGCGGGCGTGCGCCCGGCGCGCTTCGGCCTCGGAGGCCTCCGCCCGGGCCTGGGCGGCCGCGAGCAGCCTTTCCACGGCGGTCGGTTCATGGAACACCGCCGCCTTGACGAAGTCCTCGTCGAAGACCACGGAGGCGAACTCTTCGTCCGCACCCCCGCGGTCGTGGTCGTCTTCGGGCTCCCAGCCGTCAGGGAACGGCGTGCCCCCCACGTCCTCCGGCACGGATCCAGAGTAGACCCGGGGGGTCAATTTGGGCAGACGGTACGGAAATTCGTCCGCGGGACGGACAGCGCCCCGGCGGATCACGGGCCGTGCGCCGGCCGCCGCGCGCCCCCGGCGCCTTGCCCCGCGCCCGGCCCACGGCCGTCCGCGCCCTCCGTCCGCGTCGGGCCGCGTTGGATCACAGCGGCCTCAGGCGCCCGCACGGGGCCCTCTCACGGCCGAGGGGCGCACGGAGGACCCGCGCGCCCCTCGGCATCGGCCCGACGGCTCAGCGGCGGATGTGGCCGTCGCCCGTGACGATGTACTTGGTGCTCGTCAACTCTGGAAGGCCCATGGGGCCGCGGGCGTGGAGCTTCTGCGTGGAGATGCCGATCTCGGCGCCGAAGCCGAACTGGCCGCCGTCGGTGAAGCGGGTCGAGGCGTTCACGGCGACGGTGGTGGAGTCGACCAGCTGGGTGAAGCGGCGGGCGGCCTGCTGCGAGGTGGTGACGATGGCCTCGGTGTGGCCGGAACTCCACAGCCGGATGTGCGACACGGCCTTGTCGAGCGAGTCCACGACGGCCGCCGCGATGTCGTAGGAGAGGTACTCGGTGTCCCAGTCCTCCGCCGTGGCCTCCACGACGGTGGCCTTGGAGTCCTTGGCGAAGGCGAGGACCCGCTCGTCGGCGTGGACGGTGACCCCGGCGTCCGCGAGGGCGTCCAGGGCGCGCGGCAGGAACGCGGCGGCGATGTCCTGGTGGACCAGGAGGGTCTCGGCGGCGTTGCAGACGCTGGGCCGCTGGGCCTTGGAGTTGACGAGGATGTCGACGGCCATGTCGAGGTCCGCCTGGGCGTCGACGTAGACGTGGCAATTGCCGGTGCCGGTCTCGATGACCGGGACGGTGGACTCCTGGACGACCGTGCGGATCAGGGAGGCGCCGCCGCGCGGGATGAGGACGTCGACCAGGCCGCGGGCGCGCATCAGCTCGCGCACCGAGTCCCGGCCTTCTCCGGGCACGAGCTGGACGGCGTCGGCGGGCAGCCCGGCGCCGCCCACGGCGTCGCGCAGGACCCGTACGAGGGCGGTGTTCGACTCGTAGGCGGAGGACGAGCCGCGCAGCAGGACCGCGTTGCCCGACTTCAGGCACAGGGCGGCCGCGTCGACGGTCACGTTCGGGCGGGCCTCGTAGATGATGCCGACGACACCGAGGGGGACGCGGACCTGGCGCAGGTCGATGCCGTTCGGGAGGGTCGAGCCGCGCACGACCTCGCCGACCGGGTCGGGCAGCGCCACGACGTCACGGACGTCGGAGGCGATCGCGCGGACCCGCTCGGGGGTGAGCGTGAGCCGGTCGACGATGCTCTCGCCGGTGCCGGCCTCGCGGGCCTTCTCGATGTCCTTGGCGTTGGCCGCGACGATCTCGCTCGTCCGTACTTCCAGGGCGTCCGCGATCGCGAGCAGCGCGTCGTCCTTCTCGGCGCGCGGCAGCGGCGCCAGGTCGGCGGCGGCGGACTTCGCGCGATAGGCGGCCTGGGCCACCGGGGACATGGAGTCGTACGGCGAGAGCGTGGTCATGGGGGAAGGGTAGTGCGCCGGGCGGGCGAAATCGGCGGTCGTCCCACTCGGCGAGACAGGCTCAAAAGGGATGAACGCCCACAGGTGTGGCGGGCAGCGGTCCGTAGCCCTCGGCGATCCGCTGGTGGTAGGTCTCCCGGTCGATGACCTCCAGGCCGACGATCTCCCAGGGCGGGAGCTGGGCGGTCTGGCGGTGCTCTCCCCACAGGCGCAGCGCCACGGCCGCGGCGTCGTGCAGGTCGCGGGCCTCTTCCCAGTAGCGGATCTCCGCGTGGTCGCCGGCGTACCGGCTGGTCAGCAGGAAGGGGTGGTCGTGGGCGAGCTGTTCGAGACCGCGGCGCACCTCGGTGAGCGGGGCCTCGCCGCCCGAGACGCTGAGCGTGACGTGCCACAGCCGGGGCTGGTCGGCGGGACGTTCACCTTCGTAGGTGTCGCCGGCCGCGACGCTGGTCAGGGCCCGCTCCTCACCCACTGCGCGGGAGGCGGGACCACCGCGGGACGCCGCCGCCCCAGGGCGTACTCGTCTCACGACGGCCTCCTTTACCCGATGGTCCACCGAATCCCTGACTCTCCCTGCCACAAAGTTGAGCAGGTGAGAAGCCGCCGTGTGGCGGTTTTACGGAACGTCCACCGCTGGGGGCGGGGGATTCGGCCGTTTACGGGTGTACCGGACAGCTTGCCCGGCGATGCCCCTGAGGAACCGGTTCCGGAACCGGGCCGGTGGGGCCGCCGTGACGTCCACCGGCCGGGACGCCCGTCTCACGGACGCCCGCACCGGCACGCGTGTTCTACGGGTTCAGCAGGACGAGGTCGTCGCGGTGGACGACCTCGCGTTCGTAGGCGGGGCCCAGCTCGCGCGCCAGCTCCCGGGTGGAGCGGCCGATCAGCTGGGGGATCTCCTTGGCGTCGAAGTTCACCAGTCCGCGGGCGACGGCCCGGCCCGCGCCGTCACGCAGTTCCACCGGGTCGCCGGCGCTGAACTCGCCCTCGACGCCCGCGATGCCCGCGGGCAGCAGCGAGGTGCGCCGCTCGACGACGGCGCGCACCGCCCCGTCGTCGAGGACGATGGCGCCCTGCGGGGTGGAGGCGTGCTGGAGCCACAGCAGCCGGTCGGCCGACCGCTTGCCGGTGGCATGGAAGAAGGTGCCGGTGTCCCGGCCCGCGAAGGCGTCGGCGGCGTGGACGGCGCTGGTGAGCACCACGGGGATGCCGGCCGCGGCGGCGATCCCGGCCGCCTCGATCTTGGTGACCATGCCGCCGGTGCCGACGCCCGCCTTGCCCGCGCTGCCGATCTCGACGTGGGCGAGGTCGGCGGGTTCCCGCACCTCGGCGATCCGCGAGGTGCCGGGCCTGGAGGGGTCGCCGTCGTAGACCCCGTCCACGTCGGAGAGGAGGATCAGCAGGTCGGCGTGGACGAGATGGGCGACGAGGGCGGCGAGGCGGTCGTTGTCGCCGAAGCGGATCTCGTCGGTGGCCACCGTGTCGTTCTCGTTGACGACCGGCAGGGCGCCCATCGCGAGGAGCTTGTCGAGGGTGCGCGAGGCGTTGCGGTGGTGCGCGCGCCGACTGGTGTCGTCGGAGGTGAGGAGCACCTGTCCGACGCGGATGCCGTAGCGGGCGAAGGAGGCGGTGTAGCGGGCCACCAGCAGGCCCTGGCCGACGCTGGCGGCCGCCTGCTGGCGGGCGAGGTCCTTGGGGCGGCGGCGCAGTCCGAGCGGCGCGAGACCCGCGGCGATGGCGCCGGAGGAGACGAGGACGATCTCCTTCTCTCCCCCGTCGCGCGCCTTGGCGAGGACGTCCACGAGGGCGTCCACCCGGTCCGCGTCCAGTCCGCCGGAGGCGGTGGTGAGCGACGAGGAGCCCACCTTGACGACGATCCTGTGGGCCTTGCCCACGGCATCCCTGCCGTCGTGCGTCTCGGTCTGCGTAGCCGCTGCCACCTGCGCTGTGTCCCCTCGCGTCGGTCCCGGTGCCCCGCCCCGCAATCTACGCGAAGAGGGAGCCTCCCGGCCCGCCGGTCCAGCAGGCGGACGGCGGCGCGTAGTTGCGTGATCACGAGGTGCTTACGAGAAAAAGGTTGTACGGGTTCCTCATGGGAATTAAAGGCAGTGCAAAGTTAAGTTGAACAATGTGTCACCTACCGTTCCCCCCGTGAAGCGCATATTGCTGAGATCGGGCAAGAGCCCCTACGACGCCGTTCCCGTGGAAGAAGCCCTCCACCAGGACGTCTTCGCCACCAACTCGGGCAACCTGATCTTCAGCGATGCCGCGCACAAGATCCTCGAGACACCGCGCACGGAGGTCGTCTCGAACGGCATCCGGACCGACGTGGCCGCCGCCGGCCGGATCAACGAGGAGTTCGACGCCTTCGTCGTCCCGTTGGCCAACGCGTTCCGGCCCTCGTTCGAGGCGCAGCTCAGACGACTCACGCGGCTCATACGCAAGTTGAAGATCCCGGTGATCGTCCCGGGCATCGGCGCCCAGACGGGGCTGAGTTACAACCCGGCCCGGCTGAAGCCGATCGAGCCCGCCGTGCGGGAGTTCGTCTCCGCGGTCCTCGACCGCAGCGCGTCCATCGGGGTGCGCGGCGAGTTCACCGAGAAGTACCTGCGGGACATGGGCTTCAGCGACGTGGAGGTCATCGGCTGCCCCTCGCTGTTCATGTACGGCGACCGTCTCGACGTGCGGAAGCGTGCCGACGCGCTCGGGCCCGAGTCCCGGATCGCGGTCAACGGCTCGCACAGCGCGATGCGGACGCAGGGGCTGGGCCCGGTCGTCCGCAACGCCCACGCACGCTATCCGCACCTGCGGTTCATCGGCCAGAACCTCAGCGACGCACGGCAGTTGCACTGGCGCGACCTGTCGGACCCGAACGGCGCGGTGACCGAGATGCCCACGCATCCGGACCACCCGATGTTCCGCGAGGACAAGGTCCGCGTCTACATCGACCCGGTCACCTGGATCGACGACCTGCGCGACTTCGACTTCTCCTTCGGCTCCCGCATCCACGGGAACATCGCCGCGCTGATCGCCGGCACACCCGCCACCGTGCTGTGCGGCGACTCCCGCACGCTGGAGCTGTGCCGCTACTTCGACATCCCGCACCGGCCGATCACCAAGCTGCCCGCGGACCTCAATCCGGCGCAGCTGTACGCGGACGCGGACTTCGGGCCGCTGGTCCGCGGGCACCGGGAGCGCTTCGAGCGTTTCACGGGGTTCCTGACCCGCAACGGCCTGGAGAACACCTTCACGCACGGCGACGGGGGCGCGGCCCACGAGGAGCGCATGCGCTCGCTGGCCTTCCCGCCCGGTGTCCGGCCCTGGAACGACGCCGACATCGCCTCACTCACCACGCGCTTCGGCTTCCTCCAGAGCCGTATCACCGAACTGTCCACGGAGAACGTGCAGTTGAAGCGGGAGCTGGTCCGGGGACCCAAGGCGCTGAAGCTCACCCCCGGGCCTGCGGGTACGTCGGGGCGCTCGGTCTACCGGATGGCGCGGCGCGCGGTGGGCCGCCCGCTGCGCAAGGCGCTCCAGTCGGGCCGCCAGTAGGAGGCGGACCCTTCCGGGCCCGGGGTGCCGTCCGGACCGGTCGTGTCCGGACGGCACCCGGCCGGCCCGTGCGGCCGGCTCCGGGAGCCCCGGGGCCGGGCGGACCGGAAGGGCCGGGCGGGCCCCGGGGGCGCGCTCAGCGGCGGGGGCCGATCACTCGCCGGGCCACCCGGCGCAGCCGCCGGAACGGCTTGGGGCGGGGCTTGAATCCCTCGATGGTGACCGTCTCGCGGGTCGTCGGGACGTAGCAGCTGTCCGGGACGCCCGCGGCCTGGTCGCGGAAGTGCGGGTAGGCGAGGTAGACCTTGCGGCCGCGGGACTCCAGCACTATCCCCGGGGCCTTCTTCGACTTGACGAACTCCACCACGTCCAGGAGGAGATCGCCCCGGCCGCGGGCCACCAGGTGCAGCCGCAGCCGCTCGTGGACCTTGAGCCGGCGGGCGAGGCCCTCGTGCCAGTAGGCGTCCATCAGCGGCTTGGCCAGTTCGAGCTTGTGCTTGCGCACCTTCTCGCTCTGCTTCAGCAGCCCGGGCCCGAACTGCGGGAGCAGCGTGATCAGGAACGGCCGGACCATCAGGGCGTCGCGGCGGGGGCCGGCGGGCACGTGCGCGGCGATGAGGTTCATCAGCGCGCGGGCCGAGTCGAAGCGCAGGCTGTAACCGCCGCTCTTGGTCACGTGCTTGCCGTCGTCGCGGCCGACCAGGTGGTAGCAGTCGTAGTCGGCTATCACCGAGACGCCGTCGGCGCGGAGGTAGGCCTCCATCGTGAACAGCGCGTCCTCGCCGGTCTTCAGCCCCTCGTCGAAGACCATTCCGTGCCGGGTGAGCAGCTCGCGACGGAACAGCTTCTGGGCGCTGAGCGTGAACTTGATGTTCGACGAGAAGACGTCGGTCCGGGTCAGGGTCTTGCCCCACATCGTCTTCGGAGCCGTCCTGTTGACCCCGACGACCTTGCCGAGCACGACGTCGGTGCCCTGTTCGTCGGCCATCGCGACCATGCGCTCCAGCGCCTCCGGGCCGAAGTAGTCGTCGGCGTCCAGGAAGAAGACGTAGCGCCCTCTCGCCTTGGCGAGGCCGACGTTCCTCGGGCCGCTGGGGCCACCGGAGTTGGCCTGCCGGATCACCGTCACGGACATCGCCGCCCGCTCGGCGAACTTCTCCAGATACTCCCCCGTGCCGTCCGTCGACCCGTCGTCGACGGCGATCACCTCGATGCGTTCCGGGCCGATGGTCTGGTCCTCGACGGATTCCAGGCACTTCACCAGGTACGGCATCGCTTCGTACGCCCCGATGACGATGGTCACGTCGGGTTGCGTCACGTTTCCCCCTCGTTCGGGAAGTGTCACAAGAACATTTCCCGCTTATCACCTCAATCGCTACCTAGAAGACGACTGGAAGTACGGGCAGGTTGCCCCGGACGACTCATTTCATGACCCAGGTCACAGGATCCGGCACTTGCCGCCTGCCCGTGAAGGCTCACAGAACGATGTAAGAGGAACGGCGGAAGACGTAAGAAACGGGCATGGCCCCGGGGAGAAATCCCCGGGGCCATGCCCGTGTGTGCGTGCGGAGGGTCAGCCGGTGACCGTGGCTCCGGCTTCGTCCGTCTCCCCGGTCACCCGCTGGGCGGGAACCGCGCTCGCGAGGTCCACGCCCGCGGCCTCGGCCGAGGCGAGGCTCTCCTGGCCGGCGTTGCGCCGCTCGGCCTCGCGCGCCAGGTTCCGCACCGCGGAGTTGAACTGGTCGATGGAGGCCGGCTCGTCCGGGCCGAGGAGGTAACGCTTGAGCTCCTGGCGGCCGGCCGCCAGCGCGTCCTTCGCCGGGTCGGCCACGGCGGTGAGCAGCTCACCGAGTTCGGCGGCCGAGTTGGACAGGATCACCGCGGAGCGCACCGCGGTGTTCTGGCGCTTGAACTCCTCGACGCCGAGCTCCGCGGAGTCCGTGACGGCGTACGGCTTGCCGCTCGCGATGAAGTCGGAGACGACACTGGAGATGTCGGAGACCATCGCGTCCGACACGTTGAAGCAGTCGTACAGGCGCGGCTCCGCGCCCGTGATGACCCGGTGCTCGGCGGTGCCGAAGGAGCGCCAGTACACGTCGTTCCACTCGGCGCGCAGCCGGGCGATCTCGGCGTGCCGGACCGCGTCGACCATGCCGTCACGGGTGGCCTCGGCCTCGTCGCCCTTCTCGCCGCCCGTGCCGGACAGCTCGGCGATCCTGGCCTCGATACGGGTCAGCTCGCCCTTGGCGGCCGTCTGGGCGGTCGCGTCGGGCGCGAAGCGGGGGTCGGCGGCGCGCTCGACGGCGGCCTTCTCGACCAGCGCGGTGATGCGCCGGTGCGCGGCCCCGGCCTCGGCACTGACGGTGCCCGTGAAGGGATGCGGCTTGTACAGGACACGGACCGGCGGGTCGGCCGCGACCAGCTTCTTCACGATGTTCTCGCCGGCGAGAACGATCGAGGTGTTGCCGGGGTTGCCGTCCCAGCCCTCCCAGGTGGGGGCGTACAGCACGGTGGGGACGCGGCCCTCGGGCACGCCCTGCCAGGTCTGGATCGGGGCCAGCTGCGGACGGCCGACCTCGACGATGTCGTCGTCGCGGACACCGACGTCGGCTATCGCGTAGCGGTCGCGGCCGGCGCGGCCCGCGGTCCACACCTCGTCGTACGCCTTGCTGAACGGGTTGACGCTGGCGAGCTTGTCGCTGTCGCCGTGGCCGATGAAGACGTGCTGGATGGTGGGCACGCGCAGCATGTGGATGTTCTTGCCGACGTTGGCCGCGTAGAGCGCGACCCGGACCGACGACAGGTCCATGTTCATCAGGTGCACCCCTCCGGGCACGCAGATGACCGGCACCGTGGTGGGCGCCATGCGCTCCAGGATCGCCCGCTCGCGCAGGATGATCAGCGGCCGGGTGTCCAGCTGCTCCATCGTCTCCAGCCACATGTTGACCTGGTAGGCGGAGTCCTTGGAGCCGGAGAAGTAGAGCACCGTCTCCGGGCGGTAGTCGGCCAGCCAGCCGTCGACGGCCGTGAGGACCTTCTCGGCGTTCGGCGGGATCCTGCGGCCGCGCACGTACGGGACGAGGACCGCGACGTAGCCGAAGGCGAGCAGCAGCGTCAGGCCGACGCCCGCGAAGCCGAAGAGCTTGTCACCGGTCTCCCCGGCGACCAGGAGGCCGACGACGGCCACCAGGTCGAGGTGCAGCATCTTCTCCGCGGAGCGGTGCAGCAGCCGGCGCGGCGGAGCGTCCGGGATGCGCACGCGCGAGCCGAGGTCGACGTTGCGGGTGGCGACGGGCATCTTGCGACGCATGCGTATCAGCGTGATCAGCGCGCCGTGCGGTGCCTGGAAGCCGTAGAAGGCCAGGAAGCACGCGATGGCCGCGTAGAAGACCATGCTGTCCGACAGGTCGAGCCGCGCCAGGAGCAGGACCAGCAGCAGCTGCCGGATCAGGAACCTGATGGACAGACCGGCCCGCACCTTGCTGAGGCGGTTGACCAGATAGCTGCCGCGCCGGTGCAGATAGTGGTCCGCCAGGTACGTCACGGCGGCCGCGGCCGCGAAGGCGCCGACGCTCGGCAGGAGCGCGGCGAGCATCAGGCAGGGGAAGCCCAGCATCATGAGGGCCGCCGCCGCCAGCTCGGCCGCGCTGCCCACCCGGGCAACGCGAATAGCGGTGGAAATCACGGAGAAACCTGCTCTTGAGGGGTGAGTGCCGGTTTGATACCAAAAGGTGCTTTTGATACCGAAAAGGGAACCAGAAGCGAAAAGTGAACTTTACGGACTCAGGCCCTTGTGAATGCGCGGCGAACGCGCGGACACAAAGGCCTGAATTCCGAAAGACTATTCGTTTTTGATTATGCCACGCCGTCCTGGCGGTCCAGAACGCTGGCCAGAGCCGCCTCGAAACCGGAGGCACGGCCCGCGCCCGCGGTCGGGTCCTGCTGGCGGACGTCGATCACGTGACCCGTGAGCTCGGAGAGCAGGACGTCCAGCGAGGTGTGCGCGACGGCCTCGGAGGAGAGCAGCGAGCCCGCGGGCTCCTGGCCGAACGCCTTGGTGCGCATGGGGGTCGCGGTGCGCTCGGGGTTGATGCAGTTGACGCGGATGCCGTCGCCCGCCCACTCGTCGGACAGCGCCTGGGTGAGGTTCACCATCGCGGCCTTGGTGGAGGAGTAGAGGCTGTACTCGGCACGGCCCCGGGTGTAGCTGCTGGAGGTGTAGAGCAGCAGCTGGCCCTTGCTCTCGGCCAGGTACTTGTACGAGGAGCGGGCGATCTGCACCGGCGCCAGGTAGTTGACCTTCAGCGCTTCCTCGATGGTCGCGTTGTCCGTCTCGGCCAGCTTGCCGATGCGCAGGACGCCCGCGGTGTTGATGACGTAGTCGATGCGCCCGGTCTCCGCGTACGCCGTGGAGAGCGCGTCGTCGACCTCCTCGGGGTTCTCGACGTGCGTGCCGGTGGTCGAGCGGCCGAGCGCGTAGGTCTTCGCGCCGTAGCCCTCGGCCAGCTCGGCTATGTCCTTGCCGATGCCGTACGAGCCGCCGAAGACGACGACGGTCTTGCCGGTGAGCAGCTCGCGGTAGGCGGCCTCGCCGGCCTGCTCGGGCGCGGCGGTGGAGGCGAGCTGGAAGAGCTTGTCGGCGATGAAGACGTCGACGGGCTGGGTGACCTTCATGTTGTACTCGTCGCCCGCCACGACGTGGATCGGCACGTCCGGCAGGTACTTGAGCACGACCGAGCAGTCGTCCGTGGCCTGGAAGTTGGGGTCACCGGCCGCGACCTGGTAGGCGCGGCGGATCGTGGACAGCTTGAACGCCTGGGGCGTCTGGCCGCGGCGCAGCCGGGAGCGGTCCGGGATCTCGGTGATGAACTCGCCGTCCTCGCCGTGGGTGCGGGTCACGATGATCGTGTCCGCGGACGGGATGGCGACGTCGACGGCCTGGTAGCGCTCCAGGGCCGTGACGCAGTCGTCTATGACGCGCTCGGACAGCAGCGGGCGCACGGCGTCGTGGAAGAGGACGTTGGCGTCCTCGCCCTCGGCCAGGCCCTCACCGAGAGCGGCGATGGCGCGCTCGGTGGTCTCGTTCCGGGTCGAGCCGCCCTCGATGACACGGGTCACCTTCGTGAAGCCCGCCTTCGCGACGATCTTCTCGACGTCCGGCACATAGCCCGGGGCCATGAGCACGATGATGTCGTCGATCGAGTCGGCCTGCTCGAAGGTGGTCAGCGTGTGCTCGATGACCGCCTTGCCGGCGATCTTCAGCAGTTGCTTCGGAATCGACAGACCCACGCGCTGACCGGTCCCGCCGGCCAGGATCACTGCGGTGGTACGGGGCTTGGCAATGTGCTCAGACACAGGTGACCTACCTTGGGGCGACAGGGAACCCGGGAATGGTCCCACCTACGGTTACCGCCGTGCAAGGTGAGCGCCGTCCGCTGCATTTGTGCGCGCAACCGGGCATTCACCTTGCACACAGGCGACTTCGGGGACACCGGACCGAATTGTCCGGATTTGCTGTGAGTAACTCCACACGTCCCGCGCGGCTGTTCCTCACGTTCTTCTCAGACGCCTCAGCACCCGGTGACCGAGCACACGCACGAGTTCCCCCGACGGCGTCTGGTGAACCGACCGGATTCCGGCCGCTCGCGCGGACTGGGCGGCCACCGCGGCGAGCGCTCCGTACAGCGCCTGGGCGGCGCTCTCGGGGTCGACGCCGGGAACGGCGGGGGCGGGGGCGGTGCCCGGGTCCGACACCGGCCCCGGACTCGGTGGCGCCGGCACTGGCGCCGGCGCCGGCGGCACCGGGCTCGGCGTCGGTGACGGCTTCGACGGTGGCGATGGCTTCGACGGCGGTGCCGGTGGGGCCGACAGCAGCGCCGGGTCGCCGAGGACCCGTACGCCCAGGGCCCCGATCCGCCCGGCCATCTCCGCGCCGATGTCCGCGGCGGCCTCCAGGGCCCACCGCGGGGTGCGGATCCGGTCCCCCACCGACGGCGGACGGCAGTTCTTCATCCGCGGGACCGCGCCGCCCCGCACCAGTTTCGAATAGATCTCGTCCGGCAGCCCGTTGCCTCGGAATTCCCGGTTGAGAAGCCGCAGCATTTCCGTCTCGGCCGGTGTCAGGGAACGGTTGGCGGTGTCCGGGGCCTCTTCCAGCAGCCCGCCGGGCAGTCCGAGCAATGCCTCGAAGACGCGCATCAGACCGCCGCGGTCGCGGTCGTCGACCACCACGACCGTGACGTTCCCGGCGCCGACGACCCGCGCCCAGCGCTCGACGAGCCGGTCATGGCGGTGCCGCCGCCAGAAGCTCGGGTTGGGCGCCTCGTACGGAGCCCTGCGCAGCATGTGGTCGAGCCAGTCCTCGTAGTCCATGCGCAGTCCGTTCTGGACGTACTGCTGCCACTGCGAGGGCATGATCTTCGCCAGCGGGCGCAGGGTGACCAGGACGTGCACCCGGTCACGGCCCAGGTCGCCGGCGATCCGGGCGGCGGTCGCGTCGTCGGGGGCGTCCGCGAAGAACTCGCTGCTGACCAGCGAGGTCCGCTCGCCGGTGGCGTGCACCGCGTCGACGAGCCGCTGCCAGTGCCGCTCGGCGGGCCGGACGTCGCCCATCATGCCGGGCCGGCCGCAGACCGCGAGGGCGGCCTCCATCGGATGTCTGCTGTGGGCGGGGAAGGCAACGCCGTGGGCGGCCATCGCGTCCTTCGCGGCGAACAGCGCGCCCTGGATCGAGGTGGTCCCGGTCTTGTGCGGACCGATGTGCAGCAGCCGGGTCCCGGCGGGCAGGGGCCCGGGCCTCGCGGGAGCTGTCGTGTCTGGGGTCGAACAGTCGGTCTCCATGGTGAGAGGACGGTAAGGACGGTTGCTGAGGGCAGGCTGAGAATGCCCTGGGACTCCGGTGAGTCCCAGGGCGGGGCCGTCTCAGACGAGCCGTACGCCCGGTTCTCCCGCCTCGACCCGCAGCCGGGCCAGGGCGGAGGAGGAGGCGTCGGGGCTCAGCACCGTCTCCGCGACGCGCACCTGGGCGTCGATGCCGTCCCGCCGGATGTCGAAGAGGTGGTAGCCGCGGTGGGCGTCGATGAACTTCCAGTGCGGGTTGTCCGGCATCCGCGCGTCCCACTCCTTGTGGAAGGCGCTCTGGTCCTGGTCGCCGCCGCTGGAGATCGAGGTCCCGACGAACTCGGCGCCCACGGTGTCGGAGTCCGGGTCGGCGAAGTCCGCCTTGAGGTCGCTGATCATCGTCAGGTGGCGGTCGCCGCTGAGCACCACAGGGTTGCGGATTCCGGCGAACTCCCCCATGAGGGCGTTGCGTTCGGCCTGGTAGCCGTCCCAGGCGTCGTAGTACCAGAGCTTGCCCTCGCCGACCTTGAGGTCGGTCTCGGCCATCATGATCTGGGAGGCGATCAGGTTCCAGCGGGTGGGCGAGTGGCGCAGCCCGTGGAGCAGCCAGTCCTTCTGCGCCGCGCCGAGCATGGTGAGCGAGGGGTCCTGCGCCCCGTCCTGGCCGGTCGCCTGGTCGCTGCGGAACTGGCGGGTGTCGAGGACGTTCAGCCGGGCCAGGCGGCCGAAGTCGAGCCGGCGGTACATCCGGATGTGCGGTCCGTCCGGGATCGCTGCGGCCCGGACCGGCATGTGCTCGTAGTACGCCTGGTAGGCGGCGGTCAGCCGGGCCGTGAAGGCGTCGTGCGACTGCTTGTCGGGGTCCTGGGGGATCTCCCCGGCGAAGTCGTTGTCGACCTCGTGGTCGTCGAAGGTGACCACCCAGGGGGCGTTCGCGTGCATCGCCGCGAGGTGGGGATCGCTGCGGTACTGGGCGTACCGGTTGCGGTACTGGACCAGGGTGTACGGCTCCCCGGTGCCCTCGTGCCGGCGCACGGCCGTCGCCGAGGGCGAGGACTCGTAGATGTAGTCGCCGACGAACAGGACGACGTCGGGGTCCTGGCCGAGCATGTCGGCGTACGGGGTGAAGTAGCCGTTCTGCCAGTTCTGGCAGGAGGCGAGCGCGACGCGCAGCGATCCGCCGGCCCGGGAGGGGGGCGGCGCGGTGCGGGTGCGGCCGGTCCGGGAGAGCTGCCCGTCCACGCGGAAGCGGTACCAGTACACGCGGTCGGGGCGCAGTCCGCGCACGTCGACGTGGACGCTGTGGCCGTACTCGGGGCGGGCCTGTGCGGTGCCGCGGCGCACCGGCTTGCCGAAGCGGGCGTCCTCGGCGATCTCCCACTCGACCGGCACGACGCGGTCGGGCATGCCGCCGCCGTTCAGCGGATCGGGGGCGAGCCTGGTCCAGAGCACGACCGCGTCGGGCAGCGGGTCACCGGAGGCCACACCGAGGCTGAACACGCCGTCGGGCAGCGGGGTTTCGGCCGCGCGTGCGGTACCGGGCAGCCAGAGCTGGGCGGAGGCGGCGGCGCCGAGCACGGCGGCCGAGGCGGTGAGAAAGTGGCGACGATCGCGTGAGACTGCTCCGGGCATCGGCGAACTCCCTTGCGTCGGTTGCCTCTTGGACACCGGGAAGCCCACACGGCACAGCGGCCCACCTCTTGAACACAGCGCATCGTAGGCATGACGAACGCACGAGCAACGAACGACCCGCCGCGCCAGGGGACTTCGATGCCGCTCCGGACACCCCCGGGCGCCCCGGGTGCCACGGAGACTGCCGAGGCACCCGGCGGGCCGGGGTCAGTCGTCGAGGGACCGGCCGAAGCCGGAGCCGGTCGCGGCCAGGCCCAGGCCGGCCCCGCCGAAGGAAGCCGACCCGCTCGCCGTGACGCCGCCGGACCCGGCGGAGAAGGTCCACACCGCGCCGTTGCCCGCGTTCTCGTCCGGGTCACCGACGATCAGGCCGTCCTTCTTGTCGCCGTCGCCGTCGACCAGGGCCGTCTCGGCGCCGAAGCGGTCCAGCCGCTCGGCCGTACCGGGCACGCCGGAGGTGCTCTGGGTGAACGACCTGGCGCCGGTGCCGGTCAGCCCCGAGGCGCCGCCCCTGAGCACGAGCACGCCGCCGGCGTCGGTGACGGTGCCGACGTCCTCGCCGGGCAGCCCAGTCGCCACGTCGAGGTAGCCGTCGCCGTCGGTGTCGCCGACGGACAGGCCGGTGCCCATGCCGTCGCCGTTCTCGTCGGTTCCGGGCACACCGGGGGTGTCCTGGCTGATCCACACGGGCTTACGGGTGGCCGAGGCACCTCCGGGGCCGCCGTAGACGACGCCCACCGCGCCGCCCTTGGCGGGCGATCCGGCGCCGTCCGACGCCGAGTGGCCGACGATCACCTCGCCGTACCCGTCCCGGTTCAGGTCACCGATCGCGATGTCCTCGCCCGCGACGGGCCGGCCCTGGGCGTCGCGCAGCAGTCCCTTGTCGGTGAAGCCGTCCTTGCCGCCGGCGAGCAGCGTCGTGGTGCGCGATCCCCGGTCCCCGGTGGTCACCGCGAGGTCGGCCACCCCGTCCCCGGTCACGTCACCGGCCGCCATCACCGGCTTGTACAGGGACGTCCGCGGGTCGACGGTGAAGTGCTCCTTGCCCGCGTTGCCGCCGCCGCGGTTGAACGGGCCGTGCCACACCGTCCCGTCCTCCTCCGGCTGGACGTCCGGGTCGTCGGAGAGCCACTGCTCGGCGCCCGCCGTCACCAGATCCGGGTGCCTGTCGCCGTCCACGTCACCGACGGTGAACTCTCCCCGCCACTCGTAGTACGGGCTCCATGCGATCCGGGTGGGAGTCGCCGACAGTCCTTTGGGGCCACCCCAGTTGACGACCACGGCGTAACCGCTGTCCACGTCCATCATCGACACCGCGACGGACGAGAGCAGATCCGCGTATCCGTCGCCGTCGAGGTCGGCACTCCGCAGGCCGGTGCCGTAGCCGGACTCGGGGGTGTCGCCGCCGCCGTGTCCGGGCGCGGTCAGCACCTGCTTGCGCGCGGTGGACAGTCCGCCGGAGGCTCCGTACAGGACGCTGACGGCCCCGGCGCCCTTCAGACCGCTCTCCTTGGTGCCCGGCGCCCCGATCGCCAGGTCGGCGTAGCCGTCGCCGTTGAAGTCGTCGTGCAGCCGCTTGGCGCTCGGCGTGGTGGAGCCGGTCGTCGGCACGGGCACGGCGTTGACGGCGGGCACGGCCAGCGCGCCCGCGGCCAGGGCGACACCGACACCGATGACGAAGGGTCTGCGGCGGGCGAGGAAGGAACGGCGTCGGGGCATGGGGTTCCTGACCTGGGGGGGACCTGGCGTCCGCTGCTGAAGCGGAACGCGCGACGGGCGCGGAGAGGAAGATCCTCTCCGCGCCCGTTACGACTGCCGGACCGGCCGATTGGTTGTCCTGCCCATGCCCCGGGTTTCCCCCGCGTTCACGCGGGGCGGCCTCCGGTCCGGTCGGGACCCGCAACGACCCCGGTGTGGCCTCGGAGCCCGTCGGGACCTAGAACGGCTCGAAGTCGTCGTACTCCTTCTCCGACTCGTCCCGCTCGGCCTGCCGGTCCCGGCGGCGCTGGGCGGCGGGACGCGGGGCCTCGAAGCGGTGGTCCTCGCCACGGCGGCCGAGCATCTCGGCGCCGGCCATGACGGTGGGCTCCCAGTCGAAGACGACCGCGTTCTCCTCGGGGCCGATGGCGACGCCGTCGCCCGCGCGGGCGCCCGCCTTCATCAGCTCGGCCTCGACACCGACGCGGTTGAGCCGGTCGGCGAGGTAGCCGACGGCCTCGTCGTTGTTGAAGTCGGTCTGGCGCACCCAGCGCTCCGGCTTCTCGCCGCGCACGCGGAAGAGGCCGTCCTCCTCCTGCGTCACGGTGAAGCCCGCGTCGTCGACCGCCTTCGGGCGGATGACGATCCGGGTCGCCTCTTCCTTGGGCTTCGCGGCCCGCGAGCGCGCCACCGTGTCGGCGAGCGCGAAGGAGAGCTCCTTCAGACCCATGTGGGCGACCGCGGACACCTCGAAGACGCGGTAGCCGCGGGCCTCCAGGTCGGGGCGCACCATGTCGGCGAGGTCCTTGCCGTCCGGCACGTCGATCTTGTTGAGGACGACCATGCGCGGACGGTTGTCGAGACCGCCGTACTGCTTGAGCTCCTCCTCGATGATGTCGAGGTCGGAGACCGGGTCGCGCTCGGATTCGAGGGTGGCGGTGTCCAGGACGTGGACGAGCACGCTGCACCGCTCGACGTGGCGCAGGAACTCCAGGCCGAGGCCCTTGCCCTGGCTGGCGCCGGGGATGAGACCGGGCACGTCCGCGATGGTGTAGACGGTCTCGCCCGCGGTGACCACGCCCAGGTTCGGGACGAGGGTCGTGAAGGGGTAGTCCGCGATCTTCGGCTTGGCGGCGGACAGGACCGAGATGAGCGAGGACTTGCCGGCGCTCGGGTAGCCCACGAGGGCCACGTCGGCGACGGTCTTCAGCTCCAGGACGATGTCCTGGAGGGTGCCGGGCACGCCGAGCAGGGCGAAGCCGGGCGCCTTGCGGCGGGCCGAGGCCAGCGCCGCGTTGCCGAGACCGCCGCGGCCGCCCTCGGCGGCGACGTACGTGGTGCCCTCGCCGACGAGGTCCGCGAGGACGTTGCCCGCCTTGTCGAGGACGACGGTGCCGTCCGGCACGGGCAGGACCAGGTCCTGGCCGTCCTTGCCGGAGCGGTTGCCGCCCTCGCCGGGCTTGCCGTTGGTGGCCTTGCGATGCGGCGAGTGGTGGTAGTCGAGCAGGGTGGTGACGGACTGGTCGACGACCAGGATCACGTCACCGCCGCGGCCGCCGTTGCCGCCGTCCGGGCCGCCGAGCGGCTTGAACTTCTCCCGGTGCACGGAGGCACAGCCGTGGCCCCCGCTACCCGCGGCGACGTGCAGCTCGACGCGGTCCACGAAGGTGGTCATGTGGGGTGCCTCCAGCACTTCGGTTACTTCGGTTACTTCGGTTCTTCGGCCCGCATCAGTACGTACCGAATGTCTCTTGCGTAACACGCGAAAGGCGGACCCGCTTCCCGTGGGGGAAGTGAGGTCCGCCTCGCGAAGAACTTCTGTTCTACGGAGCCTGGGCCCCGAGGCCTTCGATCCGGTCCGCGTGGAACCGGATCAGCCTCGACGGGACTCGATCAGGCGACCGGAACGATGTTCACGACCTTGCGGCCACGGTGCGTGCCGAACTCGACCGCACCGGCGGCCAGCGCGAACAGCGTGTCGTCCTTGCCACGGCCGACGCTGACGCCGGGGTGGAAGTGGGTGCCACGCTGGCGGACCAGGATCTCACCGGCGTTGACGGTCTGACCGCCGAAGCGCTTCACACCGAGCCGCTGAGCGTTGGAGTCGCGACCGTTCCGAGTGGACGATGCGCCCTTCTTGTGTGCCATGTCTCAGTCCCTACCCTTACTTCGCAGCCGCGGGGATCTCAGTGACCTTGATCGCCGTGTACTGCTGGCGGTGGCCCTGACGACGGCGGTAGCCGGTCTTGTTCTTGTAGCGAAGGATGTCGATCTTGACGCCCTTGTGGTGATCCACGACCTCGGCCTGGACCTTGATGCCGGCAAGGACCCAGGGGTCGCTCGTCACGGCTTCGCCGTCGACAACGAGCAGGGTCGAGAGCTCGACCGTGTCGCCAACCTTGGCGGTGGAAATCTTGTCAACCTCAACGATGTCGCCGACAGCAACCTTGTGCTGGCGACCACCGCTGCGCACGATGGCGTACACGCGGATCTCTCTTTCGCTCGGAACGGAACCCCGCAGTCCAGCCGACCGGGAACGAACACGGAAGGCCTCTCCCGGTCACCGGGGTGTCCGAGAGGAAGAGGTTTACGGGGATGCGGCGCGTCAGGGGACACGCCGACGGTCAAGGTTACGGGGCCACGGCCGAAAGGGTCAAACCAGGCCGGGCCCCGCGGGTGTGCCACCGGTCACGCGACGTCCCCGGCCCCGCGGGAAGCGCGGGGCCGGGGACGTCGCGGGAGCCTCAGCCCTCGTCGGTGGAGGCCGTGACGGACGAGAGCGTCTGCTCCGCCGCCGCGGTCTTCTTCGCCGTGGACTTCGTGGCCGTCTTCTTCGCGGTCGCCTTCTTGGCCGTGGCCTTCTTGGCGACCGTCTTCTTGGCGGCGACGGTCTTCTTGGTGGCGGCCTTCTTCGCCGTCACCTTCTTGGCCGTCTTGCGGGCCGCCTTCTTGGCGGCCGGTGCCTCGGCGTCGGCCTCGGCGGCCTCCGGCTCGGCACCCTCGGACCCGGACTCGGCGACCGGCTCCGCGGCGGCCGACGGGACGACCACGACGGCCGCCTCCGCGGACGCGGTGGGCGCGGTGGCCTTGCGGACGGCACGACGGCGCGGGCGGGCCGGCGCGGCGCTCTCGGCGGGGGCCTCGGCCACCGGCTCGGGCGTCGTCACCGTCTCGTCGGCGCTCTCGGCCGGCGTCTCGGCCACGGGCGCCGCGACCGGCTCCGTGACCGTCACGACGGCCTCCTCGGCCGACTTCGGCGAACCGGCCGGCGCCGACACCTTGCGGGTCGCACGACGGCGCGTACGGGGCTGGGGCGCGGCCTCGGGCTCCGCCACGGCGGCCGCGGGGGCCTCCTCGACGGTCTCGGCCACGGGCTCGGTGACCGGCTGCTCGGCCACCGGCGCCTCGACGACCGGGTCCTCGGCCGCGAACGGCTCCGCCTCGGCCTCCTCGCGGGACCGGGCGGCGGCCCGCTCGGCACGCTCCTCGCGCCGGGTCCGGGGAGCGCGCTCCTCGGTCCGCGGCGCGCCCGCCGGAGCGGACGCGCGCCGGGAGGCACGGCGCCGCGAACGGCCACGGGTGACCGCGGCCTCCGCCTCGGCGGCGCTGCCGTACAGCTCCTCGTCCGGCTGGAACTCGGTCTCGGCCGGCGCGACGGGCGCGGCGACCTCGGCGGCCACCTCGGCCTCGGTCTCCGCCTCCGGCTCCTCGGCCGACTCCTGCGTGAGCTCGTGGTCGTGGTCGTGGACCTGCTCGGCGCCGCCACGGCCGCGCTTCTTGCGCTTGCCGCCACCGCCGATGGACGTCGGCTGCTCCATGTGCACGATGACACCGCGGCCGTTGCAGTGGACGCAGGTCTCGGAGAAGGACTCCAGCAGGCCCTGGCCGACCCGCTTGCGGGTCATCTGCACGAGGCCCAGCGAGGTCACCTCGGCCACCTGGTGCTTCGTACGGTCGCGGCCCAGGCACTCCAGCAGGCGCCGCAGCACCAGGTCGCGGTTGGACTCCAGGACCATGTCGATGAAGTCGATGACGACGATGCCGCCGAGGTCACGCAGCCGCAGCTGGCGCACGATCTCCTCGGCCGCCTCCAGGTTGTTCCTGGTGACGGTCTCCTCGAGGTTGCCGCCCTGGCCGGTGAACTTTCCGGTGTTGACGTCGACCACGATCATGGCCTCGGTCTTGTCGATCACCAGCGAGCCGCCGCTGGGCAGCCAGACCTTGCGGTCCAGCGCCTTCATCAGCTGCTCGTCGATCCGGTAGGTGGCGAAGACGTCGACCTCGGAGGTCCACTTCGACAGCCGGTCGGTCAGGTCGGGCGCCACGTGCGAGACGTAGCCGTGGATGGTCTCCCACGCCTCGTCGCCGCTGACGATGACCTTGGAGAAGTCCTCGTTGAAGATGTCGCGGACGACCCGGACGGTCATGTCCGGCTCGCCGTAGAGCAGGGTCGGGGCGTTGCCGCTCTTCGCCTTCTTCTGGATGTCCTCCCACTGCGCCTGCAGACGCTCGACGTCACGGCGCAGCTCGTCCTCGCTCGCGCCCTCGGCGGCGGTGCGCACGATGACGCCCGCGTCCTCGGGGACGATCTTCTTGAGGATGGTCTTCAGACGCGCGCGCTCGGTGTCGGGCAGCTTGCGGCTGATGCCGGTCATCGAGCCCTCGGGCACGTACACCAGGTACCGGCCCGGGAGGGAGACCTGGCTGGTCAGACGGGCGCCCTTGTGGCCGATCGGGTCCTTGGTGACCTGCACCAGGACGGACTGGCCGGACTTCAGGGCGGACTCGATGCGGCGCGGCCCATTGGCCATGCCGAGCGCCTCGAAGTTGACCTCACCGGCGTAGAGCACCGCGTTGCGGCCCTTGCCGATGTCGATGAACGCGGCCTCCATCGACGGCAGCACGTTCTGGACCTTGCCCAGGTAGACGTTGCCGACGTACGAGGTCGCCTGCTCCTTGTTGACGTAGTGCTCGACGAGCACGTTGTCCTCGAGGACGCCGATCTGGGTGCGCTCGCCGCTCTGGCGGACGACCATCACGCGCTCGACGGCCTCGCGGCGGGCCAGGAACTCGGCCTCGGTGATGATCGGAACACGGCGGCGGCCCTGCTCACGGCCCTCACGGCGGCGCTGCTTCTTGGCCTCCAGACGGGTCGAGCCCTTGATGGACTGCACCTCGTCCGAGGGCTGCTCCTCACGCCGGCCGCGCGGTTCGCGGACCTTGACGACGGTGCGCTCGGGGTCGTTCTCGCCGGGCTGCTCGGCCTCGCCGCCGGAGTCACCGGCGCGACGGCGGCGGCGACGACGGCGACGGCTGCTGCTGGAGCCGCCCGACTCCTCGCGATCCTCCGCGTCCTCGGCGTCCTCCTCGACCTGCTCGGCGGTGTCCTCGGCGTCCTGGGCGGCCTGCTCGGCGGCGTACTCGTCCTCGGCGGACTCGCCGTCCGACTCGGCGGACTCGCCCCGACGGCGACGGCGGCCACCGCGACGGCGACGGCGACGGGAGCCCGCGGACTCCTCCTCGCCCTCGTCACCCTCGACGGCGTCCTCCGCGTCCTCGGCGGACTCCAGGTCCTCGGCGGAGTCGGCGGCCTCGGTGTCCTCGACGGACTCCTGCGGCTCCTCCGTCACGGCCACGGGCTCGTCCTCGAAGCCCCGGCGACGGCGGCGCCTGCCGCGGGGGGCGGCCGGCTCCTGAACGGTCTCGGCCGGCTCCTGGACCGCTTCGGCGGCCTCCGCCGCCTCAGCGGCGGCCGCGGCGGCGGCGCGCTCGGGCGTCTGGAACATCGGCTCGGTGAACACCGGCGCCTGGAACACGGCGACGGCGGGACGGCCCGGGCGCCGCGTGGACTCCTCGGTGTCCTTCTGCGCGGGCGCCGAGAAACCGACGGCGGCCTTGCGGGTGGCACGGCGGCGGGCACGGCGGGGACCGCCCTCCTCGCCCTGTGCCTCGGCCTGCGCGGCTTCCGGCTGCGCGGACTCGGCGGCGACGGCCGTCGGCCGTGCGGGCTCCTCGGCCTTGGTCTCGGCGCTCACGGGCGCCTCCGCCGGCTCGGCGGAGGTGTCGCCCTCGGGCGCGCCGGCGGGCGCGGTGGCCCTGCGGGTGGCGCGACGGCGGGTCGTCCGGCGCGGGGCGGCGGACTCCTCGGCGACGGGCTCGGCGGCGGGCGCGGTCTCCTCGGCCGGGGCCGGGGCCTCCTCGGCGGGCGCGGCCACCGGCTCGGCGGCGGCCGTCACGGCCTCGGCGGGGGCACCGGCGGGCGCGGAGGCACGACGGGTGGCGCGACGGCGCGTACGGCCGGCGGGCGCGGTCTCCTCGACCGGAGCGGGGGCCTCCTCGGCGGGCGCGGCCACCGGTTCGGCGACGGCGGCGGGCGCGGGGGCCTCGACGGTCTCCGCGGGAGCACCGGCGGGGGCGGAGGCACGACGGGTGGCGCGACGACGCGTACGGCGCGGCGCGGCGTCGTCGGTGGCCTCCTCGGCCGGAGCCTCGGCGACCGCGGCCGTCTCGGCGGCCTCCTCGGTCTCGTCCGTCTCCTCGGCCTCGGCGGAGGTCAGGGCCCCGGCGGGGGCCTCCTGCGCCGCGAGGTCGGCGGACGCGACGGCCGGTATGGCCGGCGCGGTGGTCTCGGCCGCGGCCTCGGAGGCGGCGGTCGGCGGACCGGCGGGGCGCGACGCCGCACGGCGGCGGCGCCGCGGCGGCAGGGTGTCGCTGGGAGTGTTGTTGTTCTCGGAACCCTCGGTGGGTTCGGTCGGCTCGAGCATGCGGGTGGATCTCCCGTCAGGCTCCCGGGCGCCGCGCCTGGCCCGGCAGTGCCGGTGACGTCCGCGGCTCGCGCGATGCGCGGTGCCGCCGTCCGGGGCGCGGGCGCCGCACGGGAGCTCTCTGTGTCCTGGTCTCGCCGGTTCCGTACGCCATGTGTGCGTACGGCCTGGCGAAAGTCTTAAGGTCGGTGCGCCGCCCGACCCAGGTGGCTCCCGGATACGAGGGCTGCGCTACGACATCCGTCCCTACGCGGGACCTTCCTTACGCCGACGCCTTCGCGGCGGCGGTCTCGGCGGCCCCTGTGCGATCGGCTGGGGCGCCTGCGACTGCCTCGCGGTCGGGCGCGAGCGGGTCGGTCACCGTGCCGGTCTCTTCATCGAACAGCCCCTGCGCCAGCCTGGTCACCGCAGCGGCGACCGGCGGCGCCAGGTCGGCCACGGCGCGAAGACCGGACAGGACGTCGTCGGGTCGAACGGCAGGCGTCACGTGCCGAACAACCAGCCGCAGTATCGCACAGGGCTGGTCGGTCGGCCTATCAGCCTGTGGACTGTGCGTCTCGGGGGTCGTCCCGAGGCTCGCCACGGCGCTGCGGGCGTCGAACGTCCGCATGCCGTTCTTCGTCCTGCGGCTGACCTCCACGGTCTCGGCCGCGTTGAACGCCTCCACCGCGCGCTCCGCGTCCGCGGGCTCCACGCCGTCGAGGCGCATCTCCCACACGGAGGCGGTGAGCCGGTCGGCGAGACCCGAGACGCGGGCCTCGACCGCCTCGGTGATGTCGAGGCCCTGGGGCATCGACTCGTCGAGGAGCTCGCGCAGCTTCTCGGGGTCGCGCCGTTCGGTGAGCGCGATCTCCAGATACTCCGCCTCGCTGCCCGTGCCGGTGGGTGCGGCATTGGCGTACGACACCTTCGGATGCGGAGTGAACCCTGCCGAGTACGCCATGGGTACGGCGGCACGGCGCAGGGCACGCTCGAAGGCGCGCTGGAAGTCACGGTGGCTGGTGAACCGGAGGCGGCCGCGCTTGGTGTAGCGCAGTCGGATGCGCTGCACCGCGGGTGCGGGCGGCGGGCCTTCGGGCTGTCGCTTGCCCAGTGTCGCTCAGTCCTTCATGAGTGCGGTCGTACTGCTACCTAGAGTACGTGTCTCACCGGCCGCTGGTTCCCTCCGGGCGACCGGCCGTGGTTCCGCGGGGGTTCCGAAGAGCATCCTCCGGAAGTCGGCGCGGGCCTGCCGGGCGGTGTCCCGGGCGGCCTCCAGCGCCTGCCGTACCGTCCGCCGTACCGCGCGCGCCGCCTCGGCCGCGGGCTTCAGCACCAGGTCGCGCACGGCGTGCCCGACGGGCGTCAGCACGGTCCGGTACACCCAGCGCGCCGGCTCCACGAAAGTCCACCGGAAAAGACGCGCGAGGAAGCGTCCTACGGCCAGCGAGACGTACCCGGCGATCCGCCACGCGTGCCCCAGGGCCTCGCCGATCTCCCGGGCGACGACGGCCAGGGCCCGCCCGACGGGCACGAGGACCCACCGCCACACCGCGAGGGCGGGAAGCACCAGCAGCACGCGGGCCGTCCGGTACAGGGCGACTCCTATGCCGGTGAAGACCGTCCCCACGATCCGCGCGAACCATCCGGCGACGAAGGCGACCGCCCTGCCGACGGGGGTGAGGACCCACGTGTACAGCCACACGGCGGGAACCACGAGCAGGTACCGGACCAGCCAGGCCACGGCGGTGTACACCCCGAACGCGACGGCCGCCAGGATCATGCCGACGCCCTTGAACACCCGGGCGACGGCGCGCCCGACCGGCGTGAGCAGCCGCGCGTACACCCAGCCGCACACGGCCCCGACCACGCCGCCGAACCACTCGATCGCGGCCAGGACCCCCGTGAGCGCCAGGACGAGCAGCGCGGCGGTCTTTCGGACCGTCCAGCTGAGGGCGTGGCCGAGCGGGGTCAGGACCGCGCGGTACAGCCAGACCGCGGGCACGACGAGCAGCACCTGTCCGAGCCGGACCAGCGCCGTGCCGACCGGCCGGAGGACGTACCGCCACAGCGCCACCCAGGGCCAGACGAACAGCGCCCGGGCCACCCATCCCAGGACCAGCCCGAGCGCCCGCCCGACCGGCCGGAGCAGCGTGTCCCGGAGGAACCTCCCGGCGACGACGAGCGCGTCCCACACCATCCGCACCGGCACGACGAGCACGAGCACCACGATCCGCACGGGGAGGCGGATGGCGACGGCGAGACATCCCTCGGCCGCCGGGGCGGGCCGCTCGGCCTCCCTCGATGCGGGCCGCTCTGCGGACGGTTTTTCCAGATCCATACCCGCGTAGACGCACCGGCGGCCCCGATGGATGCGTCCGTGCGCGTGCGGGGTGTCACCGGGTGCTCGGGCGGGAGGTGAGGCGGGTCCCCTCGTGCGGCGAGGGTGTCCGCGAGTCCCTTCGTGCGGCGAGTGTCGTGGGTCCCCTCGTGCGGCGGCGGGTGTTGTGGGTCTCCGTACGGCGGAGGCGCGTCCGGCGGGCCGGCTACGTCTCGCCGGTGCCGGCGGGGTGCCGTGCCGTCGTCGCCGGCCCGGCGGGGACGGGGGACGGCTGGGGGACGGTGGCCAGGCGCCGGACGGAGAACTCGCGGTTGATCCCGGTCTGGCGCCGGACCGCGTCGGGCAGGTCGGGCAGGGCCAGCAGCCGGTCGCAGGCCCGGACCGAGCCCGCGTGGTCGCCCACCCAGTACGCGGTGATCGAGTACTCGAACAGCAGACCCCAGCGGTACACCCAGCTCCGGGTGAACAGCAGGTCGTCGGGTTCGGGCCGGTCGAGGGCGGCGCCCAGCAGGGCGTGCGCGGTGTGGTGACGGCCCAGGACCCTGAGCCGCGAGGCCAGTTCGTAGCAGGCTTCGAGCCGTTGCGGACGCGCCTCCCAGGCCCGGGTGAACGCGTCCATCGCCCCCGGCCAGTCCTCGGTGCGCTCGGCCTTGAGAAGACCGGCCTCCAGGAGCGAGACGTAGACCTCCTCCGGCCAGCCGCCCATCGCCGCGCGCCGCTCGTACAGCGCGATCGCCTCCTCGGGGTGTCCGAGGTCGCGTTCGGTGTTGGCGAGGTAGAAGACCGTGCGGGGGTTGGCGGGGTCGCGTTCCAGTTCGCCCCGAAGCAGCCGGGCGTCGCGCTCGAACTTGTCGGCGCGGCAGCCTCCGTCGGCGTGGTCCTCGATCACCAGCGCGTCCAGGTTCTCCTGGAGGTCGGGCTCGTCGGTGCAGGGGTACTCGTGGGTGACGCCCTCGTAGCGCCAGTCCCGGTCCCCGCGCATCAGGTGCTTGAAGCGGTGCTGGGTGCCGGGGGTGTCGTAGCGCAGCATGTACGAGGTCGCCGTCAGCGGGGGCAGCGGGGCGTCCTGGCGCAGGACGTGGTCGGCGTCGAGCGTGAGCAGGAAGTCGGCCTTTCCGCGGGCACGGCGGATGTTCCGGGTGCGGTTGTGGCCGAAGTCGACCCAGGGCTCCTCGTGGAGTTCGCCGGGGATGCCGGCGAGTGCCGCGCGGATCAGGTCCTGGGTGCCGTCCGTCGAGCCGGTGTCGGAGACGACCCAGGTGTCGATCAGATGGCGGACCGAGCCGAGGCAGCGTTCGATGACCCGCGACTCGTTCTTGACGATCATGCAGAGGCAGATGGTCGGCGGCTTCACGGCGGCCAATGTGGCACACGGCGGTCCCCCGGGGGCACCGCGTGCGGGGCCTTCGCCGAAACAGCGCCCGATTGGCCGCAGGCGGATCCAACTTCGCTTCGGCGGCGGGCATTTGCCCGTCCGGAGGATCATCCCGATTACTCTGATGAGATGACATATAGGGCGCGTTTCGGTGGAGCGTGACGATCTTCAGGTCACCGCCGGGTGAAGCTCGCGATCGGTTTCGGGGAGTTCCCCGCTGATCGATGGAGGAGAACCCGCAGATGAATCCTGAGTCCAGGAAGGCGCCCCCGCTGGGGCCGCTGGCCCGCCACCGCTTCCGGAAGGCCGGCCTCGTCGCCTCGCTGGCGCTGCTGGTGGCGTCCGGGGTGGTCGACCCCGCGCTGGCGGTCGCCCGGAGCATGACCGGCCACGCGACGGCCGCCTCGCGCGGCGGCGACGCCTGCAAGCCCGGCTCCCACCACGACGACTACGCGCACCAGGCCCATCCGGGCGGCCACCGGGGCGGCAAGGACGACTGCAAGGGCCCGACCGGCCCGACGGGCCCCACCGGCCCACAAGGCACCAAGGGCGACACCGGGGCGACGGGGGCGACCGGCCCGATGGGCCACACCGGGGCGACGGGGGCGACCGGCGCGACCGGACCGATGGGGCATACGGGCACGGCCGGGGTCACCGGGGCGCAGGGGGATCCAGGGGCTACGGGAACTACTGGGGCCACCGGCGCCACGGGGGCGCAGGGAGATCCGGGTGGCACGGGGGCGACGGGGGCGACCGGGCTTCAAGGTGACCCTGGGGCAACGGGAGCCACGGGCGCGACCGGCCCGGACGGGATCCAGGGCCGGACCGGGGCCACGGGCTCGACGGGCGCCACGGGCTCGACCGGACTCCAGGGAGACCCCGGAGCCGTAGGGGCCACCGGGGCTACCGGAGCGACCGGATCGGTGGGAGCTCAGGGCGACGTGGGTGCCACGGGAGCCACCGGGGCGACGGGAGCGGCCGGCACTCAGGGCGGGACCGGCGCCACCGGAGCGACGGGCGCGGTCGGGAGCCAAGGCGACCCCGGGGTGACCGGAGCCACGGGCGCGACCGGCCCGGACGGGATCCAGGGCCGGACCGGGGCCACGGGCTCGACGGGCGCCACGGGCGCCACGGGCTCGACCGGACTCCAGGGAGACCCCGGAGCCGTAGGGGCCACCGGGGCTACGGGAGCGACCGGGGCCGTGGGAGCTCAGGGGGACGTCGGCGCCACCGGAGCCACGGGAGCGGCCGGGGCCCAGGGCCAGACCGGGGCCACGGGAGCGACTGGGGCCCAGGGCGACCCAGGGATCACCGGAGCCACAGGAGCCGCCGGGGCCCAGGGCGACCCGGGAACCACCGGCGCGACAGGCGCCACGGGAGCCACGGGTGCGACCGGGCTCCAGGGCGACCCCGGAGCGGTCGGAGCCACCGGAGCCACGGGGGCCGTCGGCGCCCAGGGGATCCCCGGTGCGACAGGCCCTGCGGGCGCCCAGGGTGACCCCGGAACGGTTGGAGCCACGGGGGCCACCGGCGCCACGGGAGCGGCCGGGGCCCAGGGCGACCCCGGAGCCGTCGGCGCCACCGGCGCTACGGGGGCCACCGGAGCGACCGGACTCCAGGGCGGCACCGGACCGACGGGAGCCGTGGGAACCCAGGGCGTCCCCGGAGCGACCGGAGCGGCCGGCGCCCAAGGGACGACCGGCGCCACCGGCGCGGTCGGGACCCAGGGTGTCCCGGGGGCCACCGGAGCCACCGGCCCCGCGGGAACCCAGGGCACCACCGGGGCGACGGGCGCCACCGGAAGCCAGGGCACCGCCGGCGTCACCGGTGCCACCGGCCCCACCGGCGCCACGGGGCCCTCGGGCCTGCCCGGGATCAACGGACTCACCGGCGCCACCGGAACGGCGGCCCCCTGCACCGACATCGACTCCGCGCAGGAGTCCAACGACTACGAGCTCCGTGCCGTACTGATCAACGGCAAGGCGTACGCGGGCATCCGCGACCAGCGGAACAACGAGACGCAGACCTTCCAGTGGACCGACCTCAGCACGCACGCCGGCTACCCGCTGGTCGCCTGCGGCATCTCCGTCAACGGTCACGGCCAGAACGGCAGTTCCACCATCAAGTTCGACGTCGTGTCCGCCGCGGGCCAGATCTGGGAGACCACCTGCGTGGCCCGTACCTCCACGCACCCGGCCACGCTGGTCTGCACGGACGCCAACAACGCCGCCATCCCGTGGACCCCGGTGACATCCCAGCCGTGAGGCGCCACCGCCGACGGGGGTTCACCACCACGGGCCCCTGACCCGCCGGTCCCCGCGGGTACGGATCTGAACTCTGAACCCCCGCCCGTACGAGGGGTGCCCGACCGGACGCCGACCGTTCCCCGGGCACCCCTCCCCCACCCCGCGGGTCCCCGCGGCTTGCCGGAACCGCGGAACCGCTCGGCCCGCACGAACCGCATGACCGGTATTGGACTGACCTGATGATATGTAGGGCGTGTTGGGGCGAAATACGCCCGTGCGACCGGCGTCAACCGGTCAAGCTCGCGATCGGCTTCAGGAACTGCCCGCCGATCGATCCAAGGAGCGCCCCCGAATGAATCCTGAGTCCCGGACCGCCCGCCCGCCGGGCCCGTCGGCCCGCGGCCGGCTCAAGAGGGCGGGCGTGGTCGCCTCGCTGGCCCTGGCCATGGCGTCGGGGGTGGTCGGACCCGCGACCCCGGCGGACCTGGGCGGCGCGTCCGGTCGCGCCCAGGCCGCCCCGGACTCCCCGAACGGCCCGGGCGGCCCGGACCGGTGCCGACCGCGCCGGCTCGACGACCGGGTCACGGCGGGTGAGCCCTCCGACGGCGTGAGGGGGTGCAGAGGGCCGCGGGGCCCGAGGGGCGAGACCGGCCCCGCCGGACCCCAGGGCCCGACCGGTCCGAGCGGCCCCCGGGGAGAGACGGGCCCGACGGGCCCCTGCGTGGGGATCGACGCCGCCCAGGAGTCCGAGGACTTCGAGATCCGGCTCGCGCTGACCGGCGGACGCACGTACGCGGGCATCCGCGACCAGTGGACCGGCGAGAAGCAGACGTTCCTGTGGACCGACCTCAGCGCCCGTCCCGACTATCCCGCCGGCGGTGCGGCCGGCCTACCCTGCGACGTCGCCGTCAACGCGCACAACCGGTCCACCACAGTGCGGCGCATCAAGTTCGACGTCATCACCACCACCGGTCAGGTGTGGGAGGCCGCCTGCGTCGCCTTCACCACGACGCACCCCGCGACCTTGAACTGCGCCGACCGTACGGGCCGTCCCAAGCCCTGGATCCTGGTCGCCCGGCAGCCCACGCCCGGCACCGTCAACGGCGGCGTATGACGACCACGCCCCCCGTCGCGCACAGGGGTGTCCGAGGGCAGGCGACAGACCCTGCCCCGGACGCCCCTCCCGCGTCACGGCGTCCGTCGGGCGACATGACGAAGCCGTCCACGCGGGAGGTCCCGGAGCGGACGGCTCGGTCGAGATGTTCAGAGATCCGGATCGGCGGCGGCGACGAAGCATCCTCGGCCGCTGGACGACACCGGCGGAGCCGGCGGCGGGATTCGAACCCGCGTCGCTCTCTTTGCAGGAGAAGTAGCCGCAGCCTGCGCACCTGAACGGTGCCAACGGTAGCCCGTAACTCACGCCCGGGTCACGCGAATTCGTCCAGGGCCGACGACGGGACGCCCGCCGCCGGGTCCGGCCCGGGTCGGGTCGGGTCGGGTCCGGTCGGGCCGGGGTCCGGCGCCGGAGATCTAGGCCTTGGTGCCGCCCGCGTAGTCACCGTTGAACGTGGTCTCGATCGTCGTGGCGACGGACTGGGCCACGCCCGTGCCCGTCAGGACGAGACCCAGCTCCCGGTTGTTGCTCAGCGAGTTGCTGCTGATGTTCATGGAGCCCGCCTCCCGATGCCCGTCCGCTCTCCCACCGCGACTCCCCCGTCCCTTGCCCCTCCGCCGCACGCCGAAGGAGCCCCCTCCCGACGGGGAGGGGACTCCGGAAGACGGCTACGGGAACGGAGGACGGCTACGGGAACGACGGAGGGCGTCGCCGGCTACCCCCGGTCCGTGTCCGGGATCACCGGCATCCCGGGTTCGTGCTCCAGCGCCTCACGGTTGAACAGCAGCAGACCGGCGAAGAACAGCCCGCCCGCGACGATCAGGCCCACCACGATCAGCGAGGGAACCAGTGCCTCCGACGGCGAGACCAGCATGACCAGGGACGCCACCGTCCACACCAGCGCGCAGATCGCGACCGGCAGCTCGAACCGCCCGAGGTCGAACGCCCCCTTGTTCCGGTCCAGTCCGCGGCGCACCGAGAGATACAGGACGACTGTCGCGCCGTAGACGAGCGCGGGAATGATCGTGCTCGCCGTGATCAGCTGGATCAGCGCGTCGCCCGGCAGCGCGACCATCAGCACGACGCCCACGGCGAAGATCAGGATCGTCGCGGGGATCGGCGTGTGCGTGCGCGGGTTGACCCGGCGCATCAGCTGATGGGCGGGGAACCGCCCGTCGCGCGCCATCGCGAAGACGATCCGCGAGCACGAGGCCATCACCACGGTCCCCGCGCCGAAGAACGCGATCACGATCGCCGCCAGGAGCACCTTCTCCATCTCCGGCCCCAGTTGCTCCCGCATGATCGCCGCAACCGGCGACTCGCTCGCCGTGACCCCCGGAATGTCCTCGATGGCGACCGTGAGGCAGATCAGGAAGGCCATCCCGAGCACACCGGCGGCCACGACGGACCCCACGATCGCCCGCGGGACGCTGCGGAAGGGGTCCTTGGCCTCCTCGGCCAGGTTCGCCGCGGAGTCGAAGCCGACCAGAGTGGCGAGGCCCATGATCATCGCGACCATCAGTCCGCCGCCGACGTCGAAGTAGTGCTCCGTGTGCTCGGTGACGCCCCGCGAGGTGAGATTGCCGATGTCGCCGCGGCCGGTGGCCACGACCACGATGGCGAGGGCCAGCGCCACCAGCACGATCAACGCCAGCTCGAGCCCCACCGCGGTCGAGTTGATCAGGCTGACGAGCCGCGTCGAGGCGACGACGAGCACCACCTGGACCAGCAGGATCGCAAGGGTGATCAGACGGGCGGTCCCCTCGTCCGGCTCCATGCCGAACAGCGGCATGAACGCCTGGCTCGCGAGCGCGTTGGCGATCGCCGCCACCCCGATGGCCAGGTAGCAGAAGGTCAGCCAGCCGAATCCCCAGCCGATCTTCGGGTTGGCCAGCCGCGAGGCCCACTGGTACGACGAGCCGCTGAGCGCGATGCGCCCGGCCAGCTGCGCCACGACCAGCGCCACCAGCACCTGCCCCACGGCCGCGACGACCCACAGCCAGATGCCGACGGGGCCCGCGTTCTGGAGGACGTCGTCGTAGGTCGAGAAGATGCCGACCGCGACCGAGATGAACGCGAACGAGATCGCGAACACCTGGAAGGAGCCGAGCGTCCGTTTCAGCTCGGGCCGATATCCGCCGAGAGCGGCGGAGTCCTCCGTCTGTTCGGCGCCCGGCGCAGCATCCACCACTTCGGCACCCGCCTTCCGTCATGACCGGCCACACGGCCGGCGCCCACGCACCGGCACCGTGCACAGCCGCCGGCTGCCGTCCGTGCCTTTCTCGCACATCCGGGACATACGCACGGCCCGCACGCACCCGGAAGATCGCCACCGTCACCCGCACGGCGCCGACCCGGCCGCCGTCGGCGCGTGCCCCGTTTTCCGCCCCGTGACGGGGGATCCCGGTCCGCTGGGGCTCACGGGGGTACGGACGGCCGGCCCCGCGGAGGTACGAACATGAGCGCCGGACAACGGGCCAAGGCCAAAGCCGAGCAGGTCGTCGGAAAAACCGTGCGGAAGGCGGCCCACGCGATGCACAAGGAGACCCTGGCGGCGAAGGGCGCCGCTCTGGAGACGCGCGGCAGGCTGCGCGGGGCGAAGGAACGGGCCAAGGACACGTTCAAACGCTGAGGTCCCGGGGTCGCGGCCTCGGGCCGGCGCCGGCCAGAGGCGGGCGGGCGCGGTGGTGCCGGTGGCGGGCGCGGAGGAACCGGTCGCCGACGCGGAGGGGCCGCCCTTGGCACGGGCACCCGCCCGAGTACCGGCACCGGGTGGCCACGGGCACCGGCATCGGCACCCGCACCCGCACCCGCACCCGCAATGCGACCTGGTTCCGATCCGCCGATGAGTTTCGCCGACCGGCCCGGTCTACCAAGACGTACGCCATCAAGCCAGGACGTACGCCGTCGCGCATCGAGCGATCGAGCCATCGATCGAGCCACCGAGCCAGCAACTGGAGAAGCACCATGACGCACCCCGCACACCCCGGCCGCATGCTGTTCGTGAACCTCCCGGTAGTGGACCTGGAGCTCAGCAAGGCCTTCTTCTCGAAGCTCGGGTTCGGCTTCAACCCGCACTTCACCGACGACAGCGCCGCCTGCATGCCGGTCGGCGAGCACGCCTTCGTCATGCTGCTCACCCGCGAGCGGTTCGCGGACTTCGCGAAGCTGCCGATCGCCGATCCCCGGACGCACACGCTCGGGCTGTTCTGCTTCAGCGTGTCGTCCCGCGACGAGGTCGACGCGGTCAGCGCCGCCGCGCTCGCCGCGGGCGGCACCGAGGTGGACGAGGCCGAGGACCACGGCTTCATGTACTCGCGCAGCTTCTACGACCTCGACGGTCACGGCTGGCAGGTCATGTGGATGGACCCGGCGGCGGTGGAGCAGGGCCCCGAGGCCTACGCGGCCGCCAACCAGGACGCCGACACCCCCGCCTGACCCACCGCACCTGCCTGCCTCTCCCACCAACGCCCCCGTCCGATCCCACCCATCGAATCCCGTCCCCCGATCCCGTCCCCCTGCATCAGCCCGCCGATCCGGGCCCGGTTCACCCGTGCAGCCCGATTCCGCGCGCACGGCCCGGGCAAGGGATCGCCCGTCCTTCCCCCAGCGGCACTCCGGAGGTACCCGTGCCCGAGATGAACACCCCCTACAAGCCCGGCACCCCTTGCTGGATCGATCTGATGGTCCCCGACCAGCAGGCGGCGCTCGATTTCTACCGCGATCTCTTCGGCTGGCAGGGCGAGGTGGGCCCGCCGGAGACGGGCGGCTACGCCGTCTGCACGCTCAAGGGCAAGCCGGTCGCCGGGATCATGAAGGCGATGAACCCGGACGGAACGGTGCCGGACCCGATGCCCCCGACGGTCTGGACGACGTACCTGGCGACGGACGACATCGACGGCACCGTCAAGTCCGTCACCGACGCCCACGGCACGATCATGATGGGCCCGATGGACGTCATGGACCTCGGGCGGATGTCCGTGATCGTCGACCCGACGGGCGCCGTCGTCGGCCTGTGGCAGGCCGGCACGTTCGACGGCGCGGGCATCGTCAACGAACACGGCGCGCTGATCTGGAACGAGCTCAGCACGCCCGACGTGCCGGCGGCGTCCGCGTTCTACTCCGCCGTCCTGCCCGTCACCACGACCCCGTCCGAGATGCCCGGCGCGGAGGGGTACATCGAGTTCCAGGTCGCCGGACGGACGGTGGGCGGAATGATGGACAACGCCACCCTGCCCCCGGGCACACCGCCGCACTGGCAGCCGTACTTCAGCGTGGACGACGTGGACGACATCCAGGCGGCCGCGGTCCGCGCCGGCGGTACGGTCCTGGCCCCGGCGTTCGACATGGCGGCGGGCCGCATGGCGGTCCTGGCCGACCCCCAGGGCGGCCCGTTCTCCGTCATCGCGGCGTCCACACCGGCACAGCCGGCCTGACGAGCCCGACCCCGCCCGGCACCACACGCGAGCTCCCTTCCCTTCCGGGCAAGGGGGCTCGCCCCATGATCGACCGTTCAAAGGAGTCGTGTGGTGTTCTGGGCGATCGGCTACGGGCGGTACCTGCTCAGCGCGATCTTCGGAGTCCTGTTCACGGCCCTGGCCGATCAGGGCGGCCGCTACGGGCGCCGCGCGTTCGACACCTCGCTCTTGGCGCTGACCGGCGCCGGGGCGACCGCGCCGGCCTTCGGCATCGCGGCGGACGCCTGGGGAGGGAAGGGATCACCAGGCCGACAGACCTGACCGGGCTCGGCCACGAGCCCCCTGTCCGCCGTCCGCCCTAGCCCGGAAGCTCCGTAGCAGGCTGCCGCAGGTCGTACGGAGCCTCGCGACGCCAGACCCGTCGCCACTCCCGGGCGAGCAGCGCGCCGGCCACGAGAAACAGGACCGCTCCCGGCCACGCCACGTGCGGCACCTCCACGAACGCGGAAACCGGGGCGGCAACCCAACCGCACGACACCACGGCAAGCACTCCGACACGCCCCGCCCGTCCGGGAAACCCGGCCACATCCGCCATGCCGTCGCCCTCCACACCGTGCTCCTGGAACTGGGAGCGCCAGTGTATGTACGGGCGGCGGCGCCGCTGCGAGCCCCCTGACGGGCCGTGAAAGGGGGGCTCCGCCCACGCAAAGCCGCCGGGCGGCCGGGACGACGGCTCAGCAGTGACAGAGCAGGTCGAGGACGACGGCCTCGTCGTCGAGGGTGTCGAGATAGTGGTTGGCCTGTTCCCAGTGGCCGTCCGTTTCGGCGTCCAGCCACGTGCCGTCCAGGGTGACCAGGGCGAAGCCGGGCACGGCGCTCTGGACCGCCCACAGCCGGGATTCGTCGTGTTCCTGCGCGAAGTAGGCGAGTGGGTCGTTGACCAGGAAGGACATGCCGAAGTGCGGATCTCCGGCGACGGCCCGCTGGGCCACGTCCTGCACCAGCGGCTGGGCCAGGTGCTCCCTCTTGGCGTCCGCCTGGGAGTACGCCTCGGGATCGGCCTCGTGGCGCGCGAGGAACTCGGCGAGCGGGCGGGCCGGCGGATGTATCCCGGTCAGCTCGGTCCAGGCGGCGAGCAGGGCGTCATGCTCGCGCGCCGCTCGTTCCCGCATACCGGCGAAGTCGAGCAGCCCCCGGGGCCCGCCGTAGCATTCCAGCGGCCCGAGCCGATCCAGCTTGGCCTTCCTGCGCGGCACGGTCGAGGCGGTGACGAGCCTGCGGTCACCGTCGTGCTGGGGCAGGACGAGGTAGCCGTTGCCCGGGCTGGAGTGGAAGGCCCACCAGTCCCATTCGCCGACCGGATTCCAGTCGTCGGTGAGGTTCATGTCGTAGGGCGCCAGGGCGGCGGCCACCGCCTGCGGAATCTTCCGGGGCGCGGTCGGCGGCAGGCACACGGTGGCGTGGAACTTGGTCATGCCGGGGAGCGTACGGCCTGGGACTTTACTTACCCATTGAGTTTCTTCACGTCGGATCGCAGTCCCGGCGGACCGGCCACCACGGCGAGCCGCTCCGCCGGTCCCCCGATGAGTTCCGGAGAGGGCTACTCCTCCGGCTCCCACTCGCGGAGCAGGTCGAACAGGCCCGCGTCTCCCTCGAGTTGCAGGGAGTCCGCCGGGATGCGGTCGTACACGAAGAGAACCAGCTCACTGGCGGTGCCGCGGACGGAGACACCGACCGCGTCCGGGCCCTCGCCGGCAGCGGCGACAGGTGTCGTGCCGGGCACGGGGATACGGGTGCTGCGGGCGCCGTCGCCGTCGACCGTGAGGCGCCAGGAGTGGCCCTCGGTGGCGTGGAACTCGAAGGCGGTGGGCTTGTGGGGCCAGGGGCTCGGCGTCGCGACGCAGGTGAACAGGAACTCCTCGACGCCGTCGAGTGCCACCTCGGTCGGCAGCGGCTCGGGGTCACCCACGGTGATCTGGGCGTCGTAGGTGTGCACCGCCATCTGCTGGAGTTGGTGCCGGGCGACGGAGCCACAGTTCTCCGGCGACTGGGACGCACCCCACCACGTCCAGCAACCGCGATCCGGTCCGGCCTCCTCCAGTGCGTCCACCAACTCCTGCGTCGACGCGGCCAGCCAGGCCTCCAGGGCCTCACGCTCCCGGGGCACCGCCGGGGCGCCCTCCGCCGCGGACTTGGCCGGAGCGGGCCCTGCGGCGACGGTGGCGGCCCAGTCGCGGCGCCCGTCGCCGATGTGCTGCGCCAGATCGAACAGCGTCCACTCCGGACAGGTGGGCACCTGCGCGTCGAGGCTGGGTGCGGAGGCGACCGCGGCGCGGAAGGCGCCCGCCCGCTCGTCGATCAGTCGCAACAGAACGGGAAACGTAAGTGTCGTCGTCACAGGGACTCTCTATCACCATGTCCCGACAACCAGACAATGATTATTTCCGGCCGAGGCGTCGAGCGCAGCGCGCGACAGGTGACAGGGCGCCGCCCCAACCCCTGCTGGCGGGGCGCCGTAATCATTTCCGCCGCGTCAGACACCGTGTGACACAGGACGGTTGTACGACACTCCCGATGATCGTGTTCGCGCGGGCGCCACGTCGGAGAAGTCGTGCTCTGCAAGCCGGCCTTCTGTGCTGAGCAGGCCAGCCATGGCAGGAGGGCGGCGTGAGCGAACGGCGGCAGGTAGCGCGCGGAGCGCCGCGGGGATACAGAACCTTGGACAACCGCTTTCCGCTCGGAGCGAGCGGAGGGCTGAATGCTTCCTCGCTTTCGCCGGCACCCCCATCCACTCTCGCCGACTCATCCAATAGGAGGGCTCTCAGCTGTGCCTCAGCACCACGCTGACCACCCGTGATGTTGTACCTCCGCTGGAGCGATGTCCCACGAACTGTGGGCGAGCTCCCCGGGGTTGCAGAACGACGCCCAGCTCAAGACCGTATCGCCCGTGCGCTGCGCGCCCCGAACGAACGCGAAGTCGTACCAACAGATGTAACCGGTAGGGCAGTAGAACCAACTCAAGTCCCGCTCTACGGCGCCCGCTTCCCGCTCCGCGTTCAGCTCTGACGGCACTCGGCCGATCAGGCGGATCCCCTCACACGTGACCTGGGGGCCACGCAGCGCATCGACGAGCACACAGGTCAAACCCACGCCCTCGATGAAGTAGCAGTTCACGGCAGGCCGAAGCTCGTCCGGCTCGGTCCTGCGGAACTCGACGCGCCACTGTGCACGCTGCGGATTCCAGCGCTCGATCACGCGCTCCTTGGCAGCAAAGCCCTGCCCCGCCATTATCGTGACCGCTTCATGTCGATCGACCCCGAAGTTCAGCGGTCCAACAGCCTGGCGGTCGACGAATCCCCACTGCTCTCGGTCCGAATCCGCGAGCACCGCCCCATAGTCCGTGTCCACCTCCCCATGATCACTCACACGGGTTGTCGGCTTCCCCTTGGGCGTGCGAGGGGATCGGCGCCTGGTCGGGAAGGGCCACGACTGTGACGCCTGCGGCAAGCATCCTCGCGATCACTTGGTCCGCCAGGTCGTCGTCGCAGATGACTTCGGCCATGGGTGGATCACCCTTCAAGATCGGCATGTAGCCCACGCTCGTACGCCAAAGCTCCCAGCGATCACGCTCGGTGGTCCACATCGGCTCGAATTCGAGCAGATCTCGGTCGTTCATGCCCACCCCCTGGGTGCACGGTATCGCCAGGCCGACGGAGCGACTTCGGGCGGCAACTGCCAAAGGGCTGGTGATCATTGCCCCGCAAGCTTCCGGCGCCTCGGGCAGTGCCCGGCGCGTGCTCAACGCGACAACGGCATGTTGTAGCCTCAGCGCGCGCTGACCAGCGAAGTCGTCGAGGAGTCGGCTCCGATACCGGTCCTTCGGAGGGGTGACGTGATCAAGCGAGTGCAGAAGATTGCCGGGGTTGCCTTGGCGGTGATCGTCACCCTGACCGCGTGCAGCGGCAACAAGCCCACTGACGCGAAATCCTCCCCGAAGCCGACATCGAGCTCCAGCAGCGAGGCCGGCACACCCAAGCCCCGGAAGGACAGCGGCAAGGCCGACGCCGCACTCACCGACAGCTGGCTTGCTGCTCGCGCATCCATGAGGCCGGACGCCGAACGCAGCGTCATACTCCGCATCGATGGACCGCGGGTCGAACTGCTCGGGGCTCACCCTTGTCGAGGCAAGGTGTCCAAGGAAGACGGGCTGAACGTCATCAGGCTCAAGTGCGATGACGGCAACACCGACCGGACCGTCGGACGGGTATACGGGCTCTCGGCGAAGACCATGACCGTTGACTGGGAGGGATTCGGGGCCGACATGTTCCTGCGGGCGACGCACGCAAAGGGTTCGGCCTGAGCCAACGAGTGAAGCCGCCGGCCCCTGGTTCATTCCACGGCGAGCGGCAACGAGCCCCCTTCCGTGACAGGAAAGGGAGGCTCGCGGGCATACACAGCCGATACGAGCCTCAGACCCACTCCACCCCGGAAACGCTGTGCGACGCAGCCTCAGAGGCCGGCAGCGGCGTCCGAAAGGGCGTCCGCGGCACCTCCGGACGAGCGGGCATGGCACTGAACGCAGCCAACACCGCAGCCGGCTAGTGCTCGCTCGCCCCAGTCAAAGCCTCAGCAACCCGATCCAGCCGGGTTCACGTCCCGTCGGCCGTACTGCGATGGTGAGGACGTGCCAGAGGACCTGAGTATGCAGCCGGCCGCGCCGGTCACGAAGTGGTCGGCCGGGTCACTCCGGATCACGAGCAGCACGGTCACGGCCGGTGAGATTTCGGGTCGCCTGGGGATCACGGCGGACGAGCAGTTCGAGCGGGACAGCCTGATGAGTCCCCGCAACCCGAGCAGCGCTCGACGGGAGACCTGCGTCTGGATCAGGCGAAGCGGACTGCCCGACGACAGCGACCTCGCCGACCATGTACGAGCGCTGGTCGAACTCGTCGACGGGCATCGCGAGGAGTTGGCGAGCCTGTCGGCCGACTGCGATCTGGAACTGTTTCTTGGCTTCGGCAGCGAGAACGGTCCGAAAGGCTGTGTCCTGCCCGCACGCCTGCTCGCCGAGGTCGGCGCACTCGGCCTGGACATCGTGCTCGACCTCTATCCACCCGAACCAACCACGACCGGCGCTTCCGGATGACGATCGGAGAGCCTGCTCGGGTGGTAGGGCGAGGGTGAGCCCGGTTCCGGTGAGGCAACCGTCAACGAGGAATGCCAGCTGTGGTTGTCAGACCCTTCACCCGTAGTTCTAGAAGGATCGGTCAGCGGGTCACCCTGCTCTTCCTCACCGAGGACGGCAGCGCACTCGTGGCCGGCGCCGGCTGGCCGCTCCCGCTCGTCGCCAGGAAGCCACCGCTTCAGGGGCGAGGTTGAGCGATCTCGGGCCTGACCTGGTAAGTCCTGACCTGGCGGTTCTATCACCAGTATGGTTCTGCTCCTCGGATCGGTGGCTCAGCTCTCCGGGTCGTACATGATCTCGCGTACCTCCTGCGCGCACCGGCACGCCTCGGCGATCTTCGCAGCCCACATCAGCGCGTCCTTGCGCGACGGGACCTCGATGATCGAGAAACCGCCGACGACCGCCTTGGTCTCGGGGAACGGTCCGTCCGTGACCGTACCGTCGGTGGCCACGATGCTTGCCTGCTGACGCTCCAATCCGGCGCCGAAGATCCAGACACCTGCGTCCTTGGCCTCCTGGACCACCCGGTGGGATGCCTCGCCGACCGCCGAGAGGTCTTCCTCGGGGAAGGTCATCGAACCGTCGTCGAACGAGATCAGATACCGCGCCATCGTGTTCGCCTCCTTCTTTCAGCGACCACCCGGCCGCCTCGTCGCTGCTCCCGGTTAGACGGACCGCGCGTCAACTTCTCATCGGTCGTCCCGCCCGCGGTCTGCGGTTCTCGACTCGGGCCCGCACTCGCTGCGGCCCAGGGCTCGGCTTTGACGCCGAAGGCGCAGAGAGCCCAAGCCAAAGGACCGGCCCGCGCTCCCGAGGGCACTTGATGACGTAGGGCAACTCATAGCGCGGCCGCAGAAGGGCTCCACAGCGCCCAGCTCATCGACTCACTCACCGACGAAAGGCACGAGCCCCCTCCCGGTTATGGAAGGGGGCTCGCGGCCATGCAGTCGCGTACAAGCAGGCGCAGACCTCAGACCCACTCCACCTCGGAAACGATGTGCAGCGAGGCGCCAGGGCTCGGCAGGGGCGTCCGGAGGGATGCCGGCGACGCCGATGGGCGCGGGAGCGAGGCGTCGGCCGCGGACGGTGTGGACTTCGCCTCGTCCTCGTTCGCGCCCGCCGGCGCCTCCATCACCCGAACCAGTGGTCACTCACATCAGTGAGAGTGACCGGTCGATGCCGGCGTCGGGCCCGCGTTCTTCACTGTCAGGGGCAGGAGCTTCTTGCCGGTGGGGCCGATCTGGATGCTCGTGTCCATCTGCGGGCACACGCCGCAGTCGAAGCACGGGGTCCAGCGGCAGTCCTCTACCTCGGTCTCGTCGAGGGAGTCCTGCCAGTCCTCCCAGAGCCAGTCCTTGTCGAGGCCCGAGTCCAGGTGGTCCCAGGGGAGGACCTCCTCGTAGGTGCGCTCGCGGGTCGTGTACCAGTCGACGTCGACGCCGAAGGGGGCCAGGGCCTTGTCGGCGCAGGCCATCCAGCGGTCGTACGAGAAGTGCTCGCGCCAGCCGTCGAAGCGGCCGCCGTCCTCGTAGACCGCGCGGATGACGGAGCCGATGCGGCGGTCGCCGCGGGAGAGCAGGCCCTCCACGATGCCGGGCTTGCCGTCGTGATAGCGGAAGCCGATCGAGCGGCCGTACTTCTTGTCGCCGCGGATCTTGTCGCGGAGCTTCTCCAGGCGGGCGTCCGTGTCCTCGGCGGACAGCTGCGGCGCCCACTGGAAGGGGGTGTGCGGCTTGGGGACGAAGCCGCCGATCGACACCGTGCAGCGGATGTCGTTCTGGCCGGAGACCTTGCGACCCTCGGCAATCACGTTCATCGCCATGTCGGCGATCTGCATGACGTCCTCGTCCGTCTCCGTCGGCAGGCCGCACATGAAGTACAGCTTCACCTGGCGCCAGCCGTTGCCGTACGCGGTGGAGACGGTCCGGATCAGGTCCTCCTCCGAGACCATCTTGTTGATGACCTTGCGCATCCGCTCGGAGCCGCCCTCGGGGGCGAACGTCAGGCCGGAGCGCCGGCCGTTGCGCGTCAGTTCGTTGGCCAGGTCGACGTTGAAGGCGTCCACGCGGGTCGAGGGGAGGGAGAGGCCGATCTTGTCTTCCTCGTACCGGTCCGCCAGGCCCTTGGCGATGTCACCGATCTCCGAGTGGTCCGCGGAGGACAGGGACAGGAGGCCGACCTCCTCGAAGCCCGTCGCCTTCAGGCCCTTCTCGACCATCTCGCCGATGCCCGTGATGGAGCGCTCGCGCACCGGGCGGGTGATCATGCCCGCCTGGCAGAAACGGCAGCCGCGCGTACAGCCGCGGAAGATCTCCACCGACATCCGCTCGTGGACCGTCTCGGCCAGGGGGACGAGGGGCTGCTTGGGGTAGGGCCACTCGTCGAGGTCCATGACGGTGTGCTTGGACACGCGCCACGGGACGCCCGACTTGTTCGGGACCACACGGCCGATGCGGCCGTCCGGGAGGTACTCGACGTCGTAGAAGGCCGGGATGTAGACGCTGCCCGTCTTCGCGAGACGGAACAGGACCTCCTCGCGGCCTCCGGGGCGGCCCTCCGCCTTCCAGGCGCGGATGATCTCCGTCATGTCGAGCACGGCCTGCTCGCCGTCGCCGATGATCGCCGCGTCGATGAAGTCGGCGATCGGCTCGGGGTTGAAGGCCGCGTGGCCGCCCGCGAGGACGATCGGGTCGTCGATCGTGCGGTTCCGGGACTCCAGCGGGATGCCCGCGAGGTCCAGGGCGGTCAGCATGTTCGTGTAGCCCAGCTCCGTGGAGAAGGACAGGCCGAACACGTCGAAGGCCTTCACCGGGCGGTGGCTGTCGACGGTGAACTGCGGGACCCGGTGCTCGCGCATCAGCTCCTCGAGGTCCGGCCACACGCTGTAGGTGCGCTCGGCGAGGACGCCCTCGCGCTCGTTCAGTACCTCGTAGAGGATCATGACGCCCTGGTTGGGCAGGCCGACCTCGTAGGCGTCCGGGTACATCAGCGCCCAGCGGACGTCACAGGACTCCCAGGGCTTGACCGTGGAGTTGAGTTCTCCGCCGACGTACTGGATCGGCTTCTGCACATGCGGGAGCAGAGCTTCGAGCTGTGGGAAGACCGACACGGCGGTTTCGGCAGGCATCTCGCGAACCTTCGTGAGCTGATGGGGGTGACCATCTAGCGTAACGCGGCCGGAGGGCCCCGCCGCACCGCCGGACGGGCAGCGGGGGCCCGGCGCAGCTCGTCCCGGCCCCTGACCTGCGACGACGACGCCGGAGCCCAGTCTGCGGCAACGCTGTCACAGCTCGATCCGGGGCGATGTCGTCAGAGCCCGGTCTGCGTCGACTCCGTCAGCGCCCGGTCTGCGTCGGCGCCGTCACAGCTCGGTCTGCGTCGCGATCGCCTCCCAGGCCCGGGGCAGCTCCGCCTCGGCCGCGGCGGCGCGCTGCTCCTCGCGGCCGTAGAGCACGCCGTACGTGAACGTGTTCTCCCCCGCGGCGTGGGCGAGGGCCGACAGTTCCCGCAGGGCCTCCCGGGTCATCACGCTGTCCTGGTGGTCGCCGAGCAGGCTCTGGAGCGACTTCATCGACTTGACCAGGCCCGCGGCCGGCCCGCCCAGGGCGGGGGCGGCGGCCTCGGCGGCGTAGCGGGTGCGCTTGGCCTTCTTGCGGGCCTCGTGCATGGCGTGGTCGCGGTCGGCGCCCGGGGGCTGGCCGAGGGCCTCCTCCACGAGGCCGGAGACCTTGGCGAAGTCCTTGCGGACGGCCTTCGCGATCGCCTTCGCGGGGTCCTGCCCTGCCGCCCGGAGCAGCGGCGGGTCGGTCACGAGGGCGTCGAGCGTGGTGAGCAGCGCCAGGTACCGCTTTCCGTCGAGAACGGCGATCAGACGGCGCCTGGAGCCGCCCCGGCGGGCGTTCGCCCAGGTGCGCAGCCGGGTGCGGACGGGTCCGGAGACAAGGGTGCGGGGCAGCCCGCCGAGGGACTCGGTGAGCCGCTCGGTCAGGACCTCGTGATCGCGGTCCACGCCGAGTTCGCCGGCCAGCCATTTGAGCTCGTCGCCGATCGGGTCGGTGACGGCGCGGTCGAGGATCTTCCCGTACGAGCGGAAGGTGCTGCGCATCCGGCGGGTGGCGACGCGCATGCTGTGCGCGGAGTCGGGGAGGTCGCGGCGGACGGCCGGGTCGAGCTCGACGATGGCGTCGAACTGAGCACGGAGGTAGGCGAGGACGTGGTCGCCCGCGGTGACCGGGGCCGCCTCGGGGGCGGGCTTCCCGGCCCCGCGGCCCTCGCCGCTCCCGGAACCCTTGCCGGCCCCAGAACCCTTGCCGAGTGCCGATTTCCCGGCCCCGGACGCCTTCCCGGCCCCGGACACCTCCCCGGGCACGGGCGCGGCCTTCCCGGCCCCGGCGCCCTTGCCCCCCGCGGCCTTCTCTGCCCCGGAACCCTTCCCCCGTACGGGTTTCCCGGCCCCGGCACCCTTCCCGCCCGCAGGCTTCCCACCCTCGGCCCTCTCCCCCGGAGCGGCCTTCCCCGAAGCGGCCTTCCCCGAATCGGCCTCCCCAGGAGGGGCCTTCCCCGAAAGGGCCTCCCCCGGTGCGGCCTCCCCGGCCCCCACCCCGCCCGTCTCGGCCAGTGCCCTGGCCAGTTTGGAGGGCGAGTCGGAACGCTTGAACCCGGCCTTGCGGAGCTTCTTCTCGACCTTGTCGAGGAACGCGGGGTCGCCGTCGTCGGCGAGCTCCGCCTCGAGCTCGGTCCAGGCCGCGCTGCCCGCGCTCGCGCCCCCGCCGAGCCGGTCCGCACGGACGCGGTCGAGGCTGACCTCGGCCAAGAGCGCGCCGGAGTCGTCGACCAGGTGGCGGATGTCGCGGGCGGAGCGCAGCCGGACGACGGGGACGAGTTCGGCGTCGCGGACGCGGGAGCGGACGAGGCCGGCGATCGCGCGGGGCACGGTGTCCGAGAGAGGGGCCTGGATCTCGTCGCGCACGCCCTCGGAGACGGGGAGTTTGAGATGCCAGCCGGCGTCCGCTCCGCCGGTGCGGCGGCGCAGGGTGATGGAGGCGGCGGCGAGACGTTGGTCGGGGGTGTCGTAGTAGGTGGCGTCGAGTTCGGCGACACCCTTGTCGACGACGCCCGCGACGCCCGGGACCCGGCTCAGGTCCGGCATCACGGTGTCGCCGTCGGTGTCGCCTTCGGCCGCCGGACCCTCGTACTTACGCTCGATCTCGCGCTTCGTGTCCGCCATGAACCGAATCTAGACGGGTTTGGGGGCCGTGGGCAGTACCCAACCGGCCCCTGCTCGACCGGCGGGTGCCTTTTCCCGTTGGCCCGGGTGTCACCTCGTGTTCTCCGAGGCGCCACCCGGACTCCGACCGGGGGTGTTGCGAGCTGTGCGGCGGCCCGGCTAGGCCGACATCGGGCGTTGCACCCGGATCGACTGCAGGAGGCCGATCGCCACCCAGACGGCGAACATCGAGGATCCTCCGTAGGACACGAAGGGCAGGGGCAGACCGGCGACCGGCATGATCCCGAGGGTCATGCCGATGTTCTCGAACGCCTGGAACGCGAACCAGGCGATGATCCCGGCGGCGACGATCGTGCCGTACAGCTCGGTCGTCTCGCGGGCGATGCGGCAGGCGCGCCACAGGACGATGCCGAGGAGCATTAGGATCAGGCCCGCGCCGACGAAGCCCAGTTCCTCGCCGGCGACCGTGAACACGAAGTCGGTCTGCTGCTCGGGCACGAACTGGCCGGTGGTCTGCGAGCCGTGGCCGAGGCCGGTGCCGAAGAGACCGCCGGAGCCGATGGCGATGCGGGCCTGGTTGGTGTTGTAGCCGACGCCGGCCGGGTCGAGGTCGGGGTTGGCGAAGGCGGCGAAGCGGTTGATCTGGTACTCGTCGAGGACGTGCAGCCGCCAGGCGGCGACCGCGCCGAGGGCACCGGCGCCGATGAGGCCGAACACCCAGCGGTTGGAGGCGCCGGAGGCGAGCAGCACGCCGAGCACGATGACGACGGCGACCATGATCGTGCCGAGGTCGGGCATGAGGAGCACGATCATCATCGGGACGGCGGCGAGTCCGAGCGCCTGCACCACCGTGCGGTGGTCCGGGTACATCTTGTCGCCGGCGTCCACCCGGGTGGCCAGCAGCATGGCCATGCCGAGGATGATCGTGATCTTGATGAACTCGGCGGGCTGGAGCGACAGTCCGCCCGCGACCAGCCAGTTGCGCTGGCCGTTGATGGTCGCGCCGAGCGGGGTCAGCACCAGCAGGATCATGAAGACCGAGAGGCCGTACAGGATCGGCACGGCCGTCCGCAGGGTGCGGTGGCCGAGCCAGATGGTGCCGATCATCAGGCCGAAGCCGATGCCGGCGTTCATCACGTGGCGGATGAGGAAGTAGTACGGGTCGCCCTGGTTGATCTCGGTGCGGTTGCGGGTCGCCGAGTAGACGAGGGCCGAGCCGATGGCCGAGAGCGCGACGGCCGACAGCAGTATCGGCCAGTCGAGCCGGCGGGCGATCGAGTCGCGGGCGAACAGGCGTGTCCAGCCGCCGCGCTCGGGTCCGTACCCGGAGACGGAGAAGTTGTTGGCTCCGGTCATGTCAGGATCCTCTTCCCCCGCCCCTTCGGCGGGCGGGCCGTACGCCTTCGGGTGACGCGGTTGCCGCCGGTGGGCGAGGCGGTGGTGCCGGCGGGCTGGTTCGGGTCGGGGGTGGTGTCCTTGGGGTTCTGGCTGGCCTGCTGGTCCTTGGCCGGGTCCTTGGTGATGCGGCCGGACTCGATCGTGCCGTCGGTCTGGATCTTCGGCAGGCCCTTCTGCGGGGTGGGCAGAAGGCCGTTCTTCTTGTTGATGGTGCCGTCGGCGGAGACGCCGTAGAGCGCGTTGTAGATCTTGCGCACGGCCTCACCGGAGGCTCCCGAACCCGTACCGGCCTGGGAGATCGTCATGATGATCGCGTAGTCCTTGGAGTACGTGGCGAGCCATGACGTCGTCTGCTTGCCGTAGACCTCGGCGGTACCGGTCTTGGCGTGCAGCGGGATCTTGTCCTGGGGCCAGCCGCCGAACTTCCAGGCGGCGGTACCGCGGGTGACGACGCCGGCGAAGGCCTCGTTCATGCCCTTGAGCGTGGCCTTGCTGACCGGCAGCTTGCCGTTGACCTTGGGCTTGATCTCCTGGACGGTCTTGCCGTCGGCGCTGACGACGGCCTTGCCGATGGTGGGCGCGTACAGGGTGCCGCCGTTGGAGACCGCGGAGTAGATGGCGGCTTCCTGGATCGGGGTGACGAGGGTGTCACCCTGTCCGATGGAGTAGTTGATCGAGTCGCCCTCGCGCATCTTGTTGCCCTCGAGGCAGTTCTCGTACTCGATGCGCTGGACGTAGCTGCCGTTCTTCTTGCCGGTCTTGCACCAGGCGTTCTTGTTGGCCTTCCAGTAGTTCTGCTTCCAGGTGCGGTCCGGGACGCGGCCGGTGACCTCGTTGGGGAGGTCGATGCCGGTCTCCTGGCCGAGCCCGAACTGGTGGGCCGTCTTGTAGAAGTAGTCCTTCGGCTTCTTCTTCGGGTTGATCCCGCCGTCCTTCTTCCACTCGTTGTCGGCGAGTCCGTAGAAGACGGTGTCGCAGGAGACCTCGAGCGCCCGGCCGAGGGAGATCGGGCCGAAGCTCTCGCCCTCGAAGTTCTTGAAGACCTGGCTGCCGACGGAGTAGGAGCTGGTGCACGGGTAGTGCCCGTCGAAGGGGTATCCGGCCTGGACCGCGGCGGCGGTGGAGACCACCTTGAACGTCGAACCGGGTGCCGACTGACCCTGTATGGCGCGGTTCAGCAGCGGGTAGTTGGACTTCTTGCCGGTCAGCGCGGTGTAGTCCTTGCCGGAGATGCCGCCGACCCAGGCGTTCGGGTCGTACGTCGGGTTGGACGCCATGGCGACGACACGGCCGGTCTTGGCCTCCATGACCACGACGGCGCCGGAGTCGGCCTTGTAGTTCTCGCCGGTGATCTTGTCGAACTGGGTCCGGGCGACCTTCATCGCGTAGTTCAGCTCGTACTCGGCGACGCGCTGGACGCGGGCGTCGATGCTGGTGACGAGGTTGGCGCCGGGTTCGGCCTTGTCGCTCTTGGCCTTGCCGATGACCCGGCCGAGGTTGTCGACCTCGTAGCGGGTGACGCCGGCCTTGCCGCGCAGGGCCTTGTCGTACTGGCGCTCGAGGCCGGAGCGGCCGACCTGGTCGGAGCGCAGGTAGGGCGAGTCGGTGTCCTTGGCCTTGGTGATCTCGTCGTCGGTGACGGGCGAGAGGTAGCCGAGGACCTGGGCGGTGTTGGCCTTGCCGGGGGCGGCGTAGCGGCGCACGGCCTCCGGCTCCGCGGTGATGCCGGGGAAGTCCTCGGAGCGCTCACGGATCTGCAGGGCCTGGCGGGCGGTGGCCTTGTCGGTGATCGGGATCGGCTGGTAGGGCGAGCCGTTCCAGCACGGCTGCGGCGTCTTGGCGTCGCAGAGACGGACCTTCTGGATGACGTCCTGCGGCTTGAGGCCGAGGACCCCGGCGAGCTTGGTGAGGACGGCCTTGCCGTCGTCCGCCATCTTCAGCAGGTCGGTGCGCGAGGCGGAGACCACGAGCCGGGTCTCGTTGTCGGCGATCGGAACGCCGCGCGCGTCGAGGATCGAGCCGCGCACGGCGGGCTGGACGACCTGCTGGACGTGGTTGCCCGACGCTTCCTTGGCGTACTGGTCGCCGTTGCGGATCTGGAGGAACCAGAGCCGCCCGCCGAGCGTGCCGAGGAGGGAGAGGACGAGAATCTGGATGACGACGAGACGGATCTGGACCCGTGGGGTCCGGCCGGTCTCCGGGATGTTGGTCACTGCTGCTGCCTCCCCCTCTCAGTGTGTGTACGAGTCATACGAGTACACGGCGAACCTGTGGGCGCCGGCCTCGGCGCCGGTCAAGTCGCGTGGCGTGTCGGGCGCTTGGCCCTGGTGCCGGACGGTGCTCGTCGCCGCTCTCACAGGCGCTTGACCCCCTTGATGCGTCCGGCGCGGGCCACCCGGGCCTTGGCCGCCTTCACCCGCAGACCGCCGCGCTGGCTGCCGATGCGCAGGCCGGTGCCGGAGGAGGAGAGCCAGCCCGAGGAGACGTCGGCCGCCTTGGAGGCCGCGCCGCCGTCGGCGAGCGGATCGTTCTCGGCCCGCCGGGCCAGCGCCATCAGCACCGGCACGACGAACGGCGCGAGCAGCAGGTCGTAGAGGGCGGCCGTGATGAGCAGGCTGCTGAGCCCGACGTGGCGGGCGGCGGTGTCGCCGACGAGGGCGCCGACTCCCGCGTAGAGCACGGTCGAGCCGATCGCGGCGGCCACGACCACGACCATGGGTCCGGTCGCGGACTTGAGGCGGCCGTTCTCGGGCTTGGCCAGTCCGGCGAGGTAGCCGACGACGCAGAGCACGAGGGCGTAGCGTCCGGCGGCGTGGTCGGCGGGCGGGGCGAGGTCGGAGAGCAGGCCGGCGCCGAAGCCGATGAGCGCGCCGCCGACGTGGCCGTAGACCAGGGCGAGGGCGAGCACGGTCAGCAGCACCAGGTCGGGGACGGCGCCCGGGAGATGGAGTCGGGCGAGGACGCTCACCTGGATCACCAGGGCGACGACCACCAGGGTGACGGAGAGCAGCATCCGGTTGAAACGCATGGGATTCGGCTCCTCCTGATTACTGCTGCTGGCCGAGGTCGGGGGCGCTCGCCGAGGGGGTGACCGTCACGGTCACGGTCGGCGTGGGCGTCGGTTTGGGTTTCGGGGGCAGCACGGTGTCGCGCGGGTCGCTCTTGGGCGCGGCGACGACAACACCGACGATGTCGAGCTTGGTGAACGAGACGTAGGGCGTCACGTAGATCGTGCGGGTGAGGTCGCCGCCGGACGGGTCGACCCGGGAGACGACGCCGACGGGGACGCCGGGCACGAACGGCTTGTCGGACTGCGAGCCGAAGGTGACCAGCCGGTCGCCCTTCTTGATCTTCGCCTTGGCGTTGAGGAGCTCGACGCGCAGCGGGCGGTCGCCCTGGCCGGAGGCGAAGCCGAGTTCGTCGCTCGACTCCATGCGGGTGCCGACGGTGAAGTCGGGGTCGTTGGCGAGCAGGACGGTCGCGGTGTCCGGGCCGACGGTGGTGACCCGGCCGACCAGTCCGCTGCCGTTCAGGACGGTCATGTCGCGCCGGATGCCGTCGTTGGCGCCGACGTCGATGGTGACGGTCCAGGAGAAGCCCTGGGCGGCCCCTATGGCGATCACTTCGGCGCCCTTGATGCCGTACTGGCCCTCGCCCGCCACCTTGATCATCTTGTCGAGCTGCTTCAGGCGGCTGCGGTTGCGGTCGTCGCTGCCGAGCTTCGCCTTCAACGCCGCGTTGTCGTGCTCCAGTTGCGCGATGCGATCGTGCCGTTCGCCCGAGTCGCGGACGGCGGAGATCGCGTTGCCGACGGGGTCGACCGCGGACGCCACCCCGTTCTCGATCGGGCCGAAGACCGTCGCGGCGGCCTGGCGGGCACCGTCGACCGGTGAGTCCTGCCCGCCGCGGATGTCCACCGTGATCAGTGCGAACGCGATGGCGATCAGCAGCACCAGGAGCAGCCGGCTCTCTCGTGTGTCCCTCACGTGCGGCGGCCGTGCCTTCCTCGTCGTATTGGGTCAACAGGGGCGCGCCCTGGGCGAAACGGATGCCCACGGTGCGATGAGGCTGGGGTGGGGGTGGTGTGACGGGGTGGCTGTTATGGGGGAGGTTATGACTCTATGTCGCAGGAGTTTATGCCTCCATACCAACGATCCGCCGCACGAGAAGGGGTGATCTCGTACGGCGGAATCGAAGTGTTACTTCATCTGCGGGGCTGGGCGTCCAGGACCTGCTGGAGCGCCTCGAACTCCTCGACGCACTTGCCGGAACCGAGCGCCACGCTGTCGAGCGGGTCCTCGGCGATGTGGATCGGCATGCCGGTCTCGCGGCGCAGCCGTTCGTCCAGGCCGCGCAGCAGGGCCCCGCCGCCGGTGAGGACGATGCCCCGGTCCATCACGTCACCGGAGAGCTCGGGCGGGCACTTGTCGAGCGTCGTCTTCACGGCGTCGACGATGGCGTTGACCGGCTCCTCGACCGCCTTGCGGACCTCCGCGGCGGAGATGACGACCGTCTTGGGCAGACCGGAGACCAGGTCCCGGCCGCGGATTTCGGTGTGCTCGTCGGTGTCGAGGTCGTACGCCGATCCGATCGTGATCTTGATCTGCTCGGCCGTCCGCTCACCGAGAAGGAGGCTGTACTCCTTCTTGATGTACTGGATGATCGCGTTGTCCAGCTCGTCACCCGCGACGCGGATGGACTGGGCGGTGACGATCCCGCCGAGCGAGATGACCGCGACCTCCGTGGTGCCGCCGCCGATGTCCACCACCATGTTGCCCGTGGCCTCGTGGACCGGCAGGCCGGCGCCGATGGCCGCGGCCATGGGCTCCTCGATGATGTGCACCTGGCGGGCGCCGGCCTGGGACGACGCCTCGATGACGGCACGGCGCTCGACGCCCGTGATGCCGGAGGGCACACAGACGACGACACGGGGGCGGGCGAGATAACGCCGCTTGTGGATCTTCAGGATGAAGTAGCGGAGCATGCGTTCGGTGATCTCGAAGTCGGCGATGACGCCGTCCTTCAGCGGGCGCACGGCAACGATGTTGCCCGGCGTCCGCCCGATCATCTTCTTGGCTTCCGCGCCCACCGCGAGGATCCCGCCGGTGTTGGTGTTGATCGCGACGACGGACGGCTCGTTGAGTACGATCCCTCGACCCCTGACGTACACCAGCGTGTTGGCGGTCCCGAGGTCGACAGCCATGTCACGGCCGATGAACGACATTGAGTTCCCCATCAGGATTCGTCTGGCCTTCCCAAAGCGAACGTTGACGGCTTTTTAGGGACGGCGCGAGGTTGGTGCAGCGACGTGAACGCTTCCATCGTAGACGCGCCTGCACGAACACTGCGCGAGGGTCTTGGCCATTGTCGGCAGATGGCGGAGCGACTCGCTTGTGGAGACGGGCCATCGGGGTCACGCGTTCCCCCGATCAGCGCGCATATGCCACGGGACGGCCGGATTTTTCACGGCCGTCCCAGGTCAGACTGTCGGGGAGCTGCTGACGCAGTCTCAGAAAATTCTTTGAAAAATGTACTGCGCGGCGCCGCCGTAGATCGTCCCGGGCGGCTTCCGGAGGGCCGCCCGTGACCTCGGCGAGGCCGTCCGTACGCGAGACCGTGACCGTCCGTGCTCACCGGCGCCCCACGAGAGCGCCGTGGAAGGGGTCAGGCGCGGCCGGGGAAGAAGATCTTCACCTCGCGCTCGGCGGACTCCTCGGAGTCGGAGGCGTGGATCAGGTTCTCGCGCACGATGACACCGAAGTCGCCGCGGATGGAACCCGGGGCGGCGGCGATCGGGTCGGTCGGGCCGGCCAGGGCGCGCACGCCCTCGATGACCCGCTCGCCCTCGACGATCAGCGCGACGACCGGGCCGGACGCCATGAACGTCACCAGCGGCTCGTAGAAGGGCTTGCCCTTGTGCTCGCCGTAGTGCTGCTCCAGCGTGTCCTGGTCCAGGGTCCGCAGCTCCAGCGCGGTGATCTGCCAGCCGGCCTTGCGCTCGATGCGGCTGATGATCTCGCCGGTCAGGCCGCGACGGACGGCGTCGGGCTTGAGAAGGACGAGGGTGCGCTGGCTCACGGGAAAGCTCCTTCGGGTCACTCTTGTGCGGATGAACGAGGCTACAGGGCGTGTCCGGGTGGCGGTCCCGGCGTGCCGGGTGCTAGGCGCTGTCCGAGACGCTCCCAAGGGGCGCACGACTCCGGGGTCCGGTGGCACGCGGCCGCTCGGGCCCCGGCCAGGGTGTGCGGCCGGGGGCTCAAGTGCCACTCCCGGCGGCCGGGGTGCCCTCCGGTCAGGCCGGGTGCCTGTGGCCGGGGTTGGGTGCCCTCCGGTCAGGCCGGGGTGCCAGGTCCTGCTAGGCCGGGGTGCCGTCCGGTCCCGACTGGGCCTGGGCCTGGGCGGCGAATCTGGCCTTGGCCTCGTCGATCTTGCGGCCGTAGTGCACCGAGGCCCACCACAGGGCCGCGAAGGCCGCGCCCAGGATGAACATCGAGGGCACGACGAACCCGCCGGCGATCAGCAGGACCTGCAGCGCCCAGCCGAGCTGGACGCCGCCGGGCCGCGTGATCATGCCGCACAGCAGCACGCTCAGCGCCATCAGGACCCCGCAGACCGTCCAGACCGTGGCCGTGGACAGATCGGGTTCCTTCATGGCGACGAGCCCGGCGAAGCCGATGACGAAGAACTCGCCGATCAGCGTGGAAGCACAGAGCGTACGCACGTGGGTCAGCCCCTCCCGAGGAGCAGTCGGGCCTCGCCGACCGTGATGACGGATCCGGTGACCAGGACGCCCCCGCCCGCGTACTCGCCCTCTTCCTCGGCGAGCGTGATGGCGGCCTCCAGGGCGTCGTCGAGCCGCGGCTCGACCTGCACCCGGTCCTCGCCGAAGACCTCGACGGCGATCCCGGCGAGTTCGTCCGCGTCCATCGCGCGATGGCTGGTGTTCTGGGTGACGACGACCTCGGCGAAGATCGGCTCGAAGGCCTCGAGCACCCCCCGCACGTTCTTGTCGCCGCTCGCGCCGACGACACCGATCAGCCGGCTGAAGTCGAAGACCTCGCTCACCGCCTCGGCGGTGGCACGGGCGCCCGCGGGGTTGTGCGCGGCGTCGAGCACCACGGTGGGCGAGCGGCGCACGATCTCCAGGCGGCCCGGCGAGGTGACCGAGGCGAACGCCTTGCGCACGGTGTCGATGTCGAGCCGCTGGGCGTGCGCCGAGCCGACGCCGAAGAACGCCTCGACCGCGGCGAGCGCCACGGCGGCGTTGTGCGCCTGGTAGGCGCCGTGCAGCGGCAGGAAGACCTCTTCGTACTCCCCGCCGAGGCCGCGCAGCGTCAGCAGCTGTCCGCCGACCGCGATCTGCCGGGACACGACCCCGAATTCGAGGCCCTCGCGGGCCACGGTCGCGTCGACCTCGACGGCCTTCTTCAGCAGCACCTGGGCCGCGTCGACCGGCTGCTGGGCGAGGATGACGGTGGCGTCCTGCTTGACGATGCCCGACTTCTCGGCAGCGATCTCGGCGAACGTCTCCCCGAGGCGGTCCGTGTGGTCGAGGTCGATGGGGGTCACGACGGCGACGTCCCCGTCGATCACGTTCGTGGCGTCCCAGCTGCCGCCCATGCCGACCTCGACGACGGCGACGTCGACGGGCGCGTCGGCGAAGGCGGCGTACGCCATCCCGGTGAGCACCTCGAAGAACGACAGCCGGTACTCCTGCTGCCCGTCGATCATCTCGACGTAGGGCTTGATGTCGTTGTACGTCTCGACGAAGCGCTCGGCGGGGATCGGCACCCCGTCCAGGCTGATCCGCTCGGTGATCGACTGCACGTGGGGGCTGGTGTAGCGGCCGGTGCGCAGGTCGAACGCGCCGAGCAGCGCCTCGACCATGCGGGCGGTGGAGGTCTTGCCGTTGGTGCCGGTGATGTGGATCGAGGGGTACGCGCGCTGCGGCTCCCCGAGCACGTCCATCAGCGCCTCGATCCGGGCGACGGACGGCTCCAGCTTGGTCTCGCCCCAGCGGGTGGCGAGCTCGGCCTCCACCTCGCGCAGCGCCTTGTCGACCTCGGGGTCGGCGGGCCTGGCGGGTACGTCGGCCTGGTGACCGCCGGCGCCCTGGGTCCGCAGGGTGCGGCTGCCGGCCTCGATCACGGCGAGGTCGGGGTCGCGTTCCGTCTCGTTCGCCACGATCTCGTCGAAGAGGCCGTGCGGGTCACGGTCTTCCGACTCGTCGGACGCGCTGCTGTCGTGCGGGGGGAGGTCACTCACGGGGCCAGTCTACGGAGACGTCGGGGTGTGGGGTCTTTCGCCCCCTCCGCCCCTACCCGTCCCGTCACGGGGGCGCTGCCCCCGGACCCCCGCTCCTCAATCGCCGGAGGGGCTGAACTTTTCCCCGCCGGGGAGTTCCAGCCCGTCCGGCGATTGAGGACGAGGCCGTCCAGGCCGAAGCGGGGGTCCGGGGGCGGCAGCCCCCAGGGACGGGACGGGTAGGGGCGGAGGGGGCGAGAGAAGGTCGGGTGCAGACCGAAGGCCCCCGGAACTGGGGAGTCCCGGAGGCCTTCGGTCGGGCTGGGAGGCTACGCCTCCGGCAGCCGCTCCAGCTGGGTCTGGATGCGGGCGATGTCCTCGTCAGCCTTCGCGAGCCGGCCGCGGATCTTGTCCACGACGTTGTCCGGAGCCTTGGCGAGGAACGCCTCGTTGCCGAGCTTGGCGTTGGCCTGGGCCTTCTCCTTCTCGGCGGCGGCGAGGTCCTTGGCCAGCCGCTTGCGCTCCGCGGCGACGTCGATGGTGCCCGACAGGTCGAGCGCGACCGTGGCGCCCGCCACCGGCAGCGTCGCCGTGGCCGAGAAGCCCTCGCCCTCCGGCTGGAGGCGCAGCAGCTGGCGGATGGCCGCCTCGTGCGGGGCGAGCGCCGTCCCGTCGAGGGTCAGCCGGGCCGGGACCCGCTGGCCGGGCTGGAGGCCCTGGTCGGCGCGGAAGCGGCGGACCTCCGTGATGACCTGCTGGAGCTTCTCGATCTCCTGCTCGGCGGCCTCGTCGCGGAAGCCGCTGTCCTTGGGCCAGTCGGCGATGACGACCGACTCGCCGCCGGTGAGCGTCGTCCACAGCGTCTCGGTGACGAAGGGGACGATCGGGTGGAGGAGACGGAGGGTGACGTCCAGGACCTCGCCGAGGACCCGGCCGGAGACCTTCGCGGGCTCGCCGCCGGCCATGAACGTGGTCTTGGACAGCTCGACGTACCAGTCGAAGACCTCGTCCCACGCGAAGTGGTAAAGGGCGTCGGAGAGCTTCGCGAACTGGAAGTCCTCGTAGAACGCGTCGACTTCGGCGATGGTCTCGTTGAGCCGGGAGAGGATCCAGCGGTCGGTCGCCGACAGCTCCTCCGGCTCGGGCAGCGGACCCTCGACCGTCGCGCCGTTCATCAGCGCGAAGCGGGTGGCGTTCCAGATCTTGTTGGCGAAGTTCCGGGAGGCCTGGACCCAGTCCTCTCCGATCGGCACGTCGGTACCGGGGTTGGCGCCCTTGGCGAGGGTGAAGCGGACGGCGTCGGAGCCGTACTTGTCCATCCAGTCGAGCGGGTCGACGACGTTGCCGAAGGACTTCGACATCTTCTTGCCGCGCTCGTCGCGGACCAGGCCGGTGAGGGCGATGGTCTTGAACGGGACCTCGCCGTCCATCGCGTACAGGCCGAACATCATCATCCGGGCGACCCAGAAGAAGATGATGTCGTGGCCGGTGAGCAGGACATCGGTCGAGTAGAACTTCTGCAGGTCGGGGGTGTTCTCCGGCCAGCCCAGCGTGGAGAACGGCCACAGGCCGGAGGAGAACCAGGTGTCGAGGACGTCGGTGTCCTGCGTCCAGCCCTCACCCGTGGGCGGCTCCTCGTCGGGTCCGACGCAGACGACCTGTCCCTCGGGCCCGTACCAGACCGGGATGCGGTGCCCCCACCACAACTGGCGCGAGATGCACCAGTCGTGCATGTTGTCGACCCAGTCGAAGTAGCGCTTCGACATGTCGGCGGGATGGATGGCGACCCGGCCGTCGCGGACCGCGTCACCGGCGGCCTGCGCCAGCGGGGCGACCTTGACCCACCACTGCATCGACAGGCGCGGCTCGACCGTCGTCCTGCAGCGCGAGCAGTGGCCCACGGAGTGGACGTAGGGGCGCTTCTCGGCGACGATCCGGCCCTGCGAGCGCAGTGCGCCGACGATGGCGGAACGGGCCTCGAAGCGGTCGAGTCCCTGGAAGGGGCCGTGGACCGTGATGACGGCGCGCTCGTCCATGACCGTGATCGACTCCAGGCCGTGGCGCTGGCCGATCGCGAAGTCGTTCGCGTCGTGGGCGGGGGTGACCTTGACGGCACCGGTGCCGAACTCGGGGTCGACGTGGGTGTCCGCGACGACGGGGATGGAGCGGTCGGTCAGCGGCAGCTTGATCCGCTTGCCCACGAGGTGCTTGTAGCGCTCGTCGTCCGGGTGGACGGCGACGGCGGTGTCACCGAGCATGGTCTCGGCACGGGTGGTGGCCACGACGAGGGTCTCGTCGCCCTCCCCGTACTTGATGGAGACGAGCTCGCCGTCGTCCTCCTGGTACTCGACCTCGATGTCCGAGATGGCCGTGAGACAGCGCGGACACCAGTTGATGATCCGCTCGGCACGGTAGATCAGCTCGTCGTCGTAGAGCTTCTTGAAGATGGTCTGGACGGCCTTGGACAGCCCCTCGTCCATCGTGAAGCGCTCACGGTCCCAGTCGACGCCGTCGCCGAGGCGGCGCATCTGGCCGAGGATCTTGCCGCCGTACTCTTCCTTCCACTGCCAGACCCGCTCGACGAACTCCTCGCGGCCCAGGTCGTGACGGGACTTGCCCTCTTCGGCGAGTTGCTGCTCGACCTTGTTCTGCGTGGCGATTCCGGCGTGGTCCATGCCGGGGAGCCAGAGCGCCTCGTACCCCTGCATGCGCTTACGACGCGTCAGCGCGTCCATCAGCGTGTGCTGGAAGGCGTGCCCCAGGTGCAGGCTTCCGGTGACGTTCGGCGGCGGGATGACGATGGTGTACGGAGGCTTCTCGCTCTTCGCGTCGGCGGCGAAGTAACTCCGTTCTACCCAGCGCTCGTACAGCTCCCCCTCTACCTCGGCCGGCGCGTACTGGGTCGGCAGTTCGGTGTTGGGCTCTGATGGCTGCTGATGAGCGTTCTCGGTCACGGGATCAGTTTAGGGGCGTCACGCCGGTGTCCCGAAACGGGATTACTTCGTAACGGTGCACCCCCTGCGGACCTGGGGGCCTGACCTGTGCGTCAGGATGTCAGGAACACATAAGGCATCTGGAGGGGAACCCAGAAATGAGCTACAACCAGCCGGGCCCGTACGGCGGGCAGCCCCAGCAGCCCGGACCCTACGGTCAGCCGGGCGGCCAGCCCGGCCCCTACGGCCAGCAGCCGCCGGCCCCCCAGCCCGGCTACGGCTACCCCCAGCAGGCTCCCCCGGCGCAGCCCGGCTACGGATACCCGCAGCAGGCTCCGGGCGTGCCGCCGCAGACCCCTCCGTACGGCCAGCCGCCCGCCTACGGGCAGCAGCCGCCCTACGGCACGGTCCCGATGCCCCCCGCGCCGTCCGGCGGCAAGAAGAAGACGGCCCTGATCATCATCGGCGTGGCCGTGGTGGCGGCGGTCGCGGTGGGCGCGTACCTGGTGTTCGGCGGCAGCGGCGGCAACGGTGACGTGGCCGACGACGGGCCCCACAAGCTGACGACGCCGGCGACGGTGATCGACGGCCAGTACAAGCGCATGGGCAAGGACCAGGGCCCGCAGGACCCGTCCTCCGGGGACGCCAAGGACCTGGCTGCCAGCGGCATCACCAACTCCAAGTCGGTGAGCGGGATCTACTCCACGATCGACCTGAGCAACCCGGACACCCTGAAGGACCCGACCGCGATCGCCGGGTCCAAGGCCATCACCTTCTCCGGCCTCTACGGCAAGGTGAAGGACCCCGCGGCGGCCATCGACGCCTCGTTCGCCAACATCAAGAAGGACTCGGCCAAGGAGTCCACCTCCAAGATCGAGTTCGTGGGCGACGCCAAGTCCGTGAGCCCGGCCGGCCTGGACGGCGCCATCATGAAGTGCCAGGAGGCGAAGGCACTCAACTCGGCGACGGGCAAGACGGACACCCAGTACATGTGCATGTGGGCCGACTACAGCACGCTCGGCTTCGGCGTGGCCGCCCAGGGCGGCCAGGGCGTGAGCATGGACGAGTCGGCCCGGGTGACCGCGGCGCTGCGCAAGGACATCCGCGTCCCGGCGTGACCTTCCGCCCCGCAGAAGACGAAGAGGCGCCCGGCGTTCCCGCCGGGCGCCTCTCGTCTGTCCGGTGACTACGCGGTCTTCGCCTCGCCCGGGCCGCCGCGGCGGGCGTCCCTCGGGATCAGGGTGGGGTTGACGTTGCGCAGGACTACGTCTGCGGTGATGACGACGCGGGCGACGTCCTTGCGGGACGGGACCTCGTACATTACGGCCTGGAGGACTTCCTCCATGATGGCGCGCAGGCCGCGGGCGCCGGTCTGGCGCAGGATGGCCTGGTCGGCGATGGCCTCCAGCGCCTCGCGCTCGAAGTCCAGCTCCACGCCGTCGAGTTCGAAGAGGCGCTGGTACTGCTTGACCAGCGCGTTGCGCGGCTCGACCAGGATCTGCAGGAGCGCCTCGCGGTCCAGGTTGTGGACCGAGGTGATGACGGGCAGACGGCCGATGAACTCGGGGATCATGCCGAACTTGACCAGGTCCTCCGGCATGACGGCCTCGAACTGGTCCTTGGACTCCAGCTCGCGCTTGGAGCGGATCGTCGCGCCGAAGCCGATGCCCTTCGCTCCCGCCCGGGACTCGATGAGCTTCTCCAGGCCCGCGAAGGCGCCGCCCACGATGAACAGGACGTTCGTCGTGTCGATCTGGATGAACTCCTGGTGCGGGTGCTTGCGTCCGCCCTGCGGCGGCACCGAGGCCGTCGTGCCCTCGAGGATCTTCAGGAGCGCCTGCTGCACGCCCTCACCGGAGACGTCGCGCGTGATCGACGGGTTTTCGCTCTTACGGGCGACCTTGTCGATCTCGTCGATGTAGATGATCCCGGTCTCGGCCTTCTTGACGTCGTAGTCGGCGGCCTGGATCAGCTTCAGCAGGATGTTCTCGACATCCTCGCCGACGTACCCCGCCTCCGTCAGCGCCGTGGCGTCGGCGATGGCGAACGGGACGTTCAGCATGCGGGCGAGAGTCTGGGCGAGGAGCGTCTTGCCGGAGCCCGTGGGGCCCAGCAGGAGGATGTTGGACTTCGCCAACTCGATGGCGTCCTCGCGGTTCTGGCCCGTGGCGTTCTCACCGGCCTGGACCCGCTTGTAGTGGTTGTACACCGCGACGGAGAGGGCCTTCTTCGCCGACTCCTGGCCGACGACGTACCCCTCCAGGAACTCGTAGATCTCGCGGGGCTTGGGGAGTTCCTCCCAGCGCACCTCGCTCGTCTCGGCGAGCTCCTCCTCGATGATCTCGTTGCAGAGATCGATGCACTCGTCGCAGATGTACACACCGGGGCCTGCGATGAGCTTCTTGACCTGCTTCTGGCTCTTGCCGCAGAACGAGCACTTGAGCAGATCGCCGCCGTCACCGATGCGTGCCACGGTGTGCTTCCCCTTCGCCTGGGAGCCGCCTGGGTCCAGCGGCTCCTGGTGCTGCCTTATGTCCGACGGTACCTTGCCGAGCCCCTCGTTCGGGCCCCCCTTGGCGCGGTTCACTTTGTCGTGAACCGCGCCAAGGAGCGGCAGACGATACAGCGATACGTCACACCACCGCGGAGTTGTTCATCTTCCGGGTGGAAATGATCTGGTCGATCAGGCCGTAGGCCAGCGCGTCCTCGGCCGTGAGGATCTTGTCGCGCTCGATGTCCTCGCGGATCTTCTCGATCGGCGTGGTCGAGTGCTTGGCCAGCATGTCCTCCAGCTGACCACGCATACGAAGGATCTCGTTCGCGGCGATCTCGAGGTCGGAGACCTGTCCCCGACCGGTCTCGCTGTAGGGCTGGTGGATCAGCACACGGGCGTTCGGAAGTGCCATGCGCTTGCCCGGGGTGCCGGCGGCCAGCAGGATCGCGGCGGCCGAGGCGGCCTGGCCCATGCAGACCGTCTGGATGTCCGGCTTCACGAACTGCATCGTGTCGTAGATGGCCGTGAGGGCCGTGAACGAGCCGCCGGGGCTGTTGATGTAGACCGAGATGTCGCGGTCGGGGTCCATCGACTCCAGGCACAGCAGCTGCGCCATGACGTCGTTGGCGGAGGCGTCGTCGATCTGCACGCCGAGGAAGATCACGCGCTCCTCGAACAGCTTCGCGTACGGGTCGTACTCACGCACGCCCTGCGAGGTGCGCTCGACGAAGCGCGGGATGACGTAGCGGGACTCCGCGCGAGGACCGGTGTACTCGGCCTGCGTGCGGGCGTAGAGGCCGCTGCCGGGGAAGTCGTTCACTGTGTCTCCTGGAAAACCTGAAAAGGGCTGAGCGGTCGGCTGAGGGCGCGCGACGGGCCTGGACCCACCGGGAGGCGGGCAGAGGCCCCGCGCCGCCCTCGGGGGCGCTGGAGGGGCTTACGACGCCCCGGTGCCGCCGCCGCCCGGCATCCCGGCAGCGGTGGGCACGATGTCGTCGATGAGGCCGTACTCCTTGGCCTCGATCGGGTCGAACCAGCGGTCGCGGTCCGAGTCGCGCGTGACCTGCTCTACGGTCTGACCGGTGTGGAAGGCGGTCAGCTCCGCCATCCGCTTCTTGGTGTGCAGCAGCCGCTCGGCGTGGATCTTGATGTCCGACGCGGAGCCCGCGAGACCCGCGGAGGGCTGGTGGATCAGGATCTCGGCGTTCGGCAGCGCGAAGCGCTTGCCGGGGGTGCCGGCGCTGAGCAGGAACTGGCCCATCGAAGCCGCCATGCCCATGGCGATCGTCACCACGTCGTTCTTGATGAACTGCATGGTGTCGTAGATCGCCATGCCGGCGGTGATCGATCCGCCGGGGCTGTTGATGTAGAGGTAGATGTCCTTGTCCGGGTCGGCGGCAAGGAGCAGCAGCTGCGCCGTGATCTTGTTGGCGATGTCATCGTCGACCGCCTGGCCGAGGAAGATGATTCGCTCGCCGAGCAGTCGGTTGTAGACCTGGTCGCCGAGGCCACCACCGATGGGGTCGCCGGCAGCTGTGGGCATCAGATTCGTCACGTATCCACCTGCTCGTCTTACGACGGCGCCGGGCCGTCTCACGTCTTCTGCAGGGCCTGGGACCCCGGGTTCCGCGCCGCCTCCCGACGGCGTCCGGAGACTCCCCTGCCCTCGTATTCATGGACCCTAACGCGCGGGTCCCTCCGGGGAATCCCGCAGAGGGAACTGTTCGCTGTGAGCGCATGCGCTGCGCGGGCTTCACCAGGGTGCCGGGCGCCCTTGCCCGGCGGGCTCGCGGGGTGAGGGGCACCCTCGAACGGCCGCGCCCGCGACGCGGGGGTCGGGCTCGTGCCGGGCCGGCTCGGCGCCGAGCGGCTGCCGCCCGGGCGCCGCGGGCGGGTGCGGGCTGTCGTGGGCCGCTCGCGCGGTTCCTCGCGCCCCTGGGTGGGCCGGTAGGGCCTGCGGGGAGGTGTCCCCGGGGCTGTGGGAAGGCGGGTCGCGGGCTGCGGGGAGGCGGGTCGTGGGCTGCGGGGAGCCGGTGAGGTTCCGGCGCCCTTGTCCGGGTACGGCGACGGGCCCCCGGGGACGTGGTGTTCCCGGGGGCCCGTCGGAAGGTCTACCGCTGAGGCGATCAGGCCTCGGTGGTCTCCTCGGACTCGGTGGTGGCCTCGACGGTCTCGCCCGTCTCGTCCTCCTCGTCGTCCAGGTCGACGATCTCGCCGTTCGTGTCCTTGACCGTGGCGGCCTCGACGACGACCGCGAGCGCCTTGCCGCGGGCGACCTCGCCGACGAGCATCGGGACCTGGCCGCCCTCGACGACGGCCTGGGCGAACTGGTCGGGGGACATGCCGGAGGAGGCCGCGCGCCGCATGAGGTGCTCGGTGAGCTCCTCCTGGTTGACGTTCAGCTTCTCCTTGTTGACGAGCTCGTCGAGGACGAACTGCGTCTTGATGCCCTTGACCGCGGCTTCCTTGGTCTCGGCGTCGAACTCTTCCTCGGTCTTGCCCTGGATCTCCAGGTACTTCGCGAGGTCGAGGCCCATCTGGCCGAGCTGGTGGTGCTCGAGGTTGTGCTTACGGGTGTTGATCTCGTCCTCGAGCAGCTTCTCGGGGACGGGCACCTCGACGAGCTCCAGCAGCTTCTCCAGGACGCGCTCCTGGGCCTGCGTGGCCTGGTCGTACTGCTTCATGTTCTCGAGGCGCTTGCGGCTGTCGGCCTTCAGCTCGTCGAGGGTGTCGAACTCGGAGGCGAGCTGCGCGAACTCGTCGTCCAGCTCGGGCAGTTCACGCGCGGCGACCTGGGTGACCTTGACGGTGACCTCGGCCTCCTTGCCGGCGGCGGAGCCGCCCTTGAGCTCGGAGGAGAAGGTGGCCTCGCCACCGGCCTCCAGGCCCTTCACGGCCTCGTCGATGCCGTCGAGCAGCTCGCCGGAGCCGATGGTGTACGAGACGCCGCTGGCGACACCGTCCTCCAGGACCTCGCCGTCGACCTTGGCCTCGAGGTCGATCGTGACGACGTCGGCGTCCTGGGCGGCACGCTCGACCGGGGAGGTCGACGCGAAGCGCTCGCGCAGGTCGGAGACGGCCTTCTCGACGTCCTCGTCGCTGACCTCGATGGCGTCGACCTCGACCTCGATGCCGGAGTAGTCCGGGATCTCGATGGCGGGACGGACGTCGACCTCGGCGGTGAAGTTCAGCGTCTCGCCGTCCTTCAGCTCGGTGATGTCGACCTCGGGCTGGCCGAGGACGTTCAGCTCAGCCTCGTTGACCGCTTCGGTGTAGAACTTCGGGAGCGCGTCGTTGACGGCCTCCTCGAGCACGGCGCCCCGACCGAACCGCTGGTCGATGACGCGCGCCGGGATCTTGCCCTTCCGGAACCCCTTCACCGTGACCTGCTGGTTGATCTTCTTGTACGCCGCGTCGAGGCTGTCCTTGAGCTCCTCGAAGGGCACCTCGACAGTGAGCCGAACCCGGGTCGGGTTCAGGGTCTCCACGGCGCTCTTCACGGTTCGGTCTCCTTGTGGCTGACTTCTTGGGGGGTTCTGCTGCGTGCCGCTGCCGGCCGGGCAGAGCCCTGGGCGGATTCCGCGGCCCTTGAGAGACGTAACAGTGCAGACATACGGGCACGCAGCTTGCATAGTAACCGCAGGCGGTACACGGCCCAAAAGGCGATCTTGTCCGGGCGGATCCTGCGCGGCCCTGCCGGTGGTCGGGGTGGCGGGATTTGAACCCACGGCCTTCCGCTCCCAAAGCGGACGCGCTACCAAGCTGCGCCACACCCCGTCGGTGCGACACGTAGGGTACATGCCCGCAGACGCTGCGGCGGCCGCATTTCGCGAGCGCCGACGCGGGCGGGAACGGGGTGTGCATTGCGGGCCCTCGACCCGCTACGATGCATCCTGTGCCGCGGTCGCTGACCTGCGGCGCGTGCCGTGCGGGTGTAGCTCAATGGTAGAGCACTAGTCTTCCAAACTAGCTACGCGGGTTCGATTCCCGTCACCCGCTCCAGATGGCAGAAGGCCAGGCCGGAAGACAATTCCTCCGCCTGGCCTTTGTCGCATCCGAGGGCTCCGATCAGCCCTCCGTGCCCGCCCCGTGCCCGTCGGGCTTCTTATCTTTCTTCTTGCTTCTACGCGCCCCCCGTTTGCGCCCCTTTTTCACCAGCCCGCTCACCGCGTCGGCGATCAGCCGGTCACGGTCTGCACTGGCGTGCTGATAGATCAGTGCGGCGCGGGCGGTGCTGTGCCCCATGCGTGCCATCAGCTCCCGCGTGCTCGCTCCCGTGGAGGCGGCGAGAGTGTTCCCCGTGTGCCGAAGATCATGAAAATGCATGCCCGTGATCCCGGCGTCCGCGCAGGCCCGGCGCCACAGCAGGTTGACGTGGTTGCGGCGCGGGGTGGCCCCGTCAATGTCCGCTCAGGTTGGTTGTGGTCGCGCTTTACCGGTTCGTTTGGCGAGCAGGCCTGCCAGCAGCAGGACGATCAGGCTGCATCCCACGCCGACCAGCGTCCACAGCAACCGGTAGCCCTCGGCGGCATAGTCGGAGGGCTGTGGAAGGTCCACCAGGATGAGCGCGCCCGCGGCGATGGCCGCACTGTAGAAGCTGTAGTTCCAGAAGCGGATCCCCGCCCCGTGCATCAGCAGGACGAGCGCCACCACTTCAAGGCCGCGCTCGACCGCAAAGAGTCTGAGTCCGTGTTCGCCGGCGGGCACCAGCAGCAACAACCCGGCTGCGACCGCGCCGATCAACGTTCCGACAAGACGTTGCGCGCTGACGAGCGCGGCCTGTTCCAGACTCGGCTTCATCGCGACCATGGCCGCGATCGGGATCCAGGAGCCGTGCGTCAGATCCAGTCCGAACGCCAGCGCAACGGTGCCGGCGATGACCACGGCGCGGATCACCGCGAACAGGATCAGCGGCGAGGTCAGCTTCCTCCGCGAGTTGTCGCCCGGGAGCTCCGAGAAGGGCTGGTTCTGATCCGTACGTCCCCGGATCAGCCACCACAGGAACGTCACCGCGATCCACAGCGCCGCGCCTCCGCTCCAGGCGAGCACCTGGGCCCAGAGGTGGCTGGTGACGTGGACCGCCTTGTGGACGCCGAACTCGTATCCGATGGCGACGACGAACCAGATGTTGAGCAGCATGGCGTTGATGAATCGGTGGACCCCGAAGGCGACGGCCAGCCCGGCCGCCAGTGTGACCACGAAAGCCGCGAGCACCATCCAGCCCCAGGCATCCGCCCCGACCTCGAACGCCAGCGCGGTCACGCCGGCACCCACCAGCGCGAAAACGGCGACGGAAAGCGCCCGGTGCCCGTAGCTGCCTCCCGGGTCGCTCAGCGCCGCGAACAGCAGCCCGAACACTGCGCTGAGCAGGTAGACCTCATGCCCGATCGCCCAGAAGACGAACAGCGGCACCAGTCCGGCATCCAGGAACGCCACCGCTCGCGGCCAGTTCAACCCTGCGGCATTGAACTCGAACACCTTCGACAGCCAGCTCATGACCTTTCCCCTGCCAACGGGCTGTGCGGCTCGGCTGCTTGCGCTCGCCACGGGTGTCTCTCTTCCGATCATCACAAATGCCGCTCATCGAGCGTCGCGGTACGGCTCCGCATGGGGATTCGTCGGCGAACCAGCTCCGAGCGCTTGCGCCCGCTTACTGCGGACCTGAAAAGCCCCTGGCGGCACCAGGGGCCGGCAGAGGGTGCCCGCTCGGTTCACTCGGCGTCGGCTTCGGGCGCATGATCGGCAGACGCCTCTCGGGCCTTCCTCATTGCCTCCTCGGCCTTCGCGGCGGGATCGTCCTGACCGCTCTTGGCCTTGTCCGCGGCTTCCCTCGCCTTGTCCTTGAACTGATCACTGAGTCCCATGACTCTCCTCGCGGTGGGTTCGACGTCCTGCCCCCCTCAGGAACTCACGGAAGCACGTGCCCCCACCTCCCGAGTTCCACCGACCGGGTGAGCACGCGACGCAGCCGACACCACCCGAGTGCATGACCAGTCAACGAGGCCACATCGCGACCTACTCGAATCCGGTCGGAATCAACCACACTTGAACACATGGGTGGTTTATCCGATCAATCCCAGTTCACATGTGATCGCTGTGGTGTCGGCGGCTCCACCGTGCGCGAGCGAGGGCGCATCGACCTCATGGCCAGGCTCTGCGATGCCTGCTGGAACACCGTCGCCAACGAGGTGGCCGAAGTCGACAGGGCCACGGCTGCCCCGCGACCGGATCCCGACCCGGACGACGCGTCATGGATCGAGCCACCCACTTGCCCCACATGTGGCGCATTGGTTCAGGTATGTCCCACGAACTATGACCGCTGGGTCAGCCTCGCCACCGTGGAGTTGCCTGCCAAGGACGTCCCAGAGCCCTTCCGGTGGCGTTTGACGAAGCTCCCGGCCAGATCCCCCATCGTCACGGACATCGTCGCCGTACGGGTCCGTGGAGTCGACCCGCTCCCGGGTGAGCCCGTCGCGCCGGCCCACCGCATGATGTGCGCCCCCGAGTAGCGCGCGACGTCGATCACAGCGCGAGGTCCGCGGGCCGCCGTGCCCGCTGCGCGCCCGATCGAGCGGCGACCCGCGGGGAGTCGCGGGGAACGTCGGTGGGCGGTGCGAGATCTCGCACGTCAGCGTCTCGCCGGCTCAGCCCGGACCCTCGTATGCGATCTTCCAGACCTTCCGCCGCGTCCCGATTCAGAAGCTGATCGAGTTGATGGTCTGCGCTATCGAGTCGAGGAACCGGTTGATGGACGGCGCCATGCCGGTCGACGCGAGGAAGAAGCCGAAGAGCACCGCGACGATGGCGGGTCCCGCCTTGATCGATCCCCCTCGGATCAACACCACGAGGATGATCGCCAACAGCAGCACAACTGACAGCGAAATGGCCACAACTGATCACACCCTACGGTCGGTCGCTCTCCCGGCCCGGGAGTGCAGCCCCGCACACCCCCGCCAGAACCATCGTGCCACCAACCGGCCACTCGTATGCGGCGGGTGACGCATCGTTGGCCGACGATCGGCCCGGCGGTGGCCCCGAGTCCCACCCGGGCGGCACGGCACCGCCTTCCCCGGGCGGCACCGGAGCACACCGGGCGACACCGCCCGTGGCGCAATTCGGCGGCTCGTCCACAGTGAATTCCCAGGAACCGTTGCCATGTCCACACATCCCGTTCGCCGGCAATTCGAATTGTTGCCAGACGCACACCGCGAGCATGGATCCGGTGTCCCGTAATGGCCTCTAATCGGACATATCGCCAGAGTCGCCCGCGGGCGTTATGCACTACTTCATCACCATCAAACAGGACAGAACGCCCCTCGCGGGTAAGCGAATCGATATACGGAACCACTTGCGGACCGGGAGGCACACATCTCCGAATCCGGGGTAAGCGCAGGCGATAAGCAGGAATGACACAGGGCGTTTTACGAGAACGCACAGACGACGCTAGGGTGCCTCAGATGTTCCACGCCGCCACGCCCCCCGATCGCGCAGCGAGGTCCAGAATCGTCCCCCGGAGTTCTTGGCGGGAGGGCCTGTGACGAACTCGCTCCGACCCCACGGCCACCACAGATCACCGCTCCCCCCGGCCCCGCGGCCGGCGGACGGAGTGCCGAGTCCTCGCTCGCCCCGGACGGCCGTGACGACGGTCGCCCCGGCGGGCGCCGCACCGGGCGCCAAGCCCGCCAAGCAGCGCGACGCCTTCTTCGACAACGCCAAGTACCTGGCGATCGTCCTCGTGGCCATGGGTCACGCGTGGGAGCCGCTGAAGGGTCAGAGCCGCTTCCTGGAGGCGCTGTACACGGTCGTGTACACCTTCCACATGCCGGCCTTCATCATCATCTCCGGCTACTTCTCGCGCAGCTTCGACATGCGTCCCGACCGGCTGAAGCGGCTGGTCACCGGCGTCGTCGTCCCCTACGTCCTGTTCGAGACCGCCTACTCGCTCTTCGACCGCTGGGCCGGCGGGGACCCCGACCAGGCGATCAGCCTGCTGGACCCCTGGTACCTCACCTGGTTCCTGGTCGCGCTCTTCATCTGGCGGCTGACGACGCCCCTGTGGAAGGTGGTGCGCTGGCCGATCCCGCTGGCCGTGTGCCTCGCCCTCCTCGCGTCCGTCTCCCCCGAGATCGGCGACGACCTGGACCTCCAGCGGGTGCTGCAGTTCCTGCCGTTCTTCGTCCTCGGCCTCTTCATGAAGCCCGAGCACTTCCAGCTGGTGCGCCGCCGGGAGGTGCGCCTGCTGTCGGTGCCGGTCCTGGCCGTCGCGCTGCTCGTGGGCTACTGGGCCGTGCCCCGGATGAACACCGCCTGGTTCTTCCACCGCGACAGCGCGCAGGAGCTGGGCGCCCCCTGGTGGGCCGGCGTGGTCATGACGCTCGCGCTCTACGGCTGCTCGCTGGTGCTCACCGCGTGCTTCTTCGCCTGGGTCCCGCGGCGCACGTTCTGGTTCACGGCGCTCGGCGCGGGCACGCTGTACGGCTATCTGCTGCACGGCTTCGTCGTCAAGGCCTCGGAGTACTGGGGCTGGTTCGACCACGGGTGGCTGCACAAGCCGGTGGGCGAAGTCCTCGTGACCGTGGCCGCGGCCGCGCTCGTCACCGTCCTGTGCACCCGGCCCGTCCAGCGGGTCTTCCGGTTCTCGATGGAGCCGAGGATGGAGTGGGCGTTCAAGCGGGACGCGGCGGAGGTCGCCAGGGAGCGGGCCAAGGCCGGCGTGTAGCCGGCGGACGCCGCGCGGCGGGCGAGAGCCTCCCGCGGCACGTGAGGCGTACGTGAGGCACGTGAGCCGCACGTGAGGGGCGGGACCCGGAACTCCGGACCCGCCCCTCACGCATGTCGACTCGGCACTCCGGGCCCGACTTCACGCATGCCGGCACGGGATTCCGGGTCCGCCCTCACGCATGCCGGCGCGGGACTCCGGCCCCGTCCCCCCATCCCGGAGCTCAGCCCGGCGGCAGCCCCAGCAGGCCGCGCATCGTCGCGTACTTCCGCGTCAGGCGGGCCCGGGTGAGTTCGTCCAGGACCGCGAGGCGCCCGGGATCGGCGTTGTGCGCCAGGTCGGACGCCTTGACCAGCAGGGCGCCCCGGGTGGTGCGGATGCGCTGCGCGTACGACTCCGGGGACTCGCCCTTCGCCTTGGTGAGCGCGCGCACGATGTCCTTCGTACGGGGGCTCAGCGCGGCCTCGTCGAGCCAGTCACCGGTGAGGGCGTCGTCCTCGACGGCGTCGTGCAGCCAGGCCGCCGCGATCTGGTCGTCGTCCCCGCCGCGCTCCCGGACGCCGTCCGCCACGGCCTGGAGGTGCTCGGCGTACGGCCGGCCCGCCTTGTCGGTCTGGGCGGCGTGCGCCGCGCGGGCGAGCGCCTCGACTTCGGCCAGGGTCAGCAGGGGTCGGGTCACGCGATCAGTGTCTCCTCGGTGCGGGCCGCCTTCACCGCGGGTTTCCGCGGGGCGCGGTCAGCGTACCGGGGCCAGGCCGTCGCGGCAGATGAGCAGGAGGGCCCGGTCGTCGTTGACGTCCCTGGCCACCGCCTCGATGAGATGCCAGGCGGCACCGTGGAAGCCGCCGGCGACATAGCGGTCGGCCTCACCGGTGAGCCGGTCGATGCCCTCGACGATGTCCCGGTCGGCGGTCTCGACCAGTCCGTCCGTGAACAGCATGAGCACGTCCCCGGGCCGCAGCGAGCCCTTCACCGGGTCGAACTGGGCGCCGTCGTACACGCCGAGCAGGGGGCCTTCGGCGGCCTTCTCCTCCCAGCGGCCGCTGCCCGCGCTGAGCTGGAGGCCCGGCGGGTGTCCGGCGGAGAAGAGTTCGTAGTCGCCGGAGTCGAGGTCGAGCACCAGATGGATCGAGGTCGCGAAGCCCTCGTCCCAGTCCTGGCGCAGCAGATAGCCGTTCGCGGCGGGGAGGAAGGCGTGCGGCGGCAAGGAGCCGAGGAGGCCGCCGAAGGCCCCGGACAGCAGCAGGGCGCGGGAGCCCGCGTCCATTCCCTTGCCGGAGACGTCGGTGAGGACGACTTCGAGGGTCCGGCCGCCGTTCGTCCGGGCGGCCACGACGAAGTCGCCGGAGAAGGACTGGCCGCCCGCCGGGCGCAGCGCCATCTCGCGGTGCCAGCCCACCGGCAGTTTGGGGAGCTTGCTCTGCACCCGGATGCGTTCGCGCAGGTCGAAGAGCATGGTGCCGCCCCGCCGCCAGGGAACTCCCACCCGGCTGCGGAACTGTGCGATCAGCAGTCCGAAGAAGCCGCAGGCCGCGACCACGAGGACCACGCCGGGTGTCACCCGGGAGGGGCCCTCGGTGTACGGGCCGAGCTTCACGGACTCCACTATCAGCGCGGTGGCGGCGGCCGCGTACAGCCCGAGCAGGCTGGCGGGCCGCAGCAGCAGTCCGCCGGCCACGATCGGCAGGACCAGGGCTGCGGGCGAGCACCACACCGAGTTGACCAGCGTGGTGGAGGCGATCACCGGGATCATGATCAGCAGGCCGGCCAGCGCGATCCAGTCGGAGCCGTCCCCGCGGAAGTAGTCGACGGCGGATCTGCGCAGCCCTGTGCGGGCCCGGTGCCATTGCATCTTCAACCGGGCCGTGAACGTATCGGCTTCAGCGCGCCGCTCTCGTCCTGCTGCCATTAGTTCGGGACCCTATCCATCGGACCAGGCGCTTGGCACGTGAGGTCCCACTTGTCCCCCCTCCGAGCGCTCAACTTCACAGGGAACCGCTGCGGCGCGTTCCGGTCGGGGGCTGTCACGGCCGGGCGAAATTCCCTCGCTCGTACCGCATTGCCCTGGTAGGCATGGGCTATGACGACTGACGTTCGGGTACTGCGGCAGGCCGACTGGGACGAATGGTACGAGAGCCTGCTCCGGGCGTTCGGGGGTGTGGCGGAGTCGTCCGAGGAGCGCGAGCTGTGGAGCGAGCTCACAGAGTACGACCGATCGCTGGGTGTGCGGGACGGAAAGGACTGGGTGGGTACGGCGGGGGCCTTCTCCTTCCGTGTCACGGTCCCCGGCGGCGCCTCGGTGCCGGCGGCCGGCGTCACGATGGTCAGCGTCGCGGCCACGCACCGGCGGCGCGGGGTGCTCACCGCGATGATGCGGCGCCAGCTGGACGACGTACGGGCCGCGGGTGAGGCGCTCGCCGTCCTGGTCGCCTCGGAGCCGGCGATCTACGGACGGTTCGGCTACGGCATCGCGACCTCCTCCCTGAGCGCGGAGATCGACACCGCCCGGGTCCGGCTCTCGGTGCCGCCCGGGACGGACGGCGTGAAGCTGCGGTACGCGGCGCCCGGGGACGTGCTGGAGGCGTGCGAGGCGGTCTACGCGCGGCTGGTGCCGGGGCGCCCCGGGATGCTGGCCCGCCGGCCCGGGTGGCAGCGGCTCGGGCTGCTCGACCCGGCGAGCGAGCGCGGCGGGGCCTCGCCGTTGCAGTGCGTGGTCGCCGAGCGGGACGGCGAGACCGTCGGGTACACGCGTTTCCGGGTGAAGCCGGAGTGGGGCCCGGCCGGGCACAACGGCGTGGTGACGATGGTGGACCTGGAGGGTCTGGACCCGGCGGCGCGGGCCGCACTGTGGCGGTTCCTCTTCGACATCGACCTGACGTCCACGCTGCGCACCCGTTCCCGTCCCGTGGACGACGCCTGGCAGCACCTGGTCTCCGACATCCGCCGCTGCCAGGTGCGGCTGAAGGACTCGCTGCACGTCCGGCTCGTCGAGGTCGGGGCGGCGCTGGAGGCGCGGACCTATCAGGCGCCGGTGGACGTGGTGTTCGAGGTCGAGGACGCCTTCTGCCCCTGGAACGAAGGGCGTTGGCGGCTCACCGGCGACGCGAAGGGCGCGGTGTGCGTACGGACCGAGGACGCGCCCGATCTCGCGCTGTCGGTGCGGGAGTTGGGGGCCGCCTATCTCGGCGGGGTGTCGCTGGCCTCGCTCGCGGCCGCGGGCCGGGTGCGCGAGCTGCGCCAGGGGGCGCTGGCGGAGGCGGCGACGGCGTTCGGCTCGACGGTCGCGCCCTGGCTGCCGCACGGGTTCTAGCGTTCTCCCCCGGTGGTCCGGGTCCGGTGCGGGGTCAGGACCGCTGGCAGGCGGGGCACCAGAAGAGGTTGCGGGCGGCGAGGTCGGCGGTGCTGATCTCGCCGCCACAGATGTGGCAGGGCAGGTCGGCCCTGCGGTAGACGTAGACCTCGCCGCCGTGGTCGTCCACGCGCGGCGGGCGGCCCATCGCCTCGGGGGTGTGCTCCGGCCGGACCGTGTCGATGCGGTTGTTGCGGACGCCCTCGCGCATGAGGTCCACGAGGTCGGCCCAGATCGCGTCCCACTCCGCGGCGCCGAGGTCCTTGCCCGCGCGGTAGGGGTCGATGCCGTGCCGGAAGAGGACCTCCGCGCGGTAGACGTTGCCCACGCCCGCGATGACCTTCTGGTCCATCAGCAGCGCGGCGATCGTCGTGCGGCTGCGCGCGACGCGGCGGTAGGCGGCCGCCGGATCGGCGTCCGGGCGCAGCGGGTCCGGGCCGAGCCGGTCGTGTATCGCGTGCTTCTCGTCGTCCGTGATCAGCGCGCAGGTGGTGGGGCCGCGGAGGTCGACGTACGCGGTGTCGTTCACCAGCCGCAGCCGGACGGTGTCCGTGGGCGGCGGGGCGGGGGTGGCGCCGAATCCGACCTTGCCGAAGAGGCCCAGGTGGATGTGGACCCAGCGGCCCGGGCCGAAGCCGAGGAACAGGTGTTTGCCGTGTGCCTGCGTCCCGGTCAGGACGGAGCCGTCGAGGAGGGCCGCGGCGTCGCCGAACTTGCCCTGGGGGCTGGTGACGCGGGCGCCGCGGCCACCGAACGCGGCGAGGTAGTCCTCGGCGAGCCGGTGAATGGTGTGCCCCTCGGGCACCGTTCCTCCTGCTGTCCGTCCGGTCCGGCGGTCCGGGTCGATCCGTCCCGCCGGTCCGTCCGCCGGTGTTACGGCTGCTGCGGGTGGTGGGCCGGGATCGGCGGGAGTTCCCGGGTCTTCTCGTAGTCCGCGAGCATGTCGATGCGGCGGACGTGCCGCTCCTCGCCCGTGAAGGGCGTGCCCAGGAAGGTCTCGACGAACTTCGTCGCCTCTTCCTCGGTGTGCATGCGGGCGCCGACGGAGATGACGTTCGCGTTGTTGTGCTCGCGGCCCAGTGCGGCGGTCTCCTCGCTCCAGGCGAGCACGGCCCGCACCCCGGCGACCTTGTTCGCGGCGATCTGCTCGCCGTTGCCGGAGCCGCCGATGACGACGCCGAGGGCACCCGGGTCGGCCACGGTGCGCTCCGCGGCGCGGAGGCAGAACGGCGGGTAGTCGTCCTGGGCGTCGTAGATGTGGGGCCCGCAGTCGACGGGCTCGTGGCCGGCGGCCTTGAGCCACTCGACGAGGTGGTTCTTCAGTTCGAGACCGGCATGGTCGGATCCGAGATACACGCGCATGGTCCGAGTGTGACATGGCCGTTTCCGGCCGGCCGCGCCGGGTCCCGCACGGCAAAACTGTGACTCAGCCTACAGAACCTCAAGAAAACCTCAAGTAACGATCTGGATTCAAAGGTTCACGAATTCCTTTGCCTCCGTTTCACTGGACCAACTTGTACGCCGACCCCTACAACGGATCGGTGGGCGCCCCGTACACCGCTCGTACGGATTGGGTGCTCTGTACGGGAATCTGCTCATCCGGCGCAAAGGAATCCCCCTCATGACCTCGCAGCCGACCCCCACGAAGGCCTCACAGGCCCCCGGAGGCCCCGGAGAACCCGGTGCCGGCCTCCAGGCCGGGCTCAAGAACCGCCATCTGTCGATGATCGCCATCGGCGGTGTCATCGGCGCCGGGCTCTTCGTCGGCTCCAAGGCCGGCATCGCCACGACCGGCCCCGGCATCCTTCTCTCGTACGCCCTCGTCGGCACGCTCGTGGTGCTGGTGATGCGGATGCTCGGCGAGATGTCCGCCGCCAATCCGACCTCGGGCTCGTTCTCCGCGCACGCCGACCGCGCGCTCGGCCGCTGGGCCGGGTTCTCCATCGGCTGGCTGTACTGGTTCTTCTGGGTGGTGGTGCTGGCCGTGGAGGCCACCGCGGGCGCGGACATCCTCCAGAGCTGGATCCCCGCCGTACCGCAGTGGGGTTGGGCGCTCATCGTGATGGTGGTGCTGACCGCCACCAACCTGGTCTCCGTCGGCTCCTACGGCGAGTTCGAGTTCTGGTTCGCCGGGATCAAGGTCGTGGCCATCGGCGCGTTCATCGTCGTCGGCGGTCTGGCCGTCTTCGGGCTGCTGCCCGGTGCCCACGCCGACAAGGCGGGGCTCGGCAATCTGACCGACCACGGCGGATTCCTGCCGCACGGACCCGGCGCGATCCTCACCGGTGTGCTGCTGGTCGTCTTCTCCTTCATGGGCAGCGAGATCGCCACGCTCGCCGCCGGTGAGTCCGAGGACCCGCAGCGGGCCGTGACCAAGTCGACGAACAGCATCATCTGGCGCATCGCCGTCTTCTACCTGGGCTCGATCCTCGTCGTGATCACCCTGCTGCCGTGGAACGACCCGTCGATCAAGGACAAGGGCTCCTACGTCGCCGCTCTCGACTCCCTCGGCATCGCGCACGCCGGTCAGATCATGAACTTCATCGTGCTCACGTCCGTGCTGTCCTGCCTCAACTCCGGTCTGTACACCGCCTCCCGCATGGCCTTCTCGCTGGGCGAGCGCGGGGACGCCCCGAAGGCGTTCGCCAGGACCACCCGGCGCGGCGTTCCGATGGCCGCCATCGTCGTCTCGGTCGTGTTCGGCTTCGTCGCCGTCTTCTTCAACTACAAGTTCCCGGACTCGGTCTTCCTCTTCCTGGTCAACTCCTCCGGCGCGGTGGCCCTGTTCGTGTGGCTCGTCATCTGCTTCTCGCAGCTGCGCATGCGGAAGATCATCGAGCGCGAGTCGCCGGAGAAGCTGGTCGTACGGATGTGGCTCTACCCGTATCTGACCTGGGCGACGGCCGCGATGATCGTCTTCGTCCTCGGCTACATGCTGACCGACACCGAGCACGACGGCCGGGAGACCGTGCTGCTGTCGCTGCTCGTCGCGGCGGTCGTCCTCGTCATCGCCTTCGTCCGGCAGAAGGCCGGCGCGGGTGCCCGCACCACCGCGGAGCCGCTCACCGACGGCTCCCGCGAGAAGACCCAGGCCGAGGTCGGCGCCTGACCCGCCACCTCGACCTGAGAAGGGGAGGGGCCCGCGGCTGATCGCCGCGGGCCCCTCCCCTTTCCTGCCCGGCCGGTGCCTCACGGCCGGTGTGTCACGGCCGGTGGGATCGTCGCCGCACCGGCGCGGACGTCACTTCTTGTCGACGAGCTTCCACGCGGTGGGCAGGATGCCCATCGCCAGCGCGGCCTTGAGGGCGTCGCCGATCAGGAACGGGGTCAGGCCCGCCGCGACGGCGGCGGTCGCCGACATGCCGGTGGCCAGGGCCAGGTAGGGAACGCCGACCGCGTAGATGATCGCCTCGCCGAGCAGCATCGAGCCCGCCATGCGCAGCGCGGAGCGGTCGGCACCGCGGCGGGCCAGGGCGCCCACGACGGTCGACGCGAGCAGCATGCCGAGGATGTAGCCGAAGGACGGGGCCGAGGCGCCGGAGCCGCCCTCGGCGAACCACGGGACGCCGGCCATGCCCGCGATCGCGTACACCGCGAGCGACAGGAAACCGCGACGGGTGCCGAGCGCCGTGCCCACGAGCAGCGCGGCGAAGGTCTGGCCGGTCACCGGCACCGGGGAGCCCGGGACGGGCAGGGAGATCTGGGCGGCGAGACCGGTGAGCGCGGCACCGCCGAGCACGAGGGCGGCGTCACGGACGCGGGAGGCCGGAAGAAGGTCGGCGAGGACCTCGCCGGGGCGGGCGGGCGTGGCGACAGCGGTGCTCATGAGGACTCCGGCGAACGGGGATACCCCCTCGGCTCTGGTGGAGCCCCGGGGGAGGACAGGGTCGGAACACGGCGACGCTATCCCAGCGGCACACGGGTGATCACCGTCAGCGGTCGACAAAGCACGGATCTGGAGCTTGGTGGGCTCCTTACAAAGAGTGCCTGGTACACCTGTCCGAAGGTGATGCTGGTCACGGAGGTGACGTCGGTTTCGCCCCGGGCGAGTCCCGGGAGCGGACTGTGGGGACTCACCAAAGAGCGGGGCGCGTAATGCGCCGGCGGCCGGGGGGGGGCCCCCCGGGGGGCCCGCCCGCGGGGCGGCAACGGGCCGGGGCTGTCCGGTCCTTGGGCGCGGCCTGGCGGGTCCCCCGGACGGCCCCTACCCTTCACCCATGGTTCCCCAGGCCCTGAACTTCGCGTCGCGTCGCTACGTCGACCTGCGACGCCAGGGCACGGCCACCTGTCGCCACCGCTTCTGAGGCGGGGCGGAGCGGATCCGGCCCGCGGAGACCACAGCGGACCACACCAGGCGCGCCCGCCGCTTCCGTGGCGGCGGGGCGTATGTGACGGCGCTCGGCCGGACCAGCTCCCGAGGAAGAACTCCATGCCCACTACGGCGGCACCCCCTTCCCTGTCCCCTCCTACCCCCGTCCTCGACCGGCGCCGGGCGAGCGCCAGCGTGATCCTGCGGTCCGTGCTGGAGCACGGGCCCGTCGCCCGCAGCACCATCTCCCGGCTGACCGGGCTCTCCCCGGCCTCGGTGACCGACTACTGCGCCCGGTTCACCGAACGGGGCCTGATCCGGGAGGCCGCCGCGCCCCTGCGGTCGGGCGGGGTCGGACGGCCGCACCTGCCCGTGGACCTGGACCACTCCCGTTTCGTGGTCGGCGGGGTGCACGTGGCCGTGCCGTACACGACCGTCGCGCTCCTCGACCTGCGCGGACGGGTTCTCGCCGAGCGGCGTCTGCGGCACGACAGCACCGAGTCGGGCCTCGTGCTGGCGAACGCGGCGGACGCGCTCACCGAACTCCTCGCCGGTGTCCCCGGCCGGTGCGCCCTCGGCGTCGGGGTGGCGGCCGGCGGCTGGGTGGACCCGGACTCCGGCACGATCGTGGAACACCCGCTGCTGGGCTGGCGTGACGTCGCCGTCCGGGAGGCGATCGCGGCCCGCACCGGGCTGCCGGTCCATGTGGACGGCCACGGGCGGGCGCTGGTGAACGGGGAGCGGCTGTTCGGACGGGCCCGGGGCAGCCGGAGCGTGCTGCACCTGTTCGTCGGCAACGTGGTGGACGCCGCCTTCGCCACCCACGACCAGGTGCACTACGGGCCACGGTCGCAGGCCGGCGCGATCGCCCATCTGCCCCTGACCGGTGGGTCGCAGCGGTGCGACTGCGGCCGGACGGGCTGCCTCCAGGCCGAGCTGAGCGAGCGGACCCTGAGCCGGCGGGCCCGGGAGCGCGGTGTCACGGACGGCTCGAACCCGATGGACGTGGTCCTCGCCGCGGCCGCGGGCGATCCGGTGGCGGTGGAGCTGCTGACGGAGCGGTCCCGGATGGTCGGACGGGCGGCGGGGCTGCTGCTCGACGTGCTCAACCCGGAGACGGTCGTCGTCACCGAGGTGGGGGTCATCCACCGGGAGGACTGCCTCGACGCGCTGCGGGAGGCGGTGGGGCCGGAGCGGGCGCCCGCGGTCGTGCCGAGCAGCTTCGCCGATTCGGTGCTGGCGGTGGCGGGCGGTTCGGTCGTGCTCGACGTCCTGTACCGCGATCCGCTGGGCTCCCCGGGCTCCCCACCAGGGGTCAATTAATTCAGAAAGTCGGAATGTTGACAGGGCTCGTTCGCGAACAGGAGCATCGTGGGCATGAGCAGCGCGCGGGTGCAGGTTCCGCTCACCAAGTGCCGTGTGGTCGACCTGATGCGGGTCGCACGCACACGTTGTTGCTGACCCCTCGTCGCCGGCCGGCCGTTCCTGACGTTCCGTCATCGGCACCGTGTCGCCGATCCCTTGAGACGCCGCTGCGCTGACGCGCCCGTTCGCCGGCCGGCCGGTCCTCTCTCCGGCTGATCCGCCGGAGCGCGGGGTTCGCTCGCCGGTCCCCGCCGAACGGTCGCCCTGGCTCGGTCGGCCCCGCGCGTCACGTCTCCCCCATGGATCGGCGGGCCGACGCCCCACGGGCCGCGCGTGCCGTTCTGCCGTCGACGTCTGTGTCCCCAGTTCCTCCAGGCACGCCGCCGGCGTGTGTCCCTTCGGTGCGCCCGCGTCCCTTCCGGCTTCGCCCTGCCCGGAGCTCCGCTCGCCCTCCCGCCACTTGGAATCCCCGGAGTCCTTCCATGCCACCACTGTCCGCACGGTCCACCCGTTTCTCCTCTCCCCTGTCCACGTCCGGTGTCGACCGGCGCGTATTCCTCTCCACGCTGCTCGGTGCCGCGGCGGCGGCCGGACTGAGCGGCTGCGCCGACGCCGACGCGGCCGGCAGCCGGTCCCAGGGGGACCTGTCGGCCCCCCTGGCGGACAAGGTGCCGCAGGGCACCAAGCTCGCGATCGCCTCGTACCAGGGCGTCCAGGAACTCCAGTTCAAGCTGGCGGGGCTGTCCGGGCTGCCGTTCACCGTCTCGGACTGGGTGAACATCGGCGCCGGACCCGATGTCATCAACGCCTTCCGCGCCAAGTCCCTGGACGTGGGCAACAACGCGGGAATCCCACCGATCCAGGCGCACTTCCAGGGCTTCGACGCGAAGATCGTCGCGATCAACATCACCCGTAAGCCCAACTACCTCTTCGCCACCAAGCCCGGCAGCGGCATCAAGGACGTCCAGGGCTTCAAGGGCAGGAAGCTGGCCTTCTCCCAGGGGCAGGCACAGGGTGTCGTCCTGCTGCGCGCGCTGAAGCAGGCCGGTATCGCCTACGACGACGTGAACCTCGTACCGCTGACCAGCAACCAGTTCCTCACGGCGCTCCAGGCGGGCCAGGTGGACATCGCTCCGCTCGCGAACAGCCAGGCGCCGGCCTATCTCAAGCAGTACGGGTCCAAGGGCGCCCACACGATCGCCACCGACGTGGTGGATCTGCTCAACCTCCTCTGGGCACCCGCCTCGGTGCTGGCCGACCGGGCCAAGGCGGCCGCCGTCGCCGCGTACATCCCGCGCTGGGCGAAGGGCCAGGTGTGGGCGTACGAGCACCCCGACGCCTGGAACGAGGAGTTCTACGTCAAGACGCAGAACCTGACCCTCGACCAGGCCCGCTCGATCACCGCCCTCGCCAACAAGCCGCTGTTCCCGCCGAGCTGGGACGAGGCCGTCAAGTGGGAGCAGGAGACCGCCGATCTGCTCGCGGAGGGCGGCTTCGTGAAGGAGTTCAAGGTCGACTCGCTGTTCGACCGGCGCTTCGAGGCCATCGCGGCCCGGGCCGTACCCGCGGAATACCGGAGGTGACGGCCATGACGACCAGGACCACGACGACGACCACCGCTCCGGACACGACCGACACCGGGAACGGGACCGAGGCCGGAGCCGACACCGCCACCGACACCGCGACTGCGGCCACGACCGCACCCGGCACCGGAACCGCGGCTCCGGCCGTACCCGCGTACGGGACCGATACCGCTGCTGCGGCCGCGCCCGGGACGGGGACAGCGGCGCCGGCCACGGCCGGGAACGCTGCCGGCACCGCAACGACCGGGACGGAGCCGGGCGCGGCGGAAGCGGTCGGTGGGGCCGAGGCGGGCGACCGCCGGTCGTGGCGGACTCCCCGTGCGCGGCGGCGCGGTCTCGCGCCCGGCAAGCGGCTGCCCGCCTCCCGGCTCATCGGTCCGGCGCTGTTCTTCGCCCTGTGGGCCGTCGCGTCCGCCGCCGGACAGCTCGACCCCGGCGCGATCCCCGCGCCCTGGACGGTGCTGAAGACCACTGGGCATCTGTGGACCGAGGGCACCCTGCCCACCGATGTGCTGACCTCCCTGGAGCGCGCGGGCTACGGGTTCGCCCTCGGCCTGACCGCCGGTGTCCTGCTCGCCCTCGCGTCCGGGCTCAGCCGGGTCGGCGAGGCACTGATCGACGGGACCGTGCAGCTCAACCGGGCGATCCCGACCCTCGGTCTGATCCCGCTGTTCATCCTCTGGCTGGGCATCGGCGAGACCTTCAAGATCGCGATCATCGCCATCGTCGTCTACATCCCGATCTATCTGAACCTGCACTCCGCGCTGTCCGGCATCGACCACCGGTTCGTGGAACTCGCCGAGGTCCAGGGGCTGTCACGGCTCCGCTTCGTCCGGGAGATCGTGATCCCCGGGGCGCTGCCCGGCTTCTTCGTCGGGCTGCGGCTCGGGGTGACCGGCTCCTGGCTCTCCCTGGTGGTCCTGGAGCAGATCAACGCCACCAGCGGCCTCGGCTACATGATGTTCCAGGCCCAGAACTACGGCCGGACCGACATCATCCTCGTCGGCCTGCTCATCTACGGCATCTTCGGGCTCGTCTCCGACAGCGCGGTTCGTCTCGTCGAACGAAAGGTGCTGTCATGGCGACGCACGCTCAGCAGCTGACCCGCTCCGACACGGTCCGGCTGCGCGGGCTCACCCGATCGTTCGAGGGCCGCACGGTCCTCGACGGAATCGACCTCGACCTCCCGGCAGGCCAGTTCACGGCCCTGCTCGGCCACAGCGGCTCCGGCAAGAGCACCTTGCTGCGCGCCGTCGCCGGCCTCGACCACGGCGTCGCCGGGAGTGGTGAACTCACCGCCCCGGACAGGGTGTCCGTCGTCTTCCAGGACTCCCGGCTGCTTCCGTGGCGCCGCGTCCTCGACAACGTCCTGCTGGGAACGGACGGCCGGGAGGCCGCGGAGAAGGGCCGCTCCGCCCTCGCCGAGGTGGGGCTCGCGGGGCGCGAGAGGGCCTGGCCCAACGAGCTGTCCGGCGGCGAGGCACAGCGCGCGGCCCTCGCCCGCTCGCTCGTCCGCGAACCCGAACTGCTGCTGGCCGACGAGCCGTTCGGTGCGCTGGACGCGCTCACCCGGATCCGGATGCATGTGCTGCTGCGCGAACTGTGGGAGCGCCACCGGCCGACGGTGCTGCTCGTCACGCACGACGTGGACGAGGCGATCGTGCTGGCCGACCGGGTGCTCGTGCTCGACCACGGCCGCATCGACGTCGACCTGACCATCGACCGCCCGCACCCCCGCTCCTACCGCGATCCCCTGCTCGGCGAGTACCGCGAACGCCTCCTGAACGCCCTCGGGGTGACCGAGGACGTGACAGGAGGCACGGCAAAGACCCCATCCGGGGCGAAGGCGGAACCCGCGGCGAGGACGGAACCCGCGGCGGCGGCACGCACCGCGGCCGAACCCGACACGGCGGCGGACGGCGGCGCCGGGCCCGGCGTGTCCGTACCCCGGAAGGAGAAGCACCTGTGACCAGCTCGCGCCGGCTCCATCTCAACGCCTTCCTCATGAACACCGGCCACCACGAGGCCTCCTGGCGGCTGCCGGAGAGCGACCCGTACGCCCATGTCGACACGGCCCATTACGTGCGGCTCGCGCGGATCGCCGAACGCGGCACCTTCGACTCGCTCTTCCTCGCGGACGGCCCCGTCCTGTTCAACAGCGTGGCCCAGCGCCCGTCGGGCTCGCTCGAACCCATCACCCTGCTCACCGCGCTGGCCACCGCGACCGAGCACATCGGCCTGATCGCCACCGCCTCCACGTCCTACAACTCGCCCTACAACCTGGCCCGCAGACTCGCCTCCCTCGACCACATCAGCGGCGGCCGCGCGGGCTGGAACATCGTGACCACCGCGGGCGCGGAGGCCGCCCGCAACTTCGGCCTGGACGACGAACCCGCGCACGCCACCCGCTACCGGCGGGCCGCCGAGTTCCTGGACGTGGCGCTCAAGCTCTGGGACAGCTGGGAGGACGACCTCGTCGTCGCCGACAAGGCGGCGGGCGTCTGGGGCGACCCCGGCAAGATCCATCCGGCGCGCCATCACGGGACGTACTTCAGTGTGGAGGGCGCCCTCAACGTGCCCCGCACGCCGCAGGGTCACCCCCTTCTGGTGCAGGCGGGCTCGTCGGAGGACGGCAAGCGGTTCGCGGCCCGGTACGCGGAAGCGGTGTTCACGGCACAGCAGACCCTCCCGGACGCCCAGGAGTTCTACGCCGACCTCAAGGCCCGCACCGGGCGCGCGGGCCGGAACCCGGACCACATCAAGGTGCTCCCCGGCATCGTCCCGGTCATCGGCTCGACCGAGGCCGAGGCGCGTGCCCACGAGCGGGTCCTGGAGGACCACATCGTGTACGAGCACGGGGTGAACCGTCTGGAGCACCTGCTGCACCTGGAGCCGGGCACCCTCGGCCTGGACGCGCGGCTGCCCGACGGCCTGCCGCCGGAGAGCGCGATCGAGGGAGCCAAGAGCCGCTACACCCTCGTCGTCGAGCTGGCCCGGCGCGAGCGGCTCACGGTCCGCGAGCTGATCGGCCGGCTCGGCGGCGGGCGGGGTCATCTGACCTTCGCCGGGACGCCCGAGCAGGTCGCCGACGCGATCGAGGAATGGTTCCGCGGCGGCGCCGCCGACGGCTTCAACATCATGCCCGCCGTGCTGCCCGCCGGGCTCGACCTCTTCGTCGACCACGTGGTGCCGATCCTGCGCGACCGGGGTCTGCTCCGTCGGGAGTACGGACCCCGCCAGACCCTGCGGGAACGCTACGGGCTTCCGCGCCCGGCCAACCAGTACGCGACACCGACGGCGGCCACGCCCCCGCCCGCGGCATCCGCGCAGGACCCGGCGACGGTCTCCGCCCTCGCCTGACCCCGCTCGCGCCGTCCCACCCTCCGACCCTCGAATCCCCGCATCCCCGTACCGAAAGGACCCGCAGCCATGACCGAGATCGAGATCCAGAAGGTCACCGCGCACATCGGTGCCCGTGTCCTGGGCGTCGACGTCTCCAAGCCGCTGGACGACATCACCGTCTCCGCCCTGCGCGCCGCGCTCAACGAGCACAAGGCGCTGGTCTTCGACGACGTCGACCTGGACGACGAGGGCCAGCAGGCCTTCGCCCGCCACTTCGGCGACCTGACCACCGCGCACCCCACCGTGCCCGCCGTGGACGGCGCCCCGAACGTGCTGCCCGTCGACAGCGAGCGGGGCCGTGCCAACCACTGGCACACCGACGTGACCTTCGTGCTCAACCCGCCGCAGGCCAGCACGCTGCGCAGCATCACGATCCCCCCGTACGGCGGTGAGACGCTCATCGCCAACTCGGCCGCCGCCTACCGCGATCTGCCCGAACCGCTCCGCGCGTTCGCCGACACCCTGTGGGCCGAGCACACCAACGACTACGACTACGCGGTGCCGGACGAGAACGTGGGCGACGAACAGGCCGCCCAGCGGGCCCAGTTCACGTCCATCACGTACCGCACCGCGCACCCGGTCGTCCGGGTCCACCCGCTGACCGGTGAACGCGGCCTGTTCATCGGCGGGTTCGCGCAGCGGATCGTGGGGCTGTCGGTCGGCGAGTCCCGCAAGATCCTCGACCTGCTCCAGGCGTACGTCACCCGGCCCGAGAACGTCCTGCGCTGGCGCTGGTCCCCGAACCAGCTGGTCCTGTTCGACAACCGGATCACCCAGCACTACGCGGTCGACAACTACGACGGCCGGCCGCGCCGGCTGCACCGGGTGACGGTCGCCGGTGACGTGCCGGTCGGCGTCGGGGGCGAGGAGAGCCGCTCGATCACGGGCGACGCCTCGCACTACACCTCGGTGGCCGGGTGACGCCCGGAAGGTGACGGGTGCCGGGCCGGTTCCCGCGGGCGGCGGCTCGCGGGGGCCGGCCCGTCACGGTCCGCACGGCACGTTGAGCGAGACCAGCGCGGCCGCCCCGTCCTCCATCCGGAGTTCGGTGACCGCCGCGTTGCGCAGGCTCGGCAGCACGCGGCGGTACTCGCCCAGCGGGATGGACAACGCGGTGCACAGCACCAGGCGCAGCAGGGTGTTGTGGGCGACGACCAGCACCCGTCCGCCGGGATGCGCGTCGGCGACGCGCCGCAGGGCGCGGGTCCCCCGGGCCGCCGCCGTGCGCGGGTCCTCCGCCTCGGGGAACGGGTAGGACACCGGATCGGAGCGGTACGCCTTGGCGCGGACGGGGTTCTCCCGCTCGTACTCGGCGAGCGTGCGGCCCTCCAGCACCCCGAAGTCGCACTCGCGCAGGCCGGGTTCGCGCCGGGCCACCAGCCCGAGCGCGCGGCAGGCGGGCTCCGCGGTGGCGACGGCACGGGACAGGGTCGAGGTCCAGACCGCGTCGACGGGGTGCTCGGCGGCCCAGCGGCCGAGCGCCTCCGCCTGGGCGAGGCCCTCCTCGGTGAGGGCGATGTCGCTCACTCCGGCGTAGCGGTTCTCCGCGTGCCAGACCGTCTGTCCGTGCCGGGCCAGGAGGAGGGTCGTGCGGCGGCTCGTAGTACTCATGAGCCCGCAGTATCCAGGTCGGGCCGCCTCCGCGGGCGCGCCACGGGAAGTCCCGGGACCCGGAGGGTGGTTTCGTCCCTCCTCCGGCCCCGTGGCGCGGGCGCTCGCGGGGCCGGAGGCCGGTCGCCGTGCCGCGTGGGCCCGGTCCGGGACGTGCCTACAGGTTGCTGAAGTCCGGTCCGGCCGTCCGCGTGCGCTTGATCTCGTAGAAGCCCGGCACGGAGGCGACCATGAGCGTGCCGTCCCAGAGCTTGGCGGCCTCCTCGCCCTTGGGGGCCGGGGTGACGACCGGGCCGAAGAAGGCGAGCTGCTCGCCGTCGGAGCCGGGGACGGCGATGACCGGGGTGCCGACGTCCTGGCCGACCTTGTCGATGCCCTCCTTGTGGGAGGCGCGCAGCTCGGCGTCGAACTCGAAGTTCTCCTGGTCGGCGTAGTCGATCAGGTCGGCGGGCAGTCCCACCTCTTCGAGGGCGCCGGCTATGGCCTCCTTGGTCGGGCCCTGGCCGTCGTTGTGGAAGCGGGTGCCGAGCGCGGTGTACAGCGGGCCGAGGACGTCGTCGCCGTGCTTCTGCCAGGCCGCGGTGACCACCCGGACGGACTGCCAGGCGGTGGTGGCGAGCATCTCGCGGTAGTGGTCGGGCAGCTCGTCCAGCTTCGGCTCGTTCAACACGGCAAGGCTCATGATGTGCCAGCGGACCTCGATGTCGCGGACCTTCTCCACTTCCAGCACCCAGCGCGAGGTCATCCAGGCCCAGGGGCACAGGGGATCGAACCAGAAGTCGACGGGGGTCTTGCCGGAACCGGTCTGAGCGGTCTGCTCGGGCATGGCTCTCCTCGGAATGCGATGTTTCAGACTTGAACAACGCCGGTCGCCCGTGCCATTCCCGCGCACCGGTGCGATTCCCCGGTGTCGCCCCGGTCCCGCCGCCCGCAGTAAGGAGCGCATGGCAGGATCGGCCCTGTTCGCACCTGTCGATGACGCCATGAGGGAGTGCAGCCGTGCCCGGTGAGAATCTGTCCCGCGACGAGGCCCAGGAGCGGGCGGCGCTGCTGTCCGTCGACGGCTACGACGTCTTCCTCGACCTGCGGTCGGCCGTCGGGGAGACGGAACCCGGAGAGGCGGCCGGCGGGCCCCGCACCTTCCGCTCGGTCACCACGCTCCGCTTCCGCTGCGCCGAGCCGGGCGCGGCGAGCTTCGCGGACCTGATCGCGCCGCGTGTGACGGCCGTCTCCCTCAACGGCCGGGACCTCGACCCGGGGGAGGTCTTCGACGGCTCCCGCATCCGGCTGGACGACCTCGCCGCCGAGAACGAGCTCGTCGTCGACGCGCAGTGCGCCTACTCCCGCACCGGCGAGGGCATGCACCGCTTCGTCGACCCCGAGGACGGCGAGGTGTACCTGTACACGCAGTACGAGCCCGCCGACTCGCGGCGCGTCTTCGCGAACTTCGAGCAGCCGGACCTCAAGGCGCCCTTCCGCTTCGAGGCGCGGGCCCCCGAGGGCTGGACGGTCTGGAGCAACGGGGTCGGCGAACTCGTCGACGGGGTGTGGAAGTTCGCCGAGACGAAGCCGATCTCGACGTACATCACCGCGGTCCTGGCGGGCCCGTACCACCATGTGACGGACTCCTACTCCCGCACCTTCGACGACGGCACGAAGCTGGAGATCCCCCTCGGCGCGATGTGCCGCAAGGGCCTGGCCCCGCACTTCGACGCCGACGACGTGTTCCTGGTGACCAAGCAGGGTCTGGACTTCTTCCACGACCACTTCGACTACCCGTACCCCTTCGGGAAGTACGACCAGGCGTTCGTGCCCGAGTACAACCTCGGCGCGATGGAGAACCCGGGGCTCGTCACCTTCCGCGAGGAGTACATCTTCCGCGGCAAGGTGACGCAGACGTCGTACGAGGCGCGGGCGAACGTCATCCTGCACGAGATGGCGCACATGTGGTTCGGCGACCTCGTCACCATGGTCTGGTGGGACGACCTGTGGCTGAAGGAGTCCTTCGCCGACTTCATGGGCACGTTCGCGAACGTGGGCGCGACCCGCTTCACCGACGCCTGGATCACCTTCGCCAACCGCCGCAAGGCCTGGGCCTACCGCGCCGACCAGCTGCCCTCCACCCACCCGATCACGGCCGACATCCGCGACCTGCAGGACGCCAAGCTGAACTTCGACGGGATCACCTACGCCAAGGGCGCCTCCGTCCTGAAGCAGCTGGTGGCCTACGTCGGGCAGGACGCCTTCCTGGAGGGGGCGCGCCGCTACTTCAAGCGCAACGCGTACGGGAACACCCGCCTCGGCGACCTGCTGTCGGCCCTGGAGGAGACGAGCGGACGGGACATGGCCGCCTGGTCCCGGTCCTGGCTCCAGACCGCGGGCGTCAACTCGCTGACCCCGCAGGTGATCCTGGACGCCGAGGGGCGCGTCGCCGAGCTGACGGTGCTCCAGGAGGCCCCCGAGTCCCACCCCGAACTGCGCCCGCACCGCGTGGCCGTCGGCCTGTACCGGCGCGAGGACGGCACCGGGCCGCTCGTCCGGTACGCCCGCGCCGAGGTGGACGTCGACGGGCCGCGCACGGTCGTCACCGAGCTGGCCGGGGCGGACGCCCCCGAGCTGGTCCTCGTCAACGACGACGACCTCACCTACTGCAAGATCCGCTTCGACGAGGGCTCGCTCGCCACGCTGCGCGAGGCGCTCGGCGACATCACCGACCCGCTCGCCCGCGCGCTGTGCTGGTCCGCGCTGTGGAACCTCACCCGCGACGCGATCCTGCCCGCCCGGGACTTCGTCGACCTGGTGCTGCGCTTCGCGGGCCGCGAGTCCGACATCGGCGTCCTGCAGATGCTCCAGGCCTGGGCGGACTCCGCGCTCGTCAACTACGCGGCGCCCGACTGGCGCGAGCGGGGCGGGGCGCTGCTCGCCGAGGGCGCGCTGAAGGAGCTGCGGCTCGCCGAGCCGGGCGGCGAGCACCAGCTCGCCTGGGCCCGCTTCCTCGCCGTCGTCGCGTCGGGCGAGGCCGATCTCCAGCTGCTCCAGGGCCTGCTGGACGGGACCGCGACGGTCGACGGGCTGGATGTGGACCAGGAGCTGCGCTGGGCGTTCCTGGAGCCGCTGGCCGCGCACGGCGTCGCCGACGAGTCCGTGCTCGCCGCCGAACTCGCCCGCGACGACACCGCCTCCGGCAAGCGGCACCAGGTCCGGTGCCTGGCCGCCCGTCCCTCGGCCGCGGTCAAGGCCCAGGCCTGGGCGGCGGTCGTGGAGTCGGACGCGCTGTCCAACGCGCTCGTCGAGGCGACGATCTCCGGTTTCGGCCGGCCGTCCCAGCGGGAGCTGCTCGCGCCGTTCACCGAGAAGTACTTCGCCGCCATCGACCGGGTGTGGGCGGAGCGCTCCATCCAGATCGGCATGGACGTGGTCCGCGGGCTGTTCCCCATGCTCCAGGACTCCCCCGCGACCGTGGCCGCGACGGACGCCTGGCTGACGGCGCACGAGGACGCGCCGCCCGCGCTGCGCCGGCTGGTGCTGGAGTCGCGGGACGACCTGGCGCGGGCGCTGCGCGGGCAGGCCTGCGACATCGCCGCCGCGGGCTGACCGTCCTTCCCGAGCGGAACCCGGCCTGACGAGGGCACCGGCGCCACGTGCGTCGGTGCCCTCCGCCGTACCGGGCCCGAGGCCGGGCCCGTCCGGCGCTGTGCCCTTCCGTGCGCGTTGATCGACTGATCGGACGCGTGCGCTGATCGACTGATCCGACACATGAGCCGGTCCACTGATCCGATGCACGGATTCGTCGACTGATCCGATGCACGGATTGGTTACGAAATGCAGGTATTCAGACCCGTAACCCCTATGAACACGCGGGCGGACCAGCGGCTTTCCCCGGCCGAACAGGCGTGCTTTCGGGAGCTGTTGTCCCGATTCGCCGACGGGCGGGTAACAGCGGTTAGAAGGCGGCGCCCCGGCGGGAACTCCCGGACCATGAACCACAGCGCCCCGCTCTCCCCCCGCACCCTCGGCCAGCCGTCCCCGGTACGGCGGCTGGTCCTGACCACCGCCCAGTTGCGCGACCGCGGGATGACCACCACGGACGTCAACGAGCGGTGCCGGCCCGGCGGGCCCTGGCAGCGGCTCCTGCCCGGCGTCTACCTCCTGCGCCCCGGTCCGCCCTCCCCCGAGGAGCGGCTGCACGCCGCGCTGCTCTACACCGCCCGTCCCCCGTCCCCCCGTACGGCACCCCGTGTCCCCGCCCAGCCGGGCTCCGCGGAACCGGCCGCCCCGAGGCCCTGCGCGGACGCGCTGATCACCGGCCTTGCGGCACTGGCACTGCACGGCCTGGCCTGCGCCCCGCCGCTCCCCTCCCTCGACACGATCGACGTCCTGGTCCCCCGGCTGCGCCGGCTGCGGTCGACCGGCTGCGTCCGCATCGTGCGCACCACCGTGCTGCCGGAGCCGGTGTTCGTGGCCGGTGTGCCGGTCGCCGCCGTCCCGCGCGCGCTGGCCGACGCGGTCGCCGAACTGACCGACGCCGAGGCCGTGCGCGGGCTGCTGACGGAGGCGGTGCGCCGGGGCCTGTGCGAGCCGCGCGCGGTGGTGGAGGAGCTGACGGCCGCCCGGCTACTCGACCGCCCGCACGTGATCGACGCCGTGGACACGCTGGTGGCGGAGGGCCGGGCGATCGCGGAGAACCGTCTGTACCGGATGGTCTTCGAGAACGGGCTGCCCGACCCCCTGTGGAACGTGGCCCTGCGGCTGCCCGGCGGCCCGGACCTCGGCGCCGTCGACGCGTACTGGCCCGACCAGGCGGTGGCTCTCGAGCTGGACACCCGGCCGCTGCTCCGGGGCGCCGAGGCCGGACGGTCCGAGCAGGCCCGCCGCCGCGAGCGGCTGGAGCGGCTGGGCGTGACCGTCGTCCACGTCACCCCGCGGGGGCTCAGGGACGCGATGGCACAGCAGGCCACGCTCGTGCGCACCGCGCTCATGGCCGCGAACGACCGCGATCCGGCCGCGTATGTCGTGGTGCGGCCCCGGTAGTGACGGACCGGGCCGCACCCGGAGGGGAGGGAGAGGGTCCACGGGCTGTCCGCGTGGGCCCTCTCCCGTGTTCCGGTGGTGTTGTCAGTGGGCCGATCTAGTGTGGGGAGGGCGGGAATTCCCCGGCCCGAGCCGGCCGGCCTTCCCGTCGCGACGAGCCGGAACGAGCGACAGGAGAGTGCGATGACGACCCTGCCCGACCGCCCCAACACGGCCCTGCTGGTGATCGACATGCAGCAGGGAGTGGTGGACGGCGCCCACGACCTCGCGGCGGTGACCGCGAACATCGACACCCTCGTGGCCCGGGCCCGCGCCGAGGAGGTGCCGGTGATCTGGGTGCAGCACTCCGACGACCAGCTGAAGTACGGCAGCGCGTCGTGGAGTTACGTGCCCGAGCTGGTCCGCGAGGACCCGGAGCCCGTCGTCCACAAGCTCTACGGCGACTCGTTCGAGGCCACCGAGCTGGAGGACCTGCTCGCCGAGCGGGCCGTGGGCCATGTCGTGATCACCGGCGCCCAGACGGACATGTGCGTCCGCTCCACCCTGCACAGCGCCTTCACCCGGGGGTACGACGTGACGCTGGTCGGCGACGCCCACACCACCGAGGACCTCACCGCGTACGGCGCCCCCACCCCGGCCGAGGTCGTCGCCCACACCAATCTGTACTGGGGGGAGCAGCGCGCGCCCGGCCGGCGCGGGGAGACGGTCGAGACGGCGAAGGTGAGCTTCGCCGCACGAGCCGAGGGCTAGAGCCGGTTCGGTGATTGCCGCCGGTCCGCCAGGAGCCCGGCGGGTGCGGGTGCGGCGGAGCGGGGCGCCGCGGCCGGCCGTGTTCCGCAGAACTCCGCCTCGACCACCGCCTCCGCGTTCCCGGTCCAGTCTCCGTTGAAGTTGAAGGCGATGGAGTGGCGGCCGTCCTCGGTGGTGACGGCCACCGAGGACGAGCCGTGGATGCCGCCGTCGTGGCCCCAGATCCGGACACCGCAGCTCAGCGTCTGCTCCAGCAGGCCGAGTCCGTAGCCGCCGTTCGGGACGCCGTCGATGCGGACGATCGACTTCATCTCCTTCAGCTGCTCGCGCGGCAGGAGCCCGCCGCGCAGCAGGGCGCCGTAGAACCGGTCCAGATCGGCGTTGTCGGAGATCACCTCGCCCGCGGAGGAGGCCATGGAGGGGTTCAGGGCGGTGACGTCGTAGGTCGCTCCGGTGGTCGTCTCGGCCAGTTTGGAGTAGGCCCTGCTGTGCGGCCCGGGGACCGCCGACCGGGTCCCGGGCAGCGAAGTGGCTTGCAGGTTCAGGGGCTTGATGATCCGGTCGCGGATCTCGGAGGCGTAGGAACGGCCGGTGACCTTCTCGATCACCATGCCGGCCAGGACGTAGTTCGTGTTCGAGTAGTTCCAGGACGTGCCCGGGGCGAAGTCCGGCTTGTGGGCCAGGGCGACGGCGACGAGCTGTCCGGGAGTCAGCGTGTCGTAGCGGTGGCGGAGGAAGCCGTCCCTCGCGAAGTGCGTGGCGACGAAGTCGTCGTCGGCCGTGTAGTTGAAGATCCCGCTGGTGTGGTTCAGGAGCTGACGGACGGTGATCTTCGAGCCGTCGTAGCCGTTGCCGCGTACCACGCCGGGCAGCCAGGTCTCCACGGAGTCGTCCAGGGACAGCCGCTTCTCCGCCTCCAGTTGCAGCAGGACGGTGGAGACGAACGTCTTGGTGATGCTGCCCACCCGGTAGCGGTCGGCCGAGGAGCGCGGTGTGCCGGTCCGCAGGTCTCCCACGCCCGCGGTGGCGGACCAGCGGCCGCGGCGGTCCACGGCCGTCGCCGTCACCCCGGGCACCCCGTCGTGCACGGCCGCGCGGACGGCCTCCCGCGTCGCCGTGTGCCCGTCCCGCGCGGGCGCCGCCGCCGCGACGCCCGCCTGCGTCACCGCGGCTCCCGCGACGATCGCCCCCACCAGTGCCGTACGTACCCTCATGTCTTCCCCGTCTCGCTGTGGGACTCGGTCGGGGGGACGGACCCGGGAAGCCGCCGGCGGGTTGCCCGGCACGGGCGGGTTGATCCTTTTTCAGCCCTTCTTCAGGACCAGCTCGGTGTTGCGGTCGCGGGAGGCGCCCGAGAGGTCGGTGCGGGCGCCGGGGGCGTTGAAGGAGAGCTCCCGGTAGAGCGCCGCGAGGCCCGTCTGGCTGAGGTCGGAGAAGTCCGTGGCGTGCGGGGCCGCGGACTCGACGAGCGTGGTGAACAGCGAGAGCGTGCCGTCCTTGTTGTCGACCAGCTCGACGATCCGGGCGAGCTGGGGGAAGTCGACGTGGGAGGCGGTGCAGATCTCCCAGAAGGAACGGTTGCCCGCGGCGGCGTGCGGGATGATCTCGTTCTTGTGGGTGTGGCCGTTCACCCAGGCCAGGGTGTTGGCGTACTTGGCGAGAAGGGCGACGACCTCCTCCCCGCCGTGCCGCCGCTCGGACGGGTGCGCGGGGTCGGGGTGGGTGTTGCGCATCGTCTTGCTGGTGTGGTGGCTGAAGACGACGGCGTACGAGTCGCTGTTGTCGCGCAGGGTCTTCTCCAGCCAGCGCAGTTGGGCCGTGCCGATGGACCCCTCGTAGTGGCCGCCGGGGTCGGTGGTGTCCAGGCTGATCCCGATGACGTCCTCGGCGATGCGGAACGTGTAGTACTGGGTGCCCGCGGAGAGGTTCGCGGTGGAGTAGCCGTGGCCGATGGGGCCCGGCCCGGTGTGCGCGGGGTCGAGGTGCGCCTTGACGTACTCGGCCGGGGTGAACGGGGCGCGCTTCTCGTCGGGGGTGACCGAGCGCATCTGGCGGGTGTGCGCGCGGAGCAGGTCGTGGAACGCGGCGCCCTTGGGGCTGGTGCCGTTCTTGATGCTCTTGGCGAGCGCGGTGGCCTCCGTCGCGCCCAGCGACATCAGCTTCTTGCCGCCGACGGCGAAGTCGGTGAGGTAGGAGTCGCCGCGTGATCCGTAGCAGCCGAGCGGGAGCGCGTCGTGATTGCCGACGGTGGAGTACCAGGGCAGGTTCAGGCCGGGGCTGCGGACCTCGCGGATCGCCGCTTCCAGGAAGCCCTGGATGCGCGGGAAGCCGATCTGCTTGTCGGCGTCGCGCAGGGCCGCGTCGGGCTGCCAGTAGGTCTTCAGACCGCTGGCCTGGACGCCCTCGTAGTGCCGCGGGTCACCGCTGTTGGGGGTGATGCGGCCGCCGCTCATGACCTTCAGGAACCACTCCAGCTCCGTCTTGGAGTTGTTGTCGGTGTTGTCCCCGGTGGTCATGACGAAGTGCAGCGGGGAGCCGGTGACGGGGGATCCGTGCAGGGCGTTGACTCGCTCGATCAGCGAGACGGCGCCGGCGACGGTCAGCGCCTCCTGCGGGCGCCAGGCGCTCTTGTTCTGGGAGCGCAGGTACTCCAGGCGCAGCGGGTGCTGGGCGTCGATCAGGTGCAGATCGGTGAGCTGCACGAACGCGGCGAGGGTGGTGCGCCGGTCGGCCCGTCCCGCCTTGGCCGCGGCGAGTTCGTCGCGCACGACCCGCTTCCAGCCGGCCCCGTCGCCGAGCCGGCGGTAACCGGTGGAGCCGGAGCGCGGGGCGGCCACGGTGTTCACGGTCGTGCCGCGGGTGTACGGGACGAGCGCGGCCGGGGCGCGGCCGGACACGGAGGCCGGGCTCTGGGCGTGGGCGACGGAGTCGGCGACGGGTGCCTGGGCGGCGGTCGCCGCGTGCGCCGGGGACTGCGGGCGCAGGGCCAGGCCGAGGCCCGTGGTGAGGGACACCGCGCCGGTGGCGGCCAGCAGGGCACGGCGGTTGAGGGCGGGTACGGTGGCGACAGAGCGTGTGCGCGGCATGGCGCGGTCTCCCCGAGTGCGAACGCGTCGACAGTGGCCGCGGGGCGCCCGGATGGCGAACTCCCCGCTCGTACTGGATCGTTGGCACTGGGGATGACCTGCGCGTTAACTGGACGGCAACGGGTGACGCCGATCACCGTACGTCGATCTCGGCGCACCCTGGGCGTCCATGGAGTTCCCTCCGAACGGCCGGTGGAGGGTCACTCCGCGTTCATCTTGCGGGGTAGGGGAGGTGGATCCGGGTGCGCCGGCCGCCGGTTCACGGATTGGCCGGGGAGTAGGCGGGGGCGGACCAGCACAGCGGACTGGCGGCGGGGGTCTCGACGGCCCCGGCGAGCGTGAAGCGGACGGTGCGCCCGCCGTCGGGGGTGAACTCGGTGCGGGCCGTGCCGGTGAGCTGGAGTGCCGTTCCCGAGGTCCAGTCCAGGAAGAGCAGGCCGGCGCGCGGGTCCTCGGTGAGGTTGCCGAGGCTCAGGAACATGGAGTTCCCGGGGTAGTCGCGCCAGCTCAGTTCGCCCGGCGTCTCGACGCGCACGAAGCCGGGGTTGCCGCCGCGGTGACTCGCGTCGGCGCCGCGCGCGTGGACGGTGGCGAGGAAGAAGGTGTCGGCCCTCTCGACGAACTCCCGCTGGTCGGGGGTGAGTTCCCCGCCGTGGCGGGCGGGGCCCGGCGACCGTCCCGGCACCGTCTCGTAGGTGTCCCTCTTCTGGAGGTACTTGGGGCAGTTGGCGAAGACCCGGTCCGCCTCCACCGCGAAGCCGCGGGGGGCCGGCCGGACCCGGCCGTCCAGACGCATACGGCGGCGGGTGCGCGGGTCGAGGGCGATGGTGCCGACGGCGGTGCCCCGGGTGCCGAGCGCGGCCGTGAGCGGATCGCCGGCCGGGAGGCGGCCCGCGACGGAGAGCAGGCGGGACCCGACGGCCCGGACGAATCCCGGCGGCCCGGTGAGCAGCGAGGCCCACACTCCGCCTCCCCCGCCCTGAGCCGCCCCGCCGCCCTCCTCTTCGCCTCCGCCCTCCACGGCCGCCGCGCCGACGACCAGGAAGGGCTGGAGTTCGAGGAAGGCGGCCGCGACCGGGCGGATGTCCTGTCCGAGGGACCGGCCCACGTGGTCGGCGAGGTCCCGGACGCCGACGCGGTCCTGGATCGCCCGCGAGCCGGAGTGATACGTCATGACATCTCCCGGTCCTAGAAGAAGCCGCAGGTCGGTGCGGAGCCGTTCGGCGCCGGGGCCTCCCCGGCGCCGCTCGCCGTGAAGATCTCCAGCCGGGTGCCGTCCGGGTCGTGGAAGAAGACGCCGCCCGAGACCGCGCCCTCGCGGTGGGCGACCACGCCGTCGTGGGCGAACGTCACGCCGTACTCGCGCAGGGCGCTCTCGTACTCCCGGACCTGTTCGAGGGAGTCGGCCTCGAAGGCGAGGTGGTGCAGGCCCGCGCGAGCCGCGTCGAAGCCGCCGCCCGCCTGCTGCCACAGCGTGAGCACGGGGCGCCCGTCCCCGGACAGGGGCCCGAGGAACGCGTACCGCCGCTCGCCCTCTTCGCCCTCCTCCTTGCCCTCGCCCAGCACCCCGAAGCCGAGGACGTCGCGATAGAAGGCGAGCGAGCGGTCGAGGTCCGTGACGTTCAGGCCGACGTGGCCGGTGCGCAGCGTCATGACAGTCCCTTTCTGCCGATGGCCGCCCCCACAGGGGCTAACCCTTGACATTGACATTAAAGGTTAGAATCGAGAGCGTCAACCAGTGACCTACTCTTGACTGGTTAGCAGCGAAGGGAGACCCCCATGTCCACCGGTCCCGACCCCCGGCCCCTCACCGGCGAGCCGGTCTCGCTCGACCTGCTCAACACCCGCTGGGTCCACGACGGCGCGGTGCGGGACCTGCTGGCGGACACCGAGGGCCTCGCGGTGTGGCTGGCGGGCAACGACCTCGACTTCCCGGCCGACGGCACGGTCCTGCGGCACACCCTCGAGGCCCGGGACGCCCTGCGCGCCGCGGTCGACACCCCCCACGGGCAGGACGGGGACCAGGACCCCCGCTTCCCGGCGCAGGCCGCGGCCCGGGTCGACGCCGTCCTCGCCCACGGACGGGTCCGGCTGACGCTGACCGACCGCGGACCGGGCGGGACACCGGAGTTCGACGACCCCTCCTGGGGGCCGGCCTGGCTCGCCGCGCGCGACTACCTGGAACTGCTCCGGGCTGCCCCGGACCGCATCCGGCGGTGCGCCCACGAGGCGTGCGTCCTGCACTTCTTCGACACCTCGCGCAACGGCACCCGCCGCTGGTGCTCGATGGCGGCCTGCGGTAACCGCGCGAAGGCGTCCCGCCACTACGCGCGCACAAAAGAGAGCTGAATCGACAAAGCGAGACACCGAGCCGTCCGGGATATCCGTTCATAGCGGGTCATCGACGGCATGACGCATGGCGGAAGTACGCCATGCGTCCATCCCCGCTTGGTCAACTCTCCCCAAACAACTACCCCTTGGGTAAAGCTGAGCGGTCATCCGGGTCCACATTCCGGACTGATGCGGCCGGTCCCGAAAGAACCGCCGGAACCGGTCGTTCCGCGCTCGTTCCTTTACCTACAAGGGATGCAGATGATCTCCGACCCTCAGCGCGCACCGATATCGGGCGCGAGACGCGTGGCCCGCCTGGCCATGGCAGCGGGCCTGGTGGCCGCGCTCTCCGCGGCCGGGCCGATACCCATGGCCTTCTCCGCGGACGCGGGTGCGCCCACGGCCGACCCCGGCACCAAGTCCGCCGCCGCCAAACTCGGTTCGAACGACGCCGACCTGCTCGCCGAGGCCAAGGCCAACGGCGACAAGAACGTCACGATGATGATCGCGACGGCTCCCGGCCAGACCGAGCAGGTCGCCAAGGAGCTGGACGCGGTCAAGGGCGGCTCGGTGGGCCGCAGTTACGACAAGCTCGGCTACGTCCGCGCCACCGTCCCCACGGGCAGGGCGGACGCGGCCATCGCCGCCGCCGCGAAGCTCTCCTCGGTGCACGGGATCGACCTGCGCCAGGAGATCGCGCTGGACGACCCGACCCCGAGCGCCGACACGGCCCGGCACGGCTCCAACACCTCCACGGCCACCACCTATTCGGGTCCCGGCAAGAACACCCCCGCCACCAACCCGTACAACCCGTCCTTCGAGACCGGTGCGGTCGACTTCGTCAAGGACCACCCGAAGGCGGACGGCCGGGGCATCACCATCGGCATCCTGGACTCCGGCGTCGACCTGGGCCACCCCGCGCTGCAGAAGACCACCACCGGCGAGCGCAAGATCGTCGACTGGGTCACGTCGACCGACCCGATCCTCGACAGCGACGCGACCTGGCGCCCGATGGTCACCCCGGTGGCCGGGCCCACCTTCACGTACAGCGGCAAGACGTGGACGGCGCCGGCGGGTTCGTACGAGATCAGCACGTTCCGGGAGTCGGCGACGGCGGGCGGCGACGCCGCGGGCGACGCGAACCGCGACGGTGACACCACCGACGCGTGGGGCGTCCTCTACGACCCGGCGGCGGGCACGGTCACCGTCGACCTGAACAACAACAGCGACTTCACCGACGACACCCCGATGAAGCCGTACAAGGACGGTTTCCAGATCGGCTACTTCGGTACCGACAACCCGGCGACGGACGTCGTCGAGCGGCAGCCGTTCGTCGTGGAGATCCGCAAGGACGTACCCATGGACCCGTACGGCGGGACCTGGGTCGGCAAGAAGGCCGACTTCGTCAACATCGGCGTCATCGAGTCCGAGCACGGCACCCACGTCGCCGGCATCACCTCCGCCAACGGGCTGTTCGGCGGGAAGATGAACGGCGCCGCGCCCGGCGCGAAGATCGTCTCCTCGCGCGCCTGCACCTGGACCGGCGGCTGCACCAACGTGGCGCTCACCGAGGGCATGATCGACCTCGTCGCCAACCGCGGCGTGGACATCGTCAACATGTCCATCGGCGGTCTGCCCGCGCTCAACGACGGCAACAACGCGCGCGCCGAGCTCTACACGCGTCTCATCGACACCTACGGCGTCCAGCTGGTGATCTCCGCCGGCAACTCCGGCCCCGGCGCGAACACCATCGGCGACCCGGGCCTGGCCGACAAGGTCATCTCGGTCGGCGCGACCATCTCCAAGGAGACCTGGGCCGCCAACTACGGCTCCCAGGTGGAGACGAAGTACGCGATGCTGCCCTTCTCCTCGCGCGGCCCGCGTGAGGACGGCGGCTTCACGCCGACGCTGAGCGCGCCCGGCGCCTCCATCAACTCCACCCAGACCTGGCTGCCCGGCTCCCCGGTCGCCGAGGCGGGCTACTCCCTCCCGGCCGGTTACTCGATGCTCCAGGGCACTTCGATGGCCTCCCCGCAGGCCGCGGGTGCCTCGGCGCTGCTGCTGAGCGCCGCGAAGCAGAAGGGCATCGCCCTCACCCCGGCCACCCTGCGCACCGCGCTGACGTCGACCGCCGACCACATCAAGGGCGTCCAGGCGTACGCGGAGGGCGCGGGCCTGATCGACATCGACGCCGCCTGGGACTCCATCCGGGACGGCGCCACCGCCCACGACTACACCGTCAAGGCGCCGGTCGACACCGCGATCGACTACGCGCTGAAGACCCCGGGCTTCGGCACCGGCCTGTACGACCGCGAGGGCGGCCTCAAGGCCGGCCAGCGCAAGACGTACGACGTCACCGTCACCCGCACCTCGGGCCCGGACCGGGCGGTCCGGCACGAGCTGTCCTTCGAGAACAACGCCGGTGACACGTTCCGGATCCTCGGCAAGGACGAGGTGAACCTGCCGCTGAACCAGCCGGTGACCGTCAAGGTCCAGGCCGCGCCGAAGTCGGCCGGGCTCAAGAGCGCGATCCTCGAGGTCGACGACCCGCGCACCGAGGGCGTCGACAAGCAGATCCTGACGACCGTCGTGGTCTCCTCGCCGGTGAAGTACACCTACGCGGCCTCGGGTTCGGTGCAGCGCAACAGCACCACCTCGTACTTCGTGACGGTCCCCGAGGGCGCCACGTCCCTGGAGGTCGCCATCGGCGGGCTCAAGGACAAGAGCCAGACCCGCTTCATCGCGATCCACCCCTACGGCGTCCCGGTCGACAACACCAGCACGCCGTACTGCTACAACAACTACCTCGACGGCAACGGCTGCAAGCCCGACGTGCGTTCGTACGCCGCCCCGCAGCCCGGCGTCTGGGAGATCGAGGTCGAGGCGCGCCGCACCTCGCCGCTGCTCGACAACCCGTACAAGCTCGACGTCGCCGTGCTCGGCGCGGCCTTCGACCCGGCCGTCGTGACCGTCCCCGAGGCCAAGGTCGGCACCCCGGCCACCGCCTCCTGGAAGGTGACGAACAAGTTCGCGGCGCTCGACGGCACCCTGAAGGGCGGTCCGCTCGGTTCCTCCAAGAACGCGCGGCCGACCATCACCGAGGGCGCCACCCAGGTCACCACGGTCGAGGTGCCCGCGGGCGCGGCCTCGCTCGACGTGGCCATCGGCAACGTCTCGGACAACGCCGCCGACCTCGACCTGACGGTGAAGAACGCCGCCGGGACCGTCGTCGGCCAGTCCGCCGACGGGGACTCGGAGGAGGCCGTCTCCATCGCCTCCCCCGCCGCCGGGACCTACACGATCGAGGTCGCCGGCTACTCGGTGCCCTCGGGTTCGACCGCCTACGACTACCGGGACGTGTTCTTCTCCAGCGCGCTCGGCACGGTCTCGGTCGACGGCACCACCCCGGTGAAGCTCGCCACCGGCGCCTCGGCCACGGTGTCCGGCACGGTCACCGCCGCGGCGCCCGCGCCCGAGGGACGCGAGTTCTTCGGGCAGGTCCAGCTGGTGAACGCGCGCGGCACGGTCGCGGGCCTCGGCAGCGTGAAGATCGACAAGGTCACTCCGTAGCGGTGTGACCCCCGGCCGCGCGAGCGGTCCGGGGCAGGGGGCGGGCGTCCGGGAACGGGCGCCCGCCCTTTCGCGTTTCCCCCGCCGGGTGCCGGGTGCCGGGGCGCGGCGCATCCCCGGGAACCGGCGTCACCGGTCACGGCACAACCCCGGGGACCCGGCGTCCCGCGTCACGGCACAACCCCCGGGGACCCGGCGTCACTCGGCGCAGCGCGTCGCCCGGGACTCGGGCAGTGCCTTGACGATCCAGGACCGGTCGCGGGCGATCTCCTGCTCGCCGGTGGTCCAGATGTCGGGCGTCGAGGCGTGCCGCTGGATGCCGACCAGCACCTCGTCGCCCCGGTGCAGCCGCGGGTCGACGTCCTGGTCCATCAGGAAGGTGACCTCCTTCGCGCCCGTGGCCGGCTTGTAGTAGTGGTAGACGTCCAGCGTGATCCGGTCCTGCGCGGTGCCGGGGACCGCGGCCACCTTCGTGACCGTGCCCTCCACGAGGAGCCGGGAGCAGGCGATGTAGCCGGGGGCGCTCAGCGAGCCCGCGCCGCCGCGGCCGCTGTCGGCCTTGGCGTCGGACGACGCCTGCGCGTTCTTCGAGTCCGATCCGCCCTGCGCCGCCAGCCAGCCGATCCCGATCACCAGGGAGGCCATGGCGGCGGCCACCAGCGTGGCGACGACGAGGGCGCCCGGATGCCGGGAGCGTTCCTTCGGCCCGCCCCCCGGCCGCCCTCTCCCGGCCGCCCGCGGCCCCCGGGCCCGCCGGTACCGTCCGGCCGCTCCGGGCCTGCGGTCCCGGCCCGGCTCGGCCGGCCGGCCGGCGTCCGCCAGCGCGTCCCCGATGACGATCAGCTGCTCCCGCAGCACGTCCACGTCCGCGGCGGCCGACCGGTGCTCGGCCATGAACACGACGTCGTCGCGAGCGCCCTCGGGCAGTTCGGCGTCCGTGATCGCGGCCAGCAGCGCGTCCAGATCTTCGTACTCGGCCACGTCACACCACCTCGTCCTCGTGCAGGCGGGTGCGCAGCGCGCGGACCGCCGTGTGCAGCCTGCTCTTGACCGTGCCCTCGGGGATGCCGAGCTCGTCGGCGATGTCCCGGACCGGCAGATCGGCGTAGAACCGCAGGACGAGGACCTGGCGCTGAGCGTCGGGCAGTTCGTCCAGGCCCTGGGCGACGGCCAGCGACAGCACGCTGGACTCCTCGTCCGAGGGCTGCTCCCACTGGCGCAGGGAGGCCAGACGCTCCCCGAGCCGCTCCTGCCGGCGTTTGGCCCGGTGCCAGTCCATCGCCAGGTTCGAGGCGACGACCGCCGCCCAGGCGGACACGTCGCGCGGCGCCTCGTCCCCCTTCGCCGCCCGCTCCAGCAACCGCAGCCGGACCTGCTGTACCCCGTCCGGCAGGTCCGCCTGCGGTACGCCGCCGAGCGCGAGCACCGCCCGCACCCGGCGTTCCTGTGTCGCGTCCAGGGGATCGTCCGCCCCCTGTGCCCGACGTGGCCTTCTGCGCAGCACAGCCACCCCTCCCCTCCCCGCGTCCCCTCTACGACGCCGGTGCGGGCCGAAACGTTCGGACCGGTTCGAGTCGTACGTCACACCGGGCCCCCTCGGGTGACCGCGGGCACACCGTACGGCTTGCGGCCGCCCCGGGTCACCGGGCGATTTCTTCGTACCCGGACGCCCGGCCGCCGCAGGATCGGGGCCCGGCGGGGCGCCTTCCGGCGTCCCACTCCTCGAGCGGCGTGACGAAAGGATTGGACACGCGGGCCCGGGTCAGACGCATGATGGAAGCGCTGGACCACGTAGAACGCACGTCAAGGGAGTCGCCGTGAGGGTCGGAATCGTCGGAGCCACCGGGATGGTCGGCACAGCCATGCGCAAGATCCTCGTCGAGCGGGACTTCCCGGTCACGGAACTGCGTCTGTTCGCCTCGGCCCGTTCGGCCGGGACGGTCGTCGACGGGGTCACGGTGGAGGACGCTTCCACGGCGGACTACTCGGGCCTGGACATCGTGCTGTTCTCCGCGGGCGGGGCCACCTCCAAGGCGCTGGCCGAGAAGGTCGCCTCCCAGGGCGCGGTCGTGATCGACAACTCCTCCGCCTGGCGCAAGGACCCCGAGGTCCCGCTCGTCGTCTCCGAGGTGAACCCGCACGCGATCGCGGACCGCCCCAAGGGCATCATCGCCAACCCGAACTGCACGACGATGGCCGCGATGCCGGTCCTGAAGCCGCTGCACGAGGAGGCGGGCCTCGAAGCCCTGGTCGCCACCACCTACCAGGCGGTGTCCGGTTCGGGCGTGGCCGGTGTGGCGGAGCTGCACGGGCAGGCGCTGAAGGTCGTCGGCGAGGCCGACCGGCTGACGCACGACGGCGAGGCGGTCGACTTCCCCGAGCCGCAGGTCTACAAGCGCCCCATCGCCTTCAACGTGCTCCCCCTCGCGGGTTCGATCGTCGACGACGGTCTGAACGAGACCGACGAGGAGCAGAAGCTGCGCAACGAGTCCCGCAAGATCCTGGAGATCCCCGCCCTCAAGGTCTCCGGCACCTGCGTCCGGGTGCCGGTCTTCTCCGGCCACTCGCTCCAGGTGAACGCCCGCTTCGCCCGTCCGGTCTCCGTCGAGCGCGCCACCGAGCTGCTCGCGGGCGCCCCGGGTGTCGTCCTGTCCGACATCCCGACGCCGCTCCAGGCCGCCGGCAAGGACGCCTCGTACGTCGGGCGCATCCGGCGGGACGAGACCGCCGAGCACGGTCTCGCGCTGTTCATCTCCAACGACAACCTCCGCAAGGGCGCCGCGCTGAACGCGGTCCAGATCGCGGAGCTGGTGGCGGCCGAGCTCAACGAGGGCTGACAGCCGCGTCCACCACGCCCGAGGGGGCGGGCACCGGCCGGTGCCCGCCCCCTCGGGGTCGTTCCGCGTGCCTAGGCGGTCGCGGCCGCCGCGTCGGCCGCCTGTGCCTTCAGGGCGCGCTCGACGCCGGAGCGGGACTCCGAGACGAGCCGCCGCAGCGCCGCGTTGGGCTCGGCCGAGGCCAGCCACGCGTCGGTCTTGGCGAGGGTCTCCTCGAAGACCTGGACGCCCGGGTAGAGACCGGTCGCGATCTGCTGCGCGATCTCGTGCGAGCGGGCGTCCCAGATCTCCTTGACCACGGAGAAGTACTTGTCCGTGTACGGGGCGAGCAGCTCACGCTGGTCGGCCTGCACGAACCCGCCGATGACCGCTTCCTGCACGGCGTTCGGGAGCTTGTCGGACTCGACGACCGAGGCCCACGCCTCCGCCTTCGCCTCCTCGGTGGGACGGGCGGCGCGGGCGGTGGCCGCGTGCCGCTCGCCGGCGGCGGTCTTGTCGCGCTCGTACTCGGCGGCGATCTCCGCCTCGTCGAAGCGTCCGACGGCCGCGAGCCGCTGCACGAACGCCCAGCGCAGCTCGGTGTCCACGGAAAGGCCCTCGATGGTCTCGCGGCCCTCCAGCAGCGCCTCCAGGAGGTCGAGCTGCTCCGGCGTGCGTGCGGTCGCCGCGAAGGCGCGGGCCCAGGCGAGCTGGTGGTCGCCGCCGGCCTCGGACGCGTGCAGGTGGGCGAGCGTGGCGTCCGTCCAGCGGGTCAGCAGCGCCTCGCGGGCGGTCGGGTCGGCGTACAGCTCGATGGCGAGCTTCACCTGGCGGTGCAGCGACTGCACGACGCCGATGTCGGACTCCTTGCCGATGCCGGCCAGCACCAGCGCGAGGTAGTCGCGGGCGGCGAGTTCGGCGTCGCGGGTCATGTCCCACGCCGAGGCCCAGCACAGGGCGCGGGGCAGGGAGGACGCGAAGTCGCCGAGGTGCTCGGTGACGAAGGCCAGGGAGTCCTCGTCGAGGCGGACCTTGGCGTACGACAGGTCGTCGTCGTTGAGCAGGATCACGGCGGGGCGGGGCTTGCCGGCGAGCTGCGGGACGGCGGTCAGCTCCCCGTCCACGTCCAGCTCGATCCGCTCGACGCGCACGAGCTTGCCGGTGTCGGCGTCGAGGTCGTAGAGGCCGACCGCGATGCGGTGCGGGCGCAGCGTCGGCTCGCCCTGGGCGCCGGCGGGCAGGGCCGGGGCCTCCTGGCGGATGGCGAAGGAGGTGACGACGCCGTCGGCGCCGGTCTCGATCTCCGGGCGCAGGATGTTGATGCCTGCGGTCTGGAGCCACTTCTGCGACCAGGTGCCGAGGTCGCGTCCGGAGGTCTCCTCCAGGGCGCCGAGCAGGTCGGACAGGCGCGTGTTCCCGAACGCGTGGGCCTTGAAGTAGGCCTGGACGCCGCGGAAGAACTCGTCCATGCCGACGTAGGCGACGAGCTGCTTGAGGACGGAGGCGCCCTTGGCGTACGTGATGCCGTCGAAGTTGACGAGCACGTCGTCGAGGTCGCGGATCTCGGCCATGATCGGGTGGGTGGAGGGCAGCTGGTCCTGCCGGTACGCCCACGTCTTCATGGAGTTGGCGAAGGTGGTCCAGGAGTGCGGCCAGCGGCTGTCGGGGTGATAGGCCTGACAGGCGATGGAGGTGTAGGTGGCGAACGACTCGTTCAGCCACAGGTCGTTCCACCACTCCATGGTCACGAGGTCGCCGAACCACATGTGGGCGAGCTCGTGCAGGATCGTCTCGGCGCGCAGCTCGTAGGCGGCGTCGGTGACCTTGGAGCGGAAGACGTACTGGTCGCGGATGGTGACCGCGCCCGCGTTCTCCATCGCGCCCGCGTTGAACTCGGGCACGAAGAGCTGGTCGTACTTCGTGAACGGGTAGGCGTAGTCGAACTTCTCCTGGAACCAGTCGAAGCCCTGCCGGGTGACCTCGAAGATGGCGTCGGAGTCGAGGAACTCGGCGAGCGAGGGGCGGCAGTAGATGCCGAGCGGCACGGACTGGCCGTCCTTCTCGTACACGCTGTGCACGGAGTGGTACGGGCCGACGATCAGGGCGGTGATGTACGACGAGATCCGCGGCGTCGGCTCGAAGACCCAGACGTCGTCCTTGGGCTCCGGGGTCGGCGAGTTGGAGATGACCGTCCAGCCGGTCGGCGCCTTCACCGTGAACTGGAAGGTGGCCTTGAGGTCGGGCTGCTCGAAGGACGCGAAGACGCGGCGCGCGTCCGGGACCTCGAACTGGGTGTACAGGTAGGCCTGCTGGTCGACGGGGTCGACGAACCGGTGCAGGCCCTCGCCGGTGTTGGTGTAGGCGCAGTCGGCCACGACGCGCAGGACGTTGCGGCCCGCCAGGAGGCCGGGCAGCACGATCCGCGAGTCCTTGAAGACCTCGGCCGCGTCGAGCGCGTCGCCGTTGAGCGTGACCTCGTGGACGGCCGGGGCGACCAGGTCGATGAAGGACTCCGCGTCGTTCTCGGCGGAGTCGAAGCGCACCGTGGTCACGGACCGGTAGGTGCCGCCCTCCTGCGCGCCGGAGAGGTCGAGTTCGACCTCGTACGAGTCAACGGTGAGCAGCTTCGCGCGCTGCTGCGCCTCTTCGCGGGTCAGGTTTGTGCCAGGCACGCGGTCATCTCCTCGTTATGTGTGGGTTGCGCCATCCTTCCACGGGACCCGCACGGAACGCGATGTCCGTTTACCGCCGGTGCCGGGGCGTCACCGGCGTGATCCTCGGTGCATGACGACGTACACCGCGCGGCCCATCGGCCGGACCGCCCTGAAGGAGCTCCGCGACACCGACGACTCCGGCCGCCGGCCCGTGCCGCCGACCGACGCGGAGGGCGGGTCCCCGCTGCGCTGCTGTCTGCGCCGCAGCGAGCCCGGCGAGCGCATCGCGCTGGTCTCCTACGCCCCGTTGCGCCGCTGGGCGCGGGAGACGGGCGCCGAGCCGGGCCCGTACGAGGAGACGGGTCCGGTCTTCGTCCACGCGCAGGAGTGCGCGGGCCCGGCCACGGACGCCCTCCCGTTCACGAACGCCCACCGCACGGTCCGCCGCTACTCGGCCCGGGGGCACATCCTGGGCGGACGGCTGGTGGAGACCCCGGAGGAGTTCCCCGAGGCCTTCGCCGAGGCGTTCACGGACCCGGACGTGGCCCTGGTCCATGTACGGGCGGTGGAGTTCGGGTGCTTCCTGTACGAGGTGCGGCGGGGCCGGGGCGCGTAGCCGGCGGACGTTCGCCGGTCGGAGTGGTCGCCCGTCGGCGTGGTCGCCCGTCGGGGTGGTCGCCCGTCGGGGTGGTCGCCGGGCCGCGCGCCGCCTTCGGCCGGTTCCCGGCACCAGGGCGGCGGGCGTTCCCGGGCGGGCGTTCCCGGGCGGGCCACCGGCCTGCCCGCCTCTCTCCGCCGACGGCCGCGCCTGCCTAGGCCATGGCGTCCGCCGCCCCCACGGCGGCGGCGAGGGCCGCCTCGACCGCGGCGGCGTCGGGGGACTCTGCGGCCCAGGCCACGTATCCGTCGGGCCGCACCAGCACCGTGGTGCGGCGCTCCCCCGCCCAGTGCTCCACGGCGAGACGGCCCGCGCGCTCACCGGCCCGCCCGGTCTCCCCGGTCTCGTTTCCCGGCGGGGCGATCAGGACGAACCGCCCGCCCCGCAGTGCCTCGTAGAGCCGGCCGCTCCCGAGCCGGACGTCGGCGGCGCGGGTACCGACCGACGGGTGGGCACCGCGCGGCGCCCCGTAGGCGTATCCGATGCCCGTGATCCGGCCGATCGCCCTGCGCCGCGCGGGGCCGACGTGGCCGACGACCGCGGTGACGGCCCTGCGCAGCGCCCGCGTCCAGGGGTGCTTGGCCATCGCGAGGCGGACGATGCCGCCGCTGCTGCGCAGCACGGAGGCGCCGACGGGGTGGCGTTCGGCCTGGTAGGTGTCCAACAGGGCCGCGTCGACCTGTCCGTTGAACACCGCGGCCAGCTTCCATCCGAGGTTCGCCGCGTCCTGGAGCCCCGTGTTCATGCCCTGGCCGCCGGCCGGGGTGTGCACGTGCGCGGCGTCGCCCGCGAGGAAGACCCGGCCCACGCGGTAGGCGGGGGCCTGGCGCTCGTCGCTGTGGAAGCGGGACATCCAGCGGGCGTCGCGCATGCCGTAGTCGCGTCCGAGCGCGAGCCGGGTGATCTCCTTGACCTCGTCGAGTCCGAGCGGTTCGCTGTCCGGGACGTCCCGGCCCCGGTGCCAGCCGATCACGCGGTGGTAGCCGTCGCCGAAGGGTGCGATGAAGGCGAACGCGTCGCCGACGGCGTTCGCGGTCAGCAGCGACTCGGGTTCCTCGTCGAGCCGGACGTCCGCGAGCACGACGGACCGGATGACCGAGCGGCCGGGGAACGGCAGCCCGATCGCCGTCCGCACGGCGCTGCGCATGCCGTCCGTCCCGACGACGTAGTCGGCCGTCAGCTCTCCGGGCTCTCCGTCCGGACCGCGGACCGCGAGCGTCACCCCGTCCGGGTCCTGCCGCAGTCCGGTGACCTCCGTCCCGTGCAGGAACCGCACCCCGGTGTCCCGCGCCCGCCGCAGCAGCGCCTTCTCCACCTCGTACTGCGGAATCACCAGGAGGTGGTTGAAGCGGGAGGGCAGCGTGTCCAGCGCGAGGGCGAGTCCGCCGAAGAGCCGGATGCGGTCCAGTGCCTCGCCCTCGCGCTCCAGGCCGTCGGCGAGCCCGCGGGCGTCGAGCTGCTCCAGTGTGCGGGCGTGCAGGACGAAGGCGCGGGAGAGGTTGCTGATCCCACCGGGGCGCTTCTCGACGACGGTGACCGGGACGCCGGCGGTGGCGAGGTCGCCGGCCAGCAGCAGGCCGGTCGGGCCGGAGCCGACGACGATCACCTGACGGGGGGTGGAGGTGCTCTGTGCGCTCGTGGTGCCGGGCTCGTGCGTCTCGCCGGTCATGACGGCCTCCTCAGTTTGCCAACACTTGTTGGCCAACGCCTGTTTGCAACCATAGAGAGCCGTCACTGGACCGTCAACACCTGTTGGCCTACGGTTGTTGGCATGCGATTCGAGGAACAGCGCGAGCCTGGCCCGGAACGGCGCGGGTCCGGCCCCGTGCCCGCGGCGGCACCTCGGCGGTCCGACGCCACGCGCGGCGCGATCCTGGCCGCGGCCCGCGAGCGCTTCGCGGCCGACGGCTACGAGCGCGCGACCATCCGCGCCATCGCCCGCGAGGCGCACATCGACCCGTCGATGGTCATGCGCTACTACGGCTCGAAGGAGGGGCTGTTCGCGGCGGTGCTCGACGTCGATCTGCGGCTGCCCGATCCGGAGGCCCTCGACCGGGGCGACGTCGGCCGTGTCCTGGTGGGCCACTTCCTCGACCTGTGGGAGGAGAACGAGGTTCTCACCGCGATGCTGCGGGTCGGCGTGACCAACGCGGCGGGCGCCGAACGGATGCAGGGCATCTTCCGGGACCAGCTCACGCCGGTGGCCCGGCTCGCCTGCCCCGACCCGGAGCAGGCTCCCGCCCGCGCCGCGCTCTGCGCCTCGCAACTGCTCGGGCTCGGTCTCACCCGCTACGTCCTGCGGCTGCCCCCGGCGGTCGCACTGCACCGCGACGAGATCGTGGCGTGGCTGGGCCCGACGGTGCAGCGCTATCTGACGGCACCACACCCGTAGGCCCGGGCGGGGCCGGGCAGGGCAGGGCAGTTCCGGGCCGAGCCCGGCAGGTCCGGACGGGGCCCGTCAGGTCGGGGCAGGGCCCGGGAGTCCCGGACAGAGCCCGCCAGTTCCGGACAGAGCCCGTCAGGTCCGGGCGGGGGCCCGGCAGGTCCGGACGGAGCCCGGCCGTCCCGCAAGGTCCGGGCAGGTCTCGGCCACGGAGAACCGGGCGGCTGCCCATGACGGGCGGCGGACCCCCGGCGGCCCGCTCCGCTCACGGCCCCCGGAAACACGAAGCACGAAGCACGAAGGGGGAGTCCCCGCGCCGGTCGGTGCGGGGACTCCCCCTTCGGAGAGTCGGTGAAGCGGGGGCGCTCAGCCCTGCTTCGGCTGCTTGTGGGACTTGTCCAGGACCATCACGAGAGCGGTGATGCCCGCGAACAGCACGATCGGCAGCACGACGTAGAGGCCGAGCGTCTCGATCACGCTCAGGCCGGAGCCGGGGTCGTCGCCGTCGTCGCGGGTCAGCGCGAGCGCGGGGGACGACATGAGCAGCATCATCAGCGTCGTACCGGCCGCCAGGGCACCGGCGCGCAGAGCGTTCTTCTTGTCCACGGTGCAAACGTAGCGAACACCTGTCGGGCCCGCGCGCCCGGGGTGCCGTACGGAGGTCACGGGGCACGCCCCGCGGGGTCCTGGGGACCCTCGGGCGATCCGGCGGGGCCGCCCGGGTCGCGCAGCACGTCGATCAGGGCGTGCAGCCGGGGTGAGGCGGCCAGTTCCTCCAGGGTCACCGGGCGCCCCTCGGCGTCGGCGACGGGCAGCCGCCAGTTGGGGTACTCGTCCCAGGTGCCCGGGAGGTTCTGCGGGCGGCGGTCGCCGACGGTGTCCGGGAGCCAGACGCCGATCAGCCGGGCCGGGGTGCGCAGCAGGAAGCGGTGCACGGCCTGGATCTCGGCCTCCTCCGCCGAGGCGGGGGACCCGCCGCTCGGGCCGCGCAGCAGACCGAGCCGGGAGAGCAGCGCCAGCCACTCCCGGACGTCCGTGGCGGCGGCGGTCCGTTCCTCGTCGAGGGGGCGGGTCGACAGGCCGAGCCGGTCGCGGAGTTCGACGTGCTCGCCGGTGAACCGGGCCGCGGTGGACGGCAGGTCGTGGGTGGTGGCGGTGGCCAGGCAGTCGGCGCGCCAGGCCTCGGGGGGCAGCGGCAGACCGTCCCCCTCCCAGTCGCGTTCGAACCACAGCACGGAGGTGCCGAGCACCCCGCGTTCCTGGAGCGCTTCGCGCACCCCGGGTTCGACCGTGCCGAGGTCCTCGCCGATCACCAGCGCCCCGGCGCGTGAGGCCTCCAGGACGAGGATCGCGAGCATCGCCTCGGCGTCGTAGCGGACGTAGGTGCCCTCGGTGGGCGGCCCGCCCGCAGGGATCCACCAGAGCCGGAACAGGCCCATGACGTGGTCGATGCGCAGGGCGCCCGCGTTCCGCAGGAGGGCACGCAGCAGCCGGCGGTAGGGGTCGTAGCCGCAGGCGGCGAGCCGGTCGGGGCGCCAGGGCGGCAGCCCCCAGTCCTGGCCGCGGGCGTTGAAGGCGTCCGGGGGCGCTCCGACGGACATGCCGGCCGCGAAGTACTCCTGCTGGGCCCAGGCGTCGGCCCCGTCGGGGTGGACGCCGACGGCGAGGTCGTGCACGAGCCCGACGCTCATGCCCGCCTCGCGCCCGGAGCGCTGGGCGGCGGAGAGCTGGGCCTCGGTGAGCCAGGCGAGCCGGCCGTGGAAGTCGACGCGGTGCCGCAGCTCGGCGCGGGCACGGGCGGTGGCTCCCGAGCGGGGGTCGCGCAGGGCCGTCGGCCAGCTCCGCCAGTCGGAGCCGTGCACCTCGGCGAGCGCGCACCAGGTGGCGTGGTCCTCCAGCGCCCGGCCCTCCTCCGCGAGGAAGTCGTCGTACGCGGCCTGGCGTCCGGGCCCGAGCGGCACCGCGCACACCGCTTCGAGCGCCTCGCGCTTGAGGGCCCAGACGGCGTCGCGGTCGATGAGGGCGCCCTTGCGCAGTACGGAGTCGCGCAGTCGTCCGGCGCGTTCCAGCAGCGCGGACAGCCGGTCGCGGTCCTCGGCGTACGGGTACTCGGGGACGTCCTCGACGCGCAGGTGCACGGGGTCGGGGAAGCGGCGGGAGGAGGGCCGGTAGGGGGAGGGGTCGGTGGGTTCGCCGGGCACGGCCGCGTGCAGCGGGTTGACCTGGACGAATCCCGCGCCGAGCGCGCGTCCGGCCCAGGCGGTCAGCTCGGTGAGGTCGCCGAGGTCGCCCATGCCCCAGGAGCGCCGGGACAGCAGGGAGTAGAGCTGGACGAGGAGTCCGTGGGCGCGTCCGGGCGGGGCGGGCAGCCGGGTGGGGGCGACGACGAGGTGGGTGTCGGCGGTGCGGCCGTCGGGGGCGGTGGCGGACAGCCGGTGGACGCCCGGCGGGAGGTGTCCGGCCGAGGTCAGCTCCTCGCCCTGTTCGGTGGCGATCCGCAGACGGGTGCCCGCCGGAAGTTCGGCGAGCGGGGCCGGGGCGAGGCCGCCCCAGGCGACCAGCGTCGGCGGCAGCAGCCGCTCCGCCGTTGCCGCCTCGTGCCGCGCGAGGGCGTCCCGGACGGCCTCGGGGGTGCTCGCGTCGACGCCGAGGGCCGCGAGGACCGCCACGAGCGCGCTGTCGGGCGCCGCGACCGTGCGGCCCGGTGAGGGGCTGTAGGCGGGGGCGACGCCGTGCAGTTCGGCGAGCCGGGACAGGGGCGTGGGCGGAGCCGGCTCCGAGGCCGTCCGCGGCGGTTCGTCGGACCCGGTGGGTGCCATCAGGCCCCCGAGGCGGCGCCGGCCGAGGTGGGTTCGCTCGTCAGGTGCGCGGCGTCCGCGAGCGGCGGCTCGCTGGTCAGCGGCTCGGCGTCGGGCAGCGGGGGTTCGCTGGTGAGCGGCGCCGCCGAGCAGGCACCCTCCGCGCCGGAGGCGCACGGGTCGGCGCCCTCGGGCCCGGCGGCGGCGCGGCCGGTCCGCGGGCCGGGGACGGACGCCCGTGCCGCGGGTTCGGACAGGGCCGTGAGGAGCAGGTGTGCCGATGCGGCCACGGGGGCCTCCTTGTCGAGGTCGGATACGGCGGCCGGGGGCATTCCGGCGGTTCCTGCCGGAAACGGATGCACCGGGCGGTCATCGCAGCCCTACCCCGTGGGCGCGAGCGCAGACGCCCCCGGACGGACAACGTGGCTCTGGTCACAATCCGTGTCCGTCCCGCATACCCCGACCGCCCCTCCAGGCTGGGGTAATCCCGGCACTTCGGCCACTCTCGTTGACACCCTCACCACCCGAATGGTGGGCTCGGACGCCAACCGACGCCGTCGTCGGAGCGGCGGGCTACGAGGGGGAACTGTGCGACTCGGGCGTGGAAAGGGAGCGGCCGCACTCGCGTTCGCCGTGGTCGCGGGCGCGTTCGCCACGTCTCCCGCGGCCGTCGCGGCCGTCGCGGCGCCGCACGGTCCGGCGGCCGGCGCGGACGAGTCCGCCGGGAGCGCGGTGCCCTCCGTCTGGCCCCGCCCGCAGTCGCTGCGCGCGAACGGCACCCCGGTCGCGGTCACGGACGAGGTCGTCCTGGTCACCCCCGCGCCGAACGCCGGCTCCGTCCCGTACGGCCCCTACTCCCCCGGCGTGCCGAAGACGCCGTACGTCCCCGGCGTGAGCGCGGACGCGAGCACCCCGGACGCCGACCTCGACCCGTACGCCCTCGAAGCGTTGCGGACGCTGCTGCGGCAGGCCGGAGCGCGCACCATCACCACGGCGCGTGACGGTGACGCGCTCCCGGCGCACGCGCTCGTCGTGCGCCTGGGCACGGAACCGGCGAACGGCGGCGGAGGGGGCGCGGGTTCCTTCGGTACGCCCGTCGCGTCGGGCTCGCTGGAGCGGGCGCTCACCGCGCTCGGCGCCGCGCCCCGCGCCGACCTCCCCGCGGGCGGCTACCGGCTGGCCGTCGGCCGCGCCGACGGCCGCGACACCGTCGCCCTGTCCGGGGTCGGCGAGGACGGCCTGTTCCACGCGGTGCAAACCCTGCGCCAGCTCCTCGGCGCCGGCCGCCGCATCGCCGGCGCCGTCGTCCGGGACTGGGCGGGCACCGCCGTGCGGGGCGTCACCGAGGGGTTCTACGGGGGCCCCTGGACCCCCGAACAGCGCCTCGCGCAGCTGGACTTCATGGGCCGGACCAAGCAGAACCGCTATGTGTACGCGCCCGGCGACGACCTGTTCCGGCAGGCGCGCTGGCGCGAGCCGTACCCGGCCGGGGAGCGCGCCCTGTTCCGGGACCTGGCGGAGCGGGCGCGCCGCAATCACGTCACGCTGACCTGGGCGGTGGCCCCGGGGCAGGCGATGTGCTTCTCCTCGGACGCCGACGTGCGGGCGCTGACACGCAAGCTCGACGCCATGTGGGCGCTCGGGTTCCGGTCCTTCCAGCTGCAGTTCCAGGACGTCAGCTACACCGAGTGGCACTGCGGGGCGGACGCGGTGGCGTTCGGCTCCGGCCCCGGGGCGGCGGCGAAGGCGCAGGCCCGGGTGGCGAACGCGGTCGCCCGGCACCTCGCCGCCCGGCACCCGGACGTGGCCCCGCTGTCGCTGATGCCGACGGAGTACTACGAGGACGGTTCGACCGACTACCGCCGGCGGCTGGCGCAGGCGCTGGACCAGCACGTCGAGGTCGCCTGGACGGGCATCGGCGTCGTGCCGAAGACCATCACCGGTGGCGAACTGGCCCGCACCCGCGCGGTGTTCGGCAGCCACCCGCTCGTCACCATGGACAACTACCCGGTCAACGACTACGCGCAGGACCGGGTGTTCCTCGGCCCCTACCAGGGGCGCGAGCCGGCGGTGGCGACGGGTTCGGCGGCGCTGCTGGCGAACGCGATGCCCCAGGCGGAGGCCTCCCGCATCCCGCTGTTCACGGCCGCCGACTACGCCTGGAACCCGCGGGACTACCGGCCCCAGGAGTCCTGGGAGGCCGCGATCGAGGACCTCGCGGACGGTGACGCCCGGGGCGCGGACGCGCTGCGCGCGCTGGCCGGCAACGAGGCGTCCTCCGTGCTCGGCGGCGAGGAGTCGGCGTATCTGCGCCCGCTCCTGGAGGAGTTCTGGCGGGCGCGCACGGCCACGGACCGGGCCGCGGCCGACCGGGCCTCCGAGCGCCTGCGGGCCGCGTTCACCGTCATGCGCGAGACCCCGGAGCGACTGGCCGGCCGCCCGGTCGCCACCGAAGTGCGGCCCTGGACCGAGCAGTTGGCACGCTACGGCGAGGCCGGGGAGACGGCCGTCGCGCTGCTCGACGCCCAGGCGAAGGGGGACGCGACGGCGGCGTGGACGGCGTACCGGGCGCTGAACCGGCTGCGGACCGGGCTCGCGGGGAGCGAGGTGACGGTCGGGGCGGGCGTCCTGGACCCGTTCCTGACGAAGGCCCGCACGGCGTACGAGAAGTGGGCGGGGCTCGACAACGAGGACTCCTCGGGCCACGACGCCCCGAAGGGCACCGGAAAGGACGGGGACGCGGGCGCCGGAGACGGCGCGACGGCGGGCCCCGGCACCGGCGCCGACGGCGAGGGGAACCCTCCGAAGGACGAGGCGCCCGCGGACGACAGCGGGCCGGACGGCCGCGTCGTCCTGCTCCCGCGCCCCCGGGTCCTGACCGACGTGAGCGTGCTCACCGAGCCCGGAGCGACGGGATTCGTGGAGGCGCACGTCCCGGGCGAGGGCTGGCGCCACCTCGGCGCGCTCGACGCCGGGGGCGCGACCGAGCTCGGCGCGGCGCAGATCGGTACGGCGGGCGTGCGCGTGGACGCGCTGCGGGTCGTCGGCCCCGAACGCTCCCAGGTCCGCCATCTCGTTCCCTGGTTCGCCGACACCCCCGCCGCGGCACTGGACCTGGACCGCTCCACGGCGGACGTGGAGATCGGCGGCACCGAGCGGATCACGGCCCGGCTGACGTCGCTGCGCCCGACCGGTATCAGCGGGGAACTGACCGCGCGGGCGCCCGGGGAGATCCGGGTCAAGGTCTCGCGGCCCGCCCCGACGCTGTCCCGCGGTGCCGTCGTCGACAGCCTCGTGGAGGTCACGGTCCCGCCGGGCACGCCGTCGGGCACGTACAAGGTGACGGTCTCCTTCGGCGCCGAGACCCGCGCCCTGACCGTCCGCGCCTTCCCGCGCACGGCGGGACCCGACCTGGCCCGCACCGGCACGGCCTCCTCCTCCGCCGACGAGACCCCCGACTTCCCCGCCTCGGCGGCCAACGACGGCGATCCGGCGACCCGCTGGTCCTCCCCCGTCGACGACGGCGCCTGGTGGCAGGTGCAGCTCGCCGAACCGGTGCGCCTCGGCCGGCTCGTGCTGAGCTGGCAGGACGCCCACCCGTCCGCGTACCGCGTCCAGGTCTCCGCCGACGGCCGCGTGTGGCGCACCGCGACCACGGTGACCGACAGCCGCGGCGGCCGGGAGTCCCTCCGCTTCGACGAGCACGACGTCCGCTACGTACGGGTGCAGGGCGTCCGGCGCGCCACGGCCTACGGGTACTCGCTGTGGTCGGCGGAGGCGTACGCGGTCGCGGAGGACGCCGGCGGGCAGGAATCCCCCGCGCCGTGAACCGGCGGACCCGAAGCCGTCGATAGACGGAGTGTGAGACTGTTCCGCCCCCGAGGGGGCCACCGGGAGGACGATTCGGACGCGGCGCTGCTGCGGGCCGTCTCGGACGGCGACGCGGCGGCGATGGCCGCACTGTACGACCGGCACGCGGGCTGGCTGCACGCGCGGCTGACCCGGCGCTGCGCCGACCCCGAGACCGTGACCGAGGTGCTGCAGGACACCTTCGTGACGGTGTGGCGGTCCGCGGGCGGCCACCGGGGCACGGAGGCCGGCGGCTGGCTGTGGACCATCGCCGCCCGGCGGCTGGTGGACGCGCGGCGGGTCCAGGAGCGGGCCGAGCGCGTGGAGTACACCGCGCCGGCGCCGGCGCCGTCCGCCGAGGACCGCGTCCTCGCGGAACTCGAGTACGGCGACGTGGGCACGGCGCTGGACCGCATCTCCCCCGAGCTGCGCGAGGTCCTGAGGGCGACGGTCGTGGACGGTCTGACCACCCGCGAGGCCGCCCGTCTGCTCGGGATACCGGAGGGCACGGTCAAGACCCGCGCCCTGCGCGCCCGCGCCGAACTTCGCAAGGCCCTCGCCCAGTTGAACCCGCCCCCGGGCGCCCCCGCGCGCCCGGCCCTGGCCCCGTCCCTGCTGGGAGGCCCGGCATGACCGGTTGGCACGCCCCCGACGACCTCGTCACCCGCTACGCCGACGGTTCCCTCGCGGAGACGGACGCCTGGTCCCTGGACAAGCACCTGGAGCGCTGCGGCCGGTGCGCAGCCCGCGTCTCGCACGCGGTGCGGGCGGGCGCGGCGGGACCGTCGCTCGCGGCGGTCCGCGCCGGCGTCCTGGCCGCCGCACCCGCCCCCGCCCGCGCCCGGCGAACCGCTCCGACGCCCGGGGCCCCGCGGGCCCTCGGCGGGCGGTTCACCCGGATCCTGTGGGCCGCGGGACCCGCCGTCCGCGGGACCTGGGCCGGGTCCGTGGTGCTCGTCGCCCTGGGCGCCGTCGCCCTCGCCTACGGGGGCGGATGGGCGGGCGCGCGGCCCCTGCTGCTCGCCCTCGCCCCCGTCGTCCCGGTGGCCGGGGTCGCCCTCTCCTACGGACGGCACTCCGATCCGCTCCACGAGATCGCCGCCTCGGCCCCCGGGGGCGGGCTGCGGCTCCTGCTGACGCGGACGGCCGCCGTGCTGGCCGTCAGCGCGCCCTCGCTGACGCTGGCGGGACTGCTCCTGCCGTCCCCCGGCCCGCGGCTGCCCGCGGGACCCGCGACGGCCGGCTGGCTGCTGCCCGGACTGGCCCTCACCCTCGCCTCGCTCGTCCTGTCGGGATACCTCGGCTGCCGCACAGCGACGGCCGTGGTGGGCGGCGGATGGCTGCTCGCCGTCTCGGCCCCCCTCCTGCTGTCCGGCGGCACCGGTCTGACGGCCGGTCTCACCGAGCAGCTCTCCCTCTACTTCACCGGCGCCCCCTCCCAGGGCGGCTGGGCGGCGGCGACCGTGCTGTGCGCCCTGCTCCTCGCCGCGCGCCGCACCGCGTACGACCGTCTGGAGACGATGTGAACAGGCCCGACACGACCGCCGTACCGCCCCTCGGCGGCGCCGCGCACCCCACGGGCACACCGGACGGGCACGGCCTGGGCGGCTCCGGCGACACCGCCGTGCGGGTCTCCGGGGACACCGCCGTCCGGGTTTCCGGGCTGACCGTCCGACACCGCAGGACCACCGCGCTCGACGGCGTCGACCTCGACTTCGGGCTCGGCGTCCACGGTCTGCTCGGGCCCAACGGCGCGGGCAAGACCTCCCTCGTCCGTGTCCTCGCGACGGTCGCGCGGCCCACTGCGGGCTGCGTCGAGCTGCTCGGCGGCGACCTGCGCGGGCACCGGGAGCGCGTCACCGTGCGCCGCGAACTCGGCTATCTCCCACAGGACTTCGGGTACTACCCGGGCTTCACGGTGCGGGAGTTCGTCGCCTACGTGGCCTGGCTGAAGGAACTTCCCGGGGCGGAAACCGACGCGGCCGTCGAACGGGCCGTGACCCGGGTCGGCCTCGCCGACCGCATCGACGCCAAGGTGAAGACCCTGTCGGGCGGCATGATCCGGCGCGTCGGCATCGCCCAGGCCATCGTGAACGACCCCCGCCTGCTGCTCCTCGACGAGCCCACCGCGGGCCTCGACCCCGAGCAGCGCGTCGAGTTCCGCGCCCTGCTGCGGGAGCTGGGCCGCACCGCCACCGTGATCGTCTCCACGCACCTCGTCGAGGACGTGGCCGCGGCCTGCACGGAGGTGACGCTGCTGGAGGCCGGGCGGGTCGCCTACCGCGGCACGCCCGGTTCCCTCGCCGCGCTCGGCGCGGACGGCCACGAGTCCGACGGCAACGCCATCGAACGCGGCTACACGACGGCCCTGCGCGGCCACCGCGCGGCGACGGGAGCCGGCCGATGACCGCCCGCGTCCGGCCGGGCGGAGACGGCCCGGCACACACCCCCACCCGAACCGAGACCGCCCACGGGGCCGACGCAGGCCACGGCACGGCCCACGGGAACGGCCCCGGCCGCCGCGAGACCGGCACCCGACACGGGAACGGCCCCGACGACGGGAACGGCACCACCCTCGGGGCCGCCCCCGGGCACGACGCGGGCCCCGAGACCGGCACCGGCCACGGGCACGACGCCGGCCACGGCACCGCCCGCCCCAGCGCCGCCGGCCTCCGCACCGGCACGGCACCCGTGACCCGCCCCGGCCGGGGCGGCGGACGTCGGGGCCCGGGGGCCGGCGGCGGGCGTGGCCGCCTGCGCCGGTCCGCTCCACACCCCCTGCGCGCCGAGTGGCTGCGCGGTTTCGCGCCCTGGGCGGGCGCCGGACTGCTGCTCGCCCTCGTGTGGCCTGTGGCCGCCAAGGCGGACCAGTGGCAGGGAAGCTGGGGAGCGACGACGTACACGCTCAGCAGCGCCGCCGCCATGATCAGCGTCCCGTTCGCGCTCGCCGCGGGCGGCTGGCAGGGCGGCCGGGAACACCGGCGCCGTACGACGGAACTGCGCGCCTCCACCGCCCGTACACCGCTCGTCCAGCTCCTTGCGGCCGCTCTGCCGCTCGCCTGCTGGCTGGCCGCGGCGCAGCTCCTGGTGACCGCGGGAACACTGGCGGCCTGCGCGCCGTACGCGTCGGCGGGCGGACCCGCGTACACCGTGTTCGCGGGGAACGCCCTCACGATCGCCGCCTGCGCGGTCCTCGGCCACGCGGCCGGACGGGCGGTCCCCCTCCGGCTCACGGCTCCGGTCCTCGCGATCGGCGGATACGTGACCGTCGGCGCCCTCGGCACCAGCCGGTCCGACGTCCGCCACCTCGCGTTCTGCATGGTCCAGGTGCTCGGGGACCGGGACCTCGCCGTCTGGTGGTACCCGCTGGTGTCGGCCCTGTGGGCGGCCGGGCTCGCCGCCGCCGCGGTCCTGGCCCTCACCGCGTTCCGCAGGGCCACCGCCCTGCTGCCGCTCGGGGCCGCCCTCGGCGCCGCCGCCCTGCTCGTCTCGACGGGCGACGGCCTGCTGCGCGACAACCCGCTGGCCCACCGCCAGGTGTGCGACACCTCGACCACTCCGAACGTCTGCGTCAACGGCACCTATCCGGGCATGCTGCCGGAGGTGACCCGGGCCCTGTCCGGTCTGGCCGGCCGGCTGCACGGGGTGCAGAACCTCCCGGTCCGTTACGAGGACCTGTGGCGGTCCCCGCACCGGGGCGAGGTCCAGCTGCCGAACCTCGGCCCGATCGGCTGGAGCGTCGTCCGCGGGAAGGTGACCGATCCACGGCGGTACGCGTGGGAGGCCGCCCACATGCTGGTCCGCCCCGACTGCGGCAAGGCGCCGGCAGAGCGGATCACCGTCACCGACGAGGCCGTCCTGCGCTGGCTGGCGCCGGACCCCGCTTACGAGAAGCTGCGGGCGTCCTTCAGGGCGAGCGCCCGGCAGGAGAGAAACACGAAGGAGCTGGCGAAATTCCGGGCGGAGGACACGGCGTACGCACGGCTGACCGCAATGAGCGACGGCGAGCGCCGCTCCTGGCTCGGCCGCTACTTCGCCACCGCCGACGACTGCCACCCGAAGCCGAGCGAGGTGCCGTCCCTGTGAACACCGGACCGAACGGCCGACGGACATCCCGGCCGGCGCGGCCCGCGCCCGGACATCGGCTCCGCCGTCTCGCCCTGTACGCCCGCTCGCGCGCCGTCCCGGCGACCGTCGCGGCCCTGGTCTGCGCCGCGCTGCTCACCGTGTGGATGGCGAGCCGCCAGGACACCTACCTCGACCCGTACCGCAGGGTCCCGCTGGTCGCGCTCGCCCCGCTGCTGGCGGCGGCCGCGACCGGCGCGAGCCTGCACACGCACTCCCCCGAGCTGGACGGCACCTCCGTACGCCGCTGGTGGCCCCGGCGCCTGGCCCACCTGCTGATCGTCGGCGCCCTCGCGGCCACGCTGCTGGCCCTCGCCGTGCCCGGACACGTGCAGGAGTTCGGCGCGGCGGCGATGGTCCGCAACACGCTGGGGGCCATCGGCATCACGGCCGGCGGGGCGGTGCTGGTCGGCGCCCGGCTCAGCTGGATGCCGACGACGCTGTACTTCAGCGCCGTCTACCTCTCGGCGAGCTCTCCCCGTGTGAACAACGCGACAGTGGTGGGCTGGCTCATGCAGCCGGGTCCCCAGCACGGCGCGTGGGCCGCCGCACTCGCACTCTTCGTGACCGGCACGGCACTGTGCGCGGCCCGTGGAGCCCGTCCCGAAGGACCCCGCGTCTGACACGGGGTCGCACGGGCCGGGCCCCGGACCGACACGAAGGCCCGGATCGTCAGGCCGAAATGCCGTCGATCCGGGCCATGGCGTCGTCCGCGCCGTACGGTTGCAGGTAGGGCATCCAGCGCGGGTCCCTGTGCCCCGTTCCGATGATGCGCCAGGCGAGCCCCGTCGGCGGGGCGGGTTTGTGGCGCAGGCGCCAGCCGATCTCGACCAGGTGGCGGTCGGCCTTGGTGTGGTTGCAGCGGCGGCAGGACGCCACCACGTTGTCCCAGGCGTGCTGACCCCCGCGGGAGCGCGGGATGACGTGGTCGACGCTGGTTGCGACGCCACCGCAGTACATGCACCGGCCGCCGTCGCGGGCGAACAGAGCTCGCCTGGTCAGCGGGACGGGACCTCGGTAGGGGACCCGTACGAACCTCTTCAGCCGGACCACGCTGGGTGCGGGGACAGTAACGGTCGCGCTGTGCATGAAGGCGCCGGATTCCTCGAGGCAGACTGCCTTGTTCTCGAGGACGAGGACGAGCGCGCGGTGGAGCGGTACGACGCCGAGCGGCTCGTACGACGCGTTGAGGACCAGGACATGCGGCACGGATGCCTCCTTGTACGCCGGCGGCGCGTGGCTCGCGCCGGGACGATCTGCAGTCAGTCTCCCCTCATGCCTGGTGACGGCGCCACCATGTCCCGGTAACGGGCTGGGAGTGTTTTCGACCACATCCCCTACATCCCCAGGTGAGCGCTGTCTCTCCCCCGAACATTGCAACGATCCACACACGATGCCCCGTTAGTGTGGTGGTTCTGCCCGGACGGCACCCTCCTGTCCCCGCCGCGGGCAGACCGCCCCACTGGAGGTACCTGCTGTGTCCCTGCCCGTCCTATCGGCCCTGGTCTCCGGGCCGGCCCCCTCGCCGTCGCCCTCGACGTCGACCGGTCCGCTCCAGGTGACCCCCACGCTTCAGGACGCCCAGGAGAGTGCGACCCACGCCGCGAGCTGGGTCGAGCAGAACTGGTCGACCTGGCTGGCCATAGGTCTGCGCGTCCTGCTGATCCTGGTGATAGCCGCCGCGCTGCGCGTGTTCGTGCGCCGGGCGATCACCAAGCTCATCGACCGGATGAGCCGCACCGCCGAGGCCGTCGACGGCACGTCGCTGGGCGGGCTGCTGGTCAACGCGGAGCGGCGCCGGCAGCGCTCCCAGGCCATCGGGTCGGTGCTGCGCTCGGTGGCGTCCTTCCTGATCATGGGCACGGCCGCGCTGATGGTCCTCGGCACGTTCGAGATCAATCTGGCCCCGCTGCTCGCCTCGGCCGGTGTGGCCGGTGTCGCGATCGGTTTCGGCGCCCGCAACCTGGTCACCGACTTCCTCTCCGGCGTCTTCATGATCCTGGAGGACCAGTACGGCGTCGGTGACACGATCGACGCGGGCGTGGCCTCCGGCGAGGTCATAGAGGTGGGCCTGCGCGTGACCAAGCTGCGCGGCGACAACGGCGAGATCTGGTACGTCCGCAACGGCGAGGTCAAGCGCATCGGCAACCTCTCCCAGGGCTGGGCCACGGCCGGGGTGGACGTCACCGTCCGCTCCTCGGAGGACCTGGACCACGTCCGGTCCGTCATCGGCGAGGTCGCCGAGACCATCAGCAAGGAAGAGCCCTGGAGCGAGCGGCTGTGGGGCCCGATCGAGATCCTGGGCCTGGACAGCGTCCTGCTCGACTCGATGGTGGTCCGCGTCTCGGCCAAGACCATGCCCGGCAAGGCCGGCTCCGTGGAGCGCGAGCTCCGCTGGCGCATCAAGCGCGCCTTCGACGCCGCCGAGATCCGCATCGTGGGTGGTCCGGCCGCGGTGGTGGAGGACGAGCCGGTCGACCCGAGCGCCGCGGTGGCGGCCCCGTCGGCCCTGGGCAACCCGGCCTCCCCGCAGTCGGAGGCGACGGCGCCCATCCCGTCCCCGGCCGCCTCGTCGGGCGTGCCGAAGTAGGACCGCGACGCCACACACGAGGGGCGGCACCCGGACACCCGGGCGCCGCCCCTTCGTCGTCACGCCACCGCGCGTCTCGACCGGGCCGCCTCTTCACGTCACACGCCCCGCAAACGTCAGCCGGGCCGCCGCTTCACCGTCACACGACCCGCGAGCGTCAGCCGGGTCGCCGCCCCTTCGTCGTCACGCCACCCGCGCGCCTCGACCGGACCGCCCCTTCACCGCCACGCCCCAGCGCACGCCAGCCGGGCCGCCGCACCGTCGCCGCTCGGCCCACCGCACGTCAGCCGGGCTTCCCCTTCGTCGGCGGGCGGTCCGCCCCGTCGCCGTCCACCGTCCACCGTCCACCGTCCATCGGCCGTCAGCCGTCGGCCCGTCCCTCGCGCCCCGGCGGACGTTCCGTCACGAGTCCCTCCGGTACCGGCCCGGCCAGGTGGTCCCTCCCGGCCGGGTGGTCCCTCCCCTGCGGGACCGCCTCCAGCCCGGTCGCCGCGGCCAGCTGGCACACGGCGACGAGCGCCGACCCCCTGCCCAGCCCGGCCACGCCCCGGAGCTCCTCGCCGTCGCGGACGTCGAGGACGACCTCTCCCGGGGCCGCGCCGAAGGACAGCGAGCCCCAGACCGACTGCTCCCCGCGCCAGGGACGCCACCGGAAGTGGATCTCCTCGCGGCCCTTCTCGGCGACGAGGAACGCCCGCTCCGAGGCCACCAGCCGCTCACGGACCCGCTCCTGCCAGCCCTCCGGGTCCGACGCCGGGCGCAGCACCCGCGTCTGCCGCTCGTCCAGCGCGCCGTCGGTGAGCGCGATGCCGGCCTTCCGGGCCCGGCGCCGTAGCGACCGCACTCCGAAGGCGGCCCAGCCGAGTGTCATGACACCCCAGCACAGGGGCCTGAAGAGCAGCCCGCGGGCCACCGAATCCCGGGTGAACCCGTCGCTCACGAACTCGGTGACCAACAGGACGAACGCCACGGGCACGCTCTTGGCCAGGGCCGCGCGCCAGGCGGCCGTCAGCAGCTTCACGGCCGGCCTCCCGGCCGGTCCGGCGCGGCCCACGCCGCACGGTTCCGCTTCATGCGGCGGATCATAGGAACGGGACCCTGTGCACCAGGCATGAGACCGAACCGGCCACCGTCTTCCGCACGGCGAAGACCCCCTCCCCAAGAGGTGCGCACCGGCACAAATCCGCGCGGCCCGACCGGGCCGCGCGGAACCGATCGTGACGAAGCCGTAATGCCCCCGGGCCGTCACGCTCCTGACGCGCCGACAGGGCATTCCTACCCCCGGCACCCCGCCTCCCACACAAGGACGGAACGGTTCCTCTTCACAGGACCCCCGCATTCCCTCCACCTTGATCAACCGTCTACTGTCGCCCCAACAGCGGGCCCTTGTTCTGGAGCGCAACGCCCCGGGGCCCGCCTCGAATGTGGGGAATCCATGCGCAAGTACGCCATCGGCGCCGTCGTGTCCGGTGCCCTGGCCCTGTCCGCCGTGGCCGTGCCGTCCGCCTCGGCCGCCACGCCGGACCTCTCCTTCTCCGGTGTCGTGGTCAACAACGGCAAGCCGATCGTCGTCGGCACCACGAACCTCGTGAAGGTCCCGGTCACCTACACCTTCGTCCGCCCCGCCGGCCTCGTCATCGACGGCGAGCAGAACGGCGCGGGCGTCCTGCTGTACCGCGGCTCCTCGCTCGCGAAGCAGGAGAACGAGCTGGGCCCGGACGACATGCCGACCTGCACCACGACGGCCACGACCGCCACGACGGTCACGCAGTCCTGCAAGGAGGTCATCGCGGTCGACCCGCAGGAGTACCTGTACGAGGCGGCGGACGCCGGCACCTGGAAGATCGCCGGCTTCTACAGCGCCACGGCCCTGGACAACGACGACTCCGACAACCACGTCGGCATGCAGTTCGGCTACGACATGTGGGGCGTCCCCGGGACCGCGCAGGTCAAGCGCGCCGCCAAGCTCACGGTCAACGCCACTCCGGAGCCGGTGAGGAAGGGCGCGACGCTCACCGTCAAGGGCGTGCTGACCCGCGCCGACTGGAACACCGGCAAGTACGCGGGCTTCAAGGGGCAGCCGGCCGTGCTCCAGTTCAAGGCCAAGGGCGCCACCGCCTACAAGACCGTCAAGACGGTGACCACGGGCACCGCGGGCGCCCTGAGCACCACGGTCAAGGCGTCGGCCGACGGCACGTACCGCTACACGTTCGCGGGCACGTCCACCACCGGCACCGCCACGGCCGCCGGCGACTACGTCGACGTGAGGTAACCAGGAGCCGAGCGCTCCGACGCCCCACCCCGAGCCGCCCCCGCCGCAGACGGACCCGTCCGCGGCGGGGGCGGCTCCGTGCGTTCCGGCGACGGCCGCGCGGGCCGGGCGGCGGTTGCTCTTGACGCCCGCACCCCCCGCGGCCTACGTTCCTCGCACCAGCAATAGGAAACTTTCCTAACAATGATCTTCTGGTGGACTTCCCGCAGGCTCCCCTGGGAAGCTGGTCGGCCGAGAAGGGCAGGTGGCGACAGACATGGCAGGTTCCGCCGGTACGCCGGGCACTCCACGCGTCCTGCGCGCGATGAACGACCGTGCCGCCCTCGATCTGCTGCTCGCGCACGGACCGCTCTCACGGACCCGGATCGGGAAGCTCACGGGGCTCTCCAAGCCCACCGCCTCGCAGCTCCTGGCCCGGCTGGAGGCCGCCGGGCTCGTCCTGGCCACCGGCACCAGCGAGGGCCGGCCGGGCCCCAGCGCCCAGCTCTACGAGGTCAATCCGGGCGCCGCCCACGCGGCGGGCCTGGACGTCACCCCCGAGCGCGTCCTCGCCGCCGTCGCCGACATCACCGGCAGGACGGTCGGCACGTACGAACTGCCCACCCCCGGCCGCCGCGCCGCCCAGCCCGTCGTGCGCCAGGTCACCGACGCCCTCGACGGAGCGGTGAAGGCCGCCGGGCTCGCCCGGGACGACGTCCGCCGCCTGGTCATCGGCACCCCCGGCGCCTTCGACCCCAACACGGGCCGGCTGCGCTACGCCTCGCACCTGCCCGGCTGGCACTCCCCCGCGCTCCTGGACGAACTGGCCGCCGCGCTGCCGATGCCCGTCGAGTACGAGAACGACGTCAACCTCGTCGCCATCGCGGAGCAGCGGCTCGGCGCCGCGCGGGGACACGAGGACTTCGTCCTGCTGTGGAACGAGGGCGGTCTCGGCGCGGCCCTCGTCCTCGGCGGCCGGCTGCACCGCGGCTGGACCGGCGGCGCGGGCGAGGTCGGCTTCCTGCCGGTGCCCGGCGCGCCCCTGGTGCGCCAGGTGACCCGGGCCAACAGCGGTGGCTACCAGGAGCTGGCCGGCTCCCAGGCCATCCCCAAGCTGGCCCGCGAGCTCGGCGTCGAGGACCTGCCGACGGGCCCGTACACCGAGGTCGCGGCCGCCGTCGTGGCACGGGCCGCCGCCGTCGGCACGGGCCCCCACCTGCGGCTCCTGGAGACGTACGCGACCGGGCTCGCCACCGGTCTGGCCTCCCTCGTCTCCGTGCTCGACCCCGAGCTGGTCGTCCTCAGCGGATCCTCGCTCACCGCGGGCGGCGAACCGCTGCGTGCCCTGGTCCAGGCCGAACTGGAGGAGCTGGCCGCGTCCCGGCCGCGCCTCGTCGTCGGCGACGTCACCGAACACCCCGTGCTGCGGGGCGCGTTGGAGAGCGCCCTGGCAGCCACCCGCGACGAGGTCTTCGACACCTCCCGCTGACCCCGCCCCGATCCCCACTCCTTCGATCCGCCCCGGACGGCCGGCGCTCCGACCGCCCGCCCGGGCCGGCACCTTCCCGTGTCCCGCCCCGTCCCTCGCAGGGAGATCCCGTCATGCCCAGAATGTCCCGGAAGACGGCCGTCGCGCTCGCGGCCTCCGCCTCCATAGCCCTCCTCGCCACCGCCTGTACCGGCCAGTCCGGCAGCGGCGCGGACGACGACGCGTCCAAGGAGCAGACGATCAACTTCTGGCACGCCTGGAGCGCGCCGAACGAGGTCAAGGCCGTGAAGTCGCTGGTCGCGGGCTTCGAGAAGGCGCACCCCAACATCCACGTGAACATCGTCGGCAACATGACCGACGACAAGATCAACCAGGCGCTGCGGGCGGGCGGCGACAAGGCCCCGGACGTGGTCTCGTCCTTCACCACCAACAACGTCGGCAAGTTCTGCTCGTCCGGTGCGTTCGTCGATCTGAACCCCTTCTTCAAGAAGGCGCACATCGACCCCGAGACGACGTTCCCCAAGGCGATGAACGAGTACACCCAGTTCGACGGCAACCGCTGCACGGTGCCGCTGCTCGGTGACGCCTACGGGCTCTACTACAACAAGACCGCGTTCGAGAAGGCCGGGATCTCCTCCCCGCCGAAGACGTGGTCGGAGTTCGAGAAGGACGCGAAGAAGCTCACCGTCACCAAGGGCGACTCGTACTCCCAGCTGGGCTTCATGCCGAACTACCACGGCTGGGAGTCCACCACCGAGCACTACTTCGGGCAGTTCTCACCGACGTACTTCGACAGCAGCGGCAAGTCGAACATCGCCAAGGACCCCGCGTTCACGGCCGGGTTCACCCTGCAGAAGAAGCTGGTCGACGAACTCGGCGGCTTCAAGAAGCTGGAGACCTACCGCTCCAAGCTCGGTGACGAATGGGGCCCCAAGCACCCCTTCCACACCGGCCAGGTGGCCATGCAGCTCGACGGCGAGTGGCGGCTCGGCATGGCCGAGGAGGCCAAGCCCGGCTTCGAGATCGGCGTCGCCCCGCTGCCCGTCCCCGACGACCAGGCGGACCAGTACGGCAAGGGCTACATCACCGGCACGATCGCGGGCATCGCGTCCACCAGCCACCACCAGAACGCGGCCTGGGAGCTGGTGAAGTACATGACCACGGACACCGACGCGGTGGTCGGCTTCGCCAACGACATCCACAACGTGCCCTCGACGCTCGCGGCCCTCAAGTCGCCGAAGCTGAAGTACGACCCGCGCTTCAAGACGTTCCTGGACATCGCCTCGAACCCGAACTCGACGACGACCCCGGCGTCCATCAACGGCGGCACCTACCTCGTGACGCTCCAGCAGTTCGGATACGACTACGAGAGCGGCAAGGCCACGGATCTGAAGGCGGGCCTCGCGGCCACCGCCCATCAGATCGACACGGACATCGCGCAGGCGAAGTAGCCGGCCGCCATGAGTACCGTCACGCTCGCCTCGAAGCGCCGCCGTTCGGCGCTGGTGACCCTCGCCTTCATGTCGCCCTGGCTGATCGGCTTCGCGGTCTTCTTCGCCTATCCGCTGATCTCGACCGTCTACTTCTCCTTCATGCACTACGACGGCTTCAAGCCGCCGACGTGGAGCGGGACGAAGAACTGGACCTACGTCTTCGAGAACTACCCGCTGTTCTGGCCCGCACTGCGCAACACCCTGTGGCTGGTCCTCGTCATGGTGACCCTGCGGGTGGTGTTCGGACTGGGCGTGGGCCTGCTGATCACGAAGATCAGGACCGGGACGGGTGTCTTCCGCACCCTGTTCTACCTGCCCTACCTCGCCCCGCCGGTGGCCGCCACGATGGCGTTCGCCTTCCTCCTCAACCCCGGTACGGGGCCGGTCAACTCCATCCTGGAGAAGGCCGGCGTCACGGCCCCCGGCTGGTTCAACGACCCCTCCTGGTCCAAGCCCGCCCTGACCCTGCTGGCCCTGTGGGGCATCGGCGACCTGATGGTCATCTTCATGGCCGCGCTCCTCGACGTCCCCACCGAGCAGTACGAGGCCGCCGAGCTGGACGGCGCCTCGGCCTGGCAGCGCTTCCGGTACGTCACCCTGCCGAACATCTCGCCCATCGTGATGTTCGCCGTGGTCACCGGGGTCATCCAGACCATGCAGTACTACACGCAGCCGCTGATCGCCGGGAAGGTCGCCTCGGGCGTCATCCAGGGCGCCGGCACGCAGTTCGAGCCCGGCTACCCCGACAAGTCGACGCTCACCCTGCCCCAGCTCGTCTACAACCTCGGCTTCCAGCGCTTCGACTACGGCTCCGCCTGTGTGGTCGCGCTGGTGCTGTTCGCCCTGTCCATGGCGTTCACCGCGTTCCTCATGCGGCGCCGGGGCGGTCTCATCCAGGCAGGTGACTGACCGATGACCCAAGTACTCGACAAGCCCGTGGAGCTGACCGCCCCGGCCACCCCCGCCGAGCGCACCGCGCGCCGCCGGGCCCTCCTGGAGTGGGTCGCGGTCCACTCCCTCGGCGTCGCGGCCGCCCTCTTCTTCGTGCTGCCCTTCGTCTTCGTGTTCCTGACCTCGCTGATGAGCGACAGCCAGGCACTGAGCCGCGACCTGATCCCGCACACCTGGGAGTGGGGCAACTACAAGAAGGTCTTCGACACCCCGGGCTTCCTCACCTGGTGGAAGAACACACTGCTGTACGCCAGCTTCGGCACGGTCCTGACGGTCGTCTCGTCGATCCCCGTCGCCTACGCCCTGGCCAAGTTCCGCTTCCGCGGCCGGAATCTGTCGCTGATGCTGGTCATCTCGATGATGATGCTGCCGCCCCAGGTCGTGATCATCCCGATGTACCTGTTCTGGGCGAAGCAGCTGGACCTGTCCGGCACGCTGTGGCCGCTGATCATCCCGATGGCGTTCGGGGACGCGTTCTCCATCTTCCTGCTGCGCCAGTTCCTGATGACCATCCCGAACGAGTACCTGGACGCCGCCCGGGTCGACGGCTGCGGGGAGCTGCGGACCCTGCTCAGGGTCGTCCTGCCGATGGCGAAGCCCGGCATCGCGGCCGTCGCGCTCTTCCAGTTCTTCTACGCCTGGAACGACTACTTCGGCCCCCAGATCTACGCGTCCGAGAACCCGGCCGCCTGGACGCTGAGTTACGGGCTGGAGTCCTTCAAGGGCGCGCACCACACCGACTGGAATCTCACCATGGCCGCGACCGTCCTGGTCATGGCCCCCGTGATCCTCGTGTTCTTCTTCGCGCAGAAGGCGTTCGTCGAAGGCGTCACGCTCACCGGAGTGAAGGGTTAACCATGAAACTCACCGTGGTCGGCGGAGGGTCGACCTACACCCCCGAACTCATCGACGGCTTCGCCCGGCTCAGGGACACCCTGCCCGTCGAGGAACTGGTCCTCGTCGACCCCGCCGCCGAACGCCTGGAGCTGGTCGGCGGACTGGCCCGCCGGATCTTCGCCCGTCAGGACCACCCCGGCCGGATCGTCACCACCTCCGACCTGGACGCGGGGGTCGAGGGCGCCGACGCCGTCCTGCTCCAGCTGCGCGTCGGCGGCCAGGCCGCCCGCGAGCAGGACGAGACCTGGCCGCTGGAGTGCGGCTGCGTCGGCCAGGAGACGACCGGCGCCGGCGGACTGGCCAAGGCACTGCGCACGGTCCCGGTGGTGCTGGACATCGCCGAGCGGGTCCGCCGCACCAACCCGGACGCGTGGATCATCGACTTCACCAACCCGGTCGGCATCGTGACCCGTGCCCTGCTCCAGGCGGGCCACAAGGCGGTCGGCCTGTGCAACGTGGCGATCGGCTTCCAGCGGAAGTTCGCCGGACTCCTCGGGGTCTCCCCCGCCGAGGTCCACCTCGACCACGTGGGCCTCAACCACCTCACCTGGGAGACCGGTGTGCGTCTGGGCGGCCCCGAGGGCGAGGACGCCCTGCCGCGGCTGCTCGCCGGGCACGGCGACACGATCGCCGCCGATCTGCGGCTGCCCCGCTCACTGGTCGAGCGCCTCGGCGTGGTCCCCTCGTACTACCTGCGCTACTTCTACGCCCACGACGAGGTCGTCCGCGAGCTGCGCACCAAGCCCTCCCGCGCCGCCGAAGTGGCCGAGATGGAACGGACGCTGCTGAAGATGTACGGCGACCCGGCGCTCGACGAGAAGCCGGAACTGCTCGCGAAGCGGGGCGGCGCCTACTACTCCGAGGCGGCCGTCGACCTGGCCGCCTCCCTGCTGGGCGGGGGCGGCAGCCCGTACCAGGTGGTGAACACCCTCAACCGGGGAACCCTGCCGTTCCTGCCGGACGACGCGGTGATCGAGGTGCAGGCCGCGGTGAACGCCAAGGGGCCCGCGCCGCTGCCGGTGCCGGCCGTGGACCCGCTGTACGCGGGCCTGATGGCGGGCGTGACCGCGTACGAGGACCTCGCCCTGGACGCCGCCCTGCGCGGCGGACGCGACCGGGTCTTCCGGGCGCTGCTCGCCCACCCCCTGGTCGGCCAGTACGCCCTGGCCGACGCCCTGACCGACCAGCTGATCGCGCACAACCGGGAGCACCTCGCGTGGGCATGACCTCGACGGAGACCGGCGCCGGGACCGCGGCCGGGTCCGGCCCCACCGGCGCCGGGACGGAGCCCGCGGGCCTCGTCCTGGCCATCGACGCGGGGAACAGCAAGACCGACGTCGCCGTCGTGGCCGCGGACGGCCGCGTGACCGGCACCGCGCGCGGCGGCGGGTTCCGGCCCCCGGCGGTCGGCGTGGAGACGGCCGTGGACACCGTCGCCGACGCCGTGCGGCGGGCCTTCGCCGAGGCGGGCGTCACCTCGGTCGGGCATGTCTCGGCCTGCCTCGCCAACGCCGATCTGCCCGTGGAGGAGGAGCAGTTGGCGGCGGCGCTGCGGGCGCGCGCCTGGGGCGCGGGGGTGGAGGTGCGCAACGACACGTTCGCGATCCTGCGGGCCGGGATCGCCGAGCCGCGCGGGGTCGCCGTGGTCTGCGGGGCCGGCATCAACTGCGTGGGCATGCGGCCCGACGGCCGCACCGCGCGCTTCCCCGCCATCGGCCGCATCTCCGGTGACTGGGGCGGCGGCTGGGCTCTGGCGGAGGAGGCCCTGTGGCACGCCGCACGGGCCGAGGACGGCCGGGGCGGCGCGACCGAGCTGGCCCGCACCCTGCCCGCGCACTTCGGCCTGGACTCCATGTACGCGCTCATCGAGGCGCTCCACCTGGAACACATCCCGGGCGCGCGCCGCCACGAGCTGACCCCGGTCCTGTTCGCCACGGCGGCGGACGGCGACCCGGTGGCGCTGGCGGTCGTCGACCGCCTCGCGGACGAGGTGGTCAGCATGGCCACGGTGGCCCTCGGCCGTCTGGGCCTGCTCGCCGAGGAGACCCCGGTGCTGCTGGGCGGAGGCATCCTCGCCGCCCGCCACCCGCGGCTCGACGACCGCGTGCACGAGCTCCTGGCCGCCCGCGCGCCCAGGGCGGTCCCCCGCGTGGTCACCGCCCCGCCGGTGCTGGGTGCCGCGCTCCTGGGCCTGGACCACGTACGGGCCGCGGGCGAAGTCCACGCGCGGGTGCGGGCGTTCTACGAAGGGGGCTGAGGGGCCCCGTGGCCGGCGGCACCGGTGCCGCCGGCCACGGCTCCGGCAGGGCCCGTGACCTGGTGTGCAGGGACGGGAACCAAAAGGATGCGGAACACGTGTTCTTGAGAAGGGGGGTGGCACGGGGGAGTCGTGCCGCGCCGTGATCCGACAAGATCCAGGCAAGGCCTGTGCGGATACCGGTACGGACGGCGATACTTGCCGCCGTGCACGTACGCCGGACGGCGCGTCTCCCGCGTCCGCGGTGGGCGTGACCGAGCGGATGACCATGGGGGAGGTCGACAGTGACACACCCGCCGAAGGGCAGCGCGGCGCCACCTGGGCGGGGCGCGCCCACGATGCCGGCCGTGCCGCCGCAGGCCGGGCCGCCCCGGACCCCGGGCGGATCCCCCGCGTCCCCGGACGCCCCGCGGAGCGTCTCCCCGGCCCCCGGCGCGGCACCGCGGCGCACGGCGTGGGCCGAGGGTGTGGACCGGCTGCGCGCCGCGGCGACGACCGAGCCGGGCCGGCTGCGGATCATCGGCGCCGTCCTCGCCCTGCTGGTCGTCGCGTTCGGCGCCGTCACCGCCTGGCAGATGACGGAACGTTCTGCCGCCGCCGACAACGTGCTGCACCGCAGCCAGCCGCTGAGCGCCAGCGCCGCCGACATCTACCGCTCCCTGGCCGACGCCAACACCGCGGCCTCCAGCGGCTTCCTGGCGGGCGGGCAGGAGACGCAGGAGTCCCGCGACCGCTACGAGAGCGACATCAGGACGGCGGCCGCGAAGCTCATCACCGCGGCCAACAGCTCCGAGCCGGGCTCCGCCTCGGCCAGGACCATCTCCGAGCTCAACGAACTGCTGCCCCAGTACAAGGGGCTGATCGAGCGGGCCCGTGCCAACAACCGGCAGGGCTATCCGCTGGGCGGCGCGTACCTGCGGTACGCGAACGACACGATGCAGAACCGGATGCTCCCGAAGGCCGAACAGCTCTACGACCGGGAGAACCAGCGGCTCGGCAGCGACTACGCGGAGGCGAAGCCCTACCCGTGGGCGGCGATCGCCCTCGGACTCCTCGCGCTCGGCGCGCTCGCCTGGGCCCAGCGGCGCAACTACCTCCGGACGAACCGGGTGCTCAACCACGGCATGGCCGCCGCCACCGCGGCCGGCCTCGTGGTGCTGCTGTGGCTCACCGTCGGACACACCCTCGCCCGGTCCGGGCTCGAGGAGTCCTACGACCACGGGGTCCGTTCCCTGAGCGTGCTGCACGACGCCCAGATCGCCGCCCTGAAGGCGCGGGGCAACGAGAACCTCACCCTGGTCAGCCGGGGCGCGGAGACCATGACGCTGCCGGACAAGACCACCGTCGACCTGTACGACTTCAATTTCGACAAGGACATGAAGGCGCTCACCGCGCACCTCGCCGCGGCGGCGAAGCTCGCCGACGACCAGGCGGGCGAGAAGCCCGTCCACGCCGCGACCGCCGACATGGAGGTCTGGAAGGACCGTCACTCCCTGGCCCGGAAGGCCGACAACAACGGCGAGTACCAGCTTGCGCTCGACCGGGTCATCGGCTCCAAGGACAAGAAGCCCACGGGCGTGTGCTTCGACGGCGTCGACACGAACCTGAGGGACGCGGTCACGCACGAGCAGGACGAGTTCCAGCGGGCGGCGGGCAACGGCCTGGACGCCATGACCGGCCTGCCGGCCGGCGCCGCGGTCCTGGCCGTGCTGGCCGCCGCGGGCGCCCTGCTCGGCATAGGCCGCAGGCTTTCGGAGTACCGGTGAGAGGAGGAGCGGCGATGAACGCACGACGTCTGAGGGCGAGCCTCAGGGGCTGGGGCGGCGTGGGCGCGATGGCGCTCGCCTGCGTGACGGCGCTGATCCTCGCGCTGATGCTGCCGGACTCCGCGCGCGGGAGCGGCGGCGCCGGTGTCGGCGGGCCCGGACTGGCCCTCGGCACCCAGGCCAGGGACGAGGACTGCACCGACCCGCAGGACCGCAGCCTCTCCCCGTCGGGCGCCGACGGGGCGACGATCGACGCCATCAAGAACCGCAAGGACCGGCGGCTGATCGTCGGCGTCGACCAGAACAGCTACCACTGGGGCTACCGCGACCCGAACAACCCGAAGGCCGGCGGCGACCTGGAGGGCTTCGACATCGACCTGGTGCACGCGATCGCCAAGAACATCCTGGGCGACGAGAACGCCGTGCAGTTCCGGGCCATCCCCACCAGCCAGCGCATCCCCGCCCTGCAGCAGGGCAAGGTCGACATGGTGGTGCGCACCATGACGATCACCTGCGAGCGCCTCCGCCAGGTCACGTTCTCCGCGCCCTACTTCAAGACCGGCCAGCAGGTGCTGGCCCCGGCGAACTCCGGCATCACCGGGTACGACAAGAGCCTCGCGGGCAAGCGGATCTGCTCGGCGGCGAGCTCCACCGCCTACGACCGGCTGAAGTCCGACCGGGACCACCACAAGCTCGCCCCCTCCGCCGTCGTCCTCCCTCCCGTGCCCAACCAGCTCGACTGTCTGGTGCGCCTCCAGCTCGGCGAGGCCGACGCGGTCGTGACCGACGGCGCGCTCGCCGCGAGCCAGGCCGCCCAGGACCCCACGGTCAAGCTCGAGGGCGGCACGTTCACCACCGAGTACTACGGCGTGGCGATGAACCTGGGCGCCAAGGATCTGGTACGCCGGGTCAACCAGGTCCTGGCCGACTACCGCAAGGACGGCTGGCGGCAGTCGTACGACAAGTGGCTCGCTCCGACCCTCGGGGCCGATTCGCCCTCGCAGAACCCGCCTCCCGCCGTGTACGGGCGGACGACCTGACACGACCGCAGAACCGACCGGCCGCGCACCCGCGCGCGCCGGAACCGCACGAGAACGAGAGGTGATCGATGGGCGTCACGGGACCCCCCGGGCCGGTGATGGACCGGGACGAGGCGGACCGTGCGCTGGCGCGCCTCGGCGCGGAGCACGAGGCCATCGAGACCTCGCTCCTCGCCCTCCAGGACCACGCGGGCCGCAGACTCCTGGAGGGCGCCGAACTCACCGGCTCGACCAAGGAGCGCTGGGCGTCCGCGGACGCGTCGATCACCCTGCTCTGGGCCTACTTCGACGCGTACACGGACGCGCTGCACTCGGCGCGCGGGATCCGTTCCCGCAGGCGCTGGTCCAGCCGTGAGGACCTCGTCGAACTGACCGAGCTGCTGCGCGGCTCGGGCATCACGGTCGCCGGGTCCACCACGGCCACCGCGAACGCCCCCACGCTGGCCGGCACCGGCAAGCTCAGCGAACGGTTCTCGCTGGCCGCCCTGGTCGACCGGATGAACGAGCTGTACGCGTCCTCGCTCGACATGGTCGTCACCGCGGACGCCGTCTGGTCCGCGCTGCCCGCCCGCATAGATTTACTGGCCGCCGAGCTCCAGCGCACCCGGGCGCTCGCGCACTCCGTCGGCGTGCGTCCCGGCGAACACCCCTCCGGCGACGACCTGGAGCGGATCACCCGGACCCTGACCGCCCTGCGCGAGCGCGTGGTCTCCGACCCGCTCTCCTTCTGGGTCCCGGCACAGGGCAGTTCGGCCCCGGGTGGCGGCCGCCCCGACACCACGGCGTACGACCGTGAGGCACGTGCCCTGGAGGAGGTGCGCCGGGAGATCGAGGCGGTCCTGACGGTGCGCCAGGACGCCGAGGCGCGGCTGGTGAAGCTGCGGGACGTGCTCAGCCGCGCGGACCGTACGCTCGCCGAGGCGCGCAGTGCCCGCGGCGAGGTCCTCGCGAAGATCGCCGCGTCCGAGGTGCCGGCCGTCAGCGGCCCGCCGACGGCGTTGCAGGAGCAGCTGGCGACGGCCGCGGAGTACCGCAGGCACGCGCAGTGGCACCGCCTCTCGCCGCTCCTGGAGGCGCTCGAGGAGCGGGCGGAGGACGAACTCCTGCGCGCGCGTGAGTCCTTGACGGCGGTCACCCAGCCGCTGGCGGTCCGCGCGGAGCTGCGGGGCCGGCTGGACGCCTACAAGGCGAAGGTCGCCCGGCACGGCCTCGCCGAGGACCCGTTCCTGGTCGAGCGCTACGACGCGGCCCGGCGCATGCTGTGGAGCGCTCCCTGTGATCTGCGGGTGGCCGGGGAGGCCGTCCTGCGCTACCAGCGGGCGGCGGCCGAGCTGCTGAGCCCGCAAGTGCCCGGGCAGGGCGGGCCCGAGGACCGTACGGACCACAGGGGGTCCGGAGCGTGAGCGGCGAGGGGATGCGGTGTGAGCGAGCAGCCGGTGAGTGAGCGCGGGTGCGAACGGCCCGGCTGCGACGGGTCGTACGAGGACATGGGCGGCGGCGAGCTGTACTGCGACACCTGCGGCCTCGCCCCCGCCGGACCCGCCGCACGGTCCACCGGGTCCGAGCGGCCCGCGGGCGAGCCGGAACCCGCCGCGGGCGAACCGCCGGTGAGCGGGCACGGCTGCGGACGGCCCGGCTGCAACGGGTCGTACGAGGACATGGGCGGCGGCGAGCTGTACTGCGACACCTGCGGCCTCGCCCCCGCCGAACCGGCCGCACGGTCCACCGGGTCCGGGAGCGCGTCGAGTCCCGCCACGGGTGCGGGAGGCGCGTCCGCGGCGGGCAGGGGCGGGGCCGCCGGCGGCTCCGACAGCAGCAGTGTGCGCGGCGGTTCACGCGCCAGCTCGCGCACCTCGTCGCGCTCCTCGCAGTCGCGGCGCTCGGTCTCGGGCCGGCTGTCACGGTCGCTGTCGGGCCGGTCGACGGGCCGCTCGGTGTCGGTGCGCAGCTCGGGTTCGTCGGCGTCCGCCTCGGCGCGCGGGCGGCTCGGCGCGGGGCTCGTCGAGGTCCCGGGGGTGCCGCGGCCCGATCCGCGCGCGATGGTCCTGGAGAACCCGGAGGTGCCCGAGCGCAAACGGTTCTGTTCGCGCTCCGACTGCGGGGCGCCGGTCGGGCGTGCCCGCGGCGAACGGCCGGGCCGCACCGAGGGGTTCTGCACGAAGTGCGGCCACCCGTACTCGTTCGTGCCGAAGCTCACCACCGGTGACATCGTGCGCGGCCAGTACGAGGTGATGGGCTGTCTGGCGCACGGCGGGCTCGGCTGGGTCTACCTCGCCGTCGACCGCGCGGTGTCCGACCGCTGGGTGGTCCTCAAGGGTCTGCTCGACACGGGCGACCAGGACGCGATGGCGGCGGCGATCTCCGAGCGGCGCTTCCTCGCCGAGATCGAGCACGCCAACATCGTGCGGATCTACAACTTCGTCGAGCACCTGGACCAGCGGACGGGATCGCTGGACGGGTACATCGTCATGGAGTACGTCGGCGGCAAGTCGCTCAAGGAGCTCGCGAACGGGCGCCGCACGGCGGACGGCAAGCGCGACCCGCTGCCGGTGGAACAGGCCTGCGCGTACGGCATCGAGGCCCTGGAGGCCCTCGGCCATCTGCACAGCCGCAACCTGCTGTACTGCGACTTCAAGGTCGACAACGCCATCCAGACCGAGGACCAGCTCAAGCTGATCGACATGGGCGCGGTGCGCAGGATGGACGACGACGAGTCGGCCATCTACGGCACGGTCGGCTACCAGGCCCCCGAGGTGGCCGAGGTGGGCCCCTCGGTCGCCTCCGACCTGTACACCGTGGCCCGTACGCTCGCCGTCCTCTCCTTCGACTTCCAGGGCTACACGAACGTCTTCGTCGACTCCCTGCCGGACCCCGACAACATCGAGGTCTTCCGCCAGTACGAGTCGTTCTACCGGCTGCTGGTGCGGGCCACCGACCCGGACCCGGCCCGCCGGTTCGCCTCGGCGCAGGAGATGTCCGAGCAGCTGACGGGCGTGCTGCGCGAGGTGGTCTCGCTCCAGACGGGGCGGGCGCGGCCGGCGCTGTCGACCCTGTTCGGTCCCGAGACCAAGGTCACCGACACCGAGCTGTTCGGGAGGGCGGCCGAGGACGTGTCGCGGCTCGGGGCCCGCGCGGTCCCGGCCCGGGGCCGGAAGGGCACGTCCCGGCCGGCCGCGGGCACGAACGGCTCCCGGCCGCTGCCGCCCGCTCCCCCCGCCTCCGCCGCGCTGGTCAGAGCCGTCCGGACGGCGGCGACCGCGCTCGCCCTGCCCGTGCCGCGGGTCGACCCCGGCGATCCGAACGCCGGTTTCCTCGCGGGGCTCATCGCGTCCGCGCCGGCCGAGCTGATCGCGGCGCTGCGGGCGGCCCCGGCCCCCTCGCCGGAGCTGCGGCTGCGGGAGCTGCGGGCCCTTCTGGAGATGGGCGAGCAGCGCGCCGCCGGCACGGCCGTCGACGTACTGGAGGCGGATCACCCGGACGACTGGCGGGTGGTCTGGTACCGCGGTGTCACGGCGCTGGCGGCCGGCGAGAACGAGATCGCGGCGCTGTCCTTCGACGCGGTGTACGACGCCTTCCCCGGCGAGCCCGCGCCCAAGCTGGCCCTCGGTGTGTGCGCCGAGGTGCTCGGCCAGCTGGACAACGCCGCCGAGTACTACCGCCTGGTGTGGACGACCGATCCGAGCTATGTGAGCGCGGCGTTCGGGCTGGCCAGGGTGCAGCTCGCGGCGGGCGACCGCGGCGGCGCCGTACGCACCCTGGAGTCCGTGCCGGAGTCGTCGATCCACTACACGGCGGCCCGGGTCGCGGCGGTGCGGGCGCGGCTGCGGCAGCGGCCCCTCACGGAGACGGCGGTGCCGTTCCTGGACGAGCTGACGGCGGCGGCCGGGCAGGTGGAGGCGCTCGACGGGTTCGGTCTGGACGCGGTGCGGCGCGAGGAGTTGTCGACGGAGGTCCTCGGCTGCGCCCTGGACTGGGTACTCTCCGGTAGCCAGGGTTCCGGTCCGGCTTCCGGGGTCGGAACCGCGCTGCTCGGCAGCGAGTTGGACGAGCGTGGCCTCCGTTTCGGCCTCGAACGTTCGTACCGGACGCTGGCCCGGCTCGCGCGGGGCGGCGAGGAGAGGATCGACCTGGTGGAACGTGCAAACCGTTACCGCCCCCGGACGTGGGTGTGATTGATGTCCCAGATGCCCCAGCCGACGGCCCTGTCGCGGTGCCCCAGTTGCGAGGAGCCGCTGGAGGCGGCCGACCGTTTCTGCGGCGCGTGCGGCTATGACCTGTCGGCGGTGTCCGCACCGCCGCAGGACCATCCCACGATCGCCATGAACGGCAGCGAGGCCGGCCTCCCGCCGGCCGCCCCGTCCGTGGACTGGCCCCGGGCGGAGGAGCCCGGCAGCACCGACACGCCCGCGCCGGTCCACCGCGCCGCCGACATCCAGGGCACCGATTCGGGTGGTTCCGAACTGCCGCATCCGGAGCACCCCGAGCGCCCCGGCGACCCGGAGCACGCGCAGGCCGATCCGGCGGGCCCCCGGCCGCCCGCCGCGAGGCGGCCCGCCTCGAAGCCCTCGGGGGTGCGCTTCGATCGGCCGTCGGAGCCCGACGAGTACCCGCTCGCTCCCCCGGCCCAGGGCTCCGGCCCCGGGACTCCCGCCGATCCCCGCACCGCGGACCTGCCCGCTCCGCCCGCGGGCGCCAAGGTGTGCGTGGCCTGCCGCGCGGGCCAGGTGGACACCGACGGCTACTGCGAGAACTGCGGGCACGCGCAGCCCCGCGAACGGGACCACATGGAGCAGGAGTTGGGCGCGGTCGCCGCGGTCAGCGACCGGGGGCTGCGCCACCACCGCAACGAGGACGCGTTCGCGGTCTCCTCGACCGCGCTGCCCGACGGCTCCCCCGCGGTCGTCGCGATCGTCTGCGACGGGGTGTCCTCCGCGACCCGCCCCGACGAGGCGTCGCTCGCCGCCGCCCACGCGGCCAACGAGTCGCTCCTGGCGGCCCTTCCGCTGGGCACGCATCCGCAGGCCGCCCTGCACGAGGCGATCGTCGCGGCCTCGGAGGCGGTCAACGCGCTGGCGGGACCGGACAGCGCGCAGGGCGAGAACGCCCCGCACGTGAACGCCCCCGCCTGCACCATCGTCGGCGCCCTGGTGACGTCCACGCTGCTGATCGTCGGCTGGGTCGGCGACAGCCGCGTCTACTGGGTCCCCGCCGACCGCACCTCGCTGCCGGCCCGGCTCACCGAGGACGACTCCTGGGCCGCGCAGATGGTCGCCGCGGGCCTGATGAACGAGGCGGAGGCCTACGCCGACGAACGCGCCCACGCGATCACCGGCTGGCTGGGCGCCGACGCCTACGAACTGGAGCCGCACACCGTCTCGTTCAAGCCGGACCGGCCGGGCGTGGTCGTCGTCTGCACCGACGGACTGTGGAACTACGCGGAGACGGCGGAGGAGATGGCCGAGGCCGTGCCCCTGGACGCCGCCGAGAGGCCGCTGCACGCGGCGCGGGTTCTGGTGGGTCATGCCCTGGACGGCGGGGGCCACGACAACGTAACAGTGGCCGTCCTGCCGTTCCCCGCACCCTCGCAGGGGGCAGGATCGGCCTGAGGCCGCGAACGAACGGGGGCGGCCGCGGACCGGAGGGGACCGGTCCGCACCCAGTCAGCACCTCCGCCGGGGGGCGGGGGCCGAGGGGGACACAGTAGGCATGGCCAATTTCTCGAAGTCGAACGTGCCGCAGTTCTCGGTCGACGTGTACCAGAACGAATATCTGCCGGAAGGCGGCCGCGAGGTCAACGCGATCGTCACGGTGAGCGCGACCGGCGGCGGCACCGTCGGAAGCGCCGTCGCCGCGCCGCACCTGTACAGCGCGGGCCAGGCGCCCGACGCCGCCGTGGCGATCATGGTCGACTGCTCGGGTTCGATGGACTACCCGCCGGCCAAGATGCGCGGCGCCCGGGAGGCGACGGCCGCCGCGATCGACGCCGTGCGCGACGGGGTGCACTTCGCCGTGATCGGCGGCACGCACGTCGCCAAGGAGGTCTATCCGGGCGACGGACGGCTCGCCGTGGCGGACGCGGGCACCCGCGAGCAGGCCAAGCAGGCGCTGCGCCGGCTGAGCGCGGGCGGCGGCACGGCCATCGGCACCTGGCTGCGGCTCGCGGACCGGCTGCTGTCCTCCGCGGAGGTGTCGATCCGGCACGGCATCCTGCTCACCGACGGCCGCAACGAACACGAGTCGCCCGAGGACCTGCGGTCCGCGCTGGACTCCTGTGCCGGACGCTTCACCTGTGACGCGCGCGGAGTGGGCACCGACTGGGAGGTCAAGGAGGTCACCGGGATCGCCTCGGCGCTGCTCGGCACCGCGGACATCGTCGCCGACCCCGCCGCCCTCTCCGCCGACTTCACGCACATGATGGAGACGGCCATGGGCAAGGAGGTCGCCGACGTGGCCCTGCGGGTGTGGACTCCGGTCGGCACCGAGATCGCCTTCGTCAAGCAGGTGGCGCCCACCGTCGAGGAACTGACGGACCGCCGTACCGAGGCCGGACCCCGCGCGGGCGACTATCCGACGGGCTCCTGGGGCGACGAGTCCCGCGACTACCACGTGTGCGTCCGGGTCCCCACGGCCGGGATCGGCCAGGAGATGCTCGCGGCCCGGGTCTCGCTGGTGATCCCTCGGAGCGACGGCTCCGTGCAGAACCTCGGGGCGCAGGGGCTCGTGCGGGCGGTGTGGACCGACGACATGGCCGCCTCGACGTCGATCAATCCGCAGGTCGCACACTACACGGGCCAGGCGGAACTGGCGCAGGTCATCCAGCAGGGCCTCGATCTGCGCAAAGCGGGAGATGTCGATGGAGCAACGGCCAAGCTGGGACGGGCCGTTCAACTGGCAGGAGCCTCCGGAAACGCCGATACTGCGAAACTGCTCGCGAAGGTGGTGGACGTGGTCGATGTCGCGGCAGGTACTGTGCGATTGAAAGCGCGTGTCGCGGAGGCCGACGAGATGACCCTCGAGACACGTTCCACAAAGACTGTTCGTGTAAAGAAGTAGCGAGCCCGGTTCCCGCTGGGATCCGGAGAAACCCGGTCACATCGACCGGAAAAGGGAAGGGGGAAGGACCGACATGCCGACATGCCCGAACGGACACCAGTCGAATTCCGACGATTGGTGCGAGGTCTGCGGTCACCGCATGGCCGGTGTGCCCCCGCTCCCTCCCCCGCCGCCGCCCGGCGCCGGATACGGCTACCCGGCGCCCGGTTCACCGCCGCCGGCCCCCGGCGGCCGCTCCGGCATGCCGGACCCGAACGCCGAGCTCTGCCCGCAGTGCCGCACGCCCCGTGAGGGCGCGGCGCCGTTCTGCGAGGAATGCCGGTGGAACTTCCTGACCAACACCGCGACCTCGTACACCCCGGCGGCACCGCGTCCGCCGGCCGGCGGCATGGGGGGACCGGGCGGTCCCGGCGGCCCGGGTGCTCCCGGCGCGCAGTCGCCGTACGGCGCTCCCGGCGGCCCCGGCGGCCCCGGCGGCCAGAATCCGCCGCCGCGGTTCCCGCAGTCCGGTCCCGGTGGTCCGGGCGGTCCGGGTGCCGGCGGTCCCGGCCACGACCCGTTCGACTACCAGAGCTCGCGGCCCTCGCAGATGAACCGGCCCGCCGAACCGATCCCGCCGGGTCCGGGGGCCGGGCCCTACGGCAGCCCTCAGGGGTTCGGCGGCGACCCCTCACGTCCCGCCGCGCCCGGTGGCCACGGCAGCCCGCAGGGCTTCGGCGGCGACCCCTCGCGTCCTGCCGCGCCCGGCGGCCCGGGTGCCGCGCAGGCGCAGGCCTACACCCAGCAGCCCTCCCCGTCGCCCTTCACCCAGGGCGGACCGCCGCAGCAGGGCGGCCCGCAGTCCGGCGGCCCGGCCTTCGGCGGCGCCGAGGACGACTGGGTGATCCCCCCGCCGTCCTCCGGTGCGCCCGGCGGCCAGGGCGGTCCCGGCCGTCCCGGAGTCCAGGGCGGCCCCGGAGCGCAGGGCGGCCCCGGCGGCCAGGAGCGGGCCGGCGGCTACGGCTACCCGGACCCCGCGGTCACCCAGGCCCCGCCCGGCCCCGGCTACCAGCAGCAGCCCCAGCAGCAGCAGTCGCTGTCCTGGAGCGCGACCATCGCCCCGGACCGTGAGTACTTCATGGCGATGATGCACCGTTCCGGCCCCGAGGCCGCGGGCCTGAACCTGCCCGCGTACTCGCCGGAGCTGCAGCGCCCGCTCCTCGGCAACCAGATCACCATCGGCCGCCGCCGGCACTCCACCGGCGACACCCCGGACATCGACCTGTCGGTGCCGCCGGAGGACCCCGGTGTCTCGCACCAGCACGCGGTCCTGGTCCAGCAGCCGGACAGCACCTGGGCGGTCGTCGACCAGAACTCGACGAACGGGACCACGGTCAACGGCGGCGAGGAGCCGATCCAGCCGTTCGTCCCGGTGCCGCTGCAGGACGGCGACCGGGTGCACGTGGGCGCCTGGACGACGATCACGATCCGCCGGGGCTGAGCGGACCCCCTGCCACCACCTGCCGGGCCCGAGGCGGCCCGGCAGGGCGTTTACGCGGCGCTCCCGTTCGCGCGGCGCCTTCGTTCGCGTACGACGCCCGGAAGCCGGCCCGCGCCGGCCCAGGGCAGCCGTCTCATTTCAGCGGCCCCACGTCAGCGGTCTCAGGGCAGCCGCCAGGTGTACGGCCCCTCGGGGTCGTCCAGCCAGGCCCAGGCGCTCTCCTCGTCGACCGTGACGCCGTACCGCTCGCGCTGCGGCTGCCCCTCGCGTTCCCACAGCGCGTAGGCGTCCTGTGGATCCAGCCGGCCCGCCGTCAGGGCGAGCAGGAAGCGGAACAGATCGTGGCCGCGGGCCCGGCGCGGCACCCCGCCGGTCCGGGCCGGCTCCGGCTCCGGACCCGACCGGGTGGCGCCCCGCAGCGGCACGAAGAAGGCCGACGTGTGCAGGAAGCGCCCCTCGGCGTGCCCGGCGTCCCGGACCTCCAGCCCGATCAGTCCGGTGGCCAGCGGAGCCAGCACGCGGGCTCCGGGGGCGCACTGCGCCAGCCAGGCGCGCGGGATCGTGGTCAGCGTGCAGGTGGCGATGATCCGGTCGAACGGAGCGCGCTCGGGCACGCCCCGGGCTCCGTCGCCGGTGACGACGTCCGGGTGGTACCCGGCGATGTCCAGATGCGCCCGCGCGGCCTCCGTGATGTCCACGTCGAGGTCGACGGTGGTCACCAGGCCGTCGCCGAGACGGTACGACAGCAGGGCCGCGTTGTAGCCGGTCCCGGCCCCGATCTCCAGGACGGCGTCCCCGTCGCGCACCTCCAGGGCCACCAGCATGGTCGCCATCAGCGACGGCTGGCTGCTGGAGGAGACGAGCTCCCCGTCCCGTACCCGGGTCGCCAGCGGGGTGTCGGCGTAGGCGCCGCGCAGCCACCGGTCCCGGGCCGCCGGGTCCGGGTCCTCGCCCCACAGCCGCTCGTAGCCGCCGGTGACGCCGATGTAGTAGTACGGCACGAAGAGATGGCGCGGGACGGCCTCGAAGGCCTCCCGCCAGACGGGATCGCTCGCCCAGGCCCCGCTGCGGTCGATCAGGCGCACGAGGGCCGCCCGCGCCGTGTCGGCGGGGTCCGCTGGTCCGGGACCGGTTTCGGGAGCGTGCGCGCCCATACCTCCACTGTGCTGCCGAACGGTCCGCGGGGCGAGCGCCGCACCGGCCGATCCGGAACCATCACCTCCACCGCCCGGGCGGAGAGTGCGCGCCCCGGCGGGTCCCGCAAGCGCGGTCCTAAGCCTTGAGTCCTCGGCCGCCCCGTCTGAGAACATGGGGGCGTGAAAGAGATTCGGCGCGGCACGCTTCAGGAGCAGACCTTCTACGAGCAGGTCGGCGGCGAGGAGACCTTCCGGCGCCTCGTCCACCGTTTCTACGAGGGTGTCGCCGGGGATCCGCTGCTGAAGCCCATGTATCCGGAGGAGGACCTGGGCCCGGCCGAGGAGCGCCTCACGCTGTTCCTGATCCAGTACTGGGGCGGCCCGACGACGTACAGCGAGAACCGCGGCCACCCCCGGCTGCGGATGCGGCACGCCCCGTTCAAGGTCGACCAGGCCGCGCACGACGCCTGGCTGAAGCACATGCGGGTCGCCGTGGACGAACTCGGGCTCTCCGAGGAGCACGAGCACACGCTGTGGAACTACCTGACGTACGCGGCCGCCTCGATGGTGAACACGGCGGGCTGACCGAGGGTTCGGGCGTCCCGTGCGCGGGGCGCCCCACGCACGCGTCGCCGGCGCGGAGGCCGGTACGTTCCGGCTCCCGCCGGATCAGTGGACGCTGACGCCCAGCGCGCCGAGTCCGGCCCGGCGGACGGCGATCGACCCGAACGGCGTCCGCAGCCGCAGCCACGCGCCCGACGAGTACAGCACCAGCGCCGGGGCGGCGTCGCCGGCCGGGAGCTCGCCCGAGGATGCCCGTCCCCCGGCGGGGACGGCCATGGGCGGTACGGGCCGCAGGAATCCCAGGGACTGCGCGGCGTGCGCGGCCCGCACGGGAAGTCCGGTGTCGCCGACGGGGCGGGACCATATCTCCCGCCCCACCCGGTCGAGTTCGGCACGGGTCCGCAGCTCGGGGGGCAACTCCTCGGTGCGCGAACGGAATTCGGCCACCACTTCGGCGACCTGGGCCCGCACGGCCTCCGGGGCGGGCAGCCCCGGCTCCCGCCGCCAGCCGCCCTGGGGCGGCAGGACACCGGCCCACGGGGGCCCGGTGACGGCGGCGGGGACGGCGAGGGTCGCCGCCGACTCCTCGACGGACTCCAGGAGTTCGCCCGCGGAGACGGTCGTGTCGAGGGTGAGGTCGAGCCCGTTCTCGTACGGCTTGGCGAGCCGCGCCGTCCGGATCGCGAGGACCTCGAACGACGGCGGCCGGCCGAAGACCGCGAGCGTGGTGCCGCCCGCCTTGAGGCGCACGGCGGCCGCGCGGTCGTAGTGGACGAGCCGGGAGAGGAAGGCGGCCAGATCGGCCGCCTCCCCCGTGTCGGCGAGGTGCAGGACGGTCATGCCGCGACGGCCTCGTCCTCGTCGTCGCGGTACGTCTCCAGGAAGTCGCGCTCCTCGGCCGTGATCCGGCGAGGGCGCTGCTGCTCGAAGTCGAACGGCACGATCACCGTCGAAGCGGTGACGTAGACCTGGTCGGGGTCCTTGACCTCGTAGGCGATCGTGAAGGACGCCGCCCGGATCTGCGTCACCCACAGCTCGATGTCCACCGGCGCGTGCCGGTGGACCAGCTGACGCTTGTAGTCGATCTCGTGGCGCGCCACCACGGACCCCTGCTTGAAGTCCTTCTCCGGGCGGAACAGGAAGTCGATACGGGCTTCCTCCAGATAGCGGAGGAACACCACGTTGTTGACGTGGCCGTACGCGTCCATGTCCGCCCAGCGCAGCGGGCAGCGGTAGATGTGCCGCAAGATCGATCAGCCCCGGGTCAGCTTCTTGTAGGTGGCACGGTGCGGACGCGCCGCCTCCGCGCCGAGGCGCTCGATCTTGTTCTTCTCGTACGACTCGAAGTTGCCCTCGAACCAGAACCACTTGGACTCGCCCTCGTAGGCGAGGATGTGGGTCGCGACCCGGTCCAGGAACCAGCGGTCGTGGGAGACGACCACGGCCGCACCCGGGAACTCCAGCAGCGCGTTCTCGAGCGAGGACAGCGTCTCGACGTCGAGGTCGTTGGTGGGCTCGTCGAGGAGCAGCAGGTTGCCGCCCTGCTTGAGGGTCAGCGCGAGGTTCAGGCGGTTGCGCTCACCACCGGAGAGGACGCCGGCCGGCTTCTGCTGGTCGGGGCCCTTGAAGCCGAACGCGGAGACGTAGGCGCGGGAGGGCATCTCGACCTGGCCGACGTTGATGTAGTCGAGCTCGTCCGAGACGACGGCCCACAGCGTCTTCTTCGGATCGATGTTCTCGCGGCTCTGGTCGACGTACGAGATCTTGACGGTCTCGCCGACCTTGATCGTGCCGGAGTCCGGGGTCTCCAGACCCTGGATCATCTTGAAGAGCGTGGTCTTGCCGGCGCCGTTCGGGCCGATGACGCCGACGATGCCGTTGCGCGGCAGGGTGAAGCTGAGGTCGTCGATGAGGACCTTGTCGCCGAAGGCCTTCGAGAGGTTGTTGACCTCGACGACGATCGAGCCCAGACGCGGGCCCGGCGGGATCTGGATCTCCTCGAAGTCCAGCTTCCGCATCTTGTCGGCCTCGGCCGCCATCTCCTCGTAGCGGGAGAGACGCGCCTTGGACTTGGCCTGACGCCCCTTGGCGTTGGACCGCACCCACTCCAGCTCTTCCTTGAGCCGCTTGGCGCGCTTGGCGTCCTTCTGGCCCTCGACCTTCAGGCGGGAGGCCTTGTTGTCGAGGTACGTGGAGTAGTTGCCCTCGTACGGAATGGCGCGGCCGCGGTCCAGCTCGAGGATCCACTGGGCGACGTTGTCGAGGAAGTACCGGTCGTGGGTGACGGCGACGACGGTGCCGGGGTACTTCGCCAGGTGCTGCTCCAGCCACTGCACGGACTCGGCGTCCAGGTGGTTGGTGGGCTCGTCGAGGAGCAGCAGGTCGGGGGCCTCGAGCAGCAGCTTGCAGAGCGCGACGCGGCGGCGCTCACCACCGGAGAGGTTGGTGACGGGCCAGTCGCCGGGCGGGCAGCCGAGGGCGTCCATGGCCTGCTCCAGCTGGGTGTCCAGGTCCCACGCGTTGGCGTGGTCCAGGTCCTCCTGGAGCTTGCCCATCTCGTCCATGAGGGCGTCGGAGTAGTCGGTCGCCATCAGCTCGGCGACCTCGTTGAAGCGGTTCAGCTTGCCCATGATCTCGGCGGCGCCGTCCTGGACGTTCTGCAGAACCGTCTTGGACTCGTCGAGCGGGGGCTCCTGGAGCAGCATGCCGACGCTGTAGCCGGGCGACAGGAACGCGTCACCGTTGGAGGGCTGCTCGAGGCCCGCCATGATCTTGAGAACGGTGGACTTACCGGCACCGTTCGGACCGACCACACCGATCTTCGCACCGGGCAGGAAGCTCAAGGTGACGTCGTCGAGGATCACCTTGTCGCCGTGCGCCTTGCGCGTCTTGCGCATGGTGTAAATGAACTCAGCCAAGAGAAACCGTCCGGACGCTTGAAATCGGCAGTGGGCAGATACACCCCATCTTGCCTGACGGCTACCCCTCGGGGGAAACCCGTTCGGCGGGGGGCCTGTGACCTGGGGTTCAACCGCTGACGTCTGTAGATCGTCTGTCACTCTCGGTCGCCGTCGGTCGTCCTCGGCGCCCCTCGGACGGCCCAGAGACGGCCCAGCCGTGGCGCGCTCGACTGCCGGCGACACCTCGCCCTGCCTCGCCTGAACCTCAGCCGACGCCAGTCAGCCACGACGGCGGTGCACGGACCGACCACGCGCGCGTGGCCTCGCTGCACCCCCACTGGCCTCAGCCACGCCATCGGTGCCGTTGACCAGAGCAAGCCGCGACGGCCGGCCCGCTACGACAGGGCCCTCGGCGTGTCACGGCCAAGGAGCTCGCATACCTTCACGTCATGGACTTCAACATCACCGCGGGAGAGGAAGCCGCCGTGTTCCACGTGGCGAGCCTCGTCCAGGATGGCCTCTCCCCCACGGATGACGACTTGGCGAAGGAGCTGGGTGAAGAGATTCGCCCAGTGCTGCAATCCCTCCTGGACAAGGGTTGGCTGGTGGTCGACGAGGAGCACGAGCTGGCCTTGTCCACGATCGCGCGGCATGTCGCGTCCAGCCGCAGGGATGCCGAGGGGCCGCGGGCGTCCCAATAGATACGAGCAGTCCAAACCGCTGAGCCATCAGCTTGGGAAGCTGAGGTTTCCTGGCGGCGGTTGCTGCGCTGATCTGCGGCGGAGTGGTGCTGGAGCCCGGGTCGTCTCTGGGGTCAGTCCCCGCTGTTCCCCGTGGTTCCCCGCAGGATCTGGCACGCGAATGGCACGGTCTCTTCGCCTCGGACGTCTCTTGGCGAAGCTGTGCGATGGAGCGTCTGAGTCTCAGCCGGCGGCAGTCAGCCACGATGGTGGGTCGGTCGACCATGGGCCTCCCGTGCCCCTGCCAGTCGCCCACAGCCGCCGTGCCCCAGATCCTCCGGTTCGGTCGCGGCAACCGACCGGGTGCGGTCTCGGTGGGGCGTACGAACGTCCAGGTGACCGCCATGGCCCATGGTCGGGGCGGTCGCGCGTCTCCGCCGTACCGAATATGACGGACTGTCATAATGCGCCACATTATGTCGGTCCGGTCGAGAGGATTGCTGTGACTATCTGTCAAGCCGTAAGGGGGGTGGGCGCGCAGGAGACCCTCCCGTCGTCGGCGCCGCCTGATCTTCGAGTGCGTCGCTCGTGGTGGGGTGGGTTGCTGCGGGCGCTGGGGGCAGGTCTCGTCGTAGTGGCCGGCCTGGCCGCGCCCATGGTGGCCCCGCAAGCCGCCCAGGCCGTGCCGCCCGGCACCTACGCCTACGTCACCAACTTCAACGCCAACACGGTGTCGGTGATCAACAGAGCGACGAACACGGTGGCGGTCACGGTGCCCGTCGGCGCTGCGCCGTGGGAAGTGGCGGTGTCGCCGAACGGCACCCGCGCCTACGTCACCAACCGCGCCGATGACACGGTGTCCGTGATCAACACCGCGACCGACACGGTCGTCGCCACCGTTCCCGTCGGCCTTGAGCCCCTGGGGGTGGCGGTGTCGCCGGACGGCACCCGCGCCTACGTCACCAACTTCAGCGCCGACACGGTGTCCGTGATCAAGACGAACACGAACACGGTCGTCGCCACCATCCCCGTCGGCGATGCCCCCATCGGGGTGGCGGTGTCGCCGAACGGCACCCGTGCCTACGTCACCAACGCCGACGCCAACACAGTGTCCGTGATCAAGACGGCGACGAACACGGTCGTCGCCACCGTCCCCGTCGGCGCCTTCCCGTTCGGGGTGGCGGTGTCGCCGAACGGCGCCCGCGCCTACGTCACCAACTTCAACGACGACACGGTGTCCGTGATCAAGACGAACACGAACACGGTCGTCGCCACCGTCCCCGTCGGCGATGCGCCCCAGGGGGTGGCGGTGTCGCCGAACGGTACCCGCGCCTACGTCGTCAACGCCGACGCCGACACGGTGTCCGTGATCAAGACGGCGACGAACACGGTCGTCGCCACCATCCCTGTCGGAGATGCGCCCCGAGAGGTGGCGGTGTCGCCGAACGGCACCCGCGCCTACGTCACCAACGCCAACGCCGACACGGTGTCCGTGATCAACACCGCCACCAACACCGTCGTGGCCACCATTCCCGTCGGCGACCTTCCGTTCGGGGTAGCGATCGGCGTCGTGCCCTGCCCAGGCCACGGCAAGCCGGGTCACGGAAAGTCAGGCCACGACCGGCAAACCACGGCCACCGGCAACTGCACACGGGCATGACGAACGCCCCGGCGCCGGCCGCCCACCCTCGGACCACCGACGCCGGGGCACCCCGTGACCACGCAACCCCACACCACGGCCCGCCGCCCCAAGCCTCCGCCGGCCCTTCGCACCCAACCGGACCACCGATCAGACCGCGCTACGTGACTCACTTGTCTGAACGGCCGAACTCGCGCTGACCTGTACGTGTTCTTGGCACCCCCAGATAATCATCGCGCTGCACGGCAAGGTCCCCGGAACGTGATCGACCCGGGACCTAGGGCCTGTTTCAGAAGTGGATCAAGCAGCGAGGACGGCTTCGGTGAGGGCCGTATGCTGCTCTCGCATGAAGGATCTTGGTAGTCAGATCGCATACTGGGACGGCATCGGGGCGACGAAGACGTTCACCCATCCGGTAAATCTCAGCTGGCTGGCAGGGGTGAATTCGAACGCTCGGGTTCTGGACTACGGCTGTGGATACGGCCGTGTCATGTCGGAGTTGAGCGATCATGGCTTCTCCGATGTCTCCGGCGTGGACCTGTCGCCGACGCTGATCGAGCGGGGCCGTGAGTTGCGGTCTGACCTGCGCTTCGAAGTCCTCGACTCTCCGCCAGACCTGACCTGCGCCTCGGCGACCTTCGATGTCGTCCTGCTGTTCGCGGTACTGACGTGCATCCCCGACACTGCAGCTCAGCAGGCGCTGGTCGTCGAGCTGAGCCGCGTTCTGGCTCCTGGCGGACTGCTCTACGTCAGCGACCTCGTCCTGCAGGACGACGAGCGAAACCGCGACCGCTACGCCGCGCATGCCCAGCAGTTCGGCACCCCGTACGGGATCTTCGCCACGGACGACGGTGTGGTGTGCCGGCACCATGACATCGCGCACCTGCGCGCCCTGCTGTCGGACTTCGACCTGGTGGAGGAGTACAGGATCGAAGTTGCCACGATGAACGGCCACCGGTCTCAGGCGGTGCAGTTGCTGGGTCGTAAGCGGTAATGATCACAGCCACTCGTTGATGACGGCGATGGTGACGGTGGCCTCGTAGCGGACGGCGAGCTTGTCGTACCTCGTGGCCACCGCCCGGTGGCGCTTGAGGCGGTTGATCCCGCACTCGACGGCGTGCCGCTCGCGGTAGTCCGCCTTGTCGAACTTCGGCGGACGGCCGCCGCGGGCGCCGAGCTTCTTGCGGTTGCGGATCTGGTCGGACTTCTCCGGAATCGTGCAGCGAATCCCGCGTTTGCGCAGGTAGACGCGGTTGGCTCGGGAGCCGTAGGCCTTATCGGCCCGAACGCGGTCCGGTCGGTAGCGCGGTCGGCCGACACCCATGCGGGGTACCCGGATCCGCTCCAGGACCGGCTGGAACTGGGGACTGTCGTGCCGCTGACCGGCATCGGGCTTGGCCGCATGAGCCGGGAACGGTGCGGCAGCGCACCTGTCGGCAGGCCGGTCTGCGCGTGCAGACAGAGCGTCCGCTTGTCGGGTGCGAGGACGTACATCGCCCCTGCGGTCGCTGCTGCCTCTTGAACGGCTTGCAGCAGGCTGTTGTCCAGCTCTTCGAACGCGTCCTTGGGGCTGAGACCAAACGCGTCCCAGCCGTCCGGCCACGATTCCTGCCGAACCACCGACCGCTCATGCCGGTCGCGTCGCCCGGAGCGCCTCGCCGTCACTGTTCAATCGCAGTTCTGCATAACGGCGCCTGCGTTCCCGGCGCGACTTGCAGACGGGACCCCGACCGGAGCGCGCATCCGAAGCCATTGATGCAAACACGGGCACAGGTCTACCTAGTGATCACAGAGCGTCGCAACTCCATGATCACCAGGAACCTGTGCCCGTGCTGTTGCCGATGTCCCCAACCGCCCAGTGCGCGACCTCTTAGGCGGAGGTCTTTCCCTTCGCTCCAACCCCAGCCCGCGCACTGCCTGGTATTGCAGGCAAGATCAGGCAGTCACCGTGATGGTCATGCCCACCCCGCTCGCCCCCGAGTCAGGAACCGGGTAGGACAGAAAAAGGCCATTCTCAGTCTCTCCTCCCACCACCGCACCGCCGAAGATGTTGCTCAGTGTCAGGACAGCAGAGTTGGCGCCCTGGTTGAACGCCACGGTGTAACTGGGGCCAAGGAGCGGGGAACACGCAACACCTGTAGCGCTAGCCCCAGCAGCAAGCGAGCCGGGAAGGTGCTGAGGGATGTTCTGTCCATCAAGCACGGAGTCAGCCAGGGCCAGCGGCTGGGCCGTACGGTTGATCACGGTGATCCGGGCGTAGGCCCCACTGGCGCACGACTGCGGCGACGCGAGGGACACGAGAGTGTGACCAGTGCCCGCCACATGCCCAGTGCCGGTGAGATTGTCGCGGCCGGCAGTGTTGTTGCCGTTACCGAAGACCGAGACGTTCCCGTCGCCGTTGTTGAACACCACCCCACTCACAGGTGCCGAGTCGCCGCCGTCCGCGACCGCCGTCGGCGACAGCGACACCGCACCAGCCAGAGCCACGGCCGCCACAACTACTGCACGAGCACCACGCATGCACCACTCCTCGATCGCCGGAGAACCAGGACATGGCGCGCTCGCGGCTCCGCGGCCGCCCACCGGCGAAGATCCGCGCCGACTCCCGGGGCGAGGACGCACAACGCATGATCCGCTACACCACACCGCGGGACGTGACCGTCTGGCCCTCCTCAGCTCAGCCGTTCCCCCAGCCCAGCTCTCATTCCGTACGCCGTTGCCCCCAACACGCTTTCCAACTGTGCTGGGGGCCTCGTGGGCTGCCTCCGGGGTCGTCCACCTGCGTTCATGGGCGGCTGGCGCGGGCGGCAACACCTGCTGACGGTCCCGTGTGAACGGTTCTGAATGGGGCTGAATGAGACGGGAATTGAGACGGGCGGCTCCACCCGGCAGGCTGCGGCCCCACGGGAGGAAATGCATGGACCCACCACCATGCAAGGGGATAGGTTCCGTCTGGTAATGCGTCGTCTAGCGGCCACGCGGAGTGCTGAGGCGGTTTGTACTACTGCCGTAACAACCACTGCCGAACCCCGGCAGGCACGCGCGCCCGGGTGCCGGGGATGGCACTCTTTCCGCCTACGGCCCGTCAGGTCGGGCCAGTCAGAGGGGGAGTCTCTCCACGATGCATCGCATGCGCGCCGCCGCGGCCGTTCTCGCCGCCGCAGGGCTCGTCACCGCCACCCAGCTAGGTCTCGCCGGCACGGCATCGGCCGCGACCCCGGCTGCGACGAGCACCGGCTGCCCGGTCAGCCTCGTCTACCCGGCGAGGTTCTACGTCGACTCGCACGGTTGGGTGACCAACGGCGGTCTGTACTTCGGGATCAAGAACAAGAGCACGACCAAGAGCTTCACGAAGGTCACGCTCACCGTCACGGACGTCGCGAACATCCGCTTCGGCACGGCCACGCCCAAGAACGGCCGGGTCACCAACAAGACGTCGATGACGGTCTCCGTGTACACGGGGACCCTCAAGCGGAGCAGCAGCCTCGGTGTGAAGGTGCAGACACACCTGCTCAACACCCACAGCTACAAGGTGAAGTTCGCCCTCCACGGCACCGGCTGGACCTGCGCCGTGAACCAGGGCACCTGGGGCGTCTGACCCCAAGTGCCCCTTCGGTCCGCAGGGCGTCGCGGGGCGCTGTCCATCGGTTCAGGACAGCGCCCCGCGACGCACAAGAGCTTTGAGGTCTGGCCTCATCTTTATCAGGTCGGTCGCAGGGGTCTATCGACGTCGGCCAACCGCCCGTGCGCCTCGACCGATCGCCTTCCGGGGTCCGGCCTCAACCGTCCCTGTTCGTGCTTGTTGGTGTCAGCCGCTGATGTCATCGGCAACAAGGGGTCAGCCGCACGACTGCTTCCTACCGGCTTTCGGTCCGCCGCTGGTACCAATCGTCAACGATCCACCACAACGACATGACCACCAGCCACATGGCCAACCCGACGAGCGCGCCGAACCATGACTCCCCCTTGCCGAAATGCCAAATCAGGGTGACAACGACCCCGCCGACAAACAGCCGTGCCAGACGCCCCGTCATGCCGATCATGCTAGCCACACAGAAGACCAAGATGGCAGGGCTCCGTCAAAGTTGGCGGTGGATGCCGGCCCGCCACGCCTGCGGTCGACAGCGGCGAGAGGTTGGCTCCGAGACTTTGGGCGGGAGCTGCCATGGGGCGAGTGATCATGGCCCCTTAAGCTTCCGGCGAGTCGGGCAGTCTGTGGACCTGCCCGTTGAAGCACGACGTTGGGGCCATGATCTTCGAGGCTCGCCCCATGGTGGCTGCCTAAAGTCTCGGAGCCAACCGGCCCGGCCACGACGTGGACGTGTTCTGACCTCATGCAGCCGGCCAACCCTCTCAAGGGCGCGCGTCGGCGCAGCCGCGCGGAGCGGGCCGAAGGCAGGAGCGGCGCGCGAGCGGAGCCGGGAGCGCGCCCGGCGGAGCGGAGCGCAGCCGGGGCTTGACGCCGGGGAGAACATCAAGGCGCTGAGCCTCTACCTCGGCCACAGCGACCCGGGCTTCACGCTCCGCGTGTACACGCACCTGATGCCGAGCAGCGAGACCAGGACCCGGAAAGCCATCAGCGCGATGTACCGGGCCGCCGGTCACGCCCACGACGGCCCAGAGACGGCCCAAGCCGCCTGACACGGCCCCTCATCGACGGGAAACCCGCTGGTGAGGGGCTGTTTCATGCCCTCGTTCGGCAAGTAACACCCCATCTTGCCTGACGGCTACCCCTCGGGGGAAACCCGTTCGGCCGGGGGCCTGTGACCTGCGGCTCTACCGCTGATCCCTGTGGCTCAGGATGAGTCGCGGCGGCGCCGTCATGGAGATACGGCGATCCCCAGGGAGTCGGCGCCCATGGCCTTCGGGGCGCCCTTCTCGTAGAAGACGTCGAGTTCGGCGATCGTGAAGCCGGCGGAAGTGAGCATGTCGACGATGGGCCTCGTGAGATGGCAGCCGTCGAAGATGCGCTGCTCCATCGGGTCGAGGCGGTGCTGCCAACGGCGTACCTGCTCGTCCGGGGCCAGGCCGTGCTCCACGAAGTGCAGGGTCCTTCCGGGCTTGAGGACGCGTCGAACCTCGCGCAGGGCGGCGTCCGCGTCGGGGATGGTGCAGAGCGTCCAGGTCGACAGGGCCGCATCGAAACTGTCGTCGGCGAAGGGAAGCGACTGGCCGTCCACCCCACAGCGCTCCACCGGGGTGGAGGTCGCGCCGAGACGCTTGCCGGCCAGCTTCCAGCCCACATCCGAGGGATCGACGGCAGCCACCCGCGTGACGGCGGGCGGATAGAAGGGAACGTTGTGCCCAGAACCGAAGCCGATCTCCAGGACTTCGCCCTCCAGGCCTTCGCACACCCGGCGCCGCAGCTCCTTGGCCTCCCCCATGCCGCATGCGACGTTGACGATGCGCGGAACGACTTGCTCGGCGTAGAAACCCATGGCAGCCACCACCATTCACGACAAGTCTGGCACCGCAGACACGCGCTTGCGAATCTCCTGGATCCAGACCACCCTCCCGTGATCACCTGCCCCCAGACCGGTCCTGACACGGGCACGGCAGACACCCCGGAATGACACGGATCGCACCTGCCCGACGCCGTTCCGGCGCCCTGACCTGGATCCGGAGCCGAGGAAGAGGACGACCCCTCACCTCCCATGACCGCCGGGCGGCGAGCCGAGGCCCGCGGCCGGGCTCGCCGGGCGGACGGGAATTGTCAGACCGGCCCTAGTCGGGCAGCAGGCCGAAGCCGAGCAGTACCGCGGCCTCGACGCGTACCGCCCCGGGCGCGAAGACGCCGTCGTTCTCGGGGTCGCCTCCCAGGCGGCCCCCATGACTGCGCCGCCCGACCGACTCCGGGTCGACGTCCTGAATGTGCACCACCGGGCCGAGCCGCACTCCGCAGGCCTCCGCGTAGACCTCGGCCTTGCGGCGCGCTGCCGCGACCGCCCTGCGCCGGGCCTCGTCCCGGAGGGCGGGCTTGTCGAGCACGTCGAAGTGGACCTCGTCCACGCGGTTGGCGCCCGCCCGTACGGCGTCCTCTATCAAGCGTTCGAGCCGGTCGAGGGCTTCGATCTGCACGGTGTACGTCGCCTCGCAGCGATAGCCGTGGAACGTGCGCTCCGCGCCGTAGCCCTTGAACTCCGACTGGAGGGCGAGGCGTGACCCGGACACGTCGGAATCGGGTATCCCGTGCTCACGCAGCACTGTCCGCAACCTGGCCACGGCCGCCCCGGCCTGTTCGAAGGCCTCCTCGGGTGTCGCTGCCACGAGGTCGACCGCGAGCCGCGCCTGGGCGATCCGGGGTTCCGCCGACACGTTCCCCGCACCGAACACACTGAGCCCCCAGGGCTCCTTGATCTCCGTCATCCGAGGATGGAAGCAGCAACACCTCATCACCGCAACGGGATTGACCCCAGGCCCGAGCCCCGAGCCCCGAGCCCCGAGCCCCGGCAGAGCGGACAGCCCGGATGCGGCCGTGCACATAGGCCGGTCACCACAGGGGCAACAAGAACGACGTGACCAACCTCCCCTCGCATCCCATCGGCCGCACCGTCCGGGAGTCGTGAATGCCGCGCCGAACCCTCGTGGGACTGGGCATCGCCTGCGTTCTCGCGCTTCCGTCCGTCGCCGCCTGTACATCGGCCCACACCGATACCCCGTCGTCGTCCGGCCGGTCCTCTCGCCCCTCCGAGCCGGGCTCGACGAAGGGCACGTCAGGCACCGGTTCCGCCCCTCCCTCCGTACAGAAGCCTCCGGAGCTGGACAAGGGCGAAACACTCGCCGGCCGCCGGAACGCGACCACCGGGAGTGCCACCCTCCCGTTCGGCAAGGGCACGAAGCACGACGCGCTCATCGTCGCCGTGAGGTGCCAGGGCGCGGGCAGGATCAAGGTGGCGGTGCGGTCCGTCCGCGTCGCCTTCCCCCTGAACTGCGTCGCCGACCAGGTGAGCACCACGTACAACGAGGTGGCGGTCGCGGGGGTCGACCGCGGCGGAGTCGTCTCCGTCGAGGCGCCCCCGGGTGTGCGCTGGTCCATGACGATAGGCCGGGGTCCGGCGGCCCACGAGGATGCGTCCGGAGCCGGCTCGGGTTCGGTGTGAGGGCAGGGCAAGGGTGTCGGCCCGGGGCGCGGACGCCGACCCGGGGGGGCAAGGGTGTCGACCCGAGGTCGCGGACGTAGGCCCGGGGGCGCGGGCGTAGGCGTGACGGCTCGGGTATGGGCCTGGGCCGCAGCCCGGTCCTCGGCGGGCGCCCATCGCTCCGGCGACCGCTCCGCCACCGGCCGTCACCCCCCACGCCACCCGTCGGGGCGGCCCCGCCACGACGCGTGACCCTCACGGCTCGCCTCGTGCCGGGCCCGCCCGAGAGGGACACTGCTTGTAGGGGCTGGGGTCCGCCCGGTCCTCCCAGGGCTTCACCGGGGGAAGCGGCTTCGGAGGTGATCGCGATGACACAGATGACAGCGACGCAGGCACGGACCACGGTCGGCTGGCACGTCGAGATGGAATTCCAGGAGGACGACCACCGCACCCGCGCGGCCGCCCTGCTGCGCCTTCCCGACGGAAGCGAGGTACGTGCGCACGGCTATGCCAGCCGTCACCCTTCCGACTCGAACCAGCCCAGGGTCGGCGAGGAGGTCGCGGGCGCGAGGGCGTTGAACGAACTCGCCATGCAGTTGCTGACCAAGGCCCACGACGAGATCGACGCGGCCTCGGGCAGGACCTCGCACGCGCTGCGGTGACCCCGGCGTCACCAGGGCCTGTCCGACCGTTCGCTTTTCGCACCGTCCGCCCCCGGACGCTCCCGGACACCTCCGGGACCTTCGGGGGCGTTCGTCATGCCCCGGACCGGCAGGGGTGGACACGGACCGGCCGGGGTGGACACGGATAGGCCGGGGTGGACAGGGGGGCAGGGGTGGACACTTTAGAGCCCTGTGCACACATCCCGCTCAGATTCCGCATGACTCCCAAAGAAACACTTTGCGGGCACTACAGTCCCCCGCGCACCGATCACCGCACAACCCCGAGCACCAGACGGCCGGGTGGAGGTGTCGGAACACCCGAGTCGCATCGTTCTGGGGGGACTTCATGCGCGAAATGATCAAGGGATCGAACGTGTCGCTCGCGGCGTTGAGCGAGAACACCGACGCAGTGATCGTCAGTCTGGGATGGGCGAGCCCGACCGGCGAGGGCGACGCCGACGTGTCCGTCCTCCTGCTGGGCGCGAACGGCAAGGTCCGCGACGACGGTGACTTCTACTTCTACAACAACCCGGTCGCCGCGGACGGAAGCGTGCAGCTGCTGGGCAAGACGCCCGCGGTGGACGGCAACGAGGACCGGATCGGCTTCGACCTGACCGCGGTGCCCTCCGAGGTCGAGCGCATCGTCCTGGCCGCGAGCCGTTACGACGGCGCCTGCTTCGGGGAACTGGAGCGCGTGAGGCTGGCGTTGGCGGACGGCGGGGGCGAGGAGCTCCTCCGCTTCGCCATCGACGACGCCGACACGATGAGCGCGATCATCTTCGGGGAGCTGTACCGGCGTGCGGAGGAATGGAAGTTCCGCGCCGTCGGCCAGGGCTACGCGTCGGGCCTCGCGGGTCTGGCCACGGACTTCGGGGTCGACGTCGACGACGACGCGGCGGCCGAGCACGTACCGGACGAGGCCGCCGAAGACACCCCGACGGACCCGTACCCGAACCCGAGCCCGAACCCTACGGAGGCGGCGCCACCGGCCGACGGCCCAGGACGGCAGGACGGCGGCGACCCCGTACCCCGGAACGGCGGCGTCCCCGTAGCCCAGGACGGCCTGCCGTCGGTCCCCTCCCCGCGCCCCGCTCCCCGTCCAGCCCCGGCCCCAGCCCTGGCCGCCGCCCCGCTCCGGCCCGGCGCCGGGGACCGGCCGGAGAGAGCGGCCGCGCGGCCCCGTACGGCCAAGAAGAAGATCACCCTGCCCAAGGCGGCCAGAAGGACGCTGGCGGAGAACGAGTCGTGGAGGGACGCGCGGCTCTTCCCGGCGTCGGCGCTGAAGAGCGACCGCGAGCGCGAGACGCGGGCGACCTCGGTCCTGCTGTCCGTGATGGCCCAGGTCCCCGAGTTCGGCCGGCGGCTCACGGCCGCGTTCGGCGCCCCGGCCGGCCGCATGGAGACGTTCACCGAGGTCACCCTGCCGCACGGCGACAGCCCGCGGCGCCCCGACGGGGTGATCCGGGTGGAGCGGGCCGGGAAGCTGTGGACGGCGCTCGTCGAGACGAAGACCAACGGCAGCGCGCTCCGGGCCGAACAGGTCCAGGCGTACATGGACATCGCCGCGCGCCGTGGCTACGAGGCCGTGATCACGCTGTCGAACGACGTGGCGCTGGAGGGCAGCCCGCTCGTCGAGGTCAAGATCGACAAGCGGCGCAAGCACAAGGTGGCCCTGTGGCATCTGTCCTGGGCGGAAGTCGCGCACCAGGCGCAGCTGTTGATCCGGCACGAGGGCGTCGGCAACGGGGCGCACGCCTGGCTCCTCCAGGAACTGCTGCACTACCTGCGCCACGAGAACTCCGGCTGCCACGGCTTCCAGAACATGGGGCCGGCCTGGGTGCCGGTGCGCAACGGCATCGACGACGAGACCCTGTGCCAGGGCGACCCGCGGGCGCTGGAGGTCGTGGAGAGCTGGGAGCGTCTCGTCCGCCAGGTCTGTCTGCGCCTCGGCGGCGAACTGGGACAGAAGGTGCTGCCCGTCCAGCGCGCCAGGCGCGGGGTCGACCCGAACGCGCTGCGGGGCCGTCTCGCCGACCGGCTCTGCCTCGACGGGAGGCTGCAGTCGGAGCTGCGCATCGAGGGGACGCCCGGAGTCCTGGCGATCAGCGCGGACCTGCGGACGGGCAAGCTCCGTACGTCGATCGAGATCCCGGCGCCGGAGCAGGGCCAGCCGCTTTCGTGGGCGAAGCGCCTGGTCCGGCGGCTGGACGAGGCCCCGGCGGACCTCCATGTCGAGACGCTCGTCGAAGGGGAGGCGGCCGGCCGCCGCGGAACGCTCGAACGCCTCCGTCCCGAGCCGGCCGACCTGCTGCCCAAGGACCCCGCGTCCCGGATCGCCGGCTTCCGCCTGTCCCTCCTGAAGGGCATGGGCAGCACCCGGGGAAACGCGGAGTCGAGCTTCATCCGCAGTGTCGACGACGCGGCCCATCGCTTCTACAGCACCGTGGTGGTCCACCTGGACGGCACGACACCACGGCGAACACCCGCCAAGGACGGGGCCCGTACGGGTTGAGCCCGCCGGGCTCCCACGAGCTCCCGGATCCCCCTGGCCTGAAAGGGCGCCTCGAAGCCACCCTGGCGCCCCTGGCAGGACTCGCCGTGCCGTCGGCTACCCCATGGACTTGGCGCCGTCCAGGGACTCTCGGATGATGTCGGCGTGCCCGGCGTGCTGGGCGGTCTCGGTGACGATGTGCAGCAGCACCCGGCGGGCACTCCATCGCCCGCCCGGCTCGGACCACGGGGCCTTCGGCAGTGGTTGTGCGGCGTCCAGGTCGGGCAGGGTGACGACCAGTTCGTCGGTCCGACGGGCCACCTCGGCGTAGTCGGCGAGCACGCCGGTCAGCGTCTCGCCCGGCAGCATCCGGAACTCGTCGGCCCGCCGGGCCCAGTCGGCCTCGGTCATCTTGGTGAAGTCGGGCATCGCCGACGGGCCGTCCAGGATGAACCGCACCCAGGTTCGCTCGACCGCAGTGACATGTTTGATCAGGCCGCCCAGACACAACTGACTGGCGGTGGTCCGGCGCCCGGCCTGCTCGTCGGTGAGGTCTCGGGTGGTGAATCGCAGGAAGTGCCGCTGCTTGGCCAGCGCTTCCAGCAAGTCGGCGCGCTCGCCGGTGACCGGCTCACGGGCCGCGTCGTGGGTGGCCGATTCGTCGACAGTCACGGTCTCGCTCATGGTTGCTGCCTTCCGTGGTTCGTGTTCCGCCGGGCAGGAAGGACGCTAGAGCCAGTAGAGGTCAGATCCTGACCTAAATGAACTGAAAGGGTGAAGCAGCGATCCGCTCGTTCTGCGCCCCGGTTTGCCCTGAATTCCCAGTCCGGCCTGGCACGAACGTGGCACAGCGAGGCCACCGGGCATCCCTACGCGTTTCCCTCGCAGTCGGCACTGATCCTGAGTTCATGCAGCATTTTTTCCATTTTGCCGTCTGCGCCGACGAGGGGTGCGCTAATACGTGTGACGAAAACCGCCCAGGTTCCCCGGGTGAGGAGGCTCTCGTCAGTACCTCCGGCGCCGGCCTGCTTCCAACCGTGTGCCCGCAGTGCCGCTGTCACATCCTCGCGGGAACGAAGAGCACTCTTCGTCGACACGAAGCCGTCGAGAGAGACGGAGCAGTAATCTCCGGCGGGTTCCTCTTTACCGGCTCCTCTGAACCCGTCAGGCGCTTTCACGTTAGCCACCGCTTGCAGCAGCTCCGTACGAACGGTCTCGTATTCCATGCGGCGGTGAGCGGCCAAAGGGTCGGCGCTCACCTTTGATCGGCCCGGGGAAGGCTGGGAGGGCTGGGAAGTCTGAGTGGTCCCGCATCCTGCGATCAGTCCGATGAGTCCGATCAGTGGAAGAAGGCAGACGAGGCGGGGTATGGCATGACGCATGCCCGCGATCATAAGCTGCTGGTCAGGGCACCGAGGGGCATCAAATGCGAGACAAGGATCATGAAGGGTTCAACCGTGTTGAAGCCGCCGCCAGTTGCCCCTTCACGGAGAGCGAATATGCACCGCGACCTCGGCACGCTTTGAGGTGTACCCGCATCTTCATCAGGTCGATCGAGGCACCCTCACGGCCACGACGAGCCTCCGCTGAACCCGCTCGTCACCGATCCCGGGAAACTGGGCCTCCCTGCTCCTCTGCGGTCCGCTCAGCCGCCACGATGCAGCCGCTGAATTCGACGTGCGGGCGAGTCACCGCCCATCCATCCGCTTCTCGGACCGGCACCAATTCGATTGCGCCGGGCACCGAATGCCGCACGTTCGACGTCCTGTCGGGAGAAACTTCGTACCGGCAGTGCACTTCCGTGTCGGTGAGCACCCGCAACCGGGTCGACGCATGCGCATTCCCGGCCATGATGCTCCTCGCGGAAAGCAATCTCCGCAGCACTGGATCTGCCAGTCATCGACCCACCCGCCGGTTCCGTCATCCGGCCGGCCTGGCGCGGCGCGCGGAAGGCCGTTTCCGCCCCCGCACGTCCTCGCCCCGCCCAGGTGGCCTGCTTGGCCGGCAACAGCGTCCCGGTGCTTCTGGCGACCTACGCGCGGTGCGACGGAGGCAGCCACCTGACTTGAAAACGCGCCTCGAAGCCGCCGGAGGCCGTCCCGACCCGCCCGACGCGGGCTGAGGCTCCCCGGCGAAAATTTCGCCACGTATACGGCAGAGCCGCCCGCGAGAACCCGGTGACAGCCGGACGGCCCCGGGCCTCTCCCTTGATCATCGGGAGGGCGTTCGGGACATAGCTGCATCGAGTGAAACCTGCTCCGACCAGCAAAAAGCCCTCCCATGAGGGAGGGCGGAGACTGGCGCCCCCGGCAGGACTCGAACCTGCGGCCAAGCGCTTAGAAGGCGCCTGCTCTATCCACTGAGCTACGGGGGCCGGGTGTGTCGGCCTGTGTGTCGTGGTGCCCGGGTGTGGGCGGATCCGTGACCTTGCCGGGGACAAGGATAGGGGTCCCGCATCCCTGCCCCTCCTACTGCGCCTCCGTGGCTCGATGTGGAGGTTCAGTGAAGCGGTCCTGATAATCGCAGGCGGGTACGAATCGTGCACCGCTTTTGGCGTCCTGAGCATCGGGTGTTGTGCACTCGTTATGCCTGCGCCCCAGTCATCCCTTCCGCCCCGTCTGTCCTGTCGGCGCGCAGACATACCCATATGCTTCAGAAAGACTCCAAAATTGGGCATTCTTCGCATGTGGTGACCTTGGACGTACGGCCCCAGCTGCTCGACGCACTCTCCGCCCTGCGCGAGCGTGTCGCCGCCGCACGCTTTCCGCTGCCCCTGGCCGGGGCTCCACGCGCGCGTGCCAACCGCGACGAACTGCTCGCACAGCTCGACGACTATTTGGTGCCCCGGTTGAGGGAACCCGAAGCGCCGCTTCTCGCCGTCATCGGCGGGTCCACCGGCGCCGGCAAGTCGACCCTCGTCAACTCCCTTGTGGGACGTCGGGTCAGCGAAGCGGGCGTCCTGCGCCCGACGACCCGTACCCCGGTGCTGGTGTGCCATCCGGAGGACCATCACTGGTTCAGCGGCATGCGCGTGCTGCCCCAGCTCACGCGTGTGTGGACGCCCCATCAGGAGTCCGGCGACGATCTTCCGGCCGTCACCGGGCGCGGTGAGCGGGTGCTGCGCATCGAGACCGCCGACACGCTCCCGCGCGGCCTCGCCCTCCTCGACGCGCCCGACGTCGACTCCCTGGTGGCCGACAACCGGGTGCTGGCCGCCGAGCTGATCTGCGCGGCCGACATCTGGGTGATGGTGACGACGGCCGCGCGGTACGCCGACGCCGTGCCGTGGCATCTGCTGCGGACCGCCAAGGAGCAGAAGGCGACCCTGGTGACGGTCCTGGACCGGGTGCCGCATCAGGTGGTGTCCGAGGTCTCGCGGCAGTACGGCGCTCTGCTCGCCAAGGCGGGACTCGGCGAGGCTCCCCGCTTCACGGTGCCGGAACTGCCCGAGTCCGCGTGGGGCGGCGGCCTGCTGCCCGCCACGGCCGTCGCACCGCTGCGTACGTGGCTCACGCACCAGATCCAGGACCCAGGGGCCCGCCACGGCGCCATGGCCCGTACGGCACACGGTGTACTGGACTCCCTGAAGGCGCGGATGCCGGAGCTGGCCAGTGCCACCGCCGCGCAGTACGCCGCCGCGACCCGGCTCACGGCGGCCGTCGACGGGGCGTACGACAGCGAGTACACCCGGGTACGCGGGCGTCTCCAGGCCGGGGCGGTGCTCTCCGGGGACGCGCTCAAGCGCTGGCGCGCCTACCCCCTCGACTGCACCGCCGAGGAGCTCTTGGACGCGCTCGTGGAGAGCCTGTCCGCGCTGCTGCTGTGCTCCGTCGCGGCGGCCGACGAGCGGGTGGACGACGCCTGGCGCCGTGAACCCGCCTCGGGCGCGCCGGAGCTGACGGGCCGTGATCCGGCCCTGGAGAGCGCCGAGCACCGGATCGGCCTGGCGGTGCGGCGCTGGCGGCGCGTCCTGGAGGAGTACGCCGAGGACGAGGTGCGCGACCTCGACAAGAGCGTCGCCCCCGACTCCTCGGTGGTGGCCGCGCTGGTCGCCACCGCGCTCCTGGGCGGCCGCAGGGCGCGCAACGCGGGCGAGCGGCTGGCCGAGCGGATCGGGGCGCACGGCGCGCTGCGGCTGCGCGACAAGGCCGGCCGGCTGCTCACGGAGCTCGTCGACACGGCCCTGCAAGCCGAACGCGAGCGTCGTCTCGCGCCGCTCGAAGCGCTCGAAGTCCATCCGGAACCCCAGGCCGAGCTGATCGCCGCGCTGTCCGTACTGCAGAAGGAGAGGTGACCGCGGTGACTGCCGTCACTGACCACACGGATCAAGCCGACCGTCCTGGAGACGGACGTTCTGGAGACGGACGCTCCGGAGAGGGGCGCTCCGGGAACGGACGTTCTGGAGACGGGCGCAACGGAGAGGGGCGCTCCGGGGACGGATGCTCTGGCGACGGGCACGCCGAGGGCACGCCTCCCGGGGACGGGCGTCCCGGGGACGGTCGCCGCGTGCCCGAGCACTCCGACGACGGCGCCCGCGATAACGCCTCTTCGGGTGCGGCCGCCTCGGGCGCCGAGAGCGAGGGGACCGCCGGCGTCGACGCGGCCGCCAGGAGCGCCCGGGACGCCCGCGCGGAGGGCGGACCGCCCGGCGGTACGGCACGGAGCGGCACCCGGCCCCAGGACGGCACGGAAGGCGCCGACGGCACGGGCGGAGCCCGAGGAGGCGGCAAGGAGGGCGGTACCGGCAAGACCGGGCGGAGCGACGGCGCCGCCGGACAGGGCGCCGCGCGGAACACCTCGGGAGCCGAGCCGCACGCGCGCGGGGAGGCCGAGGACTCCGCGCGCGCGGAGGACGGCCCCGTCTGGGACGACGGCCTCATCGCGCGCCGGGTGACCGAGACGGCCGCCGCCCGCTACCAGACGCCGCAGGCGGAGACGAAGGCCGCCGTCGCGTCGGTCCCGGCCCCCCTCGCGTACGACGCTCCGCTGGGCTCACGCCTGGACGCGCTCCGCGAACTGGTGGGCCTCTCCCGGGCGCGCCTCGACAGCGGCACCCTCGCCGAGGCGGGCCGGGTCCTGGACGAGGCGGCGGCCCGGCGCAAGCTGTCCGGGGAGCACACCGTCGTCGCCATCGCCGGGGCCACGGGCAGCGGCAAGTCGCAGCTCTTCAACGCGCTCGCGGGCGTGGCGATCTCCGAGACCGGCGTCCGCAGACCGACGACGTCGGCGCCGATCGCCTGCACCTGGAGCGACGGCGCGGCCACCCTCATCGACCGGCTCGGCATCCCCGGACGGCTGCGCAGACGCCCGCTGCAGAGCGCGGAGGCGGAGTCCCAGCTGCGCGGCCTGGTCCTGGTCGACCTGCCCGACCACGACTCGGCGGCCGTCCAGCACCGCGCGCAGGTGGACCGTGTCCTCGGGCTGGTCGACGCGGTCATCTGGGTGGTCGATCCGGAGAAGTACGCGGACGCCGTCCTCCACGAGCGCTATCTGCGGCCGCTGGCCGGGCACGCGGAAGTCACGTTCGTGGTGCTCAACCAGGTGGACCGGCTCCCCGGCGACGCCGCCGACCAGGTGCTCGACGATCTGCGGCGGCTGCTCGACGAGGACGGCATCGCGCTCGGCGAGTACGGCGAACCGGGCGCGACCGTCCTCTCGCTGTCCGCGCTCACCGGTGCCGGTGTCCCCGAACTGCGCGAGTGCCTGAGCCAGTTCGTGGCCGAACGCGGGGCGGCGGCGCGGCGGATCTCCGCCGATCTCGACCTGGCCGCCGCGCGGCTCCGGCCCGTCTACGCGACGGGGCGGCGGGTCGGGCTCAGCGAGGAGGCGCGGGACGAGTTCTCCGACCGGCTCGCGGACGCGGTCGGCGCCGTGGCGACCGGGGAGGCCGCCGAGCGGTCCTGGCGCCGCAACGCCAACCGGGCCTGCGGCACGCCCTGGCTGCGGCTGTGGCGCTGGTACCTGGAGCGGCGCGAGCCTCCGACCGGGCGGCTGCCGGTGCGCGCTCCCGTGGACGAGGAGGCCACCGCACGCCAGCGGGTCGAGCAGGCCGTGCGCACGGTGGCCGACCGGGCCGCGTACGGGCTTCCGGCGCCCTGGGCGCAGGCGGTGCGCGAGGCGGCCGTGCGGGGCGCGCAGGGGCTGCCCGAGGCGCTGGACGACATGGCGGCGCGTGCCACAGCGCCGGCGGGAAGGCCGCCACGGCCGGGCTGGTGGCCCGTCGCGGTGCTGGCACAGGCCGCGATGACGATCGTGCAGGTCGTCGGCGGGCTCTGGCTGGTGGGCCAGATCATCGGGGTCATGTCCCCGAACCTCGGGGTTCCGGTGCTGCTGATGCTGTCCGGCATCATCGGCGGCCCGGCCGTCGAATGGGCCAGCAGAATGGCGGCCCGCGGCCCGGCCAGGCGCTACGGCCTGGAGGCGGAGAGACGGTTGCGTGAGGCGGCCGCCGCGTGCGGCAGGGCCCGGGTGCTGGATCCGGTGGCCGCGGAGCTGCTGCGGTACCGCGAGGTGCGGGAGCAGTACGGGCGGGTCATCGGGGTGGCGACGGCGGGGACAGCGACAGCGGGTACCCCGGTCGGGTGACGCGGATTTCCACAACTGCCCGGCGGCCCACAGCGCCGAGCGGGTCCGGCCCGGCGGCGGCAGTCTGAATTCCGCGGCGGTCGCAGCGCATGCGACCGCCGCGGCAGACGTATCCGCACGGGAGGGATTCACGATGAACGAGACGATGGTGTGCGCGGTGGGCAACGTGGCGACACGGCCCGTGTACCGGGACTTGGCGAACGGCGCGTCGGCGCGGTTCCGGCTGGCGGTGACCTCTCGGTACTGGGACCGCGAGAAGAACGGATGGACGGACGGGCACACCAACTTCTTCACGGTGTGGGCCAATCGCGCGCTCGCCACGAACGTGGGCGCCTCGGTGTCGGTGGGCGATCCCGTCATCGTGCAGGGCAGGCTGAAGGTGCGCACGGAGACCCGCGACGGACAGAGCTGGACGTCGGCGGACATCGACGCGGTGGCGATCGGCCACGACCTCTCTCGCGGCACGTCGGCCTTCCGGCGCCCGTCCAAGGAGGGCGAGCCGGCTCCGGACCGGCGCCCCGAGCCCAGTTGGGAGACCGACCCGGATGCCGAGCTCGGAGGTGTGTCCCAACCGCTGCCCGAACCGGCCGGGGTGACGTGATGTCAGAGAGTGCCGTGATCTGACCGAACTGCGGCTTATCGACAAATAAACGGCGAACAGCTCTCGTGGATTTGTCGATAGGCGCAGCTCACGGACGTGATCGCGATAACGATTCCGAGTCAGATCGGTTATCGGATGACATGACTGGGGGGAGCGATGCGGGGCTTCCTTAGGATGCCGAACACAGCTTTCGGGGCTTCTGATTCTGCTGGCGGGACCGTCCCCCATGTCAAAGGGTCCTGCGTGAAGGGGAATTCTGTGTCTTCTGCGTTCTCTGTGTCGTCCGCACGAGGGCGAGGAGCAGCGCGTCTCGCCGCCGCGGCCCTGGTGTGGGGGCTCGCCGCCGCGGGGACGCTCGTCGGCGCCGGCCCGGCCGCCGCCGACCAGATACCGCAGAGCCAGGGCGGAGCGACCGCGACCATAGGGGACCTGAAGACGTACGGGTCGGCGGTCATCCACGAGAACGGCGAGGACTCCTGGGTCTCGGCAGGTCTGTTCGAGATGACCGTCGAGAACGGCGGCATGCTGCAGACGTATTGCATCGACCTGCACAATCCGACGCAGCGGGACGCCCGGTATCAGGAGACCTCCTGGAGCGGCACCTCGCTGAGCGGCAACAAGGACGCGGGCAAGATCCGCTGGATCCTCGAGAACTCCTATCCGCAGGTGAACGACCTGGCGGCGCTGGCCGAGAAGGCCGGTGTCTCCGGCCTCACCGAGCAGGACGCGGCGGCCGGCACCCAGGTGGCGATCTGGCGGTACTCGGACGGCGCCGACGTGGACGCCGCGGACCCGCGGGCCGAGAAGCTCGCGGACTACCTGCAGAAGAACGCACGGGACCTGGCGGAGCCCGAGGCCTCGCTGACGCTCTCCCCGGCCGCGGTGTCCGGCCACCCCGGTGAGCGGCTGGGCCCGGTCACCGTGCGCACCAACGCGAACAGCGTGACGGTGACCCCGCCCACGGACATCGCCGCGGGCGGAGTGAAGGTCGTCGACCAGCACGGCAAGCCGGTCACCTCCGCGACGAACGGCAGCCGCCTCTTCTTCGACGTGCCGAACGACGGCGCGGACGGCTCCACCTCGCTCACCGTGCAGGCATCCACGACCGTTCCGGTCGGCCGCGCCTTCACCTCGGAGACCCGCAGCCAGACCCAGATCCTCGCCGGCTCCAGCGAGTCCACCGTCTCCGCCGTGGCGAGCGCGGACTGGGCGGCGAAGGGCCCGATACCCGCGCTGTCGGCCCAGAAGGACTGCGCCAAGGGAGGTGTGGACATCACGGCCGCGAACAAGGGTGACCAGGCGTTCACGTTCGAGCTGATGGGCGTCGAGCACACCGTCGCGGCGGGCATATCCGAGACCCTCACCATCCCGCTGCAGGAGGACCAGGCCTACGACTTCACGGTCGGCGGCTCGGACGGCGGGAAGCGGTTCAAGGGAGTCCTCGACTGCAAGACTCAGGGCGGCGCGAGCGGCATCTCGGCCCAGACGTTCAGCGAGCCGAGCCCGGCCTCGGTGGGCGGCACCGGCGCGGGTACCGACCTCGCCGAGACCGGCGGCACCTCGCTGACGCCGATCATCGCGGGCGCGGCCATCGCCCTCGTCCTGATCGGCGGGGCCGTGGTGGTCCTCTTCGGGCGGAAGCAGACGCCGCCTCAGATCTGACGGCACGACACCGGGTCACCGGGTCACCGGGTCACCGGGTCACCGGGTCACCGGGTCACCGGGTCACCGGGTCACCGGGGAGGGTCCAGGCGTGCGCCTCGTGAAGTGAGCCGGTGAGTGCCCGGGGAAGCGTAAAAGCCGACCGCCCCGACGACTTGAGTCGACGGGGCGGCGGGACAACGGCGGTGACGGCGGCTAGGAGCGGGTGCTCCGGACGCGGACGACGGCGAAGGCCGCCGCGATCAGGCCGAGCACACCGACGATCAGGCCCGCGGTGCCCAGAGCACGGGCGGTCGAGTCGCTGCTGTCGGCACTCGCGGTCGACTTCGCCTCGGCCGAGCCGGAGCCCGAGTCCGAGTTCGAATTCGAGGACGAGTTCGAGGACGAGTCCGAGTCCGAGCCGGACGCCCCGGTCGCGGACGAGCCGGGCTCCTCTCCCGAGCCCTTGGCCGTGAGGGCCAGCACCGGCGCCGGGCTCTCCGGCTCCTCCTCGCCCTTCTGCGGCTGCTCGATCCAGCGGGCCACCTTGCCGTCCGAGTAGGTCTGGAGGGTCTTGAAGGTCAACTGGTCGACGTCGTCGGGGAGCTGGCCGAAGGCGACCTGGAAGTCCTGGAACTCGCCGTGGCGGATGCGGCCCCCGGTCCAGGTGATCTCGGAGACGGTGTCGGTGATCGTGCCGTCGTCCGTCTTGACGGGCTTCTTCAGCTTGACGGTCGTCGCCTTCGCGGTCCAGCCCGCCTGCGGGGTGACCAGAACACCCAGGAGGGGGTGGTCGGTGGGAAGGAAGATCTGCACCTTGGTGGTGCTGGCGGTGTCCTCCTCGTTGGGGACGCGGAAGCTCAGGAGACCGTCCGTGGCTCCCTTGGCGTAGCTCTCGGGGTGGACCGTGACGTGCGCGAAGGCCGCGCCGGAGGCGGCCAGGACGCCCGCGGTGGCGAGGGCGAGGGCGGTACCGGTGCGGCGCAGGGTGGTGCTGATCGGGGACATCCGGGGAACTCCGTACTGAGGCGGGAAGTGGTCAGGGCGCGGGAGCGAGCCCTGCCGGCGGTCCCCGGCGCGAGACGGCGTGGCGGAGCAGTGTCCGGCCGAGCGGCCAGGGCTCGGCGGGGGTCCGGCCCCCGGCGTCCGCGGACGGCCGTACCGGAAGGAGCCCCGTGCGGGTCCTCCACCACGCGGCGAGTCCCGGTACGAACGTCACGGCCCGGCGCAGCAGGGACCACAGGGCGGCCTCGCCGCGTCGCAGCCACCAGGTCGCGAGCACGGCGGCGGCGACATGCGCGGCCGTGGCGTGCGGGGTGAGGGCGTGGACGGAGGACTGCGCCATGTGCATTCCGTGCATTCCGTGCATGGTCATCGTCATGCGGGGCCGGGCCGCCTCGAAGCCGAGGTGGAGTCCGGCCTGGGCGACCAGCATGGCGGCGCCTATGCCGGACAGGGAGCGTTCGCGGCCGCCGAGCGGGCAGGACGCGGCGAAGACGGCGAGGAGTCCGGCGCCCTCCGCCCAGAGCGGCGGCGCCTGTCCGGTGGCGAGCAGATGCCCTCCGGCGGCCAGCAGGACGCACAGGACGGCGAACACCGCCGCGCGCAGGGTCCGTACCGCCGGCGACGCATTCATGGTGCCCAGATACTGCCATGGGCGGTGGGCGGCCGTCGCGGCTTCCCCCTGCGGTCCGCGTCACGCCCGCCCGGCCGGGCCGGCCGCCGCTCGGGTAGGGTCCGGATGAGCCTGGAAGGAACCCGTACATGCGCCTGCGTTGTGCCGTGCTGGACGACTATCAGAGTGTCGCGACGGAGATCGCCGACTGGTCACCGCTCGCGGACGCCGTGGAAGTCACCGGTTTCGACCGGCACTTCGAGGACGTGGACACGCTGGCCGCCGCGCTGGCGGACTTCGACATCGTGGTCACCCTCCGCGAACGTGTGGCGTTCCCGGCGTCGTTGCTGGCCCGGCTGCCCCGGCTGAGGCTGCTGATCGCCTCCGGGATGCGCAACTCGGCGATCGACTACGCCGCCGCCGAGGCGCACGGGGTGACGGTGTGCGGCACGCCGAGTTCGGCCACGCCCCCGGTCGAGCTGACCTGGGCCCTGCTGCTCGGCCTCGCGCGGGGCATCGTCACCGAGAGCAACGCCCTGCGGGAGAACGGACCCTGGCAGAGCACCGTGGGCGCCGATCTGCACGGCCGTCGGCTCGGCCTGCTCGGGCTGGGCCGGATCGGCGGCCGGGTGGCGCAGGTGGGCCTCGCCTTCGGTATGCAGGTCGGTGCGTGGAGCCAGAACCTCACCGTGGAACGGGCCGAGGAGGTGGGGGTGGAGCTCGCGGCCTCCAAGGAGGAACTGCTGGCGGAGAGCGACTTCGTCTCCGTGCATCTCGCGCTCGGCGACCGCACCCGGGGACTCGTGGGCGCCGCCGAACTGGCCCTGCTCAAACCGACCGCCTTCCTCGTCAACACCTCGCGCTCGGCGATCGTCGACCAGGAGGCACTGCTGGCCGCGCTGCGCGAGGGGCGCATCGCCGGGGCGGGCGTCGACGTGTTCGACTCCGAGCCGCTGCCCCCGGACCACCCGATGCGCTCGGCTCCCCGGCTGCTGGCCACCCCGCACCTCGGGTACGTGTCCCGGTCCAACTACGAGGCCTATTACGGGGCGGCCGTCGAGAACATCCAGGCGTTCCTGGACGGCAAGCCCTTGCGCCGTCTCGGCTGACCTGCCGCCCCCGGCAGCCGTACGAACGGCCGCTCGTGGGGCCCCTGTTCGAAGAGTGATCCCCTGGCGGAACGCCCGTGACCAGGGGTGGACGGACGCGTTGAACGGGAAGTGCGGTCGCGTCCGAGCCATCGCACTCGTCGAGTCTTAAGGAGAACGTGATGTCTCGCATCGCGAAGGCCGCCGCAGTCGTCGTGGGCACGGGTGCCGTGGCCCTGAGCGGGGCCGGCATGGCCATGGCGGACGCCGGCGCCCAGGGCGGGGCCGTGGGTTCCCCCGGTGTGCTGTCGGGCAACGTCATCCAGGCCCCGATCAACGTGCCGGTCAACGTGTGCGGCAACACGATCAACGTCGTCGGCCTGCTGAACCCCGCCTTCGGCAACACCTGCGTCAACGGCGGTGGCCACCTGAAGCACCACCACGCCAAGCCCACCCACACCACGCAGCACAGCACGCACGGCTACGGCAACTGAGCCAGCGGAAGCGAGGCCCCCGGCGGAAAGTCGCTGCCGGGGGCCTCGTCGTGTCCGGTACGCCGGTGGTGGACGGGGCTACGCGTACCGGTAGATGTGGCTGTGGTCCTCCATCGACGCGGGCGTCACGCCCCACGGCGGCATCTTCTCGCGCCGGGCGACGATGCGCCGGTACTGGGAGTCGCGAGGCCCGGGCGCGCGTTCGGGCAGATAGCGGCCGCCCGGGTGCCGCTTCTGCCAGCGGGACCACTGGAGATCGACGAAGGCGTGGTGCAGCCAGAAGACGGGATCGTTGACGGAGGCTCCGCCCAGCATGTGGCCGCCGACCCAGCGGTGGACGCGGTTGTGGTTCTCCCAGGTGGCGTTGCCCGTCCCGTGCCCCCAGCCCTCGAGACGGTTGCGGAAGCCGCGGGTGACCGTCGAGTCGTAGGGGGCGGTGTCGTAGACGGGGTCGGCCAGGGCGGCGTTCAGCGCGGTCCGGGTGGGCAGCTGGATCGGCTTGCGGGGGCGGCCGAACTCGCGCATGAGGAAGGCGCCGTCGGTCACCCCCTCCTTGATCGTCCACTTGCCCTGCGCGTAGGCGAAGGGCCCGGTCATCACCTGCCGGTCCGAGCTCCGCCCGTTGCCGCCCAGCAGGTCCTTGGTCCAGGGGGCGGAGGTCGGCGTGCGGTCCCGGGTCCAGTCCCAGTACGGCACGCTCACCCCGGAGTCCACGCGCTGCAGCGCCTGTTCCAGGTCCAGCAGGAAGCACCGGTGCCAGGGCAGGAACGAGGGCGCCATATGGGCCGCGCGCAGTCCGCCGTCGCCGTCGGAGACGTAGTAGTCGATGTGCCGGCGCACGAACTCGTCGTACTCCCCGCGCCGTTTGACCTCCAGCATGGCGACGACGAAGCGGCGCCGCTCACTGCTGGTGAGGGCGCTGACGTTCTTACGCGTGTACACCATGGTGGTGGCCGCCCCCCTCCGTACCGAGTCCGCGGGAACCGGTCCCCCGCCCGCCGCCCGTGCCGCCCGCCTTGTCGTCCATGCCTCTGAGCTGCTCGGCGGGGCCGAGTTGGTCGACGGCCGCGCGGGCCGCCGCCAGCGGTGTCGGGTACGACTCGTAGTGGTCCACCATGCTGAGATAGCTGCCGTCCGCGCGGCGCATCAGATGCAGCGGCCTGCCGTCCACCGTTACCTGCCACTCCCCGCCCGCGTACGCGGCGCGGCCGTCCGAGCCGCCCCGTGTGCCGAGGATGTGCCGGCCGCGGTACACCTCGTCGAAGGAGAGGTCCCGGGGGCGGCGCGGCGGCCGGGAGGCCGCGACGACGGGGGCCAGCGCCGCGCCGACGGCCGACACGAGTAGTCCCCGCATCGCGCCACGCCGGGTCAGGGCAAGTCCGCCCGCCACGCGCCCCGCCGTCCGGCCGCCCGCCGGGGCGGCGGGCACCCGTTCCCGCCCGCGCCTCGGTACTCTGCCCGACATCCAGCTGGCGAACATGCTTCTCTCCTCCACGGGTTCAGGCTGCTTCGGTCTGCTTCATCCGACGTGCGACTGCGTCAAGGGCGTGACGGTCCAGGCGACGAATGTCCGGAGGCGTGGGCCCGGTCCGGACTCCCGGGCCCACGCCTCCGACGGGTGGGGGACGGCTAGGAGCCGGCGCCCATCTCCAGGTTCGCCACCGGCACGGTCTCCAGCAGCGGTGTGAGCACGGCGGCCTGAGGCGTCTTCAGCCCGGGCAGGCCGAAGCGGTGCGGGTCCGGCGCGCCGAGCGGGCTGTCCAGGGACACGCCGGGGGTCCGCGTCCGCAGGCCGGCCGCGGGCGCGTTGAGTCCGAGGTGGTCGGCTCCTTCGCCGAGAAGGTGCGGCAGCGGCGTACGGACGTCGGCGCCCGGGAGTCCGCCGCTCAGCGGCAGCTGCGGAACGATCCGTTCGGGGAGCATCCGGCCCTCGACGTACCGCGGCCCGTCCAGCCGGCCCGGCAGGGGCAGCGGCAGCTGACCCGCGATGCTGGGCGTCCTGAGGCCGAGGGACTGCTCGACCCCGTTCAGCGGCACCGGGATGGGGACCGTGTCGGCCGCGACGGCCGGGGCAGCGGCGGCGGCGCCCGTCGCCGCCGCCACACCGGTCAGAACGGCGGCGAGGGTTCCTCGTGTGGTCGGCTTCATCTCAGGTACGGTCCCTTTCGCAATGCCGATGGCTCGGCTTCCGTACCGGGTAACGACTCGGGAACGTCATCAGCTCAAGATTCCCTCGACGGATTCATTAGTCGTTCCATAGGGAGAATCAGCTCGTCCAGAAATCCCACCAGCGGGTCAGGATGAGCATGCCGACGATGCCGATGTGCAGGACCGGCAGAACCCAGGTGAACTCCGCGAAGAATGTCCTGAGCCAGTCCGGGGCGGGCAGGAACGCGTTGCGCACGGTGAACGACGTGACGTACCAGAACATGATGATCGTGGCGACCCAGGCCAGACAGCACCACAGGCACAACGCGTTGATCCGGTACAGCGACTGGAACTGGAGCCAGCTGACGAATCCGACGCCGAACAACGTGCCCGCGTCGAAGACCAGCCAGTACCAGCCCGGGAATTCGGCCCGCGCGAGCAGGCTCATGCCGACGCAGATCACCACGCTGTACGTCACCAGGCCGAGCATCGGGTTGGGGAACCCGAAGACCGAGGCCTGTTCGCTCTTCATGACGCTGCCGCAGGAGACGACCGGGTTGAGGCTGCACCCCGGGACGAAGTTCGGGTTCTCCAGCAGCTTGAACTTGTCGATGGTGATGACCCACGCGGCGAGCAGCCCGGCCGCTCCCGTGATCACCAGCATCAATGCGAAGGCGCGGCCGCTGCCCGCGGTGTGCCCGCGGCCGCCCGTCCCCGCTCCCGCGCCGCCCGTCCCCCGTTCCGCGGCGGCCGTCATCAGGCCCGCAGGCTGCGTGCGGGCAGCAGCACGTGGGCCGCGCTGAGCAGGGTCTCCTCGTCGCCCGCGAAGGCCGTCAGGTCCTCGGGCGCGACGGGCTTGCCGGGCTGGGCCACGGGCCAGGCGCGGGTGGCGAACAGGAAGTAGGCGTAGCCACGCTCCCCCACCGCCTCGAGCCACTCCGGCGGGGCGATGCACTGGGCGTTGAGGTACGGCATGTTGACGACGGCCTGGCCGGCCTCGACGAGCAGCGTGAGCGGCAGGCGCGGCTGCTGCGATCCGTCGACGAGCGTGTCGCCCACGGGAATCCCGTTCTCGGCCAGCAGCTGCCGGATGGCGGCCGCGGACCCTTCGGGACCCCCTTCGCCGTCCCCCAGCGAGTAGGCGAGGAGATAGGGCATGTCGCCGTCGGGGGTTTCTCCGCTGAATGCCATGACGGCGAGCGTGCCGAGATCGGCGACCCGCAGAGGGCGCATTTCGCTTGAGGTTGAGGTCACCGCGGAACCTTATCGATGCGCCCGTTCGGGTTCCGCGCGGAAATCACCCGACCGGGCGACGTCCGAGAGCGTGACCACACGAACGAGGTACCCGGCTCGAACAGCGGGAAGGGCCGATTCCGTACCTTCGGAATCGGCCCTTCCCGGCACGTCGGCGGTATCGCGTCAGTGGTTGGCGCAGACGTTGCCGAACGTCGGGTTCAGCAGGCCGACGATGTTGACCGTGTTGCCGCAGACATTGACCGGGATGTGGACCGGAATCTGCACGACGTTGCCCGAGAGGACACCCGGGGAATTGAACGCGGCACCCTCGGCGCCGGAGTCGGCCACGGCACTGCCCGCGGCGGCACCCGCGGCCATTCCGGCGGTGGCGAGAATGAGAGCGGCCTTCTTGGCGGTGTTCATGGTGAACCCTTTCATCGGAGATCTGTTTCAGAGCCTAGGGAAATGCCCGCGGGCCTCATGGAAGGACACGCGCGGAATGCGCACGACTAATGCTGCAGGGGAAGTCCGCCGAGGAGCTGGGCGGGAGCGGCCGCGGAGTTGAGCGTCTTCGTCGCGCCGTTCACACCGCTCAGCACGGAGCCCTTCTTCTCGGTGTCGAGCGCGTCCGACTGGTGCTGGAGCGGAAGAACGTCCTGCACACTGAGCGAATGCTGGCTGGTGACGGTCTCCAGGGCGCCGTTGAGGCTGGACGGCGTGAGGCCCGAGGTTCCGGCGGCGAACGCGGGCGCGGCGGCTCCGGCGACGACCAGGGACCCGGCGACTACGGCGGCGGCCTTGAGGGACTTCATCGTGTTCCTTTCTTCGGCGACCGATGTCACCGGAGGGAATTCCTCTTTGCGCTGCCTAACGAGCCCCGAACGCGACGGAAACTCCGCGTGCAGGAAATTTCTGCACGCGGAGCCCCGGCTCCGCAGGACCGTTCACATGCGGACCGGCCGCCCCCCGTTGCGGAGGACGGCCGGCCGGAAGGGTCCGCGATGACGTCAGTGGTTGACGCAGGTGTTGCCGAACGCGGGGTTCAGCAGGGCGATGACGTTGACGGTGTTGCCGCAGAGGTTCACCGGAACGTGGACCGGAACCTGCAGGACGTTGCCCGACAGCACGCCGGGGGAGTGGGCGGCCGCGCCCTGCGCGCCGCTGTCGGCGGCGGCGATACCGGCGGTGCCGGCAACGGCGGCAGCGGCAACGGAGGTCAGGGCCAGGCCCTTCGCGATACGCGACATGGAGAACTGCTCCTTGGAATTCGACACAACATCCGGGCGGGATGCCCGGCTCCGGGTTCAACGCGCGGCGCGCACGCGGGTTCTGCCTCCAAAGGAGTGATGTCTCGACCGGTCCGGCTTCACCATTCCGACACACATCACAGCTTTCGGTGACAAAGCGGGACAACGGCTAGAGTCGGGCTCTCCGAGGACGTCTGGAAGCGGGCGTCGAGGGACGCCGGGGCTCGCGGGGAGCCGACGCGCACACGTCTGATTCGTCTGATTCTCGGATGTTCGTTCGCTGGTCCAGAACGTTTTCCCCGAAAGGGCACCGCCGGTCATGCGTACTTCCCCGACCTTGCTGCTGCGCCGTGCGATCGTGGGCTGCTCGGCCCTCGCCGTCCTCTGGGCGCCGGCCGATCCCGCGTCCGCCCGCACCCCCGCCGACGCGGCGCACACCGCCCGCACCCCCGCGCAGGAAGCGCACTTCGCGTACGCCGCGCACACCGGCGGAACGCCCGTGGCGCAGGCGGAGACGCTCGCGTTCACACAGCGGTACCGGGCGCTCCAGCACGGCGGCATCGTGCGGGCCGCCAACTCCTCGATCAGCTGCGCCGGTTCGGCCCGGACGGCACTGCCCCGCGGCTCGGTGAGAACGGCCGGGCCCGCCCGCGCCGCGGCACCCACCTGCGCCTCGGTCCGCCGGGGCGCCACGGCCGCGAACGGCGACTTCGACATGGCGTACATCGACGTCGACCACGACCCGAACACCTACAACTCCAGTCGCGCGGAGGTCCGTCTGCCCAAGGGCGCGCACGTCACGTACGCGCGGCTGTACTGGGGCGGCAACCTCCGGGTCGGCGAGCAGAAGCCGCCGCGGGACAACGGGCGCGTGCTGATCGCCGAACCCGGCGGCGCGTACAAGGACCTGCGCGCGGACCGCGTGGTCGGACACCGGGTGGCCCGCGGCGCGGACGCGTTCCAGGCGTCGGCGGACGTCACCCGGCTGGTGCGGGCGAGCGGTTCGGGGCTCTACACAGTGGCCCAGGTCAACGTGGCGAAGGGCCGGTCCGCCGCCGGCGCCTGGGGCGGCTGGACGCTGATGGTGGCGTACGAGAAGAGGACGGAGCCGCTGCGGCGGCTGACGGTGTGGGACGGCTTCGGGCTGCTCGGCCCGGGTGAGGAGCGGGTGATCCCGCTGCGGGGGCAGGGACTTCCCGAGGTCCTGCGGGGCCGGGTGGGCCTGGTCGCGTACAACGGCGACCGCGGCCGCCGCGGCGACTCGCTGTCCGTGTCGACCGGCCGCGGTGCCCCGACGGCACTGGGTGACGCCGCCAACCCCCGTGACGACGTGCTGAATTCGACCATCAGCGAGCCCGGGACCGCCGCCGTGCGGCGGGTGCCCGCGTACGCCAACACCCTCGGCTACGACTCGGACGTCCTCGAACTCGGCAAGGGGATCCGCCGCGGGGGTGACCAGTTGGCCTTCCGGATCGTTTCGCAGCGGGACGCGGCCTGGGTCGGAGCACTGTTCGCCGCCGTCGACGCGAAGCAGTGACGCGCGCCCCGGCGCGCCGCCCGTCAGCGAGGAACCGCGCATGCATCAGCCAACAGGGACTCCGCCGCGGGTCCTTCATGTCACGCAGCCGGTCGACGGGGGCGTGGCCCGGGTGGTCGCCGACCTCGTCGGGGCGCAGCTCGCCGCCGGAACACGGGTGAGCGTCGCCTGCCCGGACGGCAACGGCTTCGCCCGGGAGGTACGGGCGCTCGGCGCGGACGTACGGCCCTGGCACGCCACGCGGGCGCCCGGGCCGCAGCTGGCCCAGGAGGTCCGGCGGCTCGGCCGGGTGCTGGCGCGGGTGCGGCCCGACGTGGTGCACGCGCACAGCGCCAAGGCGGGGCTCGCGGCCCGGCTCGCGCTGCGGGGACGGATCCCCACCGTGTTCCAGCCGCACGCCTGGTCGTTCGAGGCCGTCGACGGTGCCGCCGCGGCCCTCGCGCTGCGCTGGGAGCGGTGGGGCGCGCGCTGGGCGTCCCAGGTGGTGTGCGTCAGCGAGGCGGAGCGCGCGACGGGCGTACGAGCCGGGGTGCGCGCCCCCTGGACGGTGATCCCGAACGGCGTCGACCCCGAGCGCTTCCACCCCGCGGCCGTGGACGCCGTGAGAGCCGGGCTGCCGCTGCTCGCGGGGATCGATCCGGCGGCTCCGCTGGTGGTGTGCGTGGGACGGCTGTGCCGGCAGAAGGGGCAGGACATCCTGCTGGAGGCCTGGCCCTCGGTGCTGCGGCGGATGCCCGCGGCACGCCTCGTGCTCGTCGGGGACGGGCCGGACGCCGCCCGGCTGCGCGCCGGGGCTCCGCGCGGTGTGCTGTTCGCCGGCGCCACGGCCGACGCGGTGCCCTGGTACCAGGCCGCCGACCTCGTGGTGCTGCCGTCCCGCTGGGAAGGCATGGCGCTGGCCCCGTTGGAGGCCATGGCCTGCGGGCGCCCGGTCGTCATGACGGACGTGGACGGCGCCCGCGAGAGCCTGCCGCCCGGACACGACACCCGCGCTCTGGTGGCCTCGCCGGAACCGGCGCCGCTGGCCGAGTCGATCGGCGCGCTGCTGTCCGATCCCCTGCTGCGTGAATCACTCGGCCACCAGGGCCGCCGCCACGTACTGACCACGCACGACGTACGCCGCACGGCCGACGCGGTCGCGCGGGTGTACCGCGAACTACTGACCGGGCGACAGCCGCAGCACGCCGGGGGTGTCATGTGCGCGGACCACACCGAGTGCAGGGAGTCCATCCACTCGTGACTGCGGAAAGCACCGTTCCCTCCCCCGGCGGCCAGCCCCGGGAGTACGGATCCTCGTCCGTCTCGGTCATGTCGTCGCGCGAGACCGAGGGCGGTTTCAGATTCCCGGCCGGACAGCGGCGGCCCACGGCCCGGCGTGCCTCCTGGCTGCCGCTGGCCGCCGCGGACGCCGTCGCCGCCCTGCTGGCCGGACAGACGCTCACGGAGGTCCAGCGGCATCCGCTGCTCCTCGTCGCCCTGCTCCTCGGCGTGCTCGCCCTGAACGCGCGGGCGTCCCTGTACCGGCCGGTGCCGCTGCCCTCGCTCCTCGACGAACTGCCGGCCGTGTGCGGGCGGATCGCGGTCGTCTGGTGCGCGCTGGCCGCCGCCTGCGCCGCGTTCGCCGCGGACGGAGCGCTGTCGGCCCGGACCCTGGCTCTCGGCTGCGCCGTCCAGTCGCTGGTCGGCTGCGCGGGCCGCGGGGCGGTGCACTGGCGCCGCCGCCGGGCCCTCGCCCGGCACCCCGGAGCCGCCCTGGTGGTCGGTCCCGCCGGGACGGCCCAGCGGGTGGCCGCGGCCTTCCTGCGCCACCCGAACTGCGGTGTCAGGCCGGTCGGTGTCGTCTCCGACCTGCCGGCCGGCCTCGGCGGGCTGCCCGTGCTCACCTCCGGCGAGGAGGTGCAGCGGGCGCTCATCCAGAACGGGGTGCGGGCCGTGCTGCTGGTCGAGCCGCCGAGCCGGCGCGGACCGATGCTGCGGGCCCTGGCCCACGCGGGCTGCGAGCTGTGGGAGGTCGACCCGGACTCCCCGTCGTACGACCGCGAGGGCGGGCACACGCTGGCCGGATTCGCCTGCCGTCCGCTCTCGGTCGGCCCCCGGCGCGCCGGGCTCGGCAAGCGGCTCCTCGATGTCGCCGTCTCCGGCACGCTGCTGCTGCTGGTCAGTCCGCTGCTGCTGGTGTTCGCCGCCGTCCTGCGGCTGACCGACGGGCCCGGTGTGGTGTTCCGGCAGGAGCGCATCGGCAAGGACGGACGGCCGTTCACGCTGCTGAAGTTCCGCACCCACCGCCCGGTCGACGCGCACGAGGCCGCGACCCGCTGGAGCGTGGCCGGCGAGCAGGAGATGAGCCGCTTCTGCCACTTCCTGCGGCGCACCTCGCTCGACGAGCTGCTCCAGCTCCTGAACGTCCTGTGGGGCGACATGAGCCTGGTCGGCCCCCGCCCCGAACGCCCCTACTTCGTGGCCAAGTTCAGCCAGACCTACCCCGGATACGCGGCCCGCCACCGGATGCAGACCGGCATCACCGGACTCGCCCAGGTGCACGGGCTGCGCGGCGACACCTCGATCGAGGACCGCTGCCGGTTCGACAACGCGTACATCGACAACTGGTCGATGTGGCAGGACATCTGCATCCTGCTGCGCACGGCCGCGGCGCTGGTGCGCCCGACGGGGAGCTGAGCCCGTGAGCCACGCCCTGCCCGTCACTCCCCTGGACACGCTGACCGCGGCGCTGCGGCGCGCGCTGCCGGTGCTGCCCGTCATCGCGGTGATCGCGCTGCTCGGACTGCCGATCGCGCCGAGCGGCGAGGGCGGCGCGAACATCGCGGACGCGGTGTCCGGCCTCGTGGTGCTCTGCTGCGCGGTCCACCTCCTGCGGACCCGCCGCCGCCCGCTGTCCGCGACCGCCGCCGTGGTCCTCGGGCTCCCGGTGGTGGGCATCTCGGTCGCCGCGGCCGGAGCCGCGGACGTGGGGGCGGGGATCACCGGCCTCACCCGCTATCTGCAGGTCTTCGTGCTGGTGCCGGCCGCGGTCCTGCTGCTGGTCCGCGACCGGCGCGATCTGCGGCTGCTGGCCTGGTCGTTCGTCGCGCTGGCGCTGTGGCAGGGGGCGGTCGGGGTACATCAGTACGTCACCGGGACCGGGGCCTCTTACCAGGGCGAGGACGTCCGCGCGGTCGGGACCTTCGGGCCGACCGACGTGATGGGCATGGCGACGGTGGTCGCGTTCGGGGTGGTGTGCGCGGTGGCGCTGGCCCTCGGCGCCGCGGAGCCGCGACGGCGCACGATCGCCGTGCTGTGCGCGCTGGTCCTGCTGGGGCCGCTGGCCCTCTCCTTCAGCCGGGGCGCGTGGATCGCCACCGCCGTGGCGTGCGGAGCGCAGCTGGTGCTGGCGGGTGTGCGGCGCGCGGTGAAGGTGGTCGCCGTGCTGGTCGCGACCGGGACGATCCTGGTGGGCGGCCTCGGTGTCGGCAGCAGCATGCTCCAGGAGCGGCTCACCAGCATCACGCAGGTCGCCGACGCGCCGGACCAGTCGGTGACCGACCGGTACACGATGTGGGCGGCGGCCACCGGCATGTGGCGCGAGCACCCCCTGACGGGCGTCGGGCTCAAGGGCTTCCCCGACTACCGCGACTCCCACGCCTCGCTCGCCCTCTCCTCGGGCAGCGACATCGCGGGCGCGGGCGCCGCCTATCACAAGCAGGCGCTGCTCTCCCCGCACAACATGTACCTCCTGGTGCTGAGCGAGCAGGGCCTCGTCGGACTGCTCGCCCTGGCGGGCAGCTGGCTCGCCCTGCTGGTGGGCGCGCTGCGCGGGCTGGTCAGGTCCCGCCGCCCGGCACAGGGCGCAGGCAACAGCGCCAACACCGGCCCCGACACCAACACCGGCAGCGGCAGCGGCAGCGGCACGGACTGCGCGCTCGTCGCGTGCGGGCTGCTCGTCTGGCAGCTGGTCGACTTCGTGTACGCGGACATCGGCGGCCCCTCCACGGTCCTGACGGGCGTGGTCTTCGGCGTCGTCGGCTGGTGGGCGCTGATGGACCCCTCGGCGACGCCCGCCGCACGGGAGGCGGTCCCGGCCGCGGCCGTACGGAAGGAGGCCGCGGCGCGATGACCATGACGCCGCCCAGGGCGGGGGAAGGCCGGGACGAGGCCCCGGGCTCCGGGCCGGACACGTCCGACGCGACCGGCAGCACCGGAACAGCCGGTGGCGGAGCCGGGGCAGGTGCCGGGACAGTTGGCTGCGCAGGCGCTGAGGCCGGGGCAAGGGCAGGCGCCGGGGCAGGTGGCGCCGCAGGTGCCGGGGCCGGGGCCGGGACAGTTGGCGCCGCAGGTGCCGGGGCAGGTGCCCGGACAGTTGGCGGCGCAGGCGCTGGGGCCGGGGCAAGGGCAGGCGCCGGGGCAGGTGGCGCCGCAGGTGCCGGGGCCGGGGCCGGGACAGTTGGCGGCGCAGGCGCTGAGGCCGGGGCAAGGGCAGGCGCCGGGGCAGTTGGCGCCGCAGGTGCCGGGGTCGGGGCCGGTGGTGCCGCAGCCGGGTCCTCGCTCCCGTTGCCCTCCGCCCGCGCCTCCACACCCACCCCCGCACCCACCTCCGCCCGCGCCTCCGCACCCACCCCCGCCCGTACCGCACGAACCTCCGCACGCACCGCCGCCGACACCCCCGGACCACGCGGGAGTTCACGCGAAAGCTCTACCTCCGGAGGATCCGAGGGCTCCTCCGGCCGGTTCCTCGCCCGGGCCGCCCTCGTCACCGTCGCCCTCTCGATCGCCGGAGCCCTGCTGGGCCTCGGCCGGGACCAGGCGCTCGCGCATCTCTTCGGGGCGGGCTCGGACACGGACGCGTTCCTCGTCGCCTGGACGGTGCCGGAGTTCGCGGCGACGCTGCTGATCGAGGACGGGCTGGCCTTCGTGCTGATCCCGGCGTTCAGCGTGGCCGTGACCCGGCGTGCCCGGGGAGCGGCCGGTGACCCCGTGCGCGCGCTGGTCGCCGCGACCCTGCCCCGGCTGGCGCTGGCCTGCGCCGCCGTCGGCGCGCTGCTGATCGCGGGGGCGCCGTACCTGGTCGAGGCGCTCGCGCCCGGGCTGCCCGACCCCCGGCTCGCGGTGGACTGCACCCGGCTGACCGCGACCTGCGTGTTCTCCTTCGGTCTCGCCGGCTACTGCAGCGCGGCCCTGCGGGCGCACCGGCGCTTCGTGGCACCGGCGGCGATCTACATGGCGTACAACGCGGGGATCATCGCGGTGATGTTCGTCCTCGGCGCGCGCTGGGGCGTTCGGTCGGCGGCCCTCGGCGTCGCGGTCGGCGGGGCGCTCATGGTGGTGGCGCAGGCCCCCTCGCTGTGGCGGCAGCTACGGCGCGGGCCGTCGGCGGCCGGGTCCCCTGAGGGCGAGCCGGCCCGACCGATGGATCTGACCCTCGTCTCCACGGTCCTGCTCTTCGCGCTGTGCCGGCAGTCGCAGGTCCTGGTCGAACGTTTCCTGGCCTCCTCGCTGCCGGCCGGGGCCATCTCGCATCTGAACTACGCCCAGAAGGTGGCGCAGATGCCGATGGTCCTCTCGCTGATGCTCTGCACGGTCACCTTCCCGGTGGTCGCGCAGGCGATCGCCGAGGGCGACACCGAGCGGGCCCGCGACCGGGTGGAGCGCGATCTGACGCTGGTGGCCTGCACGGTCCTGCTCGGCACGGCGGCGGTCGTGGCCTGCGCCCCGCAGATCGTCCAACTACTCTTCCAGCGCGGCGCGTTCACGGCCCAGGACACGGCGGCGACAGCGGCCGTCATGCGGGTGTACGCCCTCGGGCTGCTCGGCCACACCCTGGTCGGCGCGCTCGTGCGCTCGTACTTCTCCTCGAACCGGCCGACCTGGTACCCGCTGTTCGCGATGACCGCCGGGATCGTCGCGACCGTCGGCGCCGGGGTCGTGGCCGTCGGCCGCTGGGGGGTCTGCGGGATCGCCGCCGCCAACGCGGCCGGCATCACCCTCACCGCCGTGCTGCTGCTGTACGGCATGGGACCGCGCAGTGTCCCGATCCGCACCCGCAAGGTGGTGGCCGAGATCGGCAAGCCGCTGCGGGCCGCCCTGACCGCGGCGGTGACCGGCGGTCTGTGCGCGAGCGGCGTGGACTCCCCGCTGCTCGGACTCGTCGTCGGCGGCACGGTCGTGACCGTCGTCTTCGCCCTGCTGGCCTGGGCCTTCCGGGTCGAGGGGTTCGCCTCCGCACTCCGTTCCGTCACACGAAGGGTTCCGCATGCCCGTTTCCGCTGACAGCAGCAGGCGTACCGGTACGAGTTCCCTCGACGCGCCGCCCTGGGTGGCGATGTACCACTCGGTCGGGGACTGCTCCGACGATCCGTACCGGATCACGGTCTCCCCGGAGCGGCTCGACCAGCAGCTGGCCTGGCTGCGACGGCGGGGTCTGCGCGGGGTGTGCGTGCGGGACCTGCTCGCGGCCCGCGCCCGCGGCCAGGGGCAGGACCTGGTGGGCCTGACCTTCGACGACGGGTACGCGGACTTCGTCGAGGCCGCGCTGCCGCTGCTGCAGCGTCATGGCTGCGGCGCCACCCTCTTCGTCCTGCCGGGCCGGCTCGGCGGCGACAACGCCTGGGACCCGATGGGCCCCCGCAAGCCGCTGCTGGACAAGCAGGGCATCCGGCTCGCCGCCGCCTGCGAGGGCATGGAGGTCGGCTCGCACGGGCTCACCCACGTCGATCTGACGCAGGCCGACGACAGCGTGCTCCGTTCCGAGATCGCGGGGAGCAGAGCGGCGCTCTCTGAGGTGATCGGTGCTCACGTCGACGGCTTCTGCTATCCGTACGGGACCCTCGACCGCCGGGTCGTCGACGCCGTCCGCGACGCCGGGTACGGCTACGGCTGCGCGATCGATCCCGGTCAGCTGACCGGCCCGTACGCCCTGCCCCGCGTCCACATCGGCGAGAACGACACCGCGCTGCGCCTGTTGCTGAAGCACAAGCTGCACCGGCTGCGCCGGCGCCCGGTCGGGGCGGCCCGGTGAGGGCGCTGCACATCATCACCGGCCTCGGCGTCGGCGGCGCCGAGCAGCAGCTGCGGCTGCTGCTGCGCCACCTGCCGGTCCGCTGCGACGTCGTGACGCTCACCGACCCGGGGCCGGTCGCCGCGGGGCTCGCCGCCGACGGGGTCCGCGTGGTCCACCTCGGCATGTCGGGCAACCGCGACCTCACCGCGCTGCCCCGCCTGGTGCGGGTGATCCGCGCGGGCCGCTACGACCTCGTGCACACCCACCTCTACCGGGCCTGCCTGTACGGACGGCTCGCCGCCCGGCTGGCCGGGGTGAGGGCGGTGGTGGCCACCGAACACTCGCTGGGCGACTCGCAGATGGAGGGGCGCCGGCTCGGTCCCGGGGTACGGGCCCTGTATCTGGCCGGTGAGCGGCTCGGCCGCTCCACGGTCGCCGTCTCCCCCACCGTCGCCGACCGGCTGCGCCGCTGGGGTGTGCCCGGGCCTCGCATCGCCGTCGTGCCGAACGGCGTCGACATCGCCCGGTTCCGCTTCGACCCGGGCCTGCGCGAACTCACCCGCCGCCGGCTCGGCCTCCCGGCGGACGCCTATGTCGTCGGCGGCGTCGGCCGGCTCGCGCCGGGCAAGCGGTTCGACGTCCTGATCCGCGCGCTGGCCGGGCTGCCGGGCGACTGCCGGCTGCTGCTGGTCGGCGGCGGGATGGAGGAGACGGCACTGCGGCGCGCGGCGCACGACGCCGGGGTCGCGGACCGGATCCTGTTCACCGGCGAACGCCCCGCCGCCGGTTCCCCCGGCGCGGATCTGCCGTCGCTGATGGCGGCCATGGACGTCCTCGCCTCGCCCAGCCCCGAGGAGGCGTTCGGGCTGGCCGTCGTGGAGGCGCTGGCGGCCGGACTGCCGGTGCTGTACGCCTCCTGCCCCGCCGTCGAGGACCTGCCGCCCGGGGCCGAGCACGGCGCTGTCCGGGTGGAGGGCGGCGTGGACGCCTTCGCCCGCGCGCTGGCCGGCGTCCGGGCCCGGGGTCCCGCCCCCCGCTCGGCCCCCGAGGCGGCCCACCACTACTGCATCACCCGCAGCGCCGCACAGCTCATGGACGTGTACGCGGCCGCGGTCTCGCGCACCTGACTGGAGTGAGTTCCCCATGTCCGAAAACCTCAGCAAGGGCCGCCGGTCCTCGGGTTCGGCCCTTTCCCGGGCGCGGACCATGCCCCCGTGGGCGCTGCTCGGTGCCACGGCCGTCCTCGGCGGCGTGCTCGGCGGCGCGTACGGCGTGGTGAAGCCCCCGGCCTACACGGCCACCAGCTATGTCATCGCCGTGCCGACGGACAAGGGCGATCCCTCGGCCGCGCTCGGCTTCGCCCAGGCCTACGGCCGGGTCGCCACCCAGCTCGCGGTGCTCGGGGACGCCCAGGTGTGGGCCGGGGTACCGGTGAAGACACTGCAGTCGAGCGTGCGGACGGCCACCTCCCCGGACGCCCCGATGGTCGCCGTCTCGGCCACCTCCACCCGGGCCGACCGGGCCGCCGACATGGCCAACGCGGTCACCCGTTCGCTGACCCAGCACGCCAACGAGAGCAAGGCGAGCACCCACGTCGAACTCCTCTCCTTCTCCCGGGCGCTGAAGCCCACCTCGGCGTCCTCGCCCTCCCCGGCGGTGACGGGGCTGGTCGGCGCGAGCGCGGGCGGGCTGCTCGGTGCCCTCTCGCTGCTGGTCCGGCCCCGGCGGTCCGCCGACCCGGCCCTCACCGCCTCGGTGCCGAGCCCGGCCACGGCCGCCGATGTGCACGGCCAGCGGTGAGCGCGACGCTCCAGACCCGGGTACGCACCGGCACTCCGCGCGCCGAACTCGTCACCGACGAGCGGGAGTTCGCCGATCTGGCGGAACCCTGGGGGCGCCTGTACCGGCGGTGCGCCACCGCCACCGCGTTCCAGAGCCACACCTGGCTGCACTCCTGGTGGCAGTCGTACGGGACGCCGGGACGGCTGCGTCTGGTGGTCGTGCGCGAGGGCGGTGAACTGCTCGCGGTCGCGCCGTTGATGCGGGCCCGGCACCGGCTGCCGACGCTCGTACCGCTCGGCGGCCCGATCTCCGACTACGCGGACGTGCTCCTCGACGACGAGCACGCCGACCGCGCGGCGGCGGCCCTCGCCGAGGGGCTGGCGGCCGCGGCCCGCACCGCGCTGATCGACTTCCGCGAGGTCCGTCCGGGCGGCGCGGTGGAACGGGTCTACGAGCACTGGCGCGGGCCGCGCCGCCGGGTCGGGGACTCGCTGTGCCTGGAACTGCCGGCCGCCTCGATGGAGGAGCTGGTCGGCCGGCTCCCCTCGTCCAAGGCCCAGCGCGTCCGGGCCAAGCTGCGCAAGCTCACCGCGCTCGGGGTCGAACGCCGGGTGGTGGGCCACGACGAGGTGGACGCGGCGCTCGGCCGACTGCTCGAACTGCACCGGCTGCAGTGGGAGGGCCGGAAGGTGACGTCCGAGCACCTCCACGAACGGTTCTCGGAGCACCTGGTCCGTTCGGTGGGCCCGATGGTGCGGTCCGGGGACGCGGTGGTCACCGAGTTCCGGCTCGACGGGACCGTGCTGGCGGTGGACCTCACCCTGCTGTCACGGCGGCTGGCGGGCGGCTATCTGTACGGGGCCCATCCGCGGCTGCGCGAGCTGAAGGCGGACGTGGCGGTGATACTGCTCGACGCGTGCTCCCGGCACACCGAGGGCGGTGAGCGCGGGACGCTGAGCCTGCTGCGCGGCGACGAACCGTACAAGCACCACTGGCGCCCGGACCCGGTCGTCAACCGGCGACTGCTCCTGGCCCGCCGGCGTACGGCGCCGCTGATGTCGGCGGTCGTCTGCGACGTCGCCGCGCGCCGGCGGGGCAAGGAGCTGCTGCGGAGCTGGAGGGAACGCGGTGGCGGCAGGCCCTGACCGACCCGCCGCCACCCGGGGGTCACCAGTCCCTCGGCCACCAGTCGCCGGACCACCACGTCTCGGGCGACCAGGTGTCGGGCACGCACACCTTCCCGCCGAACCAGGACTCCACCCAGTCGCCCAGGTCGACGGGGGTGCAGCCGACCGGGTCCGGCGCCGCCGTCTGCGGCGCGGGCTCGGGCGTCTCGGTCTTGACCGGCGTCTGCACCGGCTCGGACACGGGCGTCTTCACGGGGGTCGGCACCGGCTCGGGCCTGTCGACCGGCTTGGGCTTGTCGACCGGCTTGGGCGTCGGCGTCGGCGTGGAGAGCGGCTCCGGGGCCTCGGACTTCACCGGCGTCGGCACCGGCTCGGGCTTGTCGACCGGCTTCGGCGTCTCGACCGGCTTGGGTGTCTCGACCGGCTTGGGCGTCTCGACCGGCTCCGGGACCGGCGTGGGCGTCGGAGTCGGCGTGGTGACCGGTTCGGGCGTCTCGGTCTTCACCGGCGTCGGCACCGGTTCGGGGGTCGAGGCCGGTTCCGTGGCCGGGGCCGGCTCGGGTGCCGGGGGCGGCTCGGTGGCGGGCGTCGGCTCGGGTGCCGGAGCGGTGGGCGCCGGATCGGTGATGTGGGACAGCGCGGCCCGGTAGGCCTGGGCCGCCAGCGGGTTGTCCTGGCACTGCCAGACGCCGTGCGGGCAGTAGTCGGTGAGCGTGTTGTACAGCGGCTTGTGCTCGTTCATCCAGGCGAGCATGTCCCGCATGTACGTCGGGTTGTCGCCGTTGCGGTACAGGCCCCACTCCGGATAGGAGATCGACTTGCCGTGGGCCTTCGCGAAGTCCACCTGCTCCTGGAGCCCGTACGGCTCCTTCACCTGCTCCTCGAACGACAGCCCCGAGGGCTGGTCGTACGCGTCCATGCCGATGATGTCGACCGTGTCGTCCCCCGGATAGCACTCGGTCCAGGGAACGGCGTCCCGGCCGCGGCTCGGGGCGAAGTCGAACCGGAACCGCTGGCCCGGCACCGACCGCATGGCGGTGACGATCCTGTTCCAGTACGCCTTCCAGGCCTCGGGGTCGGGGCCGCAGCGGTGGGTGTAGGTGATCCCGTTCATCTCCCACCCGAGCACGATGACGGTGTCGGGCACCTTCAGCTCGACGAGGTGTTCGGCCAGCGCGCGGAAGTGCTGGTCGAAGGCCCCGGTCCCGGCCTCCCGCAGCAGGTTGCGGACCTGCGCGTCCGAGAGTCCCTCCTCGTTGCGCTCCATCATCGGGACGTTGAGGACGAGCATCCGGTCGGCCTGGCGGCGGCGCCAGTCCGCCCAGGCGTCCAGGAATCCCGGTGCGCCCTCGATGTTGCTCCAGCGGTCGCCGGGCAGGTACGTGTGACCGACCCGCAGTTCGGTACCGCCCAGCCACCGGCTGAGCTGATCGATCCGGGCGATGCCCTCGGGGCCGTAGTCGAGGTAGGCGCCGAAGGCCGGCGGAACGGCGGTGCCCCGGCCGACGGGCGGGGCGGACTCCACACCCCCGGCTCCGGGCGCCGCCGGTGCGGCGGCCGGCGCGCCCGGCTGCGCGGTGGGCGGCGCGGTGGGCACGGGCGCCGGCTTCCCGGCCGGTCGCGCGGCCGTGGTCCCGAAGCCGCCCGTGGTCCCGGCACCACCGGCGCCCGGAACACCGCCCGTGGCCCGGGCACCACCTGCGGCCGAGGCACCACCCGCGGTGCGACCACCACCGGCCCCGGTGCCGGCATCGGCTCGGGCGCCGCTCGTGGCCCGGACCGTGCCGGTGGCCGAGGAGCTCGGGGGCCGTTTCGCCGCCGTGGGTGTCGGAGGCTGCGGGTCGCCTGCCGTCCGCACCGCCCCGGCGCCCACGGCGTACACCGGTCCGGACGCGAGGGCGACCGACGTGACGATGCCGGCCGCGATGAACGCCAGCCTTCCGCTCCGGGGCCGCTGCTGCTGTGGGGCCATGCCTGCTCCTCTCCATCTCGATCATCGGATGTTCCGCTCCGATGACTGACACCCAGTCACATGAAGCCCGGGTCGGCCAACCGAGCTTCCGCCCTCCCGTTCTGATGATCACTCGCACGGGTGACACCCCCGGTCGCCCCGCCCGTCCCGATCCGAAGGAGAACCCCGTGCCACGACTCGACGACCGGGTCCCCGCCGTTCTGCTGCGCGTCGACCGGAACCCCTTCCACCACGGAACGCTGGGAGCCGTGCGCTCACTCGGCCGGGCCGGTGTGGAGGTGCACCTGGTCGCCGACTCCACGGGAAGTCCCGTCCGCGGCTCGCGTTTCGTGAGCGCGACGCACCCTCCGCCGCCGCCCGGCGCGCCCCTCGCGGACATCGCCGCGGTGTTGCGCCAAGTGGCCGCCCGGGTTTCCCGGCCCGCCGTACTGGTCCCGTTGGATGACGTCAGCGCCCTCGCGGTGAGCGCGCTCGGCGAGGAACTGGCCCCCGGATTCCTGCTGCCACGTCAGCCCCGCGCTCTCCTCGAACGCGTCGCCGACAAGGCCGAACTCGCCGCCGTCTGCGCGAGCGTGGGCGTTCCGCACCCGGTGACCCTGATGCCGGGGAGCCCCGCACAGGCGGCCGCCGCGGCCTGGCAACTGGGGCTGCCGCTGATGGCCAAGTGGAGCCGGCCCTGGCTGATCCCGGCCGGCCGGGGGCTGCGCAGCACGGTGGTGGTCCGCTCCGCCCGGGAGGCCGAGTCCCTGTACCGGCGCACCGCGGAGGCGGGCAGCCAACTGCTGCTCCAGACCCGTCTGCCGCCGGGGCCCGACCGCGACTGGTTCGTCCACGGTTACGTCGACCGGGCCGGAGTGACGCGGGGCGGCGGTGCGGGGCGCAAGCACCAGGCATGGCCGCGGGGCGCGGGCCTGACCACGGCGGGCCGCTGGACCCCGGACCCGGGACTGACGGAGCTCGTCGAGCGGCTGACCCGGGCGCTCGGCTACCGGGGCATCTTCGACCTGGACTTCCGCAGGGACGACACGACGGGCCGCTTCCACCTCCTCGACTTCAACCCGCGTCCCGGCGCCCAGTTCCGGCTGTTCGAGGACGGGGCGGGCCTCGACGTCGTCCGCGCCCTGCATCTGGACCTGACCCACCGTCCGCTGCCCGAGCCGGTTCCGCTTCCGGGACGCGCGTTCGTGGTGGAGAACTACGCGCCGTTCCGGGCCCTGCGCGGACGTGGCCGGGAGCGCGAACTGGCCTGGCACGCGGCGGACGACCGCGCGCCCGGACGGGAACTGTGGGGTCTGTGGGCCCGCCATGTGTCCCTGTCCTTGGCGCGACGCGCCGGCCGGCTCCTGCACGCGACCCTCGTCTCGGCGAGGACGAACGCGATAGCCGACGACACCCCTACGGCGGATACGGACAGCCGGTGGTCCGGCCCGGTGTCCGCCGGGCCGGGAGCCGGGGACCGCCTCCGCGCCGGTCCGCGCGTCCCCGGAGCCCCCGTGTCCACCCCGGCCGCGGGCCTCCCCGCCCGTACCCGTGCCGACGACGAGAGAGCGAGCAGCCGCTGATGTACGACCTCCTGGTGGTGGGAGCGGGTCCCTACGGCCTGTCCATCGCCTCCCACGCGGCGGCGGCCGGCCTCGACCTGCGCGTCCTCGGCCGTCCGATGGCCTCCTGGCGCGACCACATGCCCCCGGGGATGTTCCTGAAGTCGGAGCCGTGGGCGTCCAGCCTCTCCGACCCCGGGGGCCGTCTGCGTCTGGAGACGTACTGCGCGGGCCTCGGCGTCGGGGCCCGGCACGGCGAACCGGTCCCGGTCCCGGTGTTCGCCTCGTACGGACTGTGGTTCGCCCGCTGTGCCGTGCCGGGCGTCGACGAACGCATGGCCGTGCGGCTGGGGGCGTGCGCGGGGGGATTCGAGGCGGTGCTCGACGACGGCGAGGTGCTGCGCGCCCGGACGGTCGCCCTGGCCGTCGGCGTGATGCCCTTCGTCGAGATGCCGGACGTGCTGGGCGGGCTGGGTCCCGAGCGGGTGTCGCACAGCAGCCGTCACGGCGACCTCGGCCGCTTCCGGGGCCGGGACGTCACGGTGGTCGGCGGTGGTCAGGCCGCGCTGGAGACGGCGGCCCTGCTCGCCGAACAGGGCACCAGGACACGGGTCCTGGCCCGCGCGGAGCGGCTGTCCTGGAACGACCTGCCGCCCGCCTGGGAACGGCCGTGGTGGCGGTCGGCCCGCGCTCCGCACACCGGTCTCGGCTGCGGCTGGCGCAACTGGTTCTACGCCGAGCGCCCCGGTGCCTTCCGCGCGCTCCCGGAGGCCACCCGACTGCGGATCACTGCGGGCGCGCTGGGTCCGGCGGGTGCGTGGTGGGTGCGCGACCGCGTGGAAGGAACCGTCGAGGTGATGACGGGGACCACGGTCACCTCGGCCCGGCGATCGGGCGCCGGGGTGCGGCTGGAGACGGTGGACCGGGACGGCGGGACGGTCCGTCTGGAGACGGACCACGTCATCGCGGCCACGGGGTTCAGGGCCCGGCGCGAGCGGCTCGGGCTGCTGGACGACGAGGTGCGTGCGCAGTTGGCGGCGCTGCCGGACGGTTCCCCGTGGACCGGGCGGGACTTCGAGTCGTCGGTGCCGGGCCTGTTCCTGGCGGGCCTGGTCACCGCCTCCGCGTTCGGCCCGGCCATGCGGTTCGTGCACGGCGCCGGTTTCACGGCGGGCACGCTGGTGCGCGGGGTGCGACGGCGGCTGCGGGCGGGTCCGGCCGACGGCCGGATCCCGGCGCCCGCGGACGCCCGCCGACGGGACTCCGGCCTCGGACTCGGCACCGGGCCCTGACCCGGGCGGAGCACCGGTTGGACCCGACCGGGGCCTGACCCGGGCGGAGCACCGGTCGCACCCGCTCGGAGCCGAGCCCGGACGCACCCGGTCGAGGCCGGGCCCGGACGGACACGGACCGGGCCGAGGGTCGAACGGGTGAACAGGCGAACGGCCGGCCCGGGGCCCGGCCGGCGCGAGGCCGGGCGGTCCGGGTCGGCCGTGGTGCCGCGCGAGCGGCGGGCCGGCTCCGGGTGCCGGGCGTGGGGACGCCGACGGCACCCGGAGCGGGTGTCACGGACGGGACGCGGCCCGGCTCCGCCGGTAGAGCAGGGTGCCGCCCGCGAGCAGGACGGCGCTGATCGCGGCGTTGGCGATCATTCCCTCGCTGCCGGTCTCCGCCAGGGACGGCGGGGTGTGCACGGTGGGCGGGGCCGGAGGCTGCTCGTGGACCTTCGGCGGGGTGTGCACGACGGGGGTGTGCGGGGTGTGCGACTTCGGCGGCTGCGGGACCGTCCGCGGGGGTGTCCGCGGAGGGGTGGCCGGCGGAGTGCAGTGGTGGTGCGGGGCCGGGTGCGCCTGCGGCGCGTGGTGGTGGCCGCACTGGTTGCCGAACACGGGGTTCAGCAGACCGACCACGTCCAGGGTGTTGCCGCAGGCCTCGACCGGGACGTCCACCGGGACACCGGCCTGGTCGCCGGACAGGACACCCGGGGAGCCCTGCGTCCGGCCGACCGCCGAGGAGCCGCTCCAGCCGCCGTGGTGGCCGCGCGCGTCGTCGTGCCGCGCGCCCGCGTGACCGGGGTGGGTGTGCCGGGAGTCGTCGCCGTAGCCGCCGTGCTCGTCGCCGTAGCCGGAGGGGCCGTGGCCCCGGTGCTCACCGCCGTAGCCGCCGTGCTCGTCGCCGTACCCGCCCTGACCGCCACCGCGGTGACCGCCGCCGTGCCGGCCGCCGTGCTCGGCGCCGTAGCCGCCCCGGCCGCCGTGCTCACCGCCGTAGCCGCCCTGGCCGCCGTGCTCGGTGCCGTGGCCGCCGTGACCGCGACCGTGGTCGGGGCCCTGCCCCGGGTGGTGCGCGGATCCGGGACCCTGCTGGCCGGGGTGGTGGGCGGAGCCGGGTCCGTGCTGGACCGGGTGGTGCGCGGAGCCGGGACCCTGCTGGGCGGGGTGGTGCGGCGCCGCGTGCCGGCCCTGCGAAACCGGGCCGTTGGCACAGGAGTTGCCGAACGCCGGGTTGAGGGCGGCGACGACGTCGACCGTGTTGCCGCAGACGTTCAGCGGCACGTTCACCGGAACCTGGACGTTGTTTCCCGACGCCACGCCGGGCGAGTCCGAAGCGGTCGAGGTCGCGTTCGAGTCCGCGAAGGCCGGACTGGCGTACAGGGACATGATGCCTGTCGCAGCCGCGGCCAGGACCACTCCCCTACTCAGGTTCTGTCGCACTCTTGTCTGTCTTCCTGCTGGGAGAAGTGAGGAGCCGGCCCTGGGGTCCGCGAGGCGGTCCAAGGCCGGCCTTGGCACAGCCGGAGGCGGCTGAGGTGCCGGAACGTCAGTGGTTGGCGCAGCCGTTGCCGATCGCCGGGTTCAGCAGGGCGATCACGTTGACCGTGTTGCCGCACACGTTGACGGGGATGTGGATCGGGACCTGGATCACGTTGCCCGACAGGACACCGGGGGAGTTGGCGGCGACGCCCTCGGCACCCGAGTCCGCGAAGGCCGGGGCGGCCATGCCCAGAGCCATGATCGCGCCGACGACGACGGAAGTGCTCTTCCTGAGCTTCACGTGCTTTCCCTTCTCTGCGGTCATGCCCGTTTGTCGGCCGAGACCGAGCGAGCGCGACTTGGACGGCTCGCATCATGACCTGCGCGCTGTAAACGAGGGACGGGCCGCCGAAGAAACTGCGAAACGTACGCCCATTGGGAATTCACTCGAATCGCCCTGCCGGGAATCCGCACGGAAGCTCCACAACAGGAGAAACGCTCCTTCCGAAGAAGAAGCGTTTCACCCTGAACAGGAACGTCAACACGACAGAAATTGAATTCATATATACGACGGGAACGAGCTCCGGGGCCCGGACCGCACGCGTGGGGACGACGTGCGACCGGGCCCCGGGCGGGGATCAGCTGCCGACCGAACCGTTGCCCGACAGGACCGGGATGTTGTCCAGGATGTGCGAGGCCGGCTCGTCACCCTTGGCCTGGGTGGAGTTCTCGGCGCACTGCTGGTTCTGCGGGGCCGACAGGATCGGCACGTCCTGCGCACCGATCTGCGCCAGCAGACCGATCACGTTCTGGGCGTTGACCTTGGCCGGAAGTCCGACGCACAGCTTGTTCAGCGAACCCTGGACGGCCGAGAGCTGGGGGCTCATGTCGCCCTTCGTGACGGCGTTGCCGTACGCCTGCTTGGCACCGTTCCCGTTCACCGTGGTGACGCCGTGGTCGTTGCCGATGGCCAGCGCCTGCGGGGCGGCCGCCGCCGAGACACCGGCGACGGAAGCCGCGACCGCTGCCACGGCCATTGCCTTCTTGAACATTTCTCCGGGTTCCTTTTCTGCCTGTGACGCATATTCCTGCCGCCACTTCAACCGGGACCGCCAGGATAGGTTGCGTGGGATCACTCGATCGGGCTGCCCCGTCCTCCCGAATTAACGGAACCTCTGGCCCGAGGATTTGGCCGTCTCGCGTTTAAATGGGCCATTGGGGTGAATCGCAGCAACCATGCGGGCCGGGGTCAGTTGTCCAGGTCGCTCCGGTGGACGGGGTTACTCCAGAAGGGATCAGCAAGTGATCAAGAAGATTATGGCTGCTGCGGCGATCGCCGCTTCCGTCGTCGGAGCCAGTGCTGCCGCCGCGCCCCAGGCGCTGGCCATCGGCAACGACGACGGCGTCACCACGGTGAACGGCAACGCCGCCTCGCAGATCTACGGCAACCAGGCCACCTACGGCAACATGAGCCCGCAGATGGCGCTCATCCAGGGCTCGCTGAACAAGCCCTGCATCGGCCTGCCGGCCAAGATCAACGCGCAGAACGTGCTCGGCGCCGCGCAGATCGGCCTCCAGGACGTGCCGATCCTCTCCGCGCCGCAGAACCAGCAGTGCACCGAGAACTCCACCCAGGCCAAGGGCGACGAGCCGCTCTCGCACATCCTGGACAACATCCCGGTCCTCTCGGGCAACGGCGCGACCACACCATCCGCAGCACTGTTGAACAAGACGCGGCTCCGCTCGGAGTCCGCTCTCCGAAAGGGCACAACGAACATGAAGAAGCTCTGGGCGACCGCGGTCATCGCCGCCTCCCTCGCCGGTGTCTCCGCCGCCACCGCGCCGTCGGCGCTGGCCATCGGCAACGACGACGGTGTCACCACCGTCAACGGCAACGGAGCCGTCCAGAAGTACGGCAACCAGGCCACGTTCGGCGACATGAGCCCCCAGCTCTCGCTGGTCCAGGGCTCGCTGAACAAGCCCTGCATCGGTCTGCCGGCCAAGCTCAACGTCCAGAACATCGCCGGTCTGGCGCAGGTCGGCCTCCAGGACGTCCCGGTCCTGTCCGCCCCGCAGAACCAGCAGTGCACCGAGAACTCCACCCAGGCCAAGGGCGACGAGCCGCTCTCGCACATCCTGGACAACATCCCGGTCCTCTCGGGCAACGGCGGTCCGGCGGCGGGCGGACGGGAATTGTCAGACAGGCCCTAGCGCGGGCAGTCCTCGGCGCAGGGGTCGAGGTCACGGGCCTGGCCGATCGCGGTGGCGAGCGCGGAGACGTCCTCGTCCTCGGTCACGTTCGCCAGGGTCCGGGCCCGCGAGGTGAGTTCGTCCAGCGAGGGGACCCCGGGCAGCGGGCGCCGGCGGGCGTCGCCGGAGCGCAGGGTGTCGGCGAAGTAGGCGGCCACCGCGGTGACCTGGAAGGAGTACGCCGAGGTCCACACCCCCTCGCGCAGGTCTCCGGTCTCCAGGCCCTGGGACTCCTCGTGCGGGGCGCGCGAGGACGGGTCGAGCCAGCGGACGGTCGCGGTGGCCAGATGACCCGAGGCGCCGGGGCGGGTGCGGACGGCGTAGAGGGCGGTGACCGTGTGGCCGGGGCCGACCTCGCCGCCGTCCACCCGGTCGTCGCGGAAGTCCTCGTCGGCGACCTTCCGGTCGTCGTAGCCGATCAGCCGGAACTGTTCGACCGTCTCGGGGTCGAAGGCGACCTGTGCCTTGGCGTCGCGCGCGGTGAGGTCGATGTTCTGCGGGAGCTGGTCGCAGAAGACGGTGAGGGCGTCGTCGCGCCCGGCGACGTACGTCGTGTGGCCGTCGCCCTTGTCGGCGAGGCGCTCCATGAGGGCGTCGCCGTAGTCGCTGCCGACACCCACGCCGAACAGGGTGATGCCGTGCCGGCGGCGGGCGGAGGAGATCCGTTCGAGGATGGTGTCCGCGTCCGTGTCACCGGTGTTGGCGAGGCCGTCGGAGATGAGCACGACCCGGTTGGTGGCCCCCTCGCGCAGCCCGTGGACGGCGGTCGCGTACCCGGTGCGCACACCCGCGCCGAGGTTGGTCGAGTCGGTCGGCTCCAGGCTCGCCACCGCCCGGTGGACACGGGCCCGGTGGCCGCCGAGCCGGGTCATGGGCAGGACGGTCTCGGCCTCGTCGCTGAAGGTGACCAGGGCGACCGAGTCGTCGTCGCGCAGCCGGTCGGTCATCGTGTCGAGGGACTCCCGGGCCAGGTCGAGGCGGCCGGGCTCGGCCATGGAACCGGAGATGTCGATGACGAAGGTGAGGGCGGCGGGCGGGCGTTCGCGCTCGCTGTCGGCGGGCCGGGTGGCGAGGCCGACCCGGACGAGGGACCAGCGTCCGTCGTCCGTGCGGGCTCCGTCGACGGACACCGAGAAGCCGTTGCCGTCGGGGCGCGGGTAGTCCTGGCGGAAGCTGTTGACGAACTCCTCGGGGCGGACCGTCGAGGGATCGGGGAGACGACCGCCCGCGAGGGTGCGGCGGGCGTACCCGTACGAGGCGGTGTCGACGTCGAGGGCGAAGGTGGAGAGGTAGTCGGCCGACGGCGTGGCCTCGGGCGCGTCCGACTGTTCGCCCTGCTCGTCGCCCCGGGCCGTGCCACCCGTCGGCTGCCGGGGGGCCGGCAGCGGGAGGTTGCGGCCGCCGGACTTGTCCGAGTCCTGGGAGGAGTTGCTGCCGTCCCCGGCTCCGCATCCGGTGAGCAGCACCGCGCCGGCCACGGTGAGCGCGAGCAGCGAGGCGCCGAGTCCCCGGCGCCTCGCCGTCCGCGCGCCGCAGCCCGCCCGGACCACCGTCCGCTTGTGGTTCTTCCCCATCGCTACCCCCCTCGGCGTACGGCCCTCCGGTGGGCCGCCCTGTGTGACTGTGACGCCCGAGGGGGCCGGGACGTGCGCTCGGACGGGTTGCGGAAGGATTGCGAAGCGGCCACGACGACGGCTCGCCGAGACCGGTGGGTGATCTTCCGGAGACCTGGGCGGGAGCGGTGCGGACCGGTCCGGGATCCGCACCGGTCCGCACGGCATCCCCTACGACACGATGTCCTTGCGCCGGAAGCCGCGGAAGGCCAGGGCGAACAGGACGAGCGCGTACGTCACCGAGATCGCGGCGCCCTGGATCATCCCGCCCCATTCCGGGGTCGGCTGGATGGCGTCGGCCCAGGCGAACTGCCAGTGCGCGGGCAGGAAGTCGCGCCAGTGGCCCAGCGCGGTGACCGCGTCCAGGACGTTGCCGACGATGGTCAGGCCGACCGCGCCGCCGACCGCGCCGAGCGGCGCGTCCGTCTTCGTCGACAGCCAGAACGCGAGCCCCGCGGTGACCAGTTGGGACACGAAGATGTACGCGATCACGGCGAGCAGCCGCTGGGCCGCGGTCGCGGCGGGGAGCGCGCCGCCGGTGGGGATCTCCAGGGGGCCCCAGCCGTAGGCGGCGGTGCCGACGGCGAGTGCGACGACCGGCAGCAGGACCATGGCCGCGAGGCTGAGCCCGAGCGCGACGGTGAGCTTGGACCACAGCAGCCGGGCCCGGGGCACGGGCGCGGCCAGCAGATAGCGCAGCGAGGACCAGCTCGCCTCGGAGGCCACGGTGTCGCCGCAGAACAGCGCGACCGGGATCACCAGCAGGAAGCCCGCCGACACGAACAGGTTCACCGCGGCGAAGTTGGCGCCGGACGCGGTGGCCGTGTCCATGAGGGTGATGCGGTCGTTGCGTCCGCCGGGCTGTCCGCCGATCGCGAAGGCGACGAGCAGGACGAACGGCAGGGCCGCGAGGACCGCCCCCATCACCAGGGTGCGGCGGCGCTTCAGCTGGCGGACGAGCTCGACGCGCAGCGGCAGGGTGCGGCGCGCCCGGTACCCGTCGGCCGTCTCGGTCCGCTCCAGGAGCGTGCTCATGCGGAGCCTCCGATCAGGGTGAGGAACGCGTCTTCCAGCCGGCGGTGGGGCCCGACGGACGCCACCGGTACTTCGAGGCGTACGAGTTCCACCACCAGGCGTTGGGCACTGCCGCCGGGGTCGAGGCGGACCAGCAGTCCGTCCTCGGTGGCGACGGCCGAGAGGACGCCGGGCAGGGCGCCGACCTTCTCCACGGCCGGCGCCTCGACGGGAGCCCCGGTGCCGACGAGCAGGGTGTCGCCGGAGCCGATGATCTCGGACACCGGTCCGGCCTGGACGAGCCGGCCGCGGTCCATGACCACGAGATGGGTGCAGGTCTGCTCGACCTCGGCGAGGAGATGGCTGGAGACGATGACCGTGCGGCCGGCGGCGGCGTAGCGGATCATCACCTCGCGCATCTCGCGGATCTGCGGCGGGTCGAGTCCGTTGGTCGGTTCGTCCAGGATCAGCAGGTCCGGGAGGCCGAGCATGGCCTGGGCGATGGCGAGGCGCTGGCGCATGCCCTGGGAGTAGGTGCGCACCGCGCGGGCCAGGGCGTCGCCGAGTCCGGCGATCTCCAGGGCCTCCTCCATGTGGGCGTCCTCGGCGGGACGGCCGGTGGCCTGCCAGTACAGCTCGAGGTTCTCGCGGCCGGACAGGTGCGGCAGGAAGCCGGCGCCCTCGACGAACGCTCCGACGCGGGAGAGGACGGGCGCGCCGGGGCGGATGGCGTGCCCGAAGACGTGGATCTCGCCGTCGTCGGGCTTGATGAGGCCCATGAGCATGCGCAGGGTGGTGGTCTTGCCCGCGCCGTTCGGTCCGAGCAGTCCGAGGACCTGGCCCTTCTCCACGCGGAACGACAGGTCCCGTACCGCGTACCGGTCGGCGGACTTCGCGTAGCGCTTGGCGAGGCCGGTGATCTGGAGGGGGACCTCGGCGAGCGCGGGGTCGGGCGCCGGGGCGGCGGTGCGGCGGCGGCCGGTCGCGAGCAGGGCCAGGGCGGCGAGCGCTCCGGCGAGCGGGAGCCACCACACCCAGGAGGGCAGCGGCGCGGCGGCGGTCTTCACCGCGGGTGCCGTGGGCACCTGGAGGGCGCTCTTGAGAGACACGGTGTACGTGGCCGGGGCCGTCGGGGAGGCGTAGCCGAGGTCGGTCGAGGAGAGGACCAGGCGCAGCCGGTGTCCCTTCTGGACGGCGTGGTCGACCGCGGGCAGGGTGAGGGTCACGTCCCGGCCGTTCTTCGCGCCCTGGACGCGGAGGGGGGTGACCAGCTGCGAGGGCAGCACCTGCTGGGTGCCGCCGGGGCCGACGTCGTAGACCTTCGCGAAGAGGACGGCGTCGTCGGTGGTGGAGCGGACGTGCACGGTGACGGTCGGCGAGCCGGTGATCCGCAGGTCGTCCCGCAGGGGCGCGGACTCGAAGCGGGCGAACTGGCCGGGGAAGTCCAGGGAGATCCCGACGCCGAGGCTGGAGAGCTGGGAGAGGCCGCCGGAGCCGCCGAGTCCGGGCAGGGCCGAGACGGAGGGCGGGCTGGCGCCGGCCGGGTTGTCGAAGCGCTGCTCGCGGCCGGTCAGTGCGACGGCGTGCCGGCCGCTGTCCAGACCGGGGTAGGTGTCCGAGCTCGCGCCGCGCAGCAGGGCGGCGCCGTCGGTGGAGTCGACGCCTCCGGTGCGGGTGACGCGGAAGGCGGGCCCGGTGGCGGTGTCCTTGTCGTCCTTCAGATAGCGGTCGAACCAGGAGACGACCCGGGAGGTGACACGGTCGCCCTCCAGGTCGCCGCCGTCGTGTCCGCCCGCGATCCAGTCGACGTCGACGGGGGCGCCGTTGGCCTTGATCGCCTTGGCCATGGCGTCGGCCTGGCCGAGGGTGAACAGGGAGTCGGACTGGCCCTGGGTGATGAGCGTGGGCACCTTGATGCGGTCGCCGACGGCGGAGGGGCTGCGTTCCTGGAGCAGTTTCACCGCCGCCGCGTCGGGCCTGCCGGACTCGGCGACCCGGTCGTACATCGCGCACAGCTCGGGTTCGAAGGCCGCGCAGCCGCCGCCGGAGTTGAGGAAGATGCCCGCCCAGAGCTTCTTGAACACGCCGTTGGGGAAGAGGGCGTCGGCGAGGTTCCAGTAGGTGATCGAGGGGGCGATGGCGTCGACGCGGGGGTCGTTCGCGGCGGCCAGCAGGGAGATCGCCCCGCCGTAGGAGGCGCCGGCGACGCCCACGCGGGGGTCGCCGCCCTTGTCGAGCCGGACCTCGGGGCGCCGGGCGAGCCAGTCGACGAGCCGGGAGACGTCGGCGACCTCGGCCTTCGGGTCGTTCAGCCCGATCTTTCCGGTGGACCGGCCGAAGCCGCGGGCGGACCAGGTCAGCACCGCGTACCCGTCGCGTGCGAGCCGCTCGGCCTCGCCGCGGACGTCGGCCTTGCTGCCGCCGAAGCCGTGCGCGAGGAGGACCGCGGGGCGGCGCCGCGAGGCGGGGCCCGTGGTGAAGTACGAGGTGTCGAGCCGCACTCCGCCGTCCATCGTCATGACCTGGTCGGCGCGGTGCACGGCGGGCGGGTCGTCGGAGGCGACGGCCGTCCAGGTGCCGGCTCCGGCGAGCACCACGAGGGCCGCGGCGGCGGCCGTCCATCTCCCGCGGGCCCGTGGTGTCGCGCCGGCGGCGGATTGCCCCCGGCGCGGCCCGCGCGGCCGGGGCAGTCGAAGATCCATGGCTCAACGGTACGGGCGCCCGCCGGCGGCGGGGACAGCCACCGGTCTGAAACGGCACCCCTCCCGGGGAAGTACGGGAGGGGTGCCGTGTACAGCGTCCGTGGTACGAACGGGCCATGGAGCTGCGCCGCGCCGCCACCGTCCTGGAACTGACCGCCGCCGAGTACCTCTTCGACGGTCCCGTGCGTCCCGAGTGGGCCCGGCGGTTCCTGGAGGCCGGGGGTCATCACCTTTTCCTGGCCTACATGGGCGAGGTACCGGTCGGATTCGTGAGCGGTGTCGAGACGGTCCACCCGGACAAGGGCACCGAGATGTTCCTGTACGAGCTGGGGGTGGCGGAGCCGTTCCGGCGGCGGGGCGTCGGACGGGCGCTGGTCCGCGAACTCGCGGCGCTGGCCAGGCAGCGCGGCTGCCACGGGATGTGGGTGGGGGTGGACGCGGGAAACGACGTCGCCCTTGCCACGTACCGCGGCGCGGGTGGCAAGGACGACGGGAGGTGCGCGGTGGTGACGTGGGAGTTCGGCCCGGGCTCCGCGGAGGGCGGCGGCTGAACCGGCCGGGCGTGATCCCGGGGGTTCGGCCCGGTGGGAGGGTCCCGGCCGGGCGGGCCGCCGCGGTTACGCCTGCGCGTCCTCGGGGATCGACACCAGCCAGCGGGTGTCGCGGCGCGGGCGCAGGTAGAAGGCCCAGTACAGGGTGGCGACGGCGGTGATGCCGCCGGTCCACAGCAGGTACTGCGTCTCCTGCTGGGTGAGGACGTAGGCGAGGACGACGATCAGCAGGATCGGCATCGCGGGCCAGAGCGGCATCCGCCAGGCGGGGGTGTGGCGGTGCTGTCCGCGCCGGGCGAGCAGGGCGGCGACGGCGACGAGCAGGTACATCGCGGTCACCGACACGCCGGTCACGCCGTACAGGGTGTCGAGGTTGACGAAGCACAGGGCCGCGCCGGGGACGCCCACCAGGAGGGTGGCGACCCAGGGGGAGCCGAAGCGGCCGAGCCGGGACAGACCGTTGTTGACGGGCTCGGGCCAGGCCTTGTCACGGGCCGAGGCGAACAGGACGCGCGAGTTCTGGATGACCATGACGATGCCCGCGTTGATGATCGCGAGGGCGACGCAGAGGCTGACGAAGGTGCCGACGGCCGAGTTGGACCAGGCGGTGACCATGCCGCTGATGTCGCCGCTGGTCAGCTGCTGGATGTCCGAGGCGCCCATGGTGATGGCGACGACCGGGACCAGGATGACGACCGTGGAGATGGCGAGGGTGGCCAGCACCGTGCGGGCGACGTTGCGCCGCGGGTTCTCCAGCTCCTCGGAGAGGTAGACCGCGGTCGAGAAGCCCTGGGTGGCGAAGAGGGCGATGGCGAGCCCGGAGATGACGAGCATGGCCGTGACGGCGTCGGTGTGGCCGCCGGTCCCGGCGACCTGCATCGAGGTGAGGCTGCCGAGTCCGCGGTGGCTGTGGGTGAAGCCGAGCAGGGCCACCACGCCGGCGGCGACGACCTCCAGGACCAGGAAGATGCCGGTGATCCAGGCGTTGGCGCGCAGGTCGAGCAGGCCCGCGAGGGTGGCGAGCAGCATCACGCCGGCGCCGGTCATCGCCGGGTCGAGGTGGACCACGGGGGCGAGGTAGTCGGCGGTGCCGATGGCGATCACCGGCGGGACGATCATGACCACCAGCAGGGACATCACGAAGACGAGCCAGCCCGCGAGCCGTCCGGCCATCGTCGAGACCATGGCGTACTCGCCGCCCGCGCTGGGGATGAGGGTGCCCAGCTCCGAGTAGCAGAACGCCACGGCGATACAGAGGAGCGAGCCGATCGCGATGGTCAGCGCGGTCGCCGTGCCGAGCGAGGAGAAGAGGTCCGGTATGACCACGAACAGGGTGGACGCCGGTGTCACGCACGAGAGGGTGAGCAGGGTGCCGCCGACGACACCGATGGAACGCTTGAGCGTCTTTGGGTTCCCGGTCTCCGTGGGGGCGGCGTCCAGGACGGCGGTCTCTACGGGGCGGAGCGTGTCGGTCATCAAGCGGTTCCGATCGACTCGTGCGTCAGGTGGTTCGGGCGGGAGCGATATCGCCTCCGGCGGATCGCGTCGTACTTCGTTCTCGTCCGCTCCCGGGCCGATGGAACCTTGACGGAAACCGTTGCGTCAATAGCCGTTTACCTACGGAATCCGCAAGAGCGGAGCGACGCACATCACATTGGTTTCCCAGGCGTATAAGTCACTCTGTTGCAATCGTCAGGATGAAGTGTGTATCGACCTTGCTTTCAAAGGGCAGTCTTGCAACTGGCCTGCGTCACCCGGTTGATCCCTCTGAACGGGAATCGTTGTGAGGGCATCAAAAAAACGTCAAGCCGTCCGCTATGCGGACGGCTTGACGGGGTGGTTCCGGAGGGCCTCAGTGGTTGCGCGGGAAGCCCAGGTCGACGCCTGCGGGCGCGTCGGAGGGGTCCGGCCAGCGGGTGGTGACGACCTTGCCGCGGGTGTAGAAGTGCGTGCCGTCGTTGCCGTAGATGTGGTGGTCCCCGAAGAGGGAGTCCTTCCAGCCGCCGAAGGAGTGGTAGCCGACGGGCACCGGGATCGGCACGTTCACGCCGACCATGCCCGCCTCGATCTCCAGCTGGAAGCGGCGGGCGGCGCCGCCGTCCCGGGTGAAGATCGCGGTGCCGTTGCCGAAGGGGGACGCGTTGATCAGCGCCACGCCCTCCTCGTAGGTGTCCACGCGCAGCACGCACAGCACCGGGCCGAAGATCTCGTCCTTGTAGGCGTCGGCCGTCACCGGCACCCGGTCCAGGAGCGAGAGGCCGATCCAGTGCCCGTCCTCGTAGCCGTCGACCGTGTAGCCCGTGCCGTCGAGGACGACCTCGCAGCCCTGGTCGGCGGCGCCCTTCACGTAGGAGGCCACCTTGTCGCGGTGCACGGCCGTGATGAGCGGGCCCATCTCGGAGGCCGGGTCGTCGCCGGGACCGATCTTGATCTTCTCGGCACGCTCACGGATCTTGGCCACCAGTTCGTCGCCGACGGAGCCGACCGCCACGACGGCGGAGATCGCCATGCACCGCTCGCCGGCCGAGCCGTACGCGGCCGAGACGGCGGCGTCGGCCGCGGCGTCCAGGTCGGCGTCCGGCAGCACCAGCATGTGGTTCTTGGCGCCGCCGAGCGCCTGGACCCGCTTGTGGTTCGCGGAGGCGGTGGTGTGGATGTACCGGGCGATCGGCGTCGAGCCCACGAAGGACACCGCGGCGACGTCCGGGTGCTCCAGGAGTCGGTCGACGGCCACCTTGTCACCGTGCACGACGTTGAAGACACCGTCGGGCAGTCCGGCCTCGGCCAGCAGCTCGGCGAGCTTCATGGCGGCGGACGGGTCCTTCTCCGAGGGCTTGAGGACGAAGGTGTTGCCGCACGCGATGGCGATCGGGAACATCCACATCGGGACCATCGCCGGGAAGTTGAACGGGGTGATGCCCGCGACGACGCCCAGCGGCTGGCGGATCGAGGACACGTCGACGCGGGAGGCGACCTCGGTCGACAGCTCCCCCTTGAGCTGCGTCGTGATCCCGCAGGCCAGCTCGACGATCTCCAGACCACGGGCGACCTCGCCGAGCGCGTCGGAGTGCACCTTGCCGTGCTCGGCGGTGATCAGGGCGGCGATGTCGTCGCGGTGGGCGTCGAGCAGGGCGCGGAACTTGAAGAGGATCGTGGTCCTGCGGGCCAGCGAGGACTGGCCCCAGGTCGCGTAGGCGTCCTTCGCCGCGGCGACGGCGGCGTCGACCTCGTCGACGGTCGCGAACGCGACGCGCGTGGTCACGGCGCCGGTCGCCGGGTCGGTGACCGGCCCGTACGTACCCGACGCACCCTCGACGGACTTGCCACCGATCCAGTGGTCGACGGTCTTCGTCATGGCCAATTACTCCTTCACAGATGGCGTCGTCGGGCGGCGACGTGCCGGTCGTACTCCTCGCGGGCCTTGACCGCCGACGGTCGTGTCGCGGTCTCGGCCACGGGTACATCCCACCAGGCCTGCGCCGGGGGCGGGCCCGACACTGTGTCTGCCGTTTCGGTCTCCACGTAGACACAAGTGGGAGTGTCCGCCCCGCGCGCCTCGGCCAGCGCCGCCCGCAGGTCGCGCACGGTCCGTGCCCGCAGGACCCGCATACCCAGACTGGCTGCGTTGGCCGCGAGATCCAACGGCAGCGGCACCCCCGTGTAGGTACGGTCCGCGGCCAGACGGCGGTACGCCGTGCCGTAGCGCTCTGCGCCCACGGACTCCGAGAGCCCGCCGATCGAGGCGTACCCGTGGTTCTGGAGGAGGATCACCTTGATCGCGACGCCCTCCTGGACGGCGGTGACGATCTCGGTCGGCATCATCAGATACGTGCCGTCGCCGACCAGCGCCCACACCGGCCGGTCCGGGGCCGCCATCCGGACGCCGATCGCGGCCGGGATCTCGTAGCCCATGCACGAATAGCCGTACTCGACGTGGTACTGGTCCCGCGACCGCGCCCGCCACAGTTTGTGCAGGTCGCCGGGGAGCGAGCCGGCCGCGTTGATCAGGATGTCGTCCTCGGTGACCAGCTCGTCGAGGACGCCGAGGACCTGCGCCTGGGTGGGCCGGACGTCGGCGTCCTCCGCCTCGTAGGCCGCGTCGACGCGGTGCTCCCAGCGCTCCTTGCCGTCCGTGTACTCGGTGACGTACGCGGGCTCCGCGCGGTGGCGGTGCGCCGGCAGCGCCTCGGCGAGCGCTTCGAGACCGGCGCGGGCGTCGGCGATCAGCGGCAGGCCGGCGAGCTTGTGGCCGTCGTACGGGGCGACGTTGAGGCTGAGGAAACGGACGCCCGGGGCCGCGAACAGGGTGCCCGAGGCGGTGGTGAAGTCGGTGTAGCGGGTGCCGACGCCGATCACCAGGTCGGCGGTGCGGGCGAGCGCGTCGGCGGTCGCGGTGCCGGTGTGGCCGATGCCGCCGACGTCCTGCGGGTGGTCCCAGCGCAGCGAGCCCTTGCCCGCCTGGGTGGACGCGACCGGGATCCCGGTGGCCGAGGCGAACGCGGCGAGCGCCTCCTCGGCACGGCTGTGGTGCACACCGCCGCCCGCGACGATCAGCGGACGCCGGGCCGCGCGGACCGCCTCGACGGCCCGCGCCAGCTCGCCCGCGTCGGGCGCCTGGCGGCGCACGGTCCAGATCCGCTCGGCGAAGAACTCCTCGGGCCAGTCGTACGCCTCCGCCTGGACGTCCTGGGGCAGCGCGAGGGTGACGGCGCCGGTGTCGACGGGGTCGGTGAGCACGCGCATCGCCTGGAGGGCGGCGGGGATCAGGGCCTCGGGGCGGGTGATCCGGTCGAAGTACCGCGACACCGGGCGCAGACAGTCGTTGACCGAGACGTCCCCGGCGAAGGGGACCTCCAGCTGCTGGAGCACCGGGTCGGCTGGGCGGGCCGCGAAGACGTCACCGGGCAGGAGCAGCACCGGCAGACGGTTGACGGTGGCGAGCGCGGCGCCGGTGACGAGGTTGGTGGCGCCGGGCCCGATCGAGGTGGTCACGGCGTGCGTGGAGAGCCGGCCGCACTGGCGGGCGTGGCCGACGGCCGCGTGCACCATGGCCTGTTCGTTGCGCCCCTGGTGGAACGGCATCGACGGGACCCCGGGCGAGGTCTCCCCGCCGGGCACCGTGGCGTGCTCCACCAGTGCCTGGCCGATGCCGGCGACGTTCCCGTGGCCGAAGATGCCCCAGACGGCGCCGATCAGCCGGCGGCGCTCCCCGTCCCGTTCCGTGTACTGCGCGGTCAGGAACCGCACCAGGGCCTGCGCGACCGTCAGCCGCGTCGTCGAGGTCATCGGTATCCCCCTGTGCTCCTCGCGTGCTCCGGGTGGAAGCGGATCCGCCACTCCCGCTCCGCGCCGGGCCCCGCCATGACGTTGAGGTAGTACATGGCGTGGCCGGGCTGGGCGATGGACGGACCGTGCCAGCCGTCGGGGACGAGGACGGCGTCGCCGGTGCGGACCTCGGCGAGGACGTCCGAGCCGCCCTCGCGGGAGGGGAACACGCGCTGGTAGCCGAACCCGTCCGGTCCCTCGATCTCGAAGTAGTAGATCTCCTCCAGCAGCGACTCGACGCCGGGCAGGTGCTCGTCGTGCTTGTGCGGCGGATACGAGGACCAGTTGCCGCCGGGGGTGATCACCTCCACGGCGATGAGCCGGTCGCACGCGAAGACGTCCGCGGCGGCGAAGTTGCGCACCTGCCGTGCGCAGTTTCCGCTGCCGCGGGCTTCGACGGGAACCTCCGGCGCGGGGCCGTAGCGGGCGGGGAGTCGGCGCTCGCACTTCGCTCCTGCCAGGGCGAAGCGGCCTCCCGCGCCGGAGGCGATCTGGGCCCGGGCCTCACGGGGAACGTACGCGAAGTCGGAGACCGCGTCGAACACCCCACGTCGGCCCAGGAGTTGGAACTCCTCTTCTTCGATGCCGTCCTTGGTGCGCACCGTGCAGCCGCCGGCGAGCGGGAGCACGATCCATTCGCTGTCCCCGGTGGTGAACGTGTGGGTGCCACCGGGTGCCAGTTCCACGACGCGCAGGCTGCAGTGGGTCCAGCCGGCCCGTTCGGGGTCGATGTCGAGGGCGTAGTGGGCGTCGGCCGCGGTGCCCCTCGGCACGTGCAGCCCGTTGTCCGGACGTCTCATGCGGCCCTCACAGGAGTCCTACGGCGGTGTCCACGGCCGCGGCGACGTCGCCGTCCGCGGGGTACAGCAGCGAACGGCCCACCACCAGGCCCTGCACGGTGGGGAGTCGGAGCGCCCCGCGCCATTTCTCGTACGCACCCTCCTGGTCCTCGCCGACATCGCCGCCGAGCAGCACGGCGGGCAGCGTGGAGGTCTCCATCACCCGGGCCATGTCGTCGGGGTTCTCGGTGACAGGGACCTTCAGCCAGGTGTACGCCGAACTGCCGCCCAGACCGCCGGCGACGGCGAGGGACGTGGTGACGGCCTCGGCGCTCAGATCGTTGCGCAGGGTGCCGTCGGCCCGGCGACGGCAGAGGAACGGTTCGACGAAGACCGGGAGTCGGCGTCCGGCCATGTCGTCGATCACCCGGGCGGCGGACTCCAGGGTGCGCAGGGAGCCGGGGTCGTCGTAGTCGATGCGCAGCAGCAGTTTGCCGGCGTCGAAGCCGAGCCGTTCGATGTCCTCGGGGCGGTGGCCCGTGAAGCGGTCGTCGAGCTCGAACGCGGAGCCCGCGAGTCCGCCCCGGTTCATGGAGCCGATGACCACCTTGCGGTCGAGCACACCGAGCAGGAGCAGGTCGTCGAGTATGTCGGCGGTGGCGAGCACACCGTCGACGCCGGGGCGGGAGAGCGCGACGCACAGGCGCTCCAGCAGACCGGCGCGGTCGGCCATGGCGAGCCTGCGGTCGCCGACGGCCAGCATGCCGCGGGCCGGGTGGTCCGCGGCGACGATCATCAGCCGCCCGGAGCCGTCGAGCAGCGGCCGTCGCGCCCGGCGGGCGGCGGCCTCCGCGACCGCCTCGGGGTGACGGGCGCGGGTGCGCACGAGGGCGGGGACGTCGACGCGGAACGCCGCGGCCGCCTCGCCGCCCTGCTCGGGACGGGCTCCGCCGACGTGGCCCGCCCTCACCGCACCGCTCCGGCGGCGAGGGCCTCCTCGATCTCGCGCGGGGTCGGCATCGCGGAGGAGCACTCCAGCCGGGAGGCGACGATGGCGCCGGCCGCGTTCGCGTGCCGCACGGTCGTCTCCAGGTCCCGGCCGGCGAGCAGTCCGTGGCACAGGGAGCCGCCGAACGCGTCGCCCGCGCCGAGGCCGTTGAGTACCTCGACCGGCAGGGGCGGGACCTCGGCGGTGGTGCCGTCGCGGTGGACGGCGAGGACGCCCTTGGGTCCCTGTTTCACCACGGCGAGCTCGACACCGGCCTCGAGGAGCGCGGCGGCCGCGGCGTGCGGCTCGCGTTCCCCGGTGGCGATCTCGACCTCGTCGACGTTGCCGACGGCCACGGTGGCGTGGCTCAGGGCCTCCGTGTAGAAGGGGCGGGCGGCGGCGGGGTCGTCCCAGAACATGGGCCGCCAGTCGAGGTCGAAGACTGTCGTGCCGGAGCGGGCCCGGTGGGCCAGGGCCGCGAGGGTGGCCGTGCGGCTGGGTTCCGCGCACAGTCCGGTGCCCGTCGTCCAGAAGACGCCGGCCTCGCGCACCGCGTCGAGGTCGATCTCGCCGAGGGCGATCTCCAGGTCGGGGGCCTTGGGCTCCCGGTAGAAGTACAGCGGGAAGTCGTCCGGCGGGAAGATCTCGCAGAACGTGACCGGGGTCGGCAGTCCGGGGACCGCGGTGACCCAGCGGTCGTCGACCCCGAAGCCGCGCAACGCCTCGTGCAGATAGGTTCCGAAGGGATCCGCACCCGTTCGGGTGATGACCGCCGTGCGCCGTCCGAGCCGCGCGGCCGCCACCGCGACATTGGTCGCCGACCCGCCGAGGAACTTGCCGAAGGAGGTCACCCGGGACAGCGGGACTCCCGTCTGCAACGGGTAGAGGTCCACACCGATCCGCCCCATGGTGATCAGCTCGTACGCCATCGAGTTCCCTTCCGCGCGGTCCCTGCGGCTGCCCCCAGGTCTAGTGCCGTCGGGGGTGCCTGTCAACGTTTTGTCCAGACATTCGGACCAGGGCTTGACACCTTCGGACGGCCGCCGGAAGCTGGCGCCCATGACGTCGTTGCCGCCGCAGTCATCGCAGTCGTCGCCGCAGTCGTCACCCGCGCCCTCGCCGGCCTCCTCACCGCCGTCGTCGCCTCCGTCCTCACTGTCCCGCATCCGGATCGGTTCGGCTCCCGACTCCTGGGGGGTCTGGTTCCCCGACGATCCCCGGCAGGTCCCCTGGCGGCGCTTCCTCGACGAGGTCTCCGAGTCCGGCTACGCGTGGATCGAACTCGGCCCGTACGGCTATCTGCCCACCGATCCGGACGTCCTGCTGGAGGAGACCGGCCGGCGCGGGCTCGGCGTCTCGGCGGGCACGGTCTTCACCGGGCTGCACCGGGGTCCCGAGGTGTGGGAGTCCACCTGGGCGCACGTCGCGGACGTGGCGGCGCTCGCCCGGGCCGCGGGCGCCGGGCATCTCGTGGTCATCCCGGCGTTCTGGCGGGACGACAAGACCGGCGCGGTACTGGAGGACAGCGTGCTGACGCCGGCCCAGTGGCGCGATCTGGCCACCCAGACCGAGCGGCTCGCCCACGAGGTGCGCGAGCGCTTCGGACTCAAGGTCGTCGTCCACCCGCACGCCGACACGCACATCGACAGCGAGGAGAACGTCGCCCGGTTCCTCGACGCGACCGACCCCTCCCTGGTGTCGCTGTGCCTGGACACGGGCCACTACGCCTACTGCGGCGGGGACAGCGTCAAGCTCATCGAGACCTACGGCGAACGCATCGGCTACCTCCACCTCAAGCAGGTGGACCCGGAGGTGCTGGCCGCCGTACGGACCGAGGAGCTGCCGTTCGGCCCCGCCGTCGCGCGCGGCGTGATGTGCGAACCGCCCGGCGGCGTACCGGCGCTGGAACCCGTCCTCGCCGCCGCGCAGGACCTCGGCGTCGAGCTGTTCGCCATCGTCGAGCAGGACATGTACCCGTGCCCTCCGGACCGGCCGCTGCCGATCGCCCGCCGCACCCGGGCCTTCCTGAGGTCCTGCGGAGCCTGACCCGCCGTGCGGAGCCCGACCTGCGCCGCGGAGCCCGACCCGCCCTGCGAGGGCCGGCCCGCCCCGTGGAACCTGACCTGCGCCGCGGAGCCCGACCTGCCCTGCTCAGGCCGGCCCGCGGAGCGTGCCCCTCTCGCCCCACCGTTTCCATGCGTCACCCGTGTCACAAAAAACACCGCCGTGTCACCGATGTCGCGTTTACGCGGGTCTTGTGTCACGCGCGGTCAACAGCCACGGCCCGGCCCTCACACTCCGTCGCGCACCGGGCACAGGCTTGGTGATCACCAGCGCAGCGCCCGGCTCCCCCGACGACCGTCCCAGGCCGCCGCCGCGGCGCGCGCGGGGAGGTGCCGTTCATGACCGACCGCCGGCTCTGGTCGTACAAGGAGATCGCCGCGCACATCAAGGTGCAGGTGGACACGGTCCGGTCCTACCGCAAACACGGGCTGCTGCCGCCGCCCGACCACGTCGAGTCCGGAAAGCCCTACTGGTACGCCGACACCGTCCGCGCGTGGGTGGCCGCGCGCCCGGGCAACCGGGGCCGCAACAACGGCTGACCGCGGCGCCTCCGGCCGGGGGTGCGTCCCCCGGCCGGAGGTGGCCGTGGTCCTCAGGCCCAGGGTTCGACGACCGTCACCCCCGCCCCCGGGGCCGACCCCATGGCGGCGAGGGCGGACGGTGCCCGGTCCAGCGTGATCGCGGAGGTCACGAGGAGGTCGGGACGCAGCAGTCCGGAGCGGACCAGTTCCAGCAGGGGCGGATAGGCGTGGGCCGCCATGCCGTGGCTGCCGAGGAGTTCCAGTTCGAGCCCGATCACCCGGGCCATCGGGACCGGCGTGAGACCGTCGGGCGCGGGCAGCAGACCGACCTGGACGTGCCGGCCGCGCCGGCGCAGCCCCTCGACCGAGGCCGCGCAGGTGCCGGGCGACCCGAGGGCGTCCAGCGACAGATGCGCCCCGCCGCCGGTCAGTTCACGGACCGCCTGCGCCGGGTCCGCCACGGCGGAGGCGTCCACGCACTCCGCCGCCCCGAACCTCCGGGCCAGGTCGAGCGCCGCCGGCGACACGTCCACGGCCACGACCCGCGCTCCGCAGGCCGCCGCGATCATCACCGCCGAGAGGCCGACGCCTCCGCAGCCGTGCACGGCGACCCACTCCCCCGGCGCCGCCCTCCCCTGCGCGACCACCGCCCGGAAGGCGGTGGCGAACCGGCAGCCGAGGGAGGCCGCCGTCGCGAACGACAGCTCCGGCGGCACCGGGATCAGGTTCACGTCGGCGTGGTCCAGCGCCACGTACTGGGCGAAGGAGCCCCAGTGCGTGAACCCCGGCTGGGTCTGCCGCTCGCACACCTGCTGGTCGCCGGCGGCGCAGGCGGGACAGCGTCCGCAGGCGCAGACGAACGGCACGGTGACCCGGTCGCCGGGGCGGTGCCCGCTCACCCGGGCGCCCACCGCCTCGATCACTCCGGCGAGTTCATGGCCCGGCACGTGCGGCAGCGTGATGTCCGGGTCGTGGCCCATCCAGCCGTGCCAGTCGCTCCGGCACAGCCCGGTGGCCTCGACCCGCACCACCACCCCGTGCTCGGGCGGCACCGGGTCCGGCACCTCCCGTACCTCGGCCGGCTCCCCGTACCGCTCGAACACCACTGCCCGCATCGGCTCCCGCCCTCCGCTCGGAGATCAGCTTCCGCGGAAACGCTAGCCGCGCGCCTCGGCCCTGTCCCGGCCGGCCGACACGGCGTCCGACTCGGCGTCAGGTTCGGCGTCCGGCTCGGTGTCCGTTTCTTTGTCCGGCTCGGCGGCGTCCGGTGATGACACGGCGTCGGAGTCCGTGACCGCCTCCGGTGCCGGGGCGGCATCGGAGCTCGAAGCCGCTGCCGGCGTCACGCCGGACACCTGCCCGGCGTCCGCGACCGGCCCACCGTCGGAGCCTCCGTCCGGGCCTCCATCCGGTCCTCCGTCCGGACCGCCGCCCGGGGCGGCCTGCGGTGACTCGCCCTCGCTCAGACCGAACCGGTCGTGGAAGCGCCGCAGCGGGCCGGGCGCCCACCAGGTGGCCCTGCCCGTCAGCCGCATGACCGCCGGGACCAGCAGGCTGCGGACGACCATCGCGTCCATCAGGACCGCGAGCGCGACGCCCAGTCCGAGCATCTTGGTGTTGGCCACCCGGGAGGTGCCGATGGCGACCATCACCACCGCGAGGATGACCGCGGCCGCGGTGATCAGACCGCCGGTGCGCTGGAGCCCGAAGCGGACCGCCTCCCGGTGGTCGCCGGTGTGGTCGTACTCCTCCTTGATACGGGACAGGAGGAAGACCCCGTAGTCCATGGAGAGACCGAAGGCCACGCAGAACATCAGGACGGGGAGGGTCGTCTCGATGGAGCCCGAGCTGGTGAAGTCGAGGAGGCCGGAGAGATGGCCGTCCTGGAAGACCCAGACCACCGCGCCGAACATGGCGGTCAGGCTGAGCGCGTTGAGCAGGACCGCCTGGAGCGGGATCAGCACGCTGCCGGTCAGCAGGAACACCAGGAACAGGGTGACGATCGCGATGAAGGCGGCCGCCCACGGCAGCTTCTCGGCTATCGCGTGCTTGGAGTCGACCAGCACGGCCGCCGTGCCGGTCACCGAGGTGTCGAACGGGGCTTTCTCCGCGCGCAGTTCGCCCACCAGGCGCTGCGCCCCCTCGTCCACGGCCTCACCCTTGGGCAGCACCGAGAAGTAGGCGGAGTCGCCCTTCACCAGGGGCCCGTCCACCCGCAGCACCTCGGGCAGGGCCTCGATCCGCTCCTTGTACCCGGCGTACTGGGCCGGGGTGGCGGAGCCCTCGGCCAGAACCTCCAAGGCGCCACCCGGACTGCCCGGGAAGCCGTCGCGGATGTGCTGCTGGACGACGTGCGACTCGGCGCCCGAGGGCAGCTGCCGGTCGTCGGCGGTGCCGAACTTCACCCCCATGAAGGGCAGTCCGAGGACGACGAGGCCGGCGGTGGTGGCCACCGCGAAGAGCGGTGCCCTGCGCATGACGAGGGAGGCCATGCGGCCCCAGACCGCCCCGCCCTCGGCGGGGGCGGGCCGTCCGCGCCTGAACAGGCGCCGCAGGTCGAGGGAGTTGACCCGCTCGCCCAGGAGCATCAGGGCCGCGGGCAGCAGGATCAGGGCGGCGGCCGCGGCGAGCAGCACGACGGCGATGCCAGCGTAGGCGAAGGAGCGCAGGAAGTACTGCGGGAAGACCAGCATCGCGGCCAGCGACACGGCGACCGTGAGCGAGGAGAAGAGGACGGTCCGGCCCGCGGTGCGCAGGGTGACGCCGATCGCCGCCCGGGGCGTGGCGCCGCCGGCCAGTTCCTCGCGGAACCTGCGGACGATGAACAGGGCGTAGTCGATGGCGAGACCGAGGCCGAGGGCCGTGGTCAGGTTCATCGCGAAGACCGAGACGTCCGTGACCTCGGTGAGCCCCCGCAGGACGGCGTTGGTGCCGAGGATCGCGACGATCCCGACGCCGAGCGGGAGCAGGGCCGCGACGGCGCTCCCGAAGACCATGACGAGCAGCAGGAGCGTCACCGGGAGGGCGATCATCTCGGCCCGGGTGAGGTCTTCCTTGATGGTCGTCTGCATCTCGTGCCGCACGGCGATCGGTCCGCCGACCTCGACCTCGACGGGACCGCTCTTCCCGCGGAAGGAGGGGGCGATGCGGTCCAGGGTGCGGGCCGCGGCAGTCTCGTCGCCGGTGATCCGGGCGGCGATCAGCGCTTCGTGGCCGTCGCTCGCCTTCAGCGCCGGTGCGCCCGTCTGCCAGTAGGAGCCGACGCCGGTGACGCCGTGCTCGGACGCCAGCTTCGCGGCGATCCGCCGGGCCTCGGCGGCGACGGCGGGGTCGTCGACCGAGGCCCTGCCCGCGTCGAGCAGGAGCAGCAGGTTGGGCTGCGAGGCGGGGAACTCCCGCTCCAGCGCCTTCGTGGCGTACGTGGACTGCGCGGTCGGGTCCTCCCAGCCGCCGCTGCCCAGCCGGTCCGCCACCCCGCTGCCCGCGACCACCGCGAGTGCGGTCAGCAGGAGGGCGACGAGCAGGGAGAGCCGCGGCCGCGCGGTCACGAACCGGGTCCATCCCCCGAGGCGGACCCCCTCGTCCGCGCCCCCGCCCGGGTCCGCGGCAACGCCCCGGACCTCGCTCTCGCCCCCGCGGGGCCTCGCCCCGGGCCCGTCGTCCGCGCCGTCGACTTCGGACATGATGCGGTGTCCCCTCACCGTGACCCGATGACCCGCGTCCGTGCAGGCATCATGGATCGCCCATTGCCATAGACTGGCAAACACGAGACGTCGCTCGCGTTTTTCAAGAATGCGAGTGACCGCTCGTGTTTGTCAATCGCGTCCCGAGAAGCTGGGGATCACCGTGCCCGAGAAGCAGCAGACGGAGGAGCCGTCGGAGCGAGCGCCGCAGACCGAGGAGAGACCGCGCCGCCGCCAGGCCCGCGGTGAACGCAGGGTCGCCCAGCTCCTGGAGGCGGCCGCCTCGGTGTTCTGCCGGACCGGCTACACCGCGGCGAGCACCAACGCCATCGCCCGCGAGGCCGGCGTCTCACCCGGCACGCTCTACCAGTTCTTCCCGAACAAGGAGGCCATCGCGGTCGGCCTCAGCGACCAGCTGCTCGACCACTGGGCCCAGTCGCACGGGCAGGCGCTCGCCCGCGAGAACGCGGACCTCCCGCTGGACCGGATGCTCGACGCGGTCCTCGACCCGCTGATCGAGTTCAACGTCGAGAACCCGTCCTTCGCCGTCCTGATGCACGGGGCCGACACCCCGGGCGTGATCGTCGAGGAGATCGGCACGCTGCACGGCACCATGCTCGCCCGCGTCGAGGAGATGATCGAGGCCCGCCTGCCCGGCCTTCCCGCGGACGAGCGCACCCGCACCGCGAACATGGCGGTCCACCTGTTCAAGGCCGGCCTCACCCTGGTCATGTCCCACGAGGGCGCCGAACGGGACGCGTACATCGCGGAGCTGAAGACGGTCATGCACCGCTACCTCGAGCCCCTGCTCGCCGGACGGGCCCACGCCGACCGCTGAGCCCCCGCGAACCCCGGGCCGCGCCACTCCGCTCCCCCGGGCACCAGCGCTCCGCACCCCGACATCGGGGACACATGCCATAAGGTTCGGACAAATCGATCGGCGATCCGCGGTATCGGTCCGTCCGCGCGCCCCGGTGCCGCACACCGGAGGCCGCCCCGGCGCACCCGTGACGCGGGTCCCCCGTCCGAGCCCGCGGGGCCGCCCCGAGGGACAGAGGGATGGCCGTGACGCAGAACCAGCCGCCCGGCCCGCCCCGGGCCCGTATCCCCGGACCGCAGCAGCCCCCGCCGCCGTACCCCCGGATCCCCGCCGGCCTCTGGCGGCGCTGCCTGGTCACGGGCCTCGCCCTCTGGACGACGGCCGCGGTCGCCACCTACGTCACGGGCGGAGTCGCCCCGCTCCCGGCCCTGATCCTGCTCGGCAGCTTCCTCGTCCCCGTCACCTTCCTTCTCTGGGCGTACGAACACCACGGCCGCGCCCTGGGCCCGCTGCCGCTCCTCGGCTGCTTCCTGGCCGGCGGCACCCTGGGCGCGCTCGGCACCTGGGTGACGGAGCACCAGCTGGCGCACCCGTCCCTGTGGACCTACCTCGGCACCGGGCCGGCCGAGGAGGCGGTGAAGCTCGGCGCACTGGTCCACGTACTGCGCCGGCAGCCCCGGATCCGCGGACCCCGGGCCGGTCTGCTGCTCGGCGCGGCGCTCGGCTTCGGCTTCGCGGCCCTGGAGGGCGCGGGCCATGCCTTCGACGCGGCCGTGGCGCTGCGGGAAGTCGACCTGCGCACACTCCTGGAGACGGAGGTCCTGCGCGGCGCGCTCACCCCGTTCGGACACGGGCTGTGGACGGCCGTCATCGGCGCGGCCCTGCTGGCGCGGCGCCGCCCCGACGGACGCTTCCGCCCTTCGGCCCGGCTGGCCGGCGCCTGCCTCGGCGCCTCGGTGCTGCACGCCCTGTGGGACTCCACGCACGGGATCGCGCTGTGGCTGGTGGCCCGGCTCACCCGCGCCGGAATCGACGGGACCCTGTTCACGCCGGGCCGGCTGCCGCGGCCCACCGGCGGCCAGGACCACCTCCTCACCCTGCTCTCGGTGAGCGGACTGGTCCTCGTGATCCTCGTGGGAGCGGTCTGGGCACGCTCGCTGGCCCACCGTGACCCCGCTTGGAGAAATACCCCCTAGGGGTATAACGTGGTGACCATCGGGGGGAACCCTGGACTCACAGGGATCCCTCCCGTACACGCACATCCCAGAACGCCTCGACGAGGAGTAACGCCATGACCGCCCAGACCGGCACCCCGGGTTCCGTGACCACCGTCTACCAGGTGAGCGGCATGAGCTGCGGACACTGCGAAGGCTCCGTCAGCGGCGAGATCTCCGCGATCCCGGGCGTCAGCTCGGTGAAGGCCGTCGCCTCGACCGGCGAGGTCACCGTCGTCTCCGTGTCCGCGCTCGACGAGAGCGCCGTGCGCGCGGCCGTGGACGAGGCGGGCTTCGAGCTCGTCGGCCAGGCCTGATCGGGACCCGGCAGCTCTCCTTCTTCGCCCGGGCCGTTCCGACCGGCTGATACCGGCTCCGCGCGGCCCGGCCCCTTCCTGGAGCCGCACCATGACCACCGCAGCACCCGAGACGCCGATAGGCACCACCTCGGAGATCGAGCTCTCCATCGGCGGGATGACCTGCGCCTCCTGCGCGGCCCGCGTCGAGAAGAAGCTCAACCGCATGGACGGCGTCACCGCCACCGTGAACTTCGCGACGGAGAAGGCGAAGGTCTCGTACCCCGCGGGGGTACAGGTCGCCGATCTGATCGCCACCGTGGTGAAGACGGGCTACACCGCCGAGGAGCCCCCGCCGCCCGCGCCGCCCGAGGAGGAGGCGCCCGCCGCCGAGGACGATCCCGAGACGGCCGCGCTGCGCGAGCGGCTGACCGTCTCCGCAGTGCTCGCCCTGCCCGTGGTCCTCCTGTCGATGATCCCGGCCCTCCAGTTCGACAACTGGCAGTGGCTCTCGCTGACGCTCGCCGCACCCGTCGTGGTCTGGGGCGGACTGCCCTTCCACCGGGCCGCCGCGACGAACGCGCGGCACGGCGCGGCCACCATGGACACCCTGGTCTCGGTCGGCACCCTCGCCGCGTTCGGCTGGTCGCTGTGGGCCCTCTTCTTCGGCGACGCGGGGATGCCGGGCATGCGGCACGGCTTCGAGTTCACCGTCTCCCGCACGGACGGGGCCTCCACGCTCTATCTGGAGGTCGCCGCCGGCGTCGTGGCCCTCATCCTGCTCGGCCGCTTCCTGGAGGCCCGTTCCAAGCGGCGCGCCGGAGCGGCGCTGCGGGCGCTGCTGGAGCTCGGCGCCAAGGACGTCGCCGTCCTGCGGGACGGCCGCGAGGTCCGTCTGCCCGTGGCCCGACTGGCGGTCGGCGACCGCTTCGTCGTCAGGCCCGGCGAGAAGATCGCCACGGACGGGACCGTCGTCGAGGGCACCTCGGCCGTGGACGCCTCCATGCTGACCGGCGAATCGGTGCCGGTGGACGTGACCGTCGGCGACTTCGTGACCGGTGCGACCGTGAACGCCGGGGGCCGGCTCGTCGTCGAGGCCACCCGGATCGGAGCGGACACCCAGCTCGCGCGGATGGGCCGGCTCGTGGAGGACGCACAGAACGGCAAGGCCGAGGTACAGCGGCTCGCCGACCGGATCTCCGGGGTCTTCGTGCCCGTCGTCCTGCTCCTCGCGCTCGGCACCTTCGCGGTGTGGATCACGGTCACCGGGGACACGGCCGCGGCCTTCACCGCCGCCGTCGCGGTACTGATCATCGCCTGCCCCTGCGCGCTCGGCCTCGCCACCCCGACCGCCCTGATGGTCGGCACCGGCCGCGGCGCCCAGCTGGGCATCCTGATCAAGGGGCCCGAGGTCCTGGAGTCCACCCGCCGCGTCGACACCGTCGTCCTGGACAAGACCGGCACGGTGACGACGGGCCGCATGAGCCTGCACGAGGTCTACGTCGCCGAGGGTGCGGCCCGTGAAGACGTCCTGCGGCTCGCAGGAGCCCTGGAACACGCCTCCGAGCATCCCGTTGCCCGAGCGATCGCGGCAGGCGCTCAGGAGCGCGCAGGGGGCCTTCCCGCGGTGGAGCACTTCGAGAACGTGCCCGGGCGGGGCGTCCGCGGGCGGGTGGAGGGCCGCGAGGTCACCGTCGGCCGGTTCCCGGGCGCGCTCCCCGCATCGCTTGCGGACGCGAAGAACGCGGCCGAGGCGGCGGGCCGTACGGCCGTCGTGGTGGCCCTGGACGGCACGGCGGCGGGCGTCCTGGCCGTCGCGGACACGGTCAAGGAGACGAGCGCCGAGGCCGTGCGGGAACTGCGGGCCCTCGGGCTCACCCCGATGCTGCTGACCGGGGACAACCGGGCGGTCGCCGAGGCCGTGGCGCGGGAGGTCGGCATCGGCGCCGAGCACGTGATCGCCGAGGTGCTGCCCGAGGACAAGGTCGCCGTGGTCGAACGGCTGCGGAGCGAGGGGCGGACCGTCGCGATGGTCGGCGACGGGGTGAACGACGCGGCGGCGCTCGCGACCGCCGATCTGGGCCTCGCGATGGGCACGGGAACCGACGCGGCGATCGAGGCGGGCGACCTGACGCTGGTGCGCGGCGATCTGCGGGTGGCCGCGGACGCGATCCGGCTGGCCCGCGCGACCCTGTCGACGATCAAGGGAAACCTGGTCTGGGCCTTCGGCTACAACGTGGCGGCGCTTCCACTGGCCGCCGCCGGGCTCCTGAATCCCATGATCGCGGGAGCCGCGATGGCTTTCTCGTCCGTCTTCGTGGTCACGAACAGCCTTCGACTGAGAGCATTCGCGTGACGACAGACCATGAGTCCCCCTAGAGTCCAACGAGAGCCTCACATAAGCTCTTCACAAGGCTCGCGCATCTTCCTTACGCTTGGTCCTCGATTCCCATATCGGGGCTCTTGCCTATCTTCAGGACATATGCAAGAGATCCAGATCACAGTGATGTGAACGTAACCACCGAAGGGGTTCGTCAGTCTAAGTTGGCGATGTCAGAAGCGTCTTGGGGGGCGCGACTGGCATCTGGGGATGTCTTGGGGGACGTTCCCGGAAATTGCGTCGCCGGGGCACGTACTGCGGGGAGCTTTGAGCGGCCCTCCCGATCCGTACGCGTCCCGGCAGATCGCACCGCACCACCGAGTACCGGGTGAGTCCGCTCGCCCGGTCCGCCGCCGGCCCGTGCCGGCACACAGCGATTCAGGCGCTGTCCACAGTCGCCCGGCCGGATCCCGTGGGGGGAATCCGTACCGGGACAAGGAAAGCGCCCTGACTACCGGCCCGTGGGGGGACCAGTAGCAGGGCGCTTTCCGTTTGTCCGCGTCCACCCGTCCAGGGGTGCACCGGATGCACCGGGCCCCGCGTGCGGAGCCCGGTGGTGGTGTGTGCGTGCCTCAGCGGGCCTCGACCGGCACGAAGTCGCGCTCGACGACACCCGTGTAGATCTGGCGCGGGCGGCCGATGCGGGAGCCGGGCTCCTTGATCATCTCGTGCCACTGGGCGATCCAGCCCGGCAGACGGCCGAGGGCGAACAGGACCGTGAACATCTCGGTCGGGAAGCCCATGGCGCGGTAGATCAGGCCGGTGTAGAAGTCGACGTTCGGGTAGAGGTTGCGCGCGACGAAGTACTCGTCGGAGAGCGCGTGCTCCTCCAGCTTGAGGGCGATGTCCAGCAGCTCGTCGGACTTGCCGAGGGCCGAGAGGACGTCGTGCGCGGCGGCCTTGATGATCTTCGCGCGCGGGTCGAAGGACTTGTACACCCGGTGGCCGAAGCCCATCAGGCGGACGCCGTCCTCCTTGTTCTTCACCTTGCGGATGAAGGAGTCGACGTCGCCGCCGTTGGCCTGGATGCCTTCCAGCATCTCCAGGACGGACTGGTTGGCGCCGCCGTGCAGCGGGCCCCACAGGGCGGAGATGCCGGCGGAGATCGAGGCGAACATGTTCGCCTGCGAGGAGCCGACCAGACGCACGGTGGAGGTCGAACAGTTCTGCTCGTGGTCCGCGTGCAGGATCAGGAGCTTGTCGAGCGCGGAGACGACGACCGGGTCGAGCTCGTAGTCCTGGGCGGGGACCGAGAAGGTCATGCGCAGGAAGTTCTCGACGTAGCTGAGGTCGTTGCGCGGGTAGACGAAGGGGTGGCCGACCGACTTCTTGTACGCGTAGGCCGCGATCGTCGGAAGCTTGGCGAGCAGCCGGATGGTGGAGAGGTTGCGCTGCTTCTCGTCGAACGGGTTGTGGCTGTCCTGGTAGAAGGTCGACAGCGCCGAGACGACCGAGGAGAGCATCGCCATCGGGTGGGCGTCGCGCGGGAAGCCGCGGTAGAAGTTCTTGACGTCCTCGTGCAGCAGGGTGTGCTGCGTGATCTCGTTCTTGAAGGTGGAGAGCTCGTCGACGTTCGGGAGCTCGCCGTTGATCAGCAGGTAGGCCACCTCCAGGAAGGTGGACCGCTCGGCCAGCTGCTCGATCGGGTAGCCGCGGTAGCGGAGGATGCCCTGCTCACCGTCGAGATAGGTGATCGCGGATTTATACGCGGCGGTGTTGCCGTACCCGCTGTCCAGCGTCACCAGACCGGTCTGGGCGCGGAGCTTGCCGATGTCGAAGCCCTTGTCGCCGACGGTGCTGTCGATCACCGGGTAGGTGTACTCGCCATCGCCGAACCGCAGTACTACAGAGTTGTCGCTCACGTCATCCCTCACCGACGTTGTGCCTCTTCTTCGAGGTGCCCTGACTGTCTCTACCATCCCCCATTTGGCCCTGGAGAGTGCACTCGGGGTCGGCCATTGGGCCCATTGGCGGCACTCAGTGCCGTCAATCTGCTCATCCTGCCCCGTTCGTCGCTGAACCGGAAGAGCTCTGTGACCTTCATGACTCGTTTGATCGATCATTTTTTGCGATGACCCTCGCCCGGCGCCCGAAAGGCCCCCTTCGGGCATCGGACGGGCCCCCGCGCCCCGGCGGGAGGCGGTCGTTCACGGGCCGGAGAGCCGGAAGTCCAGGGCCGTGCACCGGCGTCCCGCGGACACCGTACGCACCGCCTGTCCTATCGCCTTGCGCGAACCGACGAGAACCACCAGCTTCTTGGCCCGGGTGACCGCCGTGTAGAGCAGGTTGCGCTGGAGCATCATCCAGGCGCCCGTGGTCACCGGGATCACCACCGCCGGGTACTCGCTGCCCTGGGAACGGTGGATGGTCACGGCGTAGGCGTGGGCCAGCTCGTCCAGCTCGTCGAACTCGTACGGGACCTCCTCGTCCTCGTCGGTGCGCACCGTGAGCCGCTGCTCGACCGCGTCGAGGGAGGTGACGACGCCGACGGTGCCGTTGAAGACGCCGTTCTCGCCCTTGTCGTAGTTGTTGCGGATCTGGGTGACCTTGTCGCCGACCCGGAAGACCCGGCCACCGAACCGCTTCTCGGCGAGGTCCGGGCGGCCGGGGGTGATGGCCTGCTGGAGCAGTCCGTTCAGATGGCCCGCGCCGGCCGGGCCCCGGTGCATGGGCGCGAGGACCTGGATGTCCCGGCGCGGGTCCAGCCCGAATCTGGCCGGAATCCGACGGGCCGCCACGTCCACGGTGAGCCGCCCGGCCTCCTCCGTGTCGTCCTCGACGAAGAGGAAGAAGTCCTTCATGCCGTCGGTGACCGGGTGCTGCCCGGAGTTGATCCGGTGCGCGTTGGTCACCACCCCGGACTGCTGGGCCTGGCGGAAGACCTTGGTGAGGCGGACCGCCGGCACCGGGCCCCGGTCGGCGAGCAGGTCCCGCAGCACCTCGCCCGCGCCAACGCTCGGCAGCTGGTCGACGTCGCCGACGAAGAGCAGATGGGCCCCCGGGGGCACCGCCTTGGCCAGCTTGTTGGCGAGCAGGAGGTCGAGCATGGAGGCCTCGTCCACGACGACCAGGTCGGCGTCCAGCGGCCGGTCCTTGTCGTAGGCCGCGTCGCCGCCGGGCTTGAGCTCCAGGAGCCGGTGCACGGTGGAGGCCTCGGCTCCGGTCAGCTCCGCCAGCCGCTTGGCGGCGCGGCCGGTCGGCGCCGCGAGGACCACCTTGGCCTTCTTGGCGCGGGCCAGCTCCACGATCGAGCGGACCGTGAACGACTTGCCGCAGCCCGGGCCCCCGGTCAGCACGGCGACCTTCTCGGTGAGCGCCAGCCGGACCGCGGCCTCCTGCTCGGGGGCCAGGTCCGCGCCCGTCCGCCCCTTCAGCCAGGCCAGCGCCTTGTCCCAGGCCACGTCACGGAAGCCCGGCATCCGGTCCTTCTCGGTGCGCAGCAGACGCAGCAACTGGGAGGAGAGCGAGAGTTCGGCGCGGTGGAAGGGGACCAGATAGACCGCGGTCACCGGCTCGCCGCCGTCCGGGGCGGGGACCTTCTCCCGGACGACTCCGGGGTCCTCGCCCTCCTCCGCGGGGGCCGCCAGCTCGGACAGGCACTCGATGACCAGGCCGGTGTCCACCTGGAGCAGCTTCACCGCGTCCGCGATCAGCCGCTCCTCGGGCAGATAGCAGTGCCCCTGGTCGGTGGACTGGGACAGCGCGTACTGCAGGCCGGCCTTCACACGCTCCGGGCTGTCGTGCGGGATGCCGACGGACTGGGCGATCTTGTCGGCGGTGAGGAAGCCGATGCCCCAGACGTCGGCCGCCAGGCGGTAGGGCTGGTTCTTCACGACGGAGATCGACGCGTCGCCGTACTTCTTGTAGATGCGGACGGCGATCGAGGTGGAGACCTCGACGGTCTGGAGGAAGAGCATGACCTCTTTGATCGCCTTCTGCTCCTCCCAGGCGTCGGCGATCCTGCCCGTGCGCTTGGGGCCGAGGCCGGGGACCTCGATGAGCCGCTTCGGCTCCTCCTCGATGATCCGCAGGGTGTCCAGGCCGAAGTGCTCGGTGATGCGGTCGGCGAAGACGGGTCCGATGCCCTTGACCAGGCCCGAGCCGAGATAGCGGCGGATGCCCTGGACGGTGGCCGGGAGCACCGTCGTGTAGTTCTCCACGGTGAACTGCTTGCCGTACTGCGGGTGGGAGCCCCAGCGGCCCTCCATGCGCAGGGACTCGCCGACCTGGGCGCCGAGCAGGGAGCCGACCACGGTGAGCAGGTCGCCGGCGCCCCGGCCGGTGTCGACCCGGGCGACCGTGTAGCCGTTCTCCTCGTTGGCGTACGTGATGCGTTCGAGCACGCCTTCCAGCGTGGCCAGTCGCCGCTCGCCCGTCTGGGCGGCCCCCGCCTGATCGCTCATGGGCCGACGGTACCGCCCGCCACCGACAGCGTTCCGGGGCCCGCGGGGGACTCACCCCCGCGGGGACCGCACGCGCGGGTCCGCACATGTTTCGAGGGGCCCGGTCCGTCGACCGGGCCCCTCGGTTTCCCCACCCTCATCAGAACCCCCGCGATCCCCCCGGATCCCCCTCCAAAGGTCCTGATGCCACGTACGACCCGCGAGTGCCCGGAAGGGTTGCACGAACTTCCGAAGATTTTTTCCGGGGGCCGCGCGGGAGCGGATCACCGCTGGTCCGGGCCCTGTCGGGAATGGATCCGGCCTCGTTCCGACGGGTCCCGGGCCGCCTTCGCCGGGGATCCGGAACGCTAACCCGCGTACTTCAGGAACCGTTCCGCGGTCTCCGCCAGCACCTCGCGGCCGTCCCTGGCCCACAGCCCCTCGTTGAAGAGTTCGACCTCGACGGGTCCGGTGTACCCGGCCGCCTCGACCAGGCCGCGCCACAGACGGAGGTCGACCGAGCCGTCCCCGAGCTGGCCGCGGCCGACGAGGACGCCCTCCGGAAGAGGGGTGGTCCAGTCGGCGAGCTGGAAGCTGTGGATACGGCCCCCCGCCCCGGCGCGGGCGATCTGGTCGGGCGCCGTGTCGTCCCACCACAGGTGGTAGGTGTCGACGGTGACGCCGACCTGCTCGGCGGGGAAGCGTTCCGCGAGGTCGAGGGCCTGCGCGAGGGTGGAGACCACGCAGCGGTCGGCCGCGTACATGGGGTGGAGCGGTTCGACGGCGAGTCGCACCCCGCGGGAGGCGGCGTAGGGGCCGAGTTCGCCGAGCGCGTCGGCGACGCGCTCGCGGGCGCCGTGGAGGTCCTTCGAGCCCGGCGGCAGACCGCCGGAGACCAGGACGAGCGTGTCGGTGCCGAGGGCCGCGGCCTCGTCGACGGCGGCCCGGTTGTCGTCGAGCGCGCGCGCCCGCTCCGGCGGGTCCAGTGCGGTGAGGAAACCGCCCCGGCACAGGGTGGTGACCGCGAGACCCGCCTCCCGGACGAGTCGAGCGGTGGCGTCCAGGCCGTACTCCCGTACGGGTTCGCGCCACAGGCCGACTCCCGGGACACCCAGTTCGAGGCAGCCCTCGACCAGTTCGGGGATCGACAGCTGTTTGACCGTCATCTGGTTGACGGAGAGACGGGCGAGGCCGGTCATGAGGACACTCCGTGGAGGGCGAGCAGGGTCTTCATCCGGGTCTCGGCGCGTTCCGGATCGGGGAACAGGCCCAGCCCGTCGGCGAGTTCGTAGGCACGGGCGAGGTGCGGCAGGGAACGGGCCGACTGCAGGCCGCCCACCATCACGAAGTGCTCCTGGTGGCCCGCGAGCCAGGCCAGCAGGACGACCCCCGTCTTGTAGAAGCGCGTCGGCGGCCGGAAGAGGTGGCGGGCCAGTTCGACGGTGGGGTCGAGGAGTTCACGGAAACCCTTCGCGTCGCCGGTGTCCAGAACGCGTACGGCCCCGGCGGCGAGGGGGGCGAGCGGGTCGAAGACGCCGAGCAGTGCGTCGCTGGAGCCGTGCTCGTCGCCGGCGATCAGCTCGGGGTAGTGGAAGTCGTCCCCGGTGTAGCAGCGGACGCCGTCCGGGAGGCGGCGGCGCAGGGCGATCTCCCGCCCGGCGTCCAGCAGGGAGACCTTGACCCCGTCGACCTTGTCCGGGCGGGCGGCGATCACCTCGAGGAAAACCTCCGTCGCCGCGTCCAGATCTTCCGATCCCCAGTAGCCCTCCAGGGCCGGGTCGAACATCGGGCCCAGCCAGTGCAGGATCACCGGGCCGGCGGCCTGGCGCAGCAGATGGCCGTAGACGTCCAGGTAGTCCTCGGGTCCGGTGGCGGTCCGGGCGAGGGCGCGGGAGGCCATGAGGACCGGCCGCGCGCCCGACTCCTCGACGAGGGCGAGCTGTTCCTCGTAGGCGGCCCGCACATCGGCGAGCGCGGCGGGGCCGGTGAGCTGGTCCGTGCCGGCTCCGCAGGCGATCCGGCCGCCGACGGCCCTGGCCTCGGCGGCCGATCTGCGGATCAGTTCTGCGGCCCCGGCCCAGTCCAGGCCCATCCCCCGCTGGGAGGTGTCCATCGCCTCGGCGACCCCGAGGCCGTGCGCCCACAGATGGCGCCGGAAGGCGAGGGTGGCGCCCCAGTCGACGGCGGCGGGATCGTCGGGCGAGACGTCCGCGTACGGATCGGCGACGACATGGGCGGCGGCGAAGACCGTACGGGAGAGAAGAGGCCCGCCCGCAGGGTGCGGGGCGAGGGGTTTGGTACGCGGCTCGTAGGTCCGCAACCGCCCTTCCCCGTCAGGGAGTCGGATGCTCACAGCGCGATCTCCGGGACGTCGAGGCGGCGGCCCTCGGCCGAGGATCTCAGGCCCAGTTCGGCTAGCTGGACGCCGCGGGCGCCGGCGAGGAGGTCCCAGCGGTAGGGGGCGTCGGCGTAGACGTGCCGCAGGAACAGCTCCCACTGGGCCTTGAAGCCGTTGTCGAACTCGGTGTTGTCGGGAACCTCCTGCCACTGGTCGCGGAAGGAGTAGTCGGCCGGGACGTCCGGGTTCCAGACCGGCTTGGGGGTGGAACCGCGGTGCTGGACCCGGCAGTCGCGCAGTCCGGCGACGGCCGACCCCTCCGTGCCGTCAACCTGGAACTCCACGAGCTCGTCACGGTGGACGCGCACGGCCCAGGAGGAGTTGATCTGGGCGACCGCGCCGCCCTCCAGCTCGAAGATCCCGTAGGCGGCGTCGTCGGCCGTGGCGTCGTAGGGCTTGCCGCGCTCGTCCCAGCGCTGCGGGACGTGGGTGGCGGTGAGGGCCTGTACGGAGGTGACCCGGCCGAAGAGTTCGTGCAGGACGTACTCCCAGTGCGGGAACATGTCGACGACGATGCCGCCGCCGTCCTCGGCGCGGTAGTTCCAGGAGGGACGCTGGGCGCTCTGCCAGTCGCCCTCGAAGACCCAGTAGCCGAACTCGCCGCGCACGGACAGGATCCGGCCGAAGAAGCCGCCGTCGACCAGGCGCTTCAGCTTGAGCAGGCCGGGGAGGAAGAGCTTGTCCTGGACGACACCGTGCTTGACGCCGGCGGCGTGCGCGAGACGGGCCAGCGAGAGCGCCCCGTCGAACCCGGTGGCGGTCGGCTTCTCGGTGTAGACGTGCTTTCCCGCCGCGATCGCCTTCCCGAGGGCCTCCTCCCGGGCGGAGGTCACCTGGGCGTCGAAGTAGAGGTCGACGGACGGATCGGCGAGCACCGCGTCCAGGTCGGTCGACCAGTGCGCGAGACCGTGCCGCTCGGCGAGCGCCTTCAGGGCGTCCTCGCGACGGCCCACCAGGACGGGTTCGGGCCACAGCACGGTGCCGTCGCCGAGATCGAGGCCGCCCTGGTCGCGCAGGGCGAGTATCGAGCGGACGAGGTGCTGGCGGTGGCCCATGCGTCCCGTCACGCCGTTCATGGCGATCCGCACCGTCTTGCGTGTCACGTCTGTCCCTCCGTACGCCTCGGGCGCCGCGCACGCTTCCAGGTGAACGTGACAGCAAGCGCTTTCTATGCAAGAAGAAGCTAGCCTCTGTGCAGCGGTATGGACAAGACCACCGCGAAGACGAGTTGTTCGAGGGGGCGAACAACGGGGGCCGATGGCCGTATGGTCTGCACGAACCCTGCCCACAGGAAGCGGCGCACCCGGCCTTCTACTCCGTGTTCGACGCCGTACGACGAGACATCACCAGGCACGACGACGTACGCAGTGGTACGACAAGGCGCGACCGGAGGACGACGAGATGACGGTGACCCTGGCGGATGTGGCGGCCCGCGCGCAGGTCTCTCCCGCGACGGTGTCGCGCGTACTGAACGGGAACTACCCGGTGGCCTCCTCCACCCGCGAGCGGGTACTGCGCGCGGTGGACGAGCTGGACTACGTGCTGAACGGACCGGCGAGTTCGCTGGCCGCGGCCACCTCCGACCTCGTCGGCATCCTGGTCAACGACATCGCCGACCCGTTCTTCGGGATCATGGCGGCGGCCATCCAGTCGGAGATCGGCGGGCCCGGGGGGCGCGCGGGCGGGGAACGGCTCGGGGTCGTCTGCAACACCGGCGGCTCGCCGGAGCGCGAACTCACCTATCTCACACTGCTGCAGCGCCAGCGCGCCGCCGCGGTCGTGCTCACCGGCGGTGCCATCGAGGACACGGCGCACGCGGGCGCCGTCGCCGCCAAGCTGCGCAAGCTCCACGAGGCGGGCACCCGGGTCGTGCTGTGCGGCCGGCCGCCCGCGCCGGAGGCGCCCGACGCGATCGCGCTCACCTTCGACAACCGCGGCGGCGGCCGGCAGCTCACCGAGCATCTGATCGGGCTCGGGCACCGGCGGCTCGGGTACATCGCGGGTCCCGAGGAACGCACGACGACCCGCCACCGCCTGGAGGGCCACCGGGCGGCGCTCGACGCCCACGGCGTCGAGGACGACCCCCGGCGCACCGTGCACGGCCGCTACGACCGCCGGTCCGGTTACGAGGCGACACTCGAACTCCTGCGCCGCGACCCGTCGTTGACGGCCGTCGTGGCCGCGAACGACACCGTCGCGCTCGGCGCGTGTGCCGCTCTGCGGGATTCCGGGCTGCGGATCCCCGGGGACGTGTCCGTGGCCGGCTTCGACGATCTGCCGTTCAGCGTGGACGCGGTGCCGGCGCTGACCACCGTGCGGTTGCCTCTCTCCGAGGCGGGGGCGCGGGCCGGGCGGATCGCGATGGGGCGGGAGGAGCCGCCGCCTGGGGGGATCGCTACGGTGCGGGGGGAGTTGATGGTGCGGGGGTCGACCGGGGTTCCCCGGGGGTGACCTCTCCTTCCCGGCCCGCCGTTCTCCCGTCCCGGGGTGTTCAGGACACCCGGGGTCGGGCCCCTTGCTCGACTCACCCGGCGCCGGGGCCCCAGGTACCCCAACTCCGCGAAAGGACCCGGGGTTCATTACCCACCGCACAAGCTTCTTTCGCCCCCTCCGCCCCTACCCAACCCCTAACCAGGGGCTCCGCCCCCGGACCCCCGCTCCTCAAACGCCGGAGGGGCTGAAGTTCTCCCCTGACCAGGGAGCTGGAACAGGTCCCGCACCCGAAAGGTGAGCCGGGGAGAAGGCACCCCCTGGGGCTCCGCCCCGGACCCCGCTCCTCAAGCGCCGGAGGGGCTGATTTCCTCCCCCGCTCCCGAAAGGCGGGCTGCGTGCAGCTGGGACAGGTCCCGCACGTGAAAGGCGGGGCGAAGGACGATCACGTCTGGGGCCCGCGTCGGACCGCGTTCCTCGGACTCCCCAGCAGCCGGAAAGTGGCCAGTAGGGGTCAGAGTCGCGCGCGTGAGGGACTGAACCCGAGCCGTCACGCGCCCGCTCGCCGGGATTCGGCGGGAGGGGACGGGCCGGTTCATCGATGCCCGTCGCCACTAACGTCCACGTCTCCGTCCGACGGCGACGGGCTGATGTACCGGCGCGGCCCCGACCCACCCACCGGACCCGAACCGTAGGCGTGAGGGCCTCGCGGGTTCTATGCTCGAAGCGGTATCTCTGACTGAGTCAGACAGCCGACCTCAGGGGCCGACCATGACCGTCCAGGACATCCGCTCCTTCAACCGCTTCTACACGAACGTCATCGGCGCCCTCGACTACGGCCGCCACCTCTACGCCCCCTACACCCTCACCGAATCCCGCGTCCTCTACGAACTCGCGCACACCCCCGAAGCCGACGCCGCCGACCTCCGCACCGAACTCTCCCTGGACTCGGGCTACCTGAGCCGCATCCTGAACAAGTTCGAGCAGGACGGCCTGGTGGAGCGCACCACCTCCGACAGGGACCCCCGCCGCCGCCGGATCACCCTCACCACCCCCGGCCGCGAAGCCGCCGCCCTCCTCGACGAGCGGGCACGCCAGACGGTCGGCACGCTCCTCGCGACCGTGCCGCCCGCCGACCGGCCCCGCCTCGCCGAGGCGATGCACACGGTCCGCACCCTCCTGGGCGGCGCCCGCACCGGACCCCGCCCCGAGGACGTCCTCCTCCGCGAGCCGGGCCCCGGCGACCTCGGCTGGATCGTGCAGCGCAACGCGGCCCTGTACGCGGCCGAGTACGGCTGGAACGCCGACTACGAGGGCCTGGTCGCCCGGATCGTCGCCGACTTCGCCGAGGACCACGACCCCCACCTGGAGCGGGTGTGGATCGCCGAACTCGACGGCCGCCCCGCCGGCTGCGTGATGTGCGTACGCGACGACGCCCCCGGCACCGCCCGCCTGCGCCTGCTGCTCGTCGAGCCGGATACCCGCGGCCTGGGCATCGGCGACCGCCTCGTCGGGGCCGTGGTCGAGTTCGCCCGCGGCGTCGGGTACCACGACCTCGTCCTGTGGACGAACGACGTCCTGTCCGCCGCCCGGCGCATCTACCAGCGCCACGGCTTCGTCCTGGTCGCCGAGAAACCGCACCGGTCCTTCGGCGCCGACCTGACGGGCCAGGACTGGCGCCTGGACCTGCGCGCCACCCGTGACTGACACACCCACACCCCACCACGCCCCCACTGCCCTCACCACCCCCAGACCGCCACCCCCACCATCCGCACCACCCGCACCACCCACCCCACCCGCACCACCCACCCCACCCCGACACCGCTCAGAGCCCGAACAGACGTCCGCCTGTCCGGAGTCCGGACAATCCGTCCGCGCGCTGAACGAAGCCGCATCGCAGAGTTAACTCAAATACCAACCGGAGGGAACCGCTCACGCAACCTGAGTGCGGGACGTTACTCATCCAAGTAACCCGTTCCCAGGGGGAGTTGGCATATATGCAAGGCACCGTTGACGGCTTCGCGTACGGGGCGGTGACTCCGGCGGCCTCCTACCTCGCCGCCGGTGTGAGCAGCGCCCTGGGGCTGCGCTGCGTCGTCCGATCTCTGCACAACCGCCAGTCGTGGAAGCCCGGTTGGCTGGCACTGGGCGCGGCGACCATCGGCTGCGGCATCTGGACCATGCACTTCGTCGCGATGGTCGGCTTCCGGATCCAGGGGATCCCGATCGACTACGACCTCCGTCTGACCTCATTGAGCCTCGCGATGGCGATCGTGACGGCGGGCGTCGGCGACTTCGCCGTGGGATACCGCGGAGCCACCCCGGTCACGCTGACCGCGGCGGGCGTCCTCACCGGGCTCGCCGTGGTGGGCACGCACTACACCGGAATGGCCGCGCTGGAGCTGAACGGGACCCTGAAGTACGACTCGCTGATGGTCGTGGCCTCCGTGGTGCTGGCCGTCACCGCCGCGACCGCGGCACTGTGGACGGCCGCCTCCTACCGGGGTTTCCCGGCCGCCCTCGGCGCCAGTCTCCTCATGGGCGTCGCCCTGACCGGAACCCACTACACGGGCATGGCCGCCCTGTCCGTGCATCTGCGCGGAGCGACCGACGCCTCGTACATGAGCGGGTTGTACGGCAACAGCTCACCGGCCTCGATCCTGCTGCCGCTGCTCATCGGACCGGTGGTCTTCCTGATCCTGTCCGGGGTCGTGGTGATGTTCGACCCGCAGCTCGTGCTGGGCGACGGGGACTGGAGCCGGGCCACCCCGCGCCGGCGCCGGAACACGGCGGGTGTGCCGGAGCGGCCCGCGCAGCCCCCGCAGACCGCCTCGCTCTTCGAGCCCCGGGACCAGCCGGTGGGCCGGCACGCGGGTCCGCGCGGACACTGAGCCGCGCCGCGCCGTCCTCACGCCGGCCGAGGACGGCGCGCCCCCACACCCTCACCCCAAAACGGCCCCCACCGCCCCAGCTCCCGCCTCATCCCCAGCTCCAGCTCCAGCTCCAGCTCCAGCTGCCGCCCCCTTCCCAGCTTCGGCCCCCCGGGCCATAGCCCCCGCCACCCGCGCGGCCAGCCGCTCCCTGCACTCGGGCCACTCCCCCGCCGTCACCGAGAAGATCGCGGAGTCGCGCAGCAGGCCCTCCTCGCCCGGGGCCCAGGAGCGCGACCAGTTGCGCAGCACGCCCTCCAGACGGGCACCGGTGGCAGCGATCGCCGCGCGGGAGCGGGCGTTGCGGGCGTCGGTCTTCAGATCCACGCGTGCCACGCCCCACTCCTCGAAGGCGTGCCCGAAGAGCAGGAGCTTGGACTCGGCGTTCAGTCCGGTGCCCTGGGCCGAGGACGCGAGCCAGGTGAAGCCGACCTCGACGGCGTCGAGCCGGTCGTCCGACCGCCAGCTCCGCGGCTCCCAGTACGAGGTGGCGCCGACCGCCCGCCCGGAGGCGAGGGAGATCTGCGCGTAGGGCGCGAGCATGCCCGTCGCGGCACGGGCGAGCTGCGCGTCGACGTAGTCCGCGACCTCGTGCGCCCGGGGCACCCAGGTGAACGCGTACGAGTCCCGGTGCTCCTCCGCCGCCTCGGCCAGGTCGGCCGCGTGCCGGTGGCCGAGCGGCTCCAGCCGTACCAGCGCGCCTTCGAGGACCGGCCCCTCCAACTGGAATCCCAACGCCCCGCGTCCTTTCGCCGATCCGGTCGTGTCCGCTGCGATTCCTACGCGGCCCGGGCGGCGGGTGTCCAGCGGTTATACGTCCTCGACGGTGCCGGCGAGCCGGGCGCGTTCGGCGGCCAGGACGGTGAGATGGCTGGCGAGGGACTCCCGGGGACCGGACTTCACGAGGCCGGCGTTGCCGGTGGCGACGGCGCCGACGAAGGCGTCCATCAGGCCGGCGTCGCCCCCGCCGTGGCCGCCCGCCGCGTCCATGGCGCCCACGGTGTCCAGGTCGACGGCCTCCTCGGTCCGGGTCAGGAAGTCGTAGACGCTCAGGCTCTCTCCGTCGCCGCGCAGTTCGCCGCGGGTCCCGAAGATCCGGGTACGGCGGTCGGCCTGTTCGGTGAAGGCGGTCATGGTGAAGGTGGCGGTGGCCCCGGAGGCGAACTCCATCGACACCACCTGGTGGTCGACCACGTCGTTGTCGCAGGCGTACACGCAGCGCCCGTAGGGGCCTTCGCGCAGGGCGGTCTCCAGGGCCTCGGGGGTGAAGTCGTCGACGACCACGCTCAGCGGCCAGCGGTGGTCGCCGCGGGCGAGCCGGTCGCCGTACTCGCGCCGGGCGGAGTAGGGGCAGGTGTGCTCCACGGCGCAGTCGAGACAGCGGTCGGCGGCGCCCTCGGGCCTGTTCTCGGGCCGGAAGTGCGAAAGGCGTCCGAAACTGGAGACGCGGACGGGGGGTTGGCCGAGGACGTACTGCAACCAGTCGATGTCGTGGCAGGACTTGGCCATCAGCATGGTCGTGGCCCGTTCCGTGCGGCCCCAGTTGCCCCGTACGAAGGAGTGGGCCTGGTGCCAGAAACCAACCGGCTCCAGGTGCTGGACGTTGACGACGTCACCGAGCCGGCCGGAGTCCACGGCCTCCTTCACGGCGCGGGTGTACCGGGTGTAGCGCAGGACATGTCCGACCGAGAGGATCACCCCGGCCTTCTCCACCGCGTCGACGATCCGCCGGCACTCGTCCTCGGTGAGGGCCATCGGCTTCTCGAGCAGGATGTGGTAGCCGAGGGCCGCGAACTCCAGGACGGGTTCCAGGTGGTCGCGGTCGAGGGTGCAGATCAGTACGGCGTCGGCGATCCGGCCACGGGCGGCCAGCACCCGCCAGTCGTCCACCGCGGCGTCCGGTTCCACCCCGTGGGCGGCCGCGAGGCGCTCGCGCCGGGTCCGGCGGGGTTCGGCGACGGCCACCACCCGGGCGCGTCCCGGATGGTCGAGGGCCCAGCGGGCGTGACCGGTGCCCCGGTCCCCGGCACCGACGACGGCGAGTGTGACTACGGGGGCGACGGAGTGCATCGTGGACCGCTTTCCCAGTCGGGTAGCAGGCGCGGTTGGCGCCGTCCGTCCGGAAACTATCCGTCCCCGATCTCCCCGACAAGACCGCGGCGGCGCTCACCCCACAGCCCGGCGGCGGGGACCGGGCGGCTGTCTCCATGCCCGATCGCGGCTGCCTCCGCACCCGCTCAGGCCTGCCTCCGTGCCCGCCGAGGGCTGTCTCCGAGCCCGCTCAGCGGTCCTCTCCGGCCGCGGCCCAGGCCCCGAACACCTCGTGGAAGGCGGGGAACGTCTTGCGGACGCAGCCGGGGTCGTCGAAGCCGATGCCCGGGACGCGCAGCGAGGTCACCGCGAAGGCCATCACGATGCGGTGGTCGCCGTGGGTCCTGATCTCGGCGGCGGCCGGGACGCCCGGGTGGATCTCGATCCAGTCCGGACCGGTCTCCACGCGGACGCCGAGCGCCCTGAGGTTCTGCGCGCAGGCCTCCAGCCGGTCGCACTCCTTGACCCGGGTGTTGGCGACGTCCTCGATGCGGACGGGTCCGGAGGCGAAGGGCGCGATCGCGGCGAGCGTCGGCATGGTGTCGGAGATGTCCCGCATGTTGACGGTCAGACCGCGCAGTTCGCCGTTGCCCCGCACGGTCGTGCGGTCGGGCCCGGTCTCCACGTGCGCGCCCATGCGGCGAAGGACGTCGACGAAGCCGAGGTCGCCCTGGAGCGCCCCCGCGCCGAGGCCGTGGACGGTGACCTCGCGGCCGGTCAGGGCGGCCGCCGCGAAGAAGTAGCTCGCGGTGGAGGCGTCGGGCTCGACGGGGTACGTGGTGGCCCGGTAGCCGCCGGGCGCCACCTCGAAGACATCCCCGTCCACCGTCACCTCCGCCCCGAAGGCGCGCATCATCGCCAGGGTGATGCCGATGTACGGGGCGGAGACCAGGTCGGTGACCTCGATGCGCAGGCCGGTGCGGGTCAGCGGGCCGAGCAGGAGCAGGGCGGTGAGGTACTGGGAGGACTGGCCGGCGTCGAGGGTGACGGTGCCGCCCTCCACCCCGGACGCCGTGATGCTCAGCGGGTGGTGGCCCTCCGCCTCCTCGTGCCGGAGGTCCACGCCCAGGTCGCGCAGTGCCCGTGACAGGGGTCCGAGCGGCCGGCGGCGCATCTGGGCGGAGGCGTCGAAGCGGTAGGTGCCGTGGCCGGCCGCGGCGAGGGTGGGCAGGAAGCGGGCCGTGGTGGCGCCGTCGCGGCAGTACACGTCGGCCCGGTCCGCCGCCGGACCCTCCGGGCGGCCGTCGATGTGCCAGCTGTCCGGGGTCCGGCCGACGCGGTAGCCGAGCCGGGTCAGGCCCTCCGCGAAGCCCTCGGTGTCGTCCGAGCGGAGCGGGCGGACGAGGCGGGTGACGCCGTCCGCGGCCGCGGCGAGGAAGAGCGCGCGGGCGGTGATGGACTTGGAACCGGGGATGTCGACGACGGCCATGGGGTCATGCTGGCGCCCCGGCCCGCTCCGGCGCTGGAACGTCCGCCGACTGGACGACGCGTGGCGTGCGCGAGGTGAGCGCCACCCCGCCGACGAGCAGGGCGGCCGCCGCCCAGCGCAGCGGGGAGACGCCCTCGTGCAGGAACAGCGCCGCCGAGGACATCCCGAAGACCGGGACGAGCAGCGAGAAGGGCGCGACGGTGGACGCGGGGTGCCGGTGCAGCAGCCAGCCCCAGGCTCCGAAGCCGAAGACGGTGGTGATCCAGGCGACATAGACGACGACTCCGGCGCCCTGCCAGTCCAGGTCCCTCAGCGCGGCGAGGTCGCGGGAGGGTCCCTCGGTGAGGAGGGAGAGGCCGAGCAGCGGCAGGACGGGGACGGTGCTCACCCACACCATGAAGTTCAGCGGGTCGGGCGGGGACGCCTTGCGGGTGAACACGTTGGACAGTCCCCAGCAGGCCGCCGCCGTGATGACCAGGGCGAAGGCGCCGAGGGGGCCGGAGGTGCCCTCGTCGACGGCGGCCACACCCACACCGGCGAGGGCCACCGCCATGCCGCAGAGCCGGACGCGGCCGGGGCGCTCGCCGAGGAGGGCGAAGGCGAGGACGGCGGTGAAGACAGCCTGGATCTGCAGGACCAGGGAGGACAGTCCGGCGGGCATTCCCGCGTCCATGCCGATGAACAGCAGCCCGAACTTCGCGACGCCGAGGACGAGCCCGACCGCCACGATCCACTTCCACGCCACCTTGGGACGGCCGACGAAGAACACGGCGGGCACGGCCGCCACCAGGAAGCGCAGGGCCGAGAAGAGGAGGGGCGGGAAGTGGTCGAGTCCGATCTCGATGACGGTGAAGTTCACGCCCCAGACGGCGGCGACGAGGACGGCGAGGCTGATGTGTGCGGGTCGCATGCGTCGAGCATCGGATGCCACCACCATGTAGCACCAGCGCGAATGTCTGCATGGATGGATGAAGCGATGCTTACGTAAACTGGAGTGCGGCCGAGCCGGGGTCCGGGAGGCACCGGTCGGCGGCCCGTCAAGGACCGGGAGGCGTCCATGCTCGATCTCCAACGGCTGCGTGCCCTGCACGCGGTGTCGGTGCACGGCACCGTCGGCGCCGCCGCGGCCGCGCTCGGCTACACGCCGTCCGCGGTGTCCCAGCAGATCGCGAAGCTGGAGCGGGAGACCAGGACCGTGCTGTTGGAGCGGCGCGGACGCGGGGTCCGGCTCACCGAGCAGGCCGAGCAACTCGCCGGCACGGCACAGGAGTTGCTGGCGATCGTGGAGCGGGCCGAGACCGAGCTGGAGGAGCGCCGGGGGATGCCGGCGGGGCGGCTGACGGTGGCCGCGTTCGCCTCGGCGGCCCGTGGCCTGCTGCCCGCGGTCCTGGCCGATCTGGCCACCCGTCACCCGGCCCTGGACACCCGGCTGACGGAGGTCGACCCGCATCTGTCGGTCGACCTGGTCGCCCGGGGTGCGGTGGACCTGGCGGTGGCGCACGACTGGGACATCTCGCCACTGCCCGCCCCGCCGGGGGTGGAGCAGGCGGTGATCGGGGACGACCTGTGCGATCTGCTCGTCCCGGCCGGACATCCCTTCGCCGGGCGGGCGTCGGTACGGCGGGAGGACCTGGGCGGCCAGCGGTGGATCTGCCAGCCGCCGGGGCGGGTCTGCCACGACTGGCTGGTGCGGACGCTGCGGGCGGCGGGGAGCGAGCCGGACATCGTGCACCAGGCCGAGGAGAATCCGACCCTCATCGCCCTCGTGGCCGCCGGTCTCGGGGTCGCCCTGATTCCGCGGCTCGGCCGGGGCGCCCTCCCCGAAGGGGTGGTGGAGGTGCCCCTCGACCCGCTGCCGGTCCGTCGGCTGTACGCGCTGTGGCGTGCGGGTGCGGCCCGGCGCCCGGCGATCGCCGAAACGGTCCGCACCCTCCAGTCCCACTGGCCCACAGTCTCGACCCACCCCTGACCTCAGCCTTCCGGCCCCAACAGCCTTTCCTCGCCCCCTCCGCCCCTACCCAACCCGTACCCAGGGGCTCCGCCCCGGCCCCCCCCGCTCCTCAAACGCCGGAGGGGCTGAACTTTCCCCGGCCGGGACCGGAAGGTCGCCGGGGCGGGGCTGGAGAGTTTCCCTGGCCGGGACTGGAAGGTTTCCCCGGCCGGGACTGGAAGGCTGCCGGGGCCGGGCGCTGGACCTCAGCCACGATTCAGCGGTACCCGGCGACGCACGTGAGGGGACGTGCCGGTACATCGATGCCCGTCGCCACTAACGTCCACATCTCTGTCCGACGGCGACGGGCTGATGCACCGGCTCGGCCCCGACCCACCCACCGGACCGGACCCGCCCGACCCGGCGCGCCCTGTGCACACCCTTGACTGGAAGAAACTTCCCGGATAATCGTGGCTCCTCGGAAGTTTCCTTCACGAGGGAAGGAGCGCTTGTGCGCGACTCCAGCACGGGAAGCACCGCAAGACCGTCCGGGCCGAGCGACCCGGACAGACCGTCAAGCCCCTCCCGGCGTACGGTCCTCGCCGCCACCGCGGGCATCACCGCCGCCCTGGCCGCAGGCCCCCGCGCCCACGCGGCGGAGGCGCCCCCCACCCACCCGGGCTCCGACAAGGCCCTGCGCGCCCTCATCTCCCGTATGACACTGGAGGAGAAGGTCGGCCAGCTGTTCGTCATGCGGGTGTACGGCCATTCGGCCACCGCACCCGACCAGGCCGACATCGACGCCAATCTCAAGGAGATCGGCGTCCGCACGGCCGCCGAGCTGATCGCCAAGTACCGCGTCGGCGGCATCATCTACTTCGCCTGGGCGCACAACACCCGCGACCCGCACCAGATCGCCGCACTGTCGAACGGCATCCAGCGGGCCTCGCTGGACCAGCCGCGCGGTCTGCCGGTGCTGATCTCCACCGACCAGGAACACGGGATAGTGGCCCGGGTGGGCAAGCCCGCGACGCTGTTCCCCGGCGCGATGGCGCTGGGAGCGGGCGGTTCGCGGGCCGACGCCCGGACGGTGGGCCGCATCAGCGGGGCCGAACTGCGCGCGATCGGCATCAACCAGGACTACTCCCCCGACGCCGACGTGAACGTCAACCCGGCCAACCCGGTGATCGGCGTGCGCTCGTTCGGCGCCGACCCGCAGGCGGTGGCGGACCTGGTGGCGGCCGAGGTGAAGGGGTACCAGGGCTCGGGGGTCGCGGCCACGGCCAAGCACTTCCCCGGCCACGGCGACACCGCCGTGGACAGCCACTTCGGCTTCCCCGTCATCACCCACAGCCGCGAGCTCTGGTCGGAGCTGGACGCGGTGCCGTTCAGGGCGGCGATCCGCGCCGGGATCGACTCGATCATGACCGCGCACATCATGGTCCCCGCGCTCGACCCGGCCGGCGACCCGGCGACCCTCTCCCACCCGATCCTCACCGGCATCCTGCGCGGCGAACTCGGCTACGACGGCGTCGTCGTGACGGACGCGCTCGGCATGGAGGGCGTGCGGACGAAGTACGGCGACGACCGCGTGCCGGTCCTCGCCCTGAAGGCCGGTGTCGACCAGCTCCTCAACCCGCCGGACCTGGGCGTCGCGTGGAACGCGGTGCTGAACGCGGTGCGCGGCGGGGAGCTGACCGAGGCCCGGCTGGACGAGTCGATCCTGCGCATCCTGCGGCTCAAGGCGCGACACGGGGTGCTGAGCGACCCGTTCGTCGCCGACGCGGAGGTCGACCTGGTGGTCGGCATCCCGGAACACCTCAGGGCCGCCGACCGGATCGCCGAGCGGACGACGACGCTGCTGGTCAACAAGGAGAAGCAGCTCCCGCTGTCCCGGCGGCGCACCCCGAGGGTGCTGGTGGTGGGCGCGGACCCGGCCTCGCCGTCGCTGTCCGACGGGCCGCCCACGACGGTCGCCGCGGCCGCGCTGGGCGAGCTGGGCTTCACGGCGACGGCCCTGTCGACGGGTACGGCGCCGTCGGCCGCCACGATCGACAGGGCGGTCGCCGCGGCGGCCGGAGCCGACGCGGTGGTCGTCCTGACCTACAACCTGACGGCGGCGGGGTCCCAGAAGACCCTGGTGGAACGGCTGGTGGCCACCGGTGTCCCGGTGACCGCGGTCGCCGTCCGCAACCCGTACGACATCGCCCAGATCCCGGGGGTGGGCGCCTTCCTGGCCTCCTACTCCTGGACCGACGTCGAAGTGCGCGCCGCCGCCCGGGTGATCGCCGGCCGGGTGGACCCGCGCGGCAGGCTGCCGGTGCCGGTCCAGCGGGCGGACGACCCGGCGCAGGTGCTGTATCCGATCGGGTACGGACTGCGGTACTAGGGCGTGTTGCGAAAGCCCCGTCCGCCCGATCGCACCGAACCCGGGGCCGGGCCCAGCCGTGTGAACACGGCAGGCCCGGCCCTCGGCCCGCCCGTGTGAACACGGCAGGCGCGGCCCCCGGTCCGGCGGCTACGGGCGCAGGGTCATGTCCCGTTCGACGTCCCGCCGGTCCAGCTTCGCGTCGAAGCGCGCGAGCGGCCGGGCCTTCGACGGGTTCGCCCGGACGGCCGCGGGGGCGACCCCCGCCCAGTCGAGGATGCGGGCGGTGGCGAGCGCCTTCTCGTCGGCGACGAGCCCGGCGACGTTGGCGCCGTGGTTCAGGCCCGGGGCCGTGAAGACGTAGGAGTCGCGCGCCTTGGGTCCGGGGCGGAATCGCTCGGCGCCCCAGGGGTCGTTCTGGCCGTAGACGAACAGCATGTGGTGGGCGTGCCGGCGGACCCAGCCGTCCACGTCCCGCATCGCCGAGGGCTGGAACTTCATGGGGATGGAGCGCGGCACGAAGTTGCGCGGCGGCTGGTAGCCGTAGCGGAGGTACTTCTTCTCGATGTACGGGAAGTGGATGGTGGGCGCGCCGAGTTGGGTGCCCGCCTGGTAGTAGTACGGCGTGTAGGTCTCCAGGCCCTGGTCGGTGTAGGCGGAGAAGCCGGAGATGGCGTCGACGGAGTTCCAGATGTCGTCGTCGCTCGCGTGGGCGGCGTCCGCGGGGATCGTGTCGCAGTCCTTGAGCAGGCTGTACTGCCAGAAGCCCCACACGTAGTCGAGCACGACCGCCTCGTAGGCCTTGTCGAGCCCGCCGATGGTGGTGAAGGTGTAGCCGTTGTCGGCGGCGTAGGCGGCGTACTTCTGCTCCAGGGGCGCCCGGCGCACCAGGGCCTCGCGCTGCACGGCGTTCAGCCGGTCGCGGCACTCCTTGGTGCCGACCTGCGTGAAGAAGCGGTCGTAGGCGGAGTCCTCGTCGTTGACGACGTCGTTGGGCGCGACGTAGGCGACGACACCGTCCATGTCGCGGGGGTAGAAGCGCTCGTAGTAGGTGGCGGTCATGCCGCCCTTGGAGCCGCCGGTGGAGATCCACCGCTGCCCGTAGACCGGCTTCAGCGCCTGGAAGATGCGGTGCTGGTCACTGGCCGCCTGCCAGATGTCGAGCTTGGACCAGTCGGCCGGGTCGGGCCGGGACGGCGTGAAGAAGCGGTACTCCATCGAGACCTGGTTGCCGTCCACGATCTGGGTCGGCTCGCGCCAGCTGGGCGTGGTCGAGACGTTGTAGCCGCCGGTGTAGAAGACCGTCGGGCGCGCGGTGTCCTTGTGCAGTACGGTGATCCGCTGCTGGAACGTGCCCTTGGACGGGTGCCGGTGGTCCACGGGCTGGGTGTAGTTCAGGACGAAGAAGCGGTAGCCCGTGTACGGCTTCTCCTGGACGAGGCTCATGCCCGGGATCGCGAGCAGCCGGTCCAGGATGTCCTTGCCGTCGTCGGCCGTTGATGCCCGGCCGGCCGTTCCGGTGGTGCCGTGGGCCTCCGGCGGGCCGGCGGTGGCCGTCCCGGCCGTGCTCAGTGTGCCGATGAGCACCGTGAGCACGAGCAGCCCTCTGAGCGCCTTGCGCATGCACCCTCCCCTGGGAATACGCAGTTGTCCGCCGGAACCTAACGGAGCAACTCCCGTGACACCAGGGGTTCTTGGGTCATCCGTGCGTCAGCACAGGATCCAGCCGGAACTCACCGATCCCGAGCCGACGGAGCCCTTGATGCGCACGCAGCGGTGGCCCGCGTAGAGCGTCACCGGGCCCGCGTGGTGCGCGAAGTGCCCGCGGTCCACCACCGGGCGGCCGCCGCGCGCCTGCACGCTGACGGACATCGCCTTGCGCGAGCCCCGCGCTCCGGGGAAGGTCACGGCGCACACATAGCCGCCGCGCTTGTACACCAGCACGGAACCGGTCGTGAAGGGCAGCGTGCGGACCTTGTGTCCGGAGCAGTAGGCGGGGGCGGCCTCGGCGCTGCCCGGGCTCATGAAGGCGAGCAGTCCGGCCGCGGCCATCACCGCCAGGCCGAGCGTCGAGCGTCGGCGTATCGCACCACTGTCCACTGTCGTCCCTCCCGCAGCAATCAGCGTACTGGTGTACGGACGCAGGACGGACGGCGGATGGTTGCGTACCGGTACGACTCCACGGCCGGGTCCGGGTCACCCGTGCGAGGTTTTTTCCTTTTCGGACACAACCGTGCCTGTTTCCGCTTTGTCCAACACAGCAGGAGACGAAAGGCGGTTCCTCATGTCCGGTATCAAGTCCACTCTCACGACCGGCCGCGCGCTCATCGCCGCGGCCCTGCTGATCGCCGCCGGCGCCTCGGTGCCGGCCGTCGCGAGTTCCACCGCGGCGCCGCCCGCCCGCAGCGGGAACAACGGCCCCGCCTACGACCGGGTGGCCGACTTCTACGGCGCCTACATCGACGCCGTGACCGACGGGGACTCCGGCACCCTGAGCACCCGGCTGCGGACCTTCTATCTGACCTCGGCCCTGCGCACCCAGCTGGCCGGCTGGGAGCACCGCCAGCACGCCGACGGGGTGCTGCGCGCCCAGGACGTGCCGAGCGCCTGGCGGGTGACGGCGGGCGACAGCGGCGCCGGGCACACCTGGTCGACGGTCCGGCTGACCTGGGGCTCCCCGCAGCACCCGACGTACACCTATCTGACGGTGCAGTCGGATCTGGCGACGAAGAAGATCTCCGGCATCAAGCCGAGGAGCTGACCGGCTCCTCGGGCTCCGGGGAGCCGACGAAGGTCCGCCACAGCGCCGCGTAGCGGCCGTCCAGGCGGAGCAGTTCCTCGTGGGTGCCGTCCTCGGCGACCCGGCCGTGGTCCATCACCACGACCCGGTCGGCGCGGGCGGCCGTCGTCAGCCGGTGGGCGACCACCAGTGTCGTACGGCGGCCGGCCAGCCGGTCGGTGGCCTGGTTGACCAGGGCCTCGGTCGCCAGGTCCAGCGCGGCCGTCGCCTCGTCGAGCAGGAGCACGTCGGGGTCGACGAGCTCGGCGCGGGCCAGCGCGATCAGCTGGCGCTGTCCGGCGGAGAGGTTCCGGCCGCGTTCGGCGACCTCGTGGAGGTAGCCGCCGTCGAGCGTGGCGATCATGTCGTGGGCCCCGACCGCGCGGGCGGCGGCCTCCACCTCGGCGTCGCCGGCGCCCGGACGGCCGTAGGCGATGGCGTCGCGGACGGTCCCCTGGAAGAGGTAGGCCTCCTGGGGGACGACCCCGAGCCGGTGCCGGTAGGAGGTGATGTCCAGGTCGCGCAGGTCCGTGCCGTCGACCGTCACCCGCCCGGACGTCGGGTCGTAGAACCGGGCGACGAGCTTGACGAGCGTCGACTTGCCCGCGCCGGTCTCGCCGACGAAGGCGACGGTCTGCCCGGCGGGGATGCGCAGCGACACCGAGCTGAGCGCCTCCTCGGCGTCGTCCTCGCGGCCGTAGGCGAAGCCGACGTCCTCGAAGGCGATCTCGCCCCGGAGCGAGGTGACATCGCGCGGTGCGGCGGCCGCCTTCGTCGAGGCCGGTTCGCGCAGCAGTTCCTGGATGCGGCCGAGCGAGACGGTGGCCTGCTGGTAGCCGTCGAACACCTGGGAGAGCTGCTGCACGGGCGCGAAGAACAGGTCGATGTAGAGGAGGTAGGCGACCAGGGCGCCGGTGGTGAGCGAGCCGGCGCCGATCCGGTGGGCGCCCACGATCAGCACGGCGGCCGCGGCCCCCGACGCGAGCAGCTGGACGAACGGGAAGTAGACGGAGATCAGCCACTGGCCGCGGATACGGGCCCGGCGGTAGCTGTCGCTGCCCTCGGCGAACCGCCGCCCGCTCGCGTCCTCGCGCCGGAACGCCTGGAGGATCCGCAGCCCGGACACCGACTCCTGGAGGTCGGCGTTGACCACCGACACCCGCTCGCGGGCCAGTTCGTACGCCTTGACGCTCGCCCGGCGGAAGAAGAACGTGCCGATGACGAGCGGCGGCAGCGTGGTGAAGACGACCAGCGCCAGCTGGAGGTCGATCACCAGCAGTGCCCCCATGATGCCGAAGAAGGTGACGACGGAGACGAACGCGGTGACGAGCCCGGTCTGCAGGAACGTCGACAGGGCGTCGACGTCGGTCGTCATCCGGGTCATGATCCGGCCGGTGAGCTCGCGCTCGTAGTAGTCGAGTCCGAGGCGCTGGAGCTGGGCGAAGATCTTCAGGCGCAGGGCGTACAGGACCCGCTCGCCGGTGCGGCCGGTCATCCGGGTCTCGCCGATCTGCGCGGCCCACTGCACGAGCACGGTGATCAGCGCGAGGGCGGCCGCCGCCCAGACGGCGCCGAGCGCGAGCCGGGTGACGCCCTGGTCGATGCCGTGCCGGATCAGGATCGGCAGCAGCAGCGTCATCACCGCGTCGACGGCGACCAGGGCGAGGCTGACGAGCAGCGGGGCGCCGAAGCCGCGCAGCAGCCGGCGCAGTCCGTAGGAGTCCTCGGACGTGACGGCGCGGACCTCGTCGACGTCGGGCACGTCGGTGGCCGGGGGCAGTGCCTCGACCTGGGCGAGCAGTCCGGGGGTGGCGGGCATCCCGTCGAGCGCGGTGTCGCGGGGCTCGCGGTCCCCGGTCCACAGGTGCGGGGTCACCCCGCGCTCGGCGTCGAACTCCGCGTCCAGCTCCTCGCGTACGGAGGTGTCCTCGCGCGGCGCGGCCGGCAGGGCGTGGCCCGGGGAGACACCGCCCAGCTCGTCCGGGTCGGTGAGCAGCCGCCGGTAGAGCGCCGAGCGCTCCTGGAGCTCCTCGTGGGTGCCGATGTCGGCGAGCCGGCCGGCGTCCAGGACGGCGATGCGGTCGGCGAGGTTGAGGGTGGAGCGGCGGTGGGCTATCAGCAGGGTCGTACGGCCCCGCATGACCTCGCCGAGTGCCTCGTGGATCTCGTGCTCGACCCGGGCGTCCACGGCGGAGGTGGCGTCGTCGAGGACGAGCAGCCGCGGGTCGGTGAGGATGGCGCGGGCGAGCGCGACGCGCTGGCGCTGGCCGCCGGAGAGGGTGAGTCCGTGCTCGCCGACCTTGGTGTCGTAGCCGGCCGGCAGCTCGGCGATGAAGCGGTGCGCCTGTGCCGCGCGGGCGGCGGTCTCTATCTCCTCCTGGGTGGCCTCGGGACGGCCGTAGGCGATGTTGGCGCGCACGGTGTCGGAGAAGAGGAAGGAGTCCTCGGGGACGAGCCCGATCGCGGCGCGCAGGGACTCGGTGGTCAGCTCGCGCACGTCGTGGCCGCCGATGAGCACGGCGCCGTGCGTCACGTCGTAGAAGCGGGGCAGCAGCAGCGAGACGGTCGACTTGCCGGAGCCGGAGGAACCGACGACGGCGAGGGTCTCGCCGGGCCGGATCTCGAAGCTCAGCCCGTCGAGGACGGGCCGGTCGGCCGTGTAGCCGAAGGACACGTCGTCGAACTCGACGGTGGCGGGCGCGTCGGCGGGCAGGGTCTTGGTGCCGTCCTTGATCGACGGCCGGGTGTCGATGAGCTCCAGCACGCGCTCGGCGCCCGCGCGGGCCTGCTGGCCGACGGTCAGCACGACGGCGAGCATCCGCACCGGTCCGACGAGCTGCGCGAGGTAGGTGGAGAAGGCCACGAAGGTGCCCAGCGTGATCTGGCCGCGCACGGCGAGCCAGCCGCCGAGGGCGAGCATGGCGACCTGGCCGAGCGCGGGGACCGCCTGGAGCGCGGGGGTGTACCTGGCGTTGAGCCGGATGGTCCGCAGCCGCCCGGCGAACAGCCGCCGGCCGACCTCGCGCAGCTTGCCGGTCTCCTGCTCCTCCTGGCCGAAGCCCTTCACGACGCGGACGCCGCTGACGGCTCCGTCGACGACACCGGCGACGGCGGCGGCCTGCGCCTGCGCGTACCAGGTGGCGGGGTGCAGCCGGGAGCGGCTGCGCTTGGCGACGAACCACAGCGCCGGGGCCACGGCCAGCGCGACCAGGGTGAGCGGCAGGGACAGCGCGGCCATGATCGCGAGGGAGATCAGGAAGAGCAGGACGTTCCCGATGGTCATCGGGAGCATGAACAGCAGGCCCTGGATCAGCTGGAGGTCGCTGGTCGCGCGGCCCACGACCTGCCCGGTGGACAGCTCGTCCTGGCGCCGCCCGTCGAGCCCGGTGATCGTCTCGTACATGTCGGTCCGCAGGTCGTGCTGGACGTCGAGCGCGAGCCGGCCGCCGTAGTAGCGGCGGACGAAGGTGAGGGCGTAGACGAGCACGGCGGCGCCGAGCAGCGCTCCCGCCCAGGGGGCCATGGACCGGCTGTGGTCACCGATGACGTCGTCGATGATCACCTTGGTGACCAGCGGGACGACCGCCATCAGGGCCATGCCGCCCAGTGAGGAGCCGAGCGCGAGCACCACGTCCTTCGGGTACCGCCAGGCGTACCCGGCGAGCCGTCGCGCCCATCCCCGTTCCGTCGCCACCGCGGCACCTTCCGTAGATCTCACTCCGCCGGAAGGCACCAACACCGAGCGAAGCGGATTTCATCCCTCCGCAACAATCGGCCGTCCGTCCGCCCGGACAGCGGCCCGCGCGAAGAGCCGTCCGCCCGGGAAAAGCCGTCCGCCCGCCGGGCACGGTGGCCGGGCGGGCGGACGACGGAATACGGGTGCGAAGGAGCCGCAGGAGCGCCCCGGTCAGCTCGCCGGGACGGCCGGGAAGGCCTCCGTGGGCTGCGAGGTCGGCGTGTACCGCTGCGGAGCGACGGTGGTCGGCACGAGGTCCTTGTGGATGACCTTGGCGACGGCCTGGATGGTCGCGACACCGTAGTCCATGGTGCTGCTGCCGACGGTGAGCACGGACATCATGTAGTCGCGCCCGCCGCCGTTGAAGGTGCCGAGGCTGTGCACCCGCCAGGCGTTCGAGGAGCGCGAGAGCCAGCCGTTCTTGACGTGCACGGCGACCGTGGACGGCGCCCCGGCCGGGGTGCCCCAGCGCTGCGAGGAGACGACCTGGCCCATGAGCTTGAGGATGTAGGCGCGCGAGTTGTCGCTGAGCACCGTGTTCTTGGCGGTGACGAGCTTGAGCAGCTTCTGCTCGTCGGTGACGTTGATCTGGGTCAGACCCCAGTAGCCGCCGGTGCCCGGCACCGTCTTCGTCATCCCCGCGGCGGTCAGGAAGGCCTTGATCTTCGTCAGACCGAGCTGGTTCCACAGTTTGGTCGTCGAGGCGTTGTCCGACTGGGTGATCATCTTGGTGGCGAGCGAGGTCTCGGTGCTCGTCAGGTAGCGGTTGTGCTTCTTCGCGTCCCACAGCAGCGTGGCGAGGACGGTGACCTTCACCGTGCTCGCCGAGTCGAACGAGGTGGTGGCGCGGAGCGTGCAGGTGGTGTTGGTGGACCGGTCGTACAGACCGACCGCGACGGTGCCCCTGCGGTTGGCGAGCGCCGCGGTGATGTCCGTCTGCAGCTTGGCGGCCAGACCGGCCTTGCTCGACGTGCAGCTGACCGTCGGTGCCGGCGCGGCGCCGGCCGGGGCCGCGGCGATCGCGACCGGCAGGATCACCGCGGCACCGAGGCTCGTCGCGAGCACACGGGCAGCCCGGGATATCCGGTGAGTCATGGAGGCTTCCCATCCCCTTGAAGCGATACGGACGCGCCAAGGGCGCGCCCGCATGAATGACTCACCGGGGGTCCCGATAGTTGTACGGATGTTCTGGGTACGGAAGTTCGGGCGGCGGAGCCCGAACGCACAGCTCACCCCCAGGCGGGCCACAGTCCGCGCCCATCGGCGGGCGTCAGGGTGCGATGGTGACGTCTGCCACCGATCCCTCCCCCGACGCCCCCGCGACTCCCGCCGCCCCGCCGCCGCACACCGCGCCGGCGGAGTCCGCGGAGCGGGCGCAGGCCGCGCCCCGCTGGTCGCTGCCCGCCCTGCTCGCGATCCTCGCGCTGGCCGCGGTCCTCTACTCCTGGAACCTGTCGGCCTCCGGCCTCAACAGCTTCTACAGCGCCGCGGTGCTCAGCGGCACCCAGAGCTGGAAGGCCTGGTTCTTCGGCTCGCTCGACGCGGGCAACTTCATCACCGTCGACAAGCCGCCCTTCGCACTCATGATCATGAGCCTGTCCTGCCGGGTGTTCGGCTTCGGCACCTGGCAGATGATGGCGCCGATGGTCGCCGCCGCGCTCGGCACGATCTGGATCCTGCACGCGAGCGTGAAGCGGTACTTCGGACACGCGGCCGCCGCCGTCGCGGCGCTCGTCCTCGCCCTCACCCCGATCACGGTCGCCATCAACCGGGACAACAACCCGGACACCACCCTCGTCCTGCTGATGGTCGCGGGCGCGGCACTGGGCCTGCGGGCCACCCGTGAGGGCCGGCTGCTGCCGCTGCTCGGCTCGGCGGTGTGCTTCGGGCTCGCGTTCAACACGAAGATGCTCCAGGCGTACATCGCCCTGCCCGCCGTCCTCGCGGTCTACCTGTACGCCTCCCGGCTCCCCTGGACGAGGAAGCTCCGCGACCTGCTGCTCGCCGCCGTGGCCCTGGCCGTCGCGAGCTTCTGGTGGGCCGCGGCCGTCTCGCTCGTACCGGCCGCCGACCGCCCGTACATCGGCGGCTCCACGGACGGCTCCGCCTGGGACCTGATCATGGGCTACAACGGCCTGGGCCGGGTGCTGGGCGGCGAGGGCAACGGCGGGGGCGGCGGCGGGGGCGCGACCTTCGCCGGGTCCGCCGGTCTCGGCCGGATGTTCAACGACATCCTGGGCGGCCAGATCTCCTGGCTGCTCCCCTTCGCCGGCATCGCGCTCGTGGGCGGTCTGGTGCTGTGCGGGCGCGCGCCGCGCACCGACCCGACGCGTGCCGCGCTGCTGCTGTGGGGCGGCTGGACCGTCCTGCACTACCTGACGTTCAGCATGGCCGAGGGCACCATGCACCCCTACTACACGACGGCGCTCGCCCCCGGCATCGCGGCGCTGACCGGCGCGGGCGGTGTCCTGCTGCTGCGCGCCCTGCGCGGCCCCGACGCGCGCTGGGCCTGGGTGCTGCCCGCCGCGCTCGCGGTCACCGCGCTCTGGGCGGTCGTCCTGCTGCGCCGGACCTCCGACTGGAACGGCTGGCTGTGGCCGGCCGTCGCGGTGCTCATGGCGCCGGCCGTCACGGGGCTGGTCGTCTTCCGCTCCGGCCGCCGCGCCCGGCTGTTCACGGTCTCCGTGGCGGCGGCCCTGGTCGCGGCGCTCGCGGGTCCGGCGGCGTACGCCGCGGCCGAGCCCCTGGGGTCCGGCGGCGGACCCGGCGGCGGGGGCATGGGCGGCACCAACCCGACCGCGGGACCGAGCACGGGCGGCGGCTTCGGCGGCGGTCCCGGCGGCGGCCGGGGTGCCTTCGGCGGACCCGGCGGCGCCGGGCAGGGCGGTCCGGGCGGCCAGTCCGGCGAGGGGGCCGCGGGGTTCCCCGGAGGGCAGGCACCCGGCGGGACCGGCGAACAGCCCGGGGGCGGCTTCCCCGGCGGCGGCGAGAACTCCGGACAGGGCGACGGCGCGAACGGACAGTTGCCGGGCGGCGGGAACGGTGAGTTGCCGGGCGGCGGCCAGACACCCGGCGGGGGCCAGGCACCCGGCGGGGGCGGTGGCGGCATGGGCGGCGGTACCAGCGCCGCACTCACCTCCTACCTGGAGAAGCACCAGGACGGCGCCAAGTGGCTGCTGGCGGTGTCCAATTCGCAGAGCGCGGCGTCGCTGATCGTGAGCACGGGCAAGCCCGTCATCTCGATGTTCGGCTTCACCGGGTCCGACAAGGCCATGACCCTCGACAGGCTCAAGGAACTCGTAAGCAAGGGCGAGTTGCACTACATTCAGCTCGGCGGCGGGATGGGCGGCGGGATGGGCGGCAACAACACGCTCAACTCGCAGATCACGGCCTGGGTCGAGAAGAACGGCACGGCGGTGAAGCAGAGCGCGTACGACAAGACCGCGTCCTCCGGCTCCACTTCGGCGTCCGGTTCGATCGACGGCTCCGGCTCCGCGTCCGGTTCGACCGACAGCTCCGGCTCCGCGTCCGGCACCGGCTCCACCGCCCGCGGCGGTGACCGGTCGTCGGCCTCGACGCTCTACCGGCTCGACCCCTCCGACCTGGACTGACCGCACCTCGGGCCCAGCTCGTCCGACGGCCCCCGACCATCGCGGTCGGGGGCCTTGTCCATTCCGTCATCTCCCGCGGAGAACACCCAAGTTGTTGAATCCCGACACAGAACCAACACCTTCCCTTAACCCCAACAACCGCATGTCCATGTCACCCTCCCGATTACCCGCTCCATTCAACCCGCGTAGAACGGACACCCCCACGATGCCCGCCACGCACATACGACGCTGGAAGACCCTGGCGCTGAGCACCTCCGCGGTCCTCGTCGGCCTCACCCTCCCGACGATGGCCGCGACCCCCGCGAGCGCGACCACGACCGCGTACGACAGCACGTACTACAAGAACGCGGTCGGCAAGACCGGTACGAGCCTCAAGTCCTCGCTGCACACCATCATCAGCAGCCAGAGCAAGATCTCGTACTCCGCGGTCTGGAACGCGCTGATGGTCACCGACCAGGACCCGAACAACAGCAACAACGTGATCCTGCTGTACAGCGGGGTCTCCCGCGCCAAGTCCCTCAACGGCGGCGACGTCGGCGACTGGAACCGCGAGCACGTGTGGGCCAAGTCCCACGGCGACTTCGGCGAGGTCACCGGGCCCGGCACCGACCTGCACCACCTGCGTCCGGCCGACGTCCAGGTCAACAGCATCCGCGGCAACCTGGACTTCGACAACGGCGGCAGCGCGGTCACCAACGGCGGCGGCAGCAAGGTCGACTCGGACTCCTTCGAGCCGCGCGACGCCGACAAGGGCGACGTGGCCCGCATGATCCTCTACATGGCGGTCCGCTACGACGGCGGCGACGGCTTCGCCGACCTGGAGCCCGACGAGAAGGTCAACAACGGCAGCAACCCGTACATCGGCAAGCTGTCCGTGCTCAAGGAGTGGAACGACGAGGACCCGCCGAGCGCCTTCGAGGAGAAGCGCAACCAGGTCATCTACGACACCTACCAGCACAACCGCAACCCGTTCATCGACCACCCGGAGTGGGTCGACGCGATCTGGTAGGCGGGCAAGCGTGTGAGCCCCGGGACCTCCTCCGCGCGAACGGGGAGGAGGTCCCGGGGTTCCCCGGGCCCGGCCGAGGCGGCCGCTCAGTCCAGGTGGGTCGGCGCGAACATGCGCAGCAGGGCCGGCAGCACGACCACCGAGGGGCCGGGCGCGGCCAGGGCCTTGGCCAGGTCCTCCTCCAGCGTCCCCGGGGTCGTCAGGACACCCGGGACGCCGAAGGACTCGGCGAGCGCCACGTAGTCCGGACGGGACAGCTCCGTCGCCGTGGCCTGGCCGAAGGCGTCGGTCATGTACTCGCGCAGGATGCCGTAGCCGCCGTCGTCGACGATCAGCCAGGTGACGTTCAGGCCGTACTGCCGGGCCGTGGCGAGCTCGGCGATCGAGTACAGCGCGCCGCCGTCGCCGGACACCGCCAGGACGGGCCGGGACGGGTCGGCCGCCGCCGCGCCGAGGGCCGCGGGGAAGCCGTAGCCGAGGCCGCCGGCCCCCTGCGCGGAGTGCATGGTGTTGCTCCCGCGCGGGTCGAAGGCGGACCACGCCCAGTACGCGAGGATCGTCATGTCCCAGAAGGACGGGGCGCCGGCCGGCAGGGCCCGGCGGACGGCCGCCAGCACGTCCTGTTCCAGGGTGAGTTTCTGGGCGGCGATGCGCTCCGCCACCTTGGCGAGGACCGTGCTCACGCGCTCCGCGGCCGTCGGGTCGGGGCGTTCCTCCACCGTCTCCAGGAGCGCGGACAGCGCGAGGCGCGCGTCCGCGTGGATGCCGATGGCCGGGTGGTTGGACTCCAGCTTGCCGAGGTCGGCCTCGATCTGGATCACCCGGCCGCGGGGCCGGAACGTGTGGTAGTTCGAGGACAGTTCGCCGAGTCCGGAGCCGACGACCAGCAGGACGTCCGCGTCCTCCAGGAAGTCCGTGGTGTGCCGGTCCTCCAGCCAGGACTGGAGCGAGAGCGGGTGGGTCCAGGGGAAGGCACCCTTCCCGCCGAAGGTGGTGACGACCGGAGCGTTCAGCCGCTCCGCGAGCGCCCTCAGCTTGCCGGACGCGTCCGACCGTACGACCCCGCCGCCCGCGATGATCGCGGGGCGGGCCGCCGTGGACAGCAAGTGGGCCGCCAGCGCGGTCAGTTCGGGGCGCGGGACGACGTCCTCCGGGGTCGCGTCCATCGCCGTGACCTGCGGCAGGTGGGTCTTTTCCAGCAGGACGTCCTGCGGGATCTCCACCCACACCGGCCCGTGCGGGGCGGTGAGCGCCGACTCCCAGGCCGCGGCGATCGCGGACGGGATCTGCGACTGCGTACGGACCGTGTGGACGGACTTGACGACGCCCCTGAACGACGCCTGCTGGTCGGGGAGTTCGTGGAGGTAGCCGTGGCGGCCACCGCCGAGTCCCGGGGTCGGGACCTGGCTGCTGATGGCGAGGACGGGCGCCGAGGCGGCCCGCGCCTCCTGGAGCGCGGCGAGCGAGGTCAGCGCCCCGGGGCCGGTGGACAGCAGCAGCGGCGCGGCCTCGCCGGTGATCCGGCCGTAGGCGTCCGCGGCGAAGCCCGCGTTGTTCTCGACGCGCAGTCCGACGTACCGCAGCGAGGAGCGGCGCAGCGCGTCGAACATGCCGAGCGCGTGCTGGCCCGGCAGTCCGAAGACGGTCGTCGCGCCGAGACCGGAGAGGGTCTCCACGACCAGGTCTCCGCCGTTGCGGCCGGGGGGCGGGTTGAGCGCGGCCTCCGTCTGTGCCGCCGACGGGCGGAGGACCAGGTCGTGGTCGTGGGTCACTTGTTCCGGGCCTCCGCGATCTGGCGGGACATGATGGTGGTCAGTTCGTACGCGGTGTGGGACGCCGCCACCGCGGTGATCTCGGCGTGGTCGTAGGCCGGGGCGACCTCGACGACGTCGGCCGAGACGAGGTTGCAGGACGACAGGCCGCGCAGGATCTCCAGGAGCTCGCGGGAGGTCATGCCGCCCGCCTCGGGGGTGCCGGTGCCGGGCGCGTGCGCCGGGTCGAGGCAGTCGATGTCGATGGAGATGTAGAGCGGGCGGTTCCCGATGCGCTGGCGGAGCTGGTCGGCGACCTCGTCGGCGCCGCGGCGGTAGATGTCCGCGGAGGTGACGATGCCGAAGCCCATCTTCTCGTCGTCGGTGAGGTCCTGCTTGCCGTACAGCGGGCCGCGGGTGCCGACGTGCGAGAGCGCCGAGGTGTCGAGGATGCCCTCCTCGACGGCGCGGCGGAACGGGGTGCCGTGGGTGTACTCGGCACCGAAGTAGGTGTCCCAGGTGTCGAGGTGCGCGTCGAAGTGGAGCAGCGCGACCGGGCCGTGCTTCTTGGCGACGGAGCGCAGCAGCGGGAGCGCGATGGTGTGGTCGCCGCCGAGGGTCATCATGCGGGCGCCGGTGCCGAGGAGGTCGTCGGCGGCGGCCTCGATGGTCTCCACGGCCTCGTTGATGTTGAACGGGTTCGCCGCGATGTCACCGGCGTCCGCGACCTGCGCGAGGGCGAACGGAGAGGCGTCCTGCGCCGGGTTGTAGGGACGCAGCAGCCGGGACGCCTCGCGGATGGCGTTGCCGCCGAAGCGGGCGCCCGGCCGGTACGAGACGCCGGAGTCGAACGGCACACCGACCACGGCCACGTCGGCGGTGCCGACCTCGTCGAGGCGGGGCAGCCGGGCGAAGGTCGCGGGACCGGCGTACCGCGGGATGCGGGACGAGTCGACGGGGCCGCGGGGCGTCTCGTTGCTGCTCATGGGGGATTGCCTTCTTTCCTACGCTTCGTCGCGTATGTACAACTAAGTACAAGTACTACGACTCTAATGGTGAACCGGGGCCGGTTCGGACACGGGTTCGGCGTCACGGCCCGCGAGCCGCTCCCGCCAGACGGCCAGCACCGCGGCGTCGGTCGCCGGCGTGGCCAGCGAGACGATCACGTACGCGGCCAGGGAGAGGAGGAGCCCGTAGTACACGGGCTCGTTCGCGAGGATGCCGTACGTGGCCATCAGGCCGATGACGGCGAGGCCGCCGACGGCCACGGAGGCCAGTGCGCCGTGGGCCGTGCCCCGCTTCCACAGCAGGCCGCCGAGGATCGGCACCAGCAGTCCGCCGACCAGCAGGTTGTAGGCGACGGTCAGCGCCTCGACGACGTTGTTCAGCGCGATCGCCGTGCAGATCACGGCGATGCCCATGACCAGGATGAAGGCGCGGTTGCCCTTGACCTCGTCGTGGTCGTCCGCGGCGTCGCGCCGGACGGCGCCGCGCAGCCGCGACCAGATGTCGTTGTTGGCGACGGTGGCGCAGGCGATCAGGGCTCCGGAGGAGGTGGACATCACGGCGGCGAGGGCCGCGGCGAGCACCAGTCCGCGTACACCGACGGGGAGTTCGTCCTTGACGATGGTGGCGAAGGCGGTGTCGGCGCTGGGCAGCTTGGGGTACAGGACCTTGGCGGCGGTGCCGATGACGGCGCCGGCGAGGGCGTAGACCAGGCAGTACGTGCCGGCCACGGTGCCGCCCCAGCGGGCGGTCCTGTCGTTGCGTGCGGTGAACACGCGCTGCCAGATGTCCTGGCCGATCAGCATGCCGAACGTGTAGATGAGCACATAGGTGAAGATCGTCTCGCCGCCGATGCCCAGCGGGTCGAAGTACTCGGTGGGCAGCTTGGCCTTCATCGCCGAGAAGCCGCCCGCCTTGACCACCGCGATGGGCAGGAGCAGGAGCAGCACACCGATCGTCTTGACGACGAACTGCACCATGTCGGTGAGCGTGATCGACCACATGCCGCCGAGCGTGGAGTACGCGACGACGATCGAGCCGCCGAGGATGATCGCGAGCGTCCGGTTCATGTCGAAGAGGACGTCGAAGATCGTGGCGTACGCGATGGTCGAGGTGACCGCGAGCATCAGGGTGTACGCCCACATGACGACACCCGAGATCACTCCGGCCCGGCCGCCGTACCGCAGGTCGAGCATCTCGGAGACGGTGTAGACCTTGAGGCGAGCGATGCGGGCCGAGAAGAACACGGACAGGGCCAGCAGGCCGAGACCGATCGTGAAGACCATCCAGGCGCCGGAGAGGCCGTACTGGTAGCCGAGGCCGACACCGCCGATGGTGGACGCGCCGCCCAGGACGATCGCCGCCATGGTGCCGGAATACATGACGGGTCCGAGCCGCCGCCCCGCGACGAGGAAGTCGCTCTTGGACTTGGCGCGGCGCATGCCCCACCAGCCCATGGCCAGCATGCCGGCCAGATAGACGACGATCACTGTGTAGTCGACGGCCATGGGTCTCCTCCAGGCGTTCGGTGGCGTGTCGTGCGGGGATGTGGGGGAACCGGCGGCAGTGATCGCGGGGACATCCGCCCGTACCCGTGACTGCCGGCCGGGACCGACACTAGGTGGCCGGAAAGCGGCTGCGAAGTGTACGTTTTCTCCATTCGACGCGAACGGAATGGAGGAAACGTCCACCATGCCGGACGCACCGTCACCGCCCGCCCCGTCCGTGTCCGCCCCCGCCGTGCCGCCGACCCCTCCGGTGCCGCTGTCGGCCCTGCTGGCCCGCGAGGACCTGGGGCTGCGGCTGATCGCCGGGCCCGCCGGGTCCGGCACGGTGATCCACTGGGCGCACACCTCGGAGATGGCCGACCCCTACCCCTATCTGCTGGGCGGCGAGCTGCTGCTGACGGCGGGGGTCCACGTGCCCGACGCGTCCGGCGGATCGGGCTCGGGCTCAGGGGACGCCCCCTCTCAGGACGACTACTTCGACGGCTATGTGTCCCGGATCGTCGCGGCGGGCGGCGCGGCCCTGGGGTTCGGGCTGGCCCCGGTCCACGACACCGTCCCGCCGGCCCTCGTCGCGGCGTGCGACGCCCATGGACTCCCGCTGCTGGAGGTCCCGCCCCGGACGACGTTCTCCGGGGTGGCCCGCGCGGTGTGGCAGCTCATGGCCCGGGCCCGGCTGGCCGAGCTGCGCCGGGTGACCGAGGCCCAGCAGAGCCTGGCGGCCGCCGCGGCCCGCCCCGACCCGGTCCCGGCGGTCCTGCGGCAGCTGGCCCGGCGGGTGAACGGCTGGGCGGCCCTGTACGGCCCCGAGGGCACGGAACTGACCCGCGCCGGAACACTCCCCGGACCGACGGACAGGGAGCCCGCCCGCACCGGAGTACTCCCCGGCCCGACGAGCACGGAACCGGCCCGGACCGCAGCACTCCCGGGCCCCGGGGCCACGGAAGCGGCCCGCGTCGGAGGGCTCCCCCGCCCGGCGGGCTCGGAACCGGCCCACGCCGGAACACTCCCCGGACCCGGGGCCACGGAAGCGGCCCGCGCCGCGGGGCTCCCCGGCCCCGACGGGACCGCGTGGCCCGCCGGCGCCCGGTCCCCGGGTGAGGTGCTCGCCGAGCTCGCCGGGGTCGTGCGGCCCCGCGAGGCCCACGGGCCCGCCCCCGCCTCCGCCACCGACACCGTGGGCGGTGTCCACCTCACGGCCTACGCCCTCGGCAGCGGCCGGGGTTTCGTGCTGGGCGTCGCCGCCCCGCGCCGCGACCCCGGCGACCACACGATCGCCTCCGTCGCCTCCGTGCTGCTCTCCCTCCTCACCGGGGAGCACCGGAGCGCGAGCGAGGCCGGACGGTCGGCGGCCCTGGTGCGGCTGCTGCTCGGCGCGGCGCCCGAGGCGGTGGCACCGCTGCTCGGCGGTGACCTGTGGGTGGTCGTGCACGCGCGCCCCGCCGGGGACGGCTCCTCCCCGGACCCCGTCTCCGCGTCGGCGCTGGCGGCAGCGCTGGGCTCCACGCTGGTGGACACGGGCGACGACGTCGTCCGCGTCCTGGTGCCCGGCGACCGCGCGCCCGCCGCGCAGCCGGGCTGGGTCTGCGGGGTCAGCGCCCCCACGGGCCCGCACGGATGGGCGGACGCCGACACCCAGGCCGCCCGCGCGCTGGCCCGCGCCCGCGCCAACCGGACGTCCCTGGTCCGGCACGGCGACCGGTCCGCGCTCGCCGACCTCGTGCCCCCGGCGGACGCCGAGGCGCACGCCCGGGTCCTCCTCGCGCCGGTCGCCGGCACCCCGGCCCTCACCGAGACCCTGCGCACCTGGCTCTCACTGCACGGCAGTTGGGACCGCACCGCGGTGGCCCTGTCCGTCCACCGCAACACCGTCCGCCAACGCATCTCCCGTTGCGCCACGTTGCTGGAGACGGACCTCGACGACCCCGACGTACGCATGGAGTTGTGGTTCGCGCTCCGGGACGGCCGGCCGCGGGACACCGGGACACGGTCCGGCGCCCGCCCCCGCGAGTGACGCGCGTCCCAGCGACGGGGACGGCCGCGCCCCCGGCACGGGCGCACCGGCACAATGGTGGTATGCCGATACCCGGGACGCCCAGCCGCGCCGAACTCGTCGACCATCTCGTGAAGACCCGTATCGCGGGCGATGTCGCCACCCCCCGCGAGAACAACCTGTCCCACTACCGCAAGCTGGCGAACGGCGAGCGCAACTGGTGGCTCGGTCTGGAACTCGGCGACCGCTGGAACGACGAGCAGGACGTGCTCGCGGTGATGGCGGAGCGGGTCGGCGTCAACGACGACCCCGAGCACCGGTACGGCCAGGACACCATCGACCCCGAGCTGACCGTGGAGGCGCTGGACCGTCTCGCGGCGCGGCTGCGCAAGGCGGCCGAGGACCGGCAGCGGGTGCTGTTCGCGACCGGCCACCCCGGCGGGCTGCTGGACGTGCACCGGGCGACGGCCGCCGCCCTGCGCGCCGCGGGCTGCGAGATCGTGGTGATCCCGGACGGGCTGAGAACCGACGAGGGGTACGTCATGCAGTTCGCGGACGTGGCGGTGCTGGAGCACGGCGCCACGCTGTGGCACACCCACTCGGGCGAGCCGATGCGCGCGATCCTGACGGCGCTGGAGCGGGAGGGCCGCCCGTTGCCCGACCTGGTCGTGGCCGACCACGGGTGGGCCGGCTACGCGGGGCAGCACGGGGTGGACTCGGTGGGTTACGCCGACTGCAACGACCCGGCGCTCTTCCTCGCCGAGTCCGAGGGCACCCTCCAGGTCGTGGTCCCGCTCGACGACCACGTCCTCAGCCCGCGCCACTACGACCCGATGACGGCGTACCTGCTCGCGGAGGCGGGCCTGGCCTGAGCCACGCCCCGGCCGCCCGCGGTCGCGGCGACGACGGCGGGGCCCGCCCGGCACGGGCGGGCCCGCGGACGGCGCCGGGCCTCCCGCGCCGCCGGACCGCCACGATCGCCGCGCCCGCCGCATCCGGCCTCCCGCTCACGGCCAGGGGTTCAGTCCCTCCGACCGCCGCTGGACATAGCCCGGTGTCGGGTCCAGGTACACCCGGCTCACCGCGGGGAACACCGACCGGATCCGGTCCTCGGCCCGCTCGCAGGCCCACTCGATCTGGGCGGCGGTCGAGGCGTCCCGGAAGTCGACTTTGGCGGCGACGAGCGCCTCACGCGGCCCCTGGACGAGCGTGATCAGCTCCAGCACGGCCTCGACGTGCTCCAGTCCCAGCAGCTCCGCGCGGATCCGCTCCCGTACCGGCCGGGGCAGCGGCCGGCCGATCAGCAGCTCGGCGTTGGACCGGCCCAGCACCCAGGCGACGTAGAGCAGCAGAAGCCCGATGAGCAGCGAGGCGACGCCGTCGAAGACGCCCGAGCCGGTGAGCTGGCCGCCGAGCAGACCGCCCGCGGCGAGCAGCAGTCCCACCAGCGCGGCCGAGTCCTCCATGACGACGGCCTTGACGGCGGTGTCGGGGGTGCGCCGGAGGTACGTCCTGAAGGGGGCGTCGACCCGGGCGGCCTCACCGCGCGCCTGGCGCAGTCCCGTGCGCAGGGAGAAGCCCTCCAGGCAGAACGCGACGGCCAGCACGATGTACGACACGAGCGGGTCGCCGGGCTCCTCCCCCGCGACCAGGGTGTGGACGCCGTCGTAGATCGAGAAGACCGCGCCGCCGACGAAGGTGGCGACGGCGGCGAGCAGGGCCCAGATGTAGCGCTCGGGGCCGTAGCCGAGGGGGTGCTCCTCGTCGGCCGGCTTCTCGCTGCGTTTGAGCGCGGTGAGCAGCAGCAGTTCGGTGACGGTGTCGGCGACCGAGTGGGCGGCCTCCGACAGCATCGCGCTGGAGCCGCTGATGACGCCGGCGACCGCCTTGGCGAGGGCGATCCCGAGATTGGCGGCTGCGGCGACGATCACCGTGGTGACGCTCTCGCCGCTGCCGGTGTCCTGCGCTGCGTCGCTCATGCCCCAGTCTTACCGGGGAACGCCTACCGGGGGACGCGGACCACGCCCTCCTGGATCACCGAGATGGCCAGCCGGCCGTCCTGGGTGTAGATCCGGGCCTGGCCGAGGCCACGGCCGCCGGAGGCGGACGGCGACTCCTGGTCGTACAGCAGCCACTCGTCGGCGCGGAAGGGGCGGTGGAACCACATCGCGTGGTCCAGCGAGGCACCGACGACGTCGCCGGTCACCCAGCCGCCGCGTCCGTGCGCGAGCAGGATGGAGTCGAGGAGCGTCATGTCCGAGACGTAGGTGGCGAGGACGACGTGCAGCAGGGGGTCGTCCGCGAGTTTGCCGTTGGTGCGGAACCACACCTGGGAGCGCGGCTCGCGGGCCTCGCCGACGGTGGCGTACGGCGGCGGGTCGACATAGCGCAGGTCGACGGACTCCCGGGCCTCCAGGATGCGTTCCACGACGTCGGGGTCGGTGAACACGTCCGCGTACAGCGGCAGCTGCTCGGCGGTCGTGGGCAGCGTCTCCGGGTCGGGCGCGGACGGCATCGGGGCCTGGTGCTCCATGCCCTCCTCGTACACCTGGAAGGACGCGGAGAGGTGGAAGATCGGCTGTCCGTGCTGGACCGCGACCACCCGGCGGGTGGTGAAGGAGCGGCCGTCGCGGATGCGGTCGACCGAGTACACGATGGGCGCGCCGGGGTCGCCGATGCGCAGGAAGTACGCGTGCAGGGAGTGGGCGAGCCGGTCCTCGGGGACCGTGCGCCCGGCGGCCACGAGGGCCTGGGCCGCGACCTGTCCGCCGAAGACCCGTGGGACGACGGCGGACCGGGAACGGCCGCGGAAGATGTTCTCCTCGATCCGCTCGAGGTCGAGCAGATCGAGGAGAGACTGGAGTGCCTCGCTCATAAGGCAGTTGTACCGCGCAGCCTTTTCGCGGACCTTACAGGCCCATGTCCTTGGCGATGATCGTCTTCATGATCTCGCTGGTGCCGCCGTAGATGCGGTTGACCCGGTTGTCCGCGTACAGACGGGCGATCGGGTACTCGTTCATGAAGCCGTAGCCGCCGTGCAGCTGGAGGCAGCGGTCGATGACGCGGTGCGCGACCTCGGTGCAGAACAGCTTGGCGCTGGCGGCCTCGGCCGGGGTCAGCTCACCGGCGTCGAGGGCCTCCAGGGCGCGGTCGGCGACGGCCTCGGCCGCGTCCACCTCGGCCTGGCAGGCGGCCAGCTCGAACTTGGTGTTCTGGAACGAGGCGACCGACTTGCCGAAGACGGTGCGCTCCTGGACGTACTCCTTGGCGAACCGGACGGCGGCCTTGGCCTGCGCGTAGGCGCCGAAGGCGATGCCCCAGCGCTCGGAGGCAAGGTTGTGGCCGAGGTAGTAGAAGCCCTTGTTCTCCTCGCCGAGCAGGTCCTCGACGGGCACCTTCACGTCGACGAACGCCAGCTCGGCGGTGTCGGAGGTCTTCAGGCCGAGCTTGTCGAGCTTGCGGCCGATGGAGTAGCCCTCGGACTTGGTGTCCACGGCGAACAGGGAGATGCCGAAGCGGCGGTCCTCGGCGGTGGGCGCGGAGGTGCGGGCGCAGACGATCACGCGGTCGGCGTGGACGCCACCGGTGATGAAGGTCTTGGAGCCGTTGAGGACGTAGTGGGTGCCGTCCTCGGAGAGCTTGGCGGTGGTCTTCATGCCCGCGAGGTCGGAGCCGGTGCCCGGCTCGGTCATCGCGAGGGCCCACATCTCCTCGGCGCTGACGAACTTCGGCAGGAAGCGCTTCTTCTGCTCGTCGGTGGCGAGCATCTTCAGGTAGGGCAGGCCGAGCAGCACGTGCACACCGGAGCCGCCGAACTGGACACCGGCGCGCGCGGTCTCCTCGTACATCACGGCTTCGAACTTGTACGAGTCGATGCCGGCGCCGCCGAACTCCTCGTCCACGCGGATGCCGAACACGCCGAGCTCGGCGAGCTTGTAGTAGAAGTCGCGCGGCGCCTGGCCGGCGGCGAACCACTCGTCGTAGACCGGGACGACCTCGGCCTCGATGAAGGCGCGCAGGGTCTCCCGGAACGCCTCGTGGTCCTCGTTGAACACAGTACGGCGCACCGCCGCCACCTCCGCCTGGATACCTGGGTCATGTCTAAGCGCTTGCTCATTTATCAGGTTACCCGCCGGTCACGAGCGCCGTCCAGGGGTGGGCCCCCGAGACGCTCGTCACGCCCCGGGAGTCACGGCCGCCGCCCCGAACGCCCCCCGTGCCATCCGGTGCAGCAGTTCCGCCGTGCCCGCGCGCCCGGGGAGCGCCCCGGGCCGTCCCAGGTGCGGGGTCGAGTTCAGCAGCCCGAAGACCGAGTGCACGGCCGACCGGGCCGCGGGCTCGGTCAGTTCCGGATACACCTCGCGGACCACCTCCACCCACAGTTCGACGTACTGGCGCTGAAGCTGGCGCACGAGCTTGCGGTCGCTGTCCCGCAGGCGGTCCAGCTCGCGGTCGTGCAGGGTGATCAGGGGACGGTCGTCGAGCGCGAAGTCGATGTGCCCCTCGATCAGCGAGTCCAGGAGGCCCTCGGCGCCTCCCTCGGCCTCCGCGACCCGGCGCCGACCGCCCGTGAGCAGCTGACCGCTGATCCCCACCAGCAGTTCGGCGAGCATCGCGTCCTTGCCGGCGAAGTGACGGTAGAGACCGGGGCCGCTGATTCCGACCGCGGCTCCTATCTCGTCCACTCCCACGCCGTGGAAACCGCGCTCGGCGAAGAGCCGCGCGGCCTCCCTGAGGATCTGCTCGCGCCGGGTGGGGGCGTCGGTTCTGGTGGCCATGAAAACAATTCTAGACAGGCGGGTTAGCGCTCGTTAACCTGAAGGAAATGCGTTAACGCTCATTAACTTGGTCGATCACCTGGTGAGGAGACCGCAGGATGCAAGAGGCACCGGAGCTGACGAGCGCGGCGGATCCCGCGTCGGAGGCCTGGAGGGCCAACGAGGCGGCGCACCGCGCGCTCGGCGAGGAGCTGCGCGCCAAGCTGGCCGCGGTGCGCCTCGGCGGCGGCGAGAAGGCCCGTGCGCGGCACACCGCGCGCGGCAAGCTGCTGCCCCGCGACCGGGTGGACGCCCTGCTCGACCCCGGCTCCCCGTTCCTGGAGCTGGCCCCCCTCGCCGCCGACGGGATGTACGACGGGGCGGCCCCGGCCGCCGGCGTCATCGCCGGGATCGGCCGGGTGAGCGGGCGCGAGTGCGTGATCGTCGCGAACGACGCCACGGTCAAGGGCGGCACGTACTACCCGATGACGGTCAAGAAGCACCTGCGCGCCCAGGAGGTGGCGCTGGAGAACCGTCTTCCCTGCGTCTACCTGGTGGACTCCGGGGGCGCCTTCCTGCCCATGCAGGACGAGGTGTTCCCCGACCGCGAGCACTTCGGGCGGATCTTCTACAACCAGGCGCGGATGTCCGGCGCCGGCATCCCCCAGATCGCGGCCGTCCTCGGCTCGTGCACGGCCGGCGGCGCCTACGTCCCGGCGATGAGCGACGAGGCCGTGATCGTGCGCAACCAGGGCACGATCTTCCTGGGCGGTCCGCCGCTGGTGAAGGCAGCCACCGGCGAGGTCGTCACGGCCGAGGAGCTGGGCGGCGGCGAGGTCCACTCGCGCGTGTCGGGCGTCACCGACCACCTCGCGGAGGACGACGCCCACGCGCTGCGGATCGTGCGGAACATCGTGGCCACGCTCCCCGCGCGCGGGAAGCTCCCCTGGGAGGTCACCGCGGCCGCCGAGCCCAAGGTCGACCCGTTCGGGCTGTACGGCGCTGTGCCGGTCGACTCCCGCACCCCGTACGACGTGCGCGAGGTCATCGCGCGCGTGGTCGACGGCTCGCGCTTCTCGGAGTTCAAGGCCGAGTTCGGCCAGACCCTGGTCACCGGCTTCGCGCGGATCCACGGACACCCGGTCGGGATCGTCGCGAACAACGGCATCCTCTTCTCGGAGTCGGCCCAGAAGGGCGCCCACTTCATCGAGCTGTGCGACCAGCGCGGCATCCCGCTGGTGTTCCTGCAGAACATCTCCGGCTTCATGGTGGGCCGCCAGTACGAGGCGGGCGGCATCGCCAAGCACGGCGCCAAGATGGTCACGGCCGTCGCCTGCACCCGGGTGCCGAAGCTGACCGTCGTGATCGGCGGTTCGTACGGCGCGGGCAACTACTCGATGTGCGGCCGGGCCTATTCGCCGCGCTTCCTGTGGATGTGGCCCGGCGCCAAGATCTCCGTGATGGGCGGCGAGCAGGCCGCGTCCGTCCTCGCGACCGTCAAGCGCGACCAGATCGAGGGGCGCGGGGACTCCTGGCCGGCGGCGGACGAGGAGGACTTCAAGGACCCGATCCGCCGGCAGTACGAGCAGCAGGGCAACGCCTACTACGCGAGCGCCCGGCTCTGGGACGACGGCGTCATCGACCCGCTGGAGACCCGGCAGGTCCTCGGACTCGCCTTGACCGCCTGCGCCAACGCGCCCCTGGGTGACCCCCAGTTCGGCGTCTTCCGGATGTGAGGGGACCCATGTTTGACACGGTGCTTGTGGCCAACCGGGGCGAGATCGCCGTCCGCGTCATCCGGACGCTGCGCGCGCTCGGTGTGCGCTCGGTGGCCGTCTTCTCGGACGCCGACGCGGACGCCCGGCACGTCCGGGAGGCCGACACCGCGGTACGGATCGGGCCGGCGCCCGCGTCGGAGAGCTATCTGTCCATCGAGGCGCTGCTGGAGGCGGCGGCCCGCACCGGCGCCCAGGCGGTCCACCCGGGGTACGGCTTCCTCGCCGAGAACGCCGCCTTCGCGCGCGCCTGCGCCGAGGCCGGACTGGTCTTCATCGGCCCCCCGGCCGAGGCGATCTCCCTGATGGGCGACAAGATCCGCGCCAAGGAGACGGTGAAGGCGGCCGGTGTCCCGGTCGTCCCCGGTTCCTCGGGCAGCGGTCTGACGGACGCGGAACTGATCGCGGCCGCCCGTGAGATCGGCGTCCCGGTGCTGCTGAAGCCCAGCGCGGGCGGCGGCGGCAAGGGCATGCGGCTGGTCCGCGACGCCGCCGTGCTGGCCGACGAGATCGCCGCCGCCCGGCGCGAGGCGCGGGCCTCCTTCGGCGACGACACGCTGCTCGTCGAGCGCTGGGTCGACCGGCCCCGGCACATCGAGATCCAGGTCCTGGCGGACGGGCACGGCAACGTCGTGCACCTGGGCGAGCGCGAGTGCTCCCTCCAGCGCCGCCACCAGAAGATCATCGAGGAGGCGCCCAGCGTCCTCCTCGACGAGGCCACCCGGGCCGCGATGGGAGAGGCGGCCGTCCAGGCGGCCCGCTCCTGCGGCTACCGGGGCGCGGGCACGGTGGAGTTCATCGTCCCCGGCGGCGACCCGTCGTCGTACTACTTCATGGAGATGAACACCCGGCTCCAGGTGGAGCACCCGGTGACCGAGCTGGTCACCGGGCTCGACCTCGTCGAGTGGCAGCTGCGGGTCGCCGCCGGGGAGAAGCTGCCGTACGGGCAGGAGGACATCACCCTCACCGGGCACGCGGTCGAGGCCCGGATCTGCGCCGAGGACCCGGCGCGCGGCTTCCTGCCCTCCGGCGGCACCGTGCTCGCGCTGCACGAGCCCCAGGGCGACGGGGTGCGCACCGACTCGGGCCTGACGGAGGGCACCGAGGTGGGCAGCCTCTACGACCCGATGCTCTCCAAGGTCATCGCGTACGGCCCCGACCGCCCCACCGCGCTGCGCCGGCTCCGGGCCGCCCTCGCCGAAACCGTCACCCTCGGGGTCCAGACGAACGCGGGCTTCCTGCGCCGGCTGCTGGCCCACCCGGCCGTGGTCGCGGGCGACCTGGACACTGGTCTGGTCGAGCGGGAGGCGGACGGCCTGGTCCCGGACGGCGTGCCGGAGGAGGTCTACGAGGCGGCCGCGGCCGTCCGGCTCGACGCCCTGGCCCCGGCCGGCGAGGGCTGGCGGGACCCGTTCTCGGTGCCGAGCGGCTGGCGGATCGGCGGCACCCCGAAGCCGGTGGGCTTCTGGCTGCGAGTAGTCGACCCGGTGGAGTACACCCCGCGCGGCACCCACACGGTCACCGCCGACCGGGTCGCGGTGACGCTCGACGGGGTGCGGCACACCTTCCACCGCGCCGCCGACTGGATCGGCCGTGACGGAGACGCCTGGCACGTGCGCGACCACGACCCGGTGGCCGCCGCGCTCACCGGATCGGCGCACGCCGGCGCCGACTCGCTGACCGCGCCCATGCCCGGCACGGTGACCGTCGTGAAGGTGGCCGTCGGCGACGAGGTGGCGGCCGGTCAGAGCCTGCTCGTGGTCGAGGCGATGAAGATGGAGCACGTCATCTCCGCGCCGCACGCCGGGACGGTCAGCGAACTGGACGTCACCCCCGGCACGACGGTCGCCATGGACCAGGTCCTGGCGGTCATCACCCCCGCGGAGGAGAAGGAATGAACACCTCCGAACTCGGTCTGCCGATGGCCGTGCCGACCCAGGACCTGCCCGCCCGGGTGCGGATCCACGAGGTCGGCGCCCGCGACGGACTGCAGAACGAGAAGGACGCCGTGCCCACCGAGGTGAAGGCGGAGTTCATCCGCCGCCTCGCGGACGCGGGCCTGACCACGATCGAGGCCACCAGCTTCGTCCACCCCAAGTGGGTTCCCCAGCTGGCGGACGCCGAGCAGCTGTACCCGCAGGTCGCCGACCTGCCGGTGGCGCTTCCGGTGCTGGTGCCCAACGAACGCGGGCTGGAGCGGGCGCTCGCGCTCGGCGCCCGGCACGTGGCCGTGTTCGCCAGCGCCACGGAGTCCTTCGCGAAGGCCAACCTCAACCGCACGGTCGACGAGTCGCTCGCCATGTTCGAGCCGGTGGTGCGCCGCGCCAAGGACGCGGGCAGCGTGGTCCGCGGCTATGTCTCGATGTGCTTCGGCGACCCGTGGGAGGGTCCTGTCCCGGTCCATCAGGTCGTCCGCGTCTGCAAGGCGCTGCGCGACCTCGGCTGTGACGAGCTGAGCCTCGGCGACACGATCGGGGTGGCGACGCCGGGCCATGTGCAGGCCCTGCTCGCCGAGCTGAACGAGGAGGGCGTGCCCACCAGCGCGCTCGGCGTCCACTTCCACGACACCTACGGCCAGGCGCTGTCCAACACCCTGGCCGCCCTCCAGCACGGCGTCACCACGGTCGACGCCTCAGCGGGCGGCCTCGGCGGCTGCCCGTACGCGAAGTCGGCGACGGGCAACCTCGCCACGGAAGACCTCGTGTGGATGCTCCAGGGCCTCGGTATCGACACCGGGGTCGACCTCGGCCAACTCACCGCCACAAGCGTGTGGATGGCCGGACAACTGGGCCGACCCAGCCCGTCCCGCACCGTCAACGCGCTCGGTAAAACGGCGCAGTCCCACCAGGAGTGAACAGCATGTCCCTGGACCACCGCCTCTCCCCCGAGCTCGAGGAACTCCGCCGCACGGTCGAGGCGTTCGCGCACGACGTCGTGGCCCCGAAGATCGGCGACTTCTACGAGCGGCACGAGTTCCCGTACGAGATCGTGCGGGAGATGGGCCGCATGGGCCTGTTCGGGCTGCCGTTCCCCGAGGAGTACGGCGGCATGGGCGGCGACTACCTCGCCCTGGGCATCGCCCTGGAGGAACTGGCCCGCGTCGACTCGTCCGTGGCCATCACCCTGGAGGCGGGCGTCTCGCTGGGCGCCATGCCCATCCACCTGTTCGGCACCGAGGAACAGAAGCGCCAGTGGCTGCCGCGGCTGTGCTCCGGCGAGATCCTCGGCGCCTTCGGCCTGACCGAGCCGGACGGCGGCTCGGACGCGGGCGCGACCCGCACCACGGCCCGGCTCGACCCCGAGACCGACGAATGGGTCATCAACGGGAGCAAGTGCTTCATCACCAACTCCGGCACGGACATCACGGGGCTGGTGACGGTCACCGCGGTCACCGGCCGCAAGCCCGACGGCAAGCCGCTGATCTCCGCGATCATCGTGCCCGCCGGCACCCCCGGCTTCACGGTCGCCGCCCCGTACTCGAAGGTCGGCTGGAACGCCTCCGACACCCGTGAGCTGTCCTTCGCGGACGTGCGCGTCCCGGCGGCCAACCTGCTCGGCGAGGAGGGCCGCGGCTACGCGCAGTTCCTGCGCATCCTGGACGAGGGCCGCATCGCCATCGCGGCCCTGGCCACGGGCCTCGCGCAGGGCTGCGTCGACGAGTCGGTCAAGTACGCCAAGGAGCGGCACGCGTTCGGCCGCCCGATCGGCGCCAACCAGGCGATCCAGTTCAAGATCGCCGACATGGAGATGAAGGCGCACATGGCCCGGGTGGGCTGGCGTGACGCCGCTTCCCGTCTGGTCGCCGGCGAGCCCTTCAAGAAGGAGGCGGCGGTCGCCAAGCTGTACTCCTCCACAGTCGCCGTCGACAACGCCCGTGACGCCACACAGGTCCACGGCGGCTACGGCTTCATGAACGAGTACCCGGTGGCCCGTATGTGGCGCGACTCCAAGATCCTGGAGATCGGCGAGGGCACCAGCGAGGTCCAGCGCATGCTGATCGCGCGGGAGCTGGGGCTCACCGGCTGACCCCCGAGCACGACCCGAAGACCGCGGCCACCGTCCGGGCACCCGCCCGCCGGTGGCCGCGGCGCGTCCGGCACTCCCGCCGAGAAGGCCAACTGGCCAGCCTGGCAGCCGGGTTGGGCACTCGGGACACCCACCCTCTGGACAAGTACTGAGGTTAGGCTAACCTACCTTTGAACTCGTCCGGCGGGCGCTCCCGCCCCGTGCCGAAAGCAGCCACACTCATGCCCAACGCCCGTGCCACCCACCTCACCCGTCGCGGCATCCTCGCCGCCGGAGGCGCCCTCGGCCTCGGGGCCGCCCTCGCCGCCTGCGGAGACGGCAAGGACTCGAAAAGCGGTGGCGCGGAGTCGACGAAGGCGGCCGACAAGTCCGGCCCCTGGACGTTCAAGGACGACCGCGGCACGACCGTGAAGCTGGACAAGGTCCCGGCGAACATCGTCGCCTTCACCGGTGTCGCCGCCGCCCTGTACGACTACGGCATCGAGGTCAAGGGCGTGTTCGGCCCGACGACGACCAAGGACGGCAAGGCCGACGTCCAGGCCGGCGACATGGACGTCAGCAAGGTGACGGTCCTCGGCAACGAGTGGGGCCAGTTCAACATCGAGAAGTACGCGGGCCTGGCTCCCGACGTCCTCGTCTCGACGATGTTCGACACCGCGGGCACCCTCTGGTACGTCCCCGAGGAGTCCAAGGACAAGATCCTCAAGCTGGCCCCGAGCGTCGGCATCTCCGTCTACGACGTCCAGATGCCCCAGCCGCTTCAGCACATGCTCGCGCTGGCCGAGTCCCTCGGCGCCGACGTGAAGTCCGCGAAGATCACCGAGGCGAAGAAGAAGTTCGAGACGGCCGCCGAGCGGCTGCGCAAGGCCGCCAAGGCCCGCCCGGAGATCAAGGTGCTCGCCGGCAGCGCGAGCCAGGACATCTTCTACGTCTCCGGCTCCAACCTCTCCATCGACCTGGAGTACTTCAAGGCGCTCGGCGTGAACATCGTCGAGCCCTCGGCCAAGGCCCTGAAGGCCAGCGGCGGCTGGTTCGAGAACCTGAGCTGGGAGAACGTCGACAAGTACCCGGCCGACATCATCATCATGGACGACCGCTCCTCGACCATCCAGCCGGCCGACATCACCGAGGCCACCTGGAAGAAGCTGCCCGCCGTCAAGGCCGGCCAGGTCATCGCCCGGACGCCCGAGCCGATCCTGTCGTACGACAAGTGCACCCCGATCCTCGACAAGCTCGCCGAGGCCATCGAGAACGCGAAGAAGGTCGCCTGACCCCCTCCGGGTCCGCCTGACGACATCTCAGGAGCACTCATGACGACGGCCGTGGCCGCCCCGTTCCGTTTCTTCGCCCTCAGGGTCGCGCGGACGAGGCGGCTCGGTCCGTCTCTGGTCCGGGTGACCTTCGCGGGGCCCGATCTGCGCGCGTTCCACTCGCACGGGCGCGACCAGTCCCTCTCGCTGTTCCTGCCGCACCCCGGCCAGGACGCACCGGCCGTCCCCGTCGAACTGGGCGACAACTGGTGGCAGGGGTGGCGCGAACTGCCCGACGACGTACGGGCGGTGATGCGCTCGTACACCCTGCGCGCACTGCGCCGCGACCCCGACGAGATCGACATCGACTTCGCGCTGCACGGCACCGGGCCGGGCGCGGCCGTCCCCGCCGGGCCCGCCTCGCGCTGGGCGGCCGGCGCCCGGGCCGGTGACCGGGTGGTGCTGCTCGGGCCCGCCGTCGAGGACAACCGCGCCATCCGCTTCCGTCCGCCCGCGGACACCGACCTCGTCGTCCTGTGGGGCGACGAGACGGCCGTTCCCGCCGCCTCCGCGATCCTCGAGTCGCTGCCGGCCGGACTGCGCGTGCGGGCCTGGCTGGAGGTCCACCACCCGGGCGACATCCAGGACCTGGCGACCGCCGCCGACGCGGAGATCACCTGGCTCGTCCGGGACGAGCGCTCCGGGGCGGGACCCGCGGGAGCCCCCCTGGCGCTCGACGCACTGCGGGCCGCCGAACTGCCGCCCGCCGAGGCGCCGTACGCCTGGATCGCGGGCGAGTCCGGCTGTGTGCGGGAGCTGCGCCGCCATCTCGTGCGCGAACGCGGCCTGGACCGCCGCCGGGTCGCCTTCGTCGGTTATTGGCGGCACGGGCTGAGCGAGGAGCAACTGCGGGAGGCGGGCGAGTAGTTCGCGGACGTCCGGCGCGGACGCCGTAGGTCCGCGGACCGGGGCGCTCGCCGCGGAAGACACAGGTGGGGCGGGGTCGCCGCTCGACTTAGGTTAGGCTAACCTAAGTTGAACGTCGCGACTTCGCCCCTTCTTCTGTCCCGCTCGGACTCTCCCCCGCACGGAGGACCCCCACATGCGCTCGCACCTGCTCAACGACACCACCGCGGACCGGTACCGCCGCTCCGTGACCGAAGGGGTCGAGCGGGTGGCGGCCAGACTCGCCACCACCGACCGCCCGTTCACGGGTGTCGCGGTCGACGACCTCGCTCCCCGCATCGAGCGGATCGACCTCGACAAGCCCCTGCACGACACCACGGCCGTACTCGACGAGCTGGAGGAGGTCTACCTCCAGGACGCGATCTACTTCCACCACCCCCGCTACCTCGCCCACCTCAACTGCCCTGTCGTCATCCCGGCCGTGCTCGGCGAGGCCGTCCTGTCCGCCGTCAACTCCTCGCTGGACACCTGGGACCAGTCGGCCGGCGGCACCCTCATCGAGCGCCGGCTCATCGACTGGACCAACGAGCGGATCGGTCTCGGCCCCGCCGCCGACGGGGTGTTCACCAGCGGCGGCAGCCAGTCCAACCTCCAGGCCCTGCTGCTGGCCCGCGAGGAGGCGAAACTCGGCGCGGACGACGGACGGGAGGGACAGGCCGGGGACGGACTCGGCCGGCTGCGCGTCTTCGCCTCCGAGGTCAGCCACTTCAGCGTCAAGAAGTCGGCCAAACTCCTCGGCCTCGCCGCCGACGCCGTCGTCACGATCCCCGTCGACCACGACAAGCGGATGCAGACGGTCGCCCTGGCCCGCGAACTGGAGCGCTGCCGGGCGGAGGGCCTCGTCCCCATGGCGGTCGTCGCGACCGCCGGCACCACCGACTTCGGCTCCATCGACCCACTGCCGGAGATCGCCGAACTGTGCTCCCAGTTCGGCACCTGGATGCACGTGGACGCCGCCTACGGCTGCGGACTGCTCACCTCGCTGAAGAACCGCGACCGCATCGACGGCATCGAGCGCGCCGACTCCGTCACCGTCGACTACCACAAGTCCTTCTTCCAGCCGGTGAGTTCATCGGCCGTGCTGGTCAAGGACGCCTCGACGCTGCGCCACGCCACCTACCACGCGGAGTACCTCAACCCGCGCCGCATGGTCACCGAACGCATCCCCAACCAGGTCGACAAGTCCCTCCAGACCACCCGCCGCTTCGACGCCCTCAAGCTGTGGATGACGCTGCGCACGATGGGCGCCGACGGCATCGGGGAACTCTTCGACGAGGTCTGCGACCTGGCCGTGCAGGGCTGGCGGATCCTCGCCGCCGACCCGCGCTACGACGTCGTCGTGGAGCCCTCGCTCTCCACCCTCGTCTTCCGGTACATCCCGGCCGCCGTCACCGACCCGGCCGAGATCGACCGCGCCAACCTGTACGCCCGCAAGGCCCTGTTCGCCTCCGGTGACGCCGTCGTCGCGGGCACCAAGGTCGGCGGACGCCACTACCTGAAGTTCACCCTGCTCAACCCCGAGACCACGACGGACGACATCACCGCCGTCCTCGATCTGATCGCCGGCCACGCCGAGCAGTACCTGGGAGAGTCCCTTGACCGCGCTTGCTGAATCCACGGACACCACCTACGACTTCGTGGGGATCGGGCTCGGGCCCTTCAACCTCGGCCTCGCCTGCCTCACCGAGCCGATCGCCGAACTCAGCGGCGTCTTCCTGGAGTCGAAGCCCCACTTCGAGTGGCACTCCGGCATGTTCCTGGACGGCGCTCATCTGCAGACCCCGTTCATGTCGGACCTCGTCACCCTCGCCGACCCGACCTCCCCGTACTCCTTCCTCAACTACCTGAAGGAAACGGGCCGTCTGTACGCGTTCTACATCCGCGAGAACTTCTACCCGCTGCGCGTCGAGTACGACGCCTACTGCCGCTGGGCCGCGGACAAGCTGAGCAGCGTCCGCTTCGGGACGACGGTCACCGAGGTGACCTACGAGGACGAGCTGTACGTCGTGCGCACCGGCGCCGGTGACGTGTTCCGCGCCCGGCACCTGGTCCTCGGTACCGGCACCTCGCCCCATGTCCCCGAGGCCTGCGCCGGCCTCGGCGGCGACTTCATCCACAACTCCCGCTACATGCAGCACAAGCGGGAGCTCCAGGCCAAGGACTCGATCACCCTGGTCGGCAGCGGACAGTCCGCCGCCGAGATCTTCCACGACCTGCTCAGCGAGATCGACGTCCACGGTTACCGGCTGAACTGGGTGACCCGCTCGCCGCGCTTCTTCCCGCTCGAGTACACCAAGCTGACCCTGGAGATGACCTCCCCGGAGTACATCGACTACTTCCACGCGCTGCCCGAGGCGACCCGCTACCGCCTTCAGTCGGAGCAGAAGGGGCTGTTCAAGGGCATCGACGGGGAGCTGATCGACGCGATCTTCGACCTGCTCTACCAGAAGAACGTCGCCGGCCCGGTCCCCGCCCGGCTGCTGACCAACTCCTCGCTGGAGAGCGCCCGGCACGACGAGGGCACGTACACCCTCGGCTTCCGCCAGCAGGAGGCGGGCACGGACTTCGAGCTGCGCTCGGCGGGCCTGGTGCTGGCCACCGGCTACCGGTACGCCGAACCCGCCTTCCTCGCCCCGGTCCGCGACCGGCTCCGCTACGACTCCCACGGCAACTTCGACGTGGCCCGCAACTACGCCGTCGACGTCACGGGCGGCGGGGTCTTCCTGCAGAACGCGGGCGTCCACACCCACTCGGTCACCTCGCCGGACCTCGGCATGGGCCCGTACCGCAACGCGTCCATCATCCGCGAGCTGCTCGGCACCGAGTACTACCCGGTCGAGAAGACCATCGCGTTCCAGGAGTTCACCGTATGAGCATCACGACCGCCGTCGGCACCTTCACCGTCCGCCCCCTGGATCCCGTCGAGGACGCCCCGCTGCTGCACGGGTGGGTGACCCATCCCAAGGCCGCCTTCTGGATGATGCAGGAGGCGAAGCTGCACGACGTGGAGCGCGAGTACATGGCCATCGCGGCGAGCGGGCACCACGAGGCCCTTCTCGGGCTGCTGGACGGCGAGCCCGTCTTCCTGATGGAGCGCTACGACCCCCGCCACGTCGAACTCGTCGGCCTGTACGAGCCGGAGCCGGGCGACGTCGGCATGCACTTCCTGGTCGCCCCGAGCGACACCCCCGTGCACGGCTTCACCCGGGCCGTCATCACCGCGGTGATGGAGCACCTGTTCGCCGACCCGGACGTCCGCCGGGTGGTCGTCGAGCCCGACGTGGGCAACAAGGCCGTGCACGCCCTCAACGAGGCCGTCGGCTTCGTGCCCGTCCGGGAGATCGACAAGCCGGAGAAGCGCGCGCTGCTGAGCTTCTGCACCCGCGAGCAGTTCCGGAAGGCGGTGGCCGCGTGACCCCCGCCGAGAGCGTCGCCCACCTCTCCCCCGAGCGCTGGGCCCGCGCCGAGCGCCTGCTGCTGCGCAAGGCGCTCGCCGAGTTCGCCCACGAGCGGCTGATCACCCCGCGGGAGCTGCCGGACGGCGGCTACGAGGTCACCGCCGACGACGGCCTCACGCGCTACCGGTTCACCGCGACCCGGCGCCTGCTCGACCACTGGCAGATACCGGCGGAGTCCATCACCCGGCACCGTGACGGCACGGAACTCCCGCTGTCGGCATTGGAGTTCTTCGTCGAGCTGAAGGAGTCGCTCGGTCTGAGCGACGCGATCCTGCCGGTGTACCTGGAGGAGATCTCCTCCACCCTCGCGGGCACCTGCTACAAGCTCGCCAAACCGCAGGTCGGTGTGCGCGAGCTGGCCGGCGCCGGGTTCCAGGCCGTCGAGACCGGCATGACCGAGGGGCACCCCTGCTTCGTCGCCAACAACGGACGGCTGGGCTTCGGGGTGGGCGACTACCTCGCGTACGCCCCCGAGACCGCGAGCCCGGTCCGTCTTCTGTGGCTGGCGGCGCACCGCTCCCGGGCCGCCTTCACGGCGGGCGCCGGGATCGAGTACGCCTCCTTCGTGCGCGAGGAGCTGGGCACGGAGACGGTCGAGCGGTTCGACGGGGTGCTGCGCGGGCAGGGACTCGACCCCGAGGACTACCTGCTCATACCCGTCCACCCCTGGCAGTGGCACAACAAGCTGTCGGTGACGTTCGCCGCCGAGGTGGCCCGGCGGCGGCTGGTCCCGCTCGGCGAGGGCGACGACGCGTATCTGGCCCAGCAGTCCATCCGGACGTTCTTCAACACCGACCACCCGCACAAGCACTACGTGAAGACGGCGCTGAGCGTCCTCAACATGGGCTTCATGCGCGGTCTGTCCGCCGCCTACATGGAGGCGACCCCGGCCATCAACGACTGGCTGGGCCAGCTCGTCGAGAACGACCCGGTGCTGAAGTCCACCGGTCTGTCGGTCATCAGGGAGCGGGCGGCCGTCGGCTACCGGCACCTGGAGTACGAGGCGGCCACCGACCGGTACTCCCCGTACCGCAAGATGCTGGCCGCGCTGTGGCGCGAGAGCCCGGTGCCCTCGCTCCAGGAGGGCGAGTCCCTGGCGACGATGGCCTCCCTCGTCCACGTCGACCACGAGGGCCGTTCCTTCGCGGCCGCGCTGATCGAGCGGTCGGGGCTCACGCCGGTGGAGTGGCTGCGCGGCTATCTGCGCGCCTACCTGACCCCGCTGCTGCACAGCTTCTACGCCTACGACCTCGTCTACATGCCGCACGGTGAGAACGTCATCCTGGTCCTGGAGGACGGGGCGGTGCGGCGGGCCGTCTACAAGGACATCGCCGAGGAGATCGCGGTCATGGACGCGCAGGCCGTGCTGCCGCCCGCGGTCGAGAGGATCCGGGTCGACGTCCCCGAGGACACGAAGCTGCTGTCGGTCTTCACGGACGTCTTCGACTGCTTCTTCCGCTTCCTGGCCGCCCAGCTCGCGGACGAGGGAGTCCTCTCCGAGGAGGGCTTCTGGCGGACGGTCGCCGAGTCGGTGCGCGCCTACCAGGAGGCGACGCCCGAACTGGAGGACAAGTTCCGGCAGTACGACCTGTTCGCGCCCGAGTTCGCGCTGTCCTGCCTGAACCGGCTCCAGCTGCGCGACAACCGGCAGATGGTCGACCTGGCGGATCCGTCGGGCGCCCTGCAGCTGGTCGGGACCCTGAAGAACCCGATCGCCGGGTTCTGAGCGACGGGCTCGCGACGAGCCCCCGGTACGGGCGGGCGCCCCGGAGACGGTCCTCCGGGGCGCCCGTCGTCGTGTGCGGTCAGTGCGCGGGCCAGGGGACCTGCGGGGAGCGGTGGTAGCCGATTCCCAGGGCGTCCCAGCGCGGTGCCTGGGCGGCCAGCCGCACCTTGTAGGTGTCCCAGTCGTGCGTGGAGGCGGGGGACCAGCCGAGCTCGGCGGCCCCGGGGAGCCTCGGGAACGCCATGACGTCGATGTCGGCGGAGCTTCGGATCGTCTCCGTCCACAGCGGCGCCTCGACGCCTCTGACGGCCGCGGCCGGGACTCCGGGAAGGTAGCTGCCCGGGTCCCAGTCGTAGGCCCGCCGCACCTCGACCAGGCCGGCCCAGTCCTGCCCGAGCGGGGTGTCGGCGGTGTACTTCATGTCGAGGTAGAGCCGGTCCGCGGGCGACAGCACGATCCCGGTCCCGTTCCGCGCGGCCCGGGCGACCTGCTCCTTCTCCTCGGCGCCGGTGTCGTCGAGCCCCCAGTACTGGGCGACGGCGCCCGCGGCCGGCGTGGCCCCGGTCAGCTGGTGCCAGGCCATCACCTTCTTGCCGTACTTGGCGACGATGGGCTGCACCTTGTCCATGAAGGTCACATAGTCGGCGTGGCTGGTGGAGTGCGCCTCGTCGCCGCCGATGTGGAGGTAGGCGCCGGGGGTGATCGCCGCGAGCTCGCGGATCACGTCGTCCACGAAGGCGTACGTAGCCGGCTTGCCGACGCACAGCGAGCTGAAGCCGACGTCGGTGCCGGTGTAGAGCGGCGGCGCGACCCCGTCGCAGTTGAGGTCCGCGTACGAGGAGAGGGCCGCGTTGGTGTGGCCGGGCATGTCGATCTCGGGGACGACCTCCAGGTAGCGGGAGGCGGCGTACCGGACGATCGCGCGGTAGTCGGCCTGGCTGTAGTGGCCGCCGGGTCCGCCGCCGACCTCGGTGGAGCCGCCGTGGGCCGCCAGCCGGGGCCGGGAGCCGACGGCGATGCGCCAGCCCTGGTCGTCGCTCAGGTGCAGATGCAGCTTGTTGATCTTGTAGAGCGCGAGCTCGTCGATGTAGCGCTTCACCTGGGCGACGGTGAAGAAGTGCCGGGAGACGTCGAGCATGGCGCCGCGGTAGGCGTAGCGCGGGGAGTCCGTGACGGTGACGCCGGCGACCCCCCAGGGTCCGCGCTGGACGGTCCTCCGCTCGACCGCGGCGGGCAGCAGCTGACGCAGGGTCTGGACGCCGTGGAAGAGGCCCGCGGGCCGGCCGGCCGTGATGGTCACGCCCGAGGCCCCGCTGCGCAGCCGGTAGCCCTCGGCGCCCAGGCCCTTGCCGCCGAGCCGGAGCCGGATCGCGCCCGCCCCGTGCGAGGAGACCGGCAGCCGGTAGCCCGTGGAGGGCCGCAGGATGTCCGCGAGGTACTCGCCGACCGCGCGGACCTCGGGCGTGCCGTCGACGCGGATGCGGGTGCCCGCGGTGATCCGGTACGGGGCGCCGCCCTCCTCGAGGGAGGCGGGGGCCGGCACGAGCCGGACCGGCGGCGCGGCCGCCCGGGTGTGCGGTGCCGCGCCGGCGAGCGAGAAGCCGGCCGCCGCCACGAGCAGCAGCGTGCCGAGGAGGCGGGGCGTTCTGCGGTGCTGTCTCACATGCGCTCCCTTCGGGACCCGGCGCGGGGTCCCCCGGCCCGTCCTCGGCCGTTTCCCGTGCCGTGGCCCCTCGATGTGGTCGAGACGCCTGATTGGTCGAGACCACTCTGCCGCAGGTGCGGTGGAACAATCCTCCCCATGGCGGAAATCATCCAGCGGGACGGCACGTGGATCTTCGACGGGGACGCCGTGCGGCTGACTCCGGGGCGGGACAAGAACGTCGGTCTGCTGCGTCGCACGCTGGGTGAACTCACCGTGCCGCTGGGCGCGTTGGCGGGCGTCTCGCTGGAGCAGGGCCGCAGGGCGGGGCGGCTGAGGCTCCGGCTGCGCGAGGGCGCCGATCCGCTGCTCCAGGCGACCGGGGGCAAGCTCACGGAGCCGAACGATCCGTACCAGCTGACGGTGGAGCCCGACCGGCTCGGCGTCGCCGAGTACTTCGCGGACGAGGTCCGGGACGCGCTGCTGCTCGACCAGGTCCCCTCCGGGCCGGTCGACGGCTATCTGCTGCCCGGCCCGGCGGTGCCGTTGTCGGCGTCCGCCGGTGACGGCACGGCGAGCTTCGACGGCGAGCGCGTCCGGCTGGAGTGGAACTGGAAGACGGAGGACGCGAAGTCCGCGTCGGGCGCCCGCTCGCTCGCCCTCGGGAACATCACGGCCGTCGAGTGGCGGCCCGCCGCCGGGCTGGAGAACGGCTGTCTGCGCTTCACCGTGCGCGGCGCGGACACCAAGGCGCCGCCGAAGTACGACCCCAACTCCGTGGAGCTGTGGGGCTTCAAGAGGGACCCGCTGATGGCGCTGGTCGCGGCGGCCGTGCAGGCGAGGCTGCCGCATCCGGCGGCCTCGGGCGAGGCCCGGGCCGCCGAGCTGCCGGCCGGTCCGGCGGCCCCGGGTCCGGACGCCGGGTCCGACCACGACGCCCTCCTGCGCAGGCTGCGCGAACTGGGCGAGCTGCACAGGGAGGGCGTCCTGACGGACGAGGAGTTCACCCTGGCCAAGCAGGCGGTCCTCAAGCGCCTGTAGGCACGGGCGGACGAGGACCGCCGCCGGCGCGGGCCGGCCGCCGGTCAGGTGGCGGTACGCCCCGCCTTCCGGGCGCACCTGATGCCTGCCGGCCGTGTCCGCGTGGCCGGTGACCGCCCGGCCGTGGCGTGGCCGGTGGCCTGTTCCGGACCGCGCGCCCCGGACCGGGGTGCTACTTGGCCCGGCGTGCGATGGTGAAGTGGTCGACCTCCCCGCCGGTCTCGGCGATGCCGCGGACCTTCAGGGTGGCCAGGCGTCCCTTCGGGGCGGGCTGGACGTCGACGCGCAGGAACGAGTAGTTGAGGTAGCGCACGCGCGACCAGTCGACCGTCTCGTTCTGCCGGCCGTCCTTGAGGTTGACGAAGGAGGCCACGGACTCGACCTCGTTCTCCTTGCCCTCGTAGGACTCCGGGGCGCTGAACGCGTACAGGCTGCGACCGGCCGCGCCGGCCGTCACGTACACGACCCCCTCGGTCTCGGTGTACGCCGTGCCGCCGATCGGCAGCTTCTTGGTGACCGCGTTCGCCTTGATGACGTCCGTGCGCTCGTACTGGTGGTTGTGGCCGTTGATCACCAGGTCGACGGTGTACTTCTCGAACAGCGGCACCCACTCCTGTCGCACGCCCCCCTCCGAGGCGTGCGCCGTGGAGGTGCAGTAGGCGCAGTGGTGGAAGAAGACCACGACGAAGTCCACGTCCTTGGACGCGCGGAACTTCTTGAGCTGGCCCTCCAGCCACGTGGTCTGGGTGCCGCCGGAGATGCCGAGGTTGGCCGGGATCTCGAAGGAGACGTCGTTGGCGTCCAGCGAGATGATCGCCGTGTTGCCGTGGACGAAGGAGTAGACGCCGGGCAGGTTGGCCTTGTCGGGGCCGTTGTCGGGGAGCGTCCAGCGGGCCTCCTCGCCGCCGTAGCCGTTGGGCGAGTACCAGGCCTCCATGTCGTGGTTGCCGTACGCCGGCATCCACGGCACCTGCTTGGCGACCGTCTCGGTCTGGGCGAGGAACTGGTCCCAGATCCGCGAGTCGAAGCCGGTGTCGGTGGTCTTGCCCTGGCCGGCCGGGTCCGCGTAGGCGATGTCGCCGGCGTGCAGGTGGAAGGCGGGGTTCTGGGCGAGCAGCAGGGCGTCGTTGGCCAGGCCGTGGTAGCCGACGCCCTCGTCGCCGAAGGCGGTGAAGGTGAAGGGCTCGGCGTGCGCGGGCGCGGTGGTGAAGGTGCCGAGCGTGCCGAGCAGGTGCGGGGCGGCCGGGTCGAAGCCCGCGTGGCCGACGCCGTAGTAGTAGGTCTTGCCGGGGCGCAGACGGGTCAGCCGCGCGTGCAGGTAGTACTGGGTGTGGTCGCCGCTCGCGCCCACGCCGGCCGGGGTGTAGAGGGTGCGCACCTCGGCCTCGATCTTGCGCGAGAGGTCCCAGGGGTGAGCGCCGATGCGGATGTAGGGCTTGCTGACCGCGGCCGGCACCTGCCAGGAGACGGTCATCTCGGTGCGCGGGTCGTTGCCGAAGGCGAGGTGGCGGCCGAACGGGGCGACGAGGGCGCCGTCGACCTTCTCGGCGGCGGCGGGGGCGGAGGTCCGCCGCGCCGGGGCGGCGGCCTCGGCGACGCCGGGCACGAAGGCTCCGCCGGCGACGGCGCCGATGGTCACGGCGCCGCCTCTGATCATGTTGCGCCGGGAGAATCTGGCGCGGAGGTACTCGTGCTGCTCGGCCATGGTCATCTTCTCGGCGAGCCGCTCGGGTACGCCCATGCGTGGAGTGTCCATGGCTCCAGAAGTTGCTCTCGGCAATCGACGCGGCGCAAGACGCGGGATGGACAGCCTGTAAACAGCGGCCCATAAGAGTTTCAACACCCGCTTGCCCGATATCGGGCAGGATTCTTGCGAATCGTCTTCCCGTCCTCCAGGATCAACGGGTGCACGACGAACTCGTTGATCATTTGACGCGGTCGACCCCCCTGAACCGGGGCGAGGCGCTGCGGGTGGTCCAGGACGTTCTCGCCTACTTCGACGAGACGGCCCAGGAGTTCGTCCGGCGCCGCCACCGCGAGCTCCAGGCCCAGGGCCTGGTGAACGCGTCGATCTTCGAACGGATCGAGGCGGACCTGAAATATCGCGCGGTCGCGCCGCCGGAGCTCACGCTCAGGCAGCTGCGCCGCATCGTTTACGGCTGAGGGAATCACCTGTATGTGCGGAATCGTCGGATACATCGGCAGGCGTGACGTGACCCCGCTGCTGCTGGAAGGCCTGCAGCGCCTGGAGTACCGCGGCTACGACTCGGCGGGCATAGTCGTGACGTCCCCGAAGTCGGCCGGCCTGAAGATGGTCAAGGCGAAGGGCCGCGTGCGCGATCTGGAGGCCAAGGTCCCCAAGCGCTTCGCCGGCACCACCGGTATCGCCCACACCCGCTGGGCCACCCACGGCGCCCCCTCCGACGTGAACGCGCACCCGCACATGTCCGCCGACTCCAAGGTCGCGGTCGTGCACAACGGCATCATCGACAACGCCTCCGACCTGCGCAAGAAGCTCGAGGCGGACGGCGTCGAGTTCCTCTCCGAGACCGACACCGAGGTCCTCACCCACCTGGTCGCCCGCTCCCAGCAGGAGAAGCTGGAGGACAAGGTCCGCGAGGCGCTGCGGGTCATCGAGGGCACCTACGGCATCGCGGTGATGCACGCCGACTTCCCCGACCGCATCGTGGTGGCGCGCAACGGCTCCCCCGTCGTGCTCGGCATCGGCGAGAAGGAGATGTTCGTCGCCTCGGACATCGCCGCCCTGGTCACCCACACCCGCCAGATCGTCACGCTGGACGACGGCGAGATGGCCACCCTCAAGGCCGACGACTTCCGGACGTACACCACCGAGGGCACCCGGACGACGTCCGAGCCGACCACCGTCGAGTGGGAGGCCGCCTCGTACGACATGGGCGGCCACGACACGTACATGCACAAGGAGATCCACGAGCAGGTCGAGGCGGTGGACCGCGTGCTGCGCGGCCGCATCGACGACCGGTTCTCCACGGTCCACCTCGGCGGTCTGAACCTGGACGCCCGTGACGCGCGCGCCGTGCGCCGCGTGAAGATCCTCGGCTGCGGCACCTCGTACCACGCGGGCATGATCGGCGCCCAGATGATCGAGGAGCTGGCCCGCATCCCCGCGGACGCCGAGCCGGCCTCCGAGTTCCGCTACCGCAACGCGGTCGTCGACCCCGACACCCTCTACATCGCGGTCTCCCAGTCCGGTGAGACCTACGACGTCCTGGCCGCCGTCCAGGAGCTCAAGCGCAAGGGCGCGCGGGTCCTCGGCGTGGTCAACGTCGTCGGCTCGGCGATCGCCCGCGAGGCGGACGGCGGCATGTACGTGCACGCCGGCCCCGAGGTCTGCGTCGTCTCGACGAAGTGCTTCACCAACACCACCGTCGCCTTCGCGCTGCTCGCCCTGCACCTCGGCCGCACCCGTGACCTCTCGGTCCGCGACGGCAAGCGGATCATCGAGGGCCTGCGCAAGCTCCCCGCCCAGATCGCCGAGATCCTGGAGCAGGAGGACGAGATCAAGAAGCTGGCCGAGCAGTACGCCGAGGCCCGCTCGATGCTCTTCATCGGCCGCGTCCGGGGCTACCCGGTGGCCCGTGAGGCCTCGCTGAAGCTGAAGGAGGTCTCGTACATCCACGCCGAGGCCTACCCCGCCTCCGAGCTCAAGCACGGCCCGCTGGCGCTCATCGAGCCGGCGCTCCCCACCGTGGCGATCGTCCCCGACGACGACCTGCTGGAGAAGAACCGCGCCGCCCTGGAGGAGATCAAGGCCCGCAGCGGCCAGATCCTCGCCGTCGCGCACCAGCACCAGGAGAAGGCCGACCAGACGATCGTCGTCCCGAAGAACGAGGACGAGCTCGACCCGATCCTGATGGGCATCCCGCTCCAGCTCCTCGCCTACCACACGGCGCTGGCGCTCGGCCGGGACATCGACAAGCCGCGCAACCTCGCCAAGTCGGTCACCGTCGAGTAGTCGCCGCCACCGCCGGGCGGCACCGCGCCGCCCGGCGAACGCCGCGCAACTCCCTTGCCGGCCGACGGACATGAACGGTCCCCGTGCGCACCACCCGCGCACGGGGACCGTTCTTCGAGGGGCCGGAGCCGCCCAAAACCCCGGCCCGCGCCGGGGTCAGCCGGTGGCCGTCACCCCCCGGCCGGCGGCGCGTCGCGGAAGTGCGGTGGGCCAGTGGGCGAGAGCCGCGGTCGCCGCGTACCAGACGACCGCTCCGGCCGCGACGGAGAACCAGCCGCCGGCCTTGCCGAGGCCGGTGCTGTCCGCGAACCGGCCGATGGCGAGGAGCAGCAGGGAGACGAAGAACAGTCCGTGGGCGCCCTGGCCGAGCGTGTCCCCGCCCGCGAGGGTGAGCGAGAGCACCAGGAGCGCGAAGAGCAGCAGGAAGAGTCCCGCCGCGTTGTCGGAGACCTGGGCGCCGGCCGAGACGGCCCAGGTGAACCAGAAGGCGCCGAGTCCCGTGAAGGCCGTGCCGTTGGCCGTGTCACGGTCGCGGAAGGCGAGGAGACCGGCGACGAAGAGCGCTACGCCGCCTATGTAGTGGGCCAGTGACACGGCGTCGGCCGCCGTCACTCCGTCGATCAAGTCGGTGTACCCGAGGCCGAAGGCCAGCAGGGTGACACCGAGCGCGAGTCTTCCGACGATGGTGGTGGTGCTTCCCGCAGAGACGTCGTTGTCCACGGCGGGCTCCCTTCATGCCTGTGCAGTTGTGCTGCGCCGTACCGGTCGCCGCTAGGACCGGCGTCCCTTATATGCCCTTCACAAAGGCACAAACACCTCTACGCGTCAGTAGGTTCACTGAACGAACAGAGAAGGGGGGCGGTCGGGCGCCGACGAGGACATCGGCAGGAACACCGGCAGGGACGCCGACGGGAACCTCGTACCGGGAAGGGACGGGCCGTCAGGGAATGACGATGACGGGGCGCTTGGCCCGCTTGGCGAGCCGTCCCGCGACCGAGCCGAAGATGCGTCCGACGATGCCGTGCGTGGAACCCACCACTATCGCGTCCGCCTCGTACTCCCGGCCCACTTCCTCGAGTTCGTGGCAGATGTCGCCGCCGCGCTCGACCAGGATCCAGGGCACCTCGGAGAGGTACTCGGCGCAGGCGAGTTCGAGTCCGAGCACCTCGGTGCGGTGGTCGGGGACGTCGACGAAGACGGGAGGCTCGCAGCCCGCCCACACCGTGGTGGGCAGCCGGTTGGCCACGTGGACGATGATCAGGCCCGATCCGGAACGGTGGGCCATCCCGATCGCGTAGGCGAGGGCACGCTCGCTGGACGTCGAGCCGTCGAAACCGACGACGACGCCGTGCTTGAAGGCGGGATCGCAGGAGTGGCGGGGTTCTTCCGCCGCCAGGGGCTCGGCCGCCGTGGGATCGGCGAGCGGGCGCTTGCGGTCCGCGGGATCGAAGAATTCGTGACCGGCCATGGGTGTCTCGGCGTTTGGATCCTCGTGGTGGGGACGACAACGAACGGCAGAGCTGTGTCTGGGAAACATCTTCCCAACCCCATACCCCCAAGGGTACGGCGGCACGCCTCCTCTGCCCAGATCCCGCGCGCCTTACGCGGCATTCCAGGGAGCATGCACGAGAGGACGCCCGTAACGCAATGGTTGCTGCCCCGTACAGCTGGTTTGCGCAGGGTCCCCGGTGAATTTGCACCCGCCCCCGCGAACGGGGATCCCGGCCGCCGCGGGCGACCGGCCGACCCCCGTCCGGACACCCGCTCCACCGGCCGGGCAGTGACCGGCGGGTCGAACACGCGTTGAACCGGTCGCGGCCGTCGCACGGACGGCACGCCGTGGAGATCACACCCCGTGGACAGCACGGAGGACACCGGAGCGAGAGGGAGCAGCGCGTGCCCGGACCCGAGACCGTCCCCCGTCCCCGCGTACCCTCCGCCCCCGCCTTCCCCTCCGTCCCGCCGGCCCGCCCCGTCCGGCGCGCCCCGGCGGCGGCCCCTCCCGGATCACGCGCCGGATCGCGATCGGGAACGCACTCCGCTCCGCGCCCCTCCGCGCCGACCGCGGCGGACCCCGTGGGCGAGGTGATCCGCTGGGCCGCGTTCAGCTGCTTCCTGGTGCCCGTGGTCCTGCTCTGGTGCGGCGGCTCGCCCGCCGGCGCGGCCGGTACGGCCCTCGGCCTCGCCGCGATGACCGGACTCTGTGTGATCCTGCTGCGCCGGTCCGAACGGGGGGCGGTGCTCCTGGCCGACGAGCAGCGGGAAACGCCGCGCCCACGGGCCCGGCGGCACGCCGTCGGACAGCGCCGACGGCATGTCAGGGGCGGCACGGGGCATACGGGCCGGGCGGGGTTCGCGGGGTCCGGGAACGACTCCGGGGCACGGCTCGGCCCATGGGGCAAGAACGGCACGGGAGTTCACCGAGGCGGACGTCACAGTGGGGGGAACAAGTCGGTCGACTGACCGGTTTGCGCGTACACCTACGCTGGTTTTCAGCCAACTTCCGGCCATGGCTCATCCCTTGCTCGAACGACCCCCCAACCCCCGTTCGACCTGCACCTAAAGGGGTATCGGGGGCTCGCGCACCCTACGTGGATTGGCCACCGCGACGAGGCGCACTTCCCTGCGGCGCCCACGAGTGCAACGCTTCGTGATCGAATGCTTCGCGCCAAGTTGCCATGTCGACATTCTGCGGAGTAGCGAACTGGTCACCTTGGCGCCGACGGACACAGTAGATTCGATCTTGTCTTACGGCGGGGGACTCGTGCAGGACCGAGGGGAAACGTGCAGGAGCGACACAACCGAGGAGCCGCGACCACCGAGGGGGGCTTAGCAGGATGAGCCACGACTCCACTGCCGCGCCGGAAACCGCGGCCCGGAAGCTGTCCGGGCGACGCCGCAAGGAGATCGTCGCGGTGCTGCTGTTCAGCGGCGGCCCCATTTTCGAGAGTTCCATTCCGCTGTCGGTGTTCGGGATTGACCGCCAGGACGCCGGCGTGCCGCGCTACCGCCTTTTGGTGTGTGCCGGCGAGGAAGGCCCGCTGCGGACCACAGGGGGCCTGGAACTCACCGCACCACATGGCCTGGAAGCGATCTCCAGAGCAGGCACGGTCGTCGTGCCCGCCTGGCGGTCGATCACCTCGCCACCACCGGAGGAGGCGCTCGACGCACTGCGCCGGGCCCATGAGGAAGGCGCCCGCATCGTCGGGCTGTGCACCGGCGCCTTCGTGCTGGCCGCGGCCGGATTACTGGACGGCCGTCCGGCGACCACCCACTGGATGTACGCGCCGACGCTGGCCAAGCGCTACCCGTCGGTGCACGTCGATCCCCGCGAGCTCTTCGTGGACGACGGCGACGTGCTGACATCGGCGGGTACGGCGGCCGGAATCGATCTCTGTCTGCACATCGTGCGGACGGACCACGGCAACGAGGCGGCCGGCGCGCTCGCCCGGCGTCTGGTCGTCCCACCGCGGCGCAGCGGGGGCCAGGAGCGCTATCTCGACCGGTCGCTGCCGGAGGAGATCGGCGCCGACCCGCTCGCCGAGGTGGTCGCCTGGGCTCTGGAGCACCTCCACGAGCAGTTCGACGTCGAGACGCTGGCGGCTCGCGCCTATATGAGCCGCCGGACCTTCGACCGCCGGTTCCGCTCGCTCACCGGAAGCGCTCCGTTGCAGTGGCTGATCACCCAGCGCGTCCTCCAGGCGCAGCGTCTCCTGGAGACGTCCGACTACTCGGTGGACGAGGTCGCGGGCCGCTGCGGCTTCCGCTCACCGGTCGCGCTGCGGGGTCACTTCCGGCGGCAGCTGGGTTCGTCCCCGGCCGCGTACCGGGCGGCGTACCGCGCCCGCAGGCCGCAGGCCGACCGGTCCGTGGATCCGGACGGCCCGACGGGCCCGGTCGGACCGCCGCCGTCGCTGCACCAGGAGCACGCGGGCCCGGTGCCGATGCAGTCCCGCCGCGCCGCGGTGGCCGGCGCGCTCGGCGCGGCGGCCTCGCTCTCGGCCGACGCGATGCGGGAGCGGGCGGAGCTGTACGCCGCGGGCAGGGCGAGCCTGCCCGGACAGCGCAGCGCGCCGTAGTCCGGAGTCCGGACGACGACGGGCGAAGCAGAACGCGCGGGGTCCGCACCTTCTCGGGTGCGGGCCCTTTCGCGTGCGGGCCGCGGCCCGGCGCGATCCGCCGCCCCGGCGGGGCGCACGGGCGGGTCCACGGAAGGGGGCGGGCCGTAGGGTGAGGCACATGAACGATCGCATGGTGTGGATCGACTGCGAGATGACCGGACTCTCGCTGTCGGATGACGCGCTCATCGAAGTGGCCGCGCTGGTCACCGACTCTGAGCTGAACGTGCTCGGCGAAGGGGTGGACATCGTGATCCGCCCGCCGGACGCGGCCCTGGAGACGATGCCGGACGTGGTGCGCCAGATGCACACGGCCTCGGGTCTGCTGGAGGAGCTCGCCCGGGGCACGACCCTGGCGGACGCCGAGGAGCAGGTCCTCTCCTATGTACGTGAGCACGTCAAGGAGCCGGGCAAGGCCCCGCTCTGCGGGAACTCCGTCGGAACGGACCGCGGCTTCCTGCTGCGCGACATGCCGACGCTGGAGGACTACCTCCACTACCGCATCGTGGACGTGTCCTCCGTCAAGGAGCTGGCCCGCCGCTGGTATCCCCGGGCGTACTTCAACAGCCCGGAGAAGAACGGCAACCACCGCGCGCTCGCGGACATCCGCGAGTCCATCGCCGAGCTGCGCTACTACCGCGAGGCGATCTTCGTCCCGCAGCCCGGCCCCGACTCGGACACCGCCCGCACCATCGCGGCCCGGCACGTCCTGCCCGCCGAATAGGCCTTTGACGGGGCCCTGCTGGGCCCCGCAAAAAGGTGTGCGCGAGCACCCCTCAGAACCCTGTACACTTTTTCTCGGCCGGTCAGGGAAAACCCCGAAGACCGGACATGGTGGGTGTAGCTCAGTTGGTAGAGCACCTGGTTGTGGTCCAGGTGGCCGCGGGTTCAAGTCCCGTCACTCACCCTGAGTGATCAGCCGGTGACCTGGTGAACAGGTCACCGGCTGATTGCGTTCCCGGGCCGTGGTGACCGTACGCTCCCCCTCGTGTCCCAGCCCACGCATCCCCCCGCCACGCCGCGCCTGGATCTTCTTCCACTGCGCCCCGAGCACGCCGACGAGATGGCCGGGGTGCTGTCCGATCCGGCGCTGCACACGTTCATCGGCGGGGCGCCGGACACTCCGGGGGCCCTGCGGGCCCGGTACGAGCGCCTCGCCGCGGGATCACCCGATCCCGGCGTCCTGTGGCTCAACTGGGTCCTGCGCGAGCGCGCGACGGGATCCCTCGTGGGCACCGTCCAGGCGACCGTCACCGACGGGACCGCCGAGGTCGCCTGGGTCGTGGGCACGCCCTGGCAGGGCCGTGGGTACGCGGTGGAGGCGGCGCGGTCCCTGGTCCGGCAGCTGGTCCGGACGTACCCGCTCACCACGGTCGTGGCCCATGTGCACCCGGCCCACCACGCCTCCGCCGCCGTCGCCGCGGCGGCGGGCCTCACGGCGACGGACGAGATCCAGGACGGCGAGACCCGCTGGAAGCTGACCGTACGCACCTGACAACCCCGGCTCCGGGCCCCGGACCGGCCCCGTGACGCGGGACCGGCCTTCCGCCGCCGACGGAGGGTGGGCGGAGTCCGTCATCCCGGCAGGGCGCCCGGCTGCCCGGGCGCCGGTGCGACGGCCTCAGGAAGAGGCGCGTACCACCAGTTCCGCGGGCAGCACGAGCTGCCGCTTCTCCAGGCCCCGGGAGGCCACGGGACGGCGGTCCGCGATCTCTCCGAGGAGGAGGTCGATCATGGCCCGGCCCATCTCCTCGATGGGCTGGCGGACGCTGGTCAGGGGCGGGTCCATGTGCCGGGCTATGGCCGAGTCGTCGTAGCCGATGAGCGCCACGTCGTCCGGGATGCGCCGCCCGCTCTCGCGCAGCACCTGACGGGCGCCCGCCGCCATCACGTCGGAGCCGGCGAAGACCGCGTCGATGTCGGGGAAGCGCTCAAGGAGCAGGGTCATCGCCCGCCGCCCTCCCTCCTCGGTGAAGTCGCCGGGAACGATCAGCCGGTCGTCCACCTCCCGGTCCGCGTCCCGCAGACCCTGGCGGTAGCCGTCGACACGCCGCTGGGCGCCGTAGACGTCCATGCGGCCCGCGAGGTGGCCGATCCTGGAGCGCCCCCGGGAGACGAGGTGCTCGACTGCCGCCCGTCCGCCGCCGTAGTTGTCGGAGTCCACCGACGGAAGCGTCTCCTCCGCCGAGCGCCGGCCGCTGATCACGGCCGGGATCTCGAGCTGGGCGAGCAGGTCGGGGAGCGGGTCATCGGCGTGCACCGAGACCAGCAGGACGCCGTCCACGCGGTGCGCGGCCAGGTACTGGGCCAGGCGCTGCCGCTCCCGGTCGCTGCCCGCGAATATCAGCAGCAACTGCATCTCCGTCTCGGAGAGTTCCGCGCCGACACCGCGCAACATGTCCGAGAAGTACGGTTCCGCGAAGAAGCGCGTCTCCGGTTCGGGGACGACGAGGGCGATCGCGTCCGTGCGGTTGGCCGCGAGGGCGCGGGCCGCCGTGTTCGGGACATATCCGAGCTCCGCGACCGCCGCCTCGACCGCGGCCCGGGTCGCGTCGCTGACCCTCGGGGATCCATTGATCACCCGGGAGACCGTGCCGCGGCCCACACCCGCGCGCGCGGCCACCTCTTCGAGGGTCGGCCGCCCACCGCTGCGGCCCCGCGCTCCGTGGCCTGCCATGGCCCTCCGCCTCCCGTTGACACCAAGTTGGCCTGGAATCTAACAGCCCCGTCCGGCGGGGCTCGCGCCACTGGGCCGCAGCCCGGCGATCATCACCGCGCGGACAACCCCCGTCCGGACGCCCGGGGAGCCATGAGAGGCTTCCGGCCATGTGGCGGAATGACATCTTCAGCTAACAGGCCGATAACTGAACGCATCTCTCCGCTCCCCCGCCCTTGACACCCCCGCCCGAACCAGCGACTCTTCAACACATCACTGGTGGGAGCGCTCCCACAGTACCTGACACATACACAACCCGCACGTTCCCCGCCCGAGCCGCAGCGAGAAACAACGGGCGCCACCAATGCAGTTGGCCGGGGGGTCGGCACGTCAGGCAACAGGAGGACGCAATGCGTACGAGTACCCGCCGGTCCCGCAGACTGGCGGCCATAGCGGCCGTCGCAGCGATGACCGCAGGGCTGCTGGCCGGCTGCTCGAAGGACTCGAACGACGGCAAGTCCGACTCCGACGGCGGAGGCAGCGGCAAGACGCAGCTGACCATCGGCACGTTCGGTGTCTTCGGCTACAAGCAGGCCGGTCTCTACGACGAGTACATGAAGCTTCACCCCAACATCTCGATCAAGGAGAACGTCACCACTCGTACCGACGTCTACTGGCCCAAGACGCTCACGCGTCTGCAGGCCGGCTCCGGCACCGACGACATCCAGGCGATCGAGGTCGGCAACATCACCGAGGCCGTCCAGACCCAGGCCGACAAGTTCGTCGACCTCGGCAAGGAGGTCGACAAGTCGCAGTGGCTGGGCTGGAAGCTCTCCCAGGCCACCACCAAGGACGGCAAGACGATCGCGCTCGGCACCGACATCGGCCCGATGGCGATCTGCTACCGCAAGGACCTCTTCGCGAAGGCCGGTCTGGAGACCGACCGCACCAAGCTCGCCGCGCAGTGGAAGGGCGACTGGGCCAAGTACGTCGACCTCGGCAAGACGTACATGAAGAAGGCGCCCAGCGGCACCAAGTTCGTGGACTCCGCCTCCTCGGTCTACAACGCCGCCCTCGGCGGCGAGAGCCAGCGGTACTACGACAAGGACGGCAACGTCATCTGGGACAAGTCCACCGGTGTGAAGAAGTCCTGGAACGCCGCCATGACCGTGGCGACCAGCAACATGTCGGCGAAGCTGAAGCAGTTCGACCCGACGTGGGACCAGGGCTTCGCCAAGGGCTCGTTCGCGACCGTGGCCTGTCCCGCCTGGATGATGGGCTACATCCAGGAGAAGTCCGGTGACGCGGGCAAGGGCAAGTGGGACGTCGCCGCCGCGCCGACCGCGGCCAACTGGGGCGGTTCGTTCATCGGTGTGCCGACCGCGGGCAAGCACCAGAAGGAGGCCGTCGCCCTCGCGAAGTGGCTGACCGCGCCCGAGCAGCAGGCGAAGGTCTTCGCCAAGCAGGCGAGCTTCCCCTCGACCCCGGGGGCGTACTCCAGCCTGACGCCGGCCGCCGCCACCACGGAGTACTTCTCCAACGCGCCGATCACCCAGATCTTCGGCGACTCGGCGAAGACCATCCCGGTCCAGTACTTCGGCACCAAGGACCAGCCGATCGGCACCGCGATCACCGACGTCGGCATCCTCCAGGTCGAGCAGAAGGGCAAGACCCCCGACCAGGGCTGGAACGCGGCAAAGGCTGAGATCAAGGACGTGCTCGGCCAGTGACCAGCTCCAAGCAGGCTCTCGCGCAACCCGCGACGAGCGCCGACGCCGCGCCCGGCTCTCAGCCGGGCGCGGCCCGGGGCGCTCAGGGTCGCGGTACGCCGCCGCAGCACCCGGGTTCCTGGCGCAGCCGGCTGTACCGCTGGGACATGAAGGCGTCGCCGTACGCATTCATCGCCCCCTTCTTCATCATCTTCGGGGCCTTCGGCCTCGTACCGCTGCTCTACACCGCCTGGTACTCGCTGCACAATGTGCAGCTGTCCGGCCTTGACCACCAGACCTGGGCCGGTCTGGACAACTACAAGAATCTGCTGTCCTCGGAGTTCTTCTGGAACGCCCTGGAGAACACCTTCTCCATCGGCGTCATCTCCACGGTGCCGCAGCTGCTCATGGCCCTCGGGATCGCCCATCTGCTCAACTACCGGCTGCGCGGCTCGACCGTGTGGCGGGTCGTGATGCTCACCCCGTACGCCACCTCGGTGGCGGCCGCGACGCTCGTCTTCACGCTGCTGTACTCGTGGGACGGCGGAATGGTCAACTGGCTGCTGCACTTCGTGGGGGTCCACCCGATCAACTGGCGCGAGTCGGACTGGGGTTCCCAGTTCGCCGTCTCCTCGATCGTGATCTGGCGCTGGACCGGCTACAACGCGCTGATCTACCTCGCGGCGATGCAGGCCATTCCCACGGACCTGTACGAGTCGGCCGCGCTGGACGGCGCCGGCCGCTGGCAGCAGTTCCGCCACGTGACGATCCCCATGCTGCGGCCGACGATCCTGTTCACCGTGGTCGTGTCCACGATCGGTGCCACCCAGCTCTTCGGTGAACCGCTCCTGTTCGGCGGCGTCAGCGGCTCCAAGGGCGGCTCCGCCCACCAGTACCAGACGCTCGGCCTCTACATGTACGACCAGGGCTGGGGCATCGGCAACCTCGGCAAGGCGTCGGCGATCGCATGGACGATGTTCCTGATCCTGCTGATCATCGCCGCGGTCAACCTGCTGATCACGCGACGGCTGAGGAAGTCCCAATGACCACGACTGAACTGACCGCCCCCCAGGCGGAGACGAAGGGGACCGGGGACACCAGGGGCACGGGGCGCCGCCGGGTGCTCGGCGCGGGCAAGCAGCTCCACGCGGGGCCGGTGACGTACATCGTCCTGACCGTGTTCGCCCTGGTCTCGCTCGCGCCGCTGGTCTGGACGGCCATCGCGGCCTCGCGCAACAACACCCGGCTCGCGCAGTCGCCGCCGCCGCTGTGGTTCGGCGGGAACCTGTTCTCGAACCTCGAGTCCGCCTGGGACCAGGCCGGGCTCGGCACCGCGATGATCAACTCCACGATCGTGGCCGGGACCATCACCCTCGGCACCGTCGTGTTCTCCACGCTCGCCGGGTTCGCCTTCGCCAAGCTGAAGTTCAGGTTCTCCGGACTCCTGCTGCTGCTGACCATCGGCACGATGATGATCCCGCCGCAGCTGGCCGTCGTCCCGCTGTACCTGTGGATGAGCAACCTGGGCTGGTCCAACCAGCTCCAGACGGTCATCCTGCCGACCCTCGTGAGCGCTTTCGGCACGTTCTTCATGCGGCAGTACCTGCTGCAGGCCCTGCCCTCCGAGCTGATCGAGGCGGCACGGGTGGACGGCGCGAACAGTCTGCGCGTCGTGTGGCACGTCGTCTTCCCGGCGGCCCGCCCGGCGATGGCGGTGCTCGGTCTGCTGACGTTCGTCATGGCCTGGAACGACTTCCTGTGGCCCATCATCGCCCTGAACCAGCAGGAGCCGACGGTGCAGGTCGCCCTCAACGCGCTGGGCACCGGCTACATCCCCGACCAGGCCGTCATCATGGCGGGCGCGCTGCTCGGCACCCTGCCGCTGCTCATCGCCTTCCTCCTGTTCGGCAAGCAGATCGTGGGCGGAATCATGCAGGGCGCGATCAAGGGCTGACCCGCCCGTCCAGGGGCCGGGTCACCGGAGCCTCGGCCCCTCACGTCCGCCCTTCCCTTCCCCACCTCCAACACGTCGGTCTTCACGACCCCCTTGGGAGCGCTTCCATGCCTGAGTCCGCAACACCCGTGACTTTCCCTCCGGCCTTCCTCTGGGGTGCGGCGACCTCCGCCTACCAGATCGAGGGCGCGGTCCGCGAGGACGGCCGAACGCCGTCGATCTGGGACACCTTCAGCCATACACCGGGCAAGACGGCCGGCGGCGAGCACGGTGACATCGCTGTCGACCACTACCACCGCTACCGCGACGACGTGGCCCTGATGGCGGACCTGGGCCTCGGCGCGTACCGCTTCTCCGTCTCCTGGTCGCGGGTGCAGCCCACCGGCCGGGGTCCCGCCGTCCAGCGCGGCCTGGACTTCTACCGCCGCCTGGTCGACGAGCTCCTGTCGAAGGGCATCAAGCCGGCCGTCACCCTCTACCACTGGGACCTGCCGCAGGAGCTGGAGGACGCGGGCGGCTGGCCCGAGCGCGAGACCGCGCTGCGCTTCGCCGAGTACGCGCAGATCGTGGGCGAGGCGCTGGGCGACCGCGTCGAGCAGTGGATCACCCTGAACGAGCCCTGGTGCAGCGCCTTCCTGGGCTACGGCTCCGGGGTGCACGCCCCCGGCCGCACCGACCCGGCGGCGGCCCTGCGCGCCGCCCACCACCTGAACCTCGCGCACGGGCTCGGCACCTCGGCGCTGCGTTCCGTGATGCCGTCCCGCAACTCGGTCGCGGTGAGCCTCAACTCCTGCCCGATCCGGCCGCTCACGCAGGACCCGGCGGACCTGGCCGCGGTCCAGCGCATCGACGACCTGGCCAACGGCGTCTTCCACGGCCCGATGCTGCACGGCGCCTACCCGCAGTCGCTGTTCACGGCGACCCGGTCGATCACCGACTGGTCCTACGTCCAGGACGGCGACCTCGCGCTGATCCACCAGCCGCTGGACGCCCTCGGCCTCAACTACTACACGCCGACGCTCGTCTCGGCCGCCGCTGCCGCGACCGAGGGTCCGCGCGCGGACGGGCACGGCTCCAGCGCGCACTCCCCCTGGCCGGGCGCGGACGACGTGATGTTCCACCAAACTCCGGGCGAGCGCACGGAGATGGGCTGGACGATCGAGCCGCAGGGGCTGCACGACCTGATCATGCGCTACACCCGGGAGGCCCCGGGCCTGCCGCTGTACATCACGGAGAACGGCGCGGCCTACGACGACAAGCCGGACCCGGACGGCCGCGTCCACGACCCCGAGCGCGTCGCCTACCTGCACGGCCACCTGTCCGCCGTGCACCGCGCGATCGCCGACGGCGCCGACGTCCGTGGCTACTTCCTGTGGTCCCTGCTGGACAACTTCGAGTGGGCCTACGGCTACGAGAAGCGCTTCGGCGCGGTCTACGTCGACTACGCGACGCTGACCCGCACGCCGAAGTCGAGCGCCCACTGGTACAGCCAGGCGGCCCGCACGGGCACGCTGGCGCCGGTGACGCCCGCCGAGTAGGCGGACGCATCCCCCGGTCACGGGGGACCGAGGACACGGGGCGCGACACCCGAGGGGGGTGCCGCGCCCCGGCCCGTACGCGCCGCCCCGACAGGCGCGCGGCGCGAGGGAGAAAGGGCCTGGGCCCCGTCCGAGTCACCGGACGGGGCCCAGGCCCTTCGTGCTTCGTCACGACGCCCCGGCCGGGTGGGGGGTGGCTGGTGGAGAAGACCGGCCGGGGCGTGCGCGACCCCCGTTTCGCGATGGCTACTTGAGAGCGGCGAAGGCCTTGGAGAAGGCGCCGTCGCTCTGGACGATGGAGCTGCAGGTGGCGTCCGCCGTGCTCTTGGCGCCGCCGGGGCACTGCTTGTCACGGGCGCCGGACCACATCGACAGCCAGCCGATGCCCTTGGACTGCGCGAAGGAGACCAGCTGCGAGGCGTCGTCGACCTTGAAGATCTCCGAGGACACGTCGTTGACGCCGATCATCGGGGTGATCGCGACGGTCTTCCAGGCGGCGCTGTCGGACAGGCCGAGGACGCTCTTGATCTGCGCCTGCGTGGCGGTGGCGGCCTGCTGGGCGAGGTCACCCATGTCGCCGCTGAACGCCGGGCCGTAGTCCATCGCCATGATGTTCACGGTGTCGATCTTCACGCCGTTGGACTTGGCGTCGGCGAGCAGGTTCACGCCGTCCTGGGTGAGCCCCTGGGGCAGGACCGGCAGGGTGAAGGAGACGTCCAGGCCCGGGTGCTGCTTCTGGAGCTTGGCGATGGCCTGGGACCGCTTGGTGTTGGCGGCCGTGTTCGGCAGCGCGCCGCCCTCGACGTCGAAGTCGACCTTCGTGAGCTTGTAGGCGTCGACGGCCTTGCCGTACGCCGCGGCCAGCGCGTCGGCGGAGGAGCAGGACGTGGCCAGCTCCGTACCGGAGGCACCGCCGAAGGAGACCCGGACGTCGCCGCCCTTGGCGCGCAGCGCGCCGATCTGCGCCGCGACCGCGTCGGTGGCGAGGTCGCTGACGCCGCCCCACTTCGGGGTGCAGCCGCCGCCGTCGGTGACGAAGGCGAGGTTGTAGTTCTTCACGCCGGTGGCGTCGGCCGCCTTGAGCAGGTCGAAGGCCGGGAAGAGGGAGGTGTCGACGTAGGGCGCGAAGCCCGCGCTCGTCGTGGTGCCGCTGCCCGAGGTCTGCGTGGGCGACGGGGTGGCCGTGGCGGTCGCGGTGGCGGTCGGCTTCGGGGTGGCGCTCTGCGTCGCGGTCGCGGTCGGGGTGGGCGCGGCCGTGGGGGTCGCGGTCCCCGTCGGACGGCCGCTCGGCTCGGGGGTCGCCCCGTCCACCGAACACTTGGTGCCGTCGATGACGCAGCCCGTCGGGTTCGCGGTGCCGTTCACGACGAAGCCGACGGTGACGGACTCGCCGGCCGCCAGGCCGTCCTTGTCCCAGGACGGGGGCGTCACCGTGACGTGCTGGCCGCTGACCGAGGACGTCGCGTCCCACAGCGAGCTGAGCTTGGAGCCGGCGGGCAGGTCGAACTCCAGCTTCCAGTCGGGCTTGCGCTGGGCCGTGTCGTTGGAGACGACGTACTGCGCGGTGTACCCCGTGGACCACTCGCTGGTCCGGGTGTACGCGGCGCCGACACTCGACGCGTTCGCGATACCGGTGAACAGGAGGGCGCCACCACCGGCCACGGCCGCCGCGACGACGGCGCCTATCGCCTTGTTCCTGCCACTGACCTTGCGCCGGTGCGTGCTGCTCATCGCGTGCCTGCCTTCGCGGAATCACGGGGGGGTTCACTGGGGTCGTCCCAGGGGTGCGGGCATCACGCTAGCGATCCGGAATCGGTCAAACCGGTTGATCCGGACGCCGGTTGAGGATCTTAGGGTCCGCTTAAGGAAGGCATCGGGAGCCGTTAAAGGTCGAGACCAATGTGGGCGTTTTGGCGGGCGTCGGGGACTCGCGAGGTACCTGCTCAGCGCACGGCCGCACGCCGGCGGCGCCGTACGCTGCCGCGGTGGCCGCTGCGGACCGGGGCCCTGCCGTCCAGCTGGATCCAGATGCGCACCTCGGTCCCGCCCAGCACGGACGAGCCGATCCGGACGTCGCCGCCCGTCGCCTCCGCGAGCCGGCGCACGATGTCGAGGCCGAGGCCCGTGGATCCGTCGTTGCCCGAACCCCGGCCGCGCGCCATCGCCGCCTCGGGGTCCGCGATCCCGGCGCCCGCGTCCGACACCAGGACGATCACGGCGTCCTCGGCGTTGTGCACGTCGACCGCGAAGGCCGTGCCCTCCGGGGTGTGCCGGAAGACGTTGCCGAGGAGGGCGTCGAGCGCGGCGGCGAGGTCGGCGCGGGCCACGGGTATGCGGCACGGCCGGTCCACACCGGCCACCCGCACCTTGCGGCCCTCGTCCTCGGCGAGCGCCGACCAGAAGTCCATGCGCTCGCGCACGACCTCGGACGCGTCGCAGCCGGCGCCTGCGCCCAACGCCGCGGTTTGCGGCTTGGCCTCCCGGGCGGTCCTGATGATCGTGTCGACCTCGCGCTCCAACTGCTCCACGGCGGCCCGGGTCTGGTCGGCGGCCGGCCCGTCGCCGAGCGAGGCGGCGTTGAGACGGAGCACGGTCAGCGGGGTGCGCAGCCGGTGCGAGAGGTCGGCGGCGAGCTCCCGCTCGTTGGCGAGGAGCTGGACGACCTGGTCGGCCATGGAGTTGAAGGCGACGGCGGCCTGCCGCAGTTCGGTCGGCCCCTCCTCGGGCACCCGGGAGCCCAGCTTGCCCTCGCCCAGTTCGTGCGCGCTCTCGGCGAGGCGCTGCGCGGGCTGCACCATCCGCACGCCCAGCCGGTCGGCGACCGCGACGGAGCCGATGACGAGGGCGACGCCGACCGCCGCGAGGACCGCCCAGGCCGTGCCGACGCCGTTGCTGACCTCGGCCTCGGGCACGTACACCTCGATGACCGCGATCCCGGAGCTGAGCGCGACGGGCTGGAGCAGCGCCGAGCCGCCGGGCACCTCCGCGGTGGAGGCACGGCCCAGCCGCCGGGTCATGGCGATGTCCTTGGCGACCGCGCGCCTCCGGCCGATCTCGACCGAGGGTTTGCCGTCGCCCGCGGGGATGTGCACGGCCATCTGCGCGTCCGCGCCCGCGGACGCGACGACGCGCTCCAGCTCGTCCCGGTCGGTGGTGATGGAGAGTGCGGGCGCGATGGCGGCGGCCTGCCGCTCGGCGTTCGAGAACGCCCGGTCGCGCGCCATCTCCTTGATCACCAGACCGAGCGGGACCGCGAAGGCGACGACCACCATCGTGGTCACCGCCACGCACACCTTGACCAGTGCCCACCTCACAGCGGCCGCTCCGCTCTCGGGGGTTCCAGCTTCACGCCGACGCCCCGCAGGGTGTGCAGATAGCGCGGCCGGGCCGCCGTCTCCCCCAGTTTGCGGCGCAGCCAGGAGAGATGGACGTCTATGGTCTGGTCGTCGCCGTAGGACTGCTGCCACACCTCGGCGAGCAGTTCCCTGCGGGGCACGACGACCCCGGGGCGTCCGGCGAGGAACGCGAGCAGGTCGAACTCGCGCCGGGTGAGGTCGAGTCGGACGCCGTCGAGTTCGGCCTGGCGGCGCAGCGGGTCGATGGCGAGCCCGCCGACCCGGATGACCGTCGGCACGGGGGCCTCGCCCACGGTGGTGCGTGAGCGGCGCAGCACCGCGGCCATGCGCGCGGACAGGTGCTCGACCGAGAACGGCTTCGTCAGATAGTCGTCCGCGCCGGCGTTCAGCAGCCGGACGATCTCCGTCTCGTCGTCCCTCGCGGTGGCGATGATGACCGGGACGTCGGTGATCCCGCGCAGCATCTTCAGGGCCTCGGACCCGTCCAGGTCGGGCAGTCCGAGGTCGAGGATCACGACGTCGAAGGGGAAGTGGGCGACCTCGCGCAGCGCCTCCAGCGCGGTGCCGACACTGCGCACGATGTGCGCGGCCTCGGTCAGATGCCGGATGAGCGCCGAGCGTACGAACTGGTCGTCCTCGACAACGAGCACACTTGCCATGGGCGGCACCGTACGCCATCCGGGCGTGGCCGTCCGGCGCCTGTGGACAACGCTCATCAGGCAGTTGTGGACAATCCCGGCCCACTCGGCGGGGGACATTCCGGATCTTGGCAGGGCCGGGAGACACCCGTGGTGCTCGTGGTGCAGTATGGCCGCGATGCGCAGAGGACTCGTACACGTACTCGCGTGGTCGCTCGCCACGGGCGCGGCGGTCACGCTGTCGTGGTGGGGTGTCCACACCGTCATGACGGGCACGGCCTACGACCCGCCCCGGGCACTGCCCCTCACGGTGGCGGGCGCGACGGCCAAGGAGACGCTGCCGCTGGCGTCCTCGACACGGCGGGCCGAGCCGTCCAGGAGCGCCCCGGTCACACCGTCCGCGCGTCCGAAGCCGAGCGCGACGCCCTCCAAGTCAGCTGCGGCGAGCGGCAGTCCGTCGCCGTCGCCCCCCGCCGCCTCCGCCTCCGCGACCGGGCAGGTCAAGAGCTACGACTCCGACGGCGGCCGGGTGGTCTTCGACATCACCGCCACGTACGGGACGCTGGTGTCGGCGACGCCGAACACCGGCTGGTCGATGCAGGTGTGGAAGACCGAGACGTGGATCCGCGTGGAGTTCAGCTCGGGCGCCGACCGGGTGTCGGTGTTCTGCGACTGGCACGACGGGCCGCCGCACGTGGACATCGGGACGTACTGAGTCCGGCGCCGGGCCGGGCGGGCGCGACTTCGCGGACACCCCGAGGGCCTGCCGGGCAACTCCCTTGCGCCCGGCGGCAGACGACCGGATCGCCCGAGCCGCCCTAGCGGAACACGGACGGTGGTGGTGCCGGTGAGGCGACCGCCACGGCGTCCGTGACCGGGACCGCGCCGCCCGTGAAGTCCAGGAGTCCCCTGCCGTGTTCGACCCGGGCGGGATGCGGGTCGGAGGCGGCGCGGCGGGTCAGCTCGGCGATGGGAAGCGGCCGGCCGGACGCGACGAGGACGGCATTGCCGAAACGTTTGCCCCGCAGCACGGTCGGGTCGGCGACCAGGGCGAGTTCGGGGAAGACGGAGGCCACCGTGGCGATCTGGCCGCGGAGATGGGCGAGCGGGGGCCCGTCGGCGAGGTTCGCGGCGTAGACCCCGGAGTCCTTCACCGTCCGGCGGACCTCCGCGACGAACTCGGCGGACGTCAGATGGGCCGGGGTGCGCGCCCCGCTGAAGACGTCGGCGATGACCAGGTCCGCCCAGCCGTCGGGCACCTTGGCGAGCCCCTCCCTGGCGTCCACGGACCGCACCCTGATCCGGGCGTTCGGGTCCAGCGGCAGCTCGCGGCGCACCAGTTGGACGAGGGCTGCGTCGCGTTCGACGACCTGCTGGGTGGAGCGGGGGCGGGTGGCGGCCGTGTAGCGGGCCAGGCTGAGGGCGCCGCCGCCGAGGTGGACCACCTGCACGGGCTTGCCGGGCGGGGCCAGCAGGTCGATCACGTGGCCGAGCCGGCGCTGGTACTCGAAGCTCAGGTACGCCGGGTCGTCGAGGTCGACGTGGGACTGCGGGGCGCCGTCGATGAGCAGCGTCCAGGCGCGCGCCCGGTCGCGGTCGGGCAGCAGCTCGGCGAGTCCTCCGTCGACGGCCTCCACGACCGCCTCGGCGGCCTGCCCGCGCCGTCCGCCCCGTCCGGTGTCGCGGCCCTCGTCCGCCCGCTGATTCCTCGCCCGTGCCATCTGGCCATTATCGGGGCGCGCGGGCGGGTCGGCTCAGCGGCGGGTGACCCGGGTGCCCGGACCGCTCACCGGCAGCCGTCCGCCGCCTCGATCAGCCGGGCGGCCTCGCCCAGCGCGGCCCGCAGAACCGCCGGATCGGTCGCGAGATCGGCGTCCCCGGGCGGGAGAAGCCAGTCCGAGCCCTCGACCGGAGGCTCGGGGGCGGTCGCCCGCAGTCCCCGGCCGTCGGTCTGCGTACAGGTGCTTCCGGGCACGTCCCAGGCGTCGGCGGTGCCCGGCGGCACCAGGAAGCCAAGGGTGTCGCCGCCGCCGTCGTGCAGGACGGGCCCCACGTGGTCGGCCGCGCCGCGGCGCAGGATGTCGACCGCCTCCAGACCCTGGCGGGCGGGGACGGTCACCAGGTCGCACTCGGCGGCCGGCAGCGGGACGCCGTGATCCGGGGACGGCCCGTGCCGTCCGGTCGACGGCGGCGTACGGAACTCGGTGCTCTGCGCGATCTGCATCCCGGCCTCCAACGGAACCCCTCCTCAACAACGAGTGGGTCGGGAGTTCGGGCGGCTCCCGGTCCATCCGGTTCAACGCTCCGGGACGTCAACGGCTACGGCGAAACTCCGCCACAAAGGATGGCAGTTCATGGCAGATCGTGGATGAGATATCCGGTTTGTAGCCAAACCCAGCGTGGCGGCGTTGTCACACCAGGTACGTTCGTGCACCGCCGGAAGCAGGGCACCTACCGGGTACAACCCGGTCAACTCGGTCTCCTGTCCGGCGTGGTTCGACGGTTCGCAAGAGAGGGCCCGGCCATGGCGTCGTCATCGGTGACCTCGTCCCCGTCCCCCCGGCCTGCACGGCCGAATCTCGCCTTCCGGCGGTTGCGCGGACAGCGCTCCCCGGGCGAGTTCGCCGCGCTGGTGCGGCGGGCCGCGCGCGAGATCGGCGAGCGGGTCAGCTGCGACGCGCGCTACATCGGGCGCGTCGAGGCGGGCGAGATCCGCTGTCCCAACTACGCGTACGAGCGGGTGTTCCTGCACATGTTTCCCGGCCGCACGCTGACCGACCTCGGTTTCACCCCCCGCTCATGGGTACGCGGACGCGGGGCGCGCGACCCGGGCGAGCCACAGCCCACACCCTTCACGATCCCTCCGCACGCCTCTTGTGAGACGGACGGGGCGCACGAGACGTATGAGTCACCGGGTCCGCTCCACGTCCCGGCCCCGTACGGACCGCGCACCGCGCACCACACGGACAGCCCGCACGATCCGCACAGCCCGCACGATCCGTACGACCCGCACCCGGTGTGCGATCCGTACGACCCGTACGAGAAACGCGATCAGAACCACGAGGAGAGCGACGTGCAGCGTCGCGCATTCATGACCGGAGGCACCGCCACCGTGGCGGCCTCGCTCGGCCCCTTCGCCCTCGGCGGCACCGCCGCGGCCGGCGAACGACGCGTCCACCGGGCGGGGACGTCCGAGGCGGGCGCCCTCGAAGAGGCCGTCCGCAGGATCAGGCTGCTCGACGACAGACACGGGGCCGACGGGCTCTACCGCCGCGCGGCGGCACCGCTGCGCACCGCGTACGCGCTCCTCGACGCGGGCACGACCCGGCAGACCACCGCCGACCGGCTCTACTCCGGCGCCGGCGAACTGGCCATCTCGGTGGGCTGGCTGGCCCACGACTCCGGGCGCTTCGACGACGCGCGCTCGCACTACGCGGAGGCCCTCGCGACCGCGCGGATGGCGGGCGACGCGGGCCTGGAGGCACACGCCTTCTGCAACACGGCCTTCCTCGCCCGCGACGCGGGACGCCCGCGCGAGGCCGTCCGCGCGGCCCAGGCGGCCCAGCGCGCCGCCCGGCCCCTCGGCTCGCCCCGGCTGCTCTCCCTGCTCGCGCTGCGCGAGGCGGGCGGCTGGGCCGGACTCGCCGACCGCCGCGGCTGCGAGCAGGCGATGGCCCGCGCGCAGGCCCTCTACGGCCGAGGCCCCTCGGAGACCGACCCGGAGTGGATGACCTTCTACGGAGAGGCCGAGCTGGAGGGTCTCGAGGCGCAGTGCTGGTCGATGCTGGGCGACTGGCCCCGGGCGGCCCGCCACGCGCGCCGCGCCGCGCATCTTCAGGACCCGCACTTCACCCGCAACATCGCCCTCTACACCGCGGAGCTCGCCGACGACCTGGCCCGCGGCGGACGCCCGGACGAGGCCGCCGTCGCCGGCCAGCGCGTCCTGGACCTGCTGAACGAGGTCCAGTCCTCCCGCATCCAGACCATGCTGGCGGGAACGGCCCGGGTGCTCCTCCCGCACCGCAGGGCCTCGGGCGTCTCGGCGTTCCTCGACCGCCACGCGGGCCTGCCGCGCACGGCGTGAGAACCGCCGGTCAGACGCTCAGGTGCCCGCAGTCGTTCCACACCTCGACCGCCGGCTCCCCGTAGGCCCAGCCCAGCACCGACAAGGAGGTCGGGTTGAGCCGGATGCGGGCCGCGAAGTCCAGCGGGAGACCCAGCCAGCGGGCGCCTATGGAACGCAGGATGTGCCCGTGGGCGAACACCAGGACGTCACGGTCCTCGGAGCGGGCCCACGCGACGACCTCGTCCGCGCGCGCGGCGACCTGCTCCAGGGTCTCCCCGTCGGGAACCCCGTCGCGCCAGATGAACCAGCCGGGGCGGATGTCCTGGATCTCGGCCGGGGTCATGCCCTCGTAGGCGCCGTAGTCCCACTCCAGGAGCGCGTCCCAGGCGCTCGCCCGCTCCCCGAAACCGGCGAGTTCGCACGTGTCGCTCGCCCTCGAGAGCGGGCTGGTGCGCACCTCGAGACCGGGCAGGGCGTCGAACGGAGGCCGGTGCAGCCGCTCGCCCAGCAGCTTGGCGCCGCGCCGCCCCTCCTCGAGGAGCGGGATGTCGGTCCTGCCGGTGTGCTTTCCGGACAGCGACCAGGCGGTCTGTCCGTGCCGGGCCAGCAGGATGCGCGGTGCCATGACGAGGAACCTTTCCGGGACGGCGGCCCGGACGAGCGCGTCGGCTCACCCGTGGACGACTGAGGAGTGGGTCACTCCATCATCGCTCACCCCCGCTCCGGGCAACCCGGGGGGCGATCTCCGCGTCTTTGAGATCCGGGGCGCCCCTCCGGGGCGTTCGGCCGCCCCGTAAAATCCCGGGGTGGCCACGAACCGCCTGGTCACCACGAGCAGACGGGCACGAGCAGATGGGGGAGGGCGATCGGATGCCGGGGACCGATGCAGCGCGTACCGAAGCGGCACCGCGCGCCCGGTCGGGCCGGTCGGCCGGACCGCGCCCGGCGGCCGCACCGGGGGTCCGGCTGCGCTGGTGGACCGAGGTCCCGCTGATCCTGCTCGTGTACGGCGCGTACACGGCGGGCCGGCTCCTGGCCAAGGGCGACACGAGCGGCGCCGTGGACCACGGCCTGGCGATCCTGCGGGTCGAGAAGGCCCTCCGCCTCAACGCCGAGCACCCGCTGAACCGGCTGTTCACCCGGGAGGCCTGGCTCGGCATACCCGCCGACTTCTGGTACGCCTCCCTGCACTACGTGGTGACGCCGGCGATCCTCATATGGCTCTTCCGCTCCCGGAAGGTGCTCTACCGCGCCGCCCGCACCTGGCTGTGGACCTCCACCTTCATCGGCCTGATCGGCTTCACCCTGCTGCCGACCTGCCCGCCCCGGCTGCTGTCGCCCGAGCACGGCTTCGTCGACACGATGGCCCAGTACAGCGCCTACGGCTGGTGGGGCGGCGAGGCGAGCGCCCCGCGCGGCATGGGCGGGATGACCAACCAGTACGCGGCGATGCCGAGCCTGCACGTGGGCTGGGCGCTGTGGTGCGGGGTGATGCTCTGGCGCCACGGCCGGACGCCCGCGGCCAGGGTCGCCGCCGTCGTCTATCCGCTGTTCACCACGATCGTCGTGATGGGAACGGCCAACCACTACTTCCTGGACGCCGCCGCGGGTGTCGTGGTGATGGGGGCCGGCCTGCTGCTGACCCCGCTCGTGCTCCGGGTCGCGGACCGGCTGCGGACGCTTCTCGCGGTCCGTGTCCCGTGGGTCCGGGGTGCCTCGCGGGACGAGGGTTCCGCGATTGTCAGTGCGGGGTGCCAGACTTCCACGGGTGAACGAATTCCCCGACAGCGCGAGTCCCGACCCGGGCCGGGAGCCGAGCCGGGTGCCGCCCCCACGGACGCCGGGGACAGCGCTGCGACAGCAGCTCGCTGAGCTGCGCGGTCCGGACACCGCACCCAAGGCACTGGACGCGCGCGCCCTCGCGGCGCTGGCCGCCAATCCCGGGTGCGACCGGCGGGCCCTGCTGGACGGCGTGGGCGTCGACAAGGCGAAGCTGGCCGGAGCGCTCGGCGCGCCGTCGGCGTTCGGGATGTCGCAGTTCGCCTTCATGCGGGGCAACGCGTTCGAGGCGCGGGTCAAGGCCGACGGGGGCGCCGAGCTGCTGCGGCTGGTGCACGAGCGGCTGGACCCCCGCGCCGAGCCGCCCGGCTCCGGTACCGCGCCCGACCTGTCCGCGATCGGCCCCGAGGGGCGCACGGCCCGTACGGAACTGGCGCTGCGCGAGGCCACCGGGGCCGGCGTCTGGACCCTGCTCGACCACCCCATGCTCGCCCTGGACGTCGCGGGATCCCCCGCGTTCCTGGAGCCGGACGCCGTGGTCGTGCACCCCGACGGCGGCTGGACGGTCGTCGAGATCAAGTCGTTCCCGATGCTCGACGGTTCGGCCGACCCGGCCAAGGTGGGCGCCGCCGCCCGGCAGTCCGCGGTGTACGTCCTGGCCCTGGAGGAGGTCGCCGCCCGCCTCGACCCCGCTCCCGAGGTCCACCACCGGATCCTGCTGGTCTGCCCGAAGGACTTCTCCAACCTCCCCGCCGCCTCGGCCGTCGACGTACGCAAGCAGCGCGCGGTCACCCGCCGCCAGCTCGCCCGCCTCACCCGGGTCGAGGACATCGCCGCCGCCCTGCCCGAGGGCATCTGCTTCTCCCCCGACCTTCCCGCCGACGAGCTGATGACGGCCGTCGAGTCGGTCCCGGCGACGTACGCCCCCGAGTGTCTGTCCGCCTGCGAACTGGCCTTCCACTGCCGGGCCCGCTCGCGCGAGCGGGGCGCGGTCACCTCGCTCGGCCGCTCGCTGCGCGCCGAGCTCGGCTCCCTGACGACCGTGCCGGACGTCCTGGCCGCGGCCCGCGGGACGGCCGGCGACCCCGCGGACCCCGCCGTCGCGGCCCTCAGAAGAGCGGCCCTGCTGCGGACGGAGGCGCTGCGCGGCACGCCCGCGACGGCCGGTGCCCCGGACGGCCGGGAGGCGGGCGCATGTCGCTGATCACCGCCCTCGCCCGGCTGGAGGCCGTCGAGAGCGGCCGGGCTCAGCCCGCCGCCACCGTGCTCCACCGCCATCTCGGCGAACGGCCGCTCGTGTTCGTGCCGCTGACCACCGCGGGCGAGGCCGGGGCCCCGCTCGGCGCGCTCGTCGGCACCGACCGGAACGCGCCCCGGCTGCTGGTCGTGCCGCAGCCGCGCGACCGCGACCTGCGGTTCGCCTTCCTCGCCGAACTGGCGGACGTCGTCCTGCCCTACATCGACTCGTTCGCGGACGTGGTCGAGCCGGCCGAGCGCAGCGAGACCGACCCGGAGACCGGCAAGCGCGTCAAGGTCGAGGTCGAGCTGTGCGCGGACGCCCCGCAGCTGATCGTGCCGGGCCGGGCCGGCATCGACTTCGTCCGTCTCCTCGGCCGCTCCACCCGCTTTCGGCGCACCGCCGAGCAGGACCCCGAGGCACCGCATCCGGCGCCGCCCCGGGTGCCGTTGTTCGGGCGCTGGCTGACCCACTTCGGGGAGCGCGCCCGGGTGCCGGGCTCCGCCCTGCTCCTCGCCCTGACCGACGTGCTGGCGCGGCACTGGGCCACCGGGCAGAGCAGCCTGGAGGACCAGCACCTCGGCGCGCTGCTCGCCTGGCTCGATCCGCCCGAGGGCGAGGCGGGCGCCGAGGCCGCGGTGCGGGCCGAGCTCCAGCGGGACGCGCGCGGCCAGCTCGTCTGCCCGCCCGCGGGACCGGCCACCGACCCCGCCTTCGACAACCAGCTGCTGGCCCCCGCGATCGAACGCTACGACCGTGCGCGTACGGCGCTGGCCGCCGCCGAGGACGGTGTGCAGGCGGACGACCGGCTCGGTGAACTGACCGCGGCGGAGCGGGAGATCCGCGATCTCGTAGCGAGCGTCACCCGGCCCACCTGGGACGCCGTCTGGCACGGGCTCGACCTGCTGCGGGCGCTGCCGGAGGGGGCGCACACCGCCGACCGGTGGACCCGCGACCGCTGGTCGTTCACCGGGCACCGCGACCGGGTGGTGGCGGGCGAGCCGCCGCAGCCGCGCCGTGACGACGCGGTCACCGCCGCGAACAAGCTGGCCACCCGCGAGCGGGAACAGGCCAGGCTGGAGGCGCAGGAGGCACTCGACGACCCGCTGGTCATGGCGGGCCGGCGGCTCGCCGGAGAGGCGTTCGCGGGCGAGGTCACCGAGGTGGTGATGGCCTACAGCGAGGGGAAGCGGCCGAGTCCCCGTCCGCTGGTGACCGTGCGCACGGAGGACCGCCCGCACCTCGCGGAGCGGGCCAAGGTGTACCGCTCGCTCGGCGGGAAGCCACAGTCCGCGGAGTTCGTCGGGCTCGACGACGAGGGCGCCCTGGTGCTGCGGATCGTGGACAAGATGGGGCGCGGCAAGGAGCCGGAGGCCGGTTCCCTGCCGGAGAAGGGGGACCTCGTCTGCTTCACCGCCTTCGAGCACGAGCAGCGCGGCGGCGCCAAGCTGCCCGACCCGGAGGAGACGCCGTGGACGCACGGAGGGCCGCCGGGTGAGCCCGGTGCGCCGCCGCTGCCGGACCCGGTGACCGAGGAGGACGTCCTTTGACCGCCGTCGCGACCGCCGTCTTCGACCCGGGCGCCGAGGCCGCCCGCGCCACCGACGCGATCCTGCACGACACCCTGCACGGCACCGACCGCGGTGTCGTGGTCGACTCCCCGCCGGGCGCCGGCAAGTCGACCCTCGTGGTCCGAGCCGCCCTCGAACTGGCATCCGCCGGGCGCCCGTTGATGGTCATCGCGCAGACCAACGCGCAGGTCGACGACCTGGTGCTGCGGCTCGCGGAGAAGGCCCCCGACCTGCCCGTGGGGCGGCTGCACAGCAGCGACTCGGACCCGTACGACAAGGCGCTCGACGGCCTGGACCAGGTCCGCAAGTCCGCCAAGGCGGCCGACCTCGCGGGCCTGGACGTCGTCGTGTCGACGGCGGCGAAGTGGGCCCACGTCAAGGGTGTCGAGCCGTGGCGGCACGCGATCGTCGACGAGGCGTACCAGATGCGCTCGGACGCGCTCCTCGCCGTCGCCGGGCTCTTCGAGCGGGCGCTGTTCGTGGGCGACCCGGGGCAGTTGGACCCGTTCGCGATCGTCGGCTCGGAGCAGTGGGCGGGCCTGTCCTACGATCCGTCCGCGTCCGCGGTGAGCACGCTGCTCGCGCACAACCCGCATCTGCCGCAGCACCGGCTGCCGGTGTCCTGGCGGCTGCCCGCGTCGGCCGCCCCGCTGGTCTCGGGGGCGTTCTACCCGTACACGCCGTTCCGCAGCGGCACCGGTCACGGGGACCGGCGGCTGGACTTCGGTGTCCCGTCGGACGGTTCGGGCACCGACCGGGTCATCGACGAGGCGGCCGCGTCCGGTTGGGGGCTGCTGGAGTTGCCGGCCCGGAACACTCCGCGCACCGACCCGGAGGCGGTCCACGCGGTGGCCGCCGTGGTGCGCCGGCTGCTCGACCGGGGCGGGGCGGCCACGTCGGAGCGGGCGCCGGACCCGGTGCCGCTGACGGCGGAGCGGATCGCGGTGGGCACGGCGCACCGCGACCAGGCCGCCGCCGTACGGGCGGCGCTGGCCGGTCTCGGCGTCACGGACGTCACCGTGGACACGGCGAACCGGCTCCAGGGACGGGAGTTCGACGTGACGGTCGTCCTGCACCCGCTGTCCGGGCGGCCGGACGCGACGGCCTTCCACCTGGAGACCGGACGTCTGTGCGTACTCGCTTCCCGGCACCGGCACGCGTGCATCGTGATCTGCCGGGAAGGAATCACGGAGTTGCTGGACGACCACCCGTCGACCGAGCCCGTGCAGCTGGGAGTGACCGTGAAGTTCCCCGACGGCTGGGAGGCCAATCACGCGGTGCTGTCGCATCTGGCGGAGCACCGGGTGGCCTGGCGGCCCTGAACCCGGCTCCGGGAGGAGCGCGGATCCCCGGGGGCGCACGGCCCCCCGGGGCCCACTTGCGCGGACGCGAGACAATGGACGGTGGCCCTTTTCCGAGAGGGGCCCCGAACCGTACGAGGAGGAGAAGACATGGCGGAGCCCACGCCGCGTCGGAACGAACCGCGGCTACGCCCCGCGCCCCTGCTCTTCGAGCCCGCGGAGGCCGCCGGGGATCCGGAGCATTTCTTCGACCTGGAGTCGATCGACGATCCGCGCGCGCTGCTCGACCGGTCCACCGAGCTGGCGCAGGCGTTCCGCGCCGCCGCCGACCGGGCCGTCGAGTTCCAGGCCATCGCCGCCGCGCAGCTCGCCGATCCGCGCCGTTTCGACCGGCTGACCACGGCCTCGATCGCGGAGCGGGCCGAGTGGACCGAGGACTACGCGAAGAAGATGGTCGAGTTCGGCCAGGGTCTGCTGCGGGGCACGGAGGGAACCGGCCACGGCCACGGAGTCACCGACGCGCTCTGACCGGCCCCGGCCGGGCGCCGACGTGGCTTCCCCCGGCCGCTCGCCGGCATATGCCAGTCGGGCAAGATACTCCGCCTCACCCCCGCCTGTCCCGATTTCCGGCAACCCTCCGGGGCGGGACGCTCACCGCCGGTAGACGTATCCGGCATGAGCAGCACACGGAACCCGTCGATCAGCAGCCCGTACGGCACCGGCGTCCGGTCGCCCGAGGGGCTGGACGTCTCGGGTGTCACGGCCGAGGGCGCCGCCTGGCTCGCCTCGGCGGGGGCGTATCCGCGCAGCACGCTCGCCCTCTGGCGCGAGCGGCCGGACGCCCCCGTGATCCTGCTCTGCGGCAGCGCGTTCGACGTGGTCAGCACCTCGGCCCTGTTCGGGCGGCGGATGCTCGACCGGCTCTGGGACGAGGGGCCGGGCTCCGGGCCGGTCGCGGCCCACCGCGGACGGATCCTGCTGTTCGCCGCCCCCGGCACCGCCCAGCGGCTGCCCTCGCTCATGGAGTGGGAGGAATGGGGCACCGACGCGCCGGGACGCGCGGACGCCTCACCCGGGCTCATGAATCCCTCACGGGGACGCGCAGACGCCCCACCGGAGCACCTGAACACCTCACCGGGACACGCCGACGCCACGCCGGGGCACGCGGACGCCGCGCCGGGACGCGCGGGCGGCTCGCCGGGAAGCCCGGACGCCCTCGGGGGCACTGCTGAGCGCCGCATGAAGCCGGAGTCCGATGCCGCCGCGGAGGCCGGGGAACGTACGGGTTCCGGGGGTACTGGCCGGGGCGCGCACCCGGGTTCCGACGCCGCCCCGCCCGGCGGGTACGCGAGGCGGGGCCGGCAGATGCCGCCGCTGCTGTGCCACGGCACGGGAGACGCGATCACCGTGCCCCCGCCGTGTACCGGAGCCGTCGGACCGGCCGGCGCCCGGCCCGATTCCCGCTGGCTGGTCGCCCCCGACACGCGGCAGCCCTGGCTCCCGGGCCCCGAGATCCTGCTCTGGGCGGCCGTACGGGCGGCCCGTGCCGCGGCCTCGGCGGCGGTACGGATATCGATTTTTCCTCGCGCCGATCAGGATGCTAAGGTCTACGACGTCAGCAGGCGCCGCTAGCTCAGTTGGTTAGAGCAGCTGACTCTTAATCAGCGGGTCCGGGGTTCGAGTCCCTGGCGGCGCACGCCAACGAGAGCGGGATGATTCGCGGAAACGCGGACATCCCGCTCTCGTGGTTTCCGGGTACTTCCGCCGCCCGGGATGGGGTGTTTCCGGGGTGCTTCCGCCGCCCCGGGGGTCCGCGGGCAGCCCCCCTTCCCCCCTCAGCCCGTGGTGATCCTCACCGTCCAGGCCCCGGAGGCCGTCCTGTCCTCCACCTGGACGCGGACGTCTGCGCCCGGCACCTTGAAGCTCTCCCCGAGGCGCACCGGCGCGTCGGCGAGGGGCGGGTACACCGAGTCCTCCCAGCAGGCCTCCGTACGGGGGTGGGCGTCGAGGACCTGGATGGGACCGCTGCCCGACTCGGTACGGCTGCGGACCCGGTACACGAGGATCCCCTGCTCGCACGTGGAGCCGTCGTTGCCCGCCGATCCGCGCGCCTCCAGGGCGATCGCGCTGTCCGGGCCGGTGGGGACGACCGCCAGTTTGGTGCCCCGGCCGACGCCGAAGGCCTGCGAGCCGGGCGGGGCCGCCACACCCAGCGCGCCCGGGGACGTGGCCGGCGCGCCCGCGCCGGGCGCGGAGGCCGAGAGCGCCTTCGCCGGCAGCGGCGGCCCCTGCCAGGCCGCCCCCGCCCCGGCCGCCGTCCCGTCCGGTCCGCTCCGCCCGCTCGCCCCGCTCGGCTTGTCCGACCTCTTCGCACCACCCGGTGCACCCGCCCCACCCGGTGCGCCCGCCCCGCTCGCCCGGCCCGCCCCGGCCGTACCGTCGGCCGCCGACGCGGCGGAACGGCTCGCCAGCACACCGGTCCCGGCCGCTCCCCCGGCGCCCGCCCCGGCCGCGCCGACACCGGCCCCGGCGGGCCCGGCCTCCAGCGGTTCCAGCGTCAGCCGGGTGGTTCCGGTGCCGAGGACGCAGGCCACCTGGTGCGGTTCCAGCCATCCCAGCCGCCACTTGTGCCAGCCGAAGAGGTCGGGAGACAGCCCGAACTGGCTGCCCATGAGGTCCCAGTCGCCCACGTACGTGTCCCAGTCGCCCTCGCCGTCGGTGGGACGGTGGTACAGGTCGGGCAGGTCGAAGACGTGGCCGGTCTCGTGTGCGAGGACGAGACGGTCCGGCGGGTGCTTCTCGAAGACGGTGACGACGCGCCGGATGTCCTTGCCGTCCGCGTGCAGCGGCGTGTCCAGGTTGACGACCTTGGTGGCGTCCGAATCGACGCCCGGCGCGTCCGGGTCCGCGACGAAGTAGACGACGTCGTAGCGCGAGAAGTCGACCCGCGGGTCGGCCACGGAGAGGGCGTCTCGCAGATAGGCGGCGCGGTCCCCGGCGTTCCAGTCGCGCTGTATGGCGTACGACGTGGAGGGGTGCGGCATCTGGATCCAGGCGCGCTGGGGATGCGGCCGGACGGTGAACCTGCCGTAGGAGGCCTGCTCGAAGAAACGGCTGGTGGCCGGGAAGTAATCGCCGGTCAGCTCGGAGGGCGTGGTGCGCGGGGCGGAGTCGGGGAAGGACAGGAAGACCATGACCGCGTCGAGGGGGCGGGTGGGGCGCTCGTAGGAGGCGTTCCAGGTGTCCACGCCCTCCGAGTGGTGCGCCCCGGTCCGCGTCAGGGCGCAGGGGGAGGCGAGGGGTTCGGCAAGGGCGTGGCCCGGCCCCAGGGAGGTCGCGGCGAGCGCCGTCATCGAGGTGAACAGGGCCGCGGCGCTGCGCCACCGGGCCCCGTCGCGGACGCGACCGCGCAGGGCCCCGCGTGCGAGGACCCTCAGGGGGAGCGGACGCGGCACGTCGACCTCCGGATGCGGTTTCGGGACACCGCACCCAGCCTTATTTAATTTGTACTACTTTGCCCTGTTTGTCTGCACCGGAAGGGTGAGGGGGCCGCGGGGCCGACACCCCCGGACGTGCACGGAACGTCACCTGCGGTCGACGCGCGGGGGAACCGTCCGGATAACAGGCAGAAACGATCTGTCAGAACAGCTGGTTGTTCCTGGACACTGGACAGTGGCTGCACCGTTTCGAAGGCAGCCTCTATGATCGGCACACTTTCCTGCACCGACACGGCTTGTGCGGCCGCCCGTCACCGGCCGACCGCCCCGAGAGACCCATACGAAGAACGAGTGCACTGCGGGAGCGAGCGGTGAGCGGAACGTCCGAAGGGCCGGCGCCCGCGGGGGACCTCGTCCGGCCGGCCGTCACAGAACGTCACGTCGACACGTCTTCTCGTACGTCGGCCGGGACCTCTCCCGGCTCCTTCGCCCCCTCCGTACCTTCCGTGGCGCCGGGGCCGCCTTCCGGGACGCCCGCACCGGCGGCGATCCCCGACGGAACGTCACTCCGCACCTTCCACGCGGCCTTCGCCACCGCCCCCCTCGCGATGGCCGTCGTCGACCGCGAGGGTCTCGTCGTCACCGCGAACGAGGCACTCGGGACGCTGCTCGGCGCCGCCGCGGGGACGTTCGTCGGGCGGGCCGCCGCCGACGTGGTGGACCTGGCCTCCGACATCCGCACCTGGCACGCGTACCGCGAGCTGCTCGGCGGCAGCAAGGCCCGGCTGCGCTGCACCCGCCGGCTCAAGCACCCCGACGGCCATGTGATCTGGGCGCAGGTCACGATCGCACCGCTGCCCGAGCGGGAACGGGCGGTCCTGATCTCGGTCACCGACATCGGCGCACGGCGTGAACTCCAGGCGCGGCTGCGGCACTTGCAGATGCACGACCCCGTGACCCGGCTGCCCAACCGGGCGCTGTTCTTCGAGCGCCTGTCGGCGGCGCTGGAGGCGGAGGCGTACGAGGAGTGCGGCACCGGCCGGATCGGGCTCTGCTATCTGGACCTGGACGGGTTCAAGGCGGTCAACGACACCCTCGGCCACCGGGTCGGGGACCGGCTGCTCGCGGCCGTCGCGGAGCGGCTGACCCGCTGCGCCGAGCACGCCGGGCTCACCCGGACGGCGACTCCGCTGGTGGCACGGCTGGGAGGGGACGAGTTCGCGCTGCTCGTCGAGGACTCCACGGGCACCGATCAGCTGGCGGACCTCGCCGAGTCCGTACTGAAGTCGCTCCAGGCCCCGTTCGACCTGTCGGGGCAGCGGCTGTCGCTGTCGGCGTCCATCGGGGTCGTCGAGCGGCGCGGCGCCGGCACCACGGCGACCGCTCTGATGCAGGCCGCGGACACCACGCTGTACTGGGCGAAGGCTGACGGCAAGGGCCGATGGACGCTCTTCGACCCCGAGCGCAACGCGCACCGCATGACCCGTCAGGCGCTGTCCTCGACCCTGCGAGCGGCCGTCGACCGGGGCGAATTCACCCTGGAGTACCAGCCGTTGGTCGGTATGGAGGACGGGGGTGTGCACGGGGTCGAGGCGCTGGTCCGCTGGAACCACCCGAGGTTCGGGACGCTGACCCCGAACCGGTTCATCTCCCTGGCCGAGGAGGACGGTTCGATCGTCCAGCTCGGCCGCTGGGTGCTGGCCACCGCCTGCCGTCAGGCGCGCCGCTGGCAGCTGGACCGCCCGGACGCCCCGCCGATCTTCGTCAGCGTGAACGTCGCCGTGCGCCAGGTCTGGGACTCCGACCTGGTGGCGGACGTGGCGAAGATCCTGGCCGAGACCGGACTGGCCCCGCATCTGCTGCAGTTGGAGCTTACGGAGTCGGCGGTGATGGGGTCGGCGGGGCGGCCGCTCCAGGCGCTGCAGGCCCTCAGCGACATGGGGGTCCGCATCGCCATCGACGACTTCGGCACCGGTTATTCGAACCTCGCCTATCTGAGCCGGCTCCCGGTGTCCGTGCTGAAGCTGGACGGCGCCTTCGTCCGCGGCTTCCAGTACGAGAACGCCGACGGCTCGTCGGCCCACCCCAACCCGGCCGACGAGGTGATCGTCGAGGCGCTCGTCCAGCTCGCCCACCGGCTCGGTCTGACGGTCACCGCGGAGTGCGTGGAGACCGCCTCGCAGGCGGCCCGGCTGCGCGGGATCGGCTGCGACACCGGCCAGGGCTGGCTGTACTCCCGGCCGGTGGCGCCGGAACGCATCTCGGCGCTCCTGTCGTCGGCTCCCTGCCCCCGGACCTGAGCGCTCCCCCGGGCCCGCGCTTCCCTGCTTACCCGGTAATGCGTCCCTACTTACCCGGCAACCCGTAGGCGTCGGCGATCAGTTCGTAGGAGCGCAGCCGTACGTCGCCGCTGTGCGCGTTGCCGGTGATCATCAACTCGTCGGCTCCGGTGCGCTTCTGGAGGTCGTCGAGGCCGGCGCGCACCTCGTCGGCGGTGCCGTGGACGACGTTGGCGTTCCAGGAGGCCACGAACTCCTGCTCCATCGGGCTGAACTCGTAGGCCTCCGCCTCCTCCGGGGTCGGCACCAGGCCGGGACGCCCGGTGCGCAGCCGGACCATGTTCAGGGCGGCGGCCAGCACCTGGCGGCGGGCCTCCTTCTCCTCGTCGGCGGCGAGGGCGGCGACTCCGATGAGGGCGTACGGGGCGTCGAGGACCGCGCTCGGCCGGAACGAGGCGCGGTAGAGGTCGAGGGCCGGGATCGTGTTCTGCGCCGAGAAGTGGTGGGCGAAGGCGAACGGCAGACCGAGGGTCCCGGCGAGGCGGGCGCTGAAGCCGGAGGAGCCGAGCAGCCAGACCGGGGGCCGGTGCGGGGACTGGACTCCGCCCGGCGAGGTGGCCTGGACGGGGCCCGGGACGGCGTGGATCCGGGCGTAGGGGTGGCCGTCGGGGAAGTCGTCGTCCAGGAAGCGGACGAGTTCGGCGAGCTGTTCGGGGAAGTCGTCGGCGCCCTCGCCGAGCCGCTGGGTGCGGCGCAGTGCGGCGGCCGTGGCCCCGTCGGTGCCCGGCGCCCGGCCGAGACCCAGGTCGATACGGCCCGGGGCCATCGCCTCCAGCGTGCCGAACTGCTCCGCGATCACCAGCGGGGCGTGGTTGGGGAGCATCACTCCCCCGGAGCCGAGCCGGATGCGGTCCGTGTGGGCGGCCAGGTGGGCGAGGATCACGGCCGGCGAGGAGCTGGCGACGCCGGGCATCGAGTGGTGTTCGGCCACCCAGTAGCGGTGGAAGCCGCGGGACTCCGCGAGGCGGGCCAGGCCGACGCTGGTGCGCAGGGCGTCGGTCGCGGTGCGACCCGCGCCCACGGTGACGAGGTCCAGGACGGACAGGGGCACGGGGGCGGTGCCCTGTGCCGTGCCGCGGATCTCTTCCTGCTCGGCCGTCTCTGCCGCCGTCTCGTCCACCGGGGTGCCTCCTGTCGCGTACGCGGTCTCTCCTCGCGGTGCGAACAGGAGGGTGTCTCCGGTTATTCCCTCCGGCTCCCCGGCGTGGGTGTGCACGCCCCGGGTGGGGCGGGGGCACAGGATTGTTCGCCCCCTCCGCCCCTTCCCGTCCCGCACCCGGGGTGCTCCGCCCCCGGACCCCCGCTCCTCGAACGCCGGAGGGGCTGGACCCCCTCTACACCTGGACGATCGGTTCCCTCGTGAAGAGGGTGCCGAGCGCCGGGGCGTTCAGACGGCGGTCGGTCAGGCGCAGGGCCTCCCAGACCGTGACCTGGCCGGCGGTGAGGACCGGTTTGGCCAGGGCCTTCTCCAGTTCCGTCAGATGGGAGGCGGTGTGCAGGGCCGTGTCGGGCAGCAGGACCGCGTCGGCGTCCGGGTGGTCCGCCTCCCGGGCCAGGGCGAGGACCTGGTCGAAGTCCCAGCCGGCCGGCTCCGCGGCGCTCGCGCCGGCGCCGTGCACCGCGACCGTCTGCGTGCCGCTCTCGTTCAGGAACTCCGCGAGGAGCGCGGCCACGTCGTCGGGGTAGGTCGCGCCGATCGCGACCCGCCCGGCCCCGAGCTCCTGGGCCGCGTGGGCGAAGGCGAAGGACGTCGATGAGGCGGGCACCCCGGCCGTCCGGGCGAGGGCGCGGACCTGCTCGTGGGCGCCCTGCACCCCGTGCACGAAGCTTCCGCCGGCACTGGCCCAGACGACGGCCTCCGCTCCGGACAGGCGCAGTTCCTCGACACCGGCCGCGAGACGCGGTGCCGAGCCCAGGTCGAGCAGCGCGTCCACGCGGTGGGCGTCCTCCGCCCGGTCCGTGTGGACGACGGTCAGGCGGATGTCGCTGCCGAGCAGCTGCTCGATGCGGGGGTAGTCGTCCTCGGCCGAGTGGCCCGGGTAGAGGAATCCGAGTGCGGTCATGCCCAACCTTCCTGTTCTTCGGGAAGTACGGGTCCCCGGCGGGCGGCCGGATCAATCAAGCCGTGGACGGGGGCCCACCGCCCGGGTACCCACTTGGCGCAGCGCCGCCCCCATCGGCACCCGGTTGGCCGAGATCGTCGGGTACCGAGTCGTCGGGCCCGGTCGCCCCCGTTCCGGGCCGGGGCGAGACCGGACGGGGCCGGGCCGGCCCCGTCCGGCGGGCGCGGAAGCCGGGAAGGAGGGCCGCGGTCACCGGCGCTCCGGCCTCGTGGCCCCGGGACGGGCGGGCAACCGGCGGGGTGCGAGCCCGTGTTGACGCAGGCGGCTTCGGGTGCGAGCGTGGTCGGTCCGCGCGTCCCGGCCGGACCGGCTCGCCCCCCGGCCCCGCCCGGCCGCGGGTCGTCCCCGGTCACACCGCCCCAGGAACCTCCAGAGAAGCGGACTCGCTGTGCGCATCGGTCTCCCGCTGTGAACGCCCGTACCTCCCCCGGCGCGTCCCGCCCGTCGGCCCCGGTCACCCTCCTCGTGCTGGGCTCCGACCCGCTGCCCCGGCTTGGCCGGCTCACCGGCCGGGCCCGTATCGAGTACGCCGACGACACCACGCTCGCGGAGCGGCTGCCGCACGCCGACGTGCTGCTGGTGTGGGACCTCGGCTCACGGGCGCTGCGCCGCGCCTGGCCCGGCGAGGGGCCCCGGCCCCGCTGGGTGCACGCGGCCAGCGCGGGCGTGGACCATCTGCTGGGTCCCGAGCTCGCCGCCTCCGACACGGTGGTGACCAACGCGCGGGGTGTCTTCGACCGGCCGATCGCCGAGTACGTGGCCGCGCTGGTCCTCGGCATGGCGAAGGACCTGCCGCGGACGCTCGACCTCCAGCGCCGGCACGAGTGGCGGCACCGCGAGTCGCAGCGGGTGGCCGGGACCCGCGCCTGCGTGGTCGGATCGGGTCCGATCGGGCGGGCGATCGTCCGCACCCTCAAGTCGCTCGACGTCACCACGGCGCTGGTGGGACGCGTCCCGCGCACCGGGGTCCACGGCCCGCTGGAACTGGACCGGCTGATGGCCCGCGCCGACTGGGTGGTCTCCGCCGCCCCGCTCACCGAGGAGACCCGGGGCATGTTCGACGCCCGGCGCTTCGGGATGATGCAGCCCTCGGCCCGTTTCATCAATGTCGGGCGCGGACCGCTCGTCGTCGAGGAGGCGCTCGCCGAGGCCCTGTCGAAGCGCTGGATCGCGGGTGCGGCCCTCGATGTCTTCCAGCACGAACCGCTCGGACCCGACAGTCCGTTGTGGGACGTCCCGGGTCTGATCGTGTCGCCGCACATGAGCGGGGACACCGTCGGCTGGCAGGACGAACTGAGCGCCCAGTTCGTGGAGTTGTACGAACGCTGGGCCACGGGCCGGACGCTGTCGAACGTCGTCGACAAGAAGCGCGGGTACGTCCCGGGGCACTGAACCGCCTCCGGAAGACAGGGGCCCGGCTCCGCGAAGGCGAAGGAGCAAAGTCCCCCGTCACCGGGGCCGTTCCGGGCGGGTCGGGAGCCCGTAGGCCATGGACGGACCGGAACCGTTCCGCATACATCCCATGGTCTCGGGTAGCCGCGCGCCCATGGCTCCACTGGGTAATGCAGATGCGAACGCAAGCGGGAACGACAGACATCCGCCCGGCACGACCCGCCGGTCGCTGCTCGCGGGGGTGGCGGCGCTCGGCGCGCTCGGCGCCGCCGGATGCAGCCGCGTGGCCACGGCGGCCTCGGCGGACGGCGGCGACCTCCTCGACCGGCTGAGGGCGCAGGGCGTCGTCCGTCTGGGCATCGCGGGCGAGATCCCCTTCGGCTACATCGACAAGGACGGACGGCTCACCGGAGAGGCACCGGAACTGGCCAGGGCGGTCTTCAAGCGGCTGGGTGTCGACCGGGTCCAGCCGGTGCCGACCGAGTTCGGCTCGCTCATACCCGGGCTCAACTCGCAGCAGTTCGACGTCGTCTCCGCCGGGATGTACATCAACGCGGACCGCTGCGAACAGGTGATCTTCGCCGACCCCGATTACCAGATGCTCGACGCGTTCGTCGTGCGCAAGGGCAATCCGAAGGGGCTGCACGACTACAAGGACGTCGTGGCGAAGAAGGCCAGGTTCGCGACGGGCACGGGGTACGCGGAGATCCAGTACGCGGTCGAGGCCGGGTACAAGGAGAGCGACATCCTGATCGTGCCCGACCAGGTGGCCGGACTGAACGCGGTCGAGGCGGGGCGCGCCGACGTCTTCGCCGGGACCGCGCTGACCGTCCGCGAGGTGGTGCGGAAGTCGGCGAAGGCCGAGAGCACGAAGGCCTTCGCGCCGCTGGTCAAGGGCAAACCCCACGTCGACGGGGGCGGCTTCGCGTTCCGCTCCGCGGAGACGAGGCTGCGGGACGCCTTCAACGCCGAGCTGCGCCGGATGAAGCAGAGCGGCGAAGTCTTCCGCGTCCTGAGGCCGTTCGGCTTCACCAGGGCCGAGATGACCGACCTGACGGCGAAGGAGCTGTGCCGCGGATGACACCGGGTCTGTGGAAACTCGTCCTCGACGGCATCTGGGTCACCGTCCAACTGCTCGTCCTCAGCGCGTTGCTGGCCGGCTTCATGTCCTTCCTGGCAGGGATCGCGCGCACCTCACGACGGTGGGTCGTCCGCTTCCTCGCGGGCCTCTACACCGAGGTGTTCCGCGGCACCTCCGCGCTGATCATGATCTTCTGGGTGTACTTCGTGCTGCCGCTCGCCTTCGGCTGGCAGCTCGTCCCGCTGTGGGCGGGCACGCTGGCGCTGGGGCTGACGTACGGGGCGTACGGCTCCGAGATCGTGCGCGGCGCGCTGAACGCGGTCGACCCGGCCCAGCGGGAGGGCGGCATCGCGCTCGGCTTCACGCCCTGGCAGCGGATGCGGCTGATCCTGCTGCCGCAGGCGGTGCCGGAGATGATCCCGCCGTTCTCGAACCTGCTGGTCGAACTGCTCAAGGGCACGGCCCTCGTCTCCGTGATGGGCATGGGCGATCTGACGTTCAGCGCCACCCTGGTGCGGCTCGCGCTGCAGCAGAGCGCGGAGATCTACACGTACGTGCTGCTCATCTACTTCGTGCTGGCCTTCCTGCTCACGCGGCTGATGCGCGGTCTGGAGAAGCGGCTGAAGGCAGGGGTCGGCAGGGCGTCGGACAGTGTGCCGGCCACCGGGACGAAGCGGGCGGCGACGGCCGGTGCGGGCGCCGGCGCGACCGCGGGCGGGAGTGCCTCATGAACCTCGTACCCCTGACCCCGACGACCGCGACGAGCGGGACGAACGCGATGACCGGGACGACGACGGGTGGTGCCGAATGACCTGGGACTGGAACGCCGTCGGCGCCTTCATGCCGCACTTCTGGGACGGCCTGCTGGTCACCCTGGAGGCGCTGGCCCTCGGCTCGGTGATCTCCTTCGCCCTCGGCCTGGTGTGGGCGCTGCTGATGCGCGCCCCGACCCGCTGGGTGCGCTGGCCGGTCGGGGCGGCCACCGAGTTCGTGCGCGACACCCCGCTGCTGGTGCAGCTGTTCTTCCTCTTCTACGTGCTGCCCGAGTGGAACATCACGTTCTCCGCGCTGACCACCGGTGTGATCGCGATCGGACTGCACTACTCGACGTACACGATGCAGGTCTACCGCGCCGGTATCGAGGGCGTGCCCGCCGGGCAGTGGGAGGCGGCCACCGCGCTCGGCCTGCCCGCGCGGCGCACCTGGACGGCGGTGATCCTGCCGCAGGCGGTCCGGCGCGTGGTGCCGGCCCTCGGCAACTACGTCATCGCGATGCTCAAGGACACCCCGCTGCTGATGACCGTCACCGTGCTGGAGATGCTCGGCGAGGCGCGGCTGTACTCGCAGCAGCACTTCCAGTTCACGGAGCCGCTCACGGTGATCGGCGTGGCCTTCATCCTCATTTCCTATCCGGCTTCCCTGCTGCTGCGAGCCCTGGAGCGACGTCTTGTCCGCTGACACGAACACCCTCGACAACCCCCCGGTGGACGGCAGCGAGCTGATCCGCTTCGACAAGGTCACCAAGCGCTTCGGGGAGCACACCGTCCTCGACGGGCTCGACTTCCGCGTCGACTCCGGCCGGCACGTCACGCTGATCGGGCCGTCCGGCTCCGGCAAGACGACGATCCTGCGGCTGCTGATGACCCTGACCCGGCCGGACGAGGGCACGATCACGGTCGCCGGGGACCGACTGTTCCCCGCCCCTGGCAAGCAGGTCCGCGAGGTCCGCAAGAAGATCGGGATGGTCTTCCAGCAGTTCAACCTGTTCCCGAACATGAGCGTCCTCAGGAACGTGACCGAGGCGCCGGTGACCGTCCTCGGCCTGTCCAGGGACGAGGCGGAGGAGCGGGCCCGGGGACTGCTGGACCTGGTCGGCCTCGCGGACAAGTGCGACCAGCGGCCGGGCCGGCTGTCCGGCGGCCAGCAGCAGCGCGTGGCCATCGCCCGCGCGCTGGCCATGCGGCCACAGATCCTGCTGCTGGACGAGGTGACCTCGGCGCTCGACCCCGAACTGGTCGCGGGCGTCCTGGACGTCCTGCGCGACATCGCCCGCACCACGGACATCACGATGCTCTGTGTGACCCACGAGATGAATTTCGCCAGGGACATCTCGGACCAGGTCCTCATGTTCGATTCCGGCCATGTCATCGAGTCCGGGCCACCGGAGAAGATCTTCGGCGACCCCGAGCACGAGCGGACCAGGGAATTCCTCGGCGCGGTCCTCTGACGCCGGGGCGCGGACGAGGGGCGGAGGGGGAGCGCGCCGGACAAGGTGCGAGGTCCCGCGCCCGGGGCATGCCCGAAGGGCCTTGCCTGTGGCATATGCCAGCGTGGCGCGCTCCTGCTGAGAGGCCTGGAGCGCGCCACCAATCTCGTCAACAGACCGCCACGGACCGCGCCTTGACCGTTATCGTGTAAGGAGCCCAGCTGTCCGGGCCGACGTCATTTTTGAGCCGGGCCATGAAGCGCAGGGGGAAACCGTGGCGCTGAAGAACGAGCCGACCGCGCCGTACCACTCGGCCCAGGACGCGCTGCGCGTCCTGGAGACCGTCTCGCACCACACGACCGGCGTCACCGAGGCCGAGCTCTCCCGCCGGTGCGGCATCGGCGCCGACCGGCTCACCGCACTCCTGCGCATGCTGCGCCGCGAGGGCTACGTCGAGCAGATCACGGACGGCGCGTACGTCACCGGCGCCGCCCTCGGCCGGCTCGGCTCCGCCCACGGCCGTGAACAGGCGCTGCGCGACAAGCTCCAGCACACGATCGACCGGCTCCGCGACTCGGTCGGCGCCGCGATCTACATCAGCCGCTACATCGACGGCGAGGTGCACGTCACCCAGTACGCGGAGAGCCCGTCGACCCCCGCGGTCAACGAATGGGTCGACTTCCGCTCCTCCGCACACGCCAGCGCGGTCGGCAAGAGCCTTCTCGGCCAGCTCGACCACAACGGCCGCCGCGACCACCTCGCCCGCCACAAGATGGCCCGGCTGACCTCCCGGACCATCACCAGCGAGCGGCTCCTGCTGTCCCGCCTCGACTCGCAGCCGGCCACCGTGCCCGTGCTCGACCTCCAGGAGTACGCGATCGGCACGGTCTGCGCGGCCGTCCCGATCACCGCGGGCTCCTCGGTCGGCTGTCTCGCCCTGTCCCTGCCGGTCGAGCACGCCCACCGGCTCCGCCGCGCCGCCGACACGCTGAACCGCGGAGCGGCCCCGGTGCTGCTCTCCCTCGCGATCTGACCGCCGACGCACCGGGTCCGCCCGGGGTGGTCGGAAGCAGCCCCACGGACCAGGTAGTATTTCTTTTGTCGCCGACCGCAGCAGCGGGAGGCGAGAGTCATGCGCCGCTAGCTCAGTTGGTTAGAGCAGCTGACTCTTAATCAGCGGGTCCGGGGTTCGAGTCCCTGGCGGCGCACCTTGGTGAAGGCCCTCCACGATGTGGGGGGCCTTCACGCATGTCCGGGAGAGCCGTCCGGGAGGTCCCGGCCGGACCGGGGCGGTCCGCGCTCCGGCAGCCCTCGAACCGGCCCCGGCCGACCGCCCCGCTCACCCGGTCAGCTCCCCCTGACGAACTCGGTCAGCACCCGCGCCAGCAGCTCCGGGTCCCGGGCCCCGCACAGTTCGCGCGCCGAGTGCATCGACAGCCCCGCGACGCCCACGTCGACCGTCGTCACGCCGAGCCGGGCCGCGGTGATCGGCCCGATCGACGTCCCGCACGGCATCGCGTTGTGGGACACGAACGGCTGCCACGGCACCCCGGCCCGTTCGCAGGCGGCGGCGAAGGCGGCGGCGCCGACCCCGTCGGTGGCGTACCGCTGGTTGACGTTGACCTTGATCACGGGGCCGCCGTTGGGCAGCGGCCGGTGGTCCGGGTCGTGGCGCTCCGCGTAGTTGGGGTGCACGGCGTGGGTCATGTCGGAGGAGACGCACAGGGCGCCGGCGAGGGCCCGCTCGAAGTCCTCGGGACCACCGCCCCTGGCGGTCACGGACCGGCTCAGCACCCGCTCCAGGAACGGGCCCTGGGCGCCGGAGTCCGATCCGCTGCCGACCTCCTCGTGGTCGAAGGCGGCGAGCACCGGCACCTGGGCGGGCGGGCGCCGCGAACCGGCCGCGGCGACCAGGGCGGTGACCCCCGCGTGCACCGATATCTGGTTGTCGAGACGCGGCGCGACGATGAACTCCTCCTCCGCGCCCAGGTACCCCGGCGACTGGACGTCGTGGAGCATGAGGTCCCAGCCGAGGACGTCGGCGGCGTCGGCGCCGGCCTCGTCCGCGATCCGCGCGAGCAGGGCTCCGGGGCGGGGGCCGCCGAGCGCCCACAACGGGGTCATGTGCCGCTGCCGGTCCAGTGCGAGCCCCTCGTTGACGGTCCGGTCGAGGTGGATGGCGAGCTGCGGCACCCGCAGCAGCGGCTTGTCGACGCGGACCAGCCGGGTCGAACCGTCGCGCAGGGCCAGCCGCCCCGACACGCCGAGGTCCCGGTCGAGCCAGGTGTTCAGGGGCACTCCGCCGTAGATCTCCACCCCGATCTGCCGCCACCCCGCCGAACCGGTGTCCGGCGCGGGCTTGACCCGCAGGTTCGGCGAGTCGGTGTGGGTGCCGACGATCCGGAAGGGGGTGTACGCGGGGGCGCCCGGCGGGACGTACCAGGCGAGCAGCGCTCCCCCGCGCACGACGTAGCGGCCGCCCTCGGCTCCGGCCGTCCAGTCGTCCCGCTCCCTCAGCTCCGCGAAGCCCGCCTTCTCCAGGCGCTGCGCCGCGCTCGCCACCACGTGGTACGGCGAGGGGCTGGCTCTGACGAAGGCGAGCAGGTCGTCGTTGTGTCCACGGTCGCGCGTGTCATGTGTGGGGGACATGAGGTGCCTTTCGGGTGCCGTCGAGGGGTGGGGTGGGGGTCGTCGGACTCTCCCGCCGAACTCGCCCGCCGGGCGCGGTCCGACGGGGCGGCGGCCCGCTCGGGAGGGGCCCTGGCCCTGAGCCGCGGGGGCACGACAAGGCATCGCCCAGGCTCGGATGCCGGACAACGCGCCACCGCCCGGGCCACCGGCATCACCGCCCGGGCCACCCGCGCCACCATCCGCGCCACCGTCGTCATCGTCACCGGTACGGGCGCGAGCCGGGGCGGCGCGGCCCCGCGGCTCCCGTGTCCGCGACCCGGATCAGGCAACGCGACGCCCTTCTTCCCTCGGCTCGGGCCCCCGGCGCGGCGGCCCCTCGGCAGACGTGCCCGGATATCCTCCCCGCCGAAGGCGGCCGGGATGCCTCCGGTCACGGCCGTTCCCGAACCGCCGCCGGACGTCCCCTCGCACGAGCCCCCGCCGCTACCGCGTCAGCAGGTCCTCCCGTCCCTGCGCCCGGTACCGGGCCACCAGGACGGCCAGGTCGGCCGCCGTCAGCCGCCGGTACGCCGGCTCGCCCGGGGGCCGCCACCACACCGGGTCGGCGCAGCGGAAGCCCTCGCGCCTGAGGGACACCCGGTGGATCTTGTTGGTGGCGGTGACCGGCATCCGTTCCACGATCCGCAGGAACCGGGGCGCCATCTTCGTGCCCAGGTCCGGCTGCGCCAGCAGGAACGCGGCGAAGGACGCGGGGGTGAAGCGCGCGCCCTCCTTCAGGGCGAGGGCCGCCATCACCTGGTCGCCCGCCACCGGGTCCGGTACGGCGTACACGGCGACGGCGCCGGCGTCCTCGTACCGCGCGAGGATGTTCTCGATCATCGCGGCGGCGAGGTTCTCGCTGTCGACGCGCAGCCGGTCGTCGCTCCGTCCGGCGAAGTAGAGGAACCCCTCGGCGTCGCGGTAGAAGAGGTCGCCGGTCCAGAACCAGCCCCGGCCCGCCCCGGAGGACCCGTCGCCGGGCTCTCCCTCGGGGCCGACCTCCCGACTCGCTCCCTCCGCGCCGTCCGCCCGCTCCCCCGCTCGCTCTGCTTCCCTCGCCCCCGTCCCCGCCGGGCCGGCAGCCGCCCCCCGGCGCCGGGCCGCCTCGGCCCCGGGATTGCGCCAGTACCCCTCGAAGAGCGAGGTGCCCCGGTTCACCAGCTCCCCGATCGCCTCCCCGCCGTTGAGCAGACGCCCGTCCCCGGTGAAGACGGCCGGCGGGCACTCGCGTCCGGTGGCCGGGTCGATCACCGCGAGGTCGTCCGAGGGGGCCGCCCGTCCGATCGCCCCGGCCGGGGTGCCGGGTGTGCGCTGGACGGCGGCGCCGCCCTCCGAGGAGCCGTACCCCTCGACCAGCCGCGCCCCGAAGCGTTTCTCGAAGGCCGCCGCGTCGACCGCGCCCGCCTCCGTCCCGAAGCCCAGGCGCAGCGGGTTGTCGCGGTCGTCGGGCCGGGCGGGCGTGGCCAGCAGGTACTGCACGGCCCGGCCGACATAGGTGAAGTACGTGGCCCCGCAGGCCCGTACGTCGGGGAGGAACCCGGAGGCGGAGAAGCGGCGCCGCAGGGCGATCCCCGCTCCGGCCGCCAGCGCCGGGGCCCAGTCGGCGATCACCGCGTTGCCGTGGAACATCGGCATGCAGATGTAGTGGGTGTCGTCCGCGCGCACCCCGAAGTGGTCGACGAGCGAGCGCCCGGCGGCGGCGATCCTGCCCTGGCTGCAGATCGCCGCCTTGGGCGCGCCGGTCGAACCGGACGTGAACAGCAGCAGGAAGCGGCTGTCCGGGCGGGCCGGACCGTCGTCGGGCGTCGCTCCCTCGTAGGTCGCGAGGAGCTCGGCGTAGGCGTCCGTGTCGGTCACCAGGACGCGTACGCCGGGGAGTTCGAGTCCGTCGAGGAGCGGCAGATGGGCCCGCTCGGTGACCAGGATCCGGCACTCGGTGTGGAGGATGTCCCGGGCCAGTTCGGGTCCGCGCCGGGTCGGATTGATCCCCGCGACGGCGGCGCCGGCGAGGGCGGCCGCGCCCAGCCACATCGGGTACTCGGGGGTGTTGTCGAGCAGCACGCCCACATGCGGCTCCGCGCCGGGCGGCAGGGTCCCGGCGAGCAGGGCGGCGCGCGCCGCCGCGCCCGCGGCCAGCCGGTGATGGCTGGTGACCCGGCCCTCGAACCACAGCCCCGGGCGGTGGTCGCCCCACCGCTCCCGCACGAGCTCTCCGACGGTGCGCTTCCTGGACTCCATGGCGACGCAACATAATTGACGCGCCGTCAGATGAGGAGCCCCGTGCGGAAGCGACTCCGTCCCGCGCCCCCGTGGCCCACCCCTCGGGCGCTCTAGCCCCCGAAGAAGCCGTCGGCGCTGGAGACGGCCTCGTGGTACGTGATCATGAAGCCGACGCAGAAGCTGACGATCACGCCGCAGAACACCAGCACGCCGAGCGTGCCCGCGGCCGCTTTGGCCGGGCTCGGCGCGTGGGCCGTGGCCTTCTCGGGGCGCTCGGCGTTGTAGTAGGCGGGGACGATGTCGCCCTCGATGACCGTCCGGGGACCGTTCGCCTCCTCGAAACGGATCACGCGGCCCTCGCGCGTCGTGAACTCGTAGACGTGGTGCAGGGTCGTGGTGACGGAGGTGTCGTTCCCTCCCCCGCTGACCGTCGTGTACGACCGCAGACAGCGCGCCTCCGCGGTCAGTCCGCTGCTCCAGGCGCTGCGCAGCTCCAGCGAGCGGCGCACGGACTTGCCCGCCAACAGCAGCACGAGGGCGATGATCAGGCTGGGCAGGACATAGAAGAACACACTCATGACGGTCCCCCGGTGGTCGGACACTGCTCCCCGCACGTCGACGCGGTCGTGTCGACGTGCGGGGAACATACCCGCGCCCGGGCCGTCCGCGCCTCAAGTCAGGCTCAGAAGTAGGACGTTCGGCCCCGGGCGGTCAGAACGTGACGTCCGCGCAGGAGTAGAACGCGTTCGTCGTGTCCGCCACCGTCCACACCCCGAGGATGATGTGGTGCCCGGTCCGGCCGCCGGGCAGCGTGCCGGTGTGGGTGAGGGTGGCCGGGGGGCGCTGTCCGTTGTAGGGGACCGTCAGGAACGGGGTGGTCTCCAGGTCCGCGCGGGTCAGCGCGTGGTTCTGGTTCCAGCCGGTCTTGGTGATGAAGTACTTGAAGTCGGTCGTCGCGTGCATCGCCGTGAACTGCCAGCGGAACGTGTAGCTCGCGCCCGCGGTGACCCTGGTCGTCGGCCAGGCCGCGCCCGCCGGGGTCTTCGGCTGGTCGAGCTGGCTGAAGTTGGCGTGCCCGGCGGAACAGATGCTGCCGTCGGCCGGCCCCGCCGCCGGGAAGCCCTTGAGACCCTCGACGCTCTGCGGTTCCCATTGGATGTCACCGCAGTTGGCCACGATGCCGCCGTTGGCGGCGCACATCTTCTGCCTGCTGAGGGGCTGGTCGGTGTAGCCGTGGGCGCTGGCGCCGCCCGTGGAGAGCACGAAGGTGCCCGCCGTGGCGAGACCGAGCGCCGCCGCGTACACCTTCGCTTTCCTGCCGGTGCGGGACCGGCCCGCGAGGTTGTGGTTCGTCCGTGTGCGCATGCTGCCGCTCCTGAAGGACGTGGGGGATGTTCCCGTGGGGCGCCCGCGCGAGGTTCAGGTCTAGACCAAGTGTCAGATTATTGCGGGTAGTTGAACATGTCCATACCAATGGACGACCCGGTCGTCCCCGGCCGCCACAGGTTCCCGGCCGCCCCGGCCCGCCCGTCCACGCCCAGGGCCCCGCACCCGACCTCCTGGCCTCCAGGCCTCCAGGCCTCCAGGCCTCCAGGCCTACGGCGCCATCTCCCCGCGCCCCGTGCAGAACGCCACCGTCAGGTCCTTCACCAAGGCCTTGCGCTCGTAGTCGTCCAGTTCGACAAGCCCCCGCAGGGTCAGCCGGGTCACCGTGTCCTCCACCGAGTCGACGACCGAGCCGAGCACGCTGTCGCGGTGCTGGGCGTCCAGGGCCGCGATCCGGCGGCGCTGCATCAGCGCGGCGATCTCCGGCGCGTACTCGATCCGGGTCGGCTGGGCGGAGAACACCTCAAGACCGACCGGGGCCGTGTCCGCCGCGACCATCCGGGTCAGCGCCTCGCCGACCGCGTCCGTGTTGCGCAGGGTCAGGTCCCGGACCACCGCGGGCGGCAGCTCGGCCGGCAGCTGGGACAGCACCCGCGAGAGGGCGGCCTCCACGCACTCGCGCAGATACGTCCGGTGGTCGTCCACCGCGAGCGTGGCCCGCGCGGTGTCCTTCACGCGCCACACGACGAGCACGACCACCCGCAGCTCGACCCCGTTCGCGTCGACCACGGACATCGGCTCGCTGCGCCAGTGCCGCAGCCGCACGTCGACCCGGCGGCGCAGCACCAGCGGGTTGACCCACATCAGCCCGGTGCGCCGGACCGTGCCGCGGTAGCGCCCGAACAGCCCGAGCACCCATGCCCGCCCGGTCCGGCCGCGGGCCAGACCGCCGAAGCCGAACAGACCGAGCGCGCCCGCCCCGGCGTACGCGGCCCACGCGGCGGGCCCGAGCCCGCCGCCCGCGTGCGCGTGCAGTTCCAGCGCCGTCAGGACGGAGGGTGGCAGGACGCCGGCCCACCAGGACGTGAGGGCGCATCCGGCCACACCGCACACCCCGGCGAGCACACCCGCCGCACCGGGCAGCACCCTTGCGGGCCGTTCGACCAGCTCGGGATCGGCCTCCGGCACCGGGCGCGGAGGTCTGCCCGGCACGGGCCGCCGGACCCTCGGCTGCTCCCCGGTGCCGCGCCGACGGCCCACGACGGCGGGGGCCAGCGGCACGGACACCGGTTCGGGGTCGTCACGGAAGAGAAGGTGGACGGGGATCTCGGTGGTGGCCTCGTTGTGGATGAGCCGGACACCGCGGTGGACGCCGCTGGTCTCGGCCGCCGTCTCGCAGCGGGGTTCCGCCGGGGGTGCCCCCTCGGACTCCGGGGTGTCTGACGTCGTCGTACTCATAGCTGCCTCCATGCCTCCGCGCCTGGAAGTGTGTTCACGAGCCGTGGGAACGGCCGGCTCAGGAGAAGAGCCGCCGCCAGGTCTCCGGTCCCGGGTAGCCGTCCGCCGCGCCGCCGCGCCAGCCCTGGGCGCGCTGGAACGCCTCGACGTTGCGCCGGTCCGCCTCGCCCCAGCGCGGCCCAGGACCGGAGGTGTAGTACTTGCCGAACCCCTTCTTCACCAGCTGCTTCCCGAGCCGGGTCACCGCGGCGTCGCTCACCCCGGGCCGGAAGACCGCGCGTCCCGGGTAGCCGGGCACGGCGTGCGAGGAGCCGGGTCCGGACGTCACCGCGGGGATGTTCCTGCCCTTCCTGCCGACTAGGTACGACCAGGTCTTCGGACCGGGCAGCCCGTCCGCGTCGGCACCCTTCCAGCCCTGGGCGCGCTGGAACGCCTGGGTGGCCCGCCGGTCCGCGGCCGACCAGCGCGGCCCCGGCCCCTTGGAGTAGAAGCGGCGCCCGCCCCGGTCCACCAGGAGCCGGCCGAGCTGGGTGACGTACGCGTTGTTCGCGCCGTTCCCGAAGTACGCGGCCCCCGGGTAGCGGGTCGACGTGGAGGGCGGCGCGCCGCCCGCGCCCTCGGTCACCCCCCGGTAGCGGTAGGGCACGTAGTGGTCGGAGTTCGTCCAGTACGCGTACGGGGTGGGCTGCTTCCTGGCACGCGGCGGGGCCTGTTCGTAGGCGACGTACTGGGTGTGCGTGTAGTCCGTCCAGCCGCCGAAGATGACGACGTGCGAGCCCTTCTCGGGGTTGTCGGGGTTGTGGAAGAGCAGGATGTCGCCCGGCTGGAGCCGGTCCTTGGTGATCCGCACCCCGAAGCTGTCGAGGCTGCCGGTCCACTCGTTGCCCGGCAGGTTCCAGGCCATGGAGACGAAGCCGGAGCAGTCCTGCCGGTACCCGTCCCGCCAGTAGTCGTCCATGCTGTACGGCACCTGCGCGTCGATCCAGGTCATGGCCCGGCTGAGGATCGCGGCCCGTGTGGTGGCCGGCGCCCGGACGGTGCCGCCGGGCCTCGATGGAAGGGCCGGCTTCCCCGCCGGACCGTGCAGCGGTGTCCGGCGGCCCTGGGGGGTCTCCCCGTGCCCGTCGGCCCGGGGAACGCCGGGCCGGGCGGGCGCGTGCACGGCGGCGACCGCCGGCACCGCGCCGAGGACACCCCCCGCGGTGGCGGCCAGCGCGAGCGCCGCGGAGCTCCGCACCCTTCCCGCCCGGCCGAGGGCCCCGGCCCGGGACGCAGGATGACCGATGGTGCCCGGCGGCCCGAGCCGCGAGGAGAGGGGCAGGACCCGCCGCCAGTGGACACATCCGGGGCAATCGCAGTCACGCGCGGGATCGACTTCCTCGAACACCGGAGTCTCCATGTGGCGCCCCTCACACTCCAGATTGAAATGTCCGCAATTCTGCACGTTCGTCAGTTTCTCAACTGCCGTCGGGCGCCGCACGTTGACGGTCCGAATGATGTACGGGGCCGCCCCGACCTGCCCCGGAGCCGGCCACCCGGTCGAGAGCACCCTCGCCGGTCGGGTAGAGTTTTCTCTGTCAGCAGGCGCCGCTAGCTCAGTTGGTTAGAGCAGCTGACTCTTAATCAGCGGGTCCGGGGTTCGAGTCCCTGGCGGCGCACCGACCGGAGGGCCTCCTCGCGCGAGCGAGGGGGCCCTTCGTCATGCCCCGGCGCCGGTATCGACCGTTTCGGACTTGGCGTCAAAGTGTCTATGAACGACAGCGCTCATCCGCTCTAGGGTGGGCTCAAGTGGTCCGCACCCCAGGTCGGTTGCTCCGGCCCGACCGCGTCCCCCGGTGGACGGGCCCCTGGACCTCCCGCGCCGGCGCCGGGTTACTCCCGCAGCCCGTGCTCCCGCGGTAGAGGACCGGCCCGGTCGGCGGCTTCGGGGGGTTTCGGCCGCCGGCCGGGCCCGGTGACCGCGCGCCGACCGGGCCGGTGACCGTGCCGTCCGCCTTCGGGGCGGGCCGTGTCCACGGTCCGTGGTCCGTGACCGCTGTCCGTGGGCCGTGTCCGCTGTCCGCTGTCCGTGGGCCGGATCAGCCGCGGAGCCGGGACCGGTCCGGGTGCGGCGCGCGGTCGCCGAAGGGCCCGCGCCTCACCGTCCGGTGCCGGTGAGGTACGCCGAGACCACCACGTTCGCCGTGTAGCTGCCGGTGGCGTGGTCGAAGGTCCCGCCGCAGGTGATCAGCCGCAGCTCCGCCCGCCCCCGCTCCCGCACCCCGTAGGCCTGCCGGGCGTCGAAGTGGTCGCGGGGCAGCACCTGCACGTCGTCCACGGTGAACTCGGCGATCCTCCCGTCGTCCCGGGCGACCCGGACGGTGTCCCCGGGCTTGACGGTGCTGAGCCGGTAGAAGACGGCGGGCCGGGTCTCGGTGTCGACGTGGCCGACCATCAGCGCCGTCCCGACGGCTCCCGGCTCCGCCCCCGCCGCGTACCAGCCGACGACACCGGGCTGGTCGAAGGGCGGCGGATCGATGGCGCCCCGGCCGTCGAGCCCACGGGCCACCACGGGCGCCTGCACCCCCATCGACGGGATGTCGACCCGCTGCGGCCGGGCGTCGCCCAGCGGTCTCAGCGCGCGGGGCAGCCGTACCTCCGGCGGCCGTCCGACGGCCGCGATGTCCCCCGTGGTCGGCGCCGACGTCCCCAGCCGGGGATCCGTCACCTCGCGGCCCCACAGCCACAGCCCCAGCAGCAGCACCAGCCAGGCCACGCCGGTCAGCAGACGCCCGGTGCCCTGGGAAGACTCCCGTCCGGCCATGTCAGTCGCGGCCGTCGTCGCCCCGGCGCGCGCTGCGGATCGCCACGGCGACCGCGGCGGCGCCCGCCAGGACCAGGCCGACCACGGCCTGTCTGGTGCCGGGTCCGGCGGCGTGCGCGTCGTGCGCCGCGGCGAGGCGGGCGGTTCCGCCGCCGCCCGCGTTCACGGGCGCGACCGGGGAGGCGAAGGCGGCGACACTCGGGGAGGAGTGCGGCGCCGGGACGGTGACCGTTCCCCTGACCCGGTCGTGGTGGCCGTCGCAGTCGACCCGGACCCCGTAACTGCCGGGCCGCAGCGCGGTCCTGACCCGGGTGTCGCCGACGAGTCCGCCCCCGCCCGCTCCGGCCAGCCGCACGTCCGAGACGAACGCGTCCGAGGCCGCGGTGCCCGTCCGGCCCGCGCAGCCCTCGGCCCGCAGCCGCACGTCGCTCCCCGCGGACGGGGACACCGGGTTCACCGAGACGCCGGCCGGACCCGCGTCGGCCGGACTCGCCTCGGACGCGTACGCGGCGGGCGTGAACGCGGCCGCGGCCATCGCCCCGGCGCAGAGAGTGAGGCGCATCGAACGCATCGTGAAACCTCCAGACATCTGGAGACTCCCCCGCACGGCGGCGGCCCGCATCCCGTGCGGGCCGCCACTGCTCCATACGGGTCCGTGCTGCGCGTCGCCGGTCCGGGTCCGGCGCTCCCGTCCGGCCGCGTCCTCAGACGCGGTCGACGAGGTCCGCGATCGAGTCGACGACCTCCGACGGCCGGTACGGGTAACGCTCGATCTCCTCCGGCGTGGTCAGCCCGGTCAGGACGAGGAAGGTCCGCATCCCCGCCTCCAGACCGGCCAGGACGTCGGTGTCCATGCGGTCGCCGATCATCGCGCTGGACTCGGAGTGCGCGCCGATGGCGTTCAGACCGGTCCGCATCATCAGCGGGTTCGGCTTCCCCGCGAAGTACGGCTGCTTGCCGGTGGCCTTGGTGATCAGCGCGGCGACCGCTCCGGTGGCCGGCAGCGGGCCCTCGGTGGACGGGCCGGTCTCGTCCGGGTTGGTGGCGATGAACCGGGCGCCGCCCCTGATGAGCCGGACCGCCTGGGTCATGGCCTCGAAGGAGTACGTACGGGTCTCGCCGAGGACCACGTAGTCGGGCTCGTGGTCGGTGAGGACGTACCCGATGTCGTGCAGCGCGGTCGTCAGTCCCGCCTCGCCGATGACGTAGGCCGTTCCGCCCGGCCGCTGGTCGTCCAGGAACTTGGCGGTGGCGAGGGCGGAGGTCCAGATGTTCTCCACCGGGACGTCCAGGCCCATGCGCTTGAGCCGCGCGTGCAGGTCACGGGCCGTGTAGATGGAGTTGTTCGTCAGAACCAGGAAGGGCTTCCCCGACTCCCGCAGCTTCTTGACGAAGGCGTCGGCTCCGGGGATGGGCACACCTTCGTGGATGAGGACACCGTCCATGTCGGTGAGCCACGAATCGATCGGCTTGCGCTCTGACATGTGCTGGGTCTCCTGCCGTCCTGGCGTACGTACGCACTCGAACCGGGGCTGCCGGAACGACGCTGTACCGACGCGCCCAGCCTAGTCAGGACGACACGGAGCCGGCCGGGGGCCTGTTGCGGGGGGTGGGCGCAGCCGTTGCTGCCGGGGTCAGCGTCGGCGTGGGCGACTCCGCGGGGTCGACGCGGGCGCTGCTGCCGGGTCGGCTCAGGGCGGTCCCGCGGAGCCGGCTCCGGCGGCTCTCCGGGTCAGCGTCGGCGTGGGCGTACCCGGTGCGCGAGGCTGAACAGCCCCGCTCCGAAGGCGACGAGGGCGAGCGCGAGCGCCGCCAGCGCCGGCCGGTTCGGCCTGCCCGGTCCGGTCCTGGCCAGCTCGTCGGGGGCCAGCACCGCCGCACCGGTCCCGGCGGAGGTGCCGCTCCCCGCGCCGGTACCGGCCGTCGCTCCCGCACCGGCGCTGGGGCTCGCTCCGGCGGACGCCGTGCCGGCCGGGTCCGCCGCCGGGGCGCTCTCCTTGCCCGTCTGCACGTCCCCGTTCCCGTCCCCGGCCGCGCCCTCGATCCGGAACCGGTAGGCGTTCGACTCCCCCACCCAGTCGCCGTCGTCGTCGTGCTTCTGCACGACCGCCGCGTTCGCGACGACGGTGTCCGGGGCGGGCGCGCCGGGGGCCAGCGAGAGCCGCACCTTCACGGTGAGGGTGCGGCCGGGGGCCACGGTGAACCCGGGGAAGCCGTCGTCGAAGGGCCCGACGTTCTCGGCCTCGTCGCTGCGCTCGAACCTCACCGCGTGGGCCCGTTCCCCCTCGAAGAACTCCAGCCGCGCCTGCTCCGGCCGCAGCGTCCGCTTCTCGTCCACGAGGACGACGACCGGATGGATCGCGCCGCACGGATGCGCCGTGGTGTTGGTCAGGTCGATGTACCAGACCGCCGGGTCCCCGCCCGCCCGGTAGGTGTCGGGACCGCCGTGGATCCGGGTCCTGATCGGGAAGTCGTGGGTGTCGGAGGAGACACAGGTGGGACGGGGGTCCAGCGCGTGCGCCGGGACCGGCGCGAGCGTCACGCACAGCGCGAGAGCGGTCGGGACAAGGGCGGTCGGAGCGAGCCGATGGGACGTACGCAGTCGCATGAGGAGCCTTTGGCCGATCGGGAGCGGGCGGGGATCGGGAGGACCGGAAGCGTCAGTCGGTTGCCGGGCAACGGCGCTCGTGACCCTGCCACGTCCCGCCCCGGCCCACGGACCGCCATCCGGGCAGTCGCCCCCGTTCGGCCCCACGAATCCCACCGTCCGGCGGCACCCGACAGCCGGCCGGCCCGCCCAGCCCTGCCCTCACCCGCCCGCCGCCCCCGTGACCTCAGGCGCCTCCGCGCCGGAGGCCTACCCGCGCCGGATGCCTCCCGCGCCGGGGACCTCAGCCCTCCCCACGCCGGGGACCTGAGCCGCCCCGGTCCCCGAACCTCACCCCTCCCCCCGCCCGAACAGCGGGGCCAGCAGTAGTTGAGCCGCGCCCTCGGCCACTCCTCGGGCTCCGCCGGGGGCCGCACGGACCGGTACCGCCGCTTCGCCGCCCTCCCGCCGGGCTCGTTCCTCCAGTACGGCCCCGACCCCCCGGAGGAAGACCTCCTCGTGCGCCGCGACCGTGCGCCCGCCCAGCAGCACGAGGTCGATGTCGAGCAGCCCCACCAGGTTCGCCGCCCCGGCGCCGAGCACCCGGGCCGCCTCGGCCACGGTCCCCCGTGCCACCGCGTCCAGGCACAGCACCTCGATGCAGCCCCGGTTCCCGCACTCGCACAGCGGTCCGTCCAGCTGGATGACCTGGTGTCCGAACTCCCCGGCCCCGGTGCGGGCACCCCGGTGCACGGCCCCGCCGATCACCAGGCCCGCGCCCAGCCCCGTACCCAGGTGCAGATACGCGAACGACCCGCCGCCCGCGGCGCCCACGGGGCCGGGACGGGAGCCGGTGCCCACGGCGACCCCGAGAGCCGCCGCGTTGGTGTCCTTGTCCACGACCACGGGCAGCCCGAGCCGTGCGGCCAGCGCGTCGCGCAGGGCGAACCCGTCCCACTCGGGGAAGCCCGTCACCCGGTGCAGCACGCCCAGGGTGTGGTCGAGGGGCCCCGGCAGCGCGACCCCCACGCCCAGCGGCGTCACCCCGTCGAGCAGGGCCTCGGCCTCCCGGGCCGCCCCCTCGACGACGGCCTCGGCCCCGGCCCCCAGGTCCAGCGGGGCGCGCCGCTCGGCCACCACCGCGCCGGTGAGATCGCAGAGCACCACCGTGAGCTCGTCCCGGTCGAGATGGAGCCCGACCGCGTACCCCGCCCCGGGCACGAGCCGCAGCACCGTACGGGGTTTGCCGCCCGTGGAGGCGCGGCGTCCCGCCTCCGTGGCCAGACCGTCGGCCCGCAGCCGTGCGGTGATCTTGCTGACGGCCTGCGGGGTCAGCCTGGTGCGCTCGGCGAGCTCGAGGCGGCTGATGCCGGAGGTCCCCGCCGTACGGAGGAGATCGAGCACCAGGGCGGCGTTGTGACTGCGCAGGGCGGGCAGGTTCACCCCGGCCGCCCCGGCACCGCCTCCCCCGCCCCCGGGCGCCCCGTGGTGCGCGAAGACCCCGGAGACACCCCCGACCCCGGCCCCGCCCTCGTCCACGAGAACGCCCGGGGTCCGGGGTACACCTGGATTCCCGGTGGTGTCCCGCATCCCGCCCCCACCCGCACTGGTCCTGTTCACATCACCCATTGTCCCCCGCGCTTGCACTTTGGCAACAGCGTTGCGAAAGTAGGACGCATGACAGGCATGACTGGTACCGGTACGCCCCTTCGCGTGGGTCTCGTGGGCTACGGCCTCGCGGGCTCCGTCTTCCACGCCCCGCTGATCGCGACGACCGAGGGACTCGCCCTCGACACCGTCGTCACCTCGAACCCCGAGCGCGAGGCGCAGGCCCGCGCCGAGTTCGGCGACGGGATCCGGTTCGCCGCGACCCCCGACGACCTGCTGGACCGCGCCGACGAGCTCGACCTGATCGTCATCGCGTCCCCGAACAAGACCCACGTCCCGATCGCGACCGCCGCCCTCAAGGCCGGCCTCCCCGTGGTCGTCGACAAGCCCATCGCCGGCACGGCGGCGGAGGCCCGCGAGCTGGCCGCCCTGGCCGACGAGCGCGGTCTGCTGCTCTCCGTCTTCCAGAACCGCCGCTGGGACAACGACTTCCTGACCCTGCGCAAGCTGTTCGCCGACGGCGAGCTGGGCGACATCCAGCGCTTCGAGTCCCGCTTCGAGCGCTGGCGCCCGCAGCTGAAGGGCGGCTGGCGCGAGTCCGGCGACCCGGCGGAGATCGGTGGTCTCCTCTACGACCTCGGCAGCCACCTCGTGGACCAGGCGCTCGTCCTCTTCGGCCCCGCGGCCTCGGTGTACGCGGAGTCGGACGTACGCCGTCCGGGCGCGCTGGCCGACGACGACACGTTCATCGCGATCACGCACGAGAACGGGGTCCGGTCGCACCTCTACGTCTCCGCGACGACCGCCCAGCTCGGCCCGCGCTTCCGCGTCCTCGGCTCGCAGGCGGGCTACGTCAAGTACGGCCTCGACCCGCAGGAGGCGGACCTGCGCGACGGCAAGCGTCCCGGCGACGGCAGCGTCTGGGGCGTCGAGCCGGAGGCCCTGTGGGGCCGCGTCGGCTCCGGCGAGTCCCCGCAGACCGGCGGCGGCCGTCCCGAGCCGACGGTCGCGGGCGCCTACCCCGCGTACTACGCGGCCGTGGCCGCGGCGATCCGTGACGGCGGCCCGAACCCGGTCAGCGCCCACGAGGCCGCCGCCGCGCTGGACGTCCTGGAGGCCGCCCGCCGCTCCGCCCGCGACTCGGTGGCGGTGTCCCTGTGAACGCGCCCGCCGCACCGGAGATCGCCGAGCTGGAGGAGCAGGAACGCCGGCTGACGCTCCAGCGTTTCACCCACGACGACGCCTGGGCCCTCGGCACCCTCCTCGTCGACCTGGCCCGTGAGCGGGAGGCGCCGGTGGCCATCGACATCCGCCGCGGCGGCCAGCAGCTCTTCCACGCGGCGCTGCCGGGTTCCACCCCGGACAACGACGCCTGGATCGACCGCAAGCGCCGGGTCGTGGAGCGCTACGGCTGCTCCTCGCTGCTGGTCGGCTCCCGCTTCCGCGCCAAGGGCACGACGTTCGAGGACTCCTCGCGCCTGGACCCCGACACGTACGCGGCCCACGGCGGCGCGTTCCCGCTCACCGTGACGGGCGCGGGCGTGATCGGCACGGTCGTCGTCTCGGGCCTGCCCCAGATCGAGGACCACAAGATGGTGGTAGAGGCCCTGGAAAAGTTCCTGACCCAGTAGCCCCCGGTTCCCCGCGCCCCGTGAAGGGCGCGGGGAACGGCGCGACGGGCTCCGTCAGGGGCGCGGGGAACTGCGCGACGGGCCCCGTCAGGGGCGCGGGGAACTGCGCGACCAGCCACGACGCACCCGCAGCCGATGAGCGACCCTAGGGGCGCGGGGAACTGCGCGACCGGCCACGACGCACCCGCAGGGACCGCCGCACCCCAGCCCCGCCAGGGGCGCGAGGAACGGCGCGAGCAACCACAACGCCCCCGCACCGAAAGAAACACCCCGACCCCAGCGGACTCCCCAGCGAGCCCAGCGGAGCGCTCACGCCTGGGCAAAGACCTGCCGCTGCCGCCCCAGCCCCTCGACCTCCAGCTCCACGACGTCCCCGGCCCGCAGGAACGGCTTCGGCTCGGGCCTGCCGAGCGCCACCCCGGCGGGCGTACCGGTGTTGATGACGTCACCGGGGTACAGCGTCATGAACCGGCTGACGTACCGGACGACCTCGGCCACGGGGAAGATCTGCCCGGCCGTCGTCCCGTCCTGCTTCAGCTCCCCGTTCACCCAGAGCCGCAGCGACAGCGCCTGCGGGTCCGGGACCTCGTCCGCGGTCACCAGCCAGGGGCCCAGCGGGTTGAACGTCTCGCAGTTCTTGCCCTTGTCCCAGGTCCCGCCGCGCTCGATCTGGAACTCCCGCTCGGAGACGTCGTGCGCCACCGCGTACCCGGCGACTTGCGCGAGCGCCTCCTCGTCGGACTCCAGGTAGCGGGCGGTGCGGCCGATGACGACCGCCAGCTCGACCTCCCAGTCGGTCTTCACCGACCCGCGCGGCACGAGCACCGTGTCGTGCGGCCCGACGACGGTGTCCGCCGCCTTGAGGAAGATCACCGGCTCGGCGGGCGGCTCGGCGCCGGTCTCCCGGGCGTGGTCGTGGTAGTTCAGCCCGATGCACACGACCTTGCCGATCCGGGCCAGCGGCGGTCCGACGCGCAGCCCGTCCGGGTCCAGCTCCGGCAGCTCACCGGCAGCGGCGGCGGACCGGACCCGGCCGAGCGCGGCCTCGTCGGCCAGCAGCGCCCCGTCGATGTCGGGGACCAGTCCCGACAGGTCCCGCAGTGTCCCTTCGGCGTCGAGCAGCGCGGGCCGCTCCGTCCCGGCCGTACCGACTCGCAGCAGCTTCATCGTCACCATCTCCCTCGGTCGCGGGCCGTCGACCGACGGGTGCGGCCGTCAGAGGACCGTGCGATCCTCCAAGCTCGCCGTCCAGTCCGCAAGACCCCGTTCACGGACTGGACCGCCGCCGGAGGGTCGGCAGCGTCAGGCGAGAGCGGCCGCGGCGGGCACCGCGCCGGGCATGTCCCGGTAGAGCACCGCCCGCTCGACCGCGCTCCAGGCCGCGCTGGTCACCACGTACAGCGCGGCGGCCAGCGGGACCACGGCCACGGTGAACAGGGTGAAGAAGGACATGAACGGCATGATCTTGCCGACCGAGGCCAGCGCCGCCGCGGTGGCCTGCTCGCCCTCGCTCCGGCTCTCGTCCGCCACCGGCGCGGCGACGGCGGTCGTCCGCTTCGTGCGCACGTAGTTGAAGCAGGCCACGGCCGTGACGACCGCGAACAGGCCCAGGTAGACGAGGCCGGCCGGTCCGAAGATCCCGCCGTCGCCGAGGGCGTCCGCCCACCGGCCCCCGAGCGGCGCGCCGAACAGCTTGTGACCGAGCAGGGTGTTGGCCCCGCCGCCGATCGAGGAGCTGGAGAACAGGTGGTAGAGCAGGAAGAAGGCCGGCAGCTGGAACAGGCTGGGCAGGCAGCCGGACAGCGGCGACACCTTCTCCTCGGCGTGCAGTTCCATCAGCGCCTTCTGGAACTGCTCACGGTCCTTGCCGTGCTTCTTCTTCAGTTCGGCGATCTGCGGCTGGAGCGCCGCCCGGGCCCGCTGTCCGCGCGCCGCCGCCCGCGACAGGGGATGCACGAGCAGCCGTACGAGCGCGGTGAACAGGACGATCGCCGCGGCGGTGGCCGAGGCGTGGAACAACGGCTGGAGCAGGTCGGCGAGGTGCTCGACCAGGTGCGCGAAGACGGACATGAACGTGGACATGCGGGAGCCCTCCGGGGGTCTCGTCGTGCCTTGACTGCGAGATGCGGCATGACGGCGGACGCGGGTCACCCATGACGAAGCACCACTCGGGGTGGGTCACCGGACGTGCCGGGACTCACCGGGAGTGCGGAGCCGCCCGGGACGGAACGTCACCGGGGTGCGGGAAAAAAGGGGGGTGTCCTACGCGGTCGCCGGGAGGGCGTGTCCGGGCGCCCTGGGGCGTGGCCGTCCACTGGCGTCGGGATCGCGTTGCGGCAGGAAGGCCGTGCGGCGGTCGCGGTCCCGGATGGCCGTACGGATCCGGGTGGGCGTCACGGCGGGCGCGCAGCGCCCCGCGATCAGGGCGCAGGCGACGAACGCCGACCCGGCCGCGGCGGTCGCGGCGACCGCGACGGTGGCGGTGAGGCTGCCCGTGTCGAGCAGTGCGACCTCGAGGAGCAGGAGCAGCAGTACGGCGGCGGGGCGGGCGTCGGCCCAGGTCCGGGTCATCGACCGCTCCTCCTCTCGTCCGTGGTGCGCGCTCGTCCGTAGTGCGCGCTCGTGCGTGGAGCGCGCGCGGATGGAACGCACTCGCGCGTGGAGCGCGTCCCTTCGTTCGTTATACAGGATGGTCCGGCGCGGACCGCCAGGAACCGGACGCGGCGTCCGCCACACCCCCGGGCCGGCGCCCGGCCCCGCCGGCTCCGCTGCCGGCTCCCCCGCCGGCGCCCGTGACGGCTACGCGCCGACCGGCTTGTGCGCGTCCGCGCCGACGGGCTCGCGCGCCTCCGCACCGGGGGATTTCCGGGGGGCGTCGGGGCCGGCCGGCTTCTGCGGGTCCATGTCGACGGGCTCCAGCAGCCGCCTCGGCGCGAGCAGGGCCCGGCTGACCGGGTCCGCCGGGTCCAGGTCGAGTCCGGGGCCGGGTGTCATCTCGACGTCCGGGACGGGCACGACCAGGGCGCAGACAGGGCATTCGCCGTACGGGCCGAGTTCGGTGCCGCACACGGCGTGCCGGAAGTAGCGCAGCCGGCTCTCGCCGAAGTGCTCGCGGCCCCACAGGCCCAGCGAGCGCAGGGTGGGCCACAGCGCGATCCCGCGGTCGGTCAGGACGTACTCGTCGCGCGGCGGCGACTCCTGGTAGCGGCGCTTCTCCAGGATCCCCTCGGCGGTCAGCGCCTGGAGCCGGGCCGCGAGGACGGCACGCGGGATGCCGAGATGCACGAGGAAGTCGTTGTAGCGCCGTACGCCGTAGAGCGCGTCGCGGATGACGAGCAGCGTCCAGCGCTCGCCCACGACCTCCAGCGCACGGGCGATCGAGCACTCCTGCGTCGCGTAGTCCTTGCCCAGAGCCATGACCCCACTGTAGCCACTTTCCGACACGTTGATTCATTGACCGAACCTAGGTGGTACGGTCTGACTCACAGCCAAGGTTCAATGACCGAACCGACCAGTCAGGCGGTACCGACGGTCCTCCCGGGACCACCCGCCCCGCGGCACGGATCCGCCCCCCAAGGGGCCGACCCGCTCCGCGGCACCGCAGGACAGGACCCATCCGGCAGCAACCGACGCAGGGAAGCGAAGGCACGCCATGACCCCGCTCGACCGGCCCGACACCAGGACCCAGCCCGCGCCCCGGCCCGCGGACCCGGCCGGGGCCGTCCAGGCCGCCCCCGCGGCAGCCGCCCCCCGGGCCACCCCGACCCTCGTCCTCACCAGCGCCGCCACCGCCGTGGCCCTGATGACGTACACGGCCCCGATGGTCACGCTCCCCGACACCGCGGCCGCGCTGCACACCTCGGTCTCCGCGCAGGCCTGGCTGCTCAACGGCACCCCGCTCGGCCTGGCAGCGCTGCTCCTGGTCGCGGGCAGCCTCGCGGACGACTACGGCCGCCGCCGGATCTTCCTGGCCGGCACCCTCGCCCTCGGCCTCACCACCGCGCTCGGCGCGCTCGCGGGCTCCACCTGGCTGTTCACCCTGGCCCGGGTGGCACAGGGAGCGGCGAGCGCCGCGATCCTCGCGAGCAGCCTCGGGCTGATCGTGCACGCCTTCCCGACCCCGCGCGGACGGCTGCGCGCGACGGGGGTGTGGGGCGCGTTCGTCAGCGGCGGGATCGCGGCGGGGCCGCTCCTCGCGGGCGCCATCGCGGGCTGGAACTGGCGGATGGCGTACGCCGTCCTGGGCGCCGCCGCCCTGGCCGTCGCCCTCCTCGGGACCCGCGCCCTGACCGAGTCCCGCGCACCGCGCGGCGGCCGGCCCGACTTCGCGGGAGCGCTCACCTTCGGTCTCGCGCTGGTGTCGCTCGTGGCCGCGCTGACGCTGGGCCGCGACGGCTGGCTGCGCGCCCCGGTCGGCCTGCTGCTGGCCGCGTTCCTCGTCCTGATGGCCGCGTTCGTCGCCGTCGAGCGCCGCAGCGCGACGCCCATGATCGACCTCGGTCTCCTCCGGCACCGCCGCTTCCTCGCCTCGTCGGCGGGCGGGCTCTTCACGGGCCTCGCGGTGATCGGGCTGTTCAGCTTCCTGCCGGCCCTGCTCCAGCTCACGCTCGGCATGTCCGCGATGGACACCGCGTGGCTGTTCCTGCTGTGGTCCGGGCTCTCCTTCACCGTCGCCCTCCAGGCCCGCCGCCTGGCCGGCCGGGTCCCGCACCGCCGGCAACTCGCCCTCGGCTTCGCGCTGCACGCGGCGGGCGTCCTGACGATGCTCGGCGCGATCGGCTCCGGCTCCTGGCTCCGCCTGCTCCCGGGCTTCGTGCTCTCCGGGGTGGGCAGCGGCCTGCTGAACGCCGCGCTGCCGCTGCTGGCCGTCGAGTCCGTGCCCGCGACCCGTACGGCGATGGGCTCGGGCGCCCAGCAGACCTTCCGCTACATCGGTTCGTGCGCCGGGGTCGCGCTCACGATCGCGCTGGTGACCACGACCGGAGGACCGGCGCACGGCGCGAACGTGGCGATCGTGGTCTCGGCGGTGCTGGCCGCTCTGGGCGCGGCGAGCGTGCTGGCTCTGCGGGAACGGGCCTGAGCCGCCGCGGCGCGGGACCGGACCTGAGCCTCCGTGGCGCGGGACCGGACCTGAGCCTCCGCGGCGCGGGACCGGACCTGACACCCTCGGCACTCCACGGCCCGCGTCGGCGGGTCCCGGGAACCGGCGCCCGTCAGCGAGGCCCGGAACCCGGCGTCCGTCAGCGGGGCCGCATGGAGGTGAGCGTCCCCCACACCGCCATGCGGTACCGGGAGGTGTACTCGGGGGTGCAGGTGGTCAGCGTGATGTAGTACCCGGGCCGGCTGTACCCGTACGACGGCCGGACGGTGCTGCGCGGCACCGGGCGGATCACCCCGACGTCCCGCGAGGAGGTCTGCGGAAGCGTCCGGTCGACGGTGTACGTGTACACCGCCTCCTTCGTCTCGACGGTGATCGTGTCGCCGCGCCGGAGCCTCGGGAGGTACCGGAACGGCTCTCCGTGCGTGTTCCGGTGCCCGGCGAGCGCGAAGTTCCCGGCCTGGCCGGGCTGCTGGGTCCCCTTGTAGTGGCCGACGTAGCCCTTGTTGAGGACGTCCGCCTTGCTCACCCCCTCCGCGACCGGGACCCGCAGGGACAGCCGCGGGATGGACAGGACGGCGTAGGCCTGGGACCAGCGGGGCCGCGTCCGACCGCTGCCGCCCCCACCCCCACTCCCGTTCCCGTTCCCGTTCCCGGACGAGTCGCTCCGCCCCGCGGTGCCATGGCCGCCGCCCCCTGCCGTCGCGCCGACACCGGATCCCGCGCCACCGCCGCTCCCGGCGCTCCCGGCACTCCCGGTGGCCGGGGTCCCCGACCTCCCCCACTCCCGCTCCAGCGCCTGCACCTTGCGCTCGGCGCCGTGCCGCGCCTGCCGGTTGGTCCACCACAGCTGGTGCGCGACGAGGAGGAGGAGCACCACTCCGACGGTCACGAGGACCTCGGCACCGCTCCACAGGGCTCGCCGGTACGCGGCCCGCCGTCGCCGCGTGCCGTGGTGCACGACTCCCGGAGCCCGCATCCGTACGCCCCTTCCGCCGGGCGCACGATAGGCGCCGCACCGCCAACTCACCAGCCCCGCGCGGCTCCTGTCCGCGCGACCGGGCTTCTCCTGTCCGCACGATCGGCCCCCTCCCGCACGCACGATCGGGCCCCTCCCGCCCGCACGATCGGGCCCCTCCCGCCCGCACGATCGGGCCGGACCGCATCCCGTGCCCCTCCCGGCAGGACTTCCTCCACCGGTTCGGGAAAGGGCTGTCACAACCCTCGACAACCTCAGCCGCCACACCCGATGCTTCCTGTTGGCACCACCGGGACGGGCACGCGCCGGCGGGAAGCGCCCCGGCGTCCGGGTTCGAAGTCGAGTCGACAGTGAAGGCCAACTCCACCGCATATTGCGCGAGTTGAGCCGAGACGGACGGAGAGGTCAGCCATGATGCGACGCAGAACGCTTCTGGCCGCCGCGGGCGGCACGATCCTCGGCGGCGCCCTGGCGACGGGCACGGCCCGCGCCGACGCGACGATCGCGGTCAACCCGGCGTCGACGTACGGGACATGGGAGGGCTGGGGCACCTCGCTCGCCTGGTGGGCCAACGTCTTCGGCGCCCGTGACGACTTCGCCGACCTGTTCTTCACCACCAGGTCGACGACGTACAACGGCACCTCGCTCCCCGGTCTGGGGCTGTCGATCGCCCGCTACAACCTGGGCGCGTGCAGCTGGAACAGCGTGGGCGGCGAGACCATGAGCGCTTCCGCGAACATCCCCGCCTTCAAGCAGATCGAGGGCTACTGGCAGGACTGGAACAACGAGGACCCGACGTCCTCGGCCTTCAAGTGGACGGCGGACGCCACCCAGCGGGCCGCCCTGACCAGGGCGACCGCGCGCGGCGCGACGAGCGAGCTCTTCGCCAACTCCCCCATGTGGTGGATGTGTCTGAACCACAACCCGTCGGGCGCGTCCGGCGGGGGCAACAACCTCCAGTCCTGGAACTACCGCCAGCACGCCTCCCACCTCGCGGCCGTCGCCCTCTACGCGAGGACGAACTGGGGCGTGAACTTCGCCACCGTGGAGGCGTTCAACGAGCCCTCCTCCAGCTGGTGGACGTCGACCGGCACCCAGGAGGGCTGCCACATGGACGCCTCCGTCCAGTCGGCCGTCCTCCCCTACCTGCGCAGCGAGCTGGACAAGCGGGGGCTGACGGGCACGAGGATCTCCGCGTCCGACGAGACGAGCTACGACCTGGCCCGCACGACCTGGGGTTCCTTCAGCTCGACGACCAAGGGCCTCGTCAACCGGGTCAACGTGCACGGCTACCAGGGTTCGGGCGGGCGCCGGGACCTCCTCTACACGGACGCCGTGAAGACCTCCGGCAAGGCGCTGTGGAACTCCGAGTACGGCGACGGGGACGGCACCGGCCTCACCCTGGCGAGCAACCTCCTCCTCGACTTCCGCTGGCTGCACCCGACCGCCTGGGTCTACTGGCAGGTGATGGACCCCACGGCGGGCTGGGGCATGATCAAGTACGACGCGGGCACGCTGACGGCCGGCGCGGTCGAGACGAAGCTCTATGTGATGGCCCAGTTCAGCCGTCACATCCGCCCGGGGATGACGATCGTGGACACCGGCGTGGACTACGCGGTGGCGGCGTACGACGCGAGCGCCCGGCGCCTGGCGATCGTCGCGGCCAACAAGGCCACGTCCGCCCAGACCCTGACCTTCGACCTGTCCCGCTTCACCACGGTCTCCGGCGGCACGAGGGGCCTCGTCCCCCGCTGGAACACCCAGCCCTCCGGCGGCGGCGACCTCTACACCTCCTACGCGGACACCTACCTGAACGGCAAGTCCCTGGCGGTGCCGTTCGCGGCGGGGGCGGTGCAGACGATGCAGGTGGACGGGGTCGTGGTGTGAGGCGGGCGCCGGGGCCCGCGGGAGGGTCTCTGGGGCACTCCCATGTCTCTGGCCAGCAGGTCTCTCTCTTTGGCGGCCCGGCGGCAGTACGGTGTCCCCCATGCGCCCCGACACGCCTGCCGAGAACGTCGACCACACCGCCGAAGCGGCCCGCCTGGAGCGGACCGCCGGACTGTACCCGGAGGACGCCGAGCACCTGCTCCTGCAGGCCGCGGCCCACCTCGAACTGGCCGGCGACCGCCCCGGCGCCACCACCCTCTACGACCGCCTGCTCGCCTCGGACGCCCCTCTGGAGAAGCCGTACCTCGTCCGCGCCCTCAAGGCGTCGAACCTGTGGGAGTACGACCACGAGGCCGAGGCCCGCGCGATCATCGACGGCGTCCGGGCCGCGGCCCCGCGCGACGCGGCCCCCTGGGTGATCGTGGCGGAGGCCCTGGAGTCGCACGACGAGCTGGAGGCGGCCCAGGACACCTTCACCGAGGGAACGACCCTGCTCCTGACGGACGTACCTGAGCCGCCCTACTCCACGCTGCCCCTGCTGTTCGGCCGTCACCGGGTGCGCCGCATGCTGGGCGCGGAGCACGACGAGTGGGACGCGCTGGCCGACACCCTGCACTCGTCGCCGATCTCCCTGGACGAGCTCCACGACCCGAAGCGGGTCTGGTCCCTCGGCTCGGACAACCCGGCGGAGCTCCAGGCCGAGATCACCCGCCTCCAGGCGGAACTGGGCGCCTACCGCGAGGCCCTGTCCCGCCCGTTCCCGGTGGCGGTCCTGCACTGGTCGGCCCCCGAACTGACGGAACTGACCACGGCGTACCCGGACCTCACGACCGAGTACCCCTCGCACGACGAGCACCTGGCGACGATAGAGGCCTCCCTGCGCGAGCTGGCCGGCTCCGGCACCCCGAACCTCGGCATCGTCACGGCCACGGTCCCCTCCTACGAGGCCTTCGCCGCCTCGGAGGCATCCTCCCCCGCGGACACGACCCTGCTCCCCCAGTACGCGACGACCCTGGCGGCCCGAGGCCTGGCAGTGGCGTGGCCGCCGCAGCGGGGGGCGGGGTGCTGGTGCACCTCCGGAACGGCTTATGAGGAGTGCCACGGGTCGTAGACCCCTGAGCCCGGCTCGGAATGCAGGCGGTCACGGCGGCCGGCAACGGAGCCGGGGACTGCCGGCGTGCACACCCGGGCGCCGCGCTCGGCGCCCGGGAACCCACGTCCCGGAGACACACCGGACGTGGCGCCGAGGCGCCGGCACAATACCCCTGTGGCCAATGCTGTTCCCTCCTCTCCCGCGGTGTCCGCTCGCATGAGCCGTCAGGGTTCCCGCGACACCGCACCGGAAATCGCGGTTCGTCGCCTCCTGCACTCCTCCGGACTGCGTTACCGGGTGAACGTTCCCGTGCCGGGCATGCCACGCCGCACGATCGACATCGTGTTCGGCAAAGCCAAGATCGCCGTCTTCATGGACGGCTGCTTCTGGCACGGCTGTCCCGAGCACGCGACCCAGCCCAAGGCCAATGCCGAGTGGTGGCGCACCAAGCTCGGCAAGAACATGACACGCGATCGGGAAACGACCGATCACCTGCTCGCCATGGGATGGACCGTCCTGAGGTTCTGGGAACACGAGTCGAGCAGTGAGGTCGCCAGCACGATCCAGGCCTCACTCGCCGCCCGACAGCCGCCTGCGCGCACGCACCGGCACCCGGAGTCGCGCACACCACCGACAATCAAGAGCAAAAGGGTTCCGAACGGATCAGAAACCCCTCCACAGGGGCACTGAACGTTGAAGCTCGGCAGATGAGACCTCCCTTTCCGCTTATCAATGCCCACCACACGCAATAGTGTGGAGAAGTTGTGTGGGGCACGCCCACTCGCCACTCAGGGCCGCACCCCCACGCGCGGCCGCAGGTGGTGGCCGTGGTGCGGCTCGAGGGAACGAGAGTGGGGGAACGGTCGATACCTGTGACCGACGAATTCGATGACATGTATGGGACGTTCAAGGCTCTCCTGGACGCATTCCCTCCGACGGAAGCGATCAAGCGGCTCGAGCAGTTCGGTATCAGTCCCGAAGTCGTCGAGCAGATCCGTGAGCGGCATGAGCAGCAGACCATCCGCGTCAAGGAACTCGAAGAGCCGCACGCGGTGATTCTGGGCAATCGCGACACCTGGTACACCGGGCCGCAGGCCAGGGACAAATGCTGGCCCGCGATCGTGAAGCTGCTCCGCAAGGACGGCTGGCCCGAGGATCCTTCGATCAGGAGCCTCGACGAAGCCTCGACTCGCATCGTCTCGCTGCTGAACCACCCGAAGGAGAAGGCCTTCTCCACCCGCGGCCTGGTCGTGGGCTATGTGCAGTCGGGCAAGACGACCAATTTCACCTCGGTGGTGGCGAAGGCCGCCGACCGGGGTTACAAGTTGTTCATTGTCCTGGCCGGCATCCACAACGGACTACGGCGCCAGACGCAAGCCCGACTGGTACAGCAACTCGTGGAGCCGAACCCCTCCATGTGGTCCCAACTGACCGGCCTGGAAAAGGACTTCACGCCGCAGGAGAACCCCGCCTCCTACTTCGGCAAGAGCAACAAGACACGTGTGCTGTGCGTCGTGAAGAAGAACGCCACGGTGCTGCGCAAACTCGCCCGTTGGCTCGAGCAGGCGTCCGACTACCTCGAGGACTGCCCCGCCCTGATCATCGATGACGAAGCAGACCAGGCCACGGTGGCGACGAAGTCGATCAACCCTCTGATCCTCGACATCATGGGCTCGCTGCCGAGGAGTGCGTATGTCGGGTACACGGCCTCTCCCTTCGCGAACCTGCTCATCGACCCGAGCGCCGAGGACCTGTACCCCAAGGACTTCGTCGTCAATCTCCCGAAGCCGGAAGGACACTTCGGCACCGAGGTGCTCTTCGGTCGCTATGCACTCGACGGAGAGGATCCGGAAGAGGTCGACGACGGACACGACATGATCCGGTCGATCCCCGAGGACGACGTTCCGTGCGTACGTCCTGAGACCAGAGCCGACGTCGAGGGTTTCGAGCCCGTCATCACCAAGACCCTCCGTACTGCGGTCGAGTATTTCTGGCTGGTCACGGCGGCCCGCCGTGTACGCCGAACCGGCAATCCGCACAGCACGATGCTGATCCACACCAGTGTCAACACGTCCGTTCACAACAGCTTCGAGCGGCCTTTGCGGCACCTGCTCGACCGGTCCGCCCGATCCCTGGCCGACGAGGCCTTCCTCACCCGGTTGCGCAACCTCTGGGAAAGGGAGTCCGGGCGCGTTCCGGCCGAGGAATTCGGCGAGACGAAGGTGGCGTTCGACGAGCTGGTGCAGCAGCTGCCCCAAGTCCTGGACAGCTGTCGCGTCATCATGGACAACTCCGGCAGCGAGGACCGGCTCGACTACGAGAACGGTCCGATCGTGGCGATCGCGGTGGGCGGCAACACCCTCTCCCGAGGGCTGACGCTGGAAGGCCTGTCGGTCAGCTACTTCGTCCGTGCGGTGTCCGCCTACGACACACTGCTGCAAATGGGCCGATGGTTCGGCTTCCGGAACGGATACGCCGATCTGCCTCGAATCTGGATGACCGATGAACTGGCCGAGTGGTTCCGCCATTTGGCCACGGTGGAAACCGAGATGCGCCGCGACATCGACATCTACATGACCGAGGACGAGACCCCCCGGACGTTCGCGGTACGTCTGCGCACCCACCCGAATCTGCGCGTGACCGCCGCCGCCAAGATGCGCGACGCCGTCACGGCGGCTTCGTCGTATGGCGGCAAGCGGATCCAGACCCACTACTTCCACACCAACTCGGACTGGTTGAACGGGAACATCGATGCTGCGCGCGCCCTGGTCGCAGCCTCGGTCGCGAACGCGGTCAAGGTGGAGGACCGCACGGCTCAGGGACGATGGGTCTTCCGGGACGTACCCCACGACGTTGTCGTCGAATTCCTGTCGACCTACCAGTTCCATGAGAAGTCCCCGGAGAACGACGCAGGCCTGATCACGGACTACATCAGGAAGCGAGTGGCGACTGCCGGCTCGCTCCGAAGGTGGAACGTCGCGATTGTGGGAAACCCTCGCGGGGAGAACTTCGACTTCGCCGACAACGTGAGCATCGGGCTCAACCTCCGCGCGCGCCTCGATCTCCCCAACCCCACTCCCGACTTCGCCGACATCAAGACTCTGATGAGCCGGCGCGACGCCGCGGTGGACCTGATGGGTGACACTGCGACGCTGCCCGAGGAAGCGATCATGGGTGAGCGTCGCGTCCAACTCCCGGACACCGGACTGTTGGTTCTGTATCCGATCGACAGGATGTCCGAGCCGAGCCCGTCGAAGAATCGTCGTGCCGCGTTGAACGCCGACGAGCACGTCATCGGCGTGGGCCTGGTCTTCCCCAAACCCTGGGACGAGGACAGCACGGTCAAGAAATACATCTCGGCCGACCTGTCCAAGGTGCGAATCGAGGACGAGGACTACAGCCTGGTCGACGGCGAGGACGCATGAACGACGACGCCCTCCGTGCACTCGTCGAAGAGTGTTGGACCGCGCTCGAGGCCGAGCAGACCACGGGGGAACGACGCCTGCGTGTCGCTCAACTGCCCGGTGCCACCGATGGGGAACCACTGTCCGTGGCCGTCGACCACGACGGCCACCGTCACCTGCTGGTGCCGATTCACTCGCACCGAAAGGTCCGCCCCGGGCTGGACGGTCCGGTACTCAGGCTGAACAGACGAGTACTCGAGGATGAGCAGACCTACCAGGCCTATGCCGACCTGGCATGCCTGCGTGACGACCTCCGCGATCTGTTCACCGAGCTGTGCGTGGACGTCCTCGGTGCAGCTGGTGAGCTGCCCGACAATCAGGTCAAGGCGCTGTATCGCGTTCTTGACAGGTGGAGGGCCCTGTTCAAGTCGCAGGGAGCGCCACTGGGGCCGGACCAGCTCGCCGGCCTCTTCGGAGAGCTCGTCGTCCTCAACCGCCTTCTTTCGGAGGACCCGAGCGCGCATCGACTGTGGCGCGGCCCCGAGGGGCACCGCCACGACTTCTCCGGCGGGGTCAATGCCGTCGAAGTCAAATCGACCACCGAGGGCGAAGGGCGAAGGCCCCGGATTCACGGGTTGGATCAACTCGATGCGCCCGAGGGCGGAACGCTCTGCCTGGCGTGGCTCCGCCTTCACCCCACGACCGCGGCCGGTTCGGGCACGGCCTTCGTGAATATGGTCGAGCAAGCCCTTCACCTGTGCGACGACGAGGGAGCGCTCCTCGAGTTGCTCGCCGGCGCCGGGTTCCACCTTTCCGACTCCGAGCGGTACCAGGACGTGCGCTTCGCGATTCGCGAGGAACGGTGGTACCGGGTCGATGCCGATTTCCCCGGGCTCACGCGCTTGATGCTGAGGGCGGCAGGCCTGTCCGTGTCGGCCCTCGATGTCGAGTACACCATCGACCTGTCCGGCAAGACCCCTGCGTCGTTGCCACCTGACGACATGTCCCGGGTGATCGAGAATCTGATTCGGGAGTCCGTGTGATCAGGCCCTGCTGGTACTCCCAGCCCTATCCACCCGAAGGTGCGAGCGCCGCCGAGGGCATTCGCAACCAACTTGGTCGGCCGGAACTCGATCTCCTCACGATTCTCGTGCGCGAGTCCGCCCAGAACAGCTGGGACGCCCGTGTCAGGGAGTCGGGTCCCCCCGTCGACTACAGGATCGACATGTGGACGGTCGGGCCCGCGCACGCGGGCGCGTGGCGCGAACTGCTGATCGACGGTGCACCCACCGACGCCGAGGCGTTTCCCCTGCGGGACGCCCTGAGGCGCGGCCCCATTCGCGTCCTGGCCGTCTCGGACCGCGGCACGCGGGGGCTGGGAGGACCCACCCGCGCCGACGACGCCGTGGGGTCGGAACGCGACTTCGTCTCCTTCATCCGCAACATCGGGGAACCGCGCGACACCGCCCTGGGCGGCGGCACCTACGGCTTCGGAAAGGGCATCTTCTATCTGCTGTCCAGGCCCGGAACCGTCCTGATCCACTCCCGCTGCCGCACAGCCCGAGGGGGTTTCGAGACGCGTCTCATCGGCTGCACGCTCTGGAAGAGCTACACGGCCGCCGAACCCTCCGGGAGGCGCCGCTACACCGGGCGGCACTGGTGGGGCGACACCTCGGGAGACGTTGTCGAGCCCTTGGTCGGTGAAGAGGCGGAGGCCACCGCTCAAAGGCTCGGCCTCAAGGCCTTCGGGCCGGATGAGACGGGCACGACGGTCGTCGTCGTCGATCCGAACCTGGACGATCTCGACCCCACCGAGGCTGCCGACTACCTGGCGGAGACCATCACCTGGCACCTGTGGCCCAAGATGATCTCGACGACCGGTGCCCCGCCCGCCATGAATTTCACCGTCACCTGTGACGGCGTGCACCATTCGGTGCCGGATCCGCGCGAGACTCGCCCCCTCAACATGTTTGTCGCCGCCTACGAAACGATGACGGGTCCGGACGGCAGTGATCTGCATTGCCTGAGGCCGAAGCGGTACCTGGGACGTCTCGGGCTGGTGAAGAGGATCATGCCGCCGCTGGAACCGACCCGTGCTTCCCGCATGCTCGACATCGAGGACCTCGTCCATCACGTCTGCCTGATGCGCCCCGCGGAACTTGTCGTCGCCTACCACCCCGGCCCGAAGCCTCCCAGCGTGAATCAGGGCTATGCCGGTGTCTTCCGCGCGGACGAGAACATGGACGACATCTACGCGCTCGCCGAGCCGCCCACGCACGACGCCTGGAACCCTCAGTCGCTGGACCGTCCCGAGAGCACCTTCGTCCACACGACATTCACGCGCATCGCCGAGGCGCAGGCCCGACTGCTGTCCCTCGCCGGTGTCGCACGTTCGGGTTCCGCCGGCGTGGCCCTGGGCGCGGCAAGTTCACTGTTCTCCGGACTGGTCGGAGGAGCCTGGGGAATCGGTGGAGCCACGGCGTACACCAAGCCAGGAGGCACGGCCTCGCGAACATCACGGCAGGACGGGGTCGAGCAGGGATCCTCCCCACTCGACCGGCACACCGCAGCATCACCCCGCTCGAGGTCGCTCCCGCAGGTCGGAACGGCCGGCCCGGCAGACATCGAGGTCGGCGGGGGTTCGTTCGCAGCATCACCGGACAGCGGTGGCGCCGGTACGACCCGTCGTCGCCCACGGGTTCAATATCTCGGCGATCCCTACTACGAAGAACGGGGCGAGGCCTCGGTGCTCGTCCAGGACTTCCGGCTGCCCGTACCCGGACTGCAACGGGTGCACATCGACCTCGCCGTGACGCTCCCCGGAACCGGCGGCCGCGAGACCGACCCTCCTCTGGGGGCCGGCATGCCCGTTCTCCTCGGTTGGGAGGACGGCGACGGCCGCCTGCACACCGCCGAGCCGCTCGTGATCGACGGCAGCGAGTCCGTCTGGCGGGCCCTCGTCCGCCCGGCCCCGGACACCATGACCGAGATCGGCATCAAGGTCGAGGCGGTGAAGACCGGATGACTCGGCGTGTTCTGCCGTACCGCGTCCCGGCCGAGGACGTCATGACGGCCGAGAGGTGGTTGTTGGTGACGGAGGACGGCGAAGTCGACCTGCCCGAGGCGCTGCCGGACTGGGACTATCGGATGGACCTGCATCTTCGCAGGACCATTCGTGTCGACCTCGACCGCGCCCGCTCGCAGACGGGCCTCCCGAGCGACACGGCGCTCGTGCTCGCCGTCGTATGGACCGCCACCGGGTCCAACCTGAGCGGACCGGCCCGGCACGTACGACTGACCGCCGACGGGACGGAAACGGTGGAGCTGAATGTCCGCCTGCGAGGCACCGATCTGGGTGGCCTGCTCCTCCTGGACACTGCCCTGGTCCTGGCCGAACGCCGGAGCGACGCCCGCCCCTCGTCGCCCCGACGTGCCGGCTCGGTGCTGTGGAGCGACCGGGAATCCCTGCGTCTTCAGGGAGACGCACCGCAATTTCCCATGGCCGTGATCGACTTCTCCCGGACATCCTTTCCCGAAACCGCGGCGTGGCATCTGCAGATCAGCGGTGGACTGGAGAGCGCCACCATGGGATCGCTGCTCCTGCTGGTCAACGAGAGGAACACGGTCACCGCCACAGCGTTCGAGAACGCCGGCAAGCCTCGCCCGGTCGATCGAATCGTGCTTTCGGCGGTCTACGCGGACGCGGCGCGAACACTGATCGAACACGCTCTGGGTCACGACGACTTCTCCGAGGACGCCGACTTCGCCGACGGCTCCCTCGGCGCCACGCTGTTGAGCCTGTTCGACCAGCTCTTCCCCGGACAGTCGATCAATGACGTCCGGTTGCGTCGACGCCAATCGCCCGCTCTGTTCGCGTCGGACCTGCAGGCGGCGGTCAAGATCTTCGAGGTGTCGTGATGAGCTACCTGTACCCCCGCCTGCTGGCCGAGCAGGCCAGACCGCTCTTCGACGAGTACCGGCACCTGACGACCGTCGAACTGGCCGGTCGCGTCTCGTCGACCCACGAGTCGGCCGTATACGTGGCCACAGGTGGCGACCGGGTCTCCGCACACCGGCTCCAGGAACTGCGTACCGGCGTCCTCGACCTCGCCAGGTCCGCCGGCTTCCCCGACGGGTCCGATCGTGCCCGCAACGCCGAGTTCGACCTCCGGTTGGCGGCCCTTCTGCACGGCGAGATGGGCATGGTGCCCGCCGAAGCCGCCTCAAGGGATGTCTGGGCCTTCCTCGCGCTGGTGCTCCTGCCGGATGTCGCCTTCTGGCGTTATCCGCAGCCCCCAGGGGACCGAGTTCTGGGCACGGACCTCACACGCCATGTCTTCGGCCGGCTGTGGTGGCGGGCTCAACTCGTGCGCTCCTCTGACGCCCCGGAGCCGTACAGCGCGCTCGAGATCCTCGGTGAGGCGGCCTTCGACCAGATCTACGCCCGCCGTGCCGCACTCGGTGGCAGCCCCCACATGGTCCGGGCCATCCTGCGCGTCTGGAAGGACCTCGACCTGTCGGGCCTGAACGAACGCGAGACGCTGCGCGACTTCCTGAAGCGGCTGCTGCGGCTCGCCCCGTTCGTGCTCTTCGACGGCATCGAGGAACGAGCTCTCGACGAAGAGCTGCGGGCAGTCGCAAAGGAGTCGGTCGACGCCCAGCGCTCGGCGCACGCGAACCCCGAGGACCACTCCCCCGGGACCGGACGGGACGCCGATCGGAGCAGCGTCACCGTCGCGCGATCGCCCCTGACGGCGTCTGTCGAACAGCGGCCCGCTCCTTCCGACCCGACGGCGCACGTCGAATCCCGGCGTTTCAGCTCGGTGGAGGTCTGCGCCGGATCCGGAGCGCAGGCGCTCGGGCTCGAACATGCCGGATTCGATCCCGTGCTGCTCATCGACAGCAAGGCCGATGCGTGCTTCACGATCGATCTCAATCGCCCCGGGTGGGACGTAATCTGCATGGACGTCGCGGACTTCCACCCGAACATGCGCCCCGAGGCCCGGGGTGTCGATCTTGTCAGCGGTGGACTCCCTCGGGTGAAGTCCTCCGCCACAACGGGCCGCTCCGAGGACACCGAGGAGCGCGGTGTCCTCAGAGCCGTGATCGGACTCGTACGCGAGATAGCCCCGAAGGGCGTGCTGCTGGAGAACGTTCCGGACCTCGTCGAGAGCCCCGCCTTCGAGGTCGATCGCTCGTGGATCGAAGCAGAGCTGGGCAGCGCGGGCTACCGCTGGAGTTGGCAAGTCCTCAATGCCTCGGACTTCGGCGTGCCGCAGAACCGCAGCAGCGGCTTCCTCGTCGCACTGAAGGAGCCGTACTTCTCTCGATTCGCCTGGCCGGAACGGAGCACGCTGCCTCCCCCGACCGTCGGCCAGGCACTGGGCCCCTCCATGTCCGCGGACGGGTGGCCCGGAGCGGAACGGTGGATCAAGGGTGCCGATCGCGTCGCGCCCGCGCTGGTCGGAGGTTCGGACCGGCGTGGCGGTGCCGACCTCGGTCCCACCGGCAGCAAGAAGGCCTGGGCATCGCTCGGGGTCAACGGCAACAGCCTCGGCGACGCACCCCCCGACGCGACTTTTCCGGCGGACGGGCAGCCCAGGCTGACCGTCGACCAGGCTGCGAGGATCCAGGCCATCCCTGCGGACTGGCGCTTCTTCGGCGGCAAGACGTCCAGATACCGACAGATCGGCCATGCCATGCCACCGCCCCTGGCAACAGCTGTCGGACAGGCCGTCGCAGCTGCCCTCCGAAGCTAAGATCGGCCCATGCACACGTCCCGCCCCCTCGACCCCCGGCCCATCACCGTCCTCGACCTGTTCAGTGGGTGCGGCGGCTTCACTCAGGGGTTTCACGAGTTCCGTCCCGAGGGGGCGAAGGACGGCGGGCCCGTTTTCCACAGTGTCGCGGCGGTCGAGCACGACCTCGCCGCGGCTGCCACCTACGCCGTGAACTTCGGGATCCACCGCCCGGACAAGAGCGTTCCCGAAGCCCACGTGCACCTCGAGGACATCGAGGAGTGGAAGCGGTCGGAGGACGCCCGCGCCCTCCGACCGGACGTGGTGGTCGGAGGCCCTCCGTGCCAGGGCTTTTCAGCCTTGAACCGGAACAAGAAGGGCGTGGAACGCAACCGCCTGTGGGAAGAATACGTTCACATCGTGGCGGAACTTCGCCCGAAGGTGTTCGTCATCGAGAATGTCGATCGCTTTCTCAGGTCGGACGAATTCCAGAATCTGCTCAGCGAGGTGAAACAGGGCGGCCTGTTGAGCGAGTACGAACTGGTCGATCCTCCCGGTCATGTACCGACCGACACCGAGGAGCGCAAGCACAAGCGCTACCTCCTCAATGCCGCCGACTACGGCGCACCCCAGGCCCGGAGGCGCGCGATCGTCATCGGCGTCCGTCGGGACATCGGCGCAAATCGTACGATGTCGTACCCCCCGGTGAGCCACGTGCGACGCCCGAAGGGCGCCGCCGGCCCCTCGGCCCAGCCCCTCGACGGCGTCGAGAGCCGACCCTACTGGCGCTCGGTGGAAGGCGTCTTCGACGAGTCGGAGCGACTCCCCCTGCAGGGGACCGAGCTCCCCGACGGCAAGCAGGACATCGACGATGTGGACGCCGTGGTCCCCGGGATCTTCACGACCCGCGATCTCCATTTCGGACGCAACCCCGAACCGCTTTCACGAGCACGCTACAAAGCGATCCCTCCGGGCGGAAACCGCAAGGATCTTCGCGACAAATGGTTCACGGTGGACGGGAACGGCGAAATCCATGTCTTCGAAACCGGGAATCCTCCGGGCGTGAAGACACCTGTCGAACCCCTCTCCACCGAAAGCTGGGACAAGCACAACACCGGTACCGGGGACGTCATGGGTCGACTACGCATGGGCGAGCCGTCGGTAACCATCCGAACCGAGTTCTTCAAGCCCGAGAAGGGCCGCTACCTTCACCCGACCGCAGATCGGCCCATCACCCACTACGAGGCTGCCCGGATACAGGGCTTCCCCCTCGACTTCCGCTGGTGCGGTTCGAAGACCGACATCGCCCGACAGATCGGGAACGCCGTTCCCATTCCTCTCGGTACGGCCATCGCCTCGGCCATCCACGCCTGTCTGCGCGGCTGACCGACCCGGCTGAGGAATCGCCGCCCGACCGTGCCGCCGGGGCTGTGCCGGCGGACACACTCTCCTTCGGGAGGCAGGGTCGCCTCGGAGCCACCCGCGCGCCCGCTCCGCCGGGGCGGGGCGCTAGCCTCGGGGGACGAACTAGGAGGCAGTGATGGCGAAGGTTCCGGCCGCGGTGGTGGCCGCCGGGGGGCTTGTCGGTGGGTACGGCGTCGCCCGGTGGACGAGGAAGCGGCAGCTCGGCGGGGTCGTGCTCGCCGCCGCCGGGGTCGCCGCCGCGCGGCAGTGGAAGCAGGAGGCCGGAGGCGTGGCCGCCGGGGCCCTGACCGCCGGGTACGTCGCCGCGTTCGCCGGGTCGCACCCCCTGGCCAAGAAGGTCGGCGCCTGGCCCGCCGTCTTCGGTGTCGCCGGCGCCATGGCCCTCGCCTCCTGGGCCGTGGCCGACCGACGCGGCTGATCCGGGCCGGGCACCGCAGGGCAGCCAGGGCTGCGCGGCGCGCCGGAGCCGGGGCGGGCTCGCACCCCCGCCTTACGACGCGCGTTCCTCCGTCCCCCGGAATGCCCTCCGGTACGCGTACGGGCTCGTTCCCACCACTCGTTTGAAGCGGTCGCGGAATGCCGTCGGGGAGCCGAAGCCCGCCTGGGCCGCGATGCGTTCCACCGGGTACGTGGTCGTCTCCAGGAGGTACTGGGCCCGGCGGACCCGGGCCCGGTGCAGCCACTGGAGCGGGGTCGTGCCGGTCTGTTCGCGGAAGCGGCGGTTGAGGGTGCGGGTGCTCATCCCGGCGTGGACCGCGATGTCCTCCAGGGTCAGCTCCCGGTCCGCGTTCTCCTCCAGCCAGTCGAGCAGCGGCTCCATGGCCGTGCCCGCCGGTGCCGGCGGCTGGGTGTGGACGATGAACTGGGCCTGGCCCCCCTCGCGTTCGAGGGGCATCACGGACAGGCGGGCGGCGTGCGCGGCGACGGCGGAGCCGTGATCCTTGCGGATCATGTGCAGGCACATGTCCAGCGCCGCCGACGCGCCCGCCGACGTCAGGACCTGCCCGTTGTCGACGTAGAGCACGTTCGGGTCCACGGTCACCTCCGGGTGCCGGGACGCCAGTTCCGCGGCCGCGACCCAGTGCGTGGTCGCGCGCAGACCGTCCAGCAGGCCGGTGGCGGCCAGGACGAAGGCGCCGACGCAGATCGACGCGATCCGGGTGCCGTTCGCGTAAGCCGATCGCAGCGCCTCCGCTACGCCCGGCGGCAGCGGCGCGGACGGGTCAGCGACGCCCGGAACGACGATCGTGTCCGCCTCCGCGAGCGCCTCCAGGCCGTGGGGCGCCCGCAGCGTGAACGCGCCCGCGCTCACCTCCGCGCCCGCCGTGGCCGAGCACACCCGGGTCCGGTACGCGGGGCGGCCGTCGGGCAGCCGCGCCCAGCCGAAGGTGTCGATCGGGGCGGCGAGATCGAAGGGGATGACCTGGTCGAGCGCCAGTACGGCCACGGTGTGCATGACCAGAGCGTAGGCATCCGACGGGTTCTCGTCACCCGTGCAGGGAGGGTTCCGGGTGGGTACCGGTCAGGGGGTCAGCCGCCGAGTGGGAGTCATGTGTGCTGGTCAGCGGCCTTCCGTCGGGTGCTCGGAGCGAGTCTGCCGGTCAGCCGGGTGGTGGCGGGAATCCGTTGAGGACTGGCAAAAGTGCCACTTCTCGGTGATCCACCGGGCGCCTAACGTCACCCCGTGACCAAGTTCCTCCTCGCCGTCCACGTCATCGCCGCGATCGTCGCCATCGGGCCCGTCACCGTCGCCGCGAGCATGTTCCCGCCCGCCGCGCGCAAGGTGCTCGACGCCCCGGACGACACGAGCGCCCTCGCCACCGTCCGGCTGCTGCACCGCATCTGCCAGGTGTACGCCGTGGCGGGCGTCGCCGTCCCCGTTTTCGGGTTCGCCACCGCGAGCGACATGGGCGTTCTCGGGGACACCTGGCTGATCGTCTCGATCGGGCTGACCGCGCTCGCCGCCGTGGTCCTCGCCGCGCTGGTCCTGCCCCGGCAGAGCGCGATCCTGGAGGGCTACGAGAAGCAGGAGACGCTCAGCGAGGCGGTGCCCGAACGGGCGGTGGCCGACCGCGCGGTGACCGTCCGGCTCGCGATGTTCACCGGGATCTTCAACCTGCTGTGGGCCACCGTCACCGTCTTGATGATCATCCGGCCCGGTTCCACGACGGGCGCCTAGCCGGATCCCGGCGTACATCCGGAGCGGAACCCTCCCCACCCGTTCCGGCCCGTGGCCCGGGACCCTAGGATCCCGCCATGGAAGCCAATCAGCAGCCGTCCGCGGCGAGCACGTACCTGACCTTCGTGGAGCAGCAGTTGACTGCCGACGGCTGTGAGACACGATGGGACGACTGGGCCGGGGTGCCCGTCCTGGTGGGGCGCCGGGGCGAGTTCCGGATGCGGTGGATGGGGACGAAACTGCACCTCTTCACGGTGGCCGCGGCCGTTCCGGAGATAACCGTGCAGGCCATCTCCGGGTTCACCGACCAGGTGATGAAGTACGCCAAGGACAACAAGGGCGGTCTGCCCGTCGGCTTCCAGAACGGCATCGGCGCCTTCCCGCTGCTGGTCAGCGACCGGGTCGACCCGGCGGCCGTGCAGTGGGCCGAGGCCCAGCAGCGGGTGAAGTTCGCCTGCATGACCCGGCCCGTCGTGGTCGACAGTTCACGCCAGTACGTGGGCATGTACCGCGGCAAGCCGATGCTCGGGCGCGTCTACGCCTCGTACTTCAACGAGAAGGGCACGCGGTACTTCTACGGCCAGTAGGAACCGACCCCCGGCCGGACCGGGTCGCCCATCGCGGGACGCCGAGCCGGACCGGGTCGCCCACCGCGGGGCCCCGATCCGGCTCGCCTCTCTCACCACCGGCCGGCCAAGGACAGTTCCTCCTCCGCCGCGTCCACCAGGTCCGTCCTGAACTGCCGTGCTACCGCGCCCGCGACCAGCACCGCGGCCGCTCCGAGCAGCGTCACGGCCGCCCAGGTCAGCGGCCAGGCGTCGGCGAAGCCGTCGGGCGGGCCGGGATGGGTCCGCAGGGACACGTAGAGCAGGACCGCCGGTGGTGCGGCGACCAGGAGCAGGGGCCAGGCGAGCGCGTCCCGGAGCCCGAAGTGGACGGCCAGGAGCAGCAGGACCGCGGCGAGGGCGAGCACGCCCATGCCCGTCACCGGGGTGGTCTCCACGAGGGAGCCGGGTGACGAGGGGCGGTTGCGCAGGTCCCAGGGGAGACAGACGAGGTACGCCGCGCAGGAGAGGGCGGCGCCGAGTACACGCGTCAGCCAGCGTTCCGGCCAGGGGCGCGTTCGCAAGGGGCGGAGCAGTTTCTCGGTCATGCGTACGAGGGTTCCGTGCCCGGCGGGGCCGCGACAGAGTACGCGTACTCAGAAGCCGCGCCCCGCGGGCGAGAACGGACATGTTCTCCCGTACGGCGAACCGGGTCCGGCCGCTCGTACGTGACGGTCCGCCGGATCACGTCGCCTGGGCCGTGGACGTCGACGGCGTGGCACCGGCCTTCCCGGTGGCCGTCGACAGGGGCGCGGCGATGTCCTCCAGGGAGCGGCGCTCGGCCTTGACCGCGAGGAACGCGGCGACCAGGCCCGCGGCGCACATCAGGGAGGCGCCGATCTGGAACGCGAGGACCGTGTCGCCGACGACCCCGGACTTCGTGAGGTCGGCGAAGACCAGCGGGCCGCTGATGCCGCCGGCCGCGGTGCCGATGGCGTAGAAGAAGGCGATGGCCATCGCGCGGGTCTCCATGGGGAAGATCTCGGAGACCGTCAGATACGCGCTGGAGGCGCCCGCGGAGGCGAAGAACAGGACCACGCACCAGCATGCCGTCATCGTCACCGCGTCCAGGGAGCCCTGGTCGAAGAGCCAGGCGGTGACGAACAGCAGCGAACCCGAGAGCAGATAGGTCGAGGAGATCATCACCCGTCGGCCGAGGGTGTCGAAGAGCTTGCCGAGCAGCAGCGGGCCGAGGAGGTTGCCGGCCGCGATGACGGCGAAGTAGTAGCCGGTGGAGCCGGTGGGCACGTCGAAGAACGTGGTGAGGATGGCGCCGAACCCGAAGGTGATCGCGTTGTAGAGGAAGGCCTGGCCGACGAAGAGGGCGAGGCCGAGGACGGCCCGTTTCGGGTACTTCCCGAAGACCGTCTTCGCGATGAGGCCGAAGCCGATGCTCTTGCGCTGCTCGATGGTGATCTCGCCCTCGGCCCGTGGCAGCGGTTCACCCCGTTCCTCCTCGATCTCCTCCTCCACGGAGCTCACGAGTTCCTCGGCCTGCTCACCGCGGCCGTGGATGAACTGCCAGCGCGGGCTCTCCGGAACGTGCCGCCTGACCAGCAGGATCACGAGTCCGAGGACCACGCCGAGGCCGAACGTCAGCCGCCAGCCGATGTCCTTGGGGAAGATGCTCGTGTTCAGCATGACGATCGACAGCAGTGCGCCGCCGATCGCGCCGAGCCAGTAGGTGCCGTTGATGATGAGGTCGACCCGACCGCGGAACCGGGCCGGGATGAGCTCGTCGATCGCCGAGTTGATGGCCGCGTACTCGCCGCCGATGCCGAAGCCGGTGAGGAAGCGGAAGGTGAAGAACCACCAGGGGCCGAACGACAGGGCGGTCAGCGCGGTCGCCGAGAGATACACCGCGAGCGTGATCATGAAGAGCTTCTTGCGGCCGTACCGGTCCGTCAGCCACCCGAAGAACAGGGCGCCCGCGCAGGCACCGGCCACATAGAGCGCCGCCGCGATACCGGTGACCTGCGCCGAGGTGATGGACAGACCGCTGCCGGGCTCGGAGAGCCGGCCCGCGATGCTGCCGACGGTGGTGACCTCGAGACCGTCCAGGATCCAGACGGTTCCCAGGCCGATCACGATCATCCAGTGCCAGCGTGACCACGGCAGCCGGTCCAGCCGGGACGGCACGTCGGTGGTGACCGTGCCGGTGGCAGCGGGGACGGGAGCTGGTGAGGCTGCGGCGGGCATGAGGTTCCCTCTCCGTCGGACGAACCTCGTCCGGGTGCCCACCCCTCGGGCCTTCGGACGAACTCCGTCCGGGTGCCCACCCTTGGGCCGGCTAAGCCCCCAGCGCCCGCGACACCACGTAGATCAGCAGTCCGGCCAGGGAGCCGACCACCGTGCCGTTGATCCGGATGAACTGCAGGTCACGGCCGATGTGCGCCTCGATCTTCCGGGTGGTGTGCTCGGCGTCCCAGCCCGCGACGGTGTCCGTGATGAGCGAGGTGATCTCCTTGCGGTACGTCGTCACGACGTAGACGGCGGCACCCTCGACCCAGCTGTCCACCTTGGCCTGGAGCTTGGGCTCGGTGGCCATCCGGGCGCCGAGGGAGAGCAGCGAGGCCCGTACGCGCAGCCGTAGTTCACTGCGCTCGTCCTCGGCCGCGGACACGATCATCGACCGTACGGCCGTCCACGCGGAGGCGATCAGATCCTGGACCTCGCCGCGGCCCAGCACCTCGCCCTTGAGGCGCTCCACGCGGGCCCGGGTGTCGGTGTCGGACTGGAGGTCGGCGGCGAAGTCGGTGAGGAACCGGTCCAGTGCGCCGCGGGCCGGGTGCGACGGGGAGTCGCGCATCTCGGTGACGAAGCGCAGCAGTTCCTTGTAGACCCGCTCGCCGACCTTCCTGTCGACGAAGCGGGGCGTCCATCCGGGAGCGCCGCCCTGGACGGCGTCCATCACCTGGGCATCGTGGAACACCAGCCAGTCGTGGGCCCGGGAGACGACCAGGTCGACGAACCGTCTGTGGCCGCCGTCCACGACGATCTTCTCCAGCATCTTGCCCATGCCGGGCGCGATCTCCTGGGCGTCCGCGCGACGGGTGATGGCCTCGCCGACGACGGCCTGCACGTCGGAGTCGCGCAGTACGGTCAGCGCGCCCCTGAGGGCGGCGGCCAGTTCGGCGGTGACCCGGTCGGCGTGCTCGGGGTCGGCGAGCCAGACGCCGAGCCTGCTGCCGATGCCCACCGCGCGCAGCCGCTGCCGGACGACCTCCTCGGAGAGGAAGTTCTCGCCGACGAACTCGCCCAGCGAGACACCGAGCTGGTCCTTCTTCGTCGGGATGATCGCGGTGTGCGGGATGGGCAGGCCGAGCGGATGCCGGAACAGGGCCGTGACGGCGAACCAGTCGGCGAGCGCGCCGACCATGCCCGCCTCGGCCGCCGCCGCGACATAGCCCGCCCAGGGGCCGGCGCCCGCGCCCTCGGCCACCTTGGCCAGGACGTAGACGAGGGCGACGAACAGCAGCAGCCCGGTGGCGGTCGCCTTCATCCGGCGCACGCCGCGCCGCTTCTCCTCGTCGGCCGGGCTGAAGGTGTTCATCGCCCGGCCCGGCGGGACGGGGGCCGTCCGGCCGGCCGCGCCCTCCGTGCCGGCCACGCCCTTCACGCCGGCCGCGCCCTCCGTACCGGCCGGTGTACCGCCGCCCGAAGCCCTCCCGGGCTCCCCGGCGTTCGCGGCGGTGGCGGCACGGGCATGCTGTTCCGTGCCGTCCGCGTCACCCGAATTCGTGCGTTCCATTCACTCCACCCGTTCGCAGGCCGGCTCGCGCCCCGTACTCATTGTCCCTTTCTCCCTCACTTCCTCACCGACTCCTGGAACGCCGCGGGAGTTCCCGGCGTCTGTGCGGATGGGGAATCGACCAGGGGGACCCCTAAGGGGCGCACTCCCACGGCGCCCGGGGGGCGCGTCCGAGCCCTCGCACCCCATGACGCATCATGGAGTGATCACAACCGGAGCCTCGGGCTCCCTCGTCCGAGGAGACACGCACCGCATGACCAAGCGTCACGGTTATGCCCTGCTCGCCGCGATCCTTGCCGTGGTCGTGGTCCTTTCCGCAGCCATATACATCGGCGTCGCGGCCGACGACGGCACCGGCGCCAAGGCCACCGTCGCCAGTGGCCACACGTCGCACGACGCCGCCCCCGCCTCGACCGGCACCTGGGTCGGCGCCTGGTCCACCTCCCCGGCCGGAGCCGAGCCCGGCACGGAGCCGGACGGACTCGCGGGCCGCTCCGTGCGCAACGTCGTGCACACGGCCGCCGGGGGTACGAGTGCCCGTATCACGCTGTCCAATCTCTACGGGCAGTCCCCGCTGGTCATCACACACGCCACGATCGCCGTCGCCGCGACCGCGAACAACGCCGCCGCCACGGCCGACACCATGCGCCGTCTCACGTTCAACGGCGTCCCGACGGTCACGGTCCCGGCCGGCGGACAGGTGATGAGCGACGCCGTGCGCGTCCGCATCCCGCACGGCGTGGACGTCCTCGTCACGACGTACTCGCCGACCCCGTCCGGCCCGGTCACCTACCACCCGCGCGCCCAGCAGATCTCCTACGTCGCCGACGGCGACCGCACCGAGGACTTGAGCGCCGCCGCGTACACCGAACAGAGCCCCTACTGGCGCTATCTGACCGCGCTCGACGTCCTCAGCGACGAGGCCACCGGCACCGTCGTCGCCCTCGGCGACTCGCTCACCGACGGCATCACCTCCACCGTCGGCGCCGACCGCCGCTGGACGGACGTCCTCGCCGAACGGCTGCACGCCTCGGCCGGTTCCGGGGACACACCCCGCTACAGCGTCGTCAACCAGGGCATCAGCGGGAACCAGATCCTCGCCGCGGGGTCCGGCCGGCCGGCCGACAACCCCAGCGGACTGAGCCGGTTCGGACGGGACGTGCTCGACCGCACGAACGTCAAGGCCGTCGTCGTCGACCTCGGCGTCAACGACATCCTGCGCAACCCGGCCCAGGTCGACCCGACCACCGTGACCGACGGCCTGCGGACCCTCGTACGCGAGGCGCACGCCCGGGGACTGCGGGTCGTCGGCGCCACCCTCATGCCCTTCCAGGGGCACCGCGGATCCACACCCGCGCGGGAGGCCGTGCGCCAGGCCGTGAACGCGGAGATCCGGGCCGGGAAGGTGTACGACGCCTACGTCGACTTCGACGCGGCCCTGCGCGACCCCTACGACCCGCGCCGGCTGCGTCCCGACTACGACTCGGGCGACCACCTGCACCCCAGTGACAAGGGGTTCCGGCGGATGGCCGAGGTCTTCGACCTCAAGGCCCTGAAGGGACCGGTACCCGCGGACCTGTAGTCCGGCGGGAGCGGCGGCGCCGTCCGGCCGGTGGTGGCGCCTTCCGGGCCCGCGATGCCGCCTGGACCGGCCGGCGTCGCGCGAGACCGGTCCGGCGGCGCGCCGACCGGCGTCACCGCCGGGAAGCTCAGTAGTCCCCGCGCCGCCGGTCCTCGCGGCGCTCTCGGTGCCGCTCCCGGCGCTCCTCGTGGCGCAGCCGGCGCTCCTCATGACGCTCACGGCGCTCCTCGTGCCGCTCACGCATCAGGTCGCGGGCCTCGTCGAGCGCGTCGTACATGTCGTCGAGACCGCCACCCCGCGAGCCCTGCAACTCCTTGCGGGCCTCCCGGCGCTCCAGCTTCTCCTGGCGGCGCTCCTCCTTGATGCGCTGGCGCTCGGCACGGGTGAGCTTGCGCTCCACGCCGACACCGCCCCAGAACGCGAAGCCCGTGACGACCACCCTGGGCGCGCCGGGGTCGCCCGGCCGGCCCTCCTCACGGTGGTCGAAACCGCCCATGATGCCGATGCCGCGGACGACGACCTCGACCCCGGGCGGCACGATCACGTTCAACCCGCCCATGACGGCGACGCAGTTGACGACGACCTCGCGGTCCGCGAAGTTCGCCTCGCGCAGGTCGATCTCGCCGCCGCCCATGAAGGCGAAGCAGTTGAAGCGCTTCGGCATCGTCCAGCGGCCCTTGCGCTCGAAGCCCGACAGCACCGCCACGCCCCACGAGGACGATCCCTCGCCGCCCACGATCCGCGAGCCCCAACTCCCGTCGTCCAGCGGCTGCTTCACCATGGATATCCGAGGGCTCTCCGCCGCGCCGGGCAGATCGCGGGTGATCGGCGTCAACTCCCCGTAGGTACGGGCCGCGTACGTCGCCTCCAGCCGCTCCTCGAACTCCTCCATGTCGAGACGGCCCTCCGCGAGGGCGTCCCTCAGCTGTTCGGCGACTCGTTCACGATCGGCGTCGGAGGCACGCAGCTCCGGGAGTTCGTCGGTCATGGACAGCAGCCTACGAGGTCCCCCGCCCGCGGGCTATCCGGCCCGCCCCCGCATTTGGCCGTCTAAGAGACCGCTTTCCCCGCGTACATACGGCTGATGACCGCCTCGATGTCCGGCTCCCGCACCGACAGGTCCACCAGCGGATAGTCCGCCGCGATCCGCGCCACCAGCGGGGCCGCCGACGTCCCGGCCGGGAACGCCAGCCACTGGCGCGGTCCCTCCACCTTCACCACCCGCGCCGACTCCGCCTCGATCGGCGGCAGTTCGCGCTCCAGGTCCACCACCAGGGTCCGCTCGCTCTCCCCCACCGCGTGCAGCCCGCTCAGCGCCCCGTCGTACATCAGCCGCCCGTGGTCGATGACCATCACCCGCCGGCAGAGCTGCTCGATGTCGGTGAGGTCGTGCGTGGTGAGCAGGACGGTCGTGCCCCGTTCGGCGTTCAGGTCCCGCAGGAACTCCCGCACCCGCACCTTGCTGACCACGTCGAGCCCGATCGTCGGCTCGTCGAGGTAGAGCACCTCGGGATCGTGCAACAGGGCCGCCGCGATGTCGCCGCGCATCCGCTGCCCCAGCGACAGCTGGCGCACCGGCACCTCCAGCAGCTCCCCCAGCTCCAGGAGTTCGACACAGCGGTCGAGGTTCTCCCGGAACCGCGCGTCCGGCACCCGGTACATCCGGTGCATCAGCCGGTACGAGTCGATCAGCGGCAGGTCCCACCACAGCGTCGTCCGCTGCCCGAACACGACCCCGATCCGGCGCGCCACCCGGGTGCGCTCGCGCGACGGGTCGAGACCGGCGACCCGCAGCCGGCCGCCGGACGGGGTGAGGATGCCGGTGAGCATCTTGATCGTGGTCGACTTCCCGGCGCCGTTCGGGCCGATGTAGCCGACCATCTCACCGCGCCGCACGGTGAACGAGATCGAGTCGACGGCCCGGACCTGCCGCCGCTCGCCGCGCAGGAACCCCGTCCTCCTGCGCACGTCGAAGACCTTCTCGACACCGTCGAGCTCGATCAGGGGAGCCTCCGGCGCCGGCTCCCCGCCCGGCGCTGCCGTCTCCCCGTCCGTTGCCATGACCACGACCGTTCCCCTAACTTCCCGTGCTCCGGTAGGCGCGCAGCCCCGCGCGCCAGGCGATCCCGGCCAGCGCGCAGCACAGGGCCGCCACGACCGGGGGTGCGAACGCGACCCACTCCGGCAGGTCGAGCGGATAGGGCCGCCCCAGCACGTACAGCGCGGGCAGCCAGTTGACGAAGGCGAGCGGGAGGACGAAGGTCACCCCGCGCAGCATGTCCTTGGCGAACACGGTCGGCGGGTACTGCAGGAGGGTGTTGCCGCCGTAGGTGAACGAGTTCTGCACCTCGGAGGCGTCCTGGGCGACGAACTGGAAGGCGGCGCCCGCCACGAACACCGCCGAGAAGATCCCGGCGCCGCTCAGCAGCATCACCGGCATCAGCAGCACCTTGAGCGGCGTCCAGTGGATGTCGAGGACGGCGAGGGCGTACCCGACGACGAGCAGCCCCTGGGTGATCCGGCCGAGGCGGCGCAGCGCGAACCGGTCCGCGGCCACCTGCGCGAGCACGGGCACGGGACGCACCAGCAGGGTGTCCAGGGTGCCGTCGCGCACCCGGCGCCCCAGCCGGTCCATCGACCCGAGGGCGAGGTCCGCGAACCCGAACGCGACCCCGGACACGCCGTAGAGCAGGGCGACCTCGGGCAGGCTGTAGCCGCCGAGCCGGTCGACCCGCGAGAACATCAGCAGGATCGCCGCGAAGTCGAGGGCGGTCGCCGCGAAGTTGCCGAAGGCCGTCATCGCGAAGGAGGCCCGGTAGGCCATCGTGGAGCGGATCCACATCGCGGTGATCAGCCGGTAGGCCCGCAGCCCGTCCCGCAGCCGTTCGTACGCCCCCTGCCGCTCGAACGGGTGGACGTCCACCACACGGACCGCCGTCTCGCGGACCGCCGTCCCGCCCGCCTTCACCGGGTCAGCCACCCTGGACCACCACCCTTCGCGTCGCCACCGACTGGACCAGCCGCCCGGCCGCCAGCAGGGCGATGGCCCAGGCGGCCTGGAGCGCGTACGTGCCGAGCGGATCCGCCGTGCCCAGCAGGACGTCCACCGGCGCCTGGATCAGCGACGCCCACGGCAGCACCCGTACGACCTCGCCCAGCGCGCCCGGGAACACGTTCAGCGGCAGCAGCATCCCCGAGCAGAAGATCCCCGCGATCGAGGTCAGCTGCGCCACCCCCGCACCGTCGAGCAGCCAGAACGCCGACAGCGCCACCAGGAAGCGGATGGAGAAGCCGACGGCCACCCCGAGCGCGACCGCGACCAGGAAGGCGAGCCACGTCAGCGGGTCCGAGGGCAGCGCCAGGTCGAAGACGAGCGCGCCGAACAGGAGCGGGACCACCCCGCGGCCCAGCAGATGGAACAGCGCCCGGCCCATGTCCTGCGCCAGCCACCACAGCTGGAGATCTGCCGGCCGGTACAGATCGATCGCGATGTCACCCGTACGGATGCGTTCGATCAGTTCGTCCTCGAAGCCGCCGCCCATCATCGCGACCACCATCAAGAGCCCCTGGCTCACCCACACATAGGTCAGCGCCTGCGCCTGGTCGTAGCCCCCGAGGTGCGGCTTGCTGTCCCACAGCGCGATGAACAGATACGCCAGGATCAGCCCGAAGACGGTGTTGGTGAAGACGCCCGCGGCGGTCGCGACCCGATAGGTGGCGTACCGCCGGAACCCGCTGCCCGCGACAGCCGCGTACAACCGCGCCGTGCCCACAACCCGTCCCTTTCCTCCGCGTTGAGCCAAAGCGCAGGAGCCTAGCCCCGGCCCGGCGAGGCACGCCAGGCATTTTCCGGCGCGACGCGTGCCGGGATCGGCGAACGGAACACATGGTGCGAGACACTTCAATACGGGCGCACCACGCATATGAGGGCGTACAGGACCGTACGGATCGAAACGGGAGTCCGGCGAACAGATGAGCGACGAGCCGCAGCAGCGCAGCCAGGGCTGGGCCTCCAGGGAACCGGGACCGGGCCCCCGCCCGGATCCGGCCTCCCCTGCGGGACCGCAGACGGGCCCGCGGCCGGGGCCGGGAGCGGGGCCAGGAACAGGGCCGGGAGCCGGGCCGGGAGCGGGCGGGCCCGACGGCCCGCGGAAGCCGGCGACGAAGCAGAAGACCAAGGCGAAGTCGAAGCGCAAGCCCCGGCCCAAGCGGACAGGCCTGCGCAGACTCGTCCCGACCTGGCGCATACTGCTCGGCACCCTCCTCGGCGCGGCCCTGCTGATCGTGGGCCTCTTCGCCCTCGGCTACTTCCTCGTCCAGATCCCCTCCGCGAACGCCGCCGCCGTCAAACAGAGCAACGTCTTCCTGTACGCCGACGGCAGCCAGCTCGCCCGCGACGGCGACGTCAACCGCGAGAACGTCGCCCTGGAGCACATCTCCAAGGACGCCCAGCACGCCACCCTCGCCGCCGAGGACCGCGACTTCTACAGCGAGTCCGCCATCGACCCCAAGGCGATGCTCCGCGCCGGCTGGAACACCGTCACCGGCAAGGGCAGGCAGTCCGGCTCGACCATCACCCAGCAGTACGTCAAGAACTACTACCTCGGCCAGGAACAGACCGTCACCCGCAAGGTGAAGGAGTTCTTCATCTCCGTGAAGCTCGACCGGGAGAAGAGCAAGGACGAGATCCTCGAGGGCTACCTCAACACCAGCTACTACGGCCGCAACGCCTACGGCATCCAGGCCGCCGCCCAGGCCTACTACGGCGTCAACGCCCGCAGCCTCACCGTCGGCCAGGGCGCCTACCTCGCCGCCCTGCTCAACGCCCCCAGCGAGTACGACGTGATCGCCCACCCCGAGAACAGGGCCGGGGCCCTCGCCCGCTGGAACTACGTCCTCGACGGCATGGTCAAACAGAAGTGGCTGACCCGGGCCGCCCGCGCCGAGGTCACCTTCCCCGTGCCCCACCAGGCCAAGGGATCGGCCGGCCTGTCCGGCCAGCGCGGCTACCTCGTCCAGGCCGTGACCGCCTATCTGACCTCCCACCGCATCCTCGACGAGGACACGCTCACCCGCGGCGGCTTCCGCATCACCACCACCCTGCAGAAACCCAAGCAGGACGCCTTCGTGAAGGCCGTCAACGACCAGGTGATGGACCAGCTCGACAAGAAGAACCGCAAGGTGGACACCTACGTCCGCGCCGGCGGCGTCGCCATCGACCCCGCCAGCGGCAAGGTCCTCGCCATGTACGGCGGCATCGACTACACCCGGCAGTACGTCAACAACGCCACCCGCCGCGACTACCAGGTCGGCTCCACCTTCAAGCCCTTCGTCTTCGCCTCCGCCGTCCAGAACGGCTCACTGACCCAGGACGGCCGCACCATCACCCCGAACACCGTCTACGACGGCACCGACCAGCGCCCCGTACAGGGCTGGAACGGCAGCGGCTACGCCCCGGAGAACGAGGACGGCGAATCGTACGGCGACATCTCCGTGCGCACCGCCACCGACAGGTCGGTCAACTCGGTGTACGCGCAGATGGCCGTCGACGTCGGCCCCGCCAACGTGGAACGGACCGCCGTCGCCCTCGGCCTGCCCGCCGGCACCCCCGACCTGACCGCCTCCCCCTCCATCGCGCTCGGCCCGGCCACCGCCAGCGTCCTCGACATGGCCGAGGCGTACGCCACCCTCGCCAACCACGGCAGGCACGGCGCCTACACCCTCGTCGAGAAGATCACCAAGGACGGCTCGGAGTCCGTACCGCTGCCCGCCGAGGACAGCACGGCGAGCGACCGGCAGGCCGTCAGCCGCGAGGCCGCCGACACGACCACGGACATGCTCCAGGGCGTCGTCGACGGCGGCACCGGACAGGCCGCGCAGAACGCCGGCCGGCCCGCCGCGGGCAAGACCGGCACCGCGGAGGAGGACACCGCCGCGTGGTTCGCGGGCTACACCCCCGACCTCGCCACCGTCGTCGCCGTGATGGGCCAGGACCCCGACACCGGCGCCCACAAGTCCCTGTACGGCGCCCTCGGCCAGGCCCGCATCAACGGCGGCGGCTACCCCGCGCAGATCTGGGCCCAGTTCACCCAGGACGCCCTGGAGGGGACCGACGTGGCGGACTTCGACCTCCAGCTCCAGCCCGGCGCCGAGGAACCGGAGGAGCCCGCCTGGGACCCGAGCGCCTCCGAGAGCCCCGGCGGCCAGGACGGCGGCACCGCGAACGGCGGCCAGGACGGGTACACCCAGGGCGGCGCCAACGGCAGCAGGCCGGCGCCCACGCACGGCAGGACCCCGGGCCGGGGCCAGAGCCGGGAACCGGACCACGGCCGGACCGGAGGCACGGGCGGCGGCTCCGGAGGCTCCGGGACAGGCACATCCGGCGGCACACACCCGGGCGGCACCCGCACCGGCGGGACCACCACGGGCGGCGGAGCCACCGGACCCACGACGGCCGGAAGCGGCACGACGGGCACCACGGCCGGCCCGGGCACCACCCAGGGCACCGGCACCGGCACGACGACGGGACCGACGAGCGGCCTCACACCCAGGAGCCGGCACTGAACGGGTGAGCGGGCCGGCGCTCCCGGCGGGGCGGCGCCGGCGCACGATGCGTCGGGGCGGGCGCTGGGGACGCACGCCCCGGCCCCCGCCCCGCGGTCAGAACCTCAGGTCCTCAGGTCCTCAGGTCCTCAGATCCCCAGGTCCTCAGATCCCCAGGTCCTCAGATCCCCAGATCCTTGATGATCTTCGCCACGTGCCCGGTCGCCTTCACGTTGTACAGCGCACGCTCGACCTTGCCCTCCTCGTCCACGACCACCGTGGACCGGATGACACCGACGACCGTCTTGCCGTACAGCTTCTTCTCCCCGAAGGCCCCGTACGCCTCCAGGACCGTCTTGTCCGGGTCGCCGACCAAGGTCACCTTCAGCGACTCCTTCTCACGGAACTTCGCCAGCTTCTCGGGCTTGTCCGGGGAGACACCGATCACGTCGTAGCCCGCGCCCGCCAGCAGGTCGAGGTTGTCCGTGAAGTCACAGGCCTGCTTCGTGCAGCCAGGTGTCAGCGCGGCCGGGTAGAAGTAGACGATGACCTTGCGGCCCTTGTGGTCGGCCAGGGAGACCTCGTTGCCGTCGGCGTCGGGCAGGGTGAAGGCGGGGGCGGTGTCGCCGGGCTGGAGTCGCTCGCTCATCGGAACCTCACGTGGCCGGGGGAAGGAATGGATACGGAAAGAGCGTAATGGGGGGTGCCGAGGGGTGCGGTCCGGGACGAACTGACAGACTGTCCGAATCAGGGAGTCACAACACGACCACGGAGGCAGCGCGGTGTCGGATACGTCGAGAACGCCGGATACCAGGACTCCGGCGCAGATCGAGGCGGACATCAAGCACCGCCGCACAACCCTCGCCGACACGCTCGACGAGATCGGCGTACGGGTGCACCCCAAGACGATCGTCGGTGACGCCAAGGCCAAGGTCGCCTCGAACATCGACCACACGCTCGGCCGCGCCTACGTCGGCGTGAACCGTGTCGTCGGCGACGTGAAGGGCCAGTTCGTCACGGAGGACGGGGCGCCCCGGCTGGAGCGCATCGTGCCGGTGGCGCTCGTCGCGGCCGGGCTCGTGGGCCTGCTCGTGATGGGGACGCGACGGCGCAAGGGCTGACCCGACGGCCCCCGAAACGGACCGGGACAGGTAGGTTCAGGGCGTGAGCGCCAACCGTGAAACGCACAGCCCCCATGACGACAAGCTGCCCATCCGGATGCTGCACGACCGGGTGCTGGTACGGCAGGACGCCGCCGAGGGCGAGAGGCGCTCCGGCGGCGGCATCCTGATCCCCGCGACCGCGGCCGTGGGCCGCCGGCTCGCCTGGGCCGACGTCGTCGCGGTCGGGCAGAACGTCCGTACGGTGGAGCCGGGCGACCGGGTCCTGTACGACCCCGAGGACCGGGCCGAGGTCGAGGTCCGGGGGATCGCCTACGTGCTGATGCGCGAGCGGGATCTGCACGCCGTCGCCGCGGACCGCTTCGAGGGGTCCGAGGACTCGACCGGCCTTTATTTGTAGGGCGTACGCGTCCGGAAGGGGCTGGTGACCATGGTCACCGGCCCCTTTCGCCATTCCTTGCTACGGTGGAGGGACCCCGACGAGACGCGCCGTACCGGGCTTCAGCAAAGACGACGCACCCCTGATGCCGTCGTCTCGTCTCCCGGAGGTACCTCCCATGGCCTGGGTCCTGCTGATCGTCGCCGGAATGCTCGAAGTCGGCTGGTCGATCGGAATGAAGTACACGGACGGCTTCACGCGCCCGGTCCCCAGCATCCTCACCGGCGCGGGCATCGTCGCGAGCATGGTCCTCCTCTCCTACGCCGCGAAGTCCCTGCCCATCGGCACGGCGTACGGCGTCTGGGTCGGCATCGGCGCGGCGGGCGCCGCGATCCTGGGCATGCTCGTCCTCGGCGAACCGGCGACGGCCGCCCGCATCTTCTTCATCGGCCTGCTCCTGGTATCGGTGATAGGCCTGAAGGCAACCTCGGGCCACTGACCCGCCCTCTCCAGATCCCTCACGAGGCGTAACCGTCCGATAACCGGTTCGTTAGCCCGTACGAGATCGCGAACGCGCGATCGAGGACGGAGCAGGCATGAGCGTCAGGTACACCCGTGAGTTGCTTGAGGAAGCAGCTCGCGAGACACGGCACATCGACGACGCGGTCCGGTGGTGCGGTGGGAATCCGACACCGGGCAGCCGTCGGTACCTGCGGCAGAAGATGAGCGAGGCCGGCGTCGACATCTCGCATTTCATGACGAGCCGAGTGCGCCACACCGAGGAACGCCTGCGGGCGGCGGTGAGCGTTTCGACCAGTATCAAAGGCGTCGTAGGCCACCTCGGAATCAGCCAGGTCGGCGGCAATCAGACACACGTGGCCCGCAGGATCACCGCACTCGGAATCGACACATCGCACTTCACCCAGGCCCGCCGTGGGACTTCGAAGAGCTCGCCCGGCCTCCTCCTCACCGTTCGGCTCCCGGAGAACGGCAGAGTTCCAGGAAGGAGGCTCCGCCGCGAGTTGCTGCGATCCGGACTGGAGGAGCGCTGCGCCGAGTGCGGCACCGGCCCCGAATGGAACAGCAGGCCACTCACCCTCGAGGTCGACCACATCAACGGGCGGTGGTGGGACAACCGGCCGGAGAACCTGCGTCTCCTCTGCCCCAACTGCCATGCCGCGACGGACACTTATCGCGGCCGCCAGAAGAGTCACACGTGACCGGCTCGAAGTATCCACAGGAGAGGCTGGCCAGGACGGCTGCCGTCTCCACCAGCCTGGTGAACCTGCTGGAACGCCTCGGCGCTCCCCTCGGGAGCCACACTCTGCGCTATGTGAGCGGCAGGCTCGACCACTATGGAATCGACACCTCCCATTTCGTCGACGAGCCCCTGCCCTCCCGCGAGAAGCGCTTCTACACACGGGAGTTGCTTCAGGAGGCGGCCCGCCACTCGCACAGTCTGAGGGAGATGTTCGAGTATCTCGGCCACTCGCCCGACAACAGCCCGTACGGCCATGTCCGCAAGAAGCTCGACCAGTTCGGAATCGACACCTCGCATTTCACCAGCGGCCGCAGATACGGCCCCGGCCTGGTCACGGCAGAAACACTCCTGCCCGCCGTCGCGCAGTCCAGCAGCCTCGCGGGCTTGCTGAAACTGCTCGGTCTGACGGACAACGGTGCCAGTCGGGCACGGGTGAAGCGCAGCGCGGAACGGTACGGCATCTCGCTCGACCACTTCACCGGCCAGGGACACCGGCGAGGGCAATCGTCGCCACAGCGGAAATCCGCCGCGGATATTCTGCGTCGGGAGGCACCTGGATCACAGCGGGCCAAGACCGCTCATCTCAGGCGGGCTCTCGACGACCTCGGCGTGCCGCACCTGTGCACGGAGTGCGGAACCGGGGACGCCTGGCGGGGCAAGCGCCTGGTGCTGGAGATCGACCACGTCAACGGCGACCGGCTCGACAACCGTCGCGACAACCTGCGGTACCTCTGCCCGTCCTGCCACAGTCAGACGAGGAGCTACTCCCGGAGTCGACGAACACGCGACCCGCACCGACCAGTAAAGTGACGGCGATGGGCCCGTACCCCAGCTGGCCAGAGGGCGCCGGTTTAGGTCCGGTGTGTCGTGGGTTCGAGTCCCACCGGGCCCACCGCCGGAAAGGGGCGCGTCGTCTTCGTGACGGCGCGCCCCTCGGCGTACGGCTGGTGCCGAAGCTCAGCCCAACAGCTCCCGCACCACCGGCACCAGTGCCCGGAACGCCTTGCCTCGGTGGCTGATCGCGTTCTTTTCCGCCGGGGTCAGTTCCGCGCAGGTGCGGGTGTCGCCCTCGGGCTGGAGGATCGGGTCGTAGCCGAAGCCGTTCGTGCCGGCGGGCTCGTGGCGCAGGGTGCCGAGCAGTTGGCCCTCGACCACGCGTTCCGTGCCGTCCGGCAGGGCGAGCGCCGCCGCGCAGGCGAAGTGCGCACCCCGGTGCGGGGCGTCGATGTCGGAGAGCTGGGCGAGCAGCAGGTCCAGGTTGGCGAGGTCGTCGCCGTGGCGGCCGGCCCAGCGGGCGGAGAAGATGCCGGGGGCGCCGTTGAGGACGTCGACGCACAGGCCCGAGTCGTCGGCGACGGCGGGCAGTCCGGTCGCCTGGGCCAGCGCGTGGGCCTTGAGCAGGGCGTTCTCGGCGAAGGTGACGCCGGTTTCCTTGACGTCGGGGATGTCGGGGTAGGCGTCCGCGCCGACGAGGTCGTGGGTGAGACCGGCGTCGGCGAGGATCGCCTTCAACTCGGTGAGCTTTCCGGCGTTGCGGGTGGCGAGGATCAGGCGGGTCATGGTCGCCAGTATCTCCGAGCCCGGCCCGGCACCGGTCGCCGGCGGCTCCACAGCCCGGCCCGGCACCGGTCGCCGACGGCTCCACAGCCGGGGCTCGCGCCGGTCCCCGACGGTTCCTCAGCCCCGACCGTCGGCCCCCTCAGCCCCGACCGTCGGCCCCCTCGGCGCCGAGAACCCCTACGGCGTGCACACCTTCGTCAGTTCGCCTGCTGCTGCCGTGACCGGCGTGATGTCGGGGGTGGTGTCGCCGTTCTTGACGGCTGTGCGGACGTTCGCGACGGCCTTGTTCAGTTCGTCGACGGCCTTGTTGACGTCGGCGTTGTCGGTCTTGTCGCCGATCTTCTTCAGGTTGTTCTCGATGGCGTTGAGGGACGCGTCGGTCCCCGACGGGTCGTTCGCCGCGTTCTCGACGGCCTGCTGGAGGTCGGTGACGCTGTCGGCTATCGAGTCGGCGGTCTGCACACAGTCGAGCGCCTTGCTGACGGCGTCGCAGCCGACGACCGCCGGCAGGACGACGAATGCGGCGACGGCGGCGAGTGCGGCGGTGCGGCGGCGGTTGCGGTGGCGCGCGGCCATGGAACGGTCCCTCCCCGTGGGCATGGTGTGGTGCGGCCGCGTCGGCGCACCGCACCGTCCGCTGTGCGGTCGGCCCGATCCGCCCGAAGGGGCCGGCGGGCGTACGGCTGGACCGTACGCCCGTACCCATAAGAACGCGAAGGGTTAACCCGCGGTTGCCTCGTGGACCTCTTCGAGTACCGCGCGCTGGATCGCGGCGAGTTCGTCGCAGCCGGAGACGGCGAGGTCGAGGAGGGCGTTGAGTTCCTTGCGGTCGAAGGGCTCGGCCTCGGCGGTGCCCTGGACCTCGACGAAGCGGCCGTCGCCGGTGCAGACGACGTTCATGTCGGTGTCGGCCCGGACGTCCTCCTCGTAGCAGAGGTCGAGGAGGGGGACGCCGCCGACGATGCCGACGGAGACGGCGGAGACGGTGCCGGTGAGGGGCTTGCGGCCGGCCCGGACGAGCTTCTTGCCCTGGGCCCAGGTGACGGCGTCGGCGAGGGCGACGTAGGCGCCGGTGATGGCGGCGGTGCGGGTGCCTCCGTCGGCCTGGAGGACGTCGCAGTCGAGGACGATGGTGTTCTCGCCGAGGGCCTTGTAGTCGATGACGGCGCGCAGCGAGCGGCCGATGAGGCGGCTGATCTCGTGGGTGCGGCCGCCGATCTTGCCGCGGACGGATTCGCGGTCGCCGCGGGTGTTGGTGGCGCGGGGGAGCATGGAGTACTCGGCGGTGACCCAGCCTTCGCCGCTGCCCTTGCGCCAGCGGGGGACGCCTTCGGTGACGGAGGCCGTGCAGAAGACCTTGGTGTCGCCGAAGGAGACGAGGACGGAGCCCTCGGCGTGCTTGCTCCAGCCGCGCTGGATGGTGATGGGGCGCAGCTGTTCGGGGGTGCGGCCGTCGATTCGAGACATGGCGTCGAGCCTATCCGCACAGGCGTGAGGGGCTGTCCGCCGGTGGCGGAAACAGCCCCTCACGGGTGAGCCGGGGCTCCTGAAGCGGCCGGGCGCGGGGCCGTCGGGGCTTCAGCGGGCCGGGTGGCTCAGGCTCACATCATGTCTTCGATGTCGGCGGCGATCGGGTCGGCGTCGGTGCCGATGACGACCTGGATGGCGGTGCCCATCTTGACGACGCCGTGGGCTCCTGCGGCCTTCAGGGCGGCCTCGTCGACGAGTGAGGCGTCGCGGACCTCGGTGCGCAGGCGGGTGATGCAGCCTTCGACCTCTTCGATGTTGTCGATGCCGCCGAGCCCGGCGACGATCTTCTCAGCCTTGCTGGCCATGTCCTACTCCCTGATCAGAACCGCTTTGTCGCAGTAACCCACAGTTGGCCCAACTTCGCGAGCGGTCATGTCGTAGGTGCCGAAGGATGGCGATCACGACAGAGCGACCCGTCGCGACTGGTCTACACCAGTTGGCGGGCAGTCGCCAAACCGGCCCGCCCGGAGGACGCCCATGAGTGCCGTAAGTGACGTATCGCCAGCGCGCGCTCGCTGGCACAAGGCTTTCCAGGGGCTGCAGAAGATGGGCCGCAGCCTGCAGTTGCCGATCGCGGTGCTGCCAGCGGCCGGCATCCTCAACCGGCTGGGGCAGCCGGACGTGTTCGGGGCGGACGGGCTCGGCTGGGACAACCTGTCCAAGGTGATCGGCGCCGCGGGCGGCGCGCTGCTGGACGGTTCGCTCGGGCTGCCGATGCTGTTCTGCGTGGGTGTGGCCATCGGTATGGCGAAGAAGGCGGACGGTTCGACCGCGTTGGCGGCGGTCGTGGGTTTCCTCGTGTACTACAACGTGCTGCGGGCGTTTCCGAAGACGTGTCCGGGCGGGAGCGTGAAGATCGCGCTGGGCTGCCAGCTGGAGGACAACTCGGTCATCGAGTTCACCTACCAGAATCCCGGGGTGTTCGGCGGCATCGTGATCGGGCTGCTGTCGGCGTTCTTCTGGGCGCGCTATCACCGTACGAAGCTGGTGGACTGGCTCGGCTTCTTCAACGGCCGCCGACTGGTGCCGATCATCATGGCGTTCGTGTCGATCGCGTTCGCGTCGCTGTGTCTGTGGGTGTGGCCGCCGATCGGTACGGCGCTGGAGAACTTCAGCGACTGGCTGGTGGGGCTCGGGGCCTGGGGTTCGGGTGTGTTCGGGGTGGCGAACCGGGCGCTGCTGGTGATCGGACTGCACCAGTTCCTGAACGTGCCCATCTGGTTCCAGTTCGGCAGTTACACAACACCCGACGGCAAGGTCGTACACGGCGACATCAACATGTTCCTGAACGGCGACCCGAACGCGGGGCAGTTCCTCACGGGCTTCTTCCCGATCATGATGTTCGCACTGCCGGCGGCTGCGCTGGCGATGACGCACACGGCGAAGCCGCACCGGCGCAAGGAGATCGGCGGTCTGATGCTGTCGGTGGCGCTGACGTCGTTCGTCACGGGCATCACCGAGCCGATCGAGTACTCGTTCCTGTTCATCGCGCCGCTGCTGTACGCGGTGCACGCGGTGCTGACGGGTGTGTCGATGGCGGTGAGCTGGGGGCTCGGTGTGCACGACGGCTTCAGCTTCTCCGCGGGGCTGATCGACTACATCCTCAACTGGAACCTGGCGACGAAGCCGTGGCTGATCATTCCGATCGGGCTGTGTTTCGCCGCCGTCTACTACGCGATCTTCCGGTTCGCGATCACGAAGTTCGATCTGAAGACGCCGGGGCGGGAGCCGGAGGAGGACATCGAGGACACCACGAAGGCGTAGCGCTTCGCACCCCTGCTCATGGCGAAGGCCCCCTGACCTGCCGGTCCGGGGGCCTTCGGCATGAACGGAACCGGTTATTCCTGTTATGGCCGAGGCCACAAAATTCGGACCTTCCTTATCCGGCCTTCACCGTGCTAGAAACAGGTCTACACCACTGGTGGTGTAGACCACATGGTCGCTGCCGACCCCTGTCGTACCTTCCCGTCCCCGGGCAGCGCCCAGCGCATGGAGGAACTATGAGCACCGCCACCGCAACGGCGGCACCCGCGAAGAAGCGGGGATCCGGCCTGTTCCAGGGCCTGCAGAAGGTCGGCCGCAGCCTGCAGCTGCCGATCGCCGTCCTTCCGGCGGCGGGCATCCTGCTCCGCCTCGGAGTGCCGGACATCGCGCAGAAGCTGCACCTGCCCGACAAGGTCACCGAGGTGTTCGCCACCGCCGGTCACGCGATCTTCGACAACCTCCCGATGCTGTTCTGCATCGGTGTCGCGATCGGCTTCGCCAAGAAGGCGGACGGCTCCACCGCTCTCGCCGCCCTGGTCGGCTTCCTGGTCTACAGCAAGGTGCTCGAGGCCTTCCCGGTCACCGAGGCGAAGATCCAGAAGGGCGCGGACATAGCCGCGACCTACAACAACCCCGGTGTCCTCGGCGGCATCATCATGGGTCTGCTGTCCGCCGTGCTGTGGCAGCGCTACCACCGCAAGAAGCTGGTGGACTGGCTCGGCTTCTTCAACGGCCGCCGTCTGGTGCCGATCATCATGGCGTTCGTCGGCACGCTCATGGGTGTCTTCTTCGGCCTGGTGTGGGAGCCCATCGGCACCGGCATCTCCAACTTCGGTGAGTGGATCACCGGTCTCGGCACGGTCGGCGCGGGTCTGTTCGGTCTCATCAACCGCGCGCTCATCCCGGTCGGCATGCACCAGTTCGTGAACGCCGTCTCCTGGTTCCAGATCGGCGACTTCAAGGACGCCACGGGCGCCGTGGTCCACGGTGACCTCAACCGGTTCTTCGCCGGTGACCCCAGCGCCGGAATGTTCATGTCGGGCTTCTTCCCGATCATGATGTTCGGTCTGCCGGCCGCCGCCATCGCCATCGCGCACTCCGCCCGCCCCGAGCGCCGCAAGGCCGTGATGGGCATGATGATCTCGCTGGCGCTGACCTCGTTCGTGACGGGTGTGACGGAGCCGATCGAGTTCTCCTTCATGTTCATCGCGCCGCTCCTGTACGCGATCCACGCGGTGCTCACCGCCCTGTCCCTGGCGATCACCTGGGCGCTCGGTGTCCACGCGGGCTTCACCTTCTCCGCGGGCTTCATCGACTACGCGCTCAACTGGAACCTGGCCACCAAGCCCTGGCTGATCATCCCGATCGGTCTGGTCTTCGCGGCGGTGTACTACACGGTCTTCCGCTTCGCGATCACCAAGTTCAACCTCCCCACCCCGGGCCGTGAGCCCGATGAGGAGATCGAGGACCTCACCAAGGCGTGAGCCCCTCCCCTACGGCCGAAGGCCCCCGGAACCGTCTGGTTCCGGGGGCCTTCGTGCGTGCCGTGGGCGTCGGATCACGCCGTGGGCGTCAGATCTCGTACGTCGCCCCCGGTGCCGCCAGTTCCACCGGGCCCCGGTACGCCGAGCGGGCGTCCCTCAGGTTGGTGGCGGCGTTCGTCCACGGGGGGATGTGGGTGAGGACCAGGCGGCGGGCGCCCGCCCGGGTGGCGCTCTCGCCGGCCTCCAGGCCGTTCAGGTGGAGGCCGGGGATGTTCTCCTTGCCGTGGGTGAACGCCGCCTCGCACAGGAACAGGTCCGTGTCGCGGGCGAGTTCGTCCAGCACCTCGGTCGCCCCGGTGTCGCCGGAGTACGTCAACGACCGTCCGCCGTGTTCCACCCGGATGCCGTACGCCTCCACCGGGTGGGCCACCCGTTCGGTGTGCACGGTGAAGGGGCCGACCTCGAAGGTGGACGGCTTGACCGTGTGGAAGTCGAAGACCTCGCTCATGGACGAGGCGGTGGGGGTGTCTGCGTAGGCCGTGGTGAGGCGGTGCTCGGTGCCCTCGGGTCCGTAGACGGGGAGCGGGGCGCAGCGGCCGCCGTCGTGCCGGTAGTAGCGCGCGACGAAGTAGGCGCACATGTCGATGCAGTGATCGGCGTGCAGATGGCTCAGGAAAATCGCGTCGAGGTCGTAGAGACCGCAGTGGCGCTGCAGCTCGCCGAGGGCACCGTTGCCCATGTCGAGAAGCAGCCGGAAGCCGTCGGCCTCTACGAGGTAGCTCGAACAGGCCGATTCCGCGGACGGGAACGACCCCGAGCATCCGACGACGGTGAGCTTCATAAAGCAGAAACCTCCGCTGGCGGGTAGCAGCTGGAAACGGGGAGGACGGGGGTCGTGCGGTCCGTCGAGCGTAAGGCGCAAAAGGTCGGGTCGCTCCTCCGCCAGGGGCTGTTGTGGGCGAACTCACCTGTGCTGTCACCGGTTCGGATGGACCTGAGGGGCGGCGTTTGGATCAGTTCGTACGACCTTCCCCGGGACCCGGTATGTACCGCAGAGCGGGCGCGGGTACACGCGCACCGGTACCTTCTGTGCTGTGGACACGTCCTGGTGGCTCGCGTCGGCGGCGGTGGTGCTGCTCGCGCTGGTCGCGACGCTGGTGGACGGCTGGGGGCGCCGCGGGCGCCGTCCGGCCGGGCGGACGCGTCCCCCGGGGCGGGCCCGGGGACCCCGCCGGAGCGGGACGCTCCGCGGCGGGCCGCTGCCGAAGGCCGCGGAGATCTGGTGGGCGAACGTCCCCTACGAGGACAAGCCGGGGGCCAAGGACCGGCCGTGTCTGGTGCTGATGGTGCGCGGGAAGCGGGTGACCGTCGCGAAGATCACCAGCAAGTACCACGACGAGCGGCCCGGAGTGATCCCGTTGCCCCCGGGGGCCGTGGGGGACACCCAGGGACGGCCGAGTTTCCTGGAGACGGACGAGCTGCGCGAGGTGCCGGTCGGCGACTTCCGCCGGCGGGTCGGCGTGGTGGACCCGGTCCTGTGGGACCAGGTCCGCTATCTGGCGCGCTGAGTCGCCTCCGCGGTCCCCGGAGACGCCGAGGGGCGCGCGTCCCCGGTCCCCGAAGACGCCGAGGGGCGCGGGGACCGTCGCCGGTCCGCGCGCCCCTCGGGCGAGCCGAATCCTCGAGCCGTCGCCGGGCTAGGCCCAGAGCTGGCCCTGGAGGGTCTCGATGGCCTCTTCCGTGGTCGCCGCCGTGTAGACGCCGGTCGACAGGTACTTCCAGCCGCCGTCCGCGACCACGAAGGCGATGTCGGCGGTCTCTCCGGCCTTGACTGCCTTGTTGCCGACGCCGATCGCGGCGTGCAGGGCGGCGCCGGTGGAGACGCCCGCGAAGATGCCCTCCTGCTGGAGGAGTTCCCGGGTGCGGGTGACCGCGTCCGCCGAGCCGACGGAGAAGCGGGTGGTGAGGACGGAGGCGTCGTACAGCTCGGGTACGAAGCCCTCGTCGAGGTTGCGCAGGCCGTAGACCAGGTCGTCGTAGCGCGGCTCCGCGGCGACGATCTTCACGTCCGGCTTGTGCTCGCGCAGATAACGGCCGACGCCCATGAGGGTGCCGGTGGTGCCGAGGCCGGCCACGAAGTGGGTGATGGAGGGAAGGTCCGCGAGGATCTCCGGGCCCGTCGTGGCGTAGTGGGCGCCGGCGTTGTCCGGGTTGCCGTACTGGTAGAGCATCACCCAGTCGGGGTGCTCCGCCGAGAGTTCCTTGGCGACGCGCACGGCGGTGTTGGAGCCGCCGGCGGCCGGGCTGGAGATGATCTCGGCGCCCCACATGCCGAGCAGGTCACGGCGTTCCTGCGAGGTGTTCTCGGGCATCACGCAGACCATGCGGTAGCCCTTGAGCTTCGCCGCCATGGCCAGGGAGATGCCGGTGTTGCCGCTGGTGGGCTCCAGGATCGTGCAGCCCGGAGTCAGCCTGCCGTCCTTCTCCGCCTGCTCGATCATGTGGAGGGCCGGCCGGTCCTTGACGGAACCGGTCGGGTTGCGGTCCTCCAGTTTCGCCCAGATACGGACGTCCGCGGACGGCGACAGCCGCGGCAGGCACACCAGAGGGGTGTTGCCCACCGCGGCGAGCGGAGAGTCGTAGCGCATCGGTGACCAGGGTCCGATCAGGCCATGCCGCCGGCGACGGCCGGCAGGATGGTGACGTTGTCGCCGTCGGTCAGCTTGGTGTTGATGCCGTCGAGGAAGCGGACGTCCTCGTCGTTGAGGTAGACGTTGACGAAGCGGCGCAGCTCGCCGCCGTCCACGATCCGGGCCCGGATGCCCGCGTGACGGGTGTCGAGGTCGGTGAACAGCTCGGCAAGGGTCGCCCCGCCGCCCTCGACGGCCTTCTCGCCGTTCGTGTAGGTGCGGAGGATGGTGGGGATGCGGACCTCGATGGCCATGGTTGCGGGCTCCTGTCGGAAGGGAAGTCAGGTCGGAAGACGCGCGGCAGCGCGGGCGGGGCAGGGGGTACGCCGGTTGCGGAGCCGCGGCTCTCCGGCCGTACGACGGCGGCAGGTCAGTGCGTACAGATGGCGCTCTGCAGCCTGCAGAGGTCGACGTGCAGCCGCGCCACGAGCAGCATGCCCGGCGTCTTGTCGCTCACGTCGTTCAGAACCATGGGCTCATCGTATCGATTCCCGGTACGGGTCCCGGAGTGTGATCTCACGTTCTGGACAGTTTTTGACCGGTGGGTGGGATCAGTAGCTCTGGACGACCTTGACCTCCTCCTCCGTGACCTCGCCCTCCACGATCCGGTAGGAGCGGAACTGGAAGGGGCCGGCGTCGTCGGTGTCGGCCGTGGAGACCAGGACGTAGTGGGCGCCGGGCTCGTTGGCGTAGGCGAGGTCGGTGCGGGAGGGGTAGGCCTCGGTCGCGGTGTGCGAGTGGTAGATGACGACGGGCTCCTCGTCGCGGTCGTCCATCTCGCGGTAGAGCTTGAGCAGATCGCCGGAGTCGAACTCGTAGAACGTGGGCGAGCGGGCGGCGTTGAGCATCGGGATGAAGCGCTCGGGGCGGCCGGTGCCGGCGGGTCCGGCGACGACGCCGCACGCCTCGTCGGGGTGGTCCTGGCGCGCGTGGGCGACGATCTGGTCGAACAGGGCCTCGGTGATGGTCAGCATGCTGGTCAGGATAGACAGAAGGGCCGTCCCGTACCGAGGAGTGGTACGGGACGGCCCGTATGCCGGACGTCCTGAGCGGTGGCCCGGGGGCCGGGCGTCCGTGGGGCGGTCAGCCGACCTTCTCGAGCTCCAGCTCGCGGCGTTCGGTGACCTGGGGGTTGCGCGCCTTGAGGATCGCCCAGCTGACGCCCAGGACGGCGGCCCAGACGGCCATCACGTACAGGCAGATGCGGGAGTCGGCGTCGTAGGCGATCAGGCCGGTGACGAAGAGCAGGAACGCGACGGCGATCCAGCTGCACTTCGCGCCGCCGGGGGCGGGGAAGGACGAGGCCGGGAGGCGGCCGGCGTCGACCGCGCGGCGGTAGAGGATGTGGCTGACGAGGATCATCAGCCAGGTCCAGATGCCGGCGGCGGTGGCCACCGAGGTGACGTAGCCGAAGGCCTTCTCGGGGACGACGTAGTTGAGGACCACGCCGATGCCCATGCAGAGCACGGAGACCGTGATGCCGAAGGCGGGCGTCTTCGTGGAGGACAGCTTGCCGAAGACCTTGGGGGCCTCGCCGCTCTCGGCCAGGTTCCGCAGCATGCGGCCCGTGGAGTACATGCCCGAGTTGCAGGAGGACAGGGCGGCGGTGAGGACCACGAAGTTGACGATGCCGGCGCCGGCCGGGATGCCGATCTTCGCGAAGGCCGCGACGAAGGGGCTCACGTCCGGCGAGAACTCCGTCCACTTCACGACGCAGAGGATGACCGTGAGGGCGCCGACGTAGAAGAGGGCGATGCGCCACGGGAGGGTGTTGATGGCCTTCGGGAGGGTCTTCTCCGGGTCCTCGGACTCGCCCGCGGTGACGCCGACGAGCTCGACGGCGAGGTAGGCGAACATGACGCCCTGGAGGGTCATCAGGGACGAGCCGATGCCGTTGGGGAAGAAGCCGTCGAACGCCCAGAGGTTGCTGACGGCGGCGGTGTCACCGGCGGAGCTGAAACCGAAGGTCAGGACGCCGATGCCGATGATGATCATGCCGAGCAGGGCGGTGACCTTGACCATCGAGAACCAGAACTCGATCTCGCCGAACAGCTTCACGGAGATCAGGTTCGCCACGAACAGGACGATCAGGAAGACCAGCGCGGTCACCCATTGGGGCACCGACGGGAACCAGTAGTGGACGTAGATCGCGGCGGCGGTGAGCTCGGCCATGCCGGTGACCACCCACATCAGCCAGTACGTCCAGCCGGTGAAGTAGCCGAAGAACGGGCCGAGGAACTCGCGGGAGTACTCCGCGAAGGAGCCCGAGACGGGCCGGTAGAGCAGGAGCTCGCCGAGCGCCCGCATGATGAAGAAGATGATCACGCCCGCGAGGGCGTACATGACGATCAGGCTGGGACCGGCCTTGGCGATGTTCGCCCCGGCTCCCAGGAAGAGGCCGACGCCGATGGCGCCGCCGATCGCGATCATCTGGACCTGACGGCTGCCGAGCCCGCGCTCGTACCCCTCTTCGGGGGCGTCGCCGCCCACGGCCTCACTGCCGTCGTGACTCTTGCCGACCTGCGATGAGGTCATGTCTGGTGCGCCTTTCTCCGTACCGGTCCGAGCCGGTCTCCCGGCTTCGCATCGGCTTCCGATCCCCCCGGACAGGTGGAGCTCGTGCCTGGCCGACGGTCCGCCGGCTCGGTGGCGCACCCGGCGGGACGTGGGTGGTGTCCTGCCGGGCGGTCGTGAAGATCTATCACGGCGAAGGCGTCGATCGATCGAGGCTCGTGTTGCGCAGACCACAGGAAGAACCGGACAAAACGTCGAACCGCGCCCCAAAGGACGCGGTTGCGGTGACGCGATCGTTATGCGGATTTGAGCGTCCTCTGAGCGAACACACAGACAGGTGTGCCGGAGGACGGATCCGGATGGATCAGGGCATAAGGGTGGCGACGAGGGTCTCCTGGAGGCCCCCCAGCCACAGGTAGGCCATCACCATCGGCTTGCGCGGGTCCTCGTCGGGCAGGCGGTAGAGGAGGTCGGTGTCCTCCTCGTCGACGACGTCGAGCCGTGAACCGATCGCCAGGCGCAGGTCGTTCAGGGCACGCAGCCACTGCTCGGACTGCCCCGTGGTCAGCTCCAGGACCGCTCCGCCGTCGCCGCCGGGCGTCAGCGCGTCCAGCGAGCGGATGACGGCGAGGGCGTTCTCGCGCTTGCCGGCGCGCAGGTCGTTCTCGGTGAAGCGGCGGAACTCGGCGGAGTGGGCCTGCTGCTCCTCGGCCTGCTCGGGCGTGGCGGCCTCGACGCCGGGGCCGCTGTAGGCGTCGGGGAACAGGCGCCTGAGCACGGGGTCGCTCGGCGGCTCGCTCGGGCCCTCGGCGAACAGCTCGGCGAGCGGGTCGGCGGAGGCGTTCTCCGCGGGGCCGGGACCGATGAGCTCCAGGAGCTGGACGGCGAGGGAGCGGATGATGGAGATCTCGACCTCGTCGAGCGCGACGGCCGCGCCGCCGCCGGGGAGCGGTTCGAAGTGTCCTGGCATGGAGTGAGTTCGCTACTTCCGGTCCTGCGGGCGGTCGGTGGACAGGGGGCCGGCTACTTCCGGTCCTGCTGAAGGGTGGCCCACAGACCGTAGCCGTGCATGGCCTGCACGTCGCGCTCCATCTCCTCGCGCGTGCCGCTGGAGACGACGGCCCGGCCCTTGTGGTGGACGTCCATCATCAGCTTGGTGGCCTTGTCCTTGGAGTAGCCGAAGTACGTCTGGAAGACATACGTCACATAGCTCATGAGGTTGACCGGGTCGTTGTGGACGATCGTGACCCAGGGGACGTCCGGCTCGGGTACGGCGAAGACCTCCTCCGCCGACTCGGTCTTCTCGATCTCTAGAGGTGCGGGAGCCGTCACATCGCCCATGCTCCCACCCCGGGGGGTCACCCGCATAAACGGACCCCCGGGCGGCGGTTCAGGGACCCGGGAACCGCCACCCGCACGAGAAATCGTCAAACTGACGAAATGGGGGTACGATCCCTGCCATGAACACAGCGGACCTTGGGCTGCCGGTGGATGTCCCCTCTACGGCGCTCTTCACCGACCAGTACGAGCTGACGATGCTGCAGGCCGCGCTCGCGGCCGGGACGGCCGAGCGGCGCTCGGTCTTCGAGGTCTTCACCCGCAGGCTGCCCGAGGGGCGGCGCTACGGAGTGGTCGCGGGCACCGGGCGTGTCCTGGACGCCGTCGAGAACTTCCGGTTCGACGCGGACGTCCTCGGTTTCCTGCGCGAACGCGGGATCGTGGACGAACCGACCCTGGAGTGGCTCGCCTCCTACCGCTTCGGCGGCGACATCTGGGGCTACCCCGAGGGCGAGGTGTACTTCCCGGGCTCTCCGCTGCTGCGCGTCGAGGGCAGCTTCGCGGAGTGCGTGCTCCTGGAGACGGTGATCCTCTCGATCCTCAACCACGACTCCGCGATCGCGGCGGCCGCCTCCCGGATGTCCTCCGCCGCGGGCGAGCGGCCGCTGATCGAGATGGGCGCCCGGCGCACCCACGAGCTCGCGGCGGTCGCCGCCTCGCGGGCCGCCTACCTCGGCGGCTTCACCAGCACCTCCGACCTGGCCGCGGGCTTCCGCTACGGCATCCCGACCGTGGGCACCTCCGCGCACGCCTTCACCCTCCTGCACGACCACGAGCGGGACGCCTTCCGGGCCCAGGTGGACTCGCTGGGCCGGGGCACCACCCTGCTCGTGGACACCTACGACGTCGCCGAGGCGGTCCGCACGGCCGTCGAGGTCGCCGGGACGGACCTCGGCGCGGTGCGCATCGACTCCGGCGACCTGCTGCTCGTCGCCCACCGGGTGCGCCGGCAGCTGGACGAGCTGGGCGCGACCGGGACGAAGATCGTCGTCACCTCCGACCTCGACGAGTACGCCATCGCCTCGCTCGCGGCGGCGCCCGTGGACGCGTACGGCGTCGGCACCCAGCTGGTGACGGGATCCGGCCATCCGACGTGCTCGATGGTCTACAAGCTGGTCGCCCGCGCCGAGTCCGCCGACCCGAAGGCTCCGCTGGAGCCGGTGGCCAAGAAGTCCACGGGCGGCAAGACGTCCGTCGGCGGCCGCAAGTGGGCCGCGCGCCGCCTGGACGCCCAGGGGGTCGCGGAGGCCGAGGTCGTCGGCGTCGGACCGGTGCCGCCCGAGCTGGCCGACCGGCAGCTCCTGGTCCAGCTGGTCAAGGGGGGCCAGGTCCTGTCCCGTGAGTCGCTCGACGTCGTACGCGACCGGCACGCGGAGGCCCGCGCCCGGCTGCCGCTGTCGGCGACGCAGCTCTCGCGCGGCGAGCCGGTGATCCCCACCGAATACGTCTGATACGCCCGGGACGGGTGGTGCGGGTGGTGCCGGGGTGGCACCGCGCATGAACCCTCGGTGAGCGGGAATGCAACGGCAGCGTGCCCCCGCGGGCCGCCGAAGCCGAATACCCCCTCCCGCACCACCCCGGAATTCTCTAGGCTCGGAAGTTCAACGGCCGGGCCCGCACCCTTGTCTGCCGCACCCATAGCCGAAGGACACCGCCCATGCGCCGCGCCTTGATCGTCGTAGACGTGCAGAACGACTTCTGCGAGGGGGGCAGCCTCGCGGTGGCCGGGGGCGCCGACGTGGCCGCCGCCGTCACGGAGCTGATCGGGCAGGCCCCCGCCGGCTACCGGCACGTCGTGGCCACCCGCGATCTGCACATCGCCCCCGGCGGCCACTTCGCCGACAACCCCGACTACGTGCACTCCTGGCCCGCGCACTGCGTGGCCGGCACCGAGGGCGTGGGCTTCCACCCGAACTTCGCCCCGGCCGTCGCCTCCGGCGCGATCGACGCGGTCTTCGACAAGGGCGCCTACGCGGCGGCGTACAGCGGCTTCGAGGGCGCCGACGAGAACGGGGTGGCCCTCGGCGACTGGCTGCGCGCCCGCGAGATCGGCGAGGTGGACGTGGTCGGCATCGCGACCGACCACTGTGTGAAGGCCACCGCCCTGGACGCGGCCCGGCAGGGCTTCCGCACGAACGTCCTGCTGGACCTGACGGCCGGCGTGGCCGAGGAGACGACGCAGCGGGCCCTGGAGGAGCTGCGCGCCGCCGGGGTCGAGCTCACGGGCAAGCCGGTCGTCTGAGGGCGGTCCCCCGGGCGCCGCACGGCCCCGGCCGGGGTCAGGACGGGGGCGCGGGCCGTCCGAACCGGGTCGGAACAGCGACGCGGGGCGTCCGGGCAGGGTCAGGACAGCGGCACGGGGCTCCGGAACAGGGTCAGGACAGCGGCGCCGGGCGTCTGAGCAGGGTCCGCACGGGGTGCCACAGCTCCTGGCTGAGCTCGGTGCACCCGCTCTCGGGGGCCGTGCGCCATATGAGCCCGTCGGGATGGTGCAGGACGGCGGTGATCTCGTCGGGGGTCGGCGGGGCGGCGTTGCCCCGCAGGTAGACGGCCCGCAGGCCGAGGTTCCGCAGCCGGGTCAGGGCGCGGGCACGGTTCGGGGCGCGGACCAGGAACCGCAGGCAGCCGCCCGCCGGACCCGCCGGGCTGGGCAGGTTCAGCGCCACGACGACGCTGCCGTTGGGCAGTCTGCAGAAACCTCCTGCGGCCATGCGGTCACACCCCCGTGTGAGTCGGTGTCGATGTCGGTGTCAATAAGCCGGGCACAGGAGGCACCTAAACACGATCGGCGGCAACCCGCCAGGGGTTGCCGCCGATACGCTTCTGACCTGCGGTTATTCCAATTACTTGACCGCGGGGCCGACCTTGAGCGAGATCGAGGAGCCGTCCTTGGCCTGCTTGACGATCTCGATCTTGGTGTTGGTGTCAGTGATCTTCACGCCACCGGTGGGGTTCCGGTTGTCGTAGTAGTCACTGGTGTGGTCGTTGAAGACCGAGACGCCCTTCGACGACGGGATCTTCGTGGCGACGTCCGCGCTGTGCAGCGTGATGCCGCCCGTGCGGTACAGGCTGAAGGGCGAGTCGTAGGCCTGGATGCGGTTGCGCATCAGCGTGCCGTTGTCCCACCACAGGGCCTTCGGGTGCGAGTCGACCGGAAGCGCGAGGCCGACACCCGGGTGCTGGCTGGTGTTGTTGTCCGCCTGCGAGGTGTCCCACTTCCAGATCAACAGGCCGGTCTGGTACGGGTAGTGCTCCACCCAGTCCGGACGGGTCGTCGAGAAGCCGAAGTTGTACGGGCCGACCTTGAGGGTCTTGTCGTACGACACGTACTGGCGGTTCTCCGCGAGGTAGTACTGCGCGTAGGCCTTGGTGAACGAGGCACCGATGCGCGAGAAGCCCGCGGCGGTCCAAGCGGGGTCGGCCGTCTCGGCGTTGTCCGTGAACAGCGCGGTGCCGTCGGCGGTCACGCTGATCTCGTCGGCCGCGAAGCCCTTGAGCGCCACGCCGCCGTCGCTCTGGTAGCGGAAGCGGATGTCGATCTTCTTGCCCGCGTAGGCGTCGAGCGGGTACACGAGCTTCTTGTACGCGTCGACCGTTCCGGTCAGGACGGGCTTGTCGCTGCCGTCGCGCGGGATGGCCGCGCCGTCCACCGTGCCGTCCAGGGCGGTCCAGTTGGCGCCGCCGTCGGTCGAGACCTCGGTGTACAGGTAGTCGTAGTTCGCCTCGATGTCGTACCAGCCGTCGAGGGTCAGCTTCGCCGAGGACTTGCCCGTGAGGTCCACGGACCGGGTCAGCGTGTTCTTCAGGTTGTCGCCGCTGCCGCTCCACCACTGGGACGAGCCCTGCGCGGGGTTGACGACCGTGGTCGTGACGTCCTTGTCCGGCAGGTTGACGACGAGCGCCTGCTTGTTCCAGGTGTTGTACTCGGCGACGCCCAGCTTGTGCGTGGACTGCTTGCCGGCCTTGGCGGTGTCGTAGTTCAGCCAGCCGAGCTGCAGCTTGTCCCAGGCGTTGAAGTCGCCGGGGAGGTCACCGATGGACTGCTTGCCGGTGCCGAGCCACGAACCGGAGGACATCAGGGTCCAGAAACCGGTGGAGTTGTCGCCGCCGGCGGTGTCGTAGTGGTCCGGCAGACCGAGGTCGTGGCCGTACTCGTGGGCGAAGACGCCGAGTCCGCCGTTCTCCGGCTGGATGGTGTAGTCGCCGACCCAGATGCCGGAGTCGCCGATCTGCGCGCCACCGAGCTTGTTGTCCGCGGGACCCGTGGCACCGGCGTCGGTGCCGAAGGCGTACCAGCGGTGGGCCCAGATCGCGTCCTTGCCCTGGACGCCGCCACCGGCGGACTCGTCCTCACCGGCGTGCACGATCTGGAAGTGGTCGATGTAGCCGTCCGGCTCGTTGAAGTTGCCGTCGCCGTCGTAGTCGTAGCGGTCCCACTGGTCGAACTGGGCCAGGTCCGCCTTGATGGCCGCGTCGGACTTGCCGGCCGCCTTCTGCTGCGCGACCCAGGCGGTGACGCCGTCCTTGACGACGTTCCACACGCTCGGGCAGTTGGTGCTGCCGCAGGCGTTGTTGCCGTAACGCGCCTCGTTGTACGGCACCTTGACCCAGTCGGCGACCTCGCCGTCGACCGAGTAGCGGCCCGAGGACTGCGTCTCGTAGAACTTCTTCATCGACTCGGTGTTCTTGCCGGTGCCGAAGTAGAGGTTCTGGAAGTGCTTCTGGTTGTAGTCCGCCTGCCAGGCCGTGCTGTTGTCCTTCGCACGGTCCGGCGCGGCTATCTGGTTGTGCGCGGGGCCGGCGGTGCCACCGAACTTGGGGTCGGTCTTGTCGCCGAACTCCACCAGGATCGTGAAGATCTTGTCGGTCTTCTCGCGGCCGAGCTCGACGTACTTCGAGCTGCCCTTCTTGCTCTTGAGCTGCACGACCTGCGAGCCGTGGCGCTTCTGCACCTTGGCGTCGCCGGAGATGACCTGGTTCAGCGCCTCCTGGCGCTGGGCGTTCTGGGTCTTGCTCAGCGGGCCGTCGAGGTCGTGGTCGACCGTGTTGCGGACCGGCTGGGGGTCGTGGCGGTCCACGACCGGGGACGCGGCGGCCGAGTCGGCCTGCGCGACGGCGTACGTCGAGAACGTGGCGGTGGCCGCCGCGAAGGCTACGCCCACCGCGGCCGCTCTGAACGTCCATGGTCTGTTGGTCACTTGATGTCCTCCCCCGCGCACGTTCGCGCGGAGGGGGTTCCGGGTCATGGAGGTCCGCACGCGTCTACGCGATTCAAGTGACGTCATTTGACCGGAGTTACCAAAGAAAAAACAGATCTTGACTTGAACCTGGCAAGTGCATTATGCGGAGCCTGCGTTCGGATTACGGACGCACCGGAAACGCCTCAACAGGCGCGCTCGAACGTCCACTTGATGGACGCGATGACTCCGTGCGCCCCCTGTGCACCGGCACCGTGGGTAAGGTCACGCTTACCGGACGTTCCAGTCGGGCATGCAGGCGAATAGAGTCGATTGGCGGACGTCGGAAGCCGGCGGACACCACGTCGACACCGTTGTCTCCACCCCGACATCTATCCGCACCTCCCCCATCGCGAGAGGCACCGGGGGGAGAACCCCCATCCGAGGACACGATTGCCATGCCTCGTCCGACCGCCGCACAGCTCGCCTACGGTTCCTGCACCGTGATCTTCTCCACACTCGCCATGCTGCTGCTGTCACAGACGAGTTCGAGTCTGGGGATCGTGCTGATCGCCCTCTCGGCGCTCGCTCTCGGACTGCTGGTGGCCATGACGGTCCCGCTGCCGAAGCCCGCGCCGGCCGCCGCCGTCGTCCGCGAGCGCGTGCCGGCGCAGCGCGAGACCGCCTCCGTGTCCGCCGCCTCCGCCTCCTCCACACCCGAGCCGGTGCGCGAACCCGCGGGGCCCTGAAGCCGGGTGCACCGGCCCGCGCGTGCTCCGGTTCCCCGACGGGACCGGTGGACCGCGCCGGCACCCCGGACGCCACGACCTACGACCTCGCACGCAAAAACGGCGGGCCCGTGAACCACGGGCCCGCCGTTTCCGCGTCCGCTGCCGCTCCCACCGCCGGGAGAGCCGCCGTACCGGCCGTCAGCCGGTGTCGACCACCACCGTCTTCGCCGCCTTGTCGTGCAGACCCTGCTTGTAGGGCTTGTCGAAGAAGCTCCAACCGCCCGCGATCGCGGTCCAGATGCAGGCGCAGCAGAACGCGAACGGGATCCACAGGACCAGGGCGCGGACCAGGGAGGTCTGCACGGAGGGGGTGGATCCGTTGTCGAGGTTGGCGACCCGGTGGTTGAACAGCCGCTTGCCGAGGGTCTGGCCCGTCTTGCTGATCATCACGGTGTCGTAGGAGACGTAGAGCACGGCGGCCACCAGTGACTGCCCGAGCGACTTGCTGTACTCGATCTTGTTCGAGTCCATGTTGTACTCGGTGACCCCGAACGCCCAGGACAGCAGCCACACCACGACGCCCACGAGGATCATGTCCAGGATCCTGGCCAGCACCCGCTTGCCGCTGTCCGCGAGCGGAGGCATGCCGGCGAGCGGGTCGCCGCCGTACGGGCCGCCACCGCCGTAGGGATCGCCGCCTCCCGGGTACGGGCCGCCGCCCTGTCCGTGGGGTCCGCCGCCGAACGGGGGCGGTTCGCTGCCGTACGGCGGGGTCCGGTCGCCCGAGGGGGGCGGCGGGTCGTAGGGGGAACCGCCGCCGGACGCGGGCGGCGGGTCGTACGGGGAGCCCGTGCCCCCGCCGGGCGGGGGCTGCTTCTTGAACGGGTCGTCGTCCGGTGGCCCCCCGGAACCCGGGGGCGGCGGTTCGCTGCTCATGGCCCGAGTCGACCGCGAACCCCCCGGCTCCGCATCCGGCGAAGGGCCGTCCGGGGGACGGGGTTACCTGGCCGGACCCGCCACGAAGGTGTGGGCCGCCTTGTCGTGCCAGCACTGCTTCCAGGGCCGGTCGAACAGGCACCACAGGACGCCGAGGAAGCCGACGAGCAGCAGGCACGGCACGCTGAGGACCAGCCAGCGCAGCAGGGCCCGGCCGAAGCCGGGCGGTTCGTGGCCCTCGATGTCGTGGACCTCGATGCCGCACAGCTTCTTCCCCGCCGTTCGGCCCCACTTGACGGTGGGCAGGACTTCGTAGAGCACGCCGAAGACGAGCAGGACGGCGAGGACGGCGCCGAGGCAGGAGGCGGTCGTGCCGTCGAGCAGCCAGACGGTCACCTTCTCCCCCGACAGTTTGGCGGCGTCGATCTTCTCGTTGATGTGGTCGACCGCCCTGGTGCCCAGCGGCACGGCGGCCGCCGCGGTGACACCGCCGATGACGACGGTGTCCACCAGCCGGGCGGCCAGGCGCCGGCCGAGGCCGGAGGGGCGGGCCGCCGCCTGCCGGCGCGCGGCCGCCTGGAACACGTCGTCGACGGGCGGCTTCCACGGCGCCACCCTCGTCCCGTCCTCGGCCGGATCGCCGGCGAGCTGGTGCACCTGCTGCGCCCAGGAGGGCTGGCCACCGCCGGACCCGGAGGTCACGGGGGCGGAACCGCCCGGCTGTTGGGGGACGGCGGACGCGGGAGCGGCCTGGACGGCGGACGCCTGCGCGGCGGGGGCCGGGTCCGGTGCGGCCCCGGTGGCGGCGGCTGCCGACGCCTCGGGCGCGGCTGGATCCGCGGGTGCACCGGGTGTTGCGGGTGCGGCGGCCGCGGCGGACGAAACGGGAGTGGCCGGTACGGCTCCCACGAGGCCGGCAGACGAACCGGCGGGCGCGGCGGAGTGGCCGGGCGCGGAGCCGAAACCGCCGCCGGCCGGGGCCGCGGACGAACCGGCGGGGGTGGTGGACGCGGGGGAAGGACCCGGCACGACCGGCGCGGGACCGAAACCACCGGCGGCCGGTGCGGCCGTCCCGGCTCCGCTGCCGCCGCCCGCCGCTCCCCCGGGCGTGCCGGGCGTGGCGGACGCGGCGGACGGTCCGGGAGCGGCCGGTGCGGGGCCGAAACCGTCGGCGGCCGGGGTCGCGGGCACGCCCGGCGCACGCGCCGGAGCCGTGCCCCCGTCCTGCCGCTCCGTACGCGGGGAGGGCGCACGGAACGCCGGGTCGCCGCCGTCGGAAACGGGGTCCGTAGCGGCGGGGGCACCGGTTCCGACAGCGCCCCACACGTCGGCTCCGGACGAACTCGCCTCTCCCGCAAGGCCCGTACCGTCGGCGCCCTCCGGGCCCGTGGACGGCACCGGCCCCGTGGGACGGCGGAAGACCACGGGCCCCGCGGGCGCCGGGGGCCGGACGGCGGATTCGGCGGGCGGGATCGTCGCCGTGCCGTCCGCCCGCGCCGACGCCCCGTCGGGCCGGTTCACCGGGTCGGCGGCTCCCGCGGCACGCGGGTCCTGCGGACCGGACGCCCGGGGCGCGCCCCACGAGATCCGGCGGTCCTGGTCGCCGCCGAAGCCCGACTGCCGGGAGCGGTCAGCGCCCCACGAGGCGGCGGGTTCGGGCCGGCTGCCGTGCTGGGACTCGGCGGGGTCGGGAGCGGCGACGGGGTCGGGAGCGGAGGAGGAGGGCTGCGGGTCCTCGTCGAAGAAGTGCGGACCGGTCTCCTCCGCGGCGGGGACACCGGTCCGGCCGCGGGAGGCCGAGAACTCGGGGGACGACGCCGGGGCGGGCACCTGCGCGGGGCGCACGGCGGCCGGAGGGGAGAGCGCCTCGCCCGCGGACGGTGCCGGGCGGCTCGTGCCCGGCACCCAGGCGGCACCGTTCCAGTACCGGACGTATCCAGGGATGGAGGGGTCCGGGTAATACCCTTCGCGGGGCCTGTCGTCACCAGGGGCCGGGGTTGGGGCGCTCATGTCCGTCGTCCCGTATCTGCTCGGGGGTCGTGTGGGAGGTCCACATCTACCAGACCGGCGCACGTGTCACGGCCGGTCCCGCCGTACCCAATCCTTTCGGGCAAGGTTGCGCCCGCCCTCGCGACGGGACGTCCGGCGGGCCGGACGGCAGGTGACCGCGAGGGGCCGGCGCGGGGGCGGCACGGAGGCAGGCATGGCCCGGAGGACGGCGGGAAAAGTTTTCTCCGAACCCGCGTAATGGTCCCGGCGCGAGGCGCTCTCCACTCGTACGAGCCCGTCCTCGGGAGCCCGTGCGACGAAAGGAAGAGCACCGACATGCACACCGTGGTGGAACGCGAACTGGAGCTTCATCTCGTCCTGTCGCCCGAACACAGCATCCCGGTGCCGGCGCGACTGAGTTACCGCGCCGACGACCCGTACGCCGTCCGCATCGTCTTCCACGTCGGATCGGACCATCCCGTCCAGTGGACCTTCGCCCGCGAGCTGCTCGTCGAGGGGGTGTTCCGGCCGTGCGGCCACGGTGACGTGCGGGTGTGGCCGACGAAGGTCGGCGGCCGGAGCGTCGTGCTGATGGCGCTGAGCTCGCCGGACGGGGACGCGCTGCTCGAGGCGCCCGCCGCGCAGGTCACCGCCTGGCTGGAGCGCACCCTGAGGGCGGTCCCGCCGGGCACCGAGGCGGGACAGCTCGGCATCGACGCCGGGCTCGCGGACCTGCTCGCGCCGAGGCTCTCGGCCTCGCTCGACCAGACGGGAGCCCCGTCCCCCGACGACCTGTGGCTGCGCGACCCGTGGCCGTCGGACGAGTCGGCGGACGGCGAGCAGTCCTGACGGGGCCGACGGGCCGACGGACGGACGGACCGTCAGCGGCCTGCGCGGCCGCGGGCGGGTCGACGGGCGGCGGACCGTCAGCGGCCCTGCGGGCCCCGGCCGCGGGCGGGCGGGCGGCTGATCACCGGTCCGGCGGCTCGCAACCGCGGGCCCGGCATCGCCGGTCCCGGTGGTTCAGAACAGCTTGCCCGGGTTCAGCAGGCCCAACGGGTCGAACGCCGTCTTGATGGCCCGCTGCATCTCCAGTCCCACCGGGCCGATCTCACGGGCCAGCCATTCCTTCTTCAGCACGCCCACACCGTGCTCGCCGGTGATCGTGCCGCCCAGTTCCAGGCCGAGGGCCATGATCTCGTCGAAGGACTCGCGGGCGCGCCGGGACTCGTCGGGATCTGCCGCGTCGAAGCAGACGGTGGGGTGCGTGTTGCCGTCGCCCGCGTGGGCGCAGACGCCGATCGTCAGGGCGTACTTCTCGGCGACGCGCTCGATGCCGTCGAGCATGTCGCCGAGCCGGGAGCGCGGCACGCACACGTCGTCGATCATCGTGGTGCCCTTGACCGCCTCCAGCGCGGTCAGCGACAACCGCCGTGCCTGGAGCAGCAGTTCGGACTCGGCCGCGTCCTCGGCGGGAACCACCTGGGTCGCTCCGGCGGCCTCGCACAGAGCGCCCACGAGGGCGAGGTCGGCCGCCGGGTCGTGGGTGTCGAACGCGGCGAGCAGCAGTGCCTCGGTGGTCTCCGGGAGACCCATGTGCGCGAGGTCGTTGACGGCCTTGACGGTCGTACGGTCCATCAGTTCGAGCAGGGAGGGGACGTGGCCGCCCTCCATGATCCTGCACACGGCGTCGCAGGCGGCCCGGGCCGAGGCGAACTCGGCCGCCAGGACGAGCTGGGCCGGCGGCTGCGGCTTCAGCGCGAGGACGGCGCGCACGACGATGCCGAGCGATCCCTCGGAGCCCACGAAGAGGCGGGTGAGGTCGTAGCCGGCGACGCCCTTGGCGGTGCGGCGCCCGGTGGACATCAGCCGCCCGTCGGCGAGGACGACGTCCAGGCCGAGGACGTACTCGGCGGTGACCCCGTACTTCACGCAGCACAGGCCGCCGGAGGCCGTGCCGATGTTGCCGCCGATGGTGCAGGTCTCCCAGCTGGAGGGGTCCGGCGGGTAGTACAGGCCGTGTTCGCCGACGGCGCGGGAGAGCGCCGCGTTGACGACGCCGGGTTCGACGACGGCGATGCGGTCGACCGGGTTGATCTCCAGGATCCGGTCCATCTTCACCAGGGACAGGACCACGCAGCCGTCGCTGGCGTTGGCCGCGCCGGACAGCCCGGTGCGGGCGCCCTGCGGGACGACGGGCACGCGCAGCTCGGTCGCGACGCGCATGACGTGCTGGACCTGCTCGACCGTGCGCGGCAGGACGACCACGGCGGGCGTGCCCGCGTCGCAGAAGCTCGCCATGTCGTTGGCGTAGGAGGCCGTGACGTCCGGATCGGTGAGGACGGCCTCGGCCGGCAGACCGGTCAGCAGGCGGTCGCGGAGGCTGCCGGTCGTCTCCGTGTCCTCGTCGCGCGGGGCTTCGATACGGCTCATGATCACAGCGTCGCACCCGGGGCCATCGGTGTGAACCCCATCCGGTGGACGCTTCGCGTGCCGCGGGATGGTCTTCGTATTGACGCACAGTGAGCGGCATGGAGATCGAAGAGCGAGAGCCGGTGTCCGCCGGGGCCGGACGCGCGGTGCCGCCCGGTCCGCGGCCCGGGGAGCCCGTCGGCGGTCCGCCCCCGGGGCCCTCCGGCCCGCGCCGCTCCCCGCTCACCCGTCGTCGCTCGCTGATCGCGGCCGCGGCCGGCTGTGCCGTGCTCGGCGGCGCGCTGGTGCTGCTGCCCTCGACGGACCGGGGCGGGGCGCCGCGGGGCGCGCCGGGTCCGGTGGCGCGGGCGGCGGGCGCGGTGGGAGCGGGGGTGCCGGCGGCGCTGCCCGATCTCGCCGCGCTCATCGGCGACCGCGAGGCCCGGGTGCGGGCCCGTCCCGGGGACGACGCGTCGTGGGCGGTGCTGGGCGCCGCGTACACGGAGCGGGCACGGCGGACGGCGGCGGCCGCGTACTACCCGAAGGCGGAGCGGGCGCTGCGCACCTCGCTGCGGGTGCGGCCCGAGGGCAACGTGGCGGCGCTGGAGGGGCTCGCGTCACTGGCCGGCGCGCGGGGCGACTTCCGGGCCGCGAAGCGGTGGGGCGAGGAGGCGTCGAAGCTGGCGCCGAAGCGGTGGACGACGTATCCGGCGCTGATCGACGCGTACTCCGGGCTCGGTGACTACAAGGCCGTGGACAGGACGCTGGCCCGGCTGCTGGAGCTGCGGCCCGGTCCGGCGGCGCGGTCCGTCGCGGCGCGGGTGTACCGGGACCGCGGCCGGCGCGAGGACGCGGCGGCGGTGCTCTCGGACGCCGCGGCGGCTGCGGCCGGCCCGGCCGAACAGGCGGCCCTGCTCACCCAGGCCGGGGATCTCGCCTGGGAGCGCGGCGACGTCCGGGACGCCCTGGACCACTACCGGGCCGCGACGAGCACGGACGCCGGCGCGTACGACGCGCTGGCCGGGCAGGGGCGCGCGCTGGCGGCGCTGGGGCGCACGACGGAGGCGCTGCGCGCGTACCGGGCGGCGCTCGCGAAGCGGCCGGTGCCGCGCTACGCGCTGGAGCTGGGCGAGCTGTACGACACGCTCCGGCTCGGCGCGGACGCGCGGGCGCAGTACGGCCTGCTGCGGGACCTGGTGCGGCGGGACGGCGCCGCGGGCGTGGACGACGAACCGGTCGCCGGGCTGTTCGAGGCGGATCACGGCGACCCGCAGGCGGCGGTGACGGCGTTGCGGGCCGAGTGGCGGCGGCAGCCCGGTATCGCGGTGGCGGACGCGCTGGGCTGGGCGCTGCACCGCGCCGGGAACGACCGGGAGGCCCTGGGGTTCGCGGTGCGGGCCACGGACGCGGAGCACGGGGGCGGTGTGCGCAGTGCGCTGTACGCGTATCACCGGGGGCAGATCGAACGGGATCTCGGACTGTCGGGTCCGGCCCGCCGGCATCTCGCGGAGGCGCTGCGGATCAACCCGTACTTCTCGCCGCTGCTGGCACCCGCGGCGAGGGAGGCCCTGACGGCGCTGGGCGAGCCGCCGGCCGGTGGCCCGCCGGAGGAGTCGGAGGACGCGCAGACCGCGGAGGGTTCGGCGGACCCGGGGGGTTCGGCGGACCCGGGGGGTTCGGCGGACCCCGGCGGTTCGGTGGCCCCAGGGGGATCCGAGAGCACCGATCGCACCGACGGCGCCGACGGCGCGGGCCGGCCCGGCGTCCGCTCCGACGCGTCCCGGTCGGCCGAGGGCTCCGGCGACACGGCCGCCGCGGGGTCCACGGGGCCGTCGGGCTCGGCGGCCGCTCCGGCCCCGGGCGCGGCCCCCGCCTCCCCCGGCACGGCGTCCGCGCCGAACGCGCCGGAACGGACCGCGCCGCGCTGAGCCCCGCACCCGCGGGAGTGGGACCGGCCTTCGGCGAAGGCCGGTCCGGCGGCGTCAGAGGTTGCCGCGCTTCTCCTGCTCGCGCTCGATCGCCTCGAACAGGGCCTTGAAGTTGCCCTTGCCGAAGCCCATCGAGCCGTGCCGCTCGATCATCTCGAAGAAGACGGTCGGACGGTCCTGGACCGGCTTGGTGAAGATCTGGAGCAGATAGCCGTCCTCGTCACGGTCGACGAGGATCTTCAGCTCGCGCAGGGTGTCGACGGGGACACGGGTGTCGCCGGCCCACTCGCCGAGCGTGTCGTAGTAGGAGTCGGGGGTGTCGAGGAACTGGACACCGGCCGCGCGCATGGCCCGCACGGTCGCGACGATGTCGTTCGTGTTCAGCGCGATGTGCTGGACACCGGCGCCGCCGTAGAACTCCAGGTACTCGTCGATCTGGGACTTCTTCTTGGCGATGGCGGGCTCGTTGATCGGGAACTTGACCTTGAGCGTGCCGTCGGCGACGACCTTCGACATCAGGGCGCTGTACTCGGTCGCGATGTCGTCGCCCACGAACTCCTTCATGTTCGTGAAGCCCATGACCTTGTTGTAGAAGCCGACCCACTCGTTCATGCGGCCGAGCTCGACGTTGCCCACGCAGTGGTCGATGGCCTGGAAGGTGCGCTTCGCGGGCGGCTCGACGATCGGGGCGGCGGCCACGTACCCGGGCAGGTAGGGGCCGTCGTAGCCGGAGCGCTCGACGAGCGTGTGGCGGGTCTTGCCGTACGTGGCGATGACGGCGAGGACGACCGTGCCGTTCTCGTCCTTCAGCTCGTACGGCTCGGCGATCGAACGGGCGCCGTGCTCGACGGCGTACGCGTGGGCGGCGCGGGCGTCCGGGACCTCGATGGCGAGGTCGACGACGCCGTCGCCGTGCTCCGCCACGTGCTCGGCCAGGAAGTGGCCCCAGGCGGTGGCGGGCTTGATCACCGAGGTGAACACGAAGCGCGCCGAGCCGTTCTCGAGGACGTACGACGCCGTCTCGCGGCTGCCGTTCTCCGGTCCGGAGTACGCGACGAGCCGCATGCCGAAGGCCGTGGAGTAGTAGTGGGCGGCCTGCTTGGCGTTGCCGACGGCGAAGACGACCGCGTCCATTCCCTTGACCGGGAAGGGATCGGCCTGCCGGGCGGTGTCGGGAGTGTCGTGTGTGGTCTGCGTCATGGCCGCAGGCTCCCTCCGTTCCGCAAGGTGCGCAATAGTTCGCCTGTCGGCTGGACAATATGCGCAGTGGCTGGCCCGGACGGCCGGGCTTTCTGTACATGATGACCATCTCGGAGGGACGCATGGCGATCGATCATCTGGACGGGCGGCTGCTCGTGCTGCTGGCGAAGGAGCCGCGCATCGGTGTCCTGGAGATGTCACGGCGGCTCGGGGTGGCGCGGGGGACCGTGCAGGCACGGCTGGACCGTCTTCAGTCGAACGGAGTCATCCGGGGCTTCGGTCCGCAGGTCGACCCGGCCGCGCTCGGCTATCCGGTCACGGCGTTCGCCACGCTCCAGATCCGGCAGGGACAAGGCGCGGACGTTCGGGCCCACTTGACCACCGTGCCCGAGGTGCTGGAGCTGCACACGACGACGGGCAGCGGGGACATGCTGTGCCGGCTGGTGGCCCGCTCCAACGCCGATCTCCAACGTGTGATCGACCGGGTTGTCGGTTTTGATGGCATCGTCCGGGCCTCCACGGCGATCGTCATGGAGAACCCGGTCCCCTTGCGGATCATCCCGCTCGTGGAGCAGGCGGCGACCGAGCGCTGATGCGAGGAGCGGGGTGAGGGCGTGAATTTCTGGCAATACCTGAGCAGCCGCCACGAACAGCTGCTCACGGACGCCTACCAACACGCCAGCGCCGTCTTCCAGTGCATGGTCGTGGCGACCGTCATCGGCGTGCTGATCGGTGTCGTCACCTACCGCAGCGACTGGGCCGGCAACCTCGCCACCACCACGACCTCCGCCATCCTGACGATTCCCTCGCTGGCCATGATCGGTCTGCTGATCCCCATCGTCGGCCTGGGCGTCCCGCCGACCGTGATCGCCCTGACGCTGTACGGGCTGCTGCCGATCGTGCGCAACTCGATCGTCGGCCTGCGCGGTGTCGACCCCTCGCTGGTCGACGCGGCCCGGGGCATCGGGATGTCGCGGGCGGCCCGTCTGCTGCGGGTCGAACTGCCGCTGGCCTGGCCGCCGATCCTGACCGGCATCCGGATCGCCACCCAGATGCTGATGGGCATCGCGGCCATCGCGGCCTACGCCTCCGGGCCGGGCCTCGGCAACGAGATCTTCCGCGGCATCAGCTCGCTGGGCAGCAAGAACGCGCTCAACCAGGTGCTCGCGGGCACGGTCGGGATCATCATCCTCGCGCTGCTCTTCGACGCCGGGTACGTCCTGCTGGGGCGGCTGACCATTCCGAGGGGGATCCGTGCCTGAGACCGCGAGGACGGCCGGGGGCGCCGCGCCGGCCGGGGGCGCCGCCGGTGCCGGAGACACCGCCGCGAAGTCCACCACGGGCGCCACCATCGAGCTGGAGAACCTCACCAAGCGCTACCCGGGCAGCCGCGACGCGGCCGTCGACAGCGTCAACATGGAGATCAAGGCGGGTGAACTGGTCGTCTTCGTCGGACCGTCCGGCTGCGGCAAGTCGACCACGCTGAAGATGATCAACCGGCTGATCGAGCCGAGCGGCGGCCGCATCCGGATCGGCGGCGAGGACGTCACCGACATGGACCCGGTGAAGCTGCGCCGCAAGGTCGGGTACGCGATCCAGTCCTCCGGGCTCTTCCCGCACATGACGGTCGCCCAGAACATCGCGCTGGTGCCCCGGATGGTCGGCTGGCCGAAGGCGCGGACCACGGCCCGGGTCGAGGAGATGCTGGACCTGGTGGGGCTCGACCCCGGCGAGTTCCAGGGCCGCTACCCGCGCCAGCTCTCCGGCGGCCAGCAGCAGCGCGTGGGCGTGGCGCGGGCGCTGGCGGCGGACCCGCCCGTGCTGCTGATGGACGAGCCGTTCGGTGCGGTGGACCCGATCACCCGCGACCACCTCCAGGACGAGCTGATCCGCCTCCAGCACGAGCTCCACAAGACGATCGTCTTCGTGACCCACGACTTCGACGAGGCCATCAAGCTCGGCGACCGGATCGCGGTGCTGCGCGAGCACTCCCACATCGCGCAGTTCGACACCCCGGAGGCGATCCTCACCAACCCGGCCGACGACTTCGTGTCGGGCTTCGTGGGCGCGGGCGCCGCGCTGAAACGGCTCAACCTCAGCCGCGTACGGGACGTCGAGATCAGGGACTATCCGACGGTCACCGTCGACGACCCGCTCCAGGAGATCTTCGGCAAGCTGCGTTCCAGCGGGACGAACGAGATCCTGCTGCTCGACAAGCGGCGCCGCCCCTACAAGTGGCTGCGGCGCGGGGATCTGATGCGGGCCAAGGGCTCGCTCGCGCGGGCGGGCACGCTGGTGCACGACACGGTGACCCGGGACGGCACCCTGCGCGACGCCCTGGAGGCGGTGCTCACCGACAACTCGGGGCGGGTGCCGGTCACCGGGCGGCGCGGCGAGTACACCGGGGTGGTCGACATGGAGACGCTGATGAACTCCGTGCACGAACTGCTGGAGGCGGACCGGCTGGAGGCCATGGAGCACCAGCACGAGCTGAGGGAGGCGCGCGCCCATCAGACCCAGTTCGAGCAGGAGGGCGTCGACGGCGGGGAGGCGAAGGCGTGAGCACCCCGCCGCCCGCCTCCCGGCGTCCCGAGGGCGAGCACGAGGTCCGGGGCGTCGCCTTCCGCGACGACAGCGAGGGCGAGGGCACGGAGCGGGAGGTGCCGCCGCCGGCGCTGACGGCCCCGAGGCGGCGGATCAGCTGGCAGAAGCTGACCTTCCTGCCCGCCGTGCTGGTCGCCCTGCTGCTGGGCACCTGGATCTGGTTCCAGCAGGCCGACCTCGACGCGATCTCCCGGAACGCCCTGTCGAACGGCCAGGTGTCCAAGGCCCTGTGGCAGCACATCCAGCTGACGGTGATCTCCACGTTCTTCGTGCTGATCATCGCGATCCCGCTGGGGATCCTGCTGACCCGCAAGGCGTTCCGCAAGTTCACCCCGCTCGCGATGACGATCGCCAACATGGGCCAGGCGACCCCGGCGATCGGTCTGCTGGCCCTGCTGGTGATCTGGCTCGGCACCGGGGAGAAGTCGGCGCTGATCGGCATCACGATCTACGCGATCCTGCCGGTGCTCTCCAACACGATCACGGGTCTGAAGGCCAACGACCCGACGCTGCTGGAGGCGGCCCGCGGCATCGGCATGTCCCCGCTGGGGGTGCTCACCCGGGTCGAACTCCCGCTCGCCGTACCGCTGATCCTCGCGGGTGTCCGGACGGCGCTGGTCCTGAACGTGGGCACCGCGACGCTGGCCACGTTCGGCGGGGGCGGTGGTCTCGGGGTGCTGATCACCACCGGCATCACCACCCAGCGCATGCCGGTCCTGGTCCTCGGCGCGATCCTCACGGTCGCGCTCGCGCTGCTCGTCGACTGGCTGGCGTCGCTGGCGGAACTGCTGCTGCGGCCGCGCGGGCTGGAGGTGGGCACATGAGAGGGGCGCGCGCCCACGCGGCGCTGGCCGCCGTCCTCGTACTGGCCTGCGCGTGCGGTCTGACCAGTGGTTCCCCCATGACGGACAACGTGAAGCCGGGGACGATCGGGAAGGGCGAGCCGCTCAAGGGCGCGACGCTCACGGTGGCGTCGAAGGAGTTCACCGAGCAGCTGATCCTCGGCGCGATCATGGGCATCGCGTTCCAGGCGGCGGGCGCGAAGGTGATCGACCGCACGGGCATCCAGGGATCGATCGGCGCGCGCGAGGCCATCAAGAACGGGGACGCGGACGCCATGTACGAGTACACGGGCACCGCGTGGATCACATACCTCGGCAACAGCGAGCCGATCCCGGACCCGCAGAAGCAGTGGCAGGCGGTGCATGACGCCGACCCGAAGAACGGGGTGACCTGGCTGCCCCCGTCGGCCCTGAACAACACCTACGCGCTCGCGATGAACCAGGCCAACTACAAGAAGTACGGCACGACGACGCTGTCCGGGGTGGCCGCGCTGTCGAAGTCGGACCCGAGCGCCGTCACCCTGTGCGTGGAGAGCGAGTTCGCCAACCGGGCCGACGGACTGCCGGGCATGGAGAAGGCGTACGGGATGCACATCCCCGCGAAGAACATCACGCAGATGGACACCGGGATCATCTACACCCAGGTGGCGAAGGGGAGTTGCACCTACGGGGAGGTGTTCACCACCGACGGACGCATCAAGTCCATGAACCTGGTGGTGATGAAGGACGACAAGAAGTTCTTCCCCAACTACAACGCGGCCCCGGTGATCAACTCCAAGGCCCTGAAGAAGTATCCGCAGATCGCGGAGGTCATCGACCCGGTGACGAAGCGGCTGAACAACACGGTGGCGCAGGACCTCAACGCGAAGGTGGACGTCCAGGGCCAGGACCCGCACGAGGTGGCGCTGGACTGGATGACGTCGGAGGGGCTCGTGCAGCAGGACTGAACGGGCTCACGGGAGGCGGGAGCAGAGTTACAAAGAAACCGTTGCAAGGAAGTCTTTGCAACGCTATCTTTGTACTCATGAAGGAGCAGCCACCGCTTCCCCCCGAACCGCCGGTCCCGGACAGAATCCCCGGTCCGCCGGAGGTTCCGGGCCCCCCGCACCCGCCGGAGCCGCCATCGGCTCCGGAGCCGCCCGAGCCCCCGAAGCACCGCCGTCTGGACGCGCGTTCACTGCGCGGGATCGCCCACCCCCTGCGGATGGAGCTGCTGAGCAGCCTGCGCCGTCAGGGGCCGGCCACCGCGTCGATGCTCGCCGAGCGGCTGGGCGAGTCCAGCGGAGCGACCAGTTACCACCTGCGCCAGCTCGCCGCCCACGGCTTCGTCGAGGACGCCCCCGAGCGGGGCAAGGGGCGCGAGCGCTGGTGGCGGGCGGTCGACCAGGGGATCGACTTCGGCGAGGACCTGCTCGAGAACCCGGACCCGGCGGTACGGGGCGCGGCCGACGTGTTCCTGCACGAGGTGGCCACCACCCACGCACGGGAGCTGTCGACCTGGCTCGGCACCCGGCACGACTGGCCGGAGAGCTGGACCCGCGCCACCGACATGAGCGACTTCACGATCCGTCTGACGCCGGAGCAGTCCCGTGAGCTGATCCAGAAGATGCACGACCTGCTCGACAGCTACTGCGCCCTCGAACGTCCCGAGGACGACCCCGAGGCGGAACAGGTGCGCTTCCACACGCACGCCTTCCCGCAGTCCTCGGACTGACGGACCGCACGGCGATCCACCCGATTCACCCGTCGCGGGCCGGCCCGTCCGGCCGGCCCGCGCGGCCCGCACGACCCGTTCGCACCGCTCGACCCGCACCACCACCGGCTCGATCACACCGAAGAGAGGTCACCGCCATGCATCCCGAGACCCACCTCCAGCTCCAGCACGTCCGCGCCGCCGACCTGCGCGCCGAGGCGGACGCGTACCGCCTCACCACCGAGGCCGCGGACACCCGTCGGCTGCGCGCCCGCCTCGGCTGGACGCTGGTGGAGGTCGGCCTCCGGCTGGCCTCCGCGCCGCGGACCGCCGTCGCCGCCGCCTGCTGACGGCCGCACCCCAGGGGGCCGGGAAGGCCGCCCGCTAGCAGCTCGGGACCGAGCCCTTGTTCTTCTCCAGGGCCACCAGGGCGTTCACCGCTCCGTCGAGGTTCGTCACCGGGATCAGCCGGAGGTTCTTCGGCAGCTCCGCCTTGGCGTCCGAGCACTCCGCCTTCGGCACCAGGAACACGGTCGCGCCGTCACGGTGGGCCGCCTGGGTCTTGAGACTCACACCGCCGACCGCTCCCACCTTGCCGTCGGCGTCGATCGTCCCCGTACCCGCGACGACCCGGCCGCCCGTGAGGTCGCCCCCGCTGCCGTCGCCGTCCAGCTTGTCGATGATCCCGAGCGAGAAGAGCAGTCCGGCGCTCGGTCCGCCGACGTCGGCGAGCTTGAGCGTGACCTTGACGTCGCCCTTCTCGTGCAGATACCCCAGGGCCGCCTGGGTGGCGCTGTCCTGGGACTCCTTCATCTCGTTCGCGTTGTGCTGCTCGATCTCCTTGACGCTGCCGCCGCTCGGGTAGACCGAGTCGCGGGGCATCACGGCCTTGTCGGTGGCGAACCAGGCGCTGAGCACGTCGCCGAGGGAGACGCTGGCGTCCGGGCCGGTGGCCTCGATCGTCGTCATCCGCAGCTGGCCGCTCGTCCTCCGGGTGGGCGCCCCGCTGATGGTGATCACCGGCTCGCCCTTGTTCTCGCCGAGGACGTTCGCCGTCAGGCCGGGCTGCGCCAGGGAGAAGGGCAGCGGCGCGAACACCGCCGTGGCGAGGAGGGCCACGACGGGGAGGGCGCAGACGGCGACGGCCTTGGGGCGCGTGAGGCGAGAGAGCACGGGGTCAATCTAACGTCACCGCCCGCCGGAACCTCCGTACAGGTCCCCCGGCCCGTGCACCGGCCCCCGGCCCCGGTTCCCGGACCGGTCAGCGCAGGGCGTCCGCCACTTCGCGAGCCGCGTCGACCACGCGCGGGCCGACCCGCTCCGGCACGGCGTCCGCCAGCATGACCACGCCCACGCTGCCCTCGACCCCCGTCACCCCGATCAGCGGTGCCGCGGCACCGCACGCGCCCGCCTCCAGCTCTCCGTGGGTGAGCGTGTAGCCGGGCTCCACCGCCGGCGCGCGGCGGGCGGCGAGGATCGCCCGGCCCGCGGCGCCCCGGTCCAGGGCGTGCCGGAAACCGGCGCGGTAGGCCACGTGGTAGTCCGTCCAGGTCGGCTCGACGACGGCGACGGCGAGCGCCTCGGTGCCGTCGACCAGCGTCAGATGGGCCGTCGCGCCTATGTCCTCGGCCAGCGCCCGCAGCGCGGGCAGCGCGGCCTCGCGGACCAGCGGATGCACCTGGCGGCCCAGGCGCAGCACACCGAGCCCGACCCGGGCACGGCCGCCCAGGTCACGGCGTACCAGGGCGTGCTGCTCCAGGGTGGCGAGCAACCGGTACACCACGGTCCGGTTGACGCCCAGCTTGTTCGAGAGCTCGGTGACGGTCAGCCCGTGATCGGTGTCGGCGAGCAGCTTGAGGACCCGCAGTCCCCGGTCGAGCGTCTGAGAGGTCTCCGCGGTCACGACGCCCACTCCTTAGTGGTGAGGTCGACGGCCCCTGGACGGCGGGCGGCACCGAGTCCCGTCGGCGACGCGCTACAGAGGCCGCCGGTCGGCCGACGCCCCGGGCTCTTCCCGGGCCGCAGTGGCTTCACGGCTGCGCTCCGCGGCGGCGCTGCCACGGGGCGTGTGCGTAGCCGGACAGTAGCGAGCCGGTCCGCTCAGCGGAAGCCTTTGTCCAGAATCCGGGCATCCGTGGATGCGAAGTGATTCCGTTTGTCCCGGAACGCGGGGCGTGCGCACCGGGTGCGCACCGCTCGCGCGCACCGCGCACGGGCCCCTGCGCAAGCCCGCCGGAGCCTCGGACGCCCCCTCGACCGGGCACACGCGTCCGGCGGGACGGATTCCGGATACCGCCGCCCGAAAAGGTCATGGCTCCGCCATGTCACCCCCGCACGAGGACGCCCCGGGACCGCTCCCCGGTTCCCGGCGGGCGCCCCGCGCCGGCACGCTCCGTCGTAGGGGCGTCACCGCATCCGGGTGGCCCACTCCTGCACCTTGGCGATCCGCTGCCGGAGCTGTCCGGCCGTGGCCTCCGCGCTCGGCGGGCCGCCGCAGACACGGCGCAGCTCGGTGTGGATCACGCCGTGCGGCTTGCCGCTCTGGTGGACGTACGCGCCGACCATGGTGTTGAGCTGCTTGCGCAGTTCCAGCATCTCCTTGTGGGAGACCACCGGGCGGCGCTCGGCGGGGAGTTCGAGGAGGTCCGCCTCCTCGTCCGGCTTCTTACGGCTGTGCGCGATCTGCCGGGCCTGCCGCTTCTGGAGCAGCAGCTGCACCTGGTCGGGTTCGAGGAGCCCGGGGATGCCGAGGTAGTCCTGCTCCTCCGCGCTTCCCGGGTGGGCCTGCATGCCGAACTCGGCGCCGTCGTAGAGGACGCGGTCGAAGACGGCCTCGGACTCCAGCGCCTCGAAGGAGAACTGCTCCTGCTCGCCGGTGTCCTCGTCCTGCTCCTTGTTCGCCTCCTCCATCTCCTTCTCGGACTCGGCGTACGGGTCCTCCTCGCCCTCCTTCTTGGGCTTGTCGAGGGCGTGGTCGCGCTCGACCTCCATCTCGTTGGCGAAGGTGAGGAGGTCGGGGACCGTAGGGAGGAACACGGACGCGGTCTCGCCGCGCCGGCGGGAGCGCACGAAACGGCCGACGGCCTGGGCGAAGAACAGGGGGGTGGAGATGGTGGTGGCGTAGACGCCGACGGCCAGGCGGGGGACGTCGACGCCCTCGGACACCATGCGGACGGCGACCATCCACCGGTCGGTGCTCGCGGAGAAGTCGTCGATCCGCTTCGAGGCACCGGTGTCGTCCGACAGCACGAGGGTGGCCTTGGTGCCGGTGATCTCGCGGATCAGCTTGGCGTACGCGCGCGCGGAGTCCTGGTCCGAGGCGATGACGAGCGCACCGGCGTCGGGGATGCCCTTGCGGACCTCGGTGAGGCGCTGGTCGGCGGCGCGCAGCACGCTCGGCATCCACTCGCCGCGCGGGTCGAGCGCGGTGCGCCAGGCCTGGCTGATCGCGTCCTTGGTCATCGGCTCGCCGAGCCGGGCGGCGATCTCGTCGCCCGCCTTGGTGCGCCAGCGCATGTTGCCGCTGTAGGACAGGAAGATCACCGGCCGCACGACGTGGTCGGCCAGCGCGTTGCCGTAGCCGTAGGTGTAGTCGGCCGAGGACCGCCGGATGCCGTCGTTGCCCTCCTCGTACGTGACGAAGGGGATGGGGTTGGTGTCGGACCGGAAGGGCGTACCGGTCAGCGCGAGCCGACGGGTGGCGGGCTCGAACGCCTCCAGGCAGGCCTCGCCCCAGGACTTGCTGTCACCGGCGTGGTGGATCTCGTCGAGGATGACGAGGGTCTTGCGCTGCTCGGAGCGGTTGCGGTGCAGCATCGGGCGCACGCCGACACCGGCGTACGTGACGGCGACGCCCTGGTACTCCTTGCTCAGGGGCCCCGCGCTGTACTCGGGGTCGAGCTTGATCCCTATCCGCGCGGCCGCCTCGGCCCACTGCTTCTTCAGGTGCTCGGTCGGCGCGACGACGGTCACCTGCTGCACGACGTGGTGGTGCAGCAGCCAGGACGCGAGGGTCAGCGCGAACGTCGTCTTTCCGGCGCCGGGCGTCGCCACGGCGAGGAAGTCACGCGGCTGCTCCCGGATGTACCGCTCCATCGCCCCCTGCTGCCAGGCGCGCAGCTTGTTGGCGGTGCCCCAGGGGGCCCGGCCGGGGAAGGCGGGCGAGAGATGGTGGGTGTGCGAGGAGGTGCTGGCGGCGGTGGTAGTCACGGTCTCCGGTCTGGGTGTCGATTGGGAGCGTCCGGGTCCGTGCGCGGCGCGTCGGGGTGCGTGACGGGAGGCGCGCGGGCGGCTCGGCTACGTATGACAACCGGGCCACCCTACCGGCGCCCGGCACACGACGACGCGCGGACGAGGCCGGGTCGGCGGCGGATGGGACTGACGTCACAGATCACCCACCCGCCCCTCCGGCACCCCGGCCGGCCCCTCGCGCGGGCCGGCCCGGCGGGTCCCCTCAGGCCGTCCCCCGCGGCTCCCGGAGGCGGGTGGTCACCCAGGCGCCCAGCAGGGCCACCCCGGCCATCGGCAGGAACACGGCGGCGAAGGCGGCCGGGTGGGAGGCGGGGGCGCCGGAGGCCGCGGAGGTGGCCGCGCCGGCCACCGCGCCGCCGCCCAGGGCCGCGAAGGCCGCTCCCCCGACGGCGAGCAGCAGCACGTTGGACAGGGCGTCGGAGATCTGCAGGGCGGCCGAGTTGGCGCCGGCCTCCTCGGGGGCCGAGAGCTGGAGCAGCAGCACGCTGGTCGAGGCGATCACCAGGCCCATCCCGAAGCAGCCGAACGCCCAGGCCACGGCCACCGTCCACACCGGCACGGCGGGGATCAGCACGCTCGGGGCGGCGGCGACGGCCGCCGCGACCAGCAGCATGCCGACGAACATCAGCCGCTCCCGGTACGGCTCCACGCGGGGCCGTGCCTGCACCCAGGACCCCAGGGCCCAGGTCCCGCCGCCGGCCGCGAGCGAGAGCCCGGCGAGGGTCGGCGACAGTCCCCGCTGGGTGACCAGCATCAGCGGCACGAAGGACTCGGCGGCGATGAAGCCGCCGGCGGAGACCCCGCGCAGCAGCACCACGGACGGGAGCCCGCGGGCCGCCCGCCAGGTGCCGTGGGGCAGCAGTCCGCGCACGGCCGGGACGAGGAGCGCGGTGCCGGCCGCGGCGGGCAGCAGGGAGAACGGGCGCAGGTCCTGGGCGGCGTACTGGAGCAGCCCGGCGCCCAGCGCGATCCCGAACGCCAGCCGGATGCGCCGGCGGTCCGGCGGGCGGCGGTCGCCCGTGCCGGCGGACCCGGAGGCCCGCCGCCGTATCTGCGGCAGGGCGAGCGCGAGCGGGACACCGACCAGGGCCGGGATCCCGACGAACACCCAGCGCCAGCCGAGGTGCTCGGTGACCGCGCCCGCGGCGAGCGGTCCGACCACGGACGGCACCACCCAGGCCGCCGCGAACGCCGCCATGATCGAGGGGCGCAGCCGCTGCGGGTAGGCCCGTCCGACGACGACGTAGAGCGCGACGATGACGAGTCCGCCGCCGAGTCCCTGGACGGCGCGCCCGAGGATGAACGTCCACATGCCGCCGGCGGTCCCGGACAGCAGCAGTCCCGCGGCGAAGGCGGCGATGCCGGTGGCCAGCGAGCCGAGCGGCCCGTCGCGGTCGGACCACTGTCCGGCGAGCACCATCCCGAACAGGCTCGTGGTGAAGTAGCCGGAGAACGCGAACGCGTACAGGGCGACCCCGTCGAGGTCCCGGGCGGCGACGGGCATCGCCGTCCCCACGGCCGTGGCCTCGAACGCGATGACCAGGACCACGGACACGATCCCGACGGTGAGCGCCCGGTGGGCCCGGCTGAGCACGCCGCCGCCGTCGCCGCCGTCCTCGCTCCCGCGCCGGTCCTGGGAGGGCGTCGTCGCGGCCTCGCCCGCTTCCACTGCTGTCATGCCGGTCAGCGTAAGGTGCGCAGCTTTGGATGACTGCTGTCGGAGGGCGGTGATCAAGCAGTCCTTTGGACCTAGGACCGCTCCCCGCCCCGTTTCCCGGGGCCCGCCCGGCCTTTCGTGAACGGCGTGTGGCAGTCGCGTTGCAGCCGCCCCGGAACCCTTGAGCACGCTCCGGGGGCCCGCCTACGGTCGTTCCATCAGGTCCGGAACGAGTGAGCCGTGCCGCACCTGATGAACGACCGTGTGCCCGAGTGGTTCAGGGGCTCGACTGCAACTCGAGTTACGTGGGTTCGAATCCCGCCACGGTCTCCACGCGCAGGCCGGCCGTCCCCGAGGGGGTGGCCGGCCTGTGGTCCGTTCCCCGCCGGGCGGCGGGGGTCAGGCGTACAGCATGCCGACGGAGCGGTCCTCGAACAGTTCCGGCCAGTGGCGGCGGCCGTCGTCTCCGGGGAGCGCCGGGGTCCGGTCGCAGGAGGCGGGGTCGACGGTGGCCAGGGTCTGGGTCAGGGTCGCGGCCAGCTGTTCGTAGGAGTCGCTGAGGTGGTGGGCCGCGTCGACGGTCTTCTCGCGGTGCAGGAGCCACAGGGTGAACGCCAGCGTGGAGATGTCCGCGTTGAGCGGGCGCAGGGTGAGGTCCGGTTCGCTCCAGGCGAGGACGGCGCCCGTGGAGCCGTCCATCACCAGGCTGGTGTCCTCCAGGAGCGGGCCGAGGCGTATCAGGCGGTCGGCGGCGGGCGGGAGCAGCCCGGCGGAGAAGGCGTCGGGGTGCTCGTCCGCGTAGTACTCGGTGAGGGGCGGCAGGGGCATCTCGGTGTCGAGCTGGAAGAGGAAGCCGTCCTCGGGCAGTCCGGACTCGCGCAGGAAGCGGCGGGTCGGCTCGTGCGTCAGGGCGGGCGGGAAGTCGACGTCCTCGAAGCGCATGATCTCGCCCGCGCCGAACTCCTCGTCCAGCAGCCGCTTCGGCAGGCCGAGGACGAGCCCCTCACCGGGGCCGGCGATCCGGGCCAGCGGGCGGATGAGGGCGGCCATCCGCCAGTACGGGGGCACCTCCGCTCCGGCCGCGTCCTCGAAGACGGCGCTCAGCCGGTCGGAGACCTGCGCGACCGTCCTCGGGCCGAACGGACCGGGGCCGCCCCGGGACAGCGTCAGCTCCTCGGTGGCCGCGGCGAAGCTCAGCAGGGCGTCCAGGGAGGGCGCGAGGGGCGCGAGGTCCAGGTGGACGGGGTCGCGCCGGACGTACGCCGAGGAGACCTCGCCCGTCGTGCCGTCCAGCAGGATCGACTCCAGGTCGCGGTCGAGGCTGCGCAGCGCCCCGACGACGAGCCGGTCGCGCAGTTCCCCGGCGAGCTTGTCGGCGTCGCCCGCCAGGTCCGCGACGGTGCGCAGGCCGTGCTCCCGCAGGGTGTCGAAGGCGAGCAGCGCGCCGTCGCAGGGCAGTCCGGGGCCGGTGAGCCGGTCCCGGGTCCCGGCGTGGGTGACGAACGGATCCAGCTCGTCGGCGGTCAGTGTGATCGCGCCGCCGACATCGGTGTCAGTCGTGCTCATGAGCTCCCCCGCGCATGTGAACGCCCTGTGCTTCCCCCGAGGGCAACGGCCGGTGGTTCCACGGCGGTTCCCCATCGAGCCAGAACGATACGCCGCCCCACTGACAACGCCAGGGGGCGCGCGAACAAGCCATCGACGGAACGGAAGGCGCCGGGAACGGGGCCGGGCTCCGGGTCCCGCGAGGCCGCCGCGGGACGCCGCCGAACGCCGCTGAGCGTCAGGTGAGGTACACGCCGCCCGGCCTCAGGTGAAGTACACGCCGCCCAGGACGACGACCACGGCCGCCAGCACGAACAGCAGCACCCAGCCGAGCAGCTTGCCCATGCTCGGCGGGGGTTCATAGCGCGGCTGACCGTCCCCGGCCCCGGGGACGGCCGGAACGGAACCGTCCGGCGCGGTGCCGTCGGGAGCGTGGTCGCCGGGGGCCGGCTCCGGCGTGCTCACGAGGCCGTCACCACGGCCGCCTGCGGGCGGATCGGCAGCCGGTTGACCGGACGGCCGGTGGCCGCCCGTACCGCGGACGCGATGGCCGCGGGCGAGGTCACGACCGGCACCGCGCTGGCCGCCTTGGCGCCGAACGGGGCGACGACGTCCCGCTCCTCGACCAGCTTGACGATCCGGATGTCGGGCACGTCCAGCGCGGTCGGCAGGGCGTAGCCGGTGAGGTCGGGGTGCCGGACGACACCGCGGTTGGTCCGCAGGTTCTCCGTCAGCGCCGCGCCCACGCCCTGGGTGACGCCCGCCTCGATACGGGCCCTGAGCTGGGCCGGGTTGAGGATGCGGCCGACGTCCTGGGCGAGCGCGAGTTCCACGACCCGGACCGAGCCGAGTTCGATGTCGACGTCCACCACCGCGCGCACGGCGCAGAACGCGAGGCCCACGAAGGCGTCGCCCTGGCCGTGCTCGTCGAGCGGTTCGGTCGGGTGCGGGCGGCACTGCGCGGTCGCCCACAGCTCCTTGCCGTCCATCGCCTCGGTGACCGTGGTCGACAGCACCCCGTCGTACGAGGTGATCTTGCCGTCGGTGATCTGGAGCAGCTCGGTGGACATCCCGAACTTGTGCGCCAGCGGCTGGAGAAGCTGGGTGCGGACCATCTTGGCCGCGCGCTCCACCGCTCCGCCGGACACCCAGGTGTGCCGGCCTCGGGAGCTCGGGCCGGCCGGGGGCTGGTCGGTGTCGACGGGGGCGACGTGCACCTCGTCGATGCCGAGGGTCTCCTGGACGATCTGCCGGGCCAGCGTGGTGAAGCCCTGGCCGGTCTCCACGGCCGCGCAGAGCACGGTGGCGACGCCGTCGTGGACCTTCACGGTGGCCGTCGAGACCTCGTCGGCGCCCTCGGCGCCGAGCATGTGGACCATGCCGAGGCCGTAGCCGACGCCGCGGCGCACGGCGCCGGGCTCGCCCGCGCCCTCGGGGCCGCCGGGCAGCAGCCACTCGTCCTCGGGGGTGTCCTTGGGCAGGGCGGGCAGCGGGAAGTCGCGCACGGCCTGGAGCAGTTCGGCGACGGGTGCCGGGCAGGTGACCGTCTGGCCGGTCGGCAGGACGTCGCCGGTGGCCAGGACGTTGCGCAGCCGCAGCTCGGCCGGGTCGACGCCGAGCTTCTTGGCCAGCTTGTCCATCTGGGCCTCGTAGGCGGCGCAGACCTGGAGGGCGCCCTCGCCGCGCACGTGCCCGGAGGGCGGGTTGTTGGTGCGCACGGCCCAGCCCTCGATGAAGGCGTTCGGGACGACGTAGGGCCCGCAGGCGAAGGAGACCGCGGCGGCCAGCGACTCGCCGGAGGTGTCGGCGTAGGCGCCCGCGTCGAGCAGGATCTGCGCCTCGACCTTGACCAGGTTGCCCTCCGCGTCGGCGTGGTGCCGGTAGCGGAGCAGGGTCGGGTGGCGGTGGGCGTGGCCGAGGAAGGACTCCTCGCGCGTGGCGGTGAGTTTCACCGGGCAGCCGGTCGCGAGGGCGAGCAGGCCGAGCGCGAGCTGGAAGCCCTGGTCCTCGCGGTCGGCGGTGGCCCCGGGGACGCCGGTGACGACGACCTTCACGCGCGCGGGTTCGAGGCCGTAGCAGGCGGCGGCCGCGTCGCGGTCGCTGTGCGGGTCGGTGGAGGCGATGTAGAGCTCGACGCCGCCGTCCGGGCGGGGCACGGCGAGTCCGGCCTCGGCGCCGATGGGGGCGGGGTCCTGGCGGCCGATGCGGTACAGGCCCTCGACGACGACCTCGCCGGCCGCGTCCGGATCACCGTGGCGCAGCGGGATGTGCCGGATCAGGTTGCCGTCGGGGTGCAGCGGTTCGGCCTCGAAGGCGTGCTCGGGGTCGGTGACCGGTTCGAGTACCTCGTACTCGACGATGACGGCCGCGGCGGCCATCCGCGCGGTGTCGGGGTGGTCGGCGGCGACGGCCGCGATGGGCTCGCCGTGGTGGCGCACGACGTCGGAGGCGAACACGGGGCGGTCGGCGCGGCCGCGGCCGTGCATCGGAGTGCCGGGCACGTCCTCGTGGGTGATGACGGCGCGGACGCCGGGCATCTCGCGCGCGTGGCTGGTGTCGATGGACACGATGCGGGCGTGCGCGTGGGGCGAGCGGAGCACGGCGGCCCACAGCAGGCCCTCGGCCCACAGGTCGGCGGCGTAGGGGAAGGTGCCCTCGGTCTTGGCGCGGTCCTCGGCCGCGGGCAGCGAGACGCCGAGCCCGTGCGGCAGGGGCTCGGGGCCCGTCTCGGGCGCCGCCGGTGTCGCGGTAGCGGCTTGGTTGGTCACGCCTGGCCTCCGTCCTGGCCGTACGGCTGGTCGTGCTGTGTTCCGTAGGCGGCGCCGTCCTCGTACGCGGACGGGTGGACGCCGCCGGCGCCGGGTCCGGCCTGGTGCGGGATGCGGGCCTCTTCCGCCTCGGCCGTCTCGGCCGCGGCGTGCGCCTCGCGTTCGGCGACGACCTCGCGCACGGCGTCCAGGACGCCGCGGTAGCCCGAGCAGCGGCACAGGTTGCCGCACAGGGCCTGGCGGGTCTCCAGCTCGGTGGGCGCGGGGTTGCCCTCCAGCAGGTCGTGCAGGGTCATGGCCATGCCGGGTACGCAGAAGCCGCACTGCACGGCGCCGCACCGGGCGAGCGCGCGCTGGACGTCGGAGGGCTGCCCGTCGGCGGCCAGGCCCTCGACGGTGCGCACCTCGCTGCCGGCGGCGGTGACGCCCGGCACCAGGCAGGACGCCACGAGCCGGCCGTCCACCTGGACGTTGCAGGCGCCGCACTCGCCCTGCGAGCAGCCGTCCTTGGCGCCCGCGAGGCCGAGCCGCTCGCGCAGCACGTAGAGCAGCGACTCCCCGACCCAGGCGTCGGTGACGGGCCGGTCGGCGCCGTTGACGCGCAGGACGTAGGAGGCGAGGGGGTGGTCGTCGGGTCCGGCCGGGCCCAGGAGGTCCGCCTCCGGTGCCGTCTCGTCCGTCCCGTCGGCCTCGTGCGCCGGATCCGGCTCGGACACCTCGGGTGTCCCCGCGGTCACGGGATCGGGGTCGGCGGCGGTCTCAGGGGCCTCGTGGGCGGCCTGTACGGCCTCCTGGGCGGCCCCCGCGGCCGGTCCGGCTCCCGGATGCCCCCCGGGAGCCTCGGGGGCCTCGGCGACCGCCTCGTGGGCGTCGGCGGTCCAGGGCTGCCCGATCTCGCCGGCCCAGGGCGCGGACGCCCCGCCCGGCAGGGTGGCGGGCGGCGTGCCGCCCCACTGCTCGACGAGCGCCGAGGTGGTGAACTCGCCCGACTCGTCCGGGAGGTCGCCCCCGGCCACGGGAATCGACCACTGCCCGGTCACGTCGTGCCCGGGGCCCTGCCCCTGGCCGTCGTCGAACTGCCACTGCCCGGTGGACCCGGGGTGGTAGGCGAACCGGTCGTCGTGGGCGCCGGCTCCCGGCTGCGCGGCGGCGGGATCCGGCCACTGCCCGGTGCCGTCCTGGCCGGCCCAGGGGCCGCCGGCGGCGGGGTCCGCCGCCTCGGTCGGGGCCGGGGTGACGCTGATCTGCGGGGGCACGTAACCGTGTCCGGGCGCGGCGAGGGGCTCGCGGGCGGCGAGGAGGGCCTCGATGCCGCCCTCGGGCAGCTTCACGAAGGCGGTCGCCCCGTCGTCGTAGTCGCCCTGCGGCAGCGGGTCCCAGCGGCCCCCGCTGTGCGCGGCGCCCTCTTCGTGCTGGTCGTCGGTCACGACAGTGCCCTTCCAAGTGCGCGTCGGGCCAGCGCGGCGACGGTGCGCCGCAGATGCAGTACGGCGGGCGGCAGCGGCGCCAGGGTTCCGTCCTCGGCCGGGACGGGATCCGGGATGCAGGCCGCGGCCACGTACTCGCCGAAGGCGGTGAGGGCCTCGGGGACGATCGCGCGGTTGTTGTCCCAGTCGATCAGCTGGGCCACCCAGGCCTCGGCGTCCAGCGGCCGCAGCGGCATGGGCGCTATGGCGCCGACGGCGCAGCGCACACCGCGGCGGGCCGGGTCGAGGACGACCGCCACGGAGGCGATGGCGCGGCCGGGGCCGGTGCGGCCGGTGGCCTTGAGGAAGACCTGCGGGGCGTGCAGCAGCGGCACGCGCACGTAGCCGATGAGCTCTCCGCCGCGGAGCATGTCCACGCCGGCGAGCAGGTGCGACACGGGGATCTCGCGGCGGGCTCCGCCCGGCCCCGCGATGATCAGGGTGGCTTCGAGGGCGGCCAGGACGGGCAGCGCGTCCCCGGTGGGGGCGGCCGAGGCGATGTTGCCGCCGAGGGTTCCGGCGTTGCGGATCTGGGGCGGTCCGGCCGCGCGCGCGGCGGCGGCGAGCGCGGGGATGAGGGCGGCGAAGTCGGGGCGGCCCATGCGGGCGTGCGTGAGGCCCGCGCCGAGCAGCGCGTGGCCGTCCTGGTACTGCCATCCGCGGATCTCGGTGATCCGGCCGAGGCCGACGAGCGCGGACGGCCTGAGCTGCCCGGAGTTCACCGCGGCCATCAGGTCCGTGCCGCCCGCGACCGGAACGGCCGTGGGCATGGCGGACAGTGCCGCGACCGCCTCGTCCAGCGAGACGGGCAGCGTCACGGCCTGCGCCGTCTGCGGTGCGTGCGTGGTCAAACCGGTTGCCCCTTCCCGCTGCCCCACCTGGTCCCACCTGTGCTGCCGTACGGTACGTGCTGACAGGGCGGACGTGGCAACTCTGGCACATCTTCCCGGGCCCCCGACGCAGGGGTCCGCTAGGAGGCATTCGCCCGCCTCACCAGGGAGATGGCCGGTTTTCGCACGGCATCGCCGCTGGAAACCCATTGTCACTCTTCGGTGACCCTTGGGGGCCTTTTTCCTTGTGGTGCAACGGCTCCGGGGCACCGGCCCCGGAGCCGGTCGACCGTGAGCGGTCTCACACGTTCGGGGGCGCTCCCTCGATCGGGCGTCCGAGGACCCCCGGCCGCCGCTGCCAGGGCCTCGGACCGGCGGGTTCGCGGTAGGCCACGCCGAGGGCGTCGAGCCTCCCGTAGTGGGCGTCCATCCGCCGCTCGAAGCCCGCGAAGTCCCGTTCCGCGGAGGCCGGCAGCCGGCTCCAGGCGACCTCGGCGAAGGCGGCGAGCCTCGGGAACGCCTGGTAGTCCACGCGCGCGGGGTCCTCCATCACCTCGGTCCACACGTTGGCCTGGGTGCCCAGCACATGGCGCGCCTCCGCCTCGGTGAGCTGCGGCGGAACCGGTTCGAAGCGGTAGACGTCCTCCAGGGTGCGCACATAGGCGATCGGCACCGGTTCGTCCTCGCCCGGGGCCTGGCGGTAGTCCAGGTACACGTGCTGCTCGGGGCACATGACGACGTCGTGGCCCGCGCGCGCGGCCGTCACGCCGCCCTGGTAGCCGCGCCAGGAGGACACCGCGGCGCCGGGCGCGAGACCGCCCTCCAGGATCTCGTCCCAGCCGATCAGCCGGCGTCCGCGCGCGGTCAGCCAGGTGTCGAAGTGCCGGATGAACCAGGACTGGAGCGCGTCCTCGTCGGCGATTCCGAGTTCCCTGATGCGTGCCTGGGCCGTCGCCGACTCCCGCCACTGGTCCTTGGCGCACTCGTCGCCGCCGATGTGGAAGAAGCCGGAGAACTCCGGGAAGCGGTCCGGGTCCGCCGGGAACAGGTCGAGGAGTTCCTCGAAGACCGCTTCGTAGAAGCGCAGGGTGGCCTCGGTGGGGGCGAGGACGTTTTTGGAGACGCCCCAGTTGTCCCAGACGGTCAGTGAGGCCGTGTCGACAACGTCGGTGTTGCCGAGTTCCGGATACGCGGCGATGGCCGCCTGCGAGTGGCCGGGGATGTCGATTTCGGGGACGACGGCGATATGCCGCTCGGCCGCGTAGGCGACGATCTCGCGGATGTCGTCCTGGGTGTAGAAGCCCCCGTGCGGCTTCTCCTCCCACAACGGTGAGGCCCGGTGGCCGAATTTGGTGCGCGCCCGCCAGGAACCGATCTCCGTCAGCCTCGGGTAGCGCTTGATCTGAACACGCCATCCCTGATCGTCGGTGAGATGGAAGTGGAAGACGTTGAGTTTGTGCGCGGCCAGCAGATCGAGGTAGCGCAGGACGCCTTCCTTGGGCATGAAGTGCCGGGAGACGTCGAGCATCAGACCGCGCCAGCGGAATCGGGGCGCGTCCTCGATGACGCCGTGCTCGATTTCGTGCACCGCTCCCGGACGGACCGGGGCCCGGCGGAATGCGTCGGGGCCGAGCAGTTGACGCAGCGTCTGGGCGCCCCAGAAGACGCCCGCCGCGTCACCGCCGCGGATCTCGACGCCGGTGTCCCCCGCGACGAGCCGGTACGCCTCCGGTCCCAAGGTGTCGTCGAGGAGCAGGCGTACGGCCTGCGGGGCGTCCTCGGGCCCAGGTCGCAGCGGCAGTCCGAGCGCGGCGCCGAGGACCGCGGAGAGCCAGCGCGCGGTGCCCTCCGTGCCCGGCGCGGCCCACAGGACGGTGTCCGCGTCCAGGGTGAACCGCCCGTCGGGGGCGCCTTCCACGACGAGGGGAGCGGGAATCAGACCCGTGTCCATCATGTCCATCCGTCCTTCAGTCCTTTGTGCCGCCGGGGCTGGAGTCGAGTCGCTTGGGGGTTCGTCCGATGAATCCGATGAAGAAGACCGGCACCTGAATCGCCGTCACCGCACAGAGGAGCGCCGTACCGTCCGGTCGGACTCCCGGGCGGGCGGGGAGTTCCGCGCGAGGAGCGGGCGCGGGCGCCGGCGAGAAGGGGCCCGGGAAGGAGAAGCCCTTCCCTGAGGGCGGGCGCCGGAAAACGTCCCGGCGGCCGTGATCCGGGGGAAGGCGGGGCGGAAAGCGGTCCGCCGGGGAAAACGCGCGGGGCTCTCCCGGAAGCCTTCCGGGACGCCTTGCGCGGGTGCGCGGGGAGCCTGTGGAAACCGCGGGGCATCACGGCGGCCGAGGGCCGCGAGAAGGACCGTGGGCGGCCCGCCCGGCGAACGGTCCGGGTTCGGCCCGGGGAAGTCCCGGGCGCCTTCCCGGGACCCTTCCGACGCACCTTCGCGCGCGAAGTTCCGGGCGAAGTACCGGGTGAAGTCCCGGTCGAAGACGCGGCGGGGTCCGACGGGGCTTCGAAGGGCTCCGTCCGGGCTGCCGGGAACATGATCGGGACGGCGGCCGGGATTCGGAAGCGGAATCGTTCCGGCGCCGCCGCCGGGAGAATTCCGTTGCTCGCGGGGACGATCTCGGCCGGGCCTGCCCGCCGTATGCGCCCGGGGAACGGGCGGGCGAATTCCCGCCGCCCGAAGCTGCGCGGAAATGGCCCGCGCGAAGTCCGCGGGAAGCCGGCGGCTCGCACGGAGGGAGTGCGCCGCGCCGTCCCCGACCGTGGGGCGGGGTTGCGCCGGGCAGCCCCCGGCCGTGCGGCGGGGTTGCCCCGGGCCGTCCCCTGCCGTGCGGCGGGGTTGCCCCACGCCCTCTCCGACCGGCCGGCCGGCGCGGGCGTCGCCGCGGGCGGGCCGGCATCCGGGCGCCGAGACCCGGCCGCCACCGCCACCGGGGCGGTCACCGGGCGGGTCCGGGCGAGCCGGGGCGGGGGCTGGGGTTCATCGGGCCTCCAGGCAGGCGTTGCGGTGTGCGCAATGGCGATTTCGCAGCGCACAACACCCTGGAGGCTAGGGAGAACACGATCCCGGCCACAAGAGGTCTACACCAGTCTGTGATCACGGACCCTGTGAAAAGCGGTGCCCGCTCCGCGCACGACACGGCCGCGGCGCCCCTCTCCGGGGGCGTCGCGGCCGTGTTCGGTCTGCGCGGCCTGCCGCGCCGGGGACTCGGTCCCGGCGCTACTTCTTGTCGCCGCTCTTGCCCTGGTCGCCGCCGGCGCCCATGGACTCGAAGATCTCCTTGCACATGGGACACACGGGGTACTTCTTCGGGTCACGGCCCGGCACCCACACCTTGCCGCACAGCGCCACCACGGGCGTGCCGTCCAGCGCGCTCGCCATGATCTTGTCCTTCTGGACGTAATGGGCGAAGCGCTCGTGGTCCCCGTCGCCGTGCGACACCTGCGGCGTCGGCTCCACGAGGGTCCCCGTCCCCGTGCCTCGCTGGGGCTGGGTCTCAGGCTCAAGAGTGCTCATGAACCCAAGGGTACTGGGGCTCGGACCCATCAGATGAGGGAAGGGGCACGCACCCCCGGCACGCACCCCCGAGGGCGCGTGACCCGGTCAGTTGAGGGAGGGGTCGTCCGGGTACGTGGCGACCATCGCCAGCTCGCTGCGCTGGCGGCGCAGGACCTCGCGCCACAGGCGTTCCGGTGCCGGGGAGGAGACGTCCCCGGGCTCGGACTCGACGACGTACCAGGCGCCGTCGACCAGTTCGTTCTCCAGCTGACCCGGCCCCCAGCCGGCGTATCCGGCGAAGATGCGCAGGGAGCCGAGGGCGGAGGCGAGCAGCTCGGGCGGGGCCTCCAGGTCCACCAGACCGATCGCGCCGTGCACCCGGCGCCAGCCGAGCGGCGCGCGCTCCCCCGCCGTGCCGCCGGGGATGACCGCCACCCCCAGGGCGGAGTCCAGCGAGACCGGGCCGCCCTGGAAGACGACGCCCGGCTCCCCGGCGAGGCCGGCCCAGTTCTCCAGGATGTCGCCGACGCCCACCGGGGTCGGACGGTTGAGGACGACACCGAGGGAGCCCTCCTCGTCGTGGTCGAGGAGCAGCACGACCGCGCGGTCGAAGTTCGGGTCCGCCAGGGCGGGCGTGGCCACGAGCAGCCGCCCTGTGAGCGAGGACACCTCGGTCATGCCAGACATGATCCCGCACATTCCCTTCATGTGGGGAGCCAATGCGCGTACGGGAGTGAATGCAGCTCAGGGCGCAACGAAGCGTTGCCCGCGCACACGGGCAACGCTTACCCCGCGTGCCCGGTCCGGAACGGGTCGTGTTGTGGCCAAGCTATGACGCAGCTGAGTCCTGCTCGGGCTTACTGCACCGGGGTGGGCGGCCATTACCCTTGCTGTTCGGCTCCCGTACGACCGGCCTGCCGACGACCCACGCCTGCCCAACTCATCGGAACGCGAGATACATGACCGTCAACGACGATGTCCTGCTTGTCCATGGCGGAACCCCGCTTGAGGGCGAGATCCGTGTCCGCGGTGCGAAGAACCTCGTACCGAAGGCCATGGTCGCCGCCCTGCTGGGCAGTGGACCGAGCCGGCTGCGCAATGTCCCCGACATCCGCGACGTACGTGTCGTACGCGGACTCCTGCAGTTGCACGGTGTGACCGTACGCCCGGGTGAGGAGCCCGGTGAGCTGATCCTCGATCCCTCGCACGTCGAGAGCGCGAACGTCGCCGACATCGATGCCCACGCGGGCTCGTCGCGCATCCCGATCCTCTTCTGCGGCCCGCTGCTGCACCGTCTGGGCCACGCGTTCATCCCGGGCCTCGGCGGCTGCGACATCGGCGGCCGGCCGATCGACTTCCACTTCGAGGTGCTGCGGCAGTTCGGTGCGAAGATCGAGAAGCGGGAGGACGGCCAGTACCTGGAGGCCCCGCAGCGTCTGCGCGGCACCAAGATCCAGCTCCCGTACCCGTCCGTGGGCGCGACCGAGCAGGTGCTGCTGACCGCCGTCCTGGCGGAGGGCGTCACGGAGCTCTCGAACGCGGCCGTGGAGCCGGAGATCGAGGACCTGATCTGCGTCCTGCAGAAGATGGGCGCCATCATCGCGATGGACACCGACCGGACGATCCGCATCACCGGTGTGGACTCGCTCGGCGGTTACACCCACGCGGCCCTCCCGGACCGCCTGGAGGCCGCCTCCTGGGCCTCCGCGGCGCTGGCGACCGAGGGGAACATCTACGTCCGCGGCGCCCAGCAGCGGTCGATGATGACGTTCCTGAACACCTACCGCAAGGTCGGCGGTGCCTTCGAGATCGACGACGAGGGCATCCGCTTCTGGCACCCGGGCTCGCAGCTCAAGTCCATCGCGCTCGAGACGGACGTCCACCCCGGCTTCCAGACGGACTGGCAGCAGCCGCTGGTCGTGGCCCTGACGCAGGCCACGGGCCTGTCGATCATCCACGAGACGGTGTACGAGTCCCGGCTGGGCTTCACGTCCGCGCTGAACCAGATGGGCGCGCACATCCAGCTCTACCGCGAGTGCCTCGGCGGCTCGAACTGCCGCTTCGGCCAGCGCAACTTCCTGCACTCCGCGGTCGTTTCGGGCCCGACGAAGCTGCAGGGCGCCGACCTGGTCATCCCCGACCTGCGCGGCGGCTTCTCGTACCTGATCGCGGCGCTGGCGGCCCAGGGCACGTCCCGCGTCCACGGCATCGACCTGATCAACCGCGGCTACGAGAACTTCATGGACAAGCTGATCGCCCTCGGTGCGAAGGTCGAACTCCCGGGCAAGGCGCTCGGCTGACCCGAGCCCCTGCGACCCACCCCGGCCGGCTGTTCCCCCGGCCGGGGGTCCGGGGGTTGTCCCCCGGACCGGCAGCTCCGGCGGAGCCCGTGTGCACGACGATGGGGCGGCCCCCCTGAAAGGGGCCGCCCCATTGGCGTTGCTGGGCCTGGTACGCCTCCCGCGTCCCGCGTCCGAGGGGACGTACCGGCGCCGCGACTAGTTGCCCTTGGCGGCTTCCTTGAGCTTGCTGCCCGCGGAGACCTTCACGCTGAAGCCGGCCGGGATCTGGATCGGGTCGCCGGTCTGCGGGTTGCGCGCGGTGCGAGCGGCACGGTGGGTGCGCTCGAAGGTCAGGAAGCCGGGGATGGTCACCTTCTCGTCGCCCTTGGCGACGATCTCGCCGACGGTCTCGGCGAAAGCGGCCAGAACGGCGTCGGCGTCCTTGCGGGTCACCTCGGCGCGGTCGGCCAGCGCGGCCACCAGCTCACTGCGGTTCATGTTGTTACTCCCGTGTTCTTCTTGCTGTTGAGGCGTGCCACGCGGCGGAGCCGCATATCGGGCACAGTGAAGCCGATGCTGCCAGGGACCTCGGTCGGCTCCCGGACCCGGGTCCGTAGCCAGACCGTCGCGCCCGAAGACGCATCCTGCCCCCACCTGCGGCGGGAAAGCCAATCCGGCACCCCTGGGAGTCACACGAACACCCTTGGGGGTCACACGAAGAGGCCCCTGCGAGGCCTGAACCTGGCCGCCACCCTAGAGGCGGCCACTGGCCCCGCGTTCCGCGACGCGCCGGGGTCCGGGCGGTCGTGGCGCCCGTCACAGGCGCCACGAAGGCCGGTACGGCACGGACTCGCGGCCCGGCTCGACCCGTGCTACGCGCTCGTGTTGGCCGCGTCGCCCGCCCCGGCGGCCTTCGCCGCGTCGCGCACCGCTCCGGCGACCGCGCCCGCGACCTTGTCGTTGAAGACGCTGGGGATGATGTAGTTCGGGTTGAGCTCGTCCTCGGTCACCACGTTCGCGAGCGCGGCTGCGGCGGCGAGCATCATGTCCGTGTTGACGGTACGCGACTGTGCGTCCAGGAGGCCACGGAAGACGCCCGGGAACACCAGGACGTTGTTGATCTGGTTGGGGAAGTCGGAGCGGCCGGTGGCGACAACTGCCGCGGTCTGGCGGGCGATTGCCGGGTCGACCTCGGGGTCGGGGTTCGCGAGCGCGAACACGATGGCGTCGTCGGCCATCGAGGCCACGTCGTCGCCGTCGATGACGTTCGGGGCGGAGACACCGATGAAGACGTCGGCGCCCTGCACGGCCTCCTTCAACGTGCCCGTGAGGCCTTCGAGGTTGGTGTTGTCGGCGATCCAGCGCAGCGGGGAGTCCGCTGCGGCGTCGACGAGGTCGGCGCGGTCCGCGTGCACGACGCCGTGGATGTCGGCGACGACGGCGTGCTTCACGCCCGCGGCGATCAGCAGTTTGAGGATGGCCGTACCGGCCGCTCCCGCACCGGACATGACGACCCTGATGTCGCCGATCTCCTTGCCCGCGACGCGAAGTGCGTTGGTCAGGGCGGCGAGGACGACGATCGCGGTGCCGTGCTGGTCGTCGTGGAAGACGGGGATGTCGAGGGCCTCGCGCAGCCGGGCCTCGATCTCGAAGCAGCGCGGCGCGGAGATGTCCTCCAGGTTGATGCCCGCGAAGCCGGGGGCGATCGCCTTCACGATCTCGACGATCGCGTCGGTGTCCTGGGTGTCCAGGCACAGCGGCCAGGCGTCGATGCCGGCGAAGCGCTTGAAGAGGGCCGCCTTGCCCTCCATGACGGGCAGCGCGGCCTTCGGGCCGATGTTGCCGAGACCGAGGACGGCGGAGCCGTCCGTCACGACCGCAACGGAATTGCGCTTGATGGTGAGGCGCCGGGCGTCCTCGGGGTTCTCGGCGATCGCCATGCACACCCGGGCCACACCCGGGGTGTAGATCATGGACAGGTCGTCACGGTTGCGGATCGGGTGCTTGGACTGCATCTCGATCTTGCCGCCGAGGTGCATGAGGAACGTACGGTCGGAGACCTTGCCGAGGGTCACGCCCTCGATCTGCCGCAGCTGCTCGACGATCTCGTCCGCGTGGGAGGTGGAGGTCGCCGCGATGGTGACGTCGATCCGGAGCTTCTCGTGGCCCGAGGCGGTCACGTCGAGGCCGGTCACCGAGCCTCCGCTGGACTCCACGGCCGTGGTGAGCTGGGAGACCGCGGTTCCGCTCGCGGGCACCTCCAGCCGGACCGTCATCGAGTAGGAGACGCTGGGCGCCGTTGCCATGGCCGACTTCCTCTGCTTTTCACCGAGTCACTGCTGTGTGCCGTCCGATCGTCGCACCTACCCCTGAGTACGCGGTAGTCGCCCCGGATTGCGAACGTTTTGTTCACCGGAGTGCGTGTTTTCGGAAAACGGATTCCACTCTACGAGAGGGACGGGAGCGGCGGAAGAGACCCGGGTCATGACGAAAGAGGCCCACGTCCGACGACGTGGGCCTCTCCTGTCCTTCGGTGAAGGACGACGTTCAATGACACCGACCCGCCATGCTCGCCTCGCGGCAAGTGGTCGCTCGTAGCGACGAAGGTTGGGCCCGGGGGCTTGGATCGGGCCGGTGCCACGTCAAAGGTAACAAAGGATTCCCGTGGAGCAATTCCCGTCCGGGGAGATCTTTTCGGCGGGACGGGACCCGGGCCCGCGGGGGCCGCTTCCCGGGCCCGGTGGAGGACGCGCGGGGCGTCCGCCGTCCGGGGGAAGCGACACGGGCCGGTCCCGCCCGCCGTCCGGGGAAGGTGGCGAGACCGGTCCCGCCCGCCGCCCGGGGAAGGCCGCGGGTCGGGCCCGTGCGTCGCCCGGAAGGCGGCGAGGTCAGTCGCGCAGGAGGTCGGGCACCCCGTCCGCGTCGGGCTCGTCCCGCTCGCTGGAGACGACCGTCAGCTGCTGTGTGGCCCGGGTCAGGGCGACGTACAGCACCCGCAGTCCGGCGGGCGACTCGTCGGCGATCTCCGCGGGCGACACGACCACCGTCGCGTCGTACTCCAGGCCCTTGGCCTCCAGGCTTCCGAGGGCCACCACGCGGTCCCCGAGCCCGGCGAGCCAGCGGGCGGCCTCCTCGCGCCGGTTCATGGCGACGACGACGCCCACGGTGCCGTCGACCCGGTCGAGGAGGTGGGCCGCCTCGGCGCGCACGGTCTCGGCGAGGGAGTCCCGGACGACCGCGAAGCGGGGCTCGACGCCGGTGGACCGCACGGCGGACGGCGACTCCGAGCCCGGCATGGCGAGGGCGAGGACCTTGGCGGCCAGCTCGGCGATCTCCGCCGGGTTGCGGTAGTTCACGGTGAGGGTGAAGCGGCGCCGGGGGCGGGTACCGAGCGCCTCGTCCCGGGACTCGGCCGCCTCGTCCGGGTCGGACCAGGAGGACTGGGCCGGGTCGCCGACGACGGTCCAGGTGGCGTGCCGGCCGCGCCGGCCCACCATCCGCCACTGCATGGGCGTGAGGTCCTGCGCCTCGTCGACGATGACGTGCGCGTACTCGGTCCGCTCCTGGGCCAGCCGCTCGGCGCGCTCGCGCTGCGTCTCCTCGCGCACCGGCATCAGCTCGTCGAGGCCGGTGAGCTGGTCCAGCGGGTCCAGATCACGGCGCTTCCTCGGCCGGGCGGGGGTCCCGACGATGGCCTCCAGCTCGTCGAGCATCGCCACGTCGTGCACGGAGAACCCGTCCCGCTTGAGCGAGCGGGCCACCCGGCGGACCTCCCCGGGGTTGAGGATCCGGCGCGCCCAGCGTCCGAGGCGCCGTTCGTCGGCCATGGCGGTCAGCACCCCGCGCGGGGTCAGCTCCGGCCACCAGGCGTCCAGGAAGGCCGTGAAGCTGTCCTCGGAGGTGACGTCCTCGTCGAAGGAGGACCGCAGCTCGGCGGCCAGCTCGGGGTCCGAGTGCCGGCTCCCGGCGCCGGACTTCGCCCACAGGGCGTCGAGCAGCAGTCTGCGGGCCCGCGGGCGCAGCAGGTTGACCGGCGCGGTCCCGCCGAGCGCGTTGTGCTTGATCCGGTCCAGCTCGGGCGCCTCCAGCTCCAGCCGGCGTCCGAAGGCGACGACCCGCAGCCGGTTGGGAGTGGCCGCGGGGCCGGGCTCGGGCTCGCCGAGTGCGAGCTGGCCGGTGTCGGCGCCGGCCGGTGCGGCCGGGGTCTCCAGCGCCCCGCGCGCCGCCTTCCGCAGCACTCTCAGCATCCGCGAGGAGCCCTTGGCGCGGGCCACGGCCGGGGAGTCGTAGAGCGTGGCGGCCACACCGTCGACGAGGGAGCCGATCGCGCGGATCGCGACCTGCCCCTCCTCGCCGAGCGAGGGCAGGACGCCCTCGGTGTAGGCGACGAGCAGCGGGGTCGGAGAGACGATCAGGATGCCTCCGGCGTAGCGGCGGCGGTCCTGGTACAGGAGGTAGGCGGCCCGGTGCAGGGCGACGGCCGTCTTGCCGGTGCCGGGGCCGCCCTCGACGTAGGTCACGGAGGCGGCGGGCGCGCGGATCACCAGGTCCTGCTCGGCCTGGATGGAGGCCACGATGTCCCGCATGGTGTGGCTGCGGGCCTGCCCGAGCGCGGCCATGAGGGCGCCGTCGCCGATGACGGGCAGCTCACGGCCGTCGAGGGAGGCCTTGACCTGCGGGCGCATGAGGTCGTCCTCGACCCCGAGGACCCGGCGGCCCTTGGAGCGGATGACCCGGCGGCGCACGACCCGGCCGGGGTCGACGGGGGTGGAGCGGTAGAAGGGGGCGGCGGCCGGTGCCCGCCAGTCGATCACCAGCGGGGCGTACTCGGCGTCCAGGACACCGATGCGGCCGATGTGGAGCGTCTCGGCGATGTCGGCGGTGTTGTCCTCGCGGACCGCGCCCTCGGCGGGCTCGACCGCGGTGTAGGCGCCGTCGGGCCCCTTCACGCCGTCCTTGCCGCGGAGCAGGTCGATCCGGCCGAACAGGAAGTCCTCGAACTCGTTGTTGAGACGGTTGAGGTGGATCCCCGCGCGGAACACCTGGGCGTCCCGCTCCGCGAGCGCCCCCGGTGTGCCGACGTGACCGCGCTGGGCGGCGTCGTGCATGAGGAACTCGGCCTCGTGGATCTTCTCCTCGAGGCGCCGGTAGACCCGGTCCAGATGTTCCTGTTCGACGGCGATCTCACGCTCCCGTACGGAGTCGTCCTTGACGGATTCGTCCGGTACGGGTGTGTGGACCGAGCCGAGCGCGGTTTCCTGCTGAGCCTGAGCGGCCACCGGGCGCCCCCTTCTGACGTGCTGGGCAGCCGTCAACCGTACGCGAAGGGAGGCCCGCCGGGCTACGTGCGCGCCCGGAGTCCGCTCACGCCTTCACCTCGACGAGACGCTTCCCGCCGAAGGTCATGACCTCGAAGTGATCGATCTGGTTCGGGGTGAAGGCCGCGCCGCCGTGGACGTAGAGCGGTTCCTTGGCCTGCTCGGTCTTGGCGTTGGGGGTGCCGTAGCCCCACTCCGGGACCGACCAGGACGTGACCGTCTCGCGCTCGCCGTTCTTGCCGACGGCGATCAGCGAGCACTTCTCCGGGCCCGTGACGTTCTTCAGCTGGAGGACGGCGTGGGTGCCCCAGTCCTTCGGCTCGATCGCGACGACGGCGCTGACCTTGGTCTTCGGGTCGGTGGCCGACGCCTTGTCGGTGATGACCTGGAAGGCCGCCTTGGCGGGACTGGTCGCGTGCGCCTGCGGGGTGTTCGTTCCGGTGTCGCTGCCGCCGTTGACCGCCATGACGGTCAGCGGGCCGCCGATGATCAGCGCGGCCGCGGCCGCCACCAGGTACATACCGCGCCGGCGCTTCTGGGCGCGGCGGGCCGAGACCTCGTCCACCAGCCGTTCCGCGAGCCGCGGGCTCGGGCGGGCCGAGAGGGACTCGGCGATCGCCGGGCTGCCCTGCGAGGCGGGCAGGTCGGCGAGGGCGGCGAGCATCGGTTCCATGCCGGCGAGCTCGTCGAGCTGCTGGGCGCACCATTCGCAGGAGGCGAGGTGCTCCTCGAAGGCGGTCGCCTCGATGTCGTCGAGAATGCCGAGCGCGTAGGCGCCGACAGTCTCGTGAATGTTGTCCCCGGACCCTTGCTGTCCTCGTGGACCTTGCATGGCTCCCGGACCACCTGTTCCGTAACCCCCGTACGTGTTCATGCCGTCACCCCCCGCTCCTCAAGCGCCAGCTTCATCGACCGCAGGGCGTAGAAAACCCGTGAGCGCACAGTGCCGCTGGGAATGCCGAGCGTTTCGGCCGCCTCATTGACGGTACGCCCTTTGAAGTAAGTTTCGACCAGTACTTCCCTGTGAGCAGGGGTCAGGTCGTCCAGCGCGTCCGACAGTGTCATCAGCCACAACGCCTTGTCGATCTCGTCCTCCGCGGGGATGACCTCCAGCGGCGACGGGTCGACCTCCTGCGGCCGGGCCTGCCGGCTGCGGTGGCCGTCGATGACGATGCGCCGGGCGACCGTCACCAGCCAGGGGCGTACAGAACCGGTCGCTCGATTGAGCTGGCCGGCGTTCTTCCAGGCACGGATGAGTGTTTCCTGCACAACGTCTTCGGCGCGCTGCCGGTCTCCGGCCACCAGGCGCAGCACGTAGGCCAGCAACGGCCCCGCGTGTTCCCGGTACAGCGCACGCATCAGCTCCTCGTCGGGTTCGGTCGACGAGGACTGCTGAGACATGCGATGTCGGGCCCTTGGCCTGTGTTCATCAGCCACGGCTGAATCCTTGCGCACGCCTACCTCCGGTGTCCGGGGGTTCCCCCAGTCGGTCGCTCATCACCGGGTACGTGTCTCGGTACGCGGGTGTTCAAAGTGTTCAGTATTTTTTCTGGTGAAGATGTGTAGAGCGCGAAAAGAATGAGCATCGATCACGTCGAGTCACTGGCGGATCACGCACCGATGTGATTCAGGCCCGCGCCAGGGCCGCCCGCCGCCGGTGCCGGGCCACGCGCTCCCGGTTGCCGCACACCTCGCTTGAGCACCAGCGCCGGCGCCGGCCGCGCGAGGTGTCGAGGTAGACGATCGGGCAGTTGTCACCCTCACACTGTCTCAGACTCCCGCGCGCGTCAGGGTCGGTGAGCAGGTCGAGGGCGTCCCGGGCGACCACGGAGAGCAGTTCGGCGCAGCGGGGCGGGGTGTGCAGGGCCCGGCACAGCGAGCCGTCGTCGGCGCGGACGGCGCAGAGGGCGGGCGGGGCCGCGAGCGCGAGGGCGTTGACGCGGGCGAGCGCCCCGTCCGCGGGCCGCCCGTCCAGTTCGCCGCGCACCAACCGGGTTATCTGTCCCCGCAGTTCCCTGAAGGCGAGCAGCCACGAGGCGTCCACGGCGGCCAGCGCGGTGCCCGCGGGTGCCAGCCCGGACCCGAGGAGCCAGGCTCCCAACCGGGCCTCGGTGCCGAGGCGTTCCTCGGGATGGGTGGTCGCCGTCAGGTCCAGGCAGATCCGCCCGGAGTCGAACCGCAGCTCGTACGAGGCTGTGGCCGTGCCCGATGCCATGTGCCTGTCACCGCCTTGGGGTCACCCGCCGTCGTCCCCCCTACAGTGCATCCCCCGGCGCCCCGCCGGAAGACTCGGCACCGGTCCCGTACCGGATGCCCACCGGATACCTACCGTGCCCGGGGCGCGGCGGACCGTGGACGCCCGCTTATGCCCCCGCGCCTCTCGGCCATGTCCCCCGCTCCCGGGCGCCGGTTGACTGGACGGCATGACGGACGAGAGCACACGACGGCACGACACGGCGGCGGGAGTACTGGGGGCGGCCACGGTCGCGACGGGCCTGGTCGCCGGGGTCTTCTACATCTTCGCCTGCGCGGTGATGCCGGCGCTCGCGCGCAGCGGCGACCGCGTCTTCATCGAGGTCATGCAGAACATCAACGAGGTGATCCAGAACCCGGTCTTCTTCCTGGGCTTCTTCGGCGCGCTCGTGCTGACGGCGCTCGCCGCGTGGCAGTCCCGCGGGACGCCGGGGAGCAGATGGGGGCTGGCCGCGTTCGCCGCGTACGCGCTCGTGTTCCTGATCACCGTGACCGTGAGCGTCCCGCTCAACGACGGTCTCGCGAACGCGGGCACCCCCGCGCGGATCGCCGATCCGGCCGCGGTGCGCGACCGGTTCGAGGACCCGTGGGTGGCGTGGAACGTCGTCCGGGCGGTGCTGTCGACGCTGGCGACGGCCCTGCTCACCCGTGCCCTGCTGCGGCACCGGCGGCCGGCTCAGACGTCGGCGTACTTGGCGTCGGCCGCGGGGTCGAGCGCGAGGCGGTAGCCGCGCTTGACGACCGTCTGGATCAGCCGGGGCGCGCCGAGTGCCGTCCGCAGCCGGGCCATCGCGGTCTCCACCGCGTGCTCGTCACGGCCGGACCCCGGCAGCGCGCGCAGCAGTTCGGACCGCGCCACCACCCAGCCGGGCCGCCGCGCGAGGGCGCGCAGCAGCGACATCCCGGCGGGCGGTACGGGCCGCAGCGCCCCGTCGACCAGCACCGCGTGGCCCCGGATCTCCACCTGGTGCCCGGCGATCGGCAACGCCCGCGCCCGGCCGGGAAGTTCCTGGCAGAGCAGCTGGACGAGGGGGCCGAGCCGGAAGCGTTCGGGCTGGACGGTGTCGATGCCGACGGCCTGGAGCGGCAGGGCGGTGACCGGGCCGACGCAGGCGGGCAGGACGTCGTGGTGCAGCGCGGCGAGGAACTCCGCGCGTACGCCCCGCTCCTCGGCCCGCGACAGCAGGGAGGCCGCGGCGGGGGCGCTGGTGAAGGTGAGCGCGTCCAGGCCCCGGGTGAGGGTGGCGTCGAGCAGCCGGTCGACCGGGGCGATGTCCTCGGGCGGCATCCACCGGTACACGGGCACGAGGACGATCTCGGCGCCCGCGGCCCGCAGCGACTCGACGAACCCGGGCAGCGGTTCCCCGTGCAGCTGCACGGCGATGCGCCGGCCGTCCACGCCCTCCTCCAGGAGCCGGTCGAGGACCTCGGCCATCGACTCGGAGGACGGCGACCACTCCTCGGTGAGGCCCTGGGCCCGGACCGCGCCCTTCACCTTGGGCCCGCGGGCGAGGAGTTCGACGCCGCGCAGCCGGGCGAGCAGTTCCTCGCCCAGCCCCCAGCCGTCGGCGGCCTCGACCCAGCCGCGGAATCCGATGGCGGTGGTGGCCACCACCACGTCGGGTGCGTTGTCGACCAGTTCCTTGGTCGCGGTGAGCAGTTCGCCGTCGTCGGCGAGGGGAACGATCCGCAGGGCCGGTGCGTGCACGACGGTGGCGCCGCGCCGCTGGAGCAGCGCGCCCAGCTCGTCGGCGCGGCGCGCGGCGGTCACCCCCACGGTGAACCCGGAGAGTGGCCCGTGGTCGGGTCGCTGCTGTTCGTCGTACATGGGGTTCTCGTCTCGCGCTCGTCGAGTCGTCGTACGGGTCACTGCTGTCGTACGTCGTGGCTGATCCGAGCCTGTCAACGGACCGTGACAGGCTCGGATCAAGGTGATGTCGGGCGTGTTACGTCACACCTCGGCGTAGCTGAGCTGGGGCTTCGTCTCGGCGGTGGCGCTTGCCGGGATCGCCGCGGCCGGGCGGCGAAGGTATACGGCCCAGGTGACCACGAACGCCACCGCGTAGAAGGCGAGGAAGGTGACGAAGGCGCCGGTGCCGGAGCCTGATTCGAGGAACGACTGGCGGAAGGCGAGGTTGATGCCGACTCCGCCGAGCGCGCCCACCGCGCCGATCAGTCCCATGGCGGCGCCGGAGAGCCGGCGTCCGTGACGGGCGGCCTCCTCCCCTTCGAGCCCCGCCTCCAGCGCCTTGTTCTGGAAGATGCCGGGGATCATCTTGTACGTCGACCCGTTGCCGAGGCCGCTGAGTACGAAGAGGACCACGAAGACCGAGACGAACAGCGTCAGGGACTTCTCACTGCTGGCGAACACCAGGACCCCGGTCGCCACGGCCATGGCGACGAAGTTCCAGAGGGTGATGCGGGCGCCGCCGTAGCGGTCGGCGAGCCAGCCGCCCACGGGCCGGATCAGGGAGCCGAGCAGCGGGCCGATGAAGGTGAGGTAGGCGGCCTGGAGCGGGGTGCGCCCGAACTCGACCTGGAGCACCTGCCCGAAGGCGAAGGCGTAGCCGATGAACGAGCCGAACGTCCCGATGTAGAGGAACGCCATGATCCAGGTGTGCGCGTCCTTGGCGGCGTCCACGGCGGCGCCGGTGTCGTTCTTCACGGAGGCGAGGTTGTCCATGAAGAGGGCCGCGAGCACGGCGGCCAGGACGACCAGCGGGATGTAGATCCCGAGGAGCACCCGGGGACCGCCGCTCGCGCCGATGATCGCGAGCGCCGCCAGCTGGATGACGGGGACGCCGATGTTGCCGCCGCCCGCGTTGAGGCCGAGCGCCCAGCCCTTCTTCCGCAGCGGGAAGAAGGCGTTGATGTTGGTCATGCTGGAGGCGAAGTTGCCGCCGCCGACGCCGGCCAGCAGCCCGACCACGAGGAACGTGGTGAACGAGGTGCCGGGCTTCATCACCACGAACGCGGCGACGGTCGGCACGAGCAGCAGACTCGCGGACACGATGGTCCAGTTCCGGCCGCCGAAGAGCGCGACGGCGAAGGTGTAGGGGACCCGCACGACCGCGCCGACCAGCGTCACCATCGAGGTGAGCAGGAACTTGTCGGCCGGGGTGAGCCCGTACTCCGGTCCCATGAACAGGACCAGCACCGACCACATCGTCCAGACGGAGAAGCCGATGTGCTCGGACAGGACGGAGAAGAGCAGGTTGCGCCGGGCGACCTTCTCCCCCTTCTCCGCCCAGAAGGTCTCGTCCTCGGGGTCCCACTCCTCGATCCAGCGACCGCCCCGCGCGGGGGCCCTACTCGTGGCTGGGGCAGTCATCACACGCCTCCATTGGTTCTCCGGGCCTGCCGGCCTCCTGAACCCGAAGGTAGGGAGGGCGCGTTTCCGCCCTGTGGCTGTGAGTGACCTGAAGGGAACGTTGCTCTCACCCGGTCCCGGGCCCGGCGGTGAGGACGGCCCGGGAGGGGGTGGACCGCCCGCGGTCCGCGCGCCCGCCGGACGGGCGCGCGGACCCCCGGCGGGCCCGCTCGGTGCTGTCGTCCGGGCTGTCGTCCGGGCTGTCAGACGGACGCGTTGTGGTACGAGGTGATGGCCCAGGTCCCGTCGCCGGGATCGCGGACGAGCACCCAGGTCGCCCGGTGCTGCCGGTCCGCGGGCACCTCGCTCTCCCCGGCCAGGAGGATCCCGGCCTCGCTGACGACGACCGCGGTGCCGGGCCGCGGGAACCGGACGCGCCGGGGCTCGTCGATCGGCCGGGACCCCTTCAGCGGCCCCTCGAACCCGGCCTTGATGTAGGCGCGGATCTCCTCCCGCCCGTCGTTGAAGACGCCCGGCATCACCACGGTGGCGTCCTCGGTGTAGAGCGCGGCGAAGGCGTCGGCGTCGTACTCGGCCCAGGCGGCGTAGAGACGGTCGAGGACGGCGCGGACGTCCTGGACGGTGTCGGTGCTGGTCATGGTGGTTCCTCCTGCTCGATCGGGTTCGGTCGCCGGTATGTACCTCGGGGCCGCGGCGAACTCATCGGTGCCGGGGCGATGAATACGCGCGGGCCGTGAGGTAGGTACGGGTGAGCGACGGGACGCAGCCGAGGAGCAGACCATGCAGACACCTGACGCCGACCGCTTCGACGAGGACGGCGAGGGCGGCGGGGACGGCGAGGAGGACGCGCGCGACGGGGGCTTCGCGCGCGGTGACGCCGGCGACGGGCGGGGCGACGACGGCCGGCGAGGCGCCGGCGGCTTCGGGCAGGAGGACGACCGATCCGAACGGGAGCGGGACGACGACCGTTTCGGGAGGCGCGAGGACTTCGAGAAGGGGACGGCTCCCTACCGCCGCGAACTGCTGACCCACTGCTACCGGATGGTCGGCTCGGTGCACGAGGCCGAGGACCTGGTGCAGGACACGATGCTCCGGGCCTGGCTCGCCTACGACCGCTACGACGCCGCCCGCGCCTCCCTGCGCACCTGGCTGTACCGCATCGCCACCAACCGCTGTCTGACCGCGCTGCGCGGCCGCACCCGCCGTCCGCTGCCGTCCGGTCTGGTCGGCGCGCTGGAGGATCCCGGGGCGCCGATGACCCTGGCGGCGGAGGTGCCCTGGCTCGAACCGTTCCCCGACCGGGGCACGGCCGGGACCGCCTTCGGCGCCGGGGCGGCGGCCGGGGATCCCGCGGGCGTGGTCGCCGCCCGGGGCAGTCTGCGCCTCGCGCTGATCACCGCGATGCAGCTGCTGCCCCCGCGGCAGCGGGCGGTCCTCATCCTGCGCGACGTACTGGCCTGGTCGGCGGCCGAGGTGGCCGAGGCCCTCGGCACGTCGACCGCCTCGGTGAACAGCGCGCTCCAGCGGGCCCGCGCCCGGCTGGGCGAGGCGGGGCTGACGGAGGAAGAGGTGACGGAACCCCCGGACCCAGGGCAGCGCCTGGTGATCGACCGCTATCTGCGCGCCTTCGAGGACGCCGATCTCGACGCCCTGCGCGCCCTGCTCACCCGGGACGTCGTCCTGGAGATGCCCCCGGTCCTCAACTGGTACGTCGGCCCCGACGCCTACGTCGCCTTCATCGCCCGCGTCTTCGCGATGCGCGGCACGGACTGGCGGCTGCGCCCGACCTCGGCGAACGGCCAGCCGGCCGTGGCGGCCTACGTCCGCGCCCCCGGCGACGACACGCACCGCCTGCACACGCTTCAGGTCTTCACGGCCGAGGACGGCGCGGTGAGCCACACGGTGGTGTTCCAACTCCCCTCGGTCTTCGCCGCGTTCGGGCTGCCCGAGACCTGGGAGGAGTAGCGGCGCCGGAGCCGTGGGCCTACTGGGGAGGCTTCGGCGGTACGGGGCCGGGCTGGGCGGCGTACGGGTTGCCGGGCCCGTTCGGGACGACGGGAGGCTGCCCGCCGTAGGGGCCGGGGACCTGGGAGGCGTACGGACCCTGACCCGCGTACGGCGCCTGCGGAGCCACCGGAGCCTGGCCGGGGTAGGGAGCCTGCCCGGCGTACGGGGGCTGGGGCACCTGACCGGGGTAAGGGGGTTGCGGTGCCTGGCCGGCGTAAGGGGGTTGCGGTGCCTGACCGGGGTAAGGGGGTTGCGGTGCCTGGCCGGCGTACGGGGGCTGCGGTGCCTGGGGGGCCTGGCCGGCGTACGGGGTGTAGGGGCCGTACGGGCCGGTGGGCTGCCCGGCGTGTCCCGCGGTCGGCGGCAGATACCGCACCCGTCCGCCCTCCTCCGTCACGGGCGCGAACCCGGCCGCGGCCAGCAGCGCCGCGAACTTGGCGTTCCGCTTGCGGGTGACGACGAGACCGACGGCGAGGACGACCATCAGCACGGCCCAGAGGATGCCGGCCACCGCGAAGGCGTCGGAGCTCCCGCCCGCCCGTACCGCGAGGACGGCGCACCCGACGCTGAGGCCGAGGGCCGCGTACACCATGCGCTTCTCGGCGTTCTTGCCGGTGAGGTCGAAGTTGATGCGGGCCTTGAGGAGTTCCAGGGCGTCGGGGACGACGGGCGGCAGCGAGACGCCGTCACCGGCCTGCGGATACTGCGCCCAGTTCTGCGCGGCCCGCGCCTGCGCCTGCGGCCCGGGGTCGGGCACGATGAGCATCGTGAGCGCGTTGTTGCGGCCGGCGCCCTGACGCACGTCGGCGTACTCGTAGCCGAACTGCTGCGCGATGAAGGCGAGTCGGGCCAGTTTCTTCACCGAGGCCATGGGGCTCGTGAGCTCCACCGCCTGGCCCTGGGCCATCAGCCCGAACATCTTCCGGATCTGCCGCTTGCTCACCGCGTCCCCCCGCTCCCCGTCGACCTGTCCCGTTCACACCTGCGACGGCCTGTCCCCCACCATTTCACGCCCGGACATCCCCGCAGAACGGCCGGGTGGCGCGGTTTACCGGCACTTGACCCGGGGCCGGTGGGCGGTCCGGCCCCTCCCGGCCCCTTCCAACCCCGTCCGGCCTCTTCCCGGCTCAGCGGTTGACGGACTGGATCTCCTGCACGACGACGTCCTGGTCGGCTCCGAAGGTGCCGTCCGGCAGGTCCCGCGGGTCGGTCACGCCCGTGCCCGTCCAGTGGATCTTCCAGGTGATCGTGGCCCTCAGCTTGTAGGAGCCGTCACCCGAGGAACGCAGATACTTCACTCCGCAGGGCGGGGTCTTCCCGGCCTTGCCCTTCGCGTACGCCTCGCCGATGCGGTCGCCCTCGATCTCGCAGACGCCCGACGCGGGGTACGTCTGCGCGTCCGCCGTACCGGGATCGATCCTCAGCGCGACCGGCTCGGCCGTCGTCGTCGCCGTCACGCCGAGCAGGGGCACCGAGGCGGTCACCGACACCGGCTTGAACTTCGCCGTGTCCAGCCAGGCCCACGTCGGCAGGTTCACCTTCGTGGTGCCCTCGGGAGCGAGGTCCACCTTGGTCCCGGGCACGCGTATCTCCGCGTACGCGAGCTGTGCCAGTACCTCTGGGGTGATCGCCTGCGGAATGTCCGCCGGCGGGGGGTCGCCCTTGTCGACCCAGAAGATCGGCTTGTCGCAGTCCAGCGCGTGGGGGTCGCCCTCACGGCCCGGGGTGACGTACGAGTCCCACCAGTAGCCCTTGCCGGCCTTGTCCTTGTTGAAGTCCTTGGCCTCTCCGCCGTTGACGTACCTGTCCCGCTGGGTCTGGTCCCAGTCGGAACCGGTCGACTCGGCGTTCCAGATCGGCTCCAGGTACTTCTGCAGCTCGTCCGGGCTGTACTTCGGGGCGTAGTAGCAGGCGGGCGGGGTCCAGTTCCCTGAGGAGGAGGCCACGGGCCCGGCGGCATCCCCGGCCCCGTTCTTGGACCGATCGAAGACGACGGCTCCGGCGGTGGCGGTGAGGCTTCCCTTGGCGTCGCTGTTACCAGAGGCATGGCCACCGGGCTTCTGGCTTCCGCCACCGAAGTCGTCGTCGGCATTCGCCGGACTCGCGTTGCCCAAGAGAATCACTGCTATCGCGGAACCGCTCACGATCCCGCGCCATTTCACGGCTGACATTTGGAGCTCCCCCTCTCCGAAAGCATGTCCTGCGTCACCCAGACGCCATCCGAGTTCCGCTTCAGAGACGTGTTGTAGAAGATGTAGCTGTTCTTCGTGACCGGGGTCTTGTCGACCTTTCCGGTCTTGACGTACTTGTTGTACGCCTTGCCCTGGTCCTCGCAGTAGGCGAGCGCCGCCGATCCGTCACCCAGAAGAGTCACCGACTCGCTGTAGAAGCGATAAGTCCCAGTGGTACGGGCCTTGTGGTCAACAAATCGCTGCACGTACTTCTGCGTCGCCGCAGCAAGCTCTTCCGACGAGTAGAAGCGATATGCGGGGTCGAGTGAATTCTGATTGGCGATGGCCTGGTCCGTGGCCTTGATGAACAAGACACCGTCGGCCAGGACGTCGCCCTTGTCCTTGTTGCCAGTCTTTCGCCACTCGAAGTTGTAGTGGAGGTCGGACGGCAGCTCGATCTTCGGGCGGCCCTGGTCCTGGGTCGGCGTCGCGCTCGGGGACGGGGACTTGGAACCCGTGTCCGCGCCGGCGATCTTGTCGTTGGTCTTCGGCTTGTCCCCACCCCCGCCGCACGCGGTCAAAAGCAGCGCAGCTGACGCTCCGGCAGCGACTGTGGTGAGCAGGCGGGAACGGCGGTTCACGGCGGACTCCTGAGCGGCGTGGGGTGCGGAAGGGCACCAACACGCTAGCGGGGGCCTGTGCGAACACACCAGCGCGAATGGTGCCAAGGGCGTAACAGTGGCCGCCCACACAGACCCATACCATCGCCAACCGGAGCTCAACGGACCGCAATTGGGTGACCGACACCGCTCACCCGGTTCACCCGGTTGCTGTCCGCAAAGCCCCCGGCCACGTTCACGCCCGCCCGCCGGGAGCCGGACGGAGCGGGCCGTCGAAGCTGGTCAGCGACGCGATCCGGCGGAGGATCGCCCGGTACTGCTCCCGGTGCCCGACGGCGGCGGTGCTCAGCGTGAACACGGCCAAGCGCCGGCAGTCCGGATGCGGCAGGTACGCACGGAACTGGACCAGGGGCACCCGAGGAACCCCTTCGACGGCCCTGGGCAGGGACAGGTCCTCGCTGAACGTGACCGGCCCGCAGGGCAGTTCGACGTATTCGACGCAGGCTCCGGCACCGAGACCACTGACCGCACGGGCGGCCGTCGCGGCCCGGGACGCCACCGCCGTGGACCGCCAGGAGACGGTGAAGAAGGACAGCAGCGGCGGGCCACCGCTCGTATCGCCCTCTCCGACGTCGTCACGGTGCAGCCCGATCGAGCAGTGGACGGTTCCCTCCTCCCTCAACGCGCCCAGCAGATGCTGCCCTTGGGACAGCTCGTCGATGAACCGACGGCGCACGAACGCGTCGGGCGCCGCCCGGAGCAACGGCTCGACGGCCGCGCGCAGATCGTCGGACGCCAGGGAGTCCGGGTCGGGCAGCAGCGCGTCGAGGGGCACGGCGGTGAAGCCGGCCGGTTCCGCGAACCAGATGACGGCGTCGGGGTCCCCGGCCGAGTCCGCGACGGTGAAGTGAGGAGCGGTGGTCATCGAATCCCGCCGGTTGCGCGTCAGTGGGGACGCGCGTGCGGGCGCACCGCGTCGGGAACGTGGGCGCCGCAACGCCGGGCCCGTTCGAGGGCGGCCGGGCTCGCGTTCCGGTCGGTGGGCTCGATGCCCCGGCGGCCCGTGGCCGTGCGCTGATAGAGCAGATGCAGTCTCCTGGGCGCGTCGCCCTTCCGGCCGGATGCCGCGACGACGGCGACGAACCGGGGGTCACCGGCGAACCAGAGCGGCTCGATCTCCGCCTTGAGCTCCGGTTTCGTACGGGCGGTACCGATCCGCCGCATCCACCAGAAGGTGCGCATGGTGGAGAGGAACAACAGCGGGATCCGCTCCCCCGGCTCCTCGGGATTCTCCAACTCCAGCCACATTTCGTCCTCTTCGACCGACGGATGCCTGGCCCGTCCCCGGGGGACATCGGTGAGGAGCTGCCAGGGGTACTCCCACAGGACCCGCTGGATCTGGAGGGAGGGCCGAACATAGGCGAGCTGAAGAACGGCCCGGAACGTTGCATAGAGCAGCAGTACGAGGAACAACCAACCGGCCCACCGTGGTGTGGCCACAATGAGGAAGAGGCTCCCGATCCAGGCTGCGAGCCAGCCGGTGAAACGCCACACGATCAGGACCATGTGCAAAATCCAGGCGCGCCTCGTCGGCGGGTGATCCCAGGCGGTCCGGTGGGTCGTCGGATCCATTTGCGCAATCCCTTCTCTCTGCTCGCTTCAGAACACGTGGCGGGCAAGGCTGACAAGTGCACCGGCGTCCAGGCCTAGCCGCGCTCCGTCGACGCTCGCGACGGACCCGTCCTTGAGACCGTCGTCATCTGTGTCCACGGCAGCCATGACCAGGCCGAACCCAGCCGTACCGACGCCAATCGATGCCGACGTGACTTCGACCGTCTTGGCAATGGATGCGGCTCGAGCACCGCGGACGGTGAAGCCCAACAGTGCGTTGTCCAGTTCGGCGATGGATTTCGCGTGCTCCATGGTTTCCGTGCCGAATCGAGCCGCTCGTTGGCTGAGCGTCAGGACTTCTCCCGCCTCGCCGGTAGCCCGAACGGCGATCGCGGCTCCCTTGCCCACCGCACCGATCCCGGGAAGCACTCCCAGCGCGTCACCACCGACGGTGACGACGTTGCTCCAGAAGTCGATGTCGAACTCACCCTTGGTGAATCCGTCCCACAGGGATTCACGCAGGGTCGGGTCACCGAACACCCGCAGAGCCAGCGCCGTCCCACTCAGCGCGGCCGTGGCCAGCAACAGCACCGCCGCCACCGTCCCGCCCGACACCACGAACAGGGCTACCAGGCCGATCACCGCCCCCAGGGTGCTCAGGATGTCCGGGAGGTTCTCGGTGATCCAGTCGAGGGCCGAGTCGAACCAGCCCGGTTCGTGCGGGGCCAGCTTCCGTGTCGCCTCGCGGATCCTGCCCGCCCGCAGCCGGGCCCGCCGCTCGTGTTCCTCGGCGAGTTCGCGCGCCTTGCCCCGAATGCGGCGCAGCGCGTCCTCCGCGTCGTCCACCGCCGCCTTCGCCTTGGTCAGCGACTTGTGCGCGGCGTCGTGCGCGGCGCCCTTCCCGTCCAGGTCGGGACTGTCAGCGGCGGTCGCGGCGCGGCCATGGGCCCGGTCCAGCGCGGCCTGCGCGTCCTTCGCGTCCTGTTCGAGCCGCTTCGCCCGCCGCTGGAAGTCGTCCAGTTCGCCTTCCCAGCGGTCCAGTTGGCCGGCGGCCTTGCGGACGGAGCGTGCGGCGTTCCTCAGGTTCAGGGGAAGCGGTCCGCCGTCCAGCTGTTCGCGGAAGGCGACCGCCGCGTCGCCCTTCCAGTAGCTGCCGTCCATCAGCCTGGTGACCAGGCCGTGCGTCTCCTCGAGGACCTTCGCGCACCCCGTGAGCTTCTTGCGCAGACCGCCCACGGTCTCCGTACTGCCCGGCACCGGGTCGAACCCCAGGTGGGGATAGTCGGGGTGGGGGATGCGCGGGACCGACTTGAGCCCCTGCGGCTTGTCGCGGTCGGCGAGGGACCTCGGGTCGAGTGCCGCTCCCGTGTCCTCGGGCTCGTAGCTCACCTCGTACCGCCGCCCGTGCCGTTCCCGGACCTCCGCAGGGCCTGTTCCAGGGCCCGGTCGACCTCGCGGTAGCTGTCCCTGCTCCGCCCGATGATCTCGGCGAGGTCCGCGGTCTGCTCGCCGATCCGGTCGGCTCCGTACTTCCAGTCGTCCTGGAAGTCCTCGCAGGCGCAGTCGAGATCGTCGGTCCCCAGTCCGGTGACCGTGGCGTCCTCCAGCGCCCTGCGCAGGCCCTGCAACGACTCCGTGGATCGCCGGAGCATCCTCATGAAGTGCGACAGCTCATCGCCGTCGACGGCCAACCGCTCTGCCACGCCCTCGGCCTCTTACGGGTCGCGCCCGGTCCGGGGAGCCGGACCGGGCGGTTGATGGACCCGTCACGCTAGCGGCGCGGCGGCGTCGGCAGCGGGGCAAAAGGCCCGAAGCATTCGATCGGGTGACGAGACGGGACGAACGGGACGGTGTCCCCCGTCAGGGTTTCGCCCGTCGCCGCTTCGCCCCGTTCGGCCACAGGCGCGGGCTTCGTCCGGCGGCCAGGTCCTCGACCCAGCCGAAGGTCAGGACGGTCAGCCCGATCAGCGGCCACACCAGGACGAACATCCACAGGGTGTAGGTCGCGTCGAGGGCCGCGGTCGCCCGGTCGCTCTCCATGAAGGGGAGGTTGTACAGCTGGTCGAGGATCGGGACCGTGGCCATGATGAGCATGTTGTGCCACAGGTAGATGGTGACCGCGCGGTTGTTGGACAGCGTGACCATCTTGTCCCAGCGGGCGAGGCGCCCCGGCAGTTCCCGCCACGACGGGCTGTACTGGAGCAGGATCACCACGAAACCGAAGGACCACAGCGCGTCGGCCAGCGGGATGTCGTTCAGGTCCCAGCCGTCGGGGCCCAGATGGCCCGAGGCCCACCACAGGCCGAAGCCCATCATCAGGGCCGAGCACGAGATGGCGAGGTAGCGCGGGACCTTCGCGAGCATGCCCTCGTGGTGGGCGAAGCCCAGGACCCAGCAGCCGCCGTAGACCGCGAAGTCCGTGACGGTGTTGCCCGTCTCGCCGGGAATGGTGACCAGCCCCGTGCCGATCACGGCCGTCAGCGCGAGCGGAGCCAGCACGGTGGCCCATGGGGCACGGCGGAACGCCCAGAGCAGGAACGGCGAGGCGACCACGAACCACAGGTACGCCCGCAGGTACCAGAGCACGCCCGCGCCCTGCACCGCCCAGGTGTCCTCCAGCAGGCCCGACGGGGAGCCGAGGTGCCAGGGGAACGGAGGGGCGCCCACCGGGACGACGTAGTCGAACATCTCGACGAGACCCCAGGTCCCGCCGAGGTCGGGGTCCTTGGCGGGGTTCCAGCCGCCCAGGAACATCATCGTCAGCGCCACCGCGCCGAACGCCCAGAACGGGGGCAGCAGGCGGCGGAGGCGTCCCCGGATCACGCCCAGCGGCGGCCGGCTCAGGGAGCGCGCCATCAGGGAGCCCGCCAGCGCGAACATCACGCCCATGGACGGGAAGACGACCGTCAGCCAGCCCCAGCCGAACAGGTGGTAGAAGACGACGCGGACCAGGGCCAGGGAGCGGAGCAGGTCCAGGTAGCGGTCACGGCCGGGGCGGCCCGGGGCGGACGGCGGCCGTCCGGCGCCGCCCGGTCCCGCCGCGGTCGCGGTGTCGGGTCCCGAAGCGGTCGCGGGGTGCGCGACCGTCTCCCCGCTCGCGGCGGGCGGAACCGTCCTCCCGGTCCCGGTGTGCGGGCCCGTCCGGCCCTCGGGTGTTCCCGGGTCCGTGCGGGGCCACGGGACGTCCGGCCGCGGGGTGCCCGTCGGCGGTGTCGCTCCCGCCCGGTAGTCGTGCGTGGTCATCCGACCGGCCTCCGTTCGTTCCCGCTGTGCGAGGCCCGCGACTGCGGGACCGCTCCCGGCGCTGACCCGACGACGCCCGTGCGGCGCAGCTTCTGCCAGCGCAGCCGGCCGCCGGTCAGGGCGGTGATCCAGGACTGCAGCAGCACGACGTACATCAGCTGCCGGTAGAGGATCTGCTGCAGGGGCAGCGAGACCAGATGCGTCATGCGCTCCCGGTCCAGGCGGAACGCGTACGCCGCGCACACCGCCTGGACGGTGAGGACCCCGAGCCAGGCCACGACCGTCCGCTGGGTCGGGCCGAAGACGACGCCGTACAGGAGGAAGACGTCGATCAGGGGCGCGAGGAGCGGGGCCAGGACCATGAAGAGGGAGACCAGGGGCAGGCCGATCCGGCCGAAGCGGCCCGACGGGCCCCGTTCGACCAGGGCGCGGCGGTGCTTCCAGATCGCCTGCATGGTGCCGTAGCACCAGCGGTAGCGCTGGGACCACAGCTGCTGGACGGACTCCGGGGCCTCGGTCCAGGCGCGCGCGTTCTCCGCGTAGACGACGCGCCAGCCGTCGCGGTGCAGCGCCATCGTGATGTCGGTGTCCTCGGCGAGGGTGTCGTCGCTCATGCCGCCGACGCGTTCGAGGGCCGTGCGGCGGAAGGCGCCGACCGCGCCGGGGATGGTCGGCATGCAGCGCAGCAGGTCGTACATGCGGCGGTCGAGGTTGAAGCCCATCACGTACTCGATGTGCTGCCAGGCCCCGATGAGGGAGGTCGCCGTCCATCATCACCACGATGTCGTGACTCGCGTTCGCCAGACCGCGGTTGAGGGCCGCCGGCTTCCCGGCGTTGAGCTGGCGCACCACGCGCACGTTCGGCAGGTCCATGTCCTCGACGATCCGTGCGGTCCCGTCACCCGATCCGTCGTCGATGACGATGATCTCGACCGGATGCTCGCTCGCCGTCAGGGAGTTCACGGTGTTCTCGATGCACTTGGCCTCGTTGAACGCGGGGACCAGCACCGTCACCGGTTCGGTGATCGGCGCGGCTCCCCAGCGGAAGTTCCTGCGCCGGACCCGGCGGGCGTGCAGCGCGGAGAGCAGGAGCATCAGCCCGAAGCGGGTGAAGACCAGGACGCCGGTGATCGCGATGCCGACGACCAGGACGTCGGTGGTCTTCTCCGAGGCCTGCACCAGGAAGACCCAGGCCTTGCCCTTCCACAGGTCGAGGCCGCCGACCGGGGTGTTGGCGCTCGGCGCGTCGAGTGCCTCGGTGAGGTTCTCGAACGCGTAACCCTGCTGCTGGAGCCTGGGGATGAACTCGGCGAGCGCCTGCACGGTCTGGTGGCGGTCGCCGCCGGAGTCGTGCATGAGGACGATCGCGCCCTTGCCGCCCTTGGGCGTGGCCCGGCGGACGATCTCCTCGACACCCGGCTTCTGCCAGTCCTCGCTGTCGGTGTTGTTGACGACGGTGATGTAGCCGCGTGTTCCGACGTACTGCGTCACCGGCCAGGACTTGTCGTCCATGGCGTCGGCGAACGAGGAGTACGGGGGCCGGAACAGGGAGCTGCGGATGCCCGCAGCGCCTTCGAGCGCCAGCTGGTTCTGGGACAGCTCCCAGTCGATACGGCTCTTGGACTGGTACGACAGGTCGGGGTGGCTGAAGGTGTGCAGGCCGACCTCGTGGCCCTCCTTCACCATGCGCCGGACCAGGTCCGGGTAACGCGAGGCCATGGTGCCGGTGACGAAGAAGACCGCGTGGGCGTGGTGCGCCTTGAGGACGTCGAGGACCTTGGGGGTCCAGGTCGGGTCGGGACCGTCGTCGAAGGTGAGGACGAGCCGGTGGTCCGGGACACCGAGGCTGGTCGTGCGGCCGCTGCGGGTGTCGATGACGGGTCCGCCGTCGAGGATCTTCTGCGGCACCTTGTCGGTGGCCGCCTCGGGCCGGATGCGGTGGTCCGCGAGGATCTCGCTGTGCACATAGCCGCGCAGCATCAGCATCGCCATCATCGCGACCAGGACGACCAGGGGCAGCAGGAAACGCAGCGGGAGGCGGCGGCGCCGGGCGTCGTGGCCCCGTCGTGGGGTGGGCGCGCGGCGGGCACCCCGGGTTCGGGGGGCTGGGCCGCGGCGGCTGGTGCTGGACATCTGAGGAGGTTCTCCGGGAACGAGGAGGATCGGACGGACGACGGACCGGGCTTGCGGAGCAACGGACGTGCGACGGGGCGGACCTTGCGGAGAACCGGCCCTGCGGAGGACCGGTCTTGCGGAGCATCGGTCCTGCGGAGGACCGGGTGTACGACGGTCCGGACCTGAGGCGGACCGGGCCTACGGCGGGCCGGTCTTGCGGAGCACCGGGTTTACGGCGGACCGGACCTGAGCGGGCCGGACCTGCTGAGCGCCGGACCTGGTGAGGACCGGGTGTCCGGCGGACCGGACCTGAGGCGAGCCGGGCCCGGGCCGAACCGTGCCCGGGGCGAGCCGGACCGTTGTGGCCCGGCCTGTGGCGGGCCAGACCTACGGCGGTGCCGGCGGACCCGGCGCTGTCGTCGCGGTCCGCCCGCCCCGCGGAGGTGACGGCGGGACCTGGGCCGCCGGACCACCGCGGACGCGCCCCGTACGGGAGGCTTCGCCGTCGTGCCGGGCGGCGCCAGGCCGGGAGCACGCTCGCGCGGGCCGGGCGCGCGCCGGGGCCGGGTCACCCGTTCGGCGCGGGCCCCGCCCCCTCGGAGCCCGGGGTCCCCGCGGTCTCCGTGGGGGTCGTCGTGCCGGCGGGTGTGGTCGCCGTGGCGGGGGCGCTCGGCTGACCGTCGGCCGTGGCGGACGGTCTGGTGCCGGGCGCCGTGCTTCCGGTGCTGACGCCGGGGTTCGGCTTCTTCGTCGCCGACGGGCTGGGCTTCGGGTCGCCGGACGCGCCGGCGGCCGTGGCGGAGGCGGAGGCGCGGGTGGTGGCCGTCGAGCCGGCGGAGGCCGTCGTGCCGCCGGCGGCGCCGGCACGGCCGACGGGCGCGGTGGCACCACCCGGACCGGTCCGGTGCACCGACTGCGTGGGCCGCGGCGAGGTCTCGACCTGCCCGGCCGGCGTGTCCTCCTCCTGGCCAGGCACCGGCAGCCAGGGCGCGTTCGAGTTGCCCGACAGGAGCGTCGCGACGATCACGACGGCGTAGACCGCGCAGGCCACGGCGACGGCCATGCCGAGACGGCGGTAGCGGCGGCTGCGGCGCCCCGACGCGTCGACGAAGACCGGGCGGTCGGAGGCCTCGGCGCCCGCCGACACGTCCTTGCCCGGCCGGTCCGCCGAGCCGTCCGCCGGAAGGCGCGCGCGGTCGAGCCGGACGGTGACCTCGCGCGGATCGCGGCCGTCCGCCGGTGCCCCGGACGGGTCCCCGGGCGCGGACGACGGGCCACCGGGGTCCGGCGTCGCACTCGGGAGCCGCTCGGTCGGCGGATCGTCCGGGACGTCCGGGGCGTCCGGACCGTCGAAGAAGAAGGCCCGGGTCGGGGCGGTACGGGTGGGGGACGGCGGTGCCGCCGTCGCCGTTCCCGTGCCGCCGGACCACGGCGACGGCTCGTACCCGAGGGGCGGTGGCGCCCCGGGCCCGCGGCCGGACGAACCGTCCGCCTCCGTCGTGCGACCGACGAGCACCTCGGTCCCCGGTTCCGGGATTCGCTCGGGACGTCCGCCGACTGCTCGCTCGGCGCGTTCCCCACGCTCAGGACTGATGTCAACTCCCATATCCGGCCACGACATCGTGCCGCCGGCCGACGGACGGGCGATCGACTCCCCGGTGTCTCGCCCCGGTGACGGATCGACGCGACACGCCCCGCCCGAATCGGTTTCCCGATCCGCCGGTTGGGTGTCTTTCCGCCAGTTCTCAACGCGCACGTACATCCCCCCATGGGACTGCCGACGGGTGCGCCACGACTCCGGGCATGTGCTGTCCATGTCGTCCGGACCGGGCCCCCAACCCAGTCCAAGCGCCCCCAATATCACATCTCGCCCGGGTGGAAAACGTAGCGCATGGGGCGGTCTTGTGAGATTCAGATCATGTACGACTCATGAAGATGAAGGCGTCTGTGGCCGGAATCCACCCTTCTCGGGGACTCAGTAGCCACTCTTCTTCGCTCGCGAGTTCGGCAGCGGCTCGTACGAGCGCATCGATCCCCGGATGGACGAGCCCCTTGCGCCACACAAGTGACACCGGTGACAGGGGAACGGGGTCGATCAGGGGGCGGGACACCGAACCGGGCATGGCCGGAAACTCCACCACGGCCAGGACGGGATTCCGGTGCTTCGCCATGATCCGCCGGAACTCCTCGGGGCCGACCGCCACCGGTGCGGGTGACGCGAGTCGGATGCCCCGTCCCTCGAACAGGTGATGAGCCAGGTCGGTCCACTCCAGCGTCCGGGGGTTGCCCGCCCCCGCGTACACGGTCTCGCCGGCGAGCGCGGCCAGCGGCACCGCGTCGAGCGCGGCGAGGTGATGGTCCTCGGGCAGGACGACGGCCATCGGCTCGTAGCGCACGAGCCGCTGCTCCAGGCGGGCCCGGACGGCGGGGTCGAGCCCGGCGAACCGGCCGAAGGACACGTCCAGGCGGCCGGCGAGCAGGTCGGCCGCGGCGCCCGTGAGCCCGCTCTCGTAACGGGCCATCAGTTCGCTGCCGGGGGCGAGGGCGCGGGCCCGGTCGAGGATGCGGCTGGAGACCAGGCCGGGGGTGTTGACGTCGACGAGCAGCGGCCGTTCCTCGCCGCCGGGCCGGGCGAAGGCGTCCAGCAGCGCGTCGTGCGCCTCCAGCATCCGGCGCGCGTAGGGCAGCAGCCGTTCGGCGTCCACCGTGGGCGTCACGTGCCGGGTCGTCCGGACGAACAGCTCCACCCCGAGTTCACGCTCCAGCCGGCGGATGTCCCGGCTCAGGGACTGCTGGGCGACGTACAGACGGGCGGCCGCGCGGGTGAAGTGCAGTTCCTCGGCGACGGCGAGGAAAGCGCGCAGCAGACGGGGGTCCAGATGACCGGGAAAGGGGCGTTGACCAGGCACCACGTGAACCTACAACGGAAGTGCGTCAATCGCGACGGAGTAAGTGTTGGACCTGCCCCGGCCCGCCGGGCGACGGTTCACCCATGTCACCGCTCACCCCGTACCGCCGTCTCTTCGCGCTGCCCGGCACCCGCGCCTTCACCCTCGGCAACCTCGTCGCCCGGCTGCCCATGGGCATGTTCAGCGTGAGCGCCGTCATCATGATCGCCGGGGCGCGGGGCTCGTACGCACTCGCCGGCGCCGTCACGGCGACCGGTCTCGCGGCGACCGCCGTGGTCGCCCCGTGGACCGCGCGGCTCGTCGACCGGTACGGGCAGGCCGAGGTGGCGGTGCCCGCCACGGCCGTCGCCCTGCTCGGCGGGACCGGACTGGTGGCGTGCGTACGGTTCGGGGCGCCCGACTGGACCCTCTTCGCCGCGTACGCCGCCACCGCCACGACCCCGAACACCGGCGGGATGTCCCGCGCGCGCTGGGCCCGTCTCCTGGAGGGGGACGCGGCCGCGCTGCACACCGCGAACTCCTTCGAACAGGCCGTGGACGAGCTGTGCTTCATGCTGGGCCCGGTGCTCGCGGCCCTTCTGTGCACGGCGCTTTCCCCCGAGGCGGGCATGCTCGTGGCGTCGGCGCTGCTGATGACCGGCGTCCTGCTGTTCACCGCGCAGCGTTCGACACAGCCGCCGCTGAAGCCGGCCGCCACCACCGGGTCGCCCGTGCTCGCGCCCGGAATGCCTCCGCTGTTGCTCGCCTTCCTCGCCACCGGCGCGGTGTTCGGCGCGATGGAGGTGGCCACGATCGCGTTCGCGGACGCACGGGGACACCAGTCGGCCGCGGGCGTGGTGCTCGCGCTCCAGGCGGCGGGGTCGTGCGTGGCGGGCCTGCTGTTCGGCACGGTGAAACGGGGTGGCGCGTCCGACACCGGGGCGTCCGCGGCGCGGCGGTTCGCGGTGTGCGTCGGCTCCATGGCGGTACTGCTGACGCTGCCCCTGCTCGCGGTCCGGCTCACCGGCTCGCTCCCGGTGCTCGCCTGCGCGCTGCTCGTCGCGGGCATGGCGACCGCTCCGACCATGGTCACCGGCATGACGCTGGTCCAGCGGCGCACGCCCGAGGGCCGGCTCAACGAGGGCATGACGCTCGCGGTGACGGGCCTGCTGGGCGGGATAGCCGGGGGCTCCGCGGCGGGCGGCTGGGTGGTGGAACACCTCTCACCGGCCGCGGGGTACACGGTCCCGGTGGCCGCGGCGACGACCGCCCTCGTGATCGCCGCACTGGGAGCCCGGGCAAGCACCCGCGCGGAGACGGCCACACAGGACCACCTCGTCGAACGCATCCCCGCGCGCACCTCGTAGTCCGGCCCGTCGAACGTCCGTCGCGATTCCGGTCCAGCCCATTGACGTGTCCGCGGCTCCCCCCTACCTTCCCCCGTCGAAGCGCTTCGACGTTCCGTATCGAATCGATTCGACGAGCGATGCGGGACGGCCCGATACCCATCCAACTCCTCTGGAGGCAGTGGATGTCGACGACACGACGGCGCAGGGCGGCGGCGGTGGCGGTGACCTTGACAGGTGCCCTGCTGGCGACGGCATGCGGCGGCTCGGACAGTGGCTCCTCGGACGGCAAGACACTCAGACTGTGGCACTACGAAGCGCCCAACAGCGCGATGGGGGCGGCCTGGAACGAGGCCATCAAGGAATTCGAAGCGCAACACCCGGGCGTGAAGGTGAAGTTCGAGGAAAAGGGCTTCGAACAGATCCAGAAGACCGCCCCCATGGTCCTCAACTCGAACGACGCCCCCGACCTCATGGAGTACAACAAGGGCAACGCCACGGCCGGACTACTGTCCAAGCAGGGGCTGTTGACCGACCTGACGGCGGAGGCCAGCGCGCGCGGCTGGGACAAGAAGCTCAGCGCCGGTGTGCGGACCACGAGCCGGTACGACACCAACGGCGTCATGGGCTCCGGCAAGTGGTACGGCGTGCCCAATTACGCCGAGTACACGATGGTCTTCTACAACAAGGACCTCTTCGAGAAGTACGGGATCGCGGAACCGACGACGTACGACGAACTGGTCTCCGCGATGGACGCGTTCGTCGCGAAGGGCGTCACCCCGCTCGCCAACGCGGGCGCCGAGTACATCGCCCAGCAGTACCTCTACCAGCTCGCGCTCTCCAAGGCGGACCGCTCCTGGGTCGACACCTACGAGCTGTACAAGGGCAAGGCCGACTTCCACGACACGGCCTGGAGTTACGCGGCGGACACCTTCGCCGACTGGGTGAGGAAGGGGTACATCTCCAAGAAGTCCAGCGGCACCAAGGCCGAGGACGCGGGCGTGTCCTGGATTCAGGGCAGGTCGCCGATCCTGTTCTCCGGGAGCTGGTGGTACGGCCGCTTCGAGTCGGAGGCGAAGTTCGACTGGGACTCCGGCCTGTTCCCCGGCTCGAACCTCACCCTGGGCTCCGGCGGCAACCTGTGGGTGGTCCCCAAGGGCGCCAAGAACAAGGAACTCGCCTACGACTTCATCGACATCACCATGTCGAAGAAGATCCAGAACCTGCTGGGCAACAAGGGCGGTGTCCCGGTGGCCGCGGACACCTCCGCGATCACCGACGCCAAGACCAAGACCCTGATAGCCGACTACAACACCCTCTCGGGGCGTGACGGCCTCGCCTTCTACCCGGACTGGCCCGTCCCCGGCTTCTACGACGTCCTGGTCTCGGAGACGCAGAAGCTGATCACCGGGAGCGAGAAGCCGGACGCCTACCTGGACGCGCTGCAGAAGGCGTACGACAAGGGCGTACCGAAGACATGACGGTGACCGCCCTGCGGGGCGGCCGGGCCGTCCGCGGCCGGCACGACGCCGCGGCCCGCCCGCTCCGTCCCCGCAGCTCCTACGTCCTGTTCCTGCTGCCCGGGTTCGCCGCCTTCCTTGTGGTGGTCGTCGTCCCCTTCCTGATGAACACCGGTGTGAGCCTCACCGACTGGCAGGGGGTCGGCACGCCCGCCTGGGCGGGCCTCGCCAACTACCGTGAGCTGCTGGACGACTCCGAGTTCTGGGCGTCCTTCCGGCACAGCCTGTTCATGGTCGTCGCGATGGCCGTCGTGCCGACCGCCCTCGGACTGGTCCTGGCCGCGGCCCTGTTCGACTTCGTCGCCAAGCACTTCGGCGCGCGGACGGCGGCCCTGCTCCGGGCCTGCTTCTACCTTCCCCAGGTGCTGCCGATCGCCGTCGCCGGGATCGTGTGGAGCTGGATCCTCGCGCCGGACGACGGGACCCTCAACGATCTGCTGAGGGCGGTCGGGCTCGGGTCCTGGCAGCAGGACTGGCTGGGCGACCCCGACATCGCGCTCTACAGCGTCATGGGCGTGATGGTCTGGGTCCAGCTCGGCTTCCCGCTGGTCGTCTTCATGGCCGGACTGCAACGCGCCGACCCGGAGCTGTACGAGGCGGCCGAGCTGGACGGCGCGGGCTGGTGGCGGCGGTTCCGGCACATCACGCTGCCGCAGATCCGTCCGGAGATCTCGGTCGTCCTGCTGTGGTGCACGATCGCCGCGCTGAAGGTGTTCGGAGCGGTGTACGTCCTGACGAAGGGCGGCCCGGGCGGTGCCACGGACGTGCCGTCGTACTTCTCCTTCACCACGTTCTTCGAGAAGACCCAGGTCGGCTACGGCGCGGCGATCTCCACCGTCCTGACCGCGATCGTCCTGGTACTGGCACTGGTCGGGCTGTGGTTCCAGACCCGGGCCGAGGACGCCGAGGAAGGGGGCCGCGCATGACCGCCCTCCGCCGTTACCCGGTGCTCGCGGCGCTCGTCCTCGGCGCGCTGTTCATGGTGGTGCCCTTCGCCGTCGTGGCCCTCAACGCGGTCAAGTCGCCCGCCGAGTACGCCGCGCACGGCCCGCTCTCCCTCCCGCACGGCCTCTACCTCGATGGCGTCGAGGACTTCTGGCGGCGCGTCGACTTCGGACGGAAGCTGCTGAACTCGGTGCTGATCTCCGGCTCGGTGGCGATCGGGGCCGCGGTGCTGTCCGTCCTGAACGCGTACGCGATCGGCATCGGCCGGATCCGGGGCCGTGCCTGGGTGCTCGCCTTCTTCGTCCTCGCGAACACGCTGCCGCAGGAGGCGTTGGTCTACCCGCTGTACTACCTGAGCAAGCAGGCCGGCCTCTACGACACCCGGCTCAGCGTGATCATCGTGTTCACGGTGATCCAGGCGGCCTTCGGCACCTATCTGCTCTCCTCCGTCCTCGGCCGGTTCCCGCGCGAGATCATCGAGGCCGCGCGGATCGACGGGGCGAACCGGTGGCAGGTGCTGTGGCGGATCGTGGTCCCGGTCAGCCGCCCCACGATCGGTGTGCTCCTCGTCTTCTTCTTCATCTGGACGTGGAACGAGTTCCTGCTGCCGCTGGTCATGCTGATCTCCAACGACAACCAGACGGTGTCGGTGGCCCTCGGCGTCCTCCAGGGGCAGCGTCTGATGGACGCCACGATGACGAACGCGGCCGCCCTGCTGGGCGTGCTGCCCGCCGTCGTCTTCTTCCTCGTCTTCCAGCGGACCCTCACCCGCGGCATCGCCGCCGGCGCGGTGAAGTAAGGGGTGGGACAGTGAAGTTCACGGACGGCTACTGGCTGCTGCGCGAGGGCGTCACCGCGGCCCATCCGGTCGAGGTCCTCGACGTGACCTCGGGCCCCGGCGGCCTGGAGATCCACGCCCCGACGCAGCCCATACGGCACCGCGGCGACCTGCTGAAAGGACCGGTCGTGACGATCAGCGCCCACGCGCCCCTGCCCGACGTCATCGGCGTCACCTTCACCCACTTCCAGGGCGAGGAGCCGCGCGGGCCCCGGTTCGAACTGCGCGCGGACGAACCCGCCGCGCAGGCGGAGTACGACGACCACCACGCGACCCTGACGTCGGGCTCCCTCTCCGTCCGGGTCTCCCGCACCGCCCCCTGGCACATCGACTTCCTCGCGCACGGCCGCACCCTGACCAGCAGCGGCCCCAAGGGCATGGGCATCATGCGGGACACGACCGGCGCCCACTATCTGCGCGAGCAGCTGGACCTCGGCGTCGGCACCCAGGTCTTCGGCCTCGGCGAACGGTTCGGGCCGCTCGTCAAGAACGGCCAGGTGGTGGACATGTGGAACGCGGACGGCGGCACCGCCACCGAACAGGCCTACAAGAACGTGCCGTTCTATCTGACGGACGCGGGCTACGGCGTGTTCGTCGACCATCCCGGCCGGGTCTCCTTCGAGGTCGGCTCGGAGGCCGTCTCCCGGGTCCAGTTCAGCGCGGAGACCCAGGAGCTGACGTACTACGTCATCCACGGGCCGACCCCGAAGGACATCCTGCGCAAGTACACCGCGCTCACCGGGCGCCCCGCCCTGCCGCCCGCGTGGTCCTTCGGACTGTGGCTGTCGACGTCCTTCACCACCTCCTACGACGAGGACACCGTCACCTCCTTCATCGACGGCATGCGCGAGCGTGAACTGCCGCTTTCCGTCTTCCACTTCGACTGCTTCTGGATGCGCGAGTTCAACTGGTGCGACTTCCGCTGGGACCCGCGGGTGTTCCCCGATCCGGAAGGCATGCTCGCGCGGCTGAAGGACAAGGGACTGCGGATCAGCGTCTGGATCAACCCCTACATCGCGCAGCGCTCACCGCTGTTCGCCGAGGGGCGGGCCCTCGGGCATCTGCTGCGACGGCCCGACGGCAGCGTGTGGCAGTGGGACCTGTGGCAGCCGGGCATGGCGCTGGTCGACTTCACCAGCCCGTCCGCCCGCGACTGGTACGCCGCGAAGCTGGAGGCGCTGCTCGACCAGGGCGTCGACTGCTTCAAGACCGACTTCGGCGAGCGGGTGCCGGTGGACGTTGCCTACGCCGACGGCGCCGACCCGGAACGCATGCACAACTACTACACGTATCTGTACAACCGGACCGTGTTCGACGTGCTGCGCAAACACCGCGGGGAGCACGAGGCCGTCGTCTTCGCCCGGTCGGCGACCGCGGGGAGCCAGCGGTTCCCGGTGCACTGGGGCGGTGACTGCGAGGCGACCTACGCGTCGATGGCCGAGTCTCTGCGCGGCGGGCTCAGCCTCGGCATGTCGGGCTTCGGGTTCTGGAGCCACGACATCGGCGGCTTCGAGGGGACCCCGACGCCCGCGCTGTTCAAACGGTGGATCGCCTTCGGGCTGCTGTCCTCGCACAGCCGGCTGCACGGCTCGTCCTCGTACCGCGTGCCCTGGCTGTTCGACGAGGAGGCCGTGGACGTCCTGCGGCTGTTCACCCGCGTCAAGATGCGGCTCATGCCGTATCTGTACGAGGCCGCCCGCACCGCCCACGCGGAGGGGGTGCCGATGATGCGGGCGATGGTCCTGGAGTTCCCGGACGACCCCGGGTGCGCGCATCTGGAGCGGCAGTACATGCTCGGCCCGGACCTGCTGGTCGCTCCCGTCTTCAGCGACGAGGGGGACGTCTCGTACTACGTGCCCGAGGGCACCTGGACCCCCTACCTCGGCGGGCCGCCGGTGACCGGACCGCGCTGGGTGCGCGAGCGCCACGGTTTCCTCAGCGTGCCGCTGCTGGTGCGGCCGGGCGCGGTGATCCCGGTCGGAGCGGTGGACGACCGCCCCGAGTACGACCACGCGGACGGGGTCACCCTGCGCGCGTACGGGCTGGAGCGGGGCGCGCGGGTGTCGGTGCCGGTCGGCCCGGTCACCTTCACCGTCGTGCGCGAGGGGAACACCCTGCGCGCGTCCTGCGACGATCCGTCGGCGCCCTGGGGGCTGGCCGCGGGCACCCGCGAGGTACGGGCCCGCGCCGGGACGGGCTTCCTGTCCCTCGACCTGGAGGCGGAGTGATGGTCAAGATCACCGATGTCGCGCGGCACGCCGGGGTGTCCCCGAGCACGGTCTCCTACGCCCTCAGCGGCAAGCGGCCGATCTCCGAGGCGACCCGGCTGCGCGTCGAGGAGGCCATCCGCCGCCTCGGCTACCGCCCGCACGCCGGGGCCAGGGCGCTGGCCAGCAGCCGTTCGAACGTGCTGGCGCTGGTCGTGCCGCTGCGGGCCGGCATCCATGTGCCGGTGGTGATGCAGTTCGCGGTTTCGGTGGTGACGGCGGCCCGGACGCACGACCACGACGTCCTGCTGCTCACCCAGGAGGAGGGCGAGGACGGGCTGCGCCGGGTCGCGGACACCGCGCTGGTGGACGCGCTGATCGTGATGGACGTCCAGCTCCACGATCCCCGGCTGCCGCTGCTGCGCGCGCTGGAGAGACCGTCGGTGCTCATCGGCTTCCCGGCCGCCCCGGACGGGCTCACCTGCATCGACCTGGACTTCAAGGCGGCCGGTGAGCTGTGTGTGGAGCGGCTCGCGGGGCTCGGGCACCGGGTCGTGGCGCTGGTCGGCTCGCCGCCGGAGGTGTACGTGCGGGGCACCGCGTTCGCCCAGCGGGTGGTGCAGGGGTTCACGGCCGCCGCCGACCGCAACGGGCTGTCCTCGTCCGTCCACCCCTGCGAGGCCTCCCCCGCCGCCGCTCGCCGGATCGCCGAGCAACTCCTGCGCGAGCAGCCCGCGTTGACCGGTGTGGTCGTCCACAACGAGCCCGTCCTGGAACCGCTGATCGAGGCGTTCGAGCAGCTCGGCCTCAGGGTTCCGGCCGATCTGTCGGTCACCGCGATCTGCCCGGACGAACTCGCCGGGGGGCTGCGCGTCCCGGTCACCTCGATCGCCATCCCGTCCGCCGAAGTGGGCGCGCGGGCGGTCGACCTGCTGATGAGACAGCTCGACGGCACTCCCTGCCCCGAGGCGACCCTGCTCACCCCCCGGATGACGGAGCGTGCCAGTACCGCGCCCCGCACCCTGAATTCCTGAGGACGGGGGTGGTCCGGGGATTTCCCGGAGAACGACGAAGGCCCCGCTGCCTGGGCAGCGGGGCCTTCGTCACGCTATTAAATTGAACTGCGGTTGTTCAAAACATGGGATGAGTGGAGATGGCGGGAATCGAACCCGCGTCCAACGGTGCAGAATCAGGGCTTCTCCGTGTGCAGTTCGCTGCGATTTTCTCAGCCCCGGCGATCACGCGAACAAGTCGCCGACGGGCTCAGCCACTGTTTGATTTCCCAGCGAACCCCGTGACCGGGCTCGATGGTTTAGTCCCCTAGATTATGCCAGGATCCGGGTCGGGAACACTCCCGGGCTGACACCCATTAAGGGTCCTTCACTCACTGCTTATTAGGCAGCGAGGGCGAAGGACTGGGAATCGCTCTTGGAATTGGCGATTATTTTTTGCGACATATGGTTTACGAGATCATTGCCGCTTCCTCGACACGCTTCCCCTGCTTCGACAGCCGCTGTCGAAACCGATCATCCCCATGTTGTTTTTTCAAAGCTCGGCCCCTCCGGGGAGGAACCCGCGCCCTCGATGGGGTGCGTTGCCATCCTACGTGACCAGCGCACGACGGTGCCAGCGTATTCCTGCGGGCCGGCTCACCGGCCGTGTCGCGCCCGTCCTACTCGCCGCGCTGCTTGCGCTTGGCCGCCGCGATGGCACGGTCCGACTCGCGCCGGTCCTGCTTCTCGCGCAGCGTCTGCCGCTTGTCGTACTCCTTCTTGCCCCGGGCGAGCGCGATCTCCGCCTTGGCCCGGCCGTCCTTGAAGTACAGGGCGAGGGGCACGATCGTGTGACCCGTCTCCTCGGACTTCACGGACAGCTTGTCGATCTCCTCGCGGTGCAGCAGCAGCTTGCGCTTGCGGCGCGCGGAGTGGTTGGTCCAGCTGCCCTGGCTGTACTCGGGGATGTGGGCGTTGTAGAGCCACGCCTCGCCCCCGTCGATCTGGACGAACCCGTCGGCCAGCGAGGTCCGGCCCTGCCGCAGCGACTTGACCTCGGTGCCGGTCAGGACGAGCCCGGCCTCGTAGGTGTCGATGATCGCGTAGTCGTGGCGGGCCTTCTTGTTCTGCGCGACGATCTTGCGCTTGCCGCCCTTCTCGCCGTCCTTGGACTTGGCGGCAGCCCCGCCCTGCTTGGGCTGGGACTCCTTCGGTACGTACATTCCCTTGCTCATAGTGCTGGCCATTTTCGCACTACAGGGGGGCTCGGGGGAAAGCCGATTACCGGGTCCGCGCCGACCGGGTCAGGACAGGTCCCCGAGACCGCTCAGCACGGTCTCGGCCCGCTTCAGCGACTCCGTGTCCGCCTCCAGGTCGGGGGTGATGCCCCGGCCGTCGACGGAGCGGCCCGCCGGGGTGCGGTAGTGGCCGACGGTCAGCTCGGCGACGGAGCCGTCGGGCAGCCGGCTCGGCATCTGCACCGAGCCCTTTCCGAAGGTCCTGGAGCCCACGACGACCGCGCGTCCCCGGTCCTGGAGGGCGCCGGTGAGCATCTCGGCCGCGCTCATCGTGCCGCCGTCGACGAGCGTGACCAGGGGTCTGGTGGTGTCGCCGCCCGCGTCCGCATGCAGGGCGCGCTGGGCGCCGTTCACGTCGTACGTGGCGACGAGGCCGCCGTCGAGGAAGGCGGAGGCGGTGGTGACGGCCTCGGTGACCAGGCCGCCGGAGTTGCCGCGCAGGTCGAGGACGATCCCGGCCCGGCCCGGCGCCCGGCCGACGGCGTTCCGTACGGCGTCGCCGACGCCCTTGGTGAAGGCGTCGACCTTGATCAGGGTGACCCCGCCGGGCAGCTTCTGGACGGTGACGGAGTCCGTGGAGAGCCGGGCCCGGCGCAGGGTGCGGCTCCAGGACTGCGTGCCGCGCTCCAGGCCGAGGGAGACCTTCGTGCCGGCGCTGGCGTCCTGTGCGTCGCCGCGCAGTAACGAGACGACCTCGGTGACCGGCCGGCCGTCGACCGCGGCGCCGTCGACGCTGCGCAGCCGGTCCCCCTTGCGGATGCCGGCGGCGGCCGCGGGGGAACCGGCGCTGACCCGGGCGACCTCGATCCGTCCGTCGCGCTCGCGGCGGGCCCACAGGCCGACGCCGGTGTACTGGCCGTCCAGCGCCTCCTCGAACTCCTCGTACTCGCCCTGGGAGTAGACGGCGCCCCAGCGGTCCCCGCTGCGGCTGACGGCCCTCTCGGCGGCCTCCATGGGCGACTTGCCGTCGGCCATCGCCTCGGCGGCGGCCCGGGTGACCTCGTCGTGATGGCGTGCCGCGGCCGAACCGGGCGCCCCGGCCCCGGTCTTGCGGGCGGGGTCGGAGAAGGATCCGGTCGCCGCCCCGGCGACGAAGATACTGGCGAACACCAATGTCAGGGCCGCCCCGCGGCGGATGCGGCGGGGCTCGCAGAACAGGTCACGGCCTGACATGCCGGTGAGTCTAGGACAACGCGAAGGGCCGCACCGCCGGTTGACGGTACGGCCCTCTTGGGATGCGTCACACCTTCAGGTACTTGCGCAACGCGAAGAAAGCGGCCAACGCGGGCATCAGCAGGCTCGTCGCGAGGATCAGCGGGAGCTTGGTCAGCACGGCGTCCCAGCCGATGAAGTTGATCAGGTTCAGCTTGTGGGACAGGTCGAGACCGTGATCGATGATGAAGTACCGGGCGATCAGCAGGAATCCGCAGGCGACGCCGCCGCCGATCAGTCCGGCCACCGCGGCCTCCGCGATGAACGGCGCCTGGATGTAGAAGCCGGAGGCGCCCACGAGCCGCATGATGCCGGTCTCCCGGCGACGGCTGAACGCCGAGACGCGGACGGTGTTGACGATCAGCATCAGCGCGACGACGAGCATCATCGCCATCACCGCGCGGGCGGCCCAGTTCATGCCGTTGAGGAGCCCGAAGAGGTTGTCCAGGATGCCCTTCTGGTCCTGGACGGACTGCACGCCGTCCCGGCCGTCGAAGGCGGTCGCGATGACCTGGTACTTCTCCGGGTCCTTGAGCTTGATCCGGTACGACTCCTGCATCTGGTCCGGCGTGAGGGAGCTGGCCAGCGGGGAGTCGCCGAACTGCTCCTTGTAGTGCTTGTACGCCTGGTCCGAGGACTCGTAGGTGACCTTCTGCACGACCGTGGACATCTTGTCCAGGTCGGCGACGATCTGCTTCTTCTGGTCGCTGGTCACCGCGCCCTTGGCGCAGTGCGGGTCGGACTCGGCGTCGCTCTTGTTGCAGAGGAAGATCGAGACGTTGACCTTGTCGTACCAGTAGCCCTTCATGGTGTTCACCTGGTCGCTCATCAGGAGCGAGCCGCCGAACAGGGCGAGCGAGAGGGCGACCGAGACGACGACCGCGAAGGTCATGGTCAGGTTGCGGCGGAGACCGACACCGATCTCCGACAGAACGAACTGCGCGCGCATTGCGTCTTCCTCAGACCTTTCCGTGGACGATGATCAGTGCTGGTAGCCGTAGACGCCGCGCGCCTGGTCACGGACGAGACGGCCCTTCTCCAGCTCGATGACGCGCTTGCGCATCTGGTCCACGATGTTCTGGTCGTGCGTCGCCATCAGGACCGTGGTGCCCGTCCGGTTGATCCGGTCGAGCAGTTTCATGATGCCCACGGAGGTCTGTGGGTCGAGGTTTCCGGTCGGCTCGTCGGCGATGAGGAGCTTGGGCCGGTTCACGAAGGCTCTCGCGATGGCCACGCGCTGCTGCTCACCACCGGAGAGCTCGCCGGGCATCCGGTCCTCCTTGCCGCCCAGGCCGACGAGGTCGAGCACCTGGGGGACGGACTTGCGGATCTCGCCGCGGGACTTGCCGATGACCTCCTGGGCGAAGGCCACGTTCTCGGCGACCGTCTTGTTGGGCAGGAGGCGGAAGTCCTGGAACACCGTCCCCAGCTGGCGGCGCATCTGCGGCACCTTCCAGTTGGAGAGGCGCGCGAGGTCCTTGCCCAGGACGTGCACCTGGCCTTGGCTGGTCCGCTCCTCGCGGAGGATCAGCCGCAGGAAGGTGGACTTTCCGGAGCCGGAGGACCCCACGAGGAACACGAATTCTCCGCGCTCGACCTCCAGGGAGACATCCCTGAGAGCGGGGCGGGTCTGCTTGGGGTAGACCTTGGAGACATTGTCGAATCGGATCACGGGTGCACCACGGGTCGCCGGGGGTAGGTGTGCGTGACCATACGCGAACCGGGTGTGCGAGTGCAGTCGGCGTACGGGGTTGCGCGCGGCTTGCACGATTTGTCATGGATCTGAGGCGCGATTCACACCCGGTCCGAGGGGCTGAGCGCACTCCGGACGGGGCAGGAGACAGGGGAGCCGCGCCGAATGCCGCGGAACCTGGCACAGTGGTAGGGGAACGGTTGCGTTCGCCGCAGCGTTAAGAGAGCGACGTGTACGAGACAGCTGCGTACGCGGAGACGTCGCAAGGAGGGCCGGCGCATGACGTACGACCGACTGGTATGCGCTAACTGCGCGGCACCCGTCAGCGAGGGCCGCTGCCCCGTCTGCCGCGCGAACCGCCAGCGGCTCCAGCAGGAGAGCCCCTTCGCGGGACTGAACCCGATGGCGCTGATCGCGCTGCTCGCGGTGCTGATCGCGGCCCTGGCGCTAGTGGCCCACCAGACGGTGTGAGAGCCGCGGGGACGGCCCGGCACGGCCCGCCGTCACCCCAGACCCGGAAAGGGCCCGGAGCCAGCTGCTCCGGGCCCTTCGTCGTACGGGTCGGGCCTCAGGCCGCGGCACCGCCGCGGCCGCCCGCGAGGCGCGGCAGCAGACGGAAGCCGACACCGCCGGCGATCATCGTGGCGGCACCGATGATCAGGAACGCGGTCTGACCCGCGCCCGTCTCGGCCAGCGCGCCGTCCTTGCCCTGGGCCTTCGTGTCGGAACCGGTGTCCGTGAGGGCGGAGGAGCCCTCCTCCTGGACACTGGAGCCACCGTTGGGGTCGGCGTCGTTGCCGCCCGTGCCGTCCTCCGCGGGCGCGGTGCTGGTGCCCGAGGTCGGCTTGTCGGTCGGAGCGGTCGCGGTCGGGGCCGGCTCGCTCGGCTGGGTCTCGGTGGGAGCCGGCTCGGTGGGCTCCGTCACCGTCGGGGCCGGCTCGGTGGGCGTCGTCACCGTCGGGGCCGGCTCGGTCGGCGTCGTCACCGTCGGAGCCGGCGACTCCGGGATGCCCGTGACGGTCGGGGTCGGAGTCGGGTCGTCGGTACCGGTCGCCGAGGCGACACCGGCCGCGGTCAGTGAGGCACCGGCCGCGATCATCGCGCCGGCGGCTATCCGCGCCGCGAGGATCCGCGTCTTCTTGGTCATATGCCTGCTACCCCCAGTAGCTGATCGTCAATGGAGCAGCGCCCGGGGCCACGTCGTCACAGGAGGCTTCGCTCGACCCCCCGGTTCACATACGCCCCGGAGATGCGCATGCCAACCGGCAGCCTTCCCAGTTTTCAAAGCAGCGTCAAGGTCGTTGCGTACGCGATGTCCGGAACACCATCGTTTGCCCGGGGTGGGGACATGTGACTGTGACGGAAAACCCAGAAAGTCGCCACAAGACAAAGGCAACTGCCGCCCGGCGGGCGGCAGTTGCCTTGTCGACAAAGAGGTCTCGGCGGGGGCGGAAACCGCCCGCGCGCACCGCGCCTCTCGTGTTCCTACTTCTCCTGCTGCTTGCGCCAGCGAATTCCGGCCTCCAGGAAGCCGTCGATCTCGCCACCGAACACGGCCTCGGGGTTGCCGACTTCGAACTCCGTGCGCAGGTCCTTGACCATCTGGTACGGGTGCAGGACGTACGAACGCATCTGGTTGCCCCAGGAGTTGCCGCCGTCGCCCTTGAGGGCGTCCATCGCGGCCTGCTCCTCCTGCCGGCGCCGCTCCAGGAGCTTGGCCTGGAGGACGTTCATGGCCGAGGCCTTGTTCTGGATCTGCGAGCGCTCGTTCTGGCAGGAGACGACGATGCCGGTGGGCAGGTGGGTCAGCCGCACCGCGGAGTCGGTGGTGTTGACGCCCTGGCCGCCGGGGCCGGACGAGCGGTACACGTCGATCCGCAGCTCGGACTCGTCGATCTCGATGTGGTCCGTCTGCTCGACCACCGGCAGGATCTCGACGCCGGCGAAGGAGGTCTGGCGGCGCCCCTGGTTGTCGAACGGCGAGATGCGCACCAGGCGGTGCGTGCCCTGCTCGACGGAGAGCGTGCCGTACGCGTACGGGGAGTGCACGGCGAAGGTGGTGGACTTGATGCCCGCCTCCTCCGCGTACGAGGTCTCGTAGAGCTCCGTCTTGTAGCCGTGGCGCTCGGCCCAGCGCAGGTACATGCGCTGGAGCTTCTCGGCGAAGTCGGAGGCGTCGACGCCGCCGGCCTCGGCACGGATGGTGACGACGGCCTCACGGGAGTCGTACTCGCCGGACAGGAGGGTACGGACCTCCATCTCGTCCAGCGCCTTCCTGACGGCCGTGAGTTCGTTCTCGGCCTCGGCGCGGGTGTCCGGGTCGTCCTCCTCCTCGGCCATCTCGAAGAGCACGCCCAGATCGTCGATGCGCCCGCGGAGCGCCTCGGCCTTCCTGACCTCCGCCTGGAGGTGGCTCAGCTTGCTGGTGATCTTCTGCGCCTCGTCCGGGTCGTCCCACAGGGACGGCGCGGCCGCCTGCTCCTCGAGCACGGCGACATCTGCCCTCAGCTTGTCGAGGTCCAGGACGGCCTCGATCGACTCCATGGTCGAGGAGAGGGACTTGAGCTCTTCGGAAACATCGACGACTGCCACGCCTCCAGCGTAACGGCTGCGGCAACCGCGCCCGCCCTCGTCCCCGTGAGGCTCCACACCCCGGCGACCGCCAAGGCTTCTTTCGCCCCCCTCCACCCCTGCCCGTCCCGTCCCTGGAGGCTGCCGCCCCCAGACCCCCGCTTCCGCGTCGACGGCCTTGTCCTCGATCGCCGGACGGGCCGGAACTCCCCGGCGGGAAGGAATCAGCGTCTCCGGCGCTTGAGGAGCGGGGGTCCGGGGGCAGCGCCCCCGGGTACGGGACGGGCAGGGGCGGAGGGGGCGAGAAAGGTCTCTTCCGGGGTGCCGGCCCGGATCACGGTGACGCCGGGGCCGAGTTCTTCGTGTCCTGGGGCGCCGCGTTCCCGTCGTCCGAGACGGCGAGCCACGTGCCGACGCCCGCGACGGCCACCAGCACGACGGCCGCCGCCCCCAGCGTGATGCGCCGCCGCCGCGCGGAGGCCCGGTGCCGGGCGGAACCCGGCCGGGGCGCCCCCGCGGCCCGGGGCACGCGGGCCGTCCCCCTGGCCCCGCCGGCCAGCTCGTCGGGCGCCGGCACCCGCATCGAGGTGTGCGTGTCCCGGTTCGAGTCCGGAGCGGCCCCGGGCACCAGCGGCACGGCCCCGCGCCGCTCCCGCGCCGCGGCGGGCGCGGACGGCTCGGCCCGCTCCTCGTACTCCTCCTCCGCCTCCGCGGCCTCCGCGTCCGGGGAGTCCACGTCCAGCGGCGGCATCCCGGCCAGCAGCGGCAGCTGCTCCCGCAGCCGCGCACCCAGCTCGGAGGCCCGCAGCCGGGACGCGGGCGCCTTGGCCAGACACTGCACGATCAGCTGCCACAGCTCGTCCGGGATGCCCGGGAGCGGCACCACGGTCTCGGTGACATGGCGGCGCAGGACCGCGCCGGGGTGCCCGCCGCCGAACGGCGTGAAACCGGCGAGCAGCTCGTACAGCACGGTCGCCAGGGCGTAGATGTCGACGGCGGCCCGCGGCGGCAGGCCCTCGATGATCTCGGGCGCCAGGTAGTCCGGCGTGCCGATGATCTTCGTGATCTTGGTGCGGCGCGGGGAGTCGATGAGCTTGGCCACCCCGAAGTCGGTCAGGAGGGCCGGGTGGGAGCCGCCGGGGCCGAGGGGGCCCTGCATGTCGAGCAGGACGTTCTCGGGCTTCACGTCGCGGTGGACGACCCCCGCGGCGTGCGCGGCGGCGAGCCCGTCCGCGACGTCGGCGACGATCGCGACCGCGGACTCCGGGGCGAGCCTGCGCTCCCGGTCGAGCCGGGTGCGCAGGTCGGTGCCGCGGACGAGGTCCATGACGAGGGCGAGGTCGTTGCCGTCCACCACCAGGTCGCGCACCGCCACCACGTGGGGGTGGTCGAGCCCGAGCAGCGCGGTGCGCTCCTGCACGAAGCGCCCCACCAGCTCCTGGTCGGACGCGAGGTCCTCGCGCAACAGCTTGATGGCGACGGGCCCCTCGGGCCCCTCGCCCAGCCACACCGTGCCGGCACTCCCCCGCCCCAGGATCTGGTGAGCGGTGTACCTGCTGCCGATCTTGCGTGCCAAGACTGCTCCTACAGACGCGTGTTGCCGCTTAAAGTACGCGCCCGCGGAGCCGGTCTTCACGCCCGAGGCCGAAATCACCCCTCAGATGTCGACAAATCCCCAGAGTCGGCGGCCGGAGGGCCTCCGGGGTCAGTTCTTCGTCGGATCCTTCGAGCCGAGATCGCTGATCCAGCCGCTCACGGAGTGGTACCAGTGCGTCAGCTGGCCCCAGTAGCTGCGGCCGGAGCCGATCCAGTCCTGGAGGGGGCTGAACTCCCAGATCAGCCAGCCGGCCACGAACAGGATGACGATCGTGAACAGGCACCCCTTGAGGCAGCCGAGTCCCGGGATCTTCATCGGGTTGGCGCTGCCCTGCCGGGGCTCGCGCTGCCGCGGGGCGGGCTGCTGGGGCCGCTGCGGCTCCGCGTAACGCTGCGGCTGGGGCTGCTGCGGCGCGGGGGCGTAGCGCTGCTGCTGGGGCTGCGGCGCGTACTGCTGCTGCTGCGGATAGCCGTATCCGGGCGGCGGCTGCTGGCCCCGCTGCGGCTGCTGCCGCTGCTGCTGTTGCTGCTGCTGGGGGCGCGCGACCTGGCGCTGCGGCCGACGGCGCAGCGGGTCCTCGTTCGGGTCGATGTACTGGATCTGGGTCTGCTCGTTGCGGTCGCGGGCCGCGCGCAGCTGGCTCTGCCAGGGGTGCGGGTCCTCGCCCTGGCCGGGCGCTCCGCCGGGCCCGCCCGGCTGGTGCTGGGGCACGGGGGGCAGCACGGCGGTCGGGTCGGCTGCGCCCGAGGTGTGCGGCAGCACGCTGGTCGCGCCGTACGGGTCGTAGGAGCCGGCGCCCTGCGGGAGCACCTGGGTGGCGTCGGCCGAGCCGGGCGGAAGGTCCGGGACCGGCGCCGGGTCGGGGTCGGGTCCGAGCAGCGCGCCGACGCCCTCGGCGGCGGCGATCTGAGCCGGTGACGCGTGCACCCCGACGCCCGCGGCCACGGCACGCAGGGCGCGGCCGAGGTTCTCGGCGCTGGGGCGCTGGTCGGGGTTCTTGCGCAGGCAGCGCTCTATGACGGTCCACAGCGGGTCCGGGACGGTCGAGGGGCGGCGCGGCTCGGCGCTCAGGTGCTGGTGCAGCACCTCGAGGGCGGACTCGCCGGCGAACGGCGGGCGCCCGGTGACCAGCTCGTAGATCAGGATGCCGGCGCCGTAGATGTCCACGGCGGACGTCTGCGGGCGTCCCTCGGCGGACTCCGGGGCGACGTACGCGGGCGTGCCGACGAATTCGTGGGTCCGGGTCAGGCCGGGGGAGTCGGCGAGCCGCGCGATGCCGAAGTCGGTCAGCATCGGGTGCATCTGGCCGGCTTCCTGCTTCAGCAGCACGTTCGCCGGCTTCAGGTCGCGGTGCACTACGCCGTCGGCGTGGCTGGCGGCGAGCGCGTCGGCGATCTGCGCGGTGAGCAGGGCGGCCGCGACGGGCGAGAACGGTCCGTTCTCGCGCAGATAGCGGTGCAGGTCCGGGCCGTCGATCAGGTCCATGACCAGGGCGAGGAGATCGCCCTCGACGACGAGGTCGCGCACCCGCACGATGTTCGGATGGGTCAGGCGCAGCAGCACCGACCGCTCGCGGAGGAAGCGCATGACGATGTCGGCGTCACTGGCGAGCTCTTCCTTCAGGACCTTGATCGCCACGGTCTCGCCGGGCTGTCCGGCGACGGCCGCCTCGGCGCCCGCGGTCTCCCGCTGGCGGGCTCGCCAGACCGTGCCTGTGGCGCCGCGCCCCAGCGGCTCCTCAAGGAGGTACTTGCTCCCTACCGGCCGCACGTCATGCGCTCCCTGTTGCTTGCTTGCCTGTTCCGTCCACCGTGATCACCGTGGTACAGGAGTTTTCCGACCCACTGTAGTGCCGCCCCGCCCGGCGGAGGGCTGTCCTCCTGGTGTGCTTTCCCATAGGTCCCGTGCACATCTGTGGTCCGCATAAGCGCTTTACGCGCGCGCCGCCGTCCGTGTTCGGCGAAAAGCCGATCCCCTGCGGTGCCGCTCTCCTGTGTTCGACCGAAAGACGCTCACTTCGGTCGGTTGGTTGCCACGCGGCGGACGTGAGCGATCTCAAGCCGACATCGGGCGGGCACTGGTCAGGAACTTTTACGGGCAGAGCCGACCAATCAAGATCACTTACGGCTGGGGCGCGGGCGTGTTGTCGGCGGCAGGTGCGAGGATGCCTCCAGTTACTGGCCGATGTGCCCGTGTGCGGTGGGGGGATCTGCGGTGGGGGACCGCAGCGCGGTCTCCCCCTCGTCGCGGCGCCTGTGCTGAAGGGACCCCTGACGGCGATGCAGATCCGGCTGACCGTCGTAGACCCGCTGGGCCCGCCCTCGGAGCCGCGGGGGCGAGCCACGGCCTGCGATGTGCTCGTCACCGCGCCCGCCGGGACGGCGCTGGCCGCGGTCGCGTCGGGACTGGCCGCGGCCGTCGGCGGCGGCGGGGGCGCCTCCCAGGGCGAGCGGGGCCGTGAGCCCGGCGGGGGCCAGATCGTGCTCTACGCGGGCGCGGAGCGGCTCGACGCCCAGCGCTGCACCCTCGGCGAGCCGCCGCTGACCGACGGCGCCGTGCTGTCCCTGGGCACGCCCGCCGAGCCCGGCCCGGACCTGGACGACGTCTCGGCCCAGCTCCACGTGGTCGCGGGTCCGGACGCCGGCGGTGTGCACCTGCTGCACGGCGGGCAGATCCGCATCGGCCGCTCCGCCGACGCCGACGTGCCCCTGGACGACCCGGACGTGTCCCGCCTGCACTGCGCGGTGACCGTCACCCCCGAGGGCCGCGTCTCCGTCGCCGACATCGGGTCCACGAACGGTACGACCCTCGACGGCGCCCGGGTCGGCGCCCGTCCCGTCCCCTTCACCCCGGGCGCGCTGCTGCGTGTCGGCGAGTCCGCCCTGCGGCTGGCCCCGCCGGGAGGTCCGGGCGCGGTGGAGACGGCGCCGGACGGCGAGGGTCATGTGCGGGTACGGACCGGGTCCGCCGAGGACACCTCCGTGACCGGCGCCTTCGCCGGACGCGGCGGGCCCGCGGGCGCCTCCGTCCGCCGGGGCACGGGCCCCGCCGCCGCGGGCACCATCCCGGTGCAGGGCTCACCGGCCGGTTCGGGCACCACCGCGCCCGGGCGGTCCCCGCAGGGCGGCGCCTCGCAGCCGCGCGGTGCCGTGCCCCACGCGCGCGGGGAGAGCCCCTCCCTCGCGCAGGGCGGCGCCGAGCCGCCCACGGGCGAGACGCACCACGCCTACGGAACCGCCGCCTGGGGAGCCTCCGCGGGCGGCGCCCCCGGAGCGCAGGAGCACGCACGGGGGGCGGAGCCCGCGCCGGGACCGCGCGGAGCCCAGCCGATCGGGAACGGACCGCGCGGGGCGACCGCGGAGGGACTCGGCAGCGGGCCCGGCGCGTCCGCGCGCGTGCCCGCCCACACCGACGGTTTCGCAGGCTCCGGCGGCCCGGCCCGGGCCGGCGCCACGGACACGGACACCTTCGGCCCCGGCACCCCCGGCACCCCCGGCACCCCCGGCACCCCCGGGGCGAACGTCCCCGGCCCGCGTCAGGGCACTCCGGCCCGGGGCACGGACGTACCGCCCGGAGCGCGCAGGCGGGGCGGTCTCGGCGCCTGGGCGCGGCGGCTGGCCGGCGGCCGCGGCGGACCGGCCCAGGACGCGCGGGAGGCGTACGAGGACGGAGCCGTCGCGGTGGAGGAGCTCCTCCCCGAGGTACGGCGCTCGCCCGAGTCCTGGCCCGACCCGGCGACCCTGCTGCTCACCGCGCTGGGACCCGGCCCCCGGCTGTGGGAGCGGGGCCCGGGCCACCCCGAGGCGCTGACGGTCCGGCTGGGCACGGCCGACCGGGCGGCACCGGACGGCTCGGGCCTGCTGCCCGCGGTCCCGGTGACCGCCGGGCTGCGCGAGGCCGGTTCGCTGGGCCTGGCCGGCCCGCGGGCGCGCCTGTCGGGACTGGCCCGCGCGGTCGTCGCGCAGCTCGCCGCGCTGCACTCCCCCGACGCCCTGGAGATCGTCCTCGTCAGCACCGACCGGGCCCGCCCGGTCGAGGAACGCACCGCCGAGTGGTCCTGGCTCGGCTGGCTTCCCCATCTGCGTCCCGCCCACGGCCAGGACTGCCGGCTGCTGCTCGCCTACGACCGTGAGCAGGCGGCGGCGCGCACGGACGAGCTGCTGCGCCGTCTGGAGGACCACCTCGAGTCGGCCGGCGCGCCCCGCGTGCGCGGTCCGCTGCCCACGGGCTCCGCGGTGACGGTCCCGGCCGCCCGGTCCGGGGCCCACGACGGCGGCGACCGCGTCTCCCCGTCCGGCGACGGTAGTCCCCGGAGCGGGGCCCGAAGGCCGTCCTGGGCGCGGGCCGACGACACGCACGACGGGTACGACGGCCCGTACACGGTGGTGATCGTGGACGGGGACCCCGGCGGCGCCGACGTGCGTGACGGTCTGATGCGGCTGGCACGGGAGGGCGCGCGGGCCGGGATCCATCTGGTCTGTCTCGCCGAGACCGCCGCCGCCTCCCCCGCGTCGCCGGTGTCCGAGACCTACGAGGCGGCCTGCGCGGCCTCGCCCTCGTTCCGCGAGTGCGGGGCGGTGGCGCTGCTGAGCGGGGACGTGGCGACGGCGCTGCGGCTGGTACGGGTGGCGCCGGGCGGCGACGGAGAGCGGGCCCCGGCGGCCGGTTCCCGTCACGGCGGACCCGACGGCGCCGGGCGCAGGCCCTCCGCGCCCGCTGGTCCCCTGCCCGACTCGGCCACCCACACCGGCATCCCGCACCCGGCGCCGGGCCGGACCGCGGCTCCCGCGGGCGGCTCACGCACCGGGACCCGAGCGGGTTCCGGGCAGCTCCCCCGCGGTCCCGTGGGCCACGGCACGGTCGCCGCCGTGGACGCGGTGTCCCTCGCCTGGGCCGAGCGGTTCGCCCGCTCCCTCGCGCCGCTGCGCACGGACGGCGCTCCCGGGGACCGGCACACGCGCGTGTCGGCGCCCCTGCCCCAGTCGGCGCGTCTGCTCGACGAGCTGGGACTGGCCCGGGCCACCCCCGCGTCACTGATGGCACGCTGGGCGGATGCCGCGGACGACAGCGAGGCGTTCGGCGGCCGGGCGCGGGCGGTGCTCGGCGCGGGCCCGCGCGGCCCCGTGGCCGTCGACCTGCCCGTCGAGGGCCCGCATCTGCTGATCGAGGGCCCGCCGGGCAGCGGCCGTACGGAACTGCTGCGCTCGGTCGCCGCGTCCCTGGCCGCCGCCGAACGTCCCGACCGGCTCGGGATCGTCCTGATGGACGGACGGGACGCGGCCGCCGCCCAGGGCGCCTCGGGGGCCGGGGAAGGTCTCCAGGTCTGCACCGACCTGCCGCACGTCACCACCCATCTCACGGCCAACGACCCGGTCCGGATGCGCGAGTTCGCCCAGTCGCTGAGCGCCGAGCTGAAGCGGCGCTCCGAGCTGCTGGGCCGGCTCGGCTTCGCGGAGTGGCACGCGGGACGGACGGTCCCCGGCCGGATCGTCGCCCAGCGCACGAGCGGAAGCGCGTCGGGCGGAAGCGCATCGGGCGGGCCGTCCTCCCCGGGCGCCGCCGACCTCGACACACCGTCGAGCTCGACACTGCGGCTGCGGCCCGCCGCCGCGCGGCAGCAGGCCGAGCCGGGTCCCCCGCTGGCCCGCCTGGTCGTGATGGTCGACGATCTGGACGCCCTGCTGGCACCGCCGCTGGGGTCTCCCGGACGTCCGGCGGCCGGTTCGGTCGTACGGGCCCTGGAGGCCGTCGTCCGGGAGGGGGACCGGCTCGGGGTGCACCTCGTGGCCGCGTCCGCCGACAGCCGTACGGCACCCTCGGAGCTGGCCCGTTCCGCCGCGTTGCGCGTCACGCTCGACGCGCCGTCGCCCGGACCCGAGGAACCCTCCCCCGGGCGGGGCCGGCTGCGGACCCCCGACGGCCGGGAGACCCCGTTCCAGGGCGGACGGGTGACGGGCCGCATTCCCCGTACGGCGACCCTGCGGCCCACGGTCGTGGCCCTGGAGTGGCACCGCATGGGCGACCCGCCGGCCCGCCGCCCGGTCCGCGAACTGGGCAACGGACCCACGGACCTGGCACTGCTCGCCAGCGCCCTGGAGCGGGCGGCGCGTTCCGTCTCCGCGTCCGAGACGCCCTCGCTGCTGTAGCGCACCGGTGCGGGGACCGGGCGCCCGGATTCAAGCCGCCCGGTCCCCTTCGGCGTACCGCGCCCCCGGGGATGCCGTGCCGCCCCTCGGCAGTAGGCGAACGGGCTCCCGGGAAGGCTTCGTTCATCACGGTCGACGCGACCGCGGGCCATGACCGGACGTCACGACCCCATCACGATCGCGCACTTGACAGCCCTGACGGTCTTGCCGCCCCCGAACGGGCAGGCGTAGACCGGAGTGATCGGGGCAGCAGCCGCCTTGACGTTCGACGATGAACGAAGAACGGGGCAGTGATGCGCAGCATTCCTCAGATACGCAGGTCGCCCGATCACTCCGCCCGACGCTCGCGCAGAGCCGCGCGAGCCGCCGCGGCCGCGGCCGTCGCCGGTGCCCTCACGCTCACGGCGTGCGGCGGTGGCGGCGGCGACAAGGGCAAGGGGAACGACGACGGCAAGGGCACGCAGGGCAGTACCGGCTCCGTCTCCCTGCCCAAGCTCGACGGCGCCACCCTGGAGGTCGCCGCCGTGTGGACCGGGGCGGAACAGGCCAACTTCAAGAAGGTGCTGGCGGAGTTCGAGAAGCGCACGGGCGCGAAGGTCACCTTCGTACCGGCGCAGGACCCGATCATCAACTTCCTCGGCTCGAAGATCGCCGGCGGCGCGCCCCCGGACGTGGCGCTGCTCCCCCAGGTCGGCGCGGTGAAGCAGGCCGTCGACAAGGGCTGGGCCAAGCCCGTCGGACCGGACGCCCAGGCGCAGTTGACGAAGAACTACGCGCAGGGCTGGCAGGACCTCGGCAAGGTCGGCGGCAAGCAGTACGCCGTCTACTACAAGGCCGCCAACAAGTCGCTGGTCTGGTACAACGCCAAGGTCTTCGAGAACGCGGGCGCCAAGGAGCCGGGGACCTGGAAGGAGTTCCTGGCGGCCGCGCACACGGTCTACGACTCCGGGGTCACCCCCGTCTCGGTCGGCGGCGCCGACGGCTGGACGCTCACCGACTGGTTCGAGAACGTCTATCTCTCCCAGGCGGGCCCCGAGAAGTACGACCAGCTCGCCCAGCACAAGATCAAGTGGACGGATCCGTCCGTGAAGGACGCCCTGACCACGCTGGCCCAGCTGTGGGGCGACAAGAACCTCATCGCGGGCGGCCCGGACGGAGCGCTCCAGACGGAGTTCCCGGCCTCGGTGACCCAGACGTTCACCGGCGGCGACCAGCCGAAGGCGGGCATGGTCTTCGAGGGCGACTTCGTGGGCGTCAACATCGCGGAGACGAAGGCGAAGATCGGCACGGACGCGAAGGTGTTCCCGTTCCCGGCGGTCGGCGCCAAGGCGCCGGTGGTCAGCGGCGGTGACGCGGCCGTCGTCCTGAAGGACTCCAAGGCGGCCCAGGCGCTGCTGACCTTCCTCGCCTCGCCCGACGCGGCGACGATCCAGGCGAAGCTCGGCGGCTACCTCTCCCCCAACAAGAACGTGCCCGGGTCCGCGTATCCGAACGCGGTCCAGCAGGCCATCGCCAAGGCCCTGATCGCGGCCGGCGACGACTTCCGCTTCGACATGTCCGACCAGGCCCCGCAGGCCTTCGGCGGGACGCCCGGCAAGGGCGAGTGGAAGGACCTGCAGGACTTCCTGAAGAACCCCAAGGACGTGGCGGGGACCCAGGCGAAGCTCGAATCGGACGCCGCAGCGGCCTACAAGGGCTGATCCGGCCATGACGTCGGCGACGGCCGGGGGCACCGCACCGGTGCCCCCGGCCCGTACACGCAAGAGCGTGACCGGCACCCGCAAGGCGGTGGTGGCGCTGTTCCTGCTGCCCGCCCTGGTGCTGCTCGGCGCGCTCGTGGTCTACCCGATCGGGTACTCGGTCGTGCGCAGCTTCTACGACCAACAGGGCGACGGATTCGCCGGGTTCGACAACTACAAGGCGCTGTTCACCGACGACGGCATCCGCACCGCGCTCAAGAACAACATCATCTGGGTGGTGTTCGCCCCCTCGGTCGCGACCGCGCTGGGGCTGGTCTTCGCGGTGCTCACCGAACGGGTGCGCTGGGGAACGGCGTTCAAACTGGTCGTCTTCATGCCGATGGCGATCTCGATGCTCGCGGCCGGCATCATCTTCCGGCTGGTGTACGACCAGGACCCGGACAAGGGCGTCGCGAACGCGGTGTGGGTGGGGGTGCACGACACCTTCGCCCCGTCGTCGGCGTTCCCCAAGGCCCACCCCGGCCGGCGGTCGCCGCTCGTGGCCGACAAGGGCGGCTTCGTCACCCGGGACCCCGTGCACACCGGGCAGTCCGTCGCGCTGCCGCTGGTGGGCGTCGCCCCGGACGTGATGCCGGACAGCGCGGGCAAGGCCGTCCAGGCGGCGACCGACCCCGGCAGGGTCACCGGCACGGCCTGGCAGGACTTCACCCGCGGCAAGGGAGTGGGCACGCTCGGCCGGGTCGACCCGAGCGAACTGGGCTACTCCGGGATGAGGATCGAGGCGGTCAAGGACGGCGAGGTCGTCGACTCGGCGAAGGCCGGCGCCGACGGCACGTTCTCGCTCTCGGCCAAGGCGGACGGAGCCCGGCTGCGGCTCCCGGCGAGCAACTTCGCCGAGCCGTACAACGGGGTCGACTGGCTGGGCCCGTCCCTCGTCACCCCGGCCATCATCGGCAGTTACGTCTGGATGTGGGCGGGCTTCGCGATGGTGCTGATCGCGGCCGGGCTCGCGGGCGTGCCGCGTGAACTCCTGGAGGCCGCGCGGGTCGACGGGGCGAACGAGTGGCAGGTGTTCCGCCGGGTCACCGTGCCGCTGCTCGCACCGGTCCTCGCGGTGGTCGCCGTGACCTTGATGATCAATGTGCTGAAGGTGTTCGACCTGGTGTTCATCATCGCTCCGGGCTCCTCCCAGGACGACGCGAACGTGCTGGCCCTGGAGCTGTACCGCAAGGGCTTCTCGGAGGGCCGGCCGGGCGTCGCGAGCGCGATCGCGGTGTTCCTGCTCCTGCTGGTGATCCCGGTGATGGCCTTCAACGTCCGCAGGCTCAGGCGGGAGGTACGGCGATGACCACGCATGCCGGGCGGCTGGCGGAGCCGGCGCCCGCGAAGGCCCTGAACAGGGCCCGGCCCTCACTCGGTTCACGGATCGCGAGCGGGGTCGGCGGCGGCGCCGTCCGTGTCGTCCTGCTGCTCGTCGGCCTGTTCTGGCTGGTGCCGACGATCGGACTGCTGCTGTCCTCGCTGCGCAGCCCCGAGGACATGGGCGCCAGCGGCTGGTGGAAGGTGTTCACCGCTCCCTCGCAGCTGACCGTGGACAACTACCAGAAGCTGCTGGAGAACGGCGACATCACGAACTCGCTGCTCAACACGGTGCTGATCACGGTCCCGGCGACCGTGCTGGTCGTGGTGATCGGCTCGCTCGCGGGCTACGCCTTCGCCTGGATGGAGTTCCCGGGCCGCGACTGGTGGTTCCTCGGCGTGGTCGGCCTCCTGGTGGTGCCGGTGCAGGTGGCCCTGATCCCGATCGCCGAACTCTTCGGGAAGATCGGCCTGTTCGGGTCGATCGCCGGCGTGGTCCTCTTCCACGTCGGCTACGGCCTGCCCTTCGCGGTGTTCCTGCTGCGGAACTTCTTCGCGGAGATCCCGAGGGAGCTCCTGGAGGCGGCCCGGCTGGACGGAGCGGGTGAACTGCGCCTGTTCGCACGGGTCGTGATGCCGCTCGGCGGACCGGCGATCGCCTCGCTCGGGATCTTCCAGTTCCTGTGGGTGTGGAACGACATGCTGGTCGCTCTGGTGTTCTCCGACTCGGGGAGCCAGCCCATCACGGTCGCGCTCCAGACCCAGGTACGCCAGTTCGGCAACAACATCGACGTGCTGGCGCCGGGCGCCTTCATCTCGATGGTGGTCCCGCTGGCCGTGTTCTTCGCGTTCCAGCGGCAGTTCGTGTCCGGCGTGATGGCCGGCGCGGTCAAATAGGCCGGTCCGGGGCACATTTCGGGGGGCGGGCCGGTCACCGGCCCGCCCCTCGCCGTTCACCCGGCATCCCCCGTACGCCACATCTGGCGTAACCAAGTCACCCCTTCGGCCGTTTTCGGGCAGGTATGCCCACGCCGACCCATGGATGTCCCCGTGCCCAGGTTCAGTGTCATCGTCCCCGCGTACAAGGTTCAGGCGTACCTGCACGAGTGCCTCGAATCCGTGCTCGGACAGTCCTTCCTGGACCTCGAACTCATCGTGGTCGACGACTGCTCGCCCGATGCCTGCGGCACGATCATCGACGAGCTCGCCGCCCGCGACCCCCGGGTGAGCGCCGTACACCTCCCGGAGAACGTGGGCCTCGGGCTCGCCCGCAACGCCGGTCTCGAACGCGCCACCGGCGACTACCTGGTCTTCCTGGACGGCGACGACACCCTCACCCCGGACGCGCTGCGGGCGATCGCCGACCGGCTGGAGCGGACCGGCGACCCGGACGTCCTCGTGTACGACTACGCGCGCACGTTCTGGTCGGGCGAGGCCGTCCGCAACCAGGCCGCCGCGCAGCTGGCCGAGGAGGGCCCGGCGCCCTTCCGGCTGGAGGACCGGCCGGGGCTGCTGCGGCTGCTGATGGTCGTGTGGAACAAGGCGTACCGCCGGGAGTTCGTGGAGCGGGAGGGCTTCCGCTTCCCGCCGGGCTACTACGAGGACACGCCCTGGACGTATCCGGTGCTGATGTCCGCCGGGACGATCGCGACCCTGGACCGGGTCTGCGTGCACTACCGCCAGCGGCGCCACGGCAGCATCCTCGGCACCAGCAGCCGCAAGCACCTCGACGTCTTCGAGCAGTACGACCGGGTCTTCGCGCACGTCGCCGCGCACCCGGATCTGGACCGGTGGCGCCCGCTGCTGTTCCGCCGCATGCTCGACCACTTCGCGACGGTGTTCGTGAAGCGGGGCCGGCTGCCGCGCTCCGCCCGGGCCGAGTTCCTGCGCCGGGCCCGCGCGCACTACCGCCGTTACCGCGTTCCGGGCGCGCCCGCCGCCCCGCGCACCCGGCTGCGGCACGCGATGGTCGGCCTCGGCACGCACCGCACGTACCGGCTGCTCTCCTTCGCCTCGCGCGTCCGCAGGAGAGCCGTGCGGCTCGCCGCCCGGCTGCGGCGGGCGGTGCGCGGCGCCGCGCTCCAGGTCCACTACCGGATCCAGCTGCGGCTCCCGCTGCACACCGACCGGGCCGTCTTCTCCAGCTACTGGGGCCGGGGCCACGGCTGCAATCCGGGGGCGCTGGAGTCCGCGTTCCGCAGCTTCGCTCCGCACGTCCGCACGGCGTGGATCGCGCACCCCGAGCACCGGGGCACGATCCCGGCCCAGGCGCGGCACCTGCGTCCCGGGACAGCGGCGTACTGGACCGCCCTCGCCCGCTCCAAGTACCTCGTGAACAACGTCAACTTCGACCGGCGCCTGGTCAAGCGGCCCGGCCAGATCATGATCCAGACACAGCACGGGACACCGCTGAAGCGGATGGGCCTCGACCTCCAGGACCGCCCGGCCGCCGCGCGCGGCACCGACTTCGCCGAGCTGCTGCGCGGCGCGGACAAGTGGGACTACTGCCTGTCCGCCAACCGCCACTCCACCCTGGTCTGGGAGCGGGTCTTCCCTTCCTCGTACACGACGCTGGAGTACGGGCTGCCCCGCAACGACGTGTTCCAGCACGCGACCGCGGCGGACGTGGAGCGGCTGCGCGCCTCGCTCGGCGTCCCGCCGGGCGCGGTGGCCGTGCTGTACGCGCCGACCCACCGGGACTACCGGCACAGCCGGCCGCCCGGACCGGACCTCGAGCGGCTGCTGCGCCGGCTCGGTCCGGGCTTCGTGGTGCTGGCCCGCGACCACCACGCCTACGGGGAGCAGCCGGCGCGGACGGCGGCCGACGGGATCATCGACGTGTCCGGCCATCCGAGCGTCGAGTCGCTGTGCCTGGCCTCGGACGTCCTGGTCACGGACTACTCGTCGCTGATGTTCGACTACGCGGTCCTGGACCGGCCGGTCGTCGTCCTCGCGGACGACTGGGAGGCGTACGAGGCGGCCCGGGGCACCTACTTCGACCTGCGGGCCTTCCCGCCGGGCGCCCTCGCCCGCGGCGAGGACGAGCTGATCGACGTCTTCGCCTCCGGTGAGTGGCGCGGCCCGCGCGCCGCGGGCCTGCGGGCCGCCTTCCGCGAACGGTTCTGCCCCTACGACGACGGACGGGCCGCCGAGCGGGTGGTCCGGCACGTGGTGCTCGGCGAGAGCGGCGGGCTGCCGCCGTTCGTCCCGCCCGCCGAGCGCCGGCCGGTGCCCTCCGCGGCGGCCGCCCTCGCCGGGGTCCAGGGCTCCGGGCGAACGCTGGAGAGCGTGCCCGCCCCGGGCGCGGCCGTTCCCCTGACCGAGACCCTGTGAACCCGACCGAGCCCCCTGAACCGGAGTCCGCGTGTCCTCCAGTCCGTCGCGGCCCACGCCCACCCGGCCCTCCACCTGGCGGCCGGCCGGGCGCCCCGGGCGATGAGTTCCCCGTCCGGCGCCCCTTGAGAGAAAGAGCAGAATGCCCCGCTTCAGCGTCATCGTGCCCACCTTCGACGTCGCCGGGCACCTGGCCCGCGCGCTGGACTCGGTCCTGGGCCAGTCCTTCGGCGACTTCGAGCTGATCCCGGTCTGCGACGGGCCGGACTCCCCGGCCGCGGCGGTGGCCGCGGTGTACGCGGACCGGGACTCCCGGGTGGTCCCGGTCCATTCGCCGCCGTCGGGCGGACTGAGCGCGGCGCGCAACGCCGGGATCGCGGCGGCGCGGGGCGCGTATCTGCTCTTCCTCGACGGCGACGACGATCTGGTGCCGGGGGCGCTGGCCGCCCTGGACGCGGGCCTCCCGGACGACGCGGACGTCCTCTACTTCGGGCACCAGCGGGTGCACTGGTGGGAGGGCGAGCCGAGCACGCCCCCGCTCGACAAGGCCCCCGAGGTGCTGGGCGTGCACGTTCCGGCGTGGAGCGCGGTGTACCGGCGCGGATTCCTCGCCGAGCACGGACTCACCTTCCCCGAGGGGCACTTCACGGACGCCGGCTGGGGCGGTCTGGTGACGGTGAGCGCCGGGCGGTCGGCCGTGCTGCGCACCGTGTGCGTGCGGCATCGTCTGCGCCGCCAGGGCAGCCGGCTCAACGCGCCCGGCGAGCACCACTTCGAGCTCCTCGACCAGGTGGAGCGGGTCCTCGTGCGGGCGTCCGCGGGAAGCCTGCCCGCGGCCCGGTCGAAGGCGCTGTTCGGCCAGCTCTTCTCCCTGGTCCTGAAGACGGCCGCGCACCCCGCGCGGGTGCCCGCGGGCCGCCGCCGGGCCTTCTTCCGCCGGGCGGGCAAGCTCTACCGGCGGCACCGCCCGAGCGGGTTCCGGGCGCCGGCGGGCAGCCTCGGCGTGCAGCACCGGCTGCTCGCGGCGGGCGCGTACAGCGCGTTCCGCGCGCTGCGCGGCACGAACCGGATCGCCTCCGGGGCGCTGCGCCGGGTGCCCCGCGGCAGGACCCTGCGGGCCCGCGCGCTCTACGCGCTCCAGCTGCGCCGCCCCCTCGACGAGAACCTCGCGGTGTACTGCGCGTACTGGGGCCGCGGCTACGCCTGCAACCCGGCGGCGATCCACGCCAAGGCCACTGAACTCGCCCCGCACATCCGCTCGGTGTTCCTGGTCGAGCCGGAGGCGGTGGGCGCGCTGCCGAAGGACGTCGAGCACGCGGTGATCGGCAGCCGGCGCGGCTGGGAGGTGCTGGCCCGCGCCAAGTACCTGGTGAACAACGCCAACTTCGCGGACGGCGTGGTCAAGCGTCCCGGCAGCGTGCATCTGCAGACCCAGCACGGCACACCGCTGAAGAAGATGGGCGTCGACCAGTCGACCTTCCCGGTGGTGGCGGCGGCGACCGGCAGCTTCACGAAACTGCTGGCCCGCGTCGACCGCTGGGACTACAACCTCTCCTCCAACCGGCACTCCACCCAGATGTGGGAACGAGCCTTCCCCGGCGGCTACGAGGCCCTGGAGTACGGCTATCCGCGCAACGACGTCTTCTGCACGGCGAGCGCCGAGGACGTGGCCCGCGTCCGCGAACGGCTCGGGGTGCCCGAGGGCAGGACCGCGCTGCTGTACGCGCCCACGCACCGCGACTACAGCACCGGCTTCGAGTCCCGGCTCGACCTGGAGGCGTTCTGCGAGGCGATCGGCGAGCAGTTCGTCGTCCTGCTGCGCGCCCACTACTTCTACGACGAGGGCCGCGGACGGACCGGCGGCGCGCGGATCATCGACGTGACCGGACACCGGTCCTCCGAGGACGTGTGCCTGGCCGCCGACGCGCTGATCACGGACTACTCGTCGATCATGTTCGACTACGCCAACCTGGACCGTCCCGTCGTGGTGTACGCGGACGACTGGGAGATCTACCGGGAGACCCGGGGCGTCTACTTCGACGTGCTGGCGGAGCCGCCGGGCAGGGTGGCCCGCACCCCCGAGGAGCTGGCCGCGCTGTTCACCGACGGCTCCTACGCGGATCCGGCCGCCGCCGCGCTGCGGGCCCGCTTCCGTGAGCGCTTCTGCGAGTTCGACGACGGCAGGGCGGCCGAACGGGTCGTGCGCAGAGTGCTGCTGGGCGAGTCCCCCGAGACGATCCCGCCCGTCCTGCCGCTCGCCGAACGCGTCCCGGCCCCCGCCGCGTCCACCCTGGTTAGGAACTGACGTGCCCCGCTTCAGCATCATCGTCCCCGTCTTCAAGGTGCAGGGCTTTCTGCGCGAGTGTCTCGACTCGGTCCTGGAGCAGTCGTACCCGGACATCGAGGTCATCGCCGTCGACGACTGCTCCCCGGACGGCTGCGGCGCGATCCTCGACGAGTACGCGGCCCGCGACCCCCGGGTGCGGGTGCTGCACCTGCCGGAGAACGTGGGGCTCGGCCGGGCCCGCAACGCGGGGATGCCGCTCGCCGGCGGGGACTACCTCTTCTTCCTCGACAGCGACGACACCCTGACCCCGGGCGCGCTGCGCGCCATGGCCGACCGCCTGGACGAGACCGCCGACCCGGACGTGCTGGTCTTCGACTACGCGCGCACCTACTGGTGGGGCGGCACCCGCAGGAACGTGCTCGCGCGGGTGCTCGCGGAGGCCGGTCCCGGCACCTTCTCGGCGGCGGAGCACCCCGAGATCCTCGACCTGCTGATGGTCGTGTGGAACAAGGTCTACCGCCGGTCGTTCGTCGAACGGGAGGGCTTCGCGTTCCCGCCCGGGTACTACGAGGACACGCCGTGGACGTTCCCGGTGATGCTCAGCGCGGAGCGGATCGCGACGCTGGACCGGATCTGTCTGGCCTACCGGCAGCGGCGCCAGGGCAACATCCTGTCCACCACCAGCCGCAAGCACTTCGACATCCACGACCAGTACGAACGGGTCTTCGCGTTCGTCGCGGCCCGGCCGGAGCTGTCGTCCTGGCGGCCCTATCTGCACGCGAAGATGGGCGAGCACTGTCTCGACATCCTCTCCAAGGAGGACCGGCTGCCCGAGGCCGACAAGGCCGAGTTCTTCCGGCTGACGGCGGCACTCTTCCGCAAGCACAGGTCCGGTCCCGTGCCGCCCGAACTGCGCGTCCTGGAGGGCGGTTTCACCCGCTACCGGGTACGGCGGCAGGCGGGCCGGGCGGCCCAGGAACTCGGGCGCCGCGGACAGCAGGGCCGCCGGGTGCTCGCCGCCCGGGTCAAGAACGGCTGGTCGGCGGTGCACGCCCACCGCCCGCTGGACCCCCGGCTGGCCGTGTACTCGGCGTTCTCCCACCGGGGGGTCCTCGGTGATCCCGGCGCGGTGTACGCGGCGGCCCGCGAACTCGCCCCGGAGCTGCGCGGGGTGTGGGTGGTGCGCGACGCGGAGCAGGCGGCGCTGCTGCCGCCGGACACCGAGCACGTCCTGCTGGACTCGCTGCGCTACCGGCAGATCACCGCGCGGGCCACGTACTTCGTGAACAACGTCAACTGGCCCGGCTCCCTGGTCAAGCGCCCCGGCAGCGTCCACATCCACACCCACCAGGGCACCCCGCTGAAGTACATGGCCGCGGACCTGTTGCACAAGCCGGGCGCGCGGCACGGCGTGGACGTGCCGCAGATGCTGCGCCGCGCCGACCGCTGGGACTACAGCCTGGTCGCCAACCGGCACTCGGAGCTGGTCTGGGACCGCGCCTACCCCTGTCACTTCACCTCGCTGCGCAGCGGGAGCCCGCGCAACGACGTCCTGGTCCGGGCCCGTCCCGAGGACACCGGGGCCGCCCGGGCCCGGCTGGGCGTCCCGGCCGGGAACCGGGTGGTGCTGTACGCGCCGACGCGCCGGGAGTACGTCCGCGGCGGGCACGCCGAGCGGCTGGACCTCGCGGCGTTCGCCGAGTGCCTGGGCGATGACCACACCCTGGTCGTGCGGCTGCATCCCTCGCTCGCGGAGGGTCCGGCGCGCGGGATGGGGCTGGCCGAGCTGCACCGGCGCGGGATCGTGGTCGACGCGACCGACGAGCCGCGCGTCGAGGACGTGATGCTGGCCGCCGACGCCCTGGTGAGCGACTACTCGGCCCTCCTGTTCGACTACGCCAACCTGGACCGCCCGATCGTCGTCCTCGCCGACGACTGGGGCGCGTACGCGGCCAGCCGGGGCGCCTACTTCGACATCACGGCCGACGCCCCCGGCCATGTGGCGCGCACGCAGAGCGAGTTGGAGCTGCTGTTCACCTCGGGGGCCTGGCGGGACGGTGAGTCGGAGCGGCTGCGGGCCGGATTCCGGGCCCGTTTCTGCGAGTTCGAGGACGGCAGGGCCGCCGAGCGGGTGGTGCGGACGCTGATGCTCGGCGAGCGGACCGAGCCTCCGGCCGCGGTCGTCCCGGTGCCCGCGCAGACGGGCCACGACGTGCTCACCCCGTCATGAGCGGCCCCGCGACCGGCCCGGCCCCCGGACCGCACCGAGAACCCCGCACGCGTCCGGCGGCGACCGCCCCGCCCACGGACCTGCGCGGCACCCCAGGAACGACACCGTGAACGACCCCCGGAACGAATCCATGGACGAAGCCGTGAACCAGCCCGTGAACCACCCGTCGGGCCAGGCCCCGGACCGCGCCCCGGGGACGGCCGGGCGTTCCCGCCGGTTCCGGGCACGGGCACCGCGGATGCCGCGTACGGCCCGGGGCCGGGTGATCCTGATCGCCGTCGTCTTCGCCGTGCTCCAGCTCGCCAACGTCACCAACCGGGACACCCCCGACACCAAGAACTACCTGACCTACGCACTGAGCCTGCGGGGCGAGACGAAGCAGCGCGCCGCCGAGCTGACCATCGACTACGTCTGCGCGGGCAAGGCGTCCGTGGCCCGCCGCAACCAGGCCGTCGACCCGGTGCGCTTCCACCGCCCGAGCCCGACCCGGCGGGTCGAGGCCGAGTGCCGGCGCGAGCAGTGGCGGGGCGTGTCCGCGCGGCTGGCGGCCGGGACGACGGGCCACACCGTGCCGTTCATGCCGCCCCGCTTCATGCGGATCTTCGAGGCCCGGCCGGGGTATCCGGTGTTCCTCATGCCGTTCGTCACCGTGCTGGGGGTGACCTGGGGCCTGTGGGCCTCGGCCGTCGTCGTGACGGTGGCCGGGGGCGTGCTCGTCTTCCTCGTCCTGCGCACCCTGGGCACCTCGGCCGGCGCGGCCCTGACCGGGCAGGCGCTCTACTACGTCCTGCCGTGCGGCACGACGGCGATGCGCCCGATGACCGAGGGCCTGATGATGGCCGTGACCCTCGCCGCCCTGTGGGGCTGCGCCCTGGTGCTCCGGGGCCGGGCGCGGGCCGGGACCTGGCTGGCCGGCGGTTCCCTGGCCGTCCTCTTCACCGTGAAGCACTCGCAGGCGCTGTTCCTCGGCCTGTGCCTGGGCGCCGCCTGCGTGGGGCTGATGGCGCGCCGGCGGCGGTGGGGCGGAGGGCTCAGGGCCCTCGGCGTGGTGGCGGGCTGCGGGGTGCTGGCCACCGTGCTGCTCGCGAACCTGCTGCACTACCCGTCCCAGTCGGAGAGCGTTCAGGATCTGCTCACCGGGCATTACGCACGTCCGGACCGGCTCCGTCCGTGGCCGGAGTTCCTCCATCTGGAGTCCGCCTTCTGGATCGAGTGGACCCGCCGCCAGCTGTGGGAGCCGCTGTTCCTCGCCTCGGTGGTGGCGGCCGCGTGGGGAGCGCTGCGCAGGCACCGGGCCTTCGGTGTCTTCCTGATCGCGGCGGCGGGCACCGGGGTGCTCAACCAGGCCGCCCACCCGGACATCAACGTGTGGGGCGAGCGGCTGATCGTGCTGCTGTGGCTGCTGCCGGCGGTGGGTCTTCCGCTGCTCCTGGACGCGGTCGTCCGGCCGGGCGCGCGGACGTTTGGCGGCCTGGTTCCGGGCCCGGCGCGCCGGGAGACCGAGGTCGCCCGATGAGGTGATCCAGGGCTAGGCGGCCGATCGGGGCGGGCATATACGGCAGATGCCGCAAACCGCCCACCCCTGCTCCCCCACCGCCCGATGAGCGCCGAGGTCGCCACCCGGCGGGAGGCCGCCCGCGGCGCGACCGCGCTGCGGGGCCGACGCGCCTGGCGGCCGACGCCGTACCAGGTCGCCGGCGGTCTGTTCTGGCTGGTGATGACGCTCGCCTACTGGCGGATCCCGCTCTGCTGCGACGCGGGCCAGCACGCGGCGGTCGTCGAGCGCCTGCGGGCCGACCTGCTGCACCCGCGGCACCCGATGGCGGACCTGCCGGGCGCGGGCAGCCCGTACTACTCGCCCTACGCGGTGGCCCAGGGCGCCGTCGCCCGGCTGACCGGTCTCGGCGGCTGGGCGCTGGTGCGGCTGTCCGGGCCCGTCAACCTGCTGGTGCTGCTCACGGGCATCGGACGCTTCACCCGCGTACTGACACCCCGGCGCCTCGCCCCGGTTCTGTGCCTGGGCGCGATGCTGCTGCTGTGGGGCACCGAGCGGGCCTGGTGGAGCGGCTACCTCGGGCTGATGTCGATGACCGGCAACCTGGGCTACCCCTCGACGTTCGCCATCGGACTGGCCTTCTGGGCCTGGGCGTTCACGGGCCGGCGCGCGGCCGGCGGCGGCGGCCCCGTCCGGTTCGTGGGACCGGGCGGCCTCGGGAGCCCGTGGGGGTACGCGGCCCTCGGCGCCCTGTACGGGCTGATCCTGCTCGTGCACCCGATCACGTCGGTCGCGGCGGTGCTCGGCGCGGTGGCGTTCGTGGCGGGCGGGCAGCGCGCCTGGCGTCCCGCGGTGGTGTTCCGCTGGCTGCTCGCGGCCGCGGTGGCGCTCCTCGTGGCGTACGGCTGGCCGTACTTCGACGTCTTCGCGCTGACGGGGGACCGCAGCGTGGACGCCATGCACGAGCAGTTGTACGACCGGATGCCCGGGCACTTCTGGCTGGCGCTGGCCGGGGTGCCCGCGCTGTGGCTGCGGGCCCGGCGCGCCCGCCGTCGCGGGGAACCGGGCCGGCGGGACCCGCTGGTGCTGATGTTCGCGCTGGAGTGCGCGGTGGTGACGTACGGCTGGGTGAGCGGGCACTACACGTACGGCAGGATCCTCGGGCTCACGCTGGTGCCGCTGCAGTTCGCGCTCGGGGTGGAGCTGGCGGAGCCGCGGCCGTGGGGGCCCTGGCGGCGACTGCTGGGCGGGGCGGCGGCCGCGGGCGCCCTGACCGGGTTCCTGGCCGTGCACGCCGGGGCGGTGGTGCCGCGCTCGCTGGACCCGGTCGGCTTCGCCCAGCCGCCGCGCTGGCCGACGTACGACTGGGCGGCGCGGCACATCCGGCCCGGCGAGGCGGTGATCGCGGACGGGTACTACTCGGTCCATCTGCTCGCGGGCTACGGGCCGGACCTCGCGGCGCCCGCCTGGCCCGACCCTGCGCTGGCCGAGAGCGAGCGGCTGCGCCGGCTCTCGGCGGTGCGCGCCTATCTCGCCCCGGACTCGACCCGGGCCGAGCGCACGGCCGTCGCCCGCCGGTACCACGCCCGCTGGCTGCTGCTGACGCGCTGGCGGACGGTGCCGGAGGAGGCGACGGTGGTGGCGTGGAGCCCGGAGACCGGGGAGGTGCTGGCCCGGATCGGCGGGGGGACCGGCACCCGCGCCGGGACGACGGCCGGTGCAGTGACCGTCGAACGGCACGGTGCGGGTGCCGGCGCGAAGGCCGGCGCGGGGGTCCGTACCGCTCGATGACGGACCGTCCGGCACCGGCCTGCTCGGGGCCGGTTACTCGATGACGAACTCGACCGGGATGTTGCCGCGGGTGGCGTTGGAGTAGGGGCAGACCTGGTGGGCCTGCTCGACCAGCTTGCGTCCGGTGGCCTCGTCCACGGTGTCGGGCAGCTCGACGCGGAGGGTGACGGCCAGGCCGAAGCCCTCGCCCTGCTTGCCGATGCTCACCTCGCCGGTCACGGCGGCCTCGGTGACGTCGACCTTCGCGGCGCGGCCGACCAGGCCGAGGGCGCTCGCGAAACAGGCCGCGTACCCGGCGGCGAACAGCTGCTCGGGGTTGGTGCCCTGACCACTGCCGCCCATCTGCGCCGGGATGCCCAGCTGGAGGTCGAGCGTGCCGTCGGAGCTGACGGCACGGCCCTCGCGGCCGTGGGTGGCGGTGGCGACGGCGGTGTAGAGCGCGTCCATGGGGACCATCCCTCTCAAGTCGTGGTTCCTGCGGCTGCCGCCGGTCTCGGCGGCCTCACGAACAGAATTAGAGCACGCAATTCAGTTGTGCACAACTCAATTGCTCGCCAGGGCTATCCTGGGGGCATGACCGCGACACCCGCCCCGAGCCCCGGAGCCGCAGCTCCGGGCGACTTCCTCCGCCTGGACGAGCAGATCTGCTTCTCCCTGAACGCCGCCTCGCGCGCCTTCGGCGGCGTCTACCGCGTCCTGCTGAAGGACCTCGGCCTCACCTACCCGCAGTACCTGGTGATGCTGGTGCTCTGGGAGCACGGCGAGCTGCCCGTGAAGAAGGTCGGCGAGCATCTGCGGCTCGACTCGGGGACCCTCTCGCCGCTGCTGAAGCGGCTGGAGGCGGCGGGCCTCGTCCGGCGCGAGCGCAGCGCGCGCGACGAGCGGTCCGTGCAGGTGGGGCTCACCGAGGAGGGGGCCGCGCTGCGCGAGCGCGCGCTGGACGTGCCGCGCCGGATCGCCGCCGCTACCGGGGCGGACCTGGAGGAGATCCGGGCGCTGCGGGCCCGGCTCGACCTGCTGACGGAGGCACTGGACCGGGCGGCCCTGTCCGGACCGGCGCTGTCCGAGGCACCGGGATGTACGTAGAACGGCGCACGTAGAGGCGTAGCACCACCCCGTCGCGGGCGATCCGCTCCACGCGCACGAACCGCTCGCGGATCACGGCGACCTTGAGGCGCTCGGCGGCCTCGCCCGGACGCCAGGACCGGCGCGCCGCGAAGGGCGTGGCGACCACCCACACCCGGTCGAGCCGCTCCAGCCGGCGGCGCAGTTCGGCGGGCGGCGCCTCACGTCCGTAGAGCGTGCCGGAGGCGGGGGCGGGCACGCCGAGGGCGATGTCCCGGATGCCGTGGAAGCCCTTGGGATAGGCGAGCGCCGCGCGCCGCGCGAGCGAGGGCATGAACAGCACCGGGTCCCCGGGGCGCAGTTCGCGGTGGGCGACGACGGAGACGGCCGCCAGGTCGTCGGGGCGGCGGTCGGGGAGGTGGTCCTCGCGCAGCAGCGGGAGCTGGACGGCGAGGACGAGGGTCACGGCGAGGACGCCGGTGAGGACCGCGTGGGGCAGCAGTCGCGGCACCCGGTCCGCGAGGTGGTCGGCTCCGGCGGCCGCGAGCAGCGGGAGCCCGGCGAGGGCGTACAGGACGTAGCGCTCGTCGTAGAGCGGCCGCCAGTGCGACACCGTCAGCAGCACCCCCGGCGGCACGGCCGCCAGCGGCAGGGCGACGGCCGGGAGCGTGAGCTCCCCGCGCGGGGCCCGCTCGGGGCGGAAGGCGAGGGCGATCAGGACCAGGTACGGCACGATCACCAGCCGGGCCGGTCCGGTGAACAGCCCGAGCAGCCGCTGGACGCTCGTGAGGTCGGTGCGGGCCAGCCAGGCGACCTGGGCGGACTGGCCGTGGGAGACGAGGACCAGCGGCGCCAGGGCCAGGGCCACGGCCGCGGCGGCGAGGAGCCAGGCCCGGCCCACCCGCAGCGGGACCCGGGCGAGCGCCAGGGTGGTGGCGTGGGCGAGGAGCAGGAGCAGGGCCATCTCGTGCAGCAGGCAGGTGGCGGTGGTGGCCGCCGCGTAGGCGCACCAGGGTCCCGTCCGGGTGGAGCGGGCGGCCCGGACCAGCAGCAGGGTCGCTCCGGCCGCCCCGGCCGCGACGAGCGCGTAGGAGCGGCCCTCCTGGGCGAAGTGGCCGGTCATGGGGGTGACGGCGTACAGCAGACCCGCCCACAGGCCGACGCGCGGGCGGCCGAGGCGGACGCCGAGCGCGGCGACGAGCCCGGCGGTCGCGGCGGCGCCGCAGACGGAGGGCAGGCGCAGGGCGACCTCGCCGGGGTGCGGGGCGAGGGCCGCGTGCATGAGCAGGTAGTACAGGCCGTGCACGGCGTCCACGGTGTGCAGCAGGTGCCAGATCTGCGGGACCGAGCGCTGCGCGACCTGGAAGGTCACCGCCTCGTCGCGCCACATGCCGCCGCGGTCGAGCCCCCACAGGCCGATCGCGAGCATGACCAGGACGGGCACGAGGACGGACAGGACGCGGGCCGGCGTCTCCGACGGCGGGGCGGCCGGCGGACGGGCCGGCGGGCCCCCGGAGACCGGGGGTCCGGTCACGGTCCGGCGAGCCGTCGACGGCCTCATCCACGCATACACCATGAGCGCAATTTTTTGCTATTAAACAACCTTTGATCGGTATTGACGCGTATTGCACGGGATGACCCATCCATGCGGCTTACGATCCGGGCTTGATGAGCGCCTTCCGGAACCACCGCCCGCCCGCCCTCGCCGCCGTCTGGCTCGCCACCCGTGCCCTCATGCTGTGGCTCCTCGCCCACGACGCCCTCGCCCCGCTCGGCCGCGGCGGGGTGTCCCGCGAGGTGCGCCTGCTGTACTTCCACTGGTACGGCGTCCTGTCGCGGGGCGCGTTCCCCGAGGGCGACCGGCTGTGGCAGTACCCGCCGGGCGCCGGCCCGGTGCTGCTGGCACCCGGACTGCTCCCGGGACTCACGTACTTCACCGCGTTCGTGGCCTGCGCGCTCGCCGCCGACGCGGCGACCGCCGCCGTCCTCGCCCGCGCGGGACTGCGGCCCGGCCGCAGCACCCGCGGCGCCTGGCTGTGGGTGCTGGGGCTGCCCCTGCTGCTGCACGTCCCGCTCGCCCGCTACGACGTGCAGGTCACCGCCCTCGCCGTCGTCTCCCTGCTGACGCTCGCCCACCGTCCGCGCGCGGGCGGCGCGTTCGCGGCGGCGGGGGCGCTGGTGAAGGTCTGGCCGGCGCTGGCGCTGATCGGCGCCCCGCGGGGCCGGACCACCCGGGAGGCGTGGACGTCGGCCGTGCTCACCGCCGCCGCGCTGCTCGCCGTCCTCACGGCCCTCTTCCGCCACCCCTTCGACTTCCTGCGCCAGCAGAGCGGCCGGGGCGTCCAGATCGAGTCCCTCGGCGGCACGGTCCTGGGCCTCGCCCGCCACGCCGGCTGGCCCGGGACCGCCCGCTACCAGTACGGCGCCATGGAGTTCGTCGGGCCGTACACCGGCCTGGTCGCGGCCTGTTCGCTCGCCCTGACGGCCGCCGCGTTCGCGCTCCTGCTGCTGTGGCGGGTGCGGGCCCGGCGCTGGACGAGCGCCACCCCGTACGACGCGGCGCTCACCGCCGTCCTGCTGTTCACCGTGACGAGCCGGGTGATCAGCCCCCAGTACATGGTGTGGCTGCTGGGCCTGGCCGCCGTCTGCCTGACCTCACGGCACACCACGCAGCGCCCCGTCGCCCTGTTGATCGTGGCGGCGACGGCGGTCAGTTCGGTGGCGTACCCGGGGATGTACGGCGAGGTGGTGCGCAGCACCTGGACGGGCTGCGCACTGATGCTCGTACGCAACGGCCTGCTGGCGACGGCGGCGGGATGGTCCTTCGTACGCCTGTGGCGGTCGGGCCGGTCCAGGGCCGTCCCGCATCACCGGGCGCCGGGCGGGCAGGAGCGCCACACACCGGATTCCCGCCCGTCTCCGAACAAGACAGTGACCGCCTCTTAACGGAGAATTACCCGCAATCCTTACGATTCCGGCCCGTGGATCACATGAACCCTCACCATGCGAAGGTCAGCGTCGTCGTCATCGGGTACGACGACGCCGCCCATGTGGCGGACGCCGTGCGCTCGGCGCTGGCGCAGGGGCCGGCCGTGGGCGAGGTGATCGCCGTGGACGACCGCTCGACGGACGGCAGCGCGGAACTCCTGGACGGCCTCGCCGCGGCGGAACCCCGTCTCCGGGTGATCCACCGCCCGGCCAACAGCGGCGGCTGCGGCAGCCCGCGCAACGACGGCATCGACGCGGCCACCGGCCGGTACCTGATGTTCCTCGACAGCGACGACGTCCTGCCGCCCGGCGCGGTGGACGCGCTGCTCGCCGCCGCCGAGGCCCACCGGGTCCAGGTCGCGTCCGGACTGTGCGTGCGCCGCGAACTGCCCTCGGGCCGCGAAGTCCCCTGGGAACGCGCGCTGTACGCCCGCCCCGCCCTGATATCCCGCCCCTCGCGCCGGCTGCGGCTGGCCCACGACACCCTGTGCGTCAACAAGCTGTACCGCACCGACTTCCTGCGCGAGCACGGCATCCGCTTCCCCGAGGGCCGCTACCCCTACGAGGACTTCGTGTTCACCGCGCGGGTGCTGGCCGCCGCCCCGCGCATCGCGCTCGTCCCGGAGACGGTCTACGTCTGGCACGTGCGGCGCGACGCCGACCGTCTGTCCATCTCGCTCGACCGCGCCGGCATCGCCAACTGGCGGGCCCGCACCGAGGCGAACCGGGCGGCGTACGAGATCCTGCTGGGCGCCGGGGAGAAGGAGCTCGCGCGGGCCGTGCACGCCAAGTTCCTCGACCACGAGCTGCGGATGTACACGCGCGAGCTGGAACTGCGCACCCCCGAGTACCGGAGCGACTGGTGGGACCTGACCCGGGTGTACCTGTCGACGTTCGAGGCGGCCGACTTCGCCCTCAACCCCGCCGCACCCGGCCGGCTCGTCGCCCGTGTGATCCTCGCCCGCCCGGCCCCCTGCGACCTGCCCCGGCTGAAGGAACTGGCGGCCCGCCCGGCCCGGCTCCTGCCGCCCTACGCCCGCGACGGCGACGGCACCCCGGTGTGGTCGCCCGACCTCCCCGACGTGACCCTGGAGCACTTCCTGGGCCGGCCCGCCCATCTGCTGCCCGCCGCCGTCGACGCGGAACTGCGCCCCCGCGCCCGCGGCACCCGGCTGCGGCTGCGCCTGCACGAGCTGTACGGGCGGATGGCCGAGGCGGGTCCCGCCTCCGTGGACGTGGAGTTCGTCCACCGGGAGCAGCGACGGGTGGGCCTGAGCGGCACGGCGGCCCTGGTGGCCGACCGTTACGGCGACTCCTGGTCCGCCGAGACCGCGGTGGAGCTGTCGGCGCTGGGCGCGGGCACCTGGGATCTGCGCCTGGTCGTGCGCTTTCGCGACGGCACGAGCCGGGAGGTGTCGGCGCACGCGCTCGGCGGGCCCGGACTGCTGCGCCGCCGCGTGGTTCCGGACGCCCACCACGGCGTTCTCCTCGTCCAGCCCTACCGGACGCACGCGGGCGCCCTGGGTCTGCGGACGGCGTCCGGTTGGCGAGGAATGACCGAAGTGGTGTCGCGCAGGCTGCGCCGCCTGCTTCACTGATGTGCGGACGCGGGGAAGCGGGGCACGGACGCGGACACCGCCGCGCGTGCCCGCCGCTCTCCCCGGCCGCAGGCACGGGGTCCGGCACGGCGGACCCACCGACGAGGGGAACGGCCGCACCATGACCTGGCTGATCACCGGCGGCGCCGGCTACATCGGGGCGCACGTCGTCCGCGCGCTGCGCGAAGCGGGCGAACGGGCGGTGGTGTACGACGACCTGTCCACCGGGAACGCGGAGCGGGTGCCACCGGACGTCCCGCTGGTGGTCGGCTCGACCCTGGACGGCGAGCTGCTGGCCCCGACGCTCGCGGAGCACTCCGTCACCGGCGTCGTCCACCTGGCGGCGAAGAAGCAGGTCGGCGAGTCCGTGGACCTGCCGCTGCTCTACTACCGGGAGAACGTGGAGGGCCTGCGCGTCCTGCTGGAGGCCGCGACCGCGGCCTCCGTGACCGCGTTCGTCTTCTCGTCCTCGGCCGCGGTCTACGGCATGCCGGACGTGGACCTGGTGACGGAGGAGACGCCGTGCGCGCCGATGAGCCCGTACGGCGAGACCAAGCTGGCGGGCGAGTGGCTGGTCCGTGCGACGGGCCGCGCGACGGGGCTGTCCACGGCCTGTCTGCGCTACTTCAACGTGGCCGGCGCCGCGGCCCCCGAGCTGGCCGACACCGGCGTCTTCAACCTCGTCCCGATGGTCTTCGAGAAGCTGACCGAGAACGCCCCGCCGCGGATCTTCGGCGACGACTACCCGACGCCGGACGGCACCTGTGTGCGCGACTACATCCACGTGGTCGACCTGGCCGAGGCGCACGTGGCCGCGGCGCGCGCCCTCACGGCCTCCCCCGGGGCCGCCCTGATCCTCAACATCGGCCGCGGCGAGGGGGTGTCGGTGCGCGAGATGATCGACCGGGTCAACGCGCTGACCGGCCACGACCGTCCCCCGGTCACCACCCCGCGCCGTCCCGGCGACCCGGCCCGCGTGGTCGCCTCCGCCGACCGCGCCGCCGACGCACTGGGCTGGAAGGCCCGTCACGACGTCGAGGACATGATCACCTCGGCCTGGGCCGGCTGGCTGCGCCGGCACCCCGGCGCGAGCCGCACCTGACCCGCCCCGCCCCGCCGAGAAGGCCGCCCTCCCGGGGGCGGCCTTTCGCGCGTCCGGTCAGAGGGCCTTCAGCGCCGCCGTCGTCGCGCGGGCCAGGCTGGCCAGGTACCCCTTGGGGACCTTGGGACCGCGGACGACCACCGCGCGCCAGTACAGCGGTCCCGACATCAGGTCCAGGGCGAGTTCGACGTCGACGCCCTCACGGATCTCGCCGCGCGCCACGGCCGACGCGACGATCCCGCTCGACACCGACTGCTGGCCCTCCTTCAGCGCCCGCTGCATGGCCTCCGCGATCTCCGGGTTGCGGGCCGCCTCCGCCTGCAGGTCCGGGATGATCTGGCCGGCCACCGGGTGCCGCAGCGCGCGCGAGGTGACCTCGTACAGCAGCCGCAGATCGCCCTCCAGGGAGCCGGTGTCCGGCGCCGGAAGGCCCTGGACCGCGATCGCCGAGACCAGGTCGAGCACGAGGTGGAGCTTGGAGCGCCAGCGCCGGTACACCGCGGTCTTGCCGACGCCCGCGCGGCGGGCGATGCCCTCGATGGACATCCGGGCGTAGCCGACGGAGGCGAGCTCCTCGAAGACGGCGGCGCGGATCGCCTCGGTGACGTCCTCGCGCAGGACGGCCGCACCGGCGGGAGCCCGGCGTCGCCTGGCCTTCCCCTCGGCGGGCGCGGGCGTGGCGGCACTCGCGGCCGTATCGGCGTTCGTCGTCATACGGACCAGCATAGGGCGTTACGACGAAACGGTTGCGTTCCGACGTCGACTGGGCCTACTCTCGCGTTACGACGATACGGTCCCGTTCCGACGCAAGAAAACGGCAAGAAACACCGTCGGAAACACCCGGGGCCGACCGCGCGCCCCCACCCCCCGAGCGAAAGCAACGGATGTGAGCCAGGTCCTCAACACACCGCCCCCGACGGCGTCACCGGCCCCCGCCGAGGACGCCGCGGCCATCGCCGCCCGGTACGGCCTCACCGTCAGCGGCGCGCGCCCGAGCCTGCCCGCGTACGTCCGCCAGCTGTGGGCGCGACGCCACTTCATCACCGCGTTCGCCACCGCCAAGCTCACGGCGCAGTACAGCCAGGCCAAGCTCGGCCAGGTGTGGCAGGTCATGACCCCGCTGCTCAACGCGGCCGTCTACTACTTCATCTTCGGTGTCCTGCTCGGCACCAAGCACGGTGTGCCGGACTACATCCCGTTCCTGGTCACCGGCGTCTTCATCTGGACCTTCACGCAGAGCTCGATCATGGCGGGCACCCGGGCGATCTCCGGCAGCCTCGGCCTGGTCCGCGCCCTGCACTTCCCGCGCGCCGCGCTGCCGGTGTCGTACGCCATCCAGCAGCTCCAGCAGCTGCTGTTCTCCATGGCCGCGCTGGTCGTCATCCTGCTCTGCTTCGGTGTCCCGCTGAGCGCCTCGTGGCTGCTCGCGGTGCCCGTGCTGGTGCTGCAGTTCACGTTCAACGCCGGCGTCGCGATGATCATGGCCCGGATGGGTGCCAAGACCCCCGACATCGCCCAGCTCATGCCGTTCATCCTGCGTACCTGGATGTACGTCTCGGGCGTCATGTGGAGCATCGACAAGGTGCTCAGCAAGAGCAGTCTGCCGCACTGGGCGATGGTCGCGCTGGAGAGCAACCCGGCGGCCGTCTACATCGACCTGATGCGCTTCTCGCTGATCGACAGCTTCCACGCGCACCAGCTGCCGCACCACGTCTGGGCACTCGCCGTGGGCTGGGCCGTGGTCGTCGGCGTCGGCGGCTTCATCTACTTCTGGAAGGCTGAGGAGACGTACGGCCGTGGCTGACATCATCGCGCAGGACACCCAGCCGCAGGGCGCCGAGAACGCCACCGCGGCGGCCCCGGCGGCCGACGCCGAGCGGATCCCGACCGTCATCGCGGACCGCGTCGACATCGTGTACCGCGTCAACGGCACCGGCGCCGGGCGCGGCAGCGCGACCGCCGCGCTCAACCGCATCCTGCGCCGCAAGCAGTCCGAGCAGGCGGCGGGGGTCCGCAAGGTCCACGCCGTCAAGTGCGTGTCCTTCACCGCCTACCGCGGCGAGGCCATCGGCCTGATCGGCACCAACGGCTCCGGCAAGTCCACCCTGCTCAAGGCGGTCGCGGGCCTGCTCCCGGTGGAGAACGGCAGGATCTACACCGACGGCCAGCCCTCGCTGCTCGGCGTGAACGCGGCGCTGATGAACGACCTCACCGGCGAGCGCAACGTCTACCTCGGCGGGCTCGCGATGGGAATGTCCCGCGAGCAGGTCAAGGAGCGCTACCAGGAGATCGTCGACTTCTCGGGCATCAACGAGAAGGGCGACTTCATCACCCTGCCGATGCGGACCTACTCCTCCGGCATGTCCGCCCGGCTGCGCTTCTCCATCGCGGCGGCCAAGGACCACGACGTCCTCATGATCGACGAGGCCCTCGCCACCGGCGACCGCTCCTTCCAGAAGCGCTCCGAGGCCCGTATCCGCGAGCTGCGCAAGACGGCGGGCACGGTGTTCCTGGTCAGCCACAACAACAAGTCGATCCGTGACACCTGCGACCGCGTGCTGTGGCTGGAGCGCGGCGAGCTGCGGATGGACGGCCCGACCGAGGACGTCCTCAAGGAGTACGAGAAGTTCACGGGCAAGTAGGCGCGGGGCGCCGGGAAGCCGCCGGGGGCGGAGCCGACATCGGCTCCGCCCCCGGCCCTTTCGTGTCCCGCGCCGGACCGCGCCGGACCGTGCCGGACCCCCTGCCGGATCCTGCCGGACCGTGGCCGGATCAGCGCTCCAGGAACGCGAACAGGTCCTCCCACCGGCGGACGACCTCGTCCGTCGTGAAGCGCCGGACGTTCGCGCGCGCCGCGTCGCCCATGGCGTCCCGCAGCGCCTTGTCGGACATCAGCGTGTCCAGCCGCCGGGCCAGTTCACCGGTGTTGCCGAGGGTGGCCAGCAGACCGTCCTCGCCGTCCCGGACGATCTCGTGGACGCCGGGCGCGCAGTCGAAGGCGGCGCACGGCAGGCCGGTGGCCATGGCTTCCATGAGGGCGAGCGGGAACCCCTCGCCGCGCGAGGAGAGCACGAAGACCGAGCCGCCGCGCAGCGCGCCGGGCACGTCGCTCGTCCGCCCCATCCAGTCGACCGAGTCGTCGAGTCCGAGAGCGGTGCACTGCTTCCTGAGGATCTCCTCGTCCTCGCCCGAGCCGTAGATCCGCAGCCGCCAGTCCGGGTGCAGCGGGGCGACCTCGGACCAGGCGTCGAGCAGCATGTCGATGCCCTTCTGGTCGGTCAGCCGGCCGACGCTCACCACCGCGTTCTCGATGCGCGGCGAGGGCACCTCGGGCACGAACGGGAGGGGGTTGGGCATGTAGGAGGCGTTGTCCATCCCCTGCCTGATCCACAGGTCGGCGTCCTCGCGGGTGAGCGCGAGCATCCGGTCGACGTCCTTGTAGTGCTTGCGGACGCGCCGGAAGCGCGAGGTCTTGCGGGAGTACTCGAACGACTCGTGGCTCATGCCGATGACGGTCAGCCCGGTGGTGTCGGCGAGCTCCACCCATTCCATCGCCCACACCTGGGTGACGATCACGACCGCGCCGGGGCGCGCGGCCCGGAACAGCGCGGTCAGCTCGGCGGCCTTCTCCCGCATCCCGGCGGCCCGTTCGGCGCGCAGCCTCCGCTCGGCGACGTCGAGCCGCCCCCTGAGTCCGCGGGCCGGTCCGACCCGGGGCGGGTGGACGTCGTACAGGGTCGTGGTGGGGTAAGGGAGTTCGCCCAGTTCCTGGGGGACTGCCGGTTCGGTGATGCCGACGACGTGCACGCGGTGCCCGCGCCCGGTGAACAGCCGGGCCATCTGGTGCGACCAGCTGGTCACCCCGCCCAGTTCGTCGACGCTGTTGGAGACGAAGAAGACGTCCCGCTGCGGGCCGGTCATCCGCGCCTCCACTGTCCGAAGAACTGGTCGACGACGCTCCGGGCCGCCGTCCCCCTGTCGTACTCGCCGAAGTCGGCGAGGAACTGTTCGCGCCGGGGCGCGTACTTGACGCTCTGCTCCTCCAGCGAGCCCAGCACGGTGTGCAGTTCGTCCTCGGTCCGCACCACGGGTCCGGGCGCGCGCTCCAGCAGGTCGAAGTACGTTCCGCGGTCCTCGTGCACGTACGCGTCGTAGTCGTACGCGAAGAAGAACATGGGGCGGTCAAGGAGGGCGTAGTCGAACATCACGGACGAGTAGTCGGTGATCAGCCCGTCGGCGAGGGCGAGCAGCGGGGTCATGTCGTGGTACGAGGTGACGTCCAGGACCCGGCCGCGCACGGAGGGCGGGAGCACGACGTGGTTCAGGTAGTGGGAGCGGACCAGCAGGACGTAGCGGTCGCCGAAGGTGTCGGCGAAGCGCTCGACGTCGAAGGGCAGCTCGAAGCGCTTCTGCCCGTTGCCGCGGCTGCGGAAGGTCGGGGCGTACAGCAGGATCTGCCGGTCCTCGGGGATGCCCAGCTCGGCGGCCAGCGGGCCGCGCTCGCGCCTCCCGTCGCCCTCCTCGCTCCACCTCGCCCGTACGAGCGCGTCGTTGCGCGGGTAGCCGACCCGCAGCAGGGTCCGCTCCTGGAGCCGGAACGCCCGCGCGAGGGTGTGCACGTCGTGCTCGGAGCGGATCAGGAAGCGGTCGAAGCGGTCGAGCGTCCGCTGCTGTTCCGCCTGCTCCTCGCGGGACTTGAGCTTCCACTCGGCCTCGTCGAAGCCCATCCGCTTGAGCGCGGAGCCGTGCCAGGTCTGGATGTACGTCGTCTCCGGGCGCTTGGTCAGCTTCAGCGGGTAGCTCTGGTTGTCGACCCAGAACTCGGCCTGCGCGAGCGCCCTGAGGTAGGGCAGCGACCAGCGGCGTACGAGGGTGGCGTCGTCCGGGAAGCCGGCCGGGCCGTCGGCGTACGCCCAGACCGGCTCGAACTCCAGTCCCTGGCGGCGCATCTCCTCGTAGATCGCCCGGGGGCTGTCGCTGTACTGGCGGCCCAGGTGGCTCTCGAAGACGACGAGCCCCTTGCGGACGGGCAGCCGGCTGAACACCTCGTGGTAGAGGCGGATCTTGGTGTCGCCCGAGGTGAGGTCCTTGCGCAGCGAACGGGCCCTGCGGTAGCCGGACTTGGCGAGGGTCGCGGCCCGGCCGTGAACCCCGCGCAGCACGAGGACGTTCGCCTTCTTGTCGGGCACGAGCCGGAAGGACAGGTGCCCGCGCGAGGAGACCACCGGTTCGATCCGGTCGGCGACCAGCCTGCTGAGCCGGGGCCGGACGGGCAGCCGGCCCTCGGCCAGGCCGGGTTCGGCGGCGGTGAGCCGCGTGGTGGTGCGGACGCCGTCGACGTCGAGGTGGAGCCGTACGTCCCACACCGCGTCCACGATGCCCAGCGGGCGTACGGCCGCGAGGTCGGCCGAGCCCTCCCAGGCGATGGCCTCGCCCGCGTGCCACAGGGTGGCCACCGGGAAGCGGAAGGTCTGGAAGCGCACTCCGGGCCGGCGGGCGTAGAACTCCAGCTCTCCGGCGAGCCGGGCGCCGGGCGGGATCACCCCGAGCGGGTTGGTGACGCGCCCGGCCAGCCGGACGGTCGTGCCGCTGCTCTCGTACGAGGTCAGCGCGTTGCGCAGGAACATCCGGTCGACGGCCTTGATGTGGTGGCCGAGGCCGGTGACGTCCAGCACGTGCCGCCCGAAGGGGTCGTCGAGGTGCTCGGCGCACCAGTACACGCGGCCGTCTCGCTCCACCAGCGGCGAGGAGATCTTGTCGCGGTTGGTGAGGGTGTCGACGGCGGGCAGCAGGTTGTCCCAGTCGGCCACCTGGAGGAGGTAGGCGCAGATGGCGTGGATGGGTTCGGTCTCGTCGAAGGCGGCGCGGTCGATCGACTCCAGGTACCGCCGGGCGATCGCCGCGAACTCCTCGCGGTAGGCGGCGTCGCGGAAGGGCAGTTCGCGCAGGTGCAGCACGAGGTCGTGCTTGAGGAACTTGACGTCCTTGGCGAACTTCAGGTCCAGCAGCCCCCGGTCCGCGAGGAGCCGGTCGACGCGGCGGTGGATCTCCATGCGGTGGGTGAAGTTGGCGATCTCGTCACGCCGGTTGCTGATGGACTTCGCCTCGGCCTTGTCGGCGACCCGCCAGTCGTACACCCGGTTGGGGATGAGGGTGATGCTGCGGGCGGTGGCGTACGCCTGGGCGGAGAAGAGCAGGTCCTCGTAGTGGATGCCGACCGGGAAGCGCAGGTCCTCGTCGAGCAGGAACTGCCTGCGGTAGCACTTGTTGGTCGACAGGGTGTCGAAGACCAGCAGGTCGGGCAGCTCGGAGACCGACTCCAGGGTCCTGGTGCGCTCGTACAGCCAGGGGTACCACTTGACCTCCTTGCGGGCGCGCGCGTCGACGTGCACGCGCACGCACAGGCCCGAGACCAGGTCCGCTCCGGTGGTCTCGGCGGCCTCCAGGAAGTTCCGGCAGGCGTTGCGCTCCAGGACGTCGTCGCTGTCGAGGAAGACGACGTACGTGCCGCGGGCCTCGGTGATGCCGCGGTTGCGCGGAGCACCGCAGCCCCCGCTGTTCTCCGGCAGCCGGCAGGCGCGGACCCGGCCGGGGTGCGCCGCGGCGAGTCTCCGCGCCACCTCGTACGAGCCGTCGGTGCTGCGGTCGTCGACGACGACCACCTCGACGTCGCGCAGGGTCTGGTCCAGGACGGAGCGCACGGCGGTGGGCAGCCGGGCGGCGTCGTTGTAGACGATGACGACCACGGAGACGGCGGGCCGGCCGGCCTCCCCGGCCCCTTCGGTCCCGGCCGGGGAGGCGGCCGGCTCTGTCTCCTGCTCGGCGTGCGCACGAGGTTGATCCACATTCATCCTATTAATCGTAGACACTGCGATCCGGTTTGGGTCGCTATCGGACGTTCTTCGCGTGTTGGAAGACCCAGGTCCGGTACACCACGAAGCGGAAAGCCGAGGCCAGGACGATCGACAGCGCCTTGGCGAGGTTCGAGCCGAGCGGCCCGCTCATCCCCAGCCCGTGGTAGCCGATGTAGAACAGGACGCTCTCCATCACGACGCCCAGTCCGCTGAATGCGAAGAAGAGGGCGATCTGGCGCGGGGTGCGCGAGGCCCGGTCCCGGTAGGCGAAGTACCGGAAGCCGAGGTAGTTGGTCCCCATGGCGACACAGCTGGCGGCCACCGTGGCGACCATCGGGGCCCACTTCAGGCCGTGCAGCGCGAGGTTGAAGAACAGGATGTTGACGGCGACGCCGCTGCCGCCGACGACGCAGAAACGGGCCACCTCCAGCGCGAACCGCCCGGCCCGGCGGCCCTTCGGCGCCTTGGGGGTTCTCTGGGGGCCGATGACGGGAGGCGTCGCCATGGGGGCCCGCCTTTCGGTGAGGTGCACTGCCACGGGTCCGGAACCTCCACGCGTCTGTCCGTCGATAGAGCCGCCGGTCGGGCCGTCGGCGGAGCCAACCTTAAGCTAAATGTCCTATTTACCAGGTATAGGTAAATTACGAGCCGGAGTTTCGCGTGAGGCGGGAAAGAAAGATCGGCCCCGAAAGGGTGCGTCCGTTGCCGCCCGTTCGTCCGTCCGTCCGGACGGCGGGCGGGAACGGCGAGCGTGCGGGAACGGAAAACGGGGGCGCCCCGGGCCGTGATGGCCCGGGGCGCCCCCGTCCGCGTACCGCCCGGGCCAGGAACAGCCCGGGAAGCGCTGGGTGGACTACCGCTAGGAGTGCGTGCGCAGCAGGGTGCGCATCGTCCGCATCGCCACCGACAGGTTGGCGAGATCGAACGAGTCCGATCCCTGGATCTCGTCCAGGGTGGTACGGGCCCGTCCGAGGAGAGCGGTGTTCCTCTCCTTCCACTCCTCGAAGCGCTGCTCGGGCGTGGAGGCTCCGTCGCCCACCGCCAGGACCTCGGCGGTGAGCGCCGCGTGGGCCGCGTACAGGTCCTCACGGATCGAGGCGCGGGCCATGGACTGCCAGCGGTCGTCACGCGGCAGCTCGATGATGCGGTCCATGAGCTGCGTGATGCCGAGACGGTCGGCGAGGTCGTAGTAGACCTCGGCGACGGCCATCGGGTCCCGGCCCATGCGGTCGGCCACCGAGACGATGTCCAGCGCCGGGAAGGCGGAGGAGAACCCGGCCACGCGGGCGGCGAGTTCGTCCGGCACGCCGGCCTCGGACAGCTCGTCGTAGATCTGCTGGTACCACTCGAGGTCCGCGCCGCGGACCAGCTTGGGCAGCTCCGACCACACCTGCTCGACACCGTCGGTGAAGAAGCTGATCGTCTCGGCGAGCTGGAGCGGCTGCGGCCGGTTGTTGAGCAGCCAGCGGGTGCCGCGCTCGACGAGACGGCGCGAGTGCAGCCGGATCCGGGTCTGCACGTCGGCGGCGACGGTGTTGTCGAGCGCCTCCACCGCGTCCCACACCGCGCTGGAGTTGAAGATCGCGCGGGCCGCGGTCTGCGCCCGGACGATCTCCTCCAGCGAGGCGCCCGTCTCCTCGCGCAGACGGTGCAGGAAGCTCGTACCACCCGTGTTGACCGTGTCGTTGACCAGGACGGTCGTCACGATCTCCCGGCTCAGCGCGTGTCCCTCGATCTGCTCGCGGAACTGGTCGCGCAGCGCCGTCGGGAAGTAGGCGAGGAGCAGGCTGTGCAGGTACGGGTCGTCGGGCAGCGAGGTCGCGAGCAGCTCGACGGAGACCGTGATCTTCGTGTACGCGAGCAGGACCGCCGTCTCCGGACCGGTCAGACCCTGAGAGGAGTTGAGCCGCTCACGGATCTGCCGCTCGCTGGGCAGGAACTCCAGGGCCCGGTCCAGGTGCCCCTCGCGGACCAGGTGGCGCAGGAAGCGCTGCTGGGCGTGGAGCATGCTCGGGGACTGGGCCAGCGCGTTGGCGATCGCCACGTTCTGCGCGTAGTTGTTGCGCAGGACCAGGGCGCCGACCTCGTCGGTCATCTCGGCGAGCAGCTTGTTGCGCTGCTTGACGGTCAGATCGCCGTTGGCCACCACGGCGTTGAGCAGGATCTTGATGTTCACCTCGTGGTCGGAGGTGTCCACGCCCGCGCTGTTGTCGATGGCGTCCGTGTTGATCTTGCCGCCGTGCTGGGCGAACTCGATCCGGCCGAGCTGGGTCAGGCCGAGGTTGCCGCCCTCGCCGACGACCTTGACGCGCAGTTCGGCGCCGTCCACGCGAATCGCGTCGTTGGCCTTGTCGCCCACCTCGGCGTTCGACTCGGCGGACGACTTCACGTACGTGCCGATGCCGCCGTTCCACAGCAGGTCGACGGGCGCCTGGAGGATGGCCCGCATGAGGTCGGCCGGCGTCATCTTCGCGACGTTCGCGTCGATGCCGAGGGCCTCGCGGATGTGCGCGTTGACCGGGATGGCCTTGGCGCTGCGCGGGAAGACGCCGCCACCGGCCGAGATCAGCTCGGTGTCGTAGTCGGCCCACGAGGAGCGCGGCAGCTCGAACAGCCGGCGGCGCTCGGCGTACGAGGTGGCCGCGTCCGGGTTCGGGTCGATGAAGATGTGCCGGTGGTCGAACGCGGCGACCAGGCGGATGTGCTCGGAGAGCAGCATGCCGTTGCCGAACACGTCGCCGGACATGTCGCCGACGCCGACCACGGTGAAGTCCTGCGTCTGGGTGTTGACGCCCAGCTCCCGGAAGTGCCGCTTCACGGACTCCCAGGCACCGCGGGCGGTGATGCCCATCTTCTTGTGGTCGTATCCGGCGGAGCCGCCGGAGGCGAACGCGTCGCCGAGCCAGAAGTCGTAGGACTGGGCGACCTCGTTGGCGATGTCCGAGAACGTCGCCGTGCCCTTGTCGGCCGCGACGACGAGGTAGGTGTCGTCCTCGTCGTGCCGGACGACATCGGCGGGCGGGACGATCTCGCCGGCCACCATGTTGTCGGTGATGTCGAGCAGCGCGGAGATGAAGGTGCGGTAGCTGCGGATGCCCTCGGCCAGCCACGCGTCACGGTCCGTCGACGGGTCGGGCAGCTGCTTGGCGACGAAGCCGCCCTTGGCGCCGACCGGCACGATGACGGTGTTCTTCACCATCTGCGCCTTGACCAGGCCGAGGATCTCCGTGCGGAAGTCCTCGCGCCGGTCGGACCAGCGCAGACCGCCGCGCGCGACCTTGCCGAAGCGCAGGTGCACGCCCTCGACGCGCGGCGAGTACACCCAGATCTCGAACGCCGGGCGCGGCGCCGGGAGGTCCGGGATGGCCGTCGGGTCGAACTTCATGGAGACGTACTCGTGCGGCTTGCCGTCGGCCGCGCTCTGGAAGAAGTTCGTCCGCAGGGTCGCCTTGATCAGGTGGAGGAAGGACCGCAGGATCCGGTCCTCGTCCAGCGAGGCGACCTGGTCGAGCGCCGCCTCCAGCTCCTCCAGGAGCGCGTCGGTCAGCTCGACGCCGGCCCGCTGGCGCTCCGGCGACATCCGCGCCTCGAACAGCGAGACGAGCAGCCGGGTGGTGTGGACGTTGTTGCGGAGGGTGTCCTCCATGTAGTCCTGGCTGAAGGTGGAGCCGGCCTGGCGCAGGTACTTCGCGTAGGCGCGCAGCACCATCGACTGGCGCCAGGTGAGCCCGGCGCTCAGCACGAGGGCGTTGAAGCCGTCGTTCTCGGCCTGTCCGGTCCAGGTGGCGGCGAAGGCCTCCTGGAACCGCTCGCGGCCGTCGTCGCCGAGGTAGTCGCCGTTGCCGTTGAGGGACTTGGGCAGGCGCAGCCCGAAGTCGTAGATCCACGCCGTCGTACGGTCCGAGCAGCGCAGCTCGTAGGGACGCTCGTCGGTGACCTCGACGCCCATGCGGTTCAGGGCGGGCAGGACCGCGGAGAGCGAGACCTGCTCACCGGTGCGGTAGATCTTGAACCGGCGCTCGCCGGGGGCGGCGCCCACCGGCTCGTACAGGCTGAGCGCGAAGTCCTTACGGGGCTCCTGGCCGAGTGCCTGGAGGTGGACCAGGTCGGCGACGGCGGAGCGCGGGGAGTGGTCGGCCTTGTAGCCCTCGGGGAAGGCGTTGCCGTAGCGGCGCAGCAGCTCGGCGGCGCGCTCCTCGCCGCATTCGGCGGTCAGTGCCTCGGCGAAGCCGTCGGCCCAGGAACGGGCGGCCTCGACGAGCCGCGCCTCGATGCGCTCCTTGTCGGAGTCGGACAGCTGTGGCAGCTCGGTGCCGGGCTCGACCCGGACCACGAAGTGCAGCCGGGACAGGATCGACTCGGTGTTCCAGGCCGTGAAGTCGACGCTGGTGCCGTTGAGCTCTTCCTTGAGGATGTCGATGATCCGCAGCCGGACACCGGTGGTGTAGCGGTCGCGCGGGAGGTAGACGAGGGCCGAGTAGTAGCGCCCGTACTCGTCCTGGCGCAGGTAGAGCCGCAGCCGACGGCGCTCCTGGAGGTACAGGACGGAGGTGACGATCGCCCGGAGCTCGTCGGCGGGGGTCTGGAACAGCTCGTCGCGCGGGTACGTCTCCAGGATCTGGAGCAGGTCGCGGCCGTCGTGGCTGTTGGGCGAGAACCCGGCGCCGCGCAGGACCTCCTCGACCTTGCGGCGGACGACGGGCACCCGGCGCACGGACTCGGTGTAGGCGGCCGAGGAGAACAGGCCGAGGAAGCGGCGCTCCCCGACGACCTCGCCGTTCTCGTCGAACTTCTTGACCCCGACGTAGTCCAGGTACGACGGCCGGTGCACGGTGGCGCGGCTGTTCGCCTTGGTGAGGATCAGCAGCTTGTGCTCACGGGCCTTGGCCCGGGCGTCGGCGGGAAGCCGCTCGAAGGACGGGCTGACCGGGTGGCTGTCCTCGCCGTGCTGCGGGTCCGAGCGCAGGATGCCGAGCCCGGTGCCGGGGACGGCGGCCAGCGAGTCGTCGTCGCGCAGCTGGTACTCGCGGTAGCCGAGGAAGGTGAAGTGGTCGCCGGAGAGCCAGCGCAGCAGCTCACGGGCCTCCTCGACCTCCTGGTCGCGCAGGTCGTCGGCGGTCGGCTCCGTGGGGAGCTCCTCCGCGATCCGCAGCGCCGCGTCGCGCATCTTCTCCCAGTCCTCGACGGCCTCACGGACGTCGGACAGGACGCGCAGCAGATCGGCGGTGATCTGCTTCAGGTCGGCGCGGTCGGTCTCGCGGTCGATCTCGACGTGGATCCACGACTCGACGTGGGCGTCGTGCGGCAGGTCCTCGGCGGAGGGCCGCGTGGGCAGCACCTCGATGAGCTTGCCGGTGAGGTCGCGCCGGACGACGAACTGCGGGTGGATGACGACGTGGATGCCGCGGCCCTGGCGCGACAGCTCGTTGGTCACCGAGTCGACGAGGAAGGGCATGTCGTCCGTGACGACCTCGACGACGGAGTGGCTGCAGGTCCAGCCGTTCTCCTCGACGGTCGGCGTGTGCACCCGCACGTTCGCCGTGCCCTGAGGCCGCATCTCGGCCAGTCTGTAGTGGGAGAAGGCCGCTCCGAAGACGTCGACCGGGTCGCGGTCGGTGAGGTCCTCCGGGGCCGTGTGCAGGTAGTAGCGCTGGAGGAACGCGAGCACGGTGTCCCGGTCGGGGGTGCCCTCGCCCGTCGTCCCAGTCGGTAGGTGCCCCCCGACCGGGCTGTTCTCAGCTACCCGGGCGGCCCTCTCGAGCAGCTCGGCCTTGGCTTCGTCCAGCTTGGTCTGCATTGTCCTCTGGCTCCTGTCGCGCGCCGTTGCGTGACGTTGAAGGAAATACGGTCTCGTCGCTTCCGACGCAACGCCGCGACGCGGGGTGTCCGGTCTGGTTCGACGCTATGCCGCAAGGGGAGAAGGGTGGGGTGGTATCGGCCAATTGGGCCCGGTCCGGAGACGGTGACGCCGCACGCGGCGCCGTCCGTTGTCCGGGTGCCGCCGACGTACGGTTCGCGTTGCCGTGGGCGCTCGCCGCGTTTCCGCTCGCGCACACGGCCGTCGTCGTGATCCCGTCCCGCCCGTGAAGATCAGCGATCGGCGCCCGGTCACGGATGTCGTCCGTGCGCTCCGGGCGCGGGGCAGGGGCGACGATGCCCCCGCGAGATATCGCGCTGATCACGCCACCAGGCTATCGCCCCCGACCGGGGGGTCGTCATGAGCCGTATGTGTACAAAACCGGGGGTGGAACTTTGACACTCTGCACAGGGACGAAGAGGGTGACGGCATGCAGTGCGGGCGGACCGCGGGCTACCGTCGTCCTACGGGCAGTGTTCTGCCCCCGGCACGCACCTGCCCCGGAGGCTGTCGACCCGGGACGGCGAACGCGACGGCGCACGGAACGCGCAAGGACGGCCGACGGGAGCGCAGCACCATGACACCGAAGATCCTCATCGTCACCGGCGACGCGGCGGAGTCGCTCGAGGTCCTCTACCCCTACCAGCGGCTGCGCGAGGAGGGGTACGAGGTCCACATCGCGGCTCCCACCCGCAAGCAGCTGCGGTTCGTGGTCCACGACTTCGAGCCGGGCTTCGACACCTACACCGAGAAGCCGGGCTACACCTGGCCCGCTGACCTGGCCTTCTCCGAGGTCGACCCCGGGGCGTACGCGGCCCTGGTGATCCCCGGCGGGCGCGCGCCCGAGTACCTGCGCAACGACCTCGAACTCCGCAAGATCCTGAAGTCGTTCTTCGACGCGGACAAGCCGGTGGCCCAGATCTGTCACGGTCCGCTGCTGACCGCGGCGGTGGACGGCCTGAGCGGTCGCCGCGTCACGGCCTACCCGGCGCTGGAGCTCGACATGCAGGCGGCGGGCGCGACCTTCCAGGACGCGGAGGCCGTCGTCGACGGCACGCTGGTCTCCGCCCGGGCGTGGCCGGACCATTCCGCCTGGATGCGTGAGTTCCTCAAGGTGCTGCGCTCGAAGGCCCCCGTGACCTGACGTTCCCGCCCGGTCCCGCGCGGCCACGGGCCTGGGGCGCTCAGCGGGGGCGGGCCTTCCGGCTCGCGAGCCGGCGCGAGCCCCGCGAGCCCCGGCCCTCAGGCGGCGATCCGGCCGGCCTCCTCGACCGCTTCCTCCAGGCTGTCGACCACGGGGACGCCGGCCGCCTCCAGGCTGGCGCGGCTGTGGGAGCCGCCGGTGTAGAGAACCGCTCCGGCGCCCACGCGCAGGGCGGCCGTCGCGTCGTCCACCGCGTCGCCGATCACCACGACGCGGGCCGGTTCGACCCCGCCGAGGGCGGCGAGGTGGCGCACCATGTACTCGGCCTTGCTGCCGCCGGAGGGCCCGGTGCGTCCGTCGACCCGCAGGAAGTGCGGCTCGATCCCGAAGCCCCGCACGAGCGGCACCAGCTCCTCGTGCACGTACATGCTGAGCAGGGACTGGCTGCGGCCCGCCGCCTCCCACCCGGCGAGCAGCGCGGGCACCCCGGCGGTGAGCCCGCACCCCGTGCGGTGCTCGGCGTAGTACCGGTGGAAGGTGTCGTCCATGACCAGCCACTCGTCCTGCGTGGGCAGCCGGCCCATCAGCCGCTCGTAGAACTTCGGCACGGGCACGCAGTACATCGCCCGGTAGCGCTCCAGGGTGATCGGCTCGAGCCCCAGCTCGGCGAACGCCGCGTTCGTCGCCCCGATGATCGCGTCGTTGTCGTGGAACAGCGTGCCGTTCCAGTCCCACACGATGTGCGCTTCTGCTTGCTTCCCCATACGTAAGAACGTACCCGCCGCCACGGACGGCCCGGCGGGACGGGGGGAGCACGGGTGGCTACTCCCCGAGTCCGACCAGGCCGGGGACCTCCTGGGTGGCGAACCAGAGCAGTTCGTGGTCCTCGGCGCCGTCGACCACGAACTGGGCGTCGTCGTCTCCCGCGTCCGCCGCGGCGAGCGCGGCGGCGGCCGCGGTCACGTCCTTCTCGGCGTCGTCCGCGTCGACGTGCACGGCCGCGGCCTTCGCCAGGGTCACGTCCTGGGAGACCCGCACCTCGCCGAGCGCGGCGGGGTCGAGCCCCCGGTCGGGGTCGGCGGCCGCGGCGCGGTCCGGGACGTCGACCGCGACCACGACCCGGCGCCGGGCGACCTCCGGTTCGGCCGCGAGGAGCCGGAGCGAGGCCAGCGCGGCACGGCTCAGCGCCGCGTACTCCAGCTCCTCGATGTCGTCGGAGAGATACCACTCGCGCAGGGCGGGTGTGACGGCGTACGCGGTGAACGGTCCCGTCGCCAGCTCTCCCGTCTTGTACGCCTCGGCGAGACCGGAGAGGGTCAGGGGGACGTAGACGCGCATGGTGGCCGCTTTCGTAGTCGGGGCTCCGGGGGTCACGCGGTCCGAGCACTCCGGGGAGGGCCGTCCCGCGCCTCCGGGAGGGCCTTCAGGATACGTGCGGGCGTCCCCTTTCGAGGCTGCGGCAGCACCCTGCGTCACGTCCACCCCACGCCGGGGATTCACCCGGTACTCCCCCGCGCCACCAAGGGTTCGGCGGGGCCGGACCACCCTGATAGGTGAACTCTCCCGCCGTCGCGACGCGCGCCCGCCGTCCTTGCGCGGGCCCCTTCCCGGCTCGTACAAGATCCCCGACACGAAAGTTACCGACCGGTACCGCCGGTGCGGACGACGAGCGGGGACGACGTATGAACAAGGTGATGACCAGGACCGGGCGCCACCCGGGCGCCCGTCCGCCCGGCCGCCGCGACTCCCGCCGCCCCGGCGGAGCCCCGCCCCGGGCCCCGGGCACGGGCACCCCGGCCAGGCCCCCGGGCGGCAGCCCGCCGCGGGCCGCACACGGTTCCTCATCGCCCGCCGAGGGCACCCGCGCACCCTCCAGGCCCGCTGTCGGCGTCCCGGCACGCTCCAGGCCCGCCGCCGGCGTCACGGCGCCTTCCGGGCCCACGACCGGCGTCCAGGTGTCCCCGCGGACGCCGGCCCGCCCGGCGCCGGCCACGGCAGCCCGTGAGACGGCCCGGCGGCCCGTTCCGGGGCCCCGGCCCACCGACGTCTTCGCCGAGCGGCTGCTGGCCGTGCTGAGCGGCGCCCGCCCCGTCCACTGCATGCTGCGCCACACCGCGGGCCGGGCCTACGACGAACTGGTCCGGCTCGCCGAACGCGGCCCGCTGCGCACCCGCGGCGCCCGTCCCGTCGTCCGCGACATCGGCTACTACGTCGCCCGCCCGGACGCCCTCGAGGCGTTCGCCCGCATCGGCGCCGGCGACCAGCTCCGCGCCATGGCCTTCCGGCTGGAACAGGGATCCGACCTGCGCTGGCGCTGCACCGCGATCGAGCTCGGCGGCCCCCGAGGACCCCACGGAGCCGACTGACCGGGGCCGGACGCTCCCCGGAGACACCCCGCCGGGCCCGCCCCGGCCCCGCTCGGACGCGCTCCGGGCGCTCCGGACGGGCGGAGGGCCGAACAGGGGAAGGGCCGGACACCCGGTGTCCGGCCCTTCCCCTGTCATCCGGTCGCCCCCGGCGGTGCTCCCCGCCGCGGGCGACCCTCACTCACTTCTTGCGGCGGCGGACGCCACCCTTCTGCTGCTTGCGGCGCTCCGCGCGGGTGAGGCCGTCCGCCTCGGACCGCACGGGCTCGTCGCTGGCGAAGTCTCCCTCGACGATGCCGCCCTCGCCGTCCACGGTCGGCGCGGAGAAGTGCAGCCGGTCCGGACGCTGCGGGGCGTCGAGGCCCTTGGCCCGGATCTCGGGGCGCACCGCGCCCGCGGCGACCGGCTCCTGCTTGGCCGGCGACGGCGCGGCGTCCTCGACCGGGACCTCCTCGACCTGCTGCTCGACCTGGACCTCCAGGTTGAACAGGTAGCCGACGGACTCCTCCTTGATGCCGTCCATCATGGCGCTGAACATGTCGAAGCCCTCGCGCTGGTACTCGACGAGCGGGTCCTTCTGGGCCATCGCGCGCAGGCCGATGCCCTCCTGGAGATAGTCCATCTCGTAGAGGTGCTCGCGCCACTTGCGGTCCAGGACCGACAGCACGACCCGGCGCTCCAGCTCACGCATGATCTCGGAGCCGAGCTGCTCCTCGCGGGCCGCGTACTGGTCGTGGATGTCGTCCTTGATGGACTCGGAGATGAACTCGGCGGTCAGACCGGAGCGGTCGCCGGCCTCCTCCTCCATCTCGTCGACGGTGACCTTCACGGGGTAGAGCTGCTTGAAGGCGCCCCACAGCCGGTCGAGGTCCCACTCCTCGGCGAAGCCCTCGGCGGTCTCGGCGCCGATGTAGGCGTCGATGGTGTCGTCCATGAAGTGCTGGATCTGCTCCTGCAGGTCCTCGCCCTCCAGGACGCGGCGACGCTCGCCGTAGATGACCTCGCGCTGGCGGTTGAGCACCTCGTCGTACTTCAGGACGTTCTTGCGGGTCTCGAAGTTCTGCTGCTCGACCTGCGACTGCGCGGACGCGATGGCACGGGTGACCATCTTGTTCTCGATCGGCACGTCGTCCGGCACGTTCGCCATCGACATGACGCGCTCGACCATCTGCGCCTTGAACAGACGCATCAGGTCGTCGCCCAGCGAGAGGTAGAAGCGGGACTCGCCCGGGTCGCCCTGACGGCCGGAACGACCGCGGAGCTGGTTGTCGATGCGCCGCGACTCGTGGCGCTCGGTGCCGAGCACGTAGAGACCGCCGAGGTCGTGGACCTCGTCCTTCTCGGTCTTCACGGCCGCCTCGGCCCGCTCCAGGGCCGCGGGCAGGGCGTGCGCCCACTCCTCGATGTGCTCCTCGGGGTCGAGGCCGCGCTGGCGCAGCTCCGCCTCGGCGAGGTCCTCGGGGTTGCCGCCGAGCTTGATGTCCGTACCGCGGCCGGCCATGTTCGTGGCGACGGTCACGGCGCCCTTGCGGCCGGCCTGGGCGACGATCGTCGCCTCCCGGTCGTGCTGCTTGGCGTTCAGCACCTCGTGCTGGACACCGCGCTTGGAGAGCTGCTGCGAGAGGTACTCGGACTTCTCGACCGACGTCGTGCCGACGAGGATCGGCTGACCCTTCTCGTGCTTCTCGACGATGTCGTCGACGACCGCCTCGAACTTCGCGACCTCGGTGCGGTAGATCAGGTCGGACTGGTCCTTGCGGACCATCGGCCGGTTGGTCGGGATCGGGACGACGCCAAGCTTGTAGATCTGGTGGAACTCGGCGGCCTCGGTCATCGCGGTACCGGTCATGCCGGAGAGACCGGGCATTTCCTTGCCGTTGTGGTCGTGGCGCTTGTAGAGGCGGAAGAAGTTCTGGAGGGTGATCGTGGCGAGCGTCTGGTTCTCGTCCTTGATGTCCACCCCTTCCTTCGCCTCGATCGCCTGGTGCATGCCCTCGTTGTAGCGGCGGCCGGCGAGGATACGGCCGGTGTGCTCGTCGACGATCATGACTTCGCCGTCGATGACGACGTAGTCCTTGTCGAGCTTGAACAGTTCCTTGGCCTTGATGGCGTTGTTCAGGTAACCGACGAGCGGGGTGTTCACCGACTCGTAGAGGTTGTCGATGCCCAGCCAGTCCTCGACCTTGGCGACGCCGGACTCGTGGATCGCGACGGTGCGCTTCTTCTCGTCGACCTCGTAGTCGCCGGTCTCCTCGATGCCCTTGAGCGGGTTGCCGGGCTCGCCCTTCTTCAGGCGGATGACCAGCTTGGCGAAGTCGCCGTACCACTTGGTGGCCTGGTCGGCCGGGCCGGAGATGATCAGCGGCGTACGGGCCTCGTCGACGAGGATGGAGTCGACCTCGTCGACGATCGCGAAGTTGTGGCCGCGCTGGACGAGCTCGTCCTGGGACCACGCCATGTTGTCGCGCAGGTAGTCGAAGCCGAACTCGTTGTTCGTGCCGTACGTGATGTCGCACGCGTACTGCTCGCGGCGCTGGGCCGGAGTCATGTTGGCGAGGATGCAGCCGACCTCGAGGCCGAGGAACTTGTGGACGCGGCCCATCATTTCGGAGTCGCGCTCGGCCAGGTAGTCATTGACCGTGATCAGGTGGACGCCGTCTCCGGAGAGGGCGTTCAGATACGCGGGCAGGGTGCCGACGAGGGTCTTGCCCTCACCGGTCTTCATCTCCGCGACGTAACCGAGGTGGAGCGCGGCGCCACCCATGATCTGCACGTCGTAGTGACGCTGACCGAGGGCGCGCTTGGCGCCTTCACGGACGGTCGCGAAGGCCTCGGGCAGCAGGTCGTCGAGGCTCTCGCCGTCGGCGTACCGCTGCTTGTACTCATCGGTGAGGGCCCTCAGCTCGGCGTCGGAGAGGTCGACGAAGTCCTCTTCGATGGAGTTGACCTGGTCCGCGATGCGGTGCAGTTTGCGCAGGATCTTGCCTTCGCCTGCACGCATGATCTTCGAGAGGACGGACACGGGGGTTTGTCTCCTTGCCGGTCGGGCCTGGGACGGTCGGTTTCAATGGCAGATTCAAATCACAGCTTGAGCAACGGCCATCGTAAGCGAGGACCCCACCGCGCCGGGAGGTCTGCCCGTGACAGCCACTAGGACAACGGACAGGCGTCGCCGAAGGTGCCGCGTTCGCACAGCGAAAAGTAGCGAACCGATCACCCAGGGCAAAGGAATGGCGTCCTTCCGCACGCCCGAGCAGAATCGGCCGATGGACCCCGTCACGCTGACCACCGACCGCCTCGTCCTGCGCGCCGTGGGCGTCGAGGACACCGACGCCGTCTTCGAGGCCGCCCAGGATCCCGAGATCCAGCGCTGGACCACGATCCCCTCGCCCTATCTGCGCGAGCACGCGTCGGGCTTCACCGACCAGATCGTGCCCGAGGGCTGGGTCGACGGCTCGGCCTTCACGTTCGGTGTCTTCCTCCGCTCCGGGGAGCTGACGGGCATGCTCTCCATCACGATGCGCTCCCTGGGCGTCGGCGAGGTCGGCTACTGGGCGGCCAAGGAGCACCGCGGCAACGGCTACATCACCGAGGCCACCGTCGCCGCCTCCCGCTGGGCCTTCACGGACCTGTCCGTCGACCGGGTCGAATGGCGCGCCGAGGTCGGCAACGCCGGTTCCCGCGCGGTCGCCGAACGCGCCGGGTTCACCATCGAGGGGACGCTGCGCTCCGCCCTCAACAACAAGGGGATCCGCCGGGACTGCTGGGTGGGCTCGCTGCTCCCCTCGGACCTGGGTCTCCCGTCGACGGCGCCCTACCTGCCCGCCCGGTGAGAGCCGCGGCGGGCCCCGGTGCCGGCTTCCGAACCGGGTCCAGGATCGGGGCCGCGGCCCGGCGCCGCGGCGGACCGTCCGGGAGCCCTCCGGTTGTCAGTGGCACCGCCTAACGTGTGGGCATGACGAGTCTCCCGCGTCCCACCACCGAACTCTCCGCGGACGAAGCCCGCCGCATCGCCCTGCGGGCGCAGGGCTTCCTCGGCGCCCCGGACCGCCGGGCGGGCGTCCGCGGCGTCCTGCGGCACCTCGGCGCGGTCCAGCTCGACACGATCTCCGTGCTCGCCCGGTCCCACGAACTGATTCCGTACGCCCGGCTCGGCGCCGTCGGCCGCAAGACCGTCGAACAGGCCTACTGGACGTCCGCGCCGCCGGCCGGCACCCCCGCGGCACCGCACGCCTTCGAGTACTGGTCCCACGCGGCCTGCATCCTGCCCGTGGAGGAATGGCCCCACTTCGCGTTCCGTCGCCGCGCCTACCGCTCCCGCCCGCACTGGAACCACGACCTGCCCGACGGAGCCTACGACCAGGTCGTCAAGCAGCTGCGCGCCGAAGGCCCCCTCACGGCAACGGACTTGGGCGGGGCGAAGAAGACCAGCGAGTGGTGGGACTGGTCGGGCACGAAGGTCGCCGTCGAACGCGCGCTGATGTACGGCGAGGTGGTGTGCGTCGAGCGGCGCGGCTGGAAGCGGGTCTACGACCTCGCGGAGCGCGCCGTCCCGCAGCCGCTGCTCCATGACGAGCTCGACGACCAGGAGTGTCTGCGCCGTCTCGTGCGCCTCGCCGGGCAGTCCCTCGGCGTCGGCACCCGCGCGGACATCGCGGACTACCACCGCGTCAGGCTGGACCAGGTCGACGCGGTGATCGCGGACTCGGGTCTGGTCCCCGTGCGGGTGGAGGGCTGGGGCAGGGCCGCGGCCGGGAAGGGCGGCTCGGGGAACGCGGGCACCCGGCCGGCCGGTGACGCGTGGGCGGACCCGGCGGCGCTGGAGACCGTCCCGCGCGGCCGTCACCGTACGACGCTCCTGTCGCCGTTCGACTCCCTCGTCTGGGAGCGGGCGCGCACGGAGCGGATCTTCGACTTCACGCACCGCCTGGAGGCGTACACGCCCAAACCGAAGCGGATCCACGGGTACTTCGCGATGCCGGTCCTGGCGGGCGGGCGGCTCGTCGGCCGGGTCGACCCGGCCCGGGAGGGGCGCACCCTGATCGCCCGGCAGGTCGGCATGGACGGCCCGAAGGCGGTCCCGGCGGTGGCACAGGCACTGGTCGAGGCGGCGAGCTGGGTGGACTGCACGGACGTACGCGTCGAGCGGGTGGACGCCCCGGATCTGCGCGAACCGCTGGCCGCGGAGCTCGTCCGACTCCTGGGGTGACGCCCGGAGCCCGACAGCCGGCGTCCCGGCCGGCTAGCGGATCTCGAGGATCTTCTCGCGCATCGCGTACACCACGGCCTCCATCCGGGAGTGCAGCTGCAGCTTCTCCAGGATGTTGCGCACGTGGTTCTTCACGGTGTTCTCGGAGATGAACAGTTCCTTGGCGATGTCGCGGTTGTTCATCCCCGTGGCCACGAGCTTGAGGACTTCCAGTTCGCGGTCGGTGAGCCGGGGCGCGGGCACCAGCCGGCGCTCGTCGGTGCGCTGGATCATCGACTTGAACTCGGTGAGGAGTTTCGAGGCCATGGACGGACTGATCTGCGACTGCCCGTCGGCCACCGCGCGGATGGCCGTGGCCACCTCGTCCGTGGAGATCTCCTTGAGGAGGTAGCCGGTCGCCCCCGCCTTGATCGCGTCGTAGAGGTCGGCCTCCTCGTCGCTGATCGTCAGCATGATGATCTTCGCGCTGGGGGCCACCTCCTTGATGGAGGTGCAGGCCTCGATGCCGCCGCGCTTGGGCATCCGTACGTCCATCAGCACGATGTCGGGCAGCAGGTCGGCGGCCTTGTCGACGGCCTCCGCCCCGTCGCCCGCCTCACCGACGACCTGGATGTCCTCCTCGGCCGCGAGCACGATCTCCAGGCCGCGGCGGAAGAGGGCATGGTCGTCCACGACGAGGACCCTGATCGGTTCCCCGCGCGAGGAACCGTCGTCCGGTCCGGAGGCGACGACTCGCTCGTCGGCATCGCCGGCACGCATCGGTCCGAAGCTGTCCGCCATCGTTCCTCCCCCTGAAGGCCGTGGCCTGTGTTTCCGCGGTATCGCCAACCCAAGGCAACGACCCACCGGTTGGGCCGGTGCGGCCATGATTCCATGTCCGGACGGCGGCGGGGTGACGGAGCGGGACGCGAAGGGGTCGCACACCGGTGCCCCTGGGGGCGCATTCGCGCTCCAGGGGCACCGGTTCATCCGTCACCGGGGGCGGTCGGTCAGCCGCCGAGCGCGCCGCCCGGCGCGTCCGCTCCGCCCTGGGTGACCATCGGGTCCGTGCTCAGGTGGATGACTCCGTAGTCGTACGCATGGCGCCGGTAGACGACGCTGGGTTCCTTCGACTCGGAGTCGACGAAGAGGTAGAAGTCATGCCCGACGAGCTCCATTTCGTAGAGCGCCTGGTCGAGCGTCATCGGTTCGGCCACATGGGTCTTCTCGCGGACCACACAGGGGCCTTCGCCCATGATCTCGAGAGAGCCGATCTTCTTGGTCGGCACGGCGTCCGGCTCCTCGTCGCGGACGACGTCACCACTGCCGTTGAGGGTCGCGGCACCCGGGACGACGTCGGCCACCTCGGCCGCCGAGAGCCTGCCGTTGCCACGGCGGGTGTAGCGCTTGTCGTGCTGCTTGCGCAGCCGGGCCTCGAGCTTGTCCGCGGCCAGGTCGAGTGCTGCATACGCGTCGCTTGCCGCTGCCTCCGCCCGGATCACCGGTCCGCGGGAGTGGAGCGTGATCTCCACCCGGTCACTGCGGTCGGCCTGTCGGGGGTTGGGCTCCTTGGACACCTCGACGTCGAGGCTGATCACCTTGCCATCGAGCTTCTGGATCTTCTCCAGCTTCAGCTTCTCGGCCACGTGCTTGCGGAACCGCTCGGGCACCTCGGTCTTGCGGCCCTTGACGACGATGTCCACGCAGAACTCCGTTCCCGGATAGCCCCGCTCCACTGGCGGAGCATCTCCCTTTTGCACCAGGCTCCGGTGAGCCCCGGAACCTCGGACTCGGTGACTTTCACCTCCTCCTCCCCCAAGGACAAGATCTCCACCCCACCGATACGGGTGATTGCCGGAAAGTCACGCTTCGGCACTCGGATGCGTGAGGTTCGGCCTGCGCCATTGCCTCACAACCGAACATATCTCGCCCGGACGGATGTCGTCACCCTCTACTGATACGTACCTCCGTTCAGGTGAATTGACCCTCTCATTACCTGCAACGATGCAAGTTCTCGGTCAGTTCCGGTTTATTTCGAAGGCGCCCGGCGGTGCGGCGATCACGGCCGAGCAGACCGTCCCACCGCTCGTTCCTCCGGCCTGCTCCCTACCCGCGTTTCGGCCGTACACCTCCCCCGATCCACTCCTCTCACCCGTCCATCCCAGCGCTCCGGCACCCGGCCGCACGGTCCGCACCGCCCGGACCGCCCGCACCGCCTCCGCCAGCGACGCCCCCGTCGTCATCAGGTCGTCCACCACCACGACCCGTCCTCCCCGGGCCAGCAGCCGCTCGCCCCCGGCGGCGACCTCCAGCGCGCCCGCCAGATTCGCCGCCCGCTGCCGGGAGTTCAGCCCCGACTGGTCGGCCACGGCACGCCGCTGGCGCAGCACGCCGAGCACCCGGGCCGGTGTACCCGTGCGCCGCAGCTCGCCCGCCGCCGCGAGCGCGATCCGCCGCACCGGATCGTGGCCCCGCGCCCGGACCGCCCACCGGGCCGAAGGCACCGGCACGAGCAGCACCGCCGCCGCGCCCCGCCCTCCCGAACCGAGGGGCCCGGGACGCCCCGCCGGCCCCAGACCCGCCCGTACGGCCCCTGCCAGGGCCTCGCCCAGCGGTCCCGCCAGGGCCAGCGCGCCCCGCTCCTTGTGGGCGAGGAGCATGGCGCGCACCTCGTCCCCGTACGGAGCCGCCGCGTGCACCACGGACAGCCCCTCCGGCTCGGGCAGGGGCCGCACCCGGCACGGAGCGGCCCCCGTCAGGGCGGCGCGGCACTCGGGACAGAGCACCGCGCGAGGCAGCCCGCAGCCGCCGCACTCGGCCGGCAGCACCAGATCCGTGAGGTCACGCCACCACCCCCGCATGACCACCACTGTGCCAACGGCGGGACCGTCCGACCACCCCTGTGGAAAACCCGGACGGACGGCGCCTGAACGGCTCCCGAAACGGCGGCGGGCCCGCCCGGAAGAACCGGACGGGCCCACGGGCCGAACACAGGGCACTAGGGCGGACACGCACTAGCCGGGATAGACCGGCGCCGTCCCGTCCTTGACCACCTTCTGCCACTGCTCCCCCGCCGAGAGGCGCACGATCCCGTCCGTCTCGGAGTGCGCCACCAGGGGCAGCTGCTCGTCCTCGGACGCGGCGATCTCCTTGACGTTGGCCAGCGCGGAGGGCGAAGTGCCGAGCGGAGTGGAGCCGTCGACCTGGACGTACTGCATCTGCTGCACGCCGCCCTCCTCGCTGCCGACCACCACCAGACGGCTGTCGCCGGCCCAGGACATGGCCGTGACCTCCTCCAGCTGGGGCGCGACGGACTGCGGTCCGACGATGTAGGCGCCGTGCGGTTCGTCCTCGGACCGCTCGATGCGTCCGATCTGCAGCGAGCTCTTGCCGTCCTTCTCGACGATCAGCGCGATGCGCACACCGTCGGCGGCCACCCGCACCGCCTCGATGCGTCCGCCGAGCTCCGGCGCCTGCACGACGATCGGCTGGCCCGCGCCCTTCTCCAGCAGGAGCAGCCGCGGGTTCTTCGGATCGCGGTCGGCCACCCACAGGTCGCCGCGCGCATCCCAGCTCGGCGTGGTCAGCCGGTCGTCGGCCGTCGCGCCCTGGCTGCGCACCACCGGCTCGGCGAGCGAGCCGCCCGGCACCAGCGAGCCGACGTACAGGTTCCGGCCGTCGGCCGACACACCGGCGGCGGTGTCCTCGTCCCGCGACACCGCGGCCGCCCGCAGCTTCTTCTCGCCCTCGCCGAGTGCACCGGGCACCGGCTCGGGCGTCTTGTCGCGGTTGCCGCCGGGCATCCGGACGAGCCGCTGCTCGTGGTCGATGAAGTACTGGTACTCCGGGTGCTCGCCCGTGCCGTGCGAGGCGACGCTCTCGGCCTTGGCCTTGGTCAGCACGCACAGCTGCGAGCCGTTCGACCGCTGGAGCTCCACCTCGTCGACGCCGGTGGGCGTGAGGTCGCGCAGGGTGAGGAGGATCTGGGCCGCCATCTGACGGCACTGGGGGCCTCCGACCCGGTCGGCCCGCGCGTTCAGCGGCACCGTGACGCTGTTGCGGTCGTCGGGCGACAGCGTCACGTCGTCGTTCTTCAGTTCCGTGCCCGAGGGGAAGCTCGACCTGACCACCGGGTCCAGCCAGCTCGTGGGCCCCTTCAGCAGGGCGCGCACGATCTGCGTCATCGGGTCGACCTGCGCGCGCACGTAGACCGGGTCGGCGACGGTCCCCAGCGGGCGGCCGGTCCCGGAGGGCCCGTTCGACGCGAAGTAGTACTTGTTCACGGACACGTAGTTGCGCTGGAAGTCCGAGGTGCCCATGACGACGCCCTGCGGCAGCCCGTCGATGCGCCACTGCTTGTTGCTCTTCAGCTTGGTCAGGTGCACCGAGCCGCTGTACTGGCCGGCGTCCGGCCCGTACGCGTGCCGGTCGTCCACCTTGGCGACCTTGCTGCCGTTCAGCCGGAACAGCGCCTCACGGCTGCCGTCCTTGGTGCCCGAGGGCGCTCCCACGGGCTCGGGCGCGTCGGAGAGCACCGTCGTCGAGTGGTACGGGTCCCACGTCTTGCGCGCGGCGTCGGTGAGGTACTTGCCGGCCGTCTCGTACTTGGCGTCGTCGCTGGTCAGCGCTTCCAGGAAGCCCTGCACGATCTCCGCCGCCGAGGCGCCGGGGTGCGGCGGCATGGCGTAGACGCGGACCTGCGAGTCCGGGCGCGGGGTGGACTCCACCCCGCGCAGGTCCCCGCTGTCCGGCATCGAGGCGCACCCCGCCAGCAGCAGACCGCCGCATGCCGCGTACACCGCGACGCTCACCGAACGGCGTCCTCGGACGCCGTTCCCCCCGCGGTCAGCGCCCACGGAATGCCTCCCCATGTCCGAGCTCCTCCGGCGTGTCGCCGTCCCGCCCCCGCTCCTGCGCGGTCCGGTCCCGGCCGGTGCCGGATGTCTCCTCCTGGCGCCGCAGCGCCCCGGCGGGCCGGGGCACCACGCGGGCGCCGCTGCCCGGCAGGGCCGTCGGGTCGGCCGTGGCCGAGGCCCCGGACAGCCGCGAGGCCATGCCGCCGTGCTGCGCTATCGGATCCGAGGAGGACCCGGCCTGCTGCACGGGAACCGTGGCGCGCTTGGTCTCGCCGCCGTGCGGCAGACCCGCGTCGTCCAGTCCTCGGTTGCGCCGGGAGTCCTTGGGCTCCAGGGGTATCGGTGATCCCCTGAGCGGTTCGTCCGCGGTCCGCGGCAGGGTCAGCCGGAACTGCGAGCCGCCGCCCGGCTCGCCCCAGGCCTGGAGCCAGCCGCCGTGCAGCCGCGCGTCCTCCAGGGCGATCGACAGCCCCAGACCCGTGCCGCCGGTGGTCCGCGCGCGGGCCGGGTCGGCCCGCCAGAAGCGGCTGAACACCCGGGTCGCCTCGCCGGGCTTGAGCCCGACGCCGTAGTCGCGGACCGCGATGGCGACCGCCCCGCCCGCGGAGGCGAGCTTGACGACGACGTCCTTGCCCTCGCCGTGCTCCACGGCGTTGACGACGAGGTTGCGCAGCACCCGCTCGACGCGCCGGGCGTCGGCCTCGGCGATCAGCGGCTGCTGGTCGCCGACGACGCGTATGCGCGTGCCCTTGCGCTCGGCGAGCGGCTCGGCCCCGCCGACCACCCGTCGCACGACTTCCCTGAGGTCGATGGCGTCGGCCTCCAGCGCCGCGGCGCCCGCGTCGAACCGGCTGATCTCCAGCAGGTCGGCGAGGAGCGTCTCGAAGCGGTCCAGCTGGTCGGCGAGCAGCTCGGCCGACCTCGCGGTCACCGGGTCGAAGTCCACGCGCGCGTCGTGGATGACGTCGGCCGCCATCCGCACGGTGGTCAGCGGGGTGCGCAGCTCGTGCGACACGTCGGAGACGAACCGCCGCTGCATCCGGGACAGGTCCTCCAGCTGCTGGATCTTCAGCTGGAGGTTCTGCGCCATCTTGTTGAAGGCCTCGCCGAGCCGCGCGATGTCGTCCTCGCCGGTGACCTTCATCCGCTCCTGGAGACGTCCGGCGGAGAGCCGCTCGGCGATGCCGGCCGCCATCCGCACCGGGGTGACGACCTGGCGCACCACGAGCCACGCGATGGCGCCGAGGAGCACCACGACGAACAGTCCGGCCGTCGCGAGCGTGCCCTTGACCAGGCTCAGCGACTTCTCCTCCTGCGTCAGCGGGAAGAGGTAGTACAGCTGGTACGCGTCCCCGTTGGGGTCGCTGACCTGCTTGCCGATGACCAGCGCCGGCTGGGACTCGCGGCCGTCCTTGTAGACCACACGGGTGTAGCTCTGGGCGGCCGCGGTGCTCTTGTCGACGCGGGCGCGCAGGTTCTCGGGGACGCTCACGGTCGGGTCGACCTGGCCGGAGTAGCGCGGTGCGAGACCGCCGCTGCCGTCTCCCGAGGCGGTGGAGTTGAGCGTGACCACGTCGAAAGCGCCCTGGCCACCGCTGGACAGGGACACGACGAGGTCGGTCATCCATTGGCTGACGTTCTTCGACCGGCCGTCGGCGGCCGAGCCGTCGTCGCCGTTCGCCGTCGCCGCGGAGTCCGCCTTCTGCTTGGCCACCGAGAAACCACCGGTGGCCTGGCTCTGCGAGGCCCTCACCTTGGCGTCCAGCAGACCGTTGCGCACCTGCCCGATCACGACGAAGCCGAGGAGCAGGACGACGCCCATGGACATGAGCAGCGTCGTCGCGACGATCTTGAGCTGGATGTTGCGCCGCCACAGCCGCATCACGGGCAGCAGCGGACGGCGCACCCAGCGTATGAGCAGCCGGAGGACCGGACTGCCCTGGACCCCGCCCTGGAGCAGTCCTCCCTCGAAGAACCGCTCCCAGCCGGAGCCCTTCATTTTCCGGCCGACAGGCCGCCCCGAACGATCCCCCTGCTCAGCGGACGCCGAAGCGGCACTGTCAAATGACATGTCAGCTCGGTCCTGCCTTGTATCCGACGCCTCGGACGGTCACCACGATCTCCGGGCGCTCCGGGTCCTTCTCGACCTTGGAGCGCAGTCGCTGGACGTGCACGTTGACCAGACGGGTGTCGGCCGCGTGCCGGTAGCCCCACACCTGCTCCAGCAGGACCTCACGCGTGAACACCTGCCACGGCTTGCGTGCCAGGGCGACGAGGAGGTCGAACTCGAGCGGCGTGAGCGCGATGGACATGCCGTCCCGCTTCACAGAGTGACCGGCGACGTCGATGACGAGATCGCCGATCGACAGCTGCTCGGGTGCCGGTTCCTCCGAACGGCGCAGCCTCGCCCTGATCCGCGCCACGAGCTCTTTTGGCTTGAACGGCTTCACGATGTAGTCGTCGGCGCCCGACTCGAGGCCGACCACGACATCGACGGTGTCGCTCTTCGCCGTGAGCATCACGATCGGCACCCCGGACTCCGCCCTGATCAGGCGGCACACCTCGATGCCGTCCCGTCCGGGCAGCATGAGGTCCAGGAGAACCAGGTCGGGCTTGGCGTCACGGAAGGCGGCCAGCGCCTTGTCGCCGTCGGCTACGAAAGACGGCTCAAAACCTTCACCACGGAGCACGATGCCGAGCATCTCGGCCAGTGCGGTGTCGTCATCGACGACAAGGACTCGTCCCTTCATAAACGACATCATCCCATTAACTAAATCGTTACCTGGCGTGACAAGTCACACAGCTCGGCGAGAGCCTCAGCCGTCACGGGCGAAACAACGCCCTCTTCGGTGACGATCGCCGTGATCAACTCCGGCGGCGTCACGTCGAACGCCGGGTTGTACGCCTGGGTCCCCAGGGGTGCCACAGGTATACCCCCTCCCGGCTCCGCCCCCGCCACCGGGACCTGCGGAGCTGCGATCTCCGTCACTTCATGACCCGCGCGCTGCTCGACCTCGATGGACGCGCCGTCGGGCGTGTCGGGGTCGATCGTCGTCACCGGGGCCACCACGATGAACGGCACGTGGTGGTACCGGGCCAGCACCGCGAGCGGATAGCTCCCCACCTTGTTCGCCACCGAACCGTCGGCGGCGATGCGGTCGGCCCCGATCAGCACCGCGTCCACCTCCCCGGCCGCGAACAGCGAGCCCGCCGCGTTGTCCGTGAGCAGGGTGTACGCCATGCCGCTGCGGGCGGCCTCGTACGCCGTCAGCCGGGCCCCCTGAAGCAGGGGCCGCGTCTCGTCCACCCACAGCCGCCGCAGCTTCCCCGCCCGGTGCGCGGCGAGCGCCACGGCGAACGCGGTGCCCTCACCACCGGACACCAGCGCGCCCGTGTTGCAGTGCGTCAGCACGCGGTGGCTGCCGCCGGGCAGCAGTTCGTCGAGCAGCGCGAGACCGTGCCCGGCCATGCGGGAGCTCGCCTCGGCGTCCTGGCGGTGCAGCGTCCGCGCCGCGTGCAGTGCCGCCGCCCCTGCCGCCGCCTCGTCGCCACCGGCGGCCAGCGCGGCCCGGTGGGCCGCCTGCGCCCTGCGCACGCCGACCGCGAGGTTCACCGCGGTCGGCCGGGCACCGGCCAGCGCGAGGGCCGCCTCCTCCACGTCGAAGCCGCGTACGGCGGCGAGCGCGACGCCGTACGCCCCGGCGATCCCGAGCAGCGGAGCCCCCCGTACGGCGAGCGTTCTGATCGCCTCCACCAGGGCGGGCGCGTCCGTGCACACCAGCTCGACCTCCTCGGCGGGAAGCCGTGTCTGGTCGAGAAGGACCACGACGGGGCCTTCCGGGGGCTCGTGCCAGCGGATCGCGGGTATCTCCGTCGGCCCGCCGTCCTCGCGGGGTTGCGCGTAGTGATCAGCCATCCGCCCAGTCTGCCCCGTACCCGGCGGACAATTGAAGGTGTGCAGCCCATACGGGGCCCGTCCCTCGCCGGGCACGCCGTGACACGATGGCTGTCGACCTGCCGCCGCGACCGCGGAACGGGCACCGTGAAGGAGCGACGATGAACGACACTCCGGGCTGGGCGTCGCCCGGATCCGCCCCCTCCGGCGAGAAGGAGCCGGACTCGTCCGGCGCCCCGGAGCCCGCGGACCAGGACGGGACCGGCCGGCCCGAGCAGCCTTCGAAGTGGTCCAAGGAGCAGCCCCCGCCCGGTCAGTGGTCCGCGCCCGGCCCTCAGGCTCCGACCCCGCCGCCCGCCGCACCTGGTCCCGGCTGGGGCGGCCGGCCTCCCGGCGGCCCCGGCGGCGGCCACGGCGGCTGGACGGGCCCCGGACAGGGCGGACCCACCGGCTGGGGTGGCGCCTGGGGACACCCGCCGGCCGCCGCCAAGCCCGGCGTGATCCCGCTGCGCCCGCTCGGCGTCGGCGAGATCCTGGACGGAGCGGTGTCGACCATGCGCGCCTACTGGCGCACGGTCCTCGGCATCTCGCTGACCGTCGCCGTCTTCACGCAGGTCGCCGTCATCCTGCTCCAGGGCCTCGTCCTGGACGACAGCGCCGCCACGGAGACGATCAACGACCCGAGCGCCACCCTCGGCGAACTGACCCGGGCCATGGGCGACACCCTGCTCAGCTCCGGCCTCGTCCTGCTCGTCACCCTGCTCGGCACCATCGTCGCGACGGCCCTGCTCACCTCGGTGACCAGCCGGGCCGTGATCGGCAAGCCGGTGACCACCGGCGAGGCCTGGCGCGACGCCCGCCCGCAACTGGCCGGGCTGCTCGGCCTGACGCTGCTGCTGCCGCTCATCGCCGTCGCGATCATGGCCGCCGGTGCGCTGCCGGGCCTGCTCGTGGTGGCCGGCGGCTCGAACGAGGGCGGGGCCGCGCTCGCCGTCCTAGGCGCCTTCGCCGCGGGCTTCGTCGCCCTCTGGCTGATGATCCGCTTCTCGCTCGCCTCCCCCGCCCTGATGCTGGAGAAGCAGGGCATCGTGAAGTCGATGCGCCGCTCCGCCAAGCTCGTCAAGGGCTCCTGGTGGCGGGTGTTCGGCATCCAGCTGCTCGCCACGATCATCGCCAACATCGTGGCGTCGATCATCGTGATCCCCTTCGCCGTCCTCGCCGCGGCCCTGAGCGGCGACGGCTTCACCGGCTTCCTCGACAGCTCCGGCGGCGACCTCGGCTGGACCTACCTCATCGTGAGCGGCATCGGCGCGGTCATCGGATCCATGATCACCTTCCCGATCACCGCGGGCGTCACGGTGCTCCTGTACATCGACCGGCGCATCCGCCGCGAGGCCCTCGACCTCGACCTGGCACGGGCCGCCGGTCTCCAGGGCTACGGCGGCCAGGCGACCGGCACCCCCGGCGCCACACCGGGGAGCTGATGCGGTGAACGGGGCGGGGGGAGTTCTCACGGCGGTGCTCGGGGGGCCGGGCACCGGCGCGACGGCGGTCATCGCGCTGCCGCGCGGCGCCACACCACCGGTGACGACACCGCGCGAGGCCGCCCGTGAAGCGGCCCGGCGCGAACTGTCCAAGCGGATGTACCACGAGCACGACCCCGGCCTCGTCCAGCGCGGACTGAACGCCTTCTGGGACTGGGTCGGCAGGCTGTTCGGCGCCGCCTCCTCCGCGACTCCCGGGGGAACGCTCGGACTCGTCGTCATCGTCCTCGCGGCCGTGGCGATCGCCACCGCCCTGTGGTGGCGCCTGGGCACCCCCCGCCGCACCCCCTCCTCGTCCGCCGCCCTCTTCGACGACCGCCCCAGGAACGCCGCCGAACACCGCGCCGCCGCCGAGGCGCACGCCGCCCATGGCCACTGGAACCAGGCCGTCCAGGAACGGATGCGCGCCGTCGTGCGCTCCCTGGAGGAACGCGCCCTGCTCGATCCGCGCCCCGGACGCACCGCCGACGAGGCCGCCGCGGAGGCGAGCCGCTCCCTGCCCGCCCACACCGACCGGCTGCGCGCCGCGGCACGCGACTTCGACGACATCACGTACGGAGGCCGCACCGGCGACGCACACGCGTACCAGCGCCTCACCGAACTCGACCGCGACCTGGAGCGCACCCGGCCCGTCCTCCCGAACGCCCCCGGCGCGGACCGGGACACGGGCCACGGCGGCCGGCAGGGGGCCGCCTCATGACCGGGGCCGCCCTCGCCCCCACCTCGGCCTCGCCCACCGCCCGCCAGGTGTGGACCCGCACGCGCGGAATCGTCCTCGCGCTCGTCCTGCTGCTGGCGGCCGCCGTCGCGATGGCCGCCGTCCGCTCGGAAGGGCGGCACGGACGCCTCGACCCGCGCTCCGCGGACCCCTCCGGCAGCAGGGCCGTCGCCCAACTCCTCGCCGACCGGGGCGTGACCACGCGCGTGGTCACCACCCTCGGCGAAGTCCGCTCCGCCGCCGGCCCCGACACCACCCTGCTGATCGCGGCCCCCGACCTGCTGACCAGGCGCCAGCAGGACGCTCTCCACACGGCGACGGCCGACTCCGGCGGCCGCACGGTCCTGATAGCCCCCGGACCGCCCTCCATCGGCACCCTCGTCCCCGGCAGCACCGCCGACCCCGCGGTCGGCTTCGACTCGACGCTCTCCCCCCGCTGCGATCTGCCCGCGGCCCGCCGGGCGGGCAGCGCCGACACCGGCGGCATCCGCTACACCACGACCGACCCGGACGCCGACACCTGCTACCCGAGCGACGGACTGCCCACGCTCCTGCGCGTCCCAGCCCGCTCCGCGGGCGGTGACACGGTCGTCCTCGGCGCCCCCGACATCCTCTACAACGAGCGCCTCGACGAGCAGGGCAACGCCTCGCTCGCGCTCCAACTCCTCGGCTCCCGCCCCCATCTGGTCTGGTACCTCCCCTCGCTCTCCGACGACTCGGCCACCGACGCGGGCGACCAGAGCTTCCTCGACCTGATCCCCTCGGGCTGGCTCTGGGGCACTCTCCAGCTGTTCTTCGCCGCCGTCCTGGCGGCGCTGTGGCGGGGCCGCCGCATGGGCCCCCTCGTACCCGAACGGCTCCCCGTCGCGATCCGCGCCTCCGAGGCCACCGAAGGCCGTGCCCGCCTCTACCGCAAGGCCTCCGCCCGCGACCGCGCGGCCGCCGCTCTCCGCTCCGCCACCCTCACCCGCCTCGCCCCCCTCATCGGTGTGCCCCCGTCCCAGGCGCACGCGCCCGAGACCCTGCTGCCCGCGCTGGCCGCCCGCTTCGACGGCGACGCCCAGGCCCTGCTGCCCCTCCTCTTCGGACCACCGCCCCGGGACGACGCGGCCCTCGTCTCCCTAGCCGACCAACTCGACGCCCTCGAAAGAGAGGTACGCATTTCATGATGGACCCGACCACTGACAAAGCCGGGCACACCGGGTACTCCGGGGACGCGGACTCCGCCCGCTCCTCCCTGGAGGCCCTGCGCGCCGAGATCGCCAAAGCCGTGGTCGGCCAGGACCCCGCTGTCACCGGCCTCGTCGTCGCCCTCCTGTGCCGCGGACACGTCCTTCTCGAAGGGGTCCCCGGAGTGGCCAAGACGCTGCTCGTCCGCGCGCTCGCGTCCGCGCTGGAACTCGACACCAAGCGCGTCCAGTTCACCCCCGACCTCATGCCGAGCGACGTCACGGGCTCACTCGTCTACGACGCCCGCACCGCCGAGTTCTCCTTCCAGCCCGGCCCCGTCTTCACCAATCTCCTGCTCGCCGACGAGATCAACCGCACGCCCCCCAAGACCCAGGCGTCCCTGCTGGAGGCGATGGAGGAACGCCAGGTCACGGTCGACGGCACGCCCCGCCCGCTCCCCGAGCCCTTCCTGGTCGCGGCGACCCAGAACCCGGTCGAGTACGAGGGAACGTATCCGCTCCCCGAGGCCCAACTGGACCGCTTCCTGCTCAAACTGACGATCCCGCTGCCCTCCCGCCAGGACGAGATCGACGTCCTCACCCGCCACTCAGAGGGCTTCAACCCGCGCGACCTGCGCGCCGCGGGACTGCGTCCGGTCGCCGGCGCCGCCGACCTCGAAGCCGCCCGCGCCGCGGTCGCCAAGACGACGGTCTCCCCCGAGATCACCGGCTACGTCGTCGACCTGTGCCGCGCGACCCGCCAGTCCCCGTCGCTCACCCTCGGCGTCTCCCCGCGCGGCGCGACGGCACTGCTCGCCACGGCCCGCGCCTGGGCCTGGCTGACCGGCCGTGACTACGTCATCCCCGACGACGTCAAGGCCCTGGCCCTGCCGACCCTCCGCCACCGCGTCCAGCTCCGCCCCGAGGCCGAGATGGAGGGCGTGACGGCCGACTCCGTCATCAACGCGATCCTCGCCCACGTCCCCGTCCCCCGCTGATGGCACTCACCGGACGCGCCGCACTCCTGGCGGCCCTGGGCGCGATTCCCGTCGGCATCTGGGGACCGAGCTGGACGGGCATCCTCGCCGTCGACGTCCCGCTCGCCCTGGCCTGCGCCTGCGACGCCGCCCTCGCGGCTCCCGTACGGCGCCTCGGCCTGACCCGCTCCGGCGACACCTCGGTGCGCCTCGGCGAGTCCGCGGACGTCACGCTCACCGTCACCAACCCCTCAGGCCGGCCGCTGCGCGCCCACCTGCGGGACGCCTGGCCGCCGAGCAGCTGGGAGCCCGGCACGGAGACCGAGGCATCCCGGCACCGCCTGACGGTCCCCGCGGGCGAACGCCGCCGTCTGACGACCCGTCTGCGCCCCACGCGCCGCGGCGACCGCCGGGCCGACCGCGTCACGATCCGCTCGTTCGGCCCCCTCGGCCTGTTCTCCCGTCAGGGCAGCCACGAGGTCCCCTGGACCGTACGCGTCCTGCCGCCCTTCACCAGCCGCAAGCACCTGCCGTCCAAACTGGCCCGCCTCCGTGAACTCGACGGCCGCACCAGCGTCCTGACACGCGGTGAGGGAACGGAGTTCGACAGTCTGCGCGAGTACGTTCCCGGTGACGACACCCGTTCCATCGACTGGCGCGCCACGGCCCGCCGGACGACGGTCGCCGTACGCACCTGGCGTCCCGAACGCGACCGCCACATCCTTATCGTCCTCGACACCGGCCGCACCTCCGCCGGGCGTGTCGGCGACGCGCCCCGCCTCGACGCCTCCCTGGACGCGGCCCTGCTCCTCGCCGCCCTGGCCTCCCGCGCCGGCGACCGCGTCGACCTCCTGGCCTACGACCGCCGGGTCCGCGCCCTCGTCCAGGGCCGTGCGGCGGGCGACGTCCTCCCGTCGCTGGTCAACGCGATGGCCGGGCTCGAACCGGAACTCGTCGAGACCGACGCCCGGGGCCTGGCCGCCACGGCGGTGCGCACGGCCCCGCGCCGCTCGCTGATCGTGCTGCTGACGACCCTCGACGCGGCCCCCGTCGAGGAGGGCCTGCTCCCGGTGCTCTCCAGCCTCACCCAGCGCCACACCGTCCTGCTGGCATCGGTCGCCGACCCGCACGTCGCACGCATGGCGAAGGCCCGGGGGGACGTCGACGCGGTGTACGAGGCGGCGTCGGCCGCGCAGGCCGAGGCGGAACGCCGGCGCACGGCCGAGACACTGCGCCGTCGCGGCGTCACCGTCGTCGACGCGACCCCGGACGATCTCGCACCGGCCCTCGCGGACGCCTATCTGGCGCTGAAGGCCGCGGGCCGTCTGTAGTCGGGAAACGTGTCGACGGAGAGTCGGCGGAGAGCCCAGACGATCGCGAGACGATCGAGTGTCAGGGCCCGTCGATCGAAAGCAGGGAAATTGCTCCTGAACGCAGAAAACCCCCGGACCGGTATCCCCGGTCCGGGGGTTTTCTTCACAATTTGTTCGGCGGCGTCCTACTCTCCCACAGGGTCCCCCCTGCA
>NZ_JNZD01000006.1 GCF_000725495.1 Streptomyces aureus
AACAGGACGGCACCTGGGCCGTCGCCTACAGCCGCCAGACCGGAGACCACTACCTCGCCAGCACCAAGGTCACCGACTACGTCGACGTCCGCTGATACGTATCGCAGCAGCGCCGCACATTGGCTCCGGCCAGAGCCAAAGCGAGGGGGTCGACAGCCAGCGCGCATCAGGTGCGAGCGGAACGCCGCCGCCACGTAGGAGCAGGAAGCTCTGCGGTCCTTGGCCGATTCTGCGGAGGCATCCTGTCAACCCCCCACTTCTGGGGGCTTCGTTCAGTTCCCCGGTCAAGGCAAGGTCCTCGATGTGCTCCAGAAGTCGGGGCGCCGCTCGGCAGCGCATCGCCGACAGCGATCAGGGGGAAAGCAATCATGAAGAGAATCAAGGGACGTCGTGTCGCCATCGTCGCGGTACTCAGTGCCGGTGCGCTGGCGCTGGCGACCGGCAGTGCGTCCGCGGCCGACGCGTTGATCCACGTAACCGAGGGCAACGGCGTCGGCGTCTACAACAGGCCGCACACCCGCTTCGGCAAGGTGGGCATCCCGGACCTGCGCCTCGGAGACGCGATCATCGCCGACTGCTGGGACCGCGGCGACAACATCGACAATCACGGAAACGTCTGGTACCACACGGTCTCCGAGCGGTACACGGCCGGCACCGGCCAGGAGTTCTTCGTGACGGGGTGGACCTACGGGGCGTACGTGGACAGCAACGAAGCCTTCCACAGTGGGGACATTCCGGAGTGCTGACGGGATGAACCCGAGTCGCCCGGTCCTGAGAAACTCAGGGCCGGGCGACCGCGGGGAAAGGCCGGGAATCGAAGCCTCCAATTCCACTCTTGTGAGGGCTGACTCATATGCGCCAAGGATCGCTGCCGGTCGGCCAATATGCGGAGACCATTTGCTCGTGGGCACACGCTGAACCACACTGCCTGCATGATTCCGGACGCGAAGCTGATCTCCCACACTTTGTTATCGGCAGCCGCGGAAGCAACGACCATCTCCGAGCTCGGCAAGGTGATCTCGGAGAACCTCGCACCGCTCATATCCCACGACGGCTTTATGCTTCGAGGAGTGGACCCGATCACGGGTGCCGCCTGTTTCCTGACCAAGGAACACGGCTACGGAGCATCCTTCTACCGCGCGCTGGAAACCGCGGAGGTCCTGGGACACGACCGGCACACCTTGACCAACCTGGTCAGCAAGGAACGCCTCGCCACCGTGCTCGGATCAGACCCACGTGCGCGACGGCACAGCCTCCAGCACTTGGAGATGATGAACGCGACCGAAGTCGGCAGCGAGCTGCGAGTCGCGCTGTGCATCAAGGGGACGCCTTGGGGATTGCTGGTGCTCCTGAGAGGAAGTGGCAGCAGACCGTTCTCGCCGGCCGATGCGCTCACCGCCGGGCGACTGTCCCCTTCCATCGCGGCGGCGCTGAAACGGTACCTTGCCGGTCGATTCCTCCGCCCCGTCCGCAGCGCTCCCCCGCCCGGCGTCGTCGTCATCGACGGGAACGACAAGATAATGGCGGTCACCCAAACCGGCCATGACTGGATGCGCAAGCTCGTTCCCGACATCGAGGCCGAAGACAAGGGAGAGACATTCGCGCATATCTGGAACATCGCCATCACCGCACGGCAACCGGGCCGCCAACCGCTGAGCCGCATACCGGGCCCGGACGGGTGGATCGTGCTGCAGGCCCAGCCACTCGACGCATCAGGCTCCGGCGGTGTAGCGGTGACCATCCAATCCGCATCCTCCGACGTCCTGTTGCCCGCCGCGGCCGTCCTGTACGGAATCACCTCGCGGGAACAGGCGGTCATCCGAAGTGCTCTCACTGGGCTGGCCGTCAAACAGATAGCCCGTAGCCTGGATCTTTCCCTGCACACCGTCAACGATCACTTCAAAGCGATCTATCGGAAAACCGGCGTCAACAGCCGTGAGGAACTTGTCGCCAGCCTGTCGCAGTGACTCTGGGAACCTTTAGCGCCGTCTATTGTGTCGGGCGGGCGGCAAAGGCCCGTGCCGTGCGCCTGCTCGAAGCCGTGGTGGCGCCGCCTGCCCAGCCATTTGACGTTCGGGCCCTTTTCAGCGCACTCTCTTGGTCGGTCCAGTGCGGTACGGCGTCGAACGGCCTCGCCCCTCACACCAAGCCGGCCTCAGAACTCATGGAGGTCGGGCGATGCAGATCGTATGCCGGAACTTTGAACTGTCCGACCTGCCCCGCCGCGGCCTCACTCCGCAGGAGGCGCCCCTGGAGGTGCTGCTCCTCGACATCGAGGCGGAACTGTCCCTCTGGGAGCAGGGGCGGAAGGTGTGGTCCGAGGCCGCGTTCCCGGTGGCCGAGCTCACGTACCACCTGGCGCTCTGGCTCCAGAGCCCGTCTGCCGGTCACGAAGCCTTCGGGCTTGATTCGATGCAGGCCGAGGAAGGAATGATCCGGATCGTCCACTCCGATGGGGGCTGGCGGATCGGTTCCACCTTGACGCCGGGCTTCTGGACCTCACCCGTAGCTTGGAAAGTGCTCGTGGCAGAGATCAGGCATTTCGACCAGACCGTGCGCGAGGGCATCGCCGCGATGGGCATCGACCCCGCCTTCATCCCATAGCACTGAGAATGTTCCGAACACCGGTCGAGGGCCGGGGAAGTCCCTCTGTGAAGCGTCGGGCCGGTGCCGACGACCAAGCTGACGGATACCTGCGGGGACAGGCTATATTCGGCCATCGCGCGATGCTGGAGCACCGCTTCAGCTGTCTTCCTCCTGGTGCGGGGCATGATGTGGAAACCACTGTTTCGCCGACCTGCTGAACCGCTTCACCCCCCAATACGCGGTAAGTGCGGTGCGGGCCGGCACGTGTTGCGGAGCGAACGGTTGCTGCTCTACACGCCGGTCATCGCCCTGGATGTCATGGCTTCTGCCGCGGCAGGATCCGACGCCGAGGCGCAGCGCTGGCTGGGGTCCAGGGATGACGAGCTTGTGCAGCACGCGGACACGCGAGAGTTGTTCTTGTCCATACGCGCGGATGACGACCTATCAGGGTTCGAGGCGCGCGACCGCTTGAAGATGATGAGAAGGCTGGAGCCGGGCTCCGATGGCTTCGTCCAGCTGACCGCCGTGCATGCGGCCGACGGCAGATATGCGGGTGCGACGATCATCAACCTGAAATCCGGCGAGATCGGTGGCTGGTTGGCCCCGGGCTACCGTCGGCAAGGACTGGGCATCGAGCTCTTCCGCGCGGCCGTCCAGCTCGGTCACCGACATCTCGACATCAAGGTCGTGCGAGCGGGCGCGGAGCCGACGAACAGTGCCTCTCGGGGAGCGCTCGCGGCAGTCGGCTTTACGGCTGCCCCAGGACCGACACGGTTCACCCTGGGCGACGGACGGGAGATCGACGCATGCTGGTACCAGCACGCGCAGGAATCAACTGCGCTCTGCCGTGGCGGGAACTGATCAACCGCAAAGAGTCCAGCCGTGTTCATCACCGGAGCAGCACCGGCTTCAGAGGCCATACCCCGACCATCGCGTAGTCCGGGCCGACCGCGACGCCGAGACAAGAATGATGACCTCCTCGCCCGAGCGAACCCTTACTGGGCACTTCAGCTTGCGCTGCCGTGTCCCTCACCTGCTGCTGCGGTCCGGGGCGCCCGCAGTCGTTCGCCGCCGTGCGTCGGCGTTGTCTCCGCGTCGGACACTCATGCCAGGAGCTAGGTAGTGAGATGTCAGGATGGTGGCGTGGTGATCCCTGGACATGAGGACGACCCTCTAGCGGTCGATGAGGAGTGGCTCGGCCTTCCTGGTTTCTGGCCGGCGCACCTGCTGTGGCTTGCCGAAGGCGAGAACGTGGATCCTGAGCCCGCGGTCTTCAAACTAGTCGAGTTCGCGCAGACTCGCTGGTGCCCGGTCAACGCACCCCACCGTGTCGCGCTGGTCCGGGCCGGCGTCTGCTTCGAACGTGGCCAGCTGGTCGAGCGGCCGGAGGGGAACGCCGCGTGAGTGACGAGCCCTTCGACGAGGAACCTGCCGAACACCACCGCTACCGCCGCTACCTGCAGGACTTGGAAGGCGTCTCGCCTGCGGAAGAAGCCGCCCTGGTGGCCACGGTGCTGCGCGACCCGGTCATGTCGATGGCGGAGGCCGCGGTCAACCGCCACTTGGAGTGCCGGGTTTCGGTACTGCTGACCGACCCGGCGTTCACTGCGTGGGGCCACAACATGGCGGCGGTCATCGGGGACCGCCCTTTCCTCACCCGCCGTCTGCGCGAGTGGACCCTGCTCAGGGCAATCGCGCTGGACGAGCCATGGACCGTCGAAGAGCTCACCACCGCATCCGACTGGTTCCAGCGCACAGCCTCGGCCGCACAGATCGTCACCTCAGCCGAGGTCCTCACACTCCTCGCTGAGCGGGGGCGAACTCGCCGCGTTCGCAACGCAGCACGTCGGCGCATCCAGCTCCGGCTGACGCCTAACGCGATGGTTCACCCTCGGTGCAGCTCAGTTGGTGAGACCAGACCGACGGACGGTCTATGAGCTGACAGCCAACTCACGTGCTCGCTCCCGGGCTTGGGACCTCAGATCCTTGAGGCGGCTGTGGAACGGGTTGTGGCGGTTCTGGTCGAGGTTCAGCGGCAGGTCGAGTTGAGCTATGAGTTCCGACTCCAGAGTCCACGGCTCGTCGTGCTCGATCCAGCACACTCGGGCGTTCGCCACCATCCACTGGCTGAGCCAGGCCTCGCCGGCCTTGCCGAAAGTCATTCGTGTACCGCTGTGGCCCACCCGACGCAGCTCTATCCCCAGCAGGCAACCGAGCGTGAGGCGAAGGGTCGATCCGGCCGCGTTGCCCCGGTAGTGATACCGCACCCGCTTGCGCAGGTTCTGCGTGCTGGTCCGGTTGGCCATGTACCGGGGAGCTATTCCGACGTAGAGCAGGCGCCCTGCATCGAGGTCGGCTGAGGGAGCCTGTTCGAAGTGCCACCCGTAAACCCCAGCTGCCGCCGGCACCGGGCTGGGACGCGTCAGGACCTCCTCCGCGGACCACAGCCGATCTGGTGCGGTGAGAGCGACATCGGCCACGGAGCCTCCAGGGTCACAACGGTGTTGATCGGAGGCTACTACGGGGCCGCGTCGCCCCTTGGAGCCGGTAAAACTCGTAGTGGACCCAACCGCCGGCCGCGCCCCGACGATGGCCACGAGGCGAGGTGCAGCACCCACCGGTTCGGCCACTGCCCTTGCAGCTGGGCGCTGATGGCACGTCGTGGCAGAACTGATCCTGGTGAGCCTGGACCTGGCCCCCACCCATGTAGATCATGAAACTCAAAACAGCCATGAAGGCTTGGGTCATCACAGTGACGACGGCGTCGACCCATGCGGCTGTCACGGCCGCCGCATCGGTGACTACTCCGACCGCGCTGGCGACGGCCAGGTAACCCCACAAGGGACGTCTTGACGGTGCTTTCCGGCTCGAGATCGAAACCGGACAGGAACCAGAGTCCGAAGATCACTGCCATCAGCACAAAGTCCAGAGACCCACGGCTTCCTCCAGGGGCCGCTGACCGGCTGTGCACTCGTTCCGATCCGTAGCTCGATGGCATCAGTCGCTGACGGTCGTCCTGTGCCCTGCTGATCCTTGGAGCGGCATGCTCGCTTCGTCGTCGCTCAACGCGGTGTAGACCGTAAGGGCGGATGCGACGACATCGACCTTCGCAGGCCCTGCGATCCGCAGCCGCACCAACGCGGGGAGATCGGCAGAGCGGTCGATGAGACCGATGGCATCGTCAGGCCACGGGTGTGGCAGCCGCGGGAGGTGGTCCACCATGATGTCGTCGATGAAGGAGCCCTGGACCGCGGTCGGGTCCCCTGTCTCGAAGTGGTGCAGATAGGTGAGCGAGATGACGATGTCTGGCTTGTGGGGCCCCTCTCTGAGGAAGACATCCACACCGACACCGTCATCTACAGCCCCGAACGAGACCCGTTCTACGAAGTAGCTCACGCATGGAGCAAGAATGCGGGCTGCTCTCAGACAGCGGTTCTTGACGGCATCCTCGGCCTCGACTGCGTCGCTCATGGCGTGAGGCTACGGCTCACTGCTGGCCACATCGATGACTGGTGGCTGACGGGGGCACGGCACCGTCCCGACTCCAGGTACCGCTCGTACAACTCGTCATAGGTGGAGCCCGCTTGGATGTCGTCGAGCGGAGGCTCTCCCTCCCAGACGGCAAGGTCGTAGGTCATGCCGAATGATCGCAGGGGTGTTCTCCCGAGTTCTCTTGGGCCGGCCGTCACCGGCTTCCAGTCGGCCTCCTCCAGCGCCTCCCTGTAGTGCTGTGGCCGATGCCAGGCCGGGACGGTCTACCGTGTCGCGTCATGAAGGTCTTGGTCATCGGCGGCAGTGGCTTCCTCGGCACCGAGTTGATCCGGCAGGCGACCACGGCCGGGCACGCGACGGTCGCGACCTACGCGAGCAGGCCCGGCACCTCTTCCCACGTCTCGTGGCACCCGCTTGACCTGCGGGATCCCGGACGGCTGGACGCCGTCATGGCCGAGGTCGGCGCGGATGTTGTCGTCAACGTATCGAGCGGCAACGCCGACTGGGCGGTGACGGCTCAAGGGCCCGTCCGGCTGGCGATGGCGGCTGCGAAGTACGGATGCCGCCTGGTCCACGTGTCCAGCGACGCGGTGTTCTCCGGCGCCCGAGTCGATTACGACGAGTCCTGCCTCCCCGATCCCGTCACCCCGTACGGGGCGGCGAAGGCGGCCGCGGAAACGGGGATCCTTCTCGCATATCCGGAGGCCGTCGTCGCCCGCACCTCGCTGATCATCGGCGATGGACGTTCCGTGCATGAGCGCGTCGTTCATGAACTGGCCGCCGGCACCCGCGAAGGTGTCCTGTTCACCGACGACGTCCGCTGCCCGGTGCACGTCGCCGATCTGGCCGCCGCCCTCCTGGAGCTGGCCTCAGACAGGGGCGCGGCCGGCATCCACCATCTCGCGGGGTCCGACGCTGTGAGCCGTCACGGGCTCGGCATCCTCATCGCCAGGCGTGACGGCCTGGACGCCTCCCGGCTACCGACCGGCCTGCGAGCCCGCAGCACACTTCCCGGCGCCCTCGACGTACGCCTCGACAGCCGAGCCACCCAGCGGAACCTAAGCACCACGCTGCGCGGCGCCCACCAGTTCATGAGAGCAACAGTCTGACCGCCGCCCAGCCCGACGACACCACCCGTCCGCACCTGCGGCCAACGGGCGCTCTCCCCTGCTCGCCGAGTACTTGGCCGACCTTGTGGCCCTTGGTCGCTCGGAGGGCACCTGCGAGATCATCACAGGATGAGCGAGATCATCTTGATGTCGGATCCACGCGTCGCGGCCGTCCCCGTGCACGAGTGCGGTGAGCCGCTGGTCGATGTCCGAAGCGGCGGTGCGCTCCTTGTGGACTCACGAAAGCAGAGCGACTCGGACGCTTTCTACTACCTGCGTGAGAGTGTGCTGGAACGTCTGCGGCAGGCGCAGGCGCACCTTCCGGCGGGCCTGAGATTCTTGGTGGTCGAGGGCTATCGTCCCCCAGTGCTGCAGCGCCGCTATTTCGAGAACTATGCGGCGAAGCTCCGAGCCGAGCGGCCAGGATGGACTGACGAGGAGATCCGGTCGGCAACGAGCCGTTTCGTGTCACCACCCGAGGTCGCGCCGCACAGCGCGGGCGCAGCGGTGGATCTCACGCTCGTGGACACGGACGGGCGCGAACTCGATATGGGCACGGCGATGAACGCCACTCCGGAGGAAAGCGCCGGCGCCAGCTACACCGACGCTGCCGGGATCAGTGAGCAGGCGCGCACCCACCGGGCCATCTTGGGGCGCGCGCTGACGGCCGCCAGCTTGGTGAACTACCCAACGGAGTGGTGGCACTGGTCATTCGGCGATCGATATTGGGCCTTGATCACACACGCAGCAGGCGCCTGTTACGGGCCGATCCGACGACACGAGCGGTTGCCCGGCCCCTCAAAGCACGGCTGAGGGGTCACGGACACCGACTCGGCAGCCGGACTTCGAGTTGCAAGGTGTGGCGGGCTCCCGCTGTCCCCCTGAGGGCCCGGCCACCCGGCGGCGCCAGCGCGGCAGCGCTCCGCATCGCACCACCACGACCAGGAGCGTGGCCCGTAGGCCTGGCCTGCAACAGCTGTCCCGGGGGCAGATGCTCACGCTGACTTGTCGTCACTCGCCGGCAGCTTTCTCCTTTTGCCATCTCCACCGCCAGAGCGCGTCGGCCCGATGGTCGTGCTCGAAACCGTCTCCGAGAGGCCCCACCCGCTCGATCGCCTCGGCGATACGCGGGTCGTCGCGCAGGACGAGACCGTAGGCGGCCTCCAGACGCACGATCTGGTCGTCGTCGTCGAGCAACGCCACCAGTGCGTCGGCGATGGCAGGGGAACGGTCCGGAGAGCCGGCCAGCGCCGCCGCGACGCCACCGCGCATGTCGGTGGCCGGCCCTGATGCCAGCAACAGCAGCGCCCGAGTGATCTCCGGGAGGAGGTCGGCTTCCGGCATGCCTACAGTGCAGGCCATGAACCGCACCCCAGCGTCCGGGTCACTCATCAGGGTGATCAGTGCGGCCCTGGCCGCGGGCGTACGGACACCGCCGGCCCCGGAAAGAGCGTAGGGCACCTCGCGGCGCACGCGCGGGTCGGGATGGCCGGCGTAGCGAAGGCCGATGGCCTCGTGGTCCGGATGCTCCTGCTCGGTGAAAATGTCGAGCACCTTCGCGAGAACCTCGCTGTCCGTTTCCTCGGCTGCCCAGGTGGCCAGGAGTTCGTTCTCCTTCTTCGCGTAGTAGGGGCTGGAATCGAAGAGCCCTCGCGCCCGCAGGTAGGCCAGCACGAACCGGCGGTGCGCCCGGTCCGGGTGGTGACGATGGGCCACCACGGCCGACCAGGTCTCGAAGCTGCGACGCTCGGCAAGGATCCATCTGACCGTGGACCAGCACACATGCTCATCGTCCGGCTGCTCGACAGCGCGGGCGATCAGTTCGTCGACGGGGGTCAGAACACGAAAGGCCCACTCCAGAGAGGTCAGGACGGCAGCGTGGCCGGCCCGCACGACGAGGCCGCCGACCGAGACCTGATCGACCCAGTCGTATTCACCGTCCTGAACCCGGACCGTCCGGGCCTGATTCGGCACGCCTGCCCTGCGTCGCAGTTCTTCGGCCGCGCCCGTCTCGCACCATCCTCGGGCCAGGACGAGCAACCGTTCACGGGCGGACTCCGAGAGCCGCAGCCGGGGCTCCCCGCCCAGCACCGCCGAGAAGATCGCCGGCGAACCGCCGTCGACGGCGCGCCACAATGGTGTGGTCCCGTCGGGCAGGACATGGTCGGGGTCCGCGCCGCCCTCCACCAACGCCTCGGCGACCGGCTCGTCGTACGCCGCCACCGCCGCGCACAGAACCGGCAGCCCGTTCGCGTCGACCGTGTCCGGATTCGCGCCTCCGTCCAGCAGCTCCCGCACCGACTTGGCGTCCCCGGCCTGAACCGCCGACCTGAGCCGACCGTCGAGTCCGTCCTCGTTCATATCCCCGTCCCCCGTTTTCACAAGCGTCGCCGTCCCACCGTTCGCGAAGACCAATTCATCTGAGGCCCTCCAAAGGACAGCATTCTCAAACTACTTGACTGCCCCGCAGATCACAGGGCTGGTCAGGGCCGGGTCCTCGAGCGGATTCGGAAGGGACCGGCAGCGAAGCGTTGAGGAGGGCGTTGTCAGTGGGCCCTGCGAGGATGGCAGGCATGGCGATCAAGGAAGTTACACGTCACGCAGTCGCGGAGCAGCGGATCGAGCAGGCTCTTGCCGGCATGCGGAGTCGGGCGTTCGACCGATGGCACACGATGCGGTACGGCGACCTGCCGCTGCGGCAAGGGCTGAGGGAACTCGGCGAGGCACTGGCCGACCACATCGCCGCGCGCACCGTGCCCGATCCCGCCCTGGGCGCACCCGAGTCGCGCACCGCCCTGGTCACAGCCGCGGAGTGCGCCATGGGCGTACTGAGCCTCGCGTGCTTCCCCGACGGTGACTTCTCGGTACCCCTCCCGCTCGTGACGGAGACACTCACCAGCGAGGAACTGCACTACGAGGAGGAGTGGGAGCCGGCTGCCCCCGTGACCTCGGCGCGGACGTGGACGGACGCGTTCGCGTGGTCCGTGATCAGCGGCCTGATAGGCGAGCGGGACCGCGTGATCGGTCCCCTGCTGCGCGAGGACTACGCGCCCGCCATCCGCGACGGCGTCCCGTACTCGAAGCGGAAGTCGGTGTCCGATCCGGCCGACCTCGCGGAGATGGACGCGCTGTGCGGCTACCTGACCGTCGTCCAGGGTCCTTACCCCGGCGCACTCCCCGGCCCGGTGCCGCTGGCCAAGCCGGACACCGCCGAGCGAGTGCGTAGCGCCGAGCAGCTCGACAGGGCCGGGACGCTGACGCCGGATCAGCGGTTGCTGCGCGTTCTCCTCGACGACGACCAGGTCGAGTTCGAGCAGGCCCTGCACGAAAGACTCGTGACCCACCGCGAGAGCGTCGGCGACGACCCGGGTGCCCGGACGCTGCTGCCGTTGGGAGCTGTCACGCTGGCAACCCTCGCCTGCCTCGCCCACGGCTGGCAGTTGGGCACGCGATCCGCCTATCTGCCCGAAGCGCTGTTGAACGCCCCGCAGCGGTGATCGGCCCGCGACCCTGCGATCGAGCGGGGCGGTGATCGCACTTGCCTCCCCGGTTCCGCCCGCGGCTTCCTCCTGAACTGGCCACCTCGTGTCCCCTGTTGTCCTAGTCTGACCCGCATGACACCGGGGGACATGGTCGACGGACGCTTCGAACTGATCGAACGGGTCGGCAGCGGGGGGATGGGAACGGTATGGCGAGCCATGGACACCGTGCTGCACCGTGAGGTGGCCCTCAAGGCGGTGCGGCAGGACGCGGACGCCTCGCACACCGTACGGGAACGGGTCATGCGTGAGGCAAGGGCGTTGGCCCGGCTCAGCAACCCGTACGTGGTGACGGTGCACGAAGTCATCGAGGCGGAGCCCCATCCGTGGATCGTGATGGAATTCGTGCCCGGCACCTCGCTCCAACAGCGCGTCGACGCGGGTCCGCTGAGCCCGGCAGAGACGGCCCGCATCGGCCGCCAGTTGCTTTCCGCCCTGCGCGCCGCGCACGCCGCCGGCATCCACCACCGTGACGTCAAACCCGCGAACATCCTCATCCGCCCCGACGGCAGCGCCGCCCTCACGGACTTCGGTATCGCCGCCCTCCAGGGCTCGACGGCACTGACCGCGACCGACCAGATCATCGGCACCCCGGAGTACATGGCTCCCGAACGCATCCGCGGCCGCGACGACGACCCGGCCTCCGACCTGTGGTCGCTCGGGCTGGTCATGTACGTGTGCACGGAGGGCACAAGCCCACTGCGCCGAGCGACCACGGCCGCCACTCTCGCCGCCGTCCTCGAAGAGCCGGTCCCCCCGCCCGTACGCTCCGGACTTCTGGCTCCTGTCCTACAGGCCCTCCTCGAACGGGACCAGGCGGCCCGCCCCGGCGCCGAGCAGCTGGACGCGATGCTCGCACAGGTAGAGGCCGGCACCCTGTCGAGCTGGCATCGGCCGACGATGACGGCGGCACGAATGCCGCCCTTGGTCCTCCAGGCGACCCCCACGCATGTGGACATCCCCCGGCAGGTGACTCCGACACGCCATCTCACGCCGGCGCTCCTCGCGGTGACCGCGGTCCTGGCCGTCGTCGCGGTGACCGCGTTGGTGCTGGCGTTCCAGACGCGCAAGGACAACGAACCGGCCGCAGGCCCAGCCGTTGGAACAACCACGCCTGCCCAGCTCACATCGGCCCCTCACACGCGACCGGCGAGCCCGGATCCGGTGCGCAGTCCGGACCCGACGCCAAGTACCCTCTCCTCCCCCGCACCGAGCGTGTCGCAGCAGTCCGCGGCCCCGGTGGACCGTGGCCGCTGGATCGCACAGCTGTACTCCGAACCCGTCTCCTCGGGCTCCGGCGCACGCGACCAGCGCCTCAGCCAGATCCGTGGCACCGTGCCCGAAGCGCTCTACCTGCGCAGCGACGACTACGCCTCACTGCGCCCCGGCTACTGGGTGATCTACGCGCCGGGCCCGTTCACCGACGGCCGCGCCGCGCTCTCCTTCTGCGCCGAGCGCGGACGTACCACGGCGAACGCCTGCATCGGCCGCTACCTGAGCACCGATCCCGCCGACCTCCCCCTCCAGTGCCGTCCCCCGTCGGCCAACGCGACGGGCCGCTGCACACGCGACAGCTGACGACTTCGGCCCCTCAGGGCGAACCGGACGCTGTCAGGCGGGTCAGCCACTCGCGCAGCAGGTGCTGTTCGGCGGCGCTCAGGACATCGGCGTCGTCGGGGAGGGCGGCGCGCAGTGCGCGGGCCGCCGCGGCGGGGCCGTTCTCCGTGGCGGGGACCGTCGGTTCGGTACGGGTGATGGCGGTGACCATCGCTTCGCGGAGGGCGGTCAGCAGCGCCGGATCGCGGCGGTCCGACGGGGTGGAGTGCCAGGTGGTGACCGCGCCCCGGCCGGTGGCCTGGATGATCTGGGCGGCCAGTTCCTCGTCGACCCGCAGCCATCCCCCGGCCGCCAGTCGGCGCACCCGGCCGTGGAGGATCTCCAGGCCCGCGCGGTGTGCCATGTCCGCGCCCCGGCCGGTGGCCCTGTTCATCACCGCGAACAGTTCGGGGCGGGAGATCCCGAACTCGACCACCAGGTCCCAGCCGTGGCGCAGCTCCTCCACCGCGTCCTGCGGGTCGGGGTCGAGCTGTGCGCGCTTGGTCTCCAGGAACTGCGCGTAGCCGTGCTCGGCGACGGCCTCGAGGAGCCCCTCCTTGTCGCCGAAGAGGCGGTAGATCGCGGGCGGCTGCATCCCGGCCGCGGCGGCGACCGCGCGGGTACTGACCGCTTCCGGGCCGCCGTTCTCCAGTAGCTCGACGGCCGCCTCGACGATGCGGTGACGGGGGCTGTCGGTGGTGTCGCGCGTTGCCATGAACCGATGATATCGAAGGTTTGATTCCATCGATATTCCAGTGTTACCGTCGAAGTGATTCCACTGGAAACAGCGTCGGGAGAACACCGTGATCATCGTGACCGGAGCCACCGGAAAGCTCGGCCGCCGCACCGTCGAACGCCTGCTGGAGCGCGTCCCCGCCGACCGTGTCGGTGTCAGCGTCCGTGACCCCCGCAAGGCGAAGGATCTGGCCGACCGCGGCGTCCGCGTCCGGCAGGGCAACTTCGACGACCCCGCCTCGCTCGTGCACGCCTTCGAGGGCGCCGAGCAGGTGCTTCTCGTCTCCCTCGACCGGACGGGCGAGGAGTGCGTCGCCGGCCATCGCACCGCCGTCGACGCCGCCGTGAAGGCCGGCGCCGGCCGCATCCTCTACACCAGCCAGATGGGCGCCGCCCACGACTCCCGCTTCACGGCATGCCGCGACCACGCCCGGACCGAGGACCTACTGCGTGCGACCGGCCTGCCGTGGACCGCGCTGCGCAACGGCTTCTATACGTTCAGCGCCCTGCTATTCCTTGAGCCCGCCCGCCAGACCGGCGACATCGCCCTCCCCGCCGACGGCCCCTTCGCCTGGACCGGCCACGACGACCTCGCCGAGGCCACCGCGGCGATCCTGACCGACGAGGGCCGCTTCGAAGGACCCACCCCGCCGCTGACCGGGGCGACGGCGCTCGACTTCGACGCCGTCGCCCGGATCGCGTCCCAGGCCACCGGGCGGTCCTTCACCCGCACCGTCATCCCTGACGACACCTTCCGCGAGCAGGCACTGGCGCACGGCGCCCCGGCCCCGATGTCCGACCTGCTGGTGAGCATCTTCGACGCGGCACGGAACGGCGAGTTCACCACCGTCGACCCGACGCTGGCGGAGCTGATCGGGCGAGAGCCCGCCACCTTCGGCACCCTCCTGGAGGCCGCCTGGGCCGCATAGCCCCTGAGCACCCCGGTCCGGCGTGAGCGGGCACATCGCCCTGGTGGACGGTCGACATACGCCTCAGCCGACCCGAGGACCGACCGCCAGCGTCAGTTCAAGGACCCGCTCCGGCAGTGCGAGGTCCGGGAACAGTTCCCGTAGCTGCGACATCCGGTAGCGGACGGTCTGAGGGTGGACGAACAACGCCGCCGCCACCTCGTCCCGCCGGCCCTGGTGCAGCAGCCACGCCCGCAACGTCTCCTCCAGCCGCCGCGCGGTCGCGACAGGCAAGGTCCGCAACGGTGCGAGGGCTCGGGCACGCAGATCCGCGAACGCGTCCACGTCGGCGCTCAGCACCAGCTCGGGCAGGTGGTCCTCGGTGTCGCGGATGTCGGAGGAGAGGGAGCGCGCGCGGACAGCCCGCTCGTACGAGGCGCACGCACGGGTCCACGGCCGGGCCGGGCCGACCACGGCGGTGCGGTCGGCCAGCTGCCGCAGGAGATGGGATCGGTCGGCGTCGGGGACGAGCAGTACACCGGTGGCGTCCGGAAGATCGTCCAGGACGAGGGTGCTCGGGTCGAACGCACGGTAGGCGGGGCGGGCCTGGGCGGCGGGCAGCAGGACCGCGGTCAGCGACACCGGAGCCTGCCAACCGGCCCGCTGAGCGGAGGACAGCAGCACATCCGGGTTCGCGCCGGCGAGGAGGTCGCGGGCCAGCTGCTCCAGGTGGCGCTCGTGGTCCCGGCCCCGGGCGGCCAGTTCGTCGGCGTGGCCCGCGGCGCTTGCGGCGGAGAGCTCGTCGATGTAGGCGAAGGTCAGCTCGGCGAACTTGGCGACCTCGGCGGCGGGCAGACCCGCGGGTACGGCACCCGCTGCCAGGCACCGCCAGGCCACGCGGGCACCGACACGGTAGGCGCTGAGCAGGGCGTCCATCGAACGCCCGTCGCGCACCTCGCCGCGGCCCAGCTCGTAGGCCGCGTCACCGCCGTCACCGCCCGTGGCGCTCCCGCTCGCGAGGTCCAGATAGTGCCCCAGGGCGGTGCGGACGGCTCGGCGGATGGTGGCGCCCATGTGGCCCGTGAGGGCGTTGGCGTAGGGAGGGACCTCGTCGATGATCGCCTGGACGACCTCGTCGGCGGTGGCCTTCAGCCCGGCTCGAAGTACGGTGACCGTCGTCTCGTCCAAGGCCAGTTCGCTGGCCCTCCGCATCACATGGTTCACGATTTATTCCCTGCGAACAATTCTGCCGACCAGATTTACGTCCTACGGTCAGGACTTTACGCCCTGAGGCGCAGCAAGCTGGGGCCATGACGAGTACAGCCCTCCGCAGCAGGGCGTGGAAGATGCTCGAGATGGTCACGACGCCGCTGCTGCCGTCGGACTACCTCGACCTGGTCAGCCCGCTGCGCGCGGGCGCCGACCTGCGGGGGCGCATCGAGGCCGTGCACCCCGAGACAGCGGACGCCGCGACCATCGTGATCAGACCGGGACGGGGCTGGCGCGGTCACAGAGCCGGTCAGTACGTGCGGATCGGGGTCGACGTCGACGGGGTGCGCCTGTGGCGTGCCTACTCCATCACCTCGCCGACGAACCGCCAGGACGGCCGCTTCACGATCACCGTGAAGGCGATCCCCGACGGCAAGGTCAGCAACCACCTGGTCCGCGCGGCGACACCGGGCACGCTGATCCAGCTCGACCAGGCGACCGGTGACTTCGTGCTGCCGGAGGCCAAGCCCGCCAAGGTGCTCTACCTGACGGCCGGCAGCGGTATCACGCCGGTGATGGGCATGCTGCGCGACACCGGGTTCGACGACGTCGTCATGGTCCACTGCGCGCCGCGGCCGCAGGACGTGATCTTCCGCGGTGATCTGCACGACCTGGTCGCGGACACGAAGCTGCAGCTCACCGAGGTGCACACCGACACGGACGGCATGCTCGACATCGCCCGTCTCGACGAGCTCGTGCCCGACTGGGCCGAGCGCGAGACCTGGGCCTGCGGGCCCGCGGGCCTGCTCGACGCCGCCGAAGCGCACTGGACCGAGCACGGCGTGCAGGAGCGCCTGCACACGGAACGCTTCCGCCCCGGCATCGTCGTGGCCGGCGACGGTGGCCAGGTCACGTTCAGCACCACGGGCAAGACCGTCGACGCGGACGGCGCCACGCCGTTGCTGGACGTCGGTGAAGAGGCCGGCGTGCTCATGCCCTCCGGGTGCCGCATGGGCATCTGCTTCGGCTGCGTGACGCCGCTCAAGGCGGGCGCCGTACGCGACCTGCGCACCGGTGACATCACCGAGGCGGAACCGGGCGTCCTCATCCAGACCTGCGTGTCCGCCGCCGCGGGCCCCTGCGACATCGAACGGTAGGAGCACCTTGACCGCCATCGACCCCACCGCCCACCTCACCGCGGAGCAGATCGAGGAGCTCGGCCGCGAGCTGGACGCGATCCGCGACGAGGTCATCGCCAGCCGTGGCGAGAAGGACGCCGCCTACATCCGCAAGGTCATCTCGGCGCAGCGCAAGCTCGAGATGGCCAGCAGGGGCGTACTGCTGTTCTCGTTCTTCCCGCCGGCCTGGCTGCTCGGCACCGCCGGACTGTCCGTGGCGAAGATCATGGACAACATGGAGATCGGCCACAACATCCTCCACGGCCAGTGGGACTGGATGCGGGACCCGAAGATCCACTCGACCACCTGGGAGTGGGACCACGTCTCGCCGTCCGACCAGTGGAAGCACTCGCACAACGAGCTGCACCACACGTACACCAACGTGATCGGCAAGGACAACGACCTCGGCTACGGCATCATGCGCGTCGACGAGGACCAGAAGTGGCACCCGTTCCACCTCGGCCAGCCGCTGTGGAACTTCATCAACGCCTGCTTCTTCGAGTACGGCATCGCGGCGTACGACCTGGAGCTCGGCAAGAACCTGCACAAGCGGCGCCGCAAGAACCCGGAGTTCCGCGCGCGGGCCAAGGACGTGGGCCGCAAGATCCGCAAGCAGGTGCTCAAGGACTACGTGATCCACCCGCTTCTCTCGGGCCCGTCGTTCCTCACCACGCTCGCCGCCACGTTCACCGCGAACCTGGTCCGCAACATCTGGTCCCACTCGGTGATCATGTGCGGGCACTTCCCCGAGGGCGTGCAGGTCTTCGAGCGCCGGTCGATCAAGGGCGAGACGCGCGGCCAGTGGTACCTGCGCCAGATGATGGGCTCGGCGAACATCAGCGGCAGCAAGGCCATGCACTTCATGACCGGCAACCTCTCGCACCAGATCGAGCACCACCTGTTCCCCGACCTGCCGAGCAACCGGTACGCCGAGGTCGCGGTGAAGGTGCGCGCGCTGTTCGAGAAGTACGAGCTGGAGTACGTCACCGGGCCGCTGCCCAAGCAGGTGTTCTCCGCGTGGCACAAGGTCGTCCGCCTCTCGCTGCCGAACAAGAAGCCCAAGGTCAAGCTGCCTGAGCGCGAGAAGGAACTCGTCGCGGCCTGATTTCCGGTACGGGTTCAGGGGTCTCGGCCGCAGCGACGGCACCGCCGGTTTCGGCGGAATCCGCTGCGCACGGTGAGCGGCTGAGACATCTGACCGTACGACAAGGCATCCAGGCAGCCCGATTTCCGGCTGTGCTGCCTGAACGGGCACCGGGCCGGCGACGGCGGCCCCGGCAAAGTGCTGTGCTCCGCCGACTCGCCGCCGACGGGCCGGTCGGCCCTTGGAGCGGGTCGGTGTCGGCAGACCCTAGGTCACGGGCACCCGCGCCCGGAGTCGGGCCGACCGCCGGCGATCGGCGCCTTGATCCGGGTTCGCGGAGTCCGCCCGCGAAAACACGATCGAATAGCCGACACTCATCTCTTGCACCCCGCGTTCGGCTATCCTCCGATGCATTCACAGGACCGTGCAGGGCCCGCCGGAGCCGGCCTCGCCTCAGGGTGCGGCGACAACTCGCCAGGCGGAGTTCCGAGTTCCATGTTCTCCTCCCCGTACCCCGATCGTGCCCGACGGCATTCCGGATCCGAAGGAGCATGAATTGCGCGTGAAGGTGCTTGTTCGGCGGCGCCCGCAACGGACGTGGTTTCGCGCGGTGGCCACGGTTGCGTTCTCCGGGGCCCTCATCCTGCCGCTCGCCGCGACCCCGTCGAGTGCGAACGCGCTCCGCGAGAGTGGTGCGGCCGGGCCTCGGTCGCCCTCAGCGAACCAACAGGACGGCACGGCGGATACACGCGCTCATCTCCGTGATTTAGCCCGGAGGTTGGTGGATGCAGGAGTCCCCGGGGTGATCGTCCGGGTGGACGACGATCACGGCAGGCCCATCGAGATCTCCGAGCAGGCCGCCTGGACGAAGAAGGACCATCGGCTCAGGGCGGACGACGAGGTCCGAGAGGCGTCCAACACCAAGACGGTGATGGCCACCCTCGTCCTGCAACTGGTCGCCGAGCACAGACTCGCCCTCACCGACCCGGTCGACAAGTGGCTGCCCGGCCAGGTGCGCAACGGCAGAGCGATCACCCTGCGCATGCTGCTCAACCACACCAGCGGGCTGTACGACTACACCGAGGACCCCGCCCTCGCACCGGCCCTCACCGGCCGCGACCCTCACGTGTGGACGTCGACGGAAATCCTTAGGTTGGTGCGCAGACACCCGGCACAGTTCGAGCCCGGCACCGAGTGGTCGTACAGCAACACCAACTACATCGCGATCGGCGCCGTCCTGCGGAAGGCCACCGGCAGGAGTCTCGCGTCGCTGGTGCGGGACCGGATCGCCAAGCCCCTGGGGCTCCGGCACACTTTCTACGCCACCGGCACCGCCTGGCACGACCGGCACGCGCACGGCTACGAACCCGACGCCGCCCACATGCCACCGGACGTTCCCGACGAGTTCAGGACGTACGGCGGACCGCAACACGACGACCACGTGGACGTCACCGGCGACTACGTCACGGCCAGCGGCGCGGATGCCGCGATCGTGTCCACCGCCGGTGACTGGTCCCGCTTCTACGGCGCGCTGATGTCGGGCCGCCTGCTGCCGGCCGCGCAACTGGCCGAGATGCGCACCACCGTTCCGGAGGGCGGGCCGGAGGACCCGGACGAGCTCTCGTACGGGTTGGGCATCGAGAGGGCGAAGACCGGCTGCGGCACGGTCTGGGACCACGTCGGCGTCGTCCCGGGCTACGCGACCTACAACGTCACCGACTCAACCGGCCGTCGCACAGCCTCCTTCTTCTTCGCCACGTCCACTCTCAGCAAACAAGGGCACCAGACCGGCGCGGCCCTGATGGAGGCGCTCAACTGCGCCCTGTTCGACTGACCTCCGAGCTTCCGTGGGAGTCGCCTCCGCGCTCCCGCCGACGGATCTCCGGCGCAGAGCGCAGGGGCGAGTCGATCGATTTCGCCGAGCACCGCTGTCCGGCGGTGGCCACGGCGATGCACTCGTGGAAGGGCCACTTCATGTTCGTGCTGGGATGGGCCATCGCAGTGACGGCCTTGGCGATGTGGTGGGTGCTCTGGCGGATCGTCCGGTACCCCGGGGGTTGGACGTACGCGTTTCACCAGGAACACCGTGAAGCACGCAGCGCTCTGGACGATGCCCGCGGCACAGTGCGCGGGCTGCGCAGAACGGCGCGACGCGAGAAGTGGCGGGCGCGGGCGGCGGTGCAGCGGGCGGAGTGGGCGTACCGGCGCCGAGTCCGCCGAGCCGAGGCCGAGTTGCGGCAGTTGGACACGACACACCGCGGGGCGCGCATCGAGCAGTTGGGTGCGATCGCCCTGCACAAGCATGCGGTGGTCGTCGGCAACAACGAGATCGCCCTGGCCGGCCTGCAGGTCCGGTTCGAACTGGGTCGCTCCAAGTCCGCGTCGTACGTGTATCTCACGCAGCCCGACGGCCTTGAACACATGGAGCGTTACGGCGGTGCGCAATACCCCGAGGACGCGGTGCGCCGGTTCGTCGTACGGGTGCAGAACGCCGTCGCGGCAGCCGACAAGCTGAAGGAGCAGCGGGTCGGCAGTCTCCGCGCCGTCAAGGCCGAACTACGCGAGGCTCGTTCGGCGACGGAACAGATGGAGGAAGCGAAGGAGCGACTGGAGGAAACACGCGCCCGCCATGACGCGGACGTGAGGCTCCCGAAGGCGCGTATGGCCCTGGACGACGCCCGGAGCACGTGGCAGAGCCTCACAGGACGGCGGCCTCTTTGACTGCTGGTTCGGCGGCACCCGGGGCGGCGGTGTTCGGTGAGCCGGCGGGGCGTATTCGCTGGGCCGGCTCAGCGGCAACCCGCCTCACCCCGCCGACGTCTGCGCCTGCCAAGGCCGCGGTCCCGTGCCTTCCTGCCAGCTCCGCAGTTGCGGACCGTCGACGCATACGATGCCGCACTGCTCCGCGTACTCGAGTGCGGGGGCGGTGAAGTCGCTGGTGGTGACCACGACGGCGACGTCGGCGCCGTGAACGGTGAAGCAGGTGCCACCGAATCGCTGCAGGTCCTGTGAGCCGACCCGGTTGCCGTCGCAGTACCGCTTGCACTGGATGACGACCGAGCGCCCGTCGGGCGTCCTCCCCACGACGTCGGCGCCCAGGTCGCCGGCCCCGCCCACGACGTCCACGTCGAGACAACCGTCGCGTCGGCACAGCTCGGCCACCGCCTCTTCGAACTCGTACGGGTCCAGAGCCTCGTAGGCGATCTCCACCGGGTCCGCGGGCGTCTCGGGCATCGTCTCAGGCAGCGCCTCCGGCATGACCTCGGGCATTGCTTCGGGAAACAGGACGGTGGGTTCCGTGCCGAGGCAGCCGCTGGAGGCACCGGCCTCGGCGGGGACCAGGCCGAAGGCGGGACCCGATGACGCCGCGTCGAGCGCTTCGACCGCCGTCTGGGTGGCAGCGTCCAGGGCTTTGGCCGACCGCCGCGCGATCCTGGCCGCCGATATCCGTCGCCTCCCGCGGCCGCCGGCCATGACAGCGCCGACACTCGTGAGTGCGAGTGCCAGGGCCCACGCGGGACGGTGCATCGCAGCCGCGGCCGCGGTACGGGCGACCGCACCCACCAGGGCGAGGATGACGGCGAGAAGCGCGAAGTAGAGAGCCGTCGCCCGGAGTTCGAAGCGGCGGGAGCGGCGGGAGCGGCGAGCGGTACGCCGGGCGCGTGCGGGAACGGCCATGGTGATGTTTCCTCCCCTGGGACATCAACGAAGATCAATTCGCGTCTTCCCAGGCAGCGGCCGTTCTACCATTCGCGCGGATCGCGATGAGAGCCGTGCGATCGGCGGGGGCTGCCGCACGTCGCCTCGCTCGGCCGGTTCACTGGCTGTCCCCGCTGCGCACCGCTCCCCTACGCCCCGTCAACACCATGCGCCACACGCAGGGAACGGGATTTGTCACCGTCTCCTAATTACTGTGGCATTCATCCAATTCTGTGCAGGACGGGGACCAGCGTATGGCGTTCGCAGAACCGGTCGACGACGGAGCCTCCGCCTCCCCCGGCCGAGCCGGCAGGCAGCCCAAGGAGCAGTCCTTGGCCCCGTTGCTCGCTGTATGCGCCGGGTATTTCATGGTGATCCTCGACGTCACGGTGGTCAGCGTCGCGGCGCCGGTGATCGGCCGGGAGATGTCGGCTTCCGTCACGGGTATCCAATGGATCACCGACGGATACACCCTGGTCTTCGCCGGCTTTCTGCTGCTGGGCGGTGCCATGGGCGACCGGTGGGGAAACCGCCGGATCTTCTGCACGGGCGTGGCCGTGTTCACGCTCTCCTCCGCCGCCTGCGCACTAGCACCCAACGCTCCGTTCCTCACCGCGGCCCGTCTGGTGGAGGGACTGGGTGCGGCGTTGATCGTGCCCGGGTCGCTGGCGCTGCTGCGGCAGGCGTACCACGCTCCGGCGGCTCGTTCGAGAGCCTTCGGCCTGTGGGGATCCATGGCCGGTATCGCGGCCTCGGCCGGGCCGCTGCTGGGCGGGCTGCTCGTCTCCACGGTGGGCTGGCGATGGGTGTTCCTGATCAACCTCCCGGTGGGTGTCGTCTGCCTGATGCTGACGTTGCGCCACGTGGAGGTCTCCCCCAGGTTGGTCTCCCGTGCCCTCGACTGGCCCGCGCAGGTCGCGGTGGTCGCCGCCGTGGCCTTCCTGACGGCCGCGCTCAACGAGGCCGGAAGACGCGGTTGGACGGCACCGGCCGTCCTGACGGCAGCGGGACTGTCTCTCCTGGGAGCCGTCGCGTTCGTGGTCCGCGAACGGCTGGCGCGATCTCCCGCTGTCCCGCTGGACCTGCTGTGGTCTCGCGCGCTGGGCGGCGGCACAGCCATCGGCCTGCTGTTCAACTTCGGCTTCTACGGAATGGTGTTCACCGCCAGCCTGTACTTCCAGCACCAGCGCGGTTTCAGCGCCCTCGAAACGGGGGTGGCGCTGCTCCCCGCGGTGGCCATGACCATGTTCGCCTCGGTCGTGTCGGCCCGGCTTGCCCGACGCACCGGAGACCGGCCCCTGGTGATGGCCGGGATGCTCGTGGCCTCCGCCGGACTGGCAGGCTGGGCCGTCGCAGGAGCCGAACCCGCATACCCCCTGCTCATCGTCCCGATGATGGCAGCGGGGTTCGGAACCTCCTTCGCACTCACCGGCACGACATCCACCGTCATGGCGGCGGCACCGCAGGCCTACTCGGGAACTGCTTCCGCCCTCTTCAACACGGCCCGCCAGGTGGGCAGCGCGACCGGTGTCGCGCTCGGCGGCACCCTCCTCGCCACCGCCACAACCTACGGCCAGGGGATCCGCGTCAGCATGGCCATCGGCGCAGTCGCCTACCTGACCGCCGCCGGCCTGGCGTGGCGATGCGTGCCCCGCAGATCCGAGCACGACGCTCGCAGCTCGTAGATCGGCGGGGCCGGCGGCCACGCCACCCCGCCCTCGCGGACCTGGGCCTCTCAGGCAGCTCCATGGTTGAGCTCCCTGGCCAACCAGGTGCAACCTTGCTCAGCCCCTGCCCGCACGGTGGGATGCACGACGGCGAATCGACCCAAGGTTCGGGCAGAGGCCGTGCCCCCCTCTCATCGCCGCGTAGCTGCTTCCTTGCTGACTCCGGTGCGGACCGGAAGGCTCAGCAGACCGCGGGACCGCATCGAGGGCCGCCATCGCAACTCGCTCGGCGGCACGTCGAGGGCCAGGTCGGGGAAGCGGCCGAACAAAGTCGACAGGGCGATTTCGGTTTCCATACGGGCCAACGGGGCGCCGAGGCAGTAGTGGATGCCGTGACCGAGGGCGAGGTGGCCCTCGGCGTCGCGGTCGATGTCGAAGCGATCCGGATCAGTGAATCGGTCCGGGTCCCGGTGGGCGGCCGCAAGGCACAGCAGGACCGTCTCGCCCGCGGGGATGGTCACGTCGCCGATCGTGACGTCCTCGGTCGCGAAGCGGCGGATGGCCAGCGGTACCGGGCCGTCATATCGGGCCAGTTCCTCCACCGCCGCGCTCATGCGCGTGGGATCGGCGCGCAGTTCGGCCAACTGGTCGGGGTGGCGAAGCAAGGTCAGGACTGCATTCCCGATGAGGTGAACGGTGTTCTCGTACCCGGCGAACAGGATGAGGAAGGTCAGGGACATCAACTCGTCCTCGCTCAGCCGGTCGTCCTCGTCGCGTACGGCAATCAGGGCGGAGAGCAGGTCGTCGGCTGGAGCGGTGCGCTTGTCGGAGATGAGCTGGGTGAAGAACGCCAGCATTCTGCCGACCGCCTCCCTGGCGAGGGCCGGCCGCTCAGGATCGGGGGCCACGAGTGCGTCGGTCCATGAACGGAAGTCGTGCCGGTCGCCCCCGCCCACGCCGAGCAGGTCACAGATCACGGTGATCGGCAGCGGCGCGGCGTACGAGGCGATCAGGTCCACGCTTTCGGCCGCGCCAACCGCGTCCAGCAACTGGTCCGCGGTGCGCTGTATCGGCTCGCGCAGCTGCTCGATCTGGCGTGAAGTGAAGGCCCGGGTCACCAGGCGCCTGATGCGCGTGTGATCCGGAGGATCCATGTTGAGCAGGTTCGCGTCCAGCGCCGGCGGTAAGGCCATACCTCGGTAGCCGCCGGGCGCCGCGTTGTGCTTGTCCAAGGAGAGCCGCGGGTCGGCGAGTGCCCGGCGGACGTCGTCGTACCGGGTCACCAGCCAGGCGGGCAGACCGTCCGTCCCGGTGATCCGGTGTACGGGTCCGGCTTGGCGAAGCCGGGCGTAGACGGCGTACGGGTCTTCAGCGAGCGCCGAGGGAACAATTGCCGTCTGCGGACCGGAGGTTGATTGGTTCATGCCCCGACCCTACTTATCGGGTCGGTGCACTATCCGTGCACTGCCTTCACCTCGGCGCGGCGCACGCTTGACCTCAGCCGGCCGCGAACGCAGACAGCAAGGTGTCCGCTCGCAGCTCCAGTTCGGCCGTCACGACGCCGCTCACCGTCACGGAGACTTCGTCGCCGCCTCCAACCGGTTCGCCGCGGTGGAATCGGCTGACCGCTGCCGAACGGATGGCCAGGGGCGGCCTCTTGATGTCTGACAAGAGCGACAGCCCACGCCACGCTAATTTGGGGCACCCCAGCAGAGGAGAGCCCCATGGGCAAGGTGGTCATGTACAGCTCGGTGTCGGTGGACGGCTTCATCGCGGACGAGAATGACCAGCCCGGACCGCTGTTCGACTGGTTGCTCAGCGGTGACGTCCCCTTGGACGAGAGCGGCGCGGTGAAGGTGTCGCAGACGTCCTACGACTACATCCGGCCGTACTGGGACCAGATCGGGGCGACGATCGTCGGCCGCCACGTCTTCGACCTGACGGACGGCTGGGACGGGAAGCCTCCGGGCGGGATCGACCACGTCGTCGTCGTGACGCACCGGCCGGAGCCCGAGGGCTGGGACCCCGAGGCACCGTTTCACTTCGTCGAAGGCGTCGAGGCGGCCGTGGCCAAGGCGCAGCAGCTCGCGGGTGACCGCCTGGTCGAGGTCGCCGCCGGCGAGGTCGGTGGCCAGGTGCTCGCCGCGGGCCTGGTCGACGAGGTGCGCATGGACGTCGTACCCGTCGTGTTCGGCTCGGGCAAGCGCTACTTCGGATCGGTCCACGCGCAACACCTGCTGGAGGATCCGGACGAGGCGATTCAGGGCGACCGGGTGCTTCACCTGCGCTATCGGGTACGCCGCTGACCGATCTTGCGGACGTGCGGGTCAATGGGCGTTCGCCTCTTCGGAGGTGGACCACCGGCCCGCGGCCTCGACTTCGGCGAGCGAGGGGAACCTGCGGACCCGATCGTCCTTCATCCGCCGGCCGTCCTGCCGGTCCCTCAAGTAGACGCCTCTCGCCATGCTTTGCTCGATCCTTTCCGAGTTCCTGCTCCGTGCAGAGTTCAGCCGCGGACCTCCCACTCTTCGGGGAGTCGGCTGTGGTGACGTATCGGCGACAGGAGCAGCAGCACGAGCGGCACGCCCATGGCCACGGCTCCCGCCCACAGGGCCGTACCGGTGGACCAGTGGTTGGCGACCAGGCCACCGGCCAGGGCTCCCAGCGGTGTGGCGCCTTGGACGACGACGCTGTAGGCGGCCGTGACCCGGCCCATGTATGCGTTCGGCGTCACCCGGGCACGCAGTCCGGCCGTGGACACCGACCGGCCCACGATGGCGACGCCAATGAGGACCTCCGCCAGCGCGATGAGCGGCACGGCGACGTCTCGGAAGACGGCGGCGAGGGGAGCCGCGACCACGGCGAACGGGGCCAGGGCGGAGAAGACGATCGCCATCCGGATCTCGCCGAACCGGCGCCGCAGTCGTGGGGCCAGGAGGGAGGCGGCGAACCCGGTCAGGGCGCCGAGCGTGGACAGCAGGCCGAACAGCCAGGCCGAAATGCCGATCTCCTCGAGCAGGAAGACCGGCAGCATCGCCAGGATGATGCCCGCGCCGACGTTGTTCAGCGCGGCCTGGTTGAGGAGCAGGCGGAGCAAGGGCTGCTTGAACAGGACGCTCATGCCGTCCGCGATCTCACGGCGGAACTCACGCTTGGGCGTGGTCCTGCCTCGCGCGACGTCCCCGGACGGGTGGATGCGTCGAAGGAGCAGGAGCGACACCAGGTGGCAGAGCCCGACGAAGCAGTAGAGGACGGGTGCGGCGACGCTCTGGGTCACGACGCCCGCGACGCTCGGGGAGATCGCCTGAAGGGCGGTCTGGGAGGTCTGCAGGCGGGCGTTGCCGTCGGCCACCCGCCGTCTCGGCAGCACGTACGGCAGCACGCTGCTGTGGGCCACTTCGAAGAAGACCCCGGCCATGCTGATCACGAGGGCCACCACGATCAGCTGGGCCACGGTGAGAGCGTCCAGGAAATAGGCGACCGGGATGCTGCCGAAGGCGACGGCGTAGGCGACGTCCGCCCAGACCATCACCGGCTTCTTGCGCCAGCGGTCGATCCAGACGCCGGCGGGCAGACCCACCGTCAGGAATCCCGCCCGGCTGCAGACGAAGATCAGACTCATCACCAGGGGACGCGCGTGCAGCAGCAGGAGCGCGGTGACGGGCAGCGCGAACCCGGCGACCTCGGAGGCCGCGTACCGAAAACCGTTGGCTGCCCAAAGCCGCCGGAAGTCGGGAACCTTGAGGACCTCGGTGGCGTCGTCGTCGGTGGCGAAGGCCGAGGTGCTCGTGTCGGTGTGGACCATGCCCCCCTTTCCGCCTCCCTGTCTCCAACTGAGGGAATTGACAACGCCGTCACGACGCAAGATGGAAGCTACATCGAGCACTGATCGAAGGTCTAGAGGTATTTCCTCGCGACGGCTGACAGGCCAATTTCCGCAGCGACATAACAGGCCCGCTCAGGTGTCTTGTCAATAACGTGACGTCACCTTCAGCTGCAACAGCACACACGACGGTCCACGGACTCTTGAGGTACTCGAAACCCTTCAGCGAGGCGCACTTGACCGAAGGATGAGACACCCTTGGTGAACCGATCATCGCTCACCAATTGGGGTCGCGATGCAGTCGACCGATGAAAATGAGACAGATTTCCCGGGTTTTCGTCACTGTCGGCGAGAGAGGGATTTGGGACCGTTCTTGCGGCCCTTGGGAGTGCACCCCCTCGGCCGCGAGGCAGCATTTCGTGACACTATTCGGAATTCACTTGCAGCGCATGGACGCAATCGTTTCCTGGCGGCGCCGAGCCAGGGCGCAGTGGCTGGAGGCGAGGCCTCGGGCCAGGCGGGGTGGTCACTCCGCCCGGCGGGGCGCAGACCACGGGCTCTCGCGCCTGCGAGTGAGTGGGCGGAATGCACGGCCGCGGTGTGGGGTTGTCGCTTTCATGGCGACTCTTGGACTCATCGGCAGTGGAAACATCGGTGGCACGCTGGCCCGGCTGGCCGTGGACGCCGGCCTGGACGTGGTGCTCAGCAATTCGCGCGGGCCGGAGACGCTCGGCGACCTCGTCGCGGATCTCGGCCCCCGTGCCCGTGCGGCGACTCCGGCGGAGGCCGCGGCAGCGGGCGACTGGGTCGTGGTGACCGTGCCGCTCAAGGCGTTCGACCAGATCCCGGTGGCTCCGCTCTCCGGGAAGACGGTCATCGACACCGGAAACTACTACCCGGAGCGGGACGGCGAGATCACCGCGCTGAAGGACGGCTCGACCACGGAGAGCCAGCTGCTCCAGGGCCACCTGCCGAACGCGCACGTGGTCAAGGGTTTCAACAACATCTTCTTCCGCCACCTGGGCGCGCTGGCCCGTCCCGAGGGCGCGCCGGACCGCACCACGCTGCCCGTGGCGGGCGACGACCCGACGGCCGTGAAAAACGCCGCCGAGCTGCTCGGCATCCTCGGCTTCGACGCACTGGCGTACGGCGGCCTCGCCGACAGCTGGCGCTCGCAGCCCGGTACCCCGGTGTACGGGCTGCCGTACGCGGGCGACGCCGCCGACTTCATGAACGCCGAGGCCACCCCGGCCGGAGCCGACGTCGTCCGCGCCCGCATCGACGAAGCCGTCCGCTGACACCTGCGTCCGTCGCTCGGTCGTCGGTAGCGGGCTCCACCGACCCCGTGCGTCTGCCGCCATGGGGGCGCTTTCCGTCGCCCCCGGTCAGGGCACCGTCGGCCGGAGATGACTCCGAGGTACCAGGCCGGCGGGTCTGCCCAGGCGTACCGGGACTCCGGGCGAGTAAAGGACGCTGACCGGTGGCCCGTCGGGTGCGGGGAGCCCTGCCGCCGTGAGGAGGTTCTCCTCGCAGGTGATCAGCTCCGCGCGGTGCAGCGGCCAGCGCGGGTGGTCGTTGGCCAGGTAGCCGGTGCCACCCCAGAAGGTGTTGTGCAGGCCCCAGCGGGCCGTGAGGAAGTGCTCCAGCCCTGTCGGCTCCGTGACGAGCGGGCCGACCTGGGCGACGATCCGGCTCCGCGCCCGGGACGTTCCGGGCCGGCGCCGGGAACTCGTGTAGGTGACGGTACCGCCGTCCGACCTCACGTCCATCCGGGACCACGAGTACGGGAGCCGGAAGCCCACGCGGCCCAGAAGCACCGGCACGAGGCGCGAAGCGTCCATGGAGCGGAAGACCACCCCGCGGCGGCCCTGATCGTCCACGGAGTACAGGCGCACGTTGGTCTCCGGGAACGAGCCGAAGTACGGCACCCCGGGGAGTCCGAGCCAGCCCGTCTTGTCCATCCGGAAGGCGATGAGGCCGACGTGGGCGGCCCCGTCGTAGGTGTCCGCGGTGACCCCGCGCGGCAACAGCGGAGCGACGGCCGCGGGATCAACGGCCCAGTGGATGAAGGTGAGGTCGAGCCACCGCTGGGTGAGAAGCGCACTGCGCACCGCGACCGTGGCGTCAGGCGTGATGGGCATCGGGTCCACCCCACAAGGGTGCCGGATCGGGTACGGGACGACTGCGGCGGGTCGGGTACGGGACACGGGCGCCGGATCGAGCGCTGGAATCGGGGCCGGTCCCGCACGGGAGGTGAGCCCGGCTCGCCCGCGGGGAGGCTGGGGCGGATCGTGCACGGGAGGCGAGGGTGGTCGCGGACGGCTGAGCCCGACGACGACCGGGCCCGATGCAGGCGCCGTCGCTGACCTCGTCGGCGCACCTGGTGGCCACAGGCGGCGGCTTCAGCCGTGCAGCGGGACCGTGCGCACCTTCGCCGGTGACGGCGGCCAGCGCAGGCGTACGCCTGTCGTACGGGCGATGAGGCGCAGATGGGCGCCCGTGTTGCCGACGTACCAGAGCGAGCGCTCCGTCCTGGTCCAGACGTATGCCGGCACACCGTCGTCCAGGAGAGTCGTCAGGCGGGGCTCCTCCAGCGCCGCGGCCGCGACCGCGTACAGCGCCGGCAGTCGGGGGGCGATCACGCCGTAGTCGAGCATCCGGGCCAGGGCGTGTTCGTCGAGGATGGTGTCCTCGGTGGGCAGCGTGATCGGGTACACCGCCGGGAAGGACCGGCCGAGGTCGAGGAACCACTTCACGGTCCCGGAGCGGGGGTCCACCAGCAGGGGCCCGAGCCGGGCCAGGGGCCCCAGCATGAGCCGCGGCCGTACGAGCATGGCGTGAGTGAACAGCACGCGCAGCAGGGCCACGTTCATCATGAAGCGCTCCACCTGCGACTCCGGTGCGGCCAGTTCCTCGTGGCGCAGATAGCCGGCGACGATGCTGGCGTTGTGGGCGCGGTACCAGGACGCCGGGGACGGCTCCCGGACGCAGTCCACCCAGTACTCGACGCTTCTGGCACTCGCCTCCCCGCGGACACCGGCGCACAGCAGGCCCGCCTCCACCTTGTCCCGGAGCAGCCCCTCGTTCACCGAACGCCACCACGCGCTCCCCGGGCGCGCACCGGACTCCGGGGCGAGCACGCCACGTGCCGCGGACCAGCGCAGAAAGCTCAACTCGGCGTGACCGTATCGGCGCAGAGGCTCGGCAGAGTGCGTGTAGAACTCCTGCGCCAGCGCCAGCCGGGCGTCCACGTCGTCCCGGACCAGGGCGATCCGGCGCTCGGCTCGAGCGGCTGCATCGGACATGGGAACCCCATCGGGCGGCTGTGACACGAGAACCCTGGCAGCCGGTGTCTCCCGGCCGGACCGGGCCGCTGACGTCTGCGCCTGGACCGGCCAGGGCCGGGCAGCCCGGCTCGACGGCAACACTCGTGTGTCGGGAGGCGTGCGTGGCTAGCGGCTTTCTCAGCGCCGGGGGGCTTTCTCAGCGCCGGGGTGAGACAGCCGCCGCTCCCTCTTCTCAGGATCCGTGGTGCGGACGCGTTCTGCCAGTCGTCCAGGAGAGCCGGCCCGTCCCGCGAGGCCTCCGCCCCGGCGCCACGGCAGCACTGCTGTGGCTAGATCCAGTGCTGGTCATCGTCATCGTCATCGTCATCGTCATCGTCATCGGGTTCAGGCTCCCGGATGTAGGCGAGGTCGAGGACGTAGCGCTCGGTGACCGGGCAGCTGTTCCACGCCTCGGTGAGCCACCCGGCGGGAGCATCGTCGGGCAGCAGGTCGAGGGTGGCGTTGTAGTGGTCGTACGCCGCTCGGCGGCCGGTCCACCAGGCGTGACCCTCGTAGACACCCGGGCGGGGTAGAACGACGTCATCAGGGGCGGGACCGCGGTCGAGCTGACCCACCACGAGGATGCCTGTCGCGGACTCCAGGCTGACATCTACGCGGCCTTCGGCGTCGGCGGGCGGCGCCGGTGGGGCGTCCCAGACGCGGACGGTGATCTCGACGGGCATGTGGGGTTGCAGGCTCAGGAGGTACAGGTGATAGCCGTTTCCCGCCACCACCTGAGTCTCGGCGGCCTCCAGAGCGGCTCCGTCGCCGAGGAAGGCGTCCGCGTCGTAGACCTCCAGGACGCGGCGGCCGGGGGTCGCGATGACACGGTGTTCGGCGAGCAGTGCCATGGCCGGCCGGGTCCCTTCCGCCAGTTCGTGATCTCGTGGTCTCTCCATGGAAGAGGCCGCTGTCCCCGTTTTGGTTGAGTCCGCTACGCCCTGCCGACTACCGCGTAGAAAAGCGCGGCCCCTGCGCACATGAGCGCGAACGGCAGGATGATCACGGCGACCACGGCCTTGATCAGGAACAGCAGGCGGTCCGCAGGCGTGAGCGGGGCCCGTAGCAGGTCGTGATCATTCATCGGTCTCCCCTTGGCCGTGCGGCACCGCGTTCCGCGGCGGTGGGCGGAGTCTAGAAGGCCGGGTCACGCCGGCCGACGGTGTTCCCCGGTCCAGGGCCGGTGAGGACCCTGATCGCGAAGGGCCGGTGCGAGGCGTCGCTCCGCTCGGCCTCGTAGCCCAGGACGTCGAGCATGCAGACGATCGCTTCCGCAGTCCGTTCATGCACGTCGACCGAAGCCTGGATCACCGCCTCGCCCGTCCGGCGCTGCACGGCCTCTCGTACGGATTGCCGCACCGCGGGGTGGAGCTCCCAGGTGAGCCACAGGCCGCCCGCTTCGTCGTCGACCGGATCCAGGTCGATCACCAGCCCGCCGGGCGCCGTCCGCCGGTCCGGTTCCGCCCCGGCGTCACGAACGACGAGTCCGGATCGGGACAGGTGTGCTTTCACGGCCGCGGCAAGCCGTCGGAGACGATCGATCTCGACGGGATCGAACGTCTCCGGTCCGGACTCGTTCACCTGGCTCACGGCGTGAACGGTACAGCGCAGGTCCTGGAGTCCCGGAGTCCTGGAACGTGTTGTAGGGGGTGCACGGGCGCGGTGACGGTCGGCCCCGTGGTGGCCGTATCCGATCGGTGTGCGGCCGGGGCGGCTGCCTCTTTCCATGGGCATATGCGCCGCCAGGCCCTGCTCCCAGCCTTGCGCGGGCCATGCCATGCCCCTTATAACCAACCGTGCAGGCATCGGTGGGGATGGCTGGAAATGGCAGGTGCCACCAGTCAGGGGGATCCTCAGCTCCGCCGGGATCAGACAGCAGCAGACTCAGACCCACGGAGACCGAGGACATGACCGACGACGCCTTTCGCGATGCCATGACCCGTCTTGCCGTCGACCCGGCCTTCAGGGCCGAACTCGACGGTGACACCGAGGAGGTGGCCCGAAGACTCGGCCTCTCCCCCGCGCAGGTCGATGAACTCCGCGCGCTGCGGGTCGAGTCCGGAACCGCGGCGGGACCGGCCGCACTCGACCCGCGGCTGTCCAAGTCGTCCCTGTTCTTCGGAAGCGCGGCACACGCGCTGGCCCACCATGACGTCCCGGACGTGTCGGACGTCCACACCGACCACGTGTCCGGCGATCACGTCTCCGCAGACCACGTGACCGACCTGTCCTCCCGCGCCGACGCCCACGAGGGCACCGGCGGCTTCGACGTCCACTCCACCGGCGCCCAGAGCCTGCTCGGCGGCGGGCTGGTCCAGCAGTCACCGTCCGACGTGGGCGGAGGATTCGGTGAGGCCGGCGAGTTCGGCGGCTTCGGAGAGTTCGGGCACGGGTCCGGGGCGGATCTCGGCGGGCTCGGAGGGCATGTCGGCGCGGGTGCCGACGGTGGTTTCGGCGGGGCCGGCGAAGGCGGTTTCGGCGGCGGTTCGGACGACTTCGGAGGGTTCGGGGATCACGGCGGCGGCTTCGGCGGCGGCGGTGCCGGTGACGGGTTCGGGGACGGTGGATTCGGAGGCGGTCGTACCGGGGGTGGCTTCGGTGACGGCGGATTCGGTGCCGGTGGTGCCGGTGGCGGATTTGGTGAAGGCGGGCTTGGCGACGGCGGGTTCGGCGGCGGGGGTGCCGGGTCCGAGGGCGGGTTCGGCGGCCTCGGGGACGGCGGCGCCGGTGGCGGATTCGGTGACGGCGGGCTTGGTGACGGTGGCTTCGGGGGCGGTGGTACCGGATCCGGGGGCGGCCTCGGCGGGTTCGGGGGTCTCGGCGGTCACGGTGGCGGCTTCGGGGGCGAGGGGGGCGGCGAAGGCGGTGGCGACGCCGGCCACTTCGGCCACGGCGGCATCTACGACCGCGGCGAAGACGGCGGTGGCGGGGACAGCGGCGGCGGCGAGGGCGGCGGCGGAGACAGCGGTGGCGGGGGTGGCGACCAGGAGAACACCGGGCGTCGGCCCGGCGGCGGTGAGGGCGGAGGCTCCGGCGGCGGCGATGGCGGGGGCGGCGACAGCGGCGGTGGCGGGGGCGGCGACAGCGGCGGTGGCGGCGGATCCGGTGACGGCGGCTCCGGTCATGGCGGCGAGGGCGGCGGCCACGGTGGCTCCGGCGGTGGCGATGGCGGCGGTTCCGGTGGCGACGGCGGAGGCGGTGAAGAGGGTGGGGGTCACGGTCACGACGGCGGCTCCGGCGGTTCCGGCGGCGGCGAACGCGGCGGTGGCGGTGGCGGTGGCGACCAGGAGAACACCGGACGGCGCCCCGGCGGCGGTGGCGGTGAGCCCGGTGGCGGCGACGGCAACGGCGGTGGCAGCCAGGAGAACATCGGCCGGCGGCCCGGCGGTGGCGGTGGTGAGCCCGGTGGCGGCGACGGCGGTGGGGGCGGCGACCAGGCGAACACCGGACGCCGGCCCGGCGGCGGTGGCGGTGAGCCCGGCGAGGGCGGCGGCGGCCGCGGGGGTGTCCTCGGCGGTGCCGACCGCGTGCGCGGCGGCGTGAGCGCACCCGGCATCGGCAACGGCATCTCCACCCACCTGTCACCCTCGGCGCCGGGCAACGAAGGCGGCTTCTCCGGCGGCACGTCGATCAGCGGCTCCGGCGCGGGCTGAGCCGACCCATGCTCTGCCACGCCTGCCGCGTCCACGTGCGACGCGACTTCCCGTACTGCCTGCACTGCGGCACCCTGCGCCGCGGCGCGGCCCCGACGTCGTACGCCGCTCCGCACCTGCGCGGCCTCGACGACCCGGACCTGCTCGTCCCGCTCACCGGCCCGGTCACCACGTTGGGCCGGGGCGCGGACAGCGACGTCGTACTGGCCGACGCCAGCGTCTCGCGCCGGCACGCCCGGATCGTACGGACGGAGTCGGGCTTCCGGATCGAGGACCTGGACTCGTTCAACGGCACCGCCGTCGCGGGCGTCGACCTGCACGGCGGCGCGGCGCACCTCGCCGACGGCACGGAGCTGTCCGTCGGCGACGTGCGGCTGGTGTTCGAGCAGCCGCGCGAGGCGCACATCGGGCAGCGGACCCAGGTCGTCGGTACCCAGCTCACCCAACTCCCCACCGTCGCACAGGAGGAGGCTGCGCCGGAGGCGAACGGGCCGCTCACCGCGCGGCCGCGCCGTCGCTCCGGATGGGCGCTCAAGCAGTTGCCGGCCGATCGCGGCGAGACCCGCTGGGTGCTCAACAGCACCCGTACGGGCAGGTATCTGGAGCTGGACGAGCGCGAGGTGTTCCTGTGGAACGCCGTCGACGGCGAGAACACCGTTCGGGACCTGCTGTTCGCCTACGCCGACCGCTTCGGCGAACTCGCCCTGCCCCGTATCGAGGCGGCGCTCGCCACGTTCGCGGACGCCGGACTGCTGCGCGGGCTGCCCGGCCACCCCGAGGCGGCACGGCGGACGGGCTGGCGGCGGGTGGGGCACGCCGTGTATCGGGCGCTGTTGAAGCTGGAGATCTCCGTGCCCGGCCTCGACCGGGCCGTCACCCGGCTCTACCAGGCCTTCGGCTGGCGCCTGTTCACCCGGACCGGGGTGACGCTGGTGTGGCTGTCGGTGGTCGGCGGGCCGGCCGCGTTCTTCGCCGCGCAGGGCCGCCAGCATCTGCTGGACTTCGGCGGCGCGGGTGTCTGGGGGCCGGTGCTGCTGGCCGCCGGATACATATCCGCCCTGGTCGTCCACGAGTTGACGCACGCGCTGGCCGTGAAGTCGTACGGCCGCAAGGTCAAGCGTGGCGGGTTCCTGCTCATGATGGGCATGCCGTTCGCGTTCGTCGACACGAGCGACATGTGGTTCGGCACCCGCTGGTCGCGGGTCCTCGTGGCGCTGTCCGGGCCTTTGTCGACGGCGGCGTTGGCGGGCTGGTGCGCGGCGGGCGCGGCCTTCCTGCCCGCCGGGGCGGCCTCGGCCGTCCTCTTCCAACTGGCCTTCGGGCTCTATCTGAACACGCTCTACAACTTCAACCCCCTGATGCCGCTGGACGGTTACCAGGCGCTGACCGACGCGCTGCGCGTGCCGCGGCTGCGTGAGGAGGCCAGCGCCTACTTCCGTAAGGGGCTGTGGCGGGACCTGCGCGCGGGCAGCCGGCCCGGCCCGCGGCAGGCGGGCATGGCCGCGTACGGGCTCGCGGTCGTCGCCGGGACGTACGGCTTCCTGGTGCTCGCCCTGCTGGCCTGGCGCTCGCGGATCGGCGACCTGCTGGACGGGTGGCTGTCCCCGGCGTGGACCACGGCAGTCGAGGCCGTCGTGGTCGCCCTGGTGGCCTTCCCCGTGTGGTCGGCACCCGTGCGGTGGCTGGCCCGCCGGGTGCGGCTGCGGCGCGGCGCGCGGAGCGCTGCACCGGCTGTGGCGGTGGGCTCGGCCGTGGAGGGAAGGGCGTGAACGAGGACACCACCGGCACCGTCGGCCCGTGGGCCGTCCCCGGTTACGAAGCGGTGCGCATCCTCGGCGAGGGCGCCGGCGGACGGGTCGTCCTGGCCCGGCACACCGCGACCGGGGTGCCCGTCGCGGTCAAGTACCTCGGTGAACACCTCCGCGGTGACCGGGAGTTCCTCGCCCGCTTCCGCGCGGAGGCGCGACTGCTGGGCGAGTTGCGGCACCCGTGCGTGGTGCGGCTGTACGAGTACGTAGAGGCGCGCGGCGGGGCCGCGATCGTGATGGAGGCGGTGGACGGCGTCAGCTTGCGCCAACTGCTGCGCCGGCACGGGGCGACCGGTCCGGAGGCCGCTCTGGTCCTGCTCAAGGGCTCGCTGCTGGGCCTCGGCGCGGCCCATGCGGCCGGTGTGGTCCACCGCGACTACAAGCCGGAGAACGTGCTGGTCCGCGCCGACGGCACCAGCGCTCTCGCCGACTTCGGGATCGCCGTGCGCGACGGACGGGAGACCGAGGCCGCCGGCACGCCCGCCTACATGGCACCCGAGCAGTGGCGCGGCGAGCAGGCGGGACCGGCCGCCGACGTGTACGCCGCGGCGGTCGTCTTCCACGAATGCCTCACCGGACGCCGTCCGTTCACCGCCGACGACGTGAGCGCGCTGCGGCTCCAGCACCTGCGAGCGCCCGTCCCCCTGGACGACGTGCCCGCCCCTGTACGTGGACTGCTGCGCAGGGGAATGGCCAAGGACCCGGCGCAGCGGCCGGACATCGAGTCGTTCCTCGCCGACCTGGAACGGTCCGCCGTCGAGGGTTACGGCGCCGACTGGGAGGAGCGGGGACGGCGCCGCCTCGCCGAACTCACCGTGCTGCTGGCGCTGTTGTTCCCCTTCACGGCGACGGCGACCCTCGAGGCACCGGCCAGCGCGCTGACGCTGCTCGACAGGGTCAGGCGCGGCGGGTGGAAGGCCGCCGCCGGGGCGGCCGCGCTCGTGGTCGTGGCGGGCGGGGCGACGGCCGTGGCGGCGCGTCCGCACGACACGTCGACGACGGTGGCCAGTTCGACGCCTTCGTCTCTCGACTCGCCCTCGCCGTCGGCCTCTTCACCCTCCGCGTCCGTCTCCGCGTCCGCGTCCGATGCCTCGCCGACCGCCGACACCACTCCGTCGGGAACGCCCACGGACAGTGCGTCGGCCTCCCCGGCCCCCACGGCGAGCACCGCCGTACCGGCGGAGTCTCCGGCGTCGACGACCGCGAGCCCGGTCGCGCCCAACGCCGGGACCGTCACGATCACCATCGGCTCCTGGCAGCGCGGGCAGACCCCGGGCACGCTGGTCGCCGACGTCAGCGTCGACACGACCGGCACCGGGCCCGTGACCGTCTCGGCCGACTATTACGTGGACACCCCCGCCGACTCCTACGGCCACCAGTCCCGGCAACTGTCCGGTGCCACCCACTACCCCGTGACCTTCGTGGCGGACTTCGCCAACCACCCGTGCCGGGGCACCTGGATGGTCACGCTCACGAGCTCGCCGGCCGCGGCCGGCGGACCGCAGACGGCTTCGCTGGACGCGCCGCCGTGCTGAGGGCCGTACCGAAAGTCGAACCGGACTTCGTACCGAACGCCGTACCGAGCGAGATCGAGAACGGATCGCCATGACGACACCCGCCACCGTCGCCGGGCGCACCCTGTCGGGCTGGACGCGCCCCGGACGCCACGGCACCTGGCACGCGCTGTCGCCGACCGAGCCGGGCGGGCCGGTGCTCGGCGCGCTGCGCATCGACCGTGCCCTGCTCACGCCGGACGGCACCCGCGAGCGGCTCGCGGCGGCCGTGCTCGCCGTGGCCAAGCTCCGGCTGCCCGGGGTGCTCGGCACGGTCGACCTCGTCGCGGAGGCCGGGGAGGTGTGGCTGATCACGGCCCGGCCGCCGGCTCCGACCCTCGCGGATCTGCTGGCCCGCGGGGGTACGGGCCTCGACGCGGGCAGCGCGGCCAGCGTCCTGAACGAGACCGCGCAGAGCCTGCTGGCCCTGCACGCGCGCGACCTGGCGCACGGGGCACTGGACCCTGACACCGTCGTCCTCGCCCCGGACGGGGTCGCGCTGCTCGGCGAGGTGGCGTTGGGTGTGGTGTTGGGGGACGGGGCGGTACTGAGTGCCGGCGCGGGGGTGGGTGACGGCGTGGGTACGAGCTCTGGCCCGGGGGTGGGTGAGGGCGGCGCGCCGGGTGGTGGGACGGGGCCTCGCGACGGGGCGGCACCCGCGTGTCGCGAGGCGGACGTCGCGGCCTGGGCCGGGCTGTGCCGCGCCCTCGGCGAGGCCTGGGCCTCCCCCGGCACGCCGGCGGCCGCCCTGTTCGCGCACTGTTCCGCAACCGCCGGCTCCCAGGGGCTCGCGGCGGCCCGCGCGGCACTGGTCGCGGGGCGCGCCGCGCTTCCGGCGGGGTTCCTGCAACGTACGGAGCTGCGCGCGGCGGTGGCCGCGGCGGGGTCGGACTTCTCCGTGGCGCCGGGGTCGGCGACAGACACTGAGCCCGAGGGCGGCGCGGGAACCGAGGGCGCAGCGCCTGAGAGCGAGGTACGTGCTGAGGGTGGCGTGCACTCAGGGGGTGCGGGCGCCGGGACCGGGGGTTTCACAGGCACCGGTTCCGGGAGTGTGGTCCCTGGAACGGGCAGGGCCGCGGGCGCACAGCCCCAGGACGAGAGTCCCCGAGGCAGGGGTTCCGCAGGCACAGAACCCGGCGACGTGATCCCGGGAGCGGACGGGCCCGGGGGCGCTCCGGCTGCCGGTGGCCCAGATCCGCAGGACCGGGACGCGGTAGCCGCCTGCCCCTCGGGCGCAGCTCCCCAAGGCGCCGGTGTCCAAAGCGGAGACACCATGCGCACCAGCCCCAGGGACCTGATCCCGAAGTCGGTGGGATCTGGGCAAGGCGAGACGGACGAGCAGTTGACCATGCCAGGTCGCAGCAGGTCCGCCGCGCGGCAACAGCGGCACTCCGCCGACTCGGACGATCAGGCCACCGTCCTCGGTAAACGCCACCGCTCCCCCGCCGAACCTCTGCAAGCGACGCCGGACCCCGTAGGCGAGGGCGGCGACGGCGGCGAAATCCTGCTGCGCTTCGGCCCCGGTGTCCCCCTGGAGGACCGGGACCGCCTGCGGGCCCAGTGGTCCACCGCACCGCCCGTGCCCTCCGACGGCCGTCCCCGCCGGCGCCGACGGCGAGCCTGGATCGCCACCACGACCTTCCTGGCTGTCGCGGCCGTTCTCCTGTGGCTGCTGCTGCGCCCCTCACCGGCCCCGACGGTCACCGCGGTCGAAGTCCGGGCGCCCGCCGGGCGGTTGCACTGCGGACAGACCGCCGATCTGGTCGGCGTGGTGACCACGGACGGCAGCGGCGGGGCGGTGACGTACCACTGGCTGCGCAGCGGCGGGCACGACTCCGGTGAGCTGGTACGTATGGCCCGCAAGGGCGAGCGCAGGGTGACCGTGCACCTCCGCTGGACCGTACGCGGCCCCGGCAGCTTCCGGGGAACCGCCCGTCTGCGGGTCGCGCAACAGGGTGAGCCGGCCGAGGCGGAGGCGACGTTCAGGTACATCTGCTCCTGACGGACCTGGTTCTGCTCTCTCATCGGCGCCGACGCCTGGAACCGGGGCTCGACGCCAGTGCGCTCGTGGACGTGCTGCCTGGTCGGCCGAACCCCTGCCACAGCCGATGGCGGTCCTTCGGGGAGCCAGGTCCCTACGGCAAGGCACGGCTCCGATCGGTACGGACACGACCGCGCCCTCCGTGGCGTCCCCGGCACTTGCGCCTTGGCGTGACGCAGGTCGGAGCACGATGAGGACGGCCGCGACGAGAGCCGTCTGCGCCGGTCGGCTCGCCATCGGATCCCCCATCCGCGTCCACGACCCGGTCAGCCGCGGCAGTCCGGATTCCTCTTCGCTCATCACCACACGGTCTTCCTGGGGTGGAATTCCGGAAGGCTCAGCCGGACGTAGCGCGTGCGGCGTGGGGACCGCCTGTTTCCGTTCAGGTGTGACCGTGAGCGGCGGCCCGGCGGCTCCACGCGGCCGGGAGTTCAGCTTGCTTCCTGCCCGGGCGGCTCGCCGTCGGCGGCAGGGGCCAGCAGGACCAGGGTGTCCCCCGGATCGGGCCGCGGGGCGTTGTCCTCGGTGACGGGCTCCAGCCGGTGGCCAGGGCGCACCACGAACAGCAGGTCGCTGTCGGCGGGGACGCCGTCCTCGGCGGGGACCGCCACGATGGTGCTGCCCTCCTGGTGCCTGCGGGCGAGGGCGGGGCCCGTCAGGTGCGGCCCGAACAGAATCTCGCCGCCGCGGTAGGGATCCACGGCGCCATGGCTGGCCTGTGCCGCGCCCACGCGCAGGACCGGTCCCTCGACACCGCCGTGCAGGACCGCCGTCGCCAGGGCGTTGAAGTCGTCCTCGCCGGTGAGCAGGAACACGCCGGTGATTCCTTCCAGCTCCGCGCCGGGGCCGGTGGCGTTGCCCAGCATGGCACCTGGCGCGATCTCGAGTCCGGCGCGCCGGATGCGGTCGCGTTGCTCGTCGCCTCCGGCCCACATCAACACCTCCATCCCGGTGGATCTCAGGGTCGCGCCGAGGTCGAGGACCCATGGGTCGCCGCCGACCAGGAGCGGGCGTGAACGGGAGGGGCGTTTCACCCGCAGGAGCCGGGCAACGGGGGCGGCCGTGAGTCCGTAGAGGGTGACGGTGGCGACGATGACGACGAAGGTCGCCGGAAGGATCTTGGCCGCGCCGTCGATGTGATCGGCGACGAGCGCCGAGGTGAAGGTGGAGGCGGTGGCGGCCGCCACGATCCCTCGTGGCGCCATCCATCCGATGAAACACCGCTCGCCCCGGGACAGGTCGGTGCCGAAGGTGCACATCGCGACGACGAGGGGCCGGACGACGACGACCAGGAAGGTCGCCAACCCGAGAGCGGGCAGGCCCACATGGTCGAGCGAGGCGGGGGTGACGGTGGCCGAGATCGACGTGAAGAGCAGCCCGATGATGAGGCTGACCAGTGTCTCGAAGAACTGGCGGCGGACGGGGATGTCGATGCGGGAGATGTTGGCCACCGACAGGCCCATCAGCACGGCGGCGATGAGTCCCGAGTCGTCGCGCAGAATGTCGCAGCCGGCCGCGACGCCGATCACGGCGGCGAGTTGGGCCGCGGTGCCGAGCACCTCTCCGGGCCGCACCACGCGGAACAGCGCCCACAGCGCAGCAGCCCCGACCACGCCTCCGGCCATGCCCGTGCCCACGCTGGCCGCGAAGTGCGCGATCCCGCCGGACGCCGTGGGCTGGGTGCTGGCGTCGACGGCGTGGAAGACGACGGCGCCGAGGATGCCGCCGACGGGGTCGATGAGGGAGCCCTCCCACACGAGGATGTGCAGGAGGCGGTCCTTGGGGCGGACGATGCCGAGCAGCGGCCCCACGACGGTGGGGCCCGACACCACCAGGACGGCACCCAGCGTGATGGCCGCCTGGTGGGACATGCTCAGCAGCGGAATGGCGAGAGCGGCGCCGAGCAGGCAGGTGGCGGGTACGCCCAGCCAGATCAGGCGGGTGACGACCGTGCGGTTGTGGCCCCTGAACCTGTTCAGGTCCAGGCCGAGGCCGGCGTCGTAGAGAATCACGGCCACGCCCAGGGTCACCAGCGGGGAGAAGGCCGGGCCGAGCAGTTGCTGGGGGTTGACGTCGTCGATCAGCGCTCCGGCCGCGAACCCGACCGGGAGCATGACGATCAGCGAGGGGATGCGCAGGACGCTGGCCAGCAACTGTGATCCGACGGCGAAGACCATGATCAGGGCCACGCCGGTGAGCACGTCATCCGTCGTCACGAACGGTCCTTCTCTCGGGAAGCCGCGGAAGGGGTGGCGCGTCAGGCGGTCGACGTCCGGCCGCGCAGGCCGATCCGCCGCCAGACGGCTCGCTGGAACTTGAGCGTCACCACGCCGACGACGATCAGCAGCACGATGTTGAGCAGCAGTTGGAAGAACGAGCCGCGGGCCTCGCTCCAACTGGAGTACGCGAGGGCGACTCCCATGTCGGCGGCGGCCGGGATGGTGGTGACCGAGATGAAGACGCCGAGCAGGGCAGTCGTCCTGGCCTGCGTCAGCGAGACGATCCCGACGATCCCGGCCAGTACCGCGACGGCCGCGGAGAAGAAACCCGGAGTGTCGATCAGGGTGGTGACCGGTCTGACGCCCAGGCCGAACAGTCTCGGTGTGAGGCCCAGGCCTCTGACCGCCCAGGAGAACAGGAACGTCACCAGGACCGCCAGCGCGAATCCGGTGGTCAGGGCGAGCAGTCCCTGGCGGACCCTTGCTCCGTTGTGGCGGTCGATGCCCAGCGCGACGCTGGCGATGGCGCCGTACTCGGGCCCCACGACCATCGCCGCGACGATCAGGATCTGCGAGTTGGACAGGATGCCGACCGCCCCGATCACCCCGGCGATCACGAGGTAGAGGTAGAAACTGGGGCCGTACGTGCCCTCGGCGCGGATGCGCGCCTCGACCTCTTCCCACACCGGCGTGTGGGCCAGCGGCCCCAGCCGGCGCTGCTCGGCTTCCGCGGCCTTGTCGGAGAACGCCGTGTCGACGGGTTCGATCACGATGGACCCGCGGGAGTCGATCTCCAGGGCACGCAGGCCACGCAGCACGGTGCTCGCGTCTCCGGCCAGCACGTCGCACTGGAGGGCGTCGCCAGCCGGGTTGCGGGCCTCGCCGGAGAGCACGAGGTTGAACACACAACGGTCGTCGGACAGCAGCTCGATGGTCCGGGGCGTGAGGTCGGGCGGGCTCACCAGTCGCACGTGGATCAGGTCCAAGGCCAGTCTCCCAGCTCTGCCGACGGCGGGGCCGGGCGCTGTGGACCAGGGCCGGCATGCACTTTCAGTGATGGATCGGGACAAAAAGTAGCAGCGATGTCCGGTGATTCACCGCCTTGGCGGCGTGTGGCGATGGTCAGTCCGCGGACGGATAGTGGAAACGGAAGCGTAAGGGGGTTCCTCGGGGAGACAGTGGAGTGACCGTATGGACCGCTATCCGCCCATCGCCGATCACGGCCTCGTCGGCGATCTGCAGACTGCCGCGCTCGTCTCCTCCCAGGGCGTGGTCGACTGGTTCGCGGCACCACGCTTCGATTCACCCAGCATCTTCGCGGCCCTGCTCGACCACGACGGCGGCGGGCACTTCCGTATCGCTCCCGAGCATCCCGATCTCACCTGCAAGCAGCTCTACTATCCGGACACCGCGATCCTGGTCACGCGGTTCATGTCGCCGGACGGAGTGGGTGAGGTCGTCGACTTCATGCCTCCCGACCGGACCCGTACACCGACCGACCGGCACCAGCTCATCCGTCTGGTACGGGCGGTCCGGGGAACGGTCGAGTTCTCCCTGGAGTGCCGGCCCCGCTTCGACTACGGCCGCGCCGAGCACCGGCTCGACGTCGACGAGAGCGGTGCCCGGTTCCACGCGCCGGGCACGGAGGCGTTCCTCCAGGCGACGTTCCCCCTGGAGGCCGACGGCTACGACGTGCGCGGCACCGTCCGTCTCGACGCGGGGCAGAGCGCCGGGGCGGTGTTCACGGTCTGCGCCCCGGGCGGCAGCCCACCCGACCCCCTCACCGTCGGCGGCGTCCACGCTCAGCTCACCGAGGTCACCAGGTTCTGGCACGCCTGGCTGCGCCAGTCCCGCTACCGGGGCCGCTGGCCGGAGCTGGTGCACCGCTCGGTGATCACCCTGAAGCTGCTGACGTACGCGCCGACCGGCGCGCTGGTGGCGGCCGCCACCATGGGCCTGCCCGAGCAGGTGGGCGGGGAGCGCAACTGGGACTACCGCTTCACCTGGATCCGGGACGGCTCGCTGTCCGTGCGGGCCATGCTCGACCTCGGCTTCGTCGACGAGGCCACCGCCTTCCTGCACTGGCTGGTCGACCGGCTGCACGAGCGCGAGGGCAAGGAGGGTGAGCCGCTGCAGACGATGTATCGCATCGACGGCAGCCCCGACCTCCCCGAGGAGAGCCTCGAACACTTCGAGGGCTACCGCGGATCCGCACCGGTTCGCATCGGCAACGGCGCCGCCGACCAGCTCCAGCTCGACATCTACGGCGAGGCCGTCTACGCCCTCGCCCAGGGCCGCGAGATCGAGCAGCAGGCCACCTACGCGGGCTGGAAGACCTTCTGCGGGACGCTGGACTGGCTCGCGGACCACTGGGACAGGCCCGACGAGGGGATCTGGGAGACCCGCGGCGGCCGCCAGGACTTCACCTACAGCCGGGTGATGTGCTGGGCCGCCTTCGACCACGGACTGGCCCTCGCGGAACACTGGCGCAAGCCCGCCGACATCGACAAGTGGCGCGCCGCCCGCGACGCCGTCTTCAAGCAGGTCATGGACCGCGGCTGGAGCGAGAAGGAAGGCGCGTTCATCCAGCACTACGGCAGTGACGTGCTCGACGCCTCGCTGCTCCTGATGCCGAGGGTGGGGTTCCTGGGCTCCAGGGACCCGTTGTGGCTGTCCACCCTGGACGCGATGGACCGCAAACTCGTCTCCGACAGCCTCGTCTACCGCTACGACCCCGCCGCCTCTCCGGACGGTCTACGCGGCTCGGAAGGCACCTTCAGCCTGTGCACCTTCCTCTACGTGGACGCCCTCGCACGGGCGGGACGGTTGGAGCAAGCCCGGTACACCTTCGAGAAGATGCAGACGTACGCCAACCATGTGGGCCTGTTCTCCGAGGAGATCGGCCCGAGTGGCGAACAACTCGGCAATTTCCCGCAGGCGTTCACCCATCTGGCACTCATCATGGCGGCGGGCACGCTCGACGATGCCCTCGACGCAGAGCACGGGCGCTGAGACGTGGCCGCCCATGACTCCCAGGTGGAGGCGCCCCGGCTGACGACGGCCGAGTTCGACGCCCTGTACCGACGTCTGGCGTCCGGCGCCTCGTGGGCGGCCGGTGCGCGGGGTGCGCTGGCCGCACTGACGCCGGATCGGGTGACGGCGGCGGCACTGGAGATACGGACCGGGAGGACCGTCACACTGGCGGCGCCGGTGGAGACGTCCACGGGACCCGACAGTCCGGATCCCGCACGGCACACGATGCGCGCCTGGTCCGACGCGTCCGACGACGAGGGGCTGCACTTCGCGCGGGACAGCTTCGCGATGAACGTGCACGGGGACACCGACAGCCACTTCGACGCCCTGTGTCACGTGATCTACCGCGGCACCCTGCACGGGGGTGTGGACGCGAGCAGTGTCACGGCGGACGGCGCGTCGGCGCTGACGGTCGGGGCGCTCGCGGACGGGATCGCCGGTCGTGGTGTGCTGCTGGACATCCCTCGGCTGCGGGGCGTGCCCTGGCTCGAACCGGGCGAGCATGTGAGCGCTGACGACCTCGCCGCCGCCGAGCAGGCTCAGGGCGCCCGAGTCGGCGAGGGCGACCTGCTGTTCGTGCGGGTCGGCCACCGAAAACGCCGGGCCGAGGCGGGTCCCTGGCGCACGGCGGAGGCCAGGGCGGGCCTGCACCCGGACGCGATGGAGTTCCTCGCGGAGCGCCGGGTCGCGGTTCTGGGCGGCGACGGCAACAACGACACCGCTCCCAGTGCGGTCGAAGGCGTCGGTTTCCCGGTGCATGTGCTGGCGATGCACGCGATGGGCGTTCACCTTCTCGACTATCTACAGTTCGAGGATCTGGTACCGGTCTGCGCGGCCGAGGGGCGCTGGTCGTTCTTCTGTGTCGTGGCCCCGCTGCGGCTGCCGGCCGCCACCGGCTCCCCCGTCAACCCGATCGCCGTTCTGTGAGGGGCTGTATGGGCGACTCTTCTCAAGAACCCGCGATCGTCGTGGTCATGGGGGTGTCTGGGTGCGGGAAGTCGTCGACGGGGATCCTGCTGGCCGAGCGACTCGGTGTTCCCTTCCTGGAGGCGGACGATCTCCACCCGGCGGCGAACCGGGTCAAGATGGCCGCCGGCCGACCGCTCACCGAGGAAGACCGCCGCCCCTGGCTGGCGGCCATCAGCGAGTGGATCGAGCAGGCGACGGCGTCCCGGACCGGTGGGGTCGTAGCTTGCTCGGCGTTGAGGTACCGGTACCGGCAGATGTTCCGCCGGGCGGGAACCCGCGTATGGCTGCTGCACCTCGCACTCGACGAGGCGACGGCCCTTCGGCGGGTCGCGCGGCGCGCGGGACACTTCATGCCCGCCGCCCTGGTGGACTCCCAGTTCGCCGAGCTGGAACCGCTGGGTCCGGACGAGCCGGGCTTGACCGTCGACGCCGACAACTCCCGCCAGGCGATCGTCGACCAGGCGGCGGCCGCGCTGCACAGCGCCGGGCGGGTGGGGGGTGCGCGCTATCCGGAGCCCGGGTGAGCCCGCGTCCCGGCACCTGTTCGCCAGGGTGCTGCGGGCGGAAGCGCCCGATAAAATCGCATCCGTGACCGATCCCATTTGATAGGGGCTTTTGGGCGATTCCAACCGTGGGGGGCGATTCAGGAACGAGAAGGCCAACGACTCCACGGACGGGGCGTTCCATGACCGGCGAGCAGCACTACGACGTCATTGTCATCGGCACCGGAGCGGGCGGCGGCACCCTCGCGCATCGCCTGGCACCCAGCGGCAAACGCGTGCTGATTCTCGAACGCGGCGGTTACCTGCCCAGGGAGCGGGACAACTGGGACTCCACGGCGGTCTTCGTCCAAGGCAAGTACCGCGCACCGGAGTTCTGGTACGACAAGCACGGCAACGAGTTCCCGCCCGAGGTGAACTACTACGTCGGCGGCAACACCAAGTTCTACGGTGCCGCGCTGTTCCGCCTGCGCCCCCAGGACTTCGGCGAGATACGCCACCATGGCGGGCTGTCACCGGCCTGGCCCATCGACTACGGGGACCTGGAGCCTTACTACACGCAGGCCGAGCATCTCTACCTCGTGCACGGCCGGCACGGCGAGGACTTCACGGAGGGCCCGGTCAGCGGGCAGTACGCCTACCCGCCTGTCGAGCACGAGCCGCGCATCCAGCAGCTCAGTGACGACCTGGAGAAGCAGGGACTGCACCCCTTCCACCTGCCGATCGGCGTGAACCTCACCCAGGACGAGAACGGCCTGGCCACGCATGGCAGTGCCTGCATCCGCTGCGACCGGGTCGACGGCTTCCCGTGCCTGCTGGGCGCGAAGTCCGACGCCCAGGTGCTCTGCGTGGACCCCGCGCTCCAGCACCCCAACGTCACGATGGTGACCCACGCCGACGTCCGCCTGCTGGAGACCGACGAGTCCGGGCAGTCGGTCACCGGTGTGGTCGCCGAGTTGGCGGACGGCACCACGGAGACCTTCACCGGGGACATCGTGGTGGTCGCATGCGGCGCGGTGAACTCCGCCGTCCTGCTGCTGCGTTCGGCCAACGAACGGCATCCGGCGGGCCTGGCCAACAGCTCCGACGTCGTGGGCCGCCACTACATGCGCCACAACAACCTGGCTCTGATGGCCGTGTCGAAGGAACCGAATCCCACCAAGTTCCAGAAGACGATGGCCCTCAACGACTGGTACTTCGGCGCGGACGACTGGGAGTACCCGCTCGGCGGCATCCAGATGCTCGGCAAGTCGGACGCCGACCAGATCCACGGAGAGGCCCCGCGCTGGGCCGGCAAGGTCTCCCCCGACATGCCCTTCGAGGTCCTCGCGCACCACGCCGTCGACTTCTGGCTGTGCGGGGAGGACCTGCCCCTGGCCGACAGCCGGGTCACACTCGACAAGGACGGCGGCATCCACCTCGCCCTGGACGAGAAGAACAACATCGCGGGCCTGAAGCGGCTTCAGCACAAGATGCAGGGAATGCTGGGCCACTTGGGGATGCACCCGCACCGTCTGCTGTCCCACAGCATCTACCTGCACAAGGGGATGCCGATCGGGGCGACGGCCCACCAGGCCGGCACGGTGCGCTTCGGGACCGATCCGGCGAGCTCGGCCCTGGACGTCAACTGCAAGGCCCACGACCTGGACAACCTCTACGTCGTGGACACGTCGTTCTTCCCCAGCATCGGCGCGGTCAACCCCTCGCTGACCGCCATCGCCAACGCCCTGCGCGTCGGCGACCACCTGCTCGAACGGCTCGGCTGAGCACGACGGCCGGCCGGTGCCGTGGGGCGGCCGCGTGGGACGGCACCGGCCTTCCTCACACGTTGTCCCCGGGAAGCCCCGCGGCCCCGGTGTCGGAGTCCGTCAGCGGCTCCAACTCCCCCTTTGTGTCGAGCCGGTAGACCAGTACCAGCCCCGGACCGACCAGCACGACCGCGATGATCGTGACGATGCCCAGCCAGCGCAGCGTGTGCGCGGCGCCGGCCCCGTCGGCCACCGTCAACGTGCTGGGCAGGAGATAGGGACGCTGGGCGAAGCCCCAGGCGATCACGGCCAGGGCAACCGTGGCCACTGCGGTGTGCCGAGACCACCGGTGCGCGCGCCGCAGCAGCAGTACCACAGTCAGCACACCGGAGCAGGCCGCGAGGATCACCATCAGCAGGCCCAGCCCCCGGGTCATCCCGTGCCAGACGTAGGAGGCGTCGTCGTGGGTGACGGGCAGGGCGATCGCGGCCAGGACCACCACCGCGCCGAAGGCCAGCAGGGCCCGCAGCCGGAAGTAGTCGATGAGGTCGTCCGCGCCGAACCGGCGGGCGTCCGCGACCAGGAAGACGGCGCCGAGGAACGCGGTGGCCGCGATGGCCAGCAGGCCCGCGAGGATTGACGTCGGGTTGGCCCAGACGTGCGCGGTGGGGGGTGTGCCCACCTGCACGCGGCCCGAGGCGACGCCGCCGAGGACGGAACCGAGGAAGAAGGGGGTGAGGAGCGAGGCAACGGCGAACACCGCCCCGTAGACGCGCCGCCGGGCCAGGCGCCTGCTCGGCTTGCGCAGGGCGAACCCGGCACCGCGCAGCACCGTCCCGACGGCCGCGAGGACCAACGGCAGCCACAGAGCGGTGAACACGGCCTGGAACATCGTCGGGAAGCCGGTCCACATCAGGACGAGCACGAAGATCAGCCAGACGTTGTTGACCTCCCACACCGGCGCCATGGCGTGGTCGATCAGCCAGCGCGGCCGCTTGCCCCGATCGGCACCGCCCGCCAGCAGATCCCAGAAACCCGCTCCGTAGTCGGTGCCGCCTCCGCACGCGTAGGCGGCGATCACCACGACCAGCACCCAGGCGATGACGTCCGCCATCATCGGCCTCCTCCCGAGGACCCCTTGGACGATCCGGATTCCGGGCCGCCACCGGACGGGGCCGCGGCGGTCGCGGCATCGGCCGCGTGCCTGGGCCCGTACGGGGTGTCGGCTTCGGGTTCGAGAGCGGTGGCCGACGCGGCGTCGGCCTCGTCGGCCACACGCCAACGCGTGCGCATCTTGAGCAGGATTCCGAGGAAGGACCCGATGACGGCGATGTACACGACGACGACGACCGCGAGCATGGCCCAGAGGCCTCCGGCGCCGGTCTGGGTGACGGCTTCGGACACGCGCATGTGGTTGTAGACGATCCAGGGCTGGCGGCCGACCTCCGTGGCGATCCAGCCACACTCGACGGTCACCAGGCAGGCCACGCCCGCCAGCGAGGCGCAGCGGAGGAACCAGCGGTTCTCGGGCATGTCCCGTCGGCGCCACCACAGCCACGCGTACCACAGCGCCAGCAGGACCAGCACGCTGCCGATGGTCGCCATCAGGTCGAAGCAGAAGTGCACGAGCGTCGCCTCGGCGGCGGTCGGCCGGTTCTCCGCCGGTACCGAGGTCAGTCCGGTCACCTTGGTGTCGGGTTTGAACCCGGCCAGGATCGAGTCCAGTTGGGGGATCTTGATGCCGCCGGAGATGGACCCGTCGGAGTGGAGCCGGCCGAAGAGGTATTCGGGCACGTGCGTGTCGGTCTTCCACACGATCTCCATGGCCGCGAACTTGACCGGTTGCTTGTGGAAGACCGAACGGGCGGCGGAGTCGCCGAGGAAGAACTGGATCGGCGTCAGGATCGCGGCGATGGTGAACGGCACCATGAAGCCCAGCTTGTGGTAGCGGTCGCGTCGACCCCGGAGCCAGCCGACCGCGTACACGCCCGCGACCACGTAACCGGCCGTCAGGAACATCGCCACCACGAAGTGCCAGTACTCGGTGCCGAAGATGGGTGTGAAGACGGCCTTGCGGACGTCGACGTCGGTCGGATTGCCCTGGGAGTCGAGGCTGAACCCTTGCGGGGTGTTCATCCACGAGTTGGCGGCGATGATGCCGAACGCCCCCATCATGGCGGTGAGCGGCAGCGGCACGGCGAGCCAGAAGTGGGGCCACGGCTTCAGGCGGCGCCACCCGTAGAGATAGATGGCGATCATGATCGCTTCGAGGAAGAACGCCCACGCCTCCACGCCGAAACCCAGGCCGAACACATCGCCCCAGCGGCCCATCATGCCCGGCCACAGCAGGCCGAACTCGAAGGACAGCACGGTGCCCGTGACCACGCCGATGGCGAACTGCACCGCCATCACCGCCGACCAGCGGCGGGCGAGTTTCATCGCCACCTGATCGCCGCGGCGCAGGCCCCGGTAGTGCATGACCAGCGTGATCAACGGCAGGGCCACCCCGAAGGGGACGAGCAGGATGTGCGAGGCCAGGGTGAAGGCCATCAACTCACGGGAGGGCAGGAGCTGGGCCGGTGTGTCGGCGGCCAGGTGCACTGCTGTGCTGAGCATAGGGTGCCTCGGTGATCCTCACCCGCCTCGGCGGGGAACGCAGGGACAAGACGATGGCGGCGACGAGGGCGTCTGCCAGGTATCAGGGTCCACGCGGCGGCACCGTGGCCGCCGGCTGCCCGGCCGTCCGAGAGCCGGTGTCGGGCAGGGTGAAGGCCCGCTCCCGCCGTGCGCCGGAGGCGAAGACGACGGACCAGCTCAGCACCGCGCCCAGTCTGCTGCGGAATCCGGTCAGGAAGGCGATGTGGATGAACAGCCACGCGAGCCAGCCGGTGACACCCGACAGGTGCAGGGGCCCGGCCTTGAGGACGGCCCGTCCGCGCGAGATGTAGGCCGCGCTGCCCAGGTCCATGTACTTGAAGGGCTTCGGCGTCTTCGTCCGGCCCTCCACCGTGTGGCGCACGGCCCGGCCCGCGTACGCACCCGACTGCATCGCGACCTCGGCCAGCCCGGGCAGCTGGTCCAGAGCCATCATGTCGCCGACCACGCGGATCTCCGGATGGCCGGGGAGGGTCAGATCGGGTTGCACGGCGATCCGGCCCGCGCGGTCCTGCTCCGCGCCCGTGGCCCGCGCCAGGGCGGCGGCGATGGGCGGGGCCTCCACCCCGGCCGTCCACAGCACGGTGCGCGCGGGGTGCCGGGTGATCGTGCCGTCCCGCTCCTGAACCGTCAGTCCCTGCCCGTCGAGGCCGGTGACCCGCGTGCCCAGATGGAGTTCCACCCCGAGATCCTCCAGGGCGCGGGCCGCCCGGCCGGCCAGACGGTCACCGAACGGCGCCAGCACCTTGTCGGACCCTTCGAAGAGCAGTACCCGGGCCTGGAGGGGATCGATGGTCCGGAACTCCCGGTCGAGGGTGTGACCGGCGATCTCCCGGATCTGGCCGGCCAGTTCCACCCCGGTCGGCCCGCCGCCGACCAGGGCGAAGGTGAGCCAGTGCCGCCGGTCCCGCGCGTCGGTGGCGGACTCGGCCATCTCGAAGGCGTGGTAGATCCGGCGGCGGATCTCCAGCGCGTCCTCCAGCGTCTTCATGCCCGGCGCGTGGGCCGCGAACTCGTCGTGCCCGAAGTACGACTGGCGCATACCGCCCGCGACGATCAGGTCGTCGTAGGGAACGACGAGGCTGCCGCCCTCGGGCCGCCGCGCGTGCACGGCGCGTCCCTGCACATCCACTTCGGTGGCATCGGCGAGCAGGCAGCGCACATTCGTGTGGCGGCGCAGGACCGCGCGCAACGGTTGGGCGATCTGGCCCTCCGACAGGATCCCGGCCGCGCACTGATACAACAGCGGCTGGAAGAGGTGATGCGCCCGGCGGTCGATCAACGTCACCGCGACCGGCGACCGGCGCAGGGCCCGCGCCGCGAACAGCCCCGCGAAACCGCCCCCGATGATCACCACCCGGCGGGGCGTCACATGGTCTTCCACGAGGCCTCAGCCGCCGGTGGCGAAGCCGGGGAAGAGGGTCATCCCGCCGTCGACGTACAAGGTCGTGCCCACCACGTAGTCGAGCAGGTCCGAGGTGATCGCGACCACGGCGTCGGCGATGTCCTCGGGATCGCCGACCCGGCGGTATGGGATGAGCTTGAGGAGCTCGGCCTCGGCCTCGGGAGTGTCCCAGGCGGACGTGTTGATCGGGGTGCGGATGGCGCCCGGCGCGACCGCGTTCACCCGGATGTGGTGCGGGGCGAGCTCCTGGGCCAGGGTCTGCATCATCATGCCGACACCACCCTTGGAAGAGGCGTAGTTCACGTGACCCGACCACGGGACGATCTGGTGGACCGAGCTCATGCAGACGATCTTGCCCGCCGCACGGGACACCTCCGGGACGACACCGCGCCGCATGAACTCCTTGACGGCCTCCCGCGCGCACAGGAACTGCCCGGTCAGGTTGACGTCGATGACCTTCTGCCACTGGGCCAGCGTCATATCCACGAGCGAGGAGTCCCGCTGGAGCCCGGCGTTGGCCACCATGATGTCGATGGTCCCGAACTCCCGCACAATCCGGGCAACCATCTCGACGACCTGGGCCTCGTCCGAAACGTCGGCCTCGTGGGCGTAGGCGTTGACCCCGAAGCCCTTGATCTCCTCGACGACCTTCTCGGCCTCATCGGCTCCGACGACGTAGTTGACCACGACGTCCGCCCCCGCCCGGCCCAGAGCGACCGCGGTCGCCTTGCCGATCCCCGAGTTGGCGCCGGTCACCAGGGCCTTCTGCCCTCGCAGAAGCCGTGCGACCAACGGCGTGCCGCTCTCGTCGGCAGTTCCTGCCATCACGGTCCTCCTCGCTAGCTTCCCGCCCGCATCCGACCTCGCCGGGCGGCGGGGCGGGGGCGGCCTGGGGTCGGCACATCACAATTCGGTGGCCAGCAAAATGCACCGGCGGCGGACACCCCGACCGACGCGCGGGGCCGGACCCGCTTCGGCCACCGATGTCACTCCGGCGGCCGAAGCGGGTCGAAGGGGACCTCGCGTCCTCGTGCAAGAGCGACACGCCAGGCCTGTCAGCTGCCGAGGGCCGCGTGCGCCGGGGGCAGGCACAGCCGCCGCCCACCTGCGCACGCCGGACGAGGACCTCCTGCGCATTGCCGCGCATGCCGACCCACGTCATCCGCGGGAACATATGAGTGCTCCCCGGCCGTCCCTGGATGGCACGAACGCCGGACGGGGCGAGGCGGGGCGCTACGCGGATCGGTCGGACAGGGAGGTCCGCATATGACGGTCTTGGCCGGCAATGCGACAACAGCGCGGGCGTTGCTGCCGTACACGCCGTCGGAGCTGGGCGGCCTGCCCGCGGACTGGCGCGCCGTCGTCTGGAACGGCCGCGACCCGGCACCCACCGCCGGTGCGCTGCGGAGTGTCGAGTTCTTCGTCGTCCCGTACACCCACACCGCCTCGGCGGTGCCGGTGCTGAGCCGGCTGCCCGCGCTGAGGGTGGTGCAGTCGCAGAGCGCGGGGGTGGAGGATCTGCTGCCGCACGTGCCCGAGAGCGTCACCCTCTGCAATGCCCGCGGGCTGCACGACACGAGTACGGCCGAGCACGCCGTGACGCTGCTGCTGGCGGTGCTGCGCAGAATCCCGGAGCTCGTCCGGGCGCAGGAGGCGCGGCAGTGGTCCCCGGCCTTCCGCCCGGCGCTCGCCGACCGCACCGTCCTGGTCCTCGGCTACGGAGCGATCGGAGCCGCCGTCGAAGCCCGGCTGGTGCCGTTCGAGTGCGAAGTGCTGCGGGTGGCCCGCACGGCCCGGACCGCGCCGCACGGACCGGTGCACGCCCTGGGGGAACTGCCGTCCCTGCTGCCGCGAGCCGACGCCGTGGTGCTGACCCTGCCCCTGACCGAGGGGACCAGACGTCTGGTCGACGCCGGATTCCTGGCCGGGCTGAGGGACGGAGCCGTCCTGGTGAACGTGGGCCGTGGCGCCGTGGTGGACACCGAAGCGCTGCTCCCGGAACTGCGTGCCGGACGTCTATGGGCGGGTCTCGACGTCACCGACCCGGAGCCGCTCCCACCGGACCACCCCCTCTGGACGGCGCCGAACACGCTGATCAGCCCGCACGTGGCCGCGACCACGTCGGCCTTCCGGCCGCGCGCCCTGGCGCTGGTGCGTTCCCAACTGGCCCGCTACGCCGCCGGGGCGCCGCTGGCCAACGTGGTGTCCGCCGGCCGGAACTGACGTGCCGCGAAGACGACGTGCTCGAGGGTGGGGGACGGACCGGCCCTCCGAGGGGGGTGACGCAGAAGGGGAGTCGAGTTCGGGGGGCGCAGCACCAATGCGGCGGGCGCCTGTTCGGGGTTGCCTGTCGTGGCCCCGGGATCTCGCCGCCGCAGGTACCGTTCGCTTCTTCCGGGAACGCCGTACCCATTCGGCACGTGTGGCCCGAAGCCCGGGTGCGACAAGGCGAACCGGCCCCGGTATGCCTTCTTACGGGCGTACCGGGACCGGTTCGGGTTCGACTCGCCGCCGCCCCCTACGGGCGGAGGTCGGCGTCAGTCACAAGGTCAGCGGTGGCACTCCTTGTGGGCGGGGCGCCAGACGCGGGTCCAGTGGCCGGGGTGCCAGTGGTGGTGCCGGTCCCGGTAGGCAGGCTGCCACTCCCGCGCCCAGTGCCCCGGCACCTTCACACAGTGGTGCCGATCCGCCGAAGGCCGGTGGTGGTCCTGCGGGGCGGCCGACGCGGTTCCGACCGTTCCGACGACCGCGCCCGCGGCCAGGGCCACTGTCGCCGCCCCCAGGGCCGCGGCCCTCTTCAACCCGTTGATCATGTTCAGACCTTTCCGTACGCAGCGGAGCTGATGCCCCGACACGGCCCGGACCGTTCGGCCGGGCATGCATTGATCCTCACGCCCAGGACGGATCAAAACGGCGCAGAACACCGGACTCTTAAGGAATGCAAATTCATTTCTCATTCAGCACAAATAGTCATACAAGCCCCATGGTGCCGTCCGCCGAGTTCGACGAATGCCCCCTCAGCGACCTCTCGCTCTGGGGACGCGTGGGCACCTTCGTCCACCACGAGGAGCAAGAACGCCGGTTCCACGCGGGCCTGGACCCGATAACCGGCGAACCGGCCCCCTACGCAGGCATGTTCGGCTGAAGGACCACGCCATTCGACCCCTAGCACCCGTCCCCGTCCCCGGCCTGCGGGCGGCAGCCTCGGCCCCCGGATCAGGTGACCCGGTGCCCTCCGTCGACGTGCAGCACGGTTCCGGTGATGAATCCGTTGCCCATGAGCGAGACGAAGGCCTGGGCGATGTCGTCGGGGGTGCCGACGCGGCGGGCCGGAAGGCGTTTGGCCAGGTCGGCGAAGGCAGCCTGCTTGTCCATGCCGAGCTGGTCCCAGATGGGGGTGTCCACCCAGCCCGGGGAGACGACGTTCACGCGGACCGGCGCCAGTTCGAGCGCCAGCCCGTACGCCAGTGACGCGAGCGCGCCGTTGGCCGCGGCCATGATGGTGTTGGAGCCGTTCGGCCGGTATGCGTTGATGCCCGAGGTGTAGGTGATCGAGCCGGTGATCCGTCCGGCGCCGTGCTTGGCGATCAGCCAGGCGCCGAGCAGCTTGGTGTCGAGGACGGCACGCGCGGTCGCGGTGTCGACGTCGGTGGTCGGGCCGTAGACGCCGGTCGCGTCGGCCGCGGTGACCGCCACGTGCTCCACCGTCCCCACCCGGTCGAAGAGTTCGGCCACGTCCTCCTCGCGTCCCATGTCGGCAGTGACCGTGCCGACCTTCCCGTGTCCGTGTCGCTCCAGTTCCTTTGCGGCCGTCGCGAGCCGGTCCTCGGACCGGCCGGCGATCGTCACGTCCCCGCCCTGGGCCAGCAGTGTGCGGGCCAGGGCGAGACCCATGCCGGAGCCGCCGCCGATGATGATCGTGTGAGTCATGGTCCGAGGCTGCACCGCCGGGCGGGGCTCGGGGAGGCCGCAGTGTTCCTGGGTGCATCACGGCCACCCAGAAGGGGGGCCTCCGATGGCAGACTCGGCTCCATGAACGCGATGGCCGAGTTCCTCCGGATCCGGCGCGGGCGCATCGGCCCGGCCGACGTCGGGCTGCCCACCGGGCCGGGCATCCGGCGCACGCCCGGACTGCGCCGCGAGGAGCTGGCCGCGCTCGCCGGGGTGAGCGTGGACTACTACATCCGCATCGAGCAGGGGCGCGAGAGCACGCCCAGCGACGCGGTCCTGGGCGCGCTGGCCCGGGCCCTGCGGCTCACCGACGACGAGCACGCCCACCTCCTCGGGCTCGCCGACCAGACCGCCGGGCGCACGCCACGGCGCCGGCCTTCCGACCCACGACCGGCCGGCCCCGGTCTGCGGCTGCTCCTCGAGTCGGTCCGGCCGAGCCCCGCGTACGTGGTCGACGAGGTCAACGACGTACTCGCGGCGAACCCGGAGGGCCTGGCGCTGATGCCCGGGCTCGGCGACTGGCCGCCCGCGGCGCGCAACACGGTCCGGTACACCTTCCTACACCCGGCCGCGCGGGCCCTCTTCACCGACTGGGACCGGGTGGCCCGCAACTGCGTCGCGCACCTGCACACCGCCGAGCTGACCGCGCCTGAGCGGGCCGCCGCCCTGGTGGATGAACTGTCGTCATCCAGCGCCGAGTTCGCCGCTCTGTGGCGCCGCCACGAGGTGTGGGTCAAACGCGGCGGCGAAACCGCGTTCCGGCACCCGGTGATCGGCGTGGTCACCCTCGCCAACGAGGTACTCGGCACGACGGGCGACGGCCAGCGCCTGCTGGTCTACCAGGCCTCGCCGGGCACGCCTGAGCACGATGCCTTGGTGCTGCTGTCGATGACCACGGAGGGCGTGGGGACGGCGTAAACCCAGTCACCGTTTCCGGGACACCGACCGCGGAGGGCGAGACGCTCCCGCCGCCGTCCAGCGTGATCCCGACCTGCGCGCTTGGGTATCCGAGCCCGCACGGCGCTGCTTACGGGGCATCGCTGTCGATGAGAGCCTGCTCCTCGTCGGTGAGCCGGGCGAAGCAGGCCAACTCTGTTGCCATGAGCGTCACCTGGTCGAGTACGGGTGCCGTGTAGTTCCGCGCGTAGAGAAGCCAGCCCTTCTTCTTGTACGAAACCATGAGATAGGTGCCGTTGTCCCCCAACGGTCCTTCCTTCGGCGGCGTGCTCACTTTCCAGCCCCGCGCCGCCAGGCTTGCCAGCACGGCCTTCAGTTGCCGACGTCCGGCGGCCGGATCGGTGGAGTGCGGGGAGTGGTGCTCCTTCCCGGTGGGCCACCAGGTGACGACGCAGGGGGCGAGCTTGGTGGCCAGAGCGGCAGCCTTACGTGCCTTCGCCGTGCCTGCGGGGGCGTGCGGCTTCCGAGACTCCTCGTACCCCGTCTTCACCTCACCGCCCGACAGTCCGGCTGCCGTGACGGCCGCCTGCAGTTCGCTTCGAACGGCGTTCTGGTCGAAGGGTCCCGAGGCAGCGGAACGGGCGGGGGCGGTGGCCACAACCGGGTCGGCGGGTCCGTTGCCCACGCCGCATCCGGTGGCGAGAATGGCTCCCACGGCGAAGGTGGCCGTCCGGGCGGCGATGATCTTGTTGGTACGCATGTGCTCTTCCTGGGGCGCCGACGCCTGGCCATCACTTTGTCGGCCAGGTCGGCCCGGTCGGTCAGATCCTGGCGGGGAATCTTCGCACGACGACCCTCCGTCCGAAAACGGGTCCACGGGGGTCCAGTGCATCGGGAAAGCCCGTTGTCAGTGGGCGGCGGCACACTGACGGCGTGAGTGACTCTGTCTCTGCCGTGACAGGCGTGTCCCCCGCTTCCCCTCTTTCCTGGGTGGAGTCGGAGGGCGGGCCTCTGGTCGTCGTCCCGGTCTCCGCGCTGGCCGCGTGGCGGGGCTGCACGCTCAGCGAGGTCGACATCGTCTACGACGACTGCGACCGGGCCTGTGCCGTGGCGGGTCTGGCCGGTGTGATTGCCGTCGGCACGCACGGCGCGCAGGCGCTGGTGTTGGGCGACGAGCCCGCCGTGAGTTGCTATCTGCCCGAGCAGCGGGTCTTCCTGCGGTGGCTCGCCGCCTCCTCGGACGCCGCGATCAAGGCCGGGGCGCTGGGTGTGCTCGCCGCCCCGGACACGCCGTGGGAGGAATGCGGGACCTGGGTGGTGGATGGTCCGGCCGTGCTCATCAGCGCCGCCGAGGCGGGCGCCGCCCTGAACATCAGGGATCACTGGGGCAGGTTGCCCGACCAGGCGCCGGTCCCGCTGCCGGCCGGCCGCTGGAGGGTCCGTGCCGTGCACGCCCAGGCGGACAGGCACACGTGGGTGGGCCTGGTCCAGCTCCTGCCCGATGGTGGTTCGGCGGGCGGCGGGCCCTCCTGAGCGCGTGCGCGTGCTGCACCGTGCGCCGCGGCCCCGGCGGTGTCGGCAGTCCCGGCGCGGTGTCGGCTGGCTCGCGGCCGCATTTTGCGGTGGTCGGTGGCTGGACCCTGGTCGGTCGTGGCCCCGCCCGGTGGCCATCCCGAGGGGCCCGGATCCTTGCGGCCGCTCCCAGGGGCGCCGGTAGGGTTGGAGCGTGAGACGTTCGCAGCGTGCCCAGCGCCCCGTTGCCGATTCGGCCGCGACCGCCGCGGCGGCTGCGGCGTTCCTGGACACGCAGGAGATCACGACGACGGGCTGCCGCGGGTGCGGGACCGAGATCTCCGGAGTGAACGGGCGCTATTCGTGCGGGGCGTGCGGGTGGACGAATCCCTGGCACGAGGGGCATCGGGATCTGCCGGGCGCCGAGGACGATCCGGATTGGCCCGGTCGTAAGCGCAGTTCGGGGACCTGACGGCCTGCATCCACGCAATGGGGCCGGGGCGGCGTGGCGCGCTCTGGCCTGCCGTACGAGCTGCGAGGCGGCCATAGGCACCCGGTCGCTGTACCTCCCACCGCCGGCTGACCATCTGGGACGCGGTTCTGCATTTTGCCCGTGCCCTGCGCCGAAGAACGTTCTCCGCGCGGCCGGCGCCCCCGGCGGCCCGCACGGCGACCGTTCAGTGACAGGCAGCCGCCGGCTGACCGAACGCGCACAGCCTCCGCGGCGTCGTACTCATGAGACCGGACGCCTTTCGGGCTGAAGGACGTCAGCGGGCGAACGTTCCACGAGGAGGCGGATCGATGAAGGGCGTGAACCTGTTCGGCGTGGCGGGGGCCGTGAAGGTGCTGTCGGTGGCGGTCCTGGTCACGACGGCCGTCGGCTGCACCGCCTCCACGGGCGGTGACGGCGGCGGCTCCGCCGCATCGTGTACGTACCGGGTGGAGTACGCGGGCCGAACGTACCTGGGATCGGAAGCCAAGGGATTCGTCCTGGGCGCGAGACTCGGTGCCGCCACGGTTCCCGCCTGCGACGACACTCCCGGTCATGGCGACGACTCCAAGCGGGCGACGCCGGCGACGGCCTACGCGATCAAGGGAGTCGATCCCGGCGTCGCCATCGCGTTGAAGGACGCCGGGGACGACGTCATCTTCGTCGACGTGAGCTCCGGCACCACGTTGCCCGAGATCAAGAAGCTGATCCGGGGGTCGTGACACCGGTGGCCAGTCGGCCGAACCGGATGTCCGAGAGAAGTGTCCGACGGACCTGTTCGCCGCCCGTATCCCGCTCGGGCCGCGGGGGGGGCGAGGCCCGGTTCAGAGGTCCTGCCCGGCATCCGCGTGCTGGGCAGGACCTCGTACGGCATCCCCTGGCGGCTGGACGACGAACGTGTCGGCCGACCTACTGGCGGACAGGCGAGTGGCGGCTGCCTGGGCTGTCCGGGGGCGTGGCCGTCGTCATCTGGCCAGTTCGGCCGGCTCCTCCAGGCGTGTCAGCTTCTGCGGGTTGCGGACCACGTAGATGCGGGCCACGCGGCCGTCCGCCACCTCCAGGCTGATCGCGGCCGGCTCCCCGTCGAAGTCGACCCTGACCCCGGGCTCGCCGTTGAGGGAGACGACCGCCGTCCCGAGCGAGGCGACCACCTGCCGCACCCGGGCGAGCACCGGCGCCACCTCGGCCGCCCCGTCGATCGGCACCAGGGCGGCGGACACCAGCCCTCCCCCGTCGGCGATCAGGACCACGTCGGGGGCCATGACGTCCAGCAGGTCCTGGAGCCTGCCCGTGCGCAGCGCGGCCAGGAACCGTTCCACCACCGCCTGCTGTTCCGAGCGGCTCACCCGCATCCGCGGGCGGCGGGCGCTGACGTGTTCGCGGGCCCGCCGGGCGATCTGCCGCACCGCGGACGACGATTTCCCGACGGCCTCGGCTATCTCCGTATACGGCAGGTCGAAGACCTCGCGGAGCACGAACACGGCCCGTTCGGTGGGCGCGAGCGTCTCGAGCACGGTCAGCATCGCGATCGAGACGCTCTCCGCGAGCTGGACGTCCTCGGCCACGTCCGGGGTGGTCAGCAGCGGTTCCGGGAGCCACTGCCCGACGTAGTCCTCGCGGCTGCGTGCGAGGGTGCGCAGCCTGTTGAGGGACTGCCGGGTGACGGCCCGTACGAGGTACGCGCGCGGCTCGCGGACCTGGGAGCGGTCGATGCCGGCCCAGCGCAGCCAGGTCTCCTGTAAGACATCCTCGGCGTCCGCCGCGGAGCCCAGCATCTCGTAGGCGACGGTGAACAGCAGTCTGCGGTGGATGACGAACGGGTCATCGGTCACGGGGTAATCGGTCATGGGGTCATGATTCGCGGCGGTCATGGCGGCATCATTCACGGCAGTCATGGCGTCAGGCGGCGCTCGCGGTCCGGGGCCGTTCGGCCAGCGGGATCCGGCAGGCCTCGGAGTAGCCCTGGGAGGTGATCCCGTGGGCCGTGTTGACCCGGGTCGACAGGTTGGCGATCCCGACGAACACGGTGAGTTCGACCAGGCCGGCGGGGCCGAGCTGCCGGAGCAGGCTCCCCGACAGCTCGTCGGAGACGGTGGGCGGCGTGTTGGTCATGGCCTCGGAGTACTCCATCACCTCGCGCTCCAGCGGGGTGAACACGTCGCTGGCGCGCCAGTCGGGGACCTGGCTCGCCTTGTCCAGGTCGAGGTCCTGGTTCAGGGCGGCGAAGTAGTTGACGTCCAGGCACCAGCCGCAGCCGACCTGCGCCGCCACCGCCATGTGCGCGAACGTCTTGAGTCCCTCGTCGACCGCGTCCCACGCCGCGGCCTTGGCCGAGAACTCAAGGCTGGCGGTCGCGACGGCAGGCTGGTTGAACGCGACCTCGACGGGCTCGGGCACGGCGCCGAGCTGCTGGGCCAGGGCCTCCTTCAGCTGCATGGGGAGTTCGGCCTTGGGGATGCGCGGGGTCATGGTGTCTCCTTCGTCTTCTTCAAAGGCTGGTTGGCCGGTTCGGTCGGCTGAGCCGGTCCGCTTGTCCGCTCGACCCACCTGGTCGAGCGGTTCGGCATGAAGACACCGGCGGGCTCGCGGATGTGACAGCCGCTGTGCAGTACGCCTGTCCTCAACTCCCCGTAATTCCGGGCGCGGTGGTGCCGCCCCGGTTGACATACTGCGCTGATGATCACCTTGCCCCCCGCCGTGCTGGATTCGTTGTACGGGCTCGCGTTCGGCGACGCCTTCGGTGACCGTTGGTTCGGCATCCTGCGCCGGGAAGGGCCGGCGGCCCTCGAGGCGCGGGTGCTGCCCCCGGAGCCGCTGTGGCAGTGGACCGACGACACCGCCCAGGCTCTCGTGCTGGTGCGCGAACTCGCCGAGGGCGGCGGCATCGTCGACCAGGACCGTCTCGCGCTGCGCCTCGCCGCCGCCTACGCCGAGGACACGCACCGCGGTTACGGGGCCTCGATGCACGACGTGCTCCGGCGGATCGGTGCGGGCGAGGACTGGCGAGAGGTGGTCTCCGGGCAGTTCGGGGGCCAAGGCTCCTGGGGCAACGGCGCGGCCATGCGGGCCGCCCCGCTCGGCGCCTGGCACGCCGCCGACCTCGACGCGGTCGCCGAGCAGGCCGCGCGCCAGAGCACCGTCTCGCACCACCACCCGGAGGCCGTCGCCGGGGCCGTGGCGGTCGCCCTCGCGACGGCGCTGGCCACCCGCAGCCGGGGCGGGCCCGCCCCGGACCGGCCGGAATTCCTGCACGCGGTCGCGGCACAACTCCCCGACAGCGACGTCCGGTCGGGGGTACGCATCGCGGCCCGGATGCCGGAACACACCTCGGTCCGGCACGCGGCCGAGGTACTGGGCTCCGGGTACCGGATGTCGGGGCCCGACACCGTCCCGTACGCCCTGTGGTGCGCGGCGGGGCACCTCGACGACCTGCACGAGGGCCTGTGGTCCACGGTCGGCGGTCGCGGCGACATCGACACCACCTGCGCCATCGCGGGCGGGGTGATCGCCGCCCGCACGGGGGTCGCCGCGCTGCCCGCCTCCTGGCACGCGGCGCGCGAGCCGCTGCCGCCGGTGGTCGCGGAGCAGGAACTCCGGGCGCCCTAGCGGGGGTTCGGGGATGCGGGAGGGCCGGGCGAACGGCAGTGTGGGGGCACGTGGTCCGACGCCGGGCAGCGCTCCGGTGCAGCCAGAGGCGCTGCGGCCAGGTATCGGCAGCGGCACGCCCACCTCACAGCCCGGGCGGCTCACACAGTCCGGGCCTCCCCGCGGCGGCGGCCCGGCCGCATGCGGGACCGCGTTCGGAATGCGCTCAGCCCGGCTGGAAGAACGCGAGCACCTTGCGAGCCGCACCCGGTGATGTCAGCAGGTCGTGCATCCTCGCGGACATCCGGGCGGCGGCACCGGCGCGTTCGAACATCTCGCGTTCGTACGCCTTGACGGCGGCCGGGACGTCGCCCGGATGCGCCGCCAGGGCGAGAGCGAGCTGGGCTCCGTCCAGCAGGGCCATGTTGGCGCCCTCCCCCACCGGCGGCATCAGGTGCGCGGCGTCGCCGATCAGCGTGACGTCCGGTGCCGAGGGCCAGTTCAGGCCGACCGGGAGGGTGGTGATCGCCCGCGGCACGACCATGTCGTCGCAGGCCGCGATCAGCGCGTGGAAGCGTGCGTCCCAGCCCGGGAGCAGCTCGATCAGCCGTGCCCGGGCGGCGGCCGGGTCGTCGAGGGGGATCCGGCTCGTGGCGAACCAGTCCTCGGGAGTGTTGTAGAGGCCGAGGCCTATACGGACGCGGCCGTCGCCGTTGCGCTGGGCCGCGAGGGAGATGCCGTCGCCCAGCACCCAGTAGGTGCCCCGGCCGACCATCGCGGCGAGGTCGGGGTACGTGCGGTCGATGTCGGGGATGCCGATCTCGACGACGTTGTGCCCGATGTGCGCGGGGCGGGCGTCGGTGAGCAGCGGGCGGACCCGGGACTGTGCGCCGTCCGCGCCGACCAGCAGGTCGTACGGGGCGCTGGTGCCGTCGGCGAAGTGCAGCCGGCCCTCCTCGGCGGAGGTGAAGGCGTGTCCCCAGCGCACAACGCCTTCCGGGAGGGAGTCCAGCAGAAGGGCGCGCAGGTCTGCACGGTCGACCTCGGGCCGTAGGAGCGGGGCGTCGTCGGGCGTGTCCTCCTGGAGCAGCAGGGTTCCGTCCGGTTCGAGAAGGCGCATGTCCTGGCCCTCGCCGCGGGCGATGGTGTGGAACCGGTCGATCAGCCGGGCCTCGCGCAGGGCGCGTTGGCCGGAGTGGATGTCGAGCATGCCGCCCTGACCGCGTGCGTCGCGTGAGGTCTCACGTTCGTAGACGACGCAGTCCATGCCGTTCACGTGCAGCACCCGGGCCAGGGCCAGGCCGCCGAGCCCGGCTCCGACGATGGCGATGGTCATGAGGCCCCCTTCGATACACCGTATGAGTCGATACACTGTATCGCCTCGATGCGAGGTACTGTGGCGCCATGTTGGTGTGGGAGAGACCGGAGCCGCAGGAGAGACCGGCTCCGGTCCCGCTGAGCCGGGAACGGATCGTGCGGGCGGCGATCCGGCTGGCCGACGCGGACGGCCTGGACGCGGTGTCCCTGCGCAAGGTCGCCACCGAGCTGGACGTCCGTCCGATGCGCCTGTACAGCTACATCGACAGCAAGGACGAGCTGCTCGACCTCATGGTCGACGCCGCCTACGCCGAGATCAGACCGACCGGGGACACCTGGCGGGAGGTCCTGCGGTCCCTGGCCGAATCCACCCGGCACACCGTCCACGAACACGAATGGTTCGCCGACCTCCTCGGCGGCCGCCCCCAGCTCGGGCCGCATGCGCTGGCCTGCGGGGAGAGTGTGGTCGCCGCGCTCGACGGCGTCGGCCTGGACGCCGTGATGCCGGCGGTCGGGGCGGTCAACGCCTACGTGATCGGCGCGGTGCGTCGGGAGATCGCCGGGCAGCGCGCCGAGCGGGCCACCGGGATGGACGAGAAGCGCTGGCAGGCCGAGCTCGGGCCCTATCTGCGGCGGCAGTTCGCCACCGGCCGGTTTCCCGCGCTGTCCACCGTGGTACGCGACGCGGCCCATCTGGACGCCGACGAAACCTTCCGGATCGGCCTGGAGTGCCTGCTCGACGGCATCGAGGCACGCATTTCGCGCTGACGAGGCGGGTCGGACCGGTCCGCGGACGCACGCCGGGTGAGCGACCCGGGAGGAGCACCGCGCGGAGAGCCCCCGTTCTCCCGGCGGCCGAGCCCTCCGCGCTGTTCAAGGCCCACGCTGCCCCCCGATTCGCACGGGCGGCCGGTCGCCGTTGGTCCGGCCCCGGAGGACCGGCGGCGGTTCGCTCCGGATGGCGGGCATCGGGCGGCAACGGTCTGATGCCGAGCGGCCGGCCCGGGTCATGGACGTAGGAACTGTGCGGCGTCGGCGCCCCAGGCGCGCAGGTCGTCCATGTGATGGGCGGTCTTCATCCGTGCGCCGGGGATCACCGAGGCCAGTGTCTCGGCGGTCGACAGCGGGTGGCCCGGGTCGCCCGTCCAGGGCAGGATCAGGACCGGCATCCGCAGCCCGGCCAGCGCCTCCTTGGCCGGCAGGTCGGACGCGGCGGCGCCGCGCAGGATCGCGGGGAGCAGGTCCGCGTCGGCCTCGATGGGGAACGGGAAGCCCGGCGCACCCCGGTAGGGATCCGGTACGGGGGCCGCGGCAAGGGCGGTGTCGATGACCCCGGCCCCGTGTTCCTCCACCAGATCGGCCAACTGCTCGTAGGCGGCGGCCTGCTGGGGTCGGCTCTCCCAGGCCGTGGGAGGTGCCGTGAGCACGAGGCGGTCGAAGCGGTGCGGGGCCATGACCGCGGCGTGGAGCAGGGTGGCGGTACCCAGGGAGAGTCCGATGCCGGCGACCGGCGCGTCCGGGGAGACCACGTCGAGGAGAGTGAGCAGGTCGCGGGCGAGCCGGGGGAAGCGGAAGTCGTCCGGGACGGGCTGTCCGGTGGAGCGGCCGTGGCCACGGGCGTCGTAGCGGACCAGCTGCCGGCCCGCGGCGGCCACGGGGCTCCAGTCGAAGGCGCCGAACGACTCCGGGGTCAGGCTGCTGCTGCACAGGGGGTGGGCCCAGACGGCGGCCGGTCCACTGCCCGTCCGGGTCCAGGCGAGACGGGCACCGGGAACATCGGCCTCGTTCCAGGCGGGGTGGGAGTCGGGGGTGGTGGTCTCGTCCCACCCGGTGGGACGGGTGTCCGTGACGATGGTCTCGCGTCGTGCGGCGTGAGCGTCGGTCGTGGAGGTCTCGCGCACGGCGCGGCCGGCCTGGGACTTGGACGTCTCGCTCCCTTCGCGGCCGGCGCCGGATGTGGAGGTCTCGCTCCTGGGGGCGAGGGCGCCGGGGGCCGTGGAGGTCTCGCTTCCGGGAGCATGGGCGCCGGGGGCCGTGGTCTCGTGCTGGTGGGATGCCTGGGTGCGGGTTTCGTCGAGCATGGATCGATCATGTGCCCGGCAGGGGGCCCTGTGGCAGGCCGGGTCTCTCCCGGGGAGAGGTTCTCCCTGGCAGGAATCGTGGCAGGGTGGCAGATGTGGACGGAGATCAGTTGGCGCAGTTTCTGCGCATGAGGCGTGCGGCGGTCCAACCGGCCGACGCCGTCGGGGGTTTGCGCAGGGTGGCGGGGCTCCGTCGCGAGGAGGTCGCCGAACGCGCCGGCATCTCGCTGGACTACTACACACGGCTGGAGCAGAACCGCACCAGCAGGCCCTCGGCTCAGGTAGTCGCGTCTCTCGCGACGGCGCTGGAGATGACCGAACCGCAGCGGGCCCATCTCCACCGGCTGGCGGACCATCCCGTGCAGCCCGCTCCCTCCCAAGTCCTGGAGCCCGAGCCCGCGTTGCTCCGCGTCCTGGAGCAGCTCACCGCCGTACCGGCGCACATCATGACCGATCTCGGCGAGACGCTCGCGCAGAACCGGCTGTCCGTCGCCCTGTTCTCGGACGCGTCGCGGTACACGGGCGCGAGCCGCAGTACGTACTACCGCTGGTTCACGGATCCCGCCGCACGCGAGGTGTTCACGGAGGAGACCCGGGACCAGGAGACCCGTGCCCGCGTGGCCGATCTGCGGGCGACCCTGGTGCGCCGGTCCGACGCGGCGGCCCGGGACCTGGTCGCGCAATTGCTGCGGGAGAGCCCCGAGTTCGAGGAACTGTGGGCCGCGCACGAGGTGTCGGCGCGCTTCACGCAGCGCAAGCGGGTCGTCGGACCGACCGGCGTGCTCGAGCTGTACGCGCAGTTCCTCAGCGCCGGCACTGCGCATCAGATCCTGGTGGTGTTCACCCCGGCCGACGGCACGGACGCGGCCGAACGACTGCGGGGCATCGGCGAGTTGTCGGGGTCGGCGGCGGGTACGGACTGACGCGACCGCGCGACCACCCTGCGGCCGGCGACCGCCCAGGGCGGACGTGAAGAGCCGCACACGGGAGTTGGTGCCGGTCGTGCCGGACCGGGTGTCCTCATGTGGGACAGGTAGGGTACCCCGGGCAGTTGGGGGCGGTTTGGGCGAGACAAAACCGTACGGAAGAAGAAGGCACCGAACCGTTGAGGCAAGAGCGTTGAACGTACCGGACGTGAAACCGACCGAGGCGCATCATGCCGAGGCGCACCGCGGCGACGGGTCTCGTACCGAGGGGCCAGGTGCCGAGGTACGTCGTGCCGGGTATTCCGGGGCCAACGAGCCGTTTCTCCCGGCGCGTTGCCGAAGGGCGGCGGACCTGCTGCGTCTGCTGACCGGAGTGCTCGGCATCGCCCTGCTCCTGGTCGTGGCCTGGGGCGCGCACGCCACCACCTCCGGTGTCGAGCACGACGTCTCGCGCAGCACCACCGCCCACACCTCCCGCCATCTGATCGACTTCCTCGGCTCCCCCGCCAACCTGGCCGTGCTCCTCGTCCCGGTCCTGTTCGCCCTCGAGCGGCTCCTGCGCCGGGACGGTGCGCGGGTGGCCGACGGCGTCCTGGCGGCCGTCCTCGCGCACGGCGCCGCGCTCGGCACCGGCTTGTGGGTGACGCGGTACGCGCCCTTCGCCGTCCATGACGCGCTCACCCGGGTCGCGCCCGGCGGCGGTGTCACGGACCCCGTGCACGGCTATGTCGCTCCGGTCGTCGCCTTCATGACGGCGGTGGGCACGGCGCGCCGTCCTCGCTGGCGGGCGACGCTGTGGACCGTGCTCGTCCTGAACGCCTTCACGACGCTGGCCGGCGGGTACACCACGCTGTCCTCCGTCGTACTCACGCTGCTGATCGGCTGGAGCGTGGGCTGCGGCACGCTGTACGCCGTCGGCACGCCGAACGTGCGGCCCACCACCCTCACGCTCCTGGCCGCGCTGCGGCGGGCCGCTTTCACGCCTATCGCCGCCCGGCAACTGGAGGATCCAGCCTCCTCCCCCGCGGGCCGAGGCCGTCGCTACCGTGTGACCCGCGAGGACGGGGCGCCGCTCGACGTCACGGTCGTCGACCGGGAACAGCAGGCACACGCCTTCATGCACCAGGCCTGGCGCCAGGTGCTGATGCGCCCGATCAGCGAGCGCGGCAGTCTCCAGTCGCTGCGCCAGAGACTGGAGCAGGAGACACTGCTGGCGTACGCGGCCGTCGCGGCGGGGGCGCGCACGCCGAGGCTGATCGGCGGCTTCGAGCTCGGCCCCGACGCGGTGATGCTCGTCCACGAGCACGCCGAGGCGCGGCCCCTGGACCTGCTGACCGACGAGGAGGTCGGCGACGCGGTCCTCGACGGGGTCTGGGACCAGGTGCGCCTCCTGCACGCACGCCGTATCGCCCACCGGCGGCTGACCGGGGACTCGCTGCTGGTGGACGGCTCGGGCGGGGTCCTCCTCACCGGGCTGGGCCGCGGAGAGATCGCGGCCGGGGACATCCTGCTGCGGATGGACACGGCGCAACTGCTGACGACGCTCGCGCTGCGGGTGGGCCCCGAGCGGGCGGTCGCCTCGGCGACACGGGTGCTGGGGCCGGACGCCGTCGCGGGGAGCCTGCCGATGCTCCAGCCGATCGCGCTCAGCCGCTCCACCCGTACGACACTGCGCCGGCTCGCCGGGGAACGCGCGGAACGCGAGCGCCAGGCGGCTGCGCAGGCCGTCGGCACTCCGAAGGACGACTCCCAGCACGCCGTCACGTCGAGCCCCGGCGGCACAGGGGACGACCCCGCGGACGGCGATACCGCGCACACCGACACACCGGACGGCCGCACCACACACACCGACCGCGCGGACGGCGACACCGAACACGGCAGCCCCCCGGACGCCGGCACCCCGCACGGCAAGACCCGGGACACTATCCCCACACAGGCCAAGGCCCAGGACGCCGACACCCTGGACAGCGGCACCTCAGAGCACACCCCGGAAGACGACCCTCTGGCGCTCATCCGCCGCCAGGTCCTCCTCATGCGCCCGGAGGCACCCGTCGCCCCGGCCCGGCTGGAGCGGATCAGACCGCGCACCCTGGTCACACTCGTCGGCGGGGTCGCCGTCGCCAGCTATCTGCTCTCCCAGCTGGTCACGCTCGACCTCAACGCCCTGATCGAGCAGGCGAACTGGACCTGGGCCGTCCTCGCGCTGGCCTTCTCCGCCCTGACCTACGTGGCGGCGGCGATGACTCTGCTCGGCTTCGTCCCCGAGAAGGTCCCCTTCGGGCGGACCGTCCTGGCCCAGCTCGCCTCGTCGTTCGCCCTCGCCCCGGCCGCCGTCGGCGGCATCGCGCTCAACACCCGTTTCCTGCAGCGCAACCAGGTCAGGCCCGGGTTCGCGGTGGCTAGCGTGGGCGCCTCGCAGCTGGCCGGCGGCGTGGGCCATGTGCTCCTCATCGTCGTCTTCGGCTACGCGACGGGCACCCAGGACACGACGCTGCTCTCCCCGTCGAGCGCGACCACGGTGATCGGCGGGCTGCTCGCCGCCACCGTCCTCGCCCTGGCGGTCGCCGCCGTCCCGCCGCTGCGCAGATTCGTCACCACCCGGGTACGGGCCCTGTTCTCGGGGGTGCTGCCGCGCCTGCTCGACCTGTTGCAGCAACCCGCCAAGCTGGTCACCGGGTTCGGCGGCATCCTGCTGCTCAACCTCGCCTACATCGCCTGTCTGGACGCCTCGGTACGGGCGTTCGGCCACTCCATCGGCTTCGCGCCCCTGGCCTTCGCCTACCTCGTGGGCAGCGCCGCAGGCTCGGCCATCCCCACCCCGGGCGGGATCGGCGGTGTCGAGACGGCGCTCGCCAGCGCCCTGACCCTGGCCGGACTTCCGGCGTCCGCCGCGTTCTCCGCCGTGCTGCTGTACCGGCTTCTCACCTTCTGGCTCCCGGTGCTCCCGGGATGGCTCGCCTTCAGCCATCTGGTCCGAAAGCAGCTGCTCTAGCCCTTTCCGCCGAACCTGCCCATAGAATCTGCCTGTTGGCCCCTTTCCCGAGCCGGCACCCTGTTCCACCCACTTGACCGAACGCCCGATGATCAAGGAGCTCAGGATGCAGGACCGGCCCGAGGACGTCCCGGCACAGACGCCGACGCAGGCGTCGCCCCCGCCCGGACCGGCCGCCCCTCCCGCGCCCGGGCCCGCACCGGAACCCCAACCACGAGCGGACCAGCAGCCGTTCCCGTCGCCAAGACCGGAACCCGTACCGGGACCGGCCTCCGAGCCGAGCCCGTCAGCGCCCACGGTGGTGGCCCCGCTTCCGGCAGCACCGGCTCCGGCAGCTCCCCTTCCGGCGGCTCCGGCAGGGCACGTTCCAGCAGCGCCGGCCCCGATGGCGGCCGCCGGGTACGGCCCTTCTCCGGCCTACACTCAGGCCCAGCCGTACGGGTACGGCCAGCCGCCGGGCTTCCCTCCGCCCCCCGGAGCCAAGGGTGGCGCGGGGCGCGCGGTGCTGTGGGCCGTGGTCGGTGCGGTCGCCGCCTCCGCGCTGTGGGCCGCGGGCATCGTCGTGCTCGGCCCGCTGGGCGACAAGGCGGATCTCGCGGGGTACCAGGCCAAGTCCAACCTCTGCTCCTCGGTCGACTACACGGCCCTGCGCACCGAGTACACCCAGCAGGACAGTTCCCCCACGCACACCGCGCTGAAGCACAAGGCGATCGACGAGAGCTCCTGCAGCATCTCCCTGAAGACGGCGTCCAGTTCCTCCTACGCCGACGCCTACCTCTCGGTGGAGATGGATCTGCACAAGAAGACCGATCCCGCCGCCGAGTTCACGGCCGTGTGGTCCGAGTACGGCCAGCGCTACCCGGACTACGAGGTGCAGAAGGTGTCGGGTTTCGGGGACGAGGCCTACCTGGTCACCGAGGACACCACGTCCGGCGCGGGTACCAGCGGCAGCCGAGCGGTGATCCTCGCGGTGCGCGACGGCTGGATGACGTACCAGATGAACTGGAGCGTCTACACGTCCACCTATGACAAGACCACTCCGCCCGAGGTCAGCGATGTCTCCCGATGGGTGAGGACCGACACGCGCTCGACCTTGGAGAACCTCCGGTCCGGCTGACCCCACCGCGCGAGCACCGGCCTACCGCCGCCATGCAGACGGCACCGATGACGGAAACCGCAGTCTTAGAGCTGCGGTCCGTCATCGCCTGCGTCGTCCGTCTGCGCCAGATCCGCCATCCCGCCGGCGACGACGCATCGCCCGTACAGAGGGTCGTCGGCACCCCCAGTGACCGGGGTCAGGCCCCGGTCGTGTGCCTGGTGCGCCAGGTGTTCTTCTTGGACGTGTTCCCGCAGGTCTCCATGGAGCACCAACGCCGGTTCCCGGGACGGGAGGTGTCCAGGAACCAGGCGGCGCAGCGGGGCCCGGAGCATGCCCGTACCCGGCTCAGGGCGGGCGACGTGGCCAGGGTGACGGCGTCACGCGCGATGTCCGCGAGAACTGCGCCCACCGGGTCCTGCGCCGTGTGGACCGCCGCACCCGTGGCGTCGAGCCGTACGGCCGGAGTCGCGCCCGCGGCCACAGCGTTCAGCAGGTCGCGTTCGGCCGGGGGGCAGCCGGCCGGCCCGTCGTCGCCTCGGGCGGCCGTGAGCAGGGTGTGGACCGCTTCGCGCAGTGCCCGTGCCCTCAGGAGGACGGCCTCGTCCGGGACCGGGACGACCGTATCCGCCGGGTAGGGCCCGAGCTGGGCGACCCAGTCGGCCAGGTCCCGGGCGGCGGCCAGTTCCTCGGTGGCCTCGTCCGTGCCGCGCAGCCGCAGGGTGCGCATGAAGTCGAGGCACAGCCGGCCCGCGCCGCTGCGGAAGCGTGCCGTCGTCGGTTCGGAAGGGGACGCCATGACAACCACCTTAGCGGGGAACCGGTTTAACTGGTACGTTCGGGAACCGGTCAAACCGGTTCCCTGCGGCGAGGTGTCCAGCCCTGCCCCGTCCTCCTCCCCTTCAGCTCCTTTCACGGCCAAGGTGTACCCGATGCCCGACAGCCCTGCCCCTTCCGCCTCTCCCCCGATACCTGTCCAGATGCCGAGCCGGCCGCTGATCCTGCTGCTGGCCGTCACCTGCGGCGTCACGGTGGCCAACGTCTACTTCCCGCAGGCGGTCGGCCCGCTGGTCGCGGCCGATCTCCACGTGTCCCCCTCCTCCGCGACCCTGGTGGTCACCTGCACCCAACTCGGCTACGCGACGGGCATCTTCCTGCTGGTGCCGCTCGGCGACCGGGTGCGCCCACGCGTCCTCGTCCCGACCCTGCTGCTCCTGACCAGCGCGGGGTTACTCCTGGCCGCCACGGCCACCAGCCTGCCCGTCCTGGCCACCGCCGGCGCGCTCGTCGGCCTGACCACGGTGGTCCCGCAGATCCTCATCCCGCTGGCCGCCGGGCTCAGTTCACCGGAGCGGCGCGGAGTCGTTACGGGCACCCTGCTCTCGGGCCTGATCGGCGGAATCCTGCTCGCCCGTACGTTCTCCGGCACCCTGGGGCAGTGGATCGGCTGGCGCACGCCCTATCTGGCGGCCGCGGCCCTGGCCTTGCTCCTGACCCCGATCATGGCGGCCGCACTGCCGCGCACCGCGCCGGGCACCGATCAGCCGTACCCGAAGCTGCTCGCGGACTGCTTCCGGCTGCTGCGCACCGAGCCGCTGCTGCGGCGCTCCTGCCAGTACCAGGTCCTCGTGTTCGCCGCCTTCAGCGCCGCCTGGACCGCCCTGACCCTGTTCGTCACCGGCCCCCGGTACGGCCTGGGCACCGGGGCGGTCGGGGTCATCGCCCTCGTGGGCGCGGGCGGCATGTTCGCCGGCCCCGTCGCCGGCCGGCGCAGCGACCGGGACGGCCCCGATACCGTGAGCCTTCTCTGCCTGACCGGCGCCGTCGCGGCCGGGATGCTCCTGCTGACCGGGAACCTGGGCGGGCCCGCGGGCCTGGCCGGCCTCGGGGCGGGCATGCTGCTGCTGGACATGGCGACGCAGGCCGGCCAGGTGGCCAACCAGGCCCGCATCTTCGCCCTGCGCCCCGAGTTCCGGGCCCGCCTCAACACCGCGTACATGACCTGCGCGTTCCTGGGCGGCAGTGCCGGCTCCTGGCTCGGTGTCCGCGCCTACACGGCCTTCGGCTGGACCGGGGTGTGCGTGCTTGTCACGACCCTGGCCTGCCTAGCCCTGCTCCGCCACCTGCTGCGTGCCCGTCCCGTACCGACGCCCGCCGGGAGCACGGCTCCGCGAACGCCGGAAGCGTCCGGAGACTCGGACCGGCGCCAGGAAAAGGTGTAGGGCCGGCACGCCGCCGAGGTCGTGGTACCCGTCACCGGCGGACACCGCCGGACCCGGCGCACACAGCGGGCCCCGTCGCTGTCAGCGGCCGGGCCCGCTGAGCCTCGGCGGAGCCGGGGCTTCAGTGCTCGCAGAGATAGAATTCCCGCTCGTAGAGCTGCTCGTTGTGCTCGTCGACGAAGAACTTGCGCTCCTGCATGAGTTGTTCACGGTACGTCTTGGCCTGCTCGAGCGTCATGGTCGAGGTGTCGGACCACGGCTGCTGGGGCGGCACGTCCGACGTCGAGACGATCTGCTCCGACGGGTCGACCAGGAAGAACGCGAGGATCTTCCGGTGTCCCGGACGGGTGTCGTCCTCGAGGCGGAACGAACCGACACTGTGCTGCAGCATGTTGGGGAACGCGAGGCACCTGCCCTCCGGCGTCGACGCCGATCCCAGCACCTGGTTCAGCGCGCCCATGTCCTCCAGGCCATAGACCTCGCGCACACCGTTGTCGTCGTTCTGCTCGTAGTCCGGGTCGTCGAGCGCCGCACGGAAACTCAGCCGGCTCTCGGTGATGTTCTCGTTGTCCCAGTAGTAGATGCCGGTCGAGACGATCCGCTCGTTCAGCATCCCCTCGACGTGCCAGGAACCGCCCGGGTACTCGGGCTTGTCCGGGGTGAGATGGATGGTGGCCAGCTTGACGATGACCTGGAGACGCCGTCCGCGCAGATCGACCCGGGCGGACGCGTCGGGCGACTCGGGCGCGGTGAATTCCGGGGCGTCCGGGACGGTCGGGCGGCGGCTGTTCCACCATTCGTCCTGCGCCTCTCCCCAGACACGAACGGCTTCCGCGTAGGAGGCGTCGTCCTCGTAGGAGGACTTGTCGGGGTAGTCCGGTTCCTGCGACTCGTACCACCCGAACGGATCGGCCTTGATCCGCGGGGGCCGCGGGTGGCGCAGATCGGTGAGGACGTTCTCCAGCAGCGGCCGCATGCGCCCGAGCAAGTCAGGGAGTACCGCCGCCAGTTCGCTGTGCCGGTCGGGGTGGACGTTGTTGACGTACGAGCGGAAGGCGACGTCGCCGTCCACGCTGACGTCGACGTCCGTCGGCAGCCACTGGAACTTCTCGGAGAACTCGTACTTCGAGAAGCGGCCCGTCGGGTTCTCCCAAGCCCGCTCGGGGGCGCCGCTCGCCTCCTTCACCAGACAGAACAGGGAGGGGTGAACCAGATCCAGTACGAGCCCGTCGGATCCGGGGTGCCAGTCCCGTTCCTCCTCGGGGACGTCCTCCAGCACCCGCACCGCCTCGCGCAGCCGGGTCCTGAGCTGTTCGTCGACGAGCGTGTCCGACTGCCACACCCCGTCCACGGCGGACGCCTCGACACCGGTGCTTCCGTCGCGCAGCGCGGCGTAGTGGGCGAGTTCGGCCAGCACGTAACGGACCTGGGCTTCCGTGAGGCCCTGGGCGATCGCTTCCTGCGTCCACCTGGCGACGAGCTCGGCGTCGTTCATCTTGTCGAACCATCGGGGCTTCGCCCTGATGTGGGCGCTGCACTGCATCATCTGCAGTTCCCTCAGCGTCCGGGGACTCGCGAACGATATGGACGAGGAAGCATTGAAGGGCAGCGGAAAGGCAGTCAGGCCGGTCAACTCGGTGGGTCCTTCGCGTCGGTGTGCGGTGACGGGAAGACTACTTCGGGGGACTGACACCGCAGCCGAGGCGCCCGATGGGCCGTACCGCCTCGTCCTACGACGAGTCGGCCTACGACGGGTTGGCCTACGACGGGTTGGCCTACGACGGGTCGGCGGCGCATGGCCTCAGCCGAGCTTCCTCAGCACGTCGTCGACGGTGGCCCGGTACTTCCGCAGCGCCTTCAGCCCGGCGGTGTACCGGTCGCGGTGCCCCGCGATGTCCACGGCCTGCTCCCGCTCCTGTACGGCGTGCCAGAGTTCGGCCGTGTGGTGACGGCGCTTGCAGGTCACGTCCGCGACCGCGGTGTCCCGCTCCCGCCGAGTGTGCCGGGTGTTGCCGTCGCTCCCCCGTCGCCAGGCGGTGTCCGTGTAGGCCGCGACGGGGTCGGGATAGCGCGAGAACCCTTGTTCCGCCACGCAGCGGGACCACGTCTCCCAGGCGGCGCGGAGCCGCGGGTCCCGCTTGACCGCCTTGTCGATGTCGACAGCCCTTGTGCTCGCGTAGAGCCAGTCCCGTTTGGCGTCGATGCCCCGCATGAGCCGCCGGTTCGCGTCGGCGTTGCAGCCGGGGTAGTCCTGGTACTCGGCGTCGGACATCCGGCGGTCCTTGGGCTGCGATTCCGTCGACCGCGCGGGATCCCAGCCGTAGCCCCAGCGGCGGGCTTCGGCGAGATCCAGCACGCCGTAGTCCGTGCCGACCGCCGTGGCGACGATGGGGTCGCTGGGGAAGCGGGGGTCGAGCGGGAAGTCCGGGTGGCCGTGCTCGGCCATGCACTGTCGGACCAGCAACGCCGAAGCGCGCCGGGACTGTTGGTAGTCCTGTGGGGTGAAGTGGTAGCGGTCGGCCGGAAGTGGGCCGAGGTCCGAGCTGCTGTCCACGAGCCCAGGGCGTTGTGCACCTGAGGCACAAATCGCTGCCAGCAACACCACGGCACCCAGCCGCCACCCCCGCCTCATCATACGAAAGATGTTAGTAGTGCCCCGGTTCACGCTGCGGTGAGGGTGACGGGCCCGGCCGCCTGACCCGGTCCGGGCCCGTCGTTGGGCCGGACTATAACCCGTCCACCAGGTTCGATGGCACAGGTGTCCGCGTGGTGGGTGGCGGCTCAGCGGGCGATCGAGATCGCGAAGGGCGTGAAGCCGCTGGTTCGGATGACATGCGGTACGAACAGGATCGCGGCCTCCGTGGCGCGGGCGGTCTCGATTCCACCGAGATCAGTGATCCACTCCTCGCGCCAGCCGAGGTCTTTCAGCAGGTCACGCACGGTCTGCTTGGCCCACGGGTCCTCGCCGGAAAGAAAGGCGTCGGGCGCCTGGGAGAGCGCGCCCGGCGCTGTCATCACCGAGAAGAGCATGGTGTTGAGTGTCTTGACGACGCTCGTTTCGGGGAGCGCTTCCTGAAGGTGCTCGGCGAGGCTGGAGCCGGGGTAGATCAGGCCGGCGGGAAGTCCGTCGGGGCCGTCGGCGGTGGCGTTGGAGACGTCGACGAGGATCCTGCCGCGCAGTTCCTCGCGCAGGGCCGCGAGCCGGTCCAGCGAGTCGGAGCCCGGGGTGGCGTTGATGACGATCCGGGCCGCCCGGGCGGCGGCGGCTGCGGCGCCCGGGGTGCTGTCCGCCACGGTCACCTCATGCCCCGCCCGGGTGAGGGCCGTGGCCAGGGTGCCGCCGACGCGGCCGTTTCCGAGAACTGCGATCTTGGTCATGGTGATGTGGTCCGTTCGTTGGCGCGGGTGATTTCGTGCGGGTGATTTCGTGCGGGTCGTCGTGCCTGGTCAGTGTGAGAGTGCGGTGGTTTGGGTTGGCTTGGGGTGCGGCGCTGGCGCGCGTGCGGGCGGCGGGCCCGGCGGGGCGGGTGATGGTGCCTGGTCAGCGCGAGAGGGTGCCCACGGCCTGGGCGTGGACGCCGGGCGCGGTGGCGCGCGTCGGGGTGCGCGGTCAGCGCGAGAGGGTGGCCACGGCCTGGGCGTGGACGCCGGGCGCGGCGGCCAGGAAGCTCTCGCTGTGCGGAGTCCAGGGTCGGCCCTCCGCGTCGGAGATCTGTCCGCCGGCTTCGGTGACGAGCAGTGCCCCCGGCAGCAGGTCCGCGCGGGCGCCGGCGAACTGCCAGAAGGCGTCGATCCGGCCGGCGGCGACGTTCAGCAGGTGCAGGGTCGCGGGCACGGCGGTGCGGACGACGAGGGCGTCGAAGAGCATCGCGGTGATCGAGGAGCCGACGCGACGTACGACCTCGTCGTCCTCGTCCGGCCGGGCCTGGCTGGTGGCCACGATGCTCAGTCCGAGGTCCGCGGTCCGGGAGACGTGCAGCGGCCGGCCGTCGAGGTGGGCGCCCGCCCCGGCACGCGCGGTGTACGTCTCGCCGGTCAGCGGCAGGTGGACCGCGGTGAGCACCGGCTGGTTGTCACGCACCAGGGTGGCGGTCACCGCCCATTCGGGGAGGGCGTGCAGGTGGTTGACGTTGCCCTCGGCCGGATCCACGACCCACCATTCGCCGGGCGGCAGCGCCCCGCCGTCCAGCTCGTCCTCCACCCAGCCGGCGTCCGGCCGCAGGTCGGTGAGGCGGGGGCGCAGGATGTCGAGGGCCGTGTCGTCGTTGACGGCGAGCGCGCGCATCAGCTCCTCGCGGGTGCGGTAGGGGACCACCTCGCCGTAGCGCTCGAGCAGTGCCGCACCGGCGTCGCGCACGGCGATCGCGGTCCGGTCGAGCAGCTCGGCGTCGAAGGCGGCGACGTCGGTGGTCTGAAGGGTTTCGGACATGACGGAACTCCCTTGTGAGGATGGGTGATTGGGCTGGTGGAGCGATGCGGTTCGTTGCGTCCTGCGCTCTTGTCTCGACGGTATAGAGGCGCTGGATTAACATCAAATGCATGTAAAGCACGGATAGCATTACTCGCATGCAATTGGATCTGAACCTGCTCACCGCCCTCGACGCGCTGCTGGAGGAGGGGAGCGTGGCCGGAGCGGCGGCACGCCTGCACGTCACCGCCCCCGCGATGAGCCGGAGTCTGGGCCGTATCCGGCGTACGACCGGGGATCAGATCCTGGTGCGCACCGGCCGCACGATGACCCCCACCCCGTATGCGATCGCCGTCCGGGAAGAGGTGCACGAACTGCTGCACCAGGTCCACGGCGTGCTCGCACCGAGCCGCGAACTCGACCTGGCGACGCTGGAACGCACCTTCACGCTCCGCTGGCACGACTCCCTGGTCGCCTTGGGCGGCCCCTCACTGCTCGCGGCCGTCCGCCAACAGGCACCCGGTGTGCGCTTGCGCTTCGTCGCCGAATCGAGCATCGACACACCGGAGTTGCGGCGCGGCGAGGTCGACCTGGAGGCGAACGCCAACCGCCCGAGCGCCCCCGACATCCGCGCCGAGAGCGTGGGCGAGACGCGCCTCGTCATCGTCGTACGGCAGGGGCACCCCCTCACCCGCGTCAAGGCCGTCACCGCGAAGCGGTACGCCGCCGCCGAGCACGTCACCGTCTCGCGCCGCGGAAACCTCAGCAACGCCGTCGACGACGCCCTCGCGTCCCTCGGTCTCACCCGCCGCGTGGTGGCCACCGCGCCCACGGAGGCGGCCGCGCTGGAGTTCGCCCGTGGCTCGGATCTCCTGGTCGACGTGCCCGAAGCCACCACGCGGTCGGCCGTCGCGGACCTCGGCCTGACCGTGCTGCCCCTCCCGCTCGACCTGCCACCGGCATCGATCTACCTGTCGTGGCATCAGCGCTACGACACCGACCACGCCCACGCCTGGCTCCGCGGGCTGGCCCGCACCGCGCTGGCCGTGCGCGGAACGTCGCCGTAGGGCGCCATCGTCGGGCCGCTTCACATGCCTATACGGCGGTGCGTACGGGGATGGCGACTGGGCCGGCCGCTGTCCGGCACCTCATCGGACCACAGTCCCGACACGGCCGGCGGCCGCCTCGCACAGCCGGCGGTCCATGACCGCGTCGAGGCCCCCCTTGCCCTGACGGCCCACGGCTGGGGGACCCTCGAGGCTACCGAGGCCGTCCCGACCGATGTAGTCGTTGCCAGTTCCAACTCACGGCGAGCGCAGGGCACTTCGGGTTCGCGCACCGCCTACGTCTCCGAGGACTATTTCCGTTGGCCCGCGGCTTCGCTGCCGCGTAAGGTCACCGCGTCCCAGGAGGTGACGCCGTGACCACGTACGGCACGATTCTGATTCCCCTACCGCTGTCACAGGCGGCGCCCGTCCTGGGTGAACTCTGCGCCGCCGGATACGCACTCCCTGCCGGGCCGCGCTTCTGCCTGGCCCATCCGGACCGGTCCGTCGACGACAACAGTGTCTTCGCGCTCGCCGGACCGATCAGCGCCGCGTTGGGCACTCCGGTGCTGGCCGCCTTCCAGTACGACGGCGACCGACTGGAGTTGGAAGTCTGGCGGGACGGTACACGCGCCCATCGCTACGACTCCTGGCCGGTCCGGGACGACGATGACGCCGACGACGTACCCGTGGGCGCCGACCCCGACGCGTTCCTTGCCTTCGCCGCCGGCCCCGTGGACCGACACCGCCTGGCCTCCGCGCTCGCGGACACCCCGATCGACCCACGCGACATGGACGTCGACGGCGACCCGGGCTACGTATGGGCCCAGGCCCTGCACTGGGACGTGCTGCACGCGCTCGGCCACGCGGACGAGACGATCCGCCGTGCGCAGTGGGACTGCTTCCACATCCGCCGCGCACCGCAGGCATACGAGGAGGCGCTGGACGGCACGAAACTCCTCGTCCTGGGAACGACCGACGCCCCGCCCTGACACCCGCGACGACCAACGAGGCGACGGCGACTGGGCCCTTGGGGGTCGTCCGATGCCTGAGGCTGCCGAGCGGGCGGCGGTCGGTGTCGGCGGCCCGTTTCCTGAATTTGCGGCCGGTCTTGCGCCGGTTGTGTTCCTGCTGCCTCATCAAGCAATACTCACCCGCTGGGCACCACAGAATGACTCGTCGAAATAGTCTCCCCTCAATAGCCGAGGATGGCCCCGTCCCGGCCTCCGACGACAGGCTGAGCGAACGCGGAGTCGGGGTCCGGAGTGGGCCGCTCGCCAATGACTTCCGAGGCTCGTAGCCGCCGGTTCCAGCCATCGCCTTACACCTTCTGACCTGGTCCTTTACCGTCCTCGCTCCTATCATCGCGTAGGTCGAAAGGGGGGCCGGATGAACCGGACCGTACGCAGCGTCGAGGACGTTCTAGCGCTCTTGGACGGGCTCTTCGCATCCGAATCGGAGGCCGGGCGCCTGGGAACGGGCGACGGCAAGGACTTCTGGGACCGCTTCTATGCCGACCGGTCAAGGCCGGTCCCGTTCTTCGTTTCGAAGCCGGACGAGAACCTGGCCGCCCATCTCGACCGGGGCCTGATCGCTCCCTGCCGGGCCCTGGACCTGGGATGCGGTGCGGGCCGCAACGCGCTTTACCTCGCCTCGCGCGGCTTTCAGGTGGATGCCGTCGACCTCTCCCCGGTGGCCACCGCCTGGGGCAAGGACCGGGCTCAGGAAGCCGGGGTCGACGTCCGCTTCCTCTGCGGTGATGCTTTCACCCTTCCCGCGGCCGAGTTGAGCGGCCCGTACGACCTGGTCGTCGACTCGGGATGCTTCCACCACCTGCCGCCGCACCGCCGGACCAGTTACCTGGGTCTCCTCGACCGGGTCCTCGCTCCTGGCGGCCACCTCGCCCTGACGAGCTTCGCCGCCGGAGATGGGGGAATGGGGTCGGAACTCACCGATGCGGAGCTTTACCGTAGAGGCGATCTGCAGGGTGGCCTCGCCTACACCCCCGAGTCGCTGCGCTGGATCTTCTCCGACCTGGTGGAGGTGGAACTGCGCCGCATGCGGGAGGAGCCCCCGGAGTCGGAGCTGTTCGGCGTGACGTTCCTTTGGACGGCCTTGTTCCGCCGGGGCGCGGCTGCCTGAAGCGACGCCCGCCCCCTCACGACGGCTGAGACACGGTGCTCCCGACCCTGACTCGGCGTTCCTTCAACCACCTGGGGCATGCGAACGCCGTGCGTTCCGGGCTGTGGCCCGGGGACCCCAAGAGGTGTTCGCGACGGTTGCCGGAGAGGTCAGCCCCAGTGCGGGGTTGTCCTTGCCGTCCCGCATGTGGTTGAGCCAACGCTCGTACCAGCTCAGGAAGTCCGGTGCCGAGGAGACGTTCGGACACCAGAAGCCCTCCGCGTTGCCGGTGACCACACGGCCGGTAAGGGGACCGGTCACTCCGATGAGGCACAGATCGCTGCAGCCCATCTCGATGACGTGGAGGAACAGGTCACCCGGCGGTGCGTCCGGGTGGTCCACATGAGTGAATCCCCGCGAACTGCCGTCCGACGGCTTTGGGTTCATCGTGAACAGCCTGCACTGGTCCAGCGGAAGGAGGCCGTAGAAGGGGCCGGCACCGCTGCCCCCGACGTCGATGAGGAACGCTCTGTAAGCCGCCGGCAGGACGATGTGATGTTCCGCCTCGAAGGCGTCGGCTTCCGAGGAGTTGATGCGTGGGCCGAGGCGGAACTGATGGTGCTCTTCGCACACGGAGTGGCTGCGTTGCGCCTGGTACGGCGTCCTCGCCAGCTTGGAACGTATGCGGGCTGTACGGGAGTCCATCGGTGGAGCTCTTCTCTCGTCATTGAGACCTTACCGATCGGTTCGCACTGACACACCACCGAGGGTCTGGAGAACGCCAGCCCGGGATCCGCTCTCCGACCTCAAGTGCACCGATCTCAAGGCGCGAGGCCGAGGAGACGAGAGCTAGTCGGCTTCTGGTGTGCCGTAGGCGAACCTGTAGCCGGTGAAGTCGGTGAGGTGGACGTATCCGATGCGTTGGTAGAGGGCGTTGCTGGTGGGGTTGGCCGGGTCCGTGAACAGGACGACGTCGGTCGCGCCCGCGGCCAGTGCGGCGCGGCTCACCTCGACCGTCACGGCACCCGCGTAGCCGCGACCGCGCAGGTGGGCCGGTGTGTAGACGGGGTCCACCCGGATCATGCCGCCGACCATCGAGGTCGCGGCGGCCATGGAGACGGGAGTGCCGTCGGGGGTCTCCCAGAACGTGAAGTGTCGGTCGCCGAAGCGCGAGTCGGACCAGGCGCCGGCGTCGATCAGGTCGATGGACCGTTGCTCTCCGACGGCGACGCAGAACGCACGACACCAGCGCACGACGACTTCACGGTCCTGCGGGCCCGCATGGCGCCCTTGGCCTTCGGGGCTCGGCCGGGGCGTCGCCAGTGTCCCGAGGCGGTAGAGGTGCGTCCGCCAGAAGGGGTCCGGTGTCGTGCCGCCCGTGCGCTGCTGCCACGCGTCCGCGAAAGCGGTGGCGGTGTCATGGTCACCGAGGACGCCGGAGGGGAAATGGCCGAGGGCGGCCAGGCGAGCGGCGAGGGCGCCCGCCCGGCCCGTGGACAAACTGGTGATCCACAGGTGCCCGCCCGGCCTGCGATAGAAGACGGCGCAGACCTCGCCTCCTGACTCCAGCACGCCGAAGAGGGCCGCCTCGGCATCCTGCGCGTCAGCGCCGCCGGCCCTCAGCTTCTCGATGTCGGTCAGCGGAGTGTTGTGCAGTGCGGGCCGCGAACGCAGAAAGGCTCCGGCTCGAGCGAGGAAGTCGTCGATGTCTTCGGTGAGGTGCCAGTCATCCGGGAGCATGCTTCATGATCCCGGATGACTGGCATCCGGTGAGCGGTTTCGTCGGAGGCTCGTCGTCACCACAGGTGCCACCTCACCCGCAGAGACGCGGACCAGCCCGCGCGTGTCCGTCCACATCCGTCGTCCGAGTCACCGCAGTCACGTCGCGGCCCCGCCGGCGAGTGGCGTCACGTGGCGATGGTGGCCACCGGCTCCACATCGTAGGTGCGGGCGTAACCATTTTCGATGCCTACGAGCAGGTCGACGACGATGAAGTAGCGGTCCCAGAAGGGGGTTTCGCGCAAGGCGTCGATCAGCAGGCGGTAGGCGTCGTGGTCGTCCGCCTCCCAGACCCATACGTCGGTCACGCGCGCCGAGTAGAACTCCGTGTCGTAGAAGCGGGAGCGGACGCCACTCGTGCGGGCCTCGATCACCGGGACGACCTGGGTGGAGAAGGCATGGATACGTTCGGCCACGGTCATCGCCAGCCACTCTGGTGTCGTCTTGACCAGCATGAAGGCGGTGAGGGGCGACTCGGTTCGGTCAGCGGGCATCGACGGGCTCCTGCGGGGCGAGGACGGCGGGCTTGAGGGTCTGCGCGCACCACTGCGCGAATGTGGTGGTCGTTCCGGCCTGTGCCGAGCGATCGACGCCCGCGTCCAGGCCCTGGTCCTTGGCGCGTTTCATGTCGACCACGCCCTCGACGAACGCCTCGTTGAGGCCGTAGCCGAGAAAGGTGGACCGCAGCTCGTCGAGAGGCTGACGCCGGTAACGGACCGGGCGGCCCAGTTCCTCGGTCATGATGCGGGCCAGGTCGTCGGGTGACAGGTCCTGCGGGCCGAGCACCGGCACGCTGCCGACGCCGGTCCAGGAACGGTCCAGCAGCAGTCCGGCCGCCGCCGCGGCGATGTCGGCTACGGCGACCATCGGGGCCGGGCGGTCCGCGGCGGCGGTGTCGGTGAAGACGCCGTGGTCGCGGATCGAGTCGGCCTCCTCCAACAGGTTCTCGAAGAAGGACGGGTTGGCCAGGGCACGGTAGGCGACGCCGGAGTCGGCGATCAGGTCGTCCATGGCCAGGGACGACGTCACCAGCCCGGCGCGGGCGGCCAGCGGGGTGCCGCGCCCGAGCGCCGAGACCCCGACGACATGGCCGACACCGTGGGCGGCGAACGCCCGCGCGGCCGGGCGGGTGAAGCCGCTGTACGCCTCGTCGGGCGTGACCGAGGCGTCCGGTGGCACCAGCCAGAAGACGGCGTCGGCCCCGGCGAAGGCGCGGGCGACGATCTCGGCGTCCCCGTGCGAGCCGGCGACCACCTCGACCCGTCGGCGCACGGCTTCGGGAAGCCGGCCGGGATCTCTGGCCACCAGGCGAAGTTCCTCTCCGTGCGCGGGCGCGGACTCGACCAGGAGCGACAGCAGTCGGCGGCCGATGTTCCCCGTGGGGGCGGTAATGACGATCATGAAAACCTCGTGCTCGGGTGTCCGATCAGTGGGCCCCTTCATCGTGCGGACGCCAACCGCTTTGCCACAATGGGAACTTCAGCAACCCATCATTGCCTGGAACGGAATAATCCCGGTGACCAGCCCAGCAGCGAACCTCGACGCCAATCTCGCCGTCGCCCTCGACGCCCTCCTGACCGAGCAGAGCGTGACCCGTGCCGCCGCGCGCCTCCACACCTCCCCCGCGGCGATGAGCCGCACCCTGGCCCGGCTGCGACGGGTGCTCCAGGACCCGCTCCTGGTACGGGCGGGCCAGGCGATGGTGCCCACCCCGCGCGCCGAGGCACTGCGGGGTGAGGCCGCCGCGGTGGTGCGTCGGCTCGAGGAGCTGCTGACCCCGAGTGGCGGGATCGACCTCGCCGCGCTACGGCGTACGTTCACGGTGCAGGCGGCCGACCTGGTGGGCGCTGCGCTGGCACCGGGCCTTCTCGGGCTGGCCCGGAGCCAGGCGCCGGGCGTCTCGCTGCGGGTGCTGGCCGAGGAGTGGGAGGCGGGCCCCGCACTGCGCGAGGGCCGGATCGACCTGGAGATCGGATCCATCGACCACGTCGACCCGGAGACCCGCGTCGAGGAGCTGGTCACCCTGCGGATGGCAGCCGGCGTCAGGACCGGGCACCCGCTCACCGAAGGCCCCCTGACGGCGGCGGGGCTGGCAGCGGCCGAGCACGTGACGGTCAGCCGCCGGGGACGGTTCACGGGCCCGCTCGACGCCGCCTTGGCCGAGCAGGGGCTCAGCCGACGGGTCGGCGCCACCCTGCCCGGGCATCTGGCGGCCATGTCGCTGGCCGCGGCGAGTGACATGGTCTGCCTGGTACCGACCGCGCTGCCGGGCGATCCTCTCTCCCCGCTCACCCACCCTGCGCAGGCGCTGGGGCTGCGCCTGCTGGACATCCCGCTTCCGCTGCCACCGCTGACGATCGGCATGGCCTGGCACCCGCGCCACTCCGCCGACGGGGCCCACCAATGGCTGCGCGCGGCCGTGCGGCGGGTCCTTCGCCCGACATCGGCGGAAACGGGATCGTAGACAGGAAGCGGGTGTGCCGCTCAGAGGGCGTCGCGCACAGGCAGTCCGTGAGCGGAGGACGGCACGGGCGCGGACGCGCGGGCGCGGGCGCGGGCAGGGGCACGGGCAGGGGCACGGGCTCACAAGGGCCTGATCGCAGGTCGTCGACGAGACCACACGGGTGGATCGCCCCGGAGCGAGGGAACACCACAGCGGTCCCGCCCGGCCGCACGGGTACCTCTCGGCCTCACGGGTACCTCCCGACGGCGCGGGCTGCCCGACGGCACCGGTCAGGCCCACCCCACCCCGCAGGGCATCATGGGGACGCAACGACGAAACGTGAGCTCAGGAGCTTCCATGGCAAAGCGGGTGCACCAGCCCCGTGAGGACGCGGAGTTCGACTTCGTCCTCAGGATGAGCGCGGTCCCGGTCCTCGCCTACTTCACCGGGACGTGGCCCAAGGCGATCGAGCCCTGCCGCGCGATGGACCTTGTCGTGGGGGCCGTCGCGGAGGAGTACGCCGGCCGGGTGACGGTCGTCCGTACCGACATCACCCGCTGTCCGGTCGCGACCAAGCGGTACGAGGTCACCGGAGCCCCGTCCCACGTTCTCCTGAAGGGCGGAGAAGCGGTGGCGGACGGCAGCGGGCCCGTGCCTCTGGCTGAGCTACGGGACTTCCTGGACAGCCACCTCTGAGTGCGCGCCGACCCGTTCCTGCTCATGGATCCGGATCCGGCGTGTGGCCGTCGGCCGTATGACCGTTGCCTCATGAGGTGGTCTCGGGCGGAGGGCGGCGTGCCCGGCCGTCACTGGCCGGCGCAGGGACCTTGGGTTCGTTGATCTTCCCGAACGGGACGTGCACACTGGGTGTGCTGCGGGCGGTGCCGGTCAGGTGGCCGACCTGGTCGTCGAAGAATATGTGCGGCCTGAGGACCTCCATGATGGCGCTCTTGTCGATGCCGCCGAGGAAGAAGGCGTCGTTGACGGTCACGCCCCAGTTCTTGAGGCTGCGCACCGGGCGTTCGTGAGCGGGCGCGGCCCGGGCGGTGACCAGGGAGACGTGAACGCGCATCTTGTACTCGGGGTCCTGTGCCCGTCGTTCTTCCTCGCGCCTCTGGAGCCGGTTGACGCCCGCGAGGAAGTCGCGCAGGGGGCCCGGGTCGTGCGGGGTGGCGGCGTTCTTCGTCTCGTGGGAGCGGAAGCCTTCGATGCCATCGGCCTGGTAGACCTGTTCAGAGGCGTCGTCGGCGAGGACCCCGTCGAAGTCGAAGGCGATCCGCAGATCCTGGTCGTCGTCCTCGTCGGCCAGGGCCGGTCCGAGCACGCGGCCGGCAGGCAGCCCGCACGCGACGGCCTCACGGACATCGCCCTCGTCGGCGGACAGGAACAGGGACATGTTCAGGGCCGGCATGAAGCGGTGGGGCGAGCGGCCCTGCATGAAGACGGCCCGGCTGATCGGCAGGTCGTGGGACTGGATGGACCGCATCACCCGTAGCCCGGTGTCGGGATCGTTGCGCGACAGGATGATGACCTCGACCAGGGGGTCCTCGGGTGAGAGGTCGTTCAGGGAGAGCAGTCTGCGGACGAAGGGGAAGGCGACGCCCTTGTCCAGCGTGTCGTCCAGGTGCTCCTCCTGGTAGGCGCGGTAGGCCTCCTCTCCCTGATCACGGAAGACGGCGTCCGCCTCCGCCAGATCGAACAGCGCGCTGGAGGCGATACCGACGACCAGACGGTTCTTGAGTTCGTAGACGGCCACGGCGTCCTCCCCCGGTGGGACATGCACAGGTCCCCATGATGCAGGCAGTGGGCGTCCGGGACGTGACCCTCGGGGCGGATGCTCAGGGCGGATCCTCGGGGCGGGTTCTCGTGGCTACCGAACTCGAAAGGGAGGCCGGGCTGCGAAGATGTGGCCATGGAGCGGAAGCTGAGTCGGCAGGAAGCGTCGGAAGCGGTCCAGGACCACGGGTGGCGCTACGTGCTGGGCACCCTGCAAACGGCTGTTCCGGTGGGCACGTTGACGCAAGGGATCACCTTGGCGGCGGAGGCTGTGGCGGCGTGCGGCGACGACGCCGATCGCCACCTCCGGGTCGACGTCCGCCCCGAGCTGGCCGTCTTCACCCTGCAGTCGTCGGACCACGCGACGGTCACCACGGTGGACGTCGATCTCGCGCGTCGGATCTCCGCCGCCGTTGAGAGGTCCGGGTTCGTGCCGGGGCCCGGACTGGGAGCGGAGGCGCCGCGGCCCGTCCAGGTTCTGGAAATCGCCATCGATGCCCTGGACATCGCCGGGATTCGACCGTTCTGGAAGGCGGTGTTGGGCTATGTGGACGAGGCCGGCGCCGAGGGTCCGGAGGATGCGCTCGTCGATCCGGTCTGGCAAGGCCCGGCCGTCTGGTTCCAGCAGATGGACCACCCGCGTCCGCAGCGCAATCGCATCCACATCGACATCAGCGTTCCGCACGACGAGGCACCCCGGCGGATCGAAGCAGCGCTGGCGGCCGGGGGCCGGCTGCTCTCGGCGACCCGCGCCCCCGCCTTCTGGGTGCTCGCCGATCTGGAGGGGAACGAGGCCTGCGTCACGACGTGGCAGGGCCGGGACGGCTGACACAGCGGGGCGGTCCGAGTCACGCGCCCGCGCTCCTTGCGCGCATCAGAACGGCTTGAAGGTCGGCTGTACGGGACCGATCTCACCGTTGGCAACCAGTTCCTCCAGGTCTTCCTGCTCCAGGAACTCCAACTCCTCCGGTGCCAGGCCGTGGTAACTGTCCACGTCAAGAAGCTGCCGCAGAAAGGTGAGCACGAAGCTTGAGAACGGGCCGTCGAATGTCTCATAGCCCTCTCCGTGGACCATCGTGACGATCTGCCACCCGTCCGGGTCGGGGTCGCAGGGCAGGAAGAAGTGCTCGTCGCCGCTGTAGTCGTATCCCCAGGAGATCAACCCACCCGGTGCGGGATGAAACGGGTACGGGAAGTACTCGACGTCACCGCTGCGCAGGGCCCTGTCGCGGCGCTCGGTGAACGTCTGGTGCGTCGTGCGCATGCGCGTCAGGAGCGGGCTCGACCCCAGGGGGTGGAAGACGACGAGCTCGCCGGACAAGACCCCGCTGCCGTACGCGTTCAGGAACCCTTTGAAGTCGCCGGGCAGGGCGGAGCCTATGTGTCCTTCGACCTCGTCCCAGTCGGCTGGATCGGCTTGCCGACGGGCGGGAGCCCCCAGGAGTGCCTGCAACTCGTCCAACGAGGACATGTACTGCTCCAAGGCTGGTCAGCGGTGATCTGCGCCGCCAATGTAGTGACCAGCCACCGGCCTGTCACGCCAAGGTCGGCAGCATCTTCATGGGCAAGCACAAGAGCCTCTGATCTCCGGCAGGCTTCAGCCCTTTGTCGGACACCATGCTGAACAACCGTACCGGGGCCTTAGCCTGGGGGGGCGGGTGACGTGGCAAGTGGCGCAAACCGCCTTGCGAGTCCGCCCCAACGGGAGCTTGGCAAAGGTCGGCTCCGCCCAGAGCCACCGTCTAGAGCTGCTCAGAGAACAGCACAGACGTGATCACCCAAATACCGTCCCTGCCTCATATGTCCAAGCCAGCCTTGCGGACGGCCTCGACCAGCAGCACGTTCCCGGCCTGCGAAATCATCGTCCGGCCGCCGCCCTCGATGCAGACACGCGGGTACGACCCAATACGCTTCTACACCTTCTTTCCCAGCAGCCAACAGGGCCCTAGACAAGTCCCATCCCTTCAGGTCAGAAGCACTCTTCGCGTTTCCGATCACCCACCGGACACCCTATGGGGCTCGAACTATGCCGCCGCCCTCGAGCATCAACCAGCAAGGAAAAATCCCGCGATGACAGACGAACACAAACCTGACGACGATCTATACGTCCTGTGGCACGCGCGCCATCTCGCGGTGGAACAGGACGAACGGGTCATCCATATCGATGCGGACGGCACCATCCACCTGGACGAGGAGGAATGGAGGATCATCGGCATTTACCCGGACCAGGCAGCCGCGGAGAGACAGTGGGAGATCTCCAGGAAGCTTCCAGGTTTCCGGGACGAACCTGATTGTTTCGAGATCGCACCCGTGACGGTGGACGAGGATTTGTGGAACGAGGGGTTCGTGACGGTGTACCCCGAAGGGCTTGGGCGAGACTGATGGAACAGACGCTCTACCTCCTGGTGCACAGGCATCACTTCGCGGACGAGCCACGTGCTCCCGCCACCGTCGACTTCATGGAAGACGGCGAGCCGCTCTTCTGGGACGACAGCGACGACAGTTTCACATTCCTCGGCCTCTACTCAAGCCGGCAACGGGCGGAACAACGCATCGAGCAGGCGCGTACCCTACCCGGATTCAGGGACCATCCGGACGGCTTCCACGTGCACGAATACACCGTGGGTCAAACACACTGGGCCGAAGGATTCCTCATCGGCAAAGAACCCACGGCTGACCAGGCACCACCGCCTCCAACCGCGATTCCCTTCGACGGTCCGCCGACTCCATAGCAGGACCGAACCGCTCTGCGCGGCCGTCCCCCTGGACCCAGACGCGCAAGTACTAACTGGTAGGCCCGGTCCCCTGGAAGGTGCTCTTTCCCCCGCAGTCGATAGGACCCTAAGCAAGTCCCATCATTGCAGGTCAAGAACATTTTCCATTTTCTGCCCCGTAACCGCTTCAACGTCAGTCGATAATGGGTCCGGCTGCCGACCAACGCTGGCCTTGGGGCCTTTGATGTCCAGACTCCAGGCGATTGCCGCTCGCATCAAGGACTGCGTAGTCGCCCACGATCTTGTGCGGGTCACCGTCCTCGTAGAGCCACACGGTGACGCAGCCCTTCGAGACGTAGGTGTCGAACCAGACATCGATCCCCTCCGCCTCAGAACGGACCGTGAGCGCCTCCCCGGGCTTCATCCAGTAGTCCTCGCAATACGGTTCGATGAAGAGACAAAGCTCGATGTCGCCCTGGTTCTCTACAGGCATACTGCTGCGGTTCACTGGTCATCCCAAAGGTCGCCCCTCTTACGCCACCGCACACTAGCCCCGCAGCCCCTTCTCGGGTGCGCTGGAGCTCACAGACGGGGCAGATTGAGGATTCCGGCGGATGTGGCTGGCGCATCCCGGTGACGCCCGGCGCGATCCGTGGTTCCCCCGAACGTGCTGGCACCTCATGCAGCGGTTCCGTCAGGGGCAGATCGGACCACCGTCGCGTACCGGTGGCATTCCTCGGACAGTCACGAGCCGAACCGCTCGGGGTGGAAGTCCGCAAGCAGCTCATCCCTCTCGCCGTTGATGATCTCCCTGGCAAGCAGGCGGCCGATCACCGGGCCGAGGGTGATGCCGCTGTGGGAGACGGCTTCGTAGTAGCCCGGCACCGACTGTACTGCTCCCACGGAGGGGAATCCGTCGGCTGGGATCGGTCGGTTGACCACACGTGTTTCTGCGATGCGGCCCCTGCCGAGATCGGGAACGACCTGCCGCGCCGACTCATGGAGCAACCGCGCGAGTTCCGCGGGGTCTTCGCCGGCGTCGATGAGTGCGTCGATCTCGCGGCTGTGCAGGACCACCGAAGCGTCTCCGTCAGGACGGATCTCGATGTGAGGCGCGTGCATGGCGCGGCGAATCGGGACCCGAGCGCAGCTGATCCGCGTGACGATGCCGGGCTCCCGGCGCATCGGCAAGTGCCGCGAGACGAGCCCGGCCACGTCGCCGGCGTCGGGCCCCGCCGCGTTCACGACGACGTTGACGTCGAGACGGCTCCCGTCGGACAGAGCAACCGACCGGATGCCCCCGTCGGCACCGATGCCGATGTCGCGGACCGTGGTGCCGAATCGGTGCTCGGCGCCGGATGTGACGGCCGTGCTCACCAGGCGGCTGACCAGATGACGTCCGTGCACCCAGGCTTCGTCGGGGTAGAACAGGACGGGACTGTCGTCGGGCAGCGTGAGAGCAGGTTCGAGGCGGCGACGCACCTCGGCCCCGGTGCAGATCTCGACCTGGTAGTTCCAACTGGTCAGGAGCTCCGCTGTTTTCAGAAGCTCTCCCGTCGCTGCGGGGTCGGCTGCCCATCGGAGGTGGCCGTCGGGATGCCACCAGGAGTCCGGACCGATGGTCCTGGCGAGCTCGCGGTGCGCTTCCATGCCCGCGACGTTCAGGTCGAAGTAGGACTTGCGCACCGTCTTGTTGCTGGCGTTGACCCACGAGAAGGACCAGTTGGTAACTCCTTCACCGGGCCTGCCGGCGTCGATGAAGACCACTTCGACGCCAAGCCGGGACAAATTCCATCCCACGCCGGCTCCGAGGAGGCCGACTCCGATGACGGCAACACGTTGAGGCTTCACCAACGGCTCGTTCCCCTCCCAGATCGCAGCAACCCGAGATTCACCGGCAGAGCCGAGCAGACGCGACCGATGGCGTCCAGATCGTTCGTACGGGGGCGGGCTCCACCTAAACGCCGTGAACCTCGCCCGGCATGAGGGCGGGCGCGGGAACGAAAAGGTCTACTTCCCCACCGGCGGAACGACGGGCAAACTCATCGCTCGCCCGGGTCAGTTCGGCGTCGTACTGATCGGCGTCGAAACAGAACGCACCGGCCCGCGGCCCGCGCCGCGACGGACGCGGGCCGCGGGGCAGGTGCCCCCTGCTGCTCAGCTGTCGGCTCCCCCCGGCTTCTCGTCGTGCCGGTCGACGACCGCGCGGCGCAGTACCGCCGTGCTGCCCGTCAGGGTGTCGGACGTGATGCCCTTGCGCTCGTCGTGGGTGATGAAGCCGCGAGCGCCGAGGAACGCGAGGCTGTGCTTGTCGAAGATCCATTCGTCGCGCGTGGCCGAGGAGGCGTCCTCGCGGGTGATGCCGATCCCGTGCCGGCCGGCCACGTCGACGGCGTCCGGGATCTGCTCGACGCCCGGTATCCTCGCGGCCGCCTTGTACAGCGCGGCGGTGTTCCGCGGGGGCATGAGCGTCTGGCTCAGCAGGTCGCCGATCAGGGAGAAGACAGCCTGTTCCCTGGACTCCCCGTCGGACACCCGGACTTCGCGGCGCAGCAGGGCGAGCAGGTCGTCGGGGTCGGTCGGCAGCGAGGACAGCCACGCGTACGTCGGATGGTCGATTCCCACCGGCACCGCGTCGGACGACTCGATGGGGATCGTCTCGTCGGGCATGACGGCGTCCTTCCCCGACTCCCGCATCCAGCCGAGGGTCTTGAGGGGCTTGGGGTCCTGCGAGGTCCAGGTCTCCACCGTGTGCGGGGCGCCGAGTTCCACGGGCCCGTCGAACGTGCCCTTGTTCTCCACCGTCAGGTTCTTGACGTACACGAACTGGTCGTCCCTGACCGGCGTGACGTCACTGGTCATGGCGGCGACGGCGATCCGGTTCAGGGTGACGGAGGCGTTCTGGGCGCGTGCGCCGACTGAAGCGGCCCGGTCCGCGGGCGCGGGGCCGTGGCCGACGCCGGTACCGGTGAGGGTGACGGCCAGCGTTCCGGCCAGCACCGTCGCGGCGAGCGGCGCCAGGACGGCCGGACGCGCCAACCGGCGGCGCGGGGCGGGGGCCGGGGCAGCGGCCAGGGGCTGTGCCGGTGTCGGCGTCGGTGCCGCGGCGGGCGTGTGGCCGAGGTCTTGGTCGATCTGCTGCATCAGGACGTCCTTGTAGTGGAGGTGTCGTCCCGGCGGGAGGTCCCATTCGGCCGGTGCGGACAGCAACTCCAGCGCGTCCTCGGTCCTGCGACCGTCGGCGTTCATCGGGTCTCCTCCTTCAGGAACAGGGCCGCGAACGCGGCCTCACTCTCCATCTCTCCGCGGGGGCCGGGAGGTTCCGTCCTCGCGTCGTCCTTCCCGGAGCTGAGCCCGGCGAGCCGGGCCCGGGCGCGCGACAGGCGCGACCGTACGGTGCCGACGGGGACGCCGAGCGTCTCCGCGGCCTGCCGGTAGTCGAGCCCGGCCGACACGCACAGCGCGAACACCTCGCGCTCATGGCGGCGCAGCCTGCTCAGCGCCTGGTGGACGAGCGCGAGCCGGCGGGCGTCGTCGATCCGTCCCGCCGTCTCCTCCGCGAAGTCCTCGACGGGCCGTGGCTGCGGACTGCGCGCGAGGAAGGCCAGCCTGCGGCGCAGACTCCGGTTGGCGTTGCGGGCCTTGTGCGTGGCGATGCCGAGCAGCCAGGGTCCCAGCGATCCTCCCTCCGGATCGACCCGGTCGCGGCCGCGCCAGGCGGCGAGGAACGTCTCGGACATGACCTCCTCGGCCTGTGACCAGTCGCCGGTCAGCCGCAGGGCATGGTTGTAGACGGCCCGCGCGTACCGGTCGTAGAGCTCGGCGAACGCCGCCCGGTCCCCGGCCCGTACCCGCGCACGCATGGAATCCGCTGGTTCTTTTTGACTCACACCCTGTACTCCCCGTACCCCGCCCGCGGTTCCTGTGGCGCGCGTCACGCCCGGGCCGGCCCGTGAACGCCCCTACCGTTCAGGGTGTCACCGGCGGCGAGCGGTCCTTGCAGACCACCCCCTGCTTCTCGACGAGGGGCGCTCGTGTGCGGAGGCATCCCGGAGGCGGTCCGGACCGGAACGGGGTGAGGTGTGCCGGGCTGCCGGTGCGTCGTGGACCCTCGGCGCGGCACGGATAGCCTGCCCGGGTGAAGCGGATGCAGCGGGTGGCGGGCGCGGTCGTCGGGTCGGCGGTGGGCGACGCCCTGGGCGGGCCGTTCGAGTTCGGTCCCGAGGAAGTGTTCTCCGCGCGCTTTCCCGTGCCCGGCGCGGGCGGTGAGATGTGCGGGGGCGGTGGCTGGGACCCCGGCGAGGCCACGGACGACACGCAGATGGCCGTCCTGGTCGCGGAGTCGCTGCTGGAGCGGGACGGACTCGACCTGCCGGACATCTTCGCCCGCTTCCAGCGGTGGGCCGCGGCGGACCCCAAGGACATCGGCCTGCAGACCGAGGACGTCCTCACCAACGGCATGCCCTGGGACCTCGCCGCCGCGATCCATTTCCAGGTCAACCAACGGGCAGCCGGAAACGGTTCCTTGATGCGGGCGTCGACCTCCGCGGTGTACTTCGCGGCGGCCGGCCAGGAGGCCAGCATGGACGCGGCCCGTCGCATCGCCGCCCTGACCCACGGTGACCGTGCCGCCTGGGAGGGCACCGCGATCTTCCACGAACTCGTCCGCGTCACCCTCGAGGACGCAGATCCCCTCAGCGCGCTGCCGGGCGTTCTCGACCTCGTCCACCCCGACCACCGGGGCCGTTACGGGACCGTCCTCGCGGCTGACTGGCACCCAGACCAGGCCACCGAGTTCAACGGCGCCGTCTGGCCCTGCCTGGGGTCCGCCGTCTGGGCCCTGCGGACGACCCGTACCTTCGAGGACGCGCTGCGCGCGGCGATCGACCTCGGCGGGGACACGGACACCGTCGCCGCGGTGACCGGGGGTCTCGCAGGGGCGTACTACGGGCTGGATGCCATCCCCGAGCGGTGGACCCAACCGCTGCATGTCCCGCTCCCGGGCTTCGAGGGACGTGTGCTGCGTCTGGCCGATCTGCTCGACCTCGCCCACCGGCTCGGAGGCTGACGGGGCTTCTGCTCAGCGATGGCGACCGTCAGCCGGATCAGGTTGGCTCGTGCGGCCGCGCGGTGCCTTCCGGTCACGGCGCCGCCTTCGGGTCGCGGGCACCTTTCCGTCGCCGGCCTCATGGTCACTGCGCTTCCGGGCGTGGCGTGGGTGCCCTCCCGTCACAGCACCTCCCGGTCACAGCACCTCCCGGTCAGACCGCCTTCCGGTCACACCGCCTTCCGGTCTCACCGCCTTCCGGTCGCGGGTGCCCTCCCGTCGAGGCGCCTCCCCGTCACGGTGCCCCCGCGGCGGTGGACGGTGTCCCCACCAGCGCCGCGACCAGCCGCCCGATCAGCGCCGCGCCGTCCTCCGGTCCCGGCCCCTGGTGCATCAGCAGGTGGTGGACCGTGCCGGTCAGGGCGAGGGCGAGCATGGGACAGTCGGCGTCCGGGGCCACGCGGCCCAGGCGCTGCTCGGCCTGCAGGTACCGCGTCATCGCCTCTTCCACGGCGCCCGGCCCGGGAGCCCCGCCCGCCCAGGCGTCCGCGACGCGCTGGGCGACCTGTCGGCGCGACACGGCGGCTGCGGCGATCACGGGTCCGTTCGCCCCGAGCATCGTGAGAGCCGCGGCGGTGAGGTTCTCCTGGACGGTGCCGGTGCCCGCCCGGTCCGGCAGCGGTCCCAGTTCGGCGGCGATCCGTGCGAACCGGTCCAGGACCAGTTGGGCCACGAAGTCGTCCAGGTCCGTGAAGTGGTTGTAGAGCAGCCCCTTCGCGCAGTCCGCCTCCTCGGTGACGGACCGGTTCGTCAGTCCGGCCGTGCCCTCCCGCGCCAGCACCCGTTCCGCCGCGGCGAAGAGCCGCTCCCTGACATCGGGGATCGCTACACCGCGCGGTGACATCGGGTCCTCCTCGTCGGCGCTTGCCAGTATGGGCAAACGCTCATACCTTGGTATGGGCAGACGCTCATACTAACTCTCCGGCAGGAGTCATCCCATGCGCGAGCTCGTCAACACCGCACAGTCGAAGGCCTGGAACGGCGACGAGGGCCGGCACTGGAGCGACCATCACGACCGCTGGAACGCCGTCAACGAGGGGTTCAACGAGCCCCTGCTGGCCGCCGCCGGGATCGGCCCCGAGGACCGGGTGCTCGACGTCGGCTGCGGAGCCGGTCAGACCACACGGCTGGCCGCCCGGACCGCAGCACGGGGGTCGGTCCTGGGCCTGGACCTGTCCGGCCCCATGCTCGACCGGGCCCGCCGGGTGGCCGCACAGGAGAACCTCGACAACATCGGCTTCGAGCAGGGCGACGCCCAGGTCCACCCGCTGCCCGAGGCGTCCTTCGACGTGGCCGTGAGCCGCTTCGGGATCATGTTCTTCGCTGATCCCGTCGCCGCGTTCGGCAACGTCGCCCGCGCTCTGCGCCCCGGCGGACGCCTCGCGTTCGTGTGCATGGCGGACCCGGCCCGCTCGGAGTGGTCCGCGGTGTACGGCAGGGTGAGCGCGGCCCTCCCTGCCGGCGCGAGCCCGTCCGTCGCGAGCCCGTCCGGTGACTCCGACGGCCCCGGCATGTTCTCGCTCGCGGACCCGCTCGTCGTACGCGAGGTTCTGACGAAGGCCGGCTTCGACGACGTACGCACCGAGGCCGTCGACGCGCTCGGGAACTTCGGACGGGACGTCGACGACGCCGCCGAGCACCTGCTGGGATCAGGGCCAGGCCGGCATCTGGTGGAAGTGCAGGAAGCGGCGGCCGGCGGGGACGCGGAACAGCGCGTGCGGGCCGCCCTGCGCTCAACCCTCGCTCCGTACGAACGGGAGACCGGCGTCCGCCTGCGGACCGGGGCCTGGCTGGTCACGGCCGTCCGTCGGTGACAGCGGCGTCCGCCGGAAGCCGGACGCGGAAAACTGGTTGCCGGAGGTCTGACGCCGGACCGGAACGCGGAGGAACAACGGGCTCGGCATCGACCGGACCAGACAGCAGCATCAAACAGCCGCATCAGGTGGAGACGAAGAACTCCTCCGGAGCGTCGTCGAGCACGAACCCGTTGTCCAGCCGGACGCGGGCCGTGACGTGGAGCATCCGGTGCTGATACGCCGTCCACTCCTCCTCCAACTCCCCCACCTGCTGCTCCAGTTGCCCTCTGCTCGCGGGCGGCATCTGGGGGCCGAAGTCGTCCAGGAGCGACTTCAGGCGCAGGTACTCGCGGACCTCGTGGCTCTGCTGCCGGTGATGCTCGTGGACCTGCTCGACCGTGCCCTCGAGGCCCGCCGACAGCGCCAGGGAGGCGGCGAAGCGACCGGGCTCCTCCGGGTCCTCGTCGGCCGGGGTCACCGCCCCGGACAACCGGAGATCGGCGGCCAGTCGTACCCGTTGGCCCACGTTCAGCGTCATCGGTCCTTCGCCCTCCTCATCGGTCACCGGCGATCCGGGACACGGGCGTCGCCAGGCGTACCGGAGCGGAAAGGATCATCCCAGACGCACCCCCGCTCCCCTACGACCACACCCCACCGGCAGCGTGCCCGTGCCCCCGCTACGGGGTCACGAGGCCGGGATCGGCTGGGTGAGGTTCAGGGGGTTGCCGTCCGGGTCCATGACGTGGACGACGCGCTGTCCCCACGGCATGTCGTTGGGGCCGCCGCGGACCGTACCGCCCAGCGCCGTCACCCGGCCGAGCGTCTCTTCGACGTCGTCGACACCGATGCTGAGCACGACCCGCGGCGCCCCCGCGGCCTCCAGGTCCGTCCTCTTCACCAGCCCTAGGTCGGTGTCGCCGATGCGTAGACCGACGTAGAAGGCGGGCCCTTCCTCGGGCACCCGGAAGATCTCCTCGGCACCGAACAGTTTCGTGTAGAAGCCGAGCAGGACGTCATGGTCGGCGGTGATGATCACGGGCTGGATGGTGGACATGGCGCTCCTGTCGAGAACGGTCGTGACGCCTGGTAGACCGTTCGAGGACGGTGAACTCATCGACGGAACCACCTTGCCGGAAGAACACCTCTGTCGCCGTCCGGCTCCGCGGGCGCCGGATCTGCCGGGAGAGCCTGGAAGGGCGTGCAAGGGCCCGCCAGGGCCACACAGCGGGAAAAGCCGTGGCTCACCGCCGGTGCCGGAGACTGGCATCGGACGATGCGGATCCTGCATCTCTCGGACACCCATCTGGACCGGTCGGGCCTCGGTCCAGCACCTTGGCGCGGAGGGGCTTCTCCGGTGTGTAGACGGCGCCCGGCTCCACCCCCTGGTCGAAGCCGCACACCGCGACCCGGCGCTCGGGCATCTCGTCGTAGGAACGGACTTGCTGTACGCGGCAGTTGGAGGGAACGTCCGCGTAGCCGAGCCCTCGGGTGACGGAATAGGTGATCCACATCTTGTCGACCGGCACGGTGGTCTTGTTCGTGACGACGACGGGCAGGTCGAAGGTGCCGCCCGGTTTCACCCCGTCGACCGGCTCGAGGCCTCCTACGAGCAGTTCGCCGTCGTTCTCGTCGCCGAAGGCGGCGGGAGCCCCGGCCAGTGCGATCAGGCCCGCGGCACCCAGGGAGGCGGCAGCGGCGCGGACGGCACGACCGTCGCGTGGAGGTATCGGCATGACGGGATCCTCTGATGCGGCGCGGGCAAACGGACGGTGTCCTCAAGGAGAACAGCCCTCAGCCGAATTGACTCCCGGCGAACTCGAACCGTTGTGATCCTGCTGCTCTACAGCACCGCCCTCTCGTCCGGCAACCGCGCGAACCCGGAATCAACAGGACGAAGCGGAACGAGCCGAACCTGAGCTGTGCTCAACATCATGGCGCAGAGTCACAGGTCGATTACAGGCCTCGCACTCTGCGATCTCCTGGCGCCGTCATCCCCCAGACTGACCGATCTCCGCACCGATCACTGGGGGCACGCCGATGACCTACAGCCGGAACCCTTGTCTCACCGCACCACTCGCACCCGACCGGCCCCGGCGGCACAACTCCCCACCGATCAAGGCGCTGTCGGCACTCGTGCCCGTTGCCGGCCTCTCGTCGCTCGCGTCGTCCGGGCCGCTCGTGCCGCTCGCGCCGCTCGTGTCGCGGAACCGGACCGGTCTCGCCCTGGTGCTCCCGGCCCTCGCTGCCGCGGCACTGTCCGCGCTGCTCGGCACAGACGCCACCCGGATCGGCAAGTAGAGGGAGAGCACGATGCAACGACACCTCGCGACCACCACGGCCGCCACGATGCTGGCCGGTGTCCTGACCGCCTGTGGAACCGATTCCGGTTCCGGGGCCGGCACGGCGTCGCCGTCGGCTGCCGCCGCCGGCAGCATCTACGCACGCTGCCAGGCGCAGGAGTGGCCCAGGCCGATGCCCGACCTGGAGGGCCGGCCGTTCGACCCGCTGGGCAAAGACCTCATGTGCTTCAACCACATAGAAGCCATGGCACCGGACGGCCATGACGTGATGGCCGACCCGGCCAACGGGCTGGACGCCTGGACCGTCAAGTCCAGCGATCCCGGCCCCGGCGCCAAGGTCCGCATGACGACACCCATCACGCTCCAACTCCGGCCGGCGGGCGGGTGACGCCGGGCCGTCGCCCGGTGACGATAGGGGGTCGTAGCCGGGCAACGGCCGGGCGGTAGTGAGTCCCGACGTGTCGTTCTGTGTCGCCCCACAGTTCTGGCCGCACAGTTCACGGGGCGAGTTCGGGGGCATGATGAGCCGACAACGAGAACTGCCGCTCGCCCGATGGCGGGCAGCGGCCGAGAGCAATCCGGGCGTGGTCTCGCCCGGGGGCGACATGCTCGGGTCGCCCCTGCCGCTGGCGCGGGCGGCACTGAGGGGCGTGAAGTCGAGAGCGGACCGTCCGGCATGACGGCCGCCACAGACGGCGCGCGGCCGGATGGGCAGGAGCCGCGCCGCTATCTGATCGCAACGGCTGTCTCTCGCTATCCCATGCGTCCCGACTGGGACCGGCCTGGACGCGTCCAGGCCCGCGAGCGGATCATCGACCTCTTCACGAGGCGGCTCGGCTACCGGCACGAGAGCGCATTGGGCATCAACCCAACGGCAGACCAACTGCGCGATCATCTGCGTGCCTTCTGCTCCTCGGCCGAGCGCCGTGAGGACGACCTGGTCGTCGTCTACGTCTCGGGCCATGGGGAGGTCCTCGATGGCGGCGGCAAGCACGCACTGATGATGTCGGATACCGACCCGGCCGACCTCTCGCACACCTCCCTGCCGACCGCGGACCTGGTGCGCCTGGTTCGCGGCAGCCGATTCCGTCGGCTTCTTCTGATCCTGGACACCTGCTGCTCCGGGCACGGCGCCAACGAGGGCGTCACCACAGCCCTCGCAGGCCTCGGCACCCAGTGGGCACCGGGTACGGCCGGTGCAGAGCTGGTGATCATGTCGTCCGCCCAGCCCGACCAGCAGGCCGTGGCCGGCGTGTTCCCCTATCTGCTCCGCCAAGCCGTGAACAGCGTTGTCACGACGGGCAACAGCCCGGACCCGCTGTCGGTGTCCGCCGCGGTGCAGCACATGAACGACCACCCGGGCAGGGCCGCCTATCACCACATCGGCCTGACCCTGCTCGGGCCGACCGGCGAGGCGCCCGGCTTCCTCACCGTTCCTCGGCACGGCGAGCGCGACGCCGGTCAGGGTCCGGGGCGGCCCATCAGCCAGTGGAGTCCACACGACCTGGAGGTTCACCCGGCGGGGATCACCCCGAGCGTCGAGGCCGGCTCCGGGAAGCACAGGCTGTCCGGCTATGTGCCGCGCGACCACGACCGTGTGCTGTCCGACCTGGTGCGCAGCGCCGGACAGGGCCACAGCAGTATGGCCGTTCTGGTCGGCTCGTCGTCGACCGGAAAGACCAGAGCCTGCTGGGAGGCGGTGCAGCCGCTCTCCGAGAAGGGATGGCGGTTGTGGCATCCCTTCGACCCGACCCGGGCAGCAGCCGCACTTGAGGAGTTGCACTGGGTCGGACCGCGCACGGTGGTGTGGCTGAACGAGACCCAGCACTACCTGGGCGACCCGCGATCCGGCGAGGAGATCGCGGCGGCGCTTCACACCCTGCTCGTGGACCCCGGGCGTGGCCCGGTCCTCGTACTGGGGACCCTGTGGCCCGAATACGCCCGCCAGTACGCCGCACTGCCCGAGCCGGGCACACCCGACCCGCACAGCAGGACCCGGGCCCTGCTCGCAGGCCGCACGCTCACCGTCCCTGACACCTTCGACACCGCCGCCCTGGCCGCCGCCAGGGGCCTCGCCGAAGCCGGAGACGGACTCCTGACCGACGCCCTCACCCGCACATCCGCCAGCGGTCGCCTGGCTCAGGACCTCGCCGGCGCGCCCGCGCTGCTGCGCTGCTACGAACACGGCACGCCCGCGGCGAGGGCGGTGCTCGAAGCGGCGATGGATTCCCGACGTCTGGGGCACGGCCCCTTGCTCCCCTACGGTCTCCTGGCAGAGGGCGCCGAGGGCTGTCTGACGGACGAAGACTGGGACGCCTTGGCCGACGACTGGCTGGAGGCGGCCATGGCCTACCTCACAGCCCCCGTCACGGGAGCCCAGGGAGCACTGGTTCGCAGGCGTCCTCGCGGCCGCGGCCTGCCCGCTGCAGCCGCAGACGGCCTCCCCCGCTACCGGCTGGCCGACTATCTCGAACAGCACGGCCGCCGGACACGCCAGGACGAACCCGTGTCAGCCGCCCTGTGGCAGGCGCTGCTCGTCCATGGGGACGAGACCGGATTCCTCGCGCTGGGCGAGGCGGCGCAGAACCGTGGCCTCTTCCGCATCGCGGCGCAGTTCTACGCGCGGGCGGACGGCGGCGCGGAGAACCTGGCCCGGCTCCTGGAAGACTGCGGGCGGTACGAGGAGGCGCGTCCTTGGTGAATCCGTCGAGCCACGGAGGTGGGCGGAGGTTTTGCCCTGTCCTACGTGACTCGGTCGGCGTCCGACGCCACCGCCGATCAGGCGGAGGAGATCCTGGAATGGTGGTGGGAGGAGGCTTCGAAGGACCCTTCGCAAGGAGCGGACTTGAGCGAGCTCATCCACCGTCTCGGCCCGGAGAGCGAACCCAGGGCACACCTGTGGTGGCGCCGTGCCGCGGAGCAGGGACATGGGCAGGCCCGGCAGATCCATGTCGACCACCTCGAGCGGACCGACGGCCCCGAAGCCGTGCTGGCCTGGCACGAGGACCAGTGCGCGAACAACCGATGGCATCGGCACACGGCGGCCGACCTGTACGTGCAAGAAGGGCGCACCCGCGAGGCCGTGGCGTTGTTGGCGGATTCCGCCGAGGACGACGTCGACACCCATCTGAAACTCGGCAAGCTGCTTCTCGACTGCGGCAGGGACGACGAGGCGGTCGAGTGGCTGACCAAGGCTGCCCTTGACCTGCCGGGGTACACCGGCAGGTCGGCCGTGCAGACACTGTTCGACGCGGGGAGGGACGGAGCGGCGCTCGAATCCCTGGCGGCCGCGACCGACAGGAACGGCAAAGCAGCAAAAGTCGCCGCCCAGTTGCTCGAAGGAGTCGATCGCAAGACGGAAGCTGTCGACTGGTGGCGGCTTGCGGCCTCGACGGACGATCCGGACTCCTGGGACCTGCTCCAGTACGCGAGATCGCTCGCCGAAATCGGGGAGCTGCCGGAAGCAGTCCTTTGGTACCAGCGTTCGATCGAGGCCGGTGAGCGGCGCACCTTCGAGGCCGTAGAGCCGTGGGAAGAACAACTGCTGGCCTCTCAGGGCAAGTCCGCTGCGGATCTGACGCGGTGGCGCCTCACCTACGCGGCGACCACCGAACTTCTGGGCAAGCCGTTGCGGCGATGGAGCGCGCCGCTCGAGGAGAAGCTGGCCTGGCTGTTCGAGCTCGTCGAGCGCGGCCACCCGAGCGCCATGACCTACGCCATCAGCCGTCTGTGCGGAGCGGGGCGCGAACAGGAAGCTCTGGAATGGGCGTTGGCGCGCGCGGAACAGGGCGATGACCGAGCCCCCCGTGAAGTCGCCGAACTGTACGAGAAGGCCGGCGAGCTGGACCAGGCCCTGCTGTGGTGGGAGCGGAGCGCGCAGGAGACCAGCTTCGGACGCGCCGGACACAGCGCGGGCGGACGCGCTCTCAGGGACGCTGGCCGCCTTCAGGAGGCCGTCACGTGGTTCCGTCGGGCGACCGAGGCAGGTGACGTGGATCTCCTGTGGGCCACCGTCGAGCTGTACGAACGTGTGGACCGTCGCGGGGAGGCACTGACGTGGTTGTGGCAACTCGCCGTTCGCGGTTGGCCGTTCTGCGTGCGCCTGACCGCCGACCTCCTCGAGCGGAACGGCAAGGGCCAAGAAGCCCGGCAACTACGCCTCTACGGCTGGGAACCGGACGGATCCACCGCCCCCGCCTGGCCGGCTCCCTCACCCGCCTGACCCGTCGAACGGCCGAGCCCGGCCCCGGCGATCCGCAGTCGCCCTCACCGCAGTGACGGCAGTTGTCCGCACTCGGGGCGAGGTGGGTCAGGGCGCGCCGAGCGCCGTACGGGCCGCACCAAGGAACGCTGTGTGGGCAGCGGTGTACCGGCCGGCTGCGGCGCTCGGGTCCAGGGCCGCTCGAAGCGCCTCGGCGGTCGTGGTGACCGAGTCGGGGCCTTCGAGGCGTACGAGGTTGAGTGCCTCGGTGACCGGTGGCAGCGCGGCCTGGTAGCGGTCGCGGCAGCCCGTGGCCTGGTGGCTGCCCAGCGCCTGCTGCCACTCGCCGAGGAGCTGGGCGGCGTTGTCCGTGACCGCGAGGAAGGCGGCGTAGGCGGCTCGGCGGACCTCGCGCTGGGCGGCGAGTGCCTGCGCTGCCAGGGTCCGGCTCGCGACGTCGAGCTGCGCGTCGGCCTGCAGGCGCCCGGCCTCCCAGGCGGCGTCGGCCTGACGGCGCCCCGCCTCCCACGCGGCGTCCGCCTGCCGCTGGCCGGCCGCCCAGGCAGCGTCCGCCTGCCGGGCGGCCGCGTCGACGGTGCTCTGCGCCTGCCTGCGTGCCGACGCCGGCGTGAACCAGCCAGTGACCACCCCGCGAGAGAGCGCGCCGGCCACCGCGGCCCCCGCGGCGATCCATGCCGTCATCACGTCATCGGTCATGCCGTCCCCCGCACCACAACTGATCGCCTCTCCCGTCGTGCTCCAGGTCAGCGACGCCAACCATGCGCCCGGGAAGCAGGGTTGACCCGCACAACCGGGACACAATGCCGCGTGACGGGCAGGATCTCACCTCCGCGACAGGTGGCACAGGAGATCGGCCGAGAGGGGCCAGGACACAGCCTTGACTGCATTGGTCCGGTCCAATAGCGTCACCCCGCACAGAAATCCACACGGCTCAACATCCACCGGCCGTCACCTGCACCGATGACGTGACCGCCGGTCGAGTGACAAGAGTCCGGCCGCCAACTACGGGCCTGCCGCCGCACGGCAGCCCAGGGGCCGGTCTTCGCCCTGTTCGTCGTCATCCAGATCCGCAAGGGCGCGTGCGCGGCTCACCGTCGGTGGAGATCACCAGAGGTGACACAGCGGGACACACACGGTCATGCCCTGTCCTCGGAGGTCAAGACACATGCAGTTATCCGTTGCAAAGCCGCGGCACGGCCGGTGGAAGAGAGCGCTCTCTCTCATTCCCGTCGTCTTGGCCACGGTGGCGGCCACCGCCACCGCGACACCGAACGCCCAGGCCGCGGTACCCCCCACCCCCTCGGGCTTCACCCTCACCTGGAGCGACGACTTCAACGGCGCGTCCGGCACGGGCATCGACCAGAGCCTGTGGAAGTACGACACCGGACCGGGTAGCAACTTCGGCACCGGTGAGATCGAGACCATGACCAGCAGCACCTCGAACGTCTACTACGACGGTCAGGGTCATCTGGTGCTCCAGGCGCTGCACTCGGGTTCCGACCCGCGGGCCGGATGGACCTCCGGCCGGGTGGAGACCCAGTCGGCGGGCTTCGGTGCCGCGGCCGGCGGCGTCGTACGCATCGAGTCGGTCCTCCAGCAGCCCAACGTGAACACCGCCAACGGCGCGGGCTACTGGCCGGCGTTCTGGATGCTCGGCGCGCCGCTGCGCGACGGTGTGACCTGGCCGAAGTCCGGCGAGGTCGACATCATGGAGGACATCAACGGCCGCAGTTCCGTGTTCAGCACCCTGCACTGCGGGGTGAACCCGGGCGGTCCGTGCAACGAGTCGACCGGCATCGGCTCGGGTGAACGCGCCTGCTCCGGCTGCCAGACCGGCTTCCACGACTACGCGGCGGAGATCGACCGTTCGGTGTCGCCGGAGCAGATCCGGTTCTACCTCGACGGGAACAACTTCTTCACCGTCAACGCCAACCAGGTGGACGCGACCACCTGGGCCGACGCGGTCGACCACCCGTTCTTCATCATCTACGACCTGGCGATCGGAGGCGGCTTCCCGGATGCCTTCGGCGGGGGTCCGAACGCCGCCACGGTCTCCGGCGGCAAGCTGGTGATCGACTCGGTGGCCGTCTACAACAAGGGGCCGGGCTCCGGAGGAGGTGGCGGCGGCGGTTCGGTGAGCGGCCAGACGATCACCGGTCCGGGCGGCAAGTGCGTCGACGTGGCCGGTGACGACACCGGCGGCGACGGCAGCGCGGTGCAGCTGTGGGACTGCCAGTCGGGGGCCAAGGACCAGCACTGGACCTGGAGCGGCCAGACGCTCCAGACCCTCGGCAAGTGCCTGGACATCGCCGGCGGCAACAGCGCCGGGGGGACGAAGCTCCAACTCGCCAACTGCAACGGCGGCGGCTACCAGAACTGGGTGCGGCAGACGGACGGTTCGCTGCGGAACCCGACCAGCGGCCGGTGCGTCGACTCACCGTCGGGCGCCACCGCCAACGGCACGCGGCTGCAGATCTGGGACTGCAACGGCTCCGGCGCCCAGAAGTTCGCCATCGGCGCCCCGATCTACGGACCGGGCGGCAAGTGCGTGGACGTGGCCGGTGACGACAACGGCGGCGACGGCACCGCCGTCCAGCTGTGGGACTGCCAGCAGGCGACCTCCCTCGACCAGAAGTGGACCTGGAGCGGCCAGACCCTGCGGACGCTGGGCAAGTGCCTGGACATCGCCGGTGGTGCCAACGCCAATGGCACGAAGCTCCAGTTGGCCACCTGCAACGGCGGCGGCTACCAGAACTGGGTCTCCAACGCCGACGGTTCGCTGTCCAACCCGACCACCGGCCGGTGCGTCGACTCACCGTCGGGGGCCACCGCCAACGGAACCCGACTGCAGATCTGGGACTGCAACGGCTCCGGGGCCCAGAAGTTCGCCCTGGCGTGAGCGGATCCCCTGTCTCACGGGCACCGGTGCCTCACCGGCTCGCGTGAGCCGGGGCCGTCCGTGACGAAGGGCCGCACCCCGACCGGGTGCGGCCCTTTTCGCGTGGTGTCGGTGAGCACACGTCGAGGGTGCGCCGCACTGGTGGGACACACACGGGTGGTGTCAGCACCGGGGTCGGCACGCTCGCCGGGTGCGCAGCACTCGTAGGACAGGCACGGCAGGTGCACAGCACGGGGGCACACACACTGCGGGTGAGCAGCACCGCCCCGTGCGGCCACCACTGCCGACAGTGCCCTACTCCCTCGATCCCGAACGCTCCAGCCACGCCCGGTACGTGGGCGCCTGGCGGGCCACCTCCCAGTAGGCGTCCACCAACTCCTCGTAGCCGTGGTCGAGTTCGGCCTCGGAGCGGGCGGCGAGCAGCAGTCGCACCCCGATCGGGTCGCCGTGCAGGGGGCGGGCCACGACGTCGGGGCGCGGCAGGGCGGTGGGCTGGCTGACCGTGACGACCTCGCCGGTGGCGGCCAGGGAGTACGCCGTGAGGTAGTCGCCGTGCAGCATGTCGGGTTCGATCCCCGCCTCGCGCAGGACCCGGCAGAGGCCGTCCCATTCGCCGTCCACCGTGGAGTCCACCATCCACTGGTCGTCGGCCAGGTCTGCGAGACGCACCTCGGACCGCCGGGCGGCGGGGTGATCGGGGGCGAGCGTGACGAACTGCGGTTCGCGTTCGACCAGGACGCGCACGCAGAGCCCGGGCGGGACGCACAGGGGACTGCCCTCGACCTCGTGCACGAAGGCGAGTTCGAGCCACCCTCCGGCGACCATCCGCAGCAGGGAGTTCGCGGACACATCCATCCGCAGGGTCGGGTCGGTCCGGGGAACGCGGGCGCGCAACCGGCGCAGCCAGCCCGGCAGGGCACGGCTCGCCGTGGCACCGATCCGCAGGGTGTGCTCGTCGGCGGCACGGGCCACCGCCGCCCGCGTCTCCGTCACGATCGCGGCCAGTTCGGCGACGAGGGGTCTGGCCCGGCTCAGCACGGCGTGGCCCAGCGGCGTGGGACGGCAGCCCGCGCCTCCGCGGACGAAGAGCGGCGCGCCGAGAGCCTGCTCGATGCGACGCAACTGGGCGCTCAACGACGGCTGGGCGACACCGAGTTCACGGGCGGCCTTGTGCAAGCTGCCCGAGTCGGCGATCGCGCACAGGGCGCGTAAATGCCTCACCTCGAGCTCCATCCGGGAAGGGTAAGTGAGACCCCACAGGACACACCAGATGTTCAAATCGCTACGAACGCAGACGAGTTGGTCCGGGATAGCTCCGCGCTATCCCCGATTGCCATTACCCGCGACCCCATAGACCTCCGCGACACTCCTGCTGAACCAATCGTTCACCACCCCACACGAACGAGTAGGAGCACCCCCCATGTTGTCCTCCCCCAGGAAGTCGAAGACGTCCAGGAGACTCACGGCCCTCGCGCTCGGTCTCGGTCTGGCGTCCGCGGCTCTCGGTACCGCCGGACCGGCGAGCGAGGCGCCGGCCCCCGAGCACACGGCGGCGTCCACCGCCGTCACCACCGCCCGCTACGCGGGCTCGGCCGAAGACACCTCGAACACCAAGGCGTTCTTCGACGCCGTGCTGAAGTCGGTGGCCAAGAAGCAGGCGGCCAACCCCTCGCTGGCGTCGGTCACGGTCTACTACAACGCCTCCCAGGCGCCCAGCTTCCGCTCCCAGATATCGAGTTCCGCCTCGATCTGGAACAGCTCCGTGTCGAACGTCAAGCTCCAGTCGACGTCGAGCGGTGCGGACTTCAGCTACTACGAGGGCAACGACTCGCGCGGGTCGTACGCCTCCACCAACGGCCACGGCGGCGGCTACATCTTCCTGGACTACGCGCAGAACCGGCAGTACGACTCGATCCGGGTCACCGCCCACGAGACCGGTCATGTGCTGGGTCTGCCGGACCACTACAGCGGTCCGTGCAGCGAGCTCATGTCGGGTGGCGGCCCGGGTACGTCCTGCACCAACCGCTACCCGAACGCGGCCGAGCGCTCCCGCGTCAACCAGCTCTGGGTCAACGGCCTCGCGAAGGCCATCGCGAAGCTGAACAAGACCCCCTGACGCGGAGCCCGGCGCCCATTGCGGGCCGGGCCGAACGATCCGGTGCGGGCCGTGGCATCACGCCACGGCCCGCATCTCGTGTGGGCGCCCGTTCGGTCAACGACGCCTCAAATGCTCAAGAACGCGCCCCGTCGCACAGAAGAACGCCCCGTCGCCCAGGTAGTACGCCCGCCTGGCGCACGTGCGGTCCACACGACACACGTACGGCCCCCATCACGCCCGCGCGGGGCGCGCTGCATCCTCTGGCACCCACACCCGAGCGCCGTACGCGAGTCCTGTACGTGCGTTCCGTACACGTGTTCCGTACACGCGTCCCGTCCCGTCCCCTCCCGGCCCGCCGGCCGGCCGGCCGGCCGGAGCGACGCCCCTCCCGTCGCCGGCGATCGACCGACTGGATGACGTTCCTCGCCCACGCTGCGACCCCGGCGCCGATCAACGAAGCGTTCGTGGTTCGTTTCCCTACGATGCGGCCAGGAATGCCCCGGCTCGTCCCGTGTCATTCGGACCGGTGCGCAGCGGGCTCCCTCGACTCCAGAAATGACGGAACGCATGAGACCGATGATCTCTGGCCGGCTGCGGACCTGGTCCGCCGCCGGTGCGACACTCGTGGCGCTGACGGGAGCGGCCGCGGCCGGTCCCCCGGCGGCGGCGCACGGCGACAACCTCGGGCCCGCCATCGAGGCGATCATGCACAAGGCCCCTTACAAGCACGCGCAGTGGGGCGTGCTGGAGACGGACCCGGCCAACGGGCGGGTGATCCACTCCCAGTTCGCGAACCAGTTCTTCGTCCCCGGCTCGACGGTCAAGCTGGTCACCATGTCGACCGCCTGGCGCACCGTCGGCCCGAACCACCGCTTCACCACCCCCGTGATGGCGACCGGCACCCGCACCGGCTCGACCCTGCACGGGAACCTGGCGCTGGTCGCCCAGGGTGACCTGACCATGGGCGGGCGCACCAAGCCCGACGGTTCGGTGGACTACACCGACATCGACCACACCGAGGCCGCGATCCCCGGCGCGACCCTCACCCCCGAGAACCCCCTCGCCGGCATTAACCAGATCGCCCGGCAGATCCGCAGGGCCGGCATCACCCGGGTCGACGGCAACGTCATCATCGATCCGCGTCTGTTCAACCTCCCGGATCTGGACCCGCAGCCCACGCCGCTGATCCTCAACGACAACCTGATCGACCTGCTGACGACCCCGACCACGCCCGGCCGGCCCGCGAAGCTGTTCTGGCGTCCGCAGGTCGCGCCGTACCAGGTGACCTCCACCGTGCGGACGGTCGCGCGCGGCGGGACCACCTCCGTGAACGTGACCACCTCGCCCGACGGCACGAGGATCCGCCTCTCCGGCACGATCGCCGCCGGTACGCAGCCGCTGCTGCGGGTCTCGGGCATCCAGGACCCGAACGCCTTCGGCCGCACCGCGCTGATCGAGGCCCTCGCACGCGCCGGTGTCACCGTCAGCGCCCGTCCCACCGGCCCCAACCCGCAGAAGCAGCTGCCGGCGAACTACCGCAACGACCCGCGCGTCGCCGCGTACGTCTCCCCGCCCTACAGCCAGTACGCCAAGCTGATCCTCAAGGTCAGCCACAACCTCGGGGCCAACCTGGCCCTGTGCAACATGGCCGTCGTCCGGGGCAGCAAGAACTGCTTCGACGCGTTCCCGATCGAGCACGACTTCCTGACCAGGGTCGCGCACATCGACCCGAAGCAGTTCCAGCTCGCCGACGGGCGCGGCGGCACGCCGGGCGAGCGGGTCACTCCCAGGGGTCTCGTCGAGCTCCTGACGTACTGGCTGCACACCCCCGACGCCACGGCCTTCCGCAGGCTGCTCCCGATCCTCGGTGTCGACGGCTCGAACGCGATCTCCTGCACGAACTGCCCGGCCAAGGGCAAGGTCTTCGCCAAGCCCGGCACGATCATCGCGGCCGACGAGCTGAACCAGGAGCTCGCCGCCACCGCGCAGAACGAGGCCGGCTACCTGCGGACGAACGACGGCCGTCTGCTGACCTTCTTCGTCGGGGTCAACGGAGCCGCGACCAAGGACATCAACAGCTTCATCAGCATCTTCAACGACGTCAACCAGATCACCGCCCTCCTCCAGGAGCAAGCCTCGGCCCGCTACTAGCGCACCCCCGAAGGCTCGGTGAGAGCTACGGTGACAGGGACGCCCTGACGCCGGGTCTGCTGACCCGGCGTCAGGGCGTCCCTCGCGTTGTGGAGGTACGACGGGTGCGGCCCCGCGGTCCGGGCAGGACCCGGGCGGCACGACGCACCGCCGTTCAGGGGCGTTCCCGCTCCAGGACGGCCACGCACCGGCCGAGCAGGGCGACGAGTTCGGCCCGCTCCGCGTCCGTGAACTCCGCCGCGAGCGCCCGCTCCACCCGCACCGCCCGCGCGTCCGCGTCGGCCATCACGGCGCGGCCCTCGTCCGTGAGCCGGGTCTCCAGGACGTTGCGGTGCCACTCGTGCGGGGTGCGCTCGATCAGGGCGCGTTCCTGGAGGTTCTTCAGGACCGTGTTCATGGTCGGCGGGGTGACGCCGCACAGCCGGGCGAGGGCCGCCGCGCTGATGCCGGAGTTGCCCGAGAGGTGGAGCAGCGCGGAGTACTGCGCGACCGTCAGGCCCGCCGGCTTCAGGACCGCGCTCTTGGTCGCGCCGAGAGCCTGTTCGGCCCGCTTGAGGTGGGAGCCGAGGCGCTCGGAGGCGGGCATGGACGTCGTCATCTGCGCATGTTAATGCCCTTCCCGCACGTCGAGCCCGGCCGGCCCGGGGCAAGTCATTAATGCATTGACGATCATTAGAGCTCTAATCTAGATTCTGGTTCGTCATCCAGTGAGTACCCGAACCGAGAGGCATACCGTGTCCCGCTCGATGAACCGCCGTACCTTCCTGACCGCCACCGCCGCCCTGGCCGCGACCGTTGCCGCGCCCCAGGCGCACGCGGCCACCGGGCCCCGGATCTCGGTCGCCTTCACGCTCCCCGACGACCGCGCCTACCCGGAAGGCATCGCCCTCGATCCCCGCACCGGCGACGTGTACGTCGGCTCGTACACCAACGGCGCCGTGTACCGCGCCGCCCGTGGGAAGCACGCCGCCGAGGTGTTCCTGCCGCCGGGCGCGGACGGGCGGGCCACCGCCAACGGGCTCAAGGCCGACCGGCACGGACGGCTGTGGGTGATCGACTCGACCGCCGGGGTCGACGTCTACGACCTGCGCGACCGGTCCCTTGTGGCCCGCTTCGCGGTGCCGGGTGACGCGCCCCGCTTCGTCAACGACCTGGCCCTCGGTCCCGACGGCACGGCCTATCTGACCGACAGCACGCGCGCCGTGATCTATCGCGTCACCGCCGCCGAGGTCTCGCGCGGGGTGCGCGGGACCATGACGCCCGCGTACGACCTGAGCCGGGTCCGGGATCCGCAGCAGCCGGAAGCCTTCACGCTCAACGGCATCGTCGCGGATTCCGGCGGACACCGGCTGTTCACCGTCGACATGACCGGGGGCGGCCTCTACCGGGTGGACGTGGCCACCGGGGCCGTGGCGCAAGTCGCCCTGACCGGCGGCGACCTGCGTGCCGGCGACGGACTGGAGCTGGCTCACGGCACGCTCTGGGCCGCGCAGAACTCCGCCAACACGATCAGCCGCTGGCGGCTGTCGCCGGACGGACTCTCGGCCCGCCTGGAGCGGCGGTTCACCGACCCCGCGCTGCAGATACCGACCACGCTGGTGCGCGACCGCGGGCGGCTGCTGGTCGTGCGGTCGCAGTTCGACAAGGGCGGCCCGATGGGCCCGGGTGTGCCGGAGACGCCGTTCACCGTGGCGCGGGTGGACGGGATCTGACACCCGCGGCTCCCGCCCTGGCCGTCGGCGTACCCCCCTTCTCCACGGGACGGCCTCCCGGAGCGGACGGCCCCGACCAATCCGCCGCTCGTGCAGCTTCGGATTATGCGTGAATGGTCCGGTCTGTCTCGCACGCGGGAGAAACGTCGTGAAGGAACCAGTACACATCGGCAGGCATCCGTCCCCGAAACCGGACCTGCAGCGCCTGTTGCACGAGGTGGCGCTCGGTGATCAGGAGGCGTTCGCCACCGTCTACGACGCCGTGGCCGGTTCCGTTCTCGGTGTCGCCCGGGCCGTTCTGCGTGATCACGCGCAGTCGGAGGAGGTGGCGCAGGACGTGCTGGTGGAGGTGTGGCGTACGGCACCGCGCTACCGGCCCGAGCGGGGCACGGCCATCAACTGGATCCTCACCCTCGCCCACCGGCGCGCGGTGGACCGGGTCCGGTCGGTGGAGGCCGCCGCCGCCCGTGACACCAAGGCCGCCCAGCTCGAGCATCAGCCCGCGTACGACGAGGTGACCGAACAGGTCGAGAGACGGCTGGAGCAGGAACAGGTACGGCGTTGTCTGCGCACGCTGACCGACTTGCAACGGCAGTCGGTCACGCTCGCCTACTACCGCGGCCTGACCTACCGGGAGGTCGCCCACGCACTCGCGCTGCCGCTCGGGACCGTCAAGACGAGGCTGCGCGACGGGCTCATCCGGCTCCGTGACTGCCTGGGGGTGACCGCATGACCACGACGGACCTGCACGCTCTGACGGGCGCCTACGCGGTGCACGCGCTGCACGGCGAGGAGCGTGCCGCCTTCGAGCGTCATCTGACCGGGTGCGAGACGTGCGCGCAGGAGGTCGCGGAGTTCACGGCCACCGCCGGACGTCTGGCCCTGGCCTCCACGGTGTCCACCCGCCCGGTCATGCGCGAGCAGGTACTGCGGCGCGTCACCACCGTGCGGCAGGTGCCGCCCGGTACCGCACCGCTGGAGCGGGTCCGGCGCGGGATGCGGCGCGGACGGGGTCCGGCCCGGTGGGCGCTGGCCGCCAGCGTGGCCGCCGCGGCCGCTTTCGGCGGGGGCGCCGTATGGCAGTACGAACGTGCCCAGGACGCCCGGCACGAGACGGCCGAGGCGCAGCAGCGCGTCGCGGACGTCGCGGGCGTGCTGACCGCGCCCGACGCCGCGTCGCGTTCGGCGCGCGTGGCGGGCGGTGCGGGCACGATCGTGGTCTCGGCCGACCGCGACCAGGCCGTGTTCCTGGGGTCCGGGATGGCGGCTCCCCCGGCCGGGAAGGTGTACCAGCTGTGGTTCGCCGACGACGGGAAGATGCGCTCGGCCGGTCTGATGGACCCCGACCGCGGTAGTCAGACGGTCCTCCTGAAGGGAGCGGTCGACGACGCCTCAGCCGTCGGCATCACGGTGGAGCCGACGGGCGGATCGAAACAGCCGACCTCGGAACCGGTCGCCCTGCTGGGCGTGCCGACATGACGATGCGGGTGGGGAACCTCTTTGTGGAGGTTCCCCACCCGCTGTTTCTCGGCGGTGCGGGCGTCAGTTCGGGGGCATCAGGACGGTGTCGATGATGTAGACGTTGGCGTTGGCGGTCTTCACGTTGCCGCAGACGACCTTGGCGGAGTCGTTGACCGTGTACGACTCACCGGAGCCCGAGGTCGTGAGCTTCGACTTCTCCAGGGTGGTGAAGGAGCCGTTCTCCAGGTCCTTCGGGGTGAGCTTCTGGCCGACGACGTGGTAGGTGAGGATCTTCGGGTCCTTGGCCATGCCGTCGAAGGAGCCTTCGCCGCTCTTCGGAACGGAGGAACAGGCGGGGCCGAAGGGCTGGTCCATGCCGGCGGCGGCGGTGCTGCCCGAGCCGGTCATGTCGTCGCTCTTCGTCGCGGACGCCGCCGGCTTGGCGGAGGAGTCGGAGGCGGTCGAGTCGCCGCTGCCGCTGGAACAGGCGGTCAGGGCCAGAGGCAGCACGGCTGCGGCGGCGAACAGGCCGGTGGAGCGACGGATACGGGTGTTCATCATGTTCTTCTCCTGTTGAACGACGCAGCACGATGCGGCTGCGTTCGGGGTGTCGCGGACATGTGGTTCGTGGGGCCGAAACGCCCAAGGGCCAGAGGCGGAGGGCCGAAAGGCTCAAGGGCCGGAGACGGAGGGCTAGTCGACGGTCACGACGACCGAGTGCCGGCCACTGGCGCCGTCGGGGATCGTGCGGGTGCGTCGGACGGTCTGGACGGCGCCGGTGCGGTCCCGGGCCCGGACCGTGAGCGTGTGGGTGCCCCGGGTGGCCTGCCAGGGAATCGACCACTGACGCCAGGTGTCATGGGTGTCCTCGTCGGCCAGCCGCGCCTGCCGCCAGGGCCCGTCGTCGACGCGTACCTCGACCGCGTCGATGCCCCGGTGCTGTGCCCAGGCGACGCCGGCGATCATCACCGTGCCGGCCGCGGGGCGGGCGAAGGGTTTGGGGGTGTCGATGCGCGACTCGGTCTTGATCGGCGCGCGGCGGGCCCAGCCGCGCTTGACCCAGTACGGGTCGTAGGCGTCGAAGGTCGTGAGCTCGATGTCCTCGATCCATTTGCAGGCCGAGACGAATCCGTAGAGCCCCGGCACCACCATCCGCACCGGGAAGCCGTGTTGGAAGGGCAGCGGTTCACCGTTCATGCCGAGGGCGAGCATCGCGTCGCGGCCGTCCATGAGGTCCTCGACCGGGCTGCCGATGGTCATGCCGTCCACCGAGCGCGCCACCAGCTGGTCGGCCGGGCCTCCCCGGGACGGCGGCTTCACGCCGCACTCGGCCAGCAGGTCGCGCAGGGGAACGCCGATCCAGCGGGCGTTGCCCACATAGGGGCCACCGACCTCGTTGGACACGCAGGTCAGCGTGATGTCCCGTTCGATCAGTTCCCTGCGCAGCAGGTCGTCGAAGGAGTAGGTGGCCGGTCGGCGTACCCCCTTGCCATCAACGCGCAGACTCCAGCTGGTGGCGTCCACCTTCGGCACCACCAGCGCGGTGTCCACCCGGTAGAAGTCGCCGTTCGCGGTGATGAAGGGACTGATCCCGGGGATACGCAGGCCGGCGCGCCGGGGTACCGGTGGCGCGGGCGACCGGGGAGGGGGCAGAACGATGTTCCGACGCGAGGAGACCGCGTCCTGGCCGCGCGAGGCGTTCAGCGACCGGCCGAGGGCGCCGACGACAGCCGAGGCCGCCGCGGCGGAGGCGGCCACCAGGACGAATCCCCGCCGGTCCCAGCCCTCGGACGCGGGTGAATCCTCACCCGCTTCCCGGGTCCCGGGATCCGGTGCCGGTGCCCGCTTCGCCGTCGTCAGACGGCACACCAGTACGTACAGGAGCAGTGCCCCGGCCACGGCCCCGACGACGGACGGCAGCGCGTCGGCGGGGCCGGTGGAGTCGGGCCTGCTGACGGCGGCAACAGCCCCTACTACGCCGAAGAGAAGGACCCCTGCGGCTCCGGCTCGCCGGAACCGCAGCGCCAGTACACCCAACGCCAGCGCGAGGACGGCCAGCACGCCGAGGATGCCGAGTTGCAGGACGAGCTTGTCGTCGGTGCCGAAGTTGCGCACCGCCCAGTCCTTGACCCCGGCGGGCGTCGCGTCGATGGACGCACCGCCCACCGCGACGACCGGACCGGCCTGCGGCCGCACCCCCGCCGCGACCAGTTCGGCCACCGCGAGCGCGGCGAAGCCGGCCAACGCCCCGCTGAGCACCCCCAGCGCCAGACGCGACAGCCGTACTCGCTGATCCTTCTCTCCAACGTCCCTCACGCGGGGAATCCGGTTCAGCACCCGCGGGCGGATTGGTCCTTCACCGGATCAGGCGAAAAGAGCCGCAAAACCAATCCGGCACGCATTCCGCAACGGATTACCCGGTTGGGCTGCTTCCGGTCATCGCGGTCACTGCCCCGTGCGCCGGAACAAGCCTTCGCCCGCCGTCGCTGAGCTCCGGCGAGCGAAGGACGCACGTGCGGGTCGGGTCAGTCCCAGTGCCCGTCGGTCCAGTACCAGACCCAGTGACCGGGAACGTAGACCCACGTGTAGCCGTTCTCCCAGTAGCTGTGGTGCCAGTGACCGTGGTGGTCGCGGTAGCCGTGGTGCCACGACCGGTGGTCGGTCCACCTCTTCTCCCAGTGGCCCTTGACCCACTTCTTCTCCCAGTGGCCCTTCACCCAGTGGTGCCCGCCGTGATCCACGTGCTGGCCGGCCACGGCAGCGGGTGCGGACGTGGGCGCCGATGCGGACGCCGTGCCCGCCACGCCCAGGGCAGCACCGCCTGCCAGGAGTCCGGTCGCGGCAGCACCGGCCACGAGTCGGTGAACGCGAGTGAGCGCTCTCATCGAGAATCCTCCTCCGCGGAAAGGGCGACTCTCCGTCGCCTCTTGACTGTCAGAAGGAATCCGAAGCAGCACCCTCGACCAGATTGCCCGTTTTAGGAAGATTCTTACTTTGGTGATCCTGGGGTCGGACAGGGACGGGTGACCCGGTCGGGCGCGGACAGGGCTCGTGGGACCCTGTCCGCGCCCGCCGGGCGTCTCACGGGGAGCGACCGGGCACCTCCCGGGGCCCGATCGGTCGCCGCACCGGCGGAGTGCCGGCGCCCAGCGTCTACGCCGAGAGCGACCACACCGCGTACGCCAGCGCGTCCGCGTTCCGGTTCAGGGCCGTGTCGTCGATGTTGGACGACGTGTCGCAGGACGAGTGGTAGCAGGCGTCGAAGGCCTTGCCCGCGGTGCCGCCCCACTTCGCGGCCTGGGCGGACGTCTTGATGTAGTCGGCGCCGCTGAACAGACCGCCGACCGGGATACCGACGTTCTTGAAGGGCGCGTGGTCCGAGCGCCCGTCGCCCTCGGTCTCGATCTCCGTGGAGACGCCGATCCCGGTGAAGTACGTCTTGAAGGTCTTCTCGATGGCCGCGTCGTCGTCGTAGACGAAGTACCCGGGGTTCGGCGAGCCGATCATGTCGAAGTTCAGATAGCCGCTGATCTTCGAACGGTTCGCCGTGGTGAGGTTGTTGACGTAGTAGCGCGATCCCACCATGCCCAGCTCCTCCGCGCCCCACCAGGCGAACCGGAGGTGCTTCGTGGGCTGGTATCCGGTCCGCGCCACGGCGAGTGCCGTCTCCAGCACGGCCGCCGAGCCCGAGCCGTTGTCGTTGATGCCGGGGCCCGCGGTCACGCTGTCCAGGTGGGAGCCGGCCATGACGACCTGCCCGGTGTCACCGCCGGGCCAGTCGGCGATCAGGTTGTAGCCGGTCCGGCCGCTGGAGGTGAACTGCTGGACGGTCGTGGTGAACCCGGCGGCGTCGAGCTTGGCCTTGATGTAGTCGAGGGACGCCTTGTAGCCGGTGCGGCCGTGCGCGCGGTTGCCGCCGTTGGCCGTGGCGATCGACTGGAGCTGGGCGAGATGGGCCTTGACGTTGGCGACGGGGATGTCGGGTGCGGCGGCCGCCGCGGCGGGGGCGGGGGCCGCCCCGGTTATGGAACCGCAGGTGAGCAGCGTGACGGCCGCGACGACGGCGGTCGCCGAGGCACGCCCGGAAAGGGAGAGCTTCATGTGGGGGGCTCCGATTTCCAGGGAATCCGGCGGAGTTGTTGCTGCGATACGTGGGGTCTCCGGGATTCCAGAGTGAATGGGGTGCCTGGATGGTGAAGGTGGGACTGACTTACCGTCAAGAGCACTATCCGGTCACGGGCGTTCGTATACCGGCCGCTAGACCGCCTGGCCTGCGTTCACGTGCGTTCACCTGCCGGCCGAGGCGGTGTCCCCGGCTTGCGGTCGCGCTGGGCGCCATGGGGCCGGGACGTCCCCGGCCACCCCCTGGTGCCGGGGTCCGCCTTGCGCGGCGGACCCCGGAACGGTCAGGGCGCGGTGTAGGTGAAGGCCTGGCTGGTGATCTGTGAGGTCTGGCCGGCGGGCTGGTAGTCGAAGGTGTACGAGAGCGTGTCGTGCGCGTTCAGCGGAACCGGCTTCTCCCAGCGGTTCGCCGAGGCGTTCCAGGTGAGGAAGTAGTTGGTCTGGGCGCCGCCGTTCACGCGGTAGTGGACGGTGACGAACGTGGCGGTGAAGCCGGTGGGCTTGAACCACACGACGGGGTTGGCGCCTTGGGTGACGCCCTGTGTGAAGCCGGCCGAGGAGGGCGGGTCGGTGGGGGTGGGCGTGGGGGTCGGAGTAGGGCTGGGCGTGGGCGTTCCGGTGTCGCCGCCGCCCGGCGTCGTGCCCGTGCCGCCGACCCACTGGGAGCCGCGCAGTTCGTTCAGGAAGCGGTCACGGATCGTCGGGTCCGCCTGGATCCGGGCGTCACCCCAGTACCCGTTGGAGCAGCCGGTGCCGCCGGCCGCGGCCCCGTCGGCGCACTGCCACTGCGTCTGGGCGTCCCAGTCGGTGTTGATGTACGCGGCGGCGCGGATCACGTCGCGGTTGGCGCCGATCCAGGCGAAGTAGGGCTTGTACCACTCGTTCCAGATCGTGTCCGCGCCGGCGGCGACCCGGTTCTTGCGCATGATGCAGCTCTTGGCGTGTCCGCCGTTGTCGTAGCCCTGGGGCGAGGACTCGGCGACCATCACCGGTTTCCCGTGCCCGCGCGCGAAGTTAAGGACACGGTCCTGAAGCGCCGTGGGCGAGGTGTCGTAACTGCTGCATCCCCACTGGGTGGTGACCGATCCGCTGCCGTAGAAGGCCGACAGTCCGACCCAGTCGACGTACTGGTCACCGGGGTACCAGGTGTCGTAGTGGGCGGAGTCGGTGACGACGTAGTTCCACTCCGGGTGGTCGGTACTGGTGTTGAGCGGCCAGGCCGCGGCCTGCCACACGGTGGCGACCTTGGTGGCCCCGAGGGCGTCGATGCGGCCCTTGATGTAGGCGAAGGCACGCTTGTAGAAGTCGGCGCTGTAGCAGTTCCACGGGCCGTCGAACTCGTAGCCGATGCGCAGGTAGACCGGGCGGTTGTAGCCCTTGAGCTTGTTGACCATCTCGTCGACCTTGGCGCGGTACCGGGTGACGAGGCTGGGGTCGCCCGCGGTGACGTCGCTGTCGGAGGTGCCGATGATGGCGCGCAGCGGCTGGTTGTTGCAGCCGCTCGTGGCATCGGACAGATACAGGCCGACGGCCAGGGCCGCGTTCGGGTACTGGGCGAGCGTGCCGGCGAAGTCCACTGTTCCGGAGCCCCAGTTGGCGGGGCTGTTCATGCCGGCCAGGGGTTCCGGGCTACCGCCAAGGACCATGTTGGTGTAGAGCGTGACACCGCCGGGCGTCGGGGCGTCGAGCGAGGACTGGTCCAGCACGTCCCGTTTGTAGTCGGAGAGGGTGTCGCTGTCCTGGCCCATGAGGGCGAGGACCTTGCCGTCGGCCGGCAGGTCGCGCGCGGCGACGGCGGTCTGCGTGGTGCCGGAGGCCACTCCGAGCGAGCCGAGGGTCGCGGCCGCCGTCAGGCCGGCGAGCAGCAGCCCCGCTCGTCTTCGCAACGTATGCATTCAACTCTCCCTGGGACGGGTCGATGTGTCGCCCGGCATCGTGCGGACCCTCGAAGTCGCCGTCAATGAATCACGTAAGTTTCGAAGAATTCGGCAGGTGGCGGAGCCGAAGTCGAAAGTCGGAGGCATTGGGCGTTCGCGGCGGAGCCCGGTAAGTCGGCTTCCCAGAGCGGTCGGTGGAGGTCACGCCGAGGTCGCGGATTCACGAAACTTCAACGAAACCATTGACCCTCAGTTTCGACGGACGGCACGTTGTGCGAGCCGCGACGCCGCACCGGCCGTCCTCGCCGGGAGCGCGACGGTCTCCCCCACCCGTTCCCGTCCATCCCCGCTGCCCTCCGGAGGTCTCCATGGGCCCCTCGCACATCCGCCGGCTTCTCGCCGCGGCCGCCGGTCTGACCGTGCTCGTCACCCTCACCGGCTGTTCGTCCGCATCCGCCGGGTCCGGCGGCGACATCACCCTCACCGTCGCGACCTTCGCCGACTTCGGCTACAAGCCGCTGATCGCCGCCTACGAGAAGTCCCACCCCGGCATCACGGTCAAGGAGCGGGTCTCCCAGCTCGACCAGCACCACAACAGCCTCGCCACCCAGCTCGCCTCGGGCAGCGGCGCCGCCGACGTGGTCGCCGTCGAGGAGGGCTACCTGCCCAAGTTCCGTCAGCTGTCGGACAAGTTCGTCAACCTCGCCGACTACGGCGCGCTGCGCCGCAAGGACGAGTACCTGCCCTACAAGTGGTCCCAGGCCACGACGGACCAGGGGAAGTTCGTCCTCGGGTACGGCACGGACGTCGGCGGTCTGGCCATCTGCTACCGCCGCGACCTGTTCCGGCAGGCCGGGCTGCCCACCGACCGCGAGGACGTCGGCAGGCTGTGGCCCACCTGGGACGACTACTTCAAGGCCGGCGACACCTTCAGGTCCAAGGTGAAGGACCACGCGTGGTTCGACTCGGCCGGCAACGTCTTCAGCGCGATGATGAACCAGACCGAGATCGGCTTCTTCGACCGGTCCGACTCCTACGTCGCCGACACCAACCCGGACGTGAAGAAGTTCTTCTCCGCCACGTCCGAGGCGGCCGCCGACGGCCAGTCGGCGAACCTCGTGCCGTTCAGCTAGCAGTGGAACGCCGGCATCAAGCAGGGGAAGATGGCCACCATCACCTGCCCCGCCTGGATGACCGGTCTCATCCAGACCGCGGCCGGCACGGCCGGCGCCGGGAAGTGGGACATCGCCTCCGTCCCCGGCGGGGGCGGCAACTGGGGCGGCTCGTTCCTGACCGTGCCCAAGCAGGGCAAGCACGCCAAGGAAGCCGCCGAGCTGGCCGACTTCCTCACCTCGGCCGACTCGGAGAAGAAGATCTTCACCGGACCGACCGGCTCACTGCCCTCTCTCACCGACGCCCTGTCCGACCCGGCGGTCCAGAACACCCGCAAGGCCTACTTCAACGACGCGCCCACCGGCAGGATCTTCGCCGCCTCGGCGAAGAACCTGCGCCCCAGCTTCCGCGGCACCAAGGACCAGCAGGTGCGCATCCCCTTCGCCAACGCCCTCCAGCTGGTCGAGCAGCGCAAGGAGTCTCCGGCCGCGGCCTGGAGCAAGGCCCTCGCGGACGCCGAGAAGAACCTCAAGCACTGACCGGTCCGCCCGCGCCCTCGGCAGCACCCTCTCCCCCTTGTCTCCGACTGGAGGATCCACCATGACGGTCGACGCCGCCGGTACCGCGCGCACGCTCGCGTCCGCGCCGGAACGGCCCCCTCGTTCCGGGATCCGGCCCCGGCGCGCCGGCCGACTGGTCCCCTACGGCTTCATCGCCCCCTTCTTCCTCGTCTTCGCGCTCTTCGGCCTCTACCCGCTGCTGTACACGCTCTGGGTCTCGCTGCACCGCTGGGACCGGCTGACCGGCGACGGGGGTTTCACCGGACTGGCCAACTTCCGGGACCTGTTCGACGACCCGGACTTCTACACCGCCACCTTCAACACGTTCAGCATCTTCCTGCTGTCGACGGTCCCGCAGCTGGTGCTCGCCCTCGCGGTGGCCTGGCTGCTGGACCGGCGGCTCCGGGCCCGTACCGCCTGGCGCGCCCTCGTCCTCGTACCGCAGTACGTCTCGGTCGTGGCGGTCGCCCTGGTCTTCTCCCAGCTCTTCGGGCGCGACTTCGGCGTGGTCAACTGGGTGCTGGAACAGCTGGGACTCATCAGGGATCCGGTCGACTGGACGGCCGACACCTGGAGTTCGCACCTGGCCATCAGCTGCATGGTGATGTGGCGCTGGACCGGCTACAACGCCCTGATCTACCTCGCGGCCATGCAGGCCGTACCACGCGACCTCTACGAGTCGGCGCTCGTCGACGGCGCCGGCCGGCTGCTGACCTTCCGGCGCATCACGCTGCCCGCGATCCGGCCCACCCTCCTGTTCACCGTCGTCATCTCCACCATCGGCGGGCTCCAGCTCTTCGCCGAGCCGTTCCTCTTCGACCCGCAGGCCAACGCCGAGGGCGGCACCGAGCACCAGTTCCAGACGCTGACGCTGATGCTCTACAAGTACGGCTTCATCAACAACGACGCGGGCTACGCCTCGGCCATCTCCTGGGTCCTGTTCCTGGTCATCGCCGCCGTCGCCGCCGTCAACTTCCTCGTCGTCCGCCGCCTGGGCGGGTCCGCCCGCTGACCCGGTGTCCGGTCTCCGCGCGGAGACCGGTCACCCCGAGAGGAGCCACGCCCATGGCCTCGCCACTCGCCACCGGCGGTCCGCGCCCGGACACCGCCGGCCGCCCGACCGCCGGGGACACCCCCCGGCCGGGCGCCCACGCCTCGCGGCGCTCCGTCCGCAGCGGCGGCGGTCCCCGTCACCACGACAGCGCGGGCCCCCTGGCCTACGCGTTGCTGGCCGCAGTCGTCCTGGCCTCCGTCTTCCCCCTGTACTGGACGTTCGTGGTCGCCTCCCACGGGGACAACTCCGTTCTCGGCGGGGCGACTCCGTCCCTCGCACCCGGGGGCCACCTGTTCGAGAACATCGGACGGGTCTTCGACACGGTCGACTTCTGGAAGGCGCTCGGCAACTCCGTGACCGTCGCCGCCTCCACGGCCGTCAGCAACGTACTGCTGTCCTCGCTGGCCGGTTTCGCCTTCGCCAAGCTCCGCTTCCCCGGCCGCAACGCCCTGCTCGTCGTCGTGGTCACGACCGTCATGGTGCCGACCCAGCTCGGCATCATCCCGCTGTACCTGCTGGTCACCGACATGGGTCTGTACGGACGGCTGAGCGCCCTGATCGTGCCCGCCCTCGTGTCCGCCGTCGGAGTGTTCTGGATGCGCCAGGCCATGGAGGAGAACATCCCCGACGAGCTCGTCGAGGCGGCCCGCGTCGACGGGGCGGGACCGCTGCGCACCTTCTGGTACGTCGCCTGGCCGGGGGTGCGCTCCACGGCCGCCGTCCTCGGCATGTTCACCTTCATGTTCGCCTGGAACGACTACTTCTGGCCCTTGATCGCCCTGCCCCCGGAGAACGGGACCGTCCAGATCGCCCTCAACCAGCTGGCGGCGGGCTACTACACCGACTACACCCTGATGCTCGCCGGTGTCGTGGTCTCCGTCCTGCCCGTCCTGGCGCTCTTCGCCGTGCTGGCCCGCCGCATCGTCTCCGGCGTCATGGCCGGCGCCGTGAAGGGATGAGCACCGGGACGTGAGCAGCCCGCACCGCCGAACCGTCGTACGACGTCAGCCCATCGAGCCCCGAGGACCCGCATGACCGCCGCCCTACCCGCGACCGGACACCCCGTGCCGGTCCCCGACGACAGCCGGGCGCTGATCCGCAACCCGGTGCTCACCGGGTTCCACCCGGACCCCTCCCTGCTGAGGGTCGGCCCGGACTACTACCTCGCCACCTCGACCTTCGAGTGGCTCCCCGGCGTCACGCTCCACCACTCGCGCGACCTCGTGCACTGGGAGCCGCTGGGCGGCGCCCTGACCGAGGAGCGCCTGCTGGACCTGGTCGGCGTGCCCGACTCCGGGGGCGTGTGGGCCCCCTGTCTCTCCTTCGCGGACGGGCTCTTCCACCTCGTCTACTCCGATGTGAAGAGCCTGGCGGGCGCCTTCAAGGACGTGCACAACTACGTCGTGACCGCGCCCGCGCCCACCGGCCCCTGGTCGGACCCCGTCCCCGTCGCGGGGCACGGGTTCGATCCCTCGCTGTTCCACGACACCGGTCCGGACGGCACCGGACGCAGCTGGCTGCTGTGGCTCGAGTGGGACCACCGGCCCGGCCACGACCCGTTCGCGGGCATCCTCCTGCAGGAATGGGACCGTGCGGCGCGGGGCCTGCGGGGACCGGTCCACCGTGTCTTCACCGGCACTGGACTCGGCCGTACCGAAGGCCCGCACCTCTACCGGCGCGACGGCTGGTACTACCTGGTCACGGCCGAGGGCGGCACCTCCTGGGAACACGCGGTCACGGTCGCCCGCTCCCGTGACGTCACCGGTCCGTACACCCCCGACCCGGCCGGGCCCCTGCTCACGTCCGCCGGCGACGAACACCTCGCGCTGCAGAAGGCCGGGCACGGCAGCCTCGTCGAGACTCCCGACGGCGACTGGTACCTCGCGCACCTGACCGCGCGTCCCCTCACCCCGCTCGGGGCCTGCGTCCTGGGCCGCGAGACCGCGATCCAGAAGGTGCGCTGGACGGACGAGGGCTGGCCGGTCGTCGAGGGCGACGCCGGTGCCGGGCGCCCCGCCGTGCACGTGCCCGCACCTGTTTCCCCGGCGCGCCCCGCGACGGTCCCGGGCGTGCCGCGGGCAGCGTCCCCGGCCGGCCTCCCGGGTCCCGAGTGGATGACCCTGCGCCGCCACCCGGACCCCCGCTGGCTGACGTCCGCCCCGCGGTCCGGCGGACTGCGCCTCTACGGGGAGGAGTCGCTCTCCTCCCGGCACCGCCAGAGCCTGGTGGCGCGCCGGCAGCAGCACGAGCGCTTCCGGTTCGAGACCACCGTCTCGTTCGCCCCCGCCGCGCCGCAGCAGATGGCCGGCCTCGTCCACTTCTACAATGCCGGTCTGTGGCACTACGCGCACATCACCCGGGACCAACGGCTCGGCCGGGTGCTCCGGCAGGCCGTGTGCGACCACGGCCGCTACAGCGAGACCGCCGCCCCCGTGCCCGTACCGGACGAGGGGCCCCTGCGACTGCGCCTCACCGGACTCGGCGGTGAGGCCGCCTTCTCCTGGTGGGACGCGCGGACGGACACCTGGTCCCCCCTCGGCCCGGCCCTCGACGCCACGCGGCTGTCGGACGAGCACGCCACGGTCGGCGACGCGGACGGGCACTTCAGCAGCTGGGGCTTCACGGGCGCGTTCGTCGGGCTGTGCGCCCAGGACCTCACCGGCGCCCGCCTCCCCGCGGACTTCACGGACCTGCGCTACCAGGGGTGCGACGACGAACGGTGAGCACGAGCGGGCCTTGGTGCCCGACGCACGGGGGCCGGGTCGTCCGGCGCGGCCCCCGCCTTAGGCTGACCGGCAGGGGACGGGTCGCGCGGGCCGCGCGGCCGGACGCGGAAGGGGCACACAGGGCGCATGAGCAGTCAGCCGGGGGCCAAGGTGACGATCGGAACCATCGCCGCCGAGGCCGGTGTCTCCACCGCCACCGTCTCGAAGGTCCTCAACGGGCGCAGCGACGTGTCGGCCGCCACCCGTGAACGCGTCCAGGAGATCGTGGCGCGACGTCACTACCAGCGGCGCGGCGGCCGTCGCCGCGGTGGCATCGTCGACCTCGTCCTGAACGAACTCGACAGCCTGTGGTCCATCGAGATCATCCGGGGCGCCGAGGAGACCCTGAGGGCCGCGGGCGTCAGCATGGTCCTCTCCGCCGCGCACGGGAGCGGCGCGGGCACCAGCGCCTGGCTGGAGCAGCTGACCGCGCGCAGGTCGGACGGCGCCGTCCTCGTGGTCTCCGACCTCAACCTGCGCCAGCGTACGAAACTGACGTCGCTCGGGGTGCCGTTCGTCCTCGTCGACCCGGTGGGCACGGTGGAGGCCGGTGTGCCCACCATCGGTGCCACCAACTGGGCCGGTGCCGTCGCGGCCACCGAGCATCTGATCGGGCTCGGCCACCGACGGATCGCCCATCTCGCGGGCCCCCGGCAGCTGTTGTGCAGCAGGGCCCGTGCCGACGGCTTCCGCGCCGCCATGGAGGCCGCCGAACTCGACCTGCCGGAGGGGCAGGTGCGGTACGGGGAGTTCACCGACGCCTCGGGGCGCGCCGAGACCGACGCCCTGCTCGACGAGGCCGAGCGCACCGGACAGCCGCTGCCCACCGCTCTGTTCGCGGCCAGCGACCTCCAGGCCTTCGGCGCCTACACGGCGCTGCGGGCACGAGGGCTGCGCGTTCCGCACGACATCAGCGTCGTCGGCTTCGACGACGTCCCGATCGCCCGGTGGAGCGACCCGGCCCTGACCACCGTCCGCCAGCCGTTGCAGGCCATGGCCGCCATGGCGGCCCGGACCCTGCTGCGGCTGATCGACGGGGAGGACGTCGACCTGCCGCGGGTCGAACTCGCCACACAGCTCGTCATCCGCGACAGCTGCGCCGCACCACGTTGGGAGGACTGAGCGGACGCGTCCAGCACAGGCGGCGTGGGGCCGGGGCGTCGCCGCCCCGGCCCCCTGTGCGTTGCCGTCCGGTCTACGGCTCGGTGCCCCAGACCAGGGTGCCCGACACGTAGACGGTCACCTTGGCCGCGTCGGCGTAGGAGGTGCCGGCGCCGCGGCTGTAGTCGTCGGCCTCGTTGAAGTTCGACCAGTCCGACTTGGCCATGCGGAGCTGAAGGTCACCGCTGTCCGCCCCGGCCGCCAGGGAACCGGAGTTGAAGCCCACCTCCAGGTAGTGGTCCGCGCCCGTACGGCTCGGGGACACGGCGCCCACCGAGGTCTTCACCGTGGAGCAGCCGAGCTGCGCCCAGTCGCAGAAGGTCTGGTAGCCGGCGGAGGAGTCCCCGGTGAACCAGTAGCGGATGGTCACCTTGGACAGGTCGGCCGCGGCGGTACCGCCGTTGACCAGCTTGAGGCCGGGCTTGACCTGGTTGTCGGTGGTGGAGGAGTCGTTGTTCTTGTACTGGACCTTGAGACCCGTCGACCCTCCTCCTCCGCTGGACGCCTTGGTGGTGGCGGACACCGCCGTGGAGGCGGCCGAGACGTTGCCGGCGGCGTCCTTGGCCTTGACGGTGTAGCTGTACGTGGTGGAGGCGGCGAGCCCGCTGTCCGTGTAGGACGTACCGGTGGCGCTGCCGACCTTGGTGCCGTCGCGGTAGACGTCATACCCCGTGACGGCGGTGTTGTCCGTGGACGCGGTCCAGCTCAGCGCGACACTGCTGCTCGTCGTGGAGCCGACCGTGAGACCGCCGGGAACGGTGGGGGCCTGCGTGTCGCTTCCGCCGCCGCCACCCGATCCGCTCAGCGGCGGGTTGGCGTTGGCGAGCAGCTGACGGAACTGCGCGGAGAACCAGTGCCCGGCGAGCGGGGAGTTGGGCAGCGCTCCGGTGAGGTTGTTCCCGTTGCGTCCGTTCCCGGTGTACGTGGGGTCGCACATCCGGTCGAAGCCCTTGCCCTCGTCGTTGTCGACGGCTTGGCTGGCGCCGTCCGACTCACCCGGAGGCTTCGCCCACACGTAGGCGTCGATTCCGGTGTCGGGTGCGGTCGCCGGGCGTTCGCCGATGCCGGCCCCGCTCTGGTTGCACCAGTTTCCGGCGTGGATGCGGCGGTCGATGCGGCCGCCGTCCACATAGGCGTCGACGCTGGTCGTCGGGCCGGGGCCGGTGGGCCGGGCCGAACCGCCCCAGCCGTTGCGCGAGGTGTCGATCAGCATGCCGATGCCGGAGTCGAAGCCCTGGGCGACGAGCGCGGTGCGCAGGCCCTGGGCGTACGAGCTCTCGTCGTCGTACTGGTTCCAGTCGATCCACTTCGACTGCCGCACCGTCTGGCCGTTCACCGTGTCCGTCACCTTCACGTACGGCTCTTTGGTGGCGGAGTAGTTGGCGGTGTTGACGATGAAGCCCGTCACGTCGTTCACGGTGGCGCCGCTGGTGGTGGCCGCCTTCTTGAACTCCTGGGCCGCCGGGGTGAGGTTGCTGTCCCAGCCGAGCCAGCCGTGGTGGCCCGCGTCGATGTAGTTGTAGGTGTTGGGCAGCGCCCCGAGCGTGTGGAGGGCGTAGCCGACGCCCTTCTCGTAGTTGCCGTTCGCCTTCATCGTGGCGCACTGGGTCGTGGAGCCGGCGGTGCCGCCCGCGTTGGTCACGAGGTTGGGCAGCGAGTCGGGCTCGATGAGGTTGACGATCCGCAGGCTCGCGTAGGCGGGGTCGGCGAGGATCGCTGCGATCGGGTCGATGTAGCTGCTCTGGTAGGTGGCCAGGTCGTCGGCACCGAGTTCGCCGTTGGAGGCGAGGGCGGCGCAGTCCCGGCCGGGCAGGTCGTAGATGACCAGCTGGACGAGGTTGGCGCCCTGGGCCTTGGCCGCGTCGAGGTGGGCCTTCAGACCCCGGGCGTCGGCGGTGCCCTGGATCGCGGCCATCCGGTCGAGCCAGACGAAGGTGGGCTGGTCCGAGATGGCCGAACCGCCCGGCTCGGCCGCGGCCTTGGCCGACCAGTCGGGGTTCACGTACGCCTTGGCACCGACATAGGGATTGTCGAGCTTGGCGGCCGCGCTCGCGGTGGTCGGGAGGGCGGTTATGGACAGGGCGCCGAGCAGGGCGCCGACGGCCAGAGCGGCGGTCCGCTTCGGTCCGCCTCGGCGCACGGTGGGATCGGGTCTACGGGAAGGCATCGGCCATCTCCTGGGGAGAGCAGGCGAGTACGGGCGGTGTGCGGGTGCGCAGGCGGCCGTCCGGTGTGCCACGGCAGGGCACACCGGAGGGAAGCCCGCCGGACGGGCGTCGCGTTCAGGCATGCCGGAGGTGCGACCGCATGCGTCGCGCGACGTGGAGCTGGGGTCGCCGGGCGCGAGCGTGCTGCGGCGTCGTCCGGACATGGATCCGGACTTCTCGCCGCCTCGTGCGGACGGTGACCGGTCACCGAGGTGACGGCGGGACAGGGCAACTGCGGTGGGAGCGCTCCCAAACTGCGGCGTTCGGAGTGTGAATGTCAACACCCGTGCACGGAGTGTATTTCTGACGGCACATCACCCGATGACTTCAACGCATGGACCCACCGCGGCCCCACGCGTGCGGACCGGGCGGCGAGACACGGAGGACTCCGGAGAGATCCCCGGCGGCATCCGGCGAAGAAGCCGGGGGCAGGGCGAAACCCTCCTTGGCCAGAAGGGCATGGTTCTGGCCGAAACAGCGTGCACCCGTGGCCGACAAGGCTCGAAGGAACGCGATCCCCGCGCGAGGTATTGACGCGAACACGCTTAGTGGCTTCCATGTGCGCAGTCCGGCTTCGACGAGCCGGCCGCCGGGAGCGGGACACTCCCGGCGGTCCGCGGGAGCCGCCATGCCGGATGCCCATGATCCTGCCCGCCCGGAGACGCGCGCCCGCAAATGGGAGCGCTCCCACACGGAGAGGACCCCATGCGTCACCCACCCTCGTTCCGCGTCAGGCGTGCCCTGGTCGCGTGCCTCACCGCGGCCCTCGCGGCTCTCGTTCCCCTCACGCTGACGGTGCCCGCCCGGGCGGCCGTCGCCCCCTCACCCTCGTCGGCCGCGGCGGCCGCGGCCGGCGCCGGCTACTGGCACACCGACGGCCGCAAGCTCCTGGACGCGCAGAACCAGCCGGTGCGCATGGCGGGCATCAACTGGTTCGGGTTCGAGACGTCCAACTACGTGGCCCACGGCCTCTGGTCGCGCGACTACAAGTCGATGATCGACCAGATGAGGACCCTGGGCTACAACACCATCCGCCTGCCCTACAGCGACGACATCTTCAAGGGCACCCAGCCCAACGGCATCTCCTACGCCAACGGGATGAACGCCGACCTCCAGGGTCTCAACTCGCTCCAGGTGATGGACAAGCTCGTCGACTACGCGGGCTCGGTCGGTCTCAAGGTGGTGCTCGACCGCCACCGGCCCGACTCCTCGGCGCAGTCGGCGCTCTGGTACACCTCCGCCGTCCCCGAGACGACCTGGATCGCGGACCTCAAGACGCTGGCGGCCCGCTACCAGGGCAACAGCGCCGTGATCGGGATCGACCTGCACAACGAACCGCACGATCCGGCCTGCTGGGGATGCGGCGACACGAGCACCGACTGGCGGCTGGCCGCCGAACGGGCCGGCAACGCGGTCCTGTCCGTCAACTCCAGCCTGCTGATCTTCGTCGAGGGCGTCCAGACGGTCAACGGCGTGAGCGGCTGGTGGGGCGGGAACCTCGCCGGTGTCGCCAACGCGCCCGTGCGCCTGAACGTCGCCAACCGTCTGGTCTACTCGGCCCACGACTACGCCACCAGCGTCGCGCAGCAGTCCTGGTTCAGCGACCCGTCGTTCCCGGCGAACATGCCGGCCGTGTGGGACAAGTACTGGGGCTACATCTTCAAGCAGAACATCGCCCCCGTCTGGCTCGGCGAGTTCGGCACCACCCTGCAGTCGACGGTCGACCAGAAGTGGCTCGCCGCGCTCGTCGACTATCTGCGTCCCACCGGCACTTACGGGGCCGACAGCTTCAACTGGACCTTCTGGTCGTGGAATCCGAACTCCGGTGACACGGGAGGGATCCTCAAGGACGACTGGCAGACCGTGGACACCGTCAAGGACGGCTATCTCGCGTCCATCAAGGCGCCCGGTTTCACCGGTGGCGGGGGCGGCGGCGGGGACACGACCGCGCCCTCGGTGCCGACCGGGCTGGCCGTCACGGGCACCACGTCGTCGAGCGTCTCGCTGTCGTGGAAGGCGTCCACCGACGACACCGGAGTGGCCGGCTACGACGTGTACCGAGGTACGGCCAAGGCTGGCGCGGTCACGGGCACGTCCTTCACCGACTCGGGCCTCACCGCGGGGACCCGCTACGACTACACGGTGCGGGCCCGTGACGCGGCCGGCAACACCTCCGCGGCGTCGACGTCGGTCTCCGCGACGACCTCGGGCACCGGAGGCGGCTCCAGCGGATGCACGGCGACCTACAAGGTGAGCAGCGACTGGGGCGGCGGATTCAACGCCGACGTCACGGTCACCAACACCGGCTCCTCGACGACCAAGTCGTGGCAGGTCACCTGGGAATGGGCCGGCAGCCAGACCATCTCCGGGATGTGGAACGCCACGTACAGCCAGGTGGGCAAGACGGTGACCGCGAGCAACGCCGACCACAACGGCGCGATCGCGGCCGGCGCCTCGACCGGCTTCGGGTTCGGTGCGGCGCCGGGTGGCGCGGGCACACCGGTCCTGAGCTGCCGGGCGGGCTAGGGAAACCGTCCGGGCCGGCCGGGAAAACCGACCGGGCCGGACCGCGGGCCGCCGCCGCACGGGGCGGCGCCCGTACCGGCAGGACAGGAGCCACCTCCGCACGGATGGGCTCCCATCCCTGCAGCACCCCGTCCGCCTCCGAACGGGGCGGCGGACGGGGTCCGTCGTGGCCGGAGCTCACGAACTCCGGCCACGACGTCGGGACGTGACGGTCAGAACGTGACGGTCGCGTGGATGAGGCGGTGGTCCGAGAGGCCGGGGTCCACGACCTCGCAGCCGTAGGCCGGGCCGGCCGGGCCGAAGATGTAGTCGATCTTATTGTTCCCGTCGGTCGGAGCCCCCGTGTGCGGGGCGTCGGGGCCGGACTGACCGCATTCCTGACGGGAGGTGTAGAGGGGCGACAGCAAGGAGACGTCTCCGGTGGTCGTGTTCAGGTCCCCGCCGTAGAAGGGCGTGTAGCCGGCCGGGAATCCGTCCACGACGGCCCGGAACTGCTCGGCCTGCTGTCGGCGGGCCGTGCCGTCGGGGTCGTCGCCCTGCTGCACGCCGTCGACGAAGTAGGAGCCGCTGCTGAAGTGGGCGTTGCAGTAGACCGCCCCGTCGTCGGGAAGTGCCGCGCACAGGGCCGGCCGCTGCTCCTTGCGATCGGGCGAGGTGAGCGTGTACCCGCGGTACCAGGTGTTGGTGTCCTTGACCGCGAGGGCGATTCCGAACGCGCCCCGGTCGGTGCCGTCACTGTCCATGCAGTTCTTCTGGGCCTTCAGGGACGGGTCCACTGGGCGCCCCGCCGTGTAGTCGATCACCTGGTAGTAGGTGGGGGCGAACCGCACGTCCCAGCCCCCGCCGAGGCGGCTCTCCAGCTGGAGTTCGAGCGGCTTCACGGCCTTCTCGCAGATCTCCTGGAAGAAGACGGCCTCGGGCCGGTGGTTCAGGGAGCCGGCCAGGCCGGCGGCGACCTGGTCCCCGACCGTCTCACCGGACGCGAACTTGAGCTTGCACTCGGCGCTCTTGTTGTTGTTCGCGCACACGTTCCACGAGGCGATGTCGTGCCGGCCGGAAGCCGTCGCCGTCGGGACCGGCGGGTCGGTCGTGGCACCCGTGCCGCCGACCGGCTCGAAGGTGAAACGCTCCCAGCTTCCGACGGAGGTCGCGTAGGGGCGCAGCAGCCCGGCATCGTCCCCGGTGGCGTTGAAGCGGGCCGAGATGAAGAGGTCCGGGTTCGCGGCGGACTTCAGGGCGTATTCGTTTCCGCCCTGCGGGACGACGTAGAACCGTTCCCAGGAACCGGTGTTGGTTCCGCGGGCCCGCAGCATCCCTGCCTGGACGCCGGTGTAGCCGGCCTCCGAGGTCACGTACAGGCCGTTCTCCTCGTTGCGCAGGGAGACCGTCGTGCCGTAGCCGACCGAGTCGATGTTGTCGGTGTGGAGGGTGAACGTCTCGAGGCTGGTCCTCGACGTCGAGACCGCCCTGATTTTGCCCTTCTGGTCGCCGGAGTCGTTCACCTCCGTGGTCACGTACTTCCCGTTGACCTTGAGGGCCCAGCGCTGGCCGGTGGACGACGCGGGTGCCGAGGCGGCGAGCGCGGGCGTGGCGGGCAGGACCACCAGGCCGGCGAGGGCGGCGAACACCGCTGTGAGGAGCAGGAGGATTCTTCGCATGTTTCCTTGTTTCGACGACGACTTGGGCGGTGCCCGATCACCGCGGCCGGGGGACGCGGTCCGTCCCGCGACAAGTGCGAGGCGTAGGGCGACCGACGGGGATCGGGAGGTCCACCGCGTCAGACGTGGTTCGGCGCCGCACGGTTGTACGGAGGGACCGCCAGAAAGGATCTTCGTTGTCCACCGCTCGCTCACGACGGCCGGAGCACCTTGGCTTGATTCAACTGCGTTGTCTACGAGGTCGGTTCAGCTGATCCATTACGCTCACGAGCACATCGGGGGAGGACAGAATGGACACTGCGCCGGCAGAACCGGCGGCCGTGGCACGGTCGCGGCACGCGAAGCGCGCGGCGCGGGCTGCCGGAGTCGGACTCGCGGCTGCGGCCTGTTCCCTGCTCGCGACGTGGCTGCTGCTGGACTCCAGCGCCTGCCGGAACGCCCCGGAGTACGGCTGCTTCGTCTACGTCCTCGCGTGGTCCTACGTCCTGCCCTTCCTCGTCTTCCTGTTCACCTGGCCCGCCCTGCGCCTCGTCAACGTCCGGCCGGCCTGGCTCACCGCTCTGCTCGGCACCGGCATCGCCTGGTACCTGGCCCGGAACATCACAACGCTGCAGTGGCTCCCGGGCGGCACGCAGTACCTCCAACCCGCCCTGCCTGTCGCGGTGTTCGCCCTCGCCGCCTGGTTCACCCAGTCCCGGAGACCGCTGTGGTCGCGAGGGGCCGTGGCCCTCGCCCTGGTCCTGCTGATGCCGCTCGACTCGTTCGCCACCACGCGGCACGATCACAGCCGCCAGGACGCGGAGCTGACCGCCGTGCGTGTCCCCCTGCTCGGCCCTCGCGTGCCCACGGGCTACCACCTCGACGGCGTCGGCGCGCAGAAATCGGCGGCCGATGACGACCGCACCTTCTACTACCGGATCACGCCCGACGACCTCAGTGGCGAGGACACCATGGACGACCTCAAACGAGAGATCCAGGTGACCGTCGGCCCCGTGCAGCCGGGCTTCACCCCGCCCTCCCACTGCGCCGCGCTCACGAGCGTCTACCCGGTGCCCTCCCCCGCCTGCACACCGGTGGCTCCCGGCGTGTGGCGGTGGTCGAGGTACGACTACGTCGAGTACTTCACCCGGGTCGGGGACACGGTCGCGGTCGTCCAGGCCAGGACTCCGCCGGTCGGCGAGGGTCTCCTGCGCAGGCTCGCCGGCAGCATGCGCGTGCGCTCACCGTCGTATTTCACGGGTGGCTGAGCGGCTTGCCCGAAGGGTGGGCCGGAGCCACTTGTCCGCCGGTGATCGCCGAACGGGATTCAGTCGCGCCGGGTGGAGCGCCTGGCCGGTCTCCGTCGTGGTTCGGCCTTGCTCTCGTCGCCCTCCTGGCCCGTGACGTCACGGATCGTCTCGGTGACCGCCTCGACGGCACCGCTGAGCGCGCCCTTGGACTTGCCGCGCGCCGCCGATTCCACACTGTCGCCGACGAGGTCGGTCAGCTTCGCCGGTGCCTTCCGGCCGGATTCCAGGTCGAGCCGGTTGCACGCCTCGGCGAAGCGCAAGTACGTGTCGACGCTCGCCACGACGATCCGGATGTCGATCTTCAGGATCTCGATGCCCACGAGGGACACGCGGATGAAGACGTCGATCACGAGACCGCGGTCGAGGATGAGTTCCAGAACGTCGTAGAGACTGCTGGATCCGCCACCCCGGGCGACCCCGGCACCACTCTGCGGCACCATGGTCATGGTGCCTCCCTTCACCGGCTGTGACCTCTCGGCGCCGGTCGTTTCGTGCACGCCTCTACAGGCGCTCCGCCTTCCGAAGCCACCAGGTCACCCTTCCTCTCCAGGGGTGCCCGTCAGCCCGCGGTGGCACCGGGCACGCGCTGCAGCCCCCGAGAACCACCGGATCCGCAGCTCAACCGGGTTCCGGGGCATTGACCGCACGTGGCGTTTCCGTAGGTTCGTACAGTGGGATCCCTCGCTCCTCCCGAGGCCACCACGGCCCCTGCCGGGACATGACCGGTGCCTCAGTTCGGCCAGGGCAGGACGGTGAGCTCCGGCCACTCGCTCTTCCAACGGGCCGCCTTGGTCTCGTAGACCTCTCGTGGGGCGAGGACCGGGTTGGGTCGTACGACGAGGTTGAACACGTCGGAGAGTCCGTGGGGCGCGTAGACGCGCCAGCCGCCGTCGGGCGCCAGCCGGACACCCAGACAGCACGTCGTCGCGGCGAAGCGGTCGATCGCGGCTTCCGTGGACGTGTGCGGCGGACACGGCACGCCGAACTTCTGCTCGTACCAGAGGTGGACGCGCGCTTCGTTGCGGATCTCCACTTCGGCCGGCAGGTCGGCGAACACGGCCCGGCCTGCCTTGATCACGGCGTCCTCGGCGTCCCAGGAGAGATCGCCGTCGTCGAAGTAGAAGAGGTCGTAGTCCTTGATGGCGTTGGCCGCCGGTCTGCCGGTGGCCACGTTCCACACGGTCTGGAAGAGGCAGCCCGCCGTCACGTACCAGCCGGGCAAATCCAGCGTGGCCGCCCGGGCCATGACATCGGTGAGGATCTCGTTCTGCGAGAGCATGGATCGCAAGCCGTCGAGTTGCTCGCTGAGAGGAAGTCGGCCCAACATGTGCCCTGCCTATCACGATCGGCCGGCACGGCGGACAGCACCGACTCCGTTGCCTGCAAGGTGAATTGGTGGCCTGAGGGCTCCCGGAAAAGGGGCCGTGCGCGGGCTCGGCGGGACCGTGGCCGCATTCCGACGGCGGGGTGCGCACCCTCGGCCGGACGTCGCCGGAACGTCGCCCGGAAGCCAACCGAAGCCCTCGCCACACCACCTCTGACCTGGCGTTTTCTGGAGATTCGCCTAACCTGAGGCGTGTTGACGGGCTCGGTCCGAGGGGGACATCGTGACGCAGGAAGAGACCACGTACGACGCCAGCCACATCGAGGTAGTGGTGGGGTGGGAAGCGGTTCGGAGGCGGCCCGGTATGTATGTCGGCTCGACAGGTGAACGCGGCCTGAACCAGCTGGTGTTCGAGGTGGCTGATCGGGCGGTGAACATCGCCGTGGCGCGCCGATCCGGCTCCGTCGACATCACCCTCCTGCCCGACGGCGGTGTGTCGGTCGCCGACGACGGGCCGGGCGTTCCCTTCGGCGGACCGGAGGACGCGGACGGTCCGGGGATCGAGGCCCTGCTCACCCTGATGGGGACCGGGGCGGGGAGCGACGACCGCCATGACGTGACGCTCGGCTTCTGCGGCCTCGGCCCCAGCGTCGTCAACGCCCTGTCCCGTCGGATGACGGCCGAGGTACGGCACGAGGGAGTCCGCTGGGTCCAGGAGTACGCACGTGGTCAGGCCGTCACCCCGCTCACGGAGGCGGGAGCGGCGGCGGGGACCGGGAGCGTCATCGCCTTCTGGCCCGACGCCGACATCTTCGGAACCGCGCAGTTCTCCTTCGAGAGCCTGGCGGAGCGCTTCAGGGAACTGGCCTTCCTGAACCGGGGTCTGGAGGTGTCGCTGGCCGACCTGAGGCGCGCGGACGCGCCCCGTTCGCTCCGGTTCAGTTTCCCGGGCGGGGCCCGCGACCTCGTCGACCTCCTCGACGGCGGTCGCCCGCCGGGGCCCGCGACCACGGACATCGTCTCCTTCGAGCACGAGGACCCGCGGATGGCGGGCGTGATGGAGGTGGCGTTCCACTGGTCCGACTCCCCCGAGGAGCGGATCCGGACCTTCGCCAACAGTCGGTCGACGATCGGCGGTACGCACGAGCTGGGCTTCCACGAAGGGGTCGCGGCCGCGGTCACCGCGTTCGCGCGCGAGCGGCGGCTGCTCGCGGCAACGGAGCCCGACCTCGACACCGAGCGGACGATCGCGGGTCTGACGGCGGTCGTGTCCGTGAAAGTGGACCGTCCGGAGTTCGAGGGTGCCACGCACAGGGTGCTGGGCAACCCCGAGGTGCGCACCTGCCTCCGACAGACGGTACGGGACCACCTCGGCAGATGTTTGAGCGAACACCCCGAGCAGGCCACGGCCGTCATCAGGTCGTGTTCTGCGGACCGGCCTGCTTTGCTGACTGGAACCACCAACAGCGAGAGGGGCGGCGTGTGAGCAAACGGCGGTACGTGGCGCGCGGGGTGCCGGGCGGATACCGGATCTGGGACAACAAGGGCCGGCGCTGGTGGGGAGACCTCTACGAACTCTGCCCCGACGATCTGCTGACAGAGCTGAACAGCCGTGCCGACCCGGAAAGGATCTCCATACTCCTGAGGCGCTACCGGGCGCTGAAGCGGTAGCCGTCGTTCGTTCCTTTGCCGTGGTCGACCGACCGGGGAACAGTGGTTGCCGGCGGGCACCAGCCATGACACCGGACTCTCCCTCGCCGCCATATCGATGTGGCCCCGAGAGCGCCGCCGACGTGGGGCGCGCCATGCGTACCCCCGATGCCGCTAGCGACCGTTCGCGAGGGTGATGTCGGCGCCCTGGATGGTCTCTCGGGCCGTCTTCACGAACGCGAGGACGGCTTGCCAGAACGGGTCGTAGGCGTCGCTGAACCGCTGTCCCGCGTCGGCCTCGCCTCGGATCATGGCTTCAAGGGCCCGGTAGTTGGCCGAGGTCGCGCGCCTGAGTCGATCCGCTGCCGTGGCCACTTCCTGCGGCCCTTCCAGTTCCACCACCCACACGCGATGCCGCAGTACGGCGTACTCGTCGCGGAGCCTGAGCCGCAGATCGCGGAGGAGGCGGAGCCGGTCGCGATCGTCGGTGCCCTCCTGGGCGTCGGTGACCTTCCAGTAGAGGTCCGCCATGTGCTGCGCCTGTTCGATGACGTCCACGTACGCGGTGCGACGCGCCGACCTCGTACGGTCCGCCTGCTGGCTGCTCGCGGCCAACTGCGCCTGTATGCGGGCCGCGCCGGCCGTCCCCCGGCTGGTCACCCAACTCGCGACGACGGCTGTTCCCGCCGTGAGTACTCCGACCCACAGTGTGTTGTCGATCATCCCCACATTGTCGGTGGACAGCCCACCCGGACGACCCGTTTTCGGCACACACATCGAACCGACGCCGAGCGAGGGACGCCAAGGCGCAGTACGGACATGGCTGTTGTCGCGGCTGTCGGCATCGGGCCGGGACCTCGAGGTCGTCCGGGCCCGATGCCGCGTGGTCGGCTAGCGGCCGAGAAGCTTGTCCATCCCGGTGATCTCGGAGGACTGCGAGGTGACGATCGACGTGGCCATCGTCGTGGCGGGACCGTACGCGCCCTTGGCCCGTTCGGTCTTCGCCATGGCGATCGCACCTTGATGATGGCTGACCATCATCCGCAGGAACGCCTTGTCGAAGGCGTCACCGGACAGGTTCTTGAGCTTTGCCATGTCGTCGCCGGACATCATGCCGGGCATCGAGGAGCCGGAGTGGTCCATGCCGGGCATGCTCTCCATGCCCGTCATGTCGGCGTCCGGGACCTTCGCGTCCCAGGCCTTCAGCCAGCCGGACATGGTGTTGATCTCCGGGTCCTGCGCCCGCTCGATCTTGTCGGCCAGGTCCTTCACCTGCTGGGACTTCGCCCGTGTGGCGGCCAGGCCCGCCATGGCCACGGCCTGCCGGTGGTGCGGGATCATCCCCTGGGCGAACGACACGTCCTGCGCGTTGTGGCTGCCCTTGGCGGCGGAAGCAGTGCCCGAGGAACCGGCGGTGGACGTCGCCTCCGTGTCGTGGCCCGTGTGCCTCGACGACGAGGACGAATCGCTGCTGCCGCAGCCGGCCAGCACCACCGCCGCGGTGACAGTGGCGGACAGGATCACGGTTCGGCGGGAAAGGGAACGGCGAGATGTCATGAGAGGTGCAACCCCTTGAAGTGCCCGCGCCCATGCGCGGGAGAAACGGATTCATGCAGGCCGGAGCACGCCACCCCGTCAGGAGGGCGTCGTGCGGGAGCCTCTAGATCCGCAGGAGCTGCAATTCGGAGAGATCGGGCGGTGCGCGGCCGTCGACCGGCCCGGGAGCCGGGCCGCCACCGACGGTGGCCGCAGGTTTGGCATGCGCGGTCACGCCGGGCATCAGCGCGGGCGGCACGTAAGCGGTGGACGTACCGCCCGCCGCGCATGTCCCGCCGACGTGGTCCATGCCCATGCCGCTGTCGCCCGCGTCGGTCAGATGCCGGCAGTCCGCTCCCTCAGCGTGGACGGGCGCCGAGCGCTCTCCGGTCGTCATCACCATGTCGTGCCTGCCCGCGGCCGGCATGCCGGCGGGGGACAGCGCGTGCATGCCCAGCACCCCTGCCACCAGGGCCAGGACGAGCCACATCCAGCGCGCGGAACTCCCCTTGGAGCCGGTGCGGACGCTGGATTTCATGGGCCCATCCTAGGAGGCTCCCGCCGCATGTCGCGGCCGGACACTCCGCGAAGTGCCCCATCCCACATCGGCCCTCGCACTCGACTTGCACACATGAAGTCCGCCCATGAGTGCGCACCATGACTGTGCATCACCTGTGCGGCCGTGTGAGATCCTTCCGTCCGCGGACCTGTCGCCGCAGCAGACGGCGAATCCCTTGGGCACCCTGACCTGTGCCCGGCACCGGTGTGCGCCGTCCCCGCGGTGGAGGCCCCGCTGCTCACCGATGAGCCCGAACCGAACTGATCCCAGGGGGAATTGATGAACTCTGCGGAGCAACGCGGGCACGCTCTGCGTCGGGCCGAACACGACCACCGTGATGAGCCCTGGCCTGACTCTCAGCGGCGTCCGCATCTCGAGCAACTCGTCCTGCTGACCCGCACCGGACGATGACCACCGGACCGGCCTGTGGCAACCGCTCACCACAGGCCGGAACCGGCTCACGTCGGCCTGCGGCCCAGAGCCGGGGCGGACGGGAATTGTCTGACAGGACCTAGCAGGTCTTGCGTACGTAGCCGCTGGTGCCCGCCGGTTTGACGTCCACGTCGCGCTGGACGATGCTCAGCTTGGTGCCCCAGCCGTTGCAGGCCTTCGACCTGCCGGAGTTGGTGTACTCGATCACGATCACGTTGTTCCCGAACGCGCTCGTGTAGTCGCCGCACTCGTCGTACTGGCCGCACTCCTCGGCCACGGCGAAGTCCAGGCCGTTGGCGGTGTGGTTGCCCGCCAGTTCGGGCGTGTTCTTCTGGGCGATGGCCAGGCCGTCCGTGTGGGCGCGGGCGGAGAGCAGCTTGATGAAGGCCTGTGCGTTGGCGGCTGTCAGGCGGTTCCCGGAGCGGGTGTAGCTGTCGTAGTTGTCGGGCTCGACCGCCTGGAAGCCCTTGGACCTGCAGGTGTCGATCACGCTTCCGATCCTGGCGGCGATCCGCTGCCGCTTGCCGTCGGTGCCGATGTCGAGGAAGGCCTCGCCCCAGTCCTCGTCGTAGACGACCTTGCCGGACGCGTCCCGCAGCAGCAGGTCGGAGTCCCACTGGCTCTCCGCGCCCGGCTGGGCCTGGAAGGCGTTGACGTAGCAGATGTTGTACAGGCCCGCCGCGGGCGAGGCCTCGTTGTCCCGGGTGACGACCTTGACTCCGGCCGGCGGGGTGTAGGCGCCGCCGATCTGATAGTCGAAGCCGACGTGCGCGGGCGGCAGCGTCACGGCCGCGGCCTGCGCGGAGGCCGTAGGGGCGACCAGGGCGCCGACGAGCGCCGCGGCGCCGATGACGGTGCCCATGAGCGTGGGGGATGTGGTCCGGAAAAGGCTCATGTGGATGAGCTCCCAGGGGGAAGAGGGCACGTCCCCGCCTCGGACGCGTCAAGGCGTCCTGGCGACTCGGGCCGGACTCGAGGCGCGAGGCCCGCATACCGGCTGGGCGTGTCTCTGAACACGGAGCACGGCTCCGGTGTCGTCGGGGAGTAAAGCGACTGCCCGCGACGATGTCAAGGTCGGGTGCCCGCCTGCAGACGGAGGCCCGTGAGGGTCAGTTCCAGGGCGGAGCGGAACTGGTCGACGTCGTCGTGGCCGTCGAACTCGTCGACGATCTCGTGCACGAAGGGGTACTCCTCGGGGTCGAGCTCCCGCCATGCCTGGGCGAAGCGGCCGAGGAATTCCTCGCGGCTCACGGCGCCGTCGAGGATCTCGGCGGGCGGCTCCTGGCCCATGTCGACGGCGGAGCCGACGACGACGCCCACGATCGCGGACACGGCGTGGAAGCGCTGGTGCGCGGTGAGGTCCAGGCGGAGGGTCTGCTGGCCGAGCCTCTCGTACAGCCGCAGCGAATTGCTCTGGGCCTCGGTGTTGCGCATGAAGTAGGCGCCCAGCCAGGGCCGGTCCACGATCGCGTCGAACAGCGTCACGGCCATGGCGCGGAGGTCGTCGATCGGGTCGTCGCTGCCGGGAAGCCGCTCGACGTCGGCCAGCACCGCGCCGATCACATGGTCGGTGGCGCGGTCGAGCAGCTCCTCCTTGCTGTCCACGTACCAGTAGATGCTGGCGACGCCACCGCCGAGGCGCTGCGCGAGCGCCCGGAACGTCAGCGCCGGTGCCCCCGCCTCGTCGAGCAGGGCCACCGCCTCGGTGAGCACGGACTCCATCGAGTGCGAGGCCCGTCGGCGTCCCCCGGTGGCGCGGTTCTGCAGGCGTGTCATGGCGTCCTTCCCACCGTTCTTGCGTCGTATCGAACGTTGTTCTATCGTAGCTCATCGTACGCCGTTCGATAACCGTACGACGTTCGATAGGAAGGACTGATTGCCATGACCACCGCCACCCTTCAAACCCCCACCTCACGCACTTATCCGTCGCTCCGGGCGGCCTGGATTCCCCTGGCCGCGCTGTGTCTGGCCTTCTTCGTCGAGATGGTCGACAACACGTTGCTGTCGATCGCGCTGCCCACGATCGGGCGGGACCTCGGCGGCGGGACGACCGCGCTGCAATGGGTCACCGGGGCGTATTCGCTGACCTTCGGTGGACTGCTGCTCACCGCCGGTTCACTGGCCGACCGGCTCGGCCGCCGCCGGGTGCTGTTGATCGGACTCGCCGCGTTCGGCTCGGTGAGCCTGTGCGTCGTCCTCGTCAGTACGGCGGGCGAGCTCATAGCCCTGCGGGCCGTGCTCGGCATCGCCGCCGCCGCGATGGCGCCGATCACCAATTCCCTGGTCTTCCGCCTCTTCGACGACTCGGCCCTGCGGATGCGCGCCATGACCGTGATGATCGTCGTCGGCATGTCCGGCTTCGTCCTCGGACCGCTGCTCGGCGGCACCGCGCTGGCCCACGTGGGCTGGGAGTGGCTGCTGGTCGTCAACGCCCCGATCGCGCTGATCGCGTGCATCGGCGTACGGCTCGGTGTCCCGGCAGACCGGCCCGAGGACCTGACCTCCGACAGGCTCGACCTCCCCGGAGCCGTCCTGAGCGTCGGCGCCATCGGCCTCGCCTGCTACTCGCTGACCAGCGGAGTCGAGCACGGCTGGCTCTCCACGACCACCCTCGCGTCGATCATCGGCGCCGTCGTGGCCTCCGTCGCGTTTGTGTGGCACGAGCGCCGCAGTGCGGCACCCATGCTGGATCTGCGCCTCTTCTCCAACGGCACCGTCCGTGGCGCGGCCCTCGCCCAGATCGGGACGTCGATCGCGATGGCCAGCGTGATGTTCGGTCTGATCCTCCACTTCCAGTACGCCTACGGCTGGAGCCCGGTGCGGGCCGGCCTGGCCAATCTGCCGATGATCGTGACCATGCTGCTCGCCACTCCCCTGTCCGAGTGGCTCGCGCGCCGCTTCGGTCACCGCATCGCCTGCCTGGTCGGCGCGGCCTGCCTGGCCGGCGCGCTGGCCGGTCTCTCCTGGGGCGTCGACCACGGGTACGCCGTCATCGCCGCCTGCATGGTGCTGATGACCATCGGACTGCGCACCGTGATGACGATCTGCGCGGTCGCCCTCGTCGGCGCGATGCCGAGCAACCGCACCTCGATCGGCGCCGCCCTCAACGACACCGCCCAGGAGGTCGGCTCCAGCGTCGGCACCGCCGTGGTCGGCACCCTGATCGCCGCCCTGGTCACGTCCCAGCTCCCGGCCGGCACCTGGACCGGCGACCTGGTCGCGTCGTTCTTCCACGGTGAACGGATCATCTACGCCCTGCTGGCCGTCCTCGTCGGACTGATCACGGCCGGCGGCGCACTGAGCCTCACGAACTCCCACAGCGTCGAGGAACACCCGGTCGAGGAGGCCGCCTGAGGACACCGGAGCCTGTCCCCGCACGGCCACGGCCACGTAAGTCGCTTCGTCGCCGTGCCCGACGGCCCGGAAGCCGGGGCCGCAGTGACATGGCTCATCTCGGACGTGGTCGGGCTTCCGGTTGGGAAGTCCGACCAGCTTCAGCTCTCCCAGTGCGACTGCCAGGCGGGCTCGGTCACCGAGTGGGCGGCGAAGGCTTCGCGGGCGGATTTCGGGTCGGCGGTGCTGACCTGGTGGAGCCACTCGATCTGCCACCGGAGTTCGTCCTCGTCGCGGGCGTCCAGATCGTCGGGGTCACCGTGGGTGTACACCGCGCGGGCGATGTCGTCCCTCGCGAAGCCCGCGGCGTTCTCCGCCCTCGTGGTGTCGCCCGTGAGCGCCACCGCGAGCACGTTCTTGGCCGCGACGATCACACCGAAGGGGAGCTCGACGGTCTCGGTGGGCACGTCGCAGTAGTCGCCCGACTCCTCGTCGAGGGCCGCTGCCAGACGGTCGGCGGTCGCCTCGGACACCAGCGTGAGGCGGTCGGACGACATGGTGTCACCCTCCTTCAGCACTGCCCGCGGCCCGCTCGACCGGGATCCACAGCTGGGAGTCCGTCTCCGCGCCGGTCTCCACCGGCCGGGTCAGCAGGAGTTCCGGGCCCGGTCGGGTCGTGTACAGGTTCGAGGGGAACCACTGCGTGAACACGTCCCGCCACAGGTCCTGGAGGGCGCTCGGATACGGTCCGCTGCTGTCGAAGACCGCCCAGGTCCCGGCCGGTACGTCGAGGGCGTCGAGCTCGTCGGCGACCACCCCCGGACCGGTCACCACGCCGACCCAGTAGTCCGCCTCAGCACCCTCCTCCCGGCTGTCGCCGAGGTACACCGCCGCGGACAGCACCCCCGCCGGCTCCCCGTCGGCCAGCTCCTTCATCCGGACGACCGTCCCCCGGTCCAGGCTCTTCACATGCGCCGCGGCGGCCTCGTTGAGCCCCTCGTGCACCAGCGGCACCCTGGCCTTCCGGCCGAGGAACCGAAACGCCTCCTTCTCCACGATCCGGTACCGCATCGTCGTACTCCCCTCGACGACGACACGGAACGACATGCGCGGCTGCGCCGTGAGCACCGCGCCCGTGCGCCGGGCCTCGCCCGGCCCGACACCGTGCACCGACTTGAACGCCCGGGCGAACGCCTCGCCCGAGCCGTACCCGTAGCGCATCGCGATGTCCAGCAGCGTCTGCTCCCCTGCCAGCACCTCGGCCCCGGCGAGGGTCATCCTCCGGCGCCGCACGTAGAGCGGCAGGGGCATCCCGGCGAGCGCGGCGAACAGCCTCCGGAAGTGGTACTCCGACACCGCGGCGATCCGGGCCACCTCGGCCATGTCGACCTCCCCGTCGAGGCGGGCCTCCAGGTGGTCCAGCGCTTGGTTCAGCCGCTCCAGCACGTGTGTCCGTCCTGCCTTCTCCCGGGCTCCGGCGTCGCTGCCGTCAGGACGACCAGCAAACACGATCCGATCGCGCTCCGCCCGACAGATCCGGGCCGGGAATTGTCGGGCGGCAGGCCCCGCGGTCACCGGAGGCTTGCGGACATGAACGATGTCAGGGGATTTTGTGATCCGAGGTTCGCCGCGGTCCGCGAGGCGCTCGCGGCCCTCCTCGCCAAGGACGACGTGGGCGCTTCGGCAGCCGTGTACGTGGACGGCGAGCCGGTGGCCGACCTCTGGGGCGGGTACGCCGACGCGCGACGCACCGTCGCCTGGGAGCGCGACACCCTTGCCGCCGTGAACTCGACGACGAAGAACATGGTCGCCCTGTGCGCGCTGATCCTGGCCGACCGGGGCGAGCTCGACCTGTCCGCGCCGGTCGCCGCCTACTGGCCCGAGTTCGCCGCGGCCGGCAAGGAGAACCTGCTGGTGCGGCACGTGCTGTCGCACACCGCCGGGCTTCCGGACCTCTCCGGGCCGACGACGGTCGAGGACCTCTACGCCTGGGAGGACGTCACGGCGGGGCTGGCGGCGCAGCCACCCGAATGGGAGCCGGGGACGGTCGCCGGATACCACGCGCTCACGTTCGGCTACCTCATCGGCGAGCTCGTCCGCCGGATCACAGGGCGCGGTATCGGCGCGTTCTTCGCCGAAGAGGTGGCGGCACCGCTCGGCGCGGACTTCCACATCGGGCTCTCCGCCGCCGACGACCACCGTCTCGCCCCGCTCGTCCCGCCACCGTCGCTGACCGACGACTACGCCGCCGACGCACCGCCGGGACCGGACGGCACGCGCCGGGAGAACACCGGAGCGGTGATCCGGGTCAAGGACGCCAACTCCGTGGCCTGGCGCCGGGCGCGGATCCCCGCGGTGAACGGGTACGGCAACGCCCGCTCCGTGGCGCTCGTCCACTCGGTCCTGGCGAACCACGGTTCGGTCGGCGGCGTACGACTGCTGTCCCCCGGCGGGTGCGAGCCCGCCTGGCAGGAGGCGTTCCGCGGCGACGACCGCGTGCTGGGGACGCCGATGTCCTGGACGACGGGCTTCGGCCGGTTCGGCAACACCTTCGGCTGGGGCGGCTGGGGCGGTTCGCTGGTCGTCGGCGATCCCGAGGCTCGTATGACGGTGGCCTACGTCATGAATCAGATGATCGACCGGGAGCGGCAGGCGGACGATCGCGGCATGGAGATCGTGATGGCCGCGTACAGCGGACTGGGATGACCGCGACGCGTCGGCCCGTCGGTGCTCCACGACGGCCTTGTCTGTGGTCCGCGTCGGGCCTGTCCCTGATCTGCCGCGGCCCGGTCCGTGGTCCGCCGCGGCCCGGTCCGTGATCCGCGGCGGCCCGGTCCGTGCTCCGCGACGGCTGAGGTCTCCCGGAACGTGTGAGGCGGGCGCCCCGGGCGCCCCTGGGTAGCGGACCGCGCAAGATGAGTGCGCCTACTCAGGCTCCGGTGCGCCGCGCCGATGAGGATGAAGGCCTCCACCACCGAGTCCGGGAGACCGAACATGCTCAGCCGCCTCGCCGACGTCCTGGTGCCCGCCGTCGGCCGCCTCACGATCAGCACCGAAGCGGGCACCGGCCTCGCCCCCGGGAGCATCATCGCCGCGAACCACACCTCGCTCGCCGACCCCGCGATCGTCCTCGCCGCGCTGCACCGCCTCGGCGTGCGTCCGGTCGTCATGGCGACCGCCGGGCTGTGGCGCGTTCCGGTCCTCGGACGCGCGCTCTCCCGCGAAGGGCACATCCCCGTCCACCGGGGCGACCGGCGCGCGGCGGACTCCCTGGACGGAGCCGTCGACGCGCTCGAACGCGGGCACCTGGTCCTGATCTACGCCGAGGGCGGGCTCCCCCGCCGGGCGGACGCCGCGGAGGCGACCCCTGGGGCGTTCCGCAGCGGACTGTCCCGGCTCGTCGAACGGACCGGGGCTCCCGTGGTGCCCGTCGGCCAGGCCGGCGCCCGCCGGGTCACCTCGGGCAGCACGGCCAAGCAGCTGGCGGGGCTCTTCACGGCGCCGCTGCGCCGCCCCCGTCTGCACGTGCACGTGGGCGAGCCGCTCCGGCTGGCGGCAGCGGGCGCCGACCGGACCGAGCAGGCCCGCACGGCCGTGACGGCGGCCTGGCGCACGGCCGCCGCCCGGCTGGGAGAGCCCGCGGCGCTCGCCGCCTGAGCGCGGGTTCGATGCGGGCGTCGGGAATCCGTGCCGCCTGCCGTCGGCGAGCGGCCCGGGGCCGAGCCCGTCGACAGCGACCGGCACGGACGTGCGCGTGGTCGCCCACCGGCCGGGAAGGGCCGGACGAGCCACGGGCTCCACCCCGCCCGGTGGCATTCCCGGTCAGGCGACGCCCCGGCCACGGGATCGTCCCTGGTCAGGCGCGACTTCGCTGACCCGGCTAGCGGTTGACCGAGCGCATCCCCGCCTCGTCGTACCGCTCGCCCGATGCCTCGGGCAGCTCCGCGTCGATGCGGGCCAGGTCGTCCTTGGTCAGCTCGATGTCGACCGCGGCGGCGTTCTGCTCCAGGTAGGTGCGGCGCTTGGTGCCCGGGATCGGCACCAGGTCCTCGCCCTGGGCCAGCACCCACGCGATCGCCAGCTGGGCCGGGGTCACGTCCTTCTCGGCCGCGATCTCCTTCACCTTCGCCGCCAGCCGCAGGTTCGCCTCCAGGTTGGCGTCCTGGAAGCGGGGGTTCTGGCGGCGCCAGTCGTTCGCGTCCAGCTCGTCCGGCGAGCTGAACCGGCCGGCGAGGAACCCGCGGCCGAGCGGCGAGTACGGCACGAAGCCGATGCCCAGCTCACGGCAGGCGGGCAGCACCTCGGCCTCCACGTCCCGGGACCACAGTGAGTACTCGCTCTGTACCGCGGTGACGGGGTGCACGGCATTGGCGCGGCGGATGGTCTCCGCACTCGCCTCGCTCAGGCCGATGTGGCGCACCTTGCCCTCGGCGACCAGCTCGCCCAGCGCGCCGGCCGTCTCCTCGATGGGCACCTTCGGGTCGACCCGGTGCTGGTAGTAAAGGTCGATGTAGTCGGTCCCCAGACGCTGGAGGGAGCCGTCCACCGAGCTGCGGACGTGCTCGGCCGAGCCGTCCTGCGGGCCGACCGTGCTGATGTCGCCGGGTACGGCGTCGTCCATCCGGTAGTTGAACTTCGTGGCGATCACGTACTCCTCGCGCCGCCCCCGGATCGCCTGGCCGACGAGGGACTCGTTCGTCAACGGCCCGTACATCTGCGCGGTGTCGAGGAAGTTCACCCCGATGTCCAGGGCGCGCCGGATGGTCGCGATCCCCTCGTCCTGATCCACGGATCCGTAGAAGGCCGACATGCCCATGCATCCCAGGCCGATGGCCGATACCTGCAGGTCCCGCAGACTACGCTTCTGCATGCCGCCTCCCAGCTGTTCCTCGCACACTCGTGCGTCGTACGTCGGTCGGCACGAAGCCCCTCGTCAGTCCTGCCACGTGTCCCACGATCGGGGATTTCGCGGCGCAACCGGGTCCACGGGCTCCGTGCGCCGTGATGTCTTCGACGCTATGACCTGAAGCGCACTCCAACGCAAGTCGACGCTCGGACGGGGCCGCGTTCCGGACAGCCGTCGGCACCATTTCGCGCCACCGGCCTCGGTGCTCAGGGGTGATGACCTGCGCGGACGGCCCACGGCATCGTCGCCCGCACGTCCGTCGCGCCGTGCGGTGCGCGGCCGTCACAGACTCTTCCACTCCTGTGCCGCCCGGGCCAGGTGTTCCCAGACCGCCGCGAGGGCCGGGCTCGCCGGGGTGTCGCGGCGCGACGCCAGGTAGAGGGTGTTCAAAGGCTCGACCACCGGCCGGTGCATCTGCACCACCTGCCCCGCGGCCAGGGCCGGCGCGGCGACGTAGCGGGGCAGCACGGAGATGCCCATGCCGGACACCACCGCGGCCAGGACGGCGCGCAGGTCCGGGACGACGACCGCGACCTGGTTGGGCGGCCGCCGCCCGAACTCGCTGAGCCAGTACCGCCGGATGATCGGAAGCTCGGTGGCGTAGGCCACCAGCGGCATGGGGGACAGAGCGGCGACCGGGTCGGCGGACAGCCGCTCCTGGTCCACGGCGTGCGCGAGCGCCGGCGGGCCGACCAGTACGAACTCCTCGTCAACCAGCGGCGCGACCGACAGCTCCTCCTGCCGGGGACGGACCGCGGAGACCACCAGGTCGAGCCGCGCCGCGGTCAGCGCCGCCAGCAGTTCGTCGGCCAGGCCCAGCGTCACCCGGAACCGCAGTCCGCGGGCCGACAGCGGCGCCAGGGCCGGAAGCACCTGAAGGGACATCACCTCGGCAGCGCCGCCGAGGTGGACGGTTCCCCGCAGCATGCGCTCCTCGCCCGAGGGGGCGAGGGCGGTGCGCAGCCCGTCGACGTGCAGGCCCACGCGGGCGGCCAGCGCCGCGGCCCGGGGTGTGGGCCGGGCGCCCTTGCTCGACCGGACGAACAGCGGCTCGCCCAGTTGTTCCTCCAGGCGGGCCAGCTGCCCGGTGACCGCCGGCTGGCTCACCCCCAGCCGCTCGGCCGCCGCGGACAGCGACCCGGTGCGGTAGATCTCCAGGAACGTCGCCAGCAGGTCCAGACCGGGCACGTCCGTCTCCCTCCATCACCGAGCTTATGAACCGCCTCGCCGCCGGTCGGGTCGTGGTGATCGACCCGGGTGGCGGTGGGCCGGCCGTCGGCGCGGTGACCTCGTACGACGCGGTGGGCGGCGTCGTAGGGTGCACAGCGTCGTAAGGCGGTGGGCCCGTGCCCGCCGACGGCGTGCGGCGGCGTACCGTGCTGCGCCCTACCGCCCCGTTCTGCCACGTCACGGCACCGTTCTGCCACGTTCGCGGGCCACAGGCCGGGCCTCGTCATAAGTATTCTTATGCCCTGGAGAAGCGGCAAGGCATTCCCGTGATGAATCCTGAGGTTGTCCCGAGCGCACCGGATCCGAGGTCCGCGTGTCCCGGGAAGCGGATTCCCGAGTCGTCCAACCGATAGGAACGGGCCCTTTCGATGTCCAAGATCCTCATGATCATCTCCGCCGCCGACCGTCTGACGCTGGCCGACGGATCCACCCATCCGACCGGCTTCTGGGCGGAAGAGGTCGCCGCCTCCCACAAGGTGCTGCGCGCGGCCGGAGTGGAGGTCGACATCGCCACTCCGGGTGCCGTCCGTCCCACGGTCGACGCGCTGAGCCTCGACGCGCGCGGCGGTGTGTCCGAGTCCGACGCCGCCGAGTACCGCGCCTACCTGGACGGCATCGACGACCAGCTCTCGCACCCGCTGCCGTTGGCCGACGTACGGCTGGGCGACTACGACGCGCTCTACTTCCCCGGTGGTCACGCGCCGATGGCCGACCTCGCCCACGACGCGGATCTCGGCCGGCTCCTGAACGAGGCCGAGGCCGGGGACACCGTCGTCGCCGCTCTGTGCCACGGTGTCGCCGCCCTGCTCAGCGCCACCACTCCCGACGGCGGCTTCACCTTCGCGGGCCGCGACCTCACCTCGTTCGCGGACGAGGAGGAGCGACAGGGCGGCCTCGGCGACAACACCCCCTTCTACCTGGAGAGCGTGCTGCGCGAGCGCGGCGCGACGGTGGAGACCGGGGCTCCGTGGAGCACGACGGTCGTCGTGGACGGCCGCCTGGTCACCGGGCAGAACCCCCAGTCCAGCACTGCCACCGCCGAGGCCACGCTGAAGGCACTGGCCGACCGCTGAGCCCGAACGGGCGCCGCAGCACGGGAGCCCCGAAGCGGCTCAGGAGCACCGGTCGACCCCGTCCGCACCGACGGCCGCCGCAGGGGTGTGACACACCCCTGCGGTGGCCTTCCCGTCTCGCCTCAGCACGACGAGAGTTGAACATGTTCAAAACGTAGGGCTAGGCTGACGCCGGGTCGAGCAGAGGGGGATCCGATGAAGGTAGTGCTGCCCGGAGGAACCGGACAGGTGGGCGCGATCCTCGACCGCGCCCTCACGGCGGCGGGACACGAGGTCACGGTGCTCACCCGGCGCCCCACGCGGGCGCACCACATCGCGTGGGACGGGGCCACGCTCGGCCCCTGGGCCGAGGCGGTCGACGGCTGCGACGTGGTCGTCAATCTGGCCGGACGCAGCGTCTCGTGCCGCTACACCGACGAGAACCTGCGCGCCATGATGGACTCCCGGGTGGATTCGGCCCGGGTCGTCGGCGAGGCGATCGCCGCCGCCACGCGGCCTCCGCGCGTCTGGCTGCAGATGAGCACCGCGACGGTCTACGCCCACAGCTTCGACGCGGCGCACGACGAGGCCACCGGGGTGATCGGCGGCTCGGAGCCCGGGGTGCCGGACTACTGGGCCTACAGCGTCGAGATCGCGAGGAACTGGGAGCGGGCGCAGGCCGAGGCGCCGACTCCGGCGACCCGCAAGGTCGCCCTGCGCTCGGCGATGGTCATGAGCCCGGACCGCGGCGGGGTGTTCGACGTCCTGTCGTGGCTGGCGCGGCTCGGCCTCGGCGGTCCGGTGGCCGGCGGGACGCAGTACGTCTCCTGGATCCACGACGAGGACTTCGTGCGCGCGGTGGAGTTCCTGATCGCCCGGGACGATCTCGAGGGTCCGGTGAACCTCGCCGCGCCGGGCCCCCTTCCGCAGCGCGCCTTCATGCGAGCGCTCCGCGGCGCCTGGGGCGTCCCGGTGGGGCTACCGGCGACCCGCATGATGGCCGAACTCGGGGCGTTCGCGCTGCGCTCGGACACCGAACTGCTGCTCAAGAGCCGCCGCGTGGTGCCCGGGCGGCTCGACGCGGCCGGGTTCGTCTTCGCCCACCCGGAGTGGGAGGGTGCCGCCGCGTCCCTCGTGCGGCGGATCCGGGAGATCCGCCGGAAGTCGCCCGGACCCACGAACAGGACCGTGGTGGGCATGGAAGGCTGACGGCGGACGTTCGAAGGGGAACCGGGGAGCGCGAGGGGGATCGTCCGGTGTCGTGTCCGACGAGGGGAACGGCGGAGGCCGGCTCATGAGCGGCCCGCTGCCATGGATCGCCGGCGGCTGGCTGCTGGGGTTCGGTGCGTTCAACTTCGTTCTGTACGGGGCCTGGTGGCGCCGTACGCGGGGCGAGCGGCGCTTTCTGCGGGGTGCCCGGGCCGCGGAGCCCGACCCTCTCCAGGCGGCCTGGTGGCTCGGCGCCTCGCGGGAGGGCGCCCCGCCTCAGCGGGAGGGGTACGCGGCGGAGGTGGCCGTGCGCCTGCTGGTCGAGGCCGGGGACGCGGAGATCGACGCGGACGGCCGGATCACCGTGCCGCTCGGGCGGCTCGGCAGCCAGAAGGACCCCGTCTTGGCCACGCTCGTCACACTGCTGCGCCATCACAAGGGCGCCACCGTCGACGAGTTGCTCACGAACCCACACTTCCGGCGGTTCCGCGACCGTCTCCGGACGCGCCGCGCGCCTCTGCGCACGGCGTTCGGCTCCTACCGCGTCCCCGCGTTGACCGCCTCCTTCGTCACGGCGTTCGGGATGGCCCTGCACGCGATGTTCACGCGCTGTGCGGTGCCCGGGCTGCCCAGCCGGGATCCGGGCTTGTGGACCACGGCGTGGATCGGGGTGTGGGCGGTGCTGGCCGCGCTCGCCGCACTCTGGCCTCCGGAGTCGTCCCGTCCGTGGCCCCGCTTCACCCGCCGCTGCCGTGCCGCCGTCGCCCGGGCCCTGGCCGACCGGTCCCCCGGCACTCCCCCGCGGGCGTCCATGGCCGCGCCACGCTCGGCCGCGCCGCCCTCACCGGGCTGACGGCCCGCGTTGTCAGTGGAGGTCGCCATGATGGATGGATGGCCAACCCGCACCTCACCGCTGGCAGTGTCTGGCGGCTCCACCACGCCGGACGCGAGATAGCCCGCCTCACCGTGACCGGCACCGACATGCCCTGGACGCACGCCCGGGTCGAGACACTTCCCGGCTTCGAGGAGTTCCGCTCGGTGTTCGCCGAACAGGAACTGGCCGTCGACGAGGAGGACTGGGACCGGCTGGACACCTGCGACGCCCGGATCCGCGAGGCACTCACCATGACGTTCCCGGACGGCAGCCCGGTCGCCGAGTTCATGCTGCACATCCACGCCGACAACACGGCCGGCTGGCGCTGGCACGACGAGCCCTTCGCCGAACCCACCACAGAGCCGGACCACTGACCGGTGGCATCGCACGTTCGTGGCTAGTGGGCCTTCCAGCGGGCGTTGTCGGGGATCGTCTTCTGGGGGACCCGGACCTGGATGATGGACGGGCCCTCCGTGTACTCCAGTGCGCCCGTCACCGCCTCGCTCAGTTCGCCGTACGTGCCGACCTCCCAGCCTCGGCAGCCGAAGACGTCCGCCAGGGTGCTGTAGTTCCAGCGGTGCAGCTCGCAGGGCGTGTAGAACGGCTCGTCGGAGTGGAAGACGCCCGCGTCGGCGAGCCACTGTTCCACCGCGTAGACGCCGTTGTCGATGACGAAGATGATCGGATCGAGGCCCAACCGGGTCTGCGTGGACAGACATTGGGCGGTCATCTGGAAGCCGCCGTCGCCCGAGAAGACCATGACCCGTTGGTCGGTGCGCTTCGCCAGGCAGATGCCCGTCGCGGCCGGCGCGCTGTAGCCGATCGACGAGTAGGAGGACTGGACGACGAACCCTCCCGGGCTGGGGACGTCGAGCAGCAGGCTCCCGAAGTAGTTCATGCTCGCGTCGGCGCCGACGATGGTGTTCCGGTCGACGTACTGCTGGATGTGGTCGTAGAAGCCCTGGTAGGTGATGACGTCGGCCGCGCTCACGGCCGGGGCGCTGCGGGCCGGGGCCTCCGGGAGCTTGCGCTCCTTGGCCGTGACGTTCTTCTCCAGGATGCCGTCGATCAGGTGTGCCAGCGCGACCTGTCCGCCGAAGAACGTTCCGAACTTGACGGCGTCGAACGACGCGAACGCGGTCTTGCCGTAGTCCGGGTCCCAGCCCAGCGAGTTGATGTCCGTCAGCCACACGCCGAGGGCCAGGACGAAGTCGGACGCGGCGGCAAGGTCGGTCACGGTCGACGACGAGGCCTGGCCGTCGAGGACGCCGACGAACAGTTCGTCATCCTCGGAGACGACGGCCTTGCTGAGCAGTTCGGTGACGAAGGGGACGTTCAGCTGCCGGATCAGGCTCAGGGCCTTGTCCTGGAGGCCTAGGCGGTCGATCTCCACGCCGAGCCATATGAGGGGATTCTCGGCGCTCTCGAGCCGCTCGGCGATCCGGCCGACCGACTCCGCCAGGCTGGTCTCGTCGGACAGGACCCTGGCCGGCTTGAGCACTCCCCTCGGCGGCTCGCACTCCAAGTCGACCATGTCCTGCAGCAGTTCGATGTAGACCGGACGCCGTTCGCTGATGCACCGGGTCAGCGCGTAGTCGATCAGCGTCGGCGCGAGGTCCGGATTGTCGATCCGGATGGCCGCCACCGTCAGATGCTCGAAGGACTCCAGATCCGTCTCGCGTCCGGAGATGAAGTGGTGGGCGCTGAAGCCGGTCTGTTCGAAGGTGATGGTCCGCTTCACGCTCGGTGTGCCGTTGATGAGCACGAGCGGCACCTTCTCGACATAGGCACCGGCGACCGCGTTCACCGTGCACAGGGCGCCCGCCGAGTAGGTGACGCAGAGGGCGCCGATCCCCCGCAGCCGCGCGTATCCGTCGGCCGCGTAACCGGCGTTGACCTCGTTGACCTCCTGGACGATCTTCGTGCCGCTCGGTGCGACGTACCGGTTCAGCCACTCGATCGAGTAGTCGCCCGCGATGGCGAACAAGTGCTCCAGCCCCAGTTGGCGGAGCCGGTCCACCAGATACCGCCCTACTGTGCAGCTCTCGCTCATGATCGAAGCACCTCCGTGGTCAGTAGTCGCTCGCGCCGCCGAACAGCCGGGGCAGATAGATGTCGAAGATCCCGGGGCACCTGCGTTCCGGATACCGCTGGAGCAGGAAGCTCTTGAAGGCCTCGCCCGTCAGCCCGTCCCCGACCGCCTGCCGGGCGGCCGCGAGGTATTCGACGAGGCGGGCGACCTCGTTCTTGTCGGCCGGCAGGCCGTGGCCGGGCAGGAAGACCTCGTAGTCGGACAGCAGCATGTCCCGCAGGACCCGGCTCCAGTGGTCGAGGTGCTTCGTCAGGTACGGATGGGTGCCGCTGTAGACCAGATCCTGCGCGACGTAGACACCCACGTCGGGAAGCCGGATGGTGAGGTGGTAGTCGATCTCGGTGTCCGTCACCCGGTCGAAGACGTAGCGGACCCCGTCGATCATCTCCTCACCGGGATCGGCGGTCTTCTGGGGCACGACCACGCGCTCCGGGGCGAGGTCGCCGAGTTTCCAGTGGTCGCTCCTCGAATCCTCGCCGTGCTCGTCGACGAACGTCATGGTCTCGGGCAGCGCGTAGACGGTGACGTCGGCGAACGCGGTCCCCAGGCCGAACCAGTGGTCGGGGTGCCGGTGGGACACGTACAGCCGCTCGATGGGCTTGCCCAGACCGTCCGCGTACTCCCTGAAGGCCCGGGCGTAGGGGGCGAGGAACTGTGCGTCGACGAGCACCAACTGGTTCTCGGTCTCGATGACATGGGTGGCGTTCGCGATGTTGTTCTGCGCGAAGGACGCGACGAAGGTGTGAATCCGGACGTCGTCCGTCTGCTTCACGACCATGGTGATGGGATCTGACAGCTGGGCGGGCATGGGAGGCCCCTCTCCGAGGTTAGGTGGTGTGCTCGCGCAACTCCTCCAGCGCGGCGCTCGCGACGTCGTAGGCGCTGTCCCGGCCGGGCACCGGGTCGTCCTCGCCGGGGCGCCAGAAGCGCCGGCGCGCCATCCGCATGGAGCGGTCGAACGGCGGGATCGCGTTGAACACCTCGATCAGGTAAGGCCCTTGGTAGACGGGCTCGATGTCGCGGGTGAGCACGTCCCACGGGATCCAGCTGTCCTTGACCGCTCCCCGGTCGGGCGCGGAGATGTGGACGTAGTAGAGCCGGTCCTGGGCCACGGCCCGGGCGAGGTTCCGCCGGAGGACCGACGGCCCCTGGCTCTCCATGACGACCTGCGCCGTGTCGACCGTCACCCCGCCCCGCGGGTGGTCGAGGCCCTCGAGGAAGTCCAGCACCTCGGAGACCATGTTGGGCGGCGGTGTCTCCCAGCTCTTGACGGGCTCCACCGCGAGCTTCACCTCGCGCGCGGCGGCGTACTCCAAGAGGTCTTCGAAGACGGCACGCGCGGCGTCGTAGCGCGGTTTCATCCAGTCCTGCAGGGCGTCGCTCCAGATCGGCTCGTCGGTGTCGGTGAGCGGGAAGACTCCGTAGGGGTAGATGAACGGCCCGGACATGATCGAGTCGCCGCCCAGGATCCGGGTGATGTCGACGCGTGACTTCAGGTAGGACAGGGCCTGGCGGCGCTGGTCCTCGTAGGGCGACGTGGGGTCGAAGGTGCGGGTCGTCCCGACGTTGGTCGTGAACTTCACCTCTCCGAGTCCCGCCCGCTCGAAGGTCTTCTTGAGGCCGGCGTACTGGTCGGTCTCGACCTTGTGGTCGACGGTGGTGGGCTGGGCGGCGATGTGCACGTCGAAGCCGTCGTAGCCCATGTCGGTCAGGGTCTTCAGGTGGTCGATGAGCACGCGGCTGTACCGCGTGTCCTGCGGCCGGAGGTCGGCCGTGAACATGAAGAAGCTGAAGAAGACGTCTCGTCCGTTGTGCGTGTTCATGGTCACCAGCCCAGGACGTCGGCGAGGTAGGCACGGGCCTTCTTGGCGTACTCGAGCGGCACGGCCTTGTTGGGGTCCTGCTCCGCCTCCACGACCAGCCACCCCTGGTAGTGCGCGGCGGCCAGCGCCTGGAGGATGGGCCGGAAGTCGATCCCGCCGTCTCCGGGCACGGTGAACACACCGAGCTGGATGGCCTCCTGGAACGACAGGCCCTCGTCACGGACCCGGTGCACGACCTCGGGCCGGACGCTCTTCAGGTGGACGTGGCCGATGCGGTCGGCGTAGGTGCGGGCCAGGTCCAGCGGGTCGTCGCCGGCGAAGGCCATGTGGCCGGTGTCGAGCAGCAGATGGACCCGATCGGGGTCGGTCGAGGCCATCAGCCGGTCGATGTCGGCCCGGGTCATGACGCCGGTGCCCATGTGGTGGTGGTAGCTGAGCTTCATGCCGGCCGCGTGGGCGATCCCGCCGAGCTCGTCGAGGCCCGAGGTGAGGGCGTCCCACTGGGAGTCGGTGAACACCGGGCGGTTGGCGAACACATCGACGGGGAGCAGGTGCGAGGACGCGCCGAACTCGGCCACCACCAGTTCGTTTCCGCCCAGGGCACTGATGTGGGCCAGCGTCTCCCGGAAGGCGGCGATCGTCTTCTGCCGCATCCTGCCGATCGTGAAGTACGTGCTCGTCCAGGGCTCGGACACGCTCAGGCCGCGCAGATCGAGGGCGGCCTTGAGCTCGGCGGCGTCCGAGGGGTACTTGTGCCCGAGGCTGCAGCCCTCGAAGCCGGCGAGGGCCATGTCGCTCACGGCCTGGCCGAAGGAGATACCGGCGTCGATGGAGGGGAAGTCGTCGTTCCACCACAGGGTGCAGCAGACGCCGAGCTTCACCTTCTCCGGGCTGAGACGTTCGAGTGTGTCCGTCATCTTGACGCCCCTTTCAGGTAGCGCTCGGCGATGCGGGGCGGCTTGGACCAGGAGCCGTACCCGGGTGCCTTGGCACCGGGAGGATTGGCCCCGATGGCCCGCCACAGCAGGCCCTCCTGGTAGGCGGCGGCCGTGACCGTGGAGGTTCCCGCCGCCGTACAGGTCCCGTAGCGGTCGGTCCACTCGGGCGGCAGCGCGTACCACATCCCGGCGTACCAGAGCTTGATCACGTTGCGGGCCACCGGGCCGAGCCGGTCGTCGCAGAAGATCCGGTGGCGCAGGGCCCGGTCGAACACATCGCGGTCGAGCGGGGTCCGGGCGCGGTTTCCGGCAGGGCCGGCGGCGTCGGCCCGGGCCGCGCGATGGGCGTCCAGGAGGGCGGTGACGGCCTCGTCGCCGCAGGCCGCCCGCACCTTCGCCAGATACTTGTGGGCCATGCCGGTGCCGAGCAGATCGGTCTCCTCGAAGGCGGTGAGGTCGACCGACAGGAGGAGAAACCTCTCGAACGACGGGGCGGTCATGTCGTCACCGTCCGGGTCGTCCCGACGGTCGCGGGGGCCGCCTGCGGTTCGGGTCCGGTCCCGGCCGGGATCTCGAAGGTGGGACCGGCGTGCAGTCCGCCGCTGCCCGGCAGGGGGTTGCACACCAGGCGATTGAAGCCGTCGCGCAGCCGGAACATCTCGCAGACGCCTTCCTGGAGGACGCTCGGCTCTCCGTCGAAGGCCTTCGTGAGCAGGGCGAGGAAGGCTCCGTAGTCGGCGTTGAAGTCCTCGGCGACACGGGCGAGTTCGGAGCCCGCCGGGTAGTCGGCCAGCCGGATGCTCGCCTTGACCTGGTACACGTCGTCCCAGGTGATGCTCAGCGGGGGTCCCGTCGGCGCGCCCGGGTGGTCGCCGACCTGGTAGTAGCGCCCGAGCTGGAGCTGCCGGAAGCGGTAGTAGTGGGCCAGCTCGCCCTCCGCGTCGTAGAGGCCGGAGTCGAGGCCCTCGCCCTGGCCGGCGATGAAGCGCAGGGCGCGCTGGGCCGATTCCAGATCGGAGACGACGATCACCTCTCCGCCGCCGGAGTAGAAGTACTCGGGGCCCACCTGACGGGCCGGGTCCCCGTGGAAGAGCCCGGGGTCGTTGGCGGCCACCTTCTCGAGCCCTTCGATGATCTCCTCGTAGAACTCGCCGATGCTGTAGAAGCGCATCTCCTGCGCCGTCGGACTGGAGACCAGGAAGTGGGTCCTGGTGTCCGGGGTCTTCACCAGCCGCGAGTCGGCGGTGGGGGCCTTGCCCGGCCGCTCGATCTTGCAGAACGTCTCCACGGCTTCGGGCGTGAAGGGGCGCAGGTCGACGGTGAAGTCGTCCTCCCCGTCCGGCAGGTAGGCCGGGTACGAGGGTACGAAGCCCGGGCGGGTCAGGTCGGGCCTGCCGCCGATGGCGTTCAGGACGTTGGCGACGAGGGTCAGGTGCAGCATCTCCTCCACGGCGGTCACCCGGATGATGTGGGCGGCGTCGGAGTTGGTGCTGGAATGGATGGAGTAGTAGGCGGTCAGGTAGGGCGGGATCGTCGCGTGCTCGAGCGACATCGCCGCGTTCAGATAGCTGAGCAGGTCGTCACGGTTCTCGATGGTGGACGCGATCATCGGACGGCCGCCTCCTCTGTCGCCGACGGGACGGGGCGCCCGTCGTGGGTGACGTCGATCGGTGCGGTCTCGGAGTCGAGCTGGGCCAGCATGGCCCGCGCGCTGCGCAGGCACAGGGCGGCGAGGGTGAGCGTCACGTTCGAGGTGCCCACGGTGGGCATGCTGCCGCCGCCGACCATGTAGAGGTTCTCGTGGTCCCAGCACCGCTGGTCCGCGTCGACGACCGATGTCGACGGGTCGCTGCCCATCACATGGGTTCCGGCGAGGTGGTTGCCGCCGCGGATCTCGTACCCGACGCCTTCGTGGACGGCGTAGCCCCAGAAGTCCGGGTCGTAGGCCGTGTGGTCCTCGGCCCCCAGACGCGCGAAGATCCGTCGCGACAGCTGACGGGCGTACGCCACCCCGCGCATCGTGTACTCGGGGACGTTGTACGTCAGGACGGGCCGCATGTTCCCCAGATGGTCGGTGAAGTCCGGGCTGACGGTGATGCGGTTGCTCGGGTCGGCGGGGACCTCGACCATGAACGCCAGTTGCAGCTGACGGGACACCCGGTCCACCAGACCCTGGCGGAGCGATTCGCCGTAGCGGCCGCCGGAGTCCACCAGGCTCATCAGGTCGGTCATCGGGGCGCCCCGGGCCCAGCCCCAGCCGTCGTTGTGGATGTCGACGGTGAACGCCGCCTGGCGGCTGCGGAAGCTTCCACCGCGCAGGTCGGCGATGCCGCCGGTGCAGATCGTGCCGCGGAAGGTGCCCGCCACCTCCGGCAGCAGGGCCCAGGCCAGCAGGTAGGCGTGGTCCATGAAGTTGCGCCCCATCAGACCGCTGGACCCGTGCAGCCCGGAGGCCAGCATCAGCCGGGGGTTCTCGACCGCGTTGGCGGCGAGCACGAACAGCCGGCCCCGCGCCCGCATCGTGGTGAAGCCGGGGCTGTCGGGCCGGTCGTAGCGGCGGTACTCGATCTCGGTCACGCGGTGCGTGCTCTCGTCGACGTGCACCTTGTGGGCCACCGCCTGGGCCACCAGGTCGACCCGGCCGCTCTGGAGCGCCAGGGCGAGCGTCTTGCCGGCGTTGTACTTGGCCTGCACCGGGCAGATGGGCACGCAGTTGTTGTTTCCCTGGCACCGCTCGCCGACCTCGACCTGGTACGCGCTCACGGCGCCCCGCGGCACATAGCCCCGGCCGCCGTCGTAGGCCGGGTTCGGGATCCCGTTGCGGCCCTGCGGGAACGGCCGGACCCGTAGCTCCCGCCGCTCGCCGTCGAGTTCGACCGGCATCCCGTCGACGTCCTTGGCGACCGTCCGGTCCAGATAGGACAGGGGCAGTCCCTTCATGGGGAAGACGTAGTCCTCGTCGAAGGTGATCCCGAGGTAGGCCTGGTCCTCCACGTCGGCGGAGACACCGATCTCGCGTTCGGCCTCGGTGTAGAAGGGGGCGAGGTCCTCGTACGTGAGCGGCCAGTCCGCGCCCTGCCCGTAGAGCGTCCGCATCCGGAAGTCCTCGGGCAGCATCCGCAGCGTCTTGCCCTCCCAGTGCATGGTGGTGCCGCCGAGGACGCGCGTGTAGGTGGTGTCGGTGGCGAGGGGCCCGTTCTGGACGATGTAGGCCGAGGCGTCGGGCGCGCCCGGGGTGATGCGCCGGGCGTCGGTGCCACGGGGCATCGGGGCGTTGGCGACGGCCGGATAGGGGGCCTGGTTGTCCTTCCCGATGGCCGAGTAGAACCGGTCGAGGTACCCTTCGTAGCCCCTCAGCGTGAGGTCTTCCGCAGGGCCCGCCTCGAGGAGCAGCACCCGCTTGCCGGCATCGCTCAGCCGCAGGGCGACCAGGGCTCCGGAGATCCCGCCGCCGACGACCACGGCGTCGTAGAGGACCTCGGCCGCCGCCTCGGGGTCGGTGCGCTTCGCCGCTCCCTTGGGGAACTTCGCGTACATGGGACAGTCACTCCTCCACTGCCGGGCGTGGCCGGGACCGGTACGGCGGCCGGGGCTCCGTGCCGGCGGCCGGATTCCCCGTCGGGGCCGCGGTCACACGGCTCGGGACCGAACCTGCGGGGCGGACACGTGGGAGACGTGCCGGGCGACCGGGGGCCGCTGGGGCGCCCGAGGGCGTCCATGGACCGCCGCCACGGCTGGGTGTGGGGTTTCTGCGCGAGCGGGCCGATGAACGGCGCAAGAGAGCGCAGATTGTTCATGGCAACTTCGAGGGTCGAGCTGCGCATCGGTGTCGCTGTGGACGCGGCGGACAGGCCGCTGTCGCGTCAGCAACGATACGCGCGAACCCGCAAGATCGCCGACCGTGGCGGGGACGTCCGACGCATGCACCGGTCCCCGGTGCGCGAGAACTGAAGGAGCCTCAGGAAACCTTTTGCGTGCACAGTTTCCTGAAGAACGGCCGGGATCGTCATGCGGCCCGCCTCGCATGAAGTGCTCAACCTCCCTGATCCGACTGCCTGGTGGAGTCCGCACCGGCCGTCATTCTGCGGCCGGACACCGGCGGCCAGGCCCGTTCTCGTCGGTCAACTACGTTCCCTGCCTTGGGAAGAGGCGGTCTCGGCCGCCACCACGGAGAGCATCGGACGCGGCAGGTTGAAGAAGGCCGGCCACCCTCGCGCCCGGAGAGTCCGCCCGCCCGATTCCGCGCTCCGGCAGGCCCCTCCGCGGCCGGGCGTCGGTCGTGTTGCGATCTTCCCCTCCAGTGCTTTGATGGAGATGAAGACATGCGTGCCAGCGGAATATGCGCGAGGCAGTGGGCCTCGGCGTGGGGCGGCCATATCGCGCTGTGGCGGTGTGGGGCGGAGAACGCGCATGTGATGCGTGGTGCCACGAATACGGTTCACCGGTTTCCGCATGTGCCCACACCCGGCGCTCGTCTGACGTCCCGTCACTGATGTCGCAGCGCGGAGGGAACGTCCTCATGCCCACCAAGGTGATCCGCCGCCCGGAAGGCAAGGAACGGCCGCACAACGCTCCCTGGTACACGTTGTACCCGAGACGGTGGTGGTCCCGGCTCTCCGGGGCGACACGCAAGGAATGGCGCACGTTCAGGACGGAGAGGGAGGCGCACAAGAGTATCGCCGCGGCTCGCAGCTGGCATCCCGGGTGGTCTTCCCTCGGGCCCCTGCTGCGTGTCTATGCCCTGGTCGGGACCCTGTTGCTTTTCGCCTGGGTGGGAGTGGCGATCTACGAATTCATCAATCCCGGTTCGCCGTTCCATGCGGTGCTGAAATCCGAATGGTTCGACGCCGTGAACCACATCTTGGGCCCCGTCCTCACGGGCTCCCTGATCCTGACCTTCTTCCTGCTCTACTGGTATCACAAGACCAAGAAGCCGCTCATCGAAAAGGCGCGTACGCGTCCGAACGAGCTGGTTTCCACGGCTGGAACGTTCGGCAACCGTATCGTCGGGCGCCGCGAACTGTCCCAGGTGATCGCGCAGACACTCCGCAACCGGAAGACCCGGAAGCCTTATCTGCTGGTCGGCGGAGTCGGCGTCGGCAAAACGGCCGTTCTCGTGGAACTCACCCGCATGCTGGCCGAGCAGTCCGCTGTTCCGGTTCCCATCAGCCTGCGCGACATGAAGGGCGACGGCGAGCTCGACTTCGAGGAGATGGCGAGGCGCCGTTTCACCGAAGAGGCCGACCAGGGCGTTCTCGCCGGCAACAACATCGACAAGACCTGGCGGCAGCTGCGCCTCGACGGAAAGATCGTCGTCATCGCCGACGGCCTTGAGGAGGCCCTTCTCGATGAGAAGTACCAGGAGGACCGCGACAACATCATCCGGCGGGCGATAGAGCGGGCGGATCGCCAGCAGCTGCCCCTGGTCATCGCCTCGCGCCCACACACACCGCTGGAGGGCACGAGGGCGGCGATCGCCGACATGGAGCCGCTGAGCGAGGAAGCGGCCCTCGAATATCTGGTGCGGGAGCCGGGTGAGCTGGACGAGCGGCGTCTCGACTGGATCGTGGAGACGGCCAAGGTCGTGGAGTCCCCGATCTATCTGCGGATCGCCCGTCTGCTGCAGCAGTGCGGACTCCTCGACCACCTCACCCTCCGTGACGAGAAGGACCGCCTGGACACCAGGAGCAACGACTGCTCCACTCTCAGACTCGGGTTCCTCAACACCTACCGCCAGGCCATCGAGGACGGTCGTATCTTCGACGATCTGGTGATGGGTCGCGAGGAGCGCCGGGAGACCATGTGGGTCGTGTCGGCCATGGCCTGCATGGGGCTCCTCCAGGACAGCATCGAGGTCACCTTCGACGACTTCGTCAGCGCGCACGCGAACGACCTGCGCAGCCGCGCGCAGTCCGACGGCCACGTCCAGGAATCGCCGGAGAACGGCGCGCCGTACGGAACCCGCCTCGTCATCTCCCCGGCGCAGCGGGACGCGATCTGGGGTGTGATGTGCCGGAAGATCGGCGGGTCGGCACCCTGGCTGAACACCCTGGACTACCCCAACGAATGCCGGACCGAACTGGCGCGGCACACCGCCAACGGTCAGCTCCTGGGGCTGGTGTACGGCCGCAAGAACAAGGTCCGTTTCCCGCACAGCATCCTCCAGGCGTACATGGGCTATCGCCTGCTGAGGGAGGTGCCGGACGACAAGATCGCCGCGGTGGTCGAACCGGCGCTCCACAGCCCGGGCCCCTCGCGCGAACTGCTGATCGCCCTGGTCCTGCTCTCGCGGCACCGGGCGGCCCCCCTCGATCCCCGGAAGGCCGCCGCGCAGCACGCCACGCGCCGCAACCGGCACCGTCACGGATCGGCACCGAAGCTGGCCGAGCTGCTCAGCAACGCCGCCGCGGCCCGGCACGACGCGAAGTACTTCGACCTGTATTCCGCGGCGCTGGAAATAGACTGCGTGGATCCGGTCCCGATTCAGGACAAACTGGCCCATGAACTCGATGAACAATGGGCGGACCTCGACATCAGGGGCGACCAGCGAACCATCGAGAGCGCGAAACTGAGGCTCGTCCGCAATTTCGGAGCCGCGCTGCGTGAACGGGACCGCCGCAGCAAGGCGATCCGTCCCGCCGCGGAATCCGCGGAATCACCGGAATCCTCGGATTGCACGGGGCAGGATCCGGCCCGCCCGACGCTCCCTTATAAGCACCTCTTCCAGATCGGCACGCACGAGCCCTCGCACAGCGTGCGGATCGCGATCGCCCATCAGATCGCCGCCGGAGGGGACGCGGCCTTCCAGGAACTGCGCACGGAGTTCCCCCTGGGATCCGATCCCATAGCCCAGTATCTGGGCAAGATCCGGGAGGCCAAGCAGAAGCTCGACCGCGACTACACCGCCTGGCTCAACGAGGGAGATCCGGACCCGGCCGCCGGCCCGGAGGCGGTGGAGAAGAGACAGCGGGAGCACGACTGGATCGTGCGGGAGTACGAGCAGTGCCGGACCACCTGGTGGCGCCACTTCACCCTCCGCGCCTGGCTCGTTCCGATGGCCGTCGGCTCCGTATCCGAGAAGTACCGCGACGAGACCAAGGAGCGGCTGAACCTCTGGCTGCGCAATCTGACCACCCAGACCGCACAGCAGGGCCCGCTCATGCCGCTCTCCCTGGAGAACGCGCTGGCCCAGGGCTTCAAGAACGCGGCCAACCGCAGGAGACGGCATCCGGGGGCCTACGAGGAGACCCGGGCCTATCTGGTGGCCCAGGCGGAGAAGATGCTCACCCGCAGCCGCTACTGGTACGCGCAGCTGAGTCTGCTGCAGGCACTGTGCCTGTGGGAGCTTCCCGACACCATCGGACGCGCTCCCGGTTCCGGCTCGGCGAAGCGGCACAGCCGTTCCGCAGCCGCGGTCACCGGCGTCACCCAGAACGACGACCTGGCGTCGAACGGCCCCCAGGAGCCCATCAAGGCGGTCTCCCGCTGGCTGGCGATGGCCGGCAGCGCCCACGAGAGCAGCCCGGCCCACATCGGCGCCGCGTACCGGCGTGACGGCGAAAGGGTGCTGCACCCGTTCATCGCCGAAGCCGGAGATCTGGTGACCCTGGCCCTGGAGACGGGTCATCCCGAGCGGTTCATCTGGATCGACGAGAACGAGGTCAGCGACAGCGTCGGTTCCGCCCCCGCCGATCCGAACCGCTACCGCAAGCACAACCTGTGGATCTCCCCGTCCGTCGGCTGGAGCAGCCTGCACCCACGGGCCCAGCGCCTCCTCGCCGACGTCATGGTGCTGCTCAACCTCACGCAGGGCGGCGGGAGTCCGGACGAGATCGAGGAACGTCTGCAGCTCTCGAACAAGGCCACCCTCCCGCACTGCCTGACCCACGACCGCACCCTGCTCCACGCCGAACGCAGCATCGGCCGGGCCGACAAGGGCGAGGCCCGCACCACCTGCACGTCACCGTGCGAGTTCCGGCTGTGCCCCTATCCCCCCAAGGCCGGCAACGCGCAGGCGGAGATGGCGGAGCTGTTCTGCCGGCAGCAGCAGTCGCTCCTGCACAGCCGCTTCCGCTGGCACCTGCCCGCCGTCAGCCGGCACACCGCGCCGTGGGTCAGCGTCCCCGTCAGGGAACTGCACGCCTTCTGGGAGGAGATGGCCAACCGGAACCGCAAGACCACCGACAACGACGAACACCTTCTCTGACGACCGAAAGGGGCGCTGTGATGGACGGCTATCCACTGATCGAGAACCACGGTCTCATCGGCGATCTGCAGACCGCGGCGCTGGTGAGCACCGACGGCGGTGTCGACTGGTTCTGCTCCCCGCGATTCGACTCGCCCAGCGTCTTCGGGGCTCTGCTCGACAAGGACAAGGGCGGTCACTGCACGGTCCGGCCGGCCCATCAGACCCATGCGACCAAGCAGTTGTACCTGCCCGGAACGGCGATCCTGGTCACCCGGTTCATGACGGAGGCGGGCGCCGGCGAGGTGGTCGACTTCATGCCCGTGACCGGTACGACGGTCACCCCCAGCCACCGGCTGGTGCGCCTGGTCCGCTGTGTGCGCGGCACCATGACCTTCCAGGTGGAGATCGCGCCGCGGTTCGACTACGGTCGCGCGAAGCACGAGGTGCACATCACCGAGCACGGAGCGGTCTTCACCGCGGAGGACGGCACCGCGCTCACCATGCATCCCATCCGGGAACCGGAGGACGAGCGGCTCCTCGACGTTCTCTCGGCCCAGGACGGCGATCTCCGCGTCTCGGTGACCCTGAAGGCAGGCGAGCAGCGCGGGCTGATCCTGGAGATGGGAGCCGACGGACCCCCCGCCGAAGTCCGCCTGGACGCCTACGGGCGGCTCTTCGACGAGACAGTGGCGTTCTGGCGCTCCTGGCTGGCGCAGTCGCGGTACTCCGGGCGCTGGCGCGAGATGGTGGAGCGGTCCGCGATCACCCTGAAGCTCATGACCTTCGCGCCCAGCGGCGCCCTGGTGGCCGCCCCGACGACGGCACTTCCGGAACAACTGGGCGGGGAACGCAACTGGGACTACCGCTTCACCTGGATCCGTGACGCCTCCTTCTCCGTGTACGCCCTGCTGGGACTGGGCTTCACCGAGGAGGCCAGGGCGTTCATCTCGTGGCTGAGCGACCGGGTCAAGGAGCGCGCCGGCGAGAGCGGCACGACGGGCCCCCTCAACGTCATGTACAAGGTCGACGGCTCCTCCGACCTGGAAGAGCAGATCCTCGACCACTGGGAGGGCTACGCGGGCTCCGCGCCGGTACGGATCGGCAACGGCGCCGCGACGCAGCTCCAACTCGACATCTACGGCGAGGCGCTGGACAGCATCTACTTCGCGCACGAGCACGGATTCCAGGTCGGGCACGCCGGCTGGACCTCCGTGCGGGAGAACCTGGACTGGCTGGCCGACCACTGGGACCAGCCCGAGGAGGGGATCTGGGAGACCCGCGGAGGGCGCCAGGCCTTCACCTACGGCCGGGTCATGTCCTGGGTGGCCTTCGACCGCGCCCTGCGCCTGGCCGCCTCGAAGGGCTGGCCCTCGGCGTACGGGCGGTGGCAGACCGAGCGGGACGCCGTCTACGAACAGGTCATGGCCAAGGGATGGAGCGACGACCAGCAGGCCTTCGTCCAGCACTACGGCAGCGGCGTCCTGGACTCCTCGCTGCTGCGCATGGCGACAGTGGGGTTCGTCAGCCCCGAGGATCCGATCTGGGCCTCGACCCTGGACGCCATCGAGCGCGAACTCGTCAGCGACAGTCTCGTCTACCGCTACAACCCGGAGGCCTCGCCCGACGGCCTGCGCGGCTCGGAGGGCACCTTCTCGCTGTGCACGTTCATGTACGTCGAGGCACTCGTCCGGGCGGGACGCACGGACCAGGCGCGGCTGGTGTACGAGAAGATGATGGGGTACGCCAACCATCTGGGCCTGTTCTCCGAGGAGGTCGACCCGACCGGCCGTCAACTCGGCAACTTCCCGCAGGCGTTCACGCATCTCGCCCTCATCGACGCGACCCTGGCCCTCGACAAGGCGCTCGGCGCACAGTGACCCTCCGCCGGCTTTCGGCCGTCCCGGATCCCTGCGATCCCCTGGCATCCGAACCCTAGAAACCTCTCCCCGATCGACGATCCCCCCTCAGCTCCCGCCCGAAGGACATCCCGGCGGGAGCTGAGGCATGTCTGCCTCCGGGCTTGAAGTCGCGTCGCTGTAGAGCCGGTTGTGCTCGCTGTAGCGCCGGTTGCGCTCGCCGAAGTGTCGGCTGCGCTCACCATTGCGTCGGCTGAGCTCGCCTGCGCGTTGGCTGCGCTCGCCTTCCAGCACGTCACCGCGGTGTGCCCCCGCTGCATCGAAGGGCCCCGGCGGTGCTTCGCGCTGCCTGATCACCGACTGTCCTGCGCCCGTGAGTACCCGGCACCCGAGGGCTGTCGGACGGGAATCGCGGGACGCGCCAGGGCATGTCAGGCAGAAATTGCCGGGGTTGCACGGGGCAAGCACCGGGCCGAAAAAGATCGGCCGGATTCGTAGCTGACAGCAGGATTCTCGATCGCGTTACGTGTCATGTCTCCGTCGATTCACGCGCAGCCGTCAGCGTCCAGGCGGAGAGTCACCCCCACGATGGAGGAACCGTGCCCGGCCCGATGAACCGCCGTAGATCCGCCCTTCGCCCGCTCGCGGCACCGCGTACCGCACTGCTCGGCACACTGAGTCTGTTTCTGGCGCTCGGCGCCGCGGGGACCGGAGGAACCACCGCCTCCGCCGCCGACACGGACGCGCTGCCGCTGTCCAGCACCACCACGTCCGGCATCCACAACACCTACGATCCCAGCGCGTTCACCTACCTCGCGCAGGGCCTCGACACCGGCACCTCGATGATCGAGCTCGACGTCTGGGACGACTTCTTCACCCAGGAGTGGAAGGTCAGCCACAGCAGTCTGACCAGCAACGGGAACAACTGCGTCAACGCCTCCACGGCCGCCGACCTGTACACCGGCGGCGCCAACAAGAACCTGGAGAGCTGCCTGGACGACGTACGGGTGTGGCTCGGCGCGCACCCGGGCCACGGGCCGCTGATCATCAAGCTGGAGATGAAGGCCGGCTTCCAGGCCAACCTCGGGATGAGCCCGGCCAAGCTGGACCAGTCGATCAGCGCGCACCTGGGCAGCCTCGTCTACAAGCCGAACGACCTGCTGAACAAGCCCGGCGGCGGCCAGTACGCCACCCTCGACGACGCGGCCAAGGCCGGGAACTGGCCGACCCGGGCGCAGTTGGCGGGCAAGGTGCTGCTGGAGATCATTCCCGGCACGGTCGAGGAGGGCAATCCGACCGACTCCCTGTGGACGGACAAGGAGTACGCCACCTACGTGCGCAACCTCCACACCGCGGGCAACACGGCGCAGGCGAACATCTTCCCCTCGGTGCACAACGCGGCGTCGGGCGACCCTCGCACCCGCTACACCGACACCTCGCTGCGTCCCTGGTTCGTGGCCTTCGACGGTGACGCGGCCTCGTACATCAACAACGGCATCGACACGAGCTGGTACGACACCAACCACTACCTGCTGTTCATGACGGACTCGCAGAACGTGTCGCCGGCCCTCGACGACGTGAGCCCGTCGGTTGCCGACGCGTCGGCACGGGTCGCGCTGCTGGCCAAGTCGCACGCCACGGTCGCGTCGAACGACTGGCGGGGGCTGCCGTCGGTGCAGTCGCTGGTCGTGCCGCGCGGCTGATCCAGCCCGCGCCGTACGCTCCGCCGGGTGCCCGGTCGGTGTTTCCAGCCGACCGGGTCCCCGGATCCACGGGCGGCGGAACGGGCCTTGGCGCGTGTCCCGCCCGCGAGGTGACGCGAGGTCAGTCGAGGGAGAGGACGAACACGCCCCGGCCGGTGTCTGTCTCCAGGAGCTCGTGCGCCTTCGCCGCGTCGGCCAGGGGCAGGGTTGGGTCACCCCGGCCCGTGTCCGTGTCCGTGACGGTGTCACCCGTGACCGCGCGGCACCCGTCAGGTCCGCCCCCTCGGCGTCATCACAGGCCGTCGACCACGGCGCCCCAACCAATGACGTCGTCGTGCTGGACGTGGCGCAGGATCGCTCCCCCGAGGCGGGCTCCGGTGATGTCGGTGAGCCCGTGTGCCGACTGCCCCGTGTTGACCCGGCCGAGGTCGGCGCCGGTGAGGTCGGCGTCGCGCAGATCCGCGCCGCGCAGATCGCAGCCGGCCAGGCGTGCGCCACGCAGTGAGGCTCCCCGCAGGTCCGCGCCGCTCAGGTCGCAGAGGGTGAATGAGCAGCCGTCCAGGGTGGCGTGGCGAAGGTCGGCGCCCACGAACGAGCAACGGGTGAAGCGCACTTCGGGAGGCCTGACCGAGACCAGGTCCTGCCCGCTGAAATTCTCTCGGCGCAGGGCCGCGTAGCGCTGGAGTGCGACGAGTCGCTGCCGCGGGTTCAAGGGGGTGGCCATGCACCCCAGCGTGCCTGCCTGGGAGGACGTCGGCCCACTGATTTCTCGCACGCCGCCCCTCTACGGACGCACTCCACCTGTTTCCGGGCTGCGGGCCCTCGCGGCGAGGTGTGCCACCCGCCTTCGTCGCCGGTGAACGCGCGGCGCTCCATACTCGATTGCGGGTGCACGAGCGGACCGGCATCGTGCTGCGTGTCGTCCGCTGTCCGGCGGAGTCGTATGCCGAGGAGGTTTCTCGTGGCCGTCGTTCCCGTGCGTCGTCTGGCGCTGCTCGGGGGCGGGTTCTCCATGGACGACGACGGGCTGCTGGACGACTGGGTGCTCGCGCACGCCCGTACCGCCCGGCCCAAGGTGTGCTTCGTGCCCACGGCCAGCGGGGATGCCCCGGCCTACGCCGACCATTTCCTCTCCGCGTTCCGGCCGCGGGCCTGTGAGCCGAGTGTTCTGCCGTTGTTCCGGAGGGAACTCGACGACGCCGCCTTGCGTGCCTTCCTGCTCACGCAGGATGTCGTGTACGTAGGCGGCGGCAACACGGCGAACCTGCTGGCGGTGTGGCGCGCCCACGGCGTGGACCGGTTGATGGTCGAGGCGTACGGTCGTGGCACCTTGCTGTGCGGTATCAGCGCCGGCGCCAACTGCTGGGCCGACGGCTCGCACACCGACTCCTTCGGACCGCTGACCTTTCTGCCGGACGGTCTGGGCCTCCTGCCCGGCTCGGTCTGCCCCCACTACGACAGCGAACCGGGCCGCCGTGCTTCCTACACGGCCGCCGTGGCCAGCGGCGCACTGCCTGGCGGCTGGGCACTGGAGGACGGCGTCGGCGCCCTCTTCATAGACGGCCTACTGACAGAGACGGTGACCCGCGCTCCGGGGGCTCGCATCTACCGGGTGGAGGTGGACGGCAAGAACGGAGCCGTGGAACGCGATGTGCCCTGTTCGGTACTGCCCCTGCGGCGCGGGGGCCCACCCACCGTCCCCGGTCAGTCGTCGATGGCCTGATAGACCGCGGTCCAGAAGTCGTGCCACATCGGCAGTCGCTGGTCACCCGCGTGCGCGCGTTGCATCACGAAGATGGCCGTCAGGTCTTCGGCGGGGTCGTTGTACCAGGCCGTGCCGTACTTGCCCGGCCATCCGTAGCTCCCGATGGAGGGGCCCAGGTGCGTACGGCGGGTGCGGACCGACATTCCGAATCCCCAGCCCATGGCGTCGAAGTAGCCGGGCCAGAACCCGGAGACCGCCTTCTGCGCCGGAGTCAGCTGGTCGCTGGTCATCAGGGTCACCGACGGCCGCGAGAGCACCCGCTCGCCGGGGCGGCCGCCACCCGCGAGCAGGGCGGACGCGAAGGCGAGGTAGTCCTCGGCGGTCGAGACGAGCCCGCCGCCCCCTCCCTCGAAGACGGGCGGCCGACTCCAGCGCCCCTCGGGGCCGTCCTCGACAACGGCTCCTCCGCCCGCCGCGTCGTCCCACTCGTACGCCGTCGCCAGCCGCCCGAGGCTCTCGCTCCCGACGCTGAAGGCGGTGTCCTTCATCCCGAGGGGGTCGCAGATGCGTTCGCGCACGGCGTCCCCGAACGACAGGCCCGTCGCCCGGGCGATGAGCACGCCCGTCACGTCGGCGGCGGTCTCGTACATCCAGCGCTCACCCGGTTGGTGGACCAGTGGGAGCGAGCCGAGGCGGCGCGTCCACGCGTCCTGCGGCTCGCCGACTGCGTCCAGTTCGGCCAGGGCGTCGGAGACGGGGACCGTTCCCGGCTCGGCCGGGACCATTCCGGTGCCGAGGGTGAACGTGAGCAGGTCCCGCAGGGTGATCGGGCGTTTCGCCGGCACCGTACGGTCGAGCGGCCCGTCGGGATCGGCGAGCACCGTCATGTCCGCCAGCTCCGGGAGGAGGTCGTCGACCGGGTCGTCCAGGCGCAGGGTGCAGTCCTCGACGAGGGTCATCGCGCACGCGGCGACGAGGGGCTTCGTCATCGAGGCGATGCGGCAGATCGTGTCGCCGGCCATCGGTGTGCGCGAGCCCTGGCCCTCGAACGCGAGCGTTCCCCTCGCCTCGACGTGCACGTCGCCATGGCGCGCGAGGACGACCACCATGCCGGGGACGAAGCCGGAGTCGACGTGCCGCTCGACCAACCCCCACACCCGGCCGAGCCGTCGCTCCGAGAACCCACCGGTCGCCATCCGTCTCTCCTTCACCGCGATGCGCACCGTCCCCGAGATCCGCCTTCCGGCGACCTCGGCCACGCTGAGACGAGTCTTACAAGCACGATCACGCGGCGCAGGTTATCCGCGTGACGCGTGCGGGCGGGTCACGGCATGCCGACACAGTGAATCAATGGAATATCCTCGCCCGAATCCCAGTGGCTGGATCAGGTTGGGCAAGGTGAGTGTCGTAGATATCAAGGAGGCCGTCGCAGAAATCGAGGCTGTCCAGGAGGAGCCAGGTCTGCCTCTGGCATGGCGATGGTCAACCATGCACCGGTTCGTGATGTGTCTGGCGATGGATCACGACGGGCGCTGGGCGTACCAGATGAACTCGCTCGACGTTCACGACGACGGCCTGATCGGAGCCGTTCTGGCGTTCGCGAGGCATCACCAGCTCGGCCGAGGCCAGGATGCTCGACCGCTCACCGTCCTCCCTGGCTTTTCATACGGGAACTACCGCTTCGATGCCGTCGCCGCTGCATCACCGGCCGTTCACAGGTTTCACCATCACCGGAACGAGGCCTTGAACAAGGTCGTCTCAGCGGTCTTCCCGGCGTACCTGTGCGAGTTCCGCGGTGACGAGAACGTTGAGGAGGCAGCCATGCGGTTCGAGCGCATGCTGCGGCCGACGCGCGTGTCCAGGCTTCCGGTCCCGTACCTGCGCATGCGATACGACAACACGCGGACCGGTGGGGGCAGCATGGGCACCTCCCGGGGGTTCACCACGCACGACGTACTGCTGCGGGAACTCGCCCTCCTCGAAGGTGCACCTGGCAGTTTCGTGGAGTTCGAGAACCGGCCTGGTGAGGTGTGGCGCATCCAGTGGGACGGCTCCTGGATCGTGAACGGTCGCTCGCAGGATGTGCGGCCCTCGGAGGAGTGGCTGTTGAAGGTTCTGGGGTGCGCGTTGGACGGCGGGGACAGTGAGCCTTTTCCAACCTGACTGTGTGGGGGCGGATTGGACACGCTCGATCGTGCTCGGGAGTGAAGCTCGTGATGGACGGGTGTCCACTGGTCAGGGCGAAGCCTCTGCAAGGATCCACCCATGCTCTGCGACGTCTGTGATCACGAGATGGTGAAACTGGACCGCCCGCCCACGCGGTGGTGCCGGGAGTCATGGCACTGTCCTTGGTGTCATGCCTGGACCCAATTCGAGACCCCCGAATTCGATGTCCTGCGGCCGGGCCATATGCCTTGGGATCTGCGGTGGGAGGCTGCATGGACGGACATGCTGCCGGATGCCGGACACCATGCGTACGGCGGTTTCCACCAGACACTGTGCGGCATCGAAAGGCCCGATATGGAGGGCTCCCAGTTCGGCATGTGGGGCGGTGTCGACGATGACTGCCCCGATTGCACCGCAGCAGCTCTGGTCATCGACGCGCGCTGGCCCGAGGACCGGCGCGAGACGTTCCGCGTGAGCGTGAGAGCTTTGCCCAAGCCCCGTCCTGAGGACGAACCAGGCTACGTCCAGCCGGCTGACGAGCTCGGCCGGCTCGACATCCGACTGCCGGAAATCCCGCCGGCTACCGCAACGCGCGTGCTCGCCACCTCGATACTGCCTCGCGAAGCTCACGACGGCTTCCTGACGATCGGCGACGGCCCTGGCTCGCTGCGACTTCCCGCATCCTGGGTAGCCTGCGGAATCGGCCCCTACCGGCCACGCGACTGGTTGCAAGGCTACGGAGCCTACCCGCTGGACTCCCTGCCGCCGTTGGACGAAGCGACGTTCGTGGGCGACTTCGCCTGGATCGGCGAAATCGGCGATCCCCTGGACTACCGCATCGCGGTCACGGATCCCATCGCCGCTGAATTGGCCGAAGCCGGACTTACGCTCCCCGCCGACTTCGTCGCGCTGATCACCCGCGCCAACCTCCACCGACTCCTGGACACAAAAGGCGCTGGAAACTGGACCGATGTCGTCGGCCCGCTGCCCAGCCCGGCCGACTCTGCCGACCGTATGGTCCTGTTCTTCCGCGATCAGCAGAGCTGCGTCATGTGGTACCTCTACCTGCGCCACAGCGGGGAGTCGTTCGTCGTCTGGTCATACCAGGACTTCACCCGCGAGCCAAAGCTCCGATACAACCAGGATGGTGAGGTCGTCACCCCGCGCCAGGAAATCAACTGGTGTGCGCCAAGCGTTGAGAGTTTCGCCTACCGGTACCTGATCGAGGAACGCCTGAACGCTGCGATCCGCGACAAGGAGCGGGCCAAGGACCTCGCCCCAGAGCTTCTCGCCTACCTCGCGCACTACGTGTCTGGTTGCCTCGAGAAGCAGACAGGGATCTAATCCCAACCTGCCGATGTTGTCGCGCAGTTGGCGTGACAGATGGATGAAGCCCTCCACCGAGACATGCCTGGCCTCAACCGGATCACCGACCGAGCGACCATTCTGTCGGCAGCTTGGGAAAGCCGGTGGCAGTCACCTCTGGTGCCAGGTGATAGTCACGGGATGGATCGAGCGGACGGGCCGGACTGCCTCGCGGCGAGTGCAGAGACGTACGACGCGGTGCAGGCTGCCATCAATGGGGTCGCACCCCACTGGGCAGGCGGACAACCAGTCACCCTCAACGGGCTGTTCGTCCGGTGGAGGGGCCTCGTCCACGAGGTGGAGGAGAGCTACTTGTGGTGCGCTCCCGAGCTCGGCAACGACATCTGGTGCCGCGGCGTCCTGGCGAGGATCTGGCCGAGGCTCCCGGCGCGCGTCCGGGAGTGCAGACAGCCGGAACTCGATGCCCTCGACGAGCGCTATCGACGGGCCACGATTCCGTGGCCTGGGCATGCTGACGACGGTGACGATTGGTGGAGTTGGCGGGTTCCTCGGCGTCTGGAGATCGAGGCGTCGGAGCAACGTGGAGAAGGCTGGCCGTCGGGTTGGGAGATGATGCCGTTCCCGAAGCCTGACTCCGTGGAAGTCATCGCTCGAGGTTGATCCAGGCCGACAAGGCCACCGACCTGAGCAGTGGCGAGAATGCGGAGCGCCGGGCGAATCCGGTGGCGGTCCGGCGGAATCCACGGTGTCACGCCGTGTGTTTGTGCATCACGTCGAGGTAGTGCCGATCGCGGTGCGGACCGTGGTGGTCCCGGCCGGGGAGGCTGAAGACGGCGCAGACCTCGGCTGGCCGGGTCAGGATGCTCGACTGCTCGCCGAAGGTCAGGACGGAGTTGACTTCGTGGTCGCAGCCCGCGGTGTCGAGGGCCGTGATCAGATCCTCACGGAGCACCGTCGCATCGAACGACTCGGAGTCGGGCAGCACGAGCGGCGGGAGATGCGCCGTCGAACCAGGCCAGAGGCTGATCGAGATGCCGCTGACGGCCCGCTGCGTGACCACCAGGCTCAGCCCGCCCCAGGAGTAGGGGTAGCCGTCGATGTCGGGCCCCTTCATGATGTGCGCGGGATGCGGGCGCCCCGGGCCGAGAAGGTCTTCGGCCTCCGCCAGGGACATTCCGCAGTGAAGCGCGCCGACCCGGCCGGTGCGGGCGAAGTCGACGAGTACGTTCATCAAGGTCACGGCAGTGACTGTGTCACCGTCCCGGGCCTGTGCGCACTCCGATATGAAACGCGGTCGCGACCGGCCGGGCAGCAGCCCCGGCGGCACAGGGATCCGCCGAGCCCGGCCAGGAATTCGTTCGCTTCACTCGGTTCCGCCCAGCAAAATCCCGGCCATGGGTACAGACATACACGGATTCATCGAGGTCAGAGACGAGTTCATCGACCTGTCCGAGCCGGACGACGACGACCCCTTCCTTCGTTGGCACCCGGCCGGCGCCCTCGACCACTTCTACGACGGGCGGGACTACCTCGCGTTCGGCTGTCTGTTCGGGGTGCGCGGTAGCGGCTTCGAGCCCCTCGCCGCCGGGCGAGGCTTTCCCGAGGATGCGTCCCGAGCGGTGACCCGGGCCTTCGAGGAAGAAGGCGATGACGCCCACAGCCCATCCTGGATCAGCTGGGCCGACATCGAGTCGGCGTCGTGGGACGAGCCTGCCGAATTGACGGTGCATCCCAAGGCAGTGGAATACCGGCGCGAGCCCGGCGAAGACTGGGTCTGGTACGGGTGGGGCAACTGGCCGGCCCGCCTGGCCGAGCTCACCGGAACCAGCCTGCAGACCGTCGCACGCGCCGGCGATCACTGGCCCGAAGGCACAGAATGGATCGACGGCGATCGGCTCTTCCGCATCGCACGGCTCACCCGGCGACAAGCCGTCTCGGACGGGGACTGGGGTGACGTGTGGACGGTGATGAAGACGCTGGCCAAGCGCCACGGCGCCGACAACGTCCGTCTCGTCGTGTGGTTCGACAACTGACCGCCCCGGGGCGATCACGCGTCGAGTCACGATGCACCGGCGCTGTCCGGTGCTGTTCCTCCGCCTCAGCCGATCTGTTCGGCCAGTCCCACGATGATGCCCTCCGGGCCGCGGACGTAGCAGAGCAGGTAGCTGTCCTCGAATCGGGCGATCTGGCCCAGGAGTTCGGCGCCGTGTGGGCGCAGGCGGGTGACCGTGTCCTCGATGTCGTCGACGGCGAACATGACGCGGTGCGTGCCCAGGATGTTGTGCGGCTGGTTGCGGCGGCCGGCCCCGGTCGCCACCGGGTTGCGGTACTTCGCCAGCTCCAGCCGGCTGTGGCCGTCCGGGGTCCTCAGCATCGCGATCTCACAGTGGACCCCGTCGAGCCCGGTGCACTGGTCGGCGAAGAGGCCCTGGACCTCGCCCCGCCCCTCCAGTTCCATGCCGAGTTCCACGAAGTACGCGACGGCCGCGTCCATGTCCTCGACGACGATGCCGACGTTGTCCATCCGCTGGATCGCCATGCAGGTCTCTCCTTCTTCCTCGGGCGGCCGGTCGTGGCCGCCGACTTCGGGCGCCACCACCGAGGGTGGGTGGATGCGGCGCGGGTGACCCCGTATCCGGCAGTGGATTCGACCGTACGAAACCCGATTGGCGGATGGCAGCACCCCCTGCTATTTTTCCGGAGGCCGTGCGAGAGAACGAGGAGGTGGTACCCGTGAACACACAATCCACATGGGTGCTCTCCTCCGGGGTCACGGTCGGGCGATAGGTCGTCCGGGAGCGCCGTTCACGTGCACTCCCGAAAGGCACGACCATGAAGTTCACTTCCGAGCAGCGCCTCGACGACGGCGTCCTCGAGCGCGAATTCACCCTCGGCGAGATCCCCGGCACCCTCTGGACACCCGGATCCGCACCTGCCCCGCTGGTCCTGATGTCCCACAACAACGGTCTGCCCAAGGCGGACCCGCGCTTGGTGGCCCGGGCCCGGTACACCGCGGCTCGCGGCTACACGGTGGCCACCATCGACGCCGCCGGATGCGGTGAGCGGCCCCGGTCAGCCGCCGCGGAACAGGCCCGCGCCGACCTCCGCCGGGCGATGCAGGCCGGCGAGCCGGTCGACGAGATCTTCGAGTCCCTCATCGGCCCGCTGGTCGAGAACGCGGTCCCGGAATGGCGGGCCACTCTGGACGCCCTCCTGGAGCTGCCCGACATCGACGGCCCCGTCGGCTACTCCGGCGGCTGGACCGCCCTCGGCATCCGGCTCGCGGTGGCCGATCCGCGGATCAAGGCCGCGGGATTCTTCGCCGGGGGGTACGTCCCCCGGGCCCAGCGCGAGGAGGCCCCGCAGGTCACCATTCCGCTGCTGTTCCTGCTCCAGTGGGACGACGAGGGCAACCCCCGGCAGCGGGCCCTCGACCTGTTCGACGCCTTCGGCAGCAAGGAGAAGACGCTGCACGCCAATCTGGGCGGGCACGTCGGCACCCCCTGGTTCGAGCTGGAGGACGGGTGCAGGTTCTTCGACCGGCACCTGAAGGGGGCCGGACAGCCGTAGCGGCGGGAGGCGCGTCCAGGCGGCGGCCGGGGCTAGCCGGCGGCCGGGGCTAGCCGGCGGCCGGGGCCCCGTCCCTCGAGGACGGGGCCCGGTCGTCCCGGTCATCCCGGTCGTCGCGGCCCTCGTGGTCGCCCCGGTCGTCACGGCCCTTCCCGACGGCCCTGACCGCGAGACGTGCGAACGGCCCTGAGCGCCCCGACTGCCCCGACTGCCCGGACGGCTCCGACCCGCCGGTACCACCGAGTACCGCTACCAGCCGGTCGGAGCCGTCGTCCACCGCCCCGTCCCAGCCGCTCGGGGCGATCGACCACGGCCCCGCGGGACCCGCTCGGAGCGATCGACCACGGCCCCCTGGCACGGGCTCGAGGTGACCGACCGCCGCCCGTCAGTAACCCACCGCCACCGGATCACCACTCCAGGGGGAGTCGCGGACCGACACCGGGGGGAGGAACATCGGAGGACGAGGCAGGGTGGTGGTTATGGGGACGCCGTCGATGCATTTCAGCGAGAGTCCGGAGGATCCGTTCGCCCTCGGGCACGGCGCTTCCGCCGTGCTCGACGACCACGGCACCGTGGTCGGCTGGAGCACGCGTGCGCAGGACCTGCTGGGCTACCCGGCCAAGGAAGTGATCGGACGGGCGTGGCAGGACCTCCTGATCGACCCCCGGGACCTGCCCGTCGCGCGGGCCGTCGTCGTGGACGCCCTGCGGGCGGGGGGATGGTTCGGCGTCCTGCCCATCCGGCACCGGGACGGACGACGGGTGGAGATGGGGTTCCGGGCCCGGTCGATCACCCGGGGCGAGGACCATCAGGAGTGGTTCCTGGTCGGTGCCCCCGCGGCCGAGGTCGTGGCCTGGCAGCGCGACCGCGCGCTGCTGGACGGCCTGTACCGCCGCTCCCCCATCGGCCTGGCCATCCACGGCCCGGACCGGAAGGTGATCCGGGTCAACCGGGCGATCGCGAAGGCGAGCGGTATCCCGGCCGAGGCGACGGTGGGCCGCCACGCGGGTGAATTCCTGATCGCCGAGGACGCGGGACCGGCCGAGGAACGAGTGCGCCACGTCCTGGAGACCGGCGAGCCGTTGATCTTCACGGAGCAGTCGGCCAGGACGCGCCACGCACCCGGCCAGGAACGGATGGTGTCCGTCTCCGCGTTCCGGATGGAGGACTCCTCCGGCCGGGTCCTCGGCGTGGCGGAGACGATCGAGGACGTGACGCCCCGCCACCGGGCCCGCCGCAGGCTCACCCTGCTGAACGAGGCGAGCGCCCGGATCGGTACGTCGCTGGACGTGGCGCAGACGGCCCGGGAGCTGGCCGAGGTGGCCGCCCCGGGCCTCGCCGACTACTGCTCGGTCGATTTGCTGAAGCCGGTCACTCTCGGCGACGATATCCCCTCGGTCTCCGCGGGCGCGCTGCTGCGCGTGGCGCTCTCACCGGCGGAACCACGGGTCCCGTTCCAGGAGGGCGAGGTCGTCCCGCTCCTGCCGGGGTCCCCGCAGGCGCGGTGCCTGGAGGAGCGTCGCCCGGTCCTCGAACGGCTGCTGTCCCTTCGTCCCGAGTGGCACGCCATGGACCGGCGGCGGATCGAGGTGGCCCTGGGACTCGGGGTCCACTCCCTGATCGCGGTGCCGCTGCTGGCACGCGGCCAGATCCTGGGCGTGGTGAGCCTGTGGCGGGTGGGCCATGCGGAGCCCTTCGAGGACGACGACGCCGCGGTGGCCCACGAATTCTCCTCGCGTGCGGCCGTGTGCATCGACAACGCGCGCCGCTTCACCCAGCAGCAGAGCGCCGCGCTGACGCTGCAGCGCAGTCTGCTGCCGGCCGCGGTGTCCGACCTGCCGGCCGTCGAGGTGGCCTGCCGGTATCTGCCGGCGAGCGCGGAACCGGGGATCGGCGGTGACTGGTTCGACGTCATCCCGCTGTCCGGGGCCCGGGTCGCCCTCGTCGTGGGGGACGTGGTCGGCCACGGAATCCATGCCGCGGCCTCGATGGGACGGCTGCGCGCCGCCGTACGGACCCTCGCCAGCCTCGACCTGGACCCGGACGAGGTGGTGGCCCGGCTGGACGACCTGGTCAGTCTGCTGGCGGCCGAGATGGAGTCGAGCGCCGACAACAACCGGGCGGCGATCGAGCAGGTGCTCGGGGCGACCTGTGTCTACGCGGTCTACGATCCCGTCTCCCGGAACTGCGCCCTCGCCCGCGCCGGCCACCCGGCGCCGCTGGTGTCCACCCCGGACGGCGAGGTCAGCGTGCTCGACCTGCCCGCCGGTCCGCCGCTCGGCCTGGGCGGACTGCCGTTCGAGACGTACAGTCTCGACCTCCCCGAGGGCAGCCTCCTCACGCTCTACACCAACGGCCTCCTGGAAGCGCGCGACGGCGACATCGACGCCTCGCTGGAGGATCTTCAGGAGTGTCTCGCCCACACCGCCGCTCCGCTGGAGGGCACCTGCGACGGCGTGATCGACGCACTGGTGCCCACGGACCGTCGCCCCACCGACGACATCGCCCTGCTCATGGCCCGTACCCGGGTCCTGCCGCCGGAGAACGTGGCCACCTGGCAGTTGCCGCTGGAAGCCACCGCCGCCTCGCGCGCGAGGGAGCTGACCACGGCGAAGCTCGCGGAGTGGGGGCTGTCGGAGATGGCCTTCACCACCGAACTGGTCGCCAGCGAGCTCGTGACCAACACCTACCGGTACGCGGACGGCCCCGTCACCCTGCGTCTCATCCGCACCCACTCCCTGATCTGCGAGGTGTCCGACACCAGCCACACCTCTCCGCACCTGCGCCGGGCGCTCAGCACGGACGAGGGCGGGCGGGGACTCTTCCTGGTCGCGCAGCTCACGGAGCGATGGGGCACCCGGTACACCCACGCCGGCAAGACCGTCTGGACGGAACAGCCGCTGCCGCCTCCCTGAGCACGGTCGGTCCGGCCTCCACGACACCCGAGACGACTGGAATCTCCCCCAGGGGGAGGACCTACCGTCCTGACCGACCGCACGGGCGACGCTGCGAAAGAGGTCAGTCATGACGACGTTTCTGCTGGTTCCAGGACTTTTCATGGGCGGCTGGGCCTGGGAGGCGGTGGCCGCCGAGCTGACCGCGCAGGGACACCGGGCGCTGCCGGTCACCCTGCCCGGCATGGCCGAGCGGGCGGCCGAGGAGGACCCGGCCGGCCTCGGGCTCGGCGAGCACACCGAAGCCGTGGCGGCGCTGCTCGACGCGGAGGGCCCGGGGACGGTCCTGGTGGCGCACAGCTATGGCATCTTCCCCGGGCTCGGGGCGGCCGACCGGCGGCCCGGACAGGTCGCCCGGGTGGTGTTCCTGGACACCGGCTTCCCCGAGCCGGGCGAGTCGCTGGTGGCGCAGATGCCGCAGCTCGGTCTGGCGGAGCAGGCCGTCGACGGGCTGATCCCGGTGCCCGAGGAGATCCCGGCCGTGCACGCCGTCCCGCCCGCGGAGCTGGAGCGCTACCACCGACTGGCCACCCCGCAGCCGGTCCGGACCGTCACGGATCCCGTCGAGCTGACGGGCGCCTGGCTCAAGCTCCCGACCACGGGGGTGTTCTGCCGCGCGAACGGCCTCAGCGTGGAGTTGGCGCGACACCTGCACGGCACCGGCCTGCCCCGCTTCGCCAAGCTCGCCGACCCCGACGTCACCTACTTCGAACTGGACACGGGCCACTACCCGATGCTGTCCACCCCGGTGGAACTGGCCGGCGTCCTGATGCGCGCGGCAGCGGGCGAGGGCGTCGGCCTGTACGAAGCCTGACCCGACCCCGCAGGGCCACCCAGTCAGCCCGGCCCGGGGCCGGGGGCAAGGCGGCTCCGCTCTTGCCGGCCGGTTACCGGACCCCGGCCAGCCTGCGTCGAGTCGGCCCGAGCCGACTCGTGATCTGACCGAAAGACCGCAGAGTCCGTGGCGCCGTGGCCATCGCCGACGCAGGCGTGACCGCGTCAGGGTCCCAGCACACGGCCGTGGCTGGGGAAAGCACTGCCGCGACTGTGGTCAACACCCGGGCCAGGGCAGTCCTGGCTCGGGCCGATGAGACCGCTCGGCCTAGCGCCCTTGGCGACCGTGTGCTTCATTCGGCCTCTCGGCCACACTGGTCGTATTCGGGCCGGGAGGTCGGGATCAGTGGGCCCAGGGCAGTCGGAGTGCCTCGATCTCCGCGTCGTTCAGGAGGGCCTCGACGAGCGGGGCGGGGCCCGCGACCTTGGTGGCCCAGAGGTCGAAGTCCGTGCAGAGGACCCACGACCGGTCCTGGGCCCAGAGGTTGGACGGGGTCCAACCGTCCTCCTCCGGGTGGTCGTACAGTGCCTTGGCATCAGCGAGCGTGCCGGCCCGGACGTGCAGGTTGTCGAAGTCCACAGCCCCATGCAACAGCGGGTTGTAGTAGGCCATGCAGCGGGTCTCCGGACCCTGCGGGCTGTGCTCGGTGAGGATGTCGATGAGGCGGTTCCAGTCGGTCCGGTCCAGACTCCCCTCGGACGGCCCCGCGATGCCCACCGGCCAGCCACTCGGCTCTTGAAGCGAGGGGAAGGAACGGTAGCAAGGGAGCCGCCCTTCGGGCGCCACGGGATCACCGGTCCGCTTCGAGAGCTCCGCCCAGCGCAGCCGGCGCCAACGGGAGCTCGGTGCCTCGCCCGGCCTTCCCCCGAACACGTCCGCGGGGTCGAGGCCCGGGATGACCTCGGGCCCGCCACCATTCAGTACAGCTCGTTGATACGCGACGTAGGACATGCTGGTGGGCCCGAGATCGTGTTCGTACATGGAGTGGAGGACCCAGGCGGCGTCGGGTAGCGCCGGCGGCATGAAGCCGGTCAGCCCATCATCGTCGGCGAGCTCCCGCAGCCAGTCAGTCTCCCCAGCCGCGGTCAGCGGCCACCGGGCCGTCGCCAGAGCAGCGGATGTCACGTTCATCCGTTCAGGATCTCACCCGCCGTGGCGAGTGCCGGGATCACTTCCCAGCCTCCACCACCGTCCCGGCGCTCTTGACAGACATCATCGGGAATCAGTCAAGTGTCCGAGGGATCCGCACGGCGTCCCGCCGCGCCTCCCGGGCCGGTCGTCCGGGAGGCGCGGGGAGCTTCCGCGCTTCCGTTACGGCCGGTCCGTCAGGAACCGGTCGAGCGCGGCGGTGAGTTCCTCGGGCTTCTCCAGCGGCAGTTCGTGGCCCGCGTCCACGATCCGCACCTCGGCGTCAGGGTAGGCCTTCGCCATCCGCAGCATCTGGGAGACGGGCAGCTGGATGTCGTGGTAGCCGTGGATCAGGAGCGTGGGTGTGCGGATCTCGCCGAGCCGGTCGAGGACGTCGAAGGAGCGCATGGCTCCGTAGCACGTCATGACCACCTCCTGGGGCGTGCCGGCCGAGGCCCGGACGTGCTCGCGGATCTTCTCGCGCGGGTAGCCGGGGGCGAAGGCCCGCTGGATGTTGGCGGCCACGAACAGCTTGAACGGCACCAGGGTGGAGACCCCCATCAGCAGGCCCCTCCCCCGGCTGTAGGTCATCTTGCTGATGGAGTTCACGAGCACCAGCCGTTCGACCCGCTCGGGGTGGGCTAGCGTCAGGGTCTGCGCGATCATGCCGCCCATCGAGTGGCCGACGACCACGAACCGGTCGACGCCGAGGTGGTCGAGGACGGCGAGCACGTCCTCCGCCAGCTCCGCCACGGTGCGCCGCCCCGAGCCCTCGCTCTCCCCGTGTCCGCGCAGGTCGAGACGGATGACCCGGCGCTTCTGGGTGAAGTGGTCCATCTGGTGGTCCCAGCGGTGCCGGTTGGCCGTCCAGCCGTGGATGAACACCAGGGGGACGCCACCACCGGAGCGGGGGCCCTCGTCGTCGTACGTCAGCGCGGCTCCATCGACTTCGAGCTGCGGCATGGGGCCTCCGTGATGTCTCGGGTGGCCCCTGGGGGCCCGGTGCGGCCTGCGGGGCCACGGCCAGTTACTGGTCGGTACGGTAACGGGTCGAAGTGTCCCCCGTCATCGTCGATCGTCGAGGAATTCCAGGATGTGACCGAAGACGTCGAGGGCCGCGCCCCGGCCCAGGAACGTGTCCAGGTGGCCGTAGGCGGGGATCTCCGTGTACGACACGTCCAGCTGGGGCTGTCGGTGTGCCAGGACGTCGTGGCAGAGCTTCTGCGAGTCCAGCCAGAGTCCGTTCTCGCTGCCCGCGAGCAGCAGGACCGGGGTGTCGATCCGGGCGGCCGCGTCGAGCGCGTTGGGCGGCAGCGCGCGGTAGCGGTGGTCGGTGTCGTGCCAGCGGACGACCGTGCGGGCCAGCTCGATGCGGCGCAGGTGCGGCAGGATCCACAGCGGCGCCGGACCGAGCAGTTCGGCGAGCCGGTCGTGGGTGGCGTCGGACAGGTTCTCGTGCAGGAACAGCGAAGCACCCGAACCCCAGGCCGAGTTGTGGAGGATCTGACAGGTCGGGTCCGGGCAGTGCGCGCCGCGCGAGGCCAGGGCGAACAGCGGCGTGTACCGCGAACGGAGGCCCACCTTGCGGAAGTCGACCGGGATGTGGTCGATCCGGTTCTTCAGCAGCTCGCCCGCCACAGTCATCCGCAGCGAGGTGCGTCCCGCGAGCTTCGGCGTCAGGAACACGCCCTGGGAGACGACACCCGCGAGCCCGGGTACGAGCCCCGCCGTCATGCTCAGGGACAGGGTGAGGGAGCCGATGCAGTGGGCGACCACGAACAGCGGCCGGTCACCGATGCGTTCACGGATGCACGAGACGGCATCGGGGATGTCGTGGAGCGCGACGTCGTCGTAGGTGTACCGCTGGCCCGTCTCGTTGTACGGAAGCCGGCAGCTGCCCCGCCAGTCGAGCAACCAGGGTTCGTAGCCGCCGTCGAGCAGGGCGTCGACCAGGTTGCGGGTCTCGGGGAGCAGGAACATGTCGGCGGAGGCGGTGTGGCCGTGCAGGAGCAGCACGGCGGGCCGGTCCCGCTCCCCGCTGTCGACGCGGGTGAGTCCGAGGCGTACGCCGTCCCCAGCCCTGAAGGGGATCTCCTCGACCCGGGCCGGGTCGAGGCGGTGGCGCAGCGGTCGCAGGGCCGTGCCCGTCCTGACCTTGCGGATCGTGGGACTGGTACGGGAGTTGGCGGTTCTGAAGATCATCGGTGGCGCTCCGAGGGGGTCCGGGCGGGACGCAGGTCGAGGAGGTCGGCGGCGGCGCGGGCGAAGGGGTTGAGCAGTCCGCGGCCCATCTCCGCGCCGAACCAGGCGAGCCAGGTCAGCTTGGCGGCACGCTTCTCGCGGCTGGTCAGACGCGGGTCCACGCGGATGCCGTCGATCTGGTCGCGTACGTAGCTGTCGGCGGGCACGACGAGTTCACCGGCGAGGATCGCCGGCTCGCGCTCGCGGCCGATCTCGACACTCAGGGCGCGGGTCTGGCGCCACACGTCGCGGCGGGCGCGTGCGGTCTTGTGGCCCTCCAGCCACCATCGCCCTCCGTCGGCGTCGATCAACGTCATCCGGTAGCGCAGGAGTTGACCACGGGTCCCGTGCCGTTGCGGAATGCCCTCCTCTGGGCGGATCCAGGCGTCGCCGCTCTCCACGCGCAGGGGTGCCGAATGGAGCGCGGCGCACACCAGCTCCCCGCGGACGTCCACCCGGCGCTCCTTGACCAGTTGGTACATGCTCGCGATGGAGAGGGTGAGCGCCATGGAGCAGGGGGTGTCCGCTGCGGTGCCGGGCGGCCCGGGCATGTCCGCTTCGGCGCCATCGCCGTCACCATAGCGATCGCCGTCGCCGGCGCCCGCGGGGCCGAGCGTGCCCTCGGTCGTCTCGGTGAACCAGAGGTACGGCTGGTCGTCCTTGTGCGGCAGCCGGGCGAGGCCGTCCTCGGCGAGCCGCTCGAACGTCCGCAGCTGGGCCCGGGCGTCGTAGCGGGCCGCGGGGGTCAGTCCGAGCGCCTCGACGAGCGCGGCGGTGCGTTCGTCGGTGGCCGCAGGGCCCTTTAGAGTCGCCTCGCACAGCTTCAGGGCGGTGGGACTCTGCAACACCCGTGAGAGGAAGGCGAGTTCGGGTACGGGCTCGGCCTCCAGACGGGCCAGGGCGTCGGCGCGCCATTCGTCCCAGTCCTGGACACGCACGTGCATCCCGCCGAACGCCATGTCCCGGACGACGTCGTCGAGGGTGTTGGGGACGCCGGTGAGGTTGTAGTCGAAGCCCCAGGCGTCGGGTTCGCAGACGACGGCGGCCGCGACCCGGCTCACCCAGTCCACCGGGGCCGCGTTCAGCCGGTGGAAGGCGGGCACGGTGCGAAAGCGGCCGAAGGCGGAGATGAGGCCGCTGCTGAGGTCCTGCGGGTTGTGGGCGCCCGTGCGGGTGTGGCCTCCGATGCCTCCAGGGCGCAGGGCGGTGACGATCAGCCCGTGGTCGCGGGCCCGTCGCAGGGCGACCTCGGCGGTCCACTTCGACTGGTCGTAGCCCGCGACGAGCCGGTCGACGTGGGCGAGCGGGTCGTCCTCGCCCATGGAGGAGATGCCGACCTCGTTGAAGACCGCGATCGAGGAGATGTGGTGCAGCGGCTTGGGCGTTCCGGTCGCCGCGAGTTCGGCCAGGGTCAGCGCGCCGATCACGTTGCTCTGGCGCAGCGACCGGTAGCCGCGCAGGAAGTCGACGGCCGCCGCGACGCCCACGATGCTGTCCAGTTCGTGGGCGAGCCTGTTCCAGACCTCGTCGGACAGTCCGAGCCGGGGCCTTCTGATGTCACCCGGGAGCACCGTCACCCGGCGGCGGATCTCGGCCGACCAGGGCAGCCGGTGTCCCTTCAGCGCCTCGCCGAGCCGGGCCGTCGCGGCCTCCTCGCTTTCTGCGCGGACGAGGCAGTACACATGTGCGTCGCTGTGCCTGAGCAGGTCGAGCAGCAGATGGCTGCCGAGGAAGCCGGTGGCGCCGGTGAGCAGGATCCGCCGGGGCGGCAGCGGCTCGGGCGCGCCGGTCCAGGGCAGCCGGTCGGCGAGCGCGAGGTCGGCCAGGATCTGGTCGAGGTCCTCGGGACGAGCCGTGGCGTACGGGGTGCGGTCCTCCGGGGTCCGAGCCGTGACCGTCGCCCGAGGCGGGACGGGGTGCGGCGAGGGGAAGAGCGGGTGGTTCGTTCCGGGGGTGGTGGGAGCGGGGTTCCAGCTCGGGGCGGAGGCGGGGGCGACGGGCGCGAGGGCGCCCTTCGGGGGCTGTGTGCCGCCGGTCGTGCCGGCCGCCGGGACCGTACTCGTACCGGTCGCCGGGACAGTGGTCCGCGCCGCCGCCGGAACGGCATGACCACCCGCCGCCGGGACGGCAGGACCACCCGGGGCCGGGACGGTCGGGGCGCCCGGTGACAGGACCGCCGTAGCGGTCGGCGCGCTCAGGGCCTGGAGCGCGGCCGAGGCGCCCGCGGTCGCCAGCCAGCGCCGGGCGAGACTGCTCGGCCGGGCGTCCGCGAACACCTCGTCGAGATCGAGCTCCATGCCCAGCTCGTCCTCCAGCACCGCGACGAGTTCCACGGCCCCCACGGAGGAGCCCCCGGCATCGAAGAAGTCGGCGTCGGGCGCCAGCAGACCGCCAGGGACGAAGGGGCCGGCGGCCGCGGCGACGACCGCGGCGAGGGCGTCGACGTCGGCACCAGCACCAGCACCAGCACCAGCACCAGCACCAGCACCAGCACCAGGGTCGGTCCCGGCGTCGGTCCCGGCGCCCGCACCCGCGCCCTGCGGCCCGCCCTCCGTCCCGGCGTCGGACGACACGGCAGGCTCACCCGAGAAGGCGTCGCCCGCACCGGATGTCGCCGCACTCGCGTCGGTGTCCGTGGGCGCACCGGCCCCGGCAAGGGACACCGAGGTGTCCGCACCCGGCCCCGCGGCCGGTCCAGCGCCTGGCTCGGCGACCGCCCCCACACCCGGTTCCACGACCGGTCCCGTCGCCGACGATGCGGCGGCCTGGCTGATCCTGGCCAGCAGTTCGTCCACGCTCGGCCCGCCGTCACCCCGTTCGATCGCCTCACCGATCGCCCGCTGTCCGGCGTGGGCCGACGCGTCCTCGTTCACTTCACTCATGGGAGCCCTTCACCCTGTGCACTGTTCCTTTCCGAACTGCCGCGGCGGGCCGGCCGCCGCCCCGTTCACCGCCGCCCCGTTCACTGCCGCCGCCAGGAGCGGAAGGCCCGGAGGTGTTCCGGCGTGACCACACACTCCAGGCGTGCGTCCTCCTGGTCCCCACCGCCGAGCGCGGCCACCAGACGCCGGGCCGGTACGTTGCGGTCGGTGCGCTCCGCCGTGAGGCGGACCTTGGCGCAGCCGAGCTCGTCGGCCCGGTCCGCCAGCCACGTCAGCAGCCGCTCCTCGACACCCCGGCCGAGCGCGCGGCAGCTCAGGGACCAGGCGAGGACGTCGAGCCGGTCGCCGTCCGCACGCAGGGCCAGCAGACCGATCTGGCCGTAGTCGCCGAAGCGGTCCCGTGCCGCGGCCGTCCACACCTCGCCCCGCTCCCTCCACCGGGCGAGATCGCCTCCGTCGGCGGAGCGGGGGCGGAGGGCGAACTGATTGGTGCGGCGCACGAGTTGCTCGGCCCGCTCGACGTCGGCGGCGGACAGGGCCCGCACGTCGACCTCCAACCGGAGCTCGGCGAGGAACTCCTCGAACCCCGCCTGTTCCCGCACCGCGTCCCGCTGCCGCTCCTGCGCGTAGAACCCGGCCCGCAGCCCGTCCTCGGCCGTGGCCGCCGCCGGAACGAGCGGCCACAACCGGTCGAGGAACGCCTCCAGTTCGGCCGCGGGAGGGCAGGTCACCGAGAGCACCTCGGGCAGCGCCGAGCGCATCGCCCCGATCTCGACGGTGTTGTCGTCGAGGAACAGGAAGCTGTCCAGGCCCAGATTGAGGGTGCGCGCGGCCTCCGCGAGGCGGTCCCGCTTCGGAGCCCAGCCGGCGGACAGCACGCTGAAGTGCTCGGCCTTCAGCGTGCTGTCCGGACGGTCCAGGACGGCCCGGACGGTGGCCTCGTCGTTGTTGCTGACCAGGGCGAGCAGCGCGCCGGCGGCCCGCCAGCGCAGCAGGGTCCGGGCGAGCCGGGCGCGCGGTCCCGTCAGGTCCACCGACTCGGGGCCGATCTCCCCGGCGATCCCGCCCCAGAGCGTCTCGTCGCCGTCCACCGCGATCACCTTGGGCGCGGGACGCAGTACGGCCCGTACGACCTGTGAGAGCCGCAGCGCGACCGCCGCCTGGAAGCGCGGGGTGAACGGGAGGTGGGCGAGCCGCTCGGTCCGTGCGTCGAAGGGTTCCTCGACCGTGTGATGCCGGGTCCACTCGTCCGGGCCCAGCAGGGCGATGCCGGGCGTGTCGGCCAGCTCGGCGGCGAGGTCGCCCTCCCAGCGCGTGAACCGGTCGCTCGGGTCCGCCGAGGGGAGGATGCCGACGACCAGGGGCCGCCGGGTCCGCTCGGACAGGGCCCGCAGCGCGGCCGGGTAGGCGGCGCTCAGTTCGGCCAGCACCTCGTCGGTCAACGGGCCGAACCGCTCCAGGTCCGTGGCCCGCAGCAGCACCACCCCCACCGCCGTCGCTGGATCGGTGAAGACTCCCGAGGGGTCGCGGAGCGCGGCCAGCACCTGGTGGTACGGGGCTTCCGTGACCGTCAGCCCCTCGGCGCCCGCCCTCCCACCGTCCCCTTCGCCGGCCCTCTGCCCGACCGCCGCCCCGCAGAGCAGCGGCAGATTGCCGAGCGCGAAGGTGGCGGCGAGCGCGAGCGAGCGGCGGGGGCCCTCGACGGGACTCGGCTCGACCGGTGCAGCCGCCCCGGCCGGGATTCCCGTCGCCGTCGAAGCGGCCGCGGCGGCCGTCGCACGCGTGTCGTCCGGTGCGGCCTGCGCACGTGTCTCGTCCGGTTCAGCCATCGCAGCCACCGCGACCGAGGCCATCGGAGCCACCGCGACCGGAGCCGTCGCCGCCGCCTGGCCCCGCGTCGAACCGCTCGCGGAGGTGCCCGTCATCGTCACCGCGCCCACCACCGTGCCCGGGTCGTCGGCCGTCGCGGCGAGCAGGCGCAGGAACTCCTCCGCCAGTTCCGTGGAGGTCGCGGAGTCCAGGATGTCGAGGTTGTGGTCGAGCCGTACACGGCCCGCGTCCGGCGTCATGGTGACCATCAGGTCGAGGTCGGAATACCCGGTGCCCGCCGGCAGCACCTCGAGCCGGCCGAGCCGCGCGGATGAGGAGCGTACGTAGTTGAAGTACACCTCGACCAGCGGGGCGTTCGGCCGGTGCAGTCCCAGTCCGGCCAGGGTCGACAGGACGCCGGAGAACATCGCGCCCTTGGCGAGGACCCGGTCCAGGCGCGCGTCCGTGCGGCGCAGCACCTCGCCGATCCGCTCCCCCGCCGCCGCCTCGGCCGGGAACGGCACCGGTACCCCGAAGAAGCCCACCGCGTCGTACGCGTCGGCGTGGATGCGGGTGTCGACGGGCACGGCGAGCACGAAGCGCTCGCGCTCGCGCATCCGGGCCAGCAGGACGGTCAGGGTGCCGAGGCAGAAGGCGGCGGGTGTGACGGCGAGCCGGGCGGCGGCCGCCGAGACCCGTTCCATCAGCCCGTCCGGGATGGCGACGGTCACGCTCCCGGCCCTGTAGGACCTGGTCTCCGGGCGCGGCCGGGCGAGCGTCAGATCGAGCCGTCCGCTGCCGTGGAAGGCCTCGCGCCACTCGGTGTCGGGGGTGCCGGAGGGGCCGTCGGTGCGCTGGGCCTCGATCAGCAGATCGATGTCACGGTTGGTGACGTGGTCCCCGAGAGGGGTACCCGACAGTTCGGCGTCGATCTCCCCGGCGACCAGCAGCAGGGACTGCAGGTCGCTCACCGCGTGGTGCGCGCCGAACACCAGGATCTGGCCGCGCCGACCGGCGTCGAGCAGCTCGAACCGCCACAGCGGGGCCTGCTCCAGGTCGAACGGCGGCTCCAGCAGCCGCGACAGCCGGTCGTCGGCGTCGAGCGCGACGTCGGCGGGCACGTCCGTCCAGCGCAGCAGCGGTCCGGCGGGCTCCCGCTCCACACGCAGCTGCCGGCCTTGTCCGCCGCCTGCGGTCACGGCCGTGCGCAGGGCCGCGTGCCGGCCGGCGAGCCGGGTGACGATGTCGGCGAGTGCCTCGCGGGTGGTCGGCGCGGTCAGCCGGACGGCAAGGCCGACGGCGTGCGCCGCGTCCGGCATACCCGGCTGGGCGCTGCGCAGCAGCCGTACGACGTCACGGGTCGCGGGCCGCAGTTCACTCTCGGGCACCTCGTCCGTACTTTCGTGCCGGTCTTCCAACCCGCGGGTGCCGGTGGCGCGTTCGGGCAGTACCTCGCCCAGCGCGCGGGCCAGGCTCCGGATGTCGGACGCCGCGAAGACGGCGGTGGCCGGGAGTTCGGCGCCGAGTTCCCGGATGAAGGCGTTCCGCAGCCGGACCAGCATGAGCGAGTCCAGGCCCAGCTCCTTGAGGGCCGTGGTCGCCGACGGCTCCCCGGAACCGCCGGAGACCTGGCGGACCTTGGACCGAACGTACGCTTCGAGCCGTGCGGTGCGGTCCTGGTCCGTGCGGGCCGCGAAGACCTGGGCGACGAGGGCGTCGGTGCCGTCCTGGTCCGCCGCGACGGTGATCAGGTCGGCCAGGATCGGGCGGGTGCGGGCCGTGTCCCGGTCGAGTTCCAGGGCCTCCGGAGCCAGGGCGAGAGGGGCGAGCTGCCGGCGGGAGCTGGTGAGCACCCGCTCGAACATCTCGCCGCCTTCGCCCGGGGTGAAGGCGACCAGACCCGAACGGCTGGTCTCGACGGCCCGGTCGGCGGAACCGGCGACCATGCCGACCTCCGTCCAGGCGCCCCAGTCCAGGCTCAGGGCGGGCCGCCCGCTGAGGGCGAGGTGGTGGGCCCAGGCGTCGAGGAACGCGTTGGACGCCGCGTACGGAGCCTGGCCGGCCGATCCGAGAAGGCCCGCCGCCGACGCGAAGAGGACGAACTTCCGTGCCTCCGGGACGAGTTCGGTGAGCAGGGCGGTGCCGAGGACCTTGGGGGCGAGCACGCGCAGGACGCGTTCGTCGGTCAGGTTCGCCACGGTGGCGTCGTCGAGGACACCGGCCGTGTGGACGACCGTGGCGATCGGGCCCGCCTCCTGGCGCAGGGTGTCCAGGGCGGCTGTCAATGCGACGGGGTCGGCGACGTCGGCTCGGGCCAGGTGCACGGTGACGCCTTGGGTCTCGATCTCCTCGATCCAGCTCCGTGCCGCCGCGTCGGGGCCGCTGCGGCCGAGCAGGGCCAGTCGGCGGGCGCCCCGGCGGACCAGCCGCTCGGCGGCCACCCTGCCGAGGCCGCCCAGCCCGCCGGTGACGAGGTGCACGCCGTCCGTGGTGACCGCCTCGCGGTCACCGTCGTCGGGCCGGGTCCGGGCCAGCCGTGGCACCAGCCGCCCCGACTCCCGCAGTGCGACGAGGCGTTCGTCGTCCGCGTGCCACAACTGCGTCCACAGACCGTCGTCGCGCTCGGTCGCCAGGTCGATCAGCGTGGTCGACAGCTCCGGATACTCCTGGGCCACCGACAGCGCGAATCCCCAGGCGAGAGCCTGCTGAGGGTGCGTCACCTGCGCGCTGTCCCCTGCGGCCTGGCTGCCCCGTACGACCACGAACAGCCTCGGGGCCCTACCGCCGGGCCGGTCGGCGAGCGCCCGTACCAGGTGCAGGGTGCTCAAGCAGCAGTCGCGGGCCGCCTGTTCGGCCGTGATGGCGTCCTCGACGGCCGGAGCGTCGAGCGCGGACAGCTGCACCACGCGCCCGGGCGGCGCGTCGGTGAAGCCCTCGTCCAGCAGACGGGTCAACTGCGCGGGATCGGTGGGATCGAGGACGTAGCGGCCGGGGCCGTCGGCGCCGAACTCCCGTCCCCGGCGGGCGATCACATGGGGGACGGCGGCGGAGGCCAGCCGCTGTGCGAGTGCGTCGGCAACCCCCGTCTCGTCGGCCAGGACGAGCCAGCTCCCTTCGGCGGGCTCCTCCTGCGCCGCCGGGCGCGGCTGCCAGCGGGTCTCGTACAGCGCGCCGTCCAGCGGAGAGAGGGCCGCGAGTTCGAACTGCGTCGCCTCCAGAACGAGTTGGTCGTTCCCGTCCCAGAGCCTCAGGTCCAGGAACGCGGTGTCGCCGTCCACGGAACGCAGCCGGCAGGTCGCCCACGCGGGCGCGGAGCCCGGGGTGAACCGCAGCCGTCCGACACCGGCGGGCACGAAGGCGCGACCTTCGGGCGCGTCGGCCGGCAGGGCCGCTGTGTGGAAGGCGGCGTCGAGGACCGCGGGGTGCAGCAGATGCCCGGCGGCGGGCCGGCGGGCCAGTCGCCCGACGGCCGCGGTGTCCGTGCGACGCCCCCGCTCCAGGCCCCGGAAGGCGGGGCCGTAGTCGATGCCCAGGGCTTGCAGCCCCGCGTACACGGCGGTCAGGTCGGCCTCTTCGTCGCAGCGCTCGCGCAGTACGGTGAGCTCCGCCTCCGGGTCGCCCGTCTCGGCGGCGGGCTCACCGGTTCCGTCGACGATCCGTCCGGTGACGTGCTGTTCCCACCCGGCGCCGCGTCGGCCGGTGTCCGCGGAGGCGATGGTGAAGTCGCGTGCGCCGTCGTCTCCGGCGGGCTGAAGCACGAGTTGCAGCCGGACGGGCCGGTCCGGGGCGAGCACGAGCGGTCGCAGGAACCGCACGTCCGCCAGGCAGGCACCATCACCGTCGCGCACCGCGGTCGCGCCCTCCAGCGCCAGGTCGAGGAAGGCGGCGCCGGGCAGCCATACCTCTCCGTTGACCTTGTGGTCGGCGAGGTAGGCGAAGCGGCTGTCGCGCAGGTCGATGTCGCTCTGGAAGAGGTGTCGGCCGGGGGTGTCACTGGCCTCGAAGTGGGTGCCCAGGAGCGGGGAGCCACCGGCCGTCCCTGTGGCCGGTGCGGGTGCGCGCCAGTGCCGTTCACGGTCGAAGGCGTACGTCGGCAGGTCGGTGCGGCGGCCCCGCGGGAGCAGCACCGGCCAGTCGGGGGTGCACCCGGCCTCGTACAACTCGGCCAGCCGGGAGAGCAGTTCGTCCCGCCCGTCGCGGCCGCGGCGCAGCGAGCCGATCACGACCGCGTCGATCCCCGCCTCGGCCGCCACGGCCTCGATGGACGCGCCGAGCGAGGGATGGGGGCTCAGTTCGACGAACGAGCGGTAGCCGTCGTCCAGCATCCGCCGGATCGTGTCCGCGAACCGGACGGGGCGTCCGAGGTTGGCGTACCAGTGGGCGGCGTCGAGCCGGTCGCCGGACACCGGTTCGGCCGTCACGGTCGAGTACAGCGGCAGAGACGTCGCCGTGCCGCGCATGCCGGAGAGCCGGTCCAGCAGTTCCGCGCGCACGGGGTCCATCAGGGGGGTGTGGGAGGCGAACGGCGTAGACAGCCGTCGTACCGGGATGTCCCGTGCCTCGAGGTGCGTGCGCAGCGCGGCCAGTGCTTCGGCGTCGCCGGAGACGGCCGTGGACTGCGCGCTGTTGACGGCCGCGACGAACAGCCGGCCCTGGTGGGGCGCGAGCAGCTTCTCCACGTCCGCGGGCGAGAGTTCGAGGGACAGCATCCCGCCCAGTCCGACCAGCGGAGCGACCGCATGGGCGCGCCCGGTCACCACGGTCACGGCGTCGTCCAGGGTGAGGGCGCCCGCGCTGTAGGCGGCGGCGATCTCCCCGAGGCTGTGTCCGGTCACGGCGTCCGGGCGGACGCCGAGCCCGCGCCAGGCGGCGGCCAGGGACGCGTTCACCGCGAACAGCACCGGCTGGAGGAACTCGGTGCGGTCGAAGGGCGCGTGTTCCTCGGGTGCCCGCAGCACGTCGAGGACCGACCATCCGGCGTGGCGGCGCACCGCCTCGTCGATCCGCGCCAGCTCCTCGCCGAAGGCCTCGGACTGTCCCGCCAACTGCACGCCCATGCCGGGCCATTGGCCGCCGTGTCCGGCGAAGACGAAGGCCGTCTTGCCCGTGTGCTCCGCGCGGGACGGGGGCAGTGGCATTCGACCGGTCGCCAACGCGTCGAGCCGAGCGCGCAGTTCGGTCCGGTCACCGGCCACGATCGCGACACGCCGTTCGAAGTGGCTTCGGTGCCGTCCCAGGGTGTGGGCGACATCGGTCAGGTCGACGTCCTCCTCCAGACGTCGCGCCAGTCGGGCGGCCTGTCCGCGCACGGCGGCCTCGCTCCGCCCGGACAGCGGGAACAGCAAGGCCCCCGGGGCGGTTTCCGGCGTCGCGGGGACCTCGGCCGGCTCGGCCTCCTCCACGATCAGGTGCGCGTTGGTCCCGCTGATCCCGAAGGCGCTGACACCGGCCCTCCGTACGCGTCCCTCCGACGACGGCCAGTCGACCGTCTCCCGGAGCAGGTGCAGCCCGCTGTCGTCCCAGTCGACGTGACGGCTGGGCGTCCCGGCGTGCAGGGTGCGTGGCAGGGACCGGTTCCGCAGGGACTGAACGACCTTGATCAGCCCGGCGATGCCCGAAGCCGCCTGTGTGTGACCGACGTTGGACTTGAGCGAGCCGAGGTACAGCGGACGGCCCGCCGGGCGCGAGGTGCCGAAGACCTCCGCGAGGGCGTTCGCCTCGATCGGGTCGCCGAGCGTGGTTCCGGTCCCGTGCGCCTCGACGTAGTCGATGTCGGCGGGTTCCAGTCCGGACTGCTCCAGCGCCCGCCGGATGACCTGTTCCTGCGCCGGGCCGTTGGGCGCGGACAGGCCCTGGCTGCGCCCGTCCTGGTTGACGGCCGTACCGCGCAGCACGGCCAGCACCTGGTCGCCGTCGCGGCGCGCGTCGGCCAGCCGCTTCAGTACGACCATGCCCGCGCCCTCGGCCCAGACGGCGCCGTCGGCGTCGTCGGAGAAGGAGCGGCAGCGGCCGGTCGGGGACAGCCCCCGCAGCCTGCTGAACTCGACGAAGGTTCCCGGAGTCACCATCAGGGTCACCCCGCCGGCGAGGGCCAGGTCGCACTCGCCCGACCTCAGGGCCTGTGCGGCCAGGTGCAGCGCGACCAGGGACGAGGAACACGCGGTGTCCACGGTCATGGCCGGTCCGTTCAGGCCCAGCGTGTAGGCGAGCCGGCCGGAAGCAACGCTGGCCGCCGACCCCGTGCCGACATAGCCGTCGAGCTCGTCGAGCCGGGTGCCCGCGAGGTAGTCGCTGCCGAACATGCCGACGTACACACCGGTGCTGCTGCCCGCCAGCTCTCCGGGCACGATCCCGGCGCGTTCCAGCGCCTCCCACGCCGTCTCCAGCAGCAGCCGCTGCTGCGGGTCCATCGCCTCCGCTTCCTTCGGCGTGATGCCGAAGAAGGCCGCGTCGAAGGACTCCAGGTCGTCCAGGAAGCCGCCTTCCGCTGCGTAGGTCGTGCCCAGGGCGTCCGGGTCGGGGTCGTGCAGCGCTTCCACGTCCCAGCGGTCCGCCGGGAACGGGCCCACGGCGTCGCGGCCCTCGGCCACCAGGCGCCACAGGCTCTCGGGGTCGTCCACGCCGCCGGGCAGCCGGCAGGCCATGGCGACCAGGGCCAGCGGCTCGTCAGCCGTGGCCGCGTGGTCTCGCCGGGGCCGCGGATCGGGGGCGCCGCGCCGAGAGGTGCGGTCGCCGCCGGCGAGCGCGGTGTCCAGCAGGTGGGCGGAGAGCCGGGCCGCGGTGGGGTGGTCGAACAGCAGGGTGGCGGGGAGCCGGGCGCCGATCCGGGTGCCGATGCGGTTGCGGAGCTCCACCGCGGTCACCGAGTCCATGCCGAGTTCCCGCAGCGGCTGGTCGGGGCGCACGGAGTCCGCGGAGCGCAGGCCGAGGGCCCGGGACGTCTCCTCGCGGACCAGGGCCAGGACCCGGGCGGCGCGCTCGGTCTCGGAGAGCCGGGCCAGCCGGTCCGCGAGGGCGGCGGGTCCGTCCTGGCCGCCGCGCGGCGCGGGCAGCAGCGAACGCCACAGGGCCGCCGTGCCGTCGTCCGCGCCGGCCGTGCTCTCGCGCAGGCGGGGCAGGTCGAGATGGGCGGCGACCAGGTGGGGTGTGTCCCGGCGCAGGGCGAGGTCCACGAGGTCGCGACCCTGCTCGGGGGTGAGGGCGCGATGACCGAGGCGGGCCATGCGTTCCAGGTCGGCGTGTTCGGCGGCGAGCCCTTCACCGGACCAGGCCCCGAAGGAGAGCGAGACGGCGGGCAGCCCCTGGGCCCGCCGGTGGTGGGCGAGTTGGTCGAGGAAGACGTTGGCCGCGGCGTAGTTGCCCTGGCCCGGGCTGCCGAGCACACCGGCCACCGAGGAGACCATCAGGAACAGGTCGAGCGGGGTGCCCGCGGTGAGCCGGTGCAGGTGGGCGGCACCGTCGACCTTGGGTCGCAGCACGCGTGCGAGACGTTCGGGCGTCAGCTCGGCGATCAACCCGTCGTCGAGGACCCCGGCGCAGTGCACGACGCCGCGCAGCGGCAACGCGTCGCCGACGCGGACGAGCACGCGGGACAGTGCCTCGGCGTCCGCGACGTCGCACTCCGCGATCTCGACCTCGGTTCCGAGAGCGGCCAGTTCGGCGATGACCGCGGCGGCACGCGCATCCGCCGCGCCTTGACGCGACGTCAGAAGCAGTCGGCGTACGCCGTGTTCGGCGAGGAGCCGGGCGATGTGCCGGCCCACGGCGCCGAGGCCTCCGGTGATCAGCACCGTGCCGTCGGTGGGCACGACGACGCCCCGGCCGACGAGGTCGAGGACGACGGGGTCGCCGGACGCCCTCCCCCGCCGGAGCGCCTCGGGTGCGGCGGTGACGGGCAGGACCTGGGGGCGGGCCGGGCGCACCTGACCGTCGACGGCCTCGCGCAGTGCCCGGGCCGCCTGGTCGGCATCGGTGGTGTCGAGTCCGAGGGGCAGGGCGGCCGCGGTGGTGAACGGCACCTCGTCCGGGAGGACCGTGACCAGCCGGGCGTCGGCGAGCGCCGTGGAGCCGGGCGGTGTGTCGGCGAGGGCGACGACCCTCGTCCCGGGGGCGAGGCCCGGCACGTCGGCGGCCGCCTCGGCGACCACACCGGCGCAGGCGGTGCGCGACGACCGCCCGTCGGGCCCGGGTACCGCCACGGCGTGCACCTGGATCCTCACCCCTCCGGGGGTCAGGGCCGGGGGCTCCGTCGCACGCAGGGTCGGGTCGTCTTCGAGACCGGTCAGCTCGTAGGTGTCACCGGCCGGGATGCGCAGCGCGTCGGCGGCACGGGCCCGCACCAGCCGCGGCGCGAGCAACATCCCGTCCCGGAAAGCGAGTTCGGGCTCGTCGGCGTGTGCGGCGACGGTCGGCAGAACTGCGGCGGTGCCGGAGTCCCCGAGGTCGAGCAGGGTCAGCCCGAGGTGCGGGTGTTCGGCCCGGGCGCTGCGGACGAGGCCCCACAGCACGGACTGGGCGAGTCCGGGCACCGAGTCCCCGGCGCCGGCGGCGACCGCGCCACGTGTCACCCAGACGGTCCGTGCGGGCGGCGGACCTTCCGAGGCCACGATCAGGGACCGCAGTTCGGCGAGTGCCAGTCCGGCCAACTCCCCTGCGGTGTCGCCTGGTTCGACTCCGTCCTCCGGCTCCGGCCAGAAGCGTAGGGCGATGTCGGCGCCCGTCTCGAGCACCGGCACGCCCGCCGCGGCCAGGTCCCGCAGGGCGGACGCGACCTGGGAGTCCGATCCGTCGCCGTGAACGGCCCACGTGGCGTCCGGTGCCGCCTCGGGCCGCTCGGTCACGGCCGTCCATGCCACTTCGTAGAGGTGCCGGGCGTTCTCCGAGGCGCCGTTCAGGTCCGCCGGATCGGCGGCCCGCAGGCGTACGTCCTCCAGCCGGCCTGCCGGGAGGCCGTCGGCGTCCCACAGGGTCACGTCGAGGACGAGGTCGGTCCCCGAACCGCCTGTCCGCCGCACCAGGACAGTCAGGTCGTTCGCGGAGCCGGGCGGCAGGACGCAGCGGCCCACCGCGACCGGCAGCAGCACCCGGCCCGCGGAGGCGTCCAGAGCGGCGGCCACGTGCAGTGCCGCGTCCAGGAGTGCGGGGTGGACGGGGTAGGGGTCGGCCGCGTCGCGGGCCGTGGGCGGCAGCGACAGCCGGGCCAGCATTTCGCCCTCGACGCCGGTCGTGGTCGCCGAGCGCACGCCCTGGAAGGAGGGGCCGTACCCGAGACCGAGCGTGGCCAGCCGTTCGTACGTGGCCGGGCTCCAGGCGGGCTCCTCGGCCTCCGGCCACACCGGGGGCACCGCCGCCGTCACCGGCGCGGGGTCGGCCGCGGACGCCGTGGCGTGCAGGGTCCAGGCCCGGGGCTCCCGGCCGTGCGGGCGGCTGTGCACGGTGACCTCCGGCACCGCTCCGCCGGTGCTCACCTCGACCGACACCTCGACCGTGCCGGACTCGGGCAGCACCAGGGGCGCGAGCAGGAGCAGACCGGTCACGTCGGCGGGGTCGTCCGGGCGGGCCACGGCGAGCGCGGCACGGCACAGTTCCACGAGGGTCGTGCCCGACACCACGGTCCGGCCGAACACGGCGTGGTCGGGGAGCCAGTCGGCGGTGGCCGGGGACCATTCGCTGCGGAAGGTCCAGCGGGTCTCGTCCGCCGACTGGAGGTGAACGCCGAGCAACGGGTGCGCCGCGCGGTCGAGAAGACCCGAGGCCGCGGTGCCGGAGCCCGGCCGGGTCTCGGTCCAGTAGGACTGGGGATCCCAGGCGTACGTGGGCAGGTCGGCCCGCTCCGAGTCGGGCACCACCCGGCGCCAGTCGATCCGGCGTCCGTGGACGTGGAGTTCGGCGGCGGCCCGGTCCAGGCACGCGAGCGCGTCCTCGTCCCGGCGCAGCGATCCGACGGCGACCAGGTCCTCGTGGCCCCGGTCCTCGGCGACCGTACGGACGGCGGTGAGGAGGGAGGGGTGGGGGCCGAGTTCGACGAAGTGGCGGTACCCGTCCGCCGCCATGCGGTCCACGGTGGCCGCGAAGCGCACGGGTTCCCGCAGGTTCGTGTACCAGTACTCGGCCTCTTGTTCGCGGGTGACCGGCTCGCCGGTGACCGTGGAGTACCAGGCGACGGCGGTCGGGGAGGTGATGACGCCGTCGAGTTCGTCGAGGACGGTCGCCCGCAGCGGCTCGACGCGGGCGCTGTGCGAGGCGTAGTCGACGTCGAGGCGGCGGACGAACACCTGCTCGCGGGCGAGGTCTGCGAGCAGGGCGTCGAGCGGCTCCACCTCACCGGCGATGACCGTCGAGCGACCGCTGTTCACGGCGGCGACGGACACCCGGCCGTCGAGTCCGGCCAGGCGCGCCTCGACCTCGGTGTGCGGCAGGGCGACGACGGCCATGGTCCCGGTGCCGGCCACCTCGGTCAGTGCCTGGCTGCGCAGGGCGACCACGGCCGCGGCGTCGCTCAGGCTCAGCGCCCCGGCGACACAGGCCGCGGCGACCTCGCCCTGACTGTGCCCGATCACCGCGTCGGGCCGCACACCGCGCGCCCGCCACACCGCGGCCAGGGAGACCATCACGGCGAAGAGGACGGGCTGGACCACGTCCACCCGGTCGAGCGCCGGTGCGCCCGCGTCGCCGCGCAGGACGGCGGCCACGGACCACTCGGTGAACGGGCGCAGGGCGGCGTCGCAGCGGTCGAGTTCGTCGGCGAACACCGGCGACCGGTCCAGGAGTTCACGGGCCATGCCGGTCCACTGGGCACCCTGGCCCGGGAAGACGAACGCCAGCTTGCCCGGCGGGAGGGTCTGCTGGGGGCCCACCACCAGGTCGGGTTCGGGCCTTCCCTCGGCGAGTCCGCGCAGGGCGGTGACCAGTTCGTCGCGTCCGGCGGCCCGGAGGACGGCGCGGTGCTCGAAGTGGGTGCGGTGGTGGGTCAGCGTTCCGGCCACGTCGGCCAGGGGCGTTTCCGGTCGTGCGGCGACCGCGTCCGCGAGGCGGACCGCCTGGCCCCGGAGGGCGGGGAGGGTGCGGGCGGAGATCGGGAAGAGGGTGGGGTCTTCGGGGTGGGGGGCGGAGGGCGAAGGCACGGAGGGTGCAGCGCCGCCACCGGGCGCGGGAGCCGAGAGTGCGGGGGCGGAGGGCGAAGGCACGGAGGGTGCAGCGGCGCCGCCGGACGCGGGAGCCGAGGGTGCAGGGGCGGTGGGCGAAGGAGCCGAGAGCGCGGGGCCGGTGGGCGAAGTGCCAGCGCGTGAAGTGCCGGTGGGCGCAGGGCCAGTGGGCGAAGACGCGGCAGACACGGGGCTTGCGGGCGAGGAGGCGGCAGACGCGGGGCCGGCAGACGAAGAGGCGGCGGGTGTCCGCTCCGCCGCCGGTGCCGCCGTATCCGCAGGCGGCTCCTCCAGGATCACGTGCGCGTTGGTGCCGCTGATCCCGAACGCGCTCACCCCGGCGCGCCGCGCCCGGTCGCGGCGCCGCGGCCAGGCCTCGGCGGCGCTGTGCACCCGCAGACCGCCGTCGGCCCAGTCGACGTGCTCGGTCGGGGTCTCGGCGTGCAGGGACGCGGGGAGCCGTTCGTGGGCGAGGGACAGGACCGTCTTGATGACACCGCCGATGCCCGCCGCGGCCTGTGTGTGACCGATGTTGGACTTCAGGGAGCCGACGCCCAGGGGTCGGTCCGCCGGGCGTCCGGGGCCGAAGACCGACGCCAGCGCCCGGCCCTCGATGGGGTCGCCGAGCCGGGTTCCCGTGCCGTGCGCCTCGATGTAGTCGAGATCGTCGGGCCGGAGCCCGGCGTCGGCGAGGGCGGCGCGCAGCACCCGTTCCTGCGCCGGACCGTTCGGCGCGCTCAGACCCTGGCTGCGGCCGTCCTGGTTGATCGCCGAGCCCTTGACGACCGCGAGCACCCGGTCGCCGTCCCGCCGCGCGTCCGCGAGCCGCTTGAGGAGCACCAGACCGCAGCCCTCGCCCCACACCACCCCGTCCGCCTCGGTGGAGAACGGACTGCACCGCCCGGACGGCGACAGCCCGCGCAGCCTGCTGAACTCGACGTGCCCGCGCGGGGTCACGAGGAGCGTCGCGCCGCCGGCCAGCGCGAGGTCGCACTCACCGTCGGCCAGCGCCCGCGCCGCCAGGTGCAGGGCCACGAGCGAGGAGGAGCAGGCGGTGTCGACCGTGACGGCCGGCCCCTCGAGTCCGAGGGTGTAGGCGATGCGCCCGGACGCCACACTGGACGCCGAGCCGGTGCCGACGTGTCCGTCGAGCCGGTCCAGCGGGGCGGAGGCGAGGTATCCGCTGTCGTACAGGCCGACGTAGACGCCCGTCAGGCTGCCGTTCAGCGTCTCCGGGACGATGCCGGCGCGCTCGATCGTCTCCCAGGCGGTCTGGAGCAGGAGGCGTTGCTGCGGGTCCATGGCCGCGGCCTCGCGCGGCGAGATCCCGAAGAAGGCCGCGTCGAACCGGTCGATGCCGTTCAGGAAGCCGCCGCGCAGGGTGTACGCCTTGCCGATGGCGTCCGGGTCGGCGTCGTACAGCCCCTGGGTGTCCCAGCGTCCCGAGGGCACCGGGCCGACGGCGTCCTCGGCCGCGTCCAGCAGCCGCCAGAGGGACTCCGGGTCCTCGGCGCCGCCGGGGAACCGGCAGGCCATGGAGATGATCGCGATGTCGTCTCCCCTGCGCGCGCCCGGGCCGTCCGACACGGCGGAAGGTGCGGGGAGCGCTGCGGGGGCGCCCGGGACCTGTTCGTCGAAGAGTGCGTCGGCGATGCCCGCGATCGTGGGGTGGTTGAAGACGACGGACGGTTCGAGGGGCCGCCCCGTCCACTGGGACAGGCGCGCGACCAGGGACACCAACTGCACGGATCCCAGGCCGAACTCGGCGATCGGACGCTCCTCGGAGACGGCCGAGGGGGCAAGCCCCGTCACTTCGGCGACGGCGGCCGTCAGCCAGGTCCGTACCCCCTCGGGGGCCGTCGGGGACATCTCGGGGAACTGCTTCGGGGACTCGCTGGCAGGCATCTGGGCTGGTGTCCTCGTGAACGTGGGCTCAGGTGGAATCCGTACGGCCGGCGATCCGGGCGCGCACGGAGGACGAGCTGTTGTCGGCGGGGTACGGGTGAATGGCTGGACGGCGGACATCTGGCGGGGGGGGGCGGACCGGGGGCGGTGGCGGTGGCCGTGCGGCGGAGTCCGGCAGCCGTACGGGGTCCACACGACCTCGGGTGGCGCCGGTACGGACTCCGCACGACCCGCGTCCGGCACCCGTACGACCCAGGTGGCGCCGCCGCGCGGCCGCCGCGTCGACCGCCCGGGACACCGGATCATCGGCGCCCGGGACGGACCGGTGGCCGGCGTGCGGTCAGCCGCCGTCGCCGCGCCGACGGCGTGCGGGCACGCCGTCGGCGGAGCCGGTCATCCCGTCTCGGTCCCCCCGACCAGGGAGAGCGTTCCGTCGAGATACGCCGCCCGCGAGGCACGGCGCTGGATCTTCCCGCTGGAGGTCTTGGGGATGGTCCCCGGGTGGACGAGCACGACGTCACGCACCGGCACGCCGTGGGCCTCGCTGATCGCGCCCCGGATCAGATCGATGATCTTCTCCGACTCCCCCGCCGCCTCCGGGGCCGTCTCGGCGACGACCACCGCCTGCTCGCCCGCCGCTCCGCCGTCGACGGAGAAAGCGGCGGTGCAGCCGGGACGCAGCGACCAGTGGGACATCTCGGCGGACAGTTCCAGGTCCTGCGGGTAGTGGTTGCGTCCCTCGATGACGATCAGGTCCTTGAGACGCCCGGTGACGAAGAGCTCGCCGTCCCGCAGGAATCCGAGGTCGCCGGTGCGCAGGAAGCGGCCTTCGTGGCCCGCGAGGGTGGCCCGGAAGGTCTCCCGGGTGGCGAGCGCGTTGCGCCAGTACCCCTTGGCGACGCTGGCGCCCGACACCCAGATCTCACCGACCTCGCCCTCGGGCAGCTCTTCCTGCCGATCGGGGTCGGCGATCACCAGGGTGACGCCGGGGCCGGGCCGGCCGGAGCCGACGGCGGCCGCGTCGACGGACCGGGTGTCCGGGGCACCGAGGTACGGCCCCGCGCCGTCGGCGGCGACGGAGGCACCGGTGCCGGCCGTCGCGGTGGCGTCGGCTGTCGTGCCGGCCGCCAGTGTCGGCGGGGCGTGCACCGAACCGCCGGTGACGATCAGCGTGGATTCGGCCAGGCCGTAGCACGGATACAGGGCCTCACGACGGAATCCCGCCGCGCCGAAGGTCTCGGCGAACCGGCGCAGGGTCGCCGCCCGCACCGGTTCGGCGCCGTTGAAGGCGACCCTCCACCGGCTCAGGTCGAGGGTGTCGAGGAGGTCCGGGGTGACGTGCTTGAGGCACAGCTCGTAGGCGAAGTTGGGGCCGCCGCTGGTGTGCGGACGGTACCGGCTGACGGCGGTCAGCCAGCGTTCGGGCCGCTGCAGGAAATGGAGCGGGGAGAGGAGGGTGGCGGTGACACCGAGGTAGACCGCGTTCAGGACCGGGCCGATGAGCCCCATGTCGTGGTAGACGGGCAGCCAGCTGACGAAGAGTTCACGGTCGTACTCCTCGATCACGTCGGGCGTGTGGCCCATGCGTTCCGTGATGACCCGCTCGTTGTCCAGCAGGTTCCCGTGGGTCACCATCACCCCGCGCGGGGCGGAGGTGGATCCGGAGGTGTACTGGAGGAAGGCGACCGAGTCCGGGGTGAGGTCGGGCTCGCGCCAGGACGCGGCCGCCGCGTCGGGGATGTCCTCGGTGGCGACACAGGTGATGTCGGCCAGTTCGGGCAGGTCTTCCGTCATGGTGGCGAGGGCCGCGATCACCTCGCGGCCGCCGAGGATCACCTGGGCGTCGGCGTCGGCGATCAGGCGCTTCATCCGGAGAACGGCGCGGTGGTTCTGCGAGCGCCCGTGCGGGGGCAGGCCCGGTACGGCGACCACGCCGGCCGAGAGGCAGCCGAGGTACCCGCAGATGAACTCGATGCCGGGCGGATACAGCAGCATGACGCGGGAGCCGGCCAGACCGCGCTCCTGGAGCCAGGCGGCGACGGCCCGGGACCGCTGGGCGAGCCGCCCGTACGAGATGTCCTGGATCTCTCCGTCGCAGTCACCCGTGACGAGGTAACGGAAGGCGGTTCGGTCGGGCTGCGCGGAAGCGTGCAGAGTCAAGAGATCGACCAGGGAACGAGCCATAAGAGGAGTCTCACCTGTTCGGATAAGTGAGCGAAAAGAGTGGACTTCGAAGGCCGCGTCATGGATACGCGCAGATGCCGTGTCCGCCTGGCCCCCTTGCCAGAACGTCCATCTCGACCAATCCGCCCGGGAATCGCCGACGACGCTCGCGTCGGCTCCCCGTGGCCCCCTACGGATTGCTACCAACGAGTAACACCCTAGCAAGTTCGGCCGACTCGACAGATGTAACCCCGGGTACTAAATGGGGAATTGGGCGATCTGACGGTCTGTCACCACCCATGAACAGGGTGAAGTCGCTGGTGGGCGGCTTGACTTGGATCAAGATGTGGAGCGCGTCACGTATGCCGGACAAGTTCCGGGCCGGCCGGTCGCCCCCTCTCGCGAAGCCACGCCGTCCGGTCCACCACGGAGACGGAGAGCCGCCCGATGCCCACCCCGGGCGCCACCCGGGCGGACCGGCCTTCACCAGAGCTTCACCAAGGCGCCATACTGTGCCCATGAGCACGTCATCAGCCGGCCCTCAGGCCACCACGCCGGCCTCTCCGTCACCTTCGCCGTCCCTCGCCGGCCCCTTCACCGGACCCCGGACGCAGCCCCGGCGGGCGTGGTGGATCGCCCCGCTGGCCGGTGTCCTGGTGGCGGTGCCCGTCCAGCTCGGCGCCGCCTTCCTGCTGCTGATGTCCCCCATGGCGCTGGACTCGTGCAGCTCGGCCAACCCCTGCGGGCACACGGAGGCCGCGATGGGCGCGAGCCTGGTGCTGTTCCTGCTGGCGCTGCTGTCCCTGGGCGTGCCGTGGTACCCCGCGAAGAGGAAGAGCCTGGGTGTGGGGATCGGGGTCAGCCTGATCCCGCTGGGACTGACGCTGGCCTCCATCGGCACACTGCTCACCGGGATCGGACTCGGCTGAGGGCAATCCGCGTCGCACGCACGGTGTCACGACAGTGGGCCGGAGCGCGGACCGCCGCCTCTCGATCCCGCACACGAGGGGACCCCTTCAGACGCATGTAGCATCGGGGCACCGGAAGTAAAAAACGTGTGGCCTCGCAGGACCTCGACCCCGGTCGATGGGCAGGGGACCGCACGCGCATACGCGGACTCGCACGAGCCGCCACTTCTTCACCTCGAAGGAGTGCGCGATGAAAGTCCGACGTCAGGGAACGGTCGAGGGCGTCAACGCCCCGACCGGACAAGCTGGTTCACCACAGTCCCTTCGCGAGGCCGGGACGGCTCTCGCGGGGCTGTCCGCGGTGTTCCTGTTCGAAATGCTCGACAACTCGATCCTCAACGTCGCCCTGCCGACCATCGGCCGCGAGCTGTCCGCGTCGACGACCGTGCTGCAGTGGGTCACGGGCGTCCCCTACGTCTGATCAGAGCCGAGTTGTACGAACGATCCTCTCCAGTCCGGCAAGCTTCTACGATCTCGATCCATGACGACCGCCGATTGCTACCCGTGCAGCAAGGAAGGGGAGTTCGACCGGCTTCCCCCACGCGAGTGTGTGGCGTACGACGAACACTGGCGGGTGGTCCACGCCTTCGGCACAGCGGTGCCCGGCTGGCTGGTGCTCCTCCCCCGGCGCCACGTGACGGCGATCCACGACCTCACGGACGCGGAGGCCGCCTCCCTCGGGGTGTGGCAGGTCGACCTCTCCCGGGCGCTGCGGAGCGTGACCGGCTGCGCCAAAACCTACGTCGTCCAGTTCGCCGAAGCCGCGGGATTCGCGCACGTGCACTTCCACGTCGTACCGCGGATGCCGGATCTGCGGCCCGAACACCGCGGCCCGGGCGTCTTCGACCTGCTCCGGAGCCCCGATCAGGCCGTGACCGCCGACGAGGCGGACCGCCTGGCCCTCGCCCTCCGGTCGACCTGGTCCGGCGGAGCGGTGCGGCCGCCCGGATCGCGTTCCGATTCCTGAGCTCGGACGCCGACGGACAGGCGGGACAGGGCCCGACCGGATTCGAACCGGCGTCCTCCTACATGAGGTGAAAGGCGCGACGACCACTGCGCTACGAACCCTGTCCCGCAGGCGATCATACGAGCCGCCCCGGGCCGCACCGATCACGATTCAGGCACCACCGCGGGGTCGACGCGCCGCACCACTCCGGCTCGAAAGGCATCAGGGCGCAGGTGCCCTCAGGCCTTGCGGGCCATCCCGGCCGCGATGAGGTGTTCCCATACCGTGAGTTCCCGGCCGGCACCGCCGATCGACGGCTCGGCGACCTGGGCGGGGCGCCAGAGCGAGGCGGGGACGACCCCGGGGTCGAGGATCTCCAGTCCGTCGAGCAGGGACGCGATCTCCTCGTCGGTGCGCCAGCGTCCGCGCCCGAACGTCTTCTGGAGGACCTTCTCCGCCTCGGCCGTCTCCGCGTTGTTGCCCGAACGGAAATGGCTGACGAAGAAGTAGCTCCCGGAGGGCACGCGCTCGCGCCAGTAGCGGACGATCGCGGCCGGGTCCTCCTCGTCGTTGACGTGATGGAGGATGGCGCTGAACACGACCGCCACCGGACGTTCGAAGTCGATCAGTTCCCGGGTCTCGGGGTGGTTGTAGACGGCCTCGGGGTCGCGGACGTCCGCCTCGATGACCCGGGTCCGGTCGTTCTCCTCCAGCAACGCCCTTCCGTGCACGAGCACTTGGGGGTCTATGTCCACGTACACCACCCGGGACTCGGGGGTGTGGCGCTGCGCGACCTGGTGGACGTTGTCGGCGGTCGGCAGTCCGCTGCCCAGGTCGATGAACTGGGTCACGTCGGTGGTCGTCGCTATCTCCGCGACCGCGCGGGTCAGCGCCGAGCGGTTGGCGAAGGCGATCGCCACCGAGCCGGGGAGGTCCCGTTTGAACACATCGCCGATCTCCCGGTCCACGGCGTAGTTGTCCTTGCCGCCCAGCAGATAGTCGTACACGCGCGCGATGCTGGGCCTGGTGGCGTCGATCGAGGTGCCTTCGCTCGTCATGACGACCATCCTCCCCCGCGGAAGAACTCGCTGCCCAGCACTTCGACGCATCGATCCAATGAGCCCTGGAGGAAGCGGGATTCAGCCCGTCCGCGTGGGCACGGCGCGGGTATGGGGTGCCGTCACGCCCGGCCGTGGGCCAGAAGGGCCGTGTGGGGCAACACCAGTTCGCCGCCGGGAGCGGCGAACTCGGCGCTCAGCGCGGCGAAGTGGTCCTTGATCCGGGCGACGACCTCCGGAGGCTGGCTCGTCACGATGCGGCCGATCGTCGCGACTCCGGCGGCAGGTCCGCTCCACCACTCCTCGGCCGTCGTGCGGTGCTCCCAGGTCACGGTGTCGCAGACGACGTCCGTCAGACCCGCCGCACCGAGCAGCTCGGCGAACCCCCGCTCCGTACGCGGGAAGTCGTCCTCGGGAGCCAGGGACGGTACGTGGTCGGGACGCGTGACGCCCGCCGCCTGGACCGCCCTGCCCAGCAGCGCCTGCCCGGCGGCCGAGGGAACCGCCCAGACGGTGGCGGCGATCCGCGCGCCGGGCCGCGTCACCCGGCGCAGCTCGGTGAGGGCCTGTCGAGGCCGACCGACGTGGTTGAGGACGAAGTTGGCGACCACGGCGTCGAACGCGTCGTCGTCGAACGGCAGACGGGGAAGTACCGCCAGCCGTACGTCGGCCGCCGGAGCCGCCAGTGCGGCCCGGGCCACCATGTCGGGCTCGGCGTCCACCGCCGCGACCTTCGCTCCCCGCTCGCCCGCGAGCACGGCGGCGGTACCCGTGCCCGTACCGACGTCGAGGACCCGTGTCCCCTCCCCGACCCCGGCGGCGTCGAGGAGTGCGGGCACCGTGTACGCGCACAGCCGGGCGAACCCGCCGGCGTAGGCATCGGCCCGGCCCTCCCAGGCCCGCCGCTCCGACTCGTCGAACCCCGTCTGCGCCACTCGTCCGCTCCCCGCCGTCCGAACCCTGCAACCGTCACCCCGGCGACAACCACCGCGGCGTCCCGACGCTAACCCATGGCCGACCGGCCCGGAGGTACGGCACCGGACCAACGGGCCTGGAGCCGCAGCGCCGACGCGCGGACGGCTCGCGGGGTGTCCGGACGGGACGCCCCCGATCGGCCGATCCGCGCGGCCCGGTGACGGGCCGTCGGCCACCGGGCGGAGCGGGTGCGTCCGGACCGGTCGCCCCAGCCAGTGCCGCCAGACCGGCAGGTTTCTGCCGGTCGGCCCTGCCGGTCTTGCCGACCTTTCGGCCTTGCCGGCCTTGCCGATCCGGCTGGTCCGGCCGATCCGGCACGTCTCGCTCGTCCGGTCCGTCTCGCCGGTCCGGCCCGTCAGCCGATGAGGTCGATGGCCGCCTGGTCCCCCTTCTCCCTGAGTTCCCCGGCCGCCTTCTCCGCCTCCGCGGCGACCTCGGCCGCCTCGCGCTGCTGATCTGGCGACAGGCCCTCACACGCACTGGGCACGCTGCCGTCCGGGTGCGCCACGAACGCGGCGGCACAGCGATCGACCGGGTCGGCGAAGCCGGAGTCCGCCTGCCCCTGGCCCGCTGTCCCATCCGGCGCGGCGGAACCCGCCGGGTCCGTGTCCCCGTCGGACAGGCCGGGCACTCCCAGTCCGGCCGAGGCTCCGGGCGTCTGCCGCCCGCCGGAGCCGGACGGATCCGCCGTGTCGTCGCCGGAGCAGCCGCTGAGCAGCGCGAGTGCGGCCAGTGCGAGGGCGGCCGGGATCGTACGGTGGTGCACAGGTTCTCCCCGAAATCTCCTGGAACATGATCGGCCGCCAGGCTGGCAGAGCCGACCTCGGCCCATACCTGTGGTGACGATCCTGTGACAGTGAGTTCCCCCGACCGCACACACGTGCGGGCGACCGCACCGGACTCCCGATGAAACCGGGGCAGTTACCGCACCGGGCCGTCCGCGCCACGAGGGCCGGGCCCGAGCAGCAGCACCACTCCCCCGGCCCTCATCACTCGCGGGTCACCCCTCGCCGGTCACGCGCCGGCCATCCCCGCCCTCGCCCTTCGCCTCGTCCCGCAACGGGAACGCCATCATGCTGACGCCGAGGGGAACGGTGCCCGGCGTGTGGGGCGGCCGGGCCGCCGCGTGGAGTTCGTCGGCCAGTTCGGCGAGGCGGCGCCGGACGGTCTGCCAGGTTCCGGGATCCACCCACAGTTCGGCGTCGACGGTCACGCCGTCACCGCCCGCCTCACGGCGCCCCGCACGTTCCCGAAGGGTGTGCGCCATGGTCTCCGCCAGCATCGGGGTCCCGTCCTGCTGGTCGGACAGCGGCGTGCCCTGGACCGCCCGATAGCGGCGCTCCCTGCCGCCGCGGCGGGTGCGTTCCTCCGCCAGTTCGACCAGACCGACCGCGTCCAGCCGACGCAGATGCTGACTGGCCAGCGCGTGCGACACGTCCAGCTCGCGGGCGAGCTCGGCGGCCGACATCGGTCCCGGCCACATGAGGCTGAGCATCCGCAGCCGCAGGGGATGGGCGAGTGCGCGCAGGACGGGATCGGTTTCGGTCACGCAGCCAGCGTAGAGCGCGCAACGCCGGGGCGGACCGACTACCACCAAGCATTTCATTGGGGGTAGGTTGTGCGCTCAGTCGCCGACCGACGACGAGAGGGGGCGGGCGTGGGCTGGAACACCTTGAGGGTCGTGCGGGACCGCAACGCGGGTCTGTATCTGGGCGGAGTTGTCGTCTCCGGTTTCGGCGACTCCGCGATGTCGCTGGCCGCCGGCATCTGGGTCAAGACGCTCACCGGTTCCAGCAGCCTGGCCGCGCTCGTCAGCTTCTGCATCTGGCTGCCGACCTTCGCCGGTCCCGCGATCGGCACCGTGGCGGACCGGGTGCGCCGTCGTCCACTGCTGGTCGCCACCAACCTGGCCCTGGCCGTCGTCATGACCGCGGCGCTCGCCGTGCGCTCGCCGGGACGGGTCTGGCTGCTGTTCGTCGTGCTGACGCTGGTCGGGGTGGGCATGGTCCTCACGGACGCGGCGGAGACCGCACTGGTGGCGGCTGCCGTGCCTGACGAACTGCGCGGCGACTTCAACGGCCTGGTGCTCACCGCCATCGAGAGCATGAAGCTCGTCGCACCGCTGGGCGGCGCGGCCCTGTTCGCCGCGTTCGGCGGCCCGACGGTCGCCCTCCTGGACGCGGTGACCTTCGTCCTGGCCGCGGCCGCCTTCTGGCTCATCCGGGCGGAGGAGGGCCCGCCCGCGGCGCGCGTCGGCCGGTCGTGGACCGCCGAGACCGCCGAAGGCGCCCGCTATGTGCGCCGGCACCCGGTCCTGCGCCCGCTCGTCCTCACGAGTGGGACGACGCTGGTGCTGGGCGCCGTCAGCAGCACGGCCACGTACGCGATGCTGGACGCCGGACTCCACCGGTCCCCCGCCTTCGCGGGCGTGCTCACCTCGCTCCAAGGGCTGGGTTCGGTCGTCAGCGGGCTGGCGGCGGGTGCGCTGATGCGCAGGATGCCGGTGCGCGCCTTCGCGGCGGCCGGACTCACGCTCTTCGCCCTCGGCGTGCTGGCGCGGGCGACTCCCTGGCTGCCCGTCGTGCTCGGCGGTGGTCTGTTGATCGGGCTCGGCCTGCCCTGCCCGCTGATCGCCGCACTGACAGCGGTCCAGCGGCACACACCGGCGAAGCTGCTCGGCCGGGTCGCGGCGACGGCCGGCACCCTGATGTACGCACCCACCGGGCTCGCCCTGCTCGTGGGTACGGGCCTGGTCGCCCGCCTCGACTACCGGGTGCAGCTCGTCGCCGCGGGCCTGTGCGGCCTGGCGGCCGCCTCCGCGCTCACCCTGACGGGCCGCGACGCGCGGACCACGGCCGCGGCGGGCGAGCGACCCGCGCCCGAGATCCATCGGTGACGACGCCGCACCCCGATGAGGTCCGGCGTGAACAGCGTTGTGAGCTGGTCGAGTTGATGCGGGCAGGGCGCGATGTGGCGGTGGACTACAGTTTCCGGAGTCGCGCCGCCAGGAACCCTTACAAGGCGCTGATCGAGAACTCCGGACACCGCTGGGAACTGCTCCACCTCAAGGCCGGCCCGACGACGCCGCACCATCGCCTCCACGCGAGGACGGCAGGACGGCACCGCCGCCGAAGAACGGAGGACGATGGTGCAACAGTGGCCGGAAGGGCCCGCCGCCGATCCCGAAGCGGCGCGGGAGCGGTACGACTCCGACATGCGGGCGACGCGCAAGGCGATGCGGGAGGTCATCCGCGCCGATGTGCCGACCGCTCACCTCGGCCTGGGAATCGTGGTCGTCGCCAGTGTGGTCCTGAGCTGTTTCGGGGCTCCCGTCGTCGGGGTGTGCGTGGGCGGAGCCTTCGCCGCACTGTTTCTCGCGGCAGCGGCGGTCATGTTCCTTCGAGGCGTTCGGGGCCGGGACGCGTGGCGCCGGGCCTATGTGTTCACCTTCGGGTGGGCGAACTGGGTCTAGGGCCCTGACCGGTAGGGTTCGCCGGGTCGGAGCCAGTCTGAGCCGGGTCGAAGGGAGCAGCACGGTGTTCGTCGAGATCGTCCTTGCCGGTCTGCCCGTCGATCGCGACGAGGTCGAGGAAGCGCTGGAAGCCGCGCTGGGCCCCGACGGCGAGATCACCGGGGCGGGCGGCGGCATGGGACGCTGCCACCTCGACGTCGAGATCGAGGCGCCCCTGGACCCCGGTCTCGCGGTGGAGCGGCTGCGTGCCGTGCTCGCCGACCTCGGCGTCGAGGCCTGCGCGACGTTCAACGTGAGCGCCTGACAAGGGCGCCGCCCCTTCACCGGAAGCCCGTTCAGCTACAGCCCGTACGTCCTGCCGATGATGTCGCGCTGGATCTCGCTCGTCCCGCCGTAGACCGTGGACACGACCGTCTGCCGGAGCAGGGCCTCCATCTCGTACTCCGTGGCGTAGCCGTAGCCGCCCATCATCTGCATGCCCTCCAGGGTCACGTGCTTGGCGAGTTCGGTGCACTTGAGCTTCACCATGGACGCCTCGCGGGCGAAGACCCGGTCGGGTTCGGCCTCGATGGCGGCGGCGACGTCGTCCAAGAGGAGCTGGGCGCAGGCGAGTTCGGTGGCCATGTCCGCGATGCGGTGCTTGAGGGACTGGAACGAGCCGACCGCCCGGCCGAACTGCTCGCGCCGGCGGACGTACGCCACGGTGTCGTCGAACGCCCGCCGCGCCACGCCCAGCATCAGCGCCCCGAGGATCATCCGTTCCAGGTTCAGCCCGGCCATCAACTGGCTCCACGCCTGTCCGGGGGTTCCGACGACGGCCGAGTCCGGTACGAAGGTGTCCGTGAAGTAGAGGTCGTTGACGTCCTTGCCGCCCATGGTGTCGATGCCCCTGATCCGCAGGCCGTCGGCATCGGTCGGCACCATGAACTGGGTGAGTCCCTCGTGCTTGGTCCCGCCTCGTCCGGTGCGGGCGATGAGCAGGATGTGGTCGGCGAAGTGCGCGTTGGAGCACCAGGTCTTCTGCCCGTTGACCAGGTATCCGCCGGCGGTGCGTTCCGCGCGGCAGGTGAGCGCGGCCACGTCCGATCCGGCGCCCGGTTCGGACATCGAGATGGCCTCGACCCGACCCCTGGTCACTCCTTCGAGCACGACGCGCTTCTGGGTGTCGGTGCCGAACTTGTCGTAGGCGGCGGCCGCGATGACGGTGGTCCCGAATCCGCTGATGGGCGCGCGCCCGTACGAGGTCTCCTGAAGGAACAGGCAGAGGTCCACCATGCCGCGGCCCGCGCCGTCGTACTTCTCCGGCACGGCGATGCCCAGCCAGCCGAGGGCCGCCATCTTCTCGTAGAGCCGCTGGTTGTGCTGCTCCTGGCCGTTGGCCGTCAGCTTGTCGCGCTGTTCCTTCGTGCCGCACTCGCGGCGGCAGAAGTCGCCGATCGCCTTGACCAGGTCGCGACGTTCGTCCGTCAGGGCTCGGGGCATGGTGTCCCTCTTCCTCTCACTTCACTGCGGATGCGGTCCTGAGGGGTGTCGGTCCTCCCGCGCCGGAGCGGGAAAAACGGTGTCGAGCAGGTTGAGCAGGAGGACCGGGTGGACCGGGTCCGGCGAGACCCGGCGGCACAGGTTCCACAGGCGCCTCCCTGATTCGGTGAAGACCCTGGCGCTCTCGCCCGGCCTGTGCTCCTCTGGATGATACTGAGAGCCTCAATGTGTTTCATCGTATCAGGAAGTCGGACTCAGGGAGGAGTTCAGCGCGATGGACGGACTGAGCAGGCGCAAGATGTTGACGACGGGAGGGGCCCTGGGCGCCCTCGGGGCACTGGGTCTGGCCGCACCAGCCGACGCCCGCCCCCTGTGGACATGGGCACCGGACACGTCGGTGGCGGGCTCCGGATCGGGCCTCGACCCGCAGTGGGTGTGGGACGAGGAGGCCGATCCGGTGCTCGCCGCCGTCCTCGACCGGGGCGGGATCGCCGCGATCAACGATCAACTGGCCACCTGGACACGCAACGACCAGGCACCGCCCGCCGGACTCCCCGCGGATCTGCGGGAGTTCATGGACCAGGCACGTCAACTGCCCTCGTGGGCCGACCGGACCAAGCTCGACCGTGCCGCCCGGATCAACGCGACGAAGGGCATCTACATCGGGGCGCTGTACGGCCTCGGCAGCGGCCTGATGAGCACCGCCATCCCCCGGGAGTCGCGCGCCGTCTACTACTCCAAGGGCGGCGCGGACATGAAGGACCGCATCGCCAAGACGGCGAAGCTCGGCTACGACATCGGGGCCACGGACGCGTATCTGCCCCAGGGTTCGATGATCGTGACCGCGGTGAAGACGCGGATGGTGCACGCGGCGGTACGGCACCTGCTGCCGCAGTCGCCGGCCTGGGTCCGGACCAGCGGGGGCCAGGCGACGCCGATCAGCCAGGCGGACATCCTGGTCACCTGGCACAGTCTCGCCACCTTCGTCATGCGCAAGATGAAGGAATGGGGCGTCCGGGTGAGCACCGCGGACGCGGCCGCGTATCTGCACGTGTGGCAGGTCAGCGCCCACATGCTCGGCGTGCGCGACGAGTACATCCCCGCGTCCTGGGACGCGGCCGACGCCCAGTCGAAGCAACTGCTCGACCCGCTGCTGGCCTCCACCCCCGAGGGCAAGGCGCTGACCGACGTCCTCCTCGGTATCGTGGCCCAGCTCGACCTCGGTCTGACCCGACCCCTGATCAGCGCGTTCTCCCGCTACACGCTCGGCGACCGGATCGGCGACATGATCGGGCTGTCGAAGGAGCCGATCCTGGAGCCGCTGATCGCGACCGTCTGGCCGCTCCTGGTGGCCTTCCGCGAGGGGCTCATCCCGCTGCCCGCGATCCCGGCGGTCGCCTGGACCTTGGAAGAGGCGCTGCGTCAGTTCGTCCTGCTCTTCCTGAACGAGGCGCAGCCGATCGCCATCACGATCCCGGACACGAACCGCCCCGGCTGACCCGCACCGCCCGAACCGCACGAACCACCGGACCCACCCGAACGCTGCCAGGGGCGGCAGTCCACCCACCGCCCACCGCCCCTGGCAGCACTCCCGGACCATCGAGCACGACGCCTGGCGTCACGCGGCCCACATCACGCGGCCGGCGTCGCGGCGCCCTCGCGCTCGTCCCCGGCCGAACCGCCGTCGCCGGCGGGACCGTTGTCCGCGACGGCCCGGCGGCGGGCGAGCCCCACCGCGACGGCCGTCACCAGGAGGGCGGCGGCGAGCAGCCCGAGGGGCACTCCAGTACTCAGCCACCACCAGGCGCGTTGCGCGGTGGAGGCGCCCTGGGCCTGCTTGCGCACCGAGGCCGGTGCGCCCTTGACGGTCACGTCGGTGACGGGGAACAGCGCGACCGGGCCGTCCGGGGTCTGCGTCCGGGCGAGCACCGTCTGATGGAGACTGCCGTTCAGCGCGAGGCCGGTGTCCGCGTCGACCCACCCGGTACGCGCGGTGGTGGAGGTGTATGTGAGAGGTACCGCCTCGGGCAGGGCCGCCAGCACGACCTTGTCCGGTCGCCGGTCCGCGGGCAGGGCGGCGGCGAGGACCGTCACCGCGCTCCGGGGAAGGGCCGCGGGCAGGGCCTTCAGGGTGGCGGGGTCGGCGAGCGGTCCGGTGGCGTCGACGGTGTACCGGTACGCGTCTCGCCCCTCCACCGACTCCTGACCCATGTAGCGCGCGGGCACCGCCTTGCGGATGCCCGTGTCCCAGAAGCGGTAGTCGCGCTTCTCGGGTTCCAGCGGCCAGGAGATGACCAGTCCGGTGTGCCGCTCGGCGCCGGAACCGGCGGGAGCGGGGCGCTCGGCGAGGGTTCGCCGGTCCACCGCCCAGGTGTGCCGGGCGGCGTTCAGCTGCTTGCCGTCCCGGCTCCGCAGCACGGCCCGGTCGAGGACCACGGCGGTCTCGCCGCTGGTGTCCTTCACGGCGACACGCCAGTCCAGGGTGACGGGCAGGTCGCGCAGGAAGGCGTGGGCGCTGTCTCCGGCCTGCAGGGCGGGGGCGTTGAGCAGGGAGGCGGTGCCCCGGTAGTGGAAGGTGGTGTCGGCGTCGGACGGTATGCGATGGAGGTCGGGATAGAGGGTGAAGCGGGTGACCGCGGAGGCGGCCACCAGGACCACCGCCGACCCGGTCAGAATCCAGCTGCTCTTGCGCATGGCGCTCTCCTCGGGACGGGATGCCGATGGGCTGCCACTCGATGTGCGTTCAGCTGTACTTAGCGAGCGCTAGGTAAGTTACGAGCCGTGCGACACAGGGTCAATACTCCTGCCCGAACCCCGACATGCCGTACACAGAGCGCCTTTTGACGCACGACACCCGGCACGGGCGGGATCGATTCGCCCACGTTTCCCTAGCGATCGATAAGTAGCGGAATTGGGCCGCGGGCCGGCTCCCGCACACACGGATGCACCTCTCCGCGCGACCCCACACGCACCGGCCGCCACCCCCGCACCAACCGGACACACACCGCCCGGCGGCGCGGCTTCACGTCACGGGGCCATACCTTCAAGGCTCCCGTCGAGACCCGAGTGGATCACACGGACGTAATCGTTCCGCAACCTTGACTGTATTGGTCCAGTCCAATAACGTCACCCCCGCACAGAACCCCACATGATTCAACTCCCCCCAACCGTCCCTGTGCTGACGGACCATCACCCCCTCCGGGAGGGCCCCCCGTGGTTTCCCGTCGTTCCTTCCTGTCCGGAGCCGCCGCCGTGGCCGGTACGGCCGCGCTCAGCCCGTTCTCACCGGTCTCCCCGCTGACCTCGGCCGCCGCGGCGGCGGGAGTCTCGCTCCCCGTGAAACTGGCGAACAACTCCGGACACGACACCGTCTACGCCTACATATCCGGTACCGACAGCAGCGGCTGGCCGGTCTTCGTCTCGGCGAACGGCGCCTTGAACCGGCTGCCCAACCCGTCGTCCGCGGTGACCCCCATCGCCGACTACTCGATCGCGCTGGGCGCCTCCGGTTCGGCCGCCAAGACCATCACGCTGACCGACTACGTCATCGGCGGCCGCGTCTGGTTCTCGGTCGGCCAGAAGCTCCAGTTCTTCGTCAACCCGGGCACCGTGCCCGGAGTGGTCCAGCCGGCGCTCGTGAGCTCCGACCCCAACTGGGCCACCAACTGGACGTTCTGCGAGTTCACGTTCAACAGCGCCAACCTGTACGCGAACATCTCCTACGTCGACATGGTCGCCCTGCCGATCTCGATGTCCAGCACCGGCAGCGGGGGCAACCAGTCGGTCAGTCCGCTGCCGGCCGGCGCCCTCGGCTCCATCGCCTCCGGACTGCAGGCCCAACACGCCTCCGATGGGGCACCCTGGGACCGGCTGGTGGTCACCGACTCATCCGGTGCGGTCCTGCGTGTCATGGCACCCGCGCACTCGCCGGTGGGCTTCGGCGGCTACTGGGACGACTATCTGAACCGGGTCTGGAGCCACTACGCCTCCACTCCGCTGACCATCAACGGCCAGGGAAGCATCGGCAGTTACACCGGCACGGTCTCGGGCAACGCCATCGTGTTCTCGGGTCTCAACACCAACGGGGTCCCGTTCACCAAGCCGAGCGCCGTCGACATCTTCGGCTGCGCGTCCGGTCCCCTCTACAACTCCGGCGGGGACGCCCGCGGGGCGATCGCCGCCCGGCTCGCCGCCGCGATCAACCGCAGCTCACTGCTGGTCTCCGGCGGGAACAACAACCCCGACGGCGTGACCCCCTCGCAGTACTACACGGACCCGATCACCAACCACTACGCACGGCTGGTCCACAAGTACGCGAGCATCGGCTACGCCTTCCCCTACGACGACGTCGGCCCCACCGGGTCGGCCCCCGTCGACGGGCACATCCAGGACGGCGCGCCCACCTCGTGGAGCATCACCCTGGGCGCGGGCAGCGGCTCCGGCGGAGGATCGGGGGGCGGCTCGGGGTCGGTCAGCGCCTACAGCACCATCCAGGCGGAGTCGTACTCGGCGCAGAACGGGACCACCACCGAGAGCTGCTCCGACACCGGCGGCGGCAGCGACGTGGGCTACATCTCGAACGGCGACTGGCTGAAGTTCTCCTCCGTCGACTTCGGTTCGACCTCCCCGGCCCAGTTCAAGGCCCGCATCGCGTCGGGGGCCGCTGCCGGGGTCAGCGGTGCCATCCAGGTACGGCTCGACAGCACGAGCGGCACGAAGATCGCCGAGATCGACTTCGCCAACAACGGCGGCTGGCAGAACTGGCAGACGGTCCCCGCGAACGTCGTCGCCTCCGCCACCGGGGTCCATGACGTCTATCTGGTGTTCTCGGGCAGCACGTCGGACTTCACCAACGTCAACTGGTTCACCTTCACCAGCTGACATCCGGAACCGGCGGACGGGGGGCGTTACGGCCCCTCGTCCGTGGGGAGTCCCGCCCGGGAAACACGATTCGTCCAGCTCGTCAGGCGGCGAGCCGCAGACGGGCTCCACTGTTTCGAACATCAGGGCAACCGACACCGGCGGTCGAGGGTCTAGGCAGCGTGACTCATCGTCCGGTTCACCGAGAGGGGACGGCGAGCCGACGATCCAGTAGATCCCGAAGGGGGATTCCATGCGCATCCGCCCGGCCGCCGCGGCCGCGTTCCTCACCTCCGTCCTCGCCGCGTCCGCGGTACCGGCCGTCGCCGACGCGGCGGACCGGGCAGCGCCCGGCGACGCGACGTTCTCGAAGGTCGTCGTCAACGGCGGCAAGGACATCGTCCTCGGCCTGACCACCAAGAAGACCGTCACGATCACGTGGACGGTGACGGACCCGGACGGCGTCGCCGCTTCCTGGGCCTATCTGTGGCACGGGCCCAACACCGACGACGCCGACGGGAGGCTGCCGCTCGTGCCGCCTGCGGGCACGTGCACGGTGTCGCCCACCGACCGCACCACCTACACCTGCAAGCTGAGCTTCGGCATCGACGCCGCCCAGGAGTTCGACCGCAACACTTTCGCCGGGACCTGGAAGGTGCTGGGCGAGGCACAGGACCCCAACGACGACTGGACGGCCGTCGATGTCGCCGGCACCGCCCAGATCAAGCGGTACGCCAGGATCACGGTGAACGCCTCCCCCGAGCCGGTGAAGGCGGGCAAGACCGTCACGGTGACCGGCAAGCTGAGCCGCGCCAACTGGGAGACCGGCACGTACACCGGCTACGAGGGCCGTTCGGTCAAGCTGCAGTTCCGCAAGAAGGGCAGCAGCACCTACACCACGCTGAAGACGATCACCAGCGGCGGCAGTGGCGCGCTGAAGACCACCACCAAGGCCACGCAGGACGGCTACTACCGCTTCGTCTTCGCCGGCAGCACCACCACCGGCCCCGCGACGGCGACCGGCGACTTCGTCGACGTGCGGTGACGGCGCCGGGCCGGTCCCCCGGCGGCGCGGTCGGTGACCGTACCGTACGGGCGCCGGGCCGGCCCGGGCCCAGAGGACTCCGTACCCACGGCGAGACGACCGCCGGAGCGGCGGCGAGGTCGAGCACCTCGCCGCCGTGCCGGGACATCCACCGAATCACCCCCGCGAGGCGATGGCGACCACACGCACCGACGAACGGCTAGCCGATGCGCGTTCCCGCTCCGCTCACGCGGACACGGGGGTCGCCGGCGCGCAGGGTCACCGTGAGCACACCGGGACGGCCCAGGTCCTCGCCCTGGTGCAGCGTGAGGACGGCGTCCTCGGGCGCGAGGTCGAGCTCACGGACGTAGGCACCGAACGCTGCGGCCGCGGCGCCGGTCGCCGGGTCCTCTACGACACCGCCGACGGGGAACGGGTCCCGGACGTGGAAGACGGCGGCCGACTCACGCCACACCAACTGGACGGTGGTCAGGTCGAGTCGGTGCATCAGCGCTTCGAGGCGCGCGAAGTCGTAGTCCAGATCCGCGAGGCGGGCGCGGGTCGCCGCCGCGAGGACGAGATGGCGGGCACCGGCGAACGCGACACGGGGCGGGAAGGCGGGGTCGAGCTCGTTCCGGTCCCAGCCGAGCGCGGCCAGGGCCTCGTCGAGGTCCTCGTCGGCGACGTCCACGAGGTGCGGCTCGACGCTGGTGAGCGTGGCGCGCAGCGTCCCGCCCTCGTCGGTCACCTCCACCGGCACGACTCCGGCGCGCGTCGTGAACACCAGCTCACCCGGCCCGGTCCGCTCGGCCAGCGCGATGGCGGCCGCGACGGTGGCGTGCCCGCAGAACGGCACCTCGGCCTTCGGGCTGAAGTAGCGGATGTCGTACGCCGTGCCGCCGGATTCCCCCGAGGACGGGGTCAGGAACGCGGACTCCGAATAGCCGAGGTCGGCCGCGATGGCGAGCATGTCACCGTCGTCCAGGGCGGTGGCATCGAGAACGACACCGGCGGGGTTCCCGCCCTCGGGGTCGCTGGAGAACGCGGTGTAGCGAAGGACGTCGGCGTTCGGTGTATTCGTCGTCATGTCCGTGGCAATACGAAACACCCGCCGCCTATTCCCCGCCTCCGCCCGGGGGACGCTCGCGCGTTCACCCGTGGGCTGCGCCTGTCGACGAACCCGGTGCGCGGGGCGGCCGAACGGCCACGAATGCCCAGCTCACGAGTGGTGGGCCGACATGAGGTCGGAGCGAGGGCGCAGGGGCGCCGGCGCCACCACTCGTGATCTTGACTGATATAGGCTGTTGTACGTTCAAAGAGATCAAGCCCGGGGGGGCCTACAGATGAACATGCACTCACGCGCGCTGCTGGGAAGCGCGCTCGTTCCCGTCTTCGCACTCGCGGTGACCGCGCCCTGCGCGCACGCGGTCCCGTCCACCGCCACGTCGGGCACCACCACCGCCGCCGCCACGACGCCCGCCGTGGGGACCGGTCCCTGGGCCACGCCGAAGCAGCTCGCCGGCGTCACCCGCGTGATCGCCCTCCAGTCCTCGCGGAACGGCACCGTGGCGGGACTCTTCGTCCAGGGCGGCAAGACCGTGCTCTCGGTCAGACCGGCGGGCAGCACCGCCTGGGGGTCGGTCGAGTCCGTCGCCGGTGCGACGCTCCAGCGCACGGACGACGGTGCGCTCACCCTCCTGTGGTGGGAGAAGGCCGCCGACGCGACGAGCGGAACGCTGCGGATGTCCCGGCTGGCGCCCGACGCCACGGCCTTCGGGCCCGCCGAGGCCGTCGCCACCGGCATCCCGGCGAACGGCTCCTCCACGGGGGCCGTCTCCGCCACCGTCGCGGCCGGGACCTCGGGCGTCCAGGCCGTCGCCTGGATGGACAAGGACAACCGCCTCACGGTGACGCAGCGCTCCGGCCCGACGGCAGCGTGGTCCGCGCCGACGGTCCTGGACCGGCTCCCGGACCCGATCGTCCGGACCGACAACGTCTACGACTACCACCTGCACGACCTGCGCCTCGCCGTCGACAAGAACGGCACGATCGGACTGATCTGGGGCGGGGACAGCTACTACACCGGTGACGGGGTGGACTACGACCCCACCGCATACCAGTGGTACTACAAGTACCTGGAGAAGCCCGCGGGTTCGGCCTCCTGGACCGTGCCGCGGGACCTGCCGCAGCTCGGCGAGAAGCCCAATCGGGTCACCTTGGCGGCGCACCCCCAGGGCGGTTTCCATCTGCTCTCCTTCAACAACTACGCCCGCAAGGCGGCAGGGGCCGCGAACTGGGGACCGGCCGAGAGCACCGGCATCTACGCGAACGGCACCCGGCCCGCCGAACTGCTGACCGCCCCGAACGGCGATGTGTCGGCGGTCGGTTCGGCCTCGGGCCCCGCCGTCGCCACCCGGCTGTCGACAGGCGGCTGGAAGGCCCCGCAGGACCTCGCCGACAACACCGAGTCGGGGTCGTACTCCAGCACCCGGACGGCGGACGGTTCGCTGGTCGTCACGTACACCCAGAGGCGCTACGTCGACGGCCGCACGGTCCGCCGCGACTTCGTCGCCCAGACCGTCGGGGTCGGCAGTGTGGGCAAGTCGCACACCCTCAACTCCCTGACCGACGGGACCACCAGCACCGGCGCCGTGGCGGCGGACGACAAGGGACGTCCGGTGGCGGTCTGGACGCAGGCGGCGACCGACGGCAGCTCCGTCTCCTCGTACACGGCGACCACGGGCACCCGTGCCCTGCCCAAGTGGCGCGACTACGCCGACAGCACCCGCTCGGACATCCTGGGCATCGGCCGCAGCGGCACCATGAACATGCTGACGCAGGACGCCGCCAACCCGGTGCGCACCTTCCAGGAGCGCCCGTGGGCGGCCGAGACCAAGGTCGTGCCGTTCGGCGACTTCGACGGCAACCGGTGCAACGACCTCGTCGTGCGGATGCCGGGCGGCGAGGCGCGGCTCTACACGCCCGTCTGCGGCGGCCTCCCCACTCCCGACTCCCCCTACAAGCGTCTGTCCAGCGACTGGAGCGCGTACGACACCCTGCTCTCCAGCGGTGACCAGACCGGTGACGGCCGCCCGGACCTGCTGGCCCGGAACAAGGTCACCGGCGACCTCTACCTGTACGCCCACAACGGCACCAACGGCTTCCTGCCGCGGGTGAAGATCCGCTCCGGCTGGACCGGCTACAAGCGGGTCATCGGTGCCGGCGACCTCAACGGCGACGGCCTCGGTGACGTGCTCGCCCTCGACAGCACGGGGAAGCTCTGGCGCTACAACGGCACCCGCACCGGCAAGCTCAAGGACCGGGTCCAGGTCTTCAAGGACTGGGGCCGCACCTACAAGGACGTCATCGGCGCGGGTGACATCAACGGCGACGGCAAGAACGACCTCGTCTCCCGTGACACCTCCGACAACCTCTGGCTGAACACGGGTACGGGGACCGGCACCTTCAAGGGCCGTGTGCAGGCGGGCGATGCGACGTACTGGAAGAACTGGGCGTCCCTCGGCTGACCGGACCGTGCGCGCCGGCTCCCGCGGGGGCCGGCGCGCACGGCGAGCCGCGGCAACCGTCTCACCGGGCACGCGACGCCATGAATGGCGTCGTGGACCGATGCACTCTCGGGAATGGGGACCCGGCCGTCGGGGAACCGCCGGCGGAGGCTCCGCGGTTCCCGGGGCGGCGACTCAGCGGACCTTGTCGGCCGGACCCGCGTACAGGTACGTGGTCCGTTCGGTGATGTGGCTCGCGTCTCCCGCACGCGTCGACATGGTCTCGAGGATCTGTCCGTCGGACGGCCTCACGATCCAGTTCGGATCGTGGGGACTGTGCGCGACGTTGTCCGACCACTTCCAGGAGATCCGGGCTCCGGTTCGCCCGGCTCCGTCCTTCACTCCTGGTGTGACCTCGGCTCCGGGTGTGTCCGCCAGAACGCGGTAGAGCGCGGCGCGCAGGCGCGGGGAGGCGGGTGAGCCGGTCAGCAGCTCGCCCGACTGCCGGACGGTCTGCTCGGCGGCGGACGCCCCCTTCGCACCCGCGGACAGGATCCGGCGCAGGGCGTCCGGCCGCGTGGGGAGCTTGTCGAGGTTGCCCCAGCTCACCTGCCGGGTGCCGACACGCCAACTGGTTCCCCCCGGTGGAGCCTTCTTGGTGACGGTTCGACCGTTCTGCGTCTTGATGACGAGCGCGTCGCGGCTCAGGTAGTAGGTGTCGGTGTGGGTCCTGTCGCCTTCCACCCAGGTCCTGACTGTGGTCTTCCAGTACGGAGCCTGCCCCCGGCCTCCGGAAGCGGCCCTGTCGGCAAGGGAGTTGAAGAGATCGGCGGCCGAGACGGTGGCTGCCGGCTCGCTGCCCACGCCGACCACCGGCAGAACGGCGAACCCCGTGGCGACGGCCGCGACGGCGGCGGCGCAGGCGAGGAGCCGGCGCCTTCCGAAGCGGGACGTGACCACGACGGCGGCCGCGGACGCGGTGGGTACGGCGTGGTCGGTGTCCGCGGCGATCGCCTGGAGGACGAGGGCACGGGTCCTTTCCAGCACCTTCGGGTCGGGAGATTCGGTCCGTCCGGCGTTCCTGAGGGCGGTGGCGCCCGGGAAGTCGAGAACGTGGATGTCCTGGTCCTTGTGCGTCATGCGAAGTCTCCCGTCAGGTTCGTCAGAGTGCTCCCGGACAGCGCCACGCGCAGTCGGGTGCGGGCCCGGTGGAGCCGGGAGCGCGCGGTGCCGGCGGGGATCCCCACGACGGCCGCCGCTTCACTCGGCGTGAGTTGCTCCCAGGCCACGAGCAGGAGCAACTCGCGTTCCGGCTCGGGAAGCTGGGCGAGCCCGTTGCGCAGCTCCGGCACCACCGCCGCGACGTCCAGGCGCTGGTCGACCGCCCGCCACGGGTCGACCTCCGGGATCTCCGACGTCCGCCGCGGGGCACCGGAAGTCCGGGAGAGGGTCTGCCAGTGCCGGGCCAGTACGTTCCTCGCGACGCCGAAGAGCCATCCTCTGGCAGAGCCCCGGGCGGCGTCATAGGTGTGGCGGGTGGCGTAGGCCTGAAGCCACACCTCGGAGAGCAGGTCGTCGGCGGCTGTCGGCGCACGGCGTACGAGATAGCCGTGCAGGGCGACGGAATGCCGATCGACCAGGGGTTCGAATGCCGCCGGCTCGCGTGCGGCGCGTACCAGCAGATCCTCGTCCCGGTCCATGGAATCTCCTATCCGAGCCGCCGGGGCGGCGGCCTCAACCCGTACTTGCACGCAGGGGGCGGGAGCGTTCGCACGACATGGGGAGTGTCGGGTCTTACCGGCTCGACGCCAAGGGTGGCACCGTGCGCCCGTCGGTTCCTGCGCCGCCGACGACGCGGACCGGCACCCGCCTGACCAGCACTCACCTGGACCGGGCGTTCACCCCGGGCCGGGTGAGCCACGCGGAACAGGCGAGCGACCGCGCGACCGCCTGTCGCAGCACCGCCGCCGAGGACCTACCTCCAAGATCCATATGATCACCACATGATCGAAGGCACACTCGTACGACTGCGCGCCCCGCAGGCCGCCGACCTCGAGGCCCATCTGCGCTGGCGCAACGACCCCGAGGTGGCGCACTGGGCCACCGGCGGCGACCCGCACTACGGGCCCATCACCCGCGAGTCCATGGAACGCTTCCACGACTCCACACTCCGTCAGGACCCGCGCTCCGAGGCCACGTTCACGGTGGAGGACATGGCCGATGGCCGAGTGATCGGCACGGCCGACTACCGGGACCTGGACCCGTTCGCGGGCCGGGCGACGGTCGGCGTCGTCATAGGCGAGCGCGACCACTGGGGCGGGGGCTACGGCTCCGAGGCGTTGCGCCTGCTGCTGGGCCACCTGTTCGGGGCGTGCCGCCTCCGGCGCGTCGAGCTGGAGACCTGGAGCGGCAACGAACGCGCCGTCCACGCCTTCCGCAAGGCGGGTTTCGTCGAGGAGGGACGCCGACGCGCCGCCGTACGGGTGGGTGAAGAATGGTACGACGGCGTGCTGTTCGGGCTGCTGCGCGAGGAGTGGACCGCCCTGAGAGCCGACGCACCGCCGATGACCCCGGCCGCCTCCGCCGGCTGACCGGACCGATTCCTTCGCCCAGAGGCGCATCCGCGAAGCCCCGCCCACCTGGCGTCCCCGCCGGGCGGACCACGCGCCATGCGGACGCCCCCGAGCATTCCGCCCGCCGCGACATGACCGTCGCGCCGGGCGTCTTCCCACGTTCCCTCGCCGTCAGGTGCCTGGTGGCGAGGGAACGGGACCTCAGGTCTTGATCGCGTACAGGGAACGGTCCTGGCTGCCCGTGTAGACCACGCCGTCCGCCACCACGGGCGACGAGACCACGGCGTCGCCCGTGGGGAACTCCCAGCGCCGCTTGCCGTCCGCGGCGTTCACCGCGTACAGACGACGGTCGTCGCTCCCGACGTACACCACACCGTCCGCCACCACGGGCAGCCGCACGGCGTTGCCCGAGATGAAGGACCAGCGCTGCTTGCCGGTGGAGGCGTCCACCGCGTACAGGCGGTGGTCGTCGCTGCCGACGTACACCACGCCGTCCGCCACCACCGGCAGACGCACGGGGCCGCCGGCGGGGAAGCTCCAGCGCTTCTTGCCGCTGGCGGCGTCCAGGGCGTAGAGGTGGTGGTCGTCGCTGCCGACGTACACCGTGCCGTCGGCGATCGCCGGGGCGCGTACGACGTCGTCGGCGGTGAAGGTCCAGCGCTTCTTCCCGCTCGCGGCGTCCACGGCGTACAGGCGGTGGTCGTGGGTGCCGAAGTAGAGCACACCGTCGGCCAGCACCGGAGAACCGACGGTCGCACCGGCCGGGAACGTCCAGCGCTTCCTGCCGCTCGCCGCGTCGACCGCGTACAGAAGGTGGTCGCGACTGCCGAAGAACACCACACCGTTCGCCACGGCCGGCGTCGAGTGCACGGCGCCGCCGGTGGTGAAGGTCCAGCGCTTCTTGCCGCTGGCGGCGTCGACCGCGTAGAAACGGTGGTCACCGCTGCCGAAGAACACCGATCCGTCCGCCACGGCCGGTGCCGTGGAGACCTCGCCACCGGTGCCGAAGTGCCAGCGCTTCTTGCCGGTGGAGGTGTCCACCGCGTAGAGACGGTGGTCGTCGCTGCCGACGTACACCACGCCGTCGGCGACCACCGGCGAGTACACGGCGGCGGGCGCGGGGAAGGTCCACAACGCCGTACCCGGCGCAGTTGCGGGCCGGGGAGAAGCGGACGCGGCTCCCGACCGGGAACGGCCCGTACCGGACCCCGACCCGGAGCCATCGGTATGCCTCCCGGGAGAGTCGTCGTCCAGGGCGTTCCAGACGGTGAGGGCGCTCGCGGCGGCCAGGACGCCACCGGTCAGCGCGAACAGGGCGCGCCGTCTGGAGACCGTGCCGTGCGGCTCGGCGGGCCGCATTGTCGGTTCGGGTGCTCCGTCCGTGGGCTCCACCGGGTCGGCGGCCACGGGATTGTCAGGGGTGGGCTGTTCTCCGGTGCGCGTGGCCGCCTGATGGAGCGCGGTCTCCTTGGGAGCGTCCGGTCCGGGTGGTTGCACTGCCGTGGGCGCGGGGGCGGGGAGGGGCGTGCCTGCGCCGCCGGGTACGGGCGAGGCCGGCACCGGGGACGGGGTGATCGTGCCGGTCGCGTGCTCCTGGACGAGGCGGGCGACCGGGGCCGGCATCCAGGTGGTCGCGGCGACGGGCGTGACCGTCGTCGGCCCGTCCGATGACTTCCCGGTGAAGTGCTCGAGAAGGTCGGCCAGAGTGGGCCGCTCGTCTGGGGTCTTGGCGAGGCAGGTGGCCACGATGTCGCGCAGCTCCGCCGGGACGGCGCTGAGGTCCGGCTGCTCGTAGACGGCACGGAAGTGCAGCGCGTGCGGGGTGCCGGTGCCCCAGGGGCCGGTGCCGGTTGCCGTGTAGGCGAGGATGGCGCCGAGGGCGAAGACGTCGCTGGCCGGGCCCACCCGTTCGCCGAGGAGCTGCTCGGGGGACATGAAGCCAGGGGTTCCGATGCTCATGCCGGTCTGAGTGAGGGCGCTGGCCTCGCTCTCGAGCGAGATCCCGAAGTCGATCACCCGGGGGCCGTCGGCCGCCAGGAGCACGTTCGAGGGCTTGAGGTCGCGGTGGACGACTCCGGCCGCGTGCACGGCCTCCAGAGCCTCGACCAGTCCGGCGGCCAGGGTCACGACCGCGGACGCCGACCAGGGTCCATGTCCGGCGAGCGCCTCGGCGAGCGAGACACCGGGAACGTAGACGGTGGCCAGCCAGGCCGGGGTTCCCTCGGGGTCGGCGTCGACCACCCCCGCGGTGAACGCCCCGTTGACGCGTTTGGCGGCGGCGACCTCACGGGCGAAACGACGCCGGAAGTCGGCCTCCCTGGCCAGCTCCGGGCGCACCACCTTGATCGCGACCGCTCGGCCGCTGGGCGAGTGCGCCAGGAACACCTGCCCCATGCCGCCCTCGCCGATGCGCCCGACGATCCGGTACCGCCCGACCTGGCGGGGATCCCCCGCTTCCAGATCCTGCACCATGCCCAACCCGCACACCTCTACTTGCTCCGTGACCCGGGGGTCGCCGCCATTCACCTCGAACCACGCCAGGGCGCCGTGGGGTTCACCTCGGTCGGCACCGGCGGTGTGTCGAAGGCACCCATGCCTTCGACGCTTCGAGGCTCGCCGTCCCACCGGTCCGCGGGCCGCCGGGGCGTACCCGTCCGGCACTCATGCGTCCACACCGGCAGCGGCGTGCGGCGGATCTCCACGGATCTCCCGAACGCCTGGATATGGCTGGATCCCGGCCGGACCTCGGCAAGCGCGATGATCATAACCGTGATGTGAACATGATGTGAACATACCTTCACATCATCTCGACGGAATCGCCATCTGCGGCCCAGCGTCTCGGGTGACCCGTCGTCAGAGCTTCCGCCGGACCCGTCGACGTCGCACGTAGAGCGTCGCGGCGAGGGTGAGCAGCGGGAGGGCGACCGCCGCGGTGATGTCGAAGCGGGGGGTGGCCCAGGGCGGGCCCGGCCAGACGGAGACTTGGACGTCCGCCGCGTCGTCGGCCGGCCGGGTGTCGCGGCTGGGGTGGTCCGGGTCGGCGTCCGAGACCGTGACGCGACCGCCGTCGTGCGGGCCGGGCCGGTCGATGCGGAGGGTGAAGGGGAACGTCGTCGTGGTCCCCACCGCGCCGACGCGAGCCGTGCACACGTAGCGCCGGGCACTCGGCTGCCGCTCGCTCGCCTCGGCCAGGGGTGTGCCGTCGTCGGTGACGGCCCGGCAGTCCTGGTCGATCACCTCCTCGTCGTTCTCGAAGCGGTACGGCGACGCCGCCACGGTGGTGCCGTCCGGCACCGTGAAGACGACCTTGGCGTCGGCGGGCAGGGCACCGGGCCCGTTGTTCCGCACGCCGATCCGCACCGACGCGAGGCTGCCGACGGGGCCGCGGGCGGTGTCGGACACAGCGGCGAGCTCGCTCCGGTTGCGCACCGCCACCCGGAAGGTCTGCCGGCCGTCGTCGGCCGTGTCCGTCGCGTCGGAGGCCGGTCGAGGGACCGGGAGGAGGTGCAGCGCTGGTCCGTCGCCCTTGCTGTACCTCGACGCGATCGCGGCCGGGGGCACGTAGTCGTCACCCACTGCGGCGGCGGTGACGTCGACGGTGGGATACGTGGCGTCCCGCGCGGCTCGGAGGTGTTCGCGGGTCTCCAGGCCGTACGACCGTCCCGGTGGGATGACGATGTCGGCGGCGGGCAGCCTGCACCACGCCACCGTGTCCCCTCGGTAGCGGCAGTTGCGGTGCCGGTCGCCGAAGGTGACGCCTTCGCGCGCCTGCATCGTCAGCGACACCCCGCGGGCCGGCACGTCCCCGATGTTGTGCACCGTCAGCCCGACGGCGAGGCTCCCTCCCGCTGCCACGGGACCCGGATCGGGACCGAAGGTGACGCGGAGCTCCGGTCTGCCGACCACGACGAGGGAATGTCCGGTCACCGGCGCGAGGCCGGGCGCGGTCACGCGGTAGCGCAGCACCCCGGAGTCGCCCGCCTTCGCTCCCTTCGCGGGGCTCAGGTGGAAGGACTGGATACCGCCCGAACCCGTCGTCTCCGGATGGGTGTCGCAGTGGTAGACGGGCAGGTGGACGGGGCAGGCGTCAAGCGCGCGCTTGACGCCGACGATGTCCCTAAGACCGGTGGCGTCGAAGGTGATCCGCAGTCCCCCGGTCACTCCGACGGTCTTCTCCTGGACCCGCAAGTCGGACACGGGCCGGTCCGTGTCCCGCGAGACGTAGAAGACGGGAGGAGCGACGAGTTCCACCTTGGCTCCGCCGCTCGACGAGCACCCGGAGAGGAAGGCGGTGGTCGCGGCCAGGGCGAGCATGAGGCCGACGGCGGCCCTGCCCGCGCGGACCCGCAGGGGGTTCACGCCCGCCCCACGGTTCCGGCCAGGTCGTCGATCTCCGCCCGGTACCGCTCGCGGAGGCGGGAGAAGGCAGTATGACGGGGCCGACGGGGAAGGAACTCCCTGATCCTCTCGGCGCATTCGCGCGGGGTCGACGTGCCGGTGTCGCACTCCAGGTCGTAATCGCCATGACGGTGGACGACGGCGTACTGCTGCGCGGCCAGACCCGACGGGCGGTCTCCGCGGGCCTGTTCACGGCGCGCGAGTTCCTCCAGCGGACAGTGGACCCCCACGAACAGCACGTCCTCGGCGCGCAGCACCGACAGACAGTCGAGCAACCGCCAGTGCTCGCTGAGGACATGGTCCACGACGACGTCGTTGCCCACTTCGGCCATGGCCGCGATCGAGCGGTGGAAGCCCATCCTGGTCCGGCGCAGCGCGAGGTCGAGTTCCTCGGCGCCGAGGGGCCGCCCCGTACGCATCGCGCCGAAGCCGTCCACGGCCATGTGGAAGAAGACGCCGTCGTCGAGGACGTCGAGCAGTTCGCGGGCGATGCTCGACTTTCCCGAACTGGAGGTGCCGTTGAGGAAGATGATCCGGCCGCGTGTCATACGGGGATGATCACACGGCCACCGGTCCCGCGTCGCCGAAGCCTTCGTCGAAGGGGTCAGCTGCGCTCCTTCCGCGGCTCGTCGCCGGCGTGGTTGACCGCGGCGCACTGGAGTACCGCGGTGGTCCGCAGCACGCTGCCGGCCTTTCCGATCACCGCGTCCTCCTTTATGACGTCACGGACTGGGGGTAATCCATTTCCTGCGGACCGGGCGGGCCTGGACAATGATCGAACCGGAAAGCGTCTCTCCGAGATCGAAGCAGGTGGCCGAGCCCATGACCGACGCGCCGTCCACCCCGCAGGTGGTCTCCTTCGCGGCCTGGCGTGATGATGCTCCGGAGCCAGGCACCAGAGGCGTACGGCGCTACGTCACCCTGGCCGAACTCCTGGTCCGACTGGGGAGCTTCGGACTGGGGCTCAGATGGAGGGCTCGGTTCTCCGACGATCAGCCGCACCCGGCCTTCGATGAGCTGGTGGCGGCTTCGGCGGGCAACGGCGTGCCCACCCTTGCGCTGCTGGCCACGCGAGCGCCCTACCTACAGGCAGTCGACGCCGACTTCGAAGGCTACGCGGGGACCGAACTCGTCGTGACCCTGCGGGAGTTCGACAGCTCCTCCTGGGACGTCCGCACAGACGACCCGTGGGTGCTCCGTGAGATCCAACGGCACTACCCCGACGCCCGACCACTGACGTCGGATGAATGGGACACCACGGGCTGATCCTCTGAGCGCCCCTTGCAAGCCAGTGCAACCACTGCGCCGCGAGGTGACAGCCGAGAGGCGGCCTAAAGTGGTTCTCTGTGAAGCACGAAACGACGTCTCCCGATGCCGGGCCGGTGAACCAGGAATCCGGTGCGTCCGCGGCCTCGGCGCGGGTGGACGGGCGGGTCGAGCGGGGTAACCGCACTCGGCAGTCGGTGCTCGGGCGGACGGTCGACATCGCGTCGGTCGAAGGGCTGGAGGCGTTGTCCGTCGGGCGGCTCGCGACCGAGCTGGGGATCAGCAAGAGCGGAGTGTTCGCCGTCTTCGGGTCCAAGCAGGAACTCCAGCTCGCCACCGTCCGCGAAGCCGGCCGGATCTTCACCGAGCAGGTGATCCGGCCCGCCGAACAGGTCCCGGCGGGCGTCGGACGTGTGTGGCGGCTGTGCGAGCTGTGGCTCGAGTACTCGCGCGGACGGGTCTTCCCCGGCGGCTGCTTCTTCTACGGGGTCATCGCCGAGTTCGATGCCCGCACCGGGCCCGTGCACGACGCGCTCGTGTCGGCCCACCGGGCGTGGACGGACCTGCTGGAGCGCACGGTCGAAGAAGCCCGGGCGGGCGGCGAGCTGCGGCCCGACATCGACGTGCCCCAACTCGCTTTCGAGCTGCTCGCGTTGATGGAGACGGCCAACGGTGTTGCCGTGCTGCACGGCGAGGAGACCGCCTACTGCCGGGCCCGGACGGGCATCGCCGAACGGTTGCGGAGCGCTGCCGCGGAGGGTTCGCCGGCACCGCCCCTGCCGTAGGCGTTGCGCCGACCGTCCTGGGTCGTCGCGGCCGAGGCCGAAAAACAAATTGCACGACCGTTCGCACAGTTTTACCGTCCGGTCATGACTTTGAGCGGAACGGACATCGTGGAACTCGACCGCATCGCCGTCCTCGAAGCGCTGCGCCTGGTGGAACGGGCGAAGGACGGGGACTGGGACCTGGACACCCCCTGTGCGGGCTGGGACCTTCGGCGGCTGGTGGCCCACATGAGCGCACAGCACTTCGGCTTCGCGGCGGCCGCGCGCGGAGCGGGACACGAGACGGCCCACTGGCGGGAGCCCGTGGACGCGGATGATCCGGCCCGCGTCCACCGGGCGGCGGCGACGGCCGTGCTCGACGCCTTCGCCGAACCCGGCGTGACCGAGCGGGAGTTCGCGCTTCCCGAGCTGGGCGGGAGCTTCCCCGGACGGCCGGCGGTCCGCTTCCACCTCGTCGACTACGTCGTACACGCCTGGGACGTCGCCGCGGCCTTGAAGGTGGACCTGGAACTGCCGGAGGACGTGCTCCGCGCGGCGCTCGCCGTGGCCCGACGGGTCCCGGCCGATCAGGCGAGCCGCGGTCCCGGGAACGCCTTCGCCCCGGCACTGGGCGTGCCCGACGGCTCCGCCCCGCTCGAAGAGACCCTGCGCCTGCTCGGCCGGGATCCCCGCCGATGGCACCCGGACGTCGCCGGACGGGGAGAAGCGGAGACCAGCGCCTGACGGCGACCCGTACGGTCCCCCGCTTGACCTTGACACGGTGGCAAGCCGTTGAGTGCGTGGCGAGGAGGTGGTCTCGATGACGACCACGAAACAGGACACGGACGCCGTACGAGCTCTGCGGGGGCTGGAGGACGACGATTCCTCCGTGCGGCTGCGGGCCGCTCTGGCTGTCGGCACGGCGCCCGGCCCGCGCTTCGTCGCCGCGCTGGTGCGGCGGTGCGCGGTCGAGCCCGAGTTCTTCGTCCGCGACATGCTGACCTGGGCGCTCACCCGCCACCCGGTGTCTTTGACGCTGCCCGCGCTGCTCGACGAGCTCCGCTCGGATCGTCCGCAGGCACGGAGCCAGGCACTGCACACGCTGTCGAAGATCGGGGACCGGCGGGCCTGGCCGGCGATCACACCCGAACTTCTCTCGGACACCGACGACGAGGTGGCACGCAGCGCCTGGCGCACCGCGGTCGTCCTCGTCCCCGAGGGTGAAACGACGGCGCTGGCCGCGCAGTTGACGGCGCAACTCGGGCGGGGCGGACGGGAGACGCAGCTCAGTCTCAGCCAGGCCCTGGTCGCGCTGGGAGACGTGATCGAGCCGCTCGTGGGCGCGGCGGCGAGCGCGCCCGACCCGCGCGTGCGGGCGCACGCGCTCGCCACCCGGCGGCTGCTCGACGACCCGGACGCCGGATTCCAGCTCGCGATCGAGGCGGCCAAGCGCGTCGCGGTGCTCGACGGGCCCGGTCAGGAGGGACGATAGGGCGTGTTGATCGGTGAGGTGGCGCGACGGTCCGGTGTCAGTGCCCGCATGCTGCGGCATTACGAGTCACTCGGTCTGGTGCGTCCGTCGGGGCGCACCGGCTCGGGCTACCGGGAGTACTCCGGTGACGACATCCGGCGGATCTTCCACGTCGAGAGCCTGCGGTCGCTGGGGCTGTCCCTGCGCGACATCGGGCGTGCCCTCGACGATCCCGGTTTCGCGCCCACCTCGCTCGTCGGTGATCTGATCGCCAGGACGCGTGAACGCATCGCGGCGGAGACCGAGTTGCTCACACGGCTGGACAGGATCCGTGCCGTGGAGCCCGGGGACTGGGAGGACGTCCTCCAGGTCGTCGCGCTGCTCCAGGCGCTGACCTCGACGAGCCCCGACGCGCGCCAGCGGGCGGCGCTCTCGTCTGCCGGTGAAGTCCCGGTCCCGGTGGAGGCGTTGGTGGACGCGGCCCTGACCGAGACGGAACCCAATGTCGCCGGCGCCCTCCGCTGGGCCCTGGCACGCTCCGGGGACCGTGGCGCGGAGCTGCTCGCGGTGGGACTGGACTCACCGACGGCCGCGGTACGGGAACGCGCCGTCCGGTCGCTGGCCGAGATGCCCGGCGCCGAGGCCGCCGCGTTGCTGCGGGCCGCCCTCGCGAGCCCCGACGCCGTGGTCCGCGGGCAGGCCGCGCTGGCGCTCGGGACGCGGGGAGCGGCCGAAGCCGTACCGACGCTCGTCGACATGATCGTGGAGGGGCGCAACGACACGGACGCGGCGGATGCCCTGAGCGTCCTGGCCGGCGACGCCGTGACGGCGGACGGGCTGGCGGCGAGGCTCGTCGACCGGCTCGCCGACCCCGCCACGGAAGCACCCGCGCGCGGACGGCTGACCCAGGCGCTGGCGGGCATCCCGGGGCCGACGGCGTCGGACGCGCTGGCGGCCCTGTCCGAGGACGCCGACCCCGCCGTCGCGCTGACCGCGACGTACCTGCTCCGGCTGCGTGCGTCGAACGACTGACGGGCCGCCGTCGGGGCGAAGGGGCGATGTCCGAGGCCCCGCCGCCCCTGAGCGGCGATGCCCGACGCTCTTCCGACCCCGAGCGGCTATGTCCGACGCTGTACGGACCCCCGAGCAGCGATGTCCGACGCCCCACCGCCCCCGAGCAGCGATGTCCGACGCCCTACCGCCCCCGGAGAGGCGATGTCCGACGCCCAGCGGCCCCCGGGAGCCCGCCCAGGGCCCGACTCAGCGGCCGTCGATGACGAGGTACTGCCCCTGGGCGTCGTAGTCGACGTGGCAGTCAAGGTTGCCCTCGGCGGAGCAGTTCGGCCTGACCTTGCCGTCCGTGTCGAGGGTCGCGGTGACCCGGACCTGCCCAGCCGTGCCCGCCGACTGGTACACGGCCTCAGAGGGGCCGTCGATCGCGACGTTGACGAGGTAGTTCGGGTAGATGGCCGGGGGGTACTCGCCGCTGCCCTCGTGCGAGGCGAGCCGCACTCCGTCGAACGGCAGCCGGACACCCGTGGTGATGCGTACGACCGCCGAGCCCGCGCCCGGGGCGCCGACTCCCGTGGACGGCGCTCCGTTCCCGTTTCCGGAGCCCACGATGTTGTCGTGGCCGACGTTGAAGATGTCGCCGTCGGCGCGCTGGTTCACCGTGGTGATGACGACCAGGGGCCCGTCCCCCTTGTCGACGGCGACAGCGGTGGCCGCGCAGGTGGCGGGCAGGGCGACGAGGGCGGAGGCGAGCAGTGCTGCGGCTCTGGCGACAGTGCGGTTCACGAATCGTTCCTTCGCATGGGTTCCGTCGGTGTCGATCACGACCGTAGGAACCGCGCAACCGCTCGTGCGACACCGTCGCCCGCCCGGGTGGTGTCGCTGAGCCGATCGCTCTACTCGGCTTCGCGGCACGGGCGGCCGGGGAGGGAGGCGTCCCAGCCCCCGACTCCCCCACGCCGGTGGCCCGGGACCCTGGGGCGGCCGTACTGGGGCGACGCCGGATCCGGGGCTCGCGCACGGCCTGGCGGAGTCGTGTGATGCTGTCGCCATGACCGATCGAGCCGAGATCTCCATCGTGCGCTGGCCAGGCCGGACGCCTTCGGCCGACGACGGGCCGGCCGCGCTGCTCGCGGCGTACCACCTGCGGACGGAGGGCGAGAAGGGTCAGGCCGTGGCCGACGTGGACGAGCTGCCCGACCGCTACCGGACGGAAGTCCTGGACCCGCGGACCGCGTTCGCCGACGACGTCGTGCTGCTGGCCCTGAGCGGGGAGACCGCCGTGGGGTGCCTGGTGCTGACCAAGCCCGCCGACGGGTCCTCGGAGATCAAGAGACTGTGGACGGACCCGGGGTACCGCGGCCACGGCATCGCGTCGGGCCTGCTCGGTGCCGCGCTCGCGCAGGCCGCCGAGAGCGGTGCCGGCGAGGTACGGCTGTCGGTCTGGAAGTGGCGGACCGGGGCCGTCGCCCTGTACGAACGACTGGGCTTCACCGTCACCGATTCCTGGGACGAGCGGGACCAACTGGTCTGCATGCGACGCGAGATCGGTTCACGCGGGCCCCTCTGATCAGGCCGGTCCTGCGAGTTCGGTCTGATGGTCCGCCGCCCATCGCGCGAGGTGCGCGAGCGGCCCGTTCGCGAACGACTCACCGAGTGGCGAGAGTTGGTAAACCGCGCCCGGATGCGACGACGCCTGCTCGGCACCGCGCGCCTTGACGACGAGGCCGTGGTCCTGGAGTCGTCGGAGCGCCTCTGTGAGCACCTTGTCGCTGGCCCCCGCGACCCGCGCGAGCAGTTCGTTGCGCCGCGTCGGCCCCAGGCGCAGGGCCGAGAGCACCACGGGATCCCAGGTGTGGCGGATGAGCTCCGCCGCCGCGCGCACATGGCAGTCGGACACGAAGGACTCACAGGACTCCTCAAGCACACGGTCCAGTATCCCAGCCGCGTCCTACCGGACGGTAGGACGCGGCTTCGTAGCGTCGGGAGGAGATCGCTTCCCGCATCTCGCTCTCGGCAGAGGAGACAGTTGTGAACGTAGGCATCCTGGGCACCGGAAACCTGGCCGTGCCCCTGGGCCGCGCCTGGGCCGCGTCCGGTCATACGGTCCTGGTGACCGGGCGCGATCCCGAGCGTGCCGGCGAGGCCGCGGACCGGATCGGCACTTCGGCAAGGGCAGTTGACCCCGCCGGTTTCGCCGGCACGACCGACGTCGTCGTGGTCGCGGTCTCGTGGGAGGGGCTGGAGGCCGCGCTGGGGCTCGTCGGCGGCATCGACGGAACACTCGCCGGCAAGACCGTGATCGACTGCACCAATCCGGTCGACTACGGGACCGGGGAACTCAAGCCGGCGACCGGCTCCGCGGCCCAGCTCGTGGCCCGCTCCGCTCCCGGCGCCCTCGTCGTCAAGGCACTGCACCTGTTCGCCGGAGCCTCGTGGCCGTACGCGGGGCCGCGGGAGGCGGCACCGGTCGTGGCCGTCTGCGGCGACGAGCGTGCCGCTCTGGATGTCGCCACGGCACTGATCGGCGACCTCGGCGGGCGGACGGCCGTGGTCGGCGGGCTCGACAGTGCCCGGCAGTTGGAAGAGGCCGCGGGATTCGTGATGAGGGTCGTCGCCTCCGGTCACAACCCGAGGCACGCCGTTCCCGATGTCGACCCCGCTCCGGTCGACTCGACTGTCGCCGACCCAGCGCTCCCCACGCCGGTCGACTCCGCTCTCCCCGCGACTCTCTGAGGCGCCGCGACGGGAACAGGGCACGGTTCGGCGGCTCGTGGCGCAGGTACGAGGGGCCCGGGGCGTCCGAGCCGCGGCCCGTGGCGCCGGTTCGCGGTCAAGTACCCCCGTGTCACGGATCCGTACCGGCGGACGGCGACCAAGAACCGGCGCAGGAAAGGCTGTTGGAACCGCCTGGCCACCGTCCTCGGCCGGGCCCGTAGCACCACGGTGGGCCGTGCGGGGCCCCGCCTCCCGTGCCGTGGAGCGGCCGGGCCAAGGGCATCCGACGGACGACAGAAGCAGGCCCGCGCGGTCACCGCGGGCGTCCGGACCGATCCGGTGTGTAACAGGGCTGTATTACGGGGCCGTCGGGCGGAACGCGGTGCCCGGTCGGGCTGCTCTTGGTCGGCAGAAACGCCCGCTCGTACCGAGCGGGCGGCACCCTCCACCGATCCTGAGGAAGAAACGATGCGCGTTCGCAAGCTCACCTTCGCCGCCCTGGCCGTCGCCGCGGGTCTCTCGCTCACGGCCTGCCAGAACGGGGATGACGGTACGGGACAGAGCGCACCGTCCTCGGGTTCCACCACGTCCTCCACGGGCGGCGGCTCGGGCTCGGGCGGCTCCCAGAACGGCGGGACGGGCGGCGCCGGGACCGGCAAGGGGTCCGGTGGAACGGGCAAGGGCTCCGGCGGTACCGGAAAGAGCTCCGGCGGAACGGGCACCTCCGCCGGGACCGGCTCCGGCGGAGGCGGCACGGTCGAGAGGTGCCACACCGACGGACTGGCGATCACCGCGAAGGACACGACCATCGGCGGCGACCCCGGCGGAACCGTCACCGTGGAGCTGAAGAACCGCGGTGGCCGGGCCTGCACGATCGCCGGGTACGCGGGCGTCGACCTGAAGACCTCCGCGGGGTCGCTGTCCGCGAAGCGCACCGGTGAGGCCGTCAACCACGTCACGCTCAAGAGCGGGCAGTCGACGGCCTTCGGCATCACCTACCCGCTCAACAACTCGGGCGGCTCCGGCGTCCGGATCACGGGCCTGCTGGTGACCCCGCCGAACGAGACCTCCACGGTCACCCTCGGCTGGCCGGGCGCCGCCTCCCTGCCCGTCACCGAGGGCAGCGGCACCCCGGTGAAGGTCGGACCCGTCGGCAGCGCCGGCCAGGGCGGCTGACCCGCACCGCCCCGGCCTGTGGTCACCGGAGTGCCCGGACCACCGACCACAGCGGGCGTTTCGGCAACCCGCCGGACCCGTACTCCCGTTCCCTAGCAAAGGTCCTGCCCCACGGCAGGCCCCGGCGGTAGGGTCCGGATGTGCGTTGATCTTCGAGGTGGCGGCCGGGTGCCGCCGCAGACGGTGCGGGGCGCCTCGCGGCGAGGCGGCCCGGCAGACACACCTGGCATCAGGCAGACACACCCGGCATCAGGAGTCACGCCTGTAGCCGGGCAGCCAAGCCTCTCGTCGGGCGGACACCTGTCGTCATCTCACCGGAGATCCACCATGACTGCTCGAACCCCGCTCACCTACGATGCCTTCGTCGAGCTCGCCTCCGCGGATCCGGCGGTGGTCGGTCTCGCCCTCAAGGGGTCCCGGGCCCATGAGGGCATGGTCACCGTGCACTCCGACCACGACGTGTACGTGGTCGTCGCCGACGGCACCGGGCCGAGCCCCCTCGCGGATCGCGGCGGTCCGGGGCTCGACCTCGTGGTCGTCACGCTGACCGAGTTCCGAGAGGCCGGGATGCCGGCATGGGAGCGTTACGCCCTCGCCCGTGCCAAGGTCGTGCTCGACCGGCTCGACGGCGCCATCGGGGACATCCTCGCCGGACACGCCCGGCTCGACGCCGAGGAGGCGTTCAGGACCTCCGCCGCATGGCTCGACGCGTACGCCAACTCCCTCTACCGCTCGCTCAAGAGCCACCGCGCTGGCCGGACACGCGCCGCTCGTCTCGACGCGGCCGACAGCGTCCGGTTCCTGCTGGAGCTGCTCTTCGCGCTCGACCGCCGCGTCCGCCCGTACAACACGTACCTGGAGTGGGAACTGGCCCGGCACCCGCTGCCCGGCTGGGACACCGATGAGTTGCTGGCGGCCGTCGACGGCATCACGGCCACCGGTGACGCGGCCGCGCAACGGCGGCTGTTCGCGCAGGTCGAATCGGCTGCGCGTGCCGCAGGGCACGGAGCGGTACTGGACGCGTGGGGCGACTCCCTCGACCTGATGCGTCCACGAGGGGCTTCCCCGGCCCCTGACGGTCGGCCTCAGGGCCGCAAGGACTGAAGCGGCGCTGCCTGGGGCCCCCGGGCATTCCGAGGGCCCGGCGTCACGGCGGTGGGCGGCCGGGTTTCCGGGAAGAAGGTCAGAGCGCCGGCTCGGGCAGCTCTCCGGGCTTGACCACGACGACCTCGACGCGGGTGCAGCCGACGGCTTCCAGTGCACGCCTGCGCCTCGTGGCGGAACGCTTGTCGTATCGCCCGGCCGCGGCCTGCGCCGCGCCGTCCGGATCGGTCCACGTCAGGCTGTAACAGCGCTTCGCTGTCGACATGCAGCCGTCCTCTCTGCCACCGGCTCGCGCGGGTCCCCCCGACCGGTTCATGGTCCATACGATGCAGCAGCATCACACGCTTGGGACCGGACCGGAAGCACCAACCGGTGTGGCGGACATCATCACCTCACGACGTTCACCCGTGGCAGAACGTGCACGGACCGACGAACGGAGGGCGAAAAGCCGGATGCGTCCAGGTGTCGGCGGCCGGAACGGGGGGCACCACGGCTCGTCGCGGGGCCGGGCACCATCACCCGGCCCCGCAGAGCCCCCCGGCAGGCCGACTCCGCCGTCGGCGGTGCGTCAGCCGTTCGTCGTCGTGCCGATGTCGGCGATGTGGCCGTAGCGCTCCAGCAGGACGAAGAGCCTGGTCTTGTGGGTCGTCTCGCCGCTGCCGTAGGTCAGGGTGACCACGACCTCGTGCCCCATCCCCACGGCACCGTTGTCGGTCACCGTCCACCGCGCCGGGACGTTCTGGGCGCGCAGGACCCCGTCCTCCCCGTTCCGCTCCTCCCAGGCCGCCAGGCGCGTGGCGAAGTCGGACGTCAGATAGTGCGTACGGAGCGCTGTCGCGAGCCTGCCGTCCGGGTCCTCGTAGTCGCCCTTCGCGTCGATGTACGCGCCGTAGAAGTCCGCGACCCTGGTGACCGCCTGGCCGGTCGTGCCGCTGACCGACCGCGACGCGGCGGCGGACGCCTTCGCCGGGGCGTGGACGGCGGCCTGGGCCGACACCTGCGTCGAAACGCCGAGCCCAACCGCCAGGAGGAGGCCGGCGGCGAGGACCGCGCGGCGGCCCGGACGACGGTGTGCGTGGGTGGTGCTGCTCATGTGGGTCCCTCTTCCGGGTTCTGGTGGGTGTGCGGTCGCTCCGGGCCCGTTCCGGCTCTCGCGCCGGAGGCACCCGCCGACCCGTCACCACCCCTGTCCGGGTCCTGTGCGAGGCCCCGGGCATCCGGAACACACGGTGTCCCGGTACGTGGAGGTGGAGTGGGTGCCGTCGCGGTGCCTCGGGCGGGGCGGCTGCGGCCCCGGCCGGTGCGACACCCCGAGCTTCCAGCACGTCCGGAGGCCGCCACAACGCCTCCCGCCGGCCTGCAACGGTGGAACGATCCCACCCCCTTCGAACTGCGGAAAGGGCGGTCCCTGGGATGCGTGTCCGGGACGCGAAGTGTCGAATCCGGCAAGGCGGACGACGAATCCTGGCCGCGGTTATCCTCGCGACCGCCGTCATCGCCCCCGCCGGCCCGGCCGTCCGCCGCGCCCCACCGCTCCCGGCCTCGGCGGGCGACACGGAGCCGTCGCACCGGACCTCGGCAGACGACGCGCCGCCGGCATTTCCGACCCCGGCGGACGGCACCGCGCCACCGCACCAGAACCCGTCCCCGGCCCCGTCCCCGGCCCCGTCCCCGGCCCCGGCCCCGGCCCCGGCCCCGGCCCCGGCGAACGACACGCCGCCCCCACTCCCGACCCCGGCCGACGACACGCCGCCCCCGCACCGCTGACCTGCCGGTGCGGACGCCGACGCCGGTGCCCGTGCCCGTGCCGGTGCTGGCGTCGGCGTCGGCGTCGGTGCTCATGCCCACCGCTCATCGCCCCGGGAGCGACCTCGGCAGGCCGAACCACGGCAGCACGTCGTCGTCGAACCGGGTCATCGCCCCGATCCGATCCCCGGTGAGGGTGAGGACGTAGAGGCCGACCCCGCGGCTGACGCCGTCCGGCGAGCGGAGGTAGGCACCGAACGCCGGCTGGCCGTTGGCCCGTGCGGGGACGAGGTCGAAGCGGCGGCCGGCGTCGAACAGTCCGGCGCAGAAGCGGGCCACGACGTCCCGGCCCTGGTATTCGAAGGGCATCGGGGGCATCGACATGAAGACGTCGTCGGTCAGCAGCGTCACGAGGGCGTCGACGTCGGCCGACTCCCACGCGTCGACGAACCGGCCCACGATCGCCTCCTCCGCACCGGAGCCGGGGGCGGGAGGCGGCTCGTGCCCGGCGCGCGGTTCCTGATGGCGGCGCAGTCCCGCGCGTGCCCGCTTGAGGGCGCTGTCGACCGAGTCGACGGTCGCGTCCAGGACGTCGGCGACCTCGCGCGCCCTGAACCCCAGGACGTCCCGGAGGACGAGGACGGCGACCTGGCGGGGCGGCAGGACCTGAAGAGCGGTCACGAAGGCAAGGGAGATGGATTCGGTCCGTTCGTAGCGTGCCTCCGGACCGAGTGGTGCCTCGGCCGTGTCCTGCGGGAGGGCACCGGGAAGCGGCTGGAGCCACACGACCTCGCCGAGCCGGGTCGGCTCCGGGGGTTCGACGCCCGGCACGTCCCACTGCCTCGCCGGGCGCCGGCTCGCCGCACGGAGTGCGTCGAGACAGCGGTGGGTGGCGATCCGGTAGAGCCAGGTGCGCAGCGAGGCGCGCTCCTCGAAAGCGTCGAGGCCCTGCCAGGCGGCCAGCAGCGTGTTCTGCAGGGCGTCCTCGGCGTCCTCGAACGATCCCAGCATGCGATAGCAGTGGACCTGCAGCTCCCGTACGTGCGGCGCGGTCAGCTCCCGGAACGCCTCACCGTCCCCGTCCCGCGCCCTGTCGATCAGTTCGGCCGCCGCCATCGTCACCGTCTCCCTCTCCCTCTTTCGGGCCGTGCCGCTCTTCCATCCTGTACAGGCGCCGGCCGGGAGGAGAACCGGGCGGCGGGAAGGCGCCCGGTTTCGCGGGCCGGCGGCGCCTGTACCTCTGTGGCCGGCGACGGTGTCGGCGCGAGGAGGGATCGGACATGGGAAAGATCGTGATGAGCGGGCCGCAGAACGTGTCGCTGGACGGGGTGGTCCAGGACCCGGACGGAGCGGAGGGCTTCGAGCGGGGCGGCTGGTTCGGCAGGTTCGGGGGCGAGGACCTCGCCGCGTGGAGCGAGGTCGCGCTCGAGGAGGCGCTGCGCGCGGAGGCGTGGCTGCTGGGGCGCAGGAGCTACGCGTTCTTCGGGACGCGGTGGCGGCCCCGGAGCGGCGCGCTGGCGGACCGGCTGAACAGCATGCCGAAGTACGTGGTGTCCTCGACGCCGTTGGAGGCCGACTGGGACAACTCGACGGTCCTGAGCGGCGACGCGGTGACCGAGGTCGCGAAGCTGAAGGAGCGGCTGGACGGGGAGATCGTCGTGCCGGCCAGTCATCGGCTCGGCCGGACGCTGATCGAGCACGACCTCGTGGACGAGGTACGGCTGGTCGTCTTCCCGGTGGTGCTCGGGACCGGGGAGCGGTTCTTCGGCGACGGCACGCTCCTCGGCACGAAGCCTCTACGGCTGCTGGAGTCACGGACGATCGGTGACGGGCTCGCTTTCCTCACCTACGCGTTCGTCCACGGGGGCTGAGGGGCCCGCCTCCTCACCTACGCGTTCGTCCACGGCGGCTGAGGGAACCGGTCGGCAGGCCCGGTCACCAGGCGCCCGCCGGCCCGGCCGCCGCTGCTCCGCACGTCATTCCTGGGGCGCCTCGGGGATCTGGGCGGGGCCGTGGCGGTCGAGGGCGTCCTCCAGTTCCGCCCGGATGTCGTCCGGGATCTCGCCCTCTCGCCCCCAGACCAGGATCAGTTCGGCGACGTTGCGCAGCTTGATGTTGGTGTGCTGGGAGACGTCCTTCAGCACGGCCCAGCCCTGGTCCGGGGAGACGCGGCCGAGGGCGACCATCATCCCGATGGCCTGGTCCACGACGGCGTGCGAGGTGACGGCCTCCTTCAGCTGCTGCACCTCCGCCTCGAGCTCGAAGACGCGGTCGCTGTCGTCGTTCGCTCCACTGGATCCCGATGCCATGAGTCCATCCTCACCGACCCGACCGGTGCGATGCCACCAAGTGCAGGTGATTCCGCGCCGGGTGGCGGTGGGTGACGTGAACGTGTCGAGATCCACTGGCGTGGCGTACAACCATTCGCCGATCTCTGATCGTTACCCCAAGCGGGCCTAATGAGCTGGCAAAGTCCGCTGGTTGTGGGCTTGAATGCGGCTCGGCGCGCCCGTTGTCGTGGACGCGTCCATGAACGTATGAGGGTGGGGAAGAACGTGAAGTCAGTACCGGGACGTGTCCTGATGGGCATCTGTGCGACGGCGGTGCTCGCCTTGACGGCCGCGTGCGGCGGACAGGGCACCGACGGCGGCGACAACGCCGGCGGCGGCGCGTCGAAGAAGCCCGCGGCCAAGGCGAGTTCCGCCGCTCCCGAGGGTCTGAAGCCCCTCACCGAGGCGCAGTTGAAGCAGGCCGTGGTCACCACGGCGGACGTGAAGGGCTACCGCGTCGGCGACACCCCCGACGACGAGATCCCGGAGGTGAGCGTGCCCGCGAAGCCGGCCGGCTGCCAGGCGCTCGCCGACATGTTCCTGCTGAGCACCGATCCGCACGCGGCGGCCCGGGTGTCCCGATCGCTGACGAGTCTGACGGCCACCGACGGCCGGGTGCTGCGCGTGGGTCTGCTCGCGCACGAGGAGGCGGACGCCAAGAAGGTGGTCGGTGACCTGCGCGCCCAGAGCGGGACCTGCAAGGCCTACGAGCACACCGACTACCAGTACACGGGCGTCAAGGCCCTGAAGGCTCCCTCGCTCGGTGACGAGGCGGTGTCGTACTCGATGACCAGCGACATCGAGGGAACCAAGATCCCGGTGACCTACACGGTCGTCCGCAGCGGCTCGACCCTGGTCGTCTTCTCCGCGATGAGCGCCCTGGGCGGCAAGGCTCCCGAGATCCCGGCCGCTCTCGTCGCGGCACAGGTCACCAAGATCGAGAAGACCGCCTGACGGTCTCCGTCCGGCATGCGCTCCGGCCCCGCGGGCAGCCCGCGGGGCCGGCGATCTCCGTGGCCGGCCGCCCCCACGGGCCGGAACGCTCCTGGTCACCGGCCCCGTACCGGCTCACCGCGACGCCGTGGAACCCCGTCCCGCATGGTCAGACCCGGCCCATGGTGCGACGCTGGACGGGAGAGGTTTCCGCGGGTCACCGGGAGGGCCTATGGGACGCGACGTTCCGGCGCTGGTCTTCACCCGCGAGGACCGCAGGCGGTACCGGATCAAGATGCAGGAGTGTCTCGACGCCTTCGCGCAGATGCTGCGGGAGTCACGGTTCGACGCCGAGTGGCCCCGGGTGGGCCTGGAGATCGAGCTGAACCTGACCGACACCGAGGCCGAGCCCGCGATGCGCAACGCCGACGTGCTCGACGCCATCGCGGACCCCGCCTGGGACACCGAGCTGGGCCGGTTCAACCTGGAGATCAACATCCCGCCCCGGCGGCTGACCGCGGGTGGTCCGGACGCCTGGGAGGACGAGATCCGCGGCGCCCTGAACCACGCCGACGAGCGGGCCCGGACGGTCGGCGTCCATCTCATCATGATCGGCATCCTGCCCACGCTGCAGGAGAAGGACGTCGGCCCCGAGGCCCTGTCGGAGAACGCCCGCTACCGGCTGATCAACGAGCAGGTCTTCGCGGCGCGCGGCGAGGATCTGCTGATCGAGGTGGACGGGGTCGACCGGCTGCGGACCTACGCGGAGACCATCACGCCGGAAGCCGCGTGCACGAGCACGCAGTTCCATCTCCAGGTGTCTCCCGAGGAGTTCCCCGACTACTGGAACGCGGCCCAGGCGATCGCCGGGGTCCAGGTCGCGCTGGCGGCCAACTCGCCCTTCCTGTTCGGCAAGGAGCTGGCGCACGAGACCCGTATCCCGCTGTTCGAGCAGGCCACGGACACCCGCCCGGTGGAGATCAAGGCCCAGGGCGTACGGCCCCGGGTCTGGTTCGGCGAGCGGTGGATCACCAGCGTCTTCGACCTCTTCGAGGAGAACCTGCGCTACTTCCCGGCGCTGCTGCCGTTGTGCGAGGACCAGGACCCGACGCAGACGCTGGACCGCGGGGACACACCGGAACTGGCCGAACTCACCCTGCACAACGGCACGATCTACCGGTGGAACCGTCCGGTCTACGCCGTCTCCCGGGGCCTGCCGCACCTGAGGGTGGAGAACCGGGTGCTGCCCGCGGGCCCGACGGTCGCCGACACGCTCGCCAACGGCGCCTTCTACTACGGGCTGACCCGCGCCCTGGTGGACGAGGACCGGCCGGTGTGGTCGCGGATGTCCTTCTCCGCCGCCGAGGACAACCTGCACACGGCCGCGCGCCACGGCATGGACGCCCGGCTGTACTGGCCCGGGGTGGGCGAGGTCCCGGCGCCCGAACTCGTCCTGCGACGCCTGCTGCCGCTGGCGCACCGGGGCCTGGAGCGCACGGGCATGGACGCGGCCTGGCGCGAGCCGCTTCTCGGCATCATCGAGCAGCGGTGCGTCACCGCGCGCAACGGCGCGATCTGGCAGAAGGAGATGCTGCACCGGTTCGAGACGTCGGACCACTGCGGCCGGCACGAGGCCCTGCGGCGCATGACACGGCAGTACATCGACTACATGCACCTGAACGCACCGGTCCACACCTGGCCGGTGGACTGACCGGCTTCCCCTCCCGCGGCCCCGCTCCGAGGGGAAAGCGCGAGGGGCGTTCGCACCGATGAGAGGGGCGTACGGGCCAACAGACCGGCGGGGTCAGCCGGTTGCCGTCCCGGCCAGGGTCTCGCGGACGATCCGAACGGCGCGTTCGGTGTCGGCGCGGGTCACGTCCAGGTGGAACACGAAGCGGAGTTGACCGGGATAACCCCCGCACAGCACACCACGGCGCTCCAGCCGGTCACGGATCTCGTCGGTGTCCACCCCCGGGGCGGACCGCGCGAAGACCATGTTGGTCCCGCTGGGCTCCATGGTCAGGCCCGGCAGGTCCTGGAGGGCGTCGGCGAACAGCGCGGCGTTCGCGTGGTCGTCGGCGAGCCGCGTCACCTGGTGGTCCAGGGCGTACAGCGCCCCGGCGGCGAGCACACCGGCCTGACGCATCCCGCCGCCGAGGACCTTGCGCCAGCGCCGTGCCTCGGCCACGAACTCCCGTGATCCGACCAGCGCCGAACCGACGGGCGCGCCCAGGCCCTTGCTGAAGCAGACGGAGACGCTGTCGAAGTGGCCGGCGATGAGCCGCGCCTGCTCGTACGGGTCGCCGCCCGCGGCCACCGCCGCGTTGAACAGTCGTGCGCCGTCCAGGTGTGTGGCGAGTCCGTGGTCGCGGGCGACATGGGTCGCGGTCTTGAGGTAGTCCAGGGACACGGCCCGGCCGCCGATGGTGTTCTCCAGGCAGAGCAGCCGTGTCCGCGCGAAGTGCGCGTCGTCGGGCTTCACGGCCGCCGCGATGTCCCCCGGGTCCAGCGTCCCGTCCGCCCGGTGCGCGAGCGGCTGGGGCTGGATGCCTCCGAGCACGGCCGCGCCGCCGCCCTCCCACCGGTACAGGTGGGCCATCTGGCCGGCGATGTACTCGTCGCCGCGGCCGCAGTGGGTCAGCAGGGCGCACAGGTTGCTCTGGGTCCCTGAGGAGACGAACAGCGCGGCCTCGAAGCCGAGGAGCCCGGCGATCCGCTCCTGCAGCGCGTTGACGGTGGGGTCGTCGCCGAAGACGTCGTCGCCGACCTCCGCCTCCGCCATCGCCCGGCGCATCGCCTGGCCGGGCCGGGTGACGGTGTCGCTGCGCAGATCGACGAGGCGTCCGGGCTCGTCATGGGCGGCGGAGGCCGCCTCCTCGGCGGACGGGACCTCGACGGCGTGGGCGGCACGGGCGGCATCAGTGGTCGGCACACGCATACTCTGCCACGCCGGTGGGGGCATCGACTGCCGGGGTACTGCCGGACGATCACCGCACGCTCTGCCACGCCGGAGGTGGCCTCGAGGCCGGGGTGACAGCAGACGATCACCACGCGTACCTCCGCCACGCCGGAGTGGCGTCGGCTACCGAGGGTGGCCGCAGGGAATCACCCGCGGGACCTCAGCTCCCGTCGGTGGTGCCGGACGATCACCCTCGGGGCCTCAGCCCCGTCAGCGGTCCCGGACAATCACCTCGGGGCCTCAGTCCCGTCGGCGGTCCCGGACGATCACCCTCGCGACCTCAGCTCCCGTAGGACGTCCCGACCAGGACCCGCAGCGCCTTCACCAGCCGCGCCGCGTCCTGCTCGCCGAGCGGGGCGAGGAAGCGGCGTTCCGCCGTCTCGCGGGCCTCCTCCGCCTCCGCCCGCACCCGCACGCCTCGCTCCGTGAGCTCGACGACGTTGCGACGGCGGTCCTCCTCGCTGCGGCGCCGCTCCACCAGGCCCTTGGCCTCCAGCGCGTCGACGAGCGCGACCATCGTCGTACGGTCCACGCCGAGCCGCCGCGCGGCCTCCAGCTGCGACAGGGGGCGGCCCGCCGCAAGGACCGCGAGCACCGCCAGCTCCCGTGCGTCCAGCCCGTACGGGGCCAGCGCGGGCCCGGCGTGTTCGGCCAGCCGCATCTGTGCGTGCTTGAGCAGGTAGCCCAGCCGTGTGCCGAGCAACTCCTCGACCCCGGACCCGCTGTCGTCGTTCTCCGCCATTCCGGCATCGTAGTCGGCGACTGATAGTCATCAACACTGACGATCGGCTAGAGTGACGGTCATGCCCACTGACGAGAACCGGCACCCGCTGCGCTTCGGCCTGAAGACGACGCCCATGCACCTCTCCTACGACGAGATCCTCCGCGTCTGGGAAGAGGCCGACGACCTGCCCGAACTCGACGACGCCTGGCTGTGGGACCACCTGATGCCGCTGGCCGGACCGCCCGGCGGCGCCGTCCTGGAGGGCTGGACCCTGCTGGCGGCGCTGGCCGCCCGGACGACACGGCTGCGTCTCGGGCTGCTGGTCACCGCCAACACGCTGCGCGCCCCCGCCCACCTGGGGAAGATCGCCACCACGGTGGACGCCATCTCCGGCGGGCGCCTGGTCATGGGCCTGGGCGTCGGCGGCACGCGGCAGCCGGACGGCCCCAACCCGGCCGTCGCCGAGTTCGCCGCGTACGGGTTCCCGCTCCCGAGTCCCGCCGAGGGGCTCGCGCGGCTCACCGAGACGATCACCATCCTGCGCCGCATGTGGACCGAGGAGGTCTTCGACCACGACGGCCCCTTCACCACCCTGCGCGGCACGCGCAACGGCCCCGGCCCCGCCCGGCCCGGGGGCCCTCCGCTGCTGCTCGGCGGCTGGGGCGACCGCACACTGCGGATCGTCGCCGAGCACGCCGACATCTGGAACGTCCCCGGCCCGCCGCACAACAGCACCGAGTGGATCGCCGAGCGGGCCCGTGTCCTGGACGCGCACTGCGCGGCCATCGGCCGTGATCCCGCCGAGATCACCCGCTCCGCGCAGATCATCGTCGACCACTCCGACCCCGCGGCCGCCCGTGCGCACGTCCACGCCCTCGCGGCGGCCGGGATCCGGCACGTCGTGCTGGCGCTGCCCCGCCCCTATCCGGACAACGCGGCCCGCCGGCTCGTCGAGGAGATCGTCGTCCCGGTCCGCGAGAGCGGGATCGTGTGACCACTCCCCCGCCGGGCACCCATCCCCCTGGACGCACAACCCTGGGGACCGGCCGCTCGTCTGACCGACCGTGGCAGACCACGTGCACCGATGGGGTTTTCTCCGGGGCGCGGGCATCATCGTGCTCGCCGCGGCGGGGTTGTTCCTGACGGCCGGCGGCGTGTTCGGGCTGGTCGACGATCTCGCGCTCTCGGACAGGTTCGACTCCGCGGCCCCATGCGCGCGTTCCGACCGCGACGATCTCTACGCACCGTGCCTGCACAGGGTCACGGCCGTGGTCACCTCCACCGGCACCGAAGGACGAGGGGGCAGCGTCGTAAGGATCACGCTCACAGGGCCCGCGCCCGTCGGCGGGGACGTCCGGCTGGACGACCCGCCCGGCGCCTTCCGCGACGTGCGCTCCGGCGACCGCGTCGACGTCACCGTCTGGGCGGGGACCGTCCCGAGCATGACCGTGCACGGCCACACCCGCCGGACCGAGGACGCTCCCGAGACGAACCTGCTGATCGACGCGGGCCTCCTCATCGCCGGCGCTGCGATGTCGCTCGGCGGCCTCCACATGGCCTGGCTGTGGTTCTTCCGTCGGGAGCAACTCTCCGACGATCTCTCCGAGTTCAAGGCGGTCGGGGGCTGGGTCGGCGGCCAGTGCGTGCTGGCGATCCTCATCAACGCCCTTCTCGGTGTCGGCACCCTCACCGTGGTCCTGGTCCTCTGGGGCGCGCTCACGGTTCCGATGAGCCTCTACTTCTGGATCAAACTGCGTTACGACTGACCGAGGAGACCTGAAGTGGCCCCCGAACAGGGGCCGCTGACCCGGCCCCGGCCGCGTCGCCTTCGCGGCGCCCGGCACGCGTCCCCCGTACGCGTGCCGTTCGCCCGCCGTACGCCTTCTCCCTGTCTGATGACGGGCGGTCGTGAACACGACAGGGTGCAATCCGGCGTACGGATGCCATCCTGTGGGTCCACTTCCACCTCGGTCCGGTCGCACGTCCGGCGCCACGGGCTGACAACGTTGTCTTCCGGTGAGGCCGGACCGTGCGCGTGTACGAGCGACGCTGGAGAGGTCACGTGCCCATCAGATCCCGTTCCCGCCTGCACCTCGTGAGACCCGCGAGGACCGACCGCCGGCGGCACCGCCCGCTGCGCGCGCTGACCGCCGCGCTGCTCGCCGGGACGCTCGCCCTCGCCGTACCCGCGGCCGCTGGTCCGGCAGCCGCGGCCGCCGCCAAGTCCGCTTCCTCCGTGGGGACTTCGAGCGAGCCGTCCGACAGCACGGACCGTGCGGCGCTCGTCGACCCCTTCGTGTCGACCGCCGGCGACGACGGCAACGACCTTCCGGGCGCCCAGGCGCCGCACGGTCTGGCCAAGGTCAACCCGCTCACCGCACCGGACCGCAACCACTCCGGGTACGACTACGACGAGGACCACATCGCGGGCTTCACCGCCACGAACCTCGACGGAGTCGGCGGCTCGGGCGGTGGCGGCGACCTGCTCGTCGTCCCGACCTCGGTGCGCTACGACAAGCGCCCGGCTCCGAGCACGTACGCCCACGCCTACCGCCACGAGGACGAGACGGCGTCGCCCGGGTACTACCAGGTGGGGCTCGGGGCCCTCTCCGGCACCGGCTCCTCGGTGACGCAGGGCTCCGGCACGATCCGGGCCGAGATGGCCGCGACCACGCGCACGGCGCTGGAACGCTACACGTTCCCCTCCGGTGCGGCCCCCCAACTCGTCCTCGACCTCGCGAACAACTTCACCAGCCGGACCCGTTCGACGCTGAGGGCGACGACGCTCCCGGACGGGACGACCTCGATCACGGGCATCGTCGCGGGATCCTTCAACGGCGCGGCCTACCAGCTGTATTACGACGCGACCACGAACATCCCCGTGACCTCGCTGAGCAGTTGGGGCGGCGACGGCAAGCTGAGCGAAGCGACCACGCAGGACGGTACCGACACCGGCGCCGTCCTGGGATTCGACGCGTCCGCCGGGAACACCGTCGAACTGCGGATCACGCTGTCGCCGATCAGCGCAGAACAGGCTGCGGCCGACCAGCTCGCGGAGGTGGGCCGGCTCACCTTCGACCAGGCACGGGAGCGGACGCGGGCCGACTGGAACCGCGCCCTCGGCGCCGTCGACGTGCAGGCCTCCGCGACGTCCGACCCCGGGTCGACGCTCACCAAGGAGTTCTACACGCACCTGTACCGCATGTACGCGCTGCCGGTGAACGCGACCAGCACCAGCGGCACCTACCGCGGCGCGGACGGGGCGGTGCACCGGGCGAACGGCTTCACGTACTACGACGGCTGGTCCACGTGGGACGACTTCCGCAAGTACTCCGTCGAGGCGTACATCGATCCCGCCACCTACCGCGACATGATCCAGTCGCTCGTCGAACTCTTCGCCGACACACGGGCTTCCGGCACGTCCATCGGCAAGCTCACCCACTCGGTCCCGACCGTGCGCTGGGAACGCTCGGCCGTCCTGGTCGCCGACGCGCTGTCGAAGGGCTACAAGGACTTCGACCGGCTCGACGAGGCCTACCCGGCCCTGATGGCGTACACCGGGTACTACACGGGGGCGCAGCTGCGGCAGGGGTACGTCACCGGTGATCCCGGTACGACCGTCCAGCGCGGCTACGACCAGTGGGCCCTGTCCGTCATCGCGGACGCGCTCGGCAAGGAAGCGGACGCGAAGAAGCTGCGGGCCCAGGCGACGATGGCGATCGACCATCTCGTCCAACCCGGTGCCTGGACGGCGGCCGACGGTACCCGGGTCGGTCTGCTCACCCCGCGCGCCGCGAACGGCGACTGGCAGAGCGCCGACCACGAGAAGTTCGAGGCGGCCGGGCTCTACCAGGGCACTCTCTGGCAGTACCAGTGGTACGACGCGTACGACATGGGCGGGCTCGTCGAGGCCATGGGCGGCGCGAAGGCGGGCAGGGCTGCCGTGGAGCACATGTTCGGCGAGGACTCCGGGTCCGACGACGGCTCGGCCATGCTGCACTCCAACGCCAACGAGATCGACCTGCAGGCCCCGTACCTCTTCAACTACGTCGGTGAGCCGAGCCTGACGCAGAAGTGGGTGCGCGCCATCTACACCGGCACCACCTGGAACCGCTACATCGCGACCGGCTCCTCGAACGAAGCCCCCAGTTCCGGCGGCGAGTTCCGCCCGCCGGTCAGGACCCAGGTCTACAAGCTCTCGCCCCGGGGCTTCCTTCCGACGATGGACAACGACGCCGGCACCATGTCGACCATGTTCGTGGCCGCCGCCCTGGGCCTGTTCCCGGTGACCGCCGGGTCGAGCCAGTTCCAGATCGGCAGCCCGTTCTTCGACTCCACCACGATCCGCTACGCGAACGGCGCCCGGTTCACGGTGAAGGCCGACGGGGTGTCGTCCGACGCCTACTACATACAGCGCGCGACCCTGAACGGCACGCGGTTCGGCGACACCTGGCTCGACTACTCGCGGATCGTCTCCGGCGGCACCCTGGACTTCACCATGGGCTCCGAGCCCTCCGGGTGGGGCGCCGACACGAAGCCCGCGTACTCCCTGAACACCGACGCCGGCGGCACGGCCGGCGGCGGAACGGGCAAGGGCGACACGGTCGTCTCCGCCCGCCCGGGAACCCTCGCCATCGACCAGGACGGCACGGTCGACGGAGCTGTACGCCTCACGCTGACCGGTCCGGCGTCGTTCGCCGCGCGCAAGGGAACCAGCCTCACCAGGACCGGGGCGGCCACCGTGACGGGCCTCGCGGGCGGTGTCACGGCGGACCTCCGCGTCGACGGCCCGCGAACGGCGATGCTGTCGCTCACCGGGCGCGCAGAGGTCGACGCCCGCTTCGGCATCACGTTCCAGGACGCGGCCTTCGCCCACGGCGCCCGGGCCTCGAGCGTCCACGGCACCGGAGTGTCCCCGACCGACCCGCTCGTCCTGTCCACCGCCGCGGTGCACCGCAAGGCGCTCGGCACGTTCGTCGACCAGGCCTCGCTGGTGCGCGGCGGCGCCTACTCCGACGGCTCGTGGACCGTGTTCCTGGCGGCCCTCGAACGCGCGCGGACGATCCTCGCGGACACCGGCTCCACGACGGGCACGATCATGGCCGCGGACGACGCGCTGCACTCCGCCGCCGAGGCGCTCATCCTCGACGACGGCGGTTACGCGGTCCTCCAGGCGGAGGCCCCCGACCAGATGGAGGGCCCCAGCCTGGTGAAGGAGGCGTACTACTCGGACGGTGACCTCGGCGGGGTCACCGAGGGGGCGTGGGAGCGGTTCGACAGGCTGGACTTCGGCGGGGTGGCCCCGCGAAGCGTCACGGTCCGCTACGCCAACTCCCAGGCGGCGAACGCGAAACCGAGCAGCGTCGACATCCACGCCGGAACCGCCGACGGCCCTCTCGTCGCCACCGTCCCGCTTCCCGGAACCGGCGGCTGGCAGTACTACAGCACGGTGCGGGCGGCCGTCACCGACCCGGACGCCCTGCTCGGCGCGTCGAGCGCGACGTTCGTCTTCCACGCCCCGTCCGGGCAGCCGTGGGTCTCGAACTTCGACTGGTACCGGTTCTCCCCGGACGAGGCTTCCACGACCGCCCCGGTCGGGTTCGACGCCACCGCGTTCCGCGCCGGCAGCGGCGGCGGGCTCAAGAGCGAGCCGGCCGGCTGGAGCGGCGCGGGTTCCACCACCGACCTCGGCGGCACGTACGACGGAGCGTGGCTCGACTACGGGGACATCGACTTCGGCGGCTCCCCGAAGAACACCGTCACCCTCACCTACGTCAACAACTCCGCCCGCTGCGGCACCGGTTCAGCCGTCCAGCTCTACCTGGACGCCTTCGACCCCGCCTCCCCCGGCACCCCGTACGCGACCGTCCCGCTGCCCGTCACGGGGGCCGCGTGGTCCTCGGGCGGCACGACGAGCCTGGCACTGCCCACGCCGATCACGGGCACGCACGCCGTCCACCTGCGGCTGGTGACGACTCCGGACACCTCGCACCCCTACGTCGCGAACCTCGGCCGGATCACCTTCGACCGCACCGACGCGCCCGCCGTCACGGACAAGTCCGCCCTGAACAGGGCGATCGAGCGGTACGCCGGACTCTCCGACCACGCCGAGCGCTACGACACGATCGACTTCGGCGTGTACCGGCGCGAACTCGCCGCCGCCCGCGCCCTGGTCGCCGCCGACGACGCGACCCAGCCGGAGGTCGACACCGCCACCCGCGGCCTGACGCTCGCCGCCGGGCAGCTGGTCCCGCTCCCCCGGCTGCGGCTCGAGACCCTGGTCGCCACCGCGTCCGGCCTCGGCGACGACCGCTACACGGAAGCGTCGTGGCAGACGTTCACCGACGCGCTCGCCGAGGCGAGGACCGCGGTCGCGGACGAGGCGGCCACCGACGACACCCTCGGCGCACGCTACGCCGCGCTCGACGGGGCCATGGCGTCCCTGGCCACCCGGCCCAAGGAGGTCCCGGCCACGCCCGAGGCCGTGTCGGCGACCTCCTCCGGCTCGAGCGTGACCGTCGCCTGGTCCGCCCCCGCGGACACCGGCGGCTCGCCCGTCACCGGCTACAGGGTCACGCTCGACGACGGCCACCGGGTCGACATCCACGACCCGGACAGCCGGCGCACCACCTTCACCGGGCTGCCCGCCGGCCGCTCCTACACGGCCCGGGTCCGGGCGGTGAACGCCCTCGGCTCCTCGCGGCCGAGCCCCGCCACCGCACCCGTGGCGACCGGCGGCGCCGCGCCGCAAGAGCCGACCGTCACCGGCGTGTTCACCGACGGCGGGCGGGTCCGCGTGACCTGGCGGCCCGCCGGTGACGGCGGATTCCCGGTCATCGGCTACACCGTGGCCCTCGACGACGGCACCACCGCACACGTTCCCGCGACGGCGGACACGGCCCTGCTCTGGACGACGAAGAGGGCGGGAGCCCACACTGCGACCGTGACCGCGGTGAGCCTGGCCGGAACCTCGGACGACCCCGCGACCACCGACCCGGCCCCCTCCGCGAACACCTCCGACCCGGTGTACGTGCCGTCCCCCTTCCCCGACGACGTACTGAACGCGGCCTACCCGTCCGACAGTTGGCCGACGACCGGCGGCGGGAACGGCTACTTCGAGAGCATGCTGGACGGTTTCCGGAACCTCGGCCCGACCGTCCTCGGGACGAACGCCAAGGTTGCCGCCGGCACCGCGCCCGGCGCGGAGAACGACCGGACCGCCGTACGCATCAACAACGCGGCGACGCAGCCCCAGGTGGACCGGGCCGAGGTCGACGCGACACACAGCGCCACCGTCACGCTGGCCGACGGACTCGGCTCCCGGCTCGGCCGGATCTACGAGAACGCGCTGGCCGACGGCCGACTGCCCAGGACCAGCGCCCTGTTCTCCCGCGTCACGAAGAACCTCGACGGGGTCGACGCGGCGAAGAACCACTACGGCTACCCGCGTCCCTACGTGCGGCTGGGCTTCGTCGGTGACGGCGGTGCCGTCTACGAGTCGCAGGACGGCTCCTATACCGGCCTGGCGGCCGGCGGCTCGTACCCGAGCGGCCACACCTACGGCGGCTACGAGGCCGGGACCGTCCTCGCCACGCTCCTGCCCGAGCTGGCACCGTCGATCCTCGCGCGCACCTCGGAGTACGGCGACAACCGCGTCGTCCTCGGGTTCCACTACCCGCTGGACGTCATGGGCGGCCGCATCACCGGCCAGGCCACCGTGGCGCACCGATGGGCCGACCCGGAGTTCCGCAAGCTGCTGATGCAGGCCCACACCGAGATCCAGGGCGTCCTGCTCGCGCAGTGCGAGCAGGACGGGTACGGCGACACGCTCGCGGCCTGCGCGGGCGACCCGTACGGCGGTCTGAGCACCGCGCAGGACGTCGGCCTGTACACCCAGCGCCTGACCTACGGGTTCTCGCAGGTCGCGAAGCCCGGGCAGGCCCTCAGGACGCCGTCCGACGCGGCGGCCCTGCTGATCACGGCCTTCCCCGACCTCAGCGCCGAGCAGCGCACCGAGGTCCTGGAGCAGACCGCGACGGACTCGGGCTACCCGCTCGACCTCACCGCGGACGGCGGGGCGAGCTGGCAGCGGATCAACCTGGCCGCCGCGATGGCCGCGCACGTCGTCGTGGGCGCCGACGGATCGGTGACGGTGACGAACTTCGCGGACGCCACCGGGGCGAGCGTCGCCGACGCCGACGCGATCACGGTGGGCGGCGCCCCGATCGACGGGTTCGATCCGGACGTGTCCACGTACGTCGTCGACTGGCCCAGGAACAAGGGGGTCCCGCCCGTCTCCGCCGTACCGGCCCGGTCGGACGCTCGGGTGAAGGTCACCAAGGGCGGTTCGGTCCTCACCTCGCCCGGTGCCGGGTTCACCACCCGCAGGATCCGGGTGACCTCGGCGAACGGACGGGTCACCCGGACCTACACGGTCGGATTCCGGTCGACGGACCGGGAAGGGCGGCCGGTCCCGGCCGACGGGATCGGCGGGATCGGCGCGACCAGCGGGACCACCGGGATCGGCAGTGACCGTGGCGGATCGGTCGCCGGGTTCTGGCCGGCCGGAGACGCCGGTACGGGCTCGGGCGACGGCACCGGACGGTGGTCGCCGGCGACCGAGTGGGCGCGGCGCACGGGCATCCTGGGCGTGATCGGCGGAGGTGATCGGCGGTAGGCGGCCCCGAGACGCCTCCCGGTCGCTAGAAACCGATCGCTTCGCGGAGCAGCAGGACGGTGACGCGGCCGGGCCGGGGTTCCGCGTTGAGGACGAGGAGGCGGTTGAGCGCGCTGGGCACTCCGTAGACCTGCCTGGCGCGTTCGTCCTCCAGCGGGACGCAGTACTCGTCGACGCGGCGCAGTGCCGTGTCCAGATCGGGCACGACCTTCTGCGCTCCCACGACCAGGACCACGCGGAGCGCGGCGCCCGCGTAGGCGGGCAGCTGGCTGCCGCTGGCCGAGGCGGCCACGAGGGACCCGGTCTCGGTGACCGCGCAGACACTGCCCACGACGGCGTCGGGGCAGGCGAGCATCCGCCAGATCTCGGCCATCTGGGTGGCACGGTCCATGGCCGTCCCGCGTTCCTTCACGGAGTCGTACCTGCCGCCGGCGTTGATGTCCTGGTCGATGCCGGACAGACGGAGGGTCTCGCTGGCCGCGGTGAACACGGCGCTGCCCGCGGGGATCAGGTCCTTGACGCGGGCTCGTGCGGCGGAGGCGTCGTCGAGGATCTCGACGTCGAAGTTCCGCTCCTTGAGCGCGGCGGCCACCCGTTCCAGTCGCTCGTCGGTCGCGGCGGCGGTGAACGGCGTCGTTGTCGTCGCCTGCGCCGCCGCTGTGGTGTGTGTCGTCGGGGTGGCCGGTGTCGAGGCAGTCATGGTGTCTTCGCTCCTGATGTGCGCCGGACGATGTGTCGGTCTCGTCTGTTCGACAGCGCAGCCCGGCGGAATGTGAGGCGCGGGCCGGAGGGTCGGCGGGGGCCCGGCTCCGGACGCTCGACGGGGCACGGCTCCGTACCGCTCGACGGGGCACGGCTCCGTACCGGTCGACGGGGGCACGGCTCCGTACCGGTCGACGGGGGCACGGCTCGGACCGATGAGGTGCGCGGTGGCACTCCGGCGGGGTGCACTCTCGGGGGTCTGGCGGGGTGCCCGGTGGGGTGTTCGGCGACGCCCCGCCTCACATTCCGGTGTGCTGTTCTGTCGTATGGGTGAGAGCACACGCGCGACCGAGGGAGCTGCAGGCACCATGACCACCCGATCCGACCCGGGGCACGGCCACCCCGATCCCGGCCTGGACGCGGTGATGAGCGAGCGGCGTCACCTCGTCAATCTCGCCTACCGGCTGCTGGGTTCGCTGACGGAGGCCGAGGACGCCGTCCAGGAGACGTACACCCGCTGGTACGCCATGTCCCGGCAGCAGCAGGAGGCCATCAAGTCTCCCGGCGCCTGGCTCACGACGGTCGCGAGCCGTGTCTGCCTCACCGTGCTCGGCTCGGCTCGCGTCCGGCGGGAGACGTACGTGGGTGAGTGGATCCCCGAGCCGCTGCCCGGGGGCGCGGAGTGGATCGGCGGACGGCAGGGGGGCGCGTCCGTCGACCCCGCGGACCGGGTCACCCTGGACGAGTCGGTCAGCCTGGCGTTCCTGGTCGTGCTGGAGTCGATGACCCCGGCCGAGCGGGTCGCGTTCGTCCTGCACGACGTGTTCTGCCACTCCTTCGCCGAGGTGGCCGAGATCGTCGGCCGTACGCCGGGGGCGTGCCGCCAGCTGGCGTCCTCGGCCCGCCGCCGGGTCCGGGCCGCGCGGCCGTCCGCGGGCGTGGCGAGCGGCCGTTCCGATGTGGTCGGCGCGTTCAAGGTGGCGTGGGAGGCGAAGGACATCGAGGCCCTCATCGGGCTGCTCGACCCCGATGCGACGGCGACCGCGGACGGGGGCGGTCTCGCCACGACCTTCCTGCACCCGATCGTGGGCGGTGAACGGATCGCGCACGCCTGGGCCGAGCTCGCTCGCCGCAGGCCCGCCGACACGGTGCTCCTGGAACGGACCGTCAACGGCCGGCCGGGGCTGGTGGCTCAGCAGGACGGGGTCACCGTGACGGTGTTCGCGTTCGAGGTCGTGGGCGACCGGATCAGGAACATCTGGGTGATGCGCAATCCGGAGAAGATCGGGAGGTGGACCACGGGGTGGCACCGGGGTCCACCGACACGCGTACGTCCGCTCCCGGAGCCCTCCTGACGCCCGCCCGGGCCGCCTGACACACGCGCTTCCGCCCCTCGGGCCGCCCTGACCCCGGGTCGTCCTGACGCATGGGTCGGCGGCGCGCACGGGTCGGCCGGCGCTCGCGGTGCCTGGTGCCGTCGGCCGGCCCGCCCCGAGGCGGGCCGGCCGACGGTCCCCGCTACGACGCGTGGAGCGTGTAGTGGCCGGAGGTGTGGGCGGTGAGGCGCCAGCCGCCGGGCCGCCGCTCCGTCTTGATACCGGTGAGACCGTGGCCCGTGGCCTCGGGGCGGTCCGTGCCGGGGACCCACACGTCCAGGATTCCCGTCCCGGAGCCCGACAGCCGCAGGTCCCGTCCGCCGGCCGAGGACCGCAGGGAGTCCAGGCGGCCGGGGGCGCTGCGCGGGTACGCCTGGGACAGTCCGGTGATCTCGAAGGCCGGGCTCGCCAGCGGCTTGCCCTCGGGGCAGGTGGTGAGCACGACGCCGCCGCCCGAGGTGCTGGCCGCGGGGTCGTTCTGGGGGTCGCCGCAGGCCTTCTTCCACACCCAGATCGCCGAGCCGAGGACGTCCTCGTTCTGCCGTTCCAGGAAGCGGCCGAAGCGGGAGCGGAAGTCGTCGGGTTCCCCGAACCATCCCCACTCGCCCGACCACAGGGGAGCCCCGTACGCCCGTGCGGTGCGCTCGGCGGTGGTGTAGCCCTGTTCGATCGAGGTCAGCGTGATGCCCAGGCCCTGGTCCATGGTGATCGACTCGCTGTACAGGTGGGGCGAGAACACGAGCAGCGGGTCGTCGGAGAACCCGACCGGCGGGGTGGTGTCGAAGCCCAGGCCCGACCAGAGGATCGAGGGCTCGAAGAAGACCAGGTGGTGGAAGCTGCCGGGGACCTTGGACTCCGCGGTCCGGATCGAGGTGATCGCCTGCTGGTAGAGGCGCCCGAGCAGGATCGAGGACGTCACGCCCGGGGCGTTTCCGGGACCGGGCTCGTTGAGCAGGTCGTACCCGGCGACGGCGGGCTCGTCCGCGAACGTCTTGGCCAGGTGGCCCCACGCGCGGGCGAACTCGGTGCCGATGCCGTCGGTGTCGTTGTAGAGGTTGGTGAACGCCTGCTGCACATTGGGCGCGAGGTCGCGGCCGAGGAAGCCGCAGGCCTTGGCTCCGTCGGTGCGGGTCGCCCACTCGGGAGCGCCGTCGTTGCCGAACTCCGGTGAGGCGTTGGCGCGGCAGCGGGTGCCCGGCTCGGCGCTGACGTACTTCGAGTACGTGTCCTGGTGCATGTCGAGGACGGTGTGGATGCCGTGGGCGGCGGCCTGCCGGACGGCGGTGCGCACCCGCTCCAGGTATCCCTCGTCGAACTCGCCGCGCTTCGGCTCCAGCGCCGACCAGGACAGGGCCAGCCGCTGGACGTCGAACCCGTACCGTGCCATCTGGGCATAGTCGGAGTCCTCCAGCGGCCGCACGGTCGGCTTGGCCGGGTCGGGCTGTCCGTAGTCGATGAGCTGGTTGACGTTCACGCCGCGCAGCAGCACTTGGCGTCCGGTGCTGTCGCCGATGACCGGGTCCTGTCCCTCGTGGCGCAGCACGGTGAGCGGCAGCAGGGCGTTCCGGTCGCGGGCGGCGGCCTGGGTCGGCCCCTGCACGGAGGCGACGCCCGTCGGGCTTCCCGGTGCCAGGGTGCCGGCGGCGAGCGCCAGCACGGCGGCGACGGCCACGGGCGGCGCCCAGCGGACGGCACGGGCGAGACCGCCTCTCTCGGCCGCGGGCTCCCGTCTGCGCCGCCACGCCATTTCCGCGACCCAGGGCACGCAGACGACACCGGCGCACACGCCGGCGGTCACGCCCTCGGCGACCCGTGTGAGCGCGGACGCCACGGGGAACAGGGCCCCGCCGAATCCGTTCAGGGCCGCGTCGAGCAGCCACAGGGGTACGAACCCGAGCACGCCCGCAACGGTGAGTGTCGTGGCGAGGGCCCACAGGGTCGCGCCGGTGCCGGCGTGGGTGAGTGCGGGCGCCACCGCGCGGCGCCAGAGGGCGATTCCGGCGAGCACGGCGGTGACGCCGGCGATCAGCGTGGCGACGCCGAGGCCGCCGGGTATCGGTCCGGCCGCCCAGGCGAACATGCCGGTGCCCGCGTGGAGGGCCACGGCGGCACCGGCGGGCAGCCACGCGAACCCGGCGATCTCGTTGATGTCGGCACCTGAGGGGGTGTCGGAACCCGGGGCGGTGTCGGTCCGTGAGGTTTTGTCCGTAACAGCGGTGTTGCCAGTAACCGCGGTGCTGCCGGTGACCGCGGTATCGCCGGCACCCGAGGCGATGTCCGTACCCGGCGCTTCCGAGGCACCCTCGCCGCCCTTGCGCTCCTCGCCCTGCTTGCGTCGCTCCCCGGCCGTGCGCCCGAGGCGCCACACGCCGATCCGGTACGCGGCGGCCGCCACGCCCGCGACCAGCGGCCCGTACACGGCGTACTTCGCGCCGGTGAGACCGCACTCGCCGAGCAGCGCCCCGGCCGTCGGGAAGATGTGCAGCCCCGCAGGTCCGGCGATGGCCAGCAGCAGGGCGCTGTAGGCCAGTTTGGCCAGGAACGCGACGAGGATCAGGCTCGCCCAGACGGCGCCGAACACCCAACGCGCCTTCGCGGCAGGGGCCGCGGCCCGCACCACCCGGTGGACGGCCGCCGCGCTGCCGCCGATCAGCAGGGGAAGGAACACGACCGTGGCCCACGCCGGGCTGGTCGCGTTGCCGGGCAGGAATCCCGCGTCCAGCCAGTTCTCCGGGGCGAACAGTCCGGTCCCGTCGGCATGGCCGAGGACGGCACAGAGGACCGCGAGAACGACCACGGTGGTGAGGGAGGCGATGCCGGCAAGCCGACGGCCGCCGCGCTGATCATCGGCTGGGAGCATGGATGGAGAACATAGGGCAGTGTGAAGGTTCTGCGAAAGCCCTGTGAGCAGGAATTTTCCCTGATAGACGAGGTCAAGGCCGGTACGCGCAGCGCTGGAGCCGCCGACTGCTCACACCCAAAGGGCCCCGATCCGACGCAAATCACAGCAGCCGACCCAAAGTTCTGGCGGCCCAATGGGTCCCCGGCGACGAGTGGTCGGCCTCCGGCCTCGGGGTGCGATGTACTCGACCCGTCTCTACCCTGAAAAATATGGGACGTCATCCTGGCGAAGACGCGACGCGACAGAGTTCCCATTCCCTGCCCCCTGCCGACGCTCCGCCGTCACGCAGTCTGGTGCCGCGTGAAGCCACCGCTCCCGTGGCTCTCCACAGCGGCACCATCGACGAGTTCCTCGCATGGGCGGCGCAGGTTCCGCACAGTGAAGCGGGCGTCGTCCGTCTCCAGATTTCCGGTGCGAAGGACGATGCTCTGGCCGAGGGTCTGTGCGCGGCGCTGGAGGAGCAGCCGGTACGCGACCTCGGGCGGCATCTTGTCCTGCTGTCGACGATCGGCGAGCTCCGGGACGCGAGGGCGGTGCCTCGCCTCGAGGCGTTCGTCTGGTCACCGACGCAGCTGCTTCCATCGCCGGAAGAGGCCGGCGGCGAGTCTGACGACGACGGGCGCTCGATGCTGAACGCCCAGACGGTGTTGCAGGCGCGGGCGGCGGAGATGCTGTCCTACCTGGCCACGGAAGAGGCGGACCGTGCCACCCTGCGCATCGCGGCCGACCATCCGGAGCGGGCGGTACGGGCTGCCGCGATCGACGCGCACCTGTTCAACCACGGTGACACCGCCGAGGCCTTGGAGGAGGTGCTGCCTGTCGTACGGGCCGAGGACGTGAAGCTGGTCGGACTACCGCGGCTGACCGGGGACATGGACACCGCCGAGTTCGACCGCCGCGTGACCGCGTTCTACGAGCGGTACCCGGACGAACGTCCGCCCCTGCCGCATCGCGGCCCCGACTCCGGCCCGGACCAGGAGCCGCCGTCGCCCCGCAGGCGTGGGAGCGCCGGAACACCGGAGGAGGCCGGGCCGGATGTGCAATGACGGAAGCAACACGGAAGAGACGGCGGTGCAGGCCCTCTACGGCTGCTGGGCGGATCTGTACAACTGGGTCTGGCAGGCGTACCAGTTGACGGACGCCTCCTGGAATCCCGCCGGTATCAGCGACGCCTGCAATGTGGGCCTGCCCTTCGGGAAGGTGGTCAACAGCGCCTTCCTGATCAACTACTGCCTCACGGACAACCACAGTTCGCAGTGGCACTCCACGGAGGACTACCAGAGCTCGTCCAGAGCAGCCGACAACCGCTTCCACGGGCCCTTCTACCAGCGGTTCATCCAGTACAACGGCAGCAGCGAGGCGGATTCCGAGGTCGGAAGGGTCGCGGCCAGGGACCGGACGAACCTGCACTGCCCGTTGTTCAACCTCGGCGGCTTCTCCGACTCGGCCGGGAACCGTGCGTCGGTCATGCTCCATGAGTCATGGCATCACTGGCAGCACAAGCACGGCTTCTCCAGCAATCACATCGGCGGGTGCGCCAACGGACAGTGCGACTACTACTACTTCCACGGAGTGGGCGCCTACGAGTTCGGGCAGTTCGACCGGTACGACACCGATCCCAACCACCTGCTGTTCCACTCCCCGTACCAGGTGTGCGCCGAACTCGAGGGCGACATCGCCGAGAACGCCAAGCCGTTCGTCCCCGTGGTCGTCACCCAGACCGCCCGCAACCTCGGCAACACCCGCCTGTCCATCTGCTTCGCCAACACGGTCGGCTACCGCATCGGAAACCCCCGCCCCTGGTAGGCGCGCGGCAGGCATTGTTCCAAGGACCGCCCTGTAATGATCGCAGCCAGTCAGGCGCGATGGTCGAGTCTCGAGGTCAGTCGGCGGCGCAGGCGGGGTGAGGCTCCGTGGAGGGTTCCTGGTCTTGCCACGTCGTCCGGCTCGAGTTCCGGGCGGTCGGCGAGTGCCAGTGCGGCCGCGTAGGGTCGTTCGCCCTCTTCGAGCTTCGTCGCCACGGCATCGAGGACAGCCCGGAGAACGGCGGCATCCGCGGACGGGTGTTCCGCCAGCAGGCGCAGGAGCTTGTTGTCGTTCCAGGCGCTGTCGCGGGCCGCGGTCAGATCGAGGAGGACGGCGGGCGGGGTGTGGGGATTGGCCGCCAGGGCCTGCCAGACAAAGGGGTACGGGCACCGCGCGAGACGCTCCAGGGCGGAGCCGTCTCGCTCCGTCTGCACCTGGGCAAGGTAGTCAGCGGGGGTGGGCACGAGGCCGGCCTCTCGGGGTCGTCGAAGCCGTCATCCTGTCATTCCTCGCCCGATGGCGGTCCTACCGAATCGCCCCGCCAGGGGCTCAGGCGCTCCCGCCGCCGGAGAGGCCGTCTCGCCGCAGGGGAGGCCGTCTCGCCTCCGGTGAGGACGGTCTTCCCTCCGCGGTCACCGGCCGGCGGTGAGGCGGTCTCGTGGGCCGCCTCACCCCTCGTACGCGTCCGGAACCCGGCTCCTCAGTCGAGGCAGAACTCGTTGCCCTCGACGTCCTGCATCGGGATGCAGGACTCGTTCTTGTCATCCGCGTACAGCGTCTGCACGTGGACCGCGCCGAGGGCGACCAGTCGGGCGCACTCGGCCTCGAGCGCCGCCAGGCGCTCCGCGCCCACGAGTCCCGTGCCGACCCGTACGTCGAGATGCACCCGGTTCTTGACGACCCTGTCCTCCGGGACCCGCTGGAAGTACAGCCGCGGGCCGGCACCCGTGGGGTCGACGCAGGCGAACCACGCACCCCGGTCCTCGGGCGGCTGCGCTAGCGCGAAGTCGTCCCATGTGGCAAACCCGGCCGGCGGCGGCGGAACGACGTACCCGAGGACCTCGCACCAGAAGCGGGCGACGCGCTCGGGGTCCTTGCAGTCGAAGGTGACCTGGACCTGCTTCACGGATGGCATCGGCCCACCGTAGCAGGGGATCCTTGCAGGTCAACTCACTTTGGAAGCGCAGTTGTTGGGGCGGTTCGGATCGGGTTCCGAGGCGGTTCCGGGGTGCTCACACCTGCGGCAGGGACGGGTCCGGCTGCCAGGGCTCGGGCGCGGTCACCGACCAGCGTTCGTGGTCGCGCCAGGCGCCGTCGATGTAGAGATAGGCGGGCGACACCCCTTCGTAGCGGAAGCCGAGGCGCCGGGCCAGGGCCAGGGACGGCTTGTTGTCCGGCCGGATGCCGGCCTCCAGCCGGTGGAGCCGTAGTTCGGTGAAGGCGTACCGCAGCGTGAGGGCGAGCCCCTCCGTCATGTACCCCTGGCCCGCGGACGGGGCGAACGCCGCGTAGCCGAGGGACGCGCCCTGATAGCGGCCCCGGATCACCGAGTTGATGTTGACCGTTCCGGCGGCGACGCCCGTCTCCCGGACGCGGATCAGGAACCCCAGGTTGGTGCCGTCGTCGAAGCGGTGCATCCATTCCCTGAACCTCTCCGGGCTCGCGGGCAGTTGCATCCACGGCAGGTGCAGTTCGGCGCTGGCCCGCACGAGCGAGCAGAACTCGTCCTCGTCGGCGAGCGTGAGCGGGCGCAGTTCGACACGTGATGACAGTTCGGACATGGGCCAACCGTAGGGCCGTTCGCCGGCGGAAGGATCACCCGGGCGACCGATGCGCGGTGCCGCGGGCCCGGTGCCGGTCTCCGTTTCCCGCCGCTCCCCCGCGAGTTGTCCGCGTTCCCTCTCGGAATTGTCCGTGATCTGTAACAGGCGGATCCCCCGGCCGCCGTGGCTCGTCCTGCCAGGTGGTCGGACGGCGACCGGGGAACTGCGGCGGAGTGGGGCGGACATGGCACGGCACGGCAGCAAGCGGGGCTGGTACGGAAAGGTGGCCGGCGCGGCGCTCGGAGTGACCCTGCTGGCCGCGGGGGCCTCGGTGTGGACCGCGCAGGCCGGTGCCGTCCACCCCTCGGCCTCGCACCCCTCCTCGTCGGCCCCCGCCGACCGGGTCAAGGCGGTCGCGGTGACGATCGTGCACGCCTCGGACAAGGGCGCGAACGGCGTGAACATCACGATCGACGACGGCCCCGACCCCGCATGGACGCCCCAAGTGCTGGACGTGCTGCGTGAGTACGGGGTGAAGGCCACCTTCTGCATGGTGGGAACGCAGGCACAGGCCCACCCGGACCTCGTGAAGAAGGTGGTCGCGGCGGGGCACCGGCTGTGCGACCACTCGGTGTCGCACGACACCGGCATGGACAAGAAGTCAGAGGCGTACCAGTCGAAGGAGATACTCGACGCCGAACGCATGATCACCAAGGCGTCCGGAGGCGTGCGGCCCATGTACTACCGGGCGCCCGGCGGGGCGTTCACTCCCTACAGCCGCAAGCTGGCCGCGTCCCGGGGGATGCGGCCGCTGGGCTGGAACGTGGACTCCAAGGACTTCGAACGGCCGGGCACGGACGCCGTCGTCAGCACCGTCCAGCAGGAGCTGCCGAACGGACCGACGATCCTGTTCCACGACGCCGGCGGTGACCGATCGCAGACCGTCGAGGCCCTGCGCCGGATCCTCCCCTGGCTCAAGGAGCAGGGTCACACGTTCGGCTTCCCGGTGCGCTGAACCGGGGAGCGGGCCCCGTCACCGGCGCGCACGGGCCAACCGGCCCAACCGGCGGGCGGGGTCCGGTTCGTCCTGATCCCGGAAGCTTTCGGCTTCCGGGACGGTGCCACGGGGTGGACGACGGCGGGGCGGGCGGCAGAGACACCGACCGGGTACGGCCGGCCGGGCGGGCGGCAGAGACACCGACCGGGTACGGCCGGCGGGCCGCGTCTGCCGCGTAACCGCCGCCGCCGCGCGGTGGCACTCAGCCCTGGGCCACGTGACCCTCAGCCAGGCGCCGCATGCCCCTCAGGCCGCCCCGTGACGCTCAGCCCTGCTGCGTGCCGGGCGGCAGCGCCAGACCGGCGGGGGCGCCGGACCAGACGGGCTCGGGCGCGGCGGGAGCCTGAGTCCGGACGGGAGGCATCACCCGCTGCAGGTCGCTCTTGATCCGCTCGGCCTCGCCTCGGACCTGCGCGGGGATGTCACCGCGCTCGGCGACGAGCTGGCGGTAGATCGGGGCTTCCTGGAACACGGACAGCGTGTCCTTCCTGTCGGGGCCTCGCGCCGGGAACGGAGGCGGTTGCCGAGTGTACGGGCCTCTCGGCCCCCTCTTGTCCCGCTCTGGGCGCCGAGGGCCTCTCCGGGTGTCGGTCCGGCCGCGGCAGGACGGACGCGAGGCCCGCTCCGGGGCCCCTCCCGGCCCCAACATGCCTCAGGTACAGGGCTCTTCACCGGTGTCCGTTTTCCCCTGCGGCGGCGGATGTGCAACCGGCCACACCACCGCCGCAGGGGCCCGGCATATGGACACGGAGGACGGCTCAGCCCCTGCTCACGGCGACGGTCAGGAGATGTCCTGGAAGGAGCCGTGCCCGAAGGCCGGGCCGGGATGGGTCCCGGCGGCCGCGGGCGCGTTGGCGGGGGTGCGGCCACGGGCAGGGGTGCGGCCGCCGAGGCGGGGCCGGCGGCGAGGACGGCCGCCACGGTCAGCGGCGGTGCCGGTACGGTGCGTGACAGTTCACGGAACACGGGGTCGCCTTCTCCTGCGAGGGAAAAGCCTTCTGCCCCCAGCGACCAGATAAGTCGCGTACACGACACCCCTTGTCCGACCATCCTGCCCCACCCGACGCGACAGCCTCACCCGGGAGGCCGTCACGTCACGTCACATCAACCTTCTGCCAGGGCCTTGCGGGCCAGCAGATGGATCTCCTGGAACTGCCGCCGGTCGGCGGGCCGCGGCTCGCGCGTCATCCGGGCCACCTCGTCGAGACCGGCCTCGCGCAGCAACAGCGCGAGGTGGTCGGGCGACCACCGATGCGCCTCGGTGACCGCGTGGTCGAAGGCCTCCGTCGGGCGGGAGGGATCGTCGGCTCCCCAGAATCCGATCAGGAGATGGCCGCCGGGCGCGAGCACACGATGGAACTCGGCCAGGACACCCGGGACTTCGCGAGGCGGCATATGGATGATGGACCAGCGCGAGAGCACACCGGCCAGCGCGCCGTCCGCGATGTCCAGCGCGCCCATGGAACCCACCTCGAACCGAAGTCCCGGATGAGTCCCCCGAGCCAGCTCGACCATCACCGACGAGGTGTCGACCCCGAAGACCGAGAGGCCCAACTCGCGGAGGTGGGCGGTGATGTGCCCGGGCCCGCAGCCCAGGTCCGCGACCTGTCCGCCCCCGCCGTCACCGTTCCCGTCGCCGCCGTCCCCGCCTTCCCTGACGGCCTCGGCGAAGACACCCAGCATGGCCCGGTCCAGGGGCCGTCGGCTCAACTCGTCCCGGAACAGCCGGGCATACTCGGGCGCGACGGTGTCGTAGGCATCGCGGACCACACGCAGGGCATCGGGTTCGACCATGGGCCAGACGCTATCCGCTCGACGCACGGCCGGGCCTGCCTGTCGTCGGATCCGCGCCCCTCAGGAGTGCCCGGACTCCGCGGGGCCCCATCGGGGCGCGGCCTTTCTCACTTCAGGTCCAGTACGCCCACCGTCTGGTCGCCGCTGGTCTCTCCGGTGGTCCGGAAGCCCAGAGTGCGGTAGAAGTCGCCCGGGCCGTCCTCTCCGGGATGCCAGGTGGTCGTCAGGCGCGTGCCGCCTCGGCGCCGGATCTCCTCGGCCACGCACTCCACCGCGAAGCGGCCGTAGCCACGGCCCTGCTGCCCGTCCGCGATGTTGAGGCGCCACAACCCGGAGCGGAAGTCGGTGCCGTCGCCGGTCCAGTCGATGTCGAAGAAGGCCATGAGGAACCCCACCGCCCGGTCGTCGACGCAGATGAGCCGGGGCCAGGCGACCCCGGGGTGTACGTAGGCCTCGGCGAGCGACTTCACCACGGGGTCCACCAGGTGTTCCTGGTCCGGACGGACGCGCAGCGCGACGGCGGTGTCGAGGTTCGAGGCGGTGATCTCTTGCAAGTGCGGTGAAGCGGCCATGGGGGCACTTTATGAGGTCGTCTCAGGCGGCCGACCATGAGGCCGTCACACGCGGCCGACGGGCGGTCACACGTCCCTACGGCACTCACTGCGCCGGACAGGACACGGGCCCGGCTGCGGCGGATCTCCGGCGGCCTCGGCCCCGGAGGGCTCCGGCCGCACCGACAGGAACCCACGCGCTCACGCCCGGCCGCCCACGGGGCCGTACGTACCTCGTCATCGGCCCCGTTCCCGGGCCCTCACCCACAATTCTCGCCGCGTCCCGTACGCCCGTCCACTCCCGCGCTCCCGTCCACCCCCGTACGCCCCTCACCTGGGGCGGCGCGGCTTCTCCAGGCCCTCCGCCCCCGGCCTCCCGGCAAGCATCACCGCACGCCCAGAGGCAGTCCAGGTACCCGGAGGTACCCTGGACGGAGCAACTGACCACCCGCTCACGACACAAGCGGCCCGTAGCAGGCCCTTCGGAGTATCTCCATGGCATCACACCGGTCGCTCACCCGTCGTTCCGGCGTCAGCCGCCGTGTCTGGATCGCATCCTCGGTGGCCCTGGCCATCGCCGCGGCCGGCGTCGGGGGCGTGCAGCTCTCGCAGGCCGCCACGATCGACCAGGCCTCCGCGCCCGCGAAACGCGCGGCGCCGACGTGTGCCGACAAGACCTACTCCGCGATGACGTCCGCGCAGCGGGTCGGACAGCTCTTCATGGGCTCGGTCACACCGTCCGCGCCGGACAGCGCGCGGATCGCCCTCATGCGCCAGTACCACGTCGGCTCGGTGTTTCTCGCCGGTCGGAGCAAGGCCGGGACGAGCGCGACCAAGACGCTCGTCGACGGACTCCAGGCGAAGGCGGACAGCGTCGCCGGACACCGTGTCGGCCTGCTGGTCTCGACCGACCAGGAGGGCGGGGCGGTGCAGGTGCTCTCCGGTCCCGGGTTCTCGACGATCCCGAGCGCGCTGACCCAGGGCACGTGGACGACGACGAAGCTGCGCAGCGAAGCGGCCGTGTGGGCCAAGCAGCTCAAGTCGGCCGGGGTGAACCTGAACCTCGCGCCCGTCGCGGATGTCGTCCCCGCGAGTCTGGGCACGGCGAACGCACCGATCGGCAAGTACAACCGCGAGTTCGGCCACACCGCGGCGGTCGTGGCCCCGCACAGCAACGCGTTTCTCCAAGGCTCCCTGCAGTCCGGGGTGCTGGCCACGCTCAAGCACTTCCCCGGGCTCGGCTACGTCCGGGGCAACACCGACACCACGGCGGGCGTCGTGGACACGGTGACGACGAGCACGAGTCCGAGCGTCTCGGTGTTCAAGTCCGGCATCGACGCCGGAGCGCCGTTCGTGATGATCTCCTCGGCGACGTACAGCAAGATCGACGCGAACAACCGGGCCGCGTTCTCCTCGACGGTGATCCAGACCATGCTGCGCAAGAACATGGGCTTCAAGGGCGTGGTCATCTCGGACGACCTGGGCAACGCGGTGGCGGTGAAGGCCGTGGCCCCGGGCGACCGCGCGGTCAAGTTCATCTCCGCGGGCGGTGACGTGGTCCTGACCGTCGAACCGAACCTGATCCCGGCCATGACCAAGGCCGTGCAGAGCCGCATGACGCAGAGCTCGGCGTTCAGCACCCAGGTGAGCCAGAGCGTGCACCGCATCCTGAACGCCAAGCAGAAGGCCGGTCTGCTCACCTGCAGCTGACCGGGTCGGCCCGAGGGCGGTGCGGGACAGGACCGCCCTCGTGGTGCAAGGATGCGGCATGAGATCCCGAACTTCCGGCATGTGGTGGGGAACGACCGTCGAGGCACCGGACCCCGGCGGCCTGGCGAGGTTCTACGCCGAGCTCCTCGGCTGGCACCTGGGGCACGAGGAGCCGGGAACGGCCGTCGTCGCCGCTTCCCCGCAAGGGCCGTTCTTCGTGTTCCAGCAGGCGGACGGCTACCGGGCACCGGTGTGGCCGCCGGCCGACGGGGACCAACGGCCCATGATGCACTTCGACTTCCAGGTCGGCGACCTGGAGTCCGCGGTGGCAGACGCGGTCGCGCTCGGCGCCACGGTGGCCGACGTCCAGCCGCAGGACAACGTACGCGTCCTCTTCGACCCGGCCGGCCACCCGTTCTGCCTGTGCTTCGACGAGGCCTGACACGAAGGTGGGCCCGGCATGGCGGAGAGCCTTCCCGCTGACGTGGCCGACGTCCTCGACGCCGTCCTGGCCGTCGACGATCCGGTGCACCTCGCCCTGCGTCGACAGCTTCCGCACCTCCGCGTGCGCGAACGCTGCACGTGCGGGTGCGGGACGGCGTACTTCGACGTCGACACGAACGCCGCGGCACGGGCGCCGGTCGACGCCGGCACCGTGGTGGCCGCCGAGGCCACGCTCGTCACCGAGTCCGGCGAATGCCCCGGCGAGGTCCTGGTGTTCACCCAGGGCGGCTACCTGTCATGGCTCGAGGTCTGTTCCTGGAGCGACGGCGGCCCGGTGACACTGGCCGCGGCCCGGCGGTGGCTGCGGGCCGGGAACGAGGGACCCACGTAAGCGGTTCGGGCGGCGGTGCGCCGGGGCAATGAGCAGGGCGGTCAGCGCGTCCCTGACCACCGCGACGTCGTCGTACTGCCAGGACGCAGTACGGTGCCTCGCCGTCGGGCGGCCCGGTCGTCGTGGGGTGCCCCGCCCGGACCGGGGCACCCCACGACGCAGGCCCCCGGCCTTCACTCCGTGCGCAGTGCCGTCGCCGTGCGGACCTTGGCCGCCCAGCCCGCCGGGGTCATGGCGCCCAGCAGGGCGACGAGCACCCCGGCCAGGCCGAGCAGCACCAGTTGGGAGGTGTCGTACACGTCGAGGACCGACGGGGGCAGCCCGGTGCCCGCGGCCCGGCCCATGACGGGCAGGACGTAGTCGTGCAGCGCGTACCCGGCCGGGACGCCGATGAGTCCGCCGGCCACACCGATTCCTGCCACGGAGGCGAGGACCAGCGTCACGGTCTGCCGCGGGGACATGCCGAGCGCCTTGCACACGCCCAGGTCGTGGACGCGCTCGCGGGTGTCGAGGACGACGGAGTTGAGGACTCCGAGCCCCGCCACGGAGACCAGCATGAAGGTGAGCAGCGCGGCCATCGCCTCGAGCAGCACGATCATGTTCTCCCCCTGCGGGGCGGACTCGGCGAACGCGGCGCCGCCCAGCGGCTCGACCACCGCGTTGAGCTTGCGGGCGTAAGTGGCCGCGGAGACACCGGACTTGACCTCGATGTGGAAGACCTGCGGCTTCGCCTTGGCGAAGCTGTCGAGATCGGCGTGGAGTCGCAGACCGTCGTCCGAGGTGTCGAAGGCCTCGCCCACGATGCGCAGGCTCACCGTCTCCTTCTGGAACGTCACGCGCACGCTGCCGCCGATGCGGGTGCCCGTCCGCTCCAAAAACCGGGTGGGCACCACGACTTGGCCCCGGCCCGAGAGCCAGTGGCCCGCGATCATCTCGTAACCGCCCGCGCGGGAATCGCCCTGGTAGAGAACCGCCCGGACGGCCCCGGAGATCCCGGACACCTTCGCGTCACCCGTCGTGGTGCCGTAGTACGAGGCAGTGCCGGACTGCGCCGCGATCGCCGCGCGCACCGCGGCCGGATCCGCCGACGCCTGCCCCTGGTTCGGCCCCGAGGCCGCGGGAGCCTGCCCGGAACCCGGCGCCGCCGGCGCCCGCCGTCTCTCCACCACACCGCCCCCGGGGCCGGCGCCGTCCCCACCGCTGACGGCGGTGACATCGGCGCGGTTCTCGGGATCCTGTGCGTGGGCCACCGCGTTCAGGGACTGCGTCAGCCCGACCGCAAAGGTCGCGGCGACGGTTCCGAAGGTCACCGCCAGCACCATCGCGGCGGCCCGCACGGGGTGCGCGAAGGGACTCGCGAGGCCGTACGTCACCGGCCTCGGCAGCGGGAGCCGGCCCGCCGCCCGGTGCGCCCACTGTCCGCGTGTGGTGCGCGGTGCCCGGCCGACGGCGATGGCCTCGACGGTGCGCAGCCGGCCCGCCCGCAGCGCGGGCACCAGCGCCGCGACAGCGACCACGAGCAGCGCGCCGGCCGGTACGACGACGTCCACCCACCAGGCCACGGACAGCGACACGGTGCCGTACACGGACTCGGTGTCGTTCAGCAGTGGCACGGCCAGCACGTTGCCGAGGACGACCCCGAGCGCGATGCCGGCCGCGGCGGGGATCAACGCCTGGGCCACATAGGCCCGTACGACCTCGCGCGGGGTGAATCCGATCGCCTTGAGGATGCCGATCCGGCGCAGACTCGTGCCGACGGCGCCGGAGATCACGCTGCCGACGATGATGACGGACATGACGATCCCGAGCACGCCGAAGGCGACCAGGAACGGGATCGTCGCCGCCGCGCCCTGGTCGGCGGCGTGTTTGGTGTCCAGCCACGACTGGGTGCCGACCAGCGCGCCGGCGGGCAGGGCGGCGGCGATCGCCTTCCGGTCGGCCGCGATCTGCGCCTTGGTCGCCGCGGAGTCGAAGCGGTAGAGCATCTGGTTCGAGAGGCCGCCGTCGCCGCTGACGAGGGACCGGACCTGGGCCGGGGTCGCCCACATCTCGGCGGTCCCGCTCGCCGACAGCGCGAAGCCGACGACGGTGAGCGTCCGGGCGTCCTCGGCGTCGGAACTCCGCAGCTTCGTACCGAGTTCGAGGAACGGGCCGGAGAACGAGGCCGACAGCACGACCTCGCCCTGCTTGCGCGCCCACCGGCCCGACTTCAGGTCCAGCGCGTCCACGTCCTCGCCCGAACCGGACCGTCCGACGACCGTCAGCGCGGGCAGATGTCCGCCGTCCGGGCCCACCGGGTTGACGGTCGTGGACGGGAACGGTCCCGCGCTCGCCGTGACCCCGTCGAGGCGTCGCGTGCCCGCGAGTTGGGCCGCGCTCACCTTGGCCGGGTCGAACTCCGCGGTGATGTGCGCGCCGTGCTGACGGGCGAAGGCATGGTCGAAGGGAGCGTTGGTGGCGACGATGAGAGACCCTGCGACGACGGCCGAGGCCACCGCCATCATCGTGGCGACGGCGATCACCAGCGTCTGGACGCGTCGTCTGCCGACACCCGAGCGCACGACCCGCCCGAGGGCGCCGCTGCCGAACCCCGTCATCGGACGGCCTCCGCGTGGGTGTCGACGGCGACGTGGCCGTCGACCAGGTGGATCGTACGGGTGGCGCACGCCCGGGCCAGTTCGAGGTCGTGGGTGACGAGGACGACGGTCTGCCCGCCGCGGTGCAGGTCGACGAGCAGCTCCCGGACGTCCTGCCCGGAGGCGGTGTCCAGCGCGCCGGTCGGCTCGTCCGCGAGGAGCAGGGCGGGCTTGTTCACCAAGGCCCGTGCCACCGCGACGCGTTGGCGTTCACCGCCGGACAGCCGTCCCGGGTAGGCGCGGGCGTGCTTCTGGATGCCCAGTACCTCCATCAGCTCCCCGGCCCGGGACGCCGCCGCCCGCCGGGCGGTCCCGGTCAGCTGGGCGGGAAGCTGGATGTTGTCGGCGACGGTGAGGTCGTCGAGGAGGTTGAAGAACTGGAACACCATGCCGATCCGCTCCCGGCGGAACCGGGCCAGCGCGTGCTCGCCCATCCGGTCGATGCGCTGCCCGGCCACGGTCACGGAGCCCTCGCTCGGCCGGTCCAGACCGGCGATCAGATTGAGCAGCGTGGACTTGCCGCTGCCGGACGGCCCCGTCACGGCCAGGGCCTCGCCCTGCGCCACGCCGAGATCGACCGGTCCGAGCGCCGGGGCGTCGGCGCCGCCGTACCGCTTGGCGACGCCCTCCAGTTCGATCACGTGAGTCATGGGTGTGTCCGTCCTTCGTGGTCGGGAAGCCGATGCCCGGTGCGGGCCAGGTGAACGTACGGGCGGGCGGCTCGGGAGCGCGTCGGCCGTGGCACCGACATACGGCCCTCCCTGCGGAGGATCCGGCCACGAGGTCATCCTGGAGGAGTACGCCTGCCGGACAGGCCGGCCGGTCACGCAGGCGGACGTGGACCGGGGCGACGGGGCCGCACAATGTGCGGATGGAGAAGGAGGACCCCCACGGGCAGCCGCGCGACGCGTCGGGGGCGGGCACATGGCGCGAACGGGCCGGCGACGTACTGCGGCCGGGGACCTGGTGGGCCCACGTGCGCAGGGCGATGCGGCCGGAGGGCGAGCCCGCCCGGCCGTCCCGGCGCGCGCTGCGCCTGGACGTGCTGCTCGCGGTGGTGCTGACCGTCGTCGCGCTGATCGTGGCAGCCCGCTATCCCGGTGACGGACCGGTGCGGATCAGCTCCCGGGCCGTGTCCGAGGGCCGGGGCATTCTGCCCCCGGAACGCCCCGTGCCGCCCGTCCCGGGGTCCACGTACGACCCGCGGTCGTCCGCGCCCTGGGGCTTGGTCGTGCTGTCCGCGCTGCCGCTGATGGCCCGGCGCAGGTACCCGCTGCTGGCGTTCGGCGTGATCGCCGCAGCCGCGCTGGTCCTCGGGGACGCCGTCTCCTGGATCAACGTGCTGACCTGCAGCATCGGCGCGTACGGGGCCGTCGCGCACAGCCGCTACCGGACGCGGGCGCTGACCGCGCTGATCGCCGCCGCCGTGCTCGCCGGTGTCGCGTTCCGGGACACGGACCCCATGCTCCCCGGCTGGTCCAGCCCCGCCGTGGTGCTCCTGGTGGTCGGGGTGCTGGCCACGCTCGTCCGTCTCGGCCGTCTGCGGCTGGAGGCCAGCCGCAAGCGCTTCGCGGACCTGGAGCGGGCTCAGGAGCAGGCCATGCGCCGGGCCGTGGAGGAGGAGCGCGCCCGGATCGCCGCCGAGCTCCACGACGTCGTCACCCACAATGTGAGCGTGATGGTCATACAGGCGGGCGCGGCGCGCAAGGTGATGGACGCGGCTCCGGAGCGGTCCAAGGAAGCGCTGCTGGCGGTGGAGGCCGGGGGCCGTGCCGCCATGGCGGAACTCCGGCATGTGATGGGCCTGCTGGCCGGCCCGGACGCCGCCGCCGACACCCCCGCCGACGGCCTGGAGCCGCAGCCCGGTCTCGGACAGCTCGACGCCCTCGCCGAGCGGGTGCGGGCGGCCGGGACACCGGTGGGCCTGACGGTGTCGCTGCCGCCCGCACCGCTGCCGCCCGGGGTCGAGCTCACGGCGTACCGGGTCGTCCAGGAGGCGCTCACCAACACGATCAAGCACGCGGCCGGCGCCGGGGCGCGGGTCACGATCGGCTTCGCCGGATCCTGGCTGGAGATAGAGGTCAGCGACACGGGAGCCGTCCGGGACTCGCCCCCGGTCGACGGCAACGGCCGCGGGCTGATAGGGCTCCGCGAACGGCTCCCGCTCTACGGCGGCCGGCTCCTTGCCCGGCGGAGGCCCCCCCGCGGCCACCGTGCAGCGCGGCGACGTCATCGCGGACGACCAGGCCCTGGTCCGTACGGGCTTCGGAATGATCCTGGCCGCGGACGGCGTCGAGGTGACGGCCGAGGCGGCGGACGGGGCCGAGGCGGTCGACGCCGTCCGGCGCACCCGGCCCGACGTCGTCCTCATGGACATCCGGATGCCGGGGATGGACGGCATCGAGGCCACCCGGCGCATCCTCGGCGGCGGCCCCGACGGCTGCGACGGCACCCGGGTCATCATCCTCACGACGTACGACCTGGACCACTACGTGTACGCGGCGCTCACCGCCGGGGCGAGCGGCTTCCTCCTCAAGGACGTCACCCCCGAGCACCTGGTGGCGGCGGTGCGTCTGGTGCGCTCCGGCGACGCGCTGCTCGCGCCGACGATCACGCGCAGGCTCATCGAACGCTTCGCCCACCGCGAGGAGTCCCCGCGGACCGGCCTCCACCGTGATCTGTCCGGGCTGACCCCGCGCGAACTGGAGGTGCTCCGGCTGCTGGCAACCGGCCTCAGCAACGCGGAACTCGCGGACCGTCTGTTCCTCAGCCCCACCACGGTGAAGACCCATGTGGGCCGCATCCTGTCGAAGCTCGACCTGAGGGACCGTGTCCAGGCCGTCGTCCTCGCCTACGAGAGCGGCCTGATCTCGCCGCAGGGGCCGCCTGGAACGGACTGAGGGGTCGGGCGGGGGGCAACAAGCTCGGCCGGGGCCGGCACGCTCGACAGGGCCGGCCCGGTTGCCCGAGGGCGGCTCGCTCGGCCGGGGCGGCGCGCTCGACAGTGCAACGGGGTCAGGTGGACGCCCGCCAGATCGTCATGTCCGCCGTCAGGAAGCTGCCCTTGTTCGCCAGCACGGTCGACTTGACCTGGATGACGAGCAGCGCGATGTCACCGGAGGGGTGCTTGACGCAGATCTCGCTCCCGGCCGCCGCCGCGGCGAGCGGGAGACGGTGACTGGTGGCGCCGCTCAGGGCGAGGCTGCACGAGTCGAAGGTGGCACCTGGCTTCTCGGTGTACAGCATCGCGATCACACTCGTGTCGCTCGCCAGGGCGCAACTGTTCGCGTCGCAGTCGAGGCGGATGTCGCCCTTGGCGTCGTCGCGGTCGACCGGCTGCTCGATGTGCAGGGAGTGCTTGTCGTCCAGCCACTGGAGCGGATGTGCCTCGGCCAACGGGGTGGCGGTCGCCGGGGCGTCCGAGGGCCCAGGCGTCCGCCGGTCCGCGCCGGACACGGTCCCCGATCCCTTCGCGGGGGCCGACGTCCTCGGGGACGCGCCGTGCGTGGACGTCGACTTGGCGAGCGCGTCGATCCGGCGGAACTGTTCGCCCCCTTCCACGATCGCGTACACCAGCCCCGCGAACAACAGCGTCATCGCCACGCCGTACGCCGTGAACAGCGCGGCGCGCCGCCGCGGCGACGAGGGCCGTACCGGACGTGCCGCCTGCGGCCAGACGATCAACGGCATGGGGTGCACCGGGGTCGGATCGGGCACGGGAGCCGGCACCGTCACCGGCGGACCCGTGATGTCCCGCCAGACGGCCGGACCCGCGCCGTCGTCCGCGTCCCGGCCCAGTCGCTCCCGGCACATGTGGACGATCTCCGCGGGAGTGGCCCGCTCACCGGGATCGGCGGCGAGACAGCGGGCGATCAGTGGCCGTATCCGCTCGGGCAGCGGCGACAGGTCGGGTTCCGAGTGCACGATCCGGTAGAGCACGCCGACCGACGGGCCGTCCCCGTAGAGCGGTTCGCCCAACGCGGCGAACGCGGCCGTCTGCCCGAGCGCGAACACGTCGGTGGCGGCGGTGACTTCACCCGCCGACGCCTGCTCGGGTGCCATGAACTGGGGTGTGCCGATGGCGGCGCCCGTGGCCGTGTGCCAGGTGATGCCGGAGGCCAGCGAGATGCCGAAGTCGATCACGCGCGGCCCGTCGGCGGCCAGCAGCACGTTCGACGGCTTCAGGTCGCGGTGCACGATGCCCGCGCCGTGGATGGCCTCCAGCGCCTCGGCCACCCCCGCCATGAGCCACAGCACCGCCTGCACCGGCAGGGGCCCGCGCCGGGAGACCACCTCCGACAGGGAGGGACCGGGCACGTACAGCGTGGCCAGCCAGGGCGGTGTGCCGTCCGCGTCGGCGTCGATCAACTCGGCCGTGTAGGCGCCCCGGACGCGCTGGGCCGCCTGGATCTCCCGGCGGAACCGGTGCCTGAAGTCCGGTGAGTCGACGAGCTCGGGCCGTACTACCTTGATCGCCACCGGTCGGCCACCGCCCGTGTGGGACAGATAGACCCGGCCCATGCCGCCCGCGCCGAGTCTGGCGGCGATGCGGTACCCGGCCACCAGACGCGGATCGTCCGCCTCCAGTGGCTGGAAGGTCTCGGCTGCGCTCTTCATCGGACTTGGTCCCCCCGACCCCGTACCCCTGCCCCCGGTTTTGATCAACGACAGCCTACGACCTACATCATGACGACGCGTCAGTGACCCATGTCGACTGACATCCCTTCAGTTGCCAGCGGCCACGTGCCTCAGGAAGCTGTCGGCGTGGGCGGGTTCCGCCAGCCGGCCCAGCTCCAGCCAGGAGCCGTCGGTGAAGCACAGCCGGAACGTGGCGAAGCCCCGGGGCTGACCGGCCTCGCCCTCCACCCGTACCTCGGAGGACGGGTACTCCGCGACGATCCGGAAGTCGTCCGCCTTCGTGGGCGAGAGACGGCGCCGGGGTGAGGCGGCAAGGCAGACACGGCCGGGGGCCAGCATCACCAGCCGTTTCGGGTTGGGCGACTGGGTGTACCAGCGCAGGAGCAGCTGGCCGGCCGACAGGTCCCAGTCGCCGTCGAAGACACCGTCGGTCCGCTCCCCGCGCTCGCTGTCGCGCGTCGTCGGCCGCCGGTCGGCGGACGTCCCTCCCGAGGCCGTGCGGGAGCTCCGTGACCGTCTGTCGGGCGTCGCACCACCGAGACGGTCGCCGAGCTTGTCGATGAGCATCATCGGCACGAACACGAAGAAGAACGCCACCGCACCGACGTACAACAGCCAGTGGTGACGCGGCTTGAGCCGGCCCTTCCCTGCGGCGCGGTGGACGTCGGCGGGCGGTTTCGGGATCCGCTTGTGGACCTCGCACCAGACCATGGCCGTGGGGTCCTCCCCCAGGATCGTCCGCATCCGCCGCTGCACCTTGCGCTTCGCCATGGAGGGAATCCTAAGAGGCCGCGAGCTGCGGGAATCCGGCCCCTCCCGGGCTCCACTCCGGTCCGGTCGGGGCCCGGCTGCGGTCCGGCTCCGCTCGAAATACGGCCCAACCCGACGGTGTCCGCCAACTGACCTTCTCCCGTGCCGAGTTGGTCAGTCCTTCACGATCCTCGTCTCGGCACCCGGAATTCCCTTGTCCCACCAGTGGTTGTAGCGGCCGTACGGAGCCGGGTCACGGTCCGCGAGCAGCGCCGCCAGCCGTTCGGCCTCCTCGGTGAGCCCGCGCCAGGACTCCTTGTCGAGCTTGCGGAACGCGGTCAGTTCCAGCGCTCCGTCGATGGTGCGCCACACCCCGGCGACCTGCCCGTCGACGAGCAGGGTGGGCAGGATGTCGCCGTTGCGCCGGACGACGAGGGGACGGTGCTCCGGGGACATGACGCGCCCGGGGACGGCGTGGGCGAGCAGGATGCTGTCCCACATCGGCAGCAGCCTCGGCGGCGCGGGTGTGTCCTCGTCGGGCACGGTCGCGTCCGGCAGGTCGTACAGGACGGCGCGACCGGGCCCGGGAACGCGCACCACCTGGTCACCGAGATCGCCGAGCGCCCGGGTGATCACGGGCCGTCCGAGCAGGGTGAAGCGCGCGAAGTCCTGAGCCGACGCCGGTCCGAACGCCTTGAGGTACGCGAGCAGGAGCCGCCGTGCGCCCGCCGCCACGTCCGGTGCCGCCCCGGCGGCCAGCGCGGGCGCGGCACGGTAGGTGTTGGGCAGCCTGAAGGACCACGGACCGCCGGTCGGCACGTGGTGGAGCGGCGCGTACGTCTTGAGCGCCCACCACACTTGGCGCGCCCGTTCACCGAAGTGGGCCGTGACCTCGCGCTCCACGTCGGTTCCGGTGTGCGGGTGCGCCAGGAACTCGGCGAGCCGTGACAGCGTCCCGTCGGCGTCCTCCTCGGTCAGCCCGGTGGAGGTGTACCGGCGGTCGTAGACCCGCGAGGCCCGCAGCCCCGGGGCCATGACGGCCTGGAAGGGCGCGTAGTCCTCGGCGTGGACGGCGTGCAGCGTGTTCCGCATGAGGGTCGCCTTCACGATCCGGCGATCCGCGAACGCGGCGTGGAGGTCCTCGGGCACGAAGCCCTCCACCCGGTTCCACAGGGCGAGGTACGGCGAGGCGGGTGCCTGCGCCTGAACGGCACAGATGCGGCGCACCGCTTCCACCACGTCGATGCGCTGCCGCTCCAGCAGGAGCTGCCGGTCCAGGGCCGCAAGGATGAGCTGCCGCTCGGTGAGGGTCACGCCCGGATTATCCCTCTCCCCCACCACCCGCAGCCCGCCGTTCCACCACGGGCGTGGCTGAGCGCACCTCACCGGCGCCCTTCTCGGTCGCTCCTTCTATCCTCGGGAGCGAGGGGGTGCCATGGCTGACCGGGATTGGTACGACGACCGCGACTACGCAAACGCGGTCGAGCGGTCCGAGAAGGCCGCCCGAGCGGGGTGGACGGCGATCGCGGGCGTGACGGGACTGTTGGGCCTCGCAACGGCGGCGGCCGTCATCGCGGGCCTGGCTTGCGCGGCCGGGATGCTGTACGTCGTGATGGTCGCCACCCGCTAGTAGGCGAATGCCGGTCCAGCCCGGCCCACCCGGCGAGTCCGGGCGATCTGGTCTCGGTACGAGGCAGGGACAGCCGGCCGTCGTGACGGCCGACGCCCATCATGTGGTCGAGCGGGACCGCCCCACCCCTCCAGTCCCCCTGCACCCTGACACCCCGTCAGGGTCGGCTCAGGGTCGAGGCCGGGACCTCACCGATAGCGGCCGCCCGGCCTCGGCCAGCACGCTGGGATCATGTTGAACACGACCACTGATGGCCGCCGCTCGTCCCTCGTCCGTCGCGCCGCGCTCGCCCTCGCGGGCGCCGCCGCCGTGACCGCTCTGGTGGGCTCGTACGCGCCGAACTCCGCCCACGCCGCGTCCCGTTCGCCCGTCGGCGAGTCCGCGACCGACTTCGGCGACTGCCCCGCCCTCCCGGCCGGAGTCGACCCGGCCCGCTGGCGCTGCGAAGTGCACACGGCCGCACCACGGTTGAACCTCGGGAACATCACCATGACCCTCGCTCCGATCACCATGACGCACGCCGAGGGGCCCATGCCGGACGGAACGGCGGGGCAGGTGTGGGGTGCGATGCACAGTGCGCCCACGGCCGTCCCGGGCGGGCTCACCGGCACGGCGGAGGGTGAGCACGCGCGGAGCCTCGGGCTGGCGATCCGGCCGGAGTACGGCGGCCGGTCCGACTTCTACACCGGGCGGTTCAGCCTTCGCTTCCGGCTGTCGAGCCCGCTGCTGGCCCACGGATGCACGATCGGGGCGAGCGCACCGGTCGACTTCCAGCTGAAGCGGTCGGGACCCTCGGTGTGGGTCTCGCAGGATCCGCCGGTGATCAAGTTCTCTGCGTACGACGACACATTCGCCGCCCCCGCCGCCGAACACTGCGGGCCCCTGGCCGGCCCCCTCAACCGACGCCTCGGCCTCCCCGCGGCAAGCGGCAACCTGATGTCCTACGACGCGACCTACACGTTCCTGATGTACGACCGGCTGCCCGCTTCCTGAGGGAACGACGACCGGTTTGCCTGCCTCCTCACGTCTACAGCGGGCCCCGGTCCCCAGGGCACGCCGCAGGTGGACACAGCTCGCCCGGCGTTCCGCATCCGTGGGGCGCCGGGTCACCCGTGAGCACACACACGCCCCCGGAATCGGCCCTCACCCGGAGGTGTGAACTTGCCCGTCGCACCCGTAGCGGCTGATCGACGCCGTGCGTTGGGGCAGGCGTGTCCCCTCTAGACTCCGCTCACGTCTCGCTCTGGCTGCTCAACCACTTCAGCACCTTCACCCTGGCCGTCGTCACCGTCGGCGGGACCGTCCTCCTCGCCGTCGGCGGCAGTGTGCTGCTCCGCCGCAGATATCCCTCGGTCGCACGCGGCGAGCACAACGACATGGTCGGCGTGACGCTCGGCATGTTCGGCGCGATCTACGGAATCATCCTCGCGTTCGTCATCGTCACCCTGTGGACCCAACTGGAGGACACCCAGACCATCGTGGCGTCCGAAGCCACCGACGCGGCGCTCATCACGCGGGACGCCGCCGCGTTCCCGGCCCACGTGCGGGCCCAGCTCGACTCCAGCATCGGCGGCTACGTCCACGCGGTCGTCGAGGACCAGTGGCCCCGGATGCGCGCGGGAAACCCCAGTTACGGGGCGACGGAAACCCATCTGGCCTCCGCGTACGAAGCACTCCAGCGATACGACCCCAAGAGCGAGAGCGAGCAGGTCTTCTACGAGGAGGCCGTATCGCATCTCAACGACGTCGCCTCGCAGCGCCGCGCCCGCATCACCATGGCCCGCCAGGAACTCCCGCCGCTGCTCCAGGTACTGGCGTTCGGCGGCGCGCTCGTCCTCGTCCCGCTCACCTTCCTGTACGGCATGCGCAAACTGCGGGTCCAGATGCTCTTCGTGGCCTCGGTCGCCGGACTCGTCGGCTTCAGTCTCCTCCTCGTCTTCGTGCTGGACCGGCCCTTCGCCGGCGAACTGAGCGTCAGCCCGGCCCCGTACAGAGAGGGCGCTCTCGCGCAGTACTGGCCCCATGGAACCGGCGACGTGAGCGCCGATCACCGAACTCCGCCCGCCAAGAACTGAATGCGCCGAATCTGTGCCCTCGGCGCCGCCGGAAACGCTGCTTTCCTGGGCCGCCGAGGGGCCACCGACGCCATCCGGCACCGGCCCTCACGCCTGGGGCCGACCACCCGCCGACAGCTCCTCACCCACCCTCCTACACCCTCGCCCAAAACTCTCTGACCTGGCACTTTGCCGAAACTCGCGTACCGTGACGAGTTCCGCCGGACATCAACTCAGGGGGTCTTCATGAGCCGGGAAAACACCACGACGGACACGCCTCGGCGCGAGGATCTGTGGGGTCGGGAGGCGATCCGGAAGCGGCCGGGCATGTACGTCGGCTCGGTAAGTGAACGCGGTCTGCACCAAGCGGTGTTCGACGTGGTCGAGCGGGCGATGAACGATGCCCTGATCGGTCCAGGAGGGCACGTGGACATCACCCTCACCGCCGACGGCGGCATCCGGGTGACCGACGACGGTCCGGGCGTACCCGTGGAAGCGGCGGGACACTCGGGCGGCCGGGGACTCGAGGACGTGCTGACCCACCTCCAGGACCTGAAGCGCCGCCACCCCCGAGGCCGCCACACCGTGGCCCTGAGCCCCTTGAGCAACGAACCGGCCGTCACCAACGCACTGTCGAGTCGCCTGACCGCCGAGGTACGACGCGACGGGCGCCGCTGGATCCAGGAGTACGCGTGCGGCGAAGCGACCGCCCAGCCCACGGACGCGGGAGCGGCGGCCGGAAGCGGCACCACCATCACGTTCTGGCCCGACGCCGACATCTTCGAGACGACGACCCCCTCCTTCGAGCGTCTGACGAACCACTTTCGCGAAGCAGCCGTCCTGAACCCGGCATTGACCGTCTCCCTCGCCGACGAACGGGTCGCGGGCGAGTCGCGGTCCGTGCGCTTCCATTTCCCCGACGGACGCGAGGACCTGGTCGCGGCCCTCGGCATGGAGACCGGAGCACGCGTCCACCCGGACGCCATCTCCTTCGCGGAGGAGGACGAGCGGATGGCGGGGTCCGTGGAGGTGTGGCTGCGCTGGTGCGACTCCCAGGAGGAGAGCGTCAGGAGCTACGCCAACAGCATGCGCACCTTCGAGGGCGGCACGCACGAGGCAGGCTTCCGCGAGGGAGTGACTGCCGCCGTGGACGTATACGCTCGCGGGCAAGGGCTGTTGGCAGCCGACGATCCTCGGCCGGCCTACGACCGCGTCGGCGCGGGCCTGACGGCCGTCGTCTCGGTGAAGCTGGACAACCCCGAGTTCTACGGAGCCACCCGCACCCGACTGGGCGGCGACGGCGACCTGGCCCACCCGGGCATCCACGACACCGGCACGGTACAGACCCGCGTCCGCGACATCGTCCGAGCACACGTCGGCACCTGGCTGAACCACCACCCGGAGCAGGCCGAGAGCATCGTCAGGAGAATCACCGACGGAACCCGTCGGGGCTGAGCGGGAGCCGGCACCGGTCGTGGTCGGCGCGCGTGTACTCGCCCCACGCGCGCCGACACGGACCTCGTCCTCGCCGGCGGAACCGACGACCCAACTACCCTCGTTCCCCATGACCTTCACCGATTCCGACATCACCGAGGACCTGATCCGGGACCTGTTGCGAGTGCAGTGTCCCGAGCTGGCCGATCTTCCGCTGAAGCTGGGTGCGCTCGGCTGGGACAATCAGGTGTGGCGGCTCGGTGACGACCTCGCCGTGCGGCTGCCCTGGGCCACGCGGTCCGCGGACGAGCTGCTGCGCAAGGAGCACGCCTGGGTGCCGCGGCTCGCCCCGGACCTTCCGCTCCGGGTTCCCGTTCCGCAGCATCTCGGTGAGCCCGGCGAGCGCTTCCCGCGACCCTGGCTCGTCACCACCTGGGTACAGGGCGACCCCGCCGACCGTGCTCCCGCCACCCGCCCGGCGGAGTCGGCCGCCGCCCTGGCCGCCTTCCTGACCGCCCTGCACCGGCCGGCCCCCGAGAAGGCGCCGGCAGGACGGGACCGCGGCGGTCCGCTGGCCGACACCGCCGCGTACTTCACCCAGGCACTCGACTCGGCCCACGGCCTGGGGCTGGTCGACGATCCGGCCGCCGTCCGCGCCGTCTGGGAGGACGCCGCCGCCGCGCCCGACTGGGCCGGTCCACGTCTCTGGCTCCACGGCGACCTGCACCCCGCCAACGTCCTGACCACGAACGGCACCATTACCGGAGTGATCGACTTCGGGGACCTCTTCGCCGGCGACCCGGCCTTCGACCTCGCCGCCGCCTGGATCCTGCTGCCGGACGGAGCGCTCGACCGCTTCCGCGAGGCCTACGGGCCGAGCGCGGACGCCGCGACACTGCGTCGCGCCCGCGGCTGGGCGGTGCTGCGAGCACTCGCCTGCCTCCACATCGCCGACGCCGGCGTCCACGGCCGCCCGGGTGGCAAGGCCAGCTGGGGCCCACCCGCCCAGGCCTCACTGCGGCGCCTCACCACCGGAGCCGGCCGGAATCCCTGACATGGGGAACGGGCTCTGTCCGGCGCGGGCTTGTCGGCATCGCAGCTCCCCGCCGGGGCAGGCGGACGTAAGTCGGCTCCGGGTATGGGCCCGCGATCAGAGGAGCCGGCATCACGCCATCAACTCCACTGATGTCAGGCCGTCTTGCGTTCGCGTTCCCGTCACGGCTACAACTCCTGACGTGACCGAGCATCCGAACGCCACCTCCCCGAGCGCCGACAGGTCCGGTATCGAGGGCCTCCTTCGGTCTCGGGACGCGGCTGTCCTGGCGCACCCCGGAGGGACACTGCTGGAACATCTGGTCCGCGTCGAACGCAGGCTCGCCGACTGGGGTGCTCCGCGTGAGGTCCAGCTCGCGGGCCTGTGCCACGCCGCGTACGGGACGGATGGCTTCGATGTGTCCCTGCTGGGGCCGGCGGAGCGCCCGCTCCTCACCGCGCGGATCGGCGAACGGGCCGAGGCTCTGGTGTATCTGTACGGGAGCTGCGACAGAGCCGCGACCTACCCACGCCTTCGCGAAGACCGACGGCCTCTGTTCAAGGACCGGTTCACCGGCACCGACCACGATCCCACCGTCGACGACCTGCGGGCCTTCCTGGAAATCACCGCGGCGAACGAACTCGACGTGTTCGAGCACAACGACGAACTGGCCCTCCGGTACGCGGCGGGGCTGCGCTCGGTGCTGGAGCCGGTCCGTCATCTGCTGTCCCCGGGAGCGTGGGAGTCGGTGCGACGCGGGACCGAGGGTCACGGCGCGACCGCCTGAACCGTCCGGCGAGCGCGAACGTCCGGGCCCTCCACCACCGGGGCACGCCGACCCGGATCCCTTTCGGCGCGGGCGAACGTGGCGCCCGCCCTCGCGGATCCGGAGCGCGCAGGCCCGCTCCCTCCCGGCACTGGGGTGCGGGCGCATAGGCCCGCGGAAACTCGGATGCGGACCCCGCACGGCCGTCCCTAGGCTGGACGCGCGATGCGCGATGCGCGATGCGCGATGCGCGATGCGCGATGCGCGATGCGCGAAACCTCTGATGGGCCGTCAGCGAAGCGGAGATGTCCGGGACATGAGCACTCAACTGTTCGCGATCTGCTTCAACGCGACCCGACCCGCGGACCTGGCACGGTTCTGGTCCGGCGTCCTGGGGTGGAAGGCGGTCGACGCACCGGACGGCGACTTCGCGATCGCGCCGCCCGACGCGGGTGGCTACCGCGTGCGGTTCCTGCCGAGCCGGGAACCGAGAGTGGGCCGCAACCGGGCGCACTTCGACCTCACGAGCGCCTCCCCGGAAGATCAGGGTCAGACGGTCGCCAGGGCACTGGAGCTCGGTGGCAGCCACCTCGATGTGGGTCAGCTCCCCGAAGAGGGCCATGTGGTGCTCGCCGACCCCGACGGCAACGAGTTCTGCGTGATCGAAGCGGGCAACAAGTTCCTGGCCGACACCGGGACCGTCGGAGCGCTGGCCTGCGACGGTACGCAGGCGGTCGGCTACTTCTGGAGCGCGGTCCTGGGCTGGCCTCTGGTCTGGGACCAGGACGAGGAGACCGCGATCCAGTCGCCGGACGGCGGTACGAAGATCACCTGGGGTGGCCCTCCGGTGGCACCGAAGACGGGACCGAACCGGCTGTACCTGGAGCTGGCGGTCGCCTCAGACGCCGACTGGGAGGCGGAACTCGACCGCCTGGTCTCGCTGGGCGCGACACGTGCGGACACCGCCGAGGAACACGGCGACCGGGTCCTGCTGTTCGACCCCGACGGCAACGAGTTCTCCGTACGACGGCACGCGTAGGCCCTTGGCCGGGAGGTCCCCCCGTGCCCACGGGGGTCTCCCCGGCCCCGGCCTCGGCCCCGACCCTCGGGAATTCACACCGGGCCGGGGGCAACGCGCCACCCCTCGCGCCCAGGCGCCCGCGCCCGCGCCCGCGCCCGCCCAAGCCTCACCCGCAACGCACCCCCGCCCCGTTCGAGCGATCGCTCACCGAGGCCTCCGACGGGACGCCCGGGCCCGGTCGCCGAACCGCGCCACCCCCGGCCGCACGCCGGGGCCGGCCCAGCACGACTCCGGCCAGGACCAGCACCAGCCCGCCCAACTGCTGCACGGTCAGCACCTCCTTGGCGACCACGGTGCCGAGGACGACGCCGGTGACGGGATTCAGCAGCCCGATCAGTCCGACCGTCCCGGTGGGCAGGTGCCGCAACCCGGTGAACCAGGCCACGAAGGCCAGCGCGGTGGCGATCAGGGTGACGTAGGCGAAGGCGAGGAGGCTCTGCCCGGAGAGCGCGGGCGGACGGCCTTCCACGGCCGCGGCGACGGGGAGCAGGAACATGCCTCCGGCGGTGAGCTGCCACGCGGTCGAGGCGAGCACGTCGACGCCGGTGCTCCACCGTTTGGCCAGGATGTAGCCGAAGGACGACACCAGCATGGCGGCGGCCGAGGCGAGGATGCCCGGGAGGCTCACCTTCCCGACCCCCGAGAGCAGCATCAGGCAGACCCCGCCGAGACCGATCGCGGCACCGGCCAGATGCGCCGGCCGAGGACGTTCGGACACCAGGGGCCAGGCCATGAGCATCATCGTCAGCGGGGCGACCGCCATGACGGTCGAGGCCACGCTCGTCGGGAGCAGCTGGGAAGCGGCGTAGACGAGCACGAAGAACACGCTCATGTTCAGCAGCCCGAGCACCGCGGACCGCCACCACCAGGCACCGCGCGGCAGCCGTCTGCGCACGGCCAGCAGGAGAAGCCCGGCGGGCAGTGCGCGCAGGGCGGCTCCGTAGAGCGGCCGGTCGGCCGGCAGGAACTCGTGCGTGACGAAGTAGTTGGCCCCCCAGGCCACCGGAGCGACCGCGGTCAGTGCCACCCATCGGGGATTAGCTTCCATGGAAGACAATATAACTTCCCGGGAAGCTACAATGCCAGTCATGGAACCCGGAGAACCTCTCGACCGCGTGGCCCGCATCCAGGAGGAGTGGCGTCGCGAGCGGCCCGACCTCGACACCTCCCCCCAGGGAGTGATCGGCCGGCTGCACCGCCTCGCCGATCGACTGAGCGAGGAACTCCGTCTGGTCTACGACGCCTACGGCCTCGGCGAGGGCGAGTTCGACGTCCTGTGCGCACTGCGCCGCGCCGGTGAGCCCTACGAACGGGCACCCGGGGAACTCGCCGCGCACACCATGGTCACCACCGGCGCGATGACGAAGCGGATCGACCGCCTGGAGCGGGCCGGCCTCGTCACCCGGCGCCGTTCCTCCGACGACCAGCGCGGCCGGATCGTCGCCCTCACCCGGCCCGGACGCGAACTGATCGACCGGGCGTTCACCGACCACATGCGCAACGAACGCCGACTGCTGGACCTGCTGACACCGGCCGACTCCGCGTCGCTGGAGACACTGCTCACCACCTGGCTCTCCCGGGTGGACCATCCGCGCACACTCGAAGGCGAGTGACCGGGCCGGCAAAGTGGAGGGAGTTGTCCGAGCCGACCGCTACGTTGGCAGCATGATCGAGGACGAGAACAGGAACGAACCCATCCGCCCCCGGCGCTTCCACGAGACCGCGGGCCTCGAGGACTGGCGCGTGCTCGGTGAGGGAGCGTGCGCCTACTTCCGTACGGGGTCGTTCGCGGTCGGCGCCCAACTCGTGCGTGCGATCAGCGAGTTGTCGGACGTGGTCGACGACCACCCGGACGTCGACCTGCGCCGCGAGGGGGTGACCGTCCGGCTGATCAGCCTCACGGACGACTACTACGGACTCACCGAGCGGCACATCGATCTCGCCGGGCAGATCTCGGCGATCGCGCGCTCACTGGACCTCACGGCCGACCCGTCCGCCGTCCAGACGGTCCAGGTCACCGTGGACGCTCTCTCCGGCGCCGACGTGGTCGCGTTCTGGCGCGCCCTCCTCGGCTATCAGGACCGCGCGGGAAGCGACGAGGACCTGGTCGATCCCGGCGGTCGCGGAGCGCCGTTCTACTTCCAGCGGATGGACGCCCCACGGCCCCAGCGCAACCGCGTCCACATCGACGTGTGGGTGCCCTACGACGAAGCCGAGGCACGGATCGCCGCGGCCCTGGCGGCGGGCGGCCGTCTGGTGAGCGACGCCGACGCCCCGTCGAACTGGGTCCTGGCCGATCCCGAGGGCAACGAGGCGTGCGTCGGCGTGGCCGGTCCGCCCGCTCCGCCCGCGAACCAGCCGTAGCCCCGCGGACGGTCCCTGTGGACGAGTCCCGCGCAACGAGTCCCGTGCGAACGGGTCCCGGGCAAACGAGTCCGGCGGGGCGGGGATGACGCCCATCGGTGGGCCGGCGAAGTCCCGCCCCCGGGCGGCCCCGGCACCTCCCGAGGTACCTGATCCATACGCACTGACCTGCGATGATTGAGCTCGTGGTACCGCAGGAGTACCCTGCCGACATGGCAGCACTCAACGTGGAATTCTCCGACGCGGAACTCGCGGACCTGCGAGCCATCGCCCAGGAGCAGAACATGCCGATGAAGGCGTTCGTGCGGGCGTCGACCGCCAACGCGATCGCCCACCACCGGGCACTGCAGGAGGGCGCGGCCGTCTTCCAGAGCGTCTTCAGCGATCCCGCGCTGGCCGACGCCATCGCCGCGGCCGGCATCGACGACGGACCGGTCGCCCGTACGACGGACAGGGCCGCCTGACCCCCATGGCCCCCGTCGTCCACATCGACGTGCGCTGGCTCCTGCGGCAGCACGAAGCGGCCCTTCCCGACCAGCCCCACATCAGTGACTTCTCCGCGCTCGTCGCGGCGGTCGCGCGGCACCGCGTGGATCCGCCGCGCCTGGGTGTCGACCCCGACGCGTCGTGGCGCGCGGCGGCGCTGCTGCACACGCTGCTCCTGCTGCGGCCCCTCCCCTCCCTCAACGTCCGCTTCGCCTGCGCGGTCGCCATCGCCTACATGCACGCCAGCGGCGAGGGACTCGACAGTCCGTACGGGGAACTCGTCGAGCTGTGCAAGGACCTCATCACGGGCAAGAAGGACGTGTTCGGCGCCGCCGACGTGATCCGGTCCCAACGCGTCTGACGGCCGGGGCACGCGGGCGCCGAGCACCGGCGCCGGGCACCGGGCATCGGGCATCGAGGTACCGGCCGCCGAAAACCGGGCGCCCCGAACTCCGTACACGGCGACGGACACTCTCCGGAGCCAAGCCCGGAGCAGCCGAGCGCTACCCGGTCACCACGGAGCAGCGCGCATCCTCCCGCGCCCGCCAGGAGAGCAACGGCTCGGTGGTCCCCCGTTCGAGCAGCCACGCCGTAGCCTCCACCAACCCCCTCGCGGCCCCGATCGGCGTCGAGAAGGTCCGCGACCGCTCGGCGAGCGTATGGCCGCCGCACTCGGCCACCTGGTCGCACTGGACCGCGACCTCCGCCTCGACCTCCCAGGGAGGGCCCCAGCGAGGCTCCCAGAGGCACCGGCGGGGAAAGGAGAGCGAGGCGCTGAAGCCGACCCCCTCCGCCTCCGTGGAACCGAAGACGCCCGCCAGCACGAACCCCTCGACCCGGTGAAACGCGAGGCCCTCCCCCGCCCGTCCGGCAGGTGCACCCAGATGCCGGGCCAGAGCCGTCACCTGCGCGTCCGCCTCGGACAGGGCATCACGGACGGCGTCGGGCTCCGCCGCCTCGGGAAAGACCCAGCGCAGCTCGCCCTGGCTCAGCGGGATGACATCCATGCGTCCGAGTCTGCCTCACCCGCCCGCGTGACGGCAGGAGACGCACGATCCTTCGCAGGCATGACGGACCCTCAAACAGCGGCAGATCGTGCCCAGTTCAGCCTTGCTCGCGCAGACCGCCCTGTTCCGACGCCCGCTTCAGGGCCGGCACGAACTCGGGCTTCGCCTGCAGCACCAGGATGGGCAGGGTCTTGGCGCCCTGGCGCACCACTTCGTACCGGTGGAAGGTGAGGAGCGGTGACATGTTGGACATGTGCCTGATCACGGTGATGCTGCCCCACGGCACGGAGTGCTTCACCTGACCGAACATGCCGGTCACGGCGAGCCCGCCGGTGTGGAGGTGGCACAGCCGCGCCCCGAACCGGGCGGACGCCCAACCCCAGGCGATCCTCAGCCCGATCAGACCGAGGATCACGGCCACGATGATCGTGCCCTTGAAGAGCGCGTTGCTGGGCCTGTTGATGATCAGGACGGTCAGTGCGATGAGGCAGAAGAGCACCGCCAGCCTTCGGAGCGTCTGCATCACCGCCCCGACGGCGCTCGCTATCGGATAACTCCCGCGTCTCTCGCCGAGCTCCGCGTCTGTCGCACCACGCCGGACCATTCCGCCCCCTCGCAACCCGCCCTGACATGATCAAACAGGACAACTATCAGCGCGCCGCGCGGTGTTGACAAGCCCAGGCCGCGCCCGCCTGACTCGCCACGAGCCCGCACAGCGCAGCGCCGGACGCACGACGGCCGACCCTTGACCCTCACGTGGCGTCATGCCGCATGGTCGGTGGCGTGGAGGAACACCTGACCGTGGGACGCGTGGCGCGGCTGGCCGGCGTGAGCGTCCGCACGCTGCATCACTACGACGAGATCGGGCTCGTACGGCCGTCCGCGCGGACCGGGTCCGGGTACCGGGCCTACGCCGCGGGCGACGTGGAGCGGCTGCGGGAGGTACTCGCCTTCCGCCGGCTCGGCTTCGGACTGCGGGAGATCGCGGACCTCGTCGACGACCCGGCCACCGACGCGGTCGCACGCCTGCACCGGCTGCGCGGCCTGCTGCTCGGACAGCGCGACCGCGCCGCGGCGATGGTGTCGGCGATCGACAGCGAACTGGAGGCACGGGCCATGGGGATCAGGACGACACCGGAGGAGCAACTGACTGTGTTCGGAGCCCAGTTGTACGAGGTCATCGGGTCCGCCTATCCGGCGACGCGACGGACCGAGCCACGGATCGCCGCACGCGTCTGGGACGCCCTCGGGGACGCCCGGACGGTCCTGAACGTCGGCGCCGGCACGGGCTCCTACGAACCCCCGGACCGTGAGGTGACCGCCGTGGAACCGTCGGCGGTGATGCGGGCCCAGCGTCCCGCGGGCGCGGCACCGTGCGTGGCCGCCGACGCGGAGAGCCTTCCGTTCGAGGACCAGAGCTTCGACGCGGCCATGGCCTTCAGCACCGTCCATCACTGGCGGGACCCCATCGCCGGGCTGCGGGAGATGCGGCGCGTGGCCCGACGGGTGGTGGTGTTCACCCACGACGGCAGCGACGCCGCGTGGCGCGACCGGTTCTGGCTCACCCGGGACTATCTGCCCGAGGTCTCCGGGCTCGTCGCCGACTGGCCCTCACTGGCCGAGCTGACCCGGGCGATCGGGGGCCGGGCGGAGCCGGTGCTGATCCCGTGGGACTGCGCCGACGGGTTCTTCGAGGCCCACTGGCGCCGGCCCGAGGCGTATCTGGACGAGACCGTGCGCCGTGCGGTGTCCGTGTGGACCAGGGTGGGGCCGGAGGCCGAGGAGCGGGCCGTCACCGGGCTCCGCGAGGACCTGTCCTCGGGCCGGTGGGCCGAGCGCAACCGCGACCTCCTCGCCCTCGACGCCGCGGAACTCGGGCTCCGCCTGCTCGTGGCCTGAGGCCGGCAAGGAGTCCCGCCCGCTCCGCGCGAGCGCCTTGGGGGTGCTCGGGGGTGACCTGTCGGCGCCGTCGAGTGCCCCCGCCGGTGCACTGAGGGCACCTCGTCAGCGGCGAAAGCTGCGGTCCGTTCGCGCGGGATCAAGACAAAGGCGCCCCGGACATGGCGAAGGCAAGGAGAGCCCTCTCCTTGCCTCTCTCAACGTATAGCGCACCGGGGGGCTTGCCGCAAGGCCCCGGGTACGGCGCAGAATCGTCGGCCTGTGCCGCGGTCCGCGCGGGTGCCGGCGTGCGGCGCCGCCCGATCGGCGGAGCGGCCGGACGGCTCGTCAGCGGGAAGGCAGTCAGGGATGCGTACGTGCACGACACGAGGTTCGACGAGGTGGGAGGCACCGGTGAGGCGATCGGCCGGAGCGGCGGGGCGGATCACGGCTGTCCGGGAGGTGTCGCGGTGACGGAGCCGTACGCGCGGTACGTGGCGGATATCCAGGACGTCGACGAGACGTGGGTCGCGGTCGTGGGCGGCAAGGGCGCGCAGCTGGGCGCCCTTGCGCGGATCGAGGGCGTCGACGTGCCGGACGGCTTCTGTGTGACGACGGACGCCTTCCGTCGGATCATGGCGCAGGCACCGTCGGTCGACGGCCTGCTCGACGAGCTGTCCCGTGCGGACCCGGACGACCGCGAGGCGATCCGCACCCTCAGTGCGCGTGTCCGGCGGACCGTCGAGGAGACCCCGGCCCCCGCCGATCTCACCGCGGCGATCACCGGCGCGCTGGCCCGGTTCGGTGAGCGGTCCGCGTACGCCGTCCGGTCCAGCGCGACGGCGGAGGACCTGCCGACGGCTTCCTTCGCCGGCCAGCAGGACACCTATCTGAACGTCACGGGACCGGCGGAGGTCCTCCGGCACATCGGCCGGTGCTGGGCCTCGCTGTTCACGGAGCGGGCCGTGACCTACCGCCGGCGCCAGGGCATCGACGACCGCGCGGTCCACATGGCGGTGGTCGTGCAGCGGATGGTCCTGCCCGAGGCGTCCGGCATCCTGTTCACGGCCGACCCGGTCACCGGCGACCGCAGGGTCGCCACGGTGGACGCCGGGTTCGGGCTCGGCGAGGCGCTGGTCTCGGGGCTGGTGAACCCGGACGTCTTCAAGGTCCGCGACGACGAGATCGTCGCCAGGACGATCGCGGCCAAGCAGCGCGCCGTGGTCGCCCTCGCGGACGGAGGCACGCGCGAGGTGGCGGTCGAACCGGGGCGGCAGGAGCGACCCGCGCTGACGGACGCGCAGGCCCTGCGGCTCGTGCGCCTCGGGCGCCGGATCGAGGCGCGCTTCGGGCGGCCGCAGGACATCGAATGGTGTCTGGCCGGCGACGCGTTCCGGATCGTGCAGAGCCGGCCGATCACCACGCTGTTCCCCGTCCCCGAGACCACCGACGAGGAGCGGCACATCTACGTCTCCGTCGGCCATCAGCAGATGATGACCGACGCCATGAAGCCCCTGGGACTGTCGCTGTGGCGTATGACGGCCATGGTGGAGATGCACGAGGCCGGCGGGAGGCTGTTCGTCGACGTCGCCCCGCGGCTGGCCTCGCCCGCGGGCCGCGCCGCCCTGCTGGACGTCATGGGCCGCGGAGATCCGCTGGTTCGGGACGCTCTGGAGACGGTCCTCGGCCACGAGCACGCCGCCCCCGCGCTCCCCGACGCGGGGCCGGTCGCTCCTCAGGACGGCGGCCTGTCCACCCCGGCCGAGGCCGATCCGGCCATCGTCGCCGAGCTGATCGAGCGCAGCAGGGCGTCCGTGGCGGCCCTGGAACGCGAGATCCGGGCGAAGAGCGGAACGGAGCTGTTCGACTACCTGCTGGAGGCCTTCGAGGAGCACAAGCGGGTCCTCGGCGATCCGCTGAACATCCGGGCGATCATGGCAGGGATGGAGGCCACCTGGTGGCTCAACGACCGGCTGTGGGAGTGGCTGGGCGAGAAGAACGCGGCGGACACGCTGACGCTGTCCGCACCGGACAACATCACGTCGGAGATGGGCCTCGACCTGCTCGACGTCGCGGACGTGATCCGGCCGCACGCCGAGGTGGTGGCCTTCCTGCGGACCGTTCGGGTCGAGGACGAGGGCTTCCTGGACGACCTGGTGAAGCTCCCGGGCGGGACGGAGGCGCGCGAGGCCTTCGAGGGCTACCTCGACCGGTACGGCATGCGCTGTGTCGGCGAGATCGACATCACGAGGCCGCGCTGGAGCGAGTGCCCCACCACGCTCGTTCCGGTGATCCTCGACAACGTGAGGAACTTCGAGCCGGGCGCGGCCGGGCGCCGGTTCGAGGAGGGACGGCAGAGGGCCGCACGGAAGGAACAGGAGGTACTGGCGCGACTGCGGGACCTGCCGGACGGGGAGCGGCGGGCCGACGCGACCAAGCGGATGATCGACCAGGTCAGGGCGTTCGCCGGGTACCGGGAGTACCCGAAGTACGGCATCGTCCGCCGCTCCTTCCTCTACAAGCGGGCGCTGTTGGAGGAGGCCGGCCGGCTCGTGCTGGCCGGGGTGCTCGCCGAGAAGGAGGACGTCTTCCACCTCACGTTCCAGGAGTTCCACGACGTCGTGCGGACGAACCGGGTGGACGACCCGCTCGTGCGGCGGCGCAAGGAGGAGTTCCGGTCGTACCGGGCGCTCACACCGCCCCGGGTGCTCACTTCGGACGGCGAGGCGGTCAACGGGGCGTACCGGCGCGACGACGCGCCGGAGGGCGCCCTGGTCGGCCTGCCGGTCTCCGCCGGGACCGTCGAGGGAAGGGCCCGCGTCGTCCTCGACCTGGCGGACGCCGATCTGGAGGCGGGCGACATCCTGGTCACACCGTTCACGGACCCCAGTTGGTCGCCGTTGTTCGTCGCGGTCGCGGGCCTGGTGACGGAGGTGGGCGGTCTGATGACGCACGGCGCGGTCATCGCCCGTGAGTACGGTCTGCCGGCGGTCGTGGGCGTGGAGGGGGCCACCCGGCTGATCCGCGACGGTCAGCGCATCCGCGTTCACGGCACCGACGGGTACGTCGAGATCCTGTCCTGAACGGCCACGGCCACGGCCGCAACTGCGGCTGCGGCTGCGGCTGCGGCTGCGGCTGCGACCCAGGTGGCTCGCCGTAGGCCGCGGGCCCGCCGAAGGGCCCGGTCACGGGCCTCCCGGCTGGGCCGCAGCCGGCCGCGGGCAGGGTGCGATGATGGGGGCATGGGACGACAGAGGACCAAGCCAGCTCCGACGCCGCCGACCACCACACGTGGTCGGCGCACGCGTGACGGCCTGGTCCTCGCCGGGCGGGACGTCCTGGAGCAGCAGGGCTGGTCGGCGTTCAGCCCCGAGGCGGTGGCGCAGGCGGCGGGTGTCTCGTACGGCACGTTCTACACGTACTTCGAGTCCAGAGAAGACCTGCTGCACCACGTGGTGCGGTCGGTCGCGGGCGAGATGTTCGCGTCCAGCCTCGTGCCGCCGGACACCGCGGACGACCCGTACACGAAGCTGGTCGAGGCGAACCGTCTCTACCTGCGCGCCTGGGACCGCGCGTCCAAGGTGCTGCGGCTGGTGGACCAGGGGGCGGCCGCCGACGAGACCATGCGCCAGGTGGTCCTCGAGATCCGGGAGTTCTACGTCAGCCGCGCCACCCGGGGCATCCGTCGCCTCCAGGACGCGGGGCTCGCGAATCCGGACCTGGACACCCGGCTGACGGCCCTGGCGCTGGGGTCGATGGTCGAGCAGGTCGCCCACGCACGGTCCTCCATGGACGAGCCGTACGACGAGGACACGGTGGTCGACCACCTCTCCCGGCTGTGGGCGGCGGCCATCGGCCTGCGCGGCGCCCCGGACGAGAACTGGGCCGCCCGCGCCGACGCGTCCGCTGGAACGACGTCCGGCTGATCCAAGTGGGGTGCGGTGTAGGGCTGTTGCCCCGACCGGGTCCTCCCGCTGTCGTCCGCTGACGCGCCACGGCACCGTCCCGGTGCGCCGACCCACTGCGACGGTGCCGCGCCCGCTGTCAGGGCGTGGCCGGATGCGTGGAGTCGTCGAGCAGCGGACTGTGCCGTTCTGCGAGGGGACCGACACCCAGGTCCTCGCGCATCAGTTTGCGCATCCTGGCCGCCGCCGTGCCGCGCGCCTCCCAACGGGCGCGGTCCTCAGGGCTGTTGAGGGGGGTGCCGTCGATGTAGCCGTCGCAGATGCGGCGCAGGCAGTGGAACACGCTGTTGGAGGCCTTGACGACGGGTTCGGGGGCGGTGAGCCACATCCGCTCCGACGCGACGGCCAGTCCGGAGTCCCGGAACGCCTCGCGCAGTGCGCGCGCCCGGTCCTCGTCGGAGGGGTGTTCGCGCTCGGCCAGGGCACGCAGCGTCTCGCCGAGGACCTTCACAGTGGTGGTGTATTGCGTGTAGACGTCGAGCCGGAGCCTCAGCCCGTCCTTGACGTCCTCGCGCTTCCACCGGTTCCGGTCGGCGATGAGCGTGGAGCCGATACCGATCGCGGCCCCGGCCAGGGTGGAGAGCAGTGGCAACCAGTCCATGCGGGCCAGCTTGGGCCATCGCGCCCCGCCCGCACCAGGTGGTCCCGTGAACGAACCGGTATCGACACCCCGTTGATCCGCCGCGGAGTGCGCGACGGGCGGGGGCCGTGCCGGCGGAGCGGCGGCGAGCGCGCGGCTCAGCGCCCCGTGAACGCCGGTTGCCGCTTGGCCAGGAAGGCGTTCAGGCCGGTCCGGTAGTCCTCCGAGGCCCCCGTGAGGCCGATCTGTTCCGCCTCGCGTTCCAGCGCGGTGTCGAGCGCCGGCCCGGACGACAGGGTCACCGCGGCCTTCATGGCGGCGAACGCCCGCGTGGGCCCGGCGGTCAGTTCGGCCGCGCCGCGCCGAACCGCGCCCTCGAACTCCTCGTCGGGGACGACCTGATGCACCAGCCCCAGGCCGAGCGCTTCCGCCGACCCGAGGAGGCGGGGGCGCATCAGCAGGTCGAGCGCCACCGCCCGTCCGGCGACGCGGGGCAGGGTCCAGGAGATCCCGGTGTCGCAGGACAGGCCGATGGCGGCGAAGGCGGTGGTGAACGTCGCGGACAAGGCGGCGATACGGATGTCGCACGCGAGCGCCAGCGCCATGCCGGCGCCCGCGGCCACCCCGTTGACGGCGGCGACCACCGGCTTGGGCATCGTCAGCAGCGTCCGCACGAGCGGGTTGTACTGCTCCCGTACGGCGTCGGCCATGGCCCTTCCGTCGGTCACGGAGCGCGCTTCCTCCAGGTCCTGACCGACGCAGAACGACCGTCCGCTTCCGGTGAGTACGACGGCGCGGACGTCCGGGTCGTCGGCCACCGTCCGCAGGGCGTCGAGCAGTTGGGCCTTGGCGTTCAGGTCCAGGCTGTTCATCCGGGCCGGCCGGTCGAGCCGGATCGTCCGGACGCCACCTTGCGTGGACGTGATGACGACAGGGGTGTCGGGCATGAAGGTTCCGTTTCTGGCTGGGTGACGGATCGCCCGAGGGGACGCGGTGACCTGACGGTCCAAGGCTCGGACGCTGTGGTCGGCCGGTCCAAGGCTCGGACGCTGTGGTCGGCCGGTCCGAGGCTCGGACGCTGTGGTCGGCCGGTCCGAGGCTCGGACGCTGTGGTCAGTTGGTCGTCGACGGGACGCGGTGCTCAGGTGCTCACCCGCGGGACGCGGCGCTCAGGCCGTCGTCGACGGGACCGTATGGACCGCGGTCTTGGCGGTGAGTCCGGTCAGCGCCTCGTCGTACTGCGCCTTGAGCGAGGCGACGAGTTCGGCGACGGTCAGGCTCCGCTTGACGGCGCCGATGCCCTGGCCGGATCCCCAGATGTCCTTCCATGCCCGGGCGTTCGTGTTGCCGCCGGAGCCGAAGTCCATCGCGGACGGGTCGGACACGGGGAGGTCGTCCGGGTCGAGCCCCGCGGCGGTGATGCTGCCGCGCAGGTAGTTGCCGTGGACGCCGGTGAACAGGTTGCTGTAGACGATGTCCTTGGCGGTGCTGTCCACGATCATCCGCTTGTACGCGGGCGTGTTGTTGGCCTCGGTGGTGGAGAGGAACGCCGATCCGATGTAGGCGAGGTCGGCCCCCGCGGCCAGGGCGGCCAGGATCGACCGGCCGTGGGCGATGGCACCCGACATCAGCAGCGGACCGTCGAACCAGTCACGGATCTCCTGGACGAGCGCGAAGGGCGACTGCGTGCCCGCGTGCCCACCGGCCCCGGCGGCCACGGCGATCACCCCGTCCGCGCCCTTCTCGATTGCCTTGCGGGCGAATTGGTCGCTGATCACGTCGTGCAGCACGATCCCGCCGTACGCGTGGACGGCGTCGTTGATCTCGGGGCGGGCGCCCAGCGAGGTGATCACGATCGGCACCCGGTGCTTCACGATCACGTCCATGTCGTGCTCGAGCCGGTCGTTCGAGCGGTGCACGATCTGGTTCACCGCGAAGGGGGCGACGACGGCGTCCGGATGCGTGGCTGCGTAGGCGGCGTTCTCCTCGGTGATGCGGTCCAGCCAGTCGGAGAGCAGGGAGGCGGGCCGGGCGTTCAGGGCCGGAAAGGAGCCGATCACCCCGGCCTGGCACTGGGCGATGACCAGTTCGGGCCCGGAGGCGATGAACAGGGGCGAGCCCACGACGGGCAGCGTGAGCGGCCGGGACAGGGCGGGAGGCAGCGACATGACGGGTCCTTGGGCGGCTTCGAGGATTTCAGGACGTGAGGGCCGGGACCGCCGAGGCACCTGAGACGCCTGGGACGGCAGCCGACGAGGGCTGGACGGCCGGCGACGGAAGTTCGAGGGGCGGACGGCACGCGACGGAAGCTCGAGAGCCCGACGGCTGTCGAGGTCCCGGCCGGAGACAGGGCCTGATTGTGCAACTCGTTGCACAACCGAGCAAGGGCGCCCACCGGCCGGCCGGCGACCGGCGGGCACCCCGAAGCCCTCCCGACCGGCCGTCCGGATGCACCCCGACCAGCAGCTTTCCCGGCCGCACCCACTCCGGCCTCCGTATCTGACTTTTTTGTCAGAGAGATGCGCATCACATCATCGCACCCAACGGATCGGTCACCCACAACCTCACCAGCATCCGCAACAGCAGTCATGAGCGACTCGCGAGCCAGCCGCATCAGACTTGACTATTTTGTCAGCTTGCTCGACGCTGCCGTCATCGCAGCACCCGCACCGCCGTCGGCGGTGCGGTGCTCACCTCGGATCGGAACCCCTCGGGAGAGACGCGCATGGACGTCGAGTTCGATTTCAGCGGCAAGCGGGTGGTGGTGTTCGGCGGCACCTCCGGCATCAACCTCGCCATCGCCGATGCCTTCGCCGCGCGGGGCGCCGCGGTGGCGGTGGCCAGCCGGAAGCGGCCCAACGTCGACGCGGCCGTGACCCGGCTCGGCGCCCACGGGAACCCCGTGCGCGGCTTCGTGGCGGACGTGCGGGACATGGGGTCGGTCGCGGAGGTCTTCGAGGCGGTGCGCTCGGAGTGGGGTCCGGTGGACGTCCTGGTCTCCGGGGCAGCCGGCAACTTCCTGGCGGAGGCGAACGAGCTGTCGTCGAACGGCTTCAAGGTCGTCGTGGACATCGACCTGAACGGCACCTTCCATGTGCTGCGCGCCGGGTTCGAGCACCTGGCCCCCGGGGCCTCGGTCATCAACATCACCGCACCCCAGGCCGTGATCCCCGTGCGCTATCAGGCCCATGTCTGCGCGGCGAAGGCCGGTGTGGACCAGCTGACGCGGGTGCTCGCGCTGGAGTGGGGCGCCCGGGGCATCCGTGTGAACGCGATCGCGCCCGGCCCGATCGCCGGAACGGAGGGGCTGGCGCGACTCTCACCGGGCGACGACCCGGAGGGCGACCGGTCGGTGAAGAGTGTTCCGCTGGGCCGGTTCGGCACCACCGAGGAGATCGCCGATCTGGCGATGTTCCTGTCTTCGTCGGCGGCCGCCTACATCTCCGGTGCCGTGATCCCCTGCGACGGTGGCGGCTCGTTCGAGAGCGTCCGCGCCATCGAGGAAGCCGGCCGTTTCCTCGCCTCGGCCCCGCGATGACGGGGTCGCACCCAGCTGCTGCCGGAGCCACGACGGGTGCCGGTGGAGCGCCCTTCGGGCCCGCCCGCGCCGCCTCGGGGCTTCCGCACGACCCGTTCGCACCCTCATCGCCCCTCACCTCTCAGGAGCCTTCCGCATGAAGCGTCAGATCTACACCGAGGACCACGAGGCGTTCCGGGCCGTCGTGCGCACGTTCCTGGACAAGGAGGTGCTGCCGCACTACGAGCGCTGGGAGCAGGACGGCATCGTCTCCCGCGAGGTCTGGCTGGCCGCCGGCCGGCAGGGGCTGCTCGGTCTCGCCGTGGCGGAGGAGTACGGGGGCGGCGGGAACACCGACTACCGCTACAGCGCCGTCGTGGCCGAGGAGTTCGGCCGCGCGTACGCCGCCGGGTTCGCCATCGGCCTGCACAACGACATGATCGGCCCCTATCTGACCTCGCTGGCGACCGAGGAGCAGAAGCGGCGCTGGCTGCCCGGGTTCTGCAGCGGTGAGACCGTCACCGCGATCGCCATGACCGAGCCCGGCGCCGGATCCGACCTCCAGGCCATCCGCACGAGCGCCGAGGACCGCGGCGACCACTGGGTCCTGAACGGCTCCAAGACCTTCATCTCCAACGGCATCAACGCCGACCTGGTGATCGTGGTCGCCAGGACCATCGCCGAGGGAGGCGCGCACGGGCTGTCGTTGCTCGTGGTCGAGCGGGGCATGGAGGGCTTCGAGCGCGGCCGCAATCTCGACAAGATCGGCCAGAAGTCGCAGGACACCGCCGAGTTGTTCTTCCACGACGTCCGCGTGCCCAAGGGAAACCTGCTCGGCCGGCTCGACGGCGCCTTCCTGCACCTGATGACCAATCTCGCCCAGGAGCGCATCACGATCGCGGTCGCCGCCGTCGCCGGGGCGGAGCGCGTGCTGGAGATGACCACGCGGTACGTGAAGGAGCGCGAAGCGTTCGGACGGCCGCTGGCCGAACTCCAGCACGTCCGCTTCGAGATGGCCGAGATGGCCACCGAGTGCGCGGTCACCCGTGCCTTCCTCGACCGCTGCATCCTGGACCATGCGAACGGCGAACTCGACGCCGTGCACGCCTCGATGGCGAAATGGTGGGCGACCGAGCTGCAGAAGCGGGTGGCCGACCGCTGTCTCCAACTGCACGGCGGATACGGCTACATGACGGAGCAGCCGATCTCCAGGGCGTTCACCGACGGCCGGGTCCAGACGATCTACGGCGGGACGACCGAAATCATGAAGGAGATCATCGGGCGCTCCCTGCTCGCCTGAACTCGGTGTGTACGGTGCGCACATGTCCGCCTTCCTCCAGCAACTCCCCGCGCTCGTGGGCGTCGTGATCGGCGCCCTGGGTTCGTACCTGGCCCTCGTCCGCAGCGACCGCGAACGCTTCAAGCGGGACCGGGCCGACCGCTGGGAGGAGCGTCGCCTCGCCGTGTACTCCGAGTACGCGCGGTCGCTGAAGAAGTCGGTGACGCTCACCTACCGGGTCGCAGCCCACCTGGGCAACGACCCGCACCCGCACCCGTTGGCCCTGGCGGAGGCCGAACCGCTCCTGGCCCGGGCCACAGACGACCGCGATCCCGCCGGTGAGGCGCTGATCATGCTGGGCAGCCGGGAAGTGGTGGACCGGGCCAGGGTCTGGGTGACCGTGGTGATGGAGATGGAACGCTTCCAGCGCGTGGGCACCCGCGACCCCGAGGCGTGGCAGGCGCTTCTGGAGCGCCAGCGCCGGGGCCGCGAGGGCTACTACGCGGCCGTGCGTGAGGACCTCCAGTTGCCGCCCGGCCATCCGGGCCGCTGGCTGACGACACCCGAGGCATGACCCGTCGGACGACACCCGGGACCTGACCCGTCGTCGGCCGCCTCGGAGCGTCTACTCCCCCTGCTGCCGCCGCACTTGCTCGGTCACGCGGCGCAGCAGGTCCCTCGCGGCGGCGATGTCGGCGGGGGCGATTCCGGCGGCGAGCACCTGGTGGGCCGCCGCCGCGCGGTCCGTGATCCCGCCGAGGACGCCGCGCCCTCGGTCGGTGAGGACCAGGAGCGGTGAACTCCGGTGATCGGGGTTCGGCCGGAAGTCGGCCAGCCCGTCGCGGACGAGTTCGTTGGCGACGCGCTGGACCCCTTGCCGGGTGATGCCGAGGCGGCGGGCGGCGCGGGCCACGGGCAGGGGCTCGTCGGAGACGACGCTGAGGACCTGCCAGCGCGCCTGCGTCTGCCCCTCGGCTGCCGCGATCGCCTCCCCCGACCGGCGCAGGGCGCCCGCCGCCTCGTAGACGTCCGCGACCAGCAAGGCCATCTCGTCCGGCACCTCGGGCACGGGGTCCCTCTCTTCCTTTTGACAACATGTTGTCGGTCTGTAAATTGGTTGTCATAAGACTACGCCGTGTCCCGTCGCGGCGCCCGCCTTCCGACACACCGGGAGACCCTCATGACCGACGCGATGGATCGACTCCAGGCCGCCATGGCACGCGCCGACGCCGTCCGCCCCCAGGTCGGCGGCTTTCCCTACCTCGCGGAGGCACTGCGCCAGGCCGGAGTCACCCGCTGCCGGATGGCCGTCCCGTCCAACGCGATGCTCTACGTGACCGACGCGGGTCCGGTCGCCGTCCAGGGCGAGCCCCTGATCACCGGCATGGTCGACGTCCCGCCCTTCGACCGGGAAGCCCTGGTCGCGGCGCTGCGGGCCGATCAGGCGGGCCGGACGACGTTCCCCGAGTTCGTGCGGGGCTGCTGGGCGGCGGGCATCGTGGGGTACGGCGTCGACCTTGCTGCGCGCACCTGCACGTACTACGGCGCCGACGACGACTCCTACGTCGAGTCGTACCCGGCGGTCCAGCTGTAACGTCTCGTACCGCTTCGCCCACACCCGCCACCCCACGGACCGGCCACCCGCCCTCCGGACCTGCCGCCACGGCGTCCGGAACGGACATCGGTGCCCGCGCCCGCTCAAGGAGGACGACGTTGGCTTCCACCGGCACCGACGCCACGTACGCGATCACCGGGGCCTCGGGCCGTCTGGGCGGGCGCGTCGCCCGCAGGCTGGCCGCCGCCGGCACCGGGCAGACCCTTCTGGCCCGCACCCCGTCCAGCACCCCCCGACTGCCCGGCGCGACCGTCGTACCCGCGTCCTACGACGACCACGAAGCCCTCGTGGGCGCGCTGCGCGCCACCGACCGCGTCCTGATGGTCTCGGCCTCGGAATCCCCCGACCGGCTCCGGGACCACCGCACCTTCGTCGACGCGGCCGCCCGCGCCGGTGTCGCGCATCTGGTCTACATCTCCTTCTACGGCGCCGCCCCCGACGCGACCTTCACCCTGGCCCGGGACCACTGGCACACCGAACAGCACATCCGTGCCGCCGGGATCCCCTTCACGTTCCTGCGCGACAACCTCTATGCCGACTTCATGCCCGCCCTCGTGGGAGCCGACGGCGCCATCCGGGGTCCGGCCGGGGACGGGAGAGCGGCCCTGATCGCCCAGGACGACATCGCCGACGCCGCCGTCGCGGTGCTGCGCGACCCCGGTCCGCACGCGGGCCGCGCCTACGAGCTGACGGGCCCCGAGGCGCTCACCCTCACCGACGTGGCCCGGATCCTCACCGAGACCGGCGGCCGTCCCGTCTCCTACGTCCCCGAGACCACCGAGGAGGCGTACGCCTCGCGCGCGGTGTACGGGGCGCCCGACTGGCAGCTCGACGCCTGGGTGTCCACCTACACGGCGATCGCCGACGGCTCCCTCGCCGGCGTCAGCACCGCCGTCGAGGACCTCACCGGGCACCCGGCGACCTCGCTGCTCCAGGTCCTGCGCGCGGCCGCCGACGGACCCGCGTCGCCCTGACGGCCACCGCGACCGGGATCAGCGCGGGATCACCCAGTCCGGCGTCCAGGTCCCGGCCGCGTCGTGACCCGCCGTCGTGGCGGCGAGATGGGTGCGGAGCGTGGCCAGCGCCGGGTGGGGATTGTCGCGGTGCCACAGCAGCGAGTGCGGGTAGACAGGGGTCGGGTCGACGACCGGGATCAGGCGCAGACCGTGCCCGGCCGGCCAGACGAGCCGCGTCTGCTCGCCCATGAACGTGGCGAGCGCCGGGGTGTCGGCGACCGTGTCGAGCAGCGCGTCGGAACCGAAGTTCGGTCCGGTCGCCTCGATGGTGAGCCCGAACTCGGCGACCAGGTCGTCGTAATAGGCGGCCCACTCGGTCCCGGGGACGATTCCCGGCATCCAGATCCGGTGGCCGACGAGCTCGACGACCGTCACAGACTTCGACCCCGCCAGCGCGTGCGCGGGGCCGGTCAGCAGCTGGAGCGGCTCGTCCAGCACCCGTACGGAGGCGATGTCCTCGGGCAGCGGCCGGTCCGGCACGGCGACGGCCCGGAAGGACGCGTCGATCGCGCCGGACCGGATGGCGGAGACGGCCGTCTCGATGTCGAACAGCATCACCACGTCGAGGTCGACCTCGGGATACGTCCGGTGGAAGCCGCGCATCAGGCCCGAGGCCGCGCCGCGCGAGGCGATGATGTCGACGCGCAGCGGACGGCGTCCGGTGCGCACGGAGGCGACCGCGCGTTCGGACACGCGCAGCAGCTCGCGGGCGTGGGGCAGGAACGCCTGGCCGTCGATGGTGAGTTCGGCACCACGCGGTGTACGGGTGAACAGCCGCACGCCGAGGGTGCGTTCCAGCGCGGCGACGCGTTTGGAGACGGCCTGCTGGGTGACCGCGAGTTCCGCGGCGGCCTCCTGGAACTGCCCCGCGTCGGCGACGGCGACGAAGGTCCGGACGGTGTCGAGGTCCACACCGCCACCCTAGTCCCACAACCGATGGTTGTGGCGAGCGTGCCGCCGGTTGTTTGATCCCTGGTGGCGGTGCTCGCTTTGATGTCCACCGGAACGGATCGGTTGTACGGACGAGGGGCCAGGGGGTCGGGCATGCGGAGCGGGCACCGGCTGGGGCGGCCGTTCGGGTGGCTCTGGGGAGCCTACGGAACCAGTGCCCTCGGCACCTGGCTCGCCTTCGGCTCGTTCGAGCTGATCGCCATCCGTGTCCTGAACGCCGGGCCGGCCGAGGTCGCCGCGCTCGCCTCGGTGGGGGCCGCCGTGGGCGCCGCCGTGGCGGTGCCGCTGGGTCCCTGGGTGGAGTTCCGCCGCAAACGGCCGGTGCTGATCGCGATGGACCTGGTGCGGTTCGCGGCGCTCCTGACGATCCCCGCCGCGTTCGCCCTCGGAGCACTCACCTTCCTCCAGCTGCTGCTCGTCTCGGTCGTCGTCGCGGCGGCCGACATCACGTTCCGCGCCGCCTCCGGCGCGTACCTCAAGACCCTGGTCGCGGCCGAGGACCTGCTCGTCGCGGGCGCCCGGTTCGAGTCGACCGCCTGGACGACCACGATCATCGGACCCCCGCTGGGCGGCGCGGCCGTCGGACTCCTCGGTCCGGTGACGACCGTGGTGGCCAACGGGATCAGCTATCTGCTCTCCGCCCTGGGCATCCGGGCGACCGGCGGCCACGAGCCGCCGCCCGCACCCCGGAAGGCCACGCGCATGCGGGCCACGGACCTGCTCGACGGCTGGCGGTACATCCTCGCCGACCGGACCCTGCGCCCCCTGTTCTTCAACACGGCCCTCTTCAACGGCCTGGTCATGGCCGCCCAGCCGCTGCTGGCCGTCCTGATGCTCGGCCCGCTCGGGTTCACGCCGTGGCAGTACGGCCTCGCCTTCGCCGCGCCCTCGATCGGCGGTCTGCTGGGGTCGAGGCTGGCCCGGCCGCTGGTCACCCGGTTCGGGCAGCACCGGGTCCTGGTGGCGTCCGGGGCGCTGCGCGCGATCTGGCCCCTCGGCCTGGCCCTCGTGGGACCGGGTGCCGGCGGACTAGCACTGGTGATGGGCGTCGAGCTCGGGCTCATCTTCTGCTGCGGGGTCTTCAACCCCGTCTCCTCCACCTGCCGGCTCGAACGCACCGCGAACGACCGGGTCGCCCGCACCCTCACCGCCTGGTCGGTGACGACCAAGGCCTCGACCGCGCTGCTGACCGCGCTCTGGGGCGTCCTGGGCGCCCTGATCGGCCCGCGCACGGCCATCGCCCTGGCCGGTGTCCTGCTGCTCGCGACCCCGCTGCTCCTCCCCCGCCGCGCCACGGCGCCGATCGCCGCCGAGGCGGAGGCGACGGCACCGGGACGCGGCTGAGGGGGCGCGCGGCAGGGCTCGGGTGCCGCTATCGCAAGGGGCACGAGGTGAGCAGCGCCGTGGCGTCCGCGTCCTTGGGGCGGAGCACGGTGTGGCCGGCGGGAGGGCGTCCTTCGCCGGAAAGCCAGCGCTCCAGGGCGGTGAAGGCCGCGTGGTGGCAGGGGGTCATCGGACGGAGCCGGCCCGGGAACGCGTCGACGAGGGAGTCGGTGTGGGTCCCGTCCTCGATGCGGTAGTACCGCAGTAGCGGCCCCCGTCCGGCCTCGCGCACCATCCGGGCGTAGACGTCCCCGTCGCGGCTGATCGGAAGCAGCACGTCGAGCGTGCCCTGGAGGGTGACGAGCGGTTTGCCGATGCGCCCGGTCAGCGCGATGCGGTCGACGGCTCGGTGCACGGCGCGGGGGCGCGTTCCGTAGTCGTAGTCGGTGTCGCAGCCGGGGGTGCCGGAGGCGCAGAACGGCGTTCCGGCCTCGGTCGCCCCGTCGTATCCGGGGTCCAGTTCCTCGCGGTAGATGCGCTGGGTCAGGTCCCAGTAGGTCGCGTAGTGGTACGGCCACAGGAACTCCGACCCGGCCGGATAGCCGGCCGCGTACATCGCCTCCCGGGCCTCCCCGGCGCCGGGTCCGCCCGCCGCGTGGACCGGATAGGCGCGCAGTGCGGCCGGCAGGAACGCCAATAGATTGGGGCCATCGGAGCTCCAGAGCGTGCCCTCCCAGTCGACGCCTCCGTCGTAGAGCTCGGGGTGGTTCTCCAGCTGCCAGCGGACCAGGTAGCCGCCGTTGGAGATGCCGGTGGCGATGGTGCGGGCGGGCGAGCGGCCGTAGCGCTCCTCGACGACCGTGCGGGCGGCCCGGGTGAGCTGGGTGAGCCGGGTGTTCCACTCGGCGATGCCGTCGCCGGGGCGGCGGCCGTCCCGGTAGAAGGCGAGGCCGGTGTTGCCCTTGTCGGTGGCGGCGTAGGCGTAGCCCCGTGCGAGCACCCAGTCGGAGATCGCGCGGTCGTTGGCGTACTGCTCACGGTTGCCCGGTGTTCCGGCGACGACGAGTCCGCCGTTCCAGTGGTCGGGCAGCCGAATCACGAACTGCGCGTCGTGGTTCCACCCGTGGTCGGTGTTGGTGGTGGAGGTGTCGGGGAAGTAGCCGTCGATCTGGGTGCCGGGCACTCCGCTGGGTGTCGGGAGGTCCTTGGGGGTCAGGCCCGCGTAGTCGGCGGGGTCGGTGTGGCCGGAAGCGACGGTCCCGGCGGTGGTCAACTCGTCGAGACAGGCGGCCTGTTGGTAGGCGGCACCGGGGACTCGCGGCGGATCGTCCGGCGAGCAGACCCCGGTGCGCGGGACGTGGCCGCCGACGGCGGGTGACGGCGCGGCGGCGGCGAGGACGCCGGAACCGGTGGTCGCGAGCAGGAGCGCGCAGAGCCCGGCACGCCATCGGGGCCGCCGTCGGCCGGGTGGGGTGACGTCCGTGCTGGAGAGGAGCATCCGGGACCTCGAATCCGCAGGGGGAGGGAGTGGACGCGCCGGACGCTAGTGAAACGGATTCCGTGGGGACATGTGCCGGGTCGCCATGATGACGGGGGCGGGAGCGGGGTCGGCGACCATGGCGGCCGATCTCCGCTTGTGCGAGCCGGAGTTGAGACCCTGACGGGAACGACTGCGGTCGGCGGGGGTGCGGTGGGGCGACTCCGTGCGGGGAGACCCGCTCAGGGGCGGGGCGCCAGCACCTCCAGGGCGCCTGTCTCGGTGTCGTAGCTGCGCAGGGTGGTGAGCGTGACCGTCAGCGGCGGCGTCGGCAGCAACTCGGGGATCCGCCGGTCGGCGAAGGCGCCGGACCGCCGGGAACGGCCGAGCGTGACGTGAGGGCTCCAGCGCGCGGGGTCGTGGAGGGGGTTGAGCGTCTCGGGCGGGCTGTCGGAGGCCACCGCGTCCCAGGCCCGGCCGTGCAAGTCGGCCAGCGCGGAGTCGAGTTCGAGTCCCCAGGCCAGGACCGAGGTCGGCCGCTCGAACCGGACCACGCCGGAGATCCGCACCGGCAGCGGCAGCGCGGCGGCCACGTCGGCGAGTTCCCAGCGGATCGGGGCGGTCAGCTCGGGACAGGAAGCCAGGGTGACGTGCGGGCTGTTGGTCGGTGAGCGGAGCCGCGCCTGACTGGGCAGTCCCGCCTCCACGAGCCGTCGCCACGCCTCCCGGACCGCGAGGTCCGCCGCCTCGTCCAACAGGACCTCGACCGTACGCACCGGGGCAGCATACCTACGCCGGCCTGCGGTTTCCGCGGTGCGCGGCCGGGTGCGCCGGACCGGGAGCACGGCAGCGGGCCGCGCGGCGGAGGTCCGCCCGAGGGGTGCAGGGTCCCGCCGTCAGGAAGCAGCCGGGCCGCACCGCCCTTGCCGCCGAGCCGAGCCCGGCACGGCTTTCGCACGGCCCTGGCACTGCTTTCGTACGGCCCTGGCACGGACTTCGTACGGCCCTGACACGGCCTGCGTACGGCCCTGACGCGGCGTTCGTACGGGCCCTGGCGCGGCCCTCCGTCTCGGGGGAGGACGGAGGGCCGCTCCTCCACCATGCACGCGGGCCATGCCGTTGGCATAGGTGGCTGCCCGGACAATTCGGCGCGGAAGTAAGTCAGCACCCCCTCGGGAGGACGCCCTACTCAGGACCGACGACCACGTCACCGATCTTGGCCTGAAACCGGACCAGCCGATCCCCCGCGAACCCGACCGTCGCGACGAAGGGCAGGCTCTTGTCGCAGCCTGCCAACTCCCCTCCGCAACACCGGAATCGAGCCCATCAGCCCTGTCGGCGCTGATCCGACGCCGCCCACAGGTCCGGGCAGAGCACCGCGACGACGCGTTCGAAGCGGGCCGCCATCTCGTCGGCCGTCTGCTCGGGGTGGTGTCGCCACCAGGACACCGCGGCGCTCACCGTCCCGTACCAGAGGTGGGTGACGAGGTCGGCGTCGAGCGGTTCGACCTCCGGGGAGGCGTGCAGGAACTCGGCGACGCCCACCGCTCCCAGCCGGTTGAGCTCCCTGCGGTACGCCGTCGCCGCGTCGTGCAGCGGCCCGTCCGGCGGAAGCGTCGCGTCGTAGACGAGTTCCCAGTCGTGCAGGCGGGACGCGAGCGCACGAAAGACGGCCTCCAGCGTGCGTACGGCCCGCGAGAGGTCGGAGGGTCCCTGCTGGGCGGACGCGACGGCCTCGACGAGGCGGGTCCCGGCCTCGTCGAGACAGGTCAGATAGAGGCTGTCCTTGGACCCGAAGTACTCGTAGATCATGGGTTTGGTGATGCCGGCCAGTGCCGCCACCCGCGCGGTCGAACCGCCCGCGTAGCCCTTGACCCCGAACTCCTCGGCGGCCGCCTCCAGGATCAGCCGCTCCCGGTCCTTGCGGGGCATTCCCTTCGTGCCCACGCCCTGTGTCGTCCTCGGCTGCTTGCTCATGTCCCCACCCTATGCCAAAGTGACCGCTCGGTAAGTTACCCGACGTTCAGTTCAAGGAGCTGGGGGCACGATGAGCGGCAGGACGCGTTCGTGGTGGGGCTGGGGAAACATCGAGGACGCCGTGACCGGCGCGGAGCGGGCGGAACTCACCCGCCGCACCGCCGCGTTGCTCCCGGACGCGGATCTGACCGTGCACGAGGCACCGCCGATCGAGTCGTTCGACGTGGCCCCGAGCCGGGTCACCGCCCCGCCCGCGCTGGCCCGGCTGGCGTCGTACGACACCCGCGACCGGCTGGCGCACAGCCATGGCCAGGCCTTCCGGGACGTCGTCCGCGCGCTGCTCGGGCAGCTCCCCCATGTGCCCGACCTCGTCGTGCGCCCCACGTCGGAGGCCGAGGTGGTACAGGTCCTGGAGTGGTGCGACGGCGCCGGCATCGCGGTCGTCCCGTTCGGTGGCGGCACTTCCGTGGTGGGAGGCGTCGAAGCGCGTACGGGCGCGGACTACGCCGGAGTGGTCAGCCTGAATCTCGGCCGCCTGGACCGGGTCCTGGAGGTCGACGGCACCAGCCGGGCCGCCCTCGTCCAGGCCGGCGTCCTCGGCCCCCGCCTGGAGGAGCAGCTCAGGCCCCACGGGTACACGCTCCGGTTCTTCCCCCAGTCCTTCGAGTTCTCCTCGCTCGGCGGCTGGCTGGCGACCCGGGCCGGCGGCCACTTCGCGACCCGCCTCACCCACATCGACGACCTCACCGAGTCGCTGCGGGTGGTCACGCCCGCCGGTGTCGTCGAGAGCCGCCGTCTGCCCGGTTCGGGCGCCGGCCCCTCCCCCGACCGGATGTTCCTCGGTTCCGAGGGAGCACTCGGGGTCATCACCCAGGCCTGGGTCCGCCTCCAGGACCGTCCGCGCTGGCGCTCGGGAGCGTCCGTCGCCTTCGAGGACTACGAGGCGGGGGTCCGGGCCGTACGGGCCCTGGCGCAGTCCGGGCTCGATCCCGCCAACTGCCGGCTCCTGGACCCGACGGAGGCGTTCATCAACGCTGGCAGCCCGACCGCGGTGCTGGTGCTCGGCTTCGAGTCCGCCGACCACCCCGTCACCGCCTCCCTGGACCGCGCCCTGGAACTGTGCCGCGACCACGGCGGCACCCTGCCCGAGCCGCCGCGCCACACCGACTCCGCGGAGGCGGCCGCGCGGACCTCGGCCGCCGACACCTGGCGCTCCTCCTTCCTGCGGATGCCCTACCAGCGGGACGCCCTCGCGGCCCAGGCCATGATCGTGGAGACGTTCGAGACAGCCTGCACCTGGGACCGGTTCGCGGCCCTCCGGGCGGCCGTCGACACCGCGGCCCGGGACGCCCTGCGCCAGGTCGGCGCCACGGGGGTCGTGACCTGCCGGTTCACCCATGTCTATCCCGACGGTCCCGCCCCGTACTTCGGGATCTACGCGGCGGGCACATGGGGCAGGACCGTCGAGCAGTGGGACGAGATCAAGCGGGCGGTCTCCGAGGCGCTGATCACGCACGGCGCCACCATCACCCACCATCACGCGGTGGGCCGGGACCACCGGCCGTGGTACGACCGGCAGCGCCCGGACCTCTTCGCCGCCGCGCTGCGGGCGGGCAAGGCCGTGCTGGACCCGTCCGGGATCCTGAACCCCGGAGCCGTGATCGACCCCCTGCGCTGACGCCACTCCTCGTGCCACGGCCCACCGGCATCACGCACGGCGCCCACGGCGGCCTCAGATGTCGGACGGCGCCTCGGTGAACCGGTTCAGGCCCAGCACGGCGAGCAGACCCAGCTTCTCGTGGCCGTCGGTGCGCGGCGGGGCCGTGAGGACGAGGAGGGTCTGGGACTGGTCCTCGGTGAAGAGCGCCTGGCAGTCCAGCTCGATCGGACCCAGTTCGGGATGCAGGAGGGTCTTGTGGTCCTCGAAGCGCTGCGCGACCTCGTGCCGGTCCCACAATTCGGCGAACTCCACGCTCGTCCTCTGGAGGGTCCGTACGAGTGTCCCGGCACGCGACCCCGGTCCGCGCAGCCCGTGGGCCGCCCGCAGATTGGCGACCTGCGCGCGGCTCTGCCGTTCGTGATCGTCCTCGGGGTAGATGGTCCGCTCCGACGGATCCGTGAACCAGCGGTAGATCGCGCTGCGGGAGAGCCCCGTGTGCCGTGAGGCGTCACCGAACAGGGCGACGGCCATCCGGTTCTGCACCAGCGTCTCGTTGAGGTCGGTCAGGATCATCGCGGGCGTGTCGTCGAGGTGGTCAAGCACGCGCAGCAGTGCCGGGGCGACATGCGTGGGGGCGGACAGCCTGGCCGGCGCGTTGCGTCCGGCGACCCGGTACAGATAGGCGCGCTCGTCGTCGGTCAGCCGCAGGGCGCGGGCGAGCGAGGCCAGCATCTGATCACTGGGCTGCGGGCCACGGCGCTGTTCCAGCCGGGTGTAGTAGTCGGTCGACATCACCGCGAGGGAGGCCACCTCCTCACGCCTCAGGCCCGGGGCCCGTCGTCGTGCGCCCGGAGGAAGGGCGACGTCCTCCGGGCGCAGCGCCTCACGGTGACGGCGAAGGAATTCGGCCAGTGCTGCTCGGTCCATGGAGCCATTGTCGTCCGCTGCCCGAGGACGAACCAGGGATCGCCGATCCCCCGATAAACGGTCTCTGCACCCGCGGCGACGAAGCGGTCAGGATCGGAGCATGAACATCTCCGGAAACACCGTCTTCATCCCCGGGGCCACCAGCGGTATCGGCCTCGCCCTGGCCCTCGCGCTGAAGGCGAGGGGCAACACCGTCATCGTCGGCGGCAGGCGCACCGACGTGCTGGAACGGATCGCGGCCGAGCACCCCGGCATCGACACCGTACGTATCGACACCGCGGACGCGGACAGCATCACCGCCGCCGCACGGCAGGTGCTGACCGCCCATCCCGACCTCGACGTCCTGGTGACCATGGCCGGAATCATGCAGGCCGAGGACTGGCGCAAGCCCGAGTCGTTCCTCGCCGGCGCCGAGTCGATCGTGACGACGAACGTGCTCGGTCCGATCCGGCTCATCGGCGCGTTCGTCGAACACCTCCAGACCCGACCGTCCGCCACGATCATGACCGTGTCCTCGGGCCTGGCGTTCACCCCGCTGCGGATCACGCCGACCTACAACGCGTCGAAGGCAGCGATCCACATGCTCAGCGAGTCCGTCCGGCTGCAGCTCTCCAGCACCTCCGTGAGCGTCGTGGAGCTCGTACCGCCGGCAGTGCGCACGGAGCTGATGCCCGGTCACGAGGAGAACGAACACGCCATGCCGCTCGACGAGTTCATCGCCGAGGTCATGGACCTGATCGAATCGCAGCCCGACGCCAAGGAGATCCAGGTCGAGCGGGTGAAGTTCCTGCGCTACGGGGAGGCACGCGGCGACTACGACCAGGTCGTCGAGACCCTCAACGCGCCGCAGCCGGTGCATCCGTGAGCTCTTGGCTCGGGGGTACCGCCGGTACGGTCAGTAGGGGGTCGCCACATTGTTCTCGGCCCAGAGCTTCTCGGCGTCGGAGCCCGCCGGGGGCGGCGCGATCCCGTTGATCATCCAGAGGTCCTCACTCGTCTCGTCGACGTGGAACTCCCAGTGCAGCCCTGCGTGCCGTTCGACGTAGGGCTGCAGCATGCCCTTGATCCACCGGGCGTTCCGGCGTCGGCTCTCCCGGTCGGGGCTGCGGCGGGCGATGTGGTCGATGGCGATACGGACCCCGACAGGGGCGGGTTCCCCACCCACGTAGAAGTCCTCGGGCCGGGTCTCGTGGAACAGCGTGACCACATAGAACCGGGGCAGCCCGGCCTTCTCGTAGTGGTCGGCTATGTGCGAGGCGAGCCGGTGCTTCTCCTCGCCGGTGAAGATCCCGGGCGTGTGATGAATGGTCCACAACGGCATGGCGGTTCGCCACTCCTCGATGGTCGGATCGGCCGTTCAACGGGCTTCTGGGACAGCGGACTTGACATCTGACTAACACTGTCGTTATCCAGATCGAATCACGCCCGGCTGGCTAACGCAAGCGTTAGTTACAATGGCGGTGTGGTGATGAACTTCGAGGAACGGCTGAGCGACCGGGACGCTTGGTCGATCGGCGACGGATGCTCGGCGGGACGCGTACTGGACCTGCTCAGCACCAGGACGGCGTTCCTGGTGGTCCGCGAATGCTTCTACGGCACCACCAAGTTCGACGACTTCGCGGAGCGGATCGGGACGTCGGCACCGGCGGTGTCGCGAGCACTCAAACACCTGAAGGCCGCGGGTGTCGTCGAGCCCGTTCCCTACCGGAACCCGGGGGAACGGGCCCGCACCGAGTACCGGCTGACCCGGGCCGGCGAAGACCTGCTGCCGGTGTTCCTGTCGCTGATGCAGTGGGGCGACAAGTATCTCCAGGAAGACCGCCCGCCCTTGACGTTCGTCGAGGCAGAGACGGGGCGTCCGGTCCGGGCCCGCGTGACCGCCGAGCCGGCGCCGGAGGCGGGATCCGAGGACATCGAGATCCGGTTGAGCCCCGACTGGCGGCGCGATTAGGTTTCTTCGGATGTGGACCGGCCGGACTTGGACTCGGGCGGGCGGGGCTTGGTTGTGGGCGGGCCGCTCTTGGACGGCGGGTCGGCCGGACTTGGACTCCGGGCGGGCCGGTCGCGGGCTGCGGGTCGGCCGGACTTGGAGTCCGGGTGGGCCGGTCGGGGGCTGCGGGCGGGCCGGCATCGGACCGTGGGCGGACGCCCTCCATGACGCACCTCCGAATGGCCCCACCGCGTAGAACACCCGCTTCACCGCGACCGAGTACTCCCACCGACTTGAGTACGTGTACTCACGTGGCGAAGATCGCCTGTTCGGAGACTTGGCGCATGAGACGAAACGCCGCCCCGGCCGGAACCGCCACCCGCTCCCCACACCACCTGCGACCCATGCTCGCGATGGCGACTCTCGCCGCGCTGACGCTCACCGCCTGTGGCACCGAGGAGACAGGCGCCGGCGGACCGCAGAGCGACCGCGCCGGCACCAACGGCGTCGGGACCGGCGCCGCCTTCACCGAGATGCTGGACAAGGTCGCACGGCAGTGTCCCCCGAGCGCTCCGCCGGAGGCGCCGCCGACCGGTCCGACGCGGCCGATGCCGTCCGGGGAGACCCCTCCGAGCGACGCCGTCGAGCCGATCGCACCCACGGCGGGACCCGAGGTGGAGCTGAACGCTCGCGACTGGTGCGCGGGCAACCTCCATGAGGAGCGCATCGCCCAGGCGCTCTGGAACCTGGAGGACCCCACCCCCACCAAGGTCAGGGCGATCCTGAACGACCTCGGCTACATCGACGGGCGCATCCACGGCCTCGAGCAGTCCGGTACGGCCACGCGATTCCTTCTGGACCTGCGCGACCAGGGCGGACGCCTCTGCCTGGACGGCTCGGCGGCCGGCGAGGAGACCGTCGTCGACAAATGCGTGGCCCCCGCGACCGGCCCCTTCCAGGCCGAGGACCGGAAGGTGTGACGCCGCCTCGGCCCGATGCTCCACCCGCCGTGCGCGTGGCCAGTCAGGAAGCGGACGACGGCGGTTCGCCCGCCCCGCCCGCAAGCTCCTGGCCCGCGATGTCGCCGAGGCACAGGGCGGCGAGCCGCGGGAGGCGGCTGTGCATCTCGGCCGGGTCGTCGAAGTCGAAGTCCTCGCCCATGTCGTTGTGGTCGCACAGCGGGCAGTCGAGCGAGGCCTCGTACTCGGTCCACGCCTCGTAGAAGTCCTCGTCGTCGCCGGTGATGCGCCCGAACGCGCGGGCGGCCGCGTAGTTGGTCTCCTCGTCGAAAAGCGCCCAGTCACGACGGGCACCGGCGGCGGCGATCACCGCCGGGTGCTCGGCGAGCCGGTCCGGGGAGGCCGCCGCCCTCTCGTACCAGTCGCGGCCCTGCGCGACGAGGCCCGCCCGGAAGTCCATGAAGCTGTCGTCCGAGCAGCCTCCGCCGATCAGATAGGCGGCCGCCCACACGTCCCACCGGTACACGGCCCCGCTCGCCTCGTCGAAGCGCTCCTGGTAGCACAGGATGTCTTCCTTGGTGCGGGTGGCCAGTTCATCGGTCAGCACCTCGGCGAACGGCCTGTCCTCCGTGGCCGCCGAGCGGGCGGCCTCGATCACGGTCCAGAACTCAGTGGTGTCCATGTCCGGGCACTGTGCCAGGCGGGTCTGACAACAGCGCCTGCTCGTCTGCTCACTGGAGTGATGCGCCCCCGGCTGCACACGTGCCGCCGCACACCAAGCCCCCGGCCACCATGGCGGGCCGGGGGCTCCCGATCACATCCGCCGCACATTGCCACTTCGTGAAGCAGTTCGCCGGGAACCTCGCCCGAGCGCCGGTCAGGCGACCCGCTCGAGGCCCGCCTTCACCGACTGCCGGGTGCCGTCCCGCTTGATCGTCTCGTAGGCGAAGTCCACCGTGTCGCCGGGGCGCAGGGTCAGGGTGATGCGGCCGTTCGTGACGCAGTTCCCGGACTGGATGCTCTCCCCGAGGATCACCTGGTCCATGCCGCCGACCGCGGTCAGGCTCACGGTGCCGTAGCAGTCGGAATCCTCCATGGCGTAGTGGACGCTGCCGACCTGCTCGCGCAGGGCGCCCTGCTCGAGTTCCACGGTCACGCGGTAGTGGTCGGTCCGTGTGGCGTCGACCTCCTCGGCGTATCCCTGCCAGCGCCCGCGGAACGCGTCGGGCAGACCGACAGTCGTGACGACGGTGGTCGTCGCGGCGGCGGGGGTCGAGGGGGCCGGGGTCGCGTCGGTCCCCTCGGACCCTCCGGGGGCCGCGGGCGCGCTCGGCGGGACCGAACTGCGGGGGACGACGGAGGTGTCGGGCGCTTCGGAGGCGGGCGAGGCGCCGCCGACCGACGGCCCGGAGGCGCGTTGCTCCACATCGCCGCTCAGCTGCACGAACAGTCCGATGAGTGCCGCGACGATCGTGGCCGCGGCTCCGATGAGGGCCACGACGAGCGCGCCGCGGTTGGAGTCTCCGGAGGTGTGAGGGACCGGGCGCTGCGGCCGCCCGTAGGGGTCCGGCGGGGACTGCGGTCTGGTCATGACGAGGCCTCTGATGCGTGGTTCAGGGAAGATCAGCCCATATTGCCGCCCAGGCACCACACTTGTGCGACTTTCACGCAAATCCGACGAATGGATCATGCTGAATCGATTCGCCGGGGACTGGCACCTGACCGGACCTGTGCCCGCTGCGACACGTGGCGCAGGAGGGACACATGACGCGAACGCCATGGATGACGGAGCGAAACACCTCCGGCCGGTGGCACCGAGCCCGAGCCGCGGCCAAACCCCGTGGCGGTAGGGCAGGGGGGTCCGGCATGATCGCCGCGAGACGGTGACGCTCCCGCTTCAGGAGATCCTCACCGTCACCATCACCCCGGCACGAGCACGGAACCCGAGCCCCACACCATGACCAGTTTTCTGACCCACCGAGCGCGCGTGCACGACACGGGCCTCCCCCTCGACAGCCGGCACAACGCGCTGCGAACCTGCGTCACCCTCTTCGCTCCGTACGGCTTCCGCGCGACGTACCACCACCTCACGCTCAGCGCCGGGATCCCCCGACGGCTGGAGGCGGACCCGGATGCGCCGATACGGGCTGTTGACGAACTGCACGAGGCCCGGGTGCTGTGGCTGGCGCGGGCACAGCGGTACGCCGAGCAGCGCCGGGCCGAGAAGCGCGAGGGGCGGCGGGCCGTGCCGGACCCGCGACCGTGGTGGCTGCGCCGGACTTGGGAGGGCCCGAGCCGCGCCTGGTACGAGGACCCGTTCCGCCACCCGTCGCTGCGCCTCTCCGAGTACGTATAACGGCAGAACGCGATCCTGGACGGCACCGATCTCCCCGGCTGCCCGGCCTGTGGCGACGAGCGACCACTGGAGCAGACTCCGACCGGGCACGGTTGCGTCGAGCTGTGCCGCGGGTGCTCGTGGGCGCCGATGAACTGCCCGTGCGGGCAACGGCACCGAGTCGTGCCGGAGACCACGTACGGCTGGAACACCATCTGGCGGCGCGGTCACATGGGCGACGACGGCAAGCCGAACCCGCACTGGCCCACGCCCCGGGAAGCCGCTGGGAACATGCCGTCCCCCGCCGGAGAGACGACCGGTCCCTGACCCGACAACGTGACCGCCGCGAGGCCCCGTTCACCACCGGGTCGGGTCCGGCGACGATCCATTCGGCCCCGCCCCGCCCCATGGCCAGTCGGTCAGATCGGCAAGGACGTCGCAGTGCGGGTCGTCCAGGGCCGGCCGTCGATACTGCTCTTCTCGACGAGGACGGGCAGGGAGGCGATGAGGCCGGTGGCGGGCGTCTCTGTCAGGCGGATGTCGGCGCCGACGATGCCGGCCCCGTCGCGGCGGTGCACGTACAGGCGCAGCAAGCCGCGACCGTGCATCAGGAAGCCGACCAGGAAAGGGTTCGCGTCGCCGTCGGCCCCCGCCCGGGCGTGTACGACGGCGAGCACCCGGCCTTGTTCGGGCTCCGGGTCCGGGTCCGGGTCCGGAGTGATCTCCTGCGGCCGCAGGCGGAGGAGTGTCATCCCCATGACCTCGCCGACGTCGCTGCTGCTGTAGAGCTGGGGTCCGGTCAGGACAGTGCGCAGCAGACCGGGGATGGAGTACGGGGCGACGGTGCCGTTGGGGATCTCGTAGAGGAAGTCTTGGGTGTGCGCCTGGTCGCCGGCGCGAATGGCGACCCGGACGGCGCCGGGGGCGGGCAGGACGCCGCGCAGTCGGCAGTACGCGGCGACCGGGGCGTTCAGGAAACAGAGCATGCGCCGGGTGACGTCGGCTTGCTGTGCCCGGTCTTCGGAGTCTGTCATGCGTGCCTCCATCGCGAACCTAGTCGTTGTTCGGCCCGATGCCGCCGACCCTGGCCGGGGCTCCGTCGGAGGCGAACGCGTCGTGGAAGGTGAAGGCGTGCGGCACGGGACCGTGGGCGCGGAGGTGCTCCAGCCTGGAAACGCCGTCCCGCCAGGTAGGAATCACGCCCTCGGCGACCCACCAGAACACATAGTTCGGGTGGTCCGTCCTCTCGAACCAGTCGTGGCGCCTGCTGAGCGCCTCACGGTGTCGACCGGCGTAGACCGCGTCGAAGGCGGGGCGCAGGTCGGTCCAGAGGGAGAGGGTCGTGGCCAAGGCGGTGGTTTCCGCCGTACGGCCCTTGTCGTACCAGGTGGGTACGGCGAACTCTCCCCACGCACCCCAGTCCGCCTCGAAGAGCACGCCCCGGGCGCCGTCCGCCGCTTCGGCATGCCCGAGGTGTCCGGGGTGCCGGCTCATCCTCCGGTAGACGGCCTCCCCCATGGCGTAGAACTCGCCCGTGAGGGGCCCGGGATCGGCGAGAGGCGACTTCAGGACGCCGAAGGTGTACAGAGCAAGATGGGGCATGCGTGTCTCCCTGGATGAAGCTGGCCGGCGTGGACCCGGTTCAGTGGCTTGCGCACGGGTGCGGGATGGTTCGTGGGCGCGAGCGAGCCGCCCGGTCGCGGCCGGCCCAGCCCGAAGAAAGCCCCTGTGCGGCCGCGGACGACCGCCGAAGACGCCATGAACGTAGCCGCCGTCGCGATCCCTGTCGAAGTTGCAATTTCCCTGTCCAGATGGCCTCTTGGGCAGGTCTCGCAGGCCGCAGGGCGCCTCGCCGAGGTGAAATCATCCGGCGATCGGAGTCGTCGTGATCTACCGTCTGACCGGTGAACAGCCACGACACCCACCTCGACCTACCGGACGCCGTGAGCGAGCGGCAGGACCGCAACCATGGCTGATCTACAGCTCGTCTGGACGCTGTCCGGCCGCGGGTGGGCCGACTGCAAGGTCGCCGATGCACGAGCCGAAGCCGAGATCATCGCCTCGTACATCACCAACGCGCCGGAGGACCTTCTGACGGCGGTCGCCCGACTTGTCGCGGGCGAGACCGAGACGCGTGCCCAGTTCGAAGCGGAGCCCACGGCTTTCCGGTGGATCTTCTACCGTGCGGACGACGACGTGTGGATTCGCCTCCTTGAGCTGCCGAACGGCTCCAAGCACGACAACGTCGGCACCGAGATCTGGTCGTCCCAGCAGAACATCGACGTCGTGGCGCGAGCAGTGATCCGCTGCTTCGACGAGGTCGCCGAGAAGTACGACGTGAGTGGCTACCGCGGCAAGTGGGGTGAGCACTTCCCGCGCACCGAGCTCGAAGCGCTGCGATCCCTCTGGCGCACACACCGTTCCGACCGCACGCCCTGAACTCCGAACCCCGCCGAGACAGTCAACCCACCTCTACCAGCCACAAGATCAATTATCGGGCGATCCCTGGCCGGAATCGGGTGCGAAGTTCGGGACGAAGAGGCTCAGCCGGAAGGTGGTCGGCCGGACCAGGCGCCCGCAGAGCATGTCCACTCGCACCGCAGTCCAGTCGATTTGCGCGTCCGACTCTCGGAGACGGCGGAGGTGAGCGTGCCATTGCGACTCGTCCTGAGTCTCGAAGAGCACCTCCCAGCGACCCGCGTCGGGCGCGAAGCGAGCAGCCATCCGCTGTGCCTCGTCCTGCTGCTGACGTTGCCTTTGACGTTTCCTCTTCCTCTGCCCTGGCATCGGTCCAGCATCGCTGCGCCCCACCATCACAGCAAGGCGATTACGTGCTGCCCGAAACCCAGCGCAACGTTAATCATTTATCAGAAGCTCCAGCGAGCATCGAGGTAGTCGCTCGCCGTGGTCACCGGGGCTGTCGCCGAAGTGTCCGCGACAAAGAAGCGCCACTGGTCGAGATGCGGCGAGCCCTCGTCACGCTGAGATCGGCTCATCCTGCGTGTTCGCACGCCACAACTACCGCCCGAGGCCGGGCGACCACCCAGTTTGGGAGGACGGACTGGTCGGTAGCGGGACGGGCCCGCTGATCTACTTCGGCGCACGGTGGAACAGAGGCGAGGAGGTGTCGGCGTTCGCCGCGCAGGTTGCGACGTCCATGGGGCTGGTCTGCTTCGACGTCTCGCGCGGAAAGCTGCTGTCGCATTAGGAACCCGTACTCAGCATGTCGCTTAGGCTCGTCTCCGTTGGGGGGTGGGTATGGAGCAGGCTGTCTTCGAATCTGTCAGGTACTCCGCGGTGTGCCACAACTGCGGTGCCGAACTGGAGTGTTGGGGAACTCAGGCCCTCACGTACAACGGACTGGAGTGGGACGTCGAGTCAGCGTGTTCCGCCTGCGGAAGTGCGGTAGCCGCGTGCGGTGGCGACATACCGACCGAACGGCGGGAGCAGATGCTCTCCGAGCACGGACCCGCGAGGCTGGAGGTGAGCAGTCCGCCGACCCAGAGTGTCGCCATCATGCGAGTACTGCGGACTGAGCTCGGTGTTGACCTGGCGGGCGCCAAGGTCTTGGTGCGTCGCGTGCTGAACGGCGGCTACTCGGGAACGCTTCCGGAGATGGAACGCCTGGCTCGCAAGCTGAGAGCATCCGGCATCTCCGCTGTGGCGACGCGACCTTGACGCGGAGGTCAGCGTCGTTGGCTCTGGTCTTCCTTGCTTCCGCGTATGGAGCGCTCAGGCGGCGTCCAGCTCCACTCCCGCCAGTTCAGGCATCGCCCGCAGAAAGTCGGGGACACCGTGGAGTTCGTCCAGCCGTTGCTCGTAGGACTCGACGCGCTGCGCGCAGTCCTCGGCGAGGTCGGTCAGCGGGCCGAGCAGATCACCACGCGACGCGACGACGACCGAGTCGTAATGGCCCGTGTCGACACCGATCGTGAGGTCGACGAAGATCCCGTCGTCCCCGAGGACGTCCCCCAGCACCGGCCGCACCGGGCCTCGCAACGCGGCGGTCAGGCGCTCGAAGCGCTCGGCGCCCGGCGGGATGGCGAACACGGTGATCTCCGAGGAGGCGTCGAAGAGCACGGCGTGCAGCGCGGACACCAGGTCCCTCGGGGTCGCCAGTGGGAACAGGCCCGCGCGACCGGCGTTCGCCACCTCCCAGTCGGTGGGCCGAGGACGGATCCGGACGCAGGAGCGCCCGGGCACGAAGCCGATGTCCCGCGACTCGGCGGTCAGTTGTTCGGCGTCGACCTCGTACTCCCAGTCGACCAGAACCGGCTCCCGGCCCAGGGCCCGCGCGGCCTCATCGCGGTAGTACGTCGGAATCGCATACCGGGCCAGCCCGGCCGTCAGGCGCCAGACCAGACCCACGTAGACGGCGACTTCCTCCATATTGTTGTTGTTCACCGCCCACTCGGAGAACGGTGTCCTCTCCTCAGGCCATTCTGCGAACAGCCCCGGCCAGTTCCTGGACACGGTCAGGTCGTCGCCCGGGAGGTAGTGGAAGGCGTGGACACCGTGACTCGGGGCGGCGGAGAACCGAATGGGATGCACCGCGCCAACCTAGCCGTCCTCGCCTCGCCGGAGCCCGTGGATTTCGCCTCCGCAGCAACAGCGGGAGCAGCGTGCCCAGCGTCCTCTGGCCCCGAGCCGGACTCCATCGAGAGCGTGGGACGTACGGGCGTATCGTCGGGAGTGGCGAAGATACAAGAACTATTCACACGTAGCGCCCGGGCACGTCACCTGGGGGAACGAGGAACGGGGGCACCATGCCAAGCACTCCGACGGCATCCGGACCCGACGACGCGACCCACGCGACCCGGACGCCGCCGCCCGAGCCGGTCCCGTTCGCACCGGGCTCCGTCCTGTGGGACCTCGCGGGTGACGTACGGATGCTTCTGGCCCTGCCCGCCGCCCTGGTGCTCCAGGTCGCGCACCCGGCCGTCGGCGCCGGCGTCGACGACCACTCCGTCTTCCGCACCGACCCCTGGGGCCGCGCGGAGCGCTCGCTGCGCTCGCTCCAGCTGTGGGTCTACGGCGGCGACCAGGCCCTGGAGGAAGGACGCCGACTGCGGCGCCTGCACAAGACGATCTCGGGCACGGACCACAACGGCCGCGCCTACCACGCCCTGACCCCGGCCTACTACGCGTGGGTCCACGCCACCGCCTACCCGGTCTTCCTGCGGGCGGCGGAGTACATCTCCCGCCCCTTGGACGAGGACGAGCAGCGCCGTCTCTACGATGAACTGCTGTGCCTCGGTGACATCCTCGGCATCCACCGCCGTGACATGCCGCCCACGCCGGAGGCGTTCTGGGAGTACTTCGACGCGATGGTCCGCGACGAACTGGAGGCGACGATCGTCGTCCGGGAACTGCTGGACCCGCGCCGCCCTGTCGCCCTGCCGGACGGATCCCCCGCCCCGCTCCGCCTCCTCTGGCCCCTGCTGCGCCCGCCGCTCGCGCGGTTGAACGTCTTCGTGACGACCGGACTGCTGCCGCCCGGGGCACGGGAGCGGCTCGGCCTGGCGTGGAGCGACCGGGACGAGCGCCGGCTGCGTCGCTTCGGGGCGGTCGTACGCAGGACGGTCCCACTGCTCCCGGAGCGGCTGCGGTTCCTCCCCCTCGCCTACGCCGCTCGCCGCTCGGCGGCCGGACTCCCCTCCCCCAGGACGCCCTCGGCACGGTGACCCGAACCTTCCTCCGGGCGTCGCGCGGTCGGTGGCTCTGCCGAGCCGCAGGCGCAGCTCGGGCCCGCAGGTGCACTCAAGGCACCTGCGGGCCCGAGCCCGAGCCGGACTCCGGGGGCGTCAGTCGTGCAGCGCCGTCTTCAGCGCGTCGACGGCCAGGCGGCGGGCGACGTTGGCGGCCCGCGTGTCACGCAGGCTGTCGAGGAGCAGGAAGTCGTGGACCATGCCGGCCACGCGGACGGAGGTGACGTCCACACCGGCCTCACGGAGCCTGTTCGCGTACTGCTCGCCCTCGTCGCGCAGCACGTCGGCCTCGTCGGTGATCACCAGCGTGGTGGGCAGCCCCCGCAACTGTTCCAGGGAGGCCTGCAACGGAGAGGCGTACACCTCCTTGCGCTGGGCGTCGTCGCTCGTATAGGCGTCCCAGAACCACTTCATGCCGTCGCGCGTGAGGTAGTACCCCTCGGCGAACTGCAGGTAGGACGGGGTGTCGAAGTCGGCGTTGGTCACCGGGTACAGCAGCACCTGGGCCTTGAGGTCGATCCCGCCGCGCTCCTTGTTCATCAGCGCGAACACCGTGGACATGCAGCCGCCGACCGACTCCCCCGTGACCGCGATGCGCGAGGTGTCCAGACCGTGCTCGGCGCCGTGCTCGAGCACCCACTGGCCCACGGCGTAGTTCTGCTCCACCTGCGTCGGATACTTGTGCTCCGGAGCCCAGTCGTAGACGGGGAAGACACCCGCAGCGCCCGCGCCGACCGTGAGTTCGCGGAAGAGCCGGTCATGCGTCTTGTCGTCACCGAAGACCCACCCGGCGCCGTGGATGTAGAAGACCACCGGCAGCGGCCCGCTCACGCCCTTCGGGCGGATGATCCGCGTTCGTACGGTGCCCCACTGCCCGGCGTCGACCTCGACCCACTCCTCGTCGACGTCGGGTCGTGGCACGCTCGCGTCGCTCTGCAGACCGAGGAGGATGTCCCGGCCCTTCTCCGGTGGCACTTCGTAGATCCGCGGATGCGGGTCGGTGGCCTCGACCAGCTCTTTCGCGGCCGGTTCGAGGTAGGGGGTGATCGGGGGCGGCAGCTCAGACATGATTCTCCAAGTCACGAGGACACGTGGTGAGCGCTCCTGCGGCCTGCCCGGCCGCAGCCGTCGGCGCGCGCGACCGCGCGCGCCGGAACGCCTTCCATCGTTCGCGTCATCCCCCGGGACTGCAACCGCACCACGGGCGGGACGGGACTTCCCGGGTTCGACGGTGCGGCGCGCCGACGCGGAGGCCGGCGAGCGCGTTTCCCCAGCAACATCCGCCGGGGCTCGGCACATCGGCGTCATCCGTGGCCTTGGCGCCATCGTCGTTTTCGGCGCGGCCGGGACTGCTAGCGCGCCCCCGTGGCCGCCTCGGCCACGTCGCTCACGAGCCGTTCGGCGAGACGCTCCGAGGAGGCCGGGTTCTGCCCTGTGTAGAGGTTGCGGTCGACCACGACGAAGGGGCGCAGCGGCAGACGAGCCTTGGCATAGTGGGCGCCGCGTTCGCGCAGGCGGTCCTCCAGCAGCCAGATCGCCCTGCGGCCGAAGCTGTTCAACTTCTCCTCCAGGTTCGACAGCCCCGTCATCCGGTAGCCGGTGAAAGGCCAGGACCCGTCGGGGTTCCGCGCCGCGAAGGCGGCCGCCGGCGCGTGGCACAGCAGCGCCAGGGGCTTGCCCGAGGCCAGCACGCGGGTGATCAGGGCTCCGGAGACCGGGTCGACCGCGAGGTCCTCCATGGGTCCGTGGCCTCCCGGATAGAACACCACGTCGTAGTCGTCCGGGTCGATCGTGTCGAGTGACCGCGGAGCGTTCAACTCGCCCTTGATGGAGGCCAGATGGGCGGCGACCTCGCGCAGCTTCGAGGGCCGGCCGGCGGTCCTGGACATGCTCAGCCGGTCCAGCGTCGGCGCCTTCCCGCCGGGGGTGGCGATCGTGGCCTCCCAGCCCGCGCCGGTGAAAATCTTGTGCGGCATCGCCAGTTCCTCACCCCAGAATCCCGAGGGGTGCACCTCCCCGTCGCGCAAGGTCCAGCGGTCTGCCGCGGAGACGACGAACAAGACCTTGGTCATGTCGATCCTTCTTTCCGCGCAGAGGGCACGCCTTCCGGCCGCCGCGCCCATCGATCCCGTCGATCTCCGCTGTGCGGGCCCCCGACCATCATCTGCCCGCCCCGGGGCTCGGGCCATCCGCCGCGACCGCGCCCGTGCCCGCCCCCGTGGCCGTGACCTTGGCCGTGCCTGTAGCCGTGGCCGTGACCTTGGCCGTGCCTGTAGCCGTGGCCGTGACCTTGGCCGTGCCTGTAGCCGTAGCCGTCCCTGTGGCCGCGACCGTGACCGTGACCGTGACCAGGGCACGCCCGTCGGCCGCCTCCTGCGATGCTCACAGCGCTGCCGTGCTTCGCGCCTCGGACAGCCACGCGCGGTAGCGGCGCAGGGCGCGTCGCTGTCTGCGCTGATCGGCGATGAGCGCCACCGCGGGGTGCGTACCGGGGGTGGGCCTGCTGCCACGGGCGATCCTGCGCAGCTGATGCCGGACCTGGGCCATGCCGGCGGCGGACGCGAGGGCCTTGTCCGACCATGTCACCGGCCGCAGCCGCCGTTCCGCCTCGTTGCCGCGACGCCAGCGGTCGGGCAGATCGGGGGTGACGGCGAGGGCGGTGCCCATGCCGACGACCGCCACCCCGCTGCCGAGGACCTTCTCGGCGGTCTCACGGCGGGTGATGCCACCGGTGAGCATCAGGGGAACCGGGCTGGTGCGGACGAGGTCCTCGGCGAGGTCCAGGAAGTAGGCCTCGCGGGCCTGCGTGCGGGAGTCGGCGGCGCGGCCGGACATGGCGGGGCTCTCGTAGCTGCCGCCGGACAGTTCGACCAGGTCCACGCCGAGCGGTGCGAGCATCTCGATCACCTGCCGGGCGTCGTCGGCGTCGAATCCGCCGCGCTGGAAGTCGGCCGAGTTGAGCTTGACCGCGACCGCGAAGGAAGGCGACACCGCGCCACGCACCGCGCGGACCGTGTCCAGCAGCATCCGGGCCCGGTTCTCCAGAGATCCGCCCCATCGGTCGGTGCGCTTGTTGACCAGGGGAGAGAGGAACTGCGAGAGCAGGTAGCCGTGCGCGGCGTGGATCTCCACGCCGTCGAATCCGGCCTTCTCGGCCCGGTGAGCGGTGACCGCGAAACGATCCACGGTGGCGGCGATCTGCTCCGCGGTCATCGCCGACGGCCGGCCGAAGCGGCCGCTGTGCCTGCCCAGGTCGACGCCGACGTCCGAGGGCCCCCACACGACACCCGGCATGTCGGAGCCGACCTGTCGGCCGGGGTGGTTGATCTGCATCCAGATCGCCCCGCCGCCGCTCCGGCCCGCCTCGGCCCACTCGGTGAACGGTTCCAGGGGCGCGGCCTCGTCGAGGACGACGCCGGCGGGGCCGGTCAGGGCCTCGGCGTGCACCATGACGTTTCCGGTGATCAGCAGTCCGGCGCCGCCGGCGGCCCACTGCCGGTACAGCGTCAGCAGTTCCTTGCCGGGGAGCTGGCCGTCGTCGGCCATGTTCTCCTCCATGGCGGCCTTCGCGATCCGGTTGCCCAGGACCTGCCCCGAGCGCAGGGGCAGCGGTGTGTACAGCTCGCTCGACATACGCGTCTCCTTCTTCCCTCTCCACGCCCTACAATGTGTGCACCGCTCACATTAGAGGACGATGTAAGCGGCGTAAACATCAGGGAGGGTGACCTGTGCCGCAAGCCGCCGCGTACCACCACGGAGATCTGCGGGCCGCGTGCCTGCGCGCCGCCCGTGAACTGCTGGAAGAGGACGGCAGCGCCGGCCTGTCCCTGAGGGCCGTGGCCCGGAGGGCCGGGGTGTCCCCCACAGCCCCCTACCGTCACTTCGCGGACCGGGATGCCCTCGTGTCCGCCGTCGCCGCCGAGGGGTACCGCGAACTGACCAACGAGCTGGCGACCGCCCACCCCTCGCCCTCGACACCCGAGGAACTGGCGGCCGTCGCCGTCGCCTACGTACGTTTCGCGCTCGACCATCCGGCGCTGTTCCGGGCGATGTTCGCCGAGCCGTGCGACCCGAAGAGCGAGGAACGGGTCGCCGCCACCGCGGTGATCTCGGAGTACGTCCAGGGCATCGTCCGCGCCGCCTTCCCCGGCTCGGACGCGGGCGCCCTGGCCACCGCGGTGTGGGCGCTCGTCCATGGCCTGGCCTTCCTGCACCTGGACGGCAAGCTCGACGCCTCCACCCCCGAGATCGTCGCCGCCCAGGTCCGTACGACGGTGAACGCGCTCTTCACCACCGCCCCCGGCCTGACAACGGCCCCCGAGGCCCGCTAGAGCGTGTCTCCTTGATGCTCGGGCGAACCGTACTCGCGCGGTGTTCGGCCCCCGGATCAGGCCTCCCTCCTTGGTGTCGCCGCCACGCCGGTCGGACCGTTGCCCACGGCCACCGTGTCCACTGCGCGGGCTGTCGAGGAGATCGGCCACCGCCTGCGGCGGGTTCGTCGCGGTGACCGACCGTCCGGCTCTGACCTGACACCGGCCGCCACCGCCGACGACCGACGACGTACGCGCCCCACCCGTGCCCTCCTCCTCACGGCGGACCCGCTTACGCCCCCGGGTTGATGTCGGGCGAGTCCGCCGATTCCAGAATGAATGCCATGGCGGATCAGAGGCGACAGAACATGACGAACGCCCCCATGGCGCGGCCGGGCGAACGACCATCCGAAGGGCTCCCCCGACTCGACGCCGTGCCCACTCCCCGCCGGCTGAGCTGGACAGCGCCGGCGGCCCTGGCGACCGCCCTCTGCTACGGCGCCGTGCAGTCCTACTGGGCGTCCGGTCATGCCCCGTCCTTCGGGAAGTTGGGCACCGACCTGCTGGTCTTCCCGAAGTGGGGCGCAGTCGCCCTCTGCGCGGCGGCCGCGGTCCTCGCCCATGCCCTGCGGACCGTTTCCCGGCAGCGCACGGCTCTGCTGGTGGCGGGCTGGGCCGTGAGCGGGGCGCTCCTGATCTGCTGCCCGTTCCTGTTACTGGACGTGGTCGGCAGCCTGATCCCGGGCTTGCGGATCCCCTTCGACCTCACGGCCTTCCTCAGCCGGACGGCCTGCGTCTCGGTGGCGGCCCTGCTGGGGGCCGCGACACTCTCCTGCCAGCGCCGGCTCTGGGGCGACTGCCCCCGCTGCAGCCGCACCGGGGAACCGGTGCCGCCGGACCCCTTCGCTCCACCGCCGCGCTGGGCCTGGTGGGCGGCGTACGGCGCGGTGGCCTCCTGCTGGCTGCGGATCATGGCGCAGTACGGACTCGGCTTCGGCAGCCCGGGCCCCCTGACCTCGCCTCAGGCGGCATCCCTCGCGGTGTTCGAGACCGGCTTCGTCCTGGCCGGGACCGTCCTGCCCCTCTCCCTGGTCCACCGGTGGGGCCGGACGTTCCCACGCTGGGTACCGCTCCTGGCCGGACGCCGCGTCCCGCGCCTGCTCCCCCTCGCACCGGCCACCGGCATCTCCGTCGGTCTGCTCGTCTACTTCGGTGTCGGGATCTGCCAGTTGGTCGGCGAGACGATCCATCCGGTACCCCACGCCGACTCGATCCCCCTCTCCTTCCTCTGGGTCGCGATGCCGGCGTACTGGCTCTGGGGCCTGGGCCTGGGAACCGCGGCCCTGTCCTACCACCACGCCACCCGCCGCCCGTGCCGCCACTGCAACCGGTGACCCGAACTTTGCGTCAGGGGCCGCTGCTCCGCTGCCGTACGCCCATCAGCCACTCAGCGGAACTCGTGGATCACCTGGATCTCGCCGACGATGTGGGCGTTGAAGTCGTCCAACTCCTCCGCTGGGACCCAGAGTTCGAGGATCGTCCGGCCGCCGGCCTGCTGGACGGGGTACCGGCTCACGAAATCCGACGCGACCTCGAAGCGCGTGACGAAGCCGGCGCCGTCGTGCTTAACGTTCCAGTCCCGCGCGATCCTGATCGCGTAGTCCTCGTTGAGGACCGGGTAGAAGATCGGCTGCTCGGGCAGCCGGGGCGGCCAGGCGCGCCAGTTCAGCTCCCGGACCAGCTCCAACTCCTTGGGTCCCACGGGGCGCCACAGGGTCGTCGTCGCCTGCCGGCCGGTCATCTGCATCGCTCTCTTCTGACGTGGTCCGCCGTCGGTACGGCGGTTCGGGAGGGCGGACGATACCGGCACCGCGAACACGGCAGCCACACGGTTTCCGCACGCACCCCGTCTCCCGAGACGGGAACCCGACCTCTAGAGGGCCCGCCGACCTGACGATCGGCGGGCCGAGCTCGAACCGTCCCTCACTCCGGCGGTGTGTCCCTCACTCCCCGCCGCGCCCTCGCGTGCTTCCCGCGAACGGTGGGGCGGGGGAAGTCAGTTTCCGCGTCCGGCCCGGTAGTTGGACGGCAGCGCGAACACGAACTCCCTCGGGTCGTTGTACGCCTCCTCCAGCATCCTGGGCACGCTGTGGTAACCGGTGGTGTAGAGATTCCGGCTCGGGTCCCAGGTGTTGTACGCGAGGATCGCGGCCCGCTTCTTCGCCATGTGCGAGGAGGGGATGTTGAGCACGTAGTCCGCACCGCGGTTGCGCTGATCGCGGCTGAACGCCTCGTACGTGTAGATGTGGTTGAAGCGGACGTCCGTCAGCTCACCGTTCTTCAGCAGCCAGTACGCGGCGTCGCTGCACGCCTTGTGCGTGGCGTTCACGGGCTTGGTCGGGTCGGTCGTGTCGAGCCATCCCGCGGTGAACTTGTGGGAGGCGCCGGGGTACTGCTGAGCGAGCGTACGGACCTTGGCCATGATCTGCTTGACGAAGGCGTTGTACTCGCTGTCGGTGCCGTAGGCGTTGTCGGAGAGCTTGAAGTTGATGACCTTGTCGACGCCGATGGCCTTGGCGGACAGGGTGAACTCGGACGTACGGGCCGAGACCACCTCCGGCGTCGGCCACGTCTCCTGCCAGCCCAACTGGTGGTGGTGACCGGGGGCCGAGCACTTGTCGCCCAGGAAGCACGGATCCTCGTTGAGGTGCTGCGCGATGCCGCCGTTCTCACCCTTGGACACGAGAACCAGGTACACGGGTCGCCCCGCGGCCTTGTGCTCCAGGATGGAGCCGGCCATCCCGATCGCTTCGTCGTCCTGGTGCGGCGAGTAGAAGATCGCGGGCGCTGACGCCGCGGCGGCGCTCGAAGCGCCGAGGGACCCTTGCAACGCGACGCCCGCGGCCGTCAGCCCGGCCGCGGCCAGCACGGACCGCCTGGAAAGACCGGTCGGGACGGCATCATGGTGGGGGGTGGTCATGTGGTGACTCCTCGAATCGGCGTACGGAGCACCCGTCCCGGTCGCGCGGGAACAGGCCGGGCACACCAGCTGTATGCCTCACCACGGTCACAGGAGCCGCTTACGTCCTGCTCACGTCTCGCTGACGTCCCGATGTCACGCTTCGCGCCGGTTGCGCGACAAGCCCTCCGGCGACTACGAAGTTCCGACCGCAGGCAGTCCGGAGAGCGGAACCTGGCGCGGCCGGAGGCCGGACGGCCGGCCGAGCCGGGCCTCTCCGGGTGTACCGCCGAGGATCGCCACGACTTCGGGGACCGTCGCCCGCAGTTCGCGAACCGCCGCACGCACGACCGCCGTCGTGGCCAGCTCGTCCGTGGTGACGTAGCCGACCCGGCGCGTCGGGCCGTCGGCGCCGAGGTCGGTGATCCCTACCGTGTCCGTCACCCCGGTCAGGGAGAGCGCCGGCATGATCGCCATTCCGTGACCCGCGCTCACCAAGGAGAGCACTGCTCCGTCGTCCTCGGCCTCCACGGTCGCCTTCGGGATCCAGTCCTGCGCCGCCCACCAGTCGCGGGTGTACGAGCCGCAGTTCTCGGCCCAGTCGACCAGCGGCAGCGAACGCGGAACGGCATGGCCCGCCGGGTGCACCAGGGAATACGGCTCATCGAGGAGACCTCTCGCGATCAGGCCCGGCGGCAGCGCTTCAGCGCCACCCAGCGTGGCGATGGCCAAGTCGGCCTTCCCGTCGGCCACTTCACCCACCGTGCCACGACCCAGCTCGCGCACGATCCGCACGCGGGGCTCGATCCCGGGATGCCGGGCGCGCAGCCGCTCGAGAACGGGCGGCAGCAGGTGAAGTGCCGCGCTGCGGAAGGCCGCGATCCGCAGCGGCCCCCGCACCCCGCCGCCGGACCGGGTCTCGTCCGACCGGGCGGCGTCACGGGCCTCGACGGTCAGCACGTCCAGCAGACGCAGGATGCGGCGGGCGTGCGCCACGGCCTTGTGTCCGGCGAGCGTGGGGCGGGCGCCGCTGCGGTCTCGTTCGAAGAGCACGGTGCCGATCTTGCGCTCGTTCCCCCGCACCGAGTGGGAGACCGCCGACTGGGTCAGGCCCAGTGCCTCGGCCGCGGCCGAGAAGCCGCCGGCGTCCGCGACCGCCACCAGGACGCGCAGTTCCCGCGGGGAGAGGTCGGAGTCGTTCGGGCGGGTCACGGGGCGCTCACCTCGAGGTATGAGTGCTGCTCATGGAACGGTGCGTCGCATGAGCCCAACCGGCTGACCGGGCGGCACATTCCCGCTCTACCGTCCGGGCATGACCGAGACCGCGCTCACCGTGCACCAGACCGCCCGCCCCCACGGCTTCCCCACCGCCGACCACTTCACCTTCTCGGAGTCCGCACTCCCCCGGCCCGCGGCCGGCAGCGCCCTGGTGGAGAACCTCTACTGGTCCGTGGACCCGTACCACCGCGAGATGATGGACGACGTACCTGGCGGCTTCGCGCTCGGCGCTCCGCTGGAGGGCCGCACCCTCGGCCGGGTCGTCGCCTCACGTACGCCCCGGCTGACCGAGGGCGAGATCGTCTTCCACCGCAAGGGCTGGCGCACGCACGCGGTGGTCGCGCCCGAGGAGACCCGTCGGCTGCCTCGCTTCGACGGTGTCCCGCTGACCGCGTACTTGAGCACTCTCGGCGGCACCGGCCTGACCGCCTACGTGGGCCTGACCCGGATCGCCCGGCTCCAGGAGGGCGAGGACCTGTTCGTGTCGGCCGCCGCGGGCGGCGTCGGCACGACGACCGGACGCTTCGCCAGACTGCTCGGCGCCGGACGGCTCGTGGGCAGCACGGGCTCGAAGGCGAAGGCCGACCACCTCACCCGCGAGGTGGGATACGACGCCGCCTTCGACTATCACGACGGTCCCACCGCGGAACTGCTCGGCAAGGCCGCGCCGGACGGCATCGACGTGTTCGTCGACAACGTCGGCGGCGAGCAGCTGGCCGCGGCGGTGGGAGCACTGCGCGAGTTCGGACGCGTAGCGCGCGTCGGCACGATCAGCCAGTACAACACCCCCGGCGCGACCTCGCCCCGCTTCGACCACGCCGACATCGTGGAGAAGAGCCTGCGCCTGGAGGGCTTCCTCGTCCGCAACCACCTCGACCTGCAGGAGGAGTTGTACGAGTTCGCCGTACCGCATCTGCGGAGCGGCCGGCTCGCCCTGGACGAGACGGTGGTCGACGGCTTCGGGAACATAGTGGACGCGTTCCTGGGAATGCTGCGCGGCGAGAACACCGGGAAGATCATCGTCCGGGCCTGACTACGGATCCCGCCCCGCCCGTCGCCCCCTTCCCGGCAGCTCCGGTCGGACGGGCCCGGCGCGGAGCCGGGTGCGCTGCCACTCCAGGGCGGCTGTCTGATCTCTGGGTGATACTGACTGCATGACGGCGTGCGCGTCGGGCCCGTCCCCCTGGCCGCTGCGCAATTTCGCCGACAGGAAGGTGTCCGGCGGAAGGAGCATGCCGTGGGGATCATTCTGGTGGCGGACGACGACGCCGACATCCGCGACGTGGTGGCGTTCAAACTGGGCACCGCCGGCCACACCGTAGTGCTGGCGCAGGATGGTTCCGAAGCCCTGGACATCGCACTCGAGCGGGAACTGAACCTGGCCATCCTGGACGTCAGGATGCCGGGTCTGACCGGCGTGGAGGTGTGCCGCCGGTTGCGGCGCGAGCCCACGACGGCACGGCTCCCGGTCATCCTGCTCACCGCCCAGACGGAGGAGAACGACGTCGAGGCGGGCTTTCAGGCCGGAGCGGACGACTACATCACCAAGCCGTTCAGCCCGCGGGAGGTGGGCAGTCGGGTCGAGGCGGTCCTGTCCCGCTCGCGCTCGTGAACGACGGGGACGACGGGGACGACGGGGACGACGGGGACGACGGGGACGACGGGGACGACGGGGACGACGGGGACGACGGGGACGACGGGGTCACCCTAGGCCCGGCGGGTACGGAATGTGGCACGTGACGCTCGTCCCCCCGTCGATGCCGTCGTCGATGGACAGTGTGCCGCGGTGCGCCACCGCAATGCGGACGCAGTTGGCCAGGCCGATGCCGAACCCTTGAGTGCCGGAGTCCAGACGGACGAACGGTTCCATCACGCGCGAGCGTTCCGCCGCGGGAATGCCGACTCCGTTGTCCGCGACCCGGAGATCCCATCCGTCCGCGTCGTTCGCGCAGGAGACCTGGATTTCCGGGAGCCGGTCCGGGCGCCGGAACTTCGCCGCGTTGGCGATCAGGTTCTGCAGCAGCCGACGCATCTGGACGGCGTCGCAGGAGATGGTGGGCAGCGCCCCGACACGGACCTGGGCCTCGGCCTCGGTCAGACCGGCCCTCAGGTCTTCGAGCACGTCCCGGACGAGTTCCCCCAGGTCGGTCTGGGTGATGTCCAGCTTCCCGCCGAACCTGGCGAGGGACAGTGCGCCCTCGATGGTGCGGTTCATGCGTGCGGCGGCCTGCTCGATGCGTTCGACGAACGCCGCCGCGTGCGTGTCCTGGGTGACGGCGGGCAGCTCGGCGAGGAGTCCGGCATGGCCGGAGACACCGGTCAGCGGGTTGCGCAGGTCGTGGCTGACCTGTCCGGCGAACTGCTCCAGCGCCGTGTTCGACCGTTCTAGTTCGGTCCGCGCCTGGTCGGCCGCGAGGAGCGCGTGGTGGACGAGCTGGCGATGGCGGTGCAGGTCGAGTACGCCCACGACGAGGGAGGCGAGGTCCTCCAGGGCCCGGCTCTGTTGTGTCGTCAGGGACCGTGTCTGCCCTGAGAACACGCACAGGGTACCCAGGGTCTCCCGTTCGGGAGAGCGCAGTTGTGAGGCCGCGTAGAACCGGACGGCGCCGGTGGGGGCGGTCACCCAGGGGTTGGAGGAGAAGCGGGGGTCCAGCCGGGCGTCCTCGACCAGGACCTGGCCGGGCGCCTTGATGCTCACCGCGCACATGGAGTCGGAGCGGGAGCACACGGACGGCGCGATGCCGACGGCCGCGATCTGGTGCTGCTCGTCGGCGGAGATGATGTTGACAGCCGCCTGGGGTGTCTCGCACACGCGGGCCGCCAGTCGGACGATGCCGTCCAGGTCGGCCGGGGCCGGCGAGCCGACGATGCCGTACCGCTCCAGTACGGCCAGACGACGCTTCTCGGCGGGATTGTCGTTCACGCTCACGTGCACCTCGTCGGCCATCACTGCCCTTGATGGACGCCTCATCGGTCCCGGCCAGCGTCACCCGGCGGGTGCCTGCCCGCAACCAGATGCCCCTCACGCGTGTACTGCTCACGGACATGCGGAGGGCTGGGCTGAGAGCCACCCTGCGCGGCGCGGACCATGCGCGATGTCACCCGGCTCGGCTCGGCGCCCGCAGCGGACCAGGCCCGACGCCGCCCTGTTCGGCTCTGCACCACCCGGCTCGGCACCACCCGGCTCGGCGCCACCCGGCTCTCGATGGCGCCCGGCCCGCCAACCCGTTGCCACCGCCCGTCGACACCGGCACGAGGACGCCAGGCCCCGGGCCCCACCCGACCACATCGCGGCCGATCACCGTCACTCCTGCGGATGACACCGTGCGGCGAACGCGTGATGCCCCTCCGGCCGGAGCCCCGCCGGGATCGAAGCTGGAAGCGCAGTCGAGACGGAGCGGAGCCCCGGTGCGCACGGTAGTCCAGATGATCTTGCTGGTGTCGGTGATCGAAGCGGTCGTGTGCCTGCTGGTGCTCTGCGTGAGCAGACTGGTGCGCAACCGGCGCGAGCGCGTCCGGAGGGAGGCCGCGACAGCCACCAGACCGCTCATCCTCCAGGCCGTCGGGGACGAGGATCCGGACGCGGGCGCGGTGCTCGCCTCGCTCGACCAGCGTTCCTGGCGTGCCGCGCAGCCCACCGTCCTGCGACTGCTGGGCCGCGTCAAAGGCGGTTCCCACGCCTCGCTCACCGAGATCCTCCTGAGCCGGGGCATCGTCGACCGGGCCCTGACCGACGGCGCCCGCCCCCGCGGTCTGAAGCGCGCCCACGCGGCATCGCTGCTCGCCCTGACCGGTCACGCGCTCAGGACCGATCCTCGGCGCGGGCCCGAGGCCCGCGCCACGCTCCACCGCCAGCTCACCGACCGCAACGCGACGGTCAGAGAGGGCGCGGTCCGTGCGCTGGGCCGCGTGGGCGACGCCGACAGCGCCCGTCTGCTGCTCGCCCAGCTGCGCTCGCCCCGCGCCGTCGCCGCGGGCCTGACCGGCGATGCCCTGATCCGCATCGGCCCGGCGGCCGTACCCGCGCTGATCGAAGCGGTGCACGGCACCGGCGGAGAACACCGGGCCCTGGCGGTCGAACTCCTCGGTCTGATCCGCGACCGCCGGGCCGTCGCCACGCTGTCGACGGCGCTGGAGGACCGCTCCGCCGCGGTCCGCGCCAGTGCCGCGGCCGCCCTCGGCAGAGTGGCCGAGCCGGCCGCGGTTCCCGCCCTGATCCACACCGTGCGCGCCGACACCTCCGCCCGGGTGGCAGTGGCAGCTTCGGAAGCACTCGGCCTGATCGGGGACCGGGGCGCGATCCCGGTGCTGCACGAGGCACTGGCCGCCGACGGATACCGCCAGGCCCACACGGCAGCGCGGGCACTGCTGCGGCTGGGTCCCGCCGGCCGGGACGCGCTCACCGAGGGCACGTTCGCCGGGGGCTCCGCGGCAGCCCACGCACGTGAAGCCCTGGCCACCGCGCAGCTCGTCGCCGGTGGTGAGCGGTGAAGGACGTCGTCGTCGCGCTCATCCACTTCAGTCAGTACGCGGTGATCGGCTACTTCCTGGTCCTGAACACCGTCTACCTGGTGCTGCTGGCCCTGGCCGGCCGGACGATCCCCCATCTGGCCCGACGCCGACGGCTGACCGGTGTGGACGACCTGGCCACCAGCCCCCTCACCCCGCCGGTGTCCATCGTCACGGCCGCCTACAACGAGGAACCGACCATCGTCGAGAGCGTCCGGGCCATGCTCGCGCTGCGCTATCCGCGCCATGAGGTGGTCGTCGTGGACGACGGTTCACGCGACAACACCTTCGAGCGGTTGAAGGAGGCCTTCGGCCTTGTCCCGTTGGAGCGGGTGGCCCCCGGGGAGATCCGCTCCCGTGAGGCGGCCCAGTCCGTCCACGTCAGTACGCACTCCGTCCCGCTCACCGTCGTCCGCAAGCACAACTCGGGCCGGGCGGACTCCCTCAACGTCGGCATCGACCTGGCCGCACACCCGCTGGTGTGCATGGTGGACGCCGACTCCCTCCTCGACGAGGACGCCCTGCTGACCATCGCCCAGCCGTTCGTCGCCGATCCGCTGCGGGTCGTCGCCGCGGGCGGTGTCATCCGGCCCGTCAACGACAGCGTCGTACGGCACGGGCAGGTCATCGAGCCGAGGATTCCCACCCGTTGGCTGCCGCGCATCCAAGTGGTCGAGTACCTGCGCGCCTTCCTCATGGGGCGCACCGGCTGGTCCCGTGTGCACGGCCTGCTCATCATCTCCGGGGCCTTCGGCCTGTACCGGCGCGACGTCCTCGTCGAGGTCGGCGGCATGGACGCCGATTCCATCGGGGAGGACTTCGAACTCGTCGTCCGCATGCACCGGCACCTGCGCGACCAGCGCCGCCCCTACCGGATCGTCTTCGCCCCCGAACCGGTCTGCTGGACCGAGGTCCCCGACGCCCGTACGGTGCTCGCCAAGCAGCGCCGACGCTGGCACCGGGGCCTGTACGAAACCCTCCGCCGCCATCACCGGATGCTGCTGCGTCCCCGCTACGGGGTCATCGGGATGGTGGCCTACCCGTACTTCGTCCTCTTCGAGCTCCTCGCTCCGCTCATCGAGGTGTGCGGCATCGTCGTCGTGGCCGTCGGATTCGCCCTCGGCATCATCGCCCCGCCCATGGCCCTCCTCTTCGTCCTCGCCGCTTTCGGCTACGCCGTCCTGATCTCCCTCCTGGCGCTGCTCCTGGACGAACTCGGACTGCACCGGTACCGCCGTCTCGGCGACCTGGGCGCGGTCGCGGCCGCCGCCGTCCTGGAGAACCTCGGATACCGCCAACTCACCGCCGTCTGGCGGCTCCAGGGCTGGTGGGCATCCCTGCGCAACGGCAAACCGGAGTGGGGCGAGATGACCAGGGTCGGCTTCGCCACCCCCACCCCACTCGACCACGGAAGCCACGCCACGATCCCGGAGATGTCCGAGACCGGTCACTGACAGACAGGGGCCAAGGCGGACACGAGGCGGGAGGCGTCCCCCTCCCGCAGACCACCACCTCCTCCACCGGCCCCTCGGTCCCCTCGGCCGCCTCTCACCAAGGCCACGACCCGGCTGCCATCGAGGCAGCCGGGTCCCCGTGCCGCGAGCCGCCGCGCGGTCGGTGTTCAGCTGTCGTTCTCGGGCGTCTCGGGCAGTGGGTGGCCCAGTTGGTGGACGGTGACGACGCGGCTGGTGTCGGTGCGGTTGCCGTTCTTGTCGATGCCGAAGTGACCTGTCGCGCCGGCTACGGCGTCGTTGCGCAGGGCGAAGAGCTCGTTGCCGACGGCGTAGCGGTTGGGCAGGGCTCCGTGCCCGCCCGCTCGGTGCACGGCGGTCGCTGCGGTGAGGACCGCGTCGTGGGCGACCAGGGACCAGTAGGTGTCGGTGAGGTGGTCCGCGTCGAACCGCTGTCCGTGGTGGCGTGCGGTGAAGTCGCGGGCGAAGTCCTCGTAGAGATTGCGGGCGGGGTTGTCGGGGCTGCGGAGTTGCGCCGCGGTGCGGAAGTTCGCGTACAGCACGGTGATCGGTGCGTCGCCGACGTGGAGCGACTTCGTCCCGGGGTCGAAGCCCGCCGTGTCGGATCCGGCGACGACGGTGATGGGTTCGGTGTGGCAGCTCCTGGTGGCCAGGCCGTCGAGGAGGTCGGGCAGGTACTTGACGCGGCCGGCGTAGTAGATGGTGTCGATCTTCTTGTCGGAGTGGCAGAGGTCCTCGCTGATGCTGGTCATGCTGGTGCCGGGGCCACCGCGGGGGTCGAAGCGGAAGTCGGCCGAGTCGTCGAGGTTCTTCTTGAGGCCTTCGATGCCCTGGAAGCCCTGGTTGAGGGACTCGGTGTAGAGGTCCTTGCTCCCGTTGGGCGTCAGACCGGTCCTGATCAGGGCCGCGTTGCGCCGGGCGGTACCGAGGTCCTTGCTGAGGGCGGTGAGTTGGTCCCGGTTGGGCAGGGCCACGCGGGCCAGGCCGTCGATCGCTCCCTTGTGGTCGACCGTGCCGGTGGAGTCGAAGCCGTCCGCGGTGATGAGGTCACCGACCATGGGCAGATCGGCCTTGCTGAGGGCCCGGGCCGCTTGCACCGATTCGCCCTGGCTCAGACCCAGGCCCGCGACCGCCACCAGACGGTCGTCCTTCTTCATGGTGGTGAGAAGCCTGACCGTTCCGGCCCACTGCTTCTCGCTGCTGCCCATGTTGGCCACGACCAGCCGGATCTTGGGCCGGCTGTTCTTGCGGTTCTCCTCCTCCACGGCGGTGTAGGCGCCCTCGAGTTCGGCGACGTACTGTCCGAAGGTCAGGCTGTTCGCGCTCTTCGAGGCCAGCGGCGCCAGGAACGCGACCGTCACGTAGTCGCCGCCCTCGACCACGTTCCGGTTCTCCGCGCCGATGGCGGTCAAGACCGGCTTCAGGTCGTCCCCGAAGACCGCGGCGCCGTCGCTCCCGTCCGTGACGCCCGTGCACTCACCGTCGGCGGTGACCAGGCTGGAGTTGAGCGTGCCGCAGTGCTGCTTCTTGAACTTCTGCTCCTCCTCCTGGGTGTTCTTCGCATCCCGGAGCCGGTCGTCGGCCACCGTCTTGTAGTGCCACGCCCAGCCGGCGAGAGCGGCCACCACCAGGAGAACGGTCACTCCCGCGAGCACCTTCAGGAGTTTGGTCGAGGGCTTCCAGCCGCTCTTTCTGCCTGAGGACGATGGCGGTTGACCACCGGTCACCACCGTGCGCCTGGGCTCGTCCTTCATCCGGGTCCGGTTCGACCCTGATCCGACGGTGTTCGCGGTGCGGGCTCGGTCCGGGACGCCGGACGGGTCTTGTCCCGGGGACGTCTCCGTGCCCTGGGGCGTCTTCGGGGATGTCGGTCCGTCGTCGCCCGGTGGCGCCTGCGCGGGGGCCTTGGTGGCGTCCGGCGCGGCCTCCGGGGATGTTCCCGGGGATGCCTGCTCGTCGCGTGGCGCCTCCGGGGACGGCTCCTTGACGGCCCTCGGCGCAGCTGGCGGTGCCTGCTTGTCGTCTCTCCGCCCGTCCGCAGGAGCCGGTTCCTCCTCCCTCCGCCCGTCCGCAGGTGCCGGCTTCTCCTCCCTCCGCCCGTCCGCAGGTGCCGGCTTCTCCTCCCTCCGCCCGTCCGCAGGTGCCGGCTTCTCGTCCCTCTGCGCGTTCACGGGCGCGGGCTTGTCGTCCCGTAGCCTCTCCCAGCACGTGAGCCAGGGGCTCTGCTCGACCTCGGTTCGCAGGCCGCAGCCGCACAGGAACTTGATGACGAACTCCCGGGCAGGCAGTGCGTACTGCTTCCGCACCGTGGAGATCTTCGTCGTCGTCAACTTCCGGCCGGAGCCGTCGTCGCTGGCCTCCGCCACTTGCCTGTCGGTGAGATTCTTCAGCTCGCGCAACTTGTCCAGCGCATCGCGGAAGTCCTCTTTCGTCTGTACGGCACTCAGATCCGGCCAGGTGCCGTTCTGCCCGATCGGTGGCTGCGTCACAACGCCTCCTGAACCGAACGCGGGTGCTGACCCTGCCATCGCGCCCATCCTGCCGACATGGTCGTCCTCCCCTTCCCGAACACGGCGGGGTTCCGCCGCAGCGATTCGCCACCCCCATACGGTTACCGGCCGTGATGAGGTGATCGCTCGACGAGTTTCACCGCTGCAATCCGGACAGGGCAACCCACTGAGCATTACCGGAAACATCCGAAGCTTTTACTGCACTCAAAAGGCCCGCGCTTTTCTTTTCCGCCCTCTTCGGAACCCTTCCACCAGGGCTCGGGCGACGTCCGTCGACCGGGAATCCATCACGTCACTCTCACGACGCCGGACGTCCGACAGCCACCCACGGACAGACCCAAGGCCATCGAGCCACCCCCATGACCAGCACCTTCACTGTTCGGAACAATCCCGAATCCGAAAGATCTTGCAGCCGGACGCCGACAGTGGTGAGCTGAACAAGCGGAACCCCCGCAGTCGAAATCACGGCCCCTCCCCTTCCCGGGCGCGGCAATGCATCACGCGGGTGGAAGAGGGGACTCCAGTTACCGGCTCGAGTCCCCTCGCCCCACCTGAGCGGTACCACGGAAACTGTCGCAAGAACTCCGACCTCGCACAGGCGAAGCGCATTCGGAATCTGAAAGCGATTTTGCATTCAGGCTCGTTCGCCCGCCGCGGACTGGGGCCGGAACCCCTTGACGAGCATGTACGTGCCGACGGCGAGTTCCCAGGCGGCGATGGGCAGGGTCGCCAGGAACGACCACCCGGAGAGCTGATCGTTGTGGCCGAAGAACGTCGCGAGGCCGGAGGCCAGAAGCAGTGGGGCACCGACCAGGCCCATGACGGGAATGAAACGGGGCACCAGGCGGGACCGGTACAGCAGCGTGCCGAAGAGCAGTGCGTTGACGGCGGACATGAAGCCCGGGCCCAGCAGGAAGGTCCAGTCGCGGACGGCCACGAGCGCCCGTCCGGTGGTCACCAGAGTCGCCGCGTCCTCACCGGTCGCGCCGGTCGTGGCGCCGAGGTCCTGGCGCAGGGTGACCACGGACAGCAGGCTCACCACACCGATCACGATGATCCCGGCCTCCACCATGCGCGAGCTGACAAACCCGAGTGCCAGGGCCTCGTTCGTGCGCCGGACGACGGGAAAGACCGCGACAGCGGTTCCTATGCAGGCCATTGCGCTCACCAGGTCGAGGAGGCAGCCCCACAGCACCCGGGTGTCGGAGCCGGCTCCGACGACGTAGTCGGTGTGGTCCAGGACGGGAGCGATGAGCAGCAGGGCCGGGATCGACGCCAGAAAGGTGACCAGGTAGAGCGCTCCCGCAGCGCGGGCGTGGTTCCTCGTCCGGTCGGTCGGTGCCTGTGCGGCCGCGGCCGTTCCCGTTGTGGTGGTGATCATGTCAGTCTCCTGGGTTCTGGTTCTCGGATGTGCGGGGGCGGGGCGCCGGACGGCCGTCCTCGCGTCGTCCGGGTTCCACCCCGACGACCGAGAGCAGCGGGAGGCCGACGTCGCGCAGTCGGTGCAACAGGCCGTGCAGGGCCGCCTGGTCCACGACGGGGCCCCGCAAGAGGGTGGTCCCGTCGCTGTTGTCGGCGATGAGGGCCATGCCGTCGAACCAGGACGCCCACCGCGGGTGGAGGCGGCCCTGAACGCGGATCTCGTACCAGCTCGGACGCGTGTCCGGGCCACCGGTCGTCGGGGAGTTCATGACCCTCCTTGTGCCGTGCCGTGCGCACGGGTCCGCGCGTCCACCGCACGGTCGCAAGGAGTGTGATGAGCGGTCATCACCAGATGTGGTGACCGGGGTGGTGATTGTGTGGCGGGCGCGGGGCCGCGGGGGCGAGGCAGTCCGCGCCGATGGGCGCGGTGGACCCATCGGACCGGCGGACCCGGCGGACGCAGCGGGCTCGACGGGCCGGCGGGCTCGGCGGGCTCGACGGACGCGACGGACGCGCTGGGCGTGGCTGCCCCAGTGAACCCGGGAGCCCCCGGAGCTCCCGCTCCCGTCCCGTCCTGTCCCGTCCCGCCAGCCGCCGCGCGTCAGATGAGGTCGAGCCGCCCGGCCGCCCGCACCGCCTCCCGCCGGTTGGTGACGCCCAGCTTCGCGTAGATGTGCCGGGTGTGCGTCCGCAGGGTGTTCACGGACACGTGGAGGAGACGGGCGATGTCCGGTCCGCCGAGGTCCCCGGCCAGCAGTCGGAGCACCTCGCGTTCGCGCTCGCTGAGGGGCTCGACGGGTTCGACGAGTGGGGACGGGTCGGCCGCGGGCCGCTCGTCCGCACCCCCGTCGGCAGGAGCGCCGGCCCGGTGTACCGCTTCCAGGAGTCGGCGCGGATACGGCCACTCGGGCCGCGTCCCGGCAACAGCCGCGAGGAGCGCGGCGATCCGCGACCCCTCGTCGGCGAAGACACGTACGTGCCCGTGTGGCTCGGCCAAAGTCAGGGCTCGCTCCAGGACCGAGACGGCGGTGTCGGAGCCCCCCGGAGCGCCGTCGCCGCGATGGTCGATCGCCTGCAGTACGAGGATCTCGATGACGCTCGACAAGCGCCCGCCGGCCTCTGCGGAAGTGAGGAGCCGCCCGAGGAAGGGTGCCGCGGCGCCGAACCCCAAGCCGGGCGAGCGGTCGGCGGCGAGCAGGATGCGGGCCAGCGTGATGTGCTCGTACTCGCGCACGTAGGACAGCGTGTCGTCGGTGGTCAGGTTCTGCCGGCGGGCCCAGTCGAGCGCCTCGTCGAGGTCCCCGTGGCGGAGGTGCATGCGCGCCCGGGTGGCCGGGACGGGTCGTACGTTCGGCGAGAGGTCGCCGGTGTACACGCGCTCCGCCTCCTCGATGAGGTCCAGCGCGCCGGCCCGATCGCCCCGGGCCTCCAGGAGATGGGCCTTCGTGACCCTCCACCGGTACGGGTGCTGCGGCAGCCCGGCCCGTTCGCCGAGGTCCCGCGCCCGCCGGAGATGGTCGGCCGCCGCCACCGCGTCGCCGCGTTCCCAGGCGATCTGGCCCAGCCCCGCGTGCACGTCCGCGGTGCCCCGCAGGATGCCCGGTTCCCCGGCGGCCAGCCGCTGCGCCCGCTCGTACGTGCGCTGCGCGTCGGTCAGTCGGCCCTGGGTGACCCGGATGTCGGCCAGGGTGATCGAGCAGCCCAGGACGTCGGCGACGTACCCGGCCCGCAACAGGCCCTCGACGGCGGCGGAGTAGGCCGCGTGGGCGGCGTTCAAGTCGCCGCCGCCCCAACTGGCCAGTCCTGACAGGGCCGATGCCGCCGCCTGGACCACGTGGTCGTCCGCGGCTGCCCGCTCGATGGCCCGGTGGGCGTGGACGAGGGTCGCGAAGGGGTCGCCCTGCGCGAGTGCGAGGGCGGAGCGGTACATCTCTATCGCGCCGGGCAGCCGGGCCAGTGCGGAGCGGTCGGCCACCACCAACGCGCCGTCTGCGGAGCCCTGTTCGTCTCCATCCCCGCCCCCGTCCCTGTCTCCGCCCCCGTCTCCGTCCCCGTCCCTGCCCCTGTCCCCGTCCCCGTCCCCGTCCCCGTCCCCGTCCCCGGCGAGGAGCCGCTCGGCCTCGTCCAGGCGCTCGGCGACTCCCTCGAACTCACCGCGGGTCATCAGCGCGCCTACCAGTCCCACAGCGAGCACGGGCCGCACGCGCACGACGGCGTCGGGCAGATCCTTGATCCACCCGCAGATGGTGGCCTCCTGCCGGTCGCGCTGGAGGGCCGGGATCGCCCGCTCGACGAGGTCGGCCGCCCGGTCGGGGTCACCGGCCTCGAGGGCGTGCCCGACCGCCGGCACCGGCTCCCCGGCGTCCGCGTACCACCGGCTCGCCCGCCGGTGCAGGCCCTGGACCTCGCCCGGGCCCTGTTCGTCGGCGAGGTGGGTGCGCAGGACGTCCGCGAAGAGGTGGTGGTAGCGGTACCAGCGGCGTCTGTCGTCGAGCCGGACGACGAACAGGTTGGCCCGGTCGAGGACTTCGAGCATGGCCCGGCTGTCCCCGCGCCCGGTGACGGCGTCGCACAGCGGGCCGTGGAGGCGCGTCAGGACGGAGGTGCGGAGCAGGAAGTCGCGCAGGTCGTCGTCCTGGCGCCCGAGGACCTCTTCGACCAGGTAGTCGAGAACGTACCGGTCGTCACCCGCGAATCCGGCGATGAACCCGGAGACGTCCTCGCGTCCCCGGAGCGAGAGCGCCGCCAGTTGGAGCGCGGCGATCCAGCCCTCGGTGCGCTGTTCCAGGGCTTCGACGTCCCGGGCGGTCAGGTTCAGCCCGGCGTCGTCGTTGAGGTAGGCGGCCGCCTCGCCGGGGGTGAAGCGGAGGTCGGCGGCGCGCAGTTCGACCAGTTCGCCGCGGGCGCGGAGCCGGGCGAGCGGCAGTGCGGGGTCGGCGCGGGTGCAGATCACCAGGTGCACCGGCGGCGGGAGGTGGTCGAGCAGGAACGTCATGCCCGTCCGGACGTCCGGGGTGTCGGCGAGGTGATAATCGTCGAGGACCAGGTCGAGCGGGTGGTCCAGTGCGGCGAGTTCGTTGAGCACGGGGGTCAGGACGCTCTCGATCGGCGTCCGCTCCGACTGCAACAGCGGCAGCACTCCGACACCCACCCCGGGGACGGCCCGCTCCAGGGCGGTGACCACATAGGTCCAGAAGGACGCGGGCCGGCCGTCGCGCGCGTCGAGGGACAGCCAGGCCACGCCGCGCCCGCCGCGGGCCACGCCCTGCAGCCACTCGGCCACCACGGTCGTCTTGCCGAACCCGGCCGGCGCGGACACCAGGGTCATCCTCGACCTCGCCCCACGGCTCAGCAGCTCACCCAGACGCGGGCGCGCGACGACGCCGGGCCGGGTCCGGGGCCGGTACAGCTTGGTCTCGATCAGGGGGCTTGCCACACCTGTCCCCTCCCACGGATGCGAGCACGTGCAGATGAACGTAGAACATGCGGCGGTGCCGGCGCAGTCCGGGCTGCGCGGTACTGGTGCGGTCCGGGAGTGCGGTTTCCGTACGGCCCGGCCCCGCGGTGTCGGTGTGACCCGGGGGCCCGCGGTGTCGGTACGACCCGGGGGCCCGCGGTGTCGGTACGACCCGGGGGCCCGCGGTGTCGGTACGACCCGGGCCCGGCGGGGTCCGTGCGGTCTGGACCCTGCGGTGTCGGTACGACCTGGGTCCCCGGTGTCGAGGCGGCCCGGCCCCGCGGTGTCGGGTACGGTCCGGGCCCACCGCGGCTCTCCCTCCCGGGATACGGGGAGCCGATCTCGTACGATCCTGGTGGCCGGCCGGCCCGCTTCGCCGGCTGCGCCGAACCCGGGTGACAGACAGGAGGCCGCTGGTGGCCGACACGACGGTGGCCGAAGTGATGGCCGAACTGGCCGCCCTGGAGGACCCCAAGGCCCGGGCGGTGAACGAGCGGCACGGGGACGACCACGGTGTGAACCTCGGCAAGCTCCGCGCACTCGCCAAGCGGCTCAAGACCCAGCAGGAGCTCGCCTCACAGCTCTGGGAGACGGACGACAGCGCGGCCAGACTCCTGGCCCTCCTGATCTGCCGACCGAAGGCTTACGGGCGCGCGGAGCTGGACGCCATGATCCGAGGGGCGCGCACACCCAAGGTGCACGACTGGCTGGTGAACTACGTGGTGAAGAAGAACCCCCACGCAGAGGAGCTCAGGCTCGCCTGGCTCGCCGATCCGGATCCCGTCGTAGCCTCTGCGGGCTGGGCGCTGACCACGGAACGCGTGGCGACGCGGCCCGAGGGCCTCGACCTCGCCGGCCTGCTCGACACCATCGAGGCGGACATGAAGGACGCCCCCGATCGCCTGCAGTGGGCGATGAACCACAGCCTGGCCCAGATCGGAATCGAGCACCCCGAACACCGCACCCGCGCGGTCGCCATCGGCGAGCGCCTGGGAGTGCTCGAGGACTACCCCACTCCGCCGGGCTGCACGTCCCCGTACGCACCGGTCTGGATCGCCGAGATGGTGCGCCGCAAGGACGGCTGAGGCACCGGATTCGTCGCGAGCCGACGGGGGCAGACGTGGCATCCCGGCTGACGGCTGACGGCTGACGGCTGACGGCTGACGGCTGACGGCTGACGGCTGACGGCTGACGGCTGACGGGCCATGGGACCAGACCGGCTCAGGGAAGCCGCTCCGAACTCCGTTGCAGAATGCCCCTGTTCAGTAACCAGGACCATCCGACAGCCAAGGATGGGCGCCTGGGTCTCCTGGAGGGTACGGCTGCCTGTGGCCCCGGACGGCCCCTACGCCGTGGGATCCACGTTCCACGCCACCGGTAGCTCGCCGTCACAGAAGACGCAGACGAAGTCGTCCTCGCGCACGATGTTGTGCTCCTGGCAGTCCGGGCAGCGCCGGAACACGACCTCGTGGGTGAAGCCGGAGGGACGTCCGAGTCCTGCGCGGTCCAGGGCCCGGGCGACTGCCGACCATGAGGTGACGTCCGGGCAGTACCCCGTGGACTGATTGGTGACCTCGTCCACGGTCCATCCCTCCGCCTCGCGCCTGAAGCCGATCTCGCCGGCACCCAGAACCATGTCCCCTCCGGCGCAGGCCACGTGCTCGCTCCGCCGCGGCGCCAGCCGAAGCACACCGTCCGTGTCGACCACGAAGGTGAAGGGTTCGGCCAGTTCCGCCGCCGATCGCCCCGCGATCCAGCCGTCGAAGTCGGCCGCCGATCTGATGCGGCACCCGCCGCCACCCGGCAGGACAGCAGCCTTCAACTCGGCCGGCCCGACATATCGATAACTCCGCCCCCGCACACCCACGTCAGCGGACTCCTTAAGCGACCCAGCAGTGGACACGGTGACCCTGGCGTCGGGCTTTGTCGGCGAGTGCGGCCAGGTCTACGAGGATCAGGTCGGCGACCTCCGCGTCGGAGGTCTCGCCGTCCTCCGCGCGCATCGCACCCCACGACGCGGCGACCCGAGCCGACGTGGAGCGTTCGACGGCGGCGAGTGCGGCGCCGTGAAGAACTCGACGATGACGCTCACCCGGTCATCATGGCTGACCACAGACATCCGTCGTCGGCCGGACAGGTCCTCGTGAGGCAACCGTGCGTAGGCTCGTCCTACCCGACAATGCGCTGGGGAACGGCCAGGTCCTCATGGGCGAACAGGCTCGTCAGCGCCGAGGGATTGTCCTGCGCGCAGGCGGCCGCCACCGTGTCGATCAACTGGTCGTACTCGGGACCCGTCTTGTCGTCGTAGGCCTCGGTCATGCGGCCCCACTCGTCCCAGGGCAGCGTCTCGTACTTGCAGAGCGAAGCGAGGTCCCGGACGGCGTTTCCGCTGATCTCGGCCCATCCCCAGGCGTGGTCGGTGCCGGCCACGCCGAACGTGGCCGGGTCGATCAGACCGTCGCGGTACCGGGTCCAGGCCTCTCCCCCGGTGAGGAACTCTCCAGGAGCCAGGTCCTGCGGGTCGTCGACGAGCTGGGTGCCGAGGATCTCGGAGTCGATCCGTACCCAGCGAGCCCGGTCGGTGTCCCAGTACTCGGTGATCCAGTGATCGAGGCCCTGCTCCTTAACGAAGTAGGTGGCGAATCCGCACCGGGCGCGAGCGGTCACGCCGCGTGCCCGCAGGAACGCGCAAGCCATGGTGGCGAAGTGACGACACGTGCCGACCACCCGATTCTCCGGAGTCCGGGGCAGGTGAAGCGGTGCCGGATCAAGGCCGGTCAGCACCGTGACCAATTCGTCGACCCGCCGGATGTTCTTCTCGGCCGTCCGGTGCTCGCCGATCCCCGAGGCCACGGCGTCCGTGGGCTGGATCACCAGGCCTTGCACGACAGCGCAGATGCCGACCGGATCGTCCGGCAGGCCCGCGATCAGCGGGAGTTGTTCGGCGTCAAGGCTGGTGAAAGGCCCGGGGCGAGCGTAGTCGAGCACGTCGTCGGTCATGACCGAACATCGTAGACAGCCGGTCGGACCCTGGTGGTGCGTCAGTACGGCCGGCGATTCTTTGACTTGTCCGCTCCAGGACTGGAGCGTCCTGAGACCGGGCGAATTGAGCGCACCGTCAGAACGAGTTCCCAAGGATCAATTCGATCCACACCGAAGTCAGGCCCTCCCCCTCGGCCACGGGATCAATGCGTCCCACAGCCTCCGTCACCAGCTCCACGAGCGAGTAGAGGTGGTCGTGGTGCCGCAGGTGCTCCGCTTCTCCTGCCATGACCTCAGGCTCTTCGATCTGCCGGAGGACCCCCAGAGCCGCATGCCACCGCCAGGCCGTCTCGACGTACCGCGCGACCGACGAGCTGAAGAAGGACACCGCGGGCTTGTGGAGCCCCTGGTGGTACGGCCGAAGGACCTCCGGCAGATCGTCGACGGTGATGGGTGCGGGGAGAAGGTCGCCATCGGGAAGATCCCAGTGCGCGGCAGCCTCGACGGCGACTCTCGACGCGTCCGTGACCAGGCGCGACACGGGCTCCGCCAACACGCGCCGCACGGCGTCACGGATCAGCGTCGTCTCATCCGCACCCGTGCTCTCCACGCGGCTCAGGATTCCGGCAACGACGTTCACGCGCAAGATCGTTCACGGTTCGGCAGTTCGAGGCATGTCTGGGGGCCACATGGCTGACGATGCCGGTATAGGCGAACAGCTCATTCGTCGGCGGGAATTGGGCTGCTCGTTCCCTGGGCGTCGCCGTCCTCGTCGTCGTTGCTGTCCTGGCGGGCCTTGCGGATCTGTCCGGGCGGCTCCTTGGGGGCCTTCGTGTTGCCCTTCCCTGCGGCGTCCGGTCCGACTCCCTCCGCCGTACCGGCCCTTTCGGCACGAGGAGTCGGCGCCGGATCGGCGGTATGGGTCCGGGTCGGGCCGGCGGTGGGCATGCTGTTGCCCGGGGTGGGGTCGTGGTGCGGGCGGCCGGAGCTCGCGTGCCCGTCGGCCGGCGTCGCCGGCGGTATGTGACGGCCGTCGTCTCGGGCCGACGGCTTCGGGGAGGCGGCGCGGTCGCCGGACGACGCTGCCCGGTCACCGCCTGAGCCGGGAGAAGAGGACACCTCGGTGACGGCGAAGGTGGCGAGCGCCGCGGCCAGTGCCGCCGCCGTCCCGACCATCCGCATCCGGCTCCGGCTCCGGCTCCGGCGGGGCGCGGTGCGAACGGCGGTCCGTGGAACGGCCGTCCGAGGAGAAGCAGTCCGTGAATCGGCCGGCTGGGGAGCGGCGGTCCCTGAAACAGCCGTCCGGGGAACAGTGGTCCGTGGAGCGGCCGTCTCTGGAACGGCGCTGTGTCGACCATGCCTCGGTAGCGGCTGCTCGGAGCCCGGCCGGGGCATGCTGTGCGTGCTGTCACGGCCGTCCATCGTCACCTGCGGTGCGGCAACGAGACTCGTGGCGCCGACGGCCGGTGCGGTCGGGTCCGCGGCGGCCGTCTCGTCCGCCAAGAAGGCCAGCGCGTGGGCGCACTCGCGCGCAGTGGGCCGGGCTCCGGCGTCCAGGGCCGTCATCGGCCACAACAGGCCCGCGAGGGTCCGCGGCACGGAGTCGGGGACGCCGGGCCGGCGGTGCAGGCGTGCGATCGCGGCTTCCAGGGGGCCGCCGTCGTACTCGATTCGGCCGGTGAGGCATTCGAGGAGGACCAGGCCGAGGGCGTAGACGTCCGCGGGCCTGCCGACGGGCTCGCCGAGAACCTGCTCGGGGGACAGATAGGCCGCCGTGCCGACGAGGGCTCCCGTGGGGGCGCGGGTGGTGGTGTCCAGCAGGCGCGAGATGCCGAAGTCGGTCAGATGGGGGCCGCCCGAACCGTCGAGGATGATGTTGGACGGTTTCACGTCGCGGTGGACCACCCCCGCGTCGTGCGCGTGGGCGAGGGCGTCGGCCAGTCCGGCGCCGAGCGTGGCGGTGGTCCCCCACGGCAGGGGGCCCTGGGCGATGCGGGACTTCAGGGTGGGGCCCTCGATGAGCTGCATGACGAGGTAGGCGTCACCGCCGTGCCGTCCGGCGTCGTAGGCGGTCACCAGGCCCTGGTGGTGCAGCCGGGCCAGGAGCACCGCCTCGCTGCGGTAGTCCTCCTCGGTGTCGAACCCCGTACCGGGCCGGAAGATCTTCACGGCCACCGGGCGCCGCAGCCGCAGATCGAACCCGCGGTGGACGTCTGCGGCGCCACCGGAGCCGATCAGCCCGTCCAGGCGGTAGCGACCCGTCAGCACCCGTGAGCTGCCCCTGGAAGCCAGAGCGACACCCGACTCGACGAACCCCACCCCGAACCTCCCTGATCCGCTGACCGCGACCGGCGACGCCCGCCACCGCGGCGATCAGAACCGCGTACCCAGGGAACCCACCCCTATCCCCGGTGCGCAGGACGGAGGGCGGGGCCCGTGTCCCGGCCCCGTATCGCTCCCCGCCCGGGAGACGGCGGGCACCGCCAGGGACAGGGCGGGCACCGCCAGGGACAGTGCGGGCCTTCTCACGACGCGGCCTGGACGGTGAGCTTGTGCCCGTCCCATACGAGCGTGTCGCCCGGCCCCGCGATGATCGGGGGCTCGTCGCCGCGCTGGATGACGTAACCCCAGGAGCCGGCGACGGCCAGATAGCCGTGCCGGCGGCACCAGCGCTGCGGGATGTCGATGATCGTCGCCCAGGTGATGGTCATCCGGCCGGGGTCGACCGCCTCACGGTTGCCGACCATGCGCCGGAACAGCCTCGCCGATTCCCGGAGCGCCCGTCTGCGGCGTTCCCAGGGCCGCAGACCGGCTGCCTCGCTCTCGTAGTCGAGGGCGAGATCGAGCAGCGTCCCCCTCACGGCACCCACTCCGCACCCTCGTGACGCACCTGTCCCACGGACGACCGGTCGAGCATGCGAGGCGTGACCCGGTCAGCGGGTCCGCGTGGTTGTCTGAGCACAGTCTGCTCCAACTCGACTGCGGCCGGGTTGGTCACGACGGGAGTTGACGCGGTCTTCGGTACGGGTCGATTCGGCGACACGTGCGGCTCCGGTCCCGAGCCGGCAACGGGGCCCGCGACCACGGTGACGACGAGGGGGCCCGCACGGTCCTCGGCCAGCAGGTCCGCGTTCGAACCTCACCAGCAGGTGCGGGAGTTACGCCTTGACCGGGCCGCTGCCGGGCTGCTTGACGAGGCGATCGCCGACCGCGAGCGACTTCCACAGTCTGCGGTCGACGCGCACCTTGGCGACCTGGCCGTCCGCGCGCCTCACCTTGACGAAGTGGTACATGTTCGAGCCGTCGAGCATCCCCCGCGACTTGTCCTCGACGATACCTTCCCAGGCCTCGTCCGGTTCTGGTTTGTGAGAAGTGAACATGCCGCAAGCCTACGGACGCCGACCGACCCGGTGCAGTGTCACGAGGCACGCTTACCGCGGTACGGGTGTCCCACCGGAGCACCGACAAATGTCCCGGGTGCCGGAACGACGACGGTGTCAGGGCCCGGGACGGCGGACCCGACCTGGGGCGGCTCCCCCGGTGATCGACCGGCAGGCTCCCCGGCCGCCGTTCAGGCCCATCCCGGCGTCGGCGGGAGCGGCCACCTGGGCGGGGTCGGCAGCGGGGCGTCCGACGAGAGCTCCGGGTCCGTGCCGCGTCCGGCGAGCCAGGCCAGGACGGAGTGCCCCGGGCCGGCGACGGTGGGGCCGGTGGGGGCCGGGGTCCAGGCGCGATCGAGGTCGGTGGCCTGGATGCGGGCGACCGGGAAACCTCGTGCCGTGAGCGAGGCGATGGTGTCGTCGAGCGCCCATGCGACGTAGCCGGACGGCCAACGGGTCGTGGTGTAGCCCAGGTTCAGGTCGACGTGGTGCGTCTCGAGTTCGCGCCGGCAGCGCTGGAGCGTGAACCAGGCCGGGTGCCGCCACCCCGCGAGCGCGGTGACCAGTACGGGCCAGCGTTCGGCCGGCATGGCGTGCGCGTCGTCGATCAGTCGGTCGAGTCCGGTACGGAGGTCGTCGACGAGCTCGCCGGCTGGGCGCTCGGCGCCCTCGCGCACCGCACGGTCCAATGCTGCGGCGTCTGCCCGGGGGCCGGGCTCCGTGCCGTTACGGGCCAGAGCCAGCAGGCGGCGGTAGGCGTCGGCGCTGCGGGCGAGGTGGGTGATGACGTGCGCGCGGCTCCAGCCCGGCAGCGCCGAAGGCTCACGGGCCTGGAGCAAGGTCAGCGAACCCAGACTGGCGCCGAGGCGTGCGGCGGAGGCACGGAGTTCGTCGAGGAGAATCTGGATGTCCGCGAGAGCGATCTCGGTGGTCTCGGTGGTCTCGGTCACGCCCGTCACCCTACGGTCGGCCGACGAGCCGGCACTCGCGTTCTGCCTTCCAGGCGCCCCGGGCCCATGCCCGCCTTCTCCCCGCCCGGAGCCTGCCCGCCTCCCACCACCCACCCGGAGCCTGCCGGCCTTCCACCACCCACCCGGAGCCTGCGGGCCTTCCACC
>NZ_JNZD01000007.1 GCF_000725495.1 Streptomyces aureus
GCCCCGGTGGGGGCTGGGGGGCGTCTGCTGCCCCGGTGGGAGCTGGGGGGGGCGTCTGCTGCCCCGGTGGGAGCTGGGGGGGGCGTCTGCTGCCCCGGTGGGAGCTGGGGGGGCGTCTGCTGCCCCGGTGGGGGCTGGTCGCGCAGTTCCCCGCGCCCCTGACGGGGCTTGGCCCCACCAGGGTTCTCACGTGCAGGCACCCAGCGGGCACGGGTTCGGGTGCCCGCCCGGTGGGGGCCGGGCGCGCCGTTCCCCGCGCCCCTGACGGGGCTCGGGTCCACCGGGGTTCGTCAGTACCGTGCCTCGCACCCCGGCAGGCGGGCCGGGGTGCGAGGGTGGCCCCGCTACAGGCGGGGGTCGACCGGTTCGGATTCCAGGGAGAGGACTCCGAAGACCGCCTCGTGGACGCGCCAGAGGGGCTCACCCTCGGCCAGGCGGTCCAGGGCCTCCAGGCCGAGCGCGTACTCGCGCAGGGCGAGGGACCGCTTGTGGTTCAGGAAGCGGCCGCGCAGCCGTGCGAGGTTCTCCGGGCGGGTGTACTCCGGGCCGTAGATGATCCGCAGGTACTCGCGCCCCCGGCACTTGATGCCGGGCTGCACCAGCCGCCCCTGCGGCCCCCGCACCAGCGCCCCGGCCGGTTTCACGACCATGCCCTCGCCGCCACGGCCGGTCATCTCCAGCCACCAGTCCACCCCGGCCCGCACCGACTCCGGGTCGCCGGTGTCGACGAACAGCCGCCGGGTGGTGTGCAGCAGCCCGCTGCCGTCGCACTCCACGAGCCGGTCGATCAGGGCGAGCTGCTCGTCGTGCGGCAGCCCGGCGAGGCTCCGGCCCTGGACGGCCAGGATCTGGAACGGTGCGAGGCGGACGCCTTCGAGACCGTCCGTCGTCCAGCAGTAGCGCCGGTACGCGTCCGTGAACGCGGCCGCGTCCGCGGCCCGTTCACGCTGGCGCCGCAGCAGCTCCGCGACGTCCGCGCCCCGCGCCGCGGCCCCTTCGAGCGCGCTCAGCACCCCCGGGAAGACCGCCCCGGACGCGGCGCCGACGGCGGCGTACTGACTGCGCAGCAGCCCGGTCGCCTTCAGCGACCACGGCATCAGCTCGGCGTCCAGCAGCACCCAGTCGGTGTTCAGCTCCTCCCACAGCCCGGCCTCGGTCGCGGCCGCGCGCACCCGGCCGAGGATCTCCTCGGTGACGGCGGCGTCGTCGAAGAAGGGCCGGCCGGTACGGGTGTACAGCGACCCGGTGGGGCCGTCGACGCCGAACCGCTCGCGGGCCACGTCCGCGTCCCGGCACACCAGGGCCACCGCGCGCGACCCCATGTGCTTCTCCTCGCACACGACCCGCTCGACCCCGTCCTCCTGGTACTGGGCGAAGGCCTCGGCCGGGTGCTCCAGATAGCCCTCGACGTGCGAGGTCGCGGTCGGCGCCATGGTCGGCGGGAGGTACGGGAGCAGCCGGGGGTCCACCGCGAAGCGGCTCATGACCTCCAGCGCGGCCGCCGCGTTCTCCTCACGGACCGCCACCCGGCCGGCGTGCCGGGTCTCGACCGCCCGGCGGCCGTGCACGTCCGCGAGGTCCAGCGGCCGGCCCTCGTGGCCGCCCGGCGCCTCGGTGGCCAGCGGCTTGGACGGCTCGTACCAGACCCGCTCGGCGGGGACGTCGACGAGCTCGCGCTCCGGCCAGCGCAGGGCGCTGAGCTTGCCGCCGAACACCGCGCCGGTGTCCAGGCAGATGGTGTTGTTGAGCCAGGTGGCGTTGGGGACCGGGGTGTGGCCGTAGACGACCGCGGCACGGCCCCGGTAGTCCTCCGCCCATGGGTAGCGCACGGGCAGCCCGAACTCGTCGGTCTCCCCCGTCGTGTCGCCGTACAGGGCGTGCGAGCGCACCCGGCCCGAGGTGCGGCCGTGGTACTTCTCGGGAAGGCCGGCGTGGCAGACGACGAGGCGTCCGCCGTCGAGGACGTAGTGGCTGACCAGTCCGTCGACGAACTCCCGTACCGTGGACCGGAATTCGTCGGTCTCGGCGTCCAGCTGCTCGATGGTCTCGGCGAGTCCGTGCGTGTGCTGGACCTGGCGGCCCTTGAGGTAGCGGCCGAGCTTGTTCTCGTGGTTGCCGGGCACGCACAGGGCGTTGCCGGAGGCGACCATGGACATCACGCGGCGCAGCACGCCCGGCGAGTCGGGGCCTCGGTCGACGAGGTCGCCGACGAAGACGGCCGTGCGGCCCTCGGGGTGCACGCCGTCGGCGTAGCCGAGCTTGCCGAGCAGGGTCTCCAACTCGGAGGCGCAGCCGTGGATGTCGCCGACGATGTCGAAGGGTCCGGTGAGGTGGGTCAGGTCGTTGAACCGCTTCTCGGTCACCACCGTGGCGTTCTCGACGTCCTCCACCCCGCGCAGGACGTGCACCTTGCGGAACCCCTCGCGCTCCAGGTGTCGCAGGGAGCGGCGCAGTTCGCGGGTGTGGCGCTGGATCACGCGGCGCGGCATCCCGGCCCGGTCGGCGCGCGCCGCGTTGCGCTCGGCGCAGACCTCCTCGGGCACGTCGAGCACGATGGCGATGGGCAGCACGTCGTACTTCCTGGCGAGTTCGACGAGCTGGCGGCGGCTCTCCTGCTGGACGCTGGTGGCGTCGACGACGGTCCTGCGGCCGGCCGCGAGCCGCTTGCCGGCGATGTAGTGCAGGACGTCGAAGGCGTCGCCGCTGGCGCTCTGGTCGTTCTCGTCGTCGGCGACGAGGCCACGGCAGAAGTCGCTGGAGAGGACCTCGGTCGCCTTGAAGTGCCGTCGGGCGAAGGTCGACTTGCCGGAGCCCGAGGCGCCGATCAGCACCACGAGGGAGAGGTCGGTGACGGGCAGGACGCGCCCCTGGTCGTTTCGCTCGCTCATGCGGCCTGCTCCTCCTTCGTGTTCGCGGTACCGGTGGTGCTGGTGCTGCCCGTGGTACGAGCTGTTCTGGTGGTGTCCTTGGTGCCGGGGCTCCCGGCGGCCAGGGTGAAGACGGCCATCTGGGTGGGCGGGCCCACCTCGGGGTCGTCGAGGCCGACGGGCGCGAACTCCACGTCGTAGCCGTGCCGTCCGGCCACGGTGGCGGCCCAGGCGCGGAACTCCTCGCGGGTCCACTCGAAGCGGTGGTCGCCGCGCCGGGAGTGTCCGGCCGGCAGGCTCTCCCAGCGCACGTTGTACTCGACGTTCGGCGTCGTCACGAGGACGGTCCTCGGGCGCGCGGAGCCGAACACGGCGTACTCCAGGGCGGGCAGCCGGGGCAGGTCGAGGTGCTCGATCACCTCGCTGAGCACGGCGGCGTCGTACCCCTTCAGACGGCGGTCGGTGTAGGCGAGCGAGCCCTGGAGGAGCCGGACGCGCTCCGCCTGCCGCTCGCCCATGCGGTCCAGCTTGAGGCGGCGCGAGGCGATGGTGAGCGCGCGCACCGACACGTCGACCCCAACGATCTCGGTGAACCGGGTGTCCTTGAGCATCGCCTGCACCAACTGGCCCTGTCCGCAGCCGAGATCGAGGACCCGGCTCGCGCCGGCCGCGTGCAGCGCGGCGAGGATCGCGTCCCGGCGCAGCACGGCGAGCGGCACCGGCTTCTCCTCGGTGTCGGTGTCCTCGTCGACGGCGTTGTCGATCTGCTCGACGGCGATGTCGTCGGCCTCGGCGAGCCGGGCGAGTTCGAGCCGCTCCATGGCCTGACGGGTCAGGGACCAGCGCCGGGAGAGATAGCGGTCGGCGATCAGCTTCTGCTGCGGGTGCCCGGGCAGCCAGCCCTCGCCCGCCCGCAGCAGCTTGTCGACCTCGTCGGACGACACCCAGTAGTGCTTGGAGTCGTCGAGGACGGGGAGCAGCACGTAGAGGTGCCGCAGGGCCTCGGCCAGCGTCAGCCCCTCCGCCTCCAGTTCCAGGCGTACGTAGCGCGAGTCACCCCACTCCGGGAAGCGCTCGTCGAGCGGGACCGCCTCGGCCGTCACGGTCCAGCCGAGCGGTTCGAAGAGGTCCCGGACGAGACCGGCCCCGCCGCGCGCGGGCACCGCGGGCACCTCGACGCGCAACGGGCGGCTCTGCTCCGGCAGTTCGGGCCGGGCGGCGCACTGGCCCTTCATCGCGCTGGAGAAGACGGCGCCGATCGCCACGGCGAGCAGCGAGGAGGCGGCGTACGGGCGGTCGTTGACGTACTGGGCGAGGGCCGCGTCGGGGGCTCCGCCGCGTCCCTTGCCCTTGCCCCGCCGGACCAGCGCCACCGGATCGACCTCCAGCAGCAGCGCGGCCGTGCACCGTTCGGCGGTCGCCTCGGGGTACAGCACATGGGCCGTTCCGTACGACGTCGAGAACTTCTGCGCGTTGTCGGGATGCTTGTGCAGCAGGAAGCCGAGATCGGTCGCGGGTCGCTCTGGAGTACCGGTGGTACTGATCGTCAGGAACACGGTGCATCTGCCTCGAAACGTCTGCTGAGCTGTGGAGACCCCTGTGGGCCGTTCGACGCCCGTCCCCCCGGACGCGCCTGCTCAACGTACAGCGAACACCAGGAGCACACTCAGCCAATTTCGCCGCCCGGGGCGGGGGACAAGGGTCGGGGTCGGGTGTCGGGTGATGGGCGCGGGGGCTCGCGACAACCACCGGGATCAGGCGCCGGTCACCCAGGCGAAGGCTCGCGACGGAGGACCGGGGTCAGGCGTCGGTCACGGACCCGGGCCGCGCGACGACGGTCGCTGTCAGGCGCCGCTCACGGCCCCGGAATGACCGGCGGCGCGGCGCTTCCCACACCCCCGGCCCCCAGCAGGGCCGTCGCCGTGGCGAGGGCGAGGCCGTCGAGGCCCTGGCCCTGCATGACCGCGCGGACGCCCGAACCGTCGAAGGCGACGGTGAGCTGGCGGGCGAGCAGTTCCGGGTCCCCGGCTCCGCCGCGCTCCGCCTCCCGCCGGAAGAACGCGGTCAGCGCGTCCTTGCAACGGCGGGCGACCAGGCTCGCGGGGTGGTCCGGCGCCTTCAGCTCGGCGGTCACGGACACGAAGGGGCACCCGCGGAAGTCCGGCCGCGCGGCCATCTCCTCCAGCCGTTCGAAGACGTGCAGGACGCGCTCCCGGGGCGTCCCGCCGTCGTCGGGGGGCAGCAGGAACGCCAGATAGGCGGGCGCCCTGCGCTCCAGGCTCGCCGCGAGCACGCCGTCCTTGCTGTCGAACAGCTGGTACATCGAGCGCTTGGACACCCCGGCCACCCGGCACAGCGCCTCGACCCCGACGCCGACGCCCTCGCGGTAGAAGAGCTCGGCCGCGGCGTCGAGCAGCCGCTCGCGGGTCGGGGAACCGGTGTTCGCGGTCGCGGTCGGCTGTGTCATGAGCCCAGCTTACGTTCTCCGCTTGCCCATGGGAAACCGATCGGTTTACAGTGCGGACAACACAGAAAACCGATCGGTTTACGATGGATCCGCGCGGCGGACGGCGACGGCGGCCAGGTCCGCACCCGCTCGTTCCGTTCGGTTCCCCCGCGATTCCCGGCTGCCCCCAGAGGAGAAGCTCATGACCAGGATCGAAGGCTCGGTGGCGCTCGTGACGGGCGGCAGCCGCGGTATCGGCAAGGCCCTCGTGGACGCCCTCTACGAGCGCGGCGCCCGGAAGGTCTACGCGACCTCCCGCGACCCACGGGCCGTCGCGCACCCCGACGCGGTGCCGCTGGCCCTGGAGGTCACCGACCCCGCGTCGGTCGCGGCCGCCGCCGCACGGGCCCAGGACGTCACCGTGCTGGTCAACAACGCGGGCGCGACGGCCCCGACGTCGTTCCTCGACTCCCCCGTCGAGGACGTGCGGCGCGAGTTCGACGTCAACTTCTTCGGGCCGCTCCTCGCCACCCGGGCCTTCGTCCCGGTCCTGGAGCGCAACGGGGGCGGGCACATCCTCACCGTGCACTCGGTCCTGTCCTGGGTGACCGTCCCCGGCGCCGACGGCTACAGCGCCGCCAAGGCCGCCCTGTGGTCCCAGAGCAACGCCCTGCGCCTGGAGCTCCAGCCCCGCGGCATCAAGGTCACCGGGCTGCACGTCGGCTACGTCGACACGGACCTGACGAGCGGCCTCGACGTGCCCAAGGTCTCCGCGACCAGCGTCGCCGCACAGGCCCTCGACGGCATCGAGGCCGACGCCCACGAGGTCCTCGCCGACGCGCTCACCCGCCAGGTCAAGGCCGGCCTCTCGGGCGAGGTGAGCGACCTGTATCCACAGCTCGCCCCGCCGCGGTAGCGGCCGACCGCACGGTCCCCGAGAACGCCCGGCCACAGGGGCGGAAGTGCCAGCGGTTCGGCACGGGACGCCTGTTGCGGCCGGTGCATGATGGATACATGGATCTTCGAGTGTTCACAGAACCGCAGCAAGGCGCGACCTACGACACGCTGCTCCGCGTCGCCAAGGCCGCCGAAGACCTTGATTACGGAGCCTTCTTCCGCTCCGACCACTATGTGCACATGGGATCCGTCGACGGACTTCCCGGCCCTACCGACGCATGGATCACCCTGGCCGGCATCGCCCGCGAGACGAGCCGTATCCGGCTGGGCACCTTGATGACCGCCGGAACCTTTCGCCTCCCCGGCGTCCTCGCCATCCAGGTCGCCCAGGTCGACCAGATGTCGGGCGGCCGGGTCGAACTCGGCCTGGGAGCGGGCTGGTACGAGGCCGAGCACACGGCGTACGGCATCCCGTTCCCGAAGGAGAAGTTCGGCCGGCTGGAGGAACAGCTCGCCGTCGTCACCGGCTTGTGGAGCACGCCGGTCGGGGAGCGGTTCACCTTCGACGGAACGTTTTACCAGCTCAAGGACTCGCCCGCGCTGCCCAAGCCCACCCAGGCGAAGGTGCCCGTCCTGATCGGAGGCCACGGCGCGCGACGGACGCCCGCCCTCGCGGCGCGCTTCGCGGACGAGTTCAACATCCCCTTCGCCTCGGTCGCCGACTCGGAGCAGCAGTTCGGGCGTGTCCGCGCGGCCGTGCGGGGGGCCGGGCGCAAGGCCGACGAACTCGTCTACTCCAACGCCCTGGTGGCCTGTGTCGGCCGCACCGACAGCGAGGTGCGGCGGCGGGCGGACGCCATCGGCCGTGACGTCGACGAGCTGAAGGCCAACGGGCTCGCGGGCTCCCCGGCCGAGGTGGTCGAGCGGATCGCCCGGTATCAGGCGGTCGGTTCGCAGCGGATGTATCTCCAGATGCTCGACCTCGCCGACCTGGACCACCTGGACCTGATCGCCTCCGAGGTGGCACCCCAGCTCGACTGACCGCCTTCGAGGCGGCGCCCCGGCTCGACTGACCGCCTTCGAGGCGGCACCCCGGCTCGACCGGCCACCGCCGGGGCGAAACCCCAGCCGGACCGACCGGCCTTGAGCCGGCATCCCGGCTCGACCGACCGCCGCCGGGGCGGCGTCACGACCCGCCCCGGACGGAGTCGTGCCGTGCCCGGCGGGGAGTCACCGCCGCCCCCGGGCTTCTATCCCGCGGCCGGATCCCGCTCCACCACGCGTTTCTCGTCCCGCACCGCGAGACGTCGCAGCATCTCCAGGACGCGGTCACGGGACTCGTCCGCCGCGTCGATCGCCTCCATGCACTGCCAGTAGGTCCCCTCGTCGTCCGCCGCGCAGGCGACGGCGACCAGGGCGATACCGACTTCCGCGAGCAGAGCCCCCAGGCACAGCAGGGCCTCCCGCGCGTCGCCCAGCTCCGTGAGCCGGGCGGCCCTTAACGCGCCGACGTCGAGGGCGTGATCGCCGAGCACCCCGCAGCCGCGGCCCGCCAGCTCGGTCAACCCCAGCGCCTCGCCCCGGAGTTCAGGTGGACCAGACACGGCGAGGCGGCTGCCGATCGCCTGGGCCAGGGAATGCGCCTGCCACGCCTCCGCCATCACCTCCGGAGTCTCGCCGCTCTCCGCCAGGGCACGTCTGCTCGTCACGATGAGCCGCATCGCTTCCATGCGCTGCCCCCGTCTGTCCGACGCGCTCGCACGCGTCCGCCCGAACTCCCTTGTTCACTACCCAGAGTGAGGGTGCTTGAGACAGAAAGCCAGAGGAAGCCCGAAATCTGTGGACACGGAATCGCATCGACCCGGTCCGGCTACTACGGAGAGTGAGTGACTCCGTTTAGGGGGTCGTACGGCGGACGGACCGTCAGGGTTTGTCGGGCACCGGGAACCGCCGCTCGTTCCGCTCGATCTTCGCGGCGAGCGCTTCGAGCGGGTCGATCCCCAGCACCTCGCAGACCTGGAGCAGATACGCGAGGACGTCCGCGACCTCGTCGGTGACGCGGTGCGCGGTGTCCGGGTCCCGCATCACGTCCGCCGACTGCTCGGGCGTCAACCACTGGAAGATCTCCAGGAGTTCGGACGCCTCCACGCTCAGGGCCGCGACCAGGTTCTTGGGGGTGTGGTACGGCTGCCAGTTCCGCGCGGCCGCGAACTCGGCCAGCCTGCGCTGCAACGTCGCCACGTCCAGTTCACTCACGACGTCAGGTCTACCACCCCGGCCCGCCTCCCCCCCCTCACGGCGTCAGGTCGACCACCGTCGCCCCGGCCGTCGCGAAGCCCCGGGTCGCCTCGCTCACCGTGCCCAGGAGCCGGATGTGCCCCCGCTCGCACATCCGGGCCGCCAGCCGCACCAGCTCCCCCGCCTGCCGGGCGTCCAGCCCGCGGTCGAGTCCGTCGGCCAGGACCGTCAGTGACTGGAGCGCCGCGGGGACCTCACCCGCCGGGTCGACCTCCAGGACGCCGGGCCCGGTGAGCAGCACCAGGGCCAGCGCGAGAAACCTCAACTCCCCGTCCCCGAGCAGCCCGAGCGGCGTACGGACGCCGTCGCCGCGGTCGAGGAGCGCGCGCACGACGCCGTCGCCGAGCACCTCCGACGGGACGTCCGTGACGGGCCCGGCGCAGCCGGCGCGGACCGCCGCGACCAGGTGGGCGTACCGGTGGCCGCACTCCGACCTGGTGCGCCACAGGACGTCGGCGAGGTTGCCGCAGCCGCGCAGCAGCCGCCCCGAGCCGAGCGGAACCGGCGCCCGCATGGAGTCCGGGTCCGGATCGCAGACGTAGACGGACCGCAGGGCGAGCACCATCTGCTCGGCCGCCGCGAGGACATGGCGTTCCCCGGCGGTGCGGCCCGCGACGCGCAGGGGCAGCAGCGCGGTGCCGAGGCGGTCGTCGGGGAGCGGGACCCGGGTCACCGCGGAGGAACCCCCGGTGTGCCAGGCGGCCTGGACGCACGGGCGGCCCGGGTCGCGCAGCGCCGTCTCCAGCAGGGTCCGTCCGCCCGCCGACAACCGCTCGCCCACGACGCGCAGTTCGGGTTCGGCCTGGACGGCGACGTCGAGCCGGACCGGGCCCTCGGGGCCGTCGACCGTGCAGCCGATCCGGAAGCCGCGGCGGTGCTGTGCGTCGGGGCGGGACCGCTCGGGCACGCAGGCGAGGGGGTCGGGGAACACCTCGTGGAGCCCGGCGCCGGCACCGAGCCGGGCCAGTGCCTCGTAGGCACGCAGGGCGGACGTCTTGCCGGCGCCGCTGGGGCCGGTGACGAGGGTGAGCGGTCCGAGCGGGAACCGGACCCGGCGGTGGACGGCGAAGGCGGCGAGCCGCAGCTCGGTGAGCCCCGGACGGACGGGGCGCGCCTCGACCGCCGTGGGGGCTTCCGGCGAGGACAGAGTCATATGCGGACGGTAGGTCCCCCGGGGCGAGGCGAACCGTTACACCCCGGGGATCTTCCTACGATCGGGGGACGGACCCCCGATCGCCGCCGGACACCGTCAGAGGCCGGGAACGCCGACCCCTTCCATGAGCCCCCGCACCTCGGTCCCCGGGGGCGTCAGGAGGAACACGTTCCGGTCCACCCGGTGCATGCCGCTGGCGAGGCCGAAGACCACGCCCGTACTGAAGTCGAGGACCCGCTTGGCGACGTCGGTCTCCGCGCCCGTCAGATCGAGGAGCACGGGGATGCCGGACATGAGGGTCTCGGCGACGTCCCGGGCGTCCGCGAAGACGTTGACCCGCAGGACCACGAACCGGCGCCGCGTCTCGGTCTCGGCCTCGGGGATCGACCGGTGCCGCACCGCCGACGGCCAGGCGTCCCGGCCGCGCAACGGAACGACCTGGGCGAGCCCTTCCCACTGTTCATCGGTGACGTCGTGGCCGTTCATCGATCCACCCCGTCCTGGCTCGCACTCGTTGTCTGCACCGGGCAATTCTTACGCATGGTCACCCGTTCGGCCCAACAGCGACACGGTCCGCCACTCGGGCCGGCGGGCGGTGCGTGCGGCAAGCTACGCATATAACCCCGTATCCATCACCCAGGACAGCAAGCGAGGCCTCCCGATGAGCCTGAGCATCCGCAACCGACTCCCCGGCACGGTCGTCTCCGTCACCCCGGGTGAGGTGATGGCGACCGTGAAGGTCCAGCTCGACGCGGGGCAGGAGATCACCGCGGCGGTCACCCTGGAGGCCGTGCGGGAGCTGGGCCTGGCGTCGGGGTCCGCCGTGCAGGCCCTGGTCAAGGCGACGGAGGTGTCCCTCGCGACCGGTCCGGTGGAGGGGCTGAGCATCCGCAACCGGCTGCCGGGCACGGTCACCGACGTCACCTCGGGCGGGGCCATGGCCCAGGTCAAGGTGCGGGTCGCGGGCGGCGAACTGACCTCCGCGATCACCCGGGACGCGGTGGCGGAACTGGGTCTCGCGGTCGGCTCCGAGGTCGTCGCGCTCGTCAAGTCGACCGAGGTGTCCCTGTCCAACGCCTGACGCCAGGCGGCCACGGGAGGTGCTCTTACTCGCCTCACACCGGACTCTTCACCTCCCGTCGCACCCGGCTCACCTGCGAGAACTAGCGTATGGGGCCGTGTACTCGGCAGAAATCAAGCCGGCGCCCACGCGCCGGCAGGCCCCCGCGAAGGTGTCGCCCGGCGGGACGGCCGGGCGATGGAATCCGGACGACGCGCCCGCGCAGTGGCACCGCGTCCTGACCCTCCTGGCCGACATCAGCCTGTTCATCGGTACGCGCCCGCTCTGGGCGCAGGCCGCGAGTCACTGGCTGCTCGTGGCCGCGGTCGTCTCGCTCTGCTACGCCTCGATCCTGGCCTCGGGCGTCCTGGCGCTCGTCGTGCGCCGGGGCCGCTCGCTGGCCCGCGTCGACCTCGTCGTCCTGCTGACCGCGGTGACCCTCGTCGTGTGCGGGCTGGTGATGAACCACCAGGGCAGCGACGAGTCGGTCCTCACCACCCAGGCCGCCCACGAGTTCGTCGCCGGGCACCAGGTGTACGGGCGTCCGTGGCCGTGGCTGTTCGGTCACGGCGTCGCCCTCACCGCGACGATGAACGGCGGCTACGACTTCACGTACGGGTATCCGCCGCTCGCGCTGATGCTCACCGCGCCCCTGCTGTGGGTCGGACACGGATCGACCGCCGCGACGATGGTCGGCACCGGGGCCCTGATCGCGGGCGCGGTCGTCATGTGGAGGATGCTGCCGGTGCCGTGGCGGTCCGCCGCGACGATCTCCTGCCTCGGGCTCGGGCTGCTGCCGACGTACGCGCGGCTCGGCTATCCGGCGATCCTCGCCTGCGCCCTGCTCATCCCCGTGGTGCTGGGATGGCCGCGGACGGGCGGCGGGGGACGGGGCGACCTCGCCCGTGCGGCCTGTCTCGGCGCGGCCTGCGCGGCCCAGCAACTCCCCTGGTTCCTGGCGCCGTTCCTGCTGGCCGGGGTGTACGCGCTGCGCCGCGGCGACCTCGGCGCACGGGCGGCGGCGCTCGCGGTGGGCCGCATCGTCGGCGTCGCCGCCACCACCTGGCTGCTCATCAACGCGTACTTCATCGTGAGCGAGCCGCGCACCTGGTTCTCCGGGATCGCGCTGCCCCTGACCCAGAACGCCGACATCCACGGGCAGGGTCTGGTCGACATCTCGCTGTACTTCACCGACGGCAGCGGCCGGCTCGCCTGGTACGCGCACGCGAGCCTGCTGCTGGCGGCGGGTCTGCTGGCGCTGTTCGTGCTGTTCGTGCGGCGTCTCGGCCCGGCGGCGACGGTGCTGCCCTGGTGCGCGTTCTACGTGGCGACGCGCTCGCAGGACGGCTACTACCTGCTGATGACCCCGCTGTGGGTGGCCGCCGCGATCACCGCGCCCTGGCAGTCGTTCAGGACCGCGTGGCAGCCCCGTCCCGCGTTCCTGCGCGGTCCGCACCGGCGCCCGGCGCGGCTGGCCGCGATCGCCCTGCTGCTGGCCCCGTCCGCGGCGGCGGTGACCGTGGCGGCCACCGGGTCGCCCCCGCTGCACATGCGGATCACCGAGGCGCGCCGCGCCGCCCACGAGCTGACCGGCCTCACGGTCGGCGTCACCAATCGCGGGGCCTCGTCGCTGAGTCCGCACTTCACCGTGACCACGGGCCAGGGCATGAACCGCTACTGGTCGGTGACCTCCGGCCCCGCCACCCTGGCCGGACATGCCTTCGGGCGCTACGAACTCCGGCCCCCGGACGGGAAGTTCCCGCTCCCCCGGGCCGGTGTCCGGCTGCGACTGCGGGCCGTCTCGGAGTCGCCGATGACCCTGTCCAGCACGGACCTCCACCTGCCGGCGGCCCCGCGCTGAGCACTCCGCCGCCGATCCGTCGCGGCGGCGGCCGAGAATCGGCGCACGCGGCTGTTCGACGGAACGGGTACCTGCTGCAATGGTGCGATGCCGATACCGGGAACGTCGGATTTCTCGCACCGTGAGGGTGTCGCTTTCGTGTCGGGCGGTACCGGGGGCATCGGCGCCGCGATCGTGCGGACGCTCGCCGGGCGCGGCACCGACGTGGTGTTCACCTACCGCTCCAGCAAGGAGGCCGCCGAGGCGCTGGCCGCCCGGACGGAGGCGGAGTTCGCCGGTCAGGGCCGCCGGGTACGGGCCCTGCGCCTCGACCTGCGCGAGGAGGAGGCCGTCGCCGACGCCGTGTCCGCGACGGCGGCGGAATACGGCGGACTGCACACCCTCGTCCACGCGGCGGGCCCGCACGTGCCGATGGTGCACCTGAGCGTGGTCGCGCCGAGCGAGTTCCGGGCCCAGCTCGACGTGGACGCGGGCGCGTTCTTCACCCTGGTGCACGCCGCGCTGCCCCCGCTGCGGGAGAGCCGTGGCAGCGTCGTCGCGGTGACCACCGTGGCCACGCGGCGGTATCCGGTGCGGGACGGGCTCTCCGCGGGACCGAAGGGAGCGGTCGAGGCGGTCGCCCGCGCCCTGGCCGCCGAGGAGGGACGCTTCGGGGTCCGGGTCAACTGCGTCGGCCCCGGCATGCTGACCGACGGCATCGCCGCCCGCCTGATCGAGTCCGGCGAACTCGACGACAGGGCCCTGGAGATCACCCGCCACAACACCCCCCTGCGCCGCTTCGGCAACGCGACGGACGTGGCAGAGGCGGTCGCCTTCCTGGCCTCGGACCGAGCGGGCTTCATCACGGGCCAGGCGCTGGGGGTGGACGGGGGGTACAGCTTGTAGCGCCGACGACCGCGAAGGGGATGCGGCCGCGGGAAGGGGTGCGGGCGCGCGAGGCGTACGGCGGATGCGCCTGCGCGGGTACCGGACAGGCGGATGCGCCTGCGCGGGCATCGGAGCGGCTCGCCTCAGCCGATCTCGACCACGCGGGCCCAGGCGGGCGGGCGGTCGGGGACGTAGTCGGGGTCGTCCTCGTCGCACTCGCCGCCCGCCCGGCGGGCGAAGAGGCCCACCACCGTCCGGCACGGGGGCCGCGTGTCCGGCCAGGGGGTCTGTCCGTCGGTCAGGACCACGACGACGTCGGGCACCGGCCTGACCCGGAGCGCCGCCCTGAATCCCGAGCGCAGGTCCGTCCCGCCGCCGCCCAGGAGCGGGATGCCCTCGGCCCGGCACAGGGGGTGCGCGACCCGGGCCGCCGCGTCGCACGAGACGACGGTGACCAGGTCGCGGCGGCCGCCCACGGCGCGGGCGATCGCGGCGACCTCCAGCAGCGCGCTGCCCAGCTCCGTGTCGCTGACCGACCCCGAGGTGTCGATGACCACCGAGACCCTCGGCGGTCTGCGGCGCAGGCTCGGCAGCACGGCCCCGGGCACCGAGGCCGAGCGCCGCGACGGGCGCCCGTACGTGTAGTCCTCCCCCACGCCCGGCCCCGACGCCGCGGAACGGACCGCGGCCCCCAGCAACTCCCGCCAGGGCTGCGGCGGGTGGAAGGCCTCCTCGGCCCAACGCTCCCACCCCGCCGGGTTCCTCCCCGGGCGGGCCTTGATGCCCTGGGCCACCCGGAACCGGACCGCGTCGCGCTCCTGCGCGGTGAGGCCGTGCGCGCCGTCCGGCCCGAGGTCCCACTCCCTCTCGCGCCCGTCGGCCCCGCTGCCGCAGTCCAGCCAGGCCAGGCTCTGTGTGTGCGGCCCCAGCCGGAACAGACGCAGGTACTCCTCCATCAGCTTCCCGGAGGGCAGGTTCAGGAACTCCGGGGTGACGGCGCCCTCGGGACAGGCCAGCCCCTCACCGAACGCGTCGTCGTTGATCTCGCAGTCGGCGGCGATGTTCATCCGCAGCCGCTCCGCCGGGCCGGTCAGCCCCTGGGCGCGGGCGAACCGCTCGCTGCGGTCGTGGTGGTCGCGCAGCAGGTGCGACACCTCGTGCACCCAGACACCGGCCAGGTCCTCGACGGGCGTACGGTCCACGAACCCCGGCGAGACGTAGCACCGCCAGTGCCGGTCCACGGCCATCGTCGGCACCCGGCGCGAGGCGACGGTGTGCAGGGCGAACAGCGCCGTCGCCAGATAGGGCCGGGCACGGGCCGCGTGCAGCCGGGCCGCGTAGAGCTTGTCGAGGTCCAGGCCGAGGTTCGGGTCGAAGGCCAGGTCCGGGTGCGGGTGCGAGTCCGGGTGCCGGTGCGGGTCCGGGTGCGGGTGCGGGGCCGAGACCGGGTGCGGGGCCGGGTCCGGGTCCGGGTGCGGGTACGAGTCCGAGGCCGGGTGCGGCGCCCGTGGCGCGGGCGCCGTCATCGGCGGGCCCCGGCGGCGAGCGCGACGCGGGCCGCCGCGTCGTCCGCGCGCCGGGACAGGGTGACCGCTCCGGCCAGCCGCTCGATGGACTCCGGGACGTCCCAGTCCTCCCGGCGCAGCGTCGCCAGGGTCGTCGCGGGCACGACGACCAGGTCCGGGGCGCCGGTGTCCAGAGCCCGTACGAGCAGCGCCCAGGCGGCGTCCCAGCGGTCCTTGTCCGGCCGCTCGCGGACCGCGGCCACCACACCGTCGAGAACGGCCTGACGCAGGTCACCGCGCTCGGGCAGGACGGCGGCCGCCGGGTCGGCGAGCAGGGTCTCGGGGTCGGGCAGGTCCATGCGGTCCACGCTCGCCAGCAGTTCGAGCCCCGGGCCGTCGCCGACCGCTCCGCGTACGAGCAGGGAGAGCACGTCCCGCGAGGAGCCCGCGGCGTGCGCGAAGGCGATGAGCTTCAGGGCCGCCTCCCAGCTCCGGGGCGAGGGCCAGGCACCGCCCCGCCGGGCCTCGCCGCCGGGCAGCCTGTGGACGAGTCCGGGACGGGCCGCCAGGAGTCCGCACACGGCGCGGCGGGCGAAGTCCACGGCATCCGGGAGCAGATGCGGGTCGAGCCGGGGCAGGCTCGCGCGCGGCCAGGTCCCGCCGAGTCCGCGTACGACGACGTCGTGGTCGTGGGTCCACTGGAGGTGAACGAACCGGTTGGCCAGCGGCGGGCTCAGTTCCCAGCCGTCGGCCGCGGAGGAGCGGGGGTTCGCGGCGGCCACGATCCGTACCCCGGGCGGAAGCCGGAGGGCACCGACGCGCCGCTCCAGGACGAGGCGGAGCAGGGCGGCCTGGACCGCCGGGGGCGCGGTGGACAGTTCGTCCAGGAACAGCAGTCCCCGGCCGGCCCGCACGAGCCGCACCGCCCAGTCCGGCGGGGCCATGGGGACGCCCTGTTCGGCGGGGTCGTCGCCGAGGACGGGCAGCCCGGAGAAGTCGGAGGGCTCGTGGACGCTGGCGATCACCGTGGTCAGCGGCAGGTCCAGGGTCTCGGCGAGCTGGGTCAGGGCCGCGGTCTTGCCGATCCCGGGCTCTCCCCACAGGAGGACGGGCAGATCGGCGGCGACGGCGAGGGTCAGCGCCTCCAACTGGATGTCGGACCGCGGCTCCGTCTCGGTGTCGCGGAGCAGGGCGGACAGGGCGTCGGCGACGTCGAGCCGGCCGGCGCCGACCGGGTCGCCGACCGGGCCATCGGTCGTGTCGGCGGGAGCGAAGGAACTGCTTGTGGACATGTCTGATCACCTTTGAGTTCGTGAAGGGACCGCTCAGGCAGGGGACTTGGGCCCCAGGGCGGTCAACTGGCGCTGGGCGGACGGTGGACGAGCGGGCGGCCGGTGACCGCGTCCCGGGGTCGGCGGGCGATCGCCTCACACCCGGTGGACGAGCGGGCGGCGATCCGTCGCCTCGCGCGGACGGCGGGCGAGCGGTCGGCGTGCGGTCATGACGTGCGGGCGGTGGACGAGTGGGCGGCGCCCGTCGCATCCAGCGGGAGGTGAGCGGCGAGCGGTCATGGCATGGGGGCGGTGGACGAGTGGGCGGCGGCCGGTCGCGGCCAGCGGGAGGTGAGCGGCGATCGGTCGGCGGGTCGGCGGGCGGTCATGGCATGGGGCGGTGGACGAGTGGGCGGCGGCCGGTCGCGTCACGCGGAAGGTGAGCGGCGAGCGATCGGCGTTCAGTTGCCTGGCGCGGTAGCGGACGGCCGTGTCACGCACCTGCGAGAGGGGGGGTGGGTCTGCGAGACGGGGGTGGGGCAGGGGTCAGCGGGCGGTCGTGTCGCGTGGGTGGGAGCGGTGGTCGCGGGGCCGGGCGGGTCCCGGGGTGAGAGGACCGGGTGGGGGGCCGGCCAGGCCCGCCCGGAACAGCCCGTACATGAGCCGCCGTTGCGCGGCGGCCCGGAGTTCGTCCCGCAGCGCGCCGTCGCGCAGCACGGCCTCGGGACCCAGCAGTCCCTCGACGACGGCCAGCGCCCCGGCGGTGTCGCCGTGCCGCAGCCGTTCCCGGACGCCGGTCAGGCAGTGCGGCCGCCGGTGCGCCTCGTCGATGACCCGGAGGCAGGGAAGCGGTGTGCCGGTCAGCGCGACCAGCAGTTCCTCCCGGCGGATCTCGGCCGGATCGTGGTCGAGCGGCACGAGTACGCCGTCGACGAGACCGATCCGGTGCACGGCTCCCCTGCACTCCACGAGGCGGGACGCCTCCGCAGGATCCGGACCCGCGCCGGACGCCGGTCCGGCGGGGGCGTGTTCCGGTACCAGCGCCGCGGCGACCAGCGGATGCAGCCGCCCGGCCGCGACGGCCCCGGCGCGGAGCAGCGCCAGGTCGGGCAGCGTCCAGGTCGCGGCGTCGGGCAGGGCCGGCACCGCCCGACCGCCGCCGTCCGGGCCGGTGGGCGCGGCGGTGATCCGCAGTTCGGGCGGCCCGGGGCGTGCCGGGTCCGCGGCCACGTCCAGGAGCGCCCACCGGTGCCTCCCGAGCCGCACGCCGACGGTTCCGGCCGTACGTCCCTGGTCGGCCAGCAGGATCGCCGCTTCGTCCGCCCACCGGCCGACGGCACAGCCGAGGTCCGGGGACACCGGCCACGACGGTTCCCCCGTCCCCGTACAGGCGTCGTCCGTCGGCTGATCGGCCCCGGCCCTGACCCGCAGCTCACCGGTCCTGCGGGCGTCCCACAGGTGGCGGTGCAGGTCCAGGCGGTACCGCCGGCTGGGTCGGGGGTGCGGATGGCGGCGGGCCCCGGTGTCGAGGGCGAACCGGACCCGGGACGCGCCGGGAGCCGGGTCCCACAGGGCGAGGTTGAGTCGCTGGCCGCCGTCCGCCCAGGCCGGCGGAGTACGGACGACGAGGTGCACGGGACGGACGACACCGTCCCGCCCGGCATGCTCGTACCGGGCCAGGGTGATCGTCAGTCCGGGACGCAGCAGTCCGTCGGGGGCGACTCTCGGCAGGTGCCAGCGCAGCAGGTCGGGAGCCAGATGCCGGAGGTCACGGCGGAGCCCGGCCGCCAGTTCGCGGCCGTGGGTCCGTGCAAGCGACCGGTGATCGAAGTCGATGTCGACACCGGCGGCGGCGCAGGCCCCCGCCCAGTCGCCGTGGTGGCGGCGGGCGGTCGCGGTCTCGATCATGGCGGGCGGCACGGCGAAGTCGCGCACGCGCGGCCAGAAGGAGAGGAGGGAATCCTCGTACGCGGTCGAAGTGAGCATCAGCACTCACCTTGCGCGGACGGGTCCCCCCATCTGATCGGGGAGGAATGTGTCATCGACCGGAGGGTAGCCCGGCACCGACGATCCGGCAGGCGATTTTCCGCGCACACCGCTCCGGCGCCCTCGTCGGGACGACGGACGGAACCGGTCAGGGCCGGACGGGAGCGAGGACGACGGCGGGCGCGCGGGACGAGGACGGGCTGCGCGGGACGGGACGAGGACGGGGCGCCCGGTCGGAGAACGGGCGCCCCGTCACGCATGCGACCGTCCGTCAGGCCGGGCTCTTGGCCGCGGGCCCCGCCGGCGGCCCTCCCCCGGCACCGGCCAGGTGCGGGGTCCCGTCGTCGTCGAGGAACTCGACCACCGCCAGGGCCAGCAGGGCCAGTACCGCGATCCAGACGGTGACCACGGCCGTGGGGTAGTTCCAGACCAGCAGGATCACCACGGCGACCACGACCACGGTCCAGTTGAGCCACGTCTTGACCCGGTGCACCCACGCGCCGACCGCGCCGAGTTCGACCCCGGTCGCCGTCCGCACCGCGCCGATGCCGCCGGTCCAGGCCGCGTTGACCCGGGTGGCCGCCCGGCCCCTGCCGGTCAGCCAGGCCGCCAGCGCCACGATGACGCCGAGGGTGATGATCAGGCGTACCGAGGTCCGCAGGTAGCGCACCAGGGTGTCGAAGATCGAGGCGGCGGCGGGCTGGGAGACATCCGCCGGGAGGCCGTCGAGATAGATCGCCCGGAAGATCCACAGGGCGATGCCGAGGACGGCGGCCCCGGCCGCCACCAGCAGCGCCGCCGTGACCAGGGCGCGGCGTCTGCGGACGGCGAGCAGCACACCGCCGGCCGCCAGCAGCAGGGTCAGGACCGGCAGCCAGAACCCGACCAGCTCGAGCAGCCGGTACAGCTTCTTGGCCTTGCCGATGGAGTCGGAGGTCATCACGGTGAAGTTCGTGTGGACCTGGGGGATCTTCGCCGCGACGGTGAGCCCCTGGTCGACGAGCGCCTGCTTGACCTGGTCGACGACGGGGGCGAGGTCGATGACGACGGCGTCGTTGGTGAGCTTGACCGCTCCGCCGCCGCTCCCGGTCAGCGCCTTGTCGACGGCGGCGTGCGCCCTGCGGTTCAGCTGGGTCCACAAGGTGGCGAACGCGTCGCTGCTGACGAACTTCAGCGCCACGGTGTGCACGAAGTCCTTGATGCCGCTGGTGATCGGACCGCTGAGCGGCCCGAGGGCCTTGGTCAGCCGGGGCCGGTCGGCGGGGGCGACCGACTGGAGCAGGGTCTCGACGTCGACGTGCTGCATCACCGCGTCGGTCACGCGGTTGGCGACGGCGTTCTGGATGTCCGGGTCGGAGGCGAGCGGCTGCATGGTCTGTACGTAGCGGTTCGTGTTCCCGATCAGATCGCTCGACCAGGCCGCCACGGCGCTCAGCGGGGTGAGCAGGGCCGCGAGGAGCACCAGGACGACCGCGAAGGTCGAACGGACGCGGTGGTGCTGGCGCTTCGGCGCGCGCTGCTCCAGTTCGGCGACCCGGGCCCGCAGTTCGGCGATCTCCCGGGCGTCACCGCTGCCCGCGGCGTCGCCCGCACCGCCGCCGTTCGCGGTGCCGCCGCCCGCCTGCCCGGCGTTCACCTCGGCTCCGGATCGTTGCCGGTGCCCGGGGCGCCGGGCGCGGGCAGCCCTGCCGGCGTCCGCTCCGTCACGTCGTCCATGGCGCGTCTCGTTCCGCTCGTTCCGGTTCGTGGGTTCGTCGGCACTGCGACGGTCCCGTCCCGGCGGCGCTTCTTCGCGCGGGGCCGGGACGGGGACGGGTCAGCGCGGCTGCCGGCCGTCCGGCCGGTACGTGGCCAGGGCCCAGATGATGAAGACGTCGATGGCCAGCAGGATCACGGACCAGATCGGCGCGTACGGCAGGAACATGAACTGGAAGAGCATGCTCAGCGACGCCAGCACGATGCCGGTGATCCGGGCCCAGCCGGCGTCCTTGAGGATCCCCCAGCCGGTGACTGCGGCGATCGCGCCGAGGATCAGCAGGATCCAGCCCCAGCCGGTGAGGTTGATGCGGTAGACGTAGTCGTTCACGCGCGTGTAGACGTCGTCCTTGGCTATCGCAGAGATGCCCTGGAGGATGTTCAGACCGCCGTTGACCAGCAGCAGGACGCCCGCGAAGGTGACTCCGCCGGCCGCCCAGCCGCTGCTGCCCGAGGGCGGCGGGCCCAGGCCGCCCGCGGCGGGACCGGCTCCGGACCACTGGTCTCCCCACAGCGGCATGTCTCCGCCGCTCGGCTGGGATCCCGTGCCGCCACCGGGCGGGGGGCCCGGAGGCCTCGAAGAATCCTGGCTCATGTTCGACCACCTCGCTGCGCTGTCGGCCGCCGGCCGTCCCCGCGCCGGAAGCATCGGGGAGTTCGAGCGTCCGTCGACCGCTCCCCGCCCGCCACGGGGACTCCGCCGACCGGGTGACACGGAGGCCGCGGGCGCGCCGTACGACGGCGGCAGGCCCCGTACCGGGGGTACCGAGGAAGCGCCCCGACGGCCGTCCCGGCCTCACGGACGGCCCGACCACCGCCTCCCCTCACCGCCCGCCGCCACGGACCAGCCGACCCCGCCTCCACTCACCGCCCGCCCCACGAACCGCCCGATCACCGGGCCTCACGATCAGCAGCCCGGGCACCCCGTCCCCCGCGCCCACCCGGTCACCGGCCCCGCGGGCCAGGCGACCCGTCCCCTCACCACGCCCCCCCAGGCCAGGCGACCCCATCCCCCTCACCCGCACGCCCCGCAGACCGCCCGATCACCGGACCCCACGGACAACAGCCCGGGCACCCCGTCCCCCGCGCCCACCCGGTCAGCGGCTCCCCGGCGGGTCGGCGCACCCCCGATCACCGGGTCGTCCGCGCCACCCGCCACCCGCCGGCCACCCGTCACAGGCTGGCCCGGGCCCCCAGGGCCGCCCGCTCCTCATCCCCCCGCGCCAACCAGGTTCCCCTCCCGCACCAGCTCCAGCGCGCGCCCCAGTGTCGTGAGCCGCTCGTCCAGGGTTTCGCCGGCCGGGTAGAGGCGGACCGTGTCGACTCCCGCGGCGCGCCAGACGCGGAGCCGCTCGCGGACCATGTCCTCGGTGCCGATGAGGGTGGTGCCGAGGACCATCTCGTCGGTCACCAGGGCGGCGGCGCCGTCCCGGTCCCCGGCCTGCCAGCGCGCGTGGACCTCCGCTGCGGTCTCCGCCCAGCCCTGCCTGCTGTACGCGGCGTTGTAGAAGTTGGTGGTGGCGGAGCCCATTCCGCCCAGGCTGAAGGCGAGTTCCTTCTTCCGGCCGGCGACCATGGCGCGCAGCGCGTCCTCGTCCTCCGCGAACGCCACCTCGGCGCCCTGGCAGATGTCGAGGTCGGCGCGGACCCGGCCCGCCGCCGCGAGGCCCGCGTCCAGGTGGTCGAAGTAGGCCTCCTTGGCGCCCTCGGGCACGAAGCTGGTGCCCAGCCAGCCGTCGGCGATCTCACCGGTCAGGTGCAGCATCTTCGGCGACAGTGTGGCGAGGTAGACGGGCAGGTCGTGTTCGGCGCGGATGGACAGCCGCATGGGCCGCGCCTCGCCGCCCGGCAGCGGGATCGTGAACTCCCGCCCCTGGTAGGCGAGTTTCTCCCCGGCGACCGCCTGCCGGACGATCTCCACGGTCTCCCGCATCCGGGAGAGCGGACGGGCGAACGGCACGCCGTGCAGCCCCTCGATCACCTGCGGGCCGGAGGGACCGAGGCCGAGGAGGAAGCGTCCGTCGGAGAGGTTGGAGAGGGTGATCGCCGCACGGGCGATGGCCGCCGGGGTGCGCGTCCCGAGCTGGATGATCCCGGAGCCGAGCAGCAGCCGGTCGGTCCGCGCGGCCAGATAGCCCAGCGGGGACGGCGCCTCGGAACCCCAGGCCTCCGCGACCCAGCAGATGTCCATCCCGAGCTTCTCCGCCTCGACCACGAAGTCGACGGTCTCCCGCCAACCGCCGCCCGACGCCTCGATCGTCGTGGAGGTACGCATCAGGCGTCCGCCCCTTCTGCGTTCTCGGCCAGCTTCCTGATCGCCTCGACGGTCCCGGTCATGCTCCGCTCGAACTCCCGCAGCCGTACGAACACGATCTTCTGCTCCTTGTCCGGCATCCGGTCGATCGCGAAGGACAGCCCGGAGCGGCCGGGCCCCATCCGCATCCACTGGGTCAGTTCGGTTCCGCCGTCCGCCTCCCGGAGACCGAACCGCCAGAGCGCGCTGGGGTGTTCGGGGTCCCCTACCGCCCAGGCGAACACGCGACAGGGCGCGCACTCCACCACGTACGAGGTGGTCTCCCACTCCCCCAGCGAGGGGTGTCCGCTGCGCCCCACGAACCGGGCGCCGACCGCGGGCGCGGTCGCCCCGTCGAGCCACTCGGCCGACCTGAGCTCCGTGCTCAGCTCCGGCATCCGCCGGATGTCGGAGACCAGGTCCCACACCCTGCGCGGTGGGGCGTCGATCCGTGTCCGCACCTCGACGGTCGGCTGGTCCGCGTAGCGGGCGCCCGTCCACTCCATGCTCTCCGGCCTTCCTCTCGCCCCCAGGAAGCCACCCCTCCCAGGGCCCCGACCTTGAGAGTTGCTTAGATAGACTGACCTGTCAAGGAAAACCGCCCCCGGCTCGCGGGCCGGAGGCGGAAACGGGGAAGCGTGCGGGCTCAGGCGGTGAAGCGCTCCCGGATCTCCGGGCGCTCGGCGAGGTGCGGCGGATAACCGGGGCCGAGCCGCGGCCGGGTGTCCTCCGAGGTCATCGGCTCGCCGCAGTCGGCGCACACGACCGCGGCCTCGCTGCGGTGCCCGCAGCGGTCGTGGTGGAAGACGACCGGCGGCCCCTGTTCGTCGCTGAGCCAGCGGTTGCCCCAGCTGTTCATCGCGGCCAGCACCCCGAAGAAGTCCCGGCCCATCTCGGTCAGCAGATAGTCGTAGCGCACCGGGTCCGTCTGATAGGCCCGCTTCTCCATGAGCCCCTCGTCGACCAGCCGGCGCAGCCGGTCGGTCAGCGTGTTGCGCGCGATGCCGAGCTCCTGCTGGAACGCGTCGAACCGCTTGATCCCGTAGAACGCCTCGCGCAGCACCAGCGGCGTCCACCAGTCGCCCAGCAGGTCCATGGTGCGCGCGATGGAGCAGGGCCAGTTCGCAAAAGAAGTCCGCCTCACGCACCCAGCATACGAGGGTCTCGACAACGGACCCGGCAGGTCGGAGCGGCAGTGGACGCCCCGTCCCCGACAGCCGTGTGCCCGGCGCGCCCCTGGGACGCGCCGGGCACCGGTCCGGCCGGGAGGAACCCCCGGGTCACCCGTTCGTGGCGGTCCCGTCCGTGGCGGTCACGTCCGACGAGTAGACCAGCGCGACGCGGTGGTTGTACTGGATGGTGTACATCTGCTTGGCGCCGACGACGACCGCTCCGGAGGTGAAGTAGTCGTCGGTGTTGGCCGGCGGCCGGGTGGCGACGTACGCCTGGCCGGCGGGCACGGTGTAGTAGCTGATCGGCGCCTGCGTCGACGGGGACAGCCCCGCGGGGTACTCCGCCCGGTCGGGGTAGCTGGAGCCGTAGACCGCCACCGGGGTGGTGCCCGCGGCGGAGACCAGCGTCACGTCGTGCGCGGGCACGGTGTTGGCACCACCGGGGTTGTGGAACCAGACCATGGAGCCGCTGTACCAGATGGCGGTCCAGTCGCCGTCGACGCCGGCCACCACGAACTGCTGCCCCGCCTGCGCGGTCGATCCCCAGTCGTTGATCCGGTCGGTGCCCGCCGCGCCCTTGTGGACGGCCTGGTCGCCGAAGAGCGGGGCCGTGTCGCTGGGCCCGGTGCGCAGGAACACGAAGTTGGACGACTGCTGCTGCTCGGTGCACGCGGTGGTGGCACCGGTGGGGTCGTCGCCGGGGCAGATCTGCACGGTCTGCTGGTTCCCGGTGAAGCCCGGGGCGATCGTCACCGCCGAGCCGACCGGCCCGACCCCGTGCTCGCCGTCCACCGGGGCGCCGAGCAGGCTCATCAGGTGCTCCCAGTCCCAGGACGTGCCCGGGTCCCAGTGCATGCCCGAGACGAGGCTGGAGCTCGGACCGGCGACGTTGTCGTGGCCGACGATGTGCTCACGGTCCAGCGGGATGCCGAACCGGTCCGCGAGGTAGCGCACCAGGGACGCCGTGGCCTCGTACTGCGCCTCGGTGTACCAGGTGCCGCCGTGCGCGGCGTACCCCTCGTGCTCGATGCCGATGGAGTGCAGGTTCGTCGAGTAGTTCCCGGCGTGGAAGGCGATGTCCTTGGTCGGCACCATCTGCGTCACCGCGCCGTCCGAGGCCCGCATCACGTAGTGGGCGGAACTGCCGCCCGCCTTCTGGAAGGTCGCGATGGCGGACTCGTACGACGACTCGGTGTCGTGGATGACGATGGTGTCGATCCTGATGCCGTTGGCCGGACGGTTGGAGACCTGGCCGTTGGAGGACGCCGCCGGCAGGAACGTGCAGGAGACCTCCGTCGGGCATTCGGTCTCGGTCGCCGTCGCCGCGACGCCGGTCAGCGCCGGCTTGCCCGACTGCGTCTTCGCGCCACGGACGTCGCCGTCGGCCGTGAGCGACACGCGCTGGCCGTCCTGGGTCACGCGCGCGGCCCCGGACCTGAGGGTGGCGAAGACGCGGTCGGCGAAGGCGGTGGCGCTCCGCTTCTGCGGCGAGCCGCTGTAGCGGGCCACGGCCCCGTACCACTGGCCCGGGTCCGAGGAGCGGCTTCCGGAGACGGCCTGCTGATAGGAGGCCAGGAGCGCGGCACCGCCCGCGATGTTCGCCGAGGGATCGTTCCGCAGTTCGGCGGGGCTCAGACCGGTCAGCTTCGCCGCCGCCCGCAGCGTATGCAGGGCCGGGTCCTTCGCCAGGGCGGCGAGGTCACCGCGTCCCACCGCTCCGGCCGGACCGGAGGCCAGCATCGCGGGGGTCACGTCGGTGAGGTGCATCGGGCCGTAGCCGCCGCTGGTGCTCATCCGGCCGGCATGGGCGTCCCATGCCGACTCCTGGTACCCCACGGCGAGCAACACGCCGACGGGGACGTGGTACTTGGCGGCGGCGGCCGTGAAGGCGTGCTGCCGCGCGCTCGATCCGGACGGTGCGGCGGTACCCGACGGTCCGGCGGTCCGGGCCTCGGCGGCCGTCGGCGCCAGGGCGGCCAGGGTGCCCGCGGTCAGCGCGGTCGCGGCGGCTAAACCGATCAGCCGACGGCGGGCCCCGCGCTTACGGGCGGCGCCGTCCGCCGTCTTCTTCGTCATCACGTGTTTCCGTACTCCAGCGGGAAAGAGAAGCGGCCGTCGCACAGCCGGACGGCGGAACCGACGCCACTTCGAGGGGGAGAACAAGGAAATTCCGGAGATCTCCGCATCGCGGCCGACCCCGGAAAGGACTTCTGCCCGGCCTACGGTACGCGGCGGCCCACCGCTTTCCGCACCCGGCACGAGCGTCACGCCGTGACGACAACCCGTCGCAGGTCAGCAGTGCTTGATGGAGCATCAGACAAAGCAGACCGAAAAGGGAATCCCCGTATCACGCGGCGAATTCCCGCATTCCGCCGCAGGCCATGCACCGAACGCCCCGCATGCCGCACGGCACGCCCTCAGCAAGTCGCGCTCCCGCCCTTTTGCCGCGGGTACGCCGCGCCCCGCCCGCACGAAGCGGGGGCGGTCCCGAAAGGAGGAAACCGGGACCGCCCCGCACATCACCGTGTCAGCCGAGCTCGCGCAGCTTCACCGCGTAGATGCCGCGGCCGTGCGTGGCCGCGTACAGGGTGCCGCCGTCGGGGCTCGTCCTCAGCTGGAGCACCGCGACCGCCGCGAGGCTGCCGACGCGCTGCCACTTCGTACGGCCCGGCGCCCGGTAGACGACTCCGAGGTCGGTGGCGACGGCGAGACCGCCGTTCGCCGTGACGAGCGCGGAGTTGGCGGGCACGTCCGGAAGGCCGGTGGAGATGTCCTTCCAGGTGGTGCCGCCGTCCTTCGACTCGAAGACATGGCCGACGCCCGCGCCGGGGCCCTCGGTCCAGTGCCGGGAGAAGCCGTTGACCGCGAGGAACACGTGGTCGGCGTTCTTCGGGTCGATCGCGAAGCCGCTGAGGTAGCGGTTGGGCACCGTGCCGTCCGCTCCGGTGGCCGGGAGGGAGATGTCGTGCCAGCCCGTGCCGTCCGCGTTGCCGACGGAGATGCCGCGGGCGAAGCCCTGGTTGTTGCAGGGGCCGCACCAGGCCGCGTACACCTTGCCGCCCGACGCGGCCACGGCGGTCGCGGTGCGCCCGGCGCCGAAGTCGTGGACGCTCGTCCACTCGGAGCCACTGCGGATGGCGTAGCCGTGGGTCTGCACCCACACGTGCCGGCCGCCGGCGATCCATGTCGAGCTGTTCTTCATGTCGGCCGCGAGCGGGGCGATGAAGCGGGCCTCACTGGTGGCGTTGTCGGCCGGGGCGACGTTGTACGAGGTGACCTTGCTCGGGTCGGCGACCCAACTGCCGTCGTTCACGGCGCAGTTCTGGGTGACCTGGACGGAGAGGTAGACGTACTCCTCCGCGATGTTGCAGCCGTCGGCCGGGTCGGTGAGGGTGTCGCCGCCGTCACCGCCGAAGTTGGAGCCCATCACCGTGTCGTTGCCGCGCAGGATCGACTGGCCGTTGTCCTGCAGTCCGCCGGTGACGGAGACGCCGCCGTACGTACGGTCCCTGCCGATGCCGACCGAGTAGTACTGGAGGGTGTCGATGGTGCCGTCGTTGAGCGAGGTCCAGTCGGTGGCGTGGCCGGAGGCGTCCTGGGCGCCGTCGACCGGACGCCGGTAGGCGCCGCCGTCGTTGCCGACGTAGACGTAACTCCTGCCGTGGTAAATGCCGATGGCCACACCGTGCTGGTCGGAGTGGGTCGTCTGGTGGCAGTCGCCGGTCTGCTTGGCCGGGTCGATGCTCCAGCAGGAGAAGCCGAAGTTCCAGTACGGGCCGACGGTCGACCAGCTGCCGCCGCCGTCCTTGGACTCGTAGACCTCCTCGAGTCCCGCGTACACGTGTTCGGCGTTCGCCGGGTCGACGGTCAGGAACTGGTTGTACCAGGCCTGCACGCCCGGCATGTATCCGCTGGAGGTCAGCGCCGAACCGTCGGCCGCGAGCTGCTTGTAGTCGGCGACCTTCGTCCAAGGTCCGCTGGGAGAGCCGGACTTGGAGACGAAGATGCCTTCCAGGCCGCTGTCCGGGTTGGTGTTCAGCTGCTCCGGGGACTGGTCGATGGCGTAGTAGCGGGAGCCGTCGGCCGAGCGGGCGAACGTGACGCTCCCGACGTCGTCCGCGTCGGCCGGAAGGTCGCCCAGACCGCTGGTGATCCGCGTCCAGGCTCCGCCGGAGCCCTTGCTGTAGAACCCGTTGTAGTCGTCACCGCTGCGCCAGCCGACCGCGAGGACCACCTTGGCGGGGTTCTTCGGGTCGATCGCGATGTCGTTGGTGATGTTCTTGTAGGGCGCCGAGGGGTCGTCGGCCAGTGAACCGCCCGGCAGATACGCCGGGTTGGGCGCGAACTCCAGCTTCCAGGCGCCGCCGAGCTTCGTGGTGGAGTGGCTCCACACGCCCTCGCTGGTCGCCGCCCACACCTTGCCGCCGCCGAACCGCAGTTGATGGATGGTGGTGCTCTCCAGCTCGTCCCCGCCGACCCGGCTGCGGGAGGAGAACGTGCCGTGCCGCGGGTCGCCCAGCACGTACACCCCGCTCCCGAGGTACGCGTCCGCGTTGGTGTTGGCCTCGCCGGTGCCCAGCCACAGCCGCCCGGAGCCGTCCAGCGCCAGGGCGCCGGTCGACTGGGAGGGCAGCCGGTCGCTGATGGGCTGCCAGTGCCCGCCGCCCGACCGGGACCGCCACACGCCCCCGCCCGCACTGCCGGCGTAGACGTACCCGTCGCGGCCCGCCGCCATCGCGGCCATCCGCCCGGTGACCTTTCCGGACCCGCCGCTGGAGTTGGAGTCGTAGTCGCGGTACCGGGAGTCGTCGGAGTCGTACGGCAGACCGGTGACGTGCCGCCAACTCCCCTTGGTGGAGGGGAGTGCAGCCAGATCACGCCACGCGGCCCCGTAGGCCCCGGGCGCCACGACACCGGGCGAGGTCCGCGCCTCGGCGTACTGGTCGGCCCCCTCGGCGATCTCGTCGGCCTCGTTCCCGTCGTCGTCCTCGGCGGCCGCCTTGGGCGCGACGGACCCCCCGGACTCCCGGTGCTCCGCCGCGAGTTGCTTGAGGGCCCGGACCCCGAAGGGGCTCCCGCCCCGACCGGGCGCCGCGCCCGCGGGTATCGCGACGAGGCCGGCGGACGCGGTGATGGCACAGATCGTGAGCCATCGTCTCTTGCGCGCTGTTGCAGACAACAGTTCCTCCCGAACAGGCTTCGACACAGCCGTCGCAGGAGACCCGACCACGCACACAGACCCCCGTCCACCATTTGGACAACCCTTGAACAGAACCTGCCAGATTCCACATCCACACACGAAGGGCCCCAAGCCGATCAAGAGGTACGGGGACCCGGCGCCGCTCCCACTAGGCTCGAGGCACCACACGGCCCGACACACCCACCCTCGCGGCCACGCCAGCCCTCGCCGCCGTGCTAGCTGCGCGCCCTCGTCACCGACGCCAACGCCCGCAGCCGGCGGAACACCACGTGACCCTGGCAGCCCGTCATCGTGGCCGAGTCCCCTGTCCTGTCCATCCCCTTGGTCCAACCGCTCGCCTAGGATGGCCAGAACCATCTCAGCGGCCCGCCGGGCTTCCTGATCCGCCTCGCGAGAACGCGTGGCGGGCCTCAAAGGACATGCCCCCACCCGCACGAGTCTTCTTCGTGCTGCCTGGGGGCACTTCCTTGCTGTTCCGTGAGTCCGCGGCGTCGGTGGCCGCCCGCATCCTCGAAGGGTCGCTGGCGCTGCATCTGAACGAGAACTTCCGCCACCAGCACGGCCGGAAGGCCGGGCAGTCGGAAGTGAGGTCCTGGGAACGCAGCCTCCCGGCGTTGGTCAACGCCCTGCTGGATGCCGGACTCGGCGACGTCGAGGTCCTCATCGAGTACAGCCTGCCCCTCACCAGCAAGCGCGCGGACGCCGTCCTCGCGGGCGTGCACCCCACCACGGGCGAACCGTCCTACGTCGTGGTCGAACTGAAGCAGTGGAGCGAGGCCCACCCGGAGGAGGACGAGCCGCTGCTCTGCCGGATCGACGCGTACGCGCACCCCGTGCTGAACCCGATCGAGCAGGTCCGCGGGTACTGCGAGTACTTGCTGGCGTTCAACGGGGCGCTGGAGCGCATGCCGAGGTCCCTGGCCGGGGTGGCGTTCCTGCACAACGCGACCGAGTTCGGCGTCGCGAGTCTGCGGGGCGTCGAAGAGGACCAGCACGGACGGATGTACACCGGCCAAGAGCGCGGCGCCTTCCTGGACTTCCTGCGCTCGCGGCTCGCCGCGAAGCCCGGTGCGGAGGCTGCCGACGTACTGCTCAGCGGGAGGATCCGGCCGTCGAAGCAGCTCATGGCCGTCGCGGCCGCGGAGATCCGCGACCGCGAGCAGTTCGTCCTCCTCGCCGAACAGCGGGTCGCCTACGAACAGGTGATGTCCGCCGTACGCAAGGCGAAGCGGTCCAACCACAAGCAGGTCGTCGTGGTGACGGGCGGTCCCGGCTCCGGCAAGAGTGTCGTCGCCCTGTCGCTTCTCGGCGAGCTGTACCGGCGCGGAGACACAGCCCTGCACGCGACCGGCTCCGCCTCGTTCACCAAGACCATGCGCAAGGTCGCCGGGACACGCATGCCCGCCGTGCAGAAGCTGTTCATGTATTTCAACAGCTTCATGGACGCCGAGCCGAACGATCTCGACGTACTGATCTGCGACGAGGCCCACCGGCTGCGGAAGACCTCCGCCAACCGCTACACCAAGGCCGAACTGCGCACCGGCCGGCCTCAGGTGGCCGAGCTCATCGACGCGGCCCGGGTGCCGGTGTTCCTGCTCGACCAGCACCAGGTGGTGCGGCCCGGTGAGATGGGGACGAGGGAGGCGATCAAGCGGGCCGCCGCCGAGAAAGGCCTGGACTGCACGGTCGTGGAGCTGGACGGCCAGTTCCGGTGCGGCGGGAGCGACGCGTACGAGAAGTGGGTCGTCGACCTCCTCGGTCTGGAGGGCGGCACGCCCTCCGTGTGGGAGCCGGACGGCAAACTGGAGCTGCGGACCGCCGAGACCCCGCAGGAACTCGAGGGCTTCCTCGTCGCGCGCCGCGAGGCGGGCTACGGGGCGCGCATGTCGGCCGGCTACTGCTGGAAGTGGACCACCAAGGTCACCCCGGCCATGACAGCACTTCCCACCGACGTGGTCATCGGCGACTGGGCGCGGCCCTGGAACGTGTACGGCGACCGGTCCGTGCTCGGCGCGCCGCCCGCGCCTCTGTGGGCCACCGATCCGGCCGGCTTCGGACAGGTCGGCTGCGTCTACACCGCGCAGGGCTTCGAGTACGACTGGTCCGGCGTGATCATCGGCCCCGACCTGGTGTGGCGTACGGACCGCTGGGTCGTGGACCGGTCCGCGTCGAAGGACCCGATCTTCACGAAGGCGACGCCGGACAGCGACATCGACCGGCTGATCCGCAACACCTACAAGGTGCTGCTGACCCGGGGCATGGTCGGCACGATCATCTACTCGACGGACCCGGAGACGCGCGACAAGCTCCGCTCCCTGGTCCGTCCGAAGTCGGAGGCGCCGACGCGACCCCTTGTGCAGCAAGTTCGCCGCTGAGGACCGCGCCTGACGGGCCTCCAACGGTCGCCGGCGTGGAACCGCGCCCTGTCCCGGAGCACTCCTCCGCCGGAGTGCGCCATGCCCGTGCCGACCGGGCCGTGCCCTCCCCCTGACTCGTGGTCTCCCGGGCAGCCGTCGCCGGGGAGACCGGCGGTCAGGCTGCTCTCGGCACCCCCTCCCCCACCGGAAACCCCTCCGACCTCAGCACCCGCCCCCCGGGCAGTACCGCGAACACCTCGCAGCCCGGCTGGGACGCGGCCCAGTCGATGCCCTCGGGGCCCATCGCGAAGGCCGCGGTGGCGATCGGGTCCGCCTCGGTCAGGGTGGCGGCCGTCACCGTCACGCTGAGCAGTGCCGTCGCCGGGCGCCCGGTGCGGCCGTCGACGATGTGGTCGCCGCGCTCGTAGCGGGCGGACGTCGCGACCGCGCCGTCGGTCAACTCCAGCGTGGTGCACAGCATGTCGGCGTGCTCGGGATGGCGCACCCCCACCCGCCAGGGCCCGCCGGAGACGACCACGTCTCCCCCGGCGTTGAGGCAGAACCGGCGTGCGCCGGCCGCCCGCAGCAGCTGCGCGCCGCGCTGCACCGCCCAGCCCTTGACCACCGCGCACGGGTCGAACCCGCGCCCCGGCGGCCGCACGTCGAACGCGCCTCCGGTGGCACGGCGGTAGTGCTCGCACAGGTCGAGCACCTCCACGAGGTCCTCGCTCAGCTCGTGCCGCGCGAGCTCGCCGCGGCCGTGGCACGCCACCTCGCTGCCGGGCCTGAACGGGCTGAACCGTTCGTCCACCTCGCGCAGCCAGGCGAAGACCGCGTCCGCGGCCCGCTCCGGTACGTCCGCGTCATCGACCCGGAGCGAGACGGGGAACCCCATGACGTGCTCGACGCGCCGCACGTCAGGCGCCCTTCGCGTCGATCGCGGCCTGGAGGGAGGTCCGGTAGGCGTCGCTGGTGATGGTCGCCCCGGTGACCGTGTCGACGTCCGCGCTCTGCGCCTTCAGCGTCTGCGCGACCAGCTTCGGCACCGCAGCCCGCGTCTGCGGGTGGTCCGGCTGCTGGAGCATCCGCACCGCGGTGATCCTGCCGCCCTCGAAGGACGCCTCGACCTGCACCGGGCCCTTGTCCGTCGTGACGGTCGTGCCCTTGACCACCGTGGCGGAGGAGGACCCCGAGGAACCGGATGGGGTAGAGGCAGCGGGGGCCGGGCCGGCTGTGGAGTCCGCGGGGGCCGCGGACGGCTCGTAGCGCCACACGGCGATCAGGCCCACGATGCTGAGGGCGACGACGGGTACGGCTCGCTTCACGATGTCTTCCTCGTCTGTCTCAGCCGGCCAGGCTGAAGCGCTCGAAGTGGATCTGCTGCTTGGGCACGCCGAGTTCGTCCAGCGTGGCGAGGACGGCGCTCATCATCGGCGGGGGCCCGCACAGGAAGACGTCGCGGTCGGCGATGTCCGGCACCATCCGCTTCAGCTTCTGCGGCGCCAGCTTGTCGGGTACGGACTTGCCGGTGACCAGGCGCAGATCGGCGCCCTTGGCGAGCGCGAGGTCGCGCAGCTCGTCGTAGAGGACCGCGTCGCGCTCGGAGGCGACCCGGTAGACGACGACCGTGTGGCCGTCGAGGTCCTCCAGGAGCGCGCGGATCGGGGTGACGCCCACGCCGCCCGCGATGAGCAGCGACGTGGAGCGTGTGCGGTGCAGGGTGGTGAAGGCGCCGTAGGGACCCTCGGCGAACACCCGCGTGCCGACCTTCAGATGGCGCAGCGCGGCGCTGCCCTCTCCGGCGGCCTTGGCGGTCAGGCGCAGACCACGGCCGTCGGGGGCGGCGGACAGGGAGAAGGGGTTGGCCTGCCACCAGCGGTCCCTGGTCAGGAACCGCCAGAGGAAGAACTGGCCTGCCTGCGCGGGCAGTTTGTCGAGGTCGCGGCCGGTGATGTGGACCGAGACCACGCTGTCGGACTCGTGGACGACCGCCGACACCCGGAACCGGTGGCGCCGGTTGCGCCACAGGGGCAGGGCGACCCGGCCGACGACGACCGAGCCCAGGGCGACGGTCCAGAGCCCGTACCAGTACGCCCTCGCGGCGGACGACGAGGTGAACGTCGTCCCCACCGCGACCTGGTGCGTGAAGGCGAGCACCACGGCCACGTACGCGTACAGATGGACGAAGTGCCAGGTCTCGTACGCGAGTCGGCGACGGGCGGCGCGGGCGGAGACCGCGCCGACGACGAGGACGAGCACGAAGGCGACGAGCGCGCGCAGGACGCCCTCGGTCGTCTCGGCGAGGTCGAGGATCTCGGTGACGGGGCCGACACCGGTGCCGTCGGCGTAGCCGAAGGCGATGAGGACGACGTGGGCGAGCAGCGTCCACAGCAGGGTGAAGCCGGTCCAGCGGTGCCAGCCGGTCAGCCGGTCCATGCCGATACGGCGGTCGAGCCAGGGCAGCCGGGCCACGAGGACCAGCTGGAAGGCCATGGCCAGCGCTCCGTACAGTCCGGCGAGGCGGCCGAGGACGATCAGGGCGTTGGAGGCGAAGCCCGCCCGGACGAAGAAGAAGGCGACCACGGCCGCGTTGACGGCGAGCACCGCGCAGAGGCCCGTGCGGGCCACCACCCTGGGGCGTACGGCCGTGGGGGGCGCAGGGGGCGACAGGACGGTCGTCACGGGACGGCGGCTCCTTGATCGGGTCGGGTCAGGTCGGATCGGGTCCGGCCGCAGGTCGAGGCGGGTCCGGCCACGGGTCGGGGCGGGGCAGGGCGGGTCCGGCCAGGGATCGGGGCGATCCGGCCGCGGATCGTTCGGGTCCGGCAGCGGATCTGGTCAGGTCCCGCCGCGGATCTGGGCGACCCGGCCGGGTGACTCCGAGCCTCGCTGGCGACAGCTGTCGGGAACCTGTCGATCGGCTGACAAGTCCTTATCAATGAGGCCGAGGTGTGAGCCCGGGCACACGGTCCGGCCCGCCCCGTGACGCAGTATGGGCGGGTGGAAAAAGTGCGCCTCCTGGTCGTCGACGACGACCCGCCGATAGCCGACCTCGTCGCGACCGTCGCCCGTTACGAGGGCTGGGACGCCGTCACCGCGAACACCGGTGAGGAGGCGCTCCGTCTGGCCGGCGAGTTCCACCCGGACATCGTGGTGCTGGACCTGATGCTGCCGGGCGTGGACGGCTTCGGCGTCCTGGACCGGCTGCGCCGCTCGGGCACGATGGTGCCGGTGGTCTTCCTCACCGCACGGGACGGCGTCGCCGACCGGGTGGCGGGGCTGACCCGGGGCGGCGACGACTACCTGGTCAAGCCGTTCGCGGTCGAGGAGCTGATGGCGCGTCTGCGCACCGTGCTGCGGCGCAGCGCGGGACCGAACTTCCAGCGCTCGGTGCTGCGGGTGGGCGACCTGTCGATGGACGAGGACACGCACGAGGTCCGCCACGGCGAGAAGCGGCTCACGCTCACCCCCACCGAGTACGAGGTGCTGCGCTTCCTGCTGCGCAAGTCGCCGACCGTGATGACCAAGGCGCAGATCCTCGACCATGTGTGGGAGTACGGCTTCGGGGGCCGCTCGAACGTGGTGGAACTGGTCGTCAGCCGGCTGCGCCGCAAGCTCGACGAGACGAGTGACACGGGCGCGCCCCTGATCCACACGGTGCGGGGCTTCGGCTACGTCGTCCGGCAGGCCGGCGAGTGAGGCGGCTGGTCGGCCTGGTGCGTGGGGCGCTGCGGCGGCTGCGGCTCGGCACCCGCCTGGCGCTGGGCCTCGGGGCGCTGTCCCTGGTGGTGTTCGCCGTCGTGGGCGCGGCTCTGACCACGTACATGCGGGACTATCTGACCAACCAGCTCGACGACCAGCTCGGGCTCGCCCAGGTCGCCCAGTCCAAGAGCGTCGCCGAGACCGGCACCCTCGAGGGCAAGAAGTACTACCGCTGGTTCTACGCGGTGTACGACGTCTCGGGGAGCGCCCCCGAGCTGCGCTCGCCCGAGGAGGCCGGCGATCTGCCCGAGGACATCGCGCCGTTCACGTCGCTGGCCGCGCGGGAGGCCGTCGACGGCACCGAGGTGCTGCGCACGGTGCACCTGTCGGGCTCGGGCGAGTACCGGCTGCGTGCGTGCGCGGTGAAGCCCGGGGTGGTCCTGGTCAGCGCCGCGCCGACGGACGGCATCAACGCCACGATGCGGCGGCTGATCGGGGTCCAGGTCGTCGCGTTCGCCGTCGCGCTCGCGGCGCTCGTGGAGTTCGGGCGGCGGATGCTGCGCCGGGGTCTGAACCCGCTCAGCGACATGGCGCACACGGCGCACGGCATCGCCTCGCACGACCTGACCGAGTCGGCGGCCCGGCTGCCGCTGCGGGCCGACGAGCGGGGCGGCGGCCCGGAGGTCGAGGAACTGCGTACGGCCTTCAACACGATGCTGGAGCACATCGACCGCTCGCTCGCGGTCCGCGCGGAGGCCGAGCGGCGGCTGCGCCGCTTCGTCGCCGACGCCTCGCACGAACTGCGTACACCGCTGATGTCCGTACGGGGCTACGCGGACCTGTTCCAGTACGCCGCCGCCAACGCCCCCGAGGAACGCGAGCGGCACCTGGCGCGGCTGCGCGCCGAGGCCGCCCGGATGGGGGTGCTCCTGGACGACCTGCTGCTGCTCGCCCGGCTGGACGCGGCCGAGGTGGACGCGCCGCTCCGGCTGCGCGAGGCGGATCTGGTGGGGCTGGCCGGGGAGGCGGCGGCCGCCTTCCGCGCCGGCCACCCGGACCGCCCGCTCACGGTCACGTCGCGGGCGGACGCGCTGGTCCTGAGCATGGACCCGCATCGCGTCCGCCAGGTCCTGGACAACCTGCTCACCAACGCGGCCGTGCACACACCGGCCGGCACGCCGGTGTCGCTGGAGGTCGTAGGGCTCTCCGACGCGGCGGTGGTACGGATCGAGGACGCGGGCCCCGGCGTCCCGCCCGCCGACGTGGAGAAGGTCTTCGACCGCTTCTACCGCGTCGACAAGGCCCGCACCCGAGACCGCGGCGGCACCGGCCTGGGCCTGTCGGTGGCCCGCTCCCTGGTCCACGCCCACGGCGGCACGATCACCCTGACCAGCACCCCAGGCACGACACGCTTCACGGTGACCCTGCCCCTACCGCGAACCGGAATGCCGTGAGGAAGGCGGGATGCGCCCACTGGGCTGTGAGTTGAGCAAGTTGATGAGGAGCACTGCGAAGGCGATCATCGTGAGGATCACGACCACGGTCACGAATGTCTGCATGGTCCTCACCTCCCCATCGGCTGATGCGGCATCGCGGCGGTGACGGTCGGGATCCGGGGACGTGCGGCCGGATCGCGGGCCTCATGGCCTCCTTCGGAGTCCCAGGCCGCTTCCACGGCCCCATCCGTCTCGGACACCGTGCGCAGGCTCGCCGCCTCCTCCATCAACCGGCTCGCGGTCGAGGTGCCCAGTGGATCGCTGGCGGCGGCCATCAGCCAGGCGGCCGACGCGGGAGTCGTCCGCGGCGGGACCACCAAGAGGTTCCAGCGACCCATGCGGTAGGAGAGCAGCAGCAGTTCGTGCGGGTCCTGCTCGGCCAGGAACCAGCCCACCTTCACCACGTGCCCGGCGACGGACACCTTGCACGGAGCGACCGGCCAGTGGGTGGGATTCGCCGCGACCCGGGTGATCCTCCCCCACAGCGGATCCAATACGGCCGTGAGGGAAGGAAGTTCGGCCCCGAGATCACGGGAGTGGGGCCACCATGCGCCATCCAGCAGAACCGGTGCCGTGCCGACGGGAGCGAGCGACAGACGGAGAGAGGTCGAGGAGAACACACGACCATCGGCTTCGGCTGTCGGCGTGAGGGAAACGGCCGCAGTCATGACGCGAACCCTGCCCCCGGGCAGGCCATGACCGGCCCGGCGTATTCGATCGCCGAAAACAACACGGGGCTGGAAGCCTGTGTGCGAAATATCCTCGGTGATTTCAGGCTACTCCTCCAACAGGTCCGACAGACCTCAGGGTCACCGGAGAGTCGACGTCATCGACCTCTGCTGCACCGGCTGTCCGCACGCTGCATCGAGCTGCTCGGCGTGTCGGCCTGTCGGCGTGTCGGGATCCTCCTCGCGGGCCCGCCGGGACGTCCCGCCGATCCCCCGGGAGACCGGCGCCGCGCCGCCCGTCTCGGCCGGGCGGCGCAGGGGCGGGTCCTGTCACACGTGATCGCCGGCGGCGACTGCCATGAGCGGGACGGCGGCCTCCTCGGTCGTGTCCGGAGGCACGACCAGCAGGTCCCAGCGCCCCTGGCCGGGGGCGAGCAGGACGATCGTGTGCGGGGCGGATTCCGCCACGTTCCTGCGCAGTCGTACGACCTGGTTGAAGACGAGCGTCCGGCCGGGCACCGCGGGCCACGTCGCCCCGTGGACGGTGACGCTGGTGATGTGACCCCACGCGCGTGGCAGACCGGCGAGCAGCTGAGGGAGTTCGGCGAGCAGGTCGGACGAACGGGGCCACCACGCTCCGTCGATGGGCCGGGGCATGCCGCTGCGGGGCGCGAGACGCAGCCGGAGGAGGGGGTGGGAAGGAGGCGGGAACTGCAGTGCGGTGGTCATGAAAGGCTCCTGCCAACTGCTTCAAGGGATTGAGGGGGTGGCATCAGGCGCGGCAGGCCGCGACCCGCGCCGCAGTCGGCCGGCGCAGGTCGTGCGCCCGGCCGAGGCGTTCGAGGAAGCGGATGACGGCGGCGGAGGGGGTGAGCCGGCCGCGGTCGACGCCGTGGCGGGCGCTGGTGGGGTCGGCGTGGTGGAGGTCGTGCCGGTTCTCGCCGAACGCGAGGAGGGCGAGGTGCCGCAGATCGGTGGCCCGGCCGGGGCGCCGCGCGCGGAAGGGGCGCTCGCCGATCAGGTGACAGAGCGAGTTCACGCTCCAGGTGACGTGGCGGAGCAGTGCGATCCGCACAAGTACCGCCCTCGGAAGGGCGGCTGAGCCGTACGGCCGCGTACCGCCGATGGCCCGAACCCCCGCGAGCGGCAGGGCGAGCGTGAGAACGCACAACGCCGGAAAGGCGCGGGCGATCGCCACGAACGGCAGGACGACGATCGCCGTCGTCACCGTGACGTACAGCCGCTCACCGCCGTCGCGCGCGGGTGCCGGGCCGTCGGGCGGGAAGGGGGACGTCCCGTCATGGCCCTGGGTCGGCGGGGCGGGGCCCGACGGTGTGACCGCCGCGGACGTGCTGGGACTTAAGGGCATACCCGACTCCTCGGCCTGGATGCGGATGCGCGGCCGGGGTCAGGGGCTGCCCATGTGAGGACGGTGGCGTGCTGTGGAAGGCAGATGGTGCGGAGTGCTACGGAGTACGAGACGCCGGTCCGGCACCGGTCGGGATTCCGGCATCGGGTTTCCGGAATACGGAAAGTCTTCGTCCCGCCTACCGTACTCCCGTCTGAGTCAACAGCGGCTGGTTTCGGAAGCAGCATCGCGTTCACACGGACGGAGCCCCCGATGAATCCCACTGGCCGCGAGCAGGTACCCGGGCCGGGACTGGCGGTGACGACCACGGCCACACTGCACCGGCGGAAGAACTGCCGCGAAGCCGTCAGGACAATCCCGTACGCCGCACGGAAGGCGGAGGCCTTCCTGATGTCTCCGGCGCCGAGTTGCGTGACGAACGGGCGATCCCTGAGCACGATCCGGCTGCGGCCTGCACTTGTCCGGTGGGCGAGCAGGATCTCGCGTCGGCCGTGCGAGCGGGTTTCCGTCAGGGGATCATCGGTACTGATCTGTCGGTTCCCCTGAAGCGCCCGCGGTCTTCGGCGGGAGACCGCCATGGCTGGAGGGCGGCGTGGTGGAGGATTCGGTGCTCGGTGCGGGAGGTGAGGGGCGGTCGTGGCCGGCGGCCGAACCGGACTTCTGGCGGCAGGTCGTCGAGCAGCTGAGCACGGCCCTGATGGTGGTGGATCCGGCAGGCCGGATCCTCGCCTTCAACTCAGCCGCCGAACGGCTACTGGGCCGAACCACCCGCGCGGTACGCGGCAGGGACGCGCACGACCTGCTGCACCGGGACACGGGCGGCGGCAAGCTCCCGCGCGAGCGGTGCCGGCTGCTCCGGGCGCTGGCCGAGGGGGCCGCCACGCGCGGGGAGGGCGACAGCTACGTACGCGGTGACGGTCATCTGATCACGATCTCGTGGTCCACCTCTCCCCTGACGGACGGCGGCTCGTTCAAGGGCATGGCCGTACTGTTCACCGACATCACGAGCGACCGCAGCGCACGCCGGGAGCGTGCGGCCTATACGAGTGCTCTGGAGGACCTCAACGAGCGGCTGACGCTGGTCGCGGAGATCACCGACGTCCTGGGCCAGACCCTGGAGACCGACGAGGCACTCGCGCGGCTGGGCCGCCTGCTGGTTCCTCGCCTCGCCGACTGGGTGGCGGTTGACCTCCGGACCGGTTCCGGACTGGTCCACCGAGTGGCGGTGACCGGCCCCGCGGGCCGGGATGCCGGGCAGGAAGGCAGGAGGGAGCGCCTTCCCGAAACCGGGGAAGCGGACCGCTCGGCTCTTGTCCAGGTGCTGCACGGAGGTGATCCCGTGCTCCAGAACGGGCAGGACGCGCAGAACGAGGCGGGGACGACCACTGCGCCCGGCTCTCCCCTGGCCGTCGCCCATCGTGACTTCCTGCAGACGGTGGACGCGACGTCCGCCATCACGGTCCCGCTGGGCTCCTACCGGCAGCTCACCGGCGCCCTCACGGTGGTGCGCACCGATCCGGCGCACCCCTTCGACGCCGCCGACCTGGAGGTGGTGAGCGACATCGGCCGCCGGGTCGGCCTGGTCATCGACAACGCACGGCGGTTCGGCCGCCAGCGAGCCGTCGCCGAGGCCATGCAGCACAACCTGCTTGCCCCACTGCCCCAGCCCGGCCGCCTGCGGCTGGCCGCCCGCTACCAGCCGGCCCCCGCGGGCTCCCAGGTCGGCGGCGACTGGTACGACGCGTTCGAGCTGAAGGACGGCACGCTCGCGCTGGTCATCGGCGACGTCGTGGGCCACGACCTGACCGCGGCCGCCGGGATGGCCCAACTGCACGGCATCCTGCGATCCCTGGCCTGGGACCACACCGGACCGCCCGGCGCTGTCGTCGACCGCCTCGATGACGCCATGCCCGCCATCACCACCGTCCCCATGGCCACCCTCGTCCTCGCACAGGTCGAGGGCCACCCGCACACCGGCCCATGGACCCTGCGGTGGACCAGCGCCGGACACCCGCCGCCCCTCCTCCTGCCCCCCGACGGGCACACGCAGTACCTCGAAGCCGGACAGGGACTCATCCTCGGCGCACCCGTGGACCCCGGCGTGGGCCGGCCGGACGCAACGCACCCCCTGCCGCCGGGATCCACCCTGCTGCTCTACACCGACGGCCTGGTCGAAATCCCCGGCAGCGACCTCGGCACCGGTCTGGACCGGCTGCGTCGCCACGCCCTCGCGCTCGCCCACGTACCGCTGGACACGCTGTGCGACCAACTGCTCGCCCGTATGCCGCCCGGCAGCACCGACGACGTGGCCCTGCTCGCCCTGCGTCTGCCGACGCTGTGACAGGGGACGCGATCAGTGAGCGGTGAGTGCCCCGGGCGTGCCCGTGGACGATCGCAGTCGACTCCGCCCGACTCCGGCACCAGGCGCGTCGTTTCAGCGACAGGATCTCGCCCGTACCGCCCGCGACGCACATTCCGCGCATCGACAAAACAGCAGGTCAGGCGTCCTTCTTCACCGGCTCCAGGATCGCCACGCACTCCACGTGGTGGGTCATCGGGAACAGGTCGAACGCTCGCAGGGTCCGGACCTTGTAGCCGCCGTCGCGGAAGTACGCCAGGTCGCGGGCCAGGGCCGCCGGGTCGCAGGCCACGTAGGCGATGCGGCGGGCGCCCAGGGACGTGAGGTGTTCGACCGTCCTCTTGCCGGCGCCCGCGCGGGGCGGGTCGAGGACGATGATGTCGACCTCGGTGATGCCGGTGCGCGGGAGGACCGCCTCGACCTTGCCCTGCTCGATGCGGACGCGGTCGAACCCGGCGAGGTTGTGCCGTGCGTCCTCCACGGCGCGCTTGCCCGACTCGATGCCGAGGACCGCGCCCTGGTCGCCGAGGCGGTCGGCGAGGGCGCCGGCGAAGAGGCCGACGCCGCAGTAGAGGTCGAGGGCCATGTCGCCCTTGCGCGGCAGCAGGCCCTGCATGACCGCCTTGACGAGGGTGTCGGCGGCCATGGGGTGGACCTGCCAGAAGCCGCCGCTGCCGACCCGGTGGGTGCGGCCGTCGGCGCGCTCGCGCACGAACGCGCGGCCGTGGACGCGGTGGATGCCGCCGTCCTTCTCCTCGACGCGCATGACGGAGACCGGCTTGTCGAGCTCGACCAGGGGCAGGCGGGCGCCGGGCCGGGGCTCCAGGATGACCATGCGGTCCTGCGAGCCCGTCGCGGCGATCGCCTCGACGGCCGCCATGCCGGACCAGTCGCGCTCCTCGATACCGAGCTCGGTGACCCCCGGGGCGGCGATCAGACAGCGCTCGACGGGCTCGACCTCGTGCGAGCGGTGGCGGCGCAGTCCGGCGTTGCCGTCGGGGTCGACGGCGTACTGGACGCGGGTGCGCCACTGCGGCACCTCACCGGCGGGCAGCTTGTCGCCCTCGGCGGGCATGACCGTGCCGTCCCAGCCGGCCTCCTCGGGCGTGAGGCCCGCGAGGCGCTGGAGCTGCTCGGCGATGACCTCGCCCTTGAGCCGGCGCTGGGCGCCCGGCTTGGCGTGCTGCCAGTCGCAGCCGCCGCAGCGGCCGGGGCCCGCGTACGGGCAGGGCGCCTCGACGCGGTCCTTGGAGGCGTCGATGATCCGCACGGCGTCGGCGCGCAGGAACCGCGCCCCTTCCTCGCCCTCGGTCACCCGGGCGACGACCCGCTCGCCGGGCAGCGCGTGGCGGACGAAGAGGACCTGGCCCTCGTCGGTGCGGGCGATGCAGTGACCGCCGTGCGCGACGGGGCCGATCTCGACCTCGTACTCGTCCCCCACCAGCGACTTCTTCGGTTCTGCCTGCATGGTGGGGTGACTCCAGTCGAGAGGGGGGAAACGGCCGGACGACACAGCCGGACAACAGCCGTCCAGTCTACGTGCTCACGGCACCGCTTCCCGCCCCGTCCGTGAGCCCGCGACGCGCCTCCCGCCCCCGTCAGCTCTTCTGGGTGGGCTCCTTGGGCCGCTCGTGGGCCGGTCCGCGGCGCACGGCGCCCGGAGCGTTCCAGTCCTGGCGCTTGCGGGCGCGCAGCTTCGCGGCCTCGGAGGACTCCAGCTGGTAGGGCACGGAGGTCACCATGACGCCCGGGGTGAACAGCAGGCGGCCCTTGAGGCGCAGGGCGCTCTGGTTGTGCAGCAGGTGCTCGTACCAGTGGCCGACGACGTACTCGGGGATGATCACGGAGACCGCGTCGCGCGGCGACTCCTTGCGCAGACCCTTCACGTACTCGATCACCGGGCGGGTGATCTCCCGGTAGGGCGAGTCGAGGACCTTCAGCGGTACGTCGATGCCGCGCCGCTCCCACTCGTCGCGCAGGGTCTTGGTCTCGGCCGGGTCCACGTTGACGCTGAGCGCTTCGAGGGTGTCGGAGCGCAGCAGCTTGGCGTAGGCGAGGGCGCGCAGCGCCGGCCGGTGGATCTTGGAGACCAGGACGACGGAGTGGACGCGCGAGGGGCGGACGCTGTCGTCGGTCGGTCCCTCGGGTGCGGCCAGCTCCTCCGCGACGCGGTCGTAGTGCTTACGGATCGCGGTCATCGTCGCGTAGAAGATCACCATGCCGAGCAGGGCGACCCAGGCGCCGTGCGTGAACTTGGTGACGAGGACGACGACCAGGACCAGGCCGGTGAAGAAGGCGCCGAAGGCGTTGATCGCGCGGGAGCGGATCATGTGGGTGCGCTTGGCCTGGTCGGTCTCGCTGGCCAGGTGGCGGTTCCAGTGGCGGACCATGCCGGTCTGGCTGAGAGTGAAGGAGACGAACACGCCGACGATGTAGAGCTGGATCAGCCGGGTCGAGTCGGCCCCGTAGATGATCACGAGCATGCTCGCGGCGCCGGCCAGCAGGACGATGCCGTTCGAGAAGGCCAGGCGGTCGCCGCGGGTGTGGAGCTGGCGCGGCAGGTAACGGTCCTGGGCGAGGATCGAACCGAGCAGCGGGAAGCCGTTGTACGCGGTGTTCGCGGCCAGGAACAGGACGAGGGCGGTGGCGGCGGCGAGCAGGATGAACAGGAAGCTGCCCTTGCCGAACACGGCCTCGGCGACCTGGGAGATCACCGGGTTCTGGACGTAGTCGGCGCCGACGGCCACGCCGTTGTGGATCAGGTCCGTGGCCGGGTTCTCGGCCATGCGCACCTTGGTGGTCATGGCCAGGGCGATGATGCCGCAGAACATGGTGACGGCGAGCAGGCCCATCGCGGCGAGCGTGGTCGCGGCGTTCTTCGACTTGGGCTTGCGGAAGGCCGGGACACCGTTGGAGATGGCCTCGACACCGGTGAGCGCCGCACAGCCGGAGGAGAAGGCGCGCAGCAGCAGGAAGACGAGCGCGAAGCCCGCGAGCCCCTGGTGCTCGGCCTTGATGTGGTACTCGGCGGTCGGCGCCAGCATGGTGTCGCCGAGCACGAGACCCCGGAAGGCACCCCAGGCGATCATGATGAAGACACCGGCGACGAAGACATAGGTCGGGATCGCGAAGAGCTTTCCGGACTCCTTGACTCCGCGCAGGTTCATCAGCGTGAGCAGCACGATGACGGCGACCGCGCAGAACACCTTGTGCTCCACCACGAACGGCACCGCGGAGCCGAGGTTCTCGATGCCGGAGGCGATGGAGACGGCGACGGTGAGGACGTAGTCGACGAGCAGCGCACTGGCGACGGTGAGGCCGGCCCGTGGACCGAGGTTGGTGGTGGCGACCTCGTAGTCGCCGCCGCCGCTCGGGTAGGCGTGCACGTTCTGCCGGTAGGACGCGACCACCGTGAACATCAGCACGACGACCGCGACCGCGATCCAGGGGCTGAAGTGGTAGGCCGACACGCCCGCGATGGAGAGGACCAGCAGCACTTCCCCGGGCGCGTACGCCACGGAGGAGAGCGGGTCGGATGCGAAAACGGGGAGGGCGATGCGCTTCGGCAGAAGCGTTTCCCCCAACCGGTCGCTGCGCAGTGCGCGCCCGATGAGGATCCGCTTGGGCACGTCGGTCAGTTTGGACACAACAGGGAATCGTAAGGGTTCGAACTGGCTGTCGCCCACCCACCTTCCCACTTCGGCCCGTCGTCTGCTCTCCGGGTGAAAACGGGGTGGCCTCCGGCTGCGGATTCCGTGGCCGTGGAGACCCACGTGTCTATATGACAAAACCCCGCCCCCGAGCGCCCTGGAGGACGCATGCACCTGACCCCCGAGTTCGTCGGCGCGGCCGTGGCACTGGCCGGCCTCGGAATCCTGACCCTCGCGAGTGTTCGCAGCATCACACGGCGCTGAGCCCGGACCCCGGCCCGCGTCCGGCGGCGTCCGCCCCTGCCCGCCGCCGGTCGCGGCCGTTCATCGCCGGTCGCGGTCCGTTCGCGGTCCGTTCGCCGGCGCTCACCGCGCCGTTCCGTGAACGTTCCGCGAAAAAGGCACGGCCGAACCTGCTCAAGGATGCCCCCGGCCGACCGTGCGTGTGTAGCTTGGGCGGCGGTCTGAGACCCTGTTTAGCCTGAGCCGTAACCATTCATGCGGAAGGACGGTCGTGCACATCGTCATCATGGGCTGCGGAAGAGTAGGTTCCGCTCTTGCCCAGAACCTGGAGCAACAGGGGCACACGGTCGCCGTGATCGACCAGGACCCCACCGCCTTCCGGCGGCTGGGCTCCGGGTTCGGCGGCCGCCGCGTCACCGGAGTCGGCTTCGACCAGGACACCCTGCGCGAGGCGGGCATCGAGGAGGCCGGTGCGTTCGCGGCGGTCTCCAGCGGTGACAACTCCAACATCATCGCCGCCCGCGTGGCCCGCGAGATGTTCGGCATCGAGAACGTCGCCGCCCGCATCTACGACCCGCGTCGCGCCGAGGTCTACCAGCGCCTGGGCATCCCGACCGTCGCCACCGTCCGCTGGACGGCCGACCAGATGCTCCGCCGGCTGCTCCCCTCGGGCGCCGAGCCGCTGTGGCGCGACCCCACGGGCGGGGTGCAGCTCGCCGAGGTGCACACCTCCGTCGCCTGGGTGGGCCACAAGATCAGCCGCCTCCAGGACGAGACGGGCGTGCGCGTCGCCTTCCTCACCCGGCTGGGCGAGGCCGTGCTGCCCAGCTCGCAGACGGTGCTGCAGGAGGGCGACCTGGTGCACGTGATGATGCGCACCGACGAGGTGGACAAGGTCGAGGCGGCGTTCGCCAAGGGCCCTGAGGGAGAGGCGGGGCACTGATGAGAGTCGCCATTGCCGGTGCCGGCGCCGTGGGCCGCTCGATCGCGGGCGAGCTGCTGGAGAACGGCCACGAGATCCTGCTGATCGACAAGGCGCCGACCGCCATCTCGGTCGAGCGCGTCCCGCAGGCGGAGTGGCTGCTCGCCGACGCGTGCGAGATCACCTCCCTGGACGAGGCCGCGCTGCAGCGCTGCAACGTGGTCATCGCGGCCACCGGCGACGACAAGGTCAACCTCGTGGTCTCGCTGCTCGCGAAGACCGAGTACGGGGTCCCCCGCGTCGTCGCCCGCGTGAACAACCCCAAGAACGAGTGGCTCTTCAACGAGTCCTGGGGCGTGGACGTCGCCGTCTCCACCCCGCGTCTGATGTCGGCCCTCGTGGAGGAGGCCGTCAGCGTCGGCGACCTGGTGCGGCTGCTGCGCTTCAGCCACGGCGACGCCAACCTCGTCGAGCTGACCCTGCCGCCGGAGTCCGCTCTCGCCGGTACGACCGTCGGCGACGTCGCGTGGCCCGAGGACACCTCGCTGGTGACCATCATCCGCGGCACCCGCGTCCTGACCCCCTCCCGGGAGGACTCCCTGGAGGCGGGCGACGAGCTCCTCTTCGTGGCCGCCCAGGCCCGCGAGGAGCAGCTCGAGGACCTGCTGTCGGTGCGGCGCGACCCGAGCACCACGAAGTAGCCGTCCGTCCCCCGTCGGCGGTCATCCCACCGCCGGCGGGGGACGCGCACGGCGGTACGACGAAGGGGGCGCCCGGAGAATCTCCGGGCGCCCCCTTCGTCGTATGCGTTGTTCCCGACCAGGACCGTGCTCAGGCGTCCTCGGCCGGCAGCGGGCTCAGGCCTGGCGGCGGTGCCGGGCCGGGGCCGGGGTGTCGCCGCGCTCGTGCGCGAGGGCGGCCTTGCGCTCCTTCTCCGCCTGCTCCTCGGCCTCCATCTCGGCGAACACGTCGATGGGCGGCGGCGCCTTGGCCAGAAAGACCCAGGTGAGCCAGACGGCGAGCAGGAACGGCGGGATCTTCAGGGCGATCAGGACCCAGCCGAACTGGGTGGTGTCACCCCACCAGTAGAGCGGGAAGAGCACCGCGCACTTGGCGAGCAGAATCAGGCCCCAGGCCCAACTGGCCTTGGCGTAGGCCTTCTTGCGGCCGGGGTTGCGGGTGCGCCAGGAGAGGTTCTCCTTGAAGACCGGGCCGAGGATCAGCCCGATCAGCGGGACGCCCGCGAGGGTCGTCACGATGTAGGCGACGGCGAGCCCGAGCGTGTAGAGCATGCCGGGCAGGTAGAAGTCCTTGGCGTTGCCCGTCATCATCGCGAAGACCACACCGAAGGCGACGCCGAAGACACCGCTGAAGGCGTGCTTCACGGTGTCGCGCCGTACCAGGCGGACCACGACGAGCAGCAGGGACACGGCGAGGGCGGCGATCGCCGACCAGTGCAGGTCCTTGTTGATCGTGAAGATGGTGACGAAGAGCAGGCCCGGCATCACGGTTTCGACCATGCCCCGCACGCCGCCGAACGCCTCGAAGAGTGCGGCCTCGGTCACCGCCCGTGCATCCTGCTGGGCGTCCTGGGCGTCTTCGGTCGGCTTGTCGAGCGACGTCACCGGCTACTCCCGTCCGAGGGGTCTGAGTTCGTACTTCGGATTGAACAACACCCTACGGCCCCGGCTCATCGAGATACGGCCCGAGGCGATCAGCTTGCGTCCGGGCTCGATGCCGACGATGGAACGCCGGCCGAGCCAGACCACGTCCAGGGCGGCCGAGCCGTCGAACAGCTCGGCCTCCAGGGCCGGGACACCGGCCCTCGGCCGCAGAGTGACCGTGCGCAAGGTACCAGTAACGGTGACGATCTGCCGGTCGTGGCAGTCACCGATACGGGTGCAGCCCGCGGTCGCCGTGTCCTCCCGCAGCTCCTCGGACTCCAGGTCCTCCTGGGACGAGGAGAGCCGGTCCATCATGCGCCGGAAGCGGCCCGCCGGCTTTTCGGAACGAGGGACAGCACTCATACCGAAAGCGTACCGGGGGGCGCCGACAGCTTCGTACCCGCTCCGCCACCGCCCCAACCGGCCCCGGAGTCCGCTCGATCGGGCGACCCGGACGGTCGCCCGGCGGGGGCCGGCCGCGTCACCGTTCGAATCTGTATCCCATGCCCGGTTCGGTGATGAAGTGCTTCGGGTGCGAGGGGTCGACCTCCAGCTTGCGGCGCAGCTGCGCCATGTAGACCCGCAGGTAGTTGGTCTCCGTCCCGTAGGACGGGCCCCAGACCTCCTGGAGCAGCTGCTTCTGCCCGACGAGCCGGCCCGTGTTGCGGACGAGCACGTCCAGCAGGTGCCACTCCGTGGGGGTGAGCCGGACGTCACGCCCGTCGCGGTGCACCTTCTTCGCCGCGAGGTCCACGGTGAAGCCCGCGGTCTCCACGATCACGTCGTCCTCACCGCCCCCGGTGGGCTCGGCCCTACGGACGGCGGCGCGCAGCCGGGCGAGCAGTTCGTCCATGCCGAAGGGCTTGGTGACGTAGTCGTCGGCGCCGGCGTCGAGGGCCTCCACCTTCTCGTCCGAGGAGTGCCGGGCGGACAGCACGAGGATCGGCACGCGGGTCCAGCCGCGCAGTCCCTTGATCACCTCGACGCCGTCCATGTCGGGCAGGCCGAGGTCGAGCACGACGACGTCGGGGTGGCGGGCGGCGGCGAGCTGGAGCGCGGTGGCTCCGTCGGGGGCCGCGTCGACCTCGTACTTGCGCGCCTTCAGATTGATCACGAGGGCTCGGGTGATCTGCGGCTCGTCGTCGACCACGAGGACCCGGGTCATGAAGCCTGCCTTTCTGCGACTGCTGATCGGGCGGCCAGGTCGGGCCGGTGGTCCACCGCCCGCACCGTGAGCACCATGGTGAGTCCGCCGCCGGGGGTGTCCTCGGCGTTGAGGGTGCCGCCCATCGCCTCGGCGAAGCCCCGGGCGACGGCGAGCCCGAGGCCCACTCCGGTGCCGCGCGGGGCGTCTCCGTAGCGCTGGAAGGGCGCGAAGATGCGGTCCTTGGCCTCGTCCGGGACGCCGGGGCCGCGGTCGACCACGCGGACCTCCACGCGGTCGGCCATGGCGCTGGCCGCGACCAGGACGCGCGCGTCGGGAGGGCTGTACTTGACGGCGTTCTCGACGAGGTTGGCGACGGCGCGCTCCAGGAGTCCGGCGTCGACGGCGACCATCGGCAGGCTCTCGGGGATGTCCAGGTCCACGCTGCCCTCGGGGACACCGAGGAGGGCCATCGGGACGACCTCGTCGAGGTCGATCTCGCGGAACAGCGGGGTGACCGTGCCGGTCTGGAGCCGGGACATGTCCAGGAGGTTGCCCACGAGGTGGTCGAGGCGGTCGGCTCCGTCCTCGATGCCTTCGAGGAGCTCGGCCCGGTCCTCGTCGGACCAGGCCACGTCGTCGGAGCGCAGGGAGGAGACCGCCGCCTTGATCCCGGCGAGCGGGGTGCGCAGGTCATGGCTCACGGCGGCCAGCAGGGCGGTGCGGATGCGGTTGCCCTCGGCCAGTTCCTTGGCCTGGTCCGCCTCGAACTGAAGCCGCTGGCGGTCCAGGACGACCACGGCCTGCGCGGCGAAGGCGGCCAGGACCCGGCGGTCGGAGGCGGGCAGCACCCGCCCGGTCAGGGCGAGCGCCGTGTGGTCGCCGACCGGCATGTCGACGTCGGCGTCCTCGGGGCGGGCCGCGGGCGAGGGACCGGCGCTGCCCGCGCAGGTCCACGGGTCGACGTCGCCCGCGCGCTCCAGGAGGGCGACCGACTCCATCCCGAAGGTCTCGCGGACGCGCTCCAGCAGGGCCTCCAGGCTGGTTTCGCCGCGCAGCACGCTGCCGGCCAGGAAGGAGAGGATCTCCGACTCGGCCCGCAGCCGCGCCGCCTGGTGCGTCCGGCGGGCGGCGAGGTCCACCACCGACGCCACGGAAAGGGCGACGCCCACGAAGACCACGATGGCGACGATGTTCTTCGGATCGGCGACGGTGAGCCGGTGCAGGGGCGGTGTGTAGAAGTAGTTCAGCAGCAGGGAGCCGAAGGCCGCCGAGGCGAGGGCCGGGAGGAGTCCGCCGAGCAGGGCTGCCGCGACCGTGACCGCCAGGAACAGCAGCATGTCGTTGGCGAGGCCGAGGTCGATGGTGTTCAGGAGCAGGGCCATGACGACGGGGCCGCCGATGCCGACCGCCCAGCCCCAGATGATCCGGGAGCGGCCGAGCCGTGCCCCGCGCGCCACCGGCAGACCGCGCCCCTTGGCGACCTCCTCGTGGGTGACGATGTGGACGTCCAGGTCGGGGCCCGACTCCCGGGCGACCGTGGTGCCGACACCCGGCCCGAAGACGTACTGCCAGGTCTTACGGCGGGAGGAGCCGAGCACGATCTGGGTGGCGTTGACCCCGCGGGCGAAGTCCAGCAGGGCGGCGGGGATGTCGTCCCCGACGACGTGGTGGAAGGTGCCGCCGAGGTCCTCGGCCAGGGTGCGCTGGACGGCCAGCTCCTTCGGGGAGGCGGAGGTGAGGCCGTCGCTGCGGGCGATGTAGACGGCGAGGACCTCGCCGCCCGCCCCCTTCTCGGCCAGCCGCGCGGCACGCCGGATCAGGGTCCGCCCCTCGGGGCCGCCGGTCAGCCCGACGACGATCCGCTCCCGGGATCCCCAGATCTTGGAGACCCGGTGTTCGCTGCGGTACTCGGTCAGATACTCGTCGGCCCGGTCGGCGACCCACAGCAGCGCGAGTTCGCGCAGGGCCGTGAGGTTGCCGGGGCGGAAGTAGTTCGAAAGGGCCGCGTCGACCTTGTCCGGCTTGTAGATGTTGCCGTGCGCCATCCGGCGGCGCAGGGCGGGCGGCGACATGTCGACCAGCTCGATCTGGTCCGCCCGCCGCACCACCTCGTCCGGCACGGTCTCGCGCTGGCGCACTCCCGTTATCGACTCGACGACGTCACCGAGCGACTCCAGGTGCTGGATGTTGACGGTGGAGACGACGTCGATCCCGGCGGCGAGCAGTTCCTCCACGTCCTGCCAGCGCTTGTCGTTGCGGGAGCCGGGGACGTTGGTGTGCGCCAGTTCGTCCACGAGGGCGACGGCCGGGGCACGCCGGAGCACTTCGTCGACGTCCATCTCGGTGAAGACTGCGCCCCGGTGCTCCAGCTCCATGCGCGGGAGCTGTTCCAGGCCGTGCAGCATCACCTCGGTGCGGGGCCGCTGGTGGTGCTCGACGAAGGCCACCACGCAGTCCGTCCCGCGCTCCACGCGACGGTGCGCCTCGGACAGCATCGCGTAGGTCTTGCCCACGCCGGGTGCCGCACCGAGGTAGATCCGAAGCTTGCCGCGTCCCATGACCTCATTGTCTTCCCGTCACCGCTGTGTACGCAGCGTCGACCTTACGGCCAGGATTCCCGGCGAAGGGGACGAGCGGCCCGCCGGGGAACGTCCTTGACGCAACCCTGATGCGCGGCGCGGCCTCGCACCTTTCCCCGCGGGCCGACGCGCGAACGTGCCGGTGACAGGGGTGGTGGCGTCGGCGGCGGTGCCGATGGTGACGGTGACGGTTCGGCTCATGGTTTCTCCCGGTGGTCCCGCGGACCGGGCGCCGGCCTCCCGGCCGGTCGCCCGGTCCCTCATCTCCTCATCGGACGGGACCCCGGTTTCGGTTCACGCGGGATTGTCGCCGTGCGTCAGCGTCTCCCACGCGACGAAGAGGTTGTTGCTGCCGGCCGGGCGGTTCTGCTGGGTCAGCGTCTGGGTGTTGGTCATCGCGATGCCCAGACGGTTGTGCAGGGCGTTGTAGCCGACCTCGGTGACCGGGCCGAGCCCGAGGTTGAGCGAGCCTCCGCACAGCCAGCTCGGGACGGCGGTGCCGAGCTGGTACTTCGACTGGAAGCCGAGCGCCTGGCGCAGCCGCTCGCCGACGTCGGTGCCGTACAGGTCCTGTCCCTGGATGCGGCTGGTCTCGGCGATGTGCGAGATGGCCGAGATGCCGTAGCCGGTGTGCGTGAGGTCGCGGCAGGTCTCCTGGGTGAGTCCGGTGACGAAGGTGGACTGCCCCTGCCAGTAGTTGACGATCTTCGCCGTGGTGTCGAGGTTCTGGCTCGGCACGGTCTTCGGCACCGCGCCGTCGCTGGCGAGGTAGACGTACGCCGCCGTGCGCGTCCGGAACTTCGCCATGGCCTTGTCGTACGAGGTCCTGTCCTCCAGGAAGACGGAGATGCCGACCGCGGCCTCCATCATGGACAGCTCCCAGTTGCCGTTGGAGTTGGAGCCGTTGATGACCATGGGCAGGTAGACGTCGCGCAGCATGCCCGCGAAGCGGCCGGAGTTCGCCCAGGTGCCGGTGTACGTGTACTTGATGATCTCGGCGGCTCTGGGCCAGGAGGAGCCGGCCCAGCCGGTCTGGAGGGGCGCGTTGCTGTTGGTGTGGGACTTGATCACCGCGGACCAGGCGTCCATCAGCTCGATCGACTTCCTGGCGTAGCGCTCGTCGCGCGTGACGTACCAGGCGAGGGCGTCGGTGTACGCGGCGATCGCGTCCTCGCGCTCGTCGGTGCAGCCGTAGTTGGGGTTGGAGTACGAGCCGCACTCCACGGTCGCGCGGGGCGTGGGGGTGCGCGTGAGCGAGGCGTACTTGCTCGCCATCATCTGGTCGTAGGCGCCCTTCCAGGGCTGGGCTCCGGCCAGGACCTGGGTGCGGGCGAAGTCGAGCTGCCCCTTGGAGACGGTGACTCCGGGGTGCGCGAACGCGGCGGGCGCCGCGTCGGCCCGGTGGGCGCCGGGCCAGGACAGGAGGGTGCCGACGAGTGCGGCGGTCGCGGCGACGGTGACGAGGAAGGCCGGGCGCCGTCTGCGGCTGTGCCGAGTGGGGGTGTCGGACATGCAGAGCCATCCATTCTTGTATGTGAATGACACACGGGATGCTGAACATGGAGCGCTGGCCGGTGACCATAGGTACGGACCAGGCTTCCGTCAAGGCCTGAAGAAAGAGCCGCTGCTCAACCGTCGTTCACATACAGAAACAGGCGGGGGTGCGTGTCCGGACCCCGCGCGGGGCGGGCCGCGCGAACCGCACGCAGGGGCCTGCCCGCGCACGCGAAAGGGCCGCACCCCCGTGAGGATGCGGCCCTTTCGTGGTCCGTCTCTTCGTGTCCCGCCGTCCGGCTAGCGGACCTCGGTGATCTCCGGTCCGCGCTGGAGCTGTCCCATGCCGCCGGAGAAGCGGGAACCGGCCTGGTCCTCCTGCTGGACGCCCTCGGGGACCATCTGCGCGTCGTTCGGCAGCTTCAGGACGATCGGGTCGCGCGGGGCCATGGGGCCCTCCCCGCGGACGACGACCGTGTCCCGGAAGATCTGCTCCAGCAGACCCGCGGCCTGCGGCTGCACCGCGCCCTGCCCGGAGATCACTCCGCGCAGGAACCAGCGGGGACCGTCCACGCCGACGAACCGCACGACCTGGAAGCCACCCGTGCCGTCCGGCAGCTGCACCGGCACCTGCGCCCGCAGCTCCCAGCCCAGCGGGCCCTCGACCTCGTCGATGACCCCGCCCTGCTGTGTGATCCCGGAGGCGATCTCCTCGCGCACCTCGCCCCAGATGCCCTCGCGCTTGGGGGCGGCGAAGGCCTGGAGCTGTACGGCGCTGTCGTTGACGACGACGGTGGCCGCGACGATCGCGTCGCCCGCGACCTCGACCCGCAGCTCCATGCCGTCGACTCCGGGCACGAACAGACCGCCGAGGTCCACCCGGCCCTCGGCGGGGTCGCGCACCTCCGCGCTGTCCCAGGGCCCGTCGGGGCGCGGCTCGGGCTCGAGCCTCACGCGCTCACGCTCCGCGTTCTCGTCCGCCTCAGTGTCGACGCTGTCGACGACCTGCTCGGCCTCGCCCGCCGCGTCCTCGGCGGCACTGCCCTTCTTGCGACGTCCGAACACGTCACTGTCCTTCCCGGTCGGATACGACCGAAGCGTATCGATTCCCACCCGTTGTGCTGTCCACGGCGGCATGACCGCCGGTGGACCCGAAGCCCCCTGCGGCCCGCGCCGAGCCGGGAAGTTCCGCGACCTCCTGGAAGCGGACCCTCTCGACCTGCTGGACGACCAGCTGGGCAATCCGGTCGAAGCGCTCGAACCGCACCGACTCGTGCGGATCGAGATTCACCACGATCACCTTGATCTCCCCACGGTACCCGGCATCAACCGTCCCCGGGGCATTCACGAGGGCCACACCGCAGCGGGCGGCCAGGCCGGAGCGGGGGTGCACGAAGGCCGCGTACCCCTCGGGCAGCGCGATGGCCACGCCCGTCGGCAGCACGGCCCGTTCACCGGGCTTCAGCTCACGGCTCTCGGTGGTGCGCAGATCGGCTCCCGCGTCACCGGGGTGCGCGTACTCGGGAAGCGGTACGTGCGGATCGACGCGGGTGATCATCACGGGGAGTTCCGGACGGGGCACGCCGGCCCCGGGGCTGTGGCTCACGGGTTCACCTCGAAGGCACGGGCTCGCCGGATCTGGTCCGGGTCGCTCATCGCCGCGCGGATCTCCTCCGGGCGGCCGTTGTCGATGAAGTGGTCGACCTTCACCTCGACGAACAGGGCGTCCGCGCGGACGGCGACGGGGCCGTCGGGGCCGCCGATCCGTCCGGTGGCGGTGCAGTAGATCTTCCGGCCGGCCACCGCGGTGACCTCGGCCTCCAGATACAGCACCGTGTCGACGGGCACGGGGCGGACGAAGTCGGTCTCCAGGCGTCCGGTCACGGCGATCGTCCGCAGCAGCCAGTTCAGCGAGCCGAGCGTCTCGTCGAGCGCGGTGGCGAGCACGCCGCCGTGCGCGAGTCCCGGGGCGCCCTGGTGGACGGGGCGCACGGTGAACTCCGCCGTGATCGTGACGCCCTCGCCCGCGCGGGCCTCCAGGTGGAGTCCGTGGGGCTGCGCGCCGCCGCACCCGAAACAGTGTTCGTAGTGTGCTCCGAGGAGCTCTCCGGGGGCGGGCGCGTCGGGGTGCCGCACCGGCGCGACGGCGTCGGCGGGAGGCGTCAGAGCTGCGGAAGTACCACTCACAGGCGCAGACCTTACCCGCGCGTCCACCAAGTCTTCGCACCGTGCCAAGCTTGGCGTCATGCAGCTCTCCGCCTCCCCGTACGAAGAACGCCTCACCGCGCCCCGGTCGTGGTGGCTGATCAGCTTCCTGGTCGGGCTCGCCCTGGCCCTGGTCTTCCTGCCGTTCGGCACCCTGCCGATGCTCGGGGCGCTCGTCGGCGGCACCGCGTTCGCGGCGGTCGCGGCCAGTGCGTACGGCTCGATCCGCATCCGCGTGGTCGGTGACGCGCTGGTGGCCGGGGACGCCCGGATCCCGGTCTCGGCCCTCGGCGACGCGGAGGTCATGGACGCGGAGGAGGCGCGCGCCTGGCGCACCCACAAGGCCGACACCCGCGCCTTCATGCTCCTGCGCTCGTACATCCCCACGGCGCTGCGCGTCCAGGTCACGGACCCCGAGGACCCGACGCCCTATCTGTACCTGTCCACGCGCGAGCCGGAGCGCCTGGCCGCGGCCCTGGAGACGGCACGAGAGTCGTCACGGGCCGCCGAGGGCGCCTGAGCACGGTGTTCGACTGACCCTGCAACGGGGCCGAGCATGACGCCCGGCCTGGCCGGCGAGGGCGGCTGACCCCTGGGATCGGCCGGTGCTGCGAGGGCGCCTGAGCACGGCGTTCGGCCGACTCATCGAGGACGGCTGAGCACGACGCCCGGCAGGCCCCGCGAGGGCGGCCGAGCGCGGCGACGGCCCGACGCTGTGAGGGCGGGCTCCACCCGGGGATCGGCCGGCCCGACGAGGGTGGCCGAGGGTTCCGCCGGTGCCTCCGGGTGCGGAGGCACCGTGAGCGGTCTCAGCGTCCCGGGTCCGTGCGGCCGGGGCCCGTGTCCCCGAGGTCGGTCGGGATCTCCCCGATCCGGACCGGATCCACCGGCTTCTCCAGCGGCGGCAGCTGCGGGAGCGCGTCCCAGGGCACCTGCATCCTGCGCAGGTCCTTGCGGATGTGGCCCGCCACGCGCTTGGTGTCACGGCGGTTCATCACCGCGCCCACGGTCGCCCCGATCATGAAGGGCATCAGGTTGGGCAGGTCCCGGACCGTCCGCTTCATGATCTGCTGGCGCAGCTCGCGCTTCATCTGGCCGCCCAGCGCGGCGTTGATCGTCATGGGTTTGGCCACGTCGATGCCGCGCTCGCCCGACCAGGAGTGCAGATAGGCCGTGCTGCGCTCCTTGAGGGTCCCCGGCGGGCGAAGGCCGTAGACCTCGTGGAGTTCGGCGATGAGCTTGAGCTCGATCGCGGCGACGGCGGTGATCTCGGCGGCCAGCTCGGTGGGCATGGCGGGCGGCACCGGCAGCATCGCGGCGGCGCCGATCCCGGCGCCGACGGTGGAGGTCGCGGCGGCGGCGCCCGCGACGAGCTTGTCGGCGATCTCCTCCGGGCCGAGGCCCGGGAATTGTCTGCGCAGGGCGGCGAGGTCGCGTACGGGAATGCGCGGGGCGATGTCGATGATGCGGTCGGTGACAAACGCCAGGCCCGCCCTGGCCCGGACGCCACTCCTCGTGACGCCCCTCTTGAGGCCGTCCCGGACAGCCTCCACGCGACGCCTCGCGACGGGCGAGGAAGTGTCCGTGGGGGCCGTCAGGCCGTCTGTGGCGCCCGTTCGGTCGAGCGAGGCTGATCCCTGTCCGGAAGAGCCCCGCTCGTCGTCACGCACGCCGTCAGGGCCCTTGGCGGGCCCTTCGTCCGCCGCCCTGGACGGGAGGCGGCGCTTCCAGGGTGGGGTCGAGCCTGTCACGGCCGACCCTGCCTCAGTCGCAGTCGCGGCAGATCGGCTGACCGTTCTTCTCGCGGGCCAGCTGGCTGCGGTGGTGCACCAGGAAGCAGCTCATGCAGGTGAACTCGTCCTGCTGCTTGGGCAGTACCCGGACGGCCAGCTCCTCGTTCGAGAGGTCCGCACCGGGCAGCTCCAGGCCTTCGGCGGCCTCGAACTCATCAACGTCGACGGACGAGGTCGACTTGTCGTTCCGGCGAGCCTTCAGTTCCTCAAGGCTGTCCGAGTCGACGTCGTCGTCTGTCTTGCGCGGGGTGTCGTAATCCGTTGCCATTGTCGCTCTCCCCCTCTGGGTGGTCTGCGGTGTCTCCAGCGCACGTAACGCGTGAGAGGCCGGACTTGTGCCCGACCCGAGGCGGAGATTTTGCCTCACATCAAGGTCTGTTACTCAATCGACACCCAACCGGACTCGGTGAGAGTGATCGGCTTGGATGGCGATGCGGACCGTACACGGTCCCGAGGCCGCACTTCAAAGGCGCCCCACCGTGTACTTCCCGTGATCAGGACCCCCGAAAACCCGGCATTTCCCGGCTTTCCGGCAGGTCACATGATCACGGAGAGTAGACGGACAGAAAATCGTTCTTGTGATCGATCACACACGGGTCACTCGGGTGGGTGACCCGAGAATTCCGCGCAAAGCGAACATCGCCGCGTGTCCGCGCCATGGTCTCAGATGGGAAGGGTGACGCGCATCACGAGGCCACCCCCTTCTCGGGGCTGGGCGACGATGTGACCCCCGTGCGCCCGGGCGACCGAACGGACGATCGACAGGCCGAGGCCGACACCCTTGTCACTGCCCGTACGCTCCGTGCGCAGCCGCCGGAAGGGCTCGAACAGATTGTCCACCTCGTACGCGGGAACGACCGGTCCCGTGTTCGACACTTCCAGGACCGCCCGGCCGTGCTCCGTGTCCGTGGTGACCTCGACCCAGCCGTCCTGCGGCACGTTGTACCGGACGGCGTTCTGGACGAGGTTCAGGGCGATCCGCTCCAGGAGGACGCCGTTGCCCTGGACGACCACCGGGGCGCGCCGCCCGCGGATCTCCACGCCCTTGGCCTCGGCCTCGGCGTGCACCTGGTCGACGGCCTGCGAGGCGACCTCGGCGAGGTCCACCGGCTTGCGCTCGATGATCTGGTTGTCGCTGCGGGCGAGCAGCAGCAGGCCCTCGACGAGCTGCTCACTGCGCTCGTTGGTGGCGAGCAGCGTCTTGCCGAGCTGCTGCATCTCCGTGGGCACCCCGGGTCCCGAGAGGTGCACCTCGAGCAGCGTGCGGTTGATCGCCAGGGGCGTGCGCAGTTCGTGCGAGGCGTTCCCGACGAACCGCTGCTGCGCGGTGAAGGCCCGCTGCAGCCGCTCCAGCATGTCGTCGAAGGTGTCCGCGAGCTCCTTCAGCTCGTCGTCCGGGCCGTCGAGCTCGATCCGCCGGGACAGGTCGGAGCCGGCCACGGCCCGCGCGGTGCGGGTGATGTGGCCGAGCGGCGACAGGACGCGGCCCGCCATCGCGTAGCCGAACGCGAAGGCGATGACCGCGAGGCCGAGCAGGGCCAGCAGCGAGCGGCTCAGCAGGTCGTCGAGGGCGTGCTGGCGCTGCTGGTTCACGCAGTCGGCCATCGCGCGGTTGAGCTGGTCCGCGGTGGGGGCCGAGGGCAGGTTGCAGGTGCTGCTGCCGACCTGGCCGGAAATGATCTTGAAGGGGAGTTCGCTGCCGACGTTCAGGGCCTGCGCCGCGAGCAGGTAGATGATCGACAGCAGCATGATGCCGGCGATCAGGAACATGCCGCCGTACAGCAGCGTGAGACGTATGCGAATGGTGGGACGCAGCCACGGAAAGGGCGGCTCGGCCCTTCTGGGTTCCCACGTCGGCTTCGGAGGCGCCGCGGGCGGCGCGGGGGTGGCGGCCACGATGGATCAGATCCTGTACCCGGAGCCGGGCACGGTGACGATCACGGCGGGCTCGCCGAGCTTGCGTCGCAGCGTCATGACCGTCACGCGCACGACGTTGGTGAACGGGTCCGTGTTCTCGTCCCAGGCCTTCTCCAGGAGCTGCTCCGCGGAGACCACCGCTCCCTCGCTGCGCAGCAGGACCTCCAGGACGGCGAACTCCTTGGGCGCGAGCTGGACCTCCTTGCCCTCGCGGAAGACCTCGCGGCGGTTGGGGTCGAGCTTGATCCCGGCACGCTCCAGGACCGGCGGCAGCGGCACGCTCGTACGGCGGCCGAGGGCACGCACGCGTGCGGTCAGCTCGCTGAACGCGAAGGGCTTGGGGAGGTAGTCGTCGGCGCCGATCTCCAGGCCCTCGACCCGGTCGCTGACGTCGCCGGACGCGGTGAGCATCAGCACGCGGGTGGGCATGCCGAGCTCGACGATCTTCCGGCAGACGTCGTCGCCGTGCACGAGCGGGAGGTCGCGGTCCAGGACGACCACGTCGTAGTCGTTGACCCCGATGCGCTCCAGCGCGGCCGCGCCGTCGTACACGACGTCGACGGCCATGGCCTCCCGGCGCAGTCCGGTGGCCACCGCATCGGCGAGCAGCTGCTCGTCCTCGACGACGAGTACGCGCACGTCGCTTGTCCTTCCTCTGTCCACCGGCGGGCACGCTTCGGCGCACCACGCGGGCAGGTCCGTCACGGATGAGAGCTCCATCCTGCCCGTTTCGGCCATAAACCGGCTGTAAGACGGGGGAGGCGCCAGGGAAGCGCGTCCGCGGGACCGGGAATGCGAGATTTTCTTGTCGGGTTGAGGTTTCCACGGAAGAGAGCGGGGGGAGGACGGCTTTACACCCCGCGATCACGCTCTGCATGTGGCAAGCCACAGTGTGGTACGTCCAACGCTCCCCGCAGAGCGGGCGTGGGTGTCCGGCACCGTCGCCGCCCAGACCGGGCAGCGTCTGGGCACCCCATTCGGAGACGTGATCGCCCCTTCCATCGGCACACCCCCGTGCCACCCGACCCACGACCCAGGACGAGGGGGCGCAGCATGGACGCATTCACGACAGGACTTCTGCAGCGCATAAGGGCGACCGAGACCGATCTGACCCGGGCTCGCGAGACAGGCGACGACTTCCTCGCGGAGGTCGAGCAGGCCGAGCTGGACGACCTGCACCGCCTTGCCGCGGAGCACGGTGTGGAGGTCGGCGCCGCGCGCGTCTGATCAGCACGTACGAGAGCGGGGCCCCGGTATCGATCCAGTACCGGGGCCCCGCTCCGTTTCATCTCCGCCGGCCTCGGGCCACGGCGGTGCCGTCAGTCGTGCCAGGTGCCGTCAGTCGTGCCAGGCCCCGAAGTCCTCCAGGAGCCGCTGGAGGGGCTCGAAGACGCCCGGGGAGGCGGCCACCGCGAGATCGCCCGTGGGGCGTTCTCCGGGGCGTCCACCGGTCAGCGCGCCCGCCTCCCGGGCGATCAGGTCCCCGGCGGCGAGGTCCCAGGCGTGCAGACCCCGCTCGTAGTAGCCGTCGAGGCGCCCGGCCGCGACGTCGCACAGGTCGACCGCCGCCGAGCCGGAGCGACGGATGTCGCGCACCAGCGGGATCAGCCGCTGAGCCACGTCGGCCTGGTGGGTCTTGACCTTGGTCACGTAGTTGAAGCCGGTGGAGACCAGGGCCTGGTCGAGCGGCGGCGAGGGGCGGCAGGCCAGCCGGCGCTCGCCGACCCAGCCGCCGGAGGCCCAGGCGCCCCGGCCGCGGACCGCGTGGCAGGTCTCACCGCGCAGGGGGATGGCCACGACGCCGACGACGGTCTCGCCGTCCTGCTGGGCCGCGATGGACACCGCCCAGGTCGGCAGCCCGTACAGGTAGTTGACGGTGCCGTCGAGGGGGTCCACGACCCAGCGGATGCCGCTGGTGCCCTCGCTGGAGGCGCCCTCCTCGCCGAGGAAGCCGTCGTCCGGGCGGTGCTCGGCGATCAGCGAGGTGATCAGCTTCTCGGCGGCGATGTCCATCTCGGTGACGACGTCGATCGGGCTGGACTTGGTGGCGGCGACCGCGAGGTCGGCCGGGCGGCCGTCGCGCAGCAGCTCGCCCGCGCGGCGGGCGGCCTCGTGCGCGAGCTGGAGGAGTTCGGTGTGCAGGGGCTCGATCACGTGGTTCCTCACGCGTAGGGGCTGTCGGCGCCCGCGGCGGCGGGCTTGGGGGTGCGGGCCGGGCAGCAGCCGACCGGGCACAGGTCGTGCGAGGGGCCCAGCGCCCCGAGGGCGCACCGGGCCGGCTGCCGTCCGCCCTCGGCCGCGGCCCGCTCCAGGACCAGGTCGCGGACCGCCGCGGCGAACCGGGGGTCGGCGCCGACGGTGGCGGAACGGCGTACCGGGAGCCCCAGCTCCGCCGCCTTCGCGCGGGCCTCGGTGTCCAGGTCGTACAGGACCTCCATGTGGTCCGAGACGAACCCGATCGGCACCATCACCGCCGCCGGGACGCCCGCACCGTGCAGCTCCTCCAGGTGGTCGCAGATGTCCGGCTCCAGCCAGGGGATGTGCGGGGCCCCGGAGCGCGACTGGTAGACGAGCCGCCACGGGTGCTCGATGCCGGTCTGCTCGCCCACCGCCTCCGCGATCAGCCGGGCCACGTCCAGATGCTGGCGGACGTACGCGCCGCCGTCGCCGTGTCCCTCGGCGGGGCCGGAGGTGTCGGCCGCGGCGACCGGGATCGAATGGGTGGTGAACACCAGATGCGCGCCGGCCCGGACGTCCTCGGGCAGCTCGGCCAGGGACGCGAGGACGCCCTCGGTCATCGGCTCCACGAACCCGGGGTGGTTGAAGTAGTGCCGCAGCTTGTCGACCCTCGGCGGCTCCAGCCCCTCGTCCTCCAGGGTGGCCAGGGCGCCCGCGAGGTCCTCGCGGTACTGCCGGCAGCCCGAGTACGAGGCGTACGCGCTGGTGGCCAGCACCGCGATCCTGCGCCGCCCGTCGGCGGCCATCTCGCGCAGGGTGTCGGTGAGGTACGGCGCCCAGTTGCGGTTGCCCCAGTAGACCGGCAGGTCCAGGCCGTGCTCGGCGAAGTCCTTGCGCAGCGCGTCGAGCAGCGCCCGGTTCTGGTCGTTGATGGGGCTGATCCCGTCGAACAGGAAGTAGTGCTGTCCGACCTCCTTGAGCCGTTCCTTGGGGATGCCTCTGCCCCGGGTCACGTTCTCCAGGAACGGGACCACGTCGTCCGGGCCCTCGGGCCCGCCGAACGAGAGCAGGAGCAGGGCGTCGTAGGGGGTGGCATCGAGCGCTTCTGGCATGGGTCCGATCCTGCCACCCGTCGCAGACGGGCGAGAACCGGCGGGGTGGCGGGCGGGCGGCCGTGGCGGGGCGTGCGCGCCCGGCGTGCGCCCCGCCACGACCGGCACGGGTGCCGGATCTGCGCCCCGGACGGGACCCGGACCGCACCCGAGCCGCACCAGGGCGGCACCCGGCGGCGGGACGGCCCACAGGGGGCTGTATTAGGGTTACCTAACCAGTAAGCTGTATAGGCCAGCTACACGCCTTACCGCTGTTCGGGCCGTCCGCCGTGCCGGGGAGGGTCCCGGCCGAGCCGAGCCGACGGAGACCCGCGTGCCCAGCCCCTACCGCGCCCTGTTCGCAGCCCCCGGCTCCAGGAGCTTCTCCGCCGCCGGCCTGCTCGGCCGCATGCCGCTGTCCATGATGGGCATCGGCGTGGTCACGATGATCTCCCAGCTGACCGGGCGCTACGGCCTCGCCGGAGCCCTGTCGGCCACCATGGCGCTGGCGGCCGCGGTCATGGGGCCGCAGGTCTCGCGACTGGTGGACCGGCACGGCCAGCGGCGGGTGCTGCGCCCGGTGACCCTCGTCGCGCTCGCGGCGGCCGGCGGGCTGCTGGTCGCCGCGCACTTCGGGTGGCCGGACTGGGTGCTGTTCGCCTGCGCGGCCGGCATCGGCTGCGTCCCGAGCATCGGCGCGATGATCCGGGCGCGCTGGGCGGCCCTCTACGGAGGCACCCCCCAACTGCACACCGCGTACTCCCTGGAGTCCGTGGTGGACGAGATCTGCTTCATCTTCGGGCCGATCATCTCCATCGGCCTGTCCACGGTCTGGTTCCCGGAGGCCGGACCGCTGCTCGCCGCCTGCTTCCTGGCGGCCGGGGTCTTCTGGCTGACCTCCCAGCGCGCCACCGAGCCCCCGCCCCACCCGCGCGGAGAGCACAGCGGCGGCTCGGCGCTCCGCTCGGCCGGACTCCAGGTCCTCGTGGCCACGTTCGTGGCCACCGGGACGATCTTCGGAGCCGTCGACGTGGTCACCGTCGCCTTCGCCGAGGAACAGGGCCACAAGGGCGCCGCGAGCATCGTCCTGGCCCTCTACGCGGCGGGCTCGTGCCTCGCGGGGGCCGTCTTCGGACTCCTGCATTTCAAGGGGGCCGCGGAAGGCAGGTGGCTGCTGGGCATATGCGCGATGGCCGTGAGTATGATCCCCCTCCTACTGGTCGGAAACTTGCCGTTCCTGGCCGTGGCGCTGTTCGTTGCGGGCCTGTCCATCGCTCCCACGATGATCACGACGATGTCCCTGATCGAGCAGCACGTACCTCGCGCGAAACTGACCGAAGGCATGACCTGGGTGAGTACAGGGCTCGCCGTCGGGGTCGCGCTCGGATCCTCCGTGGCCGGCTGGGTGATCGACTCCGCCGGGGCGAAGGCCGGGTACGGGGTTCCGGCGGTGTCCGGAGCCGTCGCGGTCGCGGTCGGTTTCCTCGGGTACCGCCGGCTCAGCAGGCCGGTTCTGCAGCGGGGAGGGTCTCATGAGCACCGCAGTGAGCGAGAAGAGCGGCACGTGGCGTAACTGGGCGGGCAACGTCACCGCCCTTCCCGTACGGGAGGTCACCCCTGCCTCGGTCGACGAGCTCTCCGCCGCGGTACGCAAGGCGGCGGAGGACGGCCTGACGGTGAAGGCCGTCGGCACCGGACACTCCTTCACGGCCGCCGCCGCGACCGACGGCGTATTGATCCGGCCTCAACTGTTGACGGGCATCCGCAAGATCGACCGTTCGGCCATGACGGTCACGGTCGAGGCGGGCACCCCGCTCAAGCGGCTCAACATGGCCCTCGCGCGCGAGGGGCTGTCGCTCACGAACATGGGCGACATCATGGAGCAGACGGTCTCGGGAGCGACCAGCACCGGAACCCACGGCACCGGGCGCGACTCCGCCTCGATCGCCGCGCAGATCACGGGGCTCGAACTGGTGACGGCGGACGGGTCGGTGCTGACCTGCTCCCGGAGCGAGAACCCGGAGATCTTCGCGGCGGCCCGCATAGGCATCGGCGCCCTGGGGATCGTCACCGCGATCACCTTCGCCGTGGAGCCGATCTTCCTGCTCACGGCCCGCGAGGAGCCGATGAGCTTCGACAAGGTCATGACCGACTTCGAGGAGCTCCACACCGAGAACGAGCACTTCGAGTTCTACTGGTTCCCGCACACCGGGAACTGCAACACCAAGCGCAACAACCGCAGTGCGGGCCCCGAGAACCCCGTCGGCCCCATCCGCGGCTGGATCGAGGACGAGTTCCTCTCCAACGGCGCCTTCCAGGTGGCCAACATGCTCGGCCGGGCCGTGCCCGCGGCCATCCCCTCGATCGCCGGGTTCTCCAGCCGCGCGCTGTCCGCGCGAACCTACACCGACATCCCGTACAAGGTCTTCACCTCGCCGCGCCGCGTGCGGTTCGTGGAGATGGAGTACGCGGTCCCGCGCGAGGCCCTGGTCGAGACGCTGCGCGAGCTGAAGGCGATGGTCGACGCCTCCACCCTGCGGGTCAGCTTCCCCGTGGAGGTGCGGACGGCACCCGCCGACGACATCACCCTCTCCACCGCCTCGGGGCGGGAGAGCGCGTACATCGCCGTGCACATGTTCCGCGGCACTCCCTATCAGGCGTACTTCACGGCCGCCGAGCGGATCTTCACCGCGCACGAGGGCCGGCCGCACTGGGGCAAGGTGCACACCCGCGACGCGGAGTACTTCGCCGAGGCCTATCCGCGCTTCGGCGAGTTCACGGCGCTGAGGGACCGGCTCGATCCGGACCGGCGCTTTGCGAACGACTACTTGCGGAGGGTTCTGGGGTCGTAGCCGTCGCGCTGGGGTCGGGAGCCGGGGTGCCGTTCCCGGCCTCCGGCTCCGAGGTCGCGCCGGTCCCGGGGGTCGGCTCCGCGGACGTACCGTCGCCGCCGCTCCCGGTGTCACCCGATCCGGTACGACTCGTGGAGGGTGCCGGCGTCTTCCGGGAGGCCGGCGGCTCGGTGGGCGAGGACCCGGTCGTCGGTGTCGTACCGGAGTCGCGGTTCCCCGAGCCCGCGGAGTGCCCCTTGAGCGCGTCGCCGACCGTCGTGCCCGTGCCGCCGCCGCTGAAGCTCTGCCCCGACACCGTTTCGTAGGTGGTGATTCCGGCCATCGTGACGCCGAACACCAGGGCGGTCGCGACCAGCGGCCTCTTCCAGCTCCTGACCCGGGCGCGGTAGACGGTCCCCTCGGTGAACTCCCCCGGGGCGGCCGCTACCTGTCGGGCCCTCGGTTTCGGGGGTGCCTTCGCGTCACGGAGCTGTTCCCCGGTGCGCCGGAAGAAGTGCTGGAAGACCGTTCCTCCGCAGGTGGCGACCACACTCACCAGCCCGGCGCCCAGGATCGTCCCGTAGACACCGAAGTAGGACGCCAGTTTCGCCGCCACCACCGCGGCGACCGCGCTCCCCGCCACCTGGGGGACGCTCAGGTCCAGCCGCCTCTTCCTCGGTTCCCCGTCGGCCCCCGGCTGTTCGCCGCCGACATCCGGCTTCTCACGCATTCCCGGACCTTGCCTGCCTTTCCCGTACTTGATCGACCGATCGCACGAGAAAGGGACGTACGGGCGAAACGATAAGTTCCGTTTCTGCCGATTACGTGAAGTGCGCCACGTCTCCGGGCCGCCGCGAGGGCGCCGGGATCGGCCAACTAGCACCCCCCTCTAGAAGTTGGGCGGCGTGCCGATCCACGCAAGTGGCCCGAATGGAGTACTGTTGCGAGCCCTGGGTCCGGACTCCCGCCAGGGTGTCCGGGGCCTTGCAGGACCACCGGGAGGGGGCTCGTTGCACAGGGTGATGGAGTTCGTCACTTAGCGTTGCAAAACAGGTAACCGTGCCATAACGGCGACCCCGGGCCCGCGCCCGACACGCCGGGCAACTCGGCAAGGTTGTGGCAGGCTGCACCCGGGCAGGCCACACTCGACTAGCGGAAGCAGCGACGCACGTGACGTCGGCAGGCACCACCCGGGAGGTCCCCATGCCCGAACTGCGTGTCGTGGCCGTCTCTAACGACGGCACACGGCTGGTGCTGAAGGCTGCGGACAGTACGGAATACACGCTTCCGATCGACGAGCGGCTGCGCGCCGCCGTACGCGGCGACCGTCCCCGCCTCGGCCAGATCGAGATCGAGGTGGAGAGCCATCTCCGCCCCCGCGACATCCAGGCGCGGATACGCGCCGGCGCGTCCGCGGAGGAAGTCGCCCAGCTCGCCGGCATTCCTGTCGATCGCGTACGCCGTTTCGAGGGACCCGTGCTGGCCGAGCGCGCCTTCATGGCCGAGCGTGCCCGGAAGACTCCTGTCCGCCGCCCCGGAGAGAACGCCGGACCCCAGCTCGGTGAGGCCGTCCAGGAACGGCTGCTGATCCGGGGTGCCGAGAAGGACACCGTCCAGTGGGACTCCTGGCGCCGCGACGACGGCACCTGGGAGGTCATGCTCGCCTACCGCGTCGCGGGCGAACCGCACGCGGCGAGCTGGACCTACGACCCGCCCCGGCGGCTCGTCCAGGCCGTCGACGACGAGGCGCGCTCGCTGATCGGCGAGTCCGACGACCTCGCGGCGCCCGAGCCGAGCTTCCCGTTCGTGCCGCGGATCGCCCGGCTGCCCCGCGACCGCCCGCTGGACCGCGCCCTGGACCGGCAGACGGAACGGCCGAGCCTGCCGCCCGCCTCCTCCCCGGAACCGGCCGACGAGGCCGAGGACCGGGACTCGCTGACCAGCCTCCTGGAGGCGGTGCCCAGCTTCCGCGGCGACATGGTCGTGCCCGAACGGCCCGCCCCCGCCGAGCGCCCCGCCGCCGAGGAGCCCGTCACCGAGTCCGAGGAGGAGGAGCCGCCGGCTCCCGCCGCCTCGGCGGGTGCCGGATCCGCGTACGCGGACGTGCTCATGCCCCGGTCGGTGGGCAGCCACCGCGACCGGCTGGTCGGCGCGACCGACCGGCAGGCCGAGGCCGACGGCGTCCGCCCGGGCCGCCGGGCGGCGGTGCCGAGCTGGGACGAGATCGTCTTCGGCACCCGGCGCAAGAAGCAGGAGTAGTCGCATCGCGTCGAGGGGCCCGCACCGGACCGGTGCGGGCCCCTCGACGCGCGCGCGGCAAATCCCGTCCGTGTGCGGGTGTGTTGGTGTCTCCGACGCGCACGTGTGACGGGACCCCCGGCGTGCGGGCGGGCGGAATCCTCGACGTGCGGGCGGGGCTGGACCCCCGACGTACGGGCCCGGCGGGATCCCCAACGCGCGTGTGACGGGACCCCCAACGTGCGGGCGTGGCAGGACCCCCGACATGCGGGCCTGGAGGGATCTCCAACGCGCTTGTGACGGGACCCCCAACGTGCGGGCGTGGCAGGACCCCCGGCGTGCGGGCATGACGGGACCCCCGACATGCGGGCGTGGCATGACGGAACGCGGGACCGGGCGGCGGTGCCCGGTCCCGCGGGTGTCACTGCGGGTCGGGGCCCACCGCCACGGGCCGGTTCCCGTCCTGGGACCACTCCGACCACGAACCCACGTACAGCGCCGCCGGAATGCCGGCGACGGCCAGGGCCAGCACCTCATGGGCGCCCGAGACCCCGGAACCGCAGTAGACGCCGACCTCGGTGGCCGGGGCCGCGCCGAGGGACGCGAAGCGGTCGGCCAGTTCGGCCGCCGGCAGGAACCGCCCGTCCTCCGTGACGTTGTCGGCGGTGGGCGCGGAGACGGCACCCGGGATGTGGCCGCCCACCGGGTCGATCGGCTCGACCTCGCCCCGGTACCGCTCCCCCGCGCGGGCGTCCAGCAGCAGCCCGCTGCGGGCGAGCGCGGCCGCGCCGTCCGCGTCGAGCGAGGGACGGGAACCCCGGGCCGGCTTGAACGATCCGGGCTCCGGCGCCGGGATCTGCGAGGACACCGGTCCGCTCCAGGCGGCGAAGCCTCCGTCAAGCACACGTACCGACGGGTGACCCGAATAGCCCAGCAGCCACCAGGCGCGCGCGGCGGCCCAGCCCTGCCCGCCGTCGTACACGACGACATCGCGGTCCTCGGACACGCCCGCGGCCCGCATCGCCGCGCCGAAGATCTCGGGGTCGGGGAGCGGATGGCGGCCCGCCGCACCGGCCGGACCAGCGAGTTCGGAATCCAGGTCGACGAAGACGGCACCGGGGATGTGCGCCTTCTCGTACTCGGGACGCAGGTTGGGGCCGCCCAGCTGCCAGCGGACGTCGAGGAGGACGGGCGGGTTCGGCCCGGCCAGGTCACCGGCGAGTTCGGGTGCCGTGATGATGGCGTTCATGACTCCATCCTTGCGCACGGGGTGGCCGCGTCGACCATGTCGGGCTACTCTGCTCCGCCAGGTCCGGTCACCAGGCGTATGGGATCGGGCACATGCTGTACAACCGATGGCCACCACAGGGCGATCGCTCCGCGACGGCCGGCGGACGGCGGATCATGCGTTGTCCGTCCGTGCGCCGCCTCGCCGAGGGGGCGTGGTCCGCCCGTTCGGTACGACCGGTGGTGCGAACATCGGCACGGGGCGCGCACGCACGCGACTGAGTACGCGTGTTCGCAAGCGGAAGGTGACCGGCCACCGCGAGGGGCCGAGAAGAGAGTGACGATGACCGAGGCACGGGAATCGGCCGGCCCGAACGGCACCACGCACGCTCGGCACGCGCCCGGGACACCCTGCTGGGTGAGCCTGATGGTGCATGACACGGCCGCTACCCAGGACTTCTACGGAGCTCTGTTCGGCTGGGAGTTCCAGCCCGGACCGGCCCGGCTCGGCCCCTACGCGCGGGCGTTCCTCGACGGCCGGGAGGTGGCCGGGATCGGCCAGTTGCCGCCGGACCGGAATCTGCCGATCGCCTGGACGCCCTACTTCGCCGCCACGGACGCGGACCACACCGCGGAGACGGTACGGCTCAGCGGCGGGACCGTGGGGGTGGGCCCGCTGGACGCGGCCGACGCCGGCCGGCTGGCCATCGCCTCCGACCCGTCGGGCGCCGTCTTCGGGATCTGGCAGGCGGCGGCCCACCTCGGCACGGAGATCACCGGTGTGCCCGGCACCCCGGCGTGGAACGAGCTCGTGACCCGCGACACCGAGAGCGTCGTCAAGTTCTACAAGGGAGTCTTCGGCTACGAACTGGAGCCGACCGTGTCGGCCGACTTCGACTACGTGACCCTGCACATCGAAGGGCGGCCGGTGGCCGGCGTCCACGGTGTCGGGAACGCGCTGCCGCGCGACCGGGGCCCGCACTGGCTGACGTACTTCGAGACCGCCGAGGTCGACGAGGCCGCCCGCCTCGTCGCGCGGCTGGGCGGGCGCCTCCTGCGGGCGGCCCACGACTCGCCGCACGGCCGGGTGGCGACGGTGGCGGACCCGGAGGGGGCGGTCTTCTCCCTGATCCACGCCGTGAGTTGACCGGGGGTGCCCGGGCCCGGGCTCACCGTGTCCCGGGCTGATCGTGTCCCGGGCTCCTGGGCTCAATGTTCAGGGGCGCTCGGGAGCGGGCCTCAGACGGGGGCGATCGGCAGGACGTCCGGGGACAGGACTCCCGCGCGGGCCGTGGCCGCCGTCATACGGCGCCGGTGATGCCGGCGGCACAGGACCTCGTAGCCGATGCTCTCGTGCTGGTTGACGTCGCCGACGACGACCTGGGCGCCCTCGACGACCATCTCGCCGCCCACGGTGCGGGCGTTGTGGGTGGCGCGGGCGCCGCACCAGCACAGGGCCTCGACCTGGAGCACCTCGACGCGGTCGGCGAGTTCCACCAGGCGCTGCGAACCGGGGAAGAGCTTGGACCGGAAGTCGGTGGTGATCCCGAAGGCGAAGACGTCGACGTCCAGGTCGTCCACCACGCGGGCCAGTTGGTCGATCTGCGCGGGCGCCAGGAACTGCGCCTCGTCCGCGATCACGTAGTCCGCCCGGCCGCCCTGCGAGAGGTGGTCCACGAGGTAGGCGTACAGGTCCTGGTCGTCGGCCACTTCGACCGCGTCGGTGACCAGGCCGAGGCGCGAGGAGAGCTTGCCCTCGCCGGCCCGGTCGTCACGCGTGAAGATCATTCCCTGCAGACCCCGTGCCGAGCGGTTGTGCTCGATCTGGAGAGCCAGCGTGGACTTCCCGCAGTCCATGGTTCCGGAGAAGAACACCAGCTCGGGCATGGGGAGTTGAGCACCTTTCGGCAACAGGGAAGGAAGGGGTCGGGCGTCAGGAGCGTACTTGGAGGAGGGGCACCAGTTGCTCGGCCGGGGTCATCGAACCGTGGTTGCCGACCATCAGCGACTCCTTCGGCTCCCGCTCCGAGGCGGTGATCAGGACGTCGTCCCGGGCGGCGGCGATGACGTCGCCCAGCCGGCCGTAGACACGCTCGTCGACCCGGGGGCCGAACCAGCCGGCCTCGATCGCCTCGTCGCGGGAGGCGACCCAGAACTGCTCGCCCAGGACCTCGCGCCAGCAGGTCAGCACGTCCGCCTCGGCGCCCGGGACCGCGTACACGTGGCGGGCACGGCCCTCGCCGCCCAGCAGGGCGACCCCGGCGCGCAGCTCCCAGTCCTCGTCGAAGTCGATGCGGTGCTGTTCGCCGAACGGGATGTCGATCATGCCGTGGTCGGCGGTGACGTACAGGGCCGTGCGCGGCGGGAGCTGCTCCGCGAGGCGCTGCACCAGCCTGTCGACGTACATGAGCTGGCCGCGCCAGGGGTCGGAGTCGACGCCGAAGCGGTGACCCTTGCCGTCCACCTCCGCGTAGTACGTGTAGACCAGGGAGCGGTCGCCGCGGGCCAGTTGATCGGCGGCCAGGTCCATGCGCTCCTCGCCGGAGAGCCGGCCGTGGAACGTGCCGCCGCTCAGCGCGATCTTCGTGAGCGGTGTGTTCTGGAAGGTCGGCGAGGAGACCTGGGCGGTGTGCACCCCGTCCGCGTCGGCCAGCTGGAAGACCGTCGGGTACGGCTGCCAGGCGCGCGGCTCGGTCCACGGATTCCAGCGGAGCTGGTTCATCAGCTCGCCGGTGGCGGGGTTGCGCGCGGTGTAGCCGGGCAGGCCGTGGGCGCCCGGAGGCAGGCCGGTGCCCACGGAGGCCAGCGAGGTCGCCGTGGTGGCCGGGTAGCCGGCGGTGATCGGGCGTCCGGTGCCACCGCGCGAGGACGCGAGGAGGGACGTCATGAAGGGCGCCTCGTCCGGGTGCGCCCTGAGCTGCTCCCAGCCGAGACCGTCGATCAGGAACACGCAGTTCCGGTCGGCCGGGGTCAGCTCCGGTATGGCGGCGGCCGCTCCGGGCACGGACATGCCGGCGGCGAGCGTGGGCAGCAGGTCGGCCAGCGAACCGGCGCCGTACTCGGGGACGGGAGCGGAGCCGACGGCGAGCGGTTCCGGGTGGTCCCAGGTGGGCAGGGCCATCAGCGGGCGACGTCCGCGGTCGCCTCGGAGAGGGACTGTGCGAAGGCGAGGGCCTGGCGGACGGTCTCCGGGCCGTCCCCCGCCTCGCTGACCCGCAGGCTCAGGTCGTCGGCCGTCGAGTTGCCGGTGTAGCCGTGGTCCGCCTCGCAGTTGGGGTCGCCGCAGGCGGCGGGCTCCAGGTCGATGCGGGAGACGGCGCCCCAGCCGATGGTCAGGACCACTTCACGGGGCAGGGTGCCGGGGGTGTACGACTCGGGGTTCGCGACGACGCGACTGAGGACGACCGAGGAGATCCGGCCGAGCTTGACCGATTCCGTCGAGGTCGTGGCGTAGGGCGTCGGGGAGGTGGTGTCCGCGTTCTGTTCGTCGGTGTGGCTCACGATGAAGCGGTTGCCGGTGAGGACCAGCACGGTGACGTGCCGCCGCACCTCGTTCGCGTCGAACGTCGTCTCCTGGTGGACCAGGTACGACCGGATGGTCTCGCCGCCGATCGCGGCCTCCACCGCCTCGGCCACGAGGGCCGGGTAGTAGCCGCTGCGCTCGATCGCCGCTCGCAGCCCCTGGGTCGTCGTACTGGTCTTGGCCATGACGTCCATCCTACGGGGGCCCACTGACTGCGAGGCACCGCTCGCGTGGGTCTGTCGTGGACTGATCAGATCGCATCGCGCACGGTCGACCGGTGCGACGGGGACACGCGGGGCACGGCACGGGCGCCGCGGACGGGACGGGGTGGTCACGGTCACAGGGGCTTTCCCCGCGCTTGGCTCCGACGGTCCGTCCGTAAGGCCGGCACGGCGCCGGACGACCCAGGACCGGACGATCGGGACCGGACGACCCGGGTTCGGGCACCACGACGCCCGGACGACCCAGGACCGGCGGCAGAGATGCCCCCTGACGTCCGGGCCCGGCCGCGGAGACGGCTCGGGCGATCCGGGACCCGGCGGCGGAGCCGGCCCGGACGGCTCAGACGACGGGCAGGGTCCGGGGGCCGAGGTCGTCCCGGAGCGGGGCGCGGGCCAGCCGCACCGTGGCGCCCAGGACGCTGACGCCGACCGGGGCGACCACCACGGGCTCCAGGGAGACCGCGACGACCTCGGGGTGGTCGTCGACCAGCCGGGAGACCCGCAGCATCAGCTCCTCGAGGGCCGCGGTGTCGACCGGTGCGGAGCCCCGCCAGCCGAACAGGAGCGGTGCCGTCCTGATCGAACGGACCAGGGAGGCAGCGTCCCGGTCGGTGACCGGGACCAACCGGTGCGCGGTGTCCCCGAGCAGTTCGGAGGCGGCTCCGGAGAGCCCGAAGGAGAGCACCGCCCCGGCCGCCGGGTCGATCACCGCGCGGACGACGGTGTCGACACCGCGCGGGGCCATCCCCTGGACGACCGGGCGCAGCACCGTCGGCGGTCCGAACTGCTCGACCAGCTCCGCGTAGGCGCGGCGCAGCTGCTCCTCGTCCGTGACGTCCAGGCGCACGCCGCCCAGGTCGGCGCGGTGGCGCAGATGGGGGGCGGTGGTCTTGAGGGCGACGGGATAGCCGATGGCCCGCGCCGCCGCGGCCGCCTCGTCGGGGGTGGGTGCGGGCAGGGCGTGGTGCACGTCGATGCCGTACCGCCCGAGCAGGGCCGCCGTCTGCTCGCCGCCCAGGGTCAGACCCTCCCCGCGCGCGAGGAGCTCGTCGATCAGCCGGGCCGCTCCCTTCTCGTCGATGTCCTCGTACTCGGGCACCTTGCCGGGCTCGCCGGCCTCCAGGCGCCACTGGGCGTACTTGACGGCTTCGGCGAGGGCGCGGACGGCTCGTTCGGCGGCGGGGTAGGCGGGGATGAGCCGGGTGTCCGGGGCGGGTTCGGCGCGTCCGGCGGCGGGGGCGGTGTCCGAGGGGTGGAAGCGGGCGCCGGGCGCCGCGCCGGGCGCGGTCGCGGAGGGCTGCGGGGCGGTGCTCGCGGCGGCGGACAGCGCCTCGGCGAGGCCGCCCAGTTCGACGTGGACGACGAGTACGGGCTTGGCCGGGGCCTCCAGGGCGGAGGAGCGGAGCGCCTCGGCGAGCGCCGCGTCGGCGGCCGAGGTCTCCCCCACGGCGGGGATGGCCGTCACCACGACGGCGTCACAGCCGTCGTCGGCGAGCGCCTGCGACAGGGCCTGGTGGAAGTCCTCCGCCGAGGCCGCCGTGGTCAGGTCGCGGGGCGGCAGCGGCCGCAGTCCTTCGGCCAGGCACGCGTCGTACGTGAGCAGTCCCAGCGACTCGGAGTTCCCGAGGATCGCCACGCGGGGTCCCCGGGGAAGCGGCTGGCGGGCCAGCAGCAGGCCCGCGTCGACGAGTTCGGTGATCGTGTCCACCCGGATCACCCCGGCCTGGCGCAGCAGGGCGGAGACGGTGGCGTGCGGCAGCCGGGTGGCGCGTACGGCGTGTCCCTGGGGGGCGGCCCCGCCGTGCCGCGCTCCCTGGACGACGACCAGCGGCTTGGCGGCCGCGGTCCGCCGGGCGAGGCGGGTGAACTTGCGCGGGTTGCCGATCGATTCCAGGTACATGAGGGCGACGTCGGTGTCCGGGTCGTCGTACCAGTACTGGAGGACGTCGTTGCCGGAGACGTCCGCGCGGTTCCCGGAGGAGACGAAGGTCGACACGCCGGTCACGCCCGTGACGCCGCCGCCGCGGCGGTGCAGCCGGGACAGCAGGGCGATGCCGATGGCACCGGACTGCGCGAACAGGCCGATGCGCCCGGGGCGGGGCATCTGGGGGGCGAGGGAGGCGTTCAGCCGGACGCCGGGCGCCGTGTTGATGACACCGAAGGCGTTGGGCCCGATGATGCGCATCCCGTACGTGCGCGCGTGCCGTACGAGTTCGCGCTGGCGTTCGCGTCCTTCGGGGCCGCTCTCCGCGTAGCCCGCGGAGACCACGACCAGGCCCTGGACCCCGTGTTCGCCGCATTCCGTCACGACCTCGGGGACGCGTTCGGCGGGCACGGCCACGACGGCGAGGTCGACGGGTTCGGCGATGTCCCTGATGGAGCGGTGGGCCGGGACGCCGTCGAGTTCCTTCTCCTCGAAGGCGCTGTTCACTGCGTACAGGCGTCCGGTGAACCCGGCGTCGCGGAGGTTGTCCAGGACGCTGCGGCCGACGCCGCCGGGTGTGCGTCCGGCGCCGATGACGGCGACCGACCCGGGGGCGAGCAGCCGGTGCACGGAGCGGGCCTCGGCGCGCTGCTCCCGCGCGCGCTGGACGGCGACGGACCGGTCGGTGGGTTCGAGGTCGAACTCCAGGCGGACGACGCCGTCCTCGAAGCTGCGCTTCTGGGTGTAGCCGGCGTCAGTGAACACCTTGATCATCTTGTTGTTGGCGGGCAGCACCTCGGCGGCGAAGCGGCGGATGTCGCGCTCGCGGGCCACCGCGGCGATGTGCTCGAGGAGCGCGGAGGCGACGCCCCGGCCCTGGTGGGCGTCCTGTACGAGAAAGGCGACCTCGGCCTCGTCGGCGGGCCCGGAGGCGGGCATGCCGTCCGCGTCGATCCGGTCGTACCGCACGGTGGCGATAAACTCTCCACCGACCGTGGCCGCGAGGCCCACCCTGTCCACAAAGTCGTGGTGGGTGAAGCGGTGGACGTCCTTGGCGGACAGTCGCGGGTAGGGCGCGAAGAAGCGGTAGTACTTCGACTCGTCCGACACCTGTTCGTAGAAGCTGACCAGGCGCTCCGCGTCGTCGGCCGTGATGGGCCGGATGCGTGCGGTGCCGCCGTCGCGCAGCACCACGTCGGCCTCCCAGTGAGCCGGGTACGCGTGGCCGTCCGACGAGGTCTGCATGCGCCCCAGACTACGGCTCGCGTACGACAACGGCGCGAGGCAGTCTGAGGACGACGGGCGTCGGAGCCGGGCTCCGACCGACACCGCGGCGGGCGGACCACCGGGACCGTCCGGGCACCCCTCGCAATATGGAACACTGGTCTAGACAACCCTGAACACCCGAAGGGCAGCATCACATGGCTGAGCGCCGCGTCAACGTCGGCTGGACCGAGGGCCTCCACGCCCGGCCCGCCTCCATCTTCGTCCGGGCCACCACGGCTTCCGGCGTCCCCGTGACGATCGCCAAGGCCGGCGGCAACCCCGTCAACGCGGCCTCCATGCTGGCGGTCCTCGGCCTGGGCGCCGAGGGCGGCGAGGAGATCGTCCTCTCCTCGGACGCCGAGGGCGCGGACGTCGCTCTCGACCGTCTGGCGAAGCTGGTCGCCGAGGGGCTCGACGAGCTCCCCGAGACCGTCTGAACCACCCCGGACGACGCATCCGGCCGAGCCGCGCCCCCTCACGGGGAGGCGCGGCTCGGCCGTTTTCCGTACCGCGCCCGGCAATTCCCCCGTACCCCCGGCGCGCCGCATTCCCGCGTGCCGTGCACCCGGGAATGCGGCGCGCCGGAATTCCGGACACGCGAATAAAAGGGCATCAGAATAGGTCTCTTCCTGATATCCCCTCTTTGTATACGGCGCTCGTGTTAAAGGCGCGGGCCCGTCATGTTTACGGGATGTTGCGAACTTCTCACACGGTCCGTCCGGTCGCCGCCCGGAAATCGGAGCCGGTGGGCACCCGTGGCCCGTTCGGTGTGCAGTGCGGTGATCGCGCGGGCCCGCTCGCTGTCTCCCCGGGCCACCGCGTCCACGATTCCGCCGTGCTCCGCCCAGGACTCCGCGGGATCGGCCGGCGCGTCCACCGCGTACATCCAGGCGATCTTGTGGCGCAGCTGGGCGAGCGTGGAGGTCAGCGCCGGACTGCCGGACGCCTGCGCGAGCGTCTCGTGGAACCAGCCGCCCAGCGAGCGCAGATCGTCGCTGTGGCCCCGCCTGGAGCGCTCCTGGCCCAGCCTGACCAGACCACGCAGCACCTTGAGATGGGCCTCCGTGCGCCGCTGCGCGGCCCTCGCCGCACCCAGCGGCTCCAGCAGCATGCGCATCTCCAGGAGGTCCGCGGCCTCCTGCTCGGTGGGCTCCGCGACACACGCGCCCGCGTGCCGGCGGGTGACGACGAAGCCCTCGGCCTCCAGGGTGCGCAGGGCCTCGCGCACGGGGACGCGTGAGACGCCGTAGCGCCGCGCAAGCAGTTCCTCGGTGAGCCGGCCGCCGCGCTCGTAGACACCCGCGACGATGTCATCACGGATCGCCGTGCACACCGAGTGCGCCGGAATACGCATGACCGACCTCCGCTTTAATCCCCGTGAAACGCCGTCGATTGACGCTTCTTCAGTGACTCTATTGCAGGAAGCCTGAATTTCCGATGGCATGCCTGTAACCATGGATATTTTTTGGACAGACGGCGTCCGGAAACGACGATGCCCCGGCTCGCTGAGCCGGGGCATCGAAAGCGGCTGAGAAGCCGCGAAGTGTTGGTCAGACGTTGACGCCGTGCGAGCGCAGGTATGCGACCGGGTCCATGTCCGAGCCGTACTCCGCGGTCGTACGGGCCTCGAAGTGGAGGTGCGGGCCGGTGGTGTTGCCGGTGTCACCGGAGAGGCCGATCTGCTGCCCCGGGGTGACGGCCTGACCCACGGACACCCCGATGGAGGACAGGTGGCCGTACATCGTGTACGTGCCGTCGTGCATCTTGATCACGACTTGATTGCCGTACGCGCCGCCCCAGCCGGCCGTGACGACCGTACCGGCGCCGACGGCGTGGACCGAGGTGCCGGACGCGGCGTGGAAGTCCACGCCGGTGTGGCTGCCGGAGGACCAGAGGCTGCTGCTCGCCTTGTAGCCGGTCGAGACGTACGAACCGGTGATCGGCATGACGAAGGTGTTCAGACGCTTGCGCTCGGCCTCGCGGGCGGCACGCTCCTTGGCCTCGCGGAGCTTGGAGGCCTGCTCGGCGGCTTCCTTGCGGGCGGTCTGCTCGGCCTGCTTGCGCGCGGCGGCCTCGTCGGCGGCGCGCTGCTGCGCGAAGGCCTGGGCGTCGATCTGGTCGGCGACCGTGTCGTTGAGGGTGACGGTCTGGGTGAGCCCGGTCTGCTCGACGGAGGCTTCCCCGGCGAACGCGGGGGCGGCCAGGGTTCCGATCACACCGGTGGTGGTGAGCGCCGCGACCCCGACGGCGGTCGTGGTGGTGCTGTGCACCCGGCTGCTCGTACGACGATGCTTGCCGGTGCCACAGGTGAACGCCATGTAGGGGCTGATCCTTTCCTTCCCTCTCGCCTACCGGGTTAGCTGACGGGTTCGGAGCAGGAAGGTCTCCTACGGACCCCCTCCAGGGAGGGCGTCCGATTCACCCCAGGGACTGCGTGTGGGTCCCCGGCTCCCCTGACTCGCGTCATGGGGGACTCGGCGATGACTGTCCGGTGCCGCGGGCGCGGCGCACTGCGTGACGAACAGCCGGACCGACGCTAGACGGGGCGTGATTCGAACAACAAACGGATCACGATTTTTGTAATCCATCCCACAGGGCAGAAGGGCAACCGCCGTACCAATGCGGACATCTTGGGTGCGGTGGGGGAAAAGGGGAGGGCCCCTGACGGCTCTTCAGCCGTCGGGGCCCTCCTCGACCACTCGGGTCCTACTCGGCGGCCACCACGGTGACTTCACCGATTCCGAGCGCCCTGACGGGCTCGGCGATCTGTGCCGCGTCGCCGACCAGGACGGTGACCAGGCGGTCCGTCGGGAAGGCGCTCACCGCCGCCGCGGTGGCCTCCACGGTGCCGGTGGCGGCCAGTTGGCGGTAGAGCGTCGCCTGGTAGTCGTCCGGAAGGTGCTGCTCGACCTGGTCCGCGAGCGTGCTCGCGACGGCCGCCGCGGTCTCGAACTTGAGGGGCGCCACGCCCACCAGGTTCTGCACGGCCACGTCCCGTTCGGCGTCGGTCAGCCCCTCCGCCGCGAGAGTGCGCAGCACCTTCCACAGGTCGTCGAGCGCCGGACCGGTGTTGGGGGTGTCGACCGAGCCGCTGATGGCGAGCATCGCGGCGCCCGTGCCGTCCGGCGCGGAGCGCAGGACCTGCCCGAACGCCCGCACTCCGTAGGTGTAGCCCTTCTCCTCGCGCAGGACCCGGTCGAGGCGCGAGGTCAGGGTGCCGCCGAGGCAGTAGGTGCCGAGGACCTGGGCGGGCCACACCCGGTCGTGCCGGTCGGCGCCGACCCGGCCGATGAGCAGCTGCGTCTGGACCGCTCCGGGGCGGTCGACGATGATCACGCGGCCGCTGTCGTTCGCGGTGACCGGCGACACGGGAAGCGGTTCGGCGGACGAGCCGGTCCAGGAGCCGAGCGTGTCGGCGAGCAGCTCGTCGAGGTCGACACCGGTCAGGTCGCCGACGACGACGGCCGTGGCCGTGGCGGGGCGCACGTGCTTCTCGTAGAAGGCTCGGACGCCGGCCGCGTCGATGTTCCGGACGGTCTCCTCGGTGCCCTGGCGCGGGCGCGCCATGCGCGCGCTCGCCGGGAACAGTTCCTTGGAGAGTTCCTTGGCGGCACGGCGGGCGGGGTTGGCCGTCTCGTGCGGGATCTCGTCCAGCCGGTTGGTCACCAGCCGCTCGACCTCGCTGTCGGCGAAGGCGGGGGCCCGCAGGGCGTCGGCGAGCAGGCCGAGGGCCTTGGCCAGACGGGAGACGGGCACCTCGAGGGACAGGCGGACGCCGGGGTGGTCGGCGTGCGCGTCGAGCGTGGCGCCGCAGCGCTCCAGCTCGGCGGCGAAGTCCTCGGCCGAGTGCTTGTCGGTGCCCTCGGAGAAGGCACGCGCCATGATCGTGGCGATGCCGTCCAGGCCCGCGGGCTCGGCGTCCAGCGGCGCGGCGAGGATCACCTCGACGGCGACGACCTGCTGGCCGGGGCGGTGGCAGCGCAGCACGGTCAGACCGTTGTCCAGGATGCCGCGCTCGGGGGCCGGGAACGCCCACGGCTTCGGCTGGCCGGCCTGGGGCTGCGGGTGGAAGTCCATGGTGGCGAGCTCGGTCACTTCGCCGCCTCCTCGTCGGTCTCGTCGGCGGAGTCAGCCGCGTCGGCTGCCTCGGCTGTGGTCGGCTCGTACACGAGCACCGCGCGGTTGTCGGGGCGCAGGCGGGCCTTGGCGGCCTCCCTGACCTCCTCCGCGGTGACGTCGAGGACGCGCTGCACGGCGGTCAGGGCGAGCTGCGGGTCGCCGAACAGGACGGCGTACCGGCACAGTTCGTCGGCGCGGCCCGCGACGGTGCCGAGCCGGTCCAGCCACTCGCGCTCCAACTGGGCCTGGGCACGCTCCATTTCCCGCTCCGTGGGGCCCTCCTCGGCGAACCGGGCGAGCTCCTCGTCGACGGCGGCCTCGATGACCGGGACCTCGACGTCACCGGACGTCTTCACGTCCAGCCACCCGAGCGAGGGCGCTCCGGCGAGCCGCAGCAGGCCGAACCCGGCCGCGACGGCGGTGCGGTCACGGCGCACCAGCCGGTTGTAGAGCCGGGAGGACTCGCCGCCGCCGAGCACGGTGAGCGCCAGGTCGGCCGCGTCGCACGCGCGCGTGCCGTCCTCGGGGAGCCGGTAGGCGGCCATCAGGGCGCGCGCCGGGACGTCCTCCTCGACGACCTCGCGCAGCTGCTCGCCGATGACCTCGGGCAGGGAGCCGTCCCGCGGGGCGGGCTTGCCGTCGTGCCCGGGGATGGAACCGAAGTACTTCTCGACCCAGGCGAGCGTCTGCTCGGGGTCGATGTCGCCGACGACCGACAGCACCGCGTTGTTGGGCGCGTAGTTGGTGCGGAAGAACGCGCGGGCGTCCTCCAGGGTGGCCGCGTCCAGGTCGGCCATCGACCCGATCGGGGTGTGGTGGTACGGGTGGCCCTCGGGGTACGAGAGCGCGGTGAGCTTCTCGAAGGCGGTGCCGTACGGGACGTTGTCGTAGCGCTGGCGGCGCTCGTTCTTCACGACGTCGCGCTGGTTCTCCATGGACTCGTCGTCCAGGGCCTCGAGCAGCGACCCCATGCGGTCGGCCTCCAGCCAGAGGGCGAGCTCCAGCTGGTGGGCGGGCATGGTCTCGAAGTAGTTGGTGCGCTCGAAGCTCGTCGTGCCGTTGAGCGAGCCGCCGGCCCCCTGGACGAGCTCGAAGTGACCGTTGCCGTGGACCTGCTTGGAGCCCTGGAACATCAGGTGCTCGAAGAGGTGGGCGAGTCCGGTCCGGCCCTTGACCTCGTGGCGCGAGCCGACGTCGTACCAGAGGCACACCGCGGCGACCGGGGTCAGGTGGTCCTCGGAGAGCACCACGCGCAGGCCGTTGGCCAGGCGGTGCTCGGTCGCTGTCAGGCCGCCGGAGCCTGCCTCAGCTGTGGCCGTGTGACCCATGGGCATGTACGTCCCTTCGATCGCGGAACTGCGTCATTCCTGTCGGTCCTGCCACTGTATGCAAGCGCGCGGACGGCTGGCGCGGTTCCCGCACCTCGTACGCCGAGAGCGAGACTCACGCGTGTCCCCGACAGGTTCGGGGAAGCCCTCCGGGAACCGCCCCGGGCGGGCCCGGGAGCCGCCGTGCGCCGGGCCCGACGGCCGTTCGTGATCGTTCCCGGCGGCGTCCGCGGAGGGTGCCGCGGGGCCGCTACGGACGGGTCGCGGTCGGCGTTGTCAGTGGGGCGGTCCACAATGGTGCGCGTCAGCACCCGTTCATGCCCCGGCAGAGACTGTGAAGGAGCCGCAGCAGCGATGGCCCGCCGCAGCACGAAGACCCCGCCGCCCGAAGACTCGTACGAGGAGAAGATCCTCGACATCGACGTCGTGGACGAGATGCAGGGCTCCTTCCTCGAATACGCGTACTCGGTCATCTACTCGCGCGCCCTGCCGGACGCCCGCGACGGCCTGAAGCCGGTCCACCGCCGCATCGTGTACCAGATGAACGAGATGGGCCTGCGCCCCGACCGCGGCTATGTGAAGTGCGCCCGTGTCGTCGGCGAGGTCATGGGCAAGCTGCACCCGCACGGCGACGCGTCGATCTACGACGCCCTGGTGCGACTGGCGCAGCCCTTCTCGATGCGTCTGCCCCTGGTCGACGGCCACGGCAACTTCGGCTCCCTCGGCAACGACGACCCGCCGGCCGCGATGCGGTACACCGAGGCCCGGATGGCCGACGCGACGTCGCTGATGACGGAGTCGATCGACGAGGACACCGTCGACTTCACACCCAACTACGACGGCCAGGAGCAGGAGCCGGTGGCCCTCCCGGCCGCCTTCCCGAACCTGCTGGTCAACGGCTCGTCCGGCATCGCCGTCGGCATGGCCACGAACATGCCGCCGCACAACCTCGGCGAGGTCATCGCCGCCGCCCGGCACCTCATCCGCTACCCGGGGGCCGACCTCGAGACGCTGATGAAGCACGTCCCGGGCCCCGACCTGCCCACCGGCGGCCGCATCGTCGGTCTCTCCGGGATCAGGGACGCGTACGAGTCGGGCCGCGGCACCTTCAAGATCCGCGCCACGGTGTCCGTGGAGGACGTCACGGCGCGCCGCAAGGGCCTCGTCGTCACCGAACTGCCCTTCACCGTCGGCCCGGAGAAGGTGATCTCCAAGATCAAGGACCTGGTCGGCTCAAAGAAGCTCCAGGGCATCGCCGACGTCAAGGACCTCACGGACCGTGCGCACGGCCTGCGCCTGGTCATCGAGATCAAGAACGGCTTCGTGCCGGAGGCGGTCCTCGAGCAGCTCTACAAGCTGACGCCGATGGAGGAGTCCTTCGGCATCAACAACGTGGCCCTGGTGGACGGTCAGCCGCTCACCCTCGGCCTCAAGGAGCTGCTGGAGGTCTATCTCGACCACCGCTTCGACGTCGTGCGCAGGCGCAGCGAGTTCCGCCGCGGCAAGAAGCGCGACCGGCTGCACCTGGTCGAGGGCCTCCTCGTCGCCCTCCTGGACATCGACGAGGTCATCCGCCTCATCCGCTCCAGCGACAACTCGGCGCAGGCCAAGGAGCGGCTGATCGAGCGCTTCTCCCTCTCCGAGATCCAGACGCAGTACATCCTGGACACGCCGCTGCGCCGCCTCACCCGGTTCGACCGCATCGAGCTGGAGTCGGAGCGCGACCGCCTCAACGGCGAGATCGACGAGCTGACCGGCATCCTGGAGTCGGACTCCGAGCTGCGCAAGCTGGTCTCCGGCGAACTGGCCGCGGTCGCCAAGAAGTTCGGCACCGACCGGCGCACGGTGCTCCTGGAGTCCGCGGGCACGCCCGCCCCGACGGTCTCGCTCCAGGTCGCCGACGACCCCTGCCGGGTCCTGCTGTCCTCCACCGGACTGCTGGCGCGCACGGTGACCGCCGAGCCCTTCGGCCAGGACCCGGACGCCAAGCGCACCAAGCACGACGTGATCGTCTCCGCGGTGCCCGCGACGGCCCGCGGCGAGATCGGCGCCGTCACGTCCCTCGGCCGCCTCCTGCGCCTGAACGTGATCGACCTGCCGCAGCTGCCCGACACGGCGTCGGCGCCCAACCTCTCCGGGGGCGCTCCGATCTCGGAGTTCCTGTCCTCCCTCGAGCCGGCCGAGACCGTGGTCTGCCTGACGACGCTCGACGAGACCTCACCGGGTCTCGCGATCGGCACCGAGCAGGGTGTCGTCAAGCGTGTGGTGCCCGACTACCCCTCGAACAAGGAGGAGTTGGAGGTCATCACCCTCAAGGACGGCGACCGGATCGTCGGCGCCGTCGAGCTGCGCACCGGCGAGGAGGACCTGGTCTTCATCACGGACGACGCCCAGCTGCTGCGCTACCAGGCCTCGCAGGTCCGCCCGCAGGGCCGTGCCGCGGGCGGTATGGCGGGCATCAAGCTGACGGACGGCGCGAAGGTGATCTCCTTCACCGCGGTCGACCCGGCGGTCGACGCGGTGGTCTTCACGGTGGCGGGTTCGCGCGGGACACTGGACGACTCCGTCCAGACCACCGCAAAGCTGACGCCGTTCGACCAGTACCCGCGCAAGGGCCGCGCCACAGGCGGTGTGCGCTGCCAGCGGTTCCTTAAGGGCGAGGACTGCCTGTCGCTGGCCTGGGCCGGTCCGGTGCCGGGGCGCGCGGCGCAGAAGACGGGCATGCCCGTCGACCTGCCGGAGATCGACCCGCGCCGTGACGGCTCGGGCGTGTCGCTGGGCAAGCCGGTGTCGGTGGTGGCCGGCCCGGTGTAGCCCGCGGTCAGCCCGCCTCGCCGGGTTCCTGTACGTAGCGGAGGACGCCCCACATGCTGTGCTCGTCGGCATGCGGGGCGTCCTCTTCGCATGCCTCCAGTTCCTTCGCCAGTGCCGCCGTGTCGATCCCGGAGCCGATGAGGACGAGCTGGGTGAGCCGCTCGTCCGCCTCGGTCCAGGGCTCCGGGTAGAAGCGCAGGAACCGCCCGACGGCGTGCACGGCGTACCGGTTGCGGGTGTCCTGGACGCCGAAGTCGACGTACCCCTTGATCCGGTAGAGCCCTTCGGGCCGGGTGTCGAGGAACGCCATCAACCGCCTTGGCCCGAGCGGCACTTCGGAGCGGTAGGAGACGGACGTGTAGGTGGAGTGCAGGTGGCCGGAGTGGCCGCTGCGTTCGTGACCGTGGGTCTCGTGACTCGGCGCCTCGCGACCGGGCCTCTCGTGACCGAGGGGTTCGTGACCGTGGGCTTCGTCGTCGAGGCGGTGGAGGTCGTCGAAGGACAGCTGTCCGACGCGCTCCTCGCTCGGCCTGCAGTCGAAGAGGAACTCCGGATCGATCCGGCCGTACGTGGCGGGGACGATCGCGGCCCCGTCGGTGAGCTCCCCGACGGCCGCCAGCACCCGCCCGGCGTCCTCGGCCCGGTCGATCTTGTTGACGACGACGAGATCGGCGAGGGCGAGGTGCCGGTCGATCTCGGGGTGCTTCTCGCGGGTGCTCGCGAACTCTGCGGCGTCTACGACCTCGACGAGCCCTCCGTAGACGATCCCCGGATGCTCGCTGGCGAGCACCATGCGTACGAGTTCCTGGGGCTCGGCGAGCCCGCTCGCCTCGATGACGATGACGTCGATGCGTGCGGAGGGCCGAGCCAGCCGGTCCAGGTATTGATCAAGTTCGGTGACGTCGACCGCACAGCACAGACAGCCGTTGCCGAGCGAGACGGTGGAGTCGCCGAGCGCCCCGGCCACCGCCATCGCGTCGATCTCGATCGCGCCGAAGTCGTTGACCACGGCCCCGATACGACTGCCACCACTGCGGTGCAGGAGGTGGTTGAGCAGTGTGGTCTTGCCGGAACCCAGGAAGCCGGCGAGAACGATGACCGGAATCTGGCGGGTACTCGACCGACTCACCATGCGCCCTCTCTGAACCGGTGCGCGCACCGGCTCACGGGACCGGCGCTCACGCGGGAATTGAATGCCGACCCAGCATACGAGTGGGGGGAAACACCACGAAATGAACGATTGTCGGCGGCGCTCGCGGGGCACACGTTGGACATGGCGCCGGTGGATGCGACCCGCACATCCCTCCGTGCGCCTCCTCTCCGCCTCCCCGCCGATCAGAGCCGCTCGGCAACACTGGGAGGCGGCAAGCGCGCCGCCCAAACGCTCGTCGGTCCGCTCCCTGTCGCCCCACAACCGACGGCCGGCCGGACGGTCGCCTGATTCGGGGGTTGACATGGCCACACAGAACCATGGGGTGCGGACGCTGGGTTCTGCCGCGACGGCAGGGCTCGCGTTCGCGGTAGGGGTCCTCGCGGTCCTGGTCGCCCAGCAGCGTCGGTTCGAGGCACTTCGCCTGCGTGTCGAGCAGGCGCTGGAGGCCGAGGACCGGAACGCACGGCTGGCGGAACAGCAGCGCTTTCAGACCTACCTCCTCGACAAGGCGCTGAACGACGCGGATCTCGCCGAGGTCCTGAGCACGATCAACGAGGTGGACCCGACCAGACGACGCCAGTACCTCTTCGCCAATGCCATCTACACCAACGTGCTGCGGGCCTACCGGGCCGGGGACGTCACCTGGGACGAGCTTCACGGCCACCTTCGGGTGATCTGCCAGAGCGCCATCTTTCGCGACTACTGGGACGCGACGCGCCATCATCGCGCGAGCCTTCAGACAGCGTCGCAGGAGGCGCGGGTGGGCCGAATGGTGGACAGGCTCATCCGCGATCTGGATGAGTCGGATACGGAGGAATGGTGGGTCGTGGGTGAGTCACCCCCGGAGTCGAGCTAACATCTCGCCCAACTTGCGTCTCTGGTAACTCAGTTGACTCGCCAGTACGCTAATCTTACGAGGTAAAATGCTCAACTTTTTTCTAGATCGTCTCGGTATTGATATGCACCCCTCAAGTGCACTATGTACCGAAATGTGCAATACTGTGCCCCCGGTTTGCTCCATCTAAACCTTAGGACCGGGATCCAGTTGAAGATCGTGCGTCGTATCGGCGCATCTCCACGCGAACGAGGCAGCCTGTCGGGCGAGACGTGCCCCGACATCTTCGAGCTGAGCGACGGCAATTTCGCTGTTATCGGCACAGAAGCGACAGCGGCACTCGATGACCAGCTACCTGAGGACGCGGCACGCGCCGATTACGAGCGCATCGTGATCATCAGCAGGGAGACACTCCTGCGCGCCAAGAGGGACATTCCCGAGCAGTGAAGCGGCCATGGGGCTCATAGCAGGACACAGTCGCAGTCCGTCGAGATACGTCGGCCACCCCGGCCCGTCTCCGGAGCGCATTCTTTTCCCGGCCCGCCCTAAAGCCACTGCAGCGCCCGCACAGTATCCCTGTCGCCGGAGCCCGAGCCGCACCGACGCCCACCCGGCGTCACACCGCTCGACAGAAGCTTCCGAGGTCCAGCCCCGATCGGTGCTGGACCTCTCGTCTCGGCCCTTCCGATCACCGGTCCCCCGAAGCCGGGCGCAAGGATTTCGGCTGGCCTAGACGGACACCACTCTCGGCACCGCCACCGGCGCCTGAGGTCCCACATAGCGGGCCGCCGGGCGGATGATCTTCGTGTCCTCCGCCTGTTCCATGATGTTGGCGCTCCAGCCGACCACGCGGGCGGCGGCGAAGGTCGGGGTGAACATCTCGCGGGGCAGCCCGCAGAGTTCCATGACCACTCCGGCGTAGAACTCCACGTTGGTGTGCAGCTCCCGGCCCGGCTTGAGTTCGGCCAGGATCGCCTCCACCTGCCGTTCCACCTCGACGGCGAACTCCACGAGCGGGCCACCGAACTCCTGGGCGATCCCGCGGAGCATCCGCGAGCGCGGGTCCTCCGTGCGGTAGACGGGATGCCCGAAGCCCATGATGCGCTCACCGGCGAGCACCCGTTCCCTGATCCAGTCGTCGATCCGGTCGGGGGTCCCGATCGCGTCGAGGGTGTCCAGGGCACGGCTGGGAGCGCCTCCGTGGAGGGGGCCGGAGAGAGCCCCGACGGCACCGACGAGGCAGGCCGCCACGTCCGCGCCGGTGGAAGCGATCACCCGGGCCGTGAACGTTGACGCATTGAACCCATGGTCAATGGTTGAGATCAGGTATTGCTCGACCGCACGGGCGCGGGCGGCATCCGGTACGGAACCCGTCAGCATGTACAGGTAGTTGGCGGCGTACCCCAGGTCGTCGCGGGGCTCCACCGGCTCCTGTCCCCGCCCGATCCGGTACAGCGCGGTGAGCAGGGTCGGCACGGCCGCCGTCGCCGCGAGGCCGTCGTCGCGACGCCGACCGGCGTCGATGTCGTACACGGGACGGAACCCCAGCGAGGCGCCGAGCAGTGACAGCGCGGTGCGCAGCCCGGCGAGGGGCCCCGACGGTCCGGTCGCGGCCGCGATGGCGGGCAGTGCGGCCCGTACGTCGTCCGGCAGCCGGCGCAGCCGCGCGGTGTGCGCGGTGAAGGCGGAGAGCCGGGCCCGGTCGGGCAGCTCGCCGTGGGCCAGGAGGTGCCAGACCTCCTCGAAGGAGCATGCCTGCGCGAGGTCGACGGCCGAGTACTGACGGTAAAGGCCAGTAGCCTCTGCTACACCCCATCTTCCCTGGTCAGAGCGTTGATCCGCTCTGCCGGTACTTACGGGGTCGAATCGGGGTCGAATCGAGTGCACCGATCGTTCCACGGACCGGTACCCCCTCGCGTCGCGATGGGTAGCCTCGAACTGACAGTGAGTCTTGCACAACAAGGTCGGGTCGGGTCAAGTCCCCACGACGCGACATATGCGCGCTGGGGGACGTTGGTCACGGCGCTGCGAACAAAGATCCGAAGGTGCTCACCTTGACCCCCTGAACGGCAAGCGGGGGGTGGGCGTACGTGTCCCACGTCTCGTTGAAGTTTGCGTGACGCGAGAGAGCCTGCACCGTCTTGGGGTCGAACTCGCCAGAAGCGCCGAGTCGCGTCGTGTAGAAGTGCTTGAGGTCATGGAAGCGGGTCTCGTCCGGCAGGCCTGCCAGCTCCACGGCAGGCTTCCAGTGGTACCGGAAAGCCGCCCGTGTAAGGGGCCGGCCGAGGCGGTTGGTGACGATGAGGCCCTCGTCTGGCGGCGGGGCGTAGCCCCTTGCCCTCCGCTGGCGCTCGGTGTCCGCGCAGACCGGAGCCACCTGAGGGAAGGTCTCAAGATGCTCCTTCAGGCGCATGATCAGAAAATGATCCACTGGCAGCGTCGCGTAGCTGGCCTTGGTCTTGAGCTTCGCGGACTTGCCTCGCTGTCGCTGCTCCTTCACGTAGAGCAGATCCTGGTCCCAGTTCACGGCCTGCCTGGTGAGCCCGAAGGCCTCCCCTTCGCGAAGCCCAGCACAGGATCCGATCCACACCAGGATCTCCAGCCTCGGGTCCACTTCGCGCATGGCCGCGGCAAGGTCCGCCACCTGCTCAGGAGAAAGCGCAACACTGACGCGCGGATCGACGTCTGGGAGTTCGATGCGGGCACAGATGTTGGCAGGCAGTGGAACGTCCGCGTCAATCATGTAGTTCATGAGAATGCGCCAGGTCTTGTACACCTGGATGACACTGGACCCCTCGTTGAGCCCCGGCTGCTCCAACAGGAAATCGATGAAAGCCATCGTGTCCCGACGGGTCAGAGACTGCGAAGGTCTGGTTCCCGCGAAGGGCTTGATGTGGCACTTAAGATGGCTCTCATAGTTGCCAATCGTGTTGTCATTCTTCTTCTTCTTTTTCCGCCTTGCGATCATCTCGTCCGCATAGAACGCGACAGGCTTCTTTCCGGGCTCCGGGTCCACCCACGAGTTGCTGCGCAGGGCTACTCGTATCTTGTCCAGGTGATCCCGGGCCTCCTCCCATGTGCCGAACATCGGCCGACGGGGCTTGCCATTCGGATCCGTGTAACGAGCCTGCCACTGCAACCCCCTCCCGTGATCGGCGGACGGGTACAGTGGGTTCTTCTTGGTGCCGCATTTGCACTGCACTTCACCTGCTTTCGGATGCTTCTTGTGCCACCGGTCAAACGGTGCGTCGGACTCGGCCATGTGCCCCTTCCATGGGAGATCTCCAATTCCTCTGGGCCTGCGACACCTAGGGATCCAGGGGCTTAGGTGATCTGGCAAGCTCACCCTTCTTGATGCGCTCGAAGAGGTCATTGACCTCATGTTCGCTATAGCGCACCCGACTGCCATTCCTGTTCCCTCCCCGATTGTCTCCTGGGCCGGGCCGGTAGTACGGACCAAGAGGAACAGCGCGCAGCAGACCACGATTCGTCCACCGCCGCCGCGTCGAAGGCGAAATACCAAGCCGGCGTTCCACCTCACGGGGCATCATATATCGGTCTGGTGAATTAAAAGAAGGAGCTTCGGCAGCCTTTCCCGCTTTCGTCATGGCCGTACCGAGACCGATACTGCGAATGAATCCGAGTCGGGAAACCACCTGTACACCAACCCGTAGTCCGACAAGATCACGCCTCCCTTTGCCTAGCGGTCCTCCCCCTGGATGGACGGGCCCGGCGCAGGCATCACACATGGGAGCACCGCCGCCACGCCATCAACAGGTGTAGATGATCGAGGTAGACGGTAGCCCAGTCGAGCATGATGCAACAGGCATCTAGAGTCCCAGTTGTCACATATAGCTAGCTTTTGCCGTAAACGCCTGTAGATGAAAGTCGATGCGACTGCGAGAGCGAGGGTGTGACGGGGTCAGATTGAAGGTGAGGCCTACACCGCCGCGCAGGCCGTCAGCCGTGGAGGTTGCACCTCCATTAGGGGCACGCCTCAGGTACCTGGCTGGCCGGCTGAGCGGTAGGGAGCGAAAGGGGAGGGCGCGTAATTTGAAAGACATCAAGCTCGGATTCGCTATCGCTCGGTGACGCCAACGAGCTAGGGTCGCGACATGACAACGAGCGAAGCAGAGCAGAAACCCCTCCTACCTATAACGGTCGCGCGAGCCGCCCTTCAGAGCACCCGAAGCGACCAACTTCTATATGCGGCAGCTTCGCTATTGCTGCTTGCTGGACTACGGAGGGGGGAGGTATCGGGGCTTCTTGTTGGGGACTGGTTGTCAGGCAACGAACCCCGCGTGACGATACGAGGGAGGCGGCGAGTTCGGGATATTCGAGTAGCAGCAACTGCAGCCGAGGCTGTTGACGCTCAGCTGGCGGTGGCGCAGGCCGAGCCGGACGAACCGCTGCTATTGGGATTGCAGACGGCTAGGAATTCTCCCTATCCACTATCGCGACTTTTCCGGGCGCGGACGCGAGAAGCTGGTCTCGACGTAACGGTGTCCGATCTACGCCGAGCCGCAATAGCAGCAGCAGTGAGGAGAGGAGAGCCCCTGGCGCACATAGAGGCGTACTTCGGGCTGTCGAAAGCGGCAGCAGATAGGCAACTGGTAACCACGGCTGAAGGATACGACAGGGAGATCGCGGCTCTACTGGAAGAGGAATTCGTTTCCTGAGTTCCGCGGGGCCCGTGATTAGAGCGGTCGCCGCCTTCTCGATCTCGCGGCAGTTGGGCGCACCCAGCGCTCTTTAAGGAGCGATAGTTGAGAACCTGCCCGGCCCGTGGCGCCGCCACAATGTTAGGCGAGGTACAGGTTGGCTAACCGACGGCTTTCCATCCCCATGGCCGAGGTCCTGCGAATCCGCGTACGCATGCAATTCGATATTTTGCCTGCCCCAATACTATTGGGTCGTCATTGGCTGCTTGCAGTGCGAATGAGGTAAGCCGAAGTTCTCTTATATCCCTCAATATGGGATAGCCGACCCATTCCATCACGTCATGTCCGTACGCCTCGCAGAATTTTTTGTAGGCAGAACGAGAGATCTTGCCGAACGTGTCGGCTGCCACTGCAGTTGAAGTCAAATCCCACTCCGGTGGGCCCACCGCAGTGCGCTCAAAGTCCATCAGAAAAACCCCGTCAGAGGTAACTGCTGCGTTCCCACCCCAAGCGTCCCCATGGATCACGCATCTGCGTAGGCCGGAGGGGAGCTCCGTCCACGCCGCCTGGAGCTCCTCAAGCCGGTGCAGGAGCCACGCTTGATCTCCCTGATCAATGGCTTGAGCACCTCCGATACGGTCCGCGATCCGTACGAACGGCGCTATCTCTCCCAGAGTGAAGGGTGGGGATGGGAGTTCATGCAGTCGGCGTAGGAGTGGGGCAAGGTCCGATTCGTCTCCTGCGCGGTGTGGCGGTAGCTCTTCCCAGAATGTTGCTGTGCGCCCATCGACGGTTACGGGTTGGTCTCTGTCCAGTGGCCGTACGGCTGGCACGCCGTTCTGTGCAAGCCACCGCGTGACCTGTACTTCGCGAGCCGCAGCCGTAGATTGTCCTTGACGGGCAATGCGCACGACGATTCTTCCAGGAAGACGCCATAGGTCGTTCTCGGCCAGTCGAATGGGCTCCGCACCGTCTGGACTGAGGCCGACCGCCTTCACGATCTTTTCGAGAACAACGAACGACTCTTGGATGCGAGGAGACGTCATGCTTGAACAGTAGTGCGGATGCGTTCGCGTAGATCAGCGACTCCGGCACTCCGGCTGCGTGAAGCCGCGATGCGTCGCAACTCTTGTACATCGTCAACGGCGCGCCGAGAGCGAAGACGTCCGACCTCGTCGAGGGCGCGGTGACCAACTGTCACGGCTTCCTGGGGGTCGCCGGTGGCCATTCGGAGTGAGGCGAGCTTCGTCCCGGAAAGCGCACGGGACCGCACGTATCCGTCTCCGTGCTCCGCGATCGCGATTTCCAGACGCTCGGCTGACGCAGCTGGAGAGTGGCCGGCGAGGAGCGTCAGGTCGAAGAGCGCGTGGCCCGTGTCCCCATGATGCTGCGCGCGGTCGTAGTAGCTCATCCACGGGGCATCCTCACCTACCGTGGCTTGAGCGAAGATCTCATCTGAACGGCCGATCGCTCGAACTGCTTCGTCGATGTCCCGCATTTTGGCGAAGGCGCGGGCACGGGCGTTATGCAGCATCGCCTGCTCCTTCGGCGTCAGACGATCGGAGCGCACCAGGCCGTTCTCTGCGTGAGTCAATCCGTCGTCTGGTTCTCCGATCCAGATTGCCTGACGAGCCAGCCAGTTCATCGCTGACGCCCGGAGGTGCCAATTTCCGGCCCGTTCAGCACACTCGACGCCAGCGCTCAGGTAGAGCCGCGCGTCGTCGTGCTCGTACGCATCGAATGCGCTCGCTCCCATAACGACAGCGAGGCGGCCAACCGCGGTGAATAGCTCGGGCTCTAGGCGACCCGGGCACCGCACACCAAGCAAAGACGTGGCCCAACGATAAAGACCAATCGACGCGCTACGGACCAGACCTACACCTCCGTACTGGTTATCCCACCGAGCAAGAAGGGCCGAAGCCATCCAGACCTGCTCGACGTCGTCTCTACGGATGACCTTTGGCAACGAGGCGCTGTCAGGGGTTGCCAACCCCAGGGGGCTCAGCAAGGCGGCGCCACCAGCGAGGAACGATCGACGTTCCACGTCACTCCCATCGACGTCAGGATGCGTCTTTGCCCCTAGCGTGCCCGGTCCGGCGAGGTTCGAGGCCTGCGCCGAAGGCTCGGACTGGCGTTTGTCCGCATCGCGGCTCTGGTTGTCCGCATTCGCTTCGACACGACGCCAGAGCCGCCGCAGCGCCCCTCGTGCGTCAAGTGCATCATCGAACGAAGCCGCCAGGCTCGCGTTGCACGACCGCTCCCCCTTCTCGATCCTCTGGATGGAGGACCCGCTGAGCTGCACCATTGCCCCGAGGGACGTAGTTGAGAGGCCCCGTAGCTCACGCCAAGTTCGCAGTTCCACCCCGAACCAATGCGCCATGGACTGCGAGTCATCGAGAGGCTTGGGCTTCTGTGGCATGGTTTCCCCCTCGACAGTCTGATGCGGACAGTTTGCCGCTCACATCCGCTGTCCGCATCAGCATCTCCGGAGAGTGGTTTGGCTCTCTGGGAGAGCAGCGAACCGGCTTAGTCAGTCAACACCCGGCATGGTTCATCTCAAGCTGGCTGGCGCCGAGTTGACGGTGCCCCAGGTTCCACCCGGAGTGAAGCGTCTGCGGCGCGGGTCCCGTTGAACTGGTCCTAGAGCTACCGTCTTGAGCAACGTCGGCCCGGCAGCCGTACGGCTGCCGGGCCCACGGTGCTCAAGACGGGAGCTCTAGGACCAGGTAAACGGGACCCGCGCCCTTCACCCGCATGGCAGCAAGGAAGGCGGCCTCTACGCAGTCCGTTGACGGTTGGCCGCTGTAGCTGCTTTTGAACCAGTTGAGCTGTTCGATCACTTGTCTTCCTCGTTTAGGCGCGCAGGTGCGTCTTGCGGGCCTCGGCGATCATCTCGGCCGAGGATTCTATCGGGAGGGCTTCGGCGTGCAGGTAGTCGAACGCTGCCGAGTACAGGCGACGTTCATCGTCTTGTTCCAGGTACAGCGAACCTGAAGTGTTTTCTGCGTAGATGACGTCGAAGGCGGGGTCGGCGGCCCCGAGAATGATGAAGCCCGTCAGTGCCGCTGAGTACGCGCCTCGATCGAAGGGCAGGACCTGCACAGTGGTGTCAGGTGCCGAGCCGCGTTCGAGTAGGTGATCGAGCTGCTCGGCCATGACGTCGGGGCCTCCGACTCGGCGACGGAGGACGGACTCGTCGAGGAGGACGTGATACCGAGGGCGGCTCGGCTGGTCGAGCAGCTGCTGCCGTCGCATGCGGGTATCGAGGAAGGAGTCGACTTGCCCCGGCGGCAGCTCGTAGCCCGGAGTGCTCTTGATTGACCGAGCGTATCGGCCTGTCTGCAAGAGTCCAGGAACAACGCTTGAAGCGAACTGTCGGAGGCATGTGGCCTCGTTCTCCAAGGCGATCAGCATGCCCAATGTGCTTGGCACGGATCCCGCACCCGGCACCCACCATCCGTTTGTGGCCTTGGATGTCTTGGCTAGCTCGACCAGCGCCTCGCGTTCTTCGTCGGAAGCCCCGTAGACCCTGCAGAGTTGGTCAACTTGGTTCCAGCGAACGTTTCCCTTGCTGGTCTCGTATCGGCTCACTGTGGCTTTGGAAACGCCGGCGCGCTCGCCAGCTTCCTCGGCGCTGAGGCCTGTGGATCTGCGCAGCTCCAGCAAACGGAATGCCAGCTGACGGCGGCGGGTCGTCGGGCCGGGACCTTGAGTCGACTCGACGGCTCCCCTGGAGCCGTGCGGCTCGTCGGTCATGCGGCCCCCTCAGGACATCGTGCTTCCAGTGTCAGGTTCAGCTCGTAGTAGCCACAAGGAAGTTACACGGCGGAACGGCCACAGCGTTATGGGCCTGGCAACTCGCGGATCGCTCATGCGGACACTTCCGCCATGAGCGTTACGTGGGGAGCGGTACGCGCTGCATACTCCACGTCAGCCGTTCCATCAGTAGTTGCTCGGGGACGGTGAGCGATCTCGATCCGAGTGCGTCACCCCCACCGCGAGGACAGCCGCCATGATCCCTTCCTCTCAACTCCAACCTGCCGCGTCTCTTAGATGTGACACGGGGATAGACGACGGAGTTGATGACGGAGTGACCACACGAGCGATCCCCGCTGATTGGCTCCAGACCGGACAGATTCGACGCGCGATCGACGAACCGTTGCGATGTGATGGAGCTGAAAGCAGCTTGATCGACTTCGGCGTCAACCACACTGCCGAGTTAGCGTTCGGAAGCGTCTCGCCAATAGTCGTTCAGCATCTGGCTCGGCCAAGAGGGCTGCGTAATGGGGCCGCGGGGGAGCATCTCCTCGAAAACCGCTACCAGATCGACCACGAGTGTGCCGTCATCTGCATCGAGATCGGTGACATGCAGATCGTGCCCTTCAACACGCAGCAGCCGTGGGAACGACGTAGCGAGTCGGGCCGGCCGTCGGTGGTTGTGGTGCACGAAGGTCCCCGTTGCCGGCCAAGCCGGATTGTCACGAGGGCTGCGAGCGTGGAGTGCAACGTCGTCGGGCGATCCGAAGTTAAAGAACCAGGTGACCTGGAGATGGGAGAACTCCTCGATCCCCTGCAGCGTCTCCACCGGGTAGTCCGGATGCAACCGAATGATCGATTCCACACCGCCCTTGAAGTCGTCGAGCCGCCCGGTGTGACCGCCAACCACAGTGGCGATCACAGGCACTTCAATGGACTGTGCGGACACAACCTTCCCCTTCTCAAAATCGAGCAGGGCGAGACGCACGGTTGCATCGTGCTCGTCCTCGCCACCACGGCGCCGTCAGGCTACTCGTTCGAGCACGGCCTTGGCTCGCTCGTCGATCTCTGCTACCGCCGTGATCTGACGGTTCCGGAAGGGAGACAGCACTGTGCGCATGTTCACGACAGCATCGCGTGCTCTTCCCGACTGGACGCCTTCCATGGCATCAAGAGCCTGTGCCCACGTGTGGCAGGCTGCCTCGACGTTGCCCTGCTTGGCCTGCACAGTGCCCATGTAGCCCAGTGTCACAGCATGGGTCCGGCTGAACGTGTCGGCCTTCCTTGTCAGCACGCTGCTATTGAACTCGCGAAGGGCCCCTTCGAGGTCACCGAGGGTCCACAAGGTGCGCGCAGTTTCGTGAGCCAGCGAGGCTTGTTGGAAAAACCACACCCGGGGGGGATCTTCGTCGCCGGGCCGGGCGGCAGCGAGGTCATCCTCGGCCCGGAGGAGGGCTGCAATCGCCTCACGCTTCTGTCCGTCGGTCGCGAGGCTGCGTGCCTGCACGACGCCGAGCAGCGCGCGCTCCCGAGGTGTTGCCAGGGTGTACCGCTTACGGTCCACCGAAGCTGCCGCAAGTCTCACCCCTGCCCTGGGATGTCCCAAATCGGTTGCCTGATGGGCCATTGCGCGCAGAATGTGCCCAGCCAGCGGGGCTTCATCGGCCTCGGCTGCGAGCTTCAGGGCCAGTGTGAAGTAGCGGCGTGCTGCTTCGTGTTGCGAAGCGTCGAAGCTCATCCAGGCGGCCACGTACACGGCTTCGGAGGCGGCGGCAAGAAGGTCACGGCGTATCTCTTCGTTCGTGAAGACCCCGCCGACGTATCGAGCGACGTCGTCGAGGATGTACTGCCGCAAGGCGGTGCGACCGTCCATCCCGCCGTGCCGTTGGTCTCGCTTGGAGAAGAACTCGGTCATCTCTCGTACGGCAGCGACCTCGCTGGCACCGATCCGACGGCTCGTTGCCGCAGCACGGGCTCTGGCCCGCTCTGGGGCGTCGTCCCACCACTGCTGCCCGGGCAACACAAGGCCACCTACCGAGTAGGCGGCGCCAGCCAGCAGTTGGCGGCGTTCCAAGTCCACGTCGCTTCTCCCCAGATCCACCAGCGCGGTCAATGTATCGACGCGCCATTCGGATGCCGGGGCGCCCTCGGGAGTCGATGCCGAGAGCCCAATTTCCGCCAGTGTGACCGGGCGTTGCAACCGCCTGGACAACGTCTCGCACAAGATACGGGGTGCCCTGCCGGTAGGGCGTGTTCCGGAGATCCACATCGCGATGTGCGAACGGCTCGTGTTGAACAGTTCGTCCGCACCGACCTCCGCAGCAACCCTGACTACAGCCGCGGCAACCACGGGCTGCGACCAGCCAGTCTCCGCGATCACAGCGGCCAGTTGCTCGTTCCTACGTGCCATCCTGCGTCCCCGTTCACAAGAGAACGATTTTTGACGGGTTTGACGGCATCGAGGACTGGCCGGGGATACCAACCCGTCGTCATTCACGGTTCGCTCAAGGTCAACGAAACCACCATCTGCCTTTGCCCGGGAGGAAATCCGGTGAAGACCAGCCACGCGTCTGGTGCCGACGCCGGGACCAATCCCGGCGCCTCAACAACTGCTACCGCCGTCTCGGGGGGCGAAAGAGGGCTGGGCGCCGCCGTCCGCTCAGGTACGAGCAGCCATGAGTCAAGCATGAAGCAGCCTCAGACACAGGACGACTGCATCGACATGGCGAGCAGTGCCGCGCGACCGACACAGGTCCTTCGCCGCGCGTTCCTCCATACCGCCCTCCGGGAGGCCCACCGATGAGTTCTGCGACAGCCGTCTCACCGGCTGATGCGACACCGAGGTCATTGACCTCGCGCGCTTTCGAGGCGGCCATCGATCCGGACCCCGTGTACGTCGCCGACATACGGCACACGACTGCGCTAGTCATGCGGCAGTGGGACATGCCCGAAGGAGTGGTGGGCGACGTCCTGCTCGTCGTCTCCGAACTGGTCACGAACGCGATCGAGCACGGCCGGGGATCTGTGCGCCTGCGCGTTTGCCACGACGAAGGCGAACTGCGCATCGAAGTGACCGACGACAACCCGGCCGCGGCTCAGCTTGGCACCGTAAGCGAAGACGGCGAGAGCGGCCGTGGCCTGCTCCTGGTCGCCGTTCTCTCTCGGGACTGGGGAGTGAGCGACGACGGTCGAACCACCTGGGCAACGTTCCGTCCCCGGAGGAAGTCGTGATGGAGCCCGCCAAAGTCGAGAGGCGCGACCACGCTGCAGCGGCAGCCGAGACCGTCGCGTTGGTCCTCGCCGAGGACTCGCCCCTACCTGACACCCCCGAGGACGTGGAACAACTCGCCACCCGGCTGCGAGGCCACATCAGCCGGTTAGGGGTCAGCCTCCCTATCGACGAGCCTGTCTTGGTCCGTGCTCGACAACTGGGATCGGCTCCTCTGCCGGACGGATTCATGCCCAGCCGAGTTCATCTGGTCCGGCTGGCCGAGGCGACGCAGGAACTCGCAGACGCCGTCGAAAGGCTGACCCCTGCGGACCGGCACGCGGGCCAACCAGCAAAAGAGCGGCGGGTGAGACCCAGTCGCAACACAGTGCGTGTGCTCGTGTTTGCCATCGCACTGATCACCCTGGTCATCGCGGCTTCGCTCCCGAGAACGTGATGGTCGAGGAGACCTCGAATTCCCAGCCAAGCCGTGTCCCCAGCCGCTGCGGCGGCCACTACACCTCCCGGAAACCCGGGCCCCTGGAGTCCCCCACGATGAGACACCTCCCCCGTATCGAGCAGTACGGCCTGATTGGCGACATGCAGACCAGCGCACATGTCTGCGACGACGGCTCGATCGACTGGCTCTGCCTGCCCCGCTTCGACTCGGCCGCAGTCTTCGCCGCACTGCTCGGTTCGCGCGATCACGGCGCTTGGCGCATCGCTCCGGACCTCAGCATCACCAACACCGAGCACAGCGCGGTCGCAGAGCGTCAGTACCGTGGCGACTCCCTCGTCCTCGACTCCGTCTGGCGAACGCCCACCGGCACAGCACGGGTGACGGACTTCATGCCGCCGCGTGACGGCGCTCCTCAAGTGATCCGGATCGTCGAGGGCCTGGCCGGCCACGTGCCCATGCTGTCGACCTTGCGTCCGCGGCCTGGATACGGGCGCGTAACCCCGTGGGTCCATGGGGAAGGCGGGCGCATGGTCGCCGAGGCAGGCGCGGACGCTCTGTGGCTCGACGCCGTGATTGAACAGGTTGAAAAGGACGGTGCGATGGTCAGCGCCTTCACTATCACTGCCGGACAGAGCCTTGCGTTCGCACTGACTTGGTGCCAGTCCCACGCTGATGCCCCGGAGGTTCCGGACCCAGACGCAGCACTCGCCGAGACGATGTCCTTCTGGCAGGTCTGGGCCAACCAGTGCACCTATGAAGGGCCCTACCGCGAGGCGGTCGTCCGGTCCCTGGTCACACTGAAGGCGATGACGTACGCCCCCAGCGGCGGGATCGTCGCAGCACCGACCACCTCATTGCCCGAACAGATCGGAGGCCGCCGGAACTGGGACTACCGCTATACGTGGCTACGTGATGCCTCCACAACCCTGGCCGCCCTGCTGGGAACCGGTTACCGAGATGAGGCAAGGGCGTGGCGTCGATGGTTGCTGAGGGCTCTGGCGGGCGATCCGGAGAACCTCCAGATCATGTACGGGGTCGCCGGGGAGCGCGAGTTGCCCGAGCGGGAACTGGAATGGCTGCCTGGCTACGAGAATTCGGCGCCCGTGCGAGTGGGAAATGAGGCTGCCAGGCAGCTTCAGCTCGACGTGTACGGCGAGGTAGTCGAAACCCTGTACCTCGCACACCACAACGGTGTTGCCCGCTGTGGTGATACCGCAGTCCTGCACCAACGGTTGGTGCGGCAGCTCGCGCGACACTGGCAGGAGCCAGACGAAGGCATCTGGGAGATCCGCGGAGCGCGCCGTCACTTCGTGCACTCCAAGGTGATGTCCTGGGTGGCCCTCGACCGTACGATCCGCCTGGCCAAGGCCGGTGCCCTCGACGTGGACCTGTCCGACTTGATGGAGTTGCGCGACACCATCCACCGGCAGGTCTGTCAGCTGGGCTTCGATCCGGTGCGCAACACGTTCACCCAGTCCTACGGTTCCCGGGAACTGGACGCGGCCCTGCTACTGATTCCCCGTGTGGGCTTCCTCCCTCCCGACGACCCTCGCGTCATTGGGACCGTGGAAGCAATCCGCCGTGAGCTGTCGACGCCCGACGGACTCGTCCACCGCTACCCAACCACTGCCACTGGCAGCGGAGTTGACGGGATTTCCGGAGGTGAGGGGACCTTCCTCCTGTGCTCCTTCTGGATGGTCGACGCCCTTGCCCTCATCGGGCGTCTGGATGAGGCTCATGCGCTGTTCGGTCACCTTCTCTCGTTGCGCAGCGACCTCGGTCTGCTCGCCGAGGAGTACGATCCCGCCGCCGGACGGCAACTCGGCAACTTCCCCCAGGCGTTCAGCCACATGGGCCTGATCGAAAGCGCCCTTCTGCTGCAGCGGTTGGCTCCGGCCACACCGCGCCACCTGCCCGACAACTCCTCCTGGGGCTTGCTCGGACCCCGCGGCGACGCTGCGACCCCCATCGGGGCGCTCCGATGACCGACCACTCAACCTCCGCCCCGGCCGAGCATCGCCTTTCGCATGCGGACACGGATACGGCCGCGGTCCGGTCCGTCTACGAGATGCGCTCCTTGCGCACCGACGCCGAACGGGCGGAGGCGGTCGCACTGGTCGAGGACCGTCTTGGCTGGCTCACACGGCATGGACTGCCCAAGCCCGCCGGCGCAGACATTCCGGAGCTCTTCTGGAGCAAGGAGTTACGTACGGTCGGGCTGTTCGAGGACGGCCTCCTGCTGGCCTGCATGATCCTCGGCCTGGAGGCCGGCTCCGGGCGCGAGGGCAGCGCCGAAACAGGCTCTCGCCTGCTCCTCCATCACGTGTACACGCTTCCCGAGCACCCGGACGACATCGTCAGGCTGATCACCTTGTGGTCATCCGACTACGCCGCCCGCCTCGACCGGCCGGGTGTCCGTGCGGAGACCTACGCACCGCGCGAACCGAACACCGGTCCGACCCGCCGCTTCCTCGATCGTCTGCAGGAAATGGGCTGGACCGTGACCGGGACGGCCGCGCTGTTCGGCGAGCACGTCATACGTCTCGAACTGCGTGCTGAGGCTCGCCCTCCGCTCCTGCTCCTCATCCGCTGCGAAGTCCCCCTTCCTTTACCAGCCTCGTCGGACAGCAAGGGGAGAACATCATGACGGCCGGAAATCCGCTGCGGCCCGATCTTGCCCACGAACTGATCTCGCGCGCGCAGCAGGAAGCCGAGCGCTGGGCACGGCATGTGCGCAATGAACTCGACTCGGTGCACCTGGGGCAGGGCCGGCATGCCGATCATGTCAACGCCAAGATGCTTGCTCGTGTCCTGGCCGATCACGGCTGGCCGGGCCATCGTCTCGTCGGGCCTGCGGCCTCCCGCGCCGCCTGGCTGCTCGCGCTGCACGCCGACGACGAACCCGACTTCCAGCGTACGGCCGCCCGCCTGCTGCACCGTGCTGCCCAGGCCGGTGACGCTTGCCTGCAGCAGTGGGCCCATCTCCAGGACCGTGCCCTGGTCAACAGCCTGCAGTCGCAGGAGTTCGGCACCCAGTACCGCCTTGGCCCCGACGGTCTGGAGCCCTACCCGATCCGGGAGCCGGATCTCCTCGAAGCGCGCCGGGGCGACGCAGGTCTCCTTCCCTCCGCAGCGGTCTTCGCTGCTCTTCAGCAACGGCTCTCCGCTCCGGCCTCCCCAGGGACGCATGACGACACGATCCGCCTCACGGCCCTTGCGGGTGCAGCGTGACGCGGCCACGCACGCGCGGAAGAGCTGCACTCCGACCTGTGTGTGCTGCAGGTCAAACGCAGGTTAGGCAGCGCACTACGGACGAAAGGCCACAGATGAAGACCTCCTACGCCGTCCTCATCGCCTCCGCGGTGGGGGCGGTCGCGACCGGACTTGCCGAACGCCGACACCGCCAGCGGCTGACGCTGGACGCCGAGGTGATCCACCAGCAGCTGCTGGCAGACATCGCCACCGACCCCCAGCAGCAGGCGATATGGGCAACCGACGGCCTGCCCCCGCAGGAGTACGCCGAAGCGGTGCACTGCAACCGCCAGATCAGCCTTCTTGCGGTCAAGTTCCGCACCGGCCTTCTCAACCGTCACGCCCTCAGGGTGCAGGCGCGCTGGTTGATGCAGCGCCCTGCCGCCCGTGCCTATTGGAGGCGTTTCGGCAGTTTCCGGAAGGACGAAGCCGTGGACCGCTGGGACCGGCACCTCGTTTCCGTGCTGGCCCAAGAGTTCACCGCCGTCCCCGGATAGGCCCTTCCCCTTCTCCGCCCGCCTACGACGTGCCGCCGGTGTCTTCCTTCAAACCCGAGCCGGGGCACCGCGCCATTTCCTTGCGATCCCACGAAAAGGAGCCTTGAGTGACCAGCTTGCTCGCCGCCGTCTCCTTGCCCCCGGGCACCACCACGATCGGCAAGACGTTCACCTTCGAAGCCGGGCATCGGCTGCCCGGGCTTCCGCCCGAACACAAGTGCAGCCGCCAGCACGGGCACAGCTACCAGGTTGAGGTCGCCTTGACCGCCTCCGCCCTGGAAGCGCCCGGATTCGTCACCGACTTCGGAGCGCTTGCCCCGTTCAAGGAGTTCCTCGACAACGAACTCGATCACCGCAATCTGCACGAAGTGCTGCCCTTCGACCCGACCTCGGAGCTGTTGGCTCAGTTCCTGGCCGGCTGGTTCATCCAGAACCTTGAGCCGCACATCCCCGGACGCCTGGTCTCGGTCGCCGTTCGGGAGACCGAGCGCAGCTGGGCCCGGTTCACCGTGGAGGGGCAATGACCATGCACGGACCTGCACTTCCACAACTCGCTGAGGCCGACGCCGACTTCCAGGTGATCATCGCGGAGTGTTTCGGCATCGAGACGCCGACCTTCCAGGGCGAGGGACCCAGCTGCGGGCAGCCGGCCTTGTTCATCCGGCTGTCCCGGTGCAATCTGACCTGCACTCTGTGCGACACGAAGTACACCTGGGACTGGAGCCGGTACGACCCGGGCGAGGAATCGGAGAAGCGGTCGGTCGCGGACCTGGCGGCCTGGGCCGCATCTTCGCCTGTCGAATTGGTGGTGATCACCGGAGGCGAGCCGCTGATCCAGCAGACGAAGGTAGTCCCGCTCGTCCAGCGTCTGCTGGCAGCGGGGAAGCGCGTTGAGATCGAGACGAACGGCACGCTGAAGCCCGACCCGGCGCTGCTGGTCGACGGCGTCTGCTTCAACGTCTCGCCCAAGCTCGCCAGCTTCGGGGCGGACGAGGCCAAGAGCCTGGTGTCGGGTGCGCTGGAGGTATTTGCCGCATCCGGGCATGCGGTCTTCAAGTTCGTCGCCTCGTCGCTGGCCGACCTCGACCGGATTGCCGAGGTCGCCGGTGCACATGCCCTCGCGCCGGTGTGGATCATGCCGGAAGGCGCCACCAGCGAGGTGGTCATCGCGCGGACCCGTGAACTCGCGGACGCGGTCGCGGCCCGGCATTGGCACTTCACCACCCGCCTTCATGTGCTGGCCTTCGCCGACGCGCGAGGCCGCTGACCCCCCGCTTGTCCCGTCCTGGAAGCGAGAAGACGCTCATGACGCATGCTGTCGTCACCCCCATCATCGGCTCGGGGGACGCCTCACCGGAGTCCGCCGTGCCCGTCTCGCCCATCGACATGGGCCGGGTCGCCGACCTGATCGGCCAACTCCTGGTCGAACTGGGCGAGGACCCCACCCGTGAGGGCCTGATCGGAACCCCGGAGCGGGTGGCCGCCTGGTGGAGCGACCTGCTGTCCCCGACTGGCTCCGCGGCGGCGACCTGCTTCGCCGAATCCCACCTGAGCAACCAGCTGGTGGTGGTCGGCGGCATGAGCGTGTGGAGCGTGTGCGAGCACCACCTGCTGCCCATGAACCTCGCCGTCGCGGCCGGATACGTGCCGGACGGTGAGGTGGTGGGGCTGTCGAAGTTCGGGCGGATCGCGCGGGCACATGCCGGGCGGCTGCAGGTCCAAGAACGTTTCACCCGCCAGATCGCCGAGGAACTCACCGGCGTGATCAAGTCCGAGGACATCGCTGTCGCCGTGCGCGGGACCCACCTGTGCATGAGCATGCGCGGGGTACGGATGGAGGAGGCCCGGACCACCACCGTGCACGCCGGCGGGCGCTTCGGCAGCGACCCGGTGTTGTCCCAACAGTTCCTCACCATCGCCGCCGCGCAGTGGGGAGCCCGGTGATGGCCCCCAGCATCGACTTCTCCGTCATCGCCCCGCCCGCCTATCTGGAGCAGTTCGTTGGCCAGGAGCCGGCCCGTGTCCACCACGTGGCCGCCCAGCAGGTCCTGTCCGATGCCATGTATCGGGCCTTCTTCGCCCGCGAGGCCGAGCGCGGCGCGGAGATCATCGTTGACAACGGCGTCTTCGACCTCGGATATGCCCTGCCCGCAGCCAAGTTGGTCGACGCCGGGCGGGCGATCGGGGCGAGGGAGATCATCCTGCCGGACGTCATGCGCGATGGCGCGGCCACCGTGAAGGCGAGTGAGCAGGCCGCCAAGGAGATCAAGGACCTGGCCGGTGACGCCTTCCGGCTGTGTGCGGTGTTGCACGCTGCGGACGACGAGGAGTGGCTGCGCACCTATGACGCCCTCGTCTCAGGTGGCTGGGCCGGGGCCATCGCCCTGCCGGCCTCGCGTCGACCTGACCCGACCAGGCAGCTGTGCCGCACCCGCTGGGCGGCCACGGCCTACCTGGAAGAGCGCGGTCTGGTCGAGGCGCGCCTCGTCTACCGGTTGCTCGGGCTGGGCCGTACCGGCCATCTGGAGCTCATCGAGCAACGCGAGCACGAGTGGATCGCCTCCGTGGACGGCGCGGCCCCCGTCATCCTCGGCGCGATGGGGATCGCCCTGCTGCCCGAGGGCCCCTACGAGAAGCCCTCCACTCCCCGGATCGAGCAGCTCGGCCCGATCTCCGAGGACCGCTTCGGCCTGATCCGGCACAACATCGCCGTCGTCCGCACGGCGGCTGGCAGCAGCGTCATGATCGCCGAGGAGCGCCGATGACCTCCCTGCTCGCCGAACCCGCCCCCGGACTGCTGCGCGCGGCCCCGATCCCGGCCGACGGTCACACCATGGGGTGGGACAGTCTGCTGCGCTACCTGACGATCAAGGTGCACCATCTCATCCAGGACCGGGACTGGGACAGCATCCGCGTCATCGGCGGCTACGACCGCACGGCCGTGATCTCCCACCACGAGAAGACCGGCAAGCTGTTCAACTTCGAGCGGCCCACTGCCCAGGTCCACGGCAACGATCTGGTCATCAAGGCGTTCCCCGGCGCCGACTACGTCCAGCACTACGCACTGATCATCGCCGCCTATCTGGCCATGACCAACCGCCCCGCCGGCGCGGTCACCTACCAGCCGCCCGGGCAGGACGAGTGCCGCACCGCGCTCGACGGGCTCGACCTCGACCTGGACGGCGATCTCGTGATCGTGGGCTGGGGCCTTCAGTACCTCGCCCCCGACAACGGGGTGTGGACCCGCGGGCCCGGCTACGCCTGGCAGTGCACCGAGATCGCCGGCCGCCGCGTGGTGTACCTCGGATTCCTCCACAGCATCTGGGGCGACGTCGCCGGACAGGTCGTCGCCCGCCTGGCCGCACTCGGAGCCCACGACGTCGTCTACGTCGGCAAGGTCGGAGCCCTTGCCCCCGGCATCGAGCCGAACACATGGCTGGCCACCGGCAACACGAGCCTAGTGAGCGGCGCGCTGGTGTCCTGGGACGACTTCTTCGGTGACTTCGCCTCCGCCCAGGCAGGCGTGCACCGCGGACTGCATGCCACCTCGCCGTCGATCCTGCTGGAAAACCGCGACTGGCTAGCCAAGCACGCCGCGTACGACTTCGTCGACCCGGAGATCGGCCCCATGGGGGCGGCTGCCCGCCAGGCGGAGATCAGATTCGGCTACCTCCACGTCATCTCCAACAACCTGGCCCGGCACTACCCCGCCGACCTGTCCAATGAGCGGCACCTCGACGTCCTGCGCCGCCGCGCCGTCCTGATCGACCGCATCCGCGACATCATCACCGGCTGCCTGACCGGCCGCCCGCCCCACACCCTCCAAGGAGCCCGATGACGACCCCAGCACCCCCCGCAGCCCGCGGCCGTGAGATCACGGTCACCGGCATCGACGGTGCGGGAAAGTCCACCCTCGCCGCCCACCTGCACCAGGCCCTCAACGACGCCGGCCACCAAGCGATCCTCGTCGGCAAGCACTCCACCGACGTTCCCATGGACGCCGACCTTTCGGCGTACGTCGACCGGCTCAACGCACTGGTCTACCGCCGCGACGCCCGCGTGGCCCAGGCGTGCGGCGACCACTACTGGCTGCTGGCCCTGGCCTCCTGGTACACGCTCCAGGACCAGCTCGTCATCCGGCCCGCGCTCGCCGCAGGCACCCACGTGATCCTCGACAACGCCCACCACAAGATCCTGGCCCGCTACGCGGTCAACCCCGACGTCTCCACCCGCCTCGCCGAACAGGTCTTCGCCCACCTCACCGAACCCGACCTGGTGATCTTCCTGCGGATCAGCGCGGCCGAGGCCCTCGCCCGCAAGAGGTCCTTCACCTCCCTGGAGACCGGCCACTCCGGCACCGCAGACGCAGACTTCATCCGCTACCAGGACACCGTCCTGGCCCAGCTGCGCGCCTACGAGCAGCGCGGCGGATGGCTGTCGCTGGATGTCACCGACATGGACCGCGACCACGTCTTCAAGACCGCCGCCGCCGCGCTCGCCGACCGCCTGCACCTTCACCTCTGACCTGCCGCCACCTGCGAGGAACGCACCATGAAGTCCCAGGCCCTCCCCACCAGCGGAACCTACGTATGCCACGGCGTCACGTGGGCGACGGGAGACCCACGCCTTCTGCTCGCCCCGCTGCCCGGCGGGCCCCTGGTCTACGCCGAGATCATGAACCAGCACCTCGGCTACCAGGTCATCGGCGACGACCGGTGGTGCACTGGCTGGTATCGCTTCACCGACACCCACCACGTCGAAGCCGCCGCCTGCCCCGACCGGGCCCCCGCTGGCCAGAGCGGCCAGTGCGTCCACTGCGCTGGCCAGGACGACTTCCACTACGCCCACAAGTTCCACCAGGGCGGCCACGCACCCAAAGCCCTCGTCGCCTACATGGCGCAACCGCACTGGCTCTACCTGGCAACTTTCGCCGACGGAACAACCAAGGTCGGCACCGCCGCCGAACCACGCAAACGCTCCCGCCTGGACGAACAGGGCGCCCTGGTGGCCACCTTCCTCGCCCAGAGCCCCGACGGACGCACGGTGCGCTTCCTGGAGGACGCCCTCGCCCGCCGCCTCGGCCTGACCCAGACGGTCCGGGCCGCAGCCAAGCTGAACTCCCTGGCCGCCATGCGCGACCTCGCGCCGGCCCAACTCGCCCACAAGCGCCACCTCGACAGCGCCCTCGTGGCCCTGGACGCCATGAACATCACCGCGACCCCGGAGCCATGGACGCCGCCCGAGGAAGGGGACCTCGTGCGCGCCGGCGCCGAGCGGGTGCTCTACCCGCACGACGTGCGCGAGGGCGAGCACGGCTTCACCCCCGTTGCCTGTATCGGCTCCCAGGTCCTGGCCGCTCTCGACAGCGAGGACGAACTGCGCTACCTGCTCGACCTCGGCGCCCTGAAAGGGCGCCGCCTCACCCTCGGGGCGTATGCCTCCCCGTCCACCGCCGTTCAGTCCGCGCTCTTTTGACCCTGCCCGACCAGCCCGGCCCGCAGCGGCCGGGCCCTGTATCCGGAAAGTGAGGCACTGGCACCGTGGCACCCCAGGACGCCGTGCTCGGCTGGGACGACGACACCACGGCCGAGGCGTACGCCGCCTTCACCCGGACCTTTCCCATGTACGGCGCGACCAGCCGCGATCTCGCCCGTTGGGCCGAGCTGTCCGACGCCAGCCTGGTGGTCGACCTGTGCGGTGGCGCAGGTGCCACCGCGCGCGCGATCCTCGAACGGGTCCCGCACGAGGCGACCGTCCTCTCCCTGGACAGCGCCGCGGCGATGCAGCGCGTCGGCCGCCGCACCCTGACCGACCCCCGCCTGTCGTGGATCACCGCCACGGCGGAAACCCTTGCCGCCCACGTCCCGCCCGCCAGTGTGGACGCCGTGGTGTGCAACTCGGCGATCTGGAAGACCGACACCACCACAGTGTTCGCTGCGGTGAGCCAAGTCCTGCGCCCGGGCGGCCGGTTCGTGTTCAACGTCGGCGGAGGCTTCGCCGGAGTCCGCCACCCCGACGAGCAGAGCACGCGCACCGGGCCGTCACTCAACGCCCTCATCCACGAGATCGCCACCAGCGACTACGGCTATACCCCGCCGCCCGCTGTCACCAGCTCACCCAAACTGCCCCCCGAGACGATCACCCAGTACCTGGCCGACGCCGGCCTGCCCGTGCTGGCCATGGACGTCACCGCCCAGCGCAGCACCATGGCGGAGAAGAAGGCATGGCTGTCCATTCCCGTCTTCGCCCGCCCCGAGGGCAACTTCACCCATGCCCAGCGCATGCGGATCCTGGACGCCGCGTACGCCCTGACCACCCCCGACACACCGACCATCACGAGCTGGCTCGTCGTAGTCGCCCAGCGGCCGGGCGGACCTCAGTGAACATCCAGCCCGGCAACACCGGGGAAGACCACTGTGATCACACCAGCGTCGGCGTGCTCATCTCCTCTCCGGACGGGCTCTTGGTGTTCGAACGCGCGACACCACCCGCCGGGATCGCCCCGGTCGCCGGACACATCGACCACCACGGCAGCCCCGAACAGGCCGCACAGGCTGAGGCCGCCGAAGAAGTCGGCCTCACCGTGGCCCACCTGCACCTGCTGTTGGAAACGTGGCGGCCCAACCAGTGCCGCCGCAGACCAACCGGACCTGTCGGCCACCGCTGGTGGGTCTTCGAGGCTCAAGCATCCGGTCCCCTCCGCCCCTCGCCCCGAGAGGTACGCACCCCCCAATGGATACACCCCGACCAGCTCCAGCCCTACGCGCTGCGCACCGCCACCTACGCGCAAGGACACCTCAGCAGGCAGGAGTTCGAGCAGGAGCCCGGCCTCGCCCCGGTATGGGTCCGCTTCCTCAACGACCTTCACCTGGTCACACTGCCCGACGAGGCCGTCGCCCAGATCGACAACGTCATCTGAGCGACAGCTGGCAGCAGCGTTCAGCGAGCCTCGACCGGACGCTCGCCCACCAGCCGCCGCACGTGCGAAAGGACGCGCGCGCGGTCCTCCGGGAAGACGCTCTCCCACTCCGTATCGAGGCTGAACCATGCCGCCGGCTGGCCTTTCTCCCCGCCCAGCGGCGCCTGACGGTCGACGATCGCGGCGTACGACAGACCGAGCGTACGGGACCAGTCAGCCCGGTAGGACCGGACCGCCACAGCCGCAGGTTCGGGCAGCAGCCGGGCCGACAGACCGGTCTCCTCTCGCAGTTCGCGAGCCGCGGCCTCGCGTGGTGTCTCGGTCGGCTCCACCTTGCCTCCGGGCGGGACCCATCCGCGCACCCGGTGCTCGACCAGCAAGACGTGGTCGAAGTGGGGGTCGGTCACCCAGACCTCAGCCGCCAGGGGTTCCATAGGACGCTGCCGAGCCTGCTCCAGCCATGCCCGGGCGTCATCGAACTCCAGCGCGGCCAAACGAGCGTCGGCGACCACTGCTTCCATGATCTTCTTCTCAAATTCACCACGACTCACTCGGCTCACTTTATGCCGCCGTCGCGCACACACCGCGACAACAGACAACGGGGCCACCCGACCGTGTCCCGGGCTCGGCATCGGTCGAACCGCAGTCACATGGCGACCAGCAGAAGATGGGGCGGCGGGCCTTCGCGCGGCCCGGTTGACGGGAGAAGTGACATCCATGCGCAGTGACGAGACGACCACACGACACGCCTGGATGGTCCTTGGCGGCATCCACCTGCTCAACCAGACCGCGCCCCGCAGGGCGACCGACCCGATCGTGCTCGTACGAGTAGCACCGCAGGAGGTCTGTGTACCGAGCACCACCGTAGTGATCCGCTGGAACGCGCTCGGCGATTGCCCCGTCCAGGCCCTGAGCGCGGACAGCACATGGCGCGGGACCAGCCGGATCGAGGGCAAAGCCCTGTTCCCCGACGCCATCGCCGGAACCCCTCTGCACGAGCTGGTCGGAACCGACGCCGCCCCGGGTCTCGTCCCGCTGTGCTACCTCGCCGAGCATCCGGCCGGCGGCTACCACGCGTACGCCCAGATCCGTTTCCACCCCGAGGACGCCTGTTTCGTCCGCACCACCCGTGAGCCTGTCGGACACGGGCCGGTCGAGTTGCTGCGCTGGCTGGAGCCGGTGCTGTCCTCCCGCGCCGAGCTGAGCATGGCGCTCAACAATCATCTTCGGTACTTCCGCACCCACTTCGCGGGGACCGAGCTGGAGTACAAGTACACCCTCGATCCGGCACCGGACATCTGGGCCGCGTCCATGGGACTGCTCAAGGCACTGCGCGACGGGGAACTGAGGGACTGCCGGCCGGAGTACCGGGAGGAGTTCCAGGTCCACCACACCGAGAACCACCTGTTCGAGGTGACCGGGCCTGGCAGCGAAGTCGGCTACGCCTCGTTCATCCCCACGGTCTCCGCCGGATACGTACTCAAGCGCAAGTGGTTCACCGAGGACGCCTTCGCCCGCCGCGAGAGGTTGTCGTCCGGCCTTGACGTCACTCCTGACCGCTTCGAGGAGTACCTGTGCTCGGACCTAGGGCTTCAAGCGCGGGCCATGCCGCCGTTCCAACGCGTCCGCTACGACGTGCAGTGCGAGTCCATGCGCACCGGCCACGTCTACGGCATCTTCTTCGACCGCTGCTCCCTTCTGGCAGCACCGAACGTGGTGCTCTCCCAGTGCGAGTTGGAGTACCGCCGCTCACGCAGTGTCCTGGACAACGACACGGACGAGGTGTTGCGAGAAATGGAGCGGGTCAACGCCTGGCTCCGGAGCCACCTTGCCGCCCGCGGCTGGGCGCAAGACCACACCTTCTACTCCAAGCTGAGTTTCCTGCGCGATGCCGTCGCCGCCAACCCGCTACTGGCCCGACCGTAACCCGCCAATGTAATCCGAGCCCGGATTTGACCGAGACGCCCATCAAGATACGCAATCGACGCAGCTAATCCATTCAAAGGGCAGATAGCTTCAGCATTCACCTTCAGAGGCGGGGCGCCATGACACCCCTTGCAGATAGCTGTTTAAACCTCGATATGTAAACCGACCAGACAGGGGAAAGAAAGCCATGCCTACACTGACGCGCCCAACACTGCTGTACGCCGTGCTGGAAAAGCGCCAGTGGCTACGTTTCGAGGTGTTCCAGCTACAGCTGAAGGACGCCGGCGCCCGGGCTGCGGCCCACTATCGCAATCCACGCCTGGCCACCATGCACATCACGAAGACCACCTTCAAACGCTGGCTGGTCGGAGAACAGGAGCCCCGCGGCGACACGGCCACGGTGCTCGAATTCTGGCTCGGTCATAGCGTGCAGGAACTCTTGGGCCCAGCTCCGATGCGGAAAGTAGTCCTTGCCCGAGTTCCCCACGATGCGTCGCTGGCAGCCGTGCACCGTTTCGACGTCCGCTTCGACAGTTCGCACCTGTCCGTCAATGGGCCGCTGCCCGGCACGGGCGGGGTGTGGCACCTCGACGGGCTGCGAATACTGGACGGGACATCCGTCGCGGTCCAGATGTATGAGGCAGAGCCACGAGGCGACACCGTGGTGATCGGGCATGAGGACCGGGAACACCTCAGATATTTCACCCGCGCTCGTCGCAGGGCTCTACTCATCGCGGCGTTGGGCGCACGCGGGGCGGATGACCTGTATGTCATGGATGCGGCCTACGCTCGACGTCAACTGCTGATGCCGGTCAACAGGCTGCCGATTCCCAGCGCATACCGGCTCGATGAGCTCGTCTACGCCTTGCTCTGGGCGGCGTTGAACGTGGATGACAGCCTCCTGGCGGACGACCAAGCGCTCCACATCGAGCAACAGCGTCTGGCAGCCCATCTCGACCAACCGCGGTCTGCGGCTGCTCGTGCCGCCTATCCCGACCTCACGGAGGTCGGAGCGGCCTGGCTCGGATCGCATGCATGCGCGTCATACCTGCGGCGCCACCTGAGCCCCGCCGACGCCGCCCCTCTGCTGTGGTCGAGGGCCCAATATGGCGGACAGGCCGCGGGCTGGTTGTTGTTCACCGAACGGCACCAGGTACTGCAGCTGATGCAGGAGTGCTCGGCCGGCGCCGAAGGCACGGCGGGCTGCGTCCTCGGCATCCCCGAATCCGCCGTTAAGGACAGCGAGGGGTACGAACGGATTTTGCTGCTGCTCACGATCGCCCTGATGGAGTCTTACGGCCTGACGGTGCACATACACAAGGAGCAGGCATACTCCGACACTGCAGAATTCATAATCTCGCCGCAGCGGCTCGCCGTTATCGCCGACTGGCTTAGCTCGGACGCCGTCTGGCATGTCGACAGCAGGACCAGCAAGAGTGAGATCGACTCCTTTGCTCACGCCGTTGATCACGCACGGTCCCACAGCATCGCCTCTGCGCGCACTCCGTACGAGAGACTGCGTCAAGCGGCCAACTACCTGGAGTGCGACTGGGATTGGCTGGTCATGCGATGCCAGGAAGTGAGTGCGTACGGCGTCGGCGGCCTGCTGCAACTACGAAGCCATCTGATCCAGACCTGCGGCATCGAGCGCGCTCTTTCCTTTCTCAGTGATTCTGCCGCGTCCAGATAGGGGCAAGGCCATCCGTCGGGGGACCGCGCCGCGGACGACACAGCAACAGGACGAAAGCCGATCGGGACGTCGTCGCTCCGGGGGCTGGGTGACGGCCGCCCGCATCGAATCGGCGTCGTTCCCCTGCCGTGCGACCAGCGGGCGATCTCACCTGATACCCAATGCCCGGATCGGATAAGCCGACGGGCGAGCGTGTAGCGGGAAACGACCTCCGAACGATTCAAGTTGCTCTGGCAACGATCAGATCCATCGACCAGGCTGTGCGGTGCTCCTGTTACCGCTGGCAACAGATTTCCGGTTGGGACCAGAGGTGTTGGCGTGGTCAGCCCTCGGGAACGGTACGGCGGCCCTGCCGTGCGTCACCGGGGGAATCCAGACCTCGCGCAGGTCCGCTGGACACGGCAGACGGCTCTCCCAACGGGTTCCCCTCTGTCAGCAGTGGCTCTGCACCCGGCTCCGAGCAGTTGATGGCATGTACTGCGTCACCGATCCGGGTGTCGCGCCAGGCTGATGCGGCATGCGGTGACGAGGCAGGGGCCCGCCCACCCGTCTTTCCAAGGACATCGATGTCTGAACTCTCCCCACCCGCTCCGGCGGGTGCCGGCCGTCAAGGCGCACGGCACGCCGCACGCGACAAGGCTGCGGACGAATACGGCATCCGGCTACGGCTCGTACGGGCCGTGATGGTGCCGGCGGTATCCGAGCTCGTGCTCCTGGCCGCCGCAGCGTTCTACGGTTCGGCCGCGAAGCTCTCCGTTCAAAACGCGGCGTTGCTGGTGACTGGCGCGGCAGCCGCCGGGGTCGGCATCCTCGTGATCGCCTACCGGCACGTTCTATCGATCGCCTGGTCGGTAGAGAAAGAGGACCAGCTGTTCGGGGAATGGCTCGCGTTCCTGCGCCGGCGCGTGCAGGCGGGCAGCCTGGCCCTCCAGGAGTATGCGGATGCCGTGCGCCGAGGCGATCGTTCTGCGCAGCCGCCGGAGCCCGGCCCAGTGGAAGGCACCCACACCTTCGCGGAGCTCGTCCGGGCCGTAGACGCGTATCACGAGGTCGCAGTGACCTCGGTCGCTCAGGCGGTGCAACAGCAGCACTTGGCGGTGTTCGTGAACTTCGCCCGCCGGCTCCAGTCCTACTGTGAATCAGCCGTCAGCCGGCTGGAGACGGTCCTTCGGGACGAGGAAGATTCCGACCGGCTCACCGAGCTCTACGGCGTCGATCATCAGATCACGCAGATCGTACGGTCCGCAGGGAGCATGCTGGTGCTCGGCGGTGACAGGTCAAAGCGCATCAGCGAGCCGGTTTCCGTCAAGGCCGTTCTGCGTTACGGGATCCAGGAAATCCAGCTCTTCACCCGGGTCCAGATCACCGAAGCACCCAGCGCTCTCCTTCACGGCTTTGTTGTCGAGGACGTCACCCATCTGCTGGCCGAGTTGCTGGAGAACGCCACCAGGTTCTCCGAGCAGGAGGTCTTTGTCCGAGCCGAGTACGTCCCGGACGGGCTGCTGATCGAAGTAGACGACCGCGGTCTGCCGATGGAGCTTGCCGTACGCCGCCGGTTGAACGAACTACTGCGGGACCCTGACCAGTTCGACATAGCTGAGCATCTGATCCAGGACGGCCGCAGTGGCCTGTTCGTCGTCGCCCGCCTTGCCCAGCGCCACAGGATCAGAGTCGAGCTGCTCCGCAACAGGTACGGCAGTACCCAGGCGGCCGTGGTGATTCCGCATGCGCTGCTCGCTCCCCATCCGGCGTCCATCCCCCAGCAGAGGGAAGTCACCGGCGCTTCACAGGGGGCGGCGCTCTCTCCTGGAGCGGCCCCGGTGCCAGGGCGTGTCCTGCTCGCAGGAGGGTTGCAGCAGGCCGTGGCTGGGCCGCCGCCCGTGCTTCGCGCCGTGCCCGATCGCCCGCAGCCAGCGGCTGCCGACAGCGAACACCCGGCAGCATGCACGGCGGAGGTCTCGGCGCCACTCGGCCGCCAGGTGGCCGTCACTCAGACGTCCGCCCACGCTGTCGTCCCGACCCCGGGCAGGAAGCCCTTGCCCAAGAGGACTGGCAGCCACGTGGCTCCCCAGCTCCAGCAGGACCAGGAAATCCGGCAGCCGCATGCCACGCACAATCCGCAGCTCGCGGCCGGCTTCGCCCGAGGGTTCCGCGCTCCCGCCGCCGAGCCCTCCGAGCGCGCCGTCCCGCTGCCTGCTTCCTCTGCCACTTCTGCCCCCACTGACGAGGAGATGTCCTGATGAGCGCTAATACCACGAACGAAATCCTCGAAGGGCTGCTGCGCGGCTTCGTCGAACGGGTCGCGCATACGCAGGCCGCGGTCGTCTCCTCGACCGACGGAATCCGCATGCACGTGTACGGGATTGACAGCAATGACGATGCCGACCAGGCCAGCGCGGTCTCCAGCGGCATGTTCTCGCTGGCCAATGGCGCCGACCGCTCGTTCCTCGGTGGCGCCGGCTCCACCCGGCAGATCATCGCCGAAGTCGACGGCGGGCTCATCTTCATCACCCGTCCTGCATCGGGAACGCTGCTGACCGTGCTGGCCTCCCATGACGCGGACCTGGGCCTGGTCGGGTACGAGATGAAGATGCTCGGTCAGAGTATCGGCCCGGCTCTTGCGACCGCGCCGCGCATTTCCGCGACCGGATGATGACGGCCCCCGATCAGCGGCCTTTCATCGACGCCGGCATCGCTGCCCTGCGCCCCTACGCGATCACTCAGGGCCGCACCGAGCCAACGCACGAACTGGATCTCGTCAGCCAGGTGAAAGCCCGCAGTCCGGCGCCTAATCCGCCTCAGGGGCTGGTGGAGGAAGCCGTGTTCCTCCTCTGCCACCCCGAGGCGTGCTCGGTGGTGGAACTGTCCGCGTGGCTCAAGCAGCCCGTACACGTCGTGAAGATCGTGGTCTCCGACCTTCTCGACCAGGGGGTCCTCATCCCAGCTATGCCCGATGAGACCGCAGATGCCGCCGATCCCGTCGTATTGGGGAGGATCCTTGAAGGACTCAGAGGAATCTGACGCGCCTCTGGCGCTGTGGAAGATCCTCATCGCGGGAGGGTTCGGAGCGGGCAAGACCACCCTCGTCGGCGCGGTCAGCGAGATCGTGCCGCTGACGACCGAGGAGACCCTCACCCAGGCCAGCGTCCGTACCGACAGCGTGCACGGCGTGGAGGCTAAGACCACCACCACCGTGGCCCTGGACTTCGGCAAGATCACACTCACCCTCCAGCGGATGGCGCTGCTGCTGTTCGGCACGCCCGGTCAAGAACGCTTCTGGTTCATGTGGCCCGACCTGGCCGAGGGAGCGGTCGGAGCCATCGTGCTAGTCGACACCCGCCGCTTCGAGGAGTGCTATCCCGCTGTCGAGTACTTCCTCAGCATCGGGCTCCCCCTCGTGGTTGCCGTCAACCACTTCGACGGCGCAGACCGCTACGAACCCGAAGAAGTCCACACCGCGCTCGACCTGCCGCCCGGCACCCCCGTGGTGCTGTGCGACGCCCGCGAATCTGCCCAGGGGCGCCAAGCCTTGATCGTCCTCGTTCAGCACGCGCTCGCCCTCGCGACCCGCAACAGACCCTCCAGCCCGCTGCCCTCCCTCTCCAGGAGCACTCGTGTTTGACGCCACATCCGGCACCTACCAGCTGGCCCACCTACGTGCACAGACCCCGGCCCGGATCGCCCGTGTCCACAAGCTCGGCCTGTTCAACGAGCCGGTTCCGGAATTCGACCTGTTCGCCTCCGCCCTGGCCCGTGAATCGGGTACCGAGGAAGCCATGGCCATGGTCAACTTCCTGGGAGACCGGCAGTACTTCGCCGGCCTGTGGTTGCCATCGAGCGCCCGCGTCGACGGCGCCGTCACCATGTCCCGGGTGATGTCCCTGGAGCACGGCTGGTGCCCCGAGGTCGTCGACCGCGGCAAGGCCCTGCCCCTGTACGACGTCTGCCTCTCTCCGAGGTTCCGCACCAACGAGGTCGCCAACGAGTTCGGCATCCGCACGTACATGGGAGCCCCGCTCTTCGACCCTGAGGATCCCAACCTTCCGATCGGGACGGTCTGCGTCATCGGCACGCAGCCCCGGTCCAAGAACGAAGGCGCCCAGATGCTCACCTACATCAAGGAGCGCGCCGAGCAGGCACAGCTCCTCCTCAACCGCCGCGTCCACGAGCTGCTCTGACTCAGCCGGCCACCGCCGCTCCTACAGCCTGTGTGGGAGCGGCAAACAGCTGCGACCACTCTGGCTGCTGTGCGGTGCCCAGCGCGAACCTCGCCAGCCTGAGGCGCTGTACATCCGAGGTGCCGGCCGGGGCGAAGATCGCGTGCGCGTCCCGGAAGTACCGTTCGATGGGGCGGTCGGTGAACAGGCCGCACGCGGCGTGCACCTCCAGGCCCAACTTCGCCGAGGCCGTCCCCAGCTCGTAGTTGACGAGTTTGGCGTTCATCAGCTGCCCGTCACCCCGGGCCCCTCGGTCCAGCATGTCGGCAGCGCTGTACAACAAGGACTGGGCGGTCATCAAGTTCGACACCATCTGGCCCAACCGCTGCTCGACGGAGCCCAGTTCGCTGAGCGGCTTGCCGTAGCGCTGGCGGTCGGCTGCGAACGCCAGCGTTGTCTCCACGGTGGCCCGGTGGATGCCCAGGGAGACCGCTCCCAGGTTGGCCCGTCCGTTCAGGACACTCGCGGAGTCGGCGACATCCCGGCCGTCGCCCACGGAGCCGAGCAGGTTCTCCTCCGGCACCCATACGTCCTCGAAGACAACCGAGCCGAAGGAGAACCCCCTCAGCGCCATCGCGGGCACCGGCGGGTGCACCGACACACCGTCACGATCGCTCTCCACGAGGAACGCGGACAGGCTTCCCGGGCCTGAGTCGGCGGTACGGACCACCACGCAGTGCAGGTTGGCGATGTGGCTGTTGCCCACATGTGTCTTGACCGCGGTCAGTACCCAGCCGCCCCGCTGCCGACGGGCTCGGCCCTGCATGCCGCCGATCTGGCTGCCCGAGGTTTCCTCGGTGACGTCGATGGTGGGCATGACCTCGCCGGCCGAGATGGGCGGAAGCCAGCGCTGCTTCTGATCTTCACTGCCGAAGTTGACGATCATAGCAACAGGGAGCTGGGACGCCTGAGCCGCAGCGCCAATCGCCCCGCACACCCGCGCCAGTTCCTCGATCAGGACCACCTTCGCCAGATGGCCAGCGCCCATCCCGCCGTATGCAGCGGAATCGATCGTGACGCCGATCCACCCCCGTCGGGCGATCTCCCAGGCAAGGCCATGCTCCACAGCGCCCGTTGCCTCCATGTGCGCTATGCGAGGCGCCACTTCGGTCTCGGCGAACTCCCGGACCTCAGCCTTCAGTTGCTCGTGGCGCTCAGTGATGCCTCCGCCGAACACCAGCGTCCTCCCTCACATACGACGACGGCCCCGCCCCGTGCGCACCACGACGTACGCACCGACGCAGAGCCGACAAGCCACTCCGGCTTCCCTCCTCCGGCGCTCCCGCGCCCCGGAGGATCGGCCCCAAACGGGCTGTGCGCCTTCTGGCTGATGTCCCAGGTGAGCACACCTCTTCACCGTGACGATTTATCGCCTTCGTCGCACCGTCACTGTTGAATCGTTCAAGCGTCGTTTCCCGCAGCCGGCCGATCCCAGGGCACCCACACCGCGACGGAAAGGGGCGGTTTGCCGGGATCCCTCGGACAGTGCGTCCATCGAACGACCGCTGAACGATCGCACTGCCGTATGGCGGCGATCAGAACCTTCGGCCAATGTTGTGCCGCCCCGAGCAACCGTCCCCACGCATCGGCCTCACCCCCACACTCTCGGCGCCGAGCGGATCTGGGGCACCGGGGTGGCCCAGCTCCCGCTAACAGCGGTGGGGCGGGCGCCACCGTTCGGAGTTACCGGGAATCCCGACGGGAGACACAGGCATTTCCAGCAATCACCGTGTACGGGCCCCGCCCACCGCGTGGACCGCGCCTGCACCACCAACTGGCTGTTGCCCGCCGTGGTGCACGTCGAGGTCGTCGACATGACGGGCTTGAGCGATCACCACACGGTGGTCGTGACGTACGACCTCGACACGGTCGTCGATCCCTACCGTGCCCGTTTCGCTCTCACCGCCTGATCCGTCACTCCGCCGGAGTCGTCCGGCCCCAGAACCGCCAGGTCCGCCCGCGCCCCCGTCGCGGGCGGAGCTGGCCTCCCCCTTCACCCCACGTGCCGACTGACCGCACCGAGAGCCCCCGACAGCGAAACTCATGCCCCTAGCCTGCGAACACCTCAACGACCCGCCTGCCGATCCGGCCCATGCCGCGCCCGCGGCGCCGCCCGCCGGGGCGCCGGTTCTCCTGGAAGACGAGGACCTGAGCATCCTGCGTCTGATCGCGGCAGGGCGGCGGCGCATCGACATCGCCGACGTCACCTTCAGCAGCACGACCAAGATCGACACGCGCAGGCGGCGACTGTGCCACGTGCTCGCGGCGGACAACAGCGAGCACCTCGCCGCCCTCGGCACCGTGTACGGTCTGGTCACTCGCAACCACCTGCCCGGCGCGCCCATCGCACAGCCCCATGTGGACGAGGACGATCAGGAGGTCCTCAATCTGATCGTGGCCGGGTTGAGTGGATCGCGTATCGCGGCCCGGCTCCAGTGTGATGTCGACCCAGTGCTCACCGCCATTGCGCGGCTGGCCTTCGCGTTCCGCGCGGATAATCGGTGCCAACTCGCCGCTCACGCCGTGCTGGTGGAGGCGGTGACCTGCCACGCCGTCTCTCCGCGCTTTCCCTCCAGACCGTTGTCCGGGCTGCCTCCGTTCCTCATGACCGCTACGGGCACCGGCATCCTCCTGCCCACCACGCCTCCGCAGCCGTCGTCGGAATCCGCACGCCGAAGCCCCGCCAGCAGCCCGGCTGTCCGGGTACCCGACCCGACCGAATCAGACCGAAGCACACAGAAGGACGCGGAGCCGATCCCGCCGGAGTTGACCACCTGGGTCAGCAATTACATAGGGCACCACCCGGCATGGGTGCTGCCCAACGACGTTTCCGGTGCCCGCTCTTGGCGGATGTCCTCGCCGGAAGGGATCATCGAGCTGCGGATTCCCCGGACTCACGGCGACCTCCAGCGCGAGGTGTCCGCACACCGGCACGCCATCAACCGGCTTGACGCCGGACTTGCGCCACGCCTGGTCGGGTTCGACCCCAGACTGCGGGCGCTGCTGACGCGGGAGCCACGCGGCGAACGCGTGGACGACACTCCCGACAGGGGCCTGCACCTGAGGGAATCCGTCCACGAGCAGGCCGGGCAGCTGCTGCGCACCCTTCACGAGAGCACGCTCGGGGCTGGCGACCGGCAGGCTCAGGCCGCCGCGAACACCTTGCGGTACATCGACTACATCGACCGTGTGCTGGACCGGATCGACTCCCCACTGCTGGCCGTACGCCGTTCGGTCATCCGGCGCCGCCTGGCCGTCCTGCGGGAGGCACTGCCGAAGCTGCCGGACGGCTTCTGCCACGGCTCCTTCGGATTCGGCGCCTGGCGATGGCAGCGTCCCACACGTTCCCTGGCCCTGACTGGGTTCGCTCGCTCGCAAATGATGGCCGCCGTGGTCGATTTCGCCCGGCCGTCGCTGCTGTGGACCGACCGGCCCGCTCTGCATGAATCCTTCACCCGAGGCTACGGCCGGCCCATGGACGAACTGGAGCAACTCCTGCTCGGCGACTTCGCCCTCCTGGCCGCCCTTGATGACCTGTGGCACGCGATCCGGCTGGACGCCGCTGAAGCACCCCTGCACCTCGCCGATGCCGTATGTGCGGCCGTGGACCGGCTGCCCGGCCAGCCGTAGCCCCGCCGGTGTCCCCCCTGAACATCGTCCGTTTCAGAGAAAGCGTTGCTGACTATGCCTGGGCCCCCTCTGTGGCCTCACCAGCAAGAGGCCGTTGACGCCTTGGTCATGGCGTGCGGCACCGGGAAAACACGAACCGCGGCGGCCACGGTCGGCGCTCTGGCCGAACGGTCAGCGGTCAACCGTGTCCTGATCGTCGTGCCCTTCCTAGAACTGATCACGCAGACGCTCCGGGAATGGCGGGATGTCCTCGGTCACGCCGGACTGGGCCGGGTCGTCGCGGTGTGCTCCGACAAGGACGTCCTGCGCGATCATCAACCGGAACCGCACGCGCAGCATGCTGCCGTGACGACCGTCGGCGCCGCCCGAGTCCCACGATGCGTCCCCCGTCTCGTGGACCGCGGGGGCATTGGTACGCGGCGATTCGGCCACGGCCAACGCCCTCGCCCGTCCCGTAACACGGGGGTGCGCGACCTACGTGCCCCGGAATTGCACGGCAAGGACGCGACTCAAACACGCGTGTTCGAAAGCGGTGGCTGGCTCGTTGTCCCGGTCATCATCAGTCATCCCCAACCCGGCCTCATGGCCGCGCCGTTGCTGGCCCGTACCGGTACCGGCCGTCCTCGCCGGGCCCGGGCGTGCCCATCGAACCTTTCGGACCGCGAACCGCAGGAGGAACCATGATCCCCACCCCCGCCCTTGCCTGTCCTCTCCCCGCGTGTCCCGGGCCTGTCCAGGCGACCAGGCGCCCCGGTGTGACGGCCGATCGCGGTGTGGCCCTGATGTCCATCGGGGACAGCTCACGCCCGACACCGAGGTGGGGGGCATGACCGACCCGCACCTGCTGCCGGCGCCCCTGCGGGCCTGGGCCGAGAACACGCTCGGTGCGCTCGCTTCCGTACGCAACGCCTCGCCCCAGGCGTCCTCCACCGGTCTGTGGCACGTGGTCCGCGCCTGTGACAGCGCTCGCTTCGATATCAAGATCGCCCGAACGCCCGACGGGTTCACGTCGGAGACGTTCGCCTACCGGCACGCCGTGCCCGCCCTGGGCCCGGGGAGGGCGCCGCGCCTACTGGCCACCTCGCCCCGCCACCTGGCACTGCTCGTGACCGCACTGCCTGGCACGCCACTGTCTCAACTGCGGCTGACGGAGGGCGCGCTGCGGGAGGTCCACTGGCGGGCCGGATCCCTCATCGCGCAGTTGCACCAGGCCGGACGGCCAAGCGGTGCCGCGCACCAGGCAGCGTCCTCGGCACTGTCCCATCTCGCCGACCAGGCGGCTGATCACCTCGATGCGGTCGGCGACTGCTTGGCTGCGGACGAGAAGAAGTTCGTCATGGATCTCGCTGACCGTCTGCGCGTCATCGACCACCTGCCCCTCGGCTTCGTCCACGGGGGAGATCTCGCCTCGGCTCTCGTGTGCAGCGGCAGGTCGCAGCTGGCCGTGCACGGCTTCGCATCCGCGCGCTTCGCCCCGGTCGTCCTGGACTTCGCTGGCCTGGCCTGCGGGTACTGGAGCACCTGGCCGCGCCTGCGCACGCCGTTCTTCAACAGCTACGGCCGCACTCTCGCCCCGGAGGAACGGCTCGCCCTGCACTGCCTGATGGCTCTACACGTCGTGCGCTCGCTGGCCCAAGGACGCGCCCTGGGCGACCGTACGGCTGCCGACAGCGCCCGGGCTCTCCTCGGCCGGCTGAGGAACGAGGTGAGCGTGTGATGTCTGAATCCGCCGCTGATCCTCACCGACGGGCCGACTGTTTCCCGCCCGGGTCCGACACGAGGAGGGACCCGGTGAGCGCCGAGCCCCGGCCGGGAACGGCCGCTGGTGCGGTGGGGGCTGGCCGGGTGCCGCCCCCGCCGCCCGCCGAGCTGCGCTATGGCGGCAAGTACAGCAAGAACCCATTGGAAGAGGCCGCGTTCGCGGCCATGGTCCGCCGCCTGCCGTCGGTGCTGTCGCGGACCGCGCGGATGGCGTGGGCCATCGACCGCCGGGCTGTGCTGCTGCTGGCCGGCTGCCAGTTGGCCATCGGCGTCGGGGCCGCCGTCCAGCTGACGGCCACCGCCAACGCGATGCGCGCGGTTTTCGCCGACGGGCCGGTGCCCATTCGCATCCACCAGGCGCTGCCCGCCCTGCTGGTCATCGCCATGGCCGCGATGGCCGGGCGGGCGGCGACCGCGCTGTCGTCCTATGCGGACGGTCGGATCACCCCGCTGCTGACCACGGAGGCGGACAGCACCCTGGTGGAGGCGGTGTGCCGGATCGAGGCCGCTGCCCGCGCCGAGGACGGCTGCGCGGACCGGCAGGAAGCCGCGGAGATGGGGGTGGTGCGCAGTCACGTCATGGTGCAGGACGCCACCCGGCTCACCGCGGCGGTGGTCCGTATGGTCACCGCGAGTGGGGTGCTGACGGTGCTGCACCCGCTGCTGTTGCCCCTGCTGCTGCTCGCCGTAGTGCCCGCGGGCGTCGGAGCGGTGCTGCACGCGCGCGTCACCTACGAAACGCACTACGCGAACGTGGGCGACCGCAACGTACGGCAGAACCTGCGCGGCTGGGCCGCCAGCGCGAAGTTCACCGACGAGATCCGCGGCAACACGATGACCGGCTACCTGAACTTCTGGTATCGGTCGATCTCCGACCGGATCGACGCTCGCACCCTGGCCGCCGCGCCCAGGATGCTGAAGATCGTCCTGATCAGCTCGGCGATCGGCGGGCTCTTCCTGGCGGCCACTTGGGCCGCGTTGGCCTGGCTGGTGAGCAGCGGGCGGATCGAGCCGGCGATCGCCGGGACCGCGGTCGTCGCCGTGCAAACCACGCTCGCCGCGCTCTCCCAGCTGGTCATCTACGGGGCGGCCATGTTCCACACCTCGCTCTACCTCGCCGACATGGACTCCTTCCTTGACTACGCCGCCGAACGCGCCCCCAAACGAGGCGAGGTGACCATCAAGCGGCCGGTGACGGAGATCCGGATCGAGGAAGCCGTCTACCGCTACCCGGGCAAGGAGGAAGCGGCCGTGGACGGGGTGTCGCTGACGGTGCGCCAGGGCGAGATCCTCGCCCTGGTCGGCGAAAACGGGTCAGGAAAGTCCACCCTCGCCCGGCTGCTCGCCGGAATCTTCCTGGTCGACAAGGGCACGGTCTGCTGGAACGGCCAGGACGTCACCCGTCTCGCACCCGACAGCCTGGGGGTCCTGTCCGGGCTGGTGCCGCAGAACTTCGCGCAATGGCCGCTGTCCGTCCGCGACAACGTCACCCTCGGCCAACCCCGCGAAACAGGAGACGACCTGGTGTGGCAAGCCCTGGACGCAGTCGGCCTGCGCGAAGCCATCGAGGCGCTACCGGCCGGCCTGGACACCCTGCTGGCCCGGGAGTTGTGGGGCGGCAGCGAGCTGTCGGGCGGGCAATGGCAGCGCCTGGCCTGCGCCCGCGCCCTGTACCGCAAGGCGGGTCTGCTGATCCTGGACGAGCCGACCTCGGAGATGGACGCCCGCGGCGAGCACATGATCCTCGAACAGATCAAGGCGCTCGCCGGTGCCTGCATCACGATCGTCGTGACCCACCAGCTGATCAACACGAAGATCGCCGACCGGGTTCTTGTCCTGGAGCACGGCCGCATCTGCGAGCAAGGCACCTACGGCCAACTCGCTGCGGGAGGAGGCGTGTTCGCCGAGCTCCTGGCTTTGTCCAACGACCGCTGAGCGCACCGCTGCCGCGCCCCGGCCACCGGGGCGCGGCCCTCGGCCGTCGACAGCATCCGGAGCGTGTGCCCCTGCACCGAACTCGGCTGAGCCTGACCTGTATGCCCCTCATCCTGTCTCTTCAGGGAGATCACCACCGTGTCCGAACCCTCCCCACCCCTCACCTGTACAGCCGTGGACGATGCCGGCGCAGCGGCTGCTCGCCAGGCGATGGTCGCCCGCCTGATCAAGCATGGAGACCTCGCCCCCGGCCCGGTATCCGACGCACTGCTGACGCTGCCCCGGCAGGCGCTGATGCCGCAGGCGTACGTGAGGCGCAGCGCCCCGGATGAGACCCCGCCGTGCTGGGAACTGCTGGACTGGTCGGTGCCGGATGACCGGGAGGAGCTGCTGCGCGTGCTGCACAGCGGGGACAGCGTCTCCATCCAGCACGACGGCGAACCCCTGCGGGGGCGGGGGCGCGGCAGGCGGTCGGGCGGGGCGATGACGTCCATGTCCAGCGTGATGGGCATGACCAGCGTGCTGTTGCAGGAGCTGGATCTGCGGGGCGGGCAGCGGGTGCTGGATGTGGGGACCGGCGCGGGCGTGACCGCGGCCGTGGCCTGCCACGTGTGCGGGGACGCGGGCGTGACCACGATTGACCGCGACGCTCAGCTCACCGCTGCCGCCGAAATCCGCCTCGCCCAGCTGGGGTTCGCGCCTGCCGTGGTGGCGGGGGACGGCGAGGCAGGCTGGCCCGACCGGGCGCCCTATGACCGGGAGTTCGTCTCCTTCGCCGTCCCCAGGGTGCCGCCGGCGCTGGTGGAGCAGCTCGCACCCGAGGGCCGGCTGCTGGTCACGGTCGGCAGCAGCTCGCCATCCTGGCCCGGGCTGGCCATGGTCACTACGAACCCGCAGGGTCGTGCCCAGGGCGTACTTCGGGCGGTGGAGTTCGGGCACCGCGCCGGGTGGGGCTGGGACCGCCCGTTCCTGGATGCGGCCTTCCGTACGCGGATGGCCGCGCAAGCCGGTGTGACGGTGTCGAGGCTGAGGCCGCCGCCACCCGACGCGGCACGGGGGTTCTGGCTGGCGCTCGGCCATCTGCGGCCGGGCCTGGTGCGCAACTTCGGCGCCGAGGAGGTGGCCATCGGTGCTCCGCAGGACGACTCCTGGGTGCGGGTGACGCGGGACGGCGTGAAGTGCACGGTCACGGAGTTCGGGCCGCGCGGGATCTGGCAGGAGATCGAGGAGATCGCCACCCGGTGGCGGGCGGCCGGCGAGCCCAGCGAGTACCGGATCGAGTTCGATCCCGACGGCACGCAGTGGGCGGTCGCGGGCTCCGGCCGCACCCGGCTGTCCTGGCCCCTCAACGACGACCGCCCCTTCGAGAACGGGGACCTGCGGTGAACCATCGCGCCCCCTCCCGCATCACCGCGGATCCGGTGAAGCACCAGGCGCTGTCCGGGCCGATGGCGCGGGCGTACGCCCGCTTCCGGCCCGGGGTACCGGATGAGGTGGCCTGGCTGCTGGCCGACGCCATGACGGGCGTGCCCGCGGTGACGCTGCTGGACCTCGGCGCGGGCACTGGGCAGGTCGCCGCGGCGGTCCTGCCCGCGCTGCCCCGCACCCGGCAGGTGGATCTGGTCGACCCCAGCTGGGCCATGCTCCGCGAAGCGGCCCTGACCCTGCACCCCCTGATGGGCGAGTGCGCCCTGGCCTGCCACGAAACACCCGCCGAGCACTATGGCCCCCACCAACCCGTGGGCTACCAAGCCGACTTGATCACCTGCGCTCGGGCCTTCCACCGGATGGACCGCGCCGCCGTGCTGGCGATGGCCGAGCGCATCGCCGCCCCGCACACCGTGATCGCTCTCCTTGACGACGGCCCTGTGCTCGTCCACCGATCCGAGTGGACCGGTGCGCTACGGGACTTGATCCAGTCCTATCTCGGCCCCGGCCATCGCCCCCGGCGACCCTCGCTCCGCTCCGGGCAGGGCCTGCGGTACGAGGACGAGCTGGCTGGCTCCGCTTTTGGTGACGTCAGCCGGCACCTGTTCCGCTTCCCCCGGGCCTGGACGCCGCGGGAGGTGATCGGCTACTTGCGCACCCGCTCGGGCACCCGCCCCGAGCTGTTCGGCGAACGGCACGCCGCCTTCGAGACCGAGGCCGCGCGGCTGCTGGAGACGTACGCCGACGGCGGGCAGGTGACCGAGCAGGTGGACTTCACGGTGCTGCTCGCGCGCCGTCCCGGAGACGCGAGGTGAGCGGGCAGAGCGCCGCAGGGCGCTACCAGGTTCCGGTCGACGCGCACCTGATCCTGCTGCGCGAAGGGACTGAGGGGCAGCAGGTGTTGTTGTCCCGGCGGGCCGGTGAGGTGTATGCGAGCGGGATGTGGCATCTGCCGTCCGGGCATCTCGACGGCCCGCACGAGGACGTCATCGACGGCGGCTGGCGCGAACTGCTGGAAGAAACAGGCGTCCGGACCGAGCGGGCTAACGTGCGGGCGGGCGTCACCGTCCATCACCGTGCCCCCGCGGGCCGTGCCCGCATCGGGATGTTCCTCGTCGTCGGGCTCTGGCAGGGCGAGCCGGAGATCACCGAACCGGCGTTGTGTGACGGGATGGACTGGTTCGGATGGGAGGCGCTGCCGGAGCCGATGGTGGCCTACTGCCGGGCCGGGCTGGACGCCTACCGCGCTGGCGCCTGCCTGGCCATCCACTTCCAGCAGCCCGGCGACCCCATCGCCTACGATCCCGCCGTCGACCGGCTGCAGCTGATCCCCAACGCCCTCGCACCGGGCGATGCTGCGCTTCCGGAGGAGGCGGTGCGGGTCTTCGCCGAGGAGGCGGTCGGCCGGATCGCGCACTGGACGGACGCCTCCTGGCCCCGCGAGGAGAGCCAGGTCTGGCGGGCCACCGGGGCGCGCGGCGGCACCTGGTACGTCAAGCGGCACCAGAACGATCGGTTCCACGGGCGGGAGGTGGCCGCGCTGCGCCACTGGGTGCCCGCGCTCGGTGCGCGGGCACCGCGCCTGGTCGCCACCGACGGCGCACACCGCACGGTGGTGCTCACCGAATTGGCCGGTCGCCCCTTGCACGGCCAGACGCTGTCCGCCGAGGTAGAGCGGGACGTCCACCGGCAGGTCGGGGAACTCGCCGCCCGCTACCACCAGGCGGCCCCCGCCAGCCCGGCCCCGCCGCCCGGGCCGGGCAAACTCCAGCGCCACCTGGATACCGCCCGCCCGCTGCTGGCCGCCGGTGACGAGGATTTGGCCCTCGCCCTCGCCGCGCGCCGCGACGCCCTGCCGCCCGCTCCGTGGGTGCCCACCCTCGGCGACCTCCAGCCTCGCAACATCCTCCTAGAACCCGCCGGCGACGGCAGCCTGCGGGCCGGGCTGATCGACTTCGAGCGCAGTGAACTTGGGCCCGCGGTCCGCGACTTCGTCCGGCTGTCCGACACCTGGCTGGGCCGCGCGGACCTGATTACGGCGTTCTTCACCGGCTACGGACGCCCCCTGACCAGCGATGAGCAGGAGCGGCTGCGGTGCGAGGCCGCCCTCGACGCCGTCAGCGGCATCGCCTACGGCCACACCCACCACGACCCCGAACTCCTGGAGCGCGGCCTGCGCACTTTTCGCGCCCTGCGCACCCACACCTTCCTCTGAATCCACCCCTCTACCAAGCAAGGGAGCCTTCCTGGTGGCCTACACCACGCCCGACGAGTGGAACGCGCACTACGCCGACGGCAATGCGTTCCGCCAGCTCGGTGGCGCCGAGCGCCAGCTGCTCGCTCAGCACGCCCCGGCCGCGGACGGCGCTCTCGCCCTGGACGTCGGTTGCGGACTGGGGGAACTGGCCCGCCACCTCGCCGACAGCGGCTACACGGTCGACGCTATCGACTACGCCCCCGCCGCCCTCACCCGCGCCCAAGCAGACACAACGCCTGATACGCCGGTCACCTACCTGCTGTGCGACATCGAGCACGACGGCCGCGACGAACTACCTCACCCCGCATACGACCTGATCGTCTGCCGTCTGGGCTGGGCGTTCATCCGGGACCGCACCCGCATGATGAACCGGCTGCGCGAACGCCTGCGCCCCGGCGGCACCCTGTGCGTCATCACGCCCGTCCCCGCCGACGTGCCCGAGGGCAAGCGCGACATCGCGCTCGACGACGATGAGATCGGCCTGCTGTGTGCAGGCTGGAAGACCGCCGACCGCTACGACGCCGACGGGCTCGCGTTCATCGTCCTTCGCGACCCCCTCTCGGTTCCGGTCCGGTGCGCCGGCAAGGGGCGACCCACCCCGCACGCCCTGACCGGGGCCGGCGTCGTCGTCACCGACCCGAGGGGGCGGATCCTGCTCGGCTGGTCGGCCCACCAGGCGGTCTGGGAATTGCCTGGCGGGAAGAACGACGCCGACGAAGACTTCGTCGCCGCGGCGGTGCGGGAGCTGGAGGAGGAGACCGGGCTGACCGCCGAACCTGCGGAGGCGCGGCTGCTGGCCCTGCTGATGGACTCCGTCCACGGCATCCCCCGGCTGACGGCCGCCGTCCGTGTCACCGCCTTCCGCGGCGAACCGGCCGTCACCGAACCGGACTTGATCAGCCGCTGGGAATGGCACGAGCCTGCCGACCTGCCCGACCTCACCCAGCCGCTGTTCACGCCGAGCGCGCACGTCATCGACACCGTCTGGCCCGGACTGCTGCCCGGCCTGCCGCCCGTCCACCGCTACCCGAGTACCCCCACCGAGACCGCCGAGACCGCCGAACGGGCTGCCGAGGCAGCCGAGTTGCGGCAGGCGATGGCCGACCGGCTGATCGATGACGGCTATCTGGACGTGGGCAGTGCAATCGAGACCGCGTTCCGGCAGGTGCCCCGCCACCGCTTCCTTCCTGGCGTCGCTCTGGACGACGCCTACGACCCCATGCAGGCGCCGGTCACCAAACGCACCCCCGGTGGGCAGGCCACCAGCAGCGTCTCGGCCCCCTGGCTGCAGGCCGTCATGCTGCGCGACGCCCGCCTGGCCGCCGGTGACACCGTGATCGAGATCGGCTCCGGGCCCAACGCGGCTCTCGCCCAGCATCTCGTCGGCCCGCACGGCAGCGTGACGAGTATCGACATCGATCCCTTCGTCACCGACCGCACGCGCCGCTTCCTCGACGACACCGGCTACCACCACGTCCGCGTCCACCTCGGCGACGGCGAACAGGCCCCTGCCGCGCTCGCCCGGCCCGGCAGCGTGGATGCCCTCATCGTCACCGTCGAAGCCCGGGACATTCCGCCCGCCTGGGCCGACTGCCTCACCGAGGGCGGCCGGCTCGTCGTCCCGCTGCGCATCCACGGCTACACCTGGTCCATCCCCTTCACCAAACGCGACAACCTGCTGGTCGCGGATCGCTATACGGTGTGCGGCTTCGTTCCCTTCCAGGGCCCCGGCTACCGCCCGGACCACACTGTTCGGCTGCGCGGCGGCGAGGTCACGGTCCGCTTCGCCGACGGCACGCCCACCGACACCAGTCGCCTCGAAGCCGCTCTCGCCCTGCCCCGCACCGAACGTTGGACCGGCGTCACCATCCCCGGCCAGGTGCCCTTCGACATGCTCATCCTGTGGCTGGCCACCCATCTCGACCAAGGCTTCGCCCGCCTCGCCGTCGACGCCGACCTCGACACCGGCCTCCTGACCCGCCCCAAGGGCTGGGACGCCGCCACCCTCGTCCGCGACGACTCCCTCGCTCACCTCCTGACCCGCAAACTTCCCGACACCGCCGACCACACCGGCAGTGGCCTCTGGGAGTTCGGAATCCACGCCTACGGCCCCCACGCCGACACGCTCGCCGACACCCTCACCGGCTTCGTCACCGCCTGGGACCGCCACGCTCGCCCTACCAGTCCCCACCTCACCGTCTACCCCGCAACCCGTACCAACGACGAACTGCGCCCAGGCCACCACCTGGACAAACCGCATACCCGGCTCGTCTTCACCTGGAACCACCCAACGCCCTGACCCACCCCGGCCGGACCTCGCGCCACCAGCCGACGCCGCCACAACTCCGCTGACGCTGCGCCATGTCCGGTACGCCTCTCGATGACGAAGCACCTGCTCCCCGTGAAGGACTGCCCTTCGACCGAGGCGCAACAGCCTCGCTCAGCCAGTCGAAGCATTAGTGATCACGTACCTGGGCTGGACCAGGCACCTGCCTGCCCCAGCCCAGGCCGTACTCTCGTTGTCGGTGGCGGCTGGTATACCCCGGGGCATGAGCGATGGATCCGCACCGGGGCCCGGAGGGCTCCTCCCGTACCCCCTGACGGCGGCCATGACAAGCTCCCCATAGGCGGCCACTTACCGCCCCACTGATGGCCACGGGATTCCCCACGTACGGCCAGATATCTCCCCGCTCGCTATGGACGCATCCCGCTCGGCGAGGCTCGGGCGGGTGAAGAACAGCAGGGAGATCATGGAGATCCTTGAGGCGTACGACCTCACGGGCAGTTACCGCGCCGCAGCCGAGCTGACCGGCGTCGACCACCACACGGTGGCCCGGTATGTGAAGATGCGGGCCGCCGGCCAGCACCCGGACCAGCGCCGTCACCGGGCCCGCGCGATCGACGACTATCTGCCGAAGATCGAGGAACTGGTGGTCCGTTCGCAGGGCAAGATCCGCGCGGACGTGGTGCACAAGAGAATCGTCGCGATGGGCTTCACCGGCGGGGAACGCACCACCCGCCGCACCGTCGCCGAGGCGAAAGCCCAGTTCAGGGCCGGTCGGCGGCGGGTCTATCGGCCCTGGGTGACCGAGCCGGGGCTGTGGATCCAGTACGACTTCGGCGACGGGCCGACCATCCAGGGCCGCAAGACCATCCTGTGGTGCGCCTGGCTGGCCTGGTCCCGGTTCCGGATCGTGATCCCGATCTGGGACAAGACGCTGCCGACGGTCACCTCGTGTCTGGACGCGACGTTCCGCCGGATCGGCGGAGTGCCGGCCTACGTCCTGACGGACAACGAGAAGACGGTCACCACCGATCACGTCGCCGGGATCGCGGTCCGCAACCCGGAGATCGTGGAGGTCGCCCGGCACTACGGCACGACCATACGCACGTGTCTGCCCGCCGACCCGGAGACGAAGGGCGGTTCCGAGGCAACGGTCCGCATCGCGAAGGCCGACCTGGTGCCCAAGGACGTCAACCTGCGCGAGCACTACAAGACCTTCGGCGAGCTGGAGGCGGCCTGCCGGGCGTTCTGCGATGAGGTCAACTCCCGCATCCACCGGGCGACTCGGCGCAAGCCGGTCGAGCGGCTCGCCGAGGAACGACAGCAGCTGCACCCGCTGCCCAGACGGCCGTTCACCGCCGCGTTCGGCACCACCCGGCGGGTGAACTGGGAGTCCACGATCTCGGTCGAAGGAGTCCGTTACTCCGTTCCGCACGAACTGATCGACAACCGGGTCTGGGCCCGGTTCCACGGCGACGAGCTGATCGTCACCGCGGTCGGCGAGGACGGCTCGGCCCGCGAGGCCGCCCGCCACCGCCGCGGCCAGCCGGGCACCCCCGTCCTGGACGACGCCCACTACCCACCGCGGGAGAACAAGGACAACGACCGCACCCCGAAGGCCACTTCGGCAGAGGAAGCCGCCTTCCTCGCGCTCGGTCCCGGGGCAGCGTCCTGGCTGGTCGAGGCAGGGGCGGCCGGGGTCCGCCGCATCAAGGCGAAGATGGCCGAGGCCGTCGCCCTGTCCAAGCTCTACTCGGTGGCCGAGGTCGACCGGGCCCTGGGCACCGCCGCGGTCACCGCACGCTTCGCGGACAAGGACCTGCTGTCCATCGTCGACTACCAGGCCACACGCGAGCACACCGAACCCGTCCGCCGCAGCGAGGAACACTCCCTGCAGCCCGGCACCTCCGCCTGGTCCACCTTCGGCCTGCCCACCCAGCCCGCCTCCGACGTCTCCGAGCACGACGAAAGCGATCTCGCCTGATGGCCACCCCACTTCGCACCGTTCCCGGCACCAACGGCGACCCGCTCGCCGAGGCCATCGAGCTGACCCGGCGGCTCAAACTCCCGCACCTGCGGCGGGTGTTGGCCGACCTGATTCCCACCGCCAAGGCCCAACGCTGGGACCCGGCCGAGGTCGTCCGCGTCCTGCTGGCCGAGGAAGCCGCCGGCCGCGACCGGGCCAACCTCCACACCCGCCGCAAGCGGGCCGGTTTCCCCACCGGCAAGACCTTCGGCGACTGGGACGAGACCAAGTCCGCCATCCCGCGACCCACCCAGGACGCCCTCAAGTCCCTGGAATGGGTCGGGCGTCGGGAGAACTTCTGCATCTGCGGGCCCTCGGGCACGGGCAAGAGCCACTTCACCGAGGCCCTCGGCCAGACCGCCATCGAGGCCGGGCTGACCGTCTCCTGGTTCACCATCGAGGACCTGGGAGTCCTGGTCCGCCGGCACCGCGCGGACGACTCGATCGCCCGAGCCCTCGCGAAGATCATCCGCTCGGATCTGATCATCGTCGACGACATCGGCCTGCTGCCGGTCTCGCCGGACGCCGCCGAAGGCTTCTACCGCCTGGTCGACGCCGCCTACGAACGACGCTCGGTCGCCGTCAGCAGCAACCTCCACCCCTCCGGATTCGACGAGATCATGCCCAAGACTCTGGCCACCGCGACGGTCGACCGGCTCATGCACCACGCTCACATCGTCGTCACCCAGGGTGACAGCTACCGGCTCACCCAGGCCACCAGCGGACAGGGAGTGAAGCCCTTCAGCTGACCCGACCGACCCCAAGGCGGGGAATTATCTGGCCGCCACCGGGGACATCTCGATGGCCGCCAGCGGGGCGAACTCCTGGCCGCCTACGGGGAGAACGAAATGGCCGTTGACAACCCCCCAAGCTCACGGAAGAAGCTGTTGGCAGCGGACTGTCAGCGAGACACGGCATCATGGGCTGCTCGACACTGTGTTGTCGGCCGGGCCGTCAGGCTCCCATTCCCTTCCCATGGAGCATGCCCATGAGCCTCCACAGCGACCCCGGATATGTCTCCCCGGTGCACTCCGCGTTCGTCCGGGCGACCTCGGCTGCTGAGAAGGCGATGGGTGAACTCGCAGCTCAAGGGCAGCAGTGGAAAGAGGAATACATCACGACCGAGTTCTGCAAGACCCTTGTTCCCGAGGTCAGGTACACGGAGTTCAGCAGGACGCAGGAAGGCCGCGTCGGAGCCGATTACATCTGGTGGTGGGTCGACCGCAGCGGCCTGTGCTTCGGTTGCCTGGTTCAGGCGAAGGCCCTCAAGAAGCGCGGCGCCAAGTGGAAGATCGGTTCCGATAGCCCTCGCAAAACGGGCGATCAGATGGAGCGCCTCTTCCGGGCCGCCGACATCTTCAGCATCCCGGCCGGCTACATGCTCTACGCAGGCGACCCGGCCTACCGCGCCGATATGAGATGTTCTTACACACAGCACGATGGCGTTCCGTGCCACCTTCGGGAGGGCGCCGGCATAACGCTCATTCCTGCCTTGGCGGTGCAACAGGACGTGCGAACAGAGGCCCTTCGTGCAACCGCTCCAGCCAGGAAGCTGCCCTTCCTCCCTGAGACCGATGCACTCGATGCTTTCCACCAGGCCATCCCGCTCATCCGCCTCACCGACCCGGATCCATGTAAGAGCATCCTCAGCCACAGGGCACTCCGCTTCGATGGAAACCAGCACGACCTTCGGCGCTTCCTTGCGACCGACCAGATCGGAGCCGCGAAGGTCGCCCGACTGATCTTCGACGTGGTCGGGAAGATCGCCTCCGGACAGTACGAGACCATGACGCGCCCGGCTGTGGCAGATCCGACTCCCGCAACCGTCTTCTCCTCATACCCAGGAGCACGAGGTCATTTCGGCACTCCCTATTTCCCACATGTCTTTCAAGGGCTGCGGACCCAGCTACCCGAATACGTCGAGCGGTGCCTGAACGGTGACGTCCCGCCGGAGGTAGCCGAACACGCTGACGGCATTGTGGTCGCTCCGCTGTAAGGGTGTCCGGGCTGGAGCTCCAGTGTCAGACGGGCGGGCTGACGCCCGTGCAAGTACGCCGTGTGGGTGGTTCCTCGTCAGGGCTCCGCCGAGGTCTTCCGTCTGGGCGCCTTCCCGGGAGCCGACGTACCGCCGGGCAGCGAGGGTGCGTGGGCTTCGGGTTGCCGTCCTAGCCAGAAGGCGGCGACGGACGGCTCGGCCGAGTTCACCGGTCCCAGATGATCCGGTGGGTGGCGTTTATCGGTGGACGCCAGTCCGTTCGGCATACTCCTTCAGTCCGGGGAGGCTGACGGAGGAGTAGGTCAGCTCAGCCGTGAGAGTTCGGACCGCAGGTCGTCGGGCCTCTTCGGGAGCGTTGTGCTCGATGCCGCGCAGCGCGGTGAAGGTGCGGCGGGGGTCGCCGAGTTGGTGCCACATGCGGGCGGTGTCGGTGTAGTACCGGGCCCGTCGTTCCGGGGTGGGCAGCCGGGCCGGGGCGAGGGATCGGGCGTAGGCGATTCCTTCGTCTGGGGTGCCGAGGGCGTTGTGGATGCCGATGCGGTACAGGGCGCACTGCTGGGGGGTGGCGTCCACGGTGAACAGGCCGTTGCCCGCGTCGGCCGGCAGGCGACTGGTGGACTGTTCGGCTTCGTCGGCCAGGGCGAGCGCGGTGGTGCGGTCTCCGGTCACGGCGGCGCTGTAGGCGGCGGTGAGCAGCAGGCTGGTCCGTACGGTCAGCGTGGGAGCGGTGGGACGTCGGTGTTCGGCGTCAAGTGAGGTGGCGGTGCGGGTGAGCAGGTCGACGGCCGCCCGGCCGCGGCCGGAGCGGCGCATGGCGATGGCCAGGACCCGGGCGGCTTCGCCGATGGGGGCGGGCTGGCCGCTGTCACGGGCGGCACGCAGCGCCCGGTCGGCGGTGACCCAGGCGGCTTCGGAGTGGGCCTTGACGGTGAGCTCGGAGGCCAGGACGTAGGCACGGGCAATGATCGTGTGTGCGGTGTCGCGGGCCGTGCCGGTGAGGGAGTCCCGGGTGGCTTCGGCGGCGGCGATCAGCTCGGGCAGTTCGCGGCCGAGGGTGGCGTACCGAGCGGCGCGGAAGTCGCTGCGGGCGGCGGCGAGCGCGACGCGGAGGCGGTCGAGTGACATCGCGGGTGCGGCGGTTGGCTGAAAGAGGGCTTCTTCCAGGGGGCTGACCGGATCCGGTGCGGCGACGGCGGGGGTGGTTGTGGCCGTCAGGGCGGTGCCGAGGCCAGCCGCTCCCGCGAGAAAGGTTCTGCGTCGCACCGGGTCGTCCTCCTGGTCCACCAGGGCCTGTTCTGGAGCCACCTTAGTGGCCGAAAGGTTCGCCAGGGACGACCTTGTCGTTTCCTCGTGTGCGGGTCGCTCGCCTCCGGCAGAGGCGATGCCCAGTTCGGCAGGGGTGATGCCCAGGATCTGCGCGATGCGGATCAAGATCTCCCACGGCGGGGTCAGCTCGTTGCTCTCCACCCGGCTGACCCAGGCGGCGGAGTAGCCGAGCAGTTCGCCCAATTGGGCCTGCGTCATCCGCGGGGTGCACGCGTTGCGGCGGCTGCGGATCAGGGCGCCGAGGTCGATCGCCCGGGTGGGGGCGAGCGGGTGCGACAGTGCGGCGTGGGTGTTCATCAAGCCTCCCGTCCGCGCCCCGCGCCGGGGCGCTCTCACGGTAGCCCGTTGCGGCCCGCGAGGGGAGAACGCCTCGACGAACTTGCGAGTCCCGCAAGGGACTTGAGCATCGTGGCCAGAATGGTGCGCGGGCGGTGGGGCGGGCGGTTTGCTGACGGCAGCCGGCCCACGAGCCGGGACGCCGTAACCAGGAGGACGTTATGCCCGACACCACCGTGCCCAGCCCCGCGTCGGACAGTGGTCTGGTCCGCGCCCGTCGTCTGATCAGCGCCGCCCGAGCCCGGGGCGCCACGCCGTCGGACGGCGGCGGCACCGGCCGGTCGGACGGCAACGACTGACGCCACGGGAAGCGAAGCGATGACCTCTGTGTCCATCGCGGAGCGGCTGGGCCAGGACGACTTCCTGGCCCGGTCGCTGCACCGCGACTACGTCCTGGTCCGCGGCGCCGTCGCCGAGCCCCATGCTCTGGTCTCCTTCGGCACGCTCAACGCCCTGATTTCCATGCACCGTCTGGAGCCGCCGCGGCTGCGGTTGTCGGCCGAGGCCGAGATCGTGCCGCAGCACCGCTACGCCGTCCCGGTCATCACCCGTCGGCACACCGTCTGGCAGCGCATCCACCCCGACGAACTGCACCAGCAACTGGCCAAGGGAGCCTCGCTGGTGCTCGACGCGGTCGACGAATTGCACGAACCGATCACGGATCTCGCCCAGCACCTGGAGGGATGGCTGCGTACGCGTGTCCAGGTCAACGCGTACGCCTCGTGGACCGCCTCGGAGGGGTTCGGCACCCACTGGGACGACCACGACGTGATCGTCGTGCAGATCGACGGCTCAAAGCGGTGGCGACTGTTCGGCCCCACGCGCACCACACCGCTCTACAAGGACACCGCCGAACCAGACCCGCCGCCCGACCAGCCCCTCGCCGACGTCGTCCTGCACCCCGGCGACGTGCTCTACCTCCCGCGCGGCTGGTGGCACGCTGTCAGCGCCGACCAGGGCACCCCGTCCCTGCATCTGACCTGCGGGCTGACCCCCCATACCGGCGCCGACCTGGTGGGCTGGCTGTCGGAGGACCTGCGCGCACGCGCCCGGGTCCGCACCGACCTGCCCCTGCACGCCACTCCTACAGAACGCGCCGCCTACCTGACCGAGCTGCGCACCCTCATCCTCGAAGCACTGGACGACACGACGCTCCTGGACCGTTTCGCCACCGCCCGGGACGCCGAGGACCCCGGCCGGCCACGCCCGTCGCTGCCCCACCTGACCCAGGTTCCGGCACACGCCGGTCTCCAGGTCAGGCTGACCACCGGCCGCGCCCGCCTGACCAACGCCTGCGACGACGATGGCCAGAAGGTCACCCGGTTCAGCGCCATCGGCCAGGAGATCGACTTCTCCCCGGCCGCGGCCCCGCTGCTGCACCAACTCCTCGGCGGCGGCTGGCACCCCCTTGCCAGGCTTGCCCAACCAGCGGGTATCTCGCTCGCCGATGCAGCAGCCGTCGTCACCGAACTGGTCATCATGCAGGCAGCGAGCGTCCGTGACGGTGACCGGTGACCGCGGCGTTGGCGCTGGGCACCTACCGCCTGCGGAACGCCCCATCCGCCCTGCGCTGGGCGGCCTCCGCAGGCGCCGACTGGATCGATACCGCCCCCAACTACCTTCACGGGCAGGCGCAAAGCCTCCTCGCCCCCGTTCTTGCCGACCACCCGTACCTGGGCGTGGCCACGAAGGTCGGATTCGCCACCGCGGCAGTCGAGGAGGGCGCCGTCACCGCCGGCGTCCTGCGTCCGGGCACCCGCCACAGCCTGGATCCGGCGTATGTGCGCTGGCAGACCGACCGCAACCGGGCGCAGCTGGGCCGTGAGCATCTGGATGCCGTCTTCATCCACAACCCCGAACGCGCCGCACTACGCCGCGAGGCCCTCCACGACGTCCTCCGGGCGGCGTTCGCGGCGCTGGAAGCCAAAGCCTCCGTCGGACACATCGGCGCCTACGGCATCGCCACCTGGCACGGCTTCACCGAGAACCTGTTCACCGTCGAGATTCTCGACCGCCTGGCCACCGAAGCGGCCGGCACCACCGCTCACCACCTCGGCATCATCCAGCTCCCCGTCAACCTTGTCGTGGACACCGCCCTCACCCAGGCTCTGGACCAAGGCGGTCCGATCGCCGAAGCCGCCGCCCGCGGCTGGGCCGTGCACGCCTCCGCGCCGCTGCACGGCGGAGAACTCCCCGACCTGGCCACGGCGGAACTCGCCGCCCTCCTGCGGCCCGGACTGTCCACCGCACAGGCATGCCTGCTGGCGGCCGCCTCCTGCCCGGGTGTCTCAAAAGTCCTGCTCTCCGCCTCCACTGCGGCACACTGGGACGCCGCACGCGCCGCGCTCGCCGAGCCGCCCATCCCAGCAGATGCCCTGCGGAAGGTCCTCGATGTACTCGCCCCCCACCAGCCCTGCTGATGAACAGCGCATCCTCGCCGCCCAGACCACGGCCGCCGAGGCATTGGAGGTGACGGTCACCGGCCCGCGCCGCTGGGGCTACGCAGGCCGCTCCCTGGGGCAGCAGGCACACCACCCGCGCCACGGCGCGTGCTGGCTGCGGCTGATCTCCGCGCCCGTCGGCAAGGCGCACGGAAAGCTCTGGGACGGCACCCACCTGGCGGCAACTGCCTTCCCCGACGTGCGCCGCCCCGCCCTGCACGGCATCCATGATCTCGTCCGCGAGGATGCCGCCTACCGTGCCGAGCTCTGCGAGTTGGTCACTTCCCGCGTCTGCTCACCCGACCCGGTGCTGCGTACCGAACTCGCCCTGCCCGAGACATGGTGGAAGAGCCTGCGCACCGATCTCGACGCCATCGCCGGCACACCCACCGACCGCACCGCCGTACGGCAGGAGTGGATCAACCGGGCCGTACCCCAGTTCACCGGTCATCCCGCACCGATCATCGAACAGTGGGCGACGGCCCACGGTGACCTCCAGTGGGCCAACCTCACCGCCGACGGCCCCACCCTCCTGGACTTCGAGGGCTTCGGGGCCGCCCCCCTGGGCTACGACCCGGCCCTGCTGTACGTCTACTCGCTGCTCGCCCCTCACACCGCGGCCCAAATCCGCGCACATTTCACTGTGCTGGCCAGCGAACCCGGTCGAGCGGCGCTCCTCATCGTCGCTGCGGACCTGCTCCAATCCTGCTCACGAGGCGACCACCCGGAACTTGCCGAACCTCTCCGGTCGCTCACGGCAACACTTGCCTGAGCGAAATCCCGCTGAGTCTGGCCTGTTGTCTATTCCCTCGGTGCGGTGGCCACCGCACGGGCTGCCAGCCTGGAGAAGGCACACCCTGTTTCTCGCCCACGGTTGCGCGCCGGGCCGGGCACTCCCGGCGCGCGGCGACGGTCTTCCTGCCGCGGCCTGGGCCGCCCGTTCCGTGGCCGCCCGGCGGGACCGGATTGCTGGAGACCGGCTGAGTGTGGTCTGGCTGGACCTCGCCGTCGGCCGCCCCCGAGGGCGCGGACCTTCTCACCGAACTGGAAGCCTCCTGCGAGGAGTTGGACAACGAGGCAGCGTGGGAGCATGCCGCCCTTCCCTGGTCCAGCAGCGACGAGCGGCGCCAAGCACATCGCGCAACGATGCCTCGCCGCATGACGAGGCGCCGCGGTGACAGAATTCCGGCCCCGGCGAAAGAGCCGCGCCCCCGTCCGGCGGTGCACACCCGCCGGACGGGGGCGCGGCACCGCCGACGTCCCCGAGGTGATGCCGGCGCCTCCGATCGTCGCGCGGGGGTTGCGCGAGCAGAGCGGCGGTGAAGCGGGACAGGTACCGGGTATCGGACTGCTCGCCGTAGGCCCTGCTGGTGACGGGGAAGTCTCCCTCGACTGCCATTATCAGTGCCGAGGAGGAAGCCGGCGTACGCGAGCGCGTTGCATCGCCAGAGCGGGGTCGGCAACCAGTGGACCCGCCCTCTCATGATGCCGACCCAACCAGTGCGATGTTTCTGCCATACGTTCCAGACGGCGCCGCCACAGGCGCACAAGCGTTCCATATCTCTTGGCTGTGAACCGCTCCGGGATCTCCGGAGCCTCCATCAGCCCCGGAGCGGTTCACACCAGGCATGTGTGCCTCCGGCGAGTTTCGACGCCCGCTGATCTTGACTCCGCAGGACGGTCAAAACGCTTAGCAGCCAGAGGGGTTGACCAGGGCTCTGTACTGAGAACACTCGAAATGTCGTGATCGAAGGCGGCTCGACCGGTCGTTGGCGCAAGGTCACGCTGATCAGGCGAGTGTGCCTGTCTGCCGCGGGCAGCGGCAAAACGACCGTTTCGGAAGGAGCCCTCAGTAGCCGCTTCGCCGACCGCGTCGCCACGCCCAGAGCGCACCGATAGCGGCCACTCCCAGAGCCTCGAAGGCGGCGCCGGTGCCTCCGGGTGCGCCAGCGACCTTCGATGCGGCGAGGACTCCGGAGACGACAAGGAGGTACGGCAGGAAGAAAAGGACGGCACGGCCGCGACGGATGGGATCCATGGGTCAAGTATTCCTATTTGTCTGCTACTTGGCCAGAGCGATTCTCCGCGCACGCTCGTAAACGGTCTGCACCACTGCCTCGCTGTCTGGGAATTCGACGTCCCGGAGAAACGAGACCATGTAGGGGACTGACTCCGTTGCTTCCGAGGGTTGAAGTCGACGCCAGCAGCCGAGCGCGTTGCCGACGGCGCGAACGGTGGTGCTGTGCTGGGGTCCGAGGTGGAGGTGCCACGCCCGAGCTATGAAGACCCAACTCTTCAGCCCGTATTGGAAGTCCCGGCTGAGCCAGGCAATGTCAGCGCGCACAAGGCCGGCCGCCAAGGTGTAGAGGTGGTCCGCGCCGAACTCGGCGGACAGCTCTGCGAGTAGTTGATCGGCGGCGCGGCTGGCTTCGACGAAGCGGTTGTGGTTGGCGGTGGCGCAGATGGTGGCGAGCCGTCCGCGGTAGGGCTCGGGCAGTGGTTCGTACGGCCGGTCGGGCGGCACGGGGTCCACGGCGTGTGACTGCGGCGGCGACAGAGGCATCGGCGAAGCCGCTGCCTGCGGCAGGCTTGGTGACGCAGTGACCGGAGCGTTGCGGTCCAAGGGGTTGCTGGTGCCGTCGGTGTTGATCTGGATCGCGGTCGTGTACTGCGCTTGCTCGTCCTGGATCACTGCGCGGACCGGCATTTCCAGTGCCGCAGCCTCCAGTTGGAGGTGTGCCAGGACAGCGTCGTTGAGCGAGACGCCTGGCGGCGGCGTGAAGTACTCCTCGTCAATGAAGCAGATCCCGTCGGGTGTGATCCGAATCTGCACCGCGTCTGGAGAGACGTAGCTCACTACTGGTCCACCTGCTTGTCCGGGAGGAGGGGGATGGTGCTGATTCCGCCGGCGCTCGGGAAGCTCGGTTCGGCCCATCCGCGATACCGCAGACGCCATGCGCCGTCTGTGAGCTCTTTCCGCGAGACGATGGCGATCTTGCCTTGGAGTGGGTAGTCGTCCCCTACGTCGTTGCTGGCCACCTGGTCGTTGCCCAGGTAGAGGGCGACGTGTCCCGCCGCGCTTCCGGTGTCGTAGAACAGCAGCGCTCCTGCGGGCGGTGACATGTCGCCCGGGTGCGCGAGTCCGGCGTCGACGAGCCGGTTCCAGTGCATGTTGGCTGTTGCGGACCCGGACGAGCCCCAACCGTAGGCCTGGGCTACGAAGTTGTCGCACATCCGGTACCAGCCGGTCTTGCCCGCTTCGTTCCGGGCGCTCGCGATCGCCTGGGCGGCGGTCCGGGGGTTCTTGACCTTGAACGTTGCCCTGGGGTCCTTGCCGCCGGTGGCGGCTGGGTCGTCACAGCCGGTGCTGATCGAGGTGACGGCGTGATCCCCCCAGGTTTTGGCGACGAGCGAGCCGGCTGCGGACTCCCACTTGGCGTACTCGTTGCGGTACTTCTCGGCGGGACGCTGGATACTCGCGGCGACCTTGGTGAGGGCCTTCTCCTGCCAGTTGTCGATCTCGACGAGGTGGTCGTAGAACTGCCCGGATGCGTAGACCGGGTCGGTGAGCTCGCTGACGGTGCCCCAGCCTTGGGAGGGCCGTTGCTGGAAGAGTCCCACACTGTCCGAGTGGCCGTGGTGCAGGTTGTTGAGGGTGCTTTCCTGCATGGCAACAGCCACGGCGATGACCGCGGCACGAGGCGAAAGGTGCCGGGTACGGGCGACGTTGGCGATGGTGCCGGCGTTGCGCACCTGCCGAGGAGTCCACTCGGCGCTGTTCTGCGCACCTTCGGGATGCAGTGGAACCGTCACCTGGGCGGCGCCTGCGTCCTGTTCGCCGTCGAACTCCGGCTCCTCGCCTCCCGCGCCGGCTCCGCTTTCCCCGTCGCCGACTGACTGAAGGCCGCTCAGGCAGGTGTTGGCGTTGGCCTGGGTCGTGGCACCACTGACCGCGAGCACACAGAGAGAGAGCACCGAGACACCTGCCGCGGTGACGCCTATGGCGGCCTTGCCGAGCCCGTTCATCCCCACCCCGGTCATAAACATACGTAGATGACAGAAGGTCAGTGAACAGCAAGAGTGACGGAACGACCACCCATTCCGTGTGGCTCCCTATGGGCATCCGGGTGCGGTCCACCGGGTGAGGGCATCGATGCACCACTGATCGTCGCGCGGCGATCGAGATAACAGAGGCGGCACGCCTGCGCCTCAAGGGGGTGTCCATACGATAGCGAAAAGACGTGTGTGAGCTGCTATTACGCGAGCTCGCGCAGGATCCGTTCAGGTCAGGATGAAGGCCATCGATCCGGGTCGAACGACAGGGAGAGGATGCATGCTCCCGTCGCTCCGGGCGCCTCGCGATCGGGTCTCTCAATCTGTAAACGCTTGTTGTCAAGTTTGCCTGTATGTACCTTTCACCGTCATGGCCCGGTTCCGGGTCGACCTCCGTGACGAGGGTGGAAGGGAGTCGGGGGATGTCCGTTTCACAACATCTGGTGGATCTTGCAGCGAGCGGTGACATCGGCACCCTCGTAAACGGGCTGTCCCCGGACTGGGGCCCCTTCGGGCAGCTGGGCACCACCGGGCGAACCGTGATCCAAGCCCTCATGGCCGGCGTTGTTCTCGTTCTGCTGGGGCGCGCGATCCTCGGCGCAGTACACCTCAAGGTCGGCGAGGGCCAGCACGACGTAGCCCAGGTCAGCAAGGGTAAGAAAGAGATCGCCGGGAGCCTGGTCGGAGCCTTCGTCGTCGCTTCGATAGGGACGATCTTCACCATCGTGTACGGGATGGGCATCTGAGATGGCCCGCCAGAGCGCCCCGCGGAAGGGCACCCGAGTCCTGGTCGAAGAGACGCCGACGGATCCGACCGGAGGGAAGCCCTGGTGGCGGGGGATGGCCGTCACCGGAGTGATCTTCCTCGCGGTGCTCGTCCTCGCCGTGTCCATGAGTCTGTCCGGCGGCAGCAGCGGATCCGATTCCGACAGCTCGTCGGACGGCCAGAGCCAGACCGCCCCGGCGAAGCAGAACGGCACCGGAGGAGACACCAAGAGCACAGCCAAGAAGCTGGTCAGCGGTGTCCCGGTGGGCTATTCCCACAACCAGGCCGGTGCCGTGCAGGCCGCGGTGAACTATCAGGTGGCCCGGTCGTCCGCCGCGTATTTCACCGATGAGAAGGTCCGCCACCAGACCCTCACCGCGATGATGACCAGCCAGGCGCTGGACCGGCAGATCCGCAACGACGACACCGGGATGCAGCAGGTCCTCACATCCCTGGGCGTCACCAGCGGCAACGAGGACGAACTAGTCGCACGCGGTGCGGCGATGGGCACGCGGGTCACCACGTACACCGATCAGGTGGCCACCGTCGAGGTGTGGATGACCGGACTCGTCGGCCTCACGGACAACAACGCTCCGATGCCCGTCTCCGCGTCGTGGACCACGTACACGCTGACGCTGCAGTGGCAGTCCGGTGACTGGAAGCTGTCCGCGATCACGTCCGTCAACGGTCCGACCCCCTTGGACGCCGGAAGCGACAGCCCCACCAGCGTCGACGAGTTCCGCACGGCAGATCGGGAGTTCAATGCGCCCCCGTATGTCGGCTGAGGCCCAGCAGCGGGTGCGGACCCGGCTCGTCTGGATCACCGGCCTGACCGCCACGCTCAGCATCATGCTCGCCCCGGGCCAGGCCCAGGCGAACGACTTCTCTGACTGGTCCTGCAAGAACATCCCGTTCGCGGACAAGGTCTGCAACGTCGTCGAGAAGACGAACCAGGCGATCGACTTCGCGAGCGACCCCATGGGGTACATCGCCCAGTTCTTCAACAACGCCGTGACCAGCATCTTCACCCAGATGATGAAGGCCTTGGGCTCGACCACGCGGATCGACTGGCAAGACCCCGGGTTCCTCAGGACCTACACCATGGCCTTCGCCGCCTCCACGGTGCTGACCGTAATCCTGTGGCTGGTCGCCGTGGCCAAGAGGGCGATTCAGGGGGTGCAGCCGCTCCAGGCGCTCGGGGAGTCGATCGGCTTCCTCCTCATGTCGGTACTGGTCTCCGCCTTCGCGCCGCTGGCGGTCGCCTACACCGTGCGGGTCTTCGACGAGGCTGCGGAGGCGATGCTCAAGCCGGTGGCGGGAGACGCCGCCGACATGGTCGTCACCGTCACGACGGCGATGCTCGCGCTGATGCAGATCCCCGGCGGCGCGATCATCGTGATCTTCTTCTCCCTGGCACTGCTGTCGGCCGTGGCTGGCGTGTGGCTGGAGCTCATCGTCCGCAACGCGCTGATCCTGTCGGGCTTGGTGTTCGGTCCGACCGTGTTCAGCGGACTGGTCGACCGTGACCTGTGGGGGCACACCAAACGCTGGTGCGGCGTGATGGTCGCGATCATCGCCTCGAAGTACGTCACCTTCACCGTCCTCGCGCTCGCCACGGGCACGCTCGCCTCCGACTCCCCGAATCCCAGCCTCGCGCAGTCCTTCGCCACGGTCTTCACCGCGCTCGCGCTGCTGTTCCTCGCCCTCTACATGCCCTTCCAGCTCTCGAAGTTCTTGCCCGCGTTCGGGGACGAGGTGCGCGACATGTACGCGGCCCGCGACGACCTCAAGGGCCGGGCCAAGAACGTCGGCAGCCAGATGGGCGACTCCTACGGAGAACTCAAGTCGCGCATGGGCGGCGGCGGTGGTGACGGTGGCGGATCCGGCGACGACGGAGACGGCGACGGCGGGGAGGCCGAGGCTGCGGACGGCGATGCCCTGAGCGGTGGAGGCGGCGAGGAGGCCGCCGAGGCGGGGGCGGCCGAGGGAGCAGCTGCTGCGACCGGTGTGGGTGCGGCGGCCGTGGCCGCGAAGGAGGGGGTCGACGAGACCAAGGGCGAGGCCGAAGCGTCAGTGGAGCGCGGTGTCGACGGGGCAACCGCCGGTCTCGACTCCGATGGTTCCTCGGCTGCTTCGTCGGCGGGCGGCGACTCCGACAGCGGCGGCGGTCACACCTCTGGCGGGGCTCCCGGAAGAGCTCCCGATGCCGCAGTCCCGGACAGCGTGACGGCCGGCGGGGGGCCGGTGGATGAGGCAGGCCCGCAGTCCTGGCCGCCGGAGCCCCCGGACGAGCCGGAACCGCCGCCGCCGGACGAGGAGATGCGCTGATGCCCGTCCCGTCGCACGACGCCCAGGAGTAGTTGTGGCCCGTACCTTCACCTATCCGCGGCCGAGGCCGCGAGGCCTGCTCGGCCGCAAGCTCGAAGCCGATGAGCAGCTCGTCTTGGGGGCGGGCTTCGTCGGCGGACTCCTCGCTGCTGGGATCCTCGGCGGCATCCTGCTGAAGATCGTCGGCTTCGTGCTGATCGCGGGCACCTGTGCCTGGGCCACTCTGGCGCCGCACAAGGGACGCACCTACGTCCGGTGGTTCGAGATCAACCGGACCTACAAGAAGCTGCTGCGCGACGGCTCACTGCTGTACAAGTCCCGGGCGCCGTACGCCGGCCGGTACGCCGACGGCCGCCGCGTCCCGATCGATGTCCCGGTCGGCGTGCCCCGGAACATGCAGTGGATCACGGCTCGCACCGCGTTCGGGGGGATCGCGATCGTGCTGCAGCCAGACGAGCTGATGTTCACGGCCGCCGTCGAGGTCGAGGGCCTGCGCGACTTCGGCAGCCTGGACACCGCCGACAAAGAGTCCCTGATCCGGGCTTATGAGCACCTGCTGAAGACCACGGCCGACAGCGGCGGGCGGATCTGCCGCCTTCAGTGGATCAGCAGGGTCATCCCCACCGACCCCAACGCCCACGCCCGGGACGCCGCTGAGCGCCGGGACAAGAACAGCCCGATGGCGCTGCAGCAGTCGTACGAGGAGCTGATCCGGCGCGTCGCCGTCACCGCGGAGGACCGCCGGCTGCTGCTTGTGGTGGGGATCCCCTACACCCCGGACCTGGTCGCCGAGGCCCGCCGCTACACCACCCTCCACGAGGGCTACGCGATCACGCTCGGGCAGGAGATCGAGAGCTTCATCCGGACGCTGGGGCGCGGACAGCTGCGCCACGTCCGCAACCTCGACGAAGCCGGCCTGGCCTCCTACCTGCACCACTCCTACGACCCAAGTCACTGGATCGACGACACCGCCGGGATGGACCGGGTCACCTGCTGGCCCGCCGTACTCGATGCCCGCAACAAGAAGTACATGGCCTCCCGCAGCTGGGAGACCGCCGAGGACAACTGGTACTCGATGACCGCCTGGGTGAAGGAACTTCCCGTCCTCCCGGTCGGCATCAACTTCCTCGCGCCCGTCCTGCTCTACATAGAGGGAATCATCCTGTCGGTGTCCGTGGTCATGGACCTCGTCAGCACGGACCAGGCGATCACCGAGGCGATGGCGGACGCCACGAACGAGCTGGGCCAGGCGGACAAGAAGGCCGGTCGCATTGAGGACCCGCGGGAGCAGAAGGCCCAGAGCGCCTCGATCCGCACCATGCGTGATATCGCCGACGGCGCGGCGGGCACGCGGCTCACGGCCTGGATCACCGTCACCTCGCCCACCCTCGACGCCCTGCGCCGGGATGCCGACACGGTCCGCGCCGGCGCCACCCGCGCCGGACTGCGCATGGAGTGGTGCGACGCCGAGCACCACCGGGCCTTCGCCAACACCCTGCCCTTCACCGCCGGACTGCTGAAGGAAGGGCGGTAGCGATGCTGGAGATGCTGCGGCGCCAGACGCAGACCCGGCGACGGGCCGTCCGCTCGACCACCAGCCACGCCTGCGGTCTCTACCCGGCGGTCGGCGCGGCCAGCATGGACCCCCGCGGCGTGATCATCGGCCGGGAGGCCTACAGCGGCAAGGCCTACATCTACGACCCCTTCGTCCTCTATAACCCGCAGGCCCGTGTCCGGCTCGCCAGCGGGCACGCACTGATCCTGGGAAAGAGCGGATACGGCAAGTCCGCGCTGGAGAAGACCTACGTCCTGCGCCAACTGCGCTTCAAAGACCGCAATTTCGCGATCCTGGACGCGCAGGGCGAGGACGGAGCGGGCGAATGGGACGGCATCGCCCGGCAGTTGGGCATCACGCCGATCCGTCTCGTCTACGGCGCCGGGGACGCGGGCGAAGGGGTGCGGATCAACCCGCTCGACGGCCGCATCCCTGCCGAGCACCAGTTCAAGCTGCTCCTGTCCATGATGGAGATCCTCACCGGCACGCTCACCTCGCAGACGAAGTTCGCCCTGGCCGAGGCCCACAAAGCGGCGACCGCCGCCGCCCGCAAGCAGCAGCGCGTGGCGATCCTCTCCGATGTCCTGGACGCGCTCACCGCACCGCAGTCGGCCCTCCTCGGGCAACAGCCAGTCACCCCCGAGGAGTTGACGGAGTGGGGCCAGCCGGCAGCCCTGGCCCTGGACTCGCTGTGCAACCCCAGCCGGGACCTGGCGGGCATGTTCGACGGACCGACGACCGAAGGGATCGACCTCGACGCCCGGTTGATCATCTTCGATCTGACGAAGCTGCCGCGCGAGGGCGAGGCCATGCCGCTGCTGATGGCGGTCATCGGACCCTGGCTGAGGTTCGGATGGATCAAGCCGGACGACCGGATCAAAAGGACTCTGATCGTCGAGGAGGCCTGGCACATCCTCTCCCACCGGCCGGTCGCGCGGCTCTTCGAGGAACTGGTCCGCTACGGCCGACGCCTGGGACTGTCCTTCTGGGCGGTACTGCACCACCTCGGGGATCTGCTGCTGGAACAGGCCCCGGAAGCGGCGGCCATCCTGAAATTGACGGCAACCCGGGTCCTCTACCACATGGACCGGGACGAGGCCGAGACCACCGCCGACTACCTGGGACTTCCCGACTGGGCGCGCAAGGCGCTGGCGGACGGGTCCAACGTGTGTGCGCCCGGACGGGCCATCTGGCAGGTGGGCTCGCGGGTCAACCTCGTGGAGCATATCCGGACAAAGTTGGAGATTCGTCTTACGGACACCAACCGCCGGATGTCCGAGGGCCCGCGCGAGTCCGCAGACCCCCACGGCCATGCCTCGGCTCCGATTATCCCCCTTCGTAAGGGGGCTGCGGCATGATGCCGAAAGCGGCCACCCCGAAGACCGCGGCACGCCTGCGCCTCGGGCGCGACACCGTGTGGATCATCCCGCTGATCGCGGCGTTCGCGCTCACTGCACTGCTGTGGCTGACCGCGCTGGTGTCCGGAGCCCTGGCTCACGGACGGCCCGCGTCCATCACCTGGGACTCGGCGGGCAAGGCGGTCACCGCGGTCTTCCGGCATCCCGGTGACCCCGCCGCGGCCTGGCCGCGGGACGCGGGTGTGGCCGGTCCCTTCGTGTTCTGGCCCACCTTCCTCGTGCTGCTCGCCGCAGCCGTGTGGGGCACGTGGAAGACGTACTGGTGGTGGAAGCACCGGGGTGCCGACGGCGCCGACGGGATGGCCACCCGGGCCCAGCTGGAGAAGGCCATGGGCGAACCGCAGGCCCTGTCCCGCGCAGGGTCCCTGCGTCCCACGCTCGCCGAACAGAACCCCAAGACCATCACCATCCGCGACGTCGCCGTCTACATCGGAAGCGCCGACCCCACGGACATCCCTCTGTGGATCACGATCGAGGAATCGATGATCCTGGTCGCCCCGCCGCGCGAGGGAAAGACCTCCCAGATCATCCTCCCGGAAATCCTCGAATTCCGCGGAACGGTCCTCGCCACCAGCAGCAAGACCGACGTCCTCTACAACACGGCACTTCTGCGGCAAGAACACGGTCCCGTCTGGGTTCTGGACCCGACTGGACTGTCCGGCTGGCCGAATCAGCTGCGCTGGCCCTTGACCGCAGGATGCGAGGAGTACCAGGTCGCGCGAAAACGGGCCGAGACCCTCGCGGCAACCACCAAAAGCGAAGAAGGGACAAAGAATGGCGGTTATTTCGCGCTCAACGCGAAAACCCTTATTACCTGCTGGCTGCATGCCGCAGCCCTGCACAAGCGTCCGGTTCTCGACGTGCTGGCATGGGCGACGGACCCGGACAACCGCGAGGCGGTCGACCTGCTGGCGGCCAAGGGCAAGCACCTCCTCGCCGCCGCGCTGGCCGGTCAGCACGCGGCGGCCGAGGAGGAACGTTCCGCCACCTGGAGGACTGCGGAGCAGAGTTTCATCGCGCTCTACGACGAGAAGGTCGCTGAGATCTTCGCCCCCCAGGGGGACGTGGAGGTCTTCGACATCGAGACCTACCTCCGGCAGTCCGGAACCCTGTTCCTGATCGGCGAGGACGAAGAAGGAAGCGCCTTGGCGCCGCTGAACGCAGCCTTCGCCAAAGCGATGTTCGACACCGCCAAGAGGGTTGCCGCCCGCAGCCCCAACGGCCGTCTCCCGATTCCGCTCGGCTGTTTCCTGGACGAGCTGGCCAACGTCGCGCCATTGCCGGAAATACCGAGTCTGATGAGCGTCAGCGGCTCGCAGAACATTTTCATCATGGCCGTGCTCCAGGGCTATGCCCAGGCCGAGGAGCGCTGGGGCGCCCTGGGCGTCCGGAAAATGTTCGCCAGCGGCACCGTGAAGGTTTTCCTGGGCGGTATCTCGGATCCCGAGGAACTGAAGTCCTACAGCTCTCTCGCCGGTGAATTCGACGAGGACGTGGAGACCGTCTCCGACGACGGGGACCGGGTCTCGGTATCCACGTCGGTCCGCCGCCGGGCGGTCGTCGAGCCGGCCACGATCCGGATGATCCCGGAACGCGGCGGGATGGTGTTCCACCGCCGCACCCCCGCCACCCTCGTGACGTTCGTCCGGGCCCACGAGGGGACGCGGGCGGCCGAGATCAAAGACGCCACGCGCCGGGCGCACGAGATGGTCGAGGACCGCGTCCGCCTGGAGAAGGCGGGCGGCCATGGCTAGCGGCTTCGATGACATCTTCGCCGAACTCACCAACATCAACGCAGAGCAGGTACTCCTCAGCGAGCGCGTCAAGTTGCTGGAGGAGCAACTGTCGGTCACCGGCACGTCCGGCAGCGGGGACACGGACGGCGAGCGGGAGCGCCCGGCCGGCGAGCCGGTGCGGTGGCAGGAACTCGACGCCGAGCAACACGCCGTGCTCTGGCCGCAGTTCGTGTCCTGGGTGATCTGGGCGGCCGACCGTTACGAGATGACCACCGATCAATTGCCGCGCCAGTGCTGGTGGAAACACGGCGCGGTCGTCGAGGAACTCACCGCCCTGTGGACCTCCCACGAGTCGGCGTACGCGAGCGGGGAGGACGGCGGCTCGGCGCCCTACCTGTGGCAGGACGCCCTGGCCCGTGCCCTGGAGCGCATGGGCCGGTTCTGGCTCGGCTCCTGCCGCAACGGCCAGCACAAGGCCCGGCACCGCGATGCCGTCTGGAGCGGCGATGCCGACTACCTGGCCCTCCTCCTGGCCGCCGGAGACCGCGAGACCGACGGCAATCCACCCGGGCCGAGCCACGCGAAGCCGTCGGAAGACGACGAGGACAGCGACGGATGACGACACCACACAGGAGCCCGCGATGATCATGAACAGGTACGGGCGCGCCGCCTTCACCCACTGGCGAGAGCATCTGCCACACCGGTACGGGACGCTGCCGGATCCCCTGGCCTACTTCACCCAGCTCGGGATCGCGGCCGAGCGGCAGGCCGGGGAACTACGCGACGCGATGGTCCTCGCCGGAACGCCCGCCGACGGCGAGACCGAAGAACGGCGGTCCCACCGGATCGCCTCCGTCGGAGACGAAGCCGACCGGATCGTCCTCCACGAGTTGACACGCCCACCCGCCGCCGCGTTCCCGGACGGCACCATGCCCGTCCGCGTCATCGCCGTGCCGTCGTCCCCCTCCTAGCCACCGGCCCGCCAGCCGCACGCACCCCGCGTCTCTGGGCCCCCATCCACGCATCTGCCTTTCGCACCCTGGGAGCAGGCGTTGAGTACACCGCAGCCGCCCGCCGACGACCGTCCGACCAACAACGCCGACGGCTTCCTGCCCGGCCTGGACTTCGACGCCCAGGCGCATCGGGGGTCGGGCCGGGCTGCAGCACGCCCGGATGATCCGTTGGCGGGAGAGGATGAGACGGGGCACCCGGCCCCGTCCACCAGGTCCAACAGTGCCGAGCAGGCAGGAGAGTTCGACGATGAACCGGTACGGCGAGCAGGCGATGACGCACTGGAAGGAGCACAAGCCCCAGGCGTTCGGAGGGCTGGAGAACCCGGAGGAGTTCTTCACAGCACTCGGGGAGGAGATCTCGACGGAGATCGAGACGCGAGCCCGGGAACTGGCGGGTCAGGAGCCGAACGGGGAGGGATACCTGCAGCGCCTGCAGCGGCTGAACACCTCCCGTTTGACGGCGGAGGGCGAAGTGCTGCGGGAGAGGCTGCTCCTGGACGTGGAGCCGGACCAGGAGTAGCCCAGCCCGGGCCGCGTACGGAGCGAGAGCGGGTCGCGGCGAACATCGCGGCCGTGCACGTCGTTCTCCGCCTGCGGGCGGAGAACCGGCCGACCACCGATGCCGAGCGGCAGGTGCTCCAGCAGTGGACGGGCTGGGGCGCCACTCCGTACCTGTTTGACGAGCGGAAGAAGTTCTCCGCCACGTTCGCGGCCGAACGCGCCCATCTGCGGGACATCCTGTCGGAAGACGAGTACGCCAAGGCCCGCTCCTCGACCCTGAACGCCCACTACACCGATCCTGCCTACGCCCGCGTCGTCTGGCAGGCCTTGCGGCGATTCGGCGTGCCGGCCGGAGCACAACTGCGGGTGTTGGAGCCCGGCGTGGGCGCCGGACGCTTCCTCGCCGATGCCCCCGCCGATGCCGAGATCGTCGGCGTCGAGGTCGACCCCATCACCGCCGCCGTCGCCCGCGCTCTTTATCCGAACGCGCAGATCCTCACCGAGTCCTTCGCCGACACGCGCCCACCCGAAGAGGACTTCGACGTCGTCGTCGGCAATGTCCCGTTCGGCAAGTACAAGGTCACCGACCGGAAGTACAACCCTGGCCGGCGCCACTCGATCCACAACCACTTCATCCTCAAGAGCCTGGAGTTCACCCGGCCCGGCGGCATCGTCGTCCTGATCACCAGCCGCTACACCCTCGACGGCACCGACCAGACCCACAAGGAGGCCCGGGAGCGGATGGCCGCCCTCGGTGACCTCCTCGGCGCGGTCCGCCTGCCCAGCGGCGCCCACCAGGAGGCCGCCGGCACGCCGGTCGTGACCGACATGCTCGTCTTCCGGCGCCGCGCCGAGTCAGAGCCCGCCGCCGATGCCGACTGGCTGGCCATCGAGCCGACCGTCCTGCCCGGCTCCCGGCCGGGCGTGGCACCGCAGCCCATCGAGATCAACAACTACTTCGTGCAGCACCCGGAGATGGTGCTCGGCACACCCAAGGCCGACATCGCGCGGCACGGTCCCGATCTCGTCGTGCAAGCAGACCAGCAGGTGGACACCGCCCTCGCCGCCGCCTTGGACCAGGTGGCTCAGCGTGCCCAGGAGACGGGCCGCACTTTCACCGAGCGGATGGTCTTCCACGGGGCGCTGGAAAAGTACGACGGGCTGCTGGAACTCGGGCCCGAGGGCACCTTCACCGAGATCCGCAACGGCCGGCCCGTCCCGCACGTACCTGCAAAGACGCAGGCCAGGGAACTGCGCGAGCTGATCGGCCTGCGCGATATCGCCGTAGCCCTGCTGGACGAGGAGTCCGAGCACCACCTCATCACCCCGCGCATGACGCAGCTGCGGGCCGAACTCAACCGCCGCTACGACGCGTACGTGGCACGGTTCGGCCCGATCAACCGCTTCAAGGTCAACAACCCTCCTTCCGGCGAAGCCGCACAGGACGACAACGCGGCCGAGCGCCGGACCTACCCGCGCATGGGCGGGTTCCGCAACGACCCCTTCGCCCCGTACGTCTTCGCGCTGGAGAAGTTCGACGAGGACCACCAGAGCGCGACGAAGGCCGACCTGTTCGCCAAGCGGGTCGTTGCCCCGCCCGAGCCGCTGACCCGGGCGGACAGCCCGGAAGACGCGGCACTGATCTGCTGGGACCAGCACAACGAGATCCGCCTCGACGTCGTGGCCGCCCTGCTTGGCCTGGACAGCGAGCAGGCGGCACGTGAGGCGCTGGGCACCCTCGTCTACGACGATCCGGCCGGCGGTCTGGTGCGCCGCATGGAGTACCTCTCGGGCAACGTCCGCCGCAAGCTCGCCGCGGCCGAGAACGCCGCGACCAAGGACTCCGCGTTCGCCGTCAACGTCGAGGCCCTGCGCGAGGTGATCCCCCGCGACCTGCAACCCGCAGAGATCCAGAGCCGGCTCGGCGCCGCCTGGGTCGGCGCCAAGTACGTGCAGCAGTTCCTGCGCGAGATCCTGGAAGACGACGACATCAAGGTCAGCAACCTCGGCGCCCGCTGGAGCGTCAAAGGCGGAGACACCGCAAGCCTGCTGGCCCGCACCGTCTGGGGGACCCAGGCCCGCTCCGCCCAAGCCCTTGCCAGCAACCTGCTCAACAACCAGGAAATTCTGGTCACCAGGAAAATACCGCCCGACGGGCAGGTGGTGACAGACCGGCAGGCGACGGCGTTCGCCCTGGCGAAGTCCAAGCAGCTGGACGACCGCTTCCGGATGTGGCTGTGGGAAGACCCCGACCGGGCCGAGACCCTGCTGCGGTACTACAACGACCGCTACAACGCCATCGTCCCCCCGACCTACAACGGCGTGCAGATCACGGCCCCAGGACTGTCCAAGGCCTACACCCTGCACCCCCACCAGAAGGCCGCGGTCGCCCGGATCCGCGCCTCCAAGCACGGTGTCGGGCTCTACCACGGCACCGGTGCAGGCAAGACCCTCGAAATGATCGTCGGCGGGATGGAACTGACCCGCCTCGGCCTCGCCAAGAAGCCGGTCTACGCCGTGCCCAAGGGGGTGTTGGGCCAGTTCCAGCGCGAGTTCCTCCAGGCCTACCCGCGGGCCCGGATCCTGGTGGCCGACTCCTCCGACCTCACCGGAGAACGCCGGCACAAGTTCGTCGCCCGCTGGTCAACCGGCAACTGGGACGCGGTCATCATCAGCCACACTGCGTTTAAGAAGATCCCGATGTCCAAAGCGGCCCGCCTGGACTACATCAACCGGGAGGTCAAGCGCCTGGAGGCGCACCTCGACAACGCCGATGGCGACGACAAGTACACCGTCAAGGACATCGAGAACCAGATCGCCACGCTGAAGGGGCGGATCGAGGACGAACTCAAGACGCCAGGCGACTCGGGCGTGGAGTTCGAGCGGACCGGCTCGACGTACATCTTCTACGACGAAGCGCACACCCTGAAGAACCTCCGGGTGATCTCCTCCATCCGCGAACTCGCCCTCGAAGGCAACCAGATCACCGCGGACATGGACATGAAGCTGTCCTACCTGCGCAAGAACTATGGCGGGCGGGTGACGACCCATGCCACCGCCACGCCGGTGGACAACTCCCCGATGGAGATCCTGACCGCCATCAAATACCTCGCCCCTGACCTGCTACGCGACGAATGGGGCATCGAGGAGGACGACCAGTTCGTCTCCACCTACATTCAGCCCGTCAACCGGGTCGAGATGAGCCCGGACGGCAACTCCTTCTCCACTCGCGCCCGTTACGCCCGCTACGTCAACCAGACCGAACTCAAACGCGTCTTGTTCACGGTCGCTGACGTCAAACTCAAGCGCGATCTCCAGCTCGGGGAACCCGCCATCATCGGCGGCGAGATGCGGATCCTGGAGGCCGAAGCCTCTCCGGAACTGCGCCAGCACATGCAGTCGCTGGGCAAGCGGATGATGGGCATCCGCCTCGGCAGCCCGGACCTGAAGTACAACCGCAAGGGCAAGCTGGTCGAGGACAACACCCTGTGGATTTCCACGGACGGGCGCCTGGCCTCGCTCGACGTACGGCTGGTCAACAAGAGCACCGACGAAGCCCAGAAGGTCGACGTCGCCGCTGACGAGCTGTTCCGTCTCTGGCAGCTGCACAAGGACGACGTCTACTACGACGACGACGGCAACGAAGAGTCCAACCGCGGCAGCCTGCAACTCGCCTTCTGCGACCTCGGCGTGCCCGGCCCGGACAAGGAGTTCGTGTTCTACGAGGCGCTACGCGAGGCACTGACCGCTCGCGGCATGCCGGGCAGCCTCATCCGCTTCGACCAAGAGGCGAAAAACCCGCAGCAGAAGGCCCGGCTCGACAAGGACGCCCGCGAGGGGCGCATCGCCGTGCTGGTCGGCAGCCGCTCCGGCCTGGGGACCGGCCGCAACCTGCAAAAACGCGTCATCCACGTGATGCAGATCGACCCCACCTGGAAGGCCACACCGATCATCCAGAGCCTGGGGCGAGGCAAACGCCAGGGCAACCAGAACACGGCAATCCACCACACCGCGATCATCACCAAGAAGTCCTACGACCCGTTCCTGTGGCAGAAGGTCGCCACCAAGCAGCAATTCGCCGAGGCCATCCTCGACATCAACGACACCAGCCGCATCCTGGAAGCCGCCGAGGACGGCGACGACGGACGCATCCCCGCCGGCGTGATGTTCGCCGTCGCTGCGGACAAGCCAGAGCTGGAAGAGCTGGAGCGCGTCGAAGGCATGCTCGCCAAACTGCGCCTCGACCAGCAGATGTGGCACGACGAGCAATTCGCCTACGAAGTCACTGGCGAGCAGGGGCGACGGCGTGTCCAGGACCTCACGGCTCACATGCAGGAGGCCCGGGCCGCCATGGAGCGGCGCACCGCCACCCGGGGCGACGCCTTCACGATGACGGTCGAGGGCCGCGCCTACGACGAGCGCCGGGAGGCCGGCGAGGCGCTGGCCCAGCGACTTGAACGGCTGGTCCGCTCCTCGGTCAACACCGGCGGCCGACCACAGGACGCCGCCGTCGGGGAACTCGGCGGCATCCCGGTCCACGCTCTCGTAGAGCGCAGCTTCGAGGGCCTGATCGTGGGGGTGTCCTTCCAGGACGCTCCCGTCGACACCGTCTGGCTGTCGGCGAGCGGCCTGGCCAAACAAGACCGCGTCGGCCTCATCCGGAAGCTGGAAAACGCCCTGGACGGCTTGGAGACCGTTCACGCCAAGGCAGAGCAGCACATCGCGCGGATCGAGGCGAACATCGCGCGGGCCAAGGAGCTGGTAGGCAAGGCCTTCCCGCAGCAAGCCGAACTCGACAAGATCGAGGCCCAGCACCGCAAGCTGACCAAAGCCCTCGGCGTGCAGGGAGCCGCGGAGGCGAGCGAGCCGGAAGTCCACGACGCGGGGGTCACCGAACCCGGCGCCGAGTTGGTCGACGCAGCGGTCCACGACGCCATGGTCATGGCGGGCGGCTCTACCGACGGCTGGGTGGAGGTCGATCCGGGGACTCTCAAGCCCGACGACCTGAGCGATACCACCCGCGGATTCCTGGACGCGTTGGCCGACGGCACGCGTGCCCGGGCCATGCCCGATGCCGCGCCCGCCGGCTCGGATGCCGGTACGACGGAACACGCTGCGGCCGGGGCGGGCGGAGGGCCTGGCCATGTTGCCTCGGCCCCGTGGCCGTATCCGGATGAGGCTGCCGCCGTTGCGGGTGAAGACGCCGTCTTGGCGGACTTCGCCGCCTGGCAGAACTTGGACGTCGTCGAGGGGATGTCCGGCCAGAGCCAGGAACTGGCCGGACAGATGGAGCAGTCAGGGCTTGCGCTGGCCGAGGCAATACGCCATGCGCGTGACTCCGCCGACGAGACCCCTGTACCTGGCGGCGATCCGTGGGCCCTGGATCTCTTCCATGGTCTTGCTCGCGCCTGCGAGGACTTCCTGGCCCACCTGGACTCCCCACGCTTCAGGCCCAACGCGACCGGTCGCGCGATGAGGGACCTCACCGAGCAGGTGGCCCGCTCCGCCCGCGAGCACATCACTTACGTTGCTCCGCTGGAAGGCCGACGGCGCTCTGTACGGCCGACCACAGCACCAGCGAATCCTTCCTTCTCAGCTCAACCGGCGCCCGGCGCCGCTTCGCCCAACGCGGGCCGACCGTTCGATCCGGACCGCTGGTATCAGCACACCATGCTCGGCGGGACCCTCAGTGACTCGCGCGGCACGTTCCTCAACGACATGGTTCAACAGCTCGGCCATGACGGGTCGGACGTCGCGATCGAACCGGACGCCACAGGCGCGGTCGTGATCACCGGGCCCATCGGGTCGGTGAAGGTCACACCGCTCACCGAGGAATTCCCTGCCAGCGTAGCCCAGGCGTACGAGGCAGCCATCGACCAGCTCCTTCAGGACGCCCAGCGTGCTCTGCGCACCAGCGGCAGCCAGGCCGGTGACCTGTTCGATGCCTGGTTGACCGACCAACTCGAAAGCCGAGCTAGGTCGTTGAAGGCCGCCCTGGCAGGCGATGGTGACGAAACCGCCTTTCGGCAGGCGATGCGGGTGGGCTTCTATGAGATCGCGCCATGGGCTCATCCGGACACGGCCGACCGTCCCCAGCCGGGCCGAGCACCGCAGGAAACCGCGGCCGCAGCCGAACTGGTTGATGCCCCACCGCCGTCCCGAGCCCGCGCAGCCCAAGAGGCATCAGATGAGCTGGCCTCCGCGTCCGCAGCCGAGCCGGCCGCGAACCCGCCGACCGTAGGAGACGGTCTTCACGACAGCGCGCCTACGGCGGACAGCGCCCGGACCGTACAGGAAACCTCCGACTCCGCAGCCGAACCGGAGCCTGTCCCGGCGACGACACCACACGCGACCGCCCAGCGACCCGGGCACGTACCGGACACTCCCTATACCGACCGGAGCGAGTACTGGGCGGTGGAACAAGCGGCGCTGGCCGACTACCTCGTATGGGCGGCGGACCATGCTCGGCGTCTGCGCAGCCTGGACCCTGGTGACCTGGCGGATGCACTGAGGGTCGCCGCCGAAGCCGCGATAGGTGCCAGCCGGACGGCCCGGATCGCCCGCCTGCTCGGCCTGGAGTCCGTACCTGAGTGGTCGCACCTCCAGCACTTCGCCAACCAATGCCGTGCCGTGATCGAACAGTGGGAGCGGGAAGACGGAAGGAGCACCGAGGGCAACTGGGAGATCTACACGGGCCTGCGCGACCACGCATCCCGGTACCGCAGCACCGTCGAGGACCGCAGCAGCGACGCCTACCAGCAGTGGGTCCGCTCCCCGGAGCCTCTCACGCTCGACGAAGACGCCGTGGAATTCATCCCCGGCATCCTCCCGTGGGACCAGTACACCGTCGCCGGGCCCCGGGGCCTCTCCGCGGGCCCGGTCAGCGGCCGTGACCTCGCGGCCGGCCTGGCGCAACTTGCCGCCGACGGTACGGACCTGGAAGAGACCGAAGACGGACTCGCGGTCTCCGGCCCCGGCGGCGTCCGGTTCTCCGTTCAGCTCGCTACAGGCCAACCGGCCACCCCTGCACCGGCGTCCGCCGCGACGACCACACCAGCACCGCAGCCGGCGACGAGCACCGTCCCCTCGCCGGAGCCGGAGTCGACAACCGATCCGCGGACCGAGACTCCCGTGGCCGCAGCCTTCGCCCCGCTGGCCGGTGCGGGGGGCGAGGGCCTCGGCTCGGCGCTGCCCCAGGTGGCGAATCTGGCGATCGTCCTCGAAGGCTACGCGCACGCTGCGGAACTGGTCGGTGGACGGCACTACGTTGCTATGGCCGCCGAGCAGCTCCGGGACGTCCTCGCGCAACACGAGGGCGACCACCCGGGCCCGAAACCGGCACGCCACGCGGCGGTCGCGGCGGTCGCGGCGATCACCGGGAGTGAACCGAGCACGCCCGCCGACGTGTTCAGCCTGTACGACCGCCTCGCCGAAACCGCTGTACAGCTCGCTGACGACCCCCGTCACGACGTGAGGGCGGCTGCTCAGAAGGCCGCCCAGTACACGGAGCGCCACCTAGCGCGCATGCAGGCACGACGAAGCGACCTCGCCGACCTGCTCCTGGACGCATCCGACCTCGACGACGACCACACCGCCGTCCTCGACCACATCGACCCCCTCCGGCTGACAGCTCCCTGGTACCAGGACAGCGCCGAAATCGCCCGTGCTCTGTCTGACATCTTCGACAGCTTCCCGAAGTGGCCGCACGCCTACGACGACCACGGCGGGCCGTACTCGGACCAGCTGCGCGGAACCATGCTCATGCTGCGCCGGCCGCACGACACGGTCGCCTCAGCCCTGACTGACTGGATGGAGGTCACCTCCTACGCCCTCGGTGCCGCGCAGGAGGCCGAGGACGGAGTCAGCCGGTACGCGCTGCGCGACCTGGCGCGCAAGGCCTTCCAGCACCACCAGCGCCTGGCGGCCCACGAGCTGGGCATGGAGGAGACTCCGTACGAGGCGGCCGACGACTTCGTCGGAGGCGCCAACAAGGCGGAATCCGCGTGGAACAGGTGGATGGCGACCGATACCGCCAAGGCGCTGCTCGACAGCACGCCTGAAGGGTCGGCCGCCCGCGAGGCCCTCGACGCTGCCCGGGACACCCGGTATGCCGCCGATTTCGTCACGCTCGCCGCCGAGACCCTGGACGAGGTCAACCGGCACGTGACGGCGATGGCGCACGCAGCGTACGACCTGGTGCTGAGCCTGCGCTCCAGCGACTACCGGCACCCCGACGACGCCAAGCGGCTGGGCGACCTCGTCCGCTATTCCTACGAACACGCGGTCGCCTGCCGGGCCTCCACCGAGCGCCCGGAGACCGTCGCGGCCGTGCAGGCAGGCGTTGCCCAGCGCCGTCGGCGGCTCGACGCCGAACATGTCCCCGCCCCCGAGCCGCAACAGACCCCTCCGCTCACCGACACCGCCCTGGAGATCGAGCACCACTACCGGGGCACCGTGGTCCGCGGCACCACCAGCGAGGACTCCGACGCGCCCGTGCGTGCTGCTCTGGACCGCCACAAGTTCCGGTGGAGCCGCAACCAGGGATTCTGGTACCTGCGGCGCAATATGAGCCGGCCCACGCGGGACCTCCACGTACGGAATCTCACCGACGAGCTGACCCGCATGGGACGCCGGTTCCGCATGGTCGAGGAGCCCGAGCAGGACACGGCTCCCGAGATCGTCATCCCCGTTGGCCAGCCGTACACGTCGAAGGAGGATGCCCAGCACGACTTCTGGGAGATGTACGGCGCGCTGTCAGGGCTGAAAGACACCCCTGCGGGCCGACGTCTGATCGGACGGGGCCTCACCGACCAAGGAGTGCAGACCCGACCGGACGGCCAGGCGGTCTGGCTGGCCATGGAGGAGCTGTGCGACGGGCCAGTGGGGCGCGTGAGTGATCCGTTCACGCATCCGGCCGGCACTGTGGTCGAGCGCTGCACGAAGCTCGCCCGCGCCGTCCTGGTCCTCGCCCAGAATCTGGAGGAGGAGCGCTACCGGGCCCCCGTGGTGATGGGCCATTTCCGCACGATGAAGCAGTACGCCGTGCAGCTGGCCTCGCGCATCACCGCGACCGCCCAGCAGGGAGAGGACTGGCAGCAGATCTTCGGGACTCCCGCGCTCCCGGCAGCACAGACCGAGGGCGAACGCTCGGAACCGGTCGGACAGGAGCCCGCCCCCACACCGGACAGCCCCCGTCATTCCGACGTGCGCGAGGACGAGCAGGCCTCCGTGCCGACCGGCCAGACGGCTGGGTACGAGCCGACAGCGGTGCAGCAGCGGCGCATCGAGATCACCGTGGCGGCCAGGAGCGCCGCGGGACACCTGCTGGTCAACGTCTCCATCCCCGCCGAGCGCACCGGCGCCGCCCAAGAGGTTCCCGACCTGCGCGGCGCCGACATACCAGGCCTGACGCTGCCCGCGCATGCCGCGCTGCCCCTCCTGAAACGACCGGCGAAACTCTCCGACTCACTCGTGTCCGACGAGGAGGTCGACGCCTGGCTCAGCGAGCACCTGCCCGACAGCCCGGTAGCACCGGCCTGGAACGCTCCCACCGTACGCACGGTGATCCAGCGGACGGTCCGCGATCTGCTGCGCGACTCCATGGCCCCCGACCCCGAGGACGTCGCGGCCTGGCTGGTGAACACGGCGAGCGAGAACCCCGCTCTGGTCCAGGCCGCGCACGCCAACGAACAGGCCGACTTCCTCGCTGTCTTCGCGACCGCCGCCGACGAACTGATCACGGATGGCGGCTCGGAACACCTGCTGTGGACCTACCTCAAGGAGGACGGACGCCGCCAGGTCCTCGATCTGGCAGGCCCGCGCGCACACCGGCAGCTGCGTGTACAAGCCGCAGCCCCCGTCCCGCAGGAGCCAGGCCCGCTCGTCCCCGATGAGCAGCCGGCGGCTTCCCCCGCTGACGGCGCGAGCGAACGCGAGCGGAAGCGAGCCGAGTTCCAGGCCGAGAGCGCCCGTTGGTCCGCCGCGATGCGCGACGACGCCCAGGAACGGGCTGTGCGAGCGGCCGTCGCCGATGACCATCTGCGGGCGCTGCTTGTGGACGGGCGGCCCCGCGAGGAAGCCCGTCAGTTGTTCATGGCCTGGCTCGGCGCCGCCGATCTGTCGGCAACGGGCGCAGGAGGTGACAGGTTCCGGGACTGGTTCCGCCACGACCGCCAGGGAGTGGAGGAGCACTACGCGGAAGGCGCCTTCGAGCAGGTGTACGCAGCCGTGGCCGCAGCGCCGACCGATCAGCCCGCCGAAGCAGGCGTGGCCCGCCAAGCTGGCGCGGCGACGGCCGAATCGGCGACACCATCTGCCGCGAGCAAGAGTCAACAGAACACTGCTCCGCGCGACAGTAGCGCCGCCGAACCCTCGGCACAGGCCGTCAGTGAGGCCTCGACCGGTACACCCACCGGGTCCTCCCTGACCGAAGAACACCTGCACTCACTGCCCCTCGGTCCCGAGCACCGCCCCGGTGAGGACGTCCGTCTCGCCGTCCTGGCGACACTGCCCTTCCGGGACGGGCAGGTTCGCGACGTGCTCCTGCTGCTGCAACAAGTGGAGGACGACGGCGACGATCTCCTCGTGTACGGGGCGCAGATCGTGCCGGCAAACGATCACGTCGTCAGCAGCGTGGATGGCCGCTGGGTCCCTGAAGACCTGCTGTCCTTGCCTGGCTCCCGCGTACTGCCGCTCGCCCGCCCGATCCCCTGGGCAGAAGCCGAAGCCCTGGCCGCGATGCCGTACAACGAGGCAGTGCGCCGCCTTCCCATGACCGGCGCAGACGAAGGCAACAGGCACACGCCGGAGGCGCTCGCACCGACCGAGAGCCCCGCCTCTGAAGAGCAGGCAGCCCCGGCCGACGAACAGACCGCTGCGGTGGTGGCCGCCGACCCGGAACAGACAACCTCTCCTGCCTCCCAGCAGGTCGCTCCGGCCGCGCCCGAACTCAGCGACGCTCAGCAGCTGTTGAGTAGCGCCGCCGAGCCACTCACCCAGGAGCACCTTCGTACGCTGCCCCGCTACGACGAACGCCCCCCGAACGACGCGGAGATCCAGTTCGCGGTCGTGGCCACCCTCACGTTCCCCAACGGCGTGATCCCCGACGCCGTGATCCTGCTTCAGGCCGCTGAGGAAGACAGGCGGTACGGCGACTTGCTGCACGGTGTCCTGATCGCCCCGGAGAGCAAACTCGCACTCGCCTCCAAGACGGGGTACACGGTGTTCCCCCGTGACCTGTTTCACCGGACCAACGCCCGGCTGCTGCCACTTCAGGGCGACCTGACCTGGAAGCAGGTGGAGGAACTCGTCCAGCTCCCCTATGCGCAGGCCCTGGGACGGCTGGCCCTCCCCGCCCCCAACACCCCCTCCACAGGCGCAGCCGCTGGGGATACCCAGCAGCACCCCGACCAGCCCGAGCCAGGGGCTGCGGCTCTGCAAGAGCTGATCGGCGCCCTCGGCGACCGCGTCGCCATCGGTCACGTCGGCCCCAGCAGCCCCGCACAAGGAGGGAATGCCGCACCGGCTCCGGCGCCGGAACCTACGCCGATGTCCCCGGCTGACGAGCAACAGGAGGAGAGCGTGACGGCGACCGAGCCGGAGACGGCGGCCGAAGGACCCTGGACGAGCCGAATCAAGATCGTCAGCGACAGGACCGGTACCTACGTCACGGGCACGACAGGCGCCCCCACGGAAGACGGCCTTCGCGAGCTGTTGAAGCGGGATCGGAACTTCAAGTACGAGAAGGGCCGTTGGCGCTACAACGGCATGCGCGGGCAGAAAGAACAGGTCCTGGAGGAAGTCCGGGCCTTCCTCGCGGCCCGGGACGCCCAAGAGGGCGCGGTCGCGGCCGTGGCCAGCGGGAAGTACCCGCCAACCGCTCAGCAGCAGGCGATCATCGATGCGGCCGTCGAGGGCAAGCACGTTGCCGTGCAGGCGCTCGCGGGCACCGGGAAGACCTCAACGTTGGTGATGATCGCTGCGCAGATGCTGGAGCGGCGCATCGGCTACATCGCCTTCAACCGGTCCATCGCTGACGAAGCGAGCCAGAGGTTCGGTCGCAACGTCACCGCCCGGACCAGCCACTCCTTCGCTCTGCAGGATCTGCGCAACACCCCCTACCGACACAAGGTGTCCATCGCCGGCTCGCGCAACAGCGGTGCCCGGCGTCCCAAAGACGTCGCGGCTGCGCTGGGCATCACTGCTGAGATACGGGTTGGCGACCGCGACGGCAACCTCCAGCACGTCGGGCCCGAGGAGATCGCCAAGATCGTCATGGGGGCGCTCCGCCGCTATCGGCAGAGCGCTGATGCCGAACTCGGGCGCCAGCACCTCGGGGAGAAGTGGGCGCACGTCCCCGCCGCGCGCACGCTGCTGGAGTACGCCCGCCGGGCCTGGGCGGACATCGCGGATCCGAACAGCAACAAGATCTTCTTCGACCACGACGACTATCTCAAGATCTGGGCCCTGTCAGACCCGCGCCTGAACTTCGACACGATCTTCTTCGACGAGGCCCAGGACATCAATCCCGTGCTGAAGAAGGTGATCCAGGACCAGGACGCCCAGATCATCGTCGTCGGCGACAGCAATCAGGCGATCTACGAATTCCGCGGTGCCGTCGATGCGCTGCAGGACTGGCCGGCCGACGTGGTCCTGCCCTTGACACAGAGTTGGCGGTTCGGCCCCGCTGTCGCCGAGGTGGGCAACGCATACCTCGCTCTCCTCGAATCCGACCTCCGGCTGGAAGGCGCACCCACACTCGACACTGTCCTGGGAACCGTCGAAGAGCCCGATGCGATTTTGACCCACACCAACGTCGGCGCCATCTCCGCCGTCTTCGCCGGGTTCGAGGCAGGCAAGCGCGTGGCACTCGTCGGCGGCGGCAGGGACATCGAAGACATCGCCCGGGCCGCCCGAGATCTCCAGCAGGGCCGCCGCACCAAGCACCCCGAACTGTCGGCCTTCGAGAACTGGAACGAGGTCCAGGAGTACGCCGAATCCGACGAGGACGCGACCACCCTGCAGACGTTCGTACGGCTCGTCGACCGCTACACACCCCAGGGCCTGATCAACATGATCCGCGACCTGGTCCCGGAGGAAGCACGCGACGAGGAAACCCGCCCCGAACTGGTCGTCTCCACCGCCCACAAGTCCAAGGGCCGCGAATGGGACCAGGTCCAGATCTGGAGCGACTTCCCCCAGCCCAAGGAAGACACCAAGACCGGCGAACTCATCCTGCCCGCACAGGACAAGCTGCGCCTGGCCTACGTGACGGTGACCCGGGCCAGGAAACGCCTCGACATCGGCTCCCTCGGCTGGATCCACTCCATCGGCACTCTCGCGGACACCCTCCCCACCGAGATCACTGCCACCCCGGCACCCGAGCAGGCCGCCCCCGCCCCCGTCGCTGACGAGACCGCCGTCCCCGAACCGCCCCTGCCTCCAACGTCCCCAGAGGCCACGGAGAACCTGACGCCCGACTCCGTCCCCGAAGAGCAGCCCGAGCGCGCGATCAGCGAGGCGGCAGACACCGAGCCCGCCGCGTCGGTCCGCCAGGCCACTGCCGCCTCCGCGGAGTCTGCCGACCCTGAGCCGACCGACGACACCGAAACCACGACGGAGGCAACCGCCCAGACCGCCCAGATGGATCCCGGTGCCCAGGGGCAGCCCGAGCAGACCGCCCCTACCTTGCAGGACCCGGGCGAACCACTCAACGGCGCCGACCAGCCATCCATGTTCGCCGGCCAGGCGGACGACCCGCCCGCTGACGAGCAGACAACCGCCCCTGCCGCACAGGATGCCGAACCGGGCGTCGCGCCCTTGCCCTGGGACGACCAAAAGATCAAAAAGCGCGGTACGGCAGGAATCCGCCGTGGACAGAAGAACGAGATCCCCAACCTCGCCCGCGAACTGCGCGAGGCTCTCGGCGACAACCAGGTCCGCGACATCTGGGAACAGGACAACCCCTGGGCCCAGTTCGAGGAGAACCTCCGGCACACCCAGCACGAACTCCCGCAGCCCGACTCCGCACTGAGCACCCTGGTGACCCAGGCCGCGCAACAACTGCGCGCCCAGATCGACCAGCTCGCCACTGAGGCCTTCAACGACTTCGAGACCCTGATCCAGGCCCGCGCTGACGACCCGGACCAGCTGACCGAACTCGACACCCAGCTCGCTGAAGCGCATCGCCTGCCGGAACTCACCGACCCGCTGGTTCGCCAGGCCCTGATCCTCTGCCTGGAGGCCGTGGACGACATCGAGCGCGCAGCGCGCAGCCGCAATGTCAGGGCCGCCGCCGCACGGGACGCGCTGGAGCAGGTCATGGGGCTCGCTGGCACCTCGTACAGCCCCGACGGGCAGCAGGTGTGGCCGAACGTCGACGCGGCTCTGGCCCCGGTCAAGGTACAGGTGGACCGGGCCCGCGAACGCATCGCCGAGTTGCTCAACTCGGCGGTCACCGAACAGTACGCCCGCCTCCGCGGCCTCATCGCCGCCCACGGAGAGCAGCCGGCTGCGGAGCTCCAGGCCGAGGACGACAAGGCGCCCGTCCCCGAGGCCGCCGAGAACACCGGCGAGCCTCCGGCCCCCGCCGAGCAGGAGGAGCGCACCCCCGAGCCCTTGGATAACCGGGACATCGCCGAGGCGCTGGGCAAGATCAGCCCGTGGGACTTCGGCAAACTGATCTTCGAAATGGACCAGAAAAGGAGGGCGACCCCGCAACTGTACGAGAGCTGGATTCGCCTGCCGTCGGAGCCTGGTTACAACGAGGCAGGCAACGAATTTGCCAGTGCCTACTCCCGAAGCGGCTCCATCGAGATCGAGGTCAAGACCTCTGACGACGCCGTGGCGACGATCCGCGCCGGTCGGCTGACCCTGGCCAAGGCCATTGTGTGGCTCCGTCCGGCTCTGCCGCCGGAACGGCGTCAGCTGGTGGCGGCAGCATGGCGGACCGGGAACGCCATGTCCCGCAGTGAGCTGGGCTTCGAGGTCATCGGTGAGTCGGGCAGCTGGAAGGCAGCCGACAAGGAACTGTGGCGCATCCTCGTCGACACCAAGGCGAAAATGATCAAGGAGGCCTTGGAAGCTCACCTCACGGGTACCGCGGACGAACGAATCGCACGGAACCGGGCCGCCGAGAACTGGGAACAGGGGCAGATGCTGCCGATCGACTTCGGCGGCATGGAGGACTCCTTTGCCGAGATCGCCACGTTGGAGCGGGTGACCGCGCTCAGGACAGTACTGCCCGACCGGTTCAAAGGCGCCTGCCGCCTCAGTGAGCTCACACCGGGTGACTGCATCACCGGCGTGTCCGAGGAACGGCTGCCGTTCATCGTGCGAGAGCGTCCCGTCGTCAGCGCAGACACCGAAGTGTTCGTCGTCGGGGACCTCGTCGTCGGGCCGGATGACTTGCGTCCGTACACATGGGAATCCGGCGGCTACCCCGACGACCATGTCGAGCCTCTTCTCCTTCCGCAGTCGCTGGCCGGGCTCGTCGACCTCCCGGCAGACGCACCACGCCCCCTCGCGCCCGCGCCCGCAGCCTCAGCGACAGCGCGCGACACGCTCACGGCGGCGGAGCCCGTGCCGGAGGAGCCCCCCGTTGCTGGACCACCAACCACCGAGCCGGATTCCGCCACCGCGCCTGAAGCGGCTCCACGCGCCGACGGGCACCAGCCCGATGTGCCTGTGGCGGCCGAGGCCGCCGGCCCGGCACCCGGCGCCAACACCGTGCCCCAGCACCTGCCGTACGAGAACCAGGGCGACTTCCTCGACGATCTGTATGCCACGGAACGCACCTACGACGCCTGGGCCAACTCGGCCACGGGCCGGCTGCTGTTGTCCGAAGCCCGGGAACTGCAGGAAGAAACCGGGGTCACGGATGCCAACGAAGCGGCTCGTATCCAGACGGCCTTCCTCGGCGCGATCCTCTCGGCCGACACCACCCACTCCTGGGCTGACGATCTGCTCAGCGCCTGCCGAGACCTGCACGCGACCGTCGCCGAAGCCGGGCGCTCGCTGGCAACACGTACGGCGTTCGCGTCCGAGGAAGATCGACACCTGCTCCTCGCGGTGTACACGCAGGCACAGGAACAGCTGGCCCGTCTGGAAGCCACCCCGGACGTGCAGGCGCTGCTCGACAGCGAACACGACGGGGCCAGGCTGCTCTCCCGCTTCAAGGAGACGCGTCTGGCCGAACATCGCGGCGCTCCCACGGGCCCCGAAACCGCTTCGGCGGCAGCGCAAGATTCCGGTCAGGAACCGCCGAGCGCGCAGTCCGCACCGCTTCGGGAGGCCGACGCCTCCATCGCAACCGCGGGACCGGAACCGGCTTCGGCCGATCCGGCCGAGCCGGAGTTGACCGCCGTGGTGGCCGAGCTGCCGACGGCGCAGGAGGAGAGCACCCCGGAATCCGGACTGGCTACTGAGCCGCAGGAGGCGCAGACGTCTTCACCGGCCGAAACGGGCGCCGACGGCGGCTTCGACTTCTTCCGGGACGTCATCGGCGATGACCTGGTCGTCAACGGCGTCGTCTACAGCAGTGACGAGTGGGAGCCGGACCCCGAGGAGGGCGTCCGTCGCCGCACCGACGAAGAAGACGAGCCGGTGTCCGCCGAGGAACTGGCAGCGATGGAAGTGGACCAGGAGTACGAGGCCCTGATCGAGGAGGAACGCATGGCTGCGGCCGAAGCAGTCACGGGAGAACCTGAAGTTCCGGGGCAAGACGACTTCGACCGGCACTTCGAGGACATAGTCGCCCTCTTGCGCGGCGCAGAACCCCCGGCCGAGGCGCAAGCCCCCATTCCTCGGCCCCGATTCAGCACCGAGGACGAACAGCGGCTGCGGGAACAGTACGCCGCCACACGGCAGGCGCTGTCCGGGATCCTCACCAGCATCGACGCAGACCCGATCCTGCCAGCGGCCGAGGATCCGGCGGTCGAGGCCGGTGACGCCGCCGCCCTCGAAGCGGCGATGGGCAACGCCGAGGCCGAGGCAGGCTACTACTGGGGCACCCCTGAATGGACGATGATCCGCTCGATCGGCCAGGCAGGACAGCAACTCCGCGGAACCGTCCGAGAGGCGTTGCTGACCTACGCGGAGACGACGCTGAGCGACATCCGCGCGCACGGCGTCAACCGGACCATCGAAGCCCGCACGGCGCGGGCCATCTCCCACGGGGCGATGCACCTGGCGCGGCGCCTGGAGCGGTCGGGCCAGCGTGACTCGCGTGGCTGGCGGGCGGTATGGGGTCTTCACCGGGCCGCCGCGACCCGCGCGGACCGGTTGACCGGGCTGCTGCCCGCTGGCCAGCGCATCGACCTGGCCGACCAACTGGGCCGCGCCTGGCACTGGTTCACCGAGCGGCTCGCTGTCCGGCGCCAAGGCACGGGGAACAGCACGGGCCGGGACGAACAGGGCCGCATGCGCGTGATGCTGTCGAACAGCGTCGGGTCGATCGATCGCCTCTACGGTGCGGTCTCGGAGCGGCTCGGGGACCTGGCGCAGCATCCGGTGTGGCGCCGGATCGCATCCGTCTGGTCCGCGGCGCGCGAAGCCGTCAACAACGGCTGGCTCGGAGTAGGCCGCTTCATGGCAGACCGCACCACCCTAGGCACCGGCCGGGCGTTGTGGGTCCGGACACTGGAGATCATCTCGTCCGGTGCCCAAGCGTTGATCAACCGGCTGTCCGCGAACGGCGGCCGGAACGGCCTGCGGTGGAACCTGCTGCGTGTCCTGCGCCACGCTGCCGAAGATCACATCGCCCACATCCACGGTCACCTGCCCGAGGACGTGAGCACCCCGCTCGGCAGCTACGAATCCGCAGTTGACGAGGCGGCCGAGCAGATGCCCGTCGCGGGCGAGGAGACCGCATCGCAAGCGCCTGCGCCGGGGGGACTTTCCGCAGAAGAGAGCGAGGCCGCGCCAGCCGGCGCGACTCTGGCGGGGGATGCAGAGCGGTTCCGTGCGGTCGTGCTGCAGGTGGCGGCGAAGCAGTACACCCTGGCTCTGGACCTGAGCTACGACTACGGCGTCTCGGCGGCCGAGGCCGACACGCTGCTGGCCCGTATGGAAGAACTCGGCGTCGTCGGGCCTCAAGGCGACGGCGGCGTCCGGGAGGTCTTGGTCACGCCCGGCGAAGCGGAGAGCCTCCTGGACGCGAGCCCGGCGTCCGACCGTCCCGCGCCGCGATGGCAGCCGGTCAACCAACCGTTGACCCCTGCCTGGTTCGACGAGGTGAGGACTGCCATTCGAAGCGACGTCCAGCCCGATCGCGGGCTGTCCCGACGGGACTTGATGAGCCTGCTCAACCACGAGAACACACGGCCGGGCAACCGGGCGGACGCCGGTCGGCGCGCGAACGAGTGCGTGGACCTCTTCCTTCAGGGACGGGGCGCAGAGGTCCCGCAGCACCTGGCGGGCGAGGGCTTCGCCTACGTACGGGGCACATTCCACAGGGACTGGGCTCTCCACGAGGACGCGTCCCCCACGGCCTCGCCGACGGCTGCGAGCGGACAAGCGGAGGCGGCGGGAGAGCAGGAAGCTGCCGCCGGGCCGGGACTGCCGCGTCGGCGTCGGCCGACGCCGACGGACGGTCCGTCGAGGATCGAGCAGGCGGCTGCGGGACCGCGGCGGCAGCCCGCCCCGACGGCCGGGCAGAACCCGGCGGTCACTGCGGACGCCTTCGCGGTTCAGGCTCAACGGATACAGGACCGCGCCGACTTCGCACGGGCTGCCGCGACCAGCCCGGCCGAGGAACGAGCAGCCGGAGTCCTGCAGACCATCGCCGCGCACTCCCGGGCCACCGCTGACCGCATCGCCGGAGCGGCACCCGCCGGGGGGCCGTCGGTTTCTCCGCAGCCCGCGCTGACCGCGGAGGCTTTCCTCGCAGCGCTCAGGACCACAGCCCAGGCGCGGGGGGCACAGATCCCCGACGATCTGCTGGCAAGCGCCATGGAAGCGGCCCAGGAGGCGGTCGCCGCGGCGCCGCAGAGTTCCGCAGGCTCCGCAGCAGCAGCGCCCCGCCCGACGCGCCGGGGACAGGCGGAACGAGAGCAGGCCGAGCACCGGGTTCCCGGGCAGCACAACGCCCCGAGCGGCGTCGGCCGCAGGTAGGGCAAGACGATGCTCGGGGCTCAGGGCAGTGGGCGCTCAGGAAGCGGGGTAGACCGCGACCACGTCGCGGGTGCGGAAGACACCGTGCCCGTCCGCCGCCAGATACATGGGGACCTCGGCGGCCGCGGGCAGGGCTTTGGCCGCCCCGGTCCGTACGCTGACGCGGGCCGAGTCGCGCTCGGCGGTGTCCGTGCCGTCCTGGGCGATCGGCAGTCGCCCGTACACGGAGGTGGCTTCCGTCTGATCGACGGCGTGCACAATGCCGTACGCCGTGCCGTCGTCGGCCACGGCCGTCAGGTCGATGCCCTTGGTGCTGGCGGTGCTGGTGAAGCAGTGCCCACGTCCGGTAGCAAGGTCGAACCCGGCCTGGCCGGAGATGAGGAAGTCACCGTTCGGCGAGAGGCGGGTGGAGGACTGTGCGGATCCGGGCTGAAGGGTGAGAGCGTCGGCGGAGGTACAGCTGACCTGCGCCTTGATCTTCCCCGTGGCGAGATCGTGCACCACCAGCGTGGTCTTGTCGGTGTCGGAGAGAGCCGGCGGATCGGTCTGCGTGTCGCTGGTGTGCCAGGCGGCCACCAGGTACTGACCGGTGACCGCGAGCGGGATGCCGACGTGCATGCCGCTGGGGGCAACGCTGGTGCTGGTCCAGGCGTCGCCGACCTGGAATCCGTACGTGCACGGGGTGCCGCTCTCGGTCCACTGGTCACAGCCGTCCTGCTGCTGGAAGGCGGACACAACACCCTCGGCACTGGCGAAGGCCGGAGAGGCCTGGACGGTGCACGGCCCCGAGCCGCAGCCAGACACCTTCACCGGCTTCGTCTGCACGGTGCGATGGGCGCCGGCGGCCGCGTCGATCGCGACGGCCTTCTCGTGCACGCCGTCGATTGCGGGGCCGACCAGGAAACCCGAATCGGTGGCGGTGAAGGAGGAGGCGGTGTCGTCAGGTGCCGCCAGATCGAGGTGATGTTCGGCGGTTGCCTTGCTGTCGGAGTCCGCCGAGATGACGTCGATCGTGGTGGTGGGGCGCGACGTGGTCAGGCCGCTCCCGCTGGTCTTGCCCAGACGGGCCAGCACCACCGTCTCACCCGCCTTGCCCTCTTGGACGAAGACACCCGTACGTGCACTCGTGAGTGCCTTGGGGGTGAACGTCCACACGGCCTTGCCGCTGGTGAGGGAGAAGGCACGCACCCGCGAGCCGTCGGCGGCTGCCTGAATCACCAGAGCGCTCTGGGGTGCGACGGCGACGAGCGGAAAGCCGCTGGATCCCGGCTCGACATCGGTGGCCTCGGGGCTCGCCGACGTGCTCCAGCCGGTCTCCGTGGCGAATCCGTCCGGGACCGGGAGCCGGACCGGTGCCGCGGCCTTGTGTGTCGCCCCGGCGGTCGGATCGGCCTTGCCGCCCGAGGTGTCGCTGCAGCCGGCCAGCGCGCCGAGGATGAGTGCAGCCATTCCCGCAGCGAGGGCCCGGTGTGGTGCGCGGCTCGATCTTGTTGCCGAGGACGCGCTACCCGCACCGGTCGGCACGGGTATGGAGCAGTCAGTCATCAAGTCCTCCGTTCTGGGACGTGCATCGCAGGCGGTCGAAGCCACACTCTCACACTTTTTGATACCCCTGGGGGGTATTTTGTGGCGGGGGTGGCGCGACAGTCGGCTGACTTCTCCACAAGGGGAAGCCACCGTTCGGTGACGTTAGAGGTGAACGGCGCGGATGACGGGCGGCTTCGCCGCAACTAGTCAATCAATGCGTGTACTTGACGCATCACCAAAGGAGAACGGACTACATGGCCAGCACCCCCCGGCCCGATTTCGCGCGAGTGGCGCGCCTGCGGGGCGCCGAGCAGGGAGTGATCGAGGAAGCCGCCCGCCAGGGACTGATACCCGAGGACATCGCTCGCGCGCTCACCGCGCCAGGCGTGGGTGACCTTCTCCTGTTCCAGGGGTTCGAGGTGGTAGCGGATTTCGACGCCCTCGCAGGCCCCGGATCGGGTGTCGTGGGCGTACCCCGTCATCTGGTCGACGGAGACGTGCCCGCGCTCGTGGACGTGGCGGACGCAGCACTGTGTGCCGTGCTGTATCGCAGACTCCTGGTACGAGGAACCGCGACCGAGCAGGCAGCACTGATCAACCGCGACGTTCTGCTCCGTCTGTGGCCCCAACGGCTCGCACCACAAGCCGTCGCGCAGGTGTGGGAGCAGCGGTTCCCGGAGCTGACCGGACCATGAACACCGATGGAATGCTCGCGGTGGCCCGTATCGTGCTGTCCGCCTGCGGCCCGAACGGCTACCACCTGTCCGGATCGCTCGCACTCCATGCCCTCGGCGGCGCCGGGGCCCGACCCGCCCACGACATCGACGTGTTCACCGACCAGGTCCAGGACACCCCGGCGGTTCAGGCGGCCGTCGCAGGCGCGTTGGCCGCCCACGGGTACCGGGTGGAAGAGGTCCGGACCTGGGCCTTCCACCCGCTCGCGCAATGCGACCAGAACAGTGACCTGCTGGTCACACACGCCGAGTACGGCGCGGTCAACGTTCAAATGGCCCGCATGCCACGCTACTTCGCCCCCCGCTCCGCCGCAGGCATGACGGTCGCCGCCATCGGCGACCTCCTCTACGGCAAGCTGGAGGCTCCTGGACACCGCCTGGCTGCCAAGGACTTCGTGGACCTGGCAGTGCTTCACCGACACCTGGGGCAGCGGGACGTCGATTCCTATCTGGACGACTATGCAAACGGAATCGCGGGACTCCGACAGCTCCCCGAGACACAAGTGCGCGAAGACCTGTATGTCCGGCTGGCCCAAGTCGCCGACCTCCCGGACGCGGCATTCGCCGGTTACGGGTTGGACCCGCAGGCCGTGACGCTGCTGCGCGCCGAGCTGCTGGCCTGGGCAGACCGGATCGCACCGGCCGAACTCAACCCGAGCCGCCTGGAGCCAGACGTGGCCGCCGGTCTGGAGGGCCTGAACCAGGGGGACGTGCTGGCCACGCTGGCCCGACTGGCGCGTGCGGACTCCCTGGCCTTGCTCACCCCGCCCGAGCTGAGCAGCCGACGTGGTCAGGCCATGGACCGGGCGCTGACCGCCTCCTACGGACTCCGGGAGCTGGCCGAGCAACTTCCCGAAGGCGCACCTGTTCCCCCGGACGCCGCAGAGGCGATGCACCGAGTCCAGGAACTCATCGAAGAGGTACAGCGCATCACGCTGGAAATCCAGCGTCGCTCTCGGCTCACTGCACTCCAGCGCGCGGAAGAGGCTGCGGTACGGCGCGCTATGGCCGAGCAACTCGATGCCGACGAGCCCCCGGCCCCTCACCTTGCGGCGGTGAAACTGATGCTGCAGGTCGGTCGGCGGCGTCGGCACGCCGAGGCAGAGGAGGAACTCCAGCACCACCGGCCAATGACCGGTCCCGGCTACGGAGGAGTGCGGACATGACCGCCTCGAATGACGTCCCGCTACCAGACCAGCCCAGCCGCCCCGGACCAGGCGACGCGGACAGCCCCCAGGGCGACGGCGCCACCCGCGGTGACCGGGGCGACCGCGTACGGCTCGCGGACAAGTCGCTCCCACTGTTCGTGCTGCGCGAGCACGCCACCGACTACGCCACCCTCTTCTCCCGCGCCAGAGCCGAAGTAGGCCACGGCCAATGCCTCTGTCAGACACCAGCACTCCGCCTGGTCATCCGGTGCAGCCGGGCCGGTCGCTACCACCTGGCCGGATGGCCCGGCGAAGGCGAACTCCACGATCCCAGCTGCAGTTTCCACAAACTCGCCTCGGAGCTGACCGGCCGCGACGCCTACAGCACGGAAGCCATCCACGAGGGAGACGACGGCGTCGCGATCCGCTTCTCCGCCGCGCTCGCCCGCAAGCTCAGCGCCCCGGAGCCGGCCAAAGCCTCCACCGAACAACGCGACGGCCGCGCCCGCCGTACGGTCGGCCTGCTCGGCCTGCTCCACTGGTTGTGGGAGGAAGCCCAACTCACCGCCTGGCACCCGCGCTGGCGACGACGCACCTGGTGGGTCTGCCACGCCCGGCTGAGCGAGCAGATCGCTGGATGCTCCATCAACCACGAGGAGTTGACCGAGGCCCTGTACGTCGTGCCCCCCTTCCGGGAGGAGTACGCCCGCCGCAACACCGCTGCCTTCGAGACGTTCCGCATCGCCCGCCTGAAACGGCGCGGAGACACACAGCGGCGGGGACTCATCCTCGGCGAGATCAGAGATGTCAGACCGAGCCGGTACGGCGTCCAATACGCGCTGGCTCACCACCGCGGCGGCCTGTTCGCCACCACAGCCCTCGACGAACGGCTCCGCCGCTCGTACCGGCCGGCCTTTTCCGCAGCCGCGGACGAACACGGAGCCCGCCGGATCGGCCTGTTCCTGGTCGAACTCAGCCCAAAGGGCAACGTCCGGGTACTCGACATGGCCGCCATGCTGGTCAGCAAGCTGTACATACCCGCCGACTCCAGTCACGAAGTCGTCATGGCCAACGCGCTCACCGACGCCGGACGTGCCTACGTCAAACCGGTGCGATATGACGGAAGCGATCTCGTATTCCCAGATTTCGTCCTCACTGACGTTCACCCCCACTCTTACGTAGAGGTGTACGGAATCCATGGCAGGGAGTCTTATGACCAGCGCAAGCGTGTGAAGCAGGCCCACTACCAACGCCAAGGCGCCGGGTTGATCGAGTGGGACGTAGGCGACACGATTCCTGACGTTCGGCGCCGCTAGTTGTGAGCGGATTGCCCGCGTCACGCGGGAGTTGGGTGGCGCTGTGGTCTGCGTGCACCCCGCGTTCCGACCAAACCTGACCATGGCCTGAGCGTAGCTATAGCTAGCTAGGGCGGTTACCCCAGAGGCATACACTGCCCGATTGGAATCCAGTAGCTCAAGTTGTGGCGCGCACCCATCAGGGTTAACCTGATAGTAACTCAGAAACGGGCAGTGATCGGGGGCCAAGAAGCCGCTCGGCTATTGGTATTTGGAGATCATTGTGGACTGCGAGAAGCTGGCACCGCTACTCAGATTGGCTTACGAAGAGTATCGCCAGAATGATACCCAAGCCCTTAAGCGACGCGCCCGGATGTTCGGAATTTATCAGTTTGATGAGGAATCTCCGGGCAAATCTCTAATCGGCATTTCTGTCGAGTGTAGCCGAGGTGTACAATTGCGCGATTTGGGGGTGAAATTTGGACTGAATGCCGGTGTAGTCAGTGACCGCTTCGCTGTGGGAGTGGTGCCCATTAAGGCTATACCTGATATCGCAGATTGTGGCGCTGTCAAGTATGTCGCATCTTCTCCTCCCCTGCGATCGAAAATGGATGCTGTTGGGGCAGCAATTGGGTTGGATGTGCTGCGGAGAAACAGGGGGGATGGGACGGAAAAACTCGACGGGGATGGCATAATCATTGGAGTAGTTGACAGTGGAATAGATCCTCGTCATCCAGATTTTTATGACCGCATCGACAGGATTTGGGACCAGACGATAAGCGGACCTGGTGTGCCAGGTGCCTCATACGGCACTGAGTTGACCGGGCATCATGTGCAAAGAAGCGTCGATGCTGACGGCCATGGAACTCACGTCGCTGGCATCGCCGCTGGGCACTCTGGTGTCGCGCCCGCTTCCAGGCTTGTCATTGTGAAGCTGGCGGCGCCTAAAGTGGGAAATGGCGTGATAGATGCAGTGAACTACATCTTCGGTTATGCCGATCAAATGAAGCTTCCCGCCGTAGTGAATATCAGCCTCGGTACCCACTATGGCCCTCATGATGGCACTGGGCACTTCTCGCAAATATTGAATGGACTTGTAGGGGATGGGAGGATTATATGTTGTGCTGCGGGAAATGAGGGGAAGTATGATATTCATGCGAGGCTGGCTGTGGCTGATGGTCAAGTTGTCACCGTTCCTCTAAATACGGTGGAGGGGGATACTAGCGTGGGTGGTTGGTATTCCGACAAGGATTCCATCGGGGTATCCGTGGTATCCCCCTCGGGAGACAAAACGGCGATCGAAGATGGGCGCAATTCAGTCGGTCGATACACTTTTCGTGACGGGGTGGTAGAAATAGCCCGGGGGAATGGTCCGGGGCGCGATCGAAACTTTGAAGTCCTGCTGAGAAATGCAGCTTCATCAGGCGATTGGCGCATTAACCTGCATGCTCAAAATATTCGGAATGGGCGGGTCGATCTGTGGGTGCAAGACGACCGAGGATCGGTTTTTTCCGGACCCTATGCTGACTCACGAATGACCGTTTGCCACCCAGCCGATACTGATCGAGTAGTGGCCGTCGCTGCATACACCTCGAAGGTGCGATGGCGTTCCGCTGTTGGACCCCGCAGCGTCCCGCAATCCCGGCTCGACGACATCTGGGAGCGCAGCAGCTTGGGGCCGCGTAGGGACGGGGGCCATAAGCCGGACGTAGCCGCGCCAGGGGTTGCGGTGGTGTCCGCGCGGTCCGGCAACGCTCCAGTTCCCGACAACCGGGTGATCGACAGTGAGTACTGTGTGTGGTGGGGCACCAGCATGGCGACCCCAGTTGTTACGGGAACTGTCGCTCTTCTGCTACAGATGAACAAAGGGCTTGCCCCTGAGCAGGCCGTCAGTAAGCTGGGGTCCCTGAGTTCCATACCTGGCCGAGCCAGTGGCAATGGCACGTGGGACCCACAGTGGGGCCACGGCCTTGTGAACATTTCCACCATTTGAGGGCAGGATCAAGCCGTGGATCAAAGTAAGCTCAGTGCGCGACTGCTGCTTGCCTTTGCATCTGACGTGACCGTGACCACCGGTGGGGAACCGCTGGCGGTCTACGTAGAGCTTGCGGATGTCCCCACGCCGGAGCAGGTTGACCACCTGCAGAGAGCTGGCGCGACGGGAGTGATCGAGGGCCGCAAGATCATCACTGCGCGAGTCGTCGCTGATGAGGTTAAGACTCTCTCTGATAAGCCATGGGTCAGGGCCATTTCGTTGGCCGAGCCGCTGCGCACGCTCCCCATAGAGTCTGGATCCACAGTTTTGTGACTGGTTGCGACCCGGCTGGAACAGCGTCCTGAGCCGGCCCAACTCCGCGTGGCAGAGGCAAGCTCCAGCCGTACGCCTCCGCCAAGGGCTTAGCAACCTCCGGTTCGCCCTCGGTGGGCTCCGCTCGATGCGGCGGGCAACATCGGAGGCTGTGGGCGATGTAGGGACACAGCCTGAAGGGCAGATGCTCGCTGGGCCCGGCTTCCTCGTCTCTAGCTATAGCTAGCCACCCAGATCCTCGCCGCCTACTGAACTTGATTGGGCGATGTCGGGTAATTGTCTGACAGTTGAAGGGCGGGTCCGGTACATCTGTGTGGGTGGACGACTCCGCAGAGACCCCCGAGGTCAACGACCAGACTTCCGCCGAGCCTGACGAGGCCGCCCGCAGGGCCGGCAAGGGGAAGCGCGTTGCCGGCGCCGTGAAGGCCGTGAAGGGCTTCCTCAAGGACGAGAGGGTCGCCGTCGCTGCGATGGCCGTCGCGACGGCCGTCTTGGAAGAGCTTCTCGCCAGAAGGATGGGCGTTGGCAGGGGTACCGAGAACTTCGAGCTGCCGCCTGACGCTGGAGCTGAGGACGTCGATCCGTCCCCTGCTCCCATGGTCGAGGGTTCAAAACGCAGAGGCCCCGAGCGGCATCAGGTGAAGGGGGCGCTCGTGGACCTCGGCGATCGTCAGGCTAGTCCGACAGCGCAGGAGAACTACCGCCGCGATGGAGGGGGCGACCTGCCCCCTGGGAAGACCTATCGGCAGCCGCACTCCCGAGGCGGCCCCGAGCCCGAAGACTTCGGCCTGAGTGTTTGAGTAACTACGTGGCATTGCGTTTACGGCCGAGTAGCTGACCCCTCGGCTGTCTTCTGGGCTACGGGGCCGTCGTCACCGTCCGAGCGGCGACCGTACTGATCGGGGAGAGTGCCCCATCCCATCGCGACCATTGTCACGTCACTGGTGGTCGATCTAGGGAATGTGGCTTGGCGTGCTGGCCGGGTCTCGCACCGTTCGGGGGCGCCACGAGGGTGGTCGGGAGTCTTGTCCGTAGGGTGTGGTCTGGTCCGGAGCAGTCGTGTCCTCCGTCGGTTTCGGTTGGGACGCGATGAGCCCGGCGGCCTTGTCACTGGCATCGGTTAGGTTTGGGCTTGGCTGCTACGGGAGTGACGGAGGGACGGACCGTGAGTGATGTGGGCGAGCGGGCCAAGAATCGCTTGATCATGCTCGATGGTCACTTCGCGCACCCCGTGAGAGTGGAGCACGTCGAGTCGATCGGGACCGGCGTCTTTCTCGTCAGGGTCCGTCATGCCAATGGGGCGCCCGATGAAACTCAGGTGCTGGAATCTGAACTTGACGCGGCTCTTGCGAAGGTCGCACCAAAACCTGAGCTGGTCAACGCGCAAGATCTGTTCCTGTGGGTAGAGTCGCAGCGAATTAAGCACGCATTTGCTCACGATCCGCTCTTCGCCGTATCAATGAGTGGCGTTCGCGGTCTGCCGCATCAGATCGAAGCGGTCTATCGGCACATGCTGCCTCAGCCCAGGCTGCGTTTTGTGCTCGCGGATGACCCTGGTGCAGGCAAGACGATCATGGCTGGGCTGCTACTCAAGGAGCTGAAACTCCGAGGGGCGGTGGAGCGAATCCTGATCCTCAGCCCGGCTCCGCTCACCACGCAGTGGCAAGACGAAATGCTCGACAAGTTCGACGAGCAGTTCGAGATCGTGTCAGGTGAACAGGTTCGTCATCAGCTCGGACAGAGCCCTTGGGAACGCTTCCCTATGGCCATCAGCAGCATCGACTTTGCCAAGCGTGACGACGTGCGCGATGAACTTCTCCGTGCCCAGTGGGACCTGGTCATCGTTGATGAAGCCCACAAAGCATCGGCATTCACGAAGCGTGGCCGTGACGAGCGGGTCGTCAAGACGAAGCGGTACGTCCTGGTGGAGGGGGTGGCGCAGCAGGCAGATCGGTTGCTTCTGCTCACGGCGACACCACACTCAGGTGACGAGGACAGGTTTACGCGCTTCTTGGGGCTGCTGGATCCCGATCAGTTCTCAACACCTGACCTCGTGAAGAAGCAGATTTCGAATGACGGGAATCCGTACTTCTTGCGGCGTCAGAAGGAAGACCTTGTAGACGAACAGAATCACGCGCTCTTCGTCGAGAGGCATGTCCGTACTCAGCCGTTCCAGCTCTCGACCGCAGAATATGCGCTGTACCAGGATGTCACTGAATACGTGAACACCTACCTGGGGTCGAGTGGGGGATCGAGGGGTAACGCGGTCGCTCTCGCGCGCACTGTTCTCCAACGTCGTCTCGCGTCGAGCCTGGGTGCTATCAGGTCCTCGCTGGCCAAGCGAGCCGACCGCTTGAGTGATCTGGTCGATCAGCTGACCGCCATGGACCCCGCTGATCGAAACCGGCGCTTGGCCGCATTGGGGCGTATGCCGGCGGACTCAGACTTCGAAGACGATGGGGAAGCGGAGTCGGACGACATCGACGAGATCGTCGATGACGCCCTGGCCACCGAGGTAAGCAGCGCGGAACAGATCTCCCAGCTGCGTACCGAAGTAAGCGAACTCCGCAAGCTGGTCTCCCACGCGGACAGGGTCCGAGCTCAGGGGGATGAGCGGAAGCTGGTGGCTCTGCGAGAGTGCCTAGCGAGGGCAGAGTTCGAGGAGTTGCGGGACGGCCGCGGGAAGCTCCTCATCTTCACGGAGCACCGCGACACCCTGAGCTACCTGGAAGACAACCTCCGTCGGCAGGGCTACTCCGTCTGCACCATCCATGGCGGTCACTCTCCAGCGGAACGGAAGCGGATCCAGCACGACTTCCGGCAGAACAAGCAGATTTGCATCGCCACCGAAGCGGCCGGCGAGGGCATCAACCTCCAGTTCTGCCACCTGATGATCAACTATGACCTTCCCTGGAACCCGGTACGCCTGGAACAGCGCATGGGCCGAGTGCACCGCATCGGTCAGAGCGCAGACTGCTGGATCTTCAACTTCTGTGCCACCAACACGATTGAGGGCCAACTGCTTGCCGGTCTCCATGCCCGCCTCGAAGCGATGCGCGCTGACCTGGATGGCCGCGTCTACGACGTGATCGGCGAGCTTCTCACGATCAACGGCATCGACTTCGAGCGGCTCGTCAAGGAGACACTCGCCAACCCCACCAAGGCCAACAGGGACGCTGCAGTCGCCGCGATCAACCGGCTCAACTCGGAGAAATTGGCCGAGTACGAGAAGGACACAGGGATCGCCCTGGCGAAGAAGTACGTGGACATCGACTGGGTCCGCGGCCAGAACTTCCTCTCCGACGAGCGTCGGCTCATGCCGGAATACGCGGAGGCGTTCTTCCTACGTGCCGCCAGTCGCCAGCGCCTTCGTGTTGAGCGCCGAGCGGATCAGCTGCTCCGCATCGAGCACGTCCCTGTCGCGCTGCGCAGCGAAGATCTTGCGGCGGTGAAGCACCGGGGCCGCCCGGATTCCGAATACCGCAAGCTCACCTTCCGAAAGGAGGAACGAAGCCGCGTCGAGCACGAGGACTCGGTGCTGTGTTCGCCGGGCCACCCGCTGTTCGCGGCGCTTGCTGAGTCTCTGGAACGCGATCTCGCTTCTGACAACGTCCCCCAGGGTGCTGCAGCGTTCGTCGACCCGGGTGCTCTGGCCCCGTACTTCGTCCACCTCTTTGCATATGAAGTGGTGGGTGAGGACGTCCACGGCGCCTCGGAGCTCGCGTTCGCTGAGGTCGTGGCGGTGATAGAGGACCAGGACGGCCTGCACCGGGGACCGGCAGATGTCCTTCACACGCTTACGCCCGCGACCCCCGTGGAAGCGCGGAAGGCTGCCCCTCTTTCGCCGGACCAGATCAAAACCGCGACCGACTGGCTGCGCGTGGAGGTCCAGCTTTCGCGGAGTACGGCGGAGCGGAACAGCCGGCTCGATCAAGCCAAACTCCGCGCCTCATACCTTGAGGAGGCGATGGACGCGCAGAAGCGACGGCTGGAGGGCCGATGGGACACCTACGATGCCAAGGTCGCTGCAGGTGATGACTCGTACCGGCTCCAGCGGGACAACGCTGCACGGCAGCTCAAGGAGCTGAAGCATCGACGGGCCTCCAAACTGGAGTCCCTCAACCGCCTCGGCGTCGTGCGCTCAGGCAAGGTGACGCACCTCGGCTCTGCCTCTGTGGTGCCGCCGCATAGGCCAGAGCACCCAGACGTCGACGTCATGCGTCCCAACAGCAAGGAAGTTGAGGAGGCCGCGGTCGAGGTCGCGATGGCTTTCGAGGCGGAGCAGGGCTGGGAGCCCGAATACCTCGGACACCTGATGGACGGCAGCGGTTTTGACATTCGCTCGACACGGACGCTTCCCGACGGCAGCTCACAGGTGCGCCGCATCGAGGTGAAGGGCCGCAGCGCCGCCTCGGGCGACGTGGGCCTGTACCGGACCGAGTGGTACGCCGCCCAGCGATGGGCAGCAGGCTTCTGGCTCTACGTCGTCTACAGCTCGACGACGAGCCCTGTACTGATGAGGGTGCAGGACCCGTACCACACGCTGCCTAATGTGTCCGAAATCCGGCAGGTTACCGGCTATCGCGTACCAGGCGCTAGCATCCGAGCTCACGCGGTTATAGAGACGAGAGCTGCGGAGCGAGAGGAATAGAGTGCGCGACAGCAGTGACAAGCGGCTCATCGAAGACGTCATCCCGATCGACGTCATCAGCCGCACGAGCGCCAGCGAGAAGGTGGGCGGTCGTGTCGGCCACCCCGCATCGCTGCACCTCTGGTGGGCTCGTCGACCTCTCGCAGCCTCCCGCGCTGCCGTGTACTCCGCCCTTGCGCCGGCGGAAGGGCGGACTCGCACGCTCGATGAAGAGTCGATCTTCTTCGACGCGCTGTGCACGTGGGGTGCCGAAGACCACGCCATTCGCACAGCGCGTAGCGAGGTACTCGCGGCTAGCAAGGATGGGCCGCCGAAGGTGGTCGACCTCTTCTCCGGCGGAGGCGCTATCCCCCTGGAGGCCCTGCGCCTGGGGTGCGAGGTTACGGCCAATGAGCTGAACCCAGTGGCTCACCTCATCGAACGCATGCTCCTGGAGTTCCCGCAGAGCTATCCCGGTCTCGCTGACGACGTGCGTAAGTGGGGTCAGATCTGGGTCGACGCGGCCTGGCGCGACCTGTCGGATTTCTACCCGACCGTCGACGGTGGCACTGGACAGCAGCACCTCCTCGCCGACGATGAAACCGAGCAGCGTCTCCCCCTGGCGTACCTGTGGACACGCACCGTGCGCTGCCCGAACCCAGTGGCGCCGGAGCACGACGCCCATCTTGTGCGGCAGACCTGGCTTGGCCGGAAGAAGAATCGAGTCGTTGCCCTCAAGCCCGTGGTCGACCGCGATGCGTTGTCGCTGCGCTACGAAGTGGTTACGGGAACGACTGAAGATGATCTTGGATTTGACCCCGCTGAAGGCTCGCGAGGCGGCCAAGTCACCTGCCGCATTTGCGGTGCACCGGTGACGAGCAAGCACGTCAAGGACGAGGCCCGCGCCGGCCGCATGGGTACGGCACCGCTGGCAGCCCTCGCGGCAAAGCCGGGTCGGCGGGGACGCGACTACCTACCTGTTGGCGAATACGAACTCCCGGACGATGCGGAGTGCCTGAAGCGCCTTGAGGAACTGGACGTTGAGCCGCTCAACGAGCCGCTTCCCGGCACCATGCGCATCACAGGCGGAACGTGCATGGTTTACGGGTTCTCTCAGTACCGTGATCTGTTCACTCCCCGGCAGCTTCTTGCGCTGAGTACATTGGCCGCAGGTATTCGCACCGTGCACGACAAGGCCTGTGACGAGGGCATGGAGCCGGGGCGTGCAGCCGCACTGTCGACGGCATTGGCCATGGCACTGAACCGGGTCGCGGACCGACTGTCGAACCTGTGCCGCCTTGACACGAAGAATGAGGGCGGAACGAATACGTTCGCCCGCCAGGCGCTGCCGATGGTGTGGGATTTCTATGAGGCCAACCCGTTCGCGGGGGCCTCGGGGGACGTGCGTAAATACCTCAAGGAAACCGCCGACCTCATCGAACGGCTGTCTACTCTTCCGAACGCTGCAAATGTTGTTCGTGGGTCCGCTGCCTCTCTCCCGCTGCCCAGCGACTCCCAGGACGCGGTCATCACGGATCCGCCGTACTACGACAACATCTCGTACGCGGACCTGTCTGACTTCTTTTATGTCTGGCTGAAGCGGTCTGTCGGTTTCCTGTACCCCACGGATCTCGGCGGGGAGCTGACGCCGAAGAGGAACGAGGCAGTGGTCGCTGCCTATCGCCACTCCGGCAGCAAGGATGACGCGCGTCGGCACTACGAAGACCTCATGGAGAAGGCGTTCAAGGAAGCTCATCGGGTACTCAAGCCCGGCGCACCGCTCGTCTGTGTGTACGCGCACAAGACCACCTCGGGTTGGTCCAGCCTGGTCGAGTCGCTCAAGAGCGCAGGCTTCACGATCACTGAGGCGTGGCCCCTCGACACCGAGATGCCGGAGAGGGCCGTCGGTCGCGGAACGGCCAGTCTCGCCTCGTCGATTTTCCTTGTCGCGCGTAAGCGCAGGCCCGACGCAGGTGTAGGCAGTGAAGCCGAGGTCATGGCCGAGCTCGGTCAGATCATCCTGGAGCGCCGTGCACGGCTGGAGGAGCTTGGCATCACGGGCTCGGACCTGGTCATTGCCATCGTCGGGGCTGGCCTTCGGGCCCTGACCCGGTACGAACGCGTCGAGCAGGACAATGGTGAGGTGCTGCCCGCTGAGACCTTCTTGGAGATGGTCCAGAGCCGTGTGCTGGACGCGCTCTTCGAGGGGCTCGCCGGCACGGACCCCGTTACCCGCTACTACGTGGCGGCCCAGTACTCCTATGGGTACGCGGCAGTCCCCTTCGATGAGGCCAACAACCTCGCCCGGATGACCGGCGCCAACCTCGACGGATCCGGCGGCCTCACGACAGGTCCCAACCCGCTCGTGGATAAGGTCAAATCCACCGTCGTCCTCAGAGACTTCGAAGACCGTGGCGATGACGGTCGCCTGGGACAGCCAGACACCGAAGCCAGCGGGACGATGCCGCTCTACGAGATTGAGTCATCCGTCGCGCCGCCCCTCATCGATGTCGCACATGCTGTCCTTTGGCGTGCAGAACACCGTCCGGGAGAGGTTCGCCCCTATCTGATGTCCGTGAACGTCGATGCTGTCGCGCTCCGCCAAGTCATCCAGACCCTGGCAGGTCGGGCCCTGCGTGCCAGCTCAAGCGAGACGAAGAGCCGAGAGGCCAGCGCGGCAGAGCGGCTGCTGGTGTCGTGGAGGACGATCGTTGGTGAACGGGGGCTGCTCTGAGGTGCTGGCCATCCACAACGTTGAAGTACAGGGGGTTGGAACGCTGTGAGTTCGAGCTATCGGCTGTCGCCCTGGACGCAGGTTGCACGTCCGCATGATGACGTTGCGGCAGGCGTCCTCGACATGGGGACCTACGCGGCCAACCTGGCCGGGGTCTTCAGAGGCCGGGCGGGTATTGCACCCGTCTACACGGACGCCGGTAGGTTCTATCAGGCGACGTATCTCACCAAGAAAATGGGCGAGTTGCTCACGGACGTCATGGACGTCCTCGCGGGTGGAACCGGCTCCCACGTCCTTCAACTCCGCACCCCCTTCGGCGGCGGTAAGACGCACAGCCTTGTCGCCCTCCTCCACCTGGTTCGCGACCGCGCCGCCTCCGTTGCTGCTTGCCCGGACTTGAAGGACATCGCTGATCCAGGCGACGTGCAGATCGCCGTGCTGTCTGGAGAGGAACTCGACCCTCTCTCGCCGATGAGCGCGACAGGAGTCGAGACGCACACTCTTTGGGGAGAACTCGCAGCGCAGCTCGGACGTTACGAGCTTGTTGAGCAACACGATCTGACGGGGTCCGCCCCGGGCGGGGATGTCCTCCGGCAGGTCATTGGTGACGGTCCGACTCTCATCCTCCTCGACGAAGTCTTGATCTATGTCGAGAAGGCCATGGCGCTTCAGCGGGCGGAGTCCACCGCCGGCCGTCAGGCCATGCTGTTCGTTCAGGCGCTCACGGAGGCCATCAGCGCCCAGCCTCGTGCCGCCATGGTCTACAGCCTTCAGGCCAGTGTCGGCGAGGCCGTCGGCGCTGAGGGGTTGTTGAGCGACCTGGACAAGCTCGTTGCCCGAGTTGATGCCAAGCGCGAGCCGGTGTCAGGCGACGAGGTACTCCGCGTTGTTCAGCGCCGGCTCTTTGCGGAGCTCGGCGACGAGGAGATCCACCGGGAGGTCGCACGGTCGTATTCCGACGTCCTTCGGAGGCAGCTGCTGGCCACCGCGGAAACCGGCGACGCACGCCGAGAAGCCGAGGCTGCGGCAGACTCCCTGGAGAACCGGGTACTGGCTGCGTATCCCTTGCACCCCGACCTGCTTGATCTCATGTACCACCGTTGGGGGTCTCTGCCTTCATATCAGCGAACCCGTGGCGCGTTGCAGTTCTTGGCGGCAGTCGTCCACGCCCTGTGGCAGTCGGGAGCGAAGAGTCCGCTCATCGGGCCGGGTGACGTCGACTTCACTGATGAGGCGTCTCGGGGTGCATTCTTCTCCCAGGTGGGCGAGAGGGAGCGGTACACGTCCGTGCTGTCGAGCGACGTCACCTCGGAGGGCGCGGGGTGCACGACGGTAGACCGAACGCTCGGGGCTGACAGCCCGACAATCGCACAGCTTCGGGTGGGGACGCGCGTTGCCACCGCCATCATGCTCTACAGCTTCGGGGCACGCGAGGGCGAAGACCGGGGCGTTCTCGAATCGGACCTCGTTCGAAGTGTCCTTGTTCCCGGCCTGACCCGGAACATCGTCATTTCCGCATTGCACGATCTCCGCGAGGAGGAGCTGTACCTCCACTACACGGGACGCCGCTACCGGTTCGAGCCGACTCCCAACCTGACGAAACTCGTACGGGACGAAGCCAGCAAGCTCAGCTCCAATGAGGTGCTCACCGAGGTTCGTGCGGAACTTGACAAGCAGTTGCAAGGCAACAGGGGCGTAGCTCTGTGGCCGGAGACGCCTGGCGGCATCCCTGACGAGCGTTCCCTGTTCACGGTTGCCTACCTGCATCCGGACTGGTCTGAAGACCGTGATTCGCCGGAGAAGTTCATTGAACAAGCCGGCAAGGGAAGTCCACGGCGATACCGCAACGGACTCGCCCTGGTCCTGCCGGACAAGGCCCAGTTCGACCTCGCCCGACACGCCATAAGGCTGCGATTGGCCGCCAAATCACTCCTGGACCAGCACAAGAAGTACAACTTCAGCGCCGAGCAGATCGAGGAACTTCAAGATAAGGCGGCCAACGCTCGACGCGACGGCTCTGCGGCCATCGGCGCCGCTTACAGCACGGTGGCCATCCCCACGCGATCGAGGTCAGGCGACGCGCCCTATGTGCTTGAGCCTTCAGATCTCCGCACGATGCTGGCAGCAGGCCGTGCCCTCCACGAACGTGTAGTGGAAGCTCTCAGCCAGCGCGTGTTCAGTTCTGTCACCACCGCGAAGCTCGTCGCCTTGGCGGGCCTGGGGCCGGACCGGAAGGCGGTCATCTGCGCTGACCTGGTGGACTGGTTCTACAGCTACTACGAGTTCACCAAGCTTTGGGACAAGAAGGTCATCGCCTCGGCCATCGCGAACGCAGTCAAGACCTCCGAACTTGGCTACGCGGTCGGGCTTGTGCGAGAAGGGGAAGAGATTGCTCCCCGCGACGCTCGGCAGATCCGCTTCGGGGAACGCCTCACAGCCGATGAGATCGACCTCTCAGACGATGCAGCGATCCTCTGGCATGACTACGCCCGTGAGTGTCTGCAGGCGACCGTTGAGCCCGCCCCCAAGGCCCCCGAGCCCGATGAGCCATCAGCCCCCCAGCCCACGCCGCCGTCGCCGACTCCAAGTCCGCAAGGAGGCACGTCTAGCGGCGGCGCTCCCTCTGCCCCAACTCCCGGTGACAGCGTTCGGGTGGCGGACATTGAGGCGGTCCTCGACAGGTCTGGTCTCTTCAACCTGCGGCGCGCGCTTTCCTGGCTTTCGGATCAGCCGGGCCAAGTTCGCATCGAGATCAACATCCACGCGGAGGGAGAGTACGACCGCGTCTCCTTCCGAAACGGCTTGGTAGAGCCTCTAGAGGAAGCAACCGAGAATCTCGACGTCAACACGCAGTAGAGCACGCACCGTTGGCTCAGATGGACCAGCGGGTGCGCGCATGGGCAGATTGAGCGCCGAGTCGACGGGTCGCCGAGCTCTGGGTATCTGACCGCGGCTCGGTTGCCAGTCAAGGCGGCCAATTCACCACTGGTTGGAGTCGTAGGCCGCCAGGAGAGCGGCACGGGCCAGGCGCGCGAAGTTCGCGAGCGCACGGTGGGGCCGCTACCGGCAGCGGCCTGAACGACCGCTGCCCAAGTCCCTTGCATCAAGAGGAGGGGGCGCCGGTCGCTGGAAAAACACGGGTACCCACTGCCTGCTCGCCGATACGGTGAGTTATTGAATCGGTGCGGGGAGAGACGATGCAGCAGGATGTGAAGCCGGAGAAGGTCGTGCTCGCGGTCGCGAAGGCCATTGAGGCCAAGTTCACTCGTGGGGACTGGCTAGCACTTGCCTACGAGACGGGTTGCGCCGACCGAGTCCGGGATCACCCCAGACTGCTGCGCAGTCTGGACTGGAATGACGAGGACTATTCGGGCCATGTGCTCGACATGGTCGAAGAAATTCTCCGGCCGTCTGGCCGGACCGTCGGTGACGGTCCATATCGGATTGCTACCAGGGCCATCGATGCAGCGAACTTCGCCGTCGCTGAACGAATGCTTGGGCTCCCTGAGTGGCTCGCCCAGTACGAGCCTGTCCTCTTCAGCGACATCTACGGCAGTCAAGTGGCTGACGTGGGTGTAGATGAACTACAGGCGGCAGCCAAGGAACTCGGTCTTGCAGATGTCGACGAACACGCGGCCCGTATCCGGCGTGGCATCCGAGACGACCCAGCGCAAGCGATCGGCTCAGCTAAGGAATTGGTGGAGACCGTCCTTAAGGCAGTGCTAGGTCTTCACGGCAACGGACCAGAAACGAAGAAGGACATTCCGTACTTGTTGAAGGAGGCCAACATCGCTCTGGGCCTGGATCCGGCAGGAGCAAAGGGCAGCGAACCAGGGGCCGTACAGCGCCGCAAGGCGCTTGGTGCTCTCACGAACCTCGTGAACAGTATCGCGGAGCTTCGGAACGCTGGGTTCGGGACCGGTCACGGACTAAGCCAACGTCCCACGCTGGATGTTGCGACGGCGCGGCTGGCAGTGTCCGCGGCCGTCACCGCTGCCACCTTCTACATTGAGGCCCACGCTGCGGAGCAGGCGTAACCCAACAGCATCGCCGACAGACGCCTCTTGTTGGTACGACGTCGCCCTCGCTCCGCTGCACGGACGCTTCTTGCTGGGGGCTTGCAGTGGGGGCGATCGCCCAACTGAAAAAGCGTGCGACGCGGCCGAGCCGGTCCGTTCCTCCGGAGGCCACACACATTGGAGTGGTTGCGGCCGGTGCGACTACGCTGACCTGACTGAGTCTGGCTGCACGCGTGTGCAAGCAGTGGCCGGCCGTGTGGGAGCGCGGGCGGGACAAGGCGCGGAGGAAGAGTGCAGTTCACGGTCGTGGAGCGGGGCCAACGACAACCGAAGAGTGTACGGTCGCAGGCCCTGCTTGTCAGAGATGCATGGAACGACTACGGCTTCGTCACCATGTTCCACCTGGTGATCTACGACGACGACGGACGCCGTCACGGGATCGGCGAGGTGAAGATCGGCGAGCTGGGGATGCACCCGGGGCGAGATCAGAGCAACGAGGGCCCAGGCCGCGTTGCGCGCATGCCTGAGAGCTTCGAAGTACTCGGGGAGCGGCACTTTTCCTTGGGTCAAGATGACTCGTACTACGAGCGCCTGCGCCAACTCGGCGACAACATTCGCGTGCTAGTCCTGACCGCACTGAAGGACATAGCGTTCAACGAGAGCATCTTCGACCGCGTCCAGCACGAGCAAGTGACACGCGATTCACTCATGCGGTTCTTGAAGCCAACCGCCGTCGAGGAGCAGTTCCGCCGCATCGCTCAGGGCGGCGTTCGAGTCTCAGGATTCCAGGTGGCCTACGAGGCTCCAGTCCCCGCTGGAGGCGGGGGCAAGTCGGTGATCCTTCCGTTCGAGGTGTCTCCAAACTCGCGACCGTCCACGAACATCCATGTGCTAATCGGCCGCAACAGCGTCGGCAAGTCCTACCTCCTGAACAGCCTGACACGATGTGTGGGCGACTACGAAGCTCCGGAGGAAGACGTCGGCCGCATCATTGAGTACGACCGAGGCACTCGCAGGTCCTTCGCGAACCTGGTCAGCGTCACCTTCAGCGCCTTCGACGAGTTCCCGCTCATCCACGACGACGATGTGGCCATCTCCTACGCCTACGTCGGGCTGAAGATCCCCACTGGCGGATCACGTGCGCCACGGGTCAAAACATCGGGCCAGATCAAGAAGGACTTCGCGGACAGCGTGGAGGCATGCCTGACCGGGGAGCGGGCAGATCGGTGGGCGAAAGCCCTGCGAACCTTGCAATACGCTGGCAACGGCCTCCTCGACGAGACATGGCTGGCGGACTTCCAGTCCACCCGGAGCGCCAATGTCCGCCGGCGCAAAGCGCGGCAGTTGTTCAGTAGCCTCAGCTCGGGTCACAAGGTTGTGCTGCTGACCATGACCCGCTTGGTCGAGCACGTCACTGAGCGTTCGCTGGTGATCATCGATGAGCCGGAATCCCATCTGCACCCGCCGCTGCTGGCCGCGTTCATACGTGCCCTGTCCGACCTACTCGCGGACCGTAACGGTCTCGCGGTCGTTGCCACGCACTCGCCCGTCGTCCTCCAAGAGGTTCCGGCGTCCTGCGTGTGGAAACTGAGGCGCCATGGCAACCAGTTGGTCGCCGACCGCCCCACCATCGAAACGTTCGGCGAGAATGTCGGCGTGCTCACTCACGAGGTGTTCGGGCTTGAAGTGACCGACTCCGGATTCCACCGTGATCTGAAGGCCGCGGTACGCCAGGGGCTCTCGTACGAGCACGTTCTTGGACGATTCAACGGTCAGCTTGGCGGCGAGGCCAAGGCTATCGTCCGATCCCTCATCGCTGTCCGAGACTCAGACGGACCCGCGAACTGGGAGGGTCAGATCTGATGTGGGCTCTGCCAATCCCTGAACTCTCGGCCCGCACGGTCTACCTGACCTGTATAAGCAAGTCCCGGCCGAAGGCCAAGACGCGACTAAAGGCCCTGGAAGAGGAGGTGGTCAATGCCGCCGACCGGTTCGAAACCGCAGCCGCAGCGGCTGCCCTCCACACCCTGGCGGACCTTAAGGTCAAGCCCACCGACAAGGCCGACAGAGCCGAGCTGACCAAGAACTACACGCAGCGCATGTCCCGCAAGGGTAATCCGGGAAGGGACGAGTACGACAAGCTGAAGGCCGCAGCGCCCTTGGGACGCTGCCCTCTGTGCGGTCACCGGGATGTAGAGACCCTCGACCATCAGCTGCCAAAGACGGCGTATCCGCTGCTGTCTGTCGTGCCGTTCAACCTGGTTCCCGCGTGCCACAAGTGCAACACGGTGAAGGGCGAGACCGCTCCGAACAGCGCGGGTGAGCAGACACTCCACCCCTATTTCGACGACGTCGGCAAGGAGAAGTGGCTCTTCGCCCGTGTCCACGAAGTGGCCCCCGCAGCCGTCGAGTTCTATGTGAAGCCGCCGTCCGCGTGGGACACCATCCTCACGACGCGGGTTCACAGGCATTTCCGCACATTCGGACTCGCGTCCCTGTACGGATCGCAGGCAGCTCGGGAAATGAGCAGCCTCCGTTACATCCTCAAACGCAAGGCCCCGTCGATGGTCGGCGATCACCTGCGGGACGAGGCCGCCGGCTTGGCCGAGGAAGATCCGAACCTGTGGCGGGCCGCCATGTACCAGGCCCTGGCTAGTAGTTCCTGGTACATCGAGGGCGGCTTCGCTTTGGAGTAGTCGTTCGTATCCGCGGTGAAGCCAGCCCATCCGCAGACTCGCTGCCTACCTGCGGCAAGTGCACGGCCGTGTCATCCGGATCGGCCGCGAGGCGTTACGGTGCGTGCTCGCCCCGTCGCGGTGTCACCTTTCAGCAGACCAAGACGTGGAAGTGGTCCCCGGAAAGGGGGCTCGGCTGCTTCCCGCCCGATCACCGCGGGGGCACGTCGGTGGACACCGCATCGGGCTCGACGCCTGGGTGAAGCCTGGGCAGCCCGGTGGCAAAGTTGGCTATTGCCTCGTGTCGGCGGCCAACTCGCCAACCATGAAGGCCCGTACGGCTTCTTCGAGGATCGCCGTGTATCGCCTGAGTTCGTGATTCTCCTGGACCAGCGGGCTGTCGCGGTCTGGGTGTGCCGCGAAGGCCTCGTCCATCTCCCGCAGGCGGGCCTCAAGTTCCGACTGCTCCGGCGCTCGTCCGGCGGCTACGGCGAGCCGGGCGGCTCGCCGGGCGGCGAACTGCGTGAGGAGTTCCCGCTGATCTTTGGTGAGTCCTTCGTTCGTGGTGACGTTCTCGTCCTTCTCGTCCATTCCTTCATCTCCTCACTCACGTTCCCGGTCCCCTGCGCGATCCCGGGTTGGGTCCGCGGCGCCGGTGGTGGTTTTGTTCGTCCTGTGTGCTGTCGGCCCGCCGCCGGGGAACGGAGTCGTCCGCCGGTACGCCAGGTGTGAGGGGGGCCAGGCCGCGCCGTGCACGTTCGGCGTCTCGGTGGGCCCGGACTTCTTCCAGGCGCTGCTGGATGCGGGAGCGCTGGAAGAGCGTCATGGCCTCGTGCAGTTCCGACCACTGCTCCCGCTCTTCGGCCTCATCAGGAGTCTCTCCCAAAGGCTCGTCGGAGTCGATCTGGTTCAGCATCCGATAGGCGGCGAGAGCTGCGACGAGTTGCTGCCACTGCTCCTGCTGAGCGGTGTCCTCCGAGTCTGGCGAAGGAATCTGCTCGACCCACTCCTCAACAGGTTCCTGTCCTTCCAGGGCGCGGCGCAGGGCGAGTTCGGCGAATGCTGCGGCGGCGGCCGATACCGCCTCCCGGTCCTCAGGTTCGGACACGTGGGCGTCGAGCAGTCGGTACTGGAAGTTCTCGGCCGTGCGTGCGGCGATCCGCATCCCGGCCGACGGCTCGTCGGGCCGGTGCCGCGCGGCGGCGGATGCGCGAGCACGGCGGCCGACCTCGGCGATGCGCTGCTGGAAGATCGACCAGGCATGGGCGTCGCGGGGATCAGCCGGCTGCTCACCAATGCCGGGAACGTCGTCTCCCAGAGCGTGGCGGATGCGCCACACGTCCGCTACCGCCGCCGTGCGCTCCCACTGTCCGCGAAGGTCGGTTCCCTCGACGGGGACCGGTCCGAGGACCCGGGTCCACGTCGGTGGGGACTCGGCCAGAGCAAGTCCCATCTGCTCCAGGCGTTCGGAGAGCACGAAGCGCCGCTCGACCAGGTGTTGACGCCAGCCCTCCGGAGTGTCCATGTCCCGTACGGCGGCGGAGGGAGCGATCCAGTCGGGCAGGTGACCGCTGTTGTCCAGGACCGGTGCCGGATGGTGCGGGAGCTCGTCGCGCAGCCGTTGTTCGGCTCGGATTTTGGCGGCGATGAGCTGGGCTCGCTTGAGTCGTTCCCGGGCCGTGTCCTGGCGCTGGAGGTTGGCCGTGCGTTCGGCGCGGGTGGCTGGCACGGGCTGGCGGGCGGTGTGGCCGGCGCCACGGCCAGGTTCGCGCTGCCAGTCTTCGCGCATCCGTTCGCGTGCGGGCATCGCCCTGCGCAGCTGCTGCTCGCGCCGCAGCAGGGCGTGTTCCGCAGCAGCGGCGCGTTCGGCCCCGTGGTCCCCTTCGTGTTCCGCGCGGCGGATGCGGGCCCGCACCTGGGCGATGGCTGCGGCGAGTTGGGCCCGGGTGAGGTGTCCGTGTGCTCGGTCGGGCCAGGCGGGGTGGGGAAGTCCGTTTGCCACGACCGGCCGGGGCTGGCTGTCGACGGCGGCGTCCGCGCGCAGCAGTTCCTCCAGGGCGGTCCGGCGGTGCTGCTCGGCGAGTTCCAGGAGGCGCTGCAGTTGTTCTGTGCTGAGCGTATTCAGTGGGCGGCTGCCAGCCGGCTGGGCCTCCCGGCGGGTGGCACGTTCGGCTGCCTTCTGTCCGGCTTCGACGCGGTAGTCGATGCGCCAGGCGAGCACGGCAGCCGGGTCGTCCGCGTCCGCGAAGTCCCTTTCGTCGAAGGCGATCCGGATGAGCTGGCCGAGGTCCCAGCCTTCGGCTTCGGCTGCGCGCAACGAGCGCTCGGCGACCTCCCAGGCGTCCGCGGCGATGAACATCTCAGCCTCGGGCCCAAGGACACGGCGGGTGAGGCTCTGCAGCCGCTGGCTGGTGGCGCGGGCGTAGACGTCGGTGTACTCGGCGACGAGCTGGCCGATGCTGTAGGCGCGTTCCTGTTCGGCCTCGATCATCTCGTGGGCGGAGACGGAGGCCTGGCTGCTGTGGGCCACGGTGTCCAGCACGTCGCGCATGTTCTGGGCGTCGTCGGTCACGACATAGATGTGGTTGGACTGGCTCCCCCGGGTCGCCTCGACGTACGCAGCTTCCCGCGAGGTGCGCGCGCTGATGAGGCCGTGGGCGGCTGCCACCGTGATGCCCTGGGCTCGGTGTGTGGTGTATGCGTACCCGAGTTCGGCGTGCCTGCGCAGGTAGCCGCGCTGCAGAACGATCCGTCCGCCGTGGCCGGTGTGTCGGACGTGGGCGTTTCCGCGCTGGTCGATCCGCTCGATCAGCCACTGGTCGCCGTTCTTGACGTAGTCGCGGCCCCCGAGCAGGGAGAGTTTGCGCTGGTTCTTGCGGGTCACGATGACATCGCCGACCGCGGCTTGGAGCTCGTCGCGCAACCGCGCGGTCCGGCTCAAGTCAAGGCGGCCGGAGGCGAGTTGGAAGGCCTGGGCTCGCAGGTTGAGTTCGCGGACCATCTCGGCGTCGTCGGCCATCATCAGCGCTTTCAGACCGGCCTCGACGTCGTGTTGCCACCCGGCGAAGACGGCGCTGAGCATCTCCTCGCGGCTGCCGCCCACGACCCGCCCCTGGTCGAGGTACCAGCTCCAGGCATCAGCCGGATCGCCGTCGCGCAGGACAAGGGTTGCCTCCCCCTCGCCCTCGGTCTGGAAGCGGTGGAGTTCTTCCAGCTCCACCACGCCGACAGTGCGGGCGAGTTGGCGCAGCAGGCCTCCCGACTCGATCGAACCGAGCTGCGCGGGATCTCCGATGAGTCGGACCAGGGCGCCGGCGGACTCGGCCTCGGCCACCACGCGCGCGAGGTTTCGCGTACCGGCCATGCCCGCCTCGTCCACCACGATCACGTCCCCCGGGCGCAGCGCGTATTCCTCCGAGACGGTCTTGCGGCGCTTGCTGCTGCGGCGTTTCAACACGCGGTGGACGATGCTGCCTTCGGTCAGCTGCTCGCGCTGGGCGAGCCAGCCGTGCAGCGTGTACGCCGTGGTGCCGAGGTCGCCTTCGATGACCTTCATCGCGCGTGAGGAGGGGGCAAGAGGTATGAGCCGTCCGCCCCCGGCCGCCACTGCGTCGCGGACGAGCTGGAGTGCGGTGGTCTTGCCCGCGCCGGCGGGGCCGATGCCGCCGACGACGAGGCGGTCGGAGCAGGCGAACGCCTTCGCGAGCCGGCGCTGTCCGGCATCCAGCTCATGGCCCTGGAAGTGGTCGGCGACCTCCGTGAACCGGTCCCCGGCGAGCGCGGGGACCACCACGGTGCGCGCGGCGTTCAAGACGCGGCCTTCTGCGGCCAAGACCTCACGCGAGGTGTACAGGACGGACTCGCGGCGCCGGTAGATGCTCGTGCCGTCTGCCCGCAGAAGAGGCGCGAACGGTCGGTGTAGGTCGGGCGGTGTGATGCTCAGCGAACCATGCGCCAGCACGCGTTCGGTGATGCGCTCGGCGAGCCCGTCGGCCGCTGAGCTGCGACCTCGGGTGAGCCGTACGACGTGGCGTCGCGACTCGGCCAGCACGTGCCGCTCGCCCCACACCGCTCGGGCATCGGACACCACGGCAAGGACGTCCTCAGCGGCCTGCACCACATCGATCTCGGTCAGGTCGCTGCTTCCGTCACCGGGTGCGGACGCCGCGACCTGCGCCGTACGCAGCAGCGAGTCAACCCGTTCCCGGCCGACGGCGGCGATGGCCTGCCTGCGCCATGCCGCCCGCAACTGGGCCAGGGACCGCCCCTTCTTCTTGGCCGGCCTGGTCTCCAGCGTGGCCTGCTGGATGAGCGCCATCCGGGCCGCAGTCCCCGGCTCCTTGCCGTGCTCCTGACGGTAAGCCTGTAGCAGTTCCTCCAGCCGCGTGCCGATGTCCCGCGTGCGCTTCGAATGCGGCTCCAGCACCCCGCGGTCGAAACCCTTGATCCCCATGACCGGCCGCTTGCCCGGGGTGACCTCACGCTCCTCGGCCTCCAGCCCGAGCCGCGCGCACACCTTCTCGATCACGATCTGGTTGTAGAACTCGGAGGCGGCGACCCCCATCGCGTACAGCAGCTTCCCGTCGATCGAGCGCCACTTGCCGTCGGTCCCGCGGACCTTGTTCGCCACGACCAGGTGATGGTGGAGAAGGGGTTCGCCGAGCCGGTTGTCGTAGTGCTTGAAGAGGGAGGCGACGAGTCCGCCCCGCACGTCTTCCTGGGCAATGCCGTTGATGCCTGTGCGGGTGGCGAGCGCGTGCTCTTCGATCCAGCCGATCGTCTCAAGGACCGCTTCCTCGTCGCACTCCATCGTGATCCGGCAGACGTCCTCGTCGCCCTCACCGAACAGACCCTTGCCGATCTCCTCCGGAGGACGCAGGACCAGGTCGTATCCCACGACCGCCTGCTGCTTCGAGGCAGTGTTCGCGCTGATGTAGCGAGCGAGTTCCTCAGCGTCCTTGGGAGAGCGCCCGAAGTCCGCACGGAACGCGATGGCGCCGGCCTTGGCGCGCACCTTCTTGCGCTCATCAGCGGTGGCCTCCGCGCCCTTGCGGGCTTCGAGGGCCTCGATCTCGTCCTGGATCTTCGCTGCGAGGGGGCCGGCGGTTTGGTCGTACCGGTAGAAGCGGCGGCCCAGCCGTGCCCGGCGGGTGGCCTCGGCGGGTGAGAGCCCTTCGGCAATGGCCGTCTTGATGATCTCGTCCGCGTTCGGGTGCAGTCCCTCGCCGTACAGGGCCTCCATCTGCTCCTCGGACACCGTCCCGGAGACGCCGAGTTCCGCGATTCCACCACCGATCCATACCCCCGGCGGATTTCCCTCCGCCGTGTAGTAATCACCCAGGTCACGGTCGGGAGAACGGCGTACATCGCCGGTGATGGTCTCGCTCGTGTAATAGCGATAGCCATCCCCAGCTGAGAGCTTGTGGATGGTCATCATGCACTCAGATTACCTTGTGTCATTGTGAATGCAAGAGCTTTGACCGTGAAGAAGGGGGGTGCAGGGAAGGGGAGTTGGCGAGCGAGGAACGAGCCGAGCCAACGAGCCGACCTGCACCCCCCTTCTTCACGGACCGCGAAGCGCTCCCGGTTTTCCGCAGGTCCGCTCTCCTGAGCGGACCTGCGGAAAACCCGCAGTTCGCGTTATCCACAGGCAAGATCAAGTAATTCAGAATGCCTCTGAATGCCTCTGGCTGCGTCATTCGGAGAAGACCTCAAATTCCCCATGCGGGAAGCGTGGATTCATCGGCCACAATGACCCAGAACCCATCGTTCAGGGGAGGCGAGTTGGATGGCTCAACGGAGTCCGCGGAAATCGGCGCGGGAGGTTGACGCCCGCGAGCGAGTGCGCGCACGCCGAGCGGCGCACTGGGAGCGAGAGCGGCGGCTGGAGGACCTGGCCACCGACTACGAACTGGCAGCACAGGAGATCGAGGACGTCACCGAAGCGGCCGAGGAGAAGATCGCCGCCTACGCCGCCCGGCTGCGCGGTCAGGCCAAGACCGCGGAGGAGGAGCTGCGGGACCGGCAGGCCCGGAGCGTCGGACAGATGCTCCAGCTCGACGGCGTCCGTTCCGTCGCCGACCGACTTGGCGAGTCCGTGGAGACCATCCGCAAGGTCGCCGCCGAATCCACCAGCACGCAGGAAGACCCTGCGCCGGATCAGAGCTCCGCACCGGCCGCGACTACCGCACGCGAGACACCGACCGGCCAGCCTGTTTCCGCCTCGGCCACGCACACGGGCACGCCGCATGGGCCGACGCTGTCCGGGTCGGCCGAGGAACGCGCGGCCTCGACGCGAGAGGAGAAGGGATGACATCCAACACGGTGGCCGAACGGCCGATCGAGGACCTCAGCCCCGAGTGGATCGGTCTCCTGATGGAGGTGGAGGACGAAGGAGGAACGACGATCGGCTTCCGCCTCGGCCGCTACGAGAGGACCATGGTCGACGGCAAACCCATGTGGCGCCTCTACAGTGACCAACCCGCCTGGAGCGTCACCCTGTACGCGGGGACCAAGCTCCGCTGTGTACCCCCGGCACCCGCTCCCGGGAGCCAGACCGGCCCATACCCGCAGCAGCCGGTACCGGCCGCCCACCCCGCACCGCAGGTACCCCAGTACCCCGAATCAGCTCCGCCGGGGCCGACTGTTCGAAGCCCGCAGTCCTGGGTGAACCAGCCGCCGCGCCAATAGGCAGCGTCGGCACAGGCAGCGAACGAACAAAGCCGCGGGCCCCCGCACCGACTCAGGGGATGTCGGTACGGGGGCCCGCGGCTTCGCGCTGCGCCCCTGGGCGTGCATGCCCTGGCGGGTGCTCGGGCCGGCTGCCTCGGGTCAGCGGCGGACGCGCAGGGTGCCCTTGGGAGTGCGGGGCATGCGAGCAACGGGGGCGGCGGTTGGGTGGGTTACTGGTTCGCCTGGGACGGCGGGCGCCTGCTCGGGCCCTTCTGGCGCGCTGCGCTGTGCAGGAGGGTCGTCGTAGCGCGTGAGGATGCGGGCGATAGCGGCAGCCGCGTTGCGGTCCTGGGAGTGCAGGTCTCGCTCCCAGAACTCGTACGGCGTGCCGCGCCTTCGCTCGAACTCGCCCATGTATCCGAGGTCTCCCCACTCGGCGCCGTCCGGGTAGTTCGACAGGCACGTCCAGCCGTATCCGTTCAGGTTCTCCGGGTGGATCTCGGTGACGACCAGGTGGCCCCACGGCGAGTGGTAGACGACGCACGGCGCCTGTTCGGCCGGGAGGCGGGGTTCGCGGGGGGCGAGGGAGCGCAGCACGCTCGCGCCGGGGTAGAAGGGGTGGCCGCGCAGGGTGCGCTGCGACTCGAACAGCGGCATGTCGGAGAGGGGGTGGAACCTCGGGATACCCAGTCGCATGGGATGTGCTCCGTTCGGTGCGGGCCCGGGGCGCGCGGCCCCGGGCCGGGCGGGCATGGTCAGTAGCGGAGGGGTATCGGGGTGAGGCCGTTGCGGGCGGCCAAGTCCTCGGCGGGTGTCCTGCACCACCCCGGGGCCACACCGCGTCAACCGCGAGCGTGGCTCGGGTGGCGGAGCACGAACAGCGCCTTCGCCTGGTCGGTGGTGGAGCGAACGAGCCGGGTGAAGTTCTCCCCGCCCCACACCGTCCACCGGTCGCCGCCGATCTGCGGCGACCACGTGAGCGCGTACCGTTCACCGTCGGACGTGGTGACGTCCCACCATCCGCGCTGCGTGCGCGCCGTGACGGTGGCGCCGTCGATAGCGGGAATCTCCGGACGCGGACCGTAGCGGCGCTCTACGTACGACAGGTAGTCGGCCGTCGGCTCGATCGCGATACGCCACCGGCGCCGGGAGGCGTCCGCCCCTACCTCCGTCCACGTCCAGCCGAGCACGGGACGAAAACCTGCCTTCACCAGCGCACGGGCTGCCGCTGCTTCCGCGTCGTCCTGGCGAACGTCGTGGCGGATGTCCAGCCGGATTACGTGCGCCGTGGCGCACAAAGTGCCGGACTCGTCGAGCAGCCACACCACCGTTTCCCGGGTGCCCCGGTTCCGTACCAGCTCCGCTGTCACCGGCCGCGTGCGCTCCTCCGCCCGCCGGTCACGCTCCAGTGCCTCAGCCTCCGTCCACTCCCGCCGGCCGGTGTCGTCTGTCGCGGGTCGGTGAGCCGCGGGCTGTTCGTCCTGCGTGGTCATGTCGTGGTGTTCCTCTCCGTGGGGTTGGGGCCGTGCTCCGGATGGGGTGGCCGGTGCTCCCCGGCCCGACTCGATCGGGCCGCACACCGTCTGTGGTGGGGGCTGCGGTGCCTAGAAGGGGGGTTCGTCATGGCGGCGGGCACGGGCGATGTGAAGCCGGTTGTTTGCCTCGGCCAACCTCTCGCCGTCCGCGACCTCGAACGCACTCCGGTCGACCGTGTGACCGCATTCCCACGCCGTGCACACGTAGACCGGGCCTGTGCTCGGGTACAGGCCGGGCACGGGCGTGTAACCGCCGTAGTGGCACTCGGAGCAGATGTGCGGCGTGAACACCTCATGCCCGATGAACAGCTCTCCCGTGTGGCGCTGTTCAGTAATCCGGGCCCGCGCCCGGCCGCGCTGGATGCATGCCTTGTCCTCACACGCCCGGCTGCCGATGACCCCGTCGGTGGAACCGTCGTACAGGGTCACGGTGCCGGTGTCCTCGCACGAGCCGCAGAACGGGGTGCCCTCCGTGGCGTGTTTGAGCATCGCGAGCCCCACCCACTCAGCCGGTGAGAATTCGAGGTAGCGCACCAGGGCGCCCAGGGTGCCCGGCTCGACACCTTCGGGCCGTCCGTGGCACGTGTGGCGGCGGGCCTTGTGATCGGTGACGACGTACCAGCGGATCCGGTCGCGCACCGGAAGGCCATTGCCCTCCAGCCGGTGACCGGTCTCGATGAACAGGGACTGTCCGGCGGTCTGGCCGTCCACGCCCTCACGCGCCTTTCCGGCCGACTGGGGGCCGTCGAGTCCGAGGACGTCACCGGCCGCGTTGAATGCGTGCACGGTGTAGCCGTTGGGATTGGTCTTGCTGGTCATCGTGCGGGTTCCTCTCACTCGGGGGACTGCCCGGTCGGCCCCCGGGCGGGTGGTGGAGCCGGGGTGCGGCAGCCGTGCCCCGGCCGGTTTCCTGGCCGGGGCACGGCCGCGCAGGGCGGGTCAGTCGCCCTTGCGGAGTTCGCGGATGGTGTCGGCGACGCGGGCGGCGATGTCCCCGAGACGGTCGCTGGACCACACGTCGGCGACGTCGGTGCGGCGTGCCTCGGGCAGGGTCTCGACGTAGAGGACACCGCTGTCGGAAACGGCGAGGGTGTAGCCGCCGCTCTCGCCGTCTGCCTGGAGGTAACCGCGCACGCCCCACGAACCGGAGTCTGCGAACCACTCGTCGCCGAGGAGATCGGCGGCGGCGCGGCCGATGTCGGAGACGGCGAACGGGTATTCGGTGCCAGGCTCGGGGTGGTAGTGGCCCGCTTCGTCGCGCGAGAGAGTGACGACGTACGCCTTCTCGTACGCCACGATGGCGTCCAGCGCGACACGGCTCGCGAACCGGCGGTACCGGCGGCGACGGGCGACCTCGGCGAAGCACACGGCCACGATGGCCTCGTGAACCTGCTTGGCGGTGTCGGCCCAGACCGCGACGTGGTTGCGGTTCGCCGCGTACTCCCGCATCACGGTGAGGCGCATCGCGAGCAGAGGGGCCACCCGTCTGGGGAAGGCGGAGTAACCGCCAAACGCGGCGCGCGCCTCGATGGCGTGCGGGGCGGTGGTGATACGCATGATGGAGTCCTTTCGAAGCAGGCCGGTTACTCCCCGGCCCGAAGCAGTGGGGCGCGTGACGGACGCTCTGAAGAGCGGAAGAGGGGGAAGGGCGCCGGGCGCGCGGCGTTCCGGCCGGCTCGTGCGTCGACGACGTTCACGAGCGAGCTCGCGCGTGGGAGCAGCCGCGCATCCCGGCGATTCGAGGGATCCCGGCTCGCTGGCCGGGCGCCGCTCAGCCCATGCTCAGCGGCTTGTGCGGCTCGTTCCGCTCCCAGTCCTCCGTGACGTCACGGCCGTCGCGCATGACGGTGATCGACATTCCGTACGGGTGGATCACACCCTCGCGAGCCGTCTCCTCGCCGTGCTTCTCGACGTCACGCTTGACGGCGGCGGTCAGCGCCTCGTAGGCGTCGTGGTAGTCGTCGAACGGCTCGATATCGCCGTTCTCGCACACCAACAGGAACTCGGTCTGCTCGGCGTCTTCGGTGTCCTCGGCCAAGGTGATCTCCTCGGTGGATCGTGGGTTCCGGGGGCTTTGCCCTGCCCCCTTTCGACATAGGTAAATCTATCTTCCTTGGGTGGGGTGGTCAACGTGAAATCCCGGCCCAACAGGGGTCAGGCTCTGCGGATTTCGTCCGGGTCGCAGCGCCGTCGGGGTGTGCGGACGCGCGTGGTGCCGCACACGGCTACGGCGCTGAGCCGCCCCCGGGCCGGTGCCGGTGGATGCCCCCCTCCCCATCCCGGCAAAGAAAAAGCGGGGCCCGAACGGGAGGGGTGCAAGGACGCGGCGAAGCCCGTCCTTGCACCCCTCCCGCCGAGGGCCCCACACTCGATCGCCGGGATGCGAAGGTGAGAATGCTGACCGCGGCCTGTCCGATCGGGGACGGCGGTCGGCGGGGTCACACGGGAGGGGCCAGGAACTCGGCGATGGCCGTCTCGCTGTAGTAGGGCGTATCGGCCACCGTGATGACGGGGGCGGGGGCGCTCTTGCGCTTGAGAAGGGTCTTCACTCTCTCGCGACGCTGCTCGGGCGTGAGCGTGGCGGACGCCGCGGGCAGCCGTTCGGCGATCTGACTGCGGGAGATCAGACCGCGCTTCGGGAGAACCTCCTCGGCGGCCTGCCGCAGGTAGCGGGCCGCGACATCGAAGCTCACCCCGAGTTCCTCGGCCAGGGCCCGGCTGGTCAGGGTTTCGCCGTTGTCGAGCGCCGCGTGCAGGCGCCTGACGACCTCCTTGTGGCGGGTGTCCTTGGTGCCGGAATCGGCCGCGATCTCGGCGGGCCGGGGGCCGGTGTATCCCGGACGGGTGGTGTCGTACCACAGGAACCAGGCGGAGACCTCATCGGCGTCACACATGCGGTCGAACTCGTCGCGCGGCGGAAACGGGCGCTCGGGGTGATCCCGGTAGTCCGCGGCGAGGAGCCGCACGGCGGTCGGCGTCACACCGCGAAGACGTGCCATGTCAACCCAGCGCCACCGCTCGCCGGGCGTGTGGGGCATGCGCTGGGGCTCCGCGGCGAGCCGTGGCCCCCGGCTCACTTCCGGCGCCCGCTCGTCGGCGCCGAAGAGCTGCTTGCGCACCCACTGCGCGCCCTCGTCAAAGGGGAAGAGCTGAACTCGCCGCGCACCGGTCCGGGCGGTGTCAGCGAACTCCGGGTCGGCGTCCAGCCAGTTCCGGACCGTCTTCTCGGCGACGCCGGCGAGGTGCGCGAAGTCCTTGCGCGTGAGTTCCGGCGCCTCGCGCCGCAGCTGCGCGAGGCGCTGCTCGAACTGTTCTCTGGTCGTGGTCATCGTGGCTCATCCTGTCTCATGCAAGGACCTACACTGTCGGATACCTCAGGGGTGGTGCCTCGGTGCTGCGCTTGTGGGTTCCAGGGGCCGACGGCTTTGCCCAAGTCAGCACACCTCGGTGATGCTGGTACGGACTTCGTCCGTGTCGTCGGCCCCGCTTTCGTCTCCGGAGCCCTCGGCGGTTGTCCGGCGCGAGGCGAACCAGTCGGCGACGGCCTTCGCGCACGCGGCGGCGTGGACCATGAGGTCCCCTCCGGGCTGCGCCTCGTAGACGCGCTCGATGTCGCAGTAGTCCGAGCCGTCGTAGCCCTCGTATGCCATGGCGTACAAGCCGCCCGTGTACTGGGCCGCGGGGCGGCTGACAAAGCCGGGGGTGCTGAGAATGATGTGCTCGCTGTCCAGGGCTTTGTCCTGGGGAAGGTGCGGCGGGTGGGCGATGACGCAGTCCTCGTCGAGTTCCAGGAAGCCGGGGAATTCGACGACGGCCAGGGCGTGCAGCAGCACGGCTGCGACGGGAATGGCGGCGAGGTTGTTCATGGGAAGCATGCCTTTCGAGGTGATGGGGATCTTGTGCCGAGGGGGGAGGTGGTGGTCAAGCCGTCCGGCTTGACCGGTCGGGGCCGGTCAGCGGGGCTCGGTGTCAGCGGGGCTGAGGACGCCGATGCTGATCGCGAGAGCCGCCACGTCGGCGTCCGTAGAGGGACCTGCCTTGGATGGGGGGCTGGGCCGGGAGGTGACCAGGCGCAACCTGGCCGGGGCGACCAGACGAATGGCCTGGCGTACTGCCCGCTCGAAGCCCGCGCCCGGGCCGGCTGGAGTGCTCACGGTGATGGTCATGACAAGACTCCGCTCGGGGCCGTTCCTGGTGGGCGGGACGGTTCGCCCGCCCACCAGGAACGGCGTGGGTTCCGGGGTCCGCCGCTCGGCTTGCCCTGCCGGACGGTGGACGAGAAGGCTTCGGTCAGCGCGGGGAGGAATTGCTCCAGGCGCTTCCGGGGCGCTCCGGGTGGGGCCGGAGGAGCTCGTTGCGTCGCTCGGCGTAGGCGGCGACGTCCTCGGTGTGCAGGACCGTACGGTCCAGCTGGTTCTCCTGTACGTGCCAGATGCCGTCGCCCTCGTCACCGTGCGGCCGGAAGGCGAGGATGAGCTTCTGCTCTTCCAGGGTGGCCAGGACGATGTGTGCCTCCTGTTCGGCGCGCGGGAGCTGTTCGAACTTCAGCTGGTTCCAGTCGGCCACGAAGAAGCGCACTCCGTTGGCGAAGACGTTGTTGGAGCTGAGGTTCAGCCGCTCGGCGCACAGCAGCAGATCGGCCAGAAGACGGGCGGTCACCTCGCTCACGTCGGAGGCCGACAGGGCCGCGAGTTCCTCTACGTCGACGAACCTGTCGAAGTCGAACCGCTCGAATTCCCCGCGCAGTTCCCAGATGCGGCGCTGGAGAAGGTCGAGGGTGTTGGGGTCGCGGCGGGCCCAGTAGTGCAGGACGTCGCTGAACAGGGTGGTGATCACGGTTTCCGCCTCGCTGCGGAAGACGGGGCTGGTGCGGAGCACGTCCCACCCGGCGTTCCATTGGTCTTGGCCGTAGGTCAGGACGGCGCGCAGACCGCGGGCGGCGGGGTCCTGGTTGAATACGGCGCCGACACACGAGGTGTCGAGGTATTCCCACACGGCGGCTTCGCCGCGGTGGGTGCGGGTCTTGATGCGGGATCTGGTGTCCATGCTCGGTTGCCTTTCGAGTGATGCCGGACGGCAGTTCGCCGGCTGGAGGTAGCGGTGAGTGGAGACCGGGACGCGGGCGGCCGTTTGCGTGTCCGCGTCCCGGACTCAAGGGAGGGGTCAGAACTCGGAGAGGTGGGCGTGCGCGTTGTCGCGGATCCACGACGCGGCGAACTTCGCGCAGTCGGCGGACTCCTCGGCGATGCCCCCGGGCACGTGGGAACCGCTGTAGAGCGTGCGGATCTGGTCGCCGTCGGCGTTGTGCAGGGTGACCGTCCACGGTTCCTCGTGGGCGTCGATCGGCCGATCGGCACTTTCCCCGGACTGGACGAACAGGCGGGGGCCGGTGTGGACGTCCTCGCCGTTGGCGGAGGTGTCGAGCGGGATCACGCGGTAGGTGATGCCGCACTCCCACATGGGGGACGACGGCACGCCGTAGGCGCCGAGGGCGGCGTGCAGCACATCGCCCTCGGTCGGCGCGGGCTCGTCGACGGGGCGCAGCTCGATGTAGCTGCCGGGCCGAGCCACGGTGTAGGTACACGACGCATCGAGGAGGATCCGCGCAGACAGATCCTTCTGCCACAGGCCGAGGACGAACTCGACGCGGTCGGCCGACAACGAACGGGGGTGATCGATGGCGTCGCCGTCGTGGGAACTGGAATACGCCGCGGTGTAGTTGACGGCGTGCGCGACCGGATTGGCCGGAGCGATCACGGTGCCTCGCTCGGGTACGGGGTGCACTTCGCGGTGTGCTGCGCCGAGGGCCAGCCGGTGGGCGGCGGCAACGACCTCGTAGGCGGCCGTCAGGGCCTCCTCCTCCCGGAGGGCCTGCTCACGGACCGTTCGCTGAGCATCGGCGGCTTCGATCCACTTGTTGCTGAAGTCGGCAGGAAGAAGCCGCTGTTCGGAACGGCACTGAAGGAGGCTGTCGTCCGTCTTGCTGATCTGTCGCCTGTGCCTGGCTGCCGCCCTCCGGCGGAGCGCTAGCACGGCCGTGGTCAGATCCAGCTGATGACGCGCGGCTGTGACTCGTTCGCGGGCTGCGGTGCGCATCGCGTGTGTCTGCATGGGGTGCTCTTTCGCGTGGGTGGGTTCGGCTCCGGTGCGCGGCTTTGCCCTGCCGCGCACCGGAGGAGTACAGGGGGTGGGACGTCAGCCGAGGGCGTCGGCCAGGAAGTCGAGGAGAGTCCGCAGCGAGTGCTGTACGTCTTCGTCCCCGGGCACCTCCTCGTCCGTCAGAGAGGTGAGGAGGGTCCGCAGCGAGAGGCCCAGGCCCTCGGCTCCGGTTGCCTCCCACACGTAGGAGAGGAGGTCGGCGCAGATCGCTCCAGCCATTTCGGGGGCGTAGGTGGCGTTGAACGTCTCCCAGCCGTCGGGCGCGTCGGCCCAGCCCGGAGCGATGATGTTGCCCTCACGGTCGATCTTCGTGCCGTCTTCGCCGACCCAGCGGAGGGCGTAGGCCAGGTGGGCATGCCCCCGCTCCGGCGGCGTCGATTTGATGAGTTCGGCGTAGTCGGTAGGCGCCTTGATGTCGAGAGGCCCTGTGAAGTCCATGGGCGGGCTGCCTTTCACGGTTGTGGGTTCGGTGCCGGAGCTCGGTTTGCCCTTCCGCGCTCCGGCTGGGAATCGAGACGGTCGGCTCACGCGGCCTGACGATGGCAAGAGGCGGCGTCCGGAGCCGTTGACCCCGTGTCGACATAGGTAAATCTATCTTTTGGTGGGGAGGGGGTCAACGGCGTTCCGGGGCGCCGGACCCCCCGAACTGCCGGGTTCGTGGATGAATTCCCGGGTAACCGCCCTGCCGGAGTGAGCCAGGGCGTGATGTGGCTGGGGTGTATCCCTTGGTCCGGTCAGCTGCGGGCGAGTTCGATAATCTGCTTCAGGGTGAGGTTCTTCTTGAACGGCTTGCCCAGGCGCTGTTCCGCCCCGGCCCACTCCGCGAAGATCTCGCGGTTGATCCGCGCGGACGCGATCAGGTCGGCCCGCTTGGCCAGCGGGCACGCTCGGCAGCTGAGCCGTCCCACGTGCTCGTAGGCCGGATGCCACGGGATGCCGTGCTTGCGATGGGCCTTCCAGACTTCGTCCGTCTTGAGGTGGTGGACCGGCAGCCAGGTCGTGACGTCGCGCAGCGTCTTCGCGGTCATACGGTGCTGCTCGATGACCGGCTTCCTGGCGCGGGCTCGGGACTCCTCGGCGCGCATGCCCATCGCGTACCCGGCCCGGATGGGGCGGCCGAGCCGAAGTTCGGCGGCGATTTCGTCGACGTAATCGCGGCCGACGGCGGTCTTCAGATCCGAGGTACAGAACCTGGCAAAGAAACCTGGAAAGTTGCCGTGGTCCATGACCCGGTCCCACAAGGACGGCCACCGCTGACTGCGCCGGACGGCGAACGGCACCCCGTACAAGTCGGCATGACTGCGGGCCACTCCGAGCGCGCCGGGCCACTCGATCAGGTGCCCGTTCGGCGTACGGCCGAGATCACAGTGCAACACCCTGACCTTGTGCAGTTGACCTGCCTGGTCGGCCTGCGTGCACACCTCGTGCACGAGCACGCCGCTGTCCTTTCCACCACTGTCGCCGACAATCACGACGTCGTTGCGATCCCAGTCGAACCCGGCGGCCGGCGCGGGCAGGGGCGGCGGTGCGAAGAGTTCGAGCTGGGCGCCGCACCCGCTACCGCACGGCGGAGGGGTGCTGAGGTTTCGGGGCATGACTCTCTCCCAGATGGAGGTGTTCGGTGGGGCTGCCCGGACCCTGGGCAGCGAGGGGGTCAGTCCCGGCTGCCTGGCATCGCCGAGGTGGCGCCTGCCAGGCAGCCGGCTGGATCAGCGCAGCGGGATCTGGGCCGCGTAGGCGGTGATGACTGCGTGCGCCGCGGCCTCGCTGAGGCGCAGGATCTCCAGGTTGCAGACGGCGGTCATGTCCGGGCCGGACAGTTCCAGGAGGGCGATCCCCTCCACCTGCCAGCGCCCGGACAGCTCCGAGCTGTAGATCGGCGTGTCGGACGCCTCCTCGTCGTAGCCCGGCATCGGTCGGCTGTCGGCCACGCCCAGCAGTCCTGCGGTCTGGCTGTCCAGCCACCGGGCGGCCTCGCCCTTGAAGTCGGCCGGGTCGTGGAAGGCGGCCAACTCTTTGTCCGGGGCGCTGCTGACGGCGGCGAGGACGATGGGCGCCAAGGTGAGCGGCAGGAGTGTGAATCGGAGGTTGTGCCCGTTGCGGTAGTAGGTGTTGGACCACCTGACGGAGGTGGCTCCGTGGGTGAACGTGACGTCCACCCACGGCGGTTCGGTGGGGCGGGAACGGGTCACCTGGGGGCGGATGCCCCGGGTGAGCAGCAGCCGGATCGCCATGTGGGTGGTGCGGGTGTGCTGGACGGTGCGGGCGGTATGGCCGATGCGTTCGCGGGCGTCGTGCCGGGGGTCCGGGAAGACCATGCGGCGCTCCTTCGGCTTGTGGGCGCCGGGCCCGGTTTGCCCTCCGGGCCCGGCTGAAAGGGGAGGTGGGGCCGCCGCTGGGGCGGCCCCACGGGGTTTACAGAACGGCGGCCACGCGCTCGCCGAGCCACTGGGCGACGTTGCAGCTCACCGCGTTTCCGGCCTGGACCGTCTTGGCGGCGTCGCTGGTCCCCGTGACGATGTAGCCGGTCGGGAACCTTTGCGCGCTCATCTGCTCGCGCCACTTCAGCATCCGGAAGTAGCAGTCCTCGATCCGTGCCGCCTGCCGCAGCAGACCGGCCGAATCGTGCGTGGAAAGGGTGTGCAGCGGCTCGGACGTCGGCTTGGCCTTCGCGCCCTTGCGGTACGGGATGACCAGCCCATGGTGATTGCCACCCGCCATGACCGCGGACAGCGGCCGGTCGATCTTCCGCGCCTTGCCGTGGTTGCGGAGCTCGATGACGAACGGCGGAGCCGCCAGATCCGGCGACGACGTGGCGTACGGGAAGGTTCCGGGCGGGACGAGCAGCCCTTCCCCGATCTTCGCGCACCTGGACGGCAGCGGGGCCAGGTCCGGCCGGAACGCGCGCCCGTCGTGGCCACCGTGGTTGACGGTCACGAGCGAGGGGGTCTCGGGGAACATCTCCAGCCCCGCCTCAATGCGCGCGATGGTGCTCTCGGCCAGAGGGTCAAGCCCGTGCTCGTGACGCTCTGCGATGCGAACGCCTTCGTCCTCCCAGTTGATGATGGACGACGCGGGCTGAACGTACGGCTCCACGACCCCGTGGCCGCAGGGGCACGTGTAGTCGTACTGCACGCCGTACTTGCCGACTCCGCTCCTCCGGGGCTTCTGGCCCTTGCGAGGCTTACGGGGCTTACGCCAGGTCTGCACCGCGTGCACGTCCTCGTCGCAGACCTCGCAGAACGCCAGCGGCGTCGGCTTCACATCCGGGAGACGGATTCCAACCTTCGTGAAAACGATGTACAACCTGTCGCGCCACTGCGGAGCGGGGAGATTGAACGCGTCCCCGATGTGCGCCGACGAGACACAGACGATCTGGTAGTTGTAGCCCAGCTGCGCCATTCCGGCCAGCCACCAGTCAAACAACTCCCAGTCGGTCGCGAACTCGATGACGTTCTCAACCAATACGGCCTTGTAGCGGTGGAGCTGTACGGCGCGGATGACTTCGAAAGCGGTAGCCCGTGTTCGCTGGAACGCCTTGTCCGGGAGGGATTTCCATTCCTCGTCATCGACTTGACCCTTGGTCCGGGGACGCCCCCCGGCGGGACTTATCTCTGTACAGATGGGGCTCGCCCAAAGAATGTCTGTCTTCGGGAGGCGCCTCATGTCGTAGTACTCCATCTCGGCGCACAGGTGCTCGGCATCCGGATGGTTGGCGGTGTGCGTATCGACCGCGACTTGCCAATGATTGGCGGCAAGCAAGAGTTCGAGTCCTGAATTGACCAGGCCCGTACTGGATCCGCCCGCGCCCGCATACATATCAGTGAATGTGAGGCTCAAGTGCTCTTCCTGCTTATGGGTTCCTGAGCGCTTCAGGCCCGGTTTGCCCTCCGGGCCCGAAGCGGGGAAAAGACTGCGGGGCGGTTACTCGCCGTAGGTCTGGGACGTGAGCCAGACTGCGGTCTCGATGACGTTCTCGACCGTGCCGACCTGGAAGCTTCCGGTCTGCGCTTCACGGATCAGGTCCCAGGCGGAGGAGGTGCCGAGTTCGACCGCCAGGCGACGGGCGATACGGGAACGGGGGTCATCGGCCTGCGCGAAGTGGCGCACGCCTGACGTGCTCCAGGTCGGGGACGCCCACAGCAGGGGCATCGGCCGGTGGCGGTCGGGAAGTCCGAGCGGCTCGGGGTCGCCGGAGTAGCGGGCGAGCGCCAGTGGCCAGTGGTTGTGTGCCGGGGGAATGCGGGTCGTCATGTGTCCATCCGTGGTTGTGGGTTCGTGGGCGCCGGGCCCGGTTGCCCTCCGGGCCCGGCAGGTTGGGGGTGCGTCGGCTGCTAGCCGCCGTAGGTCTCGATGACCCGCTTCTCGACGGTGAGCAGGCGGCAGAGACGGGTCACGACCTCGGCCGGGACCTCGATGGTGGCGCCGTTGTGACCGTCGGCGTCCATGACGGTCAGGAGGGCCCCGCCCGGCACCGAGTAGCGGGTGCGACGCAGTTCGGACAGGTCGGAGATGAGGCCGTAGAGCTTGTCCGGACCGTCCGGCTCCTCGCTGTCGACCGGGGCACCGAGCGGGTGGTGACTGCCGTAGCGGGTGGCCGTCGCCTGGAGGTAGCGCTGGGTCGCGCCGACCATCCTGAGGAGTTCGGAGCCGTGGTAGATGACCCCGATGTGCTCGTCGGGACCCTCGTGTTGCACGTGCCAGTTCTTGACCTGGTCGGCACGGCTGGGCAGGCCCTCGTCACCCCCGATGGTCAGGTAGGTGGAGTCCGGGAGCCGGACGTGGATGAGGTGGCCGACCCCCTGGACGGGGACGATGTCGCCGATCACGTTGTGTTCGCGCAGGGTGGCGAGGACGGGCGCGTACTGCGGGCCGATCTCGTCGGTCGAGTAGGCCATCGTGATCGCCCAGTTCACGAGCGGCTTCGGGTCGCTGGGCCAGGGCAGTACACCCTGAGCGATGTTCGCCCCCTGCAGCGACCGGCGCTGCCAGAGCAGGACGAGAGGAGCGGAGGGCTGGGGCTTGTCGGGTCCGGGCCACACCGTCACCTCGTCTCCGGAGCTGGGCAGGGTGAACACGACGGATTTGCCGAGGATGTTGTTCGACTCGACCTGCGCGCCTTCGCGGATGGCAATGGCAAGGTCGGTCATCGAAATGGGAATCTCGGGATTCGTCACCTGAGTGACTCCATTCAGCAGTGTGGGTTCCTGGGGGGCTTTGCCCTGCCCCCTTTGGAATTCTGGTTCTTGATGTCACGTCAATGTTCTACGGATTTCAATGAAGCGCTCTGTGGAGTTTTAAAGGATCGACGACCGCATTGGCCTATTCGCTGCCGATGTTCCTGGTGGGCGGCTTTTCGCTTCCGCCCCCTTTCGACATAGGTAAATCTACGTTCTCTTGAGGGGTGGGTCAACCTCAGAATCCGGGTTTCAGAGGGGGGAGTTGGAAGGAATTTCGGACTTCCGGCCCTCGCGGCGACAGTTTTTAAGCGCGTGAGGCCCGCGGTCGGCTGCCGGGCGGGACCGAACGCGGGGCGGTGCCGTGGAGTGGCCCCCTCCCCCTTCCCGGCAAAAAGAAAAAGGGGCCCGAACGGGAGGGGTGCAAGAACGCGGCGAAGCCCGTTCTTGCACCCCTCCCGCCGAGGGCCCCACACTCGGAAAGCCGGGAAGAGGAGATGTTCTGACTCGCCGTGACGCCGAGCGGTGAAGCGTGGGACGCGGTGTCTGCGCGATCAGACGGGGAGCCGAAGCTGTCGGCAGGTCTCCTGCCACACCTCCTCGAAGTTCTTCCTCTGCTTCTCGATCACGCCGCTGGGTGCGACGACATGGAACTCCTCCACGGCGGGAAAGCGTGCACCGCGCGAGAGTGTCTGGCTGCGGACATGGCCGAGCGGGTGCTGAAGGTCTTCCTCGACATGCTCGCCGGCGTCCGCGGCGCGACGGCGCATCAGGTGGGTGACCTGCGCTCGGGTTCCGGTGATCACGACCTTGACGGACCGGCTCGCCTGCCCCTTGCGGGAGGAGTCCCGGCATGCGGGCTGCGGCTTGCGGCAGACGGGTCCGTGCCACTGTGCGCATGGGGGTGTCCGCTCGCCCGTGTCCGGGTCGATGCAGCCGGGCCACGGGGAGCGGCAAGAGTCTCCGTGCCGTTCCTTGCAGCTGCCGGTGCGGGCCGGAGGGAACACGCGGCGTATCCGGTACAGCGCCCACTCCACGGAGGCGAGACGGTCCTCCAGCGCCCGCAGCGCCGCGGTGTTGCCGTCCTCGGCGACACGCGTGTACAGCGTCTCCTTCGGGTAGAACGAGCCGTTCTCGTTCAGCGCCATCGACGTGTATTCCAGGGCCAGTACCTCAACAGCCTGCTCAACGTGGTCACGCAACCGCGCCATATGCGCGGGCCGGGCAGAACAGGAACCTGAATAGACACAGAACGTGCAGTAGGACTTTGGCCACAGAAAGCCGAATTCGGTGAACAACCGGGCCTCCACGATATCGCGGTCCCAGCTCTGTTCAATGAGAGGATATTCCACGGTGCAGATGGTCCGGCGCGCCTTCAGGTTGTCCTCCTGCTGGCATCCGTCGTAGGTGCGGGCGCGCTTTCGTTCGCGGGCGTGGTAGCCGACGATCTTCCGGAACGGCCTGTCGGGGAACTCGGCCAGCCCCCACTGGTCCAGTGGCCAGCCCTTGTATTTCAGCGAGCACGAATTCCCGCCAGCTGCCTGGACGACCGTGCCGTTCAGAGAGAGCTCGTCCATGAGGGTCCAGCGGCCTCGCGGAATGAAGTGCTGTGGACTACGGGAGTCGGCGAGGACTTCCCAGCCGTCCGCTTCGTACGGGCCGCACCGCGCGACCTGAATGTATCTGACCTGATGACGGCGGAGAAGGGGGAAGATATGGTCCTCGACGAGCCTGACGGTGTCCCTCCACTCCGAACCAACCGTCGCCGTGATCACGATCAGGTCGGAGAAGTCCGGCTCCAGGCCGTAGCCGGCCGGGTCGCGCAGCATTTCTATCAGGACGAGAGTCGAATCCGCCCCCAGGCCATACGAAAGCACGGTCACCGGTTTCACGCTGACTGCGGCGGGCGACTGCTCCTGCCAAAGATCGAGTTGTAGTTGCGGGCTGTGGGCACCCATGTGTAGACCCCTTGCCGTGGTGGGTTCCAGGGGGCCTTGCCCTGCCCCCTGCTGCGACGTAGGTGAATCTGCGCTCTGCCGAGCGCGGCCCCAGCGGGGTCGGCGCGCATCTCCGCGGGATGAGGCCGAACTGCCGCCCGAGGAAGCGATGTTGCGCCCGGGAGGCGCCGCCCGCGCGGGAGGCGGGCGGCGTCGTGGAGACCCGGTGGCGTCGGAACGGGGCCGCTGAGATCTTCCCGGCCGACCGATGTCCGTCAGGAATGCGAAGCTCAGGCCGTCGGCGAGTGATCCGCGAGTCGTACGCTGCGGATCGTGATGCCGTTCCAGGCGTCGGCGTTGTCGCGGGACTTGAGGTCAGCCAGCAACCGCTTCGCAGCGACCGTACGGGCGTCCGCCTCGGTCGGAGCATCCTCGGCGGCTATCTCGTATTCCCACACGCTGTCGTCCCCGCCGTCTTCGGGGTGCTGGAGCTCGACCACCCACGTGCCGGTGGAGGAGAACACGACTCCTCCGTCGAGTGTGATCCGAACGGGTACGGCCCCGGGCCAGATCCGGGCGCCGCTCGCGGTGAGCCAGTCCAGCTCGACGACTACTTGCGCGACGCGGGCTTCGTCGATGTAGAAGGAGCAAGTTCCCCCTGCGATGGTGACGGAGGGGTGGCAGGGAGTCTCCGGGTCGCTGTAGTCGGCGCCGGAGAAGTGTGCTCCCCGGTTCAGCTCCTGGTAGAGCGCAGTGCCTTGTGTCTCGTCGTCGAGGGTGGACAGATAGTGGCGGATGGCCTCGGCGACGTTCCGGGCGAGATCCTCGCCGCTGCTCTGGGCGGGATGTCCGGTGAACCGGGCGATCTCGCCAGCCAAGGCGGAGTCCAGGACGAGGTGATGGAGATCGTCGACATGGAGGGTGAACTCGTCGGTCTCGGGTGAGGTCAAGCTGCCGAGAACCTCCCAGGGGGAGCGTTCAGCCTTCCAGTCGCTGCCGAGGATCTCGGCGGCGAGCTGCGTGATGGCTGCGGGAGTAAACAAGGTCTGTCTGGTCCCTTCGTTTCCGGTGAGAATTCGGGCTGCGGAGCCGCCGGCGGGTGCGTGCGGCGTGCGATGGGGAGCACCGTGCGGACAGGTGGGCTCCACGGCCGGGGGCCGGGCGAGGCAGCAGCCCAGGCCCCCGGAAGGAGTGGCGGGTCAGAAGAGAAAGAGGACCTTGGAGGGGTCCTCGATGGCGAGCCTGAGCATCTCGGCGTCCGGGCCGCCCTTCGCCATGATCAGCATCCCGCCGAAAAGGCCCATCTGCTGTTCCGTCAGCGGGCTCTCGCCCTGCTCGGTGAGGAACTCGTCGACCGCGTCCAGTACGTCGTCGGGGTGGGTGAACTGGCCGACCAGCCCGAGCAGTCCGGCCGGCTCGCCGTCCTTCCACAGTTGCGCGGAGAAACACCGCAAGGCCGGGTCGAAGACTGCCTTGAGCTGTGTGGTGTCGTTGAGCTGGAGCGGCTGGTTCAAGTCGTTCAGGTCCATCGGATCTCCTGATCGAGTGGGTTCCCGGGGCTTGCCCTGCCCCGTGTTGACATAGGTAAATCTATCTTTCTTGAGTGTGGTGGTCAATGCGAAAAAGGGGCTCTGGACTGGGCAAATGCGGCTGTGGGCGGAGTTGCGTGAGACGGGTCTGCCCCGAGTGCTGCGGTCGGGTGACGGACTCGGCCCCGGGGGATGCGTTGCCGTGGAGATCGGCCCCCGGCCCCTCCCGGCGAAGAGAGATGTGGGGGGCCGTCGAACGGAGTGCAGGGGAGGACGGCCAGTCTTTCTCCGTGACGCAGGAGCGGAGAAAGACTGGGCGGCCGACCTTGCGCGGAGTTCGCTGCGGCCTCCCATACTCGATAGCCGGGAGGGACACCACCCGCACCCGACTGAGCGCATCAACCCCGACGCGCCTTGCCTGGCCTGTTGCGAATGGGTGCCATATTCGACATTGCTTTGCCTTCGCCGACCGGAAGGCTGGACACAGACAGCACCCTGAACACGGCAACGTGTATCGGGAGACACGGAAGGGGCCGGACCTGCTGTCAACTCGGGTGCGGCACAAGGACGCGAGGATTCATAATCCACTCCTATGACGACCGATCAGCCGAATCGCCGGTTCGGCCCCGATTTCGTGGCCGAACAGAAACGCCGATACGGCCACCGCCGCCCTGAGGGGCGGCCCCTCTCGTACGACCTCGCCGTAGAAGACGAGTACGGCCCGTGGCGGGCATGGCTCGACGCGCAGCTCGCCCTGCTGCCGGACAAGCACGCCGACACGTACGCGAGGAACCTCTGGAAAGACCAAAACTTCTGGAGCGATCACATCGAACTCGCCGCCGGCGAGGCACTCCGGGCGTCGGATCTCCACGTGGAGTACGAACGTTTGTGGGGCACGAAGACACCGGACTGGACCGTGCTCGACGACGAAGGCCGGCCGGTCGCCCTGGTCGAGGTATTGACGCACAGCCCGTCGAAAGAGCTGTACGGGAGGATGAAGGCGTGGCACGACCTGGTCGAGCGGGTCAAGGAGATCCCCGTGCCCGTGGTGCTGACCGTGGCCGGCCCAACTGACCGCCCTTTGAATCCACCGGACGCACGCACAGCGAAGAAGATCGCCCTGGACCTGCGGCGCTACCTGTTGTCACCCCTGCATCAGGTGCAGTTCGCCAGCCAGGGCTACACCTTTCTCTTGATGGCCGATCCGCAGACGGGCTCCCCAATGCGCGTGCCCGGGATGCGCGCGATCCTGTCCCCGCCCAGCGGCCTGGCCGGCGTCGTCTCGGCTCAGCCGCTGGTTGCAGGCATCGAGGAGAAGGTCAGCAAGTACCGGGCCCTGGCCAACGAGACGGGCCTGCCGCTCATCGTCGCCGCCGGAGCCGACAAGTTCACAGGCCTGGGCATCGAACAGCTGGACTGTCTCTTGAACGGCAGACCCACGGTGACGGTGCAGTTCAACTTCGGAGACACCTTCATCCACAGGCCCATCGAGTTCCAGCCCGGGAACCCGCCCCGGTGGACGATGCCTTCGGAGCTGGCCGGAGTGCTCTGGCTGGACAACGAGTTCCCGTTCACGGCGACGTGGCGAGAGAACGCGGAGGCTCAGACACCGGCTCCGGAACGTCTGACCGGAGTCTGGGAACGCTGAAAGGCTCCGCCCGCACATCCCTTGCGCGGGCGCAGGGCCGAGCGGGGCGACGTCACGATTCCTCGGGGCCTCCGGTGCGCCCGACCAGATGGGTCTGCAACTCGTCCAGGAGCACCATTGCGTCGTCCACGGTCACGTACGACATACAGATCGAAGCCGTGGCATCGACCTCGACCTTGATTTCGAATTCGGCGTATGTGGCGTCGTCGTCCCAGTTGTAGGTGCCGGGCGGAGCGGCGCCAATTCCATCGGGGCCTTCGTCGAACCACCCGCGTCCGAAGATGACTTCAAGTGTTTCACCGAGGGTGCTCTGTGGGATTCCGCTGAAATCCACTGTGGCGCGGCCGTGATCGTCGAAGCATACGAAGCCGGATGCCTCTCCGGGCCGTTCGACTTTCATGCGCGGATCACAGCAGCCGGTTGGGGGGTCCATTCGTCCAAGGCCGGGGAATGCGGCGGCAAAAGCGACCAGGGCGGCGTCCTGCTGGGCGGTCCAGGCCGTGTGCCAGCCCTCAAGCGCTCGGCGGGCGTGCGGCTGCATGGGCTCTCCGATCCAACACGATCGAGAAGGCCAAGGGTGAGGTGGTGCAAATCGCTGCCGACCGGGCCCGATCGCCTGGCTCGCCGTGGGGCCGGCGGGCGCTGTGGGCCCGGACCGACCTGCTTACGCGGAGGGCTTTCCGGAACCGGAGGATGTCCGTGGCCCGGGTTCGGCGGGACCGTGGAGAGGTTGAACGCGGTTTCGGTGGCGCCGACGGGGCCTTGTCGGCTCGGCGATGAACCGCAGGGTCATCGCCGTGTCAGGGCCGAGCCGGATGGACAACGGGGCAGCGGAGGGTGGCAGTTGGCGGGCGGGGCTCATGTCGGTACACCTCGAAGGCGCGTCGGCGCCGCGGCCGTAAATTCGGGCGCGCGGAGCGCGGCCTCGGCCATCCCGCTCAGAACCTGAGTCACCGCGGCGTGGCCGAACCTGTTGGTGGGCAGTCGGTGCCCGGCGCCCGCGACGGGCGCGTGGACACGTGCGTTGGGCAGCTGCAGGGCCAGTTCACGGGTCTGGGACAGGGGGATCCAGTCGTCCAGCTCGCCCGTGATGATCTCGACTTGGTCGTCGAGGGCGTCGAGGGCGTGAAGCTGATCTGCCGTGGTGTAGGTGCGCAGGGACTGCCACAGCTCGGCGATCTGCTCTGTGGGCGTACGGCGGATAGCTTGCCGACCCGGCGGCGGAATGTCGTCATGGTGCTGTGCTTCGGGGCGAAGCGCCCACGGGTGACGGTTCGGGAGCCGACGCCGTACGACGTCGGCGGCGGGCGGCATCCAGCAGAGGGGATACGAGTAACTGGCACGGACTGCTGCCTTGATCCAGTGGCGAGGGTGGTTGCCCGGTGCCAGCTGGGCTCTGCTGCAGGCCGTCGAGATCAGGGCCACGTGGGGGTTGCGGCGCCGGATGAGTTCCGGTTGCCGGGCAGCGACGGTGAGGGCTGCCATGCCGCCCATGCTGTGGCCGGCGAGGACGATCGGGCCCTGGGGTGTGGTCGCGTCGATGATGTGGGCGAGGTCGGCGCCGAGCCGGTCGATGGTGAGAGCGGCGTGGCCGGGGTCCGAGGTGCCGTGGGCTCGCTGGTCGTAGCGGACGACCCGAACGCCGCGGGCGGACAGTTCGCGTGCCTGGAGGCGCCACACGTCCGCGGTCATCAGGTATCCGTGGCTGAGGATGGCCGTCACGCTGGCGTGTGAAGGACCATCGGTGTAGACCGTCAGCCGGGCGCCGTCGTCGGTGACGACCGTGGAGCGTCGGGTGCCCGGGGGCGCCGCCGCCCTCACAGCGCGATCCGGAGTTCGAGCTCGTCGGCCACGTCGAGGCCGGAGTTCGGCAGCAAGCCGAGCAACGCCATGTTGCGCACGTACGAGGTCTGGGGCAGGACCGGGCCGCCGAGGTGTTCGACGATGAGCAGCATCCGCCAGTTCGTCCACAGCAGCGTTACGGCGAGGGACGTGAATCCGGCGTCGCGGGCAAGGTCGGCGACGAGGTCGGCCAGGCGCGTGCCGAGCCCGCGCGACTGGTACGCATCCGCAGGAGTGTCGGCGATCAGCAGCGACACCTGGCACACTTCCGGCGCGCGGACATGCGCGACCATCGACGCCATGGCCACGACGTGATCGGACTGGTCGGGTGTGACGAGGAGTACACGACTGCGCGGGCTGTCCACCATGTGCTGCCACTCGGCGGAGGAGAATCCCGGACGGCGTCCTCCGTAGCGTGCGAAGAGGCTCGCGACACTGCACCGTGCGTGCAGATCTTCGACGAGAGGGTGGTCCTCGACGGTGGCTACGCGTGCGTAGGCGATCGTCCCGTCGTCGAGAACGAGGAGTGTGTCGTGTCGGGCATCGGTGAGGAGCGGGGGCACTGGAGAATCTCCCAATCGGTGTCGGATACGTCATGTGGCTGGTCAGAAACAGCTGGCGGTGCTGCGCGATGTCAGCCCCCGAGATGACCGGTCGCGCGCTGAGCTGGGTCTGTCCTGTGGAATGCGCCGAGCCGCGGCACCGCGTTTCTGTCGGCTGCTGCCCCGGCGGCACCGGAAGAAGCGGGGCCGTGCGTGAGGCCCACGATCCCGGTGCCGCCGGCCCCCGCTGGCCCTGGCATCACGACGCACATGAGCTTGTTGGAGGGCATGGTGCATGGACCTATGCCTCCACCTGGATCACGGTGTCCAGCGTGGGTCCGTCCCGGCCCGTTACGCGGGCGCGCAGACCCCGCAGGATGGACAGCATCCGCTGGTTGCCGCTTCCTGTCATGGCAGTGATCTCATGGCAGTCGAGGGTGTGGGTGCGAGCGAGGTCCACGGCGTAGTGGGCGAGGACCGTGCCCAACCCCTGGCCCTGCCAGGAGTCCTCGACGAGGATGCCGAGTTCGCGGACATGCAGGACCTGCGTCCGCAGGAGGTGGGTGATGGCGATGACGCGCGACGGTTCGTCAAGCGGGACCGTGATCAAGGTCGTCCCGTTGGCCCGGTCGCAGAGATGCCACCACTCGCGAGGCGTCAAGGCCCGCCGAGCAGCGTGATAGCGAGCGAAGCGCGACTCCAACGAGCACCTGGAATGCATCGCGTTGGCCTCGTCGAGGTCGTCGAGAAACGCGATTCGGGTCAGCGTGACCTGATTTGCCCGCGTGGTCGTCTCCAGCGGAGAGGGAGGGAGAAGCAGTGAGGAAGCCGGCAACTGCGAACGTGTAGCGGGCTCGCGTATGAGTTCCGGGCTCCCCGCCGGCGAGCCGCGGTTTTGACCAGCGGCATCCGAGCCGATGCCCTTCTTCGTCATCGGGTGTTCTTCCTCCCTCAGCGCTCTTCCCCCCGGCACCTGGTGCGCGGAGGTCTGATCAGCTCTTCACGGGCCATTCGAGGGGCTCCTTGCCGCAGCCCTGTGTGCGCTCCACGAAGGCGGCTTTCGGACCTGCCGGGATCTCGAAGGCGCCGCAGATCTGCTGAGACGCACCGATCTGTTCGACGCTGAGCCCGTTGGCAGGTACGGAGGCTCGTCGAGGGCCGGGGCGGGAAACCTGCATGGAGGGCGCTACTTCGGACCGTCGGCTCTGGACGGGAGACGAGGCGGCAGAGATACTCCACGCCGTGTAGAGCCTGGATTCCCCTGTCGGTGATCGGCACCGGCTTCGTCAGTCAAGTTGCATCGGCGTGTTGATGTAAGTCCGGTACACCCAGCCCGACTTGCCCTTGTTCGCACCGGACTTCACCAACACGTAGCCCCAGGACGTCCCGCTGCCGGTCGATCCCCGGTTGCAGGACCAGTAGACCCGCGTGTTCTTGGCAAGCTGGCCCTTCGCGACGTACTTGGTCCCCGGACCGGTGCGCAGCCGCACGGTCGTGGAGACGGTGGTGTTCAATCCCACCGACGTGGTGCAGGCCTTCTTGCCGACAGTGCTGGCCGCGGTGGCGGTCGAGGTGGTGGCCACCGTCATACCGGCAGCCACCGACAGGGCCAGCAGACCCGACGTGGCCAGACGCGCAGGGGTGTGCAGCTTCATGAGAGTTCTTCCCTTCAAGACGAATTGCTCGTGCTGAGACGGGGCGTGCGGACGGCGGCACAGACCAGCCGCCGGCTGAGCCGTGCATCGACCGGCGACGGCATGGCACGGTGCCCGGCTGGACGTCAGGCGATCTCGATGTGCGGGAGCTCGCCACGACGCATGGGACCGGTGGGAAGCCGTCCGTGGGGCGGGCCGGCACGGCCCACGAAGGACACATGCAGAACAGGGGTTGTACGCCAGCTGAGCGGGGGCAGTTTCCGGATGGACCTGTCGTGTACGCACAGCACTCACGTCAACCGCCGTGTCGCATGCGACACAGGGCCGGTATTCGAGCGCGGACAGCCACACGACAGCGCGGAACCTGCAACGCCCCTGTTCCCGGCGCCACTCAGCCAGCCAACTGGTAGAGCATGTCGCTACGGATCCAACCGGTGGTTCCCTTGGCCAAGCCCCCCTTCGAGCGCTTGGCCAACGCGCTGTAGTACCAGTGACCCTTCCCGCAGTAGATGCGCAGGCGGTCGCCTTCGTAGAGCCGCCCCTTGGCCGTGTAGCCGGTGCTGGGGCCAGTCCGGTAATTGACGCCGTTGCCGTCCACCGTCCCGGTGAAGTCGGTCAGGTTGTAGGTGCACTTGGGAGCACTGACCGCGGACGCGGTCGGGGCCAGGGACATCGCGCCTCCGGCGAGGAGAGCGGTGGACGCGGCCAGGGCGGCGGTTCGACGCAGCATGGTCATGACTCGGGACTCCTTGTGATGGCACACGGGCGCGGCGACACGGAGTCGCCGTCATCAACAGGCGTTTATGTTAGGCAACTCTCCTCGACGAAAGGAGGGCCTTGTGAGAGTCATGTCTATCAACGTGTGTGCATATCTACTGGTGGAGTTGCCGTGCTGAGGAGTGACGGCAATGGATTCGTTGCCCTCGGAAGGGACTGGCTGGTCACATAGCCAGACGTGCCATCACTGCTCGGCTGACAGTGCGATGCCCGTACGGCAGCCAGCCGGGGGCACCGACGAAAGAGCCTCGTCTATACCGACGAAACTCCCAGCCTGTCCGCACACAGTCCTGACCGCCAGGTTCGCTGTTGTCTGTTGACATCGAACCCAGTCCGTTTGCCATCGAGCCGAGTCGTGCCGCATCCGGCCTTGGCCGTCACCTGAATCGGCCCGGCTGATGAGCTCGAACCGGGCCCGCTAGCGCGTGCACGCGGTGCACGATCATGTTGACCGAGCCGCGGTCACGCTCGATGTGCCCTTCTGCCAACACCGCGGGGGCGCCGAGGACCGCCTCACGTGTGCGTTCCCAGACCGGGGGAGAGAAGACCAGGTTGATCATGCCGGTCTCATCCTCCAGGGCGCCGAACGCCACCCCCTTCGCCGTCGGGGGCCGTTGGATGTATTTGGCCAGCCCGCCGACGCGTACCCGGGTCTGGTCGGCCAGGTCGCGGGCCTCGCATGCGGGCAGCGCCCCATGCGAGGCCAGCAGGGCACGGAGGTGCTGCGCCGGGTGGGCGGTGGCGCTTGCACCGGAGGCATCGAGATCGGCGGCGGTAGCCTCGGCCGCTGTCATCACCGGCAGCTCCGGTGCAGGGGCCAGGTCACTCATCCCGGGAAGGACGTCTTGGATCTCACCGGAGTAGGCGCCGGCCGACCACAGTGCGCTGCGCCGGTCAACGCCGAGGCCATCGAACGCCCCGGCAGCGGCCAGTTGCTCCATCATCTTCGCCGACAGCCGTGTGCGGCGGGCGACGTCGGCCACCGATCGGAAGGCCACAGTGCCGCGCGCGGTCAGGATCCGCTCAGCGATCTCCGCGCTGATCCCGGTCACGGAGGTCAGTCCGCGGCGGATCGCCGGCCGCCGCTCCGGCTGACCGACGTGCGGCTCAAGCGTGGCGTGCACGCCGGAGTGCTGGATGTCGACACTGCGGACCTCGATGCCATGTTGCTTGGCGTCCTGGATGAGGGTCTGCGAGTCGTAGAAACCCATCGGGAGATGCGCCAGAATTCCCGCCAGCATGGCGTGCGGAAAGTGATACTTTACCCATGCGCTGGAATAGATAATGCCTGCCATCGACTGGGCGTGAGATTGCGGGAATCCGTAATCCGAAAAGGCTTCTATCATGCCGACGATACGCTCGGAGGCGGTACGGTCGATGCCCTTGGCGGCCATCCCGGCGAGCAGTCGTCCGCGCAATTGTGCCACCTTCTCCGGGGAGTGTTTGGCGGCCATCGCCTTACGGAGGCGGTCCGCCTCGCCCGGGGTGAACCCGGCACAGTCAATGGCCAGAGCCATGGCCTGCTCCTGCCACAAAGCAACCCCGAGCGTCTTGGAGAGTGCATGCTCGGCCAGCGGATGCGGATAGGTCACGGGCTCCAGGCCGGCCCGCCGCCGCAAATAAGGATGTTTTGATCCCGCCTGAATTGGGCCCGGCCTAATGATTGAGGCGGCCACCGCGAGATCATCGAAACAGCGGGGCTGAAGCTGCGGCAATGTTGAGACCTGCGCCCTCGACTCGGCTTGAAAAACACCTATCGTCTGACCTGCGGCGATCATGGCGTAGACGTCCGGGTCGTCCTGCGGAATCGAGGCCATATCCAGGCTGATTCCGTGGTGTTCGGAAATGAGGTCGCATGCGGTGTGCAAGGCGGCCAAAATGCCCAATCCCAGGATGTCGATTTTCAGAAGGTGGGCGGCAGCCACATCGTCTTTGTCTCCTTGCAGTACCGAACGGCCCTCTCGGGTGGCCCATTCGACCGGCATGATTTCCCCGACGGGCTGGCGGGTCAGCACCATCCCACCGACATGGATTCCCAAATGCCGCGGCAAGGTATGCAGTTGCCCCGCGAGGTGGCGTACGTCGCCCGGGATGTCGACCTCGGGCCCGGGTGGCTCATGGTGAATGTGGCGGGTCATCTCGTTGATCCGCGCGACGGGATAGCCGAGAGCGCGCGCCGAATCCCGGACACTCAGGCGAGGTTGGTAGGTGATGAGGTTCGCCACCTGGGCGCAGTGCGACCTGCCGTACTTGGCGTACAGGTACTGGATCACCTCCTCTCGGCGGTCGTTCTCGAAATCAATGTCGATGTCCGGGTCGGTCTTTTCGGCGTGCAGGAATCTTTCGAACAGCAGGCCGTGCTTGAGCGCGTCGACGGAGGTGATACCGAGCGCGTAGCAGACCACCGAGGAAGCAGCGCTGCCACGCCCCTGGCACCAGATCCCCTGCTCGGCCGCGAACCGCGTGATGTCCCAGCAGATCAAGAAGTAGCCCGGCATGCCCATGCCGATGATCACGGACAGCTCGTAGTCGAGCTGTTTCCACGCCGCGCCCACTCCCGGGTCGGTGCGCGGTCCGTAGCGGCGGGCGCAGCCTGCCTCGGCGAGGTGGCGCAGATAGCTGTCGGGGGTGTGCCCGGCGGGCACGTCGAAGTCCGGCAGCTGCGGGCGCAGTTGGCTCAGGTCGATGACGCTGTGGCGGGCGAGGTCGACGGCGGATGCGACGGCCTGCGGGTAGCGGGCCATGAGGATGCGCATCTCCTCGGCGGTGCGCAGATGCGCCGTCGGGGCCGGCGGCAGCTCCCCGATCGCGGTGTCGAGGTTCTCGCGACGGTGCAGCGCCGTAAGTGCCGCAGCCAGCCGCGCGGTCCGCGGGGCGGCGTACCGGACGGCGTTCGTGGCCACCACCGGCAGCCGCCATCGCTGCGCCGCCGCGTACACGGCGGCGTTGCGTGGGCCGTCTTCGGGCAGGCGGTGATCGACGAGTTCGGCGTGCAGGTGGGTGCGGCCGAAGAGCTCCACCAGCCGGTCCATCCGCGCGTGGAGAGCGTCGGTGTCGTACGCCGCCGCACCGTCGACGGGGCAGCCGGTGAGGATCGCCCACTCCCCCTCGTGCACGGCGGCCGACAGCGCATCGAGGTCGTAGAGCGGTGCGCCCTTGGCGCCGGCCAGCTGCCCGGCGCTGATCGCCGCGGACAGCCGGGTGAAGCCCAGCAGGCTGCGGGCGATCACCACGATCGACCCGAGGCCCTGGCCCAGGGTGAGTTCGGCCCCGTAGATGCTGCCGATACCGTATTCGCTCGCAGCCTGTGCCAGACGTCTCGCGCCGTACAACCCGTTGGTGTCAGTGATCGCCAGGGCCTCGATGCCGAGACGGGAGGCCTCGGCGACCAGGTCCTCCACGTGGCTGGCGCCGAAGAGGAACGAGCCGGCGGAGTGCACATGCAACTCCGCCCAGCCGCCGCCCACCGGCGTCGGCGCGGCGCGCGGATCAGGGAAGCGCAACAGCTTCCCGCGGCGGTCATCAGCCATAGAGCGCCTCCACCGCCCACCGGCCGTCTTGGATGTGCAGCAGCCAGGCTCGGCCGTCCGCGCAGGTCACCTGCAACCGCGCCAGGCGGCGGGCCCGCGCGGGAATCCACCAGTCCTCCAGCACCGGCCACGGCCCGGTCCACCCCGTCACCGCCACCGGCGCGGCTCCGTCGATGGACAGCGCGGCCGGGGGCTGGGTGAGCAGGGCGCGTCCGCTCACCCCGACCGCACCGCCATCTGCCCCGACCACCTGTGCGGGGCGCGGGGTGGGATAGACGACCGCCGGGTGCGGGGCCGGTAGCTGCCCCGGCCACGTCCCCTCTATGAACGGGCGCGAGCGCGCATCGCCATACGGGATGTCCACGATCCGCTCACCCGGCCCGCGGCCTCCGGCGAGTTCCTGTCGCACCACGGCGCGGTGGCCGAGCATCGCCTGCAGCTGTCCTGCGGCGTGCTCCAGTTCCTCCGGCGCGATCCGCGGCCCGAACAGCAACGACTGCCGGCCGGTGGCCGCCGACAGCCCCTCAGGGACCAGCCGCAGATTGGTGATCCCCGCCGCGGCGGCGTCGAGCTGCCCGGTCTCGGCCCAGGCGGCGATCTGCCAGCGCACCCGCTCGGCCACGGCCAGCGAAGAGAGCCGGCCTTCGTGCCGCCACAGCCGCGACAGGCGCTGTCCGGTCGCGAGTCCCACTTCGACCTGCAGCCTGGCGCATACTGCGCCGGCCCGCGCGAGCCGGGCGTGGAGCCGCTCAGCAAGGGCTTTCGCGATGAACGTGACCGGCTCAAGGTTGTCTTCGGGCGGCTCAAACGCCTCGGTCACGCTGTAGTCCACATCCGCCCCGGACGTGTTGAACGGCCGGGCCTCCAGGCCGCCGGCGGTGCGTTGCGCGGCGGCGGCATCATGTCCGAACCGTGCCAGCACCCGTTCACCCGGCAGCGCCGCGAACATCCCCAAGGTGGTGATGCCCAGACGGGGCAGGAGCTGAGACAGCCGCGGGCGGCCCAGCACCCCCACGGGGTACGGAGCCAGAAAGGCGGCGGTCTCTCCAGCTGGAACCAGGTGACCGACCTGCCCGGCGCGTACCGCCAGTGCGGCGGCGAACACAGTGTCCGCCGCTCCGGTCCGTGATTCGATCCCGGCGTCGGTGAGCACGGTGGTGATGTGCTCCACGAGAGCCTGCTCGCCGCCGAAGTACCGGGCGGGCCCGCGCGAGGGCAGGGCGATCAGACCGGGGCGCAGGACCTCCATGTGCGGAGCGATTCGCTTCTCCAGCAACCGCAGCACCGGCTCGAACGCCCGTGTCTCCGCTTCGGGATCCCGGTCGAGCAGCCTGAGATGGGGGCAGCGGCCGGATGCCTGGCGTACCCGCATCCCGCGCTTCACGCCCTGCCGACGGGCCTCCTTCGAACAGGCCATCACCCGCTCCCGCGCGATGATCGCCACAGGCTCGGCGTGATCCGCACCGGCGGCCACCACGGGCCAGTCCAACGCCCAGATCACTAGCGCACGCATTGCCGGCTCACCCCGCGGTGATGGGTCGCAGCGGCACCGCATCCCCGCCCGCGGTGGCGGCGGGCTCGGTGATCAGCCGCACCGAGCCATCCGGCCCAGGCAGCCACGCCTCGGCATGCCGCAGCTGCGTCGCCGCACCCCGACCGACGACCATCAGGCGGGTACGGCGGCCGGCAAGCAGGCCGTAACCGTCCCCGAGTCCGTCCCAGCTGGCCTCGGTCACCCGCAGCCGCAACTGCGCCTCCGGCCAGTCCTGCCAGGTCAGCAGCGTCGTGCCGGAGCGCCGCAGGCGGGCCGCGATGCGGCGGCTGGTGCGCAAGGCCACCTGCCCCACAGGGCCGAGCAGGACCACCGGCGCCGCCTCGCACACCATCGCCAGCACCTCGGGCCAGCGCCGACCCGGCTCGGGCACCGCCAGCCCGCAGGCAAGATCGAGACCGGCATCCGCCGCAGCCAGTCCGCCTAGCTGCGGCAAACCGACCGCCGCCCAGGCGCCGCCGTCACCAGCGGCCTCCGCGGCCAACGCGATCAGCAAAGGCAGATCACCCCCAGTGCTCACCACCGCGCCGCGGGGCAGCCTCCCGCCCGGGAGCAGGCTGGAGAGCGTGCCGGACTCGGCTCCGGTCGCCTCCGGAGTCCCTCGCTCACCAGGCGAAACGACGCGCATGAACACATGTTCGATTCCTTGTGCGGGAAATGCAAGCGGGCGAGCGCCACACCACTCACACGAAGCCTCGTGCCGACTTCAATTGACGGCTTCGGCGAGAGCAGCGATGGTTGTGAACGACCATGCCGCGCAGGCAAGTTGGCCGCGCAGGCCGATTCGCCTCGGCCTGACCGACGTCGCCCAGCTCGTGCTCGTCGGCCACGGCAGTTCCCGCAGCCTCGCCGTGGGGCAAGCGGCCGTACGGGTCTCGCTACGCTGCCGCAGTGATCGAGCCCTCCCCGCTACCTGGCGACCCCACCGAGCTGCACCTGCGCATCTCCTACGACGACGGCCTCTGGGACACCCCGCATGCCGACACGCTGGAGCGGTGGAACGTGACCGTCCTGCACCGCCGGCGTACGCATGGCGACGGCCAGGACCTGGTCCCGAGCAACGGCTGTGTCACCACAGACTGCCCGGCGTGCACCGTGGAGGACGTAGCCGTCGGGGAGATGACCTTCTACCGGGTGCACCTCGACCGCGGCCAGAATGCCTACTGGGCCATGGAAGAGGAGTCCGAAGAGCTGTACGAGACCGCCCAAGTACTCCTCGATCCCGAGACGGGCTTCTTCACCAGCGAGGTCGGCGAGCTGCTGGATTACGTCGGGTCCGCACTGCTCGTCATGGACCGGGTGACCCTGGATCCGCCGTGGCGCGGGCACGGCCTGGCGGCCCTTCTCGGCATCGAAGCGATCCACCGACTCATGCCCGGCTGCCGGGCCATCGCCTGCTCACCCGGCATCACCGACCTCAGCAGCCGGCGCCTGACGGACCGGTCCGAGTGGGACCGGGTGAACGCCAAGATCGCCCAGGGGTGGGAGTGCATCGGTTTCCGCCTGTACCGCGACAACATCTATCTCGTCACGCCCGCCTCGCAGGACCTGGAGGAGCAGCGCGGCGTACTTCGTGGGCGACTCGCGGAACTCGGCGCATCCTGGCGGACGCGCTCTCCTGACGGACTCCACCGCCGGGACGAGAACCATCGTGCCGGACGGGAAGCATGTAGCTGACCAGAGGGCAGACGGCTCGCCGTCAGCCCTCCTGTGTTTCGTGGTTCTGGGCACGCCGGATGCAGCACTACTCGGTTCGATGGCAAAACGCTGGGTTCGATTCCGAGAGGGCCGCTGAGCCGGAAGATCGCCACGAACCTGGCATCACGCGACTCCACCGAAGCCCTGCCACCAGCTCAAGACGGCAACGGAGTCCGGGCTCAGCAGTCCGGTTCCTGACTCCCTTCTCCACGGTTAAGGAGATCCAGAAGCCATTCATCCATTGCATACTCCGGTTGAGTAGGCCATGGGACGGTATCGCCTTTGAGTGTAGCGTTCGCCGGGCTACCTGGACGACTCCACTGCGATATTGCGTCTGACAACTCCTGACACGAGAGTGGATCTGTGACGCCTGGAAGCAATATCGAATAGTGGCCAATGACAACGAGCAGGCTTCGCAGTTCTTCCGGGGTTTTTACGAGCAGCATCCCTCTGCGCTCGCTTGGCGCGTTCAAGTCGATCAAGGCAAGTCGAGGGAGTGATTCGCTGTCCGGGTTCATTAGCTGATGCCGTACGGGATCCAGCTCGGGCCTGAATGCATAAGACCAGCCAAGCGCTGCGAATGACGCAAGGTATGCGGCGCGAACCCATGAAACCGCTGCGCGCCATGCAACGAATTTCTCTGTGGCCTTGACGGTGAAGACCGGATCGGACCCACCGTCCCACATCTGATCCAATTCCCTTACGTGTGCTGCGACTTGCTCATTAGAATTTTGGTCGGGCACACCTCTCATGATCACCCCCTGAGGGCCATGGGAAACGTAGCCCCGAATGACAGCGCCACCCGCATCGAATTCTGCCCTGACTTCCCGTCTGGGATCTCTACCCATGGCAAGGTTGTGGATGACTGATCTTCTAGCGGCATGGGCGTCAAAGTACTTTCCAGCAGCGTGGTTGCAACTGGCACAGGTTAGAAGCATGACCTTTCCGCCCTGGCTCTTAGGCGGGACGTCTTCACGGGTTAGTTCTGCAATTTCATCTCGCGAATATGCCGTCTTGCAGCTCGGACATGGGTAATACTCTCCATCCTCCGGAAGTTGCGTTGCACCAAAAAGTCCCGCCAAATCCATTCTGCGGAATATCAGTGCACCTTCGCTAAACCATCGGCCACTGGACGCCATGCAATCAGTATGCTCCCGAATGTCCCCCATGCGCGCGCTGGAGGTGGTTTCCCATGCCCCGCAAGCCCCCCCCCGCGCTCGGTACCCGGCCGCCCGGAACTGATTGGGAATGTCGCCCGACCGTAAGGAACTTGAACGGCTCTTGCGCGAGGGGCAGATACGTCACAGAGGTAACCCGGCGCTCCGTTGGAACGCGTCCGTGATGGAGGTCTACAGGGACGCCAACGACAACATGAGGCCCGTCAAGCCGAACCCCGGGAAATCACCGGCTCGTATCGACGACATCGCCGGGAGCCATGAACATACAGCTACGGTCTGTTTCTATTTCTAGCAACCCACTTGACGGAATAGCTGCATAGAATTCCGATTCACCCCCTCCGGTGCGCGCTCCGAGATGTGCTTCGCGCACATAAAGCTGAGGGTCTCTTTATCGAGCTCGTCGGAAGGCTTGGCGTCGAGTATCTCCCTCCTCGGGCTGTCCTGCTGCCAGGCATGCGCGATCTTTCAGTCGCACGGGGTGACGGCGAAACCTATCTCGGTGTCCGGGTGATCAACCGTCGCGACAGCCACTTGACTGTCGTCGCCACTGGCATCGATTTCGACTGCGGCGAACCCGACCCGTCATACTTCTTTCCAACGCAGCTCAATGTGGGGGCAGGTGACATCAAACAGGCACCGTTCCGGCTCAAGGGACTCCAGCAGAGGACCTCTTTCGCGGCAACGCCTTCCATCGGGCACTGCCTTCGGATTCTGGCTGAGCGGACGCAACTGACTCCACCACGAGTTCGGGCCTGGACTGCGCTCGAACTCGGTGACCGCGTCTACGGCTCCTGGATCCCGTTGGGCGACCTTGTCGAAGAGCTGGTCGGTGCCCGCGCGCTTCCGTGATGGCTACGACCGATGCTTCATCTGCCCATACCTCGTCGAGCAGGCCGTTCACGCAGCCACGGTCAAATCCCCTGTACATCCGGTGGCGCGGACACCGGCTGTGCGCTACGGCCCGCGCCGTGGGTGAGGGGATCCTTGTCGGTGTTGCTGCCTTCGCTCTTCCTGCGCACGCCTGCCCCGATCAGCAGCGCGCTGCCCGCGCTGCTGGGGAGCGCGACGTGTCGGCTGGACCGAGCGCTCGCTGGCAACCTCCGGTCGAGCGAGCCGGGAGACTGCTCGCTCGTACGCTTCGGCCTGGTAGCGCGGGCCGACCGCCAGGACCTGGAGTCGTGGCCGCCGATCGCGATCGGCGGGGTCTGGCACGGGATCGAGGAATCGATACACGATGCGATAGCGCGGGGCCTGACGGTTGAGCCGCTGCCCTTCGTCGTACTCCTGCTCGTCGAAGTAGAGCTTCCAGCAGTCTCTAAGCTCCGCCGGCCAGGAGTCGGACATCCGTTCCAGGCGGATGCCTTCGGCTTCCCCGCTGGCCAGTTGTGCGATGCGGATGATGGCCAGTTTCTGCAGCTGAGGGTTCAGCTTCAGGATGTCAGCGCCGACCTGCGGCAGATGGTCCCCGCGGAAGGGGTCGGACGCCGCCACGAGTTCTCCGTCCTGCTGTCGTTAATCCTCTTGCGCCGACGCACCGCCGGCCCGGAGGATCTCGTCGGCCTGCCCGGGGTTCGCGTCGGCGACCAGGCGGGCCAGAGCCGCTGTGTCCAGCCCCTGCCCAGGAGCAGGCGCCTCGGCGATCCGCTGCCCTGCGAGATCGCCGATGGCGACGTCGTCAGCACGTTCCACGGCCTGGAGAAGGAGCACGAAAAGGTCGTACGGCAGGATGGCTGCCTCAGGCTCGCCTCCCTCCTGCTCGCCGACCAGCAGCGGGAGGGCTCGTGCCCCGCCCTCACGGAAGCTGGCCAGCACCGTGCGGAGGGTGGCGGCCACTCGGGCGACGGAGTGAACTGCCTGATGTTCGCTCATGTGATTCACCCTAGACACCAAACCCATCGGCTGGCGCTGCGATTTCTGCCGTCAGCCCGCCCGGCGTTCGCGCGCGTTTCTCCCTAGTTCTGTCCTGGGTGTCGGTTACGAGCCGAGCATCATGGCCATGGGTTCCGACAGGTGGCTCAGCTTGGCGCTGAGCTTGGAAGCGGCTGCTGTGGTGGCCTCGATCACCGACTCCGGCGCCTCGGGCATGATGGTGGCGGGCTTGAGCAGGAGGACAGCGCCCATGATCGCCTCGCCCCACACGATGGGTGCCGCGCAGGAATTCCACAGGGGCATGCACTCTTCGTATCCGAGGGCATAGCCGCGGTCGCGGACCTCTTCGAGTGAGGTGAGGAGTTCCTTGTCGTCGCGGTAGACGCCCGGGCCCGCTTCGGCCGGAATGGGTTCGTCCAGGACGAGCTCCTGGAGGGTGTCGGGGAGGTAGGCCAGGATGGTCCGGCCGCTGGCTCCGGTGCGGAGCGAGCGCGTGATGGACAGGATGTCGAGGGCGGTCATGCCGAGTTCCACCAGGTCCGAGTCGCCCACGGCCATGTCGATGCACTGACGCTGGGCGCCGCCGAACGGTGCCATCATGTACTGGAAGACCAGGCCTCCGTTGGTGGCTTCGCGCAGCTCCTCCAGGATCGCGTGTGTGCTGTCGTCCTTCGCGGGCGCGTGGGCGAGTGCGTGCATGCCCAGGTGCACCGCGCCGACACCGAGTCGGTACTTGCCGTGGCTGATGCGCTCGAAGAAGCCGCCGTAGACGCCGGATTGCAGAATCCGGGAGACAGTCGAGTCGTCCAATTTAGCTGCCCTGGCTATCTCACCCGTGCCGTGCACTTCGCCTCCAAGCTGACCGAAGGCCTTCTGAACGCGGATGAATCGGTCGACGAGGCGCGAACCCGTCTCTGATGTGTTCGAGATTTCGTTGCCGGTCATGCAACCGCTACCTCCCGTCGGGTGGGCCGCGCTCCCGGCCGGAAGGCAGCCCACCAAATCCCCCACATTGACGACTAGTTGAACGACGTCCTGCATCTCACCCTTGTTCCGGGGGAGGGATAATCTAAGGGAAATTTTAAGGTTTCTATTACCTGGCGGTATCCAGGCAGAGCTTCCCGGTGTGGGCGCGGGCGGCCAGCGCGGCGTGGGCGGCGGACGCCTCGCTCAGCGGATAGACCTGCCCGAGGACAGGCCGCAGCGAGCCGGCGCGCACGGCCTCGAACAGTGCGTTCATGCTGGTGGGCAGGGCGTTTCGGTCGCTGTACAGCGACGGCAGCCAGAACCCGGACACGGTGATCGACCGCTCCATCAGCACCTTGGTCGATACTTCGGTCAGCTCACCTGATGCGTATCCGTACACGGCAAGTCGGCCGCGGTCGGCGAGAGCGGCCACGGTGGAGTGGAAGGTGGACCCCCCGGTCATCTCCAGGGCCACCTGGACCGGGCCGCCCGCTGCTTCCTTGATCTCCTCGGCGAGGTTCTCGCTCGTGGAGTCGACAACGGCGAACGCGCCGAGGTCTTCCGCGAGTTGGCGCTTGTCCTTCGTGCTCGCCAGGGCGATCACCTTCGCACCGATAGCCTTGGCCAGCTGGACGGCTATGGAGCCCAAGCCGCCGGCGGCAGCCGGAATCACCACGCTCTGGCCTTCTTGGACACCGGCGACGGTGTGCAGCAGGTGGTAGGCCGAGTTGCCCTGGAGGCACAGCGCCACGGCCTGTTCATCGCTCACCCCCTCGGGCACTTCCCACGAGGTGCGGCGGTGGACGTGGGCCTGCTCGGCGTATCCGCCGCCCCGGGTGAGCCCGACGAAGCGCTTGCCCTCCGCGGTGTGGCCGACGACCTCGTTGCCGGGGATGTAGGGCAGCGTTACCGGGGCGAGATAGTCGTCGCCCCGCACGTGCATGTCCGCGAAGTTCACCCCGGAGCGATGAACCTGCAAGAGATGATGGGCACCTCGCGGCTCAAGGTCGGGGACCTCGACCAGCTGCAGTACCTCCGGGCCGCCGAACTGCTCCATCCTGATGGCGCGCACACTTCTCCCTGTGTTTGTGGATCTGCGTAAGTCCTTGCCGCCAGGTTATGGCACGAAGGTGACGCTTTCGCGGAGTGCCTGCAAACACCTTCCGTTTCTCATGTGGTGAGAAATGAAACCACATTCTCACCGCATGAGATGTGTTCAGCGGGTCAGTTTCTCATCACGTGAGAAACGCAATCGCGTATACGACTCTCTGTGTTTCCTCGTTGACGTAGGCATATTTCCGAGGGTAGGAATCAGGACGCAGGGAGGGCGATCGTCCGCATCGACCAGGACGTCGCGCGCCGGGTAGCTGGACGCTGTCGTGCCTGGGGTCATGCGCCGAGACGGGCAGTTGGGCCTCGGAGCCTAGCGCGTACCGCCCTCGTTGGCAGGGAGAAGAGACGCGTGTACTTATCGGGGAACGAGCCGCAGTCACGCAATGCACGGAAAGCGAAGGACAGACCGCGGGGGCGATAGTGATGACAGTGCCGGGCGGGAGCCGGCGGGAAAACTGGAACGGAGTCCTGGACGAGGATCCGCAAAACACGGAACCCTCGGACTCCCACGAATTCGCGGACCCATCCGTAAACGGTGAGGTCAGTCGCGAGGGGCAAAAAGGAGACGGCCTCGTTCACCGCGGCGAGGAGAGCGAACCCGATGCCCCTAGCGGGGTGTGGCTCTTTGCCGGGGACGGAACCATGCTCTTCCATCCCGTCTCCACGGGTACGGAGGGGGCACACCGATGGCAGGCGCCGGAGGCCGCCTCCGTGGGAGAAGCGGACGAGATGACGCTCGATGCGGCCAGCCGGCTGATGCCCCTCCTTCCGCGTGAACTGATCGCGGAATACCTCCAGTTGGGCCCGTACCGCAGTGGCGGCGACGCCGCCTAGTTCGTCGAGGGAGTACAGGGCCGTCCGCTTCAGTGGACGGCCCGACTCTTACGCCTTGCCGCTTTCCAGGCGTTCGAGCTGTCCGATCATTGACAGGACTGCCTGCCTGCTGGAGGGCAGCAATTGACTGCACTGGCGGGCCACCTCGACGGCCCCCTCGTCCTGGAGCAACTGGAGGATGTCGACCTGGCCGAGGGCGCGGGTGGTTGAAGCGATCTGCTCATCCGTGACCCCGGCGGCGGCTTCAAGGAGGCCAAGCGCACGCGGGAGGACGTCGAGCAGTGACGGCTCGCCGGCCAGGCTGCTGAGCGCTTCCCGCTGGGCGGGCGTCAGGCTGGTGATCTGCAGGGCGATGGCGCGGACATCTGGGTCGCGCAGAATGTCGATCGTCTGCAGCCGCCCGAGGAGGTCGGTGACCGCGTCGGGGCCGACGTCCCCTTCCATGTTCTGGAGCCTGATCTGGCGAACGTCTAGACGGCGCAGCTGCTCTAGGAGGGCCATCTGCGCTTGTGCGTCGTCCTCGAACGCCGCTTCGTCCTCGGCGAAATAGGAGACGCGCCGTTTGAAGAACGCGGCGAGGGCCTTGAGGTGACGCCGTGTCACAGTGTCGTCTCGCCTGCCGGTTCCCAGCTCCCAGAGGTATGCCCCTGAGATCGGGGTACCGGTCGTCTCGCTGATCTCCCTCGCCAGCGCCTCCCAGGACGGCGGCTTCCCGCCTTCAGGCGCACGTGCTTCGCGGAGCATCGACAGTTTCTGCGCGAGCGTGCGCGGCGGGTCAATGGCGCCGTCACCGCCGGTTCCCGGCATCGTCGGCCCTTCCCCCTCTCCTGTGTGGCTTGATCATTCTGCGGAGATGTGCGACCCCTGTCGCCATCTACGCACGTGAATATCACTTCGCGGCCAGGTCGCGTCAAGTGGTCTCGCCATGCAGCTCCGACGCTGCATACAGGACTAGTCCACTGGAGTCGATCCGCTTCCTGTGAGCCTCCCACACGGTGAGAAGCCGCAGGCGAACCTTGGCGTTATCTCTACAGGTGTTTAGGTGAATCTAGCACATACCGGGCTAATGGACGGGCCGCCACCCACTCAGGGTCGGGCGCCGTGCAGGCCTGGCGCTGCGGCGCCTCGGCTCCGGATTCGCGATGGGCGAGACTTCGCCCTCCCCAAGGTCATCTACGCGTGTTTACGGAAAGGGCTCGACCTACCGTCGTTCGAGGGTTATGGTCAACGCCTGTCATCTACAGGTGTTTATGAATGTGGGTGCTGGGGCGTGCCCGCGTGCCCGCTGAGCAGTGCCAGTGGGGCGGGGCGTGCACCCGGGGGTTCCGCATTCACGGATGCCGTCCGAGCAGCAGTGAGGGGTCCGCCATGATCGTCCTGAAGCGCCGCAGGATCGCGGCAGGAGCACTCGGCCTCATGCTGGCCGGCGGGGCGCTGGCCGCCGCTCCGGCAGCGCAGGCCTATGACACCGCGACCATGAAGGTGTCGTGCAGCGCCGTGAAGTTCCACAAGAGCCCGAGCCAGAGCAGCAAGGTCGTCGGCATCGGCTACAAGGGCGACAAGGTCCGGGTGAACCAGTTCGCCTACAAGGTCAAGGAGAAGCGCTGGTATTCGCGCGGAACCGTGACGCGCCGCTCGGACGGCAAGCGCGTGACCGGTTACGCGATCTACTACTGCGTCAACCCGTACGAGGTGTCTCCGCCACCGGCCTACCCCAAGCGCCCGTAGGCGCACCCGCCGCGCCCGAGTAGCGCCGAGCCGCCGGCCCGCACAGACCAGCCGAGGACCTACCCCCCGTCCGGTCCTCGGCTCCCCGAGGGGCGCCACCGCAGGCCTGCGGTGGCGCCCCTCCGCCGTCCGGCTCGAACCGGCACGGCAGGCCTCGGCCCTGCGGTGCACAGCGCACACCGTCCGCCCCTCACCGCTGGCCGGCGCTCCACGCCGGGTGACCTGCTGCCGAGACGCTTCGCTTCCTCTTCGTACGGAGACCTTCGTGGACACCCTTCGACACCGGCGCACCGCTCGCTTGAAGGCCATCGCGCGGCTTCGGCGGCAGCAGCCCCAGCTCTTCCGTGCACCCCTGGATGCCTACCTACAGAGACCCGACAGCCGAGAACAAGGGGGGACAGCGACCGGGACGGCGGGATATGCGGCGCTCGGCTCTGCGGCGTCCACCCGCTGCGCTCGCCCGGAGACGGCTGGCGGGACGCGTGCCCGTCAGAGGACCGCGCGCGACAAGACCGAAGCCGAGCACCGCGTTGAGCCATCACTCTCCAGCTCAACCCCAACGGCCGTCGCAGGGCGAGGAGTTCAGCCAGGCGCGAGCTCCGCTGGCGACCACGAGCGATGACTGCCCCGGTGCCGAGCAGCGCCCCAGCCCTCCGGTCACCTGGAGTTCCTGTGCCCGCAACAGCCTCACCGTCTGAGACACAGACCGCATCACCCCCATCTTCGCCTTCGGTGTCGAAGCGGTGGCCGCCGCTCATCTGGGTCCTGCTCATCGGGACGTTCGCCGTGCGCGCAGCGGGGTTTGTCTACCCGTACCTGCCCTACCGCCTGGACGAACTCCACCTGGACACCGCAACGTCCAGTGGCGTCCTGGCGCTGTGGGGTGCCGGGTGGTTCACGGGCCAGTTGCTGTGCGGCTGGCTGGCCGACCGGATCGGCCGCAGGGCCACCCTGGTGAGCGCGATGGTGGTGGCAGCAGCCAGCTTCCCGCTCCTCGCCGCGGCGCGAACCCCGATCACCCTTGGCGTCGCTGCTGCGGTCGCCGGTCTCGTCTACGACGCACCACGGCCGATCGTGACCGCCGCTGTCGCCGACACGATCCCGGACGAACCAGGTCGTGCCCGCGTCACCGGCTGGCGGCACTTCGCCGTCAATCTCGGCGCGGCCACCACCGGACTCGTCGGCGGAGCCCTCGCCGGGCCGATCGGCATCCCCGTGCTGTTCTGGTGCAACGCTCTGGTGTGCGCTGGTTTCGCCGTCGTCGCACTGCGGGTCATCCCGCCCTCCGCCCCAGCACAGACGCCCGAGCACAGCGGAAGCCGGGAGGCCTTCACCGACCCCCTGCTGTGGCTTCTGTGGCTGGCGAGCCTGCTGACCCTGATCCCGGTCGCCGCTCTGTTCTCCGTGCTCCCGATGATGATGGCCCAGGACGGTCTGCCGCCCGCGGCCTACGGGTGGACACAGGTCGCCAGCGCCGCCGCCGTGATCGGGCTGTCGCCCCTACTCAATCCCTGGCTCGCACGCCGAGCACAGCGTCCCACCCCGATGGTGGGACTGCTCGGCCTGAGCGGAATCATCCTCGGCGCCGGGATGGGCTCAGCAGGCCTCGCCTCTTCGACGGCCGGATACAGCGCCGCCGCAGCCCTCGCCGTACCGGGCGAGATCGTTGCGTTCGTCGCTGCCACGAACATCCTCAACCGGATCGCCCCGGCATCGAGCCGCGGCATGTACGCGGGCATCTGGGGCACGACCCTCGCGGCCGCGGTTCTGTGCGCCCCTGCCCTGGGCGGATGGGCGCTCGCGCATGGCGGCCACCACGTCGTCGCCCTGACGACCCTCCTGTCCGGACTCCTCGGCGCTTCGCTCTGCCTGCCATTGGCCGCGCTCCTGCACCGCCCCTCACGCACACCCGGGACGTCCGCATGACGAGCCCCGCCGCAGCAAGCCGCAGCGCCCGTGGACCGAATCTCGTCAACTCCCGAGGTCCTCCAGTGGATTCGCCGCCCGCTCATCAGGCGGCCGGGAAGCCGGGCCAGAGACCCGCGGACCGTCACATTCCACCACTGGAGAAGGAGTACACGGCACGATGCCCCACACGCCCCGATCCCGGAGCCTGCACCACCTGACCCTGTTCGCCGCCGGTGCGACCATGGCCGTCGCCCTCACCGCATGCGGTACGAACCCCGACAAGCCAGGTCCCCCCACAGCGACCGCGAGCCCGACACCCACCGGGGTGGTGACGAGTACCCAGGCCTCCAAGATCGTCGACCGCTACGAGGCGATCAACTCAAGGGCCAACAAGATCCAGGACCGCGACCTGCTCGGCACTGTGGAAGGTGGACAGCTCTACGAGCAGTCCACGGCCGACTACCGCCTCTTCACGACGTGGTCGAAGAAGGACCAGGCGTACTACGAGAAGCCCTTCACCTACCGCGACCGCTCCTACTACATCCCCGAAGGCCAGAGCTGGTTCGCGGTCCAGGCCACGGCCAGCGGGTCGAAGTCCGAAGCACTCCTCGTCTTCGACAAGACCGACGGCCAGCACTTCAAGATGGTCGCCGCGGTCTACGCCGACCAGAAGAACTCGATCCCCGCCGTCGACACCAGCAATCACGGTCTGGCCACCGCCGTCGCGCCCTCCACCCGCGTGGGCACCCTCGCCCCCGATCAGACATCGACCGCTTTCGAGGACCTGTACGAGACCGGCGGGAAGCACGCCGGCACCAAACTCGCCAGCACCGCAGCCACCCGCACCGCCGTCTCCACCTACCGCGAACGCACCACCTACAAGAACGCCAAGTACGCCACGCTGCACTGGGAAGCCACCCAGGCCACCAACTCGAAGATCTACGCCCTCCGCCTCCGAAACGGCGGCGCGATCGCGGTGTTCCCCACCGCGCACAACCGGATGGAGCAGCTCAAGGACGGCTTCATCTACAGCGGCAACGTCAAGCTCTCCCCAGGTTCGCAGCAGGGCGTCTTCAACAAGACCCCGCGCGTGGCGATCCTCGACGAGTTCCAGGGACAGGCCCTCGCCCAGTTCACACCCGCCGGTGAACCGAAGGTGCTCGGCGTCGAGTACCAGCTGGTGGACTCGCGATGAGCGCGCCGCACCAGACGAGCCCGGCCAGCGAGAGCCCCCAGACGAGCCTGCGGCTCACCGCCACACTCCACGACGAGGGGTGGGCGCGCGAGCGCGACGAGCGTTTCGCACACTTCCTTGCCCAGCGACTCGCCGTCGTGGAGGCGACCGGCTGCCTGGCCGAGAGAAAGCTCGCGGCGGGAGTGCTCGATCTCTCCACGCAGTGGCATCACAAGTGCCAACTCGCTGCGGCCAGTCCTCAGGGGCCCTCCACGGGGGAGGCTGATGCCATGGGCTGGGCTCTGCGGTGCCTGGCCCACAGTGCTTGGCGGAACGCTCCCGGATGGGAGCCGGACTTCCACCCCGCGGCCACCGCACGCGTCGCGCCCACCGTCGGGACCGCGGGATACCTCCCGGCACGTCGGCCATGACCCTGCTCGACGACAAGCGGGCGTCCGCCAGCAGGCCGCTCCCCGGAGTTCGGTACCGCGATGTGCTGCGTGTGCCTCACGCGGCACAGCTGCTGTCCGGGGCGCTCATCGGGCGACTGCCCACCGGGATGGCCCCGCTGGCGATCCTCCTCGGCACCGATCACGGTGCCGAGGAGGGATCGTCGGCCGGCCTGCTCGCCGCGGTGTACCTGGTGGCCAACGCCATCGGCGGCCCACTCAGCGCCCGCCTGGTTGACCGCCACGGGCCAAGGCATGTGTTCCCCGTCGGTGCCGCCATGAGCAGTACGGCCTTCCTCGCCCTGGCCGCCGGGCCAGGCGAGGTGGGGTGGGCGGTTGCCGCTGTGACGGTCGCGGGAGCAACACGGCCCCCGCTGGATTCAGCGCTCAGAACGCTGTGGGGCGCGAAGGGGGTGATGCCGTCGCCCGCCCATCAGCGGGTGGCGCTGGCCCTGGACTCCGGGACTCAGGAGCTGATCTACATCGTCGGCCCGCTGCTGGTGGCCACGATCGTCACGGCCATGTCCGCGTCCTGGGCGCTCGTGGCGACCGCGGCCGTCGGTGCGCTCGGCACCGCCCTGTTCGTGAGCACCCCGGTCTCCTGTGCTCACCACGCCAACTCCCAGCCCGCGCGGCCCGATTGGCTCGGCCCGATCCGCTCGGTGCGCCTTCGGGTGCTGTACGCGGGGATGGCGTGTGCCGGAGTCACCATCGGGGCTCTCACCCCCGTGGCCGTGGAGGCGGCCGAGCGGTTTGATGCCCCCGGACTGTCCGGAGGTCTGCCTGCGGCTCTGTCGTGCGGCGCCGTCCTGGGCGGCCTCGCCTACGGGGCCCGATCCTGGCCGGGCAGCACCGCCGACCACTTGATCGTCCTGTCCGCCGTGTTCGCCGCCGGCTGGATCCCCCTGACCATCGCAGGAAACCCCGCGACCGTGCTGTCCTCGGCAGCGCTCCCCGGGCTGGCCATGGCCCCCCTCCTCGGCGCGGCCTTCGTCATGACCAGCGCCCTCGCACCATCCGGGCACACCACGGAGGCCCACGCCCTGCTGGTCGCCTTCCTGGACATCGGGTGCGCGATCGGCACCGCAGCCGCGGGCCTCACCCACAGCCAGCTCCTCCTCCCGGCCGGAGCAGCTGCCGCAGCCCTCACCCTCGCCACGGCCCGACGGCGCCTCACCACGACGTACTCACACGCCCTACCTCCCACTCCTGAACTCGAAGCGGAAAAGGAGCCCCATCAGTGAGCCCGTTCCTGATCACCCGCACCCTGCCCGAGGAGACCACCGATGCCGCCCTGCGCGCCGATGTCCTTCGCGGCCTCACGCGCACCCCGAAAATGCTCCCGCCCAAGTGGTTCTACGACGCCCACGGCAGCGACCTGTTCGAGAAGATCACCGAACTGCCCGAGTACTACCCCGCGCGCGCCGAGCGCGAACTGCTGATCGCCAGCTCCGCCGACATCGCCGCCATGACCGGCGCGCGCACCCTGATCGAACTGGGCTCCGGCTCCTCCGAGAAGACCCGGCACCTGCTGGACGCCATGCCGGACCTGGACACATACGTGCCGGTAGACGTCAGCGAAAGCGCCCTCACCCAGGCGGGAAACGCCCTGGTCGAGCACCGGCCAGGCCTGAACGTCCATGCCCTGATCGCCGACTTCACCACCGGCCTAGCCCTGCCGGGCACGCCCGGACCCCGGCTCCTCGCGTTCCTGGGAAGCACGATCGGCAACCTTCTGCCCCGCGAGCGCGCCACGTTGCTGTCCTCCATACGCTCCTTGCTCTCGCCCGGCGACGCCCTCCTGCTCGGCACCGACCTGGTCAAGGACGAGCGTTCCCTCATCGCCGCCTACAACGACGCGGCCGGCGTGACAGCGGCGTTCAACAAGAACGTGCTCAGCGTGGTCAACCGGGAACTGGGCGCCGACTTCGATCTCGGCTCCTTCGAACACGTGGTCCGGTGGGACGCCGAAAACGAGTGGATCGAGATGCGGCTGAGGTCGCGTACGAACCAGACCGTCAAGATCCCCGCGCTCGCCCTGGCGGTCGACTTCGCGGCGGGTGAGGAGCTGCGCACCGAGGTGTCGGCCAAGTTCCGCGAACCGGTACTACGTCGTGAACTCGCTTTGTGTGGGCTGGAGTTGACGCGCTGGTGGACTGCCGGACCGCTCTACGGCCTCGCGCTCGCCCAACCGATTGTCGCACCACGGCCGGCCTCAGAGCGCTGACGGTCCGCCATGAACCACTCGACACCTACCCACCAGGCTTCTCGCGGAGCGGCAGCGTGACCGGCTACAGCGGCCGACATCTCGCCGCCGCCGTCCTTGCGACGTCGGGATATCTGGCGACCATCCCGACCGCGGACTGGCTGACCACCCGCTACCCGGCTGCACCCGTAGCACCCGGAGTCCTGGCCACGGCCGGGGTGTATGTCGTGGGCCTGACGCTGGTCATGCGCGACGTCAGGAGGGAACTGGCCGGGCGCACCCCCCGCAGCGATGGCCATGGCAGGCGGAGCGGTCCTGTCGTCCTGGACAGCCAACGAGACCGTCGCGACCTCGTCCGCAGCGGCCTACGCCCTCTCAGAATCCCTCGACTTCGCCGTGTACGAACGGCTCCGCAAACACGGTTTCACGATCGCCTTGGCCATCTCGAACACAGCCGGCCTGAACCTTCTCAGGACACTGGAGACGCAGTATGAGCAGCCACACTTCCCCTGGATCCAGCCCGATTTTGCTGTTGGGTGCCGGGGCGCCCGAATATCGCGAATACGTCCTGCGCCAGATCGCCCGCGTCCGGCCTGTCGTGCTCGTCGATAAAGCCCCACCGAAGTGGGCCCGCCCCTACCTGGCCGCCGAGATGGCTGTTGACCTGCGTGACCCCGAGACCGCAGCGGACTTCGTACGGAGTACTGCCAACCGGCTCGACGTGGGCGGCGTGACCACGTACATGGAGCACTACGTCGAACTCGCGGCCAGGCTGACCTACCAGCTCGGCTTGCCGGGCAACTCCCCGACAGCGGCTGCTGCTTGCCGGGACAAGGCCACCACGAGGCGCCTCCTGGCCGAGCACCGCGTTCCCTCGGCGCGCTCCCACCTCGCGCAGGATGCCGATCGGGCGGTGGAGATCGCCCGTGGATTGGGCTATCCGGTCGTCGTCAAGCCCCGAGGCCGGGCAGGAAGCGCGGGCGTCCTGCGGGCCGACGGCGACGAGGACGTCCGCGAGGCCTTCCACCGAGCTCTGGTGGACAGCGTCCTGGGGCTGGAGGACTGGTCCGTGCCCGGCGTCCTGGTCGAGGAGTACCTCCAAGGCCCAGAGATCAGTGCAGAGACCGTGATCCTCGGCCCGCAGCACGTCCAGATCGTGGCCGTCACCCGCAAGACGCTCGGCCCCGAACCGCAATTCCAGGAGATCGAACACAGCGTCGACGCGCAGGACCCGCTGCTGACCGACCCTCTCCTCGCCGATGTCGTGACCGCGGCAGTAAAAGCTCTCGGAGTCACCCGGGGCGTCGTGCACGTCGAGCTGCGGCTGACCAGCAACGGCCCCCGGGTGATCGAGATCAACGGCCGACCCGCGGGAGACCTCATCCCCCTCCTCGTCGATCGCGCAACCGGCGTGAACCTGTCCCAGGCGCTGGCCTCTCTCGCAGCCGGCGAGAAGGCCGACCTGGCCCCGACCCGCTCGGAAGCCGCCGCGATCCGCTTCCTCTATCCCGAACACACCGGCCACATCCAACGGCTCGATTCCCACGGGCCCGTACACGACCAACTGTGGCTGGAACGACTCGTCTGGACACGCGACCTCGGCACCCAAGTGGCCGCGCCACCGCGAACCAGCATCGACGACCGCATCGCCCACTGGGTCGTCACCGGCCCCACCGCCGCCGACTGCGCGAAACGCCTCGACCTGGTCGCCGATCACCTCACGGTGCGAATCTCCCGCCCCGCCCACACCACGAGCTGCACACGGTGAGCCCCACCTTCACCCACGCACGGAACGTCCCTGGAAGCTGCCCGATGACCACCGCCCATGCCACTGCTCTGGCCACAGCCCCGCATACGGCGGGGACAACGGCTGTCGCTGTCATCGCCCCGCAACCCGGTTCCGGCCACGCCGACGCGCTGGCCCGCCGAGGACGAGACGCCGTTGCGGTCACTCTCGGTCTCGGAACAAGGCCTCCGGCTTACAAGGACACAACACCGGATGAGACATACACCGCCGTCATTGAGTACGCCGGAGATCTGCGTCGCACCATCAAGAAGCTGCGCACGCTCGGAGTCGAAGCCGTGGTGGCCGCAAGCCCGGCAGGCGTGGAGCTGGCCGAACGGATCGCCTGGCAACTGCGCCTGCCCGGCAGCGGCATGCCGGGGTCGGTGCACCTCCGAACGGATCGAGGTGTTCAGACGGAAGCGCTGTCACGGGCAGGGATCGCCGTGCCCCGCACTCTGCGTACGACCAGCTTCGTCGAGGCACTTGCATGGGCCGACTGCCATCCGGCGTCCGCCTACCGGCTGGCCTCCGCCGCGATCGGCGTGACCGCGGGACCCACCGAGTGCCCTACGAAGCAGTCGATAGCAGCTGTCTGGCCGCAGATCCAGGGGGCTGCCTTCCACCAAAGCGGGAACGCGGCCCTCGTCCTGCGGGAACGGGTGGCGGGGCGACAGTACGTGGTCGACAGCGTCACGCGGCTCGGACCCGACGGCCCTCAGCACGCTGTTACCGGCATCTGGGCACACGCGCACGCTCCGACGGGGCTGCTCGACCGAATCGACCTACTGCACCGCCACGATCTCCTCGCCCGCCGACTGTCCCTGTATGTGTGCCGTGCTCTGGACACCCTGGGCGTGACATCGGGGGCGCTGTCATGCCATGTGGCGTTCGAGCCCGAGCACGGTCCGATCATGCTGTCCGCCGGAGTGGTCACCAACCGATCGCGTGCCGACGAGGCGATATGGGAGATCGCCGGTCACGACCCGATCGACGCAGCGTTGGACGGGGCTTGCTGTGCCTCCCGACACAGCAGCGACATCCCCCGCTGCCGTGTGGCCCGGATATATGTGAACGCACCGCGCGGAGGCGCACCTGAATCAGCCGTGCTGCAGGCCCTTGCCGTGCTGCCCACCGCAGTGTGCATTGACACGAACCCGAGCTCGTTCATCGCCAGGACTGCGCCGCTCCTGCCCGGCGGGAAAGCCTGCGAGATCGTCCTTGCCGATGAGATGCCCGGGGCGATCGAGAGGGACTACCAGCGTATCCGGGTCCTGATGGCGGATCTTCACAAGATCCGGCACATGTGATTATCCGTTCTCCAGAAACGGAGTCGTACTCTTCACCTGATCAAGAGAGGAAGCCACGTCCGTGCCACGGATCTTGAACCGGCCACACATGGTGTGGGGATGGAGAGGCACGCTCGCTGACGACGTCGAGCGCCAGGTCGGAGCGGTGAATGCAGCCCTGGCTTCCTTGGGTGCGCAGCCAGTCGATTCCGACGCTGTCCGACATCACTTCGCCACATCGGCCCCTGCCATGTGCGCCGGAATACTCGGTCGAGCGCTCACCGATCGAGAGCGGACACGAGCGAGCGTGGCGTTCGAGACGTACCACTCCCGGCGACCGCCGGCCGACCTCCTCCCCGGAACCGAGGACCTCCTCACCCGGCTGGTCCGAAGCGGGTGCAGCCACTCCGTGCTGTCGCTGACCGCCCACAACGGGCTGACTCGTCACATCTCGGATCTTGGCATCGGTTCCCTGTTTCTACGGGTCGACGGACGCACGGGCCCTTCCGTCAGGAGCAAGAAGCAGCCCCTGGCTAGGCACCTTTCAACGCTGCGCCAGACCACTGGAGCCCGGCCGATCGTGCTCATTGGCGATACCGTTGATGACGTCCGCGCTGCGCTCGCGAATCAGATTCACCCCGTGCCGTACGCCGGTGGCCTGACGCACCCCGACATTCTCCGCAGCAGTGGTGTACCCGTCGCTGAAACCCTTGCAGAGGCGGCGGCGCTGGCCGTGGAGTATGCCCACACAGCTTGACCCTCTGGTGAAGGAGATCAGGGTGTCCTCCACGGCGTAACCGTGGAGGACACCCTGATCTCCTTCACCAGAGGGTGAGCGGGAGGCCTTCTTCCTCAGCCGCCAGGATCAGTTGCTCGACCCTTTCGGGCGGCTCTCCCGCTTCGAGTCCGGCACGAATCGCCTGAGCGATGGCTCGTGTGCGTCCAGCAGCTCCACGCGTATCCGCGAGAGGGCCGTGGGGATTTCCCCGTCGCAGTGACCACTCCGCGCGGTTCTCTGCTGCTGTCCCGAGCCGAAGATGAGCCGGATTGGTACAGCCATGGAAATCGCAGGTGTGACACACGACAGGGTCCTGGGCAGCGGTCCACCCAGGTCTGTCTATGGCTCCATTGGCCAGCTGGTAGGCGAAAAGATGAGCTGGCACGGTCCCGCGCCGAGACGGTCCAGGAAGGCTCGCCGCACGGAAAGAACCGTGCCCAGTCGAGCTGACCGCATTCAGCCATGGCCAACACTGCTCCGCTGACCTGACGTAACGCTTGGCTTCGAACCGCGCGACGACAACCTCGTCGTTGAGCCAGACACGCCAGAGCTCCGCGGGGAGCCGAATCAGTGTCGGCTCCCCAAGGAGCGAGAGTTGCTCGGCGCCCAATCCCGCGGAGTGGCCTTGAGAAACGATGCCATCCAGCAGGAGTTGGTCGTCAACTCGGCTCACGAGCCATCCGCCTTGGGCGGCTTGAGGTGGGGCGGGTAGCCCCTGGCACGCAGGTAGGCGTCGAGGGCTAGCGCGACGATGTCGCCGTGCTGGGTGCCGTGATCCGCGTGGAAGCGGCGGATACGCCGTTGAAGTTGGAGGTCGTCTGGGACGGCGTAGTTGATTTGCCCGCGACTGGTATGACGGCCGTTGATGATCTCCAGGGTGTCGGGATGCGGGACCAAGAGGTCGTCGGTCTGGTCGGATTGCGTTTCGAGCGCGTCAGCTACGGCGCGCAGTTGGCGGGCGTGGTGCGAGAGATCGGGCATGGGGCGCTCCGGGCAGGTCCACTAGGCGACTAGCTAGCCGCCTAGTGGACTAGTGGAATAGTCGGGAGGACGGGTGGCCGCGAACGAGTTGAGTGCTCGCGGCCACCCAGGGGACGTGCGCGTTAGAAGCCGCGGGTGGTGAGCCATTCGTCCAGCGCGACCGCGACGATGTCGCCGATCGGCAGGTGATCGAGTTCGTTGTCCAGCGCGAAGCGCTTGAGCCGCTTCTTCAGCTTCAGCGCGGCGGGGACCGATGAGTCGAGGCTCTCGCGCGTGATGATGCGCTGGTTGAGAATGACGGCCGTCTCGGGAATGTCCTTGGGCCGGCCGGGTCCCTGAGCCCACGGGGTTCCCTCGCTGGGTGCTGTCTCCGATCGTGTGTTCTGCTCCTGGTGAGATCCCGGAGCATCGCTCCTCACCGGGAAGGCCGTACTGCCTGGGACCGGAGAAACGGCTGGGCGCACGGCAACCTCGGCGGTCGGGGACACCCCAGAGGCCGTGAAGGTGTCCTGGTACAGAGCGGCCTGTGGAACTTGCTCAGTCAGTTGCGTGGACTCAACCGTGGGTGCCGCGGGCTCGGCAGCGCGGGCCACGAACTGCTCCGGCCCCTGCGCCGAATGCCCAGAAGGAACCGGCTGTACCTCGGGCGCTACTGCGGCCGGACGATCCGGCTGGGCAGCCGGGGCCTGGACAGGGCCACTCGATGCGACGTCGCCGGTCGGCAGGACATCAGGCTGCGGCACCTCGCGGACCGTCCCAGTCGGGTCGTCCTGCGCCGACGTCTCCACAGGAGCCGTGGAACGGTGCTGGGCTGCGGACTCATCGGCAGCAGGACGGCCTTCGCCCCGGGCAGCGGCCCGTTCGGCGACGAACTGCTCAGGCGTGAGCTCGGCTGCCGGCGGAGGGGGCGCCTGGGTCGTCTTCTTGGCCCCGCCCAGGGCACGACCGCTGGTGCGGCGGGCCGGAGGCCTCGGCCTCTCGTTCTTCTCGCTCATGCCTCGGTCAGCTCCTTCATCAGGTTGGCGTACTCGCTCAGTTCGGTCGGGATCTCGCCGAAGGCCTCCATGTAGTGCACCCAGGAGTGGATGGTGGTCTCGGCGAGCGGGAACGGTTCGTCGCGATCCGGGCCGATGCCCTCGCCCCTGGCGGGCTCCAGCAGCTTGTCCTTCGCGGTGCGGGGCAGGCTGGTGCGGTCGTCCGCCTTGACCATCACGACGTGGGCGGTGACACCCTGCTCGTTGCGGGCGGCGGCACGCTCGGCCTCGTCAAAGGTGGCCACGAGCTTCCGGCGCTCGATCTTGGTAGGGGCGACCGGCACGAGCAGCAGGTTCGCCTCGGTAACAGCCTCGTGGAAGATGCGGGCGCTGCCGCCGCCGGCGTCGACCACGATCGCACCGAACTCGGCACGCTTGGCCCGGATGTACTCGGCGATGTCGTCGAACGGGTACCGCTCGACGACCAGGTTGGCGGGGATCTCGAAGCCTTCGGCCTGGGCGACCTTGAACCAGTCGTAGGCGGACTGGCTGGTCGCGTCTGCGTCCAGCAGCAGTGTCGGCAGGTTGAGGACGACGGCGTAGTAGAGGGCGATGAACCAGGCGGAGGTGGTCTTGCCGGTGCCGCCCTTGAGCATGCCGACGACGATGACGAAGGCGTCCCAGGCGCTCTCTGTGGCCGCGGCCAGGGTCTTGGTACGGGTGTTCTCACTCACGTGTGCTTGATCTCCTGAATCGGGAAAGGTGCGTTGGAATGCGTGCGTCGGCGAGAAGGCCGACGTCGGAGGCGGCTGAGCGCGGACGAAGGAGGGGCCCGTGCTGCAGTGCTGGATCCCGGATGGCACGCCATCGGCCCCTTGATCTGCCGGGCGCAGACGGGGACACCTGCACGGGCACTCATGACCGCTTCCTCGGGGTACGGGCCGGGCCATGGTTGTGCTTGGGCCGCATCCGGGTGCCTGCTTGGTGCAGAAGCCGATAGACGGTGCCAACGGAGTAGCTGCACTCCTCGGCGAGGTCCGGCACGGTGGCACCGGCCTCGTACCGTGCGCGCAGGGACAACGCGAGCTTCTGACGCTCGGTGGCCCGCGCTTCCGAGCGGATCCGTTGCGTTTGCTGTGACGTGCGTGGTGCACCGCCGGCCTCGACCAGCAGGCGCCGGGCACCGCGCCTAGTCGCTCCGGCGACCGCCGCGAGTTCGCCGAGCGTCGCGCCGCGCTCCTCGTACAGAACACGGAGATGAGCTGCGAGCCTCCTGCGCGCTTGCGGGTCGCTGCGCATGCGGCGGGTCTGCCACGACGTGCGCATCTCGGTTCCGGCCTCGTGCAGTCGGTTGAGAACCGTGCCGTACGACAGGCCGCTGGCAGCCACGAGTTCATCGACTGTTGCACCGGACTCGTACTGCGTGCGCAGGACTTCCGGGGTTGGCGAATCGCTCTCGGTAAGCGTGCTCGCGGGACGTGGGTTCATGCTGCGGACTCCCATTCGCTGAGGGCTTCGGCATGGGCGGCGGCCAGCTCGTCGTAACTGCGCTGGTCGGCAGGGGTGATGAGGATCAGCCGCCCGTCGGTGGCGATCCGCCAGTCGGGAGCGACACGGCCAGTGGCCGGATCGAGGACGCAACCTTCTGGGGCGCGCCACGCTGGCGGGACCTCGGCGGCATGAAGCGCCGGGACTACGACCTGGCGACCGTCACGTGCGATGACGACAGCACTGGTGCGGTGCTCCGCCCGTCGGTCCAGCGCTTGCCGATACACGGCTCGTTCGGCGGCGTGAAGCGCCCTTCGACGTGCAGCAATGCCTGCGGCTCCGTATTGATGGGCGACCGCGTCCCAACCTTGGGAGGGCACGTCCTCTCGGTCGGTAACAGCCTGCAGAAGCCTGTTGCCGAAGCCTTCCAAGGCGTCAGGAGCCAGGGTCCAGGTCTCGCCGATGTGTCGAACCAGGGCGTGCTTCGCGAGGCGGCGCAAAGTGCGGTAGACGGTGGCGCGAGACACGGACGAGGTAATGACGAGATCACCGACCGTCTGTGCTGGGCGTGAATACAGGGCCCCGATGATCATGAGGGCGGAGCTCCCCAGCGCGCGGGGAGCGAAGGCATCGTGGGCCATCAGATGGCTGATGACAGTCGAATCAATATCGGCCGAGGGGGCGGTCTCGGAGGTGGACCACTCCTCAAGTGCCGGGTCGGGGGGGAACTGAGTGGTCTGTGAACGAGAAAACCGGCTCCCCGCCATGCCCCCAGGGCCGTTTCCGAGGTACCAGGAGGAACCCTCCTTGCCGCGCCCGATCCTCAGCCGGCGCAGCCACCCACCGGGCTTCAGGACGGTGTCGTACGCGTGGCGCAGGGTCTGTCGAGAGATCCCTGCTTCCTCTGCGGCTTGACGCTCGCTGGCGGCGTGCAGACGGCCGCCAGCTACCTCTGCGAAGTTGAGATGAGCGCGCAGCACCCGCAGAGCTGTGCGTCCGCGCTCTCCACGCCATGGGGTGAGCTCGATACGGTCGCGAAGGGCAGCGAGGTCTTCGTAGACGTCCTGTCGAGACTCAACTTCCTTCGTGCTGCTGACTGTTGCGTTGGCGCTCTCCCACACACGATGGATGTAGGCGAGGGCGCGCGCTTGTCCGGAACGCAACGCGATGCTTTGTGTGTGCCTGCCGCCCTCGTGATCGGGGTGCATGAGCAGGTCTGTCAACTGGTTCACTGTGCCCCGCGCACGGGCAACGTGGCATGCGATAGCCGCGGTAACGCGATGTCCGTGCTCGGCCAAGCCCTGCCGGTCTTCGCGTCGGACGACCCGTCCTTGACGATCGAGCTTGCTGTAGCTGCCCGCCGCATACCGGCCAGTGAGGTCTCCGAGAAGGACCAGATCGGCCGCGATCCGTGGGAGCTGAGCGAGCCCCTGCCGCGAGGTTTGGGCGCCTGTGACTGCCTCTGGTTGGGGTGAAGCCTGCTGCGAGTAGTGCGGAGAGGGTATGGCGTATGGCATTCTGGAGTCGTCTCGCAAAGACATGGACGCCACCAAGGCCCGCTAAAACCACGGGTGGTGTCCGGAACCGACCTCCAATCGGTGCCAGCGAAGCCTCCAGGATTGCAGTCCTGGGGGCTTTCGTATGCCTGGCTCCCACAGAGGCAGGCGTCCCCATCGCAACTCGACCAAGGCTCGACAAGAGATCCGTCGAGAGGTCACCACTCCTGACCCAGTCGGACAACTCAGGCCGCTTTAAGGCCAGTTCAGAGGGATCGCCTCTGACTGCCTCTGGGCGACCCGGGTCGAACCGGGGTCGAATCAGAGCGTTTTCCTCTGACTGCCTCCGATCGCCTCTGCAACCCGTCCTAGCAGGTCACAGCCGCTTCCACCCTCATAAGCCCAGGTCAGAAAGGGTGCGGCAGATTTACTGGCGGTAGTGGTAGAAGCCCTCCAGCCCCCTGACGTCCCCCAGTTCGGTCTCGGTGACGACGACGCCCGCGAGCCCCCTCGGCACGTCGGCGGACGCACCGGCAGGACGGTCGACGGAGATGGACGCGGCTTGGTTGATCGGCATGTTTCCTCCCTGGACTTGATTCGACTGTCCATGCTTGACTGAGTTGCTGTCAATATTGATTGAATCAATACGTCGATCCATGGATACGGTGGCGCTCATGAGGGATCGAGAAACGGAGACGCCGGCACACGGGGGTCGACGGCTCAGCACCAAGGAGACCGCCGAACTGCTCGGCGTGAAGCCGGAGACCGTGTACGCGTACGTGAGCCGCGGCCAGCTCGGCAGCAGACGGGAGCCGGGCGGGCGTGGGAGCACCTTCGACCCGAAGGAGGTGGAGGCACTCGCCCGACGCAACAGGCGCGAAGGCGGCGGCGGTTCGACCGGGAGCGGCGAACTCTCCGTGCGCACCCGCATCACGCTGATCGACAAGGACCGGTACTACTTCCGCGGCGTCGACGCGACGGAACTGGCCGCGCGGTACTCCTTCGAGGAGATCGCCGAATGGCTGTGGACCGGGGAACTGCGCCCCGGTGTCACGTTCACCGCCCCGGAGGCGTCCGTGGCCGCCGCCCGGCGCAGTGTCGACGCGCTGCCCGAGCACAGCGGCCCGACCGACCGGCTGCGGGTCGCGACGATCGCCGCTGCGGCCGCCGACCCTCTGCGCTTCGACCTCTCCGAGAGCGCCGTGCTCGGCACGGGGCGCACCCTCATCCCCACCCTCGTCGCCGCGCTCCCGACCGTGCGCCTCGACCACCGCGACGAGGGTCCGCTGGCGCACCGGCTGTGGGCCCGGCTCAGCGGACGCACACCCGACGACGCGTCACTGCGCGTCCTGGACACGGCGCTCGGGCTGCTCGTCGACCACGACCTGGCGGCCTCGACTCTGGCGGTCCGGGTCGCGGCGTCGGCCCGCGCACACGCCTACGCGGCCGTCTCTGCGGGCCTCGGTGTCCTCGAAGGGCCCCTGCACGGGGCCGCCAGCGGACTCGCGCACCGCCTGCTGCTGGACGTACTCGACCAGGGCACCGCCGCCCCGGTCGTCGCAGACGAACTGCGCGCCGGCCGCCGTGTTCCCGGGCTCGGCCACCGGCTCTACCCGGGCGAGGATCCCCGCGCGCGTGCCCTGTTCGCCCTCCTGGAGGACGTGCCCGGCGCGGCACCCGCGCTGGCGGCCGCCCGTGACGTGGTCACCACCACGGCCCGGCACGCGCCGCTGCACGCCAACGTCGATCTGGCCCTGGCCGTCCTCACGGCCTCCTCCGGCATGCCGGCCTCGGCGGGAGAGACGATCTTCGCCGTCGCCCGGACGGCCGGCTGGATCGCCCACACCCTGGAGGAGTACGCGGAGCGCCCCCTGCGGATGCGGCCGAGCGGCCACTACGTGGGGGAGCGACCGCCCCGGCCACTCCCCCACTAGACGGCGCACGCCGGGCGCGGGAAATAGACCTGTGCGCTCCCAAGCAGTGCTTCCTCCCCACCCGCGCCCCGGCGCGCCCGCCTACGCTCCTGGACCACCCCTGACGCGCCCCCACGGGACGGCGGGAAGTCGCCCGGAGCCGAGTCAGGTTAGGCTCACCTCTGTGAGTACGTGCACGACCGCGTCACGGCAGCTCGACGAGCCCCTTTCCGGGACCGCGGCCACTGCGAGGACATGGCTGCTCATCGAGCAGCCCGGACCCTGGGGTGCCAAGGCGCTCACTTCGAGCCACCTGGACCCCGCGCTCGGCCGTGCCCTCGAAGCGGCCGCGGAGGGGACAGGAGTGCGCGTCGCGCTCATCCGGCGTCCCGGCCGCCACGCCGACTGCGGTCCTCTCGCCGAACGCCATGTGTACGTGGGCCACACCACCCCGGGAGGCGTGTGGCTGCACAGTGCCATGACCCGTGATCCCGAGCGGCTCCTCGACCTCGACTTCGCCGCGCTCGGCGCGGGTGATCCGCGGTCCTTCGACGACGTCCTCCAAGGACGGCCCCATACCGGCGACCCCTTGGCCCTCGTCTGCACCAACGGCAAACGCGACCGCTGCTGCGCCCTGCTCGGCCGCCCCCTGGCCGCCGAACTGGCCGCCTCCGGCGTCAGGGGTACCTGGGAGGTCACCCATCTGGGTGGTCATCGCTTCTCGCCCACCGTCCTGGTCCTGCCCTACGGCTACGCGTACGGCCGCACCGAGACCCACGCCGTCATGGAGATCCTCCAGGGCGTCCGGGAAGGCCGGGTCGTCACCGAGGGGTGCCGCGGGAACTCCGCCTGGGAACGCCCCGGGCAGGCCGCCGAGCTGGCCGTGCGCACGGCTTCGGGAGAACATGCCGCCGGTGTCCTGACGGTGGTCCGCACGGACGGCACCGCGCCTCGCTGGGAGGTGACCGTCGCGCACGTCGACGGACGCGTGTGGCGGGTCGTCGTCGCCCGGGGAGCCTCTCTGCCGCCCCGCCCGGAGAGCTGCGGTTCGGCCCTCGGTTCACCCGCGCGGATGGACGTGGTGGCGGTCCGGCAGCTGGAACATACAGGCATCCCGGTGGCCTGCTGACGGCACTGGGACCGAGCCCGCTCCGGTTCGAGCCGGCGCCCGGGTCCGACCTCACCCGACCAGGACCAGGTCCGGGTCCACTTCCAGGTCCGGGTCCAGGTCCAGGTCCAGGTCCAGGTCCAGGTCCAGGTCCAGGTCTACCGGATCATTGATCAAGAGATCCACACCACACCCCTTCGGAACGACGCGCGCACCCCCGTACCGTCGGGGCATGAGCCCCACTCCCCCCGCACGACGACTGCGCCTCGGTCTGCCGCGGCGCGTGTTCGCCCAGGTGCTGCTGATGCAGATCGCGATCGCGGCGGGAGTCGCCGTCCTCGCCACGGGACTGTTCCTGGCGCCGCTCAGCGCGCAGCTGGACGACGAGGCCATGCGGCGCGCCCTGGCGATCGCGCAGACCACCGCCGCCCAGCCGCAGATCGCCGTGGACCTCCGGCGGACGGTTCCCTCGCGGACCGGCCCCGTGCAGGCCGAGGCCGAGCGGATACGCAAGGCCAGTCATGCCGAGTACGTCGTCGTGATGAACATGCAGAAAATCCGCTGGTCGCACCGGTCCCCCGCCGAGATCGGCAAGCCGGTCTCGACGAGCCCGGATCGCGCGCTGGCGGGCCAGGAGGTCATGGAGATCGACACCGGGACCCTGGGGCGCTCCGCACGGGGCAAGGTTCCGCTGCGGGACGCCGACGGCCGGATCATCGGCGCTGTGTCGGTGGGGATCAAGTACGACAGTGTGCGGGCCCGGCTGATCGACGCGATCCCGGGGCTCCTCGCGTACGCGGGCGGGGCCATGGCCGTGGGCGCGCTGGCCGCCTATCTGATCTCCCGGAGGGTTCAGCGGCAGACCCGTGACCTGGCCTTCTCCGACATCGCGGCACTGCTCGCGGAACGGGAGGCGATGCTGCACGGCATCCGGGAGGGCGTGGTCGCCCTCGACCGCGGCGGTCGCGTACGTCTCCTGAACGACGAGGCACAGCGGCTGCTCGGGGTCGGCGCCGAGGCCGTCGGGCGGCCGCTGGACGAGGCACTGGGTCCGGGCCGTACGACGGACGTGCTGGCGGGACGCGTCACCGGCAAGGACCTGCTGACCGTCCGCGGCCAGCGCGTCCTGGTCGCCAACCGGATGCCCACCGAGGACGGCGGCGCGGTGGCCACCCTGCGCGACCGCACCGAACTGGAGCAGCTCGGCCGCGAGCTCGACTCCACGCATGGTCTGATCGACGCGCTGCGCGCACAGGACCATGAGCACGCCAACCGGATGCACACGCTGCTCGGGCTGCTCGAACTGGAGATGTACGACGACGCCGTGGAGTTCGTCGGGGAGGTGGTCGGCGACCACCGGGTCACCGCGGAACAGGTCACGGAGAAGGTCCACGATCCGCTGCTCGCCGCGCTCCTGGTCGGCAAGGCGACCGTGGCGACCGAGCGCGGAGTGGCGCTGTGGATCTCGGACCGGACGCTGTTGCCGGACCGGCTGGTGGACCCGCGGGGGCTCGTCACGGTCGTCGGCAACCTCGTCGACAACGCGCTCGACGCCGTCGCGGGCACGCCCCACGCGCGCGTGGAGGTCGAACTGCGCACCGAGGGGCGGACCGCCGTGCTGCGGGTCCGGGACACCGGGCCCGGCATCCCGGAGGATCGGCGGGAGCTTGTCTTCACGGACGGCTGGAGCACCAAGCAGCCGCCCGCGCACGGCAAGCGGGGAATCGGCCTCTCGCTGGTGCGGCGTCTCGCCGAGCGGCAGGGGGGCAGCGCGGAGGTGACCGACGCGGACGGCGGCGGCGCGCAGTTCACCGTCGTGCTGCCGGAGGCGCTGACGGACCCGTCGCTCGCTCCGGCGGATCCCGCCGGGGACACCGGGAACACAGGGGGTACCCGGAACGCCGGGAACACCTACGGGAAGTCGTGATGATCGAGGTCCTGGTCGTGGACGACGACACCCGGGTCGCTCGCGTCAACGCCGCCTACGTGGACAGAGTGCCGGGCTTCCGGGTCGCCGGTCTGGCGCACAGCGCCGAGGGTGCGCTGCGCCGGATGGAGGCGCCGCCGCGTCCGGACCTGGTTCTCCTGGACCACCATCTCCCGGACGACACCGGCCTCGCGGTCGTCCAGGAGATGCACCGGCGGGGACTCCAGATCGACGTGATCATGGTGACCGCGGCCCGAGACCTGACGACCGTCCGGGCGGCATTGCGGCAAGGAGTGCTGCAGTACCTGGTCAAGCCGTTCTCGTTCGCCGGACTGCGGGACAAGCTGGAGGGGTACGCGGACCTGCGGCGCGCCCTCGACCGCGGCGGCACGGCCGAACAGTCCGAGGTCGACCTGATCTTCGGGAGCCCCACGGCCGGCGCGGTGCCCGGACCACCCCCGGGGCACTCCCCTCCGACCGCCGAGCTGGTGCGACGCGCGCTGCTGAACGCCGAGGACTCGCTGTCGGCCCAAGAGGTCGCGGCGGAGACGGGGCTGAGCCGACAGACCGCCCAGCGCTATCTGAAGATCCTGGAGCGCTCGGGGAAGGCCGTGCTGACCCTCCGCTACGGCGACGCGGGGCGCCCGGAGCACCGCTACGCCTGGGCGGCCCGCGGCTGAGGACCTGGCCACCGACTTGCCGTTGCCCCCACGGCTGTCGCTCGTCCGGCCGGCGCGCGCACGACCGGCATGCCTACGCCCGTCGCGCGTACGGCCGGCGGGAGAGGCCGGTCGTACGCGCGACGGGGCGGATCGGGTGCGGTCTCGGCCGCCCGCCGTCAGCCCTTCGCCTTCTTCACGAACTCCGTGGTGTAGGTCTTGCTGAGGTCGACCTGGGCGTTCTTGATGTTCGGGTTGAACGCCTTGAGGACCTTCTCGACGGTCTGGGGCCCGTTCTCGGGCATCACGCCGTCCTCGGTGAACATCGGCAGCGTGCTCTTGATGGCAGCGGCGTACAGCGTCTGGTTGCCCTGGGAGTAGTCGGCGGGCATCTTGGCGGCGATCTCGGAGGCGCTGTGCTCCGACATCCAGCGCAGCGTCTTCACGAAGGCGTTGGCCAGCTTCTGGACCGTCTCCTTGTGACCGTTGACCCAGTCCGTCTGCATGTACAGGCTCGACGAGGGGTACGGCCCGCCCAGCGCCTGCTGCGAGCCCTCCGGCGTGCGCATGTCGACGAGAACCTTGCCGAGGTTCTTCTCCATCACCGTGGCGACGGTCGGGTCCGTCGTCATGCCACCGTCGATGGCGCCCTTCTCCAGGGCGGAGACGAACGTCGGTCCCGCTCCGACGGCGACCGGCGTGAACTCGCTCACCTGGACACCGTTCTTGACGGCGAGGTACTTCGTGAGGAAGTCGGTCGAGGAGCCGAGCCCGGTGACGCCGAGCTTCCTGCCCTTGAAGTCCTTCGGCGACGTGATGTCGCCCGCCCGCTTGTTGGAGACGATCTCGACCTCGCCCGGCGCGTGCGAGAACTGCACGACGGACTCGACGGACTTGCCCTTGGTCTGCAGGTCGAGCGTGTGGTCGTAGAAGCCGACCGCTCCCTGCACCTGCCCCGAGACGAGGGCGGTCTCCGCCTGGACACCGGCCGGCTCGCTGAGGAGCTCGACGTTCAGTCCCGCGTCCGTGAAGTAGCCGAGCCGCTGGGTGAGCATCGCCGGCAGGTAGATGACCTTGTCGAGCCCGCCGACCATGATCTTGACGTGCTCCCCCTTGCCGCCGCCGTTGCCGGAGTCGGCCGTCGTGCTCGCCGCGTCGTTGGCGCAGGCGGTCAGCGAGGTGAGGGCGAGCAGACCGGCGGCTGCCAGGGCGGAGTATCTGGCGGTCTTGCGCATGGTGGTTCACGTCCTTGTGAGTGGAGGGGCGGCCGTGCGTGCGCGCGGCGGGACCGTGCGTACGGGCAGGCTCATAGGTGGGTGCGGGAGGTCTGAGCAGGGGGGTGAAAGGGGCCGGTCAGCGGTCGGATTCCGACGGCTTCCAGCGGAAGATGCGGCGTTCGCCGAAGGTCAGCAGTCCTTCGGCGAGCAGGGCGACGACGGCGAGGATGACCATCGCCGCGTACACACCGGCGGCGTTGAATGTGCCCTGCGACTGCGCGACGAGCAGGCCGATGCCCTTGGTGGCGCCGATGTACTCGCCGACGATCGCGCCGATGAGCGCGAAGCCGAAACTGACGTGGAGGCTGGTGAAGATCCACGAGGTGGCGGACGGGATGACGACCTGGAGCGTCACCCTGCGGTCGCTGGCGCCGAGGATCCGGGCGTTGGCCACCAGGTTCCGGTCGACCTCCCGGGCGCCCTGGAAGGCGTTGAAGAACACCGGGAAGAACACGAGCACCACGGCCGAGGCGATCTTGGAGGCGGGCCCGAGCCCGAACCAGATCACGAAGATGGGCGCGAGGACGATCCTCGGTATCGAGTTGAGCACCTTGATGTACGGACCAAGGATGTCGGCGAGCAAGGTGATCCGCCCCAGCGCGATGCCGAACAGCACGCCGGCGACGACGCCGATGATCCAGCCGAGCAGCGCTTCGTGGAGCGTGTACCAGATCTGCTCACCGAGCGGTCCGAGTGCGGTCCCGTGCATCACCCATGTCTGGATCTGTTCCCAGATCTTGGAGGGCATGGAGAAGTTGAACGGGTCGATGACCTCGGTCCGCGAGAGCACCTCCCACAGGCCGAGCACGGCGACCAGGAGCAGCACCCGGGCGGCGCCCACCACGATCTTGCGTCTACGGGCGGCACGGGCACGGGAGTGCGCGCGGCCCGGGGTCTTGGCCGTGTCCACGACCGGAGCGCTGATGACCTCAGGCGACATGAGCGGCGCCCCTTTCACGGGTGATGCGGACCTCTTCGCCGAGGGACTCCCAGATCTCGCGGTAGATCTCGATGAACCGCGGTTCCAGACGCACCGACTCGACCTTGCGCGGCCGGGGCAGATCGATGTCGAAGACCTGCTTCACGGTGGCGGGACCGGCGGTCATCACGACGACCTTGTCGGCGAGCGCGATGGACTCCTCCAGGTCGTGCGTGACGAAGACGACGGAGGCGCCCGTTCCTTCCCACAGCTCGAGCAGTTCGTCGGACATCAGCGCCCTGGTCTGCACGTCGAGCGCGGAGAACGGCTCGTCCATCAGCAGGATCTCGGGGTCGTTGACGAAGGTGGCGGCGAGGGCGACGCGCTTGCGCTGGCCGCCGGAGAGCTGGTGCGGGTAGCGGTCCTCGAAGGCCGCGAGCCCGACCCGGGCGAGCCATTCCCGGGCCCGTTCCTTCGCCTCCGCCTTGGGCACACCGCGGAACCGGGGCCCGGCCATCACGTTGGACAGCACCGTCCGCCAGGGGAAGGTGGCGTCCTGCTGGAAGACGAAGCCGACCTTGTCCCCGACGCCTGCGACCGGCTTCCCGGCGACCAGGACCTCGCCCTCGGTGGGCTCCTCGAGCCCGCTGACCAGGGTCAGCGTGGTGGACTTCCCGCAGCCGGTCGGTCCGACGACGGCCACGAACTCGCCCCGCCCCACCGTCAGGTCCAGCTCCCTGACGGCGGTGTGCAAACCTCCCGACGGGGTCTTGAAGATCTTGCTCGCGCCCCGCAGCTCGATGGCGGGGCTGGTGTCTGTGCTCATGGCCGGGACCGTAGATGTGGTGCGGGCCACAGCATCAGTCTTCTGGGCGCAAGGCGTTCTTCTGCTCGCAAGGGTCTGTTGTGCTCATTTTGCTCGCGCTACAACAGCGGAGCCGAAACACGGGCGCAACACTCGCCCAGGCCTTGAGAGGAAGAGGCCCGATGATTGACGTCCTGGTCGTGGACGACGATTTCCGCGTCGCCGAGATCAACGCGAAGTACGTGAGCAAGGTTCCCGGCTTCCGGGTGGCCGCTCGCGCGCACAGTGCCGCCCAGGCACTGGACGCGATCGAGCGCGCTCCCGTCGACCTGGTGCTGCTCGACCACTACCTGCCGGACCGGACGGGCCTCGAACTCGTCCACCGGATGCGGGAGAACGGCCACGGCACCGACGTCATCATGATCACCGCGGCGAGCGACGTGGCCACCGTACGGGCGGCGATGCGCCTGGGTGCCCTGCACTACCTGATCAAGCCCTTCACGTTCATCGCCCTGCGCACCCGCCTCGACTCCTACGCGGCCCTGCGCCGCACCGTCGACCGGGTCGGCGGCCACGGGGTGACGGGCCAGGAGCAGGTCGACCGGATCTTCGGGGCCCTGCGCACCGCACCCGCGCCCTCCTCCCCCGGGCTGCCCAGCGGTCATTCGGAGCCGACCACCGACCTGATCTGCGACGTTCTGCACCAGGCGAGCCAGCCGCTGTCGGCCCACGAGGTCGCCCACGAGACGGGCCTGAGCAGGTCCACCGCGCAGCGCTATCTGCGCCACCTGGAACAGGCGGGGCGGCTGCGCCTCTCGCTCAAGTACGGGGACACGGGCCGCCCGGAACACCGCTACGCCTGGGTGGCGCCCTGAGCCGGCACTCCCCCGGCCCCGGGCCGCGGTGGGGCGCGCCGTCCCAGAACGGTGGCGTGCCGTCCCAGGACGGTCTCGTACGACGTCGGCGGCCCTCAGACGGCCCCGGCACCCGTGAGCGCGCGGACCTCGATCTCGGCGTGCTTGGCCTCGTCCGGCGGTTCCGCCGAGATGACGGTGCCGAGCCAGCCGGCGACGAAGCCCAGCGGGATGGAGACGAGGCCCGGGTTCTGCAGCGGGAAGTACTGGAAGTCCACCCCCGGGAACAGTGACTCCGGACTGCCCGACACCACCGGCGAGAGCAGCACGAGCACCAGCGCGGGCACCAGGCCGCCGTATACGGCCCATACCGCGCCGCGGGTCGTGAAGGACCGCCAGAACAGCGAGTACAGCAGCACCGGCAGGTTCGCGGACGCGGCGACGGCAAAGGCGAGTCCCACGAGGAAGGCCACGTTCTGATCGCGGGCCAGGAGGCTCAGGCCGATGGCGATCACGCCGATGCCGACCGAGGCGACGCGCGCCACCGCGACCTCGCCGTACGACTTCGCGCGGCGGCGGCGCAACGACGTGTACAGGTCGTGTGCCACGGCGGCCGAGGACGCGAGGGTGACTCCGGCGACGACCGCGAGGATGGTGGCGAAGGCGATGGCGGCGACGATCGCGAACAGGACCGTTCCCCCGGTGGAGTTGGCACCGCCCCCGAGGTCCAGGGCGAGCAGGGGAACGGCGGTGTTGCCCGCGGCGTTCGATCCGCGCACCGCCTCGGGACCGACGACGGCGGCCGCGCCGAAGCCCAGCACGATCGTCATCAGATAGAAGCCGCCGATGAGCCCGATCGACCAGAGCACCGAGCGCCGGGCGGCCCGCGCGGTCGGCACGGTGTAGAAGCGCGACAGGATGTGGGGCAGCCCGGCCGTGCCGAGCACCAGCGCGAGTCCGAGGCTGATGAAGTCGAAGCGTGCGGTCCAGTCCGCGCCGTACTTCAGCCCGGGTGCGAGGAAGGCCCTGCCGTGGCCGCTGCGCCCCGCGGCGGAACGCAGCAGTGCGTTGACGTCCCCGTGGAACCGCATCAGGACCAGCACGGTGAGGGTGATGGCCCCGCCGATCAGCAGGACCGCCTTGACGATCTGGATCCAGGTGGTCGCCCGCATCCCGCCCATCGACACGTAGATCACCATGAGCGCGCCGACACCAATGACCGTCCAGTTGCGGGCCGTGTCGCTGGTGCCACCCAGCAACAGCGAGACCAGACTGCCCGCGCCGACCATCTGCGCCACCAGATACATGACGGACACCACGACCGAGGACGAACCGGCCGCGATCCGCACCGGCCGCTCGTCCATCCGGGCCGCCACGACGTCGGCGAGCGTGAACCGGCCGCAGTTGCGCACGAGTTCGGCGACGAGGAAGAGAACGACCAGCCAGGCCACCAGGAATCCGACGGCGTAGAGCAGGCCGTCGTAGCCGTACAGGGCGATGAGTCCCGTGATGCCGAGGAAGGAAGCGGCGGACATGTAGTCCCCGGAGAGCGCGAAGCCGTTCTCCATCGGCGAGAACAGCCGGCCACCCGCGTAGAACTCCTCGGCCGAGCCGTGGCGGTTGCGGCTCACGAAGGTCGTGATCGCGAGCGTCACCGCGACGAACACGCTGAACAGGACGAGTGCCAGCGTCTGGTGGTGACCGGTCACCGCTCACCGCCCCGGGCGTTCCGTGTCATCTCCTGGGTGTCCCAGCGCAGTTCGAGGGCCGCGCGGTCCCGGCGCAGCCTGGCGTGCCGGGCGTAGGCCCAGGCGAGCAGGAACGTCGTGAGGAACTGCCCGAGTCCCGCGAGCAGTGCCACGTTCACCATGCCGACGACGGGGCGCGCCATGAATCCCGGCGCGGTGGTCGCGGTCACCACGTAGCCCACGTACCAGGGGAAGAACACGGCGACGGCCGGAATCACGAACCTGCGGTACCGGCCGCGCACTTCCTGGAAGGCGGCACTGCGCTGCACCTCCAGGTAGACGTGGGCGGCTCCGCCCGTGTGTTCCTGGTGCCCCGAGCGGGCGGCCGGTACGGCGGGAGCGAGCGCGCCCGTGCCGTCCACCTCACCCCAGCCGGAAGCGAGCGCGTCGTACCAGGGGTCGTCGAATCGGACCTCCCCTGTGCCGGCGCCGTCGTGCTTTTCCACCGAACTCTCCTTGTCCGCGACCCGTTTCTGCCGCGTGGCCAAGGATGTGCAGATCGGAGGGCTCCCCGACTCCTGTCTTCGTGCTCTTCACCCCATCAGGTGACCTCATCCCGCGGGCGGCCGTACGAGACCTTTCCCATAGGCGTAACGGACCGCTTGGGCACGGTCCTTGAGACCCGCCTTGGCGAAGAGATTGTTGATGTGGGTCTTCACCGTGGCCGTGGAGACGTGCAGTTCGCGGGCGATCTCGTGGTTGCTGAGGCCGTCGGCGATCAGCCGGAGCACCTCGGTCTCGCGCGCGGTGAGCCCGTCCGGGGACTCGGCCGGCGGGGCGGGGGCCGGTTCCGGTGCCGACAGCCGCTCCAGCAACCGCCGCTGGATGCCGGGCGAGAGCCCCGCGTCCCCGGAGAGCACGCTCTCCACGGCCCGTACGATCTCGTCGCCTCCCGCGTCCTTGGTCAGATAGCCGCGGGCCCCGGCCCGGAGCGCGGGGAACAGCGACTCGTCGTCCCCGAACGTAGTGAGCACGACGACCTGGGTCCCGGGATGCTCGGCACGGATGCGCCGGGTCGCCTCGACCCCGTCACACCGGGGCATGCGCAGATCCATCAGCACGACGTCCGGCGCCAGTTCGGCCACCAGCTCCACCGCTTCGGCCCCGTCACCGGCCGCCCCGACCACCTCGATCCCGGGGAGCAGTCCGAGCAGCATCACGATGCCCTCGCGCACGACCGTCTGATCGTCCGCGACGACGACCCGCGCAGGCCGCCGCCCGCCTTCCGCCCTCTCGGTCATACCGGCACCCTCAGCGTCACCACGAAGCCCTCCTCGACCGGTCCGGCATCCAGCGAGCCGCCCAGCAGCTCGGCGCGCTCGCGCATGCCCAGCAGACCGTACCCGGCTCCCGAACCGCTGAGTTCGCCCGGTTTTCCACCCGAATCCCGTACGTCCAGAGTGACTTCGTGCTTGCCGTAGTCCAGTCGGATGTCGACCCTGGCGCCCGGGGCGTGTTTGCGCACGTTCGTCAGTGCCTCCTGGGCGACTCTGCGCACCGCCTGGGAGGCCTCGGCGGGGAGCGGCTGGCGCTCGCCGGTCACCGTGACACCGGCGCAGTCGGCGGTGGTGACGAGTTCGCCGAGGAAGTCCTCCAGCGGAATCATCTCGCCCCGGAGCGCAGAGAGTGCCTGCCGGGTCTCCGCGAGCCCCTCGCGGGCCATTCCGCGTGCCGCCACGACCCGTTCGAGGATCACCTCCCGCTCCGCGCCCCTCTCGATGAGCAGCCGGGCCGCCTCCAGGTGCACGAGCTGCGCGGAGAGGCTGTGGGCCAGGACGTCGTGGATCTCCCTGGCTATCCGTGCCCGCTCCGCGAGGGCCGACGACTCCGCCTCCGCCGCACGGGCCGCACGTTCCTGGGTCAGCAGCCGCTGTGCGCTCGCCCGCGACTCCGCGTCGAGACGCAGCACGTATCCCGCGAGCGCCAGACCGGCGGTGGTGGCCACAGTGGTGAGCCAGACGTCGTTGTTGAACACCGCGTAGCCGCTCAGCGCCACCGCCGTGGCCGGCAGGGCCGCGGCGAGGGGCAGCCGTTCGATGGCGGCGACGGCACAGCCGCACAGCAGGACGAGCGAGGGGACCCGGAAGCCCGCGCCGTACCCCGCGACGGCGACCACCAGCAGCAGGGCGAGCAGTGCCAGGGACGCCGGCAGGCGATGCTCCAGGGTGGTCTGCCAGAACCCCCAGGCGAGGAGCCCGGACACCGCGACTCCCACGACGCCTCCGGCGACCGCCCAGCCGCCGAGATCGGAGTTCGTGAGCGTCGTGGCGACGAGCATGACCAGGACGACGGCGCGTGTGATCTGGGCGAGGACACGGCGGGCCTTGTGCACCCCGACACGGGAGAGCGCCTCGCGAGAGGGCCAGCGAAGCCAGACGTTGTCCGTCACAGGCGCTCCTTCCGCAGGACCCGGCGCACATCGTCACCGTACGCCGGGACCGGTCCGGTCGGCGCCGGGTGCAGGGACTGCGCACGCCAGGTCAGCAGCCCGGAACGGACCAGCAGGGTGGCGGCCAGGCCGAGCATCAGGGCCGAGGAGTTCTGGTGCACGCCGAGGAGGGCGCCGATGCCGAACAGACCCAGGCGCAGGCAGATGCCCGCGATCCAGACGGCCCCGCTGGCCTTGGTGCTCCTGGTCCACACGGAGCCGTCCGGCTCGGTCCAGATCCGTGTGGTCCACGCCCACCCGGCTCCGATGGCCAGCGCCGTCACCAGCTCCGCGCCCAGCAGGAGGGACGCCTGGACCTGGTGGTGCGGGTCGATCACGCCGGGCTCGCGCAGCGCCACGACGGCGAGGACGGCGGGCACGATCCACCAGCGCCGGTCCGTGCCGATGCGGCGTGCGCTGAACTGGCGCGTGATCACCACCGCGGCGACGGCGAAGATCAGCGCGGCATTCATGAGCCCGGACATGCGCGGCCTCCGTGAGCGGGATGCGGTGTCCGGCAGCGAGCGCTGCCGACCTCATCGACGCTACGGATGCGGCGGCTCGGGCAGATCGGAGCCCGGGTGGACCGTGGGTGGATTCCTCCGGGCGCCGGCTCTCCACCCATGGGTGGACCCCTGCCTCCGGACCGTGGCCGACCGGCCGGCCAGCCGTGCAGTCCGAGCCCCGGACGGTCGCCGCCGAGTTTCTCTCGCCCCCTCCGCCTCTACCCGTCCCGTACCCGGGGGCTCCGCCCCCCGGACCCCGCCCCTCACATGCCGGTGGGGCCGGATTTCCCCGCGGCCTCGGAGCGCGAGCGCCGCGCAGCAGACAATGAACGCGGAAGGGGCCGTCCCCCGGGAGGGACGGCCCCCGACTGCTGTCGGTCCGCGGGACTACGCGTCGATCCTCGAGCGGTCCAGGGTCGCGGCCGAGCTGGAGATGAACTCCTTGCGCGGCGCCACATCGTTGCCCATCAAGAGGTCGAACACCTGCTCGGACGCCTCCAGGTCGGAGATGTTGATCCGGCGCAGGGTCCGGAACCGCGGATCCATCGTCGTCTCGGCCAGCTGGTCGGCGTCCATCTCACCGAGTCCCTTGTACCGCTGGATCGAGTCCTTGTAGCGGACCCCCTTGCGCTGCAGCTCCAGCACCGTCTCCCGCAGCTCACGGTCCGAGTACGTGTAGACGTACTTGTCCTGGCCCTTCTTGGGCTGGCTGAGTTCGATGCGGTGCAGCGGCGGGACGGCCGCGAACACGCGCCCGGCCTCGACCATGGGCCGCATGTAGCGCTGGAACAGGGTCAGCAGCAGAATCCGGATGTGCGCGCCGTCGACATCGGCGTCGACGAGGAGAATGATCTTCCCGTAGCGCGCCGCGTCGATGTCGAAGGTCCGTCCGGAGCCGGCTCCTATGACCTGGATGATCGCACCGCACTCGGCGTTCTTCAGCATGTCCGTCACGGACGCCTTCTGAACGTTGAGAATCTTGCCCCGGATCGGCAGCAGCGCCTGGAACTCGGAGTTGCGGGCCAGCTTGGCCGTGCCCAGCGCCGAGTCTCCCTCGACGATGAACAGCTCGCTGCGCTCGACGTCGTCGCTGCGGCAGTCGGCGAGCTTGGCGGGCAGCGAGGAGGACTCGAGGGCCGTCTTGCGACGCTGCGCGTCCTTGTGCTGACGGGCCGCGATCCTGGTGCGGGCGGCCGCGACGGCCTTCTCCATGACGACCCGGGCCTGCGCGGCCTCGTCGCGCTTGGTGGAGGTCAGGAACGCCTTGAGTTCCCTGGTCACCACGTTCGTCACGATGCGGCGGGCGGCCGAGGTGCCGAGGACCTCCTTCGTCTGCCCCTCGAACTGCGGCTCGGCGAGACGGACGGTGACGACGGCCGTGAGGCCCTCCAGCGCGTCGTCCTTGACGATGTCGTCCTCGGCGACGCGCAGCAGCTTCTTGGTCCGCAGGACCTCGTTCATCGTCTTGGCGACGGCCTGCTCGTAGCCGGCGACATGGGTGCCGCCCTTGGGCGTGGCGATGATGTTCACGAACGACTTCAGGTTCGTGTCGTAGCCGGTGCCCCAGCGCATGGCGACGTCGACGCCCAGTTCGCGGGTGACCTCGGTCGGCGTCATCTGGCCGTGCTCGTCGAGGACCGGGACGGTCTCCTTGAAGGTCCCCTGCCCGGTGAAGCGGAGGACGTCGCAGACCGGCTTGTCGGTGGCCAGGAACTCGCAGAACTCGCTGATTCCGCCGTCGAAGCGGAAGGATTCCTCACCCTTGCTGCCGCCGTCGCCCAGCCCGAACTCGTCACGGACGACGATGGTCAGGCCCGGCACCAGGAAGGCGGTCTGGCGGGCGCGCTGGTGCAGGTGCTCCAGGGAGAGCTTGGCGTCCTTGAGGAAGATCTGGCGGTCGGCCCAGTAGCGCACGCGCGTGCCGGTGCGGGTCTTCGGGATCCGCTTGAGCTTGCGCAGCCCGCCCGAGGCGTCGAAGGCGGCGTCGGGCCCGTCGGCCTTGAAGGTGCCCGGGGTGCCGCGACGGAAGCTCACCGCGTGGGTCTGGCCGTTGCGGTCCACCTCGACGTCCAGTCGGGCGGAGAGCGCGTTCACCACGGAGGCGCCCACGCCGTGCAGACCGCCGGAGGCCGCGTAGGAGCCGCCGCCGAACTTTCCGCCGGCGTGCAGCTTGGTCATGACCACCTCGACGCCGGAGAGGCCGGTCTTCGGCTCCACGTCGACGGGGATGCCGCGGCCGTTGTCGCGGACCTCGACGGAGGCGTCGTCGTGCAGGATGACCTCGATGTGGTCGCAGAAGCCGCCGAGGGCCTCGTCCACCGAGTTGTCGATGATCTCCCACAGGCAGTGCATCAGGCCGCGGCTGTCGGTGGACCCGATGTACATGCCCGGGCGCTTCCGCACTGCCTCGAGCCCCTCAAGGACGAGCAGGTGCCGCGCGGTGTAGTTGGAACCGTCACGGTCTGCTCCGGTCAGCAGCGCTGTGGACGGCACGGACGTCTCGGCGGTCACGCGGTTCGCTCCTCGCTGAATTTCATAGGGGACCCTTTTGGGTAAGGGCCCGGCTTCGGTCGCCGCTCAGAGGGTACCGAGGCCTGGTAGAGCCGTTGTAGCACCACCCTCGCACGAACTCACCCTAGTCCAGGATCGTATGAGTGTTCGATGCCTCGATGGAGTGAAGTACATATCACGTTCCCTTCGAGGCATGAACCATTTAGGCTCCGGGCACGTCCTCATGAACAACCGGCAATCCAGCCGGGAGGACCGACACTGACAGACAGCGCGAACCCGTACAGACACAAAGACACGCAATACGGCTCATTCGCCGCCACCCGGCAGCAGACAACCACCCCGAAAGAAAATTTCGAGGAAAAGCCGCGAGCGGGAACGTTTTCGGCCTGGTTGGATGTTGACCCTGGTACGACAGCTCGTCGAGCTAGAGAAGAGGCGACGTGACTACTGTTCTGACCCCCGCGAGCCCGCTGACGGCCGCTGACCGCTGCGACCGTTGCGGCGCCCAGGCATATCTGCGCGTCGTCCTCCTGAGCGGCGGAGAACTGCTCTTCTGCGCCCACCACGGTCGCAAGTTCGAGCCGGAACTCAAGAAGATCGCCGCTGAGATACAGGACGAGACGGAGCGGCTCACGTCCGTTCCCGAGAGCGTCAGCGACGAAGATCGCTGATCCTTCGCATCAACGACGAGCGGGTATCGGCGACAGGCCGGTGAGTGGGCGGTCACACCCTGGACACAGGGAGTGACCGCCCACACTCGTATCGCAGCGCGTGAAGGGCCTCAGCGGCCCGCGTTCAGCGCCTGGACCGCCTCGGAGACCCGCGTGTAGACGCCGGGGCTCCCCGCGCGCCCGCAGCCGCTCCCCCAGGACACCAGACCGATGAGGCGGCCCTGGGCCACCAGCGGCCCGCCGCTGTCCCCCTGACAGGCGTCGTGGCCGCCCGCCTGCTCGCCGGCGCAGACCATGGAGGCGGCGTCGTAGGTCCCGGAGTCGTTGCCGGGGTAGGCCCGCTCGCACGAGGCGTCGGGCAGCACGTGCACATCCGCGGCCCGCAGGCTGCCGGAGTAGTCCCCGCCGCCCGTCAGATCGCCCCAGCCGTAGACCACGGCGGCCGTGCCCGACGCGTACGCCGGATCGCCCGACGCGGCCATACGGATCACGGAGGAGGCCGGCAGCGGCTCGGCCAGCGTCAGCACGCCGAAGTCCCCGGCGTTCGTATCACTGTCGTAGTGCGGGTTGACCCAGATGTCGCTCACGGGGATCTCCTTGCCGTCGTCGGCCATGAGATCCTCGCGCCCCGCGATGACCTTCAGATCGTCCGTCTGGTGCGGTGGTCTCCCCAGCACGTCGTCGCCGAGGCAGTGGGCCGCGGTCAGGACCGTGGTCCGGCCGATGACCACGCCTCCGCAGAACTGCCCCGAGCGCGTACCCCCGAACCGGTCACGGCTGGACAGCGCCACCGTCCACGGACTGTCGGAGATCCGGGCCGGACGGCTCCCGATGACAACGCTGTCGGAGGCCGCCAGGGCGGGGGTCGTCAGCGATATGACCGCCGTGGCGGCCGCCAGGGCCAGGGTCGGGACGTAGGGACGGCGCATGCGCGCTCCTCACACTGGGAGGGTCGTGGAACACCCAGAGTGATCCAGCGGGCGAGGGCCCGCACTCCGCGCAAAGCCGAGGGCCCGACCCCCCGAAAGGGGGTCGGGCCCTCGCCGATGTGCGCTTGAGGCCTAGTCGAGGTAGTCGCGCAGCACCTGGGAGCGCGACGGGTGACGCAGCTTCGACATGGTCTTGGACTCGATCTGGCGGATCCGCTCGCGGGTCACGCCGTACACCTTGCCGATCTCGTCGAGGGTCTTCGGCTGACCGTCGGTGAGACCGAAGCGCATCGAGACGACGCCCGCCTCGCGCTCGGACAGGGTGTCGAGGACGGAGTGCAGCTGCTCCTGCAGAAGCGTGAAGCTGACCGCGTCGGCCGGGACGACGGCCTCGGAGTCCTCGATGAGGTCACCGAACTCGCTGTCGCCGTCCTCGCCGAGCGGGGTGTGCAGCGAGATGGGCTCACGGCCGTACTTCTGGACCTCGATGACCTTCTCGGGGGTCATGTCGAGTTCCTTGGCCAGCTCCTCCGGGGTGGGCTCGCGGCCCAGGTCCTGGAGCATCTGGCGCTGCACACGGGCGAGCTTGTTGATGACCTCGACCATGTGCACCGGGATACGGATGGTGCGGGCCTGGTCGGCCATGGCGCGGGTGATCGCCTGACGGATCCACCAGGTGGCGTACGTGGAGAACTTGTAGCCCTTGGTGTAGTCGAACTTCTCGACCGCGCGGATCAGACCGAGGTTGCCCTCCTGGATGAGGTCCAGGAAGAGCATGCCGCGGCCGGTGTAGCGCTTGGCCAGGGAGACCACCAGACGGAGGTTGGCCTCCAGGAGGTGGTTCTTGGCGCGGCGGCCGTCCTCGGCGATGATCTCGAGCTCGCGCTTGAGCTTCGGGGCGAGCTTGTCGGCGTTGGCCAGCTTGTCCTCGGCGAACAGACCGGCCTCGATGCGCTTGGCGAGCTCGACCTCCTGCTCGGCGTTGAGCAGCGGGACCTTGCCGATCTGCTTGAGGTAGTCCTTGACCGGGTCGGCGGTGGCACCGGCAGCGGCGACCTGCTGAGCGGGCGCGTCGTCCTCGTCCTCGTCCGACAGGACGAAGCCCTGGGCGCCGTCCTCGGTGGGCTCGTCCGCGCCCGGCTTGCCGGGGGTCTCCTCGACGGCCTCGTCGTCGACGAGCTCGGCGTCGTCCTTCTTCGCGGTCGTCTTCTTGGCCGCCGTCTTCTTGGCGACCGTCTTCTTGGCGGCGGTCTTCTTCGCCGTCGTCTTCTTGGCTGCGGTGGGCTTGCCTGCGGGGGAGTCCTCGGCCGAATCGTCGGCGAGGGCAGCCGGAGCCGCGGTGGCGGTGGCCTTCTTGGCGGTCACCGTCTTGGCCGCCACGGTCTTCGTGGCGGTGCGCTTGGCCGGACTCTTCGCTGCGACGCTCTTTCGGGTGCGCTTGGGCTCCGCGGCACTGACCATCAGCGTCACACCCTCTTCCTCGAGGATCTGGTTGAGGCTGCGCAGTACGTTCTTCCACTGAGTGGCCGGAATCTGGTCAGCTTCGAAGGCCCGACGCACGTCATCGCCGGCGATCTGCCCCTCAGCCTTTCCCCGCTCGATGAGCGCCATGACAGAGACGGACTCGGCGATCTCCGGCGGGAGCGTACGGGATGTGCTGGCCGACACGAACAACCTCTCGGAACGTTGGAAAACGGCTTCCGGCCCCGTCCACTGCGGACAGGAACCGACGACCGCCGACTGGGGATGGGCCGACGGCGCGGGCGGGGGCCGGGAAGATGCACAGCGCCACGAACGGCGTCTGTATTCCTTCCTCGGCTGTCACCTCTTAGGTCATCGCGCTGCCCCGAAGAGCGTTACGCCCAATCTGCGTGGCCCGAGTCACACCCCGTAAGCGCCTAAAAACTGGCAGATCCTATCAAACTAGGTTAGTTCATGATCCGCCGCCCGGGCGCACCGTCGGGACCTCGCCGAATCCGGAGGGATCCGGCGAGGTCCCGACGAGCGACGGTTCGCGGGTCCGGCGCCAACGCGGACGTGCACGCGCGCGGACCGCCTCACCCGCGCCGCGCGCTCAGTGCTCGCGCGGCGCGGGCACGACACGCTCGCCCCCGGGATGGACGATGAGGAGCTGCCGCATGGCCGTCTCGGCCGCCGCGCCGTCGCCCGCCGCGAGGGCGTCGACGATGCGGGCGTGGTGACCCAGCGAGGTCTCGTTCGGCCGGTCACAGCCGGTGACCGGACCGCCGGAGACCTGGAGCGCCGCCGACACGATCCCCGAGAGGTGCTCCAGCATCCGGTTGCCGGCGAGCTGGATGAGCAGGGAGTGGAACTCGGTGTCGGCCCGCGAGAACGTGAGGGCGTCACCCTGCGACATGGCGTGGCCCATGATCTCGACCATGTCGGCGAGGCGCTGCTGGACCTCCTCGCGGCCGTGTCCGGCCGCGAGGCGCGCTGCGAGCGGCTCGATGGTCCAGCGGAGCTCGCTCAGCTCGCGCCGCTGGTCGTCCCGCTGCGGCCCGAAGGCCCGCCACTCGATGATGTCCGGGTCGAGCAGGTTCCAGTCGCTGACGGGGCGCACGCGCGTGCCCACGTTCGGGCGGGCACTGACCAGCCCCTTGGCCTCCAGCACGCGGAGCGACTCACGGACGACGGTCCGCGAGACCTCGAACCGCTGGCCGATCTCCTCGGGCACGAGCGGACGGTCGGCGCCGAGGTCCCCGGAGACGATCATCTGGCCGAGCTGCTGGACGAGTTGGCCGTGCAGCCCGCGTCCGCGGCTGCCGGCGGCGCGGCGGCCGACGCGCCCGAGCTCGGGCTCGGCGCTCTCCCAAGCAGGGGGACCGACGCGGTCGGCACCGGACGCGTCGGCATAGGGGTAACGGTCGAGTTCGCCCGGGCCGGCCAGGCCGGAGTCTGAGGAACGGGCGGCGGTCATCATGGTCTGCGCAAGGGTACTCACGGGTCTTTTGTCGGCGCCGCTCCCAACTGCCTTGAGGTCTTTGGTGAAAAGCACACGAAAGGGTGATCGCTCACACCGTCGCAATTGACGCCTTATCGGAAAGAAATGGGCGTTCTTCGGGGAGTTGTGCGCACAGGGGAGAACGGAACGGTGCGGACGGTCGTCATCGGACCCTGCTCCGCAGAGTCGTGAGCAGATATGTGCAGAGCAGAGCGGTCAGCGACAACAGCAGCGCGCCGCCCACGGGTTGGGCGAGCACGCGCACCGCGGCCGCGAGGTAGCGCTCGCCCCCGAAGGGCCACTGCATGAGGACCAGTTCACGGAGCCGCTCCGGGAATCCGGCCGCCGACCGCACAGACGGCCCCTTCAAGGCTTTTTGTACGAGCGGTACGACGACGACCGGAACGGCGAGCACCGCCGCGAGCCCGGCGGCGGTGGACCGGAAGACGCCCGCCGCCAGGACCCCCGCCCACGCGCAGCCCACCACGAGGCCGGACCAACTCGCGCTCAGCGACAGCCAGTCCGAGGGAACTCCGGTGAGTTCCCTTCCGTAGACGAGGTAGAGCATCTCGAGGTCGCAGCCCACGGTCAGGAACGCCAGCATCAAGGCGGTGACCGAGGCGACGAGGAGCTTGGCGGCCAGCAGCCCGAGCCGGCGCGGGACGGTGCCGCGGTCGGCGGCCAGGGCGGGGTGGCGGAATTCCTCGCCGAAGGAGACGGCGCCCAGCAGTCCGGCGCCGAGCGCGGCGGGCGGCAGGGGCAGTTCCCGCGGCCACGCGGCCAGCAGGCGCGGCTGGGGCGTGTGCCCGATCCTCGCCAGGAAGACGGACAGCAGGACCGAGGAGACAAGCACGGCGGCCGCGGTGAAGTAGCCGGTGCCGACACCGCCGGCCCTGCGCAGCTCGTAGCGCAGGGGCCGCAGCGGACTCCGGGTCTGGCGCACGGCGATGGGCGGCGGAAGGGCGGCAGAGGGATCGTCCACGGCGGCCGCGTCCGCAGGGCTCGCCCCGTCCGCCGGGCCCTCGGCACCCGTCGACAGGCCCTCGGCATCCGTCGGCTGCGGCTCGGAATCTGTCGGCCGGGGCCCGGCCTCCGCCGACGGAGGCTCGATCGGCACTGGGCCCATGTCCCCGGTCTCGTCGGCGAGTTGATGGACGAGGATGCCGTGGCGGAAGGCCGTCTCACCGACATCGGCACAGGTGCTCCCGTACACCGAGAGCCGGTTGCCCTCCTCGCGCACGACTTCGACGGAGCGCTGTGCCGTGCGGGCCTCCTTGGTCAGGAGCGAGCCGAGCCGGGCGGCGTGCGGGCTGCGGACGGCGACCCGGGGCCGGAGTCGGGTGCGGGCGAACTCTGAGGCCTCCTGATCGGCGACGAGGCGGCCCTGGTCCAGCGTGACGACCCGGTCGGCGGTTCGCGCGGCTTCCTTGGCATCGTCCGTGGCGAACAGCACCGTGCCGCCCCGCGTCGCGTGCGCGCGGAGGATTCCGTGCAGCCACCGGCCCTCTCGGACGGACAGTCCGTCCGTGGGGTCGTCGAGCACCAGGGTGTGAGGGTCGGACAGGAGAGCGCAGGCCAGTCCGAGCCGGCGGTCCATGCCGCGGGACAGTGTGCCGAGGCCCTCGTCACGGAAACTGACGAGCCCGACCACTTCGAGGACTTCGTCCGCGCGGCGCACAGGTACGCCGGTGGCGGCGCACAGCATGCTGAGCTGACCGCGGACCGTGCGTGCCGGATGGCCCGGCACCTCGCCCAGGAGAACGCCGACCTCGCGCGAGGGGTGGGCGATCCGATGCAGCGGCCTGCCCCGGAAGTAGGTGATTCCGCGGCCCTGTTGGAGTTCGAGCATGAGCCTCAGCGCGGTCGTCTTGCCCGCTCCCGGGGCTCCGACGAGTGCTGTGACGCGGCCCGCGTGCGCCTCGAAGGACACGTCGTCGACGGCGGGCGGACGCGCCTTGCGGGTGGTGCTGGTCAGTCCGATGGCCTGGATCACCCACAGCAAGATAGCGCGACATTTCGGAAATTCCGGACGCCATGCGGCTCGTCACCGACAGGCCTCGCGGGTCCGGTGAGCCCGCCAAGCCCCCGGGGACCTCAACCGCGTTCGCCGTCTCCGTCAGACCTCGGGGCGCAGCATCGGCGGGTTGAGCAACGTGGCGCCGCCCGCACGGAACAGCTGGGCGGGACGGCCGCCCTGGCGCGTGGTCGTGCCCCCCGTGGGCACGAGGAAGCCCGGTGTACCGGTCACCTTGCGGTGGAAGTTGCGCGGGTCGAGCACCACGCCCCACACGGCCTCGTAGACCCGGCGCAGCTCGCCGACGGTGAATTCGGTCGGGCAGAAAGCGGTCGCGAGCGACGAGTACTCGATCTTGGACCGGGCCCGCTCCACTCCGTCCGCGAGGATCTGGGCGTGATCGAAGGCGAGGGGGGCCGCCTGCTCCCCGTCACGTCCGTACCCACCCTGTTGCAGCAGTTCCTCGACGGGTGCCCAGCGGGCGCTGTTCGCATCGCCGCCGGCCCGGGGAGCGGGCAGGTCCGGTGCGAGGGCGAGGTGCGCGACGCTCACCACGCGCATCCGGGGATCACGCTTGGGGTCGCCGTAGGTCGCCAGCTGTTCCAGGTGCGCGCCGTTGTCCTGTGCCGGCACGGAGGGGTCGTGGGCGCACAGGCCCGTCTCCTCCTCCAGCTCGCGTGCCGCGGCCTGGGAAAGGTCCTCGTCGATCCGTACGAAGCCGCCGGGCAGGGCCCAACGCCCCTGGAACGGCTGCTCGCCCCGTCGTACCGCCAACGCGCACAGGGCATGGCGGCGCACGGTCAGCACGACCAGGTCCACGGTCACGGCGAAGGGCGGAAAGGCTGACGGGTCGTAGGGCATGCCGCGATCATAGTCGTCTGCCTGACGATAAACACCTCCTTCGGAAGCCCGGTCCCTGACTGATCGACTTCTGCCCCGCGCGGCCGCCCGCCGTCGAGTGCGTTCCGTCGGCCGCCCGTCTCACGACGTCACACCCCCAGCTGCAGCCCCTCGGCCGCTTCCTCGACCATGGCGAGCCCGAGTCTGCTGACGCGTACGGAGAAGGGAGCTCCGGCGATCCGCAGGCCCGTGAGCGCGATCTCGCCCAGGGGCGCGGCCCGGAACGGGCGCAGAGTCACGGTGCCGGCGGGCGCGTCCGGGCGGATCCCGGCCAGGGAGCAGAGCAGCAGCACCCCTGACGCCGCGGAGGTGGCCGCAGGTCGGGAGGCGGCCGGATGAGGAACCGGGGCACTTCCCGGCGTGCGCTGCTCCCCCGCGTACATCTCGGGCAGTCTGCCGCCGAAGGCCTCGGCCGCCGCCAGCACTCCGCGCAGCAGCGAGCCCGCCTCCTGCTCATGGCCTGCGGCGGCGAGCCCCGTGACGGCGACGGCCGTCTCCTGGACCCGCACGGCCCCGCTGCGATGACCGAACGGGTTGTACGCCGCCTCCTTCGCCCCGAGGCTGCGCAGCCCCCAGCCCGAGTCCATGGCGGGGCCGCCGAGCAGCCGCGCGAGTTGTTCGGTCCGCGCCTTGTCGAGCAGCCCCGGGGCCATCTCGCCCCCTGCCGACAGACCGGTGTCCAGGAGATGCACGGCGCCGGAGACCGGCTGGGGCACGGTGTGCCCGTCGCGGGTGCGGGCGGCGGCCGGTCTGCCACCGCTCCCGTCCTCGACCCAGAAGTCGTCGCGGAATGCGTCCCGCATCGCCTTGGCCCACTGCCGCAGTGCTGTGCCGCCGGTCCGTCCGTACGTGTCGAGGAGATCGGCGCCGAGCAGGGCCGCGCGATGAGCGTGTGCCTGCGTCTCGCAGCGGAACGGTCCGCCCGGCTGAGGGTCGGCCAGATACACACCGTCTCCGACGGTGGTGCGCAGCCACTCAAGGCACCGCTCGGCCGCGGGCAGCAGTTCCTCCACTTCCCGCTCGGCCAGCCCCCACCGCCGGGCCTCCGCGAGAAGCACGGGGAAGAGCAGGGTCGCCTCGGTCGCGGTGCAGCCCGGTGGCAGGTGGGGTCCGCTGTCCCGAAGCGGGCCCGGAATCAGACCGGATTGTGGTCCCGGACCGCCGAGCTGGGAGCGGGCGAGGGTTCGCAGCGTGCCCACGGCGAGACGGGTGCCGAGCGGCAGAGTCATCCGGGCCGCGGCCAGGGCCTCGGCCGGCGCCAGTCCGCAGCGCCAGGGCGCGCCTGCCGCGAGGTGGGTGTCGGCCGGGTGCCGGGGGTCGCGCAGCAGCAGGGCTCGAAGGTCGTCGACACAAGTGCGCAGGAGCACCTCGGCCCCGGATTCGTCGCTGAACACCTGCGCCTCGGCGAACGGGCTCGCCGCACCACGGCCCGCGGCGCCGGTCGTCCCCTGTCCCTCCGGTCTGACACGCAGTTCCACGGTGAGCGTGCCGCCAGGCGGCAGTTCGAGCGCCCAGCGGAGCAGTCCCGCGGACGCCAGCGCGTCCGTGGGAGGCGGGTCCGCGGCGACGGTCACGTGTCCTGTGGGGCCGGACCAGCGCAGGCCCCCACCGTGGACGCTGGCCTGCAGCTCGGGCCCGGACCGGCCGGAGGCGACGTCGGCCAGCTCCGCGAGGTCCGTGCCGAGGGCGACCTCGAGGGGCAGGCGCAGCGCCCGGTGGGCCGAGCTGCGCAGGGTGATCCGTTCAAGGCCCTCCGCGTGACGGGTTCTCTCGACGACCAGGTCGGGATCGGGGCCCGCGTCCGGGGAGGCGCGCAGCGTACCCACGAAGCGGGCCCGGTCGGCCGCGAGCATCCGGGCCTGCATCGCGAGCGGCTCCCGGCCCCCGACCCTGACCAGGCAGCGGGACAGGGTCCGTCGCCCCGCCATGTAGAAGCCCTCGAGCCCGCGCCCGGTCAGCTGTCCTTCCTGGGGCGAGATGACGAGCCCGGGAAGGGCGGCACAGATCAGGGCGGTGTGTGCGGGCGGCAGGTCCGCCGGCCGGCCTGGCACGGGAAGGGGGGTCCGGGGAGAGCCGGGACCCCGCCCGGCGGGGATGAGGGGAGCACCGGTGTCACGGTCCGAGCGCGGGGCGACCGGAGCGCCTCCGCGCCCGACGGACTGTCCGGACCGGGGGGCGGGTGGACGGGGGGCGTCGGGTCCGTCGGGTGCCGAGGACGGATGGGGCATGGACATGAGGTGGCTTCCTCCGCGCTCGGTGCGCATGGAGCGCGCTCGGCTCCTGGTGGGGGCTCCGCGGGGTCGCGGGCGCTGCGGCGACGCAATCCGGCCACGGATTCCGCCACTCAGGTGAACGGGACAGCCCCGCCCGGGGTCACGCATTCCCGGGCGAAGCCGACCGAATGGCGGTGGGGCGGTCCGGCGGCCCTCGCCAACTCCGGTCGACCGCTGCCCGGCGCGACGGGTGATGAGGTAGCCGCCTTCCCGGTCGCTCACCTGCCCTCCCCCGCGCCGAGCCCGCTGTCGCCCCGCCCGCGCGGCCGGCCGTCCCCACGGTCGGTACGGTCCGCCTGTCGCCGTGGCCGGATTCCGCCTGACGAGCCATCGCCGGGCGGGCGGCGCCCCGGGAGGTTCGGGCTCACGGGGCCGCGCCGGCCCGGTCGGCTGCCGGGGGCCGCGGTCATGCGGGGCCTGCGACGGCGGCCAGCAGCGATGGCCGCAGGCGTGGACGCAGGGTCCGGCACTCCGGCACCAGGCGCCGACGTGGCGTCCGCTGGGGCGTCTGTCGGGGTGGCCGTCGCGCCAGAGGCTGGTGCGCTCGCCAGATCCCCCGCCGGAGGCGCCGTACCCGGCTTGGTTTGCTGCTCCGCCTCGCTCGGACTGGGACCCGTGGCGGACTCCACCGCCCCCGGACCGGAGTACGTACGCTCCGCCTTCCTCGGACCCGGAATTGTGCACGCTGCGTCACTCGGAACAGAGCCCGTGCACTCCGCCTCAATCGCAGCGGACCCCATACGCTCGGCCTCACTCGCGCCAGAGCCTGTCCGTTCCGCCTCACTCGAACCTGAGCCTGTACGTCCCCCCTCGCTCGAACCGGGACCCGTACGCTCAGTCTCCTTCGGCCCGGCGCCCGTACGCTGCGCCCTCAGGCAGCGTCGGACGGACTCCGGATCCAGACCCTCGTTGCACGCCTGGTGCAGCAGGCGGGCGAACAGGTAGTCGGGATCGGCGCCGAGTGCCATGGCGAGTGCTTCGCGTGCCTCCAGCTCGTCGCCCATGGACCAGGCGACCCACCCGGCGAGGGTGAGAGGCGCCGCGGCGTGCTCGCGGTACGGGCCGACACAACGACGGGCGAGTGCCCGCCACAGGCGCAGCGCGGGCGCGGCTTCGTCCCCCTCCATCCACTGCGCGGCACGGTCACGGGTCGTGCGGTCCTGGAGGCCGAGGATCAGCGTGGCGGCCTCGTCGTCCTCCAGGAGTCCGTCGTCCCGCAGGTCGGACGGGCGCGTGCCGGAGACGGGAGGGGCCGCCGCCAGCCGGTCCCTGAGCCGCCGGCCCAGCGCTAGTGCCTCCTCCGCGACCTCGGCCCGGCTGGCGTCCCCCAGAATCCTCGGCACGAGGGCCATGCTGGCCGTGTCCAGGGCCACTTCCTGGCCCAGCGCGGCGGTCGATTCCCAGGCAAGAAACCGGGCCGTCAGGTCCTTCAGGGTGCCGCGCACCTGGAGTCCCGCGTACGTCGCGGCGGCCGCGAGGACGGAGGTGCCCGGCAGGCCCATGGCGGTGCCTTCCGCCGGGCAGCAGCCCTGGCCCGGGCAGGTGTACGTCCAGAAACGGCCGTCGGAGATGCATAGGGCTTCGATCACGGGGACGTCGAGGCGTCCGCAGGCCGTGCGCAGCAGCTGGGCGAGCGGGCGCAGCCGCTCCATGACGTCCCGCCCCGATTCGCCGCTCGCGGGCTCCTGGCACAGGTAGGCCACCATGCTCTCGGGGCGTGCACCTCGGCGCTCGCTTCCTTTCACCAGCCCCTGTGCGAGCTGTTCGGAGGCGGACGGCCAGTCCTCCGCCTGGGCCGGAATGCCGAGGCGGGCCCGTCCGCCGAACCGGCCCCGCCGATCCCGGTCGTGCAGGGCGACCAGCACGATGCTGTCGTCGGGCCGGTAGCCGAGGAGATAGGGCAACGCGTCGGCCAGCTCCGCCGGGGTACGGAGTGTCACCTGATGCTCGCCGCCCGGGAGGCCCAGGCCCATGTGGTCGGCGGCGGGGGCACGCCCCGCGCCCGCGCCGTGACGCAGCATGCCGGGGACGGCGGGAACCCCGGAGAACTCCGGGCCGACGTGTCGGACCGGCTGCTCCCGGCCTTCCGGTCGCGAACCCTTCTCGCGTCGCGAAGAGCCCTCGTGCCGGGAACGGACCTCGCGTCCCTTACCGCCCTGGCCGTCCTGGCCGCTTTGACCACTCTGCCCGCCCGGGCCGCCTCGACCGCTCTCCCCATCGGCGCGGTCGAGCCCGGGAATCCAGCCGCGCCCACCGGCCGCGCTGATGTTCTTGTCGCCGGACGCGCCGGTCGCTTCGTCGTGATTCGTCATGCGGTGACCATCTCGCGGATCACGAAATTCCGTTTGAGCCTGTGGATAACCATCGCCATGACCACGCCAGAAGTCATCCACAGCTCGACGGCTCGTTCGCGCTTTGTCGGACCCATCCGGTTGCATGGAGCCATGACCAACGAAGACCCGCGACCCACAGTCCCCGACAACGCACCCGACGCCGCCCGCAAAGAACTCCGGGCCACGGCCGACTCCGTCCTGGCCCGCCTGGTCGGCGCTCAGCCGGGCGAGGCACGGCTGCGCGAGGACCAGTGGCGCGCCATCGAGGCGCTGGTGGCCGACAAGCGCAGAGCGCTTGTCGTACAGCGCACCGGCTGGGGCAAGTCCGCGGTGTACTTCGTCGCGACCGCGCTCCTGCGCGGGATGGGCGCCGGACCCACGGTGATCGTCTCGCCGCTCCTGGCGCTGATGCGCAACCAGGTGGACGCCGCGGCCCGCGCCGGCATCCGCGCACGGACGATCAACTCGTCCAACACGGAGGAATGGGAGACCATCCAGGCCGAGGTGGCGGCGAGCGAGGTCGACGTCCTGCTGGTGAGCCCCGAAAGACTGAACAATCCCGACTTCCGCGATCAGGTGCTGCCCAAGCTGGCCGCGGCGACCGGCCTGCTGGTGGTCGACGAGGCGCACTGCATCTCCGACTGGGGCCACGACTTCCGGCCGGACTACCGCCGCCTGCGCACCATGCTCGCCGACCTCCCGCCGGACACCCCGGTGCTGGCCACCACCGCGACGGCCAACGCGCGCGTGACGGCCGATGTCGCCGAGCAGCTGGGCACCGGCGTGAGCACCGACGCGCTCGTTCTGCGCGGCCCTCTGGACCGGGAGAGCCTCAGCCTCGGTGTGCTGCGGCTGCCGGACGCCGCGCACCGGATGGCCTGGCTCGCCGAGCACCTGAACGACCTGCCGGGCTCCGGGATCATCTACACGCTGACGGTGGCCGCCGCCGAGGAGGTCTCCGCGTTCCTGCGCCAGAGCGGATACACGGTGGCGTCGTACACCGGTAAGACCGAGAACGCCGACCGCCAGCAGGCCGAGGAGGATCTTCTCGCCAACCGCGTCAAGGCGCTGGTGGCCACGTCGGCGCTCGGCATGGGCTTCGACAAGCCCGACCTGGGCTTCGTGGTGCACTTGGGCTCCCCCTCCTCCCCCATCGCCTACTACCAGCAGGTGGGTCGCGCCGGCCGCGGTGTGGAGCACGCGGAAGTGCTGCTGCTGCCGGGCAAGGAGGACCAGGCCATCTGGGAGTACTTCGCCTCGGTCGCCTTCCCCCCGGAGGAGCAGGTGCGGCGCACGCTGGACGTGCTGGCCCGGGCCGAGCGCCCGCTCTCCCTGCCCGCTCTGGAGCCGCTGGTCGAGCTGCGCAGATCCCGGCTGGAGACCATGCTCAAGGTGCTCGACGTGGACGGAGCCGTCCACCGGGTCAAGGGCGGCTGGATCTCCACCGGCATGCCCTGGACGTATGACACCGAGCGCTACGCCTGGGTCGCCAAGCAGCGGGCGGCCGAGCAGCAGGCGATGCGGGACTACGTGTCGACGACCGGCTGCCGCATGGAGTTCCTGCGGCGGCAGCTGGACGACGAGGGCGCCATGCCGTGCGGGCGCTGCGACAACTGCGCCGGCGGGCGGTTCCAGGCGTCCGTGTCCGCCGCCGCCCTGGACGCGGCGAACGGCGAGCTGGACCGCGCGGGCGTCGAGGTCGAACCGCGGAAGATGTGGCCGACCGGGCTGGCCGCGATCGGCGTCGAACTCAAGGGCCGCATCCCGGCCGGCGAACAGGCCGAGCCGGGGCGCGCCCTTGGGCGGCTCTCGGACATCGGATGGGGCAACCGGCTGCGGCCGATGCTCGCCCCGGGCGCCCCGGACGGGCCTGTTCCGGACGATGTGGCCCAGGCCGTGGTCGGCGTCCTGGCCGACTGGGCCAAGGGCCCCGGCGGCTGGGCCTCCGGTCAGCCCGACGCGCCGCGGCGCCCGGTGGGGGTGGTGACCATCGCGTCGCGGTCTCGGCCGCAGCTGATCCACTCGCTCGGTGCGCGGATCGCGGAGATCGGCAGAATGCCGCTGCTGGGGTCCCTGGAGTACGTCGGGGAGGCCTCCCCGGTCTCCCGGAGCAACAGCGCCCAGCGGCTGAAGGCGTTGGACGGGGCGCTGACCGTGCCACCAGGGCTGACCCAGGTCCTGAGTGAAACGGAGGGTCCGGTTCTGCTGGTGGACGACGCCACGGACACGGGCTGGACGCTGGCGGTGGCGGCCCGGATGCTGCGCAGAGCGGGCGCTCAGGGGGTGTTGCCGCTGGTCCTCGCCGTACAGGCGTGACCCGTGTGTCGCGATTCGAAACACCGGGCAGGTATATAGGGAGTTAATCGCCTGAAAACGGTCGGTGACATCAATTGCTCGTTGCCGCATCCCAGTTCGACAGGAAGAATTGAGCTCCGCTCCCCGCACGGTTTGCCCGTGGTCCGGTAGGGCTCTGCTGCGGCGTGCCATTCCCCCAAGTCCGACCCCGCCCGTTGTGTGGGCACGTAGCCGAAGGGAGGACCGTGACCTTCGGATTCGCTCCGTCCTCGGCGGCAACCTTGTCGACGTCTCCCGACCTGTCCGCCGCTTCCACCAACCCACTCACTCGCATGCTGGAACCCGCCGAATGGGCCTCGGCCGGGATTCCGCTTCTGCGTGATCCCCGTGAGGTCGTCAGCGGCCTTCACGCTCGGCACCGGCCCAGACCGTCGACCGCGGTCGTCGCGGTGCTCGACCATGACGAGCGGCTGATGGCGAGCGCCTCCTTCACCCGGCGCCCGGCACCCGCCGACGGCTGGATGTTCCGCAACGCGCTGCTCGCGCAGCTGCGCCGGGTCATCCCGCACGACCTGCGGCGCCGCACTCCGGCGCGCACGGCCGTGCTGCTGTACTGCCGGGACGGCGACGCGCGCTGGACGGAGGAGGACGGGGCGTGGATGTGGGGGCTGCGGGACGCCTGCACGCTCCATGGGCTGCGGTGCGGCGCGTACATCACGCTGACACGTGACGGCTGGCAGGTTCTCGGCGAGGGCCGCGGCGGTCGCCGCCCCAACTCCGAGTCGGCGCCGGAGTTCTACGTGGGCGAGGTGCTGCCGCCGCTGCCCCGCACCGGAGGCGTCGCGTCCGAGGTCATGCGCCGGGCGGCTGCCCGCTGAGACCGGTGGTTCGTGTGTGTCGGCCCGCCCCGGGGAAGGCGGGCGGCACACGTCGGGCCGAGCGGGCACCAGGGTCGTGGCATCCGTGCGCGGGTGTGCCCCGGTCCTGCTCACGGGGACTCGATCCCGGGCCGCCCACGCTCCGCGACGCGGAGACCGCGCAGACGCGGAAGCCGCACACGGACAGGAAGCAGGACCCTCAGCCGACCGCGCGCACGCCGGCGCGGCAACGGGACAGGCACGGGCGAACGCGAAGCGGCCGGTCGGCCGGAGAGCGGACGGGCTAGCGGTCGGGCTCTCACCTCGCGACACCCACGAGGAGCGGGCAGTCCTCGACCGGCGGCCGGCGGCAGGGCGGCGAGCCCGCACGTGGACGAGGGGCAGGCGTGCACCCAAGGGCGTCCATGGGCGCGCACGCGTGCGGGTACGCCGAAGGGACCGCCGTACAGGTGCCGCCGTGGCGGCACCCTCAGCGTCCCGCCGGGCGCGTTCCGGACCGGGTCCGGAACGCGCTCAGACGCCTGCGGCCAGGACCGAGTTGATCTGCTGCGGGTTGCCGCAGACGATCAGCAGGGCACCGGCCCGGCCGAGGGCCACGGGCAGGGCGGTCGCGGCGGCGTCGCCGGAACCTCCGTTGACCGCGACCACGACCACGGGGCGGGAAGCGGCCCGGGGGGCGAGAGCGGCGTCGGCGTAGAAGACGTCGTCGCCGGCGTCGTGCTGCGCCCAGTAGGCGGCCTCGCCGAAGGAGAGCTCGTGCGCGGCCCACGGGTGGGGGTCGCCGGTGGTGATCACCAGCACCTCACCCGGGGCGCGGCCCGACTCCAGCAGCAGGTCGACGGCTTCTTCCGCGGCGTCCAGCGCACCCTGGGCCGGAGCCGGGACGAGCTGGATCTGTGGGGTGACGGCCGCGGGTGCGGCCGGCTTGGCGGACGGCCCCGGCGTGGCCACGACCGGCTCGCGCGGGGTGCGTTGGGCCGGCATCGGCCGGACAGGACCCGGACGGCCGGGACGCGGCGGGGCCGCGGGACGGGGACCGGGTACGGGGCGAGGGGTCGGCGCGGTGCGGCCACTGGCCGGAGTGACGCGGGGACCCTGGGCACTCTCGTGAATCTGAGGCTCCTCGGGAATGAGAGGCATGAGCTGATATCTATCAAACGCCGGTGCGACTCGCCCCGGCGGGTGGCACATGAGTGCGAACGGAAACGTCAGAAATCGAAGCCGAGCTGGCCTTCGATCTCCGGAACGGTTCCGTCCGTCAAGCTGCGGACCTTCTTGAGGTGCCGCCACTGGGGCAGCGCATCAAGATACGCCCACGACAACCGGTGGTACGGGGTGGGTCCCCGCTCCTCCAGCGCGGCTTTGTGGACCGGCGACGGATAACCGGCGTTGGCCGCAAAGCCGAAGTCTGCATGTTCGATGCCCAGTTCGGCCATCATTTTGTCGCGCCGCACCTTGGCGATCACCGAGGCCGCCGCGACGGCGATGCAGGACTGGTCGCCCTTGATCACCGTGCGGACCTTCCAGGGGGCGCCGAGATAGTCGTGCTTCCCGTCGAGGATGACCGCGTCGGGGCGGACCGGCAGGGATTCCAGGGCGCGTACGGCCGCGAGGCGCAGCGCCGCTGTCATTCCCAGTCGGTCTATCTCCTCCGGGGAGGCGTGCCCGAGGGCGTACGCCGTCACCCACTTCTCCAGCTCCACGGCGAGCGCGGTGCGGCGCTTGACGGTCAGGAGCTTGGAGTCGGTGAGGCCTTCGGGAGCACGGCGCAGTCCGGTGACGGCGGCGCAGACGGTGACGGGGCCCGCCCAGGCACCGCGCCCCACCTCGTCGACACCGGCAATGACCTTCGCTCCGGTCGTGGCGCGGAGGGAGCGCTCGACGGTATGAGTGGGGGGTTCGTACGGCATGGCGCCCTCAGACTACGCCGCCCGGAGCGCCTCGCGACACCCAGGTCCCCGCACCGCCGGATCGCCCTCCTCGGAGCCGACAGAGCCCTGGGCTCGCACGCCTGCCGACCGGTGCGCGCCAACCCGTCGGCCGGCCCACTCAACGTCCGCCGACCAGCCCGCGCACAACCCTCGGCGCCCCCACGCCAGCCCCGCACGGGCCGGTCAGCCGACGCGCACACCCAGCAGCGGGACCATCATCTGGTCGATCATCTCCTGGAGATCCAGGTCGCTCCATTCGCTGGCGCACACCTTCGTGCGGTACATCATCATGGCCGGGACGGCGTCGAAGACGTACGAGTTCGCGGCGTCGGGGCGCACCTCGCCCCGGTCGATCCCGCGCTGGACCACCTCGCGGAGCAGGTGCAGGGTGGGCTCCACGACTCCGCCGACGATGACCTGGTTGAAGCGTTCGGCGTGCCTGACATCGCACTCGTGAAGCACCGAGCGAAGCGCGATCCCCGACCGGGAGAACATCGCCTCGCGGACCCGCCGGCACACCTCCAGCAGGTCCTCGCGGACGCTGCCGAGGTCGGGGGCACGGGTCAGGTCGGGCAGCCCGGCCTGGAGCGCGTCCGCGACGAGGTCCGCCTTGGAGGGCCAGCGGCGGTAGACCGCCGCCTTGCCGGTCTGGGCGCCGGCGGCCACACCTTCCATGGTGAGACCGCTCCAGCCGACCGCGCCGAGCTGTTCCAGGGCGGCTTCCAGGATCGCGCGCTCGAGCACGGCGCCGCGCCGGCGCGAGGAGGTCGCCCGAGCGGGAGCGGCCGTCCAACGCGAAGTAACCATCAGAGTGTCTCCGTCGTACAGGGAGCGGAATTCGGGGAGTTCAGGCCGGGCTTCCGGGCCGGGGGGCAGGCCAGAAGGTCGAGCCAGAGTTCGGGGCGGGCCATGCGGACCAGGGAGTCGGATCGGGAGGGACGGGCGAGGAGAGACGGGTCGGGGAGTCGGGCCGGGGTCTGGTTCGGAGCGTTCAGTTCGGAGAGTTCGGTTCGGGGAGTCCCGGTTCCGGGAGTTTCTGGTTCCGGGAGTTCCGTCTCCGGGAGTTCCCGTTCGGGTGTGTGCGTGGGGCGAGTTGAGCGGGCCGCGCCGCTGAAACAGCCACTCAGTGAACGCTTGCGTTCACTGACGGGGACTCACTACCGTTGACGCGGCAGTGAACGCGAGCGTTCACTAAGGCACTTGTGGGGGAAGCACAGTGACAACCTCTCAACTCGTCAAGGACAGTAAGCCGGGTGCGGCCCGCCGGGAGGGGCATCCCGGCATCGCGCTCACGGTCATCGCGGCCTGCCAACTCATGGTGGTACTCGACGCGACGATTGTGAACATCGCCCTCCCGCACATTCAAGACGCTCTCGACTTCAGTACGACCGACCTGACCTGGGTGGTCAGTTCGTACACCCTCACCTTCGGCGGTCTGCTGCTTCTCGGCGCTCGGGCCGGTGACATCCTCGGCCGGCGCCGCGTCTTCATGACCGGCATCCTGCTGTTCACCTTCGCCTCGCTGCTCGGTGGACTCGCCCAGGAACCGTGGCAGTTGCTGGCTGCGCGGGCCTTGCAGGGCATGGGTGGCGCGATCGCGTCGCCGACCTCGCTGGCCCTGATCACGACGACCTTCCCCGAGGGTCCGGAGCGGAACCGGGCCTTCGCCGTGTTCGCGACGGTCTCGGCCGGCGGCGGCGCCATCGGTCTGCTGGCCGGAGGCATGCTCACGGAGTGGCTGGACTGGCGGTGGGTCCTCTTCGTCAACGTGCCCATCGGCATCCTGATCGCCGTTCTGGCACCGATGTACATCAACGAGTCCCCGCGTCACCCGGGGCGCTTCGACGTCGTGGGCGCGCTCACCTCGACCCTCGGTATGGCTTCCCTGGTCTACGGCTTCATCCGGGCGGCGGAGAACGGCTGGCGGGACGGTCTCACGATCGGCTCGTTCGCGGCGGCCGCGGCCCTGCTGCTGGCTTTCGGAATCATCGAGACGCGGGCGCGCGAGCCCATCACGCCCTTGCGGATGTTCGCCGACCGCAATCGTTCGGGCACCTACGTGATCATGCTGAGCCTCGCCGCCGCGATGTTCGGGATGTTCTTCTACATCGTGCTCTTCGTGCAGAACGTCCTGGGCTACACACCGATCTCGGCCGGTGTGGCCTTCCTCCCGGTGACGGTCGCGATCGCGGTGGGCGCGGGTCTGTCGCAGCGCTTCCTGCCGGTGCTCGGCCCCAAGCCGTTCATGGTCACCGGTTCGTCGCTCGTCGCCCTCGGGCTCGGCTGGCTGACCTTCATCAGTCCCGACGACACGTACGTGGGCGGGGTCCTCGGGCCGATGCTGATGTTCGGCTTCGGAATGGGCCTGAACTTCGTGACGCTGACGGTGACCGCGGTCTCCGGTGTCGCCCAGCACGAGGCGGGCGCGGCCTCCGGTCTGCTCAATGTCACACAGCAGGTGGGCGGTTCGCTCGGCCTCTCCATCCTCACCACGGTCTTCGGCACGGCCAGCCGCGACGAGGCGCAAAAGCAGCTGCCGAAGTTCATGGCGGACGGCTCGGCCGAGCAGAAGGCGGAGTTCGCCAAGACCCACCAACTGCCCGCCCCCTGGGGTCATGACGTGCTCGCCCACGGCATCTCGACCGCCTTCGTGCCCGCCGCAGGCATGGCCCTGCTCGCCCTGACCACCGCGGCGCTGGTGATCAGGGTCCGCAGGAGCGACCTGGAGGCCCTCGCCGGTACGGCGGGGCCGGCCGCGGGCTGAGGACGCGACCGCGGAAGGCCCGAGCACGATCCGGGTCGGGAGCCCTCCGGCTCCCGACCCGGAGATCAGCTCAGCAGCTCAGGAAGACCTCAGCGGCGCTCGGTCGTCTCCGACAGCGAGGCGCACACGCTCCCGTCGACGGACGCGGTCGGCGGGTGGTCGCGGAGGATGTCCCGAGCCCGGGCCTCGCCCCAACTGGTGGCGTACCAGGGCGCGTCGTCCTCGCTCAGGTCGTCGGCGATCGCGTTCAGCACACAGGAACGCATCGGCTCCTTGAGCTTGTCGAGGGCGGGTACGGCGTCGGCCGACAGGTCACGCGCGTACTGGAGGTCGAAATCGCCCGTGTGCTCGTACCGCTGGACGTTCTGTTCGGCGATCAGGGCGTCGGGCGACATCAGCCCGAACGCGAGGACGCCGGCCGCCGCACTGGCCGCGACGGCGCGGGGCAGCCAGCGCGCGCCCCAGACGCCGGCGGCCATGATGAGGACGATCACCAGGCCCAGCCACAACTCCCCCGCCAGTACCGAGATCCTCAGTCGCGTCAGACCATAGGCCTCCACGTACATGTCCATCCGGCGTACGGCGGACGCCACGACCACGAGCGCCAGTGCGCAGAGGGTTCCCAGCACACCGCGCACGAGCGTCCGGTCCCCCGCGCCGTCCCGCGGTGCCCAGCGCAGTGCGAACACCACGACGAGCAGGGTCAGCAGCGTGACGATCAGCAGCTGCCAGAAGCCCTGACGCGCGTACTCGGCGTACGTCTGGTGGGTCTTCTTCAGTACGGCGTCATATCCGCCGAAGAGGACGACGAGTTGTACCGCGTTGAAGGCGGCGAAGAGCACGGTGAGCACGATCAGCGGAAGGGCCCACTCGACCCGGTTGCGCGGGCGCCCGGGTCGTACCACGACCCGGTCCAGGCGCACCGGCGCGGCCGCCGTGTGCGCCACGGCCAGCGCCATGACCAGGCCCGTCACCAGCAGCACCAGGCGCCAGGGTCCGCCCGTGACCGAGGCGTCCGGCACCAGGTCGCCGAGCAGATCGGCGAAGGCGGCGTCGGCCCCGGCGAACAGGGCGCCGAAGACCAGCAGCAGCAGCGCGCTCACCACGAACGCGCGCAGTCCCACACCCACGCCGCGACGGGCTCCGCCGAATCGTTCCCGCAGTCCGCGCCAGCCCCAGGCGACACCGGTGACGACGGAGTTCACCACCCCGATGGGGCCGAGCAGCACCGCGGGCCAGGTGCGGCCGCCGTTCAGCGCGAGCGAGCCGAGCCCGATGGCCGCGGCGACGGCCAGGAACGACGGCCAGCCGGCGTCCCGCAGTGCGGGCACCGCCAGCAGGCCGATGCCGCCGATGCCCCAGACCAGGCTCCACGCGCGCGTGCGGCGTCCCGCGGCCCGGCCCGCGAAGTAGGCGGCGAGGGCGGCGGGGACGGCGACCAGCAAGAGGTTGACCGCCAGACCGCCGTCGAGGAGCAGCATGCTCAGCACGCCGGTCGCGAGCACGGCCCACAGCGTGGGCGTACCCACCGGCGCGGGCGAGGTGGCCCACAGATCGGGCGACCAGAGATCGCGGCCGGGCTTCGGTGGCGGCGTCTTGTCGGTGCGTGCGTGCGACGAGCGGTCCGTACCCCCCGGTTCGGCCGTCTCGTGCGCGTCCGCGGCGTCTGCGTCCGGGCGGCGCCCGGTGGATTCCGGTGCGTCCGGATCCGCGTCTCTGGATGCCGGCGCGTGCGGATCCGTGTCTGTGGCTGCCGGTGCGGTCGATTCCGTGGAGCCCGTGGAGTCCGCTGCCGCCGGATCCGTGGAGTCCGCCGATTTCGGCGTCTCCGGGGTCGGGGCTCCGGCGCTGAGGGTCCCCTCGCCCTCCTCAGGTTTCTTCCGCGGTGCCGGTTTCCCGTCGGGCTCGGGCGTGGACGGTATGTCTGACAAGGGATCCCCTCCCAGCCGGTCACCGGGCAGCCCGGGGCGCACTCGGCGGCGGAGAGGCTGGCGGCCGGCATCTCGTCGGCACACGCCCGTCATGATCAACGGACGGCGTGGCGCACAGGGTATCCACGGGGCAAGGGGCCCACCACGGCGCTGCGGGGCTGTAGCAAGCCTGTGACACGGGCATGTGCCGCAGTGGGACCGCCCCGCCGCCGAAGGGCCGCACAGACGCGCTGACGCCCGCCGACGGCCGCCTTCAGAGCACCGTCTACGGGCCCGGCCACTCAGCGCAGGCCCGCCCCCTCGACTCAGGCCCGACCCTCGACTTGGGCCCGACCCTCGACTTGGGCCCGGCCCTCGGCACAGGCCGGCCCGCCCCCTCGACTCAGACCTCTCAGCTCAGGCCGCCCCCTCGACGCAAGCGCGACCCTTCAACGGCACAGACCCGACCGTCGACTCGAGCCCGACCCTCAGCTCGGCCCCCGGCGTCTCAACGCCCCGTCGCGAGCCCCGGCAGCCAGTCCGGCAGTGCCTCCGTGGCGTCCAGCCAGTCCCCGGGGGGCGCGCCCGCCTTCCCGGAGGCGACCACGCCGCCGACGATGGAGCAGTTCGTGTCCACGTCACCGCCGACCTGGGCGGTGGCCCAGAAGCCCTTCTCGTAGTCACCGAGGGAGCGGGCGGCGGACCAGAGGGCGAAGGGGACGGTGTCGTGGGCCGACGTGCGCCGGCCGCAGCCCAGTACGGCGGCGACGGTCGCGGCGTCCCCGTAGTCGAGCATGTCCCGGGCGCGGCGCAGACCGGCTCCGACCGCGCTGCGCGGCACGAGCGCGATGACCCCGTCGAGCAGGGTCTCGGCGCTCGGCGGGCCCGCGGGGTCGGCGGCCAGCGCGGCGGCCGCGGCGACGGCCATGGCGCCGACGACGGCCTCACGGTGCTGATGCGTCGGATAGGCGGAGATCTCCGCCTGGTGGGTCGCCTGCTCCGGATCGTCGGCGTACCAGGCGCCCAGGGGGGCGATCCGCATCGCGGCGCCGTTGCCCCAGGAACCCTGTCCCTTGAAGAGGGCCGACGCGAGCTCGCGCCAGTCGCCGCCCTCGCGGACCAGGCGCAGCAGGCGGTTGACGGCGGGGCCGTACCCGCGGTCGAAGTCGTGGTGGTGCGCGAAGGAGTGGGCCAGGGCGTCCTGGTCGATCCGGTGGTGGGTGGCCAGGACGGCGACCACGGAGCAGGCCATCTCGGTGTCGTCGGTCCACTGCCAGGGGTCCGGTGGCAGCTCTCGGCGCTTGAGCAGCGGGTAATGCGCGGGCACGAAGAACTGCGAGCCCAGCGCGTCTCCCACCGCGAGTCCGCGCAGGCTGGCGAGGGCGCGCTCGAAGCGCCCTTCGGGAGAGGAGTCAGCGATCATCGCCCTGCCACTCTATCCGGTGGCTCCGTACGACTTCCGGATCGCGCCACTGCTCGAAGGGACGGTCGAGGGTGTACCGGCCGTCCTCTCCGAGAACGAGCATCCGTACCTCCGCGTTCCCCGGGTTGGAGAGCGATTCGAACTCGGCGACCGTCCAGTGGAACCAGCGCATGCAGAAGAGCCGCATGGCGAGGCCATGGGTCACCAGGAGCACGTTCGGCGGGTGGTCGGGGGCCTCGAAGCTGCGGTACAGGCTCTCCAGGAAGTTGCCGACCCGGTCGTACACGTCGGCGCCGGACTCCCCCTGGGCGAACCGGTAGAAGAAGTGGCCGTAGGCGTCCCGATATGCCTTCTGGAGCCGTACGTCGTCCCGGTCCTGCCAGTTGCCCCAGTCCTGCTCGCGCAGTCGCGGCTCCTCGCGCACCCGGACGAGCCCGGGGTCGAGATGGAAGGCCCGGAAGGTCTCGTGGGTCCGGCGGTACGGAGAGACGTAAACGCTTACGTGCTCATTTCCGAAGAGTTCACGCAGCCGTTTGCCGGTGTCCTCCGCCTGCTGCCACCCCGTCTCCGTGAGCGCCAGAGCATGGTCGGGCTCGCGTTCATACACGGTGTCATCGGCATTGCCCACCGACTCGCCGTGCCGGACAAGGACGATGCGCCGTGGTCGTGCCATGCCAAAACCCTAGATCGTGCCGGCCCTGTTCGAGCAGTCGTACCGGTCTCATAAGGCGCAGGTCACACCATCCCTCGCACACCCGTTCGCCCGAATGGGTTCAAAGCGGTCCACGAAGGGTGTCGAGCGTGCCGAGAGGGCGGAGGGGACCGTCAGACGATCCAGCCGGGTTCCAGCTGTACGACGTCTCCCGCGAGAGCGGCTATGTCGGCTTCCAGCTGCGCGCGCAGCGCCAGCCGCTCCAACCGCTCGGCGCGGTACTTGCCGTGCTCGGCGGCCGACTGCCACATGGACAGGACCAGGAACTCGCTGCCCGGCGCCTCGCCGAACATGCCCCGGATCATGCCGGGCGAGCCGGCCATCGCGGGATTCCAGACCTTCTCCTGCATGAGCGCGAAGTGCTCGGCACGGTCCTCGTGGACACGGCAGTGCGCGACCCGGACCGTGTCGGAGTCCGTGAAGCGCGGCTCGAAGCCGGTCTTCACGTCGAAGCGGTAGTCGAACAGCTTGACCTGGGAGTCCTTGAACGTGCCCGACTGCGAGGCCGCCAGCCGGTCATGGGACCGGGCCATGAAGGAGTCGTAGAAGGCGCGGCTCTCCCAGAACGAGAAGATGTGCGCGACACCGGACCGTCCCACGCTCCATCCTCCCCCCTGTCCCCGGAATCCCGGCTCCCCCAGAAGCCCCGCCCACTTTCGCTGCCCCCGTTCGAAACCGCGGCGGTCGACCACGGTGCAGCGAATCCACTTGACCAGCACCGCGCCATCGTAAGGCCCAGGAACGTGGCGCCGGTCACGCTCCGGCGAGGTGGATCGGGGCGCCCGCCGCCGCGGGCGTGGCACGATGGACAATCGGCCCTACTCTCAAGGGAGTTGGTCCGGTCACTGCTGAAGAACGGGGAGGGACGTCGGGTGAACGGTCTCAACAAGGGGATCCGCAAGGCCGAGTTGGCGATCAAGTGGGATCCCAGTCCCGTGGGCGAGCCCGCGACGGATCTCGACATCGTCGCGGCGACGTATCTGGCGTCCGCCGCGCACGGAGACCCGGACTACGTGGTGTATTTCGGCAGCCGGTCGCCCGACGGCACCATCTATCTGAACCGCGACAGCAAGGACGGCAAGGGGTTCGGCTGGGACGAGGTCATGACCCTCGAACTCGACCGCCTGGACGGCCGATACGCGCGCGTGGTCGTCGGTGTCACCATCCAGCAGCGGACCGAGGCGCGGACCTTCGCCGGTGTCCTCCATCCCGGATTCCGGCTGCGTGAGGGCTACACGGTCCTGACCGAGGGGGACTTCGGCGACGTCCTCGGCTCGACGGCCGCGACCATCGGGGAGTTCGTGCGCGACCACTCCGGGGAATGGACGTTCCACGCGGGCATCCACGGCTTCGACACCGACCCGGCGACCTTCGCCCGGGTCATGGGCAGCCCTCAGGAGGCCTGAGACACGGCCCGGGGCCGGGCACCGGCGCCGAACCCGGGCCCGGCCCCCTCCCCCTGCTCCCCGGGACGGCGAACCGTGGACGGTCAGCCGGTCAGCCGTTCTTCCAGCCCGGGACCGTCGGCAGCACCCGCTCGGCGACGCGGAACAGCGCGGCGTCGTCGGGCGCCACGTCGTCCTGGCGCCAGAGCGTGATCTCGAAGGAACCGCCGCCCTCCTTCTCGTCCCGGGCGACCAGCAGGCTGCGGGCCACCCCGCCGGGACCACTCCCGGCCTTGCCGGAGTCGAGGGTGAGGGCGATCGTCCGGTCCGAGTAGAGGACCGCGGGGTGCCCCAGGATCTCCCGCGGCTGGGCCTTGGGGAGCAGGTCGAGGCCCTGGGAGACGGAGAACCGGTCCTCGGAGGCCGACAGTTTCACGGAGTAGCTCTCCAGGGTCACGGTCGCCTCGGGGCTGGCCATCCTCGTGCCGCCGTCCAGGGTCATCCAGCCGTCGTCGCCGTCGGCCGTCCGCGCCTGCTCGTCAGGCGTCCCGAGGAGGGCCGGCAGGTCCGCCCTGTTCAGCGCCCGGCACAGCTCGGCGCCGGAGACCCGCTTCGCCGGCAGGGTGCTGTGTCCGTCCGCGCAGGTGGCCGGTTCGTCGGCGCCGCCGTGCGGCAGGATCCGCGTCACCCCCCATATGCCCCCGGTGACCCCCGCGACGAGCACCACCGCCGCGACCGCCTGAACCCCCACGTTCAGGCCGCTTCTCGATCCGTCCGCCGTTCCGCCCATGTCCCCGCCCTCCCCCTGCGCCCCGTGCGCGGAGGGAGACTAGCCGTTGATCGTTTCGCGGGAAAGGCGAATTCCGTCCGTGACCGGGGCCCTCGCGCCACGACACACGGAATGTCCGCACACCGGGCCCGCGCCGGACCGCGCGACGGCCCCCGCGACAGGCCGCGCGACAGGCCGGTCCGGCACGCCAGAACAGCCCCTGTCCCCCGGACCGAACCGAGCCGGACCGGGGGCGGGGGCGGGGACGGGGCAGTGCCGGACAGGACCGGGAGAGACCGGACCGGGCCCGGCGGGACACCGCGGTACCCGCCCGCCAACGCCGAGGGCGGTGGAGCCGACTGCTCGCTCCACCGCCCTGATCAGCTGTTCACGCCCTGGGGGCGCCCGGTGTCAGCCGCGACCGTTTACCGGACCTGCGTCCGGCGTCAGCTGCAACCGCTCGTCGAGCCGCAGCCCTCGCAGATGTAGCAGGACCCGGCCCGCTGCATCTTCGTGCCACAGGAGAAGCAGAGCGGGGCGTCGGCCTGGATGCCCAGCTGCATCTCGACCAGCTCGGCGCTGGTGTGGACCTGCTTCGGCGCGGCCTCGGCCACGACGGCCTGGGGCTTCGGGGCGGCGACGGCCTTCAGCTCCTGCGCGAGGGGCGCCGACTGGGCCAGGCCCTCGACGTCGACCTCGTCCTCGGCGGGCTCGTAGGAACCCGTCTCCAGGTGGCGCTGACGCTCCTCGGCGGAGTGGATGCCGAGCGCGGAACGCGTCTCGAAGGGCAGGAAGTCCAGCGCCAGGCGGCGGAAGATGTAGTCGACGATCGACTGCGCCATCCGCACGTCCGGGTCGTCCGTCATGCCGGCCGGCTCGAAGCGCATGTTCGTGAACTTCGAGACGTACGTCTCCAGCGGGACGCCGTACTGCAGGCCCACCGAGACGGCGATCGAGAAGGCGTCCATCATGCCCGCGAGGGTCGAGCCCTGCTTCGACATCTTCAGGAAGACCTCGCCGAGACCGTCGTCGGGGTAGGAGTTGGCGGTCATGTAGCCCTCGGCGCCGCCGACCGTGAAGGAGGTCGTGATGCCGGGACGGCCCTTGGGCAGACGCTTGCGGACCGGGCGGTACTCGACGACCTTCTCGACCGCGGTACGGATGGTGTCCTCGGCCTTCGCCGTGACCTCGGCCTTCTCCTTCTCCTTGGTCTTGGCGGAGAGGGGCTGGCCGACCTTGCAGTTGTCGCGGTAGATCGCGAGCGCCTTGACGCCCATCTTCCACGCCTCGAAGTAGACCTCTTCGACGTCCTCGACGGTCGCCGTCTCCGGCAGGTTGACCGTCTTGGAGAGCGCGCCGGAGATCCACGGCTGGATCGCGGCCATCATGCGGACGTGGCCCATCGCGGAGATGGAGCGCTCGCCCATGGCGCAGTCGAACACCTCGTAGTGCTCGGTCCGCAGACCCGGGGCGTCGATCACATTGCCGTGCTCGGAGATGTGGGCGACGATCGCCTCGATCTGCTCCTCCTGGTATCCCAGGCGGCGCAGGGCCTGCGGCACGGTGCCGTTGACGATCTGCATCGAGCCGCCGCCGACCAGCTTCTTGAACTTGACCAGGGCGAGGTCGGGCTCGAGACCGGTGGTGTCGCAGGACATCGCGAGACCGATGGTGCCGGTGGGGGCGATGACGGAGGCCTGCGCGTTGCGGAAGCCGTTCTTCTCGCCGAGGCGGATCACGTCCTGCCAGGCCTCCGTGGCGGCGGCCCAGATCGGGGTGTCCAGGTCGTCCATGCGGACGGCCGCGGTGTTGGCGTCGGCGTGCTGCTTCATGACGCGCTGGTGGGGCTGCGCGTTGCGGGCGTAGCCGTCGTACGGTCCGACGACCGCGGCGAGCTCGGCGGAGCGCTTGTACGACGTACCCGTCATCAGGGAGGTGATGGCGCCGGCGAGCGCGCGGCCGCCGTCGGAGTCGTACGCGTGGCCGGTCGCCATCAGGAGGGCGCCGAGGTTGGCGTAGCCGATGCCCAGCTGACGGAAGGCGCGGGTGTTCTCGCCGATCTTCTCGGTCGGGAAGTCGGCGAAGCAGATGGAGATGTCCATCGCGGTGATGACCAGCTCGACGACCTGGGCGAAGCGCTCGACGTCGAAGGACTGGTGGCCCTTGCCGTCGTCCTTGAGGAACTTCATCAGGTTCAGCGAGGCGAGGTTGCAGGACGTGTTGTCCAGGTGCATGTACTCGCTGCACGGGTTCGAGCCGTTGATACGACCGGACTCCGGGCACGTGTGCCAGTGGTTGATCGTGTCGTCGTACTGGATGCCCGGGTCGGCGCAGGCCCAGGCGGCCTCGGCCATCTTGCGGAAGAGCGACTTGGCGTCGACCTTCTCGATGACCTCGCCGGTCATGCGCGAGGTGAGGCCGAAGGTGCCGCCCTCCTCGACCGCCTTCATGAACGTGTCGTTCACGCGGACCGAGTTGTTGGCGTTCTGGTACTGGACGGACGTGATGTCGTCGCCGCCCAGGTCCATGTCGAAGCCCGCGTCACGCAGGGCGCGGATCTTCTCCTCCTCCTTGACCTTGGTCTCGATGAAGTCCTCGATGTCGGGGTGGTCGACGTCCAGGATGACCATCTTGGCCGCGCGGCGGGTGGCGCCGCCCGACTTGATCGTTCCTGCGGAGGCGTCGGCACCGCGCATGAAGGAGACGGGACCCGAGGCGTTGCCGCCGGAGGAGAGGAGCTCCTTGGAGGAGCGGATGCGGGAGAGGTTCAGGCCGGCGCCGGAGCCGCCCTTGAAGATCATGCCCTCTTCCTTGTACCAGTCGAGGATCGACTCCATGGAGTCGTCGACGGCCAGGATGAAGCAGGCGGAGACCTGCTGGGGCTGGGGGGTTCCGACGTTGAACCAGACCGGGCTGTTGAAGCTGAAGATCTGGTGCAGGAGGGCGTAGGCCAGCTCGTGCTCGAAGATCTCGGCGTCGGCGGGGGAGGCGAAGTACTTGAAGTCCTCGCCGGCCTTCCGGTACGTCTTCACGATGCGGTCGATGAGCTGCTTGAGGCTCACCTCGCGCTGCGGGGTGCCGACGGCACCGCGGAAGTACTTGCTGGTGACGATGTTGACCGCGTTCACCGACCAGAAGCCGGGGAACTCGACGCCACGCTGCTCGAAGTTGACCGAGCCGTCGCGCCAGTTGGTCATGACGACGTCACGGCGCTCCCACTCCACCTCGTCGTACGGGTGCACGCCGGGGGTGGTGTGGATGCGCTCGATGCGCAGTCCCTTGCTGCCCTTGGCTCCGCCCTTCGCGCGGGAACCTCGTGCCGGACCGCTCGCCGTCTCTGTCATGCCGCCTCCCTGTAACAGGCTAAAACGCGCTCAAGTGCCGCGAACTTCCCGTGGCACGGTCTGTGTCTGATGCCGCGCGCGCCGCTGAGAACGGTCGTGCGCTGCAAGTCTGTGGTCGCCGCCCGCGGGCGGGCCCGGACGCCTCTAGGGGTCCGGTCCGCGGTCAGTCGGCGGCGGTTGCGGGCACGGGAACCTCCGCGGTTCCACCGGGCCCGTGGTCGTTCTCCCGGCACACCGCGTCCGGGACGTCGTCGTCCGCGGCGGGGCGCTGATTCACCTGCCTGAGTTCCGCGATGGCGGCTTCGAAGTCGTCGAGCGAGTCGAAGGCCCGGTACACGGACGCGAACCTCATGTAGGCCACGAGGTCGAGTTCCTGCAAGGGTCCGAGTATGGCCAGCCCCACGTCGTGGGTGGTCAGCTCGGCGCTTCCGGTGGCTCGCACGGCCTCCTCGACCCGCTGCCCGAGCTGCGCGAGCGCATCCTCGGTGACGGGGCGTCCCTGGCACGCCTTGCGCACGCCGTTGATCACCTTGGTGCGGCTGAAGGGCTCGGTCACGCCTGAGCGCTTCACCACCATCAGCGAGCACGTCTCCACGGTCGTGAAACGACGGGAGCAGTCGGGGCACTGGCGGCGCCTGCGGATCGCCGTGCCGTCGTCGGTCGTACGACTGTCGACGACGCGGCTGTCGGGGTGCCTGCAGAAGGGGCAGTGCATGGCTCCAACCCTCCTTCACAGCACGACTCAGGAACCTCGCGGGACCTCAGGGGCCCCACGAAGCAGCCTCAAGCATAGGCGATGCCCGGAGGTCCGGAGACCCGGGGGACCACAACTTCTGGGATGCCTGCGCAATCCAACCACTAGATGTGGGGATCGGCTCGTGAATTCGCCCACGACGCGCGTGTCGTACACGTAAGGGCACGTGCCGCACAGGCATACCCATCCCGGACACACGGGGATAGCGTGGCCGACGCACGGAAGGCGCCGGTCCCCGGTCGGCCGGGCACCGGATGGCAGACTGGGCGACGGCCCAGGTCAGCCGGTACGGCCGCCGCCTCCGGCGGTGAAGGGTACAGCAAACGGCCCTTTTGTCCGCCAGAGGTACGTGGCCGGTCATACACCCGGACACATGCGCACGTCAGGCAATTCGCGGTTTTTCACTCGAACGTGTGTTTGGCGCAACCTTTCGAAAGCTACTACCGTTGTGCAGCAGGGAGACCATCGAGAGGGGCCGACGTGACCACCACCGCAGACAGCGCCACCATCACCGCCCAGGACCGCTCCCAGGGCCGACTCGAGCCGGTGCATGTGATGAACGAATCCGCGAACCATGAGGGGCCAAAGCGCTCCCTGCCCGGCCGACCTCCAGGCATCCGGGCGGACAGTTCGGGACTCACGGACCGGCAGCGCCGGGTGATCGAGGTGATCCGGGACTCCGTGCAGCGGCGCGGCTACCCACCGTCGATGCGGGAGATCGGGCAGGCCGTCGGCCTCTCCAGCACCTCCTCCGTCGCCCATCAGCTGATGGCGCTGGAGCGCAAGGGCTTCCTGCGGCGCGACCCGCACCGGCCGCGCGCGTACGAGGTGCGCGGCTCGGACCAGTCGTCGGTACAGCCGACGGACACGGCGGGCAAGCCGGCCGCTTCGTACGTCCCGCTCGTCGGGCGGATCGCCGCCGGTGGCCCGATCCTGGCCGAGGAGTCGGTCGAGGACGTGTTCCCGCTCCCCCGCCAGCTCGTCGGTGACGGAGAGCTGTTCGTCCTGAAGGTCGTCGGCGACTCGATGATCGAGGCCGCGATCTGCGACGGGGACTGGGTGACGGTCCGCCGCCAGCCCGTCGCCGAGAACGGCGACATCGTCGCCGCGATGCTGGACGGCGAAGCCACGGTGAAGCGCTTCAAGCGCGAGGACGGGCACGTGTGGCTGCTGCCGCACAACTCGGCGTACCAGCCGATCCCCGGTGACGAGGCGACCATCCTCGGAAAGGTCGTCGCCGTCCTGCGCCGGGTGTGACACCGCGACGGGCGGTCCGCCGCCCCCGCCCCTGACCGGGCCCCGGAACCAACTGCGCCGGTTCCGGGGTCCTGTGCGTTTTCGGGCCGGGAGCCTCGACCGGGGATGCCCGGTCCGGGACCGCCGGGTCCCGGAGCCTTGCGACCACCGAACAGGACCGGGGCCCAGCAGGCACCAGAACCCTGGACCGGCGAACAGACGTCGGCGATCCCGGATGGCCGAACAAGAGCTGAGGCCCGGAGCGCCGGACGGACACCGGGACCCGGACGTCCCGGCAGGCGCCGGGGCCGGGCGGTGTCGCCGTCGGTGTCAGCTCCGGGGCGGGGTTACGCGTCCTCCGGTTCCGCCGATTCGTCGGCGGGCTCCGGCGCGGGCTCCTCGGTCATGCGGGCCTTCTCGTCGATCGCCGCGAGGGATCTACGGGCCTGGCCCGGGTCCGTGGTGTACCAGAAGTCCGGGAGCGAGGCCTTCAGATAGCTGCCGTAGCGGGCGGTGGCCAGACGCTGGTCCAGCACGGCGACCACACCCCGGTCCCCGGAAGCGCGGACGAGTCGGCCGGCGCCCTGGGCCATGAGGAGGGCGGCATGGGTGGCGGCGACGGACATGAAGCCGTTGCCCCCCTTCTCCTCGACCGCCTTCTGGCGCGCGCTCATCAGCGGGTCGTCGGGGCGGGGGAAGGGGATCTTGTCCATGACGACCAGCTGGCAGCTGGGGCCCGGCACGTCCACGCCCTGCCAGAGCGAGAGCGTGCCGAACAGACAGGTCTTCGGATCGGCCGCGAAGTTCTTGATCAGCTCGCCGAGCGTCTCCTCGCCCTGGAGCAGGATCGGGTACTCGGGGATGCGGGTCCGCAGTTCCTCGGCCGCGAGCTGGGCCGCGCGCATCGAGGAGAAGAGGCCGAGGGTGCGCCCGCCGGCGGCCTGGATCAGCTCGGTGAGCTCGTCCAGCATGTCCCCGCGATCGGCGTCACGCGCCGGGCGGGACAGATGCCGGGCGACATAGAGGATGCCCTGCCGGGGGTAGTCGAAGGGCGAGCCGACGTCGACGCCCTTCCACTGCGGGAGGTCGTCGCCCTCGGTGCCCTCCGGGGGGAGGCCCATGGAGGCTCCCACACCGTTGAAGTCGCCGCCGAGCTTGAGGGTCGCCGAGGTCAGGACGACCGACCGGTCGGCGAAGAGCTTCTCCCTGAGGAGCCCGGACACGTTCATCGGGGCGACGCGGAGCGAGGCGCCGAAGCGGTCGTGCCGTTCGTACCAGACGACGTCGTACTCGGAGCCGTTCGCGATGCGCTCCGCCACGGAGTGCACGGACTCGACGGACGCCAGGGCCTGCTTGCGCACCGCGTCCTCGTCCTGGACGGACTTGTCGCGGGTGGAGCCCAGGGCGGTGATCACCGTGCGGGCGGCGTCACGCAGGGCCATCAGCGCGTACCCGAGGTCCTCGGGGATCTCCTCGATACGACCCGGCAGGGCCAGCTCCATCAGACGCTCGAAGCCCTCGGCGGCGGTCTGGAGCTGGTCGGCGGCCTTCTCGTTGACGAGCTTGGCGGCACGGCGCACGGCACGGTTGACCTGTCCGGACGTGAGCTCGCCGGTGGCCACGCCGGTGACCCGGGACACCAGCTCGTGGGCCTCGTCCACGATCAGCACCTCGTGCTGCGGCAGGACCGGCGCGCCCTCGATGGCGTCGATCGCGAGCAGCGCGTGATTGGTGACGACGACCTCGGCGAGCTTGGCCCGCTCGCGGGCCATCTCGGCGAAGCACTCCGCCCCGTAGGCGCACTTGGTGGCGCCGAGGCACTCCCGGGAGGACACCGACACCTGGCCCCAGGCCCGGTCGGAGACACCGGGGGTGAGGTCGTCCCGGTCGCCGGTCTCGGTCTCGTCCGCCCAGTCCCGCAGCCGCAGCAGGTCCTGTCCCAGCTTGCTGGTGGGCGCGGCCGCCTCGAACGGGTCGAAGAGGCCCTCCTCCTCGTCCTGCGGCACGCCCTCGTGCAGGCGGTGCAGGCACAGGTAGTTCGACCGGCCCTTCAGCATCGCGAACTCGGGCCGCCGGCGCAGCAGCGGGTGCAGCGCGTCGACGGTGCGCGGGAGGTCCCGCTCCACGAGCTGGCGCTGGAGCGCGAGGGTGGCCGTCGCCACGACGACCCGCTCTCCGTGCGCGAGCGCGGGCACCAGATAGCCGAGGGACTTTCCGGTGCCGGTGCCCGCCTGGATCAGCAGGTGGGAGTTGTCGTCGATGGCCGCGGCGACGGATTCGGCCATGGTCACCTGGCCGGGGCGCTCCGTGCCGCCGACGGCGGTGACGGCGGCATGCAGGAGTTCGGGGAGTGAGGGCTTTGTCATAGCGCTGCCAGCCTACGGGGCGCCACTGACAACCGGGCGATCAAGTCCGCAACCGACGGCGTGATCAGGGCGGGCTCGGCGCGAGGGGTCAGGCCGGGCGCGGGGAGGGGAATCACGGCCGGTGAAGGGGCCCGGGCGGCGGTCCGTGGAGCGGCGGGACCGGCGGGCGTCTCCCGGGCGGCCGGGACGACGGACGGCCTGGCAGCCGGGACGGCGGGCGGCCGATCGTCAGGGACGGCGGTTGGCCGGTCGTCCGGGACGGCGGGCGGTCGGGGCACAGGGACTCCTCAGCGAGGATCCGGATCCCCTCGGCGGGGAACCGGGTCCTCCTCGGCAGGGACCGGTGTCCTCCTCGGCGGGAAACCGGATCGGACGACCGGCGGTCGGACCGGGGACGGCGGCTCTACAGCAGATCGCGCAGGGCCCGGTCCCGGATCATGAGGGCCGCCCGTTTGCCGGGCAGGTCGACCTCGGCCGAGAACCGGAAGCCCCCGCTCAGGAACGCGGACACGGACGGGGTGTTGCGGAGATCGGGTTCGGCGACGACCCGGGCGCACGCGGGACGCCGGTCGAGCACCTGGTCGGCGACGGCCCTGAGCAGGGTGGAGCCGAGGCCACGCCCGCGGTCGGCGACACCGCCGATGAGGAGATGGACGCCGGTGTCGTGGGGGCGGGCGGGGTAGTGGCGCGCCAGCGGATCGAGATCGGCGCGGTAGATCTCCCAGTAGCTCATCGGGGTGCCGTCGAGCACGCCGAGGCAGGGGACGCTGCGTCCGTCGCCGTCGAGCTGCCGCCGCAGATGGTCCTCGACCACGGTCTCGGGTCCGGCCAGCTCCCAGAACTCCGCGACGGCCGGATCGTTCATCCAGCGGTGGACGAGGGGCACGTCACGGCCGGACCGCACCGGGACGAGCTGGAAGACACCCGCGGGTGTCTTGGCCGGTCCCCAGCCGCCGACCTGGTCGAGAAGGTCGTCCTCGACCGGGAAGGGGTCCGGGGAGCCGTACGGGTCCCGTCCCGAGGAGCCGTACGAGGAGCTGTACAGGTCCCCTCCCGGGGAACCGCCCGTGGAGCCGTCCGGAATCCCGTACGCGGCCGTCCCCTCCCCCGTCCGGTCGCGGGCTCCGGTGTCCGCGGCGAACAGCGCGATCAGTTCGTCGGTCAGGCGCAGGTCGAGGGTGTCCTCGCAGTCTGTGCTCGGGCGCGGGGCGGATCCGGTGGCCGCTTGGTCGGCGGACCCGGATCCCGGGTCGGCTCGGGGGGCGCGGGCGGTACCGGCGTCGGTGCTCTCGTCGGTGGGAGGCACGGCGACGCTCCTCTCGGGAGACGGGACGGGTCATGTCCCTCAGGAATGGAGGGGGTTGGAGATGGTGACGTAGACGGACTGGGTGTCGACCGGGCCGACGAGCTCGTCGAGGCCGTGCAGCCGGGTCAGCAGGTTGGCCTTGCAGCGCAGGGCGGGCGAGTCGAGCAGCAGGGCGGGCAGCGGGCTCCGCATCCGGTTCGGGCCCGTGGCCGCGCCGTCGAGGAAGCGCCGGAACGCGGCGAGCAACAGGGCTTCGTCGGCGAGTCGTTGGGAGCCGAACGCCCCGATGAGGCCGAACACGTTGTTGATGCCGAGGTAGTAGGCGAACCGTTCGTCGGTGACCTCGTCGGAGACGAAGGTGTCGCTGTGCGCCCCGATGCCGGGCAGCCGGGCGTCGAGTTCGGCTCGCCGGGACTCGCGGAAGTAGTAGCCCTGATTGTCGCGGTAGCGGCCGCCGGTGGGCCAGCCGTCCGGGTCCAGCTGGAGCAGGGTGTTCTGCTGGTGCGCCTCCAGGGCGATGCCGGCCTCGCCGTCCAGCCAGAGCACGGGGCGCACGACGTGTTCGAGGTAGCGCAGGAACCATTCGGTGGCGACGGCGCCGCGCGGCCGGCCGGTCCGTCCGGCGAGCCCGGTGACGATCTCGGCGAGCCGGGAGCTCATGAAGGGGCCGCGCTCGGCCGGGTTGTGCGTGCCCAGGCGGGCGTACGGCCGGGGTGAGACCAGCCCGGCGACGCAGCCGATGTCGTCCGACGGTCCGAAGGGGTTGTGCCGGATCATCACGTCCAGCCCGGGGACCGGGGTGCCGTCGAGGCCGTCTACGGCGAGCCAGGACGGGTCGCGGACGATGTCGAATCCGGGGTGGACGGACTGCCACTGCTCGAACAGGCCGCCGCGCAGCAGGCGGTGGACCTCCGCACCGCGGTGGAGCTCCTTGCGGAGGTTCTCCCGGCGGGAGTTGGTGATGCGCAGCCCCAGCGACAGCTTCAGCATCGCGGGCGCGCCGGGCCGGTAGACGGTGCGGACGGAAGAGGTCGGGTGCCACGGGTCGCCCTGCGGGCCGAGGTCCTGGAGCAGTCCCGCGTCGAGCAGGGCCGCGGTCTCGGGGCGCCGCCGGACCTCGCGCATCTGCCAGGGGTGCAGGGGCAGTGCGGCGGCGTAGCCGTACGGAAGGGACAGGCCGGGGCCGGCCAGGCGCAGGGTCAGCTGTCCGGCCGACACGGGCCGGCCGCGCTCCGTCCACGCCGAGTCGGACGCGAGCACCGAGGGGGCGACGGCCATCCAGTGCAGCGGGAAGGAACCGCGCAACTCGGGTGAGTAGAGCGCCCCTTCCGTGTCGGAGAGGCCGTCGCGCCCCTTCGGCGTGGGGTGCAGGGGATGCCCGAGGAGGAGCGCCTGTTCGGCGGCGAGGAAGCGGTCGGGGGTGTCGGCGGGGCGCTCCCTGCGGTCCCGGATGAACACGGCGGTGCGCCGCACCGAGTCGGCGACGCGGCCGACGAGGTCGGTGCCCTCCCCGGCGGGGCTGTCCGTGGGGGCGGCGGCAGCTTCGCCCGGTGCTGCGGCCGGGGCGGTTCCCGGTGCGGCAGCCTGGTCGGCTCCCGGTGCCGGGTGGCTCGCGCCGGGGGCCGGTGCCGTGGCGGCGGGTCCCGCGGCTGCGGTTCCTGTAGGGGCCGTCTGCCGTGCGAGCAGGGCCGCCACCATCACCGCGTCGACGGCCGGCGCGGATTCGGGGGCGCCGGCGAGGCGGGGCGCCCCGAAGCGGTGCCAGCCGGAGGGCGACCAGTGACGGACGGGGACGAGCAGGGCCGTTCCGCTGGCCGGGAGCGCGATGCGCAGGGTGCCGTCGTGCGGGGCGGCCAGGTCGTTCTCCCGCACCCAGCAGCGCAGCAGGTTCTCGACCGCCGCCGCCTGCGCCGCCGTACGGATGTCGGGATGATCCAGCAGGTCCGGCAGGGCAGGCAGGTCGACGCCGGGGCCGCCCGGCCGCCCGGGCACACCGGCCGCCTCCTTCTGCCGGGGCAGGGACTCGGGACCGAGTGGGTGCGGGACCGGCACGGCCACGGCCGTCCGCTCGTACGGGGAGGGCGGGCCGTCGGGTGCGGGGCTGGCGTTCACGAGAGGTTCCTTGCGGGTGGTTCGGGCTCGGGCGGTGACGAGCCGGGGCGGAGCCAGATGATCGGCTCGGGTGGTGACGAGCCGGGTTGGGGCCGGATGGTCGGCACGGACAGTGACGAGCCGCGTTGGGGCCGGGTGGTCTGATCGGGTGGTGACGAGCCGGGTTGAGGCCGGATGGGCGGCGGTGACAGTGACGAGCTGGGGTGGAGCCAGGTGGTCGGCTCAGCCGATGACGAGCCGGGTCGGGGCCGAGAGGTCCGGCTCGCGCGGTGACGAACCGGGGAGGAGCCGAGTGGTCGGCCCGGGCGGCGACGAACCGGGCTGGGGCCGGGGACCCCCGATCCGGCGGTGACGAGCCGGGACGGACCGGGACGTCCGGCTCGGGCGATGACGAGGCCGGGCGACACCAGGAGGTCCGGCCCGGACGATGCCGAGCCAGGGCCTGCCCGGCGTGTGTCGGGCCGACCCCCTCGCATGCCCGGCGGGCCTCCGCACCCGGTCCTCACAGAGGCGCGCCCCCACGTCTGGTCCCGTCCCCGCCGACGCGCAGTTCCTCCCGTGCCGTCGAGCTCACCGCGCTCACCGCGTCCGCGAGCCGGTCGAGCACCGCGGAGGTCTGTTCGTCGCTGATCGTCAGGGGAGGCAGGAGCCGCACGACGCTCGACCGGCGGCCTCCCAGTTCCACGATCAGACCGCGGCGCAGGCACTCCCGCTGGACGGCCGCGGCGAGTTCGGGTGCGGCGGGGCGGGGACCGCCAATGCCAGGGCCGCCGGAGGCAAGGCCCCCCGAGCCGGAACCCACAGAGGCAGAGTCCTCGGAAGCAGCGCCCCCGGACGCGGGCCTCTCGGGGTCGAGCCCGTCACAGTTGGATGGCAAGGGCCCTTCAGGATCGACGAGTTCGAGGCCGATCATCAGACCGCGGCCGCGCACGTCACCGACGATGGGGAACTCCGCCGCGAGCGAGCGCAGCCGCTCCAGGATGCGGGCGCCGACGGTGGCCGCACGCTCGGCGAGTCCATGTTCGCGGACGTACGCGAGGGTCGCCGCGCCGGCGGCCATGGCCAGTTGGTTGCCGCGGAACGTGCCTGCGTGGGCGCCCGGCTCCCAGACGTCGAGGTCGTCGCGGTAGACGACGACCGCCAGCGGCAGGCTGCCGCCGATGGCCTTGGACAGCACCATCACGTCCGGGGTGATCCCGCTGTGTTCGACGGCCCAGAACGCGCCGGTCCGGCCCACCCCCGTCTGCACCTCGTCCACGATCAGGGGGATGGACCGGGCCTCGGTGATCGCGCGCATCCGCCGCGTCCAGCCGTCCGGGGCGGGAATGACCCCGCCCTCGCCCTGGACGGGTTCGAGGATCATCCCGGCGGGGAGCGGAACGCCCGACTTGGTGTCGTCGAGGAGGGACTCCGTCCAGCGCGCGCCCAGTTCGGCACCGCGATCGCCGCCGACGCCGAACGGGCAGCGGTAGTCCTGCGGATAGGGCAGGCGCGCGACCCGTACGTCGGTCGCGCCGCCGGATGCCTCGAGCGCCCCCGCGGTCATGCCGTGATAGGCGCCGGCGAAGGCGAGCATGCCGGTGCGGCCGGTGGCCGCGCGCACCAGTTTGAACGCGGCCTCGACGGCGTCCGTCCCGGCCGGCCCGCAGAACTGGACCCGCGCGCGCTCGGCGAACCGCGGCGGGAGCGTGCGGAACAGTTCGGTGGTGAAGGCGTCCTTGACCGGGGTGGCGAGGTCCAGGACGTGCAGGGGCGCCCCCGAGTCGAGGACCTTCCTGACCGCCTCCAGGACGACGGGGTGGTTGTGCCCGAGGGCGAGGGTCCCGGCTCCGGAGAGGCAGTCGAGATAGCGGCGCCCGTCGGCGCCCTCGATCGTCAGCCCGCGGGCCCGCACGGGAACGATGGGAAGGGCACGCGCGTAGGTGCGTGCCGCCGATTCACGCGCCGACTGGCGCCGCAGAATGCCCTCGTGCGCGGCGCGCGCCCGCTCGGCCGCTCCGGCGCCGGTGTCCCGCGCCCCCTCGGATTCCCCTGGCGCCCCCACCGGCACCACCGCTGACTCGGTCACGGCCACGACTGCAGGTCCTCCCGCTGTTCAGAGGCGAGTTGGCAGGAGGGTCCGGACGCAGGCGGCAGGCCCCCCGTACGTACCAACGACGCCGGTCGCGATGGGAAGCGGGTGAAACGGGGGTTCCTTGCCGGTTCTTTGCCGGGGACCGCCGGACGGCGTCCCGGTGACCGCCCGTCAAAGCGCGTCATGTGCCTTGGGCGCGCTCCCCCGTAGCTGAACCGTTGCCGTTCCGTCGGATGGCCCGCATGGCGAACGCATAGTCTGTGATGCCGTTCGGCCGTGCCGGACGAACAGCTCAGGCGCCCGCAGACGCACCGCACCAGTTCCCAGACACGCAGGGGGAGTCACACCATGCGATCCATACGCCCGCCCTTCGCCGCCCGTCCAGGCGGGAGCGCGCGCCGCAGAACGTCCCCCGTCCTGGCGGCCGTCGGCCTCGCCGCCGCCCTGGCGCTGACGGCCACGGGCTGCGGCTCGGGCAGCGACACGGCGAGTGGGGAGCCGACCGCGAGCGCGTCCCAGGCGGGCGACGGAAAGATCCAGATCCCGGACGACATCAAGAACAAGCTCAAAGAGCACGGCATCGATGTCGACAACTGGAAGAAGGGCGCCTGGAAGAACTGGGACAAGGACGAATGGCTGCGCCAGGCCGACGACTTCATCAACCCGATCATCAAGGGCCTGTGGAATCCCGACCGTATGCGCGGGGCCGACGACCCCGACAAGGACAAGGGCGTCGACGAGAACGACCTCAGCGGTGACCAAGGCGTCACCGACCCCGAGCCGGCCCCGGTGACGGCGCAGGCCGTGAAGACGTCGTACCACTCCAGCGTTCCGGTGGCGGGCAAGGTGTTCTTCGACGCCCCCGAGGGCACGATGGTCTGCTCGGCGACGGTGGTCGAGGACCCGGCGCACCCGGGCAAGTCCAACCTCGTGTGGACCGCGGGCCACTGCGTGCACGCCGGCAAGAAGGGCGGCTGGTACCGCAACATCGCCTTCGTGCCGTCCTACAACGACCAGGGCAGGACCGAGGCCCAGCTGCAGAACGCCCCGCGCGAGGAGGTCGCTCCGTACGGTGTCTGGTGGAGCGACTGGGCGCAGACCTCGGACCAGTGGATCGAGCAGGGCGGGTCGACGGGCGGTCAGGGAGCCTCGTACGACTACGCGGTGCTGCACGTGACGCCGGAGAAGGGCAGCGGCGGCAAGTCCCTGGAGGAGACGGTGGGTTCGGCGCTGCCGGTGAACTTCAACGCGCCGGCCGTGCCCAAGGTCTCGAGCATCACGGCCACCGGGTACCCGGCCGCTGCCCCGTTCGACGGGCAGAAGATGTACCAGTGCACCGACAAGCCGGGACGGCTGTCCGTCGCGCAGGCCGACCCGACGATGTACCGCATCGGCTGCACGATGACCGGCGGTTCCTCGGGCGGCGGCTGGGTGGCCACGGGTTCGGACGGCAAGCCGGCCCTGGTGTCCAACACCTCGATCGGCCCGGTGAAGTTCGGCTGGCTGGCGGGTCCGCGGCTCGGCGACGTGGCCAAGGGTGTGTACGACTCGGTGAGCAAGAAGTTCGCCGGGCGGTGACACGCGGGACGTGACGGTCCGGACACCCGGTCACGGCACCCCGTCACGGCGAAGGCCCGCCCCCTCGGAAGGGGGCGGGCCTTCGTGCGTCCGGTCGCCCGCGGGGCGGGCCGGTCCGGCTGTCTAGCGGAGCGCGGGCTCCGCCACGTACGGGGCGAGGTCCGCGGCCAGTTCCTCGTGGACCCGCACCTTGAGCAGGGTGCCCTCCGCGGTGTGCTCCTCGGAGATCACCTCGCCCTCGGTGTGGGCGCGGGCGACCAGCTTTCCGTGCGTGTACGGAACGAGTGCCTCGACCTCGACCGAGGGGCGGGGCAGTTCGTTGTCGATCAGCGCGAGCAGTTCGTCCATGCCCTGGCCCGTGCGTGCCGAGACCGCGATGGAACGCTTCTCGATCCGCAGGAGCCGCTGGAGCACGAGCGGGTCCGCCGCGTCCGCCTTGTTGATCACCACGATCTCGGGGACCTTGGTGGCCCCGACGTCGGTGATGACCTCGCGCACCGCGGCCAGCTGCTCCTCCGGTGCCGGGTGCGAACCGTCCACGACGTGCAGGATCAGGTCGGCGTCGCCGACCTCCTCCATGGTGGAGCGGAACGCCTCGACCAGGTGGTGCGGCAGGTGGCGGACGAATCCGACCGTGTCGGCCAGGGTGTACAGCCGCCCGCTCGGGGTCTCGGCCCGGCGCACGGTCGGGTCGAGGGTGGCGAACAGGGCGTTCTCGACGAGTACGCCCGCACCTGTGAGGCGGTTGAGCAGGGAGGACTTGCCGGCGTTGGTGTACCCGGCGATGGCGACCGAGGGCACCTTGTTGCGGCGGCGCTCCTGGCGCTTGATCTCGCGGCCGGTCTTCATCTCCGCGATCTCCCGGCGCATCTTCGCCATCTTCTCGCGGATCCGGCGCCGGTCCGTCTCGATCTTGGTCTCACCGGGACCACGGGTGGCGAGACCGCCGCCCTTGCCGCCGCCCATCTGGCGGGACAGCGACTGACCCCAGCCGCGGAGCCTCGGCAGCATGTACTGCATCTGCGCGAGCGCGACCTGCGCCTTGCCCTCGCGGGACTTGGCGTGCTGGGCGAAGATGTCGAGGATCAGGGCCGTACGGTCGATGACCTTGACCTTGACGACGTCCTCGAGGTGGATCAGCTGGCCCGGGCTCAGCTCACCATCACAGATGACGGTGTCGGCGCCGGTCTCGATCACGATGTCCCGGAGCTCGTTGGCCTTGCCGGAACCGATGTACGTGGCCGCGTCGGGCTTGTCTCGGCGCTGGACGACGCCGTCGAGCACGAGTGCTCCCGCGGTCTCCGCGAGCGCGGCCAGCTCGGCGAGCGAGTTGTCCGCGTCCTGGATGGTTCCCGAGGTCCAGACACCGACGAGGACGACGCGCTCCAGGCGGAGCTGTCGGTACTCGACCTCGGTGACGTCCTCGAGCTCGGTGGAGAGGCCCGCCACACGGCGCAGGGCCGCGCGCTCGGAGCGTTCGAACTGCTCGCCGTCCCGGTCTCCGTCGATCTCGTGGCTCCAGGCGACGTCCTCTTCCATCAGGGCATCGGCCCGAAGACCTTCGGGGTAGTTCTGCGCGGAAGTCTGCGCGTCCTGGGAAGGGGAAGAAGAGGAGGTCATTGGATCCTTACGTAGATGGGATGAGCCGCCGGCCGGCGAATGCCGTCCGTCACAGGGAACAACGTCCGCGGCCACCGGGAGATTCCCGGTTCCGGCCCGGCCTACCCCTCGCGGGGGCCGCGCCACCGGCTCGAAGATGGTCGCACGGCACGGCCGGGCGCGTCACGCGACTTATCGTGACCCGCCGGACACCGGCCGGGCACCCGCGGGCGTCGCCGCGCGCGGGGTGCCGTCGAGCGCCCGACCGCGGTGCGCCGGGACGGCTCCCGACGCCCCGGGTACCCGCCCGAGCCGCGTCCTCACCTGCTCTTCCGTGCCTTCGGGGCGTCGCTCTTCCAGTCCGGGTGCCCCGGCATCGGCGGGGTCTTCTCGGCGTACAGCCACGCGTGGAAGAACCCGCGCAGATCGCGGGCGGCGACGGCGGAGGCGAGGTCCACGAAGTCGGACGTCGAGGCGACGCCGTCGCGGTTGACGGTCACCCACGTGCGCTCCAGGCGGTCGAAGGCCCGCTGCCCGATCTCCTGGCGCAGCGCGTAGAGGGCCAGGGCGGCGCCGTCGTAGACGTTCGGACGGAAGATGCTGATCTTCTGGCCGGGCTGGGGGCCCTTCGGCCGGGCCGGCGGTCCGCCGCCGGCGCGCCAGGAGTCGGACAGCCGGTAGGCGGCCTTCATCCGCTTCTCCATCGGCTTGTGCGCCTTCTCCTCGGCGTACAGCGCTTCGTACCAGGTGGCGTGCCCTTCGTTGAGCCACACGTCGGACCAGGTGCGGGGGGTGACGCTGTCGCCGAACCACTGGTGGGACAGCTCGTGCACCATGACGGAGTCGACGTACCACTTGGGGTAGGCGGGCTGGGTGAACAGTTCCTTCTCGAAGAGCGAGAGCGTCTGTGTCTCCAGCTCGAAGCCGGTCTGCGCCTGGGCCATCAGGACGCCGTAGGTCTCGAAGGGGTACCGGCCGACCTTGCTCTCCATCCAGGCGATCTGGCCGGGGGTCTCCTTCAGCCACGGTTCGAGCGCGGCCCGGTCGGCGGTCGGCACCACGTCCCGTACCGGCAGTCCGTGCGGGCCCTGGCGGTGCAGCACGGTGGAGCGGCCGATGGACACCTGGGTGAGCTCGGTGGCCATGGGGTGTTCGGTCCGGTAGGCCCAGGTGGTGGTGCCCCGGGACCGGCGGGTGCCCTCGGGCAGACCGTTGGCGACGGCCGTGTAGCCGTCGGGGGCCGTCACACGGATGGTGAACAGGGCCTTGTCGGAGGGGTGGTCGTTGCAGGGGTAGACCAGGTGCGCGGCGTCGGCCTGGCCGGCCATCGCGAGCCCGTCCTTGGTCCGCACCCAGCCGCCGTCCTGGCCCTTGGCGCTCACCGGGTCGCTGGTGTGCCGCACGGTGATGCGCAGCGGGGTCCCGGCGAGCAGCCGCTCGGCGGGGGTCACCACCAGGTCCTCGCCGGCCTCGGTGAAGCGGGCCGGGGCTCCGTCGACCTCGACCGAGCGGACGCTGCCGTGCGCGAAGTCGAGGTTGATCCGGTCGAGCGTCCCGGTGGTCATGGCGTCGATGGTGGTGACGGCCGTGAGCGGCTTGTCGTTGCTGCCCGAGTAGGTGAAGTGGAGGTCGTACGACTCGACGTCGTACCCGGGGTTGCCGAGGGTGGGGAAGAGACGGTCGCCCACTCCCAGGGGCACGGCGGGGTCCGGGGCGCTCGCGGCGATCAGGCAGACGGAGACGGCCGAGGCGAGCAGGGCGGCCGTGACGCGACGGCTCCTCGGGCGTACGGGCGTGGGGGTGGCGTTGAGCGGCATGGACCACGGCTACCAGCGGGCACCGGCTCCGCGCCGACGACTCGCGCCCGGCCCACCCGAACGGGTAGGCGCCGGGGCTCATTGGGGCCAGCGCGCGATGTCCGTGCCCGGGCGCCCGCGCACGGTCCGGACGGATCACCTGCGCGGCCCGGACGGATCACCGGCACGGGTCGGACATCGCCGGCACGGGTCGGCCGGGAATCCCGGCCGCGGGGACGGAAAGTCCGCGGGGCTCCGCGCCGGCGTCCGACGAACCCACCGGGCGCCGGCCCGCCGCCCACCGTCGTGCTGCCGGCCCACCGTCGTGCTGCCGGCCCACCGTCGTGCTGCCGGCCCGCCGTCGTGCTGCCGGCCGGCCCTCGGCGCCGCCCGGTCTACTGCGGGGCGGTCGCCGGATGCTGCGGGCGGCTCACGTCGTACACGCCGGGTACGTTGCGCATGGCGCGCATCAGCCCCGGGAGGCAGGCGGCGTCCGGGAGTTGGAGCGTGTAGGTGTGGCGTACGCGCTGCTGGCTCGGGGGTTCGACGGTCGCGGAGACGATGGCGACGCCCTCGGCCGCGATGGCCTCGGTGAGGTCGGCCAGCAGGTGCGGGCGTCCGAAGGACTCGGCGAGCAGGGTGACGCGGCACTCGGCGGTGTCCCCCCAGCGCACTCCCACCTCCGGGCGCCCCGCGCTCTTCATGCGCGCCGCTCCGGCGCATTCGACGCGGTGCACGGTGACCACTCCCCCGCGGACGGCGAAGCCGGTCACCTCGTCGGGCGGTACGGGCGTGCAGCAGCCGGCCATGCGCACGGTCGCGCCGGGCGGTTCGGTGACGGCGCTCGCGGGGCGGGCGGGCCCTGACGCGGCGGGGCGGGCGGCCTGGGTCCCGGCGGGGCGGGCCGGGGCGGCCGCGGGCGGGCGGGGGCCGGTGGCGGAGGACGCGGACGCCTCCTCGCCGCCGGGCGCGGGGTGCGCGGCCATCCAGCGCTGGATCGCGATCCGGGCGGCGGGCGTGTGCGCGTGCTCCAGCCACTCCCTGGACGGCTCGGAGGCGGGGTCCTGGCCCATCAGGAGCTGTACGGTGTCGCCGTCCTTGAGGACCGTGCTCAGCGTCGCCAGGCGGCCGTTCACGCGGGCACCGATGCAGGCGTGCGCGTCCTCGCCGTACTGCGCGTAGGCCGCGTCGACGCAACTGGCGCCCTCGGGAAGGCCCAGCGAGCCTCCGTCGGCGCGGAAGACGGTGATCTCCCGGTCCTGGGCGAGGTCTTCGCGCAGGGTCGACCAGAAGGTGTCCGGGTCCGGGGCGCCCTGCTGCCAGTCGAGCAGCCGGGAGAGCCAGCCGGGCCGGGTGGGGTCGGCGCGTTCGCCCTCGAAGGGACGGTCGCCGCCGCCGTCGGGCTGGTCCTCGGCCGGGGCGGTGTAGGGATTGCCGAGCGCGACGACTCCGGCCTCGGCGACCTTGTGCATCTGGTGGGTGCGGATGAGGACTTCGGCGACCTGGCCGTCGCCGCGGGTGACCGCCGTGTGCAGCGACTGGTACAGGTTGAACTTGGGGACGGCGATGAAGTCCTTGAACTCCGAGACCACCGGGGTGAGACAGGTGTGCAGTTCACCGAGGACGCCGTAACAGTCGGCGTCCTCGTTCACGAGTACCAGGAGGCGTCCGAAGTCGGCGCCGCGCATCGGGCCCCGTTTGCGGGACACCCGGTGCACGGAGACGAAGTGCCGTGGCCTTATGAGGACTTCGGCCTGGATCCCGGCGTCGCGCAGGACCGTGCGTACCTCCTCGGCGATCTCCGCGAGGGGGTCGTCGTCGCGGTTCGCGTTCGCGGAGATGAGCTCCCGGGTGTGCTCGTACTCCTCGGGGTGCAGGATCGCGAAGACCAGGTCTTCCAGTTCGGTCTTGAGCGCCTGGACGCCGAGGCGCTCGGCGAGCGGGATCAGCACGTCCCGGGTCACCTTGGCGATCCGCGCCTGTTTCTCGGGGCGCATCACCCCGAGGGTGCGCATGTTGTGCAGCCGGTCCGCGAGTTTGATCGACATGACCCGGACGTCGTTGCCCGTGGCGACGAGCATCTTGCGGAAGGTCTCGGGTTCGGCGGCGGCGCCGTAGTCGACCTTCTCCAGCTTGGTGACGCCGTCGACCAGATAGCAGACCTCGTCGCCGAACTCCTCCCGCACCTGATCGAGCGTCACTTCCGTGTCCTCGACGGTGTCGTGGAGCAGCGACGCGGTCAACGTCGTTGTCTCGGCGCCGAGTTCGGCGAGGATCAGGGTCACCGCGAGCGGGTGGGTGATGTACGGCTCGCCGCTCTTGCGCATCTGGCCGCGGTGCGAGGACTCCGCGAGCACCCACGCCCGGCGCAGGGGCTCCAGTTTGGCGTCGGGGTGGTGGGCCCTGTGGGCCTCGGCCACGTGCCCGATCGCGTCCGGCAGCCGGTCGCGGGTCGTGGACCCGAGCAGCGCGGCGCGCCCGAGACGGCGCAGGTCGATCCGGGGCCGGGCCTTCTTGCGGTGCGCCGGGGGCACCTCCGGCTCCATCGACGCCTGGCGCCGGGTGGCGGGCGTGGCGGGGCCGGGCGTCGCTGGATTCGTCGCCTCCGCACTCATGGGCACCTCCGGCTGCGTCGGACCGGCGGACGGGTGCCCCAGGGCGGACTCGGCTCAAGGGATGGTGTCGCTCCCCCGTCCGGGCCGGTGCTTGATGCTACCGACCCCACCACGCCCGGCTGACCGCCTCTCGCCGAGCGTGAAACGGATCACCCAATCGAGCGAAGGTTTTGGGGTTTACGGTTTCGATTTTCTGGAAGGGACGGCAAGGACGTACGACGTCCTTCCTGCACGACATCCGGGCACACCACACCGTGGCGGGCCTGTACGGCATACGGAACGCCGGACCGCGGCGGCGCAGGTACGCCTCCGGAAGGCCGGCCCGCGGCCGCGCCGCTCAGCGCAGCGCGCCGTCCAGCCAGTCGGCGTCGATCTCGCCCTCGGCGACGATGACGGCCGGGCCCGTCATCTCGATCTCGCCGTCGGGGTGCTCGGTGATGACCAGGCGTCCGCCGGGCACGTCCACGGTGTACGTCGCCGGGGTGCCGGTCACGGCGGGGTCGGCCGCGTCACGGCGGGCGGTGGCGACGGCCACGGCGCAGGCGCCCGTGCCGCAGGAGCGGGTCTCGCCGGAGCCGCGCTCGTGGACGCGCAGGGCGACATGGCGCGGGCCGCGGTCGACGACGAACTCGACGTTGACCCCGTCCGGGTAGACCGAGGCCGGGGCGAACGGCGGCGGGGTGAACAGGTCGCCGGCGTGCTCGAGGTCGTCGACGAAGGCGACGGCGTGCGGGTTGCCCATGTTCACGTTGCGGGCGGGCCAGCTGCGCTCGCCGACGCTCACGGTGACCTCTCCCTCGGGGAGGCGGGCCTTGCCCATGCCGACGGTGACGTCCCCGTCCTTCGCGATGTGCACGGGCTTCACACCGCCGCGTGTGGCGACCGCGATGTCCCCTTCGGCGACGTGTCCGGCGCGGTGGAGGTAGTGGGCGAACACGCGCACTCCGTTGCCGCACATCTCGGCGACCGAGCCGTCACCGTTGCGGTAGTCCATGAACCACTCCGCCTCGGCCGCCATGTCCTTGGCCTCGGGGTGCGCGGCGGACCGCACGACGTGCAGCAGCCCGTCACCGCCGATGCCCGCGCGGCGGTCGCACAGGGCGGCGACGGCGGCGGGAGACAGGTCGATGGCGTTCTCCGGGTCCGGGATGATCACGAAGTCGTTCTCGGTCCCGTGGCCCTTGAGGAAGGCGATCCGCGTGCTCATTCCTCGATCGTACGGGGTCGGTCCGCGGGGCCCGTCCGCGCGGGGGCCCGCCCACGCGGTCCCGGTGCGGCCGGGTCGGGTCAGGGTCGGGTCCGGTCAGGGTCGGGCCGGGTCCGGTCGGGCCGGAGCGATCCAGTGGTCCGGCGTCAGCGCAGCCGGGCCACGCGTCCGACGGCGAGCACGGCCACCGCGGCGACGATCACGACGTAGGCGAGGACCACCCGCCAGTCGGCGCGCCGGCCGGAGCCGCGCGGCGGCAGGCCGGGCAGCGCGTAGCCGACCCGGCGGGCGGCCATCATGCCCCAGCCGGCGGCGCACAGACAGATCAGCAGCCCGAGCATGGCGACCACGGCGCCGCCGTCACCGAACTCGAACGCGAGCGGGAAGGCGAACATCAGGGAGCCGGTCGCGGCCAGCGCCACGATCGGCGCGAGCTGCCAGATGCGCAGCAGCCGCTGCGGGCGCAGCTCGACCTCGACCTCGGGCTCCGGGGACATCTCGCCGGGTCCGGGACCGTCGGCGATCACCCCGCCGGGGGTGTCCTCCTCGGGGCCGTCGGAGCTCAGGCGCTCTCCGCCCAGCTCCGGCTCGACGCCGTGGTCGGCGTCCGGATCGATGCTCAGACGAACTCCGTCCCGATCAGCACCGTATTCGGTGCCTCGTGCAGTGTCGCGAGGGCCGGCCTCCATCGCCACGCGCCCTCCCAACTCGGATTTCACTGGTCGATCGAAGCTCGATGATGGCACGGCGCCGGAGGCCCGGATGACGGCCGGAGCGTCCCGATGCCATGACGTGATCAGGCTGTGACCGGTCGTTCGAGCAACGCCAGTGCGAGTTCCGGGAGTTCTGTGAGATCCGCCGCAGCCCCACTGAGCCAATGCACCCGGGGGTCGCGCCGGAACCATGAATCCTGACGGCGCGCGAAGCGCTTGGTGGCGCGAACGGTCTCGGCCCGGGCGTCGTCCTCCGTGCACTCCCCGGCGAGCGCCGCGAGGACCTGCTGGTATCCGAGCGCGCGGGAGGCGGTGCGCCCGGCGCGCAGTCCCTGCGCCTCCAGCGCCCGCACTTCGTCCACGAGCCCGTCCTCCCACATCCGGTCCACCCGGCGGGCGATGCGCTCGTCCAGCTCGGGGCGGGCCACGTCGACGCCGATCTGAACGGTGTCGTAGACGGAGTCGTGTCCGGGCAGGTTGGCGGTGAAGGGCTTGCCGGTGATCTCGATGACCTCGAGGGCGCGGACGATACGGCGGCCGTTGCTCGGCAGGATCGCCTGCGCGGCCCCGGGGTCGGCCATGGCGAGCCGGGCGTGCAGGGCTCCGGAGCCGCGCAGGGTGAGCTCCTCCTCCAGGCGGGCGCGCACGGCCGGGTCGGTGCCGGGGAACTCCATCTTGTCGACGGCCCCGCGGACGTAGAGTCCGGAGCCGCCCACCAGGATCGGCCAGCGCCCCTCGGCGAGCAGCGCGTCGATCCGGGCGCGGGCGAGCCGCTGGTACTCGGCGACGCTGGCGGTGACCGTCACGTCCCAGATGTCCAGGAGGTGGTGCGGGACGCCGGCGCGCTCGGCGGGCGTCAGCTTGGCGGTGCCGATGTCCATCCCGCGGTAGAGCTGCATCGAGTCGGCGTTGACGACCTCGCCGCCGAGGCTTTCGGCGAGGAAAACGCCCAGATCGGACTTTCCTGCCGCGGTCGGTCCGACGACGGCGATGACCCGGGGTGCGGGGGGTGCGCTGCTCACGGTCCCAGTCTCGCAAACCCCGGGACCTCTCCCGCAACGAGCCGCGTGACGCGACGGTTCCGGGTTCGTTCCCCCCTTGCGGGGTTCCGGCCGCCGGTTCGGTGAACCGGCGGCCCGGGTGACGCGACGAGCCGCCCCGGGCGACGCGGAACCCCACCCTCACGAGTAACGTATGGAGCTGATATGGGCGTTTTTGAACGGCTTCTCCGGAGGTCGAAGGCCGTCGAGGAGGCACCGGTCGCCGCGCAGCCGGTCGTCACGGACGAGCAGGTGACGGTCGATGCCGAGGACTCGTCCGGGAGCGGGGACGAGGTGACGGAGGACACCGCCGGAGCCGTCACCGCCGCCACGGAGGACGTCGAGATCCCCCGGCAGCAGACCGCCGACCAGGCCCCCGACAACGAGGCCGGCAAGGGCTCCCGCACATAACGGTCCTGCGAGGGAAGGCGAACCATGGGTCTGATGGACAATCTGAAAGCCAAGCTGGAGCCCGCGAAGGACAAGGTCTCCGGGCTCGCGCAGCAGCACGGGCACAAGGTCGCCGACGGTCTCGACAAGGCCGCGAAGGTGGTCGACGAGAAGACGAAGCACAAGTACAGCGACAAGATCCACACGGGCACCGACAAGGCGAAGGACGCCATGGACCGCCTCGCGCACAAGGACGGCGGCGAGGACACGAGCCCGCCCGACGGGCGGACGCCGCCGCAGGCCTCCTGAACGAACCGGGCGCCGACGGTGCCCGCCCCGCACACCGGATCCCGGACCGCTGCGCGACGGTTCCGGCGGCGGCACGCATCGGCGGACGGCCGCGAAGAAGCGAGCGTTCTTCCGGCCGTCCCCCGCGTCCCGGCGCCGGTTGCTACGACCAGGCCGCCACGAGGTATCCCACTCCGTAGGGCGCGTCGTCGTGGAGCAGTGCGCCGCCGAGCCCCGCGCCCTCGGCCGCGCCCGCGAGGACCTGCCAGGGCGCGCGCCCGGCGGCCTTCAGTTCGTACGCCAGCGAGACGTCCAGCACCTTGAGGGCCTCGACGTCGGCCGCCCCGAGCGCCCGTGCGACCTCGGCGTCGAAGCCCTCGGCACGCTCGTCGAGATAGCCCGGGGCCTTGAGGGTCCTGCACGCGCTGGCGTCCCCCATCACCAGCAGGGCAACGCGCGGGGCCCGGGCGCCGATCTGCTCCCCGACCCGGACGCACCGCTCGGCCTCCAGGGGTTCCCCGACCCCGAGTCCCTCCACCGGGGCGTCGGACCAGCCGGTGCGCTCCAGCAGCCAGGCCGCGACGGCCAGGGAGGTCGGCAGTTCCCGTACGGTGTCCGCGCCGCCCGCGCCGGTGTCCGTTGCCGCCGCGTCAGGGCTCGCTCCGGCCGCGCCCGGGCGGCCGAGGCACACGTCGAGGTCGACCCCGAATCCGCCGAAGGACCCGCGGCTGCCCTCCGGATGGGTTCCGCGGCCGCTCTTCTCGGCCGGGCCGACGACGACCAGGAGGTCGGGGCGGGACGCGGCGAGCACGCCGAGGGCGTCCGTGCACGCGGCGCGCAGGGCGTCCAGCTCGGGGGCCGCGCCGGCGGCGACCTCGGGGACGAGCAGCGGAGGGCAGGGGCAGACTGCGGCGGCTACAAGCATGAGCCGCAGCGTAACCGCCGTACGGCCGCACCAGAGGGGTCACCACCGCCCCAGGAGGCCGGTCACCCCGCCCGTACGAGTCGATCACCGACGCTGGAGGCGTACGTCACCACGCGCGCACGAGTCGATCCCCGACGCTGAAAGCGCGCATCACCACGCGCGCACACGGCCGATCCCCGCGGCAGGACGAGTCGATCGCCGACGCCGGAAACGTGCCACCACGCTCGCACGAGGCCGATCACCACGGCCGGACACGCGGACCCCGCGGCAGGACGAGTCGATCGCCGGCGCTGGAAGCGGCCCCCGGCCCCGCGGGCGCTGGAAGCGGCCCCGGCCCCGCCGGCCTGCGCGCGGGTCCGGGTCTGGTCGGTGCGTGCGGTCAGTCGCAGCCGCAGCCGCTGCCCGTGGCGACCGGGACGGGCGCCGGGGCACCGATCTTCGGCAGGCCCAGCATGACGCCGGCCGGCTTGGCGGCCTCGGCGGCGTTGCGCTTCTCCCAGGCGTCTCCCGCACGGGTGCGGCGCACGTCCAGGACGGCGCCCTCGGCGAGCAGATGGTGCGGGGCGGCGTAGGTGATCTCCACGGTCACCACGTCACCGGGGCGGACCTCGGCGTCGGGCTTGGTGAAGTGGACCAGCCGGTTGTCGGGGGCGCGGCCGGACAGTCGGTGGGTGGCACCGTCCTTGCGGCCCTCGCCCTCGGCGACCATCAGCTCCAGGACGCGGCCGACCTGCTTCTTGTTCTCGTCCCAGGAGATCTCCTCCTGGAGGGCGACGAGACGCTCGTAGCGCGCCTGGACGACCTCCTTGGGGATCTGCCCCTCCATGGTGGCCGCCGGGGTGCCGGGGCGCTTGGAGTACTGGAACGTGAAGGCCGCGGAGAAGCGGGCCTCGCGGACGGCGTGGAGCGTCTGCTCGAAGTCCTCCTCCGTCTCGCCGGGGAAGCCCACGATGATGTCGGTGGTGATCGCCGCGTGCGGGATGGCGGCCCGGACCTTCTCGATGATCCCGAGGAAGCGCTCCTGGCGGTACGAGCGGCGCATGGCCTTCAGGACGGTGTCCGATCCGGACTGCATCGGCATGTGCAGCTGCGGCATCACGTTCGGGGTCTCGGCCATGGCGGCGATCACGTCGTCGGTGAAGTCGCGCGGGTGCGGCGAGGTGAAGCGCACGCGCTCCAGGCCCTCGATCTTCCCGCAGGCGCGCAGCAGCTTGCTGAAGGCCTCGCGGTCGCCGATGTCGCTGCCGTAGGCGTTGACGTTCTGGCCGAGCAGGGTGATCTCGGAGACGCCCTCGCCGACCAGCGCCTCGATCTCGGCCAGGATGTCGCCGGTCCTGCGGTCCTTCTCCTTGCCGCGCAGCGCCGGGACGATGCAGAAGGTGCAGGTGTTGTTGCAGCCGACGGAGATCGACACCCAGGCCGCGTACGCGCTCTCGCGGCGGGTCGGCAGTGTGGAGGGGAATGCCTCCAGGGACTCGGCGATCTCGATCTGGGCCTCTTCCTGGACGCGGGCGCGCTCCAGGAGGACCGGCAGCTTGCCGATGTTGTGGGTGCCGAAGACGACGTCCACCCAGGGAGCCCGCTTCACGATGGTGTCGCGGTCCTTCTGGGCGAGGCAGCCGCCCACCGCGATCTGCATGCCGGGGCGCTTGGTCTTCATCGGCGCGAGACGGCCCAGGTTGCCGTAGAGCTTGTTGTCGGCGTTCTCGCGGACGGCGCAGGTGTTGAAGACGACGACGTCCGCGTCGCCGTCCGCGCCCTCGGGAGCCCGTACGTAACCGGCGTCCTCCAGGAGCCCGGAGAGCCGCTCGGAGTCGTGGACGTTCATCTGGCACCCGTAGGTGCGTACTTCGTACGTCTTGGATTCCTGAACGTCCACTGCCTGACTCCGGTCGCCGCTGCTCATGGGACAAGGGTAGGCGGTGCCGGGAGTACGTCCCGACGCCGGAGGCCGCGCACCTCCCCGGGCGGTGACAGGACGTACGGATTCCGGTACCCGGTGTGCGGTCCGTGCCGGGTCAGGTGCCCAGTGCGACGAACCGCTCGGCGACGGTCGCCGCCGCCGTCCCGAGCAGGATCGTGTAGTGGTTGGTGCCCTTGATCAGTTCGGCGGCCGGTCCTCCCGGGCCGCCGGTCCATCGTTCGACGAGGGACTCCGGCAGCATCGGCGGCTCCTGGCCCAGCAGTCCGAGCGGCGCGTGCAGCAGCAGGGCCGGGACGGCCGGTGCGGCGAGCGCGTCCGCGAACAGACCGGTGGAGGTCAGCAGCTCACGCCCGTCCTGGCGTACGGCCTCCTCCCGCACCTTCGAACGCCGGGCACCCGTGGGTCCTGTTATGTCGTAGCGGACGTACGCCTCCATGTCGGCGTTCCAGTGCGGGCCGAGCGCCGGGTGTGCGCGGAAGAAGTCGACGTAGGCGTCGTCCGTCCCGAACGTCCGGTCGAGCCGGGCCAGCGCCGGTCCGAGCGTGGTGTCGAGGACGGCGTCGAGGTCCGCGCCGGGCGGGACGGTCAGCGGCAGGCCGCCGTCCACGAGCAGCAGCCGGTCGAACAGCCCGGGGCGGCGCGCGGCGGCGGTCAGCGCGGTGTACGCGCCCATCGAGTGGCCGGTCAGTGCGACGGGCCGGCCGTCGCCCAGGTCCGTGGCCAGTCGGCACAGGTCATCGGCGTGCCGGACGAGCCCGTACGGTCCCGGGGTGTCCGCGCTGCCGCCGCGTCCACGCAAGTCGGGCGCGAACAGACTCCACTCGTCCGGGAGTTGGCGGGCCACGCCACGGAAGGACATTCCGGATCCGGTGATTCCGTGGGCCGCGAGGGCGGTCCGCGGGCCCTGACCGAACCTCAGGACGCGCAGGGTTCCGCCGTCGACGGGCAGATCGAGTTCGGCGGGCTCGTTCATGCGGCCTCCTGGTCGTGGCGGGAATCCGTGGGGTGACGGCCGACGTACGGCCTCCCTCGTGGGGGCATACCCCGGATCTACGCGTCCGGCGCGCTCCACCCCTGCCGTCGCAGCACCTCCGACACGTCCGGGGCCCGGTAGTGCTCGCCCTTGAGCACCTTGCCGTCGGACCTGCGGGCGACGTGGCCGTCGGGGCCGATCTTCGTCATATTGGCGCGGTGGATCTCGGCGATCACCGCGTCGAGGTCGATCCCGTGGACGAGGGCGGTGCCGTACGCCACGTAGACGACGTCGGCGAGCTCGTGCGCGAGCCGGTCGAGCGGGCCGTCGACCGCGACCTCGGCGACCTCGGCCGCCTCCTCCGCCAGCAGTTCCCCGCGGTGCGCGGCGAGCTCCGGGGAGACCTCGGTCGGGGTGCCGCGGACGTCGAGCCCGAAGGCCTGGTGGAACGCGCGGACCAGGGACGCCGGGGAGGCGGGCGCACCGGGCGCCAAGGAAGCGGCCGCGGAAGACGGCGCGGGAGAGGCGGGCGGGGGGACCTGCGGCGGCGAGGACGACTGCATCCGGCGAGCCTACCCATCCGCCGGAACCCGTTCCCCTGGCCAGGACCGGGCCCGGGCTGGCAGGATCGCGCGCATGTTCCAGGCACTCCCCCGCATCGGCCGGCGACGCGCACTGTTCGGCTCCGCGGCCGTCTTCGCGGTCGTGGGGCTGCTGCTGTGGTGGCTGCTGCCGCTGGGCGAGGAGTCCCCCCGCGGGACGATCACCTTCAGCACGGGCACCCCGACCGGGGTCTACCAGATGTACGGCAAGCTCCTGCAGGGCGCGATCGCCAAGGACATGCCGCAGCTCGACGTGCGGCTGCTCAACAGCGACGGATCGCAGGAGAACATCAGCCGGGTGGCCACCGGCAAGGCCGACTTCACCATCGCCGCGGCCGACGCCGTGGAGACCTACCTCCTCCAGCACAAGCCGGGAGCGAAGCGGCTGCGCGGCTGTTCCCGGCTCTACGACGACTATGTGCACCTGGTGGTGCCGCGCAGGTCGCCGGTGCAGTCCGTGGCGGATCTGAAGGGCATGCGGGTCGCCGTGGGACCGAGCGGTTCCGGGGTGCGGCTGATCGCGAACCATGTGCTGGAGGCGGCGGGGCTGGATCCCGGCAAGGACATCGAGCCGCTCGCCGACGGCATCGCGACCATGCCCGAACTGCTCGAGGACCACAAGATCGACGCGTTCTTCTGGTCGGGCGGTCTGCCGACGAACGCCGTTCAGAAGCTCTCGAAGGCCGACGACATCCGGCTGGTGCCGATCGGCAACGACCTGGTCGAGAAGCTGCACGAGCAGGGCGGCGGCTCGCGCTACTACCGGTCCGCGGTGATGCCCGCCGACGCCTACCCCGAGGCGCAGCGCGGCTCGGCCGTGCCGACGCTGGCCGTGGCCAACTTCCTGATCACCCGGGAGGACGCGGACGCGGACCTCACCGAGGAGCTCACCCGCACGGTGATCGCGAGCCGCGACCGCATCGGCGCGGTGGTGCACGCGGCCCAGCTGGTGGACCTGCGGACGGCGATCTACACCGACCCGCTGCCGCTGCACGAGGGCGCGCGCCGCTACTACCGGTCGATCAAGCCGTAGCGCCGCCCCAGCACGGGGCCGGGCGGGACCGGTCAGGTCGCCGGCCCGGACCTGGGCACCTTCACCGTCACCCGCAGACCGTGCGGCTCGTGGCGGTCGTAGGCGATGGAGCCGCCGCCCGCCGCGAGCAGGGCCCGGGAGATGGAGAGGCCGAGGCCCGAGCCCTTGATGTTCTGGTGGGCGGTGCTGCGCCAGAAGCGGTCGCCGATGCGGGCCAGGTCCTCGTCGCCGAGACCGGGGCCGCCGTCGGTGACCACGACGGTCGAGGCCTCGCCGTTCGAGGCGACGGTGACCTCGACGCACTCTCCCTCGGGCGTGAACTTGACCGCGTTGTCGATCACCGCGTCCAGGGCGCTGGACAGGGTGATGGGATCGGCCCAGGCGGTGGTGGGCGGGCAGTCCCCCGTGAGCCGTACGCCCTTGCGGTCGGCGACCGGCTGCCAGGACGCCACGCGCTCGGCGGCCAGCGCGCCGATGTCGGTCAGGCGGACATCGGCCTCGGCGTGCTCGGCGAGCGCCAGGTCGAGCAGGTCGTCGAGCACCTGGGTGAGCCGCTTGCCCTCGGTGCGGACCGAGGCGATCTCCTCGTTGTCCTCGGGCAGTTCGAGGGCGAGCAGCTCGATCCGCAGCAGCAACGCCGAGAGCGGGTTGCGCAGTTGGTGGGAGGCGTCGGCGACGAAGGCCCGCTGCTGCTCCAGCACGCTCTCCACGTTGTCGGCCATCTCGTTGAACGACCGTGCCAGACGCTGGAGTTCGGGCGGCCCGCCGGCGGGCGCGACCCGGGACTTCAACCGTCCGGTCGCGATGTCGTGGGTGGTGGCGTCGAGGACGCGTACGGGTCTTAGCACCCAGCCGGTCAGCCGCAGCGCGGCGCCGAGCGCGAGCAGCATCGCGGCGATCTCGCCCGCCCCGATGATCAGCCAGCCGTGCAGGGTCCCGGAACGCATCTGCCCCGTGGGCGAGTCGGTGACGACGACGGCGATGACGTCGCCGTCCCGGATGACCGGGGAGGCGACGACGAGACGGTGCTGCTGCCAGGGCCAGACCTGCTCGGGGTCGTGGCTGCGGCGGCTGACGAGCGCCTCGTTGAAGGCTTCGCGGGCCGCACCGGACGACGGCAGGAGCCAGTTCTCCGGGGCGTTCGCCATCGGCTCGTCGTCGCGGTAGAAGACGCCGACCCGGATGCCGTACACCTCGTAGTAGCGGGCGAGTTCGGTGCGCAGGGTCTCGCCGCGCTCGTCCGGGAACCCCGCCCGGGACCGGCTCGGGGAGTCGGTCACGTACTGGGCGAGGGCGGCGAAGCGCGCGGTGTCGTCGATGCGGTCGACGACCACGCGCTGCTGCTGCGCCGCCGCCACGCTCACCGCGAGCGGGACGCCGAGCGCGAGCAGCACGGCCGCCATCAGGACGATGAGCAGCGGCAGGAGGCGGGTGCGCACCTGTGCCCGCTACGCGGCCGGGGCGACGAGCCGGTACCCGACGCCGCGTACGGTCTCGATCAGCGCGGGCATGCGCAGCTTGGAGCGCAGCGACGCCACGTGCACCTCCAGGGTGCGGCCGGTCCCCTCCCAGCTGGTCCGCCAGACCTCGCTGATGATCTGCTCCCGGCGGAACACGACCCCGGGGCGCTGGGCCAGCAGGGCGAGCAGGTCGAACTCCTTGCGGGTCAGCTGGACCGCCGAACCGTCCACGGTGACCTGGCGGTTGAGGAGTTCGATGCGCACGGACCCGAGGAGGACCAGGTCCTCGCCGGCCGCCGCCGTGTCGTCGTGGGCGCTGCGCCTGCTGACGGCGTGGATCCGGGCGAGCAGTTCACCGGTGTCGTACGGCTTCACGACGTAGTCGTCGGCGCCGAGGTTGAGGCCGTGGATGCGGGAACGGACGTCCGCGCGCGCGGTGACCATGATCACGGGTGTGGCTGTCCGCTTGCGGATCTTGCCGCAGACCTCGTAGCCGTCCTGGTCGGGCAGCCCGAGGTCGAGCAGGACGACGCCGAAGCCGTCGCTCTCGGGGACGAGGGCGCGCAGGGCCTCCTCGCCGCTGCGGGCATGGGTCACCTCGAAGCCGTGCCGTGCCAGCACCGCGGACAGGGCGGCGGCGACGTGGTTGTCGTCCTCGACGAGGAGCAGTCTCATTCCGGCCCCCTCCGGCTCATCGGCCGTACCGTGTCGTCGGTACGGTCCCGGGTCTCTTGCGTCGTACGGTCTCGGGTCTCATCGGTCGAACGGTCCCCGTTTCAACAAAGTGGTGCACGCGCGCGTGCACCAAGGAAGTCACGCCGATGGACAAGGACGGCGTCAAGGGGCTTCGGGTTGCCCGGGGCTTCCGTTACCCAGCCGGTACGCGCGTCCGTGCGGTCGCTACGACACGTGTCCGATTGCTATCGGATCGTGATGCTCAGATTCCCCTCAGATGTAATGACGCTGGTCGTAAGGGGTCACTACTGTCCTCGGAAACCGAGGAGGACGGAGCCCCAAAGCGATGACCGATGCATCGGTGGCCAAGGACGCCATGGCCGGGACCGACGAACTGGTCGTCCTGAAGAGCGTCGACAAGCATTTTGGCGCGTTGCACGTGCTCCAGGACATCGACCTGACGATCACCCGTGGCGAGGTCGTCGTGGTCATCGGGCCCTCCGGGTCCGGGAAGTCCACCCTGTGCCGCACGATCAACCGTCTGGAGACGATCGATTCGGGTGACATCTCGATCGACGGAAAGCCGCTGCCCCAGGAGGGCAAGGCGCTCGCACGGCTCCGGTCCGACGTGGGCATGGTCTTCCAGTCCTTCAACCTCTTCGCGCACAAGACCGTGCTCGAGAACGTGATGCTGGGACAGATCAAGGTCCGCAAGACCGGCCGGCAGGCGGCGGAGGAGAAGGCGCGCGCCCTGCTCGACCGCGTCGGCGTCGGCACACAGGCCGACAAGTACCCGGCGCAGCTCTCGGGCGGCCAGCAGCAACGCGTGGCCATCGCACGGGCGTTGGCGATGGACCCGAAGGTCATGCTCTTCGACGAGCCGACCTCGGCGCTGGACCCCGAGATGATCAACGAGGTCCTCGAGGTCATGCAGCAGCTCGCCCGGGACGGCATGACGATGATCGTCGTCACCCACGAGATGGGCTTCGCCCGCTCGGCCGCCAACCGCGTCGTCTTCATGGCTGACGGCCGCATCGTCGAAGAGGCCGCGCCGGACCAGTTCTTCAGCAACCCGCGCAGCGACCGCGCCAAGGATTTCCTGTCGAAGATCCTGCACCACTGACGTTCCTGCACCACTGACGTCTCCGCACCACTGACGGTTCGGCACCCGCGGGACCGGGTCCCCGGAGGGACCTGCGCGCCCTCCGGAGGGATGGACCGCGTCCCCGTCCGGGGCGCCCCGCACGTCGACGGCCCGTACTTCACTCAGACCCGAAGGATGTTCACCATGAAGCTCCGCAACGCAGCCACCGCTTCGGCCGCCGTACTCGCGCTCGCCGTGACCGCCACCGCGTGCGGTTCGAGCGACAAGAACGACAGCGGGTCGTCGGGCGGCGGAAACATCAAGATCGGCATCAAGTACGACCAGCCCGGTCTCGGCCTGAAGCAGCCGGACGGCTCCTTCGCCGGTTTCGACGTGGACGTCGCGACCTACGTGGCCAAGGAACTCGGCTACAAGCCCAGCCAGATCCAGTTCGTCGAGACCAAGAGCGCCGACCGCGAGAACGCGATCGCCCGCGGTGACGTGAAGTTCATCGCGGCCACCTACTCGATCACCGACGAGCGCAAGCAGAAGGTCGACTTCGCCGGCCCGTACCTGCTGGCCCACCAGGACCTGCTCGTCAAGGCCAACTCGACCATCGCCAAGGGCACGGACCTCAACGGCAAGAAGCTCTGCTCCGTGACCGGTTCGACCTCGGCGCAGAACGTCCACGACACCATCGCCCCGAAGGCCAACCTGAAGCAGTACAGCGGCTACTCGGAGTGCATCGCCGCCCTGCAGAGCGGCGCCGTCGACGCAGTGACCACCGACGACTCGATCCTCGCGGGCTTCGCCTCGCAGGACAAGTACAAGGGCCAGTTCAAGCTCGCCGGCCTCAAGCTGAGCAACGAGAACTACGGCATCGGCCTGAAGAAGGGCGACACCGCGCTGGAGAAGAAGATCAACGCCGCGCTGCAGAAGATGGTCAGCGACGGTTCCTGGAACAAGGCGGTCACGAAGAACTTCGGCCCGGCGGAGTACAAGAACGAGCCGGCTCCGAAGATCGGCGTGATCGTCAAGTAGTCCTCGCCCACGAGGCGACGCAGGGCCCTCGGCCAACGCGGGAATCCGCGGTTCACGGGGGGCTGAGCAGGGGTGCCGCCGCCGCGATCACGGCGGCGGCACACCACCGCCCGCCCCGTCCGCCACGTTCACCACCACCCGGAAGCGCGGGAGATCGTGTTCGACTTTCTTCAAGGTTATGACGTCCTGGGGGCGTTCTGGATGACGGTGAAACTCACCGTCCTCTCCGCCCTCGGCTCCCTGGTCCTGGGCACCCTGCTGGCCGCGATGCGCGTCAGCCCGATCCCGCTCATGCGCGGATTCGGCACCGCCTACGTGAACATCGTCCGGAACATCCCCCTGACGATCATCATCCTGTTCAGCTCGCTCGGGCTCGCCGACATCTTCGGCGTGTCGATGGGCGCGTCCGACTTCGCCGTCCAGGGCTTCCGGCTCGCGGTGCTCAGTCTCGTCGTCTACCACGCGGCCTTCGTCTGCGAGGCGCTGCGTTCGGGCATCAACACCGTTCCGGTCGGACAGGCCGAGGCGGCCCGGGCGATCGGGCTCGGCTTCGGCCAGACCCTGCGGCTGATCGTGCTGCCGCAGGCGTTCCGGGCCGTCGTCGTCCCGCTGGCGAACGTGCTGATCGCCCTGACCAAGAACACGACCGTGGCCGCCGCGATCGGCGTGGCCGAGGCCGCCACCCTGATGAAGACGATGATGGAGAACGAGGCCCAGACGGTCCTCATCGCCGCCGTCTTCGCCTTCGGGTTCGTGGTCCTGACCCTCCCCACCGGCCTCTTCCTCGGCTGGCTGGGCAAGCGACTGGCGGTGAAGCGATGACCTCCGTCCTCTACGACGCCCCCGGCCCCCGGGCCAGGCGCCGCAATGTGCTCCTCTCCGTCCTCTTCTCCGTCCTCCTGGCGGCGCTGCTGTGGTGGGTATGGCAGGCCCTGGACGACAAGGGCCAGCTCAAATGGGCCCTGTGGCAGCCCTTCACCACGGCGGACGCCTGGAACACGTATCTGCTGCCGGGCCTGTGGGGCACGCTGAAGGCCGCCGCGCTCAGCATGGTCATCGCCCTCCCGCTGGGCGCCGTCCTCGGCATCGCCCGTCTCTCCGACCACCGCTGGGTGCGTGTTCCCGTCGGGGCCGTGGTCGAGTTCTTCCGGTCCATCCCCGTTCTGCTGCTCATGCTGTTCGCGAACGAGCTCTACGCCCAGTCCTCGAACATCGCCAGCGAGTACCGTCCGCTCTACGCGGTGGTCACCGGCCTCGTGCTCTACAACGCCTCGGTCCTCGCCGAGGTCGTCCGGGCGGGCGTCCTCGCGCTCCCCAAGGGACAGACGGAGGCCGCGTACGCGATCGGGCTGCGCAAGGGCCAGACGATGACCAGCATCCTGCTGCCGCAGTCGGTCACCGTGATGCTCCCGGCGATCGTCAGCCAGCTCGTCGTCATCGTGAAGGACACCGCACTGGGCGGTGTGATGATCAGCTACGCGGAACTCCTCAGCGCGCGCAGCACCCTCGCCGCCAACTACGCGAACGTCATCCAGAGCTTCGTCGTCGTCGCCGTCATCTTCATCATCCTGAACTTCACGCTCACCAGCTTCGCCTCCTGGCTGGAGGGGCGGCTGCGCCGGGGCAAGAAGACGACCGGCGCGGTGCTCTCGCCGAACGACGCGACCATCGCCGGCACGGCCGCGACGGGTGCCGGCGGCGGAGTCGCCTGAGCCCGGCTCGGACGGGCCCCGAGTCGACGATGTCCGAGCGGTTCTGACGAATCGTCCGAACATCAGTCGATCGGTGTGACCGAAGGGGTCAGTGACGTGACCGCCACTGACCCCGTCACTTGACGCAAGCAGCGGCAATGGGTTGCATACGTTCTGTGATCGTGCACCCTGCTCCACCTGCCTGTTCCCGTACGTCCCTCAGGACACAGCTCCGTGCAGGGGGCACCGCGCCGTGGACCCGGTGATCATCGTCGGTGCGGGGCCCGTGGGGCTGACTCTGGCCCTTGCGCTGGCCCGCCAGGAGGTTCCCTCCATCGTCCTCGACGAGGGGCCGGGCAAGGACGAACTGCGGCTCGCGCGGACCGTGGTGCTGCGCGAGGACACGGCCGCGCTCGTCGAGCGGCTGACCGGGCTGCCCCTGGACGACGCCGGTTTCCGCTGGGCCGGATGGCGGTCGATGCGGCGCAGGCAGGTGATGCGCGAGATCGCGTTCGGGGAGGCCGCCGGGGGTGCCGCGGGAGCGGGCGATCCCCTCGGCGCCGAGGTCCCGCGGGGCGACGGTCCTCGGGGGGCCGTCGCCGCGCGCGGTACCGGCTCCGCCTGGAGCGCGGAAGGTCCGGGCGAGGGCGAGGAGTTCAACGCTCCGCTGCACATCACGCAGCACGCGCTGACCGGCGCCCTGCGCGAGGCCATCATCCACGAGCGGCTGGTCAAGGTCGCCGTGCACAGCCGCCTCGACTCCGTCGAGCAGGACGCCTCCGGGGTCACGGCGCACACCCGGGGCCCCGACGGCACCTGGTGGCGCGGCAGCTATCTGATCGGCTGCGACGGCCCGCGGTCGACGGTGCGCAAGCTCCAGGACATCCGCTTCCCCGGGCGCACGGCCGTCGAACGGCACGCCGTGGCGGCCCTGCGGACGGAACTGCCCTGGCCCGGAGAAGCGTTGCTGCACCGGATGACCCCCTGGCGCACCTCGGGCCCCTCCACCGGTGAGGTGAGCGCCCGTCCGCTCGCCGAGGACGTCTGGCGCCTGGACTGGCTGCTGCCCCCGGGCAAGGACCTCGTCACGCCGGACCTGCTGGTCGCCCGCATCCGGGAGACCCTCGCGGGCTGGAGCGGCGGCGCCACACCCGCGTACGAACTCCTCGACACCGGGGTCCACACCGTCCACCACCGGCTGGCCCGGCGCTGGCGCGTCGGGCGGGTCTTCCTCGCCGGGGACGCGGCCCATCTGCTCGGCGCCCTCGGCACGCAAGGACTCGACGAGGGACTGCGGGACGCCGACAACCTCGCCTGGAAACTGGCGCTCGGCTGGCACCACGGCCCGCACCCGGCGCTCCTCGACAGCTACCAGACCGAGCGGCGCGCGGTCGTCGCCGCCCGGCTGCGCGCCGCCGACCAGGCGCTGCCCCTGCTGCGGACCGGCGGCGGTCTGCGCGCCTACGTCCCCGGGGCAGCCCGCGGTCACGACGCGCTGCTCACGGACGGCCACCTGGGGAGCGGTCCTCTGGGTGCTCCGGGGGCGTACACCGGCTCCCCGCTCATGCCGCCGCCCGCCGAGTCGCACACCCCGGTCGCCACCGAGCCCGGCGCTCCGGTCGTCGACGTGCGGGTGACCGCGGAGGACGGCTCGTTCGTACCGCTGCGCGAGCGGCTCGGACGCGGGGTCCTGCTCGTGGTGCTGATCGCTCCGGGTACAGGGGTATGGGCGCGCAAGCACTGGGTGACGGCCGGTGTCATGCCACGGCTCGCCGCCGCCGTGACCGCCCTGCCGCACCCCGCCGAACTCCTCGTCGCGGAGAGCTACCCCGGCGCGGCGGCGCACACCGTGCTGCTGATCCGGCCCGACGGCCACCTGGTCACCGCGCTCGCCGGGGTCCGGCCGGCCGATCTGTACGAGGCGGCCGAGGCGGCCCTCGGCGGACCGGCGAACGCGGACGCGGAGAGCGCCACGGAGGCCGCCACCGGGGTCCGCAGTTGAACGCCCGGTGACCGTCCGGCCCGGGAACTCCCTGCTCCCCGGGCCGTCACGGTCCACATGGTGACGGTGAGTTGACCGGCCTCCGGCTCCATGGTCTACTCCGGATCGTGACCGACACCTGTGTGCGCCTGTGGCGGAGGGTCCATATGGACCTCGTCCGCTACGCGGGCTGCGTGTGTCGTCCGTCCTTCTGACTTCGCATCCTTCCTCCGCGCGCCGCCCTCTGCCGCCGCGCGCTCCTTCCGCGAACTCTCAGGACGGTCCCCGTGTCTGTGCCACCTCCTGTCTCCACACCTGTACCCGTCGCCGCGTCCTCCGCCGACTCCCTGCCGTCCGCCGTGTCCGGCGACGCGCGCCCTCCGACCCAGGCCGACCTGCTGGCCTTCGTGCGCCGCACGGCGGCCGACGCCGAACTGATCGCCTCGCTCCCCCTCGACCCCGAGGGCCGCACCTGGGTACGGCTCGAAGGCCCCGGCGGCAGCGAGGCCTGGCTCATCGGCTGGCCTCCCGGCACCGGGACCGGCTGGCACGACCACGCCGAGTCGGTCGGCGCCTTCCTCACCGCGGCGGGCGAACTGAAGGAGAACTCGCTCGCCGCCCGGCTCCCCGCCGACGGCTGGAAGACCCTGGAACTCGCCGAGGAGATCGACCGGCAGCGAAGGCTCCCCGCAGGGACCGGCCGCGGCTTCGGCCGCCATCACGTGCACGAGGTGCTCAACGAGTCCACCGAGGAGCACGCGATCTCGGTCCACGCCTACTACCCGCCGCTCCCGCAGATCCGCCGCTACAGCCGGACGGGTCAGATCCTGCGCCTGGAGCACGTCGAGCGACCGGAGGACTGGCAGTGAGCGACATCGGACAGCCCGCGCAGCCCGTGGGCATCGACGCCTTGCTGGAACAGGTCCGCGCGGGTCTCGACCGCGTCGAGGCCGAGGAGGCCTTCAAGGCCGTGGAACGAGGGGAGGCGCTGCTCGTCGACACCCGTTACGCCGCCCTGCGCGAGCGGGACGGTCTGGTCCCGGGCGCCCTTGTGATCGAGCGCAACGAACTGGAGTGGCGGCTGGACCCCACGGGCAGTCACCGCGTCCCCGAGGCCACCGGTCATGACCTGCGGATCGTGCTGTTCTGCAACGAGGGGTACGCCTCGAGTCTCGCCGCCGAGTCCCTGCGGCGGCTGGGCCTGCGCAGGGCGACCGATCTTGTCGGCGGCTTCCAGGCGTGGAAGAGCGCCGGCCTTCCGGTGACGACCGCGTCGGCCGACCCGGAGAACTGACCGCCCACGGCCCTCGGGGGCTGCGCATCTCCGGCCCCCGGGGACTGCTGCCCTCTGGCGCCCGGAACTGCGACTCTCCGGGCCCCCGGGACTTCGGCCCTCCAGACTCCCGGAACTGCGACTCTCCGGGCCCCCGGGACTTCGGCCCTGGGACTTCGGCCCTCCGGGCTCCCGGGTTACGGCTCTCTCGGACTCCGAGGCTCTCTGACTCTGAGGCTCTGGGAATCTGAGGCTCTGGGACTCCGGGGGCCTGGGCTGCTCAGAACCCCTCGTCCCCGAGGCCCTCCGTGTCCTCGCCCTCTTCCTCGAGGGCTTGGCGGACCACTCGCAGGGCCATGCCCTGGGAGTAGCCCTTGCGGGCGAGCATGCCGGCGAGGCGTCTCAGCCGCTTGTCGCGGTCGAGTCCACGGGTGGAGCGCAGCTTGCGCGCGACGAGTTCACGCGCGGTCGCCTCCTCCTGGTCGGAGTCGAGCTGTCCTACGGCCTCGTCGATCAGCGTCGCTTCCACGCCCTTGGTCCGCAGTTCCTGGACGAGCGCCCGCCGGGCCAGCCCTCGTCCGTGGTGCCGCGACTCGACCCAGGCGTCGGCGAAGGCGCCGTCGTTGATCAGCCCGACCTCCTCGAACCGTGACAGCACGGCGTCCGCCACGTCGTCGGGGATCTCGCGTTTGCGCAAGGCGTCCGCCAGCTGCTTGCGCGTGCGCGGGGTCCCGGTGAGCAGGCGCAGACAGATCGCCCGTGCCCGCTCAGCCGGGTCCGCAGGGGACTCCCTCTTCTCGGCCCTCGACGAGGAGGAGGTGTCTTCGTCCCTCGGGTCGCCGGACGGCTCGCCGAAACCGCCGCTCCGTCGACGACCCCTTCCACCACGCGGTCCGCCCCGGGCGCGTCCACCGCGCCGGGAGACCGCGTCCGGCGAACCGTGACCGCCCGGCGGGCCGTCACCACGCCGTGCGTCACCGCCGCCCGTCGAACCGCCGCCGCCCGGATCACCCTCGTCCGGACCGGCGCCGTGAAAACCGTCGGATTCGTAGAACCCGTCGTCGGATCCGTGGAACCCGAGGTCGGATCCGTGGAACTCGGCGTCGGTGCCGTACGGCTGACCGCCGTACCCCCCGGCACCGCCGTACGGTCCCTCGTCGTCTCCGTCCGGGCCGCCGTCTCCCCCGCCGTACCCCTGCCCCGGCTCCAGCGGGGTGGGGGAATTGGCGTACTCGGCCCAGTCGGTTCGTCGTGTCATGGACTAGCTCTTGGCCGCCGCGGCCCTGGACTTGGTGGCCTTGGCAGCCGGAGCGGGCACCGTCTTCGCGGCGTCCTCCGGGGTGGCCGCGACCGCAGCGTCCGTGCCCGGCTCGGCCGCGGGCTGCTCGGGCCGCACGCCGACGCCCAGCTTCTCCTTGATCTTCTTCTCGATCTCGTTGGCGAGGTCGGGGTTGTCCTTCAGGAAGTTGCGGGCGTTCTCCTTACCCTGGCCGAGCTGGTCGCCCTCGTACGTGTACCAGGCGCCGGCCTTGCGGACGAAGCCGTGCTCGACGCCCATGTCGATCAGACCGCCCTCGCGGCTGATGCCCTGGCCGTAGAGGATGTCGAACTCGGCCTGCTTGAAGGGCGGCGAGACCTTGTTCTTGACGACCTTGACGCGGGTGCGGTTGCCGACCGCCTCCGTGCCGTCCTTCAGCGTCTCGATGCGGCGGATGTCGAGGCGCACCGAGGCGTAGAACTTCAGCGCCCGGCCACCCGTCGTGGTCTCCGGCGAGCCGAACATCACGCCGATCTTCTCGCGGAGCTGGTTGATGAAGATCGCCGTGGTCTTCGACTGGTTGAGCGCGCTGGTGATCTTGCGCAGGGCCTGGCTCATCAGACGGGCCTGGAGACCCACGTGAGAGTCACCCATCTCGCCCTCGATCTCGGCCCGCGGCACCAGGGCGGCGACGGAGTCGATGACGATGAGGTCGAGCGCGCCGGAGCGGACGAGCATGTCCACGATCTCCAGAGCCTGCTCGCCGTTGTCGGGCTGCGACAGGATCAGGCTGTCGATGTCGACGCCGAGCTTCTTCGCGTACTCGGGGTCGAGGGCGTGCTCGGCGTCGATGAACGCCACCTGGCCGCCGGCCTTCTGCGCGTTCGCCACCGCGTGCAGGGTGAGGGTCGTCTTACCGGAGGACTCCGGGCCGTACACCTCCACCACACGGCCGCGCGGCAGGCCGCCGACGCCGAGGGCCACGTCGAGCGCGGTCGACCCGGTCGGGATGACCTCGATGGGCTCATTCGGCCGCTCGCCCAGGCGCATCACTGCACCCTTGCCGAACTGCCGTTCAATCTGTGCGAGCGCGGCGTCGAGCGCCTTCTCGCGGTCGGTTCCTGCCATGGGTTCCACCCGGTTTGCTTGAGTCGATCGCTTCACGTCAAAGACGCTAACGCCTGCCACTGACAATGCGCCCCGACGCCCGTCCAGCCTGTGGATAACTCGGTCACATCTCTGTCGAAACCATGCCGAATCACCCGTCGAAAGCCCCGCCGGAACCTCCATGAGAATGGATGTTCGATTTTCGTGTCAAGCGCACCACGCGGCACTCCCGAGACTACGTTCGCGCTCCCACGACGCCCCGGGATTCCCGGAAACCCGCCCCGGCGCCCCGGCCCGGCGCACCTCCCGGTCCCCGGTACCCACCCCGTGCCGGGCCTACTCTCCCGGGCGTACGGCCACCACCTCCGGCCGTACGACGACGCCGACCGGCCCACCCGGCAGGCTGTGGGCCATGCCGACGACGACCCGACCCCTTTCACCACCGAGGCCCTCGCTCCGGCCGGCCGAGCGGCTCTGCCACGCGACGGGCGCCCTGCTCGTCCTGTCGGGCCTCCTGCATCTGGTGGTCTTCGCCGTCGACGGCGGCCCCTGGGACGGTCCCGTGTCCTGGCGCAAGCCCGTGACCTTCGGGCTCTCCTTCGGACTGACCCTGATGGCGATCACCTGGGTCACGTCGTACGTGCGGATGGAGGCGAGGGTGCGCGGCGTACTGCTCCTGGTGTTCGCCGCGGACTGCGTGGTGGAAGTCGGCGGGATCACCCTCCAGGCGTGGCGCCGGGTCCCCTCGCATCTCGACATGGAGACCGGCTTCGACACGGCGGTGTCCATGACGCTCGCGGTCGGCGGCGCGGTTCTGGTCGTGGTGCTGACCGCGTTCGCGGTCGCCTCGTTCCGGAGCCGTCCCGACGGCCCCGCCGGCATGCCGCTCGCCGTGCGCTCGGGGTTCGCGGTCCTGCTGCTCGCGCTGGCCTCCGGCGCCGTGATGATCGCGCGCGGGGTCGTTCTGACCAGGACCGGCCATCAGGAGGCCGCGTACCACTCGACGGCTCCGCTCAAGCCGCTGCACGGGGTGAGCCTGCACGCCGTGCTGGTGCTGCCGGCGCTGGCCTGGCTGCTCGCCCGGACCGGCTGGAGCCAGGAGCGCAGGGAGCGGATCGTGCGGGCGGCGGTCTGGTGCTACGCGGCCGCCGTCCTCGTGACAGGGGTCCAGGCGGTCCTCACCTGGTGAGCGTCACGGTCGCCGCGCCCCGTCGTCGCCTGCGCCTCCGGCGCGCCCGGCCCCGGCGGCCGTCACCGACACGAAGCTCGGCCGCCGTCGCCTCCCCGGCGCCGGGACCTCGTGACCGTCAGCGGCCGAGCTGGCGTCGCACGCGGGTGAGGAGCCCTTCCGAGCTGCGCGTGCGGTGGCCGTGCACCCGCGGGTCGTCCGTGACGTCGTAGCGCTTCACGTACGCCCCGAGGAACGCCTGCAGGGTCGCGACCGCGGGGATGGCGATCAGCGCGCCGACGGCGCCGAGGAGCGCGGTGCCCGCGATCACCGATCCGAAGGCGACCGCGGGGTGGATGTCGACCGTCCTGGAGGTCAGCTTGGGCTGGAGCATGTAGTTCTCGAACTGCTGGTAGACCACCACGAAGACGAGCACCCACAGCGCGTACCAGGGGTCGATCGTGAACGCGATCAGCATCGGCAGGGCGCCCGCGAGATAGGTGCCGATGGTCGGGATGAACTGCGAGACCAGACCGACCCACACACCGAGCACCGGCGCGTAGGGCACGCCCAGCGCCTCCAGCAGGATGTAGTGGGCGATGCCCGAGATGAGGGCCATCAGGCCGCGCGAGTACAGGTAGCCGCCGGTCTTGTCGACGGCGATCTCCCAGGCGCGCAGCACCTCGGCCTGCCGGGCCGGCGGCAGCACCGAGCACAGCGCGCGCCGCAGCCGGGGTCCGTCGGCGGCGAAGTAGAACGAGAACAGCGCGACGGTCAGCAGCTGGAAGAGCCCGCCGAGCACCTGCCCGGACACGTCCAGGACGCCGGTGGCGCTGTTCTGTACGTACTTGCGCAGCCAGTCGGAGTGGAGCAGTCCCTCCTGGATGTCGACCCGTCTGAGGTCGGTGTGGAAGTGCGCGTTGGTCCAGTTGATGAGCGAGTCGAGGTAGTCCGGGAAGCCCTCGATCATCTTGATGATCTGGCCCGCGAGCATCGAGCCGAGCAGCGTGACGAACCCGGCGATCATGATGAGCGAGCCGAGGAAGACCAGGAAGGTGGCCAGTCCCCTGCGCATGCCCCGAGAGGCCATCCAGGAGACGGCCGGTTCTATCGCGAGGGCGAGGAAGAACGAGATCAGGATGTTGATCAGCAGGCCGGTGAGCTGGTGGAAGGCCCAGCTGCCGAGCTGGAACACGGCGACGAGCGTGAGCGCGAGCACCATGGCGCGCGGCAGCCAGCGCGGCATGCGCACACCGGACCCGGCGGCGTCGGCCGCGGGCGGGCCGGGCGGCGTCGTGCCGAACGGTGATGACTGCTGATCGACCTGCGTGTTCTCGTCTGTCGGGGCCACCCGCCAAGTCTGGCCCACGCCACCGACACCGGATCCACGTCCCCCCGGTCTTTCCCGGTCCCCGCGTCCGCTTCAGTGGTTTTCGTACGGAACGTTCATCGTCGCGCACACCACGCGCCACACGTCCTTGGCCTCCCAGCCCGCGTCCAGCGCCTCGTGGACGGTGAGCCCGCCCAGTTCCGTCATCACGTGATCGCGCGCGAACGTCTCGGCGTACCCCGCGCCGAAGTGATCAGCCATTCGCTGCCAGAAGACCGTCAACCGCATGACACCAGTATCCCGCCCCTGAGAGTGGGCCCGGCCGGGGACCGCGTGCCGAGACCGCTTTCCGCCCTACGGTCTGACGCATGGCCGAAACCGGAGCATCTCCACTCCCCCAGACGCCCACCGCGCGATCGTCCCTCGCCCGTGCCGAGCAGTTCGTCTGGCTCACCGCGCGCGTGCTGGAACAGCGCCGCTTCGCCTTCCACTTCCTCGGCGGCGACGCCGAGGCGGTGGAGACGGCGCTGGCCGCCTACCGCAACGAGGACGAGGGGTACGGTCACGCGCTCGAACCCGATCTGCGCGGCCCGGTCAGCCAGCCGCTGCACACCGGGCACGCCCTGAGGGTGCTCGATTCGATCGGGCGCTGCGGCGGACAGCGCGTGGAGCGGGTGTGCCGCTATCTGACGTCCGTGTCGACCGCGGACGGCGCGCTCCCCGCCGTCCGTCCCAGCCAGCGCGGCTATCCGGCGGCCCCGTTCGTGCCGGTCGTCGACGACCCGCCGAGCGAGCTCCTGGCCACCGGCCCGGTCGTGGGCCTGCTGCACCGCAACGAGGTGTGGAACGCCTGGCTGTTCCGGGCCACCGACTTCTGCTGGCAGGCGGTGGAGTCCCTGGAGAAGTCGCATCCCTACGAGATCGAGGCGGCCGTCGCCTTCCTGGACTCCGCGGCCGACCGCTCGCGCGCGCAGGCGAGCGCCGACCGGCTGGGCCGGCTCGTGCGCGAGCAGCGACTCGCCGCGCTGGACCCCGGGCGCCTGGATGCCTACCCCGTCGCTCCGGGGTACGCGCCCGGTGAGCACCACTTCCCGCACGACTACGCGCGCACGCCGGACTCGCTCGCGCGCGCGTGGTTCACCGACGAGGAGATGGCCCGTTCGCTGGACCACCTCGCGGAGGAGCAGCAGGAGGACGGCGGGTGGCCGGTCCGCTGGCGCCAGTGGGCACCGGGCCCGGCACTGGAGAGCCGTCCCATCGTGACCATCGAGGCCCTGCGCACCCTCCAGGCGTACGCCCGGCCCGTCCACTGAGTCCGCCGGGGCCGCCGTCGGACGCGGTCACCGGTGGCGGCCCCGGCGCCCGGACGTCAGCCCGTCAGCGCGCGGACCCCGGCCGTCACCACGACAGCCGCGGCGACGACCACCAGGAACGGGGCGCGCAGGATCAGCGCGACGGCCGCCGCGGCGAGTCCGGCGGCCTTCGCGTCGACGACGAGGACCCGCCCGTCGGCGAAGGTCTGCTGGGCCGTGAGGGCGGCCAGCAGCGCCACGGGCAGCAGGGCGGCGAGGCGCTGCACCAGCGGCCGCTCCAGCACGCCCGCGGGGATCAGGAGGCCGACGAGCTTGACGGCGTAGCAGCCGACGGCGGTGACTGCGATGGCGATCCAGATGTTCACCGGTCTCCTCCTGACATGTCCGCCGGTCCGTCGTTCTCGTGCGCCGGCGCTCCGGGGCCGTCGTCGCGCGCGGCGGCCGACGGCTCCTCCGTCGCGGCCTCCGTCGCGGCCTCCGGCGTCGCGTCGGGCCCGGCGGCGACCGCGCCCGGCGTGGCGTCGGCGCGGCGGCGGCCCGTCACGTAGAGGACGGCGGGGGCGGCCAGGGCGGCCACCAGCACCGGCACTCCGGCGGGGAGCACGGGCAGCAGGCCGAGCCCCAGGAGGACGGCGATTCCCGCGACGGCGCGTTCCGTGGTGGTCTTCAGCATCGGCGCGAGCAGCGCGAGGAAGACCGCGGGCCCGGCCGCGTCCAGGCCCCAGGCGTCGGTGTCGCCGATGGCCTCGGCCCCGGCCGCGCCCAGCAGGGTGGTGAGGTTCCACAGCAGGTAGAGCGACAGGCCGGTGACGGTGAAGCCGATCCGCACACTGCGGCGGGTGGGCTGGGCGAGCGCCACGGCCGTGGTCTCGTCGATCACCCACTGGGCGGCGAACGGGCGCACCGCGCGCGGGAGGGCCAGAAGCTGGGACAGCCGCAGCCCGTAGAAGGCGTTGCGGACCCCGAGGAAGAAGGCGCCGGCGGCCGCGGTGAGGGGGTTGCCCCCGGCGGCGAGCGCGCCCACGAGCGCGAACTGCGACGCCCCGGTGAAGACCAGGAGGCTCAGGGCGCAGGTCTGGAGCAGGCTGAGCCCGCTGCCGGCCGAGGTCACTCCGAAGGCGAAACCGGACAGTCCGACGGCGACCCCGACGCCGAGGGCGTCTCGGACGACGGCGGCGTCGGGTTTTCCGCCTTCTTCACTGCGTATGTCTGGGAGAGCTGTCTGTTGTGCCACGCGTCGGACGCTACGGTGAGCGGCCGCCCCGCGTCTTGTACGTTCTTGCGCTCCCGCTGGTAGGCGCCCGGAGGCACGCCCACGATCCGGCTGAAGTGACGGTTGAGGTGGGGCTGGTCGGTGAAGCCGACGGTGACGGCCGCCTCGGCGGGCGTGGACCCGGCGTCCAGGAGCCGGCGTGCCCGGCGCACCCGCGCGTCCGTCAGCCAGGTGTGGGGCGGCATCCCGTAGGTGTCCCGGAACGCGCGCAGCAGCGCGAACGGGCTGGTGCCGAGGTCGGCCGCGAGGCGCTCCAGGGTCGGCGGCTCGGCCATCCGCTCGTCGAGCACGCCCCGCGCGCGTGCCGCGAGCCGGCCGCCGGCGGTGCGTACGGCCCGCTGTGGCATGGTCCCCCCGTTCAGGCGCAGCAGCCGGGTCACGGCGACCCGCAGCAGGGTGTCGGCGGCCAGCGCGTTGCCCTCCTCGGTCGCCCTGAGCACCTGGTGGACCAGCTTTGCGGCGTACGGGTCCTCGAGCACCGGGCGGCTGAATCCGGGGGTGCCGCGCAGCGTGGTGGTCTCGGCGGCGATCTCGGCCACCATGGCGGGCGAGGGGTAGACGGCGCCGTACCGCCAGCCCTCGGGAACACCCGCGCGCCCGGTGTGCGGGGTGTCGGGATTGACCAGGGCCAGCGAACCGGGGCCCACGTACTGGTCGGCGCCGCCGTGGTGGAAGACCTCGACGCCCTCGGCGACGGCGGCGATGACGAAGTTCTCGTGGGTGTGGCGCACGAAGATCTTCTCGACGTAGCGGGCCCGCAGCAGATCGACACCGGGCAGCTCCGCGTACTGCCAGTGCCGTGCCCGCTCCTGCCCCGAACCTGCCACCTCCTCATTGTCCGCCACCTCGTCCCGCCGCCTCGCCACCCCGTCGGCACTGGCCGCGGTCACCCTCACCACCTCGCCCCCTCCGCCACCTCGTCCCGCCGCCTCGCCACCTCGTCGGCACCGGCCGCGGTCACCCTCACCGCCTCGCCCCCTCCGCCACCGGCCGCCATCGGCCGCCATCGGCCGCCACCACGGTGTTCTCGCAGGTCGGCACGGTTGTCAGTGGGCGGGTGCAGGATGGACGCATGGTCAGCTCCGCACACCGAGCGCTCGACGGCTTCTCCCCCGCGACCCGCGGCTGGTTCACGGGGGCCTTTTCCGCGCCCACCGCGGCCCAGGCCGGGGCGTGGGCGGCCATCGGGGCGGGCTCGGACGTGCTGGTCGTGGCCCCGACCGGTTCCGGCAAGACGCTGGCCGCGTTCCTCGCCGCGCTCGACCAGCTGGCCTCGACGCCGCCTCCCGCGGAGCCGCGCAAGCGCTGCCGGGTTCTGTACGTGTCCCCGCTCAAGGCGCTCGCGGTCGACGTGGAGCGCAATCTGCGCAGCCCGCTGACCGGCATCCGGCAGGAGTCCGTGCGGCTCGGGCTGCCGGAGCCGGAGGTGAAGGTGGGCATCCGTTCCGGCGACACCCCGCCCGCCGAGCGCCGGGCTCTGGCCACCCGCCCGCCGGACATCCTGATCACGACCCCCGAGTCGCTGTTCCTGATGCTGACCTCGGCCACACGCGACGCGCTGACCGGCATCGAGACGGTGATCCTGGACGAGGTGCACGCGGTCGCGGGCACCAAGCGCGGCGCCCATCTCGCGCTCACCTTGGAGCGCCTCGACGAACTGCTGCCCAAGCCCGCCCGGCGCATCGGGCTCTCGGCGACCGTGCGTCCGGTGGACGAGGTGGCGCGCTATCTCTCGCCGCAGCGCAAGGTGGAGATCGTCCAGCCGCCGTCCGGCAAGGAGTTCGACCTCTCCGTGGTCGTGCCGGTCGAGGACCTGGGCGAGCTGGGCGGGTCGCCGGCCGCCGACGGCAAGGAGGGCGCCGAGAAGCCGTCGATCTGGCCGCACGTCGAGGAGCGGATCGCCGACCTCGTCCAGTCCCACCGCTCGACGATCGTGTTCGCCAACTCGCGGCGTCTCGCCGAGCGCCTGTGCAACCGGCTCAACGAGATCGCGTACGAGAGGGCGACCGGCGAGCCCCTGGAGGAGGCGCACGCTCCCGCGGAGCTGATGGGCGGCTCCGGCGCGGCCCAGGGGGCGCCCCCCGTCATCGCCCGGGCGCACCACGGATCGGTCTCCAAGGAACAACGGGCGCAGGTCGAGGAGGACCTGAAGGCCGGCCGTCTCCCGGCCGTGGTCGCCACCTCCAGTCTCGAACTGGGCATCGACATGGGCGCGGTCGACCTCGTCGTCCAGGTCGAGTCCCCGCCGTCCGTGGCCTCGGGGCTCCAGCGTGTGGGCCGCGCGGGTCACCAGGTCGGCGCGGTCTCCACCGGGGTCGTCTTCCCCAAGTACCGGGGTGACCTGGTGCAGGCGGCCGTGGTCACGGAGCGGATGCGCACCGGCTCCATCGAGTCCCTCCGGGTCCCCGCCAATCCGCTGGACGTGCTGGCCCAGCAGCTCGTCGCCATGACCGCGCTCGACACCTGGCAGGTCGACGACCTGCTGTCCATGGTCCGCCGGGCGGCCCCGTTCGCCTCGCTGCCGGAGTCGGCGTTCACCGCCGTGCTCGACATGCTCGCGGGCCGCTATCCGTCGGACGCCTTCGCCGAGCTGCGGCCCCGCGTGGTGTGGGACCGGGTCGCGGGCACGGTGACCGGCCGGCCCGGCGCCCAGCGTCTCGCCGTCACCTCCGGGGGCACCATCCCCGACCGCGGTCTGTTCGGGGTGTTCCTCGCGGGCGCCGACCCCAAGAAGGGCGGCGGCCGGGTCGGCGAGCTCGACGAGGAGATGGTCTACGAGTCCCGCGTCGGCGACGTCTTCACCCTCGGCACCAGTTCCTGGCGCATCGAGGACATCACCAGGGACCGGGTCCTGGTCTCCCCGGCGCCCGGCGTCCCCGGCCGGCTGCCCTTCTGGAAGGGCGACCAGCTCGGGCGTCCGCTGGAACTGGGCCGCGCGGTCGGCGCGTTCCTGCGCGAGGTCGGTTCGCTCCCCGAGGAGGACGCCCGGCTGCGTCTGCTCGCGGCGGGCCTGGACACCTGGGCCGCGGACAACGTCATCGCGTACCTCGCCGAACAGCGCGAGGCGTGCGGACACATCCCGGACGACCGAACCATCGTGGTCGAGCGCTTCCGCGACGAGCTGGGCGACTGGCGCGTGGTCGTGCACTCTCCCTTCGGCGCCCAGGTCCACGCGCCCTGGGCCCTCGCCCTGGGTGCCAAGCTGTCCGAGCGGTACGGCATGGACGCCCAGGTCATGCATGCGGACGACGGGATCGTGCTGCGGCTTCCGGACGCCGATCTGATGAACCTGGACCTGCTCGACCAGGCGCCGTCGAAGGCGGGCGCGGAGTGGGACGCGGAGCAGGCCCCGGTCGGCGCGGCGGACGTCGCCTTCGACAAGGGCGAGGTCGACCAGATCGTCACCGACCAGGTCGGCGGTTCGGCCCTCTTCGCCGCCCGTTTCCGCGAATGCGCGGCCCGCGCCCTGCTCCTGCCGCGCCGCAACCCCGGCAAGCGCACCCCCCTGTGGCAGCAGCGGCAGCGCGCCGCCCAGCTGCTCCAGGTGGCCAGTGAGTTCGGTTCGTTCCCGATCGTCCTGGAGGCGGTGCGCGAATGCCTCCAGGACGTCTTCGACGTGCCGGGGCTCAGGGAACTGATGGGGGACATCGAGTCCCGCAAGGTGCGGCTCGTCGAGGTCACCACCCCCGAGCCCTCCCCCTTCGCCCGCTCCCTCCTCTTCGGGTACGTCGCCCAGTTCCTGTACGAGGGGGACTCCCCGCTCGCCGAGCGGCGGGCCGCCGCGCTGTCGCTGGACTCGCGGCTGCTGGCCGAGCTGCTGGGCCAGGCCGAGCTGCGGGAGCTGCTGGACGCCGAGGTCCTGGCCGAGCTGGAGCGCGAGCTCCAGTGGCTCACCGAGGACCGGCGCATCAAGGACGTGGAGGGTGTCGCCGACCTGCTGCGGCTGCTCGGGCCGCTCACGGAGGCCGAGCTGGCCGAGCGCGGCGCCGAGCCGCGGTGGGCGGGCGAACTGGCCGCCGCCCGGCGCGCCATCCGGGTCCGGATCGCCGGGGCCGACCACTGGGCCGCCATCGAGGACGCGGGCCGGCTGCGGGACGCGCTCGGCACGGCGCTGCCCGTCGGTGTCCCCGAGGCCTTCACCGAGCCGGTGAAGGACCCGCTGGGCGATCTCCTCGCCCGGTACGCGCGCACCCACGGGCCGTTCACCTCGGCCACGGCCGCCGCCCGCTTCGGCCTGGGCACGGCCGTCACCGACGGCGCCCTGCATCGCCTCGCGGCGGCCGGCCGGGTCGTGCAGGGCGAGTTCCATCCCGCGGGCATCGGCCAGGAGTGGTGCGACGCGGCGGTGCTGCGCCGGCTGCGCCGCCGCTCGCTCGCGGCCCTGCGCCACGAACTCGAACCGGTCCCGCCGGCCGCGCTCGCCCAGTTCCTGCCGCAGTGGCAGCACGTGGGCAGCGGTCACGGGCTGCGGGGCATCGACGGACTGGTGCGGGCCGTCGAGCAATTGCAGGGGGCGTCCGTGCCCGCCTCGGCGCTGGAGAAGCTCGTGCTGCCGTCCCGGGTTGCCGGTTACACACCCGCGCTGCTCGACGAGCTCACGTCCGCCGGTGAGGTGGTCTGGGCCGGGGCGGGTTCCCTGCCGGGCAAGGACGGCTGGGTGTCGCTGTATCTCGCGGACGCCGCCCCGCTGCTCCTTCCGGCCGCGCACCCGCTGGAGCCGACGGCGCTGCACGAGTCGGTCCTGGAGACCCTCTCCGGGGGCTACGGCCTGTTCTTCCGCCAGATCGCCGACCAGGTCCGGGCCACCACCCACCCCGACGCGACCGATCCCCAGCTCGCCGACGCGATCTGGGAGCTGGCCTGGTCCGGGCGGCTGACGAACGACACGCTCGCGCCGATGCGTTCCCTGCTGGGCTCGGGCCGCACCGCCGGGTCCACGGCCCACCGCGCCAAGCGTTCGGTCCCCCGCGGGCGCTACGGCTCCCTGACGGGCGGGGCGCGCCCCCAGTCGCGTACGGGGCCTCCCACCGTGGCGGGCCGCTGGTCGCTGCTGCCCGGGCGGGAACCCGACGCCACGGTCCGCGCCCACGCCCTGGCCCGGACGCTGCTCGACCGGCACGGGGTGGTGACCCGGGGTGCCGTCGCGGCGGAGGGCGTCGAGGGCGGCTTCTCGGCGGTGTACCGCGTCCTGTCGGCCTTCGAGGACAGCGGCCAGGCCCGCCGGGGCTATGTGGTCGAGGGGCTCGGCGCGGCCCAGTTCGCGATGGACGGCGCGGTGGACCGGCTCCGGGCCGCGGCGAACGCCCGCGACCGGGGCACGGCGCTGCTCGAACCGGCCGTCCCGGACAACTCCCCCGCCGCCAACGGCTTCCCGGACAGCGCGGCCTTCCCCCGCTCCCCCTCGGGTTTCGACGGCGCGGGCCGCGGCGGCGACTCCTTCCCGGACGGGAGCGGTCTCCCCGGCGGGCCGGACTCCTGGAACGCCCTCCCGCCCGGGTTCGGCCAGGACGCACCCCTCGGGGGTCCAGGCTCCGCGCTCGACTTCGACTTCGGCGACGACCACACCTTCTCCGCCGACTCCGCCTTCCCGGCCGGGGCGCCCCACCCGGACGCGGCCCAGCACCGCGGCACCCCGTCCCGTCGTGGCGGCCCGCCGTATCCGGGGAACGGCTCCGCCCACCCGGGCGCCCGTTCCCGTACGGCCTCCCCCGCCGTCGTCCTGGCCGCCGCCGACCCCGCCAACGCCTACGGCGCGGCCCTTCCGTGGCCCGAGTCGCCGACGGAGGCGGGCCACAAGCCGGGCCGCAAGGCGGGTTCCCTGGTCGTCCTGGTCGACGGTGAGCTGACGCTCTACATGGAGCGCGGCGGCAAGACGCTGCTGGCCTGGCCGGCCGATCCGGACGGTCCCCTCGCCCAGGACGCCCGCCTGGCTCCGGCGGCGGAGGCCCTCGCCGCGGCCGCCCGCGCGGGCTCGCTCGGCACGGTCACCGTCGAACGCGTCAACGGCGTCTCGGCCCTCACCTCACCTCTGGGCACCCTTCTGGAAGGAGCGGGCTTCATCGCCACCCCGCGCGGTCTCCGCCTCCGGGCCTGACCGGCCGCGCCGACCCGTGCCACCCTGGAGCCATGCCCGAAGGAGACACCGTCTGGCAGGCCGCGAAGCGCCTGCACGTCGCCCTCGCGGGCAAGGTCCTGATCCGCTCCGACCTGCGGGTGCCCCGGTTCGCCACGGCGGACCTCACCGGCCGCGGCGTCCTGGACGTCACCGCGCGCGGCAAGCACCTCCTCACCCGGATCGAGGGTGGTCTGACGCTGCACTCGCATCTGCGGATGGACGGCTCCTGGAAGGTGTACGAGCCGGGCCGGCGCTGGAGCGGAGGCCCCGCCCACCAGATCCGGGCCATCCTCGGCACGCAGGACCGCACGGCCGTCGGCTACCGCCTGCCCGTGCTGGAGCTGCTCCGCACCGCCGACGAGGCCCGCGCGGTCGGCCATCTCGGCCCCGACCTCCTGGGCCCGGACTGGGACCCGGCCAGGGCCTTGGAGAACCTCCTCGGCGACCCCGACCGCGCCCTGGGCGAGGCCCTCCTGGACCAGCGCAACCTCGCCGGGATCGGGAACGTGTACAAGAGCGAGCTGTGCTTCCTGCTCGGGGTCACTCCCTGGCTCCCCGTCGGGGCGCTGCCCGCCGACCGCGCTGCCTCGTTGCCGGTTCTCGCGAAGAGGCTGCTGGAGTACAACCGCGACCGTCCGGTCCGCGTCACCACCGGCCTCAGGGAACAGCACCTGTTCGTCTACGGGCGGACCCCGCGGCCCTGTCTGCGCTGCGGGACGCCGGTGCGCGTCGCGAACCAGGGCGACGGATCCCGCGAGCGCCCCACGTACTGGTGCCCCCGCTGCCAGGCCGGTCCCACCCCGCCGCCCGCCCGTCCGACCGTCCGGTCCCGCACGACCGATTGACGACCCGTCAGATCTCTTCGTACCGTCCCCTCATGGGACTCCCTGCGTACGACCTCACCGGACGCACTGCCTTCGTCACCGGCGCGGGCAGCGGCATCGGCCGCGCGGCGGCGGTCCTGCTGGCGGAGGCGGGCGCGACCGTGCACTGCGCGGACGTCGACGAACAGGGCCTGCACGAGACCGCGTCGCTGGTCAAGGACAAGGGCGGCACCGCCCTCGGCCACCGGCTCGACGTCACCGACCGCGCCCGGCTCCGGGAGGCCGTCGCCGCGTGCGGCCGGCTCGACGTGATGGCCGCGATCGCCGGGATCATGCACAGCAGCCCGGTCCTGGACACCTCGGACGAGGATCTGGACCGGGTGCTGGACGTCAACTTCAAGGGGGTCCTGCACGCCTGCCAGGAGGCCGCGCTCTCGATGATCGCGAACGGGGTCCGCGGCAGCATCGTCACCATGGCGTCGGGCGCCATCGACTCGGGCGGTCCGGGCCTGCTCTGCTACAGCGCGGCCAAGGCGGCCGTCGTCCAGCTGACGAAGACGCTGGCGACCGAGGCCGGCCCGCACGGCATCCGCGTCAACGCCGTGGCGCCGGGCTGGATCCGCACGCCCATGACCGACCGCCACGGTGAACGGCAGGCGCACACCGAGGCGTTCATGGCCCGTCTGTCCCCGCTGGGCCGCGTCGGGGAGCCCGAGGACATCGCCCACGCCGTGCTGTACCTGGCGTCGGACGCCTCGGCGTTCACCACCGGTCAGATCCTCCGCCCCAACGGCGGCGTCGCCATGCCCTGGTAGCCCGCCCGCCGGCGCTCTCGAACCGGGGCGCCGCCCGCCGCCGGCCGCGCCACCGCGCCCGCCACCGGTCCGGCCCCACGGCCCCGGCCGCCCGGGACTTCGGCACGCAGTGGACCGGCAGCAGGCTGAGCCCCCACCCGCCCGCCGCGACGGCGCCCTCGATCACTCCGGCACCGGGGACGAACACGAGCCGGAGCACGCTGAACCACCACAGCGCGCCGAATATGAAACACGCCCCCCGCCGCACTGTCCGCCCCGCCATGGCACTCACCTCCGGCGCGGCACCGGGCCGCCGTCCTCGCGCGCGAGCAGGGCACACCGGCGGCAGGCGCCGCCGTCCGGGCCCGAGCGGCTCCCGGCCGCTCAGCCGTTCTCCGCCTGGAACATCCAGTGGTGTTTCTCGAGGTCGGCCGTGATCCCGATGAGGAGGTCCTGGCTCACCGGATCCGCGTCCGCCGTGGCGGCCACTCGCTCCCGCATCCGCGCGATCACCGCGCCGAGCGCGTCCACGAGCGTCCGTACGGCGTCGGTGTCCTTGATCCAGCCGTCCGGTGTGTGTCCGATGCCGCTGCCGGCCGTCACGGTGGCCGCGCGCCCGTCCGGCGGCACACCCAGGGTCGAGGCGCGCTCGGCCACGGTGTCGGAGTGCAGCCGCGCGATGTCCACGACCTCGTCGAGCTGGAGGTGGACGGAACGGAAGCGGGGCCCCACCACGTTCCAGTGGACCTGCTTCGCCACCAGGGAGAGGTCCAGCAGATCGACCAGGGCGCCCTGGAGCGCCGCGGCGACCGTCTTCAGGTCCGCGTCGGGCAGGGAGCTCTTGACGACGTACATCCGCATCCTCCGATTCACGACGACCGGGGCGGCCCGTCCAGCGACCACACCGGCCGCGAAGACCCCACGACCGCACCGGCCGTGAACACCGCGGGGCCGGACCGACCGCATCCGACCGAACCCGGCTCACCCGGCCCACCGGTCACGACGGCGGGCGCCGGCAACGTCCGGCCCCTCCACCATGGGGGCCGCGCCGGATACCGGCAAACGGGCCCGCCAGGGAGCCGGGGAACGCGAAAGCCCCGGCCCTGCTCCTCCGGGTCTTCCCGGAGAAACCCCGGCCGGGGCTTCGGTGGTACGTCTCAGGGCTCGGACAGCGAGCCGGTGAGCGTCAGGCGGCGACGACGTCGACCGCTTCGGCAGGCGCCTTGATCGTGACCCGTTCCGGTGGCACGCCGGTCACCGATACGGAATTGAGCATCGGGCGACGCACCGGCGCGGGCACCGGTTCGGTGGCCGCAGCCGACTGTGCCAGCTCGGCGAGGGCGAGCTCGTCGCTCACTTCCCGCATGAGCTCGGACATCCGTACGTCCAGCGCGTCGCAGATCGCGGAGAGCAGCTCGGAGGACGCCTCCTTCTGCCCCCGCTCCACCTCGGAGAGATAGCCGAGTGAGACTCGGGCGGACGAGGAGACTTCGCGCAGAGTACGGCCCTGGCGCTGGCGCTGCCGACGCAGCACGTCACCCAGCAGGCGACGGAGCAGAATCATCGGTGGCTCCCTCCTCGGACCGCGTAGCCGCATCCTTCACGCCCCACCGTACCGCCTTGCGCCGCGGCCGTGCGGGGAGCGATGTCGTGTTCACTCAGGGCTGCAAACATCAAAACCCCCCGTTCTGTTCCGTATCCTGTGCCCGCTCATTCCCGGTCTGTTCGCCCGCGAGCTCCCGAAGAAGCAGCGCGAGTACGCTGCGTACACTCTCCATACGGATTTCCGCCCGGTCGCCGTTCAACCGCAGCGGCACCACTTTCCCGCCACGGGAGGTGTCGGCAGGCGTCTCGAAGGGCCCGTCGACGGCCACATAGACCGTACCCACAGGCTGTCCGTCCTGCGGTTCGGGACCGGCGACGCCGGTGGTCGCGATGCCCCAGTCGGCGCCGAGCGCCTTCCGCACCCCGGCCGCCATCTGTGCCGCGACCTGCGGGTCCACCGCGCCGCGTTCGGCCAGAAGAGTGACATCGACGCCGAGGAGTCCGTGCTTCAGTTCGGTGGCGTACGCGGTCACGGAGCCCCGGAACGCCTTCGAGGCACCCGGCACCGCGGTGATCTCCGCCGCCACCAGGCCGCCGGTGAGCGACTCGGCGACGGCGAGGGTCTCGCCCCTCACCGTCAGTAGTCGCACCACTTCGGCGGCCGTGGGACTCACCGCTCGGCCTCCACGGCGGCCGCCCGCCGTTCGGCGATTCCGCGGCGGCGCAGCACAATGGCCTGTCTCACGTAGTCGAGTCCGGTGACGACGGTCAGCACGATCGCGACGCCCATCACCCAGAACCGCAGACTGGCCAGCAGCCCGGTCAGCGGCAGGATGTACATGCCGACGGCCGTGCCCTGGGCCAGCGTCTTCAGTTTGCCGCCACGGCTCGCCGGGATGACGCCGTAGCGGATCACGACGAACCGCAGCAGGGTGACGCCGAGTTCACGGCCGAGGATGACGATGGTGACCCACCACGGCAGATCCCCGAGGCCGGACAGACAGATCAGCGCCGCACCCATGATCGCCTTGTCGGCGATGGGATCGGCGATCTTCCCGAAGTCCGTGACGAGGTTGTACGTGCGCGCGAGGTGGCCGTCGAAGATGTCGGTGATCATGGCGACGGCGAAGGCCGCCCAGGCCCAGGCGCGCATGGCGGGGTCGTATCCGCCGTCGGCCAGCATCAGGACCACGAAGCCCGGCACGAGGACGAGCCGGATCATGGTCAGGATGTTGGCGATGTTCCAGAGGCTGGCCTGGTTGACGGCCGCGGCACCCAGTTTCCCGCCCCGAGGCGTCTTCGGACCCCCTTCGGCGTCCGGAGCGCCCGCCGCACCGTGTGCACCCGAAGCACCCGGACCAACGGAAGCCGGGCCCGTACCACTCGACGCACCCGGGCCACCCGGACCACCGGAGGCGCGCTGACCGCCGGAAGCGCCGGGGGCGCCCGTCGCGCCCGTGGCGCCCGGGGAGCCGCCCGCCGCGGATGCCGGGGCTCCGCTCATCTGGCCGCCTCCTCAGCGCTCTCGAACGAGCCCGGGAGCGGCTCGGCCACCAGGTCGACACCTTCCGTGCCCACCACCTTGGCCTCGACGATACGGCCGACGGTCAAGCCCTCGCCGCTCGTGAACAGCACCTGTCCGTCGGTCTCCGGCGCCTGGTGCGCGGCACGGCCGTACGCGCCGTCCTCGTCGTCGACGCCCTCGACCAGCACGTGCACGGTCTCGCCCACGCGCTCCTCGGCACGCTGGGCGACCAGTTCCTCGGCGAGGCGGGACACGCGCGCCAGACGCTCGGCGACGACGTCCTCGTCGAGCTTGTTCTCGTAGGTCGCCGCCTCGGTGCCCTCCTCGTCGGAGTATCCGAAGACGCCGATCGCGTCGAGACGGGCTCCGGTGAGGAAGCGCTCCAGCTCCGCGAGGTCGGCCTCGCTCTCGCCGGGGAAGCCCACGATGAAGTTGGAGCGCACGCCGGCCGCCGGGGCCTTGGCCCGGATGGTGTCGAGCAGTTCCAGGAACCGGTCGGTGTCGCCGAAGCGGCGCATGGAGCGCAGCACGTCGGGCGCGGAGTGCTGGAAGGACAGGTCGAAGTACGGGGCGACGTTCGGGGTCGAGGTCAGGACGTCGATGAGCCCGGGGCGCATCTCGGCGGGCTGGAGGTAGCTGACCCGCACGCGCTCGATGCCGTCGATCTCGGCCAGCTCGGGGAGCATCGTCTCCAGGAGACGGATGTCACCCAGGTCCTTGCCGTACGAGGTGTTGTTCTCGGAGACGAGCATCACCTCCTTGACGCCCTGCTCGGCGAGCCAGCGGGCCTCGTTCAGGACGTCGCTGGGGCGGCGCGAGATGAACGAGCCCCGGAAGGAGGGGATGGCGCAGAAGGTGCAGCGGCGGTCGCAGCCGGAGGCCAGCTTCACCGAGGCGACCGGGGCGCCGTCCAGACGGCGGCGCAGGGGCGCGCGGGGTCCGGAGACGGGGGCGACGCCCTCGGGCAGGTCGGTGGGGGCGCCGTGGCCGGGAAGGGCCACGTCCTCGCCGGCGGTCTGCCGCTCGGCCGGGCTGATCGGCAGCAGCTTGCGCCGGTCGCGCGGGGTGTGGGAGGCGTGGATGCCGCCGTTCAGGATGGTCTGGAGGCGGTCCGAGATGTCGGCGTAGTCGTCGAAGCCGAGCACGCCGTCGGCCTCGGGGAGCGCCTCGGCGAGTTCCTTGCCGTACCGCTCGGCCATGCAGCCGACCGCGACCACGGCCTGGGTTCTGCCGTGGCCCTTGAGGTCATTGGCCTCGAGGAGGGCGTCGACGGAGTCCTTCTTGGCGGCCTCGACGAAGCCACAGGTGTTGACGACGGCGACGTCCGCTTGTTCGGCGTCCTCGACGAGTTGCCAGCCGTCCGCCTCCAAGCGGCCTGCGAGCTCCTCCGAGTCCACCTCGTTACGGGCGCAGCCAAGGGTGACGAGTGCGACGGTACGGCGTTCAGGCATGGGCTCAAGACTACTTTGTCTGGCCGACACCCCACGTCGACGGGGTTGGCCGATCTTGGCCAACCCCGTCGACGGTGTGCTGCTCGGGACCCCTATCCGACCTGGGGGTCACCCTTCGTGTACGTCAGACGCTCCACCGCGCCCGGCTGGAACTGGTCCTCGATCTTCTTGCCGTTGACGTAGAGCTGGATGGCTCCGGCGTCGCCGAGGATCAGGTTGATCTTGGAGCTGTCCTGGAAGGTCTTGGACTCGCCCTGCTTCAGCAGCCCGTCGAAGAGCATCCGCCCGTTGTGGTCCTTGGCGGAGATCCAGCTGCGTCCGTCCGCGGCGCTGACCTGGACGGTCACCTTGTCCTGCGGAGCGGCCGCGATGGCGCTGTCGGAGGGCTCGGGCTTCGGGTCGGCGGGCTTGGAGGCGGACGCCGACGGTGCGGCGGACTTCTTGACGGTCGGCGTGGACCCCTCGGCGACCTGCGTCTTGGAGTCGTCGCCGGTGCCGCCACCCTTGACCATGGTGAACCCGACGAAGCCGATCACCGCGACGATCGCGGCGACCATGGCGGCCGTCCAGTTCGGTCCGCGGCGCTCGGGGCGGATGCGTTCCGCCTCGAAGAGCGGGGCGGCGGGCGTCGGCGCGGGACGTCCGCCGTGCTCGGCGTCGTACTGGGCCAGCAGCGGGGCCGGATCGAGGCGGACGGCGCGGGCCAGGGTCCGGATGTGCCCGCGCGCGTAGACGTCACCACCACAGGGGGCGAAGTCGTTCTGTTCGATGGCGTGGATGATCGTGATACGGACGCGGGTGGCGTTGCTGACGTCGTCGACGGTCAGATGGGCATCGATGCGCGCCTTCTGCAGGGCACGGCCGATCGATGGCCGGTCGGCCGTCGGGTCGTCTTCGAACGGACGCTCGTCTTCGGGGGAGTTGCCGTCAGGTGAGTTGACGATGGACACGGGGGCGCCTTTCGAGCGTGTAGCCACCTGTGCTGGAAGTTCAGTCTAGGGGGGGTACGAAAGGGTGGGGCAACCGGGCGGTGGGACTTTGTACGCCATCAGAATGGCCGGTCATCCTGATATAGGGACATGGTGACGCCCCTTCGCTCAACTTGACGTGCGACAAGGCGAAACGGTTGCTCACCGACTCCTTACGGGTGAGTCACATTCACATATCAGCCGAGTGCGGAACATGACGTTCCGCCATTCGACCGACAGCCCCGTCGCTCTTCGAGCGACCGCCGTGCGCTCACCACGCCATTGCCGGTTGTCCCGTCCCCCCTCGCCGGGGGTTCTACGCTTCTGCTTCCCCGCGCATCACGGCCAACACCCCGTCCAGCTCGTCGGCCTTCACCAGGACGTCACGCGCCTTGGAGCCCTCGCTGGGCCCGACGATCCCGCGCGACTCCATGAGGTCCATGAGCCGGCCCGCCTTGGCGAACCCGACGCGCAGCTTGCGCTGGAGCATCGAGGTGGACCCGAACTGCGTGGAGACGACCAGTTCGGCGGCGGCGCACAGCAGATCGAGGTCGTCGCCGATGTCCTCGTCGATCTCCTTCTTCTGCTTGGTCTCCACCGTGACGTCGTCCCGGAAGACGGGCGCCATCTGATCCTTGCAGTGCTGCACGATCGCCGCGACCTCGTCCTCGGTGACGAAGGCGCCCTGCATACGGGTGGGCTTGTTGGCCCCCATCGGCAGGAACAGCCCGTCGCCCTTGCCGATGAGCTTCTCGGCGCCGGGCTGGTCGAGGATGACGCGCGAGTCGGCGAGGGAGGAGGTGGCGAAGGCGAGGCGGGAGGGCACGTTCGCCTTGATCAGACCGGTGACGACGTCCACGGAGGGCCGCTGGGTGGCGAGCACCAGGTGGATGCCGGCGGCGCGCGCGAGCTGGGTGATGCGCACGATCGAGTCCTCGACGTCACGCGGCGCGACCATCATCAGGTCGGCGAGCTCGTCCACGATGACCAGCAGGTACGGGTACGGGCTCAGCTCGCGCTCGCTGCCCTCGGGCAGCTTCACCTTGCCGTTCCTGATGGCCTCGTTGAAGTCGTCGATGTGCCGGAACCCGAACGCCGCGAGGTCGTCGTAGCGCAGGTCCATCTCCCGCACGACCCACTGCAGTGCCTCGGCGGCCCGCTTCGGGTTGGTGATGATCGGCGTGATCAGGTGCGGGATGCCTTCGTAGGCGGTCAGCTCGACGCGCTTGGGGTCGACCAGGACCATCCGCACGTCCTCGGGGGTCGCGCGGACCATGATCGAGGTGATCAGGCAGTTGATGCAGGACGACTTGCCTGAACCGGTGGCGCCGGCGACCAGGACGTGCGGCATCTTCGCCAGGTTGGCCATCACGTAGCCGCCCTCGACGTCCTTGCCGAGCGCGACCAGCATCGGGTGGTCGTCCTCCGCCGCGTCCGCGAGGCGCAGCACGTCACCGAGGTTGACCATCTCTCGGTCGGTGTTGGGGATCTCGATGCCGACCGCCGACTTGCCGGGGATCGGGCTGATGATCCGCACGTCGGGGCTGGCGACCGCGTACGCGATGTTCTTGGTGAGGGCGGTGATCCGCTCGACCTTCACGGCGGGGCCGAGCGTGACCTCGTAGCGCGTGACGGTCGGTCCCCGGGTGAAGCCCGTGACGTCGGCGTCCACCTTGAACTCGGCGAAGACCTGGCGCAGCGAGTCGACGACCGCGTCGTTGGCCGCGCTGCGGGTCTTGCCGGGGCCGCCGCGCTCCAGCAGGTCGAGGGAGGGCAGCGCGTACGTGATGTCCCCGGACAGCTGGAGCTGCTCGGCACGCGGGGGCAGTTCGCGCGGGGCGTCGGGCGCGGCCTTGGTGAGGTCGGGCACGACGGACTCGACCGGCAGGCTCTCCTGCTTGGGCCGCTTGGCGCCCGGGACGGCCTTGGCGCGCGCGGCCGGGACCGGCGTGGTCTCCTCGTACCCGTCGCGCTCCACGCTGACGCCCTGCGTCAGATCGGCGACCAGCGGCGAGGGCGGCATGCCGTGCAGCACGGCGCCGTCCAGCGCGGCCGCGGCGGCCGCGGCGACGTCCACGGCGTCCATCGGCCGGTTCATGTCGGGCTGCTGCGCGCCGGGCCGCCGGGGGCGGCCCCTGCGCCGGGTGAGCGCCTCCTGCTCGGCACCGTCGGGGTCGTAGGCCCCGGGGGCGCGCGAACGCCCGCCGGGGCGCCCGGCGAGCCCGTCGCGCCACTGCTCGTCGTAGCGCTCGTCGTCCTCGGCGAGCAGGTCGTCGTCGAGGTCGGCCTGGACGACGCCGAGCTTCTGTCCGAGCAGCCGCAGCCGCTGCGGGATCGCGTTGACCGGGGTGGCCGTGACGACCAGCAGCCCGAAGATCGTGAGCAGCACCAGGAGTGGTACGGCCAGGACGTCACCCATCGTGTACGTCAGCGGCGTGGACGCCCCCCAGCCGATGAGACCGCCGGCGTCCCTTATCGCCTGCATGCCGTCGCTGCGCGCGGGTGATCCGCAGGCGATGTGCACCTGCCCGAGCACGCCGATGACGAGCGCCGACAGACCGATCACGATCCGGCCGTTGGCCTCCGGCTGCTCGGGATGCCGGATCAGCCGCGCCGCGATGACGGCGAGGAGTATCGGCACGAGCAGGTCGAGACGGCCGAAGGCGCCGGTGACCAGCATCTCCACGAGGTCGCCGACGGGACCGCGCAGATTGGACCAGGTCCCCGCCGCGACGATCAGCCCGAGGCCGATCAGCAGCAGCGCGACCCCGTCCTTGCGATGCGCCGGGTCGAGCCCCTTGGCGCCCCGCCCTATCCCCCGGAAGGTGGCTCCGACGGCATGGGCGACGCCCAGCCACAGGGCGCGTACCAGTCGGTACACGCCCGCGGTCGGGTTGGGCGCCGGCGCGGGGACGGGCTTCTTCGCGGGGGCCCTCCTGGCGGGCGCCTTGGCGGCGGCTGCCTTCTTCGCGGGGGCCTTTTTCGCTGGGGCCTTCTTCGCCGGAGCCTTCGTCGGAGCGGCCGCCTTCTTCGCGGGCGGCTTCTTGGCTGCGGACTGACGTGAGGCCATGTGTGTGAGGTTACCGGTGGAGACGACAGCGGACACGTGTGCCCAGTGCTTCACCCGATCGTGTCGCCCGTCCAGGGAGCGGAACTGACGCTTCCTCAAGGTCCGGCGCGAACGCCGGGACCCGTCTCAGCTCTGCGACGGCACCGAGGGTGCCCCGCTGCCCGTGCCCGGCTCCAGCGCGTCCAGCGCCCTGCGCAGTCCGGTGAGTTTGCGCTCCAGATGGGCCGCGGTGGCCACCGCCGCCGCGTCCGCGGAGTCGTCGTCCAGCTGCTTGGACAGCGCCTCGGCCTGCTCCTCGACGGCCGCGAGCCGCGCGGAGAGTTCGGCGAGAAGTCCGGCGGGCTCCTTGGCCTCGCCGAGCGCCGCCTTGCCGCCGCCCTCCAGCTGGAGCCGCAACAGCGCCGCCTGCTCGCGGAGTTGGCAGTTCTTCATGTAGAGCTCGACGAACACCGAGACCTTCGCCCGCAGCACCCACGGGTCGAAGGGCTTGGAGATGTAGTCCACCGCGCCGGCCGCGTACCCCCGGAAGGTGTGGTGGGGGCCGTGGTTGATGGCGGTGAGGAAGATGATCGGGATGTCCCGGGTGCGCTCCCGCCGCTTGATGTGCGCGGCGGTCTCGAATCCGTCCATGCCCGGCATCTGAACGTCCAGCAGAATGACCGCGAAGTCGTCCGTGAGCAGCGCTTTGAGCGCTTCCTCCCCGGACGATGCCCGTACCAGTGTCTGATCGAGCGCGGAGAGGATCGCCTCCAGCGCCAACAGATTCTCCGGCCGGTCATCGACCAGGAGGATCTTGGCCTTCTGCACCATGGCCCGCCCTCCTCGCCCCGGCATGGGGCCTCCCCTGTCCGCAGGACTTGGGGAGACGCCACCGGGCGCCGCCCCAGGGGACGACTCCCTTGCGCCGTCCGTCCTTGTGCCGGTCATGCTAGCCGCACCCCGCCCGTCGCCACACCCTGTCACCGTGATGTCACTGTGCACGTAGCAGAAACGCGGCAGGGGACCAGAAGGTTCCCCGTATCCCGTGCTTCTACACGGCTTCGGGCACAGTCCGTCATACGACGAAGGGCTGCCCGAACGGGCCCTGCCGCACGGTGTTCGGGTGTCCGACACACCGTGACGGCCCGCGTCACCCTCCCGAGTGTGTCACTCCTGACGCATCCACTGCGCCATCACCGACAGCAGATGATCGGGATCGACCGGCTTGGTCACATAGTCGGAGGCACCCGACTCGATCGCCTTCTCCCGGTCGCCCTTCATCGCCTTCGCCGTGAGCGCGATGATCGGCAGGCCCGCGAACTGCGGCATCCGCCGGATCGCCGTGGTCGTGGCGTAGCCGTCCATCTCGGGCATCATGATGTCCATCAGAACGACCGTCACATCGTCGTGCTGCTCCAGGACCTCGATGCCCTCGCGGCCGTTCTCCGCGTACAGCACCGAGAGACCGTGCTGCTCCAGGACGCTGGTCAGCGCGAAGACGTTGCGGATGTCGTCGTCGACGATCAGCACCTTCTCGCCCTCGAAGCGGATGCCCCGGCCCTGCTGCGGCGTCGTGTCCTGCGGTGCCGCCCACGACTCCGCCGCCGCGCCCCCGCCGCCGTCCTGCTCCCCGGGGACCTCCGGGCGCTGCTCGGCCGTCGGCAGCGCCCTGCGGCGCCTCCTGAACAGCGCGGCGGGCCCGTTCTGGGTGTCCTGGTACGACTTCACCTCGGCCGGCATCCCGATGCTGTGCAGCTCGCCCTCGGAGGCCAGCAGCTCGCCCGCCTCCATCGCCGGCGCGAGCTGTCCGTACCCCTGCGGAGGCAGTTCGCTCGGGTGCAGCGGGAGGTACAGGGTGAAGGTGGAGCCGCGCCCCGGCTCGCTCTGGGCGTAGATCTCGCCGCCGAGCAGCCGCGCGATCTCCCGCGAGATGGAGAGCCCCAGGCCCGTGCCGCCGTACTTGCGGCTCGTCGTGCCGTCCGCCTGCTTGAAGGCCTCGAAGATCACCCGCATCTTGCTCGCCGCGATCCCGATGCCGGTGTCGGTCACGGAGAACGCGATCAGGTCGGCGTCCGCGTCCCGCAGCGACCCCGACTCCAGGAGCTGCTCCCTGATGGCCACCGGCACGTCCGCCGCGGCGGGCCGGATCACCAGCTCGACCGCGCCGGAGTCGGTGAACTTCACCGCGTTGGACAGGAGGTTGCGCAGCACCTGGAGGAGGCGCTGCTCGTCGGTGTGGAGCGTGGCGGGCAGCTCCGGCGAGACCCGTACGGAGAAGTCGAGCCCCTTCTCCGCGGTCAGCGGACGGAACGTTGCCTCCACGTAGTCGACGAGCTGGACGAGCGCGATCCGGGTCGGCGACACGTCCATCTTGCCCGCCTCGACCTTCGACAGGTCGAGGATGTCGTTGATCAGCTGGAGCAGGTCGGAGCCCGCTCCGTGGATCGTCTCGGCGAACTCGACCTGCTTGGGAGTGAGGTTGGTGTCCGCGTTGTCGGCGAGCAGCTTGGCGAGGATCAGCAGGGAGTTGAGCGGCGTCCGCAGCTCGTGCGACATGTTCGCCAGGAACTCGCTCTTGTAGCGCATGGAGACGGCGAGTTGCTCGGCGCGCTCCTCCAGGACCTGCCGGGCCTCCTCGATCTCGGTGTTCTTGACCTCGATGTCGCGGTTCTGCTGGGCCAGCAGCTCGGCCTTGTCCTCCAGCTCCGCGTTCGAGTCCTGGAGCGCCTTCTGCCGGTTCTCCAACTCCGCCGAGCGTTCCCGCAGTTGCTCGGTCAGCTCCTGCGACTGCCGCAGCAGCACCTCGGTCTTGGTGTTGACCGAGATGGTGTTGACGGTCGTCGCGATCATCTCCGCGATCTGGTTCAGGAAGTCCTTCTGGATCTGCGTGAAGGGCGTGAACGACGCCAGCTCGATGACCCCGAGCACGGTCCCCTCGAAGAGCACCGGGAGCACGATCACCTGAGCCGGCGGCGCCTCCCCGAGACCGGAGGAGATCTTCAGATAACCGCTCGGCGCGTTCTCCACGAGAATCGTGCGCTTCTCCTGCGCGGCCGTCCCGATCAGCGCCTCACCGGGCCGGAACGAAGTGGGCATCGACCCCATCGAGTAGCCGTACGACCCGAGCATCCGCAGCTCGTACGCCTCCTCGTCCTCGGTACCCGCGTCCTTGCCGTCGACCAGCGGCATCGAGAGGAAGAACGCGCCGTGCTGGGCCGACACCACCGGCGTCAGCTCGCTCATGATCAGCGAGGCCACGTCGTCGAGATCGCGGCGGCCCTGCATCAGGGCGGAGATCCGGGCGAGGTTGCCCTTCAGCCAGTCCTGCTCCTTGTTGGCGATCGTGGTGTCGCGCAGGTTGGCGATCATCTTGTTGATGTAGTCCTGGAGTTCCTGGATCTCGCCGGAGGCGTCCACGTCGATCTTCAGGTTCAGGTCACCGCGGGTCACCGCGGTCGCCACGCGCGCGATCGCACGCACCTGCCGGGTCAGGTTCCCGGCCATCTCGTTCACCGACTCGGTGAGGTCGCGCCACGTGCCGTCGACGTCCCGGACGCGCGCCTGACCGCCCAGCTGCCCCTCGGTGCCCACCTCGCGGGCGACGCGGGTGACCTCCTCCGCGAAGGACGACAGCTGGTCGACCATCGTGTTGATGGTGGTCTTGAGCTCCAGGATCTCGCCGCGCGCGTCGATGTCGATCTTCTTGGTCAGATCGCCCTTGGCGATGGCCGTGGTGACCATCGCGATGTTGCGGACCTGGCCGGTCAGGTTGGACGCCATCCCGTTCACCGACTCGGTGAGGTCCTTCCACGTCCCAGCCACACCCGGGACGTGCGCCTGACCGCCGAGGATGCCGTCCGTACCCACCTCGCGGGCCACCTTGGTGACCTGCTCGGCGAACGAACTCAGCGTCTTCACCATGGTGTTGAAGGTGTCGGCGAGCTGCGCGACCTCGCCGCGCGCCTCGATCGTCACCGTGCGGGTCAGGTCGCCGTTGGCGACGGCCGCCGCCACCTGCGAGATGTTCCGCACCTGCATGGTGAGGTTGTAGGCCATCAGGTTGACGTTGTCGCTCAGGTCCTTCCAGATGCCCGTGACCCCGGGCACCCGCGCCTGGCCGCCCAGGATGCCCTCGGTGCCCACCTCGCGGGCCACCCGCGTCACCTGCTCGGCGAACGAGGACAGCTGGTCCACCATCGTGTTGACGGTGGTGACCAGTTCGAGGATCTCGCCCTTGGCGTCGACGGTGATCTTCTTGGACAGGTCTCCCATGGCGACCGCGGTCGTGACCTCGGCGATGTTGCGCACCTGGATGGTCAGGTTGTTGGCCATGAAGTTCACCGACTGGGTGAGGTCCTTCCAGGTGCCCGAGACGCCCTGCACCTCGGCCTGGCCGCCGAGGATGCCCTCGGTGCCCACCTCGCGGGCCACCCGCGTCACCTGCTCGGCGAAGTTCGAGAGCTGGTCCACCATCGTGTTGAGGGTGTTCTTCAGCTCCAGGATCTCGCCCCGCGCGTCCACGTCGATCTTCTGCGACAGGTCACCGCGGGCCACCGCCGTCGCGACCTGCGCGATGTTGCGCACCTGTGCGGTGAGGTTGCCGGCCATGCCGTTCACCGAGTCGGTCAGGTCGCGCCACACACCGGCGACGCCGGGCACCTGCGCCTGACCGCCCAGCCGACCCTCCGTACCCACGTCACGGGCCACCCGGGTCACCTGGTCGGCGAACGCGGAGAGCTGGTCGACCATCGTGTTGATGGTGTTCTTCAGCTCCAGGATCTCGCCGCGCGCGTCCACGTCGATCTTCTGCGACAGGTCACCGCGGGCCACCGCAGTGGTCACCTGCGCGATCTGGCGCACCTGCGAAGTGAGGTTCCCGGCCATGAAGTTGACGGAGTCCGTGAGCTCCTTCCAGGTGCCGGAGACGCCGTCCACCCGGGCCTGACCGCCCAGCCGGCCCTCCGTACCCACGTCACGGGCCATCCGCGTCACCTGGTCGGCGAAGCTCGACAGCTGGTCCACCATGGTGTTCACGGTGACCTTCAGCTCCAGCATCTCGCCGGCCACCTCGACGGTGACCTTCTGCGACAGGTCACCGTTGGCGACCGCCGTGGTCACCTGGGCGATGTTGCGCACCTGGCCGGTGAGGTTCTGGAACGCCGTGTTGACGGAGTCCGTGAGGTCCTTCCACGTACCGGCGACGCCCGGGACCTGCGCCTGGCCGCCCAGCTCACCCTCGACGCCGACCTCGCGCGCCACCCGCGTGACCTCGACACCGAACGAGGACAGCTGGTCGACCATCGTGTTGACGGTGTTCTTCAGCTCCAGCATCTCGCCTGCGACCTGGACGCTGACCTTCTGCGACAGGTCACCGTTGGCCACGGCGGTCGTCACCGCGGCGATGTCCCGCACCTGGGTCGTCAGGTTCCGGAAGACCGTGTTGACCGAGTCCGTGAGGTCCTTCCACGTCCCCGCCGCCCCCGGCACGTTCGCCTGGCCGCCGAGCCGCCCCTCGCCGCCGACCTCGTTGGCGACGCGGGTGACCTCGTCGGCGAACGTCCGCAGCGTCTCGGTCATCTGGTTGATCGTCTCGGCCAGCTGCGCGACCTCGCCGCGTGCGGAGACCGTCACCTTCTGCGACAGGTCGCCGTTCGCGACCGCCGTGGTCACCTGCGCGATCCCGCGCACCTGGGCCGTCAGGTTGCCGGCCATGAGGTTCACCGAATCGGTGAGGTCCTTCCACACACCGGCCACACCGGGCACCTGCGCCTGACCGCCCAGCTCGCCCTCCGTACCCACCTCGCGGGCGACGCGTGTCACCTCGGAGGAGAACGAGGACAGCTGGTCCACCATCGTGTTGACGGTGTTCTTCAGCTCCAGCATCTCGCCGGCCACATGGACGGTGACCTTGCGCGACAGGTCACCCTTGGCGACCGCCGTGGTCACCAGGGCGATGTCCCGCACCTGGGCGGTGAGCCGGTACGCCATCGTGTTGACCGAGTCCGTGAGGTCCTTCCACGAACCGGACATGCCGCGGACCCGGGCCTGCCCGCCCAGCTTGCCCTCGGTGCCCACCTCGCTGGCCACCCGGGTGACCTCGTCGGTGAACGTCGACAGCTGGTCCACCAGGTTGTTGACCGTCCGGCCGACCTTCAGGAACTCACCGCGCAGCGGATGCCCGTTCCCGTCCGCCGCCTGCGCCCGCAGGTCCATGCGGGGCGACAGGTCGCCCTCCGCCACGGCGGACAGGACCCGGCCGACCTCGGACACGGGCCGTACGAGATCGTCCACGAGCGCGTTCGACGCGTCGATGGCGGCCGCCCAGGCCCCGTCGCCCGCACCCGCCTCCAGCCGCTCCGTGAGCTTGCCCTCACGGCCCACCACACGCCGTACCCGCGACAGCTCACCCGTCAGGTGCATGTTGCGGTCGGCGACCTCGTTGAAGACGGCCGAGATCTCGGACATCACGCCGTCACCGGAAACAGTGAGCCGCTTGCGGAAGTTGCCGTCCCGCATCGACACCAGGGCCGCCAACAGACGGTTCAACGCCGCCGTGTCCACTTCGGTGGTGCCGGTGCGCGGTGTGCGCCCGCTCTTCAGGGACTGTCCGCCTTTCGCGCGCGTCCTACCGCCCCGCGTCGCTGCGCCAGACTCCACTGTGTCCCTCCCGCAAGGGTCGACCAATACTGCTCGGCGTACTCGGGTACTGCTGCTCGGGTACTTCTGTTCGTGGGGCGCGGGAGGCGCACTACCTGCCCGGACCCACTCCTGGAGCCTGCCCAGTGTTTCACCCCGGCCGAACCAGGCCATAACAGTTCGGCAGCTTCGCACATCGTCCGCACACCCGCGGGACAATCCTCCGGCCCTGGCCGGAGGCGGTCACAGGCACCTGCCCGAACGGAAACACCGCACTCTTCGAGACGGAAACACCCGTGACCGGCATCCGCAGCGGCCGTGAAGGTAAGTAACCTTGCAAGCGGCTGTCCAGCCGTGCCGGTCCCGTCCGGCCTGGGCGGTGGCACGAGCACGAGCGGGCAGGCATCGGAGGGGCGCCGCACCATGACCACCGGACTGCATCCCGGGGGAACACCCCAGGATCCCCGGCCGACAGGGCACCACGCTCTGCCCACGCAGGAGCGAGCGGGCCACGGAGCCCCGGGGGCCGACGACCGGACGAGGAGTTCTGTGATCACCGCGCGCGCGGCCGCCAGTTTCGAGCCCGTCGGACGTTCCGTCGCGACCGCCCGGTCCTTCGTCCGCGACACCCTCCAGGGCTGGGGCTTCGCCGACATCGTCGACGACGCGGTCGTGCTGACCAGCGAGCTGGTCACCAATGCCGTCGTGCACGCGGGCACCTCCGCCGACGTCCTGTGTCTGCGCAGCGACGACGGCGTGCGCATCGAGGTGGCGGATCGCTACCCCGAACGCGAGATCCCACTCCAGGCCACCGCCGTCAGCATGGGCAGCCCCGACCGCGAGGGCGGCCGCGGACTCCAGCTGTGCGCGGCCCTCGCCCGCCGCTGGGGCGTCGAGTACACGCCCACCCACAAGCAGGTGTGGTTCCAGCTCGACCTCCCCGAGCGCGCGGTCGGCACCCGGGCCGCCGGCCCCTCGCTCCCCGCCGACCTCCTCCCCCTCGCCGACGGCCGTGTCCGGGTGGCGGTCGTCCAGATCGACCGCACCGGCGCCATCAACTCCTGGAACGAGGACGCCGAGGAACTCTTCGGGTACGCCGCCGAGCAGGTCACCGGCAAACCGCTCACCGACCTCGCGGCCTGGCCGCACACCCCGGGCACCGGCACCGGCATCGTCGAGGCCCTCCAGCTCTCGCGCTGGGAGGGCAGTTACGGCGTCCGCTGCGCCGACGGCCGCGTCACCCCCGTGTACGCCTCGCATCTGCGGGTCCGTGACACGAGCGGCGAGCCCTCCACCGTCTGCCTGCTGGTCCGCGACCACGAACGCGCCGTCCTGCAGACCCCGTTGCGCGGTCCCGCCTCCGACTCGGGCACCCACACCGAGGGCCAGGCCACGGACCCGTTCGAGGTCTTCATCGGATCACCGGCCCCGGACGACCTCGACGGCCTCCTCCAGCGCACGGTGGAGCGGGCCCGCGACATGCTCGACGGCGACTCCGCGTTCCTGCTCCTCGCGACCGACGACGAGACCGAGTTGGAGGTACGCGCCTCCACGGGCCTGCCCTCCGCCCGCCAGCGTTTCGCCCGCGTCCCCGTCGAGGCCGGCCCCGGCCGCTACGGCTCGGCCCGGATGCCCGCCGTCCACGAGGACCTCACGGTCGTCCCCGGCGCCGTACCGCTCCTCGGTGGCACCGGCATGCGCTCGGTGGTCACGGTCCCGCTGAAGGTCGAGGGCCGGCTCACCGGGTCCCTCGGCGTCGCGGCCGAATCGCCGGGACGCTACTCCAACGAAGAGGCCCTGCGCCTGCAGTTCGCCGCCGACCGCATCGCCCTGGCCGTCGAGTCGGCCCGGCTCGGCGAGCTCGAACGGCTTCGCCGCGGCTCGCTGTCCTTCCTCGTCGAGGCCTCCGACCTCCTCGCGGGCACCCTGGACCGCGACCAGACCCTCGCGCTGATGGCCCAGATGACGGTCCCGACCCTGGCCACCTGGTGTGCCGTCTACACGATCGCCGACCAGGCCTCCGACCCGTATCTCTCCTACGTCCTGCACGAGGACGAGGAACTCATCGACGGCCTCAAGGCGTTGCTCTCGAAGGTCGCCCCGCCCGACCCGGTGCCCACCCCGGGCGCGAGGGTCTGGTCGGCCCCGGCCGCGGCCGCCCACGACGCGGCCCTGCGCACCTCGATGCGCAGTCTGGGCCTCGGCGGGCAGACGTCGATCAGTTCCGGCATCGGCCCGACCCTGGCGACGGCCGCGGCCGTCGGCGGCGAGACCGTGGTCCTGCCCCTGGTCGCCCGCAACCGCGTCATCGGCATGCTGACCCTCGGCAAGCCGTCGGACGAGCATTTCCGCCAGGAGATCCTGGAGTTGGCTGAGGACCTGTCCAGGCGAGCGGCCCTGGCCCTGGACAACGCCCGCCTGTACTCGGAGCGCACGGCCATCAGCCAGTCCCTCCAGCGCAGCCTGCTGCCCCCGGAGCTCCCCCAGATCCAGGGCGTCGAGGTCGAGGTCATCTACCGCGCGGCCGGCGAGGGCAACGAGGTCGGCGGCGACTTCTACGACGTCTTCCCGATCCGCGACGGGGCGTACGGCTTCGCCATCGGCGACGTCTGCGGTACGGGCCCGGAGGCGGCGGCGGTCACCGGCCTGGCCCGGCACGCGCTGCGCCTGCTGGCCCGCGAGGGGTACGGCGGTCCCGCGGTCCTGGAACGGCTGAACTCCGCGATCCTCGACGAGGGCGCCCGCAGCCGCTTCCTGACCCTGCTGTACGGCGAGTTGTGGCCCCAGGAGGACGGGAGCGCCGTCCTGAAGGTCGTCTGCGCCGGTCATCCGCTCCCGTTGCGGCTGCGCCAGGACGGCACGGTCGAGCCGGCCGCCGAACCGCAGCCGCTCCTCGGTGTCATGGAGGACCTGGAGCTGTACGAGCAGCGGGTCACGCTCGATCCGGGCGATGTCCTGCTGTGTGTCACGGACGGTGTGACCGAGCGCCGGGAAGGCACCCGCATGCTCGGTGACGACGGCCTCGCGGACGTGCTCACGACATGCACGGGGCTGACGGCCGGCGCGGTCGCCGCGCGCATCATGCGGGCGGTCGAGCGCTTCGCCTCCGACGCCCCGTCGGACGACATGGCGATTCTGGCGATGCGCGTCCCCGGTCTCCACACGGACTGAGTCACGGAAAAGACCTCGGTTCCCGGGACATGATCCCGGGAACCGAGGTCTTTCCGTCCGTCCGAGGACCCGGGAAACGCGAAAGGCCCCCGCCCACAAGGGCGGAGGCCTTTTCTGTCTGAGCCCCCCAACGGAATCGAACCGTTGACCTTCTCCTTACCATGGAGACGCTCTGCCGACTGAGCTAGGGGGGCCGGTCGCTTTCGAGGTTTCCCTCGCGCCAACAAGAGAGATCATACCCTGAATTGGACCGTGCTCCCAACCCGCCCGGCCCTGATCAGAAGGCCGGCTGCAGCAGTCCGCCGAGCGCGTTGCACGCGGAGACGATCCGCTGCATCTCCCGCTTCGTCAGCGTCCCGTCCACGGGCAGCGACAGGGTCTCGTCGGCGGCCCGCTCGGTCTCGGGCAGCTGTACGTCGCGACGGAATCCGGGCAGCCGGTGCACGGGCGTCTTCACGGGCACCCGGCACTCGACTCCCCTGGCCCGTACGGCCCGTGCGAAGGCGTCCCGGTCCGGACGACCGTTGCCGGGCACCCGCACGACGTACTGCTGGTAGGTGTGGCCGTCGCCGCCGGCCGGTGTGCGGACGCCGCTGAGGCGGCCGTCGAGGTAGGCGGCCCGCTCCCGGCGCTGCGCGATCTCGTCGTACGGCGCCTCGGACTCGCCCTGCTCGAGCACCAGCACTCCGTGGCGCTGTCCCAGCTCGTGCAGCCGCGTCATGTCGGCGGTGCGTCCGAAGCGGTGCACGACGACGAGCGCCGCCGTGCGGGGAGTTATGACCGCCTCCACCGCACTGGGGTCGAGGCAGTACGTCGCCGGGTCTATGTCCGCGAAGACGGTCGTCGCGCCGGCCGTGTGCACGGCGTCGGCGACCTCCACGTTCCCGAAGGCCGGAACGACGACCTCGTCACCGGTTCCGACACCCGCGGCGCTGAGCATGGCAGCAGTACTCATGGTGCGGATCCTGGTCGCGCAACGTGAACTCCAAGTAAAGCAAAACAAAAAAGAGCTGGTCCCCGAACCGAAGTTCGGGGACCAGCTCTCTAAAATTTGTTCGGCGGCGTCCTACTCTCCCACAGGGTCCCCCCTGCAGTACCATCGGCGCTGTGAGGCTTAGCTTCCGGGTTCGGAATGTAACCG
>NZ_JNZD01000008.1 GCF_000725495.1 Streptomyces aureus
TTCCGCATACACGGCAACGCTCGCGATCCCGGCATCCCGACATGCTCGGGCCACGCGGACAGCGATTTCGCCACGGTTGGCGATGAGCACCTTGCGCACGATGGCTCCCTCCTTGAAAACAAGCCGAGTTTAGGGACAGCCAACACGACGTTTCGAGCTGTCCCCAGTGGTGAGCTTGCCCACACGGAGCGTGATACGAGGCTCGCCCTACCCGCGAAAACCCTTGTCGTGCCAAGGCACGCGGGAATCCTTCCCTGAACCCTAGCCCTCCTGTGTGGCCAAGGTCTCTGTGACTCCGTGCTGCGGCCCACAACGATTCTTTGTTGAGTCCCTACGAATGGCCCAACGATTCTTTGCCCTCGACGGAACCCTTGTCCCGGGGTTTACCCGTTAGTAGCGTTCGGGATGTCTGGAACGTACTAGGGGTAACAGGGGAAGTGGGTGGGGCCGGTGGTGCGCAGACCGCTGGTGTGGGTGGCGGCGATCGTGCTCTTCGTGGAGGCGATCGGTATCGCCCTCCTCAACTGGTTCCTCGGCATGGTCGTCGACCGCCAGGACATGTCGATGGCGGGGCTCGACTCCGACATGATGGCGCGGTCGTCGAAGATCGGCGGGCTGGTTTTCGGCCTCTATTTCCTGGCCTGCGCCGTGTCGGCCCTGCTGGTCGCGATCCGGCAGCGTCCCCCGGGGCTCCTCGGGCGTGTCGTGCTGATCAGCGCAGCCGTGGTCCACGCCCTGCTCGGCGCGTTCACGGTGGGCCTGGTGGGCTGGAAGGCCTTCGCGTTCATGATGGTCGTCTTCGCGCTCATCGTGTTCACCCTCCTGGCGTACGACCGCAGGGAGACGGGCCCGGTCGACGCCGCGCCGGAGACCGGCGGGGCCGGTGACGGCGAGGGCGATGCCGTCGGCACGGGCGACCCGGCCGCGCCCGAAGACGGGGAGCGGATCGACTCCGACGCCGGTGTGCCCGCCGGGAGTGTCGACCTGGGGAAGGGCCCTGGCCCGCAGGAGGCCGGGGCGGGCGGCGTGGAGAGCGCGAACGCCGGGACGCCGAGCGCCGACGCGGAGGAGCGGGCGGCCGTCGCGGACGAGGGCGTGCCCGCGGGAGAGGCCGTCGTCGCGGTGTCGTAGTCCGCTGCCGATCAAGGGCCCCGCCGGCCGCTCGTGCGGCCGCGGGGCTCTTCGGCGCGCCGTCCGGGCGGTGTCGTACGGACGTTCCCCGAGTGGCCGGGTGGCGGGCGGACGTGACCCGGCGCCCCGGCCCGCGGTCGCTCATCCCTCCCGGGGTGTCCACAACTCCGTGATGCCGACGCCCAGTTCGGCGAGCAGTCGGCGCACCAGCGGCAGCGAGATGCCGATCACGTTGCCGTGGTCGCCCTCGATGCCCTCTATGAACGGGGCCGAACGGCCGTCCAGGGTGAACGCGCCCGCCACGTGCAGGGGTTCGCCCGAGGCGACGTACGCCGCGATCTCCGCGTCGGTCGGTTCGCCGAAGCGGACCACGGTCGAGGCGATCGCGGACTCCCAGCGCTTCTGGGCCGTGTCCCAGACGCAGTGACCCGTCTGGAGGGTGCCCGCGCGACCGCGCATCGCCTTCCAGCGCGCGGTGGCCTCCTCGGAGTCCGCGGGCTTGCCGAGGGCCTGGCCGTCCAGGTCCAGCACCGAGTCGCAGCCGATCACGATCGCGCCCTGGACCTCGGGCCGCGCCGCCACGACGGAGGCCTTGGCCTCGGCCAGCGCGAGGGCGAGCTCGGCGGGAGTGGGGGCGGTGACGGCGTCCTCGTCGACCCCGCTGACGATCACCTCGGGGGCGAGCCCGGCCTGCCGCAGCAGATTGAGCCGGGCGGGGGACTGCGAGGCGAGGACGAGACGGCGGCGCGGCTGATCGGTCATGGCATCAGGGTATCGGCGCCGATCGGCCCGTGCCTCGGCTGCCGTTCACCCGGCACCGGGTGCGGTTCAGCAGATCCACGCCAGGGTCATCGCGACCACCATGGCCAGCGCCAGGAGAACGCCCAGGCGTCGCAACATGTCCTGCATGTCACGCATGTCCTCGGGGGGTTCGTTCTCGGGGTCGGACCACAGCATGCTCCCGATCGTGCGACGGCCGGGAGCCGGGGCGCCTGAGTATGCGTACTCAACTTGCGGGCGTCCTGTGAAGACGGCCCTGAGGGATCACCGTGCGCCGTCCAGGACGGCGACGCCGTCGAGGCCCTCCCGGACCCGCCGGGGCAGCGCGTGGGCCCGTACGAGGGCGAGGCAGGCCTCCCGGCAGCGCCGGGCGGCCTCTGTGTCCCCGAAGTGGTGGTGGGCCCGGGCGGCCGCCGCCAGACAGTCGGCCTCGCCCCCGTGGTCGCCGACCCCGCGCCGCAGGGCCAGGGCCTCGTCCAGCGCGGCGAAGGCCTGCTCCCGCAGGCCCAGTTCCCTCAGCGCGGCACCGTACCGCGTCAGGGCCGTGGCGAGGGCCGTCGGGCGGGCCAGGCTCCGCAGCAACGGGATGCGCCGGCGGTGCCGTTCGGCCGCGCCCGCGAAGTCCCCGGCCAGGTGCAGCGCGTCGGCGATCCTGCCGTGCACGAGCGCCACGCTGCCCGCGCTGTCCGTCCCCCGGTAGAGCTCCATGGACCGCAGCGCGTACGACAGGCCCTCGGCCGCCCGGCCGGCCTGGACGTGCAGCGCGCTCAGATTGCCGGTGATGGACGCCTGCGCGGCGACGTCCCCGGCCCGTTCGAACAGGGCGAGGGCCGTGTGCAGGTCCGCCAGACACGCCTCGTCGCGGTGCGCCAAGCCGTGCGCCACGGCGGTGCGGCGGTACAGCCAGGCCTGGCCCGGCGCGTCGCCGTGCTCCACGGCGATGTCCAGGGCCGCCCGCAGGCATGTGTCCCACTCGCCGGTCCACCAGTAGGTCTCCGCGTAGCCGAACAGCCCGACGGCCAGCCGCCAGGCCACGTCGGACCGGCCGAGGTCCCCGGCCCGGGTGATCGCGTGCGCGACGGCGGGCAGCTCCCGTACGTACCAGGCAAGCGCCTGACGGGCGTCCGTGAACTCCGGTACGGGGGAGGCCGGCGGCTCGTCCGGCGGCGGAGGCGGCTGGGTCTCGGCGACGGCCGCCCGCGACGCCGCCCCGACCGCCGCCGCGTACCAGGAGAGCAACCGGGCCGTCGCGTCCGCCCGTTCCGCCTCGCCGACCTCCGCCCGGGCCCGCTCGGCCGCGTACGCGCCCAGCAGGTCGTGGAAGCCGTACCGCTCGGGCGCCGTCGTGCGGACGAGGGCGGCGTCGGCCAGCAGGTCGAGGAGCCGGGCGGCCTCCGGCACGGGCGTGCCGAGCAGCGCGGCCGCCGCCGACGGGCCCAGCTCGTGCCCCGGCCACAGGCCCAGCAGCCGGAAGGCACGCGCCGCCGCGCGCTCCTCGGCCCCTTCGCCGTCCCGCAGGGCCACGTAGCTCGCCGCGAGGACGGCGCGCACGTCCAGGGCGCCCACGCTCAGTTCGCCGAGCCGGTCCGCGCCGGAGGCGAGCCTCCCGGCGAGCAGGGACAGCGGCCACTCCGGGCGGGAGGCCAGCCTGCCGCCGACGACCCGCAGGGCCAGCGGCAGCCCTCCGCAGTGGTCCAGGATCCCGGCGGCCGCGGCCGGTTCCTCCAGCACCCGCCGGGCGCCGCACAGCGCGGTCAGGAGCGCCTCCTGGTCGGCGCGGCCGAGGGGCGACAGCGGGACGAACGCCGCGTCCGGCAGGTCCGCGAGCACGTGGCGGCTCGTGACCAGGACGGCGCAGCCGCCGCTGCCCGGCAGCAGCGGGGTCACCTGGGCGGCGTCCCGGGCGTTGTCGAGCACCAGCAGCATCCGGCGGCCGGCGACGACCGTACGGAACAGGGCGGCGCGGTCGTCCGTGTCCTCGGGCAGCGCCTCACCGGGCACCCCGAGGTCGGCCAGGAAGCGGGCCAGGAGGTCCCGGGGCGTGCGCTCCGGACCCGCGCCGAAGCCCCGCAGGTCGGCGTGCAGCTGCCCGTCCGGGAAGTCCTGGCGCAGCCGGTGCGCCACATGGACGGCCAGCGCCGTCTTGCCGACACCACCCATCCCGGACACGACGACGAGCCGGGGCGGCCGGGGGGCGTCCGGATGGCCGGTGCCGGTGCCGGCTCCGGTGTCGTGCCCGGTACCGGCGCCTGTGCCGTGCCCGGCGTCCGCTCCGGCGTCGTGCCCAGCACGGGCGTTCGTGGGGGCGCCTGTGGCGTGGCGGGTGTCGGCTGCGGTGTCGTGTCCAGTACCGGCGTTCGTGGGGGCGCCTGTGGCGTGGCGGGTGTCGGCTGCGGTGTCATGCCGGGTGTCGGTTCTCGTGTCGTGCGACGTGTCGGCTCCAGTGTTGCGCCGGGTGTCGGCGCCCGTTCTGTGCCTGGTGTCGGTTCTCGTGTCGTGCGACGTGTCGGCTCCATTGCTGCGCAGGGTGTCGGCGCCCGTTCCGTGCCCGGTGCCGGATCCCGTGCCGTGCCCGGAGCCGACGTTCGTGCACTGCCCTGCGCTGTGCCCCGCGCCGCGCCTCGCGTCGCTCCCCCCACCGTTTCCCGGCCCGCCGGCCGCCCCGTTTCCCGGCCCGTCGGCCGTGCCGTTTCCCGCCCCGCTCGTCGGGCGGAGCAGGGTCGTGAGTGTGGCGATCTCCCGGGTGCGGCCGGTGAAGTTCTGGGTGTCCGTCGGGAGTTGGCGCGGCGGCGGGGGGCCGGGGCGGGGTGCGGTGATCGGCGCGGGCCGGGGGTCGGGGGCGGCGCAGGTACCGGCGAGCACCTCCCGGTGCGCGGTCCGCACGGCGGCCGAGGGCTCGACGCCCAGTTCCTCCACGAGGTCGCGGCGCAGTCGCGCGTACACCCGCAGGGCCTCCGCCTGACGGTCCGAGCGGTACAGGGCGAGCATCAGCTGCCGGTGGAAGGCCTCGCGCAGCGGATGCTCGGAGGCGAGCGCCGTCAGCCGCGGGAGTACCTCGTGGTGCCGCCCGAGGGCGAGCGCCGCGTCGACCTCCCACTCCGTCAGCAGCAGCCGGTTCTCGCAGAGTTCCCGGACGGTCCGGGCCTGTTCCTCGGCCTCCGCGAAGCCGGCGAGGTCCTCCAGCGGGCGTCCGCGCCAGAGCCCCGCCGCCTCGGTGCCCCGCCGTACCACCCGCTCCCAGTCCCGGTCCGCACGCGCCCGGTGCGCGGCGCCGACATGGGCGTCGAAGACCTCGACGTCGAACTCGCCCTCGGCGACCCGCAGCCGGTAGCCGGAGGGGACCGTGCCGAGCCGGGGCTCCCCGGTGTCCAGGGGTGCCAACTGCCGCCGCAGCCGCGTCACATGGTTGAACAGGGAGGACGGGGCGGTCGCCGGGGGACGGGGGCCCCACAGCGCCTCGACGAGGGCGTCCTTCGACACCGTCCGGTTCGCCTGTAACAGCAGCGCGGTCAGCAGGACCCGGACCTTGGGGCCTCCCACCGCGATCTCCCGTGTCCCGTCCCGCACCACGAGCGGACCGAGCAGCCCGAACGTCGGCATGGCACCCCCTGCGGTCGTCCCGGGCGGCGCGGTTCGCCGCCCTCAGGGGATAGACGCCTGGGACGGCGGTTCGGACGAGGCGAATGCCGGAAATCAGGGCTCTCCCGGAAATCCCCCGGAAAACGGAGATCCCCCGGGGACGGGGTCCCTGGGGGATCTCGGGGCTCACGTCCCGGGGCCTGTCGGACAGGCCCCGGCCGCGGACCTAACCGGGCCAGTAGCTGCGGCCCCATGTCGTCGGGCCCGGCCGCGGCAGCCGGTGCGCGGCGATACGGGCGGGGTCGGACCACGCGTCGCGGGGCCCGGACGCGCCGGACGGGGCGGACGCCACCGCCGCGGCGCGCGCGCGGACCACCGCCAGTGCGGCGGCCAGCTCCTCCGGGGTCGGATTCCCCCGTACGACCTTGATCGTCATGTCTGCTCCCAGGATTCCGGGTCTGCGGGGTCTAGAGCGGGATGTTGCCGTGCTTCTTCGGAGGCAGTGATGCCCGCTTCGTCCGCAGCTGACGCAGACCGCGCACGACGTGGGAGCGGGTCTGGGACGGCATGATCACGCCGTCGATGTAGCCGCGCTCGGCCGCCGTGTACGGGTTCAGCAGCGTGTCCTCGTACTCCTGGATCAGCCGGGCCCGGGTGGCGTCCTGGTCCTCGGCGGCCGCGATGGTGCGGCGGTGCAGGATGTTCACCGCGCCCTGCGCGCCCATGACCGCGATCTGCGCGGTGGGCCAGGCGAGGTTGAGGTCGGCGCCCAGGTGCTTGGAGCCCATGACGTCGTACGCGCCGCCGAAGGCCTTGCGGGTGATGATCGTGATCAGCGGGACGGTCGCCTCGGCGTACGCGTAGATCAGCTTGGCGCCGCGGCGGATGATGCCCGTGTGCTCCTGGTCGACGCCCGGGAGGAAGCCGGGCACGTCCACGAAGGTCAGCACCGGCACGTTGAACGCGTCGCAGGTCCGCACGAACCGCGCGGCCTTCTCGCTCGCGTCGATGTCCAGGCAGCCGGCGAACTGCATCGGCTGGTTGGCGACGATGCCCACCGGGTGGCCCTCGACCCGGCCGAAGCCGGTCAGGATGTTCGGCGCGAACAGCGGCTGCGTCTCGAAGAACTCGGCGTCGTCCAGGACGTGTTCGATCACCGCGTGCATGTCGTACGGCTGGTTCGCGCTGTCCGGCACGATCGTGTCCAGCTCGCGGTCCTCGTCGGTGAGGGCGAGGTCCGCCTCCTCCGGGAACACCGGGGGCTCGCTGAGGTTGTTGGACGGCAGGTACGACAGCAGCTGCTTGACGTACTCGATGGCGTCCTTCTCGTCGCCCGCCATGTGATGGGCCACGCCCGACACGGCGTTGTGGGTGCGGGCGCCGCCCAGCTCCTCGAAGCCGACGTCCTCGCCCGTCACCGTCTTGATGACGTCGGGACCCGTGATGAACATGTGCGAGGTCTGGTCGACCATCACCGTGAAGTCGGTGATGGCGGGGGAGTACACCGCGCCGCCCGCGCACGGGCCGACGACCAGGCTGATCTGGGGGATGACACCCGACGCGTGCGTGTTGCGGCGGAAGATCTCGCCGTACATGCCGAGGGCGCTCACGCCCTCCTGGATCCGGGCGCCGCCCGAGTCGTTGATGCCGATGACCGGGCAGCCGGTCTTCAGCGCGAAGTCCATCACCTTCATGATCTTCTGACCGAAGACCTCGCCGAGGGCACCGCCGAACACGGTGAAGTCCTGGGAGAACACGGCGACCGGGCGGCCGTCGACCGTGCCGTAGCCGGTGACCACGCCGTCGCCGTACGGGCGGTTCTTCTCCAGTCCGAAGTCCGTCGAACGATGCCGCGCGAACTCGTCGAACTCGACGAAGGAACCGTCGTCCATCAGCAGTTCGATGCGCTCACGAGCCGTCAACTTGCCCTTGGCGTGCTGCTTTTCGACGGCGCGCTCCGAGCCGGCGTGCGTCGCTTCGTTGATGCGGCGCTGCAGATCCGCGAGCTTGCCCGCGGTGGTGTGGATGTCGGGGTGGTGCAGCTCTTCCGGCTCGGACATCGGGTTGCGGCTCCCTGCCTGATCTAAGGGGACGTGAGGGTGACTGCTCGGAATACGCGGTGCTCAGAAGCGGTGCTCAGAAGGGGGGCTTGCTACTCATCCGTAGCGTAGTGGCGTGCCTACCGATCGGCAGTGCGGCGTTTACCACACCTAGGCTGGGTTGCATGACGCCGCGAGATGCAGCAGACGCGAACGACAACCGTTGGTCCGACCTGGGCCGTCCGCCGCTGAACGGGACCGCCCTGCGCCGGGCGCTGGTCCGTGACGGCGGCCTGTGGTGCGACGTGGAGGTGGTGGAGCGGACCGGGTCGACCAACACCGACCTGGCCGCCGTCGTCACCGGTGAGAAGGGGGCGGACGAGGGCGCGGTCCTCGTCGCCGAGGAGCAGAACGCCGGGCGCGGGCGCCTGGACCGCCAGTGGACCGCGCCGGCCCGCTCCGGCCTCTTCTTCTCCGTGGTGCTCAAGCCCGGCCCGGTCCCGGTCGAGCGCTGGGGCTGGCTGCCGTTGCTCACCGGCGTCGCCGTCGTGACGGCGCTCTCGGCCTCCGCCGGCGTCGACACGGCACTCAAGTGGCCCAACGACCTGCTGGTCACCGTCGACGGCGAGGAACGCAAGGCCGGCGGCATCCTCGCCGAACGCGCGGGCAGTGACGCCGTCGTGGTCGGCATCGGCATCAACGTCTCCCTGCGCGCCGACGAACTGCCCGTGCCGGGCGCCGGATCGCTGGAGCTCGCGGGAGCGACGACCACCGACCGCGACACCGTGCTGCGGGCCGTGCTGCGCTCGCTGGAGCAGTGGTACCTGCGCTGGCGGGACGCGGGCGGCGACCCCGTCGCCTCCGGCCTCCAGGAGACGTACGCGGCCGGCTGCGCGACGCTCGGCCGCACGGTACGGGCCGAGCTGCCCGGCGGCCGGACGGTCGTCGGGGAGGCGGTGGCCCTGGACGGTGACGGCCGCCTCGTCATCGCGACGGCGGACGGCGTCCAGGAACCCGTGGGAGCGGGGGACGTGATCCATCTGCGCCCGGCCTGATGCGGCGGGGCGCCTGAGACACCAGGGTGGGGGACGGGTTCCGTGGGGCGGTGCGGGTCCCAGTGGTCCAGTCCTTCGGCGACGACTCCGTCCCAGGTCCCGCCATCGGGAGTGAGCCAGCGCACACCTGCCGTAGAGTTGAGCGCGGTCGAACCTGACCACGGCAGATCGGAAGGGCAGCAGGAGTGACCGTCGACGACACCGGCTCCGGCACGGGTGCCCACCCCGCCCCCGGCGGCGAGCCCGGCCGCACCGCCGGGCCGGTCACGGACGCGACCCCCGCACGGGCCGCCGCGCACGGCGAGGCCCGGCAGGACGCCCGTCCGGGCGCCGGGCCGGGCACCCGCCAGGATCACCCCGGCCACCGCGCCGACGCGGGAGGCGGCCCCCAGGGGGACGACCGTTTCGCCGCCGGGGGCGACCACCGCGGCGACGGCCACGGCGGCGACGCACGGCCGGACGTCCGTGCCGACGCACGGCACGAGGCGAACGGCCGCGTGGACCCCCAGGCCGAGCCGGAGTCCGAGGAGGACCCGCTGGCGCTGCGCCTGGAGGGGCTGATCCTCGGCGCCGAACGCCGGTACACCCCCTTCCAGGCCGCCCGCAGCGCGGGCGTCTCCATGGAACTGGCCTCCCGCTTCTGGCGGGCGATGGGCTTCGCGGACATCGGCCAGGCCAAGGCGCTGACCGAGGCGGACGTCCTCGCCCTGCGCCGCCTCGCCGGTCTCGTCGAGGCGGGCCTGCTGAGCGAGGCCATGGCCGTCCAGGTCGCCCGCTCCACCGGGCAGACCACCGCCCGTCTGGCCGAATGGCAGATCGATTCCTTCCTGGAGGGTCTGACCGAGCCCCCGGAGCCGGGCATGACCCGCACCGAGGTCACGTACCCGTTGATCGAACTGCTCCTGCCCGAGCTGGAGGAGTTCCTCGTCTACGTCTGGCGCCGCCAGCTCGCCGCGGCCACCGGCCGGGTCGTGCAGGCCGCCGACGACGAGGAGATGGTCGACCGCCGGCTCGCCGTCGGCTTCGCCGACCTGGTCGGCTTCACCCGGCTCACGCGCCGCATGGAGGAGGAGGAACTCGGCGAGCTCGTCGAGGCCTTCGAGACCACCGCGGCGGACCTGGTGGCGGCCCACGGGGGCCGCCTCATCAAGACCCTCGGCGACGAGGTGCTCTACTCCGCGGACGACGCCGGTGTCGCCGCCGAGATCGCGCTGCGGCTCATCGAGACGATGGCCAACGACGAGACCATGCCGGAGCTGCGCGTCGGCATCGCGTTCGGCACGGTGACCACCCGGATGGGCGATGTGTTCGGTACGACCGTGAACCTGGCGAGCCGGCTCACGTCGATAGCGCCGCGCGACGCCGTCCTCGTCGACGGTGCCTTCGCCGAGGAGCTGACCCGCACCGGTGCGTCGCCCGCCTCCGAGGCGGAGGCCGCCGAGGCCGCGGCCGCCGCGGAGAAGGAGGGCGAGGAACCCCCCTCGTACCGCTTCGCGCTCCAGCCGATGTGGCAGCGGCCCGTCCGCGGCCTCGGCGTCATCGAGCCCTGGCTGCTGGCCCGCCGCGCCGACGAGTCGTAGCACTCCCCGCCCCTGTTGACCCCTGTTCGCCTCACTGTTCGTCCTGGCCGGGCGACAGCAGGCCGTCCACGCAGATCCCGACGATCGGTACGCACACGTCCGGCGGCCGGTGGGACGGCGTCGTGGCGCTCGGGGTCGGCGACGGGGTGTGCCGCGGCACCTCGGCGGACGGCGTGGCCGCCGGTGTCGGCCGTGCGGCGGGTGCCGTGGTCACGGGGGCCGTGGGGATGCCGGTGGTGCCCGGCGCCGGGGCGACGGGGCCCCTGCCGTGTGCGGCCGGGGACGTGACGCCCGGTGTCGGGACCGGTCCCGGGAAGCGGCTGGTGTCCGAGGTGGGCGCGGGGCTCGTCCCGCCCATCGCGGGGCTCGCCGGGGCGGCTCCGGCCCGCGTGGGCGAGGGCATCGCCGCGACGGTGGGGACGGCGTCGCCCGCCGAGTCGTTGTCGGTGGCCGTCGCGACGGGTTCGGCCTCCGCGTTCCCGCCGGCCGTGCCTCCGGTGCCCGCGTCCGGCGTCATCCGGGCGAGGCTCAGGACGCCCGCGGCGAGCGCGAGTCCGCCCATGGCGAAGAGCACCCGGCGCTGACGCGGCTTGCGGTGCCGGCCCCGGACGGCACGAAGCCGGACGGGCACGGTCTCATCGCCCCAGGGCAGCTCCCCGCCCCCGGCCCGCCCCGCCGGAACGATCCCGCACGCGCCGCCCCCGGCACCCGACTCCCGGCCCGCCGCCCCCGGCTTCCCGGTTCCCGTCTCCGGCTCCCCGGTTCCCTCGCTCGACTCCTGGCCCGCAGTCCCCGGCTTCCGGCCTGTCGCCCGCGGCTTCCCGGTTCCCGCATCCGGCTTCCGGCCTGCCGCCCCCGGCTCCCGGCTTCCCGCCCCGGGCTCCCCGGCCCTCAGCCGAGGCCCGCCGACTCCGCCTGCGGCGTCCACCGCGCGTCCACCGGTGGCCGTGGCGAGGGTCGGCGAGTCCCCGCGCGCCCTCGTGCTCCGCACGCTCGCCGTGTCCTGGGCGCCGAGTGTCGCGCCTCGGGCCTCGGCGACCCGCTCACCGGCGGGGACGGCGAGGGTCGGCGTGTCGTCCGCCGACCTCACGCCGCGCGCCGCGGCTCCGGCCGCGAGGGCGTCGGTCGCAGCGGGGTCGGCGGACTTGCCGCTCCGCGCCGTCGCGGTTCGCCCGCTCAGCATGTCCAGGGCACTGCGCCCTGCGCCTCCAGCTCCGGCTTCGGTCGCCCGCTCGCCGGCCGGCACGGCAAGGGTGGGCGTGTCGTCCCCCGCCTCGGCGCCGCGCGCGTGGTCCGCATCCCAGGCGCCTCGCGCCGCGGCTCCGGTTTCCGCCGCGCGGGCTCCGGCCGCGGCGGGGTCGGTCGGCCAGTTCCCCTGCGCCTTCGCGTTGCGCACGCTCGCCGCGTCCACGGGGCCGCGGGACGCGCCTCGGGCTGCGGTGGCCCGGTTGTCGGCCGGCACGGCAAGGGTGGGCGTGTCGTCCCCCGCCTCGGAGCGGCGCGCGTCGGCCGTGTCCTGGGTGCCGCGCGACGCGCCTCGGGCTGCGGTGGCCACGTCGTCGGCCGGGACGGTGAGGGGCGGTGCGTCGGTCCACGCCTTCGCGCCGCGCGTGGCGGCCGTGACTTGGGCGGCCTGCGCCGCCGTTGCGGCTTCCGTCGTCCGGGTCCCGGTCGCGGTGGGGTCGGTCGGCCCCTCGCTCTGCGTTTTCGCGGTCCGCGCGGTCAGCGTGTCCGGGGCGCCGCGCCCTGCGGCTCCCGCTTCGGTCGCCCAGGCGTCGGCCGGGTCGGCGAAGGCCGGTGTGTCCGCCCTTGGTCCCGCGTCCCGCGTGTCGGCCGCGTTTCCGCTCTCCGCCGCGCGGTTGGACGCCGTGTTCCGGTCGGGGCCCGGCGCGGCCCCGGTTGCCGCCTCGGTGTTCGTCGGGGCATCGGCTTCCTGAGCCCGGGTGTCCGAAGTGTTCCCGGAGGCCGGCTTCGTGGCGAGGGACGTGTTCTCGGGGTCCGTCGCTCGGGGCGCGGGCGGCGAGGCGTCAACTCCCGTCCGGGTGACGTGGGTGCTCGGCGGGTTGCCGGGTTCCTGGGCATCGCGCTGACCGGAGACCGCGCCGTGGGTGGTTCCGGCTGCCCCGGGCCTCGTCGGAGCCGGTCCCGTCGCTCCAGGGGCCCAGGCCTTCGCGGCCCGGTCGCAGGAGGTCTCCGCCGACGGGGTACGGGCCTCCGCGGCGTCGGCCTTCGCGGCAGCCGTGTCGGCGTCGGCCCTCTTCCTGGCGGCCGCCAGGATCGCGGCCATGCGGGCGCTGGGCGTCCTTGCGGCGGGGGTGTCGGATGCGGCTGCCGGGGGCGGCACGGCGGCCGGCATCGCCCTGTTGAGCGGCCTGACGCGACCCCACCGGGTGTCGGCGGGACCGGCGCCGGCCGCCGCGGCGGAGGCCCGCCGGTCCGGCGACGCGTCCGGTCCGGCCGCCTCGGAGGCCCCCCGCTGGGCCGGCGGTCGCGTGAGTGCGGTTCGCTGACCCGGCCGGGTGCCCGCGGCCTGCGGTGTCTCGCGGTTCGTCATGATCGTCCCTCCCCGGCGGGCCGGTGTCCCTGATGCGCTCTGGCGGTGCGCAGGTTATGCACGGTCTGAATGCGCGGAAACGAAGTTCGTCGACATGTCACTCGAACGAGGAGGTGCGGCCCGAGGGCACGGGTTTCGCCGGACGGCCCCGGCTGCGATGATCGGGGCGTCGATTTGTTAACCCGCGTTAACCGGGAGGGTGTCATGGCGCAGCAAGAGGCGGATCGGGCGACGGACCAGGTGACGGAGCCGGGCGAGCGCAGGTTCGGGGAGTTCGTGGCCGTACGCCGGCACGGGTACGTCGCCGAGCTCGTCCTCGACCGGCCCAAGGCCATGAACGCCGTGTCCACGGACATGGCCCGCTCCGTCGCGGGCGCCTGCGACGCGCTCGCGGCGGACCGGGACGTGCGCGTGGTCGTCCTGACCTCCACCCATGAGCGGGCCTTCTGCGTCGGCGCCGACCTGAAGGAGCGCAACTCCTTCACCGACGCCGAGCTGGTACGGCAGCGCCCGATCGCCCGGGCCGCGTACACCGGCGTCCTGGAACTGCCGATGCCGACCGTCGCCGCCGTCCACGGCTTCGCGCTGGGCGGCGGGTTCGAGCTGGCGCTGTCCTGCGACCTGATCGTGGCCGACCGTACGGCGGTCGTGGGACTGCCCGAGGTGTCCGTCGGCGTGATCCCCGGCGGCGGTGGCACGCAGCTGCTTCCGCGCCGGGTCGGTGCCGCGCGCGCGGCCGAGCTCATCTTCTCGGCGCGCCGTCTGGAAGCCGCGGAGGCACGCGAGTTGGGCCTGGTGGACGAGCTGGTGGAGGCCGGACAGGACCGGGCGGAAGCGCTCGCGCTGGCCGCCCGCATCGCCGCGAACTCGCCGGTCGGACTGCGCGCCGCCAAGCGTGCGCTGCGCCTCGGTCATGGCCTCGACCTGCGGGCCGGCCTGGACGTCGAGGACGCCGCCTGGCGGTCCGTCGCCTTCTCCGGCGACCGGGCGGAAGGCGTAGCCGCGTTCAACGAGAAGCGCAAGCCGGAGTGGCCGGGAGAGTAGTCCTCGCCGTCCGCGGCCGCGCGGCCGTACCCCTGTTCGCCCCACCGATGTCCCAATTATGGGCAAATATACATAGCCTGGGACGATGGGTGAGGAGAGTCGGCTCAGGGCCGTGGTGACCCTGGCGCAGGGGATGGCGGCGGCGCACACCCCGCGGGAGTCGTGGCGGGCCGCGGCGCTCGGCGCGTGTCACGCGCTGACCGGGAGTTTCGCCGCGCTCTCCGTCTGGGAGCGCGAACTCGGCAGGCTGCGGGTGCTGGTCAACGTCGGCGACCGGGCCCCGGACGAGGACGAGTTCCCCGACGGGGAGGCCTACCCGGTGCACCAGTTCCCGGAGATCACCGAGTTCCTGCACGAACGCTGGGCGGGCGGCGGCGAGCCCAACGCCTGGGTCGAGACCGCCGACGGCCCGGCGGCCGGCCCCGCCGGGTACTGCCACCAGCGGGTGGCCGCGCTGCGCAGGCGCGGCCGCGGCTGCTGCGTCGTCGCCCCCGTCGTCCTGAACGGCAGGGCCTGGGGCGAGCTCTACGTGGCCCGCCCGGCCGGAGTGGCCGTCTTCGGCCCGGCCGACGCCGACTTCGCGACCGTCCTCGCCTCCGTCGTCGCCGCCGGGATCGCCCAGACCGAGCGACTGGAGGAGGCCCGGCGCCTCGCCTACACGGACTCCCTGACCGGACTCGCCAACCGTCGCGCCGTGGACGTACGGCTCGACGAGGCCGTCGAACGGCACCGGGAGGAGGGCGCCGTGGTCAGTCTCGTCGTCTGCGACCTGAACGGGCTCAAGCGCGTCAACGACACCCTGGGGCACGCCGTCGGTGACCGGCTCCTCGAACGGTTCGGGTCGGTGCTCTCGCTGTGCGGGGCCATGCTCCCGGGCACCCTCGCCGCCCGGCTCGGCGGCGACGAGTTCTGTCTGCTGGCGGTGGGCCCGCCGGCGGACGACGTGGTCCGGATCGCCGGTGAACTCTGCTGCCGCGCGGCCGAGTTGGAACTCGGTGAGGGCGTGGCGTGCGGGGTCGCCTCGACCGGGGACCCGATCGGCCCGGTGCGGTCGGCGCGCCGGCTGTTCCGGCTGGCGGACGCGGCCCAGTACCGGGCCAAGGCCGTACGGGCCGCGAAGCCGGTGGTCGCCGGGCGCGAGGGCCCCGACGATCCCGTCGTACGCCTCGCGGACGCACCCTCGCCCACGGCGGGCGAACGCCGCAGGTTCCGAGGCCGCCACGACCGGCCCCGCACATGACCGGAGCGGCAGGACCGGCCCCGCACGTCACCGTGGAGCCACGACCGGCCCCGAACGGGGCGACGGCGGCCCGCGCCCGACCGCGGCCCCCGCGGCCCCGCCCCCGGTGCGTCGCGGCACCCGCGTTGTGACGTACGCCGGGGTAAGGGGTCAACCGGCCGTCCACTAGTGACATCATCGAATTCACTGCGTACGCTCCTGAATATGGATATGCACACTGTGGTGGTGGGGACGTCCGGCGTGACCGCGTCCGACGTTCTCGCCGTGGCGCGCGAAGGCGCCCGGATCGAGCTCTCCGCCGAGGCGGTCGCGGCGCTCGCCGCCGCCCGCGAGATCGTGGACGCGCTGGCCGCGAAGCCGGAGCCCGTCTACGGCGTCTCCACCGGTTTCGGCGCCCTGGCGACCCGGCACATCAGCCCGGAACTGCGCGCCCAGCTGCAGCGCAACATCGTCCGCTCGCACGCCGCCGGCATGGGCCCGCGCGTCGAGCGCGAGGTCGTCCGCGCGCTGATGTTCCTGCGGCTCAAGACCGTCTGCTCCGGGCACACCGGTGTGCGCCCCGAGGTCGCGCAGACCATGGCGGACATCCTGAACGCCGGCATCACCCCGGTCGTCCACGAGTACGGCTCCCTCGGCTGCTCCGGCGACCTCGCGCCGCTGTCCCACTGCGCCCTGACCCTGATGGGCGAGGGCGACGCCGAGGGTCCCGACGGAGTCGTGCGCCCCGCGGGCGAACTGCTCGCCGAGGCCGGCATCACCCCCGTCGAGCTGCGCGAGAAGGAGGGCCTCGCCCTCCTCAACGGCACCGACGGCATGCTCGGCATGCTGGTCATGGCCCTCGCCGACCTGGAGAAGCTGTACAAGTCGGCCGACGTCTCCGCCGCGCTCTCCCTCGAGGCGCTCCTCGGCACGGACAAGGTCCTCGCCCCCGAACTGCACGCCATCCGCCCGCACCCCGGCCAGAGCGCCAGCGCCGCCAACATGCTGGCCGTGCTGAAGGGTTCGGAGCTCACCGGCCACCACCAGGACGACGCCCCGCGCGTCCAGGACGCCTACTCCGTGCGCTGCGCCCCGCAGGTCGCGGGCGCCGGCCGGGACACCCTCGCGCACGCCCGTACGGTCGCCGAGCGCGAGCTGGCCTCCGCCGTGGACAACCCGGTCGTGCTGCCCGACGGCCGCGTCGAGTCGAACGGCAACTTCCACGGCGCCCCGGTCGCCTACGTCCTGGACTTCCTCGCCATCGCCGCCGCCGACCTCGGCTCGATCGCCGAGCGCCGCACCGACCGGCTGCTCGACAAGAACCGCAGCCACGGCCTGCCGCCGTTCCTCGCGGACGACGCCGGCGTCGACTCCGGTCTGATGATCGCCCAGTACACGCAGGCCGCCCTGGTCAGCGAGATGAAGCGGCTCGCCGTACCGGCCTCCGCGGACTCCATCCCCTCCTCCGCCATGCAGGAGGACCACGTCTCCATGGGCTGGTCGGCCGCGCGCAAGCTGCGCACCTCGGTGGACAACCTGACCCGCATCGTGGCGATCGAGCTGTACGCCGCCACCCGCGCGATCGAACTCCGCGAGGGCCTCACCCCCGCCCCGGCCTCGCGCGCGGTCATCGACGCGGTCCGCGCGGCCGGTGTCCAGGGCCCCGGCCCGGACCGCTTCCTCGCCCCCGACCTGGAGGCGGCGGACGCGTTCGTGCGCACGGGCGGCGTGGTGGCGGCGGTGGAGCCGCTGACCGGTCCGCTCGCCTGACGGGAGCAGCCGTCCTGTGGGCCCGGCCTGTGCCGCGGCCCACAGGGCTCGCCTCGCCCTCTGGGGCCAGGGTGTGCTACTGTCTCATTGATACGTTTTTGGTACCCATTTACTTTGTGCGCCTGATCGGAATCCTCCGCAGGCGCGTTTTGTTTTACCGGCATCTCCGGCGTTACCCGGTGCATCTCCGGATGGGACCCCTACCTGTTCAGGAGAACAACATGGCTACTGGCACCGTGAAGTGGTTCAACTCGGAAAAGGGCTTCGGCTTCATCGAGCAGGACGGCGGCGGCCCCGACGTCTTCGCCCACTACTCGAACATCGCGAGCTCCGGCTTCCGTGAGCTCCTCGAGGGTCAGAAGGTCACCTTCGACGTCACGCAGGGCCAGAAGGGCCTGCAGGCGGAGAACATCGTTCCCGCCTAGTTCGAGCGCGCTTTTCCAGAGCCGGGTCCCGCGCCTTCGGGTGCGGGTCCCGGCTCAGCGCTGTGACAGCTCATGCAGTCGGTGAGCGCTGTGTGTGCAGTCCGTGGGCCCAGGAAGGAAAACCAGATCCAGCATGACTCGATCCGAACGTCCCGTCCGTAAGCGGCCGGCGAACGCCCGTGCCGCACAGTCCGGCGGCTCCGCGCGGAACGCGGGCCGGGGAGCCGGCCGCGCCGGCGCCCGCAAGGTCGCGCCTCCGCAGGAGTTCTCCCTGCCCGAGACGATCACACCGGCACTGCCCGCGGTCGAGTCGTTCGACGCGCTGGACATGCCGGCCGCCCTGACCAAGACCCTCGCGGCCCAGGGTGTCACCGAGCCCTTCCCGATCCAGGGCGCCACCCTGCCGAACTCCCTCGCCGGGCGCGACGTGCTCGGCCGCGGACGCACCGGCTCCGGCAAGACCCTCGCCTTCGGGCTCGCGCTCCTCGCCCGTACGTCGGGCCGCCGCGCCGAGCCGCGCAGCCCGCTGGCGCTCGTCCTCGTCCCCACCCGCGAACTCGCCCAGCAGGTCGACGACGCCATCACCCCGTACGCCACCGCCGTCAACCTGCGCGTGGCCACGGCCGTGGGCGGGATGTCGATAGGCCGTCAGGCCGGCACGCTGCGCCGCGGTGTCGAGGTGCTGGTGGCCACCCCCGGGCGGCTCAAGGACCTCATCGAGCGGGGCGACTGCGACCTCGGGCAGGTCGCGATCACCGTGCTGGACGAGGCCGACCAGATGGCCGACATGGGCTTCATGCCCCAGGTCACCGCGCTGCTCAAGCAGGTCGAGCCGGACGGCCAGCGGCTGCTCTTCTCGGCCACGCTCGACAAGAACATCGACCGGCTGGTCAAGATGTTCCTCACCGACCCCGTGGTGCACTCCGTCGACCCGTCCGCGGGCGCGGTGACGACCATGGAGCACCACGTGCTGCACGTCGCCGACGAGACCGACAAGAAGGCGGTCGCGCTGCGGATCGCCGCCCGCGACGGCCGCGTGATCCTCTTCGTCGACACCAAGCGCGGCGCCGACCGCTTCACCAAGCGGCTGCTCGCCAGCGGTGTCCGGGCCTCGGCCCTGCACGGCGGGCGCAGCCAGCCGCAGCGCAACCGCACCCTCGACCAGTTCAAGAACGGTCAGGTCACCGCGCTCGTCGCCACGAACGTGGCGGCCCGCGGCATCCACATCGACGACCTCGACCTCGTGGTCAACGTCGACCCGCCGACCGACCACAAGGACTACCTCCACCGCGGCGGCCGGACCGCCCGCGCCGGAGAGTCCGGCAGCGTCGTCACCCTGGTGCTCCCCGAGCAGAAGCGGGAGATGACCCGGCTGATGTCGGACGCCGGCATCACCCCGCGCACCACCCGCGTGTCCTCGAGCGACGAGGAGCTCGCGCGGCTCACCGGCGCCCGCGAGCCCTCCGGCGTCCCGGTCGTCATCGAGGTCCCGCAGCCCGTGGCCGAGGCGCCGAAGGCGCGGACCAGGACGCGGCGCGCCACCGGCGGCGGGGCCAGGCGCCCCGCCGCGACCGGCGGCGACACGGCCGCACGCACGGGCAACGGCGACGGCCAGGCCCGCCGTCAGCGGTCCGGACGACCGGCCGCGGACGCGGGTGGCACCGCCACCGGACGCCGTACGGGCTCCGGGGGAGCGGGCGCGGGCCGGCGCGGCGAGACGGGCGGCGCTGCCGGCCGTCGTACGGACGCCGGAGGCGCGGCCACGGGCCGGCGTGGCGAGGGACGTCGTACGGACGCCTCGGCCGGCGCCGGCCGACGTGGCGAGGCCGGCGGCGGCGCGGGTGCGGGCCGCTCCGGCGGCCGTGGGCGCGCTCCGCAGCGCGGCGGCCAGAACGGCGGCCAGGGCGGCGGCCGCAGGGCCGCCTGACCGGATCGTTCCGCTCGGCTTTCACGGCCCCGCGTCCCCTGGGCAGTCGCCCACGGGACGCGGGGCCGTTCGCCGTGAGGGGTCAGACGTCGCCGAGGAAGCCCGGGTCCACGCCGTCCAGCTTCAGGGCGAAGTCCCGGTGCAGGGAGAGCAGTTCGGTGAGCGGCACCGCGCGCCGGCTGGTCGACTGGATATCGCGGCGCGCCTCGGCCGACCACAGGAACGGCACCACGGACAGCCCCTGCGTGCCCGTCAGGGCGCCGGACTCGGCCCGCCAGCCGGGCCAGCGCAGCGTGTCGTAGAAGGTGTCCGTTCCCTCGGTCAGGAGCCACTGGAGCCAGGCCCCGTGGCCGACTTCGAGGGTCTCCCACCTCAGTGAGTCCGGTGCGAAGTACACGATCTCGCCGGGGTGGCCGGGCCGCCCCGCGGACTTCGGGTCGGCGCCGTTGAGGACGAACACCCCGCCCAGTACGTCGTGGCCGACGACGAGCCCGTTGTCCCGTGGGCGCCAGTCGGGATCGAAGCGCTCGGGGAAGCCGTTGACCTCGGCCAGCGAGGGCAGGTCCGTGGTGCCGCTCGGCAGACCCGTCGCCGGTTCGTCGGCCGGACTGCCGTAGATCCGCAGCCAGCCGCTGTCCAGCACCACACCGCCGCAGTTGAGCACCAGGCCGCCGAGCCAGGACCGCGCGGTGACCTGGAGCTGGTGCAGGCTCGCGCGGCCGAGTCCGGGGTCCGCCGGTGCGACCTCCATGGAGACCCCGCTGGCGGCGAGCGCCTTGGAGAGCAGCGGCCAGGCCGGTTCCTCGACGTCGGTCAGCTCGCTCGGCTCTCGCATGGCTTCCCCGGGAGTTGTCGGGCGGGCGGTCGGTGACGCGGCGGGTGATTCAGTAGGCAATCATGCGCTCCCGGCGCACGGAATACGTCACGAATCCGGCACCCAGTGCGAGGAAGAGCGTGCCGCCGACGAGGTAGGGCGTGGTGTCCACGGCGCCGGTGTCGGCGAGCCGGGTCCCGTCGTCGCCCGAGAGCGTGCGCGGTCCGGCGTCACCGGAGAGCGGCTGCCGTCCGTCGTCGCCGGAGAGCGTGTGCGGTCCGTCGCCCTCGGTGCTCCGCGCGGTGTCGCCCGATCCGGCGGACATGCGTGTCGTCGCGGTGACGGTCGGTGCGGACGCAGGCGCCGTCGTGTCCGATCTGGGAACGTCCTGGGTCGCGTTGGCGGACGGGACGAACCACAGGGCACCCAGGAGGGTCCCCGCTGCGGTGGCGGTCAGCAACGATCGACGTGCGGCGGACACGAAATATCGATCCCCTTGTGGCGCTTGCGAATTGGCCGTGTGGGGCGATGCTAATGAAAGGCGCGGGTCGTGGGAAAGTCGCGCATGCCACGGGCCGTACGCTCCCTCCCATGAGCACCCCTGAGACTTCACGGTTTGTCCGGCTTCGGGTCGAACTCGTGCTGGAGATCGACGACGAGGACGCCGTCACACGGGCCGCGCTGGCCCGGATCGGCGAGGACGCGGAGATGCCGGCCGACGAAAGAGCCCATGCCGAGGGCGCAGTGACGGAAGACACGGCGGAGGCCCTCGCGTATCTCGTCGATCCGTTCGACCTGGTCAGCGAGGTGCCCGGGGTCGAACTCGCGCAAGCCTCCTGGAGCAGCGAGCCCGTTGAGTACGATCCCGATTCGCCGGATTGGGACATGGACGAGGATGATGCTGACGAGGACGACGAGGAAGACGTGCGCGGCTGACCGTTCCGGGAGTGACCTGACCCCGGCCGGCGACAGCCGTCCGGGGCTCGTGGTCCCGGGCAGGGCACGAGCCGCCTCCGCAGCACCCCTTCGCATCGCACCCGGGTTTCTGTCGGCCGGGCGTGGTGGACGTGGCATGGGCCACACTTCCACGTGAAGTGGAACGGGGTGGACCGGTTGCGGCGTTGACATTGGTTACGGGACTGCCGTGGTCCTTTTCGGGAATCGGCGACGATGGAGAAGCGTGTGATGACGATCAGTAAGCGGCGCAAGCGTCTGATGACCGCGTCCGCACTGCTCGGCGGGGTGCTGGTGCTCTCTGCGTGCAGCGGGGGCGGCGGCAAGACCGATGCCACGGACGGTGGCGACCCCACGTCGCAGGCCAAGGTCGACGAGGCGGCGGCCAAGAAGACGTCCGAGGCCCAGATCAAGATCACGCCCAAGGACGGCTCCGACAACGCCTCGATCAACAACGGCACCGCCGTCACGGTCACCAAGGGCTCGCTCACGTCCGTCACGATGAAGACCGCGACCGGCACGGCCGTCGCCGGTCAGATATCGGCGGACAAGAAGAGCTGGAAGCCGCTGAACCGGCTGGAGCGCGCCACCACGTACAAGATCGCCGCCGAGGCCGCCGACTCCGACGGCCGCACGGCCCACGAGAACGCGTCCTTCACCACGGTCTCCCCGGCCAACAGCTTCATCGGCAACTTCACGCCCGAGGACGGTTCCACCGTCGGCGTCGGCATGCCGGTCTCGATCAACTTCGACAAGGCGATCACGAACAAGGCCGCGGTGCAGAAGGGGATCACCGTCTCCTCCAGCAGCGGCCAGGAGGTCGTCGGCCACTGGTTCAACGCCAACCGCCTGGACTTCCGCCCGGAGAACTACTGGACCGGCGGCTCCACCGTCACCCTCAAGCTGAACCTCGACGGGGTCCAGGGCGCGAGCGGTGTCTACGGCGTCCAGCAGAAGACGGTCACCTTCAAGATCGGCCGCAACCAGGTCTCCACCGTCGACGCCAAGACCAAGACGATGACGGTCACCCAGGACGGCAAGGTCGTCAAGACCATCCCGATCTCCGCGGGCGCTCCGGACCACACCACGTACCAGGGCCAGATGGTGATCTCCGAGAAGTTCAAGGAGACCCGGATGGACGGCTCGACCGTCGGCTTCACGAACGACGACGGCAAGGGCGAGTACGACATCAAGGACGTGCCGCACGCGATGCGTCTGTCGAACTCCGGCACCTTCATCCACGGCAACTACTGGGGCGCGAAGTCCATCTTCGGCTCCGTCAACACCAGCCACGGCTGTGTCGGTCTGTCCGACACGAAGGGCGCCGACGACCCCAACACGCCCGCCGCGTGGTTCTTCGCCCACTCGCTGATCGGTGACGTGGTGGTCGTCAAGAACACCGGCGACAAGACCATCGCCCCGGACAACGGCCTCAACGGCTGGAACCTGGACTGGGCGGCGTGGAAGGCCGGTTCGGCCGTCTGATCCCGAAGCCGGGGCCCTCGGGCCCGGTACGGAGAACCAACACCGATGCGGCGGTGGCCCCCACGGGCCACCGCCGCATCGCCCGTTCCCAAGCCCTTGAGGGCCCGTTCCCAAGCCCTTGAGGGCCCGTTCCCAAGCCCCTGAGGGCCCGCTGCCAAGCCCTTGAGGGCCCGGCCACAGCCTTCTCATGCTTCTCTTATTTTGGCCTTATTCCTTCATCACACGCCGCAACTAGCTTGCGGCCCATGTTCTTCACCTACCTGAGGCGCGAACTGCGCCGCCGCAGAAAGGCGGCCCTCGTCGTCGCCTCCGGGCTCGCCCTGGGCATCGCCCTGGTCATCGTGGTCAGTTCCGTGTCCTCGGGCATGGAGAAGGCCCAGGGCAAGGTGCTCCAGTCGCTGTACGGGCTGGGCACCGACATGACGGTCACCAAGGCCGCCGCCGCGCAGAGCACCAGCGACCGCCCCCGCTTCAACTTCGACGCGAAGGACAGCGATTCCGACAAGGAACAGAGCAGCGACCGCGTCATGGTCCAGGGCTTCCAGACCCTGGCCTCCTCGACCGTCTCCAAGGTCGACGCGCAGAAGGGCGTCGCGGACTCCGTCGGCGGACTGAGCCTCCAGGTCATCCGCATCAACGGCCAGTTCACGCGCGGCCAGTTCAAGCAGGACCCGAACAGCGGCGGCGGCAACCGGCAGGGCGGCCCCGGCGCCCAGCAGTCCCCGCAGGGCCGCGTCGAGGGCGGCGGCGCCAACTTCGACGTCAACAACTACTCGGTCTACGGCACCGACGTCACCAAGCCGGCCCTGGGCCCGCTGACCTCGTCGAAGATCACCAGCGGTCGTACGTTCAAGACCTCCGAGACGAACGCCAAGGTCGTCGTCGCGGACAAGTCGTACGCCAAGGAGAAGAAGCTCAAGCTCGGTGGCACCGTCACCGTCAAGGGCGTCAAGTTCAAGATCATCGGCATCGCGACCCCCGACAGCGGCGACGCGGCGGCCAACCTCTACATCCCGCTGCAGCAGGCGCAGACGCTCAGCGACTCCAAGAACAAGGTCACGACGATCTACGTCAAGGCCTCGGACTCGCAGCAGATCGCCAGCGTCAAGAGCACCATCCAGAAGAACATCTCGGGCACGACGGTCACCACCTCCGCCGACCTCGCGGACACGGTCTCCGGCTCCCTGTCCACCGCCTCCAACCTCGCCTCGAACGTAGGCAAGTGGCTGTCGATCGCGGTGCTCGTGGCCGCGTTCCTGGTCGCCGGTCTGCTGACCTCCTCCGCCGTCTCCCGCCGCGTGCGCGAGTTCGGCACCCTCAAGGCGCTCGGCTGGAAGTCGGGCCGGGTGACCCGCCAGGTGGTCGGCGAGGCCATCGTCAACGGTCTGGTCGGCGGCGTCCTCGGTATCGCCCTCGGCCTCGCGGGCGCCTACGTCGTCACCGAGATCAGCCCCAGCCTCACGGCAGAGGTGGCGAGCGCGGGCCGTGGCGGCCCGGGCGGCGGCGGTGGCGGCTTCGGCGGCCCGGCGCGCCAGAGCGCCTCCAAGGCCCTCGACGTCGCGCTCACCGCGCCCGTCAGCGTCAACACCATCGTCATCGCGGTGGGCCTGGCCGTGGCCGGCGGTCTGATCGCCGGTGCCTTCGGCGGCTGGCGCGCCTCCCGGCTGCGTCCCGCCGACGCCCTGCGCCGCGTCGAATAAGCCCCGCCCCTTACGTACTTACGTATCCCAGGAGTAACACCATGTACGAACTCAGAGGCGTCACCAAGCGCTATATGCGGGGCAAGGAATCGATCAACGCGCTCGCCGGGATCGACCTGACGATCGGCGACGGCGACCGGCTCGTCATCCAGGGTCCCACCGGCGGCGGCAAGTCCACCCTGCTCCAGATGCTCGGCGGGCTCGACCGTCCCACCGCGGGCAGCGTCGAACTCGACGGTGTCGACATGGCGAAGCTGTCCGAGGCGAAGCTCACCAAGGTGCGCAGCGAGAACATCGGCTTCGTCTTCCAGAGCTTCAACCTGATCCCCACGCTCACCGCCCAGGAGAACGTCGAGACCGCGCTCGTACCCCTGCGGGTCAAGGCGAAGGAACGACGTGAGCGGGCCGCCGCGGCCCTGGAGTCCGTGGGGCTCGCCGAACGGCTCGGGCATCTGCCCGCCGAGCTGTCGGGCGGCCAGCAGCAGCGCGTCGCGATCGCCCGGGCCCTGGTCAAGCAGCCCAAGGTGCTGCTCGCCGACGAGCCCACCGGCAACCTCGACGAGTCCATGCGCGACGAGATCATGGACGTGCTCGAAGCCATGTGGAAGGAGCACGGGCTGACCTTCATCATGGTCACCCACGACTCCGCGATCGCGAAGAAGGCCCCGCGCCTCGCGACGATTCGCAAGGGGAAGATCACCGTCAAGGAGAACGCGGGGGCGTAGTACCCCTCTCCCGCGGCGAGCGCACGGCAGCGGGCCCGGGTGACGGCACGGGAATGAGCCCGCAGCGAAAGGGCCACCGGAGAGCGAGCCTCCGGTGGCCCTTCCGTGTTTGTGTGGGGTCATGACCGTCTCGACAGTCGAATACATCCGGTACCGCATCCCCGAGGAACGGTCGGCCGAGTTCCTGGCCGCCTACACCCGCGCGTCCGTCCAGCTCGCCGCCGCCCCGCAGTGCGTCGACTACGAACTCGCGCGCTGCGAGGAGGACTTCGAGCACTACGTCCTGAGGATCACCTGGACCTCGACCGAGGACCACATCGAGGGCTTCCGCACCTCCGAGCTCTTCCCGGACTTCCTCGCCGAGATCCGCCCGTACATCCCGAACATCGAGGAGATGCGCCACTACAAGCCCACGTCGGTGCGGGGCCAGGGCGCCTCCGTCCCCACCCTCTACGCCTGGGCGGGCGGCGCCGAGGCCTTCGCCCGCCTCACCGAGGCGTTCTACGACAAGGTCCTCAAGGACGACCTCCTCGCGCCGCTGTTCGCCGGCCTCGCGCCCGAACACGCGGCCCATGTCGCCCTCTGGCTCGGCGAGGTCTTCGGCGGCCCGCCCGCGTACTCCGAGACCCAGGGCGGCCACGGCCACATGGTCGCCAAACACCTGGGCAAGGGCATCACCGAACCGCAGCGCCGCCGCTGGGTCAATCTGCTCCAGGACTCCGCCGACGACGCGGGACTGCCCACCGACGCCGAGTTCCGCTCCGCCTTCCTCGCCTACGCGGAGTGGGGCACGCGGCTCGCCGTGCACTTCTCCGGCCCGGACGCGACACCCCCGGCCGAGCAGCCCGTACCGAAGTGGACGTGGGGAGCGGCACCGCCCTACCAGCCGTGAGCCGGGGTCCGGGGACGAATGGTCACCGGGGTGCGGACGAGCCCGCGGGGCGGGGGATCCGAGGTCACCGGGCTGCGGACCGGCCCGCGCGGGCGGGGGCCCGAGGGGTCACCGGGGTGCGGACGAGCCCGCGCGGGTCGCGTCCGTGCCCCACGACGCCAGCAGCCGCAGCGCCTCGGCCGAGGCCGACCCCGGCTCCGCGTGGTACGTGACCAGCGCCAGTTCACTGTCGCCGATCAGCCGGAACGACTCGAACTGCAGCGCCAGGTCGCCCACCAGCGGGTGCCGCAGCTGCTTCACCCCGTGGCTCTTCTCCTTCACGTCGTGCGTCGCCCACAGCCGCCGGAAGTCCTCGCTCTTCACCGACAGCTCCCCGACCAGCGCGGACAGCCGCGGATCGTCCGGATGGCAGCCCGCGTCCATGCGCAGCAGGCACACGATGTCGATCGCCTTCTGCTCCCACTCCACGAACAGGTCCCGGTACTCCGGCCGCAGGAAGACCATCCGCGCCCAGTTCCGCTCCTGCGGCGGCAGCTCCGACCAGTCCCCGAAGACGGCCGCGGCCATCCGGTTCCAGACGAGCACGTCGGAGCGCCGCCCGGTGATGTACGCCGGGACGCCGTCGAGCGTGTCGAGCAGCTGGCGCAGCGAACCGCGCACCTGCTGCGGCCGGCCCGCCTGCTTCTTCTTGTGCTGCTTGGGCTTCGCGAGGTGCGTGAGGTGGTTGTGCTCGGCGTCCGTCAGTCGCAGCGCCCGCGCGATCGCGTCCAGCACCTCCGCCGACACATTGCGTCCGTGCCCCTGCTCCAGGCGCGTGTAGTACGCGACCGACACCCCGGCCAGCTGGGCCAGCTCCTCGCGGCGCAGCCCGGGCACCCGCCGGTGCCGCCCGAAATCGGGCATCCCGACGTCCTCCGGCTTCAGCCGGGCGCGGCGGCTGCGCAGGAACTCGCTCAGCTCGGCGCGCCGGTCGAGGGGGTGGGCCGCCTCACCGGCGGGCCCTGCGGAGGTCTGCTCGTCCATACCTCCAGTATCAACGGGTCGTACGCCGGTGAGCCTGACCCCGTCAGTGGTAGGACCGGCGAACGTACGCAGAACCGTGGTCTGGGTGAACCGCGGGGGATCGGGCAGGCTGGACGCCGTGCCCGGGAAACACGGCCGGGCACGGACACCACCCTCCCGAGGAGAACCCCGGCATGACCACTGTCGTTGCGTACGCCGCGCCCGCCGCCAAGGCTCCGCTGGAGCGCACCACCATCGAGCGGCGCGAGGTCAGGGAGCACGACGTCCTGATCGACATCAAGTTCGCGGGCATCTGCCACTCCGACATCCACCAGGCCCGCGAGGGCTGGGGGAAGGCCGCCTTCCCGATGGTGCCGGGCCACGAGATCGCCGGCATCGTCTCCGCGGTCGGCTCGGCCGTCACCAAGTTCAAGGTCGGCGACCGCGTGGGCGTCGGCTGCCTGGTCGACTCCTGCCGCGAGTGCGACAACTGCCGCGCCGGCCTGGAGCAGTACTGCACCGGCGGCGGCGTCGGCACGTACAACTCCGTCGGCAAGGACGGCGAGCCCACCTACGGCGGCTACTCCGAGAAGATCGTCGTCGACGAGAACTACACCCTGCGCATCCCCGACGGCCTCTCCCTCGACGTGGCCGCCCCGCTGCTCTGCGCCGGCATCACCACGTACTCCCCGCTCAAGCACTGGAACGCCGGCCCCGGCAAGAAGGTCGCGGTCCTCGGCATGGGCGGCCTCGGCCACATGGCCGTCAAGATCGCCCACGCGCTCGGCGCCGAGGTCACGGTCCTCTCCCAGTCGCTGCGCAAGCAGGACGACGGCCTGAAGCTGGGCGCCGACCACTACCACGCCACCAGCGACCCGGAGACCTTCAAGGCGCTGCGCGGCACGTTCGACCTGATCCTGTCCACCGTCTCCGCGCCGCTCGACCTGGACGCCTACCTCGCCCTGCTGCGCACGGACGGCGCGTTCGTGAACGTGGGCGCGCCCGAGGAGCCGGTCCGCCTGAACCTGTTCTCGGTGATCGGCGGCCGCAAGACCCTCGCGGGCTCCGGCATCGGCGGCATCCGCGAGACCCAGGAGATGCTGGACTTCTGCGCCGAGCACGGCTTCGGCGCCGAGATCGAGCTGATCGAGGCCTCCCAGATCAACGAGGCGTACGAGCGGGTGCTGGCCAGCGACGTCCGCTACCGCTTCGTGATCGACACGGCCACGCTGTAGCCGGCCGGCCGGCCGGCCGGCCGGTCGCCCCGTCCGGTCCGGTTTTCCGTGACACACAGGACATGAGGGTGCCCCGCGGTCCTACGACCGCGGGGCACCCTCATGTCAGCGACCGACCTCGGCCCCGGCGTAGACGTTGTCCGGGGTGACGATCTTGGTGACGGCGTTGGCGACCAGCGTGGACGGCTCCTGGCCCTGCACCGTGATGTCGGTGTTGATCATGATGACCAGGGTGGCCTTCTTCGAGGGCAGATAGACGGTGACGGTCTCGTACCCCGGCAGGGAGCCGTTGTGCCCGATCCAGCCGTTGGCGTCGAAGATCCCGAGGCCGTACGACAGCCCCGGGAAGCCGGTCGGCAGCGTCTTCAGCCGCTGCGCCTGGGTCCCGGGGCTGAGCAGGGTGCCGGTGGCGACGGTCTTCGCCCAGTGCCGCAGGTCGCGCAGGTTCGAGATCATCGCCCCGGCCGCCCAGGCCCAGCTCGGGTTCCAGTTCGTGGCGTCCGCGACGGCGCCGGTCAGGGTCTGGTCGGTGTAGCCGTGCGGGTGCGGCTGCGGGAACTCGGCCCCCTTCGGGAACAGCGTGTGCCGCAGCCCGGCGGGACGCAGGACCCGCCGGTGGATGAAGTCCCGGAGCCCCTGCCCGCCGGCCTTCTCGACGACCAGGCCCAGCAGGACGAGATTGGAGTTGCAGTACTCGAACTGCGCGCCGGGCGCGAAGGTGTTCCGGTGCTTGAAGCCGTACGCGAGCAGTTCCCGCGGGGTGAAGGACCGCTGCGGGTCGCTCAGCAGGTCGTGCTGGAAGTCCGCGTCGGAGGTGTACGGGAACAGTCCGCTGCGCATCTCGGCGAGCTGGCGCAGGGTGATGTTCCGGCCGTTCGGTACGCCGGGGACGTAGCGGGAGATCGGGTCGTCCAGCCGGACCCGGTGCCGGTCCACGAGTTCGAGCAGCGCGGTGACCGTGAACGTCTTGGTCTCGCTGCCGATCCGTACGTAGGAGTCGACGGCCATCGGCTTGTGGGTGGCGGTGTTCGCGACACCGGTCGCCCGGACGTAGTTCCCCTTGCCGGGCATCCACAGCCCGACGACGACCCCGGGGATGTTCGCCTGCCGGCGGACGTCCGCGATCGCCTTGTCCAGCCGGGCGCTCAGCCGGGGGTCCAGACTGTCGCGCGCGTCGCCGTCCTTGGTGTCCTTGCCGTATCCGCCCGTGTCCGTGACCCGGGCGCGGCCCGCGCCATCCACGGGGACGGCTCCGGCGGGGACCGCCGTGATCGGGGCCAGCACGGACGCCGCGAGCAGCGCCGCGGCGAACGGACGGCGGGAGGGGGTACGTCGCATGGAGGGCGCCTCTTCCAGATCAGGTCCAGGTCCGGGCCCGGATGATGGGGACGCGGGAACACGGGACGAGGGGAACAGACGGCAAGACCACCATCCGCGTCCGCGACGGGGACGCCGGTCCGATCAGCGTTCCGGCAAGTCCACTCGATCGGAGCCATGGGCCGGGGCCGTCCGCGCGATCCCGGGACCGCACCGGCGGCAACCGCCCGGCGCACGGGGACCCGGGTTCCGTCCGCCGTACCCGGACCCCGTACGGCCCCGGCGGCAACCTTCCGGTGCGCTCGGGTGTCTGCTGTACGTCGGGGGACCGGAAGCGGTGTGGTGCCGTGCTGCGGAGCGGTGCCGTGCCGTGCTGGGACGCGGGGGACGGATGAGCGGACGGACGAGCGGACGGACGAGCCGGCGGGAACGGCTCCGGGCACGGATGCCGACCGGGAGCCGGCTCCTGGTCGTCGCCGGGCTGTTCGCCGCGGGCGTCGCCGTCACCTGGCTCGGGGTGACGCATCTCGCGTACACCACGGGCCTGGCGGGCACGTCCGGGCACCTGGAGGTCTCGTCCTGCACCTGGAGCACCACCGGAGGCCACCGCTATCCGCACTGTCACGGGGTCTTCCGCTCGAACGACGGAACGGTGGTGCGCCCCGACGCCACCGTCGACCACCGCCTGACCGTCGGCGACACGGTCGCGGTCCGGCGTACGGCCTCCGGCAGCTACGAGCTGACGGGCCCGGGCGCCGTGTCGGGATGGCTGGCGGTGTGCCTGTTCGGTCTGGCGGTGCTGGTCCTCGGCGCGACGGTCGCGAGCGCCGAGGGCGGCTCGAGCGACCTGTCCCGGAAGCTGCTGCTCCTGCTCGGCGCGCTGTTCGCCGCGATGCTGGTCAGCGCACTGGTCGGTGGGGTGGTGGGGGTCGCGGGGGCGCTCTGATCCCGGTCCGTGGGGTTCTGGTCGTCCGCCCCGTACGGCCGGGGTTCTCGTGCGCGATGGGGCGCTGGAGTGGCGGCGGGACGGGTCGGTCGTGCGAGCGGGCCGGCGCGGGTGGCCGGGACGCTCGCACGACCGTGGTCCGTCACTTCGACATGATGAAGTCCAGCGCGTAGCCGGACGCGGTCGTCCAGTAGGTGACGAGCTGACCGTCGTTCGCGTACAGGGTGCTGACGGGCAGGGGCACGTCGATCGGGCCGCCCGCGGTGCTGCCGGCCGTGCTGCCCTGGAGCTTGAGCGTGACGTTCTTCGCCTTGTACTCGTCGGTGCCGCCGCTGTTGACGAGCAGCGCGGCGTACGCCTCCTGGCCCGGGGCGAGGGTGACGGGCTCACCCGGGGTCCCGTTGCTGTCCTTGATCACGGGAGTGTTCCGGGTGCCGGCGCCGATCCGCACGAGCGGGTAGCGGTAGAGGTTGCACTTCTTGTCGCTGGCGTTCTGGACGGTGAGGAGGAGGTGGCGGGCGTCCCGCTCCTTCACGGAGGACACACCGAGCTCCGTCTGGGAGCAGGTGGCGATGGCGGCCTTGGCCTTGGCCTTCCCGCCGAGGGCACCCGTTCCGGCGGCCGAGGCCTGGGCCGAGACACCGCCGGCGAGGGCCAGGACGAGACCGGCGGCGACGGCCGCACGACGGCCCATGAGGGACTTCACGTTCATCTGTGTGTTCCTTTTCTGACTGATCGGCATGAGGTCGTACGCGCATCCCGGGTGCCCGAAACGGCGGGTGTCCGAGGGACGGGTGAGCCGGTGCGCCGCGGTGGTGCGGCGCGGTCGACGGCTCCAACCGGTGCGACACCCAGAGCATCGGCCGCATGACGGGCCCGGGACAACACCCACCGCCCGACCCGGGACGCTGGAACGATCCCACCCCCGACGACCTGCGAAGACGGGCGTGCCTGGGACGCCCTTGGGACGCGCGAGGCCGCGTGAATCGCCGTGTGAAGCCCCGTGAAGCGCGATGAGGAGCTCTGTGAAGCGCCGTGCGGGGCTCCGTGAGGCGCCCTGTGGGGCTCCGTGAGGCGCCCTGGGGAGCTCCGTGTGAACCACCTCGACCCGTCGCCCGGGTATCCGGAGATCTGTCTCCTCCCCTGCACCGCCGCCCCCGGCGAGAACTTCCTCTAAAAGGCGGGTCGCCCCGTCCGGTCCGTCGCTCCGGGCGCGCGGGCCGGTGTCACAGGTCCGCCAGGGCGAGGATCCTGTGCATGTCCCGGGGCGGCAGGCCGGGGTTGGCGGCCGCGGCGTTCGCGACCCATTCCGCCGGGTCGGCCAGCAAGCGGGTCAACTCATCGGCCGGGAGCCGGGGATGGGCCGCGATCGCGCGGCGCACCCCTTCATCGGGATCGGCGGCCAGGCGACGGACGAGTTCCGCCGGCAGGTCCGGGTCGCGCGGGGCGAGCTGCCGCATCCTCGGGTCGGGATCGGTCGCCAGACGCCGGAGGACGTCCGCCGGGAGGGGGAGGTCGTCGGCGGGGCGCCAGTGGGTCCGCTTCACCGGGCGGTAGCCGCGGTCGATGCGCTCGGCGGTGGCGGGGTCGACCCGGCCGGGGGCATGCCGGGCCATCGTCGTGCCGACGGTGCTCTCGGCGTCGTCGAGCAGCCGGGCCACGACCGGCGCGGGGAGGCTGTCGGACATCGCGGCCGAGGCGCGGAAGCAGGTGTAGGGGGAGTCCGCGTACGGCAAGGGATCGGCGGTCACCCACGGGAGCCGCAGCATCCGGAGCTCCATGCGCGCGAGCACCCTCGTGAGTTCCGGTTCCAGGATGTCGTCGTCCTCGACGCCCAGGTCGGCGAGCGGGTCGGCCAGGGGCGCGTCGGAGACGATCCGTGCGTGGATCGCGGCGCGGGCCGGCTCGGGAGTGTCCTCGCGGGCGAAGACGTGGAGCGCGACGCGCAGGTCGGGATCCGCGGCGAGCAGGTCGCGCAGCGGCGGCGGGAGGTCGGGGTGTCCGGCGAGTTCCTTGCGCACCTCGGGGTCCGGATCGTCGGCCAGCCGACTTGCGGTGTCGGCGTCCAGCGCGCAGTGGCGTACCGCGCCGGCGCGCGTGACCGGGTCGGCGAGCAGCGCCGGGAGCAGGTCGGCGGGCGGAACGGGATGGGGAAGCCGCCGGTAGTAGGTCGCGCAGGCCGCCGCGCGCACCGCGTCCTCGGGATCCGTCAGCAGCGGCCGCCGCACGGCTTCCGGGGCCCCCGCCCACCACTGGGCGAGCGCCACCCGCACCTTCGGGTCCGGGTCGGTGGCCAGCCGGCCACGCAGATCCGCCGGCACCTGCTCTTTCTGCGCCAAGTGCTCCCGCACCCCCGCGTCGCCGTCGCCCATCAGCCGCTCGAACAGCTCCCGCGCTCCGTCGTCCGCACCGACCACCAGGGCCGCGCGCACCCCCGGGTCGGGGTGGTCCGCGAGCGTCATCCGGAAGGCGTGCGGGAGGCGGGGATTGAGCGCGAGGGAATGCGTGAGCCAGTGATCGTCGATGCCGATGATCTCGGCGATCATGTCGTCGGTGAGATCCGCCCGCCTGGCGACGTCACCGAACCCCCCGCGCCACCCGAAGAGCCGCCGAACGAGCTCAGGCGGCAGCCCAGGATTCCCCGCGAGCCCCTCCACCACCTTGTCGAGATGAACCGGCACGGGCGCAAGGTCCGACACGACGAACACACCTTTCCACGGGGCGGGTTGACCGCAGAGTCTCCCATGCAGGGCCGCGGCGGAAGGAACGAAGCCCGGCGGCATCCGTCGACCTGCGGAAGGGCTCCCGGTCCTGAGGTCTGGCAACTTCACTGTCCTTGACCGCGGTTGTTACGGTTCCTCTTCGCTGTCGCTGTCACCGCTCGTGGGGGAAGTAGATGTCTTCGGAATCCGTGCCTTCGATCGACGTCATCAGCCGTGCTCAACGAGCCTTGGGCGCCGCTCAGCTGGGGGATCGTGACGCGAAGGCGCGGCTCGAGGAGCTGCGAGGGCCACTTGCCGCGCTGGCGGACGCGGGGGAGCTGGAAGCGCGAAGCGTGTTGGGCGTCATCGCGCTGGAGTACGACGGAGACGCTGTGGTGGCGTTCCGGCACTTCAGCCTCGCGGCCGAGCAGGGGCATCCCACGGGGCGGCGCGCTCTGGCCCACCTCTTGATGACGGGGCGCGGTACGAAGGCCGATCCGGAGCGCGCGGAGCGGCTCCTCGCCTCGGCGGCCGAGGCAGGTGACAGCCACGCATTGTTCAACCTGGCGATGATGCACCTCACGGGCAGGGCGGTGGATCGCATGGGTGCGCAAGAGGTGATGTCGTTGCTGATGACGGCAGCGGAGGACGGCGTGCCGGAGGCCGCCGGCGTACTCGGGGACTGGTTCAGCGAGATCGGCCGTGAGGCCGATGCACTGACCTGGTACGAGCGGGCGGCAGAAGGCGGACACGGCCCCTCGATGCTCGCCACCGGTGTCCGTTACCGGGACGCGATCGGTACGGACAAGGACGCGGTTCGCTCCCTGATGTGGTTCTTGACGATGCTCCAGGTCGGCAACGGAGACGGCATGCACGAGTCGCATCAGCTCGTCTCAGTCATGAGCGAGGAGCAGATCAGGGAAGCGGCACACCGCGCCCATTCACCCGAGTGGGCCGAAGCACTGATCACTTCGCGGCGCTCCAGGCACGACGGCACGGTGAGCACGGCAACTGACAACGCGTCTGCCGACCCGGCCACGTGAACCACGGGGACGAGCCTGGTGCCCCGACGGATCGGCCCGCACACTGAGGCTTCCGAGGGCTGTGAACGCTGCACGACGATCCATGCCAAGCCGTGTTCGTTGGACCTGCACCGACCTTCAACCGTCCTGTGCCAAGGGGGAGGCAGCGTGACGACGTGGTGGCTCATGCGCGGAGACGTTCGGGTCGGTGAGCTTCGTCAGTACGGGGTCGACCAGCCGACCTTCCTGTGCCACTTCGTGTCCGGACCTGGCTGGGAGGCGGTCAGGGAACTGTTCGAGGCGTGGGCGGCCGTACAAGGACCTGACCCTGACGGGAGCAGGAACGCGGAGGCAATCCGTCCTCTGATGGACCTCGGGCTGACCCTGCATCCTTCGGACGGGGGTTCGCCTCTGACCTGCTTCAAGGGCTGCATCCTGCGCATCTACGGGGACAGGGCACGCCTTCGCTACTGACGTGCGCTTCGAGCACCAGCCGCAGCTCTGCCTCAAGACCGGCGAGAACCGCCCCACGTTTTTCCACCGGCCGTTCGCCGCTGAGCGGGCGAAAATCGTTGGTCATCCGGGTTGGCAGACTCACGCTGTACGCCGATGCCGTCTCGTGGCAGACATGCGCAGGGTCGTGTGTCCGGGCCGGCGGCCGCCGTTCGGATCACCCGAGGCGGCCCTTCAGGTGACTGCCGGACGTCTCATGAGCCAGGCAGCCGCCGCAGGGGTACGACGTCTCCGCAGAGAACGAACCCGGAACGCCGTGAGGAGCTTGTCGATGTACGCAGCAGTCCGGCGGTACGAAGGGGTGACCGATTCGGCCGAGGCGGCACGTCTCGTGAACGAGGGGTTCGTGGCACTCATGCGCCGGGTCCCCGGCTTCGTGGCCTACTACTGGATCGATGCCGGGGACGGAGTGATGGTCTCGACCAGCGTCTTCCAGGACCAGGCCGGTGCCGAGGAATCGATCTTTAGGGCCGCGGACTTCGTGCGGGACAACCTTGCGTCACTGCTCCCCAACCCTCCCCAGGTCATGGCCGGCGAGGTGGTGGCTTCCGCATGACGGCGTGCGGACCGGCCGCATGAAGCCTCCAGGGCCGTACCGGCCGGCAGTGCCACGCGGTCACCCATCACATCATTGATCCCGCGAGGCGCGTCGGCAGCAGACACGACTGTGACCGCTGCTTGACGTGAGTCATCAAGCAGCGGTCACCGACTCCTGCGCGGCCGAACGGGGAAAGGGGGTCGCCCGGCTCTCAGAGACCGGCCGGGTGGCTGGAAAGCCAGTCCGCGTGTTGGGCCCGCACACCATCACGTTCCGGAGACGTGGCGAGGATGACGTCTGCGCCGCCGTCGTAGGGGTGGTGGATGCGTCGCAGTTCCGTGTCGGCGATGAAGACTTCGACGAGCGCCTCGTCCGCGACGGCTCGCAACAGTCCGTCGATGCAGCCGCGGCTCCACCGGCGCCGATCGGCGTACAGCCGTGTGTGGGAATGGAACTCCGGGTCGGGGTCGTCCTGGTCCGACTCGGTCCACCAGTGGATGCCGTCCGGGTGCAGCATCGGTCGTGGGGTCGGGTAGCCCGCGGGCCCGGTCGGTGTGTCCGACCAGTCCATGGTCACCACGAACACGTCCGTGCCCGTGAACAACTTGTCCAGGATCGCGTTGTACCGGTCCAGCACGATCGCGTACTCGTCCTCGGACTCCGGGTAGCGCTTCGAACCGGGGAGGCTGTGGAAACGAACCCAGCGATCCGCGTACCTGGTGCGGAACGTGTGAGCGACGGGAGGGCCTGACGGATGTCGTTCCCTCCACAGAGCCGCCAGGAGAGCAGGGTCGATGGCGAAACTCACCCCTTGGTTGGAGCCACGCTGATCAGCCCGGAAATGCAGGTTCACCGTGGTCCTTGATGTTGCGGTCAAGATACTGCTGGTGGCAGCCGCCCGTCTGTGAACGCGGCTTGACTCGGATCATCAAGCAGTGTTCGCAGACCTTTGCCGCGATGCGGCCCGTGGGTGGTCCCGGCGGTTGTGCCCCTGTTGCCCGTCAGGAACTCAGGTGGGCCAGGAGCTCTTCGCCGGCGGGGTACTCCTGCTCCTGGGGGAGCAGTCGGGTCGCTGCGTCCAGTTCGCCGTCCCTGACAAGCGCGTGGATCTCGTGGGCGAGCGGGGTCACGTCGCTGATGGACACGATCCACTCGTTCGCGTAGCGCGCCGACGCCTCACCTGAGAGCCCCAGTTGCAGCGATCGGTACGGCAGGGGACGCAGGTGCAGATCGCGTTCGGGGTCCCACTGGACGCGGGCTGGCGCGCGCTTGAGGTCACGCTGCCAGCTGGCGCGGTCGGGATGCAGTCCCCGGACGTAGTGCGACAGGCACGCGTTGCGCAGCGCCCAGTCGAAGCCGTCGCGAGTGATCTCGACGGCGAGGACGGTCTCCTGCCCCTCCTTCATGCCCCAGCCGCAGCGGTACATCATCCACAGAAAACTGGGCTTGATCCACGTCATGCGGTCAGGCTTCCACGCGGCGGGGAAACGGCCCTTGCGGGCGGCTGGTCCGCCGATCTCCGGGCGGTACGCCTGGTAGACGGTGATCGTGGAGTCCGTGTGGAGCGCGCGGATCTGACGGTGCGGTTCTTCCATGGCGTACAGCGTGGGCTCGGCCGGCTCAGGTGACCACCGATTTTCGCCTCGCTGCCCGATCCAGCGAAGCAAGCCGGCCGCGGGCGGCAGGCAGTTGTCCTTGCGGGGCAAGTAGCGTTCGACACATGGAGCGACGTCTCAGCAATGCCGTACTCGATGGACTGACGCGTCGGGCGCGGTCGTTCGTCACCGCGCACGGCGTCAGAGTCGATGTGTCGCCGGTCGGCCCGCTTGCGGAGCAGTGGCGTGCGCTCGGCGTCCCGTCGGTGGAGATCGACCGTGTGGAGGAGTACCAGGAGCGTTGGGGAGGTCTCGTACTGCCTCCGGCTCCGCACTACGACGGTGGACCCAAGTATCTGGACTCCGACCTTCCAGAGGGTTCGCCGGAGGAGGGGTGGCTACACCCGGCAGGAACCCACCGGACGGCAATCCCCTACTCGTTCATGATCGGACCGGGTGGGGAGTTCGGGCTGTACGGCTATCGCTGGACGCCCCTGCACCGAACCGTCGAGGGATGGGTGGAGTCCGTCGCGCTCGCCCACCATGCGTCGATGTCGGCGCAGCAGATCACCAGAATTACCGGCGATCGCGTCGATGAGGTCGCTCTGGACGGCTTCGAGCCGGTCGAAGAGGTCAAGGGAATGACAGACACCTGGTGGAGGGGCAACGATTCCTTGGTCGCCCTGTACGCGGGAGAAGCCGAGTCTCTCTCGGCCCCCTCCTGCCGCACCATGTTGATCTACTCCGGCCTGGATGAGTGGGGACTCTACGGAGGCGTACGGAGCCCTGGACGCCATCACGCGAAAAGGTCTGTGAACACGCCTTGACGTGGATCAAGCCCAGTTGTCTGTGGATGATGTACTGCTGCGGCTGGGTCTCTCGGGCGAGGCGTCGGCGCGTTACGCGAACGAGTGGATCGTGTCCATCAGCGATGTGACGCCGCTCGCCCACGAGATCCACTCCCTGGTCCGGGCCGATGAACTCGGGCGGGTCGTCGCGCTGTTGACAGAAGAGCGGCCGTACCCGCTGGCATCGGACCGGTTGGAGCATTTGGCGGCCTGAGTGAGGGCTCTGCTGGGCGTTCACGAAGCCGGACGTTCACGACGCCGAACGCGCGAAGCCTCAGACGCTGTCCGAGGCGAGGTATGCGCGGGCCCTGGCCAGTCGAGCCGTGGAGGCGCGGAACGCGATTCCCGACTCGGTCGGTCCGAGGGCGATCTCGAAGGCTCCCTCGCGGGTGGTCATACCGATGTCTTTGGCGGCAGCGGAGTCCCAGCCGGTCACCCGGAGCCCTTCCACTCCTTCGAAGACGAGGTGGAACTCGAAGGCGTTGAACCCCTTCTCGTGCCATTCCACGGGGGCGTTCACCGGCAGGATCCGCGTGTCGAACCCGAGGGTCACCGACGTTCCGCGTTCGTCGATGTGCACGTAGAAGGGATCGCATGAGCCGGCCGGCGGTGGGGTGCCGTCGTACAGGGCCCCCAGGTATCCGGGGGATGCGAGGAGGCGCGTCCAGTCAGCGCTCATAGAACGTCCTGTCCTCGGTGCAGGGCAGAGAGCTGTGCCGTCGGGCGTCGAGCCTGCTCATGAACAGATGGGCGCCGTCGTCGGATCCGTTCTCCGTGATCCTGAAGGCGCTCACGTGGGCGACGCGTACGGAATCGCTGCAGGTGAAGGCCAGTGACAGTCCTTCGCCCCCAGCGGTTACCCGGATATGTCGTTCTGTCCGCCACGGAAGGGCCTCGATGCTGCCGAACGCCGGTGGACTCCAATCAGAGAGGGAGATTCCCTCCACCGCCGTGAACCGGAGTTGGCACTGCACGGTGTCCAGGCCCGCGTCGGTCCATTCCTGAGGAGCCCTTGCGGGAAAGGACGGCAGGTCTACCCGTAGCGTCACCGCGGGACCCCGCCCATTCAGATTGACCGATCGGATCCGAACACCGATCAGTTCCGGGACGCGGCCGTAGAGGGACCGCAGCGGCCCCGGCTCGACGAGGAATCTCTCAACGGACACAGTGGCGGGCGTCAGTGCGACAGGGTCGCCGGGCTTCCGCCGTTCGCCTCGTAGCCCGCGACCGCGAGGGCGCGGTATATCGCGTAGTCGGAGGCCGGGTCGGCGCTCAGGGTCCAGGGCAGGGCGCCGACGTGGCCGTCCACGTGGACGAGCTGGTTCATCGCCTCGGACCAGCGCTCGCCGCGGACCAGGAAGCAGACCAGCAGATGGCGGACGTGGGCGAGCATCGGGTCGTCGGGGCGGGCCGCGTGGACCGCGTACAGCGCGCCGTGGACCGCCTTGGTGACGACCTCGCTCTGGTAGAAGCTGCGGACCAGGTTCACCTCGGGAAGGTGCTCGAAGACCGCGAAGAGCGGCATCGCCGCGAGGAGGGACCCCTGCGGCGCGCGGGCCGCCGCGGCCTCCGCGAACGCCTGCGCCGTCTCCCGCGAGCCGTGCCACTTCTCGCACCAGTAGTGCAGCGCCGCGAGGTGCGCGCCCATGTGGGACGGCGCGCGGTCCAGGATCTTCAGCCAGAGCTTCTCGAACTCCGGCTGGTCGTAACCGAGTCCGCGGGCCACCGACAGCTCGATGATGTACGGGATCGGGTCGCCCGGGGACAGCAGCGCCGCGTCACCGCACGCGGACCGCGCCTCCTCCATGATGATCCGGAAGTCGTCCGTCCCCGGAGTCGACGTCCGCCAGGCCTGCTGCACCAGGAACTCGGCGTGCACCGCGGCGCCGCCCGCGTCCTTGGGGGCCTCGGCCCGCCACACGCGCAGCCACTGGCCGCCCGGCGTCTCGCTGACCCCGCCGGGGCGCTGCTGGAGCTCGAGCGACGCGGCGCCCGCGAAGGCCTGCACCCGCTGCCAGCGGGTCTCGCCCTCGGTCTCGGTGCCGGCCAGCAGCTGCGAGGCCGCGCGGTAGTCCTGGGTCCGCTGCACCACGTCCAGGACGTTCAGCAGGTCGTCGTCCGGGCCCGGCATGCGGATGTCCAGCTCCTCCTGGCGCAGGAAGCCGTAGTCCGCCGGGTCCGCGGCGTCCGGGTCCTCCGGCGTGACGAGCTGTATACCGGTGCTCCTGCGCCGGAACACCGGAAGCAGGACCATGCTGAACATGGCCAGCGCCATCAGGACCCAGAGAATCACCATGGGTCAAGCGAACCAGACGGGTCCGACAATTGGCCAACCCGGTCCCGAACGGAACTGTACGGACCCGCGCGAAACCCGCGCGGACTCGTACGAACCCGTGCGGTCCGCTTCGGCGAAGCCCCACTCCAGGTCCCACCCAGGTCCCACCTGGGCCCGCCCGGTCCCGCCCGGTTCCGCCCGGCGCACCGAGGCCCCGCCCCCGGTGTCCCGCCCGGTCCCACCCAGGTCCCACCCAGGTCCCACCTGGTCCCGCCCGGTCCCGCCCGGTCCCGCCCGGCGCACCGAGGCCCCGCCCCCGGGGTCCCGCCCGGTCCCACCCAGGTCCCACCTGGTCCCGCCCGGCGCACCGAGGCCCGCTCCGGCCTCCCGCGCGGACCGGCCGCCCCGGCCTCCCGAGGGGACCGTCCCGCTGCGGTCCGGTTCCTTCCGGTCACGCTCTGCGCGAAGCGCCCCCCGCCGCCCCCGCGTACGCCGTCATCCGCTCCCGGGGAGCACTACGCTCGGGACTCATGAGCGACAGGCACATCAGTCAGCATTTCGAGACGATCGCGATCCACGCGGGCAACACCGCCGACCCCCTCACCGGAGCGGTCGTCCCGCCGATCTACCAGGTCTCGACCTACAAGCAGGACGGCGTCGGCGGTCTGCGCGGCGGCTACGAGTACAGCCGCAGCGCCAATCCCACCAGGACCGCCCTGGAAGAGAACCTCGCGGCCCTCGAGGGCGGTCGCCGCGGCCTCGCGTTCGCGTCGGGACTGGCGGCCGAGGACTGCCTGTTGCGTACGCTGCTCAGCCCCGGTGACCACGTGGTGATCCCCAACGACGCGTACGGCGGCACCTTCCGGCTCTTCGCCAAGGTCGTCTCCCGCTGGGGCGTGGAGTGGTCGGTGGCCGACACCAGCGACCCCGAGTCGGTACGGGCCGCGCTGACCCCGAAGACCAAGGTCGTCTGGGTCGAGACGCCCTCCAACCCCCTCCTCGGCATCACGGACATCGCCGTGGTCGCGCAGATCGCGCGGGAGGCGGGCGCCCGGCTCGTCGTCGACAACACCTTCGCGACCCCCTACCTCCAGCAGCCGCTGGCGCTCGGCGCGGACGTCGTCGTGCACTCCCTGACCAAGTACATGGGCGGCCACTCGGACGTCGTGGGCGGTGCCCTGATCACCGGCGACCAGGAGCTCGGCGAGGAGCTGGCGTACCACCAGAACGCGATGGGCGCGGTCGCCGGGCCCTTCGACTCCTGGCTGGTGCTGCGCGGCACGAAGACGCTCTCCGTGCGCATGGACCGGCACAGCGAGAACGCGGGCCGGATCGCCGAGATGCTCACGCGGCACGCGCGCGTGACCCGCGTCCTGTACCCGGGCCTCCCGGAGCACCCCGGTCACGAGATCGCCGCCAAGCAGATGCGGGCGTTCGGCGGCATGGTCTCCTTCCAGGTCGAGGGCGGCGAGGAGGCGGCCGTCGAGGTCTGCAACCGCGCCAAGGTGTTCACGCTCGGTGAGTCGCTGGGCGGCGTGGAGTCCCTGATCGAGCACCCGGGACGGATGACGCACGCCTCGGTCGCCGGTTCGGCGCTGGAGGTCCCCGCCGACCTGGTCCGCATCTCCGTGGGCATCGAGAACATCGACGACCTCCTCGAGGACCTGCAGCAGGCCCTGGGCTAGCCAGGAGAGCAGTCAGGAGCGCGGCCGGAGGAACGGCCGGTAGTACGGAGAGCCGCCCCGTCCATGGGCCGGGCCCACGGGCCCACGGGCCTACGGACCGGGCGGCGGTCTCCGTCCCCACGGGCACTGCGCGACCGCGGTCACACGCCGCGGCCGTTCACCAGCCCGTCAGCGGGGGAGTCGTCTCCGACGGCGGCTCCACCCACGGCCGGGCCGTCGCCGCCCAGACGGTGAACACCACGACCGCGCCGAGCAGGACCAGCCACAGCAGCCGCCGCACCGCCTTCCCGCGCCGCAGCATGCCCTTCCCGCGGCGGACGACCTCGGCGTACAGGTCGGGCGGGACCACGGGTGCCGGCTCCTGCTCCAGGAGGCGCCGTACGGCCGCCTCGCGCTCGTGCAGGTTCATGACGGCGCCACCTCCAACGGGGCCGGAGCGGGCCCCCGCGGCGGATGCAGCAGGGTCGCCATCGCGCGGGCGCAGATCGAGCGCACCCGTTCCGCGGGCAGCCCGAGCAGCGCCGCCGTCTGCTCCTCGGCGACCCCCTCGTACAGCCGCAGCACGAGGATCAGCCGTTCCTGGGGCGTGAGCCGGGCCAGGACGTGGTCCGGGGAGGTGCGCCGGCGCCCGAAGCTGCCGTACTGGTGCCAGGCGGAACGCTGGAAGCGCGCGGCCAGTTCCCGGCGCGCGCAGTCGTACGGATCCTCGCCGTGCAGCCGGTCCCAGGAGGCGTACGTACGGGCGAGGGTCAGGGTCAGCAGCCGCCGCGCGCGCGGGCTGGCGTCCCGGGGCTCCGCGGTGAGCAGCGTGGCGGTGTGCAGCAGCCGTCCCGCCGCGCCCGCCACGAACGCCTCGAACTCCCGGGCCCGGCGGACGCCTTGGGAGGCACGCCGTTCTCGCACCTTGCCTCCCGCCTGAGGGCGACCTGAGAACGGGCCCGCGGTCGCGTGCGACCCGTCGCACCCCGTACGACGAGGACCCGGTCTCATATGAGGCCAGAGGGCGCCTTCCGGTCAAGAGTCCGGAGCACATGCACGCGCACGTGAGGCCCACGCGGCCACGGAACGCGGGATGCGAACCGCCCGGAACGCCGGTCGCCGTCCGGCACCGCCACCCCGCGCCGGGCCGGGGCGCCGGATCAGGACGCCGGGTCGGACTCCGGTGCCGGCATGCCCCCCGTGGCCTGGCGGGCCGAGAGCGCGCCGTTGAAGCGCGTGAGGAGCGCGCAGAACACCTCGCGCTCCTCCGGTGCCCAATCGTGTGTCAGCTCGGCCATCAACTGACGCCGGGACGTGCGCACTTCGTCGAGCCGGGACTGGCCGCGCGGGGACAGCTGGAGCACCACGGCGCGTCCGTCCTCGGGGTGCGAGGTGCGCTTGACGAGTCCGGTGTCGACCAGCGGGGCGACCTGCCGGGTGACCGTCGAGGAGTCGATGCCCATGCTCGCCGCGAGCGCCTTGACGCCCATCGGGCCTTCCTTGTCCAGGCGGTTGAGCAGCAGGTAGGCGGCCCGGTCCATGGAGTTGCGCACCTGCCCCACCCCGCCGAGCCGGGTCTGTTCCGCGCGGCGCGCGAAGACCGCGACCTCGTGCTGAAGGGCTTCGAGAAGACCGGTGTCACCGACGGTCGTCATGTCCATCGACATCTCTGGTGTAGTGGGCATGGCCGGGGGCTCAATTCATGCGTGGGGAGCTGGGTTGGGGGACAGGGTACGCGGCCCGGGCGCGGGCCGTACCGGCGCTGCGCAAACCGAGTCTCGGAGGGTGGTCACCACCGGGGCGCGCCCGCCTGAACTGCGAGACTGGTGGTCATGAGCTACAGCACGGCTGACTCCTTTCCCAGTGTGACCCTGGACGACGTGCGCGGCGCGCAGAAGATGCTCTCGGGGGTCGCGCGGGTGACCGCGATGGAGGGCAGCAGGTATCTGTCCCGGCTGGTGGGCGCGCCGGTGCAGTTCAAGTGCGAGAACCTCCAGCGGACGGGTTCGTTCAAGCTGCGCGGCGCGTACGTGAGGATCGCGGGCCTGCTTCCGGAGGAGCGTGCCGCGGGTGTCGTCGCGGCGAGCGCGGGCAACCACGCGCAGGGCGTCGCGCTCGCGTCCTCGCTGCTCGGTGTGCGGTCCACCGTGTTCATGCCGAACGGCGCCCCGCTGCCGAAGGTCGCGGCCACCCGCGAGTACGGCGCCGAGGTGAGGCTGCACGGGCAGGTGGTCGACGAGACGCTGGCCGCCGCGCAGGAGTACGCGCGGCGCACGGGTGCCGTGTTCATCCACCCCTTCGACCACCCCGACATCATCGCGGGCCAGGGCACGGTGGGCCTGGAGATCCTGGAGCAGTGCCCCGAGGCGCGCACGATCGTCCTGGGGATCGGCGGCGGCGGGCTCGCGGCGGGCGTGGCCCTCGCGGTGAAGTCGCTGCGCCCGGACATCCGGATCATCGGGGTGCAGGCGGAGGGCGCGGCGGCGTACCCGCCCTCGCTCGCCGCCGGACGGCCGCTGTCGATCGACAACCCCGCCACGATGGCCGACGGCATCAGGGTCGGCCGTCCCGGCGACGTACCGTTCCGGCTGGTCGAGGAACTGGTCGACGAGGTCCGTACGGTCTCCGAGAACGACCTGTCCAGCGCGCTGCTGCTGTGCCTGGAGCGCGCCAAGCTGGTCGTCGAGCCGGCCGGCGCGAGCTCCGTCGCGGCGCTGCTGAGCGACCCGGGATCCTTCGAGGGCCCGGTGGTGGCGCTGCTGTCGGGCGGGAACGTGGACCCGCTCCTGATGCAGCGCATCCTGCGGCACGGCATGGCGGCGGGCGGCCGCTACCTGGCGGTCACGCTGCGGCTGACCGACCGGCCCGGCGCCCTGGCCACCCTGCTCGGGGTGCTGTCGGTGGCGGACGCCAACGTCCTCGACGTGAGCCATGTGCGCACCGACCCGCGGCTCGGGCTCACCGAGGTGGAGGTCGAACTGCACCTGGAGACGAAGGGCCACGAGCACTGCGCCGAGGTGAACCAGGCGCTGCGCGAGGCGGGGTACACGGTCATCGACTGAACCGCCGGGTCGTGGACCGAGCCGGTGGGCCATCGACCGAGTCGGCGGCCGCCCGGCCGGACCCGGCCGTGCCACTCCGGGAAAATCCGTTGAGTGACGCGATACATCGCGTTACGGTGGGGGCTCCGGACCGGTGTCGACGGGCCCCGCCGATGACTTTTCCGTCGTGTGCCAGTCCCCAGTACACGCACATCCGCAAGCATGCGCACATCCGCAGGCATGCGTACAACCGAAAAATCCCCAACGACGTGGAGAACACTCATGCCAGGCGCCATCTACGCCGAAGGCTTGGTGAAGACCTTCGGTGACGTAAGGGCTCTGGACGGCGTCGACCTCGATGTCCCGGAGGGCACCGTGCTCGGCCTGCTCGGGCCGAACGGCGCGGGCAAGACCACCGCGGTCCGCTGTCTGACGACCCTGTTGCGCCCCGACAGCGGCAAGGCCGTCGTCGCGGGCGTCGACGTGCTCAAGGACCCCGACGCGGTACGGCGCAGGGTCGGCCTCTCCGGGCAGTTCGCGGCGGTCGACGAATACCTGACCGGCCGCGAGAACCTCCAGATGGTCGGACAGCTGTACCAGATGAGGGCGAAGGCCGCGAAGGTCCGCGCCGACGAGCTGCTGGAGCAGTTCAACCTCACCGACGCCGCCGACCGCACCGCGAAGACGTACTCGGGCGGTATGCGACGCCGGCTCGACCTGGCCGCGGCCCTGGTCGTGTCGCCCCCGGTGATGTTCATGGACGAGCCGACCACCGGCCTCGACCCGCGCAACCGCCAGCAGCTGTGGGACGTGATCAAACAGCTCGTCTCCGGCGGTACGACGCTGCTGCTGACCACGCAGTATCTGGAGGAGGCCGACCACCTCGCGCACGACATCTGCGTGGTCGACCACGGCCGGGTCATCGCCCGCGGCACCGCCGACGAGCTCAAGGCGCAGACCGGCGGCGAGCGCGTCGAGGTCGTCGTGCACGAGCGCGAGCACATCGCGACCGCCTCCGAGGTGCTGCACGGCTTCGGCAAGGGCGAGACGACGGTCGAGGAGCACACCCGCAAGCTCACCGTGCCCGTCACCGGCGGCGCGAAGCTCCTCGCGGAGGTGATCCGCGAGCTGGACGCCCGCGGCATCGAGATCGACGACATCGGTCTGCGCCGTCCCACCCTCGACGACGTCTTCCTCTCGCTCACCGGCCATGTGGCCGAGGAGAAGCCCGAGGAGAACGGCGCGGCGGTGCAGCCGGGCAAGGGCAAGAAGGAGGCCGTGAAGTGAGCGCCGTCAGTGACGCCGTGCAGGTCACGGCACCCTCGAACCCGGTGTACCAGTCCATCCGGGACTCGTTGGTCATCGCCAAGCGGAACCTGATCAGAATGTCCCGGATCCCCGAGATGGTGATCTTCGGACTGATCCAGCCGATCATGTTCGTGGTGCTGTTCACCTACGTGTTCGGCGGATCCATGAAGATCGGCGGCAGTACCAGCCCCAGCGCCTACACCAACTTCCTGATGGCCGGCATCTTCGCCCAGACGGTCACGTTCGCCACCGCGGGCGCCGGCGCGGGCATCGCCGACGACATGCACAAGGGCCTCATCGACCGCTTCCGGTCGCTGCCCATGGCGCGGGGCGCGGTGCTCACCGGCCGCACCCTGGCCGACCTCGTGCAGACCGCGCTGACCCTGCTGGTCCTCGCGGCGGTCGCCCTGATGGTCGGCTGGCGGGTCGGCTCGGACGGCAGCACCAACGCGCTGCGTGTCATCGGCGCGTTCGGGCTGCTGCTCCTGCTCGGGTACGCGTTCACCTGGATCGGCGCGCTCATCGGTCTGTCCGTGCGGACGCCCGAGGCGGCCACCTCCGGCGGGCTGATCTGGCTCTTCCCGGTCACGTTCATCTCGAACGCGTTCGTGGACACCAGCAACATGACCCCCTGGCTGCGGCACGTCGCGGACTGGAACCCGTTCAGCGCCACTGTCCAGGCGTGCCGGGTGCTGTTCGCCAACCCGGGGGTGTCGACGTCCGACGCCTGGCCCATGCAGCACCCCGTGTGGGCCTCGGTGATCTACTCGGTCCTGATCGTGGTGATCTTCCGGACGCTCGCCGTCCGCAAGTACCGCTCGGCGACGGCGTGAGACGGGCGCGCCGGTCACCGCGACCGGCGCGCTCCACCCGGTCGACGCGATCCACGCGGACATGACGATGCCCCCGGCCAGAGGCCGGGGGCATCGTCGTCGCAGGTGCCGGGCTCAGCCCCGGTGCGGTTCGGCCTTGAGGATCTTCACCGAGGCGAGCTTGCCGTTCGGCAGCTCGTACTGGGCGTCCTCGCCGACCTTCTTGCCGTTCACTCCGGAGCCGAGCGGCGACTGCGGAGAGTACGTCTCGAGGTCCGAGCTCGCGTATTCGCGGGAGCCGAGCAGGAAGACCAGGGTGTCGTCCTCGTCGCCGTCGAAGGCGATGGTCACGACCATGCCCGGCGCGACCACGCCGTCCGCCGCCGGAGCCTCGCCGACCTTGGCGTTCTCCAGGAGCTGGGTCAGCTGGCGCACACGGAGCTCCTGCTTGCCCTGCTCTTCCTTGGCCGCGTGGTACCCGCCGTTCTCGCGCAGGTCGCCCTCCTCGCGCGCGGCCGCGATCTTGGCGGCGATCTCCGTGCGCGCAGGACCAGACAGGTACTCCAGCTCGGCCCTGAGCTGGTTGTACGCCTCCTGGGTCAGCCAGGTGACGTTCTCGCTGGTCTGGGTCACAGGTGCTCCTCGTAGGTACTGGGAATACAAAGCATCGCCCTACCCAGAAGCATGTTCTCTCACGGGTGGGCGAAACCACGAGCCTAACAATTCAGCGGCTCGGAGGGGAGGACATAAGTCACCAGAATTTCATCGGTGCAGGTCAGCCACGGGCCGTACGGAGTGATTCCGGCCGTGACGACGGCGCCGGGCCAGGTGCGGCGGTGCCGCTCAGCCCGCGTGACAGCCGAGGAGTTCCGCCGTGGTGCCCCGGGCCGTCGTACGCAGGGTGACCACCTTGTCGAGCCGGGACGAGTGCTGGTCGAAGCGGAAGTCCGCGCGGCCCACCTCGTTGCCGTCCGCGCCCTGCGAGCGCAGCGTGCAGTAACCCTTCGTACCCGCGTCCTTGTGCACCTCCAGGTGCACCTCGACCGCGCTGTCCGAGACGGCCTCGAAGGTGATCACCTGGGCGCTGATCTCGGCGCCGGCGATGTAGTCGTAGCCGAACCAGCCGACCACGCCGATCAGGGCGACCCCGAGGACACCGCCGACGACTCTGAGCTTGCGGTCGGCGCGCTCGTCCGCGGAGCGGCCGTACCGGCCCTCGGGCAGCTGTGCGCGCGCCGTACTCATGATCGTCCTCTCGGCCGGGGTGCACGGGGAAGGACCCCGGAATTATTCGCCCCCCGATTCCGTCACTATAGAAGCCGCCCAGAACGCGGAATGACGCCGGGCGCCGACAGCCGACCCACTCAGGCGACAGCCGACCGACCGAGGATTGAGTCTTGACTGACCAGCTGCGACTGATGGCCGTGCACGCCCACCCCGACGACGAGTCGAGCAAGGGTGCGGCCACCATGGCGAAGTACGTGTCCGAGGGGGTGGACGTGCTGGTCGTGACCTGCACGGGCGGGGAGCGCGGCTCCATCCTCAACCCGAAGCTTCAGGGCGACACGTACATCGAGGAGAACATCCACGAGGTACGCAAGAAGGAGATGGACGAGGCCCGCGAGATCCTCGGCGTCAAGCAGGAGTGGCTCGGCTTCGTCGACTCGGGCCTGCCCGAGGGCGACCCGCTGCCCCCGCTGCCCGAGGGCTGCTTCGCCCTGGAGGACATCGACAAGGCGGCCGGTGAGCTGGTCAAGCAGATCCGTTCGTTCCGCCCGCAGGTGATCACCACCTACGACGAGAACGGCGGCTACCCGCACCCCGACCACATCATGACCCACAAGATCACGATGGTGGCCTTCGAGGGTGCGACGGACACCGAGAAGTACCCGGAGTCCGAGTTCGGGCCGGCGTTCGCGCCGCAGAAGCTGTACTACAACCAGGGCTTCAACCGCCCGCGCACCGAGGCGCTGCACAACGCGCTCCTGGACCGCGGCATGGAGTCGCCCTACGGGGACTGGCTCAAGCGCTGGAGCGAGTTCGAGCGCGTCGAGCGCACCCTGACCACGCACGTTCCGTGCGCGGACTTCTTCGAGATCCGTGACAAGGCGCTGATCGCGCACGCCACGCAGATCGACCCGGACGGCGGCTGGTTCAAGGTCCCCATGGACATCCAGCGGGAGGTCTGGCCGACGGAGGAGTACGAGCTCGCGAAGTCGCTCGTGGACACATCCCTCCCCGAGGACGACCTCTTTGCGGGCATCCGCGACAATGCCTGACATGAGCGCAAGCCTGGCACTGACGCACCTCGTCCCCCTCGCCAAGGAGGTCGACGAGAACAAGGTCACCCCCGGCGTCCTCGGCTTCATCGTCTTCGCGGTGATGGCCCTGGCCGTCTGGGGTCTGATGAAGTCCATGAACCGCCACATGGGCAAGGTCGACTTCGAGCAGGACCCCGAGGGCGAGCCGGCGTCCGCCGGCGGCTCCGGCTCCGGCTCCGGCGGGAAGACCGCCCCCGCGAAGGGCTGAGCGGACACCCGCGGGACCCCGGCCACGCGGAACGGCCGGGGCCCGGCCATGACCGGACCCCGATGTGAACCCGGTGTGAGGCCTTCCCGGCCCACGCCGGCCTTCGGCGTACGCCGACGAGACCGGCGAGACGCCCCGCCGCCCGGCCCGGTCCCGCCCGGAGGGTCCGTCGCCCGGCCCGGTCACGCCCGGACGGGCCGTCGTCCGGCGCGGTCACGCCCGGACGGGTGTCGTCCGGCGCGGTCACGCCTGGGGCCCCGTCCTCTCACGGAGCCACCGCCACGCCCATCACGTCCCGTGCGTGGCGGCCCGGGACCATGCCCAGGCGCCAGGCCTGCCAGCCGGCGTCCAGGTCCACGCCCCGCTCCAGCAGCAGCTGGTACGCCTCGATGAAGTCGGTCAGTCCCCCGTCGCGGGTGGCGTGGCCGGCCCGGGAGAGCTGCGCCAGCTCCTCGACGGCCACCGCGGCGCCCACCTCGTGGCCGCCCGGGGCCGCGTAGGGGAGCAGGGTGCAGCGCAGGAAGCGGGCCCAGTCCTCCCCGCGGCGGTCGCCGTACGAGGCGAACAGGCCGACGGCCTCGTCGCACAGGGACAGCGCCTGCTGGGTGCGTGCGTTCCCGGCGTCGACGACCGCGAGCTCCAGACAGGTCCACGCCTCGCCGTGGGCCACCCCGATGCGCTGGAAGTCCGCACGGGCGTCGACGAGCAGCTGGCGGGCGAAGCCGGAGTTGCGCAGCGAACCGGTCTGCGCGGCCCGCTGGTCGCGGGTGACCCGGGCCGAGTGGTGACGGGCGCAGGCCAGGCCGTAGACGTCCCGCATGCGGGAGAACATCGTCCGGGAGCGCTCCAGCTCCCGCACCGCCTGGTCCAGGTTCCCGGTCTCCTCCAGCGACTGGCCCAGGTAGTAGACGGTCCAGGCCTCGCCGCGCGCGTCCTCGTTCTCGCGGTGCCGGGAGGCCGCCTGGCGCAGCCCGTCGACCGCGGCGGACGGGTCGCCCCCGACGAGCCGGGCGCGGGCCAGCTGGGTGAGCGCCCACGCCTCGCCGCGGGCGTCGCGCGTACGGCCGTACAGGTCGAGGGCCTCGCGCAGCTCCCGCTCGGCGCGCGGTACGTCGCCCATCCGCAGGCCCAGCTGGCCGAGCTGGAAGTGGGCCCAGGCCTCGCCGTGCACCGAACCGCTCTCGCGGTGCAGGACCAGGGACTCGGTGAGCAGGGCGAGGGCCTGGCCGAGCCGGGACCGGTCGCGCTCCACCGCCGCGAGCGCGTGCATCGTCCAGGCGCGGTCGGCCGCGAGCTCGGGCGAGGCCTGGAGGTCCATGGCCTCCTGGAGCTTGGCCGCCGCCTCGACGAGCAGGCCCTGGTGGTGCAGCGTGATGCCGAGGGAGCACAGCGCCCGTGCGGCCCCCGCGTCGTGGTGGGCCTCGAAGTACAGGTCCACCACCGCGGCCAGGGTCGTGCGCGCCTTGTCCAGTTCGCCGAGCTGGCGGGCCGCGATACCGGTGCGCCACTGCACCGAGCGGACCAGCAGCCCCTGGTCGACGGCCTGGGTCAGTTCGCTGATCTCGCCCAGGCGGTACAGGTCGCCGCGCAGCAGGCAGTAGTCGCACAGGGCGCCCAGGAGGTGGAGCACCGCCGCCTGGTCCACCCCCTCCGCGTGCCGCAGGGCCGCGGTGATGAAGCTCGACTCGTCGTCCAGCCAGCGCAGCGCGGCGTCCAGTGAGGTGAAGCCGTGCGGCCCGAACTGGTCGGCCCGGGTCGACGTCTTGCCGTCGACCAGACGGATCACCGAGTCGGCCAGCTCGGCGTAGTTCACGATCAGCCGCTCCTGCGCCGCCGTGCGTTCGGCGGGCTCCTCCTCGTCGAGGAGACGGGCCGCGGCGAAGGACCGCACGAGATCGTGCAGGCGGTAGCGGCTGCCGCGGACGTGGTCGATCAGGCCCGCCCGGGACAGGGCGGTCAGATGGCGGACGGCCTCGGGTTCGTCCGTCGCGAGCAGGGACGCCGCGGCCCCCGCGCCCAGCGAGGCCCGGCCCGCCAGGGCAAGCCGCCGCAGCAGCCGGCGCGCCGCGTCCGACTGGTCGGTGTAGCGCAGCCACAGCACCCGCTCGACGGGTTCCACGGGCCCGTAGGCCGCCAGGTCGCCGGCGAGCGCCCGGGGCGTGCGGGGGCCGAGCGAGGAACCGGCGACCCGCAGGGCCAGCGGCAGTCCGCCGCACAACTCCCTTATCCGTTCGGAGGACTCGGCGTCGTACGGGCCGGACGTGTCCTGGGCGGCGGCGGTCAGCAGTTCCTCGGAGCCCGCCGCGTCCAGCGCCTCGACCGGCAGGTGGTGCACCCAGGCGGCGAGCCCGGCGGGCAGGCGGAGGGGTTCGCGCGCGGTGACCAGGACCAGGCTCTCGGAGCGCTCGGGGACCAGGGTGGCCACCTGCTCGGCGTCGCGCGCGTCGTCCAGCACGATCGTCACGGGCAGGCCCGTCAGATGCTGGTGGTACAGCTCGCCCAGTCTTTTGACCTGCTGGTCCTGCGAGGCGCGCTCGCGGAACAGGAGCTGTTCGCGCGGAGCGCCCAGCCGGTTCAGCAGATGCAGCAGCGCGTCGCGGGTGGTGAGCGGCGGGTCGTCCGGGCTGCCGCCGCGCAGGTCGACCACACAGGCGCCGCGGAACTGGTCCTTGAGGGCGTGCGCCGCCCGGACCGCGAGGGTGCTGCGGCCGGAGCCGGGCGCGCCGTGCAGCACCACGACCGTCGGTTTCGTCTCGGTGCTCGCCCGGGCCGCGTGCACCCACTGCGCGATCCGTGCCAGCTCGCTCCTGCGCCCGGTGAAGGGTCCTTCCTGTTCCGGGAGTTGGCCGAAGGACTGCTCCAGCACACTGCGCCGGCGGGCCGCGGCGCTCTTGTCGGTGCGGCGCAGCTGGGGGGCGCCCTTCTTGGCGCCGGTGGTGGCGCTGAGCACCCGCTGCTGGTCGAGGAACGGGCGGACACCGCGCACCTCCAGGGCCGTCAGCCACTGCAGACGCAGCTGTTCGGGACCGCCGGGCTGCCCGAGGGCTCCGGCCCGGCGGCTCGCGGCGGGCACGTGCGCGGCCGTCACCTTCAGGACGGTGGCGGTCGCGCCGGCCACCGCCACGGTCGCCCCGGTGCCCACGGCCGTGCCGGCGCCGGTGCCGAGGGCGAGGTCGGCGGCGACGGCCGCGAGCGCCCCGACGGCGGCCACCAGCAGGGGAGTTCCGGATCCCTCGCGCGCGAACCGCTGTCCGAAGGTCTGCCGTCCGGCTTCGGAGGCGTCCAGCGCCCGGGTGTAGGCGGTGTACTCCTCGGCGGCCGTCTCCGCCATCGCGTCGAGCGAGGTCCGCGCCCGCGTCAGGAGGGCGCCTCCGTCCGCGCGCCCTCCCGAGCGGCGCACCTCCTCCTCGACGGCCCGGACCAGTAGCCGCTCGGCCTCCGCCCGATGGCCGTCCCGCATGTCACGTCCCCCTTTGGCAGCAACTCCCTTGCCTACGAGTGTCCTTCGGCCGGGGCGTGAGCGCGAGGGGGCGTCGATCATTCACAGCGGTCGAGGGGGGGGCGAACTCCGGCGGAGCCGCTTCGGAGGGCAGAGGACCGAAGAGGCGCGCCCGGTGAAGCTGCGCTTCCACGCCGTCCCGGACGCCGTGGGAGAGTGGCAGGGTGAACCGACTGGCCCATGAGACGTCCCCGTATCTGCTCCAGCACGCCGACAACCCCGTCGACTGGTGGCCCTGGTCGGCCGAGGCCTTCGACGAGGCCCGCAGAAGCGGCCGGCCCGTCCTGCTGAGCGTCGGGTACAGCAGCTGCCACTGGTGCCATGTCATGGCGCACGAGTCCTTCGAGGACGAGACGACGGCCGCGTATCTGAACGAGCACTTCGTCAGCGTCAAGGTCGACCGCGAGGAGCGGCCCGACGTCGACGCCGTCTACATGGAGGCCGTGCAGGCCGCGACCGGCCAGGGCGGCTGGCCGATGACCGTGTTCCTCACCCCGGACGCCGAACCCTTCTACTTCGGCACCTACTTCCCGCCCGAGCCCCGGCACGGCATGGCCTCCTTCCGGCAGGTGCTGGAGGGCGTGGCGAGCGCCTGGAGCGAGCGGCGGGACGAGGTCGCCGAGGTCGCCGCGAAGATCACGCGGGATCTCGCCCAGCGGGAACTGTCGCTCGGCGAGGGCCGGGTGCCGGGCGAGGAGGAGATGGCCGGCGCGCTGCTCGGACTCACCCGGGACTACGACGCCGTGCGCGGCGGATTCGGCGGCGCGCCCAAGTTCCCGCCGTCCATGGTGATCGAGTTCCTGCTGCGCCATCACGCCCGGACCGGTTCCGAGGGCGCGCTGCAGATGGCCTCGGACACCTGCGAACGGATGGCGCGCGGCGGGCTCTACGACCAGCTGGGCGGCGGCTTCGCCCGCTACTCGGTCGACCGTGAGTGGGTCGTGCCGCACTTCGAGAAGATGCTCTACGACAACGCGCTGCTGTGCCGGGCCTACGCCCATCTGTGGCGTTCCACCGGGTCGGAGCTCGCCCGGCGGGTGGCGCTGGAGACCGCGGACTTCATGGTCCGCGAACTGCGCACCGGCGAGGGCGGGTTCGCCTCCGCGCTCGACGCCGACAGCGACGACGGCACCGGCCGCCACACCGAGGGCGCGTACTACGTCTGGACGCCGGCTCAGCTGCGCGAGGTGCTCGGGGAAGCGGACGCCGAGGTCGCCGCGCAGTACTTCGGGGTGACCGAGGAGGGCACCTTCGAGGAGGGCGCCTCCGTGCTCCAGCTCCCGCAGCAGGAGGGGGTCTTCGACGCCGGCAGGATCGCCTCCGTGCGGGAGCGGCTCCTCGCGGCGCGGGCCGGGCGGCCCGCCCCCGGGCGCGACGACAAGGTGGTCGCCGCCTGGAACGGACTCGCGGTGGCCGCGCTCGCCGAGACGGGCGCCTACTTCGACCGCCCCGACCTGGTGGAGGCCGCGATCGGCGCCGCCGACCTGCTCGTACGGCTGCACATGGACGACCGGGCCCGGCTGGTCCGTACGAGCAGGGACGGCCGGGCCGGCGCCCACGCGGGCGTCCTCGAGGACTACGCGGACGTCGCCGAGGGCTTCCTCGCGCTGACGTCCGTGACCGGGGAAGGGGTCTGGCTGGAGTTCGCCGGATTCCTGCTCGACCACGTCCTCGCCCAGTTCACCGACCCGGAGTCCGGCGCGCTGTACGACACGGCGGCCGACGCGGAGCGGCTGATCCGCCGCCCGCAGGACCCCACCGACAACGCCACGCCCTCGGGGTGGAGCGCGGCGGCCGGGGCACTGCTGTCGTACAGCGCGCAGACCGGCGCGGAGCCCCACCGCACCGCCGCCGAACGGGCGCTCGGCGTGGTGAAGGCGCTCGGCCCCCGGGTGCCCCGCTTCGTCGGCTGGGGGCTCGCGGTGGCCGAGGCGCTGCTCGACGGACCCCGGGAGGTCGCGGTGGTGGGCGAGGGAACCGATCCGGCCACGACCGCCCTCGCGCGGACGGCACTTCTGGGCACCGCGCCCGGCGCCGTGGTGGCGGTGGGGGCGCCGGGAAGCGACGAACTGCCGCTCCTGGCCGACCGTCCGCTCGTGGACGGGAAACCCGCCGCTTACGTCTGCCGTAACTTCGTCTGCGACGCCCCGACGACCGACCCCGACCGGCTTCGCACGGCTGTGAACGGCCGAAAAGCGTAGCCATCAAGCGGGCCAAACATCCCAAGATTACGGGTTGTTCAGCAATCTGACAGAGTGTGATGAAACACGCTCTTCATCGGATCAACCTGTGCGCTTCACAGATTCCCCATAGTCTCGGCCCGTGACGCGACGTCAGCTGACTGGCGTCGCGTGGGGGGCATTCGGGGGATCTGGGGGGATCTGTTGCTCACGTCGTTGTTCATCGCTGCCGTTTCACTTGCGCTCTTCTGGATGGCTGCTTTCACCCTGTGGTGGCAGATGCACGCGTGGCGTACGCCCGAGGTGCTGGCCTCCACCCGCTTCAGCCGTCCGGACGGGGGAGAGAGCCTGTCCTTCTCGCTGCTGCTGCCCGCGCGGCACGAGCAGGCGGTGCTCGACCACACCATCACGCGACTGCTGGAATCCAGCCACACCGACTTCGAGATCATCGTGATCGTGGGGCACGACGACCCCGAGACGGCCGAGGTGGCCCGGGCCGCCGAGGCGCGCGATCCGCGCGTGCGGGTGGTCGTCGACCACCACGAGAAGAAGAACAAACCGAAGGCCATGAACACGGCCCTGCCGCACTGCCGCGGCCGGGTGGTCGGGGTCTTCGACGCGGAGGACCAGGTCCACCCCGAGCTGCTCGCCCATGTCGACCACGCGTTCCGCACGACGGGCGCGGACGTCGTCCAGGGCGGGGTGCAGCTCATCAACTTCCACTCCAGCTGGTACAGCCTGCGCAACTGCCTGGAGTACTTCTTCTGGTTCCGCTCGCGGCTGCACCTCCACGCGCAGAAAGGGTTCATCCCGCTCGGCGGCAACACCGTCTTCGTACGGACCGAGGTCCTGCGGGAGGCCGGCGGCTGGGACCCCGACTGCCTCGCGGAGGACTGCGACCTCGGCGTCCGGCTGTCCAGCGCCGGCAAGAAGGTCGTCGTCGCCTACGACTCCGACATGGTGACCAAGGAGGAGACACCCGGCTCCCTGATGTCGCTGCTCAAGCAGCGCACCCGCTGGAACCAGGGCTTCCTCCAGGTCTACCGCAAGCGCGACTGGAAGCAGCTGCCCACCTTCGGGCAGCGGCTGCTCGCCCGCTACACGCTCATGACGCCGTACCTCCAGGCCGTCACCGGGGTGATCATCCCGCTCAACGTGGCGGTCGCGCTCTTCCTCGACGTGCCCGTCGGCATCGCCTTCGTCACCTTCCTGCCGGCGGTGACCGCCCTGGTCACCTTCGTCTTCGAGATCGTCGGCCTGCACGACTTCGGCCGGCAGTACGGGCTGCCCGTCCGCACCGTGCACTACCTGAAGCTCGTCGCCGGCGGCCCCTTCTACCAGGTGCTGCTCGCGGGCGCCGCCGTGCGTGCCGTCTGGCGCGAGCAACGGGGCCGCAACGACTGGGAGCTGACCAGTCATGTCGGCGCGCACCTCACCGACGCGACCCGAGAGGACGTGCCCGCGTGACCTCCACCCTTCCCGCGGCGGCCACACCGACGGCCCCCGCGCAGCGGCCTCCCGCGCCCGGGTCCGTCCCCGCCGGGCCCGCCGCCCCGCGCCTGCGCGGCTCGCGCGCCGATCTGCTCCTGTGCGCGGGCCTGCTCGCGGCGATCCTCCTCGTTCAGGGCTGGAACATCGCCGCCTACCCCACCTTCAGCGACGACGAGGGCACCTACCTCGCCCAGGCCTGGGCCGTCCAGCAGGGCAAGGGCCTGGCCCACTACACGTACTGGTACGACCACCCGCCGCTGGGCTGGATCCAGATAGCCGTGCTGACCTGGATACCGGCGCACTTCAGCCCCTCCCTGATGACGGTCGGCTCGATGCGCCTGGCGATGCTCGTGGTCAGCGCCGTCAGCGCGTGCCTGCTGTACGTCCTCGCCCGCCGGCTGTCGCTGCCGCGCTGGGCCGCCGGACTCGCGATGCTCCTCTTCGGGCTCTCCCCGCTGTCCGTCGTGCTCCAGCGGGAGATCTTCCTCGACAACATCGCGGTGATGTGGACGCTCCTCGCGTTCTGCCTGGCCGCCTCGCCGAGCCGTCATCTGTGGCACCACTTCGGAGCGGGCCTCGCGGCCGCCGCCGCCGTGCTGACCAAGGAGACGATGCTGGTCGTCCTGCCCGCGCTGTTCGTCACCATGTGGCGGCACAGCCACCGCGACACCCGCAAGTTCGCGCTCACCGGCGCGGTCACGGCCTGCGTCCTGATCGGCACCGCGTATCCGCTGTTCGCCCTGCTGAAGGGCGAGCTGCTGCCCGGCGGCGGACACGTCTCGCTCTGGGAGGGCATCACCTACCAGATGAGCCGTCCCGGCTCCGGCTTCATCCTGGAACGCGGCACCGGCTCGTACGGGGTCCTGCACTCCTGGCTGTACTACGACCGGATCCTGCCGCTCGGCGGCCTCGCCGGCGCCCTGCTGCTCCTGGTCACCTTCCGCTGGTCGGTGACGGCCCGCGCCCTGGCCGGACCCGCGCTCACCGTGGCGATCCTCGCCCTGGTGGCACTGCGCCCCGGCGGCTACCTGCCCGCGATGTACGTCATCCAGGCGCTGCCCTTCCTCGCCCTCGTCCTCGCCGGCGGCACCGCGAGCGTCGCCCACGCCGTCCTGCGCCGCCGGCGGACGGAGCGGGAACGCACGTACGTGACCTGGGGACGGCGCGGACTGGCCGCGTTCCTCGTCGTGGCCGCGGGAGCGTATGTCGTGCCCCGCTGGTACGACGGCGACCGCGTCGCCGTGACCGCCGACGCCAACGCCCCCTACCGGGCGGCCTCCTCCTGGCTGCGCACCGAGGTGAAGAACCCGCGGGACACCCGGGTGCTCGTCGACGACGCGCTCTGGCTCGACCTCGTGCACGACGGCTACCGGCCGGGCCTCGGCGCCATCTGGTTCTACAAGGCCGACCTCGACCCCGCGGTCACGAAGACGATGCCGCGGGGCTGGAAGGACCTCGACTACGTGGTCGCCTCCCCGACGGTACGGCGGGACGCGGCCGACCTGCCGAACGTGAGAGCCGCGATCGAGCACTCCACCCCGGTCGCCACCTTCGGCACCGGCGAGGACCGCGTCGAGATCCGGCGGATCGACGCCGCCGGCACCACCACCGCCCGTACCGGAGGCAGTCGATGAGCAGCTTCGAGAGCACCGTCCCGGAGGAACTGGGAGACCCGGCGGTACGCGGCGCCGAGGTCCCGGAGCCGGGAGCCGTCACGGTCGTCGTCCCGACCTTCAACGAGTCCGCGAACATACGGCAGTTGCTGCGCCAGATCACCGAATCGGTGCCCGCGCGGCTGCCCTGCGAGGTCGTCTTCGTGGACGACTCCACGGACGACACCCCCGCAGTCATCGCCGAGGCCGCGCGGGACTGTCCGTTCCCGGTGACCGTGCTGCACCGCGAGGTGCCCGAGGGCGGCCTCGGCGGCGCGGTCGTGGAGGGACTGAAGGCGGCCGGCTCCCAGTGGATCGTCGTCATGGACGGGGACTGCCAGCATCCGCCGTCCCTGATACCGGAGTTGATCGCCTCGGGCGAGCGGGCGGGCGCCGGGCTCGTGGTCGCCAGCCGCTACATCGCGGGCGGCAGCCGGGCGGGACTCGCGGGCGGCTACCGGATCGCGGTGTCGCGCGGAGCGACCTGGCTGACCAAGGCGCTCTTCCCGCGCAGGCTGCGCGGCATCAGCGACCCGATGAGCGGGTTCTTCGCGATCCGCCGCAGCGCGGTCACCGCCGAGGTCCTACGGCCCCTCGGCTACAAGATCCTGCTCGAACTGGCCGTGCGCAGCCGCCCCCGCCGGGTCACCGAGGTGCCCTTCGTCTTCCAGGACCGCTTCGCCGGCGAGTCCAAGTCGAGCGCGCGCGAGGGCTTCAGGTTCCTGCGCCATCTCGTCGGGCTGCGCACCGCCTCGCCGGTGGCCCGCATGCTGGTCTTCGGGCTGATCGGCGCCACCGGCTTCGTGCCGAACCTGCTCGGCCTGTACGCGCTCACCGCCGCCGGACTGCACTACGTACCGGCGGAGATCCTCGCCAACCAGCTCGGCGTGGCCTGGAACTTCCTGCTCGTCGAACACCTGCTGTTCCGGGACCGCCGGGGACACCGACGGGGCTGGGACCGCCTCGGCCGGTTCGCGCTGCTCGCCAACGCCGATCTGGTGCTGCGCATCCCGCTGATCGCGCTCTTCGTCGGCCGTTTCGGCATGGGCGCGCTGTCCGCCACGGCCCTCGCCCTGGTGACGACGTTCGTCCTGCGCTTCGCCGGGACCGAGGCGCTGGTCTATCTGCCGCGCCGCGGCCGCGAGAGCGAGCGCGGGAGCCGTACCCCGAGGAGGACGGTATGAGATTCCGGGTGAGACCGCGGCGCGGAACCGCGCTCCTGGCCGTGACGGGGCTCGCGGCCGGGCTGCTGCTCGGATCGCCCCAGCCCGCGTCGGCCGCCAACCTCGTCACCAACCCGGGCTTCGAGACCGCGGGGACCGACGGCATGCCGTCCTGCTGGGAGAAGTCCGGCTGGGGCGACAACGACTTCACCTTCGCGACCGTGTCCGACGCGCACTCGGGGACCAAGGCCATGAAGGTCACGCTGACCCGCCGGGTCGACGGCGACCGCAAGGCGCTGATCACCGAGTCCGCCGCCTGCGCCCCGGTGGTCACCGCGGGCCGGCAGTACGACCTCGGGCTCTACTACAGGACGACGACCCCCGACGCGGCGATCACGCTCTTCCGGCACGACACCACCGCCGGCTGGCAGTACTGGACCGACCTCAAGACCCTGGACATGGCGGCGGCCTGGACCGAGGCGAGCGTGCGCACCCCGGCGGTCCCGGCGGGCACCGACCGCATCACCTGGGGCGTCTCCGTCTACGGCACCGGGTCCGCGACCACCGACGACTACACGATGGAACAGGTCTCCGACCCGATCCCGCCGGCCACGTGCACGGGCACGGCCGACGAGTGCGCGAACGGCAGGTGGACGGTCCTGCCCACGCAGAACCCGGTCCGCTCCATGCACTCCGTCGTCCTCAACAACGGCAAGGTGCTGCTGATCGCGGGCTCCGGGAACAGCGAGGAGAACTTCGACGCGGGCACCTTCACCTCCGCGGTGTACGACCCGGTGACCGGCTCGTACAAGGTGATCCCCACGCCCAAGGACATGTTCTGCTCCGGGCACGTCCAGCTCGCCGACGGGCGGGTGCTGGTGCTCAGCGGCAACAAGGCGTTCCCGGTCGCGGGCGGGCACGGGTACGAGGGGTACAAGGAGTCGTACGTCTTCGACCCGGTCACCGAGACGTACAGCAGGACCAACGACCTGAACGACGGCCACTGGTACCCGTCGGCGACCGAACTCGGCAACGGTGACGTCATCGCGTTCGGCGGCCTGCGCGAGGACTCGTCCGGCTCGGTGACCGCCGAACGCTGGTCGAACGAGCGGCAGCAGTGGCTTCCGCTGTGGCAGGTCAACCAGACCTGGTCGTTCTGGGGCCTGTACCCGTCGATGATCCTCATGCAGGACGGGCGCCTCTTCTACTCGGGCAGCCATGTCTTCGGCAACGGCACCCCGGGCACCGGCTCCGCGATCTACGACTATGACGCCAACACCACGACCGCCGTCCCCGGGCTCCAGAACAATGACGAGCGCGACCAGTCCGCGAGCGTGCTGCTGCCGCCCGCGCAGGACCAGAAGGTGCTCACCCTCGGCGGCGGCAACATCGACTCCAACCCGGCGGCGAACCGGCTCACCGACATCATCGACCTCAAGGCCGCGAGCCCCGCCTACACCATGGGCCCGCCGATCCCGCAGGGCACGGTGGACCTCGGCAACGGCCAGGTCGCCGAGACCGGCGGCCAGGGCAAGATGTACGTCTCCGCCGTCCTGCTGCCCGACGGCAAGGTCCTGGAGACCGGCGGCGCCCTGCACAACCGCGCCGACCCCGTCCGCGAGGCCTCGATCTTCGACCCGGCGACCTCCACCTTCGACCCGGTGGCCGCCGACCCCGAGGACCGCGGCTACCACTCCTCCGCGTTCCTGCTGCCCGACGGCCGGGTGATGGCCACCGGCGACAACCCGGGCAACGGCACCTGGAACCACGACGTGTCCATCTACACCCCGCCCTACCTGCTCAAGGGCACCCGCCCGGCCATCACCTCGGTGATCGACAACGAGTGGGTCTACGGCGACACGCAGCGCATCACCGTCGACCGGCCCGTCGTGAAGGCCGAGCTGATCCGGCCCGCCGCGGTCACGCACTCCTCCGACCCCAACCAGCGGTTCGTGGACCTGCCGCTGAGCGTGGACGGGAACAACGTCGACCTCAACGTGACGAGCAACCCCAACCTGGCGCCGCCCGGCTGGTACATGCTCTTCGCGGTCGACGCCAACGGCGTTCCGTCGGTGGCGAAGTGGGTGCACCTCCAGGGGCCGTCAGCCCTGGCCGCGGACACCGCCTCGGCGCACGTCCACTCCTTCGCCGACGCGCTGCCGGGCGCGGTCCAGGGGCCGGGAGGCAAGCGGACCTCGCAGAAGGTGTCCACCACCATCTCCGGGTGCGACCGCCACTACGGCTCGGTCAACGTCTGCGTGCCGACGGCCTTCCCGGAAGGGGTGAAGCGCACGACCGCCTCCCGCTGCGCCTGGCTGAAGAAGAACGACTACGGACGGCTGCGGGTCAACGGGAAGGACGACCCGCTCGGCCTCGACCCCAGCCGGGACGGACTGGCCTGCGGGGCCAAGGACCTGATCAGGCGCTAGGCGGGAGCCGGGGGCTCGGTCCGGGGTTGCCGGCCCGGACCGGAGCCGCGGGTCCCGGCGGCTGGTCCGGCGGTCCGTCCGGCGCCCGTCCGCGGGGCGTCGGTCAGGTCCCGAACTCCGCGAGGGCGCGCTCCACGACGGTCTCCAGCCGTTCGTGGTGCGCGCCCTTCCAGTAGGCGCGCCCGCACTCCACGCACTGGGCGAACACGTCGTAGGACCGCTCGGTGCCGCTCTCCAGCTGGTCGGCGACCTGCTCCTTGGTCGCCTTCGTGAGCAGGCCGTTGCACGCGGTGCAGCGCGTCCAGGGCTTCAGTTCGGGCGCGAACCGGCCGAGCACGTCCCGGAGCTGGTCGTCGGGACGGGTGCTGTAGACGAAGCCCCCGGCCCACAGCTCGCGGCGCCGCAGCAGCCCGCGGTCGCGGCTGAGCAGCACCCGCCGCTCGGCCGCCGAACGGGCGGCGAGCGCCGGGTCGCCGATGTCGGTTGACTCGTAGGCGGTGTCGATGCCGAGCAGGCGCATCCGGCGGGCCAGGGTGCCGAGATGGACGTCCAGGAGGAAGCGCAGCGGAGCGCCCGGCACCCGCTGGGGGCGGACGACCGCGGCGACCCGCACGGACTCGCCGGCCGCCGGGATGTGCGAGACGGGCACCTCCCGCCCGTCGACGACCAGGGCGCCGACCTCCGTCAGCGGCACGCCGAGCGATTCGACGACATGACCGAGGGTGGACACACCGTCCACGGCGAGGAGGTGGGCGCCGGTCCGCCGGGCGTGCGGGACGAACAGGGCCAGCTCGGGGGCGACTTCGACGTGGATCTCCGCTGCGTTCACCCCGTCAGGATGGCACGGGGGAGGGGCGCGGCCTCAGCGGTTTTGTACGGGCAGGCCGTTCTGGAGGATGTCCAGCGCTCGGTCGAGGAGGTCCGGGAAGTCGCCCCGGTGACCGTGCTCGGCCCAGAACATCGAGGTCTCCATCAGACCGCCGATGAGCGACATCGTGTACACCCGCACCTCCAGGCTGTCCGGGTCCAGGCCGGTGCGCTCGGAGATGGCGGTGGCGAACATGCGGCCGGTGACCGACATGCTCTCCATCATCCGCGAGCGCACCGCGGGAACGTCGACCAGCAGCCGGGTGCGGATCCGCGCCACCTCCGGGTCCTCCTCGATCCCGGTGCGCACGGCCTCCCGCATCACGTGGCGGACGGTCTGCGGCCACGGTTCGTCGGCCGGGCGGGCGCGCAGCTCCTCCATGAGGATCGGGTCGTACTCGTCGGTGAGCACGATGTCCTCCTTGGTCGGGAAGTACCGGAAGACGGTCGACGGCGACACCTCGGCGCGCTCGGCGATCTGGTCGATCGTCGTGGCGTCGTACCCCTGCTCCTTGATCAGCGCGTACGTCGCGTCGCGGATCGCCTCGCGCGTCTTGATCTTCTTGCGCTCGCGCAGCCCGAGTTGCGGGCGGTCGGCGGGGGAGGTGCTGCGGGCGGCCGTCATGGAGTTCATTGTCAGGCATCCGCCCGCTGCCGGGCCACGTCGGACCGCTGCTCCCCGGCCCCGGCCGCCGCCGTCGTCCCCGGCAGGAAGGCCGCCGCGAGCAGCGCCGAGACCAGGGCGGCGATCCCGCACACCAGCAGCGTCAGGGCCATGCCGTGGACGTACGCGCTGTCGGCGGACGCGGCGAGGCGGGCGGATCCGGTCCGCTCGGCGATCAGGTGCGCGGCCACCACGGAGTGCCCGGCGGTGTCGGCGGCCGCCGCGGGCAGACCGGTGACGTCGAGGCGGTCGCGGAAGGCGCCCGCGAGCAGGCTGCCGAGCAGGGCGATGCCGATGGCGCCGCCCACCTGGCGCAGGGTCATCAGCAGGCCCGAGCCGCTGCCGGCGCGGTCGGAGGGCAGGGTGGCGAGGGCTCCCGACATCGCGGGCACGACCGCGAAGCCGAAGCCGACCCCGGCGACGGACAGCCACAGCGCGGTGAAGGCGTAGCCGGAGTCCACCGTCGTACGGCTGCCCAGGAGAGCGGCGAAGGCCAGGACCACGAGACCCGCGCCGACCACGGCCCGCGCCCCGAAGCGGGCGACGACGGGCTGCGCGGCCCGTGCCGCGACGATCAGCCCGCCCATGAGCGGCAGCAGCCGCACCCCGGTGCCGAGGGCGTCGTTGCCGAGGACGGCCTGGAGGTACGGCGGCAGCACGAACATCAGCCCGGACAGCACGAACATGACCAGGGTGGCCGCGAGCGTGTTGAACAGGAACCCGCGGTGCGCGAGGAGGCCCATGTCGAGCATCGGCCGTGCCATGCGCCGCTCCCGCAGCACGAGGGCGGCGATCAGGACGACCGCCGAGGCGAAGCAGGCGAGGACGAGCGGGTCGCCCCAGCCGCGGGTCGGGGCCTCGATGATCGCGTAGATGAGGACGCCGAGCCCGGACGCGGTCAGCGCGGTGGAGAGGACGTCCACCCGGGGGGATGCGGGGTCGCGGGTCTCGGGCAGCAGCAGGACGCAGGCGAGGATGCCGAGGGCGGCCGTCGGGAGGTTGATCAGGAAGACCGAGCCCCACCAGAAGTGGTTGAGCAGCCAGCCGCCGACGATCGGGCCGAGCGGCAGGCCGAGCGTGGAGCCGGCCGAGACGATGCCGACGGCCTTGGTGCGCTCGTCGGGGGCGAACAGCGAGGGCAGGACCGACAGGGCGAGCGGGGTGACCAGCGCGCCGCCGACGCCCATCAGCGCACGGGCGGCGATCACCCAGGTGATGTCGTCGGTCAGTGATCCGGCGAGCGAGCCGACGAAGAAGATCCCGAGTCCGACGATGAGCATCCGGCGCCGCCCGAACCGGTCGCCCAGCAGCCCGGCGGGGAGCATCAGCGAGGCGAAGACGACGACGTAGGCGTCCGCCATCCACTGCTGCTGGCCGGTGGACGCGCCGAGGTCCCGGGCCATCGTCGGCAGCGCCACGTTGAGGATCGTCATGTCGAAGCCGAGCACGAGCATGCTCGCGACCAGGGCCCCGAGGGCCCACCAGCGGCGGGGGTCGCGCACCGCGGCGTCGTCGTTCATGGAAGTAACCATGAAATGAGAGTAGCTCTCAAAAGATGGTGACAGTCAATCGAGGGTCGCTTTCAGTCGGTCGGAGGGCGGAGGGTTGGCGCGATGGAGCCCCGGGATGGCCGGAAACCTCCTGTGGTCGGCCGCCCGGGAGGGCGCCCGACGCCGGGCCGGCCGGGCGTGGCGGCCGGAAAACACGCAGTGGCCGCGGCTGGGGAGCCGCGGCCACCGGGAGGGGTGAGGGGGTGGGGATCAGCCGTGCTGATAGGCCACCAGGGAGATGCCGACGTAGTGCACGATGAACGCCGCCAGCGTCAGCGAGTGGAAGACCTCGTGGAAGCCGAACCAGCGCGGTGACGGGTTGGGCTTCTTGATGCCGTAGATCACGCCCCCCGCGCTGTAGAGCAGTCCGCCGACGATCACCAGGACCAGGACGGCGATGCCGCCCGTGCGCATGAAGTCGGGCAGGAAGAAGACGGCCGCCCAGCCCATCGCGATGTAGCAGGGCGTGTAGAGCCAGCGCGGGGCGCCGACCCAGAACACCCGGAAGACGATGCCGGCCGCCGCCGCGGCCCAGATGCTCCACAACAGCCACTGGCCCTTGGCGTCCGGCAGCAGGAGCAGGGTCAGCGGTGTGTACGTGCCCGCGATGATCAGGAAGATGTTCGCGTGGTCGAGTCTGCGCAGGACGCCGTCCATCCGCGGACTCCAGTTGCCGCGGTGGTAGAGCGCGCTGACGCCGAACAGCAGGCAGGCGGTGAGGGCGAAGATCCCGCAGGCGATGCGCCCCCGGGTCGAATCGGCCAGCGCGGTCAGGACGAGTCCGGAGACCAGTGCGGCCGGGAACATGCCGAGGTGCAGCCAGCCACGGAGTTTGGGCTTGATCTCTTCCGACAGGGAGTGCGCGACAGACGTCTGGCCGGCGGCCGGCGAGTCCGTGGGCGCGTCGGGGACGGACGCAGTCATGGGCCGAATCGTACCTACGGAACCGTAAGTTACGCGTCAGTCCCGCGTAAGCGAACCGCGAGAGTGGCCATGATCTCACGGCCTCGGGGGGCGCCGCCGGGGTACTCGGCGTGAACCCGAAGTGAGCGGGCGGAAACCTTCCGCGAAGTGGCGATGCTCACTCCGCTCAGGTGTGAGGCTCTCTGGACATATGCGCGGTTCGGTCCGATCATCAAATGAGTGCGGTCGGCACCGGATGAGCGCCAGAGGTTCAGTCACCGAGAAGCATCCGGGTCGCAGCCCCCACGGGGCACAACAACAAACCCCTCATTTAGGAGCAATCGTGGCGCGCGACATCGCGGCTCCCGTCCCGACCAACCACAAGGAACTGATCTCGTGGGTCAACGAGATCGCCGAACTGACCGAACCGGACAGTGTGGTCTGGTGCGACGGATCCGAGGCGGAGTACGAGCGACTGAGCGAGGAGCTCGTCCGTAAGGGCACCTTCAAGAAGCTCGACCCGATCAAGCGCCCCAACTCCTACTACGCCGCCTCCGACCCGACCGATGTCGCGCGGGTCGAGGACCGGACGTTCATCTGCTCCGAGAAGGAGGAGGACGCGGGCCCGACCAACCACTGGAAGGCCCCCGCCGAGATGCGGGAGATCTTCTCCGGTGAGCAGGGCGTGTTCCGCGGCTCGATGCGCGGCCGCACGATGTACGTCGTCCCGTTCTGCATGGGCCCCCTCGGCTCGGACCTCTCCGCGATCGGCGTCGAGATCACCGACTCCGCCTACGTCGCCGTGTCCATGCGCACCATGACCCGCATGGGACAGCCCGTCCTGGACGAACTCGGCACCGACGGCTTCTTCGTGCGTGCAGTGCACACGCTCGGAGCGCCGCTGGCCGAGGGCGAGGCGGACGTGCCGTGGCCCTGCAACTCCACGAAGTACATCTCGCACTTCCCCGAGACCCGCGAGATCTGGTCGTACGGCTCCGGTTACGGCGGCAACGCGCTCCTGGGCAAGAAGTGCTACGCCCTGCGCATAGCCTCCGTGATGGCGCGCGACGAGGGCTGGCTCGCCGAGCACATGCTGATCCTCAAGCTGACGCCGCCGCAGGGCGAGTCGAAGTACGTCGCGGCCGCGTTCCCGAGCGCCTGCGGCAAGACCAACCTCGCCATGCTGGAGCCCACGATCTCCGGCTGGACGGTCGAGACCATCGGCGACGACATCGCCTGGATGCGGTTCGGCGAGGACGGCCGCCTCTACGCGATCAACCCCGAGGCCGGCTTCTTCGGCGTCGCGCCCGGCACCGGTGAGCACACCAACGCCAACGCGATGAAGACGCTGTGGGGCAACTCCGTCTTCACCAACGTCGCGCTCACCGACGACAACGACATCTGGTGGGAGGGCATGACGGAGGAGACTCCGGCACACCTGACCGACTGGAAGGGCAACGACTGGACGCCGGAGTCCGGCACGCCCGCGGCGCACCCCAACGCCCGCTTCACGACGCCCGCCTCGCAGTGCCCGATCATCGCGCCCGAGTGGGAGGACCCGAAGGGCGTGCCGATCTCGGCGATCCTCTTCGGCGGCCGCCGCGCCACCGCCGTCCCGCTGGTGACGGAGTCCTTCGACTGGAACCACGGCGTCTTCCTCGGCGCGAACGTCGCCTCCGAGAAGACCGCCGCCGCCGAGGGCAAGGTCGGCGAGCTGCGCCGCGACCCCTTCGCCATGCTGCCGTTCTGCGGCTACAACATGGGCGACTACATGGGCCACTGGGTCGACGTCGCCAAGGACAAGGACCAGGCGAAGCTCCCGAAGATCTACTACGTGAACTGGTTCCGCAAGAACGACGCGGGCAAGTTCGTGTGGCCCGGCTTCGGCGAGAACAGCCGCGTCCTGAAGTGGATCGTCGACCGCCTGGACGGCCGGGCCGAGGGCGTCGAGACCCCGATCGGCGTCCTGCCGACCCGGGAGTCCCTCGACACCGACGGTCTCGAGCTGGCCGAGTCCGACCTCGACTTCCTGCTCACGGTCGACAAGGAGGTCTGGCGCGAGGAGGCCGCCCTGGTCCCCGAGCACCTCAACACCTTCGGCGAGCACACGCCCAAGGAGCTGTGGGACGAGTACCGCGCACTGGTGCAGCGCCTGGGCTGAGGCCCTCAACCACTCCGCGGCCGACCCGAGTTGCCCTGACCTGCGACCGTTGCGGCGGTCGGCCGCGGTGACCGCACCCGCCGGGGTTTCGCACACATGTGTGCGAAACCCCGGCTTTTTCGTCCTCTGCGCCCCGCCCGTGCCGGAACGGCTGAAAAAGCGCGGATTTCGAGGGACACTCCTGACATCCTGCAGTCGACCCCGAAATGAGGTGGGCGGGGTGCGTACGCCTGTCAGCGACCCCATGAGGATCGGTCCGTACCGCATCGTGGGCCGGCTCGGCTCCGGTGGCATGGGATGGGTGTACCTCGGCCGCTCGCCCTCCGGGCGTGAGGTCGCGGTCAAGGTGGTGCGGCCCGAACTGGCCGCGGAGAGCGAGTTCCGGGAGCGTTTCGCACGCGAGGTCGCGGCGGCCCGCGTGGTCAGCGGCGCCTTCACCGCCGCGGTGGTCGACGCCGACACCGAGGCCGAACTGCCGTGGCTGGCGACGCTGTACGTGCCCGGTCCCTCGCTCGCCGAGGCGGTCCGCGCCGACGGACCGCTGCCCGAGCCGCAGGTGCGACGGCTCGGCGCCGGCCTGGTCGAGGCGCTCCAGGCCATCCACGCCGCGCGCGTGGTGCACCGGGACCTCAAGCCGGCCAACGTGCTGCTCGCCGCCGACGGACCGCGCGTCATCGACTTCGGGATCTCCCGCGTGGACGGCGCTCCGGGACTGACACAGGTCGGCGTCGTCGTCGGCACCCCGCCCTTCATGTCGCCCGAGCAGGTCAAGGGCGCCAGGGTGGGGCCGCCGAGCGACGTCTTCTCCCTCGGCGGGGTCCTGGTGTACGCCCTCACCGGACGGGCACCGCACGGCAGCGGGGACGCCGTCCGTTACCGCGTCGCCTTCGAGGAGCCCGAACTCGACGGCATCACGGGACCGTTGCGGGATCTGATCGCGAGCTGTCTGGCCAAGCGCCCCGAGGACCGGCCCCGGCTGGACCGGCTGATGGCCGGGCTGCTGGAGCAGGAACCCCGGGAGGCCGACTGGCCGCCGCCCACCGTGGCCCACAGCATCAAGGCGCGCACCCGGGATCTGGCCGGGCGCCGCCGGCAGAGCACCAGCGTGTCCGTGCCCTCCTGTCTCCTGTCGCACGCCCAGGCGCTGCTCGACGCCGGGCTGACCGACGCGATGGTCGCCGAGGCGGTGGGACGTGGCGGTGCCTGACTCCGTTCCCGGACACGGCCGCGAGATCCTCGAAATCGGAACACACTGGCGCCGGCTGGTGCAGAACTGGGTGACCGGCCGGAATTTCCACACGGAGACCGACACCGTTTCCGTCTCCATGCGCTTCGACCTCGAGGAAACGGGCCGGATGGTCACCGTCCGGTTCATGACGACCAAACGGCTGCTGGTCGCCTTCGCGACCGACGGGTATTTCCTGCGCAAGGACCAACTCGCCCTCGCGGCGGCCGCGTCCAACGCGTGGAACACCGAACAGCTCCGGCCCATGCTGTCCGTGTGGGACGTACGGGGGCCGCGTCCCTGTCTCGCGGGCGTGTACGACCTCCCCCTGACCTGCCGCATGACGCAAACGGATTTCGATGCTTTGGCCAGTGATTGGGTGGAGCGGGCGAGACATATGTTCACCCGATGCCATCAGGTGTTCGAGTTGTAGAAGTGAATTCCGCCGCATTCCCCAAACCCTTACGAGTGACCGCGGGTTTCCGCCACTATGGGCGAGTGCCTTTCAGGGCCACGGGGGTGTTTTTTCGCAGGGCCACGGGGGGTCTTTGTCATGCGGCGGATTTCTTTCCTCATGCTTTCCGGCCTCCTGACCGCACTCGCCCCGGCGGCACCCGCCGCGGCCGGCCCGTCCTGCGGACCGACCTTCGAACAGCACCTGCGCTGCTGGTCCGGCGCGGTCGACCAGGGGCCGGTGCGCGTCACGATCGACCGGCAACTGCCGTACGACGGGGGGTCCGCGCAGCGCAAGGACCTCGAACAGAGGGTGCTGGAGCAGCAGGAGCGCCTCCAGGTCGAGGTCCCGAAGGGCGTCCGCACCGGCCCCGGCGGCACGGCTCTCCTCGTACTGGCGGACAGCAGGCGCCGGTTCGTCGCGGACGACGCCCGGATCGACCCGCTGACGACCACGGCCCGGAGCGAGCTGGACGCCCGCGGAGCCTGCGCCCCCAGGGCGGGGGGAGAGGACAGATGCGCCCCGTTCGCGAAGGCCATGAAGGGCAGCGACCTGGTCCGCCTGGGCCTGGCCGTCGAACTGCCCCGGCAGTACACCGTCTCCGGCTCGGGGAGTGGCGCCGCCACGGGCCCGGCCCCCACCGATGAGACCGCCGCGGGCGAGCAGGGCCAGGGGCAAGGACAGGGCCAGGGCCAGAGCCGGGGCCAGGAGGCCGGGACCATCGGCAGCACCGGCCGCGCCCCCGCGGGCGGCACCGGCCAGGACGGCTCCGGTGGCACCGGCCAGGACGACTCGGGCTGGGACACCGCCACCCAGGTGCTCACCGTCCTGTGCGCCGTGCTCGTCCTCCTGCTCGGTCTGCTGCTGTTCCTGATCCGCCGCTCCGCCCGGTCCGTCGCCGTCGGGAGCCTCTCCCGGCGCTCGCTCGCCGCCCCGGGCGTCGGCGCCGTACCGGAGGCCGCGGCACCCCGGCCGCGCACCCGTCCCCGTACCCCTCCGTCCGACGAGCCGGCCGCCCGCCCCCGTACCCCCGCGTCCGACGAGCCCGCCGCCCGCCCCCGCCGCCACGTGCCCGACGAGGTCACCACCCGGCTGCGGACCACACCGGCGCCCCGCGGCCACGGACGGCGGGTCGGGGCCGTACCGGGCCCCGCCCGGCCCGCCGTCGTGCGCACCGAACTGCACCCGCAGGGCTATGTCGAGGTGGACGAGGTGCTGTACCGCGCGGTGTGGGCCGAGCCGGGCCGCCCCCCGCCCGCACCCGGCGGACTCGTCGACGTCACCGAGGCGGGGGAGCGGGACTCCGACGTCCTCTACGCGTTCCCGCCCACACCCGGACGGCACGCCAAGGCCGCCCGGCCCTGAGACCAGGAGAGATCCCCATGCACAGCGACTACCCGCCCACCCTGCCGGCGGAATACGCCGACATCGAGTTCGAGAACAACGCGCAGCGGCTGCCGCTCGTCCTGTGCCTCGACATCTCCAGCTCCATGGCGGGGCAGCCCATCCAGACGCTGAACAACGCGCTCGCGGAGTGGACCCGGGAACTGCACGACGACGTCAGCCTCAGCTACAGCGTCGAGGTCGCCGTGGTCACCTTCGGCGGCCAGGGCGTCGCCGCCTGGCGCGGCCCTCAGCTGCTGCCCGTGGGCACCCCCGTCAGCCCCTTCGTACCGGCGCACATGTTCCGTCCGCCGCAGCTCGCCGCCGCCGGGGTCACCCTGATGACCGAGGCCCTCGAACTGTCCATGAACATCGTCGCCGCCCGCAAGGCCGAGCTGCGCGCCTCCGGACTCCAGTACTACCGGCCGCAGATCTGTCTCGTCACCGACGGGCTGCCCACCGACGCCACGGGCCATCTCACCGACTCCTGGCACCGGTTGATCCCGGTGCTCGCCGAGGAACAGCGGGCCCGCCGCTTCCGGCTCTACGCGATCGGCGTCGGCGGCATCACGGACCGGGGCGAGCAGGTGCTCCGGTCGTTCGCGCCGAAGTTCAACGCCCGGATCCAGGGATTCCCGTTCCGCGAACTGCTCCAGATGATGTCCGCGAGCGCCAACGCCGAGCAGAAGGGCGCCGGCGACGAGGTCTTCGAGAAGATCTTCAGCCAGTTCAAGACGCAGCGCCCGGCCTGGGAATCGTGACCGATGACCCGATGGGATTCCTGAGTGATGACCGCAGTCGACGAGCGCCGGACTCCGTGGCGGATCCACGGCCTGAGCGTCGAGGGATACCGGCACCGCCGCCAGGGGCAGCCCTGCCAGGACGCCTGCGCCCACACGGTGACGGAGTCCGTGGCCGTCCTCGCCGTCGCGGACGGGGCGGGCAGCAGGCCCCGGTCCGAGGAGGGCGCCCGGCTCGCGGTGGACCTGGCCACCGAGCACTTCGCGCGCCGCGCCTCGGTCGCGGCGGACCGCCGTCCCGGAACGTCCGTGCGTGACCTGCTGCGGGACGCCTTCCACGACGTCCGCACGGCGTTCCTGGACCGCACCGGCCCCGAGGCGGCCGACTTCGCGACCACGCTGACCGTGGTCGTGCTCGCCCGGGGCTGGCTCGGCCATCTGTCCGTGGGCGACGGCTTCGTCGTCCTGCGGGCCGGTACGGAGGACGGCGAGCGGCAGTTCCATCTGCTGCCGCAGCCGGCCGCGGCCAGCGAGTACAGCAACGAGACGGTGTTCCTCACCTCGCCGGACGCGACCCGCTGGGTGCACACCGACTGCGTGTCCGACCAGGGGGTCGACGGGGTGCTGCTGTCCACCGACGGACTGGCGCAGGCCGCGCTGAACCGGTCCGCGAGCGGCGCGCTGTCCCCGAACGCCTCCTTCGCCGAAGCGGTGTTCCGCTCCCTGGACGTCCCCGGTCCGGTGACCGCGAGCGCCCACGAGGGCCTCGGGACCCTGCTGCGCTCGGACCGGCTGACCGCCCTGAACGCCGACGACAAGACGCTGCTGCGGGCCGTGCTCAAGGCGCGGCCGTGAGCGGCCTCACCGTCTTCCTGGACGGCAAGCAGGTCACCCTCGCCGAGCTGCCCCTCAAGGGCGGCGGCCAGGCGGCCGTCTTCCCCGTCGTCGGCGACGACGGCATCGTCGTCAAGCTGTACCGGGAACCGCCGGGGCCCGAGCAGGAACAGCGGCTGAAGCGGATGCTGACCATGTCCCCGCTCGTGACCCGCCCCACCGACGCCTCCCAGCCCCCGGAACTGGCCTGGCCGACCGCGCTGGCCCGCGGGGCCGAGGGCGAGTTCCTCGGCTACGCCATGCGGCGCTTCGGCGAGCCCCAGCACGTGCAGCTCATCGGCCTGTTCACCCGGGCCCAGCGCCTCAAGCTGTTCGGCGACCGGGCCGACTGGCGCTTCCTGCTCGGCGTCGCCTGGAACCTCGCCTTCATGACGGCCCGCATGCACTACGACAACCTCGTCATCGGCGACTTCTCCAGCAGCAACGTCGTGGTCGACGCCAACGGCTTCGTCACCTTCCTCGACTGCGACTCCATCGCCTTCAACGACCCGGTGACCGGGGAGCTGTTCCCCTGTCTGATGCACACCACCGACTACTCCTCGCCCGAGCGCCAGGCCGGCGGACCCGCCACCCGCGCCACCGACGAGTTCGCCCTCGCGGTCCTCGTCTACCAGCTGCTGACCGCCGGGAACCACCCCTTCGGCGGCGTCCCGCACGACAGTGCCTCCGAGTCGACCGTCAAGGACAACATCGCCGCCAGCATCTCCTACGTCGTGCGCCCCGAGCGGGTCGTCATGCCGCGCGGCACCATCGATCCCTCCGTGCTTCCGCCCGAACTCCTCACGCTCGCCCGCACCGCGTTCGGCCCCGGGGTCCACGACCCCGCCACGCGGCCGCCCGCGGAGGCGTGGCTGCGCGCCCTGGACAAGGAGCGCGGGCTGGTACGGGTCTGCCCGGCCCGCCCGCTGCACGCGTTCGGCTCCCATCTCAGCGCCTGCCCCTGGTGCACCCGGGCCTCGCTCACCGGGCACGACGTGTTCAACGTCCCCGTGGCGGCCCCGGGCCCCGGGATCCCGGGGCCCCGGCCGGCGCCGCCCGTTCCGGTGCCCGGCCAGCCGTGGCCCACGGGACTGAAGGTGGCGCTGCTGATCCTGGTGGTCATGGTCCTGGTGGTGATCGTGGCCAACGCCTGAGCCGTCGCCGGCCGCTGTCACTGCGAGCGGCCGCGGTCCTCCAGATAGCGGGTGTGGGACTCCTGGCGCCGTGCCTCCGTCTCCCTGAGGGCCGCCGCGAGCCGGTCCGACTCCTCCTGGAGCACGGTGAGCTGGCGTTCCAGATGGCGTTCGGGCGGCTCGGTGCCGGGGGCCAGCCGGGTCCACCACCGGCTGCGGACGAAGGTGTCGACCGCCTCCGGGATGTCCTGGCGTACGGCACGGGAGAGGGCGTGGACCCCCTCGGGGTCCTGGGCGAGGATCTCGGCGGCCCAGCCGGGATCGAGCAGGGCGGTGAGGACCGCCGTCAGCTCCGTGAGCCGGCCGGTCGCCGCCGGGGGCAGCTCGACACCGTCCAGGTACTCCCGGAGCTTGGCGAAGTCGACGCGCAGTTCGGCCAGTTGGGCCGAGGGGTCCGGGAAGTCGGGCGGGGCCGGACGCTCCGGCGGGGCGATCAGCGCGCCCGCGCCGTACAGACCCGCGACGACGACCGGCCAGTACGGGCCCGCGACGCCCGAGAAGGTCAGCGCGAGTCCGGCGATCCCGCAGGCGCTGCCGGTGAGGTTCTTGCGCGACTCCAGGTAGCCGAGGAACTTACTGGTAGCCACGGATCTCCTCGAAGGCGCCGTCGAGCGAGCCCTTTTGGGCGTCGAAGAGACGGCCGCCGGTCAGGTCGGCGATGTGCTGGAGCTCGCCCCGGTCGGAGTCGCCGAACAGGATGGGGAAGACCGGGATCTGCCGCTGCGGGCCGGGCAGCCGGCCGTAGAAGCCGTCGAAGTCGGACGGGCCCGCGCCCCGGGTGTTCTCGCCGTCCGTCATCAGCACGATCGAGGTGAACGTGTCGTCGTCGGCGCCCAGATGCTCGTACGCCTTCTCCAGCGAGGTGTAGATCGCGGTGTCGCCGTCGGCGCTCAGCGCGCGGGTGTCCGCGCGGATGGCGTCGATTCCGGCCTTCGGGTCCTCGGGGCGGACCACGTGCGTGCGCACGCTCTTGACCCGGGAGCCGAAGGGCATGAGCGTCACCTCCTCCCGGTCGCGGAAGTCGCCGGTCAGATCGCCGAGGGACTTCTTCAGCCGGGCGAGCCGGTCGCCGTCCATCGAGCCCGAGGTGTCGAGGACGTACACGGTCCGGGAGGGCCGGCGCAGCTTGTTCTCGTAGGAGTCGAGGAGACGGTCGGCGACGGACCGGGTGCCCGGGAAGGGGAGTTCGCGCCGGCGTCCGACGCCGAGCCCGGCCGCGGGGGCGACGGAGGCGACGACCGGACGGCGGTACGTGCTCTCGGTGATCGCCTTCTGGGTGGCGGGCGTGCGCAGCGCCTCGGCGAGACGGCGGACGTCGTCGCGGGTTTCCTTGGAGGACGCGGCCAGGGAGGAGAGCGGATAGTCGGCCGTCACGACGCCGTCGCGCGGGCGGATGACCGTCAGTCCCTTCACGCCCTCGAGGACGGACTCGTAGTTCAGCAGGGCGTCGACGGTGCCGCGGCGCTCGTAGGCGGTGGCCAGCCAGCCCGACGAACCCGAGGTCAGCTTCTGCCCCTTGAAGAACTCCCGCAGCCGGGGTGTCGCCGTGTCCACGTCTGCGTCCGTGAGCGCCGACTGGGCGCCCGACAGCGCCGAGGCAACCGAGATCAGCGTGGAGAAGCCGGAGTTGGAGCGGGCCGGGTCGGTCATGCCGTAGGTGAGCTTCCCGTCCGCGACGGCCTGCTCCACCTGCTTCCAGGTGACGGCGTCCGGTGACCAGCCCAGCGCCCGTACGGTGGCGGGCCTGACGCCGATGGCCACCGGGCTCGACATGACGGGCGTCTCGGAGACGACCTTCCTCGCGGCCTCGGGGCGCAGCCGCAGATAGGCGTCGGAGGAGAGCCACAGGGCGTCGTACCGGCCGTCCGCCGCGCCCCGCGCGAGCAGGTCCACGGCGGCGAGGGTGCCCATGTAGGTGGGCCTGACCGTGATGCCGGTGTCCTTCCGGATCCGGTCGAGCACGGGCTTCATGTCGCTCAGTTCGCTGGAGGCGAGGATGCGCAGGGTGCCGGGCCGCGGGGCGCCGTCGTCCCCGGACTTCGCGTCCTCGTGGGCCGTGCACGCCGTGACGGCGAGCAGGGCCGCGGCGGCCGCCGCCGCGCGTCGAAGGGCTCTCATCCGTGTCCGCCCTCCAGCGCGCCCTGGGTGCGGCTGCGCTCCAGACGGGCTCCGGCGGTCTGGAGCTCGGCGGTCAGGGACTCCACGGTCGCGGCCATCGTCTCGGTGGCCCTGACCTTGTAGGTGTCGATGGCGTCCAGGGTGCGGTAGATCTCCTGGAAGGCGGTGCGCAGGGTCTCGGCGCCGACGGCCGGGTCGGCGGCGATGCGCTGGATCTCCCCGCTCTGGGTGGAGAGCATCTCGGCGTTGCCGCGGATGAGGTCCTCCGTCGTGCCGCGCAGGGCGTTGACCTGTTCGACGACCTTGCGCTGGTTGTCGAGCGCGGAGGCGAGCATGACCGAGATGCGCAGCGCGGAGACCGTGGTGGTGGCCGCGCGGTCGACGCCCTTGATGAGTTCGTCGTTGTTGCGCCGGACCACGTCCATCGCCAGATAGCCCTGGGCGCACACCGCGAGCTGGGTGAGCAGGTCCTGGTGCTTCTGCCGGACCGGGAAGAGCACGTCCGAGCGGAGCGTGTCGGCCCCCGCGGGGTCGGCGGCGTCGACGCCCGCGATGTGGGCCTCGACCGCGGAGTCCAGGGCCTGGGTGAGCACCACGTACTCCTGGAGCTTGCCCATCGTCTCCCAGAGCCGGACGCGCTCGGTCCCCAGGGCCGCGTTGTCGCGCCGCAGTTCGTCCTGGCCGCCGCGCAGCGAGCCGACGATCCTGTTCAACGTGCCCTGTGCGGAGGCGTACTTGGCGACGTGGTCGCGCAGCTTGTTGCCGCCCGGCAGCCGGGACAGGAACTTCCTTCCCCTGCTCGCGGACAGCTCGCGCGGGTCCAGATCCTCGACCACGCGCCGGAGTTCGACGAGCGAGCCGGCGACGTGCGACTGCGCGTCCCCGCCCTTGTCGGGCAGGCTGCGGATCGTCCGTTCCAGCATCCGGTTGGACTGGGCGGCGGCCCCGCGCATCTCGCTCGCCCCGAGGCCGGCGATCTCCCCGACCTTGCCGGCGAACTCCGGGGAGCGGGCGTCCAGGACGGCGAGTCCCTCGACGTACTCCGCGGCCCGGCGCGCCATCTCGTCCTGCACCCCCGGGCCGACGGGGACGAGCCCGCCGGCCTTCTCGCGGGGCACGGGCGCCACGGCCTCGGGCGGAGTGAGGGTGAACGTGTCTTCGGTGCTCATCTAGTGCTCTTCCCCCTGGTTCCCGGCCCGGCGCGCCATCTCGTGCAGCACCTTGTAGGCGGGCACGGGCGCCTGCCGGACGCCGGTCAGCTTCTGGTTGAGGTAGGTGGAGCGGCCGGCGGCGGCCGCGGTGAACTCGCCGGTGGCTCCCCGGGGACGGAACCCGTGCCGCACGGCCAGCTTCCGCAGCGCCGGGTCGGTGCTGAGGAGTTCACCCAGCGCGCGGCCCTCGGGCGTGAGCGGTACGACGGTGTGGTCGCTGTTGGCGGTGGTGTCCGGGTAGAGGACCGTGAGGTCCCCGGTGTCCTTGCCCTGGGCGAGCAGTGCGGCGACCTGTGACTCGTAGACCAGGACGAGCGGGTTGCCCGCGCCGCTGACGAAGTCGCCGAACGCGGCGTCCGTGCTGGGCTGCTGGGCGCCCTGGACGCTGATGAGCCGGTGCATCAGGGACGCGGTGCGGCCGACGGCGGCGTCGTCCGTGGCCACCCGCCCGCCGTCGGCCACGTAGGACGCGGCGGCGAGGTAGAGGGCGCCGGAGTTGGAGGTCTCCGGGTCGGTGGTCGCGATGTACAGCGTGCCGGTCAGCTCGCCGTGGGCCCCGGCGCCCTTGAGCCGCTGCCAGGTCTGCCCGTGCCCGGCCGCGCCGAGGTAGGCGGCCATCTTCAGGGTGCCGGTGTTCTTGTCCAGGGTGGCCAGCTCGTTGGCCGCGAGGACCTGGGCCGCGCTGCGGTGGGCCACCACGACCAGCGGCGAGTAGAAGGGCCGGGGCAGCGGCCGGCGGACGTGGTACTTGTCCGCGAGTTCGTCGGCCGGGGCCTGACTGGAGGGGAAGGCGAAGTCGTACCCCTTGAGGTCGAGGCCGTCCATGGCCCAGGACCCGGAGGTCTCCGTCTTCACGGTGTAGCCCTTGGCGGCGAGGGCCTTCACCACGGCCGGATCCGAGAAGAACTCCGCCTTCTCCGAACCGATCACACCACGCACGGTCTTCGTTGCCGTGCCCTTGTCCTGACCAGTGCGGCCCGCGACGACGGCTGCTGCCACTCCGCCGATCAACAGGACCGCCAGGACGATTCCCGCTATGCGTCTCACGCCTGGAGCGTGCACCTCGGAATCCAACGTTCCCCGTCTGCGGCGGTGAACACGAGGTGACCACCGGGTCCCGGTACGCAACCGGAGGGGGTGGTGCCGTTACGCGGGGCGGAGCGGCCACGGCGGGGTGGCGGCGGTGGGTGTGGCGCCCGGTCCGCGCGCGCTTCGAAGGCGCGCGGACCGGGGCCGTTCAGGGGGCCGGACCGGGGCTCAGCGGGAGGCGAGCTCGCGGGGTCCGACGGCGAGCGCGTGGGCGTCCATGCGCTCGGCGGAGAGGATCGCCGCGGCCGTGTCCGCGCGGGAGGCGGCGACGACGAGGGCGCGGCCGGCCAGCGCGTGCGCGCGTCGGTGCAGGGTCGCGAGGTGGGACTCCTCGGCGGTGGGGGCCGCCGGGGTGCGCAGCGGGGCGCCTCCGCGCAGCCGGGTCACCTGCTCGGTGAGCCGCTCGGCGCCGGCGTCCAGGTCGGCGGACGGGGCGAGGGCGCGGATCTCGTCCGTGACGGCGAGCAGTGCCGCGAGGTGACCGGCGAGCTGGATGTCCAGCTCCTCCTCGCGCGACCGGTGGGGGAAGTCGGAGGAGGGGGTGCCGGCCATCGTGTGGACCGACTTCGAGCGGATCGGTTCGTACATGGGATGGCCTCCTGTGCCTGACAGGAAGCCATCCTAGCTTGGAATTCGTCTAAAGTTGAGCAGGTTCGCAAAATGGGACGCGGCGCGTACACAGGGTGAGCGCGAGGTCCGTTCCCTCGGCGGGGTGTCACGGGGTGTGCGTCCCCGCGGGGCGCCGCCCGGCGCGTCCCCGCCGGGCGTCACGGCTGGCCGTAGCCGTCCAGGAACGTGCCGATCCGGGTCACCGCGTCCGTCAGATCCGCCACCGTCGGCAGGGTGACCACCCGGAAGTGGTCCGGCTCGGGCCAGTTGAAGCCCGTCCCCTGGACGACCATGATCTTCTCGGCCCGCAGCAGGTCGAGCACCATCTGCCGGTCGTCCTTGACCTTGAAGACCTTCGGGTCCAGACGCGGGAAGAGGTACAGCGCGCCCTTCGGCTTCACGCAGGTCACGCCGGGGATCTGGGTGAGTAGTTCGTGGGCGACGTCCCGCTGCTCCTTCAGGCGCCCGCCCGGCAGCACCAGATCGTTGATCGTCTGGCGCCCGCTGAGCGCCGCGACCACCCCGTGCTGCCCCGGCATGTTGGCGCACAGCCGCATGTTCGCGAGGATCGTCAGCCCCTCGATGTACGAGGAGGCGTGCGTGCGCGGTCCCGACACCGACATCCAGCCGACGCGATAGCCCGCCACCCGGTACGCCTTCGACATGCCGTTGAAGGTGAGGGTGAGCAGATCCGGAGCGATCTTGGCGGTCGCGGTGTGGGTGGCGCCGTCGTAGAGGATCTTGTCGTAGATCTCGTCGGAGCAGACCAGCAGGTTGTGCCGCCGGGCGATGTCCGTCAGCCCTCGCAGCATCGCGTCGTCGTAGACCGCGCCGGTCGGGTTGTTCGGGTTGATGATGACGATCGCCTTGGTGCGGTCGGTGATCTTCCGCTCCACGTCCGCCAGGTCGGGCATCCAGTCGGACTGCTCGTCGCAGCGGTAGTGGACGGCCGTGCCGCCGGACAGGGAGACCGCCGCGGTCCACAGGGGATAGTCCGGGGCCGGTACGAGCACCTCGTCGCCGTCGTCCAGCAGTGCCTGCATCGCCATCACGATGAGCTCGGAGACGCCGTTGCCGATGAAGACGTGGTCGACGTCCGTCTCGATGCCGAGGGTCTGGTTGTGCATCACGACCGCGCGGCGGGCGGCGAGCAGGCCCTTGGCGTCGCCGTAACCGTGCGCCGAGGAGACGTTGCGGAGGATGTCCTCGAGGATCTCGGGCGGACACTCGAAGCCGAAGGCCGCCGGGTTGCCCGTGTTGAGCTTGAGGATGCGGTGACCTGCTGCTTCGAGGCGCATCGCCTCCTCGAGAACCGGGCCCCGGATCTCGTAGCAGACGTTGGCGAGCTTCGTGGACTGGATCACCTGCATGTCCGTGAGCTTACGGCCGCCCGCCGGACACCGGGGCGTGTTTTTCACCACGTGAGACGTGTCGGTTCCGGCGACTTTGTCCGCGGGCTGCGCCGAACCCCCTGGTGGTCCCTACAATGCGCGATCATGTCCTGGCAGTCCGGAGACCCCGAAGCCCGGCCGACGGTGTACCTCCCCCAGAGCGACGGGGAGACGCCGCTGGCCTACGAGACGTACGCCGACCCCGCCGAGGCGCACGGCTGGAGGAAGGCGTACACGGACGGCGCGGACACCTCCGTCCTGCCCGTCGTGCCCGGCGGCCCGGGGCGGGGCGAGCGGCGGCGGCAGGAGCGCGAGCGCGGCCGCGGCGGCCGGACGGCCCGACGGCTGGCCGTCGCCGGAGGAGTGGCCGGCGTCGTCGCCCTCGGTGTCGCCTTCTCCGGGGTGTTCGACTCCGACCCCGGCGGACCGGCGAGCACGCCCGCGGGCACGCGTCAGCCGGTGCGGCTGCCCACCGGGCCGGCCGAGCCGGACGACGGCTCCAGCGCCACCTCCTCCGCCGAGCCCCTGCGGGCCCCGTCGGCCACCACGTCGGCGCCCGCCGCCACCGGCGCGGCCACCGCCTCCACGGGCGCGAGCGCCGCCGCGAGCGCCTCCGCGTCCGCGAGGGCTTCCACGGCCCCCGCGCCCACGCCCTCCGCCACGACGACCCCGTCGGCCACCCCGCCCGCCCCGACCACGACGGCCCCCGGCCGCCACGGCCACGGGCACGGGCACGGCAGCTGGTCCGAATAGGGCCCCCGCTCCCGACCCGTCCCAGTAGGTTGGCTCCGCCGCAAGGGGGAGGCAGGGCATGGAATTCTCGCTGCTGAACGACGAGCCGGTGGCCGGGCCGGGGGACGACCTGCTGGGCACGGGGCGGGCCGCCCGCGAACTCGCCGGACTGCTCCACGCCTCACGGGGGGCGACCCCGCTCACCCTCGCGGTGGACGCCGGCTGGGGCATGGGCAAGAGCAGTCTGATGCGGCTCGTGGACGCCGAGCTCCGGACCCGCCCGGGCGTCCACACCGTCTGGTACAACGCCTGGACCTCGACGGGCGCCGACGCCCTCGAAGGGCTGATCAAGTCCGTCCTGATGCGGTTCGACCGGCGGTTCCTGCGGCGGGCGGTGCGTCACGTGTCCGACCACGGGACGCTGTACGGGCTGGCCCGGGCCGCGCTGACGCTCGGGCTCGCGCCGTTCGGGGCCGCCGCCCTCGTCGACCGGCTCTGGCACGCCCTGTCCGTCGACGCCCGGTCCCGCAACGCCATGCGCGACGCGCTGCTGCGGCTGACCCAGGAGTGGGCGGAGTCCGCGCCGTACGACACCCGGCGGCTGCTCGTCGTCTTCGTCGACGACCTCGACCGCTGCTCCGAGGAGACCGTGCTCGCGGTGTGTGAGGCGGTCAAGGTGTACCTGGACGTGCCCGGGCTCGCCTTCGTCATCGGCTGCGACCGCTCCGCCCTCGGGCCGAGCGGGCTGCTGCGGGACCTGTCGCCGGCCGGGTCGGCGTTCATGGAGAAGATCTTCCAGACGAGCTACCGGGTGCCCGTCCCGGCGACCGCGGAGGTACGCGCGTACGTCGACCGCTGCGCGCAGCGCTCCGGCATCCAGGACCTGCTCGGCGGCCACCTCGCCGAGCTGATCGCCCTGCGCTCGGCCCGCAACCCGCGCCGGATCAAGCGGCTCATCAACGGCTTCGGCCTGGAGTGCGCGCTCAATCCCGTCTGGGAGTCGTTCAGCGCGGAGGCGGTCATCCGGGTCCTGCTGCTCCAGCAGCTCTACCCCGACTTCTACCGGGTGCTGCTCGCCCGCGACGGCGCCGACGTGCACGCGGCCCGCGAGTTCCTGCGCTACCGCACGGCCCGGCGGGTGCTGAGCCAGCCGTTCGCCCGGCCCGAGGAGGGGAGCTGGCCGGCCGCGGTGGGCTGTCTGCTCGCCTACGACCTCCACGCCCCGGAGCCGGACCGGCCCGACGACTGGGGTCAGCTGCTCGCCCGGCTGGAGGAGCAGCTGCCCACGGGGTTCCCCGAGCTGGCGCTCGACGCGAACTTCGTGCGGCTCATCGAGGAGCTGATGGCGCTCACCGAAGTGGACGACCTGGTCGGGCAGTTGCAGCGGGGGACGCCCCAGCTGGCCCCCGACTCCGTGGACGGGGCGGCGCCGGAACCGGGCTCGGCAGCGGTTCCGGGCAGCGGGGTGTCCGCCGCGTACCCCGGGATGCAGGTGCTCTGGATCGACGACCACCCCGAGCGCAACACGCAGTTCACCGAGCGGCTCCAGGAGCGGGGCGCGCGCGTCTGGACGGCCGTGAACCGGGCGCGGGCCGAGCAGATCCTCGACACCACCCGGATCGGCCTGCTGGTCTCCGACGTCCAGCGTGGACTGGACCGGGAGGCGGGGCTCACCGATCTGGGCCGCTGGCGCCAGAGCGGGCGGTACACCGGGCCCGCCGTCTTCTTCACCAGCCGCACCACCCCCAGCCGCGAGGCCCGCGCCGAGGCACTGGACGCGAAGGTCGCCACCAGCGGCACCCTGCTCTTCCGCTACGCCGAGGAGGCGTACGAGACGTCCCTGGCGTAGGGCGGGTCCGGGGCGCGGAGCTTTCCGGGCGCCGGTTCCGGAGCGTGCTGGTTCCGCGCGCGGGACGGTCCCGCCGGTCCGGGCCAGGCCAGTCCCGCACGCGCGGCCCGGTCCGGCCGGTCCGTGGCGGGCCCGTCCCGCACGCGGAGCCCCGCCCGCCGGTCCGGGACCCCGGCTCCTTCCGTGCGCAGGCCCTGCTCGGCCGGTTCGGGGCCCGGCTAGGCCAAAAACGGCTCCTTGTTCACTTTCCCCACTCCCCTCACAATGCGCATGACAACAGATGGCCGGACGACCTCCGGTCAGCGGAAGGCCGTCGGACGACCTCCGGCGGCCCCAAGTCGCAAGAGGGGACCCCCACATGAGAAAGCCTCTCGTCGCCGCTCTGTTCGCCCTGGTGCTCGCCGGGGCGGGCGCGGCACCCGCGGTCGCGGCACCCGCTCCCCACGCCGTACCCGCGTCCTCCCACCCGGCTCCCGCGCGAGCGTCGGTCCCGGCCACTACGGCGGACACCGGCACCGCGCCCACCCTGAAGGCCGTCACCCTCGCCGGGACGGTGTCCCTCAGCAACTGCTCCGGTTCGGTCATCCGCTTCCCCAACTCGGCGGACTCCGACCCGGCGCTCGTGCTCTCCAACGGCCACTGCCTGGAGACCGGATTCCCGGACCCCGGGGAGGTCATCGTCGGCCAGTCGTCCAGCCGCTCCTTCGGTCTGCTGAACGCGTCGGGAACCCGGGTCGCGACCCTGCGCGCGAACAAGGTCGCGTACTCGACCATGACCGACACCGACATCACGATCTACCAGCTCACCAGCACCTACGCGACCATCAAGAACTCGTACGGCATCAGCGCGCTGACGGTGCAGGACACGCACCCGGTGGCCGGCACCGCCATCACCGTGGCCTCCGGCTACTGGAAGCGTCTGTACAGCTGCGCCATCGACGGCTTCGTGTACCGCCTCAAGGAGGGGGACTGGACCTGGAAGGACTCCGTCCGCTACACCTCGGCCTGCCAGACCATCGGCGGGACCTCGGGCTCGCCGGTCGTCGACCAGTCCACCGGCAAGGTCGTCGCCGTCAACAACACCGGTAACGAGGACGGCGAGCGGTGCACGGTGGACAACCCGTGCGAGGTCGACGCGAACGGCACCGTCACCGTCCGTCAGGGCATCAACTACGCCGAGGAGACCTATCAGATCCCGGCCTGTTTCACGACGGGCAACAAGCTCGACCTGAGCCTGAGCGGGTGCGTCCTGCCCAAGCCGTAACACCGCGGGAGGGCGGGCGGTCACGCCGTGCGGCGGACCGCCCGTCCCGCGAGCACGTCCGTCCTGCGCCCGTCCTCGACGACGAAACGCCCGTCGATCAGGACGTGCGGGATGCCGGTGGGCAGGGTGCGCGGGGCCGCGAACGTGGAGCCCGCCGCGACCGTGGCCGGGTCGAAGAGGACGAGGTCGGCGCGGTACCCCTCGCGGACCAGACCGCGGTCGGGCAGCCGCAGCCGTGCGGCGGGCCCGCCGGTCAGATGGGCGACGCACTCCTCCAGGGTCAGGACGCCGAGCTCCCGCACGTACCGGCCGAGATAGTGCGGGAAGGTGCCGTAGGCGCGCGGGTGCGGCTTCGCGCCGTGCAGGATGCCGTCGGAGCCCCCGGTGTGCGCGCGGTGCCGCATGATCGTCCGGACGTTCTCCTCGTGGCCCACGTGCTGCAGGATCGTGGGGCCGAGCCGGTCCTCGACGAGCAGCCGCCGGGCCGTGGTCCAGGGCTCCTCGCCGCGCAGGGCGGCGGACTCCAGGACGGTCCTGCCGACGTACGCGCCGAGGCCGGGGTCGTTCACGCCCGAGATCTCGATCGTCGCCCAGTCGACGGGGACGCCGTGGCAGCCGTCCGATCCCACGACCTCCAGGCCGTGGCGCACGCGTTCGGCCGTGGCCTCGTCCCGCAGCCGGGCGAGCACCGCCTCCGGGCCGCCCTCGTTCGCCCAGCTCGGCAGCAGCGCCGCCAGCGTGGTGCACCCGGGGGTGTACGGATAGGTGTCGAGGGTGACGTCGGAGCCCTGGGCGAGCGCCTCGTCCAGCAGCGCGAGGAGCTCCGGCGCCTTCCGCTCGTTCTCGGAGAAGTTCATGGTGGCGTGGGCGAGATGGAGCGGGCAGCCGGCCTCGCGGGCGACGGCCAGCATCTCCGCGTACGCCTCCAGCGCGCCCGCGCCGTACGAGCGGTGGTGCGGGCACCAGTAGCCGCCGTGCTCCGCCACCACCCGGCACAGGGCGGTGAGTTCGGAGTCCCGGGCGTACATCCCGGGGGTGTACGTCAGCCCCGAGGACATGCCGACCGCGCCCTCGCGCAGTCCGTCCGCCACCAGCCGCCGCATCCGGTCCAGCTCCCGGGGCGTGGCCGCGCGGTCCTCCCAGCCGACGGCGAGCATGCGGACGGTGCCCTGGGGGACGAGATAGGCGGCGTTGACCGCGATGCCCTCGCCGTCGAAGCCGTGGTCGAGCCGGTCCAGGTACTCACCCACGGAACGCCAGTCGAAGTCGACGTCGTCGCCGTGGCCGTTCCAGCCGGTGATCGTGCTGCGGACCTCGGCGAGCGTCCGGTCGTCGACCGGCGCGTACGACAGGCCGTCCTGGCCCACGACTTCGAGGGTCACGCCCTGGGCGGCCTTCGCGCTGTGGTCCGGGTCCCGCAGCAGCGCGAGGTCGCTGTGCGCGTGCATGTCGATGAAGCCGGGGGCGAGGACCAGGCCCTCGGCGTCCAGCTCCCGGGTGCCGCGCGGCCGCTGGCAGCCGGCCGCCGCGGCCTCCTTGACGATCGCGACGATCCGGCCGCCCTTCACGGCCACGTCCGCGCGGTAGGCGGGGGCGCCGCTGCCGTCGGCGACGTCCACGTCCTGGAGGACCAGGTCGGCGAGGTCCATGGCGCGATTCCCGTCCTAGAAGTACGTACGGATGTAGTCGACGACCGTGCCGTCGGACTCGACCAGCGGGATCAGCTGCCACTTGTCGAAGGAGGTGCACGGATGGGACAGCCCCATGCCGACCCAGTCGCCGACCTCCAGATCCGTCCCGGGCTCCGTGCGCAGCCAGGCGTGCTGGTCGGAGAGCTTGCTCACCTCGATGCCGTCCGCCGGGCGCTCGGCCCCGTCGCGGCGCACGACCTGGGCGAAGGGCAGGTCGAGGTCGTGGGCCGCGTCCCGCTTGCCCGCGTTGGTGAAGGCCTGCTCGGGGGAGGGGCGTGAGACGACCTGCGACCAGAGGCGGAACGCCGGGTGCAGGGCGCCCTCGTCCGGGACCCGGACGAAGGGGGTCAGCCGGCGGTAGTGGCCGTCGTCGTGCGAGACGTAGGCGCCCGAGCGCAGCAGCTTCAGGACGGGCAGCGACAGTCCGGGGATCTCCGCGAAGACGTCGGCCACCGCGTCGAACCAGGCGCTGCCGCCCGCGCTGACGACGATCGTGCCGGCGTCCTTGAACCGCCCGGCGGCGTCGAAGGAGACCGCGAGCGCGGTCAGCCGCCGCAGCCAGGCGTGCACCCGCTCCGGGTCGGCGTCCGGCACCTCGCCCTCGTACCCGGCGACGCCGGTCAGCCGGAGCGTCGTGGTCGCCGCCACCGCGTCGGCGACCGCCGCGCACTCCTCCTCCGTGCGGACGCCGGTCCGGGCGCCCGCGCCCGCCGCGAGTTCGACGACGACGTCCACCGGGCGGGCACTGCCGCGCAGCGCGGCGTCCATCAGCTCGACCCCGCGCACCGAGTCGACGTAGCAGACGAACGTGAAGTCCGGGTCCGCGGCCAGCTCGGCGGCGATCCAGGCGAGGGCGGCCGCGTCGACCAGCTCGTTCGCCAGGAAGATCCGGTCGATCCCGAACTGCCGTGCCACCCGCACCTGGTGGGGGACCGCGAGGGTGATGCCCCAGGCGCCGTGCTCGATCTGCCGCCAGAACAGCCGGGGCGCCATGGACGTCTTGCCGTGCGGGGCGAACGCGAGGCCGTGCCGGGTCGCGTACGTCTCCATGAGTTCGAGGTTGTGGGTCAGACGCTCGGCGGACAGCGCGAGGACCGGGGTGGTGAAGCCGCCGGTGAAGAGGTTGCGGCGCTGTGCGGCCAGCTCACCGACGCTCAGACCGTCGGCGTCCGGGGGCAGGCCCCTGAACCGGTGGTCGACGCGCTCCGCCGCGAGGGCGGCCAGCGGTGCGGCGGCGGTCTCGGCGCTCATGGGGGCCTCCTCGGCCGGTCGACGCGTTGCATCATATGCAACGCGCGTTGCGTATGTCGTTCCCTGCTGTCTAACATCCCAGCCGACGCAGGGTCAACGGTGCCCTTCGCCGCCGTCGGCCGCCAGAGCGAGGAGCCCCGACCACGTGACCAGCAACGGACCCGCGGACGCCGTGTCCCCCGGCACCGGCACCGGCACCTGTGACGTGGTGGCGCTCGGCGAGTCCATGGTCACCTTCCTGCCCACCCTGGCCGGACGCCTCGCCGACGTCCCCTCGTTCCTGCGGGGCATCGGCGGCGCCGAGTCGAACGTGGCCTGCGCGCTCGCCCGCGCCGGCCACTCGGCCCGCTGGGTCGGCAGGGTCGGCGCCGACGGGTTCGGCGACCATCTCGTACGGGCGATCGCCGCGTACGGCGTCGACACCTCCGCCGTACGCCGGGACCCCACCCGTCCGACCGGCGTCTACTTCCGCACCGCGGGCGACCGGGGCACCGACGCCCACGAGGTCGCCTACTACCGGGCCGGGTCCGCCGCCTCCGCCATGACCGCGGAGAACACGGACCTGGCCGCCGTCCGCTCGGGCCGCGTGCTCCATCTGTCCGGCATCACCGCCGCGCTCTCCGACGGCGCTCTGGCCCTGATGCGAGAACTGACCGCGCCCCGGCCCGGCCGGCCGCTCGTCTCCTTCGACGTCAACCACCGCCCCGCCCTGTGGCGCGGCCGCCCCGGGGGACCCCGGGTGCTGCTCGACCTGGCGCGCGGCGCCGACATCGTCTTCGTCGGCGAGGACGAGGCCCGTGAGGCCTGGGGACTGCACGGGGCCCGCGCGATCCGCGAGGCCCTGCCCGAACCGGATGTCCTGGTAGTCAAGGACGGCGAGCGCGGAGCCGTCGTGTTCGCGAGTCCCACGGCCGCCGGCCCGCGCGGGGGAGCGACGGCGCTTCACGCGTCCGCTCCGGCGCACCGGGACCCCCGCGCGGCCGACGCAACCGGCGAGCGGCCCGAGGGCGCCACCGGACGCTGCGCCGACACGGCGGGCGCCGCCGGGCGCGGCGAGGACGCAGTGGACACCCCGGGACGCGGCGAGAACGTGGTGGACACCGCCGTCTTCGTGCCCGCCCCGCGTGTCGACGTCGTCGCGGCCGTCGGTGCCGGGGACGCCTTCGCCGCCGGGTTCCTCTCCGCCACCCTGCGGGGCCTGCCCGTCCGCGACCGGCTGCGGCACGGCCATCTGGCGGCCGCCGCCGCCCTCACCGTCCCGGGCGACCTCGCCGACCCGCCCGCCCGGGGGCACGCCGACCGGCTCGCCGCTCTCGGCGACCACGCCTGGGAGACACTTCGTCTCGGCCCCGGCTGGACCGAAGCCGACGCACGGGCCGCGGAGGAGGTACGTACGCCATGAGCCAGACCGTCGACCGAGCCCTGAGCATCCTGCCGCTGCTCGCCGAGGGCCCCGCCGACCTCGGCCAGGTCGCCGACCGGCTCGGCGTCCACAAGTCCACGGCCCTGCGCCTCCTGCGCACCCTGAACGAACACGGCCTGGTGTACCGCCAGTCGGACCAGCGCTACCGGCTCGGCGCCCGGCTCTTCGCCCTCGCCCAGGAGGCCGTCGAGAACCTCGACGTCCGCGAGATCGCCCACCCCCACCTCGTGCGCCTCAACGAGAGCTGCGGGCACACCGTCCACCTCGCGGTGTACGAGGACGGCGAGGTGCTCTACATCGACAAGGTGGAGAGCCGCTACCCGGTGCGCATGTACTCCCGGATCGGGAAGCCCGTCGCCATCACCGTCGCCGCCGTCGCCAAGCTGCTCCTGGCCGATCTGCCCGAGGCGGAGCGCCGCGCCGTCGCCGAGGGGCTCGACTACCCCCGGTACACGGCCCGTTCGACCCCCGACGCGTCCGCCTTCCTGAAGGAGCTGGCGACCGTGCGCGAGCAGGGCTGGGCCACCGACCTCGGCGGCCACGAGGAGTCCATCAACTGTGTCGCCGCCCCCGTCCGCGGCGCCGACGGACGGGTCGCGGCCGCCCTGTCGGTCTCCGCGCCCAACGTCGTCGTCACCGCCGAGGAACTCCTCACCCTGCTCCCGCTGGTCCGCCGTACGGCGGACGCCGTCGGCCGCGACTACTCCGGCCAAGCCCCCACCCCGGACGACCCGAAGGAATGAGCACCGCATGACCGACAAGACCGCCCTCACCCCCGCCACCCACACCGCCCCGCCGGCCCGGTTCTCGCACGGCGTGCGGAAGGGGAACATCCTCCAGGTCGCCGGGCAGGTCGGCTTCCTGCCCGCCGAGGAGGGCAAGCCCCCGACGCCCGCCGGTCCGACCCTGCGCGAGCAGACCCTCCAGACCCTCGCCAACGTCAAGGCGATCCTCGAGGAGGGCGGTTCCGGCTGGGACGACGCGATGATGATCCGCGTCTACCTCACCGACGTCGGCCACTTCGCCGAGATGAACGAGATCTACAACCGGTACTTCGACGAGCAGGGACTCACCGCGCCGCCCGCCGCGCGCACGACGGTCTACGTCGGCCTGCCGGCCGGGCTCCTCGTCGAGATCGACGTCCTCGCCGTCCTCGGATGACTCTCTTCGTGTAACAGAGGCACCGCCAATTCGGGGCTGACTGTGCCCCACACAGGATCTTCGACCATACTTCCCGCTGTGGAGCAGCGCATAGGTTCGAAGAGCCAGCCCCTGGACGCCGCCGCGGTGAACCCGGCGTACATCCCCGGGCTTACGTCACCCGTGCCGGCGGAGCCGAAGGACGCGGTCGCGGAGGCCGAGGAGGCGTCCGCCGAGAAGGCCGTCTCCGACGAGACGGCCTCCGACGACGCGGCCTTTGACGGCGAGGCGTCCGGCGAGGCGCCCGCCGCCGAGGAGTCCGAGGAGTCCGAGGAGTCCGCGTCCGCGGAGGAGACCGTCTCCGCGGACGGCACGGAGTCCGGACCCGTCCCCGACGGCCCCGTCTTCGAGGCCTCCGACCGGCGGGCCTCGATCAGAGCCGACCACAGCGGTGTCGTGCTGCGCCTGGACGACCAGGAGGCGGAGTTCCGCTGGGACGAGATCGGCGCCGTCGAGACGGAGACGCCGCGCTTCGGCAAGCGGTTCACCATCACGGTGCACACGCCGGAACGCCGCTGGTACCCGATCGAGATCGAGGCGAACGCCCGGGCCCGCCACAAGGAGTGGGAGGAGCAGCTCGACGCCGTCCTCGACACCTACTTCGAGGACGGGGACGAGGACGAGGCCGCGCAGGACGCGGAGGAGACCCGCCCGGCCGCCGAGTCCGAGGCGTCCGGGCAGGCCGATGGGTCCGAGTCCGCCGAGCCGGAGGACAAGGCCGACGCCAAGGCCGATGCCGATGCCGAGGCCGACGACACGGCGGACACCGCCGACGCCGAGAAGCCGTAGACGGTACGGGGATCCGCGTGCCCGGCAGGGAAGGGCACACGGATCCCCGGTCACCGGCCGGCGCCTCCGCTCCTAGGAGCAGTACTGCGCGGCCTTGCCGATCGAGCGGTACATGCAGTCGGCGTTCTCCAGGAGCTGGAGCACCGCGTCCCGGTTGCGGGACGTCTCCCGCTCGATGACCTCGTCGGGCGGGTAGAAGCCGCCGCCGGAGCTCGACGTCGGGTACATCTCGAAGGTGTAGTCGAAGATCTTCTGGGTGCCCCAGAGGTAGTCGTCGATCGAGCCGTCCGTGATGTACAGGTCACTGGCCTGCTCGGCCGTGTACCCGTTGCTGGCGGCCATCTTCTGCCCGATGGCCTTGAACGCGGCGGCGTCGTCCGCCGTCATCCCGGTGGCCGTGTCCGAGGTGGTGTACCCGAACGGCCACAGCACCAGCTCGCTGTAGGTGTGGAAGTCGATCCCGGCGGTGATCTGCTGCTTGCCGCCGACGACCCGGCCGCGGACGAAGTCGGCGACCACCTTCACCTCGGGCGCCGACTCCGCCGAGGCGCCGCGGTAGGTCTCGGAGGACTTGGAGGACGAGGAGCCGCCGCAGCAGCCCCACTTGTAGTTCCAGTTCCGGTTCAGGTCCGTACCGACGTACGAGGAGCCGGAGTTGGGCTGGCGGTTCTTGCGCCACGAGCGGTAGGACCCGCTCGCGATGTCGTACTCGCCGCCGTCCGGGTTGAGGTCGGGGACGATCCAGATCTCGCGGTTGTTCACCATGTTGGTGACCCGGGAGTCGCTGCCGTAGCCCGCTCCGAGCTCGCGCAGCAGATACAGCGCCATCTCCACCGTGAGGTGCTCACGGGCGTGCTGGTGGAAGGTGAGCAGGACCTCGGGCTCGTTCTCGTCCGTGGCCACGTTGTCGCTGACCTTGATGGCGACGATGTCCCGGCCCTGGTAGGACTTGCCGATCACCCGCTTGCTCATGATGTTCGGGTAGGCCGCGAGCCGCTGGTCGATCTCCGTGTTCATCTCGGCGTAGTTGTGGTACTTCGCGTCCGCCGTCGGGAAGTCGAAGAGGCGCACGTCGCCGGCGGCCGAGGAACGGTCGGGAGCCGCGCCGAGGGGCGCGACGTCGTAGCCCTGACGGCGCAGCGCGGCGATCTGGTCGGCGCGGCCCGAGACGACGACGGTCTCCTCGTCCGCCTCGTCCACGGTGACCCCCGAGCGCTGGATCTCCGCACGGGTCACGGGAGTCGTGCTCCGGTGGATCTCGTACTGCCGGACGTCGTCCGCCGAGGGCGCGTGGACCCTGGCCCCGCTCGCCGTGGCGTCGGTGACGGTGGCGGTCAGGGGAGCCGCGAGAGCGAGCGCCGCGAGGACGGCGAGGGCGGCGGAACGCCGGCCGCCTCTGCCGCCGTCGGAGCTGCCGGGTAGGCGAAGTCGCATGAAGTCTCCTTGGTTCTCCGTGATTCCGGGATCTCCGGAACGTGGGGGAGCGGAGCCGGGGGGTGGCTCAAGGTGACGTGCCTGGTGCGGGTGCGGCGCTCATGGTGAGGGTTGTGGCATGAGCAGGTCAAGAGACGACAAAGCGGTGTCGGCGGGAATCGGCCGCTCCGGGCGGCATCGGGCCACCGGCGCGCGGGGGCGGCCCGGCCCCCTTCGCCCGGCCTTCGTCGTCCGGTTCCCTTCGTCCGGGGCCCGCGACGGCAGCGGCCCCGCCCGCCGCGAGTGCGGCGGGCGGGGCCAGGAGGCGGACCGCCGGGGAAGTGGGGGAAGCGGCCGCCGGGACTACAGCGCGTGCACGTGCGGGCCCACCGCGTTCGACCAGGCGTTGCCGGCCGAGGCGTCCCAGTTCGTGGACCAGGTCATCGCGCCGCGCAGGGCCGGGTAGGCCTTGGAGGGCTTGAACGAACCGCAGTTGGTGAGCTTGGTCAGGCAGTCGAGGGCGTTGTTCACGATCGTCGGGGAGACGTAGCCGCTGCCCGCACCGCTGGTGGAGGCCGGAAGGCCGAGGCCGACCTGGGAGGCGTCGAGACCGCCCTGGAGCTGGATGCAGGCGAGCGCCGTCAGGAAGTCGACCGAACCCTGCGAGTAGACCTTGCCGTCGCAGCCGAGCATCGAACCGCTGTTGTAGTACTGCATGTTGACGACGGTGAGGATGTCCTTGATGTTCAGCGCCGTCTGGAAGTAGGAGTTCGACGTCGACTGCATGTCGATGGTCTGCGGGGCCATGGTGATGACCAGGGACGAGCCCGCCTTCGCGGACAGGGACCGCAGGGCCTGGGACATGTAGGTCGCGTTGAGGCCGTTCTCCAGGTCGATGTCCACGCCGTCGAAGCCGTACGTCTGCATCAGCGAGTAGACGGAGTTGGCGAAGTTCGTGGCCGAGGCGGAGTCGCTCACCGAGATGGTGCCGTTCTGGCCGCCGATGGAGATGATGACCTTCTTGCCCGCGGCCTGCTTCGCCTTGATGTCGGCCTTGAACTGGTCGACGGTGTAGCCGCCGAGCCCGGCCGAGTCGAGCGTGAAGCTCACCGCGCCCGGCGTGCTCGTGGCGTCCGCGAAGGCGACCGCGATGATGTCGTACTGCGACTGCACGGCGGAGAGCTTCTGCACGGTGGCGCCGTTGTTGAAGTTCTGCCAGTAACCCGTCACGGCGTGCGCGGGCACGGTTCCCCCGCCGCCCCCGCCACCGCCGGTCGCGGCCGTCGTCCCGGTCACGGCCGAGGACTTGGCCGACTCACCGGCCGAGTTGGTCGCGCTGACCTGGAACGAGTACGCCGTGGAGGCGCTGAGCCCGGAGACGGTCGCGGAGGTCCCGCTCACCGACTGGACCTTGGAGCCGCCCTGGTACACGTTGTAGCCGGTCGCGCCCGACACCGTGTTCCAGGCCAGGGAGACCGACGAGGAGGTCGTGCCGGACACCGCGAGGCCCGCCGGGGTGGCCGGGACCGTCGGCGCCGGGTCGCCGCCACCGCCGCCGTCGGGGCCGAACACCGAGAAGTCGTCCGCGAGGTAGGCGGGCTGTCCGTACCAGCCGTGCGACCAGACCGACACCGAGGTCGTCGAGGCGCCGGTGGTGAAGGTCGTCGAGAGCTGCGTCCAGGTGGTGTTGGGCGTCCAGGTCGAGACGTCCGTCGTCCCCGTGCCGGTCACCCCGAGGTAGGTGTACGACCCCTGCACCCAGGCGCTCAGCGTGTAGGTCGAGTTGGGCTTCACGGCGACGGACTGGGAGCACTGCGCGAAGTCCTGCCCGGCGGGCGTGGCCTTCAGCGCGGCCGCGCCGCCGTGCACCGGCGAGGAGACGGTCGTACCGCTGCCCGCCGAACAGGTCCAGTTGCTCAGCCCGGACTCGAAGCCGCCGTTCTTCACGTTGTTGACGTCGGCGGCCTGGGCCTGGCCGGCCAGACCGGTGAGGGAGAGGACGGACGCGGTGACGGCGGCGGCGAGGGCTCCCGCCCATCTCCGTTTGGGCATACGGGTGACGCGGTCCACTGGGTCCTCCAGGAAGAGGTGGGGGAGGGGAGGGGGAACGGAACGGTGGCCACCGCCGGTGGATACAAGTTGGTCCAGACCAATCGGGTTGTCAAGCCCCGCGGCACGTCAAGTCCCCTATGGGAGCGCCCAGTTGTTTTGAGACGGCTTACTCTGCGTTGATCACGCCCGCACCTTCGGTGAGATGATCTCGGAGATTCTGTGTTGAGCGGGCCATGCCGTGGATATGGTGCTGATGCAAGAGGACGTCACAGTGGCGATCCGCGGCCGTACGGGAAACGTCCGTGACGCTCTATGGCGACAAAGGGGCGATCTGAGGCGGTAGTTGACCACTCCGCCGCAGTGAACGGGGTGTGTGCAGCGTGCCGACCGCGATAGCCGTCACCAGTCCCGATCTGGTGCTCCCGCCGCACGACCGGGGGACCCCGCCGGCGGCCGTGCAGCCGCTCGGCACCCTGGAGGACTCCCTCACCGGGATGCACGCGCTCATCGAACAGCACGGCTACGTCATCTCCCTCTACCCCTCCAGTACGCAGAGCGACGTCACCCGGCGGCTGCACACCGTCCGCTCCGTCCTGGAGAGCGACCGCATCGCGCTGCTGGGCATCGATCTGCCGCCGCTCGGAATCGCCCTGCTGGCCCAGCAGTTACGCCAGCTGTCGGTCTGCGACTTCAGCCCCGGCGTGCTCGCCTCCGCCGCCCGGCTGCTCGCGCACTACATCTACGCCGGAGCCCTGCTCGGCTCCGTGGCCAAGCTCGACCGGGTCCCGGTCTCCCTGAAGTCGCACGCCAAGTCCTGGGTGCCGGGCGCCCAGTTCGCCGTCCTGGCCAACCCCCGGGCCGAGCTGGTCAGGGTCGGCCAGGAGGACCTGCCCGGACCGGAGTTCGGGACCCGGCTGCTCTCGGCGGCCGGCCAGCCGCCCTCCGACTGGGTCACCTCGACCCTCGCCCCCGCCTGGCAGGTCCAGGGCGCCGCGACCGTCCCGCTGCCCGCGGAGTCGGTCCGCTGGTGGGGGACGAACCGGCTCGTCGAGTTCGCCGCCGGGCTGTACGACGTCTCGGTCCTCTACCAGCTCGTCTCCTCCGTCCGCCGGGACGAGTGCCGCTGGTGCGGCCTCGAACTCATCGGTGACCGCTGCGGGTTCTGCGCCGCCCCGCTCGCACCGCCTGTCGCGCAGGAGCTTTCGGCCACCACCGGCCGGGCACCCTCTCCGGTGCGTGCGCTTCCCCGCGGGGCCACCTAGGCCTCCGGCGCAGCGCACCGGGACCGTCGGACCGGGCACCGGGCCCGCGACCCGAGGACGACCGCACAGCGCACCAGGCATGACCCGAGCCCGACCGCACAGCGCACCCGGCACGACCGCACAGCCCGTCGGGCACCACCGCCCGGCCCCGCCGCCCCCTAGACCGAGGTTGTCCTGAACATGCTGCATCACCCCGGAGGTCACCCCCCGGATCCCCGGCAGGAACGACAGCCCGGTCCACTTTCCGGTACCGCCCCACGAGGTGAGATTCAGTGAACTCGCGCCAGCGCCGCGGCGTCATCCTGCTGGTCCTCTCGGTCCTGTGCGCCCTCGGCGCCTTCGCCGGAGTCCTCTCGGTGATCCGCGACGTGAACTCCAAGGTCGGCCCGGAGGTCACGGCGTACCGCCTCAAGAGCGACATCGCGCCCTACAAGGAGCTGACGGCCGACCAGTTCGAGAAGGTCTCGATGCCCGAGCGGTGGCTGTCGTCCACCGCCGTCACCGACCTCTCCCGCATCCGCGGGAAGATCGCCGTCACCCGGCTGCAGAAGGGCTCCCTCCTCCAGGCCGACATGATCGTCGACAAGCCGGAGCTGGCCCCCGGGCAGCAGGAGATCGCCATCATGATCGACGCGTCGACCGGTGTCGCGGGCAAGATCGACCCCGGTTCGCGGGTCAACATCTACGCCACCTTCAAGGCCGAGAACGACAAGGGCCACGACCAGTCCAAGGTGATCGTCGAGAACGCCCGCGTCATCGACGTCGGCAAGCTCACCGCCCTCGAACCCGACCAGTCGAGCGCCGACCGGCGCAACAGCGCCGGCCAGGCCGTGCCGATCACCTTCGCGCTCGGCACCGCCGACGCCCAACGCGTCGCGTACGCCGAGTCGTTCGCCGAGCACGTCCGGCTCGCCCTGGTCGCCGGCGGCTCCGACACCGTCGTGGCGCCCGGCGACCGTACGTACACCCTCGACGAGGACAAGTAGGAGGCCGCGCATGAGGCCCATGCCCACGGGACGGTGCCCGGGTCCGCGGACGCGGCCGGCACCGACGACGCGGACCCGGCAGGCGCGGGGCCCCGGGCCCGGAGCGCGGTCACCACGTCGCGCGGCACCGGGCACGGGGGCCGGCGCACGGCACGCGAGCGAGGAGCTTCGCCGATGACCATCCGTATCCTTCCCGCCGTCGGCGACATCGACTCGGCCCGCGCGCTCACCACCCTGCTGAGCCAGCTCGCCGACACCGAACCCGCCCCGCCGGTACCCGACTCGACCGCCCTCCTCGACACCCTCGCGCGCCTCGCCGCCGAGTCCCTCGACGAACTGCCCGAAGTGGTCCTCGTCCACGAACGCATCGGTCCCGTACCGGCGCTGGACCTGATCCGGGACCTGGTGATGCGCTTCCCGGCCGTCGGGGTCGTGCTCATCACCGCCGACACCAGCGCCGGCGTCCTCACCGCCGCCATGGACTCCGGCGCCCGCGGCATCGTCGGCCTGCCGCTCGGCTACGACGCCCTGGCCGAACGCGTCCAGGCCGCCGCCGCCTGGTCCGCCGGAATGCGCCGCCACCTGCACAGCGGCGCCCCCGAGCTGTACACCGGCCCGGGCGGCACGGTCGTCACCGTGACCGGGGCGAAGGGCGGCGTCGGCGCGACCGTCACGGCGGTCCAGCTCGCCCTCGCCGCGAAGGCGTCCGGCCGCAGCGTGGCCCTGCTCGACCTGGACCTGCAGTCCGGGGACGTGGCCTCGTACCTCGACGTGCAGTTCCGCCGTTCGGTGGCCGACCTGGCGGCCATCACCGACATCAACCCACGCGTCCTCCAGGACGCCGTCTACACCCACGACAGCGGCATCGCCCTGCTGCTGGCCCCCTCCGAGGGCGAGAGGGGGGAGGAGGTCACCGACCGGGTGGCCCGCCAGGTCCTCGCCGCGCTGCGCTCCCGCCACGACATCGTGGTCGTGGACTGCGGCTCCCAGATGAACGCGGCCACCGCCGCCGCCGTCGAGACGGCCGACCAGGCCCTGCTCCTGGTCACCCCCGACGTCATCGCCGTACGCGCCGCCAAGCGCATGGTCCGCATGTGGGACCGCCTCCAGATCCGCAAGGCGGAGGAGACCACGACGGTCGTGAACCGCTTCGCCCGCGCCACGGAGATCCAGCCCTCCCTCGTCGAACGGGTGACCGGCACCAAGGTCGCCCGCACCGCGATCCCCGCCGCCTTCAAGGAACTCCAGTCGGTCGTCGACGCGGGCCGGCTGCAGGACCTGGACGCCCGCTCGACCGTGAAGCAGGCCTTGTGGTCCCTCGCCGGCGACCTGGGTCTCGTGGTCCCGCAGGAGGGCGGGGGCGGCGGCCGACGCCGCAAGGCGTCCGCGTCGGACCGGGGCGCGCTCTCGCTGCGCGGCCGCGGCGACCGGGGAGCGGTCACCCTCGAGTTCGCCGGGATGTTCCCGCTGCTGCTCGTCGTCATGACGATCCTGTGGCAGTGCGTGCTGTACGGCTACTCGTACTCCCTGGCCGGGAACGCGGCGGACGAGGCGGCACGGGCCGCGACCGCGGCGTACGCGGTGCACGGCGACGTGTCGGGCGCCTGCGCCGCCGCCGGGAGCGAGCACCTGCCCGGCTCCTGGAAGGACGCGGACATCGAGTGCGTCGAGGCGGGCCAGGTCATGAGGGCCACCGTCAAGATCGATGTCCCCCTGTTCTTCCCCGGCTTCGACGCGGGTTTCCACGTGAAGGGCAGGGCGGGCGCGGCGCTGGAGGGGAACGACGGATGAGGACGTGCCGGTACATCGCATGTCCGTGCGGAGGGCGGAACGGGCAGCGCACCGGAGGAGGACGCCGGATGAGGACGAACCCGCGGACGGCATCCGGCGGAAGGGGGCGTGCCGGTACATCGCATGTCCTTCGCTCACGTTCGGATCGGGCAACGCTTCACACCACACCGACGTCCGATCCAGCGGCGACGGACGGATGTACCGCCACGCCCCCGCCCCACCGCACAACCGACCCCGAACCCGCAGCCGCACCCACACGCCGGCTCCGGGACGACAGGGGCGTCTCCATCCTGGAGTTCGTCGGCTTCCTGCCGATCCTGCTGCTGGTCGGGATGGCGGCCGTCCAGCTGGGGCTCATCGGGTACGGCGTCAACCAGGCGGGCTCGGGGGCGCGGGCCGCCGCCCGGGTCGCCTCGCAGGGCGGCGACCCAGACGCCGCGGCCCGGTCCGCCGTGAGCGGGTGGCTCGACCCGAGCGTGTCGCTGGGCGGAGGACCCGGGTCCGACGTCACCACGGCCACGGTCAGGGTCACCGTCCCCAACGTCATCCCCCTCTTCGACCGCTACGCGATCACCCGCCGCGCCACCATGCCCACCGACGACTGACCGGGAGGAGCCGACACCATGAGCCTGCGTTCCCGCATCGCCACCCCCGACGACGGGGGACCCGACCGTGAGGACGGACACCTCGTCGCCGTCTACCGGGCCAAACTCCTGGAGGAGATCGACCTCGCGGAGATGTCCAGCCTGGCCGCGGCCGAGCGCCGGGTCCGGCTCGAACGCGTCCTCGGCCACATCATCAGCCGCGAGGGCCCGGTCCTGTCGACCGCCGAACGCTCCCAACTGATCCGCCGGGTCGTCGACGAGGCCCTCGGACTCGGCGTCCTCGAACCGCTGCTCGCCGACGCGTCCATCACCGAGATCATGGTCAACGGACCGGACTCGATCTTCGTCGAGCGGTCCGGCCGCGTCGAACAGCTGCCCCTGCGCTTCGCCTCCACCGAGCAGCTGATGCAGACCATCGAACGCATCGTCTCCACGGTCAACCGCCGCGTCGACGAGTCCAATCCGATGGTCGACGCCCGCCTGCCCACCGGCGAGCGCGTCAACGTGATCATCCCGCCGCTCGCGCTGACCGGCCCCACCCTGACGATCCGCCGCTTCCCCCGGGCCTACACGCTCCCGGAGCTGATCGGCCTCGGCTCGCTCGACGAGCAGACGCTCATGCTGCTCGCCGCGTTCGTCCGGGCCCGCTTCAACGTCATCGTCAGCGGCGGCACCGGCAGCGGCAAGACGACCCTGCTCAACGCGCTCTCCGGGCTGATCCCCGCGCACGAGCGCATCATCACCATCGAGGACTCCGCCGAGCTCCAGCTCCAGCAGGAGCACGTCATCCGTCTCGAATCACGGCCCCCGAACGTGGAGGGCAAGGGCCAGATCACCATCCGCGACCTGGTCCGCAACTCGCTGCGCATGCGCCCCGACCGCATCATCGTCGGCGAGGTCCGCGGCGGCGAGACCCTCGACATGCTCCAGGCCATGTCGACCGGCCACGACGGCTCGCTCGCCACCGTCCACGCGAACTCCGCCGAGGACGCCCTCATGCGTCTGCAGACCCTCGGTTCGATGTCCGAGGTCCAGATCCCCTTCGAGGCGCTCAAGGACCAGATCAACTCCGCCGTCGACGTGGTCGTCCAGCTCTCCCGGCACGCCGACGGCTCCCGCAAGGTCACCGAGGTCGCGCTGCTCGTCTCGCACGGCCGCGAACAGTTCCGGGTCAGCCCCGTCACCCGCTTCGTGCCCCGGCCGGTCGGCCCCGACCGGGTCGTCCGGGGCCACTTCGAGCACCTGCCGCTCCCGCGCCAGATCGCGGAGAAGCTGTACGTCGCCAACGAGCCGCTGCCGCCCGCCTTCGGCGTCGCCGAGGCCATCGACGCCCTGAACACGAGGCAGGCCATCGGATGACGCCCCGGACCACCAAGCCGCCGCCACCGAAGCCCCTGGCCACGGAGCCGCCCTTCGCCACGGAGCCACCCCCGACACCGGAGCCCCCGGCCCCCGTACGGCCCCTCTCCGCGCCCCCCACCTCCGCCGCGACCCCCACCTCCGAAGGGAGGCAGCCATGAACGACCCCGCGCTCCTCGCCCTCGGCGGGACGCTCCTCGGCGGCACGCTCGCCGTCGCCGGCGTGCACACCTACGCCTCGGGCCGCGCCCAGCGACAGGAGCTCCTCGACCGGCTCTCCGGCGGCGGACGCCCGTACACGGAGGGCGGCAGGACCCGCCGCTTCGCGGGCGTCGACCGCCGGCTGCGCCGCACCCGCCTCGGCCGCACGATCCATCTGCGGCTGACGGCCACGGGACTCGACCTCACGGCGGGCGAGTTCTTCACCTACGTCACGACCGTGGTCGTCGCCCTGTGGCTGATCGCCGCCGCGACCCTGGCCCCCTTCTTCGGCCCGATCGCCGCCGTCCTCGGCGTGTGGAGCGCGGCCATCTTCCTCAACTGGCAGCGCCAGAAACGCATCGAGGCGTTCATCAACCAACTACCCGACGTGGCACGCCTGCTGGCGAACGCGACAGCGGCCGGCCTCGCGCTGCGCACCGCGCTCGCGATGGCCGCGGAGGAGCTGGAAGCCCCGGCTGGCGAGGAACTAGCTCACGTGGCACATCAGTTGACGCTGGGCCGCACGATCGACGACGCCCTCGGGGAACTCTCCGAGCGGCTGCCCTCCCGCGAGCTGATCGTCCTCGTCACCACCCTGGTGCTGGCCAACAAGGCGGGCGGCTCCGTCGTCAGCTCCCTGCGCAACCTCACCCAGACCCTGGAGGACCGCAAGGAGACCCGACGCGAGGTCCGCACCATGCTCTCCGAGGTCAACGCGACCGCCTTCACGGTCCCCTTCCTCGGCATCGGCTCGCTGGTGCTGATCAACTCGTCGAACGAGGGGGCACTCGCCCGCGTCACCGGGTCCGCGCTCGGCCAGGGCCTCGTCCTGCTCTCGCTCGGCCTCTACACCGTGGGCTTCTTCGTCATCCGCCGCCTCGGCAAGATCGAAGTGTGAGGGAGGGGTCACCGTGCTGTCGCTGCTGCTCGCCGTCCTGATGGGCGCGGCCGTCGCGGGCGTCCTCCTGGGCGTCCGGATGATCCGCTCCGAGGTGAAACTCCCGAGCGACCTCCAGCTCGCCCTGGAGGTCGGCGGTACCCGTGTCTCCGCGGCGGACTCGGCCGTCGACCGCCTCGGCATGCGCTTCGCGCCGGCCGTCCTGCGTCTGATGGGCCCCCGGCGCGTGGACGCCAAACGCCGGCGCATCGACATGGCGGGCAACCCGGGCGGTCTGACGCTGAACCGCTACGCGGCCCGCCGGGCGGTGTACGGCGTCTTCGGCGTCGTCCTCGGCCTGGTCTTCCTCTCCAACGGCCAGATCCTGTTCGCCGTGCTCACCTTCGCCTTCGGGCTGGTCGCCGCGGACGCCCTGATCTGGCAGGCCGTCCGGGAGCGCAAGGAGGTCATCGACCGCACCCTGCCCGACTTCCTCGACGTCCTCGCGGTCGTCGTCTCGGCGGGCCTCGGCTTCCGCCAGGCCCTGGACCGGGTCGCGGAGAAGTACGAGGGCCCCTGGGCCGACGAACTGCGCATCACCCTGCGCCAGATGGACATGGGCGTCAGCCGCCGCCAGGCCTTCGACGAGCTGCGCCGGCGCAACTCCTCCGAACAGGTCGCCCAGTTCGTCTCGGCGCTCCAGCAGGGCGAGGAACTCGGCTCCCCGATCGCCGAGACCCTCATCCAGCTCGCCACCGACATGCGCCGCACGGACGCCCAGAACGCCCGCCGCCGCGCCGCCAAGACCATCCCCAAGGCCACGATGGTCACCCTGGTGTTCATGCTCCCGGCCACGATGATCCTCATCGCGACGGGCATGTTCCTGGGTTCGGGCACCGACTTCGGCTCGATCCTGGGGCGCTGATGAGGAGCCGTGACCGGGGCACCGGCTATCTCGCCGACGACGCCCCCGCGCCCGGCGGTATCCGCCTCCAGCTCAACGCCCTCCAGGCCCTGTGCCGGCAGGCCTTCGCGGTCCGTCTCGCGGCCATCGCGGTCGGCGCGCCCTTCGCGATGACCAACGCAGGCGGCGGTCCGCTGCGCTGGGCGGTCCTCGCCGCGGCCGTCCTCGGCGTCATGGGCTCGTACGCGATGCTCCGCGACTGGGACCGCTTCGGCCCCCGCCTCCTCGCCCACCCGACCCTGATGGGCCTGGACCTCACCTTCGGCGCGGTCCTGCTGCTGACCGCGTCCCCGGCCTCCCCCCTCGCCTACGCCACCGTCTGCACCCCGCTCCTGTCGGGCCTGCTGTACGGCTGGCGCGGCGCGGGCGTGTTCACCGGCTTCCAGCTCACCGTGCTGCTCACGGTGTTCAGGGCCTGGGAGCACCGGCCGGGAGCGGGCTCCAACACCGTGCTCATCGCGGGCTTCTGCGTCGGCGCCGGCATCATCGGCGTCACCCTGCGCAATCTGCTCTTCCGCTTCGGCACCGCCGGCCAGGCACTGGCCGAGGCGACCAGCAGACTCGCCGTCGCGGAGGCCGTGGAGTCCGAACGCGCCCGGCTGGCACGGGAGATGCACGACTCCGTGGCCAAGACGCTGTACGGCCTCGGGCTCGCCGCGGACGCCCTGGCCGCCTCCGCGGACGACGCGGACCCGGGAGAACTCAAGCGCCAGGCGGTCCTCGTCGCGGACGCGGCGAGGCTGGCCGCCGCCGAGTCCCGCACGCTCCTGACGGATCTGCGCAGGCACACCGACCTGACCGGACCGGACGTCGACTTCCTGCCCGAACTCGTGGCGCTGGCAGCCGACTTCGAGACCCGTACCGGTCTGACCCCGGTCGTACGGCACCGGGGCGCGCGTCCGGTGCTGCCCGCCGCCGCCGCCCACCATGTCCTCGCGATAGCGTCCGAGGCCCTGGAGAACGCCCACCGCCACGCGGACGCGCGTGCGGTGACGGTCGAACTCGACGTTTCCGCAAACGAGTTGTCCCTTCTCGTCCGCGACGACGGGGTGGGCCTGGTAGCGCCCACGACCCCGGCGGCGCTGGCCGCCTGGACCAGTTCCGGCCATTTCGGCCTGCTCGGCATGACGGAGCGGGCCGCGTGCGTCGGCGGCCTCATCGGCGTGGACCGGCCCCGCGCGGGGGGCACCGAGGTCCGGCTGACCCTTCCGCTCGCGACGGCCGCCCCGCTCGTTCCCCCCACTTCCCAAGAGGAGGCCGCACATGCCTGACCAGGCACTTCCCGGCCCGTCCCTGCGCGTTCTCGTGGCCGACGACAACCCGGTCGTACGGGCCGGCCTGACCGCGCTGCTGGACGCGCACCCCGACATCACGGTCGTCGCGGCGGCGCGGGACGGTGCGGAGGCGCTGGACCGTGCCGCCCGGCTCGTCCCGGACGTGATCCTCCTCGACGTGCGGATGCCCGGTACGGACGGGCTCACCGCCCTGCCCCACCTGTGCGGGATCGCCCCCGTGATGATGCTGACGTACAGCAGGGAACCCGAGGTCGTGGCGGAGGCGCTGCGCAGGGGCGCGTCCGGCTACCTCGTCCACGGCGAGTTCACGGCGGCCGAACTCATCACCGCCGTACGGGAGATGCGCCAAGGGGCGCCGACTGTCCCGGATTCACTCGGAGGTTCGTACCAACCGTACTCGTTCTCTTCGCATCTGCAATCTGCTGTGGCACAGTCGTCGGAGGCTCGGCCCGTGCCGACGGCGGGACTTCACCGCCATGCCGTCCATCAGTCCGCGTTCGGCCTGAGTTCGAGGGAGGTGGAGGTGATGGACCTCATCGCGGCTGGTATGAACAACCGTCAGATCGCCGCCACCTGCTTCATCGCGGAAAAGACCGTAAAGAACCACATCAATCGCATCTTCGCGAAGCTGCACAGTTCCTCGCGCAGCGAAGCGATCGCCCACTGGCTGGGCACGAGCCGTGAGGGGTGGGGCCGATGACCCGGATCCGCCCTGCTCACCGGCGAAGTTGGGCCCCTGGGCCCACTCGCGGTAGGCGACTTCTCACGTACGGTGCTCGGGTCGTTGGTTGCGTCGGCAGGGAGGGCAGTCCTGATGAACAGGTTCACCGCATGGACCCGAACGGTGATCTCCCGGACGCGGGGCGCCCACCGGGACGCGGGCGCGGGGTTCGTGGAGTACGCGGGCTTGATGATCATCATCGCGGGGATCTTCACGTTGATCGACCAGATCGGCCTGGACGGAATGATCTCGGGCGCGATCAGGAACGCGGTCACCCAGGTCACCGGAGGCTGACCCGAGCCGTCCACGGCGACGAGGGGCAGACCCTTCCCATCTACATCTGGCTGACGGGGATCCTGCTCTTCGCCGCGTTCGCCTTCTTCGCCTTCGCCCAAGCAGCGTCCGCCCGCAATGGAGCTCAATCCGCGGCGGACGCTGCTGCGTTGGCCGCCGCACAGGACTCCCGCGACGAACTCGTCCGAGGGCTGACGGAAGCCGTCGGCACGGACGACCACTGGCTGGACTGGTTCGACGGCGACAAGTTCCAGGGCGCGGGGGCCACCGCCGCCGCCGACCGGCTGGCCGCCGCGAACGACTCGACGGTGCAGGGCGGGGCCCAGCCCGCCGTCGTGAACGGGTTCCCCGGCTACCGGGTGGAGATCCAGACCCGGTACACGGTCGGCAAGTCGATCATCCCGGGCACCGAGAGCCGTCATGCCACGGCGCACGCGACCGCGGTCATCGAGCCGCGCTGCACCTTCGCGGCCGACGCTGACCCCAAGAAGCCCGTCGATCTGGACTGTCACGGGCGCATTGTGAACATCGATCCCGGAAATTTCCATTCGGACGACCTTCCCGACGCGTCCGTGCTGTTCTCAGTGCATCTGGCCGAGTGAGAGGAAGCCGTACCGATGGATCTCCGGCACACCATGAAGGGCCGCAGGGCTGTGGCCGCGGTGGCGATCAGCACCGGATTGCTCCTCACGGTGTCCGGGTGCGGCGGGGGAGGCGACGGCGACAAGCCCAAGGCCGTCTCGTCCACCTCCTCGTCGGACGAGGGAGGCGGCGACGATGCGAAGCAGGCTTCGCCGACGGCGAGTCAGGACCAAGTGCTGGCCGAGGTCAAGGGCGGCGACGTGACCCTGGCCATCACGTCGGCGGTCCGGGACCAGGGCGGCTTCGTGACCGTCAGCGGGACGGTGACCAACAGCGGCGGTCAGTTCTGGGTCGCCGCGAACTGGCGGGGTGACGAGCGCGAGTTGAGCCGGAACGGTGCCTCCCTGGCCGGAGCCTCCTTGACCGACAGCAAGGGCAAGAAGAAGTACCTGGTCCTGCGGGACACCCAAGGACGCTGCCTTTGCACCAAGTTCGACGGCGGCGGCGTGGACGCCGGGAAGTCGGCCGACTGGTTCGCCCAGTTCCCCGCACCCCCCGCCGGCACCACCGCCGTTGACTTCCAGGTCGGCTCCATGCCACCCGCCTCCATCGAGATCTCCGAGGGCTGACCCATGGCCCTCCCGCCCCGTGCCGCCGCGACCACGTTCACGGCGCTCGCCGTACTGATCACCCTCGGCCTCCCGGGCCCCGCGCACGCGGACGGCGGCGACCCCAGTGCCCCGCCCGGCAGCGTCACCACCTCCCCGCCCCCCGACGTCGACGCCAACAGCCCCGGGCTCAAGCTCGCCGACGGAGCGACCCTGGCGCCCGCCAAGGTGCTGGACATCAAGTCGGTCGTGGAGGACATCGGCGGTGAGGAGCGCCGTGAGGACACCAACGCGGACGTCACGTTCGCGCTCCAGGCGGAGGTCCTCTTCCCCAAGGACAGCTCGACGCTCAACCCGGACGCCCAGTCCCGTATCCAGGCGATCGCGGACGAGATCAAGGCCCAGCATGCCACGACCGTCCGCGTCTTCGGCTTCACCGACAACCTCGGCTCGTACGCGCACGGCCTGACCCTGTCCAAGAAGCGCGCGGAACAGGTGCACGACCGGCTGGCCGCGGCCCTCGGCTCCGCGGAGTCGGACGTCACCTTCGAGGTACGGGGCTACAGCGAGGACTACCCGATCGCCGACAACACCTCGGAGCAGGGCCGCCGCAAGAACCGCCGGGTGGAGGTGACCTTCCCGAGGGGCGCCGCCGACGGGAACAGCGCCTGACGAGCGCGTCACCTTCTCCCTCGCCCGGCCTCCTGGCAGCATTCCTCCGACGAACGGGTCGCGCACGAGGTCGATGGAGTCCGCCATGAGGAAGATCGTGTTGATGTCGTCGGTGTCCCTCGACGGATACATCGAGGGCCCGAACCGCGAGATCGACTGGCACCGGGTCGACGCCGAGCTGCACCAGCACTTCAACGACCTGGTCAGAGGCTTCGGCGCCGTGATGTCCGGCCGGGTGACCTACGAGCTGATGGCCGCCTACTGGCCGACGGCCGACAAGGACCCGGACGTCAGCCCCGAGATGGCCGAGTTCGCCGGAATCTGGCGCAACATCCCCAAAGTGGTGTTCTCGCGGACGATGGAGCGCGGCACCGGACACACCACGGTCGTCCGGGAGGTCGTGCCCGAGGAGATCCGGGCGCTGAAGGCCCAGGAGGGCGGCGACCTCGGGCTCAGCGGCGCCGACCTGGCCGCGGAGTTCCTGCGGCTGCGCCTGGTGGACGAGATCAGGCTGTACGTGCACCCCGTCCTCATCGGCGCGGGCAAGCCGCTGTTCCCCCAGGCCGAGGCCCCCACCGACCTGCGTCTCGTCGAGACACGGACCTTCGGCAACGGGGTCGCCCTCCTGCGCTACGAGCGGGACACCACCGCCGACGCGGGCGGCACCACCGGCGCGGAGGGCGGCGCGTAAAGCGGTTGTCCGCCGCGGGCCGTCCGGGTAGGAAGGCGGCATGACGTCCCTCGGTGTTGTCTTCAGGCCCCAGCTGCCCCCCGAGCGACTGCGCGCCCTCGCGCGCGAGGCGGAGGGGGCGGGACTCGAGGAACTCTGGCTGTGGGAGGACTGCTTCCTCGAAGGAGGCGTCTCCGCCGCCGCGGCCGCGCTCGCCTGGACCGAACGACTGCGGGTGGGCGTCGGCCTGCTGCCCGTCCCGCTGCGGAACGTCGCCGTCACGGCGATGGAGACCGCCACCCTGTACCGGCTGTTCCCCGGACGCGCCACCGTCGCGGTCGGCCACGGCGTCCAGGACTGGATGGGACAGGTCGGGGCCCGCGCCGAGTCGCCCATGACACTGCTGCGCGAGCATCTCGACGCCCTGCGCGCCCTGTTGCGGGGCGAGCGCGTCACCACCGACGGGCGGTACGTGAAACTCGACGGCGTCGCCCTTGACTGGCCGCCGTCCGAGGCGCCCGGGATCCTCACCGGCGCCACCGGCCCCCGGACGCTGCGGCTCGCCGGAGAGGCCGCCGACGGCACGGTCCTCACCGCCTCGACCACCGTCGAAGGGGTAAGGCGGGCCCGCCGGCTCATCGAGGAGGGACGCCGAAGCGCCGGCCGGACGCAGGAGCGGCACCGGGTGGTCGTCTATCTGCACACCACCACCGGCGCCGGTGCCGAGGCCCGGCTGAGCGCCGAGATCGAGGCCGACGGCGGGAGCGCCACCGGGGAGCTGGGGGTCGCGGGCGACGCGGACGCCGTCGCCGAGGCCGTCCGGCGTCTCGCGGACGCGGGCGCCGACTCGGTCGTCCTGCAACCCACCGCGGACGAACCGGACCCCGAGGGCTTCGTCCGCTTCGCCGCCGAAGAGGTGCGCCCCCGGCTGACCTAGCGCCCTCTTCGCCGCCGCAGGCTGATGCCCCCGGCCGACCCGGCCCCGTCCTTCGCCGCCGAGGGGCTGCGCCCTCCCTCGCCGCCGAACGCGTACGGCGCCCCCTGCCGGCCGGACCCGGCCCACCGCTTCCCCCGCCCCTCAGGCTCCCGGCACCCCGTGTTCCCCGGGAGTCCTCCGTCGGTTCTCCCGCCCCTCGGGTCCCGGTCGGCGGGGCGGGGGGCCTTGATCCGGACCGGCCCGCGCAGATTGACCGAAAACCTCACCATGCGGACCACTCGGGGCGGGATGTCCCACCGGCCCGCGGAGGGGTGCCGGCGGCACGGCACACGGTGTCCGGAAGATCCGCACGGGGTGTCCACATCGTTATCCGGAGGCTGTCGCCAGAAATGTTTGACTGACGTAAGTTCAGACCAAGGTAATTCGCGTGAGCAAAGCTGCGCGTGTGGCACCGCGCAGAGGAGGGGGCTGCGCGGTGCTGCCCTGCCTGATGACGTGATGTCAGGCGCCCTGGACCAGGATCCGGGCGCCGCGTCGCACGCCCCACCGCTCCATCGCCCCGGCCTCCGCCTCCAGGACCCGCCGGGCCCGCGGCCGCGGCAGTCCCAGCCGGCCCGGCCGCATCGTGCGTACCGCCAGGACCCGTGACGAACGGTCCAGATAGGCGACGTCGATCGCGAACCGCATCCCGAACGTGTGCACCGAGTTCGCCGGGGTCAGCAGCAGTGCGCCCTCGATCCCCGTGCGTCCGAGCAGTCCCCGCCGCCGGGCGCGCGCCGTGCCGGCGACCTCCAGGGGCACCGGTGCGGACGTCCCCTCCGCCGGGTCCGTCGTGAAGGTGGTCATGCGGGCGAAACTAGCGCGGCCGTCAAGCGGAGGGGCGCCACGCGGATCACCCGCCCGGAGTACGGACGGCCCGGTCGGCGACACGCCCCGGGACGGGGTGTGGACCCATTGGATCTCTGTCGATCGTCCGCGATTGCCTTTGAATCAGCCATGATTCAGCCATGATCACACCCGGAATCGATGGTTCCACGGGTGTCGCGGCGTCGCCGGGCGACTCCGGAGAGTAGTTGTGGCACGCGGATGCACGCAGCATCACTTACGAAGGGTTATGGTGGAAACCCCCCCTCGGGCCGGTCCGTCTCCCCCCCACGGACCGGCCCGTTTTTCTTGCCCGCGGCGGCCCGCCCGTCAGGCGCCCCCGTGCGCCCCTCGGGCGGACCGTCCCGCGCGGCCCGGATTTCGGTGACTCAGCGCCGTCCGGCCCAGATGTTCGTGCCCGGCGTCGACACCGCGAACGTGTCGATCTCCGTCAGCTCCTCGGCCGTGAGCTCCGGGGCCGACAGCGCCGCCAGGTTCTCCTCCAGCTGCCGCACGCTGGACGCGCCGATGAGGGCGGAGGTCATCCGCGGGTCGCGCAGCACCCACGTCACCGCGAGCTGGGCGAGCGACTGGCCGCGCCGCTCCGCGATGGCGTTCAGGCCGTTCAGCCGGCGTACGACCTCCTTGCTCAGCAGACCCGGGTCCAGCGACTTGCCCTGGGTGGCGCGCGAGCCCTCCGGGATGCCCTGGAGGTACTTGCCCGTCAGCAGACCCTGCGCGAGCGGCGCGAAGGAGATGCAGCCCATGCCGGCCGCCTCCAGCGTGTCGAGCAGCCCGTCGTCCTCCGTCCAGCGGTTGAGCATCGAGTACGAGGGCTGGTGGATCAGCGGACGGACGCCCATGCCGGTGAGGATCCGGGCCGCCTCCGCCGTCTGCTCGCTGCTGTAGGAGGAGACACCGACGTACAGCGCCTTGCCCTGCTGGACGGCGGACGCGAGCGCGCCCATCGTCTCCTCCAGGGGAGTGTCCGGGTCGAAGCGGTGAGAATAGAAGATGTCGACGTGGTCGACGCCCATCCGCCGCAGCGAGGCGTCCAGGGACGACAGCAGATACTTGCGCGAGCCCCACTCGCCGTAGGGGCCGGGGTGCATGAGGTAGCCCGCCTTGGTCGAGATGACGAGCTCGTCCCGGTACGGGGCGAAGTCCTCCTTCAGCAGCTTGCCGAAGTTGAGCTCCGCCGAGCCGGGCGGCGGTCCGTAGTTGTTGGCGAGGTCGAAGTGGGTGACACCGAGATCGAAGGCGCGGCGCAGGATCGCGCGCTGGGAGTCCAGCGAGCGGTCGTCGCCGAAGTTGTGCCACAGGCCGAGCGAGATCGCGGGCAGTTTGAGGCCGCTGCGGCCCGTACGCCGGTATTCCATCGAGTCGTACCGCTCCGTCGCGGCCCGGTACAGAGTGGGGTCGTTCATGAGGACGAACCTATGTCAGGGTGCACAGGGCCCTCGGCAGCCCCCGCGCCGCGCGGGGGTAGGCTTCGCCCCGGGGGACCGCCATATGGACAGGGACTGTGCTCGGGCGCGGCTGTCCGATCCGCACGGAGGGGCTGACAACACGTGACCTTGCGCGACAACCTGCGCCGTCTGCTGGTCAGGTTCTATGCACGCAGGGTGGAAGGCCACCTCGACCACGACCAGGTGCCCAAGCACATCGGGGTCATCATGGACGGCAACCGCCGCTGGGCGAAGGCCGCCGGCTCCACCACCGCACAGGGCCACCGGGCCGGTGCGGACAAGATCGAGGAATTCCTCGGGTGGTGCGCCGAGACCGATGTCGAGGTCGTCACCCTGTGGCTGCTGTCCACCGACAACTTCGACCGCCCGCAGGAGGAGCTCGGTCCGCTCCTCGGCATCATCGAGGGCGTCGTCCGCACCCTGGCGGCCGACGGCCGCTGGCGGGTGCACCACGTCGGGACGCGGGACATCCTGCCCTCCGCCATGCAGTCGGCCCTCAAGGAGGCCGAGGAGTCCACCGCGCACGTCGAGGGGATAGTCGTCAACGTCGCCATCGGCTACGGCGGCCGCCAGGAGATCGCCGACGCCGTGCGCGCGATGATCCTCGACGCCGCCGACAAGGGGACCTCCATGGAGGACCTCGCCGACCGCGTCGACGTCGACCTCATCGGCAAGCACCTCTACACCGGGGCCCAGCCCGACCCCGACCTGGTGATCCGTACCAGCGGTGAGCAGCGGCTGTCCGGATTCATGCTCTGGCAGACCGCCCACTCCGAGTACTACTTCTGCGAGGTCTTCTGGCCCGCCTTCCGCAAGGTCGACTTCCTGCGCGCCCTGCGTGACTACGCGGCGCGACACCGTCGCTACGGAGGCTGAATAAAGGGGTATCCCGCGAGGCCCGGGGTACCCGGCGGGGACACCCGTCATCGGGAGTTAACGAACGCGCCGTCATATGCACTTGCATGGCTTGGCTCGTTGAAGGGCATAAGCCTTGCAGGTCGACGCCCGAACCACGGGTGTCGTATCTCAGCGGACGGCACGGGGCCGTCCGCCCGGGAGGCCCTTTGCACCAGCCCGACCGTGCGGTCAGCACGGACGAAGCGGAGGGCCGGTTTTCGGCCCGTGCATCGGTGCCGGACACCGGTCCAGTTCTCCTTCGTCGCTCCCCGACCTCATCCGAGGGGGTACGTCCTTCCGTGGTGACCAGCACAAAGCGCCGCACGCCAGACCGGCGCACCTATGTTCTCGACACCAGCGTCCTGCTGGCCGACCCGAATGCCGTGAGCCGATTCGACGAGCACGAGGTAGTGCTCCCGATCATCGTGGTCACGGAACTGGAGGCCAAGCGGCACCATCCCGAACTCGGTTACTTCGCCCGGCAGGCACTGCGCCTGCTGGACGAGTTCCGGGTCCGGCACGGCCGCCTCGACTCCCCGATCCCCGTCGGGGACCTCGGCGGGACGGTACGCGTCGAGCTCAATCACTCGGACCCCAGCGTCCTGCCCAGTGGTTACCGCCTGGGAGACAACGACTCCCGCATCCTCGCGGTCGCCCGCAATCTCCAGGCCGAGGGATACGACGTCACCGTCGTCTCGAAGGACCTGCCGCTCAGGATCAAGGCGTCCTCCGTGGGTCTCCTCGCCGAGGAGTACCGCGCGGAGCTCGCCATCACGGGCTCCTCCGGCTGGACCGGAATGTCCGAACTGAACCTGGCCGGTGAACAGGTGGACATCCTCTTCGAGGAGGGGCGCGTCCATGTCCCCGAAGCGGCCGACCTGCCCGTGCACACCGGGCTGACGATCCAGTCGGAGCGCGGCAAGGCCCTCGGCCGTGTCACCGCCGACGGCAACGTCCGGCTCGTGCGCGGCGACCGTGAGGCGTTCGGTATCAAGGGACGCAGCGCCGAGCAGCGCATCGCGCTCGATCTGCTGCTCGACCCGGACATCGGGATCCTGTCGATGGGCGGCCGGGCCGGCACCGGCAAGTCCGCGCTCGCGCTGTGCGCGGGCCTGGAGGCCGTCCTCGAACGCCGCCAGCACCAGAAGGTGATGGTCTTCCGGCCGCTGTACGCGGTGGGCGGGCAGGAGCTCGGCTATCTGCCCGGCTCCGAGTCCGAGAAGATGAGCCCCTGGGCGCAGGCGGTCTTCGACACCCTCTCCGCGGTCACCAGCCGCGAGGTCATCGAGGAGGTCACCGCGCGCGGCATGCTGGAGGTCCTGCCGCTCACCCACATCCGCGGACGCTCGCTCCACGACGCGTTCGTGATCGTGGACGAGGCCCAGTCCCTGGAGCGGAACGTCCTGTTGACCGTTCTGTCCCGTATCGGCGCCAATTCACGGGTCGTTCTGACCCATGACGTGGCACAAAGGGACAATCTGCGCGTCGGGCGGTACGACGGAGTCGTCGCCGTCGTAGAGAAGTTGAAGGGCCATCCGCTCTTCGCGCACGTCACGCTGAATCGTTCCGAGAGGTCCCAGATTGCGGCCCTCGTGACCGAAATGCTGGAGGACGGGCAGATCTGATCCGGGGTGTCCCCCCTGGTCAAAGGGTGTGGGATACACGCTGGTTGACGCCGTCCGGCAAAGGCGAAAGAGCCTAGCCGGGCGGCGTACTGCTGCGCTGGCGTTTCCTGGAAACAGCTGTGGCAAACGGGGTGTGAGCTTTCACACGCGACACGGAATTGCCGTGCGGAGCCGGGTTACGGCTAGAGTCTCACTCCTGTCAGGCCCCGCATACGACACAGCTGTATCCCCAGCGGTACGGCGACACCGGAACCTCAGAACTCCATAGAGACGTCGTATGCCGCCCGCGCACCACGCGGCGCTCCCCGAGCGGGAGTTGCCCACCGGGCCCGTGTCTCCCCGTGACCCCGCAGTTGGGAGGCCAGCGCCGAGGGGCACGATTGCGTCCGCGAGGGTCACCTAAACGGGCGATGCTGGAAGGAAACCGTGTGAGCCGGATTTCGGTCCGGGGATTCGCAGTGGCCTCGGCCACCGCGGTCACCGCTGTCGGAAGCGTGGTCGGAGTTGCCTCGGGCAGCGTCGCCCAGCCCTCGAACGATGCCGAGGCGACGGCGAGCGACTCGACTCTCCTCGCAGACATACCTGCCGGCCAGCAGGCCCAGGTGCAGACCGCGTCCCTGACACAGCAGGCCGACGCCCAGGCCATCGCCGCCGACGCGAGCGCCAAGAAGGACGCCGAGGAAGCCGCCCGCAAGCAGGCTGCCGACGACGCCGTCGCGAAGCAGAAGGCTGCCGCGAAGGCCGAGCAGGAAGCCAAGGAGCGCAAGGAGGCCGAGAAGGCCGCCAGCCGTTCCGCCACGCGCGACGCCTCCAGCTTCACGGTCCAGGCCTCCTACACCGTCGCCCAGATCCAGGCGATGGCGGCGCAGATGGTGCCGAGCGGTCAGTTCCAGTGCTTCAGCAACATCGTGAACCACGAGTCCAGCTGGAACTACCGGGCCGTCAACGCCTCCTCAGGTGCCTACGGTCTCTTCCAGGCCCTGCCCGGTTCCAAGATGTCGTCCGTCGGCTCCGACTGGCAGACGAACCCGGCCACACAGATCAAGTGGGGCCTCAACTACATGAACAGCCGGTACGGCAGCCCCTGTGACGCCTGGTCCTTCTGGCAGGCCAACAGCTGGTACTGAGTTCCACGCCCCACCCGGCGGCTCAACCTTGCGAAGCCCCTCCCCGTCCTAGGGGGAGGGGCTTCGGCCATGTACGGTCGGACCCGACGACTCCAGGGGGGAGTGGTGGGGAGCAGCGGGGGAAAAGGACGCATCATGTCGCGTGTACCAGGATGGATCGGCCGTATCGGCGCCGGACTCACCGAACTCGGCGAGAAGCTGGACGAACGCCGGGCCGAGGTCGAGCTGGAGTCCCAGGGCCCCCTCGACGGCGGGGACGGCCCCGACCGGCCGGCCCCCCATGACGCCCCCGGCGGCCGGACCGAGGCGCCGCCCTCCGCGTCCGCCGCGTCCTCCCCGGACGCGGCGGCGGACGCCGAGCCGTCGGCGCTCCCGGTCCAGCGGCCGCCCGAGGAACAGACGGCCGGGTACGTCCCGGCCCACCACCGTCCCGACCCCGCCCTCGCCGTGCCGTGGGGCGTACGGGTCGCCGCCGAGGCCGGCTGGCGGCTGCTCATCCTCGCGGGCACCGTCTGGGTGCTGATGCGGGTCATCAGCGCCGTCCAGCTCGTCGTCCTGGCCTTCGTGACCGCGCTGCTCATCACCGCGCTCCTCCAGCCCACGGTGGCCCGGCTGACCCGGCACCGGGTGCCGCGCGGGCTGGCCACCGCGCTCACCGCGATCCTCGGCTTCGTCATCATGGGCCTGGTCGGCTGGTTCGTGGTCTGGCAGGTCCAGGAGAACATCGACAACCTCTCCAACCAGATCCAGGACGGCATCGACGAGCTGCGCAAGTGGCTCCTCAAGGGGCCGTTCCACGTGACCGACAAGCAGATCAACAAGATCGCGAAGAATCTCCGCGAGGCGATCGGCGCGAACACGGACCAGATCACGTCGGCGGGCCTGCAGGGCGTGACGGTGGTCGTCGAGGCGCTCACCGGCATCCTGCTCACGATGTTCTCGACCCTCTTCCTGCTCTACGACGGCAAGCGGATCTGGGAGTGGTCGCTCAAGCTGGTCCCTGCCGCCGCCCGGCCCGGGGTCGCCGGCGCGGGCCCGCGGGCGTGGCGCACGCTCACCGCGTACGTCCGGGGCACGGTGATCGTCGCCCTGATCGACGCGATCTTCATCGGCCTCGGCATCTACTTCCTCAAGGTCCCGATGGCCGTCCCGCTCGCCGTCTTCATCTTCCTCGGCGCGTTCATCCCGCTCGTGGGCGCGGTGATCTCCGGGGCGCTGGCGGTGGTGGTCGCGCTGGTGACCCAGGGCGTCTTCGTCGCCGTCATGACCCTCCTCGTGGTCCTCGCGGTCCAGCAGATCGAGGGCCACATCCTGCAGCCGTTCATCCTGGGCCGCGCGGTCCGCGTCCATCCCCTCGCGGTGGTGCTGTCGGTGGCCGCGGGCGGCATGGTGGCCGGCATCGGCGGGGCGGTCGTCGCGGTGCCGCTGGTCGCGGTGACCAACACGGTGGTGGTGTACCTGCGTTCGTACGCGGCCGAGCCGGACCTGCGCCACGCCCCGGAACCCCGGGGAGCCACCGCCGTGGACGCGTCACCGGTCCACCGGGGCTGACACGGCGCGGCACCGCCGCGCCCCGGACGACGCACAGGGCCCCGCCCACCGTGAGGTGGGCGGGGCCCTTGCAGTGCGCGCGGCGCGGGGGCCGCAGGGGGAGCGAGGACTACTCGGCGAGGACCGCCTCGGCGTCCAGCGTGGCGCCGACGGCCTGGAGCACGGCGGCGATCTTGACCGCCTCCTGGATCGTCTCCCGGTCGACGCCCGCCTTGCGGAGCACCTGCTCGTGCGAGTCGAGGCACTGGCCGCAGCCGTTGATCGCGGAGACGGCGAGCGACCACAGCTCGAAGTCGACCTTCTCCACACCCGGGTTGCCGATGACGTTCATCCGCAGACCGGCGCGCATCGTCGCGTACTCCGGGTCCGACAGCAGGTGCCGGGTCCGGTAGAAGACGTTGTTCATCGCCATGATCGCGGCGGCCGACTTGGCGGCCGTGTACGCCTCGGGCGACAGCTGCTCCTTCGCCGCCGGCTCCAGCTCGCGCAGGACGCGCGGGGAGCGGGAGGCGATGGCGCAGGCCAGCACGGTGCCCCACAGCTGCTGCTGCGGCAGGTCACTGTTGCCGATCACCGAACCGAGGTTCAGGCGCAGGTCCTTGGCGTAGTCCGGTATCGCGGACTTCAGTTCGTCGAGGGCCATGGAAGGTCACTCACCGGCCAGCAGGGCGACCGGGTCGAGGGTGTTCTCGCCCTTGGTCCAGTTGCACGGGCAGAGCTCGTCCGTCTGGAGGGCGTCCAGGACCCGCAGGACCTCCTTGGGGTTACGGCCGACGGAGCCGGCGGTCACCATGGAGAACTGGATCTCGTTGTTCTGGTCGACGATGAAGACGGCGCGCTTGGCGAAGCCGTCCTCGCCCTCGATGCCGAGGTCGCGCATGAGCTCGTGCTTCGAGTCGGCCATCATCGGGAAGGGCAGGTCACGCAGGTCGTCGTGGTCCTTGCGCCAGGCGTGGTGCACGAACTCGGAGTCGCCGGAGAAGCCCAGCACCTGAGCGTCACGGTCGGCGAACTCGTCGTTCAGCTTGCCGAAGGCCGCGATCTCGGTCGGGCACACGAAGGTGAAGTCCTTGGGCCACGCGAAGACGATCTTCCACTTGCCCTCGTAGGTCTTGTGGTCGATCTGCTGGAACTCCTGACCCTTCTCCAGCGAGACGCAGGCGGTCAGGTCGAACGTGGGGAACTTGTCACCGACAGTGAGCACAAACTCTCCTAGCAGATAGGGTCAGCCCTTTTTGGGGGCGTTTTCCCTGGGGGGTGGACGACGACGATGGTGGCACAGGCAGCATTGATTCGGGAAATAGCTACACTTGGTCGTGTTGATCGGGTGCGGCTATCAGTGACGGCCGGTGAACCGGTCCGGAGCGAAAGGTACGGCCATGGCGAGCCCCACCGGCAGGGCGGGCGGCAAGGGAGCCGGGCGCCGCAGCCCCAGCCTCGCGCAGCTGCGCGCCTTCACCGCGGTGGCCGAGCATCTGCACTTCCGCGACGCGGCCGCCGCGATCGGCATGAGCCAGCCCGCGCTGTCCGGAGCCGTCTCCGCCCTGGAGGAGACCCTCGGCGTGACCCTCCTGGAGCGTACGACCCGCAAAGTGCTCCTGTCGCCCGCCGGTGAGCGTCTCGCCGTCCGCGCCCGGGCCGTGCTCGACGAGGTCGGCGCGCTGATGGAGGAGGCGGAGGCCGTGCGGGCGCCGTTCACCGGGGTGCTGCGCCTCGGCGTCATCCCCACCGTCGCCCCCTACGTCCTGCCGACCGTCCTGCGGCTCGTCCACGACCGCTATCCCGACCTCGACCTCCAGGTGCACGAGGAGCAGACGGCCAGCCTGCTGGAGGGACTCCAGGTCGGCCGGCTCGACCTGCTGCTGCTCGCGGTCCCCCTCGGAGTGCCGGGCGTCGTCGAACTCCCGCTGTTCGACGAGGACTTCGTCCTGGTGACCCCGCTCGACCACCGGCTCGGCGGCCGGGAGGGCATTCCGCGCGAGGCGCTGCGGGAACTGCGGCTGCTGCTGCTCGACGAGGGCCACTGCCTGCGCGACCAGGCCCTGGACATCTGCCGCGAGGCCGGGCGCGCGGACGCCCCCGTGACCACCACCGCCGCGGGCCTGTCGACGCTCGTCCAGCTGGTCGCCGGCGGGCTCGGGGTGACCCTGCTGCCGCGCACCGCCGTCAAGGTCGAGACGACCCGCAGCAACCAGCTCCTGACCGGGTACTTCGCCGATCCGGCGCCCACCCGGCGGATCGCGCTCGCGATGCGGTCCGGCGCCGCCCGGAGCACGGAGTACCGGGAACTGGCGAACGCCCTGCGCGAGGCGCTGCGGCCGCTGCCCGTCAGGGTGCTGGGCGCGGAAGCCTGAAACCGCCGAGCAGAGTCGGTCATCCGGTCGACCGATGAAGTCCCTTGTCCGAAGGGATATTTCAACTTCCGTCAGGTAACGCGACTCCCCCGGGGGATATCCACCCCGGCTGGTACACATGCCTCCTCAGGGTGACTCGTCAGGCGTCTGTGCGAAGTGCCGGAATTTCCAAGGGGAGTGATGTCGGGCGTGCGGGATTCCCTTGGCAGGGTCGGATACGACCTGCTGTCGCGCGCGCTCGGTGAATGCCAGAGCAGCCGGGCGACGGGAAGACTGCGGGTGTCCGGGCGGCCCGGAGGAGTTTTCCATCTCCGCGACGGCGGTGTCGTCGCCGTCGAGACCCCCGGCGCCCCGGGAGCGGAGGCACGGCTGCTGCGCTCCGGCCGGGTCAGCGGCGAGCAGTGGGCCGAACTGCTCCGGGAGGCCGGCGGCACCCGGTGGCCCGAGGCCGGGCTGATCGCCCACGGTTACGCGGGGGCCGCACAGCTCCGGGTCGTCTGCATGATGGCGATGCAGGACGCGGCCTTCGCCGTCGTGGCCGGCGAGGTGGAGGCGTGCGACCCGCTCGACGCCGCCTTCGAGCCGTACGCCCCGGTCGTCCTCGGGGAGTCTCCCGGGAGGCTGCTGGCGGACGCGGCGAGGAAGCTCGCGGCGGTCGCCGCCCTGCCGCGGCCCGTACGGCCGGACCGCGAACGCCCGGTGGCAGCCGCGGTGCCGGACGAGATACGCGAGCAGCTCCCGCCGCCGCAGAAGGAGTTGCTGGCCCACGCCGACGGCCGTCGGACCGCCCGTGACATCGCCTTCGCGACCGGCCTCGGCGCCTACACCGTCACGGTGGGGATGGCCCGCATGCTCGGCGAGGGGCTGCTCGAACTGCCGGCGGACTCCGGTTCCGCCACCCGCGTCACCGTACGGGACCTGCCGACCGGAGCACTCCGGCAGCGCCCCGCCGGCGCCCCGCCCGCACTGGACCCGGAGGTCTTCTCCGCCCTGTCCTCCGCGGTGGCCGCCACGGAAACCCCGGCGCCCCGGCCGGAGTCCGAACCGGAGCCGGGCCCGGGGTCGGGCCGGGACTCCGACACGGAATCCGGCCGGGAGTCCGACTCGGAGCACGACCCGCAGTCGGGCCCGGACGCCGATCCACAGCACCACCCGGACTCCGACCCGCAGTCGGGCCCGGACGTCGACCCGCAGCACGACCCGACCTCCGACCCGCAGCCGGGTCGGGAGTCCGGTCCGGGGCTCGGCCGGGAGCCGGAGTCCGGTCGGGAGCCCGATCCGGAGTCCGGGCCGTGGCCCGAGGCCGCCGCTCCCGCGCCGCCCCGCGGGGAGCCGGGGGTGAACGCCCCCTCGCTGCCGCGCCGCGAACCGGGAGCGAGCGGAATCACGGAAACCCTCGCCCCGGAAAGGGCCGGGGTGAGCTGGAAAGGATTCTTCCGGCTGAAGCACCGGATCTGGACCCCCGATTCCGGCACCTGAATCCGGTACCCGATTCCGGGGACCCGCCATCGATCACATGCGCACCATGACCAGGGAGTTCGACATATGAATCACGAGGCACTGGCTAGGGAAATGAGGGAACTCCGGGAAAGGGTGCCCGGAATCACCGACACGGCGGTGGCGGCCGCCGACGGAATGCTCATCGCGGCCGACACCGCCGACACCATCGACCCCGAGAGCCTCGCCGCGATCGCCGCCGCGGGCCTCGGCATCGCGCGCCGCGCGACCGCGGTGACGGCCAGGGGAGCGTTCCGCCAGACCGTCACCTACGGCAGCCAGGGTCTCGCGGCCTTCTACGCGGTCGGCGACACCGCCCTGATGATCGTCCTCGGCGACGAGGGCATCGACCTCGAACGGCTCCACGAGCTGACCCGGCCGGCCCTCGGCCGGATCGGCGCGATCCTCACCGGGACCGGCCCCGATCCGCTCGCCGAGGTCCCGGCCAAAGCCGCCGGAGCTCCGGCACCCGCACCCGACGCACTCGTCGGAGCCCTGAACGACACCGCGACCGAAGGGGTATGACGACATGGCCACCAAGCGAATGACGCCGGGGTTCTCCGACCAGATCATGGGTCTGGTCAAATCGCTGCGGACCGACGCCCCCGACTGCCTCGCCTCCGGAGCCGTCGACATGTCGACCGGCATGCTGCTGAGCTACGAGACGGTCGACAACCATCCGCCGGAGGTCCTCGACCTCCTCGCGGGCGCCACGCTCGACCTGTTCCAGGGGCGCACGGTCCAGATGATCGAGGACGTCTTCAAGGAGCGGCGCGGCATCGAGTCCGACTCGCACTTCTTCCAGGAGATCCTCGTCAACAGCGACAACCTCACCCATCTGTTCATCCGCATGAGCGACCAGCAGGACGTGGTCGCCGTGGTCGTCTGCCGCAAGTCGGTCAACGTGGGCATGCTCTTCGCCCAGGTCCGCCGCGTGGTCAAGGAGTACAGCGTCTGAACGCGGGCCGGTGGCCCTCCCCGGACGGGAGGGCCACCGGCCACGGGCCACGGAGGGGCGCACCGGCCGCGGAAGGCGTCCCGCTGCGCGCGCCCGCCCGCCCCGCCTCCTACTCCGTGCGCAGTCCCTCCGGCCGCATCAGCCGGATCAGCGGCGGCAGGCTGAGCAGGGTCACCAGCAGCACGACCCCCGCGCCGATCCCGGTCATCGACAGCACGCTCGCCCAGTCCACGTGCACCGAGGTCCCCGTCATCTTGAGCAGGACCGTGCCGAGGGTGAGCCCCACGATCGCGGCGAGGGCGAGCCCGAGCGCGATCGGGACCGCGGTCTGCCACAGCACCGACAGGCTCAGCGTGCGACGGCGGGTGCCGAAGGCGACCAGCGCCGACAGCAGCTTCCTGCGCTCGCGCAGCTGCTCCAGCTGGGAGACCAGCAGGCTCGCGCCGATCAGCACGAGGACACAGGTCGCACCGACGGACAGACCCGTGCGGATCGAGGTGAACTTCCGGGACTGGCTCGTCGCCGTCCAGGTGTTGACCGTGGTCAGCGGGTCGATCGTCGCGGCGGTGTTGCGGACCAGCTCGCGGACGTCCGGCACCGACTCGTCGAGCCCGAGGTACACCGTCTGGCGCATCACGGACGCGGCCCGCTCCGGCAGCGCGCCGGGCGTGAACAGGAAGCCGCCGTACTCGCTGCCCGACGGGTCCGTGCGCGACCCGGCCCGCTTGATGTCCCCGGGCACCTTCCAGGCGATCTCCCGGCCCTTGCTGGAACCGTAGGACGGGTTCAGATAGAGACCGGTGCCGGGCTTGTCGAGCTTGGCGGTGCCGGTGTCCCAGTCGGCGTTCTCCACCGCGAAGACGTCACCGTCCTTGCAGGAGGGCAGTACGGCCGTCTCCCGCAAGGCCGCGCAGTCGCCGACCGTGACGGACGACGAGGTCGAGGGCTCGTTGCGCCCGTCGCCCGCGTCGGTGCGTCCCAGGGCGGCCGTGTGCGTGACGCCCTTCGTCCCGGACAGCCGCCGGACCGCCCCGTCCAGCTGAACGCCGGCGGGCACGTCGACGGACATCTGGGCCCGGGTGAGGTCGTTCTTGTTGACCCGGGTGTAGTCGTCGTCGACCCCGGCGAACAGCATCTGCAGGGCTATCGCGCCGGCCACCGCCACCGCGATCCCGTTGACCAGCCTGGCGGCCGAACCACTGCTCAACTGCAGCCTGCGGATGGCCAGTTGCCAGGCCACCCCGCCGGAGTTCAGCCGGGCCACGACCGCCTCGACCACCCAGGGCAGCAGCGCGGTGATGCCGACCAGCAGCAGCAGGACACCGCCGATGACGAGGTACTGGTTGAAGTCCCCGTTGGACCGCCCCTGCCCGATCATCGGGTACAGCATCGCCAGGCCGCCCAGCGGCAGCAGCAGCCGCCACCACAGCCGGCGCCGCGAGGGCCGCGCGGTGCGCACCACGCCGAGCGGTTCGATGACGACACCGCGCAGGGCGAAGAGCGTCACCGCGACGGCGGCGGCCGGGACCGCGAGGGCCACCAGCGCCACCAGCGCGGGCGACGGATCGAGGTCGCCGGGGAAGACGCTGATCCTGAAGACCATCACCAGGCCCGCCAGCTGACGTCCGGCCAGGAAGAATCCCGCGCCGAGGACCAGTCCGACCAGCGCCCCGGCCAGTGCCTCGCCGGCCGCGATCCGCCGGGTCATGCGCCCGTCCGCGCCGACCAGCCGCAGCGCCGCGAGCCGCCGGTCGCGCCGCTCGCCGCCGAACCGTACGGCGGCGGCGATGAACACGCCGACCGGCATCAGCAGGACGACGAAGACGATGAGGACGAGCAGCACCAGGACCGGGTCCATCGCCTCGGACCGCACGGCCGTGCCGAACGTGCCGATGCGCTCGATCCGGCCGGTGCTCGTGCCGGTGGGGTCCAGACCGGCGGCGCCCGCGTAGAAGGCGAGTTCGTGCGGGTCGACGAGCCCGCTGTCGGCGATCGTGCCGGTGACCCGGCGGTCGAGCCGCTCGCGCAGGAGCCTGCCGTCGGCCGACTTCAGCAGCCGGCCGAGCGCGGGCGAGACGACCATCTCGCCGGGCGCGGGGAACGCGGACACACCCGGGGGCAGCGGCGCCCGGGGGCCGTCGGGCGCCAGCAGCCGGCCGCGTACGTCCGTGTCGCGGAAGGTGGTGTCCGCGTCCGCGACGACGAGCGTGCGGTCCGACTTCTTCGCGACCACCGAGCCGTACGTCATGTCGTTGCGGGCGCTCTCCCGGTCGTGCCGGGAGGCCAGCGCGCTCGGCAGCGCGGTGGTGAGCAGCAGCAGCGCCACCCCGAGCCCGACGCCGACGGCCGTGAGCAGGACGCGCACCCAGGCCTCGCGGCCCCCGGTCACCGCGAACCGGGCACCCATGGCGAGGTCGCGGGACCACTGGCGGGCACTCATACGATCCGCTCCATGTCCCGGGACCTGCCGTCCCGCACGACGACCTCGCGGTCCGAGTACGCGGCCACCCGCGCCTCGTGCGTGACGAGCACGACCGCGGCGTTCGTCGAGCGGGCCGCGTCGGTCAGCAGCTCCATCACGCGCTCGCCGTTGAGCGAGTCGAGCGCGCCGGTCGGCTCGTCGGCGAACAGCACCCGGGGGCTGGTGACCAGGGAACGGGCGACGGCCACCCGCTGGCCCTGACCGCCGGAGACCTCACCGGGCCGCTTGCCCTTGAGGTCGTCGACCTCGAGGCGCTCCATCCAGGACAGCGCGGTGCGCTCGGCCTCCTTGCGGCCGGTGCCGTTCAGCCGCAGCGGCAGCGCGACGTTCTCGACACAGCTCAGCTCCGGGACGAGCTGGCCGAACTGGAAGACGAACCCGAACTCCGAGCGGCGCAGCGCGCTGCGCTGGGCGTCGTTCATCGTCGCCATCTCGCGGCCGTCGTACGTGATCGAGCCGGAGTCGGGGGTGACGATGCCGGCGAGGCAGTGCAGCAGGGTGGACTTGCCGGAGCCGGAGGGGCCCATCACCGCGACGACCTCGCCGGGGTGGATGGAGAACGCGGCACCGTCCAGCGCGGTGGTCGGGCCGTACGTCTTGCGCAGATCGGCGGCGGTCAGCAGGGAGCCCGGGGGAGGGGTGGGAGCGGTCATCGGGCCGTCACCGCCTCGGCGAGCTTGTCGAGGCGCGCGGCCGTCAGCTCCAGCCAGCGCAGGTCCGCCTCCAGGTGGAACAGGGCGTGGTCGCAGATCAGCTGGTCGGCGAGGTCGCCCTTGCGCTTGCGTTCGGTGAGCATGCGCATCATCCGCAGATGCTCCGAACGCTGGGTGTCGAGGAGCTCGCTCGCGTCCCGGCGGGTCAGCAGGGCGAGGACGACCTTGGTGTAGAGGGTCGACTGGAGGTAGGGCTCGGGCTTCTCCGGCGTCGCGAGCCAGCGCTGCACGTCCGTGACCCCGGCCTCGGTGATCGCGTACCGCTTGCGTTCGGGCCCGTCGCCCGCCTCGATCCCGTCGATCTCGACGAGCCCGTTCTTCAGCAGTCGCGACATCGTCGAGTAGACCTGGCCGTAGTGCAGCGGCCGGTCGTGACCGAATTTCTCGTCGAAGGTCCGCTTCAGGTCGTAACCGTGACGCGGCCCGGACTCCAGGAGCCCCAGAAGGGTGTGACCGATGGACATGCCCCGCACTCTACACACGGCGTATACACGGCGTGTATACACGCCGTGCAGAGGTCGGCGAAAGGGTGGTCCCGGCGGGGTGAACCGGCTGGTCGCGGCCGATTGTCACGGTTCTGGAACCGTCCCGCCCGACGGCGCCGGACCGGCCCCCGCGCCTGCTTCTCAGGGCCCTCCGGGGGTGATTCGGGCCGAGGAGGGACCGTGGCGGACGGCGCGCGGGGCGGCGCCGGGGAGCAGCCCGGGAGGGCCGGGCGGCGGCGGAAGCCCCCGGCCGATGCCGTGCGCGGCGCGTTCCCGCGCACGGGGCCGCGGGCGGGCCGGGCACCCCGCCCGCGGCCCCGGCGCCGGACGCGCCCGGTACGGGAGAGGGGCCGTGGGGCGCGCGGTGAGGGAGTGGCGGCGGGACGGGTCCCCGCCGTGCGGGAACCGCCCCTGTCCTGTCCGAGTGCTCACACTTCATTCCTCGCGGCAACCTTCTGCCCCTCCTGCTCGTCGCATTCAGTGGGGGTGCACTGGGGGCGTGCTGATTGTCACGTCCGGAAAAGACCGGATCGACGCCCCTTTGTCATAGGGCGCGGTGTTAGCTTTCTGAGCTGACCTGACCGGCGAACTTGTGTGCCACACGAGAGAGAAGCGGAGCGGATCGACCCATGGGACGAGCTGACGAGAGACGAGCGCGGCAGGCGCAGGGCCGCCGCGTGGCGCCCCAGAGCTCGTCTGGGCATGAAGCGGCGGCCCCCGGGCCCGGCGCGAAGGCGGCCGGCAAGCCCCGCCGCACCGGCATACGCCGGTTCGTGAACTGGAAGACGATCCTCGGGACGTTCCTCGGCCTGTGCCTGCTCGGCATGGGCGGCTTCATCGTGCTGTACATGATCGTGCCGGTGCCCGAGGGCAACGAGGCCGCGCGCCGCCAGAGCAACATCTACGAATACCGCGACGGCGGCATGCTGGCCCGCACCGGCAAGGTCAACCGCGAGATAGTCGACCTCTCCAAGGTGCCCAAGGGCGTCCAGAAGACGTTCGTCGCCGCGGAGAACAAGACGTTCTACAACGACTCCGGCATCGACCTGAAGGGCACCGCCCGAGGTCTGATCAACACCCTCTCCGGCAAGGGCAAGCAGGGTGGTTCGACGATCACCCAGCAGTACGTGAAGAACTACTACCTCAGCCAGGACCAGACCGTCACGCGCAAGCTGAAGGAAATGGTCATCTCGCTGAAGGTGGACCGCAAGAAGTCCAAGGACGACATCCTCGCGGGCTACATCAACACCAGCTACTACGGCCGCAACGCGTACGGCATCCAGGCCGCGGCGCAGGCCTACTACCAGGTCGACGCCCAGGACCTGAACGTCGCGCAGGGCGCCTACCTCGCCTCGCTGCTCCAGGCCCCGAGCCAGTACGACTGGGCGGTCGCCTCGAAGACCGGCAAGAAGCTCGTCCAGGCCCGCTGGAACTACACCCTCGACAACATGGTCGAGATGCACTGGATCGACGCCGGCAAGCGCGCGGGCCTGAAGTTCCCGGTCCCCAAGGAGCCCAAGGGCGCCCCCGGCATGGAGGGCCAGCTCGGTTATCTGGTGGAGACGGCCAACAACGAGGTGGCCAGGCAGCTCGTCGCCCAGGGCGCCGCGGCCGACCTGGACGATGCCAAGGCACTGATCGACCGCGGTGGCTGGACCATCAAGCTGAACATCGACAAGAAGAAGCAGGCCCTGCTCGAGAAGACGGTCAAGCAGCAGCTCACCGGCAAGCTGGACGCGAAGAAGCGCAAGGTCGACGCCGACATCCAGGCCGGTGCTGTCTCGGTCGATCCCAAGACCGGCAAGGTCCTCGCCATGTACGGCGGCATCGACTACTTCAAGCACTTCTACAACAACGCCACGCGCGACGACTACCAGGCCGCGTCGACGTTCAAGCCGATGATCCTGGCGGCCGCGCTGGCGGAGAACGCCAAGACGCAGTCCGGCAGGCCGATCACCGCGAACACGGTCTACGACGGCACGAACCGCCGTCCCGTGGTGGGCAGCGACATCGGCTTCGCGCCGCCGAACGAGGACGAGGCCAGCTACGGCCCCGTCACCGTGCAGACCGCGATGAACAAGTCCATCAACTCCGTCTTCGCGCAGATGGGCGTCGACGTCGGCATGGACGAGGTGCTGAAGGTCGCGGGCAAGCTCGGCATGCACACCAAGGGCCTCCAGGCGGTCCCCGCCCAGACCCTCGGCTCCATGGGCGCCAGCCCGCTGGAGATGGCCGGCGCCTACGCCACGCTCGACAACCACGGCAAGCAGGTCACCCCGACGATCGTCGCCTCGGTCGAGCACAAGGACCGCACGGTCAAGATGCCCGACCCGATCGGCGAGCAGGTCATTCCCGAGGAGGCCGCCGACACGGTCACCTCGGTGCTGACCGGAGTGGTCGACGACGGTACGGCCAGGGAGTCCGTGGCGAACAACCCGGCCCGCGACGGCCAGCAGGTCGCCGGCAAGACGGGTACGTCGGACAAGAACAGGTCCGCCTGGTTCACCGGCTACACGCCGAAGCTGGTCACCTCGGTACTGCTGTTCGGCGAGGACCCGAAGACCCACGCCCATGTCCCGATGTACGGGGCGGGTGGCGTGGCGCGCGTCAACGGCGGTGGCTTCCCGGCGAAGATCTGGGCGGCCTACACCTTCGCGGCGATGGGCGAGGTCACCAAGTTCGACCTGAACACCACGTCGGGCGCGGCGGTCGCGCCGACCGACCTGCCGACCGTCTCCCAGACGCCGTCCAGCACGCCGTCCTCGACGCCGACGACCGAGGAGCCGACGACGCAGCCGCCCACCACGAGCAGCCCGCCGAGTCCGTCGAACGAGCCGACGACGACCGCTCCGACGACGACGGCCCCGTCCACCCCGACGACCTCGCCCACCGGCGACGTCCTGGACAACCCGTTCGGCCAGGCGAACCAGTAGCGCCGCAGGGCCGACGCGAGGAGGAGGGCACCCGGAACCCGGGTGCCCTCCTCCTTTTCGTGACCGCGTCCGCCGTGTCCACCGCGTTCGCCGAGCCCTGCCCGTCCGGACGGGTGCCCGGTCAGTTCCGGTTCAGCTCGAACCAGACGACCTTTCCCGTGCTCAGGCGGGTCGCCCCCCACCGCCGGGCCATCCGGTTCACCAGGAACAGTCCGCGGCCGCCCTCGTCCGTGGCGCGCGCCTGCCGCAGCCGTGGCAGCTGCGGCACGTCGTCGCCGACCTCGCAGCGCAGCACGTCCGTCCGCAGCAGCCGCAGGGTCACCGGCCGCGAGGCATAGCGCACCGCGTTCGTGACGACCTCGCTGACCAGCAGCTCCACCGAGTCGGTCAGATCCTCCATGCCCCAGCGGGCGAGGGCCCGCCGGGCCAGACGCCGGGCCCGCCCGGGCGCCGCGTCCTCCGGCTCCAGGAACCAGTACGCGACATCGCTCGGAGCGATCCCGTCGAACCGGGCGGCGAGCAGCGCGATGTCGTCGTCCCGGTCGCCCGGGCCGAGCATGTCGAGCACCTCGTCGCACAGGGCTTCCAGCGGCGGCGGATGATCCGGCCCGGTCAGCGCCGCGACGGCCGCGAGCTTCTCCCGCAGCTGTTCTATCCCGGTCCAGACGTCACGCAGCCGCGACTCCACCAGACCGTCCGTGTACAGCAGCAGCGTCGCCCCGGCCGGCGCGTCCAGCTCCACCGCCTCGAAATCGACCCCGCCGACACCGATGGGGGCGCCCGGAGGAACCCGCAGCACCTCGGCCCGCCCGCCCAGGTGCAGCAGCACCGGCGGCGGATGGCCCGCGTTGGCGATCGTGATCCGGTGCGACACCGGGTCGTAGACGGCGTACAGGCAGGTCGCCATGCGGTCGGTGCCGAGCCGCTGCGCCTGTTCGTCCAGGTGGTGCAGCACCTCCTGCGGCGGCAGGTCGAGCCCCGCGAGGGTCTGCGCCGTCGTCCGCAGCTGGCCCATGATCGCCGCCGACGTCATGGAGTGGCCCATCACGTCACCGACGACCAGCGCGACCCGGCTGCCCGGCAGCGGGATCGCGTCGTACCAGTCGCCGCCCACCCGGGCCGTCTCCGCGGCCGGCAGATAGCGGGACGCCAGCCGGACCCCGGTGGGCCGCGGCAGCGTCTCGGGCAGCATCGTGCGCTGGAGCTCGTCGGCGATGTACGCCTCACGGCCGTACAGCACCGCCTTGTCGATGCCGAGCGCGCTGTGCGTGGCGAGCTGCGCCGCGACCAGCAGGTCGTCCGCCTCGAAGGCGAGCCGCTCGGGCCGGCGCAGGAACAGCGCCGCGCCGATCACCCGGCGCCGGCCGCGCAGCGGCGCGAGGATCGCGCGCTGCCCGCTCGGCACGGGCAGATCGTCGCCCAGCAGCTCGGGCAGCGCGGCCCGCGCGGCGGGCGCGTCCGCGAACACCGGCCGCACCCCGCGCAGCACCTCGGCCAGCGCACCGCCCGGGCGCACCTCGCACAGCTCCGCAGACAGCGCCGACAGCTCGCTGGGCTCGGGCCGCAGCGCCGGCAGGAAGCCGCTCTCGGTGTCCCGCTCCTCGGGAATCCGGTCCGTGCGCCGCAGCCGCAGCACCAGCGGACCCGTCGGCCGTTCGTCACCGACCGGCAGCGGGTCCCGCAGATAGACGAGGATCGCGTCCGAGAACGTCGGCACGGTCGCCCGGCACAGCCCCATCACGATCTCGTCGAGGTCGATGCCCCGGGCGATCCGCCGGGTCGCGGCGCCCACGAACCGCAGCCGGTCCCCGTCCCGCCGCATCGGCATCGGACCGCCCTGCGGCACGCCCTGACCGCTGCGCCGCTCCTTGCCGCCGGGCCGCGGGGCCCGGCCCTGCTCGGCGTCCGGCTGGATCGGGATGCCCTCGGGAGCCGGCCGCGGCCGGTGCGTGTCGGGCTCGGCCGCCGACGGCTGCGAGTGCTCGGGCCCGGGACCCGAGGAGGCCGGCGAGGACGCGGACATGTCCGTGCCCGAGGACGCGGACACGCCGGCGTCGGCGGACACCTGTCCGCCCGACTTCCCGCGCTTGCCGCGTGGCTTGGACGCGCCCGAAGCGCGCGGCGCGTCGCCCGTGCGGGCCTGTACCGGTAACGCGCCGGGACCAGGGAGCTGGGACGGCGGTTCCGAGGTACGCAGGAGCGCCCCGCGAGGGTCCGCGGGGGCGGGCGGCCGGCCGGCGCCACTCTGCCGGCGCTCGTGCGAGGTGGGGTGCTCGGTCACGCGTGTCGAGTCCATCCGTCCGGGGCTGCGCGCCGTGCGCACAGTTCTTCCCGCAGCCCCGATACCCGGAATGTGTGCCCCAGGAACGGATTCTGCGTGTCGTCAGGTCCGGAACCGAGGGCGCGAACCTCCGCCGCCCGGTTCGGCAGGCCCTCCAGGCGGCCGAAAACGGCCCGTGCGGGCACCGGGGCGACGGCCGGAGCCCCGGGGCATGTCCGCGAAGTCCCGCCCGCCGGGCGACACCCGGCCCGTCCGGCCGTGGTGGCGAGCCCGCGCGATGCGACCGGTCCCTGGCCGGCCACGCCGCCGTACGCCTCGTACCCCTCGCTCACGTCCTGCCGCCCCTCGGTGACATATGGTCAAGCCCGGCTCATCCTGCGGGAGTTGTTGCTGCGGTGTGCCCTTGCGGAAGACGATCCTACGGTTGTACCACGGGGGCGCATCAAGGGTCTCATGAGGACACGTGCGCGGGCGTACGGTCCCAGTCATCCGGCAGAACGGGAACCGGCCAGCCCGGTTCCGGCCTCCAGTGCTGCCATCCGTCCGAGAACGGCGCGCCCCAGGAACGGATCACGTCCACCGCAGACCACCCAGCCTCCCGTACCCGAGCCGCCAGTCGAGCATCCATCAGACCGGCCCGCTGCGCCATGGCGAATTCGTCCTCGTCCAGCCAGCGCCAACTGCGGTCCGGGTGCACCGAGATGTCGAGGAAGTGGTCCTCGGAGTCCACCCCGCCCGCCCAACGGGTCAGCGGAGCCTCCAGGTTCACGTACCAGTTCTTGAAACGCCAGCCCTGTTCCCAGAACAGCCACACCGACCAGGGCTCGCCCGGCCGTGCCAGCTTCAGCACGCCCGTCCCGAACCAGCGGTCGCGCCGCACCGCTCGAGGCTTCGTGTAGCGGGACTCCAGCGGCTCTCCGTGCACCGGCGAGCCGTCCGCCAGCACCGGCTTCACGCATTCCGTGCCCGGCGCCATCCACGCGGCCAGCAGCTCGGAGTCGTCCCGTACGACCGTCACGGGGCGGCAGATGTGGACCTGGTCGCCGGCGTTCTCCCGGTACCGCCACAGGATCTGGCTCCCGGGCTCCCAGTACGCCGGCCCGCCCGTCTCCGCCCGTCTCATCGCTCCACCCTCTGCCATGACCAGATATTAGGTGTCCCCGGCATACGACGCTGCGGTTCGCGTCACGGTTCACGCCTTCGGGAACCCGCTGTTACGGGGGCGTCATCAGGCGTTTCTCGGCGGACACGGGCCGTTACGGGTGCGTCATCCGCAGGACATCCAGCGCCTCGTCGAGCTGCTCGACGGTCAGGTCACCGCGCTCCACGTACCCCGAGTCCAGCACCACCTCGCGGATCGTCCGGCGCTCCGCGAGCGCCGTCTTCGCGACCCGGGCGGCCTCCTCGTACCCGATGTACCTGTTCAGCGGCGTCACCACCGACGGCGAGGACTCCGCGTACTCACGGGCCCGCTCCCGGTGTGCGACGATCCCGTCGACCGTCCGGTCGGCCAGCAGCCGCGAGACGTTCGCGAGCAGCCGCACCGACTCCAGGACGTTCCTGGCGATCACCGGCAGCATCACGTTCAGCTCGAAGTTCCCGGCCGCGCCCGCGACGGCGACCGTCGCGTCGTTGCCCGTCACCTGCGCGGCGACCATCAGCACCGCCTCGGGAATCACCGGGTTCACCTTGCCCGGCATGATCGAGGAGCCGGGCTGGAGGTCCGGGAGGGCGATCTCGGCCAGTCCGGTGCGCGGCCCCGAAGCCATCCACCGCAGATCGTTCGCGATCTTCGTCAGCCCGACGGCGACGGTCCGCAGCTGCCCGCTCGTCTCCACGATCCCGTCGCGCGCCCCCTGCGCCTCGAAGTGGTCGCGGGCCTCGGTCAGCGGCAGCCCGGTCGACCGGGCCACCTCCGCGATCACCGCGGCGGAGAACCCGGGCGGCGTGTTGATCCCGGTCCCCACGGCGGTGCCGCCGAGCGGCAGTTCGGCCAGCCGCGGCAGCGAGGCCTCCAGCCGCTCGACCCCGTACCGCACCTGGGCCGCGTACCCCCCGAACTCCTGGCCCAGCGTCACCGGCGTCGCGTCCATGAGGTGGGTGCGCCCCGCCTTCACCACGTCCGCGAACTCCCGCGCCTTGCGCTCCAGCGCCGCGGCCAGATGCTCCAGCGCGGGCACGAGATCGCGGGTCACGGCGGCGGTCGCGGCGATGTGGATGGAGGACGGGAACACGTCGTTGCTCGACTGCGACGCGTTCACCTGGTCGTTGGGGTGCACGTCCCGGCCGAGACGCTCGCCGGCGAGCGTCGCGATCACTTCGTTCGCGTTCATGTTGGAGGAGGTGCCCGAGCCCGTCTGGAAGACGTCGACCGGGAAGTGCGCGTCCCAGCGCCCCTCCGCGACCTCCGCGGCGGCCTCCTGGATCGCGGCGGCCACATCCTCGTCGATGACGCCCAGCTCGGCGTTCACCTTCGCGGCGGCCCCCTTGATCCGGGCCAGGGCCTCGATGTGCGCGCGCTCCAGGCGCTGCCCCGAGACGGGGAAGTTCTCCACGGCGCGCTGGGTCTGCGCCCGCCACTTCGCGTCCGCGGGCACCCTCACCTCGCCCATGGAGTCGTGCTCGATCCGGTACGCGCCCTCGCCCAGGCCATCCGTCATGGGTGACACCTCCATGGGGGACAGCATCGCGGAGCCCGCCGGTGTTCCCGCCCGGCACGCGCGGGACCGTTCACCCGGACGGACCGGCGCGCGGAAACGACGAACGGCCGCCGGTCCGGCGGCCGTTCACCCCTGCTGCGTGCCCTCGCGCCGGGCACCCCGTCGGGGCACCCGCGCGATCGCCCGTACGGCCGCCCTCAGGACGCCGTACGAGCCGTACCGTCAGGCCAGACCCGGGCCCCGCACCGGGATCGTGGTGAAGGTCGGGGCGGGCGCCGGGTCCTGGAAGAAGTCGTTGCCCTTGTCGTCGACGACGACGAACGCCGGGAAGTCCTCGACCTCGATCTTCCAGACGGCCTCCATGCCGAGCTCCTCGTACTCGACGACCTCGACCTTCTTGATGCAGTCCTGGGCGAGCCGGGCCGCCGGTCCGCCGATGGAGCCGAGGTAGAAGCCTCCGTGGCTGCCGCAGGCGTCCGTGACCTGCTTGCTGCGGTTGCCCTTGGCGAGCATCACCTTGGAGCCGCCCGCCGCCTGGAACTGCTCGACGTAGGAGTCCATGCGGCCGGCCGTCGTCGGGCCGAAGGAGCCGGAGGCGTAGCCCTCGGGGGTCTTGGCCGGACCGGCGTAGTACACCGGGTGGTCCTTCAGGTACTGCGGCATGTCCTCGCCCGCGTCCAGCCGCTCCTTGATCTTGGCGTGCGCGATGTCGCGCGCCACGACGAGCGGGCCGGAGAGCGAGAGGCGGGTCTTGACCGGGTACTTCGTCAGCTCGGCGAGGATGTCGTCCATCGGCTGGTTGAGGTCGATCCGGACGACGTCGGAGGACTCGTCCAGGTGCTCGTCCGTGGTCTCCGGCAGGAAGCGCGCCGGGTCGGTCTCCAGCTGCTCCAGGAAGACGCCTTCGGCAGTGATCTTCGCGACGGCCTGGCGGTCGGCCGAGCAGGACACGGCGATCGCGACCGGGCAGGACGCGCCGTGCCGCGGCAGGCGGACCACGCGCACGTCGTGGCAGAAGTACTTGCCGCCGAACTGCGCGCCGATGCCGATCTTCTGGGTCAGCTCGAAGACCTTCTCCTCCAGCTCCTTGTCCCGGAAGCCGTGGCCGAGCTCGGAGCCCTCGGAGGGGATCTCGTCCAGGTAGTGCGCGGAGGCGTACTTCGCGGTCTTCAGCGCGTACTCGGCGCTGGTGCCGCCGACGACGATCGCCAGGTGGTACGGCGGGCAGGCGGCCGTCCCCAGCGAGCGGATCTTCTCCTCCAGGAACTTCATCATGGAGCCCTCGTTGAGGACCGCCTTCGTCTCCTGGTAGAGGAACGACTTGTTGGCGGAGCCGCCGCCCTTGGCCATGAACAGGAACTTGTAGGCGCCGCCGTCGGTGGCGTACAGCTCGATCTGCGCCGGCAGGTTCGAGCCGGTGTTCTTCTCGTCCCACATGGTCAGCGGGGCCATCTGCGAGTAGCGCAGGTTCAGGTTCTTGTACGCGTCGTAGATGCCGCGCGAGAGGGCGGCCTCGTCGCCGCCCTCGGTGAGCACGTTCTGGCCGCGCTTGCCCATGACGATCGCCGTGCCGGTGTCCTGGCACATGGGGAGCACGCCCGCGGCCGCGATGTTCGCGTTCTTCAGCAGGTCCAGGGCGACGAACTTGTCGTTGGCCGAGGCTTCGGGGTCGTCGATGATGCGGCGCAGCTGGGCGAGGTGCGCCGGGCGCAGGTAGTGCTGGATGTCGTGGATGGCCTCCGCGGCGAGCTTGCGCAGCGCCTCCGGCTCCACCTTGAGGAACGTGCGCCCGTCGGCCTCGAAGGTGGAGACACCCTCGGAGGTCACCAGCCGGTACGGGGTGGTGTCCTCTCCCTGGGGGAGCAGATCGGTGTACGCGAACTCAGGCATCTCGCCCATTCCTCACTCGACAGACAGCTTTAGGGGCCTCGCCTCGGGCGCGCCCCGTCGGCTCACTCGCCGGAGGCCGGCCGTCATTGGCAGCGTCCACCAGCGTAGAACCTGGCGCGGACGGCGAGGCTGTGAGGTAAGGCTCAGTTCGGACACCGGACCCGCGGACCCCGGCGCGGGGCGGGTTCCGGACGGGTGCCGGGAGAGGGGTAGTCGCGATCTATCGCGTTTGGGTACGCTGGTGCCGTGGACCTTCAAAAGAGCCCCGACGCGAGTGCCGCCACGGCGGCGAAGCCGGCCGAGCTGCGCGCCTCGGACGCCGACCGCGACCGGATCACCGACATCCTGCGCGAGGCCCTGGCCGAGGGGCGGCTGACCCCGGAGGAGCACGCCGAGCGGGTCGAGGGCGTGCTGGCCACCAAGACGGTGGGCGAGCTCGACGGCTTCGTGCGGGACCTGCCCGCCGCGCACACCGGCCGCGCCGCGTCCGCGTACGTCTCCGCGCCCAACCGCCCCGCCCAGGGCGCGATCCCGGCCGAGGCCGACGAGAACGTGGTGGCGGTCTTCAGCTCCGCCGTCCGCAAGGGCCGCTGGCGCGCGGGCCGGCGCATCCACGCGTACTCGGTCTTCGGCAACGTCGAGATCGACCTGAGTGAGGCGATCTTCGAGTACCAGCAGGTCGTCATCAAGGCGATCTCGGTCTTCGGCAACGTCGAGATCTTCGTCCCGGAGAACGTCTCGCTGCGCGGCAGCGGCGGCGGGGTGCTCGGCAACTTCGAGGTGGACACGCTGGACTCGGGCGACCCCGACGCTCCCGTGGTCTACATCGACGGCCTCGCCGTCCTCGGGAACGTGGAGGCGCGGCCCAAGCGCGGCAAGCTCATCGCCGACATCCTCGACCGGGTGACGAGCCGGGTGAACGACCGGGTGGCGGACCGGCTGGACCGGAGTTTGCGCAAGCACCTCGACCGTTGACGGTCGTGAATATGCGGGCGGCCGATGCGGCCGCCCGACGGCGGACGATCGATCATCCGGGAGAACGGCCGGGCTTCGGCACGCAGTGCATAGGCGCGCGCACAGCGGGTAGGGCTTGCTGCATCGTCTCTTGGAGGGCGCTGCGGGACTTCCCCGGCGCCCGGCACGCTCGCGAAGCCGTCGTCAGGAGTAGACCGTGCTGCAACCGCCGCATCAGTCCCTGCAGGTAGCTGCCGTTCCGGCCCAGCGGGCGCCCGTGCGGGACAGGGATCAGGAAGCGCCATGGCACACGGAGGCGGTGTGCCAGCGTGACGAGGCCGGCCTGTTCTTCGCCCCTTCCAAGGAGCCGACCGCCTCACGGCTCTCCCGGGAGGAGGCCGCCAAGCGTGTCTGTGCCCGCTGCCCGGTCATGGTCGAGTGCCGCGAGCACGCGTTGCTCCAGCCCGAGCCGTACGGAGTCTGGGGCGGTCTGACCGCCGCCGAGCGCCGTGTCGTCCTCGCCCGGCGCCGGCGCCGCGAAATGGAACTGAAGAAGGCGGCCCACGGCACGATAGCCGCGGCCGGCTGATCCGGCTCCGCCGTGTCACGGCGGGCGGCCGGGGGCGACGGCGTCACCGGCGCGATCGCCCCGGACGGCAGGGCCGGCCGACTCTCCGGCCCGCCCCGTTCGCCAGGGGAGCGGCACCCTCCGCGAGAGCCGTGCGAGACCCGCGGGCCCGCCCGTCCCGGTCCGAGGCCGCGCCGGTGGCCCGGTGCCGGTGTCCCGGTCCGTGGTCGTGCGGGCGGAAGCCCCGGCCACGCAGGCACGAAGAAGGGGCGCCCCTCCGCACAAAGGGCGCCCCTTCTCGCGCCGCGTGGGCGCCCGGCCCGCGGGCCGGTTTCCTACTTGGCGCGGTCGAAGTCGATCGCGCTGTACGCCCGCAGCTTGCTCAGCCGGTGCTCCGACCGGATCTGGCGGACCGTGCCCGACTTGGAGCGCATCACGATCGACTCGGTCGTCGCGGTCTCCGAGCGGTAGCGCACACCGCGCAGCAGCTCGCCGTCGGTGATGCCGGTCGCGACGAAGAAGACGTTCTCGCCGGAGACCAGGTCGTTCGTGGTCAGGACGCGGTCGAGGTCGTGCCCGGCGTCGATCGCCCGCTGCCGCTCCTCGTCGTCCTTGGGCCACAGCTTGCCCTGGATGGTGCCGCCCAGGCACTTCACGGCGCAGGCCGAGATGATGCCCTCGGGCGTGCCGCCGATGCCGAGCAGCAGGTCGATGCCGGTGCCCTCGCGCAGGGCGAGGATGGAGCCGGCGACGTCGCCGTCGGAGATCAGCTTGATGCGGGCGCCGGTCTCCCGGATCTCCTTGATGATCCCGTCGTGGCGCGGCCGGTCCAGGATGACGACCGTGACGTCCTCGGGGGTGACCCGCTTGGCCTTGGCGACCCGGCGGATGTTCACCTCCACGGACGCGTTGATGTCGACGAAGTCGGCGGCCTCGGGCCCGGTGACCAGCTTGTCCATGTAGAACACCGCGGACGGGTCGAACATGGTGCCGCGGTCGGCCGCGGCGAGCACGGCGATCGCGTTCGTCATGCCCTTGGCGGTGAGGGTGGTCCCGTCGATCGGGTCGACGGCGATGTCGCACTCGGGACCGGTCCCGTCGCCGACGCGCTCCCCGTTGAAGAGCATGGGGGCCTCGTCCTTCTCCCCCTCGCCGATGACGACGACGCCGTTCATCGAGACGGTGGAGACGAGGGTGCGCATGGCGCGGACGGCGGCGCCGTCGGCGCCGTTCTTGTCGCCGCGGCCGACCCAGCGGCCCGCGGCCATGGCCGCTGCCTCGGTGACCCGGACGAGCTCCAGGGCGAGGTTGCGGTCCGGAGCCTCGGACGGGACCTCGAGTTCGGAGGGCAGATGATGTTCGGTCATCGACACGCACCTTTCTGATACGACGACGGCCGGATGAGGGTGATGTCCCGACTCTATCGCCAGGCTTACAAAATGAGCAGGGGGCCCCACGGATGAGCAGGCCAGGGCACCTGCGACGATAGGTGCGTGGCAGGTATGAAAGGCAAGCAGTCGGTCCGGGACATGATTCTTTCCCTGGGCCTCATCGGGCTCATGGCGGGCGTCATCTACATCTTCATCCCGCATGACGACTCCGAGCCCGATCTCAAGCGTGTCGACTACCGGGTCGAGCTGCTGACGGCGCGCCGCGCGGCGAGCTATCCCGTGGCGGCCCCCGAGGGGCTGCCCTCGGCGTGGAAGGCGACCTCGGTCCGGTACGACGGCAGCGAGTTCGACGCCTGGCATCTGGGCTACCAGGCTCCCGACGGTCAGTACGTGGCGGTCGAGCAGTCCACTCAGCGGCCGGCCGTCTTCATCGACGCGGCGAGCCAGGGCGCGCGGCCGACGAAGGCCGTCGAGCGGATCGGCGACCGGACCTGGCAGCGCTACGAGGGCGGCCACTACGACGCCCTGGTCCTGCGGGAGAAGGGCTCCACGACGGTCGTGACCGGCACGGGTTCGTTCGCCTCGCTGGCGAAGATGGCGGAGTCCCTGAAGACCTCGTAGTCCCCTGGAGTACGCGGAAGGGCCCCCGGCGGGAGTGCCGGGGGCCCTTCTCGTGTCCCTGCGGGGCGGACCGTCGTGGCCGGTCCGCCGTAGCGGCGGGTCGGTGCGGTGGGTCAGACGGTGGTGATGACCTGGTCGGCCGTCAGGCGCGGGGAGCGCTGGAACCAGGCGTCCTCGCCCGGCTTGCCGATGTTGACGATCATCAGCGGGGTGTGGTCGTCGTCCAGGAACTCCTTCTGGACCCCGGCGAGGTCGGCACCGGTCATCGGGCCCGCGGCGAGGCCGGCGGCACGGACGCCGATGATGAAGTACGCGGCCTGGAGGGCGGCGTTCATCGCGGCGGAACCCTCGCGGACCGGGCGCTCGGAGAAGAAGAGGTCCTTGGCGGCGGGGAAGTGGGGGAGGAGCTCCGGCAGCTCCTCGTGGAACTCGTTGTCCGCGGAGAGGATCGCCACCAGCGGGGCGGCGGCGGTCTTCGCCCGGTTGCCCTCGGCCAGGTGCTGCACGAGGCGCTCACGGGCCTCGGGGGAGCGGACCAGGGTGATGCGCAGCGGCGACTGGTTGAAGGCGGTGGGGCCGAACTTGACCAGGTCGTAGATCGCCTGCACCTGCTCGTCGGTCACCGGCTCGTCGGTGAAGGTGTTCGCGGTGCGGGCCTCGCGGAACAGCAGGTCCTGAGCGGTGGGGTCAAGGACGAGAGACATGAGAAACCTTCTCGGTATGTGCGGTGGATCCATGGGGGGATCTGTTGGCGAGTACGACAGTACGTCCAAGAGGTTTAAAGTTCAACCAAAAGCGGGGCGTAGTGATCCGCTTCACAACGGCGCGGCCGGTGAAGGCGGCCCCGGCGCCCGGTCGGCGAGCCCCGCCCGTGCCTGTCGGCTGGCCCTGCACGCGCCTGTCGGCCCGCCTGTCACCGGCCCCTCGCCGCCCCACGACATGCCTGTGGCCGGCCCCGACGGGGCCGGCCACGGTGATGCCCGGCAGCGCTCCGCGCGCGTCCGTCAGCCGGAGTCCCGGCCGGAACCGGAGCCCGAGTCCTCGCCCGAGTCCTCCGCCTCCCCCGACTCCTCCGCCAGCGCCGCGTCCAGCCTGGCCCGCGCGCCCTCCAGCCAGCGCCGGCACACCTTGGCCAGCTCCTCGCCGCGCTCCCAGAGCGCCAGGGACTCCTCCAGGGTCGTCCCGCCCGTCTCGAGGCGGCGTACGACCTCGATCAGCTCGTCCCGCGCCTGCTCGTAGCCGAGCGCCTCGTCCACCTTGCTGGTCATCCGCCCACCCTATGCATCGACTCGAACCGTGAATTCACCTTCGGCGACCCGCGCCCGCAGCGGCTCGTCCGCCGCGACCTCGGCCGGGTCCCGGACCACATGGCCGTCGTCCCGCTGCAGCACCGCGTACCCCCGCCGGAGGGTCGCCGCGGGGGACAGGGCCACCACGCGCGCGTGGGTGTGCGTCAGCTCCGAGTCCGCGCGGTCCAGCAGATGCCCGAGGGTGCGCCGGCCCCGGTCGAGCAGGGCGGAGACCTGGTCCGCCCGCTCGTCGATCATCCGGTGCGGGTCCTCCATCGAGGGCCGGGCCAGCGCCTGCGCCAGGCCGCGCTCCTCACGGTCCACGAACGCCTGCACACAGCGCCGCGCGCGGTCCCGCAGGAACCGCACCCGTTCGTACTCCTCGCCGACGTCCGGTACGACCTTCTTGGCGGCGTCCGTCGGCGTGGAGGCCCTCAGGTCCGCCACCAGGTCGAGCAGCGGGCTGTCCGGCTCGTGCCCGATCGCCGACACGACCGGCGTACGGCAGTCCGCGACCGCCCGGACGAGCTGCTCGTCCGAGAACGGCAGCAGGTCCTCCACGCTGCCGCCGCCGCGCGCCACGACGATCACGTCGACCTCGTCCATCGCGTCCAGCTCCCGCACCGCCTGCACGACCTGCGGCACCGCGTGGACGCCCTGCACGGCGACGTTGCGCACCTCGAAGCGGACGGCGGGCCAGCGGTGCCGGGCGTTCTCCAGCACGTCACGCTCGGCCGCCGAGGCCCGCCCGCACACCAGCCCGACGAGCTGCGGCAGGAACGGCAGCGGCTTCTTGCGCCCGGCCGCGAACAGGCCCTCCGCCGCCAGCGACTTCTTCAGCTGTTCCAGCCGGGCCAGGAGCTCCCCCACCCCCACCGGCTTGATCTCGGCGGCCCGCAGGGACAGCTGGCCCCGGGGCGCGTACCACTCGGGCTTGGCGTGGACGACCACCCGGGCGCCCTCGCTCACCACGTCGGCGACGGCGTCGAAGACCTGGCGGTAGCAGGTCACGCTCACCGAGATGTCGTACGACGGGTCGCGCAGCGTCAGGAAGACGACGCCCGCGCCGGGGCGCCGCGACAACTGGGTGATCTGCCCCTCGACCCACACTGCGCCGAGCCGGTCGATCCATCCCCCGATGAGCCGTGACACCTCGCCGACGGGCAGCGGGGTCTCCGCGGACGTGTTGAGAGCCATGCGCCCGAGCGTAGTGGCCGCCACCGACAACACCCGCGAGCCCGTGCGCCCCGTCGAACGGCCAGGTCGGGGCGGAGGCGATCCCCGGCCCCCCGGGCGCGGCCTTACGATGGTGGGCATGACTGCTTCGCCCGGCCGCCGTGTCCTGCTCGCCGCCCCCCGTGGCTACTGCGCGGGCGTGGACCGCGCCGTGATCGCCGTCGAGAAGGCCCTCGAGCAGTACGGGGCTCCGATCTACGTCCGTCACGAGATCGTCCACAACAAGTACGTGGTGCAGACCCTGGAGAAGAAGGGCGCGATCTTCGTCGAACAGACGGCGGAGGTCCCCGAGGGGTCCATCGTCATGTTCTCGGCGCACGGCGTCGCCCCCGTCGTCCACGACGAGGCCGCGGCCGGCAGGCTCGCCACCATCGACGCCACCTGCCCGCTGGTCACCAAGGTCCACAAGGAAGCCGTCCGCTTCGCAGGCGAGGACTTCGACATCCTCCTCATCGGGCACGAGGGCCACGAGGAGGTCATCGGCACCTCCGGCGAGGCGCCCGACCACATCACCCTGGTCGACGGCCCCGAGGACGTCGACAAGGTCGAGGTCCGCGACCCCTCCAAGGTCGTCTGGCTCTCCCAGACCACCCTCTCGGTCGACGAGACCATGGAGACGGTCGACGCCCTCAAGGAGAAGTTCCCGCTGCTCATCTCCCCGCCGAGCGACGACATCTGCTACGCCACGCAGAACCGCCAGCTCGCCGTGAAGCAGATGGGCGCGGAGGCCGACCTCGTCATCGTGGTCGGATCGCGCAACTCCTCGAACTCGGTGCGCCTGGTCGAGGTCGCCAAGCTCGCCGGCGCCCGCGACGCCCACCTGGTCGACTTCGCCGAGGAGATCGACGAGACCTGGCTCGAGGGAGTCACCACGGTCGGTGTCACCTCCGGCGCCTCCGTCCCCGAGATCCTGGTCGAGCAGGTCCTGGAGTTCCTGTCCGGGCGCGGCTTCGAGGACGTGGAGATCGTCAAGGCGGCCGAGGAGTCCATCACCTTCTCGCTCCCCAAGGAGCTGCGCCGCGACCTGCGCGCCGAGGCGGCCGCTCTCGTGGAGGCACGCACCGGCGGTCCGTCCGGGAAGTGACGGTCAGCCGTACGACGTAACGTAGGGCCATGAAGATCTTCGGTGTGGACATTGGCGGATCCGGGATCAAGGGTGCCCCCGTGGACCTTGACCGCGGGGACCTCGCGGAGGAGCGCTGCAAGGTGCTCACCCCGCACCCGGCGACGCCCGACGCGGTGGCCGACGGCGTGAAGGACGTCATCGACCACTTCGGCTGGACCGGCCCGGTGGGCATCACGTTCCCGGGCGTGGTGACCGGCGGTTCCACCATCCGTACGGCCGCCAATGTCGACAAGTCCTGGATCGACGTGGACGCGGGCGCGTTGCTCGGCGAGCGGCTCGGCGGGCTGCCGGTGACCCTGCTGAACGACGCGGACGCGGCCGGTGTCGCCGAGATGGAGTTCGGCGCCGGCAAGGGCCGCCGGGGCACGGTCATCCTGCTCACGTTCGGCACCGGAATCGGCAGCGCCGTGTTCACCGAGGGCGAGCTGGTCCCGAACACCGAGCTGGGCCACCTCGAGCTGAACGGCCACGACGCCGAGAAGAAGGCGTCCACCAAGGCCAAGGACGACAACGACCTGACCTGGGAACACTGGTCGCGCCGGGTCACCAAGTACCTCGCCCACGTCGAGATGCTGTTCTCCCCGGAGCTGTTCATCATCGGCGGCGGCGTCAGCCGCAAGGCCGAGAAGTTCCTGCCGCTGATCCAGGGCATCAAGGCGGAGATCGTCCCCGCGCAGCTCCAGAACAACGCCGGGATCGTGGGCGCGGCGATGCGAGCCGCACAGACCCACCACTAGGGCCGGTGGCAGGCCCGCCGCGTCGGTCAGCGCGGCCGGCGGCCGGGCGGCACCTCGCGCGCCCGGTCCCGTTGCCTGGCCGCGCGGCGGCGGTTCATCAGCTGGATCCTGCGGACGGCCACGACGAGGACCGCGGCCAGAGTCCCCCCGTACAGCCAGCCCGCTTGGAGCGCGAGGGCGGTGACCAGGCCCATGAGGTGGCCGCCGACACCGCCTCCGCCGTCCTCGGCGATGGGCGGCAGGCCGAAGGCGAAGGCGATCGGCAGGACCACGGGAGCGGTCACCAGGTCACCGGGCCGCACCCACAGCCCGGTCAGCACGCACACCGGCAGGAACAGCACCCCGTACACCGTCGCCGAGCCGTCGAACAGCAGGGCGTCGAGGCAGGCCAGCGCGAACATCGACGCGCCGCAGAACAGGCCGGCGCCGAGCCCGGTCAGCCGGGGCCGGGACGTCCGTCCCGGCTGCCGGATCGCCGCGGGCGCGGGCCGCCGCGCCGCCGGGCCGTCCCGTCCGACACCGCCGCCCGCGGTCCGCCCGGCCTGGGCCGGAACGGGTGCCCCGCGTCGCGGTCTGTACTGAGGGGGACGCGTCCTGTGTTGCTCCACTGGACCAACTTAGGTCGTTTTATGTGTGGAATGGCCCCTGGGACACGCCGGAGACGGGCCGAAGCCGGGGCCGTGGAACGACCTTGGCCATGCGTTCGATACCTCGCGGGCGGGAGCCGGGGCACGCCGTAGACTGGTGGATCGGCCCGCTCTTCTGGAGGGCCCCTCGCCCATCCTCTCGTACGGGAAGTCGCAACGTGTCGCTCACGATCGGAATCGTCGGTCTGCCCAACGTCGGCAAGTCGACCCTGTTCAACGCCCTGACCAAGAACGACGTGCTCGCGGCCAACTACCCGTTCGCCACGATCGAGCCGAACGTCGGCGTGGTCGGTGTCCCCGACCCCCGTCTGACCAAGCTGGCCGAGATCTTCTCCTCGCAGCGCGTCCTGCCGGCGACCGTCGACTTCGTCGACATCGCGGGCATCGTGCGCGGCGCCAGCGAGGGCGAGGGCCTGGGCAACAAGTTCCTCGCGAACATCCGTGAGTCGGACGCGATCTGCCAGGTCATCCGTGCGTTCAAGGACGAGAACGTCGTGCACGTCGACGGCAAGGTCTCGCCCAAGGACGACATCGAGACGATCAACACCGAGCTGATCCTCGCCGACCTCCAGACGATCGAGAAGGTCCTGCCGCGGCTCCAGAAGGAGTCGCGCATCAAGAAGGACATCGCGCCCAAGGTCGCGGCGGTCGAGGCGGCCAAGGAGATCCTGGAGAAGGGCGACACCCTGTTCTCCGCGGGCATCGTCCAGGGCTCCGGCAACGAGGAGCTGCTGCACGACCTGCACCTGCTCACCACCAAGCCGTTCCTCTACGTCTTCAACGTGGACGAGGACGAGCTGGTCGACGAGGACTTCAAGGCCGAGCAGCGCGCCCTGGTCGCCCCCGCCGAGGCGATCTTCCTGAACGCCAAGCTGGAGCAGGACCTCGCCGAGCTCGACGAGGCGGACGCCCTGGAGCTCCTCGAGTCCGTCGGCGCCGAGGAGCCCGGCCTCGCCACGCTGGCCCGCGTCGGCTTCAACACCCTCGGCCTCCAGACCTACCTGACGGCCGGTCCCAAGGAGTCCCGCGCCTGGACGATCAAGAAGGGCGCGACGGCCCCCGAGGCCGCCGGTGTGATCCACACCGACTTCCAGAAGGGCTTCATCAAGGCCGAGGTGATCTCCTTCGCCGACCTGGTCGAGACGGGCTCGGTCGCCGAGGCCCGCGCCAAGGGCAAGGCCCGCATGGAGGGCAAGGAGTACGTGATGCAGGACGGCGACGTGGTGGAGTTCCGCTTCAACGTGTAACGGCTGCACCGGCGTCACGCCCCTGATCGGGCGTAGACGCGGGGCGGAAAGGGTCCGGCTCTTCGGGGCCGGGCCCTTCCGGCTTTCGTGACTTCTCACCGTGCCGGACGGGTGTCGGTCGACGTCGCCGGTACCGGGGTTCCCCGGTTGAAGCCCTGTGCCGTGATCTCCGCTCCACCGTGACGCCGGATCAGGTCTGCGCCCGTCCCGACTTCAGGCCCGCGCCGCACAGCGGTACCACCGCCTCCCGGGTGCCGAGGGCGCCCTCGCGGATCGCCGCCCAGCAGGCCGCCCCGGTGGACTCCACGTACAGCCCGCGGCCACCGAGATCCGCCTGGGCGTGGCGGATCTGATCCTCCGTCACGGTCAGGAAGGCACCCCCGGAGGCGCGCACCGCGCTCAGGACGGCACGGGCCCTCGGCGGGTGCGGGATCGCGATGCCCTCGGCGAACGTGGGCGCCGTCGGCGTGACCCCGACGAGGTCGTCGGCGCCCTCGGACCAGGCGCGGGCCAGCGGGGCGACCGCGGCGGCCTGGACGGCGTGGAGAGCAGGCCTCCGGTCGATCAGCCCGGCCGTGTGCAGTTCGGCCACGGCGAGGGCGGCGCCCAGCAGCAGCGTGCCGTTGCCGACCGGCAGGACGAGGACGTCCGGCAGACGCCCGCCGAGGTCCTCCCAGACCTCGTGGACGTACGTCTTCGTGCCGTGCAGGAAGTACGGGTTGAACACGTGCGAGGCGTAGAACACGCCGTCCTCGTCGGCCGCCTCGCGCGCCGTGCGGGCCGTCGCCTCGCGGTCGCCCTCGACCACCCGCGGCTTGGCCCCGTGCGCCTCGATCTGCTCCAGCTTCTTGGCGGAGGTGCCCTCGGGGACGTAGACGTCGCAGGGCAGCCCGGCCCGGGCGCAGTACGCGGCGACCGCCGTGCCCGCGTTGCCGCTGCTGTCCGCGATCACCCGCCGGGGCCCGAGCCGCAGGGCCAGTTCGGCCAGCATCACCGCCCCGCGGTCCTTGAACGACAGCGTCGGCATCAGGAAGTCGAGCTTGGCGAGGACGCCCTCGCGCAGGGGGAACAAGGGCGTACGGCCCTCGCCGAGGCTGACCGTGGGCGTGGACAGCGGCAGGCACTCCGCGTACCGCCACATCGAGTTCACCCGGCCGGTGAGGGAGGCGAGGGGAGCCGGCGTCGGCGCGAAGTCCAGGTCGAGCGGGCCGCGGCAGACCGGGCAGCACCAGGCGAGCGAGCCGGCGGGGACGCGCGTGCCGTCCGTCGGGCAGAAGCAGTCCGGCAGTGCAGTCATGGAGGCAGGTTAGACGCGCCCCGGGGGCGGAACGCGGCAAAGGCTCCGGGGACGGGACGCGGCGAAGGCTCCGGGGCGGGGCGGGGCAGGGCGCGGCGAAGACGCCGGGGGCGGAACCCGGCTGGGGGCGCGGGGGAACGCCGGGTTCCGGCCGTCGCGGGGCGCCCCCGTCACGACCCCGTCCGTGCCGCGCTTACGATGCGCGCAGCCATTCGGCAGTCGTACGCGCGTTCCATCGTGAAGGGGACGCGAACGGATGAGGAGCAACGGAGAACGTGGCCACACCCCCGCCGCCCGGCCCGCAGCAGCCCGAGGGGCCGTACCCGCCGCCGGGGACGCCGCCGTACCCGCACGCTCCGTACCCGCAGGGCCCCTCGCCGCAGGGCGCCTACCAGCAGGGCCCGTACGCGGGTCCGTACGGGCCCTGGGGGCAGCCGTGGTCCCCCTACGGGCAGCAGGCTCCCGTCAACGGGCTCGCCATCGCGGCGCTGGTCCTCGGCATCCTCTGCTTCCTGCCGGCCGTCGGGCTGGTGCTCGGGATCGTGGCGCTCGTCCAGATCAGGAAGCGCGGCCAGCGCGGCAAGGGGATGGCGGTGGCCGGCATGGTGATGTCGTCGGTCGGTGTCGTGCTGCTCGCGCTCATGGTCGCCACCGGGGGAGCGCGCGACTTCTGGGACGGCTTCACGGAGGGGGCGCGCGGCGACGGCAGCGCGTTCTCGCTGCACAAGGGCCAGTGCTTCGACACACCGGAGGGCACCCTGGAGGGCGTCGCCTACGACGTCGACACCGTGCCGTGCTCCGGGAAGCACGACGGCGAGGTGTTCGCCGAGGCGAAGGCGCACGACGGCTCCTACCCGGGCGACACGGCGGTCTCCGACGAGGCCGGGGACATGTGCTACTCCCTCGTGGACACGTACGCGATGGACGGCTGGGCCGTCCCGGACGACGTCGACGTCTACTACTTCACGCCGACCCGGCAGAGCTGGGGCATGGGCGACCGTGAGATCACGTGCATGTTCGGGAACACCGACGAGCACGGCACCCTGACCGGTTCGCTGCGCGAGGACTCCACCACGCTCGACGCGGACCAGGTCGCCTATCTGGAGGCGGCGCGGGTCCTCAACAGGGCGATGGCCTCGGCCCCCGAGGAGGAGTACGTCGAGGACGACCTGCCGGGCCACCGGCGGTGGGCGACCCGGGTCTCGGGCGCGCTCGCGGAGCAGGCCGACCTGCTGCGCGGCCATACGTTCGCTCCCGCCGCGGGGGAGCGGGTCGCGGCGCTGGTGAAGGACCTCGACCGGTCCCGCGCGGAGTGGGCGAAGGCCGCGAAGGCGTCGGACGCGGACACCTTCTACGCCCACTACGAGAAGGCTCTGAAGATCATCGACCCGAAGAGGACGGTCACGACCCGCAAGGCTCTGGGGCTCGCCACCACCCCGCCCGAGGAGGACACCGGCGGGGGTGCCGGTAGCGGCGGCGAAGACGGCAGCGGAATCGAGGTGTGACGGCCGCCACAGTGGGGAGAAAGTGCCTGCGTAATGGCCTCAGGGGGCATGCGTCATCACTTCGAGTGATTCTCTGGCCTTCGCTTGCATGGCACAACCCACGGTTGCCACGCTGTTGCTGTCTGTACAACCTGATGGGAGCGGCTAAGTGACATTCGGTGAGCAGCCGGCGTATCTGCGCGTCGCGGGTGATCTCCGCAAGAAGATCGTCGACGGTTCGCTGCCACCGCACACCCGGCTCCCCTCGCAGGCGAGGATCCGCGAGGAGTACGGGGTCTCGGACACCGTCGCCCTGGAGGCGCGCAAGGTGCTGATGGCCGAGGGCCTGGTCGAGGGCCGCTCCGGTTCCGGCACCTACGTCCGCGAGCGGCCCGTGCCGCGCCGTGTCGCCCGCTCCGGGTACCGCCCGGACAGCGGCGCCACCCCCTTCCGCCAGGAGCAGGCCGACTTCGCCGTGCGCGGCACCTGGGAGTCGCACAGCCGCCAGGTCGAGGCGAGCGGCGTGATCGCCGAGCGGCTGGCCATCCAGCCGGGCGACCGCGTGATGTGCACGAACTACGTCTACCGCGACGGCGGCGAGGCGATGATGCTCTCCACCTCCTGGGAGCCGCTCGCCGTGACCGGGCGTACGCCGGTGATGCTCCCCGAGGAGGGACCGCTCGGCGGCATGGGGGTCGTCGAGCGCATGGCGGCCATCGACGTGATCGTGGACAACGTCACCGAGGAGGTGGGGGCGCGCCCCGGCCTCGCCGAGGAACTCCTGGCGCTGGGCGGCGTGCCCGGGCATGTGGTCGTCGTCATCCAGCGCACCTTCTACGCCTCGGGCCGGCCGGTAGAGACGGCGGACGTGGTGGTCCCGGCGGACCGCTACCGGATCGCCTATCACCTGCCGGTGAAGTGACCACGCGTCACCTCCGTGCGGAGCAACCCGCCCTGGTGCACGGCCCGGTGCACGGCTGACGGTTCCGCGTGTCGCCGATGGTCCGCGCGCCGGCGGAACCGCTCGTGTGCCCGGTTCGGATCCGGCCTTTCTCGAGGAGCGGTTCCCGGGACGAATGCACCCTTTCCAGGGCGCGCGAGGGTCGTGAGCGGCGTGTTCGACGGCGTGCGCCCCCTGGGTCGACCTTCCCTACTGGCCGGTTGCGTACCTCTTTGTGTAAACCCGTGTTCGCTGCGTGAAGGTAAGGCGTAGGCTCGGGCATATGCGTATTGCGGTTTCGTTGGAATGCGGGGTTCGGCGGGGGCCCGGGGCGGGAAGTGGAGGGGCTCGATGAACGACGGCACGATCACGCTTCCCTGGCTCGTCATACGACAGGACGACAACGGCAATCGCTATCGCGTCGGCAGGTACGCGACCCGCGCCGAGGCCCAGAAGATCGCGGACAGCCTCGACGCCCGAGGGCACAAACAGCTCTACTGGGTCGAGCGGATCGGCCCGAACGGAACCCGCTGACCGGGCGGGCGTCCGACACCCTCCCCCTCCCGTAGGCTCCGGCGCATGACGGAACGGATCGTGGTGGTCGCGGGCGCCGTGGTGCGCGCCGGACGCCTGCTCGCCGCCCGCCGCAGCGCGCCCCCCGACCTCGCCGGGCGCTGGGAGCTCCCGGGCGGCAAGGTCGAGCCCGGCGAGAGCCCCGAGCGCGCCCTCGTGCGCGAACTGCGCGAGGAACTGGGCGTGGAGGCGCGGGCGACCGAGCGGGTCCCCGGCGAATGGCCGCTGAAACCCGGATACGTCCTGGTCGTGTGGGCCGCCCGGCTGCTGCCCGGCTCGGCCGAACCGGAGCCCCTCGAGGACCACGACGAACTGCGCTGGCTCACCCCCGGGGAGATCTGGGACGTGGACTGGCTCGACCAGGACGTGGCGGCGGTCAAGAGCGCACTGCCGTGGCTCGATCGGGACGCATGACGTTCCGGGTGCCCGCGCGTGCGCCGTTCGCGCCAGAGTGTGCCCCGGCGCGATAAACCGTCACCGATACGGGTATGTGCCCATTAACCCCCCGAAACCGGGCACGGGCGGCTTCTGGTCTGGGAAGTGATCGGCTTGATCGACACTGACGGCGACTGCGCCGAGTGGACCTTTCCCGCGGAGCCCGGTGCCGTCCGCACCGCCCGCGCCGTCGTCCGGGGGCAACTGCGCGACTGGGACCTCGAATCCCTCGGCGACATCGCGACCCTCCTGGTCAGCGAACTGGTGACGAACTCGCTCCGGCACGCCACGGGCCCGATCGGCGTCCGTCTCGTCCGCACCGGGGACGTGCCGGGCGCCCTGCGCGTCGAGGTCTCCGACCCGCTGCCGGACCCGCCCCGCGAACGGTCCGCCGACTCCTCCGACGAGAGCGGCCGCGGACTCCAGCTCGTGGCCGGCTCGTGCCGGCGCTGGGGCACCCGGCCCGCGGACGACGGCAAGACCGTCTGGTTCGAACTGGCCGTGCCGGGCTGATCCGCGTCGCGACGGCCGGGCCGGAGCGGTCGGTGAAGCGGAGGCGGGGACGCCCCGGCCGCGCGCGACCGGAACCCGCTTCCGACAGGTGTCGCGTTGTTTGGTTCGACGGGGCGCCACCTGGTTAGAAGACTGGGAGTATGTCGCGGCCGGTCCAAAAATCATCGGGACCGTGCTGTGATCGTGAACACCGTGCCGTGCGGCCCCGTAGTGCTGGATACTGCGGGCAGCCGCCCCTGGTGACCGGTGCCGGGCGCGGTGAGCTGGAGGGGACGGTTCGCGTGAGCGAGATACCAGCGAAGGCCACGGAGTCCGAGGACCCGTCGGGCGGCGCCAGGGCTGATGCGGCGGGCGATGACGCGCGCGCGGTTCCCGGCGCGACCGGCGACGCGAGCGCCGAGGGGGCGGCCCATGACGCAGGGGCGGCCCATGAAGCGGCGGCCCACGACACGCGAGCGGCCCGCGGCGCGGCGGCCCATGACGCGGTCGGTCCGGCCGGCGACGGCCCCGACGAGGCCCCCGGCGACCCCATGTGGCAGAGCAGTCCGCCCGGTTCGGTCTACGACTACATCAAGGCCGCCTCCTTCTCCATCGGCGCCGACGGCCTCGTCGACCAGTGGAGCCTGCGGGCCGAGCAGATATTCGGCATCCCGGCGGAGCGGGCCGTCGGCATGGATCCCGTCGAGGCGTTCGTCCCCGCCGACCGGCGCGAGTCCGGTCAGCGGAAGATGGCGGAGATCCTGGACGGCCGTGAGTGGACCGGGCTCGTGCCCTTCCGCACACCCGCCCCCGAGGGCGCGGACGAGGACGCCGGGGACCTCGCGACGCGCGAGGGTCTCGCCGAGGTCTACGTCATGCCGACGACCAACGAGCACGGCGAGCGGGCCGCCGTCTGCATCGTGGTGGACGTCCGGACCCTGCGGACGATGGAGACGGACCTCGCCGCCTCGCAGGCGATTTTCGGTCAATCTCCTTTCGGGTTCCTGCTGATCGACACCGACCTCCAGGTCCGGCGCGCCAACCAGCGGTTCGCCTCGATCTTCGGCGGCACCGTCGACGACCACCGCGGCAAGGGCGTCCACGACTATCTCCCGCGCGCCGAGGCCGAGCGGGTGACCGCGGTCCTGCGCCGGGTCCTGGAGACCGGCGACTCCATCACGGACATGCACGTCACCGGGCAGGTGCCCGGCTCCGACGAGCGCCGCCACTGGTCCATCAACCTCTACCGCGTGCACAGCGGAAGCGGCCGCCCCATCGGCATCGCCTGGCTCGGAACCGACATCACCTCCCGCCGCGCCGCCGCCCGCGAGGCCGCTGCCGCCCGGCGCAATCTCGCCCTGCTGAACGAGGCGGGCGCCCGCATAGGCAACTCCCTCGACCTGGAGACCACAGCCCGCGAACTCCTCGACGTCGTGGTCCCCGGCTTCTGCGACCTCGCGACCGTCGACCTCTACCAGGGGCTGCTCGTCGGTGACGAGACCCCGCCCGGTCTCGCGGACGGCAGCGCCGAACTCCGCCGGGTCGCCTTCGCCAGCGCCGTCTCCGACGCGCCGTTCGCCGGCGGCCCCGTGCCCGTCGCCGTCGGCGCGGTCCACCACTACCCGTTCAACTCGCCCTGCGCGGACGCCCTGCGCACCGCGCGCCCGCAGCACATACCCGCCGACGACGGCGGCGGCCTCATCCAGTCCACCCTGGCCGTCCCGATGGTCGCCCACGACACCGTCGTCGGACTCGCCCAGTTCTCCCGCACGAAGGGCAGCGAACCCTTCGGGGAGCGCGACCGCGCCCTGGCCGTGGAGCTGGCCGCCCGCGCGGCCGTCTGCATCGACAACGCCCGCCTGTACCGCCGCGAGCACGAACGCGCCCTCATCCTGCAGCGGTCCCTGCTGCCCCCGGGCGACCCCGAGGCCTCCGGCCTCGACATCGCCTGCCGCTATCTGCCGGGCAACGCCGCCACCGAGGTCGGCGGCGACTGGTTCGACGTCATCGAACTCCCCGGTCACCGCACGGCGTTGGTGGTGGGTGACGTCATGGGGCGCGGACTGCGCGCCGCCGTGGCGATGGGCGAACTGCGTACCGCCGTACGCACCTTGGCCCTGCTCGACCTCGAACCCGCCGAGGTCCTCTCGGCGCTGGACGAGATCGCGCGCGGCCTCGGCACCCCCGGAGGGGTCCAGCAGGCCACCCGCACGGCCCGCCAGCCCCGCGACGCCGACCTCTCCGAGGTGTATCTCGCGACCTGTGTGTACGCCGTCTACGACTCGGTGACCCGCCGGTGCACCTTCGCCAACGCGGGCCATCTGCCGCCCGTGCTCGTCGAGCCCGGTGAGACCGCGCTGATGCTCGACGTACCGCCCGGGATGCCGCTCGGGGTGGGCGGCGAGCCGTTCGAGGAGGTGGAGGTCGAACTGCCCGAAGGCGCACTGTTGGCGCTCTACACGGATGGACTGGTCGAATCGCGCGACCATCCCCTCGACGAGGGACTCCAGGCGTTCGTCGGTGCCCTCACCGACCCCGCGAGGCCGCTGGAGGACGTCTGCGACCACGTCCTGAACACCCTCGACACCCATCACGGCGAGGACGACATCGCCCTGCTGATGGCGCGCGTCCAGGGGCTGCCCGCCGAGTCCGTCGGCGACTGGACCCTGCCCCGTGAGCCGCGCAGCGTGGGCCGAGCCCGCGAGTACGCGCGCACCCAGCTCGTCGCCTGGGACCTCGAACCGCTCGTCGACACGGCCGAGTTGCTGGTCAGCGAGCTGGTGACGAACGCCCTGCGCTACGGCGAGGGCGAGATCAGACTGCGCCTGCTCCTGGACCGCACCCTCGTCTGCGAGGTCTGGGACGCCGGCCTCGTCCAGCCGCGCCGCCGCCGCGCCCGTGACACCGACGAGGGCGGCCGGGGCCTCCAGCTCGTCGGCCTCCTGTCGGCCGGCTGGGGCTCCCGCCGGACCCCGCGTGGAAAGACGGTGTGGTTCGAACTCCCCCTCCCGGACGGCGGAACCACCCTCACGGACCCGGCGGAAGCCCTGCTCAGCCTGTTCTGAGGACCGGGCCCCGGGAGCGGAACAGCGCCGGCCCCGGACGTTCCTGCCGGCGGTTCAGGTGAAGAAGGCTCCGCGGCGGCCCCGGGTACGGGGGCCGCCGTAGCTCATCGGGCCGCCCTCGCCGTCGTCCAGGAGGATCCCGCCGAGCACCGCGCCGCCCGCTCCGGCGCCCCCGCGCCCGCCCGAGGGATTGCCGTGGGCCCGTACGTCCCGTTCGGCGAGCCGCCGGGCCTCCCGGGCGAACTCGTCGGCCCGCAGCACCTCGGACGGGGGAACCGAACCCGGCGAGAGCAGCCGCCGGGCCTCGGCGAGCCGGGTCCGCGCCTCGCAGCCGACCGCCCCGCGGTGCGTGCCGACGAAACCCGCGGCCCCGGCAAGGGAACCGCGGGCCGGGATCAGCGCCTGCTCGCGCCCGTCCGGCAGGCCGTCGCCTCCCGCCCCGGCCAGGGCCGCCGTCGCCTCCGTCACCCGGCGCAGCGCGTCCAGCGGGTCGAAGGGGCCGGCGGCCGTCTCGTGACGCACCGCGGACAGCACCGCGTCCGTGTGCCCGAGCGGGCCGACCAGCGCGGCCCGGGCGTCGGCCGGCAGCCCGCGGGCCGCGTCCCGGGCGGTCTCAGCCGCCGCGATCGCCGCCGGCAGCGCGGCCGCCGCGGCGGCCAGTTCCCCCGCCAGCCGCTCCACACCGTCCACCAGATCCGCTGCCTGCGCCAACGCGCCCTCGGCCGCCCGCAGATGGGCCGCCGCCTTCGGCCCGTCGCCCCGGTCCGCGTACTGGCGTGCCTGGTTGAGATGGGACGTCGTGAACATCAGCCGGTCCTTGGCCTGTTCGGCGTCGCCGACGACCGGGAGCGAGGCGGCGGGGGCGTACCGCTCGTGGAGCGAGGCGATCGTGGCCCCGGCGGCGCGGACCCCTGCGGCGACCACCCGGAAACGGGCCTCGGCGGACTCCAGCGCGGCCGCCGCGTTGCGTTCCAGCGCCCGGATCTGGTCGAACCCGGGAGCGGCCGCGTCCAGCCGCTGCCCGGCGTCCTGGCACCGGGCGACGATCTCCTCCAGGACGTCCCTGCGGTCGTCCTCGCCGTCGTCCGGGTCCACGCCGGCCGCGTCCGCCTCGTCGAGGCGCTGCCGCAGCAGGAAGGCCGCGGCGAGCGCCGCTTCCGCGTGCCTGAGGTCGTACTCGTACGGTTCGAGCTCGTCGCCCGGCGAGCGGTCCGCGGCGACGGCGAGTTCCTCGGCGCACACGCGGACGCAGTCATCCGTCTCGACGAGCAACCGCCGCGCCTGGAGGTCGAGTTCGTGCAGGGGCATGAGACCGCGGTCGCCGCCGGGTGTCGTCCGGGCCGCCCGCCGTCGGCGCCTGCCGTACCCGTACGCCGCGACCGCGCCCGCGGCGCCGGCCGCGACCAGGGGCGGCACGAGATCGCCGGTCGCGGTGGCGGCCTGCGGAGCCGCGGCCGGCAGAGGCTCCGCCCCCGGGCTCCGGACCGGGGCCGCCGGGGCCTCGGCTCCCGCCCGGGCCAGCGGCAGCACCAGCCAGCCCATCGCGACCAGCCCCCCGAGCACGGCATGCGCCACCCGCACGGCTCTGTGCGACGGGGCCCGGCGCGACCGGCTTCGGCTCAGGGGCGACGTCACATTTGGGAGCGTATGGCCGTTCGACGGTGACCGCGACCGGTATACGAGGAGTTGGGAGCACTCGGGGTACGGGTGGGGCAGGGGTGGGCGGAAGGGGCTCGCGGGATCCCGCCGGCGGGCGGTCACGGTGTACGGAGCCCTACGGCGGGACGTACTTCGGACGAAGGCGCGCGGGGGGTGACCACCGGATGTCCCCATGTCATGATCAGGCGATGCGCCTCACCCGGCGCGTGGGGGATGGGGGCTCGATGCACGGGTATCTCGTGGGGTTCGCCGCACTGGCCGTCGCCGCGGCCGCGGCGACGGGGATCGCGGCCCTCACGGCCGTCTGGGTTCCGCCGTGGGCCCGCCGCCGGGTCGTCCGCCCGCAGCTGTTCGGCTGGGGTGCGCTGGCGACGGCCGCGGGCGCGGGCCTGTTCATGTTCCCGGGACCGTTCCACGGACGCGACGCCGATCTGACCCCCACCGCCCTGGTCGGCATTCCGCTGTTCTTCCTGGGCGCGGTGCTCCAGGCGATGTCGCAGCACCCCGGCCGGCGCGGCCCGGCCCCGACGGACACCGGGACCGGCTGACGGCTGGACCGGATCGGTGGACGCCGGGACGCGCGGGGGCGGGGAAAGGCGCGCCGCCCCCCGTCCCGCCCCCGGCGCCCCGTAGCCGTCCGCCTACGTCCGCCGTCTGCCGATCTTCGAGCCCAGCCACACCAGCGGGTCGTACTTGCGGTCGACCGCCCGTTCCTTCAGCGGGATCAGCGCGTTGTCCGTGATCTTGATGCCCTCGGGGCAGACCTCCGTGCAGCACTTGGTGATGTTGCAGTAGCCGAGGCCGTGCTCGTCCTGGGCCGTGGCCTTGCGATCCAGCCCCGATTCCGCGGCCGCGTCCAGCGGGTGCATGTCCAGTTCCGCCACCCGCATCAGGAAGCGCGGCCCGGCGAACGCGGGCTTGTTCTCCTCGTGGTCGCGCACCACATGACAGGTGTCCTGGCACAGGAAGCACTCGATGCACTTGCGGAACTCCTGCGGCCGGTCGACGTCCTCCTGCATCATCCGGTACTCGCCGGGTCCGACTCCGGCGGGCGGCACGAAGGCAGGGACCTGCCGCGCCTTGTCGTAGTTGAAGCCGACGTCGGTCACCAGGTCCCGTACGACCGGGAAGGCGCGCAGCGGGGTGACGGTGATCGTCTCCTCCCGGGAGAACACCGACATCCGCGTCATGCACATCAGCCGCGGCCGGCCGTTGATCTCCGCCGAGCACGAACCGCACTTGCCCGCCTTGCAGTTCCAGCGCACGGCGAGGTCCGGGGCCTGGGTCGCCTGGAGGCGGTGGATGATGTCGAGCACCACCTCGCCCTCGTTGACCTCGACCCCGAAGTCCTCCAGTCCGCCGCCCCCGACGTCCCCGCGCCACACCTTGAAGCGGGCCTCGTAGCTGCTCATTCGTACAGCTCCTCCTCGGCGAGGTACTTGACCAGCTCTTCCTTCTCGAAGAGGGCGAGCAGGTCGGGGCGGACGGGCGGGGTGGTCTCGTTCACCAGGTCGATCTGGCCGGCCACCGGATCGGTGGCGGCCAGCCCGCCGGTGGGGTCGGCGAGCCGGCACAGCAGATTGATCCGGCGCCAGGACCGCTCCATCGCCGGGTGGTCCTCGCGGGTGTGCCCGCCGCGCGACTCCTCCCGCTCCAGCGCCGCCCGGGCGACGCACTCGCTGACCAGGAGCATGTTCCTGAGGTCGAGGGCGAGGTGCCAGCCCGGGTTGAACTGGCGGTGGCCCTCCACCCCGGCCCGGCGGGCCCGTACCCGCAGCTCGGCGAGCTTCTCCAGGGCCGCCTCCATCTCCGCCTCGCGGCGGATGATGCCGACCAGGTCGTTCATGGCCTGCTGGAGCTCCTGGTGCAGGGTGTACGGGTTCTCGGGGGGCCGCGCGGCGGGGGCGGCGGTGTTCGCGGCGGGGACGGAGTCGGGACCCTCGGCCGAGAAGGGCCGCAGCGCCTCCGCGGCGGCCGCGTCGACCTGGGCGTCGTCCACCGGCGGGCGCGTGCTCTTCCCGGTGAGCCCGGCGGCGTACTCGGCCGCGTGCCAGCCGGCCCGGCGCCCGAACACCAGCAGGTCGGAGAGGGAGTTGCCGCCCAGCCGGTTGGAGCCGTGCATGCCGCCCGCGACCTCGCCGGCCGCGAAGAGACCGGGCACCCCGCGCGCCGCCGCCGTGTCCGAGTCGACCGCGATGCCGCCCATCACGTAGTGGCAGGTGGGCCCGACCTCCATGGCCTCCGCCGTGATGTCCACGTCGGCCAGCTCCTTGAACTGGTGGTACATGGAGGGGAGCCGGCGCCGGATCACCTCGGCGGGCATCCGGGTGGACACGTCGAGGAAGACCCCTCCGTGCGGCGATCCGCGACCGGCCTTGACCTCGGAGTTGATGGCCCGCGCCACCTCGTCGCGCGGCAGCAGCTCGGGCGGGCGCCGGTTGTGGTCCGGGTCCTCGTACCAGCGGTCGCCCTCCTCCTCCGACTGCGCGTACTTCTCCTTGAAGACGTCGGGGATGTAGTCGAACATGAACCGCTTGCCCTCGGAGTTGCGCAGGACCCCGCCGTCGCCGCGCACCGACTCGGTGACGAGGATGCCCTTGACCGACGGCGGCCAGACCATGCCGGTCGGATGGAACTGCACGAACTCCATGTTCAGCAGCGGCGCCCCGGCGAGCAGCGCCAGCGCGTGTCCGTCACCCGTGTACTCCCACGAGTTGGACGTCACCTTGAAGGACTTGCCGATGCCGCCGGTGGCGATCACCACCGAGGGCGCCTCCAGGGTGAAGAAGCGCCCGGACTCGCGTTCGTAGCAGAAGACGCCCGAGACGCGCTCGCCGTCCTTCAGCACCCGGGTGACGGTGCACTCCTGATAGACCTTCAGGCGTGATTCGTAGTCCCCGGTCTCCTTCATGTCCTCCTGCTGGAGGGACACGATCTTCTGTTGGAGGGTGCGGATCAGTTCGAGGCCGGTGCGGTCGCCCACGTGGGCGAGGCGCGGGTACTCGTGGCCGCCGAAGTTGCGCTGCGATATCCGCCCGTCCTTCGTCCGGTCGAACAGGGCGCCCCAGGTCTCCAGTTCCCAGACCCGGTCCGGCGCCTCACGGGCGTGCAGCTCGGCCATCCGCCACTGGTTGAGGAACTTGCCGCCGCGCATGGTGTCGCGGAAGTGGACCTCCCAGTTGTCGCCCGAGTTCACATTGCCCATCGCGGCCGCGATGCCGCCCTCGGCCATCACCGTGTGGGCCTTGCCGAACAGCGACTTGCAGATCACCGCCGTACGGGCGCCGCGTTCGCGTGCCTCGATCGCGGCGCGCAGCCCGGCGCCACCGGCACCGACCACGACGACGTCCCACTCCTGTCGGTCGACCACGGACATCAGGGGGCTCCACCCAATCTAGAAGAAGCGCGGATCGTCGAAGGCGCCGGACGCGACCAGGTACACATAGAAGTCGGCGAGCGCCACGCTCACCAACGACGCCCAGGCCAGCAGCATGTGACGGGCGTTCAGCTTCCCGACCCACTGCCACATCCGGTACCGCACGGGATGCTTGGAGAAGTGCTTGAGCTTCCCGCCGACGATGTGCCGGCAGGAGTGGCAGGAGAGGGTGTACGCCCAGATCAGCGTGATGTTGACCAGGAACACCAGGGTGCCGAGGCCCATGTGGCCCCACGCGTAGTGCTCGTCGCGGAAGGAGAGCACGGTGTCGTACGTGAGGATGCCCGCGACGACGAGGGCCGCGTAGAAGAAGTACCGGTGGATGTTCTGAAGGATCAGCGGGAAGCGCGTCTCGCCGGTGTACTTCTTGTGCGGTTCGGCCACCGCGCAGGCCGGCGGGCTCGCCCAGAAGCCCCGGTAGTAGGCCTTGCGGTAGTAGTAGCAGGTCAGCCGGAAGCCGAGCGGGAAGACCAGGATGATGATCGCGGGGGAGATGCCCCACCAGCTGCCGAACAGGTCCGCGTTCGGCCCGGCGCGCATCGTCCCGCACCGCTCGGCCAGACACGGCGAGTAGAACGGGGAGACGTAGGGCGCCGCGTAGTAGTGCGCGTCCGCGAAGGCCCGCCAGGTCGAGTACACGACGAAGGCCAGCAACCCGGCCGCGGTGGCGGCGGGCGCCAGCCACCAGCGGTCGGTCCGCAGATGCGGGGCGGCGATCGCGGCGCGTGTACCGGTGCGTACACCGCCGCTGTTCAGATGAGGTTCCGTACCAGTGGCCAACTTCGCACTCCGGTCGGGTTCGGTGGCGCGCCGGTGTCGCGGGCGCTAGTGGGAGGGACCGTGGTGCGCGCCGAGACCCTCGTCGTCGGAATCGGTCCACAAGGAGCTGTCGTACGGGGTGTCGGAGACGGTCACCAGGTCGGGCACCCTGTCGGAGGCGGACACCGCCGGCCCGGGCCCGGTGGGGCGCCGGGGCGAGGGTCCGGCGGCCTCGCGCAGCAGCGCGAGGCTCTCCCGCAGATGGTCGGCGTCGGCGCGCACCCGGCGCATCTCCAGACCGGTGCCCATCTGCTGTTCCAGGCGTCGCACCGACCGCTGCAGGTCGTCGAGGCAGCGCTGGACCGATGTCAGGTCGTCGTGCACGGACATGACTTGCCCTCACTTCCGTGGGCCCCGAGGCCTTCAGGCGGCAACGTTCATGCGCCTGCGAGTGTTGCGCGTCACCCGCGCCCGTGTGAAGGCGTGTGCACGGATTGAAGGCGATCGCGCTCCAGAACGAGCCGCGCGCGCCGGTTTCCTCCCCCGCGCGCCGCCCGCCCCGCCCGGGCGCCCGGGAGCGGGGCGGTGGGCGGCGCGGCAGGCCGGACCGGGCGCGGGACCGGCCGGCCCGGGCGCGTCCGGCGGGGGCCCCGCCCGGGACGCGGCCGGGAAAGCGGCAGCGGGCGCGGTTCCGGATTGCGCCGCACGAGTGGGGTTTCCCCCGCCCGTCGCCGTGTCGCCGGGGCCCCCTCGCCGCACTGCTTTTCAGTTGGCACGTAGATCAGATCAGCTCCCTAATACCGCCGAACGGGATCAGAAGCACCTGCCCCCGCGGCGGAGCGTCCTCCGGAGGTTGCAGTGATGTCCCACGAAGGCGTCGGACTGCGCGCGGTGATGCGCTCGGCCGCATTCCTCACCGCGGGCGTGCTCGCGGTGCCCGCCCTCGCCGCGTGCAGTGCGGACGACGAGGCCGGCAGACCCGTGGCCGTGCAGGACATCGCGCCCGCGTCCCGCGACGCGATCGCCGACGGCGGCACCCTGCGCTGGGCCGTGGACGCCGTGCCGGAGACGCTGAACGCGTTCCAGGCCGACGCCGACGCCACGACCTCCCGGGTCGCCGGCGCCGTCCTGCCGTCGATGTACCGGCTGGACGCGAACGGGCGGCCGCAGATCAACCCCGCCTACCTGGAGTCGGCGAAGGTCGTGGGCACCTCGCCCAAGCAGGTCGTGCTGTACAAGCTCAACCAGCAGGCCGTGTGGAGCGACGGACGCGAGATCGGCGCCGCCGACTTCGCCGCCCAGTGGCGCGCCCTGTCCGGCAAGGACTCCTCGTACTGGACGGCGCGCAACGCCGGCTACGACCGGATCGAGAAGATCGAGCGGGGCAAGAACGACCTGGAGGTCCGCGTCACCTTCAGCCGCCCCTACGCCGACTGGAAGGCGCTGTTCTCGCCGCTGTACCCGAAGGACGTCATGGGCACCGCGGACTCCTTCAACGACGGCGCGCGGCGCAAGCTCACGGTCAGCGCGGGGCCCTTCGCGGTGAAGACGGTCGACCGCAAGGCCGGCACGGTCCGTCTCACGCGCAACGCCCGCTGGTGGGGGCGTCCCGGCAAGCTCGACGAGATCGATCTGGTGGCCGTCGCCCGTGACAAGCGGGCCGAGGCGCTCGCCGACGGCGAGCTCGACCTGGCCGAGATCGACCCCGCCGAGGCCGAGCGCGTCACCCTCGCGGGCCGGCACAAGGACGGCGGCCCGTTGCAGGGGGCCTCCGCGACCGGCGAGAGCGAACCGTCCGCGGAGAAGAGCGGGAAGGGCACGTCCGGCACCTCGAAGAAGAAGAGCGAGGACGGCGACTCCGAGGAGGACGGGAAGAACCCGGCGGACGAGGAGAGCACCAGGCACGAGAAGAGCGACAAGAGCGACAAGGAGGAGGGCGCCAAGCACGACAAGACCGAGAAATCCGAGAAGAGCGAGAAGACCGAGAAGAGCGGCACGAAGAGCGGGCACGACGACAGCGACGAGGGCGACGGGGACGAGAAGACCGACAAGCCCGAGAAGAGCGCACACAAGAAGAGCGACAAGAGCGAGGACGGCGACCGGAGCGAGGACGGCGGGTCGGGCACCAAGGGGAGCGGCGCCGGCGCGAAGGCGGGCTCCTCGGCTTCGACGCTGAGCGAGTTCGTGATCCGCAAGTCCCTCGAACCCGCCTACACGCAGCTCGCCCTCAACGGCTCCGAGGGCCCGCTGGCCGACGAGCGCGTCCGCCGCGCGGTCGCCCGCGCCCTGGACCGCAAGGAACTCGCCCGGGTCGTCCTGCGGCCGCTCGGGCTGCCCGCCGAGCCGGTCGGCAGCCATCTCGCCCTCGCCGGCCAGGCCGCGTACGCGGACAACAGCGGTGCCCTCGGCGAGCAGGACGCCGCCGAGGCGCGGGCGCTGCTCGCGGACGCCGGCTGGGTGCCGGGCGGACCCGTCACCGAGCAGAAGAAGACGGAGAAGGCGGCGGGGTCCAAGGGCAAGAAGGAGGACTCCGGCGACGACGACAGGCCGGGCGGGACGTACGACCTCGGGGACGACGACAAGCCCGCCGGCGTGGGCCGTGAGCCCGCGCAGGACCCGAAGGACCACGCGCACAAGCAGGAGCAGCAGGGCGGCGCGCGGCCCGGCGTCCTCGCGGACGACCAGGCGGCCCGGCACCTGGACGGCCGGCAGTACGCCGGGCACGGCGGCCTGCCGGGGGCGTACGCGCCCAAGGGGACGGCCGCCCCGGCGGGTGCCGCCTCGAACCTCCTCGCCAAGGACGGCAAGGCCCTGACGCTCCGCTTCGTCGTGCCCTCCGGTGCGGGCTCGGAGTCCCTGCGGCTCGTGGCCGACCGGATCGCGCGGATGCTCCAGCGCATCGGCGTCCGCGCCGACATCACGAAGGTCCCCGACGAGAGCTACTTCAAGGACCACATCGCCTCGGGGCAGTACGACCTGGCGCTCTACTCGTGGCCCGCGTCCGCCTTCCCCGCCACCGACGCCCGCCCGATCTACGCCAAGCCCGTCCCGGCGGCGGACGGCTCGCTGAGCGTCGAGCAGAACTACACCCGCGTCGGCACCGACCAGGTCGACCAGCTGTTCGACCAGGCGCTCTCCACCCTGAACGAGGACGAGGAGCGCTCCCTGGTCCGCAAGGCGGACGCCCGCATCTGGGCCGCGGCCGGCTCCATCCCGCTCTACCAGCGCCCCCAGCTGACCGCCGCCCGTATCGGTCTGGCCAACACCGGGGCCTTCGGATTCCAGACCCCGGTGTACGAGGACATGGGCTTCCTGAAGAAGGGCGCGAAGCCTTCCGCGAGCCCGTCGAAGAGCGGGTGACCTGCGGGTGAACGGACCGGGCCCGCCCCGTGGCGGGCCCGGTCCGGCCGGGCTCCGGCAACCCTGCGGAGGCCGCTTCTGTCAAGGCCACGTACCATGGGGTAAGGCCGTGGCGTGTTCAGCCCGGCAGTGGCCCCGCGATGCGGAGGCCGTCCACTCACTCCGGGAGAAGCGCCTCACTATGGCCACGCGCCACGACATCCGCAACGTCGCCATCGTCGCCCACGTCGACCACGGCAAGACCACTCTGGTCGACGCCATGCTCAAGCAGGCCGGTGCCTTCGCCGCGCACGCCGCCGAGTCGCTCGACGACCGCATGATGGACTCGAACGACCTGGAACGTGAGAAGGGCATCACGATCCTGGCGAAGAACACGGCGGTCAAGTACCACCCGAAGGATGGCGGCGACGCCATCACGATCAACATCATCGACACCCCCGGCCACGCCGACTTCGGTGGTGAGGTCGAGCGCGGCCTGTCGATGGTGGACGCGGTCGTCCTGCTGGTCGACGCCTCCGAGGGCCCGCTGCCGCAGACCCGCTTCGTGCTGCGCAAGGCGCTCCAGCAGCGTCTGCCCGTCATCCTCTGCATCAACAAGACGGACCGCCCGGACTCGCGGATCGACGAGGTCGTCAACGAGACCTACGACCTCTTCCTCGACCTGGACGCCGACGAGGACCAGATCGAGTTCCCGATCGTCTACGCCTGCGCGCGTGACGGAGTGGCCTCGCTGACCAAGCCGCAGAACGGCACCGTCCCGGCCGACAGCGAGAACCTGGAGCCGTTCTTCTCCACGATCCTGGAGCACGTCCCGGCCCCGTCCTACGACGAGACCGCGCCGCTCCAGGCCCACGTCACCAACCTGGACGCCGACAACTTCCTCGGCCGTATCGCGCTGCTGCGCGTCGAGCAGGGCGAGCTGCGCAAGGGCCAGACCGTCACGTGGATCAAGCGCGACGGCTCGATGTCCAACGTGCGCATCACCGAGCTGCTGATGACCGAGGCGCTCACCCGCAAGCCCGCGGAGGTGGCCGGCCCCGGTGACATCTGCGCCGTCGCCGGTATCGCGGACATCATGATCGGTGAGACCCTCGCCGACACCGAGAACCCGATCGCGCTGCCGCTGATCACGGTCGACGAGCCGGCGATCTCCATGACCATCGGCACCAACACCTCGCCGCTCGTCGGCCGCGGTGGCACGGGCAAGGGCGCGGAAGCCAAGGCCGCGGTCAAGGACCGCAAGGTCACCGCCCGCCAGGTCAAGGACCGCCTCGACCGCGAGCTGATCGGTAACGTCTCCCTCCGCGTGCTCGACACCGAGCGCCCGGACGCCTGGGAGGTCCAGGGCCGTGGTGAGCTCGCGCTCGCCATCCTGGTCGAGCAGATGCGCCGCGAGGGCTTCGAGCTGACCATCGGCAAGCCCCAGGTCGTCACCCAGGAGATCGACGGCAAGACGTACGAGCCCGTCGAGCGCATGACGATCGACGTGCCCGAGGAGCACATGGGCGCGGTCACGCAGCTCATGGGTGTCCGCAAGGGCCGGATGGACAACATGTCGAACCACGGCTCGGGCTGGGTGCGCATGGAGTTCGTCGTGCCTTCCCGCGGTCTGATCGGCTTCCGGACCGAGTTCCTGACCCAGACCCGCGGCACCGGCATCGGTCACTCCATCCACGAGGGCCACGAGCCGTGGTTCGGCAACCTGGCGACCCGTAACAACGGCTCGCTCGTCGCCGACCGCTCCGGCGCCGTCACCGCGTTCGCGATGACGAACCTCCAGGAGCGCGGCGTGCTGTTCACCGACCCCGGCACCGAGGTGTACGAGGGCATGATCGTCGGCGAGAACTCGCGCTCCGACGACATGGACGTGAACATCACCAAGGAGAAGAAGCTCACGAACATGCGGTCGTCCTCGGCCGACTCGTTCGAGGCGATCGTCCCGCCGCGCAAGCTCTCCCTGGAGCAGTCCCTGGAGTTCTGCCGCGACGACGAGTGCGTCGAGGTGACCCCGGAGGCCGTTCGCATCCGCAAGGTCGTCCTCGACCAGCGTGACCGCGCCCGCACGGCGAGCCGCGCCAAGCACGGCTGATCCACCGGCTCCGCCGGGCCCGGTCCTCCGGGTCCGGCCGGCCAGATCTCAGGCGAACGAAGCCCGGGTGCCCCCGCATGGGGGCACCCGGGCTTTTTTGCCACCCGTTTTCCGCGCTCGCGTGTCCGGAATACGGTGCTCCCAGACCGATACGCATGTAACACGTCCGTTTCGGGGGCTTCTCCCGCAGATCATTTTGTCCAGATTTTGGAAGATGTACGCGGCAGCTGTGATGGAACCGAGACCTAAAGGCTGTGGTCGGTTATCTGGCTCATGTCACATAGTTAGCCGCGTAACGCTCGGGTCAATGGGTCATGCGCTGTGGGGACAGCGCCGACTCACGAGCACAGTGGGGTGCTTGATCCTCCGTCAGGGGTGTCGGAGGTCGGGCGTACCCCTCCTGTCCGTGCACGGTTGAGTCATGAGGAGGTACCCATGTGCGGTGTCATCGGCGCCCTGTGGGTCACATCGTCCCCTGCGGTCCGCGACGACGGCGCGGTGTTCCGAGCGCGGATCCGCGCCTCCGCGTACTGACGCGGAGCCGGCGCTTCGGCCCGGCCCGACGGACCGTGACGTGGTCTCAACTACGCGCGTCCCGCTGGGGTTTCCGGGCGACCGCCGGTCGATCGACGTCTCTTCTGAACCGAATGGTGGCCGGGCACGCCAGGTGACGGCCGCCGGCTCGGCACGGCCCGATCCGCTCCGGCGGACCGGCGCCGCCGGGTACGGCACACCCACACATGCGGAATGGGCGAATTGTGACGAGTCCTATCGAGACTGAGGACGGCGCGGAACCGGTCGTCGTGCACGGCGGGCAGGCGGCGACCACGAAACCCGAGGGCGACCCGCTCGTCGGCCGGTCTCCCGGCCAGTTGATGTGGACCCGCTTCAAGCGGGACCGTTCAGGGGTCATCTCCGCCTACGTCGTGGGGTTCTTCTTCCTGATCGGGGCGCTCGCGCCGCTGATCGCCAAGCTGTACGGCAAGAGTCCGTACACGGTGTTCGCGGACGAACGCCCCGAACTCTTCGACAGCGCGGGCGTGCCGCTGCAGCCCAACGGCGGGATCAGCAGCGAGTTCTGGTTCGGTCTGGAGCCGGGCAACGGCTACGACGTCTTCACCAAGCTGATCTACGGCATCCGCACCTCGCTGATGATCTCCGTGGCGGTGACGGTGACGGTCGTGCTCACCGGCATCCTGCTGGGCGTCACCGCCGGCTACGTAGGCAAGAAGGCCGACTTCGTCATCAGCCGGGTCATCGACTTCCTGCTGGCCTTCCCCTCGCAGCTGTTCTTCATCGCGAGCATGCCGGTCGTGGTCTCGCTCTTCGTGAGCCCGCGCGACGAGACACCGACCTATGTGCGCGTGGTCGCGCTGATCGTCGTCCAGTGGTTCCTCGGCTGGATGAGTCTCGCCCGCATCCTGCGCGGGACCTCGCTCTCCCTGCGCGAGCGGGAGTTCATCGAGGCGGCCAAGGTGAGCGGGGCGTCCCCCTGGCGGATCATCCGCAAGGAGGTGCTGCCCAACGTGGTGACACCGCTGCTGGTGCAGACGACCTATCTGCTCCCCAACTTCGTGACGATCGAGGCGGGTCTGTCGTTCCTCGGCGTCGGCATCGTCGAACCGACGCCCGACTGGGGACAGATGTTCTCCAAGGCCTCGACGGAACTCGTCCTGCAGAACGACATCACCTACATGTTCTTCCCGGGTGTCTCGATGATCATTTTCGTCGTCGCGTTCAACCTGCTCGGGGATTCGGTCAGGGACGCCTTCGATCCCAAGACGGCTCGCTGACAACACAGTTGTGGGCGCCTTCGCCCCGTTCACGAACGGCACTTCCACAGCACAGCAATGTCCGACACCGGTCCGAAGACCGCAGACCGCAACTCAACGGCACCACAGGTGCACTTGTTCGCACCGGTGACAACAGATGGGTAGGAATCTGAGTGATGAGTAGGGGCGGACGCCACGCATACGCCGCAATCTCAGTGCTCGCGGCGGGAGCTCTCGTGCTCACCGGTTGCAGCAAGGGCGGCAGCGACAAGGGGAACGACAACAACAAGGACAAGGAGAACGCGCAGCGGCAGCAGCAGTCGATCAAATTCGGCAACGCCGCCGACTCCACCGGTCCCGCGGCCGAGGTACCCGGCGCGAAGAGCGGCGGCACGATGGAGGTCCTCCAGCGTGACAGCTACGCGCACCTGGACCCGGGCCAGATCTACGTCTCCGACGAGGGCTCCCTCGCCACACTGCTCCACCGTGGTCTGACCGGGTACAAGGCCACGAGCGACGACGGCTCCAAGCACGAGATCGTCGGCGACCTCGCCACCGACTCCGGCACCACGACGGACGGCGGCAAGACCTGGAAGTACACGCTCAAGGACGGCATCAAGTTCGAGAACGGTACGGCGATCACGTCCAAGGACGTCCGCCACACCTTCGAGCGCATGTTCGCCCCGTTCATCAACCAGGGCCCGCCCTACATCCAGCAGTGGCTGGCCGACACCCCGGGCGCGGACTACCGCAAGCTGCTGAAGGACGGCCCCTACAAGGGCAAGCACCTGCCGGACACCATCCTGCAGACGCCGGACGACAAAACGATCGTCTTCAAGTTCAAGACGTCGCACCCCGACCTTCCGTACGCCCTCGCCATGGCGGGCTACGCGATCGTCTCCGAGAAGGGCGACACCAAGACGAAGTACGACCGGGCGCCCGTGACGACCGGTCCGTACAAGATCCAGTCGTTCAAGTCCGGCAAGTCGATGGTCCTCGTGAAGAACACCAACTGGGACCCGAAGACCGACCCGATCCGTCACCAGTACGTGGACAAGTTCAACATCACGTTCAACCAGCAGTACGAGACGTCCACCAAGACGCTGCTGGCGGACACCGGAGCCGACCAGGCCGGCATCAGCTTCAACAACCAGGTCGACGCGGGCAACCTCTCCAAGGTTCTCGCCGACCCGAAGATGAAGTCCCGTACGGTCTCGGGCTTCCAGCCCTACGTCGGCCAGATGAACATCAACATGAGCCACCCGGCGCTCAAGGACAAGAAGATCCGCGAGGCCATCGCCTACGCCCTGCCGATCACGCCGTTCGTGCGTGCCTACGGCGGCACCGACGCGATGCAGGTCGCCGGCGGACTCATCAGCCCGACCGTCAGCGGCTACGACGCCTCCTTCGACCCGCACGGCAAGATCAAGAAGCCGGCCGGTGACCCGGTCAAGGCCAAGGCCCTGCTGAAGGAAGCCGGCAAGGTGGGCATGAAGCTGACCTTCGGCTACATCAACACCCCCGAGGGCCAGCAGTACTCCACCGCCATGGCGGCGGGCCTGCAGAAGGCCGGCTTCAACGTCCAGCGCCAGGAGATCCCGGCCGAGACCTACTACGACCAGGTCAGCAAGCTGGACAACAACTACGACATCTTCCACACCGCGTGGGGTGCCGACTGGCCGTCCTCCTCGACCGTGATCCCGCCGCTGTACGACGGCCGCGCGATCGCCGACGGCGCCCAGAACTACTCGCAGGTCAACGACCCCAAGGTGAACGCGGACATCGACCGCATCAACAAGATCACCGACCCGGTCAAGGCCGCGGCCGAGTGGGAGAAGGTCGACCAGTACCTGGTCAAGGACGTCGTCAACGTCGTCCCGACCGGCTACTACAAGCAGACTCAGATCGCCGGCTCCAAGGTCGGCGGCCTGGTCTACGACGACGTGATCGGCGGCGTCGACCCGCGTCGCCTGTTCGTCAAGTAACCGTCGCTCTGACGGGGCCCGGCGTGCTCACCCTCGGCGAGGGCGACGCGCCGGGCCCCGCCGGGCCCGCTGACGTCTGAGAGCTGCCCCTGCCATGCTGCGCTTCCTCGTTCGCCGGACACTCGGCGCCGCCGTCATTCTCTTCCTGCTGAGTATCGTCGCGTTCCTGCTGTTCTTCGGGATGCCGAGGGACCCGGGACTGCTGATGTGCGGCAAGACATGCACGCCTGCCAACCTCGCGAACATCCATCATGTGCTCGGACTCGACAAGTCGATCCCCGAGCAGTACTGGATCTTCCTGCACAACCTCGTGCTGGGCAGCAACGGCTTCGACCAGGGTCCGTGCCCCGCACCCTGCTTCGGGTACTCGTACCACACCAACGAGCAGGTCTGGGGCACGCTGATGGACCGGCTCCCCACGACGGTCTCGCTGACGCTGGGGGCCGCGGTCTGCTTCCTGTTCGTGGGCCTCGGCACGGGCATGCTGTCCGCGTGGAAGCGCGGCACGCTCGTCGACAAGACCGTGACGGCCGGCGCGATGGTGCTCAGCTCGATGCAGATCTACTTCCTCGGCCCGCTGGCGCTCGCGGCACTCGTCTACCAGAGCCACCTCTTCGACAAGCCCGCCTACAACGACTTCACCGCGGACCCGGTGAGCTGGTTCACCGGGCTGATCATCCCCTGGGTGATCCTGTCCACGATCTTCGCCTCGCAGTACACCCGTATGGCGCGCTCGTCGATGATCGAGCAGCTCCAGGAGGAACACGTCCGCACGGCCCGGGCCAAGGGCATGTCCCGCAGGTACGTCTTCTTCCGCTACGCCTGGCGCGGATCCCTGATCCCCATCGTCACCATCTTCGGCATCGACCTCGGCGCGCTGCTGGGCGGCGCGATCATCACCGAATACACCTTCGGACTGCCCGGTCTCGGCAAGCTCGCCGTCGAATCCGTCAACTTCAGCGACCTTCCGCTGCTGCTGGGCGTGATGCTCTTCTCCGCGGCCATGATCCTTCTGTTCAACATCATCGTGGATGCCTGCTACGCCTTCATCGACCCGCGCGTGCGGCTGTCCTAGGAGCGATCCGTGACCACTTCGACCAAGGAATCGGGTGCCGTCGCCCCGGCCGCCCCGGGCGCCTTCCTCTCGGTGCGCGACCTGTACGTCCGGTTCAAGACCGAGGACGGCGTCGTCAAGGCCGTCGACGGACTCTCCTTCGACCTCGAACGGGGCAAGACCCTCGGCATCGTGGGCGAGTCGGGCTCCGGCAAGTCGGTGACCAACCTGACGATCCTCGGCCTGCACAACCCGATGTTCACGTCCGTCGAGGGCGAGATCGTCCTCGACGGGCAGGAGCTGATCACCGCCCGCGAGTCGGAACTGGAGAAGGTGCGCGGCAACAAAGCCGCGATGATCTTCCAGGACCCGCTGACGGCGCTCTCCCCCTACTACACCGTGGGCCGCCAGATCGCCGAGCCGTTCTGGAAGCACACCGGGGCGTCGAAGAAGGCCGCCTGGGAGCGGGCGGTGGAGATGCTCGGCAAGGTCGGCATCCCCAACCCCAGACAACGGGCGAAGGACTATCCGCACCAGTTCTCCGGCGGTATGCGCCAGCGCGCGATGATCGCGATGGCGCTGGTCTGCGACCCCGACCTCCTGATCGCGGACGAGCCGACCACCGCGCTCGACGTCACCGTGCAGGCCCAGATCCTCGACCTGCTGAAGAACCTCCAGCAGGAGTTCGGCTCGGCGATCGTCTTCATCACGCACGACCTGGGCGTGATCGCGGACATGGCCGACGACATCATGGTGATGTACGCGGGCGGGGCGGTGGAACGCGGAACGGTCGACCAGGTGCTGCGCTCGCCCCAGCACCCCTACACCTGGGGCCTGCTGAACTCGATGCCCCGGCTGGACTCGGACCTCGACACCCCGCTGGCCCCGATCCCCGGCGCGCCCCCCTCCCTGCTGAGGCCCCCGTCGGGCTGCCGGTTCCACCCCCGCTGCACCTTCCAGGCGGAGGTCGGCGGCGCGCGGTGCGTGGACGAACTCCCGCTGCTGCCGCCGGGCCGGGGAGGCGCCTGCCATCTGACGGCCGAGCAGAAGCAGACCATTTTCGTCGAGCAGATCAAGCCCCGGCTGCGGTAGGGAGAACGCGTCATGAGTGAAGACGTCGAGAAGGACGTCACGGCGGGCGCCACCACGCTGCCCGCCCCGCGCGCCGCAGCCGGCGAGGGCTCCGCCGAACCGCTGCTCGTGGTCGACAAGCTGGTCAAGCACTTCCCGGTCAAGGGCGGCTTCCCCGTCCGCCGCACCATCGGCGCGGTCCAGGCCGTGGACGGCATCGACCTGACCGTGCACGTGGGCGAGAGTTTCGGCCTGGTGGGGGAGTCCGGCTGCGGCAAGTCGACGACCGGACGCCTGATCACACGGCTGCTGGAGCCCACCGGGGGCCGCATCACCTACCGCGGCCGGGACATCACCCACGCCAGCCGCAAGGAGCTGGCACCGGTCCGCTCCGAGATCCAGATGATCTTCCAGGACCCCTATTCCTCGCTGAACCCGCGGCAGACGGTCGGCAAGATCATCTCGGCGCCCATGGAGATCAACGGGATCGACCCGACCGGCGGCCGCGAGAAGCGGGTGCGGGAGCTGCTGGAGATCGTGGGGCTGAACCCCGAGCACTACAACCGCTTCCCGCACGAGTTCTCCGGCGGCCAGCGCCAGCGCATCGGGGTGGCCCGGGCGCTCGCGTCCGAGCCCAAGCTGATCGTGGCGGACGAGCCGGTCTCCGCGCTCGACGTCTCCATCCAGGCGCAGGTCGTCAACCTGCTCCAGGAGGTGCAGCGGGAACTGGGCATCGCGTTCCTGTTCATCGCCCACGACCTCGCGGTGGTACGGCACTTCTCGCAGCGCGTCGCGGTCATGTACCTCGGAAAGGTGATCGAGGTCGGCGACCGGGGCTCCATCTACACCCGGCCCCGGCACCCCTACACCCACGCCCTGCTCTCGGCGGTCCCCGAGGTCGAGCTGGAAGCCTCCGGCAAGCCGCCCAGGGAGCGCATCCGCCTCGCCGGCGACGTGCCGTCCCCCATCTCCCCGCCCTCCGGCTGCCGCTTCCGCACCCGGTGCTGGAAGGCGCAGGACAAGTGCGCCCAGGAGGAGCCGCCGCTGGTCCGTCTGTCCGGCAACAAGGACGGACATCTGACGGCGTGCCACTTCCCCGAGGACCCGACCACCGAGGCCCGCGACGAGGACATCGTGCTGGACCCGGCCCTCGCGGCCCTGGAGGACGCGGCCGAAGGACAGTAGGCCCGAGCGCCGACATCCAGGGGCCCGCCGCCGCCCGGCGCGGGCCCCTTCGGCATGCGCGGGGCGCGACGCGCGGGGGAGCGGACTCGCAGCGGTCGGCGCACCCCGTACCCGCCGGCCGCGCGTCCCGTGCTCAGGCGCGGCCGGCGACCGTGATGATCTCGGGGGCGGTGGGGGAGAGCGGCTCGCGTCCCCAGTCCCCGTACTGTTCGTGCACGACCAGCCCGGCCTCGCCGAGGAACCCGCGCAGGGCGTCCGCCCCCAGGAACCGCAGGGTGCTGCGGCTCACCCTCGGCCCGACCCAGCGCGCGTGCTCGAAGGTCTCGCTGAACGTCACGCGGTCCCCGAGCACCGGCGTCTCGACCTCGTGCCGGACCCGTACGGCGTCCCCGTGCGCGTCGCTGACCTCGCGGGCCCGCTCGGGCCGCCATCGCTCCCACGCCCGGACGGCGGGGTTGCGGGTCTCGAAGACGAACCGCCCGCCGTCGTCGAGGGCCCCCCGCACGGCGGCCAGCGCGGAGCGCACCTCCTCGTCGCCGACGAGCACCTGGAAGGCGTGCCCGGTCATCACGACGAGGTCGAACTCCCGCTCCCAGCGCACCGATCCGAGGTCACCGAGCACCCACTCGACGTCCGCCTGCGCGCGTGCCTGCACCAGCATGGCCGCGGCGGGGTCGAGACCGCACAGACGCCCCTCGTGACCGGCCTCCCGGGCCCGCGCCAGCAGGCGCCCGGTCCCGCACCCGACGTCGAGCACGGACCGCGCGGACATCACCAGATCCAGGTAGAAGTCGTCGCTCGGACCCCACGGGTTGAGCGCGTCGTACAAGGCGGCGAGCGAGACGTCACTGAACGAGCGATCAGTCATCGCAGCAGTCTGTCAGCCCGCGAGGCCATCCGAAACCATTGATCGGAAAGGAATCCGGTGAGGGGTTGGCCGGAAAGAATGGCAGGTTGAACGGGTGGAACGGCAGAACCGGGGTACGACCGCCCCGGCGCGCCGCCGACGGGAATCGGGACGGGATGCTGCATCACATCGAGCTGTGGGTACCGGACATGGGGCGGGCCGCCCGCTCCTGGGGATGGCTGCTGGAGCGGCTCGGGTACACGCCCTACCAGGACTGGCCGGACGGCCGGAGCTGGCGCCTGGGGGAGACCTACATCGTCTTCGAGCGGTCGCCCGCGCTGACCGCGGACCGGCACGAGCGGCTGCGCCCCGGACTGAACCATCTCGCCTTCCACGTCCGGGGCCGCGCCGAGCTCGACGCGCTGGTCGCCGAGGCGCCGGAGCACGGCTGGACGCTCCTGTTCCCCGACCGCCACCCCCACGCGGGAGGCCCCGACCACTACGCGGCCTATCTGGAGGACGAGGACGGCTTCGAGGCCGAACTCGTGGCCGGGCGGGAGGGAGCGCCGGACGCCGGGGCGGGTGGCTGACCCGGGAGGCGGCCCGGGGAGCCCCCTGACCGTCCGCCATGCCCCGCACAACAGCCGGAAGAGGAAGCCCTGTTGGCCGGTGGACCGCCGTCCCCGGCGTGGCGGTCATATTCGCTCGACATCGGCCGGGCGGGCCGGAATGCTTCACCCCGATGACTTCACAGACACGCACCGACAGGCCCTCCGCCTGGGACGAGCGCACACAACTGGCCACCTTCCTCGACTACGCCCGGGCCACCGCCCGCGCCAAGTGCGAGGGCGTGTCGGCGGAGGACGCCCGCAGGGCGCCGCTGCCCGGATCCCCGCTGATGACCTTGAGCGGGCTGATCAACCACCTCCGCTGGGTCGAGTACTTCTGGTTCCAGGTGGTCTTCCTGGGCGAGGAGGACGAGGGACCCTGGACGGACGAGGACCCCGACCGCGAGATGCGGATCGCCGTCGACTTCCCGCTGCCGCAGCTGCTTCAGGAGTACGAGGAACAGAGCGCCCGCTACCGCGAACTGGTGGCCGCGCACGACCTCGACACCAGGGCCGAGCGCGCGGGCCGCGACGGCGAGCACGTCGACCTGCGCTGGATCGTCCTCCACCTGGTGGAGGAGACGGCCCGGCACAACGGCCACATCGACATCCTGCGCGAGATGGCCGACGGCCGGACGGGGGACTGACCATGACGGACGCTCAGCCGTCGCACCCCACGATCCGCACGATCACCTTCGACTGCACCGGCGACCCCTACGACGTCGGGCTGTTCTGGAGCCGGCTGCTCGGCCGGCCGCTGCACGAGGACGACAAGCCCGGCGACCCGGAGGCGGTGATCGAGGACCCGTCCGGCGGTCCCACGCTGCTGTTCGTACAGGTGCCCGAGGGTAAGACGGTCAAGAACCGGGTCCACCTCGACCTGACCCCCCACGGCCGCACCCGTGACGAGGAGGTCGAGCGCGCCCTGTCGCTCGGCGCCCGCCGGGTCGAGGACCACATCCGCCCCGACGGCGGCGGCTTCGTCGTCCTCGCGGACCCCGAGGGCAACGAATTCTGCATGGAACGCGGGCCGTTGGAGATGGGCGGCTAGCCAGTCCGGGAGCCCGTCCGGCCGTACGTACGGGAGAAGGCCCGCACTCGGACGAGTGCGGGCCTTCGTTCCCCTGAAACCGGCGTTCATGGGCTCGGGTCAATGGGCCGGGAAAGTCGGTTCCTTAAGGGGACGGCTGACCAAAGGGGTGTGTCAGACCGCCGCCTCGGGGCTCTCGGCGAGACGCTGGGCCGGAACGGTCTCCGTCGTCTCCGGGTAGTGGCACGCCGTCAGGTGACCGTCGTTGCTGCCCGAGATCTGCACCAGCGGCGGGGCCTCGGTGGCGCACTTCTCCGTCGCCTTCCAGCAGCGGGTGCGGAAGCGGCAGCCCGACGGCGGGTTGAGCGGCGAGGGGACGTCGCCCTTGAGCAGGATGCGCTCACGGGCCGGGACGTCGTCCGCGGTCGCCTCGGGGACGGCGGACATCAGCGCGCGGGTGTACGGGTGGCGCGGGTTGTCGTACAGGTCCTCGCGGTTGGCGATCTCGACGATCTTGCCGAGGTACATCACCGCGACGCGCTGCGAGAAGTGCCGCACGATCGCGAGGTCGTGGGCGATGAACAGGAACGCGATGCCCAGGTCCCGCTGGAGCTCCTGGAGCAGGTTGACGACCTGCGCCTGGATGGAGACGTCGAGGGCGGAGACCGGCTCGTCCGCGACGATCAGTTTCGGCTCCAGGGCCAGCGCGCGGGCGACACCGATGCGCTGGCGCTGACCGCCGGAGAACTCGTGCGGGAAGCGGTTGTAGTGCTCGGGGTTGAGGCCGACCGTCTCCAGCAGCTCACGCACGCGCTTCTCGTAGCCGCCGGGCGCCTTGATCCCGTTGATCTCCATCGGACCCGAGATGATCTTGCCGACCGTCTGCCGCGGGTTCAGCGAGGCGTACGGGTCCTGGAAGATCATCTGGATCTCGGAGCGGACCGGCGCCAGCTGCTTGCGGTTGGCGTGCGTGATGTCCTGGCCGCGGTACTTGATGCTGCCGCCGGTGGGCTCCAGCAGACGCGTGACCAGCCGGCCCGTCGTCGACTTGCCGCAGCCGGACTCGCCGACCAGGCCGAGGCTCTCGCCCTCGTGGACCTGGAAGTCGAGACCGTCCACGGCCTGGACCGCGCCGATCTTCCGCTTGAAGGGGAAGCCGCCCATCACCGGGAAGTGCTTGGTCAGTCCGGTGACGTCCAGGAGGGGGTTCGTGTTGCTCATGATCGTGAAGTCCCGTCTCAGTTACGTCAGTGCGACCGCGTCGCGGCGTAGTCGGCGAAGAAGTCGCGGCGCTGGTCCGCCGTGAGGTGGCAGGCGGCTCCGCGCCCGTCCGTGACCTGGAGCAGCGGCTGCTCGGAGGAGCAGCGGCCGTCCGTGACCTTCTCCGCGAAGGTGCACCGCGGGTGGAAGCGGCAGCCCGACGGCGGGTTGAGGAGCGAGGGCGGCGAGCCGGGGATGGGCGACAGCGGAACGTCGACCGGTCCGTCCAGGCTCGGCATCGAGCCCAGCAGGCCCCAGGTGTAGGGGTGCTGCGGCGCCCGCAGCACCTCCTTCTTGGTGCCCCGCTCCACGCACCGGCCGCCGTACATCACCAGCACGTCGTCGGCGATGTCGGCGATGACGCCGAGGTCGTGGGTGATGAAGATGATCGCGGTGCCGAACTCCTGCTGGAGGTCCTTGAGCAGGTCCATGATCTGGGCCTGCACGGTGACGTCGAGCGCGGTGGTCGGCTCGTCCGCGATCAGCAGCTCGGGGTCGCAGACCAGCGCCATGGCGATCATCGCGCGCTGGCGCATACCGCCGGAGAACTGGTGCGGGTAGTCGTCCACCCGCACGTCCGGCTGCGGGATGCCGACGCGGCGCAGCATCTCGATCGCCCGCGCCCGGGCCTCCTTCTTGGAGGCACCGGTGTGCTTGCGGTACGTCTCGCCGATCTGCCGGCCGATCGTGTGGTACGGCGACAGCGAGGCCAGCGCGTCCTGGAAGATCATCGACATCTTGTTGCCGCGCAGCCGCTCGAGCTCCCGCTCGGAGGCGGTCAGCAGCTCCTTGCCGTCCAGCAGGATCTCGCCGTCGATGGCGGTGCGCTCACGGTCGTGCAGACCGAGGATCGTCAGGTTCGTGACGGACTTGCCGGAACCCGATTCGCCCACGATGCCGAGCGTCTTGCCCTTGGCCAGGTCGAAGGTGAGACCGTCGACGGCCTTGACGACGCCGTCCTCGGTGGAGAAGTGGACCTTCAGATCCCTGACGGACAGGAAGGGCTGCTGATCGGTGCTCGTCACGGGGACGCTCCTGGGGGGTGATGCGAGGGGTAGCTTGCGGTTCGGCGGGGGGACGGCGGCGGGGCGCCGGGGTCAGGCGAGCCGGATCCGCGGGTCGATGAACGCGTAGACGGCGTCCACGATGATGTTGAAGAAGACGATCGCCCCGGAGGCCACCAGCGTCACGGCCAGCAGCATGGGCAGGTCGTTCGCCTCGACGGCCGTCACGGCGAGCTTGCCGATGCCCTGGAGGCTGAAGACCGACTCGGTGATGATCGCGCCGCCGATCAGGGTGCCCAGGTCGATGCCGAAGATCGTGACGATCGGGCCCATCGCGCCGCGCCAGGCGAAGCGGAAGAACACAGAGCGCCGGGACAGGCCCTTGGCGCGGGCCGTGCGCACGTAGTCCTCGCTGAGCTGTTCCACCAGCTGGGAGCGGGTCATACGGGTGTAGTTGGCCGTGAAGATGATCGACAGCGTCAGCCAGGGCAGCAGCAGACCGCCGGCCCAGGCGGCCGGGTCGTCGGTGAACGGCGTGTACGAGGGCTGCTCGAGCAGGCCGACCTGCTGGACCAGGAAGTACATCGCGATGTAGCCGACGAAGTAGATCTGGAGCGAGGAGCCGATCAGCGAGAACGAGCTCGCGATCTTGTCGGCGGCCTTGCCCTGCTTGACGGCGGCGATCATGCCCGTGCCGACACCGATGATGAGGAAGAAGACCGAGGCGCCGAGGGCGAGGGAGATCGTGGTCGGCATGCGGTCCATGATCGTGCCCAGGACCGGCTCGCGGTTGGTGAACGAGAAGCCGAGGCAGGGGGCGTTGCAGTTGCCCAGGCCGCCGTAGTCACGCCCGACGAAGATGCCCTCCAGCCAGTGCCAGTACTGCACGGGCAGCGGATCGGCGATCCCGAGGTTCACCCTGACCTGCTCCAGTAGGTCCTTGGTGCAGACCTTGCCGCACGCCATGCGGGCAGGGTCACGCGGGATCGCGTAGAAGAGCATGAAGGTGACGGCGCTGATGATCAGCAGAATCACAAGTGCGCCGATGACACGGCGGACTAGAAAACGGAGCATTTTGGCGTGACTTTCCGGACGGGGCGCCGTCGCCGGGAGTGTGGGGAGGGGGGTGAGGGGAGAGAGACCGGGGCGGCGGCACGGTGGCCGCCGCCCCGAGGCAGGATCAGGCCTTGGCGGCGTAGACCTTGCCCAGTGCGATGCAGGTGTTGCCGGAGTCGTAGATCACGCCGCCGACCTTGGAGCCGTGGAAGTAGTTGCGGATCGGGTTGTAGTCCGGAACCACGGCGGCGAGCTGCATGATCTGCTCGTCGATGTCGCCCCACATCTTGGCGGCCTTCTTCGCGTCGGGCTCGACCGTGGCGGCGGCGATCGCCTTGTCCACGGAAGCGTCCTTCAGCTGCGGCCAGTTGACGCCACCGTCGGCGATCTGGCTGCTGTCGAAGCAGGGCTGGATGACCGCGTAACCGGCCGGCCAGTCCGGGCCCCAGCCGGCGGCGAACATGTCGTACTCGTTGTCGAGCTGACCGATCTGGCTGTAGAAGGAGGTCTTGTCGACCTGCTTCACGACCGGGGTGAAGCCCGCCTTGGTCAGCGCGGTCTTGATCGCGACGGCCTGCTTGACCGCGTTGTCCGACTGCTGCATGGCGACGACGATGGTCTGGCCCGTCTTGCCGGCGTCCTTGAGAAGGGCCTTGGCCTTCTCGGGGTCACCCATGGGCTTCGTCTTCTTCTCGTAGAGGTCGAAGTCCTTGTGACCCGGGGTGAGCGGGCTGATGATCGTGGTCGCGGTCGCCGTGGAGAGCGAGCCACCGCGGATCTGCTGGAGCTGCTTCGACGGCCACGCGAAGTTGAGCGCCTGGCGCACCTTGACGTCCGTGACGCGCTTGGTGTTGATCGCGAAGTAGTAGCAGGTGGTGTCGACCTGGGTCAGGACGCGCTTCTTGAGCGTCGGGTCCGTCATGACCTTCTGGATGCGCTCGGCGGCGACCTCGTTGAGGAGCGACAGCGTGAACTGGTCGTTGCCCTGGTCGGCGATGTAGCGGTCCGTGGAGGCCAGCGACTGGAAGCCGAACTGGAAGACGAACTTGTCCGGGTACGCGTTGCGCAGCGGGTCCGTCTCGGCGACCCAGTGCTCGTTGCGGACCAGGGTCGCGCCCTTGCCGATGCTGCGGCTCTCGATCTTGTACGGGGCGCAGGACAGCGGGTGCTTGTCGTACTTCTCCTTGGTGTCGTGCTTCTTGGGCACGATGGAGAAGCCGCGCATGGCCACCATGAAGTTGAAGTCGGCGTGGGCCTCCTTCAGCTTGAACGTGATGGTCTTGCCGCTGACCTCGATGGAGTCGAGGTGCTTGCCGCCGTAGGGACCCTTGTACTTGTCGCCGCCGATGAGCCAGCCCTGCGGGTAACGGGGACCCTGGGTGACGAAGGAGGCGAAGAGGCGCTCGAAGGTGTGGCGGACGTCCTCGATCGTGACGTCGGCGCCGTCCTCCCACTTCACGTTGTCCTTCAGCGTGAAGGCCCAGGTCTTGCCGCCGTCGGTCGCGGTGCCGGCGTCCGTGGCGAGGTCACCCACGAGGGTGGTGCCGCCCTTGGAGTCGACCTTGTAACCGGTCAGGCCGCGCAGGAACAGGACGGAGCAGGCACCCTCGTACGAGGAGTAGAGCTGCGCCGGGTCCAGGTGGTCCCAGTCGATCTGGTCGAGGGTGTAGATCGTGCCGCCCTTGACCGCGCCGGCGACCTCGGGGGCCGGACCGGTGGAGTCAGCCTTGGTGCCGACCGCGATGGTGGCCGCCTTGGCCTTGGCCACGGACGGGGCCTTGTTGCTGCCGCTCCCGCCGCCGTTGCCGCTGCTGCAGGCGCTCAGAACCGTGGTGGCACCGGCGGCCACACCAGTGGCTATGAGGAAGTTTCTGCGGGAAAAGGACATGGCTTACCTGCCTAGTGGTGGGTGAATGTGAGACGGGTAACCAGCCGGACGGCTATGACCGGTACTGGGGATGGAAGTCAGCGCTTGGACTTCGGGTCGAGTGCGTCGCGGACCGAGTCTCCGAGCAGGTTGAAGGCGAGAACGAAGATGATCATCGAGACGCCCGGGAAGATCATGAAGGTGATGTCTTCCGTGTAGAAGCCGGCACCACGCTGGATCATGACGCCCCAGTCCGGGGTCGGATCCTGGATACCGACGCCGAGGAAGGCGAGCCCCGCTTCGGCCGTGACGTAGGCCGGCAGCATGAGGGTCGACTGGATCAGGATCGGTGTCCAGAGGTTGGGCAGAAGTTCCTTGAAGACGATGCGGCGCGAGGACGCGCCGGTCACCTTCGCGGCCTCCACGAACTCGCGCTCCCGCAGGCCGAGGACCTGACCGCGCAGCAGACGCGCGATGGAGGCCCAGCCGAAGGCGGAGAGGACGAGGATCAGGCAGGTGGCCCGCAGCCAGGTCGGCACCTCTTCGTTGAAGGGCACGAAGAGCGCGTAGACGACCGGCATGAAGGCGATGAAGAACAGCGTGGACGGGAACGACAGCAGGATGTCGATGATCCGGCCGACGAAGTAGTCCGTCTTGCCGCCGAGATATCCCGCTGTGATGCCGATCACGACGCCGACCACCGTGGTGAGCAGGGTGGCGGCGGTGGCGATCATCAGCGAGGTGCGGATGCCGTACAGCAGGAACGTGAAGACGTCACGGCCCAGCTGGGGCTCGATGCCGAACCAGAAGCTGCCGTCGATGCCGCCGTTGGGCTTCACCGGGAAGGCGAAGTCGTTGAGCAGGCCGTCGGTCTCCTGGCCGTACTGCTCGTACGGGTTCTTCCCGTACAGCTTGGCTATCAGCGGCGCGGCTATCGCGATCACGAAGAAGAAGATCACGATGTACGCGGAGGCGACACCGGTGCGGTCGCGCTTGAAGCGCGTCCAGGCGAGTCGTCCGGGGGAGCGACTTTCCGAGCCCTTGTGGGTGGAAGACGAAGCCGGGGTCTTGCCGGTCTCGTCGGTCACCTCAAGTGGGGCGGCCGCGGATGGAGTAGGGGGGGTCATGATGCTCCAGGCCCGAGGGGGTCAAGGGCTCCGCAGGGCGCTCCCTACGGGCTACGCCGGACTTTTTCAACGCAATTCATGCAAGGTCAATAAAATCTCGGTCGCCTTGGTTTTCTCTTTACTTTCTTTGCCCTGGCTTGACCTCAGCGTAACTACGCGTGTAGCGCACTGTGGCCGTTCTGTGTCCGGATTCGGGCCAACAGGGCAAAACGGGCAATGAGTTCGTTATCCGGACGCCGGAGTCTCGGAATGCGTACATCTCGTGCACTGGAACCAACGGTTCCGCATCAAAGCGCGAAGATCTGTTGCGCGGAAGGTCAAGATCGTCTTCGTCGATGGTCAAGATCCTCTGACGGAGTGTCCGGAGTGCCCCCTTCCGGATGGATCGCCACCCGGAAGGGGGGAATCAATGTGCGATGTGCCCCATATAGGCAGATATTGGGCCCTAAAGGAAAACCGCACCGGAGCCGGACGTTCGACCCCGACTCCGGCGCCGGCGGCACAGCGCACTCTCGAGGAGGCACTCCATGCGTGGAGCCACGCACGCCAAATGGGCCGCATGCGCGGCGGCGGTAGCCCTGGCGGCGTCCGCCTGCGGAGGCGGAGGGGGTGGCAGCAGCAGCGGCTCCGGCACGGTCAGCGCCTCCTGGGGCGACCCGCAGAACCCGCTCGAGCCGTCCAACACCAACGAGGTGCAGGGCGGCAAGGTCCTCGACATGATCTTCCGCGGGCTGAAGCGGTACAACGCCAAGACCGGCGCCGCCGAGGACATGCTCGCCAAGAGCATCGAGACCACCGACTCCCAGAACTTCACGGTCACCGTCAAGGACGGCTGGAAGTTCAGCAACGGAGAGGCCGTCACCGCCCAGTCCTTCGTCGACGCCTGGAACTACGGCGCCAGCCTGAAGAACAACCAGAAGAACGCGTACTTCTTCGGATACATCCAGGGTTACGACAAGACGCACCCCGACACGGGCAAGCAGACCGCCGACACCCTGTCCGGGCTGAAGGTGACCGGAACGAACACCTTCACCGTCGCGCTCACCCAGAAGTTCTCGACGTTCCCGGACACCCTCGGCTACGCGGCCTTCTCCCCGCTGCCCAAGTCGTTCTTCAGCGATCACGCCGCCTGGGTCGCGAAGCCCGTCGGCAACGGCCCGTACACGATCAACAGCTACACCAAGGGCTCCCAGATGTCGCTCACGAAGTGGGCCGACTACCCCGGGGACGACAAGGCCAAGAACGACGGCGTGACCCTCAAGGTCTACACGGACAACAACACCGCCTACAACGACCTGCTGGCCGGCAACCTCGACCTCGTCGACGACGTGCCCGCGGCCCAGCTCAAGAACGCCAAGTCCGACCTGAACGGCCGGTACATCAACACCCCGGCCGGCATCATCCAGACGCTCGCGTTCCCCTTCTACGACCCGAAGTGGAACACCAGCGGCGCCACCAAGGTCCGCCAGGGCCTGTCCATGGCGATCAACCGCCAGCAGATCACCGACACGATCTTCCAGAAGACACGGACCCCCGCCAGCGACTGGACCTCACCGGTGCTCGGCGAGAAGGGTGGCTTCCAGGAAGGCCTGTGCGGCAAGTACTGCGACTACAACCCGTCCGAGGCCAAGAAGATGATCCAGGACGGCGGCGGTCTGCCCGGCGGCCAGGTCAAGATCTCGTACAACGCGGACACCGGTTCCCACAAGGAATGGGTCGACGCAGTCTGCAACTCGATCAACAACGCCCTCGGCAACGACAAGGCCTGCGTCGGCAACCCGATCGGCACCTTCGCCGACTTCCGCAACCAGATCGGGCAGCACAAGATGCCCGGTCCGTTCCGGGCCGGCTGGCAGATGGACTACCCGCTGATCCAGAACTTCCTCCAGCCCCTCTACTACACGAACGCCTCGTCGAACGACGGCCAGTGGTCCAACAAGCAGTTCGACAACCTCGTCAACCAGGCGAACGCGGAGACCGACACCTCCAAGGCCATCAAGCTCTTCCAGCAGGCCGAGGGCGTCGTACGGGACAACATGGCCGCCATCCCGCTCTGGTACCAGAACGGCAGCGCCGGCTACTCGGACAAGGTCTCGAACGTGGCCCTGAACCAGTTCAGCGTGCCCGTCTACAACGAGATCACCGTCAACTGAGCCGCCGGAGCGGGCCCGCCCCGGCGGGTCCGCTCCTCTATCCCCGGAGCACTCATGGGACGGTACGTCATCCGGCGACTGCTGCAGATGATCCCGGTCTTCATCGGCGCCACACTGCTCATCTTCGTCATGGTGAACGTGATGGGCGACCCCATCGCGGGTCTGTGCGGTGAGCGCAAGTGCGACCCCGCCACGGCCGCCCAGCTGCGCTCGGAGTTCGGGCTCGACAAACCCCTGTGGCAGCAGTACCTGACCTATCTCGGGCACATCTTCACCGGCGACTTCGGCACCGCGTTCAACGGACAGCCGGTCACCGAGCTGATGGCCACCGCGTTCCCGGTCACCATCCGGCTGACGATCGTCGCCATCTTCTTCGAGATCATCATCGGCATCACGCTCGGCGTCATCACCGGTCTGCGCCGGGGCCGGCCCGTCGACACCGGCGTCCTGCTGCTCACCCTCGTCGTCATCTCCGTGCCGACCTTCGTCACCGGCCTGCTGGCCCAGCTGCTGCTCGGCGTCAAATGGGGCTGGATCAAACCGTCGGTCTCCACGGACGCCACCTTCGGCGAGCTGATCGTGCCCGGTCTGGTGCTCGCCTCGGTGTCCCTCGCGTACGTGACCCGGCTGACCCGGACCTCCATCGCGGAGAACAAGCGGTCCGACTACGTCCGCACCGCCGTCGCCAAGGGCCTGCCGCGGCGCCGGGTGACCATCAGGCACCTGCTGCGCAACTCGCTGATCCCCGTGGTCACCTTCATCGGCACCGACATCGGCGCGCTGATGGGCGGCGCGATCGTCACCGAGCGGATCTTCAACATCCACGGCGTCGGCTACCAGCTCTACCAGGGGATCGTGCGCCAGAACACCCAGACGGTCGTCGGCTTCGTGACCATCCTCGTCCTCATCTTCATGGTCGCCAACCTGCTCGTCGACCTGCTGTACGCCGTACTCGACCCGAGGATCCGCTATGCCTGAGCAGCCGCCGTACGAGGAAGAGGAATTCCATCACGGCCCCGAAGGTCCGCCGCCGGAGGACCTCGCGATCGCTCCGACCGGCTTCGGTGGCACGATGGACCTCGGATCGAGCGAAGCGGAGACCCTGGAGAAGACCCCGGGCGGACCGGAGGGCACCGGGCCGAAGGAGAAGCCGCGCTCCCTGTGGTCCGACGCCTGGCGCGACCTGCGCCGCAACCCGGTCTTCATCATCTCCGGGCTCGTCATCCTCTTCCTGGTCGTGATCTCGATCTGGCCCGGGCTGATCACCACCCAGAGCCCGCTCAAGTGCGACCTCTCCAAGGCCCAGCAGGGCTCGCAGCCCGGACACCCCTTCGGCTTCGACGGCCAGGGCTGCGACGTCTACACCCGGACCGTGTACGGCACCCGCATCTCGATCAGCGTCGGCGTGCTCGCCACGATCGGGGTCGCGCTGCTCGGCTCGTTCCTCGGCGGGCTGGCCGGCTTCTACGGCGGGATGGGCGACTCGATCCTGTCCCGGATCACCGACATCTTCTTCGCGATCCCCGTCGTGCTCGGCGGTCTGGTCCTGCTGTCCGTGGTGACCAGCAACACGATCTGGCCGGTCGTCGGGTTCATGGTGCTGCTCGGCTGGCCGCAGGTCTCCCGCATCGCGCGCGGTTCCGTCATCACCACCAAGGAGAACGACTACGTCCACGCGGCCCGGGCCCTGGGCGCCTCCAACTCGCGGATGCTGCTGCGGCACATCACCCCGAACGCGGTCGCGCCCGTGATCGTCGTCGCGACCATCGCGCTCGGCACGTACATCTCGCTGGAGGCGACGCTGTCGTACCTCGGCGTCGGTCTGAAGCCCCCGACGGTCAGCTGGGGCATCGACATCTCCTCGGCCTCCGCGTACATCCGCCAGGCCCCGCACATGCTGCTGTGGCCGGCCGGCGCGCTCGCGATCACCGTGCTCGCGTTCATCATGCTCGGCGACGCGGTGCGCGACGCCCTCGACCCGAAGCTGAGGTGACCGCGGTGCTGCTCGAAGTGCGTGATCTACAGGTGGAGTTCAGGACCCGGGACGGTGTCGCCAAGGCCGTCAACGGGGTCAACTACAGCGTCGACGAGGGCCAGACGCTGGCCGTGCTCGGCGAGTCCGGCTCCGGCAAGTCGGTGACCGCCCAGGCCGTCATGGGGATCCTCGACATGCCGCCGGGGAAGATCACCGGCGGCGAGATCCTCTTCAAGGGCAAGGACCTGCTGAAGTACAAGGAGGAGGAGCGGCGCAAGGTCCGGGGCGCCGAGATGGCGATGATCTTCCAGGACGCGCTGTCGTCCCTGAACCCCGTCATCAGCGTCGGCGACCAGCTCGGCGAGATGTTCATCGTGCACCGCGGGATGTCCCGCAAGGACGCCCGCGCCAAGGCAGTCGAGCTGATGGAGCACGTGCGCATCCCCGGGGCCAAGGAGCGGGTGCGCGACTATCCGCACCAGTTCTCCGGCGGTATGCGCCAGCGCATCATGATCGCCATGGCGCTGGCCCTGGAGCCCTCGCTGATCATCGCCGACGAGCCGACCACCGCGCTCGACGTCACCGTGCAGGCCCAGGTCATGGACCTGCTCGCCGAGCTCCAGCGCGAGCTCAACATGGGGCTCATCCTCATCACCCACGACCTCGGCGTCGTCGCGGACGTCGCCGACAAGATCGCGGTCATGTACGCCGGCCGGATCGTCGAGGAGGCCCCGGTCCACGACATCTACAAGGCGCCGGCCCACCCCTACACCAAGGGGCTGCTGGACTCGATCCCCCGGCTCGACCAGAAGGGCCAGGAGCTCTACGCCATCAAGGGCCTGCCGCCCAACCTCATGCACATCCCGCCGGGCTGCGCCTTCAACCCGCGCTGCCCGATGGCCCAGGACATCTGCCGCAGCGAGGTGCCGCCGCTCGCGGAGGTCGACGCGGACCGCGGGAGCGCCTGCTTCTTCTGGAGGGAGTGCCTCGATGACTCAAGCCGCAACTGAGCCGCTGCTGGAGGTCAGCGGACTGGTCAAGCACTTCCCGCTCACCCAGGGGATCCTCTTCAAGAAGCAGATCGGGGCGGTCAAGGCCGTCGACGGCGTCGACTTCCACCTCGACCGCGGCGAGACCCTCGGCATCGTGGGCGAGTCCGGCTGCGGCAAGTCGACCGTCGCCAAGATGCTCGTCAACCTGGAGCGGCCCACCGAAGGGGCGATCAAGTACAAGGGCGAGGACATCACCCGGCTGTCCGGCAAGGCGCTCAAGGCCGTGCGCCGCAACATCCAGATGGTGTTCCAGGACCCCTACACGTCGCTCAACCCGCGCATGACGGTCGGCGACATCATCGGGGAGCCGTACGACATCCACCCCGAGGTCGCGCCCAAGGGCGACCGGCGGCGCCGGGTCCAGGAACTGCTGGACGTGGTCGGGCTCAACCCGGAGTACATCAACCGCTATCCGCACCAGTTCTCCGGCGGCCAGCGCCAGCGCATCGGCATCGCGCGGGGACTCGCGCTGCGGCCCGAGATCATCGTCGCCGACGAGCCGGTCTCCGCCCTCGACGTCTCGGTGCAGGCGCAGGTGATCAACCTGCTGGACCGGCTCCAGGCCGAGTTCGAGCTCAGTTACGTCTTCATCGCCCACGACCTGTCGATCGTGCGGCACATCTCCGACCGGGTCGGCGTGATGTACCTCGGACGGATCGTCGAGACCGGCCGGGACACCGAGATCTACGACCACCCGACGCACCCCTACACCCAGGCACTGCTGTCCGCCGTGCCCGTTCCGGACCCGGAGGCCCGCGAGCACCGGGAGCGGATCATCCTCCACGGCGACGTGCCCTCGCCCGCGAAGATCCCCTCCGGCTGCCGCTTCCGCACCCGCTGCTGGAAGGCGCAGGAACGCTGCACGCTGGAGGTGCCGCTGCTCGCGGTGCCGGCCGAGTTCCGGCTCGTCGAGAGCCCCGCCGCGCACGACTCGGCCTGCCACTTCGCGGAGGAGAAGCAGGTCGTGCCCCCGGAGGAGCCGGAGAACGGGACACCATAGCGACACATATGTGTGCGAACTTCGTTAACACGGAGGCAACTTCACGGAAGCGGTACCGATATACGGACGCGTCAGGGTGAACACCGTACGGCCGTGCGGGTGCCGTGAACGAGCCGGGGTGCGCCATGTCACCCCGGCTCGTTGCTTTCTAGGCGGGTCGGTTCATTCCCAGGGAGCGCTTCAGGAAGTCCACCTGGAGCAGGAGCAGGTTCTCGGCGACCGTCTCCTGCGGGGTCATGTGCGTGACCCCGGACAGCGGCAGCACCTCGTGCGGGCGGCCGGCGGCCAGCAGGGCGGAGGAGAGCCGCAGGGCGTGCGCCACCACCACGTTGTCGTCCGCGAGACCGTGGACGATCATCAGCGGCCGGTGCGGGTCGGCGGGTGCGGACAGCCCTTCGTCGGTGACCAGCGAACTGTGCGCGTAGACCGCCGGGTTCGCGGCCGGGTCGCCGAGATAGCGCTCCGTGTAGTGGGTGTCGTACAGCCGCCAGTCCGCGACCGGAGCGCCCGCGATGCCCGCGTGGAAGACGTCGGGGCGGCGCAGCACGGCGAGGCCGGCGAGCCAGCCGCCGTACGACCAGCCGCGGATCGCGACCCGGGAGAGGTCGAGCGGGAAGTGCCCGGCGAGCGCGTGCAGCGCCTCCACCTGGTCGTCGAGGGAGAGCGTCAGGTCGTCGCGGACGGCCTTCTCCCAGGCGGGGGAGCGGCCCGGGGTGCCGCGGCCGTCGGCGACGACCACCGCGAAGCCCTGGTCGGCGAACCACTGGGAGGTGAGGTGCGCGTTGTGCGCGGCGAGCACCCGGGGGCCGTGCGGACCGCCGTAGGGGTCGAGCAGGACGGGCAGCGGGGTGTCGCCGTCATAGTCGGTGGGCAACAGCACGGCGCATGGGATTTTCTGTGCGCCCCCCTGTGTGAGCGTCACGCGCGGGGACAAACCAGGATCTTCGGCGTACGAGGGGATGGTCCCCAGCGGCTTCCCGTCGCGCAGCACCTGCACCTGGGTGCCCGGCCGGTCGAGCACCGACGACACGAGCACGGTCACGCCCCCGGCGCGCACCGCCGAATGTACGCCGGGTTCCTGCGAGACGCGCTCCAGGCCGAGTTCGTTCACCCGGTACACATGCACTTCACCCGTTTCGGGGGAACTCGCGCCCTCGCCCGCCGAGGCCGAGATCAGGACGTCGTCGGCCGAGACGTCGAGCACCGCGCGGACGTGCAACTGGGCTCCCGTCAGCGGGCGTTCGCCGAAAGCCAGCACCCGCGCACCGGCCTCGTCGGCGATCCGGACCAGCTGTCCGCCCGGGCTCCAGCACGGAACCCCAGGGAAAAGATCCAGCCAAGTTGGATCTTCATCGGCGTGCACCATCCGGGTCGTCCCGGTGTCCGGGTCCACGGCCAGGAACAGCTGGCTCCGCTGGTCCCTCGCCTGCACGAGCAGCAGCGGCGCACCGGCGGCTGACCAGTGCGCATGCGCCAGATACGGGTACCGCGCCCGGTCCCAGGACACCTCCGTGCGCACCCCGTCGAGCCCGAACACGAAGAGCCGTACGTCCGCGTTGGCGCTGCCCGCCCGCGGATACGCGACCCGCTGCGGATCGGCTTCCGGATGCGCCGGATCGGAGATCCACCAGCGCTGCACCGGCGTGTCGTCGACCCGCGCGACCAGCAGCCGGTCTCCTTCGGGCGACCACCAGAAGCCGCGCGAACGCCCCATCTCCTCGGCCGCGATGAACTCGGCCAGCCCGTAGGAGACCGTGCCGCCGTCCTCGGCCGGCTCCGGTTCCACCAGGGCCCTGTCACCCCCGCCCTCGGCCCCGACGACCCGCAGCGCGCCCCCGCTGACGTACGCCACGAGCCGGCCGTCCGGCGAGGGCCGCGGGTCGATCACCGGCCCGGGGACCGGGAGTTCGCGTGCCGTGCCGGCCCGCAGCTCCGCCGTGAACAACCGTCCTGACAAGGCGAAAGAGGCCAACTCGGCTGCTGCGTCCGTCGCGTAGCCGACGATGCCCGCACCGCCCTCGCGGCTGCGCTCCCGGCGCGCCCGCTCCTCCGGGGAGAGGCGTTCGGCGGTGCCGCCGAGCAGGGCCGCGGGGTCGGCGGCCACCCGCTCACGGCCCTCCGGCACGTCGAGGACCCACAGTTGGTTCGCCCGCTCCGTACCGGAGGGGGAGCGCAGGAACACCACGCGGGAACCGTCGGGGGACACGGTGAACGCGCGCGGCGCGCCGGAGGTGAACCGCTGGGTGCGGGCGTACCGGCGCGGGAAGGAGAGAGGCTCGTTCGTCATGCCTCGACCATATTGGCCATGCGCCCCCTTGTGCGGCCGTGCGCCGATCGATGCGCGCGTACGGATAGTTATGATCACTAGCGCTGTGTGGGTAGGAACCTGCTGGCTGCTGTTCCGCTGTACCGACCCGCTCCTGTCCGACCCCCGTACCGGACCCCAAGTCCCTGGGAACTTTGGAGGTGAACCGCCGTGGCACTCTCGATTTCGGCGGTGGTGCTGCTGGCGATCATCGTCTTTCTTCTGATCAAGAAGTCAGGACTGAAAGGCGGGCACGCGGTCGTCTGCATGCTGCTCGGCTTCTATCTCGCCTCCTCCACCATCGCGCCCACGATCAGCGATCTGACCACCAACATCGCGGGCATGATCGGCAGCATCAAGTTCTGAGTCCGCGCCGGGACCGACGGCGGGGAGGGTGCTCGGCCCCCGCTCCCCGCCTGCCCCGTCCGGGCTCCCCGAAACGGACCGGTTTCCCGGCGCCGCCGAGCGGGCGTCCGACGGGCGGCCGGTGCCTCGTAGGGTGGGTTCCATGACGGAACTGCCCGACCGGCGTCTGCTCCTGGTGCACGCGCACCCGGACGACGAGTCGATCAACAACGGCGCGACCATGGCCCGCTACGCGGCCGAGGGCGCCCAGGTGACGCTGGTTACCTGCACCCTCGGCGAGGAGGGCGAGGTCATCCCGCCCGGGCTCGCCCATCTCGCCGCCGACCGCGAGGGCGGACTCGGCCCCCACCGTACCGGCGAGCTGAGCGCCGCCATGAAGGAACTGGGCGTCGCCGACCACCGCTTCCTGGGCGGTCCCGGGCGGTTCCGTGACTCCGGGATGATGGGCGCCGAGCAGAACCACCGCCCCGGGGCCTTCTGGGCCGCGGACGTCGACGCCGCCGCCGACCACCTCGTGGAGGTGATCCGCGAGGTGCGCCCCCAGGTGCTCGTCACCTACGACCCCGACGGCGGGTACGGACACCCGGACCACATCCAGGCCCACCGCGTGGCCGTGCGCGCCGCGGGACTGGCCGCGGAGCCCGACCACCGCCCCGACCTCGGGGCCCCCTGGCGGATCGCCAAGACCTATTGGAACCGGGTGCCGCGCCCGGTCGCCGAAGAGGCGTTCGCCCGGCTGCGCGAGGCCCTCCCCGGGCTTCCCTTCGACCGCACGGCCGCCGTCGACGACGTGCCGGGCGTGGTCGACGAGGCCCTCGTCACCACCGAGATCGACGGCACCGCGTACGCCGCCGCCAAGGCCGCCGCCATGCGGGCGCACGCCACCCAGATCACCGTGGACGGCCCCTGGTTCGTCCTCTCCAACGAGCTGGCCCAGCCGCTCTTCACCACCGAGTACTACGAACTCGTCGGCGCCCCGCGGCCCGCGGCGCGCGAGACGGACCTCTTCGAGGGGACGGATCCGCGATGAGCGGCGGGAACGGACAGCGCGGCGGCACCAGCATGCTCGCCCAGCCGCTCAAGCCCCCCTCGGGCGGACGGATCGCCGCCTATCTGGGGCTCTTCCTGCTCGGCGCCGTGGTCGGGATCGCCGGGGCGCTGGTGCAGCCCGGCTGGTTCCCGCTCGGGCTGCTGCTCGCTCTGGCCGGCGCCGCCGGGCTCTTCGTGGGCGGTGCGCGGGCCACGGAGTCCCGGGCCGGAGCCGTCGCCCCCGCGGCCGGCTGGATGGTCGCCGTCGTCCTGCTCACCGCCAGCCGCCCGGAAGGTGACTTCCTGTTCGGCGCGGGAGTCGGCTCGTATCTCTTCCTGCTCGGAGGCATGGCCGTGGCTGTGATGTGCGCCACTCTCGGGCAGGGGCGGCAACCGGGCCCTTCCGGTGCCCGACTTGGCAAGTGACGTACCACTTCGCCGTATCGGTCCCGTGCGGGTCCCGTGCGAGATTCCCGCACGGGCGAGGTTTGCGGGCCGGACGTGGCCAGTATGGTGGTGCGCGCCGCCGAGCTGCCCGAGATGAGGTCGAGTAAACGGGCGGCGGAGCCAACCGGGAGAACCTGCCTTGAGTCGTGAAACTGACAGTTCGTCCTCCGGGCCCAACGGGCGCGGTGGAGCCGCGTACCCGTCGGGGACGCCCCCGTACGGCACCCCCGCGGTCTCCGAGAACGGTGCCGACGCGGGCCGTTCGGCCGCCGGCAAGCCGACGGAGGAGCGCAAGACCGAGACAACCCTGACGACACGGATCCGGATCAACATCCCCGGATCGCGGCCCATCCCGCCCGTGGTCGTCCGCACCCCCGTCGCCGACGCCGACGCCGCCTCCGAGGGCGACGACGCCGCGGGAGCCGGCACGCAGGCCCCGCCGAGCGCGCCCGCCGGCCCGACGGCCGCCGCCCCGGCCCCCTCCGCGCCCGCCGAGCAGCCCGCGCCCGCCGAGGACAAGACGAGCGACTGGTTCGCGCCCCGCAAGCCCGGCACGCCCCCCAAGGGCGCGGCCGGCGGCGGTTCGACCAACGGAGCGGGCGTCGCGGGCGGTTCCGCCCCCGCCGGCTCCGCGGGCGCGGCCGCCGCCACACCGTCCGCGGGCACCCCGGGCACGGGACGGCCGGCGCCGTCCACCGGTGCCGGTCCGCTGGGCATCACCGGCGGCGTCCGGCCCGGCGGCCCGAACCCCGCGGCGCTCCCCGGTGCCACCGGCGCCGGTCCCGTGGCCCCCGGCCACGGCGGCGGCACGGGCTCCTTCGACGTCTCCAAGGCGCTGCGCGACACCGGCTCCTTCCCGGCCATCGGTTCGCCCGCCCCCTCCGGCGGGAACGGCGGTTCCGGGGCTTCCGGTCCGGCTCCGTCCGGCGAGCCGAGCCGCGACGACCTCCCGTACTTCTCCGAGAGCGGCCGGGGCGGCCCGGCCGGTCCGACCGGCGGCCCCGCCACCGGCGACGGCCCGCTGCGGCCCCCGACGGGGGCCGGCGCGGCTCCCGGCAGCCTGGCCGCTCCGTCCGGCCCGGCCGGCGGCGGGCGGAACACCGGCCGGGGTTACCCCGCCGCCGGCACCGGCACGCGCGGCGGGCTGAGCGGCGGTCTCAGCGACGACACCGCGATCCTGACCCCGCAGAAGCCGGCTCCCGACCCGGGCCCCGGCGGCTACGGCACCCCCGCCGAGAACGTCTCCGGGCACACGCTGACCAGCGGCATGCCCGTCGTGTCGCCCAGCCACAACTTCGCCTTCGACGGGGAACCCGGCGACGGCCCCCGCCCGCACACCCCGCCGAAACTCCCCGAGCCGGTCCGCCAGCCCGCCGCCCCGGCCCAGGCGAAGCCGGCGAAGAAGAAGGGCCGCAACAAGCCGGCGCTGCTCGCCGTCCTCGTCGTGGTCCTCGCCGGCGGCGCCTACGGCGCGGGTCTGCTCATGAACCACTCGGACGTGCCCAAGGGCACCACGGTGCTCGGCGTCGACATCGGCGGCGGCACCCGTGACGACGCGGTCAAGAAGCTCGACGCGGCCTTCGGCGACCGGACCAACAAGGCGCTGACGCTGTCCGTCGACGGCGACAACGTCAAGCTCAGGCCCGACCAGGCCGGACTCCAGCTGGACGACCAGGCCACCGTGCGCGCCGCCGCCGGCAGCGACTACAACCCGATCTCCGTGATCGGCTCGCTGTTCGGCCAGGAGCGCGTGGTGGACCCCGTCATGCCGGTCGACAAGGAGAAGCTGCAGGCCGCCCTGGAGCGGGCCGCGAGCGGCTCCGGTTCGGCCAGCGACGGCACGATCAAGTTCGGGCCGGGCAAGGCCGTCGCCGTCTACGGCAAGGAGGGCAAGGGCATCGACGTCGCGTCCTCGCTCCAGGCCGTCCAGGACGCCTACCGCGCCCAGGTGGAGACCGGATCGAGCACGCCGGTGAAGGTCGCCACCACGACCCGTCAGCCCACGGTCAGCAAGGCCGAGGTGGACCGGAAGATGTCGACGTTCGCGTCGGTCGCGATGTCCGCGAACATCACCGTCCAGACGGACGCGGCGCACAGCGTCTCCTTCAGCCCGCAGAAGTCCATCTGGAAGTTCCTGAGCGTCCAGCCGGTCCAGGGCAAGCTCGTCGAGCACTACGACCTCAGCGCCCTGGAGGCGCTGTACGGTCACGCCTTCGACGGGGTGACGATCACCAAGGGCGACGGCAGCCAGAAGGCCGTGAGCCCGCAGGACGTTGCCTCGGCGGTGGGCAGGGCGCTGGTCGGCAAGACCGCCGCGGCCCGGATCATCACCATCTCCACCAACCCCAGCTAGCGCGAACGCCGCACACGCACAAGGGCACCCGGCCGGTATCCCACCGGCCGGGTGCCCTTGCGCGTCGCCGGATCCCGGGACATGACATCTGTCATGCACGGCCCAGGACACAGCACACTGACGGGCGCACCCCCCGCCCGGCCACGATGGACACCATGACAACGACTGCGGCGACCACCACCACATCGGTGGTCCGGTTCGAATCGGTGACCAAGAGCTACGGCGACGTCCGGGCCGTGGACGGGCTGACGCTCGAACTCCACCCGGGTGAGACCGTCGCCCTCCTCGGCCCCAACGGCGCCGGCAAGTCCACCACCCTCGACCTGCTGCTCGGCCTGAAGAACGCCGACAGCGGGACGGTCCGGGTGTTCGGCACCGGCCCGCGCGAGGCGATCGTCGCCGGCCGGGTGGGCGCCATGCTCCAGAGCGGCGGACTGATGGACGAGGTCACCGTCGGCGAACTGGTCAAGCTCGCCTGCGACCTGCACCCCCGGCCGTACCGCGCCGACGAGGTCCTCGCCCGCGCGAGCATCGCCCAGATCGCCGACCGCAAGGTCAACAAGCTCTCCGGCGGCCAGGCGCAGCGCGTCCGCTTCGCCCTCGCCACGGCCGGCGACAGCGACCTGATCGTCCTGGACGAACCCACCACCGGCATGGACGTCACCGCCCGGCAGGCGTTCTGGGCCACCATGCGCGAGCAGGCGGACCAGGGCCGTACGGTCCTGTTCGCCACCCACTACCTGGAGGAGGCGGACGCGATCGCCGACCGCGTCCTCGTCCTGCACCGGGGACGCCTGCTGGCCGACGGCACCGCCGCCGAGATCAAGGCCAAGGCCGGAGCGCGCCGCGTCTCCTTCGACCTCGAGGGCACGATCGAGGAGGCCCCGCTGCGGGCCCTGCCCTTCCTCACCTCGATCACGGTGTCCAAGAGCGGCTCCGGGCAGACCGTCCGCATCCAGTCCTCCGACGCCGACGCCACCGTCCACGCGCTGTACGGGCTCGGCGTCTACCCCCGCAACCTCGAAGTCGCCGGGCTCGGCCTGGAGCAGGCCTTCGTCGCCATCACCGAGGCCGAAGAGGCCACCCTCGCCGCCGAGGAGGCCGCGTCCAAGTGAACAGTCTCATCAAGCTGGAGATCACCCGCGCCCTGCGCAACCGGAAGTTCCTCTTCTTCTCGGTGATCTACCCCTCCGCCCTGTTCCTGCTGATCGCCGGCAGCGCCGACGACCACACCAAGGTCCCCGGCACCGGCCTGACCATGCCGACCTTCTTCATGGTCTCCATGGCCTCCTTCGGCGCCCTGACCGCCGTCCTCATGGGCAACAGCGAGCGCATCGCGAAGGAGCGGGAGAGCGGCTGGGTACGGCAGCTGAGGCTCACCCCGCTGCCCGGCCGCGGCTACGTGTTCGCCAAGACGGCCAGCGCCGCCGTGATCAGCCTGCCGTCGATCGTGATCGTCTTCGTGGTCGCCGCGGCGGTGAAGAACGTACGCCTGGACGTCTGGCAGTGGTTCGCGCTCACCGGGGTGATCTGGGCCGGGAGCCTCGTCTTCGCCGCGCTCGGCGTCGCCATCGGCTACCTCGCCAGCGGGGACGCGGTCCGTCCGATCACGATGATCGTCTACTTCGGCCTGTCGATGCTCGGCGGTCTGTGGATGCCGACGACGACCTTCCCCGACTGGCTCCAGAGCATCGCCAAGTGGCTCCCCACGCACGCGTACGCTGCCCTGGGGCAGGCCATCGAACTGGGGAACGCCCCGCACGCGAAGGACATAGCCATCCTCGCCGTGTCCTTCGCCCTGTTCGCGGGCGGCGCGGCCTGGCTGTACCGGAAGGACACGCTGAAGGCGTGAACGCCATGACGGAAGACCCGACGCCCGACGGCGCCCGCACGGAACGGATCGTGAGGATGGGGGAGTCCCCGCGCAACCTCCGCGAGGCCCTGCGCAAGTCCGTGTGGATCGTCATCTGGCTGGTGTTCCTCAGCTCACCGGTCCACGACCTCGTCTCGGGACACCACACGTCCGCGGCGACCGCGGCCGGCTGGGCGGGCCTCGCGGCCTTCGTCACGGTCTATCTCATGCTCGTCTTCCGGCACATGGGCAAGGCGTTCACGGGCTCCGTCGCCGTCACCCTCATGGTGACCGGCCTCGGCGCCCTGGCCGTCGTCCTGTGCCTGACCCTGGGCGCGCCCTGGCTCGGGCTGTTCGTGTACGTCTCGGTCGCCTGCGGCACCACGCTGCCGATGCGGGTCTCCTACTGGACGATCCCGCTGACCGCGGTCGTGATGCTGCTCGTCGGCCTGCACGGCGGCGAGGAGGACGCGCGCAACCTCGTCCTGCTCGTCGTGCTGATCGGTTTCGCCATGACCGGGGTGCGCCAGCTCGTGCGCACCACGATCGAACTGCGCCGGGCACGCGCCACCGTCGCCCAGCTCGCCGCCAACGAGGAGCGCCTGCGGCTCGCCCGGGACCTGCACGACCTGCTCGGCCACTCGCTCTCGCTGATCACGCTGAAGAGCGAGCTGGCCGGGCGGATGCTGCCCGACCACCCCGACAAGGCGGCCCAGCAGGTCGCCGACATCGAACAGGTCAGCCGCCAGGCCCTGGTGGACGTGCGGGAGGCGGTCACCGGTTACCGCAGGCTCCGGCTGGCCGAGGAACTGGCGGGCGCCCAGGTCGCGTTGACCGCCGCCGAGGTGAACGCCGACCTCCCGGCCGAGCCCGCCCTCGACGGGGTCCCCGAGGAGACCGAGTCCGCGCTGGCCTGGGCGCTGCGCGAGGCGGTCACCAACGTCGTACGGCACAGCGGCGCCCGGCGCTGCACGGTGGAACTCGTCCGGCGCCAGACCCTGGACGGTCCCGTGCTCGAACTCACCGTGGAGGACGACGGTTCGGGCGGCACCTCGGGAGCCGCACCCGGCAACGGCCTGACCGGACTGGCCGAACGCCTGGAGAAGGCGGGTGGATCCATGGAGGCGCGCCGGCTCCGGCACGGATTCCGGCTGGTCGCGCGCGGACCCCTGGAAGGAGGCCGGGCCTCTGTGGGAGCCGCGGGCGACCCCGTAGGATCCGGTGCATGAGCCGCACGATCAAGGTCCTGCTCGCCGAGGACCAGTCGATGGTCCGCGAGGCGCTGGCCGCCCTGCTGGGGCTGGAGCCGGACATCGAGGTGGTCGCCCAGGTGGCCCGCGGCGACGAGGTGCTGGCCGCGGCTCGCGCCCATGACGTGGACGTGGCGCTCCTCGACATCGAGATGCCGGGGATGACGGGCATAGAGGCGGCGGCCGAGGTCCACAAGGAGCTCCCGGGCGTCAAACTGATCGTCCTCACCACGTTCGGCCGCCCCGGATACCTGCGCAGCGCCATGGAGTCCGGCGCCGACGCCTTCCTGGTCAAGGACGCCCCGGCCGCCCAACTCGCCGCGGCCGTGCGCAAGGTGCTGGACGGGGAGCGGGTCATCGACCCCACCCTGGCGGCGGCCGCGCTGGCCGAGGGGGCGAACCCGTTGACCGACCGCGAACGCGAGGTCCTGCGCGCCGCGGCCGACGGCTCCACCAACGCCGAGCTGGCCAAGGCGCTCCACCTCTCCCAGGGCACCGTCCGCAACTACCTCTCGACCGCGATCCAGAAGCTCGCGGTGCGCAACCGGGCGGAGGCGGTCCGCACGGCGCGCGAGAAGGGGTGGCTGTGAGCGGTCCGGCGCCTCAGTTGAGCATCGCCCGTGCCGCGTGGGCCTGTTGGCGGACCCGGGACGCGGCGGGTTCGTCGACGGCCGCCACGACGTCGGCGTAGGCGTCGAGTTCGGCCGCCCCGGTCAGGAAGTCGCCGCGCTGCACCATGAGCTGGGCCCGCTCGTAGCGCAGCCGCGCCGGGTGCGAGGGCAGCAGCAGGGAGAGTTCCACCGACCACAGGGCCACGTCGGTGCGTTCGGGCCGGGCGGCGGCCCAGGCCCGGATGTTGTTCAGGACCCGCTGGACGACGTCGAGCGGGTCGGCCGGGGTGAGCATCGACGGTTCGAGCGGGGCGCCGGTGGCGCCCGCCACGAGGAGCTCCGCGTCGGAACCGGTCAGGACGCGTCCGCCGTCGAAGGGGTCGGCGAGCACCTGCCGGTCGGTCGGCCCGAAGCCCACCACGAAGTGACCGGGCAGCGCGACCCCGTAGACCGGTGCCCCGGCCCGCCGCGCGACCTCCATCCACACCACCGAGAGCAGGATGGGCAGCCCGCGCCGCCTGCGCAGCACCGTGTGCAGCAGCGAGGACTCCAGCCGCTGGTAGTCGCCCGGTGAGCCCCGGTAGCCGCACCGGCCGCCGAGGAGTTCGGCGAGGGCGGTCGCCCAGGGCAGTGGGCCGCCCGGACGGAACGGCAGCCGGCCCGCCAGCTCGTCCAGCAGGATCTGCGCCGCGTCCATGCCGGCGTCGTCCAGCGTCCCGTCCGCCGCCGCGCCCACCAGCAGGCACAGCTCCGCCAGGTCGGGCCGTTCGGCCCGCGCCTCGTCGGCGAACCGCCGCCGGACCCCGGCGGCCCGCTCGGGTCCGGGTGGCCGGAGGGAACCCATAACCGGTTCGTGCCCCGTCACGTCGATCGATACGGCTCGTCACCGGGACCGGGGCCCGCGGTGTCCGTGCCGGTTCGTGCGCCGGGGGTTGGGGGCCGGCGGTAGTGGTGGTACGCGTGATGCGGACCGAAGCCCATCCCGGCGTACAGCTCCCGGGCCCCGGCGTTGTCCGTCTCCACCTGCAGCCAGGCCGCCGAGGCGCCCTCCTCCAGGGCCCGGCCCGCGAGAGCGGCCATGACGGCCTTGGCGAGGCCCTGGCGGCGCCGCTCGGGGGCTACCTCCACGGCCGCGAAACCCGCCCAGCGGCCGTCCACCACGCACCGCCCGATCGCCGCCGGCTCCTCACCCTCCGCGCCGGGCACCGTCGCGAACCACACCGAGGGACCGCCGCCCAGCACCCTCAGCGCCGTCCCGCCGACGCCCTTGCGCTGGTAGCGGCCGAGCCACGCCTCGTCGGCGGTGCGCGAGAGCCTCACGCCGGGCGCCTCCCGGTCCGCGAGGGGCGCGAGCGCGCCGGTCCACACCTCGGCGCTCACCTCGCGCCGCCAGCCGCGCGCCTCCAGCTCCGCGCACAGCAGCTCCTGCGTGCCCTCGGCACCGGTGGCGGTCTGGACGAAGGCGGGCAGGTCACGTGCCGCGTACCAGTCCCGTACGTGGGCCAGGGCCTCGTCGAGCGGCACGCCCGGGTCGCCCAGCGGCAGCACCGAGTTGGCGCGCCGGGTGAACCCGTCCGCGGCGCGCAGCTCCCAGTCCCCGAGCCGCTCGCTCTCCACCGGCGGCCAGGCCCGCGCGGTCACGCGCGCCAGCTCCTCGTAGGACGCCGCCGGACCACGCCGACGAGCGGGGGCGGCCGGGACGACCTTGGCCGCGACCAGGGAGGATTCCATGATCCGGACCTGTTCTCCGGTCCTTCGTGTGATCAGCAGCACACCATCGTCCCATGATGTGAGAACTCCGACCGTATCGGTGAACTTCTCCACCGTGTCTCCATAGTCGGTCAGGCGCCGCACCGAGACACGTTTTCCCACGTCAGCGGCGGTTACGCGGACCTCAAGACGGCCGGCGGCGGAGAATTCCACAGGTCGGTTCACCCCTCCTGTTCGGATCATGCCCAAGAACGGAGATACTAGGGGCGGGCATCGACTACGCCGCGCTCCCGCGCGCCAGGCGGCGGAGCCTACGACAGGCCCGCCAGCGCCCTATCGAGGAGGAACGACAGCGTGACCTACGTCATCGCGCAGCCTTGTGTCGACGTCAAGGACAAGGCGTGCATCGAGGAGTGCCCGGTCGACTGCATCTACGAGGGCTCCCGGTCCTTGTACATCCACCCGGACGAATGCGTCGACTGCGGAGCCTGTGAGCCGGTGTGCCCGGTCGAGGCGATCTTCTACGAGGACGACACTCCGGAGGAGTGGAAGGACTACTACAAGGCGAACGTCGAGTTCTTCGACGAGCTCGGCTCCCCCGGCGGCGCCAGCAAGCTCGGTCTGATCGAGCGCGACCACCCGTTCGTCGCCGCCCTGCCGCCGCAGAACCAGTAAGCGGCCCGCTGGGGCACCGCCCGGCGGTGGCCGGTGGAGCGCCGCCTCGGTCCCGTACGGCCTGATCGCTCCGGTCGCCGTACGGGACCGAGGCGTTTGCCGTGCCGGACCGCGCAGCATCCGTGCAGCAGCCCGTACCCGCGTGTACGGGTCGTACGTACGAGAAAGTGAGCCCGACCCGTGTCCGCAGTCTCCGACCGGCTTCCCGTCTTCCCCTGGGACAAGCTGGAGCCCTACAAGGCGACCGCCGCCGCTCACCCGGACGGCATCGTCGACCTGTCCGTCGGCACCCCGGTCGACCCGGTGCCCGAGCTGATCCAGAAAGCCCTGGTCGCCGCCGCGGACTCGCCCGGCTATCCCACGGTGTGGGGCACGCCCGAGCTGCGGGACGCGCTCACGGGCTGGGTGGAGCGACGGCTCGACGCACGGGACGTCACGCACCGCCATGTGCTGCCCGTCGTCGGCTCCAAGGAACTGGTCGCCTGGCTGCCGACCCAGCTCGGCCTCGGCCCCGGCGACAAGGTCGCCTACCCGCGCCTGGCGTACCCGACGTACGAGGTCGGCGCGCGGCTCGCCCGCGCCGAGCACGTCGTCTACGACGACCCGACCGAGCTGGACCCGGCGGGTCTGAAGCTGCTGTGGCTGAACTCCCCGTCGAACCCGACCGGCCGGGTCCTGACCGTGGAGGAGCTCACCCGGACCGTCGCCTGGGCCCGCGAGCACGGCATCCTCGTCTTCTCCGACGAGTGCTACATCGAGCTGGGCTGGGAGGCGGACCCGGTCTCGGTGCTGCACCCCGACGTGTGCGGCGGCTCCTACGAGGGGATCGTCTCGGTCCACTCGTTGTCCAAGCGCTCGAACCTGGCCGGCTACCGCGCCGCGTTCCTCGCGGGCGACCCCGCCGTCCTCGGCGAGCTCCTCGCGATCCGCAAGCACGGCGGCATGATGACCTCCGCGCCGACCCAGGCCGCCGTGGTCGCCGCGCTCGGGGACGACACCCATGTCCGCGAGCAGCGCGAGCGCTACGCGGCCCGCCGCACCGCCCTGCGCGACGCCCTCCTGGACCACGGCTTCCGCATCGAGCACAGCGAGGCGAGCCTCTACCTCTGGGCCACCCGGGACGAGTCCTGCTGGTCCACGGTGGCCCGTCTGGCCGAGCTGGGCATCCTGGTGGCCCCCGGCGACTTCTACGGCGAGGCGGGCGAGAGGTTCGTCCGCGTGGCCCTCACCGCCTCGGACGAGCGGGTGGCGGCGGCCGTGGAGCGCCTGCGCCGCTAGCCGCTAGGGCCCGACGCCGGTGGGGACCGCGCCGGTGACGGCCGCGCTCCCGCTGCCGACGACAGCGAAACGGGGGTCCGGGGAAGCGAGTTCCCCGGACCCCCGTCGTCATGGGGCCGCCGCCCGGGCGCGAGCCGTGCCGGGCGCGCGGCGCACCGCGGCTGTTCCGTGCCCGCCCGAGCCGTACGGCGGTCGGGCCGTGTGCGTGAGGCGCCCGGCGGGACTAGGGCGTGTTGCGAAAGTCCCGCCTGCCGCGCAACACGCCCTAGCCCAGCGGCAGGCTCTTCAGCGGGAGCTGACCCGTCGGCAGGCCGCCCTTGGTCACCGCGTCGGTGGGCAGACCGCCCTTGGTCACGGCGTCCGTCGGCAGGCCGCCCTTCGTCACGGCGTCGGTGGGCAGGCCGCCGCCGGTGGCGGTCTTCGTGGTGTCGCCGAGCAGGCCGCCGGCCCGGCCGGCCGCGGTGCCCGCCACCTTCTTCGCGGCGGGCGTGGCCTTCTTGGCGACCTTGCCGCCGACGCCCGGCAGGGCCTTGTCGACCGCCTGGCCGCCGGACTTGCCGGCGATCCCGGTGACGTGCCGCGTCGCTCCGTCGACCGTGCCGGCGACGTTCGCCCCGTCCAGGGCGGTCAGTCCGCCGAGGCCGGGCGTGGCCGGCAGCGCGGGCGCCGCGCAGGCGGAGCCGGCCGCGCCGACCACGGGTGCCGCTCCGGCCGCGACGAGCAGCACGACACGGGCGATCCGGCGGGTCAGGGGGAGGGACATGGTGCTCCTTAGACGGAAGAGAACGGGGAAGCGTCCCGCCGGAAGCCGATCGACCGAAGTGATCGTTCCGGGCTCGGACGCACTGACTACCGCTCGAAGTCCTCGAAGGTTGCGGTGGGCCGACGCAAAGAGTTGGTAATGCGTCGCATTATCGTTTGTGAATAAAAACGGGCAAACGCTACCCGGTGATGGTGTCGTCGGCGTCCCCATGGCCCTGTGTTCCCTAGGGATTTCACGGGCGGGCGAGTGAGCGCCCGAAAGCGCGCGCACATCACCGCCCGCCAGGAGCGGGGTCCTCCTCAGGGGTGAGGCACCGTACTACTGCCCGGTGACGATCCGGACCTCGGCCGCGGCCTCCTTCGTCCCCGAACCGGCCTTGTCGTCGGCCGTGCGCCACGAGCCCTCGGCCGTCCCCGCGGTCCACTCGCGCCCCGCGTACGACACCCGGTCGATGTGCAGGGCGGAGGAGTTGGCCACGGCCCAGTGCGCGACCTCCCAGCCGCGGCGCAGCGCCGTGCTCCCGGAGCCGGACCCCTCGGGCACGGGGACGGTCACGGTCCGGTCGGCCGTTCCCGTGGCGGCCGGGGAGGCGGCGGGAGCGGACGAGGACGCGGGGGCGGACGGGTCGGGGGAGTCCGGGGCGGACGGCTCCGGTGTCACGGCCGACCCCTCGGCGGCCACGGTGGCGCCCGCCTCCTGGAGCACATCGCGTCCGAAGTCCCGGGCGAGCGCGGCGCGCACCGGCGCCGGTCCGCCCGCGGGGGTCGCGGCCGGGCGCCCCTGGCAGGTCAGCGTGGCCGCCGCACGGCCCGTCAGGGCGGCGGCGAGCAGGGTGGCGTCCGGCTCGTGCTTGGCGTACGCCTGCGGGAAGCCGCTGTGCTGCACCCGCTGCGCGGCGACGGTGAGCGGCAGCCGTGAATAGCCGGGGACCTTGGCCAGGTGCTCGTAGAAGACGCCCGCCGCGTACGTGGGGTCCATGATCTGCTTCTCGGTGCCCCAGCCCTGCGAGGGACGCTGCTGGAACAGGCCGAGGGAGTCCCGGTCGCCGTGCTGGATGTTGCGCAGCCCGGACTCCTGGAGCGCGGTCGCCAGCGCGATGGCCACCGCACGCTCGGGCATGCCCCGCGAGGTGCCGATCGCCGAGATCGTCGCCGCGTTCACCGCCTGCTCGGGGGTGAACTCGTACGACGCCCCGTCGCCGTTGCCGGAGACGACCTTGCACCGGGGCGCGCCCACGCCGCCCGTGAGGTACTGCACGCCGAGATAACCCGCGACCGCGAGCAGGACCACGAGGGCCCCGCCGAAGCGCAGGAGGCGACCGCGGCGTCGGACTGGAGTGGGGGACGGCTCAGACACGCGTACAAGGTACTGGAGAGCGCTGTGGGTGCACCCTGGGGCTGTGGACAACGTGAGAGAGGCCGGGGGATACGACCGCATCCGGCTGCTTTCGGTACCCCCAAGGCCGGCGCGCTAGGGTCGACGCCATGGCCGACACCCCGCTTGACCTCACCCTGGACGCAGCCGAGCTCACCGCGCGGCTGGTCGACTTCCGCTCCGAGAGCGGGGACGAGAAGCCGCTCGCGGACGCCGTCGAGACCGCCCTGCGCGCACTGCCCCACCTGACGGTCGACCGGTACGGCAACAACGTCGTGGCGCGCACGAACCTGGGCCGCGCCGAGCGGGTGATCCTGGCCGGACACATCGACACCGTGCCGATCGCGGACAACGTGCCCTCCCGGCTCGACGAGGACGGCGTGCTGTGGGGCTGCGGCACCTGCGACATGAAGTCGGGCGTCGCCGTCCAGCTCCGCATCGCGGCCACCGTCCCCGAACCCAACCGCGACCTCACCTTCGTCTTCTACGACAACGAGGAGGTCGCCGCCCATCTCAACGGGCTCAAGCACGTGGCCGAGGCCCACCCCGAGTGGCTGCGGGGCGACTTCGCGGTCCTCCTGGAGCCCTCCGACGGACAGGTCGAGGGCGGCTGCCAGGGCACGCTGCGGGTCCTGCTGAGGACCAAGGGGGAGCGGGCCCACTCCGCCCGGGCCTGGATGGGCTCGAACGCGATCCACGCGGCCGCCCCGATCCTCGCCGCGCTGGCCGCCTACGAGCCGCGCCACCCGGTGATCGACGGTCTGGAGTACCGCGAGGGCCTGAACGCGGTGAACATCGCGGGCGGGGTCGCCGGCAACGTCATCCCCGACGAGTGCGTCGTCACCGTCAACTTCCGCTACGCGCCCGACCGCACGGAGGAGGAGGCGGTCGAGCACGTCCGCGAGGTGTTCGCGGACTGCGGGGTGCAGGAGTTCGTCGTCGACGACCACAGCGGTGCCGCCCTCCCCGGCCTCTCCCACCCGGCCGCCGCCGCGTTCATCGAGGCGGTGGGCGGCGTCCCGCAGCCCAAGTACGGCTGGACGGACGTCTCCCGCTTCAGCGCGCTCGGCGTCCCCGCGGTCAACTACGGCCCCGGCAATCCGCACCTGGCCCACAAGCGGGACGAGCGCGTGGAAACGGCCAAGATCCTCGCGGGCGAGGAGCGGCTGCGCGACTGGCTGACCGGCTGAGGCGCGCTCCGTACCCGTCGCCCGCGCACGGCGGACATGCCCACGTCCCCCCGCCGTAACCAGCGGAGATCTACGCTGGGGCGGAACGACCTTCCCCCGCACCGGTTTCGGCCGGGGCGGGGGAGATCCGTACGCGGAGGGAGTGGACATGGCTACTGGCAACCCGGAGGGCAAGAAGCGGCCACCGGACGAGCAGCGGCTGGGCCCGGTGCTGCGCAGGCGGAACCAGGTTCAGGCGAGCACCACCGACCAGAGGCTGCTGGACGCGGGCGGCCCCTCGGACTGGGTGCACACCGATCCCTGGCGCGTCCTGCGCATCCAGTCGGAGTTCATCGAAGGCTTCGGCACACTGGCCGAACTCCCGGCGGCGATCAGTGTGTTCGGCTCGGCGCGGACACCGGTGGACTCGCCCGAGTACGAGGCAGGCGTCGCCCTCGGCCGCGGTCTCGTCGACGCCGGGTTCGCGGTGATCACCGGCGGTGGTCCGGGTGCCATGGAGGCCGCCAACAAGGGCGCCCTGGAGGCGAAGGGCATCTCCGTCGGCCTCGGCATCGAGCTCCCCTTCGAGCAGGGGCTGAACCCGTACGTCGACATCGGCCTGAACTTCCGCTACTTCTTCGTCCGGAAGATGATGTTCGTCAAGTACGCCCAGGGGTTCGTGGTCCTGCCCGGCGGACTCGGCACCCTCGACGAACTCTTCGAGGCGCTCACACTGGTGCAGACCCAGAAGGTCACCCGCTTCCCCATCGTGCTGTTCGGCACCGAGTACTGGGGCGGACTCGTGGACTGGCTCAAGAACACCCTCGTCGCCCAGGGCAAGGCGGCCGAGAAGGACCTGATGCTGTTCCACCTGACCGACGACGTGGACGAGGCGGTCGCGCTGATGTCGAAGGAGGCGGGCCGCTAGAGGTCCCGCGGCCGGCGGTGCGGATACGGCGGGGGGGGGGGGGGGGGGGCCCCCCCCCCCCCCCCCCCCCCCGCACGCCGTGCCGGCCCAGTCGGCATCGCGCCCGGTGCCCCGCTGCCCGGCACCCCGCGCGCGCCGTACGCCGTGTCCCGCCCGCTACGCCAGTCCGCGCCGGGCCACCGCCGGCGGCCGGTGGCCGGCGATCGACGCCACCATGTCCAGCACCTGCCGGGTCTCCGCGACCTCGTGGACGCGGTACACCTGCGCCCCCAGCCACGCCGACACGGCGGTCGTCGCCAGGGTCCCGACAATTCGCTCCTTGACCGGCTTGTCGAGCGTCTCGCCCACGAAGTCCTTGTTGGACAGGGAGACCAGGACCGGCCACCCGGTGGAGACCATCTCGCCGAGCCGCCGGGTCGCCTCCAGACTGTGCCGGGTGTTCTTCCCGAAGTCGTGGCCCGGGTCGATGAGCACCGACTCCCGGGGCACCCCGAGCGCCACCGCGCGCTCCGCGAGGCCCAGCGTGACCTCCAGGATGTCGGCCATCACGTCGTCGTAGACGACCCGGTGCGGGCGCGTCCGCGGCTCGGACCCGCCGGCGTGGGTGCACACGAGCCCCACGCGATGGCGGGCGGCCACCTCGGCCAGCCGGGGGTCGACCCCGCCCCAGGCGTCGTTGAGCAGGTCCGCACCGGCCTCGCAGACCGCCTCGCCCACCTCGTGCCGCCAGGTGTCGACGCTGATCACGACGTCGGGGAAGCGGCGGCGCACCTCGGCGACGAACCCGACCGTCCGGCGCGCCTCCTCGTCGGCGGTGACCTCCTCGCCGGGCCCGGCCTTCACCCCGCCGATGTCGATGATCGCGGCACCTTCGGCGACGGCCTGCTCCACGCGCGCGAGGGCGGGCTCGTCGCGGAAGGTGGCCCCCTGGTCGTAGAAGGAGTCCGGGGTCCGGTTCACGATCGCCATGATCACCGGCTCGTGCGCCTCGAATTCGCGCCTGCCCAGCCTGAGCATCCCCTGTGACCTCTCCCAGTAAGTCGCACCGATAAGCCGCCTGCGACCTTAACTGTCAGACTCGCATGGCACGATCGGAGCCTGACACTTCCGGCGTCAGACTGCTTTCGTCAGCACCAGTACTTCCGCGCCGACGCGACCCGCGCCGGCACCAGAGCGTGGGGACCTCAGCGATGTTCATGTTCTTGTTCCTGGTCGTCGCCCTCGCCGTCGTGGTCGCCGCGGTGACCCTGTCCGTGGTGGGCGGCGGCGAGAGCGCGCCCCTCGCGGACGCCGATCCCGAGCGGCTCAGCGATCCGCTGCCGTACGACCGTCCGGTGCACAAGGCGGACGTGGACTCCCTGCGCTTCGCCGTCACCGTGCGCGGCTACCGCATGGCGGACGTCGACGACGCGCTCGGCCGTCTGGGCGCCGAGATCGGTGAGCGGGACGCCCGGATCGCCGACCTGGAGGCCGCGCTCGCGGGTGCCCGCGCGGCGCACGCCACGACCTCGCTGCGCAAGCACCCCGAGGACGAGCGGTGAGCGGGGCGCTGGCGGGACCCGACGGGGCGCTGCGCTGCCCCTGGGCGCTGTCCACCGAGGACTACGTGGCCTATCACGACGAGGAGTGGGGCCGGGCGGTCCACGGCGACGACGCCCTGTACGAACGGCTGTGTCTGGAGGCCTTCCAGTCCGGGCTGTCCTGGATCACCATCCTGCGCCGCCGCGCCGGGTTCCGGGCGGCCTTCGCGGACTTCGAGATCGCCAAGGTCGCGCTGTTCACCGAGGCCGACGAGGAGCGTCTGCTCGCCGATCCCGGGATCATCCGCAACGGCGCCAAGATCCGGGCGACCGTCGCCAACGCGCGCGTGCTGGCCGAATGGGCCCCGGGCGAGCTGGACGAACTCGTGTGGTCCTTCGCCCCCGACCACGCCACCCGGCCGGCCCCGGAGCGGCTCTCGGACGTGCCGGCCGTCACCGACGAGTCGACCGCGCTGTCCAAGGCGCTGAAGAAGCGCGGCATCCGGTTCGTGGGCCCGACGACGGCGTACGCCCTCATGCAGGCCTGCGGTCTGGTGAACGACCACCTGGCGGACTGCTCGGTGCGCGACGCGGGGTGACCGGGACGCCCCAGCGGCTCGGTGGGACCGCCGCCGGGGACCGCAGGACGGTTCCGTGACGCCGGGAGGAGACCCGGTTTCCGGCCGCGGGTCGCACGCGGCGCCCGCGGCCGGAAACCCGTGGGCTCAGTGCCCGAGGTACTTGGGCTTCTCCTTGTTCACGAACGCCTGGACCGCGATGGCGTGGTCCTCGGAGGCCCCGGCCCGTCCCTGGAGCTCGTCCTCCTTCTCGAGGGTCTCCTCCAGTGAGTGGGTGAGCCCGAACGCGACGGACTCCTTCAGCGCCGCGTAGGCCAGCGTGGGTCCGGAGGCCAGCGCCCGCGCCACCTTCTCCGCCTCGGAGCGCAGCTCGGCGGCCGGAACCAGCCGGTTCGCGATGCCCAGCTCGTACGCCTCCTGGGCGCTGATGCTGCGCGGGAAGAGCAGCAGGTCGGTGGCACGGCTCGGGCCGATCACCCGGGGCAGCGTCCAGGAGATGCCCGAGTCGGCGGTCAGCGCGACACCGGCGAAGGACGTGTTGAAGGCGGCCGTGTCGGCGACGACGCGGTAGTCGGCGGCGAGCGCGAAACCGAACCCGGCCCCGGCCGCGACGCCGTTGACCGCGGCCACCACGGGCTTCGCGGCTCCGGTCAGCGCCCGCACGATCGGGTTGTAGTGCTCGCGCACGGTCCTCATCGTCCCGCCCGAACCCGACTCCCGGTCGGCGGCCAGCAGCCCGATGTGCTCCTTGAGGTCCTGGCCCACGCAGAACGCCCGGTCACCGGCCGCGGTCAGCAGGATCGCCCGTACGGCGTCGTCCTCGGCGGCGGCCTGCGCGGCGTCCCGGAAGGCGACCTTGGTCTCGACGTTCATCGCGTTCATCGCCTCGGGGCGGTTCAGCGTGATCGTCGCGAGTCCGTCGCTCACCTCGTAGAGCACGGTGTCGGCCATGAGTGGGTCCCTTCCGGGGGTCGCGGCTCGACGTACCGGCCGGTACGTCCTGTGTCCGATGACAGCATGGCGGAGATCACCGGCGGTGGGCGCGGGGCATACATGTGACCTGCATCAAAGAAATCCACGCGCCGGACGTCGATGCGGTGGCGAAGTATCGCAGCCACATCCCCGAATTGGGTGGTTTTGCTCAAGCGCGTTGCGCAAGCGATGCCGACTGATGTTGGTCATCGGGTCCTGAGATGCGAGATAATGGCCTGGAAGCAATGTGTTCGATGCCGGTGACGTGTGTCCTATGAGGGGACGTGCGTGCCCTCCGAGGGGGCCGTCGGCGACGATGAGCTGGTTTCAGGAAGGGGAACGAGCATGGCGGCCATGAAGCCGCGGACGGGCGATGGCCCGCTCGAGGTGACCAAGGAGGGGCGGGGCATCGTCATGCGCGTTCCGCTCGAAGGCGGCGGTCGGCTCGTCGTCGAGCTGACCCCTGACGAGGCCGACGCGCTCGGCGACGCCCTCAAGAAGGTCGTCGGCTGACGCGGAACGCGACCCGAAACCCTTTCGGCTTCCCCGGCATCGCACTCGGTGCCGGGGAAGTCGTTTTTTCGGCTCCCGGTGCCTTCCGCGCCGACCGGACGGCAGGGGTCGGCGGCGGTGAACCGCCTGGTCAGGGGGCTCGGCGGGGTGCGGCCGGCCAGGGATCGGGGTGTGGACCGGACCGGTGGCGCGGGCGGGGGCGTCAGCGTTTGACCGCGCACAGCAGGCCGTCGCCCACCGGCAGCAGGGACGGCACCAGCTCCTGGCTCTCGCGCACCGCGCGCAGCAGCTCGCGCAGCCGGGCCACCTCGACCGGCTGCGGTCCCGAGTCCACCGTGCGGCCGTCCGCGAAGACGCCCTCGAACGCGACGAGCCCGCCCGGACGCAGCAGGCGCAACGATTCAGCGAGGTAGTCCAGGGACTCCAGCCGGTCGCCGTCGCAGAACACCAGGTCGTATCCGGCGTCCGCGAGCCGGGGCAGGACGTCCAGCGCGCGGCCGGGGATGAAGCGCGCGCGGTTGCTGGCGAACCCCGCCGCCCGGAAGGCCTGGCGGGCGAACTGCTGGCGCTCGGGCTCCGGGTCCACGGTGGTCAGTACCCCGTCCGGCCGCATGCCGTGCAGCAGATGAATTCCGGAGACGCCGGTCCCGGTACCGATCTCGGCGACCGCCTTGGCGTCCACCGTGGCGGCGAGCATGCGCAGCGCGGCGCCCGTGCCCGGCGTCACCGAGCGCAGGCCGGCCTCGTGGGCCCGGTCCCGGGCCCAGCGAAGCGCCTCGTCCTCGGCGACAAAGGCGTCGGCGAACGCCGCCCAGCCAGTCTGCCGGTTGCCGGTAATGACCCTCTCCTGTCCCCGTGATTGCCTGGGCGTGACTGTATCCGTTGGTGCTGGGAACCTGCGGATGGGACCGGGCGTTTAGAGGGGTGGGAGAACCGAGCGGGGGGAAGTCGATGGGCCGGTACACGGAGCGGGGGCGCGGGCGGACACCGGCGCACCCATATGAGCCCGTATCAAATTCGCGTAAAACCGCTTATCCGGAGCTAACGGGCGAGGTGGCTATGGTAGGGGCTCCACTGGACACCACCAGAGCCGACAGGGGAGGTGCGGCTGCGCCCGGTGATCGGGGAGGGGTGCTGAGGCGCCTGCTCAGATCGACGGGTGAGCCGAAATCCGTGACCGACAACGCCGACCAGCTCCCCGTTGCCTCCACGCAGACCGCGACGTTCGCCACCGATGCGGAGTCGCAGGCGTGGACTCCTCCCACCTGGGAGGAGATCGTCAGCACCCACAGCGGTCGCGTCTACCGTCTCGCCTACCGCCTCACGGGCAACCAGCACGACGCCGAGGACCTCACGCAGGAGGTCTTCGTCCGCGTCTTCCGCTCGCTGTCGACCTACACGCCCGGCACCTTCGAGGGCTGGCTCCACCGCATCACCACGAACCTCTTCCTCGACATGGTGCGGCGCAAGCAGCGCATCCGCTTCGACGCCCTCGGCGACGACGCGGCCGAGCGGCTGCCCAGCCGTGAGCCCTCCCCGCAGCAGGTCTTCAACGACGCGCACTTCGACGCGGACGTCCAGCAGGCGCTGGACACCCTCGCGCCCGAGTTCCGCGCCGCCGTCGTCCTGTGCGACATCGAGGGACTGTCCTACGAGGAGATCGCCGCGACCCTGGGCGTCAAGCTCGGCACGGTCCGCTCCCGGATCCACCGCGGCCGCTCCCAGCTGCGCAAGGCCCTGGCACACCGGTCCCCCGAGGCCCGCGCCGAGCGACGCTCGTTCGCGGCCCGGGTGCCCGTGCTGGGGGGAGGAGGCGCGACCGCGTGAGTGGAACCCGTCCCACCCCTGCCGAGCAGCACCTCGGAGACCGCCTTTCCGCCCTGGTGGACGGAGAGCTCGGGCATGAGTCGCGCGACCGCGTCCTGGCCCACCTCGCCACCTGCGCGAAGTGCAAGGCCGAGTGCGACGCCCAGCGCCGGCTGAAGAACGTCTTCGCGGAGATGGCCCCGCCGCCGCCCTCCGAGAGTTTCCTCGCCCGCCTTCAGGGCCTCCCCGGAGGAGGCGACTCCGAGAGCCCCCGGCTGAACGGAGGCGGCTTCGGCGGCGGACTGCCCGGCGGCCCCGGACTGCCCGGTGTCTTCGGAACCCGGGGCGAAACCTTCGGCTATGTGCCGGCCGGACCGCACGCGGACGTGCTGCCCCCCGCGCCGGGCCGCGGCTTCCGCATCCACGACGTCAGCCGTCACGAGGCCGAGCGGTCCGCCTCGCGCGGGCTGCGGTTCGCGTTCGTCGCCGCCGGCGCGGTGTCGCTCGCGGCCGTCGCGCTCGGCGGAGTGACCACCGGCATGCCCGGGGACACGGACGCACGCGGCGGAAGCAACGTGACCCCCTCCCGGACCCAGGGCTCGGGAACGGCCTCGACGCCCGAGTCGCAGCGCCGCCGGTCCAGCGGACCGCTGCTCGCCCAGGGCGAGCGGTCCCTCGGCCGCGGTCCGGTGGCCCCGACCGGGGTGTCCGCCCCGCTGCTGCCCGGAGTCCCCGCTCCGGCGGGCCGCGGGCAGGACGTCATGCACACGCTGACGACACCGGTGGTCGCCGGTGCCACGGCGACATCCCCGCTCATACGTCCGCTCACCGACGCCCGGCCGCTGTCGCTGACCCCCACCCCGGGACTGCTCGCGGCCCCGCACGTCACCGCGTCCCCCTCTTCGTCCCCCTCGGCCACACCTCGTAACGCCCACTGACACCGTCCTCTGCGCGGCGGCCCGTGAACCTGGTTGAATCCGGGGTGGGCCGCGTCCGCGGGAGGGTGCACGGGCGCGGGCGACACGTCCGTCACGGCCCTCGGCGCGTCGTGCCGCGGGCCAGGTGTGGGGAGAGCATGAACGAGGGCAGGCCCACGAAGGCGACATGGTGGAGTCGACGCCGGCCCGGGGGAATCCCGGCCCAGGGCGGTACGCCCTTCGACGCCCTGCCCGTCGCACCGCAACAGGAACCCGCCGGGCCGCCGGTGCCCGAGGCGTCCGAGCCCGGGCCGGCGCCCGAGTCCGCACCAGCCCCCGGGTCCGCACCAGCCCCCGGGTCCGCACCAGCCCCCGGGTCCGCACCAGCCCCCGGGTCCGCGCCCGGCTTCGTGCCTGTGCCCGAGTCCGAGGCGGTACCCGCGTCCGAGGCCCCCGCCGGTCCCGTCGGCCCTGCCACCCCGGCGGAAGACGGCGAGTCCGCCGAGTCCGTCCTGCCCCCGGAGTCCTCCGGGTCCGCCGAGGCGCCCGAACCCGTCGATGCCATCGATGCGCCCGAACCCGTCGACGCCGTCGAGGCCCCCATCCCCGACCCCTGGCGGAACTACGACCCCTGGGCGGCCGCGGCCGCGGTCCCGGGGCAGGAGGGGCACCTCCACCAGCAGGGCCCCCTCCAGCAGACCGGTGTCGCCGTGCTCACCGCCGCGCAGCGGCGCGGGCGGGCGAAGAAGATCCTGGTCTCCTGTGCCGTCGCGCTCGCCCTGGTGTCCGGGTGCGTGGGCGGTGTCGTGGGGGCGTATCTGGAACGGAACGGGGGCCTGACGGACATCGAGCTGCCCCAGGCCGCCAAGGAGGCCCCCGGGCGCGCCCCGGACAGCGTCGCCGGCATCGCGGCGCACGCGCTGCCCAGCGTCGTCACCCTGCATGTGCACGGGAGCGAGGAGGACGGCACCGGCACCGGGTTCGTCCTCGACGCCGAGGGCCACATCCTCACCAACAACCACGTGATCGCACCCGCCGGGGGCAGCGGCACGATAACCGTCACGTTCAGCGGCGGCCAGAGCGCGAAGGCCCGGGTCGTCGGACACGACGGCGGCTACGACCTCGCCGTGGTCAAGGTCTCGGGGGTCCGCGGGCTGGACCCGATGCCGCTGGGCAACTCCGACAGCGTCCAGGTCGGCGACCCCGTCGTCGCCATCGGCGCGCCCTTCGACCTCGCCAACACGGTCACCTCCGGGATCATCAGCGCCAAGGAGAGGCCCATCACCGCGGGCGGTGAGAAGGGCGACGGCACCGACGTCTCGTACGTGGACGCCCTGCAGACCGACGCCCCGATCAACCCGGGCAACTCGGGCGGGCCCCTGCTGGACTCCCGGGCCCGTGTCATCGGCATCAACAGCGCCATCCGCTCCGCCGACGGCGGCTCCGACCTGGAGACCGGCCAGGCCGGTTCCATCGGCCTCGGTTTCGCCATCCCCGTCAACCAGGCCAAGCGGGTCGCCGAGGAGCTCATCAACACCGGCAGGGCCACCCATCCCGTGATCGGTGTCACGCTCGACATGAACTACGCCGGTGACGGGGCCCGGGTGGGCACGAAGGCGGCCGGGGGCGGCTCGCCCGTCACGGCCGACGGGCCCGGCGCGAAGGCGGGCATCAGGGCCGGCGACGTGATCACCGAGATCGACGGCACCCGGGTCCACTCCGGTGAGGAACTCATCGTCAGGACGCGCGCCCACCGGCCCGGCGACCACCTGCGGCTGACGGTCAGACGAGGCGGCGCGAACCGCACGCTCACCCTGGTCCTCGGCTCGGCGGACGGCGACTGAGGGCCGCGGGAGCCGGCGCCCCGCGAGTGACACGAACCTCACAGTCGGGGCCGACGTCCCAGCTCCGGACGGCAAACATCGGGGAAAACCCGTGGTCCACACGAAGCCGGAGGGCCCTGGACAGTTCCGGACGGACAGGTACGCCGGGTACCGTTGGACGCGGCCCGGACCGCGGAAGATCCCCGAGGGCCGAGGACCAAGGGCATCGCGAGGAGCTATCAGGTGTTCAATGACGTAGGACCGCTCGAGCTGGTGACGCTGATCGTCCTTGCCGTGCTCGTGTTCGGTCCCGACAAGCTCCCGAAGATGATTCAGGACGTGTCGCGCACGATCCGCAAGATCCGCGAGTTCTCGGACAGCGCCAAGGCGGACATCCGCGGCGAACTCGGTCCGGAGTTCAAGGACTTCGAGTTCGAGGACCTGAACCCCAAGACGTTCATACGCAAGCAGCTGGACAACGACGAGCTGGGTCTCAAGGAGATCCGCAACGGCTTCGACCTGAAGAAGGAGATGGCCGACGTCACGGACGCGGTGAACGGCCGGGTGGCCGAGTCCTCCGCCTCCTCGTCCTCCTCCTCGTCGTCCGCTGCGGCCGGGACCTCGGGGGCCGCGGCCGGCGGCGCCGTCGACATGACGAAGAAGCCCGAGGCCGACGAGCGCCCGCCGTACGACGCCGACGCCACCTGATCCGTACGGAGTACCGCGGCGCGGCCCGTCCGACGGAACCGCCCGCGGCCCGGCGGCCGTGCCCCCGCCTCCGGCGGCACCCTGCCCCTGGCCGGGCCTGATCCGGCCCCGGAATTCCCCCGTCCGCGCGCCGTCGACGGGCCCCGCGCGGCCCGGGTAGGCCGTTCGCACGCCTTTCACGCCGGGCGCTTTCGACGGTGCTCGGAGCGGGGTGGCTATGCTGCCCAGTTGTTGTGCGGACCGACAAGGTCGCCCGAGGGGGGTGGGCCGCCCGGTCCGACGAGAGCGAGGAGGCGTCCGGCAGATGGAGACGACAAGTCGGGTAGGCGCGCAGGCGCCGGCCGCGGAGGGCGGACAACAGGTCCCCTCCGCCCGGCGTACGGTCGACGGCTACCTGCTGGCGCCCTTTCCCTGGTACGGCCTCGACGAGGCCTTCACGGGGCCGCGCTGGCTGATGCAGGTGGGCACCTCCGCGGAGGGCGTGGTCGAGCACGGTTCCGTCGGACACGGGGACGAGCCCTCGGTGCGCCCCGAGCCGGGCGAGGACAAGGAGCGGTTCGCGGTGGTCGTCACCGTCGCCGCCAACCCCGTACGGCGCAGCGCGGACGGCACGGGACTGCTGGAGGCCACCTCGGTGTCCTCGGCGGCCTGGCTGGCCGGGGTGGGGCTGCTGTCCTTCACCTGGCCGGGCCAGATGGACCACAGCCTGCGCGACGACTGGCTGGACCAGCAGACCGAGACCGCCTGGGTGCTGGCCGACGACCTGGACGGGCCGGACTGGTCCACGCTGTCGCTGCCCGTGGACGGCGTCCCGACGCCGTTCCACTACCGGGAGTCCGAGTTCGGCTGGGTGCTCGCCGGCTCGACCCAGGAAGGCGTCCACGTGGGCGCGTACGGGCGGGGGATGAGCGCGTACGGGCTCGGCTTCGCGATGATCAAGGACATCGCCGCCTACGACCGGTAGGGCCCCCTGGGCGGCCACGAGGGCACGGGGAGCCGCCACGGGCGCCCAGAGGCCGCTCAAGGGCCCTGGAAGGCCCTACGAGGAAGGGGGCGCCGTCCATACGGACGGCGCCCCCTTCCTCGTAGGGCCGATCACGGCGTTCCCGGAGCCTCCCGCGGGACGCTCCGGGATCCGGGACTCAGAACTTGTTGCGCGGGGTGATGCCCAGCGACATGCCCGACAGACCGCGCTGACGGCCGCCCAGCTTGCCCGCGATGGCGCGCAGGGCCGAGCCGGCGGGGGAGTCGGGGTCGGTCAGGACCACGGGCCTGCCCTCGTCGCCGCCCTCGCGCAGACGGACGTCGATCGGGATGGAGCCGAGGACCGGGACGGTCGCGCCGGTGGTGCGGGTCAGGCCGTCGGCGACCTTCTGGCCGCCGCCGGTGCCGAAGACGTCGACCATCTCGTCGCAGTGCGGGCACGGGAGCCCCGACATGTTCTCGACGACACCGACGATCTTCTGGTGCGTCTGCACGGCGATGGAGCCGGCCCGCTCGGCCACCTCGGCCGCCGCCTGCTGCGGGGTGGTGACGACGAGGATCTCGGCGTTCGGGACGAGCTGGGCGACGGAGATCGCGATGTCGCCGGTGCCCGGAGGGAGGTCCAGGAGCAGGACGTCCAGGTCGCCCCAGTACACGTCCGCGAGGAACTGCTGGAGCGCGCGGTGGAGCATCGGGCCGCGCCAGACGACCGGCGCGTTGCCCGGGGTGAACATGCCGATGGAGATGACCTTCACGCCGTTCGCGGACGGCGGCATGATCATGTTCTCGACCTGGGTCGGCCGGCCCTCCGCGCCGAGCATGCGCGGCACCGAGTGGCCGTAGATGTCGGCGTCCACGACACCGACCTTGAGCCCGTCCGCGGCCATCGCGGCCGCCAGGTTCACCGTGACCGAGGACTTGCCGACGCCGCCCTTGCCGGAGGCGACCGCGTACACCCGGGTGAGCGAGCCGGGCTTGGCGAAGGGCACCTCGCGCTCGGCGGTGCCGCCCTTCAGCGCGGTCGCCAGCTCACGGCGCTGTTCGTCGCTCATCACGTCGAGCTCGACGTCGACCCTCGTGACGCCCTCGACCCGCGAGACCGCCTCCGTCACCCGCTGGGTGATCGTGTCGCGCATCGGGCAGCCGGAGACCGTCAGGTACACGGCGACCGCGACCACGCCATCCGCGCCGATCTCCACCGATTTGACCATCCCCAGTTCGGTGATGGGTCGGTTGATCTCGGGGTCGTTCACCGTCGCCAGTGCCTCGCGCACCGCGTCTTCCGTAGCCATAGGGACGATGGTACGGCGCGACCCATGTGCCCCGGAAAGCCCTGTCACCGGTCGTCTACGTCACGTCCCTGCGACCGTTCCGCCGGGAATACGACCCGTCCGTCCCCGTGACCGTCGGGATACCGGTCCTCCAGCTCCTTGACCAGGTCCTGGAGCTCGTTGCGGATCCAGTCGCGGGTGGCGACCTCGCCGAGGCCCATCCGCAGCGCGGCGATCTCGCGGGTGAGGTACTCGGTGTCGGCGATGGACCGCTCGTTCTGCTTGCGGTCCTGTTCGAGGTTGACCCGGTCGCGGTCGTCCTGCCGGTTCTGCGCGAGCAGGATCAGCGGGGCCGCGTAGGAGGCCTGGAGCGACAGCATCAGGGTCAGGAAGATGAACGGGTAGTTGTCGAAGCGCAGGTGGCCCGGCGCGAAGATGTTCCAGACCACCCACACGATGATGACGACCGTCATCCAGACGATGAACCGTCCGGTGCCCAGGAAGCGGGCGATGCGCTCCGAGAGCCGCCCGAAGGCCTCGGGGTCCCACTCGGGCAGGAACCGGAGCCGCGGCGGCTTCGGCTGGTCGAGCCGGGTGCGCGGGCGGGAGGCCGCCGTCGCCCCCGTGGCGGCCCGCTCCCGGGCCTCACGGTCAGGCGCCATGGTGTCCCTCGCGGTGCTCCTCGTGCATGCTCTCGTGCACGCCCTCGTCGAGGTGGAACTCCGTCTCCCGCCAGTCCTCGGGCAGCATGTGGTCCAGTACGTCGTCCACGGTCACCGCACCGAGCAGCGAGCCGCTCTCGTCGACCACGGGCGCCGCGACCATGTCGTACGTCGCGAAGAACCCGGCGACCACCGGCAGCTCGTCCTCGGGGGCCAGCGGCTGGAGGTCGTCGTCGACCAGCGAGCCGACCAGGGTGGGCGGCGGATCGCGCAGCAGCCGCTGGAAGTGCACCGCCCCCAGGTACTTGCCGGTGGGCGTCTCGTCCGGCGGACGGCACACGTACACCTGGGCGGCGAGCGCGGGGGAGAGGTCGGGATTGCGGACCCGGGCGAGGGCGTCGGCCACGGTCGCGTCGGGCCGCAGCACGATCGGCTCGGTGGTCATGAGCCCGCCCGCCGTCCGTTCCGCGTACGCCATCAGCCGCCGCACGTCCGCCGCCTCGCCCGGCCGCATCAGTGTCAGCAGGCGCTCCACGTCCTCGGTGGGCAGCTCGGCCAGCAGGTCGGCCGCGTCGTCGGGGTCCATCGCCTCCAGGACGTCCGCGGCGCGCTCCTCCTTGAGCTTGCCGAGGATCTCGATCTGGTCGTCCTCGGGCAGCTCCTCCAGCACGTCGGCGAGGCGGTCGTCGTCGAGGGCGGCGGCCACCTCGCCGCGCCGCTTCGGCGACAGATGGTGCAGCACGTTCGCCAGGTCGGCGGGGCGCAGCTGCTCGAACGTGGCGAGCAGGCTCTCCGCGCCCTGTCCGTGCTCCTCGAGCGAGAAGCCGGTGACGGAGGACCAGTCGACCGTCATCGTCTCGCCCTTGGCTCGCCTAAAGGCCCCGGAGCGGCCCTTGCGCACGAAGACCCGGCCGATCTCCCACTCCCTGCGGGCCGGCAGCTGCTGGATCGACACGTCCAGGACCGTCACCTCCTCACCCGTCTCGACGAGGGTCACCAGCCGGTCGAGCAGCTCGCCGAAGACGAGCCGCTCGGTGGGCCGCTGCTCGAACCGGCGCACGTTCAGGACCCCGGTCGTGATGACCTGGCCGGACTCGATGCCGGTCACCCGGGTCATGGGCAGGAAGATCCGGCGGCGGGTGGACAGTTCGACGACGAGGCCGAGCATGCGCGGTGGCCGCCGCCCCACGCGCAGCATCGCGACGAGGTCCCGCACCCGGCCCACCTGGTCGCCGTTCGGGTCGAAGACGGCCACGCCGGACAGATGCGAGACGAAGATCCGGGGGGCGGCTGCGGCCATGCCCGCGCCTCCTTCGCTTCGATGCGTTCTGTACCGTTCTGTCCGCTCGGGTGGGCTTCAGGCTAGCCCGTCCCGGTCGGCTACGCCCTGGTGGGCGGTCCGGACGGACTGCCTCCGCCGGGCGGGTGCCGCACCGGTACGCTGCCGTACGCCGTTTGAGGACAGCGCACGAGAGGCAGCCCCACCTGTGACCGCAATTCCCCAGGGCCGTACCCGCAGAGCCGCGACGGTGGCCGCGATGTGCGCGCTGGCCGTGACCGGGACGGTGCTGACGGGGTGCGGCGACGGGGATCCGGACGCGGGCACGAACGGGGTCGGCAAGCTGTCCGCCGCGGCCATCCAGGCGAAGGCGAAGACGGCCGCGGAGAAGGCGTCGGCGGTGCGGCTGTCGGGGACCGTCGTCTCGGGCGGCACCACGTACACCCTCGACATGCGGCTCAAGGGCGACGGCGGCACCGGCTCGGTCACCTCGAAGGGGGCCGGGTTCCATCTGCTGCGGGTCGGCGAGCACCTCTTCCTGAAGGCCGACGCCGCGTTCTGGGCCCACGAGGACGGCAAGGGCGGCACGTCCGGGGACACCAAGGCGGCGGACAAGCTGGAGGGCATGTACGTGAAGGTGCCGGTCGGCGACCCCGCGTACAAGCGCTTCAGCGGCTTCACCGACAAGGACGTCCTGCTCGACGGGCTGCTCGCCCTGCACGGCTCCCTCGACAAGGACGGCCACCACGAGCAGTCCGGCGTGCCCACGATCCGCATCACCGGCGACAAGGGCTCGGGCGGCACCCTGGACGTCTCCCTGCGCGGCACCCCGTACCCGGTCCTGCTCGGGCGCGCGGGCAACGCCGGCACCCTGCGGCTGAGCGACTGGGGCAAGGACTTCAAGCTCGCGGAACCGGCCACGAAGGACACCGTGGACTACGGCCGGCAGCTCCCCTCGTCCTGAGCCGGCCCGACGGGTCCGGGTCTAGGGCCTGTCTGACAATTCCCGTCTGCCCGGCGGCGCCATGCACGCTCCCCCAAGCTCTTCGAGCAGGGGGTACCCCCACTCGCCGCACCGGCCCCAGACCCGAGTACGCCCAGTACGCAGGTCTGGGGCCGG
>NZ_JNZD01000009.1 GCF_000725495.1 Streptomyces aureus
CGCTCCCCCGAGCTCTCGGCTTCGCTCGAGCAGGGGGCACCCCCATGACGCCGCCGGGCCGCCCTCCGGGCGACGACGCGAATTGTCAGACAGGCCCTAACGCCGTCCGCGGCGCTTCAGCAGCAGGCGGGGCAGTGCCGCCGGGACCGGGCGGCGGGTCGTCGCGGGGCTCGGCAGCGGCGGTTCGGCGAGCGAGCCCTCGGGCAGGGCGGCGGTCTCGCCCGTCGGCTCCAGGCGCACCACCCGGCACTCGCGCGCCCAGCGCTCCGGCATGGCCTCGCCGTCCGGGGCGTTCAGCCGCTTGCCCTTCAGCTCCCCGACGGCCGCGTCCCACTCCGGGGTGCCCGCCGTGAGTTCCACGACCGTGGCGGACCAGGTGACGAGCCGTCCGCCCTTGTCCTTGCTGCGTACGGTGACCACGGCGCTGCCCCCGTCGGCCAGCGCCGGCAGCGGCTGCTCGCCGGGCCCGTCGCCGACCAGGCACGCCGCGCCGTCGTGCCACACGTGCCACAGGGCACGGGTGGGCACGGCCCCGTCCGGGCCGGCGGGCGCGGGCGCCCCGGCGCCCCGCACCCAGATCAGCCCGGACTTCTTGGTGGCCTCCTCGACGAGGGCCTGGTCGAGCAGCTCTTGCGTCATGGGCCCCACACTATCCAGCCCGCCCTACAGCCAGCCGTTGCGCTTCAGGATGCGGTGGATGGACAGACACAGGCCGACCGTGATGCCCATGACCACCGGGTAGCCGTAGCGCGCGTGCAGTTCCGGCATGTACTTGAAGTTCATGCCGTACACACCGCAGACCATCGTCGGGACGGCGACGATCGCGGCCCAAGAGGTGATCTTGCGCATGTCCTCGTTCTGCGCCACGGAGGCCTGCGCGAGGTTGGCCTGGAGGATCGAGTTGAGCAGTTCGTCGAAGCCGAGGACCTGCTCCTGCACGCGCGCGAGGTGGTCGGCGACGTCGCGGAAGTACTTCTGGATGTCGGGGTCGATCAGCCGCATCGGGCGCTCGCTCAGCAGCTGCATGGGGCGCAGCAGTGGCGACACCGCCCGCTTGAACTCCAGGACCTCGCGCTTGAGCTGGTAGATCTGTCCGGCGTCGGTGCCGCGCGGGGTGCCGCCGCGGCCCGGCGAGAACACCTCGGTCTCGACCTCGTCGATGTCGTCCTGCACCGCGTCCACGACCGCGATGTAGCCGTCGACGACATGGTCGGCGATGGCGTGCAGCACCGCGGAGGGGCCCTTGGCGAGCAGCTCGGGGTCGTCCTGGAGGCGGTGCCGCAGCGCGCGCAGCGAACCCTGCCCGCCGTGCCGGACGGTGATGAAGAAGTCCCCGCCGGTGAAGCACATGACCTCGCCGGTCTCGACGATCTCGCTGGTCGCCGTCAGCCGGTCGTGCTCGATGTAGTGGATGGTCTTGAAGACGGTGAACAGGGAGTCGTCGTAGCGCTCCAGCTTGGGCCGCTGGTGGGCCTGGACGGCGTCCTCCACGGCCAGCGGGTGCAGCCCGAACTCGCGCGCGATACCGGCGAATTCGTCCTCGGTGGGCTCGTGCAGACCGATCCACACGAAGCCGCCGTCACGCCGCACCTGGCGCATCGCCTCCTGCGGCGTGAGCGGTGTGCGGGTGGCGACGCGGGCGCCGTCGCGGTAGACGGCGCAGTCGACCACGGCCGAGGGGGTGCCGGGGTCGCGGGTGGTGTCGTACGAGCCACTCTCCTTGCGCAGGGAGGGACGGGGGCGGACCGCGGCGCGCAGGTCACGGATCATCGACATGGCAGGCTCCTTCTCGCGGGCGGAGGCGGCCGGGCGACGGTTGGAACTACCCGGAATGGGGACGTCCTGACTGCGGATGTTTGGCACGTCCACAAAGCGGGGAGCACCGCACCGTCGCGGTGGCAGCTTCGCTACTGATTCAGATCAGACAGATCAGGGGTTCAGATCGGACAGATCAGGCGGAAACGAAGCGCTCTTCCGTGGTGCACCGGGCAACGCTGACACGTGTGCACACGATTGCGGGAGGCGACAGCCGGCAGGGCCGGGAAATCCCGAGGAACCAGCTGTGGACTCAGCGACCGGAAGAGCGGGTGGTACTGCACGATCGACTTCGGTCCATTGCAGCCCCACCTCCTCCGGTCGGTCCCCCGTGAGGGACGATCCATCCCCCGTGGGGGAGTCCGGCTCCCTCCGAAGGGGAGTCGGATCAGTCTCAGTGCGCCGGAGCAGGGGAGCAACTCCCGCAGTGCCAAGAGGGCCTGGGGGCCCTCGGTCATGCACTGCTCCGACCAGCGGCCAAGAGTATCAGCGCACCGATACGTCAACCCCCCGCTTTGCGCGTTGTTGACCGGGGTCCGGTGCGTCCTGGCGTAATTGACGCGGCCTATGCTCGCTCCATGGCTGATGTTCTTCCTCTGGTCGAGGCCCGTTTGCGCTCCGCGCTGGGCGAACCCGACGCCCGGGCCGCGGTCACCTTCCTGGGCACCGACCGTATCGAGGTGCTCCGTTTCACCGAGGGCGACATCGTGCGGTACGCCACGCTCGGCATGTCCCTCCAGCCGATGGCCGACCCCACCGCCGTCCTCGCCGATCCGGTGAAGGGCCCGCGCGCCGAGCTGGTCCTCTCCGTGCGGCCGGCCGGGGCCGACACCGACAAGGTGCTCCGCCCGCTGGCCGTGCTCGCCGCCTCGCCCCAGGTCGAGGGTCTGGTCGTGGCCCCCGGAGCCTCGCTCGACGTGGGCGAACCCCTGTGGCCCGGCGCGCCGTTCACCTCCGTCCTGGTCGCCGAGTCCGGCGGTCTGGTGGAGGACCTGGAGCTGGACGCCCCCGCCGATCCGGTGCGGTTCCTGCCGCTGCTGCCCATGACGCCCAACGAGGCCGCGTGGAAGCGGGTCCACGGCGCCGGAGCCCTCCAGGAACGCTGGCTGAACGGTGGAACGGACCTGCGCGATCCGCTGCGCAGGTCCGTCTCGCTGGACTGACCGTCCCGGAGCCCGGTCTGGCGGTGTGCCACATCGGGTTCCCCGGAGGTCAGTTGGCGAAGACCGTGACGCCGTCCTCGACGGCGTGGACCGGTTCCAGTTCCCCGGCCTTCGCGGTGAGCGCGTCGCGTCGGGCGTAGACCACCGCCGCGCCGAGCAGCGCGGTCACCGTGGCGACCACGAACGGCATCCGGGCGTCGGTCCACTCCTCGATCTTCGGGGCGAAGTAGGGCGCTGCCGCCGCGGCGAACCAGCGCACGAAGTTGTAGCCCGCGCTCGCCACGGGGCGCGGGGCGTCGGAGACCCCGAGGGCCAGCTCCGTGTAGACGGTGTTGTTCACGCCGATGAAGGCGCCGGACAGGACCGTGCACACGACGGCGGTGGTGTGGTCGCCGTACCCGAGGACGAGCACGTCGGCGGCGAGCAGCACCAGGGAGCCGCCCAGCACCTTCAGCGAGCCGAACCGGGCCTGGAGCCGGGGTGCCACGACCACCGAGAAGACCGCCAGCAGCAGACCCCAGCAGAAGAACACCGCGCCGGACCGGTAGGGCGTCATGTTCAGCACGAACGGCGTGAAGGCCAGCACGGTGAAGAACGTGTAGTTGTAGAAGAACGCGGAGGCGGCGGCGGAGGCGAGGCCGCCGTGGCCGAGGGCGCGCAGCGGGTCGAGCAGCGAGGTCCGGCGGGCCGGCTTCGGCTGCTCCTTGAGGAACACCGTGATGCACAGGAAGCCGACCGCCATCAGGAACGCGGTGCCGAAGAACGGGTAGCGCCAGCTGGCGTTGCCGAGCAGGGCTCCCACCAGCGGACCGCAGGCCATGCCGAGGCCCAGCGCGGACTCGTACAGCAGGATCGCCGCCGCGCTGCCGCCGGCCGCCGCGCCGACGATGACGGCGAGGGCGGTGGAGACGAACAGGGCGTTGCCGAGTCCCCAGCCGGCCCGGAAGCCGACGAGTTCGGCGACCGACCCCGAGGTGCCGGCGAGGCCCGCGAAGACCACGACGAGGGCGAGGCCGAGCAGCAGGGTCCTGCGGCCCCCGATCCGGCTGGAGACGAACCCGGTCAGCAGCATCGCGACGGCCGTGATCAGGAAGTACGAGGTGAAGAGCAGGGACACCTGGCCGGGGGTGGCGTCGAGGCCCCGGGCGATGGACGGCAGGATCGGGTCGACGAGTCCGATGCCCATGAAGGCGACGACGGACGCGCCGGCGGTCGCCCAGACGGCCCTCGGCTGACGCAGGACGCCACCCGCGCCGGCGTCGAACGTGTCGCCCTCCGCGGGGCCTTCCGTGCTGTTGATCATGCCCGCTCCTTCGCTGTGCGCCGACTGGATCGTTGCTGTATACACACAATAAGTTAGATGGACTAATAAATGCAAGCTACATCTAGTTTTCGGGTCCCCGGGCTCGCTCCGGACGGGTGATCGTCCTTGACGTGGGCAGGGACGGGGAGGACCGTTGGGCCCTATGAGGGGCGAACCCAGTTGCCCGAAGTGTGGTGGCCGGGTCAGGGCTCCCGGCCTCTTTGCCGACTCCTGGCAGTGCGATGTGCATGGCACGGTGCATCCACTGCAGCCCGTGATCCCGCCCAGCGTCGAGGCCCTCGGTGTGGTCGTGCACCGCGCCCGGGTCCCGGTGTGGATGCCGTGGCCGCTGCCGGTCGGCTGGCTGTTCACCGGAGCGGCGTTCGCGGGGGACGACCGCAGCGGGGGCAGGGCCACCGCCATCGCCTGCTCGGGGCCCGGACCGCTGGGCGGCATGGGTGAGCTGATCCTCGTCGCCGAGGAGCTGGGCGTCGGCCTCGGTGCACGGTACGCGGGTATGGACGGGCCCGATCCCGGCCCCTCCATGAACGTCGAGAAACCGCCCCAGGCGAAGGTCCTCGCGGCGGGCCGCCCCACCCCGCTCTGGCACGTCTCCGGTTCCCCGGACGACCGTGCCGTCTTCGCGGGCGAGGCGCTGGGGCTGTGGCTGTGGGCCGTCGTCTGGCCCGAGCAGACCGGACTGCTGATGTACGACGAACTGGTCCTGACGGACCTGCGGGACGCGGGCGCGGAGGTCGACCTCCTGCCGTGCGGGGCGCTGTCACCGCGGATTCTGGAGCCTTAGGGCGCGTCGCGGGTGGTCTGCTCCGGCCCCCGGCCCGGTGCTCCGTTCCCGGTCCCCGATCCGGGCCGGGTCATGGCGCCCGCGCGCCGCAAGTGATCCGGGGGGTCCGATCCGCGCCCGGACGGCTGTCCGGGCCGTGGCGGACTGCGCAATGCCGGCCCGCGGCGCACCAGGCCGCCTCCGCCCGTTCGCGCCGGGGGAGTGTAGGGGGTGCTCCCCTGGTGCGGGTGTGACATCCGGAGTGTCGACTCCCGGTATCCTTGAGCGTCCCGTCCGCTCCCTCACCGCCTGGAGTCCGCGTAGTGCGCATCGACCTGCACGCCCACTCCACCGCGTCCGACGGTACGGACACCCCGGCGGAGCTGGTGCGCAACGCGGCGGCCGCCGGTCTGGACGTCGTGGCGCTGACCGACCACGACACTACGCGCGGGTACGCCGAGGCGATCGCCGCACTGCCCGAGGGGCTCACCCTCGTCACCGGCGCGGAACTCTCCTGCCGGATCGACGGCATCAGCATGCACATGCTGGCCTACCTCTTCGACCCCGAGGACCCCGCCCTGCTCGCCGAGCGCGAACTGGTGCGGGACGACCGGGTGCCGCGGGCCCAGGGCATGATCGCCAGGCTCCAGGACCTCGGTGTGCCGATCACCTGGGAGCAGGTGGCGCGCATCGCGGGCGACGGCTCGGTCGGACGCCCGCACGTCGCCTCCGCGCTGGTCGAACTGGGCGTGGTCGGCAGTGTCTCCGACGCCTTCACCGAGCAGTGGCTCGCCGACGGGGGCCGCGCCTACGTCCCCAAGCACGAGACCGACCCGTTCGAGGCCATCCGGCTGGTCAAGGGGGCCGGAGGCGTCACCGTCTTCGCCCACCCGGCCGCCGCCAAGCGGGGTCGCACCGTGCCGGAGTCGGTGATCGCGGAGCTGGCCTCGGCCGGCCTCGACGGCATCGAGGTCGACCACATGGACCACGAACCGGCCACCCGGGCGCGGCTGCGCGGTCTGGCCGCCGAACTGGGCCTGCTGGCCACGGGTTCGTCCGACTACCACGGCAGCCGCAAGACCTGTGTGCTCGGGGAGTTCACGACCGACCCCGAGGTCTACGGGGAGATCACCCGCCGCGCCACCGGGGCGTTCCCGGTACCGGGCGCGGGCGGAGCCTGAATCCCCGGACGTCCACCACACCGACGGCTCCGGCCGGTCCGGTGACGGAGGGCGCGTGCCCGCCGTCGCCCCGACCGCCCGGTGCGGTCGAGGCCGGTGCATGAGGCCCGTACGAACCGATCCGGTGCCGTGGGCCCCCTCGACTCGACTCCTCCCGCCCGCCCCGATTCCCGGGGTGGGGGAGGTGTTTGGTGCCGGGCGGGCCGCCTGTCGGCGCCGGGGCGGGGTCCGCGAGCCCCGGGCCGTGTCCCCGCGGTGCGTGCCTCCTGCCGTACGACGGACCCGCCGTACGACTGGCCTGAGTCGGGTGGGCCTGCCTACGACGGACCCGTGCCGTCCGCGGCGCCCGTCCTGCGCCGACGTCCCGCCGGAACCACGTCCACCGGCCCTGTTCCCGGGCACCCGGCCCCGCCGGCCGTGCCCCCCGTTCCCCCTGCGGGACGGCCGCCCGAAACGGCGGCCGGACGACCCGCCCATCCTGTCCCACCACCTCGCAAGGCTCTTCACCAGCATGTTCGACGTCGCCGTCTTCGGCTCCCTGTTCCTCACGCTCTTCGTCATCATGGATCCCCCCGGGATCACCCCGATCTTCCTGGCGCTCACCGCGGGCCGCCCCGCCCGGGTGCAGCGGCGGATGGCCGTCCAGGCGGTCTGCGTCGCCGGCGGCGTCATCACCGTCTTCGGGCTCCTCGGGCACCAGATCCTCGACTACCTGCACGTCTCCGTGCCCGCGCTGATGATCGCGGGCGGACTGCTGCTCCTGCTCATCGCCCTGGACCTGCTCACCGGCAAGACCGACGAGCCGAAGCAGACCAAGGACGTCAACGTCGCCCTCGTCCCCCTGGGGATGCCGCTGCTCGCCGGGCCCGGCGCGATCGTCTCGGTGATCCTCGCGGTGCAGAAGGCCGACACGGTCGCCACCCAGGTCTCCGTGTGGACCGCGATCCTCGCGATCCACGTGGTGCTGTGGGTCGTGATGCGCTACTCGCTGCTGATCATCCGCGTCATCAAGGACGGGGGAGTGGTCCTGGTGACCCGGCTCGCCGGCATGATGCTCTCCGCCATCGCGGTGCAGCAGATCATCAACGGCGTCACCCAGGTGATCCACGGGAGCTGACGGGCTTCCCGGGACGGACGGAGTCCGGCACGGCGGGCCCCGGCGACGGTGCCGGACACACACAGAGCCCCGCACGGCATCGCGCCGTGCGGGGCTCTGAAGTCTGATCAGCGTGAAGCTGCGTCAAGTCGTGCTGTCCGCGACGGGTTCGTCCGGTGAGGAGCCTTCGGTGCGTCCTCGTTCCGTGCTGCGGACCGTCGTCGTGTTAGGAAGCGGTGGTGTCGGCCGGGCGGATCCACAGGCGCTGCCCGATGGCGGCTGCCTGCTGAACGATCCGGTTGACGGAGGCGGCGTCCACGACAGTGCTGTCCACGGGCGTGCCGTCGACATCGTCGAGTCGCAGGATTTCGAAGCGCATGGGCTTCTCCCTTCGTCTGGTCATCCTCCTGAGGAGAACTACTCAATGTGTGTGATGAGCGAGGCAACGGTGCCCTCGCTCACGTAGGGAGTCAACGGGATGCGTGTTACAAACATTCCCTACGCTAAGGAAATTTTTCGAGAACCTAATTACCGGCGGGTAGCCCGCGTGGCGGAGACTGAACGGCGCCGGTTGTGTTCGCAGCGTGACCGCCGGGACAATGGGACGCGATGAACGACGACCACGCGGCCCTCGCCGCCCGCATAGACCGTACGAACGAGCTGCTCCAGCGCATGCTCGCCGAGGTCGCGAAGACCCCCTCCACCCACGCGATCTTCGTCGACGCCGGATATCTGTACGCGGCCGCGGGGCGCCTCGTCGCCGGCACGGAGGACCGCCGCTCGTTCGACCTGGACACCGAGGGTCTCATCGAGGCGCTCATCGACCGGGCCCGCACGATCTTCGCCGACAGCCGGCTGCTGCGCGTCTACTGGTACGACGGTGCGCGGCGCCGCATCCACACCGCCGAGCAGCAGTCCATCGCCGAACTCCCGGACGTGAAGGTCCGGTTGGGCAACCTGAACGCCAACAACCAGCAGAAGGGCGTCGATTCACTCATCCGCTCGGACCTGGAATCCCTCGCCCGGCACCGCGCCATCAGTGACGCGGCCCTGCTCGGCGGGGACGAGGACCTGGTCTCCGCGGTCGAGGCCGCCCAGGGCTATGGCGCCCGGGTGCACCTCTGGGGCATCGAGGCGCCCGAGGGCGGCAACCAGGCCGAACCGCTGCTCTGGGAGGTCGACAGCCAGCGCACGCTCGACCTCGACTTCTTCAAGCCGTATGTCGCCCGGCGCACCGCCCAGTCGTACGACCCGGCGGCGGCGGTCCGGCCGTCCCGGGAGGACGTGCGCTTCGTCGGCGCCCAGATCGCCGCGAAGTGGCTGGCCGCCCGGGGCCGTGAGTCCCTGGCCGAGCTGCTCCCCGGGCACCCGTATCTCCCCGGCTCGGTCGACCAGGATCTGCTGGTCGAGGCCGAGGGTCTGCTCCAGTACTCCCTGCGCGGCCAGTCGGACCTGCGCCGCGCGCTGCGGGACGGCTTGTGGGAGCACCTGCAGGCGCAGTACTAGGCGCGCGCGGGGTCGGGTCCGTTACGGACCCGGAGCCGGCCGCCACACGGGCGCCTTACGGACCCGGAACCGGCCGCCACACGGGCGCGTTACGGACCCGGAGCCGGCCGCCCTACAGGCCGGGAGCCCTGCCCGGCTGCTCGCGGTCAGTGGGTGGTGACGCCGTCCCAGAACGCGGCCAGGGCCCGGGCCGTCTCCAGGGGCTGGTCGGCGTTCGGGGAGTGCTCCGCCCCCTCGACCACCGTGCGGTGCGCGTCCAGCCGTACGGCCATCGTGTCCAGCAGCGAGACCGGCCAGGTGTCGTCCCGCGCTCCGGACAGCACGTGCTTCGGGAGGGCGACCGCGGCCAGTTCGTCGACCCGGTCGGGCTCGTCGCACAACTGGCGGCCCGTGGCGACGAGCTGCGCGGGGCTGTTGGCGAGCCAGCGGCGGCGCAGGTCGGCGAGGTCGTCGAGCCCCGCGTCCAGCCCGCCCGTCTCGGTCTCCTCGGGCGGCTCCATCGCCTGGATCGCCTCCCACACCTCGGCCATGCTCATCACGGCCAGCGCGTCCCGCAGCAGCTTGACCCGCTGCTGCTGCGCCTCGGAGATCTGCGCGGGGCCCGAGGCCATGAGCGTCAGTGACACGAACGGCGACGGATCGGCCAGCACCGCGGCGCGCGCGATCTGCCCGCCGAGCGAATGCCCCACGAGGTGCAGCGGCGTGCCGATCGCGGCGGCCTGCGCGAGCACGTCCTGCGCCAACTCGCTCTGCGCGTAAGCCGTTTCGTTGTCCTTGGGGCCGTCGGTCTCGAACTGTCCGCGCCCGTCGACGGCCACCGTGCGGTAGCCCGCCGCGGCCAACGGCGCGTGCAGCGCGATGAAGTCCTCCTTGCTCCCGGTGAACCCCGGCAGCAGCAGGGCGGTCCCCCTGGCCCCTCCTTCCGGCACGGCGTCGAGCACGGCGAACGCGCCGCGCGCGGTGGACAACCGGTACCCGCGGACACCGGCGGGCGGAACGAACGTATAGGGCCTGCTCATGCGCAGGAGGCTATCGGGCGCCGCCGACGCCCGCGCGACGGGTGCGTTGCTTCCGGACCGGTGCGGGGTGAATCCGGCCGGGGGATGCCTTTGGCCGGGGGCGTGGGTGCGGACGCCAGGGTCGGGTCGGCGGGGGCTCGTAGGCCCGGCCGGGCGGACCGTGGGCTCGGATGCCGGCCGGGCGGATCAGGGGCCCGGATGCGGAGACCGTGGCCCGGATGCCGGGGCGGACGGGCCGAGCGGGGCCCGGGTGCGGAGATCGGGCCGACGGGGGCTCGCTTGGCGAGGCCGTACGGACCGGGGCGCGGGTGTGGAGGCCGGGTCGGCGGGGCCGTATGCCGTGGCCGGGCGGACATGGGGCTCGTGCGCCGGGTCCGAGCAGACCCGGTTCGTATACAGGGTCCGGGTCGATGGGGGCGGCGATGCAGGGATCGGGCCCGAGTGGGCGCCTGGACGCGGAGCTGGGCCGGTAGGTCGGGCCCGACCGGGGGCCTGGACGCCGAGTCAGGCCGGTTGAGGGGCGTGGGTGAGGCCGGGGCCGCCCCGGGGCGGGAACGCCGACGGCCCGGCCCCCTTGTCGGGGGACCGGGCCGTCGGTGGGGAGATCAGCTCTCCGTGGGCTCCGTGGCGACCGCCTTGCGGGTCCGGCGGCGCGGAGCGGGCTTCGTCTCCGTGGCGTCGGTGGCCTGGGCCGGGATCTCGGCTTCGGCGACGGCCTTGCGGGCTCGGCTTCGGCGACGGCCTTGCGGGTGCGGCGGCGGACGGGCTTGGCCTCGGTCTCCTCGGCGGCCTGGGGCGCCTCGGTGACCGTGGCGGCGGCCTTGCGGGTGCGCCGCGGCTTGGCCTCGGCGACGGTCTCCGCGCCCTCGACGGTGTCGACGACGGCCTCCGCGGCCTTGCGGGTCCGGCGGCGCGGAGCGGGCTTCGTCTCCGTGGCGTCGGTGGCCTGGGCCGGGATCTCGGCTTCGGCGACGGCCTTGCGGGTGCGGCGGGGCGGCGGCCTCGACGGTGTCGACGACGGCCTCCGCGGCCTTGCGGGTACGGCGACGCGCGGGCTTGGCCGGAGCCTCGGTGACCTCGGCGGCCTCGGTGACCGTCTCGGCGGCGGGCGCCGCCTCGACGGTCTTGCGGGTGCGGCGGCGGGCCGGCTTGGCCGGAGCCTCCACGACGGCCTCGGCGGCGGCGCTCTCGACCACGGCCTCGGCGGCGGTCAGCACCGCCTCAGCCGGCTCGACCGCCGTCGCGGCGGGCCTGCGGGTACGGCGGCGGCGCGGCGCCGCCGGCTCCTCGGTGACGCCCTCGGCGGTCGCCACGGCGGTTTCCGCGGCCTCGGTCACGGGGGCGGCGACGGCTGCCACGGGCTCGCCGGCTCCACCACGCGTACGCCGACGACGGCGCGGCGTGCGGGGCTCGCCGGCCTCGGTGGCCGCGGGCGCCTCCGTGGCCGCCGGAGCGGCCGTGGCGGTCCCGTCGGCGGGCGCACCGTTGCGCGTACGGCGACGCTGGCGCGGAGTGCGCGGGGCGCGCTCACGCTCGGTGGACGCCGGCGCGGCCGAACGGCCACCGCGGCCCCGCGGACCACCACGGCCGCCGGTCTCGCCCAGGTCCTCGACCTCTTCTGCCGCGAGCCCGGCGCGGGTGCGCTCGGAACGCGGCAGAACACCCTTGGTGCCGGCCGGGATGCTCAGCTCCTCGTAGAAGTGCGGGGAGGTCGAGTAGGTCTCCGGCGGGTCCGGGAACCCGAGGTCCAGCGCCTTGTTGATGAGCTGCCAGCGCGGGATGTCGTCCCAGTCGACGAGGGTGATCGCGATGCCCTTGGCGCCCGCGCGGCCGGTGCGGCCGATGCGGTGCAGGTACGTCTTCTCGTCCTCGGGGGACTGGTAGTTGACGACGTGGGTGACACCCTCGACGTCGATGCCGCGGGCCGCGACGTCGGTGCAGACGAGGACGTCCACCTTGCCGTTGCGGAACGCGCGCAGCGCCTGCTCGCGGGCACCCTGGCCGAGGTCGCCGTGGACCGCGCCGGAGGCGAAACCGCGCTGCTGGAGCTGGTCGGCGAGGTCCGCCGCCGTCCGCTTGGTGCGGCAGAAGACCATCGCGAGACCGCGGCCGTCGGCCTGCAGTATGCGCGCGACCATCTCCGGCTTGTCCATGTTGTGCGCGCGGTACACGAACTGCTTCGTGTTCGCGACCGTCGCGCCCGAGTCGTCCGGCGCGGCGGCGCGGATGTGTGTGGGGTGCGACATGTAGCGGCGCGCGAGGCCGATGACCGCGCCCGGCATGGTCGCCGAGAACAGCATGGTCTGACGGCGGGCCGGCAGCATGTTCATGATCTTCTCGACGTCGGGCAGGAAGCCCAGGTCGAGCATCTCGTCGGCCTCGTCCAGGACGAGCGCCTTGATGTGCTTGAGGTTGAGCTTCTTCTGGCCCGCGAGGTCCAGCAGTCGCCCGGGGGTGCCGACGATGACGTCGACGCCCTTCTTCAGGGCCTCCACCTGGGGCTCGTACGCACGGCCGCCGTAGATGGCCAGAACGCGCACGTTGCGGACCTTGCCCGCGGTCAGCAGGTCGTTGGTCACCTGGGTGCACAGCTCGCGCGTCGGGACGACGACGAGGGCCTGCGGGGCGTCGGTGAGCTGCTCGGGCTTGGCCCGGCCCGCCTCGACGTCCGCGGGGACGGTGACGCGCTCCAGGAGGGGGAGGCCGAAGCCCAGCGTCTTGCCGGTGCCGGTCTTGGCCTGGCCGATGACGTCGGTGCCCGACAGGGCGACCGGGAGCGTCATCTCCTGGATGGGGAAGGGGTTGACGATGCCGACGGCCTCTAGGGCTTCGGCGGTCTCAGGGAGGATTCCGAGCTCTCGGAAAGTCGTAGTCAGGGTGCTGCCTCTTCTGTGTACGCGGTGCGAGGCGAGCGCGGGGGTCGTGTCGGGACCGTGCCGGGGACGTCGGCCGCTCTTGACGGGCGGGCCGGGTGGCATGGGACCACTGCCGACGCTCGAGCTCTCGTGCCGCTGAGGGTCCCTCCGGTTGCCGTACGCAATGTGCCGTACCGACGAGGAGGGCTGTCGGGTCGGAGCCGATCGGGCCACCGACCGGGCATCCTCATTCACGCGGCCCGTCGAATACTCGGCGGGCGCATTACCACCATACCCCGGAATCGCGCACATGTGATGGCCGATTTGGTCACGTAGTCGTCGTCACACTGGTTGACCAGGGACTTACGCGGTGCTGCGAGCGGGCTATTGTGCGCTTCATGACGACGCCTGACAACGCCGCTGAGAAGCCCGCCGGGGCCACCGCCGACACCGCCCCCGCGGCCACCGGGGTCGCCGCGCAGAACTGGGAGACGGCCTCGGCCGAGCCCCAGTACCGCGCCGCGGTCGTGGACCTGCTCGGAGCGCTCGCGTACGGCGAGCTCGCGGCGTTCGAGCGGCTCGCGGAGGACGCCAAGCTGGCGCCCACGCTCAGCGACAAGGCGGAGCTGGCGAAGATGGCGTCCGCCGAGTTCCACCACTTCGAGCAGCTGCGGGACCGGCTCGCCGCGATCGGCGCGGAGCCGACGGAGGCGATGGAGCCCTTCGTCGCCGCGCTCGACGGCTTCCACCGCCAGACGGCTCCCTCGGACTGGCTGGAGGGGCTCGTCAAGGCGTACGTCGGCGACTCGATCGCCAGTGACTTCTACCGCGAGGTCGCGGCCCGGCTCGACTCGGACACCCGCGGGCTCGTCCTCGGCGTCCTGGACGACACCGGCCACGCCGGTTTCGCCATCGAGAAGGTGCGTGCCGCGATCGACGCCGACCCGCGCGTGGGCGGCCGGCTCGCGCTGTGGGCGCGCCGGCTGATGGGCGAGGCCCTCTCCCAGTCGCAGCGGGTGGTCGCCGACCGTGACGCCCTGTCGACGATGCTCGTCGGCGGTGTGGCGGACGGCTTCGACCTCGCCGAGGTGGGCCGGATGTTCTCCCGGATCACCGAGGCGCACACCAAGCGGATGGCCGCGCTGGGCCTCGCGGCCTGACAACTCCGGCCGACCGCCGCCCGCGGACGTGGTGCACACGGTTCGCGGGCGCGGTGCACGGGTCACGGGCGTCGTGCACGGGGTGCGGCGCTCGGTCGCTCGGTGTTCACGGGCGTGGCGCACGGTCGCGCACGGGGTGTGGCGCTCGGTCGCTCGGTGTTCACGGGCGTGGCGCGCGGTCGCGCGGGCGGCGCCCGCGCAGCGGCCTACGCCGTGGCCGAGCGGCGTCGAAAGCGCTCCTCGGGGCGCAGCAGCAGCGACAGCAGGGCCGCGCTGACGGCGACCGCGCCGAGGAGGATGGCCAGGAACTGGCCGGAGCCGAGTGCCGAGTGCGTCAGGAACGCGCCGAACAGGGCTCCCGCCACGCCGGTCGACAGGACCAGGCTGCGGGACGGCAGCCGGTGGGGCAGGCGGTACGCCGCCGCCCAGGCGAGCGCGAGACCGAGCAGCGCGGAGCCGAGCGCTTCCAAGAACATGGTGATGGTCCCTCCCGCACGGCCGGTGCAAATCGGTCGTAGCCGGTCCTACCCCTGACGTTCGGAACGCAATCCTCCTGCGTGCCCGGCGTGTGCTCCATCTGCGCCCGCGCAGGTGGGGGACGGGCGTGCGGCGGCCGGTCAGGGCGTGGCCGACGAGGGCGCGGAGGGCACGCGGGACGGGTGCACGTACGAGCGAAGGGCCCGGTGACCAGGTCACCGGGCCCTTCGCGTACCACTGCGTCGTTCCGCGCCCTACAGGGCGCTGAACCCGACCTTGCGCTGCGTGGGCTCGCCGAGCTCCACGTACGCCAGCCGGTCGGCCGGAACCAGGACCTTGCGGCCGTGGTCGTCCACGAGGCTCAGCAGCTGCGACTTGCCGGCCAGCGCCTCGGACACCGCGCGCTCGACCTCTTCCGGGGTCTGACCGCTCTCCAGAACGATCTCGCGGGGCGCGTGCTGCACGCCGATCTTGACCTCCACGGCTTTGTCCCTCCGACGGTCAGTCATGTGCGCGTTCGTACGCGCCGTACGCAGCACACATTAGCCCGGCGAGGGGACGCGCACGCTCCGCCCGGGAACGCCAGGAGCGAACAGCCCACGGGAACAAAAAAGCGGCCGGGGGCGCGCCCCCGGCCGCATGCTTCGAGCCGGCGATCCCGGTCCGGCGATCCTGGTCCCGGTGGGGGCCCGGCCGTCCGGCGGATCAGCGGATCAGTGGTGGTCGGTGCCGTGCAGCGGGAAACCCGCGATGCCCCGCCAGGCGAGCGAGGTCAGCAGCTGCACCGCCTGGTCGCGCGGGACGCTGCGGTCGCTGTGCAGCCAGGAACGGGCCACCACCTGCGCCAGACCGCCGAGGCCCGAGGCGAGGAGCATCGACTCGGCGCGCGAGAGACCGGTGTCCTCCGCGATGACGTCGCAGATCGCCTCGGCGCACTCGTGCGTCACCTTGTCGACGCGCTCGCGCACCGCCGGCTCGTTGGTCAGGTCCGACTCGAAGACCAGCCGGAACGCGCCGCCGTCGTCCTCCACGTACGCGAAGTACGCGTCCATCGTGGCGCGCACGCGCAGCTTGTTGTCCGTGGTCGACGCGAGCGCCGTGCGCACCGCCAGGAGCAGGGACTCGCAGTGCTGGTCGAGCAGGGCGAGGTACAGATCGAGCTTGCCCGGGAAGTGCTGGTAGAGGACCGGCTTGCTGACGCCCGCGCGTTCGGCGATGTCGTCCATGGCGGCCGAGTGGTATCCCTGCGCAACGAATACTTCCTGGGCCGCGCCGAGAAGCTGGTTGCGCCGGGCACGGCGCGGCAGGCGAGTGCCCCGCGGGCGTGCTGCCTCTGTCTGCTCGATGGCTGTCACGCCGCCTCCCAAAGTTGTCCACGTGCGATGTGCGCCGCGCCGCCATCGTACTTTTCGGTAACCCTGCTGTGTGCGGTGCGAGCGCAGAATTTCATCGACCGGACCGGCCCCGGACGGCGCACAGGGGGCCGAACGGGACGAGCTGGGCACCCGGCCGCCCGCGGCGGCGCTGATCAGCGGAGTCGGGTCACCTGTAGTCGTCCTCGTTCTGCCGGACGACCCGGGCCTGTTCGGCCAGATCCCCGTCGTCGGCGTTGAGGCGGTCGCCCGGGGGTTCCGGGTCGACGTCGTCCGCGGGGTCGAGCTCGGCGGACTGCTCGGCGGCGTCGGCCTCCGGGGTCTCCGCGTCGGGGACCTCGCGGAACTGGTCGTCGAAGGTGGCGGGGTCTGTCGGGTCGACTGTCATGGTTCCTCTTCCCGAACGGTACGCGTGCGCTCCTGATAAGCGGACGGGTGCCCTCTTTCGAAGCCTAGGAGACACGCGATCCGGACGCTATGCGATCCGCCCGCCATCTGTGACGGCGAACACATGAGCCCCGGCGTGATCGTCTCGTAACATTGCGGCATGTCTTCGACCGAACTCCCTTCCGTGCCGGCCGCCGGCGTCATGCCCAGGGTCGGCGCCGTCAGGGTCGCGGAAGGAGAGCGGCTGCGATCGGTCGGGCTGCCCGGCATCACCCTGACGATCCGGTCGAGACCGCCGGCCCGGAAGGACCTTCCGCCCGCTCTGTTCGTCCACGGTCTGGGCGGCTCCTCGCAGAACTGGACGGCGCTGATGTCCCGGCTCGACGGGCTGGTGGACGGCGAGGCCCTCGATCTGCCGGGCTTCGGCGACTCTCCGCCGCCGGACGACGGCGACTACTCCGTCACCGGGCACGCGCGCGCGGTCATCCGCCACCTCGACGCGTCCGGACGCGGTCCAGTACATCTTTTCGGCAATTCACTCGGCGGCGCCGTCGCGACGCGGGTCGCCGCGGTCCGCCCGGATCTCGTGCGCACGCTCACGCTCGTGTCCCCGGCACTGCCCGAGATCCGCGCCCAGCGCACCGCCTGGCCGACCGCGCTGCTCGCCCTTCCCGGGGTCGCGGGACTGTTCACCCGGCTGACGAAGGAGTGGAGCGCTGAGCAGCGCGTACGAGGGGTGCTGGCCCTTTGTTACGGCGATCCCGGCATCGTCACGCCCGAGGGGTTCCGTGACGCGGTCGAGGAGATGGAGCGGCGGCTCGCCCTGCCCTACTTCTGGGACGCCATGGCGCGTTCCGCGCGCGGGGTCGTGAACGCCTACACGCTCGGCGGGCAGCACGGGCTGTGGCGTCAGGCCGAACGGGTGCTCGCCCCCACGCTCCTGGTCTACGGCGGCCGTGACCAACTTGTCGGCTACCGTATGGCCCAGCGCGCGGCCCGTGCCTTCCGCGACTCCCGGCTGCTCTCACTGCCGGACGCGGGGCACGTCGCGATGATGGAAGATCCGGACACGGTCGCCACCGCGTTCCGTGAACTCCTGGCGGACCTGGAAGAGTCGACCTCTTCGGTGGCAGTCGGCGCGGAGAGCTGAGGCGGGAAGTGGGACGACACAGTCGTCGGGGGCGGGCCGGCAAGACGGACACCGCGCGGACGCGAGCGGTTCCGGCGGAGGAGGCGGCACCCGCCCCGTCGCCGGGCTTCGAGGGCGCCCGTCGCGAGGCGCCAGGCGCGCCCGGCTCCCGGGGCACCTACCCGCCACCGGGCCCGGCCCCGCAGCAGGGCGCGCCACGCTTCTCCGACGGGACCCCGGCACACGGCGTCCCGCGTTTCCCGGACGGGACTCCGGCACACGGTGTGCCGCGCTCCCAGGACGGTCCGCCCGGCCGCGGCGTTCCCCGCTCCCACGACGGGACCCCGGCCCACGGGATGCCCCGCTTCCCGGGCGGTGGCCCGGGCCAGGGCGGCCCGCGAGCGCAGGGCGGTGCCCCGGGTCCGGGCGTCCCGCGGGCACAAGGTGGCGCGCCGCCCCAGGGCGGTCCCCGGCTGCCCGACGGGACTCCGGCACACGGTTTTCCGCGAGTGACCGACGGCACTCCGGCGCGCGGGGTGCCCCGGTACGCGGACGGGACCCCGGCGCACGGCGTCCCGCGGGTCCAGGGCGGCCCCCCGCCCCAGGGCGGTCCCCGGCTGCCCGACGGCACCCCGGCGCACGGTTTTCCGCGTTTCCAGGGCGGCGCCCAGGGCTCCGGCGGGCCGCGGCTCGCCGACGGGACCCCGGCGCACGGAACGGCGCGGGTGGCCGGCGGGACTCCCGCGCACGGCGTGCCGGGGGTGCGGGGCGGACACCCCGAGCAGCGTGAACAGGGCGGCGGCTGGGGGGAGTCGAGGGCCGGCGGGGCTCCTCAGGACGCCCCCCCGGGGCCGCGCGTACCCCGGCAGCGGCAGCAGGCCGCCGGACCCCGGCAGGCCTACGTCGACGCGTTCGACCTCGAGACGTCGGCAGGCGGCGACGGGGCGGGACGCAAGACCGGTTCCCGGGCCGTCGGCTTCGACGACTCGGCGGACTGGAGCGGCGGCACCACCGACGCGGGCGAGCGGCCCCCGGCGGAGGCCGGCGGCCAGGACGAGGGCAAGGCCCGCAAGGGCTGGGCGTTCACCGGGATCGCGGCGGCCGCCGTCACCACGGTGCTGGCCGTCGTCGTCGCCGGGCAGATGGCCACCGGCGGACACGACGCCGACGCCCGGACGCAGACCGCCGACGGCGGCGCCGGCCGGTCGACCCAGGGCTCCGCCTCGCGCGGCGACGGCAGGCCGACCCAGTCGGGCCAGGTGGCCGCGGCGCCCCTGACGTACGACCAGCAGATGGCCCGGACCTACCCGCTCGGGGCCGAGCTCAAGGGGTCCGGGAAGTTCGAGGTCGTCCCCGGAGTCGCCAAGGCGCCCGGCAAGGGGCACAAGTACACCTACCGCGTGGACATCGAGAAGGGGCTCGGTCTCGACGGCGCGCTCTTCGCCGACGCCGTGCAGAAGACCCTGAACGACAAGAGGAGTTGGGCCCACGGCGGCGCCCGCACCTTCGAGCGGATCGACTCCGGCGAACCGGATTTCGTCATCACTTTGGCGAGCCCCGGAACCACCGCCGAGTGGTGCGCCAAGTCGGGGCTCGACACCACGGAGGACAACGTGTCGTGCGACTCGGCGTCCACCGAACGCGTCATGATCAACGCCTATCGCTGGGCCCAGGGCTCCAAGACCTACGGCTTCGGCGAGAAGATCCACGCCTACCGCCAGATGCTGATCAACCACGAGGTCGGCCACCGGCTCGGCTACGGACACGTGAGCTGCGAGAAGGACGGCGACCTCGCCCCGGTCATGCAGCAGCAGACCAAGTTCCTCGACCACGACGGAATCCACTGTCTGCCCAACGCCTGGCCCTATCCCAAGAGTTGACGGAAAGCGCGGCGAGCGCTTTGACATGCGGAAAAAGATCGTTCATATTTTCCGCATGTCCTCCCGTCACGCCTCCGTTCGCGCCGCCATCGAGCTGGCGCTCATCGGCGTGACCGCGCTCTGCGTGGCCGACATCCACTGTTGCTGACGCCCGCCCCCGGCGAGTGCGTCACTCCCTTCATGCCCTGATCCCGTGCGCCCCGGAACCCCCGTGGTCCGGCGCGCCCGTGCCTCTTCCGGTCCGATCGGACTTCGACGCCTGACGCCCTGGGCGAGCCATGCGCTCTTCCGTCTCACCCTGTGTCATTCCGTCTCAGTATTCGAGTCATCACCCGAGAGGTCGTCTTCCGATGCGTCAATCGTCCGTCATAGCGCGCCGCGTGGCCGTGGCATCCGTCAGCCTGGTCGTGGCAGCGGGCGCCGCCGCCTGCGGGCCGAAGGACAACGATGCCAAGAGCTCCGGCGGCGACTCCCAGCCCCACAAGGGCGGCACGCTCACCGTCCTGAACGCCAACGCGCAGCAGGACTTCGACCCCGCGCGGCTCTACACCTCCGGCGGCGGCAACGTGCCCTCGCTCGTCTTCCGCACGCTCACCACGCGCAACCGTGAGAACGGAGCCGCCGGCGCCCAGGTCGTCCCCGACCTCGCCACGGACACCGGCCGCCCGAGCAAGAACGCGACCGTGTGGACGTACACCCTGAAGAAGGGCCTCAAGTTCGAGGACGGCACGCCGATCACCTCCGCCGACATCAAGTACGGCATCGAGCGCTCCTTCGCCGCCGAACTCTCCGGCGGCGCGCCCTACCTGCGGGACTGGCTCATCGGCGGCGCCGACTACCAGGGCCCCTACAAGGACAAGAAGGGCCTCGACTCGATCGAGACACCCGACGCGCTGACCATCGTCTTCCACCTGAACAAGCCCGAGGGCGAGTTCCCCTACCTGGCCACGCAGACGCAGTTCACGCCCGTCCCCAAGGCCAAGGACACCGGCACGAAGTACGAGGAGCACCCGGTCTCCTCGGGTCCGTACAAGGTCGTCGCGAACGAGAACGACGGCGAGCGCCTCACCCTGGAGCGCAACACCTACTGGTCCGCGTCGACCGACGCCGAGCGCAAGGCCTACCCGGACCGGATCGACGTCCGCTCGGGCCTCGACTCCTCCGTGATCAACCAGCGGCTGTCCTCCTCCCAGGGCGCCGACGCCGCCGCCGTCACCACCGACACCAACCTCGGCCCCGCCGAGCTCGCCAAGGTGACGGGCGACAAGGCGCTCGCCTCCCGCGTCGGCACCGGGCACTTCGGCTACACGAACTACCTCGCCTTCAACCCGAAGGTGAAGCCGTTCGACAACCCGAAGGTGCGCCAGGCGATCTCGTACGCCATCGACCGCACCTCGGTGATCAACGCGGCGGGCGGCTCGTCCCTCGCCGAGCCGGCCACGACGTACCTGCCGAACCAGAAGTCCTTCGGCTACACGCCCTACGACCTGTTCCCGGCGGGTGCCTCCGGCAACGCGGCCAAGGCCAAGGAACTGCTGGCCCAGGCTGGCTACAAGAACGGTCTGAGCATCACGCTCACCCATTCCAACAGCAAGGACTTCGAGACCAGCCCCGAGATCGCGACCGCCGTCCAGGACGCGCTCAAGAAGGCCGGCATCACCGTCAAGCTCCAGGGCCTGGAGGAGAACGACTACAGCGACAAGATCCACGGCGCCAAGACCGAGCCGGGCCTCTTCCTCGCCCACTGGGGCGCCGACTGGCCCTCCGGCGGCCCGTTCCTGGCCCCGATCTTCGACGGCCGGCAGATCGTGAAGGACGGAGCGAACTTCAACTCCGGCTTCCTCGACGACAAGTCCGTCAACGACGAGATCGACGCGATCAACAAGCTGACCGACCTCGGCGAGGCCGCCGAGCGCTGGGGCGCGCTGGACAAGAAGATCGGTGCGCAGGCCCTGACCGTGCCGCTGTTCCACCCCGTCTACAAGCGCCTGTACGGCAAGGACGTCAAGAACATCGTGATCAGCGACTGGACCGGCGTCCTGGACATCTCCCAGGTCGCGGTGAAGTAGCGCCGTGAGCGAGGCACTTGTCGCCTCCCCGGCCCCCGCGGCGGACTCCTCCGCCGCGGGGGCCTCGGGGGCCCGTCGGTTCTGGCGGCGGCTGCGTGCGCAGCGCGCCGCCCTCGTCGCGGGCGGCGTCGTCGCGCTGCTCGCCCTGGTCGCGCTCGCCGCACCGCTGCTCACGGCGATCGAGGGGCAGGACCCCACCACCTACCACCCCTCGCTGGTGGACTCCGCCCGCGGCGGAGTCCCCGTCGGCCCGCTCGGCGGCATCGGCGCCGACCACTGGCTCGGCGTCGAACCCCAGACCGGCCGCGACCTGTTCGCCCGCCTCGTCTACGGCGCCAGGGTCTCCCTGGGCGTCGCGCTCGGGGCGACGGTCGTACAGGTCCTCATCGGGGTCGTGGTCGGCGTCGCCGCCGCGCTCGGCGCGCGGTGGGTCGACCAGCTGCTGAGCCGGTTCACCGAGATCATCATCGCGATGCCGCTGATGATCATGTCGCTGGCGCTGCTGGCGGTCGTCCCCGGCAGCTTCCCCCGACCCCTCCTGGTCGCCCTCGTCATCGGCCTGATCGCCTGGGGCAACGTCGCGAAGATCACCCGCGCCCAGACCCTCACCCTCAAGGGCCTCGACTACGTCGCCGCCGCCCGGCTCAGCGGCTGGGGCACCTGGCGGATCGCCACCCGCGAACTGCTCCCGGGACTCGCCGCGCCGGTCATCACCTACGCCGCGCTCCTCGTCCCGATGAACATCAGCGTGGAGGCCGCCCTGTCCTTCCTCGGCGTCGGGGTGAAGCCCCCGACGGCCTCGTGGGGACAGATGCTGACCGCCGCCGACATCTGGTACCAGGCCGCACCCCAGTACCTGCTGCTGCCCGCCGGCGCGCTCTTCGTGACCGTCCTGGCCCTGACCGTCCTGGGCGACGGCATCCGTACGGCCCTGGACCCGCGCGCGGCCTCCCGCCTGCGCGTCGGCACGGGCCGCAAGGGAGAGGCCAAGGCGGGCGTGGGCACCGGTGGTGGCGGGTCCACCGGCGACGGAGCGGTCCTGCCCGGACGGGGCGTACCCGGGACCGAGGTGTCCCGGCAGGGCGCACCCGGGGCGGACGTGTCACGGCAGGGCGCACCCGAGGTGGACCTGCCCCGGCAGAGCGCGTCCTGCGACGCGGAGAAGGAGGCCACCGCATGAGCGGCTTCACCGGGTTCGTCCTGCGCCGGACCCTCGGCACCCTGGTCACCCTCCTGGCCATCTCGGTGATCGTCTACGTCGTCTTCTTCGTGACGCCCGGCAACGTCGCCCAGATCACCTGCGGCCCCCGCTGCTCCCCGGAGCAAGTGCACCAGGTGGCACAGCAGTTGAGGCTCGACGACCCCCTCTACCTGCGCTACTGGCACTTCCTCCAGGGCATCCTCGTCGGCCAGGACTACTCCACGGGAACGTCCGTGGAGCACTGCTCGGCCCCCTGCCTCGGCCTGTCGTACCAGGGCGACCAGCAGGTCACGCAGCTGATCGCCGCGAAGCTGCCGGTCAGCCTGTCGCTGGTGTCCGGCGCGATGGTCCTCTGGCTGATCCTGGGCGTCGGCACCGGTGTGCTGTCCGCCTGGCGGCGCGGCCGGTTCAGCGAGCGGGTCCTGACCGGGATCACGCTCGCGGGCGTGGCCACCCCCGTCTTCGTGATCGGCCTCGTCCTGATGATCGTCGTCTGCGGACAGCTCCAGCTCCTGCCCTTCCCGCAGTACGTCGGCCTCACCGACGACCCCGAGCAGTGGGCCTGGAACCTGCTGCTGCCCTGGCTCTCGCTCGCGCTCATCGAAGCGGCCACGTTCGCGCGGCTCACCCGGGCGTCGATGCTGGAGACGCTCGCCGAGGACCACATCCGCACCTTCCGCGCGTACGGCGTCGGGGAGCGGTCCGTCATCGGACGGCACGCGCTGCGCGGGGCGTTCGCGCCGATCATCGCGCTCAACGCCAACAACGTCGGCGGGGCCATCGGCGGCGCGGTGCTCACGGAGAGCCTCTTCGGGCTGCCCGGCATCGGCCGGGAACTGGTGCACGCCGTGAACGTCGTCGACCTTCCCGTGGTCGTCGGCATGGTCCTGGTCATCGGCTTCTTCGTGGTCATCGCCAACGCCGTCGCGGACGTGCTCTACGCGGTGGCCGACCGACGGGTGGTACTGGCATGAGCGACTCCTCCTCAACCCCCGCCCCGCCGGCTCCCGGCGCGGCTCCGCTGGTCGAGGTGGACGGCCTCGTCGTCGACTTCGACGGACTGCGCGCCGTCGACGGGCTCTCCTTCCGGCTGGAGCGGGGTGCCGCGCTGGGCCTGGTCGGCGAGTCCGGCTCGGGCAAGTCCACCGTCGCGTCGGCCCTGCTGGCGCTGCACCGGGGCACCGGAGCGCGGGTCGACGGCACGGTCCGCGTGGCCGGCACCGACGTCCAGACGGCGTCCGACGACGAACTGCGCGGGCTGCGCGGCCGCAAGGCGGCCATGGTCTTCCAGGACCCGCTGTCCTCGCTCGACCCGTACTACGCGGTGGGCGACCAGATCGCCGAGGTGTACCGCGTGCACACCCGGGCGTCCCGGCGGGCGGCACGCGCGCGTGCCGTGCGGGTCCTCGACCGTGTCGGCATCCCCGACGCGGCCCGCAGGTCCCGCTCGCGCCCGCACGAGTTCAGCGGCGGGATGCGCCAGCGCGCCCTCATCGCCATGGCCCTCGTCTGCGAACCCGAGCTCCTGGTCGCCGACGAGCCCACCACGGCCCTCGACGTGACCGTCCAGGCGCAGATCCTCGACCTCCTGCACACCCTGCGGCAGGAGACCGGGACCGGGCTGCTGCTGGTCACCCACGACGTCGGCGTCGCGGCCGAGAGCGTCGACGAGATCCTGGTCATGCGGCACGGACGCGCCGTCGAGCACGGCCCCGTCGGTGCCGTCCTCGGCTCGCCCCGGGAGCCGTACACCCGCGAACTCCTGGGCGCCGTACCCCGGGTGGACACCCCTCGGGCGGTGCCGCCCACTGTGCGCGGTACGGGTAAGGGTACGGGCAGGGGTGCGGGCACGGGCACGGGCGCGGGTCCGGCCGAGGTCGGCCGGTCCGACGAGTCCGGTCGGTCGGCCGAGTCCGGTCGGTCGGCCGAGTCCGGTCGGTCGGCCGAGTCCGGTCGGTCCGACGGGGATGCCGGGTCCGCTGCGGACGGCCCGTCCGACGGGTCCGTCCGCCCCGGCGGCGACGGTGACGCCCGGTCCGACGGCGGGGTCGTCCTGGAAGCGGTCGGTCTGCGGCGGGAGTTCGGGCGCGGCAGGCGCCGCGTCGCGGCGGTCGACGACGTGTCGCTGAGCGTCCGCAGGGGGCAGACCCTCGGCGTCGTCGGCGAGAGCGGCAGCGGGAAGACGACCCTCGGAAGGATGCTGGTCGGACTCCTGGAGCCGACGGCCGGCGTGGTCCGCCACGACGGCCACGAACGGACCGGTGTCCGCCCCTCGGTGCAGATGGTCTTCCAGGACCCGGTGTCCTCCCTCAACCCCCGGCGCAGTGTCGGCGAGTCCATCGCCGACCCGCTGCGGGCGCGCGGGGAGAAGGACGAGGAACGCGTCCGGGGCCGGGTACGGGACCTGCTGGAGCGCGTCGGGCTCGACGCCGCGCACTACGACCGCTACCCGCACGAGTTCAGCGGAGGCCAGCGCCAGCGGGTCGGCATCGCGCGGGCGCTGGCCGCCGACCCGGCGGTCATCGTGTGCGACGAACCGGTCTCCGCGCTCGACGTCACCACCCAGGCCCAGGTGGTCGCCCTGCTCGGCGAGCTGCAGCGGGAACTCGGCCTCGCGCTGGTGTTCGTGGCCCACGACCTCGCCGTCGTGCGCCAGGTCAGCGACCACGTGGCGGTGATGCGGCGCGGCCGGCTCGTCGAGTACGGCCCCGCCGACGAGGTCTACGAGCGGCCCCGCGACCCGTACACCCGGCAGTTGCTCGCCGCCGTGCCGGCGCTCGACCCGGAGGTCGCGGCACGGCGCCGCGCGGAGCGCGAGGTGCTGTCCCCGGTGTGATCCGGGGGCCCGCGCCCCGCGCGAACACACCCGGGTGATCTCGTAGCGCGACGAAACGCGCCCTGCGCGGGAAAGTTACGACCGTTCACCCCTTTTGGTGGTGCGACGGACAACCGTCCGTCGCACCACCGCCTTGTCCGCATACCTTCGTCCCGCTGCGAGCCGCCGGGTCAACGGCGGCTCCCCATACGGGAGATCGGGGGTGTGCTCGTGCGCATCGGACTGCTTACGGAGGGTGGTTACCCGTATGTGGGCGGTGACGCCGGACTCTGGTGCGACCGGCTCGTGCGCGGGCTCGGGCAGCACGAGTTCGACGTCTACGCGCTCAGCCGCACCGAGCGCCAGGAGGACCAGGGCTGGGTCCGGCTGCCGCCCCAGGTCGGCCGCGTCCGCACGGCACCGCTGTGGACGGCGCACGACGACGGGGTCGTGTACGGACGCCGGACCCGGCGCCGCTTCACCGAGGCGTACGGCGAACTGCTGACGGCGGTGTGCGGAGGGTCGGCGACCGGGGGTCCCGACGTCTCCGGGAGCGGGGCGGATTCCGCAGGGGCCGAGGCGGACCGTTTCGCCAGTGCCCTGTACGAACTGGCCGAACTCGCCCGGGACGAGGGCGGACTGGCCGTCGCCCTGCGCTCCGAGAGCGCGATGCGGGTCCTCGAACACGCCTGCCGCACCCCCGGCGCCCTCCGCGCCGCCCGTACCGCGCGCGTCCCCGACCTGCTCACCGTCGCCGCCCACGTCGAACGCGCCCTGCGCCCCCTCTCGCTCGACTGGTACGAGGACGACGCGCTCGGATCGGCCGACCTCTGCCACGCCGCGGCCGGCGGCGCCGCGGCCCTGCCCGGCCTCCTCGCCCGGCACTTCCTCGGCGTCCCGCTGCTGGTCACCGAGTACGGGGTGCACCTGCGGGCGCACTACCTCGCCGCCTCGGCCCAGGACGAGGCCCCCGCCGTCCGGGCGCTGCTCGCCGCGTTCCACGGCCGGCTCGCCACCGAGGTCTACCGCGCCGCCACCCTCATCACCCCCGGCAACAGCCACGCCCGCCGCTGGCAGGAGCGCTGCGGCGCCGACCGCGCCAAGCTGCGCACCGTCCACCCCGGTCTGGAGGACGCGCGCTTCGCGGAGGTCGGGGAGGGGCTGCGGGGCAGCCGGTCCGCGGACCCGGGGGCCCTGGTGTGGGTCGGCCGCGTCGAACCGGCCAAGGACCTGATCTCCCTGCTGCACGCCTTCGCGGAGATCCGCAGGGCCGAGCCGGGGACCCGGCTGCGGATCGTCGGCACCCCCGCCGAGGCCCCGGACGCCGCCGCCTATCTGGCCCACTGCCGGGCCCTGGCAGCCCAGCTCTTCCCGGACGAGGCCGAAGGGGTGCACGCCGTCGGCGACAACCCCGTCTCCTTCGAGGAGATCGGCGGCCCGGAGATCCCGAGCCTCGCGGACGCCTACGCCTGCGGAGCCCTCGTCGTCCTCTCCAGCGTCGTCGAGGGATTCCCCGTCGGGCTCGTCGAGGCCATGCTCTGCGGCCGGGCCACCGTCTCCACGGACGTGGGCGCGGTCGTCGAGGTCATCGGCGGTACGGGGCTGGTCGTGCCGCCCCGCAACCCGCGCGCGCTCGCCGAGGCGTGCGTGGCCCTGCTGCGCGACCCGGAGCGCCGGGAGCGGCTCGGCGCGGCCGCCCGGGCCCGTGCCCTCGAACTGTTCACCGTCGAGCAGAACATCACGGCATTTCACGGCATTTACCTGGAGATCGTCTCGCACTCCCCGGTGCGCCGGCCCGTCGTGGACGAGGAGGGGGAGCCGCTGCCCTTCGGCGTCCCCGCCGAGGCCCATGTGCCCGGCCGCTGGACCAGGACCCGCTTCGTGACCGAGCGCCGGCCGCGCTGGGCGGAGGGGGCGCCGGTGCGAGCCACCGAGCCCGCGCAGTCCCGGACCACCGAGCCCGCGCAGTCCCGGACCACCGAGCCCTTGCCCGGGCAGGAGCCCCTGCCCGCAGCCGATGCCCTGCCCGGACCCGATTCCCTGCTCGCGCCCATGCCGGCACCCGAGTCCACGGCAGGGCCCTTGTCGGGGCCCGGTTTCCCGCCCGTGCCCGAGTTCGCGGACGCTTCTCGATCAGCGCCGGAGACCCTGTTCGCGCCCATGCCAGGGCCGATGGCCGCTTCCTCCGCGGGGCTCGAATTCCCGCCCGTGCCCGAGTCCATGGCCGCTTCCGTATCAGCGCCCGATTTCCCGCCCGCCCCCGCGCCCGGGCCGATGGCCGCTCCCTTTGCAGGGCCCGATTCCCTGCCCCTGCCCGTGCCCGGGGCCATGGCTGCTCCCATGACAGGGCCCGACTCCCTGTCCGTGCCCGGGACCATGGCGGGTCCCTCGGTGGCGCCCGGTGTCCTGCCCGCGCCCGTCCCGGCTTCCGTGGCCGTCTCCGTGGGGGAGGGCGCGTGACGATCGACAGCACGGGGCCCGGCGCCCCGCACGGACTCGACGACCCGGGCGAGACGGACCGGCCCGCCGGGCGCCGCGGCGTGGACCCCGTCAAGGCGCTCCTGCACCGCCATCGCGACCTGTGCGAGCGGGCCGTCGACCCGCTGGAGATCGCGGCGGGCCTGGAGGCGCACGGAGTCACCGACCGGACCGCTGCCCGTCTGCGGCACCGGGACGTCTTCTCGCTCGCCGAGGAGATGTACGCCCGCACGGCCCGCGACGCGGAGGCGGTGCCCTCCGCAGAGACCCCGGGATCTCCGAGCCCGCGCGGGTCCCGGGCGGCCGCCTCCTGGACAGCGCTCGCCCTCGTGCCGGGTGCCCTCGGCGCCGCCGTGGTCGCGGGGCTGCGGCTCACCGACGGGCAACCGCGCCTGGCCGTCGCCGTGTCGGGAGTCCTGGCCGTCGCCGTCGGCCTGTACCTCGCCCTCCGGAGCGGCCCCCTGAGCTCCCGGCACCGCACGACGGGCACCGCCCGCGCGTGGACCTGCTGGCTGCTCGCCTACGCCCTCGCCGGCGACGGACTGCTGGACGCCGCCCGCGACGGCGGCCCGCACGGATCCTGGCCCCTGGCCACCGCACCCGTGCTGGCGCTGCTCCTGGCCCCCGCCCCGGCGGCCTGGTGCGCCCACCTGTTCGCCGCCCGTGCCCGCCGCAGGCTGAGCGCGAGCCGCGGCCTGGAGGAGTTCGCCGCCTCCGTCCGCCCCCTGCTCATCGGCGCGTTCGGCCTGTACCTGGCAGCGCTGTTCGGGCTGCTCGCCCTGTGCGGGACCGTCCTGGACCAGCCGCCCGGCTACGCAGGAGCCGGCACCCTCGGCGCCCTGCTGCTGCTCGCCCGCCTGCTCACGGCACGCGGCTTCACCCGTGTCCCGGGCCGCGTGCTCGCGGGAGCGGGCGCGGTCGAGGCCCTCGCCCTCGTCACCATCCTCGCCGCGCGGCTGCCCGGCTGCTCGTCCCTGGCCGGCCCCGTCGACACCCTGGCCGCGGCGGCGGGCCCCGGGGCCCTGCCTGCCCTGGCCTGTGGCGCGGGCGCGCTCGTCCTCCTCGTCCAGGCGGCCCGCACGCTCACCCGCGCCTCGGCCCACGCCCCGCCCGACGAAGCCTCGTGAGCCCTCCCCGGCTTCCGGGCCGCCACCCGGAACCGGGCCCCCTTCTCCCGCGGGGCCGACACCGCGGGCCCTCCCCGACCGACGGCATCACCTCGAAGGAGACAGCCAGATGATCACCTCCCGAACCGGAGAATCCGCCCCGGGAGCCGCCCGATGAGGGTCCTGCTGATCGGAGCCAACGGTTACCTCGGCCGGTTCGTGGCCGACAGACTGCTCGCCGACCCGGCCGTGCAGCTCACCGCACTCGGCCGCGGCGACGACGCCGACGTGCGGTTCGACCTCGCCTCGGGCAGCCCCGGAGCGCTCACCCGCTTCCTGGACGCGGTGCACCCCGGAGTCGTCATCAACTGCGCGGGCGCCACCCGCGGCGGTGCCCGCGAACTGACCCGGCACAACACCGTCGCCGTCGCCACGGTCTGCGAGGCGCTGCGCCGCAGCGGCTGCGGCGCCCGGCTGGTCCAGATCGGCTGCGGCGCCGAGTACGGCCCCAGCCAGCCCGGCTCTTCCACTGCCGAGGACGCCGTGCCGCGCCCGGGCGGCCCCTACGGGGTCAGCAAGCTCGCGGCGACCGAACTGGTCCTCGGCTCCGGCCTGGACGCCGTCGTGCTCCGGGTCTTCTCTCCCGCGGGACCCGGCACCCCCGCCGGATCCCCGCTCGGCCGGCTCGCCGAGGCCCTGCGCCGCGCCATGCAGTCCAACGACGGCGAGCTCAAGCTCGGCGGCCTGGGCGTCCAGCGCGACTTCATCGACGTCCGCGATGTCGCCCGCGCCGTCCACGCCGCCTCCCTGTCCGCCGCGCAGGGCGTGATCAACATCGGTTCGGGCCGTGCCGTGCGGCTCCGCGACGCCGCCGCCGTCCTCGCGCGCGTGGCCGGCTACAGCGGCAGCCTGCACGAACTGGACGGCCCGCCCGGCCCCTCCATGCGGCCGGCCATCGGACACCCCCGCCCCGACCCCGACCACGTGGCCCCGGTCTCCTACCCCTACCCGGACGGCTGCGGCAGCTGGCAGCAGGCCGACGTGCGCACCGCACGCGACCGGCTCGGCTGGCGGCCCCGGATCAACCTCGAGGAATCCCTCGCCGACATCTGGATGGAGGCGGCGTGTCGTATCTGACCCGGACCACGACCGGCAGCACGAGCACCGGCCTCGGACTCGGCTTCGGCGTCCCCGGCTACGCGCATCCGCTCGTCGCCCCGCTGGAATGGGACGAACTCACCCGCCCCGGAACCCCCTTGCACTGGGTCGTCCTGAATGTGGACAGCGGTCCCGGGGAGCGGCCCGACCCGCGCTGCCTGGAGGCCACGGGACGGCTGCGCAACGCGGGGGTCCGGGTGCTGGGACTCCTCGACGCCGCCCACGGCGTACGCCCCTTCGCCGAGACCGTCGCCGACGCCCGCCGCCATCTCGACTGGTACCAGGCCGACGGATTCATCCTCGACCGCTGCCCCACCGAACGCGCGGCGCTCTCCGACGTCCGCCGGACGGCCGACGCGCTGCGGTCCCTGCGGGACGGCGCCCACATCGTCCTCGGTCACGGCACCCACCCGCACCCGGGATACGCCGAGACCGCCGACCAGCTCGTGACCTTCTCCGGCCCCTGGACCGAGTACCGCTGGTCGCAGGTCGCCGAGTGGACCGCCGACTATCCCCCCGAGCGCTTCTGCCACTTCGTGCACGGTGTGCCGCGCGGTCATCTCGAGGAGGCACTGCGCATCGCCCGCTGGCAGGGCGCCTCGACGATCTACTTCACCGACCGCTCGGACCACGGCGGGAGGGTCGACCCCTGGGAGACCATGCCCGGCTACTGGGACGAAATCGTCTCGCGGATCGGAACGGGTGTCTCGGAATGAAGATGGGCGTGGCAGTGTTACGGGAAGAACAACCGTAGTGATAGACCGACCAACGGAGTCCCCGTGTCGCTGCCACCCCTGGTCGAGCCAGCCTCTGAGCTCACCGTAGACGAGGTCCGCAGGTACTCCCGCCACCTGATCATCCCCGATGTGGGCATGGACGGGCAGAAGCGGCTGAAGAACGCCAAGGTGCTCTGTGTGGGCGCCGGCGGCCTCGGATCGCCGGCCCTGATGTACCTGGCCGCGGCGGGCGTCGGCACGCTCGGCATCGTGGAGTTCGACGAGGTCGACGAGTCGAACCTGCAGCGCCAGATCATCCACAGCCAGGCGGACATCGGCCGTTCCAAGGCCGAGTCCGCGCGCGATTCCGTGCTGGGCATCAACCCGTACGTGAACGTCGTCCTTCACGAAGAGCGGCTCGAGGCCGAGAACGTGATGGACATCTTCAGCCAGTACGACCTGATCGTCGACGGCACCGACAACTTCGCGACCCGCTACCTGGTCAACGACGCCTGCGTGCTGCTCAACAAGCCCTACGTGTGGGGCTCGATCTACCGCTTCGACGGACAGGCCTCGGTCTTCTGGTCCGAGCACGGTCCCTGCTACCGCTGCCTGTACCCGGAGCCCCCGCCGCCGGGCATGGTCCCGTCCTGCGCCGAGGGCGGCGTCCTCGGTGTGCTGTGCGCGTCGATCGGCTCCATCCAGGTCAACGAGGCGATCAAGCTCCTCGCGGGCATCGGCGAGCCGCTCGTCGGCCGCCTGATGATCTACGACGCCCTGGAGATGCAGTACCGCCAGGTCAAGGTCCGCAAGGACCCGAACTGCGCCGTCTGCGGCGAGAACCCGACCGTCACCGAGCTCATCGACTACGAGGCCTTCTGCGGCGTCGTGTCCGAGGAGGCGCAGGAGGCGGCCGCCGGTTCGACGATCACTCCCAAGCAGCTCAAGGAGTGGATCGACGACGGCGAGAACATCGAGATCATCGACGTCCGCGAGGTCAACGAGTACGAGATCGTCTCGATCCCCGGCGCCAAGCTGATCCCGAAGAACGAGTTCCTCATGGGCACCGCCCTGGAGACCCTGCCGCAGGACAAGAAGATCGTCCTGCACTGCAAGACGGGTGTCCGCAGCGCGGAGGTCCTCGCCGTCCTGAAGTCCGCCGGTTTCTCCGACGCGGTGCACGTCGGCGGCGGTGTGATCGGCTGGGTCCACCAGATCGAGCCCGAGAAGCCGGTGTACTGACCGGCGGACCGTCCCGCTCTTCGGGCGGCGGGGGTTCCGCGGACCGGGTGTCCGCGGAACCCCCGCCGTCGTCATGAGCAGACCTTGCCGTCCTTCGGCACCGCCCCGTCCAGCAGATAGCTGTTCACGGTCGAGTCGACACAGTCGCTGCCGCTCCCGTAGGCGCCATGGCCCTCGCCCTTCCAGGTGAGCTCCACCCCGACGCCCTTGCCGAGCCCGTCCGCCATCCTGCGGGCGCCCTCGTACGGGGTGGCCGGGTCCCCGGTGTTGCCGACGACCAGCACGGGCGCGGCTCCCGGTGCGCTGACCTCGGGGTGGTCGAACTGCCCGGCCACCGGCCAGTCGTGGCACCAGCCCGCCGTGTCCCAGCCCATGAAGTCCCCGAAGACGGGCGAGATCTTCTCGAATTCGGCCAGCCGCTTCTTCGTCTCCTCCGGAGTCGGCCGCTGCTTGTCGTCCAGGCACGATATGACCCGCTGGGAATGGGTCGTCGTGCCGTAGTGGCCCGAGGAGTCACGGTCGTTGTAGGCGTCGGCGAGCGCCAGCAGGGCCGAACCGTCCCCGCCCTCGGCGTCCTTGAGCGCTTCGGTCAGGCGCGGCCAGCCCTCCTTGCTGTAGAGCGGCAGGACGATGCCGGTGAGGGCCATTGTCTGGCCGAGCCGGCGACCCCCGGCCGCGGGCAGCGGCTTCGCGTCGATCCGCTTCAGCAGGTCCGCGATCTTCAAGGAACCCTGCTTCGGGTCCTGCCCCGTGGATTTGAGGTAGTCGTCCAGGGCGCGCTGGAAGCCCAGCGTCTGGTTCTTGGCGTGGCCCACGGTGTCGGCGGTCGGATCGACGACCGCGTCCAGCACCAGGCGTCCCACGTTCTTCGGGAACAAGTGGGCGTAGACGCCGCCCAGTTCGGTGCCGTACGAGATGCCGAAGTAGGACATCCGGCGGTCGCCGAGGACCTGGCGCATCAGATCCATGTCGCGGGCCGTGTCCGTCGTCGAGACGTGGGACATCAGCCCGCCGGCCGCCTTCGCGCAGCCCTTTCCGAAGTCCTCGGCGTCCTTGAAGTAGGCCGCCTCCTCGGCCGCGTCGTCCGGAGTGGCGTCCACCGACTCGGCGGCCTGGATCGCCTTGTCCCCGCGGCACCGCACGCCCTCGCTGGCCCCCACCCCGCGCGGGTCCCAGCTCACCAGGTCGTAGCGCTGGTGGAGGGGGCCGACGACGCTCTCGTACGACGGCATCGTGGAGACACCGGAGCCGCCGGGGCCGCCGAAGTTGAAGAGGAGGGAACCGAGGCGCTTGCCCTGGCCGCCGGTCGCCTTGGAGCGGACGAGGGCCAGGCCGATCGTCCGGCCGCCCGGCTTCGCGTAGTCGAGGGGCGCCTTGAGGGTGGCGCACTGCCAGCCGCTCCCGGGCGCGGGCGAGTCCGAAGTCCCCTTGCAGCGACCCCAGTCGAGCTTCTGCGAGACGATCGAGGCGGGCAGCCCCGGGGTTCCGCCGGAGGTCTGCGCGGTGGCGGGCGTCCCGTCGCCGTTCTTCCCCTCGTCCGTGCCGCCGGACCCCGATCCCGTGGAACAGCCGGCCAGCAGCAGCGTGGCGGCGGCCGCGGCCGTCCACCGTGCGAAACGTGTCATGGGTGTCCCCCCTCGCCCGTGCTCCGCCGGAAGTCGCGGATCACCTGCAGGCCATAGTAGGCGGCGGCCGCCAACCGCCGTCGAGGCCTGTGGATAACGCCCTGACCTGCTGTTTTCTAGGAGCAGACGGTGTTGGCCGGCGGGACGGTGCCCTGCAGCAGATAGCTGTTCACCGCGTTCTGCACGCACTTGTTCTTGCTGTCGTAGGCCCCGTGCCCCTGGCCCTTGTACGTCAGCTGGACCCCGACGCCCTTGCCGAGCGCGTTCACCATCGCCCGCGCGCCCTCGTACGGTGTCGCGGGGTCGCCGGTGTTGCCGACGACGAGGATCGGAGCCGCGCCGGGGGCGCTGACGTCCGGGTGCTCGGCGGCTCCCGGCACCGCCCAGTCGGTGCAGCCGACCATGCCCCAGGCCAGGTAGTCGCCGAACAGCGGCGAGGCGGCCCGGAACCCGGGAAGCTTCGACTTCACGTAGTCCGCGGTGTAACGCGGCTTGTCGTCGGCGCAGTTGATGGCGATGTTCGCCGGGGTGATGTTGCTGTACTGGCCGTTCTCGCTGCGTCCGTTCATCGAGTCCGAGAGCAGCATCAGCACCTTGCCGTCGCCGTCGTAGGCCTGCTCCAGTCCTTCCGTCAGGTACTCCCAGAAGTCCTTGGAGTACAGCGACTGCGCGATGCCGCTGGTCGCCGCGGTCTGGGTGAGCCGGCGCGGGAAGACCCCGGGGATCGGCTTGCCGTCGAGGTCCTTCAGCAGTTTGGCGATGCGGTCCTTGACGTCCTGCGGGCTGTCGCCGATGGGACAGCCGTCGGCCTTGGCGGTGCAGTCCTTCGCGAAGTTGTCGAGGGCGAGCTGGAAGCCCTTGGCCTGGCCGAGCGAGCTCTGCTCGACGTTCTGGGTCGGGTCGACGACCCCGTCGAACACGGCCCGGCCCACGTTCTTGGGGAACAGATGGGCGTAGACGCCGCCCAGTTCGGTGCCGTACGAGATGCCGAAGTAGTGCAGCTTGTCGTCGCCGAGGACCTGCCGCATCAGATCCATGTCGCGGGCGGCGTCCGTGGTGCGCACATGGGGGAGGACCTTGCCGGAGTTCTTGTCGCACGCCGCGTTGAACGCCTTGGTGTTCTTCAGCAGCGTCTGCTGCTCGGCGGCGTCGTCCGGGGTGGCGTCCTGCTGGAAGAACCGGTCGAGCTGCTGGTCGCTCTCGCACTTCACACCCGCGCTGCGGCCGACACCGCGCGGGTCGAAGCTCACCAGGTCGTAGCGGCTGCGCAGGGCGGCGTAGTCCTGTCCGAAGGCGGGCAGCGTGGCGACGCCCGATCCGCCGGGGCCGCCGAAGTTGAAGACGAGAGAGCCGATCCGCCGGGCGGGGTCGCCGCTCGCCTTCGCCCGGATCAGCGCGAGCCCGATGGTGTCGCCCTTGGGGTCCGACCAGTCCAGGGGCACCTTCATGGTGGCGCACTGCCACTCGGCGCCGCCCGGCAGCGGTGAGGGGGAGGTGCCGCCGCCCTGGGCCTCGGACGGTGCGGGGCACGCCTTCCAGTCCAGCTTCTGCGCCGTCAGGTCCCCGTCCCCGGAGTCGCTGCCGCAACCGGACATCCACGAGGTCAGCAGGACGGCGGTGACGGCCAGGGCGGCGGCCCGCGGCCGGGACGGGTTCGGCATGTTCCCCATCCTGCGGGCGCGCGGGGTGGGGCGCTCGGGGCGCGAGCCGTGCGGGTGAGGACCGACCGGAGCCACCGCCTGCGGTGCGGGGGCCGCGAGGCTTTCGGGGGGCGGCGAGGCTTTCGCGTCCCCGCCTGTGAGCGCGCTGCGGCGAGGCCGCCTTGCCGCCGCCCGCGGGGGCGGGCGGCGACCGGGTGAGGCTAGAGCGCGCCCTTGCGGGTCAGATGGTTGAAGAACAGCCATCCCGGCAGCACCGGGATCCACAGGGTCAGCAGCCGGTACAGGAGCACCGCGGGCGCGGCGACCTCCTTGGGCAGCCCGACGGCGATCAGACCGACGGTCAGGGTCGCCTCCACCGCGCCGACACCGCCCGGGGTCGGGGCCGCCGAGCCGAGCGCGTTGCCGGCGAGGAAGACGACGGCGACGCTGGCGAGGCTCAGGGTGGTCGTCTCCTCGTGGCCGAACGCGCGGATCGAGGCGTCCAGGCACATCACGAAGCAGGCCGTCAGCAGCAGCATGCCGCCGATGCCGGTGACGAGCTTCTGCGGCCGCTGCAGCACGTCCAGCATGCGCGGCACGACCCCCGCGAACAGCGACCTCACGCGCGTGGAGACGAACTTGCGCAGCAGCGGCACCGACGTCACCACGAGGATGAACACCGCGACGGTCAGCAGACCCGCGATGACCGTACGGGACGGCGACAGGGACGGTGTCTTCTCCGTGCCCGTCAGATAGCCGAAGGACAGCAGCATCAGGATGTGGCAGCCGAGCCCGAACAGCTGCGACGCGCCGACACTGGCCACCGCGAGTCCCGGGCGCACCCCGGCGCGCTGGAGGAAGCGGGTGTTCAGGGCGACGCCGCCGACCGCGGCGGGCGCCACGATCTTCACGAACGAGCCGGCGACCTGGGCCGCCGCGGTCCGCAGGAACGGCACCCGCTCGGGCACGAAGCCGAGGAGGCTCATCGCCGCCGCGAAGTAGCTCAGGGCGGAGAACAGCGCGGCCGCCGCGACCCAGCCCCATTCGGCGTTGTCGAAGAGGGTCCCGAACTCGATGTGGGTGAGCTGCGTGAGCAGGAAGTACGCGCCGATCGCACCGGCGATGACACTGATCAGCGTGCGGGGCTTGACCCGCTCGAGACGGGCCGGCTCCACGGGCGCCTGCGGTCTGATCAACAGGACCTGGTGGCGGATCTGGGTGAGCAGGTCCTCCTCGCGCGCCTCGTCCAGGGCCTCGTCGATCGCCCGCTTCTCGGCGCGCTGCTCGGCGCGCACGGCCTTCTTCCCGGCCTTCTCCGGCAGGGCCGCGGCCGTTTCCCCGCCCTGCTCGGCTTCCGCGGCGCGGGCGAGCCTGGCCTGGCGCGAGGCCTCCAGGACCGCCTCGCGTTCGCGCTGGGCGCGCTCCCGGGCGAGTCTGCGCAGCGTCGCGCGCGTGGAGCGCGTCAGCGCGATCGGCTGGAGCATGGGCAGACAGTCGGCGACGGCGTCGGGGCCGAGCACGCCCACCGCCGAGGCCACCGCGCGCTCGGCGCCCACGCGCAGCGCGAGGGTGGTGACCAGCTGGGCGATGTCCATGCGCAGCACCAGATCGCCCGCCGCGATCTCGCCGCTGCGCAGGTCCGTGAGGATCACCGTGCCGGAACGATCCACCAGAATCGCGTCGCCCGCGAGTCTGCGGTGGGCGATGCGCCGGGACTGCAGGGCCTGCACCTGGTGCCAGGTGTCGCGCAGCAGGTCGTCGGTGATCAGTTCGTCGGGCAGCGAGTCGAGGGTGTGCGCGCCGGTGTGTTCGTAGACGAGCATCACGGCGTCCGGGCCGAGCTCGGAGGTGGCGATCAGCTTGGGCGCGTTGGCGCCGGCCGCGATCGCCGCGTAGGCGAGGAGGGCTTCCTGCTCCAGGGCCTGGCGCAGCGACTGGAGGCTGCGGCGTGTGGTGATGCCGCGAAGCGTCAGTCGGCGCCAGGCGCGGTAGAAGAACCCCTGGGCCTGCTGTTCGCGGTCGACGACCGTGACGTCCAGCGGCGGCCCGTCCTCCAGGGTGACGAAGTAGCGCCGGCCTCGGTCGCCGCTCTCGGCGGTCTCCGGGGTCTCCTCGCGGGCCGCGCTGACCGGGTGGAAGCCGACGTGCCGGAGCCCGGCCATCAGGGTCCGCCCGGTCGGCCGCACGTTCGGTGAACCGACCGCGTACAGCGTTCCGTAGGCGACGGTCCAGCCGATGAGCACGGTCAGGATGATCGAGAACGGGGTCGTGTAGCCGGTGACCAGCATGGAGAAGGCGTCGAGGAGCAGGACGACCCAGAGCACCCCGCGCCAGCGGGGTCTGCGGGACATCCCGACCGCCGTCATGTAGGCGATGACCGGTGCGAGATAGCCGTGCACGGGGTCGGTGAGGGCGTGGATGTCGCTCGGCGAGGGCTGGGTCAGCGCCTCCTGGATGGAGTCGGGCGCGGCCTTGGCGACCCAGAGGTCGGTGGCGAGGGTCACGCCGTGCGCGAGGACCGCGGCGAGGACGCCGTCGGCGATGCGCAGCCCGTCCCGTTTGATCAGCCGTTCGATGGCGAAGGCGACCGGCACCAGGAGGATCGCGATGCTGGACGCCAGACCCGCGATCTTGATCAGCAGATCGGGTGCCTGTCCGGTGCCCTTGTTGATGTCCTGTTCGAGACCCGAGGTGGTGCCGTGCGCGAACGCGGCGATGCCGAGCAGCACCACGATCGCGAGGACGCCGACGAGGAGCCGCATCAGGTCGGACGGGCGGTGCACGCGCGCGGGGAGCAGCGGTTCGTCGCCTTCGACCTCGTCGGCGTGGACCTCCTCCTCGCAGCCGCGCTCGGCCCGCCGGGTCGCGTCCGAGGAGGGCTCCGCTTCGCCGGCGGCCGTCCCGCTCACGGGGGAGGGGGACTCGCCGGGCTTGTCGTCCGGCTCCTTCTCGTCCTTGGCGTCCGCCCGGTCCCTGTCGGCCTTCTCGTCGGCGGTGTCAGGGCGTGACGAGCCGGCGGAGATGCCCTCCGCGTCCTCGGGGTGCACGCCCTGCTGCCTCATGGTCTCTTCTTGATCTCGTATCACCGGTCACCGCCCGCACGATGGTGGCATGCCCGACCGACACACGGGGGCATCAGGGTGCAAATGCGGGGCGTGCAATCTGCTACAAGCGTCACTCCGCGGGAAGGAATACGCACGGTCGCCACCGGGCCGCGTTGTCGGTGGGGTGCGGCAGGATGGGGCGGATGAGCGAGGAGAGCCTTCCGGCGGACGCCCTGCCGGAGTACGCGGAGCGGGTCCTCGACGTCGCCGAGCGGATTCCGCCCGGCCGCGTCATGACGTACGGCGACATCGCCGAATGGCTGGAGGAAGGCGGACCGCGCCAGGTGGGCCGGGTGCTCGCCCTGTACGGCGGCGCGGTTCCGTGGTGGCGCGTCATGCGGGCCGACGGGGTGCTGCTGCCGGGCCACGAACTGGACGCGCTGGCCCACTACCGCGCCGAGGGGACGCCTCTGAAGGAGGCGAGCCGGGCCTCCGCCGGGCATCTGCCACGGGTCGACATGAGGCGGGCCCGCTGGGACGGCGGCCAGAGCGCGGAAGGTCACACCTGACAGCTTCCGGCATTCACGCGGCCGAAGGGGACACTGAGGTCCGTACGAGGGAAACGAGGCACATCCGTGACATGCCGTACGTTCGTACGTCACGGGACGCATGCGACGCACGGGGCCTGAGGGAAGAACCGGAAGCTCTCCTTCCGTGAACCTCACCGGCGTAGCGTCGTCGGCACGCGTCCCCCGCGCCCCGCGGCCACCGCCCACCACGCGGCAGTCCGCCCACCAGCACGACCACCAGGACCGGCGAACCACGTGAGCTCCACTTCCTCCACCCGGCGCCCGACGCACCCCTTGGTGCGTCAGGGGGCCCGTGGTGCGTACCGGCTGGTGCGCACCGCGCCGGCCCGGGTGGACCCTCCTCGTCTTGACGCGGCACAGCGCGCGGTGGTTGACCACGCGGGCGGACCGCTGCTCGTGCTCGCCGGGCCCGGCACGGGCAAGACGACCACCCTCGTCGAGTCGGTGGCCGCCCGGATCGAACGCGGCGGCGACCCCGAGCGGACCCTGGTGCTCACCTTCAGCCGCAAGGCGGCCGTCGAGCTCCGCGACCGGATGGCACTGCGCATAGGAGCCGCCCGCGCGCCCCGGGCCACCACGTTCCACTCCTTCTCCTACGCCCTGATCCGCGCCCACCAGGACAGCGACCTGTTCGTGGAGCCCCTGCGGCTGCTGTCCGGCCCGGAGCAGGACGTGGCCGTGCGCGAGCTGCTCGCGGGGCAGCCCGACCTGGAGCGGCTCGGCCTCGCCCATGTGCGCTGGCCGGACGAGCTGCGCGCCTGCCTGACCACGCGCGGCTTCGCCGACGAGGTCCGCGCGGTCCTCGCCCGCAGCCGGGAACTCGGACTCGGTCCCGACGCCCTGGAGGCCTTCGCCCGGCGCATCGGCCGCCCCGACTGGGGAGCCGCGGCCGCCTTCCTCGCCGAGTACCTGGACGTCCTCGACCTGCAGGGAGTCCTCGACTACGCCGAACTGGTCCACCGCGCTGTGCTCCTCGTCGGCCGGCCCGAGGTCGCCGCGCGGCTCGCCGCGCAGTACGACGCCGTCTACGTGGACGAGTACCAGGACACCGATCCCGCACAGGTGCGGCTGCTGCGCGGCCTGGCCGGCGGCGGGCGCACCCTCGTCGCCTTCGGCGACCCCGACCAGTCGATCTACGCGTTCCGCGGCGCCGACGTCAACGGCATCCTCGACTTCCCCGACGCCTTCCCGCGCGTGGACGGCCGCCCGGCCCCGGTCGAGGTCCTCGGCACGTCCCGCCGCTCGGGCGCTGGACTGCTGGAGGCCACCCGGCGGCTCACCCTGCGCATGCCGCTGACCCGGCTGCCCGCGCAGAAGGTGCGCGCCCACCGGGAACTGTCCCCGGTGCGGGACGGCGGCCGGGTCGAGGTCTACACGTACCCGACGGCCGGCACGGAGCTCGACAACATCGCGGACATCCTGCGCCGCGCCCACCTGGAGGACGGGGTCCCCTGGGGCGAGATGGCCGTCCTCGTGCGCGCCGGTTCCCGCACGATCCCGGTGATCCGGCGAGCGCTCACCTCGGCCGGCGTGCCCCTCGACATCGACGGCGACGACCTGCCCCTGCGGCACGAGCCCGCGGTCGCGCCGCTGCTGACGGCACTGCGGGCGGTCGCCCGCGCCGAGTCGGAGACGAACACGGACACGAGGCCGGGCGGGGACGAGAGCTCCGACGGCGACGAGGCGGCCGTCGTCGGGCCGTCCGAGGACACCGGCGCTGTCCGCCCCGCGGCCGTCGCCGGACCGGCGCAGGACACCGACGCCGTCGGCTCCGCGGCCTCCGCCGGACCGGCGGAGCACACCGACACCGTCCGTCTCGCGTCCTGGCTCGACACCGAGACCGCGCTCACCCTGCTCGCCTCCCCGCTCGCCAGCATGGACGCCGCCGACCTGCGGCGTCTGGGGCGCGCCCTGCGCGAGGAGGAGCGGGCCGGCGGAAACCTCGTACCGCCGCCGTCCGACGTCCTGCTCGCCCGGGCGCTGGCCGAACCGGAACGGCTCGTCGCGCACGATCCCGCGTACGCCCGGGGGGCCCAGCGCCTCGGCGCGCTGCTGCGCACGGCGCGCGAGCGTCTGGCGGCCGGCGGAACGGCCGAGGAGGCCCTGTGGGACCTCTGGGACGGCACCCCCTGGCCGCAGCGGCTGGAGCGGGCCGCCCGGCGCGGCGGCGCGGCCGGACGCAACGCCGACCGCGACCTCGACGCCGTCTGCGCCCTGTTCGCGACCGCCGAACGCGCCGAGGAGCGCACCGGGGGCCGCGGCGCCCTGAACTTCCTGGAGGAGATCGACGCCGAGGACATCGCGGCCGACACCCTCACCCGCAGGGCCGTCCGCCCCGACGCCGTACGCCTGATGACCGCGCACCGCTCCAAGGGCCTGGAGTGGCGCCTCGTCGTCGTCGCGGGCGTCCAGGAGGGTCTGTGGCCGGATCTCCGCCGCCGAGGCTCGCTGCTGGAGGCCGACCGCATCGGCCGGGACGGACTCGCCGAACCCCTCCCGCCCGGCGCCCTCCTCGCCGAGGAGCGCCGGCTCTTCTACGTGGCGGCCACACGCGCGCGTGAACGGCTCGTCGTGACGGCGGTGAAGGCACCCGCCGATGACGGCGACCAGCCCTCCCGCTTCCTCACCGAACTCGGAGTCGAACCCAAGGACGTCACCGGCCGCCCGCGCCGCCCGCTGGCCGTCGCCCCGCTGGTCGCCGAGCTGCGCGCCACCACGGTCGACCCGAACGTCTCGGAGAAGCTGCGGCAGGCCGCGGCCCGCCGGCTGGCCCGGCTCGCCGCGCTCGCCGACGAGGACGGCCGCCCGCTCGTCCCCTCCGCGCACCCCTACCGCTGGTGGGGCATGTTCGAGCCGACCGAGAGCAAGGTCCCCCTCCGCGACCGCGACCAGCCCGTCGTGCTCTCCGGCAGCGCCCTCGACCAGCTCGCCAACACCTGCTCCCTGCAGTGGTTCCTCGGCCGCGAGGTGAAGGCCGACGCGCCCGCGACCGCCGCCCAGGGCTTCGGCAACGTGGTGCACGTCCTCGCCGACGAGGTCGCCTCCGGGCGCACCCCCGCGGACCTCGACGTCCTCATGGAGCGCCTCGACTCCGTGTGGAACGCGCTCGCCTTCGACGCGCCCTGGAAGTCCGCGCAGGAGAAGGAGCACGCGCGTGTGGCGCTCGAACGCTTCCTGAAGTGGCACGTCATGGACCGCACCGGACGCACGCCGGTGGCCAGCGAGCACGACTTCGACGTGACCCTCGAAGCGGGCGAGTACGAGGTGCGCATCCGCGGCTCCATGGACCGCGTCGAGGCCGACACCGAGGGCCGCGCCTACGTCGTCGACTTCAAGACCGGCAAGCAGGCACCGACGTCCGCCGAGGTGACCCGCCACCCCCAGCTCGCCGTCTACCAGCTCGCCGTCGGCGAGGGCGCCGTCGACGACGTCTTCGAAGGCACCCGCCCCGAGGCGGGCGGCGCCGAACTCGTCCAGCTCCGCCAGGGCGCCGCCAAGAAGAACGGCGGCGAGAGCCTGCCCAAGGTGCAGGCGCAGGAGCCGCTGGAGGGCGAGTGGGTCGGCGACCTGCTCGCGAACGCCGCCGGCAAGGTCCTGGACGAACGGTTCTCGCCGTCGACGGGACAGCACTGCACGCACTGCTCCTTCCGCGCCTCTTGCAGTGCCCGGCCGGAGGGCCGGCACGTGGTCGAGTGACACATAGCACCACATGTGCTGACCTGGGCTTCCTCCGCCCCGGCCGCCGATGTGGCCTCGGATGTCAGTGGACGCCGCTAGCCTCTGCGACATGCCCGCCCGCATCACCGACCCCGAACAGCTCAAAGAGCTCCTCGGCATCCCGTTCACCCCCGAGCAGACGGCCTGCATCATCGCGGAGCCGGCCCCGCAGGTGATCGTGGCGGGCGCCGGGTCGGGAAAGACCACGGTGATGGCGGCCCGCGTGGTGTGGCTGGTCGGCACGGGGCAGGTCGCCCCCGAGCAGGTCCTCGGGCTCACGTTCACCAACAAGGCGGCGGGAGAACTCGCCGAGCGGGTCCGCAAGGCGCTCGTCAAGGCCGGGGTCACCGACCCGGACGCCATCGACCCCGACAACCCGCCGGGCGAACCGGTCATCTCCACGTACCACGCCTTCGCGGGCCGGCTGCTGACCGACCACGGGCTGCGCATCGGGCTCGAACCGACCTCCCGGCTCCTCGCCGACGCCACCCGCTACCAGCTCGCCGCACGCGTGCTGCGCGAGGCCCCCGGCCCCTACCCGGCGCTGACCCGCTCCTTCCCGGACCTGGTCGGCGACCTCCTGACCCTCGACTCCGAGCTCGCCGAACACCTTGTGACGGCCGAGGACCTGCGCGCCCACGACGCCGGGCTCCTGCACGAGCTGGAAGGCGCCAGGCTCACCAACGCGGACCTGCGCAAGATCCCCGAGGCGGCCGCCGCCCGCCGCGAGCTCGCCGAACTGGTCGGCCGCTACCGCGCGGCGAAGCGAGAGCGCGACCTCCTCGACTTCGGCGACCAGATCGCCCTCTCGGCCACCCTGGCCCGCACCCGCCCCGAGGTCGGGGAGATCCTGCGGGACGAGTTCCGGGTGGTCCTGCTGGACGAGTACCAGGACACCTCGGTCGCCCAGCGCGTCCTGCTCGCCGGACTCTTCGGCGGCGGCACCGGACACGCCGTGACCGCGGTCGGTGACCCCTGCCAGGCCATCTACGGCTGGCGCGGCGCCTCCGTCGCCAACCTCGACGACTTCCCCGAGCACTTCGCCCGCCCCGACGGCCGCCCCGCGACCCGTCAGTCGCTCAGCGAGAACCGCCGCAGCGGCGGCCGGCTCCTCGACCTCGCCAACGGTCTCGCGGAGCCCCTGCGCGCCATGCACGCGGGCGTGGAGGCCCTGCGGCCCGCCCCGGGAGCCGAGCGGGACGGCCTGGTGCGCTGCGCCCTGCTGCGCACCCACGCCGAGGAGATCGGCTGGCTCGCCGACTCGATCGCCCACCTCGTACGCACCGGGACGGCACCCGCCGAGATCGCCGTGCTGTGCCGCACCGCCACCGACTTCGCCGAGATCCAGGGCGCGCTCGTCGCCCGGGACGTCCCCGTCGAGGTCGTGGGCCTGTCCGGGCTGCTCCACCTGCCCGAGGTGGCCGACCTCGTGGCCGTCTGCGAGGTCCTCCAGGACCCCGGCGCCAACGCCTCCCTCGTCCGGCTGCTCACCGGCCCGCGCTGGCGCATCGGCCCGCGCGACCTCGCCCTCCTCGGGCGCCGCGCCCGGCTGCTCGTCTCCCACGCGCGCGTGGGAGACGACGAGGACCCGGACCGAAGGCTCGCCGCGGCCGTCGAGGGGGTCGACCCGGCCGAGGTCATATCGCTCGCCGACGCCCTCGACACGTTCCTGGAGACGCCCATCGAGGCCGCCGGGGACGACGACGGGCTGCCCTTCTCGCCGGACGCGCGCGTGCGCTTCGCGCGGCTCGCCGCCGAGCTGCGCGACCTGCGCCGCTCGCTCGCCGACCCGCTGATGGACGTCCTGCACCGGGTCCTCGCCGTCACCGGGCTCGAGGTCGAGCTCTCCGCGTCCCCGCACGCCCTGGCCGCCCGTCGCCGCGAGACCCTGTCCAACTTCCTGGACGTCGCCGCGTCCTTCGCGTCCGGCGACGGCGAGGCGAGCCTGCTGGCCTTCCTCGGCTTCCTGCGCACCGCCGCCCAGTACGAGAAGGGCCTGGACAACGCCCTGCCCGGCGGCGAGAACACCGTCAAGGTGCTGACCGCGCACAAGTCCAAGGGCCTGGAGTGGGACGTCGTGGCCGTCCCCGGCCTCGTCGAGGGCACGTTCCCCAGCGGCCAGGGCCGCGAGAAGTGGACCGCCCAGGGCAAGGTCCTGCCCCACCGGCTGCGCGGCGACGCCGACACGCTGCCCGACGTCGAGTCCTTCGACGCCAAGGGACTCAAGGCATTCCAGGAGGCCATGAAGGCCCACCAGCACACCGAGGAACTCCGCCTCGGCTACGTCACGTTCACCCGGCCCCGTTCCCTCCTGCTCGGCTCCGGTCACTGGTGGGGTCCGTCCCAGAAGCGGACGCGCGGCCCCTCGGACTTCCTGCACGCCCTGTACGACCACTGCGCGGCCGGACACGGGGAGATCGAGGTCTGGGCGGACGAACCGGCCGAGGACGAGGAGAATCCGGCCCTGCGCGAGGCGACCGCCGACCACGCCTGGCCGCTCCCGCTCGACGACACGGCCCTCGCCCGTCGCCGCGCGGCCGCGGAGACCGTGCTCGCCCACCTGGAGCGGCTCGCGTCCCACGAAGAGGCCCACCCGGCCGCCGCCGCGCACCGGCCGACGGCCGCCCACGACCCCGGCTCGCACGACGACCCGGAGTGGCCGCCCCCGCCCGAGGACGACGTACCGCCCTACGACGAGTACGAGGAGTACGCCGACCACGAGGAGTACGACGGGTTCGACGGCTACGACGACCACGCCGCGTACGACGCCGCCGCGTACGACGCCGCTGCCGCGTACGGCGAAGAGGCCGAAGCCGGTGACGACCGTCCCGCCCGCCCTGCCCTTCCCGGGGACGGGCACCCCGAAGTCGGCATGCCCGAGGACCGCTTCCCGCCGGAGGACGTCCCGGACAGTGCCCCGCCGGGGGACGGCGACCCCGACTGGGACTCCTGGTCGACACGGCGGCCCGCGGACCGCCCGGCAGGCCGCGGGAGCGACCGCCCGACGGTGCCGCACCAGGCCCAGGCCCCCGGGGAGGCCGGCGGCGAGCGCCTCACGCCCGAGGAGGCCCGCACCCTCGCGTCCTGGGACCGCGACCTGGACGCGCTGACCGGCGAGCTCCTGCGCGCCCGCGAGACCGTCACCCACGTCCCCCTCCCGGCCTCGCTCACCGCCTCGCAGCTGCTGCGCCTCGCCGCCGACCCGGACGGCTTCGCCCAGGAGCTCGCCCGCCCCATGCCGCGCCCCCCGCAACGCGCGGCGCGCCGGGGAACCCGCTTCCACGCCTGGGTGGAGTCCCGTTTCGAGGAGCTGCGGCTGCCGATGCTGGAACCCGACGACCTGCCCGGCGCCGAGGCGGAGATCGCCGACGAGCAGGACCTGCAAGCCCTCAAGGACGCCTTCGAACGCAGTCCCTACGCGCAGCGCACCCCCTACCGCGTCGAGGTGCCCTTCCAGCTCTCGATCGCGGGCCGGGTGGTCCGCGGCCGGATCGACGCCGTCTACCGGAACGGCGAGGGCGAGGAGACGACGTACGAGATCGTCGACTGGAAGACCGGCCACGGCCGCACGGCCGACCCGCTCCAGCTCGCGCTGTACCGCCTGGGCTGGGCCGAGCGGCAGGGAGTGCCCCTGGAATCCGTCACGGCCGCGTTCCTGCACGTCCGCGACGGCGAGATCGTACGACCGAGGGACCTGCCGGACCGTGCCGCGCTGGAGCGGCTGCTCACCGGGGACCCGGCGGCCGCACCGGACGGGGCACCCGGGGAACCACCGGACGAACACGCCTCTGTGGGCGGATAGGCTCAGGAACATGAGCAAGCCCGTTGACAACGCCGTCAGCACCGTCCGTGCCTACATCGAGACCCACCGCGCCGCCTTCCTCGAGGACCTCGGCCGGTGGCTGCGCATCCCCTCGGTCTCGGCCCAGCCCGAGCACGCCGCGGACGTGGCACGCAGCGCCGACTGGCTCGCCGCCACCCTCCGGGAGACCGGCTTCCCGACCTGCGAGGTCTGGCCGACAGCGGGCGCCCCCGCCGTCTTCGCCGAGTGGCCCTCCGACGACCCCGACGCACCCACCGTCCTCGTCTACGGACACCACGACGTGCAGCCCGCCGCCCGCGAGGACGGCTGGGACACCGACCCCTTCGAGCCGGTGATCCGGGGCAACCGCCTCCACGCGCGCGGGGCCGCCGACGACAAGGGCCAGGTGTTCTTCCACACACTCGGCGTCCGGGCCCACCTCGCCGCCACCGGGCGCACAGCCCCGGCCGTGCACCTCAAGCTGCTGGTCGAGGGCGAGGAGGAGTCCGGCTCCCCGCACTTCCGCGCCCTCGTCGAGGAGCACGCCGCGCGGCTCGCCGCCGACGCCGTGATCGTCTCCGACACCGGCATGTGGTCCGAGGACACCCCCACCGTCTGCACGGGTATGCGGGGCCTCGCCGAGTGCGAGATCGTCCTCCACGGACCCGGTCAGGACATCCACTCCGGCTCGTTCGGCGGCGCCGTGCCGAACCCGGCCACCGCCGTCGCCCGCCTGGTCGCGGCACTGCACGACGACCACGCGCGCGTGGCCGTCCCCGGCTTCTACGACGGGGTCACCGAACTCACCGACCGTGAGCGCGAACTCTTCGCCGAACTGCCCTTCGACGAGGACCGCTGGCTGCGCACGGCCAGGTCGACGGCCACCCACGGAGAGGCCGGACACACCACCCTGGAGCGGATCTGGGCCCGCCCGACCGCCGAGGTCAACGGCATCGGCGGCGGCTACCAGGGCGCCGGCAGCAAGACGATCATCCCGTCCTCCGCCCTGGTGAAGCTCTCCTTCCGGCTCGTCGCCGGACAGGACCCGGACCACATCCAGAAGGTGGTCCGCGCCTGGGCCGCCGACCAGGTGCCCGACGGCATCCGGCACGAGATCACCTTCAGCCCGTCCACCCGCCCGTGCCTGACACCGCTGGACCACCCCGCGCTGCAGTCCGTCGTACGGGCCATGGGCCGGGCCTTCGAGCAGCCGGTCCGCTACACCCGCGAGGGCGGCTCGGGACCCGCGGCCGACCTCCAGGACGTGCTCGGCGCCCCGGTGCTGTTCCTGGGCATCTCCGTTCCCTCCGACGGCTGGCACGCCCCGAACGAGAAGGTCGAGATCGACCTCCTCATGAAGGGCGTCGAGACGACCGCCTTTCTGTGGGGCGACCTGGCCGAGAACTGGCGCGAGACACACTGAACAAGCCGAACCGCAGTCCCGAGAGCGCACCGCACGCCCGTCCTGCTGAACCGCCCGCCGAAATATCCGTTCCACCGGGGGAGTTGGAAGCATCCGTGACCACCTGGACCGACCACAGCGCCGATCGTCCCATCTCGCTGACCGCTCCCAGCGGCATCGACCGCGCCGCCCATCACCGGCTCGACGAGGCCTGGCTGGCGGCGGCCTGGAGCCACCCCACGACCCGGGTCTTCGTGGTCTCCGGCGGTCAGGTGCTCATCGACGAGATGGCCGACGGCTCCACCGAGCTGCTGATGACGCCCGCCTTCGAGGCTCCGCTCACCGAGGCGCACCGCTACTTCCTGGGCACGGACGACGAGGGAGTGAGCTACTTCGCGCTGCAGAAGGACGCCCTTCCCGGCCGGATCGACCAGTCCGCGCGCCCGGCGGGCCTGCGCGAGGCCGGTCTGCTGCTGTCGCCCCGTGACGCCGGTCTGATGGTCCACGCGGTCGCGCTGGAGAACTGGCAGCGACTGCACCGCTTCTGCTCCCGCTGCGGCGAGCGCACCGTCATCGCCGCCGCCGGTCACATCCGCCGCTGCCCCGCCTGCGGTGCCGAGCACTACCCGCGCACCGACCCGGCCGTGATCATGGCGGTCACGGACGACGACGACCGCATCCTGCTCGGCCGCCAGGTGCACTGGCCCGAAGGCCGCTTCTCCACCCTCGCGGGCTTCGTCGAGCCCGGCGAGTCGATCGAGCAGTCGGTGCGCCGCGAGGTCCTGGAGGAGGTCGGCGTCACGGTCGGCGAGGTCGAGTACGTCGCCAGCCAGCCCTGGCCGTTCCCCTCCAGCCTGATGCTGGGCTTCCGGGCGCGCGCCACCTCGTCGGAGATCACCGTCGACGGCGAGGAGATCCACGAAGCCCGCTGGTTCTCCCGGGACGACCTGAGGACGGCCTTCGACTCGGGGGAGGTCCTGCCCCCCTTCGGGATCTCGATCGCCGCCCGTCTGATCGAGCTCTGGTACGGCAAGCCCCTGCCGACCCGCAGCGTCTGAAACGCGGATCCGCTCCGGACAAGACGAATGCCCCTCCGGTGAACTCACCGGAGGGGCATCGCCGTGCGCGCGGGCGGTCAGGCCGTGAGGGCCTGCTTCACCTGGGCGAGACTCGGGTTCGTCATGACGACCTCGGCGCCGCCGACGGCGACCACGCGGACCGTGGGAACCGTCTGGTTGCCGCCGTTCGCCTTCTCGACGAAGGCCGCGGACTGCGGGTCCTGCTCGATGTTGATCTCGTTGTACGCGATGCCCTCACGGTCCAACTGGCTCTTGAGCCGGCGGCAGTATCCGCACCACGTGGTGCTGTACATCGTCACAGTGCCCTGCATGTCTCATGCGCTCCTTCACGGCTTGTGGTGCGTGGTCGCTGCAAGTGGAACGCAGGTCACCCGGCCGCCATTCCCGTGGGGGGTATCAGGGGCGCCCGCGGGGACGTGATACTCGCCGCATCCGGGCGTCACCGCAGGTGACGCGGTCGGGGCAGGCCCGTGGAGAGGGGAGGGCCGGGCACCCGCGGCATGGCCGGAAGCCGACCCCGGCGCCACCGCCGGAGGTGATGCTCGCCGCATTCGTACGACCGCAGCCGTCTCCCTGTGGACAACCGGCTCACCCGTCTCCGCCGACCTGGCAGCATGGCTGTGTGACAGCAGCAACGCACTCCACCCTCTTCCCGCAGGTTCCGGACACGGCCGACGCGGTGCTCGACGGGCTCGACCCCGAGCAGCGCGCGGTCGCCACCGCCCTGCACGGTCCGGTGTGCGTGCTGGCGGGAGCCGGCACGGGCAAGACCCGGGCGATCACCCACCGCATCGCCTACGGGGTGCGCGCGGGGATCCTCCAGCCCTCCAGCGTGCTCGCCGTCACCTTCACCAACCGGGCCGCCGGGGAGATGCGGGGACGGCTGCGCCAGCTCGGCGCCGGCGGCGTCCAGGCCCGCACCTTCCACTCCGCCGCGCTGCGCCAGCTCCAGTACTTCTGGCCGAAAGCCGTCGGTGGCTCGCTGCCCCGGCTGGTGGACCGCAAGATCCAGCTCGTCGCGGACGCGGCCGCCGCCTGCCGCATCCGCCTCGACCGCGGAGAGCTGCGGGACGTCACCGGCGAGATCGAGTGGTGCAAGGTCACCCAGACCATCCCCGCGGACTACGCGGCGGCCGCCGCCCGCGCCGGCCGCGAAGCCCCCCGGGACCCGGCCGAGACCGCCAAGATCTACGCCGCCTACGAGGACCTCAAGCGCGACCGCTCGGTCATCGACTTCGAGGACGTCCTGCTGCTCACGGTCGCCGTCCTGCAGGACCGGCACGACATCGCCGAGCAGGTCCGCTCCCAGTACCAGCACTTCGTCGTCGACGAGTACCAGGACGTCAGCCCGCTCCAGCAGCGGCTCCTTGAGCTGTGGCTCGGCGAGCGGGACAGCCTCTGCGTCGTCGGTGACGCAAGCCAGACGATCTACTCGTTCACCGGTGCAACCCCGGACCACCTCCTCGACTTCCGTGTCCGCCACCCCGGAGCCACCGTCGTCAAGCTCGTGCGCGACTACCGCTCCTCGCCCCAGGTCGTCCGGCTGGCCAACGGTCTGCTCTCCCAGGCCCGCGGCCGGGCCGCCGACCACCGTCTCGAACTGATCTCCCAGCGGCCCCCGGGCGCCGATCCCGTCTACGCCGAGTACACGGACGAGCCCGCCGAGGCCGAGGGCGCCGCCCGCCGCATCCGCGACCTCATCGCCTCGGGCGTCCCGGCCGGTGAGATCGCGATCCTGTTCCGCACGAACTCCCAGTCCGAGACCTACGAGCAGGCGCTCGCCGACGCCGGTGTGCCTTATCAGCTGCGCGGGGCCGAGCGGTTCTTCGACCGCCCCGAGGTGCGCAAGGCCGGCGCCGCCCTGCGTGCCGCGGCCCGTTTCGGCGGCAACGACTCCCTGCTGGACGACGTCGTCGACCTGCCCTCGCAGGTCAGAGCGGTGCTCTCGGGGGAGGGCTGGACGGGCACGCCTCCGGCCGGATCCGGCGCGGTCAGAGAGCGCTGGGAGTCGCTGGCCGCCCTGGTGAACCTCGCCCAGGACTTCGCGGCGGCCAGACCCGGTGCCACCCTCGGCGACCTGGTGGCCGAGCTCGACGAACGCGCGAGCGCCCAGCACGCCCCGACCGTGCAGGGGGTCACGCTCGCCTCTCTGCACTCCGCCAAGGGCCTGGAGTGGGACGTCGTCTTCCTGGTCGGCGTCGCCGAGGGCATGATGCCGATCACCTATGCAAAGACCGACGAGCAGATCGAGGAGGAACGCCGCCTCCTCTATGTCGGGGTCACCCGGGCCAGGGAGCACCTCTTCGTCTCCTGGGCGCTCGCCCGCTCGCCCGGAGGCCGCGCGGGCCGCCGCCCCAGCCGGTTCCTCGACGGACTGCGCCCCGGTTCCGTGGCCACGGCGGGCGGCGCCGGCACCGGCGGTGCCTCGGGAGGCATCGAGCGCGGCGCCGGGAGAGCCGGCCTCGCCGCCGTCCGGCGTACGAGCCGCAGCCCCGCACGCTGCCGGGTCTGCGGCCGCACCCTCACCGACGCGGGCGAGATGAAACTGATGCGCTGCGACGGCTGCCCCTCCGACATGGACGAGGGTCTGTACGAGCGGTTGCGCGAGTGGCGCGCGGTGCAGGCGGAGCGCAGCGGGCAGCCCGCGTTCTGCGTCTTCACGGACAGGACGCTGATCGCGATCGCGGAGACGGCGCCGGACGACGCGGGCGAGCTCGCCCGGATCCCCGGGGTCGGTGTCCGCAAACTCAACCGCTTCGGAGCCGACGTTCTGGCCATCTGCGCAGGTCGTGAGGTCGCGGAGGACGGTGGGGACAACTGATTCAAACTCGTGGGGAAAATAGTTTGCGCATGCCCCAGCAATCCCCATAGGTTCTTAACCACGGCAGCAGCGGCCTTCTCGAAGGCCCTGGTTCCGTGCTGTACTTAATAGCCGTCGGACCGGTTCGCGCCGGTCCCCATAGACGCCGAGAGGAGGCGATTCCAGTGATCAGCATCAACACCAGCTTCAGCACCACCGTGAAAATGACCGATCGCTCGGTCGTCGTCTCCACGTGCCCGCTCGGCGTCTCGAACCTGGGCACCGGTCTGTCCGGCATTCGTGCCGACCGGCCGGCGTCCTCCCTGTCTCTCGCGGGTCTTCCCGTCCGTGAGCGCAATGAGCGACCGACGAAGGCACTGGAAGCGGCAGTAGTGGCAGAGGCGCATGCCTATGCCTTTGCGGCAGCCGGTGCCGGATCCCTGAAGCAGACGCAGCAGCACCACACGATGTGGGCCTTCCGTGGGCCTGAACCCTGGAGTGATCCAGCCTGATTCACCATCAGGCCGGCGCCTTCAGGGCCGCGGAACCCCACCCGGGATCCGCGGCCCTTCTGTTTGTCCCCGACCGGGGACGACAGAGCGAAGGGGCCTCGGGACAAGAAAAGAACCCGGTACCAGCCGCCAACCGGCCGACCCCGGCCGGCACGACCAGACGAGGAAGACGAACCGTGCAACTCGAAGCGCACGCCCCGTCCGTACCGCCTTCCGAAACGATCCCCCCGCCCGGCCTCACGGAGGACTCCACCTTGATCCCCCTCACCGCGCTCACCGCGCTCGACGACGCCATCGAGAACCTCGGCGTACCCGTCCCCTGCCGTTCCTACGACCCGGAGGTCTTCTTCGCCGAGTCGCCGGCCGACGTCGAGTACGCCAAGTCTCTCTGCCGCACCTGCCCGCTGATGGAGGCCTGCCTCGCCGGCGCCAAGGAGCGGCGTGAGCCCTGGGGCGTCTGGGGTGGCGAGCTCTTCGTCCAGGGTGTCGTCGTGGCCCGCAAGCGGCCCCGTGGCCGCCCGCGCAAGAACCCGGTCGCGGCATGAACATCCGAGGAACGATCGACCGCCCCCTGACGCACGACCCCAAGAAGCAGGCCCCGATGAAGCCGTCCACGAGCGAGCCCGCAGGCTCCGCGATCTCAGACTTCGCCACCACCGGCGCGACCGACTCGCGTCAGAACAGGACCCGAGAGATGCAACTCATCCCAGAAGCCCTGGCTCGTGCGCATATGCACGAGCGACTGCACCAGGCCGAGCGGGAACGTCAGGCCGTGCGCCTGGCGGCCGCTCGCCGCATGCAGCGCCGGGCCGAGCGCGCCTCGATGCGAGCCCGCCGCGCGCTGGCCATGGCGGTCATGCAGTAATCGGCGCCCATCGCCGTAGCAGCCGTTGCAGTCGCAGCAGTACCAGGCAGTGAATCCCGCGGGGGCCGGTCCGAACGGACCGGTCCCCGCAGTGCGTTGCACCGGGCGAACCGAGGGCGGCGGGGTTATCGTCGCCAGAGTGACGAGTCTTCCCGAAGACAGTGACAGCACCGGCCCCGCATCCGAGTCCGAGGCGGACGAAGCCGAGAAGATCGTGTGCGCCCGCTGCGGGACCGCGGCCACGGGCCCCCGGCCGACCTGGACCTGTTCGGTCGAGAACGGCACCCGCCAGTACTTCTGCGACGACTGCGCCCGCGCCCATCTGAGAGCGATCGAGGGCCGCCTCGACTCGGCCTGGTGGTAACCCGGCCGGGCTACCACCCGCCCCGGCCGGCTCTCACCCGCCCGGCCCCGGCCTGACCACCTGCCGGTCTCCGGCCTGAGCACCTGCCGGCCTCGGGCCTGATCACCTGTCGGCCCCCGGCCCGACCGGCGACGCGGCCTCAGGCCTCGGCGGCCGACATCTCCTCGCCCAGTTCCCCGTCCTCCAGCTCACCCTCGGGCTCGTCCTCCAACTTGTCCCCGAGCTCGTCCTCCGGTACGAACCCCGGCAGCCACTCCTCCAGTTCGTCCCGCAGCCGGACCGTCGCGCCGAGCTGGCACAGGACGCCTATGGTGCTCAGCGTCACCCGGTGTATGAGGAGATAGGAGGGCGGCAGGTTCAACTGCCGGCCCAACTGGTGCGCGGGAGAACGCGGGTCGGCGATGCGGGCGGCCTGGCTGCGCATCCAGCCCCGGGTGAAGGTGAACTCGTCCGCCTCTGCCGGTTCGATGATCGGCAGCAGATAGTCCAGGACGGCGTCCGGTTCGAGGTCTATCGACTCCTTCACGAAGCCTTCCGCGCACAGGAGTTCATAGACCGACTCGGCGTCACCGTCCAGCGTCATGCGCAGGGAGTCGCCGATCGGCTGGGGCAGGCCGCCCGGAAGCCGGTCCACCGTGCCGAAGTCCAGGACACCGAGGCGCCAGCCGCTCTCCTCGTCGGGCAGGAGACGGAAGTTGCCCGGGTGCGGGTCGGCGTGCAGCAGTCCGGTGCGGGCCGGGCCCGAGAAGAGGAAGCGGGCCAGCAACTGCCCGGCGCGGTCCCGCTGCTCCGGGGTGCCCTCGTTGATGACCTCCGACAGCGGCACCCCGTCGATCCACTCCGTCACCAGGACCTGCTCGCAGTGGTGGACCACCGCGGGCACCCGGACGTCCGGATCGTCCGCGAACTCCTCGGCGTGCGCCGCCTGGGCCTGCGCCTCGAGGCCGTAGTCGAGCTCCTCGGAGACCCGGTCGCGCAGCTCCGTGATGAGCGGCTTGATGTCCATTCCGGGGATCAGTGGCCCCAGGAGCCTTGCGAAGCGGCTGAGTTGGGTCAGGTCGGACAGCAGGGCCTCGCCCGCCCCCGGATACTGCACCTTGACGGCGACCTCACGGCCGTCGTGCCACACGGCCCGGTGCACCTGGCCGATCGAGGCCGCGGCCGAGGGCTTGTCGTCGAACTCCACGAACAACTCGGCCCAGTCCGCGCCGAGCCGCTCCTCCAGAACGGAGTGGACCGTCTGGGTCGGCATGGGTGGCGCCGCGTCCTGGAGTTTCGTCAGCGCCGCACGATAGGGGCCCGCGATCTCCTCGGGCAGTGCCGACTCGAACACGGACAGTGCCTGCCCGAACTTCATCGCACCGCCCTTCAGCTCCCCGAGGACCTTGAAGAGCTGCTCGGCCGTGCGCTGCTGGAGTTCGCGGCCGACGATCTCCGCCGACTTCCCGCCGATCCGCTTCCCGAGTCCCCAGGTCGCCCGCCCGGCGAAGCCGAGTGGCAGCGCGGCCAGTTTGGCAGTCCGGGTGACTGCCTTCCGGGGAAGATCAGACATGCGCCCTCCAGGTCCCAGCAAGCTGTGCCGCGTGCGGCTGTCGCCCTGCCATTGTCTCGTGTGCCTCCGCGTCCTCGGGGGTCCGCTCACCGTTTGTTTTCGTCACGCTGCCGCAGGCGCATCCGGGATGCGCCGGAACCGGGGTCGCGCGCCATGCGCAGCCGGGCAGCGACGCCTCCCAGCGGGTCCCGGCGCCGGCGGGCGGATCCCCGTCCAGGAAGGCGAGCGCGTGGCTCGCGGCGAGCCCGGCGACCGCCGAGGCCAGGGCGAGATCGCAGGCGGCCACCCGGCGCCGCCGCCCGGAGCGCCACTGCGCGACCAGGCGCGGCCAGGCCGGATCGCGGTCGGTGCGCCGCTGGTCCAGACAGCCCGCGCAGCCGGTGTCGCCGGGCAGGACCAGCGGGCCCACGACCCCGGTCGCCTCCACGACCCCCGCGTACAGATGGGGTGTCCCCGAGGCGATCAGGCCCTCGGCCGACGCGGGGTCCGGGGCGTGGACGCCGAGACCGTCCCGGGGAGCGAGGATCACGAGGGACAGTCCGTGCGTGACGTCCCCCGCCCTCTCCCCGGCGGTGGCGCGCGGCGGACGGTCCGGGGCGGCCCGGCGCACCGCCCGCCGGGCGGCGTCCTCCCGGCGCTCTCCGACGGACTCGGCCGGAAGCCCGCCCGGTGCCACGTCCCACGGCTCGACCCGGCCGACGTCACGCACCTCGACCTCGCCGACACCCGCGCCCGCGAGCAGCGCGGCCACCGCGACGCCCACCCGGCCGGCGCCCCGCACCTGGACCCGCAGGCCGCGGCGGACGGCCAGGCGCTCGACCGCCTCGCCCGGGTCGCGGGCGACCAGGGAGAGGGAGGCGAGGTCCGGGCGCAGCCGGTCCATGACCTCCTTCTTCTCGCGCAGGGCGGCCGCCGCCGGACCGCCTCCGGTCGTGTCGTCCAGGAGACCGGAGGCGGCCAGCCGGTCCACCAGCCGGTCGACGTGGCCGTCCGGCAGCCCCATCTCGCGGCCCTGCGCCCGCAGCAGCGGCATACCTCGTGTCCCGTCGAGCAGGTCGAGGAAACTGCCCGTCGCCGTGTCCATCGGGCCCAGCACCATGGCGTGCGCCGGTGTCATGCCGAACTGCACGGTGTTGAGATCCCGCCAGCCGCGCCGCAGAGCGGGCTTGACCATCGGATGCATGACCTACCCCCGTAGATCCTCGTACGTCCCCGTATGTCCCTGTCCGTCCGCCGCGTCACCCCACGGCCGTCCGCCGTGGGCTCCCGCAGCGCGGACCGGATGCCAGCATGCCCGCGCCCGCCGGAGCCCGCCGAAAGTTGTCCACAGACGCCGCCTTTCGTCGTACGAATCGGACGGGCAGTGTGCGGATCCACATCGAACCGTTCCCGGGGCGGGACTTCCCCCCTGTACAGCAGGTAACGTCGGGGCGTGCCCGCCGACCCACCGCACAGCGCCGCGACATCCATGCGCAGCACGACGAGCCCGCCGCCGAGCGGCTCGGGGGCGAGCGCGATCGAGGTCCGCAGGAGCGCCCGACGGCGCAGAACGGTCTCCGCGTACCGCGAGGGCGACCGCACCGTCGTCCTCATCCCCGCCCGGATGTCCGAGGCGGAGGAGAAGCGCTGGGTGAGCGTCATGCTCGACAAACTGGCCGCGCAGGAGAGCCGGCGCGTCCTCGGCGACACCGAGCTCGCCGAACGCGCCGAGCGGCTGTCGGCCCACTACTTCGACGGCAGGGCCCGGCCCTCGTCGGTGCGCTGGGTCACCAACCAGAACACCCGCTGGGGCTCCTGCACCCCCGCCGAGGGCAGCATCCGGCTGTCGCACCGGCTGCAGGGCATGCCCGAGTACGTCGTCGACTACGTCCTGCTGCACGAGCTCGCCCATCTGCTGGTACCCGGTCACGGGCCCCGCTTCTGGCGGCTCCTGGAGGCATATCCGCGCACCGAGCGGGCCCGCGGCTACCTCGAGGGCGTCGTCGCGGCGGACCGGCTGCCCCACCTTCCCGCGGCACGCGACGAATAGGGGCCGGACCGTCCCGACGGGAGTGTGATTGTGTACCGGCTCTGCACCGGCTTCGTCCACTCCCGGACTTTGCGGTTAGCCTGGCGCGACGCACTCGCATCGGGATGGGGGACGGTCGTTACGCATGGCCAGGGAATTCCAACGCGGCCACAAGGCCAAGATCAGTGACCTGACCGCGGGCACGGATCTGTACGTAGGCGTGCAGATCACCGGCCCCGGACTCACCTTCGACATCAGCTGCTTCGGCCTGGACGCCGACGAACGGCTCTCGGACGACCGGTACTTCGTCTTCTTCAACCAGCCGAAGTCCCCCGAGGAGTCCATCCAGCTGCTCGGCGCGCAGTCGGGCGACACGGAGTCCTTCCGGGTCACCCTCGACCGGATTCCGGCGCAGATCCAGAAACTGTCGTTCACGGCGACGATCGACGGCGCCGGACAGATGTCGCAGATCGCCCCCGGATACCTCCGTGTCGTCGCGGGCGGCGAGGAGGTGGCCCGGTACGCCTTCAGCGGCGCCGAGTTCTCCACCGAACGCGCCGTGATGCTGGGCGACTTCTACCTCAAGGACGTCTGGCGTTTCGCCGCGGTCGGCCAGGGCTTCGACGGCGGCCTCGATGCGCTGCTGAAGAACTTCGGCGGCGAGGTCGCCGAGGAGGAGCCGGCCGCCCCGCAGCCGGGGCCCGCCGCGACGCCCTCCTTCGCCCCGCCCGCCCAGTCCGCCCCCGCGCCCACGTTCGCGGCGCCGTCGGCGCCCGCCCCGGCGCCCGCGCAGGGCTTCGCGCCGCCCCCCGGCGCCACCCCGCACGCCCCCATGCCCGCGCCCGCGCCGTCGGTGCACGGTGCCCCGACGATCGTGGCGCCCCTGCACACCCCGCCGAGTGGCACCGTCCCGCCGCCGGGCCCCGCGCCCTACGGGCAGCCCCCCGGTCCGCCGCCCGGCTACGGCCAGCCCGGCCAGGCCGCTCCCATGCCGCCCGGTTACGGCCAGCAGGCACCGCCCGCCCCTCCCGGCTACGGGCAGCCCCCGACGGCTCCCCCCGGTTACGGCCAGCAGCCGCAGTACGGCCAGATCCCGGGCCAGGCACCCGGGCAGTACCCGGGCCAGCCCGGTGCCCCGTCCCCCTACGGCGCACCCCAGGGCGCTCCGCAGGGCGGTGCCGGTGTGACCGCCGCGCTGAGCGCCTTCAAGGAGACGCCCACCGGCCAGCGGTGGACCCCCCAGAACAAGAAGCTGATCCGCGTCGACCTCGGCGTCGGCGGCCAGCCCGTGCTCGCCCGCCAGGGCAGCATGGTGCTCTACCAGGGCAAGGTCGACTTCAGCTACAAGGGCGCCGGATTCGCCGGCCGCCTGGTCGGCAACGCGACCGGCCAGGAGATGCAGCTGATGCGCTGCACCGGCCAGGGCCAGGTGTTCTTCGCCGAGAACGCCACCCACGTGCACCCCATCGAACTCCAGGGGGACGCGATCTGCGTCTCCGCGGAGAACGTCCTCGCCTTCGACGAGTCCCTCCAGTACGAGGTCCGCCGCATCGAAGGACACGGGATCCCCGGGGGCGCCCTGTTCACCATGCAGTTCCAGGGGACGGGCACCATCGTCGTCAAGACGCACGGCGCCCCGGTCGTCCTGCCGGTGACGCCCACGACCTTCGCCGACTGCAACGCCGTCGTCGCCTGGTCCGCCGCCGCACAGGTGATCGTCTCCAGCCAGGTGCGGATGCGCCGCAACGCCTACCCCGGCGACACCGGCGAGAGCGTGAACCTCCAGTTCCGCGCCGCGCCGGGCAATTTCGTCGTCGTCCAGCCGTACGAGGTCTGAGGGAGCCCGTCATGAACCAGCCACTCGCGGGCTTCGCCCCTGCACCCGTCACCGCGCGCATGGAGAACCACGGCAATCACATGCTGAAGGTCGCCATGCAGACCGGGAACGACCTCCTCGCGCGCGTGGGGTCGATGGTCGCCTACGAAGGGTTCGTCCAGTACGAGCCCAACCCGCCCGCCGTACGCCAGATCGCCCGCGACTGGATGACCGGCGAGGGCGCGCCCCTCATGAAGTGCTCCGGCGACGGCCTGCTCTATCTCGCCGACTACGGGGCGAACGTCGTCGTCATCAACCTCAACGGGGACGCGATCTCCGTCAACGCGACGAACCTGCTCGCCTTCGACGCCCACCTCACCTGGGGCGTGGAGCGGGTCAAGGGCCTCGCCAAGTTCGCCGGCCAGGGTCTGTGGAACACCAAGATCTCCGGTCAGGGCTGGGTGGCGCTGACCTCCCGCGGCAAGCCGATCGTCGTGGACTGCGGCGGCGGCGAGGACGAGACGTACGTCGACCCGGACGCACTGGTCGCCTGGTCCCCGAACCTCAAGGTGAAGGGCAAGCGCAGCTTCAAGGCGCAGTCGCTGATCGGACGCGGCAGCGGCGAGGCGTTCCAGATGGCGTTCTCCGGGCAGGGCATCGTCGTCGTCCAGCCCAGCGAGGACAGCACCGACCGCCTCCGGTTCCGGGGCTGAGGGGGAGCAGGACATCATGCAGAGCCCGCTTTTCGGCTACAACGAGCAGCAGACCCAGGACCGCTACAGCCTGCAGAACTCGCAGATGCTGCGCGTCGTCCTGGAGGGTCACGACGACATCCTCGCCCGCAAGGGCACGATGGTCGCGTACCAGGGACTCGTCGAGTTCGACGCCGAGTACCAGAACAGCAGCCAGCACCGCGCGCGTGCCCACACCGGCGAGGGCCTCAGCCTGATGCGGTGCCACGGGCAGGGCACGGTCTACCTCGCCAACCTCGGCCAGCACGTGCACGTGGTGGACGTGGACCAGGACGGCCTGACCGTCGACAGCAGCTATGTGCTGGCGATGGACTCCGGACTGCACCACGAGGTCATCGCCGTGGACAGCCAGTACGGCATCTCCGGCTCCGGCAAGTACCAGCTCAACATCACCGGGCGTGGCAAGGTCGCGCTGATGACCTCCGGGATGCCGCTGATGATGCAGGTCACCCCGGACAAGTACGTCAACTGCGACGCCGACGCGATCGTCGCGTGGTCCACCGGGCTGCGGGTGCAGATGCAGGCCCAGACCCACTCCTCCGGAGTGTGGCGGCGCCGCGGCAACACCGGTGAGGGCTGGGAGCTGAGCTTCATGGGCAACGGCTTCGCGCTCGTGCAGCCCAGTGAGCTGCTGCCGCCGCAGAACGCGGTGATCGGCCAGGGGCTGCGCGCCCAGTACGGCATGGGCCAGCAGGGCGTGCACGCGCAGAACCAGGGCAATGTCTGGAGCTGACCGTTCCGCCGAACGGAGGACGCCGGCCCCCTGAGCAGAGGCACGGGCCGACGAGCACGGACGAGGGGCGACCGCCACCGGCGGTCGCCCCTCGTCGTGTCGGTGCGGCCCCGGCGAGTGGTCACAGCCGGGCGCGGGCCGCCTCCAGGAGCCGGACGACCGAGGTGTCGGCCACCTCGGCGACCTCGTCGTACCCGAACCAGCGCAGGTCCAGGGACTCGTCGCTGATGGCCTCGACCGCGTCGGCCGGGGCGAGCGCGGCGTACTGGACGTCCAGGTGCCAGTGGCAGGGCGCCGGGATGGGGTGCCGGTCCAGGGTCACGGGGCCGCCCGGCAGCAGGGTCAGACCCTCGACGCCCGACTCCTCCAGCGCCTCGCGCAGGGCGGCGTCGGCCAGGGTCGCGTCGCCCGGCTCGCAGTGGCCGCCCATCTGGAGCCACATCCGGAGCTTGCGGTGCAGCGTCAGCAGGACGCGGCCGCGCGAGGGATCGATCACCAGGGCGCTCGCCGTGAGGTGCCCGGCGTGGCAGGACTTCCACATCCCGTCGGGGTGCGCGGACAGATGGTCCAGATAGAGCCCGCGCAGCTCTTCCTGGCCCTCGTACCCCTTGAGCACGAGGACCGCGTCGTCGTGCAGACTCACTCGGCGCCGTCGCCCTCGCCGGCGTCCCCGGAGTCGTCCTTCTTCTTCAGATCGGGCTTCTCGGCGCTGCCGCTCGCGGCCTCGCCGAGCATCTTGTCGAGCTCGGAGAAGTCCATGTGCTCGCGGTGCACGAAGCCGTCCGGGTCGTCCAGGTCGGAGGCGGTCGGCAGCATGTCCGGGTGGGCCCACAGACCGTCCCGGCCGTCCACGCCGCGCGCGTCGGTGAGCGAGGCCCACAGGCGGGAGGCGTCGCGCAGCCGGCGCGGGCGCAGCTCCAGACCGATCAGGGTGGCGAACGTCTGCTCGGCGGGGCCGCCCGTGGCGCGGCGGCGGCGCAGCGTCTCGCGCATCGCGTCGGCCGAGGAGAGCCGCGGCTTGGCCGCCGAGTGCACGACCGCGTCCACCCAGCCCTCGACCAGCGCGAGCGCCGTCTCCAGGCGGGCCAGCGCGGCCTTCTGCTCCGGTGTGTCCTCCGGCTGGAACATGCCCTGCTGGAGCGCCTGCTGGAGCTCCTCGGGGTTCTGCGGGTCGAACTGGCCGACCACGTCCTCCAGCTTGGCGGTGTCGACCTTGATCCCGCGCGCGTAGCCCTCGACGGCGCCGAACAGGTGCGAGCGCAGCCACGGCACGTGCGCGAAGAGGCGCTGGTGGGCGGCCTCGCGCAACGCCAGGTACAGACGCACCTCTTCCTGGGGGACGCTCAGGTCCTTGCCGAACGACTCGATGTTCAGCGGCAGCAGCGCGGCCTTGCCGACCGGGCCGAGCGGCAGACCGATGTCCGTCGAACCGACGACCTCGCCCGCGAGGACACCGACGGCCTGACCGATCTGGGTGCCGAACATGGCGCCGCCCATGGAGCGCATCATGCCGATCAGCGGGCCAGCCATGGCCTGCATCTCCTCGGGCAGCACGTCGCCCATGGCCGCGCCGACCCGCTCGGCGACCGGGTCGACGAGCTCCTTCCACACCGGCAGGGTCGCCTCGACCCACTCGGCCCGGCTCCAGGCCAGCGCGGAGGCGGCACCGGAGGGCAGGGAGGTGGCGTCGTCCAGCCACAGATCGGCCAGACGGACGGCCTCCTCGACGGCGAGCCGCTCGGCGGGGCCGACGCTCGCGTCCTTCTTGCCGTCGGAGGTGCCCTGGGCGACCGTCTGCCGGGCGATCTGCTTGGCCATGTCCCAGTTCACCGGTCCGCCCTCGTACGAGAGCATCTGACCCAGCTGCTGGAACGCGGCGCCCAGGTCGTTCGGGTTCATCGAACCGAACATGGCTGCGAGCGGATTGTCGGCTCCGGGGCCACCGGCTCCGGGCAGCCCGAAACCGAACGGTCCCTGACCACCGCCGCTCTGCTGGTCCTTCTTCTTGCCCTCGTCGCCGTGCTCCGGCTCCTCCGGCGGAAGGCCGAATCCGAATGGGGTGTCACTCACGGGATTCCTCGGCTGGTAAGGCCGCCGGTTCGTTCCGACGGCGGCTGCCCACAACACCACCCAGCGTAGACACCTGAACCCGATCGGGCCTCGGTGCTTCGCCGACTCGTCGCCTGCGGCAGGATGGATGCCACCTGGTAGGGGCGCGTCACACGCGTCCATTACTGAAGACAACCGCTGGAGACGCCCGGTGAGTTCCCCAGATCCACAGGTTCGCGCAGCGCGAAACCACTCGACCAGCCCAGCCTCGCGCGGCCCCGTCGTCGCGGTGACCGGCGCCGCGGGCGGTGTGGGGGCGCTGCTGACCGAGCGGCTGGCCGCCAGCGAGGAGATCAGGCAGGTCGTCGCCATCGACGAGCGGCGCGGCGAGTGCGCCGACGCGCAGTGGCACATCCTGGACGTCCGGGACCCGGCGATCGCCGAGAAGCTGCGCGGCGCGGACGTCGTGGTCCATCTGGCCCTGGACCTCGATCTGGAGACGGACGCGGCGGCCCGGACCGCGTACAACGTCCGGGGGACGCAGACCGTGCTCACGGCCGCCGCCGCGGCCGGGGTCCACCGGGTCGTGCTGTGCACGTCGGCCATGGTCTACGGAGCGCTGCCCGACAACGAGCTGCCGCTGTCCGAGGACGCCGAGCTGCGGGCGACGGCCGAGGCGACGGGCGTGGGCGATCTGCTGGAGATCGAGCGGCTCGCCCGCCGCGCGCCGCGGGCGCACCCGGGCCTGAACGTGACCGTCGTCCGTCCCGCCGTCCTCGTGGGCGGGGGTACGGACACCGCACTGACCAGGTATTTCGAGTCTCCGCGACTGCTGGTGGTGGCGGGGTCGAGGCCGGCCTGGCAGTTCTGCCACGTCGAGGACCTGTGCGCCGCCCTGGAGTACGCGGTCGTCGAGAAGGTCGAGGGCGAGCTGGCCGTCGGCTGCGACGGCTGGCTGGAGCAGGAGGAGGTGGAGGAGCTGAGCGGGATCCGGCGGATGGAGCTGCCGTCCGCGGTCGCCCTCGGCGCCGCCGCCCGGCTCCACCGGATCGGGCTCACGCCCTCGCCCGCCGGTGACCTCGCCTACACGATGTACCCCTGGGTGGTGAGCGGGAGCCGGCTGCACGACGCCGGCTGGCGTCCGCGCTGGACCAACGAGGAGGTCCTCGCGGAGCTGCTGGAGGAGGTCGCGGGGCGGCACACGGTCGCCGGCCGGCGCCTCGGCCGCAAGGACGCGACCGCGGCGGGCGCGGCGGGCGCGACGGTGGCGCTGCTGGGCGCGGCAGCGGTGGTCCGCCGGGCCAGGAAGGCCCGCCGCCGCTTCTGACCCCACGGGGCGGCTGTCGGCTGCGACCCCACGGAGCCGCCGCCGGGTGCGACCCTACGAAGCTGCCGCTGGCTACGCCCCACAGGGCTGCCGCTGACTACGCCCCCACAGGGCTGCCGCCGGCTTCTGACCCCACGGGGCGGCTGCCGGCTGCGACCCCACGGAGCCGCCGCCCGCGACCCCACGGAGCTGCCGCCGGTTCCGGCCCCACGGAGCTGGAGGAGGCTCCAAGCCGTACGCGCGCGTGCCGGGTGAAAGCCGTATTCCGCGGTGTCGGCAGGGTGCGGCACGATGGGGGGCATGGCACCTACCTATGACCACCCCGGTGAGCTGGCCGCGCAGGACCCGGTCCGGCTGCTGGCGATCCGCGACGAGCCGCTGTCCCTGGACGAGGTCTTCAAGGCCGTGGGGGACGACGCCGCCGGGGGCACCGCGTTCTTCGTGGGGACCGTGCGCAACCACGACGCGGGCGCCGACGTCGACACGCTCGGGTACTCGTCCCACCCCACCGCGGAGGCGGAGATGCGCCGCGTCGCGGAGAAGGTGGCCGCCGCCCATCCGGTACGGGCGCTGGCCGCCGTGCACCGGGTGGGCGACCTGAAGGTCGGGGACCTGGCCGTGATCGTCGCCGTGTCGTGCCCGCACCGGGCCGAGGCCTTCGAGGCCTGCCGCATGCTCATCGACGACCTCAAGCACGAGGTGCCGATCTGGAAGCACCAGAGGTTCTCCGACGGCACGGAGGAATGGGTCGGCGCCTGCTGAGACCTGCCGGAACTCCCTGCGAGGACGCCTTACCGGGGGCTGACCGACTTCTCACCACCGTCCGGTTGCGTAACCAGGGCCCTGCCGTGAGCGTTGACAGTGCGGATGGTTAATCTGCTGAACAGTGCAGATGTCAAGTCTGCTGATCAGTCAGTTGCGGTCGCTCATGGGGTTGGGAGGTCGACATGGCGGCGCTTGCCTGGTTGCTGATTCCGTTGATGGCCGCGATCGGTGCCAGTCTGTGGGGAAGTTGGGCCGGCCGGAACCGCAAGGCGGCGGGAGACGGTGTCGAGCTCGCCGGCTACACCCGCTTCCGCGAGGCGATGGAGCGCACCGGCGTCAGGGAGAAGACCCCCTCCGACGTGCTCTGAATCGGATCACCGCCCGGAACACGGCATTCGTGCCGTTCGGGCGGTCTTCGGGGCCGCCCCGTACGGACGGCCCCGACGGTGCGCTTACACCACCGTCCCGTACTGTCGTTCCATGCCACGCCGCACCGCGACGATGCTCGCCTCCACCCTGATCCTGATCGCGCTCCTGTGCGCGGGAGTGTTCATCAAAGTGCCGTACTCGGAGATGTCACCGGGTCCCACGGTGAACACGCTGGGTGATCACGACGGTGAGCCGGTGCTGCAGATCTCCGGCCGCAAGACCTACCCGACGACCGGGCACCTGAACATGACCACGGTCCGGGTCACGAGCGCCGACTACAACATGAACCTCGTCGAGGCCGTGTACGGCTGGCTGGCGCACGACAGCAAGATCGTGCCGCACGACACGCTCTACCCGGACGGCAAGACCGAGCAGCAGTCGACGCAGGAGAACGCCGAGGAGTTCAGCCAGTCCCAGGAGAGCGCCAAGGTGTCCGCCCTGAAGGCGCTGGGCATCCCGGTGAAGTCCTGGGTGATCGTCTCCACGGTCGTCAAGGGCTCCCCGGCCGAGGGGCGGCTGCACGCCGGTGACGTCATCAAGGCCGTCGACGGCACGGTCGTGAAGGCGCCCGACGACGTGGCGAAGCTCGTCACCAAGCACAAGCCCGGCGACAAGGTCGTGTTCAGGATCGTGCCCGCCAAGGAGCAGGCCGCCGCCACGAAGGAGAACCGGACGGCGACCGCGACCAAGGACGTGACGATCACCACGGTCAAGTCCGACGACAGCGGCACCGACCGCGCCATCGTCGGGATCTCGGCCGGGACCGACCACACGTTCCCGTTCAGCATCGACATCAAGCTCGCCGACGTCGGCGGTCCGAGCGCGGGTCTGATGTTCTCGCTCGGCATCGTGGACAAGCTCACCCCGGGGAACCTCACCGGCGGCAAGTTCGTGGCCGGCACCGGCACCATCGACGACAACGGCAAGGTCGGCCCGATCGGCGGCATCGACATGAAGACGGTCGGCGCGCGCAACAAGGGCGCCCAGTACTTCCTGACGCCCAAGGACAACTGCGCCGAGGCCGCCAAGGACACCCCGTCCGGACTCAGGCTCGTCAAGGTCGACACCCTCGACGACGCGATGAAGGCCCTCAAGGACATCGGCGCGGGCCGCACGGCGGACCTGCCCAAGTGCAGCGTCAAGGGCTGACCCAGGGGCCGACGCCCACCGCTCGTCCGTGACCGGGGGCGCCTCGCAGTTCGCGAGGCGCCCCCGGTCACGTCCGTGCGCCGGTCAGTCCGCGAACGTCGCCGACAGCGCGTCCGCGAGGCCGGGCACCAGGCCCGCGCCCGTGAGGACCTCCGTCGCCGCGTCCTTCTCGCGCAGCCGCACCGCCGAGTCGCGGGTGCCGTCCCGCAGGACGCCGACGGTCATGCGCACCTCCTGGCGATCGGGGTGCGCGGCGACCCACTGGGTCAGCTTCTTGCCGCTGAGACCCTCCGGGACCGAGTTCTCCGCGGACGGCGGCAGCATCAGCCGCTCCACGGTGAGCGCGCAGCCCACGACCGCGTCGGGCCAGGCGATCGTGCCGAGGAACTCGTCCAGCGGCTTGCCGGCGGGGATCTCCTCCTGCTCGACGGGGGTGAGACCGGTGGTCTCCTGTTCGTGCTCCAGGCCGAGCTGAGCGGCGAGGCCGGGTTCCTGGGACCGCAGTCGTGCGGTGTCTACGAGGGCGAAGAGGCGGGCGGGCTGGTCCCAGCCGAGGCCGGAGGCGTACTCGTCGATCTCGAGTACGGCCCGGGTCAGGGGGCTCGCTGCCATGGGAGTGTTGGACATGGTCACAATCCTGCCTCGTTCGTGACCTGAATCGGGAACCGAGTAAAGCGTGAGTAAGTTGCATAGATGAGGCTCCCCGATCACGGAGCCTTACTGACGGTCCACCGACATGGGGGCCGGACGGAATCGACAGCGACTTCGAGGTGCGCACCTTGGCTTTCCAGATGCCGGACCGCGGCGGAGGCCCGACGGGGCCGCGGATCAGAGTGGGCCGGCCCTCCCGGCGTGTCCGGACCCTGCTCATGACACTGGGCGTGCTGGCCGTACTGGCCATGGCCTTCGTCATGTTCGCGGGGTTCTGGACGGACTGGCTCTGGTACCGCTCGGTCCACTACTCGTCGGTCTTCACCACCACCCTGTGGACCAAGATCGGTCTCTTCTTCGTCTTCGGTCTGCTGATGGCGGCCGCGGTCGGCCTCAACATCTGGCTGGCGCACCGGCTGCGCCCGCCGCTGAGCGCCATGTCGATGGAGCAGCAGAGCCTCGACCGGTACCGCATGGGCATCGCGCCCTACAAGCGCTGGCTGCTGCTCGCGATCACCTCCCTGGTGGGGCTGATCGCCGGCGCGTCCGCCTCGGGCCAGTGGCGCACCTGGCTGATGTGGGTCAACGGAGTGCCGTTCCACCAGAAGGACCCCCAGTTCCACCTGGACGTCTCCTTCTACGCCTTCGACCTGCCCTGGTACCGCTTCCTGCTCGGCTTCGGCTTCGCCGCCGCCGTGCTCTCGCTCATCGCCGCGGCCCTCACGCACTACCTGTACGGCGGTCTGCGGATCACCAGCCCCGGAGCGCGCGCCACGGCCGCGGCCACCGGGCACCTCTCGGTGCTCCTCGGTGTCTTCGTCGCCCTGAAGGCGGTCGCCTACTGGCTCGACCGGTACGGACTCGCGGTGAAGTCCAGCGACTTCAAGGCCACCGGCAACTGGACGGGCCTGCGGTACGTCGACGCGAACGCGTACCTCCCCGCCAAGACGATCCTGTTCTGCATCGCCGTCATCTGCGCGCTGCTCTTCTTCGCGACGCTGTGGCGGCGCACCTGGCAGCTGCCGGTGATCGGCTTCGGCCTCATGGTGCTCTCGGCGGTGCTGATCGGGGGCCTGTATCCCGCGATAGTCCAGAAGTTCCAGGTCGAGCCGAACGAGCAGGCCAAGGAAGCGCCGTACGTCGAGAAGAACCTCAAGGCGACCCGCGAGGCGTACGGGATCGCCGGCACCGACGTGCAGGACTACCCGGGGGCGAGCGACACCAAGGACAAGGCAGAACTGCGTGACGACGCCGACACCGTCGCCAGCATCCGCCTGATGGACCCCAACATCGTGTCGCCGACCTTCCAGCAGCTCCAGCAGGTGCGGAACTACTACGGCTTCCCGTCGAACCTGGACGTCGACCGTTACAGCAAGGACGGCAAGGAGCAGGACACCGTCCTCGGTCTGCGCGAGCTGAACCTCGCGGGCATCCCGAAGAACAACTGGATCAACGACCACTTCCGGTACACCCACGGATACGGTGTCGTCGCGGCCAAGGGCACCGAGGCCGACAGCGAGGGCCGCCCGGTCTTCACCGAGTACAACCTGCCGTCCAAGGGCGACCTCGGCTCGTACGAGCAGCAGATCTACTACGGCGAGAAGACCACCCAGTACTCGATCGTCGGCGGTCCCCAGAAGGAGATCGACTACTCCGACGACAACGGTGAGAAGACCACCAGCTACAAGGGCAAGAGCGGCGTCAGCCTCGCGAGTCCGGTCAACCGGGCCGCGTACGCGGTGGCGTTCGGCGAGCCGCAGATCCTTTACTCGGGCGCGATCGGCGAGGGTTCGCGGATCCTCTACAACCGCACGCCCAAGGAGCGGGTCGAGGCAGTCGCCCCCTGGCTGACCATCGACGGCGACGCCTATCCGGCGGTCGTCGACGGCAAGATCCAGTGGATCGTCGACGCTTACACCACCACCAACGGCTATCCGTACGCCTCGCGCACCACGCTCGGCGACACCACGGCGGACTCGCTGACGGCGGCCAACAACCAGCGCGCGGTGGTGGCCCAGCAGAACCAGGTCAACTACATCCGCAACTCGGTGAAGGCGACCGTCGACGCGTACACCGGCGCGGTCAAGCTCTACCAGTGGGACACCAAGGACCCGGTCCTGAAGACCTGGATGAAGGCGTTCCCGGACACGGTGCAGTCGCGGCAGTCGATCTCGCCCGAGCTGATGGCCCATCTCCGGTACCCGCAGGACCTGTTCAAGGTCCAGCGCGAACTCCTCACCCGCTACCACGTGAAGGACGCCCAGACGTTCCTGAGCGGCAGCGAGGTGTGGCAGGTCCCGGACGACCCGACCAACAAGTCGGGCAGCGCGGTCCCGCCGTACTACCTCAGCATGAAGCTGCCGGGGGAGTCGTCCCAGGCGTTCTCGCTGACGACGACGATGACTCCGAACGGCCGTGACAACCTGAGCGCGTTCGTGTCGGTCAACGCCGAGGCGGGGACGGACGGTTACGGAAAGATCAGCATCCTGAAGCTGCCGACCGGCAGAACGGTCGACGGACCCAAGCGGGTGCAGAGCCAGTTCAACTCCGAGCCGTCCATCGCCGAGTCCATCCGACTCCTCAGAGGCGGCGACTCGGAGGTCGAGTACGGCAACCTGCTGACCGTGCCGCTCGACGGCGGACTGCTCTACGTGGAGCCGGTCTACGTCCGTGGTGGCGACCTCAAGTACCCGCTGCTGCGCAAGGTGTTGGTGACCTACGGAGGCAGCACCGCCTTCGAGGACACCCTCGGCCAGGCGCTCAACAAGGTGTTCGGGGCGGAGAGTTCGACGCAGCCGCCGGACCAGGGCACCACGAAGCCGCCCACGTCGAGCAACCCCACGGTCCAGGCCGCGCTCGACGACGCGCAGAAGGCCTTCGACGACGGGCAGGCAGCCCTCAAGAAGGGCGACTGGAAGGCGTATGGCGAGGCGCAGAAGAGCCTGGAGGACGCGCTGAAGCGGGCCGAGGACGCGCAGGCCAAGGCGGACAAGTCCGCCGGCGGGTCCACCTCGGACGGCAAGGGTGCCGGCAAGGGCAGCGACAAGAGCGTCGAGCCGAGCGGCAGTCCGAGTCCGACCGCGAGCCCGAGCGGTGAGAACGGCTCCGGAGGCAGTTGATCAAGGCTCCGTCCCGCGCCGTGGTACGGTTGACACACAACGGCGCGGGGTGGAGCAGCTCGGTAGCTCGCTGGGCTCATAACCCAGAGGTCGCAGGTTCAAATCCTGTCCCCGCTACTGAAGTCGAGGGCCCGGATCCAGTTCATGGATCCGGGCCCTCGACGTGTGACGCCACGCCGGTGATTGCCGGTGACCTGGCCACTCGTGTGAAGTGCCGCGACATGCGAGGGGAGTTGGGCGAACTGTGTTTGACTTGTCTCTCTGTGGGCATGTCGACAAAACGCTGAAGTGACCTCACTGGCTGCGGTATACCAGGTGTACCCAGGTTGCGGGTGGTGCGACGATGGACGTTATGGGGGACAAGGCAACTCTGTTGGATACAGGGCGGTTTGCGGAGTCTGCCGACTTCGAGCAGGCTGCGGAGCTCACGCAGCCCTCCGACCGGGACGAAGCCGGCGAGGCCGCCGAGGAGGCGCGCCAGTGGTCGGCCGCGCAGGCGGGCGACGTCGAGGCGATGAGCGTTCTCGGGGCCATGCTGCTGCGCCGCGGTGATCTCGACGCGGCCGAGCCGCAGTTGCGCGCCGCCACCTCCGCCGGTGACCGTTCCGCCGCCAACAACCTGGGTGTCCTCCTCTATCAGCGCGGCTACGCCGACGAGGCCGCCGGATGGTGGCGGATCGCCGCCGTCGCCGGCAGTGCCGCCGCAGCCCACGCCCTCGGCCGCCACCACCGCGAGCGCGGCGACGAGCCCGCCGCCGAGTACTGGCTGCGCCAGTCCGCCGAACAGGGCCACGCCCTGGGCGCGTACGCCCTCGCCGATCTGCTGGAGCATCGTAGCGATGTGGCCGCCGAGCAGTGGATGCGGGCCGCCGCGGAGCGCGGACACCGCGAGGCCGCGTACCGGCTGGCGCGCACGCTCGACCGCAAGGCCCTGGACTCGGGCGAAGCCGTGGGCGACAACGGTGTCATCGGTGCCGCGGGGCAGGCCGCCGAGCAGTGGTATCGGCAGGCCGCCGCGCGCGGGCACCGCAGGGCCGCGCTGCACCTCGGGGCGATCCTGGAGAAGCGCGGCGATCTCAAGGAGGCCGGACGCTGGTACCTGACGTCCGCCAAGGACGGGGAGGCGCGCGCCGCGTGCGCCCTCGGGTTCCTGCTGCGCGACGCCGGGGACCCCGACAGCGCCGCCGTCTGGTGGCTGCGGGCCGCCCAGGACGGGGACGGCAACGCCGCCAACGCCCTCGGGGCGCTGCACGCCGAGCGGGGCGAGACCCAGACCGCCGAGCGCTGGTACCGGGCCGCTATGGACGCGGGCGACGTGAACGGCGCCTACAACCTCGGACTGCTCTGCGCCGAGCAGGGGCGGACCGCCCAGGCCGAGCAGTGGTACCGCAGGGCCGCGTACGCCGGTCACCGCGAGGCCGCCAACGCGCTCGCGATCCTGCTGCTCCAGGTCGGCGACGCGGCCGGGGCCGAACCGTGGTTCTCCAAGGCCGCGGAGGCGGGCAGCGTGGACGCCGCGTTCAACCTCGGCATCCTGCACGCCGGACGCGCCACCGAGGCCGACGACGCCGCCGCGCTGCGCTGGTACGAGCGTGCCGCGGCCGCCGGGCACACGGAGGCGGCGCTCCAGGTGGGCATCGCACGCCTGCGGGAGGGCGACGAGCCGGCCGCCGAGCGGCATCTGCGGTGCGCCGCGGGAGGGGGCAGTGCCGAGGCCGCCTACCGTCTCGCCGCCGTGCTCGACGCCCGGCGGCCCCCGCAGCCCGCGCACGAGCTGGGGGAGCACACGCAGGAGAAGAGCGAGTGCGAGGAGTGGTACGAGCGGGCCGCCTCCCAGGGGCACCGGCGTGCCCAGGTGCGGGTCGGCATGCTGGCCGCGGCCCGCGGCGACGTGGTGGAGGCGGCGCGCTGGTACCGCGAGGCCGCCGAGGCCGGGTCGCGCAACGGCGCCTTCAACCTCGGGCTGCTGCTGGCCCGCGAGGGGAGCGAGCCGGAGGCGGCGCTGTGGTGGACCCGCGCGGCCGACGCGGGCCACGGGCGGGCCGCGCTGCGGCTCGCGCTCGTGTACGCGCGGCGCGGGGAGCTGGCAGAGGGGCAGCGGTGGGCCGACCGGGCCGTGTCCCTGGGGCCGGCGGAGGTCTCCGAGCGGGCGGCGCGGCTGCGGGACGCCCTGCGGGAGGAACTGTCCGCGTGAGCGGGCGGGCCGCGGGGCTGCGAGGCCGCGGGCCACGGTGGGGTCGCGGTGCGCGGCGCGGGAGCCGGGTGCGGTGGAGGTGGCACGGGGCGCGGCAGGGGCCCGGGGCGCGCTTAGGGTGCGGGGCATGGTGAGGCGCGCCTCACCGGTCCTCCCGCGCCTCACCGGTCCGCCCGCGCCACGCGGGTCCAGCCGCCCGGTCCGGACGCCCGGTCCGGACGCTCTCGCGAATGGATTTGCGCGGGCCACGGACGTGACGTACTGTTCAGTTCATCGACGCGGGGTGGAGCAGCTCGGTAGCTCGCTGGGCTCATAACCCAGAGGTCGCAGGTTCAAATCCTGTCCCCGCTACTGAAGGCCGAGGGCCGGAATCCGAAAGGGTTCCGGCCCTCGGTGCGTTTGCGGACCGGCCGCGGAGACATTGCAGCGAACAGCGAACGCGGGCGACAGGCAGAGAGCGGCCGACAGCGGGGCCGTCGAGCGGCAATGAGCGGCGAAGTGCGACGCCGCGGCGCTACGCCGCGATGGCCGCGCAGTTCGGGCAGACGCCCCGGTAGGTCACCTCGACGTCCGAGACGGTGAAGCCGAAGCGCTCCGAGTCGGGGAGGTCGCCGAGCGGGTTGCCGATCGGGTGGACGTCACGAATGGCACCGCACCGGGCGCAGACCAGGTGGTGGTGCGGACGGTGCGCGTTCGGGTCGTACCGCTTGGCGCGCTTGTCCGTGGAGACTTCCAGCACCTCGCCGAGCGAGACCAGCTCACCCAGCGTGTTGTAGACGGTCGCCCGGGAGATCTCGGGCAGCTTGGCCACGGCGCGCGCGTGCACCTCGTCGGCCGTCAGATGGACGTGGTCGCCGTCGAGGACCTCGGCCACGACACGTCGCTGCGCGGTCATCCGCCATCCACGTCCGCGCAGTCGTTCCAACAGGTCACTCATACAGGTCAGCGTAACAGCCGGTGAACCAGATCCCGAATGGGTGTGATTTTAGAGCGAACCTCGATTTGGACAAGATCCATCGAAGTGGGTGTGGGCTCCAGGGGCGCCCTGGAGCCCACACCGTCCTGAGGGGCGGGGTCGGGTCAGGCGGGTACCTGCTGCCGGGCAGGCACCCAGCAGCGGATGATGTCGCGGACGGAGACGATGCCCAGCGGCCCGCTGCCGTCGAGCACGATCAGATGCCGGAAGCCGCCGTGCGCCATCGCGGCCGCGGCTTCCTCCAGGGTCCAGGTCGGTGCCGCGAAGACGACGTCGGTGGTGGTGTGGCTGCCTGCGGTCTCGGTGTCCGGGTTCTGGCCGTGGGCGAGGGAGTTGAGGATGTCGCGCTCGGTCAGGATCCCGAGACCGGAGGAGTCCTCGTCGAGGACCACCGCCGCCCCGACGTGACGCGCGGACATCAGTCGGGCGGACTGCCGGAGGGTGTGTGCCGGGCCGATGGTGAGGACCACCGTGCTCATGGCGTCGCGGACGAGCATGGGATGGAGCCACCTCCTCGGTGAACCGCGGCTCCCCGGCCCCTCGGCGGAGCACAAAGAGAAACGGTTCACAAGTTCACAAGTGGGGGAGCTCTCAGAGTCGCAGTTAAAGAGAGGGTCAACAAGGGGGCGTGTGCCGTGAGTTCGGGGGCGCCCGGGGTTGCTCAGGAACCCCGGGCCCGGCAGCCGAACTCAGGAGCCCCGGTGACGGCGGCAGAGCTCAGGAGTCCCGGAAGCTGTTGGCGGTCCCCGTCGGACGGACCACGGACGGCCCAGCTTCACGGTTGGCGTCGCGCATGCGGCAGGCCCGGCGGATTCCTCTCCTCCCTGTTGCCCAAGCCGCGTCCCGTTCCTTTTGCCGGCTGGGCTGCTGCCCTTTCGGCGGGTTGTGATCAGTTCGCCGTCGGCGATCTTGACCGCAGCGGCAGGGGCGGTGATGTGCCTCAGCCTACGGAGGTCCTCATGGGGAACGTGGGTAATGGACCTCAGGCCTACCTCAGAAGATCAGCGGAATCTCCGCTACCGCCATGCCCCTGCCATACGGTCCATCTATCCGAACTGCCAAGAAGGCAGTCCCCACCGGACGGACCTTTCGTGGACTTATCTGTACGGCGCACTGTCCTTCTCGTCTCGACGTCGCTCTTGCTGTGCTCGGCGCTTACCGGTCCCGCGTTCGCGGCTGACGGGACGCCGGCTCCCTCGCCGTCCGTGACTGCTGAAGATGATGACTCGGTCATCAACACCGCACCGCCCGAAGAGCCCGAGGAAGACGTCACGGAGATTCCCGCCGACACCGTGGGTGAACCTGTCGAGGAGCCCACGTACACGGGGAAGCCGCAGCCCGGAAATTCCCCGAACACAGTGGACTGCACGCCCGCTCACGGCGTGTACAAGCCATTGTCGAAGGATGGCCCAAGGGCGCACCACAAGGGTGTTGGCCCTGTGAACTCGAACTACAATGGCACCTCCCGAACCGCGAAATCGACCTTCACCTCCGAGGTGACCAGCAAGGTTGGCATAGCCATCAGCGGCGAGTTGGAGACTTCCGCTGGGGTGATGCTCGCTTCGGTCAAGACCAAGTGGGGCATCACTGTGTCGGCCGAACTCACCGCGAAGCTCGGCAACACGATCTCGGTCGACACCCCGAAGCACACGACCACGAACGCCAGATATGGCGTCTACCGCTTGAAGGTCGTGGGTGAGAGCTACGTGGTTCATCAAAACTGCACGACTACACCGAAGCACAAAGTTGTCACCTACTCCCCTCTCAAGGTCGGGTGGTACCTGTGGGAAAGCTGAGGTTTGTTCCGGTAGTTGGCGTGGCAGCGGCGGTCGTCCTCACCGGTTGCACCAACGGTCAGGGCAACCACACCCCTACGACGCATAAGAGCCCCACCTCTGCCGCTTCGGCGTCGGCGAGTAAGGGGACATCCGGGCGAGCCGAGCACATTCCCGGGGAAACCGTGGCCAAGGCTCCGGATCCCCTGGACGGAAAGGCTGTTGCCCGCGTTGTGAATGCTCGGGGAAATCGGGAAATTGAAATTCCGGGCGGAGTCAAGGCTGGGGCGCTGTCCATCTCCGTGAATTGCCAAGGGCGGGGCACGCTGACGGTCTCCGTGAAGCCCGTCGGCCTTAGCTTTCCCTTGGAATGCGTGGCCGGAGAAGTCAGCAGCACCTACAACGAGCTGCACCTGAAGACCGCCCGTGGCCGAGGAGCGGTGTACGTAACCGCTCCGTCGCCTGTTCGATGGGCACTTACAGTCGGGCAGTAGGAGGGACAGCGCCCGGCGGCGTCACTGTCGGGCGCTGTCGGGCGCCAACCGGATCCACCGAGCGCCTGCGCGGCCCGTACCCGCACTCGTCGCTGCATCCGCTGAACGCAAAGGCCCGGATCAGACCACATCTGATCCGGGCCTTCCCGCTGAGTCCTCTGTCGGATTCGAACCGGCGACCTACGCATTACAAGTTGTCGGATCTTGATCCGAGAGCGTCCACAGGTGACTGCATGGCCGCTTAGATCGCTGGTCATAGCTAGCTCCGCGCACCCCTAGACGATCGCGGACGCTGCTGGACCGAGGCGTGATACACAAGAAGGGCCCACGACGGCCCAGGGAGTGTGAAGCCAGGGGAAACGTGCTGGTCAGGCCGCTAGTCGCCTCAGTACCGCTGGTTCAGATAACCCAGCATCTCGTCGTGCAGATGGCCGTTCGACGCGGCCGCGTTGCCGCTGTGCGGGCCCGGGCGGCCGTCGAGGCCGGTGAACGTGCCGCCCGCCTCGGTGACGATGATCGCGTTCGCCGCCATGTCCCAGAGCGAGAGCTCGGGTTCGGCGCAGATGTCGACGGAGCCCTCGGCGACCATCATGTACGGCCAGAAGTCGCCGTAACCGCGCGTGCGCCAGACCGCCTTCGTCAGATCGAGGAAGCCGTCCAGACGGCCCTGGTCCTCCCAGCCGGACAGCGAGGAGTACGCGAAGGACGCGTCGCTCATCCGGGTGATGCTGGACACCCCGAGCCGGGTCGCCGAGGACAGCGAGCGGCCGGTGAACGCGCCGTGCCCCTTCGCCGCCCACCAGCGGCGGCCGAGCGCGGGCGCGGAAACGACGCCGACGACCGGCTGGTAGCCGCCCTCGCCCGCCTCCATCAGCGAGATCAGCGTGGCCCACACGGGCACACCCCGGACGTAGTTCTTGGTGCCGTCGATCGGGTCGACGACCCAGCGGCGCGGGCCCGTGCCCTCGATCCCGTACTCCTCGCCGAGCACCGCGTCACGCGGCCTGGCCCGCTGGAGATGGCCGCGGATGAGTTCCTCGGCGGCCTTGTCCGCCTCGCTCACCGGCGTCATGTCCGGCTTCGTCTCGACTTTCAGGTCGAGCGCCTTGAAGCGGTCCATCGTCGCGGCGTCGGCGGCGTCCGCCAGGACATGGGCGAGGCGCAGGTCATCGCGGTAGTCGGGCATGGGTGAACCGTATCCGCCCGTGTCCCGGCGGGCTACAGGGGACCGTGGGTGTCGCCGGTCCGGCGCGTCCGCCGGGGAGGGGCCAGGGGGCTCGCGTCCGAACGGGGCGCCCGCGGCGCCGAGTTCACTCCCCCCGGGGCCGTCGCGAACCCTTGACAGTGCCCGCGCACGCGTCAAACCTGGCTTCAGAGCCGCTCGCCCCAGGGAGGCGATGATGCCCGCAGCGCGCGAATCGCTCTTGGACGCCGCCTACACGGCACTGGCGCGCCGCCCGTGGTCCGCGGTGCGGATGGTCGACGTGGCCGCGGCGGCCGGAGTGTCACGCCAGACGCTCTACAACGAGTTCGGGAGCAAGGAAGGGCTGGCGCGCGCCCTCGTGCGGCGGGAGGCGGACGCCTATCTCGCCGGTGTCGACCGGGCCCTGGCCGCGCACACGGACCCACGCGACCGGCTCGCCGCGACCGCCGAGTGGACGACCTCGACGGCCCGCAGCAACGCGCTCGTACGGGCGATGCTGACCGGGTGCTGGAGCGAGCGGCTGCCGGCGCTCGCGCTGTCCGCCGTGCCCTCGTCGTCCGCGGTGCCCGCGCAGCGGCGGGCCGACGGACCGCTGCCCTCGCCCGGCGACTTCGTGGTGCTCGTGCGCGACCGGGCGGTCGCCGCGCTCGCCCTGTCCCGGGCGGACACCCCTGAGGTCACCCGGGCCTGCGACCTGGTGGCCCGGATCGCGCTGTCGTGCGTCGTCGCCCCGCCCGCCCGGGGTGCCGTCACGGAACTGGTCAGGACCGCGCTGGCACCGTCTCCCCGGATCGGGGTCTGAGCGGCGGACGGCCCTCCGTGGACCACGGGCCCGACGGCCGCACCGGTGTCCGGACGGCCGCACGTGTCCGCCGCACCGAGCAACGCGACAGAGCACCGAGCCCCGCGAGCGCCCACAAACCCCGCGACAGAGCACCGAGCCCCGCGACCGCGCGCGACCCCCGCGCCAGTGCGCCCGAGCCCTGCGACAGAGCACCGACCCCCGCGACACCGCGCCCGACCCCCGCGACCGCGTGCCCGAGCCCCGCGACCGCGTGCCGGGGCCCCGCTCAGTGCGACGACCCCGACAGCTGGAGGCCGATGACGCCGATGATGACCAGGCTGATCGAGACGATCTTCAGGACCGAGACCAGGTCGTCGAGGAAGATCATGCCGTAGATGGCGGTGCCGGCCGCGCCGATGCCGGTCCACACCGCGTAGGCGGGGCCGACGTCGAGCTTCTTCAGCGACAGGGTCAGCAGCCCGAAGCTGCCGAGGGCGAACACACAGAACGCGATGGTCGGCCAGAGCCGGGTGAAGCCGTGCGAGAGCTTCAGACAGACGGCGAAGCCGGTTTCGAGCAGCCCCGCCACGACGACCAGCAGCCACGCCATGAATTGTCCTCCCGCATCACACGTCGACTGCTTCGGCGGCCCCGGACCGGCTCGGTGCGATTATGCATTCACCGGCCCGGAGAAGCCCTTACCGACGGCGGGGCCACGCAAACCCGGGGGTGTCAGTCGCCCTCACGGCGCTCGCGCGTGGCCAGCAGACGGCGCAGCGAGTACAGCCGCTGCGGGTCCGCGTGGCCCTCGGCCACCCACGCGTCGAGCGCGCAGTCCGGCTCGTCGTGACTGCACGCCCGGGGGCAGCCCTCGGTACCCGGTTCGAGGTCGGGGAAGGCGTGGATGACCCGGGACGGATCGACGTGGTTGAGGCCGAAGGAACGGACACCCGGGGTGTCGATCACCCAGCCCCCGTCCCTGCCCGCCAGGGGCAGCGCGAGCGCAGAGGTCGTCGTGTGCCGGCCGCGACCGGTGACCGCGTTGACGTGACCGGTCGTCCGCCGCCGTTCGGGCGGCACCAGCGCGTTCACCAGGGTCGTCTTGCCGACACCCGAGTGGCCCACGAACGCCGTGACCCTGCCGTCCAGATGAGCGCGCACCCGGTCGGCGGCGGCCTCGCTCTGCAGCTCCTCGCGGCTGGTCACCACGTACGGGATGTCGAGCGCGCCGTACAGCTCCAGGAACTTGTCCGGCGGCGCCAGGTCCGACTTCGTGAGCACGAGCAGCGGACTCAGACCGCCGTCGAAGGCCGCCACCAGACAGCGGTCGATCAGCCGGGGCCGCGGCTCGGGGTCCGCGAGGGCGGTGACGATGGCGAGCTGGTCGGCGTTGGCGACGACCACCCGCTCGTACGGGTCGTCGTCGTCGGCCGTGCGCCGCAGCACCGAGGCGCGCGGCTCGATGCGGACGATGCGGGCGAGGGTGTCCTTCTCGCCGGACAGGTCGCCCACGATGGCCACCCGGTCGCCGACGACAGCGGCCTTGCGGCCGAGTTCGCGTGCCTTCATCGCCACCACGGCGCGGTCCTCGACCAGACAGGTCAGCCGGCCGCGGTCGACCGTGAGGACCATGCCCTCGACGGCCTCCTCGTGCTTGGGGCGGATGTTCGTCCGGGGACGGTTGCCCTTGCGGTTGGGCCGCTGGCGGATGTCGTCCTCGTCGGTGTTCTTGCCGTAACGGCGCATGATCCAGGTCCGCCTGTCAGTTCCCGAGCATTCCGGTCCACAGATCGGGGAAGTCCGGCAGGGTCTTCGCCGTCGTCGCCACGTTCTCGATCTGGACGCCCTCCACCGCCAGCCCGATGATCGCGCCTGCCGTCGCCATGCGGTGGTCGTCGTACGTGTGGAAGACGCCGCCGTGCAGCGGGCGCGGCCGGATGTGCAGACCGTCGGCGGTCTCGGTGACGTCGCCGCCGAGTTCGTTGATCTCCTTGGTGAGCGCGGCCAGCCGGTCGGTCTCGTGCAGCCGCAGATGGGCCACGCCCCGCAGGGTGGAGGGGGAGTCGGCGAGCGCCGCGACCGCCGCGATGCCCGGGGTGAGCTCCCCGACCTCGCCGAGGTCCACGTCGATGCCGTGGACGGCACCCGAACCGGTGAACTCCAGTCCGGCCTCGGTCAGTTCGCAGGAACCACCCATCTCGGTGAAGATCTCCCGCAGCCGGTCGCCGGGCTGGGTGGTGTGCGCCGGCCAGTCGGGGATCACGACCCGGCCGCCGGTCACCAGCGCCGCCGCCAGGAACGGCTGGGCGTTCGACAGGTCGGGCTCGACGATCAGGTCGCGCCCGAGCAGCGCACCCGGCGTCACCCGCCAGACGTTCGGCTCGCCGCCCGACTCGGGGGTGTCCACCTGGGCGCCGACCGCGCGCAGCATGTCCACGGTCATCCGGATGTGCGGCATGGACGGGAGAGTGGAGCCGGTGTGCCGGACCTCGACGCCCTGGTTGAAGCGCGGGGCGGAGAGCAGCAGCGCGGACACGAACTGGGAGGACGACGACGCGTCGATCTCGACCGTCCCCCCGTCCAGGGCACCGCTCCCGTGCACGGTCAGCGGCAGCGCGCCGCGGGCGTCGTCGTCGATCCGGGCGCCGAGCACCCGCAGCGCGTCGATCACACCGTTCAGCGGACGCTCGTACGACCGCGGGTCGCCGTCGAAGCGGACCGGGCCGTCGGCGAGCGCGGCGACGGGGGGCAGGAAGCGCATGACGGTGCCGGCGTTGCCGACGTCGACCGTGGCCGGGCCGCGCAGCCCCGAGGGGATGATCCGCCAGGCCTCGCCGGAGGCGTCCGGGCCCGCCGCGACCGTCGAGCTGGAGGCGACCGTCTCCTCGATGCCCACGCCCATGGCGCGCAGCGCGCCGGCCATCAGCAGGGTGTCGCGGGAACGCAGCGGGCGGCGCAGCCAGCCCGGTTCGGAGGCCAGCGCGGCCAGGACGAGAGCGCGGTTGGTGACCGACTTGGACCCCGGCACGTGAACCGTCGCGTCGACGGCTCCGCTTGCGTGCGGGGCTGGCCAGAGAGCGGTGTGGGCGGGGTTCACGGTCATGCGCCCCACTTTAGTGGCAGCGCGCCGGGCCGCCGCGGCTCCGTCACGGCCGGTGACTCCAGCCCGGGGAGCCCGGCGGGACGCACTCCGGACACCGGTCTCAGCGGCACCGCGCAGCTCAGCGCTCCGCGGCCGGCGCCCCGCGCCTCACAGTCCCAGCAGCCAGCGTCCGCCGCCCATCAGCGAGCACAGCGACACGGCGTGGAAGAGGAACAGCCACAGTCCGGCCGGTACGTGGGTCAGCCGCGACAACTGGTCCGCGTCCGAGTCGCCCGCGCCGCCACGGGTCCGCTTCGCCTGGAGTTCGAAGGCCGGGCGGATGCCGCCGAGGAGCAGGAACCACACCACGGCGTACGCGAACGCGGCCTGCACCTGGGGTCCGGCGAGCCAGGACACCAGGAGGAAGGTGCCGCCGGTGAGGATCACGGTGAGCGCGCCGTACGCGTTGCGGATCATCACCAGCATGGCTATGAGCAGGGCCGTGGCCGCCCACAGCAGCAGGGTGATGTGCCCCGCGCCGAGCAGGGCCGCGCCGCCGAGGCCCAGCAGCGGGGGAGCGGTGTAGCCCGCCGCCGCGGTCAGGATCATCCCGAGTCCGGTCGGCTTGCCCCGGCTGACCGTCAGACCGCTGGTGTCGGAGTGCAGCCGGATGCCGCTGAGGCTGCGGCCGGTGAGCAGCGCGACCAGACCGTGGCCGCCCTCGTGCGCGATGGTGATGGCGTTGCGGGAGACGCGCCACACGCCGTGCGGGACGATCGCCGCGAGGGCCGCGACCATGGTGGCGATCACCACCCACAGGTCGGGGTCCGGCTGGGTGCCGAAGACCTCGTCCCACAGGGAGCTGATCGAGGCCAGCGAGGTGGATGCGGTGCTGTCCATTGTCGGCGGAGGCTCCCTTTCGCGGCGCGGAATCTGGCAGTGTTGCACGTATGTGCGGACGGTATGCAGCCAGTCGTGGACCCGAGGATCTCGCAGCAACCTTTGAGGTCGAGAGCTGGGACCCCGAGGAGACCCTGGCGCCCGACTACAACGTGGCCCCGACCAAGGAGGTCCTCGTCGTCCTCGACCGCCCTGTGAAGGACGCGGACAGCCCGAGGCCGGTTCGCCAGCTGCGCAAGCTCAAGTGGGGACTCGTCCCGTCCTGGGCCAAGACGCCCGAGGGTGCCGCCCGCATGATCAACGCCCGCGCCGAGACGGTGCACGAGAAGCCCTCGTACCGCCGTGCCTTCGCCACCCGGCGCTGTGTGATCCCCGCCGACGGCTACTACGAGTGGGTCACCTCCGGCGCCGAGCGTGATCTGGAGGTCGAGGGCCGGAAGAAGCGGCCGCGCAAGCAGCCGTACTTCGTGACGCCGGCGGACGGCTCGGTCTTCGCGATGGCGGGCCTCTACGAGTTCTGGCGGGACCGGACGCTGCCGGACGAGCACCCGCTGGCCTGGTGGGTGACCTGCTCGGTCATCACCACCGAGGCCGAGACCGCGCCGCTCGCGGCCGCCCCCGCCGAGGGCCCGCGCGCGCTCGCCGACATCCACCCCCGGATGCCGCTGATGCTCACCCCCGACCGCTGGGACGACTGGCTCGACCCGGCCCGCACGGACCCCGACGAGCTCCGCGGCCTGCTCGCGCCGCCCCCCACCGGCCTGATGCGCGCGTACCCCGTCTCCACCGCGGTCAGCAACGTCCGCAACAACGGAGAGGAGCTGCTGAAGGAGCTGGAGGGGCCCGAGGAGGGCACACTCTTCTGACGTGACGAAGATCAGCGACTCTGACGCGACGAAGATCAGCGACGTGAGCGAGACCATCGAGACCGGCGCCGGTACGGCTCGCGTCACCTGGCACCGGGCCGCCGACGCGCGGCTGCTCCTCGCGGTGAGCCATGGAGCGGGCGGCGGCATCGGGGCCCGGGACCTGGTGGCGCTCGCCGGGACGCTCCCCGCGCACGGGGTGAGCGTGGCCCTCGTCGAACAGCCCTGGCGGGTGGCCGGCAAGAAGGTGGCACCCGCGCCGAAGACGCTGGACGTGGGCTGGCGTGGGGTGTGGCCGACGCTGGCGGCGCAGGGGCTGCCCGTGATCTCCGGAGGGCGCAGCGCGGGTGCCCGAGTCGCATGCCGGACGGCCGTCGAACTGGGCGCCGCCGCGGTCCTCGCGCTCAGCTTTCCCCTGCACCCCCCGGGCCGGCCGGAGAAGTCCCGCGCGGCCGAGCTGCTCGGCGCAGGGGTGCCCACACTCGTCGTCCAGGGCGGCAACGACCCGTTCGGAAGGCCGGAGGAGTTCCCGGCGGGCTCGTACGAGCTGATCGAAGTGCCCGGCGGTGACCACGGCTTCGCCGTCCCGAAGCGCGGCCCGCTCGGCCAGGACGAGGCAGTGAAGATCGTCACGGACGGTGTCGTGGGGTGGGCCGCGTCACTCGGGTGACGTACGGGAATGCGGCGTCACGGACTTCTGTTGTGCCGAGCAGACAGCACGCATCGTTGCTGCACCGTTCGTACGAGAGGAAGTCCGCCGCATGGGTTCGACCTTCTGCCCGAGCCGCAGCAGCCGCGCTGACCTGGACTGGACGGTGCTGCACGCGGGCAAGAACGCCCCGATTCGGGCGGCGGGCGGACATGATGTTCGTCTATCCTCCGATTCCAGTGGGACCGGTCTCGGTCTCGCTACGTCGCTGGAGGAGGTGGGTCCGGTCACTGGGACCGACGCAGGGACCGAAAACGGCCAGGCGGAGCAGCCCGAGGGCCGGGGCACGAGCGACGCGCCGGCGGAGACCTCCGCCGAGCGCACCGCGCGCTTCGAGCGGGACGCGCTCGAATTCCTCGACCAGATGTATTCGGCCGCGCTGCGGATGACACGCAATCCGGCCGACGCCGAGGACCTCGTGCAGGAGACGTACGCCAAGGCGTACGCGTCGTTCCACCAGTTCCGCGAGGGCACGAACCTCAAGGCGTGGCTGTACCGCATTCTCACCAACACCTTCATCAACTCGTACCGCAAGAAGCAGCGCGAACCCCAGCGCAGCGCGGCCGAGGAGATCGAGGACTGGCAGCTGGCGCGCGCCGAGTCGCACATGTCGACCGGCCTCCGTTCCGCCGAGTCGCAGGCGCTGGACCACCTGCCCGACTCCGACGTGAAGGAAGCGCTGCAGGCGATCCCCGAGGAATTCCGCATCGCCGTGTATCTCGCGGACGTAGAGGGCTTTGCGTACAAGGAGATCGCGGACATCATGGGGACACCCATCGGTACGGTGATGTCCCGGCTGCACCGGGGCCGTCGCCAACTGCGCGGCATGCTGGAGGACTACGCCCGTGACCGCGGGCTGGTCCCCGCCGGCGCGGGAGAGTCGAACGAAGCGAAAGGCTCGGGCTCATGAGCTGCGGAGAGCCGCACGAGACGGATTGCTCTGAGGTACTCGATCATCTCTACGAGTTCCTCGATCATGAGATGCCGGACGCGGACTGCACCAAGTTCGAGATCCACTTCGAGGAGTGCTCTCCGTGCCTGGAGAAGTACGGCCTCGAACAGGCCGTCAAGAAGCTGGTCAAGCGGTGCTGCGGCCATGACGACGTGCCCACGGACCTGCGGGCCAAGGTCATGGGCCGCATCGATCTGATCCGCTCCGGTCAGACCGTGCCCGAACACGACGTGACCGCCACGGCCCAGGAGTCCTGACTCCCGCCGAGCCCCCGCCGCCGTGCGGACGGGGCTCGGGTCCGGGTCCTCGGGTCCCCCATTTGTCACCCGAACGTGCTAATCCGCGGGCCAGGAGCCCGCGGATTCGTACATACGGGTCCCCGTCCCCTTTCTCCCGTCCTAGGCTCCGAGCCTGAGATCGGGGGTACGGGGGAGGTTCGGGGATGGGTTCGGTTCCGGCGTGGGCCCGTGCGTACGTGGCCGCTGTCGCCGTGCTGGCGCTCGTCTGTCTGGCCCCTCTGACGCACCTCCGTGTCCCCTGGGAGATCGTCGCGCTGCTCGCCGTGCTGTACGCCGGCTGCGAGCGCGTCGCCCTGCCGCCGGGGCCGCGCGGCGGAGGCGGCGCCGGAGGAGCGACCGCCCAGGGAATGGGCACGTTCCTCCCCGTCCTGCTGGCCGGCGCCTTTCTGCTGGCCCCGCCCGCGGCCGCCCTCGTCGTCCTGCCCGGAGCGCTGCTCGCCCGGGTCGAACAGCGCCCGCGCGGCCCGCGCCGGATCTGGCGCGCGGCCCAGCTCGCGGTCGCCGTCTGGGCCGCCTCCCGCGTGTACGGGGCGCTCGGCGGCCGGGCCGCCCTCGTCGCGCCCGACTTCCCCTACGCGCTCGTGCCCGCCGGAGCGGCGGTCCTCACCTACTGCGCCGTGCTCACGGCCCTCGACTGCGGGATCCTCGCGCTCGCCGAGCGCGCTCCCGTGCGCGGTGCCTGGCCCGGCCTCTTCGCCCGCTCGCTGGCGCCGGTCGCGGTGCACGGCCTCGCCGGGCTGATGATGGCGGTGCTGTGGCGCAGCCCGTACGGGCCCGTCGCCGCGCTTCTCGTGCTGCTGCCGATGTACGTGTCCTGCTGGGTCTTCGCCCAGTACCACCGCGAGCGGGCCGCCCACCAGGCCACCATCCGCGCCCTCGTCCAGGCCGTCGACATCAAGGACGGCTACACCCGCGGCCACAGCGAGCGGGTCGGCCGGGCGTCCGTGCTGATCGCACGCGAGCTGGGCATGCACGACGAGCGCGTCGAGGTGCTCCGGTTCGCCGGGATCCTGCACGACGTGGGCAAGCTCGGTGTCCCCACCCGGCTGCTGCGCAAGGACGGGCCGCTGACCCCGGAGGAGCGGAGGGTCATCGAACTGCACCCCGAGTACGGGCACGAGATGGTCCGCGGGATCGGGTTCCTCGGCGAGGCCCGCTCGGCGATCCTGCACCACCACGAACGGCTGGACGGAAGCGGATACCCCTACGGTCTCGCGGGGCCGCAGATCCCGGAGTTCGCCCGGGTGGTGGCCGTCGCCGACGCGTTCGACGCCATGACGTCGACCCGGTCCTACAGCAGGGCCCGCCCCGTGCCGGCGGCCCTGGACGAACTGGGGCGGTGCGCGGGGACGCAGTTCGACCCCCGGATGGTGGCGGCCCTGGTGCGGGCCCTCGACCGGCACGGCTGGCATCCCGCGGTGACCGCGGACACGGCCCCGGCCGTCGCGTCCGGCAGGCCGCCCGCGCACCCGTCCGGCACCGTCGGACGGGGCGCGCCGTGAGCACCACCGCCCCGCGGCGCGAGGCACGCGTCCGTCCGTCCCGCCCGGCCTCGGCGGGGCGGACCCCCGTCCTGCTCGGCGCGGTGCACGGCCTCGCCCTCGCCCTCGCGCTCCTCGCCCTCGGCGCCACCCTCTGGGACGGGGTCGAGGAACGCGGGACGGCGCTGGCCTTCGGCCTGCTCGTCGCCGTCGGCGAGCTCGCCCGCTGGAGCGGGGCCGAGGAACGGGAGTCCGCGCCGCTGGGCGCCGCCGGAGCCCTCGCGTACGCGCTGCTCGGCGAGAACGCGGGGCACCGCACCGGTCACGGAGTCCTCCAGGTCGTCGCCGTCGTCGTGGCCGCGGCACTCGTCGGCTGCGTCCCGCACGTGGCACGGGGAACGGGACCCGAGCCCGACCGGCTCGCCCGCCGCGTGCTGACCGTCGCCTTCGCCGCCGTCTGCTTCCAACCGCTCCACGACCAGGGCAGGTTGACGCAGTGGGGCGGCCCGGCCCAGGCCCTGCTGCTGGTCGCGCTGCTGGTCCTCACCACCCTGTGGGACGCGGTGCTCGCGGCGGCGACGGCCCGAGCGCGCACCCGATGGCCCTTCGGCCCGCTGCTGCGCGACGAACTGCGGGCCACCCTCGGGATCGGTTCTGCCGTGTGCGCGACCGGGGTCGTGATGGCCCTGGCGGTCGCGGTGGCCGGACTGTGGGCGCTGCCGGTCTTCTCGCTGCCGCTGCTGCTCACCCAGCTGTCCTTCCGGCGCTACGCGGCCGTGCGGGTCACCTACCGGCAGACGATCGCCTCCCTCGCGCGCGCGACCGAGATCGCCGGGTACACACCGGCCGGGCACGCCCGGCGGGTGGCCGCCCTCAGCAGGGCCGTGGGCCGTGAGCTGGGCCTGTCGGAGCCGGACCTCACCGTCCTGGAATACGCGGCGCTGATGCACGACATCGGGCAGCTCAGCCTGCTCGACCCGGTGCCGGCCGGCGCCACCGCCGTGCTCCCGGCGGAGGAGCAGCGGCGGATCGCGCTGCTCGGCGGCGCCGTCGTGCGGCAGACCGGGGTGGAGGCCGAGGTCGCCGTGGTGGTGGAGCGGCAGGCGGACCCGTACCGGGAGCAGCCGGTCACCGCGCGCATCGTGCGGACCGTGAACGCGTTCGAGGAGATGGCCCGGGAGGCGGGGCCGACGGGGCCGCTCGCCGCGCTGGAGAGGCTGCGGCTGGGCACCGCCCGGGACTACCAGCCCGAGGTCGTGGAGTCACTGGCGCGGGTCCTGTCCCGGGCCGGTCTTACCCTGCCCCGGTCTGGGTAACCCATGGGTAATGAGCGGCCGTCCGAGGGTACGTGGTTGGATGCGAGGGAGAGGGTGTCAGGGGGCGCGGGCCTGCCCGGGGCTGCACTGCCTCCCAGGAACTCTTCGCAGGACCGGCAGGCGGGAATCGCAAGGAACTGGCAGGCGGGAATCGTGAGGATCTTCGGCAAGGGACGGCACCGGCCCTCCGCCTCATGGCGGCAGGCCACCGACCGTGCGTTCACGCTGATCGGCGACGGCCGGTACGAGGACGCGGGAGCGCTGCTGACGCGTGCGGCGGACCTGGAGCCCTGGCTGTCCGAGTCCTGGTTCAACCTGGCCCTGCTGCACAAGTTCCGGCACGACTGGGAGCAGGCGCGCGCGGCGGGCCTGCGGGCCGTGGCCCTGCTCGACCGGGAGACCGGCGCACCCGACTGGTGGAACGTGGGGATCGCGGCCACCGCCCTCCAGGACTGGCCGCTGGCCCGGCGCTCCTGGCAGGCGTACGGGCTGCGGGTGCCCGGCGGCGCCGCCGTCTCCGGCGAGCCGACGGGCATGGACCTCGGCAGCGCGGCCGTCCGGCTGTCTCCGGAGGGCGAGGCCGAGGTGGTGTGGGGACGCAGGCTGGATCCGGCGCGCCTCGAGGTGCTGTCGATCCCGCTGCCGTCCTCGGGCCGCCGCTGGGGCGAGGTCGTCCTGCACGACGGCGTCCCGCACGGCGAGCGGACCACGGCCGCCGGGCACGCCTATCCGGTCTTCGACGAGATCGAGCTGTGGGCGCCCTCACCGGTGCCCACCTGGGTGGTCCTCCTCGAGGCGGCCACCGAGGACGACCGGGACGCGCTGGAGCGGCTCGCCGCCGACGCGGGGTTCGCCGCGGAGGACTGGTCGTCGTCGGTGCGGCTGCTGTGCCGGATGTGCTCCGAGTCCCGGATGCCCTCCGACGAGGGCGACGAGGAGCACCTCGACCCGCACGACCACAGCGAGCCGGGACACCCCGGTCCTCTCGGCCATCGCACCGACGGACAACTGTGGGTGCCCGAGCGGGAGTGCGGGCTCGCGGCGCCGGCCTCGCTGGTGCGGGGCCTGCTCGACGGCTGGGTCGCCGACAGTCCGGACTCCCGTGACTGGCGGGATCTGGAAGAGGTCTGCTGAGCGCACCTTTAGGCTGTAGTCGCAGAAAAATCCAAGGTCTGAGGAAGGCGTACGTCGTCATGGCGCAGCAGGAAACCGATCAGCAGCACGTGGGCGTGCTCCCCGTGGACGACGACGGCTTCGTCATCGACACCGAGGACGCCGAGGAGCGCGAGAGCGGCTACCGCGAGCGCGGGACCTCGCGCCCGATCACGGTGGTCGGGAACCCGGTGCTCCACAAGGAGTGCAAGGACGTCACCGAGTTCGGGGACGAGCTGGACCGGCTGATCGCCGACATGTTCGCGAGCCAGCGCACCGCCGAGGGCGTGGGCCTGGCGGCCAATCAGATCGGTGTCGACCTCAAGGTCTTCGTCTACGACTGCCAGGACGACCAGGGCGTGCGGCACGTGGGCGTGGTCTGCAACCCGAAGCTGGTCGACCTGCCCGCCGACCGGCGTCAGCTCGACGAGAGCAACGAGGGCTGTCTGTCGGTGCCGACGGCCTACGCGCCGCTCGCCCGCCCCGACTACTCCGAGGTCACCGGGCAGGACGAGAAGGGCAACCCGATCCGGGTGCGCGGCACCGGCTACTTCGCGCGCTGCCTCCAGCACGAGACGGACCACCTGTACGGCTACCTGTACATCGACCGTCTCTCCAAGCGCGACCGCAAGGACGCGCTGCGGCAGATGTCCGAGAACGAGCCCCGCTACGCGACCGTGGCGAACGACTGACCCCACGCCTCGGGCCGGTCCCGGTCCGCTGTGACAGAAATTGACCGGCGTGACGCGCGGTCCCTCGTGGGTCCACTCGAACGGCGTCTGGACAGGTGAACCTCCTGACCAGGCGCCGTTCGCATGTACGTCGTATGTTCGATCCCTTGTGCTCCTTCAGTGATCCCGATTCAGTCACACAAGGGGAGATTCTCGGCATGGTCACCCGGTAGGTGGGCCAAATCCGTTCCCAGAACGGTCACTTGTGGTGCTGAATGGGAAGTGCGGGGATACGCAACGGCGCGCGCCCGGCACAGGTGGAGGGGTGTGACGTCAACAGGCGGCTGAGAGGGGTTTGTTCGTGCATGCTTTCTCACACGGCTCTTCACCGACAGCGCTCGCGGTACCACCGGCGCTCTTCCTTCCGGTGGTCGAGTCCAGCTTTCCCCGTCAACTGCACCCGTATTGGCCGAGGCTCCAGGAGAACACCAGGACCTGGCTCCTCGAAAAACGGCTGATGCCCGCCGACCTGGTCGAGGAGCACGCCGACGGTTTGTGCTACACGGACCTGATGGCGGGCTACTACATAGGTGCTCCCGACGAGGTCCTCCAGGCGATAGCGGACTACAGCGCGTGGTTCTTCGTCTGGGACGACCGGCACGACCGCGACGTCGTCCACCGCCGGGCGAACGCCTGGCGGAAGCTCAGGTTCCGGCTGCATGCGGCGCTCGACGCCCCCAGGGACCATCTGCACCACCAGGACCCCCTGGTGGCGGGGTTGGCGGACACCGTGGTGCGGCTGTACTCGTTCCTCGGCGAGAACTGGAACACGCGGTTCGCACGCCACTTCCACGCGGTGATCGAGGCGTACGACCGGGAGTTCCGCAACCGGATCTCCGGAACCGTCCCCACCGTCCCCGAATATCTCGAACTCCGCCGGCTCACTTTCGCGCACCGGATCTGGACCGATCTGCTGGAGCCGAGCGCCGAATGCGAACTCCCCGAATCCGTGCGGCGGCACCCCGCATTCCGGCGGGCGGCCCTGCTCAGTCAGGAATTCGCCGCCTGGTACAACGACCTCTGTTCCCTCCCGAAGGAAATAGCGGGCGACGAGGTCCACAATCTCGGAATCAGTCTCATTCACCACGAGGGGCTGACGCTCGAAGAAGCCGTCGTCGAACTGAGGCGAAGGGTCGAGGAATGCGTGAAGCAATTCCTCGCCGCCGAGAAGGACGTCTTACGACTCGCCGCTCATCTCGCGGACGGCACGGTCAGGGGAAAAGAGACGAGCATCGCCGTGACGGCGTGCCTCGGAAACATGCGGAACTGGTTCAGCTCCGTGTACTGGTTCCACCACGAGTCGGGCCGGTACATGGTCGACAGCTGGGACGACCGCTCCACACCCCCGTACGTCAACAATGAAGCGGCAGGTGAGAAATGACCGTCGATTCGGTACGACCCGAGGTTCCCGAGGTGCGGGAGCTGTCCGTCCCGCCCCTCGCCGGCGGCGGGATGCCCCTCCTCGGGCACGGCTGGAAACTGGTCCGCGACCCGCTGGGCTTCCTCGCCGGGCTGCGTGACCACGGCGACGTCGTCCGGCTCAGGATGGGCCCCAAGACGGTGTACGCCGTCACCACCCCCGCGCTCACCGGGGCGCTGGCGCTCAGTCCCGACTACGAGATCGGCGGCCCCCTGTGGGAGTCGCTCGAAGGCCTGCTGGGCAAGCAGGGTGTCGCCACGGCCAACGGGGCGCTGCACCGGCGCCAGCGCCGGACCATCCAGCCCGCCTTCCGGGCCGACGTCATCCCCGAGTACGGCCCGATCATGGAGGAGGAGTCGACGGCGTTCGCGGGGCGCTGGGAGGGAGGCGCGGCGGTCGACTGCACCTCCGAGTCCTTCCGGGTCGCGGTCCGTGTCGCCGCCCGCTGTCTGCTGCGCGGCCGGTTCATGGACGAGCGCGCCGAGCGGCTGAGCCTCGCGCTCTCCACCGTCTTCCGCGGTATGTACCGGCGCATGGTGATACCCGCCGGACCGCTCTACCGGCTCCCGCTTCCCTCGATACGCGCATTCGACCGCGCATTGGCCGATCTGCACGCGCTCGTGGACGAGATCATCGACGAGCGGCGGGCATCTGGTCAAAAGCCGAACGATTTGCTGACGGCATTGCTGGAGGCGAAGAACGACGACGGCGAGCCCATAAGCGAACAGGAGATCCACGACCAGGTCGTCGCGATACTCACTCCCGGCAGCGAAACCATCGCCTCCACGATCATGTGGCTGCTTCACGTCCTGACGGAACATCCGGAACAGGCGGACAAAGTGGCCGCGGAGGTCCGAAGTGTCGTGGGTGACCGTCCCGTCGGATTCGGTGACGTCCGGAAGCTGTCGCACACGAACAATGTCGTCGTCGAGGCGATGCGTTTACGTCCCGCCGTATGGATTCTGACGCGGCGCGCCGTGGCCGAAACCGAGCTGGGCGGCTATCGGATTCCGGCCGGTGCCGACATCGTCTACAGCCCGTTCGCGATCCAGCGCGACCCGCGTTCGTACCAGGAGCATCTGGATTTCGATCCCGACCGCTGGCTTCCGGAACGCTCCAAGGACATCCCGAAGTACGCGATGCGCCCCTTCAGCGTGGGCAACCGCAAGTGCCCGAGCGACCATTTCTCGATGGCGCTGCTCTCCCTGATCACCGCGACGCTGGCGTCCCGGTGGCGCTTCGAGGCGGTGTCCGGGTCCAGCGGCACGACCCGCGTCGGCATCACGCTGCGTCCTCACGACCTGCGGCTGCGGGCGAGGCCGCGCCAGGAGAACCCGGTCTGACCGGGCCCGACCCGACGGCGCGGGGCCTGCGAGCGGCCGCCGCGCCCGCCGCGGCGCACGTCCGGACCGCCCTCGGGCCGTCGGGCGTGCGCCGCGGCGGTCTCAGGCATTCGGCACGACCACGGTGACCGTCCACTCCTGAAGGCCCTTGCAGGACATCCGGGCCGGGTCGCTCGGGCACATCGGCCGTGACGAGGTCAGCCTGACCGTCCCGGCCCCGACCGCCCGGTAGGCGGCGGAGGCGTCACCCGGCTGGAGGACGATCCCGCCGTTGGTGGCCGTCAGCGCGTCGCCGTCGCTCTTGACCGGTTTCCAGGGCCGGCGGGTGGTGCCGTCCAGCAGGACCCGGAGCGTGTCGCCGGGCGCCAGGCAGTACGTGTGGCCCGTGTCGGCGGCGCCGAGCTGTGCCTTGGCCGTCGTGCAGTCCGGTCTCGAAGGGGACGGCGACCGGGTGCCGTCGGTCGGGCCGGGGGACGGTGTCGCGGTGTCTCCGGTCGGGGTCGGGGACGGGGACGCCGTCGCCGTGCCTCCGGACGGGGACGGTGTCGCGGTGCCGTCGGCGCCCGTGTCGGTGCCGCCCTGGCTGCCGCAGCCGGCCAGCAGCAGGGCCAGGGCGGCGAGGGCGATGGTCCGGGTGTGAGTCGTTCGACGCATGGGGTGGCCTCCTCGGGGGTTGGACGTGCCACCGGCGGATCGGGATCCCTCCGGGCGAATGGGAATTCGGGATCCCTCGGAGCGCACGACAGGGCCCCGGCCGCCGCGGCGACCGGGGCCCCGGTGCGGCTCAGCTGGTCGTGAGGGCCGTGTCGTCCACGACGAAGCTGGTCTGGAGCGAGGAGTCCTCGACGCCGCTGAACTTCAGCGTGACGGTCGAACCGGCGAAGGAGGACAGGTCGAAGCTCTTCTGGGCGTACCCGGAAGCCTTGTTCAGGTTGGAGTAGGTCGCGAGCGTGGTGGAGCCCGCGGTGACGGTGAGCTTGTCGTAGGCCGTGCTCGTGCTGGTCTCGGCCGTGTCGATGTGCAGGTAGAAGGTGAACGTGGCCTTGCAGCCGGACGGGATCGTCACCGACTGGGAGAGCGTGTCGGTGTGGGTCGAGCCGTATCCGTCGAGCCAGGCGTCGTACGAGCCGCCGTGGGTCGCCTCACCGGTGTCGTTGGTGATGACACCGCTGGTCTCGCTCCACACGCCGGCGCCCGACTCGAAGCCCTGGTTGCCGAGCAGCTGCGCCGAGGAGCAGGTGCCGCCGCCCGAGGTGCTGACGGTCCAGGTGAAGGAGGCGGAACCGGAGGCGCCGGTGCTGTCCTTGGCCGTGACGGTGACCGCGTAGGTGCCCGCGGTGCTCGCGGTGCCGGAGATCAGACCGGTCGAGCTGCTGATGGACAGTCCGGTCGGCAGTCCGGTCGCGCTGTAGGTGAGGGTGGCGCCGGCGCTGTCGCTCGCCGAGATCTGCAGGCTTGCCGTGGAGCCGGTGGCCGTGGACTGGCTGCCCGGGTTGGTGACGGTCACCGTGTTGCCGGTGCTGGTGCCCGAGGTGAAGGCGGCCGTGCCGTTGGGGGTGCCCCAGCCGGTCGGGCCGTCGTAGCCGGTGCCCGCGGTGCAGAAGTACGAGGTGGAGCAGGAGCCGTTGTTGCCGCTGGTCACGTCGTACAGGTTCGAGGTGTGGGAGTAGGGGTACTTCGCCGGGTAGTCGCTGGAGCCCGGGGTGCCGGCCAGCGCGTAGACGCCCGCGATGATCGGCGCCGAGGCGCTGGTGCCGCCGTAGACCGCCCAGCCGGAGCCGCCGTAGGTGTCGTAGACCGCCACACCGGTCGCGGGGTCGGCGACCGCGGAGACGTCGGACTCCATGCGCTTGGTGCAGCCGGTGTCGGTCTGCCAGGACGGCTTGGCGTCGTAGGCGGAGCAGCCGGAGCCGGTGCCCTCGGTGCTGCTGGTCTTCCAGACCGACTCGCTCCAGCCGCGGCTGTTGGAGGAGGTGCTCAGCGCGGTACCGCCGACGGCGGTCACGTACTGGGAGGTCGCCGGGTACTCGGCGCCGTAGGCCTCGTCACCGGAGGAGACGGTGATGGCGACACCCGGGTGCTTGAAGTACGAGGTGTCCTCGCCGGTCTGGGAGGAGGACTCGGAGCCGCCCCAGCTGTTGGAGACGAACTTCGCGCCCAGCGCGACGGCCTCGTTCTCTGCGGTGCCGAGGTCGGAGTCGTTCGCGGAGTTCGCCTCGACGAGGATGATGCTGCAGTTGGGGCAGACGGCGCTGACCATGTCGATGTCCAGCGCCTCCTCACCCGCCCAGCCGGTGTCGTTGGTCGGCAGCGAGGTGGTCGAACCGGTCTGGCTGACCTGCTTGAAGCAGCCGTTGGCCACGGTGCAGGCGGACAGCCCGTACTGCGAGCGGTAGGTGGCCAGGTCGGAGGCCGCGTTGGGGTCGTTGTAGGCGTCGACCACGGCGACCGTCATGCCGGAGCCGCCCGTCGAGGGCAGGTTGTAGGCGCTGTGCAGGTTGGCCGGGCTGAGGCCGGAGACCGCGGCGGCGGCGTCGGGGGAGACCTTCGCCGCGAGCTTCTGCGCGATGTCGGTACGGCGCTGGGCGAAGCAGGACATCCGGCCCGGCTTCGTCGCCGCGGCGCACAGGTGCTTCGTCGCGACCTTCTGGCCGGCCCGACCGGTCGCGTGGACCGTCTGGCGGGCGGGGTCGGTCAGGGCGCGGGAGTTCTGGGTGGTCCGGGAGACATGGGGGGCCGGCGCGGACTGCGCGCTCGCGGGCGGGGCCGCGGTGAATCCGGCGAGGCCGAGCGCCAGGGCGGGGAGGGCGGTGGTGAGGAGTCTTCGCAGGCTCCGGGCCGGTCTGCCGGCGGGTATCGGGCGCTGGGAACGCATGGGGGTGTCGCCTCCATCGGTTCGAGGCCGGTGCCGCTCGGGCCCGGGTGGGGCCGTGCGCGGCGCCTTGGCCGGAAGTGGGGTTCTCGGCGCACTGAAAGGGCCGCCCGTGACGCGCGTAGCGCGAACGTGGAGAGACGCGTCATGGGCATGCCAAATCAGTCGTCCCGGTGTGCCGCGGAGCGTGGCGCGACGGGACGGCCAGAACGTAACCGGGGGGAACGGCGCGCGAACAGCGGTGCCGGCAGAACTTTGCCGCTCCATGGACGGGGATTGGCCCGGCGATTGGAGGCGCGGGGGCAGTACGTGACGAAAGCCGGGCCGCAAGGGGCGGCCCGGCTCTCGTCGATGACGGTCGGTCAGAGGGTCGGCAGGACCCGACCGGTCAGAAGTCCTCGTCGAAGTCGACGGTTCCCTCCACCGCGACCTGGTACGCGGACGGGCGGCGCTCGAAGAAGTTGGTCAGCTCCTGGACACCCTGCAACTCCATGAAGGAGAAGGGGTTCTCGGAGCCGTACACCGGCGCGAAGCCCAGCCGCTGGAGGCGCTGGTCCGCCACGCACTCCAGGTACTGTCGCATCGACTCGGTGTTCATGCCCGGCAGACCCTCGCCGCACAGGTCACGGCCGAACTGCAGCTCCGCCTCCACGGCCTCGCGCAGCATGGCGGTGACCTGCTCCTGCAGCAGGTCGTCGAAGAGCTCGGGCTCCTCCTTGCGAACGGTGTCGACGACCTCGAAGGCGAAGCTCATGTGCATCGTCTCGTCGCGGAACACCCAGTTGGTGCCGGTCGCCAGGCCGTGCAGCAGACCCCGGCTGCGGAACCAGTAGACGTACGCGAAGGCGCCGTAGAAGAAGAGCCCCTCGATGCACGCGGCGAAGCAGATCAGGTTCAGCAGGAAGCGACGGCGGTCCGCCTTGTCCTCCAGCCGGTCCATCTTCTCGACCGAGTCCATCCACTTGAAGCAGAACTGCGCCTTCTCGCGGATGGAGGGGATGTTCTCGACGGCCGCGAAGGCCGCCGCCCGGTCGTCCGGGTCGGGCAGATAGGTGTCGAGCAGCGTCAGATAGAACTGGACGTGCACGGCCTCCTCGAAGAGCTGACGGCTCAGGTACAGCCGCGCCTCGGGGGAGTTGATGTGCTTGTACAGCGTCAGCACCAGGTTGTTCGCCACGATCGAGTCGCCCGTCGCGAAGAACGCGACCAGCCGGCCGATCATGTGCTGCTCACCGGGCGTCAGCTTCGCGAGGTCGGCGACGTCCGAGTGGAGGTCGACCTCCTCGACGGTCCAGGTGTTCTTGATGGCGTCCCGGTAGCGCTCGTAGAAGTCCGGGTAGCGCATGGGGCGCAGGGTGAGTTCGAAGCCCGGGTCCAGGAGGTTTTTCTCGGACACAGCCTTCTCGGTGTTCGTGTCGCTCATTACTGGCATGCCTCGCAGGACTCGGGGTTTTCCAGGGAGCAGGCGACGGCGTCGGGGTCGGCCGCCTGCTGGACGGGGATGGTGGTCTCGGGTCGCGCCTGTGCCTGGGCCGCGCGGGCGATACGGGTCGCCGGGCGCGAACGCAGGTAGTACGTCGTCTTCAGGCCCGCCTTCCAGGCGTACGCGTACATCGAGGAGAGCTTGCCGATGGTCGGCGTCTCCAGGAACAGGTTCAGCGACTGGGCCTGGTCCAGGAACGGGGTGCGGGCGGCGGCCATGTCGATCAGACCGCGCTGCGGGATCTCCCACGCCGTGCGGTACAGGTCGCGGACCTCCTGCGGGACCCAGGAGAAGCCCTGGACCGAGCCGTTGGACTCGCGCAGCGCCTCACGGGTCTGCGCGTCCCACACGCCGAGCTCCTTCAGCTCGGCCACCAGGTACGAGTTGACCTGGAGGAACTCGCCGGAGAGCGTCTCGCGCTTGAACAGGTTCGACACCTGAGGCTCGATGCACTCGTACACGCCCGCGATCGAGGCGATGGTGGCGGTCGGCGCGATCGCGAGGAGCAGGGAGTTGCGCATGCCGACCTCGGCGATCCGCTGCCGCAGGGCCGCCCAGCGCTCGGGCCAGTTCAGCTCGACGTCGAAGTGGTCCGGGTGCAGCACACCGCGGGCGGTGCGGGTCTTCTCCCAGGCCGGGAGCGGTCCGTTGCGCTCGGCGAGGTCCGCGGAGGCCTCGTACGAGGCGAGCATGATCCGCTCGGCGATCCGGGTGGACAGGGCGCGGGCCTCGGGCGAGTCGAAGGGGATCCGCAGCTTGAAGAAGACGTCCTGCAGGCCCATCGCGCCGAGGCCGACCGGACGCCACTTGGCGTTGGAGCGGCCCGCCTGCTCGGTCGGGTAGAAGTTGATGTCCACCACGCGGTCGAGGAACGTCACCGCGGTGCGCACGGTCTGATCCAGCCGCTCCCAGTCGATGTCCCCGCCGGTCACGAACGCGCCGAGGTTGACCGAGCCCAGGTTGCAGACCGCCGTCTCCCCGTCGTCCGTGACCTCCAGGATCTCGGTGCACAGGTTCGAGGAGTGGACCGTGTGGCCCGGCTCCGCCGTCTGGTTGGCGGTCCGGTTGGCGGCGTCCTTGAAGGTCATCCAGCCGTTGCCGGTCTGCGCGAGGGTGCGCATCATGCGGCCGTAGAGGTCACGGGCCGGGATGGTCTTGCGGGCCAGGCCCGCCTCCTCGGCCTTGCGGTAGGCGGCGTCGAACTCGTCGCCCCACAGGTCGACCAGTTCCGGCACGTCGGCCGGGGAGAAGAGGGACCAGACGGCGTCCGCGTTCACCCGGCGCATGAACTCGTCCGGGATCCAGTGCGCGAGGTTGAGGTTGTGCGTGCGCCGGGCGTCCTCACCGGTGTTGTCCCGCAGCTCCAGGAACTCCTCGATGTCGGAGTGCCAGGTCTCCAGGTAGACCGCGGCCGCGCCCTTGCGCCGGCCGCCCTGGTTCACCGCGGCGACCGAGGCGTCCAGCGTCTTCAGGAACGGGACGATGCCGTTGGAGTGCCCGTTGGTGCCCCGGATCAGCGAACCGCGCGAGCGGATGCGGGAGTACGACAGCCCGATGCCGCCGGCGTGCTTCGACAGCCGCGCCACCTGGTGGTAGCGGTCGTAGATGGAGTCCAACTCGTCGAGCGGGGAGTCGAGGAGGTAGCAGGACGACATCTGGGGGTGCCGCGTACCGGAGTTGAAGAGCGTGGGGGAGGAGGGAAGGTAGTCGAGGCGGCTCATGAGGCGGTAGAGCGCGGCGACCTCGTCCACCGAGCGGACCGTGTCGTCCTCCGCGAGCCCGGACGCCACCCGGAGCATGAAGTGCTGGGGCGTCTCGACGACCTTGCGGGTGATCGGGTGCCGGAGCAGATAGCGGCTGTGCAGGGTGCGCAGCCCGAAGTAGCCGAAGCGGTCGTCGCCCTCGGTGTCGATCAGCGCGTCGAGGCGGGCCGTGTGCAGTAGCACGAACGCGGCCGTGCGGTCGGCGATCAGACCCTCGCGGTGGCCCACGGCGACCGACTCGGAGAAGGTGGTGACGCCCTGGGAGGCGGCCTCGACGCCGATCGTGATGGCGAGCAGACGGGCGGCCAGCCGGGAGTAGGCGGGGTCCTCGGAGATGAGACCCGCGGCCGCCTCGGTGGCCAGTTCGCGCAGCTCGGCCTCGTCGGCGCGGGCGGACCGGCCGCGCAGCGCCGCGGCGGCGACCCGGCCGGGGTCGGCGTCGGGGAGGTCGGCGGTCAGATCCGTCAGGGTCCGCAGCAGCGCGGTCCCGGGACCGTCGGTCTCCGCCGTGGACTGCTGCGCGGTCACTGAAGCCGGATCGGCTGGCGCGATGGTCACTGAGGCTCTCCCTCGCTCGGCACGGGGCCTCGTGGGCGGGCACGGGGCACACGGGAGCGCTTCGGGGCAGCACACACCGCGTCCACCGGCCCATTCCGCGAGGCCCGGACGTAGTCGGCACCCGGGCCGGACGGCCGGGGCGCGCTGCCGGCAGGTCCTCGGACTGACGCGGGTGCGAGCACACGCGGACGCGAACACGCACAAGTACACCGTTGCGGGACAGTTCCGGATTCGCACCGGATTCCCCTGCGGCGACAGCGACCATGAGCATACATCTTGTGCCGGGCTCCGGGACTACCCCCACATGTTGTGTCCGGTTGGTCTCCGGGAGCGCTACGGAGTGTGCCGGAGCGTCAACTCGTAGGTGAGCAGCCGGATGTCGTCGAGCTCCGGAAAGGGGTTCCAGTCGCGGTCCGGGGTGCGGGTGAAGCCCAGGCGTTCGTAGAGCCGGTGGGCGCTGTGCATGGTGCGCTGGGTGGACAGTACGAGACGCGAACAGCCCTCGACCGACCGGGCCCGTCCCACACAGGCGCGCACCAGTGCCTCGCCCGCGCCCCGCCCGCGCGCCTCCCGCGCGACCGCCAGCATCCGGATCTCGGCCTCACCCGGGCGCGCCGAGTCGGCCATGGGGCTGGAGTCCGCCGCGAAGGTCACGCTGCCGAGCACCCGGTCACCGTCGACGGCGACCAGCACCTCGGCGACGGCCGCCCGCCCCGCGACGTCCCGCAGTCTCCCGAGGTAGGCGTCGCTCTCCCCGAAGTCGAGCAGCCCGTCCCCGAGATAGGCCTGGGCGGCGATCTCGCCGACGGTTCGGTACTCCTCGGGCCGGGCGGTCCTGACGACGATGTCCATGCGCGCGAGTCTGCCCGACCGGAACGGCGACGGGCCGCCGGTTTTTCACCGGCGGCCCGTCGTTCACGGCGGTCGCGGGACCCTTTCCCGTGGCCCGTGGCCCGTGGCCCGTGGCCCGTGGCCCGTGGCCCGTGGCCCGTCGCTCGTGGCCGGTCGCCGGGAGGTGTCCCAGGGTCTTCCCGTGGCCACGGGCCGGCTACCGGCTCAGTGGCTCGCCTCCGCGGTGGCCGGCGGCAGTTCCGTCTCGACCCCCGCGTCGCCCGCGTCGGCCGTGTAGTCCCCGGGCGAGGTCTCGTCGACGCCGTCCGGGGCCTTGAACGCCCTGAGCGCGAAGGTGAGGACGACCGCCACGGCCGCGTTCAGGACGAACGCCGTCAGACCGATGTAGCCGATCTCCCCGATGCCGGGGATCTCCTTCGCGCTGCCGCCGAAGTGCTTCTGGGTCGGCGAGGCCACCCCGTAGGCGGCGATCGTGCCGTAGAGCATGCCGACCGCCCAGCCGCCCAGCAGTGCCCAGCGGTGGAACCACCGCGTGAACAGACCGCCGACCAGCGAGGGGAAGGTCTGCAGGATCCAGATGCCGCCCAGCAGCTGGAAGTTGATCGCGACGGTCTTGTCCATGGTCAGGACGAAGACCAGCGCGCCCACCTTCACCAGGAGCGAGACCAGCTTGGAGACCCGGGTCTCCTGCCGCGGGGTCGCGTCCGGGTTGATGAAGTCCTTGTAGATGTTGCGGGTGAAGAGGTTCGCGGCCGCGATCGACATGATGGCCGCCGGGACGAGCGCGCCGATGCCGATGGCGGCGAAGGCGACGCCCGCGAACCAGTCGGGGAACATGTCCTCGAAGAGCTGGGGGATGGCGAGCTGCCCGTTGGTGACCTTCACCCCGGCCGCGATCGCCATGAACCCGAGCAGGGCGAGCAGGCCCAGCATCAGCGAGTACAGCGGCAGGATCGTGGTGTTGCGCCTGATCACCTCCCGGCTGCGGCCGGACAGCGTCGCGGTGACCGAGTGCGGATACATGAACAGCGCCAGCGCCGAGCCGAGCGCGAGGGTGGCGTACGTCCACTGGCCGGCCTCGGCGGGCACGAGCCCGCCCGCGCCCGCGGCCGTGTACTTGGCGCTCGCCGCCTTGAAGATCTCGTCGAAGCCGCCCAGCTTGATCGGGATGTAGATGATCGCCACCGCGATCACGATGTAGATCAGGGTGTCCTTCACGAACGCGATCAGGGCGGGCGCCCGCAGACCGGACGAGTAGGTGTACGCGGCCAGCACGCCGAAGGCGATCAGGAGCGGCAGGTCCTTGACGAAGGCGTTGGAGGACGCGCCGCCGCCCACGCCCATCACGTCCAGGACGGCCTGGATGCCGACGAGCTGGAGCGCGATGTACGGCATGGTGGCGAGGATGCCGGTGACGGCCACGGCGAGGGACAGGCCCTTGGAGCCGAAGCGGCCGCGCACGAAGTCCGAGGTCGTCACATAGCCGTGCCGGTGCGAGACCGACCACAGGCGGGGCAGGAAGGTGAAGATCAGCGGATAGACCAGGATCGTGTACGGCACGGCGAAGAAGCCGGCCGCGCCTGCCGCGTAGACCGCCGCGGGCACCGCGACGAAGGTGTAGGCGGTGTAGAGGTCTCCGCCGAGCAGGAACCAGGTCACCCAGGTGCCGAAGGACCGTCCGCCCAGGCCCCATTCGTCGAGGGTGTGCTCGTCGGCGGCCCTGCGCCAGCGCGCGGCCAGGAAGCCCATGACCGTGACGGCCAGGAAGAAGAAGATGAAGACGCCGAGGGCGACGCCGTTCACACCGTCCTTCATGCGTCCGCACCTCCCTTCGCCGAGGTGCGGGCCCGCTGGTCACGGCGCCACAGCTGGTACGCGATCACCGTGAGCACCGTCGAGAGGGGAACCCACAGCAGTTGGTACCAGTAGAAGAACGGGATGCCGATGAACGCCGGGTCGGTCTTCGTGTAGGAGCCGACCCACAGCATCGCCACGAAGGGCGCGAGCAGGCACAGGCCGATCACCACACGAACCGGTGTCACCACCGGTGGTTTCACTTCGGGCAGGTCTGACACAGGTCGTCTCCGTCCCCTCATAGATCACCTGGGTAACGCGCGCAGGCAATCTAGGGGACGGTCCGGCTTTAGGGAACCACCCCTGCGGGGACGGCGGACGGGGAGCGTTCCTGCCCGGAGGCACGCGCCCCCGGGCCGGAGTGCGACCCCCTCGCGGTTCGGCTCAGTCCTGGGGGCGCTTGAGGCGGGCGACGAACTTGTACCGGTCGCCGCGGTAGACCGAGCGCACCCATTCCACCGGCTCGCCCTGCCGGTCGAGCGAGTGGCGGGAGAGCATCAGCATGGGCAGGCCCACGTCGGTGCCGAGCAGTCCGGCCTCGCGCGGGGTGGCCAGCGAGGTCTCGATGGTCTCCTCGGCCTCGGCGAGGTGGACGTCGTAGACCTCGGCGAGCGCGGTGTACAGGGAGGTGTACTTGACCAGCGACCTGCGCAGGGCGGGGAAGCGCTTGGCGGAGAGGTGGGTCGTCTCGATGGCCATCGGCTCGCCGCTCGCCAGCCGCAGCCGCTCGATGCGCAGGACGCGTCCGCCGGCGGTGATGTCGAGCAGCCCGGCGAGGGCGTCGTCCGCGGTGATGTAGCCGATGTCCAGCAGCTGCGAGGTGGGTTCGAGGCCCTGGGCGCGCATGTCCTCGGTGTACGAGGTCAGTTGGAGCGCCTGGGAGACCTTCGGCTTGGCGACGAAGGTGCCCTTGCCCTGGATGCGTTCGAGGCGGCCCTCGACGACCAGCTCCTGAAGGGCCTGCCGCACCGTGGTGCGCGAGGTGTCGAACTCGGCGGCGAGGGTCCGCTCCGGCGGCACCGGCGTGCCGGGCGGCAGCGTCTCCGTCATGTCCAGCAGGTGCTTCTTGAGGCGGTAGTACTTGGGCACGCGCGCGGTACGGATGGGCGCCCCACCCTCGTTCTCCGCACTGCTGACGTCGGTGCTCATGCTCTGCCTTCCCGGCTCCGGATGCCGAAGCGACCGCCATGTCGTCGGCCACGGCTCACATCGTGGCACGGCTTGTTGTGCGCGTGGTCCCCGCACGCTCCGTGATCCCCTCTATATACCGTCGGCGTACCTGTTGGTCTAGTCCATCGCGCGCAGACGGTGGTGCCGGCGCGGTCGCGGACGGTGCGTGAGCGGTTCCTCCGCAGGCCGTGAACCCGACCGTATTTTGTGCCGCTTGGCTACTTAAAGGTCCTTGCATATGTAGGTCCCATAACGGCCGACTGGACGGGCTTACACACCCTTGACACCCCCCTAGGTCTAGGCCAAGCTCCGGGTACTGGTCTACACCATTGGTCCAGTCCCGGCCCCACGGGCGGTACACGGCGTATGTCACCGCGGGGGAGCAGGGGGGTTCGCAGCATCCCTGAGGAGGGTGGCGTGAAGCGCAAGCTGATAGCCGCGATCGGTATCGCGGGCATGATGTTCTCCGTCGCGGCGTGCGGCAACGACGACAAGTCCGGGGGGTCGGACAAGGGTGCGAACGCCAAGGAGCTGACGGTCTGGCTCACGGTCGACGCGCAGAACAACTGGCCCGAGCTGGTCAAGCAGGCCGACACGGCCATCGAGGCGAAGCACCCCGGCATCAAGATCAAGCACGAGTACTACGGCTGGCCGGACAAGAACACCAAGCTCGACGCGGTCCTCGCCACCGACAAGGCGCCGGACGTGGTCGAGATGGGCAACACCGAGATGCTCGGCTACATGGTCAAGGGAGCCTTTGCCCCCCTCGACGCGTCGAAGTTCGACAACTCGACCGCCTGGCTCGACGGACTCAAGGAGTCCGTGACGTACGACGGCAAGACCTACGGCGTGCCGTACTACGCCGGTGGACGCGTCGGCAACTGGCGCAAGGACGTCGCCGCCTCGGCCGGTGTGAAGAGCACCCCGAAGACGTACCAGGAGCTCACCTCCGACCTGGACAAGATCCAGAAGAAGGAGGGCGCCAAGTTCAGCGCCTGGTACCAGCCCACCCGTGACTGGTACGCGGCCATGTCCTTCGTCTACGACGCCGGCGGCTCCATCGCGAAGGAGGAGGGCGGCACCTGGAAGGCCAACCTCTCCTCGCCCGAGTCGGTCAAGGGTCTCAACGAGTTCAAGACCATCGTCGACAAGTACATGCACGGCGACAAGACCAAGGACGAGTCCGACCGTTACATCGTCTACGGCCAGGGCAAGTCGGGCATGATCTTCGGTGCCGCCTGGGAGGGCGCGACCGCCGAGGACCCGAAGAGCGACAAGACCGGCAAGCTCAAGGGCAACCTCGAGAACTTCGTGATGCCCGGCCCGTCCGGCAAGAACCTCCCGGTCTTCCTGGGCGGCTCCGACCTCGCCGTCCCGGTGAAGTCGAAGGCGCAGGCCGTCGCCGCCGAGTGGATCAACGCGTTCACCGGCGCCAAGGGCCAGAAGGTCCTGATGGGCAAGGGCAACCTGCCCAACAACAAGACCGACCTCGTGAGCCTGCAGAGCGACCCGAAGACGGCGGTCCCGGCCACCGCGGCCGAGTCCAGCTGGTTCGTCCCGATGGCGCCGGGCTGGGGCCAGGTCGAGAAGGCCCAGGTCCTGCAGACGATGCTGCAGAACATCGGCACCGGCAAGAAGTCCGTCGCGGACGCCGCGAAGGAAGCCGACGCCGCGATCGACAAGGTCATCAACACCAAGTGACCCAGGAGCAGGGCCCCGTCGGTCCTCCGCAACGGAGGGACGGGGCCCTGCCTCCCGTACGGCCCGGCCAGGGGGAACGCCCGGCGGCCGGGCCGTACGGGCCTTCGCTTTCGTACGACCTGAGGGACCGCTGAGGAGCGCGCGATGAGTGCCGCAGACACGACCACCCCTGCCAAGGTGCCGCCGCCGCGGCAGGCACCGCCACCGGCCGCCGTGAAAGCGCCACGCGCCAGGCGGACATCGGGCACCACGGCGGCCCCCTGGGCCCTGCTCGCCCCGTGCCTGCTGATCCTCGCGGTGGTCCTCGGCTACCCCATGGTGCGCCTGGTCACGCTCTCCTTCCAGAAGTTCGGGCAGTCCCAGCTCTGGGGCTTCCAGCCGGCCGAGTCCGTCGGCCTCGACAACTTCAAGGGCGTGCTCTCCGACACCGAGTTCTGGCAGGTGGTCGTCAGGACCATCCTGTTCGCCGGCGGGGCCGTCGTCTTCACGATGGTCGTCGGCATGCTGATCGCCCTGCTCCTGCAGCGGGTCTCCGGCTGGGTGAAGACACTCGTCAACATCGCGCTGGTGGCCAGCTGGGGCATGCCGATCATCGTCGCCACCACCGTCTTCAAGTGGCTCTTCGACTCCGACTACGGCATCTTCAACGCGCTGCTCAGCAAGCTCCCCGGCGTCGACATGATCGGCCACAACTGGTTCGCCAGCGGGACCCAGGGCCTGAGCGTGATCATGCTCCTGGTCGTCTGGGGCGCGGTGCCCTTCGTGGTCATCACGCTCAGCGCGGGACTCACCCAGGTCCCCGCCGAGCTGGAGGAGGCGGCACGCCTCGACGGCGCGGGTTCCTGGGGCGTCTTCCGCCACGTCACCCTGCCGATCCTCAAGCCCATCATCGTCATGCTGACGACGCTCTCCGTCATCTGGGACATGGGTGTCTTCCCGCAGGTCTTCGTCATGCGGGGCGGCCACCCGGAGGCGGAGTTCCAGCTCCTCACCACGTACTCGTACGACCGCGCCTTCGTCGTCAACGACTACGCGCAGGGGTCGGCGATCGCCGTGCTGACCGTGCTGCTGCTCCTCGGTGTGGTCGCCGTGTACATGCGTCAGATGCTGCAGATCGGAGAGGTCGAATGAGTGCCGTCGCCACGTCCGGGCGTACGTCCGCCACGGGGCGGAAGTCCTCCGGTCCCCGCAAGTCCAAGCTCGGCTGGAACCTGCTCGGTCTGTTCGTCTTCCTGACCGCGGGCTTCCCCGTCTACTGGATGCTCAACACGGCGATCAAGCCGGCCAAGGACGCCATCGACCCCGACCCGAGCCTCCTGCCCACCGGGTTCACGCTGGACAACTTCCGCCGCGCGCTGGACATCGCCGACTTCTGGGGCCCGGTCGGCCGCAGCCTGATCGTCTCCCTCTCGGTGGTCGTGATCGGGATCGTCGTCGGGATGCTGGCCGCGCTGGCCATCTCCCGCTTCGCCTTTCGCGGCCGCAAGATCGTGATCGTCGGCATCCTCGCGGTCCAGATGGTCCCGCTGGTCGCCATGATCATCCCGGTCTTCCTGCTGCTGAACGACCTGCACCAGTACGACAAGCTCTCCGGTCTGATCCTGACGTACCTGACCTTCATCCTCCCCTTCACGGTGTGGACGCTGCGCGGCTTCATCGTCAACATCCCGAAGGAGCTGGAGGAGGCCGCCATGGTCGACGGCTGCAGCCGCACCAGCGCCTTCATCCGCGTGGTCTTCCCACTGCTGGCCCCCGGCATGGTCGCGACCTCCGTCTACGCCTTCATCCAGGCCTGGAACGAGTACCTCTACGCCCTCATGCTGCTGAGCCAGCAGAACCAGACGGCCACCGTCTGGCTGGGCAACTTCACCACCAAGCACGGCACCGAGTACGCCCCGATGATGGCCGGAGCCACCATGATGGCCGTGCCGATCGTCGTCCTGTTCCTCCTTGTCCAGCGCAAGATGGCCGCGGGACTGACCGCGGGCGCCGTGAAGGGATAACGCCACCCGATGACGACATTCGCCAGCGGTACCACCGCGTCCAACGCGCGGGACGGCCTCACGCGCGACGCCCTGACCGTGCTCCAGCCCGGTTTCACCGGCACCACGGCTCCGGACTGGCTGCTGCGCCGCCTCGGCGAAGGCCTCGCCTCCGTCGGCCTGTTCGGCCGCAACATCGCCTCGCCCGAGCAACTGGCCGCGCTGACGGCCCAGCTCCGCGCCGAACGCGACGACGTCCTGGTCGCCATCGACGAGGAGGGCGGTGACGTCACCCGCCTGGAGGTGCGCACCGGTTCGTCCTTCCCCGGCAACCACGCGCTGGGCGCCGTGGACGACGTGGCGCTCACCGAGGAGGTCGCCCGGGAACTCGGCCGCCGGCTGGCCGCGTGCGGGGTGAACCTCAACTGGGCGCCGTCCGCCGACGTGAACTCCAACCCCGCCAACCCGGTCATCGGCGTACGGTCCTTCGGCGCCGACACCGACCTGGTGGCCCGGCACACGGCCGCCTACGTCACCGGCCTGCAGGCCGCCGGTGTCGCCGCCTGCACCAAGCACTTCCCGGGCCACGGGGACACGGCTGTGGACTCCCACCACGCCCTGCCCCGCATCGACGCGGACCTGTCGGTGCTCCAGGCGCGCGAGCTGGTGCCCTTCCGGGCGGCCATCGCCGCGGGCAGCCGGGCCGTGATGAGCGCGCACATCCTCGTCCCGGCCCTGGACCCGGAGCGCCCGGCCACCCTCTCCCGCCGCATCCTCACCGGGCTGCTGCGCGAGGAACTCGGTTACGAGGGCCTCATCGTCACCGACGGCATGGAGATGCAGGCCATCGCCGCGACGTACGGCATCGAGCGCGGGAGCGTGCTGGCCATCGCGGCCGGCGCGGACGCGATCTGCGTCGGCGGGGGACTGGCGGACGACGACACGGTGCGCCGGCTGCGTGACGCCCTGGTCTCCGCCGTACGCTCCGGCGAGCTGTCCGAGGAACGCCTCGCGGACGCGGCGAACCGGGTGCGCGCGCTGGCCGAGTGGACGGCCTCGGCCGCCGCGGCCCGCAAGGCCGCCACGAATGGCTTGAACGGCTCGAACGCCTCGAACATCGGCGGCGGTACGGGTGGTGCGAGCGGTTCCAGTGGCGTGAACGGTACGCGCGGTTCGGATGTCACCGGTGGTGCGAACGGGACCGGCGGGGCGGACGGCCCAGCCGCTGCGAGTGGCCCGGCCGGCCCGGACGGCGGTACGGATGTCACCGGTGGTGCGAACGCGAGCGGCCCGGAAGGCCCGGACGGCGGTACGGACGGAGCGGCGGAGGGAGCCGTCGAGGTGGGGCTGGTCGCCGCCCGGCGCGCGCTGACCGTGACCCGCTCCGCGTCGCACACCCGGCTCCCGGGGGCTCCCTACGTGGCCGCGTTCACCCCGGTCGCGAACATCGCCGTCGGCGACGAGACCCCCTGGGGGGTGGCGGCGGAGCTGGCGCGGCTGCTGCCCGGCACCGAGACCGGCAGCTTCTCCGGCGAGGACGCGGGCTCCGAGGCCCTGGCGGCCGCGGACGGACGGCCCCTCGTCGCGGTCGTCCGCGACGAACACCGGCACCCCTGGATGGGGGCGGCCCTGGACACGCTGCTCGCCTCCCGGCCCGACACCGTCGTGGTCGAGATGGGCGTCCCCCAGTCGGCGCCCCGGGGCGCCCTGCACATCGCCACCCACGGTGCGGCACGCGTGTGCGGCCGTGCGGCGGCGGAGGTGATCGCGGGCGCGTAGCGCCCCGCCTCCGGGCCTCCGGGCCTGACCCCCGGAGGCCCGGGCATCGCCCCAGGCCACACACCGGTGCCGGACACTCCCCTGAGAGCGCCCGGCACCGTGGCATTCCCCCACCCCGCCCCGACGGCCCCGGCCCGACGGCTCCGCCTCGACGGCCCCGGCCCGCGCGCGGCCTTCGCCCGGGCATCTTGGCCGCGCGTCCTCTGCGCGCCAGACCTGCGCCCGGCCGGGCCTGCGCAGGACCGGGCTCTGGCTGACCGGCCTCCGGCCGGGTCGCCTGTCCGCGCGGTCTCCGCCGCGTGACCACGCTCCCCCGAGCCGTCTCCGACCGAGGCGCCCCCGCCCGACCAACCCCCGCCTGCGAGGGTTCCTGCCGTCGGCCTCGGCTTGCGTCAGCGGGGCCTGTCCTTCGGCCTCGGCAGTGGACCGTGGAGTCCTGTCCTGCGTGCCCCTGGCTCGTCCCCGGGGCCCCGCGCCCCTGCTGCTCCTGGGCAGTGCCCCGGGCTCCCGTGGGGGCTCCACGCACCGGTGCCGGGCGTTCCCGTCGGAGTGCCCGGCACCGGTGTCGTGGTGGGTCCGGCGCTTGGGCCGGGGGTCGTGTCAGATTCCCTGCCAGTCCGGCTTCGCGGCGAAGGTCTGGCGGAAGTAGTCGCCGAGCTTCAGCTTGGACGCGGCGGCCTCGTCGACGACCACCGTGGCGTGCGGGTGCAGCTGGAGCGCGGAGGCCGGGCAGATCGCGGCGACCGGTCCCTCGACCGTCGCGGCCACGGCGTCCGCCTTGCCCTCGCCCGTCGCGAGCAGCACCAGGTGCCGGGCCTCCAGGATCGTGCCGATGCCCTGGGTGATGACGTGGTGCGGTACCTGCTCGATGTCACCGTCGAAGAACCGCGCGTTGTCCACCCGGGTCTGCTCGGTCAGCGTCTTGATCCGGGTGCGCGAGGCGAGCGAGGAGCACGGCTCGTTGAACCCGATGTGCCCGTCGGTCCCGATCCCCAGCAGCTGGAGGTCGACGCCGCCGGCCGCCGCCAGCGCCTTGTCGTAGGCCTCGCACGCGGCCTGGACGTCGGCCGCCGTGCCGTCGGGGCCCATGAACGCGTCCATGCCGATGCCCAGCGGCTCCAGCACCTCGCGCCGCAGCACGGACCGGTAGGACTCGGGGTGCTCGGCCGGCAGCCCCACGTACTCGTCGAGCTGCGCCACGCGCGCGCCCGAGGCGTCCACGGCACCGGACCCCACGCGGGCCGCGAGCGCCGCGTAGATGGGCAGCGGCGTCGAGCCGGTGGCCACGCCGAGGAGCGCGTCGGGCTTGCGCCGGAGCAGCTTCGCCATGGCCTCGGCGATGAGCTCGCCGCCCGCCGCGGCGTCCGGGACGATGACAACTTCCACGCTGGGCCTGCCGATCTGGAGAGGGGACTCAGGAACGCGCCCGAATCCGAAGGGGGACACATGTGGTATAGACCAATCTAGCAGAGGGTCACCCTTCCGTCGCCCCGCCACGGGGTGCGTCGCGGGACGAATCCCCGGACCCGCCCGGACTCGTGAATTCCGCTTGAGTGCGCCGCCGTCGGCCCGGTGGCTCCTGCCGTCCGGGGAGCGGCGCGGGATACCCTGAAGGGCGCTCCTGGTGTTGGATGGGCGGACGACGAGGTCCGCCGCCGCGGCGCGCGGGCCGAGGACGCGGCCGCGCACGCATGGACGCACAAGCATGGTCTAGTCCACAATGGACTGAGAAACTGAACAAGCCTCCGTCTTCCCCGCACAGGAAGACGGACCGAGGAACCGGCGCTCTCTGCCCTGACTGCTCCGGCTCCTCTCTTCGGCCGACCGGGACCGCACACCCCACGGCCGATGTTGCTCCGGGCTGCGGTGCCGGGAGGGTTGAGGGTCCCTCTCAGGCGCCGCGGCCCGCGGGTGTTTCCGGGGCCGCCACAGCGCCCCCGGGGCCCCGTGCGCGCGGCCGATTTCGGGACCTGTCGGATCCTCCGGGTACGCTCGCACACGTGCCCTCCATGAACGACCTCGTACACCAGCACACAGCCCTCGACGACTCCGATCTCGAGTGGCTCCATCTGCTGGTCTCGGAGTGGCAGCTGCTCTCCGACCTCTCCTTCGCCGACCTCGTCCTGTGGGTCCCGACCCGGGACGGCACCCGCTACGTCTCGGTCGCCCAGATGCGCCCCAACACCGGGCCCACCTCGTACCAGGACGACATGGTCGGCCATCTGGTCCCGCGCGGCCGCCGCCCCCTGCTGGACGCCGCGCTCGACGAGGGCCGGATCGTGCGCGAGGGCGACCCCGAATGGCGCGAGGAGGTGCCGGTCCGGGTCGAGTCGATCCCCGTCCGGCGCGAGGGCCGCGTCCTCGGTGTCATCGCGCGCAACACCAACCTGCTCACGGTGCGCACCCCGAGCCGCCTCGAACTGACCTATCTGCAGAGTGCCTCCGACCTCGCCCAGATGATCGCGGCGGGCACCTTCCCGTTCCCCGACCAGCAGGTCGACATGGACGCCTCGCCGCGCGTGGGCGACGGACTGATCCGCCTGGACGCGGACGGCATCGTCCAGTACGCCTCCCCGAACGCGCTCTCCGCGTACCACCGCATCGGTCTGGCCTCCGACCTGGTGGGACACAACCTCGGTACGACGACCGCCGAACTCGCCCCGTCCCGGGGCCCGGTGGACGAGGCGCTGTCGAAGGTCGCCAGCGGCTGGGCCCCCCGTGAGTTCGAGATCGAGAGCGCCGACGGCGTGATCCAGCTCCGGGCGATCCCGCTCAAGCCCAAGGGCACCCGCGTCGGTTCCCTGGTCCTGCTCCGGGACGTCACCGAACTGCGGCGCCGCGAGCGCGAGTTGATCACCAAGGACGCCACCATCCGGGAGATCCACCACCGGGTGAAGAACAACCTCCAGACGGTGGCGGCCCTGCTGCGGCTACAGGCCCGGCGCATCGAGTCGGACCGGGGCCGCGAGGCCCTGGAGGAGGCCGTGCGCCGGGTCGGCTCGATCGCGATCGTGCACGAGACGCTTTCCCAGAACCTGGACGAGCGGGTGGAGTTCGACGAGATCGCCGACCGGGTGCTCGCCATGGTCGCCGAGATCTCACCCGGCAAGGTCACCGGCCGGCGCACCGGCCGCTTCGGCATCCTGGACGCCGAGGTCGCGACCCCGCTGTCCATGGTGCTCACCGAGGTCCTGCAGAACGCGCTGGAGCACGGCTTCCGCGAGGGCGACCGGGGGACCGTCGAGGTCTCCGCGGTGCGCGGCGGCACCTCCAAGGACGCCCGGCTGCTGGTCACGGTGCAGGACGACGGGGTCGGGCTGCCCGAGGGCTTCGACCCGCACCGCTCGGGCAACCTCGGCCTGCAGATCGTACGGACGCTGGTGGAGGGCGAGTTGGGCGGCACCTTCGACATGGTCGCCGCCCCCGAGCGCGGCACCCAGGTGCTCCTCGACATCCCGGTGGTCGTGCCCAAGTAGCCGGCCCGCGCCCCGGCCGGTCCGGGGCGCATCCGGGCCCACGGCCGGGGAGCCGGCACCGCCCGGACGGACATCACTCAGCGTGACCGATTCCGGACGCGAACAGCAATGAGCCCCGGATCACCAGGTGGTCCGGGGCTGAAAGCTCGTTGCATCAAGCGCATCGGGGTACTGCGCGCTGCGGCTCGGGGGCGGGAGTTGCGTACTCGCTGTACGCGCCGCCAAGCTCAGGCTCGTGCGGGGTGGAACGTCAGGCGGTGGCCTGACGAGCTCGGTTGCGGGCGGCACGGCGCTTCATCGCGCGGCGCTCGTCCTCGCTGAGGCCACCCCAGACGCCGGAGTCCTGGCCGGACTCGAGCGCCCACTGCAGGCACTGCTCCATGACGGGGCAGCGGCGGCAGACGGCCTTGGCTTCCTCGATCTGCAGCAGCGCAGGACCGGTGTTGCCGATGGGGAAGAAGAGCTCGGGGTCTTCCTCGCGGCAAACGGCGTTGTGACGCCAGTCCATGGCTGCTACCTCTCCTTGGTATTACATGCACGTTGCTTGTGAATGTGAACGCTTTCACGAATCCCTCAACAAGTGAAGGGCCGACAACCAGACGGACTGGTGTGGTCCTGTGAATTGAGGAGGGGTTCCGGTGCTCTGTGGGGCCGATGTTTGCGGGCCGTCCCGAGCGCCACCTAGAGACTCGCAAACCTCAGCGGCGGATACAACCCCTTCCGGAAAGTTTTTTTTGATTCCTCGGTGTCGGCTGAGTCACAGCCGTACTTCCATGGGGTGGACCGTGGCCTAAACGTTCGAGTGAAAGGAGTTTGGCCTCTTCCACTCACACAATCACACGCAGTGCACGGCGTACGCCTGTGAACGTCACGCTCGTGCGCAGTCCCAGATGGTCGCCGTCCATCTGAAGGGGGAGCGGCACCTTCGAATGCAAGGTGAAGTCGGTCAGGTCGTGCAGAGTGACAGCGTGCTTGCCGCGGGGGCCCCGCTCGGGGGACGAAGTGAGCAACTGCGTGGCATACCGGGCGACGGCGGGCGTCGACATGCGGCTGAGTGCCAGTACGTCGAGTCCGGTATCGAACGAGGCCTTAGGCGTCGCGTACACCGGACGATTGCCGAGAAACGTCCACGGCGAGGTGTTGCAGATGATGGACAGCACCAGATCGCTCACCGGGTCGGCGCCGGGGCGCTCCAGGGTGATCATTCCGCGCCGGCGGTGCGGATCGTCCAGAAACTGCCGCAGCACTTGGCGCAGATACAGCGCGTGCGTGGAGCGCCGGCCGAGTTCGCGCTGCTGTTCGACCCGTCCCACGACGCCCGCGTCGAAGCCGAGACCGGCGCAGAAGGTGAACCAGCGGGCGGGGACGGACTCGTCCTCGGTGCCGGGGGTTCCCGCGGCGAGACCGAGGCCGACGGTGCGCTCGCGCTCCTCGCGCAGCGCGTCCAGCAGGGCGCCGGTCGCCTCCACGGCGTCGTTCGGCAGGCCCAGGGCGCGGGCGAAGACGTTCGTCGAGCCGCCGGGCACCACGGCCAGGCCCGGGAGGCGCTCGGGGTCGGGGCCCCGGTGCAGCAGACCGTTCACGACCTCGTTGACCGTGCCGTCGCCGCCGAGGGCCACGACCAGGTCTATGTCGTCACTGTCGGCGGCCCCCCTGCCGAGGTCCCGGGCGTGCCCGCGGTACTCGGTCGTGACCACTTCCAGTTTCATCTCACTGGCCAGCGCGTGGATCAGCACGTCACGCGTACGCGCACTCGTGGTGGTTGCCGCCGGATTGACCACGAGAAGTGCACGCATGCGATGCAGCGTACCTACTGGGTGGTACTCGTCCCAGACCGAGGTAGGGATCAAGTAAGAGTTCGCAGGTGGCGCGGGTGTGAGGAATCCGACGTCCCCGAAGCCCGGAGCCGTGCGGTTCCCGGGCACGGGCACTTCGGGCGCCCGGAGCCGGCGGCTACTCTTCGAGGGTGAGCCGTGAGCAGAATCCCACTTCCGACGCCCCCCGCCCCGCCCCCCGTCCCGGCCGGCTGACCGCCGCCGCGGCGCTGGCCGCGCTGGAGGGGACCGCCCTCGTGGCGGGCGGCGTCTGCGTCCTGGTCCTCGGACTCACCGGCGACCCCGACAGCAGGACGCAGGCCGTCACCGGCGGCGTCACGCTGATCGCGCTCGCGCTGCTCCCGCTGCTCGCCGCGCGCGGACTGCTGCAGCGCCGCTCCTGGAGCCGGGGCCCCGCCCTCATCACCCAGATCGTGGCGCTGCCCGTGGCCTACACCCTGCTCCAGGCCGACAGCGTCGCCATCCCCGCCGGGATCGCCCTCGCGGCCGTCGCGCTGACGGCCCTCGTGCTGCTCGTGCACCCGGAGACGACACGGGCCCTCGGAATCCGAGGGCCCGGCGGCGACGTGCAGGACGCACCGAACGAGAAGTAGGCGGGACCTCGGGAAGGCCCCCGGGCTCACTCCTCGACGAGGAGCTTCTCCCGCAGCTGGGCCAGGGTGCGGGCCAGCAGGCGCGAGACGTGCATCTGGGAGATGCCGACCTCCTGCGCGATCTGCGACTGCGTCATGTTGCCGAAGAAGCGAAGGAGCAGGATCCGCTTCTCCCGCGGCGGCAGGTCCTCAAGGAGAGGCTTGAGCGACTCGCGGTACTCGACGCCCTCCAGCGCCTCGTCCTCGGCGCCCAGGGTGTCCGCGACCGCGGGGGACTCGTCGTCCGTGTCCGGGACGTCCAGGGACAGCGTGGAGTACGCGTTGGCGGACTCCAGGCCCTCCAGGACCTCCTCCTCCGAGATGGCCAGCTTCTCGGCCAGCTCGTGGACCGTCGGGGAACGGCCGTGCAGCTGGGAGAGCTCCGCGGTCGCCGTGGTCAGCGCGAGGCGCAGCTCCTGGAGCCGGCGCGGGACGCGCACCGCCCAGCCCTTGTCACGGAAGTGCCGCTTGATCTCGCCGACCACCGTCGGGGTCGCGTAGGTCGAGAACTCGACCCCGCGCTCCGGGTCGAACCGGTCGACGGACTTGATCAGCCCGATCGTCGCGACCTGGGTCAGGTCGTCCAGCGGCTCACCGCGGTTGCGGAAGCGGCGGGCCAGGTGCTCGACGAGCGGCAGGTGCATTCGGACGAGCTGGTTGCGCAGCTCCGCGTACTCGGTGCTGCCGTCCTGCAGCTTGCGCAGCTCGACGAACATCGCCCGCGCCCCGCTGCGGTCCTGCGGGTCGTGCTGGACGTGCCGCTCGGCCGGCTCGTGCTGCGCGGCCCGCACCTCCTGCTCGGCGTTTCGCTCGGCCGGCTCGTGCTGCGCGCCCCGCACCTCCTCGGCGTTTCGCTCGTGCTGCGCGCCCTGCACGTTCTGCTCCGCGTTTCGCTCGTGCTCGCTCATAGTCCCGCCCGTCACCATTTCCCGAGCTCGAGGCTCTTCCCCCGTGTCCTCGGCCGCGCTCGAACCGGGGGGACCTCCCCGGACGGGGAAGGCTCCCGGCTGCGCCGCTGCCACCGAGGAGACGCCGATCTCCGGATGCGGCCGGGCCTGTTCGGGGATGCCGTCGACGCCCTCCGCCGTGTGCCGCGGCCCGTCCGGACCGTCGGCGCGCTCCGCGGGAGGCTCCCGTGTGCCGCGCTCTTCGTCCCGCACCGGCCCGTCCCCGTTCCTCACGCCGGCCCGGGTCCCGCGCCGCGTTGTTTGTAGAGGCTGATCGACACGGTCCTGTCCTCGGCCACGGTGGAGTCGACCTTGCCCGCGAGAGCGGACAGGACGGTCCACGCGAAGGTGTCACGTGACGGAGCGTGACCGTCGGTGGTCGGGGCCGAGACCGTGACCTCGAGAGAGTCGTCGATCAGCCGGAAGACACAGCTGAGCACCGAACCGGGGACGGCCTGCTGCAGCAGGATCGCGCAGGCCTCGTCCACCGCGATGCGCAGGTCCTCGATCTCGTCGAGGGTGAAGTCCAAACGGGCCGCCAGCCCGGCCGTGGCCGTGCGCAGTACCGACAGGTAGGCACCCGCGGCCGGCAGCCGGACTTCCACGAAGTCCTTCGTCGCGGGCTCGCCTGCGATCTGGGACACCCTCACCTCCATGGTGGTACAAGCTCGTTCGAGCTCTTTCGGGGGCCGAGGGTCGCCCCCCGGGGTAACGCGCTACGTCGTTCTGCGGTGACGCTACCGCGCTCCCGACTTTCCTGTCCTGGGGACCCCGCCCCTTGCTGTCACTCATAGTAAGCCCATGAGTACGGACAGTGGCTAGAGGTCTGCGGCCCCAAATAGGAAGAGCGCGCGCCGGGTTGACGTACCCAGACGTCAGAGGGTCGAACCGTCCGGATCGTGGGTCACCCGCGGACGCGATCCACGGCTCAGACGAGGACGTGGTCCACGAAACACCAGCGCCAGCTCTCCCCCTGCTCGAACGTGCGCATGATCGGATGTCCGGTGTCGTCGTGGTGGGCCGAGGCGTGCCGCAGCGGTGAGGAGTCGCAACAGGCGAGATGCCCGCACTCCAGACACAGCCGGAGCTGCACCGGGTGGGTACCGGCGGCCACGCACTCCAGGCAGGTCTCGCTCCCGGGGGCGGGTTCGGGCTGCGGCAGCGCGTCGGCGTGCGTGCACTGTTTCATGATTGCCAGGTTACGTCGGGCGTGCGGGATGCCGCGCGGAAAAAGAGGGCGGGCGGAAGTCGATGGATGTGTTGCCACTGCTGTTGCTGGTCGCGGGGAGCGCGGCGGTCGCCGGGGCCGCCCGCCGCACCCCCGTCCCGGCGCCGCTGCTGATCGTCGCCGTGGCGCTGCTGGTCTCGTACCTGCCCGGGGTGCCCGCGTACGAACTCGACCCCGAGGTCGTGCTCCCGCTGGTGCTGCCCCCGCTGCTGTACACGGCCGCCACGGACAGCTCCTACCTCGACCTGAGGGCCCAGCTGCGGCCCGTGGCGCTGCTGTCGGTCGGCTACGTGCTCTTCGCGACCCTGGCGGTCGGCTGGGCCGCCTATCTGCTGGTGCCGGGCCTGCCGCTGCCCGCGGCCCTCGTCCTCGGCGCCGTGGTCGCGCCGCCGGACGCGGTGGCCGCGACCGCCGTGGCCCGCCGGGTCGGGCTGCCGTCACGGATCACCACGATCCTCCAGGGCGAGTCCCTGGTGAACGACGCGACCGCGATCACCGCCTACAAGGTCGCCCTCGCCGCGGCGGTCGGCGAGGGCGCGACCTGGGCCGGCGGCATCGGGGAGTTCCTGCTCGCCGCGGTCGGCGGGGTGGCCGTCGGACTCGTGCTGATGATCCCCATCCACTGGCTGCGCACCCACATGAACGAGGCGCTCCTGCAGAACACCCTCTCCCTGCTGATCCCGTTCGTCGCCTACGGGATCGCCGAGCAGCTCGGCGCCTCCGGGGTGCTCGCGGTGGTCGTCGTCGCGCTCTACCTCGGGCACCGCTCCTGGGAGGTGGACTTCGCGACCCGGCTCCAGGAGGAGGCGGTGTGGAAGATGGTCGCCTTCGTCCTGGAGTCCGCGGTGTTCGCGCTGATCGGACTCCAGCTGCCGGTCGTCCTCAAGGGCCTCGGCGCCTACGAGGGCACCAGCGCCGCCTGGTACGCCGTCGCCCTCTTCCTCGTGGTCGTCCTCACCCGCTTCGTGTGGGTGTACCCCGCCACCTTCCTGCCGCGCCTGGTGTCGGCGCGCATCCGCGAGCGCGAGGAGAACCCCACCTGGAAGGGGCCGTTCGTCATCGGCTGGGCCGGCATGCGCGGCGTCGTCTCCCTCGCCATCGCCTTCTCCATCCCGCTCACCGTGCACGGCGGCGGCGCCTTCCCCGACCGGAACCTGATCCTCTTCCTGACCTTCACCACCGTCATCGGCACCCTCGTCGTCCAGGGGCTGACCCTGCCCCCGCTCATCCGGCTGCTGAAACTGCCCGGACGCGACACCCAGGCCGAGACCCTCGCCGAGGCCAACGCCCAGGCGCAGGCCTCCCGCGCCGCCGAGGAGCGCCTCGACGCACTCCTCGCCGACGAGCGCAACGAACTGCCGCCGCCGCTCGCCGAGCGGCTGCGCACGGTCATGGAGCGGCGCCGCAACGCCGTCTGGGAGCGGCTCGGCGCGGTCAACCCGGTCACCGGGGAGACCGCCGACGACACCTACCGCCGGCTGTCCCGCGAGATGATCAGCACCGAGCGCGACGTCTTCGTCAGGCTGCGCGACCACCGCTACATCGACGACGAGATGCTGCGCACGCTGCTGCGGCGGCTGGACCTGGAGGAGGCGGCGGCCTACCGGGAGGCGGCCTGAGGCCCGTCTCCCACGGAGGGGAACGGCGCTCCGGTGATCACCGCCGCCACCGTCGTGCCGCGCGGGAAGGCCCCCTCCCCGGCGAGGGCGACAAGTCCGTAGAGCATCTTGGCGACATAGAGACGTTCGACCGGCAGCCCGTGCCGCTGCTCGAAGTCCTCGGCGAAGGCGTCGAGTTCGGGCGTGGTGCGGGCGTAGCCGCCGAAGTGGAAGCGGTCGTCGAGGGACCAGGTCCCGCGCCGGGCGCCGAACGCGGCCCGCTGGAGTGCGGTCGTGTCGGCCTCCAGGAAGCCACCGCGCACGACCGGGATCCCCAGGGTCCGCCGGCCCGGGCCGAGCCCCGCGGCCAGGCCGGCGAGGGTGCCGCCGGTGCCGCAGGCGACGGCGGCCACGTCGACGCCACCTGCCTCCCGCAGCTCCTCGCCGAGCGCGAGGCAGCCCCGGACGGCGAGGGCGTTGCTGCCGCCCTCGGGCACCACGTACGCGTCCTCGGTGCCCGTCGCGCGCAGGATCCCGGCCAGGGTGCCGGGGTCCGTCTTGTGCCGGTAGGTCGATCTGTCGACGAAATGGAGCCGCATGCCGTCGGCGGCGCAGCGGGCCAGCGAGGGGTTGAGGGGGCGGCCCGCCAGTTCGTGGCCGCGGACCACGCCCAGGGTGGGCAGGCCCAGCAGCCGGCCCGCGGCGGCGGTGGCGCGCAGGTGGTTCGAGTAGGCGCCGCCGAAGGTGACCAAGGTGCGGCCCGCCGCCGCCTCCAGGTTCGGCGTGAGCTTGCGCCACTTGTTGCCGATCAGCTCCGGGTGGATCAGATCGTCCCGCTTCAGCGCGAGCCGCACCCCGTACCGCTCGAACCGCTCGTCCACGACGTCCCCGAGGGGTGAGGGGAGCCGCGGGGGCGGGCCGGGGGAACCGGGGTCCGGGGCGCCGGGCACCCGCGGGCCCCGGGAGCCGGTCGGCGTGCGCGTGCCGACGGCCCGGTCACCGGCGTCGTCCGGGACGGCGGGGTCCGGGGTGTCGGGGCTGGTCACGGACTCATTGTCGGACACATGTCCGGGGGGTGCCGGACGTGGGGGCCGTCGGCCCGGCCGCCGTCCGCGGTCGCCCCTCCAGGGGTGCCGGACGCCGGCGCCGAACGCCTGGCCACCGTCCGCGGGCGTTCGTACGCGGTCGCCCCTCCAGGGGCGCCGGACGTGGGGCCGGACGAGGCCGTGCGCCCCGGCCGTCGTCCACGGTCGCCCCTGCGCGCTCACCTCTCCGCGGTCGCCGGACGCGTGGCCGGACACCGGGGCCGTGACTCCGGCCGTCCGTGTCCGCCCGCCGGCGCTCGCCCTCGCGGTCCCCGTCCCCGTCCCCGTCCCCGTCCGCGGTCGCCGGCCGCCGGGGCCGTGGCGTCGGGGCCGTGGCGTCGGGGCCGTGGTGTCGGCCGGCGGCCTTCGGCCCCGGCGGCTCGGCTCACTTCAGGAGTTCGCGGACCCGACCCCGCAGGAAGCTCATCGTGAAGCCCCGGGGGTCCACCTTGCCGGGCTGCCACTCCAGGTGGCCGATGACCGAGCGCTCCGTCCAGCCGTGGAAGCGGCAGATCGCGGCGCAGACCTTGGCGATGGCGTCGAGCTGCACCTCGGGCCACGGGTCCTTGCCGTCGCCGAGGTTCTCGCACTCGAAGCCGTAGAAGTGGCGGTTGCCGTCGGTGTTCGCCTCGTTGTCGTGCGGCAGCGCCCGCTCGGCGATCACCGCGCGCAGTACGTCGTCGTCGCCGAGGCCCGCGTGGTTGGCGCGGCCGTAGCCGACGAGATGGACGACGCCGTCCTTGGTGATGACCCCGTGGCACAGCGGTCCCGGCAGGTCCTCGCGGCCCTCGCGGCACAGTCCGACGGTGAGCGCGCCGCCGGAGGTCACCGTGTGGTGGATCATCACCCCGTGCACCGGCCCCCACGGCCCCTTGTGGTTGCGGTTGTGGTGCTCCCAGTCGCCGACCTCGACGACACGGACGCCTTCGTCCCTGATCCGGTCCAGGAAACTGCCCGCGGACATGGGCGATGCCATGGCCGACTCCTTCGCGCTGTACGCCGGCCACCCTGCCGTGGCCGTCTGGTACCGCAGCTTCTATATCCGGCCAGGTGGCCGGACCCAGCCGTTCGCACAGCGTGCGAGCCGATCCGGTCAGGCCCGCGAAAAGCGGAACCGGCCCTCCCTGCCCACGTCCGGAGTGATCCATTCCCCCTCATTCGTGTAATGGCATCAGCACACACCGTGATGAAAGGCTTGGCCGCGAAGATCAGTGCACGACCGGGAGGGCAATTTTCATGTCGGTAGGCGAAGAGGTCCGCGCGGAGCAGAACCGTCCGCAGCAGAGTCTCGGCACATCAGCCGCGCGGAACCTGGCCACCACCACCAAGTCCGCGCCACAGATGCAGGAGATCAGCTCACGGTGGCTGCTGCGCATGCTTCCGTGGGTGAACGTGCAGGGTGGCACGTACCGCGTGAACCGGCGGCTCAGCTACTCCGTGGGCGACGGCCGGGTGACGTTCGTCAAGACCGGCGACCGCGTCCAGGTCATCCCCGCGGAACTCGGAGAACTGTCCGTGCTGCGGTCGTACGAGGATCACGACGTGCTCGGCGAGCTCGCCCAGCGCTGCCAGCAGCGGGAGTTCGCGCCCGGGGACGTGCTGGCCTCGTTCGGCAGCCGAGCCGAAGAGGTGTTCCTCCTCGCGCACGGCAAGGTCGAGAAGATCGGCACCGGTCCCTACGGGGGCGACGCGGTGCTGGGCGTCCTCGCCGACGGCGCCTACTTCGGCGAGCAGTCGCTCATCGACCCGGAGGCCATCTGGGAGTACACGGCCCGCGCGGTGACGGCGGTGACCGTGCTCGTCCTGCCCCGCAACGACCTCGAACAGGTGGCGGAGCGCTCCGAGTCCCTGCACGCCCACCTGCGCGAACTGCGCGCGATCCCGTCGCAGCGCACCAACAAGTACGGCGAGAAGGAGATCGACCTCGCGGCCGGCCACACCGGCGAGCAGGACATCCCGGGCACCTTCGTCGACTACGAGGCGTCCCCGCGCGAGTACGAACTGAGCATCGCCCAGACCGTCCTGCGGCTGCACACCCGTGTGGCCGACCTCTACAACCAGCCGATGAACCAGACCGAGCAGCAGCTGCGGCTCACCGTGGAGGCGCTGAAGGAACGCCAGGAGCACGAACTCGTCAACAACCGCGAGTTCGGCCTGCTCAACAACTGCGAGTACGACCAGCGGCTCCAGCCGCACGACGGCGTGCCGAGCCCGGACGACATGGACGAGCTGCTCAGCCGCCGTCGGGGCACCAAGCTGTTCCTCGCCCATCCGCGCGCGATCTCCGCGTTCGGCCGTGAACTGAACAAGCGCGGACTGGTCCCCGAGAGCATCGAGGTGGCGGGCAACCGCATCCCGACCTGGCGCGGGGTACCGATCTTCCCGTGCAACAAGATCCCGGTCAGCGACGCCCGGACGACCTCGATCATCGCCATGCGTACCGGCGAGGCCGAACAGGGAGTCGTCGGGCTCCAGCAGGCGGGCATCCCGGACGAGATCGAGCCGAGCCTGTCGGTGCGCTTCATGGGCATCAACGAGCAGGCGATCATCTCCTACCTGGTGACGGCCTACTATTCGGCCGCGGTCCTCGTCCCGGACGCCCTCGGCATCCTGGAGAACGTCGAGATCGGCCGATGGCGGTGACGACCCGGACCCGCCAGTCGGCGGCCGGGATTCCCGCCGGGCGCCGCCCGGCGGGCACCGCCGACCGGCGCGGTCCCGGCGCCCGGCCCGGCGACGGACAGGTGCCGCCGGACCCGCCCGACGCACAGGAGGCCGCGGCCGTCCTGGAACGGGCCCGGGCGGTCGTCGACCCCGAACTGCGCCGGGCCCTGGACTCGCTGCCGGGCTCGATGCGCCGGATCGCGCTCTACCACTTCGGCTGGGAGCAGGCGGACGGCACCCCGGGGACCGGGAACGCCGGGAAGGCCATCCGGCCCGCGCTCGTGCTGAGCGCGGTCCAAGCGCTCGGCGGAGCGCACACGAGCGCCGTACGGGCGGCCGCCGCCGTGGAGCTGATCCACAACTTCACCCTGCTCCACGACGACGTCATGGACCGGGACACCACCCGAAGACACCGTCCCACCGCGTGGACCGTGTTCGGCGACGCCGACGCGATCCTCGCCGGGGACGCGATGCAGGCCCTGGCCCTGCGACTGCTCGCCGAGGACCCGCACCCCGCGTCCCCGGCGGCCGCCGCGCGGCTCGCGGGCTGTGTCGTCGAGCTGTGCGCCGGACAGCACACGGACACGGCCATGGAGAAACTCGGCCCGCACGAGGTCACCCTCGACGAGTGCCTCGCCATGGCCGAGGCGAAGACCGGTGCCCTGCTCGGCAGCGCCTGCGCCATCGGCGGGCTGTACGCGGGGGCGGACACCGAGGACGTCGACGCGCTCGACGCGTTCGGCAGGGAGGCGGGACTCGCCTTCCAGCTGATCGACGACGTGATCGGGATCTGGGGAGACCCGTCCCGCACCGGCAAACCGGCCGGAGCGGACCTCGCCGCCCGCAAGAAGTCGCTGCCCGTGGTCGCCGCGCTCACCTCGGGCACCCCGGCGGCCGCCGAACTCGCCGCGCTCTACGCGGCGCCCTACCAGGAAGGGGAGTTGGAGCGCACCGTACTGGCCGTCGAACGGGCGGGAGGGCGCGACTGGGCACAGATCCAGGCGGCCGACCGGATGTCCCGGGCGATGCACGAACTGTCCCGGGCGGTTCCCGACCCCGAGGCGGCGGGCGGCCTGCTCGCCCTGGCCGAGTACGTGACGCGGCGCAGCAGCTGACCGGCCCCGCGCCGGCCGACGGCTCCGGAGCCCGGGCGGCGCACGGCACCTGACGTCCGTGCGCCGCCCGGCTCCGGCGGGCGGGCCCCGCGCGTCCCCACGGCGCCCGGGGCCCGCGCCTCCGGACGCACCCCGGGGGCGATGGGCCGACTCCGGCCCGTAATAGGCTCAACCCCCGTACGTTCGAGGCTGGTTGGGCGAGAGGCGGGGCTGGTCATGGGTGTGGCGATCCGGGTGGCGGGGGAGACGGACCGGGAACTGGTCGTCCGGCTGCTGGACGAGGCCTTCCAGGACGATCCGGTGAGCAACTGGGTGTTCCCCACCCCGGCGCACCGGCGCGCGAAGCACCCCGCGCTGATGGCGGCCTTCACCGACGTCGTCCTCGCCGAGGGGCGCATCGATCTGGCCGAGGACGGTTCCGCGTGCGCCCTGTGGCTGTCCGTCCCCGCCGCCGCGCAGCACGACGGCGGGGACGGACAGGGGGACGCCGAGGACGGTCCCGCCGAACTGCGCGCGGCCGTCGACCCGGACAACGAACGCGTAGAACAGATCGGCCGGCTGACGGCCGGCGTCCACCCCGAGGGGCGGGCCCACGCGTACCTGTGGATGATCGGGGTGGCACCGGAGCGCCAGGGCCAGGGGCTCGGCCGCGCGCTGATCGAGTCGGTCCTCGACCGCTGCGACCGGGAGGGCCTCGCCGCCTATCTGGAGGCCAGCAACGCCCGCAGCCGCGCGCTGTACGAACGGCTCGGCTTCGAGCCCGAGGGCAGCCCCCTCGACCTTCCCGGCGGTCCGCGGATGTGGCCGATGTGGCGCGAGCCGCGTCCGCTCGTACGGGACTGATCCCGGGCGTACGACAGGAAGTGGGGAGGCCCCCGTCCTACCCTGAAGGCATGGGCACCGATGAGCATGTATGTCCCGAATGCGGGCAGTCCGTCGCCACGACCGTGCACCGGTACAAGACCCTGGGCGCCTGGGTGCCCAAGTGGGGCCCCGGCCCCTGCCACAACCCGGACTGCGCGGCCTACGTGTACGAGCCCGGACACGAGCGGGACCGGGGGCACGGGGACGGCCTGCCGCGGGAGACCGCGGCGGAGCAGTCCTGACGCGCACCGCACCCCCCGGCACGACGACACGAAAGAGACGGGCACCGACGTGTAGAGAACCGCGGGCCGGCTCCGACGTCTCCTGTGAGAGCCGCCCACCACGGGCGGTCCGGACCGAGGAAGCCGAAGGAGCGGACTCATGAAGTACCTGGTGATGGTGCAGGGAACCCAGGCCGACTACGAGGGCATGCGGGGCAACGCCTCCGAGCACGCACCCGCCTGGAGCGAGCAGGAACTCCAGGCCATGTACGCCTACATGGGCGCGATCGGCGACGACCTCTCCGAGTCCGGCGAGCTCGTCGACGCCCAGGGGCTGACCGATCCCGCGCGGGCCCGCCAGGTGTCCCTGGGCCCCGACGGCAAGGCCGTGATCACCGACGGCCCCTACAGCGAGACCAAGGAGCTGATGGCCGGCTACTGGGTGGTCGACTGCGCGAGCCTGGAACGGGTCACCGAGATCGCCGAACGCGTCACCCACTGCCCGGGCCCCGAGGGCGCCACCGGCCGCCCGGTCGTCATCCGGCCCATCCAGGACGGTGCCGGGGACCTCTGAGCGGGATGCCGGGCACGAACACGACCGAGGACCTGCTGCGCCGCCACGCGCCGCAGGTCCTCGGCGCGCTCGTCCGCCGCTACGGCCACTTCGACGCGGCCGAGGACGCCACGCAGGAGGCGCTGCTCGCGGCCGCCGGGCAGTGGCCCGCCCACGGCGTGCCGGACAACCCGCGCGGCTGGCTGATCAAGGTCGCCTCCCGCCGGCTCGTGGACGCCCTGCGCGCCGAGGAGGCGCGGCGGCTGCGCGAGGAGAAGGCCGCGGCGCTGACCCCGCGGGACGCCTTCACGGCCCCGCCGCCCGGCACGGACCGCGCCCCGTCCCAGGACGACACCCTCTCCCTCCTGTTCCTGTGCTGCGACCCCGCACTGTCCCCGCCCGCGCAGATCGCCCTCACCCTGCGCGCGGTCGGCGGCCTGACCACGGCCGAGATCGCCCGGGCCTACCTGATTCCCGAGGCGACCATGGCGCAGCGGATCAGCCGGGCCAAGCAGCGGATCCGCGGCGCCGGACTCACCCGCCCCGACCACTGGGAGCAGCGGCTTCCCGCAGTCCTGCACACCCTCTACCTGATCTTCAACGAGGGCTACACGGCCACCTCGGGCACCGCGCTCCAGCGGGCCGAACTCGCCCACGAGGCAATCCGGTTGACACGCACGGTCCGGCAACTGCTGCCCGAGGAGGGCGAAGTGGCCGGACTGCTCGCGCTGATGCTGCTCACCGACGCCCGGCGCGGAGCGCGCACCGGTCCGCACGGTGAGCTCGTCCCCCTCGACGAACAGGACCGCACCCGCTGGGACGGCGCGGCGATCGAGGAGGGGGTGGCGCTGGTGACCGGGGCGCTCGCGCTCGGACCGGCCGGCCCCTACGCGCTCCGGGCCGCCATCGCCGCGGTCCACGACGAGGCCCCCTCGCCGGAGGCGACGGACTGGAACGAGATCCTCGGCCTGTACGACCTCCTCGTCCGCCGGGTCCCGGGACCGGTCGAACACCTCAACCGGGCCGTCGCGGTGGCCATGGTGCACGGACCGCGCGCCGCCCTCGCCGAACTCGACCGGCTGGAGGGCGCGTCGGCGGCGGGCCACCGGCTGGACGCGGTCCGCGGTCATCTGCTGGAGCGCGCCGGCGACGCGGCCGCGGCCAGGGCCGCCTACGCGTCGGCCGCTGCCGGGACCCTCAGCCTGCCCGAGCGCCGCTATTTGGAAGTGCGTGCGGCCCGGCTGCGTGCGTAGCGTGGTCCGCATGTCCGAACCCTTGCTGCATCTGACCGAGCGTTCCCTGTGGGACGCCGCCCGCGCGTCGGGCACCTTCGAGATCTCCACCCGGGGGCGGACCCTCGCGGAGGAGGGCTTCATCCACTGCTCGCTGCGCGGCCAGCTCCCCGCCGTGGCGGCCATGGTGTACGGCTCCTACACCGGCCCGGACGAGCTGGTGGTCCTCGTGATCGACGCCGACCGGCTCACCGCGCCGGTCCGCTTCGAGGCGATGAAGCCGGGCGGGGAGGAGTTCCCGCACGTCTACGGGCCGATCGAGACCGACGCCGTCGTGGACGTGGAGGTGTGGGACCACGGCGGCCCGGCTCCGGCCTGACCCCAGGCGGTCCGGCCCCGGCCCGACCCCACCGGTCCGGTCGCGGTCGCCGGGCTCCGGCAGGCCGCCGCCGTCCGGGCTCCGGCCGGCCGCCATGATCGTTGGCCGGGGCAGGACGCCGTGGTCCCGGGCCCACGGCATCCGGCGCTGCGGTCCTGGGCACCCCGGACCCTCGCCGTCCCGCGCTACGGCAGACTGCCCGTCGCCGGATCGCGGCCGGTCAGGCAGTAGACGCCGCCGACGGGGTCCCGCATCACGGTCCAGCGCGCGCCGTGGCCGACCGTCGTGGCCCCGAGGGCCTCGTGGCCGGCCCGGACCGCCTCGACGTCCGAGCAGGCGAGGTCCAGGTGCGCCGACGTGGTGCGTTCCGTACCCAGCCGCTGCAACAGGATGCGCACCGGCAGTTCGGCGGGCGGCCTGATCAGATGGAACTCCGGGAACGCGCCGGGGAGCGACTCCCAGCCCGTGAGGCGGCCCCAGAAGACGGCCTCGGTGTCGAAGACGTCCGGCGCCAGGTCGATGCTCACCTGGTCGAGCCGGCTCGTCGCCCCGTCCGGCCCCTCGGTGACCCGCGGCCGCACCGACTCCCCCTTCCAGGGCACCGCGCAGAACGGCTGGCCGCCGGGCGAGCGCAGCACGGCCCACTCCCGGTGGTCCGCGACGAGCCCCGCCCCCAGCCGCAGCGCCCACTCCACCAGCGCCGGCACGTCGTCCACGGACAGACAGACGTGCGCGCCCCCGGGGCCCTCCTCGACTCCCTGCGCCTTGACGTACGCGTCGCCGTCGCCGGGCAGCAGCGTCACGAACTCACCCCGCTCTCCCCGGGGTTCGGACAGCTTCGTACCGGTGACCGCCGTCCAGAAACCGAGCGCGGACCCGAGACCGGCGGCCGGCCGGTCGACGAAGACGTGGGTCCACCGGATGACCGGGCCCGTGGCGGACGAAGGGCCGTCCCCCGGAGCGCCGTCCTGGTTCATACCGTCTCCTGTGCGATCAGGGCGCGCAGCGACGTCGTCATCCGCGCGACGAAGGAGTCCCGGGCCTCGGGGGAGAGGACGTCCAGGGACAGATACGGGTTGAGGTCCTCGAGCTCGACGAGCAGCAGCTCACCGCCGGGGGCGCGGCAGGCGTCCACGCGCTGGATGCCGTACGCGATGTCGTTCCAGTCGACGAACCGCTGCGCGAACTCCCGCTCCTCGTCGGTCGGTTCGTAGGGTTCCAGGTCCCAGCGCCGCTCCGGGTCGGGCGCGTACAGGGCGTACTGCAGGGTGTCGTCGACGAAGTAGAACGACACCTCGTAGCGGAAGGCGATGCGCGGCTGGACGAGGAGGTCGCCGAACGGCAGCCCCGCGAGCCTCTCGCTCGGCACGAACTCCAGGCCGATGGAGTCGGCCCCCTGCCTCGGCTTCACCGCGTACAGGTCGGCCTCGGGCAGCAGGTGCAGGTCCTCGGCGCGGTCGATGGTCGGGATGACGGGGAACCCGGCCGCGGTCAGCTCGAGCAGGTAGCCCTTGCCGGCCATGTCGCCCTTGCCCGACAGCTGGTTGTAGACGCGGACGCCCTCGGCGAGCGCCCGCTCGCGGAACGCGTCGTAGGCGGCCTGGTGGTGCAGGACCGGTCCGCTGTTGCGGACGACCACGGCGTCGAAGCCGGTCATCAGCGCGGCCGCGTCGAGCGGATGGCAGACGGCGATGTCGAACTCCTCGCGCAGCCGCGAGGTCAGGGCGATGTCCTCGTCGCAGTAGCGCCGCCCCTTGGCCGGATAGGCCAGGTCGCTGACGAACAGGACACGGGGGCGCGCTGACGGCACGGGTGGCTCCTCGAAGCGTTCGGACGGTTCGCCGCGCGGACGGACCCCGCCCGTGCGACCACGGACGTAGTGTCCCTCCCGCGCGATCCCGTCCTCGCGCCGCCCCCGCCGTCCCGGTCAGCCGGCGGGGCGCTTCTGGGTGAAGCGCAGCAGATTGCCCGCGGGGTCGCGGAACGCGCAGTCCCGCAGGCCGTACGGCTGGTCCTCGGGCTCCTGGACGACCTCGGCGCCCGAGGCCTGGACCCGCTCGAACAGTTCGTCGCAGTCGGTCGTCGCGAAGATCACTCCGCGGAGCATCCCCTTGGCCAGCAGCTGGGCCATGGCCAGCTTGTCCGCGGGAGACGCGTCCGGGTCGGCCGCCGGGGGTTCCAGGACGATCTCCACGTCCGGCTGGAGCGGCGAGGCGACGGTGACCCACCGCATCCCCTCGAACCCGACGTCGCCCCGGACCTCCAGGCCGAGCACGTCACGGTAGAAGGCGAGCGCCTTGTCGTGGTCGTCGACGGAGATGAAGCACTGGGACAGTTTCAGATCCATACGTCCAACCTAGGTCGTGCGTCCGGACGGCGGGCCTCAAAGACGCGTGCCCGGTTCCGCTTCCGGGTTGCGGTGGCGGCCCGGGCGGGTGAGCCGACGGGCCACGCAGGAGGGGATGGGGGCGCCGTGGTCGTGCGGGCGGGCCCGGTAGGCACTCGGGGTCTCGCCCACCAGTTCCGTGAACCGGGAGCTGAACGAACCGAGCGAGGTACAGCCCACGGCGAAGCACACCTCGGTCACCGTCAGGTCGCCGCGCCGCAGCAGCGCCTTGGCCCGCTCGATGCGGCGGGTCATCAGATAGGTGTACGGGGTCTGGCCGAACGCCTCCCGGAAACTGCGCTGGAAGTGTCCGGGCGACATCAGCGCGGTGCGCGCGAGCGTGGCCATGTCCCACGGCTCGGCGTACTCGCGGTTCATCCGGTCGCGTGCCTGCCGCAGCCGGACCAGGTCGTCGAGCGGTCGGGGATGCGCCACCTCCTCAGGATGGCACACGGCCCGCCGCCCGCCCGGGCGATCACTGACCCGGGGGGCGGCGGTGGTCCGTCGTGCGCGGGGGTGTCCGTGCCGCCGGGCGGCGACGGCCCCGTCCGTCAGGCGGCCAGGACCTTCGCCTTGGCCTTCTCGAACTCCTCGGCCGTGATGTGGCCGTGGGTCTTGAGGTCCGCGAGCTTCGCCAGTTCGTCGGCCTTGCCGGCGCTGCTGCTGCCGGCGGTCTCGCGGATGTAGGCGTTCATGTCCTCCTGGCTCTTCTGCATGCGCCGCAGCTCGCGCTCGCCCATGCCCCGGCCGCGGGCGATGAGGTACACGAAGATGCCGAGGAAGGGCAGGATGACGACGAAGACGCACCAGCCGGCCTTGCCCCAGCCGTTCAGCTCGTCGTCGCGGAAGATGTCCCCGATGACGCGGAACAGCAGCATGAACCAGAGGATCCAGAGGAAGAACCACATCGTGGTCCAGAAGACCTGCAGCAGGGGGTAGTCCGCTGCCAGATTGACCGTCGAGCCGTTCATGGTCGAACTCCTGTCGGTTGTGCGACATCTCCGCGAGCGTTGCCAGGGTGTCGGGCGGATCGAACTGTCGCCGGGCGCCGGGTCGCGATCTCGGGGATTCCGCCCAGGTCCGGCCGGTAGGGATCGCGGCCGGCCACAGGGCCTGGGAGGCGGTGCGCAGAGCGCGGTGGAGCGGCGGACGGGGACGGTCCTGCGGTGTCCGCCGGCGGACAGACGCTCGAAGGCGGGGGGCGAGCGGGACCCCCCGGACACACGGGGCGGGCCGTGACGGGGCCGTCCGGTGTGCCCGGCGTGAGCGGTGCGACGTTCGTCGCCTCGTCCGGGGCCCGCGACGGCCGCAGCGACGGCGTGCGCCGCGGGGATCCCGAGGGCCACGGTGACGCGGAGGACCGTACGGGGTCCTCCGGGCCGTGGCGCACGGGCCCGGGGCGCGGAGCACCCGGCACGGGCCGGGTCTGCCGCTGGATGCAGGCCATGAGCGGAGCCCTTTCTGACGCGTGACGTCTTGCTTCGGCTCCAGCGTGAGGTCACCCCCGGCCCCGGCGGATCACCCTTCGCGGGTGAGCTCGCGCAACCGCCGTTCCGACCCCTCGACGGAAGCCCGCCCCGGCCCCGCGGGCCTCGGACGCCCCGCTCATCCGGCGTCCGGTGATTCCGGCGGCGCCGAGCCCCTGGCGCCCGGTGACCCTTGCCGCCCTGCTCACCGGCCGTCCGGCTCCTGTCCGGCCGTGCCCCCGCCGTCCGCGCCCCGGTCCCTGCCCGCGTCGCCCCCAGCCGGTGACGGGCGCCCCACTCGCTCCCCGTGCTCCCCGGTGAGCCCGTCCCGGAGGCGGGGGAAGCCGGTGTCGAGTTCCTCTTCCACCCAGGCGAGGCGGCCGGCGAGCTGCCGGTCGGCGGCGCCGTGGTCCGTGCCGCCCAGGTCCTGGAGGAGCGTGCGCAGGCGCACGAGGACCATCGGGGAGTTCCGGGCCGCCGGGATCACGTCGTCGAAGGCCGTCCGCAGGAAGTCCTCCCGTCCGGGCAGCGGCACGAGCACCCGTACGGTTCCGGCGCGGTCGGTGATCTCGCGCGGCCCCTCCCGCGGCGGCACCGGACGGCGCAGCAGATCCTCCATGGCGTCCAGCGCCTGCACCGCCGTCGCGGGGTCGTTGACCGCGGGGGACAACGCCCTGAGCGCGATGTCGGCGAGCAGCCGGAACGCGAGTTCCGGGTCCTGGTCGAAGACCCGTTCGGCGCCGGTCTCCAGGGCGCGCAGGACGCCGGAGCCGGGGAGGTCGCCGTCGTACACCTCGGCGACGGTGGTGTCGTACCGCAGGGTGGTGCCGGGGCTCACCCGCAGGACGACGACCGCGTTCGCGGCCCGCGCGGCCTGAGCCAGCCGGCCCGTGTCCACGCGTTGCAGCACCGCGCCGGCGCCCGGCCAGCGGATCGTCGACCGCAGCCGTTCGGGGCCGGGACCGAACCGGCCCTGGGGGGCCGGGCCGGGGCCGGCCAGGGGCCGACGGTCCGGGGCGGGACCGTCCGGGTTCTCGGGGCTCCCGGGCGCCGCGGGGTCCGGGGGGTGAGGGAGGTCAGGGAGGTCAGGGAGGTCCGAGGCGGGGTGAGAGAGGTCCGGGGTGCCTTCGGGGCCGCTCGTGCCGAGGGCGTCGAGGCCGGCCCGGCCGCGTTCGGAGATGGAGCGGAGCACCGGGGCCAGCTGGATCGCGGCGACCGCCTGGAGCAGCAGACCGCGCAGCAGCGCCAGCAGCAGGAGCAGCAGGACGCCCGCCGCGACCGGCACGACCACCGAGACGTGCTCCCGGCCGGCGACCGCCAGCGCGGCGGTGGCGCAGAAGACGGTCAGACCGACGACGAAGGCGAAGGTCCGCCAGACGATCGGGGCGTCCCGGAACAGGGTGAGCCGCGGGGTGAAGGTGGTGGCCGCCCACTGCACCACGAGGAAGAGCACGGAGAAGATGACGGTGGCCGCGCCGAGGACCCCGAACCCGGTCGCGAACAGCAGCTCGGCCACCTCGCGGGACGGCAGCACGGGTCCGCGGCGGATCTCCGGGACGAGCAGGCCGAGGCCAAGACCGACGCCGACGGAAATCAGCTGGAGGAGGCCTGCGCGCAGCCGCCTGCGGCGGCGGAACGCGGCGCGGCCGGTGCGGACGGAGGCGTTCCGGCCGACGGTCGCGCGAGCGTTCATCGGGCGTCCTCCGGGCGGTCCGGGCCCGGCGAAACCCGGACCCGCCCCTCAAGGTTCACCGCCCACCGGCCCCGACGCATCACCGCCGAGCGCCCGGAGCACCCCGGCCCCACGCCGGCCGGACCGGTCGCCACCGCGCCCCGGCCGCTCGCCCGGCCCCGTACCAACACGGCCCGGGCGCCCGCCGGCCCACCCCCGTACCTGCCGGGGCCGTCACCGCCGAACACACCCGCACTCCGGCCGCAGGCCCCGCCCCTCACCCGCCGGGGTGGTCGCCGTCGCCTCACCCTTCCGAGGGTGAGGTCCGCGTCCGCTCACCCTTTTCCGGGTTTCCGGTGTTTTTCCGGCCTTTTTCCGTGCCCGGAGGGCGCGGGGCCGCACCCGCGGGTGGAAGGTGGAGTGGCGAGGGTGTGAGCGGGAGCGTTCCGGGGTGGGCGGGAGGTCGCCCGCACCGGGGGATGCCACATCGGCGCGCGCGACCGACGATGGCAGGGCATCGCAGCGGACCCCGCGCCCCGGCCCCGAGGGAAGTGCTCGTATGCGCTACGAATTCCGCATCGCCGGCATTGTTTCGGACACGCTCGCCTCGGCCTTCGCCGAACTCGACAGGGTTCGTACGAAGGAGCAGACCCTGTTCTTCGGCACCGTGATCGACGACGCCCATCTGTACGGACTGCTCACCCGGTTCCAGGCCCTGGGACTACGGGTGATCGAGATGCGCCAGCTGCCCGTGTGACCGGGGCACGCCGGCCGGGGGTACGCCGACGGCCCCGGAAAGCAGGACGCACCCGGACCGTCGGGCCGCCGATGACGGCGGCCCGCGGTCCGGGTGCGGACATGCGGCCCACGCGATCCGCGCGGACGCGGTGCGCATGGCCAGGGCGAAGGTCAGGCCTTCTTCGTCTCCCAGAAGATCTTGTCGATCTGGGCGATGTAGTCCAGCGCCTTCTGGCCCGTCGCCGGGTCGGTGGACGCCTTCGCGGCCGAGAGGGCCTTGAGGGTGTCGTTCACCAGCTGGTGCAGCTCCGGGTACTTCTCGAAGTGCGGGGGCTTGAAGTAGTCGCTCCAGAGCACCGACACGTGGTGCTTGGCGAGCTCGGCGCGCTGCTCCTTGATGACGGTGGCGCGAGCCTGGAAGTGCGGGTCGTCGTTGCCGGCCATCTTGTCCTGCACGGCCTTGACCGACTCCGCCTCGATGCGGGCCTGGGCCGGGTCGTACACGCCGCAGGGCAGGTCACAGTGGGCGCTGACCTTGACCGTGGGGGCAAACAGGCGGGAGAGCATTGAGCTGTCCTTCCTCGTGATCGTCTTCTCAGGTGGGACATTACTCCGTGGGGGAGGGTATTTCGCGGGTGCCCCCATGGGCTTACGACAAAAGTCCGGGGTGAAACTGGGACTGGTGGAGGATAGGACCGGGGAGGTGCCGTTGATGCCGGAGCTGTCGCAGGAGACCGAACGCGGGAAGGCTCTGCTGCCGTTCGGGGCGGCGGAGGTGACGGGCCCTTCGATGGTGCCCACGCTCCTTCACGGGGACCGGCTGCTCGTCCAGTGGGGGGCGAGAGTGCGGCCGGGCGACGTCGTCGTCCTGCGGCATCCGTTCCAGCAGGACCTGCTCGTCGTGAAGCGGATCGCGGAGCGGCGCGAGGGCGGCTGGTGGGTGCTCGGCGACAACACGTTCGCGGGCGGGGACAGCACCGACTACGGAACCGTCCCCGAGGAGCTCGTCCTCGGAAAGGTCCGGTTCCGTTTCCGGCCGCCGGCCGCGGGTCAGCGATCCCCGTTGGGCGTCGTCCGCTGGGTGCTGGTGGCCGCCAGGCCGGTGCTCGCGGCCCGGTCCGCCTCCAGGCGCTTGCGGGCACGGTAGGCGGCGACGTTGGCGCGGGTCGCGCAGCGGTCCGAGCAGTAGCGCCGGGAGCGGTTGGTCGAGGTGTCCAGGTAGGCGTTGCGGCACGGCGCGGCCTCGCACAGGCCGAGGCGGTCCACTCCGTACTCGGTCAGGTGGAAGGCGAGACCCATCGCCGCGATCGCCGCGTAGCCCGCCGTCGCGTTCGACGGGTGGTCCGCGAGGTGCATGTGCCACAGCGGACGGTCGTCGTCGTCCCGGTGGTCGTGCCCCGAGATCTGCGGGCTCACCGGGAACTCCAGGAGCAGGGAGTTCAGCAGGTCCACCGCGAGCGTCTCCTCGCCGCCGGCCGCGGCCTCGAAGACAGCGCGCAGCCGTCCCCGTACCGAACGGAAGCGGGTGACGTCCGCCTCCGTGGCGCGGCGGGCCGCCGAGGCGTTGCCCTCGAACAGGTCGCGGACGGCCTCCACCGAGGTGAGGGAGTCCCTTCCTCGAACCGGTTCCTCCGTGTTGACGAGACGGACGGCGTAATCCGAGTAATAGGCCAGTTCCACTTGTAGTCCTTACGGGCGCGCTCTATCGTCGTGGCGGCGGTCGGGTAACAGCTGATCGCCCTTAAAGGGTATTACGTGGTCGACTGGGGGAGGGGCTTTCATGGCCATCGGCACCGGGACCGACTGGCAGGCCTGGCAGCGGAGCTGGGACCGGCAGCAGGAGTGGTACATGCCCGACCGCGAGGACCGCTTCCGGGTGATGCTCGACATGGCCGAGGCGCTCGTCGGACCCGCGCCCCGCGTCCTCGACCTCGCCTGCGGCACCGGGACCATCACCGCCCGGCTGCTCGCCCGCCTCCCCGGCGCCACCAGCACCGGCGTCGACCTCGACCCCGCCCTCCTCGCCATCGCCGGGGGCACCTTCGCCGGCGACGACCGGGTCGAGCTCGTCACGGCCGACCTGAAGGACCCCGACTGGCGCGCCCGGCTCCCGTACGACACGTACGACGCCGTCCTGACCGCCACGGCCCTGCACTGGCTGCACAGCGGACCCCTCGCCGTGCTCTACGGCCAGATCGCCGAACTCGTCCGCGACGGCGGTGTGTTCATGAACGCCGACCACATGCCCGACGAGGCGACACCCCGGATCGACGCCGCCGACCGCGCCCGGCGGCACGCCCGTATGGACCGGGCGAAGGAGGACGGGGCCCTCGACTGGGCCGACTGGTGGAAGTCCGCCGCCCAGGACCCCGTCCTGGCCGGCCCCACCGCGCGCCGCTTCGAGATCTACGGCGAGCACGCCGACGGCGACACACCCTCCGCCGAGTGGCACGCGCGCGTGCTGCGCGAACGGGGCTTCGGCGAGGCCCGGTCCGTGTGGCGCTCCCCCTCGGACGCGCTGGTGCTCGCGGTCAAGTAGCCCGCGCGGGCGACCGGTCGGAGGCGGTACGGAAAATCCGTACCGCCTCCGCCGCGTCCTGCGGGGCCTCCCGCCGCACTGGAAGGGTGAGACGGTCCGCGAGCGCGGGCCGGGAAGGGGGGCGGGATGACGCGCGGCGAGGAAGCCGCTCTGCACGCTTTCGTGGAGGGCAGACGACCGGCCCTGTTCCGCAGCGCCTATCTGCTCTGCGGCAATCGCGACGAGGCGGAGGACCTCGTGCAGACGACGCTGGTCAAGGTCGTCCTCGGCGCGCGGCGGCACGGACGTCTCGAAAGTCTCGAGGCCTACGCGCGCAAGACGCTGGTCAACACCTTCATCTCCGCCCGCCGCCGGTTCTGGCGGCGTGAGCACGCGTACGGCGAGGTGCCGGACGTGGCGGGGCGGTCGGTCGACAGCGACACCGGACTCGTGGTGCGGGCCGCGCTCGCGGAACTCGCGCCGAGACAAAGAGCGGTGCTCGTCCTGCGCTACTGGGAGGACCTGAGCGTGGCCGCCACGGCCCAGGTGCTCGGTATGCGCGAGAGCACGGTCAAGAGCCACACGGCCAGGGGACTCGCGGCACTGAGGGCCGCGGTGCGGGAGGAATACGTATGAACGAGGAAGCGGAGACGGAATACGTGAGGGGACTGCTCGGACGGGCGGTGGACGAGGTCCAGGTGCCCGGGAGCCGGGGGAGCGAGGCGGTCTTCGCCAAGGCCTCGCGGGTGCGGTGGCGCCGGCGCACGACGGCGACCGGTGTCGCCGCGGCGGCCGTCGCGGCCGGTCTCGTCTTCGGGCCCGGCGTGCTGAGCTCCGGTCACGGGGCGAGGGTGGCGAGCGCGCCCACCGCCGGCGAGTACACCACCAAGGCGGGCCGCTTCGCGAAGCTGCTGCCCGCCGGGACCGGGAAGATCAGCGAGATCTCGCTGGTGCGACTGTTCAAGCAGCAGCCGAAGGCGAAGGAGCCCAAGCCGGTCGGCCCGTACGACGGCGCCTACGCCGTCGCCCGGCCCGACGGGGTCGGCTACATCGCCGTGGGAGTGGTCCCACGATCGGTGATCGACGCGAAGACGGGCGGCGCGGGCCTGGGCAACCCCTGCAAGGACGCCCCCAAGGACGGACGCATCGGCTGCACCACCCAGAAGCTGCCCGACGGCAGCATCCTGGGCGTCTGGGAGACGCCCCCGGCCGATCCCGCTCTCCACCCGGTTCCGGCCGGGGGACGGGAGTTCGACGCCAGCCTCCGGCTGAAGGACGGCACCCACCTGGACATCCGAGCCAGCACGGGCTTCGAGGGCAAGGGCCAACTCGGCCCCCTTCTCAAGACCCCACCCCTGACCCGGGCCCAGCTCACCAAGCTGATCCAGAACCCGGCACTGCTGAAGTAGCGGCGGGAACCGGGAGCACGAGGAAGGGGCGGTACGGGAGACCCGTACCGCCCCTTGTCCTTGCGCCCGAGGGCGTGGACGTCCCGGTCAGAGGACCTTCGACAGGAACGACTTGGTGCGTTCGTGCTGGGGGTCCGTCAGGACGTCGCGCGGGTTGCCGGACTCGACGACCACGCCGCCGTCCATGAAGACCAGGCTGTCGCCGACCTCACGGGCGAAGCCCATCTCGTGCGTGACGACGACCATCGTCATACCGGACTCGGCGAGGTCGCGCATGACGTCGAGGACGTCACCGACCAGCTCCGGGTCCAGAGCCGAGGTCGGCTCGTCGAAGAGCATCAGCTTCGGGTCCATGGCCAGCGCGCGGGCGATCGCCACGCGCTGCTGCTGGCCACCGGACAGCTGCGACGGGTAGTTCTTCGCCTTGTCGCCGAGGCCGACGCGCTCCAGCAGCTCCATCGCCCGGTCCCGGGCGTCCGCCTTCTTCACGCCCTTGACCTGGATCGGCGCTTCCATGACGTTCTCGACGGCCGTCATGTGCGGGAACAGGTTGAAGCGCTGGAAGACCATGCCGATGTCACGGCGCTTCAGAGCGACTTCGCTGTCCTTGAGCTCGTAGAGCTTGTCGCCCTTCTGGCGGTAGCCCACCAGGTAGCCGTCGACGTACAGCCGGCCGGCGTTGATCTTCTCCAGGTGGTTGATGCACCGGAGGAAGGTCGACTTGCCGGAGCCCGACGGGCCGATGAGGCAGAACACCTCGCCGGTGTTGACCTCCAGGTCGATGCCCTTGAGCACCTCCACCTGGCCGAAGGACTTGTGGACGCCCTCCGACTTCACCATCGCGGTCATCCCTTGCCCCTCTCACTGCCGAGCCCGATCAGGTTCGCCTTGATCTTCTGGAAGACCGTCGGCGGCAGGCTACGGCTGGAACCCCGTGCGTAGTAGCGCTCCAGGTAGTACTGGAAGACGCTGAACACGCTGGTCATGGCCAGGTACCAGATGGAGGCGACGAACAGCATCTCCATGACGGCGTACGACGTGGAGCCGATCGCCGAGGTGGAGCGCAGCAGCTCGTTGTACGTGACCGCGTACACCAGCGACGAGGTCTTCAGCATGTTGATGAACTCGTTGCCGGTCGGCGGCACGATCACCCGCATCGCCTGCGGGATCACGATGCGGAACAGCGTCTTGGTGTGGCTCATGCCGAGGGCCTGGGCGGCCTCCGTCTGGCCCTCGTCGACGGCCAGCAGGCCGGCGCGGCAGATCTCGGCCATGTAAGCGGCCTCGTTCAGACCGAGACCCAGCAGGGCGCACATGAACGGCGTCATGACGTCCGTCATGTTGTTCTTGTAGATCGGCCCGAGGTTCAGCACCGGGAAGATCAGCGCCAGGTTGAACCACAGCAGCAGCTGGACGTAGACCGGCGTGCCGCGGAAGAACCAGATGTACAGCCACGCGACCGTGCTGGTCACCGGGTTCTTCGAGAGCCGCATCACCGCGAGGAGGATGCCCAGCACCACGCCGACGATCATGGCGAGGATGCTGATCAGCAGTGTGCGGCCGGCGCCCTGGACGACGCTGGACACGAAGAGCTGGTCGCTCACCGTGTGCCACTGGATGTTGCCCTGCGAGAACGCGATGCCGAGCGCCACCAGCAGCGCGACGACGATGACGCCGCTGATCCACCGGCCGTAGTGCCGGACGGGGATCGCCTTGATGGTCTCCGGGGCCGGCCCGGACGCCGCACCCGCGGACACCGAGTCGCCCGGGGGCGGGGTGTCCGAGGGGGACTTGTCGAGTTTGTCAGTCACGTGACTGCCCTTCAGTGGTGCGCTCGGCTTACTTGCCGCCGTTGATCGCGGACTGCGAGATCGCGCCGGACTGGGCGCCCCACTTCTCCAGGACCTTCTGGTACGAGCCGTCCTTGATGATCGCGTCGACGGCTTCCTTCAGCGCGTCGCGGAGCTGGGTGTTCTTCTTGTTGAGGATGATGCCGAACGGTCCGGCGTCGTACTGCTTGTTGATGACCTCGAAGGCCTTGCCGCCGTCGGCCTTGTTGGACAGGTCGACCGCGACCGGGTAGTCGTTGATGCCGGCCACGGCGCCGCCGGACTTCACACGGGTCTGGGCCTCGGTGTCGTTCTGGAACGACTCGATGTTGATGGCCTTCTTGCCGGCGTCCGTGCACTTCTTGGACTGGTCCTTCAGGGCCGTCTCGTACGTCGTGCCCTGCTGCACGGCGGCGGTCTTGCCGCAGAGGTCCTCGATGCCCTTGATGCCCTCGGGGTTGCCCTTCTTCACGTAGATGGCCGTACCGGCCGTGAAGTAGTCCACGAAGTCGACGCCCTCGCCGAGCTTCTTGCCCTTGTCGTCCAGGCCTTCCTGGCGCTGCTTGTTGTCCGTGATGGACGACATGCCGATGTCGTAGCGGCCCGAGTTGACGGCGGTGATCAGGCCGTCGAAGGAGCCCGAGGTGAACTCGAACTTCACGCCGAGCTGCTTGCCGAGCGCGTCGGCCAGGTCCGGGTCGACACCGACGATCTTGCCGCCCTCGGTGGACTCCATGGGGGCGTACTCGGCGTTGGTGCCGACCTTGATGACGCCCGCGTCCTGGATGGCCTTGGGCAGCTTGGAGAAGAGGGGGGCACTGTTCGTGGCCGTGCCGGAGTTGTCCTTCTTGGTCTGGTCACCGCAACCGGTGAGGACAAGGGCGCCGGCGACCGCGATCGCACCGACCGCTGCTATCCGGGACGGCGCGGTCTTGGTACGACGGGTGGTGCGTGCGGTCATGAGGGTTCCTCCGGCAGATCAGGGAGTAGCCGATAGGTCGACGGAAACACACACCTTCGAGTGTCGCGACCTCGTGTAATGACGGCATCTTGCCATTCGGACCGCGAGATTCAGGGTGGCCGCTATGTCAAAATCGGATAACGGGTGACCCCCGAAGTGCTACCGGGCAGTACCTCTCGGCCGGATCATGTGCGGGAATCCTCCCTTCCGGCCGGAAGATCTCCGGTCCACCGCGACCGGCGGAAGACCGCTACACGGCAGTTCTGTCCGAACGAGGACATGTCGGTATGTGTCAATGGATGCGGGCATGAGTCATCTCACCGACGTGTGATCTTGGTTCTATCGACTCGTCCTCGACGCCGTTCGTCCGGTAAGAAGGTTCTTTACACCCCTCATCCGGGGCTCAGGGCGCGTGTGCGGCGCGCCCGTCGCGCAGCGGCCCGTACGCAACCACGGCGGCAGGGCCTGCGCGGTGCCCGCCCACCCCTCAACCAGGAGTGGCCACCCTCGATATTGAAGACTTAAGGGGTAAAACAAAGTGGCAGCGGAGATCGTCAATCCTCGCAGCGACAGCAGTACGGATCACGAAGGCGGGGCAGAGCCCCTCGATTCCTTCGACCCGGCTTTCGCGCTGCACCGCGGCGGCAAGATGGCAGTGCAAGCCACCGTGCCGATCCGCGACAAGGACGACCTGTCCCTGGCTTACACGCCCGGCGTCGCGAAGGTGTGCAGCGCGATCGCCGAGCAGCCGGAACTCGTCCACGACTACACGTGGAAGTCGTCCGTGGTCGCTGTGGTGACCGACGGGACGGCAGTGCTCGGGCTCGGTGACATCGGCCCGGAGGCCTCGCTCCCCGTCATGGAGGGCAAGGCCATCCTGTTCAAGCAGTTCGGCGGGGTGGACGCGGTTCCGATCGCGCTCGCCTGCACCGGCGTCGACGAGATCGTCGAGACGGTGGTCCGGCTCGCTCCCTCCTTCGGCGGCGTCAATCTGGAGGACATCTCGGCGCCGAGGTGCTTCGAGATCGAGCGCAAGCTCCAGGAGCGGCTCGACATCCCCGTCTTCCACGACGACCAGCACGGGACCGCCGTCGTCACCCTCGCGGCCCTGCGGAACGCCGCCAGGCTCACCGGGCGCTCGCTCGGCGACCTGCGCGCGGTGATCTCCGGAGCGGGCGCGGCCGGTATCGCCATCGCCAAGTTCCTGCTGGAGGCCGGCCTCGGCGATGTCGCGGTCGCGGACCGCAAGGGCGTCGTGTCGCGGGACCGGGACGACCTGACGGACGTCAAGCGCGAGCTGGCGGAGATCACCAACAGGGCGGGGATCTCCGGTTCGCTGGAGGAGGCGCTCGCGGGCGCCGACGTCTTCATCGGCGTCTCCGGCGGTACGGTGCCCGAGCCGGCGGTCGCCTCGATGGCGAAGGACGCCTTCGTCTTCGCGATGGCCAACCCGAACCCCGAGGTGCACCCGGAGATCGCCCACAAGTACGCGGCCGTCGTCGCGACCGGGCGGTCGGACTTCCCGAACCAGATCAACAACGTGCTGGCCTTCCCGGGAATCTTCGCCGGTGCGCTCCAGGTCCGGGCCTCCCGGATCACCGAGGGCATGAAGATCGCCGCCGCCGACGCGCTGGCCGCGGTCGTCGGGGACGACCTCGCCGCGGACTACGTCATCCCCTCGCCGTTCGACGAGCGGGTGGCGCCGGCGGTCACGGCCGCGGTGGCCGCCGCGGCCCGGGCGGAAGGCGTCGCCCGCCGCTGAGCCGACGCCCACCGTGACCCCGCCGGGAGGCTTCCTCCCGGCGGGGTCGGCTTTTTCGCCCCCTCCGCCCCTACCCGTCCCGTCACGGGGGCGCTGCCCCGGCCCCCCGCTCCTCAATCGCCGGAGGGCTTGAGTTTCCCGCCGGAGAGTTTCAGCCCGTCCGGCGTTTGAGGACGAGGCCGTTCAGGCCGAAGCGGGGGTCCGGGGGCGGCAGCCCCCAGGCATGGGACGGGTAGGGGCGGAGGGGGCGAAGAAAAGGCTGTGCCCGGGGCCACCCGGTCGGTGGGGGACGTGTCACAGACGAGGGCGGTTCCCCCGGCCGGGGGCGGAGCCTATCGTCAAGGTCATGTTCGCTGCCTATGCCGCCCGAATCGACCGTGACCAGCCGCTGAACGGCCTGGAGTTGGGGGAGCGTCCGGCCCCCGAACAGAGGCCGGGCTGGACCACCGTGAACGTACGCGCCGCCTCCCTCAACCACCACGACCTCTGGTCGCTGCGCGGGGTCGGTCTCGCCGAGGACAAGCTGCCGATGATCCTCGGCTGCGACGCCGCCGGGATCGACGAGGACGGCAACGAGGTCGTCCTGCACTCCGTCATCGGCCAGAGCGGGCACGGTGTCGGCCCGAACGAGCCGCGGTCCATCCTGACCGAGCGTTACCAGGGCACCTTCGCCGAGCAGGTCTCCGTACCGACCTGGAACGTGCTGCCGAAGCCCAAGGAGCTGTCCTTCGCGGAGGCCGCCTGTCTGCCGACCGCCTGGCTGACGGCGTACCGCATGCTCTTCACCAACGCCGGGGTGCGCCCCGGCGACTCCGTGCTCGTCCAGGGTGCGGGCGGGGGCGTGGCCACGGCCGCGATCGTGCTCGGGAAGGCCGCGGGCCTGCGCGTCTTCGCCACCAGCCGGGACGAGGCCAAGCGGAAGCGGGCGCTCGAACTCGGTGCCGTCGAGGCGCTGGAGCCCGGGGCGCGGCTGCCGCAGCGGGTGGACGCGGTCATCGAGACGGTCGGGGCCGCCACCTGGTCCCACTCGGTGAAGTCGCTGCGTCCCGGCGGGACCGTCGTGATCTCCGGCGCCACCAGCGGCGACCGGCCCTCGCACGCGGAGCTGACTCGGATCTTCTTCCTCGAGCTCAAGGTGGTCGGCTCCACCATGGGCACCAAGGACGAGCTGGAGGACCTGCTCGCCTTCTGCGCGGCCACCGGGGTGCGGCCCGTCGTCGACGAGGTGCTGCCCCTCGACCGCGCCCGCGAGGGTTTCCAGCGGCTGGAGTCCGGCGATCTCTTCGGCAAGATCGTGCTGACGGCCGGCTGAGAGCGTCCTGGGCCGTCTTCGTGACGGCTCCTCCATGATGGCGAGCGGCGGGTCCGGGTTTCCGGGCCCGCCGTTCCGTGTGTCCGGCCCGTGTGTCCGGCCCTTGTCCCGGGCTGGTCCACCGCGCCGGCTGCCTGCGTCCGGCCAGGGCACCCCACCCGTCTGCATACGGCCGCTTGTCAATTTTGGTTGACAGGGAGAGTCTGTCAACGTAGGTTGACATCATGACCGAAGCAACGGATCTCGCCGAGCGCGCGGGCGACCGTGATCCGCGGATCGGGCTGCGGGCGGTCTCCGCGCTGCGGAGGCTGCTGGAGCAGCTCGAGGCGGTACAGGTGCGCAGCGCGCGCAATCAGGGCTGGTCGTGGCAGGAGATCGCCGCGGAACTCGGAGTGAGCAGGCAGGCCGTGCACAAGAAGTACGGGAGGCAGTGATGTTCGAACGCTTCACGAAGGACGCGCGTGCCGTCGTCGAGGGCGCGGTGTCGCACTCCGGGCGGGTGGGGGCCGGGAGCGTCGAGGAGGAGCACATGCTGCTCGCCCTCCTCGACCGGGAGGGCAGCCGGGGCTCCTTCGCCCTGACCTCGCTCGGGGAGAGCGGGTTCAGGGCGTCACTTGAACGGGACCTCGCCGAGGCGCGGCGCAGGGGCGGGCTCTCGCGCGCCGACGCGGACGCCCTCTCCGGGCTCGGTATCGATCTGTCCGAGATCGTCGCCCGGATCGAGGAGGCTCATGGTGAAGGGGCGCTCGAATCGGGCGGGCGCGGCGGGAACGGCAGGCGCGCCCGGCGCCGGCCCTTCGGGCAGGAGGCGAAGGACGTGCTGGTACGAGCCCTGCGGATCGCCGCGGCCCGACGCGACCGGCACATCGGGGACGAGCACCTGCTGCTGGCGATCACCCTGCGCGGCGGAGTGGCCGCCGAGGTCCTGGCCGACCACGGCGTCACCTACGAGTCCGTGACCCGGGTGCTGTACGGCCCGTCCGGGGCGTCCGGCGGGGGCGCGGCGGCGAAGGCGAGCTGAGCGGAGTTCCGGTCGGCCGGCTTGGCCGGCCGGGTTGTGGGTACGGCGGGGTCGGCCGGGACTGCCGGGGCGTGGGTACGGCGGGGCGGCCCGGTCCAGCGGGGTCGGCCCGGTCGCGGGCGCGGCGGGGGCCACCTGTCGGGCCGTGGGGGGCGGCCCCACCGGCCCGGGGTTCCGCGCGGCGCCCCGAACCCCGGGCCGAGGTTCCGGGCGCCGCACGCCGGAGAGCGGGGCGCCGGACCCAAGGACTGCGGTCGCCCGGAGGCTAGGCCCGCCTGCTGTGCAGGGCCGCGCCGATGTGGGCCGCCGCCGACGACAGATGGCGGCGGATGTCGCGGAGCTGGTCCTCCGTGACGCCGTGGTCGCGGGACGCGTCACGGATGTCGTCCCGGAAGCGGTCCAGCAGCCGGTCCAGGTCCCGGGCCGGGTTGCCACTGGAGCCCTCGTGGGCCCAGGCGGGTTCGTACTCGGCGGGGAAGTCCTCCGGTGTGGCCGAGTACTCCGGCTCGACGGGTGCTCCCGAGGGCGTACGGCCGAAGCCGAAGTCCTTTCCCAGGTCCTTGCCGAAGTTCTTCCCGAAGTCGCCGAACTCCTTGGCCAGTTCGGTCAGCCCCTCGCGCACGCCCGTCGGCCAGTCCCCGCGAGCGAAGTGGTCCTGGACCTGGTCCTGGACGCGCTTGGCCATGCGCTGCATCTCCTCCTGGGCCTGGGCGCGGGCCTTCTCCTGCGCCTCCTTGGCCTGGCGGCGGGCGCGCTGCGCCTCGTCCCGCGCGCGGCGGCTCTCGTCCTTCGCGCGGCGGGCCTGCTCCTTCCACTCCTGGCGGGCGCGCCGCATCTCCTCCTTCGCGGCCCGCCACGACTCCCTGTCGTGGAGGTCGTCGAAGCCGCCGAACCCGCCCGCCGCCGCCTCGTCGGGCTGCTGCGGCCGGGTGCCGCCCGGGGAGCCCCGGCGCGCCTCCGTGGCCGCCGCCCGCATCTCGCGGCGCAGATCACCGGCCGCGCCCCGGACGTCCGCGCGGATCTCCGCCGCGAGCTCCGCGACCGACTCGCGGATCTCCAGCTCCAGATCGGCCAGTTCGCCGCTGCGGTCGGCCAGTTCGGCACGGCCCGCGTCGGTGATCGCGTACACCTTCCGGCCGCCCTCGGAGGTGTGCGTGACGAGGCCCTCGGCCTCCAGTTTCGCCAGCCGCGGGTAGACGGTGCCGGCCGAGGGCGCGTACAGGCCCTGGAAGCGCTCCTCCAGGAGGCGGATCACCTCGTACCCGTGGCGCGGGGCCTCGTCGAGCAGCTTGAGGAGGTACAGACGCAGTCGGCCGTGGGCGAAGACGGGGGCCATGTCAGAGCACCTTCTTGTCGGTCGCGGAGTCGGCCGGCCGGCCCTCGGCGGTGTCGTCGCCCCGGGCGTCGCCCTCGGCCTTGTCCATGCCCGGGACGGCCGCCGTGTCCCGGGGTCCGGGAGCGTCCTCGAAGGGTTCGTCCTCCGCCGGAGGCCTGCGCAGCAGGGCGATCGAGCCCGAGACGGTCATCGCCTTCAGTCTGCCGTTGCCCGCGCCGAGCCGGCCGGTGATCTTCTTGGCGCCCCACTGGCCGTTGACCCGCAGGTCCTCGAAGGCGCTGGAGACGCTGCCGCTCGCGGTGTTGGCCTCCACCTCGGCGTCAGCGGGGTGGGGGAGCCGGATGGCGATCTCGCCCGAGACGTTCGACAGCCGGACGTCGGTGGGGGCGCCCGTGACGTCCAGGTCCACGATCATCGAGCCGCTCACCGACTCGGCCCGCACGGAGGAGCCGGAGCCCTCGACGACGGTCAGGTCCCCGGAGACGGAGTTGAACCGCAGGTCGCCGGTGACGGCCTGGGCCTCCAGGTTCCCCGAGACGGTCTCCACATGGGCCGGGCCCGCGACCCGCACCAGCGTGGTGTCGCCGGTGACGCCCTTGACCTGGACCCGTCCGTCCACGCCCGAGACCACGGCGGCGGCCCCGACCACGCCCACCTCGACGTGCGTACCGGCCGGGACGGCCAGGGAGACCACGGCCGCGCGGCGCCAGCCCTTGCGGTCGAGCCACTTGAGGAAGCCCTTCCAGGGGAGGTCGTCGTACGCCACGGTGAGCGTGCCGCCCTCCTGGCTCACCTGGAGCGGGGGGCCGTCCAGCTCGGACACCTCCAGCCGGGCGGAACCCTCGTCGGTCCCCACGACGTTCACCGTTCCGTTGACGATGCGTACGCGCAGCGTCTGCACGGGGCCGTCGAAGGAGAGCTTCTTCGGCTCTGTCACGGACCACTCGGACATGGTGCAGACCTCCTCGACCGGCCGGACCCTCGGACGAGCCCGAACTCGACGCGCCATATCGCGTCTCCCGTATTCACGATATATCGCGGATACGGAAAGTCAAGACACCCGTTCTGGGGATCACTGCTACGTTGAAATGGGCAAATCGCCCTAAAGTAGGGCTATGTCGACTGCTTCCGGCGCGTCCCGGGACGACCGTCCGGCCCCCGGGGCCCTGCTGCTGTGCCGGGCCCGTCCCGAGTCGGCCGGTCCCGCCGCCCAGCTGCTGCGCGAACGGATGCTGCTGGCCGGGGCGGGACCCGACTGGAGCGTGCTGGTCCCCGAGGGCAAGCCCTGGCAGCACGGCACCGAACCCGTCGACCGCGTGCTCACCGGCTGGGCCGCCGCGCTCGCCGTCGGCGCGCCCTGGCCCGTACTCGCCCTGTGGTGGGACACCGACCGCAGCGGCTTCACGCTGGCCTCGGGCTTCCGCCGCACCGTGGGCTACGAATGGCTGGCGAACGGCACCCCGGTCGGCCAGGACGAGGCGATGCACACCTTCGCCGCGCGCCTGGGCCTCGACCCGGTCCTCGACATCCAGGCGCTCGAACCGCTGACGCAGCCCGACCCGGCGTCCGACGCGCCCGCGCGCGTGCGCGGCCTTCTCGCCGTCCTCACCCGCGCGGGGGTGCGCCTCCCGGACGGCGTCGAACCCGGCGAGAGCGTGGACCGGCTCCGCGACGCGGTCCGGATCCGTCCCGACGCCGAGCAGATCGAGTGGTCCGGCTGGCGTGCCGCCGTCGGCGCGGAACTCGACGTGGTGGAGAGCGGGGGGCTCGGGCCCTGGCTGCGCGGACCGCGGGCCCGCACCCTCGCCGCGGTCCAGCTGGCCGTCGGCCTCCCGCTCACGGCCTGGGGCATCCGCCGGCACAGCGGCGGCTGGACCGTCGCCGGCGCGGTCCTGACGCTCCGCGGCCTCCTCGGCCTGGCGTACGACCAGCTGCGCGCCTACGACTGAACGCCCCGGGCCCGGGGAACGTCCCTACGCGTCGTCCTCGTCCTCGTCGTCCAGCCGGGCCAGCCAGGTCGCCAGCCGCTCCACCGGCACCTCGAAGTCCGGGTTGAGGTCGACGAACGTACGCAGCTGCTCGGCGAGCCACTCGAAGGTGACCTCTTCCTCGCCGCGCCGCTTCTCAAGTTCCTCGATGCCGCGGTCGGTGAAGTACATGGATGGTGCTCCGTGGGTGAAAGGGAAGTGGAACGCTGGGAAAAAGGATAGGCGCGGGGGCGGGGCCCGCGGAGGGCCTCTGTCGGGGCCGGGTCCCGGCCGCTAGCCTGCAAGGTCGGCTCGTGCCACGGGGGCGTGGGGGAACGGGGGATGCCATGAGCGACGCGGTGACGCGCATAGCGCGGATCGAGATGCCCGACGGGACACCGGTGTGGGCGCGGATCTCCGGGGCGGACGAGCTGGAGGACCCCGGCGGCGAGCTGTCCCTGACGGACGTCGGCTTCGCGGAGCGCGTCGAGGCGCAGGTCGAGAGCCTTCAGTCGCTGATCACCGGGGTCGCCCGCTCCCTCGCCGTCCCGCTGCGCGCGGTACGGCCCGACGAGGTGAGCGTCGAGTTCGGCATCGAGCTGACCGCGAAGGCGGGCAAGGTGGTCGGCCTGCTCGCGGACGGGGAGGCCAAGGCGGCGATCACGGTCACGCTGACCTGGAACGGCGGCCCGCCGGACCCGACCACGCCCGCGAACCGGACGGCGATCCCGGGTCCGACCCCGGCCCCGACCACGACACCGGCCCCGACCGCATCCCCGCACCCGACCCCGGCCACGCCCCCACCCCCCGGACCGCCCGCCTCCGCCCCGCACGCGGGCGCGTCTCCCGGCGCCCCGGCGCACGGCGGGGCCACCGATCCCTCCGGCGGGGGCGGGGCATGACGGACGGGCACGCCCCGGGCGCACCGGGCGGCCCCGGGAACGCTCAGCGTGCGCTGCGTGATCTCGTCATGGCCGCCACCGTGCGCATCCATCGCGCGGGCCCCGGGTATGCCCAGGACGAACCCGGCACGTTCCTCGGGAGCGGCTTCTTCATCGCTCCGAACTGGGTTCTGACCTGCGCACATGTGGTCCGGAGCGGGGAGGGGGACGAGGTGCGGGTGGTGTACGAGAAGGGGCCGGGCCGCGGGACGTCCGCCGTCACCGGCGAGATCGCGACGGTCCTTCCGGAGGACCGCGCCGGCATCCCGGTGCGAGGCACCTGGCCGTCCCCCGACCTCGCGCTGGTGCGGCTGCGCGAGCCGGTGGACCACGACTGCGCGTACGTCACCGAACGCCCGGCCGCCTACTACGAGGAGTCGGTGGTCCTCTACTCCGGCTGGTCCGTCGTCGGCGGGGAACTGCGCCGGCTGAGCGGCACCTGCTCGGTCCAGGGCACGCTCGGCGGCTGGTCCGACGACGAGCAGATCCGCCTCGGCGGTGACGTCCTGCCGCCCGGCGTCTCGGGCGGGCCGGTCGTCGACCCCGTCCGCGGCGAGGTCGTCGGCGTCCTGAAGTCGCGCACGGACCGGGGGCTCGGCGGCACCTGCACGGGAGTGGAGCAGTTACGGTCCCTGCCGGTGCCGGACGGGGAGCCGGCCGCCGAGCACGACGACCCGTACCAAGCCGTCTTCCACGCCCACGACCGCTACCACCGGGACCGGCAGCGCCATCCGGACACCGACCGGAACACCTGGGCCGACGTCCAGAACCAGCTCGGCGCCCGGCCCGGCCGGGTGCTCAGCCCCGAGGAGCGCACCCAGCTGCTGGGCCGGCTCGCCGACCTGCCGCCCCCGGTCAGCACCCGCGCCCTGCTCGGCCTCCTCGAATCCCTCGCGGGCGACCGCACCGCGATACCGCATCCGGCGCCGCGCGGCTGGCGCGACGGACTCGGGGCGCTGTACGAGAGCGCGCGGCACGACGCCGCCCTCGACCTCGTCCTCGACTACGCCATGCGCGCGATGTCCGCCGAACGCCCCTTCGTCACCCCGGGCACCCGGGCCGCCGAAAGGGCGCTGTGGGAATGGGTGCGCCAGACCGCCGAGGGCCGGCCGGGTCCCGCGTACCGGCGCCGTCTCGGCCAGCAGTGGATCGAACGGCTCCAGCTGGCGCCCCGCGGTCCCCTTCCGGCGGAAGCAGAGGCGGCGCACGCCACCGCGCACAGCGCCGACCGTGCGCCCCGCCTGTTCGTCCTGCTCGAACTGGAGCAGCTGGGCTGGGAGCCGGGCCGCTGCGACTGGCACGTCTCGGTGGGCCGCCCCACCGGGGAGGTGGTGCGGCTGCGCGACGGCGAGCGCACCCCGCTGGAGGAACTTCCGGACGCGCTCGGACCGCACCTGACGGAGGCCTTCCGGCACTGCGACGAACCCGGACGGCCCGCCGGCCTCCAGGTGGCGCTGCCCCATCTGCTGCTCGGACTCGACGTCGACGCCTGGCGGCTCGGCCCGGACGACACCCCGCTCGGTGCCCGCCGGCCCGTCGTCGTGCGCTGCGCCGACCGGGAACAGCTGCCCGAACCGCCCGGACCGGCCGCCCCGGACGGCGGGCCGTTCCCGTCGGACGAGGAACGCCACGAGCGCGAGGCGCGCTGGCGCTGGATCCACGCCCACGGCGCCCAGGCCGAGATCCTCGACTGCGAGGACGGGCTGCGGGTACCGGTACCGGCGGCGGAGTCGCTGCGCGGGCTCCCGCACAAGACGATCCCGGTGCTCTGCCGCTACGGCGACCACCGCTTCGAGGACGACCCGGTCGCCATCGTCCGGATCGTGCACGGCGGATACGGCGTCGCGCTGTGGCGGCGCTGGCGCGGGCAGTCCGAGGCGGTCTGCGGCGAGTTCCACCGAAGAGCCGGGGACACCGTGGCGGGCGCGGGCGGCGCCGACCGTCTGCCCGACCTGGTGCACGCCCTGCGGGCCGGGCTGAGCGAGGGCCGGCCGGAGACGTACTGGGCCCACGGGATCGCCCTCTTCTACGACGATCCGCGCCGGCCCCTGCCCGGGACCGGAGACCTGCTGGAGGCGCCATGACCGAGGCGGTGGACCAGGGGTCGCGCCCTGCTCGGAAGTGGCCCAAGTGGACTGCCGCGAGCTCCTCTTGGGACCTTACGGCGCCCTCCGCGGATCGATACGGTGAGGCGACGATCGACGGCTGCCGGGGTGGACGAGTGACGGCGAGGACTGGGCAATGACCGATTCCAGCGAGTGGCTCATCTACCGAGGCGCAGGCGAACCCCACGACGGCCTGGACCGGCTCCCGGCCCCGCCGCCCTGGCGCGACTTCGCGAGCCGGGACGCCGCCGGGGGCGACGGCGACGGCTCCGAGGACCGCAGGCTCGGCGCGTACCGGCACCTGGCCGAACTGCACCGGCCCGGCGCCGAGGAACTGGAGATGATCAACGCGGCGCTCTATCTGCGCCGGCCCCTGCTGGTCACCGGCAGCCCCGGCGCGGGCAAGAGCACGCTCGCGCACTCGGTGGCGTACGAACTCGGTCTCGGCAACGTCCTGCGCTGGCCGATCGTCAGCCGCTCGACGCTGCAGGACGGGCTCTACCAGTACGATGCGATCGCCCGGCTCCAGGACGTGCAGATGGCCGCGCCGCAGGGCGCCGACCCGGCCGCTCCCGGCGCCCCCGGATCCGTCGAGGGCATCGGCAGCTACATCCGGCTGGGCCCGCTCGGCACCGCGCTGCTGCCCTCCGACACCCCGCGCGTCCTGCTCATCGACGAGCTCGACAAGAGTGACATCGACCTGCCCAACGACCTCCTGAACGTCCTGGAGGAGGGCGAGTTCGCGATCCGCGAGCTGGAGCGCGTCGCCGACCGGCTGCCCGGAGGCGAGGCCGAGGTGCTCACCGCCGACGGCACCAGGGCGAGGGTCCGCGACGGCCGGGTGCGCTGCCACGCCTTCCCCTTCGTCGTCCTCACCAGCAACGGAGAGCGCGACTTCCCGGCCCCGCTGATGCGCCGCTGCATCCACCTCGAACTGGGCCGCCCGGACCACAAGCGGCTCGCCACCTTCGTACGGGCCCACCTCGGCGACGAGGCGGCCCGGGCCGGGGACGATCTGATCACCCACTTCCTGGAGCGCTCGCGCAGCGAACTCGTCGCCGCCGACCAGCTGCTGAACGCCATCTACCTGACCGACGCCGCGGCCCCGGCCAGCCGCGACCGGCTCGCCGACCAGCTCATCCAGCGACTCGACCGTCCGAGGTGACGCGCTGATGCCCGGCGGCGACCCGATCGCCGAACTCATCGCCCGGATACGGCAGACCGGGCTCGATCCCGATGCCCGGCAGCTCGCCGACGCACTGTGGCTGGCCCGCTGGTCGCGCCCGACGCACCAGGACGCGAACGGACCGGGCGACGCGCCGCCGTCCGGCCGGGTCCCGGCGGCCGAGGACCCCGCCGCCGGGCGCCAGGACGCCCGCGGAGACGAACGTCCCCCGCCGGCCGAGCGGAGCGCACCGGAGGTGCGGGAGCCGGACACGGACCGGCGCGTCACCCTGTACCCGGTACCGCGCGACGGCGCGCCCCGCGGCTACGGACAGGGTCGCTCGCCCGTGCTCCCGGTCGGCGTACCGGCCGCGCCCGCGTTCCCCTCTCCCCTCGAACTCCAGCGCGCATTACGCCCGTTGCAGGGCTACCGCACCGCGGCGCCACCCCTGCGCACCGTCCTCGACGAGACCGAGACCGCCGAACTGACCGCCCGCGCCGGCGGACTGGTCCTGCCGGTGTTCCGCGGGGTGACCCGCGCCGACGCCGCGCTCCAACTGGTCATGGACGCCTCCTCGTCCATGCGCGTGTGGGACCGGATGTTCGCCGAACTGGAACAGGTCTTCGGCCGGCTCGGCGCGTTCCGGGACATCCAGGTCAGCCATCTCCACCAGGGCCCGGACGGCGAGCCCGCCGTCAGCCGCAGCCCCGAACCCGACGCGGCCCCCCTGCACTCCGCCGACCGGCTGAGCGACCCGACGGGCCGCCGCGTCACCCTCCTCGTCAGCGACTGCGCCGGCCCCCTGTGGCACAGCGGCCACGCCCACCGGCTCCTGCACCACCTGTCCGGGCTCGGCCCCGCCGCCGTGCTCCAGCCCCTGCCACAGCGCATGTGGAACCGCACCCGGCTGCCGGTCTCGTACGGCGAACTGACTCGCGGAGAGGCCCTCGCGGGCGCCGCCACGCTGAAGGTCCGGCTGCCCGCCGGCACCCCGCCGGAGGCACGCGGCGGCGCCCTGCCGATACCCGTCCTGCCGCCCGAACCCGCCGCGCTCGGCGCCTGGGCCCGGCTGCTGTCCGGAGCCGGCGCCGGACCCGTGGCAGGCGCCGTCGGCTGGGTGCGCCGCCACCACGAGCCCGCCCCCGGCACCCGCCCCGGACGCCGGATGTCCGGACTCGAACTGGTCAGCCGCTTCCGCTCCACCTCCTCGAAGGCGGCCGGACGGCTGGCCGGCTATCTGGCCGCGGCCCCGCTCAGCCTGCCTGTGATGCAGCTAGTCCAGCGCACCATGCTCCCCGACTCCGGCCCCTCCGAACTGGCCGAAGTCCTGCTCAGCGGCCTGGTCGCGCGCACCAGGACCGAGGAATACGGCACGGACGGCACCCAGTGGTACGAGTTCGCCCCCGGCGCGCAGGAAGCCCTGCTGTCCCCGCTGGGCCTCGACGAGGCGATGCTGGTGCTCAAGCACTGCTCCGAGTACATCGAGCAGCGCTTCGGCAAGGGCGGCCCCAACTTCCCCGCCCTGGCGCTCGCCCAGCTCGGCGAGGGCGGTCTCGGACCGTCCTTCTCGCCCCGCGCCGGATACCCGGGCGAGAACGGCGACAACGGCGGCGCCACCCTCGTCCCGCAGCCCTTCGCCGAGGTCGCCGCACGCGTACTGGAACGCTTCATGCCACTGCCGGACCGCTTCGCCACGTACGCTCCGCCCCGCGGCCCCGACGACCCCTCCGACCAGCGGCCCACCCACCCCGCGGTGCTCCGCGCCCGCTCCCTGGCCGGCCAGTTCGGCAGCGACCGCATGGTGCAGGACCTCATCGACGCCGTACAGCTGCTGCGCGGCGCGACCGAACACGAACTGCGCCCCGGCACCGACCCGGAACTGTGGGCCGAGTACGCCAACTGCGTGCTGCTGCTGTGGGAGGTGCAGGGCGGCGCGGACCTCCTGCGAGAAGCCGAGGGTGCCGCCGAACGCGCCGTCGCACACCCCCGCGCGCTGCGTGAGCGGGCCGTCCTGGCCCGGGTGCTGCACGCCGCCGCCACCGACCGCAGACGGCGCGGCGACCGGCGCGGCGCGCTCGACCTGCTGCAACGCGCCGACCGCGAGTACGCGGTGGCCTGCGCCGCGCCGGACCTGGACGCCACCGAGGCCCTGCGGCTCACCCTGGAGCGGGTACGGGCCCTGGAGGCGCAGTGGCGCCTCGGCGGCGACAGCGCGTTGCTCCAGGGCGCCGTCGGCATGCTGGAGGCGTTCGCCGACGCCTGGCCCGACCGGGCCAGCCGCCCCTCGGGACTGCCGCTCGCCCACGGCCGGGTCCTGCTGCGCCTGTCGGGCGCCACGGCCGACCACGAACAGGCCAGGCTGTACGCGGAACAGGGCGCGCGCTCCCTGCGCGCCGCGCTGGAGACCGGCCCCGGGGACCCGCCCGCCGCCGACGGCACCTCCGCGCGCGTCCGCATCCTGCTCGACCTCGTCGACGCGCTCCTGAGGTCCGGCGGCCCGCTCGAGGACGCCCAGGGCCACGTGGACGAGGCACTCGGCCTCACTCGCGAACAGGGGCTGCGCTCCGCCCTGCTGGTGCGCGCCGGGCGCATCCACCTCGCCCGGTACGCCGACTCGGGCGATCCGCGCGAACTCCAGGACGCCGCCGCCCGGTTCGAACAGGCCTCCCGGGGAGTGCCCAGGGACGCCCCCGCGCACGCGGACGTCCTCGCCGAATGGGGCGAGGCCCTGCTGCGGCACGCCGCGCTCGACCAGGGTCGCGTCCCGGGCGAATCGCTGTACCGCGCCATCCGGGTGCTGCGGGACTGCCGCACCGAGACACCCGCGGGCAGCCCCGAGCTCGCCCGCCGTCTGCTGCTGCTCGGCCGCGCGCTGATGCTGCGCTTCCGCTCCCGCGGCGACCGGGTCGACCTGCGGGAGGCCGAGCACCTCTTCGGCCTCGCGGCCCTGGAGGACGGCCCGCCGCTCACCACCGCCCGGTGCCGGCTGGAGCTCGGGCAGGCGCAGTTCGAGGCGTACCAGAGCCTCGGCCGCAAGGCGCGGCTCGACGAGGCCATCGACGCCTTCCGGGCCGCGGCCGAGTCCGCCCGCGAGGCCGAGGAGGAGGCCGAGACGGAGCGCTCCCGCCACGAAGCGGTGGAACTCGCCGCTCGGGCACAGCACTGGCGGGGTATGTCCTACGAAGCGGCGGCGCGCCCGCGCGCCGCCCGCGAGGCCTACCGGGCCGCCAGGACCGAGTGGTCCCGGCTGCCGGACGGTGTCGCGAGCACGGGAGAACCGACGGCCCGGCAGACGGCACAGCGGCTGGCCGAGCTGGAGTGAGAGCCGCCGGCGGGCGACCGCCGGGGACGACGAGGGAGACGCCATGAGTGTGCGGGACGACGTAACGGACGGAGCGCAGGACCGTGATGCCTCGGGGGAGCGGCAACCGTGGTCACCGGGCCCGCCGAAGACCCCGGACCCCTCAGGGGCGCCGACGCGTGAGGGAGCGCCGGGCGGTCCGACGGAGGCGCCGGATCCCGCGGAGCTCCCCGACCTGCTGGACCTGGACTTGGCGGCGCTGCGGACCGTGCAACACCCGGTGCTGGCGGAGGTACTGGCCGAACTGCGGACGCGGTCCGGACAGCCGAGCGAGATCCTCTGGGGGTTCAACAGCGCTTTTTGAGCGGCGAAGCGAGGGACGGTCCGGGCGAAATGACTCACGATCAGTCAGTTTCAGTCTCGCTTCGCAGTCGAACCGGACAGTTTCGAAAAGGTTGAGTTTGTGTCCGGTCCGCGTCCGGGAATGTCGCCCCGTACGGGCACGGGGCCGTGGCGCGGTTCGCGGCGTGGAATCGCGCGGCCGTACATCATGGGGGTGCCGGAGTGTCTGCAGAGGTGACCTCCCCGATCCCCGTACCGCACTCGGAACCGCCTCTGCCCGAGCAAGCCCCGTCCGAACCGCCCTTTCCCTTCCGGCAGTTCATCGTCAAGATGCACGGCCGCTGCAACCTCGCCTGCCGTTACTGCTACCTCTACGAGGGCCCCGACCGCACCTGGCGCACCCGTCCCGCCGCCGCCCCGCCCGGGGTCCTGGCGCGTACCGCGGAGAGGATCGGCGAGCACGCCGCCGCCCACGGACTGAAGGCCGTCTCCCTGGTCCTGCACGGCGGCGAGCCCCTGCTGGCCGGTGCGGACACCCTCGCCCGGTTCACCGGCCTCGTCCGCGACCGGGTCCCGGACGGCTGCGCCCTGCACGCCACCGTCCAGACCAACGCCACCCTGCTCACCGAGCGGCGGCTCGCCGTCCTCGCCCGGCATTCGATCCGCGTCGGCATCAGCCTGGACGGGGGCCTGCCCGAGCACAACGCCCAGCGCACCGACCACGCCGGGCGTCCGTCCTGGCCCGCCGCGGCGCGGGGCGCCCGACTGATCGCCGAACGCCACCCGGAGACGTACGCCGGAATCCTCACCGTCGTCGACCCCACGACGGACCCCGTCGAGCTGTACGAGTCCCTGCTCGCGCTGCGGCCGCCGGCCCTCGACCTGCTCCTGCCGCACGGCAACTGGTCCACCCGGCCGCCGCACCACGAGGGCCCCGGAACCCCGTACGGCGACTGGCTGTGCGCCGTCTTCGACCGCTGGTGGGGGGCCGGGCGACGCGAGACACGGGTACGGCTCTTCGAGGAGTGCCTCGCCCTGCTGCTCGGGCTGCCCGCCGCCACCGAGTCGCTCGGCCTCGCGCCCTTCGACGCCGTCGTCGTGGAGACGGACGGCTCCATCGAGCAGGTCGACTCCCTCAAGTCCTGCTACGAGGGAGCGGCCAGGACCGGTCTCGACGTCTTCCGGAACAGCTTCGACCAGGCCCTGCGCCACCCCGGCGTCGCGGCCCGGCAGGCGGGCGCCGACTCACTGGCCGCACAGTGCCGGGCCTGCCCCCTGCTCTCCGTGTGCGGCGGCGGACACTACGCGCATCGATACCGGGCCGGACACGGCTTCGCCAACCCGTCCGTGTACTGCGCCGACCTCCAGCGCTTCATCCGGCACGTCGCTCGCCGACTGGCCGGGGCCGGGACCCCCGCCGCTTCCGAAGGAGGAGTCCCGTGATTCTTCCGGAGGTCCCGGAACGGGCCCTGACCGAACTCGGCCGCACCGAAGGCGGCCCCGAGACCCTCCGGCTCCTCGTCCGCGACCAGCACACCCGACGGCTGCTCCTGCTCCGCGCGGTCCTCGACGCGGCCGAGTCGGCCGGACCGGGCATCTGTCCCGCCGCCGCCCTGACCCGGCTGCGCGAGGACTGGGCCCTGCTGGAGGAGGCCGAACGGCTGGAGCCGTACGGGCCCGCCGGCCCCTCGTCGGAGCCCGCGGCGGACGCGACCCGCCGGAACCCGCCTTCGCCGTCCCCCGTGCGGGCCCTCCTCCTTCACCCGTTCATCGGCCCCTGGGCCGCGGAGGCCCTGCGCTTGCTCGGGCCCGGAGCGGGCCCTCTCTCCGGCCGGGACGCCCGTGAACCGGGCCGCGCCCTCGCATACATCGGGAGACTCGCGGCCGTCGCCGCCGCCCGCGCCGGGGTGCCCTACGCGCTGCGGCTGACCGCCTACGACGGTGTGCTGACGCTGCCCTCGCTCGGCGCGCTGCGCACCGGCGGCTCCGGCCGGGGGGAGACGGAGGTGGCGGTCGTGCACCGGCGCGGGCGGCTGACGCTCCGCCGGTCCGGCGAGACCGACGTGGTCGTGCGCCTGCAGAACGGCGCCGGCGCCTGGTCGGAGGCCGCGGCCTGGACACCGGCGTACGCCCTGCCCGGTCTGGTGCCGGGCTCTACCGCCGTACCGCTGGACGACCTCGACCCGTACCGGACCGCGCGCGGCGGACCCCGCCCGGACACCCTGAGCGGCCCGGCCCTCCTCGACGATGCCGACCGCAAGCACTGGTTGCACACCTGGTCGGGCACCGCGGCGGCGCTCGGTCTCGGCGGTGAACGGCGGCTCGCCGAAGCGGTGACCCTGCTGCACTGCCTGGTCCCGCTGGCCGCCCCGCCCGGTTCGGGCCCCGACGGAGCCGGCGGCAGTTGCAGCGGTACCCGGCGCGAGGCCTTCGGTGCCGTCCTCAGCAGCGCGCCAGGCACCGCGACCACGCTCGCGGCCACCCTCGTCCACGAGCTTCAGCACACCAAACTCGCCGCCCTCAGCGACATGGTGACGCTCCATCGGGCCACCTCGGAAGCGCGCCACTTCGCGCCCTGGCGTCCCGATCCCCGCCCGTACGACGGCCTGTTGCAAGGCGCCTACTCCCACCTCGCGCTCGCGGACTTCTTCCAGCGCAGTGCGCTCGCCGCGACCCTCCCCGTCCGCCGTGACGCCGCCTGGGAGCGGCACGCGCGGTATCAGGCACAGGTCGGCGCCGTGCTGCCCGCCCTCGTCGGATCGAGTGACCTCACCGTGCGCGGACGCCGGTTCGTCGACCGCATGGTCGAGGTCCACGAACGGCTCGCCGAACAGCCGCCTCCTCGCGGACACGCGGCACGTGCCACGGCGTACGTCCTGGCGGCCCGGACCCTGTGGAACCGGCGCCACGCACTCGCCGAATGAACCGCACACCGTGAGCGGCGAACGCGCCATGCACCGAACGGATTGAGCCATCCTCGCCGAGAGCGGCGGGTTCCCGGACGCGCGCGTGACGGTACGTCAAGATCGACGCTGAACACGTATGGGAAGGAACCGTGGAGCAAGCGACCGGCGTACGTCTGCGCCCTATCGCCGACCCTCGCGGCGGTTCTAAAATTACGCGCGGGGAGGCCGCTGCATGTCTGGAGCTCGTACACCGGTCGGGTCAGCCGAGAGGGGGCCCGCGAAGCAGACCGTCACCATCAGCTTCGCCGGTTTCAACCGGGCCTGGGCGGCCTGGATCGGCGACCTTCTGGAGCGGCGCGGACATCGTGTGGTGTACCAGCGCTGGGACTCCCCGGCCGAGGTGCCCCTCGTCGACCTGCTGCGGGACCTGACCCTGGCCAAGGGCCGGATCCTCATCGTCGTCAGCGAGTGGTACTTCCAGCTCGGCCCGCGCACCCATGACGAGTGGAACGCAGCGCTGCGCGAGGTCGTCGCACCCGACTCGTCCCGCTTCGCAGCCGTCTCCGTCACCAACAGCACCCTGCCGACGGCCACCACCGTGCTCGGCGCCGTCGACCTGAACAACATGGGCGCCGACGAGGCCGAACGCCGTGTCCTGGAGCGTCTCGACCTGCCCTCCGACCCCCTTCCCGAGCCCCCCGAGGGAGCCCGGCGCGGACCCCGTTTCCCCGCCGCCATGCCGGAGGTCTGGGGCGGCGTCCCCCGCCGCAACACCCGCTTCACCGGCCGTGAGCCTCTCCTGAACGACGCCTACCACCTGCTCCAAGGCGCCGAGGCGGGCGCCGGCGTGGTCACCCTGCACGGCATGTCCGGGGTCGGCAAGACCCAGCTCGCGGCCGAGTACGTCTACCGCTTCGGCTCCGAGTATGACGTCGTGTGGTGGGTCAACGCCGAGAAGCGGGTCACCTACCGGCGCCGACTGGCCGAACTCGCACCCCAGTTGGGGCTGTCCACCGGAGCCGAGTACGGCGAACGGCTGCGCGCCGTGCGCGACTCGCTGCGCCGCGGCGACCCGTACGCCCGCTGGCTGCTGATCCTGGACGGCGCGGACGAACCCGACCAGATCTACGACCTCGTCCCCACCGGCCCCGGCCACGTCCTGATCACCTCGCGCAACCCCGAGTGGAGCGAGCACAACAGCAGACTGCTGGAAGTGCCCGTCTACGCCCGCGACGAGTCCGTCGCGTTCATCCGCCGCCGCGCGCCCCGCCTGACCGAACCCGAGGCCGACCAGCTCGCCGAGGCGCTGGAGGACCTGCCCCTCCTGCTGGACCAGACGGCCGGCTGGCTCAACGACTCCGACCTGTCCGTCCAGGAGTACATCGCCCTGCTGGACGGAGGCATCGACGGGGACGTCGTCAAGGTCTCCGCCGACTTCCCCGTCGCCTTCCAGACCGCCTGGTCGATACTGCTGAACAAGCTCCGCGACACCGTCCCGGAGTCCGTCGACCTGCTCCGCCTGTGCACCTTCTTCGCGCCGGGCTTCATCCCCGTACGCCTGCTCAAGGAGATGCCGCACGACCAGCTGCCGGAACAGATCGCGGGCCTGCTCAACGACCCGCTGCTGTGGAACCGGGCCATCAACCAGCTCCGCCAGTACTCCGTCGTCCGCCTGGAGTCCCACGAGGCGGCCGACGGCGAGGCGGCGTCCTCCGGCGAGTCGCTGTACCTGCACCGCATGGTCCACCAGATCGTCCACAAGGACATGCCCGACGAGGACCGCCGCGAGTTCATCGACGTGGTCCGGCGCGCCCTGGCCGCCGCGGACCCGCGCCGCCCCACCGACACCCGGCTGTGGCCCGGCTACGCGGAGATCGTTCCGCACCTGAAGTACGCGGACGTCCTGCAGAGCAAGGACTCCGCGGTCCAGATGCTGGTCTTCAACTGCCTGCGCTACATGTACCTTTCGGGCGAGTACGTGGCAGGCATCAAGCTGGGCGAACGCGCCATGGAGGCATGGCGGAACCTGCTCGGCGAGAAACACCCACGGATCTGGGAACTGACCCACCACTACGCCAACCTGCTGCGCGTGGTCGGCGACTACCAACGCACCGAGGCCATCGAGCGCGCCGCTGTCAAGCACCTGCGCGATGAGCGCGGCTCCCAGGACCTGGAACATCTGCGCGCCGCCACCGGCCTCGCCGCCGACCTGCGCGGCCTCGCCCGCTACGACGAGGCACTGGAAATCTCCCAGTGGATCTTCGTGGCCTACCGTGACCTCCTGGGTGACGCCGACTCCCGTACCCTCGGCGCGCAGAACAACCTGGCCGTGTCGCTCCGGCTGCTCGGCCGTTTCGAAGAGGCCCTGGACATCGACCGGCGCACCATGGAGTCGCGCAGGCAACTGCTGCGCGGCCGGCATCTGTGGACCCTCTCCTCCCAGATCCACTACGCGACCGACCTGCGCTACCTCGGCCGTTACCCCGAGGCGGAATCCATCCAGACGGAGAGCGTGCGCGAGCACCGCATCGTCATGGGGGCCGACAACCCGCAGACCCTGGACGCCGAACACAACCTGGCCCTGTGCCAGTACCGCAGCGGCGACCGCCGGGGCGCGGGGGCCCTGTTCGCCCGCGTCCTGGAGCGCTGCGAACGCGTGCTGGGCGAGACCCATCCGCAGACCCTGCGCTTCGCCGCCAACACGAGCTGCTTCGTGCGCGAGCACGGCGACATCGACCAGGCGCGGGAGATCGGCGAGTCCGTCGTCGCCCGCTACGAGGTGATGCTCGCCGAGGGGCACCCCTACATCGCCGGTGTCCGGGCCAACCACGCCCTGGTCCTGCGCAGCGTCGGCGAACGCGACCACGCGCACGCGGCCATGGACGAGGCGCTCGCCGACATGACCGCGGCCGTCGGCGAGAACCACCCCTGGACGCTCGGCTGCGCCATCAACGCCGCCGCCCTGCGCAACCTCATCGGCGACCCCGAGTCGGCCGCCATCCTCACCCAGGACGTGGTGACCCGTGCCACCGAGACCCTCGGCCGCACCCACCCGCTGACGCTCTCCGCCCGGATCGCCCTCGCGGCCGATCTGCGCGGTCTGCGGGACCGTCAGCAGGCGGAGAAGGTCGAACAGGCGGCCCTCGACGACCTGGCGGCCACCCTGGGCGCCCAGCACGTCCACACCATCTCGGCCCGCTCCCGCAACCGGCCCTTCTGGGACTTCGAACCGCAGGAGACCTGAGGCCCGCGCGAAGAAGGACCGCGCACCACCGAAAAGGCCCGGCCCCGAGTCCAGTGACTCGGGGCCGGGCCTCTTGCTGCTGTCCTGCCGGAGGCCTACGCCTCGAACACCTCACGCACCAGCTGCTCCTGCTCCGCCTGGTGCCGCTTCGCGGAACCGACGGCGGGGGAGGAGGAGTGCGGACGCGAGATGCGGCGCAGGCGCTCGGCGCCCGGGACGTCCGCGCCGACCGCGAGGTCCAGGTGGTCGATCAGGTTGAGCGCGATGAACGGCCAGGCACCCTGGTTCGCCGGCTCCTCCTGGGCCCACAGGTACTTCTCGGCGTTCGGGTACTTGGCGATCTCCGCCTGGAGCTCGGCACCCGGGAGCGGGTACAGACGCTCGATGCGGATGATCGCCGTGTCCGTGGAGCCGCGCTTCTGACGCTCGGCCTCCAGGTCGTAGTACAGCTTGCCGGCGCAGAACACGACCTTGCGCACGGCGGCCGCGTCGACCGTGTCGTCACCGATGACCGGGCGGAACTGGCCCGTGGTGAACTCCTCCGCCTTCGAGGCGGCGGCCTTCAGGCGAAGCATCGACTTCGGGGTGAAGACCACCAGCGGCTTGTGGTGCGGGTTGTGCACCTGCCACCGCAGGAGGTGGAAGTAGTTCGACGGGGACGTCGGCTGGGCGACCGTCATGTTGTTCTGGGCGCACAGCTGGAGGAAGCGCTCGATGCGGGCCGAGGAGTGGTCCGGGCCCTGGCCCTCGTAGCCGTGCGGCAGGAGCAGGGTGACGCCGGACGTCTGGCCCCACTTCTGCTCTGCGGCCGAGATGTACTCGTCGACGACCGTCTGCGCGCCGTTGACGAAGTCGCCGAACTGCGCCTCCCACATCACCAGCGCGTCGGGGCGGGCCAGCGAGTAGCCGTACTCGAAGCCCATGACCGCGTACTCGGAGAGCAGCGAGTCGTAGACGTTCAGACGGGCCTGCTCGTCCGAGAGGTACTGCAGCGGGGTGTAGTCCTCGCCGTTGACCCGGTCGATCAGCACCGCGTGGCGCTGGCCGAAGGTGCCGCGGCGCGAGTCCTGGCCGGACAGCCGCACCGGCGTGCCCTCCAGGAGCAGCGAACCGATGGCGAGGGTCTCGCCCATGCCCCAGTCGATCGTGCCGTCCTCGATCATCGCCGCGCGGCGCTGGAGCTGCGGGAGCAGCCGCGGGTGCACGGTGACGTTGTCGGGGATGTTGACCTGGGACTCGGCGATCCGCTTCACGACCTCCTGGGAGACCGCGGTGGACACGGCGACCGGGAACTCGGCCTGGACGTCCGGGACGTGGGCCTCGGGCGCCTGCGCGACGGCCTCGCGGACCTCGGTGAAGACCTTCTCCAGCTGGCCCTGGAAGTCCTGCAGCGCCTGCTCGGCCTCTTCGAGGGTGATGTCGCCGCGGCCGATCAGGGACTCGGTGTAGAGCTTGCGCACCGAGCGCTTCTTGTCGATCAGGTCGTACATCAGCGGCTGCGTGAACGCCGGGTTGTCGGACTCGTTGTGTCCGCGGCGGCGGTAGCAGATGAGGTCGATCACGACGTCCTTGTTGAACGCCTGACGGAACTCGAAGGCCAGGCGCGCGACGCGGACGACGGCCTCGGGGTCGTCGCCGTTCACGTGGAAGATCGGCGCCTCGATCATGCGGGCCACGTCGGTGGCGTACATGGAGGAGCGCGACGACTCCGGGGCGGCGGTGAAGCCGACCTGGTTGTTGATGACGATGTGGACCGTGCCGCCCGTGCGGTAGCCGCGCAGCTGCGACATGTTGAGCGTCTCGGCGACCACACCCTGGCCGGCGAAGGCCGCGTCACCGTGCAGGGCGACGGGCAGGACGGTGAAGTCCGTGCCGCCCTTGTTGATGATGTCCTGCTTGGCGCGGACGATGCCCTCGATGACCGGGTCGACCGTCTCCAGGTGGGACGGGTTCGCGGCCAGCGAGACGGCGATCTGCTCGCCGTCCAGGCCGGTGAAGGTGCCCCGGGCGCCCAGGTGGTACTTCACGTCGCCGGAGCCGTGCATCGACTTCGGGTCGAGGTTGCCCTCGAACTCGCGGAAGATCTGCGCGTACGACTTGCCGACGATGTTGGCGAGGACGTTCAGGCGGCCGCGGTGGGCCATGCCGATGACGACCTCGTCCAGGCGGGACTCCGCGGCGCTGTCGATGACGGCGTCGAGGAGCGGGATGACGGACTCGCCGCCCTCCAGGGAGAAGCGCTTCTGGCCGACGTACTTCGTCTGCAGGAAGGTCTCGAAGGCCTCGGCGGAGTTCAGCCGGCGCAGGATGCGCAGCTGCTCCTCGCGCTCCGGCTTGGAGTGCGGGCGCTCGATGCGGTCCTGGATCCACTTGCGCTGCTTCGGGTCCTGGATGTGCATGAACTCGATGCCGGTGGTGCGGCAGTACGAGTCGCGCAGCACGCCGAGGATGTCGCGCAGCTTCATCAGGGACTTGCCCGAGAAACCGCCGACCGCGAACTCGCGCTCCAGGTCCCACAGGGTGAGCCCGTGCTCGGTGATGTCCAGGTCGGGGTGCTTGCGCTGCTTGTACTCCAGCGGGTCGGTGTCGGCCATGACGTGGCCGCGGACCCGGTAGGAGTGGATCAGCTCGAAGACGCGGGCGGCCTTGGTGACGTCGTCGTCGTGGCTGGCGTCGATGTCCTTGAGCCAGCGGACCGGCTCGTAGGGGATGCGCAGCGACTCGAAGATCTCGTCGTAGAAGCCGGTCTCGCCGAGCAGCAGGTTCGCGACGATCCGCAGGAACTCGCCGGAGGCGGCGCCCTGGATGACCCGGTGGTCGTACGTCGAGGTCAGCGTCATGACCTTGGAGATGCCGAGCTTGTTCAGGGTGTCCTGGGAGGTGCCCTGGAACTCCGCCGGGTAGTCCATGGAGCCGACGCCCATGATGACCGACTGTCCGGGCATCAGACGCGGGACCGAGTGGACGGTGCCGAGGCCGCCGGGGTTGGTCAGGGAGACCGTGACCCCGCTGAAGTCGTCCATCGTCAGCTTGCCGTCACGGGCGCGGCGGACGATGTCCTCGTAGGCCTGCCAGAACTCGAAGAAGTTCAGCGTCTCGGCCTTCTTGATGCCCGCGACGACCAGCTGGCGGTCGCCGTTGGGCTTCACCAGGTCGATGGCGAGGCCGAAGTTGACGTGCTCCGGCTTGACCAGGGTCGGCTTGCCGTCCTTCTCCACGAAGGAGTGGTTCATCGACGGCATGGCCTTGATGGCCTGCACCATCGCGTACCCGATGAGGTGCGTGAAGGAGATCTTCCCGCCCCGGGCGCGCTTGAGGTGGTTGTTGATGACGATGCGGTTGTCGAAGAGCAGCTTCACCGGGACCGCGCGCACGGACGTGGCCGTGGGCACCTCCAGCGAGGCGTTCATGTTCTTCGCGACGGCACCGGCGGGACCGCGCAGGGTGACGTACTCGGGGCCGGCGGGCGCCTCGGAGGCCGGAGCGGCCTTCGGCTTCGCGGCGGCGGCGGGAGCCGGAGCGGCCGCGGCGGGCTTCGGCGCCGCGGGGGCGGCGGCCGGAGCGGGCGCGGGCGCGGCCGGGGCCTGGGGAGGAGCCTGGCGCGCCGCGGGCGGCACGGGAGCGGCCGGAGCGGCCGTGGTGGTGGTCCCTGCGGCCCCCGCGGCCGCAGTACCCGCCGGAGCCGCGGCGGCGGGCGCCCCGGGCTTGTAATCGGCGAAGAAGTCCCACCAGGCTCGGTCTACCGAATTCGGGTCCTGGAGGTACTGCTGATAGATCTCGTCGACGAGCCACTCGTTGGCACCGAAGGCCGCCGCGGGGTTCCTCCCGGCGGCTTGGTCTTCGGTCGAGATGCTCGAGTTACTGGGGGACTGTGGCGACACGGCGCTAACCGCCCTCTTCCGCTTCGCAAGGTGATGGACAGCGGGAATAAAGGCTACGCCTCCCTGGCCGGGAAGGTCAGGCCGGGCCTGTCCAACGTCGCGTAAGTCACATCGGAATCCGCGTTTCGCCCAGGGGAATGGCGGGAAACAAGCGAGGTTCCGGTTCGGGATGGGTACGTCGATCAAGGGTCGCGGCGTGCTTCACGCGGCCCTGTGCCTGATCACACGTGTACGCGCACGGCGACATCCGTGGATCTTGTGGCTCCGGTTCGAACTTTACGTCAACTTGGCAGAGAAGGAAGGCCCGGAAGGATGACCTGGATCCGGCAGCCCCGCTGAGATTCGGCCACACCGATGCGTCCGCCGTGCAGATCCACCGCCCAGCGGGCGATCGCGAGCCCCAGTCCCGTGCCGCCGTCGCTTCCCGGGCCGTGCGGTGAGGGCACCCCGCCGCGGTTGAAGCGCTCGAAGACGCGGTGCCACTCCGACTTCGGGATGCCGGGCCCCTCGTCCAGGACCTCCAGGGCCAGCGACTCGGGATGGTCGCCCCGCCGGGCCCGGACCGTCACCCGGCCGTGCGGCGGGCTGTGCTTGACCGCGTTGTCGATCAGATTCGCCACGACCTGGTGGATCCGCTCCGGGTCCGCGTGCGCGGTCAGCTCCGGCGGGGACACGTCGAGGTGCAGATGGACGTCCGTGCGGGTGTGGCCGCCGCCGGAGCCCGAGCTCAGGTCCGCGCGCGCCGAGGCGACCATGTTGGCCTCCTTCAGCACCCCCGACAGATAGGGCCACACCTCGAAGCGCCGCCGGCGCAGCGGTACGACGCCGTTGTCCAGCCGGGACAGGTCGAGAAGGGTCTCCACCAGCCGCCCGAGGCGCTCCGTCTGCTTCAGCGCGGTGCGCATCGTCTCGGGATCGGCGGCCGAGACCCCGTCCACGACGTTCTCCAGGACGGCCCGCAGGCCCGCGATCGGCGTCCGCAGCTCGTGCGAGACGTTCGCCACGAGCTCCTTGCGCTGACGGTCCTGGGCCTCCAGCTCGTCGGCCATCAGGTTGATCGTCTGGGCCAGGTCGCCCAGCTCGTCCCGGCGGTCGTCGCGCACCCGGCGGGTGTAGTCGCCGTGCCAGATCGAGCGGGCCACGGCGTTCATCTCGTCCAGCGGCGCGGTCAGCGAGTGCGCCACGAACTGCGTGATCAGCAGGGTGGCGATCATCGAGAACACCGTGATGAAGCGGAGCTCCGTCTTGGTGTGCACCGCGATCATCGACAGACCGGTCGTGATGAGCACGGAGATGACGACCAGCGCGCCCAGCTTCGTCTTGATCGAGAACGGCCGCACCTCGCCCCAGGAACCCGAGCTCCTGCGCTCCGCGGACACGCGCTCGCCGAGCCCGCGCCCTCGTTCTCCGAGTCCGCTCATCACATCAGCCCTTCGCGCGGGCCCCGGTCACCGGGGCCCCTACGTCTCCTGCGGCGGCCCGGCTCAGGGAGTCGGGGTCTCCAGTGCGTAGCCGACGCCGTGCACCGTACGGATCCGCTCGGCACCGATCTTGCGGCGCAGCGCCTTGATGTGACTGTCGACCGTCCGGGTGCCGGAGGCGTCCGCCCAGTCCCAGACCTCGGCGAGCAGCTGCTCGCGCGAGAGTACGGCACGCGGGGTGTTCGCAAGGCAGACGAGCAGGTCGAACTCGGTCGGCGTGAGGTGCACGTCCTCGCTGCGGACCCGCACGCGGCGCTGCGCGTGGTCGATCTCCAGCTCGCCGAGCCGCAGGATGCCGCTGCGCGGGGTCGAGGCCGCGACGACGGCGCGCTCCACCCTGCGCAGCAGGACGTGCACGCGGGCGGCGAGCTCGCGCATCGAGAACGGCTTGGTCATGTAGTCGTCGGCGCCGACCCCGAGCCCGACCAGCATGTCGGTCTCGTCGTCGCGCGCGGTGAGCATCAGCACCGGCACCGGGCGGGCGGCCTGCACGCGGCGGCAGACCTCCAGACCGTCGAAGCCGGGCAGCATGATGTCGAGGATCAGCAGATCGGGCTGCCAGGCCTCGGCGGTGTCGACGGCGGCAGGGCCGTCACCCGCGGTTTGCACGAGGAATCCCTCGGCTCGCAGACGGGCCGCGATGGCGTCGACGATCGTGGGGTCGTCCTCGACGACCAAGACCCGGCGCTGAGCGCCCGGAGTCGCCGCCGTGCCGTTCTGGGAGGTGTGTGTCTGCTCCATCGCCCGCCCCTGAAGTGTGCTTTCCGGAATCCGTGGGGTGATCCCATGACTGCGCTTGACGCTTGAATGATCCGCGTCAGGCAAGCAGGGTACGGGCAGTGGGTACGGCTCGGCTATCCAGGGCTTACCGCGAGATGCACCACGTCGGGAACGCCCCGGGCAACGGGGATCACTTCGGTGCGAACCCGCTGGAATCCGGCATTCCGCAAGGTTCCTTCAAATTCCGGAGAGGGCTGTGCCGACCACACGGCGAGAACGCCGCCGGGCCTCAACGCCCTTGCGCAGCTTGCCAGTCCGGACGTTCCGTACAGTCCCGCGTTGCCCTCGGTGACCGTCCAGCCGGGGCCGTTGTCGATGTCGAGGCACAGGGCGTCGAACGTGTCGGAGATCTCATTGACGTAGTCGACGAGGTCCCTCTCGACGATGTCCGTGCGCGGATCGGCGAGCGCCCCGGCGGAGAGCGCGGCCAGGGGGCCGTCGCGGTGCCAGTCGATGATCGCCCGTTCGCGCTCGACAACGGTGATGCGTCCCCAGCGGTCATCGGCCGCCGCGTGGGCCAGCGAGAACCCGACGCCGAGCCCGCCGATCAGCACGCTCGGCTCCGGGCGCCCGTCCAGGGCGTCGTACGCCGCGTCCATCAGCAGGCGCTCCGAACGCCCGTCGGAGGTGTCCATCAGGAAGCACCCGTTGGCGATGATCTGCAGCAGGGCGCCGTGGCGCCGCAGTACGACCTCGCCGTACGGGCCCTGGCGGCGGTCGATGACCTCGGGGATCTCGTACGAGGCAGTCATGGCCGCCATCCTGGCATTTTCACCTGTACGGGTCGCGGGAATTGCCGGGGACGACGGCGGCGGCCGGGGTTTCGCGGGGTGCGGGACGTGATCGCACGCCCGGTGCGCGGCACGGTCGCCGGCTCCTGCGCCTCAAGGGTGAGCCCAGGGACGCTCGCGTTGACGCCGGGCCGTTGGTTGAGGACTTCCTGAGAATCGTCCCGCGCGTGACCCCGGTCATGGACAGGGGCGGAGGGGACGCGAAGGGTGGAACGCGAGGGGAAGGAGTGAGGTGGAACAGACCAGCGCGCACCGGTCCGGCGCCCTCCCCGGCGACACACCCCTGTCCCCGGCGGAGCCTCCGGCGGCCGCACGGCACACCGCCGAGCCCGCGGACGGACCGGCACGCCATGGAGACCGGGGCGCGGCGGTGTCCGGCGACTCCTTCGCGGCCGCCGGCCGAAATCGTGCGTCCGGGGCGGGGGAGGCGCCGGGGTCGTCGCCTTCGGGTCGGCTGCCCGGGGTGCCTCGACAGCGGGAGGGCTCCGCACCGGATGCCGGGCTCATGTCCGGAGCGGCGGGCGGGCCTGGCTCCGGGGGCGGTACGGCGGTGGGCTCGGCCGGTGGTTCCGGGGGCGGCTCTGGTGTGGCCGGTGGTTTCGGGTGCGGCACTGGTGTGGCCGGTGGTTCCGGGGCCGGTATCGATGCGACCGGCGCCAGGTGTTCCGGCGCCGAATGCTCCAGCACGGATGCGTCCGGCGGAGAATGCTCCGGCTCCGGTGTGCCGGGTGCTCCCGAGGCCGGCACCGCTCCGTCCGGCGCTTCCGGGCGGGCCGGTGGTGGACGGCTGCTGCGGCTCGTGCCCGCCCTCGTGCCCACCCCGCTGGGTACGCCCTTCACCTTCGGGTACGCGGCCGTCGTCGCCGCCACCTCCTACCTGGCCGACCACGCGGACCCCGCGTTCGTCCACGCCCTGCACCAGGCGTCCAGTACGGACGTCGCCCACCTCGTGCGGCACCCGCTGCTCGCGCTCATCGCCAGCGCCGTGTGGATCGTCGGCGGGATCGCCTCGCCGTACGCGGCCGGTTTCCTGCTCGTCCTGACCGCTCTGGAGCGTCGTATCGGCACCGCGTGCGCGGCGGGCGTCTTCCTGCTGGGGCACGTGGTGGCCACGCTCGCCACCGAGCTGCCGGTCGGCGCGGCCGTACTGGCCGGTGCCCTGCCCGCCACCTCGCTGCACCGCCTCGACTACGGCATCAGCTTCGGTGTCGCCGCGAGCGTCGGCTCGCTCGCGGGACTCCTCTCTCCCTGGCTGGGCCGGCCGCTGCTGCTCGCGTTCGGCGCGGCCCTCGCCCAGGACCTGGTGCTCCTCGGCGACCCCGTGGCGGACACGGGCCATCTGATCGCGCTGGCGCTCGGCATCGCGACCTGGCCGTTGGTGCGGAAGCGCCGGGACCGGCTTCGCGAGCGCCCCGGGGCCGGCGGTGTCGCGGCCCCGCGGGGCTGAGGGGTCGGGTCAGGCTCGGCCGGGTCCGGCGACCCGGTGTCCCCTTACTTCCGGGTCGCTTCCCGGTGCTTGTTCCCGGCGGATCGAGAACGTCCGATGTGCCGCCCCGGACCGGCTTGAGCCGTTCGAGGGGCGGCCGAGGTGGGCGGCCGAGATGGGTGGCCGAGGTGGGCGGCCGCCAAGCCCCGCGCGTGGCGGCAAACGCCCGGCGCCAACGCCCGGCGCCAACGCCCGGCGCCGACGCCCGGTGCCACCCGACGCACAGCGCGGCACGACACCTCTGCGCGGCGCGCCCCCCGGTGCGGACGCACGGGTGACCCGCCCGGGACCCGACACATGGGCCGGTCCGGGTCCACGTCGGGCGCCGGCCGCGACCGGCCCCGGCATTCAGCGGGCGGCCGAACCGTTCTGGGCGTCGGACGTGGACTGCCAGGCCTGCAGACCCGCGAGGGACGCCTCCTTGGCCCGCCGCCACTGCTGGGCCGCCTGCTGGGACGGGGGCACGTCCATGGTGCGGACCAGGCGCCGGCCCGCGGAGAGCACGGCGATGGCCGCGATGATCATGCCGGTTCCCGCCACCACGGTTCCGGCCACGGTGAGCACGGCACCGGTCGTGACGAGCCGGGTGTCGATGTCGATCTTGTGCTGGGTGAGGTGATGGTTCATGCCCCCACGATCCGTGGCCGGAGCCCACCCCGCATCCCGAGAGCCCACCGCCCTCCCGATCCCGGCAGCCCGCCCCCCCCCCAAGGCCCCCACCCCCGCGAACGAAGCGATCGCTCAGAGCGAACGGGTCCCGGGGAACATTGCGGAGCCCCCACGCATTGAGTCGACATAGCTCAACTTGACTGCCGAAGGGGAGATCATGGCTTCGACGTCCGCATCACTCACTCTGCCCGTGCTGCCGCTCGACGACGAGGTAGTGCTGCCCGGAATGGTGGTTCCGCTGGACCTGAACGACACCGATGTACGGGCCGCGGTGGAGGCCGCACAGGCCGCCGCCCGTTCAACACCCGGCAAGCCCCAGGTACTCCTGGTGCCGCGCATCGACGGGACCTACGCGAGCACGGGCGTGCTCGGCACCGTGGAGCAGGTCGGCCGGCTGGCCGACGGCGACCCCGGCGCGCTGATCCGAGGCCGCGGGCGCGTGAAGATCGGTGCGGGGACCACGGGCCCCGGCGCGGCCCTGTGGGTCGAGGGCACCCGGGTCGAGGAGACCGTCCCCGACCTCTTGCCCGGCCGGGTCGCCGACCTGGTGAAGGAATACAAGGCCCTGGCCACCAGCTGGCTCCGCAAGCGCGGCGCCTGGCAGGTCGTGGACCGGGTGCAGCAGATCGACGACGTCTCCGCCCTTGCCGACAATTCCGGTTACTCACCTTTCCTCAGCGTGGAACAGAAGGTCGAACTGCTGGAGACCGCCGACCCGGTGGCCCGGCTGAAGCTCGCCACCGAACAGCTCCGCGAGCACCTCGCCGAGCAGGACGTCGCCGAGTCCATCGCCAAGGACGTCCAGGAGGGCGTCGACAAGCAGCAGCGCGAGTTCCTGCTGCGCCGCCAGCTGGAGGCCGTACGCAAGGAGCTGCGCGACCTCAAGGGGGAGGACGGCGAGGAGGAGTCCGACGACTACCGCGCCCGTGTGGAGGCGGCCGACCTTCCGGAGAACGTCCGAGAGGCGGCGCTCAAGGAGGTCGAGAAGCTGGAGCGGTCCAGTGACCAGTCGCCCGAGGGCGGCTGGATCCGGACCTGGCTCGACACCGTCCTGGAGCTCCCGTGGAACGAGCGGACCGAGGACGCGTACGACATCCGGGGCGCCCAGGCCGTGCTCGACGCCGAGCACGCCGGTCTGGAGGACGTGAAGGAGCGCATCACCGAGTACCTGGCCGTGCGCAAGCGGCGCTCGGACCGGGGCCTCGGCGTCGTCGGCGGCCGCCGCGGCGGTGCCGTGCTCGCGCTCGTCGGCCCGCCCGGCGTCGGGAAGACCTCACTGGGCGAGTCCGTCGCGCACGCCATGGGCCGCAAGTTCGTCCGCGTCGCCCTCGGCGGCGTCCGGGACGAGGCCGAGATCCGCGGCCACCGCCGTACCTACGTCGGCGCGCTGCCCGGCCGGATCGTCCGCGCGATCAAGGAGGCCGGGTCGATGAACCCGGTGGTCCTGCTCGACGAGATCGACAAGGTCGGCTCCGACTTCCGGGGCGACCCGGCGGCGGCGCTGCTCGAGGTCCTCGACCCGGCGCAGAACCACACCTTCCGCGACCACTACCTGGAGGTCGAACTCGACCTCTCCGACGTGGTGTTCCTCGCCACGGCCAACGTCCTCGAAGCCATCCCCGAGGCCCTGCTCGACCGCATGGAGCTGGTCCGTCTCGACGGCTACACCGAGGACGAGAAGGTCGTCATCGCCCGGGACCACCTGCTGCCGCGTCAGCTGGAGCGGGCCGGTCTGGAGAAGGACGAGGTCGTCCTCGACGAGAGCGCGCTGCGCAGGCTCGCCGGGGAGTACACCCGGGAGGCGGGCGTACGGAACCTGGAGCGGGCCGTCGCCCGGCTGCTGCGCAAGGTCGCGGCCCAGCACGAACTGGGCGACCGGGAGCTGCCGTTCACGGTGACCGACGCCGACCTGCGCGGGCTCATCGGGCGCCCGCACCACGTGCCCGAGTCGGCGCAGGACCCGGCCGAGCGCCGTACGGCGGTGCCCGGTGTCGCCACCGGGCTCGCGGTTACCGGCGCGGGCGGTGACGTCCTCTACGTGGAGGCGTCGCTGGCCGACCCGGAGACGGGCGCGGCCGGTCTGACCCTCACCGGTCAGCTCGGCGACGTGATGAAGGAGTCGGCTCAGATCGCGCTGTCCTTCCTGCGCTCGCACGGCGCGGAGCTCGAACTGCCCGTCGGCGACCTGAAGGACCGGGGAGCGCACATCCACTTCCCGGCGGGCGCGGTCCCCAAGGACGGCCCGAGCGCGGGCGTCACGATGACGACCGCCCTGGCGTCGCTCCTGTCCGGCCGGCTGGTCCGTACGGATGTGGCCATGACCGGTGAGGTGTCGCTGACCGGACGCGTCCTGCCGATCGGCGGGGTGAAGCAGAAGCTGCTCGCCGCGCACCGGGCGGGTGTCACGACGGTGATCATCCCCAAGCGCAACGAGGCCGATCTGGACGACGTCCCGGCCGAGGTCCTGGAGAAGCTCGACGTCCACGCCGTCACGGACGTCCGCCAGGTCCTGGAGCTGGCACTGGCGCCGGCGACGAACGGCGCGGTGCCGGAGGTTCCGGTAGCCGCGTGACGGAGGTTGCCGGAAGGGAAGGCCCGGGTCCCGTGAGGGAGGCCCGGGCCTTCGCCGTGCGCGGGACCCGGACCTCCGGCCGGGCCGTCGCCTCAGCCGGTGGCGAGGGCCTGGACGCGGTCCAGGGCGCCGTTGAACTTGTCGTGGTCCCCGACCGTCGGGCCGGACGACGTGTACTGCCACATCGTGTAGTAGCCCCAGCCGGCCGGCAGCGTCCCCGGGGCGGAGGCGTAGCGCGCGATCCACAGGGGGTTGGACGCGGCGAAGCCGCCGTAGTTGCCGGTGCACTGGGTCCACCAGCTCGCGGCCGTGTAGATCACCGCGTCGCGGCCGGTCCGCGCCTTGTACTGGTTCAGGAAGCTGCCGATCCAGCTGACCATCGCGCTCTGCGTCTTGCCGTAACAGGCCGCCCCGTACGGGTTCCACTCGATGTCGAGCGTGCCGGGCAGCGTCTTTCCGTCGCCCGACCAGCCGCCGCCGTGGTCGACGAAGTAGTTGGCCTGGGTGGCGCCGGTCGTGGTGTCCGGGGTGGCGAAGTGGTACGACCCGCGGATCATGCCGACGTTGTAGGCGCCGTTGTACTGCTGGGCGAAGTACGGGTTCGTGTAGTACGTCCCCTCGGTCGCCTTGGTGTAGGCCCATCTGACCCCGCTGCTCCACAGGGTCGACCAGGCGACGTTGCCCTGGTAGCCGGCGACGTCCACGCCTTCGGTCTGGGTGGCGTCACCCGTGGTCGGCGTGCCGCCCTGACCGTCGTGGGCGACGACCCCCATGCCCATCCGGGCGGTGCCCCGGGCGGGGATGTCGGCGGCGGAGGAGGGGAGGGTGGAGAGGAGGGAGAAGGCGGCGAGCAGGGTTCCCACCGCGAGTGCTCGCAGGCGGCGGGCCGTTCCGGATCTGTGCACGGACATGTGCGTGCCTCCGAAGGGCGAGGGAGCTCCGGGGGCTCGGGGGAGCCCGGGTGGAGCCCGGTGGGGGGAGTGCGCGGCACGCGTGCCGATCGGGGGGATCAGGCCGGAATCCGGCCCAGGAGTGGCGTGCGCATGCCAGCAGATAAGTGTCTGATAAAGAAGCTACGCACGTAGACGGGGACGTGGGAAGAGGGGCCGGAGGCTGCCGTTGGTCTACGCCTGCGAAATACTGGCGGAGCTGCGGCAATGGGTGAGTTCTGGCAGAAACTTTCAGGATCGGGAAACCGGGTCAGGGGTGCTGACGTGCACGAGGGCGGAAACGACGGCGGACGTCCGGTCGAATCCGGTGTGTCGGGAAATGGTATGGACCGGCCCACGGCGCCTGGCGGCGCGGAACGCGAATTCCTCTCCTTGGAACGCGAGTTGACGGTGTTTCTGCGGCGCGCCCGGGCCAGTCAGGGGGAGATGGCCCGCGAGGTGCACCCGGACCTCGAGTCCGCCGCGTACGGACTCCTCGTCCGGCTGGAGGAGTGCGGCCGTCAGCGCGCCACGGAACTCGCCGCCTACATCGGAGTCGGCAAGGCCACCATGTCCCGGCAGCTGCGCGCCCTGGAGGAGCTGGGACTGGTCGCGCGCGAACCCGACCCGGCCGACGGGCGCGCCTGGCTCGTCCACCTCACCGAGGAGGGCCGCGGCCGCGTCTCCAGCGTCCGTGAGGCCCGCCGGGCCCGCTATGTGCGCCAGCTCGCCCACTGGGACCAGAACGAGGTCGCGGAACTCGCCCGGCTGCTGAACCAGCTGAACCGGAACATGGAGAAGTAACCACCTCCGCGGCGCCGCGCGACCTCACAGCTCCACGAACACCACCGACGCGTCGTCGTGCGGCTTGCCCCGTCGGAGCCCCGGCCGCTCCCGCGCGTCCGCGCGTTCCAGGTCCCGTACGCGCTCGACGAGCGAGGCCGCGCCCTCCTCCCGTACGAGGGCGAACAGCTCGGGCCAGCCGCCCGCCCCGAACCGCTCCACCCAGCGGGTGGCGCCGTCCGTCAGGGCCGCCAGGGCGCGCACCGAGGACCGGGGGAGCGTGCCCGTCACCGCGCGGGCGGCCACCGACGGGTCCGCGGCCGCCGTGAAGAAACCGCCCTCCTTGTTGCGGACGGTGGTGTCGACGACGGCGTCCGACACGAGGGCGGAGCGCGGGAGCAGCGAGAGACGGTCGTCCAGCAGGGCGGTGACCTCCCCGGCCGGGGATTCCACCAGCAGCGCCGAGTCCGAGAGGACCAGGTACTCGACCCGCGCGGCGGACCACCGTGCGAGGACCACGGTTGCCTGGGGCGTGCGCGGGTGAGAAAGGTCACAGGTGCCGGCGTGTGCGTCGGCGACGCGGCGGACGGCCCGCGCGAGGACCTCCCGGAGGGGCAAATCCCCCTGCGAAACGGACAGTTCGGTCAGTGCCCCGCCGAGCCGCGCGGTGAACCAGGGGACCGTGTGCAGACAGCCGTGGTCCCCCCGCGGCGGGGTCACGCCGTCCAGGACGACCAGTGAACCCCCTTGTCCTGAAGCGGGAAGCCCGACCGATGCGAAGTCCTCGTTGGGACGCTCCGGGTCTCCCGGCTCGGACACGAGTTCAGTGCGCATTCCGCCAGTCTGCACGAGCCCTTCACACCGGCCCCGGAAGACCGGCCGGACCGCCCGACGTGCGGTTCGGCGCGGCGGCCGCCGGGTTTGGCACGGAATGATCGACTCCGGCGGAACGTGGCGGCGAATACTGTCAAAGCCCGTCCCCGACGTCCAACCGGCCCGCCGCGCGGCCCGGCCACGGGCGCCGTGGAGACTTGCCCGCCAACTCCCCTCCGATGTTCACTCCTTCGGGTGGCGGGTCGGACGATGCGGGACCACTGCCCACCGGCACTGGGAGGGTCGGGAGCCGTACCGGGCGTACGCCGCGATTGACGGGACGTCACCCGGGCCCCAAATGGGTACACGAGTCAGGAATGCGAGCACCGGTGCAGAAGACGCGGCCGAGGCGCACAGGCAAGAAGACGGCCTCCAACTCCACGGAGGGTGGCGCCGTCGGCGACGCCACCGGCTCCACGGGTCGGGGCAGGACCGCCCATGTACGCAACCGGCTCATCGTGGCCGTGGCGGTCGTCGCGGCCGCCATCGCCGGAGCCGGCACGCCCATGGTGCTGTCGGCCTCCCAGCAACTGAACGACTCCCAGAATCTGGTGACGCTCGCCCAGCGCACCCAGCAGGCGCTGACCCTCGCGCACGCGCTGGCCGACGAGCGCGACGAGGTCACCTCCTACGTCGCCGCCGGCCGGCCCAAGGCCAAGGCGCCCTCCGAGGAGCGCAGCGCCCTGGTCGACCGGCAGGTCGACGAGCTGCGCGCGGACGAGGACACCCCCGCCGCCCTCGTCGAGGATCTCGACGGCATCGCGGCGCTCAGGCGCTCCGCCCTCACCGGCAAGAGCTCCGCCCTCGAGGCGCACCAGGCGTACTCCGGCGCCATCGCCGAACTCCACGCCCTCGCCGAGGACCTGGCCGAGGAGATGCCGCCCCGCGCGGGCTCCGGCGCGCACGCCCTCGCCGAGCTGGACACCGCCGTCCAGCAGTCCGCCGCGGCCCGCGGGCTGCTCCTGGCGGCCCTCGCGGTCCCGCACACCACCCAGAGCGTCTACAACCCCGTCACGGGCCTGACGAGCACCACGAACACCTCGTCGGCCGCCGACGCCAAGCAGCGCGACGCGCTGAGCGCCGCCGCCCAGCAGGCACGCGTCCGCTCCGACGCGGCCGTCGCGGACTTCCGCGAGACCGCGCCCAAGCAGGCCGTGTCCTCCTACGACTCCACGGTCACCGGACCCGACGTGGGCACCGCCGACAAGTACCTGGCGAACCTCACCGCGCAGCCGGCCCTCTCCGACTCCGCGCTCGGCACCGGCGTCAAGAAGCTCGACGCCGCGCTGTCCGCCCGGATCGACCTGATGCGCGGCGCCGAGTCCTCGCTCAACGACCACCGCACCAAGGACCTGGAGAAGCTGCGGGACGACGACGTCACCGCGCTGGAGCTGCGCGTCACGCTCCTCGGCGTCCTGATGCTCGTCGCGGCCGGCATGACCATGGCCATGGCCCGCAGTCTCACCCGGCCCCTGGCCGTCCTGCGCCTCGGCTCCGCCCGGCTGGCCGCCGACCCGGCCTCCTCGGAACCGGTCAAGTTCACCGGCCGCAACGACGAGTTCGCCCAGGTCGTCCGCTCCGTCAACGCCCTGCACGCCCACGCGACCGGACTGCACGAGCGGATCACCACCCTCGAGGCCGACCGCAAGCACCTCGTCGGCCAGCGCCAGCAGATGGCCGACGAGCGCGACCGGCTGCGCGCCGAGCTCGCCGAGGCGGCCGCCCACCTGGAGCAGGTGCGCGGCACCATCCACAGCACCTTCGTCAACCTCGCGCTGCGCACCCTCGGCCTCGTCGAGCGCCAGCTCGGTGTCATCGAGGGCCTGGAGGAGCGCGAGCAGGACCCGGACCGTCTCTCCACCCTCTTCAAGCTCGACCACTTCGCCACCGTCATGCGCCGGCACAGCGAGAACCTCCTCGTCCTCGCGGGCGCCGAGCACGTCCAGCACCACGCGGGCCCGGTCCCGCTGGTCGACGTCGCCCGCGCCTCGGTCAGCGAGATCGAACGCTACGAACGGGTCCGGATCGCCGCGCTGCCCCCGCACGCGCACATCGCCGGGTTCGCCGCCGACGACATCAGCCACCTGGTGGCCGAACTCCTGGAGAACGCCACCGCGTTCTCGCCGCCCGACGTGCCCGTCGAGGTCTCCGGCTGGCTGCTGGAGAGCGGCGACGTGATGCTCTCCGTGCAGGACGAGGGCATCGGCATGACCGACGAACGGATGAGGCACCTCAACGTCCGCCTCACCGAGTTCGACCCCGAGGACACCTACGACCAGGAGAGCGGGGAGGGACTCGGCCTCGGCCTGTACGTCGTGGCCCGGCTCGCCCACCGGCACGGCGTACGGGTCAAGCTGCGCGAGCAGAAGCAGGGCGGGGTGGCCGCCGTGGTCGTCCTCCCGAAGGCGCTGCTCGCCGCCGCCCCGGCGTCCACCGTCCCCTCCTCGGTCCGGATCGTCGGCGGAGCCCCCGCGGTGGCCCTGCCCGGCGCCGACGCCGAGGCCAACTCCAACGTGCTGCGCGGCCGTGCCGTCCGGCGCGCCTCGGTGCCGGTCCCGGCCGACGACGACCCGCTGATCGCGGCGGCCGAGGCAGTCGTACGGGAGACCGCCGCCGACCCGCGGACGGCGCCCGAGGAGACGCCGGCCGCCGAGGCCGCGCAGACCCCGGTCATCCCGGCGCCCCGCGGTCCCGAGCCGGCCGCGGAGCCGGAATCCGTCTCCGAGACGACGATGGAGCTGCTGCTCCCGGAACTCGCCCCGGAAGTCCCCGCGTCGGACGCCCCCGCACCGGACGCCTCCGCGTCGGGGACCACCGGTCCGGACGCGGCCGGCGAGCCGTCCGGCACGACCGGCGCGCCCGTCTCCGTGACGGCCGGCACTCTCGTGGAGCCGGCGCCCGGCGCCACCGCCGCCCACCCGGACGGCCCGGCCGCCGACCCCGCCCCGTCGACGGACCCGTTCGCGGAGCCGGACCTCTCGACGGACCCGTTCGCGGAGCCGGACCGCTCGTCCGACCCGTTCGCCGCGCCGGACCTCTCGACGGACCCGTTCGCCGAGCCCGTCCCCTCCGTGGACCGGTTCGCGGACCCGGACCCGTTCGGGGAGCCGGCGCCGCAGCCCGCCGCCGAGGCGCCCGCGCAGGCGCCGGCCGAGCCCGCGGCCCCGGTCGCGGCGGACCCGTACGCCATCGGCCCCGACCACCACGAGCGGGTGCCCGACGAGCAGCCCAGGCTCACCGACAAGGGCCTGCCCAAACGCACGCCGAAGATCTCCGCCCCCGCCGCCGCCCCGCGGCCGCGCGTGGGCGGCGTGGACGCCGACGCACTGCGCCGCAGGCTCGGCGGGTTCCACCGGGGAGCGATCGAGGGCCGCCGCGATGTGGAGGCCGAGATCGCCGAACGGACGGGCGAGACCCCCACGCCCGAAGGACAGGCCCCGGCGGCCCCCACACCAGCACACGCGCCCGCAGGACCCGCGCCCACCGCGCACCGGACCGACGCACAGGACGTAGAAGCATCGGGGGGCACAGTCGAGGAGGCAAGCAGTTGACCGCGACCAGTACCTTCGGCCTGAGCAGCGAAGCACGTAACCTGCACTGGCTGCTGACCAATCTCGTCGAGGAGGTGCCCGGCCTCCAGTCGGTGGCGGTCGTCTCCTCGGACGGCCTGCTCCTGCTCTCCTCCGACCCCGGCCACCACGCCGAGGCGAGGACGGCCGACAGCGCCAGGCCGAAGGGTCCCAAGGGCTCCGCCGCGGACCTCGCCACGATCGTCTCCGGCATCGGCAGCCTCACCCTCGGCGCCGCCAAGCTGATGGACAGCGGCGGCGTCAAGCAGACCATGGTCGCGATGGACGAGGGCAGCCTCTTCGTCATGGCGATCAGCGACGGCTCGCTCCTCGGGGTGCACGGCTCCGCGGACTGCGACATGAGCGTCGTGGCGTACCACATGGCGCTGTTCGTCGGCCGGGCCGGACACGTCCTGACCCCCGAACTGCGCATCGAGCTCCGAAAATCCATCGAGGCCGACGCTTCCGGGAGCGCCTGATGACCGCGTCGAAGGCCAGGAAACTCCCGGTGCGCGGCGGCGACCGCAAGCCCGCCCGGGTACGGCCCTACTCGCTCACCGGCGGACGGACCCGCTTCGGCCACGTCCTCCTGGTGGAGACGTTCGTGGCCGCGCTGGACGCCCCGGAGACGCGCAGGGAGCTCACCAACGGCTCGCTCACCACCCGGGTCATGCCCGAGATGCGGGCCATCGTCGAACTCTGCCGCCGCATGCGTACGGTGGCCGAGATCGCCGCACTTCTCAGGATGCCGCTCGGAGTGGTCCGCGTGCTCTTGAGCGACCTGGCGGACCAGGGAAAGATCCGTGTGTACGGAACAGGTCACGGACCGGGACAGCCGGATCGTGCCCTGCTGGAAAGGGTGCTGAGTGGACTCCGTCGTCTCTGACGCCGAAGCTGGCGTCGCCTCCGACGCCGAACCCGGCGTCGACCCCCTCCTCGACGACGAGGAGAACTTGCAGGCCTGGCAGACGGACCGCACGCGCGCGCCGATCGCCACGAAGATCGTGGTGGCCGGCGGCTTCGGCGTCGGCAAGACCACGCTCGTCACGTCCGTCTCGGAGATCACGCCGCTCCAGACCGAGGCGCTGATGACCCGGGCCAGCGAGGAGACCGACGACCTCACGGGGACGCCGGACAAGCTGACCACCACGGTGGCCATGGACTTCGGGCGCATCACGCTCGACGACGACCTCGTGCTCTACCTCTTCGGCACGCCGGGCCAGCAGCGCTTCTGGTTCATGTGGGACGACCTGGTGCGCGGAGCGATCGGCGCGGTCGTCCTCGCCGACACCCGCCGCCTCTCGGACTGCTTCCCGGCGCTCGACTACTTCGAGAGCTGCGGACTGCCGTACGTCGTCGCCGTCAACCACTTCGACGGCAGCGAGGTGTTCGAGCCGGAGGATGTGCGCGAAGCCCTCACGGTTCCTCCGCACATACCTGTCATGATCATGGACGCGCGCCGCCGGATCTCGGTCGTCGAGACCCTGCTCGCACTCGTCGGCCACGCGCTCGAAGTCAGCCCCGAATAATCAGGGCCCCCGAGGACTGGGAGAAGCAACCCGCATGCGGAAGATACTCGTCGTCGGAGCCGGCCAGTCCGGACTCCAGCTCGCCCTCGGACTCCAGTCCCACGGGTACGAGGTCACCCTGATGTCGAACCGGACCGCGGACGAGATCCGCTCCGGCCGGGTCATGTCGACGCAGTGCATGTTCGACACGGCGCTCCAGCACGAGCGCGATCTCCAGCTGAACTTCTGGGAGTCCCAGGCGCCGAAGATCGAGGGCCTCGGGGTCTCCGTCGCGGTCCCCGGCTCCTTCGACCCGGGCCCCTCGCAGCGCGCCATCGACTGGGTCGGCAAGCTCGACGACTACGCGCAGTCGGTGGACCAGCGGGTCAAGATGGCCGGCTGGATGGAGACGTTCGCGCAGCGCGGGGGCCAGCTGGTCATCCACGGCGCCGCGGTCTCCGACCTCGACTACTTCTCCCGCGCCTACGACCTGGTGCTCGTCTCGGCGGGCAAGGGCGAACTCGTCTCGATGTTCGGCCGTGACGCCTCCCGCTCCCCGTACACCGAGCCGCAGCGCGCCCTCGCGGTGTCCTACGTGCACGGTCTGGGCTCGCGCCCGGAGCACCCGGACTACGACGCGGTCCGCTGCAACCTGGTCCCCGGCGTCGGCGAGCTGTTCATCATGCCGACCCTCACCACCTCCGGCCGCGCCGACATCCTGTTCTGGGAGGGCATTCCGGGCGGCCCGCTCGACGTCTTCAACGGCGTCAAGGACCCCGCCGAGCACCTCTCCCTGACCCTGGAGCTCATGGAGCGGTTCACGCCGTGGGAGTACGCGCGGGCCACGAACGTCGAACTGACCGACGCGGGCGGCACGTTGTCCGGACGGTACGCGCCCACCGTCCGCAACCCGATCGGCCGGCTCCCCGGCGGCGGTCTGGTCCTCGGCGTCGCCGACGTCGTCGTGGCCAACGACCCGATCACCGGCCAAGGCTCCAACTCCGCCTCCAAGTGCGCCGCCGCCTACCTCGCCTCGATCGTCGAGCAGGGCGACAAGCCCTTCGACGAGGAGTGGATGCAGGCGACGTTCGACCGCTACTGGGACACCGCGCAGCACGTCACCAAGTGGACCAACGCGATGCTGGGCGTCCCGCCGGAGCACGTCCTCAACCTGATCGGCGCCGCCGGCCAGCTCCAGCCCGTCGCCGACCGCTTCGCCAACGGCTTCGACAACCCGGCCGACTTCGAGAACTTCTTCTTCGACCCGGAGAAGACGAACGCCTACCTGGCGTCGGTCGCCGGGGCCTGACGGGCTTCTGACCTGCGGTGCGACTGTCGGCGTCTGTCGTTGTCTGTCGTCGCTGGTTCCTCTCGGACGGCCCACAGACGGCCCCAGGGATATCCCTGGGGCCGTCTCTGTGGGTGGTGTTCCCGCGATCCCGCTGGACCGCGCGGGCCTGTCGGCCACCGCTTTAGGAGCGAGGTGGGGTGATCACTGGCGTGACCAGGGAATCCCTGCCTCCGGCAGCGTGGGGCGGTACGCACCCTGGCGAACCTCGATTCCCCGTGAGGCCCCGTCCGATCCGGCACGGAAGTGGCACGCCCCGCGGCCCAGTAGGGCACGAAGGGGGCGAGCTTGACGTCTCGATGGACGGCGTGGCTCGTTACCGCGACACCGGCAGCGGGGCCCACCGGTTGACCGGCCATGCGACGACGAAGGCCCGGCCGATGACTTGGTCCTCGTCGATCGTGCCACCGCCGGGCTGGTCCTGGTGGTACCGGGAGTCCTGAGAGTCCTGGCGGTGGTCACCCATCACCCAGATCCTCCCTTTCGGCACCTTGACCGGCCCGAACGGTTTGTCCCCGCAGGGGGTGTTGCCGGGGTGGATGAACGATTCGTCCATCGCCTTCCCGTTGACCTTCACCGGACCGCTTCCCGAGCATTCCACGGTGTCGCCACCCACCGCGATCACCCGCTTGATCAGGTCCTTCTCGTCCGTCGACGGCATCAGGCCGACGAAACTGAGCACCTTCTGCACCGCGTTCGGCTCCTCGGTCTTCTCAGGGAGCCAGCCACCCGGGTCGTGGAAGACCACGACCTCTCCGCGCTGCGGCTTGGATCCGAACCACGGCGTCAGCTTGTCGACCAGCACGCGGTCGCCAGGTTGCAACGTGTTCTGCATCGAGCCGGACGGGATCGAGAACGCCTGCACGAAGAACGTCTTGATGACCAGCGCGAGCACCAACGCGATGCCGATGAGAATCGGCAACTCCTTCCAGAACGAGCGCGTTTTCCGCCGGCGCTCACCCGCCGTTCCGTCGTCGGTTTCGTCGCCCCCGGATCTCGACCGTTTGCCGGCGACAAGATCTTTCACAACCACGCCTCCCCTTGCGCCCGGTCCGAGCGCACCGTGTCCGAAGTGGTCCCTTGCGTGCAGAGCACAGGGCCCACCACAGCCACAACGAGCGGGAGTTCCCGACTGCCGGAGCTCTCGGCCTGGCTCTGCGCCGGGCATGGCCCTCCCACACCTCAACCTGCCTGCCGTGTTATCCGGGGCCTCTCAGCAAGCTACGCGGCCGGCGGAGTCTCAATGGCTCCAAGCCGGCGGGCCACAGCCGACGAGCCTGCGAAGCCTCTGGACTCGCTCGATGCGAACTATGGGCAGGAAGGTCGTTGAGGTTTCCTCGACCGACCAGCCGGCGGGCTGCGGCGGGTGACGGTCAGCTACGGTTGGGCTGGTTGCTGTACTTCATTGGTGTACAGCAGTTGGGGCATGGGCTTCCTTCTTCGAGTGTCTGGTCAGGATGCACCAGTTCATATCGTCGGGGTCCCCTACGGTCAGACCCACCAGCAAACGCCCCTTGTCCCGGTAAAGGCCGAACGAGATGTATTCGTTGCCCACGGCCACTTCGAGTTGCTGCTGATCGCTGAACTCGTCGATTCTCCAGGTGCCATCCCCGCCGACCTTCTGCGTGACCTTGCCGTCCAGTTCCATCTCGGTAGGGATGCCGACGGCGGACGCCGATCCGTCCGGCTTCAAGGTCACCGTGGTGCCACACTCTCGGGCGCGCCAGGTACCTACGAGCTGAGATTCGTGGACGTTCTTCGCAGACGGATAGCCACCCCATCCCACGCATGCGGAGACCGACAGCACCACCGGGGCCGAAATGAGTGCCCACTTCCATGCTCGGCTGTTCATCGGCCGCCCCCTTCGTACTGGTGGCCTGATCTTAGGCTTCTACCGATGATCTCGGCGTGCTGCCGCCGGAAAGGTACAAGTCCTCGCAGTTCAGGGCCTATCTCCTCGCAACATCACGTGGTGAATCCAGTAACCAGCCGGGGCAACATGCGGTCCGCACGCTACGACGCGGTCGGTGGAGTCTCAACGACCGAGTCACGTCGGCAGGGCGTCAGCCCTCGGATCATGGTGGCACCCCGCGCGGGACCCAACTTTTGAGGTCTGGCCTCATCCTTATCCGGTCGATTGAGGGGCCCCTCGACCTCCATCAACTTCTGTCGTGACCCGGTTCGCCTGCCCCTGAGGTTCGGCGTTGATCGGCCCCGTTCGCGCTTGTTGGTGTCAGCTGGTGATGTCAGGAATCGGGGCGCTCTTGACAGCGCGCCCATCCCTGTCCGAGTCGAACGTAGCTTTATCCAGGAGAGCATCGGAATGCTGGCACCTACGCTGCGGTCATGGACGACCCTGTGCTCACCGCCCGCGAATTGGTGCGGGATCGGTTTCCCGCCGCCCAGGCCGCGTTCCTGGCTGGCAGTGTGCTGACCAACCGCCGGACGCCGACATCCGATCTGGACATCGTGGTCCTCTTGGACGGGCCGCCGGCGCCCAACCGGGAAAACCTGCTGTACCGCGGCTGGCCGGTGGAGCTGTTCGTACAGACCGAGGCCGTCTGGCGTAGCTTCGCCGACCAGGAGACCGCGAAGCGGAATTCGCCGTTGCTCGCCATGTGCTCTACCGGCGTGCTCCTCGTGGATACGAACGGGCTGGGTGCTTCGCTCCAGGCTGAGGCGCGAGAACGTTGGGCGGCGGGCCCACCTCCACTCTCGGACCGTGAGCGTGAATACCAGCGGTACATCCTGACCGACCTGCTCGACGACCTGCGTGGCTGCGCGGACCCTGCCGAGCGGGTGCATTTGGTCTCGCACATGCTGCAGCGCGCGTCGGAGCTGGCTCTGCTGGTCGGCGGACACTGGCTTGGCGGAGGTAAGTGGTTGTCGCGGCGGCTGTCTGCGGCTGACCCCAGGCTGCATGGCGCGTTGACCGAGGCCGCCGTGCAAGCAATCGCAGGGCACACGAGCGTCTTCGCCGCAGCCGTGGCGGAGGTGCTAGACCAAGCCGGCGGCCCGCTGTGGGACGGGTATGCCATCCGATGAGGTCGGTGGACTCCACGCGCCACCACAGGGGACACGAACGCTCCAACCTCGGCCACAGCAACCCGGCACTGACGCTCCGGATCTACGCGCACCTGATGCCGAGCAGCCAGGAACGCACGCGCAAGGCAATCGCGACTGTCTACGACAAGGCCCGGCACGCGGGCTGACGGCCCACAGACGGCCCACGGCCCGTCAACGGCCCACCTGTTGGAGAGAAGTTGCAGGTAGAGGGACTACAGGGCCGAGAGTCCACTTCTCCTACCCGGAGAAGACGAACGCCTACCTGGCCTCCGTCACCGGGGCGGCCGAGGCGTAGCCCTCGTCGGATCCGTCCGTCGCGCCCTCGGGGAGCTTCGGCGGCGTGTACTGCCGCAGGGGCTCCCCGTCCGGGTCCGGGCGAACGGCGCCCAGCAGGGGGTTCGCGGCGATGGGGGACACCTTGATCCGTGCCCCGGGCCGCGGTGCCTGCACCACCATGCCGTCGCCGACGTAGAGGGCGACGTGCGTGGCCTCGGGGAAGTAGACCACCAGATCGCCGGGGCGCAGACGGTCCAGCGGGATGTGCGGGAGCTCGGCCCACTGCTCCTGACTGGTGCGCGGGATGGGCCGGCCCGCCTCGCCCCAGGCCTGTGACGTCAGCCCCGAGCAGTCGTAGGCCTTCGGTCCCTCGGCGCCCCACTCGTACGGCTTGCCGATCTGGTCGACGGCGTAGCGCAGCGCCTCCTCGCCCTCCCGCGTGGGCGGCCGGACGCTGCTGAGGGCGCCGGACGCCATGACCTTCCTCTGCGCCGCGTCCGTCCCCGACCGCTCGGCGCTGTTCAGCTCGGCGATCTGGTCCGCGGTCAGCGAGGCGAGCAGCCGCTGGACGTCGTCGAGGCGCTCGCGTACCTGGTCCCGCTCCTTCTTCTGCCGCGCTGCCAGCGAGAGCTGCCCGTCCAGCGCCTTGCGCGCCGCCCGCGCGAGCCCGTCGGTCCGCCTCTCGCCGCCCGCGACCCGCCGCACGGTCGCGGCCCGCTCCAGCGACAGCTGCCCGATCACGTGCCCCTGGTCGAGGGCGTGCTGCGGATCCCGGGCGAGCAGCAGCCGTACGTACGGGGAGATCCCGTCCCCGCTCTGGTACTGCTGCCGGGCCAGCCGTCCCGCGGCGACCCTGCTGTCCTCCAGCGACAGCCGGGCCCTGGCGAGCCGCGCGTCGAGCCGGGCGACCTCAGCCTGCTGCTTCTTCAGCTTCTCGGCGGTCCCGTTGTACGTCTCGGTGGCCCGCTCGGCGTCCCGGTAGAGCCGCTGAAGGTCCGTCAGCAACGAGGCCACGGACTGTTCCGACGTCACCGCGTCCTGCCCCGGCTCCGGAACCGCCCCCGCGGGCGCGGAGGGAAGCAGCGCGCCGACCGCCACCGCTCCCGTACAGACCAGACGCAGAAGCCTTCCTGACACGCCATCACCTCCGGATCCGGGGCGGCCCTCCACCGCCCGTCTCGCACCGGAAGGATCGGACCATCGGGCGCCGGCCGCGCGCCCACAGGCGGCTTCGGAGCAAGAACGTCACTCGTCGGCGTTGTTCTCCGGCGTGGCGCCGCCACCGCCCTCACCCTTGCGAGCACCCGGGGACCACGGCAGCCGGAACCGGCGCCCGGACGCGTCGCCCTCGGGGTCGTACTCGTACTTCCACCCCTGGTGGAGCCCGAGCCGCTTGCTCGTCGCGGCCTGGACCCGCCGGTAGACCAGCACGGTGGACGGACCGCCGTCGACGCCGGGCACGGGGATCCGGTACGTCTTCGGCGGGTGGCCGGTGATCCCGATCAGGACGGGCAGGACGCGCCCGTCCAGCGGGCCGCCGAAAAAGGGGGTGTCTTCGCTCTTCACCGGACCAGTGTCACAGCAGGTGGGCCGCATTCCCGACAACGGGCAGCACCCGGCGGACCAGGGCGCCCGCGATGCCGTCGGGGCGCTCCATCGCGAGCGCCGCCCGGATCACCGCCGCGGTCTGCGGATCACTCCCGGAGCTCACCACGAGCGCCGCCGTGAACTGCTCGACGAGCCAGTCCCGCAGCTCGTCCAGCGGCGGTTCCTTGTCCTCGTCGAGCCAGATCAGCGAGGCGGCCTCCACGGCCGTGATCCACATCCGCACCGTCATCCGCAGCCGGGGCCCGGGTTCCGGCACCGCCAGATGCACGAGGATGTGCTCCGCCGCCGCCCGGCGGACCCCGTCGACTATCGCCGTGGTCCGCGAGGTCTCGATCACGCTCCCGCCCTGCAGCAGCGCGCTGAACCCGGCGTCGTGCTGGTCCACGAACGCGAGATACCGGTCGAGGGCCCGGGAGAGCCGCTCGGTCAGCGGCCCCTCCGCCGGCTCCGCGAAGCACTGCTCCAGCTCCTGCGCCGCCGACCGCAGGGCAGCCTCGTACAACTGCTGCTTGCCGCCCGGGAAGTACCGGTACACGAGCGGCCGCGACACCCCGGCGGCCTCCGCCACGTCGTCCAGCGAGACCTCCTCGGGCACCCGCTGGGCGAACAGGGACAGCGCGGCCTCGAGCAACTGACTGCGCCGCTCCTCGACACTGAGCCGACGGTAAGCGGGGGTGGAAGCCTGCGAGGTCATGACGGGCAGCGTAACCGCCCCCGGACACACACCCACGTACACAACCAGAGCACCACATGAGCCAACGGCACACATCCACACAGCGATCCCCGGTTCCGGCCCCAAGCCCAAGACGACCCGCAGCCGCCGTACGACGATTCCCGGCCCCACGCCCAAGACGACCCGCAGCCGCCGTACGACGCGAGGGGACGTGCCGGTACATCAGATGCCCGCAGCCGGACGGATCGTCACCAAGGCACACCTTGCGACGCCGGTGGGATCCGTTCGGATGTGGGCGGATGTACCGGCGCGGCCCCGCCCCCACCGAAGCCTCGGCGCCCCGAGCCGAGGCCCCCGGCCGGCCGAGCACACCCGAGCCGAGGCCCCCGGCCGGCCGAGCACACCCGAGCCGAGCCCCCCGCCCCGCCGAGCACTACCTGGTCGAGGCCCCCGGCCCGAACCCGCCGAGGTCAGGCCAGCAACCCCGAAGACCGCCAAAGCCGCCGCCCGGCCCCCCGCAGCACCCCGATCTCGTCCAGGAAGTCCGTCAGCTTCTTCGCCCCGGTCTGCATCACGTCCCGCCGGTGCCCACTGGCCTTCACCTGTGCCATGGCCTCCCGCTTGTCGAGCCCGACGTTCGTGTAGACGTCGGGGTTGACGAACGCCACGGAGAACACCCGCGCGAACTCGCCCGAGGTGAGCCGCGTGAACTCCTGCGACCACCGCGGAGCGGTCAGCATCTGGCGCCGCAACTCCTCCCGGGCGTACCGGACATGCCGGGCCTCCTCCACCACATGGATCCGCGTGACCCCCCGGACGAGGGTCTGCACCCGCTCGTCCGGGAACGTCAGCCGCTGCATCCAGTCGAGGATCTCCTCGCCGAGCAGCGTCGCCGTGAAGGACCCCGGAGTCGTCGAGATGGTCTTGAACAGCCGCCCGAGGTTCATGTGCGCCCGGCTCACGGGATAGTGCGGGGTGCCCCCGCGCGTGATCAGCCGCGCGAACATCTTCGAGTGCCGGCACTCGTCCTCGATCTCGGTCAGCGCGTACCGCACGTGCGCGCTCGTCGCCGCCTTGTCGTAGATGTGCCGCACGAGCAGCTGCATGAGGATGATCTCGAACCAGATGCCCAGCGAGGCCAGCGCGGCCGACTCGTGCTGGGACAGCGCGATCCGCTGCTCCTCGCCCATCGTCCGCCACAGCGGGGTGTCGTACAGCGACACCAGCTCCGGCGGCCAGAACCACTTGCCCTCCTCGAAGGGCGCGTCCCAGTCGAGCTCCTTGTCGGGGTCGAAGGAGTGCTTGGCGGAGGAGTCGAGGAGGCGCTCGGCCACCTGCTCCCGGTCCTTGAGCAGACCGAGCGCGTCACGGAGCACATCGGCCTCGGGCACCGTCGTCATGGCAGTTCCACCTCGTCGTACGGGATCGCTTCTGGAGTTACCGGCGGTCACCACTTATGAGACTGCTTGTCAGCAAGCTCGTCAATCCCCTGTGCCGGACTTGTTGACGGCGCGTCTACTCCGTGTGAGCCTGCGATGTATGCCGACGCATGAGCTGTACGCCGCGGACTCGGGAGATCCCCTCTGGCAGGTGCCGGCCTCGGGGGCGGCCCGCTTCAGCTGGGAGTACGACGACGGTCGTGACCGGCTGCTCGCCCTCTACCAGAAGGGCAAGGACAAACAGTGGGACGGACAGAAACGCATCGACTGGAGCCTGGAGGTCGACCCCGCCGATCCGCTCGGCACCCCCGACGAGGCGATGACGCTGTACGGCACCCCGTACTGGGCGAAGATGACCGACCGGGACAAGGGTGACCTGCGCAAGCACTACTCCGCCTGGCAGTTCAGCCAGTTCCTGCACGGCGAACAGGGGGCGATGGTCTGCGCGGCGCGGATCGTGGAATCGGTCCCCGACCTCGACGCGAAGTTCTACTCGGCCACCCAGACCATGGACGAGGCCCGGCACGCGGAGGTCTACTCCCGCTTCCTGCACGAGAAGATCGGGATGCTCTACCCGGTCAACGACAACCTCCGGGCCCTGCTCGGCGACACCCTCCGCGACTCGCGCTGGGACATGCCCTACCTCGGCATGCAGGTCCTGATCGAGGGGCTGGCGCTGGCCGCCTTCGGGATGATCAGGGACACCACCGACAAGCCGCTGCCGAAGCAGATCCTGTCCTACGTGATGCAGGACGAGGCCCGTCACGTGGCCTTCGGCCGGATGGCGCTGCGCGACTACTATCGGCAGCTGTCCGACGCCGAACTGCGCGAGCGCGAGGAATTCGTCATCGAGGGCTGCTACTTGATGCGGGACCGGCTGCGCGGGGTCGAGGTCCTGGAGAACTTCGGGATCCCGAAGGCGGAGGCGGAGGAGTTCAGCGAGAACTCCGAGTTCCTGCACCTGTTCCGCAAGCTGCTGTTCAGCCGCATCGTCCCCTGCGTCAAGGACATCGGACTGTGGGGCGAGCGCCTCCAGCGCGCCTATCTGGAGATGGGCGTCTTCGACATGGGCGACTCCAACCTGGACCTGCTGATGGCCCAGGACGAGGAACTGGCCGAACAACTGGACGCGGAACGCTTCGCGGCCGAGGAACGGGACCGGGTGACGGAGATCGAGACCACGATCGACGAGGGCCGAGGCTGACCGACCCACCCGATCCGCCCGGACCCGCCCCCGGACCGACCCGACCCGCCCCCGGACCGGACCCGCCGGACCCGACCCCGAGCCTGACCGACCCGCCCCCGGACCGGCCGGACCCGACCCGACGCAAAGCGTCCCAGCCGGACCCGACCGGACCGGCCCCAAGCAGCGGCTAAGGCGCCAACACCGTGGACCCCGGACGCCCGGAGTCGTCGGCCGCCCCCGGCGGGAAAGAGGTCCGCAGGGTGAAGGCGTACGGCGTGGGGCCGTGCTCCCGCAGGTGCAGCAGACGGGACTCGGCCTCCGCGACCGTGGGACGGTGACCGGCCGGGACCCACCACAGGGCGGTCACCGCCTCCTCGAGACGCTCGAAGAACTCACGGCGCCGCGCCATCAGTTCGCGGTGCAGACCCTGGTACATGAACGCCGTCAGGGCGTTCGGGTCGCGCCAGGTGGACATGTTGACCATCATCCACGCGTCGCCGAGGACACGGATGTCCGTGGCGTCGCCGGTGTCGTCCTGGAGACGCCAGACGAATCCGTCGGCGGCGTCCGCGACGGCGTTCACGGGTTCGAGGCCGTCCACGAAGGCCTTCAACTGGGGAGATTCCAAAGGTGCTTTGAGGCGGGCGATGTTGACCTGGGCGAGCTCGTACGAAGCTGTCGACGAAGTCATGACCGAACGGTAGGTCGGCCCCCATACCGGACACAGCCCCTGTCTCACGGACTGAGAGCCGAGAGCCCCCGCCCGCCCCGGACCGACCCCCGCGAAGCCGTCCCGGACCCCCGCGAAACCGTCCCGCACCCCGCGAAGCCATGCCGGACCCCGCGAAGCCATGCCGGACCCCCGCGAAGCCGTCCCGCACCGAACCGATCGCCCCACCCGGCGCCGGAACAGCAGGCACCGCCCTCAAGAGCCCAGCACCGCCTCCATCACCGCCCGCGCGATCGGCCCCGCGAACCCGCCCCCGGTGATGTCCCCCCTGCGCGCCGCCGCGTCCTCGACGACCACGGCGACGGCGACGGCGGGCTCCACGGAGTCGTCCGCCCGCGCCCACGAGATGAACCAGGCGTACGGCGTACCGGAGTTGCCGATGCCGTGCTGGGCGGTGCCGGTCTTGCCGCCCACGGTGGCCCCGGGGATGGCGGCCACCGTCCCGGTGCCCTTCTCCACGACGTCGGTCATCAGCTCGCGCATGCGCTGCGCCGTGGAAGCGGTCATCGCCTGGTGCAGGATCCGCGGCCCGGTCGTGGTCAGCGTCCCGCCGGAGTGCGAGGTCGTCCGCTCCACCAGGTAGGGCGTCTTGACCGTGCCGTCACCCGCGACGGCCCCCGCGATCATCGCCATCTGCAGCGGAGTCGCCCGGGTGTCGAACTGGCCGATGGAGGAGAGCGCCAACTGCGCGTTGTCGAGCCGCAGATCGAAGTTGCTGGGCGCCACCGAGAACGGGATGCGCAGCTTGCGGTCGTTGAAGCCGAACCCGGCCGCCGTACGGGTCATGCCGTCGAGCCCGACGTCCACGCCGAGCTTGGCGAAGACGGTGTTGCAGGACCAGGTGAAGGCGTACCGCAGGGAGGCGTCCGCGCAGCCCTCCGTCTCGTTCGTGAGCCGGGTCGTGGTGCCGGGGAGCCGGTAGGGGTCCGGCGACCCGGTCGGCGCGTCCACGTCGTCCACCACCCCGGAGTCCAGCGCCGCCGCCGCGGTCAGCACCTTGAACGTCGACCCCGGCGGATACGTCTGCCGGATGGCCCGGTTGAGCATCGGCTTGTCGTCCTGGTCGTTCAGCCGGGCCCACGCCCGGGACGCGGCCGGCCCCGTCCCGGACAGCTGCCCGGGGTCGTACGAGGGGGTGGAGACCAGGGCCAGGATCCGGCCGGTGGACGGCTCGATCGCGGCGACCGCGCCCCTGCGGGGGCCGAGCCCCTCGAAGGCGGCCCGCTGCGCCTCCGCGTTCAGCGTGGTGACGACCCGGCCCCCGGCACCGCGGGCCCGGACGAGCCCGTTGAACAGCGGGTACGGGGCGAGCATCGGATCGCTGCCGGACAGGACGCCGTCCTCGGTGCCCTCCAGCAGCGTGGTCCCGTACAGCTGCGAGGCGAAGCCGGTCACGGGCGCGTACAACGGCCCGTCCAGATAGGTCCGTTCGTAGCGGAACTGGCGGCCGGTGTCGCGGGAGCCGGTGACCGCCCGGCCGTCGACGACGATGTCCCCGCGCGGCTGGCCGTAACGGGCGATCGCGGTGCGGCGGTTGGCGGGGTTGTCGTCGTAGGACGGGGCCTGGACCACCTGGATACGGGCGGCGTTGACCAGGAGGGCGACGAGCAGCAGCGCGCACAGTCCGACGGCCCGGCGGATGTACTTGGTCATGGCGCGGGTGTCCCGTCGTACTGACCGCGGGCGCAGTCGCTGATCCGGATGAGCAGGGCCACGATGATCCAGTTGGTGACGACGGAGGAGCCGCCCTGCGCGAGGAAGGGCATGGCCATGCCGGTCAGCGGGATCAGTCCGGTGACGCCTCCCGCGATGACGAACACCTGGAGCGCCACGATCGAGGCGAGGCCGACCGAGAGCAGCCGGCCGAAGGGGTCGCGCAGGGCGAGGCCCGCGCGGTAGCCGCTGACGACGAAGAGGGCGTAGAGGAGGAAGACGGCGGCCAGGCCGGCCAGTCCGAGCTCCTCGCCCGCGGTGGCGAGGATGAAGTCGGACTTGGCGGCGAAGCCGATGAGGACCGAGTGGCCGAGCCCGAGACCGGTGCCGAGGATCCCTCCGGCGGCGAACGCGAAGAGGGACTGGGCGAGTTGGTTGGGTCCCTGGCCCGCGGCGATCGAGGCGAAGGGGTCCATCCAGTCCTCGACCCGGCTGTGGACGTGCGGTTCGAGCCGGCCGACGGCGAGCGCGCCCGCGCAGGCGAGCAGCAGCCCGACCGCGATCCATCCGGTGCGGCCGGTGGCGACGTAGAGCAGGATCACGAACAGGCCGAAGAAGAGCAGCGAGGTGCCGAGGTCCCGCTCCAGGACCAGGACCAGCACGCTGAGCAGCCAGATCGCCACGATCGGGCCGAGGACCCGGCCGGTGGGCAGTTGCAGCCGACGGAACCGCCAGATCTGACGGCCGCTGTAGGCGAGCGCGTTGCGGTTGGCGGCGAGATAGCCGGCGAAGAACACGGCGAGCAGGACCTTGGCGAACTCGCCCGGCTGGATGGAGAATCCGGCGATCCGGATCCAGATGCGGGCGCCGTTCACCGCCGGGAAGAGGATCGGCAGGACGAGCAGGGCGAGCGCGCCGACCACCGACACGTACGTGTAGCGCTGCAGGACCCGGTGGTCGCGCAGACAGAGGACGACGACGATGAAGAACGCGACGCCGAGCGTGGACCAGACGAGCTGGATGGGAGCCGCCCGGTCGTCCGGGGTCTGGAGGTCGAGCCGGTAGATCAGCACCAGGCCCAGGCCGTTGAGGAGGACGGCGATGGGCAGCAGCAGCGGATCGGCGTACGGGGCCCGCAGGCGGACGGCGACATGGGCGACGAGGGCGAGCACGCCGAGCCCGGCGCCGTAACCCGCGGCGCCGGGCGGAACGGTTCCGTGCCGGGCGAGGCCCACCGCGCAGTAGCCGTACACACAGAGCAGGACGGCGAGGACGATCAGGGCGAGCTCGATGCCACGGCGCCTGGGCAGGCGTTCGGCGGGAGGGGCCGGGTCCGCCGCCACGGCCGTTCCGGACATTCCGGGCAGGGTCATGTCCGGAACGTAGCAGGGGGCGGCCCGATGTCCCGTCAGGCGATGACGACCGGCGGGCCCGGTTCGTCGTGGGGGGTCAGCACCAGCGGGGGGACGGGCCGATGTTGTCGATGTAGCGCGCGGCGCCCCAGGCCCAGGTGCCGTCCGTGAGCAGGTACCAGAGCGGGTTGCCGTCGACCTTCTCGCCCGCGGTCTTGCAGAAGATGGAGACGATCTCCCCCTGTCGCGCGACCCGGATCAGCTGGCTGCCGCGGGTCGGGGAGCTGCGCAGGGCGAGTCCGCCGCGGGCGGTGATCCGGCCCTGGTAGAGCCGCGGGTTGCTCTGCGCGGCGCCGTCGCCCCGGCCGTTCCCGTTGCCGTTGCCGTTCCCGTTGCCGTTCCCGTTGCCGTTGCCGTTGTTCCAGGTGTGGCCGCCGCCGTCACCGCCTCCGTTGCTCCAGGTCTGGCCGCCTCCGCCGCCTCCGCCGCCCCCGCCGTTGGTCCAGGTCTGGCCGCCCCCGCCTCCGCCGCCCCCGCCGTTGTCCCAGGAGTTCCCGCCGGTGCTCGGCTCGCGGCCGTCGCCGCCCCCGTCGCCGCCGCCGTCCCACTGGTGGGCGCCGGTGCCGTTGCTCGACTGGTGGCTGTCACCGTTTCCGGAGCCCCCGTCGCCGTCGGCGAGGGCGGGAGCGGCACCCGCGAGGGCGACGAGACTGCCGGCGGCGAGAGCCATACCGACTCGGGTGTAGGTGGACCGCAGAGACATGGAAGGCTCCTCCGGGACGGGGACGGAACAGGGGCGAAGCTGACTTACCGCCACATTAGGATCGGGAGCCGGGGACCGCAGTTCACAGTCCGCCATCGGGGACGCCCGGCTCCGTCCGCCCCTCCTGAGGGAGCGTCAGCGTCGCCACCGCCCCGCCGTCCGGGGCATTGGCGAACTCCAGCCGGGCACCGAGGACCTCCGCCTGGCCGAGCGCGATGGTCAGGCCGAGTCCGTGCCCGGTCGCGCCGCCCTCGGTGCGGAACCGCTGCGGGCCGTGTTCCACCAGGTAGGCGGGGTAGCCGCTCCCGTGGTCCCGGACGGTGACGACCGGGCCGTCGACGGTCAGCACCACCGGGTCCCCGCCGTGCTTGTGGGCGTTCGCCACCAGATTGCCGAGCACCCGCTCCAGCCGGCGCCGGTCGGTCTCGACCCGCGCGTCCCGCACCGCCCGGACCTCGGTGTCGGTCCCCGACGCCCGCACCACCCGTTCGGCCAGCGGCACCAGCGGCTCCGAGTCCAGCTCCAGACGTTCGGTACGGGCGTCGAGCCGGGAGATCTCCAGCAGGTCCTCGGTGAGGGTGCGCAGCGTGGCGACCCGGTCGCGCACCAGCTCCGTCGGCCGCCCCGGCGGGAGCAGTTCGGCCGCCGCGTGCAGCCCGGTCAGCGGAGTGCGCAGCTCGTGCGCCACGTCCGCCGTGAACCGCTGCTCGCTCAGCAGCTTCGCCTGGAGCGACGAGGCCATCGTGTCGAGCGCTCCGGCGACCGCGGCCACCTCGTCCTGCGGGCGCGTCGGGTCCTGGGCGCGGGGGTCGTTGACACGCGCGTCCAGATCGCCCGCGCTGATCCGCCGCGCCACCCGCGCGGTCGCGTGCAGCCGCCGCGTCACCCGGGTCACCGCGAACACGCCCACCAGCAGGGTCACGCCGATCGCCAGCGCCGACGACCACACGATCGCCCGGTCGAGGGCGTCGATGGCGTGCGCGCCCTGGGCGTAGTCGAACTGGACCGCCAGCGCGCGCCCTCCGCCGGCCGGCCCGGCCGCCCACATCGTGGGGTGCGCGTCGTGCTCGCCGACCATCGTGCCCCGCTTCCCCTCCGCCGCCAGTCTCCGCAGCCGCGGGGGCAGCCCGGGCGGGTCGACACCCGCGTCCGGCGGCAGCCGCTCGCCCGCCTCGTAGGCCGCCGTGACGTCGGCGAGCCGCCCGAGCGCACGGTCGCGGGCCTCGCCGACGGTCTGGTCGGTCACCGAGACGTGCACGAGGGCGCCGAGCAGGGCGACGAGACAGCAGCACATCACCGCGATGAACGCCGCCGCCTTCCAGGTGAGGGTGGCGGTCCAGTGCGGCAGCCGCAGCGACGGCCTCATGACGTGCTCGCGGACGGAGAGAGGGCGGGGGAGGGGGCCGGGGAGGCGCGGCGTGCGGACCGGGACGTCGGCGGTGGGGCTCCGCGGGCGGAGCGGGACGTCGTGGGGGAGGTCCGGTGTGCGGACGGGGACGGGGACGGGGATGGGGGCGGGGGCGGTGCCGGTGCGGGTGAGGTCTCGCGTGCGGAGGGAGGCGGCGTCGGAGCGGGCGACCCCGGCCCGGTCGGTGACGCGGGCGGTCCGACCCGCAGGATCTCGTCGCGGGTCGCCAGCATGGCGTTCTGCTGCGGGTCCCAGGACCAGACGGTACGGAACTCGTAGCCCGGCAGGGTCGAGGGCGAGCGGATGATCACCTCGCGGCCCGCCAGCTCCACGCTGAGCACACTGTCCGCGGTCCCCATGACCTGCACCAGCCGGTGACCGATGAACGTGTACACGCGTACCGCCAGCTGGTGGGCGGGGAAGCGGATGCCGAGCACCATGTCGGCCTTCCCGTCGCCGGTCAGGTCGCGGTAGTACGCCCGCAGGACCGGACACCTCGCGCCCCGGGCCCCTGGCTGCCCGCAGTCCGCCAGCAGCCGGGCGGTCTCGGCGTACGCCGCGTGCGGTCCCCGGTACTCGTCCGGATGGGCCGCGACCTCGGCGCGTACGACCGCGACCGGGTCCAGGGCGCGGACGTCGTCCCCGGGAGCCGTGACCCCCTTGACGGTCTCTGTGTCGGCCTCGCCGTAGTCGACGGCCGGCGTCGAGGCGGGCGGGAGCAGCGGCCACAGCCTGGTCGGGCCGACGGCGGTGGGGGTCGCGCCGGCGCCACGCAACTCTCCGGAGTCCCCGCAGCCCGCCAGGGCGGCGACCAGCGCGAGGGCGAGGGCGGCGGTGACGAGGGTGGTTCGGAGGGTGCGGCTGGCCGCGGGGGCTCCGAGTGGGGTCCGGCCGGTCCCGGGAGCTCCGAGCGCGGTCCGGCCGGTCCCGGGGGCTCCGAGCGCGGTCGGGCGGGTCCCGGGGGTGCGGCTTGGTCCGGCGGTGCTGTGGACGGTGCGGTCGGATCTGGGGGCGCGGATTGGTCCGGCAGTGCCGTGGACGGTGCGGCCGGTCCCGGGGGTTCCGCCGAACCGGGTGGTCCGGCGGGTGCCTCCGTACGCGCGCCCGTGTCCGGACTCAGGCTCACGCCGGGGCTCGGGCCCGCTCCGGGGCTCAGGCCGGTGTCCGGGCTCACGCCCGTACCCGGGCCCGCGCCCGTACCCGCGCGTGAGGCGGCTGTGGATCACTGCGCTCCCGGGTCCGGGCCGCCCCGTCCGCCGGCGCCGTCACGGCCCCACCGCACGAGACCGGCAAGGGGAAGGACGCCGTCCGCGCCGTCCGCGGGATGACCGCCGAGCGCGGCCACGCCCCGGTGAGCGGGCCCGGCACGGGTCGGCCGGCCGACCCGTACCCATATTCACTCAGAGATCCTTTATGCCCGCACGAACGCGAGCCGCGCCCACTCGTGCCTGCCCACGCCCGTTCGCACCCTCGCCGCCGCGTCCCCCGTCCCCTGCCTCTGGGCCCTGCCCCGCCTACTCCGCCAGTTCTTCTAGAAGGCGTGCCGTGGGGAGCCCGGCCCGCAGGTACTCCACGAACAGTTCGTTGTGCAGTGCCCAGGGTGAGCGCCGGGCCCGGATCAGCCGGATCGCGTCGTCGGCGGAGTGCCCCGCCAGGATGAGCGCGTGCGCGACGACCAGCCCCGAGCGGTTGTACCCGTGATGACAGCGGACGAGCACCCTGCGCCCGTCCTCCAGCGCGTCGTCGGCGGCCCGCGCGAGCCGCATGACCCCCGTGAGCTGCGTACCGTCCAGCGGCCCGTCCGGGATCGGCCACACATGGTGCTCGACCCCCGGATCGGGCCCGTGCCCCGGCCGCCGCAACAGCGTCAGGACCAGGTCGAACTCATCGTGTACGACGACGGATTGCGGCTGACCCGAACGTCCCGCGCATTCGTGGCCGCCCATCCACAGGCCGGGCACGATTTCACTCCACGGGCTGTCCGGGGACGGAACATCCGGATACCTTCTGCGAGTTCGCAACGGCGCCTCCCACCCAACTGCCCCAACTCCTGCCAAAGGTAACCGGGTTCTTGCCCCTGGAGCACCCCGCCTGTTCCCATGGTCATGGGGTGATGGTGCATGAACGGACTGCGCGTCGTACCGGCCCGGCGTCATGGACAGGAGCGTCTGTACGTGTGCCTGACCGACGGCAGGAGCGTCGCCTGGTACGACCGTGACACGGCCAGGGTCAATCTGCTCAGCGAGGACCGGCGCGAGGACGTGCTGGATGTCCTGGGCCCCTTCCTGACCGGCCCGGTGACCGTCGGACCACCGCCCGTCCCGACCCCGGCCGAGCTGGCCCGCCTGGCCCTGCACCCGGACGACGACCTCGCGCCGAACCGGCCCGGCGAGGCCCTGCTGGCCGACCTCGACCGGGACCCGGGCCCCGTCCGCCGGCTGCGACCCGACCCGCGCCGCCGCGCGCTCGCCGCCGAGCAGACCGTCGGCGCGGCCCTGGAGCCGCTGGAGGGCGGCGGCTGGCACGCGCTGCATTCGATCCCCCTCCCCGGGGGCGACCGTATCCACCACCTCCTGATCGGCCCGGCCGGTCTCTTCTGCCTCCACGCCCTGTACGCCCACAAGCAGCGCGTCCTGGTCGGCGACCCGACGGTCACCGTCGGACGCCGGGAGCCCCGTCCGCTGCTGCGCCGGATCCGCGCCGACGCCGACCGCGCGTCCCACGCCCTGACGGCCGAGGTCCGTGCCGTCCTCGTCGTGGCCGGCCCCGCCCGCCTGGACACACCGGCACTGCCGCGCGGGGTCCGGGTCCTGCGCGACACCGACCTCGCGGGCCTCGGGCGGCTCGGCGGGGTGCTCAAACCGGCGGACATCGAGGCCCTGCACGCGATGGCCCGCGACCGGCATACGTGGCTGCGGGTGTGAGGCGGGGTGGCTGCTGTCCGACGGCGGGCCGGGTTGCTCCCCGGCGTTCAGGGCAGCCGACCGGCACGCTTCTGGGCGTTCAGGGCAGCCGACCCGCACGCTCCTGGGCGGTCAAGGCAGTCGACCGGCACGCTCCTGGGCGGTCAAGGCAGCCGACCGGCACGCTCCGGCTCGAACAGCGGGGCCAGAAGGTCGCCGAAATCCCGTACCCGGGGAGCGATGTCCGTCGCCCGGAACGTGAGTTCGGCGGCCGAGCCGCATCCCTCGACCTCCTCCCACGTCACCGGCGCGGACACGGTCGGCTCCGCCCGGGCCCGTAGCGTGTAGGGGGTCGCGGTGGTCTTGCGGCCGGCGTTCTGACTCCAGTCGACGAACACCTTCCCGCGCCGCAGGCTCCGCGTCATCCGGTGCACGACCAGCCTCGGGAGCGCCTTCTCCGCCTCCACGGCCAGCTCCTTCGCGTACGCGCTGACGTCGGCGGACGGGGTCGGCGCGACGGCGGCGAGCAGATGCAGCCCCTTCGACCCGGACGACTTCGCGTACGCCTCGATCCCGTCGGCGGCCAGCCGCTCGCGCAGCCACAGCGCCACCTCGCAGCACTCCACGACCGTCGCCGGCTCGCCGGGATCGAGGTCGAAGACGATCCGGTCGGCGATCCCGGGCGTACCGATCGTCCACTGCGGGGTGTGGAACTCCGTCACGAGGTTCGCCGCCCACATGAGCGAGGCCAGATCCTGGACGAGGACCATGCGCGCGGGCCCCTCGGTGCGCGGAACCTCGGCGGTGGTGACCCAGGCGGGTGTACCGGGCGGGACGTTCTTGGTGAAGAAGACCTGCCCGTCCGGGCCGTCGGGGTAGCGCAGGAAGGAGACGGGCCGGTCCCGCAGATGGGGGAGCAGGACGTCCGCCACCGTGGCGTAGTAGTGCAGCACCTCGCCCTTGGTGAATCCGGTGGCCGGGTGGAGGACCTTGTCGAGATTGGTGAGCGCGAGCCTCCTGCCCTCCACCTCCGTGATCGGCGTCATACGATGACAATCCCACGAAACCGTCACGAACCCTGCTCAAAGTGATCGGAAGGGTGCTGCACGTGCGATCCATATGGAACGGCGCCATCTCCTTCGGCCTGGTCAGCATCCCCATCAAGGTCATGAACGCCACGGAGAGCCACGCGATCTCCTTCCGCCAGATCCACCTCGACGACGGCGGCCGCATCCGCTACCGCAAGGTCTGCGAGCTGGAGGACAGCGAGGTCACGTCCGCGGAGATCGGCAAGGCGTACGAGGACGCGGACGGCACCCTGATCCCGATCACCGACGAGGACCTGGCCTCGCTGCCCCTCCCGACCGCCCGCACGATCGAGATCGTGGCCTTCGTCCCCGCGGACCGCATCGACCCGCTCCAGATGGACACGGCGTACTACCTGGCCGCGAACGGCGTCCCGGCCGCCAAGCCGTACGTCCTGCTGCGCGAGGCCCTCAAGCGCAGCCGGAAGGTCGCCGTCGCCAAGTTCGCGCTGCGCGGGCGGGAGCGGCTCGGCATGCTGCGCGTCGTCGACGACGTCATCGCGATGCACGGCCTGCTCTGGCCGGACGAGATCCGCGCCACCGACGAGGTCGCCCCCGACGACGCCGTCACGGTCCGCGACAAGGAACTCGACCTGGCCGACGCCCTGATGGACATGCTCGGCGAGGTCGACCTGGAAGACCTGCACGACGACTACCGCGAGGCCGTCGAGGAACTCGTCACCGCCAAGGCCGAGGGCCACGAGGCACCAGCGGCGCCCTCCGACGAGGACTCCGGCGGCAAGGTGCTGGACCTGATGGCGGCCCTGGAGAAGAGCGTGCGCGCGGCCAAGGAGTCGCGGGGCGGGGAGGCCGAGGACGGCGCCGCGACCGGCGGCCGGGACGCCGAGGTCACCCCACTGCAGTCCGGCAAGACGGCGTCCCGGCGGTCGACCCCGGCGCCGAAGGAGGTCGGCGGCAAGAAGTCGACGTCCGCCGCGAAGAAGACGGCGGCGAAGAAGACGACGGCGAGGAAGTCGACGGCGAAGTCGACGGAGACGGCCTCGGGAACGGAGGCCCGGACCGCGAAGCGGGCCGCCCGGAGCACGGCGAAGGAGTCCGACGACACGGGATCCTCCCGGACGGCGGCCAAGAAGACCGCGGCGAAGAAGACGACCGCCAAGAAGACGACGGCGAAGACGGCGGCCAAGAAGACGGCGTCACGCAAGCGGGCGTCGGCCTGAAGGCGAACGACGATTCTGCTGCGGCCGGCGGCCTGAAGGCGAACGGCAACTCTGCTGAGGCCGGCGCCCGTTGACTGCCGACTCGCCACCCGGACATGGGCCGTTGGCCTTCGCCTCACCACCCGAGCAGATGCACCAGCACTCCGCACACGAGGAGGAGCGAGGCGATCTGGGCGATGGCCCAGGAGAGCCGGTAGCTGAGCGTCCGCTGGTTCCGGACCTCCAGCAGCCGGGGAAAGATCTCGCCGGGGTGCTCCAGGTCGTAGGTGTCGGTCCAGTGCACCGAGACCACCATCAGGCTCAGCGCCCCGGACAGCCCGCTCGCGACGAGCGCCGCGACCAGCAGCGCCGTGGACCCCGTACCCCCGGGGAGGACGGTCAGCACGACGGAGGCGGCGGCGACGAGGAAGCCGTCGTAGGCGAGGAGCACCTGCGCCTTGGAGTCCAGGACGCTCAGACACGCGTACAGATAGTCGTGCGCGTACATGTCCTTGGGTTCGGGCTGAAGCCGCTTGAGCGCCTCCAGATGGGCCCGGGAGGACGCGGGCCCCGCGAAGATCCCTTGCCGCAGCCAGGACCGCATCCGCCTCGCCTCCCCGAGCACCGCGCCGCATCCCCGGTCGAGCATGCCCACGAGACCCGGCCCGGCACGCACGCGGGCACGTACCTGCGGCATGTCTACGGCGGTGTCGGTAGGGGGAGGTCCGGCAGGACGAGGAGGAGAACGGCGCGGGCGCGGCGGATGGGGGCGCGCCGGGATCAGGAACGGTCCGGGACCCAAGGCACGTCGGGACCCCGACGGAGCCCTCGGCTCCGACGGAGCTCTCGGCCCCGACGAAGCCCTCGGCCCCGACGAAGCCCTCGGCCCCGACGGGGTTTTAGGCCCCCGACGGAGCCTGCCGTCCGCAGCGACCAAGTGACCAAGTGACCATGCTGCACCGCCCCCATGCCAAGATCGCCCCGTGAGTGATCCCGTGAGCGATCCCGTGAGCGATCTCGAATTCCGTCGGGCGGCCGGCGAAGACGTCTCGACCCTCGTACGCCTGCGGGACGACGCCGCCCGCTGGATGAACGCCCGCGGCACCACCGGCCAGTGGCAGCCCGGGGAGCTGGGGGAGGACCACTTCCGCCGGGTGATGCGGGACGGGGAGGTCTGGCTCGCGGAGATCGAGGGCCGGACGGTGGGCGCCTGGGAGCTGTGGTGGTCGGACCCGGACGCCTGGGGCCCGCAGTCCCCGACCGCCGGATACGTACACCGCCTGATGACCGACCACGCCCGCGTCCCGGCGGGAACGGGCCGCACCCTGCTGCTGGCCGCCGAGCGCCGCGTGGCCGAGACGGGCCGCACCCTGAGCCGCCTCGACTGCCTGGCGGGCAACGACCGCCTGACCGGCTACTACCTCAAGGCGGGCTACCAGGTCGTGGGCCACAAGGAGGGCAAACCCCAGCCGGGCGGCCTCCCGAAGTCGTTCACGCTGCTGGAGAAGCGGCTGGGGTGAAGCGGCGGTCCCCTTCGGCACCGAAACGGGAACCGGCTCAGCCTTGCCCGCCACGGACGAGAGCACCGCAAACCGCCTCGACTACTGCGAGTTGTACGCCTTGATGCTCACCGCAGGGCCGTAGGAGTTGCGGGCCACCGCGGCGGCGGCCTTCCCGGCCACATGGACGACAGCGGTGCCATGGGCAGGGACCTCGGTCAGGCCGCCGATCGGGGTGACCTCGATCGCCTGCTGGGTGACGCCCTTGGGCGGCTGGTCCCACAGAACGTAGGCGATCCGCACGGAGACGGGGATGTCGTCCTCGTTGGTCAGCCTGACCGCCGAGAAGCGCTCGAACTTGGTGATCTCGCGCCCGTGGCCGTCGAGAGCCTGGGTCGTGACCTCGTGCAGTCCCGCGGGTACGGAAGCGATGGACGTGCGCCGCACGGTGACCCGGACGTCTGCCACCTCGTGCTTGCCCGGACCGGAGAAGCGCAGGATGTCGAGGCTCGATCCGTACGGCGTCACCAGCTCCCCGCGGTCGCTCCCGTAGATCGTGCTTACCTTCACGCCGTGCAGCACGTGGTGATGCTTGTCCAGCGCCTCGAACGAGAGCACCGGGACAACGGAGGCTGGCAGATCGTTGGTGATCTGCAGGGTCTGATTCATGGTCTCGTCCACGCCGGAGTCGCCCACGTAGTCGAACGACAGCCCCGTGGCCCCGAAGTTCTCGTCGTCGGAGCGCCCGGAACCGCTCGTGGCCCGGCCCTTCCCCGTGTCCGCGCCCGGTCCACAACCGGTCAGAAGCGCCCCGCCCGCGACCATGGCCACGCACGCGGCAGCCAGTCTTCGTCGGCCCACCTTCACAACCGTCCCCTCCCTGTCGATCACTCCTGGCGGGAAGGTATACGACCGCACCCCACGGCCCCGCGGCATTTTCGCCCCGACCGTTCCGGCTGCTCCAGCGCAGAGCGGGCGACAGCGGTCGGGATCGCGAGCCGATGGGCCGGGACCGCACGTTCATCGGCCAGCCCATCGAGCAGGCCGTAGAGCGAACCGAGAACCCGTTGCCCGAAGACAACTGACCGCGACCGGCCTGGGCTTCATACATCCGATGTGGACGCATCCGACGATGGCCGGAAGCTCGACCCTGAGCGGGTGGAACTCGGCACCAATCCATGCGGCGTTCTTCTCGGCTGCCGCGATGCCTTCGAGGCGGCCCGCTACTTCGTGCGGCCGAAACGGAATTCGAGGTCGTCCTCCTGCCGGAGCTATGAGGCCGAGACCGACTGGTGCCAAATGGAGGTCGTCCCGATCGAAGACCCAAACCTTCCACTGAACGGTGGCCTCGCCCCGAAGCCTTTCGACGAGCTCGACGGCGTACTCCGCCCCTTCGGTCCGAGATACTCCCTGGAGCCCTACGAAGGAGACGGCACCCTGGTTCACGGGAGCCGGGCGTGATCGCTGCCTTACGGGCGGGGGCCTGGCGTCTGCCCAGACGCCTCGCCGTTTTGGCCGACCCACCAGCAGCCCCAAGACCCTCTCCAAGCCTCGTCCACAGACTGCGACATGGAGCCGCCCCAGGCTGCATCTGCCTACGCGTACAGGAGGGCCCGGCCTCACCGTTTCCCCCCGGCGACGGGGTCCACGCACGTCACAAGGGCCCCGCAGGATTCGAACTTGCGCATACGGCTCCGGAGCGCTTGTGAGCTGCATAAATCAGCAGGTCAGAGCCCCAGGCGTGACTGATCGTGCGAGACCAGTCCACGGATAGTCCACGGCCGACTGCGTAGCGTTCAGGAGTCCACTTACGTGCGTCGTGCAATGGACACAGACTGACAGCTGCTCCAACGGCTAGCGGCCAGCTCTCGTTGACGGCGACGACTTCACTCAGTCGTCGATGATGGATTGCGGCAACTCGCTTCGCAGATCAGGGATCTCAGCTTTCTGCGCGACGTGAAGTGCTGAACGTGCCCCGATGGGGGGCGATCGGCACTCTCCCATTCGGAACTGCCGACCGGCCGTTTCCCGCCGGCATCGGTCTCGCGCCGATCCTGCGGCAAGGGTGAGCCCTCGCAATCCGGGCCCACGGCATGTCTGATGGTGGGGTGTGGGATCCTGGACGCCCTCGTCGACGTCTCGGAGCACCGGATCTATGACTCCACCGAAGTTTGAGAGCATCACCCCCTCCGCGGCTCGTCTCACCGAGTCGTTGCGAGACATCGGTTACGACTTCCCTGCCGCCGTTGCAGACCTTGTCGACAACAGCGTCTCTGCAGGCGCCGATCATGTAGACATCTTCATAGAGTTTGACGGCCCTGACTCGTATGTTCTGATTGCCGACGACGGCGCCGGCATGAGTGAAAGTCAGTTGACGGAAGCGCTCCGGTACGGGAGTCGACGCGACTACGCCCAAGGGGAACTTGGGCGCTACGGGCTGGGGTTGAAAACGGCATCGCTGTCCCAGTGCCGTGCCGTCACCGTTGCTACTCGAACGTCGGTTAACGCGCCTCGTCTGTACATCCGCACCCTCGATCTCGACGTGGTCTCGGAATCGGACCAATGGGTGGTTCTGCGCCCCGGGCGTGACGGCCTGCCTCAGCGTGCAGTTGCCTACCTAACCGAGGCAACCGGCACGGTAGTCGTCTGGGACAAGCTGGACCGGGTTCTGCCGGAAAGCCGACCTGAAGGCGGCTGGGCGCGCCGGAGACTGGATGCCATGGCCAAACGCACGGCTGCGCATCTCGGTATGGTCTTTCACCGCTTCCTTGAGGGGACTGGCAGCGGACGAAGGATCATCATCACCGTCAACGGTGAAAAGGTTGAGCCGTGGAACCCCTTCGCCCCGCACGAGCCTGCACGCACGGACCTTCCCAGCCAACGGTTCGAAGTAACCATAGGGAAAGTCAGCGGAACTGTGCAAATGAATCGCTACGTACTGCCCGCCAAGGAGAATTTCAGCTCACCAGAGCAATTTGAGCGCTTGTCAGGCCCATTGAAGTGGAACCGTCAGCAGGGGCTCTACATCTATCGAGCAGATCGCCTCGTGCAATGGGGTGGTTGGAACGGTATTCGCGGCATCGATGAACACACCAAGCTGGCTCGCGCTTCATTGGACTTTGATACTGATCTAGACGGCGCATTCAATATCAATGTTGCTAAGGTTCGCGTAACCGTCCCGATTCAGCTGCGCCAGATGCTTGAGCGGCCGATCAACGAGCTGTGCAGCCGAGCGGACGAGGCGTACCGCAAGACTGCTCGTGGCACGGGAATCGGAACTGTCGTTCCCTCTTTGCCTCGTCAGACGGCATGGAATGGTCCCGAATCACAGGAAGCGGCCGCGATGAAAGATGCCGGGCTGGCGCTTCGTGCCGCGTCGATGCAAGCGGGCGAGTACGCAGCCTTGCTGCGCATCGTGGCGGTCCTTGAGAGGGAAGCCCCTGCGGTGGCTCAGGTGCTGGGGTTGAACACGTGAGCCACCAGCCGACGCTGTCAGTAGAGAAGTTGTTGTTTCTGCTCTTCGGCTTTAGAGCCAGCGCATAGCTTCTGCAGCGGGCATTCGACGCACAGCGGGTCTGCGGGTCGGCAGAGGCTGGTGGCGAGCTCAAGCAGTCCCAAATGTGCGTTGCGTGCGTTTGCGCCGTAACCAATCAGGCGTGCCACGGCCAGACGTCCGTCGGTCAGGCGGTTGCGCCGGTGGACGTCCTCACCGGACATCCGCGCAGCGACACGAAGAACCCCTTGGCGCGCGAGCACCGGTTCTTCCGACTCGGAATCGTCGGCTTCATCCGCCTCATCGTCGTTAGCGCTGACGGGTACGGTCAGAATGGCCAGGTCGGCCACGGCCTGGCTGATGCCGGCAACTTTGGGCAGCAACTCATCATCGGAAAGCATGTGAGGAGCGCCGACGAGTTCGGTAGCCACAGCGAGAAGCTGCTCGCCACGCTTCTCCCGACCGATCCATCGGGAAATCTCGAGCAGTTCCTTCTCGGCGGTGAGTGTGTCGGTAGGAGTGGTCCAGCGCGCTAGCAATGGCCAGAGGGGGCGGGATTGTTGAGGTGGCATTCTGTCCAGCAGGATCTCTGCAGAGATGACCTGCCAGCGAGACGAGGCCGTGAGCCATGGGAGATTGCGATGCGACAGGCTTGTGAACCAGGTGGCCAAGGTTTCGGCGATGTGCTGGGTGCTGGGCCCGGCAGGTCGCGGTTCACCCAGGGCAGCCATAACTGCACCGCCGAGATGCTCACCTAGGAACGGAGGCACAGCGTTACCGACCTGCCGGAATGCGGCTGAGGGGGGGCCCGCAAAGCGGAATCCATCCGGGAACGTCTGCAAGCGGGCCGCTTCGCGCACGGTCAGTGTGCGGTTCTGCCGGGGATGGATGTACCAGTATCCGTCCTTAGCGATGTGGGCTGTGATAGTTCGCGACAGGCCGTCTTCGTCAAGACGCTTGTATTTATCGCGAAAAATGTCGTCCCGGTAACGCTTCAATTCCTCGGGGAGGTCCGAGTACCGGGTGCTCGTAGACATGTACTCGAATGCGATTTCATCATCTTCTCGAACCGGTCGCGTGATGTGGTCGAAAACCTTGCCCGCGTCTGTGCTCGGTACCTGCTGGCGCATTTTCTTTTGAAAGCGGGTGAGGGGTTGAGTGTACTCTTTCCATCCGTGCGCGCCGCCCTCTGGGCGCCAACCACCCTCGACCTCAGGCAGATCCCCGATGGCGTTCCATACCGTGACCTTGTCCGGAGTTTCATCGGGCCATTCGAAATGATGTCCGTCGCGTAGCGCTACTAGTATCAGCCGCTGTCGGAACTGCGGCACGCCATAGCGCCAGGTATCGACGACACGCTCCTCTACGGCGTATCCCAGGGACTCCAATTCGTGGACCATCGTCCGCAAAATGAACATTTCACGGTCGAGTGCCATGTCTGGCACGTTCTCCATGACGACGGCAGGCGGCAGGGCGAGACGGACAACCTCCAAGAATGAGCGCCAGAGGTCCCGGCGCTCGTCATAGGGGTCACGCTGTCCTTCTCGGACGCGATGTCGGATCTTGTAGCGTCCCGCCTTGGAGAACGGCTGGCATGGTGGCCCGCCGGAGAGCAGGGTGATACCGGCCTGCTTGACTAGCTCGGCCACATGCTTGACACGGTCCGCATCGCCTAGATCCCAGTCCAAGGTGAGCCCGCCGAAGTGGTGCCGGTGCGTCTCCAGGGCCTCACGGTCGTGGTCGGCGGACAGGACGACACGGAACCCGGCAGACTGCAGGCCGTAACTCAGACCGCCGGCTCCGCAGAACAGGTCGGCTGCCAGCAGCTTTCCTTCCGAACGCAGCTGCTCGGCGTAGTGCAAGAAGGCGGTGTCATCCCCACACTCCTCCGGGTGCGGTTCCAGACGCAGGAACGGGCCCCGTACCAGTTTCACTTTGTATGGGCTGCGCGAGGATTCCGCGATCTCCGTCATGACGCCTCCTGAGAAAACACCAACACAGGTTACCTTTGCTACTTCGGACGCGATGGCGGGACCGCGCTGCGCCGCACCGCTGACGCCATCCTCGGACCTGCTAAGGAGGGGCGCTGGGTCCGCCGCACGGGGCCAGCGCTGGAGGGGTAGCGAGCAGAATGCGACCGACGCTGAGCGCCTGCTGCGCACCTCCGGGGCATGGCCTGGCCGTGGAGGCCTGATCTTGCCTTCGCGGGGCCAGCTTCGTAGCGATCGTCACCGCAAGCTGCTGCTTGGAGAGCTCCAGGGCCAGTGTCTGTCGGATTCGTCCAGGAGCTTCTCTCTCCGCGGCGTCGATTTCCTCCTTGTCGGTCAGGCAAGGAGTTGTCGCGGTGTACGACCGCTCCTGGTGTGCGAGGAGGGCGACGGCTAGGTCACGCCCTGATCAAGGCTGGTGAGGGCCTGTTCCCAAAGCGCTCTCCGTCTCGGGAGCAGGCCCTAAGGCGCCGTCCTACGGCGCGAACGCGCTGAAGCCCTCTTCGATCGCGTTGTCGTAGACCTCCAAGGCCTTCCTGACCTGGGCCGCCGTGATGGTGGCGTTGGTCGCCAGCTTGGCAGCGATCGTAGTGGCGATCTGCTGCTCGGCCAGCTCTAGGGCACGCGTTTCCCGTGCCCAGTCGGCCAGCATCTCCCACTCGCTCAGCTCGATCTGCTTGAGCCTGGAGAGCTGCTCTTCCTCTTCCTCCCGGGTGTCCACCGCGAACTCGACGGGCCTCGTCAGCAGCTCCTCGGCCAGTTCCTCCGGAACAGTCCAAGGGATGCGGGAGACCTCCTCCCAGCACTTGCTGCTCTTCGCCCACTCGGTGACGTGCTTGCCCTCTTGGATGACCATGTTCATGATCGGCAGACACAGATCATGGGCGGCCTGGACGATGGCGTCGCTAACCTGCTGCTCTCGCCAGATGCGGTCGAGGTCGATACGCCGACCGGTCTCCTCGCAGAGGCGGGCCGTCGTGTAGGCCGTGATCAGGGCCTTGTGGCTTCCAGCGTCGTGCGCCTTGGCTACCTTGTCGACTTCCTTGAAGAGGATGCCCATGGCGATCGTTCGGCGGCAATAGTCTGCATCGATGACTGGGGGCTGCTCTTTGACGTTGGCCTGGAAGGCGGCGAAGCTCTTCTGCGCTCCGCGGCTGACAAGGTGTGGCAACCCGCTCCAGGCGTTCACGAACTTGGCCAGGTCAGATTTGGCGAATCGCTGGGCGGCTGGATTCTCGGCCTTGAACTTGCGCCGAGCGGCGATGGATGTCCCCTGCTTCGCTTCTTCCACCGCGTACGAGCCGCGGGCCCGCTCGTAGAACCAGCGTGTCTGCGGTCCGCCGGGGGTGGTTGGCGGCGCCCACAGGGTGCGACTGACCCGTTCGAATTCGACATGGAACTTGTCGTTGGCCGACAGATCGACCAGCGTGACTTTGTTCTGGGTGTTCGAGTACCGCGAGATGCTTGGGACGATTGCCATCAGGTCGTCCGAGCCCATCAGCGTCAGCTTCATCTGGACGCTGACGCCGTCCAGGTCCTTCTTGTCCCGTTTGAAGACGTGGTGGAGGGTGGCGGTGGTCTGCCCACCGTTCACGATCTGGAGGCCAGTGAGACTGCGGATGCCGATACGCCTGCCTTCAGCGTCCTCGACAAATTCCGCGGCGGTCGCTGTTGCCGTGATGCCGTTGTTGTAGGTCAAGAACCGTCCCGGCTCATTGAGCAGGGTAAGGCGGATTCCTCGGTTGACCGTGCTGCGGGCCTGCAGGAACGCGCGCACGTTCAGTTCCAGGAGACGCGTGCGGTGCTCCTCGTACAACTCGGCGAGGTGGCGTCCGGGAACGACGGCGAGGGTGACGGAGAGATTAGGCTCGACGCTCTGCACCGACAGGCAGTTGATCGGCGGGTCGAATTGCACAACGATCGGCTCGCTAGCGGCACCGGACGTCTGGTGGCGGTAGAGCCGGCCGAGGTCCCAGAGGTGATGCTCGACGGGGAGGCCCTGGAACTCGGTGGGCTCCGGCTGCGTGCGGGCCGCCGATTCACAGTTGCTGAACAGGAAGAGGCGTACTTTGGAGGCGTTGGAAAGCAGCTTCTCGACGCCCTCGCACAGTTGGTGCACCTCGGTGGGCTGATCGAAGTTGCCCCGGATGCTGCCGGCCTTTTGCAGAAAGGCGAGCAGCCTGCGGTAGTGCCTTGTCACGTCGGCCTTGGTCAGCCTGTCGACCATGGGGTCGAGGCTGAAAGCCGTGGTGTAGAGGTCGAGGACCGAGCGGTCGTCGCTGTATCCGAAGCCGTACACCATGACGCCGTGCCCGCTGTGGTAGGCGACGGTCATGTTGGAGACGAAGCCGGACTCCTCCAACTGCTCCAGAGCCCAACGGGTGAACGTCCTCGGGATGGAGCCGTCCTCCGCTTCTGCCAAGGTCTGTATGTCGCCCGTGAGCGTACGGGCGTAGTCGGCAAGGGGCAGCTCAGCCATCAGTTCCTCTGATTACCTCGGTGACCTCATCGGTCGTGGTGCGGTGCTTCTCGAGCGCGATGACGCTGATGTCGTAGGCGCAGTTGCCGATCCCGTCGGGAAGGCCGGTCTCCACGATGCGCGGGAATCCCTTGCCGACGGTCCACAAGTCGGCTCGACGAAGGGTGTAGCGCGGTTCATCGTAAAGGTCCCGCTGGTGCGGCATATAGCCGGTCTGGATCAGACGGTTCTCAAACAGGGCGGATGCCGAGGTGCCGCTGGCGGCCGTGCGGATATCGTCCACCACTGAGTTGAGACTCTCGCCCAGACCGCCCCGGCGCTCGTCGAGTACCAGATGTACGAGCACCAGGCGGCTGACGCCGCGATCGTCGAGTTGCCGTTCGTTGGCGATCCGGACGGTGTTCGGGTTCTTCTTTGTGGTCGTTTTGACCTCGATGGCGACGCGCGCCAGCTGAAAGTCCTGGTTGCTGCCTTCTGGTCCGGTCCATGCCTCCACCGCCACATGCGTCGGCAGGACAGCGAGCAGGTGGCGAAGCCAGCGCAGCTCCCCGTAGAGCCCCAACCGGGCCTCTCTGCCCAGACCTTGCGTTCCGACGCTGCGCATGAGTTGCTGCCAGTGCGTGAAACGTCGGACCGCCCGCTCGAGAACTGTCTCCGGTGACGCGTCCTTCGAGGTAAGCGCGATGTCTTCTGCGAGAGGGGTGAAAACCTCCCGCAGCTCACCGGCGGTCAGGGAGATCTGCAGCTCGAACTCGCGACTGCTCACCGAACTGCAGGACAGGCTCAGGCCGTGAGTCTCGCGCAGGCTGGCAAGGAGGGGGCGGGCACGGTCGACCGCGCGTGAACCGCCCCTCACCAGCAGCATGCGTTGCCGCCCCGGTTGGGACACGCCCACATGGATGTCGTGCCCGCTCTCGGGGAACAGCCGCCGGGTGGAGCGCCCTCGGTTCGGCTGCGGTGCCTCCAGCTCCTGCCACAGCGCTTCGTTGATCACGCGTCTTCGGCCCCGTCGTCGTCACTGAGGTCGTCCGAGTCGTCCTTCCACCAGGGAGCATTCACGACGTACTCGGTCGCGGTGTGGGCCTTGGAGAAGGGGAAGCTGGCGGCGAACCCGATCAGTGGTACCTCGGGGTTCGCCTCCGGCGGCTCCATCAGGTAGATGAGCAGGTGAGCCTGGTCGGGGCGGCGCTGCCAACGAAGCGGCTCACCTGTGGGCAGCGTGGGTGCAAGCGGTCCGCCGTTGCGGTTTTTGCGCCCTTCAGCGGCCTTTTTCGTCGCCTCCCAAGCAGCCTCGTACTGCTCTGGGTCAAGGTCGAGCGACTCGTCCTTGGGGTTCAGGATGCGCTTGATGGTGTGTTTCGTGGAGTCCGGGCGCGCGGTCTTGGAGGCCGCTCGTGTGACCGCGCCCAAGGTGTATTCCGCGAGGTCGACGGACATATCCGCTCCACCTCGGGAGACGATCCGGACGGTCCACCGGCCGAGCTCCCCGGCTTTGGCGCACTGCTGGATGTAGGCAGAGATGGCGTCAGGACGGATCCGGTTAGCCTCCGGCGCGGACTTGTAGAGGTCGAAGAAGCCGGACGCCACCAACTCGGCAGGGATGTCCGACCACACGAGACTGCCAGTCTTCGGGTCGACCTCCGGTGCAGTGTGCGCCAAGAGCATGCCGACGAATGTCTGCAGGCTGTCGAAGTTGCGCTTCGGGTACCCGTTGGTGAGAGGAAAGATGGTCGTTTCAGCGAGTTCGCCGGAAAAGCTGAGCCGCACCCGCGTGCCCTGACGCATCTTGTTGGCAGCTGTGATGCTCAGGCCCAAGGAGGAGGTGCGAACCTTGAGACCGAACTCACGGGGCGTGAAACCGATCGCCGCCATCTCCTCGATGTCCCGGCGGAGTTCATCGGTCGCGGCTGTGATCTCCTCGTAGGCCGCCACCAACTGCGGCGTCGTATGAAGCCGGCACAGGTCTTCGTAGCCGGGCCGGTAGCCAAACCAGCGGCCCATCTGCAGCAGGGTGTCGTAGGTCTTGGCGAAGCGCAGGTAGTAGCTCACCGAAAGACCCTCAAGGGTGAGGCCACGCGACAGCTTCTGTCCCCCGACAGCGATGACGTACATGCCTGTGTGGCGGTTCGAGTAGTAGTCGAGTACGTCCTTGGCCACCCCGTTGATGGCCTTGACCTCGAGCTTCTGGATCGCGGGGAGGATTTCGGCGGCGGTTTGCTCCCAGGACAGCCGTTCGGCCTCGTCCGCGGTGAAGAAAGCGGTGGTGGGCTCGAAGTCCTCCTCCCACATAAGCCGCAGTTCGTTCATGTGCGCACGAGATGCGTCTCCATAGCGGTCCCTTAGACCGTTCCGGAGCAGTCTCACGTAGTCGTCGATCTGGTCTCTGACCTGCCCTTGGACCTTCGTGAAGCGGGTGACGTGCACCAGCATCGAGTTGTGGACATCCACCTGCCCGCGCGCGCGGCGGGCGGCGCAGGTCAGCACGAATGAGTGAATGGCGCGCCGCAGCGAATCCGGCAGCTCGGCGGTCACTGTGAAGCCGGACTTGTGCTTTTCGGGCACCCAGTTCTCGGTGTCGTCGACATGGTGTACCAGCGGCAGTGGGTCGATGTCCTCTTCTTCCGCGTAGGCACGCAGACCGAACAGGCGCTCTGGCCCGAGGTAGTTGGATGGCGCGCGCAATGTACGGATGAAGCTCTCGGGGAACAGGTCGCCGCCGAGGCTGTCGTGGTCAGCATCCGGGTCTATGTAGATGTTCGCATAGGGGGTCGCCGTGTAGCCGACGTAGGACGACTTGTCGAAACTGGTCAGCAGCTTGCGGATAGCGGCGTTGATGCTGGTGGGGTCCGCACCGTCACTGGCCGTGTTCACGGATGCGTTGTCGGCCTCGTCGTCGATGACGAAGAGCGGGATGTCCTGCACTATCTTGCGACCCGTTTTGGGGTCCTCGACGCCGTGGACCTCCGTGACCCAGGTGCGCAGGTAGTCGATGATCTTCGGGTGCTTCTTGACTACCAGAACAACCGGGAAGTTGCCGATCGGCAGGTTCGCCTTGGAGGCGGTCTTCCGGTCGAAGTCGCCCTTCTCGGTGCTGTTGGTCAGCGACGCGACGTGAAGACGAGGCTCACCGGCCATGGCGCCGACGCCGATGTAGCGGTCGGCGCCCTCTTGGTCGGACCGGAGCTGGTACTGGGTGTCGAAGCCCAGCAAGCCCTCGTCAACGCGGAGTTGGGTCTGGGCACGTAGGTCGTTGAGGACGCCGGCGAAGACGACGATCAGCCGGTATCCGGCGTCGGCAGCCTTCGCCGCCAGACCGATGAACTGGCCGGTCTTCCCGGACTGGACTTGGCCGATCACCAGCCCCATGCGACGCCAAGAGCCGGGCCGGTGCGGATCCTCCAACTCCCCGAGAACCTCGTCCGTCGTCCGGTCGATGCTGTTCACCACTTGGAGTGGCATGCCTCGCGAATGCTTTAGAAAGCGTTCATACCGGGTCCAGAAGGCCCACGAACGGTCGTTCTTGGCATCGGGCAGCCATCGGACGTGGTTCTCACTGTCACTCAGCCCTGCTGAACTCTCCTGGAATATGGTGGTGCGGGACTCGACCAGCTTGCGCAGATCGGCTGCCTCCACCGTTACTCCATTGAGGCCGGCGACCATCTTGGCCGTCTCAACAGCCTTGGTCACCTCGTCTGACGTAGCCTGCCGGTCTTCCGGCAGAAACTGAATGGCCACCTTCAGCGCAAAGGACAGGTCCTTGCTGACTGCCGGATCCACGAATTCCTCCCCCTGGAGATATGTGACTTGACGGACGGGAACAGGAGGGTACGCCCCACCCGGGCGGTCACTTGTTCCAGAATCCATTCAGTTGGTCGAATGGTTGCGTCGTGCGGATGACCTGTCGTGCCTCATCCGGAGAGCGGCCTTGGGCGACAAGCACATCGAACATGCGCTGAGCCACTTTGATCGCCTCCTCGGTGGCCCTCCCCGGACCACCGAAGGGTTCGGGATCATCCGCTGTGTCGGTTTCGTGCAGCACTCGCAGCGCCGGCACAGGCACTGTCTCCTCCAGCAACCGCAGCAGCGCCCGGATGTTCGCCGGATCGCCGCCCCCCTCCTGTAGTACCGCCTCCACCAGGGGGTGCTTTCGGTTGATCCGGCAGAGGACCACGTTCTCGTCCCGCCGCACGTTCCACGCGAATGACAGGTTCTCGGCGCGCTGCCGTGCCGCTATCTGACCCCGGTTGCGGACGGTCTCGGCTGCGGCGGACCGAACCGTGCGCGCTATGCGCTGAAGATGCTGGCGCAGCACGACCGGCGGCACCACTGTCGCCTTTCGGACATCAACCTGCCATTGGGCGTCGGTCTCCGCCGGAATGTCGACGGCGATGCGGGCCAGGTTGTACTTCTCCTCGCGCCGGAGCCCACGTATGCCCAGCCAACTTCCCGCGAGAAGAAGGCGGTTTCGGCGGTACACGTAGAAGCCTTGCTGCCGAAGCCACCCCTTAGGACCTCCGGCACGCTCCGCCTCGGCAGAGGTCAACCGCTGCAGCCCCGGCAGTACGTACGGCTCGACCCTGACCTTGTGCCCTTCGAGTGGCAGGTTCTCCACGGGGTGATGCAGCACTGACGGATGGTTGGACAGGAACGGGTCCCACGGCTCGACGGCAAGGCCTGTGACACGCAATGTCAGCGCGGCCGAGCCAGAGAGGAACCGGGCGAAGACGAGTCCGAGATGGCCACGGACCTTCTCAGCCTCGTCGTAGAACTGCCGCTGGGTCCTGCGATCGGCCGCGGTGATCTCCCCGTATCCGGCGAGCCGCTGCCACAGAACTATCGTGCCGACGGACCGTCCCGCGGTGAGTTGCTCCAAGGCCTTCTCGGCCTCGGCCGGCGGCTGTCGGAGCAAGCGCCACTCACCGGTCTGTTCGACCACGTCCAGGTCCCATGTCCGCGAGCGCCAAGGGCCGTCAACCTCCGCGGTGCAGACCGTCAGCAGGCGACACTGGGAGAAGGAAGCCGATTTCAGCCCCACTCCGTACCGGCCCAGATCTCTGGAAGTACGGTCGGTTGCTGACCAGCGGGCCGCGACGGTCATCGCGGTGACCAAAGCGTCCTCCGACATGCCATGACCATCGTCGACTACGGCGATCCACGAGGAGCGCCCATCCCAGGTGAACTCCACATCGATCGTCCCGGCCCTGGCCGAGATGCTGTTGTCCACCAAGTCGGCGACGGCATCAGGGAGTGAGTAGCCCAGCGAACTCAGGGAGGCCACCATCCCAGCGGGCTCGGGAGGTGCGAGGTCATACGCCATGCGGTCCTTGGCCCTGTTCTTCCAGTCCCAGACGGTTGGGTGATGAAGATATCTCCTCGTCGCCGATTGTGGAGCTTCTGTGCGCAAGGTGATCCTGAGGCCAGAGGGCGGCTGTGGGCGCACCCTGCCTGCGTCACTTTGGAGAAGGGGTGACTAACCGTCATGTCGGGATCCTGTAGAGACGTCCACAGGCGTCCACTGCTGTTTTCGGTGACAGGCACTGTCATGGGGTATATAGGGCCTGTATGTCCTGAAACTTCAAGATCGGTGAGAACAGGTGACCTGGCGGCTCAGAGTTGGACCATTCTTGCCACCTCAGTTGACGGTGGGCACCCTCCGCGCGACTTCTGCATCGCGCAACGGTGGTGCTGGCCTTGTTGTCTCCGAAGTAGCGGACATGCCCGTTGTCCATGTCGAACACGTCGTGCAATGGCGTCTGTTCGGTGCTGGCCTTCCACGGGCTGGACCGGATGAGGATCACAGGCCGACGCGGGTCGTCTGGCGTACCGACCTTGGCCATCCCGTTGATCCCAGCCTCGAGCAAGGCGCGCGGAGGGTCCGGTACCGTCTTGGGACGCGATGGTGGCAAGGGGGGAACGAGTGACGTCCCAGGTGGTTTCCTACGTGCTCGATTCGAACACAGTGGTTCAGTTCGAGATCGAGCCGACGGACGATTGGCAACCGGTGGGTGCCGACCCGTTGCTGAATCGGGTTCAGGACTCGGTCCGCCCGGCCGTCGAGGCCGCACGCACGGTACTGGATCAGTTCGTGCGCCTGCGTCCGGACGAAGTAGAGGTGACGTTTGGCATCAAGGTCAACGGGTCAGCGAACTGGCTGGTCGCCAAGGCCGCCACGGAGGCGAACTTCGGTGTGAAGCTGACCTGGCGGTCTGATTCGGGGCCGGGCGGAGGCGAGGGCGGAGACACCGTCAGTGAATGACGTTGCGCCCCGACACAGGTTGAGCCCGGCGTCGGATACGTGGGTGACGGCCATTCACCTCAGTGAGGGTGATCCGAATCCGCGCGGTGCGGGGTTCCTCATCGACACCCGACGGGTGTTGACGTGTGCGCACGTGGTGCATAGCGGTCCGGCGGCTTGTCCGGAACTGTGGGTGGCGTTCCCCAAGGCCGAGGAGTTGATGAACCGGCGGATTAAGGTGCAGGAGGTCGTGGCGCCTGCAGTAGAACTGCGGAGCCAGCAGGACGTTGCGGTCCTTGTCCTCGAGGAGCCGGTGCCCGCGGAGTATGCAGCGCCCCTGCTGCGTCCATCCCCGAAGGAGATGGTGCACAAGCGGTGGTGGGCCTTCGGTTTTCCGGACGGGATCCTGGGCGACTCGGCGGGCGGCCTGGTCGGAGAGTCCCTCGGCTACGGGTGGGTGCGGCTGGACAACAGCGATGGAGACGGCGTCCAGGCCGGTTACAGCGGTGGCGCCCTCTGGTCGGCCGACTATGGGGCTGTGGTCGGGCTGGTCGCTCAAGGGCGGAAGAAGGACGGCTACGCACGGGCGGTCACCATGCGGGCCGTCGCCGCATGTCTGCCCGATCAGCAGCTCCACCTGCTCACCGACTGGTCCACCGAGGATGCAGGCGACGTCGCTCTGTCCGCGTGGGGGTGGACCCTGTCCAAAGATCCTGAGTCGGGGAAGCATTGGCATCCGAGGGCCCGCGGGGTGGGCTCGGACGCTGAGCGCGGTTTCCGTTTTTGCGGTCGAGCGGCGGCGTTGAGGGTCATCGTTGAGTGGATCACCGATTCGGCCGGGGACCACCGTCAGGTCCTGCTCGTCACTGGTTCTCCGGGTGTGGGCAAGTCGGCGGTGCTGGGACGGATCGTTACCACCGCCGACCCGGAGATCGCTGCGCTACTACCGGCCGACGATGATGCAAAGCGCGCGCCGACCGGTGCAGTGGCTTGCGCCGTGCACGCTCGGCACAAGACGGCGTTGGAAGTAGCCCGCGAAATCGCCACTGCGGCCTGTGCGCCCCGTCCCGATGAGGTCGAGGAACTGCCCACCCTGCTGCGGGGAGCTCTGGGGAATCGTGCACCGGGCGGCTTTTCGATCGTCATTGATGCCCTCGATGAGGCCCGCACGCCGGCAGATGCACGCTCAATCATGCGGCACATTGCCGTCGCGACGGCGGAGACCTGCGCCGATCTGGGGGTCCGGGTTGTCGTCGGGAGTAGGCGCACCGACGACTGCGGCGACCTCCTTGCCTCATTTCAGAGCGCCCTTCGGATCATCGACCTCGACACTCCCGACTACTTCGCGCAAGAGGACCTTGCCCGCTACGCGTTGGCGACGCTGCAACTGTTGGGCGACGAGCGACGGGACAGTCCCTACGCGGTCGGGTCGGTCGCCAAGCCCGTGGCTGACCGGATCGCCGAGATGGCGCAGGGTAATTTTCTGATTGCCGGTCTGGTTGCCCGGACCCACGGGCTGCATGATCGGACCGCCATGGATGTTGCGGAGCTGCGCTTCACCGCGACCGTCGATGCGGCGCTGCGCGATTACCTCGCTCGTCTGCCGGACGTAGAGGGTGTGGCTGCGCTGGACGTGCTCACCGCGCTGGCCTATGCGGATTCCCCCGGGCTCACTGTGGAGCTGTGGCGCACGGCAATCAGGGCCGTGAGCGGCTCTGCTCCTGAGGCGCGGGGGCTGAGCACGTTCGCCCGTACCTCCGCGGCCAATTTTCTGGTTGAGTCGACTGATCCCGGTGCCGTCACCGGCAGCTTCCGACTGTTTCACCAGGCATTGAACGAGGCGCTGCTGGGTGATAGGGCAGCGGCGGGAACCCTCGCCGACGACGAGGGCCGCATTGCCAGGGCGCTGATGGGCATGATCTCGTCCGATTGGCAAAGCGCCCCCGGATACCTCCTGCGTTCCTTGCCACGCCATGCGGTACGCGGTGGGGTTCTCGACGAGTTGCTCGACGATGAGGCATACCCCCTCCATGCTGATCTGCGCCGTCTGGTTCCGACCGTCAAAGCCGCTACGTCGGTGTCGGCGCGTGCCCGTGCCCGCTTGCTACGAACAACTCCGCAGGCGTTGGACGCGTCGGCGGCGGACCGGGTAGCGCTGTTTAGCGTGACCGAGGCGCGCGAGCATTTGGGACGCAGCTATCGCGACAGTGCCGTGCCGGCCCCGTATCGAGCCGTGTGGGCCGTCGGGGCACCTCATACGGAGGACATCGTTTTGGAGGGGCACACGGACTGGGTCAATTCCGTCTGCGTAATCTCAGCGGCGGGGCGCGTCCTGCTGGCCAGCGCTGGCAATGACGGGACCGTTCGGCTGTGGAACCCCGACACCGGCGAGGCTGTGCGCGTCCTGGAGGCCCATGCCGTTGCCCACGCAGCAGGGTGTCCTGTTGGCGAGCGCGGGCAATGACGGTGCCATTCGGCTGTGGAACCCCGACACTGGCGACACTCGACGAACCATCGAGGGCCACAGCGGCTGGATCACTGCGCTGTGCACGATCGAGCAGGCGGGGCGCGTCCTGCTGGCCAGCGCTGGCAATGACGGGACCGTTCGGCTGTGGAACCCCGACACCGGCGAGGCTGTGCGCGTCCTGGAGGCCCATGCTGCCCGTTGCCCACGCAGCAGGGTGTCCTGTTGGCGAGCGCGGGCAATGACGGTGCCATTCGGCTGTGGAACCCAGACACTGGCGGCGCGGTGCGCGTCTTGGAGGACGGCCCCGGTTGGATCACCGCTCTGTGCACGATCGTCGCGGACGGGCGGACCCTGTTGGCGTCGGCGCGCATCGATGGGCTGGTGCACCTGCAGGACGTGGATGGAGTGCCAGTGTGCACGCTTGAGGGCGCAGGCGGTCTGATCACCACATTGTGTCCGGTCGATGTAGACGGGCGAACCCTATTGGCGTCGGCTGGCGACGACAGGCACATCTACCTGCAGGATGCCCTGACTGGTGATTCGGTGCGTGTGCTGGAGGGACACACAGATGTCGTACAGGATGTATGCGCTGTGATGTCGGACGGGCATGCATTGTTGGTGTCTGCTGGCAACGACAATACGGTTCGTCTGTGGGATACCGGAGCTCCAGGCGTGGTGACCATGGGCGAACGCCTCGAACCCGTCGAGGCCCTGTGCGCCATCGAGGGGACGCATGGAGCCCTCTTGGCGACCGTTGGCTACGGCGACACCCTGCGTTTGTGGGACTCGGGAACCGGGGAGACCCGGCACACCATCAAGGCCCGGATTGGCACTATCACCGCGTTGTGCACGATCGACGTGGACGGGCGCACCCTCTTGGCTTCTGCGGACAGTGACCACGCCATCCGACTCTCGGATCCCGACACTGGTGAGGACGTTTGCATCCTGGAGGTTGGCGACTGGTCGGTCAGGGCCCTGTGCCCGGTGTCGACCGGCGGGCGCATCCTGTTGGCAGCCGCGGACGACAACGGGGTCGTTCGTTTGCACGACCCTGAGAGTGGCGAGGTTCTGCATGTCCTGCCAGCCGAACGAGAACGTGCGGTGTTGTGTCTGTGCTCCGTGGTGGTGGATGAGCGGGCGTATCTTGCCACAGCCTGGGATGACAATGCTGTGGCTCTGTGGGACACCGAGAGCACGACTGTCGTGCACCGACTAACCGGTCACACCGACTGGGTGCGTGGGATGTGCGTGGTGTCCCTGCAGGGGCGCACCCTGTTGGCCACCGCCGCCGAGGACCGCACGGTGCGGCTGTGGGACCCGGCCACCGGCGAGGCTGTGGCCAGCCTCAAGGGACACACCGCCGGAGTGAGTGCGGTGTGCGCCGTTGCCCTAGACACCCGTACGGTCCTAGTGTCCGCCGGTGACGATCGAACGGTCCGTCTTTGGGATCCAGAGCTGGCCCACGCCAGCGCCGTTATTCCGGTTCGCTCGCCCGTCCGGTCCCTCGCTCCGCACAACCGCCGTGTATTCACCGGACTCACCGATGGGCTATTGGCCTTGGACCTGAGCTGAGCGGGGGCTTCATAATGATCTCCCACCCTTCGACGGGCGCGCCCTGTCAACTCGTGCCGCACGCTAACTTGCCCGTGCTGACGCAGCAACCGGATGAGGCCTCGATCGTGAACGGCACTCCGCCGCCCGAGGCACCTGCATCGTGCGGGCAGCCTCGACCAGCACGAGTGGCCCACCACCATCCCTGGCCACGCGGCTGCGGGGTCCGCGCGCATCCAGCTGACGCCGGGCGCGAGGTAGGACCAACTAATCTGAAGACCACGACACAGGCAGGTGGAAGCATGCGCGTCCGAAGGGCGTGTCGTGCAGCAACGGCAGAGAACTGCACAAGCCGAGCCCCGGATGGATGGGGCCGGATGAGGCGGACGAGAGTGGGGGGAGCGGTCGACTCGCATGGCTGACGAATTCGACGACATGTATGAGACGTTCAGGGCGCTCTTGGACGCCTTTCCTCCTTCGGAGTCCGTCAAGCGACTGGAGCAGTTCGGCATCAGCTCGGACATCGTCCAGCAGATCCGTGAGCGGCACGAGCAGCAGACCATCCGGATCCGGGAGCTGGAGGAACCACATGCGGTCATCCTGGGCAACCGCGATACCTGGTACACCGGCCCGCAGGCCAAGGACAAATGTTGGCCGGCTGTCGTAGACAGGCTGCGCAAGGACGGCTGGCCGCAGCAGTCCGCAATCACCCATCTCGACGACTCCTCCACCCGCATCGTGTCGCTGTTGAACCATCCCAAGGAGCGTTCGTTCTCCACTCGCGGTCTGGTTGTGGGGCACGTGCAGTCCGGCAAGACAACCAACTTCACCTCAGTGATGGCCAAGGCCGCGGATCGCGGCTACAAGTTGTTCATCGTGTTGGCCGGAATTCACAATGGGCTGCGCCGTCAGACTCAGGCGAGGCTCGTCCAGCAGCTAGTAGAGCCCAACCCGTCAATGTGGTCCCAACTCACGGGACTTGAAAAGGACTTCACCCCGCAAGAGAATCCAGCCTCCTACTTCGGCAAGAGCAACAAGACCCGCGTGCTGTGCGTGGTGAAGAAGAACGCAACGGTGTTGCGCAAGCTCGCCCGGTGGTTGGAAAAGGCATCCGACTACCTCGAGGACTGCCCTGCGCTGATCATTGACGACGAAGCCGACCAAGCCACCGTCGCGACGAAGTCGATCAATCCACTGATCATGAGCATCATGAACAGCCTGCCGCGGTCGGCATACGTCGGATACACAGCCTCCCCCTTCGCGAACCTACTCATCGACCCAGGCGCAGAGGACCTTTACCCGAGGGACTTCATCGTCAGCCTTCCGAAGCCCGACCACCACTTCGGTACCGAAGTCCTGTTCGGGCGGTACCCGGTCGACGGCGACGCCCCCGACCAGGTGGACGACGGCTACGACATGATCCGCTCGGTGCCCGAGGGAGACGTGGCCTGCGTGCGCCCCAAGACGAGGGCAGACGTTGAAGGCTTCGAGCCCGTCATCACAGACACTCTGCGCCGAGCTGTGGAGTACTTCTGGCTGGTCACCGCCGCCCGACGTGTGCGCGGAACCGGCAATCCGCACAGCACGATGCTGATCCACACTAGCGTCAACACCGCCGTGCACAACAGTTTCAAGAGGCCGCTCGAGCGGATGCGCGACCACACAGTCGATTTGATGAACAGAGAGGAATGCCTCGCTCGGCTGCGGGACCTTTGGGAAGAGGAGACGGCCCGCGTGCCAGCCGAGGACTTCGGCGAACGCAAGGTGCAGTTTGAAGAATTGATGGCGCATTTGCCGAGTGTGGTTGACCACTGTCGTGTCGTCATGGACAACTCCAGCAGCGAGGATCGTCTCGACTACGGGAACGGCCCCGTGGTGGCCATTGCGGTCGGCGGCAATACCCTATCCCGGGGACTCACCCTGGAGGGACTATCGGTCAGCTACTTCGTACGTGCCGTCTCCGCCTACGACACGCTGCTGCAGATGGGACGCTGGTTCGGCTTCCGCAATGGCTACGCCGATCTGCCCCGCATCTGGATGACCGATGAGTTGGCCGAGTGGTTTCGCCATCTGGCCACGGTCGAGACGGAGATGCGGCGCGACATCGACGTCTACATGACTGAGAACGAAACCCCCCTGACCTTCGCTGTACGTCTGCGCACACATCCCGCACTGCGGGTGACCGCGGCTGCCAAAATGCGCGACGCCGTCATGGCAGCCTCCTCGTTTGGCGGTCAGCGCGTTCAGACCCACTACTTCCACACTGACGTCGAGTGGCTGACCGCGAACATTGACGCCGCCCGTGCCTTGGTCACGGCTGCCGCCTCAATTTCCCTTAAGATCGATGAACGTCCCAAGGACGGGCGGTACGTCTTCTACGAGGTGCCGCACGACGTCGTCACGCGATTCTTGACCAGCTACCAGTTCCACGAAAACTCCGTGAGCACCTCGGAACTGATCGTTGCCTACATCAACAAGCGAGTGGCGGCAGCTGGCTCGCTGCGACGGTGGAACGTTGCCATTATCGGCACGCCTCAGGGCCGGCCAGACTACGACTTCACCTTCGCTCCCGGGGTGACCGTCGGGCGCACCATCCGATCCCGCCTCGACGTCGCTGGCCCCGCGGACATCAAGACTCTGATGAGCCCGCGGGATGCTGCCGTTGATTTGGACGGCTACAAGGCCACCTGGGTCGAAGAGGACTATAGGAAGCAGCGCCAATCACAGCAACCCAACACTGGGTTGCTCGTCCTGTACCCCATTGACAAGACGTCCGCACCAGCCCCCAAGAAGCCGCCATCGACCTCCCCGGCGCGGAAGAGGAAAGAACGCGTTCCCCTCGACGCGGAGGAACATGTCATTGGCATCGCCCTTGTTTTTCCCGACCCCTCCGCCGGTGACTCGTCCGTGGAGAGTTACGTCTCCGCCAATCTGTCCAAGGTCTCAATCGAGGACGAGGATTACAGCTTTCTCGACAACGAGGAGATGTAACCGCCACGCGTCCCGGTCACGTTCAGGGATGCTCGCCCGCGGAGCTCGGGGCGCGTAGCGGCGTAATTCAGTCCGATCTCGTCATTGTGTGCACTAAAGCTTGAGAACGGAACCCGGGCCGGCTATATCCCTGAATGCCTCCGCAAGTCCAGAACAGCTCACAGCCGACATAGGCGATCAGCTTGCGTACGTCGACGAGCGCATGAGCAGCCAACATGGGGAGCTCCTCGGGTGGGAGTACCTCCGCTACGCACTGTCAAGCGCTGTGTTGTGCCGGCCCATGCGCCCATCGTCGGTGCAACGGGACGTCCTGCCCGGGCGATTGCTGTCGTGTACTCGGCTTCTACTTGCCCTGGGTCTTGTCGGGGATCTTGGTGAGCTGGGTTTTCGCTGCTCAGAGGCGTTGGGGTCGGGCGCCTGGTGGTCGACGTTGGTCGTCATTGGCCGCTGTTGAGTAACCTCGGACGGCCCGGAGACGGCCCAGCTTCGCCGCACTCGACTGACACCGCCACCCTTGATGCGCCCCGTCTGAACCTCAGCCGACGACAATCAGCCACGACGGCGGGTGCGCCACCCGACCACGCACGCGTATGCCTCGCTCCGCCCCCACCAGCCTCAGCCACGCTACCTATGCCGTCGACCGGAGCAAGCCGCGGCGACCGGCCCGCGAGGACAGCGCCTGAACCTCAGCTTGGGAAGCTCGGGTTTGCTGACGGCTCTTGCCGCGCCGACCTGCGGCAGAGTGGTTTGGAGCCCTGGTCGCACCCGTGGCTGGTCCCCGCTGTTCCCCACACGATCTGGCACACGAATGGCACGTCCTTTCGCCAAGCTGCCTGAGCGGAAGCAGGGTCTTGAAACCCTTGAGTCTCAGCCCACGACAGTTAGTTACGACGGCGTGCGCGTCGACCACTCGGGCACGCGTGTGCCTCGCTGTGGCCCCACCAGCCTTAGCCACGTTTTCGGGGCTTGCCAGCGCTCGGCTTCAACGGCTGGCTCGTGCAGACGGCGCGTGAGCCTGAGCTCGGGAACCGTGCTTGGCTGCGGCCGCATGCCGGACGAGCCCTGGGGGCCTGGAGGTTTTCTTATCAACCGTTCTCTCTTCAATTAGCCATCAAATGTGGACATATATGGTGATTCAAGCCCATAATGGACTTTAAGTGTTGGCGTACCTCACCGCGAGGCCCCGCGGGGGCTTAGCTAGAGCTAGGCAAATTCACGTTGGAGTTACCTCGGATTCGGGATGATCGATTGTGACAGCCCCAACAATTCCCCCTGATGGCTACGTGCGCAGGCTGCCAGGCGGTTTGCGTCGCGCGCTTTCCGCTGGACGATGGTTGCCGATCCTCGGCGCTGGCGTGAGCGCTAGCGCTGTCACCGAGGACGAAAAGCACCCACCGACCTGGTCGAAACTGGCTGCTGCCCTCGAAGCAGACCTTCCTGGGCGGGTCCCAGCTGGGCCGATAGACGCCCTCAGCGCCTATGCCGATACTTACGGCCGCTCGTATCTTGTCGAACGACTCGGTGAACTGCTTTACGTAAACGATATCCAGCCAGGTGAAGCTCATGTCGCTTTCGCGAAGCTGCCGTTCGATACCGTAGTTACCACAAATATCGACTTTCTAATGGAGCAAGGATATGCAGGACAGCGTCGGCCTTGTGTGCCACTGATTGGTGAGTCGCAGTTGGCCATGCAGCCCAGACCCGAGGCCACTTATTTGCTAAAATTTCACGGTGATCTAAACCACCCAGATCAACTAGTGGTGACCGAAGAAGACTATGATGGGTTTGTACGTCGAAATCCACTTCTTGTGACGTATCTGTCGGGCCGACTCCTCAGTCGGGAGCCAATATTTATTGGATACAGTCTTGACGACGCTGACATGCGCGAGATACTTGGTCTTTTGCGTGAGCGTTTGGGACGCATGACTCGACCATCCTGGGCTATTCTTCCTACCGACCCTGATGATGAGGCACCCAAATTTAGGCGCCGTGGCATAAAAGCAATCGTCCTCGAAGAGAGGGATCCGCAGGCCGACCGCGCTTCGGTTCTTGCGAAATTCTTCAATGAGCTCCGCGACGTCTGGCAGCACGATACTGCATCGCAATTGACTGGGCGCAACGATGCAACTACTGCGGAACTACGAAGGAATCCGATCGCACCACAACTCGCACTAGTCATTGCCAGCCGATCTTTGCTCACTCTCTATCGAGAGTATCTATTCCCGGTAGTCCGGAAAACTGGACTATTGCCGCTTGGAGTGGACGATGTCAGGGCGCAAGATCTGGCAATGACTCCCATGGCCATCGACATGGCTCTGTCCAAGGCTGCGGTTGTCATCTACGACTTGGGGCGAGGTAACTCTTTGCCTCTTGACTATGTGATTAATCGTCGGAATGGGGCGCCGGAGGCCATAGTTTCCAACCCTAGCGATCCGGGACTAGCGGTGGCGCTAGGGGCGGATACAATTCAGCGCCCATCAGAAATGGGTACGTGGCCCGATACCTTCGTCCACAATTTGCTGAACCGGATTAGTAGCCAAAAGCCTTCGCTCGAAGCGGCAGATCTCGGTGACAATTTGCAGCGTCTAGCAGATAACGCGGAAAGCGACCAACTTCTATGGACATGTCTGGCTCTCCTCGAAAGCCAACTGCGAGAAAAAGGTAACCCTTCGACCAATGAAGGAGAATCCCCGATTTTGCCCACGACGGTTTCAGTTGTTGGCCCTATGGCGGCGCTGAGGGAACACTTCGCTGAAGACTTTGAAGTAGTGATCCAAGGTGTAAGGCTTCGTCACGACATGATGCAGAATCTAAGTGTAGCGCCTAGAGACCTGGCGCAAACTGCAGAAATGCTCTTGCGTGTGGTTCAGGAAAGATTGCAACTGCAGTCCAGATAACTTGGTTAAAAGCTCCCTGCGCTTACTACGAAGGGGTCTGCCCTATGTCGACGCCATCCGAAATCCGCGTGAAGGATTGGTCTCAGCTTATGGCGGTCCTAACAGATGATAAATGGCAACCATCGTGTGGAAAGTACCGTGCGAATGTCGTTTATCGAGGCCTTTCAAATGCCAGATATGACCTGCACACAAGCCTGTTTCGACTTCGAGATCGAGCGAGTGGCGAGGTAGAGCAACATCTCCTGCGAAATTTTCGTAAATACGCGCATCGAGACACGTCACCGGGAGACTGGGACTGGAACTGGTTGAGCGTTGGCCAACACCATGGCTTGCCGACGAGACTTCTCGACTGGACCTTTTCTCCCTATGTCGCTCTCCATTTCGCCACTTCCAACGTGCAGCATTTCGATCAGGATGCGGCGGTGTGGTGTGTCGACTACGTTGCCACCCACAATCTCCTGCCGGCTCCTCTCTATGATGAAATTGCCGCCCTGGGAGGCGGCCTATTTACCACAGAGATGCTGAACAAAGCGGCGAAGAGCCTCGACGAATTCGACAAATACAGGGACCCGCATGGGCGCGGTTTGCTTGTGTTTTTCGAACCGCCTTCGCTTGATGACCGCATCGTCAACCAATCAGCGGTGTTCTCTGCAATATCGCATCCGACCGCCTGTCTCAGTGACTGGCTGCTAGATCATCGAGACCTGTACAGAAAGATCGTAATCCCAGCAGATCAGAAGTGGATAGTCCGCAATTATTTGGATCAGGCCAACGTCACAGAGCGGGTGCTATTTCCTGGCCTTGACGGCCTAAGTCAATGGCTATTGCGATATTATGGAAATAGGCCAACCATGCATCCTCAGGCACCGGGGGCGCCCGGGCCAAACTGATGAATCTGTCACTGTCCGCTCGGTACAGCGCTGGCGGGACACCTGACCTGCACGCGAGTTGGCGGGGAAGGTGACAATGATGTGGAGTCGGCAGCCCCAGCCACTTCGTACCCCTTCTCTCACATCAGGCGGCTGATTGCTGTGTGCCGCGCGGGGAGCGTAGCGAGCCGCCTTGAACCCGTAAAGAAGGTTGTTACTCAACAGCTGGCAGAGCCTGGTGATCATGGACCGGTCGTGTCAGAACGGTGGAGCTTCGGTCCATCCTTCGGTGTTGCTCGCGGTTGAAGGCCATGGGGTGCTGTCTGGTGATAGGTCCGTGTCGCAGAACAGGAAGGGATTCCGCTGACCCTCAAGCCCTGCGGAGGTTTCGCCCCATGCGTCGAGAGCATCGATGGCCCGCTCGCGGTGCTGCCAGAGCTCGCTGGTTCCGAGCACCTGGCGGACCAGGGGCACCAGTGCTGCTCGGTGGTGCAGCAACCGAACGTCGTCGAGGAGCGGGATGCATGCCGCGATCGCCCCTTCGCGCACGGCGCGGTCACTGTCGTCGACGTAGGGGAGAACAGCCGACAGCAGCAGGGGTCGTATCTCACGCATGGCTACGACAGGCGGGTGATCGTCGAGAGGGAACCCGAGTCGTTGGCCTACCTCATCAACCGCGTCGGTCACCGAGTCGGCGACTGATCCGAGCCAAGCCAGCAGATCGGCGCGTATGCATCCGGGGAAGGATCGGTTGGTCTTGTCGACCGAAAGCCTTGTTCGAGGATCGGGCAGGATTGCGGCTACGTACTGAGCCGTGGGTACCGTCGCCTCATAGATCGTGCTCTGGTGGTGCAGGATGCCGAACAGGTTGTCCAGCGCCTTGGTTCTCACACCCTGGTCTGCATCCAGTAGCGAGGTCAGGATCTCGGGTGCATCTGTGGCCGGCCCGTAAGCATGCTGGAGTGCGGCCCAGTTGGTTCGGGTGAGTGTTGATCGGGGATCGGGCAGGTCGACGGCAGCTGGAAGTCTGTGATCGTCTCTCACGTGATGCGCCACAGCGGGGCTTCGTACTGGTCTGGACGGCTGCTAAGCAGTAGGGCCCGGAGGTCTTGGCGCTGTTTGCCGTTGAGGCCGAGGGCTTCGGTGATCCTGCGGAACGTCGTGTGCGTAATGCCGCGGTCGCGGGCCTGGGCCTCGAACTGGTCGAGCTGGTGAAGGGCGGCTTCCGGCTCGAGCTTCTTTTCCGGCTGGTTGCCGAGCCAACTGGCCTTGTTGCGCTCGTAGTCGATCTCCGAGTACCCGCAGACCTCGCGGCTGTACTGCTCCACCTCGGCAAGGGTCTCCGTTGCGAGGATGGCGCGTGCGAGTTCGTTGCGGTTGAGGGCGTCGTCCAGGTCTGCTTCGTGGATAGCGGGGCCATTGGCAGTGAGTGGGACCGGCAGGCCGGCGTCTCTGACCTCGCAGAGGCCGCGTACCCCGCGGGCTGTGGCCGCCAGCATCGCCGTCGCCTCGGACGGGTGCCATTCCAGGACCGAGCTGACTGGTTCGACGTGCTCAGCCGTGAGCGTCAGCGTCGGCGGGCCCATTCGGTCAGCCAGGAGCCCGGCCGGGAGCTCTCCGTCCAAGCCGGGACCGGCGACCAGGAGCCTTACGGGCGCGTTGACCTGGCAGCACGCGGCCAGCGTGAGGGCATCGCCGAGCGGGCTGCGGAGGGTGGGTTCGTCGCCCTTGGCGAGTATGTCGCCGCCCACGTCCAGGAGGTCGATGGACTGGGGGGCCAGGTGCTCGATGAGCTCTTCGAGCTGGCGGGTGATGCCCTCGACGCCGTGCATGGGGTCGATCAGGGCAAAGGTGTGGGGGAGCTCGGCTGCCAGGCGAGGGAGCGTCGAGCCTGCGGGAGCGATGGGCTTCGCGTCGCCCGGGACTGTCCAGACGCTTTGCGTGAGGCGACGTAGTCCCGTGAAGTTCTCCGGCCCTCGGGGGCCCGGCACCGGGTCGATCAGGAGACGGTCCCACGCGTACGTGAGGATCACCGCCGGGCTGTCGTCACCCCCGTAGAGGGCTGCATCGAGCATTGCGGCGGCGACTGCGTCGCCCCCTCCTCCTGCTGCCACGATCAACCGGGTCACCCTCGCAGCGTACGGGGTTGCCTGCTGGCCACTCACCCTATAGTGGCTACTGGTCATGGCCACTTAGGGAGGGACTCCGATGCCGCAGATCGAAGAGACCCAGCCCAAGTACCTCCAGATCGCGCACCACATCCGCGATCAGATCCTTCGAGGCGACTTGAGGCCTGGCGATGAGGTCCCGTCGGAACGCCAACTGGCCGCGGACTGGAGCGTTTCGCGCCCGACGGCCGCCCGGTCGTTGGAGGCCCTGAGCAATCAAGGCCTGGTGGAAAAGCGTCAGGGGTCGGGGACCTATGTGCGGGGCCTCGCGGTCAATCGACGCGCTCGGGAGCTCTACGGTCGCGCCAAACAGACGGGCAAGATCTACACGCCGGGCGAGTACGCGGTCATCACTTCCGCCGGCTGGTTGGAGGCTCCCGACTACGTGGCCGAGGCGCTGAGTCTGACGGCTGGAAGCCGAGCTGTTCACCGCCGCCGCGTCACCAAGAATGAGTCGGGTCCCATCACCATCTCCACCTCGTGGTTCGGTACCGATGTAGGCGAGCGGGCGCCCAAGCTCTGTGATCCTGACCGGATCCAGGAAGGGACGCTCATGTACGTCGAGAGCGCCACGGGTCGCCAGGGCAGCTATGCCGAAGACCGGATGTGCGCCCGACTCGCGTCCGAGGATGAGGCTGCTGATCTCGAACTTGAGCCCGGTGCAGCGGTTCTGATTGTTCATCACGTGGTGTACGACATACAGGATCGACCTCTTGAGTTCGCCGAGGCCACGTACCCGCCTGAGCGTTGGGCGTTCGAGCAGGGCTACCCGATCAGCTAGAAAGTCGGCCATCTCTCTGCGAACCGCTTGTGGCCTCCAGTGGCTAATGCCACTATCCAGTAAGTGGCTAAGGCCACTTGACCGGAAGGGGGCACGGGCGTGAGTCGGGAGTGCGGGGAGTTACGGCAGGGCTCGCCGGGAGCGGTCTGCCGTGGATGCCGGGGGCGAGGGTGGAAGCACGTCGGCTCCCGCTCCTCCCTGGCGCTCTCCGCTGCTGCTGCTCGCGTCCGTGCCACGTCCAAGCGGCGCTGTCTCGACTGTGACGGCACCGGTAGGGAGTAGTGGCGCTCATGGCGGATGCGAGTGAAGAGTCCGAAGCCGCGGTTGCCGGACCGAAGCCGATCGGGGGTATGACCCTCTATCCCGTGCCCGAGTCCGTGGCGCGGGCCAGGCGGTGGTTCCGGAAGTTCACCGCCCCGTACAACTATGACCCTCTATCCCGTGCCCGAGTCCGTGGCGCGGGCCAGGCGGTGGTTCCGGAAGTTCACCGCCCCGTACAACCTGGCCTGTCCGATCGACGACTGCGTGCTGATGCTCTCCGAGCTGGTGACGAACGCGATCCTGTACGGGGAATCCGAAGAACCGTGGCGGGTTCGGGTCGAGTGGTCGCGCCTGGGGGAGTCCTTGCGGGTCGACGTCCACAACCCGGGCTTCCCGGCGGATGTCCGGCTCCACAGTCCCAGCGCCAATGACGCGCACGGTCGTGGGCTCTGCCTGGTGAACGCGCTGGCGGACTCCTGGGCGGCCGGCCCCAGCCGCTTCGGTGGGACCGTCGTGTGGTTTCAGATCGACGACGCCTGGAAGTCGTGAAGTTGATCCTGGCCAATGGCGCCTGCGTGTCTGCGGGTGTTCAGTGCCCACTTACGTGAGTAGGCTGGTTGACAGGTTGACTTGGCGGATTCTCACTAGGCGGGGCTATGGCGTACGAGGTGGCTGCACCCAAGTATGTGCGGCTGGCGCAGACGCTCCAAGGGCGTATCGAGGACGGTACCTACCCGCCGGGGAGCCGGGTCCCGAGTGAAAATCAGCTGGTCCAAGCCTTCGGAATGTCGCGGCCCACTGTCGTTCGCGCGCTGGAACTGCTGAAACGGGATGGCTGGCTTGAGTCCCGGCAAGGGTTCGGCACCATCGTCCGCGGACGGCCGGAAGTCGTCGAGCAGAAGGAACGACGGGGGCGTGACGCGCTGGAGCGCGACGAATCCTCGGTTCAAGGTCGTCTGGTCCAGGTCGAGCAGGTTCCTGTGCCGCCTAGGGTTGCTTCCCTCCTCGGCGTGCCCAAGAAGACAACGGTCCTGCTTCGGCGCCTCTTGGTGGTGCAGGACGGTGAGCCGGTCGAGCTCTCTTCGTCCTACTTCCCGGTCGACTTGGTCCAAGGGACCGAACTCTCTGTCTCGTCTCCACTGCGAGAGGGGCAGCGCGCACACCTGGAAGCACATAGGAAGGTGCGCTTTGATCACGTAACCGAACGTGTCTCGGCTCGACTGCCAAGCCGGGAAGAAGCTGATCTCTTGGGGATGCCCCAAGGCGAGCCGGTGCTGAGCGTCTTGGTCATCGCGTGTGATGTTGCCGGGCAAACCTTGCAGGTCACCGATGTTCTCCTGCCGGCGGATCGGCAGGAACTCGAAGACACTTATCGGCTTGGCTGAGTTGGACTCGGCCCTCTCTTTCGGATCACTCGCATGAGGGCATAGTCCGACGAGGCCTCGGACCCAGCCACAGGGACCTGATCGTGTCAGAACGACTGCCTGAAAGCAGCAATGTCCGTGCCCACTGTGCCTCCGTCTTCGACCTCGACGCCAGGCTGCCGGAGATGGTGTTCCGGACGAATCGGGGCGACACGTTGTTCTGTGAGTTCGATGCCCTTCTCACCCCGGACTTGTGGCCTGCGCTGTGTGCGATGGCTCAGTGGCATGGAGATCGACACGTCGAACTGCTCGTCCTCGAAGCCGGTGACGGCACGGCCCTCATGCCCGCATTGTCACTTTCGGTGGAGGCCAGTGGGGACGACTACTGGGACGCGGTCGGTTTCGCGCCAGATGGCGATGCCCTTGACTCGATCACCATCATGGCGAAGGTCGTTGCCGTAACGGGCCCCTCGGGTATGTGGGGGTGCTGGGGCGAGCGCGACCCGGAGGTGGCGGTCTTTCAAGGCTTCCCGAACGCATCTGCCCGCGACGCCTGGTGTGCGGCGTTCGGCCCGTTCTTGGGGGTCGACGAGGCGTTGGAGTCGTACCTCTCCCTGGCGTTCCGAGGGGCTGTTCCGGACTGGTACGCAGCAGCCATGATCACCCACTATCGCGATGAGGCTGAGGGATTTGAGTCCTCGGCGTGAGTCGCTTCATCGATGGCGGGGCGGCTGGATGTTGAACGCCACAGGGCTTGGCTCGGATCCCGAAAAATGACGGAGCCAGCGCTGAGCAGGTGCGTCTCAGAAACCTCAACTGGGTCGACAGTAAAGCCACTTGACAAGTCAACCTGGCTTCCTTAACTTCAAACTTGCTAAGTCAACCTGTCAGGTTGTCTGGCGGGTGTCTACGAAGGAGAAGTTCTGTGCGTGCAATCCGAGTTGAGACCTCGTCCGCGACGATCCTGCTGACCGAGGCCCCCGAGCCGAAGGTCAAGGACCGGCAGACGGGCGAGATCGCCAAGGACGCGGTCAGTGGGGAGGCGCTGATGAAGGTCGGCGTCGTCTACATCGACGAAGGGGAGTCGTCGCTCATCGCGGTGACCGTCCCGGAGAGCGGGATCACGGACGGTCTGGCCGTCGGCGCCCCGGTCTCCCTGCCCGGTCTCGTCGCTCGTCCCTGGGAGAGCGTCTTCAGCGGGCAGGCCCGCCACGGCATCGCCTACCGGGCGGCCGCTGTCGTGCCGGGTGATTTCCCCGCCGGACAGGAGAACTGATCTCGTGTCCGAGCTGATGACCCTGGCCGAGCTGGGTGGCCCTCTCGCCTTGATAGGCGGGGCGGTCTACGCCCGGAAGGCGCATCCGGCGGTCTACTGGGCCACGGTCGGGCTGCCCGCGTCGGTGGTCCGGCTGGTCGGCTCGTACAGCTCGACCATGGATGCATGCGGGCTGACGGTTCAACCGTCCCGTCTGCGGGCCCTGGCGGTGCGGGCCACGACCCGCCGTGAGGTTCGGCCGGTGCCGCCGCACCGAGGGCTGATCCGTCCCACCTCTACGGGGCTACGGGTCCGGCTTCGGCTCGCTCCCGGCCAGGAGCCGGCGGACGTGGCTGCCTCGTGTGAGCGGCTCCGGCACGCCTGGGGCGTTCATGCGGTCCACGTTCGCGAGATCAAGCCGGGCGTGGTCGAGCTGCGGTTGGTCGGGTTCGATCTGCTGCGCACGGTGAAGATGCCTCGCAGCGCGGGGCACGACCTCCTCGCCGTGCCGGTGGCTCTGCGGGAGGACGCAACCGTGTTCGTCCGCGACTACCGGGCAGTCCCGCACGAACTCGTCCTCGGTGCCACCCTGTCGGGGAAGTCGATGTTCCTCCGCAATCTGCTGACGGGGCTGGCCGCTCAACCGGTCGCCCTGGTCGGCATCGACTGCAAGCGAGGGGTCGAACTGGCACCCTTCGCTCCGCGGCTGTCGGCGTTGGCCACCGACTCTGATGAAGCCGCCGAGCTGCTGCCCGTCCTTGTCCAGGAAATGGAGGACCGCTACGACCTGATCAAGGCACGCCAGGGCATCGCGCCCGGCACGCCCGACGAGGAGATCACCTCTGACGTGTGGGGCATGCCGGACGACGAACGGCCGCCGCCCATCGTGCTGTTCGTCGACGAGGTGGCCGAACTCTTCCTCGTGGCAAGCCGCAAGGACGAGGAACGACGCGACGAGATGGTGACCCAGCTGATCCGACTCGCCCAGCTCGGGCGGGCCGCGGGTATCTACCTGGAGATCTGCGGCCAGCGTTTCGGTGCGGAGCTGGGTAAGGGCGCCACCATGCTCCGCGCTCAACTCACCAGACGCGTCTGTCACCGCGTCAACGACGAGGCCTCGGCCAAGATGGCCCTTGGCGACATCGCCCCCGAAGCGGTGGGCGTCGCTGCCACCATTCCCGCTGAACGTCCGGGCCTGGCTGTGTCCGGCGATACGTCCGGCGGCTGGGGACGCATGCGCACCCCGTATCTGTCCCTCGGCGACGCTGCGGCCATCTGCCGCGAGACTGCCGAACTCGCCCCCGACGTACCGGTTCTGAAGCTGTTCCGGCCGCACGTCCCGGCTTTGCCCGCGGACACCCCGACCAGTGTGACCAAGCCGCACCCGGCGACCGGCTGACCCACCAACCCACCGGCCGGCGCGACCGTCTCGCGCCAAGTCCCTACCCCCGCCATGCCCGAAACCGAACGAGAGGACGTGATCAGCGTGGCCGAGCGCTCCGTACCGCGTGCCCTTCCGGTCCGCGTGGACGCCGTACTGGTTCAAGCGGTGATCGCTGCCGCGCTGTCCTTCGCACACCTTCATGATCTGGCCGTCGCGGCGGGACAGGACGGCTGGAAGGCGTGGGCCTATCCGATCAGCGTCGATCTGCTGTTGGTGGCGGCCTGGAGGCGGCTGAGGTCGGTGGAGTCCAAAGCGGCCGGGTGGTGCTGGTTCCTGGTCGCGCTCACCGCCAGTCTCGGTGCCAACGTCGCGACGGCCGGGCTCCTGGACCTCCACCACGTTCCTGCCTCGCTCCGCATCGTCGTGGCCGGTTGGCCGGCGGTCGCCTTCCTCGGCGGAACGCTCCTTGCTCACGGACCCGCGGATCAGGCCCCGGACCCGCGTGAGCAGAACGACGAGCTGACGAACGAAGTGGCGCAACAGGGATCACTCCCCGCGCCTGCGGCTGCGTCCCGGCCCGCAGCCCCTGCTTCGCATCCCGCGCTTGCCGTGCCACCCCCAGATCGACTTCCGACCGCCCTCGTCGACCACGCCCGAAAGGTGGCTGCCGAGCACCGAACCCGAACTGGCGCGCCCATCGACACCGACACCCTGCGAGCCCGCCTTGGTGTGCCGGGCCCGCTCGCCGAAGCCATCGCCGCCCAACTCACCTGACCCCAGGAGACCTTCCGCCCATGCGCCCGTCCACGCTCCGCGCCCTCAACCGGGCCGCCGAGCTGACCCGTCAGAACCGCCTCACCGAAGCAATGCTCATCGCCGAACCCGTGATCCTCGTCGCCGACGACATCGAGGGCGCGGAGATCCGGCGGTGGCTGCTCGACCACGTCGCCGACCTCGCCGGCGAGAACCACGAGACCGAAGGAGCTCCCCTGATGCCCGCCAACCCCCGCTTCCGCCGGGTCGTCCGCATCGGCCCTGTCCAGGTCGCCACGTACTACGACGGCCGGGGCCGCGAGAAGCACGCTGCCGCCTGCACGGCACCTCGCTGCGGATTCTCGACCGACTACGACAGTCGCGCCGCCGCCGAGCTGGCGGCCCGTACCCACCGCTGCTCGGGCCGCTAGGAGACCGCCGTGACCCTCAGCCTGCCTCTCGTCTTCGTCCTCGGCGCCATCACCTGGGCCGCGATCAAGTTCCTCGGCGTCCGGATGTGGGTGGCCGTCGTGATCGCCCTCTTCGGCTTCCTGCTCTCTCAGACCTTCCTCGCCCCGGCCATCGAGTCCGGCACCCGCTCCGGGGTCGGCGTCGTCGACGGCACCCATCGCTGAAGGGAGAAACCCCATGCTGTTCCACCCGAAGATGCCCGACGCCGCTCCGGTACCGATCGCACAGACCCTGGCTCGACCGGCCGAGCACCACCACGCCCCGGTGACCACCTGCTCCTGTGCTCACGCCCCGATGGCGTCCGCCGGCCGTCCGGTCGCGCCCCTCATCGGCCGCGGGGCGAGCGCCGTTGCCGCGGTCCTCGTCATCGGCGTCGTGCTGACCGCACTCCTGGCCACGGTCGCCATCACGGCTGTCTCCGTCTCCATCGCGGCCCTGGTGCTGCGCTCCCTGCTCAACAGCGCTCACAAGCGCTGACCCGCCTGCCGGGGCGGTCTCGATACCGCCAAGCATCCCGCCGCCCCGGCAGGCGCGGACCTTCCGACCGAAACCGAAAGGACAGTTCCCATTACTACCGGACGCGTTCCGCCCCCAGTCAAAGAACTGGGCGCGCTCGTCTCCCTGGGCGGCATGCCCACCCTCGTCAAACAGCTCCGAGGCATCGGCGGTTGTACACAGCCTGTGCGCTTGGACGGCCACCGTGTCGAGCACGCGGTCGACACACGTACCGGCGAGATCGGCCGCGTTCTCCACCGCCTCGACTCGGCCTCACTCCCGGCAGGCAACCTCCTCGTACGCTGCAACAATCGCCGCGCGACCCGCTGCCCGGCCTGTGCGGAGACCTACCGCCGGGACACCTTCCACCTGATCACCGCCGGACTGCGGGGCGGCAAAGGCACTCCCGACACCGTCACCCGCCACCCGAAGGTGTTCGCCACCTTCACCGCCCCTGGCTTCGGCCCCGTCCACAACCGGCCCACAGACCGCCGCGGCACCGTCCGCGCCTGCCGCTGCGGTCTCCTGCACGACACCGACGACGAATCACTCGGTACGCCCCTGGACCCGGCGACGTACGACTACGAGGGCGCCGTCCTATGGAACGCGCACGCCGGAATGCTCTGGCGGCGCTTCTCCATCTACCTCCGCCGGGAGATAGCCAAGCGGGCCGGCCTCACCCAGCGGGACTTAGCTGACTTCGCCCGGGTCTCCTTCGCCAAAGTCGCCGAGTACCAGAAGCGCGGTGCGGTCCACTTCCACGCCGTCATCCGCATCGACGGGCCTGAGGGCGGCGACACCCCGCCTCCCACCTGGGCTACTGCCGATCTGCTCACCGACGCGATTGGCGCCGCTGCTGCTCATTCCCGTGTTGATGGCCCCGTCGTCGACGGACGCCCGCACATGTTCACCTTCGGCAAGCAGATCGACGTGCGTGCGATTCGCTCCGCCGACTTCGACGGTGGCCAGGAGTTGACCGAGCGGGCCGTGGCCTCGTACATCGCCAAGTACGCCACCAAGGGCGCCGAGACCGCGACGGGAGCTCTCGACCGGCCGCTGAAGTTCCTCGCCGAACTCGCCCAGCTCGACATCAGCGACCACGCGCGCCGGCTGATCCGAACGGCCTGGACGCTCGGGGCCCGCAAGGAGTTAGAAGGTCTCCGGCTCCGTGCCTGGGCTCACATGCTCGGCTTCCGCGGCCACTTCTCCACCAAGTCCCGCCGCTACTCCACCACCCTCGGCGCCTTCCGCGACGCTCGCGCCGAGTGGCGCCGCGCCCAAGCCGCAGTGATCACCGAGGACGAGCCGGACACGACTCTCGTTCTTTCGCACTGGGTCTTTGCCGGAATCGGTCTGTCCTCCGCCGAAGCCTGGCTCGCCGCATCCCTCGAACCCGCCCTCGGTACGGAAGGAGAACCGACGTGAACCCGCAGCGCGATGAGCTGATGACCGTGCGCCAGGTCCTGAACGAGCTGGGCGGGGTCTCCCGCCGGACGTTCTACCGCTGGCGTGAGATGGGGCATGGGCCAGCTGCGTTCAAGCTGCCCAACGGGGAGCTCCGGGTGTGGCGGAGTGACTTCTCCACGTGGCTGCGAGAGCTGGAGGCCGCGGCGTGAAGTCTCTCGATGTGAAGGTCTGGGCCGTTCGGAAGCGCGATACGAAGACGCCCTCGTACGGCGTTCGGTGGTCCGTGGCGGGTAACGTCTTCTCCGACTCGTTCCGAACGAAGGCACTCGCCGATCACTACCGCTCGAAGCTGATGCGGGCGATGCGCGAGGGCGAGGAGTTCGACCAGGCGTCCGGGCTTCCGGACTCGATGGAACCGAAGAAGTCGGCTGTGTCCTGGTACGACTTCGCCCTCCGGTACCTCGCCATGAAATGGCCGCATGCCGCTCCCAACACGCGCAATGGCATCAACGAATCGCTCACCAGCGTGACCGTGGAGCTCCTCGGTGAGCGGGCTGGACGGCCGTCCGATCAGGCCATCCGCCAGGCGCTTCGCAACTGGGCCTTCGTCCTGCCGGGGCCTGATGACCGAGACGTCTCGGACGACGTGCGGAACGTCCTTCACTGGGTGTCGAAGGCATCGCGACCGCTGGCCGATCTCGCTGAACCGGCTACGGCCCGTGCGGTGCTGGACTCGCTGAAGCTCAAGCTCGACGGTACGGCCGCGGCAGCCGAAACCGTGCGGCGTAAGCGGCGGACTCTCGTCAACGCTGCGAACTACGCGGTCGACCTGGGGGAGCTGCGCGAGAACCCGATCACGGCTGTCCGCTGGCAGAAGCCGAAGGTCTCCAACCAGGTCGACCCTCGCGTTGTCGCGAACCCCGAGCAAGCTCGGAATCTCCTGGCGGCCGTCTCCTACGTGGGCGGCTACCGGCGGGCCCGCGGTCGGCGCCTGGTGGGTCTCTTCGCTGCGATGTACTTCGGCGGCCTCAGGCCGGCTGAAGCGATCGGCCTCGTCGAGACGGACTTGAGCCTCCCTGAGCAGGGATGGGGATCGGCGCTGCTTCACCGGACTCGTCCGTCGGTCGGCAAGCAGTGGACCGATTCGGGGGAGACCCATGACGACCGCGGCCTGAAGAACCGGCCGGTTGAGGACGTCCGACGGGTGCCGATTCCGCCTCACCTCGTCTCCGCACTCCGCGACCACCTGGCCACCTTCGGCACGGCAGACGACGGACGGCTCTTCTTCAGCGAGAAGGGCTCGGTTGTCCCGTCCTCGACCTACTACCGGGTGTGGCAGGAGGCCCGTCTCCTCGCGCTCCCACCGTCCGCTGCGGCCTCGCCACTCGCGAGCCGCCCGTACGATCTGCGGCACTCTGCGCTGTCGACGTGGCTCAACGCGGGGGTTGACCCGACCGAGGTGGCCGAGCGCGCCGGCAACAGCGTCGAGGTCCTGCTGACCCGCTACGCGAAGTGTCTCGACGGACGGCAGGACGTTGCCAACCGGCGCATCGAGGATCTGCTCCGCGAGTACGAGTGAGACACGCTGCACCCCACCGAGGCCCTGGGCAACTTGTCCGGGGCCTCTCTCGTCTTGAGCCCTACCTGCTGCGACGCTTCGAGCCGAGAGCGGACGAGGGGGGACTCGTGGAGCTGAAGGTCACGCGCTGGAAGCGGTACGGACATGATCGCCTGTACGCGAACCTGCCTGATGGCACGGCGGTCGGCTGGGCGGATGTGAGGACGGGGGACATCACGGTCCTGGTCGCCGAGTATCGCGACGACGTGATCGCCGTGCTGACAGATCACCTACAGAACAATCCCGAACCGGTCCGGCCGCAGCAACCGCCCAGGACGCCCGAGGCTGAGGCGCCCCCAGTGCTGCCGCCTCTGACGGCGGTCGACGACCTGTCCGCCAACCGTCCCGGAGAGTCTCTGCTCGACAAATCCGGGCCAGGCCTGATCAAGCGAGTCGTCTTGCAGCTCCTTCGGTGCCCCGCCGAGTGGGACTCCTGGCGGAAGGGTCTGGCGGGGGAGCGGAGGGTGGGAGCCGAGCTGAAGCGCTTGGAGCGGCACGGCTGGCGCGTCCTGCACTCCATCCTCTTGGCCGACAAGGTGGACGTGGACCATTTGTTGATAGGGCCCGGTGGCGTGTTCAGCATCAATACGAAGCACCACCACAAAAGGTCTGTATGGGTCGGCGACGACTCTGTGAAGGTCGATCACGGAAAGCCAGCGCCCTATGCGCGCAAGAGCCGGGCGGAGGCCAAGCGGGTAGCTCGAGTGCTTGAGCGCTACTGCGGCTTTCCCGTACCGGTGGAGCCGGTGCTCGTTTTCGTGGGCGTGACCGATTTGAAGGTGGTCGCCACGCAGCTCAGCGTGCGCGTGTACCGGGAGCGTGAGGTGGCGGCACTGGCACCGCTCTCAGGGGTGCTGACGGCTGAACAGATCGAGCAGGTGTACGACGTCGCCCGTCATCGCCAAGCTTGGATTGGGGCCTCAGTCAGCTCTTCTCGGTAAAGTGTCGGCCCTTTCTGTGAAAGCTGTGGGGAGTCTCCATGGCGTGGCCGACGTCGGGCGGGGTGGGGTGCCCTGTCAGTGCCGTCCTTTACGCTCCGCTCCTGATCAAGCAGTTCGGATGGGGAGGGGATACGGATGGGCGGAAACGAGTGGAGTCACACGGGCCCGTATCAGCGTGATCTGGTGGCTGCATTCCGGCAGGCTCAGGAGGACGAGTTGGCGCGGGACAACCACGGTTTCGAGGGCCAGTCCGTCGAGGAACTGTGGCGCGACCCTGAATGGCAGGAGTACATATTCACCGGTGGCACGTGCACCGTGCTCGACTTCCCGCTCATGATCGAAGCCGCGGACACCGATGACGGTCCGTTCATGCGGCCGCTGACCGATGAGGAGGTGCGTGCGTGGGCTCCTCACGGCCGGCCCACCTACGAAGAGTGGGACGTCGCTCTCGACTCCGAGCGGTTGAGCTTCCCGAACCGCGCCCAGGGGAACTGCACAGTGCTTTACCGGGATGGCAGACCCGCGCAGATCGGCTATTGGGGGACCACCGCCGACTAGGGGGGCCGATACCGCTTCGCGATGTGGCCCCGTCCTCGTCCGGGGTCACATCGCTTTGTGGGACTCACCTGGGGGAACGTCTCAAGATCCCGTCCACGCCTCGTCCACAGACCCTGACATGGAGCTGCTTCGGGCGGCATCTGGCTGCACATACGCGAAGACCCCGGCCTCAGCGTTTCCGCTGGTGACGGGGTCTTTGGGCACCTCATGAGGGGTGCCCCCGGCAGGATTCGAACCTGCGCACACGGCTCCGGAGGCCGTTGCTCTATCCCCTGAGCTACGGGGGCGTGTCGGGCGCTTTGTTGCGGCGACGGGTAGAACCCTACCAGCTCTCTCGGGGGTGATCGCCACGTCTTTTGGTGGGGCGTGGGTGGTGTTGCGGGGCG
>NZ_KL647039.1:0-86267 GCF_000725495.1 Streptomyces aureus
GATCCGCTGGGTACGGATCCCCGCCCCCGGGCGGGTCGGGCCGGGGCGGTATGGAGGCGCGGGACGGGCGGGTGCCGGGGCAGGGGCAGGGGGCGGTCGGGTCAGGTCAGGTTGGGGAGGAGTTCGGTTGCCCGGGTGGCCACCTGGAGGCCGAGGAGCAGGACGACCGGGGCGAAGACGATCCAGGTCTGGTGGCGGCCCCAGCGGTGCCAGGCCCACACCGCGCCGACCGCCGCGACGACCAGCGCCTGGAGCCACATGACCAGCGGCCAGGGCGTCCCCCCGGGGCGGGCCAGCGGCTGTTCGGACTCGGGAAGCGTGCCGGAGCGGATGACCGCGGCCGGGGTCCGCGCCGGCGCGGAGACCAGCTCGGCGTCGACGCGCAGCACCCCGCCGGGCATGAAGTCCGCCCCGGTGGCCATGAGCAGGACCATGCGGCCCTTGCCCGCGTCGAGCGGGGCGGGCGCGGGGTCGCCGGCGCGCCGGATGCCGAAGACGCGGTACTTCGCCCTGCCCTGCCCGGTGGTCACGCTGAACGTGTCGCCGGCGGCGAGGTCGCCGAGGCGCCCGAAGGGGCCGCCGTACGCGGCGGCGCGGCCCATCAGCACGCTGGTGCCCGCCTGTCCCGGCATCGGGGTGTCCCGGCGGTGGCCGGGGCCGTCGGCCAGGACCGCGGAGTCGGTGCCCTCCAGGACGACCTGGCGGACGTGGAGCGCGGGGATGTCGACGATCGCGAGGGGCGTGCCGGGGGCGAGCAGAGCGCCCTGCTGGTCGGTCTGGGCCACCGGGGCGGTGCCCAGGGCCAGTTGGGCGCGCAGGGAGTCGTAGGCGGCGTGCTGGGCCGCGCGTTCCTGGAAGCCGCTGAGGAACAGGAGCTGCGCGGTGAGGCCGAGCAGCAGGGCCGCGAGGGTGAGCAGGCCGCCGCGGGCGAGGTGCCGGACGGCGGTGACGCTGCGAACACCCGGCCGCGGCAGGGGTGGTGCGAGCGTGGTCTGTACGGCGACCGTCACGGCGGCGCGTCTCCTTCACTCGAGTCAGGGAACGGGTGGGGCGGATCGGGTTCTCGCCGGGGGCGGCCCGCCGGGAGGTCCGGACGGCCGCCCCCGGCGAGGGGGCGGTGCGAGGTGGTGCCGTGGATCAGGTCGACTTGATCTTGAAGTTGGCGCCGTTCTTCGAGCTCACCGTGGTGGAGCCCACGTACCAGGCGTGCAGGGTGTGGGTGCCGCGGGAGAGCTTCGGGAGCTTGATCGTCACCTTGCCGCCGCTCAGGGTGCCGGTGGCGACGACCCGCGAGCCCTCGTAGATGCGGACGGTGCCGGTCGGCGTGGTGCCGGTCGCGGTGACCTTGACGGTGACCTTGGCCTGCGAGAGGTGGCTGATGGAGGCCGGCGCGGTGGTGGTGACGCTCGGGGCGGCCTTCGAGACGGTCAGCGAGACGGCCGCGTTGGACGTCAGGAGCTTGCTGTTGCCGCCGTAGGACACCGTCAGGCTGTGCCTGGCGACCTTCAGGTGGCTGGACAGGCTGACCGAGACCTTGCCGGTGCCGTCCAGGGTGCCCGTGCCGAGGGTGGTGGTGCCCTCCTTCACGGTGACCGTGCCGCTCGGGACGACGCCGTGCGTGGCGGCGACGGTGACGGCGATCTTCGGGGTCTTGCCGTAGGCGGTCGTCGTGGCGGTCGCCTTGGTGGTGGTCGTGTACTTGATGTCGCCGGTCCAGGAGGCGGCGGCACCGGTGCCGTTGAGGTTGGCGGCGGAGACCGTGGCCGTGTACCGGCCGAGGGCCAGACCGCTGAAGGTGTACGAGGTGGTGGTGGCCGGGACGTCCTTGACGGCGACGACGGCGCCGTCCGAACCGGTGAGGGTCACGCGGTAGTCGGTGACCGGCAGGCCGGTGGCCGCCGGGGCGGTCCAGTTGAACTTGACGCTGCCGTCGCCGCGGGTGCCGCTCAGGGCGGGCGCGGCCGGGGTGGCGGCGTCGACCCCGGACTCCTCCAGGCCGCCGAGCTTGGCGTGCTTGGCGAGGTTGACCGAGCCGTTGTAGGGCTCGTTCACGAAGCCGAACTTGGCGATGACGCCCTCGGCGGCGTCGGAGGCGAGGGCGGCCTCGTGGGAGCCGCTGGTGACGAAGACGTCGTAGAGGTCCTTGTCGAAGAAGATGCCGGCCGGGTCGATCGCCCGGGTCGGGACGACGTTGTAGACGTCGCGGCCGAAGGTGGCGTTCTCGTAGTAGGCGCCGACCGGGGCGAGCTTGCCGTTCACGGTGGCGACCGGGGTGGTGGCACCGGTGTCGCCGGGCAGCTGCACGGCGGCCAGGTGGGCGCCGGCGGCGGCCGCGGTCGTGCTGAAGTCCGGGGAGACGCCGTTGTTCTGGGCGATCCAGCTGCCCACCGAGAACGGGACGAGCGCGCCGTCCGTGTCGAGGGCGCCGTCGGCCTGGTTCTCCTGGACGGTCGCGACGTTCGGGGAGAGCGTGGCGTCGGTGAGGCCGATGGCGCCGAGGAAGAACTTGCGGGTGCCGGAGCCGCTCTGCGGGATCTTCGGGTGCACGGTCTGGCCGTTCACCTGGGTCAGCGTGCCCGAGTAGATGTCGTGGAGCTGGTCGACGGTGAGCGTGTTCAGCGCCGAGCCGCGGACCGCCACGCCGACCGCGTCGCGCGCGAACGGGATGTAGGTGAAGGCGGTTCCGGAGGAGCTCGGGCCGCTGGAGGAGCGGGCGAAGTCGACCTGGCCCTTGATGGAGACGCCCGAGCTGTCGGGGAACTTGTCGCCGGTCAGCGACATGCTCAGGGCGAGGCGGCCCTTGCCGGAGCCGTTGGGGCGCGGGAAGGACGGGCCGCCGGTGCGGGTCTTGATGTTCGAGGTGGTGGAGCCGGTGCCGGGCTCGATCGCGTCGTAGGAGGCGATGCCCGCGCCGCTCGCCGACTTCACGGCGGTGCCCGTGTAGGAGTTGCCGTTGACGGTGTCGCCGGCGAGGGCGTTGAGCACGTCCTGGGTGGTGTCCGAACCGACGCCGACCAGCTTGCGGAAGGTGCCGGCGGGGGTGGGGTCGGCGGACGCCGGGCTCGCCAGGGCCAGCGTGCCGGACACCACGGCGGCGGCGACCATGGCCGCCGAAAGGCGCGTCGTGCGCATTGAGAGTCTCCAGAGGGTGTGCGAGGTGACGTCGGAGGATCTGGCAGGGTGGTACGGGCCGTCCGCCCCGACTGCCTTTCGGGGCGGGCGGCCGTCTGTGGGGAGCGGGGCCCGGCGGGCCCGCGCTCCGGTGGCTCAGCTCCGGCCGGAGGGCAGCCGTCGGCGCAGCCACTTGGGCAGGGTGAACGCGGGGATGGTCAGCGCCCGTCCGCCGGGCAGCGGGACACGCAGCGGAAGGCGGAGCCTGCCGCCGCCGGCGAACGGCGCCCCGATGCCGGCGAAGGCGCCGAGCGCGGCACCGACCGGGACGGCGTAGCGCAGTGAGTTGCCCGGGTCGTCGGGCGTGGTGCCGAGCGCGGTGGTCTGCAGGGCCTTGCCGCCGTCGTAGGACGGTGCGGCGCTCGGCCCGGTGCTCGCGCCGGTGCTCGGCGTGGCACTCGCGCCGCCGCTGCCGCCGCCCGTGGAACCGCCGGCGGAGCCGCCCGTCGAGCCGTCGGTGCCGCCCCCGCCCGTTCCGCCGCCGGAGCCGTCGGAGCCGCCGCCCGTGGAACCGCCGTCCGAGGACCCCCCGGTGGAGCCGGAGCCGCCGGTGGGCGTCGAGGAGGGGCCGGTGTAGTGGACGAGGGCGTCCGCGGCCTTGGTCGCCCTGGTGCGCAGGGCCGCGGGCAGCGGGGCGTAGCCGGCCGGGAGCAGGCCCGGGTCGGCGCCGCTGGTCTGCCCGTCGCCGGCGGCGTACCGCAGCAGGGCCGCGTAGTCCTTGCGGGCGGCCGTGTCGATCCCGGCCGGGCGGACGGCCGCGTAGACGAGCTGGGCGAGCGGGTAGGCGCCGGTCGCGTCGGCGGTCGCGGGGGTGATCTCGGGGGCGCCGGTGCCGGTGGCGCCGCCGGCCGCCGCGGTCAGGGACGAGTCGGCCGGGCCGACGAACTTTCCGGCGGTGTTGCGCAGCCGGGCGGTCTGGAGGCCGTAGCGGGCGGCGGAGGCCGCGTCGGTGACGGTGATCACGAACCGGGAGCCGACGGTCTGGGGTCCGGGGCTCTTGAAGGCCGGCGGGTTGGCGAGCGCGTCCCAGCTGGACTTCCAGAGGGTGTCGGCGCGCCGGGTGTGCAGGGCGCCGGAGTGCATGTCCTCGACGTAGGGGTGGAAGTCGGTCATGCACTGCTTGACGGTGGCGTCGGTGCCCGGCGGGACGGTGCACCAGGGGTCGCTCTTGGGGTAGTCGTCGGCGTTCGCGGGGTCGAAGGCGAAGCCGGTCGGGTTCTTGGACGCGGTGGTGCTGTAGTACGGGTTGACCTTGGTCCCCCAGGCGTCGGGGTCGCCGGCGAGGAAGGACCGGGCGTCCTTGTCGGCGAGGATCCACTGCCACAGCGCGCGAGCGGAGTCGCTGTGCCCGAGCGAGGTGATCAGGTCGGTGTCGGTGGACGGGGTCTCGGAGACCGAGAGATCCGCGAACTCGGGGTTGAGGGAGATGAACTCGGGGTCGCTCGCCAGGCCGGCGGGGTTGGTCCTCGCCCAGTCGTAGCCGGTGGCGGCGGAGTCGCCGAGGACGGCTCCCCAGGGCGAGTTGCGGTAGGACTCGGTGAGCAGCTTGGCGACCAGGCGCGGGGTGAGGTCGACGGACTCGACCTTGGTGCCCGCGAGTCTGCGGACGGAGTCGGGCGCGCCGGCCTTGGGTCTGCGTTCGACGGTGAAGCCGATGACGGTTCCGGACAGCGCGACGGGCGCGTACACGGTCGGGTCGGAGGGGGCCGTGCTCCCCGTGTCGGCGCCGAGGGCCCGGGTGGTGAAGGCCAGTCCGGTGGAACCGTCGGCGATGAGCCGGGCTCGGGTGTCCGGCTCGCCGAGCTCGGTGTAGCCGTACACCGTGCCGGTCGGGCACAGGGCCGCCTGCCAGCTGGTCATCGCGTCGGCGGCCAGCTCGCTGCCCGTGGTGGCACGCTCCTGCGCGCCGAGCGCGCAGTTGGTGCCGACCGGGTTGAAGCCGAGCGGGATCGCGACCCGGTTCTTCCAGTTGGTGGAGGAGACGGGGGATCCGGCGTTGACCTGGCTGTGGTCGGCGTACGGATTGCCGTCCAGGTCGAGACGGCCCTGCGGGACGATGACCAGCCAGCAGGAGCGGGGCTTCGTGCCGCCGCCGACGGTGACCGGCACGCCGCAGCCCAGGTGCGGGGCCTCGTTGGCGGTCTGGACCTCGAAGTACTCCTTTCCGGTGCCGTCGGCGCCGGTGCGGGCGAAGTCGACCTCGTTGGTGGTGTTGCGGTTGAAGAAGGCGTTGTTCTGGGTGCCCGAGGTGATCACCGTGCCGTCGACGGACTTGAAGGGCACCTCGCCCGGGGCGTTGGGGTTGGCGGCCCCGTACCGTTCGTCCTGGCCGTAGTTGGTGGGGTCGGCGCTGTAGAACACCTTGCGGGTGTCGTCGTAGTCGTTGCCGGGCCAGCTGCCGCGGTCGGTGGTCGGGGAGGCGCCGTACTGGCACTGGGTGCGCGAGGGGCCCGGGTTGGACGGCACGGTGCCGTCGTCGTCGCCCCAGCACTGCATGATCTGGACGAAGTCGGTGTTGAACGCCGTGCCGGCGAACGTCGTCGGAGTGCCGCCGGACCAGGAGACCGTGACGGCCTGGCTGGTCAGATGGGTGGTCCGGTCGACGGTGAACCGCATGTCCTTGAACTCGCCGCGCCCGGGGACGGTCACGGCCGAGGAGGTCGCGTCGGCGGTGCCCGCGGCGGAGGCGGGGGCCGCGGCCTGGGCCACGCCGAGCCCGGCGAGGGCGCCCGCGGCCGCGCCGGCGACGATCCGCAGGAGCAGCCGCCGTACGCGCGAGGCCGCGGTGCCGCGCGGTCGCGCGGCCGGGGATCCGGTGGCGCCCGGTCCGGTGCTGCGAGGGCTCATCGCCGCTGCCCCTCTCCGGAGGACTTCCCGGCGCCGCGCCCGGTGATCGCGCGGGACACCAGGGAGGGCAGCAGGACGAGGCCGAGGACCAGGAAGGCCGCGATCAGCATCAGCGTCTGGGTGCTCGTCCAGCCCTGGCCGCCGGCCACCGAGACCGGCTGGGCGAGCGCGATGGTGTCGCCCGCCGTGCCGCTGCCGCCGCCGGTTCCGCCGCCGCCCGTGGAACCGCTGCCCGAGCCGCCGGCGCCGGAGCCGGGCGAGAGGGTCTGGCCGGTGTCCGGGTCGACGACCGGCTCGGAGCCGCCGCCGGTCCCGCCTCCCGCCGCGGTGCCGCCGGCCGAACTCCCGCCGGTGGAGCCGCCGCCGGAGGTGCCGCCGGTGGACCCGCCCGTGGTGGACCCGCCGCCGGTACCGCCGGTGGAGCCCGAACCGCCCGAGCCGGTCCCGGTCTTGGCGCCGCCGCTGCCGGTGGTGCAGGGCGGGGCGCCCTTCTTGTCGCAGGCGGCCGGGTAGGGGGCGGTGTCGGCGAGCTTGTTGTGCCCGTCGCCGGAGAAGGTCGGGTTGTTGCAGCCCCTGATGTTGATGTTCTGCGCCTGCACGCCGGGGATGCGGCGGATCTGGTCGAAGCCCGCCTTCACCAGGTTGATCGGCAGCGGCGAGTAGCCGAGCGAGGGCGCCTGCTGCTGGCCCTGGCACATGAAGTAGTACGAGAACGCGCCGAGCGTCTTGCCCTTGGCCTGGGTGAACGTGCCCTGCACCTTCAGCGGCAGGATCATGTACGAGTAGCTGGACAGCGGGTAGTTGCGCCTGTCGGAGTCGTTGTAGACGCCGTCGAGCTTCTGGGTGAGGTAGTCCGCGGAGTTCCTGTCGTTGTTGATCCGCGCCTTGAGCAGCGAGACCGCGACGTTCTGCGGGGTCGGCTCGGTGTAGTAGCCGGCGTGGTTGAGGACCTTGGCGACCGGATAGTGCGCGTTCAGTGCGTACGAGTAGTTGACGTACCCGATCGCGCCCTCGCCGTAGTTCTGGGCGACGTAGCCCGCGACTCCGAGGTCGCCGGACTGGGCGATCATGCCGGAGACGGTCGGGTAGTACGAGGTCTGCCCGCAGGCCCCCGAGCGGCCGACCTTGTCGCAGTAGGCCTGCCACAGCGACTTGTGCTGGTTGGCCATCCACATCGTGAACTGGGCGGTCGAGCCCGAGCCGTCGGAGCGCACGACGGGGACGATGGTGCGGTGCGGGAGCTGGAGGCCGGGGTTGTCGGCCTTGATGACCGGGTCGTCCCAGGTCTTGACGGCACCGGTGAAGATCTTGGTGACCACGTCGCCGGACAGGCGCAGGTTGGTGACCCGCTTGCCGTTGACGGTCAGGTGGTACATGAAGACGGTGCCGCCGGCCACGATCGGCATGTAGGCGTAACTGCCGGACGCGGGCCGCTCGGCGGCCGAGCCGTCGGTGGGGTGCGTCTGGAACGGGATGTCCGAGACGGCGAAGTCGACGGTGCCGCTGAGGAACTGACGGCGGCCGTCGGAGGATCCGGTGCCGGCGTAACTGATCCGCATGCCGTACTGGTTGACGGCGCGCCGCCATTCGTCGACGGCGTTCTCGGCCCAGGTGGAGCCGGCGCCGGATATCGGCGTGTAGCTCTCCGCGGCGGCCGGGGCCGCCAGCGGACCGGCCAGCAGCCCGGCGATCACGCCGAGCAGCGCGCCGAGCGTCCCGAGCGCCCGCAGGCGCCCGAGGGCGGTGTGGAGGTGGCTGCGCATCAGTCGGTCTCTCCGGTGGCGGGGGCGGTCGGGGCGTCTTTCCCGGGGAGCGGTTCCCCGGGGTTCTCGAACAGGGACAGGCCGGGCGCGCGCAGCTCCTCGAAGCGCCGCACGTCCGCGCGTGAGGCGCGGGCACCGCGGCGGGCCTGGCGCTTGGTCCGGTGACCGGGGCCGCGCCCGCCGATCACCCGGGCGATCACGAACAGCACCAGGACGAGGGCCATCAGCACGGCGGCGGCGCCGAAGCCGCGGGCGATCATCGTGGGCTCGGGCGACTTGACGAAGTTGAAGACCGCCAGCGGCAGCGACACCATCGGGCCGCTGGTCGCGTCCGCGTTGAGCGCGGCCGTGAAGCCGGCGGTGAGCAGGACCGGCGAGGTCTCGCCGATCCCCCGGGCGGTGCCCAGGATGACGGCGGTGGCGAGGCCCGAGCGGGCGGTGGGCAGCACGACGTGCCACACCGTGCGCCAGCGCGGGGCGCCGAGCGCCTCCGCCGCCTCGGTGAGGTTGCCGGGCACCAGGCGCAGCACCACGTCCGAGGCCCGGATCACGATCGGCAGCATCATCACGCTGATCGCGAAGCCGGCCGCGAGCCCCGACTTCTGCATGCCGAGGCCGAGGATCCAGGTGGCGTACACCATCAGGCCGGCCACGATCGAGGGCAGCGCGGTCATCGCCTCGACGATGGTGCGGACGAACCGGGAGAACCGGCCCGGGATCTGGTTCAGATAGACGGCGCAGGCCAGACCCAGCGGCACGGTGATCACCAGCGCGATGGTGATCATGGTGAGGGTGCCGAGCATCGCGTGGGCGATGCCGCCGTGGGTGAGCGGGTCGAGGGGGCCGGCGGCCTGCATGTCCTGGGTGAAGAAGTTGCCGTGCGGCAGCGCCTCCCGGCCGCGCCAGGCGGTGAAGCCGACGACCATGACCAGCCCGGAGAACAGCAGCGTGGCCGCCGTCCAGAGCACGACCGTCATGACCTTGTCGCGTACGGCCTGGGCGTCCTCGTCGAGCCCGGTCAGCACCGCGTAGACGGCGAGGAAGACGAGATAGGCGGTGACGGTGAAGCCCAGCGCGCCCGAGAACGGCGCGAGTTGGCCGAACAGCAGGACGGTGACGCAGATCCCTGAGGCGGCGGCGCCGCACAGGGACAGCACGCCGGTGCGGGTGACACCGCCGATGCGGCGCGGCCGCGGCGGCGCGGGCCGCACGACGGCGTCCGCGGGCGGGGGCGGCGCGTGACCGGCGCCGGACAGGGGCGTTTCTTCGACGACGGTCATCTCATGCCTCGCTCTGCGCGCCGGAGCGGCTGCGGGCCACCACGGAGGAGGCGGTGAAGTTGACCGCCAGGGTGAGCAGGAACAACGCCAGGCCCGCGGCCATCAGCGCCGACATCCCGAAGTCGGAGGCGTCGCCGTAGTGCAGGGCGATCAGCGAGGACACCGAGTTGGAGCCGGTCTGCAGGACGTGCCACTGGATGGCGAACACCGGCGAGATGATCAGGTAGACCGCGATGGTCTCGCCGAGCGCCCGGCCGAGCCCGAGCATGGTGCCGCCGATGATGCCGCCCTTGCCGTACGGCAGGACGACCGAGCGGATCATGCCCCAGCGGGTGGCGCCGAGCGCGTAGGCGCCCTCGCGTTCACCGGCCGGCGCCTGCGAGAAGACCTCGCGCATGACCGAGCACTGGATCGGCGCGACCATCAGGGCGACGACGATCCCGGCGACGAAGGTGGACGCGGTGAACACGCTCTCGGAGGCGAGCGGTTCGCCGGGCTGGGTGCCGTCCACCCTGAACAGGGGGATCCAGCCCAGCCATTCGGACAGCCATCGGGACAGGCCGATCACGTGCTGCTGGAGGAAGAACAGCCCCCACAGTCCGTAGACCACGGAGGGGACGGCCGCCATCAGGTCGACCAGGGTCACCAGGGTGCGGCGCAGCCCGCGCGGGGCGATGTCGGAGATGAACAGCGCGGTCCCGACGGCGAGCGGTACGGAGATCACCACCGCGACGAAGGCGATGAGGACGGTGCCGGTGAGGACGGCCGCGATGCCGAAGTTGTGGACGTCCGGCTGCCATGCGGCGGTGGTGAGGAAGGAGAGGCCCCGGGCGCGGAGCGCCTGGCCGGCCCTCAGGAGGAGGAAGAGTCCGACTCCCGCCATGACGGCGAGGACGGTGATGCCGGTGGCCGTGAGCTGGAGCCGGAAGAGGCGGTCCCCCAGGCCGCGGGCGGCGTCGAGGCGACGGGGGGTGAGCACGGCCCGGTTCTCAGCCCGGCCGGCCCCGGGAGCGGCGAATCCCGCTCCCCCGAACCCCGGGCTCCCTGACTCGGGTCTCCCCGGCTCCGCTCCCCCGGCCCTCGGGCTCTCGTGCCCCGCTCCCCCGACCCCGCGTCTCTCGTACCCGGGTCTCTCGGGCTCCGGTCTGTCGGACTCCTCTGGCACGGACGCCACGCGCTGCCCCCCCCATTCCGGAAAACGGAACCCCCGCGCGGCCGACGGCCGGTACCGCGCGCAGCGATTCAATGGCCGGATCGTGTCGCCCCAACGCGCCTGTTGTGGAGGAACGGTGAACGCCACACGACCGTTCGGTGCGTCCGCCGTGGAGGCTGGGCGGAGGGAGGCCGGATGATGCGCGTGGACCGCGGTACGGACCGACGCCGAAGCCCGGCGCGGTGCGCCGGGCTTCGGAACTCCCTACGGACTACTGGCTCGAACTAGACGGTGGAGACCGCCGAGAGGCGGTGGACGTCACGGGCCGTGCCGGTGACCCCGGACAGGAAGCCCTGCGCCCGCGGCGAGGCGTTCTCCGTGAGCCAGGCGGGGTCGATGTCGCACACCGCGACCCGCACCTCGGTGCCGGCCAGGGCGAGCGGCAGCGTGTGCACGACCGTCGAGGGGAAGCTCAGGATCGTCCGGCCTATGGGACCGCGCCGGGCGATCAGTTCGAGCGGCAGGTCGGGCCGGACGATCTCCAGGCCCGTCTCGGCGGCCAGCCGGTGCAGTTTCTCGGCGCTCTCGCGGCGGTGGGCGAAGTAGCGGGTCGCGCCGTGCGCCGTGGCGAGCCCGCGGACCGCGCCCAGATAGCGGTCCGGGTCGACCACGCCCGTCTCGACGAGCGAGGTGCCGACCATGTCCGCGCTCCGGGTGATGCGCGGCGGGCCGAACCGGTCCCGGGTCCAGGAGAAGTCGTTGGCGGTGATCGTGACGCCGTCCGGCGCCGATTCGATCGGCATCGAGGAGAACACCTCGACGCTGCGGCGGTCGCTGGGCGTCAGCCGGCGCCGGGCCGAGGCGGACACCGGGGCGAAGAGCACGTCCCGGGGCCCCGGGCGGCCGCCGCGCCGGTGCCAGCGGACCAGGCGTTCGCCGCGGGCCAGCTGGGCGACGAACTCCATCGTCGCCGTGCCGTCGTCGACCACGACCAGGTCACGCGCCCTGGTGATGGTCAGCAGCAGCTGCACATAGCGGGAGAACGGGTCCCCCATCACGATCCGCCGGGCCCGGCGCAGCAGCGGCGCCAGTCCCCCGATGGTGTGGAAGGGGGCCGTGGTGCCGCCGCGCGCCTCCTCCCAGCGGACCGTGTGGCCCTCGTCGCGGGCCAGTTCCGCCATCCGGCGCAGCTGGCCGCGGGTCATCGGGTCGTTGGGGGACAGGACGACGAGGGTGAGCCCCGCGCCGGGCGCCGCACCTTCCTGGGCGTGCGCGTGCGCCCATTCCAGCACGTTCAGGAGCTGTACCGGACTCTCGACGAAGGCGAGAGTGGAGGAGCCGGCGGAACCGGCGCGGGGGCTCATCGACGAACGACCGTCCCGTCGTAAGGAATTCAGGGCCTTCAGACCGAGACGGGCTCGCCCGCGGCCGCGGCGATCTCGGCCTCGGCGACGACGCCGGCGATGCGGCGCAGCTTCTTCATCGGGCCGAGCTCGGAGTCGTAGACCTTCTTGACGCCGTCGCCGAGGGAGGCCTCGATGGTGCGGATGTCGCGGACGAGGCGGGTCAGGCCCTGCGGCTCGACGGAGGCGGCCTGGTCGGAGCCCCACATCGCGCGGTCCAGGGTGATGTGACGCTCGACGAAGGTGGCGCCGAGGGCCACCGCGGCGAGCGTGGTCTGCAGGCCCGTCTCGTGGCCGGAGTAGCCGATCGGGACGTTCGGGTACTCGGCCTGGAGGGTGTTGATGACCCGCAGGTTGAGCTCCTCGGCCTGCGCCGGGTAGGTCGACGTGGCGTGGCACATCAGGATGTTGTCGCTGCCGAGGACCTCGACCGCGTGGCGGATCTGCTTCGGCGTCGACATGCCGGTGGAGAGGATGACGGTGCGGCCGGTGGCGCGCAGGGCGCGCAGCAGCTCGTCGTCGGTGAGCGAGGCGGAGGCGACCTTGTGGGCCGGGACGTCGAACTTCTCCAGGAAGGCGACGGCCTCGGTGTCCCACGGGGAGGCGAACCAGTCGATGCCCTTCTCCTTGGAGTACTCGTCGATCTGGCGGTACTCGTCCTCGCCGAACTCCACGCGGTGGCGGTAGTCGATGTAGGTCATGCGGCCCCAGGGGGTGTCGCGCTCGATGTCCCACTGGTCGCGCGGGGTGCAGATCTCCGGGGTGCGCTTCTGGAACTTGACGGCGTCGCAGCCGGCCTCGGCGGCCGCGTCGATGAGCTTGAAGGCGTTCTCGAGCTCGCCGTTGTGGTTGATGCCGATCTCGCCGACGACGTAGACGGGGTGGCCGGGGCCGGCGGTCTTCGAACCGAAGGTGCGCAGACGGGAGTTGCTCATGGGAAGACGTTCCTTAGTTGTCGAGGGAGTCGAGAGAAGGACCGAGGATCCAGCTGGCGATCTCTCGGATCGCGCCGTCGCCACCGGGGACGGTGGTGACCGCGCGTGCGGCGCCGCGCACGACGTCGTGGGCGCTCGCGACCGCCACCGGCCAGCCCACGAGGGCGAAGCACGGGAGGTCGTTGACGTCGTTGCCGACGTAGAGCACGCGCTCAGGCGCGATGCCCTGCTCCTCGCACCACTGCTTCAGCGCGAGGTCTTTCCGGTCGATGCCGTGCAGGACCGGGATCTTGAGTTTCCGGGCCCTGGCGGCGACGACCGGGTTCTGTTCCGTGGACAGGATCAGCATCGTCAGCCCGCTCTTGCGGAGGGCGGCGATACCGAGTCCGTCCCCGCGGTGCACGGAGACGAACTCCCGTCCGTCGGAGTCGATCAGCACCCTGTCGTCGGTCTGGGTGCCGTCGAAGTCGAGGACGACCGCGTCGATGTCGTCGGCGGTCGGAAGGGTGCCGGGCCTGTTCGCGTCGAAGAGCGGCGCGAGGGCCCGGGCGCGGGCGAGGTCGTGCGGGTCGTCGATCTCCAGCACGCGGGCCGGGTCGGTGCGCACGAGTTCGGTGCGGCCGAAGAACCGGTGCTTCGCCGCGCGGAAGCCGGCGGCCTCCATGGCGTAGACGGCTCCGGTCTCCAGGAGGTCCTGGGGGCGGTCCTGTCGGCGCGGGCGGAAGGACTTGTCGTGGTTGACGCCGTAGCCGCCGCTGGTGGCGGTGTCGGCGACCAGGACACCGGCGCGGCCGTCGACCGCCGCGTGCCCGGCCCCCGCGTTCACCGCGGCGGTGGGCTCGTCGTCCCCGTCGCGCCAGACGAAGCCGTGGAAGGGGGCCACGGTGTGCGCGGTGTCCGCGCCGTTGGCGACGATCGCCTCCACGACGCCGTCCACGTCCTCGCGGACGATGAACGGGCTGGTGCACTGGACGAGCAGCACCACGTCGACCGGGGAGCCGTGCAGCGCCTCGTGGGTGTCCATGGCGTGCAGGACGGCGGCCTCGGAGGTGGCCGTGTCGCCGGCGATGGCGGCGGGGCGCAGGACGACCTCGGCGCCGGCCTGGCGGGCGGCGGCGGCGATGGCCTGGTCGTCGGTGGAGACGACGACGTCGGTCACCAGGCGGGCGGAGCGGCACTCGCGCACCGCGCGGGCCACCAGCGGCACACCGCCGACGGGCAGGAGGTTCTTGGCGGGCACGCCCTTGGAGCCGCCGCGCGCGGGGATCACCGCGAGTACGCGGCGCACCGGCACGGCCTGGCCCGCTTCCGAGTTGGTCATGCGCTGTTCTCCTTGACGAGGGAGGCGAGGAAGGCTTCGGGGGCGGTGGACCGGCGTCCGCCCGCCGTCGGGACGGTGGACCGGCGTCCACTCGCAGACAGGGCGCTGGACCGGGATCCGCCCACCTTCGGGGCGCTGGACCGGGATCCGTCCGCCGTCGGGGCGCTCACAGTTCGCCCATCCGGCGGATCACCGGTGCCACGCGCTGCACGCCGTGGCGGTAGGCGCCGCGGGCGGCCTTGCGCACGAACTGCCGTACGGGGCTGGGTTCCCGGTCCGCCGCCGGGGCGCCGGGCAGCGGGCTGCCGTCGGGGCCGAGGTGGTGGCGGGCGAGGATGCCGGGCAGATAGCCGGGCGCGGTGACGGGGGTGTAGTAGGGGGCGAGGGGCGGCAGCCGGTCGGCGGCGAGGAGTTCGGTGAGGCGCCGGCGGCCCGCGTCGAAGGCGGTCTCGTACGAACCGTCGGCGGCGACGCCCTGCCGGGCCACCCAGCCGGGGTCGGGCACCGGGCGGTGTCCCGCGTCGAGCTGGTCCCAGGAGGCGAGGCAGCCGGATCCCACGAAGTGGTGGTTGCCGAGCGCCTCGCGCACCCCGAGGTCGCTGAGGACGACGGTGGGGACACGGCGGTGCAAGGACTCCAGGGCGGCGGTGGAGCTGATGGTGACGAGCAGGTCGGTGCGGTCGAGGACCTCACCCATGTGCCCGTACACCAGGCGGAAGTTGGACGGCGGGTCCGCCTTCTGCACCAGCTTCTGGTACGGCAGCTCCTCGATGTGCGTGGTGTGTTCGCCCGGCTTGGAGCGCAGCTTGAGCAGGACCTCGCGGTCCGGGTGCAGCCGCGCGTGGCCGATCAGCCGGTCCAGCAGGTACGTACGGTCCTTGCGGCTCTCCGGTACGGAGGGCTGCGCGGCGAAGACCACCGTGTAGGGGCGTTCCCGCTCCGCCGCCGGGTCGTGCCCGGCGTAGGCAGCCCCGCCGAGGAAGGGCAGCGCGACCTCGGTGACCGATCCGGCGTCCGCGCCGACTCCTTCGTACACGGCCCGGAAACGGTCCGCGTCCTGGCGGGAGTTGGCGAGGACGAGGTCCGCGCCGTGCCGCAGGAGCAGCCCGTCGGCGAGCTTCTCGTACACGACGCCGACGTAGCCGGTGACGACCAGAGGCCGCTTCGCCCGTCCCTCCCAGGCGCGGGCCAGACCGTGCAGGACGGCCTGGACGGCTCCGCCGACGAGGGCGAGGACGACGACGTCGTAGACACCCTCCTCCTTGCCGAGCTCGCGCAGGAACTCGACGGCGGTGACCTCGCGGAGGGAGTCCGCGCGGACGCCGACTTCCTGGAGCTGGCGGGCGGTCGGGGTGGCACGGCCGCGCAGAAGGAACCCGTCGAGGCGGATGTCCGATTCGACCGGGGAGATGCGGTTCGCGGTGAGCGAGCCCCATTTCCACCTGGTGTCGGAATCCGCGAGGACGGCCACTCGGAGCGACTTCGCGGTACTTGCTGGCACGTCCCAGACGCTAGGAAGCCATTTCGAGGAGCGGCCCAACCGGAATACAACAAACGGTTAACAGCGCGTCGACGAATGGGGAATCAGCCAGGGATCGGCCGAGAAAACGATGTGGTTCACGGTACCGCCACGCGTCGTTCACCTTGCATCTCACCAACGGTAAAGACGAATGCCGGGCTTCCCCCTAACGTCACAGGCGTGGTCAAGCTCTCCGTCATCGTGCCGTTCTACAACGTGCAGCAATATGCGCCCGACACCCTGAAGAGCCTGCGTGCGAACGCACGGCAGGATTTCGAATTCATTCTCGTCGACGACTGCTCGCGCGACGAGACACCGGACATCCTCGCGCGCGCGGAGCGCGAGCTCCCGGGTGCGGTGTATGTCAGACACGAGAAGAACGGAGGACTGGCCACCGCCCGCAACACCGGTATCGACGCGGCGCGCGGCGAGTACCTCACGTTCCTCGACGGGGACGACTGGCTCGCCCCCGGCTATTACGAACAACTCGTCTCCTCCATCGAGGACCTGGGCTGCGACTTCGTCCGTACGGACCATGTCCAGTGCACCGCGCGGGCCCGCAGCATCCACCGGGTTCCGCACGGCCGCCGCGGAGTCGTCCTGAATCCCCGTGACGCCATCCTTCCCTCCGACCGCTCCACCTCCGTCGACTACGCGTACGCCTGGGCGGGCGTCTACCACCGCCGGCTGGTCGACCGGGGGCTGCTCCACTTCACCGACGGGCTGCGCACGGCCGAGGACCGGCCGTGGATCTGGAAGCTCCACCGGGAGGCGGAATCCTTCGCCACGGTGGGGCTGCTCGGCGTGTACTACCGGCGCGGTGTCGCCTCCTCCCTCACCCAGATCGGGGACGTGCGCCAACTCGATTTCATTCGGGCGTTCGACCAGGTCGTGGCGGAAACCGCCGAGGACCGGGACGCGGAGAAACTCCTTCCCAAAGCCGTGCGCACCTATTGCGCGATTATTTCCCATCACCTGGGATCCATCGAAAGGTTCGAGCCGGCCGTGGCACGGAAACTGAAGTCCATGAGTGCCGTGGCACTGCGCCGTATGCCCCAGGGCGTACTGGACGAGGCACTCGACTCCATGGACGTCCAGCGCGCCACCCGGCTGCGCCGGCTGCGCCGACGGCCCGCGCCCGCCGCGGGGGTGGCCGCGTGACCACGCAGATCTTCATGGCGTCCACGCTGTACGGCGTGGCCACGCTGGCCGCGGCCCTGGACACCGACAGCTTCGGACCCGCCGACCGGCGCATCCTGCTGGTGTCCAACAACGCGACGACGCCCGAGACGACGCCCGGCCCGGACGAGATGCCGGGCTTCGAGCGGCTGCGCGCCCGCTTCGACGACGTCATCTCCTGGAACGAGACCATCTCGCCCTTCCACCCGGGCGGCTGGGCCCCGCGGCCGGACGACGTGCCCCTGTGGGAGCGTCATCTGCGGCTGGCCTGGAACCTGGGCGACGACGACGTCGAACTGGCCGTGGAGTCGATCCAGGTCAACCCGGCGCTCGGCGTCTGCCAGATCTTCATGGGCGCGCCCGTCACCGTGTACGCCGACGGCCTCATGAGCTACGGCCCCACCCGCAACAAGATCGACCCGCTGGTCGGCACCCGGGTGAGCCGGCTGCTGCATCTCGACCTGGTCCCGGGTCTGAAGCCGCTGCTGCTCACCGAGTTCGACGTCGAGCCGCGGATCGTGTCCACGGACGCGTTCGTGAAGGTGCTCGCGGAACTCGTCGACACCGGCGACGCGCTGCCGTCGCTCGACGAGCCGGCGCTGCTGCTCGGCCAGTACCTCTCGGCGCTGGAGATCCTCACCGCCGAGGAGGAGGAGCAGCTCCACGTAAGGATGCTGAAGGGCGCCCTCGCGCTCGGCCACACCCGGGTGGTGTTCAAGCCGCACCCGTCGGCCCCGGCGCGCTGGTCGCGGATGCTGGAGCGGGAGGCCGAGAAGCTCGGCGCGGACCTCACCGTGCTCGACACGCCGGTCCTCGCCGAGGTGCTCTACCAGCGGATGCGTCCCGCGCTGGTCGTCGGCTGCTTCTCCACGGCGCTGCTCACGGCGTCCGCGCTGTACGGGCTGCCCGTGGCCCGGGTCGGCACCGGCTCGCTGCTCGACCGGCTCACGCCGTACGAGAACAGCAACCGCGTCCCGGTGACCATCGTCGACGCGCTGCTGCCCGAACTGTCGGACGCCGAGGCGGTCACCGGACAGCGCCCCGGCATGGACGTGGCGGACCTGACGCGACTCCTGAGAGCCGTCGGCTACGCAATGCAGCCGAAGATCTATCCGGACCTGCGCGGGGCCGCCGAGAGCTATCTGACGGAGCGGCTGACCCAGCACACCTGGCGCTACTTCAAGCGCAAGCGCCTGACCTCGCTGGCCCTGCCCGGGGCGGTCCCGGCCCAGCTGGCCTTCATCCCGCGCAACGCGACCGTGCGGCGGGTCGCCCGGAGGGCGCGCTCCCTGAAGCGGGCGGTGGGCCGCTGAGGGGCGCTCACCGCGCGGGACACCAGGAAGCGGGGCCAGGTCGAAACGACCGGGCCCCGCTCCCTTGCGTACGCCCCCGCCTCGGCGCAGGCCCCTGCTCCCCCAACCGGCGCTCCCACCGCCCCGGCGCGGGGTGCCCGACCCCAACTGTCCTCGCCCCCTCCGCCCCTACCCAACCCGTACCCAGGGGCTCCGCCCCAGGACCCCCGCTCCTCAAACGCCGGAGGGGCTGAATTGTCCGGAACTGGAATGGCCAGGCACCACGATGCACCCGCAGTGAGCCGCGCGCGGGAGGGGCCGTGGCGGTACATCGATGCCCGTCGCCACTAACGTCCACATCTCCGTCCGACGGCGACGGGCTGATGCACCGGCACGGCCCCGACCCACCCACCGCCGGGAGAGTCGTCAACGGGACGGCAACCCACAGATGAACTCCCGTCGGCAAGACGGCGAACCGGCCTCGCGAGGTCGTAAGCATCCCCGACTATCGGACTAACGTGCTGTGGGCCAGCTGAGTCCCATCGAGGGGAACCTTGTGATCGACACGCCCGAGGAGGCCCGCGGGACGTCGACCGGCACCGTGGTCCGTACCGTCCTGCCACCCGCCGAGACGCCCGCCGCCACCCCCCGCCCCCCGGCGCGCCGGGAGAACCGGCTGCGCGCCCTCGACGGACTGCGGCTCGTCGCGGCCCTGATGGTGGCGGGGTACCACTACGGCGGCCGCGACGGCGAGGTCGTCCAGGCCTGGGGCACGTCACCGAAGCACCAGTTCCCCGCCCTGCACCATCTGTTCGCCTACGGCTGCCTCGGCGTCCAGGTCTTCTTCGTGATCAGCGGCTTCGTCATCTGCATGAGTGGCTGGGGCCGCCCCCTGCGCTCCTTCTTCGCCTCCCGCGCCTCACGCCTGCTCCCCGCCTACTGGGCGGCGATCCTCCTCGTGACGGCCGTGTTCGCGCTGCCCTTCGTCGCGTACAAGACGGTGTCCCCGAGCGACACCCTGGTGAACCTGACGATGCTGCAGCAGCCGCTGGGCGTCGACCGGGTGCTCGGCGTGTGCTGGACGCTGTGGGCCGAGGTCCGCTTCTACGCCCTGTTCGCGCTGTGCATCGTGCTGCCGGGGGCGAACCGGCAGCGCGTGATCATGTTCTGCGCGGGCTGGACCCTGGCCGCGGCCATGGCGCAGGGCGTGAACGAGCCCCTGCTCACCATGGTCCTGATGCCGGAGTACGCGCCCTACTTCATCGGCGGCGTCGGCCTGTACCTCGTCCACCGCAACCGCCGTGACGCCTACGCCTGGGGCATCGTCGGCGTGAGCTGGCTGATCGGCCAGCACTACGCGGTGCAGCGGCTGTGGCACGCCCCGAACCCGGAGTTCTTCTCCAACCGTTCGTCCCTCGCCATCGTCCTGGTGGTCACCTTCGGCTACGTAGCCGTCGCCGCGATCGCGCTGGGCTGGCTGCACTGGGCGAACTGGCGCTGGCTGACGGTCGCGGGCGCGCTGACGTACCCGTTCTACCTCGTCCACGAGCACCTGGGCTGGGTCGTCATCAAGGCCTACCACCAGACCCTGCACATCCCGTCGTACGGCACCTTCCTCGCCACGGTCGCCACGATGCTGCTGCTCGCCTGGCTGCTCAACCGCTTCGTCGAGAACCGACTCACCCCAAAGCTCCGCAGGGCCCTGTCGAAGCCACGCCCGTAGCCGAGCGTCCGCCCACCCGGACCTCACTCGGCCGAGCCTCCGCCCACCCGGACCTCACTCGGCCGAGCCTCCGCTCACCCCATCCCGTAACGCGCCCCGATCCCCGCCACGATCAGACCGAGCCCTTCCTCGAAGTGCCGTTCGTAGTCCTCGAAGATCTCCGCGCCCGCCGCCGCCGACAGGGGGAAGTCGGCCATGCGGCGGGCGCGTTCGTCCGTGTCGTACCCCTCGCGGCGCTCGCCCGGCAGCGGCTGGACGCCCTGTTCCTCGGTGACGAAGCCGATCGTGTACAGGAAGGCCGTCGAGGTCGCGCGGACCGCCTGGGTGAGGGTGAACCCGGCCTCGGTGAAGAGCGTCAGCGTCCGCTCCATCTCGACGGCGTGCAGGGTGCCCGTGAAGCGTGAACCGCTGAAGACCTTGGCGCCGTCGCGGTAGCTCAGCAGGGCGGAGCGCAGGCCGCGGTTGGCCGCGAGCAGCCGCTCGCGCCAGCCCTCGCCGCCCGTCGCCCCGGGCACGTCGACCATCCGGCGGTACATCTCCGTGGCCATCTCGTCGAGCAGTTCCTGCTTGTTCTTGAAGTGCCAGTAGAGCGCCGGCGCCTGGACGTCCAGCTCCTTGGCGATGGCCCGCAGGGTGAGGCCGTCGAGGCCCGTCTCGTTGAGCAGCCGCAGCGCCGTGTCGACGACCTGCTTCTTGTCCAGCCTGGGGGACCGCTGGGTTCTCTGAGTAGCCACGCTTGACAGTTTAACGCCGTTAAGGGCATGCTCGCGGCATGGAACTTAACAGCGTTAAGGAGAGGGTTGTGGACATGACTTCCGCAGCAGGAACGACCGTGGACGTGGACGTACTGGTCGTCGGCGCGGGCCCGACCGGGCTCGCCCTCGGCGTCGACCTCGCGCGGCGGGGCGTGGACGCGCTCGTCGTCGAGCGGGGCGCGGAGCCGGCACCGGGGTCGCGCGGCAAGGGGATCCAGCCGCGCACCATGGAGGTCCTCGACGACCTCGGCGTCCTGGACGACATCCGGGCGGCGGGCGGCGCCTACCCGGTCGGGCTGATCTGGCAGAACGGCCGGCCGGCGGGCGAGCGGCCGATGTTCGACCCGGCCGAGGACGGCGAGGAGGGCTCCGCGTTCACCGAGCCGTGGATGGTGCCCCAGTGGCGCACCCAGGAGATCCTGCACGCCCGGCTGACCGCATTGGGCGGCCGGGTCGCCTTCAGCCGGGAGGTGACCGCGCTCGACCAGGACGAGGACGGTGTGACCGTGCGCTTCGCCCCGAGCCAAGGAGCGGGAACCGTGCGCTTCGCCCCGGGCCAGGGAGCCGGAACCGTGCGCTTCGCCCCGGGCCAGGGAGCCGGAACCGTCCGCTTCGCCCCGAACGAGGGAGCCGGAACCGTCCGCGCGCGGTACGTGGTCGCCGCGGACGGCGGCCGCTCGGCCGTGCGCCGGGCCGTGGGCATCGGCATGACCGGTGCGGGGGCCGACGGTTCGGGGGTCGTCGACCCGGCCCCGATCCTGGTGGCGGACGCCCTGATCGACGGCCTGGACCGCGACCACTGGCACCTGTTCCCGCCGGACGGGGACACCGGGGGCTTCATGGCGGTCTGCCCGCTCGCGGGCACGGAGTACTTCCAGATCGTCGCCGGGTTCGCGGAGGGAACCACGGTGGACGTCTCTCCCGACGGCGTGCGCAAGGTATTCGCCGCCCGGTCGCATCTGACCGCCGACGCGGTGACCGAGGTGAACTGGGTCTCGGAGTTCCGGCCCCGCGCGGCGCTGGCCGACCGCTTCCGGTCCGGACGGGTCTTCCTCGCCGGGGACGCGGCGCACATCCACTCCCCGGCCGGCGGCCAGGGGCTCAACACCAGCGTCCAGGACGCCTACAACCTGGGCTGGAAGCTCGGCGCGGTCCTCGGCGGCGAGGCTCCGGCGACCCTGCTCGACACCTATGAGGAGGAGCGCCGGCCGGTCGCGGCAGGAATGCTGGGGCTGTCCACGAAGATCCACCGCGGCGAGGCCCGGCGCGGCCGGGAGACCCGTCAGCTCGGCCTCGGCTACCGGGGCTCGTCCCTCGCGGCCGAGACCCGTACGGAGCTGACGGACGAGGCGCTGCGCGCGGGCGACCGGGCCCCCGACACGGCGGTGGACGGCGGCCGCCTCTTCGACGTGCTCCGGGGACCCCACTGGACCCTGCTCACGGCCGGCCCGTCCCTGGAAGGGCCGGCGCTCCCCGGCGTCCGCACCGCCCTGACCGGCTCCGACGGCCGGTACGGACCCGGCCTCTACCTGATCCGCCCCGACGGCTACGTGGGATGGGCGGGCACCGACCCGCGGGAACTGCGGGCGTACGCGTCCCGCGTGGGCCTGAGCGCCGGCTGACGAGGTCCCTTCCGGCCCTAGACGAGGCCCCTTCCGGCCCTATAGGGCCTGCCTGACAATTCCCGTCCGCCCGGCGACGCCATGCACGCCCTCTCGCCGCACCGGCCCCTAGGCGCTGGCCAGCGTGAGCTTGACGGCGAAGCCGAGGAAGAGGGCGCCCGCCGCGGTCGTGGCCCCCGCGGAGAGGCGCTTGCGCCGCCGGAAGGCCGCCGCGAGGCGCGTACCGCTGAAGATCAGCGCGGTCAGATAGAGGACGCTCGCGAGCTGGGCGAAGGCGCCGAGCACGACGAACGAGAGGGCCGGATAGGCGTAGCCGGGGTCGACGAACTGGACGAAGAAGGCGACGAAGAACAGGATCGCCTTCGGATTGAAGAGGCTGATCACCAGCGCCCGCCGGAACGGCCGCTCCTCCGCGGCCGTCTCGGGCTCCGAAGCCTCGGCGACCGGGTCCCTCCGGGACCGCCACATGGCCCGGGCGGCGCGCAGCATCCCGACCGCCAGCCAGGTCAGATAGCCCGCGCCGGCGTACTTCACGATGCTGAACAGCACGGCGTTCGCCTGCAGGAGCGACGCCACGCCGGCGGCGGACAGGGTCATCAGCACGGTGTCGCCGCACCACACACCCGCGGCGGCCGTATAGCCGGTCCGCACACCCCGGCGGGCGGCGACGGACAGCACGTAGAGCGAGTTCGGCCCCGGCAGCAGGACGATCAGGACGAGACCCGCGAGATAGGTGGGGAGATCGATGACACCAAGCATGAAAGGGAGTGTCGCACGGACCCGAAACCCCCCGGCGGGCTGTCTCGCCGTTCAGTCACCGTCGAGAAGGGTGTCCACCGGAAGGTCGAGCGAGACACCCACCACGACGGGAACCGGAACGCTCTGACCTCGCCTGAAGCGCTCCGGCGCCGGGTACTTGCCGTTGACCGGATCCTGGTGGAGCAGGACCTCGTCGTGCTTGCGGTCGACGACGACGTACACGGGGACACCCGCCTCGGCGTAGCACTCGACCTTGGGGCCGAGGTCGTCGGACCAGTTCGACGAGGTCACCTCGACGACCAGGCGGAAGACGTTCGGGGCGTAGCAGTTCTTCTGGACGAGGGCGTCACGGAAGTCCTCCTCGACGATGGAGAAGTCGGGGATGGCGAAGTCGGCGGGCAGGGTGGGCAGCCAGAGGCCGACGCCCTGGACGTACCTGAGCCCGGCCGCCCGGGCACCCGCCCTGTCGAACGCCACGACCAGCCACGACAACGACAGCGCGTGCGAGCCGTCCGGCGGTGGTGTCACTGTGAGCCTCCCCTGCAGAATCTCCACGCGGTGCCCAGGCAGTGCACGGGAGAGCAGGTCGGCGGCTTCGCCCAACGTCAGCTCGTGCTGCAGTACGGCCACGGCATCCTCCTTTTCAGGGGTCACTCTCCCTGAGCGTAGCCGGGGCCGCGCGGCTTCCGCCCTCGATCACTCGTAGGAGGGAATCGCCCGGCTCAGAAGGCGTCCGACGGTACGTACGTGCCCCAGATCTGGCGCAGGGCGTCGCAGACCTCGCCGATCGTCGCGCGGGCGCGGAGGGCCTCCTTCATCGGGTAGAGGACGTTGTCGGTGCCCTCGGCGGCGCGCTTGAGGGCGGCGAGGGCGGTGTCGACGGCCTGCTGGTCGCGTTCGGCGCGGAGGCGGGTGAGGCGTTCGGCCTGCTGGGCCTCGATGGCCGGGTCGACGCGCAGCGGCTCGTACGGCTCCTCGGCGTCGAGCCGGAAGCGGTTGACGCCGACCACCACCCGCTCGCCGGAGTCGGTCTCCTGGGCGATGCGGTAGGCGGACCGCTCGATCTCGCCCTTCTGGAAGCCCCGTTCGATGGCCCCGACGGCCCCGCCGAGGTCCTCGACCCTGTGCATCAGCGCGACGGCCGCCGCCTCCACGTCGTCCGTCATCCGCTCGATCACGTAGGAGCCCGCGAAGGGGTCCACCGTCGCCGTCACGTCCGTCTCGTGGGCGAGGACCTGCTGGGTGCGCAGCGCCAGCCGCGCGGACTTGTCCGTGGGCAGCGCGATGGCCTCGTCGAAGGAGTTCGTGTGCAGCGACTGGGTGCCGCCGAGCACCGCCGCCAGGCCCTGGACCGCGACCCGGACCAGGTTCACCTCGGGCTGCTGCGCCGTCAGCTGGACGCCCGCCGTCTGGGTGTGGAAGCGCAGCATCAGCGACTTGGGATTCCTCGCACCGAACTCGTCCCGCATCACCCGGGCCCAGATGCGCCGGGCGGCACGGAACTTGGCGACCTCCTCCAGCAGCGTCGTACGGGCCACGAAGAAGAAGGACAGGCGGGGCGCGAACTCGTCGACGTCCATGCCCGCGGCGACCGCGGTGCGGACGTACTCGATGCCGTCGGCGAGCGTGAACGCGATCTCCTGCGCGGGCGAGGCACCCGCCTCGGCCATGTGGTAGCCCGAGATCGAGATCGTGTTCCACTTCGGGATCTCGGCCCCGCAGTACCGGAAGATGTCCGCGATCAGCCGCAGCGACGGCTTCGGCGGGAAGATGTACGTCCCCCGGGCGATGTACTCCTTCAGGACGTCGTTCTGGATCGTGCCCGTCAACTGCTCTGCGGGGACGCCCTGTTCCTCGCCGACGAGCTGGTACATCAGCAGCAGCAGCGCGGCGGGCGCGTTGATCGTCATCGAGGTGGACACCTTGTCCAGCGGGATCCCGCCGAACAGCACCCGCATGTCGTCGACCGAGTCGATCGCCACCCCGACCTTGCCGACCTCGCCGTGCGAAAGGGGGGCGTCGGAGTCGTGGCCCATCTGCGTGGGCAGGTCGAAGGCCACCGACAGGCCCGTCGTCCCGTGCGCGATCAGCTGCTGGTAGCGGGCGTTCGACTCCACCGCCGTGCCGAACCCCGCGTACTGCCGCATCGTCCAGGGACGGCCCGTGTACATCGAGGGGTACACACCGCGGGTGAAGGGGTACGCGCCCGGTGCGCCGAGCTTCTCGGCCGGGTCCCAGCCCTCCAGGGCCTCGGGGCCGTAGACCGGCTCGATCGGCAGTCCGGACTCGGATTCGCGCGCCATGGGTGTGCCTCCCGTGAAAGGGTCCGATGTCTCCGTGGGTTCTCTTCCCCCCGGGGACTCCCGTTCGCAACCGGTCACCCGCGGGGAGCATCTCTGGTGACATGACGGCGGGGCGGGAACCCGGTGTGCACGACGGGACGGGTGGAACAGGGGTCCGGATGCGTACGACTGGCTTGAGGAGATCGCTGGCGGTGCTCGCGGTGGCCGCGGTGGTGAGCGGCTGCACCGTGGGCACCGGGGACGGCAAGGAGCCCCCGGTGCGGATCGCCGGTTCGGCCCGGGGCCCCTCGGACGCGAAGGGGAGCGGCGACGGCGGGTCCGGCGCCTCCCCCGGGGACAAGGACGGCACGTCCGGCTCCACGGGCGCGGGGAAGGACGACGGCGGTTCCTCCGCCGCGCCCGCGAAGGTCCTGTGGTCCAGCGGCGACCGGGGCGACGACATCCGGGGGGCGCAGGCCCGGCTGCACCAGGTCGCCTGGCTGATCACCCCGCCGACGGGGACGTACGACGCCCGGACGGTCGCGGCCGTGAAGGGGTTCCAGGGCAAGCGGGGGCTGCCGCGCACCGGGAACCTGGACACCGTCACCTGGCAGCGGCTGAAACGGATGACCCACGATCCGGCGGCCTGGGAACTGTACCCCTACGGCGGGCAGCCGGCCGCGAAGCCGGACAGGCGCTGCATGACGGGCCGTGTGCTGTGTGTCAGCAAGAAGACCCGCACCCTGCGCTGGATGATCGACGGCAGGACGGTCTCCGAGATGGACGTCCGCTTCGGCTCGCAGTACACCCCGACCCGCGAAGGGGTGTTCAACGTCTACTTCAAGTCACGCCACCATGTGTCGACGATCTACCACACGTCGATGCCGTACGCGATGTTCTTCAGCGGCGGCCAAGCGGTGCACTATTCCTCGGACTTCGCGGCCCGCGGCTACTACGGCGCCTCGCACGGCTGCGTCAACGTCCGGGACGAGCACAAGGTCGCGGCGCTGTTCGCCCAGGTCCGCAACGGCGACAAGGTCGTCGTCTCCTGGTGAGGCGGCCCCGCGCGACGGCGGGGCGAGAAGTGTGGGGCGCGGGCGGGACCGGGGGAACGTGTCCCACCCGCGCCGGTTGCACGTAGCCGTGGATACGGGGGGAACCCCGGCTCCGTGCGACGGCCGATGACCAGTCGGCTCATCACGTACTGCGTCGCGGCGGCCGAAAACGTCACACCCAGCCGATAAAAATTTCAACGACTTACAAAAATGCAGGTCAGGGCGGTGTCTTGGCGAGGCGGGCCGGGCGGCTGACGGCGCGACAGCAGGGCGTCCGGTCAGCGACCGCGGGACGCAGGGGTCATGACGGCGAGCCGGCCGACGGGCTCGGCGCCACCCGCGGGCCCGGGCTCGGAAGCTGCGACCGGCTCGGCGCGACCGGCAGCAGCGGGGTCAGTCCCGGGCGCAGCGGGGACGGGGTGCTGACACCGTTGCCACGAGGGTCGTTGCCGCCGGGACCTATGTGATGGCCGTCGCCGTCACCGCCGCCCGGGTCCCCCTGGTCTCCCTGTCCGGAGCCCTGCCCCGTGCCCTGCTCGCCACCGCCGCCGTTGCCGCCGTCGCCCTGGCCCAGTCCTCGGCCGAGGACGCCCGAGCAGTACAGCCTCACCCGGGCACCGCCGCCCGCCACGTGTTCCAGGGCGCGCCTGCCGTCCGCGTCGAGGTCCTTGCCGCCCAGCACGTCACGGCAGTACGAACGCGTCCGGGCCCACCACTCGCGGGTGCGGTCGGCGTTCCCGGAGGCGGCGGGACTCGGCAGGCCGCTCGGGTGACCGGGGTCCGTGGGCGAGGCGGCGTCCTTGGACGGCTCGCCCGACGGCGCGTCGGGAGAGGGCACCACGGCGCCGTTGCCGCCGGAGACCCCGGCCGAGGCCGAGGGCGGCAGCGAGACGACGGGGCGCTCCGGGGTCCGTACGGCCGTGGACGTCGCGGCGGGCCCCGGGTGTTCGCGGGTGAACGGCGTCGGCAGCACTCCGGTTCCGGCCGCGACGGCGACTCCGCCGACCATCCCGACGGCCAGAACGGCGGCCAGCCCGAAGCGGGTGGGCCGTCCCCAGCGGGTCCGGCGTCCGTGCGCGGCGGGGCGTCCGATCCGTACGAGACCGGCGTCCGCGGCGTGCGCGCGGGACCGGGCGCGACCGCGGTGGCCGGGCTGGGTCACGACGCCGTCACCGTCCGCGCGCGCCTTGCGGAACGCGGCCAACGCGACTGCCTCGCCGGGGAGTTCGTCGCTGGTCGGCTCGGGTCCTGCGGCCAGTGCGCCCAGGGCCGCGGTGAGGCGGTCCACCTGGTCACGGCTGCCGGGGTCGACGGTTTCCAGCGGCTCCCCGTTCAGCAGACGCTCCGCGGCGTCCCGGTCAAGCCACCTGTACTGCTCGTCGGCCATCACATGTCCTTCTGCGCCCGCGAACGCGTATGCGTCACACCGGCGGACGTCACCGCGCGGGTGCGCGAACCTCGTTGAGGGGGAACGGCGTCGAGCGCGCCGACGGATTCCGGATCGGTGCCGAGCAGTTCCGCGAGCCGTTTCAGACCCCGGTGGGCGGCCGTGCGGACGGCTCCGGGGCGCTTGCCGAGGGTCTCGGCGGCCGTCTTGGCGTCGAGGCCGACGACGACGCGCAGGACGACGGCCTCCGCCTGGTCCTGCGGGAGCTGCGCGATCAGCGAGAGGGTGCTGCCGGTGGACAGCGCCTCCATCGCCTCGGTCGCCGTGTCGGACTCGGCTGCCTTGCCGGTCAGCTCGGTCTCGTCGCCGCCTATCGCGGGACGGCGCCCGCGCATGCGTATGTGGTCCAGCGCCCGGTTGCGGGCGATCCTCGCCGCCCAGCCGCGGAAACGGTCCGCGTCCCCGCTGAAGCGTTCCAGGTCACGGGCGATCTGGAGCCAGGCCTCGGACGTGACGTCCTCGGCGTCCGGCTCGCCCACCAGTGTCCGTACGTATCCGAGCAGGCGTGGATGCACCGCCCGGTACACAGTCCGGAACGCGGTCTCGTCCCCGTCCTGTGCGGCAAGTACCGCGGCGGTCAGCTCCGCGTCGTCCCCCAGCACCCCCGCGCCCCTCTTTGCGCCTCGGCCGGCGCCGCTCTCGCGGACCGGGTCATCGCCGTCGTGCGTTCCCCGATGGACGGTTCGGTCTCAGGTCCGCGTGATTGGTCTCCTGCGCCGCGCGGTCCCGGCCGACGCCCCCACGTGGTCACGGTCCCAGGGTCCACTCGGTCGTGGTCCCAGGTCCCCCGTGGTCGCGGTCGTCCCGTCTGCGCACCGGCGCGAAAGGCACGTTACGGCCTGAAACAGCTCCCCGTCCATGTTCGTACAACGTGCAACTACACGGTGACGGTGCGAGGTGTGACACAAAACGCAGTCGCGGCGCTGTAGAGAGTACGGGTCGCCGCGCGGCCCGTGCCGCGCGACGGTCGGGGCCTCTCCTGTGGGGGGTGGCGGCCCCGGCCGTTGCCATCGGCACCGGCGGTCGCCTCCGCGACGCCGGCACTCCCGCCACCGCCCCGGCAACGGCGGCCTCCGCCGCCGCAGTTCGGTACGGCCGCACGTCCGGAGCGGTCTCGCCCCGGACGCCCGTTACCGCCCGCTCCCGGACTTCCCCGGCCGCGTCGCCGCCGGGCTTCCCGGAACCCTCGTCCCGTCCGCCTTCCCGGGACTCCCCGCGCCTGCCGCCCCGTTCGCCCCCTTCGCGCCCTTCGTCCCGTCCTGCGCAGCCAGTTGCCCGGCGCAGAACGCCTCGACCTCGTCCTCGCCGCCCGCGGCCGTGACGAGCCGCTGCCAGGCCCGGGCGTCCAGGGCGTTGCCCCGGCCCCGCACGGACGCGTAGGCGCGGCAGTGGGCCTCGGTGTCGTTCGCCTGCGGCGGACGGCCCGAGGGGCCGCCCGGTGCGGAGGTGGCACCGGGAGCGGTGGGAGAGGCCGGCGGAGGGGACGCGGAGAACCGGTCCGGAGCGCCGGTGGACGACGGGGCCGCGGACGCGTCCCGGCGGCCGGCGTTCTCGTGCGTGATCGGCCCGACGGCCGCGAAGGCGACACCGCCCAGCGTCAGCCCGGCCAGCAGGACGGCGAACACGGCCCGCAGCGAACGGTTCGGCCCCCGCCGGTCCTTCGGGCGCCAGTCGTCCCGGCGCCGGGTGCGCGCGGTGTGCGCGCCGCTGTCGCGCGCGGTCCGGAAGGCGGCCACGGCCCGGGTCCGCGCCACGGGGTCGTCCGCCCGGCCGCGCAGCGCCGTGTCGAGGAGCGTCTCCAGTGCGGGCCGTCCGTCCGGGAGGCCGGACGGACGGGCGGCGCCGGGGCCGGCGGCACCGCCGTCATCGGCGCCCCGTCGCGTCATGTCCGGTTGCGCATCCGGTTCCCTGTGCGGTTCCACGTCCGGTTCCATCTCCGCCTGTCGCTCCGCCCTGCAACCCCTCGCCGTACCAGGACTCCGCTCCGCGCTCCGCGCCGTACAACGATCCCGCCCCGCGCTCCGTCCCGCGGCCGCGGGACGGCACCTGGCCGCCGCTCGCCCGTGGCGGGCCGCAGCGTCGCCGCAACCGCACTCCGGGCGACGGCCGTCCGCCGTGCACCATCCGTACACCGGTCGACTTCCTTCCGCCGTACGACGATGCCGGTCCGTACGGCGGCGGGATGCCGGCCGTTCCGGACGTACTGCTCACCCCGACTCCCCCAGCGTCCGGGACTCCTCATCCGTCACACCCGCGACGCCGAGCTGGCGCGCGAGCCGCTTCAGACCCCGGTGGGCCGAGGTCCGCACCGCGCCCGGGCGCTTGCCGAGGACCCGCGCCGCGGCCGGTCCGTCGAGGCCGACGACCACCCGCAACAGCACGGCCTCGGCCTGGTCGCGCGGCAGCCCCGCGACCAGTTCCAGCGCGTACTCGGTGGACAGGCTCTCCAGCGCCTCGTCCTGGGTGCTGTGCCTGCCCGGCAGGTCCAGCGCGTCCTGTTCGAGGGCCGTCCCCCGGGGCCGCACCCGCAGCCGCCGCAGATGGTCCAGCGCCCGGTGCCGGGCGATGGTCGCGGTCCAGCCTCGGAACCCGGCGCCGTCCCCCCGGAACCGCCCGAGGTCCCGGGCGATCTCCAGCCAGGCGTCGGACGCCACGTCCTCGGCGTCGTCGCCGACGATGCCCCGCAGATACCCCAGCAGCCCGGGCTGCACGATCCGGTACGCGGCCGCGAAAGCGACCTCGTCCCCCTCCTGCGCCCGCGCCACGGCCACGCCCAGTTCGGCGTCGTGCGGCTGCGCGCGGCGGGGTTCCCCTCCCTGGCCCAACACTGTCCTCGTTCGCACCGAGTCCGCCCGAATGTGCCCTGCCGGCGCGGCCGTCCGCGTCGACACCCCCATGGTCATCAGCGTCGGGCCGCACGGAAGTGTCACAGGGCGTCAGACACCGCGGCCCGGCCGCCCGGCGGGACCGCGCGGTCGCTCAACGGGTGGCCTCGCGGCACAGCAGGCGCAGGGAGCCGTCACCGGCGTAGCAGCGGCGGGCCTCCTCGATCGGGTCCCACAGCCGTCCGTCAGGGGTGCGCAGCCAGTGGTCGCCCCCGCTCTCCCACCACTCGGCGCCCGAATGACGGGCGACCACCTCGCCCGCGTACGCGCCGAATCCGCGCAGCACGCTCTCGACGGCGGCGTACGGGGCGCCGTCCCGGCGTATCTCGTCGATCACCCGGTCGACGCGCCACAGGCTCTGGGCCGAGTAGTCCAGGCGCAGCCCGGCGCCCTCGCGCATGACCGCGACCGTGTCGGCCGCCCAGCGAACGGGCTTCGTCGCAGCTGAGGGCCGCGTTGCTTGAGTTGCGTTCACACCCGGTAGAGCGCGGGGGCGGCCGGATTCGTCACGCCTCCGGGCAGGGGTTCGCGACACCGGCCCAGGACCGCCATCTCCACCCCGGGACCCTCACAGAAAACTCTCAGGAACCGGGTTTGGGGTGCGCCGGGTCGGGGGTGCGCCGGAGCCGGACCGCCCCCGGCGCACCCGCGCCCGCTCGTCCCAGGTCTACGCCCGGCCCCGGGCCCGGCGCGAGACCACCGCCCGCAGGACACGTCGCCCCTCCGTCGACGCGTCCAGCGCGAGCCGCAGTCCGCCCTTGCCGTGCTCGGCGAGCAGCTCCAGGACGGAGACCTGACGGCGCAGTTCGGCGGCGACGAGCGGGGACATGCCCTCGGTGCGGCCCTCACGGCGTGCCGTCACGCACGCCTCCGCGTCGTCGGCGTGGTCGAGGAACCGGTGCACCTGGAGGGCCGCCACCGAGCAGGCGTCCGACCAGGCGCGCAGCTCGTCCTCGGAGGGCTTGGCGGGGACGGCCTGGAGCATGCCCCGGGCGAGCAGTGCCGCGTGGTCCTCGTCGGTCACGGCCGGTTCGGGGTCCTCCGCGTCCATCTTGGCGCGGGCCTCTTCCAGGCGCGTTCCCCACTCGGCCCAGGTGTCCGCCTCGGCCAGGCTCGCCCACAGCGGGCGCAGGACGTCGTCGTCACCGCCCAGCAGCGGGACACACCGATCCAAACAAGCCAGACCACTCGCCGCCAGACCGCGCTCGTCGGCCTGAGCGATCAGTTCCACCAGACTCATCACGACTCCCTCGAAATGCCACGACAGGGCGCCCATGCCTTACGGAGCCCGCACTTCCCCTTACTGCGTGCAACGGAGCAGGAGTGTCACAGTGCGAGCCCACCCTGCCGGTCGGACAGCGGAATGAACAGGTTTTCGGCCAAAAACGCGTTCTGGACCCGACCCTTCGTCAGACCCCGGCGAGGGCCGGACCGGCGTGGGCCTTGCGGTCCTGCATCCGGGTCAGCCGGACGACGACGGCGATCGCGAGGGCCGCGCTCACGATGTCGACGGCGTCGGCGAACAGCGCCTGGAGGGCGGCGTCCTGGAGGGCGTCGGCGGTCTCGGCCTTGCTCGAGGCGGAGGAGGCGAGACGGTCGACCGCCAGCCTGAGGATCCAGAACGCCCACCAGAAGTTGACGATCCCCTGCCGGTCCGGGTCGCCCGTGAGGCGGCTCGCGGCCCAGATCTCCGCCATGATCCGGCGCGGACGCACCAGGTTCACGAACGGGACGAACCATCCCCACCCGGCCCAGGACCGGGAGTAGGTGTGCCCGAAGGGGTTGAAGACCTCGGCGTTGACCCGCACCCGCAGGAACCAGATCAGATAGACGACGGCGGTCGCCACCAGGGCGGCCACCTGGGCGACACCGGCGACGGCGTCGAGCGTGTCCGCCCGGTCGGCCCGCTGCGCGAGGCCGTCGAGGGGCCCGCCTCCCGCGAGGGCGCCCCGGAGGGCGTCCGCCACGTCGTACAGCGTGTAGTCCGCCCAGAGGGCGAAGAGGTCCGTGGCGATCACCAGGCCGAGCAGCGCGGCCACGGCCTTTCCGAGTCCGACGGGCGAGCGCAGCGCGGCGGGTCCGTTCGGCGGGGGAAGCGGCGGGAGCGGTGCGAGGGGGAGCCCGGACGGGTTCCCCTGCGCGGTGGCCCGGGCCGGCGCGGGCCCCTCCGGCGCCGGCTGCTGCGGTGTTGACGGCATGGTCATGAGACCCCCCAGATCTGCCGCCACGACACGGTGACGGCACGAGAAACCGGGCGCCCCCCTCCCCAGGGGTCACGCCCGGTACGTAGACAAGTAAGAGGAAGGTAAGGTTCCGGCCGCCTTTGCGTCCAGTCCCCGCCGACCAGCGGTTTGCCGGCACAGGGACCCTGCCCGCCCGCCGAGGGCGACCCGGTCAGCCCAGCCGGTCCGCCAGGGACTTGAACCGGGGCCACGACAGGGACGGCCGGCGGGGGTCCCAGAGTTTCTGGGTCAGGGCTCGGAGCGGCATGCGGATGCCGGCCGCGACCTGGTCCTGGGTCTGGGAGTTCGCCAGGTCGCACCAGACGGCGAGGGACCCGCCGAGGATCTGGGAGTCGTACGACGAGGAGACCGGCGTGGTCCCGCGCAGGACGAGCGGGGTCCACTGCTCGTAGATGCGCTGCCCGGTCGGGTAGACGAAGGTCTGGGGCTCACCGAGGACGTAGTACAGGTACTCGTCGTTGTAGTTGACGACCTTGCGGCCGGCGCTCAGATACTCCACCGGCTGCCGGGCCCCGAACTCCTTGCCGGTCCAGTACCCCACCCGCAGGCTCCCGTCGGCCTTGACGCTGCTGCTGCGGAAGAAGCCGTCGTTCCAGGCCCGTGCCGTACGGCCGTGCCCCTGCACCACCTTGGCCCGGTCGTTGAGCCAGCCGGTCGTGAGGTCGGCGACGCCCGCGCCGGGCCCGTACCTGCTGCGCGCCGCGGTCACGAGCTGCGGGAAGGAGGCCGCCGGGTTCGACACCGTCAGGGCCTGGTACTCGTCGCCGCCCAGATTCCAGTCGGTGCCGGGGAACAGGCCCGCGTACTCGTTCAGCAGATCGTCGACGATCTTCGCCGAGGCGGGCTTGGAGATGTCCACCGCGCCCCGGACGGGGACGCCCGAGACGTTGCGGAGCTGGAGGTCGGGGTGGGCCGCGATGACCGCGCCGAGGTGTCCCGGCGAGTCGATCTCGGGCACGACGGTGATGTGCCGGCTCGCCGCGAGGGCGACGATCCGGCGTACCTCGTTCTTCGTCAGATGCTCCCGCGACACGATCTCGGGGTGCGTGTCGGACTCGATACGGAAGCCCTGGTCGTCGGAGAAGTGCAGACCGAGCTGATTGAATTTCAGGTCCCCCAGCTCGCGCACCCGGTCCTCGATCCAGGCCGCGGTGAAGTGCTTGCGCGCGGTGTCGAGCATGAACCCGCGGACCGGCTTGGCGGGCGCGTCGCGCACGACGCCCTCCGGCGCCGTGCCACCGCCGTGCACCTCCTGCTTGAGGGTGCGCGTTCCGTAGAAGACACCGGCCTCGCCGGGCCCGGTGACGGTGACCCGGCCGTTCTGCACCTTGAGGGTGTACGACTCCGGGCCGGCGTTCCCCTTGTCCAGGCCCAGTTCGACGTCGCCGTTCCTGGCGGCCGTCCGTCCGGCGTACGCCAGCTTCAGTTCGCCCGCGAGCAGCTTGCCCTCGTCGGCGAGGCGGTCGCTGTCCACGACCACCCGGCCACCGGCGGCCGGCCGCCAGCCGGGGCCGTGGGCCGCGGTGTGCTCGCGCACGGCGGGGATGGTGCGCGGCGCGGTGGAGAGGGGGTAGCTCCGGGTCGGCGAGGGACTGGCGGCGGCCACCGACGAGGACCGGTCGCCGGACGGGGACTTCGCCCCGGCGGGCTGTCCGCCGCCGTCGGGCCAGACCGCGACGGCCACCGCGACGACACCGGCGACCGCCAGACCGCTCGCGACGAGCTTCCCCCGCCCGTTCCGTTCCGCCCGTCGCCGCCGCGGCGCCCGCCGCCTGCCAGTACTCACTCCGCCACCCTCGTCTCACAGCGCCCGTCCTCACGGCGCCCACTTCACAGCGCCCGACTCCGAGCGCTCACCTCACCGCGCCCGTTCTCAAGGGCGCTCACTTCGCCGCGCCGGTCCTGACGGCGCTCACCTCACCGCGCCCGATCCCGAGCACTCACCTCACCGCGCCCGTCCTCACGGCGCCCACTTCACCGCGCCCGACTCCGAGCGCTCACCTCACCCTGCCGTGGCCGGGCCGGTACTCCGTTCAGGTGTACTCCGCCCGCGAGGCATCCGCCTCCCCGGGACACCCCGGCGGCCGCCTCACCGCTCCGCCCCGCCGCAAACTCTGCCCCGCCCGTCACCCCAACCGTCCACCAGGCGCTCCGAAACTCTCCCGTGCGGGTGAAATCCGGGCATCCGTCGGACAGGTCACGACACCGCTCGATAGCGTGAGCGGCACAGCTTTCACTTCTTCCCCTGCCGAAACACACGTATCGCACGCACGTCATGCTCACCCGACGGCGCGCGTCCCATCCCCCCACGCCGAGGACCCACGCTGACGTCTCCCCGTCTCCCACGCCTCCCCGGCCAGGTCGCCCTCCCTGAACAGAAGAGCGCGGTACCGTCCCCGGTCCGCCTCGACGGGTTCAACTCCGCACCCGCCGGAGAGGTCACCCGTGCCCTGCTCACCTGCTGCCACAGCCGGCGCTGGGTCCACCGTCTGGCCGACCACCGCCCCTACCCCGACCTCGGCTCCCTGCTGGCCGCGGCCGACGAGGCGGCGTACGACCTGACCCCCGCCGACCTGGCCGAAGCCCTGGCCGGCGAATCGCTCACGCCGCTCCCGGACGGCGCGTACTCCGCCGCCCACACCGCGCTCAGCGCCGCGCACGCCGCGTACGAGAGCAGATTCGGACATGTCTTCGTCATCTGTCTGGACGAATTCTCCCCCGGCGAGGCCCTCGACCAGGTACTCGTCGGAATCCGGTCGCGCCTGGCGAACGACCCCGAGGAGGAGCGGGTCGTCACCGCCGACGAGCTGCGCCGACTGGCCCGCGGGCGGCTGACGCGCCTCGTCCGTCAGTTCGCCCACGAGCGCGAAACGCCGATATTCGGCGTCCGGAATAGCCCGAACGTGCCTGATTGATTGCCAGTTTGATCACATTGATAGGGCCGCTGTAAGCGTTCCGACAACACGTCGCTACGATGGCCGGGGCCGGTGGACCGTACCCGGCCGGGCCCGACCGACAGAGAAGCCGGCGCGGCCCCAATCCCCGCTCCCGGAGGGTTCTTCCGTGCCGGCTGGAACGCTGTACCGCGGCCGGGAAGGAATGTGGTCCTGGGTGGCTCATCGAGTCACCGGCGTCCTCATCTTCTTCTTCCTGTTCGTACACGTGCTGGACACCGCTCTCGTCCGTGTCTCCCCCGAGGACTACGACAAGGTCGTAGCCACGTACAAGACGCCGATCGTCGCGCTGCTGGAGTACGGCCTCGTGGCCGCCATTCTCTTCCACGCGCTCAACGGTCTGCGTGTCATCGCCGTCGACTTCTGGTCCAAGGGCCCGCGCTACCAGAAGCAGATGCTCTGGTCCGTCGTCGGTATCTGGGTCGTGCTGATGTTCGGGGCGCTGTACCCCGTCCTCGGTCACGCATTCCGCGAAGTGTTCGGGAGCTGACGCAGATGTCCACTACTGACACCGCCGCTTCCGGCATCGGCCCCGTCGAAGGCTCCGGCTCGTTCTCGGCCTACGGCGTCGACAACCCGGCCCCCCTCATCGAGGCCCCGCGCAAGCGCACCAAGAAGACGCCCAAGTCGACCCGCGGCAACTTCGAGATGTACGGCTGGCTCTTCATGCGCCTGTCCGGCATCGTCCTGGTCGTCCTGGTCCTCGGCCACCTGCTGATCCAGCTCGTCCTCGACGGCGGCGTCTCCAAGATCGGCTTCGCCTTCGTGGCGGGCCGCTGGGCGAGCCCCTGGTGGCAGGCCTGGGACCTCGCGATGCTGTGGCTCGCCATGCTGCACGGCTCCAACGGCCTGCGTACCGTCATCAACGACTACGCGGAGCGCACCACGACGCGCCTGTGGCTGAAGGGCCTGCTGTACACCGCCACGGTGTTCACGATCCTGCTGGGCACGCTGGTGATCTTCACCTTCGACCCGAACATCCGCTAGGCACGGGGCTGAGGCAACCACTGATGAAGATCCACAAGTACGACACCGTCATCGTCGGCGCCGGCGGCGCGGGCATGCGCGCCGCCATCGAGGCGACGAAGCGCAGCCGCACCGCCGTGCTGACGAAGCTCTACCCCACCCGCTCCCACACGGGCGCGGCGCAGGGCGGCATGGCCGCCGCGCTCGCCAACGTGGAGGAGGACAACTGGGAGTGGCACACCTTCGACACGGTCAAGGGCGGTGACTACCTGGTCGACCAGGACGCCGCCGAGATCCTGGCGAAGGAGGCCATCGACTCGGTCCTCGACCTGGAGAAGATGGGCCTGCCGTTCAACCGGACGCCCGACGGGACGATCGACCAGCGCCGCTTCGGCGGTCACTCCCGCAACCACGGCGAGGCCCCGGTCCGCCGGTCCTGCTACGCCGCGGACCGCACCGGTCACATGATCCTCCAGACGCTGTACCAGAACTGCGTCAAGGAGGGCGTGGAGTTCTTCAACGAGTTCTACGTCCTCGACCAGCTCATCACCGAGGTCGACGGCGTCAAGCACTCGGCGGGCGTCGTCGCCTACGAGCTCGCGACCGGCGAGATCCACGTCTTCCAGGCGAAGGCCGTGATCTACGCGTCCGGCGGCACCGGCAAGTTCTTCAAGGTGACCTCCAACGCGCACACCCTCACGGGTGACGGCCAGGCGGCCGTCTACCGTCGCGGGCTGCCGCTGGAGGACATGGAGTTCTTCCAATTCCACCCGACCGGCATCTGGCGCATGGGCATCCTGCTGACGGAGGGCGCCCGCGGTGAGGGCGGCATCCTCCGCAACAAGGACGGCGAGCGCTTCATGGAGAAGTACGCGCCGGTCATGAAGGACCTCGCGTCCCGTGACGTCGTGTCCCGCTCCATCTACACGGAGATCCGTGAGGGCCGCGGCTGCGGTCCCGAGGGCGACCACGTCTACCTCGACCTGACGCACCTCCCGCCGGAGCAGCTGGACGCCAAGCTGCCCGACATCACGGAGTTCGCGCGGACCTACCTCGGCATCGAGCCCTACACGGACCCGATCCCGATCCAGCCCACCGCGCACTACGCCATGGGCGGCATCCCGACGAACGTCGAGGGTGAGGTCCTCTCGGACAACACCACCGTCGTCCCGGGCCTGTACGCCGCCGGTGAGGTCGCCTGTGTCTCCGTGCACGGCGCCAACCGTCTCGGCACGAACTCGCTCCTGGACATCAACGTCTTCGGACGCCGTGCGGGCATCGCGGCCGCGGAGTACTCGGCGAAGGCCGGCTACGTGGAGCTGCCGGAGAACCCGGCCGAGCAGGTCGTGAACCAGGTCGAGCGGCTGCGCAACTCCACGGGCACCGAGCGGGTCGCCGCGATCCGCCTGGAGCTCCAGGAGTGCATGGACGCCAACGTGATGGTGTTCCGCACCGAGCAGACGATCAAGACGGCCGTGGAGAAGATCGCGGAGCTCCGCGAGCGCTACAAGAACGTCTCGGTCCAGGACAAGGGCAAGCGGTTCAACACCGACCTGCTGGAGGCCATCGAGCTGGGCAACCTGCTCGACCTGGCCGAGGTCATGGCCGTGTCCGCGCTCGCCCGCAAGGAGTCGCGCGGCGGTCACTACCGCGAGGACTACCCGAACCGCGACGACGTCAACTTCATGCGCCACACCATGGCGTACCGCGAGGTCGGCGAGGACGGCACCGAGTCCATCCGTCTCGACTACAAGCCGGTCGTCCAGACCCGCTACCAGCCGATGGAGCGTAAGTACTGATGGCTACTCCCACTCTGGACAAGGCGGACGCGGCCGGCGCACCCGAGCCCGGTTTCGCCGACTCCCCCTACATCACGGTCACGTTCCGCATCCGCCGGTTCAACCCGGAGGTCTCGGCGGAGTCGGTCTGGGAAGACTTCCAGCTGCAGATCGACCCCAAGGAGCGTGTCCTCGACGCGCTGCACAAGATCAAGTGGGACCAGGACGGCACGCTCACGTTCCGCCGCTCCTGTGCGCACGGCATCTGCGGGTCGGACGCCATGCGGATCAACGGCAAGAACCGTCTGGCCTGCAAGACGCTGATCAAGGACCTGAACCCCGCGAAGCCGATCACGGTCGAGGCCATCAAGGGCCTGACGGTGATGAAGGACCTCGTGGTCGACATGGACCCGTTCTTCCAGGCGTACCGCGACGTGATGCCCTTCCTCATCACGAAGGACACCAACGAGCCGACGCGCGAGCGTCTGCAGTCGGCCGAGGACCGCGAGCGGTTCGACGACACCACCAAGTGCATCCTGTGCGCGGCGTGCACGTCGTCCTGCCCGGTGTTCTGGAACGACGGCCAGTACTTCGGTCCGGCCGCGATCGTGAACGCCCACCGCTTCATCTTCGACTCGCGTGACGAGGCCGGGGAGCAGCGTCTGGAGATCCTCAACGACAAGGACGGTGTGTGGCGCTGCCGCACGACGTTCAACTGCACGGACGCCTGCCCGCGCGGTATCGAGGTCACCAAGGCGATCCAGGAAGTCAAGCGCGCGCTGATCACGCGCCGCATCTGACGCCTGCCGCCGTACCCGAAGGGCCCCGCTCCTCTCCTGGAGCGGGGCCCTTCGGCGTGTCCGGCCGGCCCCGGGCCGGCGGGGTCCGCGCGGTCGGGGCGGGTGCGGTCAGAGCTGGCTGAGGATGGTCGGGTCCGTGATCTTCAGGTCGTCCGCGAGCAGCATGGCCTTGCTGAGGATCACGGCGAGCATCCGGTCGCCCTCGAAGGGCAGATAGCCGGCCTGGGGGCTCGTCGCGGCGGACTTCGGGACGATGCACAGGTACTGGTCGTTCGGGGTCATCAGGATGTTCCCCGAGCCCAGGTGGATCTTGTACGTGTGCCGCTCGCCCTTCACGTGCAGGAAGCGGCCCTCGAGCGTGCAGCGGTCGGCTATCGCGAGCCGGGGGACCAGCCGGTCGAGGAGGGCGCGGCGGGTCTGCGCGGTCTCGGTCAGCTCGCCGAAGCCGTACGACGTCCAGTACTCCTGGAAGCGGCCGCCGGGGCCGCCGTCCTGCCAGGCCGGGTCGTTGCCGACGCTGGCGACGCCGACGAACAGGTCGACGTCGCGCAGGACCTCGGACAGGACGATCGGGGGGATCCCGGTCAGCGGCAGGGGCTCGACGGGGTTCTCGTCGGGGCCCAGCCACATGCGGTACTCCCCGCCGTAGCAGTGCGCGGAGTTCTCGGGGGCGTCGAGCGGGTAGAAGCGCACCTGGTCGGTGCGCAGCCGCAGATAGCTGCCGGACTCGGTGGTGTCCTCGCCGTACTCGCCGTCGCCGGTGATCCAGTACTCGGCGCGCAGCCCCCACTGGGGCAGTTCCCGGGTGGCCGGGGGCGCCTCGTCGTCGACGCACAGGCGGAGCTTGTTGCGCCAGCCGCGGACGGCGGCCAGGGAGTTGAACTGGTGCTGGCGCACGTAGTGGGCGGCGAAGCGGTTCGAGTACGTGCCGGTGGCGCGTTCGGCGTCGGTGAGGAGGTACACCTCGCGGTGGGCCTGCTTGAAGGGCTGGGTGATCCCGTGCCGCTCCAGCCAGTCCCGCCAGGCGACGACCTCCGCGGGCTCGCGGTCGACCGGGTGCCAGAGGGTGACCTCGGCGCCCGAGGTGACGGGGTCGTCGGTGAGGGTGCGCAGCTCGCCGTCGGCGAAGCCGGCCGGGGTGCCGTCGACCGTCCACAGCAGGCGGCGGGCGAGGGTGCCGACGAGCGGGTGGTCGAGGTAGCGCTCGCGCCAGGTGCCGTACGTCCAGGTGCGGCGGGCGAGGAACTGCCGGTCCAGGCGTTCGGTCCCTGCCGAGAGCATCTTGTCGATGTCCTTGACGGCGGCCTTGAGCTCCTTGAGCTCCTCGGCGTGGTCGCGCCGGACGGCGGCCGGCACGCTCTTGACGGGCTTGCCGCTGGCGTTGTGCCAGCTCAGCACGGCGCGGGAGCCCTGGACCTCCAGGAGCGCGGTGGTCTCGCCGAGTGCGTGGCGGGCCTGCCCGACGGCCGTGAGCCCGTAGGCGGGGACGGCCAGTTCCTCGATCTCCTCCCGGCTCATGCCGAGGGCGGTGGCCTTGGCCTCCAGGAAGCCGTCGATGAGCTTGGCGGTGGCCTTGTACGTCACCCGGGTGGCCAGCCGGGCCAGTTCGGCGAGGGCGGCCTCGCCCTCGACGCGGGCGAGCGCGACGACACCGGCGTTGGCGACCTTCGGGTTGCGCGGGCCGATCCCGGTGACCTTCTTCAGGGAGGTCTCGACGAGCGCCCCGAGGGCCCGGGCGGTGTCGGGGCGGGGCGGCAGCAGGGAGACCAGCCAGGCGAGGCCGCGCAGGGCGTTGGCGTTGTACGGGTCGTAGAGCTCGTTCACGTCGGCGCCGTAGGCCTGACCGGCCAGTTGGAAGGTCCGGGGGCGGCCGGCGAGGGCGAGCCAGGACACCGCGTGGGCGCGGACCCGCTCGGCGCCGAGGGTCTCGACGAGGGCGGCGGCCCTGGCTTCCCACTTGGCGGAGGGCTTGGCGGTGGTGGCCGTCAGCAGATGGGCGAGCAGGGCCTGCCCGTCGGGGGTGGAGGCGTCCCGCATGGCCTGTTCGGCCCATTCCTCACCGACGTTGAGGACGGGCTCCGTGGTCTTCTTCAGCAGGTCGGCGAAGACTCCGCGGCGGTAGGCGTCCATGCCGCTGCGGCGGAAGGCCGCGACGAGGGCGGGGTCCAGCGTCCGGCCGGCCGCCAGCTCGGCCTCGGCCAGGACGTCCAGCCGCGTCGCGTACCAGATGGTGTTCTGCCGGCCGAGTTCCGCGAGCTGGATCGCCCGCTCGTCGGCGAGCGGGTACTCGGGGAGGCCGTGGCAGACGGCGGCGAGCATGGTCAGCACGTGGTTGCGGGGTTCCGATCGGTTGCCGACCGTCGCGTAGCCCTCCGCCAGCGCGCCGGCCAGCCTCTCCCGCTGATCGGCGGGGAGTTCGCCCAGCAGGCCGAGGAGCTCTTCCCAACCACCGCCCCACTGGGCCGTCTTGACCAGCGAGGCCCGCAGGAGGTCGGTGGCGAGTCCCCCCATGTTGCCGTCGGCCGCGTTCGAACGGATCCATTCCAGAAGCTTCCTGGTGCTCGACATCGTCATCCCCCCACCAGCGCGACGAGCTTGAGGAAGGTGACCTCGGTGCCCAGGACCAGCTCGATCTCCTCGTCGAGGTCGGTGACCTGACGCTCCCCCACGAGCACCAGGAAGCCGTTCCCCTCGAAGGCCCGGATCGCGAGGGCGCTCTGGGCCTCCGGGTCTATCCGGCGGGGCGTGCGCAGCGCGTAGCCGTTCAGCACCCGTTCGGTGTTCTCGGGCTGCACGAGCCCCTGGAACACCGGCGGCGTGCTCGCGTTGTACTCGGCGACCTCCTGGAAGACCCGTCGCCGGATCAGCTCGCGCACCGCGAGCCGCTCCTCGGCGATCTCGATCCCCCAGCCGGTGCCCCGCCTCCCACTGGTCGTCTCGTCGACGAACGTCACCATTCCCATGCCGACGAACAGTACGAGCCCCCACTGACAACCGGTCATCGGGTCCCCCGGATCCGACTTGAACATGTTCAAAAGGAGGTCTACATTCATTCCAGACAGCGTTTTGAACGCGTTCAAGAAGGGGTGGGGACATGGACCTCACAGTCGTCGCGTACGTCATCTACCTGGTGGTCAGCATCGCGTTGACGGTCTGGGTGGCGCGCACGCTGAGTCACAACGGGCGGATCTTCCTGTCGGACGTCCTGCACGGTGACGAGAGGCTCGCCGACGCCGTCAACCGGCTGCTCGTGGTGGGCTTCTACCTCGTCAACCTGGGCTTCGTCGCGCTCTATCTGCACCAGAGCGACGAGATCACCGACGCCCGGGGGATCTTCGAGGCCCTGTCGACCAAGCTGGGCGTCGTCCTGCTGGTGCTCGGCGTCATGCACCTGGCCAACGTCTACGTGCTCAACCGGATCCGGCGGCGGGGCGTCATGGAGCGTGAGCAGGTCCCGCCGGTGCGGCCGACGGACTGGGCCGCCCCCACGGCCGGGGCGTGAGCGCGGTGACCGGGGCACCGGCCACCGGGGACCGGGACGCGGCGAGCGTCCCGGTCCTCGGGCTCACCGTCCTCTACGACCCGCGCTGCTCGCTGTGCGCCTTCCTGAAGAAGTGGCTCGCCGGACAGGCCCAGCTCGTGCCGCTGCGGTTCGTCCCGGCCGGCTCCGAGGAGGCCCTGCGGCGCTGCCCCCGGCTCGACCACCGCGCCACGATGGACGAGATCACCGTCGTCGGGGACGCCGGGCAGGTCTACCAGGGGTCCGCCGCCTGGATCGTCACCCTCTGGGCGCTGCGCGAGTACCGGGCGCTGGCCCACCGGCTGAGCACGCCCGCGGGCGCGCGCCTGGCCCGGGGCGCGACCCTCGCGGCCGCCAAGTGGCGCGAGGCGCAGGCACGGCGGCGGTGGGGCGGCGGCTCGTACGAGTGGGGCGACGGCTGGAGCTACGACCCGGTCGCCGGATGGACCTTCACGCCGCCCGCCTGTGACGGCGGCGGGTGCCCGGCCGTTCCCAGTCGTTAGGCTCGTCCCGTGCCAGCACCGACAGACAGCCCCGGCCCCAGCAGGTCCTCCGCGGCCCCCGAGCCCGCCAAGTCCCCGGAGAAGGAGGCGAAGGGCCCGGCGAAGAGCGAACAGACCCGGGCCCTGATCCTGGAGACCGCGATGCGGCTCTTCCAGGAACGGGGGTACGACAAGACGACGATGCGGGCCATCGCCCAGGAGGCGGGCGTCTCCGTCGGCAACGCGTACTACTACTTCGCCGGCAAGGAGCACCTGATCCAGGGCTTCTACGACCGGATCGCCGCCGAGCACCAGGAGGCGGTCCGGGACGTACTGGCCCGCGAGACGGACCTGGAGGCCCGGCTGGGCGGGGTGCTGAAGGTGTGGCTGGACATCGCCACGCCGTACCACGAGTTCGCCGTGCAGTTCTTCAAGAACGCCGCCGACCCGGACAGTCCACTCAGCCCCTTCTCCCCCGAGTCCGAGCACGCGCGCTTGGAGGCGATCAGCGTGCACAAGGAGGTGCTGGCCGGGGCGAAGACCAAGGTCCCGGAGGAACTGCGCGAGGTGCTGCCCGAGCTGATGTGGCTCTCGCAGATGGGGCTCGTCCTGTACTGGGTGTTCGACCGGACCGAGAGCCGCGAGCGCAGCTACCGGCTCGCCGAGCGCGGCGCCCGGCTCACCGCGCGCGGGGTCTCGCTGGCCCGCTTCCGGCTGCTGCGTCCCCTCGTCCACGAGGTGCACGAGCTGTTCACGGACTTCCTGCCGGGGATGACGAAGGCCCTGCCCGACCCGGCGAAGAAGTCGGAACAGGGCCCGTCACGGACGGCCGGGACGACGGACTGAGGGGCGCACACCACGACGGGCCGAGGAGTGCGGACCTCGACGGGCTGAGGGGCGCCCGCCGTGGCGGGCACCCCCCGTCGCACCGGAACGATCCGGCGCCGCGCGGCCTCAGTTGACCGCGTCGGCGTCCACCTCGCCCGGTGTCAGCTCCACGTCGTGCACCAGCGGCTCCTCCGTGACGACGAGGTGCTGCGCCCGCGCCCCGTACGAACGGGCCGTCACCGACAGCAGATACGTCCCCGGAGCCGGGACCGAGACGATGTAGGACCCGTCGGCCAGCGAGGTCACCCGGTCCAGCTGACGGCCTCCCTTGGACAGCAGCGTCAGCACCGCCCCGTCGACGGCCTCGCCCTCCGCGTCCCGGACGAACCCGTGCACGGCCGACGCCCCGCCCCCGGCCGGTGCCACGTCCGCGGACGGCTCCTCCGCGGGCTCCACCGCCAAATGCGGCAGCCGCTTGTCCAGCCACCCGGGCAGCCACCAGTTGGAGTCGCCGAGCAGGTGCATCGCCGCGGGGACCAGGGCCGTACGGAGGATGAAGGCGTCCAGCGCGACCGCGGCCGCGAGCCCCACCCCCGCCATCGCCGCCCCGGAGTCACCGCTCAGGACGAAGGCGAGGAAGACGCACACCATGATCAGGGCGGCCGAGTTGATGACCCGGCTGGTCTCCGCCAGCCCGACGCGCACCGCCCGCGCGTTGTCCTTCGTGTGCACCCACTCCTCGTGCATCCGGCTCACCAGGAACACCTGGTAGTCCATGGACAGGCCGAAGAGCAGCGAGAGCATGATGACGGGCAGGAAGGCGTTGATCGGCCCCTCCTTGCCGAGACCCAGCACTTCCAGGCCCCAGCCCCACTGGAAGACCGCGACCAGGACGCCGAAGGACGCGGCGGCCGCGATCAGGTTCATCAGCGCGGCGGTCAGCGGCACCACCAGGGAGCGGAACGCGATCAGCAGGAGCAGGAAGCCGAGCCCGATGATCGTGGCGACGAACCAGGGCAGCCGGTCGCCGGTGATGGTCGCGAAGTCCTTCGACACTGCGGTCACCCCGCCGACGTGGGCCGTGGCCCCCGTGTCCGGGATCACCCGGTCCCGCAGGGTGTCGATGAGATCGTCGGTCTTCACCGACTGCGGCGAGGTCGTCGGCACCACCTGGATCACCGTCACCCCGTGCGCGGGCGGCAGCGCGGCGACCGCGGCGACCCCGGGCGTGGTGCCGATGCTCTTCGTCAGCGCGCCCGCGTCACCGGCGGTCACGACGACCTGGAGCGGGCCGTTGAAGCCGGGCCCGAAGCCCTCGGCCAGCAGGTCGTAGGCCTGCCGGGTCGTGGTCTTGGCGTCGTCGTTGCCCTGGTCGGTGGCGCCCAGGTGCAGCGACAGGACGGGGACGGCGAGGACCGCCATCACGGCCAGCGCGAGGACCGCGATCGTACGGGGGCGCCGCTGCACGCCCGCCGACCAGCGGGCCGCGACCCCGCTCGCCCGCTCCGGCTCCGGACCCCGCTCCGCCAGCTTGCGCCGCTGGCGGCGGCTGAGCACCCGGGTGCCGAGGACCCCGAGCAGCGCCGGCAGCAGGGTGGTCGCCGCGAGCACGCTGAACACGACGGTCAGGGAGGTGCCGATGACCACGCCGTCGAGGAAGCGCAGGTTCGTCACGAGCATGCCCGCGAGCGCGATGCACACGGTGCCGCCCGCGAACAGCACCGCCCGCCCCGAGGTGTTGAGGGCGACGACCGCCGACTCCTCGGGCGCCAGGCCCCGCAGCAGACCGCGCCGGTGCCGGGTGACGATGAACAGCGCGTAGTCGATGCCCACACCGAGGCCGATGAGGGTGGCGAGCAGCGGCGCCAGGTCCGGGATGTCCGTGGCGTGGCTGAGCAGTTGGGTGGAGAACAGCCCCGTCCCCACCCCGAAGACCGCGATGCCGATCGGCAGCAGCATCGCGAAGAGCGAACCGAAGGCGAGGAAGAGGACGACGGCCGCGGCAAGGATGCCGACCATCTCGGCGAGCCCGGTGGGCGGCTCCTGCACCCGCTGGATCGCCTGCCCGCCCAACTCCACCTGTAGTCCGGCCCGTTCGGCACCCTGCGCGGTGTCGACGACCTTCTGCACCAGGTCCTTGGGCACGGCGTTCGCCTGCTCGGCGAAGGTGATCTGGGCGTACGCGATCCGGCCGTCCTCGCTGATCTGCGCGGCGCCCCGCTCCCCCTGGTAGGGCCCCGCGACCTGGCCCACGCCCTTCATGCCGGCGATCTCGTCGAGCACCGGCTGGATCCGGGACCGCACCGAGGCGTCCCTGACCGTGCCGTCCGCGACCTTCCACACCACCGTGTCGGTGTCCCCCGCGCTGTTCGGGAAGGCCTTCTCCATCTGGTCGTACGCACGCTTGGAGTCCGTGTTCGGAAGGGAGAACACGTTCGCGTAGTCCGTGCCCGCGGTGGTCGCCGCGAAGCCGAGCCCGAACAGCGCACCCACCCACAGCAACAGGACCACCAGCCGGTGCCGATAGCACCACCGTGCCAATACCGCCACGTTCAACGCTCCTTAGTCGGTCGGTCCCCCAGGTCCTGGTCACCAGCATTCGCGGCCCCCCGCGCGAGGGGACACGACCCGCCCATGACTCTCAAGGAACTCCAAGGAGCGAACGGCACCGTCCGCCGACGGCCCCGCCGATACTGGGGACATGACCGCTCACGAGGGAGCCACCGTCCTCGTCGTCGAGGACGAGCCGAGCATCGCGGACGTCCTCACCATCGCCCTGCGCTACCACCGCTTCGAGGTGATGGCCGCAGGATGCGTCCGCGAGGCGCTCGCCCTCGCCGAACGCACCCGTCCCGACGCCGCGCTGCTCGACGTGATGCTCCCGGACGGCGACGGCCGGGCGCTCGGCCGTGAACTGCGGCTGCGGCAGCCGGACCTGGCCGTCGTCTTCCTCACCGCCCGGGACGCGCCGGCCGAGATCGTCGGCGCGCTCGGTTTCGGCGACGACTACATCACCAAGCCGTTCAACATCGACGAGGTCGTCGCCCGGATCACCGCCGTCCTGCGCCGCACCCGGCCCGACGACGTCCTGCCCCAGCGACCGCCGCTGCGCTACGGGGACCTGGAGCTGGACGAGACGACGTACCGCGTCCACCGCGCGGGCACCACCGTCGAGCTCACCCCCACCGAGTACGCGCTGCTGCGCTTCCTCGTCCGCAACGGCGGGCGGATCGTGCCCAAGGAACAACTCCTGCGCCACGTCTGGCAGTACGAGCACCCGGCCGAGTCGACGGTCGTCGAGACCTACATCAGCTACCTGCGGCGCAAGCTCGAACCCCTGGGCCCGCCGGTGATCCAGACCCGCCGGGGCGTCGGATACGGGCTCGCATGAACCCGCTCGTGCGGCCCGGCTGCCGCCCGCCCCCGCGCTCCCGGCACGGCGTCCATTCGCTGCGCGGCAAACTGACGATCGCCAACGTGGGACTGCTGGCCGTCGGCATCGTGGTGGCGACCGCCGTGAGCCTGATGGGCATGCGGCACTACCTGCTCGACCAGGTGGACGCCCAGCTCCTCAAGACCCGTGACTCGCTGGGCGGTTCGCAGCTCACCCTGCGCCAGATCGACTCGCTGAGCGCCCTCGCGTTCGTCCACGACCGGCTCGGTCCGGCGGCGGACGAGTCCAAGCCCGACTCGGTCTTCGCGGCCGTCGACCGGCACGGCCGGGCGATCGAGGTGGCCGGCTTCCGGCCCGGCGACACACAGCGCGCGTTCGCCGCCGCCGTCGACGACCCCGCCTCCCTCGTCCGCGCCGGCGAACCGCGGGACGTCACCGTGAACGGTGCCGCCTACCGGGCGACCGGCACCCGGCTCGCCGACGGGACCTACGTCCTGTTCGCGGCCTCGACCGACGGACTGCACAAGGGCATCGCCCAGGCCCTCAAGCTCGACCTCGCCGTCGGCACCCTGCTCCTCGCGCTCCTCGCCTGCCTGACGATGTTCAGCGTCCGCCGCCGGATGCTGCCGCTGGAGGCCATGGTGGAGACCTCCTCCGCCATCGCCGAGGGCGATCTGACCCGGCGCGTCCCCTCCAGCCATCATCCGACCCAGGAGGTCGAGCAGCTGCGGCTCGCGCTCAACTCCATGCTGCACCAGGTCGAGTCGGCCTACCGGACCCGCGAGGACAGCGCCGCCCAGCTGCGCCGGTTCGTCGGGGACGCCTCGCACGAGCTGCGCACCCCGCTCGCGGCGATACGCGGCTACCTCCAGCTGTACGAGAAGGGGATGCTGACCGACCCGGCCGAGCGCAGACGCGCCTGGGACCGGATGAACGCCGAGGCCGACCGCATGGGCCGGCTCGTCGACGAGCTGCTCATCCTGGCCCGCCTCGACCAGCGGCCGGAACTGCGCTTCCGGAACGTCGACCTGAGCCGGCTCGTGCGGGACGCGGCGGCGGACCTGCGCGCCCAGCAGCCCGGCCGCCCGGTGACCGTGGACGCCGACGGCACCCTGCTCGTACGGGCCGACGAGTCGGGGCTGCGGCAGGTGCTGGGCAATCTCGTGGGCAACGTACGCACCCACACCCCCGACGACGTGCCCGTGCGGCTGGGTCTGGAACGGGTGGACGGAGTCCTGCGGCTGTGTGTCGCGGACAAGGGGCCGGGACTCGCCGAGGAGGACGCGGCACGGGTCTTCGACCGTTTCTTCCGGGCCGGCGGGGGCGCGGGCAGCGGGCTGGGCCTCGCGATCGTCGAGGGCGTGGTGCGGGCCCACGGGGGGAACGTCGCGGTGCGGACGGCGCCGGGCGAGGGCCTGGCGGTGACGGTGACGCTGCCCGTGCGGTGACCTGCCGGTCGGGTGAGAGCGCGGGTCCGGTGTGGGTGGCGGCCCCGGTGTCGGTGCCGGCCCGGTGAAGGTGCGGGTCCGTCGAGGGCGGCGGTCCGGTGAGGGGGCAGGCCCGTCGAGGGCGGCGGTCCGGTGAGGAGCCGGGGTCCCGCGTATGCGGTTCCGGAGCCCCGGGGCGACACCCCGGCGTCACCCGTACGTCGTCCCGGAGCCCTCGCGCCGACCGGGACACCTCTCCGCACACCGCCTTGACCTGCGGAAACGGACTTGGACAGATGCTGACCGAGGCGGTTGAACACGGGCTGCCCGGCCCCCGTACCCCACGATGAGGGCGAATCGGTCGCAACCGATCGGCCCGCCACGCCACCACCGCGCATCGCACGGAAGGAACGCCGGGTTGTCGTCCACAACGAACTCTCGACAGCTGCCGAACACGGACGAGGCGCCTTCGCGCGAAGAGCCGGCATCGGAACCGCCCGCGGACCCGAGCCAGAGCCCGGACCCGGAACCGGACACGGCCCCGGAGACGGAGCAGGCCGCGGACCCGGAGCAGGCCGCGGGCGGGGACGAGGACGCCGCCGCCTCCGGTGAGGGAGAGGCAGCGGCCGGGACGGCCCCCGAGGTCACCATGACCGACGGGGCCGCCCCTTCGCCTTCCGAGGCCCCGGAACAGGCTCCCGGCGACGGACCGGAGGACCCCGCCGAGGCCGGCGGCGACGCCCCGGCCGCGAAGGCCGCGGAGGTGGTGGAAGCCGAGGAGGCCGAGGCCGGTACGGCGGACGGCGGCTCCCCTGACGGTGCCTCGGAGGCGGCTGCTCTCCCGGCCGGTGAGGCCCCTGCCGGAAAGGCCCCGGAGGCGGCTGCCGGCGACGGGGCCGGGGACGGGTCGGAGCCTCCAAAGGACGAGCCGCCCGGGGACGGGCCGGGGCGCGGGTGGCGGGGCCGGTACCCCGTCGTCGCCCGTGCTCTCGCCTGGAGCACCACCCTCGTCGCCGCCGCGCTCGTCCTGTTCGCGCTGCTCATGCCGAGCCAGGCGGACAAGTTCCAGCCGGCCGAGTTCCTGCGCCTCCCCGTGGAGGCGATCTTCGGCGCCGCGCTGCTGATCGTCCTGCCCCGCCGCCCGCGGATCGCGCTCTCGGTGGCCGCCGGGCTGGTCCTGGGTGCGCTGACGGTCCTGAACATCCTCGACATCGGCTTCAACGAATACCTGGGACGGGGCTTCAACGTCGTCCTCGACTGGTCGCTCTTCAGCGACGCGCAGGCCTACCTCCAGGACACGTTCGGCCACGGCGGCGCCCTCGGCATCGCGGCGCTGGCCGTCGCGCTCGTGATCGCGGTGCTGACCCTCATGACCCTGTCGGTCGTCCGGCTGGGGAACCTGGTGGCCAGGAACACCGCGACGGCGACCCGTGCGACCCTCGCGCTGGCCATGGCCTGGGTCACCTGCGCGACGCTCGGGCTGCAGTACACCGGCGTGCCCATAGCCTCCGAGCACGTGGCGCTGGTCGTCCAGGAGCGGGCGGCGCGGGTGCGGCAGACCCTGCGGGACGAGGCCGCGTTCGCCCGGATATCCAAGAAGGACGACTTCGCGAACACCCCGCCCGACCAGATGCTCACGGATCTGCGCGGCAAGGACATGATCATCACGTTCATCGAGAGCTACGGCCGCAGCGCCATCGAGGATCCGCTGATGGCGCCGCGTGTCGACGCGACGCTGACGGCCGAGAACAAGAAGCTGAAGCAGGCCGGATTCGCAGCGAAGAGCGGCTGGCTCACCTCGGCGACGTACGGCGGCAGCAGCTGGCTCGGCCACTCGACGTTCCTGTCGGGCCTGTGGATCAACAACCAGCAGCGGTACCGCACCGTGACCGCCGGCGATCACCTGACGCTGGTCAGCGCCTTCAAGAGGACCGGCGACTACGACACCGTGGGCGTCATGCCGGGCATCCAGAAGGGCTGGCCCGAGCAGAAGTTCTATGGCATCGACAAGCTCTACGACGCCTTCCACCTCGGCTACAAGGGGCCGAAGTTCAGCTGGTCCACGATGCCCGACCAGTACGCCCTGGCCGCGTACGAGCGGCTGGTGCACAGCAAGAAGCACGACAAGCCGCTGATGTCGACGATCATCCTGACCTCCAGCCACCAGCCCTGGGCGCCCATCCCGAAGACGGTCCCCGAGGACCAGGTCGGCGACGGCTCCGTGTACGACGCCATCGAGAAGGCCGGCAAGAGGCCCGCCGACATCATCACCAGCTCGCCGAAGTCGAAGGTGGAGTACGGCAAGGCGATCTCGTACTCGGTGACGAGTCTGATCGACTACCTGGTGAAGTACGGCAAGAAGAACACCGTGCTGATCTACCTCGGCGACCACCAGCCGATCGCCCGGGTCAGCGGCGACCACGCGAGCCGTGACGTCCCCGTCTCGATCGTCGCCAAGGACCCGAAGGTGCTCGACAGAATCGCCGACTGGGGCTGGACCGACGGACTGCGGCCCGAGCACGACGCCCCGGTGTGGAAGATGAGCTCCTTCCGCAACCGCTTCCTGACGGCGTACGGATCCACTCCGCACCCGTGACGGGACTCCCTCCCCGTCCGCGGGCGGTGGTCACGGCTCCGGCCGTCGGCCGCCGCCCGCGCCCGTGAGGGCGACGACTCGTGCGGCGACCGCGCGTCAGGGCGACGGGCGCGGTGGCGGTCCGTCCGCCGTCACAGCCAGTTCAGCCGCCACAGACGGAAGACGCCGGTGCCGTCGGACAGGTACTGGCCGCCGCTGATGTCCTCACTGCTGACGACGTAGTCCTTGCGCTGCCACAGGGGGATCAGCGGGACGTCCTCCGCCACGTCCACCTGGAGCCGCCGGAACGCGTCCGCGGTGCGGCTGCGGTCGGCGTCCTGCCGGGTCTCCTTGATCAGCCGGTCGACGTCCTTGTTGCTGTAGCCGTTCTTCATGGAGTTGCCGGTGCCGACGAGCGGCGCCCCGAAGGTGTCGGCGTCGGGATAGTCGGCGACCCAGCCGACCGCCCAGGCGTCCAGACCGCCCTCCGCGTACTTCTTCTGGAACTCGGTCCACTCGAACCCCTCGGTGGTCACCTTGAACAGACCGTCCGTCTCGAGCTGCCGCTTGAGCTCGGCGGCCTCCTCGGCCGCGGCCCCGCGTCCCTCGGCGTACCCGTAGGTGAAGCGCACGGGCAGCGAGACCCCGGCCTCGGCCAGCAGGGCGCGGGCCTTCTTGGCGTCCGGCTGCGGGTAGTCGTCGAAGAACGAGGTCGCGTGTCCCGTGATCCCGGCCGGGATGAGCCCGTACAGCGCGTCGGTGGTCCCCCGGTACGTCCGGTCGACCAGCCTCCCGCGGTCGACCAGCGAGGCGAGTGCCTGCCGTACGCGCCGGTCGTGCAGCGGCGACGTCTCGCGCACGTTCAGGACGAGATTGCGGGTCTCGGCGCTGTCCGCCTCCGTGACCCGCTGCTTGGGATCGCTCGGGGAGAGCGCGGCGAGCTGGGCGGGCGGCAGCTGCCGGGCGACGACGTCCAGCTCCTTGTCCTTCCACCCCACCTGGAGCGCCTGCGAGTTGGCGTAGTAGCGCAGGACCACCGGGCTGCCGGAACGGTCGACGGCTCCCTCGTAGCGGGGGTTCGGGGACAGGACGGCCTTCACGCCCTGCGTGTACGTCTTCAGGACGTACGGTCCGGTGCCGTCGACGGCGTTGTCGGTGCGCAGGCTGCGCCGGGGGTAGCGGGTGCTGTCGACGATCGACCCGGCGCCGGTCGCCAGCTTGAACGGGAAGGTCGCGTCGGGCGAGGACAGGTGGAAGGTGACGGTCAGACCGCTCGCGTCGACGCTGCCCAGGGTGGACAGGAGCGAGGCGGGGCCCACCTCGTCGTTGATCCGCTTGACCCGGTCGAAGGAGAACTTCACGTCGGCCGCGGTCACCTTGCGTCCGCTCGCGAACGTCAGGTCGTCACGGAGGGTGCAGCGATAGGTGCGCAGTCCGGCGTCGGTGAAGCCGCAGCGTCGGGCGGCGTCCGGTTCGGGCTTGGCGCCGCCGGGCTCGAAGGTGAGCAGCGACTGGAAGACATTGCTGAACAGGGCCCAGGACCCGGCGTCGTAGGCGCCGGCCGGGTCGAGCGAGGTGACGGCGTCCGTGGTGCCCACCGTGATGGTGCGGTTGCTGTTCTCCTTCGCCGGCATCAGCTGCCAGCCGGCCACGCCGACGCTCGCGACGACGAGCAGCGCAACCAGAATCCATAAGCGAACCGATCGCATCGGTGCCCTCCCCAGGCGCCCCGCACACCACTCCCTGGTGGCGCGGATCACCTAACCACAGGAGTTTCGGGCGCGGAAGGGAATCGGGAAGAGTGCCCAGGAGCGGCGAAAATGATCTTTTCCGCCGCTCCTCACAGCCGATTCTCAGGCTTCGGGCGAGGCCAGTTCGACGACGGTGATGTCGGAGGGCGCCCCGACGCGGGTCGGCGGGCCCCAGGCCCCGGCGCCCCGGGAGACGTACAGCTGGGTGTCCCCGTAGCGCTCCAGACCGGCGACGGTGGGGTTGGCGGCGGCCGCGACGAAGTTGCCGGGCCACAGCTGTCCGCCGTGGGTGTGTCCGGACAGCTGGAGGTCGACGCCGTGGCGTACCGCCTCGTGGATCTGCACCGGCTGGTGGGCGAGCAGCACACAGGCCCGGGTACGGTCGCGGTCGCCGAGCGCCCTGCCGAAGTCGGGTCCCTGTCCCTCGCTCTCGCCCTGCAGGTCGTTGACCCCGGCGAGGTCGAAGCCGGCGAGCTCGGTCCGCGCGTTCTCCAGGGGGTGGATCCCGAGCTCCCGCACCTCCCGGACCCACTGCTCGGCTCCGGAGAAGTACTCGTGGTTCCCGGTGACGAAGTACGAGCCGTGGCGGGCGCGCAGGCCGGCGAGGGGCGCGGCCGCCGGCCCGAGGTTCTTCACGCTGCCGTCGACCAGGTCGCCGACGACGGCGATCAGATCGGGCTGCGTGGCGTTGATGGTGTCGACGACCTTCTGCGCGAATCCGCGTCCGAGCACCGGGCCGAGGTGGATGTCGCTCACCACTGCGATCCGGAAGCCGTGGGCGGACCGGGGCAGTTTGGCGAGCGGCACGGTGACACGCTTGACCCGGGGTCCGCGCAGGACGCCGTACGTGCCGTACCCGACGGTGCCCATCGCGACCGCCGCGGCCGCGCCGCCGACGACCCGCGAGACGAACAGCCGCCGCGAGGGGTCCACGAGGGGTGCCGTCACCGGCTCGGCGGGGGCTTCGGCGGGGGCCGGTTCGGCGGGGGCGGGTTCGGCTGCCGGCTCGGCGGAGGCGGGTTCAGCACGGGCGGGTTCGGCGGGCGCGGGGGCCGGTTCGGCGGGGGCGGGTTCGGCTGCCGGTTCGGCAGGGGCCGCCGACCGGGCCCGGCGTTCCAGGACCCGGCGCAGGACCGGACGGACGACCTCGCCGGCGAGCAGTGCCAGGACGAGGTAGAGGCCGAGCGGCATCCACAGGAACCCGGGCCAGGCCAGGGTCCGCTGGAGCCAGAAGGGAGCGCCCGCCCGCTCGCTCACGACGGCGGCGACCATGAGCAGCGGCCCGGCGACGAAGACCGCCGCGCCCAGCCGGCGGACCGGTCCGGGGCCGACGGTGGTGTCCCGCACCAGCCGCCGGTAGGCGTACACGTGCAGTCCCACGAGCACGGCCAGCGCGGCCAGACCCGCGGACACGAACAGGATGACCATGACGTCGTATCCCCGGTTATGACGTCTGGCGCAAAGCGCGTACGCCGCGCAACCCGATGCCCCCGACGACCGTCCCAAGGACAAACGACACGACGGCGAGCGTCAGATGCACCCAGAAGTACGCGGTCGGATCACCCGCGCTGTCGAACGCGAGCCCACTGGCGTCTTTCCAGAGATTCTTAGCGAAAGTGACCCAAATGACCCAGCTCCACACCCCGAAGGCGAGCAGGAACCAGGACACGGGGTGGCTGAGCTTCATGCGTTCAGTATCGCCGTCGGCCCCCGTGATCCGGCGCCGGGGTGGGGACGGGACGGTTTCCCCGAACGGTGACGGGTATTCAGGTCACCGGCCCTGTACTTTCTCGATCGTGCCCGCTTCGAAAATGACCATTCGGCGATCTTCTCTGATTGCTTCCGCCGCTTTGTTGCTCGTGTCCCTCGCCTCGCCCGCGTTCGCCGACGACACCGACGCGAACCCCGAGGAGAGCCCCTCCGCCTCCCCGTCGGCCACGCCCCCGGCGGCCATGTCGACCCTCGGCGGCGAGCGGCTCGGCAAGCCCGGCAACCAGGTGAACCTCGGCGCGGGCGCCCCCGTCCTGCCCGCCGACGTCACCGCCCGCTCCTGGATCGTCGCCGACGCCGAGTCGGGCGACGTCCTGGCCGCGCACAACGCGCACTGGCGGCTGCCCCCGGCCAGCACCCTGAAGATGCTGTTCGCCGACACGGTGCTGCCCAAGTTCCCGCGCACCACCTCGCACAAGGTGGCCCCCGCCGATCTGGCGGGCATCGGCGCGGGCTCCAGCGTGGTGGGCATAAAGGAGAACCAGACGTACACCGTCCACGACCTGTGGCTCGGTGTCTTCCTGCGGTCCGGCAACGACGCCGTGCACGTGCTGTCCGCGATGAACGGCGGCGTCCGCGAGACGGTCAAGGACATGCAGGCGCACGCGGACGACCTCCAGGCCCTCGACACGCACGTGGTGAGCCCGGACGGCTACGACGCCCGGGGCCAGGTGTCGTCGGCGTACGACCTGACGCTGTTCGCCCGTTCCGGGCTCCAGAAGAAGGACTTCCGGGAGTACTGCTCGACGGTGCGGGCGAAGTTCCCCGGCACGGCGGCCGGGACCGTCAAGGGCAAGGCCGGCCGGGCGACCTCCGAGATCCAGAACACCAACCGGCTGCTGACCGGGGACACCGACATCACCGCTTACCAGGGCATCGCGGGGGTGAAGAACGGCAACACCACCAACGCCGGCGCCACTTTCACGGGCGTCGCCGAGCGCGGCGGCAAGGTGCTGCTCGTCACGGTCATGAACCCGGAGAAGAAGGAGCACAACGAGGTCTACAAGGAGGCCGCCCAGCTGCTCGACTGGGGCTTCCAAGCGGCGGACAAGGTCCAGCCGGTGGGCGAACTCGTGGCCCCCAAGGGAGTCGACACCACGGCGCAGCCGGGCGCGAACGCCTCGGACGGGGCGAGCCCCGGCACGGGCTCGGGGTCCGGCACCGGCACCGCGCACCCCTCCACGAAGCCGGTGGCGGCCTCCGCCCCGGCGGGGCGGGGCGGTACGAGCGGCATCGGTGTCGCACTCGGCCTGGCCGCCGGCTTCCTCGTGCTGCTCGCGGCGGGCGTCTTCCTGGTCAACCGCCGCTGGCCGCTGCCGGACCTGATGCGCCGCCGCCGCTGACCGCCCGCGGGGCTCCGCGGCCTTGCCTCGGCCCCGGAGCCCTCCGGAACGCTTCGAGCCCAGCCCTCGCCGAACCCGGATCCCTCGGGCCCGCGGAGCCCCACGGGCTGGATCCCCGTGCCCCTACCGCGTGGCCGTCTCCCGTGGGCCGGTGGGCTCCTCCGGGGCCGTCGGACCGTCCGGATCCTCCTCCTGTCGTTCCTGCGTCTCCTGCCCCTCGCTGCGTGTGGCCGTCCAGGCGGCCGAGTACAGCAGCAGTTTCGAGGTGAAGTTGATCCACAGGAGCAGCGCGATCGGCACCCCGAAGGCGCCGTACATGCTCTTCGACGCCACCCCGCGCATATAGCCGCTGAGCAGCAGTTTGAGCAGCTCGAACCCGACGGCGCCGATCAGCGCCGCGACGATCAGCCGGCGGCGCGGCGGCTCGACGCCGGGCAGCAGCGTGAGGACGTAGAGCAGGACCAGGAAGTCGGCGAGGACGGCCACCGCGAAGGCGACGACCTGGAGCAGGGTGGTGCCCCAGCCCTGTTCGTCGAGGCCCAGGTGCCGCGCCGACCAGCCCATCGCCGAGGAGGCGAGGGTGGAGACGGCGATGGTCAGGAGCACCGCGCCGCCGAGTCCGACGAGGATCCCCCCGTCCTTGGCCTTGCGCAGCAGGGGGTTCTCCTCGCCGTCGGGCAGCTCCCAGACCGCGCGCAGACAGTCCCGCATCTGGCCGACCCAGCCGATGCCGGTGATCAGCAGCAGGGCACCCGCGATCACCCCGATCGTGCCGGCGTTCTGCACGAGGCCCTGGATGTCCAGCTGGTCGGAGATCCCCGGCACCTGCTCGGCGAGCTTGTCCTGGAGGTCCTTCTGCTGCTGGTCGCTCAGCGTGGCCGCACCGATCGCGGCGGCCACGGTCAGCAGCGGGAACAGCGCCACGAAGCTGATGAAGGTCATCGCCGCGGCGAGCCGCGTCCACTTCACGCGGTCCAGCCGCTCGTACGACCGCCACGCGTGCGTGGCCATGAGGCGCACGACCAGAGGTCCCACGCCGGGAATCTTTGTCAGCCAGTCCATGATCCGACTCTGCCCTCGCCTCGGAAAACCAGTGCCCGGGTACCCCAAAATCGCAGGACAGTGGCGAGTGCCATGCCGATTCCCGCACCGGAGACCGTGTCCGCGCGCGGCGAGGTGAAACCCAGGCCGTAGTGGGTGACGGCGATGCACAGCAGCTGGACGAGCGCGCCCGCGACGTTCACGGCGAGGAAGAGCAGGCAGCGGCGCGGCCCGCGGGCCGGGGCGTGGCGGTAGGTGCCGAGCGCGTTGCCGGCGTAGGCCACCGAGCAGCCGGCGAGGAACGACAGCGCCTTGGCGGTCAGCGGGTCGAGGCCCGCCGGGCCCCGGAGCCAGACGAAGAGGCCGAGGTCGGCCGCGTAGGCGAGGGCACCGGCCGCGGCGAACCCGAGGACCTCGCGCAGGAACCGCCCGCGGGCCGTCCCGGGATCCGCCGCCGGCTTCGTGCCGGTGCTCCCCGGGCCGGCCGCCGCGGGTGCGGTCAGGAGCCCGGGGCCGGGCCGCTCCTCGGTGACGCTCACCAGTTGGCCACGGCGAGCCCGTACATCGCCAGCCAGACCAGGCCGATGAGGGCGAGCGGGCGGTCGCGCAGGACCACGTCCTCGGGCTCGCCCGCGGTGCCCCGGTCGGCGAAGACCGCGTAGCGCAGGACGGCGAGGATGAAGGCGACCATGGACAGCTGGCGCCAGGGCAGCAGGCCGGCGTTCGGCACCCCGCCCTCCTCCAGGGCCCACAGGCAGTAGCCGAGGACCGAGACCCCGGCGGCCAGCTGCCAGACGAAACGCAGGTAGCCGGTCGTGTACTCGGTGAGCAGCGCGCGGGTGGCCCCCGCCTTCCCCGCCATCTGCACGGCCTCGGAGTAACGCTTCGCCGCGACCATGAACAGGGCCCCGAATCCGGTGGTGATCAGGAACCAGCGTGAGAGCGGGATGCCGAGGGCCAGGCCGCCGATCATGGCCCGCATCAGGAACCCGGTCGTGACGACGACGAGGTCGACGACGAGCACGTGCTTCAGGCTGACGCAGTACGCCAGTTGCATGCCGAGGTACGCGGTCAGCAGGGCGCAGACGGGGACCGAGCAGAGCCAGGCGGCGACCGCGGGCGCGAGGACGCCGAGGGTGCCGCCGACGGCGTACGCGGCGGGGACGGGGACCTGGCCGGCGGCGACCGGGCGGTGCCGCTTCACCGGGTGGGCGCGGTCGGCGGCGGCGTCCCGGGCGTCGTTGATCAGATAGACGGCGGCGGCGCAGGCGGTGAACAGCACGAAGACCAGCGCGAGCCGGCCGAAGGCGTACGGGGTGAACAGCCGGCCGGCGGCGGCAGGGGCGGCCACGACCAGCACGTTCTTGACCCACTGGCGGGGGCGCGCGGTCCGCAGGAGGCCGCGCAGCAGCCCGGTCAGCGTCCGCGGCGGCGGGGCCATGACCGGGGCGCGCTCCAGCAGCGCGGTGCGCTCAGCCATGGCCGGCCCCGATCCAGCGGGCGCCCAGGCCCGCCGCCGCGGCGCCCAGGGCCGCTCCGGCGGCGACGTCCGTGGGGTAGTGGACCCCGACGACCAGGCGTGAGAGGCACATCGCGGCGGCGAGCGGGGGGACGGCGTACGCGCCCAGCGCCCCGTAGGCCACCGCGGCGGCGGTGGCGGAGGCGGCGTGCGAGCTGGGGAAGGAGTGCCGTCCCGCGGTGCGCACCCGGGGTGCCAGGTGTGCGGGGCGCGGACGGCGCACGATCCGCTTCACTCCCATGCTCGCGAGGTGCGCGCCTGCGGTGAGCGCCGTCGCGCGCAGCCACGCGCTCCGCCGGTTCCGGTCGGCGGCCGCGGCCGCGGCCCCGGCTGCGAGCCAGAGGGCGCCGTGCTCCCCGCTCCAGGACAGGGCGCGTGCCGCGGCCGCGACACGCGGGTCCTCGCCCCAGGCGTGGAACACGCCCAGCAGCCGGCGGTCCACGCCGTCGGGCGGGCGGTCCTCGCCGTCGAGCCGGTGGGGCACGGCGTCCGGCCGGCGGTCCGGGGCACCGCGGCGGCCATGGTCGTCAAGCCGCCGATCCGTCGCGTCACGGTCGTCAAGGTCGTCCATGTGATGCCACTCTTCTAGGGAGCGGTCGCAGAACTACGGCAATCTTGGACGACATCCCATTAATCACCCATTTCGGTGAGGAGCCGGGAGCGCTGGGCGGAATGCCCCGTCACGCCCCCTCTGCGGCGCTACGGTCACGGGCATGCCTGCCGACTCCGTCTCCGTCACGGGTTGGGGCCGCACCGCCCCGACCACCGCCCGTCTGGTCCGTCCGCGCACCTACGGGGAGGCGGCGGCCGCGGTCCGGGAGTGCGGGGCGCGGGGCGGGATCGCCCGGGGGCTCGGACGGGCGTACGGCGACGCCGCGCAGAACGCGGGCGGGGCGGTGCTCGACATGACGGGCCTGGACCGGATCCACGCCGTCGACGCGGGCGGCGGCACGGTCCTGTGCGACGCGGGGGTCTCCCTGCACCGGCTCATGGAGGTCCTCCTCCCCCTCGGCTGGTTCGTGCCGGTGACACCGGGGACCCGCTACGTGACCGTCGGCGGCGCGATCGGCGCGGACATCCACGGCAAGAACCACCACGTGTCCGGCTCCTTCTCCCGGCACGTCCTGTCCTTCGAGCTGCTGACGGCGGACGGCGAGATCAGGACGGTCGGGCGCGGCACCCCGCTGTTCGACGCCACGGCGGGGGGCATGGGGCTGACCGGGGTGATCCTGACGGCGACCGTCCGGCTCCAGCCGGTGGAGAGCGCCCTGATGTCCGTCGACACCGAACGCGCGACGGACCTGGACGACCTGATGGCGCGGCTCACCACCGGCGACCACCGCTACCGCTACTCGGTCGCCTGGATCGACCTCCTCGCGCGCGGGGCGCGGACGGGACGCTCGGTGCTGACCCGAGGCGATCACGCCCCGCTGGACGCGCTGCCCCCGCGGGCCCGCAGGCACCCGCTCGCGTTCCGCCCCTCCCGGCTGCCGGCCGCCCCCGCCTTCGTACCGGAAGGACTTCTCGGCCGGACGACGGTCGGACTGTTCAACGAGCTCTGGTACCGCAAGGCGCCGCGCGCGCGGCGGGGTGAACTCCAGCCGATCCCGGCCTTCTTCCACCCCCTGGACGGGGTGCCGCACTGGAACCGCGTCTACGGGCGCGGCGGCTTCGTCCAGTACCAGTTCGTCGTCGGACACGGCCGGGAGGAGACCCTGCGCCGGATCGTGCGGCGCATCTCCGAACGCGGCTGCCCGTCCTTCCTCGCCGTCCTGAAGCGCTTCGGGGAGGGCGATCCGGGCTGGCTGTCGTTCCCGGTGCCCGGCTGGACCCTCGCCCTGGACATCCCGGCGAACCTGCCGGGCCTCGGCGCCTTCCTCGACGAGCTCGACGAGGAGGTGGCGGGGGCCGGGGGCCGTGTGTACCTCGCCAAGGACGCCCGGCTGCGGCCCGAACTGCTGGCCGCGATGTACCCCCGGCTCGGCGCGTTCCGTTCGCTGCGCCGGGAGCTGGACCCACGGGGCGTGTTCACCTCGGACCTGTCCCGCCGTCTCGGCCTGTAGCCCCCGCCGTTCCCCGGCACGGGGAGCGCCCGCCCCGCCCTCCCCTCCGGTTCCCGCCTCAAGGAGCTAGCTGTCATGAAGGACGCCTTCGGTCTCCCCCAGTCCCTGCTGGTCCTCGGCGGCACGTCCGAGATCGCGCTGGCCACCGCGCGCCGGCTGATCACCCGGCGCACCCGGGCGGTGTGGCTCGCCGGACGGCCGACGCCCGCGCTGGAGGAGGCCGCCGGGCGACTGCGCGGGCTCGGCGCGGACGTCCGTACCGTCGCCTTCGACGCCCTCGATCCCGAGTCCCACGAGGCCGTGCTGGGCAAGGTCTTCGCCGAGGGCGACATCGACATGGTGCTGATGGCGTTCGGGGTGCTCGGCGACCAGGCCGTGGACGAGAAGGAGCCGGTCGCGGCGGTCCGGGTCGCGCAGACGAACTACACGGGCGCGGTGTCCTCGGGCCTGGTGTGCGCGCGGGCGTTGCAGACGCAGGGCCACGGCTCGCTGGTGGTGCTGTCCTCGGTCGCGGGCGAACGCGCCCGCCGCTCGAACTTCATCTACGGCTCCAGCAAGGCGGGCCTGGACGCCTTCGCGCAGGGCCTGGGCGACGCCCTGCACGGCACCGGCGCGCACGTCATGGTCGTACGCCCCGGGTTCGTCCGCACGCGGATGACGGCCCACCTCCCGGAGGTGCCGCTGTCGACGACGCCGGAGGCGGTCGCCGCGGCGATCGAGCTGGGACTGAGGCGCCGCTCGGAGACGGTGTGGGTGCCGGGGGCGCTGAGGATGGTCATGTCGGCGCTGCGGCACACACCGCGGGCGGTGTTCCGGCGGCTGCCGGTCTGAGGCGGGACCCCCAGGGCCTGTCCGGCGATCCCCGTCCGGCAGGCCCTAGGGCCTGTCTGACAATTCCCGTCTGCCCGGCGACGCCATGCAGGCCCTAGAGCGCCGGCAGTGTGGTGTCGTGCTCGGGCGAGGAGGCCTGCGGGGGCACCACCGCGCCGCCGAAGACGAACTCGCGGAGCTTGCGCCACACCCCGTCGGCGCCCTGTTCGTAGAGCGCGAACCCGGTGCAGGGCCATCCGGCCTCGTACCCGGAGAGCGCCTCGAAGGCGTGGTCCATCGCCTCCTCGGCGATGCCGTGGGCCACGGTGACGTGCGGGTGGTACGGGAACTGCAGCTCGCGGGGTACGGGGCCCGAGGCGTCCCGGACCTGCTTCTGCAGCCAGGTGCAGGCCTCCGCGCCCTCGGCCACCCGGACGTACACGACCGGCGACAGGGGGCGGAAGGTGCCCGTGCCGGACAGCAGCATCGGGAACGGGCGCCCGGCGGCGGCGACGTCCATGAGGTGCGCCTCGATCGCGGGCAGCGCCGCGTCCTCGACCTCGGTCGGCGGCAGCAGGGTGACGTGCGTGGGAATGCAGCAAGCCGCGGGGTCGCCGAAGCCCGCGCGCCGCTCCTGGAGCAGGCTGCCGTGAGGCTCCGGGACCGCGATCGACACACCGATCGTTACGGTCCCCACGTCGTCTCCTGTTCGTTGTCGGTGCTCAGGGCTGTTCGGTGGTGCTGCGCGGACGGAGGCGATCGCTCGGCCTGCTCCCGCCTTCGACTGTACGGCGATATGACCCGCAATCGGCCGTCACAGCAGTGTCGCGCTCGTCTCGTACTGACTGCCGAAGGTGGTGTGGTAGGGGCCGCGCCGCCGCCGTACGGTCGCACGTACGGCGGCGGAAGGGGCCGTCAGTGCTTGGCGGGCAGGAACCCGACCCGCTCGTACGCCTGGGCGAGGGTCTCGGCGGCGACCGCGCGCGCCTTCTCGGCGCCCTTGGCCAGGATCGAGTCCAGGGTCTCGGGGTCGTCCAGATACTGCTGGGTGCGCTCCTTGAACGGCGTCACGAAGTCGACCATGACCTCGGCGAGGTCCGTCTTGAGCGCGCCGTACATCTTGCCCTCGTACTCCTGCTCCAGCGCGGCGATCGAGGTGCCGGTGAGGGTGGAGTAGATGGTGAGCAGATTGCTGACACCCGGCTTGTTCTCCGCGTCGTAGCGGATGACGGTGTCCGTGTCGGTGACCGCGCTCTTGACCTTCTTGGCGGTCACCTTCGGGTCGTCGAGCAGGTTGATGAGGCCCTTCGGCGTCGACGCCGACTTGCTCATCTTGATCGACGGGTCCTGGAGGTCGAAGATCTTCGCCGTCTCCTTGAGGATGTACGGCTTGGGGATGCGGAACGTCTCGCCGAAGCGGCCGTTGAAACGCTCCGCGAGGTCGCGGGTCAGCTCGATGTGCTGGCGCTGGTCCTCGCCGACCGGGACCTCGTGGGCCTGGTAGAGCAGGATGTCGGCGACCTGGAGGACCGGGTACGTGAAGAGGCCGACGCTGGCGCGGTCGGCGCCCTGCTTCGCGGACTTGTCCTTGAACTGGGTCATGCGGGAGGCCTCGCCGAAGCCGGTGAGGCAGTTCATGACCCAGGCGAGCTGCGCGTGCTCGGGGACATGGCTCTGGACGAAGAGGGTGCAGCGCTCCGGGTCGAGGCCGGCGGCGAGCAGCTGCGCCGCGGCGAGCCGGGTGTTGGCACGCAGATCCGCGGGGTCCTGCGGGATCGTGATCGCGTGCAGGTCGACGACCATGTAGAACGCGTCGTGGGACTCCTGCAGCGCCACCCACTGGCGGACGGCGCCGAGGTAGTTGCCGAGGTGGAACGAGCCTGCCGTGGGCTGGATTCCGGAGAGCACGCGAGGACTGTCAGAGGCCATGTTCACCATTCTCTCAGGTGACGGGCCCCGCTCCGGAACTGGCCGGAAAGAGATGCGGGCGGGGCGCGCCGACGCCGCGCTTCCCGGAACTCCGGCCTCCGCTCCTCCGTGCACTTCGACACAGACGGTCACAATTTCGCTCACCTGAGCGCCTTTCGAACACACACCGTCAGGGAAGTGCAACGGTGAGGTGACATTCCCGCTGGAGGGGGTGCCTTCGGCGTCGCCGGCGCTTAACAATGCCGGTCCGCCCACGTAGCCGGATCCGGCAGGGCGGAGCAGGGTCCGGAGGCCGCCGAGGGAAATCCCGGCCGGTCCGGCCCTTCCGAGAACTGGCACAACGGTGTGCGGGCCGGCGGTCACGCCGGCCGGTTGGGAGTTCCATGCGCGGGCTTCGCGAACTGGTCACGGTGGTGGGCGCGTTGGGCGCGACCGCCGCGGCGGTGGTGTCGGCTGCGCCGTCCGCCGCGGCCGGCCCGGCGGCGATCGGGCCGGTGGTGGCCCCGGCGGTCCTGGAGAGCGGGGACATCGCCGTGCAGGGGTCCCTGGGGGACAGCCCGGACATCGTCCTGACCGTCGCCGGTGACACGGGGCGCACGACCACCCTGCACAGCGGCGATCCGGATTTCGGACTGCTGTGGCGGCTGCTGTCCCCCCGGTACGCGGGGCCGAAGAAGAGGCCCGCCGAGTGGGCGGACGGCCGCCTTCCCGTTCCCGTGGTCACCGTGGTCTGGGGAGTCACGGATGCCGGGGGCGACGTCGCCATCGAGCGCCAGGACCAGGTGTACCTCGCCGCGGACGGCGCACCGTGGGTGCGGTCGGACCTGGCTCCCGACCTGGTGGGCGGCGACTACCGCTGGCACCGGGCGCCGCAGTCGGTGCTCGACCAGCTCACGCAGGAGCGAAGACTGTTCGGCTCCGGTTCCACCGTGTCCGCCGTACGGGTGGAGCCCGACCCGGCGGCCTGGGCGGTGCCCGGACTCGCGGCGGGCCTGGCCATCGGCGCCTCGGCCTCGTGGTTCGTCCGCCGCGCCAGGGTCCGGCGGGTGAACGCCGGGTACGCCGAACCGCTGCCGGAACCGCGCCCGGAGCTGGTCGAGGTCTAGGGCCTCAACCTCACCGGAGCCGGGGGAGTCCCGGTCCGGGGGGGGTGATCCGGTCCTGGGCCGGTCCGTTCCGGGGCCGGACGGATCCGGCCCCGGCGCGGAGCGGTGTCTCAGCCGAGGTCGATCTCGGGGTACAGCGGGAACGGGGCGAGCAGGTCGCTCGCGCGGTGGGCGATCTCGTCGGAGATCTTCGTGTCCAGGACGTGCTGCGCCTTGGACGGCGCGCCCTTGGCGGTGGTGCCCGGCTCGGCCGTGGTCAGGACCCGGTCGATCAGCGCGGCGATCTCGTCCATCTCGGTCGCGCCGAGGCCACGGGTGGTCAGCGCGGGCGTGCCGATCCGGATGCCGGAGGTGTACCAGGCGCCGTTCGGGTCGGCGGGGATCGCGTTGCGGTTGGTGACGATGCCCGAGTCCAGCAGCGCGGACTCGGCCTGCCGGCCCGTCAGGCCGTAGGAGGAGGCGACGTCGATGAGGTTGAGGTGGTTGTCCGTGCCGCCGGTGACCAGGGTGGCGCCGCGGCGCATCAGGCCCTCGGCCAGGGCACGGGAGTTGTCGACGACGGCCTGGGCGTAGTCGCGGAACTCGGGCCGGCGGGCCTCGGCGAGCGCGACCGCCTTGGCGGCCATGACGTGGGGCAGCGGGCCGCCGAGGACCATCGGGCAGCCGCGGTCGACCTGCTCGGCGAGGGTCTCGTCGCACAGGACCATGCCGCCGCGCGGGCCGCGGAGCGACTTGTGCGTGGTGGTGGTGACGATCTGGGCGTGCGGGACCGGGTCGAAGTCGCCGGTGAGGACCTTGCCCGCGACCAGGCCGGCGAAGTGCGCCATGTCGACCATGAGGGTGGCGCCGACCTCGTCGGCGATCTCCCGCATGATCCGGAAGTTCACCAGGCGGGGGTACGCGGAGTAGCCGGCGACGATGATCAGCGGCTTGAACTCGCGGGCGGAGACGCGCAGGGCCTCGTAGTCGATGAGACCGGTGGCCGGGTCGGTGCCGTAGGAACGCTGGTCGAACATCTTGCCGGAGATGTTCGGGCGGAATCCGTGCGTCAGGTGGCCGCCGGCGTCCAGGGACAAGCCGAGCATGCGCTGGTTGCCGAAGGCCTGGCGCAGTTCCGCCCAGTCGGCCTCGGAGAGGTCGTTGACGTTGCGGACGCCGGCCTTCGCGAGGGCCGGGACCTCCACACGGGCGGCGAGGACGGCCCAGAAGGCGACGAGGTTCGCGTCGATGCCGGAGTGCGGCTGGGCGTAGGCGTGTTCGGCGCCGAACAGCTCGCGGGCGTGCTCGGCGGCGAGGGCCTCGACGGTGTCGACGTTGCGGCAGCCGGCGTAGAAGCGGCGCCCGACGGTGCCCTCGGCGTACTTGTCGCTGAACCAGTTGCCCATGGCCAGGAGGGTGGCCGGGGAGGCGTAGTTCTCGGACGCGATCAGCTTCAGCATGTCGCGCTGGTCGGCGACTTCCTGGCCGATGGCGTCGGCGACGCGGGGCTCCACGGCCCGGATCACGTCGAGGGCGCTGCGGAAGGCGGTGGACTCGGTGGAAAGGGGCTCTGGCATGACGGCCTCCGGACGTTGTCATCAGCGTTCACGGGTCGGCCCAGGCGCACGGCACTGTGGTGCCACGACTCCTCGCCCGGACACTCCGGGCCCCTCGGAACGGCCTGCTTCTCCGTCCAGAGGTCCGGGATCGCCCCGGGGAAGCCACAGCGCGGGTGCCGCTCCCCGATGGTCGGTCCCATCCCAGCGCGCCAGTCACGGCCCCGTCGATCAGCCTACCGGGCGCGCCGGATCACCGGGGTCCCCGGTCCACCATGCGAGCGACGATAGGAAGGAGGCCACCAGCCCAGAACGGAGATCCCGTGACCACCATGGAATCCAGGGAGACGACACAGGCGCTCATCGCCTCGGCCGACGCGCACAGCGCGCACAACTACCACCCGCTGCCGGTCGTGGTGGCGACGGCGGAGGGGGCGTGGATGACCGACGTCGAGGGCCGCCGCTTCCTCGACATGCTGGCCGGCTACTCGGCGCTGAACTTCGGGCACGGCAACCGGCGGCTGATCGAGGCGGCCAAGGCGCAGCTGGACCGGGTGACGCTGACCTCGCGGGCCTTCCACCACGACCGGTTCGCGGACTTCTGCCGGGAACTGGCCGCGCTGTGCGGCATGGAGACGGTGCTGCCGATGAACACCGGCGCCGAGGCGGTGGAGACGGCCGTGAAGACGGCCCGGAAGTGGGGCTACAAGGTCAAGGGCGTCCCGGCCGGGATGGCGAAGATCGTGGTCGCGGGCAACAACTTCCACGGCCGTACGACGACGGTCATCAGCTTCTCGACGGACCCGGAGGCGCGGGCCGACTTCGGCCCGTACACCCCGGGGTTCGAGATCGTGCCGTACGGCGACCTGACGGCCCTGCGGGCGGCGGTCACGGAGAACACGGTGGCCGTGCTGCTGGAGCCGATCCAGGGGGAGGCGGGGGTGCTGGTGCCGCCGGCCGGTTATCTGCCGGCCGTGCGGGAGCTGACGCGGGAGCGGAACGTCCTGTTCGTCGCGGACGAGATCCAGTCGGGGCTGGGCCGGACCGGCCGTACGTTCGCGTGCGAGCACGAGGGTGTGGTGCCGGACGTTTACGTGCTCGGGAAGGCGCTCGGCGGCGGGGTGGTGCCGGTGTCGGCTGTGGTGTCGAGCGCGGAGGTGCTGGGGGTGTTCCGGCCCGGGGAGCACGGGTCGACGTTCGGAGGGAACCCGCTGGCCTGCGCGGTGGCCCTGGAGGTGATCGCGATGCTGCGGTCGGGCGAGTACCAGGAACGGGCGGCCCGGCTCGGCGAGCGTCTGCACCGCGAACTGGGCCTGCTCAAGGACTCCGGCCGGGTGACGGCGGTGCGCGGACGGGGCCTGTGGGCGGGCGTGGACATCGCTCCCGGGCACGGCACGGGCCGTGAGGTCTCGGAGAAGCTGATGGACCGGGGCGTCCTCGTCAAGGACACCCACGGCACCACGATCCGGATCGCCCCGCCGCTGGTCATCAGCGAGGAGGACCTGGACTGGGGGCTGGCCCAGCTGCGGGCCGTGCTCGGGGCGTAGGACCGGGCCGCGCCGGGCCCGCCCCCCGCAACGGCCCGACGGGCCCTGGGGCGGACACGACCTAGAGGATCACGTGGGGCAGGAAGCGGGCGTACTCGTCCGTGACGAGGCCGGAGGACTCGCGGATGCCGAGGCCCGCCGCCTCGTCCTCGACGACCCAGGCGCCGAGGACGACCCGGTTGCCGTCGAAGGACGGGAGCGGTGCCAGCTCCTGGTAGCAGCAGGCCTCCTCGCGGACGACGGGCGCGGCGCCGGGTTCGTGGACGGTCACCCCGGCGCCCTCGCGGCCGAGCAGCGGCTTGGCGACGTACCCCTTCGTGCGGGCCAGCTCGCGGGGGCCGTCGAGGTGGGCGGGCAGCAGGTTCGGGTGGTCCGGGTAGAGCTCCCACAGGACGGCGAGCAGGGCCTTGTTGGACAGGAGCATCTTCCAGGCGGGCTCGATCCACAGGGTCGTGCCGGTGCCGCCGCCGTTGTCGAGGGTGTCCAGGACGTGACCGGCGAACGCGTCGGTGGTGAGCCATTCCCAGGGGTAGAGCTTGAAGCAGCTGCGGATGAACGCGAGCCGGTTGTCGACGAAGCGCCCGGACAGGGGGTCCCAGCCGATCTCCTCCATGGAGATCCAGTCCGTGTCGAGACCGGCCTGCTCCGCGGTCTCCTTCAGATAGGCGACCGTCATCAGGTCCTCGCCCAGCTCGTCCTCGGCGGAGTGCGCGAAGTAGAGCGGGCTGCCGGGCGGGAGCAGGGCGCCCTGTCGTTTCCAGGCCGCGACGAGGCGTTCGTGGAGGGAGTTCCACTGGTCGGCGCCGGGGAAGCGGTCCTCCATCCAGAACCACTGCGGGCTCGCGGCCTCGACCAGCGAGGTCGGGGTGTCGGCGTTGTACTCCAGGAGCTTCGCCGGGCCCGTCCCGTCGTAGCGGAGGTCGAAGCGGCCGTAGACGGAGGGGAGTTCCGCGCGCCGGTGCCAGGCCTCGGAGACGGCGGCCACGACCCGGGGGTCGTGCAGGCCGAGGTCGGCGAAGCGGTTCCGCTCCACGATGTGGCCGGCCGCCACCAGGCACATGGCGTGCAGTTCCTCGACGACCTCCTCCAGCGCCTCCACCTCGGGCAGCGAGAAGGCGTAGTAGGCGCTCTCGTCCCAGTAGGGGCGCAGGGAGTCGTCGGGGTGGCGGGTGAGCGGGTAGATCAGCCCCTGGCTCTCGACGGTCTGCTGCCAGCCGGGGCGGGGGTCGATGGTGCGGCGTTCCATGGGGCGGGTGGATTCTCCGGGTCGGCGGGCGGGTGCTTCGTGCGGGTGGCGGGCGGGTGCTTCCGCCCGGCGGGTCAGCCGCCGGAGCCGCCCTTGCCGCCGCCGAAGCCGCCGCGGTGGACACCGCTGCCGCCCGAACCGCCGGAACCACTGGGCTTGGTGAAGGAGCCGCCCTCGACCCAGCTGCTCTTCTTGCTGCCGCCGTAGTACCAGCCGGTGTGGTACGAACCGGACGAGGACGTGCAGTACTTGTCCGCGACGACCTCGTAGCCCTTGGCCGCGTTGTAGCTGTCACGGTCGACGCAGCGCTTGTCGGGGTCCGAGGAGCAGGCGGTGAGCGCCGCCGCGAGAAGTCCCATGCCGCCCAGGACGACCGTGCCCGAGCGCAGTTGACGCCGTACGTCTGCCATGTCCGTTCCCCCGTTTGTTCTCTGTGGTTCGCTTTTTGATTGAAGTCGACAGAGTAGAGATCCAGCACAGCGGGTCAAGACGACGGCCCCGGGTGACGCCCCGTCCCCTACAGTCGCTTCGTGCTCTTTGGAATGGTGTGCGCCCTTGGTGCCTCGGTCTGTTTCGGTACGGCGACGGTTCTGCAGGCGATGGCCGCGCGGGCCGCGGGCGGAGGAGGCTCCGGGGTGGCCGGAGCGGCGGCGCTGCTGCTGCGGGCGCTGCGGCAGTGGCGCTATCTGGCGGGGCTCGGCCTCGACGGGGTCGGGTTCGTGCTGCAGATCGCCGCGCTGCGGTCCCTCCCGATCTACGCGGTCGGCGCGGCCCTCGCGGCGAGCCTCGCCGTCACCGCGGTGGTCGCCTCGCGGCTGCTGCACGTGCGGCTGAGCCGGGTCGAGTGGAGCGCGGTGGCGGTGGTGTGCGCCGGACTCGCGATGCTCGGCCTGGCGTCCGGGGCGGAGGGGGACCGGACGGGGTCCCTGGCGCTGAAGTACGCGATGCTCGGGACGTCCGTCGCCGTCCTGGTGCTGGGGCTCGTCGGCGGACGGCTGCCCGACCGGGGACGGGCGCTCGCGCTGGGTCTCGGGTCGGGTTTCGGGTTCGGGGTGGTCGAGGTGTCGGTACGGCTGATCGCCGACCTCGATCCGGGGACGCTGCTCGCCAATCCGGCGACGTACGCGCTGCTGATCGGCGGCGGTGCCGCGTTCCTGCTGCTCACGACCGCGCTGGAACGGGGTTCTGTGACGACGGCGACCGCCGGTCTGGTCATCGGGGAGACCATCGGGCCGGCGCTGGTGGGCGTGGTGTGGCTGGGCGACCGCACCCGCGAGGGCCTGACCTGGCTGGCGGTGCTCGGCTTCGCGGTGGCGGTGGCAGGGGCCCTGGCCCTGGCCCGGTTCGGCGAGGCGCCAAAGACGGAGAAGGAGACGTCGGTGTCGGTCCCCTCGTGAGGGCCGGCGCCGTCGTCCGTGCGGCCGCGCGCGGGGCCCCTGCCGGCCGGCACCGGCCCCGCGCCCGGCGGTACACGGGCTCGGTGTCAGGGAAGGGCCCGGCACAGTGCGTCCAGGGCGCCCGACCAGGCGTGGTCCGGCGGGGTGCCGTAGCCGACGACCAGGGCGTCCGGGTGCGGGACCACGGCGTCCGGGTGGCGGTGGCGGGAGAGGCCGTGGACGGCCAGGCTCTGGAACGCGGCGGCCTGCACGACCGCGGCCTCGGTTCCGGGCGGAAGCCGGAGCACGGCGTGCAGCCCGGCCGCGATGCCCGTGGCGTGCACGTCGGGCGCGCGGGTGGCGAGGGCCGCGACCAGGGCGTCCCTGCGGCGCCGGTAGCGCAGCCGGGCGGAGCGGACGTGCCGGTCGTAGGCGCCGGAGGTGATGAACTCCGCCAGGGTCAGCTGGTCCAGCGCCCCGGTGGACCAGCCGCCCTCCCCCTTCAGGGAGACCACCTCGTCCACCAGCGACGGCGGCAGGACCAGCCAGCCGAGACGCAGCGCGGGTGCCAGGGACTTGCTCGCGGTGCCGAGGTGGACCACGTGGTCGGGGTCCAGTCCCTGGAGCGCGCCGACGGGCTGGCGGTCGTAGCGGAACTCGCCGTCGTAGTCGTCGTCCAGGACCAGCCCGCCGGTGCGGCGGGCCCAGGCGACCACGGCGGCCCGGCGGTCCGGGTGCAGCGGCTCCCCCATCGGGAACTGGTGGGCGGGGGTGAGGAGCACGGCCCGCGCCCCCGCCAGGTCGCGGGTGTCGGTGCCGAGCGCGTCGAAGGGCAGCGGCGTGGTGCGCAGGCCCGACCGGTGCAGGAGGTTCCAGTGGACGTCGAGCCCGTACGACTCCACCGCGACCGAGCGGAGTCCGCGCCGGCGCAGGACCGTGCCGAGCAGGGTGAGGCCGTCCGAGAAGCCGGAGCAGACCACGATCCGCTCCGGGTCGGCGCGGACCCCGCGGGCGCGGGAGAGATAGCCCGCGAGGGCGGTACGCAGCTCGGGGCGGCCGCGGGGATCGCCGTAGCCGAGGGCTTCGTGCGGGGCGCGGGTCAGGGCGCGGCGGGCCGCCTTGAGCCAGGCGGCGCGCGGGAAGGACGCGAGGTCGGGGCGTCCGGGGACCAGGTCCCAGGCGGGCCCGGCCGGTTCACGGCGGGGCGGGGCGGCCTCCCGCGCCGGTGGTACGACGCTCCGCTCCGCCACCCGCGTGCCCGAGCCCTGGCGTGCGGTGAGCCAGCCCTCGGCGACCAGGTCGGCATAGGACTCGGCGACCGTGTTGCGGGCGATCCCGAGGTCGGCGGCGAGCGAGCGCGAGGAGGGCAGCCGGGTCCCGGGGGCCAGCCGGCCGCTGCGCACGGCCTCGCGCAGCGCCTCCGTCAGCCCCTTGCGGACACCGGACCCGGCCGGCTCGACATGGAGGTCGACCCCCAGAGTGGCCCACGTTTTCCCCATGGGAATGGACCATACCCCTGGGCTACTGCCCTCGTAGGGTCGATCGCATGACGACCCAGGACACGACCACCCGGCACACCCCGACCACCCCCGCCGCCCCGGACGGCTCCGCTCCCCCGGCCGCGGCAGCGGCGTACGCGCCCGAGCACTCCCCCCGGCTGGCCTGGGCCGAGCTCGCACCCGACGTGTACAAGGCGATGGTCCGGCTCGACGCGGCGGCCCGCCAGGGCGTGGACCCCGTGCTCCTCGAACTGGTGAAGATCCGCGCCTCGCAGCTCAACCACTGCGCGTTCTGTCTGGACATGCACACCAAGGACGCGCTCGCGGCGGGCGAGAGCGTGGAGCGGATCATCCAGCTCACGGCCTGGGAGGAGTCGCGGCACTTCTACACGGAGAAGGAGATCGCGGCGATCGAGCTGACGGAGGCCGTCACCATCGTCACGGACGGCTTCGTGCCGGACGAGGTGTACGAGCGCGCGGCCGAGCACTTCGAGGAGGCCGACCTGGCCCGGCTGATCGCCTCGATCACGGTGATCAACGCCTGGAACCGGTTCGCCGTGACCTGCCGCATGGTCCCGGGCCACTACCGGCCGGGCGGGCACGCGTGAGGGCCGGGCACAGGCGGGCGGGGAGCACGGGGTGACGGGCGCGGCGGAGCGGTTCCGGGCCCTGCACCAGGGGCGGGTGCCCGGCGATCCGCTGGTGCTGCCCGGCCCCTGGGACGCGGCGAGCGCCCGGGTGTTCGCGGACGCGGGGTTCCCCGCGCTCGCCACGCCCAGCGCGGGGGTTGCCGCCTCGCTGGGGTACGCGGACGGGGACACCCCGGCCGACGAGATGTTCGCCGCCGTCGCGCGGATCGCCCGGGCGGTGGACGTGCCGGTGTCGGCGGACGTGGAGGGCGGTTACGGGCTGGCGCCCCGGGAGCTGGTGGAGCGGCTGCTGGAGGCGGGGGCCGTGGGCTGCAACCTCGAGGACTCCGAGGGCGGTGTCCTCAAGGACGCGGCCCGGCACGCCGACTGGCTGGCCGAGGTGCGGGGCGCGGCGGCGGACATGCTGTTCGTGAACGCCCGGGTCGACGTCTTCGCGTACGGGGACGGCGATCCGGGACAGGCCGTCCGGCGGGCCTCGCTGTACGTCGAGGCGGGTGCCGACTGCGTGTACCCGATCGGCGCGCCGCCCGAGGTGCTGCCGCTGCTGCGGTCCGGCATCCGGGGACCGCTGAACGCGTTCGCCCGTCTCGACGGGCCGTCCCCGGGCGAGCTGGGTGAACGGGGCGCCACCCGGGTCACGTTCGGCCCCGGACTGCAGCGCCGGGCGGCCGAGGCGCTGGGGGACATCGCGGCGAAGCTGCGTTAGGGGTCGGCGGGCCGGCCGGGCACCCCGGTCGGGGCCACCCCGCCGGCCCGCCCCCTACAGCCCGCCCCCGACCAGGACGCTCCCGGTCAGGACGCCAGCCACGGCCGCCAGGTCGACCGGTGCCGCTCCACCCACTTCTTCGCCGCCTCCTGGGGCGTGAGGCGGTCGTCGGCGATCGTCAGGGAGACCTCGTTCTGGTCCTCGGTGGTCCACCGGAACTTCTTCAGGAAGGCGGCCGCCCTGCCCCCGCTCTTCGCGAACTCGGCGTTCAGGTACTTCTTCAGCGGGGTGTGCGGATAGGCGCAGGCGACCTTCGCCGCGTCGGCGTCGCAGCCCTCCTTGTAGGCGGGCAGCTTCACCTCGGTCAGCGGGACCTTCTCGAACAGCCACTGCGGTGAGTACCAGTACGTCAGGAAGGGCTTCTTCTCCTTGGCGAACTGCTTCATCTGCGTGATCTGCGCGGCCTCCGAACCGGCGAACACCACCTGGTAGTTCAGGTGGAGGTTGTCCACCAGCGCCTTGTCGTTGGTGACGTAGGACGGTGAGCCGTCGAGGAGCTGTCCCTTGCCGCCGCTCTCGGGGGTGCGAAGCCGGTCGGCGTACTTGTCCAGGTTCTTCCAGTCCGTGACGTCGGGATGCTCCTTCGCGAAGTAGGTCGGGACGTACCAGCCGATGTGGCCGGTCACCCCGAGGTCCCCGCCGGGCGCGATCGTCCCCTTGTCCTCGACGTACCGCTTCTCCTGGTCGGGGTGGCCCCAGTCCTCCAGGATGGCGTCGACGCGGCCCTGGCTGAGCGCGTCCCAGGCGGGCACCTCGTCGACCTGCACGGTGTCGACGCGATAGTCCAGCTCGTGTTCCAGGAGGTACTGCGCCACGGCCACGTTGGACTGGGCACCGACCCACGACTGCACGGACAGGGTCACCGTCCGCGCGCCCCGGGCACCCGCGAAGGGCGAGGCCTGGCGGGTCATGTCGGCGGCGCCGCAGCCGCTGAGCAGCAGCAGGGCCGAGACGCCGGCCACCGCGGAGGTCGTACGAACGCGCATGTCAGGCTCCCTTCCTCGGGCGGCGCGCGGTGGGCTGGGTCACCCGGTCGAGCATCAGGCCGAGGCAGACGATCGCGGCGCCCGCGACGAGTCCGGTGGCCAGGTCGCCCTGGGCGAGGCCGAACACGACGTCGTAGCCGAGCGCCCCGCCGCCGACCAGGCCGCCGATGATGACCACGGCGAGGACCAGGACGACGCCCTGGTTGACCGCGAGCAGCAGTGCGGGCCTCGCCAACGGCAGCTGGACCTGGCGCAGTTGCTGCGCGGTCGTGGCGCCCAGCGAGCGGGCGGACTCCAGCGCGGCCGGGTCGACGGCCCGCAGCCCCTGGGTGGTGATGCGGACCACGGCGGGCAGCGCGTAGACGACCGCGGCGGCGACGGCGGGTGCGCGGCCGACGCCGAACAGCGCGACCACGGGGATGAGGTAGACGAACTGCGGCATGGTCTGGAAGACGTCGAGGACCGGCCGCAGCAGCCGCTCGAAGCGTTCGCTGCGCGCGGCCGCGATCCCGGTGGCGAAGCCGAGCAGGAGGGTCACGGCGACCGCCGCGAGCACCTGGGAGAGCGTGTCCAGGGCCGGTTTCCAGGCACCCAGCACGCCGATCGCGGCCATGGCGAGGACGGCGGTCAGCGCGGTGCGCCAGGTGCCGATCGGCCAGGCCAGGGCGGCGACCGCCAGCAGCACGGCCCACCAGGGCAGCCATTGCAGTCCGTCCCGGAGCGGGTCGAGCACCCAGGTGGTGAAGCGGCCCGCCCAGTCGGCGGTGCCGCCGAGGTAGGGGACGCCCGAGTACAGGTGGCCCGTCATCCAGTCGACGACCCGGTTCACCGGCTCGGCGAGGTTCACCGCCCAGGCCCCGGGCCATTCCGTCCGGCCCGCGAGCCGGCCGGTGAGCGCGACGGCGAGGACGGCCAGGGCGCCGAGCGCCACGTACGTCCGGGGTGCGGTCGCGCGGGCCGCTCCGAGCCGTTCGCCCGCGGCGGCCGTGACCCGGTCGAGGACGATGGCGAGGAGCACGATCGGGATGCCGGCGGCGAGGGCGGCGCCCACGTCCACGGAGGCCAGGGCCTGGTAGACGCGGTCGCCGAGACCGCCGGCGCCGATGACGGAGGCGATGACGGCCATGGACAGCGCCATCATGATCGTCTGGTTGAGGCCGAGGAGGAGTTCCTTGCGGGCCAGCGGCAGACGGGCGGTGAACAGCCGCTGCCGGGCGGTGGCTCCGAGCGAGGCGACGGCCTCCATCACGCCCTCGTCCGCGTCGCGCAGCCCGAGCGCGGTGAGCCGGGCCATGGGCGGGGCGGCGTAGACGACGGTGGCGAGCACGGCCGCGGGAACACCGATCCCGAAGACCAGCACGACGGGCAGCAGATACGCGAACGCCGGAAGCACCTGCATGGTGTCCAGGACGGGGCGCAGCGCGCGGTGGACGCGGTCGGAGAGCCCGGCGGCCAGCCCGAGCAGCACGCCCAGCACGACCGAGGCGGACACGGCGGCCACCATGACCGCCAGCGTCTGGAGGGTGGGCACCCACATGCCGAGGAGCCCGCAGACGAGGAACGCGGCGCCCGTCCCGAGGGCCTGCCGCACGCCCGCCGCACGCCAGGCGGCGAACGCGGCCAGGGCGGTCACCCCGGCCCAGCCCGCCGTAAGGAGCAGCAGATAGACGGCGCGCACGGACAGGACGACGGCGTTGCTGACGTAGCCGAAGAAGTACAGGAACAGCGGGTGGCTGTCCCGGTTGTCGATGATCCAGTCCCCCGCCCTGCCGAGCGGTCCGGTCAGGTCGACGGTCAGGGCGTGCGGCCAGCTGCCGCCGGACCAGCGGGCCTCGGCGAGGGGCACGAGCACCGCCGCGACGGCGGCGAGCAGCACGAGCTTGGCGACGGCCGGACGCCCGAGAAGCCGGGGCCGGGCCGTACGAGGAACCGGCGCGGTGACTGCCGCCATCAGGCCGCCTCCCCGATCGACTCCGGGCCGGCGACCACCTGGAGCAGCCGCTGCTGGTCGACGACGCCGAGACAACGGCCCTCGTCGACGACACAGGCGGCCCGGCCGGTGCGGGCGACGGACTTGATCGCGTCGGCGACGACGGTGGTGGGCGCGAGCGCGCCGGGGTGCTCCGGCCCGCCGCAGTCCCCGGCCCGCATGGCGGTGCGGACGGTCACGACCTGCTCGCGGGGCACGTCGCGGACGAACTCGCGGACATAGTCGTCGGCCGGGGAGCCGACGATCTCCTCGGGGGTGCCGAGCTGGACGATCCGGCCGTCGCGCATCAGGGCGATGCGGTCGCCGAGGCGCAGCGCCTCGGTCAGGTCGTGGGTGATGAAGACCATCGTGCGGCCCTCCTCGCGGTGCAGCCGGACGACCTCGTCCTGCATGTCGCGCCGGATCAGCGGGTCGAGCGCGCTGAACGGCTCGTCGAAGAGCATGACCTCGGGGTCGACGGCGAGGGCGCGGGCCAGTCCGACCCGCTGCTGCTGGCCGCCGGACAGCTCGCCCGGCCTGCGCTGCTCCAGGCCGTCCAGGCCGACCTTGGCGACGACCTCGGCGGCCCTGGCCCGGCGCTCCTCGCGCCGGACGCCCTGGATCTCCAGGCCGTAGGCGACGTTGTCGAGGACCGTGCGGTGCGGCAGCAGGCCGAAGTGCTGGAAGACCATGGCGGCACGGTGGCGGCGCAGTTCGCGCAGCCGGCCCTTGTCCATCGCGAGGACGTCCTCGCCGTCGATCGCGAGGCTGCCGGAGGTGGGTTCGATCAGCCGGGTCAGCAGACGCACCAGGGTGGACTTGCCGGAACCCGACAGACCCATGACGACGAAGACCTCGCCCTTGCGGACCTCGAAGCCGACGTCACGGACGGCGGCGGTGCAGCCGGTGGCCTCGCGCAGCCCGGCCGCGTCCAGCGCGGCGAGGTCGGGGTCACCGGGAACACGGTCGGCCTTCGGCCCGAACACCTTCCACAGACCGCGGACGGAGAAGACGGGGGTGCTCTCGGTGCTCTCGGCGGGCGGGGCGCTCTCGGCACTGTTGGCGAGGTCGGTGCTCTCGGTGCTCTCGGTGCTCTTGGAGGGCTCGTTCATCGCGCGTCGCCCCCGATCAGCTCGGCGGCCTTCTCGCCGACCATGAGCACTCCGACCATCGGGTTCACGGCCGGCATGGAGGGGAACACGGAGGCGTCGGCGATCCGGATGCCGTCGAGGCCGCGGACGCGCAGCTCGGGGTCGACCACCGCCTGCTCGTCGGAGGACTCGCCCATGCGGCAGGTGCCCGCCGGGTGGTACACGGTGTGCGCGACCTGGCGTGCGTACGCGCTCAGTTCCTCGTCTCCGGTGGCCTCGGGACCGGGGCACACCTCGCGCTTGAGCCAGCCGGCGAGCGGTTCGGCCGCGGCGATCTCGCGGGCGATCCGGATGCCGTCGACGAGGGTGCGGCCGTCGTAGTCGTCCTCGTCCGTGAAGTACCGGAAGTCCAGGGCGGGTTTGACGGACGGGTCGGCGCTGGTGAGGTAAAGGCGGCCACGGCTGCGGGGCTTGGGGATGTTGGGGGTCATCGAGACGCCGTGCGCGGGGCGTTCGTAGCCGATGCGCTCCGGATTGTCGGTGAAGGGGATCTGGTAGAAGTGGAACATCAGGTCGGGGCCCGGCGCTCCGGGGTCGCGGCGTACGAACAGGCCCGCGTCGGAGTCCATCGCGGAGTTCTCCGGGATCGGCCCGTGCGTCTCCCAGACGATCACCGACTCGGGGTGGTCGAGCAGGTTCTCCCCGACGCCCGGCAGGTCGTGGACGACGGGGATGTCCAGCTCCTCCAGATCGCCGGCGGGCCCGATCCCGGAGTGCAGCAGCAGCCGGGGCGAGTCGACGGCGCCCGCGCACAGCAGGACCTCGCGGCGGGCGTGGACGAGCACCTCCTCGTCGTCCTTCGTGCGCACGTGCACACCGGTGACGCGCTTGCCGTCGAGCTCCAGCCGGTAGGCCCAGGTCTCCAGCAGGAGCGTCAGGTTGGGCCGCTCGTCCATCACCGGGTGCAGGTACGCCACCGAGGCGCTCGACCTCTTGTTGTCCTCCGGGTGGTAGGCGAGGTCGAAGAAGCCGGCGCCCTCGGTGAACGGCTCCCGGTTGAAGCCCTCGACCAGCGGCACGTCCAGCGCGGTCCGGGCGGCGGCCACGAAGTCCCGCGCGATGGCGTTCCGGTCGTTCTCGTCGACGGGGACGATGTTGTTCAGGAGCCGCGCGTAGTACGTCTCCATCGAGGCCGCGCCCCAGCCCTTGGCGCCGGCCGTCTCCCACTCGTCCCAGTCGGACGGCAGCGGCTTGAACGCGATCAGCGTGTTGTGCGACGAGCAGCCGCCGAGGACCCGGGCACGGCTGTGGCGGATGTGCGAGTTGCCGCGCGGCTGTTCGGTGGTGGGGTAGTCGTAGTCGAGCTCACCGCCGAGCAGGCCCATCCAGCGGCGCAGGGTGAGGACGTCCTCGCGTCCCACGTCGCTGGGGCCGCCCTCGATGACGGCGACGCTGACGTCCGGGTTCTCGGTGAGGCGGGACGCGATCACGGAGCCGGCCGTGCCGCCGCCGATGACGACGTAGTCGTACGTGTTCTCCTGCTGGGACATGAAGAGGGTGCTCCCAAAGTCCTGGAAAGGTGGGGATGTTGCCGGGTTCCGGGGGTCAGCCGGCGAACCAGCGGACCGGCGCCGGGGCGAGGTTCTGGTAGACGTGCTTGGTCTCGCGGTACTCGGCCAGCCCGGAGGGGCCGAGTTCGCGTCCGACGCCGCTGCGGCCGAACCCGCCCCACTCCGCCTGCGGGAGATAGGGATGGAAGTCGTTGATCCAGACCGTGCCGTGGCGCAGCCGCCCCGCGACCCGGCGGGCACGGCCGGCGTCGGCGGTCCAGACGGCGCCCGCGAGGCCGTACTCGGTGTCGTTGGCGAGCGCGACGGCCTCGTCCTCGGTGGTGAACGTCTCCACGGTCAGGACGGGCCCGAAGACCTCCTCGCGGACGACCCGCATGTCCCGGTGGCACCGGTCGAGCACCGTGGGCTCGTAGAAGTACCCGTTCGCGGGCCGGAGTTCGGACGGCTCGGGGCGCTTGCCGCCGGCCCGCAGCACCGCGCCCTCCTCCAGCGCGGAGGCGACGTACTCCTCGGTCCGCGCGCGCTGCCGCTCGGAGACCAGCGGACCGCACTCGACGCCTTCCCCGGTACCGCGGCCGAGCCGGATCGCGCCCGCCCTGCGCGCGAGTTCGGCGACGAAGCGTTCGCGCAGAGACTCCTCGACGATGAGCCGCGAACCGGCGGAGCACACCTGGCCGCTGTGGATGAAGGCGGCGTTGAGGGCCTGGTCGACGGCGGTGTCGAAGCCTTCCTCGGTGGCGCAGGAGTCGGCGAAGACGACGTTGGGGTTCTTTCCGCCGAGTTCGAGCGCGACCTTCTTGACGGTGTCGGCGGCGGCGCGGGCCACCTTCGTCCCGCTGACGAGGCCCCCGGTGAAGGAGACGAGGTCGACGTCGGGGTGTTCGGCGAGGCGGGCGCCGACGGTGTGTCCGGGGCCGGTGACGAGACCCGCGACACCGTCGGGGAGGCCCGCCTCGGCCAGCAGCCGGAGCAGGGCGACGGTGGTCAGCGGGGTGATCTCGCTCGGTTTGACGACGAACGTGTTGCCGGCGGCGAGGGCCGGGGCGATCTTCCAACTGGCCTGCAGCAGCGGATAGTTCCAGGGGGTGATCAGGGCGCACACGCCGACGGGCTCGTGCACGACGACGCTGTGGACGTCGGCCGTACCGGCGTCCACGACCCGCCCGCCGCCCTCCCCGACGACGAGGTCGGCGAAGTAGCGGAAGGCGTCGGCGACGCAGTCGATGTCGACGCGCCCCTCCTCCAGGGTCTTGCCCGCGTCCCGGCTCTCCAGCAGCCCGAGTTCCTCGCGGTCACGGACGAGCAGGTCGGCCACGCGGCGCAGCAGGGCGGCGCGTCCGGCGACGGGGGTGTGCGGCCAGGGTCCCTCGTCGAAGGCGCGGCGCGCGGCGGCGACCGCGAGGTCCGCGTCCTTCTCGTCCCCTTCCGCGACCACGGCGAACGGCTCGGCGTCGGCGGGGTCGAGAATCTCGCGTGTCGCGCCGGAGAGCGCCGGGCGCCACTCACCGCCCACGTGGATGGTCTGTTCTGCCTGCTGTGCGGCCATGGTCGGTGTTGCCTTCCGTTCCTGTGCGATCCCCCTGTGTCACGCGGGTGTCGCCCCCGTGAGCTGTGAGCGCCTGCCCCTCGCCCCCTCCCACATGCCTGATCCGGCACCGGAAGTGCGCCGCGTCACGGAAAATCCCCACGAAAAGGACCGAGAACGGACGATGGACACCCCCTTTTCCTTTGACTAAAGTCAAGGAACAGCGGGACGGCGTCGGACTCGACGGGAAAGCCCGCACTCGGAGCGATCCGGAAGAAGATGAAGAAGATGGGGCCAGTGCCGGCGGACCCGGTGTCCACGGACCAGGTGACGGCGCTGCGGCGGTTCAACCGCTACTTCACGCGGCGCATCGGAGCCCTCGACGACCACTACCTCGGCCAGGACCGCCCGCTCGGCGAGGCCCGGCTGCTGTTCGAGATCGGCGGGAAGGGCGCCTCCCTGCGCGACCTGCGGGCCCGGCTCGGCCTGGACGCCGGCTACCTGAGCCGGATGGTGCGCGCCCTGCAGACCCAGGGCCTGGTCCATGTGAGCGTCCACCCCGGTGACAGCAGGCTGCGGGTCGCGGGGCTCACGGCCGCCGGCGAGGCCGAGATCAGGGAGCAGAACCGGCTGGCCGACGCACTCGCCGAGGGCCTGCTCGGCGGTCTCGACGCCCGCCGCCGGGCGGAGCTCACGACGGCCCTGGACACAGCGCACCGACTGCTCCGGCTCGCCGCGATCACCGTCGAGACGGTCGACGGAGCCTCCCCCGACGCCCGGGCCTGCCTCGACGCGTACGCGGCCGACATCGACGCGCGGTTCCCCGAGGGCTTCGACCCCGCGACCCTCGTCCGGCCCGAGGAGGTGTCGGGCGAAGCGGGCGCCTTCCTCGTCGCCTACGAGGAGGGCCGCCCGGTGGGCTGCGGCGCGCTCCGCCGCCTCGGCCCCCGGGCGGGCGAGATCCGGCATGTCTGGGTGGACCCCGGAGCCCGCCGGCTCGGTCTCGGGCGCCGTCTTCTCGACGGCCTCGAACAGCGGGCCGTCGAGCGCCGTTTCACCGTCGTACGACTCGACACGCACGCCGTGCTGACCGAGGCCCAGGAGATGTACCGGGCGTGCGGCTACACGGAGATCCCGCGCTACGACGACAACGTGTACGCGGCGCACTGGTTCGAGAAGCGGCTGCCCGCCGCCCGCTGACCACCAGTCCGCCCGGGGCCCCGCACCTCAGCCGGCGTTGGCGCAGGTGAACCCGGTCGGGCAGAAGGAGTTCACGGCGGTCGTGAGCTGCTCGGTCATGTCCGTGCCCGGCGGCGCGTACACGATGATGGCGTACGGGGTGCCGTCGGCGGCCTGGAAACGGTGGTCGACGGTCTCGGTGGCCCCGTACTGCTTGCTGTCGTAGCGGTAGCTGAACTCGGTCCAGTCGGAGCCGCTCCGCCGGTCCAGGTACTGGTAGCCCCGGAACCCCTCGGCGATGGACTGGGCCTGCGCCGAGGACTCCGTCACGGAGACCTCCTTGACCTGGAACACCATGAGCCGCCGACTGCCGCCGGGCGCGGTGTAGGTGACGACGGGCGCCAGCTTGCCCTGCGTCTCCTCGCGCGCCCAGCCGGCCGGCACGTCCACGCTGTAGCCGAGCGGATCGACCGAGCGGCTGTACCCGGGAGCCGGCGCGGGGGCGGTGGTCACGGCCGGTGCCGTGTAGGCGCCCTCGCCTCCGGAGGGGTCCGGGGTGGCACCGGGCTCTGTCGTCGTGACCCCGGCCGAGGGGCCCGAGGAGTTCGCCTGCGGGTGCCGCGCCGCGCGGTCCCGGGTCACCGCCCACAGCCCGCCGCCCACACCGCCTGCGAGGACGGCCACGGCCACGATCACCAGCAGCAGCCGCCGCGCGTCACCGGACCCCGGCGGCCGGCCGGCGCCCCCGGGCGGCACGGCACCGCCGGGCCACGTCGGCGGCTGCGACTGCTGATGCGACCAGGCGGCCTGGGCCTGCTGCTGGGACTGGGCCCACTGCTGCTGGGGGTGCGGCGGCACGGAGCCCACGGGCGGCGGCGGAGGGACGTCGGGCCGCTGCGGACCCACCTGCGTGGCGGCCGCCCACCACTGCCCCTCCCCGGCCGGCGGCGCCCCGCCGGCGTCCACGCCGTCCTGAACTCCGCCGTCCGGCAGTCCCGTTCCGTCGTCGACCCACTGCCGACGCTCCGCGTCCCATCGCTGCGCCATCCGTCACCCCCGCTCCCCGCCGGGGCCACCCGACGGCCCGATCCCGGCGCGTGTCCCGCCGAACCTCTTCCCCCGCCCCCGGCGGCCGTACGCAACGACGATAGTGAGGATCACGCCATCGGCACCCCTCTTTATGGCGACAAACCACATACGTTCGCTACGTACTTTCCGTACGCCCGTCGCAGGTGACCACCCCCCGGACACAGCGATGCCCGGGCGGTCACGACCACCCGGGCATCGCAGCTACTGCATCAGGCCGAACGAACGACGCTCGGTCTCAACCCAACTGACCCTGCATCAGATCAGGCCGAGGGCGCGGACCGCCTCGCGCTCCTCCTCGAGCTCCTTGACGGAGGCGTCGATGCGGGTGCGGGAGAACTCGTTGATGTCCAGGCCCTGGACGATCTCGTACACGCCGTCCTTGGTGGTGACGGGGAAGGAGGAGATGAGACCCTCCGGCACACCGTACGAACCGTCCGACGGGATACCCATGGAGGTCCAGTCGCCCTCGGCGGTGCCGTTGACCCAGGTGAAGACGTGGTCGATGGCGGCGTTGGCGGCCGAGGCCGCGGAGGACGCGCCACGGGCCTCGATGATCGCCGCACCGCGCTTGGCGACGGTCGGGATGAAGTCCTCGGCCAGCCACTTCTCGTCATTGACGACCTCGGCGGCGTTCTTGCCGGCGACCGAGGCGTGGAAAATGTCGGGGTACTGGGTGGCGGAGTGGTTGCCCCAGATGGTCAGCCGCTTGATGTCGGCGACCGTGGTGCCCGTCTTCTTCGCGAGCTGGGTCAGCGCGCGGTTGTGGTCCAGACGGGTCATGGCGGTGAAGCGCTCGGCGGGTACGTCCGGAGCGGCGGCCTGGGCGATCAGCGCATTGGTGTTCGCCGGGTTGCCGACGACCAGGATCTTGACGTCGTCCGCGGCGTTGTCGTTGATGGCCTTGCCCTGCGGCTTGAAGATGCCACCGTTGGCGGAGAGCAGGTCACCGCGCTCCATGCCCTTGGTACGCGGGCGGGCGCCGACGAGCAGACCGACGTTGGTGCCGTCGAAGGCGACGTTCGGGTCGTCCGTGATGTCGATGCCCTGAAGGAGCGGGAAGGCGCAGTCGTCGAGCTCCATGGCGGTGCCCTCGGCGGCCTTGAGCGCCGGAGTGATCTCCAGCAGGCGCAGCTTGACCGGCACGTCCGCGCCGAGCAACTGGCCGGAGGCGATGCGGAAGAGCAGGGCGTAACCGATCTGGCCGGCCGCGCCGGTGACGGTGACGTTCACGGGAGTGCGAGTCATGGCGTTCTCCGTATGACAGCTGGCGGTGGGGCGTCCCTGCCCCGGGTGCAGGATCGTCCCCTGCCACCACCGCAATGATCGATCAAAGGTCTCGATGATCGATCTCTCGGCGTCAAGAGAGATCCGCCGTCAGGCTATCGCGCATCCGGGACGCCGGACGTCAGGGTGCGTGTGGCCCACCCCACAGATGCGCCGGATATCCCCCGGGCAGGCGGTCGCCGGGCCCGGGAGAGGGTGAACTCGGCGACCGCCAAAGGGGGTACCAGGGGCTCCGGGAAGGGATCTCCCCCCTTCCCGAGGGCTCCGGATCCCGTGGGGGTACGGTCCGCCTGCCCCCTCAGACCCAACTCAATCCCCCAAATCCGAAGTTTCCTCCGGCTCCCCCCAGAACCTTCTTTTCGCCCCCTCCGCCCCTACCCAACCCGTACCTGGGGCTCCGCCCCCGGCCCCCGCTCCTCAAACGCCGGAGGGGCTGAAGTTTCCCCCGCCGGGGCTGGAAGGTTCCCGGGCAAGGGCTGGAACGTAGCCGGGCCGGGGCTGAAACGTTGGCGACCCGGACCGGAGTGGTCCCGGGCCGGGCGGAAATGGGCAGGTGCCACGGCGCACCCGCAGCCGGGATTCGGCACCGGGGTCTGGAACTCAGCCACGATGCACCGGCACCCGGCCGCGCGCGTGAGGGGCCGTGCCGGTACATCGATGCCCGTCGCCACCAACGTCCACATCTCCGTCCGACGGCGACGGGCTGATGCACCGGCACGGCCCCGACCCACCCACCGGACCCGGACCGCTACGAGGTGCACACCCGCTGCCCCGACGAGAGCACCAGACAAGCCCGCACCGAACCGGGGTCCTTCACCACCACCATCGGCGTGAACGTGTTCGGATCCGTACCGACGACAGCCGTCCGCCTGGCCGCCCCGCCCCCGGACACCTCGACCCGGTCCCCCACGGCGGCCCGCGTGAGCCGCGCCCACGAGGCCCCGCACGCCTTGCTGTACCGCACCTCCACCAGCGCGTTCCCCACCGTCACGCTGGTCGTCGTCTCGGCCAACTGCCCGGCGCACCCCATGGACTCGGGGTCCTTCCCGGCACACGAGGCCCCAGCACATTTCACCCCGGGCGGCAGATCACTCCGGGTACTGGCCGAAACCGACGGCTTCCCGGAAGCACCCGCCGCGCCCGCTTTCCCCCCACCCCGGGTGAACCAGACGGCTCCGGCGGAAACGGCCGCCACGACCACCACGCCGGCGACGAACACCGCCACCCGGCGCCTCCTCCGGACGGAGTCCGCCCCGACGGGCCGAGCGTCCTCGGGCTCCGGCGTCGAACTCGGCCCGCTCGGCCCGGTCGACCCCGACGGCCCGGTCGACCCCGACGGCCCGGCAGGCCCCATGGACGGCGCAGGCCCGAACCGCCCACCCCCGTCGTACGGCGAGGCGACGACCCCCCAGCCCTTACCGCCCCGCTTCGACGGCGTCGACGGCGTCGGCTCTTCCGCCCCCGCCCCCGCCCCCGCCGGCGCCACCGACGCCCCGACCGAGGGCACGGACGCGGACGGCACGGACGACGACGCCGCGCCCGAACCTCCCGTACCCCCGCCCCCCAGCGCGGCCCGCGCCCTGGCGATGCGCAAAGCCTCCATCGTCGTGTCGTGACGCATCTCCGACCGGCTCCAGGCCCGCTCGGCCAGCTCCCACATCGTCGCCAGATGGACGGGACTGGTCCCGGTGATCTCGGCGAGCGCGACAACCGCCCCCTTGGGCGCGAGCAGCCCGCCGTTCAGATACCGGTCCCAGGACGTCCGCGCGTACCCGGTCCGTTCGGCGACTCCGGCGACACCGAGCCCGCTCCGGTCGACGAGCAGCCGCAATTGCCCGACGAACTCCGCGACCTGCGGATCGAGTTCGTCCGGCAGAGCCTTCCAACGAGGCATTCTCTCCCCCACGTGTTCCACCGGTACGGGCCCAACTGCCCTTGCACGCCCGCCGGGTCACGCTCCAGTGTCCCACCGGCACATACGTGCAGGGCAGGGGGCGAGACGGGCGACGACGGTGCGACAGCCGTAAACGGCCGCAACGGCGGCCCCCGGGAAGGAAGTCGGACCGGTTCCAGCGATACGACGCGGACACCGTGCCGGAATGGTCACTTCCGTGCCACAGCGGACCGCGGGCTGTTGAACAGGCCGTTCCCGTGCACAAGGGTTGACCCAGGGCGGAACACCCGCCCGAGCGCGGCCCGTCCTTGACTCGGGGGAGAGGACGGGCCGCTGTCATTCCCGCCCCACCCCTCCCCTCCCCCCAGCC
>NZ_KL647039.1:86286-520603 GCF_000725495.1 Streptomyces aureus
CCTCCCCCCAGCCCCCAGCCCCGAGCCCACGAACCCGAGAAACGACAAGACCCGCCCTCCCGAATGAGGAGGACGGGCCCCGACGGCCGAGAACGGCCCGACGCAAGAGCGCCGCGATTCAGCGAACCGTGAAGTGCAGGGTGTCGTCGAGGAACGGGATCTCGAGCCAAGGACCGGGCTGGGCCATCAGCGCGAGCACCACGATGGCGCCCCCCAGGACGCTGTAGGTGACCATGTCCGTGAAGCGGGAGCGGACCGCGAGCATGCCGACGCTGGGCAGCATCCACCGCATCACGGCACCCGCGAGCAGCGCCGCACCGATCAGGATCGTGCCGACGCGGAACAGGTCGAGCGCGGTGAGCAGCAGCCCGAGCGCGACGGCGGACAGCACGGTGAGGATGGGCCACTGCCGCGCCGGCGCGGGGGCGTCCCCGGGCGCTGCCCGGCCACCGCCCTCGGGCCGCGCGGTGTCGCGGGTGAACAACGGGAAGCGCCGCGTGGTGCGCCGGGGCTTGCCCTCGGCGTCGGGCGCGCTGATCGCGTCCCGCACGGTCTCCTCCTCCGGAAGCCCCTCGACCCCGGACTCCGCCCCGGACCCCGTCTCCCTCCCGGAGACGGGGACGCCCGCACCCTCCGCCTCCCGCACGGCCGACTCGGCGCCGCCGCGGGCCGTGCCGGCCTCGGACTCGTGGGTGTTGCCGTCAGCCGACACTGCGCTCCGCCGCTTCCACCACGTTGACGAGCAGCTGGGCGCGGGTCATGGGGCCGACCCCGCCCGGGTTCGGGGAGATCCAGGCGGCCACCTCGGCCACGTCCGGGTGGACGTCACCGACGATCTTGCCCTCGGCGCTGCGCGAGACACCGACGTCCAGGACGGCGGCGCCCGGCTTCACGTCCTCGGCGCGGACGAGGTGCGCGGACCCGGCGGCGGCGATGATGATGTCGGCGCGCTTGAGGTGCGCGGAGAGGTCCCGGGTGCCGGTGTGGCACTGGGTGACCGTCGCGTTCTCGCTGCGCCGCGTCAGCAGCAGCGGCATCGGCCGCCCGATGGTCACGCCGCGGCCGACGACCACGACCTCGGCGCCCTTGATCTCCACGCCGTAGCGGCGCAGGAGCGTGAGGACACCGTTCGGGGTGCAGGGCAGCGGGGCGGGCTCGTTGAGGACGAGACGCCCGAGGTTCATCGGGTGCAGGCCGTCCGCGTCCTTGTCCGGGTCCATCAGTTCCAGGATGCGGTTCTCGTCGATGCCCTTGGGGAGCGGCAGCTGGACGATGTAGCCGGTGCAGGCGGGGTCCTCGTTCAGCTCACGGACCACCGCCTCGATCTCCTCCTGGGTGGCGGTCGCGGGCAGCTCGCGCTGGATGGAGGCGATGCCGACCTGGGCGCAGTCGCGGTGCTTGCCGGCGACGTACTTCTGGCTTCCGGGGTCGTCCCCGACGAGGACCGTCCCGAGGCCGGGCGTGACGCCCTTCTCCTTCAGGGCCGCCACGCGGACGGTCAGGTCGGACTTGATCGCGGCTGCGGTGGCCTTGCCATCGAGAATCTGGGCGGTCATGCCCCCCATCCTCCCGGATGACGCGGCCCAGGTTCCAATCCGGGTCCGAACCGAGTCCGAACCAGCCCCGCACGAGCCCCGCACCAGCCCCCGGAGCAGCCTTTCAGCCACCCGACGACGGCCGCCGCATGCCCGATTCGCCCGTATCAGGCCATGATCAGTCATGTTGCACTTGGACAACACATACGGAATGGCGCTGGACAAGTAAGAGACTGCTAAAGAACGATGAGCACACACAGTGTCGCGGGCAGTACCGGGGGGACGGACCGCTCTGTAGAAATTCCTCCGAACCGTGCCGCGCGTAGTCCCCGCACCAGGCAACGGAGGAAACCCGCCATGAGTTTCGGCGACCCGAACAACCCCTACGGCCCCCCGCCGCAGCAGCCTCCCGCCGCACCGCCGGCCGCTCCCGGCTACGGGTACCCCCAGGCCCCGCCGAACGTTCCCCCGCAGGGCTACGGCTACCCGCAGCAGCCCGCGTACCCCGGTTACCCGGGCGGCAACATGATGCCGCAGACGATGCCGGGCCTGATGACGACCGCGCGCGTGCTGCTGTACATCGTGGCGGGCGTCCAGATCCTGATCGGCATCTTCGCCATCTTCGGCGCCGCGACGATCAACGACGCGTCGAACGCCGGCGAGGACACCTTCGGCAACAACGGCCTGTCCGACATCGGCCACGCCTCCGCGGGCATCATCTTCGTGATCGCGCTGATCTTCCTCGGCCTCGCGGCTCTGTCGATCACGCTGGGCGTCAAGTTCACCAGAGGCGGCCAGGGCATCCGGATCACCACCATGGTGTACGGCATCCTGGGCTCCCTGATGGGCTTCCTGGGCCTGATCAACGCGGCGGACGTCGGGTCCTCCGCGTCGCTGGTGTTCGCGCTGCTGTGGGTCGGCTTCGGCGGTGTGATGGCGGCGGCGATGATCGCGCCGTCCGGAGCCGCGTGGTTCAACCGTCCCCGTTACTGACCGTCCGGTCGCGTACCGGCCGTTCCGTCACGCGCCGAGGGCCGTGTCCCCCCGTCGAAGGGGGACACGGCCCTCGCGTCGTTCAGCCCGATCAGTGGAAGAAGTGGCGCGTACCGGTGAAGTACATCGTGATGCCGGCCTTCTTCGCGGCCTCCACGACCAGCTCGTCGCGGACCGAACCGCCCGGCTGGACCACGGCCTTGACGCCGGCGTCGGCCAGGATCTCCAGGCCGTCGGGGAACGGGAAGAACGCGTCCGAAGCGGCGTAGGAACCGCGGGCACGCTCCGCACCGGCCCGCTCGACCGCGAGCTTCGCGGAGTCGACGCGGTTGACCTGGCCCATGCCGACGCCGACCGAGGCGCCGTCCTTGGCGAGCAGGATGGCATTGGACTTCACCGCGCGGCAGGCGCGCCAGGCGAAGGCCAGCTCGTCCAGCTCGCCCTCGCTCAGGGCGTCACCGGTCGCCAGCGTCCAGCTCGCCGGGTTGTCGCCGGCGGCCTGGAGGCGGTCGGTGACCTGGAGCAGCGCGCCGCCGTCGACGGGCTTGATCTCGACCGGGGCGGCCGGGGCCTGATGGGCCCGCAGCACGCGGATGTTCTTCTTCTTGGTGAGGGCCTCGAGGGCGCCGTCCTCGTACTCGGGCGCGACGATGACCTCGGTGAAGATCTCCGCGACCTGCTCGGCCATCTCCTTGGTGACCGGGCGGTTGACCGCGATCACACCGCCGAACGCGGACAGCGGGTCGCAGGCGTGCGCCTTGCGGTGCGCCTCGGCGACGTTCGACGCGACGGCGATCCCGCACGGGTTGGCGTGCTTGATGATCGCGACGCAGGGGTCCTCGTGGTCGTACGCGGCACGGCGCGCGGCGTCCGTGTCCGTGTAGTTGTTGTACGACATCTCCTTGCCGTGCAGCTGCTCGGCCTCGGCGAGGCCGCCCGTGCCGGAGGTGTAGAGGGCGGCGGGCTGGTGCGGGTTCTCGCCGTAGCGCAGGGTGTGCGCGCGCTCCCAGGTGGCGCCGAGGAAGTCGGGGAACTGGGAGTCGTCGACGGGCGCGTACGAGGAGGCGAACCAGGAGGCGACGGCGACGTCGTAGGCGGCCGTGTGCTGGAAGGCCTCGGCGGCGAGCCGCTTGCGGGTGCGCAGGTCGAAGCCGCCGCTCCGCACGGCGCCGAGGACGTCGTCGTAACGGCCGGGGCTGGTGACGACGGCGACCGAGGGGTGGTTCTTGGCGGCCGCGCGGACCATCGAGGGACCGCCGATGTCGATCTGCTCGACGCACTCGTCCGGGGTGGCGCCGGACGCGACCGTCTCCCGGAACGGGTAGAGGTTGACGACGACCAGGTCGAAGGGCTCGACGCCGAGCTCGGCCAGCTGCTGCCGGTGGCTCTCGAGACGCAGGTCGGCGAGGATGCCGGCGTGGACCTTGGGGTGCAGGGTCTTGACGCGGCCGTCCAGGCACTCGGGGAAGCCGGTCAGCTCCTCCACCTTGGTGACGGGCACCCCGGCCGCGGCGATCTTCGCGGCGGTGGACCCGGTGGAGACGAGCTCGACGCCGGCGGCGTGCAGCCCGCGGGCCAGCTCCTCGAGGCCGGTCTTGTCGTACACGCTGACCAGCGCGCGGCGGATGACCCGCTTGGTGCCCTCGGTGCTGTCGGCCGTGACTGTGCTGTCGGCGGTCACTGGATAACTACCTTTCGTCCCTCAATGCGATAGCCGTTGCGGGCGAGCCGCCCCACGACATCGACGAGCAGCCTTCGCTCGACTTCCTTGATGCGCTCGTGCAGAGCGCTCTCGTCGTCCTCGTCCCGGACCTCCACCACGCCCTGCGCGATGATCGGTCCGGTGTCGACGCCGTCGTCGACGAAGTGGACGGTGCAGCCGGTGACCCGGGCTCCGTACGCGAGCGCGTCACGGACGCCGTGGGCGCCGGGAAAACTGGGCAGCAGCGCGGGGTGGGTGTTGACGAACCGCCCGCCGAACCGGGCGAGGAATTCCTTCCCCACGATCTTCATGAACCCGGCGGACACGACGAGGTCGGGCTCGTACGCGGCGGTCGCCTCGGCGAGCGCCCGGTCCCAGTCGTCACGGCCGGCGTGGTCCTTGACCTTGCAGACGAAGGTCGGGAGCCCGGCCCGCTCGGCCCGCGCGAGCCCCTCGATGCCGTCCCGGTCGGCGCCGACGGCCACGATCTCGGCACCGTAGGCCGCCGGGCCCGCCTCCGCGACGGCGTCGAGCAGGGCCTGCAGATTCGTACCTGATCCGGAGACCAGCACGACGAGGCGCTTGGTCTTGGCCACGAGGGGGCCCTTTCTCGGGGGAGCGTTTGTACGGTCGTACGAATGCTTCGCGCCCCGGGATACGGGGAAGTCTACGAACCGGCCGACCGTCAGCAACGATACCGGCACACCGGGCGGCCCCCACGGGACGGGGGCGAGGCCGGAAGGTAGCGTCTGGGGAGGATCCACCCGGGAACACCTCCGGCACGGGGAACGCCCTGTGCGCGCGGGACGTTGACCTGGGACGAGAACGAACGTCCGGGGCGTGGCCCCGGCACCACCTGCGGCACGGGCCCCGGAGACCTCCGGAGCGGGTGCCGGGGGGTACGAAACTCGGGGCGCGAGTCCGGAGTGCGAAAGCTCGGGGCGTCGGTCCGGGGCGGACCGGCCGAGGCGTCAGCCCGGAAGGACCGGCCCGGGGCGCGCGTCGCGGGCGAAACCGTGTGGACACGCCGCCTGCCAGAACCACCAAGGGGAAGACGCTCACCTGATGCCGGACCGCAGTCTCCGACTCCCTCCGCTCCTGCTGCGCGAGCGGCGCCCTTCGTCCACCCCGCCGAGGCCGGGCGACGGTTCCACCGGCGAGCCCGGCTCCGCGGACGGGAACGGCGGCTCGGCGGGCACCGGCGGCTCGGACGGGCACGGACCCGACACGCCCGGCACCCCTCCCGGCCAGGACGACAACCCGTTCGCACCGCCGCCGGAGGGGACGCCCGACCGGCCCTGGCAGCCACGTCGGCCCGGACAGGGCTCCGGCGAGGGCGGCGCGGACGGCGGCCAGGACGGCCCCTCCCCCTGGGGCAGCCAGTGGAGCGACCGGCAGCCCGGCCCGTCCAGCGGCGGCGGCTTCGGCGACCGGCCGCGCGCCCCGCAGGGGCAGGGCGGTCCCGAGGGCCCGGGCGGCACGCCCGGCGGCGGCATGCGCTGGGACCCCACGGACCCGGCCCAGCGCCGCGCCCGTTACGCCCTGCTCTCCGGTATGTGGGCGTTCTTCTTCGTCCTCTTCGGCTGGCCGTACGTGGCCCTGCTGCTCGGCGCGCTCGCCCTGTACTGGGGCGGCAGCGCGCTGCGTTCCCGGTCGCGGACGCCGGACCCGGACGCCCCGGCGCCCGATGCGAACAGCCGCCCGCAGCTGACCGCCGCGGTGAGCGGCATCGTCACCGCGTCGCTGGCCATCGTGCTGGTCGCGGGGGTCTTCACCGCCCACCTCGTCTACAGCGACTACTACTCCTGCACGAACGACGCCCTGACGAACGCCGCGAAGAAGTCCTGCAACGACCTGCTCCCGAAGGACCTCCGCGGCCTCCTGGGCACCCACGACTGACCCCGCCCTGCACGCCGGGCCGGACGGAACCACGTCCGGCCCGCCCGCGGTCGTGCCCGGACCCGCCAGGCCGACCCGCCGGTCCTGAACGGGCCCCTGGGACACGGACGCAGGGGCCGCCACAGCAGGGCCAGGGACTCCCCGAGAGACCCACCGGCTCACCGCGCCCCCGCTCGGACCGCTGAGCCGGGACCCGGCGAACCTCTCCCGGCCCGGCGGGGCGGAATCCGGGCCCCGGGAACCCCGCCCGGCCCGACAGGACGGGAGCCGGAGCCGGAGCTCAGGGGACCCCGCCCGGCCCGGCAGCACGGAAGTCAGCGCAGCTCAGTGGGGCGACCTGCCCTCCGGGGCGGCCGGTCCGTCCTCGCTCCGCGGACCCCGCCCGTCGGCGTTCCCGGACGTCTCCCCGCCCTCCCGGCCCTCACGGTCCTTCCCGCCCTCCGGGCCGTCGTGCCGCTCCTCGTCCGACGGACCCTGCGGGTCCCCGGACCCGGGAGGGGTGCTCTCCCCGCCCGCCTTGCGCAACGTCTCCCGGCGGGTCTCGCTCGACAGGTCCCCGTACCAGGCGCCCGCAGGAGCCTCCCCGGGCAGCAGGTCGTACGGCTCGAAGGGGTCGTAGGAATCGTCGGGGTCGTAGGCCTCGTACGGGTCGAAGCTCTCGACGACCGACTCCAGCACCGTGGGGCCGGTCCGGCCGGCGCCGGACGGGGAGCCCTGGAGCGGCAGCGGCGTCGGCACCGACGGCACGGCGGCACCCCTGCGCCACGGCATCCGCAGGCGGGTCCACGGCCGCGGAGCCGACCAGGTCCCGCGCGCCTTCGGGCGCGCCCACGCGCCCCTGACCAGCGCACGCCCCCGATTCCTCCACTCGGCCGCACCCGCCGCGACGGGAATGCCGACGACCGCCGTCCACACCGCCGCCACCGGCCCGACCTGCCACCACACCGGCCCGAAGTGGCTCAGGGCGTGGACCCCGAGCGGCCCGCCGGCCAGTCCGGCGAGCACGCCGAGCGCGATCCCGCACCATCCGGCGGCGATCGACACGACGGTCACCGTCCGCCCGAGCGGCCAGGGCTCCCCGCGGCCCGCGCTCCCCTGTTCGGCCCCCGCCTTCACCGCGCACCACGCCACGGTCACCCCGGCGGCCAGCGGCACCAGCCCGCTCAGCCAGGCCGGCGGCGCCCCGGACCCCGCCTGCGGCAGGGCCGCGAGCAGCGGGAACGCGGGGAGCGGACCGGCGGGCGCGTGCGTCCCCGGGACGGCGGCGGTCAGCGGCCCTGCGACATGACCCGCGCTCAGGACGACTCCGGGACCGAGTCCGTAGGCGGCCCCCCATACGGCCGCGTTCGGCACCAGGACCAGGCACAGCAGCAGGACGGCGAAGCGGCCCGACCACACCCCGGCGACCTGGACGAGGGAGGCGCGCGCCGTGTCCCCGTGCCACACGAGGGACGCCGCCACGAGCAGGGCTCCGCCGCCGACGAGGACCGCGACCCCGGCCGTGGCGGCCCGCGCGGCGGCGCCGAGCACCCGGTCGTCGGCGCCGACGAGACGGCGCGCGGCCGGGAGCGGACGCCCCGAGGCCGGAGCCGGAGCCGTCCCGGCGCTCCGGTGTCCGCCGGGGAGCGGCAGCGGCTTCCCGGGCCGCCTCCCCCGCACCGGCCTCGGGCCCCACGGGCGCCCGTGCGCCGTCCAGACCCCCGCTCCCGCGGCCGTCACCGCGAGCAGGGGGAGGCAGAGCGCCGCCCACACCCAGGAGGGGCGCAGCGTGCCGCCGGAGGCGTACGCCGCGGCGGCCCCGCCGACGGCCAGATAGCCGGCCACGACACCGGCCCAGGCCGTGCGCGGTGACGACTCCGACGTGACGTCGGCCGCCTCCCGGGCGGCCCGGTGGAGCAGCCACACCGGAAGGGCGAGCAGGAGCAGCGGCGTCACCCCCACCGGCATCGGCAGCCCTGACAGGGTGTCGGTGCGGATCAGCTCCACCCCGTGGGCGAGCAGCCAGAGCGCGGCGGCGGCGTGCAGCGCCCCGCCGGGCCCGCTGTCCGGATACGGCGAGCTGATCCACAGCACCATGGCGAGAACGGCGAACGAGGCGAGTCCGAGCCCCGCGGCGAAGACGCCGCCCAGGAGGCTCGTGGCCAGTCCGGGTGATCGGTCGCGCATCCGGGTGAGCAGGTGCGACAACGAGAGCCTGCGGTCGGTGATTTGGGTCACGACCCTCATGCTCCCAACGACACGCGCTTTCTCGTCGTAACAGGCGAACCCTGGATGTGTCGCTCAATATGCAGTTATGTACTTTTTCGTACGAAGGGGCAGTCTGTGGAACCCGATCTGACACAGAGCCCCGCCTCCCCGCTGCCGGCGCCCAAGGAGCGCCGGCGTCTGCGCGAGAGCCGGTCGCTCACCCAGACGGACGTGGCCACCCGGCTCGGCGTCAGCCGGGCGACGGTGCGCTCGTGGGAGACCGGCCGTTCGGCCCCGCGCGGCCGTATGCGGGAGGCGTACACGAGACTCCTCCTGACCGATCCGGCCTCCGCCCGGGCGGAGATGAACACCCGTCAGGAGGACGTCGCCCCCGAGCTGGTGGGGGCGGGGACGGGAGCGGCACCGGCCCGCGAGATCGCCCGGACGGCCGTACGAGGAGAGCGGCCGGTCGCGGAAGGGAAACGTTCCGCCAGTACCGGGGAGCGGCCCGGGCGGAACCGGCCCGGGAGACGGCCCGCCGAGGAGCGGCTCGACGCGGCCGGGGACTCCGGGCTCGCGGAGTCCTCGCTGACGCCCGCTCAGGCCTTCGACGCCCTCTACGCGTTCTGCGCCCCCGCCCTCGTACGCCAGGCCTATCTGCTGACCGGGCGGCGCGAACTGGCCCGCGAGTCGGTGGAACGGGCGTTCCAGCAGGCCTGGTACCGCTGGCCCGAGGTGGCCGTGGACCCCGACCCGGCCGGATGGGTGCGCGCGACGGTCTACGAGTACGCGCTCTCCCCCTGGCACCGGCTGCGCCCCCGCTACCGGCACCCGGAGGCACCGCCCACGGCCCCCGCCGACCGCGCCCTGCTCGACGCGCTCCTCGAGCTGCCGCCGGTGTACCGCCGCACCCTCGTGCTGTTCGACGGCGTGGGGCTCGGGCTGCCGGAGACTGCGGCCGAGACGGAGGCGAGCACGCCCGCGGCGGCCAACCGTGTGCTGCACGCGCGCGAGGCCGTCGCCACCCGGCTGCCGGAGCTGACGTCGCCGGGGGACCTGCACCGGCGGCTCACGGAGCTGGCGAGCGCGGAGCGGCTGCGCGCGGCGAAGCCCCGTACCGTCCGCTGGTACGGGGAGCGCCGGGCCCAGCAGTGGACCCGGGCCGCGATCGCCTTCACGGCCCTGCTGATCGGGGTGACGGCCCTGACGCTCGGTACCGCCCCGGACCACTACGAGGCCCCGCTCGCGCCGCCGGAGACGATCCACGGCCTGCCGCCCCGGGCCGCTCCCGGCCCGCTCTCGTCGGCGGAGCTCAAGCTGCGCGCCCGGCTGCGGTCGCGGGAGATGCACGGTCCGGAGCGGCTGATCCCGGAGAACCGCTGACCCCCGCGGCCGGGAGTGGCGGTGACGCGAGAACGCCGGTGGGCCCGCACCCTCGAAAGGGTGCGGGCCCACCGGCGTTCGGTCGTGCGAGGACTCAGCCGGCAAGGATCTCGCGCGCCAGCTTGGCCGTCTCGGTCGGCGTCTTGCCGACCTTGACGCCCGCGGCCTCGAGGGCCTCCTTCTTCGCGGCGGCCGTGCCGGAGGAGCCGGAGACGATGGCGCCGGCGTGGCCCATGGTCTTGCCCTCGGGCGCGGTGAAGCCGGCGACGTAACCGACGACCGGCTTCGTCACGTTGGCCTTGATGAAGTCGGCCGCGCGCTCCTCGGCGTCGCCGCCGATCTCGCCGATCATGACGATCAGGTCGGTGTCGGGGTCGGCCTCGAACGCGGCGAGCGCGTCGATGTGCGTCGTACCGATGACCGGGTCGCCACCGATGCCGACGGCGGACGAGAAGCCGATGTCACGGAGCTCGTACATCATCTGGTACGTCAGCGTGCCGGACTTCGAGACCAGGCCGATGCGGCCCGGCTTCGTGATGTCGCCCGGGATGATGCCGGCGTTGGACTGGCCCGGGGTGATGAGACCGGGGCAGTTCGGGCCGATGATGCGGGTCTTGTTGCCCTTCGACTTCGCGTACGCCCAGAAGGCGGCGGAGTCGTGGACGGCGATGCCCTCGGTGATGACGACCGCGAGGGGGATCTCCGCGTCGATCGCCTCGACCACGGCGGCCTTGGCGAAGGCCGGCGGCACGAAGAGGACGGACACGTTGGCGCCGGTCTTCTCCATGGCCTCGGCGACCGTGCCGAAGACGGGGATCTCGTTGCCGTCGATGTCGACGGAGGTGCCCGCCTTGCGCGGGTTCACGCCACCGACGATGTTCGTCCCGTCCGCGAGCATGAGCTTGGTGTGCTTCATACCCGTGGCACCGGTCATGCCCTGGACGATGACCTTGCTGTCCTTGTTGAGGAAGATAGCCATGGCTGTTTAGTCCCTCGTCCCTTACTTCGCAGCCGCGAGCTCGGCGGCCTTGTCGGCCGCGCCGTCCATGGTGTCCACGCGCTGGACCAGCGGGTGGTTGGCGTCCGACAGGATCTGACGACCCAGCTCGGCGTTGTTGCCGTCCAGACGCACGACCAGCGGCTTGGTGACTTCCTCGCCCTTGTCGGCGAGCAGCTGCAGCGCCTGGACGATGCCGTTGGCGACCTCGTCACAGGCGGTGATGCCACCGAAGACGTTGACGAACACGGACTTGACGTCCGGGTCGCCGAGGATGATCTCCAGGCCGTTCGCCATGACCGCGGCGGAGGCGCCGCCGCCGATGTCGAGGAAGTTGGCGGGCTTGACGCCACCGTGGTTCTCACCGGCGTACGCGACGACGTCCAGGGTGCTCATGACGAGACCCGCGCCGTTGCCGATGATGCCGACCTCGCCGTCGAGCTTGACGTAGTTGAGGTTCTTGGCCTTGGCGGCGGCCTCGAGGGGGTTGGCGGCCGCGTGGTCGACCAGCGCCTCGTGGTCGGGCTGACGGAACTCGGCGTTCTCGTCCAGCGACACCTTGCCGTCGAGGGCGATGACCTTGCCGGAGGCGACCTTGGCGAGCGGGTTCACCTCGACGAGGAGGGCGTCCTCCTTGATGAAGGTGTCCCACAGCGTCACCAGGATCTCGGCCACCTGGTCGGCGACCTCGGCCGGGAACTTCGCCTGGGCGACGATCTCACGGGCCTTCTCGATCGACACGCCTTCGTTGGCGTCGACCGGCACCTTCGCGAGGGCGTCGGGGTTCTCCTCCGCGACGACCTCGATCTCCACGCCGCCCTGGACGGACGCCATGGCGAGGAAGGTGCGGTTCGTGCGGTCGAGGAGGTACGAGACGTAGTACTCCTCGACGATCTCGGGCGCGGTCTCGGCGATCATCACCTTGTGGACCGTGTGGCCCTTGATGTCCATGCCGAGGATGTCCGTCGCGCGGGCGACGGCCTCGTCCGGGGTGGCGGCGAGCTTGACGCCGCCGGCCTTGCCACGGCCACCGACCTTCACCTGGGCCTTGACGACGGACTTGCCGCCAAGACGCTCGGTCGCCTCGCGGGCTGCCTCAGGCGTGTCGATGACTTCACCGGCCAGCACCGGTACACCGTGCTTGGCGAAGAGGTCCCTCGCCTGGTACTCGAACAGGTCCACGCGCGTCCGTCCCTATCAGTGATCTCGCGGTTCGTTGGATGCGTGGGCGTGCCGCGAAGGGCAACGTGACGTCCGCTGTCACAAGGGAGGCGCACACGGTGTCCGAGAGCGCGGCATGTCCGTCTCGCAGGTTATCGCCGTGGGGCACGGGACCCTAAATCGCAGCTCACACGACAGCGGTGATACCTGTCACAGAACGGGCCCCGGACCGGCCCTCACCAGGCCGGGGAGCGCCCCGTGAGGCCCCCTGAGCAGCCGCTGAGGGCTCCGCACGGCCCGACGGACCCCCCGGGGCGGTCCGGCCGGCCGGGGCGCGGGAGCCCGTCCTGGCGGATCCGGGGACTTTCGTCCGTCCGAGTTCGCGAACCGTCCCGAACCGGCCCTCTCCGGTCAGGACGGAAACGCTCACGCCGTGTCCGGCACCGGCAGCGGCCGCTTCTCGATCGCCGCGGCCATCACCTCGGGGAAGAGATCGGGTGTGCAGGCGAAGGCGGGCGCGCCGAGTGCCGCGAGCGCCGCCGCGTGCTCGCGGTCGTACGCGGGCGCTCCCTCGTCGGACAGCGCGAGCAGCGCCACGAACTGCACCCCGGACGCCTTCATCGCCGCGACCCGCTTCAGCATCTCGTCCCGGATCCCGCCCTCGTAGAGGTCGCTGATGAGGACGACGACCGTGTCGGCCGGTCTGGTGATCTGCGACTGGCAGTAGGCGAGCGCCCGGTTGATGTCCGTGCCGCCGCCGAGCTGGGTGCCGAAGAGGACGTCGACCGGGTCGTCGAGCTGATCCGTGAGGTCGACGACGGCCGTGTCGAAGACGACGAGCCGGGTGGCGATGGACCGCATCGACGCCAGCACCGCGCCGAACACGGAGGCATAGACGACGGACGCCGCCATCGACCCCGACTGGTCGATGCAGAGGACGACCTCCTTCTTCACGGACTGCGAGGCCCGTCCGTAGCCGATGAGCCGCTCGGGCACGACCGTGCGGTACTCGGGCAGGTAGTGCTTCAGGTTGGCCGCGATCGTGCGGTTCCAGTCGATGTCGTGGTGGCGGGGCCTGCTGATGCGGGCGCTGCGGTCGAGGGCGCCGGTGAGCGTGGCCCGGGTGCGGGTGGCGAGCTTCTTCTCCAGGTCCTCCACGACCTTGCGCACGACGGCCCGCGCGGTCTCCTTCGTCGTCTCCGGCATGGCCTTGTTGAGGGAGAGGAGGGTGCCCACCAGATGCACGTCGGCCTCCACGGCCTCCAGCATCTCGGGCTCCAGGAGCAGCGAGGAGAGCCCGAGCCGGTCGATGGCGTCCCGCTGCATCACCTGGACGACGGAGGAGGGGAAGTAGGTCCGGATGTCGCCGAGCCAGCGCGCGACCGACGGCGCGGACGCCCCGAGCCCCGCCGAACGGTCCCGTCCGGACCGCCCGCCGTCCCCCTTTCCGTAGAGCGCGGTCAGGGCACCGTCCATCGCGGCGTCCCGGCCGGAGAGCGCGCGTCCGGTGCCGTCCGCCTCGTCGCCGCCGAGCACCAGCCGCCATCGCCGCAGCCGCTCGTCCCCCACGGTCACCGCCGCCTCGGTCATGGAGCCATCCTCACGAGATCGTCTTCGCTGTCGCTGTGGCTGTCGCTGTCTCTGTGGCTGTCGGCGCCGGTGCTGCCGCTGTCCGCGCGGGTGCTGTCGCTGTCCGCGCGGGTGCCGGGTCCGGTGTGCGCGTCGTTGTCGGTACCGGTCCCGGTGTGCGCGTCCCCGTCGCCGGTACCGGAGTGGGTGCCGGTCACGGTCCCGGTGTGCGGGTCGGTCTCGGTGTCGGTGGTGCCGGGCTCGCCGTCGGGATCGCCCAGCCCCAGCAGCAGGCTCAGCAGCGGCAGGACCGCGTCGGCGCGGCCGGTGTCGAGGTCGGGGGCGAAACCGGGCAGGCCCGAGCCGGTCGCCTCGGCGTTCGTCCGCGGGGCGGGGCCGCGCCGGACGAGCTCGCCCAGGGTCCTGCGCACGCCCGGCTCGTACGCCGAGAACGTGCGGCGCAGCAGCGGCAGGACGTCCGTGAACGCCTCCGCCGGCACCCCGGTGAGCCAGGTGTCCACCAGGGCGAGCAGCCGCTCGTCGTGCACGAGCAGCATGCCGCCGCCGGAGCCTCCCCCGACGAATCCCTCGATCCACGCGGCCCCGTCCGCCGGTTCCGTCCCCGGCGACAGGGCGAGGCCCATGAGCCGTGCGGCCTCCTCCTGCGCCAGTTCCCCCTCGTCGAGGAGCAGCCGGACCGCCCGGCCCGCGACCACCCCCGGCACGGTGTCCCGCGCGGCGAGCACCCGCAGCACCGCGTGCCAGCGGCCCCGGACGCCGCCGGCCCCCGCGGCCCCCTCGGTCGCCTCCGCCAGGAGTCCCACCGCTCCATGGACGGCCTCGACGTGACCGCGCATCTCGACGGCGGCGTCGCCGTCGAGGGCGGCGCAGGCCGGCGGAAGACCGACGAAGATCCGTTCGGCGAGACCGGCCGCGACGCCGGCGAGGGCACGGGTGTCCGTGCCGCGCACGTCGCCGTAGCGCAAGGAGCGGACGAGGGCGGGCAGTGCCTGGGCGAGATGGCCCACGTCCGTGTCGAGGGCGGCCCGGTCGGCGAGCACCCGCATCACCACGGGCAGCGCGTCCGGCAGCTCGGCGAGCAGACAGCGCTCGGCGAGTGCCGTGACCTCCGCGAGCGCGGGCGCGCCGACGGCGTCCGCCTCGGCCCTGGCCGTGGCCGCGGCCAGGACCGTCGTGCCCCACACCCCGGCCTCGGCGACCCGCACCGAGAGCTCCGGCTCCCAGCGCAGCCGCCAGGTCTCGCGGAAGGTTCCCGTGCTGCCGCGGGACACCACGGGCTCCCCCCACGCGATGCCCAGGAGCCGCAGCCGGTGCAGCAGGGTGCTGCGCGCCGCGTCGGTCTCCTTGCGCAGGTCGAGCTCGATCTCCCGCTCCAGCGGCTCGGGCTTGAGCCGGAGGCGCCGCTGCGCCTGGGCCAGGTCCCGCTGCAACGGCACGGCCGGAGCGGATTCCGGCACCTCCCCGAGCACCTCGCCGACCACGAGCCGGTCGCGCACCAGGTCGAGGGGGACGTCCGAGCCCTCGCACATCACGGCGCGGACGGCGTCGGTGGTCTCGGTGAGCCCCGGCAGCGGGCGGCCGCGCATCGCGGCGAGCGTGCCGGCCAGCCGCACAGCCTCGATGACGTGGGCCGAGGACACGCCCCGGTCCTCGTCGCGCAGGAGCCGGGCGACCTTGGTCATCCACCGCTCGACCGGCCGGTCGGGGGCGCTGAACAGATGGCCGTACCAGCCCGGAGAATCGATGCCCGCCCCGTACCCGCTGGCGCGGGACAGCCGGCGGTGCGTCCAGGGCACCCAGGTGAGCTGGACCTTGGCCTTGGGCAGTCCCTTGAGGAGCGCCCGGTCGGCGCCGACGGTGGCCCGCCGCCGCAGTGCCGGCACGTGCCAGGCTCCGCACACCACGGCCACGTCGTCGGCGAACTCCCGCTGTGCCGCCCGGATCCGGAGCCGCATGTACGCCTCGCGCACCGGGTCCCGCTTGTGCCCCCCGTCCCCGTACGCCTCGCGGAGCGAGGTCATGGCCTCCTCCAGGACGGCGAACGGCGCGAACGGGTCGTCCGCGGCGGGCCCCCGGTGCTCGACGACGTCCTCCCACCAGCGCTCGGGGTCGTCGTAACCGGCCGTCTCGGCGAGCACCGCGAGGGGGTCGATCCGCACGGCGGCCGCCTCGTCGGGGGGAGGCGCGGAGTCACCGGCCGGGGGCACGGCGCCGGCGGGCGCGTCCACCGGGCCGTCCTGCCCGGGGTCCGTCCCCTCGCTCTCCGGGGCCAGGGTGTGGGCGGCCGGAAGGTCGATGAAGCGGGCCTCCACCCCGTGCTCCAGGGCCCACCGGATCGCCACCCATTCCGGGGAGAACTCGGCCAGCGGCCAGAAGGCCGAGCGTCCGGGCTCGTCCGTGACATGGGCGAGCAGGGCCACGGGGGGCCGCATCTCCTTGTCGGCGGCGAGCGGTACGAGGGCGTCCGCCTCGGGCGGTCCCTCGATCAGCACGACCCGGGGCGCCGCCGCGTCCAGCGCCGCCCGTACGGCCCGCGCCGACCCGGGTCCGTGGTGCCGCACCCCGAGCAGCAGCGGCCCCGGGCCGCGGCCCCCCGCTCCGGCCCCCGGCGCGGGCGGGGGACCTGCGCCCGGTCCGGCGCTCACGCGCTCACCTCGCGGCAGGCGCGGTAGAAGTCCTTCCAGCCGTCCCGCTCACGGACGACCGCTTCCAGGTACTCCTGCCAGATGACGCGGTCGGCCGCCGGGTCGCGCACGACGGCGCCGAGGATGCCGGCGGCGACGTCGCCCGCCCGCAGGACACCGTCGCCGAAGTGGGCCGCCAGCGCGAGGCCGTTGGTGACGACGGAGATCGCCTCGGCCGTGGACAGGGTGCCGCTGGGCGACTTCAGCTTCGTGCGGCCGTCGGAGGTGATCCCGTCGCGCAGTTCCCGGAAGACGGTGACGACGCGGCGGATCTCGTCGATGCCGTCGGGCACGGCGGGCAGGTCGAGGGAACGGCCGATCTGGTCGACGCGGCGCGCGACGATGTCGACCTCGTCCTCCGCGCTCGCCGGCAGCGGCAGCACCACCGTGTTGAAGCGGCGGCGCAGGGCGCTGGAGAGGTCGTTGACCCCGCGGTCGCGGTCGTTGGCCGTGGCGATCAGGTTGAATCCGCGGACAGCCTGCACCTCCTGGCCCAGTTCCGGGATCGGCAGGGTCTTCTCGGACAGGATCGTGATCAGGCTGTCCTGCACGTCCGCGGGCACGCGGGTGAGCTCCTCGACGCGGGCCGTCATGCCCTCTGCCATGGCCCGCATGACCGGGCTCGGCACGAGCGCGTCCCGGCTGGGGCCGTGCGCGAGCAGCTGCGCGTAGTTCCAGCCGTACCGGATGGCCTCCTCCGGCGTTCCGGCGGTGCCCTGCACGAGCAGGGTGGAGTCGCCGCTGACCGCGGCCGCGAGGTGTTCGGACACCCAGGTCTTCGCGGTGCCGGGCACCCCGAGCAGGAGCAGGGCCCGGTCGGTGGCGAGGGTGGTGACGGCGACCTCGACGATGCGCCGCGGCCCCACGTACTTGGGGGTGATCACGGTGCCGTCCGGCAGGGTGCCGCCGAGCAGATAGGTGGCCACGGCCCAGGGCGACAGCAGCCAGCGCTCCGGTCGGGGCCGGTCGTCCTGGGCGGCGAGCGCGGCGAGTTCGGCGGCGAACGCGTGCTCGGCGTGCGGTCGCAGCGCCTCGCCCGGCCGGCTCTCCCCCCGCTCTCCCGCGGGTGTGTCAACGGACGTCGGTTCAACGGACACGGACATGCCTCGGTCCCCCTCCAGCTCGGCCGGTTCTGATCTGGTTCCACCGTGCACCACACCACTGACAATCGGCGCTGACCTGCGCAGACGCGCTCGCGAAGGCCGATTGTCAGTGGCGCGTCCTACCTTCGATCGCATGACACAGCAGGCGGTGCGCTGGACGGCGGATCAGGTGCTGGCACTGGCGCCTGACGCCGCGTCACGCAAGGCGGGGAGCAAGCTCGGCACGGCCGGACCGTGGTCGGAGGCGGGCAGCACGGAGGAGGGGACGGTATGGGGACTGTGCAGGGGAAGCGGCAGCAAGCCGTATCAGACGGTCGTGGACATCGCGGACTCGGCGGGTCCCGCTTACAAGTGCAGTTGCCCGAGCCGGAAGTTCCCGTGCAAGCACGCGCTGGGGCTGCTGCTGCTCTGGGCGGGCGCCGACGGGGCGGTGCCGTCCGGGCAGGCGCCGGACTGGGCCGCCCAGTGGCTGGAGGGACGCCGCAGACGTGCCGAGGGCGGGAACAGCGCGGGCGGGGGATCTGGAGCCTCCTCGGCGGGTGATCCCGAGGCGGCGCGGCGCAGGGCGGAACGGCGGGCCGAGCGGATCACGGCGGGGGCGTCCGAGCTGGAGCAGCGGCTGACGGACCTGCTGCGCGGCGGCCTCGCCTCCGCCGAGCGCTCCGGTTACGGGATGTGGGAGGAGACCGCGGCCCGGATGGTCGACGCGCAGGCACCCGGTCTGGCCGCGCGGGTACGGGAGTTGGGGGCGATCCCGGCCTCGGGTCCTGGCTGGCCCGTGCGGCTGCTGGAGGAGTGCGCACTGCTGCATCTGCTCGACCAGGGCTGGCTGCGGCGCGAGCGGCTGCCGGACGGCCTGGCCGCCACGGTCCGTTCCCGCGTCGGGCTGCCCGGTTCCGCGGACGGCCCGCCGCTGCGCGACCGCTGGCTGGTCCTCGCGCAGTACGACACGGCGGACGCCCGGCTGACGACCCGCAGGATCTGGCTGTACGGCGCCGAGTCGGGCCGCACCGCGCTGCTCCTGTCCTACGGCGCGGCGGGCCGGGCACCCGAACTGGCGCTGCCCGTGGGGCTGGCGTTCGAGGCGGAACTGTCCGCGTACCCGGGGTCCGGGCAGCTGCGGGCGGCACTGGGCGAGCGGTTCACCGCCCCCGCGCCCGCGGCGATGCGGCCCGCGGGGCTGAGCACGGCCGAGGCCGCCGCCCGGTATGGAGAGGCCCTGAACTCCGATCCCTGGATGGGCTCCTGCCCGGTCACCCTGGAACGGGTCGTCCCCACCCCGGACGGCGGCTCCTGGCAACTCGCCGACGCGGAAGGCGAGTCGGCCCTGCCGATCACCCCCGCCGCACGGTCCCGGCCCGAACTGTGGCGCCTGGTCGCCCTGTCCGGCGGGGAGCCGGTCACGGTCTTCGGCGAGTGCGGCCACCGCGGTTTCGCCCCGCTCACGGCCTGGCCGCAGGACGGGGGCGAGGCGATACCGCTGTGCTGACGGCGGCCGGCGCACCCGGCGCGGGCGGGGCGGTGCCGCGACGCGGCCCACGTGCCGCAGCCCACAGCCCACGACCCGTCATCTCCCGTTCCCCGCTGACGCGATCCGCAAGGAAAGGACGCTCATGAACACGACCCCGGCCTCGGGTGCGCCGCCCGTCGGCGGTTCCTGGGAGGAACTCGTCACCGTGGCGCTGCTCGGCACCGACCGGCGCCCGCTCCCGGGGCAGCAGCCCGGCCGGGCGGCTCCGGTGGCGCTGCTGGACGCGGCGGCCGTGGAGACCGTGCGACGGCGGGCCGGAGCGCGGCCGGCCCGGGCGGCGGCCCGCCTCGAGCCCGCGGCGCCGGACCAAAGAGCCCCGCTGCCGCCCGCCGCGGCCCGCAGGCTGGCGACGCTGCTGGCGGACCGTCCCGGCGCGGGCGGCGGAGGCCGCAGGGGTGCGGCGCCCGACCTCATGGAGCTGCTGCCCCAGTGGCTGGCCCTGGCGAACGCGCGCGGCTTCGCGGCACCTCCGGGGTCCCTTCCGGCGCTCCTCGACGCGGCCCGGGGACGTACCGACCTGCGGCCCGCGGCCCTCACCTTCGCCGGGCCAAGGGCACTGTGGCTGGCCCGGCTGAATCCGGAGTGGCGGTTCGCGCTGCGCTCCTCGTCGGGAGGCGCCGCCGCTCTGCCGGAGGAGGACGGCCGGATCCGACAGCTGTGGCAGGAGGGCCTGTTCGCGGAGCGGGTCGCGCTCCTGACGGCGGTGCGGGCCAAGGATCCGTCCGCCGGACGGGAGCTGCTCGTGGCGACCTGGGCGACGGAGCGGGCCGAGGACCGGCTGATGTTCCTGGACTCGCTGCGGACCGGACTGTGCGCCGAGGACGAGGAGTTCCTGGAGCGTGCCCTGTCCGACCGCAGCCGCAATGTGAGGGGGACGGCCGCCGAGCTGCTGTCCGCCCTGCCGGGCTCGGCTCTCGCCGCGAGGATGGCGGCCCGGGCGGTGTCGTGCGTGGCCGTCGACCACACCGGGGTCACACCGCTGATCTCGGTCGAGGCGCCGCACGAGTGCGACGCGGCGATGGAACGGGACGGGGTGGTACCGAAGCCGCCGTCCGGCCGGGGCGAACGGTCCTGGTGGCTCGGCCAGTTGGTCGAGGCGGCGCCGCTGGCCACCTGGGGGGAGCGGCTGGGCGGGCGCTCGCCGGAAGAGGTGGTGGCCCTGCCCGTGGCGGACGGCTGGCAGGGGGAGCTGCACGCGGCCTGGTGCCGGGCGGCGGTGCGCCAGCGCGATCCCGCGTGGTCGCGGGCCCTCCTCGGGACGCCCTCCGCCCCGGAGGCCGGGGGGCCTGGGGCGGTGTCGCTGGCCGAGCGGGCCAAACTGCTCGCCACGCTGAGCGCCGGGGCGCGGGCCGAGTGGGTGGCCGGCTTCATCGGCACGCACGGGCTGTCCGAGGCGTTCCAGCTGCTCGGGGTGTGCGCGGTGCCCTGGGCGGGGGGTCTCGGGCAGGCGGTGATCGACGCGCTCGACATCGCCCGGGACGCGGGGAGCTTCCCGTGGAGCTTCAGCGGGGTGATGGGGCTCGCCGAGCGCTGCCTCGACCCCGCGGAGGCCGGGCGGCTGGAAGGTCTCACCTCGGTCCCCGACGAGTCCGAGCGCACCGCGCCGGGGGCCGGGGACTACTGGGCCGAGGCCTTCCAGCGGCTGGTCACGACCCTGCGTCTGAGAGCGACGATGTCCGCCGAGCTGACGGCGGCACCGTGAGGGCGGCCGCGAGGGAGCCGCGACAACGCCGTGGGGGAGCCGTGACAACGCCGTAGGGGCGCCGCGGGGGCACGCCGGAGGGCGCACCCCACCGTCGTGCCCGCGGTACGAGGCCCCGGAACCAGGCCGGGCCCGTGCCTGCGGGCCGGGGTCCCGGAATCAGGCCGGGCCCCGCCCCTCCGGTACAGCGGTACGCGCTGTGGTCAGGCGCCGGCCGGCTGGCGGACGTTCGCCCGGACCCAGTCGACGATGGACACCGTCGTGGCGCCCGGGGTGAAGATCTCGGCGACGCCCTTCTCCTTGAGGGGGGCGATGTCCGCCTCGGGGATGATGCCGCCGCCGAAGACCTTGATGTCCTCGGCCTCGCGCTCCTTGAGCAGGGCGATGACCGCCGCGAAGAGCGTGTTGTGGGCACCGGACAGGATGGACAGGCCGATCGCGTCGGCGTCCTCCTGGATCGCGGTGTCGACGATCTGCTCGGGGGTCTGATGAAGCCCGGTGTAGATGACCTCCATACCGGCGTCGCGCAGCGCCCGCGCGATCACCTTGGCCCCACGATCGTGGCCGTCGAGCCCCGGCTTGGCCACCACCACGCGGATCGGACCGGCTGCCACACCCATCACTGCCTCCATGAACGGACTACTTCAACCTGCAACCGACGAAAACTGCCGACACCTGCCCGCGACGACCACCGCGGACGACGGACGACGACCGATCGTTCGTTCACCGATTGACCAGTATCGACTACCCGTTGTCACCAACAGGCACTCGCCGACCGCGCCGACTACTGACCATCGACACATATCGCTCAGTTTTCCGCTCGCCACACCGGATCACTCCCGATCACCGATCGCGCCAAGCGGCGCAGGCGTCCCGGACCCTTTCGGCCCGGGAAGTGAACGAACGTTATCGCCAGCATCCCGCAACCGGCAGTTTCGCGGTGGAGACCGAGGGGGAAATCACACACTGGGACAAGTTCGCCGCGCTCGGTTCCGTACCGCGGCACTGGCGCCGCAGCGACCTGCGGCGTACGGGCCACGGCCGGAGCGGGCGCAAGAAGAGCCGCGACCAGGTGGCCGCACCATCGCGTCGTCAGCGGGACGGCGGGGTGCTGGGGCACAGCGGCGACGGCACGACAGCGGGGAGCTAGGCCGGACAAGAGGACCGGGGAACACGAAGGCGACTCCACGCCACGACGCGAGGCCGGCGCATCCAGCCCGGCGGACCGTCGGGGAGCCGGGGTCGGCGTCGTATTCCGCGCCCTTCGGCCGAGCACTCCACAGCGTCACCGGTCTCGTACGCCGCGGACGCTCCGTCGGCCGCCGCCGTCGCCGACCTCACGGCTTTCCACTAGGGCACACGGGGGACGGAGTGGTCCTCCCGCGTGCCGACTGGAGGTCGGCCATGAAGGTCACTGAGGCTGCGTCGCCCTTTCTGCCCCTGTGCCAGCGCCTGTTTCCGACGAAACTGGCGGGGCTCTCGGTGGCCCTCCTGAAGGCCACGGCCCTGGAGCTGGCGATCCTCGCCGGGCACCTCCTCCTCTATCCCTCCGGCATCACCCAGGAACGCCGCACCGGACACCCGCTCCCCCCGCCCGATGTCGCCGCCCCGCTGCCCACCGAGGCCAAGCCCCCGGTCGTCCTGCTGCACGGCTTCATCGACAATCGCTCCGTCTTCGTCCTCCTGCGGCGCAACCTCGCCCAGCACGGCAGGCAGCACGTCGAGTCCCTCAACTACTCGCCGCTGACGTGCGACATCCGTACGGCGGCTGAGCTGCTCGGCCGGCACATCGAGGAGATCTGCGAGCGCACCGGGCACGACCGGGTGGACATCGTCGGGCACAGCCTCGGCGGGCTGATCGCCCGCTACTACGTGCAGTGCCTCGGCGGCGACACCCACGTCCGCACCCTCGTCACGCTCGGCACCCCGCACTCGGGCACCCGCGTGGCGCCCCTGATGAACGCGCACCCGATCGTGCGCCAGATGCGCCCCGGTTCCGCGGTGATCGAGGAACTGACCGGGCCCGCTCCGGGCTGCCGGACGCAGTTCGTCAGCTTCTGGAGCGATCTGGACCATCTGATGGACCCGCTGGAGACGGCCTGCGTCGAGCACCCCGACCTGCTCGCCCAGAACGTGCGAGTGAGCGGTGTCGGACATCTGGCCCTGCCCGTGCACCCGGCCGTCGCGACCGGAATCCGGCAGGCGCTCGACATCGAGATGCCGGACTCGCGTTCCGCGGCCCGGCGGGGCGGCCTCACGGTGGCGTGAGGGCCGCACGAAGCAGCCCGGGGAGCGGCCGTCGGGAGGGCTGACGGCCGCTCCCCGGCGCTTTCCGGGACCCAAAATCTCGAACACTTATCGAACGCCAGGCCAAGGCCTTGCCCGCCCGCCCCCGAAACACGGCCGAATGCCCGTTTCCTGTGCGGGGGAAACCTGCCGAAGATTGTCGCGCCCGCATACCGCCGGGTACAGTCGCCGCACTGCTCTGCCAGCCCCTGTTGTCGAGGCGAAAGAGAAGTTGGTGAACGACCGTCACCCGTCGGGGATCGTGACTCCCCCGGCCCCGGCTTCCGACGCCGCCTCGGCGCTCTACGCGCCCTATGGCGCGCAAGAAGCCCAGTACGGCGACTTCACCGCGTACGGCGACTACGCCGGTACGGCCTACGACCCGGGCACCGGCGCGGGCGGCTACCCCCAGACGGACTTCGCCGGCGACCCGCTCTTCGGCGGCATGCCGGGCGGGGCGGGCACCGGCTCGTACGACGCCACCCAGTGGAACGGCGGCTATCAGCAGCAGGGCCCCGACCCGTACGCGGCGCAGCACACCGGCTACGACAACGGCGCCCACGCCGCGACCGGCGGCTGGACCGACGGATACCAGCAGCTCGCGGACATCCCCGCGCAGCACCCGGGCCCCGGCGCCTCGGGCCAGTGGGACGCGAACGCCTGGAACCAGCCCGAGCAGCCGCTCGGCGGAACCCAGCAGTGGAGCGTGCCGGCCCAGGACACGGGTGCGTACGACGCGACGCAGTGGAACAGCGGCGGGCCGGACCCGTACCAGGCTTACGACCACCCGGTGACCGAGACGTACGAGCACGCCACGGGCGAGACGTACGAGCACGCGCACGGCGAGTCGTACCAGCAGCCGCAGACGGAGCCCGCGCCGTACGGCCATGACCTCACCCAGCTCGACATGACGTACGAGGCCCCGGTCGACGGGACCTACGAGGCGTCGGCCGACGCGGCGGAGCCGGTCCCCTTCGACCAGCAGGCGACCGCCACCTTCGACCAGGCGGTGCACGGCCGGCCCGACGGGGACGAGGACGAGTTCGACGCCGCCGAGGACTTCGCGGACACGGACGGCCCGGACGACGGCGAGTACGACCCGTACGACGAGAACGGCGAACGGCCGCTGCTCGACGGCGTGGAAGAGGTCACCCCGGTCCGGCGCCCCGCGCCCCGGAAGGGCTCCCGCTCCCGGCGCCGCAGCCCCGCGAAACGTTCCGCTCTGCTGACGGTCGCGGTGCCCTCCGCCTGTGTGATGGGAGTCGCCGGTATCGCCGCGGCCTCCGTGGGCGGTGTGGGCGGCCTCGGCGGGAACGACTCCAAGGACACGACGGCCAGCGCCTCCGACGCGACCGCGGTGAAGCCGTCGGCCGCCAACGTCAAGCTCGACTCCCAGCTCCAGAGCCTGTCCGCGGGCGCGGACGACTTCGCCGACCGGGCGAGCCGCACGCAGGAACGTATCGACCTCAAGGCCGCGCAGGCGACGGAGAAGAAGAAGGCGGCAGAGGAGGCGGCCCGCAAGGAGCGGCTGCGTCCGAAGTTCGTCCTCCCCGTCACACAGCGGGGCCTGAGCGCCTACTTCGGCCAGGCCGGCGTCAACTGGATGTCCGTGCACACGGGCATCGACTTCCCCGTCTCCTACGGGACTCCGGTGATGGCCGCGACCGACGGCACCGTCCGGACGCAGTGGAACAGCGCCTACGGCAACATGATGATCGTGACCGCGATGGACGGCACCGAGACGTGGTACTGCCACCTCTCGACGTACAAGGTCCCCTCCGGCACCACCGTCAAGGCCGGTGACCAGATCGCCTTCTCCGGGAACTCCGGCAACTCGACCGGCCCGCACCTGCACTTCGAGGTCCGCCCGGCCGGCGGCGCGGCGATCGACCCGCTGCCGTGGCTGCGCAGCCACGGCCTGGACCCCACGTAGCGGAACGGCCGCCGGGAACGACGCAGCCCGGCACCGCGAGACCGGCCGCGCGAGCGGATCGCGCGGACGGCCTCCCGGGACGGGACTACAGCTTCTCGACCGGCGCGTACCGCAGCAGCAGCCGCTTCGGCTTGGGCTCTCCGAAGTCGACCGTCGCCTCCGCGTTCGCGCCCGTACCCTTCACCCCGACCACGGTGCCGAGGCCGAACTGGTCGTGCGTGACCCGGTCCCCGACGGCCAGCGCGACCACCGGCTTCTCGGTCGCGCCGCGGCGGGTCGCGAACCCGGAGGCACCCGAGGCCGCGGACCGTGAACGCGTGGACGAGAGGGAGGCGGCGACACCGGAGACCGGACCGGCGGACACCGGGGCCATCGCCCCCGTGCGCTTCCAGTCCAGATGGGTCGCCGGGATCTCCTCCAGGAAGCGGGAGGGCGGGTTGTACGAGGGCTGGCCCCATGCGCTGCGCATCGAGGACCGGGTGAGGTAGAGCCGCTCCCGTGCCCGCGTGATGCCGACGTACGCCAGGCGCCGCTCCTCCTCCAGCTCCTTGACCTGACCGAGCGCGCGCATGTGCGGGAAGACGCCGTCCTCCATGCCGGTCAGGAAGACCACGGGGAACTCGAGGCCCTTGGCGGTGTGCAGGGTCATCAGGGTGATGACGCCGTTGCCGTCCTCCTCGTCCGGGATCTGGTCGGAGTCGGCGACGAGCGCGACCCGCTCCAGGAACGCGGCGAGCCCGGGCGGGGTCTCGCCCTCTCCGGTCTCCTGCTCGAACTCCAGGGCCACGGCGGCGAGTTCCTGGAGGTTCTCGATCCGGGTCTCGTCCTGCGGATCCGTCGAGGCCTGCAACTCGGCGAGATAGCCGGTGCGTTCGAGGACGGCCTCCAGGATGGTGGCCGGGCCCGCGCCGGACTCGACGATCGTGCGGAGGTCCTCCATGAGCGTGTTGAACCGCTTGACCGCGTTGGTGGAGCGCGCGGCCATGCCGTAGGCCTCGTCGACCCGGCGCAGCGCCTGCGGGAAGCTGATCTTCTCGCGCTGCGCGAGGGCGTCGATCATCGCCTCGGCCCGGTCGCCGATGCCGCGCTTGGGCACGTTCAGGATGCGGCGCATCGGGACCGAGTCCTCGGGGTTGGACAGCACCCTGAGGTACGCGAGGACGTCCCGGACCTCCTTGCGCTCGTAGAAGCGGACGCCGCCGACGACCTTGTAGGGCAGCCCGACGCGGATGAAGACCTCTTCGAAGACACGGGACTGCGCGTTCGTGCGGTAGAAGACCGCGACGTCGCCGGCCCGGGCCTCGCCGGCGTCGGTGAGACGGTCTATCTCGTCGGCGACGAACTGGGCCTCGTCGTGCTCGGTGTCCGCGACGTAGCCCGTGATGTTCGAGCCCGCGCCCGCGTTGGTCCACAGGTTCTTGGGGCGGCGGGACTCGTTGCGCTCGATGACCGCGTTGGCGGCGGACAGGATCGTCTGGGTGGAGCGGTAGTTCTGCTCCAGGAGGATCGTCGTCGCGTTCGGGTAGTCCTCCTCGAACTGGAGGATGTTGCGGATGGTCGCGCCCCGGAAGGCGTAGATCGACTGGTCCGCGTCACCCACGACGCACAGCTCGGCCGGAGGCAGGTCGTACTCGCTGGGCGGTACGTCCACGGGGTGCTCGGAGGTCCCGACGAGCTCACGGACGAGCGCGTACTGGGCGTGGTTGGTGTCCTGGTACTCGTCGACGAGGACGTGCCGGAAGCGGCGGCGGTAGTGCTCGGCGACGTCCGGGAAGGCGCGCAGCAGGTTGACCGTGGTCATGATCAGGTCGTCGAAGTCGAGCGCGTTGGCCTCGCGCAGCCTCGACTGGTACATCGCGTACGCCTGGGCGAGGGTCTTCTCGAAGCCGTCGGAGGCCTGGGCGGCGAAGTCCTCCTCGTCGATCAGCTCGTTCTTCAGGTTCGAGATCTTGGCGCTGAACGACTTCGGCGGGAACCGCTTGGGGTCGAGGTCGAGGTCACGGCAGACGAGCGCCATCAGACGCTTGGAGTCGGCGGCGTCGTAGATCGAGAACGAGGAGGTGAAGCCGAGGGTCTTGCTTTCGCGGCGCAGGATGCGCACACAGGCGCTGTGGAAGGTCATCACCCACATCGCGTTGGCGCGCGGGCCCACGAGCGACTCGACGCGCTCCTTCATCTCACCGGCGGCCTTGTTGGTGAAGGTGATCGCGAGGATCTGGCCGGGGTGGACGTCGCGCTCGCCGAGCAGGTGCGCGATCCGGTGGGTGAGCACCCGGGTCTTGCCGGAGCCGGCGCCGGCCACGATGAGCAGCGGGGAGCCGGAGTGCACCACGGCCGCGCGCTGGTTCTCGTTCAGCCCGTCCAGCAGGGCCGCGGGGTCCACGGCGGGCCGGGCCGCGCCGTCGCGGTAGTACGGGTCGCGGCTCGGCGGCACGTCGAACTTCCCGCCGAACAGATCGTCCGGAACCGGCTCCGGTACGTGATCGTCCTCGGGCGGCGGCGGGTGCTCGTCCTCGTGGGCCGCGGAGGGCTGGAGGTTCGCCAGGAAGCTGTCGTCAAAGAGGCTGCTCATCGCTCTCCGAGTCTAGGCCGCCCCACCGACAGCCCGCCCCCGCCTCGGGAACTCCGCCGGAAGTGTGACAAGGGTCCCGGCGGCGGGCCCCGGAAGGAGAGCGCTCCACCGCTTGACGCCTCACGGTCCGTGACGACAGCACCCATGCGGTCACGGGGAGCGAGGAGGGATCGACGGATCGTGGGGCGACGCCGGGGCGCCGGGAGGGTCGGGGCCCAGCGGCCGGGCGGGGGGTTCGGGCTCGGAGGGTCCGAGGTCCGCTCGCGCCGCCGCGCACGGCTCTCGAACCGCTCTCGACCCGTCCGGCGCGGAACACGAGGCAAAGGTCACGAAAATGTATCGGGCATATCGCACATCAACCTTCACAGGGGCCACACCCGTTGGCTAGCGTGCCGGAAGGCCGCTCGACCACAACCGGCGAACCTCGCCGGGCCGAGCGGCCTCCGCCGAGTCCGGTGCGCCGCGAGGCAGCCGGAGCCGGGGACCCACCGACCTTGGGGTGAATCGGTCCAACCGCCTTGTGGGGCACGGACCGTAGGGCAACCTTCCGGAACCGTCCGCCCGAACCCGACAGCTAACTCGGTAGGCGGATGACGGAAGGAGTCGCCTCTCTTGGCGTCACACCGCAAGGCGCGTCCCTCGGGCACGCGCGTCGCAGGCATACGGACCCCGGCCCTCGCCACGGCCGCCCTCACATCCGTCGCCCTGCTCTCCCAGACGGCCAACGCGGCCCCGTCGGCCGAACCGAGGCCCAGCATCGAAGAGGTCTCGAAGAAGGTCGACGACCTCTATCACCAGGCCGAGACGGCCACGGACAAGTACAACGCGACCCGGGAGAAGGCCGCCCAGCAGCGCAAGCGCGTCGACACCCTGCTCGACGACGTCGCCCGGCGCACCGACAAGCTCAACACCGCGCGCGAGGAGCTGGGTTCGTTCGCGGCGGCGCAGTACCGCACCGGGGCCGCCGCGCCCGACACCGCGACCCTGCTGCTCGCGGACAACCCGCAGGACTACTTCGACCAGACCCAGCTGATGAGCCGGCTGACGACCCGCCAGAAGGCGGCCGTCGACGACTACATCACCGAGCAGGCCGCGACCACCAAGAAGCGGACGGAGGCCACCGAGAGCCTGGAGACGCTGACCGCCTCGCAGAAGGCGCTCAAGACGTCCAAGGCCGCCGTGCAGCAGAAGCTCACCGAGGCCCGCGACCTGCTCTCGAAGCTGAACGCCGAGGACAAGGCGCGGCTGGCGGCGATCGAGAAGAAGAAGCAGGAGCAGGCCGCGGCCAAGGCCGCCGAGCTGGCGCGGCAGCAGGCCGCGGCGGAGAAGGCCGCCCAGCAGCAGTCCTCGTCGGGCACCGCGTCCGGCTCGTCCGGGTCCTCCTCCGGGTCCACGTCCGAGTCCACTTCGGGGTCGACGTCCACGGACTCCTCGAAGGCGGCCCAGGCGCTCGCGTTCGCCCGCGCGCAGATCGGCAAGCCGTACGTCTGGGGCGCCACCGGCCCGGACTCCTACGACTGCTCGGGCCTGACCCAGGCCGCCTGGAAGGCCGCCGGTGTCAGTCTCCCCCGCGTCACCTACGACCAGGTGAACGCCGGCACGACCGTCTCCCTCGCCGACGCCCGCCCCGGCGACCTCGTCTTCTTCTACGACGACATCAGCCACGTCGGCCTCTACATCGGCGACGGCATGATGATCCACGCGCCGAAGCCGGGTGCGTACGTCCGCGAGGAGTCGATCTACTACGACGGCACGTCGGCGATCCACAGCGTGGTGCGCCCGGGGTAGTGCGGAACACCGCGCACTCCCGCGGGCCACGTGCGCGGGGCCACCGGTCCCGCGCACGTGCCCCGCGTTCCCATTCCCAGGCGCCCCTCATTCCCGTTCCCCGGCGCCCCGTTCCCCGTCTCTCGTACCCCGCGCGCCCCTCGTTCCCGTTCCCGCGCGGGTGCCCGCGTTTTCGGCCCGCCCGAGCGTGCCCCGCCCGCAACCGCTCCACAGGTCCCTAGCATCGGGCGCATGCCAGACACACCGGACATGCCGGACACCATTCCGCTCCGCGCCTGGTGGGCGGGGTGGGCGCCCGCCGTCGGGGCCGCCGTCATGGCCACCGGCATCCTCTCGATCGGGCTGCACCTGACCGACCACGAGGCCCTGTCCCGGATCGCGCTGGTCCTGGCGTCGCTGGCCTGGGTCGGGCTCGCCTCGGACTTCCTCGCCCGGCTGGTGGGCGACCGGAAGCAGTGGACGCGCCGGGCCGGCACTCCCGCCGGACTCGACGCCGTGGCGGCGACCACCGTGCTCGGCACCCGGTTCTCCGCCCTGGGCTGGAGGGGGCTCGCCGAGGTCCTGCTCGCGCTGTCGGCCGTGCTCTGGCCGGTCCTGCTGCCGGCCGTCCTGCGGCACTGGCGCCGCCGCATGGCCGGAGACGTGTTCCTCGTCTGCGTGGCCACGCAGGGGCTCTCGGTCCTCGGGTCGGCGATCGCCACCGAGGCGGGCTCGGACTGGCTCGCGCACGCCGCCATGACCCTGTACTGGGTGGGGATCGCGCTCTACGTGGTCTCGTTCGCGAACTTCGACCTGCGGGAGGTGCGGCGGGGGGCCGGGGACCACTGGGTGGCGGCCGGGGCGCTCGGCATCTCGGCACTGGCCGGGGCGGGACTCGTCGCGGCGCGCGACGTGGATCCGTACCTGTGGAACAACGACGACCAGGGCGTCCTGCGCGCCACGACCGGCGCGCTGCTGGTGCTCGCCCTCGTCTCCTACGTCCTGCTGGCCGTCGCGGAGCTGGTGTGGCCGCGCCCGCGCTACGACGTGCGGCGCTGGTCGTCCGTGTTTCCGATGGGGATGACGGCGGTGGCGACGCTCGCGGTCGCGGACGCCCTCGACGTCTTCCGGCTCAGGGGGCCGGGACAGGTGCTCCTGTGGATCGCGGTGGCGGCGTGGCTCGCGGCGGTCGTGGGCACCGTGCTCGCCTTCAGGTCCGCCGTACGGCGCCCGGCCCGCTGACCGGCCTCTCGGACCCCCGGATCTCCGGACCCTCGGATACTCAGCCCCTTGGGCCCTCAGGCCCGTGAGCCCTCAGGCACTCAGGTCCACAGGACGGCGATGAAGATGTTCGCGACGGTCAGCAGGCCGACCAGACCGAAGAGGCGCTTGTCGACCGTCTCGTCGTCACGCTTCACATAGACGAGTCCGAGGATCACGATCAGCAGCGCCAGCTTCACACCGATCTTGACCGTGTTCACGGTGTTGCCGTCGGCCTGGTTGAGCCCGACCAGGGCGACGCCCGTCACCAGCATGGTCGCGGCGCCGTGCAGCATCGCGGGGACGAAGCGGGCGGCGCCCTGGCCCATCGCCTTCATCTGGGTGAGGAAGCCGCCGAGGAGCGCGGCGATGCCGATGATGTGCAGGCCGACGAGGAGATGGATGAGTACGCCCATGGGGCCGGAGCCTAACCGCACCCCCTGAGGCTCCTCCCGCCCGGGTCACCCCTCCGTCACTCTCTCTCCACGCGGCCCTCGCGTGTCACGCATAGCACCGGTATCGCGCGTGACGTCCGGGATTCTCCGCATCGGTCATCACTCCCCGTGAAGTCGCCGCGACCCGGTCGGCAACTCCACCACATACGGTCACTCGACGATCCAATCCAGATAGTTCCGTACATAGCGTTACCAACCGCGCATGCGCAGGTTTAGCGTCCTCCACCAGGTGGCCGGCTCCCCACCACCGTCCGGGCCAGGGACGGCAGTCGGACACCACCGCCGAGAAGGTCCGGCGGCGGCCGCTCCCCCTTTGTGAGCCGCCGCCGGACGTGTCACCGCTTGACCGCACCGCAAGGGCGGTCGCACGGAAGGATGTGGGCCCTCGTGGCAGCGCACCGCAAGGCCAGACAGCGCTCGATCGGCGGAAACACAGCACGCACAGCGGTCACCATCGCCCTCGCGGGCGCGGCGACGGCCACCGGCTTCGACGGGGTCGGGCACGCCGACCCCCAGCTGTCCCCGGCGCAGGTGAAGGCCCGGGTCGACAAGCTGTACGAGGAGGCGGAGGCCGCCACCCAGAAGTACGACGGCGCCAAGGAGAAGGCCGGCCAGGCGGAGGCCCGCCTGGGCAAGCTCCGCGACGAGGCCGCCCGTCGCGAGGACCGGCTCAACACGGCCCGGGACGCCCTAGGTTCGATGGCCGCGGCGCAGTACCGCAGCGGCGGCCTCGACCCCGTGGTGCAGCTCGCGCTCTCCGACCACCCCGACCGGTATCTGGACGGGGCCGCGTTCGCCGAGCGGGTCGGCACCCGGCAGTCGGCCGAGATCGCCGGGGTGCGGCAGCAACTGCGTGAGCTGGACCAGCTCCGGAGCACGGCGGACGGCGAACTGACCACGCTCAGGTCGCGCCAGGCCGAGCTGAAGAAGCAGAAGAAGACCATCAACGAAAAGCTGGGCGCGGCACGGCAGTTGCTGGACCGGCTCACTCCGGCGCAGCGCACGCAGTACGCGCAGCGGGGCGGCGCGGGCGACACGCAGCACGTCTCGCGCGACACGGCCCGCGACCCCGCACCGGTCGCGTCGTCCGGGTCCTCCGGCGCTTCCGGGGGCACGGGCGTCGCGGCCCCCAACTCCCGTGCGGCGGCGGCCGTCGCCTACGCGTACTCCAAGCTCGGCAGCCCCTATGTGTGGGGGGCCACCGGTCCCAACGCCTTCGACTGCTCCGGGCTCGCCCAGGCCGCCTACCGTTCCGCGGGCGTCTCCCTGCCCCGTACGACCTACTCGCAGATCAACGCGGGCCGGCGGGTCACCCAGTCCGAACTCCAGCCGGGCGACCTGGTGTTCTTCTACGCGGGCATCACCCATGTGGGCATCTACATCGGCAACGGCCAGATGATCCACGCCCCGAACCCCTCGGCGCCCGTGCGGGTGGCCCCGATCAGCGAGATGCCCTTCGCGGGGGCCACCCGGGTCGCGTGATCACCGGGACCGCCCAGCACCCCGGGTCACACCAGCCGGCGCGCCGTCGCCCAGCGGGTCAGCTCGTGGCGGTTGGAGAGCTGGAGCTTGCGCAGGACGGCCGAGACGTGCGACTCGACCGTCTTGACGGAGATGAACAGCTGCTTGGCGATCTCCTTGTACGCGTACCCCCGGGCGATGAGGCGCAGGACCTCGCGCTCGCGCTGGGTGAGGCGGTCCATGTCCTCGTCGACCGGCGGGGCGTCGGTGGAGGCGAAGGCGTCGAGGACGAACCCGGCGAGGCGCGGGGAGAACACCGCGTCCCCGTCCTGGACCCGGAAGACCGAGTCCACGAGATCCGTGCCGGTGATCGTCTTGGTCACATATCCCCGGGCGCCGCCGCGGATCACGCCGATCACGTCCTCCGCGGCGTCCGACACGGACAGCGCGAGGAAACGGACCGGCCGCTCGGCGTCGGCCATCAACGGGGCGCAGCGGCGCAGCACTTCGACCCCGCCGCCGCCGGGAAGGTGGACGTCCAGGAGGACGACCTCGGGGCGGGTGGCGGTGATGACCGTGACCGCCTGGTCGACGTCCGCGGCCTCGCCGACCACCTCGACGCCGGTCCGCCCGGTCTCCCCGATCTCGGCCTGGACGCCCGTACGGAACATGCGGTGGTCGTCGACGAGCACGACGCGCACCCGGCGCCCGCCCTCGGCGCCGGCCGCGGGGGTCTCCCCGGCCGAACCGCCGGACTCCACAGGCTCGTTCGTGTCGCTCATGACGTTTTCTCCGCCCTCTCCATCTCCAGCTCGACCTCGGTGCCGCCGTCCGGTACCGCGCGCAGCCGCGCCGTACCGCCGTTGCGCTCCATGCGGCCGATGATCGATTCTCTGACGCCCATGCGGTCGGCGGGTATCGCGTCGAGGTCGAAGCCGGGGCCGCGGTCGCGGACGGACACGAAGACCGTCCTGCCCTCGACTTCGGCGTAGACCTGTACGGCGCCGCCCTCGCCACCGTACTTGGCCGCGTTCACCATCGCTTCCCTCGCGGCCTGCATCTGCGCGGTCAGCCGGTCGTCGAGCGGGCAGTCGCCCACGACGACGACCTCGATGGGGACGCCGTGCTTGTCCTCGACCTCGGCGGCGTGACCGCGGACCGCCTCGGCGACGGTGTCCGGCTCCTCGTCCTCCTCCTTGCCGCTGCCGTCCGGTTTGTAGAGCCAGGCCCGCAGGTCGCGCTCCTGGGCGCGGGCCAGGCGCCGCACCTCGTTCGCGTTCTCCGCGTTGCGCTGGATCAGAGTCAGGGTGTGCAGCACCGAGTCGTGGACGTGGGCGGCGACTTCGGCCCTCTCCTGCGCGCGGATGCGCATCAGGCGCTCCTCGGACAGGTCCTGGGTCATGCGGATCAGATAGGGGCCGGCGAGCAGCGCGATGCCGACGAGGACCGCGAGGGCCGCCTGCAGCACCGAGCCGAGATGGGCCGCGGAACCCTGGAGGACGAAGATCCCGGAGACGCCGGCGGTGACGAGCAGGACGCCCGCCGCGGACCGCAGGAGCGTGAGCGTGCGGCGCCGGCGTCCGACCTCGGCCCAGCGGGCCCGCCGCGCGTTGTCCGCCTGGCGCCAGACCAGGGCGACGCCCGCGCCGACGAGGACCGTCGGCCACAGGTACGCCTTCGTGCCGCCGCCGAGGTTCACGTTGCCGACGAAGACCATGGCCACGACGACCATGAGGAGGAGGGCGACGATCTGGCCCTTGTCCGGCTTGCGGGCCACGAGCCGGCGCCGGCCGTCGGGCGAGGTCTCGGTGGTGAACGCCGGGGTGCGGCCGGAGCCGACGCCGCCGACGCCGAGCGGTACGAAGAACCAGAACGCGGCGTACAGCAGAGCGCCCAGACCGTCCGCCATGAACAGGCCGGCGAACACCAGCCGCACCCAGACCACGGGCAGGCCGAGGTGCCCGGCGAGCCCGCGCGCCACACCACCGAGCCAGCGTCCGTCGCTGCTGCGGTAGAGCTTGCGCGGGGGCCTCGGGTCGTCAGTGGGCAGGACTGCGGCTTCCGGCATGCCACCGATGTTCACACGCCCGGCGTACCGGAGCATCAGGGTCGCCCCCGGATACTCCCCTGATCTTCACGAATCGGCGTTCGAACGGTCCCCGCCCCCGACTCCGGGCGGATATCAGGGTTCGGCCAGGGTCATCCCGACTGCCGCCGCGCCGCCCCGCCCGTCACCATGGACGCATGACAGATCAGCAGCACGCGGCGGCGGGCCCGGACCCGGACACCGCTCCGGGCGACGAGCCGCGCGCTCCCGGGGAGCCGGCCACGGCGGGACGGGCGGACGCCGACGGCGTCGCCCCCGCCGGCGTGCCGCACAGGTTCCGGCGCGACCGCCGGCAGAAGGTGCTCGGCGGGGTGTGCGCGGGGCTCGGCCGGCAGTGCGACATGGACCCGGTGATCTTCCGGATCGTGCTCGCGGTGCTCGCCGCGACCGGTGGCATCGGCCTCATCTTCTACGGCTTCGCCTGGCTCTTCGTCCCGTACGACGACGAGGAGGAGAACGAGGTCCGCAAGCTGCTGACCGGCCGGGTCGACGGCCCCGCGCTGACGGCCGTGCTGTTCGCGCTGGTCGGCTGCGGAGTGTTCCTGTCCATGCTGAAGAACGGCAGCGTGCTGACGTTCGCCGTGGTCCTCTCGCTGCTCCTGGCGGGCGCGGGCTACTGGTCGCAGAACCGCGGCGCCGCGGACCCGGACCCGCTGGCCGCGCAGGCCGCCGCGGACGCGCCGCCCGAGGCGAAGGCCCCGCCCGTCCCGGACTCCTATCCCTCGTGGTGGCGGGACCCGATCGTCAAGGACGGTTCGCACGTCGGCGGCACCGGTTACATGTGGGGTCCCGTGGAGACCCGCGACCGGGACGTCGCCGCCGCCCTGAACATCGCCCGCGGCACCTCCCGCCCCGACCCGCGCACGGAACGCTCGCGCGGACCGCGCGGCCCCCGCCCGATCGGCGGCCGGATCTTCCTGCTCGCGCTCCTCGCGGGCGGCCTGACCACCGGTGCGAACTGGCACGGCCACGCGCTCGGCACCAGCCTCCAGGCCGGACTGGCCGCCGCGCTCATCGTGTTCGGCCTGGGGATCGCCGTGAGCTCGTTCCGCGGCCGCACGGGCGCGGGCACCGTCTTCCTCGCGGTGATCACGGCCGGACTCCTCGCGGCCTCCGCGGCCCTGCCGAAGGACATCGGCACGCACTGGGTCCGGACGAACTGGACCCCGGCGACCGCGGCCGACGTCAGGCCGAGATACGACCTGGGCACGGGCGTGGGCACGCTCGACCTCAGCAGGATCGATCTCGCCAAGGGGCAGACCCTGAAGACGAGCGCCGAGGTGGGCGCCGGCCGGCTGAAGGTGATCGTCCCCAAGGACGTGACCGTGCGGCTGACCGCCGAGGTGGGCGTCGGGGACATCCAACTGCCGGGCGACGACAAGAAGGACGTGGACGTGGCACCGGACAGGCACGAACAGGCGACCCTGCCGCCGGCGGCGGGCGTCGAGAAGGGCGGCACCGTGGATCTCGATCTTCAGGTCGGCGTCGGCCAGGCGGAGGTGGCCCGTGCCACGTCATGAGTTCCAGCCCGGAAAGCTGGTCGCGGGCCTGTTCCTGACCGCCGGGGGCATCGCCTACGCCGGTGACGCGGGCGGCTGGTGGGAGACCGAGTGGTTCGCCATCATCCCCGTGGTGTTCGTCGGCCTGTGCCTCGCCGGAGCGGCGGCGTCCGTGAACCACGCGGTCCGCAGACGCCGGTCGAGCCGGAGCTCCTAGTAGGCACTCCGTTGCCGTCGCCGTCGGCTGATCACGGCGTCCAGCGACCAGTAGGACGCGCCCGCCAGCACGAGCGGGGTCCAGCAGAACAGGTACGGGAGGTCGTTGCCGTAGTAGTACGGGTCGGACGCCCAGCTCACGGTCAGCCACAGGCTGAGCGAGATCAGCGCGCCGCCGAGGGCGGCGAGGCGGGCCAGCAGGCCGATCAGGGTGCCGATGCCGACGGCCAGTTCACCGAAGGCGATGGCGTAGCCGAAGCCGACGGGGTTCTTCAGGGACAGGTCGACGAGGGCGGGTATGGCGGAGGAGTCGCGCACCGCGCGCATCATGTCGCCGATCGAGCCCGAGCCGGAGTCCTTCATGAAGGCGCTGTTCGTGAGTTTGTCCAGGCCGGCGTAGATGAAGGTGACACCCAGGAAGACCCGCAGTGGCAACAGGGAGTAACGCGTGGCGATCTCCCGCCAGCCGCGTCGCTCCTCCAGATACTGGGTGTGAGTATCCGTCCGCATACCGTGAGTCATGGTTCTCCGCCACCTCTCAGCCGCGTGTGGTTGACCACTCACCAGACCATACGTACGAATCGGTTCCCCGACTCACCCCCGGGAACCCCTTTTCCGCCCCGCGACCTCCCCACTTCCCCCAGGCCCCGGTCCCCCCAACCACAGCCTTCTTCCGCCCCCTCCGCCCCTACCCGTCCCGTACCGGGGGCTCCGCCCCAGACCCCCGCTCCTCAAACGCCGGAGGGGCTGAAAGTCACGCCAGTGAGGGACGGAACCCAAACCACAGCGCACCCGCACCCGGGACTCGGCGCGAGGGGCCGTGCCGGTACATCGATGCCCGTCGCCACTAACGTCCACATCTCTGTCCAACGGCGACGGGCTGATGCACCGGCACGGCCCCGACCCACCCACCGGCCGGGACCCGGCGCCGCACGGACGGTCAGTCGGTCACATCGATCTCGTACCGGTTCGTCTCGACGCCCGCCGCCGTCACCACCTGCACCTCCACCCGCCCCGGCTCCACATCCACCGGCACCGGCACGACCAGCACCGCGTCCGTCGGATTGCTGAACCCCCCGGACACCGGCACCAGCGGCACATGCACATGCACCGCCCCTATCCGCACGACCATCCGCGACAACCGGTCAGCAGCCTGCGCCCCCGCCGGCACGAACCCCGCCCCGCGGATCTCGATGTCGTCCCCGGTCCGGATCGGCGCGTCCAGGTCACCCGCCTCACGGGACCGGACCACGGAAAGGATCACCGGCCGCCCGCCCTCGGCGTACTTCCCGGCGAGATACGTCGCGGCAGAGACCAGCACCAGCAGCGCCAGCCCCCACGGAAGATCGGGCAGCTGCGCGGGCCGCCGGGCCAGCCGGACCACGGCGAAGACGAGCGCGACCCCGTTGATCACGACGTACTGGATGTCGGCGAACGCACCCCGCCCGGAGTCGTCGGTCAGCAGATCCGCGGCCCGCGGCCGGTCCGCCCGGACCTTCTGAAGCCGCTGCCCCAGCACCCTCAGCCCGACCACCCGCCGCACCAGCACGGCGACCCCGCAGACGACAGCGACAACGGTCACGACCCCGGCCGCCCGGGCGAGCTCGAGCCCGGCGATGAGCTCGTCCCGGCGCCCGTGCGCCGAGGCGACCGCCAGCTGCCCCACCAGCACGAGCACCGCGTACGCCACGAGCAGCACCCAGCCGGCCGCGACCGCGCGGGAGGTGGAGAGCCGGTTGTCCTCGCCGATGACCGGCGCGAGGGCCCCGCCCCGCGCCCGGTGCAGCCGCGCCGCCCCGCTCACCAGTCCGGCCAGGACGACCGCGGCCAGCAGCCCCGCGGTCCGCGCGGCCGTCCAGCCGGTCCCGATCGCGGTGAGCGCCTGGACGAGCAGCAGGACGAGGACGGCGGCCCATACGGTGCAGGCGGTGTAGCGCCACAGCCGGCCCAGCCATGCTCCGCCCTCCAGGCGGGCGCGCTCGGACACGAGGTCCGCGGACTGGGTGAGCTCGTCGGAGACCCACTGCCGGGACGCGGAGGCGGAGTGCGCGAGACCGGCGGGCAGCCCCTGCCCGGCCGCCAGCGCGTCACGCTGGGCGAGGAACGCGGCGACGGCCCGCCGGTGCCCCGTACGCGCCCCGTGCGGACAGTCCCCGCACGTGCAGCTGCCCTCGTGGCCCCCCGGTCCCCCACCGGGCTCGCCGCCCGGACCGCCGCCGGACACACCGCTCCGCCCGGTGCCCGAACCGGCCCCCGGTCCGGCACCGTGCCCCGCACCGTGTCTCGCCTCCTGCACCGCCACGCCCACTGCCGCCCTTCCCGCGCCGGAAATGAATCCGTAAAGCCGTTGATGTCATGAATATCCGGCTGCCGCGCCCCCACCCGACAACTCTCCTGTGATGACAGCGAATTGTGCCGTACGAAGCGGGGCTCCCATGCGCCAGGTAGACCCCGTACGAGTGAAGTAGGCGCCCCCGCATTGACCAAACCACAACCGACCGGCACCAGGCCCCGGCGGCCTGCCCCTCCCCGACGCACCGCCCCCCCCACAACCACCCAGCAGCCCGACGGAGCAGATCGGCCCGACAGCAGATCGGCCCGACAGCGCATCGGCCCGACGGAACAGCTCGCCCCCGCGCCCCTAGCTCAGCAGATCCGGCTCGGAGCGGCTGATGTCCTGCCACAGCGGCTGGTAGTTGATCCACGCCACCAGGTCCCCGCCGAGCTGCTCACGGGTGGCGGCCGCCTGTTTGTGGTCGATGAGGACGGGCCGGCCCGCGGCCTTCGCGGTGAGCTGGACCTGACTGGACCGCTCCATGGACAGGAACCACCAGGCCGCCGCGTCCACCGAGTCCCCGACGGTCAGCAGCCCGTGGTTGCGCAGCACCAGCGCCTTGCGGCTGCCCAGCGCGGACGCGATCCTGCGCCCCTCCTCGGCGTCGACGGCGACCCCGGAGTATGCGTCGTAGAGGGCGTGGTCCTCGTAGAAGGCGCAGCTCTCCTGGGTGATCGGGTCGAGCAGGTCGCCGAGGGCGGCGAGGGCGCGGCCGTGCACGGAGTGGCAGTGGGCGACGGCGACGACGTCCGGGCGGGCCGCGTGGACCTGTGAGTGCACGGTGAACGCGGCCTGGTTCACGTGGTAGCGACCCTCGATCACCTGCCCGTCCTGGTTGGCCATGACGAGGTCGCTCACGGTGACGTGCTTGAAGGGCATGCCGAACGGATTGACCCAGAAGCAGTCGCTGTACTCCGGGTCGCGTGCCGTGATGTGCCCGGAGACGCCGTCCTCGAAGCCGAGCCGTCCGAACAGCCGCAGCGCGCCGGCCAGCCGCTCCTTGCGGTGGCGCCGTTCGTCGTCGGTCGACTCGTGCATCGGCGGCATGGCGAAGCGCAGCTGGTCGGTGGGGCGGGGCAGCGGCGGAGTGGGCCCGTGCATCTGTCCTCCAGCACTGGCGTGTTCGGTACGAGCGGAAGTTACCCGGGGTCAGCGCAGGAGAACAGGGGTGTTCGGGGAGAGAAAAATCAGGCCGGACGACGGACACGGGCCATACCGGACAGGAGATGTCGGGTATACCCGCCAGACTCGGGGCCATGAACTGGGCAGCGCTCTCCACCACCGAACCGGACCTCGCCGGCACCGTCGAACGGCGCTTCGGCGCCTTCACCCATCACGTCCTCGCGACCCTCCGCAAGGACGGCTCGCCCCGCACCTGTGGCATCGAGGTGCGCTTCCTCGGCGGTGAGCTGTGGCTCGGCATGATGCCGGACTCGCTCAAGGCGCTCGACCTGCGCCGCGACCCGCGGTTCGCGCTCCAGGCGAACCCGGGCGCGGGCACGGACATGGGCGGCGGCGACGTACGGATCAGCGGGCGGGCCGTCGAGGTGGGTGACGGCGATCCCGCCAAGGCCGTGTACGTGAAAGAGGTGGAACCGCCGGAGCCGTTCCACCTCTTCCGCACCGAGCTGACGGAGGTCACACGGACCTACGTGGAGGACGACACGTATCTGGTCGTCCAGGTCTGGAAGCCCGGCGTGCCGGTGCGCACGCTCAAGCGGACCTGAGGCGGGAGGGCCGCTCCCGCCGTCGGGAGGGCTACTCCCACTCGATGGTGCCCGGGGGCTTGCTCGTCACGTCGAGCACGACGCGGTTGACGTCCGCGACCTCGTTCGTGATGCGGGTCGAGATCTTCGCCAGCGTCTCGTAGGGCAGCCGCGACCAGTCGGCTGTCATGGCGTCCTCGCTGGACACCGGACGGAGCACGATCGGGTGGCCGTAGGTCCGGCCGTCGCCCTGGACGCCGACGCTGCGCACGTCCGCGAGCAGGACCACCGGGCACTGCCAGATGTCACGGTCGAGACCGGCGGCGGTGAGCTCCTCGCGGGCGATGGCGTCGGCCTGGCGGAGCAGGTCCAGACGCTCCTTGGTCACCTCGCCGACGATGCGGATGCCGAGGCCGGGGCCGGGGAACGGCTGGCGCTGGACGATCTCCTCCGGCAGGCCGAGCTCCTGGCCGACCATCCGGACCTCGTCCTTGAACAGCTTGCGCAGCGGCTCGACGAGCTCGAACTCCAGGTCCTCGGGAAGACCGCCCACGTTGTGGTGGGACTTGATGTTGGCGGTGCCGGTGCCGCCGCCGGACTCGACGACGTCCGGGTAGAGCGTGCCCTGGACCAGGAACGCGACGTCCTCGCCCTCGGCGGCCTCGGCGATGATCTCCGCCTGGGCCTGCTCGAAGACGCGGATGAACTCGCGTCCGATGATCTTCCGCTTCTCCTCGGGGTCCGAGACGCCCTTGAGCGCGGTGAGGAAGCGCTCCTCCGCGTCCACGACCTTCAGCTGCACGCCGGTCGCGGCGACGAAGTCCTTCTCGACCTGCTCGGTCTCGCCCTGGCGCATCAGACCGTGGTCGACGTACACACAGGTGAGCTGCGAGCCGATGGCCTTCTGCACGAGGGCCGCGGCGACCGCCGAGTCCACGCCGCCGGACAGACCGCAGATCGCGCGCTTGGTGCCGACCTGCTCGCGGATCAGGGCGACCTGCTCGTCGATGACGTTGCCGGTGGTCCAGGACGGGGTGAGACCCGCGCCGCGGTACAGGAAGTGCTCAAGCACCTGCTGGCCGTGCGTGGAGTGCATGACCTCGGGGTGGTACTGGACGCCGTAGAGCTTCTTCTCGTCGTTCTCGAAGGCGGCGACCGGGACGACGTCCGTGGAGGCCGTGACGGTGAAGCCCTCGGGGGCGGCGGAGCAGGCGTCGCCGTGCGACATCCACACGGGCTGCTCGTCCGGGGTGCCCTCGAACAGGGTCGAGCCGGACTTCGAGACGTGCAGCGGGGTGCGGCCGTACTCGCGGGCGCCGGTGTTGTCGACCGTGCCGCCGAGGGTCGTGGCCATCAGCTGGAAGCCGTAGCACATGCCGAAGACGGGGACGCCCGCCTCGAAGATCTCGCGGTCCAGGCGCGGGGCGCCCTCGGCGTAGACCGACGAGGGGCCGCCGGAGAGGATGATCGCGGCGGGGTTCTTGGCGAGCATCTCCCGGACCGGCATGGTGCTCGGCACGATCTCGCTGTAGACCCGGGCCTCACGGACGCGACGGGCGATGAGCTGGGCGTACTGCGCACCGAAGTCGACGACCAGGACGGTGTCGGGGGCGGCGGGGGACGCTTCTGGCACGGTCTGCCTTCCGGCGGTGAGCAAAAGGGTGTGTACGGCCGATTCTACCGGGGGCCGCGGCGGGCCCGGCCCCCGCGGGGTTTCCGGCCCCCGGTCTCACCATCCGAACCGGCTTGGCCGGCCCGGCCGCGGGCGTGCATACTGCCGTCATGCTCACGCAGACGACCTTCCTGTTTACCTATGGCAACCGGCCCACCGGCTGCCATGGTCGTGCTGCTTGAGCAACTGACAAGCGACTTCCCAGGCGCCCCGGGCCGACAAGGCCCGGGGCGTCTGCCGTTTCCGGGCCCTGCCGCCCCGGGGCACCCCTTCCGCAGAGGAGCCCCACCATGGCCGACGTACTCGACAAGACCGGCGCGCGCACCGACGAGGCCGCCGATGTGATCACCGGTGCCCGTGAGCGCATCGACGCCCTCGACGACCGGATCATCGGCCTCGTGCAGGAACGGATGGCCGTCTCGGCCGTGATCCAGGAGGCGCGGATCACCTCCGGCGGCCGCCGCGTGAACCTCTCCCGGGAGATGGAGGTCCTCGGCCACTACCGGGACGCGCTCGGCAAGCCGGGCACCGCGCTGGCGATGACGCTGCTCGAACTGTGCCGCGGCCGGATCTGACCGGCACACCCCCGCACGCCGAGCGGTCCCGCCGTCGGCACCCCCGCGCCTCCGGCGGACCCGGCGCACGCACGTACGCATCGCCTGTCACCCGTACGGCGCGCATCCCGGGTGCCGCGGGCTTCGTTTCTTCTGGTGTCCGTGTCAGCCAGGGGCGGGCCCGAAAGAACCACGCGTGGCTTCACTGGAGCGATGAGACGTACGGATCGTGCCGTGCGTCGTGGGACCTCGCTCCAGGTCGTGCGACCGGACGGCAGGGGACAGCAGCCCGGTCGCTGAAGGAAACGGTCGGCCCCGGGGACGCCCGGGGCCGTCCGACGGAACCTCTCCGGGCCGCCGCCCCGTGCGTGCTCCCGCGGGCCGGCGCGCACGCCCGGCGGCCCCTCCCCCGACGCCGCTTCGAGGCACCGGCCCGCCCTGACGCCGGTGCCGTCGCAGGAAGGGCCCCGCGGACACGCGTCCCGCGGGGCCCTTCGCCGTGCCCGGGGCGCGGACGCGGGGGTACGGACGCCGTCAGGTGCGGGACAGCGCCCCGCACTCTCCCGCGGGCGAGTCCCGGATGTCACGGCTGCGGTCGTACGGGTCGGTGGTCGGTCCGGTCGGCGGCGCACTGGTGGACGCGGTCGAGTCGAACAGCGGGTGCAGGAAACCGTCGTGGACGTAGCAGGCCGTGTTGCCGATCTCCTGCTCGTGGCGGCGGATCGTCACCTTGCCCGGCGTGACCCGGAATTTCCCCGGGTTCAGGAAGTCGATGTCGAGGACGCGGCGCACGATGGTGCGCGTCACCTCGTCCGCGTTCCCCTTCGCCGAGGAGACCGGGTAGACGAAGGTGTAGTCGGCATGGATGGCGACGGACCCTTCCTTGCCGGCCTCGAACGTGATCCGGCCGCGCGTCTTGACCACGTTCCCGACCAGGCGCACCTCGCGCGGGTCGAAACGGCTGAACAGGGTGAGCGGGTCGTGCTTCTCGTCCGGCGCGCGCAGCTTGCGTTCGACGTCGTCCATCATGTGGGGCTGCTGGGGGTCGAGGACGGCGATGGCCGCCACGGGGCGCTCGCCGCGCAGGGTCGCCGGGTCGAGGTTGGCCCCGACGAGCAGGTCCTTGGTGTCCCGCAGCGCGGTGGCCACCTGCTTCCTGGTCAGCGCACCGACCGGGGTGGCGTCGGGGACGACGATCGCGTCGGCGCCGTCGGCCCAGCGTTCGGCCGGCGATCCGGCGAACGGCCGCTTCCGGGTGGGAACTTGGGAGGCCTGGGCGGAGGGCGGCGTGGTCGGGGCGGAGGTCTCGGCGGGCAGTTCGGGGCCGGCCGAGGCGGGCGTGCCCGAGCCGCCGAAGAGGTGGCCGGGGAGCAGGGAGGGCTTCATCGCGACGACGGCCACGGCGACCGCGAGCGGGACCCCGAGGAACGCCCACACCCTGCGGCGGCGGGCGGCCCGCCGGTCGGCCTCGTGCCGGGTGGGGCCCGTCCGCCAGCCCTCGGGCTGCACGGCCGGCCGCGCGCCCTTCCTGCGGATGCCCCGGCGGGAGGCCTGCTCGGCCTCCCGCTGGTCCTGCAGGCGCAGCCGTTCCGTCACCATGCGGGCACGGGCGGAGGGTTCCTTGGGCGCCGAGGCGCGGATGTCGCGTTCACTGTCGCGCGCGAACCGCTCCCACACCTCGTCAGGAACCGTCGGCTCACCGGCTTCCCCGGACTGTTGATCAGACACGAGCACCATTTCTAGGCGGCTCGAACGGACGTGCGCAAGCCGGACATCGATGTGACCCAGCCCACATAAGAATTGCGTGAGGTTCAGGACAACCATTTCCGGGCTCCGCCGGTCTCCTCTGCAGAACCAACGGCCACATCCGCGCCCCCACGCGGCGGCCTCACCCACAAACGCCATAATCGCGCCGCGAGTTCACGGCGCACTGGACTTCCGAGGTCTTCATGAAGCTTCGCCGTGCCATGGCCACCGCGGCCGCGACGGCTGTCATAGCCCCGCTCGCGTTGCTGTCGGTCGCGCCGGCCGCGTTCGCGGAAGAACCGTCCCCGAGTGCGAGCGTGTCCGAGTCCGCCACCGAGTCGGTGTCGCCGAGCCCGTCCGAGTCGGACCCCGAGCCGGGCAACTCGGCCTCGCAGTCGGCTCCCGCGCCGAGCACCTCCGCCTCCGCCCCGGCCCCGAGCGGTTCCGCCTCGGAGTCGGCGCCCGCGCCGAGCACCTCCGCGTCGGCCTCGGCGTCGGCGTCCGCGTCGGAGTCCCCCGACCCCGAGCCCTCCGAGTGCTCGGACTCCAAGGTCGACGTCTCCATCACGGGCCTGGCCGGCAAGATCGCGGCGGGCAGCGGATGGCACAAGTTCTCCCTGAACGTCCTGAACAACTCCGACTCCACCCTGAGCGACCTCGGCTTCTTCGCCGGCGCGTCCTCGGACAAGGCCGGCGAGAACCTCTTCGAGAGCAAGAAGGTCCAGCTCCAGGCCTACAACCCGGACGACAAGGTCTGGGAGGACGTCGACTCCGAGGGCTACGCGGTCGGCTACGTCGGCTACACGGACGAGCTGAAGCCCGACTACGAGGTCGACATCCCGCTGCGCATCAACGTGCACTCCAACGCACCGGTCGGCGCGGGCTTCTCGCTGGGCGCCAGCATCTACGGCGACGCCGACGCGGAGTGCACCGGCTTCGGCGAGGTCGCGTACAAGTTCCAGATCGTCAAGTCCGGCACGGACACCGACGGCACCAAGCCGCAGGAAGGCGGCAAGGTCCCGGTCTCGGACAAGCCGGCCGACAAGAGCAACACGCCGCAGGTCGACGGCAGCCTCGCCGAGACGGGCTCCAGCTCCGCGCTGCCGATGATCGGCCTCGCGGGCGGTATCGCCGTGGTCGCCGGTGCCGGTGCGCTGGTCGTCGTCCGCCGCCGCAAGTCCGGCGCGAACGCGTAACACCGCGGTGGGACCCGGCCTCCGCCGGGTCGCTCCCGTACGAAGAGAAGGACCTGCGCTCGGAGGGGGGCGCAGGTCCTTCTTCGTGCCGGACCGCAGTCCGCGCGGCGGGCTACTTCTTCGGCGGTACCGACGGCATGCCGAGGAACGGCAGCCGCAGCGCTCCGAAGGCGTCCGCGGGGACGGCGGGGTGGTGCGGCTCGACCGCCTCGAGCCGCTCGTACGAGGCCCCCGGCTCGGGACGCGGATCGGCCTCGCCCTTGTTGGGCCAGAACGACATGGCCCGTTCGGCCTGCGCGGTGATGGTGAGCGACGGATTGACGCCGAGGTTCGCCGAGACGGCGGCACCGTCGACGACCGAGATGCCCGGGTGGCCGAAGAGCCGGTGGTACGGGTCGATGACCCCCTCGTCGGCGGCGGCGCCGATCGGGCAGCCGCCGAGGAAGTGCGCGGTGAGCGGGGTGCCCATCAGCTCGCCGACGTTGCTGCCCGGGAAGCCGTTGATCTCCTCGGCGAGCGCCGAGGCGGCCCTCGAAGCGGCCTCGATCTGCTTGGGGTTGGGCGCGCCGTGTCCCTGACGCGCCGTCAACAATCCCTTGCCCGCGCCCTTCGGCTTGAGATAGGTCGTCAGCGAGTTGTCGAGGGACTGCATCACAAGACCGATGATGGTGCGTTCGGACCAGCGGCGGTTGGACAGCGAACGGAGCACGAGCATCGGGTGCCGGGCCGCGTTGGCGACCCATCCGGCCACCCTCGACGAGCCCTCGGCGTAAGGGACTTGGAGGATGGACATGCCGCCCATCGCGTTGGATCCCTTGCCGTAGCGGACGGGTTCGATGTGGGTGTCCCCGTCCGGGTGGACGGAGGAGGTGATGGCCACGCCCCGGGTGAAGTCGGCCTTCGTCCCGTGCGCCCGGCGGTAGCGGCGGTCGTCGGTCTGCGCGCCCACCAGCGCCTCGGAGTTGGTGCGGGTCAGCTCGCCCAGCCGCTGCGAGAGGTACGGCAGCTGCCCGCCGGCCTTCATGCGGTGCAGCAGCGTCTGGGTGCCGTAGGTGCCGGCCGCGAGAACGACCCTGCGGGCGGTGAACGTCCGTCCCCGGCCCTTGCGCCGGTCGTCCGTCGGCAGGGTCTGGACCGCGTAGCCGCCGCGCGAGTCGTCGGTGACGGACACGACGGTCGTCATGGGATGGACGACGGCGCCCGCCTTCTCGGCCAGGTGGAGATAGTTCTCGTTGAGGGTGTTCTTGGCGCCGTGACGGCAGCCGGTCATGCACTCGCCGCACTCGGTGCAGGCCTTGCGCGCGGGCCCGACACCGCCGAAGTACGGGTCGGCGACCTCCTCGCCCGGCTTCGCCCCGGCCTTGCCGTCCGCGTCCTGCCCGTCGCCGAAGAAGACGCCGACGGGGGCCATGTGGAAGGTGTCGCCGACGCCCATCCGCTCGGCCGCCGCCTTCAGGTGCACGTCCGACGGGGTCATGGTCGGGTTGAGCCGCACGCCCAGCATGCGCCGCGCCTGGTCGTAGTACGGCCGCAGCTCCTCCTCCCAGTCGGTGATGTCCTTCCACTGGGGGTCCTCGAAGAACGGCTTCGGCGGTACGTAGAGGGTGTTGGCGTAGTTGAGGGAGCCGCCGCCCACGCCCGCACCGGCGAGCACCATGACGTTGCCCAGCAGATGGATGCGCTGGATGCCGTACATGCCGAGCCGCGGGGCCCAGAGATAGTTCTTGAGGTCCCAGGAGTTCTTCGGGAGCGTGTCGCGGGTGAAGCGCCGGCCGGCCTCCAGGACACCGACCCGGTACCCCTTCTCCGTCAGCCGCAGGGCGGTGACGGAGCCGCCGAAGCCGGAGCCGACGACCACGACGTCGTAGTCGTAGTCGTGCTGGTCGGCGTCCCCCGCGACCTGGTCCCGGGTCGCGGGCTCCTGGTCCGGCGTCGCGCCGGCCGCCGCGGCCGGCACCTCGGGGACCGCCTCGTCCGTTCCCTCGTCCGGCTGTTCCTGGACAGAGTTCTCCTGTGACACGTGCCGCTCTCCTCGTCGAGAACCGGTTGGGATGCGTGGGGCGTTGGCGCGGGCCCGCGAGGGGACGCCCTACCGGAGCCGGATCGCCTTCATGACCTTCAGGCTCCGGCTCATGAACGCCGCGTACTTCTCGTCGTCCATGCCGAGGGACGGCGCCATCGGCAGCAGCCGCTGGTGGGCGACGGTCTGCGCCTCGGTGTACTTGAGGATGCCCTCGGAGCCGTGGCGGCGGCCGAGGCCGGAGTCCTTCATGCCGCCCATCGGCGACTGGACGCTGCCGTACGCGGGCGCGTAGCCCTCGTTGACGTTGACCGTGCCGGTCCGCAGCCGGGCCGCGACGGCACGGCCGCGCCGCCCGTTCTTCGTCCAGACGGAGGAATTGAGGCCGTACGCCGTGGAGTTGGCGCGCTCGACGACCTCGTCCTCGGTCTTGAAACGGTAGACGGAGACGACCGGCCCGAAGGTCTCCTCGGCGCAGACGGCCATCGGGGCCTCCACTCCGTCGAGGATGGTGGGCTCGTAGAAGTAGGGGCCGATGTCGGGCCGGGCGACACCGCCGGCGACGACCCGGGCCCCCTTGGCGACGGCCTCCTCGACGTGCCGGGTGACGGTCTCCAGCTGGCGCTCCCCGACCAGCGAGCCCATGTCCGCGCCGTACGCGAGGGACGTGCCGAGGCGCAGCGCCCGGGTCTTGGCGGCGAAGCGCTCGATGAAGGCGTCGGCGACCGACTCGTGGACGAACAGCCGCTCGATGGAGATGCACAGCTGGCCGGCGGAGGAGAAGCACGCGCGGACGGCGCCGGCGGCGGCCTTCTCCAGGTCGGCGTCCTCCAGGACCACCATGGCGTTCTTGCCGCCGAGTTCCAGGGACACGCCGACCAGACGGGCGGCGGCGCCCTGGGCGACCTCGCGGCCGGTGCGGGTCGACCCGGTGAAGGAGACGTAGTCGGCGTGCCGGACGATCTCGGGTCCGACGACCGGGCCGTCGCCGATGACGACCTGGAAGACCTCCGCGGGCAGACCGGCCTCTATCAGCAGGTCGCGCGCCCACAGGGCGGTCAGACAGGTCTCGGTGTCGGGCTTCATGACGACCGCGTTGCCCGCGACGAAGGCCGGCAGCGCGTCGCCGACCGACAGCTCCAGCGGATAGTTCCAGGGCGCGATCTGCCCGACGACACCGCGCGGGTGGCGCAGCTCGGTGACCTTGGTCAGCGTGGGCATCGCGCCCGCGTGGCGCTTGGGGCGCAGGTAGGAGGGCGCCTTGAGTCCGTAGTGCCGTGCGGCAACGAGGACGGCCTGGACCTCCTCGTGGGCGTGCAGCCGGGTCTTGCCCGTCTCCAGCTGGACGAGGTCGAGGACCTCGGCCTGGCGGGCGAGCACGAGGTCGTGGAAGCGCAGCAGGACCGCGGCGCGGCGCCGGACCGGGGTGGCGGCCCAGGCGGCCTGGGCGGCGCGGGCCCGCTCGAAGGCCTTCTCGACATCCTCCGGGGTGGACTCGGGCACGTCGGCGAGCTTCTCGCCGGTGAACGGCGTGTGGTTGACGGTCCGCCCGGACCCGGCCACGCCCTTGGTGAGCTGGGCGACGAGCTCGGGGGTGACCACGTCGGCGGCGGTACGGGCGCCGGCCGGGGCGGCGGCGCGGGGGTTGGTGCCGAGTGCGGCCGGCGCGGCGGCCGTGCCGACCGCCGCGTCGGTGCCGGCCGTCTCTTCGGCGCCGGTGCTGTCCGTGGCCTGCTCAGCGGCCTGCGAGTCCGTCATGAGCCGCAGGGTATGCCCCCTCGCTCCCTTTGGGTACCCGTCGGTAATGGCCTTTCACGGAGTACTCACACACTGCCAGTGATCACTGGCAGCAAATGCGCTGATCAGGGCGTTGTCGGTCCGACGATCACCGGGGGATCGTTTTTTCGGTGGCGGTCCGGTCGACCGGGAGGATGAGGGCCGCCGCCCGTCACGGGGTACGGCCCTCCCGGCCGGTCACGGGGTGTCGATGTCCAGGTTGGCGATCGCGGCCTCGGCGACCTCCCTGCCGCGCGCGGTGAAGTCGCCCTTGCCCGGATAGGCGACCGTGAGCCGGTACATGTCACCAGCCTTGGATTTGTAGTAGAAGAACCTCACCTCGCGGGGGCGGGGGTTCTGGCTGTCGTCGGTCTTGTAGACCACCGTGTTCTGAGCGGACTCCCTGCCGCGGTACGTCGTCCTGGCGTCCGGCGCCGTCCGGGGGCCCGCCGGCATGTTCAGGGCGTAGGCGCCGCTCGCCTTGAACTCGCCGTCGTCCGCGTACATCTCGGCCCGTGCCGAGTCCTTGATCTCCTTGGCCGCGTCCTCGGACTTCCTGGCGAGGGTCAGTCCGATCGAGATGCTCCCGCTCGGGTCGGTGTACGTGACCCAGTGCCCCTTGTCCGACGCCCGGTCCGGCGTCCCCTTCTCGTACTCGGCGGGCACCGCCAGCGTCGCGGCGACGTCCGCCACGTGCCGCTTCCTCCAGCCGTCGGGGAGCGGACCGGCGAACGGGTCCGCGATCACCAGGTAGGCCCCCACCGCGGCCGCGACGACCACCGCGGCGGCCGAGGCCGCGAGGCCGATCAGGGTCCTGCGGCCGATCCGGATGCCGCCGGCGGACGGCACGGCTCCGCCGGGGCCCGTGTCCCCGGCCCCCACGACCCGGGTCGGCGCCGGGGCCGGCGGCCGGGCGGCCTCTTCCAGCAGCCGCCGGACCTCGGCGGCCGCGGGACGGTGGGACGGTTCCTTGGCGAGCAGTCCGTTGATCGCCTCCGTGAGTGGCGCGCCCGCCGAGGCGGGCGCCGCCGGGGTCGCGTTGAGGACCGACTGGAGCGTGGCGGGCGTGTTGCTCCGCCGGAACGGCGAGACGCCCTCGGTGGCGGCGTAGAGCACCACGCCGAGCGACCAGAGGTCGGAGGCGGGACCGGGGCGCACGCCGAGCACCCGCTCCGGGGCGACGTACTCGGGCGAGCCGACGAAGCCTCCGGTGTCCGTCAGGCTCGTGTCGCCCTCGATCCGGGCGATCCCGAAGTCGGTGAGCACGACGCGGCCGTGCGGGCCGAGCAGCACGTTGTCGGGCTTGACGTCCCGGTGCAGGACGCCCGCCGCGTGCGCCGCCTCCAGGGCGCCGAGGACCTCCAGGCCGACGCGGGCGGCCTCGCGGCTCCCGAGCGTGCCCTCCTTGAGGGCGTCGCCCAGCGAGCGGCCCCGCACCAGCTCCATGACGATCCAGGGCCGGCCGTCCACGACGGCGACGTCGTGGACGGTCACCACGGCGGGGTGGTCGAGCCGGGCGGCGGCGCGTGCCTCGCGCCGCATCCGCTCGTGGGCGTTGTCCCGTTCGCGCTCGGGAAGGTGGTCCGGGACCCGGGGCTCCTTGACCGCCACCTCGCGGTCCACGGTCTCGTCCCGGGCCCGCCAGACCGTGCCCATGCCGCCGTGTCCGAGCCGCGCCAGCAGGCGGTAGCGCCCGGCGACGAGCCGGCCCGCCCCCGGCTCGTCCGAGGACACCGGCGCGGGAGAGGACACCGGCGCGGTCGCGTCGGTCCCGGCCGGCACAGGGCCGGACGCCGGGAGGGTGGCACCGGGCGTGGCGGTGGCGCCGGGTGGGACGGTGGCACCCGGCGAGACGGTGACACCCGGCGAGGTGGTGACGCCGGGCGTGGCGGTGGCACCCGGCGACGCGGGGACTCCGGGCGCGGCGGCGGCAGCGGACGTGGCAGTGGCGGCGGGCGTGGCGTAGGGGTTGCCCGGGTGCGGGACGGCGACCGGGATGCGCGGATCCCGGTCGGGCCCGACGGCCGGATGCGGTCGGCCCCGCCCGTGTCCCTCCGCCGGCCGTCCCGGCGCCAAGCCCTCCGCCGGCCGTCCCGACGCCGGTCCCTCCGCCCACCGTCCCGACGCCTGACCCTCCGCCGGCCGTCCCGGCGCCTGGCCCCGTACCGGCTGCTGCCCGGGTACCGGGGTTTCCGCCGGCCGGTCCGGCACCACGGCCTCCGGCGGCAGCTCCCGTGTCACGGGTCTCGGCGGTTGCAGACTGAAACTCGTAGGCTCGTCGCCCCGGTGAGGGACTCCCCCGTCCTCGCTCATGCGTCCATCTGTATCGCGGCGGACGCCACGTCAACCAGCCCCTGCGCCCACCGGTCACAGACCCGTGACGCGGGCACTCCTCGTCTCCCGCTTATCTCCCGTTTTGCGCGGTCCCCCGTCACGAGACGGCGAACGTGTCCACGGCGACGTCGAAGTACTCCTTCGCCTCCGTCACCCGGCCCACCGGCGCGGAGACCCAGACGTCGTACATCCGGCCGCCCTGCTCCCAGCACAGGTCGTAGGTGTGCCGGGGGCCCTCCGCCGTGCTGAAGCCGTTCCAGGTGAACTCCCAGAGGGCGGCGGTGTGTCCGTCGTGCACCGTGCGGGCGACCGTGCCGTCGCGGTAGCCGGGGTTGTTGGCCGGTCCGGAGGCGTCCGAGCGCCGCATCACGCCGAGCGGGCCGCCCGGCGCGGGATCGGCGACCTTGATGCCGATGCGGAAGGTGTCCCCCGGCGACATGTAGAAGATCCGCTCCCCCTGCGGGTCGCGGGTGAAGCCGTGGGGCACGGCGAGCGAGAAGCCGTTCGCGTCGGAGGCGATGCGGTAGCCCGAGGGCGCGGTGCGGGCGCCGCCGGACGGTGTGCGGTCGCCGGTCACGGTGACCGTGGGCCCGGCCGCGGTGGGCGGCGCCGACCGCGGGCCGGACGCCGGGGCCGCGGAGGAGGAGGTGCCCGGGGTGCTGGGCGTGTCCGACGCGGCGGGTCGCCCGTCCCCGCCGCCCACCAGCAGCGCGGCGGCGGACACGCCCGCGCCGGCCATCGCCGCGACCAGCGCGGCGGCGACCAGGATGCCGCGCGTGGACTGCCGGGCCGGGGGGTTCGCCGCGGTGGCGGAGCCGGGCGAGGGTTCCGGCGCGGGCCTGCGCAGGGACACCTTGGGCACGTCCCGGCGCGTCGGCGTGTACGGGACCAGCAGCCGCGGGGTGCGGCCGGTGTCGCGGTAGGCGCGCAGCATCCGCTCCGCCTCCGCCGCGTCGAGTCGCCGCTCCGGATCGCGCTCCAGCAGTCCGCGGACGACGGGCAGCAGCGGGGCGGCCTGGGCCGGCGGGCGGATCTCGTCGACAACGACGGCGTGCAGGATGCCGCCGAGCGAGTCGCGCCGGAAGGGGGACGCCCCGCTCAGCACCGCGCACAGCAGCACGCCGAGCGACCACAGGTCGGACTCGGGGCCGGTGCGGGCCCCGGCCATCCGTTCGGGGGCGGTGTACTCGGGCGAGCCGACGAACGCACCGGTCTCGGTGAGCGTCGTCGCGCCCGCGACCTGGGCGATCCCGAAGTCGGTGAGCACGACGCGGTCGGTGCCCGCCTCGACGAGGACGTTGGCGGGCTTGAGGTCGCGGTGCAGGACCCCCGCCTCGTGGGCGCGGCGCAGCGCGCCGAGCAGGTCGATGCCGATCCGGGCGGCCTCGCGCGCGTCGACCGGACCGTTCGCGGAGATCCGTTCGGCGAGGGAGCCGCCGTCGATCAGTTCCATGACGATGTACGGGCGTTCGTCGTCCTCGACGACGTCGTGGACGACGATGATGTGCGGGTGGTGCAGCTGGGCGACGGCCCGGGCCTCGCGCAGGGTGCGGTCGCGCTGCTGCCGGGACTCCTCGCCCGAGAGCGAGTCGTCGAGGCCGAGCTCCTTCACCGCGACCTGGCGGCCGAGCAGTTGGTCGGTGGCACGCCAGACGACGCCCATGCCGCCCCGGCCGATCCTGCTCTCCAGCCGGTAACGCCCCGCGATCACACGGACGTTCTCCCCCTCGGTCCCCATGGGTCTCATCATGCCCCACCGGACGAACCCCCTCCGTGGCACCGACCGGCCAACTGTGCCGCCGGCCGAGGACGGCCGGTGGCACGCTCCGGGGTTCGGGCCCGGATCAGCCCTCCTGGAAGCTCCGCAGGATCACGTCGAACTGCTTCTTGGTGGCGGTCCATTCACCGGCCGGCGAGGACTCGTAGACGGCGTACTCGGTGCCGTCGCTCTTCATGTATCCGACGTCGATCGCGTGGTAGGGACTCGCGAAGTAGTGCGGCGGGTCCTGCGCCCGGGCGTCCCACGTGTACTCCCAGCGGGCACCCGGCTGGTCGCGGAAGAGTTCCTCCTTGAGGAGCAGTTGGCTGTAGTCCCGCAGCCGCCCGGCAAGCTTCTCGTCCAGGTTGACCATGTGCTTGTACGAGGAGCTGAAGTCCGGATCGGTGTCGACGGCGACCCGCACGAGGTGCTTGCCGTTGTCGGGTGTGAAGTCGACCTGCTGGAGGCCGTCCTTGTCGATGGAGACGGACCGGGTCCACCCCTTGGGCAGGGAGATGCTGAAGCCCACCGGATCGTCACGGCGTTCCCAGCCCGCGGGGACCCCCTGACCGCCCTTGCCGCTCGGCTTGGGGTCGGCGCTGCGGGTCGAGGATCCGGAGGTGGAGTCGCTGGAGGAGGCGGGGTCGCCGGGACCGCCGAGGCCGCCCGTGCCGAAGTGCTGGAGCGCGATCGCGACACCCCCGCCGACGGTCGCCGCGAGGGCGACCACCAGGGCGAACGTCCGCAACCGGTGCCGCTTGGGCGGAGCGGTCACGGATCCGTAGGACTCCGGCGGATAGGGCGTGACGGAGGCCGTCTGCACACGGGTACCGGTGCCGGTCCTCCGCTCCGGGCCGCGGTACGGCGTCCGCACGGTCGGCGCGTAGGACTGCACCCCGCCCGGCAGCCGTCCCTCCGCCGCCTCGGCGAGCATGTGCTCGGCCTGCTCGGCACTGGGCCGCTCGGCCGGATCCTTGCGCAGCAGCGCGGCGAGGACGGGCGCCAGCACACCCGCGTTGACCGCTTCCGCGGGCTCCTCGTCCACCACGGCCTGCATGGTGCCGATGGGGGACGTGCGGCGGAACGGGGAGCGGCCCTCCACGGCCGTGTAGAGCGTGGCGCCCAGGGCCCAGAGGTCGGAGGACGGGCCGGGGTCGTGGCCGCGGACCCGCTCGGGGGCGAGGTAGTCGACGGAACCGACGATCTCGCCGGTGCGCGTGATCGTCGTGTCGCCCTCGACCTGGGCGATCCCGAAGTCGGTGAGCAGGACACGGCGGTCGGGCGACAGCAGGACGTTGCCCGGCTTCACGTCGCGGTGCAGCACACCGGCCGCGTGGGCGGCGCGCAGCGCGCGCAGCACCCACAGGCCGATCCGTGCCGCCTCGGCGGGTTCGAGCCGTCCCTGCTCCTTGACCTCGTCGGCCAGCGAGTTGCCCTCGACCAGCTCCATGACGATCCACGGCCGGCTGTCGTGCTCCAGCACGTCGTGGATGGTGACGACGGCCGAGTGGTTGATCCGGGCCGCCGCCCGCGCCTCGGCGTGGGTCCGGGCGAGCAGCCGGGCGAGGTCGCTCTCGGCGACGTACAGCGCGGCCGTCAGCTCCTTGACCGCGACGGCGCGGTGCAGCACCTCATCATGGGCGCGCCAAACCCGGCCCATGCCACCGCTGCCGATGGATTCGACAAGCCGGTAGCGGCCCGCGAGGAGCAGGCCCTGCATCTGATTCACGTTTCCCCGCAATGGTCTTGACAGGGTCAGACTAAAGAGCGGTACCCACCCTGGGAACAAGCGGGGTCCTACGGAGACCGCACTGTGACGGTTGTCGCTTCCCTCTACGGAAGGGAACCGTTTGGTGTTCAAGCGCCCCCGCCTGCCCAAACACGGCCTGCGGCGCGCAAAACGGTTGTTCAGCGGGTGACTTGGTACGTCGACGACGCCTGTTCGTAGAGCCGGGTCACCTCGTCGCGCTCCGCGTCCGGACCGCGGACCTGCACCACGTGGTAGTGCCCGGAGACGAGGATCGCGAGGTTGCGCACATAGAGCGAGTGCCCCGCGGAGTCCTGCCAGGTGAACTGGCCCTCGGCCATGGACCTGCCGCCCACGTCGATGCGCCGCATCCCGCTGGAGGTGGCCCAGGTGGAGTCGCGGAAGGGCTGCAACTCCTTCTCGCTCTCGCGCTGGTAGGTCATCGGGTCGCTGCCGTACGTGGCCGTCCCGTCCCGTCCGGGGACGACGATGAGCTCGAAGTCCCCCTGGGAGTAGACGACCTGGCCGCGCCCGTTCTTCGGCGAGCGGGTCCAGCCGCTCGCCACCGCGACCTGGAAGCCCTCCGGGTCCTTGCGGAGCGTGAACCCCTGGGCGACGTCGGGGTCGGAGGCGGTGTGCGAGCTCGAACCGGCCGTCTTCGAGGGACTCGTGCCGGGGTCGGGCGAGGACTGGTCGGAGGAGGGCGCGCTGCTCGCCGACGGGTCCCCGCCGGACGGCGAGGCGGGGCCCGCCTGCCCCGCGTTGCCGGTCCGCTCGTCGGCGGCGCCGTCGCGATCCGCCTTCGGCATGAAGACGACCGCGTACGCGACCGCCGCGGCCAGCAGGACCAGGACCAGCAGGAGCAGGTTCCGGCCCAGCCTGCGGGGGGCCTCGTTCTCCTGCCGGGCCCGCTTGTGGCGGGCGTGCGGGCTGGTCGCGGGCAGCCCGGCGCGGCGCCTGCGGACGATCTCGCCCCGGCGCCTGACGATCGGCAGCCGGCTCGGGTCCACGGGCGGCACGGGCACGACGTGCGTCCCGGCCTCGGGCTCGGGCGCGGAGCGCACCAACGAGCGCAGCCAGCCGCGCAGTTCCTCGAAGTCCAGGCGCTCGGTGGGGTCCTGGCGCAGCAGCGACTCGACGACGGGCCGCAGCGGCCCGCACTCCTCGGCGAAGGCCGGCGGCTCCGCGCACACCAGCTGGACCAGCTCGGCGGTGTTCTCCTCCGGATAGGGGGCGTGTCCCTGCACGGCGCGGAAGAGCAGCGCGCCGAGCGCCCACAGGTCCGTCGCCGGGCCGATCGGGGCGGCCAGCTGCCAGTTCTCGTGCACCGGTCCGGCCTGCTCCGGGGCCCAGCGTTCGGTGACCGGTCCGACCAGGGCCATGCGCGCCTGCCGGGCCCGCTCGGCCGCGAGCGCGGTGGCCGGTCCCCGGCGCGGCGGTGCCCCGGCGGCCGGGCCGTCCCAGCCGCCGCGGCCGGAGCCGTGCGGGGCGGGAACGGGACTTCCCGGGACGCCCGGCGCCCGGGCGGGGCCGGTGGCCGGGGAGAGGCCGGGCGGACGGTGCCCGGGGTCGGCGAAACCGCCGGGGGGTACGGGCACCTGGGTGCCGCCGGGCACCTGGAATCCGCCGTGGGTCCGGCCGCCGTCCGCGGCTCCGGAGTCTCCGAAGGGTCCCCCGGGTGCGGGGACACCGGGACGGGAGCCGTGCCCCGGGCCGCGGGGGGCCTGTCCGGGTGCGAGCGCAGAGGGGCCGTACAGCGGGTCCCCGGGCGCGGGTCCGGCGCCGGGTCCCGGGGGGAGCGTCGGGTGGGTCCGGCCGTCGCCGCCGAGGGTTCCGGCGGGCCCCGGCCGCGTTCCGTACCTGCCGGTGCCGCCGACCCCGTACGGGTCGGCTATCTGGCCCGGGGGCGCGCCGTCCGGGTGCCGGCGGCCGTCCTGACCGGTGCCGCCGGGGTGGCCGGTCTGTGCGGGCAGCTGCGGCGGGACGGGCGCCCGGGTGCCCGGGGAGGTGCCGTACCCGCCGTCCTGGCCGGTCCGCTCGCCGGGCGCCGCGGGACGGGGTGCCGGAAGGGCGAGCGGGTCGCCCCGCCGCTCCCCCTGCACCCGGGCGGCGGCCCGCGCTCCGGCGCGGTACGCGGCGATCGCTCCGGCGCGGGCGGCACGGATGTCGTCCCCGGCGTCCTCGCCGCCCTCACGGGTCCGCCCTCCGCCGTCCGCCGCGGGCGCGCCCGCGGGACCGCCGGGGACCGCCGGACCGGCGGCTTCGAGCGCGCGCGGGCCACGGCCCGCCGCGGGGGCCCCGGGGACCGGTGCCCCGGGGACGGGTGTTCCCTGCTCGGCGCGGGCCTCGATCGCCGCCCGCCGGGCCGCCTCGGCGTCGGCGCCGCTCGTGGCCGCCACCGCGACACCGCGCGGGGCACCCCCGAATCCGGTCCCGCCGACGGCGGGACCGCGCGCACCGGCGGAGGCACCCGGAGCGGTGCCCGCCGCTGCCGGGCCGCCGTCCCCGGGCCGGCCGGTGCGGGGACCGGCCGTGACGTCTTCCTCGGGCGCCGGTACGGGGTCGTATCCGCACAGCGCCTCTTCGGCGGCCCCGGCCGCCAGTCCGGTGAGCAGGACCCGTCCGTCGTCGCAGACGAGCACCGTGCGCGCGGTGATGTTGCGGTGCACCCAGCCGTGGGCGTGCAGGACCCGCAGCGCGGTCAGGACGTCGGCGGCGACCTCGGCGGCGCGATAGGGGCTGAGCGGCCTCTCGGCGAGGAGCGCGGCCAGCGGCCGGGCGGGCACCAGCTCACTGACGATCCACAGCGAACCGCCCTCGGCGAACACATCGAAGACCTGGTCGAGCCGGGGGTGGTCGGGGATCCGCGCTGCCGCCTGCGCCGCGTCGATCGCGCGCAGCACCGCCGGTTCGGTGGGACGCCGGTTCGTGCGCGCCGATGCCCGCCGCACCCCGCCGTCGCGGGCCACGAACCCGTCGGGCAGTCCGTCCGCGTCGAGCACCTCGGCCTCGACGACCTCGGGCAACGGCACCTGACGGACCAGGACTTCCTGCCCGCTGTAGGTGTCGAAGGCCCGGCTCTCGGCGAGTTCGTACTCGTCGGACGGCGGCAGGGGCAGGCGGTAGCGGTCGGCCAGTACCCGTCCCGCGTAGTCGTCCACGATGCTCCCCCAGCCGACCGGTTGGTCAATTCCGTTCGCCGTGCGTTCCGTTGTGGCTTCGTTCGGTCCGCAACCACTCACGATACGTGCCCGGGGCAACCCGCAGAGCGGTGATGCCGGATCTCGGGCCCTGTTCGTCGCGGAACGTCACCCGGGGGTGCCGTCAGGACCGGTCCGGACCCCGACGGCACCCCCGGGTACCCCGTGCGTCACGACTTGGGCTGGAACGTCCCGGTCAGCGTCGCCCAGGTGCTCTTGCGCAGCGCGCTGTCCCAGCCGGAGTCCTTCGCCGTGTACATCAGCCCGTACCCCTGGTGCGAGTTCACGACGAAACCACGGTCGATCGTGTGGAACGTGGTGCCGCCGTCCACCGACGTGAACTCCCAGTCGGCGGTGTTCCAGCCCCGGTAGTCCACCTTCTCTATGCTGATCCGCCGGTACTGGGAGCGCGTCATGTAGCGCTCCTGGTTCTTCCAGTCCGCGACCGGGTCGTCCTTGGGCGTCGACGTCCAGCCCACCAGGAGCTTCTGCCCGTCGGGGCCGGTGAAGCGGACTCCCGCGGAGTCCTGGGACTGGTACTTCCACCCCTTGGGCAGCCCGATCGAGAAGCCCTGGCCGCTCTTGTAGGTCCTCACGGCGGTGGAACCCGAGCCCGGCTCCTTGCCGCCGGTGCTCGTGCCGTCCGCCCCGCTCGCGTCGTCGTCCGTGTCCGAGGACGTGTTCGCACTGTCGTCCGAACCGGAGCCGGAGGTGTCGTCGGAGCCGGAACCCGACTTGTCGCCGCTGTCGGTGTGCGCGGCGTCGCTCTTGCTCTTGCCGTCGCTCTTGCCGTCACCGCCGCTCTTGCCGCCGCCGGAGCCCGGCGTGCTGGACGCGGTGCTCTTGGCGCCGCCGCCGGAGCCGCTCTTGGCGCCGTTGTCGTCCCCGCCGCCGCCGAAGGTGATGGCCAGCACGGTGCCGACCACGGCCAGCGCAACGACGACCGCGAGGATCACGAGGGTGCGCCGCGGCACGACGTCGGTGATCGAGGCCTTGGGCGCCGGGCGCGCCGGGCGCTCGGGAGCCACCGGCCATCCGGACCCGGAACCGCCACGCCGGCCGCCGGCGCCCGCACCGGAGGTGCCCGGCCTGCCGTCGGGGCCGGCCTTCTGCGCCGGCACGGACGCGTTCACCGCGGTCGCGGGCGCGGAGGTGTCACCGGCCGTGCCGGACTCCCCGCCGGTGCCCGAAGCCGTCTGCGGGGAGGCCGCCTTGACGGCTCCGTCCCCGGTGGTGGAGGCCGGGGAGCCGGCCGTCTTGGCGCGGGCCGTCGCCGCCGACGTGGCCGCCGCGGTGGCGGCACCGGCCGCGGTCGCGGCCTTGCGCACCGACCGCAGGGCCCCGCGCAGCCGCTCCGCGGGCTCCTCGCCCTTCTTCGCGCCGGAGGCCGCACCGCCGCGCCGGGAGGGCTCCTCCGGCAGCGGGGGCATGGCCACGACCTTCGTCGCGTCCTGCGGCTCCGGCTCGCCCTTCCCGGGTGCCGTCGCGTTCAGCACGTCGTTGAGCAGGGTCCGGGCGCCCGCGTCGTCGAGCCTCTGCTCGGGGTCCTTGGCCAGCAGGCCGTAGATCACCTTCTCCAGCGGGCCCGCGTTCTTGGGCTGTTCGACCGGCTCGGTCATCACCGCGGTCAGCGTCGCGATCGCGGAGCCCTTGTCGTACGGCGGCACGCCCTCGACCGCCGCGTACAGCAGTCCGCCCAGCGACCACAGGTCGGCGGCGGGTCCGGGCTTGTGACCGCGAGCCCGCTCCGGCGAGATGTAGGAGGGCGCGCCGACGAGCATGCCGGTCGAGGTGATGGACGGGTCGCCCTCCACCTGGGCGATGCCGAAGTCGGTGAGCACGACCCGGCCGTCGTCGCCGGAGATCAGCACGTTCGACGGCTTCACGTCGCGGTGCAGGATGCCCTCGCGGTGCGCCGCCTGGAGCACGTCGAGGATCGCGAGCCCCACCTCGGCGGCACGCCTCGGCGTGAGCAGCCCGTCCTCACGGATGGCCTCGGCGAGGGACTTGCCCTCGATGAGTTCCATGACGATCCAGGGCCGGTTGTCCTCGTCGACCACGTCGAAGACCGTCACCGCGCCGCTGTTGCGGATCCGCGCGATGGCCTTGGCCTCCCGCAGCGTGCGCGTGATCAGCCGGCGCTTCTCGTCCTCGTCGATGGCCGACGGGAACCGCAGCTCCTTCACGGCGACGGTGCGGCCGAGGGTCTCGTCCTCGGCGCGCCACACCGTGCCCATGCCGCCGCGGCCGAGAACGTCCCCCAGCCGGTACCGCCCGGCGAGGAGACGTTCGCTCTTGTCCTGACGGGATGCTCCCGCCCGCTCCGCCTCCGACATGCGTCCCCTCATGCAACCCGCCCTGACAGAGCCTCCATTGTCCCTCACCCGACAAGTGCCCAGCGCCCTGGGGGCCCCTGGAACCGCAACAGCTCGGCCAGCGGGACGAACGGACCCGGCCGGCGGCTCGCCCACGGCACACGGCAGGCACCCTCCGGCCACCCCCGGACCCGGTCGGCGGGACCGCGGCACCCGGTCCGAAAACCGTCTCCCCGCCGTGATCGAAAGACACAGCCACGTACCCCATGATGGGCCGCGGCAAGGAAGGAGCCGGCGATGCGAGCGCCCCGGACACCTCGGACACTCCTGGCCATACCCCTGTGCCTGGCGCTGCTCACCCTGGTGCGGACGGGCCTTCCGGAGCACTCCCCGGTCGCCGCGCGGACGGCCGCCGGCCGGAGCGTGCGCACCGCGCTCACCCGCCTGGTGACCCGGGGCGGCGCTCCCGCCGCCGCCCTGCTCGCCGACGACGCGTCCGGTTCGCGCTTCATGAGCACCGGCACCGGAATGGCTCGTTCCGATCATTTCCGCGCCGGGAGCGTCACCAAGTCGTTCATCGCGACGGTCGTCCTGCAACTCGCCGCCGAACACCGGCTGTCCCTGTCCGACTCCGTCGAGGACCATCTGCCCGGCCTGGTGCACGGCGCGGGCAACGACGGCCGCCGCATCACCCTGCGCGCCCTGCTCCAGCACACCAGCGGCCTCTACGACTTCACCCGTACGACCAGGGGTGCCGTCCCCGTGACCCCGCCTCAGGCCCTGCGCATCGCCCTCACCCATCCCTCCACCGGCCGTGGCCGCTACGCCTACTCGAACACCGACTACGTGGTGCTCGGCATGATCGTCGAGCAGGTCACCGGCCACTCGTACGCCACCGAGGCCGAGCGGCGCATCATCACCCCCCTTCGTCTGACCGGTACTTCGTTCCCGGGCGGCCGCACCTCGCTTCCCTCTCCGCACGGCCGCGCCTACGCCGCCGACGGCTCGGACGTCACCGAGCTCGACCCCCGCGTGGCCGGCGCGGCGGGCGAGCTGGTGAGCACCCTGGCCGACCTGAACCGCTTCTACGCGGCCCTGCTCGGCGGCCGGCTGCTGCCCTCGCACTGGCTGCGCGAGATGCTCGACACCCGTGCCGCACACGGCGCGTACGGCATGGGCCTGTTCCCCTTGAAGCTGCCGTGCGGGACCACGGTGTGGGGACACAACGGCCGGATCTCCGGCAGCTACGTGCGCAGCGCGGCCACCGTCGACGGTCGTCACGTCCTCACCTTCCGGGTGAACACGGGCGGGGTCACGGACCCGGCGCTCGAACCGGCCCTGCTCGCCGCCGAGTTCTGTCCCCGCACCCCGTAGAACGGCCGGGCCCCGGGCCGAGATCCCGGATCGGTACACCCGTTCGAGTGATATCCCGGGAGGGACGAGGTCAGAACTGCACGATGTCCGGAGCCCCCAGCCGGGCCGCGTCCGCGGTCAGGTCGTCCGGCTGGCGCTGGGACTCCCGCTCGGCCTCGACCCGCTTCTCGTAGTGCTCGACCTCGCGTTCGATCTGGCCCTTGTCCCAGCCGAGCACCGGCGCCATCAGCTCCGCGGCCTCGCGGGCGCTGCGGGTGCCCCGGTCGAAGGTCTCGATGGAGATGCGGGTGCGCCGGGTCAGCACGTCGTCCAGGTGACGGGCACCCTCGTGCGAGGCGGCGTAGACGATCTCGGCGCGGAGGTAGTCCTCGGCGGCCGGCAGCGGCTCACCGAGGGACGGGTCACCCGCGATGAGGTCGAGGAGTTCCTCGGCGAGGGAGCCGTACCGGTTCAACAGGTGCTCCACGCGCACCACGTGGATGCCGGTGCGCGCGGCGATCCGCGCCCGGGCGTTCCACAGCGCGCGGTACCCCTCGGCGCCGAGCAGCGGGACGTCCTCGGTGACGCACTCGGCGACGCGCTGGTCGAGACCGTGCACCGCCTCGTCCACCGCGTCCTTGGCCATGACCCGGTAGGTCGTGTACTTGCCGCCCGCGACCACCACGAGTCCGGGCACCGGATGGGCCACGGTGTGCTCGCGCGAGAGCTTGCTGGTGGCGTCCGACTCGCCCGCCAGCAGCGGGCGCAGCCCCGCGTACACCCCCTCGACGTCGTCGCGGGAGAGCGGGACGGAGAGCACCGAGTTCACGTGTTCCAGCAGATAGTCGATGTCGGCGCTGGAGGCCGCCGGGTGGGCCTTGTCCAGGTCCCAGTCGGTGTCGGTGGTGCCGATGATCCAGTGGCGGCCCCACGGGATCACGAACAGCACGGACTTCTCGGTGCGCAGGATGAGCCCGGTCGAGGAGTTGATCCGGTCCTTCGGCACGACCAGATGGATGCCCTTGGACGCGCGGACGTGGAACTGGCCCCGCTCCCCGACCATGGCCTGGGTGTCGTCGGTCCACACGCCGGTGGCGTTGACGATCTGGCGGGCGCGGACGTCGTACTCGCCGCCGCCCTCGATGTCGCGCACCCGGGCCCCGACCACCCGCTCGCCCTCGCGCAGGAACCCGGTGACCCGGGCACGGTTGGCGACCTTGGCCCCGTACGAGGCGGCCGTGCGCACCAGGGTCGCCACATAGCGGGCGTCGTCCATCTGGGCGTCGTAGTACTGAAGGGCGCCGATCAGCGCGTCCTTCTTCAAGGCCGGTGCGACGCGCAGGGCGTGGCGGCGGGTCAGATGGCGGTGGGCGGGCAGCCCTCTGCCGTGGCCGCGGGCCATCGACATGGCGTCGTACAGCGCGACGCCCGATCCCGCGTACAGCCGCTCCCAGCCCTTGTGCTGGAGGGGGTAGAGGAACGGGACGGGCTTGACCAGGTGCGGCGCGAGCCGTTCGAGGAGCAGCCCGCGTTCCTTGAGCGCCTCGCGGACGAGCGCGAAGTCGAGCATCTCCAGATACCGCAGACCGCCGTGGATCAGTTTGCTGGATCTGCTCGAGGTGCCCGACGCCCAGTCGCGCGCCTCGACCAGTCCGGTGGACAGACCGCGTGTCACGGCGTCCAGCGCGGTGCCGGCGCCGACCACGCCCGCGCCCACGACCAGCACGTCCAGCTCACGCTCGGCCATTCCCGCCAGAGACTCGGCCCGCTCGGCCGGCCCCAGTGTCGCTGTCCTCACCGCTGCCTCCCGCTGTAGGTCGCGCTGGCCGCACCTGTCCGGCGACGCCCGGCTCACATCCCCCCTGCCCAAAGTCTGACCGTCTCTCCCCTCATCGGCCACCGTCCGTCCGCAGCCTGTGGACAACTCTCGGCGACGCGCACGGAATCTTGATCGATCAATCCCGCAAATCGGTCATATTTACTCCTAGTCTGACATTGCGCTCGTCCGTCCTGTCCACCGGGCTTGCGCACCTGTCCCGCATCGGTTACTGGGAAGGACGGCCCATCCATGCCCGCAGACCTCGCCGTCATCGGACTCGGTCACCTCGGCCTGCCCCTGGCCCAGGCCGCCGTCGCCGCCGGCATCCCCACCCTCGGCTACGGAACCGGACCCGAAGGGGGCTCCCTCACTCCCGCGGAACTGCGCCGGATGCTCTCGGGGGGCTTCCGGCCCACCACCAACCCGGCCGAGCTGGGCCGCGTACGCACCGCCGTCATCTGCGCCCCGACCCCGCAGGGCGCGGACGGCACCCCCGACCTCGGCCACGTGGAGTCGGCGGCCCGCACGCTGGCGGCGCGGCTGCGTCCGCACACCACCGTGATCCTGGAGTCGTCCGTGCACCCCGGCACCACCGAGGGTTTCCTGCGCCCGCTCCTGGAGGAGGGCTCCGGACTGCGCGCGGGACGCGACTTCCACCTCGCCTACTCGCCCAGCCGGGTCGACCCCGGCAACCGCGACATCACCCCCGCCGGCACACCGAAGGTCATCGGCGGCCTCACCCCGGCGTGCACCGAGTCGGCCGCCGCCTTCTACGGACGGCTGACCGACAAGGTCGTCCGTGCGCGGGGACCCCGCGAGGCGGAGACCGTGCAGGTCCTGGAGACCAATTTCCGGCACGTCAACATCGCGCTCGTCAACGAGATGGCCGTGCTCTGCCACGACCTGGGCGTCGATCTGTGGGACGTGATCCGCTGCGCGGAGACCAAGCCGTTCGGGTTCCAGGCGTTCCGGCCCGGCCCCGGCGTCGGCGGACACGGGATCGCGCAGGACCTCGGCGGCCCCTCCGGGCGCCCGCTGCGCATGGTCGAACTGGCCCGCCAGGTCAACGACCACATGCCCCGGTACGTCGTCCAGCGCGCCGCCGCGCTCCTCAACGAACACGGGAAGTCCGCCCGTGCCGCGCGCGTGCTCCTCCTCGGCGTCACCTACAAGGCGGACATCGCCGACCGGCAGGGCACCCCGGCCCACGAGATCGCCGTACGGCTGATGGAGCTCGGCGCCTCCGTCAGCTACCACGACCCGCACGTGCCGGCCTGGAGCGTCCTCGGGCGGCCCGTCCCGCGCGCCGACTCCCTCTACGAGGCCGCGGCCGACGCCGACCTGACGATCCTGCTCCAGCAGCACCGCACCTACGACCTGCAAGGACTGTCCGTGAAGGCCCAGCTCCTGCTCGACACTCGGGGTGCGACCCCGACCGGGGCGGCGCACCGGCTCTGATCCCTCGCGAAATCCCCTCACCGATTGTCACCGCCCCCTGCTAACCTGCGGCAGCTCTCGCACACACGTACGCCCATGCCCCGGGCGCCGTCAGGTGTGCGGCGAGATCCACGCGCACCCCACGGTGCGCCCGCATCCCTGGGGGGAACCACATGAGTGAGTCGACGCCGCCGTCCGGTCCACCGGTCGACGCCAACCCTTACGCGACCGCGCCCGCGGCGCCCGCCGACCAGCCGCCCGTACCGCCGGGGACCGCCGTGCCGCAGGGCGCCCCGCAGTTCGCGGCCCAGCCGGGCTTCCCGGTCGCGCCCGCCGCCCCCGCCGGCCCGGTGCGCAACAACTTCCCGCTCGGCCTCGTCGCCGCCATCGGCGCCGGCGTCGTCTCCGCGATCCTGTACGGCCTCGTCACCGGCCTCACCAAGCACGAGATCGGTTACGCAGCCGTCGGTGTCGGCTTCCTGGTGGGCATCGCCGCGGGCCGCGTCGGCGGCCGCAGCCAGACGCTCCCGGTCGCCAGCGTGATCGTCTCCGTCGCCGCGATCTACCTCGGCCAGCTGATCGGCGAGGCCATGATCATCGCCGATCACTTCGACGTCGGCTTCAGCAAGGTCTTCTTCGACCACTTCAGCGTGGCCCAGGAAGCCTGGAAGGCCGACGCCGACCCGCTGACCTTCGTCTTCTTCGCCATCGCGGCCTACGTGGCGTTCCAGAGCACCCGCAAGGCCGGACACGGTCACTGACCCGTCGCTCCGGACATGCGAGAAGGGCCCCCGCCGAATCGGCGGGGGCCCTTCCACGTGCCGGACCGGCGTGAGCCGGGCGGCTAGCGCTTGTGCTGGGAGTCCGCGACCGTCACCTCGACGCGCTGGAACTCCTTGAGCTCGCTGTAGCCGGTGGTGGCCATCGCGCGGCGCAGGGCGCCGAAGATGTTCATCGAGCCGTCCGGGATGTGCGACGGGCCGGTGAGGATCTCCTCGATGGTGCCGACGGTGCCGAGGTCCACCTTCTTGCCGCGCGGCAGCTCCTCGTTCACCGCCTCCATGCCCCAGTGGTGGCCGCGGCCCGGCGCGTCGGTGGCGCGCGCGAGCGGGGAGCCCATCATCACGGAGTCGGCGCCGCAGGCGATGGCCTTGGGGAGGTCGCCGGACCAGCCCACGCCGCCGTCGGCGATGACGTGCACGTACCGGCCGCCGGACTCGTCCATGTAGTCGCGGCGGGCCGCGGCGACGTCCGCGACGGCGGTGGCCATCGGGACCTGGATGCCCAGCACGTTGCGCGTGGTGTGCGCGGCGCCGCCGCCGAAACCGACGAGGACACCGGCCGCGCCGGTGCGCATCAGGTGCAGCGCCGCGGTGTACGTGGCGCAGCCGCCGACGATCACCGGGACGTCGAGCTCGTAGATGAACTGCTTCAGGTTCAGCGGCTCGGCGGCACCGGAGACGTGCTCGGCCGAGACCGTCGTACCGCGGATGACGAAGATGTCCACGCCCGCGTCGACGACGGCCTTGGAGAACTGCGCCGTGCGCTGCGGGGAGAGGGCGGCGGCGGTGACGACACCGGAGTCGCGCACCTCCTTGATGCGCTGCCCGATCAGCTCCTCCTTGATGGGAGCCGCGTAGATCTCCTGGAGCCGGCGGGTCGCGCGCTCCGCGTCCAGCCCGGCGATCTCGTCGAGCAGCGGCTGCGGGTCGTCGTACCGCGTCCAGAGGCCTTCCAGGTTCAGGACGCCGAGGCCGCCCAGCTCGCCGATGCGGATCGCGGTGGCCGGGGAGACGACCGAGTCCATGGGAGCGGCCAGGAACGGCAGCTCGAAGCGGTACGCGTCGATCTGCCAGGCGATCGAGACCTCCTTCGGGTCCCGCGTACGGCGGCTCGGGACGACGGCGATGTCGTCGAAGGCGTACGCCCGGCGGCCGCGCTTGCCGCGCCCGATCTCGATCTCAGTCACGTTGTGGCCTCTTTCCCTCTTCGCTTCTGCGCCTCCCAGTATCCCCGACGCCCACGACAAGGGCGGCCCCGGAACCTCCGGGACCGCCCTCGTGGCGGGCTTCCACGCGTGCGTGCAAGCCCGGTCAGGTGTACGGGTGACTACTTCAGGCGGCTGTAGTTCGGCGCCTCTACCGTCATCTGGATGTCGTGCGGGTGGCTCTCCTTGAGGCCCGCCGAGGTGATCCGCACGAACCGGCCGTTCTCCTGCAGCTCGGGCACGGTGCGGCCGCCGACGTAGAACATCGACTGGCGCAGACCGCCGACCAGCTGGTGGACGACCGCGGAGAGCGGGCCGCGGTAGGGCACCTGGCCCTCGATGCCCTCGGGGACGAGCTTCTCGTCGGAGGCGACGCCCTCCTGGAAGTAACGGTCCTTGGAGAAGGAGCGCTGCTCGCCACGGGACTGCATGGCGCCCAGGGAGCCCATGCCGCGGTACGACTTGAACTGCTTGCCGTTGATGAAGAGCAGCTCGCCCGGGGACTCCTCGCAGCCCGCGAGCAGCGAGCCGAGCATCACCGTGTCGGCGCCCGCGACCAGGGCCTTGGCGATGTCTCCGGAGTACTGGAGGCCACCGTCGCCGATGACCGGGACACCGGCCGCCTTGGCGGCGAGCGACGCCTCGTAGATCGCGGTGACCTGCGGGACGCCGATGCCGGCGACGACGCGGGTGGTGCAGATGGAGCCGGGGCCGACACCGACCTTGATGCCGTCGACGCCGGCGTCGATGAGCGCCTGCGCGCCGTCACGGGTGGCGATGTTGCCGCCGATGACGTCGACGCCCGAGGAGTTCGACTTGATCTTGGCGACCATGTCGCCGACCAGCCGGGAGTGGCCGTGCGCGGTGTCGACGACGATGAAGTCGACGCCCGCCTCGATCAGCGCCTGGGCGCGCTCGAACGCGTCGCCCGCAACACCGACGGCCGCGCCGACCAGCAGGCGGCCCTCGGCGTCCTTGGCGGCGTTCGGGTACTTCTCGGCCTTGACGAAGTCCTTGACCGTGATGAGGCCCTTGAGGACGCCCGTGTCGTCGACCAGCGGAAGCTTCTCGATCTTGTGGCGGCGCAGGAGCTGCATCGCGTCGTGGCCGGAGATGCCGACCTTGCCCGTGACCAGCGGCATCGGCGTCATGACGTCGCGCACCTGCTGCGAGCGGTCGGTCTCGAAGGCCATGTCGCGGTTGGTGACGATGCCGAGCAGCTTGCCTCCGCCGTCGGTGACCGGCACACCGGAGATGCGGAACTTGGCGCAGATCGCGTCGGCCTCGACGAGCGTGGCGTCCGGGCGCACGGTGATCGGGTCGGTGACCATGCCGGACTCGGAGCGCTTCACCAGGTCGACCTGGTTGGCCTGGTCCTCGATGGACAGGTTGCGGTGCAGAACACCGACGCCGCCCTGACGGGCCATCGCGATCGCCATGCGCGATTCGGTGACCTTGTCCATGGCGGCGGAGAGCAGCGGGATGTTGACCCGGACGTTCTTCGAGATGTGCGAGGCGGTGTCGATCTGGTCGGGCGCCATGTCCGACGCGCCCGGCAGCAGCAGCACGTCGTCGTAGGTCAGCCCGAGTGTCGCGAATTTGGCGGGCACTCCGTCGACGTTGGCAGTCATGACACCTTCCCCAAATGGCCTTGATCGGTGCGGATGTCCATGCTAACGGGAAGCATGGCTCTCTCATTCCACGGTTGAGGGTGGGCTTCGGCCTCGTATGTTCGTACGGGACGACGGTCGTTCCCGTTCAGACCGGGTCCGGCGGAAGCTCCGAAGTGCCCGTCCTGGCCGCCCGGCAGGGGTCGGGCGGAGGGCCGGAACCGCCCCGCTCCCTGGAGCCCGGGGCGGCACGGGGCCGTGGCGGCGGGCCCGGTCCGCACCGCCGGGACCGGTCACCTTTTGCCTGCAATTTGCGGAGGGGAAGGGTGCGGGAGGGCCCCGGACGCGGAGGCATGTGCTCTCCCGGGGTGACCGGCATCACCGGAAAGGGTGAAGCCGGACTTGACCAAAGCGGTTCCCCCACTGCTCCGCGAGGGCTCGCGACTACTGCTCCGCGAGCGCCCGCAGCCGGCTCAGCGCACGGTGCTGGGCCACCCGGACGGCGCCTGGCGACATGCCCAGCATCTGCCCCGTCTCCTCGGCCGTGAGACCGACCGCGATCCGCAGCAGGAGCAGCTCGCGCTGGTTCTCGGGGAGGTTGGCCATGAGCTTCTTGGCCCATTCGGCGTCGCTGCTGAGCAGCGCCCGCTCCTCGGGGCCGAGGGAGTCGTCGGGCCGTTCCGGCATCTCGTCGGACGGGACGGCCGTGGATCCCGGATGACGCATCGCGGCACGTTGGAGGTCGGCGACCTTGTGCGCGGCGATCGCGAAGACAAACGCCTCGAACGGACGGCCGGTGTCCTTGTACCGCGGCAGCGCGAGGAGCACCGCGACGCAGACCTCCTGCGCCAGATCCTCGACGAAGTGCCGCGCGTCCCCCGGGAGCCGGGACAGCCTCGCGCGGCAGTACCGCAGCGCGAGGGGGTGTACGTGGGCGAGCAGGTCGTGCGTGGCCTGTTCGTCGCCGTCGACCGCGCGAAGGACGAGCGCACCGATCCCCGTCGTCTCGTCTTCACGCATCGGTCCATGGTGCCTTGGCGTCGTCCTGTCCGCGGCACCGCGTCCGTAGTTGTGCACCGAAGCGTTATGAGCAGGTGCGCCGGAACTCATCTCCTGCGCCCTCCCCTTCCGCTCGACCGACTTGTCCCCAAGGAACTCCACACCTCAAGGATGCGGCATCCGCCGGGAAACGGGGATCGGACACCGAGGAGGCCCCCACCGAGGGCCCGGCCCCGCCCGCCGTTCGGCGGGCAGGGACTGCTGCCGTCATACCCATACCCGCGAGGTGGCTCACCTAGCGGACCAGGCCCCACCGGAATCCGAGCGCGACCGCGTGCGCCCGGTCCGAGGCGCCGAGCTTCTTGAAAAGACGCCGGGCGTGGGTCTTGACCGTGTCCTCGGAGAGGAACAGCTCACGGCCGATCTCCGCGTTCGAGCGCCCGTGGCTCATTCCCTCGAGGACCTGGATCTCACGCGCGGTGAGCGTGGGCGCGGCGCCCATCTCGGCCGAGCGCAGTCTGCGCGGGGCGAGCCGCCAGGTCGGGTCGGCGAGCGCCTGGGTCACGGTGGCGCGCAGCTCGGCCCGTGAGGCGTCCTTGTGGAGATAGCCGCGGGCGCCGGCGGCGACGGCGAGCGCCACCCCGTCCAGGTCCTCGGCGACGGTGAGCATGATGATGCGCGCACCGGGGTCGGCGGACAGCAGCCGCCGGACCGTCTCGACGCCGCCCAGACCGGGCATGCGTACGTCCATCAGAATCAAATCCGAACGGTCGGCTCCCCAGCGGCGGAGGACTTCCTCGCCGTTGGCCGCCGTCGTCACGCGCTCGACACCGGGCACGGTCGCGACCGCGCGGCGGAGCGCCTCTCGGGCAAGCGGGGAGTCGTCGCAGACGAGGACGGATGTCATGACCGTCCTCCGCAGCTGATGCGCGTCACCTTGAGCCTCCAGGCTGTTACGAATCGTCACCTGTGCGGTCGACACTCGCAGGCGGATATGGCCACCTACCCGAGCGCTTGTACCTTCAACCGCCTCAGCCATCTCAACGATGGTCACTCGAAAGAGTTACGGGGCAGTCGGCCGTCATCGGCACTGTACGTGAGGACACAAACACGGTGCAGACATGCGCGCCGACCCTCAACGTTTCATCACAACCCATGCCCCATTTAGCCGGTTTTCTTCCCATTCGCTGGTGTCTGAGGCTAGATTCGCAATGAGTCATATTTTCATCTCCTTAGATCGTAGATGTACGGTCGGTGGGCACAGAGCAGCCCAGAACGGCAACAAGGGGACACGCAATGGCAGATTTCTCCCGCCTTCCCGGTCCGAACGCGGACCTCTGGGACTGGCAGCTCCTCGCGGCCTGCCGAGGGGTCGACAGCTCGCTCTTCTTCCACCCGGAGGGCGAGCGTGGTGCGGCACGGAGCGCTCGTGAGAACTCGGCCAAAGAGGTCTGCATGAGATGCCCGGTGCGCGCGGAATGCGCGGCGCACGCGCTGGCGGTGCGCGAACCGTACGGCGTATGGGGCGGGCTGACCGAGGACGAGCGCGAAGAGCTCATGGGACGGGCACGCAACCGGCTGGTGTCGGCGGCGGCCACCGGAAACACATCCGCCTCGAACAACTGAAGGAACGTTTCTGCCAAGTGGGTGTACCGGCTTTGACGGTCCGGTACCTCGCGGGCGGAGCGCTAGCGGGCCGCCGCCCGGGCCAGGCGGTCCAGCGTCGCGGCCACCGCCGGCACCCCGGCGAGGTCCGGAAGGGTGAGGGCGACGATCTCCCGGCTCACCGCGGGCTCCACCGTCACGGTCCGCGCCCCCTTCGGGCGTACGGACTCGATCGCGAGCTCCGGCAGGACGGCCACGCCGAGGCCCGCGCCCACGAGTCCGACCACCGCCGGATAGTCGTCGGTGGCGAAGTCGATGCGGGGCTCGAAGCCGGCGTCGCGGCAGACCTCGACGAGCTGGCCGCGGCAGCGCGGGCAGCCGGCGATCCAGGACTCACCGGCGAACTCGCCGATCGCGACGGACTCCGAGCGGGCGAGCGGGTGCCCCTCGGGCACCAGGCCGACCAGACGGTCCGTCAGCAGGGGCCGTACGACGAGGTCGTCCCACTCCTCCGCCCCCGGGGCGTTCTCGTAGCGGAAGGCGAGCGCGATGTCGCAGTCGCCGGCCCGGAGCTTCTCCACGGACTCGGGCGGTTCGGCCTCCTCCAGGGAGACACGGGTGCCGGGGTGGGCGGCGCGCAGCGCGGCCAGGGCGGTGGGCACGAGGGTGGAGCTGCCGCTGGGGAAGGAGACCAGACGGACCCGGCCCGCGCGCAGACCGGCGATCGCGGCGACCTCCTCCTCGGCGGCCGTGAGCCCGGCGAGGATGCTGGCCGCGTGCTTGACCAGGGCCTCGCCCGCCTGCGTCAGACGCATCTCGCGGCCCGTCCTGACGAGCAGGGGGGTGCCCACGGACGACTCCAGGGCCTTCATCTGCTGGCTGACGGCGGGCTGGGTGCAGCCCAGCTCGCGGCCCGCCGCCGAGAAGGATCCGGTGGTGGCGACGGCGCGCAGGACACGGAGATGACGGGCCTCGATCACCTTTCGAGCATAAGCGCGCCTTGGGTTCTGTGCCCAATATCGCGTCGACGCTTTGGCATGTATGACCTAGCTTGATGCCATGAGGCTTCTGTCACTGAACCTGGGCCGGGCACAGGCCGTCGCGTACACCGACCAGCCCGAGGGCCTGACCGGCATCGGCAAGCTGCCGGTCGACGGGCCGGTCCGGGTGGCGGCGCCGGGCCCCAAGGGGACGGGCGGCAGCGGCCTCGCCGGGGACGCGGTGTGCGACCTGCGGCACCACGGCGGCGACGACCAGGCGGTGTACGCGGTCGCGCGCGAGGACCTCGACGCCTGGGAGGGTGAGCTCGGCCGGACGCTGCCGAACGGCATGTTCGGCGAGAACCTCACGACCCTGGGCCTCGACGTGTCCGGCGCGCTGATCGGTGAACGCTGGCGGATCGGGTCCGGTGTCGTCCTGGAGGTCACCTGCGGTCGCATCCCGTGCCGCACCTTCCAGGAGCACCTCGGCGAGAAGCGCTGGGTGAAGCGGTTCACGCTCCAGGGCGCGCCGGGCGCGTACCTGCGGGTGATCGAGCCCGGCGAGATCCGTTCCGGGGACCCGGTGGAGATCCTTCACCGGCCGGACCACGACGTGACGGTCGCCCTCCAGTTCCGCGCCGCGACCATCGAACGGAAGCTGCTGCCGCGGGTGTTGGCCGCGGGCGAGGCACTGCATCCGGAGGCCCTGGCCACGGCCCGTGAGTACGTGGCCAAGCACGGCTGACAGGGGCGTCGGCGGCCGTCGCCGGGGAACCCGTCGACGGCGGGCGGGGGGTCCGGCCGGTCACTACCCTTGCGCCATGACAACGGCTCTGATTACGGGATCGACCGCGGGGATCGGTGCCGCCTTCGCGCGGCGGCTGGCGGCGGACGGGCACGACCTCGTGCTGGTCGCGCGTGACACGAAGCGGCTGCACGAGCAGGCGACCGAGCTGCACGACAAGCACGGCATCGAGGCGGAGGTGCTCACGGCGGACCTGGCGACGGACGAGGGCATCGAGGAGGTCGCCGCCCGTCTGTCGGACCGCCGCAACCCGGTCGACCTGCTGGTCAACAACGCCGGCTTCGGCAACAAAGGCCGCTATCTGGACGTGTCGATGGCGGACGAGCTGAAAATGCTCAAGGTGCACTGCGAGGCGGTGCTCCGGCTGACGTCGGCGGCGGCCGAGGCGATGCGGGAGCGCGGCCGGGGCGGTGTCGTCAACGTGGCGTCCGTGGCCGCGTTCGTGCCGCGCGGCACCTACGGGGCGTCGAAGGCGTGGGTCGTGCAGTTCACGCAGGGCGCGGCGAAGGACCTCGCGGGCAGCGGGGTGCGGCTGATGGCGCTGGCCCCGGGCTTCGTGCGCACCGAGTTCCACGAGCGGGCCGGCATGGGCACGGACAACATCCCCAACTGGATGTGGCTGGACGCCGACAAGCTGGTCGCGGCGGCGCTGGCGGACCTGGCGCGCGGGAAGTCGCTGTCCGTTCCGGATCCGCGCTACAAGGCGCTGATGGGACTGGTGAAGGTGACCCCGCGGGCGCTGCTCGGCGGGATCTCCTCGAAGACGGGCCGCAAGTACGGCCCCCAGTAGGCCTCGGGGGGTCTCCGGCAGCGGGCCCCGTGGTGTGCGGGGGCCGGACGGTGAGGCCGGACGGGCAGGTCGAAGAGGGATCTGTCCGGGCCGGGCGGCCGGCGGCAGGCTGAAGGGGTCGAAAGCACCGGGCGGCCCCATGGTGAGGCGCCCGGGATGTCACGGCTCCCCACGCTCCGCCCCATCACCGAGGAGACTCCCATGGCGCTCACTGCCGCCCGGACGGCCCACAGCGGCGCGTCCACCCCGTCCGCCGGCCGCTCCGACCTCGCGGTGCGCTCGCGACTCGCCGCGTTCAACGCCTTCCTGCTCAGCGGGCTGACCCTGTGGCTCGGCCTCGTGACACTGAACAACCTGAACGACTTCGGGACCAACCGGGCGCTGATCAGCCGCATGCTGACCATGACGGACCTGATCCACGACCCGGTGCGCGGCAACGGCCTGCAGTGGCGGGCGCTGCCGGACTCGATGGCGTCCCCCACCCTGATCGGCGTCATCCTGTACGAGATCCTCACGGTCGCCCTGCTCGCCCGGGCCGCGGTCCTGCAGGTGCGCCGGGCGCGCGGCCTCGAGGCCGGTCTCGCCACCACACGGCACACCAACCTGGCGCTGGGCGCGTTCGTCGGTCTCTTCCTGCTCTTCCTGACCGGCGGCATGTGGTTCGGCTACTGGATCTACATCGGCGCCGCGCAGCAGGTCCACTTCACCGGCCTGATCATCGGTCTGCTGGCCGCGCTCCTGGTCAATCTCCCCTCGGTGACCGGGGCGCAGCAGGAGCGGTGAACCAGCCGGTGACCGGCACCCCCGTCGGCGGTCCTTCCGATACTCCACCTTCCCCAAAGGGAGTACCGGTAGGACCGCCGATGGGGGATGTGTGCGTGGTCCGGGGTTCATTAGCGTCCTCGGCCATGGGGGTACACACCGCACGACTCAGCGCTCGGACAACGCAGACCCGCACGGGGACCGCTCCTCCTCCCCGTGCCTTCGACACCGCCCGGCACCCGGCCCGCGGGACGGGCGGCACCGGCCGCACGGACCTCGTCGGGGCCGCGGCCGCCCCACGAAAGAGCCTCGGCCTCCGTCTGTTCCTCGAGGAGGCCCGCCCCAGCGTCCAGCTCATCTTCCTGATGCGTTTCCTGACCGGCGCGGTCCTCGCGGCCGGCGGAGGGTTCTCCGGTCTCGGAGCGTCCGTGGTGGTGCCGGGTGCCGGCTGGACGCTCGCGACGCTGTTCACGTACGGGATCAACGGGGTGTGCGACGTGCACGAGGACCTGGTCAACAGGACGGGCCGCCCCATCGCGCGGGGCGAGCTGGCGCCCGGGACCGCGGCCGCGTGGACGTGGCTGTGCGCGGTCGGCTCCGTGGCCGCGATGCTGTCGACCGGCAGCGCGCTGCTCACCACGTACGACCTGCTGTTCCTGCTGCTCGGGTACGCCTACTCCGCGGCGCCGTTCCAGCTGAAGCGGACCGCCGCGGGAGCCTCCGGCTCGGTGCTCCTGATGGGGCTGCTGACCTACGCCGCCGGATGGACGGCCGCCGGCCGGACGCTGCCCACCGGTACGGATCTCGCGGTCGCCTCCGCGATGTCGCTGTGGATGGCCGCGGTGGGCGCGGTCACCAAGGACTTCTCGCACGTCGCCGGCGACGCGGCGGCCGGGCGGCGCAGCTCGGTCACGGCCTGGGGCGACACGACGGCCCGGTTCGTCGCCGCAGTCGGGGCGCTCGTGGTCGCCGGGGGCTTCGCGACCGTGGCCGCGCTCCGTCCCGCGCCCCTGGGACCGGCGGCCGCAGCGCTGCTGTGCGGCGCTGTCACGGTGGCGGTCCTGTGCCGGACGACCCGGGGGGACGCGGCGCGGGCGCGCACTCCCTACCGCGCCTTCATGGTGACGCAGTATCTGGTGCATCTGGCGGTCTTCGCGGCGCTCGTCCGGCCGACGCCGTAGGACCGTGCCGGCCGGCCCGCCGTCAGGGCCGTCCACCTTGCGGACCGGCCGTGCCACTGCCCGACCGTGCTGCGGACCGACCGTCCCGCTACCCGACCGTTCTGCGGACCGATCCTCCTGCGGACCGACCGCCGCGCGGCCCGGTGTGCGCGTGTCTCCCCGGAGTTCCCGGGGGACACGGACACTCCGGGCCGCCCCTTCTGCCCTCAGGCCCCGTGGCGCGGGCCCGCTCCGAAGCGGGGTTCGGCGGGGGCGCGGCCCGGAGCGGGGATCAGCCGGCGTTCGACCGCCTTGTTGACGGCGTCGATACGGGAGACGGCGTCGAGCTTGGCGAAGATGTTGCGCATGTGGCGCTTGATGGTGCCCTCGGCGATCCCGAGCCGTACGGCGATCTGACGGTTGCTCATGGCTTCGGCGACCAGGCCGAGAACCTCGACCTCGCGTTCGGAGAGGGTGCCCTCGGGTGCGGCCGGTTCGGGGCGCAGGCTCGCGGGGGACACGGAGACGGTGACCGTGCGCCCGCTGCCGCCGTCGCCGTCGCGCACGGCGGAGACCAGCGTCTCGCGGCCGGCGCTCTTGTGCAGATAGCCGCTGACCCCGAGCCGCAGCAGCTCCTGCACCAGCTGCTGGCCGTCGTACATGCTGAGCACGATGATGCGCAGGCCGGGGTCTCGCTCCAGGAGCCTGCGGACGGTCAGCGGCGGGTCGTTGCGGGGCATCTCGATGTCGAGCAGGACGACGTCGGGACGGTGTTCGGCGGCGAGCCGGACGGCGTCCTCTCCGTTGCCCGCCTGGGCCACCACCTGGAATCCGGGCTCGGTGCGCAGCAGGTCGCACAGGGCCTCGCGCAGCAGGGTGTGATCGTCGGCGACGAGGATGCGGACGATGCCGGAGTGCTCGCCGCCCGCCGAGGACTTGTCGTGCTCGTTCACCGGACGCCGTGGCCTTCCTTGATGGGTATCCAGATGGTGACGTGGGTCCCGCGACCGCGCGCCGAGTCGATGTGGAGGGTGCCGTCGACCAGGTCGGCCCGCTCCTGAAGCCCGGTCAGACCGTTGGCGCGGTCGCCCGCGCGGGTCCTGGCGGTGTCGAAACCTAGGCCGTCGTCGATGATCTCGGTCTGGATCTCGTGCGGCGCGATGTCGATGTGGACCACGATGTTGCCCGCCTCCGCGTGCCGGAAGGCGTTCCGCAGGCATTCGCGGACCATGATGAACAGTTCCTCGGACACGGGCTGCGGGATCCACTCGTCCAGGCCGCGCACCCAGACCCGCACCGGGGCCACCGAGTCGCCCATCGAGGCCACGAACTGGTTGATCGCCTCCTCGAGACAGCCGGAGACGGACGGGCGGCGCAGTTCGGTGACGAGTTCCCTGGTCCGCGCGAGCGTCTCCAGGATCGCCGCCTGGGCGGCCCGTACGGTCGGGGGCACGTCGCCCCCCTGCCGGCCCAGCTCGACCTCGTACAGCTCGAGTTGGCGCATGGCCAGGCTCAGCGAGTTGCCGACCTGGTCGTGGATCTCGCGGGCCAGCTTGCGGTGACCCTGTTCGTGCACCTCACGGACCCGGCCGAGCATGAAGGAGTCGTACGCGATCGAGCCGACCTCGAGACGGCGGCCGATGCCCTGCTGAAGGGCGCGGACGGCGACGGTGTACCCGTCGACGCGCTCGGAATCGTCCTCCCCGGCGTCCTCGATGCTCTTGAGCAGGTATTCGAGCACGGTGTCGAAGAGGATGACGCCGGCGCGCACCGAGTGGGTGAGGTGGATGCTCTGCCGGACGCGGATCGCGCCCAGGTCGACCACCTCGGCGATCTGGCTGTCGGTGACCGTGGTCCGTCCGAGGGCGATGCTCTCGGCACAATCGGCGAAAATTCGACGGGCTTGGAGCTCGCACTGCTGCCACGCGCGGGGCTCGCCGACGAGTGGGCTGCTGATGGCCCGCAGGCGTGCCGCATAGGCGGCGACGGCCGCGTCCTCGTAGGACCTGAAGTGGTTCACGGAAATACTTCCGGCGCCGATACGGTCGGCGCTGCTGCCGCTCCGGCTGCCCGTTAACTCGCTCAAAACGCCCTCCTCCCCCGTGGCGCAGAGCCACCCCCACAGCGTCTGATCCGGGTGCAGAGTAAGCATATTCAACAGAGTTCTGTCAGAAGGTGGCGCAAAAGCGCCCTTTGGAATTCATTTGAAAAAGCAACCGAATGCCGGCGGGACGGCGGACGAGGACGGCGGACGAAAACAGGCCCGGCAGCGGGGGGCTGCCGGGCCTGTCGGTGCCCACGAACGGTCGTCCGCGTGCCGGAACCTACGAGCGGCGGCGGAGCACCGAGGCGCGCACCTTCAGGAGCGTGGGGAGCAGGGCGTAGACCACGGCCGGGACGACCACGCCGGTGACGATCAGGTTGCGCAGCAGCACCGGGAGGCCCATGACGTAGGGGCCGATCAGGAGCTGCGCGAGGGTCAGGGCCGAGAAGACCGACAGCCAGGTGAACAGGAACCGGGTGTGGATCGAGGGCAGCGCCACCGGGGGCGCTGCCTGGGCCTGCGCCGCGGGCCGGGGAGCGGCGGTCGTGGTGGCGGCGATGGCCTCGGTGGTGCCGGGAGCGACGGTGGTCATGGCGGATTCCAATCCGGTCGGCGTCTGCGCTGCTGAACATCTGGATCGCTGGACCGCTCCGCCGGCCGCGGGGGCCGGACGGTGCGGGGTGATGCGGGGCGGTGCGGAGTCCTGGGGCCGGGACCGTGGTGCCTCGTCCCGGCGACAACCCAACTAAAGCAACCAACCAGTTGGATGTCAACCATCCAGTTGGTTGGCAATCGGGGGCGCGCGCCCTAGCCTGGAGTCATGACACGGGATCCGGGCCTCACCAAGGAGCGGCTGCTCACCGCCGCGACGGAAGAATTCGCAGCTCACGGGATTGCCGGCGCGCGCGTCGACCGCATCGCCGCGAGCGCGGGAGTCAACAAGGAGCGCATCTACGGCTACTTCGGCAACAAGCAGAAGCTCTTCGACGCGGTCGTGGGCCGGGCCCTCGACGAGGTCGCCGAAGCGGTGCCGCTCCACAGCGGGGACGACCCGGCCGAGTACGTCGGGCGGGTCTACGACTTCCACCGCGACAACCCGGTGCTCGTGCGGCTCCTGCTGTGGGAGGGCCTCCACTACCGCAACGAGGTGCTGCCGGGCGAGGACGGCCGGCGCGGTCACTACGAGGACAAGATCACCGCACTCGCGGGGAGCCTCGGGTTCTCCCCGGCCCTGGGCGACGCGGTGTCCGCGGAGGTCGCTCCCGTCCTGCTGAGCCTGATCGGCCTGGCCGTGTGGCCGCACGCGGTGCCGCAGATGGCACGGCTGATCCTGGACCCGTCCAAGCCGGAGACGGACCTGCGCGAGCACGTGGTGGAGTTCGCGAGGCGGGCTGTCGCGGCGCGGGTCGAGGTCTGAGGGAGGGGCCGGGAGTTCCAAGGGGCTGGGAGTTCCAAGGGGCCGGGAGTTCCAAGGGGCCGGGAGTTCCAAGGGGCCGGGGTTCGGAGCCGGCGCTTCGCCCCCGGTCGGCGGTGTATCGCGTGACGGGCGCGGGGTGTCCGGCGACCGGGGCATCCCCCTGCCACTTTCGGTCCGCGCACCCCCCGTCTTGGAGGCACTGGGCCCCTGCGCGGGCCCCGGCGGCTCTAGCGTCTTCGGCATGGAAGGCCCACGGGGGCACCGCCGAGGACCCAGAGGACCCATGGAGGTAAGGCCACCATGTCACCGCACCGCGCCGCTCTCGACCCAGTCGCCGCCCAGTCCCTGAACGTCGTTCTCTCCATCCGCGACGACCTGCAGCGCTACGGACTCGAAGGCATGCTGAGGTCCCTCCGCGAGGTCGCCGCCTGCCATGCCTTCGCCGACCTCACGTCCGCCGTGGACGCCGTGCGCGCCCCGGCGACCGACCTGCTGATCGTGGCCCCCGGGGGCACGGACCTGGACCCCGACTCCGTACTGCACCGCGTGGCCGCCTACGGCGTACGCGTCCTGCTGCTCCTGCCCGACCTGGACTCCGTGGACCTGCACCGGGTGGCGTCCCTGTCCGGCGCCTCGCTGCTCTGCTCGGAGGGTCTGCGGACCGAGAACCTGCACAAGGTGCTCGTCGCGATGGCCGGAGGCGAGGTGCACATACCGGCCGAGCTCACCCGCGACCTGCTCCAGCTCGCGGGGCGCGGACACGGCGACCGGCAGGCCGTCCAGGCGCCGCCCCGGCTGACACCGCGGGAGCGGGAGGCCCTCGGGCATCTCGTCGAGGGCCTCAGCAACAAGCAGATCGCCCGTCGGCTGCACATCTCCGAGCACGGTGTGAAGCGCCTCGTCGCCAGCATCCTCGCCAAGCTCAACTGCCCCAACCGCACGCTGGCGACGGTCCGCGCCCTGCGCGAGGGCCTGTGCGCCCCGGTGTCCCCGCACCCCGTCGGCCGCCCGGCACAGCGCTCCCCCGCGGACGGCGACGCCCTCCCCGCACAGCGCCCCTCCCCGGACGGCGGCGCCCTCACCGCGCACCGCTCCGCCCCGGACGGCGGCGCCCTCACCGCGCACCGCTCCGCCCCGGACGGGGACGTCCGCCCCGTCCCGTCGGCCGCCGGGCAGGCGGTCGCCTCCTCCCTCACGAACGGCTGGTGACCCTCCCCATGAACGCCTCCATCGCCCCCGCCGCCTTCTTCGACGTCGACGAGACCCTGGTCAACACGAAGAGCATGTTCCACTTCCTGCGCTTCTGGATGGCCCGGCAGGGCGACGACGGCAGCGGCCACGAGGCCGTCATGGCCGGTGTGCGGCGGGCCGCGGCCTCGGGCGTGCACCGCTCGGAGATCAACCGGGCCTACTACCGGCGCTTCGCCGGCGTGCCGTACGCGGCCCTGCTGGAGGCCGGACGGGACTGGTGGCAGGAGTACCGCCGGGGATCCGACGCGGTCGTCGTCCCGGCCTGGGCCGCGGCCACCCGGCACCGCAAGGCGGGCCATCTGGTGGTCCTCGTCTCCGGGTCGTTCCGGGGCTGCCTCGAACCGCTCGCCCAGGATCTCGGCGCGCACCGCATCCTGTGCTCCGAGCCCCTGGTGGACACCGACGGCCGGCTGACCGGCGAGGTCGTACGGCCGATGATCGGCTCGGTCAAGGCCGACGCCGTGCGCGAGACCGTCGCGGAGCTCGGCCTGACCGCCGCGGACTGCAGCTGCTACGGCGACCACTCCAGCGACCTCGACATGCTCGGCGCGGTGGGCAACCCGGTGGTCGTCGGCGGCGACCGGGTGCTGCTGGAGCACGCCCAGCGTCTCGACTGGCCGGTCCTGCCCGCGACCCCCGGGCACCTGCCGTCCCCGGACGCCTCCCCCGCGCGGCTGCTGACCGCCGCCGAACGGCGCTGAACACCCAGCCGGACGAGCCACGACGCGCTGTCGGCCCTGCGCGGGGCGCCGTCGTGGCCGCCGCGGCTCCCTCACCGCCGGCTCACCGGGCGCGTCGCACCGCGATCGCGGTGAGGACGACTCCGTCGCGCACCGCCCAGTGGCCGGTGAACCAGGCGACGCGGACACCGTCCACCACCGGCCCGGGCACCAGCAGACGGGCCGTGTACGTTCCCGCGTCCGGGTCGAAGGTGAGCCGGGCGTCGCGGAAGCCGAGCCAGCGCCGGGCCAGCGGATACCAGGCCTTGTAGACCGTCTCCTTCGCGCTGAACAGCACGGTCGCCCAGTGCACCGCGGGGTGGCTGCGCCCCAGTTCACGCAGGTGGGCCCGTTCGTCCGGGCCGGTGACGTAGTCGGCGAGCTTCTCGGGAAGCGGCTCGTGGCGCTCGGCGTCGATCCCGATGGAGTGGAATTCGCGGCTGTGCGAAAGGGCCGCCGCCCGGTAGCCGTCGCAGTGGGTCATGCTGCCCGTCACCCCGGCCGGCCATTCCGGCTCCCCTTTGGGACCCGAGCCGACCGCCGCCGGCGGCACTCCGAGCGCGGTCATCGCCGTACGGGCGCACCCCCGGGTGGTCACGAATTCGCGCCTGCGGTGCTCCACCGAGTCCGCCACATACGGCTGCTCCTCCGGGAACACCGGGGAGTCGATCAGATCGGCCGTGGTGTCGGCCACGGCGACGGCGGGCGGAAGTATCTGCCGAATCATTTTCTTCTCCTGGGAACGGCGCCGTGAAAAAGGCGCACCGGGGCCCGCCGCGCACGGCGGGCCACTGCCATCCCAGGACAAGGTCATGGCAGCACATCGCTGCCCCGATGGTGCCCTGCCCGATACCTCTTCCGCTACATGGCCGTCCGGGTATGCCCAAGCATTCCGGCCGTACGGCTACACCGGTTCGGCCACTCCGTACGAGGTCCCGGAAAAGGCAGATTGAAACCCGGAACAACACCGGCCTAGAGTTTTCCCATCGAAAGAGAGCAAGGGAATTCGCGGCCCGAACAACGCGACCGATAAACGCCACCGAACAATGCGGACGAATAACGGGAGAATTCGATGTCCCATCCTTTCCTGGACCGGCTGAAAACCTTCGGCGACACCGAGGCCGTCGTCTTCGAGGGCCGTTCCCACGGCTACGACGAGCTGCTGCGCCTCGTCGACGACTGGCGCGGCTTCCTGGACCGCCACCAGGTGGCCGCGGGTGAGGTCGTCACGCTCGAGGGCGCCTACTCCCCGCAGGCCTGCGCCGGCCTGCTCGCGCTGATCGAGCGCGGCGCGGTCGTCGTCCCGCTCAGTGCGATCCCGGGCGCCAAGCGCGCGGAGTTCCTGGACGTCGCCCAGGTGGAGGTGGTGATCGAGGTCGACGCGAACGGCGGCGGTCACCGGGCCGAGCGCACCGGACGCGAGGCGACGCACGAGCTGTACGGGCAACTGTGCGCCACCGGGCATCCGGGCCTGGTCCTGTTCAGCTCCGGCACCACGGGCCGCAGCAAGGCGTCGGTGCTGGACTTCGAGAAGGTCCTCGGCCGTTACGGCGCGCCGACCCGGCCGGGCCGCATCCTCTCCTTCCTCAGCCTGGACCACATCGGCGGCGTCAACACCCTGCTGCACACGCTCAGTCAGGGCGGCACCGTGATCACGGTGGCCGAGCGCACGCCGGACTCCGTCTTCCGGGCGGTCGACGAGCACCGGGTGGAGATCCTGCCCACCACGCCGACCTTCCTGAACATGGTGCTGATCTCCGGAGCCCACGAGCGGCACGCCACCGACTCCCTCCGGCTCGTCACGTACGGCACCGAGCCGATGCCGCTGCAGACGCTGCAGCGTCTGGCCAAGGCGCTCCCGGGGGTCCGGCTGAAGCAGACGTACGGCCTCTCCGAACTGGGCATCCTGCCCACCCGCTCCCGGGGCGACGACACGCTGTGGGTGAAGCTCGGCGACTCCGGGTTCGACCACAGGATCGTCGACAACGTCCTGTGGATCCGCTCGGAGATGGCCATGCTGGGCTACCTCAACGCCCCGGCCCCCTTCGACGAGGAGGGCTACTTCAACACGCAGGACGTCGTCGAGGTGGACGGGGACTGGGTGCGGATCCTGGGCCGCAACTCGGAGATCATCAACGTGGGCGGCGAGAAGGTCTACCCGAGCGAGGTCGAGAGCGTCCTGCTCCAGCTGGACAACATCGCCGAGGCCACCGTCAGCGGCCGGCCCAGCCCGGTGACCGGCATGGTGGTCAAGGCCACCGTGCAGCTGGTCGAGGACGAGGACCGGCGTGATGTCACGCGCCGGGTACGGGAGTTCTGCGCTCAGCGCCTGGAGCCGTACAAGGTGCCGGCGCTCGTCGAGATCGCCGCCGCGCCCCTGCACTCCGACCGCTACAAGAAGATCCGGAGCCTGGCGTGAGCGCCCGCGAGCCCTCGGCCGCGAGCGGAGCAGCGACGGAGGCTCCGCCCGGAGCCGCGCAGGCGGCCGCGACCGGAGCAGCGGCGGCGGCAGGGACGGAAGCCGGAACCGTGAAGGCGGCCGGTGACGGCGACCGCGTCGCCGTGATCAGCGGCGGCAGCAAGGGACTCGGCCGGCTCCTCGTCGAACGGCTGCTCACGGACGGCTGGCGGGTGGCGACGTTCAGCCGCTCGGCCAACGAGTTCGTCAAGGAGCTCCAGGTCACCGCGGAGGACCGCTTCCTGTGGGAGGCCGCCGACCTCACCGACCCCGACTCGCTGCGGGAGTTCGTCCGCACGGTACGGCGCCGCTTCGGCCGGGTGGACCTGCTGATCAACAACGCGGCGGTGCTGCACCAGGAGCTGTTCCTGACCACGTCCGCGAAGCAGACCGCGACGCTGATCGCCGCCAACCTGGTGGCCCCGATCACGCTCGCGCACGCCTGCGCCCGCTCGATGACGCGGCAGGGCGGCGGCCAGATCCTCAACGTCTCGTCCATCAACGCCATCCGCGGCTACCGCGGTGTCGCCGTCTACTCCGCCACCAAGGCGGGGCTCGACGGATTCAGCCGGAGCCTCGCCCGGGAGCTCGGCGCGTTCGGCATCCGGGTCAACTCGATCGTCCCCGGCTTCTTCGACAGCGACATGACGTCCGACGTCACGGACCGGAACCGGGAGCGCATCCAGCGGCGTACGCCGCTCGGTCGGCTCGGCGACATCCACGAGATCGCCGACGCCGTCCTCTACCTCATCTCACCCGACGCCTCGTTCATCACGGGGCAGACCATCGTCGTCGACGGAGGAATCACATGCTGACCACGACCGACATCACCGCGACCGTCCACGAGCGGATCAACGCCCTGCTGAAGGAGGACGGCAAGCCCGTGCGTCTGCTCACCGGGGACGAGCCCCTGGCCCGGATCGGGCTCAGCTCGCTGCTGCTGGCCCGGCTGATCATCGAGCTGGAGGCGGAGTTCGGCGCCGACCCGTTCGAGGAGGACTACGTGATCTCCGACGTGCGGACGGTGGGCGCGCTGGCCGACGCCTACGTCGAGACGCTGGCGAACCTGGCCGCGGCCGCCGCCTGAGCCCGTCCCGTCCACCACCACTTCCGGAGGACCGACCATGTCACGATCCACGGCACAGTCCGTGTCGCCCGACGCCGTCATCGCGGTCGGCGACCGTTTCGAGGACTTCCTCGTCAACCGCGGCACCGTCCCCGTCTCCGACCTGCTGGCCCGGCTGCGCTCCGGCGACATACCGGACGGCCTGACGGTCGGCATCGGGCAGGGCCTGAGCGACGGGGAGCTGGAGGAGATACGCGCCCTGGCCGACCGGCTCGCGCCGGCGGTCACGGTCGCCAAGCCCGGGGTTCCCGAGCGGGCCCGGCAGCGGCTCACCCACAAGCACGACGCCAAGAACGTCCTGATCGGGCCGGTCGGCCAGACCGGCGAGCACCGTTTCGCCGCCGACCTGGTCCTCGACCAGCAGGTGGAGGTCCTGGAGGACCACCTCACGGGCCAGCACATCCCGGCCATCACGCTCCTGGAGGCCGCCCGGCAGTTCTGGACGGTGGTCACCGAGCAGTTCTACGTCACCGGGCCGGACCGCACCCGGTTCGTCATCGGCTCGGTCGGCTCCACCTTCCACAGCTTCGTCTTCCCGCTCGCCGCGACGCTTCAGTACGAACTGCTGGAGCTGACCCGGACCCCGGTGGGGCCGGTCTTCAAGTGCCGGATCTCGATCCACCACGGGGACACGCTCGCCAGTGTGATCGACGCCGAGTACCGGGTGATCCCGGAGCCGTTCAGCGTCAAGCAGGAGAAGATCGCGGCCCGCCAGGCCGTGTCCGCGGAGCTGACCCGGCTGCGTGAGCAGTCCGCACCGGCGATGAGCGGCGACCGGGTGGCCTGAGACCCGGTCGGCCGCGTGCCACCGCCGGGCTCCCCGCACCCCCGTCCCCCTCCCCCCACCGTCGTCCCTGTCCGCACCGTCCCTGTCCCCCCACCGTCCCTGTCCCTGCGACCCCTGTCCCTGCGACCCCTGCCTCTGCGACCCCTGTTCCTTCGATCCCTGCCCCTTCGACTCCCTGCCCCCACGAACCGAGGAGAGACAGATGCTGTGGGCGATCCACTGCCTCGACGCGCCGGGCACCGCCGGCCTGCGGGCGGCCCTGAGGCCCGCGCACTCGGCCCGGCTCCGCGCCGCGGACGTACGGCCGGTGCTCTACGGACCCCTGGTCGACGCCGACGGCACCACCGCGGTCGGCAGCCTGATCGTGGTCGAGGCCGCGAACCGGAAGCAGGTGGAGGACTACGCCCTCGCCGACCCGTTCGCCGTGTCGGGTGTCTGGGCACGCATCGACATCCAGGCGTTCACTCCTTCGCAGCGCTCCCCTGTGCGGCTCACGGAGGAGGCCGCACAGGTCCCGGAAGGACGGCCGTGACCGCCGTGGGCGGCCGTCGCCGGCTCCCGCACGGAGTGGGTCCCTGGGAGTTCGCCGAGGCGCTCGCCGCGTTCAGCGCGGTGCTCGGCGACTCCCGGGTCCTGACCGACGAGGACATCGCCCTCCTCGGCTACGACGACCCGCAACCGGTGCTCGGCCCCGGGCACTTCGTCCCCAGCGCGGCGCTGCTGGCCGGCTCGGTCGACGACGTACGGCGCGTGCTGGACGTCGCCAGGACCTACGGGGTGCCGCTCGCGCCCGCCCTGCCCGGACGCAACACCGGGCTCGGCGGCGCGGCACCCCGGCTGCCCGGTGCCGTCGTCCTCGACCTCGGCCGGATGAACCGGGTGCTGGAGGTCGACGAGACCTTCGGGTACGCCGTCCTCGAGCCCGGCGTCACGTTCGTCGACCTCGCCGCCCACCTCTCCGCACGCGAACTGCCCTACCGGGTCGACCCCGTGGGCCTGGGCTGGGACAGCGTCGTCGGCCACGCCCTGGCCACCGGCGGCCTCGCCCCCTACGAGGACGAGCCCGCGCTGTGGTGCGGGATGGAGGTCGTGCTGCCGGACGGCGACCTCGTGCGCACCGGGATGGGCGGCCTGCGTTCCTCGCGCTGCGCCCATCTGTGGCCCTACGGCTTCGGCCCCTCCTTCGACGCGATGTTCGCGCCGCCGAACCTGGGGGTCGTCACCAAACTCGGCGTCCCGCTCCGCCCCGCGCCCCCGCACCGCCGTACCTTCACGGTCTCCGTCCCCCGGTCCGAGGACCTCGGCCCGCTCGTCGACGCCCTGCGGACGCTGCGCGCCGACGGGACGCTCACCGAGTCGCCCACCGTACGCAGCCTGCTCCTGGACGCGGCCGCCGCGGGACGCCGCCGCGACACCCTCCCCGGCGCTCCGGGCCCGGTGCCCGACGGCGACCACTCTCCCGTCATGGCCGACCTGGGACTCGGCCGCTGGAACGCCTACGGTGCCGTGGCGGGCAGCCGCCCCCTCGTGCACGCCCGGTGGGACGCCGTCCGCACGGCCCTGGCGCCGATCCCCGGGGTGCGCTGCCGGCTCGGCGAACCGGACGACGGCCGTGACACCCCCGGTCTGTGGGGCGACGCGGCCGACGGCTGGCTGGAGCACGGCGGACACCTCTCCGTGACGCCCGTGCTGCCGGCCACCGGCGCGGACGCGCTGGCGCAGTACACCCGGGTGCGCGGGCTCGCGCGGGCGGCCGGCAAGGACTATCTGGGCTCGTTCGTGGTGGGCCGGCGGGTGCTGCACCACCATGTGCCCCTCGTGTTCGACATCCGCGACCCGGACGACCGGGCCCGCACCCTGGCCCTGGGCGAACGCCTGGTCACGGACGCGGCGGCGGCCGGGCTCGGCGTACGGCACGCGCATCCGGCCCTGATGGACCGGGTCGCGGAGACGTACGCCTTCCACGGGCACGCGCTCCGGCGGCTCGGCGAACGGGTCAAGGACGCGCTCGACCCGGCGGGCGTACTGGCCCCCGGCGCCCACGGCATCTGGCCCCGCCGCTACCGCGGCCTGCGCCTTTGACCCGGTACCACCGAAGACCCGTACCGAAAGGAGACGACCATGACGGTGCAGACCGTGAACAGCAGCCAACTGGCCGAACTGGAGGAGGAGTTCGCGGCACCGGCCGCCCCGCCGTCGCTGCGGGCCCGCACCGCCGAACTGGAGGGACTGCGCGCGGGCGTGGTCGCGGGGGACGCCGCCGCCACCGGCCGGCAGCACGCCAAGGGCAAGCTGACGGCCCGGGAGCGCATCGAACTCCTGCTGGATCCCGGCTCGTTCAGCGAACTGGAGCCGTTGCGCCGACACCGGGCGACCGGCTTCGGGATGGAGGACAGGCGCCCGCACACGGACGGCGTGATCGGCGGCTGGGGCACGGTCCACGGCCGCACGGTCTTCGTGTACGCGCACGACTTCCGTATCTTCGGCGGCGCGCTGGGCGAGGCCCACGCGCAGAAGATCCACAAGATCATGGACCTGGCCCTCGCGGCGGGCGCGCCCCTGGTGTCCCTCAACGACGGCGCGGGCGCCCGTATCCAGGAGGGCGTCACCGCGCTCGCGGGCTACGGCGGCATCTTCCAGCGCAACACCAGGGCCAGCGGGGTCATCCCGCAGATCAGCGTGATGCTCGGCCCGTGCGCGGGCGGCGCCGCCTACTCGCCCGCCCTGACCGACTTCGTGTTCATGGTCCGCGAGACGTCCCAGATGTTCATCACCGGCCCCGACGTCATCCAGGCCGTCACGGGCGAGCGGGTCACCCAGAACGGGCTCGGCGGCGCCGACGTGCACGCCGAGACGTCGGGGGTCGCGCACTTCGCCCACGACGACGAGCCGGCCTGCCTCGAAGAGGTCCGCTATCTGCTCTCCCTGCTGCCGCAGAACAGCACCGAGACACCGCCCGAGGCGCCCTGCGACGACCCGGCCGACCGGCCCTGCACCGAGCTGCTGGACATCGTCCCCGCGGATCCGTCCCAGCCGTACGACATGCGCCGGGTGGTCGAGGAGGTCCTGGACGACGGGGAGTTCCTGGAGGTCCAGGAGCGCTGGGCGGCCAACGTCATCTGCGCGCTCGGCCGTATCGAGGGCCGTCCCGTCGGCATCGTGGCCAACCAGCCGCTGGTGCTCGCCGGGGTCCTCGACATCCACGCCAGTGAAAAGGCCGCGCGGTTCGTGCAGCTGTGCGACGCCTTCAACATCCCGGTGGTGTCGCTGGTCGACGTGCCCGGCTTCCTGCCCGGCGTGGACCAGGAGCACGGCGGCATCATCCGGCACGGCGCCAAGCTTCTGTACGCCTACTGCAACGCGACCGTCCCCCGGATCCAGATGATCGTGCGCAAGGCGTACGGCGGCGCGTACATCGTCATGGACTCGCGCTCCATCGGCGCGGACCTGTCGTACGCGTGGCCCGCCAACGAGATCGCCGTGATGGGTGCGGAGGGCGCCGCGAACGTCATCTTCCGCCGCGAGATCGCCGCGGCCGACGATCCGGAGGCGGCCCGGGGCCGGCGTGTGGCCGAGTACCGCGAGGCGCTGATGCACCCCTACTACGCAGCCGAGCGCGGTCTCGTGGACGACGTGATCGCCCCGCAGTCCACGCGCGCCGTCCTCGCCTCGGGGCTGCGGATGCTGGGCACGAAGAGCGCGCCGCTGCCGCACCGCAAGCACGGGAACCAGCCGGCATGAGCGGGGCCGACGGCATCCGCGTCGTGTCCGGCGAACCGACGCCCGAGGAACTCGCCGCCGTCCTGGCCGTCCTGCACTCCCTGGCGCACCAGCGGGTGGGTGACCTGCCCGCCGATGTCGTCCGGCCGGCCGCCTGGGCCCGCGCGGGCCGCACGCACCGACCGGACAGGATCTGGGGGCGGACCGCCTGAGCGCAGGGCATCGCGCCCCCGCGGTGGGAAAATGGGCGTGACAGAGCCGGACCCGGGGGATCGGAGGCGGCGACATGACGTTCGTACAGCTCATCGACTGCAAGACCAGCCGGTTCGACCGCATGGACCAGCTGATGGACACATGGGTCGAGCAGACCAAGGGGAAGCGGACCGCGACGCACAGCATCGTCGCCAAGGACCGGTCCGACTCCTCGCACTTCATCGAGATCGTCGAGTTCCCGTCGTACGAGGACGCGATGCGGAACTCGAACCTGCCCGAGACGGACAAGATCTTCCAGGAGATGGTGGCGCTCTGCGACGAGATGCCGACCTTCACGGACCTGGACGTGGTGCGCGACGACCAGCTCCACGCGGCGACCGTCCGCGGGTTCTTCGAGACGGTGGCCGCCCCGGGTGAGCTGCCGCCGCTCGACGGGCTGATGGCGGAGAGCTATCACGACCACGATCCCAGCCGCGAGCAGGACGCCATCGGGCTCGACGCGGTGCGGCGCGTGATCGAGATGTGGCGCGGCGGCTTCGACATGGCCTTCACGATCGAGGACCAGATCACCGAGGGCGACCGGGTCTGCACCCGGTGGACCTGGAACGGCACGCACAAGGGCGACTTCATGGGGATCCCGGCGTCCGGGAAGAAGGTCTCCATGACCGGCACGACCGTCTTCCGGTGCGGGGAGAACGGAAAGATGGCCGAGGGCTGGTGGCAGTACGACCGCCTGGGCCTGATGGCGGAACTCGGCGCACTGGACGCGATGGGCGGCTGAGCCATCGGCTCCCGTGGACCCGCGAGGGGCGGAGCCCCCTGTCCCGGAACACCGGGACAGGGGGCTTTTCCGGCAGGACGGACCCGGGATCAGACGGTCTCGGTGGGTCGTCGCACACCGTTCTCCCCGAGGTAGGCGTCCATTCCGGCCGCCGCGAGCGAGGAGAGGGAGCTCGGGTCGGGGCGGCCGTGCAGGCGCAGGAGTACGTGGTCGTCGTCGACCAGGCAGTCGGTGTACGGCAGGGTGCGGGACAGGAGTTGGGCGAAGTCGCCGCAGGCAGCCCTGACGTCGATGCTGTGCAGACCGATCCAGACGTGCAACGTGCCGTCCTGGACGGTCAGTTCGACGTCGACCGGGGTCCCGGCCGCGTCGGCGGCCTCACCGCACCACTTCAGCGTCTCGTGCAGCGCGCCAAGTTGGACGCGCAGGGGCTCGAAGGCGTCCCGGCGCATGTCGTCGCGGACCGTGACACCGGTGTCGGGCGCCTGGTCGCGCCACCAGTCCTGGACGATGTCGCGGACGGTCTTCTCCCACGGCCCGGTGTCCGCGGCGCGTCGTACCGCATCGGCGGCGAGCCGCCGGACGACGCCCGCGCTGTCGGTTCCATGTTCGGCGGCCATGCGCCGCAGCAGGGAACGGGGGCCCCGGCGGGTGTCGTGGACGGCCTGCTGGTACAGCTCACGCAGCGGATCGGGCACTGTCGTACCGTTCCGGCCGAGCAGGGCGTCGACGCGTTCGGCCCAGCCCCGGAACGCCTCCGTGTCCCCGGTGGCGAGGAGGTCGGCACCGAGGTCTCCGCGAGCGAGGATGCGGGTGCGCTGACGCTCGGTGGTGGCGCCGAGACCGCCGAACTGGGCACGCAGGAGGCCGGTCAGCAGGTCACGGCGGCGGAGGGCGAGGGTGTCGAAGGCGTTGGGGGAAGCGGGCGCGGCCAGGATGTCGAGGATTTCCTGGGCGGTCGCCTTCTTCGCCTCCTGTTTCCCGGTCTGCCCCTCGGGACGGGCGGTCCACCGGTGGACCTGACCCGTGGCGTCCCTCAGGACGGCGGTGGCGGTGAAGCTCCTGCAGTGGTCCGGTCCCGAGGTCTGCTCCTCGAAATCGCACGTCATGCCGTACACGGCCGCCAGTGCGTCGAGCACGGTCACCGGATCGTGCCGGTGGTCGAGCCCGGTGAGCCAGGTGTCCAGGACGACGGGGCGCCGCCGCAGGAGCTCCGGGCCGCGTACCCGCCAGGCCGCGGCGACCACCGCCTGGGCCGCGTCGGAGACCGCGCCCCGTCCCTCCCCGCTCTCGCCGTGACCGGTGAGCAGCCCGTCGCCCACGGCGAATATGCCACCGAGCCGAGAGGTGTCCTCGTCGGTCGAGGTGAGGAGACGGGCGTCGTCCTCGTCGAGCCGGAGATCACGGGCGAGCGCGGTACGGGCTCTGGTGTGGGCCACCATGTGGTCGATGACGAACGACCCCTGATGGGCGAGGAGGTCATTGGCCCGCTGGTGCGCCGCGCCGACCGCGGCCTGGTTCTCGTAGGCCCAGGACGCGTGAGTGAGGGCTTGGGCGAGCAGTCCGTCCGCCCGGTGCCCGAGTTCGAACATGGCTGCCAGGTCGACGACGGCGTCGCGGTGCCCGAGGTCCGGGAGGCGGTACGGCCGGGCGGGTACGGCCGCCGGGGTGCCGGCCGACGGGGCTGCCGGAGCGGCGGCCTTCGCCATCTGCGGGTACCTGTCCAGCAGGGCCTGGGCCGCGGCCGCGCGAGCCCCCTTCTTCGAACGTCCGACACCGAGGGCGCTCCGTCCCGCGCCGGTACGGGCGACGATCCGGAAGATCCTCTGGTGGTCCGGCCCCTCTTGTCCGTCGTCTTCGTAGGTCAGCCCTTCCTTCCCGAAGACGGACTGCGCTTTGGAGACCGGGTCGGGCCCGGTCTCCGCCGACGGGCGGTGGAGATCGGGCCACACGGCGGCGACCAGCCGCCGTGCGGTGTCGTACGCGCCGGTCAGGCTGAGTACGCCGAGGATCTGCCGGGCGACGCCCTCGCCCACGGACGGCGCCGGCTTCTGCGCCTCCCCCGTGCCCATACGGGGCAGACCGCCGCCGGTGGCCCACCTGCCCAGGGCCAGTTCCGCGGCACGCCGCCGCCGGACGTGATCGGCAGACTGCTCACCGGACTTGTGCGGCCGGGCCCACTGCGCATAGGCGTCCAGGAGGATCACGTCGAGCGCGGTGGCACCGAGCCGGTCGAGCAGACCGAGCACGTACGGGCTGACGGCATCGGCCTCGTAGCTCTCGTAGAGGTGGCTGCGGTGTTCGGCGGCCAGCCCGAGCCACGCGACGGCCTCCGGAGTGGCGTCCCACGTTCCGGCGGTTTCCCGTACGGACGTGCGCACCTTCTCCCCGGCGCCGGCCACCAGTTCCGTGGGCGGGGTGATCAGCGGCGGATACGTGACGTCGCGGGAAGCGAGCTGCCGCTCGGCGCGGGGGACCCCGCGGACGGGTCCGGCCGGCGCACGGCGGTCCGCGCGGGCCGGCCGGGCCGGAGCTGGGACGGTGCTTCTTCGCCACGGCACCGCCCCGGTCGAGGACGTCCCGGAGGTCGGCGAGGAGCCAGGTGGGCAGGCCTCTCCGGGGTTCTCCACCGTTGAAGAAGTCACCGGCCAGGTCGACGCAGTACTGCCATCTCTCCCACTCGGAACGGCTCGCGTACCGCTGGGCGAGCCCGCGGAGCACCGACCGCATACGGGCGTACGGCACCTGTCGTCCGCCCAGGGTGTACGCCGTCCGGCCCCGTGCGGCCTCGATCGCGAGGGCGATGCGGTGCACGGGCGTGGGCGGTGCGGTCTCCCGCAGTGACACGATGCCGACCCAGTGGTTCATGACCCTCCCTCGGCGGGGTGGCACGGCCCGGCACGCGGTGAGGGGGCGTGGCATGGGCACGCTCCCCCGGCGACGTACGGGCGTCCCCTCCCCGACCTGCTGTTCCCCCCTCCCGTCGTGTTCCCCGTCTCCGGCGATCACGACGGAACTCCCTGATCAGGCTAGGTCGCCGCCCTTCCCCTGGACAGGGGTTCGGGGGATCTTCCCGAAGGCGGGACGTGCCGTACGCCCGACGTGCGGCAGCACGTACGATCTCCTACGCGGGACGGGGCTCGGTCGCCCGCGAGCCCGTTCCGCTCGCCTTCGCCCGACGGGTGCCCGTGCCGGGTGTCCCGGAACTCCCGGCGGTCCGCGCCTTCTGCTTCGCCTGCAGCCGTTCCGCCTGCTTCTTCTTCCGGGCCTGCTCCCTCCGCCGCTCCCGTTGCAGGTCCGCTGCGGTCAACACCATGTACGCGGGCGCGATCCTGGGGAGTCTCTGCTGTCGGTCCACACCCCTGTCCGCGACGGGGGCGGCCCGGACAGCGGGAGTCGCCGAGAGGCCGCGGGTCGGAGGCTTCTTCGCCCGCTTGCCGGTCCGGCCCGATTTTCCGGGCGCAGCCGGGCTCGCCGGCTTCTCAGCCCTGACCGGAGCGGCCCCCAGTCCGTTGCGTCGCCGCTCGGCGTCGCGGGCGAACTCCGCGTTCAGCAGAGCACGTCGACGCCGGAGCTCGGCCTCCCGCTTGGAGACACGCTCAGCAGCCGCTCTCGACTTGGTACCGCCCTTGGCGGTCGGTTTTCCCGGCCGTCGGACCGTCCCGTTGTCCATCACACCTCTATGCGGCACGGGGCGTCGTGCCCCGTTGTCAGTAGTCCAGGTCGGCCAGGCGGACGTGGCAGCGCCACCAGTCCACCGACCACTCGCAGGCCATCTCGCAACCGGCCTCGGTCAGCTGCTCGGTCGCCCGCCGCAAGCAGTCCCGCAGCCCTTCCAGAGTGCTGACGTCCGGGATCTCGTCGCGAGGGCGGAACACGGGCGCGTAGTGCATGACGTGCTGCTCTCCACGGCGCGTACCGGTTATCCGGAGGCTCGGGGCACCGTCGTCGTTCACGATCGACGCCTGGCAGCGGATCGCGTCCGTCTCCTCGTCGGGGCCACCGTCGGAGGGGCCGAAGTCCTCGCCTTCCCGGGCGGGGTCGGTGACGTCGCTCTCGCAGGAGAACCAGACCAGATTCCAGGATCCGTCGGTGTCCCACCGCTCCGCGTCCAGCTTCCTCTGCGCGACTTCGGTGAGGGAGGTGAGTTCCTCGACCGTGTGAGGGTCGAAGTCCGGCAGGAGTTCGCGGCTCAGGTCGAAGGAAGGGTCCTCCGCCATTCCTCCGGCACAGGCGTTCACGAGTCTGAGGACGCGCGGGTCGATGTCCTCGTCGCCCTCGCCCTCGCCGCCCTCCTCGTCCATCAGGCAGTGACGGCGATCGAGCTTCGCGTAGCGCGGCTCGGGCGGCTCACAGCTCAGGCAGAGGCCGGGCATGCCGTCGCAGGTGCAGGTGTCCGTGTCGTCGGCTTCGCCGTGGACCGCGACGACGTCCTCGTCCCACACGGCGTCGCGATCGACGACCGGGAGGTCCGTGCGGTCCGGCTCGGTGTTGGAAGGTACGGGCATGCCAAGCAGCCTCCGGAGTCAAGGGACCCCGGTAGCGCACTGCCGCACCCCGGTGATCTGCACGTTCCCGCGCACCTCGCGCGGGCCGGTCGCCGTCCGGGCGTCTCGCACCCGGACGCAATGCGCTCCCCTGAGCCAAGGTTTGACGCCGGATCACACGACCGAGCGCGAAGTTAACACCAGCACCGACCTTCCGCAAGATCTTCACAAGCTCTTGCCCCGAGGCCGCGATCATGAAATGTTGCGGCTGACCGACCCGGCCGGACACGGCGGGGTTCGGAGACAGCACGATCTCCCTGCACGAGCCGTAAGGGGGTCTTCGTTCCGAGGAGGCCCTTGTGCACGCCATCGACGCATCCGTCACGCCCCTCAACTGGGACCTGTACCGGGCCGCGGTCGTGGACATCCGGTTCCAGGACCGGACCGTTCACGTCGAACCGCGTTCTCCGGGTACGGCCGAGGGTCCCTTTCCGGAACCGGCCGAGGGAGCCACCGTCCACGTGATCACCGCATGGAATCCCCGTGGCCGCACGGCCTCCCCCGACGCCAACGCGCGCGCCCACCGCCTGCTGCTCGTCGAGGTCCGCCACCGTGGTCTCACCTCGTGGCTCGCGGAAGGCGGCGACGTGCGGGGCACGCACCACGAGGAGAGCGTCGCCGTCGTCGGCCTGGGCGACACGGCCGCCCGCGAGCTCGGCCGCCGGTTCGGACAGGACGCGGTCTTCGCCTGGACCTCCGACGCGTGGCGTGTCCTGGCCTGCGACGACGACGCCGCCTCGGTGAGCGGGTGGGTGGCGTCCGAGAGGGGCCGGTCCACAGGTCCGGGCGGGCATTGAGGCAGGCGGGAGCAGAGCCATGGGCATGTACCCGATGCGTACCCCGGACCACTGTCCGCGCTGCGGCAGGCGCCTCTCCGACCCACCGGCCGAGCGGGTCAGGGCCGATGGCTTCCCGGCCGAGGTGACGTACGCGACCGACCCGGTGTGCGGTGCGCGCTGGCACGTGTGGGACAGGACGTCGCCACTGCGCCGACTGGCCCGGCCGCATGTGGAGGGCCCGGAGTGACGTCCCGCCCGCACCGGGAGAGGCGGCGGCCGACTGCCCGTGAAGGCGGGCGACCGACCGCCCCGCCCTCACATCAACCGCGCGCGGCCATCCGCACGAACGCGGCCCACTGAACGGCGCCGAAGCAGCGCAGGAAGTCCACGCCCGATTCCGACTCTCCACCACCCGCACCCGAGTCCGCACCGCCGTCCATGCCGCCTCACCCTCGCCGACTCCACGCTCCGTGATCGCAGGCTAGGACGCCCGTGCGTCAACCAAGCAGATGACCAGGCAAGTTGATTCGTGTGAGTGAAAGCCTCCACAAAACCTTTCTTCACCCAATGCGCCTGTCTGACCACATTCCGTGCGGTACGGTCAGCACAAATACGGCCCCCGCTACGGCTGCAACCGATCGCGAGGGCCTGAACCACCAGTGGAAGTTAGGGCTCCCACCGTGATTTACAGGCACCATATCGCGCCCCCGCGCGCCTTCACCCAGCTCTCCCACGAGCTCATCCGGCACCCTCGACTGTCCTCCGACGCGGTTCGCCTCCTGACCTGGCAGCTCTCCCTTCCCGAGGGGGCGCGCGAGTCCCTCTCACGCACTGCCGAACGCGCCCGCATCGGAGCGACCGCCTTCACTCGTGCCAAGCGCCAGTTGAAGGACGAGGGTTTCGTGCACGAGCGGCGCGTCCAGGGTCCCGGCGGCCAGTGGGTCACCCAACAGCTCGTCTCCAGCGTTCCGTTGAGCCCCGCCGAGGCGGCCAAGCTGCTCGCCCGGATTCCCGTGGGCGTCGGCACCACCCCCGAGCGGGTGTCGTCGCAGGTCGTACCGAGTCCCCGGATTCCGGCCGTCGGTGACCCGACCACCCCGCTCACCGACGGCTATCCCGATAATGACCCTGAAAGGAACACCTCCCACCAACCCCCCGAACCCCCCGGGCGGCCGGCTCCGCCCAAGCCGGGGACGGCCCGGACCCCCGAGCCGGAGACACCTCGGACACCCCGCACCCCCGAGATCCTCGAAGCGGCCCGCGCCCTCACCGCCGCCTACCCCCTGCTCTCCCCCGAGCTCCGGCACATCCCGCGCGCCATGCACGCGGAGTTGACGGATCTCACCGCCCGCTGGCTGGAGGCGGGGCACCCACCCACCGCCGTCCGCATGCACGTCCTCCGCGGCCTCCCCGACGACGGCACCCCCGTACACCGCCCCGGTGGCTTGCTCCGCCACCTCCTCCGGGACGTACCGCCCCCGCCCGACGCCCCCGCACCCGCCCCCGGGCACGCCCCTCTCGCCGCCGTCGCCGGCCCCGCCTCTCGCGCCGCCTCACCGGCACCCGGGAGTGCGAAGGCCACCACACCCAGCCACGGCTCTTCAGGCCGATCGGCGAGGAGTCCCTGTGTCCGGCCTGCACGGCCCGCCGCACCCCGCCGGAACCACGCCGGACAACCTCAGGGCGGAGGGCCTCGGACCAGAACGGCGACAGACGGGGTGTGCGCTGATACCTGGCAGGGGCCTAACCGCCAACTTATGTGTTCTCACGGCACGCTGGGGAGCAAACTCGCTCCAGACGAAGGGATACGCACCGAAGTGCGCGTGACCAAGAACCCCGGCAGGCATCGGCTCGTGACGGGCGCTGAACGGCCGAGCGGCGTCAGGACGACGTGGACTCGTTCCTGCTCGCTGCCGGGCCTGGCCGTCCAGGTCCCGCCCTCCCGCGGTCAGGGGTGACATCATGACCGACACCTCTCGGAGAGAGCAGCAGCCGACTGTGCCTCCGCGACCCCTACGCTCTCCCCACGTACGAGGTGGTGCGGGTTCGGAGCGCCCGTGGCAACAAAGCGAGTTCTCGAGGGCCTACTCGCAGCTGCGCCCGACCATCCGGATGAGGCTGACACTGCTGTACGGCGGAATGTTCCTCATCGCCGGTGTCTTACTGCTCTTGATCATCTATCTACTGGCCGCCCAGGCACTGCGCAACAGCGGTGCGGGTCTTCGGATCACGGAGGGGTACAACCTCAGGTTCGCGAGCGATGTCTGCCCAGCCGTCGAACAGGCCCAGAGCGGAAGCCAGTTCAACAGCATTCTGGGGTCCTGCCTGGACCACCAACGGGCTGTCGCGCTCGATTCCCTGCTGCATCGGTCGTTGCTGGCCCTGATGATCCTGGCGGTGGTGGCCTTCGCGTTCGGCTACGCGATGGCCGGCCGTGTGCTTTCGCCTCTCGGCCGGATCACTCGCACCGCTCGCGCCGTGGCCGGCTCGGACCTGTCCCGCCGTATCGAGCTGGATGGCCCGGACGACGAGCTGAAGGAGCTGGCGGACACCTTCGACGACATGCTGGAGCGACTGGAGCGGGCGTTCACCGCCCAGCAGCGGTTCGTCGGCAACGCCTCGCACGAGTTGCGTACCCCGCTCGCCATCAACCGGACGCTCTTGGAGGTGCACCTGTCCGACCCCGGAGCGCCCATGGAGCTGCAACAGCTCGGCAAGACGCTGCTGGCCACGAACGAGCGGAGCGAGCAGCTCGTCGAGGGCCTGTTGCTCCTCGCCCGCAGTGACAACCAGATCGTCGAGCGCAAGCCGGTGGGCCTGGCGGAGGTCGCCTCACAGGCGATCGACCAGGCCAGGGCCGAGGCCGAGGCGAAAGGTGTGGAGTTCCGCGGCGAGCGCAAGGAAGCGGTCGTTCAGGGCAATGGCGTCCTTCTGGAACGCATCGCCCTGAACCTCGTGCAGAACGCCATCCGGTACAACGTCCCGGAAGGCGGCTGGGTCGAGGTGACCACCGAGGCGCGGCACGGCCAGGCGGCTCTGGTCGTCTCCAACACCGGCCCGGTGGTGCCCGGGTACGAGATCGACAACCTCTTCGAGCCCTTCCGGCGACTGCGCACCGAGCGCACCGGCAGCGACAAGGGTGTGGGCCTCGGTCTGTCCATCGTCCGCTCCGTGGCGCGCGCCCACGGTGGAACCGTGACAGCGGCACCGCGCGATGCAGGCGGTCTGGACGTCCACGTCAGACTGCCCGCGCCATGACCCCGGGCCAGGAAGGCACTGTCGCTCCTCTGCCTCGGCTGTCGCCGCACTCGAGCGAAACGACAAGGCCGACTTGGCTCTTAGGCGACGGCCCGATGGTTCTCCCGTCAGGACTTCGGCGCAGTCGCCCCGTACGGCCATGCGGGCGGCGGTCCCTCAGTAGTGGTACCGGGCCTTGATGATCACGACTTCCTTCTCGGTGGCCCGGTAGATCAGCCGGTGCTCGTCGTCGATCCGGCGTGACCAGTAACCCGACAGGTCGCCCTTCAGCGGTTCGGGCTTGCCGATCCCCGTGAAGGGATCGCGCTGGATCTCCCCGATCAGACGGACCAGCTTGCCGAACAGCTTTTTGTCGGCGGACTGCCAGTAGAGGAGGTCTTCCCAGCCGGTGGGACGGAATCGTACGTCCCTCACTCCCCGTCCTCCGCCATGGCCGTCAGCTCGTCCATGGACCTGGTGACCAAGGGTGTTTCGGCGGCCTTGTCCTCCGCGACGGCGGCCATGAGGCGAGCGGCGTTGGCAGGGCTGCGGAGCAGGTAGACGGTCTCCTGCCAGGAGCGGAAGTCGTCGGCCGACATCAGTATGGCGTCGCCGCCCTTGGAGGTGATCTCGACCGGCTCGTGATCGTCGTTGACCTGCTGGATGAGCGGGAACAGCTTGGCTCGGGCCTCGCTGGCGGTGATGGCCATGGACTCGTCCTCCCGGGAAGTGGTACCACATCACGGTACCACTCGACCGGTACAAGGGTCTGGTACCAGTCCAAGGAACACTCATGCCCGGCCGGGACGCCGGACAGCACTTCGCCCCGCCGTGGGAACGGCGGGGCGAAGTCACGCGGGCCGGGGTGGCGCCGGGTCCCCGGGTGGGGGCTCGGCGCCGGGTCCGGGGTGCGTCAGTGGGAGTGGCCGTGACCGTGGCCGGCGTCGGCCTCTTCCTCGGCCGGCTTCTCGACGACGAGGGTCTCGGTCGTCAGGAGCAGGGAGGCGATGGAGGCGGCGTTCTCCAGGGCGGAGCGGGTGACCTTGACCGGGTCGATGACGCCGGCCTTCACCAGGTCGCCGTACTCGCCGGTGGCGGCGTTGAAGCCCTGGCCCTTGTCGAGCTCGGCGACCTTGGAGGTGATGACGTAGCCCTCGAGGCCCGAGTTCTCGGCGATCCAGCGCAGCGGCTCGACGGCGGCGCGGCGGACGACCGCGACACCGGTGGCCTCGTCACCGGTCTTGTCGAGGTTGCCCTCGAGGACCTTGACAGCGTGGACGAGCGCGGAGCCACCACCGGAGACGATGCCCTCCTCGACCGCGGCGCGGGTCGCGGAGATGGCGTCCTCCAGACGGTGCTTCTTCTCCTTCAGCTCCACCTCGGTGGCGGCGCCGACCTTGATCACGCACACGCCGCCGGCCAGCTTCGCGAGGCGCTCCTGGAGCTTCTCGCGGTCCCAGTCGGAGTCGGTGTTCTCGATCTCGGCCTTGATCTGGTTGACGCGGCCGGCGACCTCGTCGCTGCTGCCGGCACCGTCGACGATCGTGGTGTCGTCCTTGGTGACGGTCACGCGGCGGGCGCTGCCGAGCACGTCCAGGCCGACCTGGTCGAGCTTGAGGCCGACCTCCTCGGCGATGACCTGACCACCGGTGAGGGTGGCGACGTCGCCGAGCATGGCCTTGCGGCGGTCACCGAAGCCGGGGGCCTTCACGGCGACGGCGTTGAACGTGCCGCGGATCTTGTTCACGACCAGGGTCGACAGGGCCTCGCCCTCGACGTCCTCGGCGATGATCAGCAGCGGCTTGGAGGCGTTCGACTGGATGACCTTCTCCAGCAGCGGCAGCAGGTCCTGGATGGAGCTGATCTTGCCCTGGTGGATGAGGATGTACGGGTCGTCGAGGACGGCCTCCATACGCTCCTGGTCGGACACCATGTACGGGGACAGGTAGCCCTTGTCGAAGGCCATGCCCTCGGTGAAGTCGAGCTCCAGACCGAAGGTGTTGGACTCCTCGACGGTGATGACACCGTCCTTGCCGACCTTGTCCATCGCCTCGGCGATGAGCTCGCCGACCTGCGGGTCCTGGGCGGACAGACCGGCGACGGCGGCGATGTCGGACTTCTCGTCGATCGGGCGCGCGGTGGCGAGGAGCTCGTCGGAGACCGCCTTGACGGCCGCGTCGATGCCCTTCTTCAGCAGCGCCGGGGAGGCACCGGCGGCGACGTTGCGCAGGCCCTCGCGCACGAGCGCCTGGGCGAGCACGGTGGCGGTGGTCGTACCGTCACCCGCGATGTCGTTGGTCTTGGTCGCCACCTCCTTCACCAGCTGGGCACCGAGGTTCTCGAACGGGTCCTCGACCTCGACCTCACGGGCGATGGTCACACCGTCGTTGGTGATGGTGGGAGCGCCGAACTTCTTGTCGATGACGACGTTGCGGCCCTTGGGGCCGATCGTCACCTTCACCGTGTCGGCAAGCTTGTTGACGCCGCGCTCAAGGGCGCGACGGGCGTCCTCGTCGAACTTCAGGATCTTCGCCATGGAAGCGGTTCAGCCCTCTCGGAAAATGTGGAGAACGAACCGCGCCCCCGGCGCCCGGCTGGAATGATCGCGGGTGCCAGGGGCGTGGTTCACTGCAATGCTTGGTGCGGGGTCGTCCGGGGCGAGGCCCCGAACTCCCTTACCAGGTGAATTACTTCTCGATGATCGCGAGCACGTCGCGAGCCGAGAGGACGAGGTACTCCTCGCCGTTGTACTTCACCTCGGTGCCGCCGTACTTGCTGTAGAGAACGATGTCGCCGACGGCGACGTCGAGCTCGACACGCTTGCCGTCCTCGATGCGGCCCGGGCCCACGGCCAGGACGACGCCCTCCTGGGGCTTCTCCTTCGCCGTGTCGGGAATGACCAGGCCGGAGGCCGTGGTCTGCTCGGCGTCGAGCGGCTGGACCACAATGCGGTCCTCGAGCGGCTTGATGGCAACCTTGGAGCTGGCGGTCGTCACGATCCGACCTCCCCCTTCGGAGATCTCACGGGGTTAACTGTCTGAGGTGGCGACCAGGTCGATCCGTCGTCGCGGGTGCCGGACCTGCCCGTCGCTGTTGGCACTCTCCAGGGGGGAGTGCCAGACCTGAGACTATGACTGCGATTAGCACTCGGTCAAGCGGAGTGCCAAAGGCGTCGGCGTGGCGTGGGCGGGAAGGTGGCGGATCACGCCGAATGGGCGCCTCCGGGACCGGCCCTTCACCTGCCCGCCGCGCTCCCCGGCCGACGCCCCGCCTCGCCTCGCCCCACCCCGCCTCGCCCCGCCTCGCCCCCTAGAGGTAGTTCTCCAGCCGCGCCAGGGTGAAGCCCTCCCGCTGGATGCGCCGGAGCAGCCGGAGCGTGGCGTCCGTGAGTCCGGGTTCGCCGGGGCCGGAGAGGATGTCGCCCGGCCGGAGCGGGTGTTCGTCGGCCGTCCTGCCGAGGACGATCGCGGCGACCCCGCAGTCGGCGGCGGCGCGCAGGGTGGTGTCGTCGTACCGGCCGTACGGGGGCCGCAGCAGCCGGGGGCGGACGCCGAAGCGGCGCGCGAGCTTGTCCTGCTGTCCGCAGATCTCGGCGCGCTGCCCGGAGTAGGGCAGGCCGCGCAGGACCGTGTGGTCGAGGGTGTGGTTCTGGATGCCGGCGCCGACCGAGCGCAGCCGGGCCAGGTGTCCGTAGCCGGGCCCGGCGACCCGGTCGGTGAGGAACATGCTGACGGGCAGGCGCAGTTCGCGGACCATGTCGGCGAACCGGGGATCTCGCTCGGCGCCGTCGTCGTACGTCAGGAAGACCACCTTGTCGCGGGTGCGGACCTGGTTGACGACGGGCGGCAGCCCGGTGTCCGCGGCGCGCGCCCTGGTCCGGACGGACACGGCCGGCGCGGGGGGGAGCGGGGTGGACAGGCCCCAGCGGCGATAGGCCGACTCGGTCGGGTGGACGCGCTGGGCCGCCTTCTTGCCGAGGCGTTCGATGGGATCGACGGACTGCGCGCAGCCGCTGAGCAGTACCGCCACGAGCAGCCCGGCGGCCGGCACCCGCATCCTCACAGGTAGTCCTCCAGGCGTGCGACGGCGTATCCCTTGGCCGTGACGGTCCTCAGGAAGCGGCGGACCATGTCGGCCATGGTGCCCTTCCATTCCCTGGGGCCCTGGAAGTGGGTGAGGACGATGTCGCCGGGGTGCAGGTCCTGGTCCTCCTCGCGGTACTCCCAGTGGTCGGGGAAGACCTCCTCGTTCCAGATGGGCGCGTATCCGATGCCGCAGGACTTGGCGGCGCGCAGGGTGTCCTCGTCGTAATTGCCGTACGGCGGGCGGAAGACGGTCGGGCGCCGGCCGAACTGCTTCTCCATGACGTCCTGCATGCCGCAGATCTCGCGCTTCTGTCGCGCGTAGGACAGGGCGGGCAGGTAGGGGTGGTGCAGCGTGTGGTTGTTCAGGGTGACGCCGTGGTCGCGCAGCTTCCGGAAGTACCCGTAGTCGTCGTCGACGAGGAAGTCGCTGAGGAAGGCGGTGTACGGGATCTTGAGGTCGCTCATCATCCGCGCGAACACCGGGTCCTTCTCGGCGCCGTCGTCGACGGTGAGGAAGACGACCTTGTCCTTGGTGGGGACGGTGGTGAAGACGGGCGGCAGCCGCAGTTCCCGCTGGTCGTCCACCTCGAACCCCTTGCGGGCCCCGATGACCGGCTTCCTGGCGGGCGGCGCCGGGGGCGTCAGCGGCGTCTTCGCGAGGCCCCAGCGCCGGGCGACGGCGGCGCGGCGGGCCTCGGCCCTGCCGAGCCGGGCGGCGTACGCGGCGAGGGCGCCGGCGGGACCCGCGGGGAGCGCGGCCCGCGAGGCATGGGCCGGTTTGGCGCCGTCGGCCCCGGAGGCGGCGGAGCCGGTCCCGGCGCAGCCGGAGGCGAGGAGGGCGAGGGCGAGCACGCCGACGGCCCAGCGCGCACCAGCCCCTTTTGCGCCGGTTTTATCATTTTGTCGTACGGGTCGCATGGAGCCGGATCCTCCCAGCCCACCGCCCTCACGACGGCCCCGACACCGCCGCCGGAAGCAGACCGTCCACCGACTGGCCCACAATGGCCGGGTGAACGACCTCTCCTTCGCCCCCCTGCTCACCGCCGAGGGCCGCGCCCTGCTCGACGAGGTCCGCGCCACCGAACCGGCGCAGGAACTGGCCGTCGCCACCCGGCTCCGCCGCGAGCACCCCGCCGAACTGGTCTCGGCGGCCCTCGGACAGGCCCGGCTGCGGCAGCGGGCGGTGGCGAAGTTCGGCGACGAGGACGCCGGACGGATGTTCTTCACCCCGAACGGGGTCGAGCAGTCGACCCGCACGAGCGTGGCCGTGCACCGCGCCGAGCGGCTGCGCGCCCTCGGGGTGCGTTCCGTCGCCGACCTCTGCTGCGGGATCGGCGGCGACGCCATCGCGCTGGCCCGCGCCGGGATCCGCGTCCTGGCCGTCGACCGCGACCCGCTGACGGCCGCAGCCGCCCGCGCGAACGCCGACGCGCTGGGGCTCGCGGACCTGATCGAGGTGCGCGAGACGGATGTGACCGAGGTGGACACCACCCCGTACGACGCGGTGTTCGTGGACCCCGCGCGCCGGGGCGGCCGGGGCCGGATCTTCGACCCGGAGGCCTACTCGCCGCCCCTGTCCTGGGCGGTCGGCGCCGCCCGCACGGCCCGGATCGCCGCCCTGAAGATCGCCCCCGGCGTCCCGCACGAGGCGGTCCCCGCCGAGGCGGAGGCCGAGTGGATCTCGGACGGCGGCGACGTGAAGGAGGCCGTGCTCTGGTTCGGCACGGAGCCGGGCCTGGTCCGCGCCACCCTGCTGCCGGGACCGCGCGAGCTGCGCGGCCGCGGCCTGCCGGATCCGCAGGTCCGGGCGGTCGGGCGCTATCTGTACGAGCCCGACGGCGCCGTCATCCGCGCGCACCTGGTCGCCGAGGTGGCCGAGGACCTGGACGGCGGACTGGTCGACGAGACGATCGCCTACGTCACCGCGGACGAGCTGCGCCCGACGCCGTACGCCGCCGCGTACGAGATCACCGACCGGCTCCCCTTCAACGTGAAGAAGCTGAAGGCGCTGCTGCGGGAGCGGGAGGTCGGCGTCCTGACCGTGAAGAAGCGCGGGTCGGCCGTCGAACCGGAGGAACTGCGGCGCAAGGTGAAACCCCAGGGACCGAACTCCGCCACCGTGTTCCTCACCCGGGTGGCGGGCGCCCCGACCATGCTGGTGGGGGCGCCCGCCACACCGCCTACTGCCGGTGGCGGGTGCTGAGAGGACCGAGGTCCGGCCCGGTGACGGGGAGCTGTGCCGCGCCCGTCCGCACCGCCGAGGCGCCCGCGGACGGCCCGGCGACCGACGAACTCGCCATCGGAGCAACGCCGTTGTAGTACGGCGTGTACGTCCACTGGCTGCTGCTCGCGCTGATCGCCGTGCCTGCGGAGTTCAGGGCGGCCGTCGACACGGAGCCGGTGCCGCCGAAGACGGCGATGCCGTTGACGTTCGCGGCGCCCTTGAGCAGGTAGGACTTGGTGTCGGCGGTCAGGGTGGCGACGTCCGTCCACAGCAGCGGACCGAACACGTTCATCGCCGCGGCGGCCGAGGTGCCGCCGCGCCAGCTGTCGGTGGAGGCCAGGGCCACGCTGCCCGGCGCGCTCCACCAGAACCGCGCGAGAGCGGCCGCGGTGCCGGCGTTGGTGCTCGCCGTGACCGGGTAGTACGTGAAGGTCGACGGCCAGTGCGAGAACGGCGTGTGCGTGAGCGCGTACTTCGCCGAGGCGCCGACCGGGATCATGTAGGTGTCGCGCGGGTCGAGGCCGTTGAGGTACGCCTGCACGGACGAGGTCAGCTTGTTGCCGTCGTTGAGCACGACGACCGCCTTGCTGCTCGTCCCCTCCGCACCCGCGGCCGACGCGGCGGCGAGGGCCGAGTGATAGTCGGTGCCGGTCGCGATGAAGACGTACTTCGGGGCGCTGGTGATCGACTTGGCGACGGCGACCGAGGTCGAGTAGCGGGAGGTGCCCGCCAGCCGCTTCGGGACGAACCCGAGCGCGGTGACCTTCGACGAGACGGCGCTGCTCAGGATCGAGGTGCCGCCGACGAGGTAGACGCTCGCGCCCGGCTTGAGGGTCCGCTTGAGCTCTTTCTGCACGGCCGTCGAGATCGAGGTGCCCGGGGTCAGCAGGACCGGCCCGTGCTTCTTGCCCGCGAGGGCGGGGGCGGTCAGCGCGTACGACTGGCTGTCCTGGGAGACCAGCACGGCGGACGAGGCGTTCATCAGCCCCGGCTCGCTCTTGCCGACCGTGTTCCAGGTCCAGCGGGACGCGGCGATGTTGCTGCCGTAGACGTCGGCGCCGGAGACCCGGGAGACATAGTTCTTGCGCAGCGGCTGCCAGGCGGGCGAACGACCGCCGTACGGGAACGGACTGCCCACGGTCACGGCGTCGGCAGTGACCGTCAGGACCTTGATGGCGTCCTCGGAGACGTGGTCGCCGACGGCGACGACCAGCCGGTCGCTCGCGGGCGCCCAGGAGGGGGTCGTGTAGTCGCTCGTGTCGTCGGTGAGGCGGCGCTCGCCGGTGCCGTCGGTGTTGACCGAGAACACCTGGCCGCGACCGTCGACGGTGCGGATGAAGGCGACCTTGGTACCGTCGGGCGAGAGGGCGGGCGAGCGGCCCGCGGCGATCTTGGTCTCCGTCTTGGTGGCGGAGTTGTAGAGCACGACCGACGGCGTGGTCGTGGTGCAGCCGGTGCCGTTGCGCTGGAAGGCCAGCAGCTTGCCGGTCGCGTCGCCGCTCGGCACGAGGTCGCAGCCTCCGGTGGCCAGCAGCCGGGAGGCGGTGCCGCCGTCGGCCGACACGGAGTAGAGTTTCTTGGACGCGGAGAAGACGATCCGGCGGCCGTAGGTCCAGTACGTGGGGTGGGACGCCGAGCCGTTCGCGCCCGTGTAGACGTACGTCCCGGTGAGGCTGGTCAGGCCCACGGTCTTCAGCTCGCCGGCGTCCTCCATGACCACACGGCTGCCGTCGGGCGACCACGCGGGCGATGTGTCGTCGGAGCTGTTCGAGACACGCTTCATGGCGTTGCCGCCGGCGTCCACGGACATGATGCCGTCGATCTCCATAGCGATCTTGCCGTCGGTGGCCGGCCATCCGGCGACGTCGGCCGACGCCCCCGGTGCCAGGGCGATCGCCGTGCCGGCGGCCAGGGCCGTCGCCGCGGTGAGCGCCACGAGTCTGTGGCGCGTGGAGATTCTCAAGGGTGTACCCCCCACGGGTAGGTGCGATGAGCCGCCGGACCACCTCACAGGGGCCTACGGGATGAACTCAGAGCGTCATCCGCGTGTACGGCGGCGGCGCAACTGTAAGCCCTTTCCGATCACCTTGGAAATGGAAATCCTCCACGGGAATCTCAGGGTTCCCGCAGCTCACCGGCCCGCGCCTCCAGCAGCTCCCGCTCCCGTCCGTTGCGTGCCAGCGACGCCGCCCGCTCGAACTCCGTGCGCGCCTCGCGGGTGCGTCCGAGCCGGGCGAGCAGGTCCCCCCGGACGCTGGGCAGCAAGTGGTAGTCGCGCAGGGCCGGTTCGTCCGCGAGCGTGTCGACGAGGGCGAGCGCCTGCTCCGGGCCCTCGGCCATCGAGACGGCCACGGCGCGGTTGAGCTCGACCACGGGGGACGGGGAGCGGGCCGCCAGCAGGCCGTACAGGGTCACGATCTGCCGCCAGTCGGTGTCCTCGTAGGCGAAGGCCCGCGCGTGACAGGCGGCGATGGCGGCCTGGAGGGCGTAGGGCCCCGGGCTGCCGGTGGAGACGGCGTTCGCCCGGCCCAGTGCCGCGAAGCCCCGGCCGATCAGCATGCGGTTCCAGCGGCGCCGCTGCTGGTCCTTGAGAAGGACGGGTTCGCCGCCGGGCCCGGTGCGGGCGGCCGACCGGGACTCCTGGAGTTCCAGCAGCGCGGCCAGCGCGTGCACCTCGCTCTCCTTGGGCATCAGCTCGGCGAGCACCCGGGCCAGCCGCAGCGCGTCCTCGCACAGCGCGGGGCGGAGCAGGTCGTCGCCCGCCGTCGCCGCGTAGCCCTCGTTGAAGACGAGGTAGATGACCTCGAGCACGGACCCGAGCCGGGCCTCGCGCTCGGGTCCGTAGGGAACCTCGAAGGCGACCCCCTTCGCCGCCAGTGTCCGCTTGGCCCGCACGATGCGCTGGGCGACCGTCGCCTCCGGGACGAGGAAGGCGCGGGCGATCTCGGACGTCGTCAGCCCGCCGAGGAGCCGCAGCGTGAGCGCGATGCGGGCCTCGGCGGACAGGACGGGGTGACAGGCCGTGAAGACCAGGCGGAGCAGGTCGTCGTCGATGTCGTCCGGGTCGGAGGGCTCGTCGAGGTGGTGCGGCGCGGACAGCGAGAGGTCCCGCCCGACCTCCTCCAGCTTGCGCGCGTACCGCTCCCGGCGGCGTACGAGGTCGATCGCCCGGTGCTTGGCCGTGGCCGTCAGCCAGGCGCCCGGGTTGTCCGGCACGCCGTCGCGCGGCCACTGCTCCAGCGCCGCGACCAGGGCGTCCTGGGCGAGTTCCTCGGCGATGCCGACGTCACGGACGATCCGGGCCACCCCCGCGATGATGCGGGGGGACTCGATACGGAAGATGGTCTCGACGGCGGTGTCGACACCGCCGGCGGGTGCCGGTGCGGGCTGCTGTTCCACAACCCCCCATGAGACACCCACGGCGGCGTCCGGCCAAGGAGCTCAGCCCTCGGCGATCTCCCGCACCTCGCAGGTGACCGTCCAGTGCTCCTCGTGCACCTTCAGGAACCGCTTGGTCCACTCCAGCGCCTCGGCCATGTCCTTGCACTGCATGATCGCGTAACCGCCGACGACCTCCTTGGACTCGGTGAAGGGCCCGTCGGTGACGGACAGCTCGCCGCCCGAGTAGTGGACGCGCTTGCCCTGCGCGCTGGGTGTCAGGCCCTCGGTCTGGAGCATGACGCCGGCCTTGGTGATCTCCTCGATGAGCTCGCCCATGCGCTGCATCAGCTCGGGGCTCGGGCCCTCGGCGGGAGCGGTGCGCTCGTCGATCTGGACCAGGGAGAGGTAGCGGGGCATGGTGACTCCTCATGTCGGTGGTGCCTCGGAGGCGGGGCTTCTTCCCGCCTCTCACCAGTGCGTCGATCGGGGAGAGCCCGGATCGACACCCACCCCGGAATTCTCCGGAAGTTTTTTCCCGGGGCCCGCTCATCCGGTGTTCGCGCAGGTCGGACGGCGGCTACCGGAGTACGGAGCCGAACCCGGCCTTGGCGTAGGGAGCCCCGAGCGTCCTGCCTCCCAGGACGAGGGACCCGTCCGCGACGACGCCGGCCGCGGAGCCGCGCAGCAGCCAGACGGCGCCGTTGCCCGCGTCCTCGTTCGCCGCGGAGGCGGCCAGGTCGGCGTGCCCGTCGCGGTCGACGTCGAGCAGGCGCACGGTGTGGCCGAAGCCGTCGCCCGGCTCGGACACCCCGGGGACCCCCTGGGTGTCCTGGGTGAACGCCCGGGCGTGCGCGCCGGTCAGTCCGGAGCGGCTGCCCCGCAGCACGTCGACGACACCGGTGGAGCCGTTCTCTCCGGGGGCGCCGACCGCCACGTCGTCGATGCCGTCGCCGTCGACGTCACCGACGGCGATCGACGCGCCGAACATGTCGCCGGCCTCCCTGGCGCCTGGGACGCCGGGCGTGTCCTGCGTGTACTCCTTCCAGCTGCTCTGGTCCTGGCTCGGCCCGCCGGCCGAGCCGGGGACCACGGCGATGGAGTCGTTGTAGCCGTAGCCGCCGATCAGGTCGTCGTAGCCGTCGCCGTTGACGTCGCCGAGCGTGAGGACACCGTCGCCGGTCAGGTAGTAGCCGGTGAGCCGGGTGAGGCCGGAGGGGCCGCCCAGGTAGACCCGCCCGCAGTCGCCGCCCTCCCCGCAGTAGGCGGTGAGCGCCAGGTCGGCACGGCCGTCTCCGTTGATGTCACCGGCCGTGCCGTCGTGGACGTCGATGTACTGGAGGTGGTCGGGGTCGAGCGGGGCGGCGGCTGCCGGGGTGCCGGAGCGGGTGACGGGGCCCGTCCAGACCGTGGCGGTGGTGCCCCGCGGATCGTCGCCGCCCGTGTAACTGGCCCGGAAGACGGCGAGGTCGAGGTGCCCGTCGCCGTCGAAATCACCGGTCTGCGTGTTGTTGCCGGGCACCGGGGTGCCGCCGGACAGGCCCCGCGGACCGCCCCAGAGCACGACCGCGTCGGCGCCCGCAGCGCGGGTGCCGACGACGAGGTCCGTGTAACCGTCGCCGTCCAGGTCGCCCTTGGCCAGCTGGAGGCCGAACGTCTCGTAGGAGGTGGGGTCTCCGGGGACGCCTGACGTGGCGCGGCTGACGATCGTGCGCCGGATGCCGGCGAGCCCGTGCGGGCCGCCGTACAGGACGGCCGCGTAGCCCGCCCTGGTCCGGCCGCCGACGGTCGCGTCCGGGGCGCCGACGACCAGGTCGGCGTACCCGTCGCCGTTGAAGTCGTCGCGGACGGAGGCGGCCGTCCGCGACGCGGACGCGGGAGGAACGGCGACGCCCAGTGCCGCGAGCCCCAGGGTCAGCGGGACCGCCCAACGGGCGTGCGAACGTGCGGAGAACACCGGGGGCTCCTTCGTTACGGTGACGGGGTCACCGCACACGACTCGCCCTGCGCCCCGATGGTTGTCCCGGCGCCCGGCCGGTCAGCGCAAAGACTTCCACAAGTCGTCCGCCGCCGGTTCGCGCGGCACCACCCGGTTGGGGTCGGAGGGGGCCGTCGCCACCGGCATCATCACGGTCTTGACCGCGTCGGAGGACAGGGACTTCAAGCTCTGTCCCAGGCGCGTCAGTTCGCCGAGCGAGTCCAGCCCCGTGTCCGTGGTCAGGCTGCCGGTCACCGCGTTCGCGACGTCGTAGAGCTTCACCGGGTCGGAGAGCAGGCCGGCCGAGGAGATCTGCCGCAGCAGGGCCTTCACGAGCTTCTGCTGCAGTCCTATGCGGCCGAGGTCGCTTCCGTCGCCTATGCCGTGCCGGGTGCGGGCCAGGGCGAGGGCCTGCTTGCCGTTCAGCCGGTGGGTGCCCGCCGCCAGATGGAGATGGCTCTTGTCGTCGTCGATGTCCTGGCCGGTGGTGACGGTGACCCCGCCGAGGGCGTTCACCAGCTTCGCGAAGCCCGCGAAGTCGATCTCGAGGTAGTGGTCCATCCGGACGCCCGTGAGGGACTCGGCCGTCTTCACCGCGCACACCGGTCCGCCCACCGAGTAGGCGCTGTTGAACATGGCGCCGTAGGCCACCGCCGTCGAACCGCCGGACGCCAGCGGGCAGGAGGGGCGGGTGACGAGCGTGTCCCGCGGGATGCTGACGACCGTGGCCCGGGTGCGCCCGGCGTCGATGTGCACGACCATCGCGGTGTCGGAGCGGGCCCCGGAACTGTCTCCCCCGCCGAGCTTCGCGTTGGCGGCACCGCTGCGCGAATCGGAGCCGAGGACCAGGATGTTGAGGGCACCGCTGGGCAGCGGGGAAGGGGAGGCCGAGGCGGACGCCGGTGCCGAAGGGGTCACCACCGCCCGCGCCGGACGGTCGTCGCCGAGCGCGCTGTTGATGTCGACGCTGCGGATGTTCCGGTTCAGATGCCAGTACGCCCAGCCCGCGGTGCCGGCACCCACCACCAGCAGTCCCGCGAGGGTGAGGCCGGCGGCCCTCAGCACCTTCGACCGCCGGCCCCGCCGTCCGCGCCCGTCGCCGTTCTCGTCATGTCCCGTCACGGACAGGAACGTAGGTCCGCTTTATTAGGGGACTGTTAGGGAAAGGGACGCGCGAGGTATTTCTTCGGAGAATCTCATGGTTCTCAGCGGGGGCTCAGCCCAGCGTCACCGTGGGCACCGGATTACTACCGCTCCACGAGGCGTTGAACCCGAAGGTCACCGAACCGCCGTCCGGAACACTCCCGTTGTAGGAGGCGTTGGCGCAGCTGACGGCCGCGCCGCTCTGGGTGCAGGTGGCGTTCCAGGCCTGGGTGATCTGCTGGCCGGCGCCGTACGTCCAGTTCACCTTCCACGAGGAGAGCGCGGCTCCGGAGCACGCGATGCGCACCTGCCCGGTGAACCCGGTGTTCCACTGTGTCTGCACGCTGTAGGTCACCGTGCACGCGCCGGTGGGCGGCGGGGTGGTGGTCCCGCCGAGCGAGGCCGCGATGGCGCCGTAGGCCGGTTTCGGCGCGTAGTTCTCGTCGTACGGGGTCGCCGCGCCGTAGCCCGAGAAGACGTCCGGGATCCAGGAGTCGGAGTCGGTGAAGCCCCAGACGGTCACGCCGTAGCAGCGGGTCACGGCGACGCAGGCGTCGAAGACCGCCTTGTAGTCGGCGGCCTGCTGGGCCAGTTTGGTGCTGTCGGAGGGGAGCTGCATCCGGATGTCCAGCTCCGTGACCGCGACGTCGACGCCGAGGTCGGCGAAGCGCTGGATGTTCTGCTGGAGGGTGCCGGGGACCTGGCCGAGGATGAGGTGGGCCTGCAGGCCGACGCCGTCGATCGGGACGCCGCGCGCCTTCAGGGACTTGACCAGGTTGTACAGGGCGGTGCTCTTGGCGTTGACGCCCTCGACGTTGTAGTCGTTGATGTAGAGCTTGGCGCTCGGGTCGGCGGCGTGCGCCCAGGTCAGCGCCTGGGCGATGTAGTCGGCGCCGAGGCCGTTGTACCAGAGGGTCGAGCGGTAGGTGCCGTCCTCGTTGAAGGGCTCGTTGACCACGTCCCAGGCGGCCAGTTTCCCCTTGTAGCGGGTGACCTCGGTGGTGATGTGGTCCTGGAGCAGGGCGCTCAGCTCGGCGGTGGTCCAGGTGCCGTTCGTCAGCCAGCTCGGGTTCTGGCTGTGCCAGACCAGCGTGTGTCCGCGCACCTGCTGGTTGTGGGCCTGCGCGAACGCGACGATCTGGTCGGCCTCGGCCCAGTTGAAGCTGCCCCGGGTGGGCTCGACGGTGCCCCACTTCATCGCGTTGCCCGGGGTCAGCGAGTTGAACTGGCCCCCGGCGATGGTGCCGTAGGTCCCGGTCAGCTTGGAGCCGGTGACGGCGGTGCCGATGACCTTGCCCTTGGCGGCGGCGAGGTCGCGCAGCGGGGCGTCGGCGGCGTGCGCCGTCGTGCCGGCCGCGAGCAGGGCGGCCACCGTCACGGCCCCGGCGAACAGGGCGGCGACACGGCGGCGTAAGGAGCCGCGTAAGGGACGGGTTCTGGTGGAACGGGTTCGGGAGGTTCTCATGGCGGGTGCCTCCGAAAGTTTCGGCCGTACAACCGATTGACTTCGCAGGAGTGTGGAGGCGAACGCCCCACCCGTCAATACGACCCCTCGGCCAACTTCGCCCTGATCCGGCCACACGGACCCCACTCCCCCCAGCCCGAAGGTGGCCCCCGACCCAAGCCTTCTTTCGCCCCCTCCGCCCCTACCCTTCCCGTACCTGGGGCTCCGCCCCAGACCCCGCTCCTCAAACGCCGGAGGGGCTGAAACTCGGCCACGATCCACCCGCACCCGGGATCCGGCGTGAGGGGACGTGCCGGTACATCGATGGCCGTCGCCACTAACGTCCACATCTTTGTCCGACGGCGACGGCCTGATGCACCGGCACGTCCCCGGCCCACCCACCGGACCGGTATTACGCCGGAGGCGCCGTGCTGCTCCGGACCACCAGACTGGTCGCGAGCTCCATCCGCGTCCCCGCGGACGGCCTCTCCTGACGGCTCAGCTCGAGCACCAGCTTCGCCGCCGCCTCGGCCATCTCCGTCAACGGCTGCCGCACGGTCGTCAGCGGCGGCCCCACCCAGCGGGCCACCGGCAGATCGTCGAAGCCGACCACGCTCAGGTCCTCGGGAACGCGCAGCCCCAGCTCACGAGCCGCCTCGTAGAGCCCGAGCGCCTGGAGGTCGTTGCCGGCGAAGACGGCCGTGGGCCGGTCGGGCCGGCGCAGCAGGTCGAGCCCGAGCCGGTGGCCGGCCTCGTGATGGAAGTCCCCGGCGACGATCAGCGAGGGGTCGACGGGCAGCCCCGCCGTCTCCAGCGCCGCACGGTAGCCGTCGACCCGCGCCCGGCTGCACATCATCCGGGACGGCCCGCTGATGGCCCCGATCCGGGTGTGCCCGAGTTCGACGAGGTGGCGGGTGGCGGCGAGGCCCCCCTGCCAGTTGGTGGCGCCGATGGAGGGCACGTCGACGCCCGGGTCGCCGGCCGGGTCCATCACCACGAAGGGGATGGACCTGCTGTTCAGCAGGGCGCGCTGGGAGTCGTCGAGGCCCGAGAGGACGAGGATCACCCCGTGCGGGCGCCGGGCGGCGACCTGGTCGGCCCAGGTGCGCCCGGGGGTGAGCCGCCCGGCCGACTCGGAGAGCACCACGCTGAGGCCGGCGTCGCGGGCGACGTTCTCCACGCCCCGGATGACCTCCATCGCCCAGGCGCTCTCCAGCTCGTGGAAGACCAGGTCGATCAGCGGCGAGCGGGAAGCCTCGGCCCGGCGGCGCCGGTAGCCGTAGGCGTGCAGCAGCTCCTCGACGCGGGAGCGGGTCGCGGGGGCGACGTCGGCACGGCCGTTGAGGACTTTCGAAACAGTCGGAGCCGAGACACCGGCCTCCCGAGCGATCTCGGCCAGCGTCGCCGTCTGTGCTTCTGCGGACTTCCCAGGCTTCATGGCGGCGATCGTATCTCTGCGCGACCCCTTGACGGACCCCTCGGATCGCCTTACCTTCCCGGAACATTCGAAAAATAACTCGAAACATTCGCGACGGATCATCGGCGATCCCTCGCGCTGACCGAGAGGTGCCGTCCATGGAGTCCTACAGCAGACGTTGGTTCCTCGGCGCGGGCACGGCTGCCCTGGCCACTGCCGGCGGGCTCACCGCCTGCGGCTCCGGCGGCGGTTCGGGCGCCAATGGGACGCTCACCGCGTTCGTCTACGGCGACGACGCGGCGAAGATCCAGGTCAAGTCCGTCAACCGGTTCAACGCCTCCGCCGCGGCGAAGAAGGCCAAGGGCAGCATCAAGCTGCAGAAGGTGCCCGCCACCGACTACCCGGCCAAGCTCCGCACGGCGATGGGCTCGCCGAACGCCCCCGACGTGTTCTTCAACTGGGGCGGTGGCTCCATCAAGGCCTACCGGGAGGCCGGCCAGCTGGTCGACCTGACCGACACCATCGCGTCCGACCCGGTGCTCAAGAGCGGCTTCCTGCCCTCGGTGCTGGCCTCGGGCGGGCTGGACGGCAAGAACTACGGCGTGCCGATGCGCGGCATGCAGCCCGTGATCCTCTTCTACAACAAGACGGTCTTCGAGGAGCACAAGCTCCAGCCGCCCACCACCTGGGACCAGTTGCTGGACAACAACGCCAAGCTGAAGAAGGCGGGCATCACCCCGTTCGCGCTGGGCGGCGCGGACATCTGGCCCGAGCTGATGTGGCTGGAGTACCTGGTCGACCGGATCGGCGGCCCCCAGGTCTTCGAGAAGATCAAGAACGGTGACGCCTCCGCGTGGGGCGACCCGGCCGTCCTCAAGGCCGCGCAGACGGTCAAGGAGCTGATCGACGACGGCGCCTTCGGCAAGGGCTACAGCTCGGTGGGCTACGGCAACGGCGGCGCGCCAGCGGTCTTCGCCAAGGGCAAGGCGGCGATGCATCTGATGGGTTCGTGGGAGTACTCCACGCAGCTCGGCAAGTTCCCCGACTTCGCGAAGAAAAACCTGGGCTGGTGCGCCTTCCCGCAGATCGAGGGCGGCGCCGGCGACATCCGCAACGTGGTCGGCAACCCGACCAACTACTGGTCGGTGAACGCCCACACGTCCAACAAGGACGCGGCGATCGCGTTCCTGCGGGACTCCGCCTCCCTGGCCTACACGAAGGAGCTCATCGCCAACGGTGACGTCCCGGCCACCTCGAACGCGGCGACCCTCCTGGACGCCTCGCCGAACCCGGAGTTCGCCAAGTTCCAGTACCAGATGGTGCAGCAGGCACCGGCGTTCACGCTGAGCTGGGACCAGGCGGTCGACCCGAACGTGGCGACGCCGATGCTCACCGAGGTCAACAAGCTGTTCGTGGGCAAGTCCTCGCCGACGCAGTTCGTGTCGGCGCTCAAGGAGCTGAAGTGAGCCTCACACAGCTCAAGGGCGGCCCGCGGGACGACGCGGGCCGCCCCCGCCCCACCGGGCACAACAGGGCCGGCCGCCCCAGCGCCGCACTGGCCGTTCCCGGCGTCCTGTTCTTCGCGTTCTTCGCCCTCGCCCCGATGGTCCTGGCCTTCTATCTGTCGTTCACCCGGTGGAACGGGCTGGGCGACCCCGAGCCGGCCGGTCTGGCCAACTGGCGCAAGCTGCTGGGCGACGACCGGCTGGCCCAGTCCCTGACGGTCACCGTCTCGCTGACCGTGGTGAGCTGGGCGTTCCAGACGGTGATCTCGCTGCTGCTGGGCGTGTGGGCGGCGGGCCGGCAGCGCAACCGCGCGGTGCTCTCGGCGGTCTTCTTCGTGCCGTTCCTGCTGTCGTCGACGGCGATCTCGCTGCTGTTCTACGCACTCCTCGACCCGAACTTCGGCATCATCCACAAGGACACCCTCGGCACGACGAGCGGCGCGTTCCTCGCGATCGTGTTCGTCGGCGGCTGGCAGTTCATCCCGTTCCACACCCTCATCTACCAGGGCGGGGCACGGCAGATCCCCGAAGTCCTGTACCAGGCGGCCGCGATCGACGGCGCCGGCCGCTACCGCCAGTTCTTCTCGATCACCCTGCCGCAGCTCCGCAACACCGCGACCACGTCGAGTGTGCTGATGATCGTCGGCTCGCTGACGTACTTCGAGACGGTCCTGATCCTCACCCAGGGCGGCCCGGGCACCGACACGGCGATCCTGCCGTACCTGATGTACCAGGCGGGCTTCAAGAGCTACGACTTCGGCTACGCGAGCGCCGTCGCCTCCTTCCTGGTGCTCGCGGCCACCGCGTTGTCCCTGCTGATGGTGAAGCTGACCGGCTTCGGCGCGATGCGCAGCACCCGGGAAGGGATGTGACGCCATGTCGCACGACACGCTGCCTCGCCCCGTGAAAACGGACCCCGCTCCGGCCGCCGGCCGGCCCGCGCGCCGCCGCCCGCACTGGACCCGGCGCGCCAACCCGCTCGCCGGGGCCGGGGCGCTGCTCTGGCTGGCCGTCGTGATCATCCCGATCTACGCGATGATCTCGGCCTCGCTCACCCACCAGGACGAGGCGCTGGGCCACAACGCCCTGAAGCCGCCGTCCCATCCGACCCTCGACAACTACAACACCGTCCTGCACAACGGCTTCGGCCACCTGCTGTGGAACACGGTGCTCGCGGCGGCCGGTGTCGTCCTGATCGTCCTCGTGCTGTGCGTCCCGCTGTCCTACGTGGCCGTACGGACCCGGGGCATCTGGTCGGGGGCCGCGTTCCGACTCTTCCTGCTGGGCGTGGCGATCCCCGCGCAGGCCGTCGTGGTGCCGCTCTATCTGATGATCGCCAAGCTGAACCTCTACGACAGCCTGCTCGCGATCGTCCTGCCGACCGCCGCGTTCGCCATGCCGGTGTCGGTGCTGATCCTCACCGGCACGCTGCGGGACATCTCGGAGGAGATGTACGAGGCGATGGCACTGGACGGCGCCTCCACCACCCGGATGCTGTTCCAGCTCGTCATCCCGATGGCCAAGGGTGGCATCAGCACCGTCGTCATCTTCTCGGCCCTACAGGCCTGGAACGGCTTCCTCTTCCCGCTGATCTTCACCCAGTCCGACGGACCGCGGGTACTGACCCTCGGCCTGTTCAACTACGTGAGCGAGTTCGGCGTGAACATTCCCGCGATCCTCGCCTCCGTCGTCCTCTCCGGTGTCCCGATCTTCATCGTGTACCTGGTGGCCCGCCGCGCGCTGGTCGGCGGCCTCATGGGTGTGGGCGGCAAGTGAACGTGTACGACCAGGGGCGGCCGGACCCCCCTTTCCCCGACAGGAGTTCCATGACCCCCGCTCCCTGGCGCGACCCCGCCCTGCCCGCCGCGACCCGCGTCGACGACCTGCTCGTCAGGATGACCCTGGAGGAGAAGACCGCCCAGCTCTACGGCGTGTGGGTGGGCGCCGCCACGGACGGCGACGGAGTCGCCCCGCTCCAGAGCGAGATGTCCTCCTCGTACGACTGGGACGAGCTGATCACCCGTGGGCTCGGCCAGCTCACCCGCTCGTTCGGCACCGCCCCCGTGGACCCGGCGCTGGGCGCGCAGGCCCTTGCCCGCGCCCAGCGCCGGATCACCGAGGCGGGCCGCTTCGGCATCCCGGCGGTCGCCCACGAGGAGTGCCTGGCGGGCTTCACGGCCTGGCAGGCGACGGCGTACCCGGTCCCGCTGGCCTGGGGCGCCGCCTTCGACCCGGAGCTGGTGGAGGAGCTGGGCCGGCGCATCGGCGACGACCTGCGCTCGGTCGGGGTCCACCAGGGCCTCGCCCCGGTCCTGGACGTGGTGCGCGACCTGCGCTGGGGCCGGGTGGAGGAGACGATCGGCGAGGACCCGTACCTGGTCGCCACCGTCGCCACCGCCTATGTGCGCGGCCTGGAGTCGGCCGGGGTCGTGGCCACGCTCAAGCACTTCGCCGGGTACGCGGCCTCTGCCGGGGCCCGGAACCTGGCGCCGGTGCGGGCGGGCGCCCGCGAGCTCGCCGACGTCACGCTGCCGCCGTTCGAGATGGCGCTGCGCGAGGGCGGCGCCCGTTCGGTGATGGCCGCCTACAACGACACCGACGGCGTCCCGGCGTCGGCCGACCCGTACCTGCTGACCGAGCTGCTGCGCGATCAGTGGGGCTTCACCGGCACGGTCGTCTCGGACTACTTCGGTGTCGGGTTCCTCCAGACGCTGCACCGCGTGGCCGGCAGCGAGGCCGAGGCGGCGCACCGGGCACTGGAGGCCGGCGTCGATGTCGAGCTGCCCACGCTGAAGTGCTACGGCGAACCGCTGGTGGCCGCCGTCCGCGCGGGCACCGTCCCCGAGTCGCTGGTCGACCGGGCGGCCCGCCGGGTGCTGCTCCAGAAGTGCGAACTCGGCCTGCTGGACGAGGACTGGCGGCCGGAGACCGGCCGCCCCGTCGACCTGGACTCCCCCGGCAACCGGGCGCTCGCGCGCCGGCTCGCCGAGGAGTCGGTGGTCCTGCTGGACAACGCGGACGGGGTGCTGCCGCTGGCCCCGGACACCCGGATCGCGGTGATCGGCCCGCGCGCGGACGACCCGCTCGCGATGCTCGGCTGCTACTCGTTCCCCTCGCACGTGCTCACGCACCACCCGGAGGTGCCCACCGGCGTGGACATCCCGACGGTGCTCGACGCGCTGCGCGCCGAACTGCCGGACGCCAAGGTGACGTTCGCGCGGGGCTGCGGGGTCACGGAGCCGGACCGGTCCGGTTTCGCGGAGGCGGTGGCGCGGGCCGCCGAGGCCGACGTGTGCGTGGCGGTCCTCGGCGACCGCGCCGGGCTGTTCGGCCGGGGCACCTCCGGCGAGGGCTGCGACGTGGCCGACCTCGGTCTGCCGGGTGTCCAGGGCGAGCTCCTCGACGCCCTGCTCGAGACGGGGGTACCGGTGGTCCTGGTGCTGCTCACCGGCCGCCCGTACGCGCTGGGCCGCTGGCGGGACCGTCTCGGCGGAGTCGTCCAGGCGTTCTTCCCGGGCGAGGAGGGCGGCCCCGCGGTGGCGGGCGTGCTCTCCGGCCGGGTCGGCCCGTCGGGCAGGCTGCCGGTGAGCGTGCCGCGGGACCCGGGGGGCCAGCCGTGGACGTATCTCCAGCCGCCGCTCGGCCTGCGGAACGAGGTCAGCAACCTGGACCCGACGCCGCTGTACCCGTTCGGCCACGGCCGCTCGTACACGACGTTCGCCTGGGAGGCGGCGGAGGTTCCGGAGGCCGAGATCGGCACGGACGGTTCGTACGACGTGGCGGTGACCGTCCGCAACACCGGTGGGCGCGCGGGCGCCGAGGTCGTCCAGCTCTATCTGCACGACCCGGTGGCGTCGGTGACCCGCCCGGACGTGCGGCTCATCGGCTACCGGCGGCTCGAGCTGGCGCCGGGCGAGGCCCGCCGGGTGACCTTCCGCTTCCACGCGGACCTCGCGGCGTTCGCCGACCGCACCGGCACCCGGATCGTCGAACCGGGCGCCCTGGAGCTGCGGCTGGCCGCGTCCAGCGCGGACGTGCGCCACACGGCCCGGCTGAACCTGACGGGGCCGGTGCGACGGCCGGGCACGGACCGGCACCTGCGCTGCGAGACCGAGGTCGAGCCGGTGTCCTGATCCCGGGGGGGGAGGGCCCGGTCCCCGTGGGCCGGGCCCCGGTGACCCGGGTCCGCGCGTCCGGCGCGGGCCCGGGTCACCGGCACGCAGGTACTGCCGTCGTCAGCGGTCCACCTGCTCGAAGCGCCAGCGGTGCACCGCCCGGGAGACCAAGTCCTCGTCCGGCTCGGGAAGTTCGGGAAGTTCGGCGTCGTACGGGGCGTCCCACCAGGTGATGACGAGGACGCGGTCCTGCGGCGCCCGCAGGATCTCCCGCCGCAGCGGCTCCCCGGGGATCTCGCGCTCCCGTACCCAGGCGAGCAGGTCCTCGCCCCGGCCGGCGACGGCCCGTGCCTCCCACATCAGCGCGACGGTCACGGGTACAGGTTCTCCTTCGCGACCTCGTGCACGTGATCGTGCGTGTGCGCGCGCCCCGGCACGTGCGGGTCGGTCACCGGCAGCGAGGAGTCCGCCGACAGGTCCCAGTCGGAGGCGGCCCGGTTGCGGGCGACCATCTCGGCGCCGAGGGCCGCGACCATCGCGCCGTTGTCGGTGCACAGCTTGGGGCGCGGCACCCGGAGCCGGATGCCGGCGGCCTCGCAGCGCTCCTGGGCGAGCACCCGCAGCCGGGAGTTCGCGGCCACGCCGCCGCCGATCATGAGGTGGTCGACGCCCTCGTCCTTGCACGCGCGGACGGCCTTGCGGGTGAGCACGTCCACCACGGCCTCCTGGAAGGACGCGGCCACGTCGCGCACCGGCACCTCCTCCCCCGCCGCCCGCTTCGCCTCGATCCAGCGGGCCACGGCGGTCTTCAGACCGGAGAAGGAGAAGTCGTAGGCCGGATCGCGCGGGCCGGTGAGACCGCGCGGGAACGTGATGGCGTTCGGGTCGCCCTCCTTGGCGTAGCGGTCGATGACCGGGCCGCCGGGGAAGCCGAGGTTCAGCACGCGCGCGATCTTGTCGAAGGCCTCGCCCGCCGCGTCGTCGATGGTCGCGCCCATCGGCCGCACGTCGGAGGTGATGTCCGTGGACAGCAGCAGCGAGGAGTGCCCGCCGGACACCAGCAGGGCCATCGTCGGCTCCGGCAGCGCGCCGTGCTCGAGCTGGTCCACGCAGATGTGGGAGGCGAGGTGGTTGACGCCGTACAGCGGCTTGCCGAGCGCGTAGGCGTACGCCTTGGCCGCCGAGACGCCGACGAGCAGCGCGCCGGCGAGACCGGGGCCCGCCGTGACCGCGATGCCGTCCAGGTCGCGGGCCGACACCCCCGCCTCCTTCAGCGCCCGCTCGATGGTCGGGACCATCGCCTCCAGGTGCGCCCGGGAGGCGACCTCGGGCACGACCCCGCCGAAGCGCGCGTGCTCGTCGACGCTCGACGCGATGGCGTCGGCGAGCAGGGTGGTGCCGCGCACGATGCCGACGCCGGTCTCGTCGCAGGAGGTCTCGATGCCGAGGACGAGCGGTTCGTCAGCCATGGGTCTCTGTTCCTTGTACGGAGGTCGAAGGGTCCTGCAGGCGCATCACGAGGGCGTCCACGTTCCCCGGCTGGTAGTAGCCGCGCCGGAAGCCGATGGGCTCGAAGCCGAAGCGCTCGTAGAGCTTCTGCGCGCGGACGTTGTCCACGCGGCACTCCAGCATCACCTCGGCGCAGTCGAAGTCGGTCGCGGCCCGCAGCAGTTCGGTGAGCAGCCGGCCGCCGAGGCCGGTGCCCCACTGGTCCTGCCGCACCGCGATCGTCTGCACGTCGCCCAGGTCTCCCGAGGCGGCGAGCCCGGCGTATCCGACGAGCCGGTCGCCCTCGGCGGCGACCAGGTAGCGCCGGGTCGCCTCGGGCCCCCGGGCGTGGGCCAGTTCGGACCAGAACATGCCCCGGGACCAGGCGTCCACGGGGAACAGTTCCTTCTCCAGCTCCAGGACGGGATCGATGTCCCACCAGCGCATCTCGCGCAGCACGACGGTCACTTGGGGGTGACCACCTTGTAGTTCTTGGGCACCTGGGCGTCCGGGCGGCGCAGGTACAGGGGTCTCGGCGGCTCCAGCTCCTCGCCGGCGGCCAGCCGTTCGGCGGCGAGCGCGGCCAGGGCCGCGGCCGAGACGTGTTCGGGCGCGCGGGCGTCCGCGAAGACGTCGGGGTACAGGAGGGCGCCCGCGCCGACGGCGGGCAGGGCCGCGACCGACGGGTCGATCTCGGCGGGGCGGTCCACGGCGGGCTCCGACAGCCGTGTGCGGCGGTCGGCGTAGCGGGCCCAGTAGACCTCCTTGCGGCGGGCGTCCGTGGCGACGACGAACGGCCCGTCGACGTCGGCCGCGTACGCGAGCCCGTCGAGCGTGCACACGCCGTGCACGGGCACGCCGAGCGCGACGCCGAACGTGTCGGCGGTCATGAGGCCGACGCGCAGCCCCGTGTACGGGCCGGGGCCGACGCCCACGACGATGCCGGTGACGGCGTCCAGTCCGAGGCCTGCCTCGGTGAGCACCCGGTCGACGGCGGGCAGCAGCAGCTCTCCGTGCCGGCGCGCGTCCACCTGGCTCGACGAGGCGATGACGGACGTGCCGTCGTGCAGGGCGACGGTCACGGCGGGGGTGGCGGTATCCAGAGCGAGCAAGAGCACGCAAACAGCGTACGGCGCCGGAGCCCGGAGCAAGGCCGCCCGGGACTCCCGTCCCTCGGCTGCTACCGTCACAGCAAGGACGTACGAAGGTCGAGAGGTGGGCACACAAGGTGGCTAGGAGCAGCTCGGGAATCGTGGCCGGGCTCACCGTGGCGGCGCTCGCGGCAGTCGGCTTCCTCGCCTTCCAGGCATCCGCGAACGTTCCGGACACCCTGGGCAAGCCGAGCCCGACCGCGACGGCCAAGTCCTCCGCCCCGAAGACGCACAAGGCCGAGAAGAAGGACCCGAACGCGCTGCCGCTCCCGTCCGGCAGCGGTGCGCGGGTCGTCTACTCGCTGGGCGCCGACCGGGTGTGGCTCGTCGGCGGGGGCAACAAGGTGAAGCGCACCTTCGAGGTCACCCCGGGCACGGTCGACCCGGCCGCCGGCAGCTACGCGGTCACCACCCGCGCGGGCGCGGTCACCGGCTCCGACGGTACGCAGATCGAGCACGTCGTCCGGTTCACCCTGGTCAACGGCGTCGCCATCGGCTTCAGCGCCGCGGTGAACGGCTCGACGGACGCGCCGGACCCGGACAAGAAGCTCGGCGGCATCCGTGCCTCGCGCGCCGACGGCAACGCGATGTGGGCGTTCGCCACGGTGGGCGCGAAGGTCGTCGTCGTCCCGTAGTCCCCCGGGCCGGGGCCCTCCCGTCCCGCAGTCCCCGGGCCCTTCCGGCCGCGTACCGGCGTCAGGCGGCGCGGCGCGGGCGCTCGGCTCCGCCGGCGTCCACGGCGGGCGCGAGCGGCGGCCTGGACACCGCCTCGGCCGCGGCGCACGCCGCCAGCAGGTCCCGCATCGACACCCCGGCCACCGCGCGCGGCAGGGCCGGCACGTCGTGTGCTGAAGCCGGCACTGCCGCCGACTCTGATGCCGACATGGACGCCTCCTCGGGCTTCGGGGGCAAGCGTGGTTAGGTAGACCTAACTACGTACTGATGTCCATGTGACCACGGCCGGGACACGGAACGCAATATTTTGCCGACGTCCTGTCGGAACGTTGGCCGAATGTACGAGCGCCGGACGTACGGGCGGGGTCCGGGCCCGGCTCAGGCGGCGAGCGCGGTCAGATCGGCGGCGGCCCAGCGGCGCCCGAGGCCGGTGACCGTCACGTGCCGCACCTCGTCGGTGGTGTCGCCGACGGCCCGGTGGATGACCACGTGCAGCCGGTCGTCGGTCAGCTCCTCGACCTTGCCCTCGCCCCACTCAACGACGATCACGGAGTCGGAGAGCGAGACGTCGAGGTCGAGGTCCTCCATCTCGTCGAGCCCGCCGCCGAGGCGGTAGGCGTCCACGTGCACCAGCGGCGGTCCGTCGCCGAGGGAGGGGTGGACGCGCGCGATGACGAAGGTCGGCGAGGTGACGGCGCCGCGGACGCCCAGCCCCTCGCCGAGTCCACGGGTCAGCGTGGTCTTGCCGGCGCCGAGCTCGCCGTTCAGCATCACGAGGTCGCCCGCGCGCAGCAGCTCGGCCAGTCTGCGGCCCAATTCCTGCATCTGTCCGGGAGAGTTGACGGTGATCTGCGCGCCGACGCCGTCCTGGGCGGGCTCAGCCGGGCTGTGCGCTGCTGCTGGTGCTTCCATAACCGCCCACGGTAGCCCCTGCCGGCACGGCTCCCGCGCGCACCAGGAGGTCGGCGAGGCGGTCCGTGACGACCTCGGGGTGCTCCAGCATGACCAGATGTCCCGCGTCGGGGACGAGGACCAGTTCGGCGTCCGGCAGCAGATCGGCGATGGCCTCGCTGTGCTCGCTCGGGGTCACCAGGTCCTTGACCCCGGCGAGGACGAGGACGGGCAGTTCGGCGAAGCGGGCCAGCGCCGCGGTCTTGTCGTGCTCGGTGAACGCCGGGTAGAACTCGGCGACCACGTCGATCGGCGTGCCCTCGATCATCCGCTCGGCGAAGCGCACGACGGCCGGATCGACGTCCCGGCTCGCGAACGAGTACCGCTTGATGACCCCGGCGAACAGGTCGGCCGTCGCCCGGCGTCCCCGCTCCACCAGGGCCGCCTGCTGCCCGAGCGCCTTGAGCACCCCGGGGAGCACGCGCCGCACGGCGGCGACGCCCGCGACGGGCAGCCCGAAGTTGACCTCGCCGAGCCGCCCCGACGACGTGCCGACCAGGGCGACGCCGACGACCCGGTCGCGGATCAGCTCGGGGAACTGCTCCGCCAGCGCCATGACGGTCATGCCGCCCATGGAGTGGCCGACCAGCACGATCGGGCCCTCGGGCACGGCCGCCTCGATGACGGCCAGCAGATCGCGGCCGAGCTGGTCGATGGTGACCGGCTTGCGGTCCTCCAGCTGGGCCGCACCGCGCCCGGAGCGCCCGTGGCTGCGCTGGTCCCAGTGGACCGTGCGCACGACCCCGCGCAGCGCGGCGCGCTGGAAGTGCCAGGAGTCCTGGTTCAGGCAGTAGCCGTGGCTGAACACGACGGTGACCGGGGCGGGGGCCTTGCGGCCGAACAGCCGGCGCCGGCGCGGGGTGAGCGCGGTCTCCGGCTCGGCCTCGTCGATCTCGTAGTAGAGCTCGGTGCCGTCGTCCGCGTACGCCTTGCCGGGCGTGCCGCGCAGCGTGCCGTACGGTCCCGTCGAGTCGAGGGCCAGGCGCGCCTTCTTGCGCATGCCGCGCCCGACGGTGAGCCGCTCGATCGCGACGCCGGCCGCGGCGCCCGCCGCGACCACGCCTATCGCGGCCCCGGCGACGCCGGCCTTGCGCCAGTTCCCGGCGGAGGAGGCGGCGGCCGAGGCCGCGCTCACGACGGCCTCCGCACTGGTCTCGCTCACGTCCCGCTCCTCTTCGCTCCGGCTCTCGGCTGTCCGCTGTCGGCTCTGGGCTGTGCGCGCGCCGTCCGGGCTCCCGCCCGCCGTGTGCCGCCCGCCGCTGTTCGCTCGCCGGGCCCGCGCGTCTGTTCGGCTAAGGGGTGTTACCCGCCTTGTTCCTCTTTCACCTTCACGTAGACGCGCGGAACGCGGGTTCCGATGCGGGTCACGATCTCGTACGCGATCGTGCCCGCCGCGCGGGCCCAGTCCTCGGCGGTGGGCTCGCCGCCGTCGCCGGGGCCGAACAGCACCGCGGGGGCGCCGGGTTCGGGCTCGTCGCCGCCGAGGTCGACGACGAACTGGTCCATGGCGACCCGGCCCGCGACGGTGCGCCACTTGCCGCCGACCAGGACGGGGCCGGTGCCCGAGGCGTGCCGGGGGACACCGTCCGCGTAGCCGACGGGGACGAGGCCGAGGGTGGTCTCGCCCGGGGTGACGTAGTGATGGCCGTAGCTCACGCCGTGGCCGGCCGGTACGTGCTTGACCAGCGCGAGCGAGGCGCTGAGCGTCATCACCGGGCGCAGGCCGAAGTCGGCGGGGGTGCCGAGCTCGGGGCTCGGCGAGATCCCGTAGACCGCGATCCCGGTCCGTACGAGGTCGAAGTGGCTCTCGGGGAGGGTCAGCGTCGCGGGCGAGTTGGCGATGTGCCGCACCTCGGGGCGCACCCCCTGCTCCTCGGCGTACGCGACCATCTCGCGGAAGAGCGCGAGCTGGGCCTGGATCGAGGGGTGGCCCGGCTCGTCGGCGCAGGCGAAGTGGGACCACAGTCCGGTGACGGTGATCAGGCCGCGCGCCTCGGCGGCGAGGGCCGCGGCCACGAGCTCCGCCCAGTCGGCGGGCTGGCAGCCGGCGCGGCCGAGTCCGGTGTCGGCCTTGAGCTGCACCCTGGCCCGCGTCCCGACGGCCTCGGCGGCCGCCACGGCCTCCCGCAGCGCCCACATCCCGCTGACCGAGACGTCGATGTCGGCCTCGATCGCCTCGGCCCAGGGGCCGCCCGGGGTCCAGAGCCAGCACATGACGCGGCCCGGCAGGCCGGCCGCGCGCAGGGCGAGGGCCTCCTCCGGGGTGGCCGTGCCGAGCCAGGTGGCGCCCGCCTCGCGCGCGGCGCGGGCGCACTGGACCGCGCCGTGGCCGTACGCGTCGGACTTGACCACGGCCATCAGGGCCGCGGTCGGCGCGTGGGCACGCAGCGCCCGTACGTTGGCGCGCACGGCGGCCAGATCGATCTCGGCGCGGGCGCGCAGGGGCGCGGTCCGCGGGTGTGCTGTCTCTGTCATCGCGCCCCAGTCTCTCAGAGGCGCGCGGCGGCGCTCCGGCGCCGGTCCCCGGGACGGGTACGGGGACCGGGCCCGGCGGGCGCCCCGGCCGCTAACGGCGCGGCCTTCGGCCCCACACGTAGACGTGGTCGCCCGTCCTGAGCGCCTTCCAGAGCCCGCGGGCGTCGGCGAGCCGCAGGTTCACGCAGCCCATCGAGCCGCCGACCGTGCGGATGCTGCCGCGGACGGCGTGGAAGGCCTGGCCGCCGCTGAAGAACTGGGCGTACGGCATCGGGCTGTTGTACAGGGTCGACCAGTGGTGGCGGTGTCTCCAGAAGATCCGGAACCAGCCGGTGCGGGTGGGGTGCCTGACCCCGCCGCTGCGCATCGGCACCGGGCCGAACACGACCCGGCCCCGCTGCTGCACCCAGGTGCGCTGGTGGTCGAGGTCCACGCAGGCGACCCGGTACGAGCGGGCCGGGCAGCCGTGGGTGCCCCGGGCGGCGCCGGCGGAGAGCTTCCGCATCCGGGCCCAGGTCGCCGCTCCCGCTTCGCCGGTGGCGGGCTCTACGCCGTGCTTCCGCTGGAACGCGCGGATGGCCCGGCAGTCGGCCGCGGACTGCCTGCCGTCCGCCTTCAACCGCAGCCACCGCTCGACCCGCCGCTGATACACCCCGCCATTCCCGCACTCCGCCGCCACCCGCGCATGCCCACGGCCGCCGGCACCCGCCCTTCCCGGCCCGGCCCCGACACGCCCGTTACCGGCCGGCACCGAGGTGCCCGGCCCGAACCCACCGGGCGCGGCCCCCGGCGACACCCGACCACCGAGCCCGGCCCCGCCGTGCCCGGCCCCGACCTGCCCGAATCCGCCCTGCCCGACCTGCCCGGATCCGCCCTGCCCGACCTGCCCGGCCCCGACCTGCCCGGCCCGCCCGACCTGCCCGGCCCGCCCGGCCTGCCCGGCTTGCGCGGCCCGTCCGGCCCAGGAGGGCACCGCCCCGTCCGGCGAGGACCCGTCCGGTCGGGCTGCGACCGACCCGGAACCGCTCCGCCAGGAAGCCGCCGGTACGGAGTCGGCGCGCCCGGAACCGCCCCGCGAGGACCCGGCGGGAGCATGTCCGCCCCACCCGGGGGTCACCGCTCCGGAGCCACCCCGCCCGGGGACCACGGCTCCGGACCCGTCTCGCCCCGAGCCGGGCAGGACCGGGGCCCGCTCGGCCGTCGGCAGTATCCGGCCGCCGGGGGTGCCGCCCGGCCAGGACAGGCGGGAGCCTCCCGCCGTGCCTGGCCACGGCTCGCCGACGCGCCCGGAGGCGGAGGGCGGCAGCGGTGTCGCCGAGGCGGCCACCGTTCCCATGGGCATGGCCGCCGCCACCGCCAGCAGCAACGCGATCCCCCGGCAGGCACTTCGTCTGTTCATCACGCGAACAGGCATACGCAACCCCGCCCGCCCCCGGCCCGCGCCGCGCGCACAGGGTCCCCCGATCTGTGCAACGCCCCCGTCGTCCGCGTCGAAGCAGGTCAGGCGAGGGCGCCGCACCGAGCAGCCCGCCGCCCGGGCCCACACGACAGCGGCCCGAGTCCCGGACCCACCGGCGTGAACCGGGCAGCGGGCGCCCACCCGGGCCCCGCCACGCCGGGACACGGGCGCGGACCGGGCGACGGTCTCACCGAGCAAGGCAGCCGCCCCGGGGACATGCCCTGCCAGGTCGAGCCCGGGCCCAGCCACGCCGGGACGCAGGGGCAGACCAGCGACGATCGCGCCGAACCGGGCAGCCGTACCCGGGACACGCCCAACCGGGCCGAGCCCAGGCCCCGCCACGCCGGGACGCGGGGCAGACGAGGCGACGGTCTCACCGAGCAAGGCTGCCGCCCCGGGGGGCATGCCCTGCCAGGTCGAGCCCGGGGCCTGCGACTCCGGGACGCAGGGGCAGACCAGCGACGATCGCGCCGAACCGGGCAGCCGAGCCGGGACACGCCCAACCGCGCCGAGCCCGGGGCCTGCGACGCCGGGACACGGGTGCGGACCGGGCAACGGGCGCGCCGAACCGGGCAGCCGCACCCGGGACATGCCCAACCGCGCCCAAACCCGGGCCCTGCCACGCCGGGACGCGGGGCAGAGGAGGCGACGGGCGAGCCAAGCTGGGCAGCCGGCCCAGGGACATGCCCTGCCAGGTCGAGCCCTGGGCCCGTAGGGGTGAGCCGGGCCCCGCCACGCCGGTCAGGCGAGCGTGTCGCGCCAGGCCTCCGGGATGGCATCGGCCACGTCGTGGGCTCCCGCGGGGGCGCCGTCCGCGGCGAAGCGGCCGGCCAGGCCGTGGAGGTACGCGGCCACGCTTCCGGCGTCGAGGGCGGAGAGGCCGGAGGCGAGCAGCGACCCCGCCAGGCCCGACAGCACGTCCCCGCTCCCCGCGGTGGCCAGCCACGCCGTCCCGGTGGCGTTCACCCGTACCGCGCCGCCCGTGGGATCGGCGACCAGCGTCGTCGCCCCCTTGAGCAGGACCGTCGCCCCGTACAGCCCCGCCAGCTCCCGTACGGAGGCCAGCCGGGCCTCCTCGACCGCCTCCCGGGCGACCCCGAGCAGCGCGGCCGCCTCCCCGGCGTGCGGAGTCATGAGCGTGGGCGCGGTGCGGGCCCGTACGGCCCCCCGGTCGGCGAGCCGCAGCCCGTCCGCGTCCACCAGCACCGGTACGTCCGCGTCCAGCACCTCCGCGACCGCCGTGGCGTCCTCCCCGGCGCCGGGCCCCACCACCCAGGCCTGCACCCGGCCCGCCCTGGCCGGACCCTCGCCGGACACCAGCGTCTCGGGGAAGCGCGCGATGACGGCGTCCGCGGCGGGCCCGACGTACCGCACCGCGCCCGCACCCCCGCGCAGCGCCCCGGCGACGGCGAGCACCGCGGCCCCGGGGTAGCGGGCGGACCCGGCGGCGATCCCGACGACCCCGCGCCGGTACTTGTCGCTCTCCGCGCCGGGGAACGGCAGCCGCGCCGCCACATCGGCGTGCTGGAGCGCCTCCAGGTCGGCCGGGTCCGGCAGGTCGAGTCCGATGTCGACGAGGCGTACGGACCCGGCGTACCCGCGCGCCGGATCGACGAGCAGCCCCGGCTTGTGGGTGCCGAAGGTGACGGTGAGGTCCGCGCGGACGGCCGCGCCGAGCACCTCCCCGGTGTCCGCCTCGACCCCGCTCGGCAGGTCGACGGCGACGACGGCCGCCCGGGAGGCGTCGGCGAGTTCGGCCAGCCGCGCCGCCTCGGGCCGCAGACCGCCCTTGCCGCCGATCCCGACGATGCCGTCGACCACGAGGTCGGCCCGCCTCAGGAGCGGTTCGGCGGCGTCGGGCGCGGCCGAGGTGCCTCCGGCGCGCAGCAGGGCCGCCAGTCCTCCCGGATGGGTCCGCCCGGGGGCGAGCAGTACGGCGGTGACCCCGGCCCCGCGCCGGGCGAGGCGTGCCCCGGCGTACAGGGCGTCGCCGCCGTTGTCCCCGCTGCCCACCAGCAGCACGACCCGGCGGCCGTACACCCGGCCCAGCAGGTCCGCGCAGGCGGCGGCGAGTCCCGCGGCCGCCCGCTGCATCAACGCCCCCTCGGGAAGCCGTGCCATCAGCTCCCGCTCGGCGGCCCTCACGGTCTCCACGCAGTACGCAGTACGCATGACGCCGAGTCTCCCGCACCGGCCCGGGCGCTGCGCGCTCCCCGCACGAGGCGGTTCGGAACCGTGCGGCTCCGAACCGTGCGAAAACCCCGCCACGCGAGCTCCGAACCGTACGGCTCCGCACCACGCGGGCTCCGAACCGTACGGGCGGCGCATCACGCGGCCCCGAGCCGGTCCGGGAACCCCCGCCGCGCCCTGACCTGCGAACCGACCTCGTGGTGACTTCCCCGGCTCCCCCGGGGCGCCCGTGCTCCCCGGGGCCCGGCTACCCCTCCGCCACCACCACCGCCGAGGCCACCCCCGCGTCGTGACTGAGCGACACGTGCCAGGAGCTCACGCCCAGTTCGGCGGCGCGGGCCGCCACCGTGCCCTTCACCCGCAGCCGTGGCCGGCCGCTGTCCTCCACATAGACCTCGGCGTCCGTCCAGTACAGCCCGGCCGGGGCGCCGAGCGCCTTGGCCAGGGCCTCCTTCGCCGCGAAGCGCGCGGCGAGCGAGGCGATGCCCCGGCGTTCACCGCTGGGCAGCAGCAACTCGCTCTCCAGGAAGAGGCGTTCGGCCAGCCCGGGCGTCCGCTCCAGTGACGCCCGGAACCGGTCGATCTCGGCCACGTCGATTCCGACCCCGATGATGCTCATGTCGGCACCCTAGAGGGCGGCCCCCGCCGTGGCCTCACACGCCCGCGCCGCTCACTCCACGGTCACGGACTTCGCCAGGTTGCGCGGCTGGTCCACCTCGTTGCCCCGGGCGGTCGCCAGTTCGCAGGCGAACACCTGGAGCGGGACCGTCGACACGAGCGGCTGGAGCAGGGTGGGGGTGGCCGGGATGCGGATCAGGTGGTCGGCGTACGGGACGACCGCCTCGTCGCCCTCCTCCGCGATGACGATCGTGCGGGCGCCCCGGGCCCGGATCTCCTGGATGTTGGAGACGATCTTGTCGTGCAGGACCGAGCGTCCGCGCGGCGACGGGGCGACGACCACGACCGGCATGTCGTCCTCGATCAGCGCGATGGGCCCGTGCTTCAGCTCCCCCGCCGCGAAGCCCTCGGCGTGCATGTACGCCAGTTCCTTGAGCTTCAGGGCGCCCTCCAGGGCGACCGGATAGCCGACGTGCCGCCCGAGGAACAGCACGGTGTCCTTGTCGGCGAGGGAGCGCGCGAGCTCCCGTACGGGCTCCATGGTCTCCAGGACCCGCTCGACCTCGCGGGAGATGCGGGACAGCTCCCGGATGACGGCCTGGATCTCGTCGCCCCACTTCGTGCCGCGGACCTGGCCCAGGTACAGCGCCACCAGGTAGCAGGCCACCAGCTGGGTCAGGAACGCCTTGGTGGAGGCGACGGCGACCTCGGGGCCCGCGTGCGTGTACAGCACCGCGTCGGACTCGCGAGGGATCGTCGAGCCGTTGGTGTTGCAGATCGCCAGCACCCTGGCGCCCTGCTCCCGGGCGTGCCGCAGCGCCATGAGCGTGTCCATGGTCTCGCCTGACTGCGAGATCGCGATGACGAGCGTCTGCCGGTCCAGGATCGGGTCCCGGTAGCGGAACTCGCTGGCCAGCTCCACCTCGCAGGGGATGCGCGTCCAGTGCTCGATGGCGTACTTGGCGATCAGCCCGGCGTGGAAGGCGGTCCCGCAGGCGACGATGACGACCTTGTCGGCCTCGCGCAGCGCCCGTACCGGGATGCGCACCTCGTCGAGGGTCAGCGAGCCGGCCGCGTCGATCCGTCCCAGCAGGGTGTCGGCGACCGCCTTGGGCTGTTCGGCGATCTCCTTCAGCATGAAGTAGTCGTAGCCGCCCTTCTCGGCCGCCGACGCGTCCCAGTCGACGTGGTACGAGCGGACGTCGGCGGGGCTGCCGTCGAACCCGGTGACCCGTACGCCGTCCCGGCGCAGTTCGACCACCTGGTCCTGTCCCAGTTCGATCGCCGACCGGGTGTGGGCGATGAACGCGGCGACGTCCGAGGCGAGGAACGCCTCGCCCTCGCCGACGCCGACCACCAGCGGTGAGTTGCGGCGCGCGCCGACCACCACGTCGGGCTCGTCGGCGTCCACCGCGACCAGGGTGAACGCGCCCTCCAGGCGCCGGCACACCAGCCGCATGGCCTCGGCGAGGTCGGCGCACGAGGAGTACTCCTCGGCGAGCAGGTGAGCGACCACCTCGGTGTCCGTCTCGGAGGCCAGGTCGTGGCCCCGCTCGGCCAGTTCGGCGCGCAGCAGGGCGAAGTTCTCGATGATGCCGTTGTGGACGACGGCGACCCGGCCCGCGTTGTCGAGGTGCGGATGGGCGTTGGTGTCCGTGGGGCCTCCGTGGGTGGCCCAGCGGGTGTGTCCGATGCCCGTCGTCCCGGCCGGCAGCGGCCTGCCGCTCAGCTCCTTCTCCAGGTTGACCAGTTTCCCGGCCTTCTTCGCGACGGCGAGGCCCCCGTCCGCCAGGACGGCGACACCCGCCGAGTCGTATCCCCGGTACTCGAGTCGCTTCAGTCCGGCCATCACCACGTCGAGCGCCGACTGCGACCCCACATAACCCACGATTCCGCACATGGCGGCAGCGTACGGTCCACGGCCGTCCCGAATCAGGCTCACCGTGCCCGATATCGGAAATTTTGACCGCCCTCGGCGCCGCCCGGAGGGCTCCGCCGTTCCCGCGCCTGTCACCCCGCGTGACGCACCCCACCCTCCACCCCGTTCAAACTCCGTTAACAATGGACTGTGATCTCTCCGGTCTCCTCGTCGCCGCGGAGCGCCCACCGGTCCAAGCCGGAGGCGACTCCCTACGTCGACCTCACCCGTGCCGAGTGGAGCGCGCTGCGCGAAAAGACGCCGCTCCCGCTGAACGCCGAGGAGGTCGAGAAGCTGCGCGGTCTGGGCGATGTCATCGACCTCGACGAGGTGCGGGACATCTATCTGCCGCTGTCACGGCTGCTGAACCTGTACATCGGCGCCACGGACGGGCTCAGGGGTGCGCTCAACACCTTCCTGGGCGAGACGGGGTCGCAGTCCGGCACCCCGTTCGTCATAGGCGTCGCGGGTTCCGTGGCCGTCGGCAAGTCCACGGTCGCCCGACTGCTCCAGGCACTGCTCTCCCGCTGGCCCGAGCATCCCCGCGTCGAACTGGTCACCACGGACGGCTTCCTGCTCCCCACCCGGGAACTGGAGGCGCGCGGGCTGATGTCCCGCAAGGGCTTCCCCGAGTCGTACGACCGCCGGGCGCTGACCCGGTTCGTCGCCGACATCAAGGCGGGCAAGGACGAGGTGACGGCGCCCGTCTACTCGCACCTGATCTACGACATCGTGCCCGGCGAGCGGCTCACCGTCCGCCGCCCCGACATCCTCATCGTCGAGGGCCTGAACGTGCTCCAGCCGGCGCTGCCCGGCAAGGACGGGCGCACCCGGGTCGGCCTCGCGGACTACTTCGACTTCAGCGTGTACGTCGACGCCCGTCCCGAGGACATCGAGCGCTGGTACCTGAACCGCTTCCGCAAGCTGCGGGCGACGGCCTTCCAGAAGCCCGACTCGTACTTCCGCAAGTACACCCAGGTCTCCGAGGAGGAGGCCCTGGACTACGCCCGGACGACCTGGCGCACCATCAACAAGCCCAACCTGCTGGAGAACGTGGCCCCCACCCGCGGTCGCGCGACCCTCGTCGTACGCAAGGGCCCGGACCACAAGGTCCAGCGCCTGAGCCTGCGCAAGCTGTAGACCCCGACGGCGCTCCGGCTGCGCCGACTAGTCTGCGGCCATGCTGCACCTGCGCCTGATCACCCCGGCCGACCGGACCGACGACGTCGTACGACTGATCGAGGAGACGGTCGGCACCACGCACCTCGTCGTGCTTCCCGGCGCCGCCCGCAACCCGGTGGGCGACGTCGTCATGTGCGACGTCGCCCGCGAGGCGGGGGACGAACTCATCCGCGGCCTGCGCGAGAAGGACATCGACCGCAGGGGCTCGATCGCGGTCGAGGACATCGACCTGTCCCTGTCCGAGCGCGCCGACCGGGCGGAGGCCGAGGCCCCGGGCGAGGGGGTCGACGCGGTGCTCTGGGAGCACCTGGAGGAGGCCACGCACGAGGAGTCGACGCTGTCGGTCACCTACGTCGCGTTCATCACCATCGCCACGATGATCGCGGCCTGCGGTGTGGTGCTCGACAACGCGGTGCTGATCGTGGGCGCCATGGCCGTGGGGCCGGAGTTCGGCCCGCTGGCCGGACTGTGCACGGCGATCGTGCAGCGGGGGCGGCGTCTGGCCCTGCGCTCCCTGACGGCGCTGCTGGCCGGCTTCGCGATCGCCATGGCCGTGACGGTGCTCTTCAGCCTGTTCATGGACGCTGTGGGCCTGTTCAGCGAGGCGCAGTTGGAGGGCGCTCGCCCCAACACGGGGTTCGTCTACGCCCCGGACTGGTTCTCCTTCGTCGTCGCGGTGCTCGCCGGCGCGGCCGGCATGCTGTCGCTGACATCGGCCAAGTCGGGGGCCCTGGTCGGTGTCGCGATCTCCGTGACGACGGTTCCGGCAGCCGCCAACGCCGCGGTGGCCCTGAGCTACGGCGACATGGGCCAGACCTGGGGCTCCACCAAGCAGCTGCTGTTCAACCTGCTCGGCATCGTGGTCGCCGGCACGCTCACGCTGATGGCCCAGAAGCGGTTCTGGGCGCTGCGGCGCGGGCGCCGGGACCTGGTGCCGGACCCGGCCAGGTGAGAAGACGCCCCGAGCGCGGAACGCGCACAGCCGTGAGGCCCGGCACCCGGAGGTGCCGGGCCTCACGGCTCGGGCGGTACTAGCCGAGTGCCGACTTCACGGCGTCGGCGAGGCGGGCGGCCACCGAGCGGGCGTGGTCGATGTCGGCGGCCTCGACCATGACGCGGACCAGCGGCTCGGTGCCGGAGGGGCGCAGCAGCACCCGTCCCGTGGTGCCGAGTTCCTGCTCCGCGTCGGCGACGGCGGCGGCCAGCTCGGAGGAGGTGTTCACCCGGGTGCGGTCCACGTCGGGGACGTTGATGAGGACCTGCGGCAGCCGCTCCATGACCGAGGCGAGGTCCCGGAGCGTCCGGCCGGTCTGGCTGACGCGGGCCGCCAGCAGCAGGCCGGTGAGCGTGCCGTCGCCGGTGGTGGCGTGGTCGAGGATGATGACGTGCCCGGACTGCTCGCCGCCGAGGGCGAAGTCGTGCCGCTTCATCTCCTCCAGGACGTAGCGGTCGCCGACCGCCGTCTGGACGAGGGCGAGACCCTCGCGCTCCATGGCGAGCTTGAAGCCCAGGTTGGACATGACGGTGGCGACAACGGTGTCGGAGCGCAGGACGGACCGCTCCCGCATCGCGAGCGCGAGGACGGCCAGGATCTGGTCGCCGTCGATCTCCTCGCCGGTGTGGTCCACCGCGAGGCAGCGGTCGGCGTCGCCGTCGTGCGCGATGCCGAGGTCGGCGCCGTGCTCGACGACGGCGGCCTTGAGGAGGCCCAGGTGGGTGGAGCCGCAGCCGTCGTTGATGTTGAGCCCGTCGGGCTCCGCGCCGATGGTGACGATCTCGGCACCGGCCTGCCGGAAGGCCTCGGGCGAGACGTGGGCGGCGGCGCCGTGCGCCTCGTCGAGGACGACCTTCAGACCGTCGAGGCGGTTCGGGAGGACACCGATGAGGTGGGCGACGTACTGGTCGAAGCCCTGGTCATAGGTGTTCACGCGGCCGACGCCGGAGCCGGTGGGGCGGTCCCAGGGAGCGCCGGTGCGGTGCTCCTCGTAGACGCGCTCGATCCGGTCCTCCAGCTCGTCGGCGAGCTTGTGCCCTCCGCGCGCGAAGAACTTGATGCCGTTGTCGGGCATGGCGTTGTGGCTGGCGGAGAGCATCACACCGAGGTCGGCGCCGAGCGACCCGGTGAGGTACGCCACCGCGGGGGTGGGCAGCACGCCGACCCGAAGGACGTCCACTCCGGCGCTGGCGAGGCCGGCGACCACGGCGGCCTCCAGGAACTCCCCGGACGCGCGCGGATCCCGCCCGACCACCGCGACGGGCCGGTGGCCTTCGAACGTGCCCGCCTCGGCGAGTACGTGCGCCGCCGCAACGGAGAGCCCGAGCGCGAGCTCGGCCGTCAGATCCGCGTTGGCGACACCACGCACGCCGTCCGTGCCGAAGAGTCGTCCCACTTGTCCTCCTGAGAAAGCTGCAGAGTACGGAAGTCCCCCGCAGGATACGGAGTCATCCGATCACATGAGCCTTTGAGCACCTTGTGCCGTTATACGCCCAACCACTGTGATAAACGAACGCCCCGGCAGCACGATGACGTGCCGCCGGGGCGTTCGGAGCTACGCGTACTGACGCGCAGAAGCAAGCAGCGAAGATTAACGCTTGCTGTACTGCGGAGCCTTGCGGGCCTTCTTGAGACCGGCCTTCTTGCGCTCGACCGCACGGTCGTCGCGCTTGAGGAAGCCGGCCTTCTTGAGGGCGCCGCGGTTGTTGTCCACGTCGGCCTCGTTCAGCGCACGGGCCACGCCGAGGCGCAGGGCACCGGCCTGACCGGAGACACCGCCACCCGAGATACGGGCGATGACGTCGTAGCGGTTGTCGAGCTCGAGCACCTTGAAGGGCTCGTTGACTTCCTGCTGGTGCACCTTGTTGGGGAAGTAGTCCTCAAGGGTGCGACCGTTGATCTTCCACTTGCCGGTGCCCGGGACGATCCGGACGCGGGCGATGGCGTTCTTGCGACGGCCCAGGCCGGCGGCCGGCTGCGGGTCGCCGAAGCGGCCGGCGAGCGACTCCGAGGTGTACTCGCCCTCGACGGGGACCTCGGACTCGGTGGTGTAGTTCTCGATGTCGACGAGCTCAGTCTCTTCGACCGGCTGCTCAACGGTGGTCTCGGCCACGATTCTCCTCAGATTCTTTTTCGTCTTAGGGGGTGGCCGGAACTACTGCGCGACCTGGGTGATCTCGAACGGGACCGGCTGCTGCGCAGCGTGCGGGTGGTTCTCGCCCGCGTAGACCTTCAGCTTCGAGAGCACCTGACGGCCCAGGGTGTTCTTGGGAACCATGCCCCGGATGGCCTTCTCGACGGCCTTCTCGGGGTTCTTCGCCAGCAGCTCGTCGTAACGGACGGAGCGCAGACCACCCGGGTAGCCGGAGTGGCGGTACGCCAGCTTCTGGGTCTTCTTGTTGCCGGACAGGTGCACCTTGTCCGCGTTGATGATGATGACGAAGTCACCAGCGTCGACGTGGGGGGCGTAGATCGGCTTGTGCTTGCCGCGCAGAATGTTCGCAGCAGTGGTCGCCAGACGGCCCAGGACGACATCCTGGGCGTCGATGACGTACCACTGGCGAGTGATGTCGCCGGGCTTGGGGCTGTACGTACGCACGGTCGTAGCCTTCGCTTCTTCAGTGAGTGGGTCCTGACATGGCCACCACGGACGATCACGACAGCCCTGACCGCACTGCGGTGACGCATACCGCGTGCTGGTCGCTGGTCATCGGCCCCGGTGGACCGGTGTAAGGGCCCCTCACGTGAGAATGAGCAAGCCAATACACATAACGAACTGCAAGCTTACCCGCGGTGGCCCGCGAGGGTCAAAACGCGGGCGCTCACACCCTCTCGGCCCGTCGTCCCCGCCGCTGTGCGACGAGGTGGTCCGGACCGGCGAGCGGCAGGAGGCGGCGGCGCGGGAGCGCCACCGATGCAGTCATCACACACAGGGTAAAGCAGTCACGGAAGGAACGCCGGGTCACCGCTTCCAGCCCGGGCCAGTCCGCGCCGGGCACCTGGGGCACCAGCGCCACCCAGAACCAGGGCCCGCGGACCGCCGCACCGGGGTCCGCCGCCCCCGCGAGCAGCAGCGGCACCACGACGAGCAGATAGTGGTCGTACGAGGGCCGGGACACCAGGAACGCCGAGAGCATCAGCGTCGCCGCGGTCTCGGTGAGCCGCAGGGGCCCGGGGGCATCGCGCGTCCAGCGGCGGTACGCGGACCAGGCCCCGGCGCCGGCCGCCGCGCAGGCCGACGGGACCGCGACCGCGGACGGCACCCCCAGCCGCGGCAGCACGGCCGCCGGGGAGGCCTCGTAGAGCCGGACGAAACCGTCGTGGCCGCGCAGCAGGAACGGCAGCGTCTGTGTGACGAACGCCGCAGGATCGGGCATCAGCAGCGCCGCCCCGCCGGACGCCAGGGCCGGCACCAGGACCAGCGCGGCCAGCCCCCGCCACCGGCGGGCGAAGAGGAAGAGGAGGGCGACGGGCGCGAGCAGCGGCTTCAGGGCGAGAGCGGCGCCGACGACCACCCCGGCCCACCCCCAGCGCTCCCGCACGGCGAGCAGCAGGGCGAGCGGCAGCGCCGCGGCGGCGGTCACGGTCCAGTTGCCGAGCGAGACGAGGTGCCCGAAGGGGGCGAAGCCCAGGGCGAGCGCGGCGGGTCCGAGCACGCCGAGGCGGCTGCGCCAGGAGATGCCGTGGATCCGCAGCGCGCAGGCCCAGCCCGCCACCAGCAGGGCGGTCACCGTCAGCGGGACGAGCACCCGCAGCGCGTCCGCCGGGAGCAGGGTCTGCGGCACCGCGGCGAGCACCGCGCTCGGGAGATAGAGGAAGTGCCGGTCGGCGTAGGGCGATCCGCCGTCCAGCCAGGTCCGGGCCGCCCGGACGACGATCGCGTTGTCCATCCCGCCGTCCGAGGTGCGCAGCGCGACCCCCGCGATGTGCGCGCACAGCACCGTCGAGGAAACCGCCCACGCGTGCCGGGAAGCCCTACGCACCAACCACCCTGAGATGTCACTTTTGCCCTTGCGCATTCAGATCACGCTAGGGGCTCAAGTGCCCGACGGGTCTGACCGGCACCCCCCAACCCCCGTCTAAGATGCGGCGCATGAGTTATGGGCAGGGTGGGCAGGGGCAGCCCCCGTGGGACCCCTGGAAGCCGGGGTCTCAGCAAACGCCTCAGTGGAACAACCAGCGTTCCACCGGGAATCCCGACTGGGCCGCCATGGCGGAGGCTTCCGAAACGCGCAACAAGCGCCGCAAAGTGCTGTTCATCGTGGGCGGGGCGCTGGCCACCATCGCGGTCGGCACCGCCGTGGCCATGGCCGTCGCGGGCGCGGGCGGGAACAACGAGGCCGGGAACCAGCCGTCAGGACTGCCCGCCAGCGCGGACATCCCCGGCGCCACCACGCCGGCCCCGTCCTTCGAGCCGACCTCGGCTCCGCCGCCGCTGGATCCGAAGCAGTTCATAGCCAGCGCCGACAAGGACACCGCGCCGCTGAGCCCGGACATCCTCTTCCCCGGTACGCAGCTCACCATGGGCAACCGCGTGTACCGCAAGGGTCCGACGGCCGATACGAAGGACTGCGCCTCGGCCGCGAAGGGCACGCTGCCCCCGGTCCTGAAGAAGGACGGCTGCACCCGCTTCATGCGGGTCACCTACATCAAGGACGGGATCGCGGTGACGGTCGGCGTCGGCGTCTTCGACACCGAGGCCCAGGCGAGCAAGGCCAAGGCCGACGCGGACAAGAAGAGCATCATCGCCTCGCTCCCCGGCAACGGCATCAAGGCGTTCTGCGACTCGGCGGTCTGCCGTTCGACCACCAACGCCTACGGCCGTTACGCCTACTTCACGCTGTCCGGTTTCACGAACGGCAAGGACGTGACGACGAAGGACACCGCCGTGTTCACCACCGGCGACGACCTCGCCGAGTTCGCGTTCCGTCAGATCAGCCGGCGGGGCCAGGCCCAGGCCTCGGCCGCGGCGAACCGCTAGCGGGGTGCGGGCGGCGACCGTCGAACGACGGCCGCCGCCCCACCGGCTGACCGGAGGTCAGCAGGACGCGCAGCCACCCGTCCCCGGCAACGTCCGCTTGTTCCGGGCCTCTTTGTTGCGTGCGACCAGCAACTCGTCGGCCGGGTAGCCCACTTCCTCCAGCGTCAGACCGTGGGGCCGTACGACGTGCACGGCCGAGTCCCGTACGCGGGCCGCGAGCACCTTGCCCGGCCAGTCGGGCCCGCGGTGCCCGTCCCCCACGAACAGCAGGGCCCCGATCAGGGACCGCACCATGTTGTGGCAGAAGGCGTCGGCCCGGACGGTGGCGGTGATGACGCCGTCCTCGCCCCGGACCAGGCTCAGTTGCTGAAGGGTGCGGATGGTCGTCGCGCCCTCGCGCTTCTTGCAGTAGGCGGCGAAGTCGTGCTCCCCCAGCAGGTGACGGGCCGCCTCGTTCATGGCGTCCACGTCCAACGGCCAGTCGTGCCACAGGACATGACTGCGCAGCAGTGGGTCGACGCCGCCGGGCTCGTCGGTGACGCGGTAGGCGTAGCGACGCCAGATCGCCGAGAACCGCGCGTTGAAACCGGCCGGCGCCTCGGTGAGCGACCAGACCCGCACGTCCTTGGGCAGCCGTCCGGCCAGCCGCTTCAGCAGCTTCTCCCGGTGCTCGGCCCACAGTTCCCCGGGCAGGTCGACATGCGCGACCTGGCCGCGCGCGTGCACCCCGGCGTCGGTCCGGCCGGCCACGGTCAGCTCGTACGTGGTGTCCTTCGTCCGCGTCACCGTCCGCAGCGCGTCCTCGATCTCGCCCTGCACGGTCCGGCGGCCACCGGCCTGCTTCGCCCATCCCGAGAACTCGGTCCCGTCGTACGACAGGTCCAACCGCACCCGGACGAACCCGGGCTCCGCTTCGTCACTCACACCTAGATCCTCTCAAGCCCGGGTTCCTCCCCGGACAACGCGAAAGCGGGCCCGCCCCGAAAAGGGACGGACCCGCTCACAGCAAGGCAGTGCCTCAGGCGTCCTTCGACTCCTCGGCGGGAGCCTCGACGGCGTCCTCGGCCTTGGTGTCCTCGACCTTGGGGGCCTCGGTCTCCTTGGCGGCACGCTTCGTGGCGGCCTCGGCCTCACCGGTGGCCTGCTGGGCCACGGTCAGGGCCTCCACCAGCTCGATGACGGCCATGGGCGCGTTGTCGCCACGGCGGTTACCGATCTTGGTGATACGGGTGTAACCACCCGGGCGGTTCTCGTAGCGCGGGCCGATCTCGGTGAAGAGCGTGTGCACGATGCTCTTGTCCGTGATCACCGAGAGCACCTGACGGCGGTTGTGAAGGTCACCCTTCTTCGCCTTGGTGACCAGACGCTCCGCGTAGGGACGCAGGCGGCGGGCCTTGGCCTCGGTGGTGGTGATGCGGCCGTGCTCGAAGAGCGACTTCGCGAGGTTCGCGAGGAGCAGCTTCTCGTGCGCGGCGCTGCCGCCCAGACGGGCACCCTTGGCGGGCTTCGGCATGATGTTTCTCCTAGGTGTCTGCCCCGGCCGTATCAGGTACCGAGGTCAGTGTCCGAGCGGGCGATTACCCGTCGAAGATCCGGCACTTTTCAGCGCCGGAGGTACCGAGCCCCGTAAGGGGCGCGGGGAACTGCGCGATCAGCCACAGCCGGTCGGCAGTCGAGATCGGTCCGGCGGGACCACCGCCCGAGGACGGCTGCCCCGCCGGAGGCGATCAGTACTGCTCGGTCTCGACGAAGCCCGCGTCCGCGTCGTCGTCGGCGCCGAAGGCGTCGGCGGCGGCGGTCGGGTCGAATCCGGGCGGGCTGTCCTTGAGGGCCAGGCCCATGCCGGCCAGCTTCGCCTTGACCTCGTCGATGGACTTCGCACCGAAGTTGCGGATGTCCAGGAGGTCGGCCTCGGAGCGGGCGACGAGCTCACCCACGGAGTGGATGCCCTCACGCTTGAGGCAGTTGTACGAGCGGACCGTGAGCTCCAGCTCCTCGATCGGCAGCGCGAGGTCGGCGGCGAGGGCGGCGTCCGTGGGGGACGGGCCCATGTCGATGCCCTCGGCGTCGATGTTGAGCTCGCGGGCCAGACCGAACAGCTCGACCAGGGTCTTACCGGCCGACGCCATGGCGTCACGGGGACGCATGGCCTGCTTGGTCTCGACGTCGACGATCAGCTTGTCGAAGTCGGTGCGCTGCTCGACACGGGTCGCCTCGACCTTGTACGTGACCTTCAGCACCGGCGAGTAGATCGAGTCGACCGGGATGCGCCCGATCTCCTGACCGACCTGCTTGTTCTGAACGGCGGAGACGTAGCCGCGACCGCGCTCGACGGTCAGCTCCATCTCCAGCTTGCCCTTGCCGTTGAGCGTGGCGAGGACGAGGTCGGGGTTGTGGACCTCGACACCGGCCGGGGGCGCGATGTCGGCGGCGGTGACCAGACCCGGGCCCTGCTTGCGCAGGTACATCACGACCGGCTCGTCGTGCTCCGAGGAGACGACCAGCTGCTTGATGTTGAGGATCAGGTCGGTGACGTCCTCCTTGACGCCCGGCACGGTGGTGAACTCGTGCAGGACACCGTCGATGCGGATGCTGGTGACAGCAGCGCCGGGGATCGACGAGAGGAGGGTGCGGCGCAGGGAGTTGCCGAGGGTGTAGCCGAAGCCCGGCTCCAGCGGCTCGATCACGAACCGGGAGCGGAATTCGTCGACGACCTCTTCGGTCAACGAGGGACGCTGAGCGATCAGCATGTGGTGATCAGATCCTTCATTCGTGGACGCCCGCTATTTGACGCCCGACAAAGCCTGGCCTCCGAGGAGGCCGGGTACAGCAAGGGTACGGGCGATACGGCCCTTTTACGGAGCCGTACCGCCCGAAAACCTCTGTTCCAGCACAGGGCCGCCGGGATCGGCGGCCGAGCGGCCGTGCGTCAGACGCGGCGGCGCTTCGGCGGACGGCAGCCGTTGTGCGGGGTGGGGGTGACGTCCTGGATCGAGCCGACCTCGAGGCCGGTGGCCTGGAGGGAGCGGATCGCGGTCTCACGGCCGGAGCCGGGACCCTTGACGAAGACGTCGACCTTGCGCATGCCGTGCTCCTGCGCGCGACGGGCGGCCGACTCGGCGGCCATCTGCGCGGCGAAGGGGGTGGACTTGCGCGAGCCCTTGAAGCCGACGTGGCCGGCGGAGGCCCAGGAGATCACGTTGCCCGAGGGGTCCGTGATCGAGACGATCGTGTTGTTGAACGTGCTCTTGATGTGCGCGTGGCCGTGAGCGACGTTCTTCTTTTCCTTGCGGCGCACCTTCTTGGCGGCGCCCTGACGACCCTTGGGGGGCATCTGTTTCTCCTACGGGGAGGTGGTCGGTCCTACAGCGAAGACCGCTGATGAAGCGTTGTCCGCTGAGGACTACTTCTTGCCCGGCTTCTTCTTGCCGGCGATGGCACGACGCGGGCCCTTGCGGGTACGAGCGTTCGTGCTGGTGCGCTGACCGTGGACGGGAAGGCCACGACGGTGGCGAATACCCTGGTAGCAGCCGATCTCGATCTTGCGGCGAATGTCGCCCTGGATCTCGCGACGGAGGTCACCCTCGGTCTTGATGTTGGCGTCCACGTACTCGCGGATCTTGACCAGCTCCTCCTCGGAGAGGTCACGAACGCGCGTGTTGGGGTTCACGCCAGTCTCGGCCAGCGTCTGCTGGGAAAGGGTCCGGCCGATGCCGAACACGTAGGTGAGGGCGACCTCCACACGCTTTTCGCGCGGGATGTCGACACCGGAAACGCGTGCCATTCAATGGCTCCAGTTGTCGTTCGGAGGTCTTCCGCAGAACCGGATCCCGCCCGCCGTCGTCCTCGGATCCGATGGATCGAGATTCGGTACGAACCGGGTCCCCGGCCTCCGACCGGGGGTGTCAGACCTGAGGAGACTCAGCCCTGGGTCCTGCGTATGAACATGTACTGCTTACGTCGCGCGAAATATCTGCGGGTGCAGAAGGTGCGGTCGTGCGTCAGCCCTGGCGCTGCTTGTGGCGCGGGTTTTCGCAGATGACCATGACCCGACCGTGACGGCGGATCACCCTGCACTTGTCGCAGATCTTCTTGACGCTCGGCTTGACCTTCATTAGGTGAGGTTCTCCGGGTCAGTGCCACCCCCCGCGCCCCGGAACGGGAACACGGAGCAAGGCAAGATCTACTTGTAGCGGTAGACGATCCGGCCACGCGTCAGGTCGTACGGAGACAACTCCACCACGACCCGGTCGTCAGGGAGGATGCGGATGTAGTGCATACGCATCTTGCCGCTGATGTGTGCCAGGACCTGGTGGCCGTTCTGGAGCTCGACCTTGAACATGGCGTTCGGAAGAGACTCGACGACAGTGCCCTCGATCTCGATGGCACCTTGCTTCTTGGCCACGCTTCGCCCTTCGAATCGACTACCTTGATCGACTCCGCGCTAGCGCATGCAGACATGCGGGTGCACGAGAGCCGACGAGTCAGTCTACGTCAGGGCTCCCGGAAAGACGAATTCGTCGACGTCCTCCCCCGCCACTCATGACGATGCCCCACCCTTCGGCGCGGTATGCGCGAGGGGCGGGGCGGGCCGATTGCGGGGCCGTCGAGGAATTCGGGGCGGACGAAATCCGCGGTGTGACATCGAACTCAAGGCCGATATCGAGCGATCCTGCGAACGGCTGTACCCGGCGGGCTCCCGTACGCGCGACCGCGGACCGCGGAACCCGGCCGGGCGGGCGCGGCCTCAGCCCGCCAGCGGGTCCGGTGCCGCCGTGACGCCGTACTCGGCGAGCTTGGCGCGGCCTCCGTCGGGGGCCGTGAGGACCAGCGGGCCCTCCTCCGTCAGCGCGACGGAGTGCTCCCAGTGCGAGGACCAGGTCCCGTCCGTGGTGACCACGGTCCAGTCGTCCTCCAGCACCTCGGTCCGCGGGGTGCCCAGCGACACCATCGGCTCGATCGCGAGGCACAGTCCGGGAACCAGCTTCGGCCCCTTGCCCCGCTTGCGCTCGACGTAGTTCAGCAGGTGCGGGTCCATGTGCATCTCGGTGCCGATGCCGTGGCCGCCGTAGTCCTCGACGATGCCGTACTTGCCGCCGCCGGGCTTGGGCTGGCGGCGGATGTACGTCTCGATCGCGCGGGAGATGTCGACCAGGCGGTTGCCGACCTTCATGGCCGCGATGCCCGCCCACATCGACTCCTCCGTCACCCGGGAGAGCTCGATCAGCTCCGGGGCGTGACCGGAGCCCACGAAGGCGGTGAACGCGGCGTCGCCGTGCCAGCCGTCCACGATCGCGCCGGCGTCGATGGAGATGATGTCGCCGTCCTTCAGGACGGTCTTGTCGTCCGGGATCCCGTGGACGACGACCTCGTTGGCCGAGGTGCAGATCGTCGCGGGGAAACCGCCGTACCCGAGGAAGTTCGACTTGGCGCCGTGCTCCTCGAGGACCTTGCGGGCGACCTCGTCCAGATCCCGGGTCGTCGCACCGGGCACGGCGGCCTCACGCGTGGCCGCATGGATCGCCGCGACGACCAGCCCCGCCTCACGCATCTTGGCGATCTGCTCGGGGGTCTTGATCTGCACCATGGTGGCTGCGGCCTTTCTGGACCGGAACAACGGACTACTCCAACGATACGGGGGACACGACCCACCCCGCCCGGGGTCCGGGGGACCCCGCCCCGGGCAGGGCCTCGGCCCCCGCCCGGCTCGCACGTCGGCCGCGGCACCCGGTTGCGGGTGCCGCGGCCGATGCGACGTACTGCTTCACGCCCTCCACGGTGCCTGAGCACCCCGGAGCGGGCCGCGCACGGACTAGGCGTCCTCGCGGGCCAGCGCCTCCATCGAGCGCGCCGTGACCTCTTCCACCTTGCCGAGCGCCGGGATCGTGACGACCAGGCCCTGGGCCTTGTAGTAGTCGATGATCGGCTCGGTCTGCGTGTGGTAGACCTCCAGCCGCGTGCGCACCGTCTCCTCGGAGTCGTCGTCCCGCTGGTACAGCTCGCCGCCGCAGACGTCGCAGACGCCTTCCTGCTTCGGAGCCTTGTACGACACGTGGAAGACGTGCGCCGAGTCGTTGCGGCAGATGCGCCGGCCGGCGATCCGCTTCACGACCTCGTCCTCGGGGACCTCCAGGTCCAGGACCGCGTCCAGCTTCATGCCCTCGGTGCTCAGCATCTCGTCCAGCGCCTCGGCCTGCGAGACGTTGCGCGGGAAGCCGTCGAGGAGGAAGCCGTTCTCCGCGTCGGGCTGCTCCATGCGGTCCTTGGCCATGGCGATGGTGACCTCGTCCGGTACCAGGTCGCCCTTGTCCATGTAGGACTTCGCCAGCTTGCCGAGCTCCGTCTGCTGAGAGATGTTGGCGCGGAACAGGTCGCCCGTTGAGATGTGCGGGATCGCCAGGTTCTTGGCGAGGAACGCGGCCTGCGTTCCCTTCCCGGCACCGGGCGGCCCGACGAGGACGATTCGCATCAGCGGAGGAACCCTTCGTAATTGCGCTGCTGAAGCTGGCTCTCGATCTGCTTCACCGTCTCGAGGCCGACACCCACGATGATCAGGATGCTGGTGCCACCGAACGGGAAGTTCTGGTTTGCATTGAAACCAACCAACGCCACCGTCGGCACGAGAGCGATCAGCCCCAGATACAGCGAACCCGGCCAGGTGATCCGGTTGAGTACGTAGCTGAGGTACTCAGCGGTCGGCCGGCCAGCCCGGATGCCCGGGATGAAGCCACCATACTTCTTCATGTTGTCGGCGACTTCCTCGGGGTTGAACGAGATCGCCACGTAGAAGAACGCGAAGAACACGATCAGAAGGAAGTACAAAGTGATGTAAATCGGGTGGTCACCCTTGGTCAGGTTCTGTGTGACCCAGGTCTTCCAGCCGGAATTGCCCTTCGAGAACTGGGCGACCAGGCTCGGAATGTAGAGCAGCGACGACGCGAAGATGACAGGAATCACACCCGCCTGGTTGACCTTCAGCGGAATGTAGGTCGACGTGCCGCCGTAGGAACGGCGGCCGATCATGCGCTTCGCGTACTGGACCGGAATCCGGCGCTGCGCCTGCTCGACGAAGACCACCAGGCCGACCATGCACAGACCCACCGCGATGACCGTGCCGAACTCGATCCAGCCGCCGGCCAGCTTGCCCTGGACCTTGACGGTCCACAGGGCGCTCGGGAAGGTCGCGGCGATCGAGATGAACATCAGGATCGACATGCCGTTGCCGATGCCGCGGTCGGTGATGAGCTCACCCAGCCACATGACGACACAGGTACCGGCCACCATCGTGATGACCATCGTGATGGTGGTGAAGATCGACTGGTCCGGCACGATCTGCGAGGCCACGGGGCAGCCCGAGAACAGCGCGCCGCTGCGGGCGGTGGCCACCAGGCCCGTGCCCTGCAGGACCGCGAGCGCGACCGTCAGATACCGGGTGTACTGCGTGATCTTCGCCGTGCCGGCCGAGCCCTCCTTCTTGAGGGCTTCCAGTCGCGGGATCACCACGGTGAGCAGCTGGAGAATGATGCTCGCGGTGATGTACGGCATGATGCCGAGCGCGAAGACGGTGATCTGAAGAAGCGCGCCGCCGCTGAACATGTTGATCAGGCTGAACAGCCCGCGGTTCGAGTCGGCGGTGTCGATGCACGACTGGACGTTCTTGTAGTTCACACCGGGGATCGGGATGTGGGTACCGACCCGGTAGACCACGATGATGCCGAGCGTGAAGAGCAGCTTCTTGCGCAGGTCGGGCGTCCTGAACGCCCGGGCGAACGCGGTGAGCACGGTGCCTCCTGCGACCCCCGCGCTACTGCGTCAGAGGGTGACGGTCTTGAGGTTCGACGGATGACTGACAGCTAACCAACAGTCAAAGACCGTCCGGAGTTCCCGTGAGGCACGCCGGACGAAAATCAACAGTGCAGGCCACCTTACCGGCGACACTGCCCCCCTAGGAACGACCAACCGGGGATGCCCCTTTTATGGGCATCCCCGGTCGGGATCGTTCAGGTCATCGAGACGCCTGCTGAAATCAGACGAGCTCGGTGACGGTACCGCCGGCGGCGGTGATCTTCTCCTTGGCGGAGCCGGAGACGGCGTCGACCGTCACCTGCAGCGCCACGGAGATCTCGCCCTGGCCGAGGACCTTGACGAGGCTGTTCTTGCGAACGGCACCCTTGGCGACGAGACCCTCGACGGTGACCTCGCCACCCTCCGGGTACAGCGCGGCCAGCTTGTCGAGGTTCACGACCTGGAACTCGGTCTTGAACGGGTTCTTGAAGCCCTTCAGCTTCGGGAGGCGCATGTGGAGGGGCATCTGGCCACCCTCGAAGCGCTCCGGAACCTGGTAACGGGCCTTCGTGCCCTTGGTACCACGACCGGCCGTCTTACCCTTCGACGCCTCACCACGACCCACACGGGTCTTGGCGGTCTTGGCGCCCGGGGCGGGACGGAGGTTGTGGATCTTGAGCGGGTTGTTTTCCGCCATGATCAGTCGACCTCCTCGACCGTCACGAGGTGGCGGACGGTGTGCACCATGCCGCGGAACTCGGGGCGGTCCTCCTTGACGACCTGCGTGTTGATGCCCTTGAGACCAAGGGAGCGCAGGGTGTCACGGTGGTTCTGCTTGCTGCCGATGTACGACTTCGTCTGCGTGATCTTGAGCTGTGCCATCAGACACCAGCCCCGGCACGCGCACGAAGCAGAGCCGCGGGGGCGACGTCCTCGAGGGGCAGACCACGGCGAGCCGCGATCTCCTCGGGACGCTGCAGGCCCTTGAGGGCCGCCACGGTCGCGTGCACGATGTTGATCGCGTTCGAAGAACCGAGCGACTTCGACAGGATGTCGTGAACGCCGGCGCACTCGAGCACTGCACGCACGGGACCACCGGCGATAACACCGGTACCGGGGGAAGCAGGCTTGAGCAGGACGACGCCCGCGGCCTTCTCGCCCGTGATCGGGTGCGGGATGGTGCCCTGGATACGGGGGACCTTGAAGAAGTGCTTCTTGGCCTCTTCAACACCCTTGGCGATCGCGGCCGGCACCTCCTTGGCCTTGCCGTAACCGACACCGACGGTGCCGTCACCATCGCCCACCACGACCAGCGCGGTGAAGCTGAAGCGACGACCACCCTTCACAACCTTGGCGACGCGGTTGATCGCGACAACGCGCTCAACGTACGCGGTCTTCTCGGCAGCAGCGCCGCCGTCACGGCCCTTCCGGTCCCGCCGCTCGCCGCCACCGGCACCGCTTCCACGGCGCTGGGGTCCAGCCATTGGATTACCTCTCTCTTTCCGCTAGCTACGGAAGCGGCTCAGAACTTGAGCCCGGCTTCGCGGGCGGCGTCCGCCAGGGCGGCGATGCGCCCGGCGTACTGGTTTCCACCACGGTCGAACACGACAGCCTCGACACCGGCGGCCTTGGCACGCTCGGCGACCAGGGCGCCGACCGACTTGGCCTGCGTGGACTTGTCGCCCTCGCCACCACGGATCGTGGTGTCCAGGGTCGACGCCGACGCGAGGGTGTGACCCTTAACGTCGTCGATGACCTGGGCCACGATGTGGCGGTTGGAGCGCGTCACGACCAGGCGAGGACGCTCAGCCGTACCCGAGATGTGCTTACGGATGCGGATGTGACGACGCTTGATGGCAGCACGCTTGTAAGCGTCGCCCTTAGCAATCTTGACACCGTATGCCATGGCTTACTTACCCGCCTTTCCGACCTTGCGGCGGATGACTTCGCCTTCGTACTTGACGCCCTTGGCCTTGTACGGGTCGGGCTTGCGCAGCTTGCGGATGTTGGCCGCAACCTCGCCGACCTTCTGCTTGTCGATGCCCTCGACCGAGAAACGGGTCGGGGTCTCCACCTTGAAGGTGATGCCCTCGGGGGCCTCGACAGTGATCGAGTGGCTGTAACCGAGCGAGAACTCCAGGTTGGAGCCCTTCGCCAGGACGCGGTAACCAACACCGCTGATCTCGAGCTTCTTCACGTAACCCTCGGTCACGCCGGTGATCATGTTCGCCACCAGCGTGCGGGACAGGCCGTGGAGGGCCTTGTTCTGACGCTCGTCGTTGGGGCGGGTGACGTTCAGGACGCCGTCCTCACCCTTGGCGATGTCGATCGGCGCCACGACGGTGTGGGTCAGGGTGCCCTTGGGGCCCTTGACCGCGACCGTACGGCCGTCGATGGTGACGTCCACGCCGGCGGGAACCGTGATGGGGAGCTTGCCAATACGCGACATAGCTGTTTCCTCCGTTCCCTTCCGCTACCAGACGTAGGCGAGGACTTCTCCGCCTACGCCCTTCTTGCCGGCCTGCTTGTCGGTGAGGAGCCCGTGCGACGTGGAGATGATCGCCACGCCGAGGCCACCCAGCACCTTGGGCAGGTTGGTGGACTTCGCGTAAACCCGGAGACCGGGCTTGGAGATCCGCTTGATGCCCGCGATGGAGCGCTCACGGTTCGGGCCGAACTTCAGCTCGAGAACGAGGTTCTTGCCGACCTCGGCGTCCTCGACCTTCCAGCCCGTGATGAAGCCCTCCTGCTGGAGGATCTCCGCGATGTGCGACTTGATCTTGCTGTGCGGCATACCCACGGTGTCGTGGTACGCCGAGTTCGCGTTACGCAGACGCGTAAGCATGTCTGCGATCGGATCAGTCATGGTCATGAATTGGCCTTCGGCCTCTCTCGCCGGGGTTTCCTGTATGCGCCATCCCTCTCCCCACTCATGGGCGGGACGGGTGCGGTGCGGGGACCTACGGCGTAGTAAGTCGTGTGGGCGTCAGGCGCCCAACCCTCCTAGCCTAAGCCATGGAGAGCTGGGCACCCGACCGAGCCCATTGCTTACCGAGAGCCCTGGAACCCCAGAATTACTGGGACTACCAGGAGCTCTTGGTCACGCCCGGCAGCTCGCCACGGTGAGCCATCTCACGAAGGCACACGCGGCAGAGGCCGAACTTGCGGTACACGGAGTGCGGACGACCGCAGCGCTGGCAGCGCGTGTAACCACGCACACCGAACTTGGGCTTACGAGCAGCCTTGGCAATCAGAGCCTTCTTCGCCATCTCGCTTACGCCTCCTTGAAGGGGAAGCCGAGGTGACGGAGAAGGGCACGGCCCTCAGCGTCGTTGGTCGCCGTGGTCACCACGGTGATGTCCATGCCCCGGGTACGGTCGATCTTGTCCTGGTCGATCTCGTGGAACATGACCTGCTCCGTGAGACCGAAGGTGTAGTTGCCACGGCCGTCGAACTGCTTGGGGGACAGACCACGGAAGTCGCGGATGCGCGGGAGCGCGAGCGACAGGGTGCGGTCCAGGAACTCCCACATGCGGTCGCCACGGAGCGTGACGTGGGCACCGATCGGCTGACCCTCACGCAGCTTGAACTGCGCGATGGACTTGCGGGCCTTGGTGATGGCCGGCTTCTGACCGGTGATCGTGGTGAGGTCACGGACGGCACCGTCCATGAGCTTCGAGTCACGGGCGGCGTCGCCGACACCCATGTTGACCACGATCTTCACGAGGCCCGGCGTCTGCATGACGTTCTCGTAGGAGAACTCTTCCTGCAGCTTCGCCGCGATCTCCTCGCGGTACTTCGTCTTGAGACGCGGAGTGGTGGTGGTAGCCATCAGATGTCCTCACCCGTCCGCTTGGCAACGCGGATCTTGTTGCCCTCTTCGTCGAAGCGGTAACCGACGCGCGTGACGACCTTGTTGCCGTCCTTCTCAACGACCAGCTGGACGTTGGAGACGTGGACGGGCGCCTCGGTCGTGACGATGCCGCCGGCCTGCGAACCCTTGGCGGTGGGGCCGGCCTTCGTGTGCTTCTTGACCCGGTTGACACCCTCGACCAGGACGCGGTCCTCGCGGGGGAAGGCCGCGATGACCTTGCCCTGCTTGCCCTTGTCCTTACCGGTGATGACCTGGACCAGGTCGCCCTTCTTGATCTTCATGCTTACAGCACCTCCGGCGCGAGCGAGATGATCTTCATGAACTTCTTCTCGCGCAGCTCACGGCCGACGGGGCCGAAGATACGGGTGCCACGAGGGTCGCCGTCGTTCTTCAGAATGACGGCGGCGTTCTCGTCGAAGCGGATGTACGAGCCGTCCGGACGGCGGCGCTCCTTGACGGTGCGAACGATGACGGCCTTGACGACGTCACCCTTCTTCACGTTGCCGCCGGGGATCGCGTCCTTGACGGTGGCGACGATGACGTCACCGATGCCCGCGTAGCGGCGACCGGAGCCACCGAGCACACGGATGCAAAGGATCTCCTTCGCACCAGTGTTGTCGGCGACACGCAGTCGCGACTCCTGCTGGATCACGTCTATCTCCTGATTGTCTGCCGGTTCCCGGGGCGGGTCGTCCAGGACGACCCGCCCCGAGCCTGGCGGAACGAACCTGAGGGAAACCCCTCAGGTAATTACTTGGCCTTCTCGAGGATCTCGACGATGCGCCAGCGCTTCGTCGAGGACAGCGGCCGGGTCTCCATGAGGAGGACGCGGTCGCCGACGCCTGCGGCGTTCTGCTCGTCGTGGGCCTTGAGCTTGCTCGTACGGCGGATGACCTTGCCGTACAGCGCGTGCTTCACGCGGTCCTCGACGGCGACGACGACGGTCTTGTCCATCTTGTCGCTGACGACCAGACCCTCACGGGTCTTGCGGAAGCCGCGGTCGGTCTTCTGCTCAGTCACGTTGCTCTCGCTCATCAGGCGCTCTCCACCGTCTCGATGCCCAGCTCGCGCTCACGCATCAGGGTGTAGATCCGCGCGATGTCCTTGCGGACGGCCTTGAGCCGACCGTGGTTCTCGAGCTGACCGGTCGCCGCCTGGAAGCGGAGGTTGAACAGCTCTTCCTTGGCTTCGCGGAGCTTCGCGAGAAGCTCCTCGTCACCCAGTTCGCGCAGCTCGGACGCCTTGGTACCGGCCGACATCACGCTTCACCTGCCTCGCGCTTGACGATCCGGCACTTCATCGGCAGCTTGTGGGCTGCGCGAGTGAGGGCCTCACGGGCGATCTTCTCGTTGGGGTAGGACAGTTCGAACATGACCCGGCCCGGGTGCACGTTCGCGATCCACCACTCGGGGGAACCCTTACCGGAACCCATGCGGGTCTCGGCAGGCTTCTTGGTGAGCGGGCGGTCCGGGTAGATGTTGATCCAGACCTTGCCGCCACGCTTGATGTGGCGGGTCATCGCGATACGAGCGGCCTCGATCTGGCGGTTCGTCACGTACGCCGGCGTGAGGGCCTGAATGCCGTACTCGCCGAACGAAACCTGCGTACCGCCCTTGGACTGACCGCGTCGCTTCGGGTGGTGCTGCTTGCGGTGCTTGACCCTACGGGGGATCAGCATGTCGGTCAGGCCTCCGTTCCGGTGCTCTCAGCCGGAGCGGCGGCAGCCGGAGCCTCGGCCTTGGGGGCCTCGGCAGCGGGAGCCTGCTGCGGCTTACGACCGCGACCGCCACGCTCGCCACCGCGGCCACCACGGCCGGCCGGGCGGTCAGCGCCGCCACGGGCCGGGCGGTTGCCGGCGCGGGCAGCGGCGTTCTCGGCGCGAACCTCGGCGATGTTCTTGACGTCGCCCTTGTAGATCCAGACCTTCACACCGATACGGCCGAAGGTCGTCTTGGCCTCGAAGAAGCCGTAGTCGACGTTCGCGCGGAGCGTGTGCAGGGGCACACGGCCCTCGCGGTAGAACTCCGAGCGGGACATCTCGGCGCCGCCGAGACGGCCACCACACTGGATCTTGATGCCCTTGGCGCCGGCCTTCATCGTGCCCTGCATGCTCTTACGCATGGCGCGACGGAAGGAGACGCGGGAGGACAGCTGCTCGGCAACGGCCTGGGCAACCAGCTGAGCGTCGGTCTCGGGGCTCTTGACCTCGAGGATGTTCAGCTGGACCTGCTTGCCCGTGAGCTTCTCGAGGTCACCGCGGATGCGGTCGGCCTCGGCGCCACGGCGGCCGATGACGATGCCGGGACGCGCGGTGTGGATGTCCACCCGCACGCGGTCACGGGTGCGCTCGATCTCAACCTTCGAGATGCCGGCGCGCTCCATGCCGGACGTCATCATCCGACGGATGGCGACGTCTTCCTTGACGTAGTCCTTGTACAGCTTGTCGGCGTACCAGCGGGACTTGAAGTCCGTGGTGATGCCGAGCCGGAACCCATGCGGGTTAACCTTCTGGCCCATTACCGGGTTCCTTCCTTGCTGCTGACGACCACGGTGATGTGGCTGGTCCGCTTGCGGATCCGGTAGGCACGGCCCTGGGCGCGCGGACGGAACCGCTTCAGGGTCGGACCCTCGTCGACGTACGCCTCGGAGATGAAGAGGCTGTCGGCGTCGGTGTGGTCGTAGTTGTGCGCGGCGTTGGCGATGGCGCTGTCCAGCACCTTGCCAACCGGCACGCTCGCGGCCTGCGGGGCGAAACGCAGGACCGCCTGAGCCTCCGTGGCATCCATGCCACGGATAAGGTCCACCACTCGGCGGGCCTTCATGGGCGTAACGCGGATGTACCGCGCCTGGGCCCTGGCTTCCATGGTTGTCCTTCCAGTGTCTGTCATGGTCGATTCCACCCCGCTACTAGCGGCGCTTCGACTTCCGGTCGTCCTTGACGTGACCCCGGAAGGTGCGCGTCGGCGAGAACTCGCCGAGCTTGTGGCCGACCATCGACTCGGTGACAAACACCGGGATGTGGGTCTTGCCGTTGTGCACCGCGATCGTGTGGCCGAGCATGGCCGGGATGATCATCGAGCGACGGGACCAGGTCTTGATGACGTTCTTGGTACCGGCTTCGTTCTGAGCGTCCACCTTCTTTACGAGGTGGCCGTCAACGAAGGGTCCCTTCTTGAGACTGCGCGGCATCTAAACCCGCTCCTAGCGCTTCTTGTTCGTCTTGCGGCGGCGGACGATGTACTTGTTCGAAGCCTTCTTCGGCGAACGAGTACGACCCTCCTTCTGACCCCACGGGGAGACCGGGTGACGACCACCGGAGGTCTTACCCTCACCACCACCGTGCGGGTGGTCAACCGGGTTCATCGCCACACCGCGGACGGACGGGCGAACGCCCAGCCAGCGCTTACGGCCGGCCTTACCCCAGTTGATGTTGCTCTGCTCGGCGTTGCCGACCTCGCCGACCGTGGCGCGGCAGCGCTGGTCGACCAGGCGGATCTCACCGGAGGGCATGCGGAGGTGGGCCATGGTGCCCTCCTTCGCGAGCAGCTGCACCGAGGCACCGGCGGAGCGGGCGAACTTGGCACCGCCACCGGGACGGATCTCGATCGCGTGGATCGTGGTACCGACCGGGATGTTGCGGAGCGCCAGGTTGTTGCCCGGCTTGATGTCGGCCCCGGGACCGTTCTCGACGCGGTCACCCTGCGACAGGTTGCGGGGGGCGAGGATGTAGCGCTTCTCGCCGTCCGCGTAGTGCAGCAGCGCGATGCGCGCGGTGCGGTTGGGGTCGTACTCGATGTGCGCGACCTTCGCCGGCACGCCGTCCTTGTCGTGACGACGGAAGTCGATCACGCGGTAGGCGCGCTTGTGTCCGCCACCCTGGTGGCGAACCGTCACACGACCGGTGTTGTTACGGCCGCCCTTGCTGTGCAGCGGGCGGACCAGCGACTTCTCCGGCGTGGACCGCGTGACCTCGACGAAGTCGGCGACGCTGGAGCCGCGACGGCCCGGCGTAGTCGGCTTGTACTTGCGGATTCCCATTTCTCAGTCCTCGTCCGATATTCGGACCAGGGCGCTCCGTTAGGAGGCCTGGCCGAAGATGTCGATACGGTCGCCCTCGGCGAGGGTCACGATCGCGCGCTTGCTGTCAGCACGCTTGCCGAAGCCCGTCTTGGTGCGCTTGCGCTTGCCCTGACGGTTGATCGTGTTGACCCCGGTGACCTTGACCGAGAAGACCGCCTGGACGGCCTGCTTGATCTGGGTCTTGTTGGCCCGCGGGTCCACGACGAAGGTGTACTTGCCCTCGTCGAGAAGCGCGTAGCTCTTCTCCGAGACGACCGGCTTGAGGAGGACGTCACGGGGGTCCGTGAAGCTCTTGCTCAGCGGGGTCTCGACGGTGTTCTTGCCTTCGGCCTCGTGGCGCTTCGCCTTGGCGACGCGCGCGGCCTTGGCGGCCTTGGCGGCCTTCGAGGCAATGCTCGGGTGACGCGTAGCCATCAGGCTTCGCTCCCTTCGGTGTCAGCGGCCTGGGGGCCAGACACGAAGGACTCGAAAGCGGCCTGGGTGAAGACCACGTCGTCCGAGACGAGAACGTCGTACGTGTTCAGCTGGCCCGGCTCCAGGATGTGGACCTGGGGCAGGTTGCGCGCGGAGAGCAGCGCGGCCTCGTCGGAGCGCTCGATGACCAGGAGCACGTTCTTGCGCTCGCTGACCTTGCCGAGGAAGCTCTTCGCGGCCTTGGTGGAGGGGGTCTCGCCCTCGATCACGCCGGTGATGACGTGGATGCGAGCGTTGCGGGCCCGGTCGGTGAGGGCGTGGCGCAGGGCCGCGGCCTTCATCTTCTTCGGGGTCCGCTGCGAGTAGTCACGCGGGGTGGGGCCGTGAACGACGCCACCGCCGGCGAACTGCGGCGCACGGGTCGAACCCTGGCGCGCGCGGCCGGTGCCCTTCTGGCGGTAAGGCTTGCGGCCACCACCACGGACCTCGCCACGACGCTTGACCTTGTGCGTGCCCTGACGGGCCGCGGCCAGCTGCGCGACGACAACCTGGTGGAGCAGCGGGATGCTGATCTTCTCTACGTCGAAGATCTCGGCCGGGAGCTCAACAGTCCCGGCGGTGTCGCCGGAGGGCGACAGAATGTCAATGGTGCTCATGTCCTCAAGCCCCCTTGGCCGCGGTACGGACCAGGACGAGGCCGCCGTTCGGACCCGGGATGGCTCCCTTGATGAGGAGCAGGCCCTTCTCCGCGTCAACGGCGTGAACGGTCAGGTTCTGGGTGGTGACCCGCTCGTTGCCCATGCGGCCCGCCATGCGGACGCCCTTGAACACACGACCCGGGGTGGCACAGCCACCGATGGAGCCGGGGGAGCGGTGCTTGCGCTGGACACCGTGTCCAGCGCCGAGGCCCTTGAAGTTGTGACGCTTCATGACACCGGCGAAGCCCTTGCCCTTGCTCTTGCCGGTCACGTCCACCTTGATGCCGGCCTCGAACACCTCAGCGGTGATCTCCTGGCCGAGGGTGTACTCGCTGGCGTCAGCGGTACGGATCTCGACGAGGTGGCGGCGGGGAGTGACGTCGGCCTTGGCGAAGTGGCCCTTGAGGGGCTTGTTCACCTTGCGCGGGTCGATCTCGCCGAACGCGATCTGGACGGACTCGTAGCCGTCGACGTCGTTCGTACGGACCTGGGTCACGACGTTCGGGCCGGCCTTGACGACGGTGACCGGAACAACACGGTTGTTCTCGTCCCACACCTGCGTCATGCCGAGCTTCTCGCCCAGGATGCCCTTGATCTGCTTAGCCATTCTCAGATCACCGATCCCTAGAGCTTGATCTCGATGTCGACACCGGCCGGAAGGTCGAGTCGCATCAGGGAGTCAACGGTCTTGGGCGTGGGGTCGAGGATGTCGATGAGGCGCTTGTGGGTGCGCATCTCGAAGTGCTCGCGAGAGTCCTTGTACTTGTGCGGCGACTTGATGACGCAGTACACGTTCTTCTCAGTGGGCAGCGGCACCGGGCCCGCGACCGACGCACCAGTGCGGGTCACCGTCTCGACGATCTTCTTCGCCGAGGAGTCGATGACCTCGTGGTCGTAGGCCTTGAGCCGGATGCGGATCTTCTGTCCCGCCATGGCTACTCAGTAGTCCTTTGTCTCGGTAAAACGCTCTGGTACCCGGGGGTTCGCGTCCTGGTCTCCGACCCACGCGGTCGGGTGTGTCGCGCTCCTGCCGCACAGATATCCACAAGGGATTTCCCTACGAGGGACGCGGCCCGCCCGAAAGCAACCGCAGGACCGGGGGCTGAACACCCACCGGGCGCCTGGTCTGCACCCCGCTGACACTTCCCGGAAGATTCCCGTACGTCCGCCCCAGCGCTGCCTGACGACAGATGGGGCGACGAGTACTGTGGGACTCGCTTCCAGTCCTCCCGACGGGAGGCGCGCAGCATCGGCACTCGACCGAGCAACCCCGTTAGTCTGCCATACCGGACGCCCCCCTGGCCAATCGAGCCGAGGATCGTACCCCTAAGGTGACGCAGATCAAACCCGGCTCGACCACAACCGAAACGACCCCGGCATTTTCCGCCGATTGCCCCGTTTCTCCCTGCCGGACGGCATGCCTCTCCCCTCGCCCCCGCCGGCGGCTACGCCCCACCCGGCATCGGGCTCGGCTCCGGCTCAGCCTCGTCGGCGCAGCGTGCTCCAGGCGTCCTCGATCGTCTCCCCCGACCGCAGCCACCAGCCCTCCAGCTTGTTGCGCACCCCCGAGACGACCTTCCACCACTTGAAGCGCGGGGGCAGCCGCCGGAACGGTACGAAGGTCAAGGTGTCCTTGACGGCGTACTCGGCGATGCTTCGGGGCCCCTCCGCGCTCAGGGCGGCGTACAGCTCGGGGGTCAACCGGCCGTTGACACGCGCCGCAGTGCCGGCCGCGGTGCAGGCGAACGCGCGCTGATCGAGATCCGGCAACCGCATGGCCCGGACGATCCGAGGTGACGCCTCCTCCAGCGGACAGTTGAAGGCCAGCCCGATCACCGCGGTGCCGAGATGCCCCGCCCCGCGCTCGAACGCCGCGTCCACCTCGGCGGGGTCGTCGATACGCAGCAGGCCCCTGCCGGTTTCCCAGTCGTATCCGGACGTCATACCGATCCTTCAGCGCTCCCACCCGATGTCACGGATCAATCCCACGGATCACGCAGTGGCCTGCGCTTCCACCACTGCGCGAGTTCCGCCTCGGGACGCTCCTTCGTCGGACGCACCCAGGCGCGCAGCGACCGCTCCGGATCCGGAACGCTCGCGGCCGCGAAGCGTTCGTCCAACCGCGCCAGCAGCTGCCCCAGCGCGCCCTCCCGGGCCTCCGCGGGCAGCCCGGGCATCAACTGCTCCAGCGAGTCACGGGAGTCGAGGTCGTTCTCGTAGGCGCTGACGGGATAGAAGTCGTCGCTCGACCGACCGGGCTCCATCCGGCGCACCACACGCTCCCAGGAAGCGAACCGATCGGCGACCGAGTAGACGGGAGTCGTGATCCTCTCCCGCAGCGCCGGTGCGACCCGGGACCGCTCCACCTCAAGACGCTCCGCGTCGCATCGGGCGACGGCTTCCAGGACCTCGGCCGGCAATTCCGCCCACACGGTCCTCGTGTCCGGCGCGGCTCGGAACACGCCGTGCTCCAGCACATGCCGGTCCCCCGGCCGATTCCCCGCCATGCCGCGACCCCCGTCACGCCCACCTCGACAACACCCTTACGCGCAAGCGAACTTACAGGGAGCACCTCTGCGGTTCGGCAGCCGCCGTCGGGCCCGTAGCCTCCCTTCATGGCTCGGACCACGCCCCCACGGCCCCTCGACGTCACCGTCCCGTTTCCCGAACTCGCGGCGCTGGCCCGCAGCGCCGTCCGGCTGCATCCGCGGCCGGGCGCGCCGACCGCCCGGGACAGTTCGGTCGGCGGTCCCCTGCTGTGGCCCTCAGGTGAGCCGTGGCCCACGTGCCCGGACCACGACGCGCCCACGCACCGCGGTGTGGCGCCCGACGACGTACGGCAGCGGCGGCGCATCCTCGACGACGCCTGGACCCGGCCCCGCGCTGAGGGCGCGGACCTGCTCACCCCCGACGAGCGGGAGATCGTCGACCGCGCGGTCGACGACCGGCCCCTCCCGCAGGACGGACCGGTCCCCCTCATCCCCGTGGTCCAGGTCTACGCCGCCGACGTCCCCGCGCTGCCCCGCCCCGCCGGCGCCGATCTGCTCCAGGTCCTGTGGTGCCCGTTCGACCACGACGAGGACTACCTCCCCGCGGTGGAACTGCGCTGGCGCTCCTCCGCCGACGTCACCGACCCGCTCGCCGCACCACCCGGGCCCTCGGTGATCGGCAGCGACACCTACCTGCCCGAGCCCTGCCTGCTCCACCCGGAGACGGTCACCGAGTACCCGGCCCCCCACGAGCTGCCCGAGGAGCTCGCCGACCGGATCGAGGCCTGGGAGGACGAGCAGAACCCCGACGACGAGGACGACGTCGCGACCGTCGACTACCAGTACGACCTCAGCGTCGCCCCCGGCTGCAAACTCGGCGGCCACGCCCCGTGGAGCTTCAGCGACCCGTTCCCCATGGCCTGCCCCGAGTGCGGCTCGGACGTGCGCCCGCTGCTCACCGTCGACGGCACCGAATGGGACGGCGGCACCGGGAGCTGGCGCCCCCTGGAGGACGCCGGCTACGACGGCCTCCACTTCCTCGGCCCGGCCTGCTCCACCCGGCTCACCATCGGCCGGAGCTACAACCTGCAGGTCTACGTCTGCGTCGCCTCGTACGACCATCCGCACGTGCAGAACATGCAGTGACCGGCCCCGGCGGGGTTCAGCCCGGCGCCTGCAACCACTCCAGCTCCGCGTCGTACGCCCTGTACCCCGCCTTGCCCCATTCCGGCGCGCCGGAGTCCGGGCGCAGGACGTCCGGCAGACGGGCCACCCGCCACATGCGGAACACGTTCTCCGGTGTGCTGCGACCGGTCTCGTCCACCAGCTCGCAGGCGTCGCGGACGACCTCGGCGATCAGGCCCCCACCCTCCTCGGCGTCGACCCTGGCCGCTATGCCGGCGGTCACCAAGGCGTCCAGCAGGTTCGCCAGTTGGAGGTCCGCGCCCATCCGGCACATCCGACGCACCACCCGCGGGTCCTCCAGGTACGCGAGGTCCTCCGGCGACTCCGGATCCCAGGTGATCCCCGCCGACCAGAGCAGCAGCCACGGCGCCTCGACGGGGTGCTCGCGCAGGTACCCCAGCTCGTCCGCGACGGCCATGCCCGCGTCGTCGAACCGGCCGATCGTCCGGACGGCCGCCATGACCCGGGCGACGGCCTCGCCCCTGGGGGCCAGGAAGTCCCCCACCGAGACATCCGCCAGATCCCAGGTACCGGTGTGGTTCACCGCCCCGATCTCGACGACCCCGCCGAGGGCCGCGAAGACGGTACGTGCGTAGCTCTGCGGGTGGATCTCCGCCCTCTCGGTCAACGCCGAGCCGCGAAGCGAATGAACACAACCCAGGCCCCGGGCGCCACCATCAGTTGGGCACCGTCCGGGTCTTTGGAGTCACGGACGTGGATGGTGGCGGGGGTGTGGGCTACTTCGACGCAGTCACTGGGGTTACTGCTGTCGCTGTAGCTGCTCTTCAACCACTTCAGTTCGGACGCTTCGCCGGCCGAGGTCCCGTGGGTCATGTCTCTCCCAGCACTTGCTCGATGAAGGCCAGCGACTCCCCCGGTGAGAGAGCTTGAGCCCTGATGATGCCGTACCGCAGTTCGAGAATCCGGAGCTGTCTCGGGTCGGAGACCGGGCGTCCGTTGAACTCGTCGTCGGTACGTCCCACCGCCGTGCCGTCTCCGAACTTCAGCACCTGGATCCGTCCGGCCGCGCCAGGATGATCGGCTCGTGCGGTGGGCATCACCTGGAACTCGACCTGCGTCAACTCTGCCATCTCCCGCAGGTGTTCGAGCTGACGGCGATGCACCAAATTCCCGCCGACGGGTCGGCGCAGGGTCACCTCCTCCTGCACGAAGCTGAGTTCCGGAACGGGTGACCGGCTGAAAATCGTCCGCCTGGCCATACGTGCGGCCACCGCGCGTTCCAACCCGTCCTGAGACAGAGTGGGCCGCCACGTACCGAACAGCGCCCGCGCATACTCCTCCGTCTGCAACAGCCCATGGATGTTGTGGTTGCTGTACAGCAGCAGCTCGACCGCCCTCTCCTCCAGCATCTTCAGCTCGCGCACCTTCTTCGGGTACCGGGCCTTTTCCATGTCCTCCTTGAAGGCCCGAAGGCGCCCCTCGGCGTTCAGGACGTCGTCCGCGCGGTCCAGGAAGTCCGCCCGGGGGATCCGGGCGCCGCGCTCCACCTTGCGGACCAGGTCCTCCCCGTAGCCGATGGCCCGTCCGAAGTCGACCACCCGCATCCCGGCCGCCTCGCGCCAGAGCCTGATCTGGCGGCCGGTCGCCTCGACGACCGGGGCGACCTCGTCCTCGGGGCTGACGTCCCACCCCGGCTCGTCCGCGCTCTCGCTGCTCACACCCACCCACCTCCAACGCCCAGGGTTCCCGGACGACACCCGGGACAGCCGGGACAGATCGGGACAACGACCGGACAGTCCCGATACGTACCGGCGTCATCGCTGCTCAGAGTAGGCAGCGTCGGACACGCTGAGTGACGTGAATCAGGAAACCGCCGGGCCGGAGGCCCAACGCGTCGAACCCGTCCGCAACTTCAGCGTGCTGCTGTCCCCCACGCCCCGCGGCGCCCGTCTGGCCAGGCTGCTGGCGACCGAGCAACTCCGCTCCTGGGAGCTTCCGTTGAGTCCGGCCGACCAGGTCGTCGCGGAGCTCGCGAACAACGCGGCGACGCACGGCCGCGTACGGGGAAGGGACTTCCGGCTCACGCTGTACGTCGTCGGCGACACCCTCCGCATCGAGGTGACGGACACCGTCGGTGACCGTCTCCCCCGGGCCGGCGGGGCGGATCCCGGCGCCGGGTCGGGCCGCGGGCTGCTCCTCGTGGATGCGTTCGCGCACCGCTGGGGCGTGACACCCGGCCCCGCCCCGCGCAAGACCGTCTGGGCCGAACTGAGGCTCCGGGAACCGGAGCACGGCGGACCGTGCTCCGGTGCGGCCTGCGGTCTTTTCCAAGCACCACCGGGGAGAAAGAACCCCCGCCAAGCCCCACCCCTCCCGCCCGCGGCGCGGTCTCACTCCCCCGAGTGAATATGCCCAACCGGGCTGGATTCGGGTGGGGTTGCCTGCCCTACGCTCAGCGCGACAGATCACGACCGCAGGTATCCGCAGCCAGCCGCGGACCTGCGCCAGAAAATGTGACGGCCCCCGCCGGGACTAGCGATCCCAGTGCGAGGGCCTGACCACCGAGGAAGTTCGGAGCTTCCTGATGGACACTGAAAACCCTAGCGCGCCCGAGCGTCTCCAGTCCCGCATGCCGGGCAAAAACCACCCTCACAGGCGCCCCCGTTCCGGCGTGGTGCACGACAACACCCGCCACACCGAGCGCTTCACGGTGATCGGCAACCACCTCACCCAGCATCCGGAGCTGTCCGGACTCGCGATCGGGCTCGGCGCCCACATCCAGTCGCTGCCCGCCGGCGCCCCCGTCGACATCAAGACCCTCGCCGCCCGCTTCCCCGAGGGCGCCACCCGGATCGCCGCCGCCCTGCGCGAGCTGGAGACCCACGGCTATCTGCGCCGCACCCGCGAACGCACACCCGACGGCCGGATCGTCACCCGCACGGTGTCCTGCAACCACCCCGGCCGCCACGGCACGCAGGCCGCGACCACGGGACCCAAGCCACCGACCCGACGCCCTGCCCCGGCCGACCGCCCCCGCCGCAAGGCGCTCCCGGCCGTCCCGCAACCCGCTCGCCCTTCCCCCGCTCTCCTCCGGACGGCCACCGACCTCCTCGCGGGCCTCCGCCGCGAGGACCCCCGCCTCCTCCTCTCCACCACCGACACCGAGCACCTCTCCCCCGGCGTCGCCGCCTGGCTGGAGCGCGACCTCACCCCCATCGCCGTATGTCACGCCCTGACCAGGGACCTGCCACTCGAAGACCTGCACCGCCCGGCCGCCCTCCTCGCCCACCGCCTCGAGGCCCTGCTGCCGCCCCCGCCTCCCTTCCGCTCCCCCCTCACGGTCAGAGACGTCCGGCACCCACTCCAGAACTGCGAAGGTTGCGACCGCGCCTTCCGAGGGCCTGAGCCGGGCAGGTGCGGCGGCTGTCAGACCGCCTCGCCTTCTCCGATGTCCTCAGGTTCGAGGTAGCAATTACTGGCTGGTCTGCGCCACGGCCGCCCACCACGGCCTCACCGTCCTGCACGACGACCAGGACTTCCGAGCCGCCGCCCGCATCCTCCCGGACCTGGTGGAACGCAGCGTGTTCGCACCGGCGGGATGACCTCCGGATTCCATCCGGCCCCCGACACGGCGAAGGGCCCGTACGACCGAAGCCGCACGGACCCTTGCCGACGCCGACCGTCCGGCCGCCCTCGCGGACCTCGGTCGGATCGGACCCCGGTCAGATCACGCCCTGCTCCAGCATCGCGCCCGCGACCCGCTCGAAGCCCGCGATGTTCGCGCCGCTGACGTAGTCGCCGGGGACGCCGTAGCGCTCGGCGGTCTCGTGGCAGATGGCGTGGATGTTGTTCATGATCCCGGCCAGTTCGTTCTCGACCCGCTCGCGCGGCCACGACGTACGGGCGTGGTTCTGGCTCATCTCCAGCGCACTGACCGCGACACCGCCCGCGTTGGCCGCCTTGCCGGGGCCGAAGGCGACGCCCGCCTTCTGGAAGAGGTGGACCGCCTCGGGGGTGGTCGGCATGTTGGCGCCCTCGGAGACCGCCTTGACGCCGTTGCCGATCAGGGTGGCCGCAGCGGCCGCGTCCAGCTCGTTCTGGGTGGCCGAGGGCAGCGCGACATCGGCCGGCACGTCCCAGACGCTGCCGTTCGCGACGAACCGCGCCGACGCGCCGCGCCGGGCCGCGTAGTCGGAGACCCGGCCGCGCTCGACCTCCTTGATCTGCTTGAGCAGGGCGACGTCGATGCCCTTGTCGTCGACGACGTAGCCCGTCGAGTCGGAGCAGGTCACCGGGTTGGCGCCGAGGGCGGTGAGCTTCTCGATCGTGTACGTGGCGACGTTCCCGGAGCCGGAGACGACCACGGTCTGGCCCTCCAGGTCCTCGCCGCGCTCGCGCAGCATGGCGGCGGCGAACAGGACGTTGCCGTAGCCGGTCGCCTCGGGACGGATCAGCGAACCGCCCCAGTGCGTGCCCTTGCCGGTCAGGACACCGGCCTCCCAGCGGTTGGTGATGCGGCGGTACTGGCCGAAGAGATAGCCGATCTCGCGGCCGCCCACGCCGATGTCGCCCGCGGGCACGTCCGTGTGCTCACCGATGTGGCGGTACAGCTCGGTCATGAAGGACTGGCAGAAGCGCATGACCTCGGCGTCCGACCTGCCGCGCGGGTCGAAGTCGCTGCCGCCCTTGCCACCACCGATACCGAGGCCGGTCAGCGCGTTCTTGAAGATCTGCTCGAAGCCGAGGAACTTCACGATGCCGAGGTTCACCGACGGGTGGAAGCGCAGACCGCCCTTGTACGGGCCGAGCGCGCTGTTGAACTCCACGCGGTAGCCCCGGTTGACGTGGACCTTGCCGTGGTCGTCCTGCCACGGCACCCTGAAGATGATCTGCCGCTCCGGTTCCACCAGCCGCTCGACGAGGGCCGCGTCCGCGAGCTCGGGGCGCTGCGTGAGGACCGGGGCCAGGGTTTCGAGCACCTCGTTGGCGGCCTGGAGGAACTCGGGCTGGGCCGGATTGCGCAGCTCGATGTCGGCGAGCAGGGCGGCGATGCGGCTCTTCGTGTCGGGGCGGGTCACCTGGGGTCCCTTCGGGCAGGGCCGTCGGGGCGGCCGACCGGGGTCGGTTCGACCGGTCGGTTCCGGCGGCGTCGGTGCGCAGAGCAGTCGGTCCCCCGCCCGGAGGCGGGAGATCGTCCCTACAGTCTTCCCCTTGAATTACGGATGCGTTACGTGATTCTTTCGACACGCACCAGGAATTCGTTTCACCTGGGAGAACTACCGCCACGGCACACCCGTGCTCGAACTTCGTATACATGTCCGACCCGCCCGACGGGCCGGGCATGCGAAAGGGGCCCGTACGACCGAAGTCGTACGGGCCCCTTCGTGGAAGCTCAGCTCAGGCTGAAGCTACCGGGTCAGGCACAAAATCACTTCGTGATCTTGGTGACCTGGCCGGCGCCCACGGTCCGGCCACCCTCACGGATGGCGAACTTCAGGCCCTCTTCCATGGCGACCGGCTGGATCAGCGCGACGGTCATCTCGGTGTTGTCACCGGGCATGACCATCTCGGTGCCCTCGGGGAGGGTCACAACGCCCGTCACGTCCGTCGTACGGAAGTAGAACTGCGGACGGTAGTTGTTGAAGAACGGCGTGTGGCGGCCACCCTCGTCCTTGGACAGGATGTAGGCCTGGGCCTCGAACTCGGTGTGCGGGGTGACCGAACCCGGCTTGATGATGACCTGGCCGCGCTCGACGTCCTCGCGCTTGATGCCACGGAGGAGCAGACCGACGTTCTCACCGGCCTGGCCCTCGTCGAGCAGCTTGCGGAACATCTCGATGCCCGTGACCGTGGTCGTGGTCTTCTCCTGCTTGATGCCGATGATGTCAACGGTCTCGTTGACCTTCAGGACACCACGCTCGATACGGCCGGTGACGACCGTACCGCGACCGGTGATCGTGAAGACGTCCTCGACGGGCATGAGGAACGGCTTGTCGACGTCACGAGCCGGGGTGGGGATGGACTCGTCGACGGCGGCCATGAGGTCCAGAACGGTCTGGCCCCACTCCTTGTCGCCCTCGAGCGCCTTGAGCGCCGAGACCTTGACGACCGGCAGGTCGTCGCCCGGGAACTCGTACTCGGAGAGGAGCTCACGGACCTCGAGCTCGACGAGCTCCAGGATCTCCTCGTCGTCCACCATGTCGGCCTTGTTCAGGGCGACGACGATGTACGGAACGCCGACCTGGCGGGCCAGGAGCACGTGCTCCTTGGTCTGCGGCATCGGGCCGTCGGTGGCGGCGACAACGAGGATGGCGCCGTCCATCTGCGCCGCACCCGTGATCATGTTCTTGATGTAGTCCGCGTGACCGGGGCAGTCGACGTGGGCGTAGTGACGGCCCTCCGTCTGGTACTCGACGTGCGCGATCGAGATCGTGATACCGCGCTGGCGCTCCTCAGGAGCCTTGTCGATCTGGTCGAAGGCCGAGGCCTCGTTCAGGTCCGGGTACGCGTCGTGCAGCACCTTGGTAATGGCGGCCGTGAGGGTCGTCTTACCGTGGTCGATGTGACCGATGGTGCCGATGTTGACGTGCGGCTTAGTCCGCTCGAACTTCGCCTTCGCCACTGGGGTCCTCCTACGGAGTGGTTCTGTACGCCTTACTCATCGGCGCCAGGTGATCTTTGCTGGGGTGCCGTCCGCCGGGGTTGTCCCTTACCGGTGAAACCCCGGCGGTCGGTGTCAAGCCTAAAGCGTGTAAACGAGCTGTGTTACTCGCCCTTGGCCTTCGCGATGATCTCCTCGGCGACGTTCCGCGGAACCTCGGCGTAGGAGTCGAACTGCATCGAGTAGCTTGCGCGACCCGACGTCTTGCTGCGGAGGTCTCCGACGTAGCCGAACATCTCCGAGAGCGGGACCAGACCCTTGACGATCCGGGCGCCCATGCGCTCCTCCATGGCCTGGATCTGGCCACGGCGGGAGTTGATGTCGCCGATGACCTCGCCCATGTAGTCCTCGGGCGTGGTGACCTCGACGGCCATCATCGGCTCGAGGAGCACGGGCTTGGCCTTGCGCGCGGCCTCCTTGAAGGCCTGCGAACCGGCGATCTTGAAGGCGAGCTCGGAGGAGTCGACCTCGTGGTAACCACCGTCGAGAAGAATGACGCGGACGCCCGTCATCTCGTAGCCGGCCAGGATGCCGAACTGCATGGCTTCCTGCGCACCCGCGTCGACCGAAGGGATGTACTCCTTCGGGATGCGGCCACCGGTGACCTTGTTCACGAACTCGTACGAGGCGTCGCCGCCCTCGATCGGCTCGATCGCGATCTGCACCTTGGCGAACTGACCGGTACCACCGGTCTGCTTCTTGTGCGTGTAGTCGAGACGCTCGACGGCCTGACGGATCGTCTCGCGGTACGCGACCTGCGGCTTGCCGACGTTGGCCTCGACCTTGAACTCACGGCGCATACGGTCGACCAGCACCTCGAGGTGCAGCTCGCCCATACCACCGATGATGGTCTGGCCGGTCTCCTCGTCCGAGTGGACCTGGAAGGAGGGGTCCTCCTCCGCGAGACGCTGGATGGCGACACCCAGCTTCTCCTGGTCACCCTTGGACTTGGGCTCGATGGCGACCTGAATGACCGGCGCCGGGAAGTCCATGGACTCCAGGATCACCGGGTTCTTGTCGTCGGACAGCGTCTCACCGGTGGTGGTCTGCTTCAGGCCCATGACGGCGACGATGTCGCCGGCGCCCACCGACTCGATCTCCTCACGCTTGTTCGCGTGCATGCGGTAGATCTTGCCGATGCGCTCCTTCTTGCCCTTGACGGAGTTCAGCACAGCGCTGCCCGCCTCGAGACGGCCCGAGTAGACCCGGACGAAGGTGAGCTTGCCCAGGTGCGGGTCGCTCATGATCTTGAACGCGAGGGCGGAGAGCGGCTCGTCGTCGGACGGCTTGCGCTTGACGACCAGCTCCGGGTCCTTCACGTCGTGGCCCTCGATGGCCTCGACGTCGATCGGAGTCGGCAGGTAGCGCACGACCGCGTCGAGCAGGGGCTGAACGCCCTTGTTCTTGAACGCGGTGCCACAGAACACGGGGGTGACCGTGACGTCCTTGGACTTGCCGGACGCGATGGTGATGCGACGGATCGCGGCGTACAGCTGCTCCTCGGTGGGCTCCTGGCCCTCCAGGAACAGCTCCATGATCTCGTCGTCGTGCTCGGCGACGGTCTCGACCAGCTTGCCGCGGTACTCCTCGGCAGCCTCGGTGTGCGTGGCCGGGATGTCGACGACGTCGTACATCTCGCCCTTGGCCGCCTCGGCGGACCACACGAGCGCCTTCATGCGGACGAGGTCCACAACGCCCTGGAAGTCCATCTCGGCACCGATCGGGAGCTGCATGACGATCGGGACCGCGCCCAGGCGGTTCTCGATCATGTCCACGCAGCGGTGGAACTCGGCGCCGGTACGGTCCAGCTTGTTCACGAAGCAGATGCGCGGCACACCGTAACGGTCGGCCTGACGCCACACCGTCTCGGACTGCGGCTCGACACCCGCGACACCGTCGAACACCGTGACGGCACCGTCGAGGACGCGGAGCGAACGCTCCACCTCGACCGTGAAGTCGACGTGCCCGGGGGTGTCGATGATGTTGATCGTGTAGTCGTTGTCCTCGAGGGGCCAGTGACAGGTGGTGGCAGCAGAGGTGATCGTGATGCCACGCTCCTGCTCCTGCTCCATCCAGTCCATGGTGGCAGCGCCGTCGTGGACTTCACCGATCTTGTAGCTGACGCCGGTGTAGAAGAGGATCCGCTCGGTGGTGGTCGTCTTGCCCGCGTCGATGTGGGCCATGATCCCGATGTTGCGGACCCTGGCCAGGTCAAGTGAAGTGGTAGCCATGAGGCTTCAGTCTTCTCTCGGTCTCGATGGGGGTAGCGACTACCAGCGGTAGTGCGCGAAGGCCTTGTTGGACTCGGCCATCTTGTGGGTGTCCTCGCGCTTCTTCACAGCGGCACCGAGGCCGTTGGAGGCGTCGAGAAGCTCGTTGAGCAGACGCTCGGTCATGGTCTTCTCGCGACGGGCGCGCGAGTAACCGACGAGCCAGCGCAGCGCGAGCGTGTTGGCGCGACCGGGCTTGACCTCGATCGGCACCTGGTACGTCGCACCGCCGACGCGGCGGGACTTGACCTCGAGGGTCGGCTTGATGTTCTCCAGCGCGCGCTTCAGCGTGATGATCGGGTCGTTGCCCGTCTTCTCACGCAGGCCCTCCATGGCGCCGTAGACGATGCGCTCGGCGGTGGAGCGCTTGCCGTTCAGCAGCACCTTGTTGATGAGGGAGGTCACCAGAGGGGAACCGTAGACCGGGTCGATGATGACCGGGCGCTTCGGGGCGGGGCCCTTACGAGGCATTTCTACTTCTCCTTCTTGGCGCCGTAGCGGCTGCGGGCCTGCTTGCGGTTCTTGACACCCTGGGTGTCGAGCGAACCGCGGATGATCTTGTAGCGAACACCCGGCAGGTCCTTCACACGGCCGCCGCGCACGAGCACGATGGAGTGCTCCTGCAGGTTGTGTCCCTCACCCGGAATGTAGGCCGTGACCTCGATGCCGCTGGTCAGACGCACACGCGCGACCTTACGCAGGGCCGAGTTCGGCTTGTTCGGGGTGGTCGTGAACACACGCGTGCAGACGCCACGACGCTGGGGCGAACCCTCGAGTGCGGGCGTCTTGTTCTTCTCGACCTTGTCCTGCCGGCCCTTCCGGACCAGCTGCTGGATCGTAGGCACTACTTCTCCGGTTTCTGTGTGCCGAATGGTGAAGCTAACCTGAAACGCCACCGACCCACGCGGTCGGGTGTGTCGAATGCTGCGAACCCCTCGCCGCAAGGCGGAAAGGGCGCAGATTGCGGTGGCCGCTTACGGCTCCCCTTGCGGTCTGAAGGCACGCACGAGAGCCAGGGCACACCCCAGGCACAAGGTATGAGCGTACCTACCTCACGGACTTCGGTCAAAACAAATGCCGTGGTGCCCGACACGCCGGACTTCTCCCGATCCATTCTCGGGGTACTTCACACTTGGCGCAGCTTGTCATCGGTTCCGCGATGAAAGTCTCCGAACGGGTCCGCACCGCACACACTGAGTGAGTACGGTGACCCGTTGCCGCGCACCGATCACCGTGCGTCGGCCGGCGGGCCCGACCGGGGGACGGGGGATGGACTCATGGCGGCTGGATCCTTAGGCGGGGACGAGAGCCTGGACGACCGGGTGCCGTTCCTGGCCCGGCTGGAGAGCGAGGACCGCTCCTCGCTGCTGGCGCTCGGCCGCGAGCTGTCCTTCGCGCCCCGGATGGTGCTCCTGCACCAGAGCGAGCCCTCCTCGCACGTCCTGATCGTCACGCACGGCTGGACGAAGGTGACGGCCGCCGCCGCCAACGGCTACGAGGCGCTGCTCGCGCTGCGCGGCCCCGGCGACATCGTCGGGGAGTCCGCGGCGCTCACCGGGCGGCCGCGCTCCGCGACGGTGACGGCCCTGGAGCCGGTCCGCACGGTCGCGCTCGTGCGCGAGCACTTCCGGGACTTCCTGGCCCGCTCCCCCGCTGTTTCCTTCGCCCTGCTCGGTCTCACCTCGGACCGCACGCGCGCCGCCGACCGGCGCCGGCTGGAGTTCGCCTCGATGAGCGTCCGCGAACGCTTCGCGGCGCTGCTGCTCGACCTGGCCCGCACGAACGGCCGGCGCACCGAGGCGGGCGTCGAACTCTCCGTCCCGCTCAGCAAGCAGGAGCTCGCCGGTTCGGTGGGCGCGTCCCGGGAGATGGTCCAGCGGCTGCTGAAGGAACTCCGGGAGCGGGACGCGGTGCTGACGGGGCGGCGGACGATGGTGATCCTGCGCATGGACGTCCTGCGGCGGATCGCCCGCGGATGATCCACCGCCCCCGACCACTCCGGCCCGACGCCTCCCGACCGCTCCGGCCGGACGGCTCCCGGCCGCTCGGGCCCGACGGCTCCCGACCACTCCGATCCGACGCCTCCCGACCACTTCGGTCGGACCGCTTCCGGCCGCTCGGGCCCGACGGCTCCCGGCAGCTCCGGTCCGACACCTCCCGACCACTTCGGCCGGACCGCTTCCGGCCGCTCGGGTCCGACGGCTCCCGGCAGCTCCGGTCCGACGCCCGGTACGGAGGCACTCCTCCGCCCTCGGTCGGCCGCCGCGAGGCACGCCTCCGGACCCCGTCCCCCGGCCCCTGCCGGGCCGCGCTCACGGGCCTGGGGCGCCCGGGGCGGCCGGGGCGGCCGCTCACCGCCGGGGCGGCCGTGACGGCGGATCGCTTCTGTGCACACGGTCACACTTCGAGTGGGACATCCGACCTCCCACCCGGCCCACCGGTGCCGCCACCCTGCTTGCCAGGCGAGGCCCCCACCGAAAGGCGACCATGACCGACCCCGTGAACCGGACGATCCTTCTGCTGGACATCGAGAAGTACAGCGACCGGGACGACGTGGAGCAGGCCTATCTGCGCCGGATGCTCTACGACATCACGGACCGCGCGCTGGAGAGCGCCGGCATCGACGAGCGGCTGCGGCTGCGGGCGGACCGCGGCGACTCGGTGATGGAGCTGATCGACGCGAACGCCTCCGTCACCGCCCTGCTGCGCGCCCTGCTCACCGAGGTGCCCGAGCTGCTGCGCTCGGTCAACCGGACGGCGTCCAGTTCAGCCCAGATCCGGCTGCGCGGTGTCGTCGCCACCGGCTACGTCGCCGTCGACGAGCTCGACGGCTGGGTCGGCTCCGACCTCAACCACGCCTGCCGGCTCCTGGACGCCCGCCTGCTGCGGGCGGCCCTGCGGGAGCGGCCGGACGACTTCGCCCTGTGCGTCTCGGAGGGGGTGCACACGGGGATCGTGCGGCACGGCCACCCGGGCATCCCGGCGGACGACTTCCACCCGGTGACGGTGGACAGCAAGAACGGACCCCTGCGGGCCTGGCTGCACGGCCCGGTCCCGCACGGGGCGGACGACCACGGTGAAGGCGGGGGAGCCCCGGCGCCGGACTGCTCGGGGGAGAGCCCGGCGCCGGGGGCAGCCTCGCCGACGCCCCGCACGCCATCACCGGGAGCGGCGGAGCGGACGGGACCGTCGGGGGTGACGGGAGCGGCGGAGTCGACGGGACCGTCGGGAGCGGCGGGAACGGCACAGCCGACGGGGACGGCAGGGGCGACGGAATCGGCGCAGCCGGCGAGAGCGGCAGGGGCGGCGGCGCAGCCGGCGAGAGCGGCAGGGGCGGCGGCGCAGCCGGCGGGAGCGGCAGGGGCGGCGGCGCAGCCGGCGGGAGCGGCAGGGGTGGCGGGAGCTGCGCAGTCGGTCGGCACGGCGGGAGCGGCAGGGCCCGCCGGGGCGGCGGCGGGCGGGTCCGGCCCGCACGAGCCGGCCCGGTCCGAGCAGCCCCAGCAGCCCGAGCAGCCCCCGCGGCCCACTCCGGCGGAGCAGCCCGAGCAGGAGGCCGCCCCGCGGACCCGGCCCGGCGCGCCCGCCGCAGGCGTCGTCTTCGACTTCGGCGGGGGCTCGCCCAGCTTCGGCGGCAGCCTCGTCGGCGGGGACCAGCACGGGGTGTCCGGCGGCCAGGTCACCGGCGACGTCCACCTGGGCGGCAGCGGGGGTGGGGCGAAGTGACGGTGTCCGCGCCCCCGACGCGGGGCGGCCCCGACGACGTACCACCGGCTGACGCGTCCTGGCCGGACGGCCTCCGCCCGGAGGCCGGGGCGGGTACCGACGCCGCCGAGCCCGAGGAGGACACCCAGGAGGCCAGAGCCGCCCAGCGCGAACTCGTCGCGCACACCCCGGGATTCATCTTCGGCGAGGCCGCCTCCTTCGGCGGCAGCGTGGTCGCCGGGGCGCAGCACGGCGTCTCGGCGGGCGGCTCGGCCCGTGACGTGTTCCTCGGCGGCAAGACGGAGATCCACCACCACGGGACGGCCACCGCGGAGTACGCCTCCGGGGAGATACCCGAGCAGCGGCTCGACGCGCTCGCCGCGGTCTTCGCCGAGGGCCCCTCCTTCGGCGCCGCCCTGGCCCGGCTGCGCGAGGAGCGCGTCCTGGTCCTGGCCGGCGCCCACTCCACCGGCCGCCACGCCGCCGCCCTGATGCTGCTGCACCGCCTGGGCGCGCCCGCCGTCCATGCGCTGTCCGCCGAGACCGGACCGGCGAACCTGGCGGCCCAGCTCACCGCGCCCGGCGGCTACGTCCTGCGGGACCTGCCGCTGAGCCGCAACCGCCCGCTGCGCGACACCCACCTCTACGCGGCCCGCGACCGGCTCGCGAAGACCGGCGGCCACCTGGTCGTCACCGTCGAGAACTCCCCCTTCCTGCCGGGAGTCACCCCCTGCCCCTGGGAGCCCCCGGACGCGGCCGCCGTGCTGCGCGCCCACCTCGCCGACCTGCGCGAGGATCCCGACGCCGGCGCGGGACTGCTCGCCCTCGGCCCCGTCCGCGACTTCCTCGCCCGCGACGCCCACCGCCCCGCAGAGGCGGCCCGCTTCGCCGCCGAGGTCGCCCGCTACGACGGCGGCGAGGAGGCGGCGGCCCGCCTCGCCGACTTCGGGCACGCGGCGGTCGAGCAGCAGTGCCGGGAATGGCTCGGCGACCCCGAGTCCACCCTGCGCGACAAGGCGTTCCTCATCTCTCTCGCCGTCTTCGACCAGGCTCCGTACGTGCTCGCCGCGGAACTCGCCGACACGCTGTTCGTGCACTTCCAGCGGCTCCAGCACCCCGAGCAGCCGCCGGAGATCCCGGTGTTCGGGCTCTCCGCCGAGACCCGGCTGGAGCGGGCACGGGCCGAGGGCGAGTTACGCACCGAGGAGACCGACTGGGGCCCGGTCCCCCAGTTCACGGCCCGCTTCAAGAAGGAGACCACCCCCCGGGTGCTGCTCGGCGAGGTCTGGACGGGCCATCCGTCGGCACGGCCCGCGCTGGTCGCCTGGCTCAGGGAACTGGCCCGCGACCGCCGTCCCGTCGTACGGACCCGGGCCGCCGCGGCCGCCGCGCTGCTGGCCCGCGCCGACCTGCCCTCGGCGATGGCGCTGCTGATCGACGGCTGGGCCGTGTCCAAGGCCTTCGGCCCCCGGGTCACCGCCGCCAACACCCTCACGCTCGCCCAGCTCCTCGACGCACCCGTCGTCCTGCGCCTGCTCACCCAGTGGTGCACGGACGGCCACTGGGCCCGCCGCTGGACCGCGATCCGCGCGTTCGGCCTGCTCACCCCGCTGCGCCCCGACCTCGCGGGCCCGGCGCTCAGCGCGCTCGCCGCCCGCGCCCGCGCCGGAGGCAGCAGCAAGACGGAGTCCAAGAACCTGGTCGACTCCACCGCCCTGCTGCTCTCGGTGGGCACCCGGCGCGGCGAGATGCTCTCCGAGCTGGTGCGCCTGCTCCACCACGACACGGCCTCCGTGCGGGCGCTCGCGCTGGCCGCGTTCGTCCGCTCCTGCGACAACGCGGAGGAGGGCGCGCTCGTCGAGTGGTACGCCGACACCGGCATGTACGAGGCGGACTCGGCCCGCGACCTGGCCACCCTGTGGCGCACCGCGCTCGGCGACCGCGGGCACACCCGGGGCGCCCTGAACGCCCTGCACACCTGGGTGCGGCTGGCCGAGCACCGGGCGGACGTCGCCCAGGCCCTGGAGCTGCTGCTGCCCGCGCTGGTCGTGACGGCGGACGACCGCAAACGCCTGGGCCACGAACTGGCCGGCCTGCGGGCCCCGGACGGCGGACCGCGCCCGCCCGTGGCCGACCGGCTGCTCGCCCTTCTGACCCCCTCCACCCCAGATCCATCGAGGAGTTGAACCATGGCGGAGTTCCGCCGTCAGCCGGAGTGGCAGCAGGACGCCAACCGGCACAGCACGCTCATCGACCCGGTGCTCACCGTGCGGCCGATAGCGCGCTTCGACTACACCGTCCGCCGGTCGGTGACCGCGATCGACCACGCGCTGGTCTTCGTCACCGCGAAGGGCTCGTACGACGTCTACACACCCCCGCACCGGCCGAGCCGCTCGGACGCGGCCACCCGCCGCTACACCTCCGTCTACGAGGTGGACATGGGCAGCCACCCCGTCCAGCTCGCGCTGGAGATGCCGAGCGACGACGACGCGTTCGCCTTCGGCGCCACGGCCGATCTCACCTGGCGGGTCGCGGACCCGATCGCCTACGTGGCCAGCGGCGAGCGGGACGTGCCGACCCGGCTCACCCGTGAACTGCACCAGCTCGCGCGGCCGGTCAGCCGCGCCTTCTCCATCGAGGACAGCCCCGCCGCCGAGCGCGCGGTCCAGCGGGCCGTGGACGACGGCGGCTTCGCCGCGGGCATCGGGCTGGCCGTGACCTGCGCGGTACGGCTGCGGCTCGACGACGAGGCGATCGCGCACCGGCGGCGGCAGCGGAGCCTGCGCTACGAGTCCGACATGCTCGACCCCGAGCACGAGTTCCGGCTCCGGCTGGCCCGGCAGCAGCACGAGCTGGAGATGCTGCGCCAGCAGCAGGACCACCATCTGATCACCGAGAAGATCAACTTCTACCAGTACCACCTCCAGCACGGAGGCGTCGCCGCCTGGGCCCTGCACCTGTCCCAGCACCCCGAGGACACCAAGATGGTCATCGGGTCCATCCAGAAGGACCAGCTGTCGATCATCAGGGGCCAGCTCCAGGTCCTCGCCGGGGACAGCCTGGAGGACTTCCAGAAGGCGGAGTCGGCACGATCGACCCTGCGGGCCGTCGACGAGCTGATCCAGCAGCAGGCGCCTCCGGCGCAGGGGGCGCTGCCCGCCGGGGCCGCGCCCGGACAGCCGTACACGCCGCCCCAGCCGCCCTATCCGGGCCAGTCCCCGTACCCGGGCCGGCCCGGGTACGCGGGCCAGGCACCGTACGGCGAGCGTCCCCCCTACGACGGGGGCCGGCCTCCGTACGCCGACGACCGGCCCCCCTACGCGGGCCCACAGCAGCCGCCCCACGCGGGGCAGCCTCCGTACGGGGGCGGCACGGGCGACACGGGCGGCCTGGGCGGCCTGGGCGGGCAGCAGCAGCCCTACGCCGGGGCTTCCGCCCACGCGGGCGACCGGCCGCCGTACACCGGGGCGCCGGACGCCTCGGGTCCCTACGCCGGGGGTCCGGCCGTACCGGGTCGTCCCGAGGCCCCGGCGGTACCGGGGCGGCCCGAGAGCCCGGCGGACCCGTACGGACCTCCCGCGACGACGCCCTACCCGGCCGTCGGGCCCGCCCCGGCCGTGCCCCGGGCACCCGGCCGCCCCGACGGCGCGCAGCCCGCCGTACCGCCGGACGGCGCCGCCGCGGACACCCCCGCGTAACCCCGGCAGCGCCTGGGCGCCACGTGTGAGCCCCCGGCCGGGGGTTCCGCCCGTGACACCGCCCGCCGGGGCACCGCCGGCCGCGTCCGCGCGGCCCGGCCGGCATCCGTCGTCCCGCGGCCGCCCCCCACCGCTCCCCACCGCTCCCCGGCTGACGTCCCCGTCGCCGCACAGCCACCCGTCCCACCGAAGGAGCCGTCATGTCCCAGCCTCCGGGCCCGGCCCACGAACCCTCGTATCCAGGACTCCCGTATCCGGGTGCCGCGACCCCGCCGCCCGAGTACCCGGGGGCTTCCGCTCCCCCGCCCGACCACCCCGGCAGCCCGGGAGCGCAGTACCCCGGGGCAGCGGCGGGCGCAGCGCCCACGTACCCGGGCGGCACGGGCCCCGCGCCGCACCACCCCGGGACGGCCGGCTCCTCTCCGCAGTACCCCGGCGTTCCCGGACCTGGTGGACCCGGACCTCAGTACCCCGGAGCGGCGGCCGCGAGCGCCGCGCCGACGTACCCGGGAGCCGGGAGCGCGGCGCCGCTGTACCCGGGTACGGGGCCCGGAAGCGCCGCACCCTCGTATCCGGGCGGCACGGGGCAGGCTCCCCAGTACCCGGGACCCGGCGGCCAGTCCCCGCACTACCCGGGGCCCGGGGCTCAGACCCCGCAGTACCCGGGGCAGGGAGGTCAGCCACCGCAGCATCCGGGGCCCGGCGGCCAGTCCCCCCAGTACCCGGGGACCGGGACTCAGGCACCGCAGTACCCGGGGAGTCCCGGACCCGGTGGGCCCGGGGCGCAGTACCCGGGGACGGCCGAGGCCGGGGCGCAGTACCCGGGGGCGATGCAGCCCGGGGCGCAGTACCCGGGGACGGCGCAGCCCGGTCCGCACGGGCAGGGGGCCGATCCGCAGGGCGCCGGGCAGTCGCAGGCGGACGCCAGGCCGTTCATCCCGCGGCCCGCCGTCGCCGCCGACGACCTCGACTACCGGCACCAGGGCTCCCGCGTCCATCTGGCGAGCCACCAGCGCGGCGCCGACGCCACCGCCATCGGACAGCTGGCCACCCAGATCCCCGGGGCGCTGGTGAGCCTCGCCGTGGTGTCCGCCCTCGCGCTGGGCATCTGCGGCACGGTCGTGGGCTGGCTGGTCGTCGTGGCCTGGGTGGCCTCCGGAGCGCTCGTCTTCCACCGGCCCACCGAGCTGCGCTTCGCCCGGCACGTGCTCAAGCTGCGGGAGCCGCTGGCCGAGGAACGCGCCCGGCTGGAGCCGATCTGGCGCGAGGTCACCGCACGGGCCGGCATCGAGGCGAACACCTACGAGCTGATGGTGGAGAACAGCGACGACCTGAACGCCGTCGCCGTCGCCGGTCACGTCGTCGGTGTCACCACGTACTCCCTCAACAAGATCCCCAGCAGCAACCTCGCCGCCGTCCTCGCCCATGAGCTCGGCCACCACACCGGCGGCCACGCCTGGGCCGGTCTCCTCGGCTACTGGTACTCGCTGCCCGGCCGGCTCGCCTGGGCGTTCACCCGCGCCCTGGCCAGGATCGCGCTCGCCGTCGCGGGGGTCTTCTCGGCGGCCGCGACCGGGCTGCTGATCCTCTTCATGGGGATGTTCGTGCTCGCCGGGTTCCTCGTCGCCTGGTACATCACCGTCCCCCTGGTCGTCGCGCCCTACCTCCTCGCCTGGGCGGGCCGGCTCGGCGAACTGCGTGCCGACCAGCAGTCCGCCGCCCTCGGCTTTGCGCCCGAGATGGCCGAGGTCCTGCGCCACTTCCAGGCCGAGGAGGACGCGGCGAAGTCGGCGGCCGCCGCCCAGGGCAAGAAGCTCCAGGAGCCCACCGGACTCGCCAGACTGCTGTCCACCCACCCCGACAACTACACCCGCCTGCGCGCCCTGGAGCCCTACCTCCAGCTCCCGCGCTGAGACCGGGAACGCCGAAGGGCGGCCACCCCCTGGTGGGGGTGACCGCCCTTCGTACTACCGCTTACTGGTTGTACGGACCGTAGTCGTAGTCCTCCAGCGGGACGGCCTGGCCGGAGCCCGTGCCGAACGGCGAGTAGTCGATGTCGTCGTAGCCGACGGCCGAGTACATCGCGGCCTTGGCCTCCTCGGTCGGCTCCACCCGGATGTTGCGGTAGCGGGACAGACCCGTACCGGCCGGGATGAGCTTACCGATGATGACGTTCTCCTTGAGGCCGATGAGGCTGTCGGACTTGGCGTTGATCGCCGCGTCCGTCAGAACTCGGGTCGTCTCCTGGAAGGAGGCGGCCGACAGCCAGGACTCCGTCGCCAGCGAGGCCTTGGTGATACCCATCAGCTGCGGACGGCCGGAGGCGGGGTGACCGCCCTCGGTGACCACACGACGGTTCTCGGTCTCGAACTTCGAGCGCTCGACCAGCTCGCCGGGCAGCAGCTCCGCGTCGCCCGACTCGATGATCGTCACACGGCGCAGCATCTGCCGGATGATGATCTCGATGTGCTTGTCGTGGATCGACACACCCTGCGAGTTGTAGACCTTCTGGACCTCTCCGACCAGGTGGACCTGGACGGCACGCTGACCCAGGATGCGCAGCACGTCGTGCGGGTTGGTGGCACCCACGGTGAGCTTCTGGCCCACCTCGACGTGCTCGCCCTCCGACACCAGGAGACGGGCGCGCTTCGAGATCGGGAACGCCGTCTCGTCGCTGCCGTCGTCCGGGGTGACGACGAGCTTCTTGGTCTTCTCGGTCTCCTCGATCCGCACGCGGCCGGAGGCCTCGGAGATCGGGGCGACACCCTTCGGGGTACGGGCCTCGAAGAGCTCGACGACACGGGGCAGACCCTGGGTGATGTCGTCACCGGCCACACCACCGGTGTGGAAGGTACGCATCGTCAGCTGGGTACCGGGCTCACCGATGGACTGGGCGGCGATGATGCCGACCGCCTCACCGATGTCGACCAGCTTGCCGGTGGCCAGCGAGCGGCCGTAGCACATGGCGCAGGTGCCGACGGCGGACTCACAGGTCAGGACCGAGCGGGTCTTGACCTCCTCGATGCCGTGCTTGACGAGCTCGTCGATGAGGACGTCGCCGAGGTCGGTGTTGGCCGGGGCCAGCACCTTGCCGTCGACGGTGATGTCCTCGGCCAGCGCACGTGCGTACACGCTGGTCTCGACGTTCTCCGTCTTGCGCAGCACGCCGTCCTCGCCGCGCTCGGCGATGGCCAGACGCAGACCGCGGTCGGTGCCGCAGTCCTCCTCGCGGATGATGACGTCCTGCGAGACGTCCACCAGACGACGGGTGAGGTAACCCGAGTCGGCGGTACGCAGGGCGGTGTCGGCCAGACCCTTACGGGCACCGTGGGTGGAGATGAAGTACTCCAGCACGGACAGGCCCTCACGGAACGAGGCCTTGATGGGACGCGGGATGGTCTCGTTCTTGGCGTTGGACACCAGACCACGCATACCGGCGATCTGACGCATCTGCATCATGTTGCCTCGGGCGCCCGAGTTCACCATCATCGAGACCGGGTTGGTCTTCGGGAAGTTCGCGTTCATCGCCTCGGCAACCTCGTTGGTCGCCTTGGTCCAGATCGCGATGAGCTCCTGAGTGCGCTCTTCCTTGGTGATCAGACCACGCTCGTACTGCTTCTGGACCTTCTCGTCCAGGTCCTCGTAGCCCTTGACGATCCCGCGCTTGGCGTCGGGAACGACGATGTCGGAGATGGCCACGGTGACACCGGAACGGGTCGCCCAGAAGAAGCCCGCGGACTTCAGGTTGTCGAGCGTCGCCGCCACGATGACCTTGGGGTAGCGCTCGGCGAGGTCGTTGACGATCTCGGAGAGCTGCTTCTTGCCGACCTCGTAGTCGACGAACGGGTAGTCCTCGGGCAGCAGCTCGTTGAAGAGCGCGCGGCCCAGGGTCGTCCGCAGGCGGAAGGTGTCACCCTGCTGCCACTCCGGCTCGCCCTCCTCCTGCGCCGGCGGGGTCCAGCCGCGCGGCGGGATGGTGCCCACCGGGAAGCGGATGTCCACCTGCGACTGGAGCGAGAGCTCGCCGGCGTCGAACGCCATGATCGCCTCGGCCACGGACGCGAAGGAGCGGTCCTCGCCCTTGACGTTCCTGAGGTCGCCGTCGGTGGTCAGGAAGAACAGACCGAGGACCATGTCCTGGGTCGGCATCGTGACCGGGCGGCCGTCGGCCGGCTTGAGGATGTTGTTCGAGGACAGCATCAGGATGCGGGCCTCGGCCTGCGCCTCCGCGGACAGCGGCAGGTGCACGGCCATCTGGTCACCGTCGAAGTCCGCGTTGAACGCGGTGCAGACGAGCGGGTGGATCTGGATGGCCTTGCCCTCGACCAGCTGCGGCTCGAAGGCCTGGATGCCGAGGCGGTGCAGCGTGGGCGCACGGTTCAGCAGAACCGGGTGCTCGGCGATGACCTCTTCGAGGACGTCGTACACGACCGTGCGGCCGCGCTCGACCATCCGCTTGGCGCTCTTGATGTTCTGCGCGTGGTTCAGGTCGACCAGGCGCTTCATCACGAACGGCTTGAAGAGCTCCAGCGCCATGGCCTTGGGCAGACCGCACTGGTGCAGCTTCAGCTGCGGACCGACGACGATGACGGAACGCGCGGAGTAGTCCACGCGCTTGCCGAGCAGGTTCTGACGGAATCGACCCTGCTTGCCCTTGAGCATGTCGGACAGCGACTTCAGCGGACGGTTGCCGGGGCCCGTGACCGGGCGACCACGACGGCCGTTGTCGAAGAGCGCGTCGACGGCCTCCTGGAGCATGCGCTTCTCGTTGTTCACGATGATCTCGGGCGCGCCGAGGTCGAGAAGCCGCTTCAGGCGGTTGTTGCGGTTGATCACGCGGCGGTACAGGTCGTTCAGGTCGGAGGTCGCGAAGCGGCCACCGTCGAGCTGCACCATCGGACGAAGGTCCGGCGGGATGACCGGCACGCAGTCGAGCACCATGCCCTTGGGGCTGTTGCTGGTCTGCAGGAACGCGGAGACGACCTTGAGGCGCTTGAGCGCACGGGTCTTCTTCTGGCCCTTGCCGGTGCGGATGATCTCGCGGAGGCGCTCGGCCTCCTCGTCCAGGTCGAAGGACTCCAGGCGCTTCTGCAGCGCCGCGGCACCCATCGAACCGTCGAAGTACGTGCCGAAGCGGTCACGCAGCTCGCGGTAGAGGAGCTCGTCGCCCTCCAGGTCCTGGACCTTGAGGTTCTTGAAGCGGGTCCACACCTCGTCGAGACGGTCGATCTCGCGCTGCGCGCGGTCGCGCAGCTGCTTCATCTCGCGCTCGGCGCCCTCGCGCACCTTGCGGCGCACGTCGGCCTTGGCACCCTCGGCCTCGAGCTCGGCCAGGTCGGTCTCGAGCTTCTTGGCGCGGGCCTCGAGGTCGGCGTCGCGGCGGTTCTCGACCTGCTGGCGCTCGACGGAGACGTGGGCCTCCAGCGAGGGCAGGTCGCGGGTGCGGCGCTCCTCGTCGACGAACGTGATCATGTAGGCCGCGAAGTAGATGACCTTCTCGAGGTCCTTCGGGGCGAGGTCGAGCAGGTAGCCAAGACGCGACGGAACGCCCTTGAAGTACCAGATGTGGGTGACGGGAGCGGCGAGCTCGATGTGGCCCATCCGCTCACGGCGCACCTTGGCGCGCGTGACCTCGACGCCACAGCGCTCACAGATGATGCCCTTGAAGCGGACACGCTTGTACTTGCCGCAGTAGCACTCCCAGTCCCGGGTCGGACCGAAGATCTTCTCGCAGAAGAGTCCGTCCTTTTCGGGCTTGAGCGTGCGGTAGTTGATGGTCTCGGGCTTCTTGACCTCGCCGTGGCTCCACTGACGGATGTCGTCAGCGGTGGCCAGACCGATCCGGAGCTCATCGAAGAAGTTGACGTCGAGCACTATGCGTCAATCCCTCTCAGGGTTGTAAGTCTTTGGGGTCTGATACGGGGGTCCTGGGGCCGGCGGGCCTTGATCACCTTTTCCACAGGTGGCCAAGGCCCGGCCGGACTCCCGTCAGACCTCTTCGACGCTGCTCGGCTCGCGCCGGGACAGGTCGATGCCGAGCTCCTCCGCCGCGCGGAAGACGTCCTCGTCGGTGTCGCGCATCTCGATGGACATGCCGTCCGAGGACAGCACCTCCACGTTGAGGCACAGGGACTGCATCTCCTTGATGAGCACCTTGAAGGACTCGGGGATGCCGGGCTCGGGGATGTTCTCGCCCTTGACGATGGCCTCGTAGACCTTCACGCGGCCGGTCACGTCGTCGGACTTGATCGTCAGCAGCTCCTGGAGGGCGTAAGCGGCGCCGTACGCCTCCAGCGCCCACACCTCCATCTCACCGAAGCGCTGGCCACCGAACTGAGCCTTACCACCCAGCGGCTGCTGGGTGATCATCGAGTACGGACCGGTCGAGCGGGCGTGGAGCTTGTCGTCGACCAGGTGGTGCAGCTTGAGGATGTACATGTACCCGACCGAGATCGGGTCCGGGAACGGCTCGCCGGAGCGGCCGTCGAACAGCCTCGCCTTGCCGGACGGGAGGACCAGACGGTCACCGTCGCGGTTGGGCAGGGTGTGCTCGAACAGACCCGCGAGCTCGTCCTCGCGCGCACCGTCGAAGACCGGGGTGGCGACGTTCGTCCGCGGCGGGACCTGGTCGGCACCGATGGCCTGGAGGCGCTTCGCCCAGTCGTCCGCGAGACCGGAGACGTCCCAGCCGCGGCTGGCGAGCCAGCCGAGGTGGATCTCCAGCACCTGTCCCGGGTTCATTCGGGACGGGACACCGAGCGGGTTGAGGATGATGTCGACCGGGGTGCCGTCCTCCAGGAACGGCATGTCCTCGATCGGCAGGATCTTCGAGATGACACCCTTGTTGCCGTGACGGCCGGCGAGCTTGTCACCGTCCGTGATCTTGCGCTTCTGCGCCACGTAGACACGAACCAGCTGGTTCACGCCCGGGGGCAGCTCGTCGCCCTCCTCGCGGTCGAAGACGCGGACGCCGATGACCTTGCCGATCTCGCCGTGCGGGACCTTCAGCGAGGTGTCACGGACCTCACGGGCCTTCTCACCGAAGATCGCGCGCAGCAGGCGCTCCTCCGGCGTCAGCTCGGTCTCACCCTTGGGCGTGACCTTGCCGACGAGGATGTCGCCGGCGACGACCTCGGCACCGATACGGATGATGCCGCGCTCGTCGAGGTCGGCGAGGACCTCCTCGGAGACGTTCGGGATGTCCCGGGTGATCTCCTCGGGGCCGAGCTTGGTGTCACGGGCGTCGACCTCGTGCTCCTCGATGTGGATCGAGGAGAGGACGTCGTCCTGCACGAGGCGCTGCGACAGGATGATCGCGTCCTCGTAGTTGTGACCCTCCCACGGCATGAACGCCACGAGCAGGTTCTTGCCGAGGGCCATCTCGCCGTCCTCGGTCGCGGGACCGTCGGCCAGGACCTGGCCCTCGATCACGCGGGCGCCCTCGTCCACGACAACCTTCTGGTTGACGGAGGTGCCCTGGTTCGACCGGGAGAACTTGTGCAGGCGGTACGTGGTGTACGTGCCGTCGTCGTTGGCGGTGGTGATGTAGTCCGCGGAGACCTCCTGGACCACACCGTCCTTCTCCGACTTCAGGACGTCACCGGCGTCGACCGCACAGCGGTACTCCATGCCGGTGCCGACCAGCGGCGCCTCGGACTTGATGAGCGGAACGGCCTGGCGCATCATGTTCGCGCCCATGAGGGCACGGTTGGCGTCGTCGTGCTCCAGGAACGGGATCATCGCGGTCGCGACCGACACCATCTGGCGCGGGGAGACGTCCATGTAGTCGACGTCGTCACCGGGGACGTAGTCGACCTCGCCGCCACGACGGCGGACCAGGACGCGGGACTCCTCGAAGCGGAGCTCGTCCGTCAGCGGCGCGTTGGCCTGCGCGATGACGAACCGGTCCTCTTCGTCGGCCGTGAGGTAGTCGACCTCGTCGGTGACGACACCGTCGGTGACCCGGCGGTAGGGCGTCTCGACGAAACCGAACGCGTTCACGCGGCCGTAGGAGGCGAGCGAGCCGATCAGACCGATGTTCGGGCCTTCAGGGGTCTCGATCGGGCACATGCGGCCGTAGTGCGACGGGTGCACGTCACGGACCTCGAAGCCGGCCCGCTCACGGGAGAGACCACCCGGGCCAAGAGCCGACAGACGGCGCTTGTGGGTGAGACCCGACAGCGGGTTGTTCTGGTCCATGAACTGCGACAGCTGGCTGGTGCCGAAGAACTCCTTGATGGAGGCGACGACCGGCCGGATGTTGATCAGGGTCTGCGGCGTGATCGCCTCGACGTCCTGGGTCGTCATGCGCTCGCGCACGACGCGCTCCATACGAGCCAGACCCGTGCGGACCTGGTTCTGGATGAGCTCGCCGACGTTGCGCAGACGACGGTTGCCGAAGTGGTCGATGTCGTCGGTCTCGACGACGATCGAGGTGCCGTTGTCGCCAACGGTCTCGGTCTCACCGGCGTGCAGCTTCACCAGGTACTTGATCGTCGAGATGATGTCCTCGACGGTCAGGATCCCGGCGTCGAGCGGGGCGTCGCCGCCCAGCTTCTTGTTGACCTTGTAACGGCCGACCTTGGCGAGGTCGTAGCGCTTCGGGTTGAAGTAGAGGTTCTCCAGAAGCGTCTGCGCGGCCTCGCGCGTCGGCGGCTCGCCCGGACGCAGCTTGCGGTAGATGTCCAGCAGCGCGTCGTCCTGGCCCTGGGTGTGGTCCTTCTCCAGGGTGGCGCGCATGGACTCGTACTCGCCGAACTCCTCGAGGATCTGCTCGGTGGTCCAGCCGAGAGCCTTCAGGAGAACGGTGACGGACTGCTTGCGCTTGCGGTCGATGCGGACACCGACCATGTCGCGCTTGTCGATCTCCATCTCCAGCCAGGCACCCCGGGAGGGGATGACCTTGGCCGAGAAGATGTCCTTGTCGGACGTCTTGTCGATGGAGGAGTCGAAGTAGACACCCGGCGAGCGGACCAGCTGCGACACCACGACACGCTCGGTGCCGTTGATGACGAAGGTGCCCTTGTTGGTCATGAGCGGGAAGTCGCCCATGAAGACCGTCTGGGACTTGATCTCGCCGGTCTCGTTGTTGGTGAACTCGGCGGTGACGAACAGCGGGGCCGCGTACGTGAAGTCGCGGTCCTTGCACTCGTCGATGGAGTTCTTCGGGGGCTCGAAGCGGTGGTCGCGGAACGTCAGGGACATCGACCCGCTGAAGTCCTCGATCGGGGAGATCTCCTCGAAGATCTCCTCCAGACCGGACTTGGTGGGGACGTCCTGTCCGCTGTCCAGAGCCGCCTCGACACGAGCCTTCCACGCGTCGTTGCCGAGCAGCCAGTCGAAGCTCTCGGTCTGCAGCGCAAGAAGGTTCGGAACCTCGAGGGGCTCCTTGATCTTTGCAAAGGAGATGCGCAGCGGGGCGGTGCTGGCGCCGTTGTTCGTATTCGCGGTCGAGGCAGTGCGCGAGGCGGCCAAGAGGGGGTCCTTCCGAGGGCTCGGACTCACTACGCGCGTACCGGTCCCATGTCGGACATAGCGTCGGGCCGTACCCGATCCGGCCGGATAAAGGCCAGGTCAGAGTTGGTCCGACTATCGATGCTTCAACACGGGCATGCCCCTGGTGACGGGCAGGAGGCAGCTAACAGGCAGCGCAAAGGGTCAGTGTAGCCACTAGGCCCACTGATGTCCAGTCCCTGTTTTTTGAGACCTTCACTGCTCTCAACACCTGCGGCAAGCCACGCCCTCAATGCACATCGATACTGCCCTCTTCGTCGGCGATCCATGCCTCGGATACGGATCGTTGTGACGACGCGTCCTGAGAATTGCGCGCTGCGTGCGGTTCGTCAAGGCCCCCCATGCCCTGAGCAAGTGCCGCGATCGTCACGTGCGGCCCGTCTTGCAACCCGTCCCTCTGCCTGTCACAGGGTGGTCGGAGGCGCACAACGAAGATCACCATACTCGTCGCGGCCACCGGCGCAAGGCTGCCGCTTCAGGCCCCCGGAAGGATCCCCTGAACGCCGAAGAGCGACCACCCAGTTGGGTGATCGCTCTTCGGTGCGTCAGCGTTACAGCGCTACGAGAGCGGCTGTGTCGGCTTCACAGGAGTCCTCGGGGGACTCGTCGAGTTACTTGACCTCGACGGAGGCGCCGGCGCCCTTGAGGGACTCGGCAGCCTTCTCGGCGGCCTCCTTGGCGACCTTCTCGAGGACGGGCTTCGGAGCGCCGTCGACGAGGTCCTTGGCCTCCTTCAGACCCAGGGAGGTGAGCTCGCGCACGACCTTGATGACCTGGATCTTCTTCTCGCCGGCACCCGTGAGGATGACGTCGAACTCGTCCTGCTCCTCGGCGGCCTCAGCGGCGACCGCGGGGCCGACCGGGGCAGCGGCGACCGCGGCGGCGGCGGTGACGTCGAACTTCTCCTCGAAGGCCTTCACGAACTCGGAGAGCTCGATGAGGGTGAGGTTCTCGAACTGCTCGAGCAGCTCTTCCTGGGACAGCTTCGCCATGATGGCGTCCTTCCACTAAATCGGCAGGTGCCGGATGTACTGGTGAGGCGGGCGTACGTTCGGCCCGCTACGACCGTCGCCTCAGGCGGCGGTCAATGCGCGAGCCGAATTACTCGGCACCGCCCTGCTCGGCCTGCTTGACCCGAAGCGCCTCCGCGGTGCGGACGAACTTCGAGGGCAGGGCCTGGAAGAGGCGAGCAGTCTGCGTCTGCTTGCCCTTGAAGGCACCCGCCAGCTTGGCGAGCAGAACCTCGCGGGACTCGAGGTCCGCAAGCTTCTTGATCTCGTCGGCGGACAGCGCCTTGCCGTCAAGGACACCGCCCTTGATGACGAGGTTCGGGTTGTCCTTGGCGAAGTCACGAAGACCCTTCGCCGACGTCACCGGGTCACCGGAGATGAAGGCGACCGCCGTCGGACCGTTGAACAGGTCGTCGAGCGTGGAGATCCCGGCCTCGTTGGCCGCGATCTTGGTCAGCGTGTTCTTCACCACGGCGTACTGGGCGTCTTCACCGAGCGAACGGCGCAGCGTCTTGAGCTGCGCCACGGTGAGACCCCGGTACTCGGTCAGCACGGCGGCGTTCGAGCTGCGGAACTGGTCCGCGAGCTCGGCTACCGCGGCAGCCTTGTCGGGCCTTGCCATAAGCGTGGCCTCCTTCCGGGTGATGAGGACCGCTCAGAAGGGGCCGGCACAACAAAAACGCCCCGGCGCAGGCGCACGGGGCGTAGCTCGACCGGATTCCTCCGCACGCGGGGCGTGCGAACACCGGGAACACATCCACGATCACCTGCGCGGGTCGTCCGCAGTGCGGATCCTTCGGTCACCCCGTCCTCTTGCGAGCACGTGGCAACGACCAGCGGTCTTTGGCTTCTCGAGGAGAGTACGTGAAGGGGACGGCGTCAAGCAAATCCGTCCGAACGGCTCTGCCGGCGGCCGCCCTCGCGGACGCCGGCGTCGCGCATCAGCCCTGCTGGGCGCCTTTCATCATCTCGGCGAGGTCGACGGTGTCCTTGGCCGGCGGGGCGGTCACGGTCACCGGCTTGTTGTAGTCCAGGAAGGTGATGGTCAGGTCGAGCGGGCCCTTGTCGGCGGTCCCGCGCATACGGAACTGCTTGGTGTGGTCCTGGCCGTCGATCCACATGTCCATCGTGAGCGAGTCGATGCCCATCTTCGTGTACTGGTCGAGGGCCTTCTCCCGCTTCTCACGGGTGTCCTTGTCCTGGCTCTTGAGCGACTTGCGGAACGCGTCGAGCGGGACCGTCCCCTTGTAGTGCGTGGTCTTCACGCCGTCGACGGTCTCGGTCCCGACCTTCTTCAGGTCCTTGGAGCCGGTGAGGAAGGTGGAGTCGGTGGCCGGGTTCTTGTCGGCCTGGCCGCCCCCGAGCTGGTTCGCGCTCAGCTCCTTGTCCGCGCCCAGGGCGGACATGTCGAACTTGATCCAGCTCTTGCCGTCCATCTCCTTGGCGGCCTTGGCGCCCCCGCCGATGTACATCGCCTTGTCCACGAGCCGGATCTCGACCGGCCCGTCGGTCGCCTGGTCCTCGGCGGTCATCTTCATGCTCATGGCCAGCGGCTTCATGCTCATCGACGCCTCACCCGTGACCCGGCCCTCCTCGGGGACCTGGCCCTTCATCCGGTAGTGCAGCGAGGTGATCTCGTCGGTCTTCTTCGCCGCCTTCGCCACGGCCGCGGCGGGCGTGAGCGCCGGCGACTCGTCGCCCGCGCCCTTCGAACAGCCGACCGCGCCGGCGCCGAGGGCCAGGGCCGCGAAGGCCGCTCCGGCCGCCCGGTGCCGCGCCAGGGTGTTCACAGAAAGCTTCAAGGTTCCCCCCAAGGAACAGATGCCCGATTCACAGATTGGGCGCGAGCGTAGCCCAGGAGACCGGAATGATCACCTGCGTTTTCACGCAACCTTCTTACCCGCGGGCGGAGTTGGAACGGTGCGGGCCCGGGGCTCGCACCGGGCGGTGAGAGGACGTGCGCCGGGGCGCGGGGACGCTCAGGAGGGCGATTCGCTCGACGAACCGGTGGCGGTGTCGCCACTGCCCGGCGTCATGCCCTGCGTCTTCAGGAGGTCCTTGAAGTCCTCGGTGTCGCCCGACGGGGGCGCTGCGGCGGAGACCTTCACCCCGTAGTCGCTGTAGTACGTCGTGGAGGACATCGTGCCGCTGGACATCGCCGCCTTGGAGACCGCCTTGATGAGCAGGTCCTTGGCGTCGACCCAGATGTCCACGTCCTCGGTCGTGATGCCGGCCGTCGTGAACTGCTTCTTCATGTCCGCGAGCTGGCCCGCGGTGAGGTGGGAGCTGCGGGCCGCCAGGTCGCCGACGTCCACCGTGCCCGCGTAGTGCGTGGTCCGCTGCCCGCGGACGGTCTCCTCGCCGACCTTCTTGACGTCGCCCGAGGCCAGCAGGAGCTTCACCGACTGGTTCGGCGAGCTGTTCTGCATCTGGTCCTTCAGGAGCGCACCGGAGCCGCCCCCGAACTTCGCCAGGTCGTCGTACCCGTACCGGATCCAGTGCTTGCCGCCGGCCTGCCGGGCGAAGGCGTCGCCCATCTTCGCGTAGTAGGCGTCGGACAGATAGCGGGCCTCCATGGAGTCGCTGCCCATCTGGCGCATCGTGTCGGCCATGGTGCCGCCGGTGTAGGTGATCGTCATGTCGCCGGTGAAGCCGTCGCCCCAGGCCATCACGCCGCCCGACTTCATGGACATCAGGGTGCCCAGGGTCGTCGTGGACTCGATCCGCGCGGAGTCGGCGCCGTCGGTGGACTTCTCCGCGGAGCGCAGGGCCGCGATGGAGCTGACGCGTGTGGCACTGCGGTGGCCCGCCTTGTCGCCCTTGCCCGAACTCCCGGAGGAATCCGAGGAGTTGCAGGCCGCCACTCCCGCCAGCGCGGTCGTCAGCGCGATCGAGACCGTGACTCGGCGCACCATGGTGCTCTTCATTCGTCCCACCCCTATGCGAACTCGGTGAACCGCACGCTAGCGCGGCCCACTGACACCCGTACCCGGGTTTCCGGCCGGGCCGACGCCCGGAAGGGCCTCGGACGGCGCCCGGGAAAACCCTCCGGACATGAGGACGGGCCCCGCACCTCGAAAGGTTGCGGGGCCCGTTCAGATACGCGTGCGCGACGCGGTCACCGGGGTGAGCGGAAGGCTCAGACGGCGGCCGGGTCCTCCTCGACGAGGAGGTTGCGGGTGCGGTTCGGGTCGACCGGAACGCCGGGGCCGATCGTGGAGCTGATCGCGGCCTTCTTGATGTAGCGACCCTTGGCGGCCGACGGCTTCAGACGAAGGATCTCGTCGAGCGCGGCGCCGTAGTTCTCCACCAGCTTGGCGTCGTCGAAGGACACCTTGCCGATGATGAAGTGCAGGTTCGAGTGCTTGTCGACGCGGAACTCGATCTTGCCGCCCTTGATGTCGGTGACAGCCTTGGCGACGTCGGGGGTCACGGTGCCGGTCTTGGGGTTCGGCATGAGACCACGGGGACCGAGCACGCGGCCGAGGCGGCCGACCTTGCCCATGAGGTCCGGGGTGGCGACGACGGCGTCGAAGTCCAGACGGCCCTTCGCGACCTCGTCGATCAGTTCGTCGGAGCCGACGATGTCGGCGCCCGCGGCCTCCGCGGCCGCAGCACGGTCACCGGTCGCGAAGACCAGGACCCGGGCGGTCTTGCCGGTGCCGTGCGGCAGGTTCACGGTGCCACGGACCATCTGGTCGGCCTTGCGCGGGTCGACACCCAGGCGGAAGGCGACCTCGACGGTGCCGTCGAACTTCGAGGTGGAGGTCTCCTTGGCGAGACGGACGGCCTCGAGCGGGGCGTAGAGCTTGTCCCGGTCGACCTTGGCGTCCGCAGCCCGGAGAGACTTGCTGCGCTTGCTCACTACTGCTCCTGATGTGTTCTGAGGAGTCGTGGTACGGGCCGAGCAGGCCCCGCCACGTGCGGCCGAGGCCGCATGGTTCCTACGAAGGTGGGTGTCAGCCCTCGACCGTGATGCCCATGGAACGGGCGGTGCCGGCGATGATCTTCGCAGCGGCGTCCAGGTCGTTGGCGTTGAGGTCGGGCATCTTGGTCGTGGCGATCTCGCGGACCTGCGCCTCGGTGATCTTGGCGACCTTGGTCTTGTGCGGCTCGCCGGAGCCCTTCTCGACACCCGCGGCCTTGAGGATCATCTTGGCGGCCGGCGGAGTCTTGGTCACGAAGGTGAAGGAACGGTCTTCGTAGACCGTGATCTCCACCGGGATGACCCAGCCACGCTGCGACTCGGTCGCGGCGTTGTAGGCCTTGCAGAACTCCATGATGTTGACGCCGTGCTGACCGAGCGCGGGGCCGACCGGCGGGGCCGGGTTCGCCGCACCGGCGTTGATCTGGAGCTTGATAAGCCCCGTGACCTTCTTCTTCTTGGGAGGCATTCCGGGTCCTCTTTCGTTTTCGCCTTCCTACGTCCGAGTCGCCCCGGACGGCTGCCTTCAACCAGGAAAGATCCGGATGAAGGCATACCGCACAACGATAACGGGTATCTGTGCGCGGCTAAAAACCGAGCAGGTCAGACCGGCTGCGACAGCCCGTCTGACCTGTTCGGAAGACGTACGCCAGAAGGAGCTAGTTCTTCTGGATCTGGTCGAAGGAGAGCTCGACCGGGGTCTCGCGGCCGAAGATCTCGACAAGGCCCTTGACCTTCTTCGAGTCGGCGTTGATCTCGTTGATCGTGGCCTGCAGCGTGGCGAACGGGCCGTCGGTGACGGTGACCGAGTCGCCGACCTCGAAGTCCAGCACCTGGACCTCGACCTTGCGCTGCGGAGCGGGCTTGCCCTCGGCCTCGGCGGCCTCGCGGGCGGCCTTCTCCTCGGCCTCGGGGGCGAGCATCTTGACGATCTCGTCCAGGGTCAGCGGGTACGGGTCGTAGGCGTTGCCCACGAAGCCGGTGACACCGGGAGTGTTGCGGACGACACCCCAGGACTCGTTCGTCAGGTCCATGCGGACCAGGACGTAGCCCGGGAGCTTGTTCTGCTTGATCGTCTTGCGCTCGCCGTTCTTGATCTGCGCGACCTCTTCCTGCGGCACCTCGGCCTGGAAGATGAAGTCCTCGACGTTCAGCGAGACGGCACGCTGTTCGAGGTTGGTCTTCACGCGGTTCTCGTAACCGGCGTACGTGTGGATGACGTACCACTCGCCGGGGAGCAGACGCAGTTCGTCGCGCAGGGCGGTCACGGGGTCGACGGGCTCGGCCTCTTCTTCGGCCTCGGCCTCGGCGGAAGCGTCCTCGTCCTCGACGCCCTCGGCGTCCTCACCGGACTCGTCCTCGACGTGCAGGGCCGCGTCCTCGGCGTTCTCGCCGGCGGCGGCATCGGCAGCCTCGAACTCGTCCTCGACGTCCGCTCCCTCGACGATCTCGAGCTCGTCGTCAACGGACTCGACCGACTCGGAGGCATCGTTCAGGTTCGGGTCAGACACGGTGGCTGCTTCTTCCTGGATACATGGGGGTGGAACGCGCGAAAGGGGCGCCGGTGTCGGCGCCCTTCGCTCTCGGCTCAGCCGAAGACGTACTTGGCGGCGTGGTTGAGCCCATAGTCAATCACGGTCACCAGGCCGATCATGATGACGACGAACACAATCACCACGGTGGTGTAGGTCGTCAGCTGACTGCGAGTCGGCCAGACGACCTTGCGGAGTTCCGCGATGATCTGGCGATAGAAGGTGGCAAGGCGCTTCAGCGGGCCCTTCTTGGCACGCTTACCGCCCTTGCGGGCCTTCTTCTTGGACTCCGGCGCCTCGGCATCAGGCATGTCGATGGAGCCCACGGCGTCCGTCACTCGTCCTCACCTGATTCCCGGGTCGTGACCGTGCCGCGCCCGGTTGAGCCGCACGGCGGTGCATTGCAGTACGTACATGCGCACACATCCTGGCGAAAGGTGTGTGTAGCAGGGCCGGAGGGACTTGAACCCCCAACCGCTGGTTTTGGAGACCAGTGCTCTACCAATTGAGCTACGACCCTTTGATTTCCCCCAACCTACCGCATCCGACCGGATGCTCCATGTGCATTGGTCGGGTGCGGCCGTTGAAGGCCAACGAGGTGAGAGTGTACGTGGTCCGGGGCCGGGCGTCGAACAGAAAGTGCCCGCACGGGTCCCCTCTGCTGAAGATCCACTGGTGGGGCGCGCGGATCCGGACGGATGTTCTGCCGTTGTTCAGTCCGTGAAACCCGCGTGCCGGGGGTGTTTCCGGTCTGAAACGATGGGACCCATGAGCCCTGCAACCCCTCCCACCGAGCGCCGGGTCTCCGCCCGAGTCGGCGCGATCTCCGAATCCGCCACCCTCGCCGTGGACGCCAAGGCCAAGGCACTCAAGGCCGCCGGACGTCCGGTGATCGGCTTCGGCGCCGGTGAGCCCGACTTCCCGACCCCGGACTACATCGTCCAGGCCGCCATCGAGGCCTGCTCCAACCCCAAGTACCACCGCTACACGCCGGCCGGCGGGCTCCCCGAGCTGAAGGCCGCGATCGCCGCGAAGACCCTGCGCGACTCCGGCTACGAGGTGGAGGCCGCCCAGGTCCTGGTCACCAACGGCGGCAAGCAGGCCATCTACGAGGCCTTCGCCGCGATCCTCGACCCGGGCGACGAGGTCATCGTCCCGGCGCCCTACTGGACCACCTACCCGGAGTCCATCCGCCTGGCCGGCGGTGTCCCGGTGGAGGTCGTGGCCGACGAGACCACCGGTTACCGCGTCTCGGTCGAGCAGCTCGAGGCCGCCCGCACCGAGAACACCAAGGTGCTGCTGTTCGTCTCCCCGTCCAACCCGACGGGCGCGGTCTACACCCGCGAGCAGATCGAGGAGATCGGCCGCTGGGCCGCCGAGAAGGGCCTGTGGGTCCTGACCGACGAGATCTACGAGCACCTCGTCTACGGCGACGCCGAGTTCCACTCGCTGCCCGTCGTGGTGCCCGAGCTGCGCGACAAGTGCATCGTCGTCAACGGCGTCGCCAAGACGTACGCCATGACCGGCTGGCGCGTGGGCTGGGTCATCGGCCCCAAGGACGTCATCAAGGCCGCGACCAACCTCCAGTCGCACGCCACCTCGAACGTCTCGAACGTGGCCCAGGTCGCCGCGCTCGCCGCCGTCTCCGGCGACCTCGCGGCCGTCGCGAAGATGCGCGAGGCCTTCGACCGCCGCCGCAAGACCATCGTGCGCATGCTGAACGAGATCGACGGCGTGCTCTGCCCCGAGCCCGAGGGCGCCTTCTACGCCTACCCCTCGGTGAAGGCCCTGATCGGCAAGGAGATCCGCGGCAGGCGTCCCGCGGACACCGTCGAGCTGGCCGCGCTCATCCTGGAGGAGGCCGAGGTCGCGGTCGTCCCGGGCGAGGCCTTCGGTACGCCGGGCTATCTGCGGCTGTCGTACGCCCTGGGTGACGAGGACCTCGTCGAGGGCGTCAGCCGGATCCAGAAGCTGCTGGCCGAGGCGACGGACTGATCCACGGCGCCCTGACGCGCCCTCGGGCGCACCGGTGACGTCACCGCGCTTCACGCGCGCGTGCGGGGGCCGGCCACTCCATGGAGCGGCCGGCCCCCGTTCGTCTGTTCGAGCAAGCGCCCGATCAGGGAAAGCCCTACCGGCACGTGCCGCGGGTGGGGCAGGATCTTTGGATGGAGCGCGTACGTGATGTCAGTCAACTTCCGAAGGCCCATCTGCACCTGCATTTCACCGGGTCGATGCGGCCCGGCACCGTGCTGGAGCTCGCCGACAAGTACGGCGTGCGGCTGCCCGAAACACTGACCGAGGCGCTGACCAGCGGGGAGCCGCCGAGGCTCCGGGCGACCGACGAGCGCGGCTGGTTCCGCTTCCAGCGCCTGTACGACGCCGCGCGATCCTGCCTGAGAGAGCCCGAGGACATCCAGCGCCTGGTCCGCGAGGCCGCCGAGGAGGACCTGAAGGACGGCTCCGGCTGGCTGGAGATCCAGGTAGACCCGACGTCGTACGCGCCGCGCCTCGGCGGTCTGATCCCGGCGCTGGAGGTCATCCTGGACGCGGTCGAGTCGGCCGCCCGGGACACCGGCCTCGGCATGCGCGTCCTGGTGGCCGCCAACCGGATGAAGCACCCCCTGGACGCCCGCACGCTGGCCCGGCTCGCCGTCCGCTACGCGGACCGCGGGATCGTCGGCTTCGGCCTCTCCAACGACGAGCGCCGGGGCATGGCCCGCGACTTCGACCGGGCCTTCGCCATCGCCCGCGAGGGCGGACTGCTGTCCGCCCCGCACGGCGGCGAGCTGACCGGCCCCGCCTCGGTCCGCGACTGCCTGGACGACCTGCACGCCTCCCGGATCGGCCACGGCGTGCGGGCCGCCGAGGACCCCCGGCTGCTGAAGCGCCTCGCGGACCGCGGGGTGACCTGCGAGGTCTGTCCCGCCTCGAACGTCGCCCTCGGCGTCTACGAGAAGCACGCCGATGTCCCCCTGCGCACTCTGTTCGAAGCCGGGGTGCCGATGGCCCTCGGCGCCGACGACCCGCTGCTGTTCGGGTCCCGGCTCGCCGCCCAGTACGAGATCGCCCGCCGCCACCACGCCTTCACCGACCAGGAACTGGCCGAACTGGCCCGGCAGTCGATCCGCGCCTCGGCCGCGCCCGAGAACGCCCGCGCGAAGCTGCTGGCCGGCGTCGACGACTGGCTGACCGCCTGAGGGCAGCCCGCCCCCGCCGGCCCCTCCGCCCTGCCTATCGCGCGTCGGCGGCCGCGGCGCCCGTGTCCCGGGGCGCGATCCCGGCCAGCAGGGTGCGGGCCAGCGCCGGGGCGAAGGTGTCCAGGGGCGGCGGCGTGCCCTCCTCGGTGGCGTCGTAGGCGAAGGCCCGCTGCGCACAGGCCCCGAGGAGCAGGGAGGCGGCCGCGTAGGTGTCGGCGTCCGGCTGGACGCGCCCGGCCCGCTGCTCCGCCAGCAGATAGGCGGCGACGCCCCGGATCGGCATGTGCGGCCCCGCGCCCATGGCCCGCACGGCGTCGTCGTGGCGGCGCTTGAGCTGCGGGTCCGCGTACAGCGAGGCGGCGATCGGGAAGCTCTGTTCGTAGAAGAGCGCCGCCTGGCGGGCGATCTGAGTGAGGTTCTCCTCCAGGGAGTGCTCCCGCGGCTCGGCCGTCAGCCGCTCAAGGAGAGGGCCCAGCCGGGGCAGCCGCTCGTGGAGGACCCGGATGAACAGCTCCTCCTTGCTCGCGAAGTACTTGTAGAGCGCCGCCTCGGAGCAGCCGGCCGCCCTGGCGATCTCCTTGGTGGTGGTCCGGGAGAGGCCGAGCGTGAGCATGAGCTCGTGCGCCGCGTCGAGGATGCGGATCCGGGCCGGCTTCGACGGCTTCGACGGCTCGGACGGCGTGGCCTCTGTGGCCTCCGTGGCGGATTTCTGCTGTATGGGGCCCAAGGATTCCATGACCCGCCCTTTTGGGGTTGACGAGTGGGTGAGTACTTACTCACTCTAGAAGGAGCAGGGGTGAGTGAACACTCACCCACCCGGACGGAAACCGGTCGAACGGAGGCCGGCCGGACGGACCGACGGCCTACCCGGCGTCCCGTCCTCCGTCCACCCCATCGCCCCTCTCATGCGTTGCGGAGCAGGTCATGAAACTCACCGTTCTGGGTGCCACCGGAGGCATCGGCCAGGAGATCGTCCGCCAAGCCCTGGGCGCGGGCCACCAGGTCACCGCGGTCGTCCGCGATCCCGCGCGGCTCAGCGTCACGGGCGCGGGCCTGGAGGTCGTCCGCGCGGATCTCGCCGACCCGGGGCCGCTGCGCCCCGCCGTCGCGGGCCGGGACGCGGTCCTTTCCGGCCTCGGCGCGCGCAGCCGCAAGGACGCCGGGGTCGCGGCCCGGCTCACCCGTACGGTGCTGGCCGCCATGGAGGCGGAACAGACCCGGCGGCTGCTGGTCGTCAGCGCGGCCCCGGTCGGACCCGCCGCGCAGGACGACACACTTCTCGACCGCGCGATGCTGCGGCTGATCTCCGCGCTGCTGAAGGACGTCTACGCCGACCTTCGGGAGATGGAGGGCGCGCTGGCTGCCAGTGCCACGGACTGGACCGCGGTCCGGCCGCCCCGGCTCCAGGACAAGCCGCTGACCGGCTCGTACCGTACGGTCGTCGGAGGCTCCCCGCCCCGGGGCCGCTTCATCGCGCGCGCCGACGTGGCCCACGCGATGCTCGCGATGATCGACGATCCGGCGACCGTGAAGCAGGGGGTGGGGGTCGCCTACTAGGGCGCGCCCCTCAAGCCGCTCAGAGGCTCGCGTTCACCGTCACCGGCTCGTTGACGAGCGTGATCCCGAAGGCCTCGTGGACGCCGGCGACGACCTCGCGGGCCAGCGTGAGCAGGTCCTCGGTGGTCGCCGCGCCCCGGTTGGTCAGGGCGAGGGTGTGCTTGGTGGAGATACGGGCCGGGCCGGTGCCGTAGCCCTTGGTGAAGCCGGCCTTGTCGATGAGCCAGGCCGCGGAGGTCTTGGTGTGGCCGTCGCCCGCCGCGAACGCCGGGGGCACGGCCTCGGCGCCGAGCCGCTCCCGCACGCGCGCGTGGAACGCGGCGAACGCCTCGTCCGTGAGGATCGGGTTGGTGAAGAACGACCCGGCCGACCAGGTGTCGTGGTCCTCGGGGTCGAGCACCATGCCCTTCCCGGCACGCAGCTTGAGGACGGTCTCGCGGGCGGTGTCGAGGGGGACGCGGTCCCCGGCCTCCACACCGAGCGCACGGGCCGTCTCCGGGTACTTGAGCGGCGCCGACAGTCCCTGCGCGTCCTCCAGGCCGAAGCGCACCCGCAGCACCACATGGCGCTCGGGGTCGGCCTTGAAGCGGCTGTGGCGGTACGAGAATGCGCACTCGGCGTTGGTCAGCGTGACCGTCTCGCGGGTCCTGCGGTCGTAGGCGACCACCTCGGTGATCGTCGACGACACCTCCTGGCCGTACGCGCCCACGTTCTGGATCGGCGTCGCACCGGCGGACCCGGGGATGCCGGCGAGGCACTCGATCCCGGCGAGCCCGGCCTCCACGGAGCGCGCGACCGCGTCGGTCCACACCTCGCCCGCGGCCAGTTCCAGGTTCGTGCCGTCGAGGGAGAAGCCCTTCGTGGCGATGCGCAGGGCGGTCCCGGCGAAGCCCTTGTCGCCGATGACGAGGTTCGATCCGCCGCCGATGAGCAGCAGCGGCGTACCGGCGTCGTCGGCCTCGCGCACGGCGGCGATCACCTCGGCGTCGGTCGTGGCGGTGATCAGCCGGGCGGCCGGGCCACCGAGCCGGAAGGTGGTCAGCGGGGCGAGCGGGGCATCGTGGAGTTCCTGCACGGGCCCAAGACTACGAGAAGGGGCGGGGAGGCCCGGCCACCGGTGCGCTCCGCGCATGCGGACGGCCCCGCCGGTGGGGCGGGGCCGTAGCGCGTTCCGTGATCCCTGGTCCGTGTTCTCGGTTCGTGTCTCCTGTTCGTGTCCGCTGTTCCGTGTCCCCTGTATCGCCCGTCAGCGGGAGGCGGCTTCCAGGGGAGCGGTTTCGAGCGGTGCGGTCTCCGGAGAGGCCGTCTTCGGGGAGGCCCCCGCGTCCACGTCCCGGGCGTGCTCCGGAGCCTCGGCCGTGGTGGCGCTCGTGACGCCCGTCGTGCGCCGGGCGGCCGGGATGACCAGGGCCGCGACGCCCGCGAGGGCCACGACGGAGGCGCCGACCACGAGCGCGGGCCGCAGTCCGTCCACGAAGGCCTGCCCGGACTCGTATCCGCCCTGGGCGGCGAAGATCGACGACATGATCGCGACACCGAGCGCGCCGCCCACCTCGCGCAGCGCGTTGTTGGCGCCCGAGGCGATGCCCTGCTCCTGCGGCCGGACGCTGGACATGACCAGGTTGGCGGCCGGGGCGAAGTACAGCGCCATGCCGATACCGCTGATGATCAGAGCGGGCAGTTGAGCGCCGTACGAGGCGTGGGCGGTGGCCACGACGGCCATGTATCCGAGGCCGACGGCCTGGAGGAAGAGGCCCGTGGCGACGACCGGGCGGCCGCCGATGCGATCGGACAGGATGCCAGCGATCGGCGCGACGAGCATCGGCATACCGGTCCAGGGGAGCATCCGCAGCCCCGCCTCGGTCGGCGAGTAGCCGAGCACGCCCTGCATGTACTGGCTGAGCAGGAAGATCGAGCCGAACATCCCGAGGAACATCAGCAGACTGGCCGCGTTGATCCCGGCGAAGGCGCGGGAGCGGAAGAGGCGCATCGGGAGCATCGGGTTCTTCGCCCGGGTGCCGTGGACGACGAAGCCGGCGAGGAGGACGCCGCCGGCGATCAGACCGGTCAGGACGAGCCCGCTGGTCCAGCCGTCGGAGGGCCCGCGGACCAGGCCGTAGACGATCCCGAAGAGGCCACCGCTGGCGAGCAGGGTGCCGGGGAAGTCGAGCCGGGCACCGGCTCCGAACGACTCGGACAGGCGCAGCCGGGCGAGCGGGAGCACCGCGAGACCGAGCGGGACGTTCAGCCAGAAGATCCAGTGCCAGGAGACGTGTTCGGTGAGACTGCCGCCGATGAGCGGTCCCGAGGCGACGGCGAGTCCGTTGACGGCGCCCCAGATCCCGTAGGCCATCCCCCGCTTGGCGACGGGAACCGCCGCCGTCAGCAGGGTCAGCGTCAGCGGCATCATGATCGCGGCGCCGACGCCCTGGACGGCTCGGGCGGCGATCAGGGAGTCGATGCCGGGGGCCATGGCCGCGGCGGCGGAGGCGCCGGTGAAGACGGTCAGGCCGATCATGAAGAGCCTGCGGCGGCCGAACCGGTCACCGAGCGCGGCGCCGAACATCAGCAGGACGGCGAAGGTGAGCGTGTAGGCGCTCACGGTCCACTCCAGGTCGCCCAGCGCTCCTCCGAGATCCTTGCGGATGGAGGGCAGCGCGGTGGTGACGACGAGGTTGTCGAGGGCCGCCATGAATCCGGCGACGCTCGTGATGACGAGGGCCCAGGCGGCTCCGCCGCGCCGCGCGGCCGGTTGCTCGGTCTCGGGCGCCGATGCGTCCGGCACCACGTCCGGTGCGGCGCCCGGCGCCGCGTTCCGGGCGTCGCTCCGTGCGGCGTTCGGTGCCGCGTTCCCTGCGGCGTTCGGTGCCGCGTCCCGTGCTGTCTTTGCCGTCCGCTCGGACATCGCTCCCCCAGAGTGATGCGTTCTACCGTTGATGGCGAGTTCGTTAGTTATTGATGACTAACTTTTGCGCCCATGAAAAGGCCGGGCCTCGGCCTTCTCCATCGCCCTACTTCTCCAGCCGGCCGGTGACCCGGGCCGACGGGTAGAGCCCTTCCCAGACCCGGTGCTCGGGCGGAAATCCCATCGCCACCAGGCAGTTGATGAGCATGCCGTACGCCATGAACGTCGTCGTCTCGTCCGCGTCGGCTCCGAGCGGCACGTGCACGGCGTCCCAGAGGCCCATCCAGCCGGCCCGGATCGTCTCGCCGAACTCGTGGTCGCCGGCCTCCTCGGCCGCCGCGGCCGCCACGTACGTCTGCATCTGCATGAGCAGCCGCTCCGGATGCTCCGCGATGACCTGCACGTAGGCGTTCGCCATGGCACGCAGGGCCTCTTCGCCCTCCAGCCCCTCGGCGGCGCCGACCATGGTCTGCCGGGCGAGCTCCATGCAGCGCTCGGCGGCGGCCAGGAAGATCGCCTTCTTGCCCGGGAAGAGCCGGAAGAGATACGGCTGGGAGACGCCCACGCGCCGGGCGATCGCCTCGGTGGACGTGCCGTGATAGCCACCGCGGGCGAACTCGCTCATCGCCGCGCGAACGACGCTCTCGCGTCTCTCTTCCGCGCTCATCCTGACCATGCATCCAAGTTAGTACTCAATCACTAACTATGCAAGAGCTGGGGTGAGGGACGGAACGCGTGAGGGGCGCCCGTCCTCCAGGACGGGCGCCCCTCACCGGTGACCTCGGAGGTCAGGCCAGTCGTACGACCGCGCGGGACATGCCCAGCACCTTCTGGCCGGCGCAGGTCGCGACCAGGTCGACGCGTACGGTGTTGTCGTCGAGCTTGGCGGCGACCTTGCCGCTGACCTCGACGGTGGCGCCCTTGTCGTCGTTCGGGACGACGACCGGCTTGGTGAAGCGGACGCCGTACTCGACGACCGCACCCGGGTCGCCGGCCCAGTCGGTCACCACACGGATCGCCTCGGCCATGGTGAACATGCCGTGCGCGATGACGTCGGGAAGGCCGACCTCGACCGCGAACTTCTCGTTCCAGTGGATCGGGTTGAAGTCCCCGGAGGCTCCCGCGTACTGCACGAGCGTGGCACGCGTCACGGAGAACGTCTGGGCCGGCAGCTCGGTGCCGACCTCGACGTCCGCGTAAGAGATCTTCGCCGCCATGTCAGCCCACCTCCGCCGCGCGGGCCACGAGCTTCGTGACAGCCGTCACGACGTGCTCGCCCGCCTCGTCGTGGACCTCGCCACGCACGTCCAGGATGTCGTTGCCCGCGAGGGACTTGATCGACTCGATGGTCGAGGTGACCGTGAGCCGGTCCCCGGCGCGCACCGGGCGGGTGTAGGCGAACTTCTGGTCGCCGTGCACCACGCGGCTGTAGTCGAGGCCCAGTTGCGGGTCCTGGACGACCTGGCCCGCGGCCTTGAACGTGATGGCGAACACAAAGGTGGGCGGGGCGATCACGTCGGGGTGACCGAGAGCACGTGCGGCCTCGGGGTCCGTGTACGCAGGGTTGCCGTCCCCGACGGCCTCCGCGAACTCGCGGATCTTCTCCCGACCGACCTCGTAGGGGTCGGTGGGCGGGTAGGTCCGCCCCACGAAGGACTGGTCGAGCGCCATGGGCTCGGCACCTCCTGATTGTCTTCGCCGGCCTGGTGTCCTGGCCGGCGTGTGTCTTGGCCGCGTATGCCTTGGCCGCGTCGCCTTGGCCGCGTGCGATGTCTTCGCCGTACCGGCTGTCACGGCCGGGCCGGCCGTCCTGGCCGTTCTGACCGTCCGGCCCTCTGGCGCTCTGGCCGTCGGGTCGTCCTGGTCGGACGGCTCATCTTCGCTCGAAAACGCCGGTCCGCCTATGACGACCGGTCCGCGCCGGACATCGGTTCCACAACGACGCGAGGCCGCCCCCCGTGAGGGGGACGGCCTCGTGTACGAGCCTGAATTATCGCGTTTCGCGGTGCGCGGTGTGCGCGTTGCAACGCGGGCAGTGCTTCTTCATCTCCAGTCGGTCCGGGTTGTTACGCCGGTTCTTCTTGGTGATGTAGTTCCGCTCCTTGCACTCCACGCAGGCCAGCGTGATCTTCGGGCGGACGTCGGTGGCAGCCACAGGAGTGCTCCTTGACGAACGGATGGGACATTAACGCATAGAAGAGTAGCCGATCGAAGGACCGACCCCACAATCGGCTACTGTCTGTAGCGGTGACCGGACTTGAACCGGTGACACAGCGATTATGAGCCGCTTGCTCTACCGACTGAGCTACACCGCTGAGATGCGATCGGGCCCCGCCTTGCGACGGGAACCTTTCACACCAGAGCCCCAATACGGAATCGAACCGTAGACCTTCTCCTTACCATGGAGACGCTCTGCCGACTGAGCTATTGGGGCGAGCGATGAAGACATTACACGGTCCGCCGCCGATCGCCCAAATCCGTTTCGCGGCACCCGCCCGGGCCCGATCCCAGGCGTTTCCCCGCCCGTTCCCGGAAGCCGTCGGGCGCCCCTGGGGGCACGTGAATCACGGGCGGCGAGGTCCGCGCCGGCAGGCTGCGGAGGGGGCGCTGCCGGAGGCGGGGGGCGGTCCCTGCGGGGATCAGCCTCCGGGCGACGGCAGGGTCCCGCTGCGGCCCGGAGCAGGCCGGCTCCAGTCGGGTCCAAGACCCGGCCGTTCCTCGGTCGGCGGACAATCCAGGAGCCGGCCGCCCCCGGTCGGCCGGCGGGCCACGCCGGTACGACTATTGCGTTCCTCCCCGACGTCGACGGGTCTCCGTCCTAGGCTCGACTCACGCTGCGTGATCTTGTGTCCCCACGCTCCGCAGTCGTCCCTCCCGCAGCCGCCCCCGAGCCACAGGAGCGCGATGCCCGACCGTCAGCAGCAGCCGCCCCGCTCCCCCTCGGGGCAGACCGACACGGCCGCTCTCCTGCTGTGCGGGGCGCAGCTCACGGACGGCCGGACCGTGGACGTACGGCTCGGCGGTGGCCGCATCGAGGCGGTCGGCACCGCGGGAAGCCTGGCGGCGGGGGCCTCGGGGGCTCGCGCCGCGAAGGTGGACCTGCGCGGCTACCTCCTCCTGCCGGCCCCCGCCGAGGCCCACGCCCACAGCGACACCGCCCTGACGGCCGACGGCCACGGACCGCTCGCGTACGACGACCGGTCGATCCGGCGCCGTGCCACCGAGGCGGCCCTGCTGCAACTCGGGCACGGGGCCACGGCGTTGCGGTCCCACGTACGCGTGGGAGACGTTCTGGGGCTGGACGCGCTGGCGGCCGTACTCGAAGTCCGGCGGTCGCTGCGGGGGCTCGCCGAACTGGCGACGGTGGCCATGCCTCGGGTGCTGACCGGCGCGGCCGGTGCCGACGGTCTGGCGATGCTGCGCGACGCCCTGAAGATGGGCGCGTCCGTGGTGGGCGGCTGCCCGGACGCGGACCCGGATCCGACGGGGTACGTGGAGGCCGTCCTGGAGCTCGCCTCCGAACACGGCTGTGCGGTCGACCTGCACACGGACGCCGCCGATCCCGCCCGGCTCGCCCGGCTGGCCGCGATGGCGGGCGGGCTGCGGCCCGGGGTGGCCCTCGGCCCGTGCGGCGGGCTCGGCCGGCTGCCCTCCGCCGTGGCCTCGCGCGCGGCGGACCAACTCGCCGCGGCGGGGGTGACGGTGATGTGTCTGCCGCAGGGCGGCTGCGGCTCGGCCGACCGGCGCGGCACCGCTCCCGTACGGCTGCTGCGGGCGGCCGGGGTGCGGATCGCGGCGGGCAGCGGGGCCCTGCGCGACGTGTCCAACCCGGTGGGACGCGGGGACCCGCTGGAGGCCGCGTACCTGCTGGCCTCCCGGTGCGGGCTGCGGCCCGAGGAGGCGTACGACACGGTGAGTTGTGCCGCCCGAGACGCCCTGGGGCTGCCCGAGGTGCGCGTGGAGGCGGGTTTCCCGGCCGAGTTGCTCGCCGTGCGCGGGGACGGGCTGGCGGGGGCGCTGTCCCTCGCGTACAGCCGGATCGTGATCCACCGCGGGCGCGTGGTGGCGCGGACGAGCGCGGTGCGGGAGTACTGCGACTCGGAGACCGAATCGGGGCTGGAACTGCCCCGGCAGGGACGGGAGGAGCCGTCCTAGCCGGGACGGGAGGAGCCGCCCTGACCGGGACGGGAAGAGTCGTCCTAGCCGGGACGGGAAGAGCCGTCCTGGCCGGGACGGGAGAAACCGTCCCGGCCAGGGTGTGAGGAACCGGCCCCGTCAGACAGGCCCTAGAACCCGCCGCCCATGAACGCGCCGCCCAGCGGGCTGCCCGGGGACACCTTGCCCGCGGGGATCTCCGTGGCCCCGGACGGCGCGCTGACGTCGCCCGCCTCGGAGAACTTCAGGACGAGGGGCAGCTTGACCTTCTTCTTGCTGTCGGCGAGGACGCCGAGGTCGACCCGGATCTGCCGGAGGTCGCCGTTCTTCAGGGTGAAGTCGACGGCGACCTTCTTGTTCGGCGCGTCCTTGAGGTCCTTGGCCGTGGGGAGTTCCGCGCCCGCGGGAAGGTCGCCCTGGAGCGGACGGAGCTTGTCGAAGACGCCGGTGAGCAGGGTGCGGAGGTTGCCGGTGGCGACGACGTGCTCGACACCGTCCGAGCCGCCCTCGGTCCGGAACGTGACGTCACGGCTGACGACACCGCTCACGGCGTCGAGGATCTTCTTCTGGGTCTTGGCGTCGATGTCCCCGGAGGCGCCCTTCGAGGTGCCTCCGGCGGCCTTGCCCGCCTTCTCCATCGCCTTGGTGTCGACCTTGACCCAGTCGCCCTCGAGGAGCTTCCTGAACTCCTTCTCGCTCGGAGGGAGATCGTCGACCGAGGGCATGGGAACGCCCATCGCCTTGCCGAGGGCCTTCATGTCGGTGCGGTAGTACAGGAAGTCGCCGACCACCCGGTACTCGGCCAGGACGCCGTCGGCGCCGGCGACCTTCACGCTCGTGCCGACGAGGTCCTTCTGGCCCGAATCCGCCAGCTTCTTCCTGGACTTGACGGACACGTCGACGTGCAGGTCGCTGACGAACTTGCCGAACTCCGGCGGCATCGCGTCGTCCGGACCACCCTCGTCCGAAAGGGCGTCGATCGTCTTCGCGTCGGCGTCGAGGTCCAACCGGAAGGCGAGCGACTTCTGTTCGCCGAGGCCCTCGACGGCGTGGTCGACCTTCTGTCCGGCGGTGAGGTTCTGGACGGTGCCGCAGGCGGCCGCCGCGGTGAGGAGGACGGTGGTGCAGCCGACCGCGGTGACGGTCTTGCGTATGACGCTGATGATGATCTCCTCTTACGACGCCGTACGAATCCCGCACGACGTTGCCTCGTTCGCGTGTTCACTCGTACCAACGGCGTTCTCGCGGCGATCACCCACGCGTTCACAGTGATCATTCAAGTGACTCATGAGTTGTGCACAGGGTTGTGCGGCGAACGCGGTCATCCGGGCGTACGGTCGGAAACATGCGCATTGTCATCGCTGGTGGTCATGGTCAGATCGCGCTGCGGCTGGAGCGAATGCTCTCCGCGCGCGGGGACGAGGTCGCGGGGCTCATCCGCCGCGCCGAACAGGGGGACGATCTGCGGGCGGCCGGTGCGGAGCCGGTCCTGTGCGATCTGGAGTCGGCGTCGGTGGAGGAGGTGGCCGCGCATCTGCAGGGCGCGGACGCCGCCGTCTTCGCGGCGGGCGCGGGACCGGGCAGCGGTGCGGACCGCAAGCAGACGGTGGACAAGGGCGCGGCGATCCTGTTCGCGGACGCGGCCGAGCGCGCGGGCGTACGCCGGCACGTGGTCGTCTCCTCCATGGGTGCGGACGCGGCCCACCAGGGTGACGAGATCTTCGACGCGTATCTGCGCGCCAAGGGCGAGGCCGACGACTACGTACGCGGCCGGGCGGGCCTGGACTGGACGATCCTGCGGCCCGGCGGGCTGATCGACGACGCCGGCACCGGGCTCGTACGCCTGGAGGCGTCGACCGGGCGCGGCATGATCCCCCGCGACGACGTCGCCGCGGTCCTCGCGGAGCTGGTCGACACCCCGGCGACGGCGGGACTGACCCTGGAGGCCGTCAGCGGTTCGACGCCGATCTCGGTCGCGGTGAAGTCGGTGGCGGGCAACTAGCAGCTGGCCGGCCCGCTTCTTGTCGGTCCCCGGCCCGCTTCAGAAGAGCGGGAGCTGGCCGGGGAAGTCGGGCACGGCGTAGCCGTCCAGCGTGGGCTGCGCCGCCCCGAGGAACGCCTCCCGGCGCGAACCGGCGCACGAGACCAGTTCCCCGCTCCCCCGCGCGCTTCCGCGCACGCCGGGCGGATCGTGCCGGGCGAACCGCCCGGCGACGACGGCGATCTCCCGACGGCACTCGGGGCAGTTCCTGCGACGCGACGACATGGGATCAGTGTGCCCCGTGGATCACGCGTCCCGTCGCCGCGCGGGAAAGTCGTGCGGGCGGCTACCGCCGGGGGCCTGTACGCGGCGGTACCCCGCCCGGGGCCTGCCGGCCGACCCGCGCCATGGCCCGACGCCTGCCTGCCCGTAGCTCCGTCGGTCGTCGTCGGGCAGACGGGGATGGTCGTGGGCAGACGGGGATGGTCGTGGGCAGACGGGACTGGTTACGAACAGGTGGGTTTGGTGGGACGGGCCCAAGCCGCGCGCCGCGAGCCGCCCGTACCGGCCCAAGCTGCGGGCCACGCCCGACAGGCCCAAGCCGGGGCCCGCTCCGGACAACCCTCAGTGGCGGTCCCCGCCGGACAGTCCGGAACCGGGGGCCGCGCCGCACGGGCCCTGGCCGCGGGCCGTGCAAGCAGGCCCAAGCCCCAAGCCGCACCGGACAAGCCTGAGCCGTGGCCCGCGCCGACGCCAGACAGGCCCAAGCCGGGTTCCTCGCCGGACAGGCCCTAGCCGCGCGCCGCGCCCGATGCCCCCAGGGCGGCCATCGTGAAGGCGTCCCGCAGCTCGCCCGCACGGATGGCCCGGGCGATGTCGCCGGGGCTCCACCAGCGGGCGGCGGCGATCTCGCCGTCGCCGGCCGCGTCGGGGCGCAGGGGGGCGTCGTCGGGAACCGAGACCTCGACGACGGCGACCTCGCTCTCCAGCAGGCCGGAGTCGACGTCCAGGTACGCCACCACGGCCGCGGCGGTGCCGACCAGCCCGGCCTCCTCGGCCAGTTCGCGCAGCGCGTCCGCGACCGGATCGGTCTCGCCGAAGCCGCGCGGGAGTTCCCAGGCCCACCGGCCGATCGTGGGCCGCCACTGGCGGACCAGCAGGATGTCGTCGCCGCGTCGGGCCAGGACCACCACTCCGGTACGGCCGCCGCCGACGCGGATCCGGTGCCGGACGGTCTCCGCCCCGGAGGGAAGGCGGTAGGTGTCCAGGTGGACCTCGCACCACCGTCCGCCGTCGGCGTCGGTGTAGGCCGTGCGGGTGTGCGTGCGGGGCGCCTCAGCCTCCATCGGGGCCTCCTCCCGCCACTCCGGGGAGCTCGATGACGTCGTACCGCCCCCGGAAGTCGCTCAGGCGGGTCACGCCCGCCGACACGGCCGCGACGACGACCGGCGCGAGCGCCCCTCCCGCCCCGGCGGCGAACACCTCGGGCGTCCCCTGGCCGAGCAGGCTGGTCGCCAGGCTCATTCCGCCGGCCGCCACCGTCTGACTGGTGACCCCCCTCGCGGACCGCGCGAACCGCTGGAGACGGGTCACCGGCACCTCGTGCCCACCGGCCGCCGGCTCCTTGGTCCGCTCCGCGAGCAGATCGCCCACCTCCTGGAGCGCGGCGAGGTCACGTCGGTGCCACCAGTTGCCCAGGGCGTCGGCCGCGTCGTCCGTGTACCGCTGCCACTGCGCACCGCTCATCAGGCCGAGCCGCAGCTCGAACCGGGTCGGATAGATCACGACCGGAGTCTGCTCCACCAGCGCCGACGCCTCCCGGCGCCGGACACCGCGGCGCGGCGAGGTCAGCCCGAGCAGGCAGCCTTCGCTGGCCGCTATGGCCCGGTAGTAGGTCTCGTCGAAGTAGTCGCGCAGCGTCTGGGCGTCCGTCCGTACCGCGGAGTCGCCGGAGCGCTGCAGCGGGTCGAGGCGCTCGTACAGGCGGCTGCGGCTGGGCAGGCCGTTCTCGTCGAACTCGCCGCCGGTCCAGGCGGCGAGGACCGCCCTGCCCTGGTCGCTCGCCGCGTCCTGCGGACGGGGCAGGGGACGCATCGCGAACGCGGTCGCGTAGTCGGCCGGCGCGAGGGGGCTGACCTCCAGCAGTCCGTGCTCGGCGGCCTCCAGCCAGGCACCCCAGCGGGCGACCGTGCGCCGCCGCAGCGGCGTGTCCAGGACCCCGGTCTCCGCGAGCAGACGGTCCGCCGCACCGAGGGGCCCCTCCGCGGTGAGGGCCGCGCCCGCGGCCTCGCCGTCCGCGCGGACGGCGAGTTCCCGCTGGAGTCGCAGGCACTGCTCGTCGGGGACGGGGAGGGAGGAGAAGAGGAAGCCGGTCGAGAGCATCGCGATGAGCTGTCCGGCCAGGTCGGCGTTGCGGGAGTTCACCCGGATCGGCAGGACCGCGCCGCCGCCGATCGCCCGGACGGCCAGCTCGTCGAGCAGGGCGGCGGGCCGCAGCGCCGCGAAGACGGCGCCGTCGAGCAGTTGGGGGTAGGTCAGGAAGAGGGCGCCGCCCTGGATGACCTCCCACCGCAGCCGCCCGAGCAGTTCGGCCCGCTCCAGCGCGGTCAGTCGCTCCATCGGGGCGGTGGCGCCGGGCCCCTGGCCGCTCAGCCTGGCCCGCTGCCTGACGCTGTCCCACCCCGTGCTGAGCACCGCGGTCATCTATCAGCCCCTTCTCCGGCGACGTGCGGGGGCCAGTTCAGCACGCCCCGACGACCGGAACAACGCCCACACCCGCCACGACCAGCCACCCCGAACCGGCGCACCCAGGCCGCCCGGCCGCCCCCGGAACCGCACGACACACCGGCCCGCCCGGGACCGAAAACGAAGAAACCCCCTCCGATCTGCCGTGAGGCTGATCGAAGGGGGTTTTCCCCAGTGTGGCGGCGCCAGGATTCGAACCTGGGAAGGCGAAGCCGGCAGATTTACAGTCTGCTCCCTTTGGCCGCTCGGGCACACCGCCTGGGATGCTGCCCCTGAGCCTCGCTTTCGCGGTGCTCCCTGGCAACGACGTAAACGATACCTGATGCTCGGGGATGCTTCGCCACCCAATTGATCGACGCTCGGGGGGAGGGGGGTGGCTAGGCTTATGCGGATGCTGCCGGAGGCCCACGCCGGGCCGGACGGCCGCCCCTACGCACCCCGATACAAGGAGCCACAGGACATGGCCGACTCCAGTTTCGACATCGTCTCGAAGGTCGAGCGGCAGGAGGTCGACAACGCCCTCAACCAGGCCGCCAAGGAGATCTCGCAGCGCTACGACTTCAAGAACGTCGGCGCCTCCATCTCCTGGTCCGGCGAGAAGATCCTCATGGAGGCGAACTCCGAGGAGCGGGTGAAGGCCATCCTCGATGTGTTCGAGACCAAGCTGATCAAGCGGGGCATCTCGCTGAAGTCGCTGGACGCCGGTGAGCCCCAGCTCTCCGGCAAGGAGTACAAGATCTTCGCGACCATCGAGGAAGGCATCTCCCAGGAGAACGCCAAGAAGGTGGCGAAGATCATCCGCGACGAGGGCCCCAAGGGCGTGAAGGCCCAGGTGCAGGGCGACGAGCTGCGCGTCAGCTCGAAGAGCCGCGACGACCTGCAGGCCGTTCAGGCCCTCCTCAAGGGCAAGGACTTCGACTTCGCCCTGCAGTTCGTGAACTACCGCTAGGACGACGGGCGGAGCGCCCGCCGGGGCATCTGCGACGGCGGCGTGCCGACCGTGCGAGGAGGGCTGGACACCGTGTGGTGTCCAGCCCTCCTCGCACGTCTGCCAGGGCCCCGGCGACGCGGCCTCAGCGGCGCGAGTCGCCGAAGAAGATGCGGTAGAGGATCAGCAGGACGAGCGAGCCGCCGATGGCCGCGACCCACGTGGCTCCGTCGTAGAAGTGCTTGCTGATGGGGTGGTCGAGCCAGCGGGCGGATATCCAGCCGCCGACGAACGCGCCCACGACGCCGATGACGGTCGTCCCGATGAAACCGCCCGGGTCGCGCCCCGGGAGCAGGAACTTGGCGATGGCGCCGGCCAGCAGCCCCAGAATGATCCAGCTGATGATGCCCATGTTCTGAGCCTGCCCTTCCGTTCTGTCCTCACGCTGTCCCGTCCCTGTGAATTCGGTCCGGGCGGGCCGTGTCCGCGCTGTCCGGTCGCGCAGCGGGACACGGAGCCGATGCCGTCTCGGCGTCGTGCCGATGAACAGGACGTCGCGACGCTCCGGACGGTTGCGACGATCAGTAGGGTGCGGCACATGACCTCCTCCGGCGCCGAGTTGCGCCGCACGCTGGGCCTCGGCGACGCCGTGGTCATCGGGCTCGGCTCGATGATCGGCGCCGGTGTCTTCGCGGCGCTCGGCCCGGCCGCGCGGGCGGCCGGCTCCGGGCTCCTGGCCGGACTCGCGGTCGCCGCGGTGGTCGCCTACTGCAACGCGACGTCCTCGGCCCGGCTTGCGGCCCTCTACCCCGCTTCCGGCGGCACGTACGTCTACGGGCGCGAGCGGCTGGGGGCCTTCTGGGGATACCAGGCGGGCTGGTCGTTCATCGTCGGCAAGACGGCCTCCTGCGCGGCGATGGCGCTCACCGTGGGCACGTACGTCTGGCCGTCCCACGCGCACGCGGTGGCGGTCGCCGCGGTGGTCGCGCTGACGGCCGTGAACTACGGCGGCGTGCAGAAGTCGGCCTGGGTGACACGGGTGATCGTGGCGGTGGTCCTGGCGGTCCTCGCTTCCGTGGTCGTGGGGTGCCTCGGCTCCGACGCGGCCGATGCCGGACGGCTGGGCATCGGACTGTCCTCCGGCGTGAGCGGGGTGCTCCAGGCGGCCGGTCTGCTCTTCTTCGCGTTCGCCGGGTACGCGCGGATCGCGACGCTCGGGGAGGAGGTGCGCGATCCGGCGCGCACCATTCCGCGCGCGATCCCGCTGGCCCTGGGCATCGCGCTCACGGTGTACGCGGCGGTCGCCGTTGCCGTCCTCTCGGTGCTCGGACCGACCGGGCTGGGGCTCGCCCCGGCTCCGCTGGCGGACGCCGTACGGGCGGCCGGGCTGCCGGGGCTCGTGCCGGTCGTACGGGCGGGGGCGGCCGTAGCCGCGCTCGGCTCGCTCCTCGCCCTGATCCTGGGTGTCTCACGGACCACGCTGGCCATGGCCCGCGACCGTCATCTGCCGGGCGCCCTGGCCGTGGTCCATCCGCGCTTCCAGGTTCCGCACCGGGCCGAACTGGCCGTGGGCGCGGTGGTCGCCGTGCTGGCCGCGACCGTGGACGTGCGGGGCGCGATCGGCTTCTCCTCCTTCGGTGTGCTGGCCTACTACGCGATCGCCAACGCCTCCGCGTGGACGCTGAGTCCGGTCCCGGCCTCGCGGATCGTGCCGGTGCTCGGACTGCTCGGCTGTGTGACGCTGGCCTTCGCCCTGCCGGCCGTCTCGGTGATCGTGGGCGCGGCCGTCCTGGCGGTGGGGGCCGCCGCGTACGGCGTACGGTTGTGGGCCGCCGCCCGCTAGTACGGGACCGACGGACGATGGGCCCGGGCCTGGCGGGTCAGGAAGCCCGTATCTCCGTCGTGCGCACGGAGAAGTCGGGCCAAGGCGGCAGGTCGGCGCCGTCGTTGGACTCCTCGTACCAGCCCGTTCCCTCCAGCCATGTGCGCAGCCAGGTCGCGAGATCGGGGGCGTCCACGAACCAGGAATGGTCGGCCCGGTGGGCGTTCGGGTCGAAGAGCAGGACCGTGCCGTCCGGGCTCTGGCAGTCCACGCAGGCGTACATTCCGCAGCCCCAGTGGGATATCGGCAGGACGCCCTCGGGCCACGGCCAGTCGGGGTCCTTGCGGCCGCCCTCGCGGCTCGCGAGGTACTGCTGGACGGCCGCGGGTTCACCCGACGGCTGGCCTTCGAGCAGGGGCAACAGGCCGTATTCCGGACCGAATCCGCCGTCCCCTATCCGCAGGTACAGCGAGGCGAGCAGCGCGGGCAGGGGGAAGCCGAGGACGGCCTCGGCGCGGGCGACCTCGGCGGTGCCCGCGGGCGCGGGGAGCGAAGGCCAGCCCCACGGGCGGGTGTTATGGGCCTGGGTGGCCACCCGTGCCAGCAACTGCTCGATTGCGGTCATGGCTTCATGATGCAGCGCGCCACCGACAATCGGGCAGGCCTGTGGACAACCCTGCCGCAAGGCCGGCTCGGGCCCTTTCCCGCCGCGGGGTTCGGGGTGGTGCGGTGTGCCTAGCGCCCCGCGAACGGCTCGTCGGTGCGCACGATCTCGCGGCCCAGCGGGAACAGCGAGATCGGGATGAGCTTGAAGTTGGCGATGCCGAACGGGATCCCGATGATGGTGATGCACATGGCGATGCCCGTGACGATGTGGGCCAGGGCGAGCCACCAGCCGGCGAGCACGAGCCACAGCACGTTGCCGACGCAGGACGGCGCCCCGGCGTCGTGGCGCTCCACCGTCGTATAGCCGAACGGCCACAGGGCGTAGATGCCGATGCGGAACGCGGCGATGCCGAACGGGATGCCGATGATGGTGATGCACAGGATGATGCCTGCGGCGAGATACCCGAGGAACAGCCAGAAGCCGCTCAGGATGAGCCAAATGACGTTCAGAATTGTCTTCACTGCTGACGACCTGCCATCTGCTCGAGCCGGGCGATGCGCTCCGCCATCGGCGGATGCGTAGAGAACATCTTCGACATTCCCTGTCCCGGGCGGAATGGGTTCGCGATCATCATGTGGCTCGCGGTCTCGATGCGCGGCTCGGGGGGCAGCGGGAGTTGCTTCGTTCCGGCGTCGAGTTTGCGCAGCGCGCTCGCGAGGGCGAGGGGGTCGCCGGTGAGCTGGGCACCGGACGCGTCCGCCTCGTACTCCCGGGAGCGGCTGATGGCGAGCTGGATGAGGGAAGCGGCGATCGGGCCCAGGATCATCACCAGGAGCATTCCGAGAATGCCGGGGCCGTCGTCGTCGTTGGACCGGCCGACCGGGATCAGCCAGGCGAAGTTCACCAGGAACATGATCACGGAGGCCAGGGCTCCGGCCACGGACGAGATCAGGATGTCGCGGTTGTAGACGTGACTGAGCTCGTGGCCGATGACACCGCGCAACTCGCGCTCGTCCAGGATGCGCAGGATGCCCTCGGTGCAGCAGACGGCCGCGTTGCGCGGGTTGCGGCCCGTCGCGAAGGCGTTGGGCGCCTCCGTCGGTGAGATGTACAGGCGCGGCATGGGCTGGCGGGCCTGGGTCGAGAGGTCGCGGACCATGCGGTACAGGGCCGGGGCCTCGAACTCGCTCACCGGGCGGGCGCGCATCGCGCGTAGAGCCAGCTTGTCGCTGTTCCAGTACGCGTAGGCGTTCGTGCCGATCGCGATGAACAGCGCGACGATCAGGCCTGTGCGCCCGAAAAAGCTGCCGATGACGATGATGAGTGCGGACAGTCCCCCGAGGAGTACGGCTGTCCTGAGCCCATTGTGCCGGCGGTGCACGGTAGCCCTCCAAGTCGTGCGGCGGGGGAACCCATTGCTTGCTGATGCTCTGCTTCCACTCTTCAGTGGACCCTCCCGTACTGGTCAACGCCAGACGGGAGGCACTAGTTCCCTTGTGCGCACGGCCCGGCACGTGGGCCGTCCGGGTGATTCGGACGCGTCCACGCGCGCGTGAGCCGTCCCGGGAAGCGGGTCCCGGAACGGAACGGACCTCAGAACAGAACGGATCCCGAGAAGCGGAGGACCAGCTGGGGCGCTCCGGACAGGACCACGCCGAGGACGGCCGTCAGGGCGATGGCCGCGGTGAGCGGGGCCGGGATCCGGTGCGGGGCCGGCTCGCCCTCGGGGGCGCGGAAGAGCAGCGCCGTCCACTGGAGGTAGTAGAAGAGCGCGATGACCACGTTGACGGCCATGACGACGGCCAGCCAGCCGAGCCCGGCGTCGACGGCCGCGGAGAAGACGGTCACCTTGGCGAAGAGGCCGATGACGCCCGGCGGCAGACCGGCGAGGCAGAGCAGGAAGAAGCCGAGGACGAGCGCGGACAGGGGGCTCTCGGCGTACAGGCCGCGGTAGTCGCTGATGCGGTTCAGCGGGCTCCGGCGGGCCACCAGGGCGGCCACGGCGAAGGCGCCGAGGTTCACGGCCGCGTACATGAGGGCGTACGCGACGGTCGAGCCGATGGCCTTCCGGGCGTCCTCGGAGTAGGCGGCGGCCGCGATCGGGACCAGGAGGTAGCCGGCCTGGCCGACGGAGGACCAGGCGAGCAGCCGTACGGCGCTGTACGCGCGCGTGGACCGCTGCCGCAGGGCGCCGACGTTCCCGACCGTCATGGTGAGGGCGGCCAGCGCGGCCAGCGCCGGACCCCAGACGTCCGCGTACGAGGGGAAGGCGACGACGGTGACGAGGATGAGTCCGGAGAAGCCGACCGCCTTGCCGACGACCGACAGATAGGCGGCGATCGGCAGGGGCGCTCCCACGTAGGTGTCGGGCACCCAGAAGTGGAAGGGCACGGCGGCCGTCTTGAAGGCGAAGCCGACCAGGGTGAGGACGACGCCCGTCTGGGCGAGGGTGTGGAACTGGCCGTCGACCTGCTGGATCCGGTCCGCGATCCGGGTGAGGTGGAGGGTGCCGGTCGTCGCGTAGACGAAGCTGACGCCCATCAGGCTGACGGCGGTGGCCGTGACGGAGGACAGGAAGAACTTCAGGGCGGCTTCGGAGGACTTCTTGTCGCCGCGCTTGATGCCGACGAGGGCGAAGGCGGGCAGCGAGGCGACCTCGAGGGCGACGATGAGGGTCGCGAGGTCGCGGGAGGCGGGCAGAAGGGCGGCGCCGGCGGCCGAGGAGAGCAGCAGGAACCAGTACTCCCCCTCGGGCAGTTCCCGGTCGGCGTCCTTCAGCGCGGTGACGGACAGCAGGGCGACGAGGAGCGCGCCGCCGAGGACCAGGAGCTGGATGACCAGGGTGAAGGTGTCCGCCACATAGCTGCAGGTGTCGGTCGCGTCCGCCAGGCAGAACGTGGCCCGGTCGCCCGCGCGCAGGGGCAGCAGCAACAGGGCGGACGCGGCGAGGCCCGCCACCGACGTCCAGCCGAGTACGGCCTTCTTCGCGTCGGCGATGAAGAGGTCGGCGACGAGCACGACGAGTCCGACGACCGCCGCGAGCGTGGGCGGCGCGATGGCGAGCCAGTCGACGGACTGGACCAGGGAACTCATCGGGTGCCTCCTGCGAGGAGCTGCTGTACGGCCGGGTCGGTCAGGCCGAGCAGGGCCCGGGGCCACAGGCCCGCGACGACGGTGAGGGCGACGAGCGGTGTCCATGCGGCGAACTCGTAGGTCTGGACGTCGAGGAGCCGCGGCGACTCGCGGGGCGTGGCGCCCATGCAGACGCGGCGTACGACGATGAGCATGTACGCGGCGGTGAGCAGGGTGCCGAACGCGGCGATCGTCATGAACGTCAGATAGGCGGACCGGTTGAGGCCGGCGGCGGGCTCGAACGCGCCGAACATCGCGAGCATCTCGCCCCAGAACCCGGCGAGGCCGGGCAGCCCGAGCGAGGCGACGGCGGCGAAGGCCAGCAGGCCGCCGAGGCGCGGTGCCTTGCCGTAGAGCGCGGCGCCGGACTCCTCGGCGAGGGTGTCGAGATCGGTGGTGCCCGTGCGGTCCTTCAGCGCCCCGACGATGAAGAAGAGGAGGCCGGTGATGAGGCCGTGGGCGATGTTGGCGAACAGCGCGCCGTTCACGCCGGTGGCGTCCATCGTCGAGATGCCGAGCAGGACGAAGCCCATGTGGCCGACGGAGGAGTAGGCGATGAGCCGCTTGAGGTCGCCCTTCGCGCCCTTTTTGGCGAGGGCCAGGCAGGCCAGGGAACCGTAGATGATTCCGACCACGGCGAAGGCGGCGAGGTAGGGGGCGAAGGTCCGGAAGCCGTCGGGGGTGATGGGCAGCAGGATCCGGACGAACCCGTACGTTCCCATCTTCAGCATGACGCCGGCCAGCAGGACCGAGCCGACGGTCGGGGCGGCGGTGTGGGCGTCGGGCAGCCAGCTGTGCAGCGGCCACATCGGCGTCTTGACCGCGAGCCCGATCCCGATCGCCAGAACGGCGGTGACCTGCACGGATGTGCTCAAGCCGCGGCCGTTGTCAGTGGCGAGTGCCACCATGTCGAATGTGCCCGCCTTGATTCCGATCAGGAGCAGGCCGAGCAGCATGACCACGGAACCGAGCAGGGTGAAGAGGATGAACTTCCAGGCCGCGGCCTGGCGCTGGGCGCCTCCCCACCGTGCGATGAGGAAGTACATCGGGACGAGGACCGTCTCGAACGCGAGGAAGAACAGCAGCAGATCGAGGACGGCGAAGGTCGCGAGGGTGCCGGACTCGAGGACGAGCAGCAGGGCGACGAACGCCTTCGGGGTCGGGCCCGCGGGCATCTTGAAGTAGGAGTACAGCGCGCAGAGGAAGGTCAGCAGCGCGGTCAGGACCAGAAGGGGGAGGGAGATGCCGTCGATGCCGAGGTGGATCCGCACGTCGAGTGCGGGGATCCAACTGATGTCCGTCGTGGCCTGCATCCTCGACGGGTGGTCGTGGTCGAAGCCGAGCGCGAGGACGATCGCGGCGATGAGGACCACGCCCGTGACGATCACGCCGTGCCGCAGCACCGCCTGTTCGGGCGACTTCCCCTTCAGTCCGGGCGGGGCCGGGAGAAGGGCGGCGGCGGCCCCGATGAGCGGGCCGACGACGATCAACGCGAGAAGAATCTGCATCACGGATTCACTGATATCGATCACGCCTGCTCACGCTCCCGTGGCGACGAGGAGGGCGGCGACCACCAGGACGACGGTGCCGGCGAGCAGCGCGCTCACATAGGTCTGCACATTGCCGGTCTGCGCCCGCCGTACGGCGGTGCCCAGCCAGCGGGGTAGGGCACCCGCGCCGCGTACGTAGGTGTCGACGACCTCGCGGTCGAGGAACCGGACGAGGGTGGCTCCAGCCTGGACCGGGCGGACGAACAGCACCGAGTAGACGGTGTCGAGGTGGAAGCCGACGGCCGCGTGGCGGTGCAGCGGGCCGAGCAGCAGCCGGCCCGGGTCCGCCGGGTCGGGGGCTCCCGCGACGTCTCCGTAGGCGGGTTCGTGGGTGGCGATGGCCTCTGCCTCGACGTGTCCGGCGTCGGCGTCCGGGTGGGCCGCGACCGCTCCCAGGGGGAAGCGGGCCGCCAGCGCGGTGGTGTGCCGCCAGGCTCCATAGGTGACGATCCCGCCGACCAGGGCGAGTCCGGTGCCGAGTACGGAGGTGGTGAGGACGGGCGTCAGGTCGCGGCCGTCGAACCAGTCGGGCAGCGGGCCGAACGCCAGGCCGAACGCGAGCGAGGGGATGGCGAGCACCCACAGCACGGCCGTCATGACGACCGGCTGCCGGCCGTGGTCGGGGGCCTCGGCCCCGCGGCCGCGGAAGGCCAGCAGCCACAGCCGGGTCGCGTACGCGGCGGTGAGGACGGCGGTGACCAGACCGGTGAGCAGGACGATCCAGCCCGCGGCGCCGGGGGCCTGCTCGGTGTGACCGGTGGCGACATGCTCCGCGGCGCCGAGGACGGCCTCCTTGGAGAAGAAGCCGCTGAACGGAGGGATCGCGGCGAGCGCGAGGAGCGCCACGGTCATCGTCCAGAAGGCGTCGGGCACCCGGGCGCGCAGGTCCTTCATCCGGGACATGGCGGCCAGCGAGTTGGTGCCGGTGGCGTGGATGATCACGCCGGCGGCGAGGAAGAGCAGCGCCTTGAAGGCACCGTGCGCGAGGAGGTGGAAGACGGCGGCACCGCGGTCGCCGACGGCGAGGGCACCGGCCATGTAGCCGAGCTGACCGATCGTCGAGTAGGCGAGGACCCGCTTGATGTCGTCCTGGGCGAGCGCGGCGAGTCCCGAACCGACCATCGTGACGCCGGCCATGACGGCGAGGACGATCATCGCGGCCGTGGAGGCCTGGAAGACGGGGAGGAGCCGGGCGACGAAGTAGATACCGGCGGCGACCATCGTCGCGGCGTGGATCAGCGCGGAGACGGGCGTGGGGCCCGCCATCGCGTCGGGCAGCCAGGTGTGCAGCGGGAACAGCGCCGACTTGCCCGCCACGCCCGCGAGGAGCAGCAGGGCGACCAGGGTCGGGTGGTGCAGTCCGCCGCTCGCCACGGCCCCGAGGACGGTGGGGATCCGGAACGAGCCGGCGTCGGTGGCCAGCGCGAACAGACCGATGAGGAAGGGGACGTCGCCCAGTTTGGTGACCAGGAAGGCCTTGAGGGAGGCGGCGCGGGCCTCCGGGGTCTCCCAGTAGTGGCCGACGAGGAAGTACGAGCAGATGCCCATGATCTCCCAGCCGACCAGCAGCACCATCAGGTCGCTGGAGTAGACGACGAGCAGCATCGCGGAGGTGAACAGGGAGACGAGAGCGGCGTACGAGGGGTAGCGCGGGTCGTCGCGCAGGTAGCCCGTCGAGTAGATCTGCACGCAGGTGGCGACGACGCCGACGAGGACGGCGACGAGGGCGGCGAAGCCGTCGATGTGCAGGCCGAGTTCGATGGGGACCGAGCCCGTCGGGGTGAGTTCGGTGTGCGAGTCGATGGGCCGGCCGCCGCCCTGGTGCACCGCGACGGTCACGGCGAGGACGAGCGAGGCGAGCACCGGCAGGACGGCGAGCGGGCGGACGAAGCCCGGGGCCGTGCGGCCGAGGAGGAGTCCGGCGACGGCGCCGAGGAACGGAAGGAGGGGGACGAGGACGGCGAGGGTGGTCGTGGTCACGCGGTGGCCTCAGCCTTCTCGGCCGCGGGGGCGTCGCTGTCGGGGCCGTGGCCCTCGGCGGTGTCGCGGAGCTTGTCGATGTCCGAGGTGCCGCGGTTGCGGTACACGGCGAGGACGATCGCCAGGCCGATGCCGATCTCGGCGGCGGCGATGGCGATGGTGAACAGGGTCAGGGCCTGGCCGGAGTGCAGGGTGTCGCGGGCGGCCCGGGAGAGCCAGACGTCGAAGGCGACGAGGTTCAGGTTGACGGCGTTGAGCATCAGCTCGACCGACATCAGGACCAGGATCGCGTTGCGGCGCGCCAGGACTCCGTACAGGCCCGTGCAGAACAGCAGGGCCGCGAGCACGGCGGGATAGGCGAGGTGCATCAGCGGACACCTTCCTTGTCCTGCTCGCCGTCGCGGCTTCCGGGGACGCGCGGGGCGGCGGCCTTCATGCCCCCGGCGGCGCTGTCCGCCTTCGCCTTGCGGGAGAGGACGATCGCGCCGACCAGGGCGGCGAGGAGGAGGACGGAGAGCGCTTCGAAGGGAAGGACCCAGTTCTGGAAGAGGCTCGCTCCGGTCACCTCGGTGGAACCGGACGCGGCTCCGTCCAGCTCGACCCAGGTCGTGCGGAAGGCGTCGACGACGACCCAGACCAGGGCTCCGGCCGAGGCGACGGCCACGGTCAGGGCCGCCCAGCGGTTGCCGGAGTCGGCGTCCGGGGACCGGCCGATCGGGGCCCTGGTGAGCATCAGCCCGAACAGGAGGAGGACGACCACGGAACCGACGTAGATGAGGACCTGCACCCAGGCGATGAACTCGGCCGTCAGCAGGAGGTATTCGACGGCCAGGCCACCGAGGGCGACCACCAGCCACAGGGCGGCGTGCACCAGCTGCTTGGTGGTGACGGTGACGACCGCGGCGCCGAAGGTGAGCAGGCCGACGAGCAGGAAGGCGATCTCGACGCCGGTCGGGGAGAGGAAGCCGTGGTGTTCGGCGGCGACGGTGGTGGCCGCGCGGGCCGCCGTGGCCGTGGCTGCGGTCGGGGCTGCTGCGAGGATCACGGCTGTCCCTCCTGCGGGTCGGAGGCCTCGGCCCGGTCCTGCTCGGCCGCTTGTTCGGCGGCGAGTTTGTCGGCGGTCTTGCGGGCGGCCGCGATCTCCTTGGGCTCCTCGGCGCCGGGGTCCAGGGCGGGCGGGGCCGGGACGGTCCACATCCACTCGCGGAGCTTGTCGCGCTCGTGGGTGAGTTCGTGGATGTCCGTCTCCGCGTACTCGAACTCCGGAGTCCAGAACAGGGCGTCGAAGGGACACACCTCGATGCAGATACCGCAGTACATGCACAGGGAGAAGTCGATGGCGAAGCGGTCGAGGACGTTGCGGCTGCGCTCGCGGCCGCCGGGGGCGGCGGGCGGGACCGTCTCCTTGTGGGAGTCGATGTAGATGCACCAGTCCGGGCACTCGCGGGCGCACAGCATGCAGACCGTGCAGTTCTCCTCGAAGAGGGCGATGACTCCACGGGTGCGGGGCGGGAGGTCGGGCTGGACGTCCGGGTACTGCGCGGTGACGGTCTTCTTCGTCATCGTGCGGAGGGTGACGGCCAGGCCCTTGGCGAGGCCGGAGCCAGGAATGGGGGCCATGGTTACGCGATCACCACCTTGACGATGCCGGTGAGGGCGATCTGGGCGAGGGACAGGGGGACGAGAAGGGTCCAGGAGAGCTTCTGGAGCTGGTCCTCGCGCAGGCGCGGGTAGGTGACGCGGAGCCAGATGACGACGAAGGCGAGGATCGCGGCCTTCAGGAGGGTCCAGACCCAGCCGAGGCCGTCGGCGCCCCAGGGGCCGTGCCAGCCGCCCAGGAAGAGAATGGTGGTCAGTCCGCACAGGACGACGATCCCGGCGTACTCGGCGAGCAGGAACAGGGCGAACCGCAGGCCCGTGTACTCGGTGTACGCGCCGAAGATGATCTCGGAGTCGGCGACGGGCATGTCGAAGGGGGGCCGCTGGAGTTCGGCGAGGCCGGCGACGAAGAACACGATCGCGCCGACGATCTGCCAGGGCAGCCACCACCAGCGGAAGGCGTCCACGATGCCGGGGAGCGAGACCGTGCCCGCCGCCATCGCGACCGAGGCCGCGGTCAGGAGCATCGGGAGCTCGTACGCGAGGAGCTGGGCGGCGGTGCGCAGACCGCCCAGGAGGGAGAACTTGTTGGCCGAGGCCCAGCCCGCCATGAGCGAGCCGAGGACGCCCACGCCCATGACGGCGAGGACGAAGAAGATGCCGGCGTCGACGACCTGTCCGACGGCGCCCTCGCCCGGACCGATCGGGATGACGACGAGGACCAGGAGGTACGGGAGCAGCGCGACGGCGGGGGCGAGCTGGAAGATGCGCCGGTCCGCGCCCGTGGGGACGACGTCCTCCTTCTGCGCGAACTTCACGCCGTCCGCGACGAGCTGGGCCCAGCCGTGGAAGCCGCCCGCGTACATCGGGCCGAGGCGGCCCTGCATGTGGGCCATCACCTTGTGCTCGGTCTGACCGACGATCAGGGGGAACGTCAGGAACACGACGAACACGACGAGGAGGCGGAGGGCGACGTCGAGAGCGTCGTTCACTGCGTGCCTCCGGAGGGGTCGTCGGGGCTGGGGGCGGGGGTCGAGTCCGAGCCGGGCGCGGACTCCGGGGTGGGGTCCTGCTCGGGATGGGGCTCCCGCTCGGGCTGAGGTTCCCGCTCGGGCCGGGGCTCGGGCTCTGTCCGGAGCTCCGGAGCGGGCTGGGACTCGGGCTCGGTCCGGGAGTCCGGCTCCGGCGCGGACTGCGCGTCCGGCTTGGACCGGGGGTCAGGCTCGGTCTTGGACTGCGCGTCCGGCTCCGGTTGGGACTCAGACGTGGGCTCCGGCCGAGGCGCCGACTTCGTCTCCGGTGCCGATTCCGGCACTGGCTTCGGCTTGGGTTCCGCGTCGTCGAACGCGGGCTTCGGCTGGTGCCAGGGCGCGTCGGAGCCGCGTGGCGTGGCGGGCCTTCTGGCGGGCCTGGTCGCCGGGCCCGGGTCGGCCGTCGGTTCCGGGTCGGCCGTCGGTTCCGGTGCGGGCGTCGGCTCGCTGCCCGCCGTCGGCTCCGCGGCATGTGTCGGCTCCGCCGTCGGCTCGGCGGCAGGCGTCGGCTCCGCGGCAGGCGTGGGCGTCAGGGCAGGCGGGGGTGTCTCCTGGGCGCGCTGGCTGGCCGAGCCCTGGCTCGCGCTGCGCGAGCGGCGTACCGGGCGCGCTGCCTCGGCACCGGTGGTACCGGATGCGGCCTCCGCTCCAGCGGTGCCCGCGGCCGGAGTCGGGGTGGCCGCGGTCGGAGTCGGGGTGGCCGCGGTCGGGGCGGTCTGGCTGGCCGAGCCCTCGCCCGCGGTGCGGGTTCTGCGGACCGGGCGGTCGCGGGCGGGGCGGGCGGCGCCTCGGGCCGGGCGGGCCGGAGCCGGGGGGAGCTGGCCCTTGAGGGGGCCCCACTCGTTGGGGTCGGGGACGCCGGGCGGCAGCATCTGGCGGCGCTTGGGCCCGCCGTGCTCGGACTCGCCGGGTTCCTTCGCGCCGGGCCAGGCCTTGGCCACGCGGGCGGCCAGGACGAAGTCCTTGCGCAGGGGGTGGCCCTCGAAGCCCTCCGGCAGCAGCAGCGGGTCGAGGCCGGGGTGGCCCTCGAAGGCCACGCCGAACATCTCGTGGGTCTCGCGCTCGTGCCAGGCGGCGCCCGCGTAGACGGAGACGGCGGACGGCAGGACCGGGGCCGTGTGCGGGACGGTCGTACGGACGAGGAGGCGGTGCAGCGGGGACAGGGCCACGACGTGCGCCGAGACGCGGAAGCCCGTGCCGGGTTCGTCGACGGCGCTCAGCCAGTCGAAGTAGGTGCAGCCCAGGGTGTCGCGGGCCGTCTGAAGGGCCGCGGTCCAGGAGGCCGGGGGCACGTCGACGGTCAGGACCTCGTACGACTCCTCGGCCGTGGCGTCGGGGCCGAAGAGTTCCTCGGCGGGGCCGGGCAGCCAGCCGACGGTCATCGGTCCTCCTCGCCGGGGGCGGCCTGATCCGGGTCCGGAACGGTCGTCGCCGCGGGGGCCGGCGGCTTCACCAGGCCGCTCTGGAGGGCGGCGGCCGACGGGCGCGCCGCGCCGGACCCGTAGCGCTCCCCCAGCGATTCCCGGGCGATCTTCTCCTGGAGCTTGAGGATGCCCTGGAGCAGCGCCTCGGGCCGGGGCGGGCAGCCGGGGACGTAGACGTCGACGGGGATGATCTGGTCGACGCCCTTGGTGACGGAGTACGAGTCCCAGTACGGGCCGCCGCAGTTGGAGCAGGCGCCGAAGGAGATGACGTACTTCGGCTCGGGCATCTGCTCGTACAGGCGCTTGACGGCGGGGGCCATCTTGTCGGTGACCGTGCCGGAGACCACCATCAGGTCGGCCTGGCGCGGGCCCGGTGCGAACGGGATCACGCCGAGGCGGATGAAGTCGTGGCGGGCCATCGACGCGGCGATGAACTCGATCGCGCAGCAGGCGAGGCCGAAGTTGAAGACCCAGAGCGAGTAGCGGCGGCCCCAGTTCAGGACCACCTTCATGGGCTCGGGGGCGAGGCGGGCGAGCACACCGAGCCGCTGGGGCTCGGGCAGCGGCACCGGCGACGACGCGGGCTGCTCCGGGGCGGACGGGGTCACGTCCATGTCAGGACGCCCTTCTTGTATGCGTACAGCAGGCCCACGGCCAGGAAGCCGAGGAAGACGAACATCTCGACGAGCGTCGCCGCGCCGTAGCCGGGAGCGGCGAAGACCGTGGCCCAGGGGAAGAGGAAGATCGAGTCGACGGCGAAGATGACGTACAGGAAGGCGTAGACGTAGTAGCGGACCTGGGTGTGGGCCCAGCCCTCGCCCACGGGGTCGACGCCGCACTCGTAGGTCAGGAGTTTCTCGGGGGTCGGCACCACGGGCCGGAGCAGGCGGCCGGCTCCGAAGGCGACGGCGACGAACAGCACGCCCACGACGGCGAGCAGTCCGACGACCGAGTAGGACTGGAAGTAGTCCGCCGCGACGACGGCCCCGGTCGCCGTGACAACGGTCGGTTCCGGCACGTCAGCCCCTCGCTCCCTGACCTCGTTGCGCCCCGTCGTGCGCCGTCGCGCACTCTGTGATGCGCCGTGTTCGACGATCTGTACGGACGGGAGTCTAGGGCCTGCTAAAGAGAGCGTAAGCAGCCCGTCACACCTCGACCAGGCCCCGGCCCTCCGTGACGCGTCCGCGTCTCACGGTGTGAACACGGACCGGTGGGACCCCGTCTCCCCCTCGCGTGCCGGCTCGCCGGTGCGCCGGGCCCTCACTCCTGAGGGTGGGGTTAACCCCAGTGGATCGCGGCGGCCCACCTCATGGCGCGGCGGCGCGCCGCCGGGCAGGCTAGCGGATATGACCGAACGCATCCCGCCCGCCGCCGCGTCGGACGGCTCGTCCGACGGCGACCGGCCGCCCGCCGTACGCCTCGCCCTGGACCCGGTGACCTGGAAGGAGATCTCCCATCTCCTGGTGAACCTGCCGGCCTCGATCGTCGGGTTCGTGTACGCGGTGACGATGCTCGCCACGGGCGCGGGGCTCGCCGTGACCGTCGTCGGACTGCCGCTGCTCGCCGCCGGGCTGCGCGGTTCGCGGCAGCTCGGCAAGCTGGAGCGGGAGCGGGCGCGGCGGCTGCTGGGGCTGCGGATCGACGAGCCGAGCCCGTTGCCGGTGCGCAGGACCGGTTTCTTCGGCTGGCTGTGGTCGAGTCTGAAGGACCCGGTGGGCTGGCGGGCGGTGCTGTACGACCTGATACGGCTGCCCTGGGGCATCGCCACCTTCACGATCACGCTCGTGTCGCTGTTCGTGCTGTGGCCCGTGCTGCCGTTCATCGCGCGCGGGCTGACGAACGTGGACCGGGCGATGGTGCGCGGGCTGCTGTCCCCCTCCGACGAGCTGGAGCGGCGCATCGCCGAACTGGAGTCGGACCGCGGGGTGGTGGTCGACACGGCCGCGGCAGATCTGCGCCGGATCGAGCGCGATCTGCACGACGGGGCGCAGGCCCGGCTCGTCAACCTGGCGATGGGGCTCGGCCTGGCGAAGGAGAAGCTCCTGGAGGACCCGGACGCCGCGGCGTCGATGGTCGACGAGGCGCACGGCGAGGTGAAGCTCGCGCTTCAGGAGCTGCGCGATCTGGCCCGCGGGATCCATCCCGCGGTCCTCACCGACCGGGGACTGGACGCGGCCCTGTCCGCGATCGCCTCGCGGTGCACCGTGCCGGTGAAGGTGACCACCGAGCTGGAGACCCGCCCGGCCGCGGCCATCGAGGGCATCGCCTACTTCACCGTCTCCGAGCTGCTGCAGAACGTGAGCAAGCACAGCGGGGCGCGGTCCGCCTCCGTGGACGTCTGGCGGACGGACGAACGTCTGCTGATCCAGGTCCGGGACGACGGACGCGGCGGGGCGGGGGTCGACGGCGGTACGGGGATGGCGGGGCTCGCGGACCGGCTGGGCGCGGTGGACGGACTGTTCGTCGTCGACTCGCCTGTGGGCGGCCCGACCGTCATCACGGCCGAACTGCCGTGGCGGGACCGCCGGAACGAGCCCGCGCGGTAAACGTCGACCGTCGCGAGCAGCCCGGGGTTCACTCGATGGAGACCTCCGGCGTACGGGCCGCGGGCGCAGGGCCCGGGACCGAGGACCCCGAACGGTGGTCCCCGGTCCCGGGCCCTTTCCCGTTCACTCGGGCCGCGCACCCGGCGGGGTAGGGAAAACCCCCCGTTCAAGACGCCGATCCGCTCCATGTCCCGCGGGCGCCCCGGACGGCAGGCTTGAGTCAGCAGCCGACGCGCGGGGCGAATGGACGCGCGGAAGCAGCCGAGACGCAGGACCGGACGAGAGGAACGGGCGGACCCATGGCGACCGAGTACGGACACGGATACGGGCACCGGGGCGGGTCCGGGTTCGACGGGACGGGCGCCGACGGCCGGCGGCACCGTGTGCCGGCCCCGCTGCGCGCACCGTTCGAGGCCCGCACCTGGCGGGAGTTCGGCTATGTGCTGCTGGGCCTGCCGCTCGGGATCCTCATGTTCACGTTCGCCGTCACGATGGTCTCGCTCGGCGTGGGCCTGCTGGTCACCTTCCTCGGCGTTCCGGTGCTGGCCGCGGCCCTGGCGGGCTGCCGGGGGCTCGGCTCGCTGGAGCGGGCGCGGGCGCGCGGGCTGCTCGGCCTGGAGGTGGCCGAGCCCGAGCCGCTCACGGTGAAGAAGCACGGGGCGATGGCCTGGATGGGGGCCGTGCTCAAGAGCGGTACGTCCTGGCGGCACCTGCTGTACGCGGTGATCCAGTTCCCCTGGTCGGTGTTCTCCTTCGTCGTGGCGCTGAACTTCTGGGCGTACGGGTGGGCGCTGCTGACGTATCCGCTGTGGTTCTGGGTCTTCCCGATGTACGGCGGCCAGGACGGTCTGCAGCTGTACGGCGACGGCACGCACTCGATCTACCTGGACAACCCGTTCGAGATCACGGTGACCGCGCTGGTGGGTCTGCTCTTCACGGTGGCGACGCCGTGGATCGTGCGGGCGCTGACGACCGTGGACCGGCTGATGGTGCACGGGCTGCTCGGCCCCTCGCGGCTGGCCACGCGTGTGGTGGAGCTGGAGTCCGACCGGGGGGTCGTGGTCGACACGGCCGCCGCAGACCTTCGCCGGATCGAGCGCGATCTGCACGACGGGGCGCAGGCCCGGCTCGTCGCCCTGGCGATGGACCTGGGGCTCGCCAAGGAGAAGCTGGCCGAGGACCCGCGGGCCGCGGCGCGGATGGTGGACGAGGCGCACGGCGAGGTGAAGACGGCGCTGCAGGAGCTGCGGGACCTGGCGCGCGGGATCCATCCGGCGGTGCTGACCGACCGCGGGCTCGACGCCGCGCTGTCCGCGGTGGCCTCGCGGTGCACGGTGCCGGTGCAGGTGGACGTCGACCTGACGGCGCGGCCGGCGCCCGCGATCGAGGGGATCGCCTACTTCACCGTCTCCGAGTTGCTGCAGAACATCAGCAAGCACTCCCGGGCACGGCGGGCGACCGTGGACGTGTGGCGGGTGGAGAACCGGCTGATGATCCAGGTCGGCGACGACGGGGTCGGCGGCGCCGACGTCACCGCGGGGTCGGGCCTCGCGGGGCTCGCGGAACGGCTCGACGCGGTGGACGGGATCCTGGTGGTCGACTCGCCGCCGGCCGGCCCCACGCGGATCACGGCGGAGCTGCCCTGGCGGGGCTGAGCGGCGGACGAACACGCGCGCGGGGACCCCGGTGCACCTCACCGGGGTCCCCGCGCGCCGATGAGTGCGCCGCGCGCCGCCTCTTCGGGGAGACCCCACCGAGGCGCCCGCCCCGGATACCCCACCGGGGTGGCGGCGGCCGATACCCCACCGGGGTGGCGGCGGCCGATACCCCACCGGGGTGGCAGCGCCCCTCTTCTCGCCGCTCGGGCGCGCCCCGATCCGAATGCTGGAATGCTGGGGTCTGTCGTACGAGCGGGCACGAACCCGGTGGAGCCGGGGGCGGCCGGGGGCGGGCTCTGGGGGGCCGAGAAATCGTGGAGGACAGGGTGCGGGTGGTCATCGCCGAGGATTCAGTGCTGCTCAGGGAGGGCCTGACCCGGTTGCTGACCGACCGCGGACATGATGTCGTGGCAGGGGTCGGGGACGGCGAGGCGCTGATCAAGACGATCACCGAGTTCGCGGCGCAGGACGCGCTGCCGGACGTCGTCGTCGCGGACGTGCGCATGCCGCCGACGCACACGGACGAAGGGGTGCGGGCGGCCGTGCAGCTGCGCAAGTCCCATCCGGGACTCGGCGTGCTCGTGCTGTCACAGTACGTGGAGGAGCGCTACGCCACCGAACTGCTGGCCGGTTCCAGCCGTGGCGTCGGCTATCTGCTCAAGGACCGGGTCGCCGAGGTGCGCGAGTTCGTGGACGCGGTGGTGCGGGTGGCCCAGGGGGGTACCGCGCTGGACCCCGAGGTGGTGGCGCAGCTGTTGGGCCGCAGCCGCAAGCAGGACGTGCTCGCCGGGCTGACCCCGCGTGAGCGGGAGGTCCTCGGACTCATGGCCGAGGGCCGGACGAACTCCGCCGTCGCCCGGCAGCTGGTGGTCAGCGACGGCGCCGTGGAGAAGCACGTCAGCAACATCTTCCAGAAGCTCGGCCTGTCGCAGAGTGACGGGGATCACCGGCGTGTTCTGGCCGTCCTCACGTATCTGAACTCGTGAGGAACTGACAGTCTGTCAGTTGTTGAGCGGAACCAAAGGCCGAGCGGGGAACGTCGTTCGAGGAAGGGACCGGGGGCGGTAAAAATCGTGACACATCATGATATCAAGACGTCTCAAGACGGTGTCCATCATGCGAATGGCCCAAGGAAGGCGACCCTTACCGACGTAGGGTTGGAAAAGGAAGGGTCTGCGGGAAGGCCACTCCCGGACAGCCGCCTCAAAGGAGGTCCAGTTCAGTGACGAGCAAGGTCAGCAGCCCAGCGGAACAGGCCGACGAAGCCGTCGTAGGAGAACAGCGCAGACCGCCGGGGGCGAAGGACGTCCGCCGGCTCGACCGGGTCATCATCCGGTTCGCGGGGGACTCCGGTGACGGTATGCAGCTCACCGGCGACCGCTTCACCTCCGAGACGGCCTCCTTCGGCAACGACCTCTCGACCCTGCCGAACTTCCCCGCCGAGATCCGCGCGCCCGCAGGCACCCTGCCGGGCGTTTCGTCGTTTCAACTGCACTTCGCCGACCACGACATCCTGACGCCGGGCGACGCGCCCAATGTCCTGGTGGCCATGAATCCGGCGGCTCTGAAGGCGAACATCGCCGACGTGCCGCGGGGCGCCGAGATCATCGTCAACACCGACGAATTCACCAAGCGGGCGATGCAGAAGGTCGGCTACGCCGCGAGCCCGCTGGAGGACGGCTCGCTGGACGGCTACAACGTCCACCCCGTCCCGCTCACGACGATGACCGTCGAGGCGCTGAAGGACTTCGAGCTCTCCCGTAAGGAAGCCGAGCGCTCCAAGAACATGTTCGCGCTGGGCCTGTTGTCGTGGATGTACCACCGGCCGACCGAGGGCACCGAGAAGTTCCTGCGGACCAAGTTCGCCAAGAAGCCCGAGATCGCGGAGGCGAACCTCGCCGCGTTCCGCGCGGGCTGGAACTTCGGCGAGACGACCGAGGACTTCGCCGTCTCCTACGAGGTCGCGCCCGCCTCGAAGACGTTCCCGACCGGCACCTACCGCAACATCTCCGGGAACCTCGCCCTGTCCTACGGCCTGGTCGCCGCCTCCCGGCAGGCCGACCTGCCGCTCTACCTGGGCTCCTACCCCATCACCCCGGCCTCCGACATCCTGCACGAACTGTCGAAGCACAAGAACTTCGGTGTGCGCACCTTCCAGGCCGAGGACGAGATCGCGGGCATCGGCGCGGCGCTCGGGGCGGCGTTCGGCGGCTCGCTGGCGGTCACCACGACGTCCGGTCCCGGTGTGGCGCTGAAGTCGGAGACGATCGGACTCGCCGTCTCCCTCGAACTGCCCCTGCTCGTCATCGACATCCAGCGCGGCGGCCCCTCGACCGGCCTGCCGACCAAGACCGAACAGGCCGACCTGCTCCAGGCGATGTACGGGCGCAACGGCGAGGCGCCGGTGCCGATCGTGGCGCCGAGGACGCCGGCCGACTGCTTCGACGCGGCGATGGAGGCGGCACGGATCGCGCTGACCTACCGCACGCCCGTCCTGCTGCTCTCCGACGGCTACCTGGCCAACGGCTCCGAGCCCTGGCGCATCCCCGAACTCGACGAACTCCCGGACCTGCGCGTGCAGTTCGCCCAGGGCCCCAACCACACCCTGGACGACGGCACCGAGGTGTTCTGGCCCTACAAGCGCGACGCGGGGACCCTCGCCCGCCCCTGGGCCATCCCCGGAACCCCGGGCCTGGAGCACCGCATCGGCGGGATCGAGAAGCAGGACGGCAGCGGCAACATCTCCTACGACCCCGCCAACCACGACTTCATGGTCCGCACCCGGCAGGCCAAGATCGACGGCATCGACGTGCCGGACCTCGAGGTCGACGACCCCACGGACAGCGCGCGCACGCTCGTGCTCGGCTGGGGTTCGACCTACGGTCCGATCACCGCCGCGGTCCGTCGGCTGCGCACCGCCGGGGAACGCATCGCACAGGCCCATCTGCGCCACCTCAACCCCTTCCCGCGCAACCTCGAGAGCGTGCTGAAGCGCTACGACAAGGTGGTGATCCCCGAGATGAACCTCGGCCAGCTCGCCACCCTCGTCCGGGCCAGGTACCTGGTGGACGCGCACTCGTACAACCAGGTCAACGGCATGCCCTTCAAGGCTGAGCAGCTCGCCACGGCTCTCAAGGAGGCCATCGATGGCTGACACGTCGGCACAGGGCCCGGGGACGGTCGAGGCGCTCTCTCTCGTCCCCAAGGCCGAGGCCAGGCAGTCCATGAAGGACTTCAAGTCCGATCAGGAAGTGCGCTGGTGCCCCGGCTGCGGTGACTACGCGATCCTCGCCGCCGTGCAGGGCTTCATGCCCGAACTCGGCCTGGCGAAGGAGAACATCGTCTTCGTCTCCGGCATCGGCTGCTCCTCCCGCTTCCCGTACTACATGAACACCTACGGGATGCACTCCATCCACGGCCGGGCGCCCGCCATCGCCACCGGACTCGCCTCCTCGCGCCGCGACCTGTCCGTCTGGGTCGTCACCGGCGACGGCGACGCCCTGTCCATCGGCGGCAACCACCTCATCCACGCCCTGCGCCGCAACGTCAACCTGAAGATCCTGCTGTTCAACAACCGGATCTACGGCCTGACGAAGGGCCAGTACTCCCCCACCTCCGAGGTCGGCAAGATCACCAAGTCCACGCCCATGGGCTCCCTGGACGCGCCCTTCAACCCGGTGTCCCTGGCCATCGGCGCGGAGGCCTCCTTCGTCGCCCGGACCGTGGACTCCGACCGCAAGCACCTCACCGACGTGCTGCGCCAGGCCGCCGCCCACCCCGGCACCGCGCTGGTGGAGATCTACCAGAACTGCAACATCTTCAACGACGGCGCCTTCGAGGTCCTCAAGGACCGGCAGCAGGCCGAGGAGGCCGTCATCCGCCTCGAACACGGACAGCCCATCCGGTTCGGCGCGGACGGCTCGCGCGGTGTGGTCCGCGATCCGCACACCGGCGACCTCCAGGTCGTCACCGTCACCCCCGACAACGCCTCCCGGGTCATCGTCCACGACGCCCACACCGCGTCGCCGACGACCGCGTTCGCGCTGTCCCGCCTCGCCGACCCCGACACCCTGCACCACACGCCCATCGGCGTGTTCCGCTCGGTCGACCGGCCGGTCTACGACACCCAGATGGCCGACCAGCTCGACGCCGCCATCGAGCAGAACGGCAAGGGCGACCTCGCCTCCCTGCTCGCCGGCGGCGACACCTGGACCGTCGTCGGCTGACCCGCGGCGGACGTTCACGAAGGAGGCCCGGGGACTCGAGTCCCCGGGCCTCGTCGTACGCGGTGGGGACCCGGCTCTACGCGGTGCGGGCCTCGTCGTACGCGGCGCGGGCCTTCTCGACGTCGGCCATGCGGTCGCTGGTCCACAGCGCCAGCGAGCGCACCTGCTCGGCGGCCTCGCGGCCCAGCTCGGTCAGGGAGTAGTCGACGCGCGGCGGGATGACCGGCTTGGCGTCGCGGTGGACGAGCCCGTCCCGCTCCAGGGTCTGGAGGGTCTGGGTGAGCATCTTCTCGCTGACCCCCTTGCCGACCCTGCCGATCGCCCGGCGCAGCTCGCTGAAGCGGTACGAGCGTTCCAGCAGCTCGATCAGGACGAGGACGCCCCAGCGGCTGGTGACGTGTTCCAGGACCAGACGGTAGGGACACATCGCCTCGCCGGCGTCGTATCCGCCCGCTGTCGTCGTCTTCACACTTACGGCCATGCCAGTACCTTACTTCAAGGTGGGTACTTTCCAACAGTTAGTGCAGCTCTTAGGGTGAGTGTCATCCGCACCCCACAAGGAGATGTACGCCATGAGCATCGTCGTCACCGGAGCCACCGGACACCTCGGCCGTCACGTGATCGAGCAGCTGCTGGAGAAGGTCCCCGCCGGGGAGGTCACCGCCGTCGTGCGCGACGAGTCCAAGGCCGCCGACCTCGCGGCCCGCGGCGTACGGCTCGCGGTCGCCGACTACAACACGCCCGGCACCTTCGACGGCCTCTTCAAGGCCGGCGACAAGGTGCTGCTGATCTCGGGCAACGAGTTCGACAAGGGCCGCGTCCAGCAGCACCGGGTCGTCATCGAGGCGGCGAAGGCGGCCGGGGTCTCGCTGCTCGCCTACACCAGCGCCCCCGGGAGCCTGACGGCCGCGCTCGCCGACGACCACCGCGCCACCGAGGAGGTCCTGCTCTCCTCCGGACTGCCCTACTCGCTGCTGCGCAACGGCTGGTACCACGAGAACTACACCGAGAACCTCGCCCCGGTGCTGGCGCACGACGCCGTCGTCCAGGCGGCGGGCGCGGGCCGGATCGCCTCCGCCTCGCGCGCCGACTACGCGGCCGCCGCGGTCGCGGTGCTGACCGGCGAGGGGCACGAGAACACGACGTACGAGCTGAGCGGTGACGAGGCGTGGGGCTTCGCCGAGTACGCCGCCGAGCTGAGCCGGCAGACCGGCAAGGAGATCGTCTACAACTCCGTCTCCCCCGAGACCTTCACCTCCATCCTGACCGGCGCCGGGCTGCCCGAGGTCTTCGCCGGGATCCTCGCGGGTGTCGACGTCTCCATCGAGAAGGGCGAGCTGGCCGGCACCCCCGGCGACCTGTCCCGCCTCACGGGCCGCCCGACCACGCCCGTCGCCGAGGCCGTCGCGGCGGCGCTGAAGGGCTGAGGCACCCCAGCCGCCGACGGACGCCGGACCCCTCGCGTCCCGCCCACCCCGCTTGTCATGACCGTATGGCGATACGGGCATGACAGGCGGGGGTCCGCGGCGCTACCTTCTTCCATGCCGCACGGAAGGTCCCCGTCCGCACGGGAGCTCCGGAGCGCGGGGCGCGACGGGCGTCCGGGAGACCGTGGGAGAAGGAGACGCCGGTGGCCGGCAAGTCGAGGGGTGAGCAGCGGATAGGTCTGCTGAACGGCTTCGCGGCGTACGGGATGTGGGGGCTCGTCCCCCTGTTCTGGCCGTTGCTGAAGCCCGCCGGCGCGATCGAGATCCTCGCCCACCGGATGGTGTGGTCCCTGGCGGTCGTCGGGGTGCTGCTGGTGGTGATGCGGCGCTGGGCCTGGGCGGGCGAACTGCTGCGCCAGCCGCGCAAGCTGGGACTGATCACGATCGCCGCGGCGGTCATCACGGTCAACTGGGGCGTCTACATCTGGGCGGTCAACTCCGGTCACGTGGTCGAGGCCTCGCTGGGCTACTTCATCAACCCCTTGGTCACCATCGCCATGGGCGTGCTGCTCCTCAAGGAACGGCTGCGTCCCGTGCAGTGGGCCGCCGTGGGCGTCGGCGCCGCCGCCGTCCTCGTCCTGACGATCGGCTACGGCCGCCCGCCGTGGATCTCCCTCTGCCTCGCCTTCTCCTTCGCCACGTACGGCCTGGTGAAGAAGAAGGTCAACCTCGGCGGCCTCGAGTCGCTCGCCGCCGAGAGCACGATCCAGTTCCTGCCGGCACTGGCGTACCTGCTGTGGCTGGGCTCCCGCGGCGACGCGACGTTCACCGCGCAGGGGCCGGGACACGCGGCGCTGCTCGCGGCGACCGGCGTGGTCACCGCGATCCCGCTGATCGCCTTCGGCGCCGCCGCGATCCGGGTGCCGCTGTCCACCCTGGGCCTGCTCCAGTACATGGCCCCCGTGTTCCAGTTCCTCCTCGGCATCTTCTACTTCCACGAGGCCATGCCGGCCGAGCGGTGGGCCGGGTTCGCGCTGGTGTGGCTCGCGCTCTCGCTCCTGACGTTCGACGCGCTGCGCGCGGCGCGGCGCGGGGCGCGGGCCCTGAGGGCCGCGGCGGCAGCGGCCGCGGCGGCTCCGGGCTTCCCGGCCTCCGGGGCGGTCACCCCGGGCTCCACCGGGGCCGAGGCGACGGGGATCGCCGTCGTCGCGGCGGGCACCGCCACGGAGGCGGCGGGGATCGCCGCCGACACCGTGGGGTCCACCGGTCAGGCGGGTACGCACCCCGCAACCTGACGAAGGGGCGGGCCGCCGCGTTCCGGGAACACCGGGGTAGCCCGTACATGCGAAGGGGCCCGTACTGCCTGTACGGGCCCCCTTCGCATGCTCGGGCTCGTCTCCCTCGCACAGGGCAGGCTCGCGGGGCCGTCCCGGTGAATGACCTTGCCCGTCCGGGCCGCGGACACTATGAGTGGCACCATGACGCCGACTCCCGTGCCCGCGCCCGCACCCGTCCACTGGAAACTCGTCATCGACTCCGCCGATCCGCACGCGCAGGCCGACTTCTGGTCCGCCGCGCTCGGCTACACGGTCGAGGACAACAGCGCCCTCGTCGAGCGGCTGCTGGGGCTCGGCGCCCTGCCGGCCGAGGCCACCGTCGACTTCCACGGCCGCCCCGCCTTCCGGGACCTGATCGCCGTACGGCATCCCGACGACCCGTACGACAAGGACAGCGGCACCGGTCTCGGGCGGCGCCTGCTCTTCCAGCGGGTTCCCGAGCCCAAGTCGGCCAAGAACCGGCTCCACCTCGATCTGCACCCCGGCGAGGGGCGCCGCGCCGCGGAGGTCGAGCGGCTGACGGCGCTCGGGGCCGGCGTGCTGCGCGAGGTGAACGAACCTTCGGGGGCGTGGGCCGTGATGACCGACCCCGAGGGGAACGAGTTCTGCGTCCACTGACGAAGGAAGCGGCCGGGCCCGGTGGGCCCGGCCGCTCCTCGTCACCGCTCTCCGGTCACCGCTCGCCGCGGTTCGCCCCGGCCGCCGTGGCCGTCACTCGCCGTGCGCGCGGGACGGCCGGTTGTACGGCATGTCCCCGGCGAGCCGGGCGCGCTCCGCGAGGCGGACCATGCGGGTGCGGGCCGACTCGAGCTGTTCCAGGTCGTCGGCGGCGGGCCCCTCGTCGGCCGTGAGCTCGGTCCACAGTCCGATCAGATCGCGTCCGAGGTGCAGTCCCTGGAGGGGATCGCGCACGGCGCGCCACGCGGCGGCCGCGCTCTGGACGTTGCCGTAGGCGGCTCCGTTGTCACGGTGGCGCCGTCGGACCCGCGCGAGCTCCAGTGAGAGGTGGAACGAGCGGAGCGCGTCACCGGCCAGGTAGGCGATGTACGCGGTCAGCTCGCGCAGCTTCAGCACCTCGGGGTGCTCGTGGCCCAGCGACTGCGCCGCCTCCGCGACGGCGCGCTCCGCCATGCCCGCCGCGGCCTCGATCCGGCCCATCTTCACGGCCTCGTTGATCCGGGCGACGGGCTCCGCGAGGAACGCCGAGGCGGCGTCCCGGTCGGCGGCCGGCTCCTGCGGGCTCGGCGCGAGCACCGCCTCGGCGACGGCGTCGAAGCCGCGCGCGGGCGTGGGCTTCGGGTCCGGTTCCGGCTCGGGGCCCAGCAGCGACAGGGCCTCCATCGGCGAGGAGGGCTTCCGCGCCGGGGCGGCCTGCTTCGCCTCGGGGGCGGGGGTGGCCTCCGGGGCCGGGCCGAACTCCCCGGTGGGAGCGGCCACCGATCCGGCCGCCGACTCCGGCACGGCGCGCAGGACACGCGTCGAGGCGGACCCGGGCAACGGCTTCGGCTCCGGGACGGCCCGCAGCACGAAGGTGGACGGAGTGGGGACGCCGGGCTCCACGGACTCGGCCTCGGGCACCGGTGCGGGATCCGGGGTGCGAGCGAGGGCGCCGTGCGCCGGACCGGCGTCCCTGCCGGATTCCCCGGCGGAAGCCGGCTCGGCCCCCGCGACGGGCGCGGGTACGGGGGGTGCGGGCACGGCCGCCGGAGGCGCGGGGACCGGGGGTACGGGTGCCGGGGGTGCGGGCTGGGCCACGAACTCGGCGGTCACCGCGGGCTCCGGCCTGCGCACGGGTGCGGGCCCCGGCTCCGGACGCACGGACGGCTCGGACGCGGACTGACCCGCGAACCCCGCCGCCTCGGGCCGGGGCACGGACCGCGCCCCCGCCTCGGGCCGGGGCACGGACCGCGCCTCAGGGCGCACGACCGGCTCCGGCACGGGCTGCGCGTCGGGGCGCACGACCGGCTCCGGCACGGGCTGCATCACGAACTCGGCGGTCACCGCGGGCTCGGGCCTGCGCACGGGTGCGGGCCCCGGCTCCGGACGTACGGATGGCTCGGACGCGGCCTGCGCCGCGAACCCCGCCGCCTCGGGCCGCGCCTCCGGGCGCACCGGCGCCTCCGAGACCGGCTGCGGCACGAACTCGGCCGTCACAGCGGGCTCGGGCCCGCGCACCGGCGCGGGCCGGGGAGCGGACTCCGGGCGGGCCGGCGGCGCGGGCGGGGCCATGGGCGGATAGTCGGGTGCGGGCGCCGCATCGGGCGTCGTCGCGGATGCCGGGGCCGGCGCCGACGGTGTCCCGCTCTCCGGTTCCGGGAGGGTTCCTGCGGCCGATTCCGGTACCGCGCGCAGCACGTACGTCGCCTTGTCCCGACGCGGCGCGGCCGGTGCCTCCGGAGCCTGCGCCTCGGCGGACACCGGGACCGGCGGAAGCGGCGGAGCCGGCGTCTCGGGGCGCCCCTGAGGCGCCCTCTGGCCCGGCGCCTGCGGGACGTCCCCGACCGGCGCCTGCGGACGCTGCTCCGGGGCCTGCGGCTGCGAGCGGTGTTCGGGTGCCTGCGCGTGCGGACGCTGCTCGGGCGCGTGCGGGCGCTGCTCGGGCGCCTGCGACTGCGCGTGCTGCTCGGGGGCCTGCGGGCGCTGCTCGGGCGCCTGCGACTGCGGCCGGTGTTCCGGCGGCTGCGGCTGCCGATGGTGCTCGTCGGCGCTGAAGCGCGGGTGCTCCTGGACGGGCGGCTGCGGACGACGGAGGAGCCTGCCCGTGCGGGCGCTGCCCAGGAGCCTGCGACTGCGGCCGGTGTTCCGGCGGCTGCGGCTGCCGATGGTGCTCGTCGGCGCTGAAGCGCGGGTGCTCCTGGACGGGCGGCTGCGGACGACGGTGGGCGCCCTGTTCCGGGGTGAGGGCCTGCGGGTGTTCCTCGGGCCGGGGCTCGGTGAACGGGTGGGCCGCGGGGTCCGTGAAGTCGGGGGCGCGGCGACTCGCCGGGGCGGGGTGGCGGTGGTCCTGGGACGGCAGGTGCGGGCGCGACGCGTGCGGCACCTGCGCCGGCGGCGCCACCTGCACCGGCTCCGCCGTATAGCGGCTGGAGCCGTCGACGTGGACCTGGAGCGGTACGACGTAGCCGATGCGCTCGTCGTGGATGCTGGCCAGGACCGGGTGCCCGGTGGCGAGCGCGAGACGGTGGAGGTAGTTCAGGATCGCGCCCTGGACCGTCTCCCCGGGCGCGGCCACGACCGGCATCCCGCCGACCGTGGCACAGCCCTGCGCCCCCACGGCGCCGGGCATCACGGCCCCCGTCGCCGTGTCAGCGGACGCCGGCACGTGCACCTCGATCGGCGTGGCCCCGGCGGCCTGCTGCCCTCCGGCACCGGCCGCCGAGCGCTGCCGCTTGAGTTCCCGCTTCTGTTCGCGGCTGAGTCGAGACATCGGTTCCCTCACGAAGGGGTGGTCGAGGACGGGGTCGGGGACGGCATCGAGGGCGAGGCCGGGGGCGCGGACGAGGCCGGCGGGGACGCGGCGTCCGCCGCCTCCACCGTCGTCACCTCGGCGACGCGCCAGGGGCGGCCGCCGGCCGCCCGGGTGAGCTTGAGGTAGACGTTCGCGCGCGGGCCCGTGCCCGTCCAGCCGTCGCGGCCGTGCGCCGTGCCGTCCACGTAGTAGGCACGGTAGGCCAGGACGGCCGTGTCGGCGGGGCCGTCGGCGTCGTCGTCCACGGTCACGTCCACCGTGGTCCAGGCCCGGTGGCCGGCCCAGGTGTTCCACTGGGCGCCCGCCCCGCTCGCCGGGTGGTACGACCGCTCGGCCGCGGCCTTCGCCGGGGTGAACCAGCGGGCGGAGCGCAGCACGGCGTCGTGCGGACCGTAGTCGTACTTCGTGTCATAGCCGTACGCCACCTCCACCCACGCCTCCGATACCGCCGTCGCGTCCGTCCCGTCGACTCCCGACGGGCTCGGCACGTGCGCGTCCGCTCCCAGCTTCCTTCCCGGCGGGAGGGAGGCCTTCGGTGCCACGGACGGCACCCCGGAGGGCGACGAACCCGGCACGCCCACGTCGTCACGATGATCCCGCAGGCCACAGCCCGTCAACGTCAGGATCCCGGTCACGGACACGATCGCCAGCGCGGTGAACGTCCTCCCGCGGTTCCTTCCGGTACTCGTACCCGTCCGTGTCGTCCTCATCCTCGCCTCCCTCCTCACTTCAGTCCCAGCCAGGGTGCCGGATCCACGTACTTGCCGTTCTGCATGACCTCGAAGTGCGCGTGCGGTCCGGTCGAGTAGCCGGTGGAGCCCACCTCGCCGACCCGCTGGCCCACCCGCACATGATCGCCGACGTTCACGAAGGGACGGCTTCTCATGTGGTTGTAAGTCGTCGAGATCTGGTCGCCGTTGATGGTCCCGTGCGAGATGACCACACGGTTCCCGTACCCGTTGGACCAGCCCGCGAAGGTGACCACGCCGTCCCGGGCCGCCTTGAACGGCGTGCCCGCCGCGGCGGCGAAGTCGATGCCGGTGTGCAGCTTGTAGACGTGCAGGATCGGATGCATGCGCATCCCGAACGGCGAGGTCACGCGCGGGTTCCCGGACAGCGGCATCGCCAGTTCCCGTCCGGCCGGGATCGAGCCGGGCGGATCGTCCACCGACTCGTACTTGGGTATCAGGGACTTGATGCGGGCGACGTAGTTCCGGGTCTCGGTGTACGGCGGCATGCCGTGGTACTGGTGGATCGCGCCGGGTCCCGCGTTGTACGCCGCGAGCGCCAGGTCGAGCGTCTCCCCGCTCGCCTCGCCGCGGTTCTTGTACCCCTCGACCGTCTTGGCGAGCGCGCAGTCGTAACGGCCCTGGGCCATGATCGCGTCGCCGGGGTCGTACGGCGAGGCGCGGCCGTTGCCGTCGTCGTCCTTGCCCCAGTTGGGCCAGGTCCCCGGCATGAACTGCGACAGCCCCTCGGCGCCCACGGGAGAACGGGCGTTGGGGTTCCAGCCCGACTCCGCCTCGATCTGCGCGGCGATGACCGCCGGCTTGATGACGTCGCACATGGCACCCGCCTTGAGCACCCAGGGGACGTAACTCTGCGGCACGGAACCGTCCTTCAGTCCGCCGCCGGCCCCGCCCGGTCCCGGGTCCTCCTCGCTCGACGCCCCGCTCACCCCGACCATCATGACCACCGGCAGCATCACGGCGGCCAGGCAGCCGCCGACCACCCAGGTCATGGTGGATCCGCCCCCGTTGGACATCGGCCCCCCTCAGCCTCATGTTCCAGTCGTGTACATGCAGTCGAGTCTCTCGGTTCCCACCCGCTTCCCGCGTCACCGAGGCGTCACAGGCTCGTCCCTAAAACTCACGCCCCGTTACCCAACGGGCCCCCGCGCCGGGAGGATCGGGGCACCGACGAGGAGAGAGAGCACCCATGCAGGGGATGGAGGGGGTGGCGATGCGGGCGAACGAGACGGCGGCCGTGCGCGGGAGCGACGGCACGGTGCCGGGCGGGGGCGCGTCCCACGGGCCGGGCGGCCCGGGCGGGCCCGAGATATGGATACGCGGGGCGGTCGGGGAGGCCGACCCGGAGCCCCGATACGAGGAGGAGCACCAACTCCTCGCACGGGCAAGGGAGTTCTCCTGGATCGCCACGCACGGCGGAGCCGGTTCCTCCACGCTCGCCACCGTCTTCGGCGGTCATGACGCGGGCCGCGACTGGCCCCGGCCGGACCGGGGCGAGCCGGCCTCGGTGCTGCTCGTCGGGCGGACGCACGCGGCGGGACTCGACGCCGTGTCGCACACCCTGGACATCTTCCGGCGGGGCGACGCCCCGCCGGGACTGGACCTCGACGCCATCGTCCTGGTCGCGGACGCGCCCGGCAGGCTGCCGCGTCAGCTCACTCAGCGCATCAAGGTGATCAACTCGGTCATCGACGTCTACCGGGTGCCGTGGATGCCCGCGTGGCGGACCGGCGACCTGAACGGACCCCTGCCGCGTGAGGCGGCCTCGCTGGCCCGGCTGACCGGAAGGGCGACGCCATGACCACCCTGCACACGCTCGCCGCCGCCCGGCTGGCCGTCGACGGCAGGGTCACCGGCCAGCTCGACTTCGTCCTCGGCATCATCGCCTGGCTCGTCACCGCCGCCGGGGTCGCGGGCCTGATGATCGTGGGCTCCCGGATGGCCCTGGCCGTCAAGACCGGTGAGTTCGAGGAGCATCTGAACGAGTTCCTGATGGTGCTGGGCGCCTGTGTCATCGGCGCCACGGCGGGACCGATCGTCGGCTTCGTGCTCTGACGCACTCCCGCCGGACGGACACGCACACCTGCCACCGAACGGAAACGCACCCCCGTCGGACGGGCACGCACGCCTGCCATCGGACGGACACGCACCCCCGTCGGGCGGACCCGCACATCCGCCACCGTACGGACACCCACGCTCGCCGGACGAACGCGCACCGATCGCTCGCGCGCCGTCGCGCGCCCCGCGCGAACACCCCGAGGCACCATCGCATCTGATGGTGCCTCAGTTCTTTTCGGGCCTCCCACCTCGCCTTTCGTGACGGTCTCTTCCCGTGTGTCACGGACACGTCACCGACAGGTGCTGAGTTCCCACATCGCTTGGCCCCGGCCCACAGGAGTCGCCAAGCTCACTGTGCACCGGGAAACACGGGGCGTCCCACGGATCTTCATCGCCCCCAAGTACCGCTCACAGCAAGCACGTACCGCTCGTACCGGGCAAGTGCCGCTCAGACCCGGCGAGTTCCGCCCCGCGTCCAGGACGCGGGCGCGGACCGCCGGCCATATCGGGGAGAAACCATGTTCAAGTCGATAGCAGCCCAGGCCCACCGTGCCGTGTATCTGGCGGACGGAAAGATCCCCGACCCCAACCGTGACGCGCCGGGCGCGCTGACCGGCAAGGTCGACACCGTCCTCGGCATCCTCGCCTGGGCCGGCACCGCGGCGGGGGTCGCGGGTGTCCTCATCACCGGCGCCATGATGGCGATCTCCATGCGCCGCGGCGAGGGCTCGGAGCACATGGGCCGCCTCGGCATGGTGCTCGGCGGCTGTGTCCTGGTGGCCACCGCGGGCCCCGTCGTCACCTTCGTCTTCGCCTGACCGACGCCCCGTCAGAGCCTGAGCGAAGGGAGCGCAACCATGCTGAACTCCGGTCGGCCCCAAGGGGGCAGCGGGGAGTGGGAGCAGCCGTTCTGGCAGCAGCGAGGCTGGATCCTGTCGGCCGGCTTCCTGCTGGTGCTGCTCGTCCTCGCCGGTTTCACGATGATCAGCGGAGGCAACGGAACGCCGGCGGACGCGTCGGGCGGCGACAAGCCGGCCCCGTCCGCGGCCCCGGACCGGGACCGCGGCGGCCGGCCGGACGCCCGCCCCGCCGGCTGCCGCACCGACGACAGCGACCAGGCCAAGCCCACCACGGCCCCGAAGGACTTCAAGTGGAAGGCCGACGGGACCGGCCTGGTGCCGGTCTCGAAGACGGTGGGCCCGCGCACCTACGACGGGCCGGTGTGGTCCTGCTTCGCCCACACGCCGATGGGTTCGGTGATGGCCGCCCACGCCATCACCGACCATCTGAGCTACCCGGGCTGGCGCGAGGTCGTCGACCGGCAGGTCGTGCCCGGCGCGGGCCGTGACGCCCTCGTCGCGAGCCGGACCGCGGCGGGCGACAAGCCGACCTCGGGCGAGCCCGACGGCGGCGGCTACGCCGGCTTCACCGTCCTGTCGTACGACAAGGCGAAGTCGACCGTGATGTTCGTCGTCCGGGTCCCCGGCAAGAACGCCTACGGCACCGCGTCGGTGACGCTGCGGTGGCAGGACGGCGACTGGAAACTCGCGCCCGACGCCGACGGGACCGTCTATTCCGGCATGTCGCAGATCAGCGGCACCAAGGGCTTCGTCACCTGGGAGGTGTGAGATGTCTTGTTCCTGGCGGGTGTACGACTGCGTGATCGACGAGGTCGGCTCCCAGTTCACCGACGGTGCCGTGGTGGCCTTCGCCAAGGCGATCGGCGACGCGACCTCGGACGTGCTCAAGGCGCTCAACGGCGTGTGGATGCACGTCGACGCGGGCAACACCTCCGGGCCCATCTCCTCGATCAACGGAGAGGTGAACTGGCTCGTCGGCTACGTCGCCGTGGCCTCGCTGCTGGTCGCGGCGATCCGCATGGCGCTGGAGCGCAAGGGCCAGCCGATGAAACAGGCGTTCATGGGGATGTGGAAGGTCATCCTCGTCGGCGCCGTCGCCGTACCCGTGGTGCAGGCCCTCACCACCGCCTCCGACCTGTACGCGCAGGAGGTCTACGCCAAGTCGAACCTGGGCGACCAGGCGTCGACGATGCTCGGTGTGCTGACCCTCGACCAGCCGGGTCTCATCCTGATCTTCGGCCTGCTGGTGATGCTGTCGAGCTTCGTGCAGATCTGTCTGATGTACATCCGCATCGGCGTCCTGATCATGCTCGTCGGCACCCTGCCGCTGGCCGCGGCCTCGTCCATGACCGGATGGGGCGAGGGCTGGTGGAAGAAGCACATCGGCTGGCTCGCCGCCTGGCTGCTGTACAAGCCGGCCGCCGCGCTGATCATCTACTCGGCCACGTCGATGACCAAGGACACCAAGAACCTCGACCAGACCATCGCCGGTCTGGGCATGCTGATCATGGCGGTGTTCGCGCTGCCCGCCCTGCTCAAGCTGATCGTCCCGGCGACGGCGGCGCTCGGCGGCACCTCGGGCGGCACGGTCACCCTCAACGCGGTCAACAACGTCGCCACCGGCGCCGTCAGCATCGCCGCGGGCGGTGCCGGCGGGGGCGGCGGGGGCGCGGGTCCCCAGGGCTCGCCGTCCGCGGGCGCCGGAGCCCCGGCGAGCGGCGGCGCGGGCGGTGCCGGTGCGGCGGGCGGCGCCGCGGCCGCCGGTGGTGCGGCCGCCGCGGGCGCGGCCACGGGCGGCGCGACCCTCGCCGTCCAGGCGGCGGCGGTCGCCGTGCAGACCGGTGTCGCCGCGGCGAGCGAAGTGGCCAACTCCCTGAACGACAACGACGGGATGAAGGGCCACAACCAGTAGGAGCCCACCCGGCCGTCGGGCCGCCGAGCCATCGGGCGGCCGGGTCGTCGGGCCATCAGGCCGCCAGGCCGTGGAGCCGGGAGGCTCCGGGAGTTCCGGCGCGGCGCGCGGGCCGCCGCGACAGGGTCCGCCACCGCCCCGGAACCCCACCCCAGTCACGTATCCAGCGCTTCGAGCCGGAAGAAGGAACCCCATGTCCACCGACGCCATGACGCGTCCCACGTACGGGAACTGGCGCAGGCCCCGCCGTCCCGGACTCGGTCCGCTGGGTCTGCTCGGCACCGTCGTCGCCTTCGGCGGACTGCTGGTGGCACTGCTGGCATCGCTGGTCTCGCTCAGCGCCGCGATCGTCGTCCTCGTCCCCGTCGGCCTGTTCCTCGCCCCGCTGGCGCTGCGCACCGTCGACGGCCGCAACGTCTACCAGGTCCTGGCGATCCGCGTCGGCTGGACGCGGCGCAAGTCGTCCGGCTCGCACACCTACCTCTCCGGACCGCTGTCCAAGCGCCCCGGCGGCCGCTACCAGCCGCCCGGACTGCTCGCGCGCACCCGGATGCACGAGGGCCGCGACGCCTACAACCGTCCCTTCGGCGTGCTGCACCACCCGGGCCGCGGCCTGTACACGGTGGTGCTTGCCTGCGAACCGGACGGCGGTTCGCTCGTCGACCCCTCCCAGGTCGACATCTGGGTGGCCTCCTGGGGCGACTGGCTGGCGCGGCTCTCGCACGAACCGGGCCTGCGCGGCGCCCAGGTGGTCGTGGAGACCGCCCCGGACACCGGGACCCGGCTCGCGGCCGAGGTGCTCCCCCGGATCTCGCCCGACGCCCCGGCCGCCGCGCGCGCGGTGATGGAGGAGGTCGTCGAGCGCTATCCGTCGGCGTCCTCCGAGATGCACACCTACATCGCCCTGACCTACGGCCCCACCGGCGGCCCCAAGCGCGGCACCGACGACATCGTCACCGATCTGTCGATGCGGCTGCCCGGACTGCTGTCCGGCCTGGTCGCCGCGGGCGGCGGCAGCGCCTACCCGCTGCCCGCCGACCGGCTCGCCGAGATCGTCCGGGTGGCGTACGACCCCGCCATCGCCCCCGATGTGCTCAGCGCCCGCGCCGAGCACGCCGAGACCGGGGTCGAGTGGGCCGACGCGGGCCCGGCCGCGGCCGTGGAGACCGTCACCTCGTACAAGCACGACTCGGGTGTCTCGCGCACCTGGATGCTGACGCTCGCCCCGCGCGGCACGGTCCGCTCCAGCGTGCTGCGCGGACTCCTCGAGCCGGCCCCCGGCACCCGGCGCAAGCGGGTCTCGCTGATCTACCGGCCCATCGACCCGGCGACCTCGGCCCGCATCGTCGAGTCCGACCGGCGCACCGCGCACTTCATGGCGGGCTCCCGGCGCGGTCTCGTGCAGGCGCGGGCCAGTTCGGAGATGCAGGCCGCCGAGCAGACCGCGGCCGAGGAGGCGGCGGGCGCCGGGCTCGTGGAGTTCTCGCTGATGGTGACCGTCACCGTCGACGACGAGGAGCAGCTGCAGGACGCGGGCATCACCGTCCGCAACCTCCAGGCCTCGTCCCGCATCCTGATGCGCCCCGCCGACCGCATGCAGGCCTCGGCCTTCACCTGCACGCTGCCGGTGGGCCTGCTCCCCTGGGAGCACACCCTCGTTCCGTACCAGATCAGGGAGGCACTGTGAGCAGGCAGCAGACCCGGGCGACCCCGCTCACCGCGCCGCCGCGCGGCTGGTACGGCCCCGCGGGCGGCCAGGTCGGGCACGTCGACCCGCCCGCGCTGTGGCGCGCGACCACCGTGCAGGCGTGCGGGCTGTGGCCGTTCGCGGCCGGCTCCGGCGCGCCGATGACCGGGGTGCCGCTCGGACAGCACCTGCACACCGGGGCGACCGTGTGCGGAGACCCCATCTCCTGGTTCACCCGGGCCCGTTACATCTCCAACCCGTCGCTGTTCATGCTCGGCATGCCGGGCCTCGGCAAGTCGACGCTGGTCAACCGCATGCTGATCGGCATGTCCGCGACCGGCATCACCCCGCTGGTCCTCGGCGACCTGAAGCCCGACTACGCCGACACCGTACGGGCGCTGGGCGGCCAGGTGATCTCCATCGGGCGCGGGGTCGGCGGCATCAACGTCCTCGACCCGGGCGCGATGGGCGAGGCCGCCGCCCGCATCGGCGGCGAACGCGGCCGCATCCTGGCCGCGGAGGCGCACGGCCGCGTGCTCAACATGGTCGCCGCGCTGATCACCATCGTCCGCGGACGGCCGATGGACGACCACGAGCAGTCGGTGCTGTCCGCGTGCCTGCACCACCTCGCCGAGCGGACGAAGCCGGGGCGGGCGCCGCTCCTGCCGGACCTGCTGAAGGTGCTGGACGAGGGCCCCGACCGGGTCCGCGCGGTGACGCTGGACCGCGGCAACGAGGCCCGCTACCAGGAGGCCGTCGACCCGCTGCACCGCTCGCTGCTCGGCGTGCTCGACGGCCCGCTCGGCGACACCTTCGCCAGCGAGACGTCCACCCGGATCAACCCGGCCTCGCCCGCGGTCTGCGTGGACATCTCCCGCATCGGCGAGGCCGACACCCAGCTCACCGCCGCCGCCATGCTCGCGGCCTGGTCCGACGGGCTCGGCACGGTCGCCGCCGCGCACGCCCTCGCGGATGCCGGACTCGCCCCGCAGCGCTGGTTCTTCACCGTCCTCGACGAGCTGTGGCGCCCGCTGCGCGCCGCCTCCGGCATCGTGGAGCGCATCGACGCCCTCACCCGGCTGAACCGCTCGCTCGGCCTAGGCGACGCGAAGATCACCCACACCCTCAAGGACGCCGAGGCCCTCGGCAGCGAGTCCGACCGCGCGAAGGCGCGCGGCTTCGTGGAGCGGGCCGGCATGGTCGTCTGCGCGGGGCTGCCGCGGTCGGAGATGCGGGAGCTCGGCGAGATCGTCGGCATGTCCGAGCGCGAGATCGAGCTGGTGTCGTCCTGGTCGTCACCGCCCGGCTGGGCCAGCACCGGCGGCAACGAGGAGCCGCCCGGGCGCGGCCGCTTCCTGATCAAGGTCGGCGGACGCCCCGGCATCCCGATCAAGGTGTCCATCACCGACACCGAACGGGCCCTGCACAACACGAACACCCGCTGGACGGAGGCGGGCAAGCCGTCCCTGCAGAAGGCCACCGGGACTTGAGGGCAGGGGGGACATTCCAGCCCGTCCGGGACTTGACGGCCGAGGGGACATTCCAGCCCGTCCGGCGTTTGAGGACCCGCGCGGAGCGCGGCGGGGGGCGCGGGGGCGCCGCCCCGGGACGGGACGGGTAGGGGCGGCGGGGGCGAGAGACATCCAACGGGGGGAGCAGAGATGAGCAGCACACGCAGGACGGGACCCGGGGCCGGACCCGGAGCCGGGGAGGACCTCCTCCCCTGGATCGTGCCGGGGGCCGCGTTCCTCATCGGCACGGTGTTCCTCGGGGCATGGCTGGGCGGAACCCTGGGCGCGGCGGTGAGCGGAGCCGGCTGGCACCCGCCACCCTTCGCGCTGTCCACCCTCTCGACCCTGGTCAAGGACGGCCCCGGCCCGCTGTGGCCGACGGCCTCACCCACCGCGCTCGCCGCGGGCATGGCCACGGTCTTCGGGGCCGTCGTGGCGGTGATCACCGTCCTGATCGCGCTCGTACGACGCCGGCTGACCGCCCCCACCGGTCTCGCCGGACGCAAGGAACTGGCCGGCCTGCTGCCCAAGGGCGCCGCACGACGGGCCCGCGAACTGCGGCCGGGCCTGGCGAAGCTGGGGAAGGTCACCCCGGACGACACCGGGAACCTGCTCGGCAACCTGGAACCCCGCGGCCCCGAACTGCGCTCCAGCTACGAGGACGTCGAACTCGACCTGATGGCGCCCCGCGCGGGCAAGTCAACCGGCATCGCGGTCCCGCGCGTCCTGCGCGCCCGCGGCAGCGTCCTGCTGACGTCGAACAAGGCGGACGTGTACAGCGTGACCCGGGCGGAACGCGAACGGGTGGGCCGGGTCTGGACGTTCGACCCCCAGGGCATCGCCCACAGCCCGCGCGGCCTGTGGTGGGACATGCTCGCCGAGGCGGCCACGATCGAGGGTGCCCGCCGGCTGGCCGGGCACTTCGTCGGCGCCGTCAACGACGACGCCTCCCGCCGCGACTTCTGGATCTCGGCCGCCCAGAACACCCTCACCGCCCTCTTCCACGCGGCCCAGCGCGGCGGCCGGCCGATCGGCGAGGTCCTCGCCTGGCTGGCCGACCCGGCCGACCGCACCCCCGTCGACCTGCTGCGCGATGCCGGGATGACGGCCCTCGCGGACCAGCTGCAAGGAACCGTGCAGGGCGCGGTGGAGACCCGGGACGGCATCTACGAGACCAGCCGCCAGTGCGTGGCCTGTCTCCTCGACCCGGCGATCGCGGCCTGGGTGACCCCGGACCCGTCACTGCCCCAGTTCTTCCCCGACCGGCACGTCCTGTCCCACGACACGCTCTACCTGCTGTCCAAGGACGGCGGCGGATCGGCGGCCGGTGTCGTCGCCGCCGCCGCGGACTCCGTGCTGCGCGCGGGCGTCGTCGCCGCGGAACGCATGGGCGGGCGCCTGGAACCGCCGATGACCGCGGTCCTGGACGAGGCGGCGAACGTCTGCCGCATCTCCGATCTCCCGGACCTGTACTCGCACTTCGGCTCCCGCGGCATCAACATCGTGACCCTGCTCCAGAGTTACCGGCAGGGCGCCCGGGTCTGGGGCGAGGCGGGCATGGACGCCCTCTGGTCGGCCGCGACCATCAAACTGCTCGGCGCGGGACTGGACGACGCCGACTTCGTCGAGAAGGTCTCCCGCCTCGTCGGCGAGCACGACGTGTCGACCGTCAGCTGGTCGCGCAGCAAGGACGGACGCTCCCGGTCGACCTCGTACCGGCTGGAACGCATCCTGCCCGCCGACCGCATCCGCGCGCTGCCCAAGGGCACCGCCCTGCTCCTGGCCACCGGCATCAGGCCCGCCCTGGTCCGGCTGCGGCCCTGGTACGCCGAACCGGGCGCCGACCGCATCGCGACGGCGGCCCAGGCCGAGGTGAAGGCCATCACGGCCCGCGCGACCGAGAGGATCACCACCCGATGACGACCGACGCGACCATGCAACAGCCGCCCGACGCACCGCCGTTCATCCTCTTCCTCGACGGCCCCGAGTACGCCGGGGAGATGAGCCGGCTGGCCGTCTGGGTCGCCGACCTCCTCCTTCCCGTCTACGGCCGCGAGGTCACCTCGCAACAGCCCTGGTGCCCCCGCTGGTGGGAACACCCGGAGGCGGTCGCCCGGCTGCACGGGCTGTGGCTGGCCTGGCAGGAGTACACCGACCCCGCGGCCGGCGCGTCCGGCCCCGCCGTCTGGCACCGGGACCACCTCGGCGCCGTACTGTCCGAACTACGCTCCCCCAGCGGCCCGTTCGCGGGCTGCAAGAGCGGCAGCCACCGGCCGAAGACGCCCCCCGCGGCCGAGTCGTACGAGGACGCGGTCGCCGTGTCCCGGCCACGGCCCGACCCGGATCCGTACGAGACCAGTCTCTGGTAGAGGAGGAACACTCCGCCCATGAACGACACCCCCGCACCCGGCGAGCCCGGCACCGGCCCCGGTCAGACTCCCTCCCTGCGTGCCTTCCTCGGCCTCTACGCGGCCGGCTTCGTGGACCGCGAGCAGATGATCGCCACCGTCGCCGCCTGGCCCTTCGAGGCCGAGGAGGGCATGGACGAGGGCCACCCCGAGCCGACCCACCAGGACAACACCCTCTCCGTCCTCGCCGCGGCCCGGCTGCTCGGGCAGGTGACCCGCGAGGACGTGGAGGAGATCCAGCGCAGGATCGACGGCGGGCCGGACGGCCCGGCGGACGGGGCGGCGCGGCGGCCATGACCACGGGCGAGAGGCCGGAAGCGGGGCTCAGACCCGAATACCGCGCGCTGTACCGGGAGTTGCAGACCCGGATGTCCCCCGGCGGCGACCTCGCACCGGGCGGCACCGACACCTTCGGACAGTTCCGGCGCGGCGCGCTGTGGACGCCGGACCGCGAACGGATGCACTCCGCGATCCTGGAGGAGTTCACGGCACGCTGCGCGCACCTGCCGCGCGACGGGCACGCCGCCCTGCTCACCGCCGGGGCGCCCGGCGCCGGGAAGGGCGGCGCGCTGCGCGGCCTCGGCGACTGGCAGGGGCGCGACGACGAACTGGGGCGGGCCCTGACGCGGGCGCACGGCATCGACGTACGCGACTACGTGGTCCTGGACCCCGACCAGTTCAAGGTCGCGATCTTCGAACACGGCGGTTCGCCTCATCTGCCCTCCCATGCACGCGAGTTGTCCGACGGGCGGCCGGTCGCTCCGTCCGAGACGGCCTCGCTCACCCACCGCGAGTCGGCCTTCCTCCAGGACGTCTTCGAGCAGTGGGCGCGGGCCCAGGGCTACAACCTGCTGTACGACGCCACCCTGCGCGACCAGAAGTGGAACGAGAAGCTCCTCGGCGACCTGCGCGCCGACGGCTACGACCGGCGCGTCCTGCTCTCGGTCGAGGTGCCCGTCGAGCAGTGCCTCGCCCAGAACGCGGCACGCTGGCAAGACGGGCGCGTCAAGTTCGACGCGGGCCGTGACCGGTACGGCGGACGCATGGCCCCCGAGGTCATGATCGAGGACCTGTACGCGCGGAGCACCTCGGGGCGCGGGTTCTCCGTCGGCCGCGAGAACGCGGAGAAGCTGGTCGAGGGGGGTCTGGCGACCGCGCTGATCACTTCGGAGCGGGGGGCGTTCCCGGCTGGGCGGGCTCCGGGGGCGGGCCTGGCGTCGGGGGCGGGCCTGGCGTCGGGTGCGGCACCGGGTACGGCACCGGCCTCGGGTGCGGGTGCGGCACCGGGCTCCGGGCTCGGGGCTTCGCCTGCCCATGTGCAGGGGGATGCCACGATCCGGGTGTCCACCGCGGCACGGCTGCGGTCCGGCACGGGGAGCGCCGCCCCTGCGGCGGCGGCCGGTCGGGGGCCGGGGGCGACCGGGCCTGCTTCGCCGGGCGCCGCTGTGGGGTCGAGGCCGGCGCCTCGGCCGCCTCGGGCGCCGTGAGGGGTGGGGGTGTGGTGGGTTTCGGGGGTGCGGGGTGCGCCGGTGGTGTGGTGAGTACCGGGTGCGCGGGGCGTATCGGGGGCGTGGGGTGGGTCGGGGGTGTGGGGTGGGTCGGGGGTGCGGGGTGGGTCGGGCTTCGCGACGTTGTCCGCCCTGGGGGCGGTGGGAGCGGGGGCGGCTAGGTGTCGATGCTGTCCAGGATGCGGCGCTTGCGGGCGATGTTCTCGAGGAGCGCGGCCCGCTCGAACCGGTGCGGGCTCTTCTCGAAGAGCTCCCGTCCGCGCTCCGAGGTGAACAGCTCCCCGGGAACCCGATCGAGGCCCGGCGGAACGAACTTGAGGACCTCCTCGACCGCCGCGAGCGCGAACGCCGAGCCCTCGCGCTGCTCGTGCCGCTCGGCGGGCGGGGTGTGCAGCAACCGCAGCCCCGTGTCCGTGGCGACCTGGTCACTGACCCACAGGAACTCCCCGGGGTCGATGATCCTCGACGGCCCGGGCCCGCCGAACGCCGGTGGCGCGGGCGGGAGTTCGTCGGTGAGCCGGAACGTGAAGGAGCGGGCGCGGCCGCACTGGGGGCAGACGCCCTCGTACACCGCGACCAGGACACCGTCACGCTCGTCGAGACGGTGCTCGCGCTCGAAGCCCTCCGCCCCGCACGCGCACGCGTGCAGGTCCATGTAGAGGTGTGCTTCCTGCGTCGAACGGGCGATCAGCATGCCAAGATCTTACGTGCCACGAGGCCGTTCAAGGGGGAAAGTGCCAGTGGACCAGGAACCGCTCGACCGCTCCGACGCCGGCCGGTCCGACCGGACGGACGACCGGCGGGGTCCCGATGTCCGGCGGGACAGCCAGGCCGATCGTTCGGGGAGCAACTCGGTTGGCCCTGGCGGGAGTTCGGGGATGGCTCCGGGTGAGCCCGTTGTCATCACCGCGACCGACGTCGCGGGCAGCCGCTTCGTCTCCGGCACCGGCCCCGCGCCCGACCCCGGACGCCAGGCGGCCGTCGTCGCTCAGGCGGAGAGCACCCTGCCGATGGTCGTGCAGAGCCTCTACGGGCAGCGGCTGACCTCCGTCGAGCTGCGGTCCGGCGCCGCCGGCGACCGCTTCTTCGCACTCACCGACGACCGGGGCCGGGACCTCACGCTCCGCCTCGACGCCGTACCGCTGCCCTCCGGCACCGTCGCCCGGACCCACGTCAACACCACCTCCGACCAGCACGTCGTCCAGCTCTCCGACCGGATGGACCCGCGCCAGGTGGGCCGCGCGCTGAGCCACGAGCTCGGCGAACTGATCGGCGTGCGCGACCGGGCCACCCGGGCCGCCGCCGGCGACCCCGAGGTCGTGGGCATCGCCCCGAACCGCGTCGACCTGCTGACCCGCGGCGGGCTGGGCGGTACGGAGCGGCGTCTGAGCCTCACCGAGGAGGACCTCGGCCGGGTCGGCGAGCTGAACCATCTGGCCGGCCGCATGAACGACGCCACCCTCGACGCGACCCAACGCGCCGAGTCGCGCGGCGAGTTGTCCGCCCTGGTCGATCACCTGGGGCTGCGCCCGCAGGCCCCGGCCGACTCCGACCGTCACGCGCCGGAGCTCCAGGCCGCCGACATCCGCCGCGACATCATCGACCCGCACCTGTCCCCCGCCGCGGCCGGCGCCCTGCGTGAACTGGCCGTTCCCGTCGAGCAATTGAGCGCCGCCGATGCCGTCGAGCTGCGGGAGTTCCGGTCGCGGGCCGAACACGCCCGCCCCCTCGGGGAGTCCGTGCGCACCGCCCAGGTCCTGCCCGGACTCCGGCCCGACGGGTCCCCCCTCCCGCGCGAGGAGCTCGCCGCGGCGGCCGCCCAGGCCGCCGACCAGCGCACCCGGACCGGTGCCGCCACCCTCGACCAGCTGCGCGCGGAGATCGCCGCCACCGGCGAGTGGCCCACCCGCCAGGTCGTCGTCGGCGGCGGCGCCAGCCTCGTCGGACGCGACCCCGAGGCGCTGCTCGTCGACGCCCGCGGCCGCTGGCACCTCGACCCCGGCCAGGGCATCGTCCAGTCCCCCGACCAGACGAGGGACATGCGGGCCAGCGGCATGGGCGACGCCCACCAGTTCGCCGACCCGACCTCTCGGGTCCCGCGCGACGCGGTACGCCTGTGGGAGGACCAGCTCGCCGTACGCGGACCGGTCGTCGACGGGACCGCCGCCCTCGTCCCGGGCCAGGACGGCCACCTCTACGCCCACATCCGGCCCGGCGACGGCTCCCCCGACCTCTACGTCAAGGTCGAGGGCACGCCGACCGTGGCCACCGGGCTGCCGCCGGAGATGGTCCCGGGCGTCGACCGGCGGGACGCGGTGGACGTACCGGAGGCCCTCGACGCCGTCCGCGGACAGTTGCCCGCCGGATCGCCGGCGCACGCCCGGCTGGCCGGGGAGGTCAGCGCGGAGCGGGCGCTCCAGACCCTGCGGGAGGAAGGTGTGCTGGACGGGCTCCGCGCGGACGGCGGGGCGCGGGCCGCCCTCCAGACGCTGGACGCCACCGCCCAGTGGGAGCGGGCCCGGGCCGACGCGCCCGGCCGCGTCTTCATCGGCGACGAGATCGCCGAGGGGCGCTTCGACGCGCGCGCCGCTGCGGCGGAGGGGGCGCCGAAGACCTGGCTCGTCGCGGGGGCCGGCGGCACCGGGGTGGCCAACGCCGAGCTCATCCTGGAGGCCGACCCCGAGGCCCGCGTCACCATCTACGGGCCGAACCTGCCTCCGGCGCTGGAGAACCAGGTGCAGTTCACGGCGCTGCGCGAGCGGTTCGTCAGCGAGTACGGGGGTGACGGGCGGCTCACCATCGACATCCACCCCGACAACCGGGTCGGTGCCGTGCAGATGTCCCTCGGGGCCGATGGGAGGCCGCGGTTCCGGGAGGGGCGGGTGGAGGCGGACGCTTATGTGGCGAGCCTCGGGAGGACCGCGCCGATGCCGGAGGCCCTCCGGGGGTTGAGTGAGGGGACGCGGGCCGGGGGTGGGCAGGTGCGGGGGGACCTGATGTTCGACCGGGACCGGCAGTACCTGGGGTACGGGGTCACCTTCGAGGCGGGGGGTCGGCAGCATCGGGTCGAGGTGACCGGTGCGGCGTCGCAGTTGCTGCCGCGGGATGTGTTCCCGCGGGACACGCAGGCCGCGCTGACGGCGATGGCTGTGCGGCAGGTGCCGTCGCAGAGCGGCAATGCGGCGCCGGGGTTCGCTCCGGTGGCGGAGCAGGCGGCTCGGCTTGCGGAGGCTCGGGGGCGGGGGACGGTGGAGCGGCATGCTTCCGTTCCGGAGAGCTGGGGGCGCCCTGCGGTGGCCGGAGCAACAGCCCCCGGCGGCCCGGCCGGTCCCGGCAACCCTGTTGCGAACGCGGCCCGTCTCCAGTCGGGCCGGCGTTCGGCGGCCCCGGGAGGAGCCACGCCGGGCGCCCTTCCCGGCGGAGGTGCGACGGGCCCGGTCCCCCGGACGCCGCGCCCGCCTCGACCGACGCGCTAGAGCGGACGGGCCCGGCCCGGTGGGTGGGTCGGGGCCGTGCCGGTGCATCAGCCCGTCGCCGTTGGACAGGGATGTGGACGTTAGTGGCGACGGGCATCGATGTACCGGCACGTCCCCTCACCTGCGGGTGCCCGGTGGCGCCTGACCATTTCCGCCCCGCCAACGCCCCAGCCCCGACCCCGGCAACCTGCCGGCCCCGGCCGGGGAAAGTTCAGCCCCTCCGGCGCTTGAGGAGCGGGGTCCGGGGCGGAGCCCCAGGGGTGGCCTTCCTCCCGGTTCACCTTTCAGGTGCGGGGGGGGGACCCTTCAGCCCCTCCGGCGTTTGAGGAGCGGGGGTCCGGGGGCGGAGCCCCTGGTTACGGGTCGGGTAGGGGCGGAGGGGGCGAGAAAAGGCTGTTGGGGCGACGGGGTGAGCGCAGAAGGGTCCGGGGTGAGGGGGAGGGGGTCCGGGGTTGAGGTCGGTAGATGCGTGTGCATATATTGTTTGTGCAAGTTGTAGAGGACGCCGCACCCCTGGGGAAGACCATGAACCGCCGATTCCTGTTCGTGCTCGGCAGCAGCCGCGAGTCCGGCAACACCGAGACCCTGGCCCGCAGGGCCGCCGAACAACTCCCCCCGGACACCCACCAGCACTGGCTGCCCCTGGCAGACCACGCCCTCCCGGACTTCACCGACCTCCGCCGCGACGCCGACCACGTCCGCCCGCCCGCCTCCGGCACGGAGGCCCTCCTGCTGGACGCCACCCTCGCCGCCACCGACATCGTGATCGCCTCACCGCTGTACTGGTACTCGGTGTCCGGACTGACCAAGCGCTACCTGGACTACTGGTCGGGCTGGCTCCGCACCCCCGGTGTCGACTTCAAGGCCACCCTGGCCGGCCGCACGCTCTGGGGCGTCACCGCGCTCGCACACGAGCAGCCCGAGGTCGCCGACCCGCTCATCGGCACCCTGAACCACACCGCGGCGTACATGGGCATGCGCTTCGGCGGAGTCCTCCTCGGCAACGGCAGCAAGCGCGGCGACGTGCTGAACGACACCGAGGCGCTGACACGCGCGAAGACCTTCTTCGCCCAGGAGGCACCGCTCGCCCGCTTCCCGTACGAGCGCTGACGCCCCCGCTCAGGCGGTGATGTCCTTCGTCGTGAACCGCGCCCACGCGGCCGTCCCGAACACGGCGGCATAAAGGGCTTGGAGTTCTAGGTTGCGGACCAGTTCGTCCCAGTAGACCGGGTCGCGCATGAGGTCGGCGAAGGACAGCCAGTAGTGGGAGAAGAAGTACGGCTGGAGTGCGTGCAACTGCGGGATCTGGTCGAGGATCTGGACCGTGATCAGGAGGCCGACCGTCGTCGCCATGGCCGCGATGCCGCTGTTGGTGAGTGTGGAGACGAACAGGCCGAGCGCGGCCACCCCGGTCAGGGACGCGGCGACGACCAGCGCGATGAGCAGCGCCCGGCCGAGCCCCTCGGCGAACGTGATCCGCGTCCCGGAGATGGTCGTCAGCTCGCCCAGCGGGAACAGCAGGGCGCCCACGGCGAACGCCGAGACCGCCACCACCAGGGTCGCCACCAGGCAGAACGTCATGGTCGTCGCGTACTTCGTGAGCAGCAGCCGGGTCCGGCCCGCAGGAGCGACCAGCAGATAGCGCAGGGTTCCGGCGTTGGCCTCGCCGGCGATCGCGTCGCCCGCGATGACGCCGATCGCCATCGGCAGGAAGAAGGGGAGGGTCGCGGCCAGCCCTGTGAACACCAGGAACAGGCCGTTGTTGGTGATCTGCGCGATGAACGCGGGGCCCTCGCCCCCGCCGCCGCCCGCGCTCGAACCGCCGCTCGTCTCGACCTTGACGGCCACGCCGATGAGGATCGGCACGGCCGCGAGCACGCCGAGCAGCGCGATCGTGCGCCAGCGCCGGAACGTGGTGACGAGTTCGTCGCGGAAGAGGCCTAGGGTCCACATCGGGCTCGGGACCCGGACGGGGGCAGGGACGGGGGCGGAGACGGGGACAGGGACGGGGGCAGGGACAGGGGCGGAGACGGGGACAGGGACGGGGGCGCGGTGGAGTGTCGGCGGATCTGCCGGGTGCGGGTCCCGTCCGGTGACCGATGCCGGGTGCGGCTCCCGTCCCGTGGGTGGTTCCGGTTCCGGCTTGGGGGCCGGCGACGGATCCAGCGCCGGGGCCTGCTTCGGCTCCGGAGCCGGTTGTGCGTACTGGTTCGGCCGTCCTTCAGCCCGCGACATCGAAACCCTCCCCGGTCAGCGCCACGAACGCGTCCTCCAGTGAGGCCCGTTCGACCCCGAAGCCGCGGACGCGGACGCCCGCCATGACCAACGCCGTGTTCAGTTCGGCGAGTTCACGCTCGGGAGCCTCCGCGCTCACTCCCGTGTCCGTCACGACGAGATCGGTGACGCCCTGCTCCTTGAGGATCCGGGCCGCGTCCCCGGTGTCCGGGGTGTTCACCACCAGCCGGCCCCGCGCACCGGCCGCGAGGTCGGCCACCGGGCCCTGGACGACGAGCCGCCCCTGGGCCATCACGGCCGCGTGGGTGCAGACCTGCTCGATCTCGTCGAGCAGGTGTGAGGAGAGGAAGACGGTCGTGCCGTCCGAGGCCAGCTCCCTGACCAGCGAGCGGATCTCCCGCATGCCCTGGGGATCGAGACCGTTGGTCGGCTCGTCCAGGACGAGCAGCCGGCGGGGCTGCAGCAGCGCGGCCGCGAGCCCGAGCCGCTGTTTCATGCCCAGGGAGTACGCCCTCGCCTTCTTTCCCGCCGCCGCCGACAGTCCGACCCGCTCCAGGGCCGTCTCGACGCGGGTCCGCCGGGTGCGGGGGTCGGCGGTCGGGTCGGCGGCGTCGTACCGCAGGAGGTTGTCCCGCCCGGACAGGAAGCCGTACAGGGCGGGGCCCTCGATCAGCGCCCCGACGTGCGGGAGCACCGTGCGCGCGGACCGCGGCATGGGCCGGCCGAGCACGCTCGCCGTGCCCGAGGTCGGCTCGATCAGGCCCATCAGCATCCGGATGGTGGTGGTCTTGCCCGAGCCGTTCGGTCCGAGGAAGCCGAAGACGCTGCCCGCCGGGACGGTGAGGTCCAGACCGTCCACGGCGAGCTGTCCGCCGCGGTAGCGCTTGGTCAGCGCACGGGTGGCGATCACCGCATCCTCGGCGGACGCGGCGGACGCGCTTCCCGGCGCCCGGGCCGGCTCCGTGCGGGCGCCTCCCGTCCGTCCTGTGGGGACGGGGACGCCCGCATCCTGCGCCGGATCGGGCTCGTCGGCGGACAGCTCCTCCATGGGCTCCCTCGGTTCGGTTCTCCGGGCCGCGCCTACTTCGCCGCGTTCGCGGCCTTCACCAGCGCGGCCTTGGTCACGGCACCGGCGTACACCTTGCCGTCATCGGTGATCAGGGCGTTGACCAGGCGGGTCGAGAAGACCGTGCCCGAGCCGAACTTGCCCTTGACGTGGTCGCCGAGGGAGTTCAGGAATCCGTCGACGTCGCCGTTGCCGGTCGAACCCGAACCGCCGGTCGGCATGCCCTTGCCGCCCGTGTCGAGCACGATGATCGAGTTCCAGCCCTTGCCGATCGTCTTCGGACCGCCGGCCTCGCCGGACGCGCCCTCGTGGCCCTTCGGCCACTGCTTCTCCAGGTGCTTCGGGTCGGCGCCCTTCGGGCCCTTGAAGGTGTCGCCGTCGGCGCCCTTCAGGTCGTCGCCCTCGGTGACCTTCGCGCCCTTCGGCGGGGTGAAGGAGAACGTCGACGCGGCCGGCCGGGAGAAGTCGACCTGGGTGAAGCCCGCGTCCACGACGGCCGCGCCGCCGCTCGACGGGGTCAGCGTGAACTTCAGCGGGAGCCCCGTCTTCGCGTCCACCGCGATGCTGATCGCACCGACCGTGGTGCCGGACTGCCGGGGCTTGATCACCAGCTTGTAGGCGTCGCGGCCCGCGACGTGCGCGGTGCCGTCAACGGTGACGGAGGTCGTGTCGTCCACGGACTTGAGGGCCTCGTCGGCGAAGTCCTTGGGCGTGGCCGGGACGTCCCGGGGCGTCTTGCCCTTGCCCTCATCGGCGTGTCCGGACGCGGCGGACGTCGAGTGGAAGACCTCGTTGGACTTGCTGTCGTACCCCCACACGTCCTTGCCGTTGTGGATGACGCTGTACTCGGCGGCGTCGTCCAGCAGGGAGACCTTGCCGCGGTCCGGGCCGTCGGCCGCGACGCGCAGCGTGTGCGTGCCGGAGGCCAGTTCGAGGAGCTTGGACTGCGGGTCTGCGGAGGAGTCCCCGTGCCCCTTGGCCGCGCCGGACAGCAGGCCGCTCTCCAGGCCGCCCAGGTCGGGCAGTCCCAGGTCGGTGCTGACCTTGACGGTGCCGGACAGCTGCTGGACGTCCGACTTGGCGATCTTCTCGATGAGTTGCTGTGCGGTGATCTTCGGCAGATCGGGGTCCCCGGAGTCGGCGAGCGCCGGGACGAGTCCGATCGTCGCCGCCGCCACCCCCACCACCGCGACCGGAACGACGTACCGAGCGGCCTTGCGTCGCCCGGCGAGCCTGTCGTCGGCCTCCGCGGCCCTCGTGCTGTCGTCGGATTCGTACGGTGCCATGTGTGCCTTACCTCCGTCGTCGGCGGCGGCCCTGCCCTCGTTCCGTGCTCCACCCCTAAGCCGCCATTCTCACCCGGTCCGGTGAGGAGTGGTGTTCTCCATCTGACCAAATACGCCGGATGAAAGCGTCAACCCGCGGACTCAACTCCGCGTAGTCCTGCGGTATGACGCCGGAGGGTGGTGTCTGCGTCGGACCCGTAGGGGTCGCTGTCCACGCCTCAGGGTCGCCCCACAGTGGGTGAAAGACGGTAAATATCGCGAATGTGGCGAATGGTCGAGTAGATGGCGGCTCCCGTCCGTACTTACGGGTGGCAGCGATCGGATCGTCCAGCACTCCAGGGACCGAAGGATCGAGGGATCGCCATGGTCGCCATCAAGCACGTCACGGGATACGCCGCCATGGGCGCCGCCGTCCTGGCGCTCACGCTCGCCGGCTGCGGAAGCGGTGGCGGAAGCAGCGGAAGCGGGAGCGGCAGCGGGACCAGCACCCCGCAGAACAGCGGCTCCGCACAGGGCGGCTCGACACAGAACGCCAAAGGCGGATCGGCGACGTCGATGCTGACCACCGCCAAGGTCGCGAAGCTCGGCACGGTCGTGACCGACGGCAAGGGATTCGTCCTGTACCGCTTCGACACGGACTCCGCGAACCCGACCAAGGTCTCCTGCTACAGCACCTGCGCCGCGCTCTGGCCCGCGGCCACGACCACGTCGGCGAGCTCGGTGACCACGAAGGGCATCGACAAGAGCCTGGTCTCCACGGTGAAGCGCAACGACGGCACCACCCAGATCACCCTCGCCGGCTGGCCCCTGTACCGGTACTCCAAGGACGACGAACCGAAGGAGCCCTACGGTCAGGGAGTGGACGGAACGTGGTGGGCCGTCACGCCCAGCGGAGCGAAGATCACCACCCCCGCCTCGACGTCCTCGGCACCCGCCCCGGCCACCAGCAGCGGCATGGGTGGCTACTGACAGCCGGTTCCGGCCACCAGCAGTGACAGGGGGACGGGGAAGCGGGAAGCGGGAAGCGGCCGGGGCCATTGAGAGTGGCTCCGGCCCTCGCGGACACGGCCTCCGGCGGAGGCCATGGCCGGAGACGTTTGTGAGCGACCTCCGGCGGAGGCCGTCGCCTGTGACCTGTGCGAGTGACCTCCGGCGGAGGCCGTCGCCGGTGACCTGTGCGAGGGACCTCCGGCGGAGGCTTACGAGGGGTCCCCGTCAGGCGCGACGCCCTGCGAGCACGGCTTCTCAGCCGGTCCGGTGGGTGCGGGGGCCCCACGGGTACGGCCTCTCAGCCGGTCCGGCGAGTGCGGCGCCCCACGGGTACGGCCTCTCAGCCGGTCCGGTGAGTGCGGCGCCCCACGGGTACGGCCTCTCAGCCGGCCCGGTGCACCACCGCGTCCACCAGCTCGACCAGCGCGGCCTTCGCGTCGCACTCACGCAGCGGGGCCAGCGCGGCGCGCGCCTCCTCCGCATAGCGCACGGTGTCCCGGCGCGCCTGCTCCAGCGCGGGGTGCTCCCGCAGCCGGGCCAGTGCCTCCGCGTGCCGCGCGTCGTCCGTCAGGTCGGACTCGAGGAGCTCGCACAGCGCGATGTCCTCGGTGAGCCCCAGCCGCTCGGCGCGCTCGCGCAGCCGCAGCACCGGCAGCGTGGCGATGCCCTCGCGCAGGTCCGTGCCCGGCGTCTTGCCGGACTCGTGCGAGTCGGACGCGATGTCGAGGACGTCGTCCGCGAGCTGGAAGGCGACGCCGAGCCGCTCGCCGTACTGCGTGAGCACGTCCACGACCGTCTCGTCGGCGCCCGACATCATCGCGCCGAACCGGCACGCGACCGCGACCAGCGAGCCGGTCTTGCCGCCGAGCACGTCGAGGTAGTGGTCCACCGGATCGCGGCCGTCGCGCGGCCCCGCGGTCTCCAGGATCTGCCCGGTCACCAGCCGCTCGAACGCCTCCGCCTGGATCCGGACGGCCTCGGGCCCGAGGTCGGCCAGGATGTAGGAGGCACGGGCGAAGAGGAAGTCGCCGGTGAGGACGGCCAGCGAGTTGCCCCAGCGGGCGTTGGCGCTGGCCACCCCGCGGCGGACCTCCGCCTCGTCCATCACGTCGTCGTGGTACAGCGTGGCGAGATGGGTCAGCTCGACGACCACGGCCGAGGGCACGACACCCGGCGCGTAGGGGTCACCGAACTGGGCGGCGAGCATCACGAGCAGCGGCCTGAACCGCTTCCCGCCGGCCCGCACCAGGTGCTGGGCGGCTTCCGTGATGAACGGGACCTCGCTCTTGGTGGCTTCGAGCAAACCCTCCTCGACAGCCGCCAATCCGGCCTGGACATCGGCTTCGAGAGCCTGGTCCCGCACGCTCAGCCCGAACGGCCCGACGACGGTCACGAGAGGTTCTCCTGTCTGCTGACGATCACATGGCGAACTCGGTCGATCATTCGGTCGATGACACGGTTTGTCGATGTGTCGCTGCCATCACTCAAGTCAGCGTATCCGGTCAGGTTTCGATCACCGCGAGCGCCCACCGTCCCCCGGCCCACTTCGCTCCGCCAGGAGGTATGCACGAGTACACCCGGAAGGCACACGCGAAGCACCTGCGTGCCCCAAAGGCGGGTACCCCGGCTCGCGGGCTCCACCCGATCGCCGACAGTATGTTCATGATCAGACGATGTGACCCGACTTGCGACGACATGCGGCGAAGTACCCGGAAGGGGTGACCACGTCACCGCCGCGCCCCACCCGCACCCGGCCGGGACGGGACCCCTCCCGCCCTCCGGCCGCGCCGCACGACGCATTCCGTCCGCCGAGGTGACGCTCATGCACATCCGTACGTCCTTCCCCCACGAGATCACTCACGAGGACGTCCTCGTCCCTCTCTCGGACGGCACCCGTCTGTACGCCCGCGTCTGGAGGCCGCTGACCGAGGAGCCCGTGCCGGCGCTCCTCGAATACCTCCCGCACCGTCTCACCGACGCGACGGCACCGCGCGACCGGCAACGCCACCCCTGGTACGCCGGACACGGCTACGCCTCCGTCCGCGTGGACGCCCGCGGCCACGGAAACTCCGAGGGGCTGCCGGGGGACGAGCACCCGGGGACCGAACCGGACGACGGGGTGGAAATCGTCTCCTGGCTGGCCGCCCGGCCCTGGTGCACCGGCCGGGTCGGCCTGTTCGGGATCGGGTGGGGCGGCCTCGACTCCCTCAGGATCGCGGCCCGCGCCCCCGAGCCGCTCAAGGCGGTCGTCACGGTCTGCTCGGCCGACGACCTCTACGCCGACGACGTCCACCACCCGGGAGGCTCCGTCCTCGCCGTCGGCGCACCCGCCCGGTCGGCCGCCCTGCTCGCCCTCGCCGCCCGCCCGCCGGACCCCGCGCACGTGGGCGAGGGAATGTGGCGGGACATGTGGGAGAAACGGCTGGAAGCCCTCGTCCCCCCGGCCCACACCTGGCTGGCCCACCAGACCAGGGACGCGTACTGGCATCCCGGCGGCGTCCGCGAGGAGTACGGGAACATCCGCGCGGCGGTCCTCGCGGTCGGCGGCTGGCACGACCCGCACCGCGACACGGTGCTGCGCCTGGTCGCGGACCTGCCGCCGGACCGCGTACGCGGCCTCCTCGGCCCGTGGCCGCGCCAGTACCCGGACCGGGAGGGGCGGCCGCCCGGTCCGGCGATCGGCTTCCTCCAGGAGACGCTCCGCTGGTGGGACCACTGGCTCAGGGAGGAGGAGACGGACGCGCTCGCCACCCCCCTGCTGCGTTCGTACGTGATGGACGGGCATCCTCCGGCGACCGTGTACGCGCGGATCCCCGGCCACTGGGTGGGCGAGCCCTCGTGGCCGTCGCCCTCGGTGACCCCGGTGGCGTACGCCCTCCGGGGCGAGCCGGTACCCGTGCGGTCCCCGCAGTACACGGGGGTCGACGCCGGCCGCCTCGTCCCCCTCGGCGACGACGCCGACCTCCCGCCGGACCAGCGGGAGGAGGACGCCCGCTCGGCCTGCTTCGAGTTCGAGGTGCCGGAGGAGACCGGGGTACTGGGCCGGCCCCGGGTCCGGCTGAGGCTGACGTCCGCCTCGCCCCGGGGCCAGGTGATCGCCCGGCTCTGCGACGTGGCCCCGGACGGGGCGTCCACGCTCGTCACCCGGGGCGCCCTCAACCTGTCGGCACGCCGGGGTCCCGGCCGCACCGACCCCTGGGACCCGGGCACCACGGAGACCGTCGTCCTCGACCTGGACCCCATCGGCTACGCCTTCCCTGCGGGCCACCGCGTCCGGTTGGGCGTCTCCTCCGCGTACTGGCCCTGGATCTGGCCCCAGCCCGGCTCGGAGGCGGGCTTCACCCTGGACCCGGCCGGCAGCGTCCTGGAACTCCCGGTACGGACACGGGAGTCGGACCCCTCGATCGTCTTCGGGGAGCCGGAGGAGTCCGAGCCCCTCGGTGTGACCGTCTCCGCGACCCTGGACGAACCCCGCCCGCAGCGCCTGGTCGTACGGGACGTGGCCGCCGGGACCTGGCGCCTGGAGGTGAACCCGGGGCGCGGCGGCACCCAGGTGCACCCCGACGGTCTCGAGTACACCGAGGACGCCCGGGAGACGTACACGATCGGCGCCTCCGACCCGCTGTCCGCCCGCACCGACTCGACGTGGTCGATCCGGCTGCACCGCCCGGACCTGCCGTGGGACGCCCGCGTCGAGACGGTCTCCGCCGTCACCTGCGACGCACGCGACTTCGTCACGACCGACGAGCTCGTCTGCCGGGACGGCGACGAGGTCGTCTTCCACCGGACCTGGGAGAAGCGGATTCCGCGCACGGCGGGGTGAGGGGGCGGCCGGCCGGGTTTCGTGGGTCCGGGTTCGGGGGGTCCGGGTTGGGGGGTCCGGCTTTGGTGGGCTGGGGCTGGGGGTTGGGAGTTGGGGACCTGGCGTGGGGCTGGTGCGCCGGGGGTGCGGAGGGTGCCCGGAGCCCTGGGCTGCCGGGCGCCCTACGGGGTTCGCGGGCGGGCGAGTTCAGACGGGTCGGCCTCGCACGATGACGAACTCCATTGATGGGTAAGGGATTTCACGACGCCGGGGCGTGGTCTCGCCTTGGACCGGGACGTCTCCCGCCCGTCCGCGACCCGACACCCCCCGACGTGTCCCGCGCCACAATTCGCCCCGCCCGAGGGGCTGCTCGGCATCCTTCGGAGCGCCCTGAGACCCCCTCCACCCGTGTCGCAATGCCCGATTTACCCTGCATGCCTCCTTGATGGCCTTTGGTCTCGTGAGTTGGGTCACCGGCACGTCAGGGCGCAGCCACACCCTCCCCCTCGACCAACCCCTTTGCCAAAGGCAAGTTGAGGATCCAATTCCGGCACAATCGGACTTTTCGACGTCGCTTTAACCAGGAGAAAGCGATCTTCGCAGGCAAATCTCGCCTTGTTTCGGACATGTGCTCTCGCATACGTTCTGGTCGACCCCGGGCGGATCGCCGAATCCTGCCGCCGCCCGGCAACCCATCGACCCACGCACGGCAGGAGCGGGGGAACCACAGGTAAGCCGCCGATCCGGACAAACCGGACCGGCTTGGGGTGAAGCCGCGCTCACAGCGCGGCCGGGCATCTCCCGCCCGAACCCGACAGCTCACCTCGCAGGCGTCGGAGAGGAAATTCGTCATGCCCGTACGAGGCAAGCACCGCCGCATGAAGACCAACGTCATCACCCGGGGCATGATCGCCGCCGGCACCGGCGGCATCGCCCTCGCCCTCCCCCTCGTGAGCGCGACCGGCGCCAGCGCCGCCACCCCGGCGCAGGCCCCCCAGGCCGCCCACACCGCGGTGGTCCCCAACGTGCAGCTCGTCACCTACAAGGTGGTCAAGGGCGACACCCTCTCCAAGGTGGCGCAGAAGTACCCCAAGAGCGGCGGCTGGAAGAAGCTGTACGCGGCCAACCGCGCCGTCATCGGCGACAACCCGGCCCTGATCCGTCCGGGCACGAAGCTGACCGTGGGCACGAAGACGCTGAAGTCGACGACCGTCCGCACCACGGCCAACGCGACCGCCGCCGTCGCCAAGTCCAAGGTGACCACCGTCACCCAGGCCGCCGCGAAGACGTACACCAACAACCTCGACGGCTGGATCAAGGAATCCCTCGACGTCATGGCCAAGGCCGGCATCCCCGGCAGCTACGACGGCATCTACCGCAACGTGATGCGCGAGTCCTCCGGCAACCCCAACGCCATCAACAACTGGGACTCCAACGCCGCCGCGGGCATCCCCTCCAAGGGTCTGCTCCAGGTCATTGACCCCACCTTCCAGGCGTACCACGTCGCCGGCACGTCGATGAACATCTACGACCCGGTCGCGAACATCACCGCCGCCTGCAACTACGCGGCCAAGACCTACGGCTCCATCGACAACGTCAACGGCGCCTACTGATCCACCCCGCACCCCCGGTCTTCACCCCGCACCCGCCCACGGCGCCCATCCGGCCCGTCGGCGGGTGCGGGTGCGTGGGGGGCGGGTGCGTGGGGGGGCGGGTGCGTGGGGGGCGGGTGCCGGTGTTGGTGCTCGCCGGCTGGTGGCAGGTGGGCGCGGTGCCACCCGCCGCCGGCACCCTCCGCTAGGGCGTGTTGCGAAAGTCCCGCCGTTCGCCCGAAGGGCGGGCCGGGCGGCGTCAGGTGCGTGCTCTCGGCGTGCCGGGCGGAAGCCCTCGTACTGGATGTACTTGGGCTTTCGCCCGGTGAGGCGAGAGTGCGTACAGAAGCCGAAGAGGCGCTCCAGGACCACGGCGATCCCGTCGTCCTCGTTGGACAGGGTGATCTCGTCGGCCACCGCCTTCAGTTCCGGATGCGCGTTGGCCATCGCGACCCCCCGGGCCGCCCAGTCGAACATCGGGATGTCGTTGGGCATGTCACCGAACGCGAGCGTCTCGGACGGCATGAGTCCGAGGTGCGCCGCGGCGAGGGCGAGCCCCGTCGCCTTGGTCACCCCGCATGGCTGGAGTTCGACGGTCCCCGGCCCAGACATGGTGACCGTCGCCAGCGAACCGACCACTCCTCGTGCCGCCGACGCCAACTCGTCGTCGGACAAAGACGGGTGACGGAGCAACACCTTGCTGATCGGCTCCGCCCAGAGGTCGTCCCGGCGCGGCACCCGCACCGCCGGCAACGTCGGATGCGGCATCACGTACCCCGGCTCGATGAGCGTCAGCCCGTCCACCCCGTCCTGGTCGACCGCCGCGTACAGCATCCCGACCTCGGCCTCGATCTTGCCGAGCGCCGTCTCCGCCAGTTCCCGGTCCAGGGTCACCGACCACAGCATGCGGTCCGCGCCTGCGTCGTAGAGTTGCGCCCCCTGACCGCACACCGCCAGCCCCTCGCCGCCGAGTTCGTCCAGGAGCGGTCGCACGCGTGGTGCGGGTCGGCCCGTGACCACGAGATGCCGGGCACCTGCCCGGGTCACCTTCGCCAGCGCGGTATGGGTCCGGTCGGAGAGTGTGTCATCGCTGCGCAGCAGCGTTCCGTCCAGGTCAGTGGCGATGAGTGAATATGCAGTCGGAGCGGCCATGATCCGAAGAATACGGATCGAACGACTCATCGGCCCGGCGTGAACCGGACGACGTCCGGTATCCCGTCAGCAACGCCGTTCACCGCACGGTGGTAGGCGCGTTGCGACCATTTTGGATCACCCAGGCTCCGCTTCCGCCCACACCCACTTTCCCGCACACGACCCACCACAACACCCCAACACCCCCTGAAAAAAGGCCAACTCGCCAACGAGCCGGTGCGGCGCCGGTACATGTCGGGGCGGACGCCGGCGGCAGGCACAAGTGGGGCACGAGACAGGGGTGTTGAGCTCAGCGCCTCCAACTCGGTTTCAGTACGGGCGCCTGCGCCGACCGGAATTCCAACCGACGTGCGCTTGAGGCGAGCCGATGGGGCGCGTCGGGCGGAGCGGTCGGTTGCGCGGGGCGGGCCGGTGGGTCACGCGGGGCGAGCTCGGGAAACCGGGCCTTGGGGGCCCCTCCCCCCCACCCCCCAACCCCTCCCCCACCCCCGAACAACCCCAACCGGGAATTACCGAACGCGCAAGAACAATACGGACATCACAAACCCTTTAGGCCCTGCCACAGCAGGGCCCCTCCCCCGTAACGTGGGCCCCGACCACATAAAACGCGTGGAACGCATGCACCACATGGCGAGTACGAATCCGAAAGCGAGGCACCAACCGATGCCCCCCTTCGATGTCCCCGAGGGCGATCCCTTCGGTCCGCACAACCTGCCGTACGGCGTGTTCTCCCTGGCCGGCCCGGGCGGCGACTCCGAGCGGCGCGTCGGCGTACGGCTCGGCGACCACGTGCTCGACGCGGGTGCCGCGGCCCGTGCGCTCGGCTCTCCCTACGCCGGGCTGCTCGCCCAGCCGTCCCTCGACCCGCTGCTCGCCGCGGGCCGCACCGCCTGGTCCGACGTCCGGCGCGCGCTGACGGCCTGGGTGACCGTCCCCGCCCACCGGGAGACCCTCGCCCCCCATTTCCACCCGCTCTCCGATGTGACGATGCACCTCCCGTTCACCGTCGCGGACTACGTGGACTTCTACGCCTCCGAGAACCACGCCCGGAACGTCGGGCAGATCTTCCGTCCGGACGCCGCCGATTCCCTCACGCCCAACTGGAAGCACCTGCCGATCGGCTATCACGGCCGCTCCGGCACGGTCGTGGTCTCCGGTACGGATGTCGTCCGCCCGTCGGGCCAGCGCAAGGCCCCCGCGGACGCCGCCCCGGTCTTCGGCCCCTCGATCCGCCTGGACATCGAGGCGGAGGTCGGCTTCGTGGTCGGCACCCCCTCGCAGCAGGGCCGCCCGGTGCCGCTGGGCGACTACCGCGACCACGTCTTCGGCCTCTGTCTCCTCAACGACTGGTCGGCCCGCGACATCCAGGCCTGGGAGTACGTCCCGCTCGGCCCGTTCCTCGGCAAGTCCTTCGCCACCTCGGTGTCGGCGTGGATCACCCCGCTGGACGCCCTGGACGACGCTCTGGTGGCCCCGCCCGTCCGCACGCACCCCCTTCTCCCCTACCTCGACGACGCCTCCGAGGAGCCGGGCGGCTACGACCTCCGGATCTCCGTGGCCATCAACGGCCACGTCGTCTCCGAGCCCCCCTTCTCCACCATGTACTGGACTGCCGCCCAGCAGCTGGCCCACATGACGGTCAACGGCGCCTCCCTGCGCACCGGCGACCTCTACGGCTCCGGGACGGTCAGCGGTGCCTCCGAGGGCGAGCGCGGCTCCCTGCTCGAGCTCACCTGGAACGGCCGCGACGCGCTGGAGCTGCCCGACGGCAAGCGCACGTTCCTCGAGGACGGCGACGAGGTCACCCTGACGGCCTGGGCCCCCGGTCCCGGCGGCACCCGGGTGGGCCTCGGCGAGGTCCGGGGCCGGATCACGCCGGCCGTCTCCGTGTAGGGGTCCGTGTCACGGTGGCCAGGGCCCTGGCCACCGTGCCCCGCGGAATCCCCGGGCGCTCGGACGTCGCTCCGGGCCCGCTAGAACCAGTCGTCGGGCTCCGGCTCCTGGTCCAGCTCGGGCCAGTCGGGGTCCGGTTCCGCGGCCGCCGACGGACTCGGCGCCGCCTCGGGTCTGCCGGCGGGGGGCTGCTCCGCGGGCGTGCCGCCGCCCAGCGAGGCGAGCACCCCGACAACCCCTTCCCCGTAGGTCGCCAGCTTCTTCTCGCCCACCCCGCTGATGCCGCCCAGGTCCTTCACGGAGGTCGGCCACACCGTGGCGATCTCCCGGAGCGTGGCGTCGTGGAAGATGACGTACGCGGGGACGCCCTGCTCCCGTGCCTGCTCCGCGCGCCAGGCGCGCAGCGCCTCGAACGCCGGAACCAGCTCGGCGGGCAGCTCGGCCGCCGCCGCCTTCGCCTTGCGCTCGCCCTTGGACCCCGACGACCGGGAGGAGGCCGGCTTCGGCGCCTCCTTGCGCAGCGGCACGTCCCGCTCGCGCCGCAGCACGGTCCCGCTCGCGTCGGTCAGCACCAGCGTGCCGTACTCGCCCTCGACCGCGATCAGTCCCTGGGCCAGCAACTGCCGTACGACCCCGCGCCATTCGGCTTCCGCGAGTTCCTCGCCGATACCGAAGACGGACAGCTGGTCGTGGTCGAACTGGATCACCTTGGCGGTCTTGCGACCGAGCAGGATGTCGACGATCTGTCCCGCCCCGAACTTCTGCCCCCGCTCGCGCTGGAGCCGTACGACGGTGGACAGCAGCTTCTGCGCCGCCACGGTGCCGTCCCAGGTCTCGGGGGGCGTCAGACAGGTGTCGCAGTTGCCGCAGGCCGGGGTGTCCGGGTCCTGGCCGAAGTAGGCCAGGAGCTGTGAGCGCCGGCACCGGGCCGTCTCGCAGAGGGCGAGCATCGAGTCCAGATGGGAGGCGGCACGGCGCCGGAACGCCTCGTCGCCCTCGGAGCCCTGGATCAGTTTGCGCTGCTGGACCACGTCCTGGAGGCCGTAGGCCATCCACGCCGTGGAGGGGAGTCCGTCGCGGCCGGCGCGGCCGGTCTCCTGGTAGTAGCCCTCTACCGACTTGGGCAGGTCGAGGTGGGCGACGAACCGGACGTCCGGCTTGTCGATGCCCATGCCGAAGGCGATCGTGGCGACGACCACGAGGCCCTCCTCCCGCAGGAAGCGGGACTGGTGCGCGGCACGGGTGCCGGCGTCCAGGCCCGCGTGGTACGGCACGGCCTCGATGCCGTTGCGGGTGAGGAACTCGGCCGTCTTCTCCACGGAGTTGCGGGAGAGGCAGTACACGATGCCCGCGTCGCCCGCGTGTTCGTCGCGCAGGAAGGTCAGCAGCTGCTTCTTCGGGTCGGCCTTGGGGACGATCCGGTACTGGATGTTGGGCCGGTCGAAGCTCGCCTCGAAATGGCGGGCGGCGGGCATGCCCAGGCGCTGGGTGATCTCCTTGTGCGTCGCGCGGGTGGCGGTGGCCGTCAGCGCGATCCGCGGGACGTCGGGCCAGCGTTCGCCGAGCAGGGAGAGCGCCAGGTAGTCGGGACGGAAGTCGTGGCCCCACTGGGCCACGCAGTGCGCCTCGTCGATCGCGAAGACGGAGATCTTCCCGCGGGACAGCAGGTCCAGCGTGCTGTCGAGTCGCAGCCGCTCGGGGGCCAGGTAGAGCAGGTCGAGCTCGCCGGACAGGAACTCCGCCTCGACCACGCGCCGCTCGTCGAAGTCCTGCGTGGAGTTCATGAACCCGGCGCGCACGCCCAGCGCGCGCAGCGCGTCCACCTGGTCCTGCATGAGCGCGATGAGCGGGGAGACCACCACACCCGTACCCGGTCTGACCAGGGAGGGGATCTGGTAGCAGAGGGACTTTCCGCCGCCGGTCGGCATCAGGACGACGGCGTCACCGCCCGCCACCACATGCTCGATGATCGCCTGCTGCTCGCCGCGGAAGGCGTCGTATCCGAAGACCCGGTGGAGGGTGGCCAGTGCCTCGCTCTCGCCCAGCGTCTCCGTCGCGTCCGCTTCGGTCATCACACCCGTCCCGCCCATCGTCCTGTCCCCCGTACGTCGCGCCTCGACCACTGCGTCCACGATAGGGGGCCGCGCCGACAGTCCGAGAGTTGTCCACAGGCTGCGAGGGACCGGCTTCCCTACGTATCGGTGCTCGTCCCGTCTCACTCCGCTGCGCGGCGCGCCCCGGCGGGGTTCAACCCGTTGGCCCCGCTCGCATGGCGGCGTTTCGGAGCCGAGGGCCATGCTGCTCGGGCGGGAGGAGGGGGGCCCGCAGCCGACGGACCCGTGCAGTCCGTACGCCTCTCTCGTTCCGCTAGGAGTCTTCGCATGTCCCAGCGTCCTCTCAGGACCGCCCTCACCCTCATGACGGCCGCCGCGGCGTCGCTCACCCTCTCCGCCGCCCCGGCCACGGCCCGTCCGTCCGATCCGAGAACCGTTCGGGATCTGGTCAGGGCGTACGTGGCCAGCGCCAAGTACCTCGACGAGAAGACCGCTCTCGCCGACGGCTACGTGCCCCACCAGTGCTCCTCGGATCCCGCGGGGCACGGAAGCATGGGCTACCACTACTTCAACGAAGCCCGGTACGGCTCACTCGATCCGGCGAAGCCCTCGGCGCTCCTGTTCGAGGACGGCAAGGACGGGAGGCGCAGGCTCGCCGGGGTCGAGTGGATCGTGCTGGACTCCGACCAGAACCTGAAGACGAGCAAGGACCGGCCGTCGATGTTCGGCGGGCAGAAGTTCGACGGGCCGATGCCGGGCCACTACCCGGGCATGCCGATCCACTACGACCTACACGTCTGGCTGTGGAAGGACAACCCCAACGGGCTGTTCGACCGCTGGAACCCCACGGTGAAGTGTCCGGCGGGCACGACCCACCCCGGCAAGACGGACACGGCCCACACCGGTTCGTCCGGGACCTCCCACACGGGTTCTTCCGGGACCGGCCACACCGGTTCGTCGGGCAAGGCGCCCGCGGGCTCGTCCGGCAAGAAGCCGGCCGGTTCCTCCGGGACCGCCCACACCGGCTCCATGGGCATGGCCCACTCCGGCCACTGAGAACGACTCGGGCCCCGCTCCCTTCGAAGGGAACGGGGCCCAGGCCGTCGCGGGTCCTGATCAGCGCACGAAGACGCCCGCCTGGCTCGCCAGGTTCAGGAAGTACTGCGGCGCCACACCGAGCACCAGCGTGACCGCGACACCCGCCGCGATCGCCGTCATCGTCAGCGGCGACGGCACGGCGACCGTCGGCCCCTCGGGCTTCGGCTCGCTGAAGAACATCAGCACGATCACGCGGATGTAGAAGAACGCGGCGATCGCCGAGGAGATCACACCGACCACGACCAGCGCGCCCGCGCCGCCTTCGGCCGCCGCCTTGAACACGGCGAACTTACCGGCGAATCCCGAGGTGAGCGGGATGCCGGCGAAGGCCAGCAGGAAGACCGCGAACACCGCGGCCACCAGCGGGGACCTGCGTCCGAGACCCGCCCACTTGGACAGGTGCGTGGCCTCTCCGCCCGCGTCGCGTACGAGTGTGACGACGGCGAAGGCGCCGATCGTGACGAAGGAGTACGCGCCGAGGTAGAAGAGGACGGAGGAGACGCCGTCCGGCGAGGTCGCGATGACACCGGCGAGGATGAAGCCGGCGTGCGCGATCGACGAGTAGGCCAGGAGCCGCTTGATGTCGGTCTGGGTGATCGCGACGATCGCGCCGCCCAGCATGGTGACGACCGCGACGGCCCACATGACCGGCCGCCAGTCCCAGCGCAGTCCGGGCAGGACGACGTACAGCAGGCGCAGCAGCGCTCCGAACGCCGCCACCTTCGTCGCGGCCGCCATGAAGCCGGTGACCGGGGTCGGTGCGCCCTGGTAGACGTCGGGCGTCCACATGTGGAAGGGCACCGCGCCGACCTTGAAGAGCAGGCCCATGACGACCAGGGCGGTGCCGATGAGCAGCAGGACGTCGTTGCCCATCGTGCCGGCGAGGGCGGGGTCGACGTTGGTGATCGTGCCGTCGACGACGTGCGCGATGGTCGCGTACGACACGGAACCCGCGTAGCCGTACAGCAGGGCGATGCCGAAGAGGGTGAACGCGGAGGCGAAGGCGCCGAGCAGGAAGTACTTGACGGCGGCCTCCTGCGACATGAGCCGCTTGCGGCGGGCCACGGCGCACAGGAGGTACAGCGGCAGGGAGAAGACCTCCAGGGCGACGAACAGCGTCAGCAGGTCGTTCGCCGAGGGGAAGACCAGCATGCCGCTGATCGCGAAGAGCAGCAGCGGGAACACCTCGGTGGTGGTGAACCCGGCTTTCACGGCGGCCTTCTCGGTGTCGCTGCCGGGCACGGCCGAGGCCTGCGCGGCGAAGGCGTCGACCCGGTTTCCGTGGGCCTGGGGGTCCAGGCGCCGTTCGGCGAAGGTGAAGACGCCGAGGATTCCGGCGAGCAGGATCGTGCCCTGGAGGAACAGGGCGGGTCCGTCGACGGCGATCGCGCCCATGGCAGCGATGTGCGCCTTGGTGGTGCCGTATCCGCTCGCCGCGAGCGCGACGACCGCGGAGAACGCGGCGGCGAGCGCGACGACGGCGACGAACACCTGCGCGTAGTAACGGGACTTGCGCGGCACGAAGGCCTCGATCAGGACCCCGACGACCGCCGCGCCGATGACGATCAGAGTGGGCGACAGCTGCGCGTACTCGATCTTCGGTGCGTCGATCTTGGAGATCGGCTCGGCCGCTGTTGTCCACAGGCTGTGGACGGCTGATGCGCTCACTTGGCCGCCTCCACCTCGGGCTGGGGGTCCTTCTTCTGGACGTCTGACATGGTCTGCTTGACCGCCGGGTTGACGATGTCGGTGATCGGCTTCGGGTAGACGCCCAGGAAGATCAGCAGTGCGATCAGCGGGGCGACCACCAGGAGCTCACGCACCCTGAGGTCGGGCATCTCGGCCACCTCGGCCTTGACCGGGCCGGTCATCGTCCGCTGGTAGAGGACGAGGGTGTAGAGCGCGGCGAGGACGATGCCGAAGGTGGCGATGATGCCGACCACCGGGTAGCGCGTGAACGTGCCGACCAGGACCAGGAATTCGCTCACGAAGGGCGCGAGGCCCGGGAGCGAGAGGGTCGCGAGGCCGCCGATGAGGAAGGTGCCGGCGAGCACCGGGGCGACCTTCTGCACCCCTCCGTAGTCGGCGATCAGGCGCGAGCCGCGGCGCGAGATCAGGAAGCCGGCCACCAGCATGAGGGCGGCGGTCGAGATCCCGTGGTTGACCATGTACAGCGTCGCGCCGGACTGGCCCTGGGTGGTCATCGCGAAGATGCCCAGGATGATGAACCCGAAGTGGGAGATCGACGCGTAGGCGACCAGCCGCTTGATGTCGCGCTGGCCGACCGCGAGCAGCGCCCCGTAGACGATGCTGATCAGCGCCAGGACGAGGATCGCGGGCGTCGCCCACTTGCTGGCCTCCGGGAAGAGCTGGAGGCAGAAGCGGAGCATCGCGAAGGTGCCGACCTTGTCGACGACCGCCGTGATCAGCACGGCGACCGGCGCGGTGGCCTCGCCCATGGCGTTGGGCAGCCAGGTGTGCAGGGGCCACAGCGGCGCCTTCACCGCGAAGGCGAAGAAGAAGCCGAGGAACAGCCACCGCTCGGTGCTGGTCGCCATGTGCAGCGAGCCGTCGGCCCGCGCGTGGACGATCTCCTGGAGGGAGAAGCTTCCGGCCACCACGTAGAGGCCGATCACGGCGGCCAGCATGATCAGGCCGCCGACCAGGTTGTAGAGGAGGAACTTCACCGCGGCGTACGAGCGCTGCGTGGCCGCCGCCTCGTCGCCGTGTTCGTGGGCACGGTCCCCGAAGCCGCCGATGAGGAAGTACATCGGGATCAGCATGGCTTCGAAGAAGATGTAGAAGAGGAAGACGTCGGTGGCCTCGAAGGAGATGATCACCATCGCCTCGACGGCCAGGATCAGGGCGAAGAAGCCCTGGGTCGGGCGCCAGCGCCTGCTTCCGGTCTCGTGCGGGTCGGCGTCGTGCCAGCCGGCCAGGATCACGAACGGCATCAGCAGCGCGGTCAGCGCGACGAGCGCCACCCCGATGCCGTCCACGCCCAGTTGGTAGCGCACCCCGAAGTCCGGGATCCAGGCGTGGGATTCGGTGAGCTGGTAGCGGGCGCCGTCCGGGTCGAACCGCGCGAGGGTGACCGCGGCGAGCGCCAGGGTGCCGAGGGAGACGAGCAGCGCCAGCCATTTGGCGGCGACGCGCCGCGCGGCCGGCACGGCGGCCGTGGCGATCGCCCCGAGGGCCGGGAGCACCGCCGTCGCTGTCAGGAGGGGAAAGGACATCGGTATCAGACCGCCCTCATCAGCAGGGTCGCGGCGACGAGGATCGCCGCACCGCCGAACATCGAGACCGCGTAACTGCGCGCGTAGCCGTTCTGCAGCTTGCGCAGCCGTCCGGAGAGGCCGCCCACGGAGGCCGCCGTGCCGTTGACGACTCCGTCGACCAGGGTGTGGTCGACGTAGACCAGGGAGCGGGTGAGGTGCTCACCGCCGCGCACCAGCACGACGTGGTTGAAGTCGTCCTGGTAGAGGTCGCGCCGGGCGGCGCGGGTGAGCAGGGAGCCGCGCGGGGCGGTGACCGGGACGGAGCTGCGTCCGTACTGGAGGTAGGCGATGCCGGCGCCGACGACCAGGAGCACCATGGTGGCCAGGGTGACGGTGAGCGCGCTGACGGGCGAGTCGCCCTCAGAGTGCCCGGTGACCGGCTCCAGCCAGTGCAGGAAGCGGTCGCCGATGCTGAAGAAGCCACCCGCGAACACCGACCCGAAGGCCAGCACGATCATCGGGATGGTCATCGAGCTGGGCGACTCGTGCGGGTGCGGCTCGTGGCCCTCCGCGTCGGGCTGCCAGCGCTTCTCGCCGAAGAAGGTCATGATCATCACGCGCGTCATGTAGTACGCGGTGATCGCCGCGCCCAGCAGGGCCACGCCGCCGAGGATCCAGCCCTCGGTGCCGCCCTTGGCGAAGGCCGCCTCGATGATCTTGTCCTTGGAGAAGAAGCCGGACAGGCCCGGGAAGCCGATGATCGCGAGGTAGCCGAGACCGAAGGTCACGAAGGTGACCGGCATGTACTTCCTGAGGCCGCCGAACTTCCTCATGTCGACCTCGTCGTTCATGCCGTGCATGACCGAACCGGCGCCGAGGAAGAGCCCGGCCTTGAAGAAGCCGTGCGTCACCAGGTGCATGATGGCGAAGACGTAGCCGATGGGGCCGAGGCCGGCGGCCAGCACCATGTAGCCGATCTGCGACATCGTCGAGCCGGCGAGCGCCTTCTTGATGTCGTCCTTGGCGCAACCGACGATCGCACCGAACAGAAGCGTGACGCCTCCGACGACGGTGACGACGAGCTGTGCGTCGGGCGCCGCGTTGAAGACGGCGGCCGAGCGCACGATCAGGTACACGCCCGCGGTGACCATGGTGGCGGCGTGGATGAGGGCCGAGACCGGGGTCGGGCCCTCCATCGCGTCCCCGAGCCAGGACTGCAGCGGCACCTGGGCCGACTTGCCGCACGCGGCGAGCAGCAGCATCAGCCCGATGGCCGTGAGCTTGCCCTCGGTGGCGTCCCCGGCAATCCCGGGGTGCCCCTCGGTGCCGAGCAGCGGCCCGAAGGCGAAGGTTCCGAAGGTCGTGAACATCAGCATGATGGCGATGGACAGGCCCATGTCGCCGACGCGGTTGACCAGGAACGCCTTCTTCGCGGCGGTGGCCGCGCTGGGCTTGTGCTGCCAGAAGCCGATGAGCAGGTAGGAGGCGAGACCGACGCCTTCCCAGCCGACGTACAGCAGGAGGTAGTTGTCGGCGAGGACGAGCAGCAGCATCGCCGCCAGGAACAGGTTCAGATAGCCGAAGAAACGGCGGCGGCGCTCGTCGTGCTCCATGTACCCGATCGAGTACACATGGATCAGCGAGCCGACGCCGGTGATCAGCAGGACGAACGTCATCGACAGCTGGTCGAGCTGGAAGCCGACGTCCGCGCGGAAGTTGCCGACGGCGATCCAGCTGTACAGATGCTGGGTGAACGTCCGGTCCTCCGGGCTCTTGCCCAGCATGTCGGCGAAGAGCACGACCGCGACCACGAAGGAGGCGGCCGCGAGCACGGTGCCGATCCACTGGCCGACGGCGTCCAGCCGCCGTCCGCCGCACAGCAGGACGGCCGCTCCGAGCAGAGGCGCCGCGATGAGCAGCGCAATCAGGTTCTCCACGATTCAGCGACCCCTTACAGCTTCATCAGGCTGGCGTCGTCGACCGAGGCCGAGTGGCGGGAACGGAACAGCGACACGATGATCGCGAGCCCGACCACGACCTCCGCGGCGGCGACGACCATCGTGAAGAAGGCGATGATCTGGCCGTCGAGGTTGCCGTGCATCCGGGAGAAGACGACGAAGGCGAGGTTGCAGGCGTTGAGCATGAGCTCGATGCACATGAACACCACGATCGCGTTCCGTCGGATCAGGACGCCGGTGGCGCCGATCGTGAACAACAGAGCGGCGAGGTAGAGGTAGTTGACCGGATTCACTTGGACGCCTCCTCCGGCTTCGTGCGCTCCAGGCGCTCCTCGGCACGCTGCTCCAGCGCCTTCAGGTCCCTGAGCGCGTCGGCCGACACGTCACGGATCTGGCCGCGGTCGCGCAGCGTCTTGCTGACGGTGAGCTCGGAGGGGGTGCCGTCGGGCAGCAGGCCCGCGATGTCCACCGCGTTGTGCCGGGCGTAGACGCCCGGCGCCGGCAGTGGCGGGACGTGCTTGCCCTCGCGCACGCGCTGCTCGGACAGCTCGCGCTGGGTCCTGGCCCGCTCGGTGCGCTCGCGGTGCGTGAGCACCATGGCGCCGATGGTGGCCGTGATGAGCAGGGCGCCGGTGATCTCGAAGGCGAAGACGTACTTCGTGAAGATGAGGGCCGCCAGGCCCTCCACGTTGCCGCCCGCGTTCGCCTTGGCCAGGCCGTCGAAGTCCTGGATGGAGGCGTGGCCGATGCCGGCGAACAGCAGGATGCCGAAGCCGAGCCCGCAGAGCAGGGCCAGCCAGCGCTGCCCCTTGATGGTCTCCTTCAGCGAGTCCGCCGCGGTGACACCGACGAGCATGACGACGAAGAGGAACAGCATCATGATCGCGCCGGTGTAGACGACGATCTGGACGATGCCCAGGAAGTAGGCGCCGTTGGCGAGGTAGAACACCGCCAGGACGATCATGGTTCCGGCGAGGCACAGCGCGCTGTGCACGGCCTTGCGCATGAAGACGGTGCACAGGGCGCCGATCACCGCGACGGTGCCGAGGACCCAGAACTGGAAGGCCTCGCCGGTGGAGGTGGAGTACGCGGCCAGGTTGGCGGTCATGCCTCCGCCCCCTCTCCGGCGGGCGTGCCCGACGGGCCCGAGGGGCTCGCCGAGGGGTGCAACTCGCCCTTGGAGACGGCCACCTGGCGCTCGGTGCCGGGCGCCGCCTCGGTCACCAGACCCCGGTAGTAGTCCTGCTCGTCCGTGCCCGGGAAGATCGAGTGCGGTGTGTCGACCATGCCTTCCTGGAGTCCGGCGAGCAGCTGCTCCTTGGTGTAGATGAGGTTGGCGCGGCTGCTGTCCGCGAGCTCGAACTCGTTCGTCATCGTCAGCGCGCGCGTGGGGCACGCCTCGATGCACAGGCCGCACAGGATGCAGCGGGCGTAGTTGATCTGGTAGACGCGGCCGTAGCGCTCGCCCGGGGAGTAGCGCTCCTCCTCGGTGTTGTCCGCGCCCTCCACGTAGATGGCGTCCGCGGGACAGGCCCAGGCGCACAGCTCGCAGCCGACGCACTTCTCCAGGCCGTCCGGATGGCGGTTGAGCTGGTGCCGGCCGTGGAACCGCGGTGCGGTGGTCTTCTGCTGTTCCGGGTACTGCTCGGTCAGCCGCTTCTTGAACATGGCCTTGAAGGTCACGCCGAAGCCGGCGACGGGGTTCTGGAAACCGGGTTTGGTCTCCTTCGGCTCCTCAGCCATCGGACCCCTCCTTTCCGTCACGAGATCCGGTGACCGTTCCATCACTCGCAGTATCGGACCCGCCACTGACAATGAGCTCCCGCTCCCGGCGCGGGCGGCGCCGGGGTACCGGCGGCAGCTCCTGGCCGGGCAGCGGGGGCACGGGGAATCCGCCGGCCATCGGGTCGAAGGCGGCGGGCTCGGCGGGCGTCTCCTGGCCCTGCTTGTCGCGGAAGATGTCCGCCACGAACGACAGGAGCAGCAGGACGAGGACGCCTCCGCCGACGTACAGCGCGATGTCCGAGAAGCCGTAGTGCTCGTTGCGCAGGACCCGCACCGTCGCGACGAGCATCAGCCAGACCACGGAGACCGGGATGAGCACCTTCCAGCCGAGCTTCATCAGCTGGTCGTAGCGGACGCGCGGCAGCGTGCCGCGCAGCCAGATGAAGAAGAACAGCAGCAGCTGCACCTTCACCACGAACCAGAGCATCGGCCACCAGCCGTGGTTGGCGCCCTCCCAGAAGCTGCTGATCGGCCACGGTGCCCGCCAGCCGCCGAGGAAGAGCGTCGTGGACACGGCCGAGACGGTCACCATGTTCACGTACTCGGCGAGCATGAACAGCGCGAACTTGATCGACGAGTACTCGGTGTTGAAGCCGCCGACGAGGTCGCCCTCGGACTCCGGCATGTCGAACGGGGCGCGGTTGGTCTCGCCGATCATCGTCACGATGTAGATGAGGAACGAGACCGGGAGAAGGACGATGTACCAGCGGTCCTGCTGCTGCTCGACGATCGTCGAGGTCGACATCGAACCGGAGTAGAGGAACACCGAGGCGAACGCGGCGCCCATGGCGATCTCGTAGGAGATCATCTGGGCGCAGGAGCGCAGTCCGCCCAGCAGCGGATATGTGGATCCGGAGCTCCAGCCGGCGAGCACGATCCCGTAGATGCCCACCGAGGCCACCGCGAGGATGTAGAGCATCGCGATCGGCAGGTCGGTGAGCTGCATCGTGGTGCGCTGGCCGAAGATCGAGACCTCGTTGTCGGCGGGCCCGAAGGGGATCACCGCGATCGCCATGAAGGCCGGGATGGCCGCGACGATCGGCGCGAGGACGTAGACCACCTTGTCCGCGCGCTTGACGATGACGTCTTCCTTGAGCATCAGCTTCACGCCGTCGGCGAGGGACTGGAGCATGCCCCAGGGCCCGTGCCGGTTGGGGCCGATGCGCAGCTGCATCCAGGCGACGACCTTGCGCTCCCACACGATGGAGAAGAGCACGGTCACCATCAGGAAGGCGAAGCAGAACACCGCCTTGACGACGACCAGCCACCAGGGGTCGTGGCCGAACATCGACAGGTCTTCAGCGGCGAGGTACGGCGTCATGCCTCCACCTCCTTGGGGGCCTCGGCGGCGATCGTCGCCGGGCCGATGCGGACGAGTGCGCCGGGCAGCGCCCCGGTGTCGGAGGCGACGCCCCCACCGGTCGAGTTCAGCGGGAGCCAGACCACACGGTCGGGCATCTCGGTGATCTGGAGCGGGAGTTCGACCGTTCCGGCGGGACCGGTCACGGCGAGGACGTCGCCGTTCTTGACCCCGGCCTCGGCGGCGGTGGCGGCCGAGACACGCGCGCGTGCCGCGTGCCGGGTCCCGGCGAGCGCGGTGTCGCCCTCCTGGAGCCGCCCCTGGTCGAGCAGCAGGCGGTGTCCGGCCAGTACGGCCTCGCCGGCGTCCGGGCGGGGCATCTGCACGCCGGTCTCGCGGGGTGCGTCGGCCCGCGGGCCGTCCCAGGCGCCGAGGCGGTCGAGTTCCCCGCGTGTGGTGCGCAGGTCCGGCAGCCCCAGGTGCACGTCCATGGCGTCGGCGAGCATCTGCAGGACGCGCGCGTCGGCGGGTGCAAGGCGCCGGGTCATCTGGTCGGGCTTGAGGGCGGCCTCGAAGGAGCGGACGCGGCCTTCCCAGTTGAGGAAGCTTCCGGCCTTCTCGGCGACCGCGGCGACCGGCAGGACGACGTCCGCGTACTCGGTGACCTCGCTGGGCCGCAGTTCGAGCGACACCAGGAAGCCGACTTCCGACAGGGCCTCACGCGCGCGTGCCGGGTCGGGGAGGTCGGCGACCTCCACGCCCGCGACGACGAGCGCCCGCAGTTCGCCGCCGGCGGCGGCCTCCACGATCTGGCCGGTGTCGCGGCCGTAGCGGTGCGGGAGTTCGGAGACGCCCCAGGCGGCCGCGACCTCCTCGCGTGCGCGCGGGTCGGTGGCCGGACGTCCGCCCGGCAGCAGCGAGGGAAGCGCGCCGGCCTCGATCGCGCCGCGGTCCCCGGCGCGGCGCGGGATCCACACCAGCCGGGCGCCGATGGCGGTGGCGGTCCGCACGGCGGCGGTCAGGGCGCCGGCCACGGCGGCCAGCCGCTCGCCGACGACGATGACGGAGCCCTCGGTGCGCAGCGCCTCGCCGGCCCTGACCCCGTCCTCGTCCAGGCCGACGCCGCTGGCGAGCGCGTCCAGCCACTCGGTCTCGGTACCGGGCGCGGCCGGCAACAGCGTGCCGCCCGCCTTCTCCAGGCCGCGGGTGGAGTGCGTGGCGAGCGAGAAGGTCTTCTGGCCGTGCCCGCGCCAGGCCTTGCGCAGCCGCAGGAAGACGCCAGGGGCCTCCTCCTCCGACTCCAGGCCCACCAGCAGGACGGCCGGCGCCTTCTCCAGGGAGGTGTACGTGACACCGGTGCCGTCGAGGTCCCGGCCGTGCCCGGCGACCCGGGCGGCCAGGAAGTCGGCCTCCTCGGAGCTGTGCACGCGCGCGCGGAAGTCGATGTCGTTCGTGTCGAGGGCCACGCGCGCGAACTTGCTGTACGCGTAGGCGTCCTCGATCGTGAGCCGGCCGCCGGTGAGGACGCCGGCGCGGCCACGGGCCGCCGTCAGTCCCTGCGCGGCCGCCTCGAGGGCCTCCGGCCAGGAGGCGGGTTCGAGGACACCGTCGGCGTTGCGCACCAGGGGGGTGTCGAGGCGGTCGCGCTGCTGCGCGTACCGGAACCCGAACCGGCCCTTGTCGCAGACCCACTCCTCGTTGACCTCGGGGTCCGGTGCCGCGAGCCGTCGCATCACCTTGCCGCGCCGGTGGTCGGTGCGGGTCGCGCAGCCGCCGGAGCAGTGCTCGCACACGGAGTGCGAGGAGATGAGGTCGAAGGGCCGCGAGCGGAAGCGGTAGGCCGCCGACGTGAGCGCGCCCACGGGGCAGATCTGGATCGTGTTGCCGGAGAAGTACGACTCGAAGGGGTCGCCGTCACCGGTGCCGACCTGCTGGAGCGCGCCCCGCTCGACCAGTTCGATCATGGGGTCGCCCGCGATCTGGTTGGAGAAGCGGGTGCAGCGGGCGCACAGGACGCACCGCTCGCGGTCGAGCAGGACCTGCGTGGAGATCGGGACCGGCTTCTCGTACGTCCGCTTCCTGCCCTCGAAGCGGGACTCGGCGTTGCCGTGGGACATCGCCTGGTTCTGCAGGGGGCACTCACCGCCCTTGTCGCAGACCGGGCAGTCCAGCGGGTGGTTGATGAGCAGCAGCTCCATCACACCGTGCTGGGCCTTCTCGGCGACCTGGGAGGTGAGTTGAGTCTTGACGACCATCCCGTCCGTACAGGTGATCGTGCAGGACGCCATGGGCTTGCGCTGGCCCTCGACCTCGACGATGCACTGGCGGCAGGCGCCGGCCGGGTCGAGGAGCGGGTGGTCGCAGAACCGGGGGATCTCGATGCCGAGCTGTTCGGCGGCCCGGATGACCAGGGTGCCCTTGGGCACGCTCATCTCGATGCCGTCGATCGTCAGCGAGACGAGATCCTCCGGCGGGACCGGTGCTTCCCCGCCTCCGGAGGGAGCGCTGGTGGTCACTGTCATGCGTTCACCTCCGTGTGCTTGTCCGCCCAGGCGGTGGACCTGGCGGGGTCGAAGGGGCAGCCGCGGCCCGTGATGTGCTGCTCGTACTCCTCGCGGAAGTACTTGAGCGAGGAGAAGATCGGCGAGGCGGCGCCGTCGCCGAGGGCGCAGAAGGACTTGCCGTTGATGTTGTCGGCGATGTCGTTCAGCTTGTCGAGGTCGGACATGACGCCCTTGCCGGCCTCGATGTCGCGCAGCAACTGCACGAGCCAGTAGGTGCCTTCGCGGCAGGGCGTGCACTTGCCGCAGGACTCGTGGGCGTAGAACTCGGTCCAGCGGGTGACGGCGCGGACGACGCAGGTCGTCTCGTCGAAGCACTGGAGTGCTTTGGTGCCGAGCATGGAACCCGCGGCGCCCACTCCTTCGTAGTCAAGAGGGACGTCGAGGTGCTCGTCGGTGAACATCGGGGTCGAGGAGCCGCCCGGCGTCCAGAACTTCAGCCGGTGGCCGGGGCGCATCCCGCCGCTCATGTCGAGGAGTTGACGCAGGGTGATGCCGAGGGGCGCCTCGTACTGGCCGGGGCTGGCGACATGGCCGCTGAGCGAGTACAGCGTGAAGCCCGGGGACTTCTCGCTGCCCATCGACCTGAACCATTCCTTGCCCTTTTGCAGAATTGCGGGAACTGACGCGATGGACTCGACGTTATTCACAACAGTCGGACACGCATAGAGGCCAGCGACAGCAGGGAAAGGGGGACGGAGCCGCGGTTGACCACGGCGGCCTTCGAGCGAGTCGAGCAGCGCGGTCTCCTCACCGCAGATGTACGCGCCCGCGCCCGCGTGCACGGTGAGCTGGAGGTCGAGCCCGCTGCCCAGGATGTTCTCGCCGAGGTAGCCGGCGGCGTAGGCCTCGCGTACGGCCTCGTGCAACCGCCGCAGTACGGGGACGACTTCACCACGGAGATAGATGAAGGCATGCGAAGACCGAATGGCGTAGCACGCGATCACAATGCCCTCGATGAGGCTGTGCGGGTTCGCGAAGAGGAGCGGGATGTCTTTACAGGTTCCCGGCTCGGATTCGTCGGCGTTGACAACTAGATAGTGAGGTTTGCCGTCTCCCTGGGGAATGAACTGCCATTTCATTCCGGTCGGGAAGCCGGCACCGCCGCGGCCGCGCAGTCCGGAGTCCTTGACGTAGGCGATCAGGTCGTCCGGCGACATGGCGAGTGCCTTGCGCAGGCCCTCGTACCCCTCGTGCCTCCGGTAGACGTCCAGCGACCAGGACCTGTCCTCGTCCCAGAAGGCCGACAGCACGGGTGCGAGCAGCTTTTCGGGACTCGTCTCGTTGATCTCGGCTGCCAAGGTCATCACTCCCCCTCCTCTGCCACGGGACCCGCCGGGTGGGACGGGTCGGAGGCCGACGTGTCCTGCGGCGCGTCGTGCGAGCTGGGGTGCTCGGCGGGCCGCTGGTTCTGAGGTGCTCCTCCGCCCCGCGGATGCACCACGCGCGCGGGGGCGCTCTCCCCCTTGGCCAGACGCAGGCCCACCAGGGACGCGGGGCCCGCGCTGCCGCCGGCCTCCACCGCGCCTTCGCGCTCGTCGGGGAAGCCCGCCAGGATCCGGGCGGTCTCCTTGAACGTGCACAGCCGGGCGCCGCGGGTCGGGTCGACGTCGGCGCCCGCGCGCAGGTCGTCGACGAGCCGCTTGGCCGAGTCCACGGTCTGGTTGTCGAAGAACTCCCAGTTGACCATCACGACCGGGGCGAAGTCGCAGGCCGCGTTGCACTCGATGTGCTCCAGGGTGACCTTGCCGTCACCGGTGGTCTCCCCGTTGCCGACGCCGAGGTGGTCCTGGAGGGCCTCGAAGATGGCGTCGCCGCCCATCACGGCACACAGGGTGTTGGTGCAGACACCCACCTGGTAGTCACCGCTCGGCCTGCGCCGGTACATCGAGTAGAAGGTCGCGACCGCGGCGACCTCGGCTGTGGTCAGGCCCAGTACCTCCGCGCAGAACCGCTGTCCCGTGCGCGTGACGTGGCCCTCCTGCGACTGCACGAGGTGCAGCAACGGAAGGAGCGCCGAGCGGGAGTCGGGGTAGCGGGCGATGATCTCGCGCGCGTCCTCCTCGAGCCGGGCCCGGACGTCGGCCGGGTAGTCGGGCGCGGGCAGTTGGGGCATGCCCAGGCTGACGCCCTCGGGGGTGGTGGTCACCGGTCGACGCCTCCCATCACGGGGTCGATGGACGCGACGGCGACGATGACGTCGGCGACCTGGCCGCCCTCGCACATCGCCGCCATGGCCTGCAGGTTGGTGAAGGACGGGTCGCGGAAGTGGACCCGGTAGGGGCGGGTGCCTCCGTCGGAGACGACGTGCACCCCGAGTTCGCCCTTGGGCGACTCGACGGCCACGTAGGCCTGCCCCGGCGGGACGCGGAAGCCCTCGGTCACCAGCTTGAAGTGGTGGATCAGGGCCTCCATGGAGGTGCCCATGATCTTCTTGATGTGGTCGAGGGAGTTGCCGAGACCGTCGGGGCCGAGCGCGAGCTGGGCGGGCCAGGCGATCTTCTTGTCGGCGACCATGACCGGGCCGGGCTGGAGCCGGTCCAGGCACTGCTCGATGATCCGCAGCGACTGGCGCATCTCCTCCAGGCGGATCAGGAAGCGCCCGTAGGAGTCGCAGGTGTCGGCGGTCGGGACCTCGAAGTCGTAGGTCTCGTATCCGCAGTACGGCTGGGACTTGCGCAGGTCGTGCGGCAGGCCGGCCGAGCGCAGGATCGGGCCGGTGGCGCCGAGGGCCATGCAGCCGGCCAGGTCGAGGTAGCCGACGTCCTGCATGCGGGCCTTGAAGATGGGGTTCCCGGTGGCGAGCTTGTCGTACTCGGGAAGGTTCTTCGTCATCTTCTTCACGAACTCGCGGATCTGGTCCACCGCGCCCGGGGGCAGGTCCTGGGCGAGTCCGCCGGGGCGGACGAACGCGTGGTTCATGCGCAGGCCGGTGATCAGCTCGTAGATGTCGAGGATGAGCTCGCGGTCACGGAAGCCGTAGATCATGATCGTGGTGGCGCCCAGCTCCATGCCTCCGGTGGCGATGCACACCAGATGGGAGGAGAGTCGGTTCAGCTCCATCAGGAGCACCCGGATGATCGAGGCGCGGTCGGGGATCTGGTCGGTGATCCCGAGGAGCTTCTCGACGCCGAGACAGTAGGCCGTCTCGTTGAAGAACGGCGTCAGGTAGTCCATGCGCGTCACGAACGTGGTGCCCTGGGTCCACGTGCGGAACTCGAGGTTCTTCTCGATGCCCGTGTGGAGGTAGCCGATGCCGCAGCGGGCCTCGGTGACGGTCTCGCCGTCGATCTCCAGGATGAGCCGGAGCACGCCGTGGGTGGACGGGTGCTGCGGGCCCATGTTGACGATGATGCGTTCGTCGTCGGACTTGGCCGCGGACTGGGCGATCTCGTCCCAGTCGCCGCCGGTGACCGTATATACGGTGCCCTCGGTCGTCTCGCGGGGCGAGGCGTCCGATGCCCCGGGAGGGGTCTGCGTGCTCATGAGTACGACCTCCGCTGGTCCGGAGCCGGGATCTGGGCGCCCTTGTACTCGACGGGGATGCCGCCGAGGGGATAGTCCTTGCGCTGCGGGAAGCCCTGCCAGTCGTCCGGCATCATGATCCGCGTCAGGGCGGGGTGGCCGTCGAAGATCAGGCCGAAGAAGTCGTACGCCTCGCGCTCGTGCCAGTCGTTCGTCGGATAGACGGTGACGAGCGACGGGACGTGCGGGTCCGCGTCCGGGGCGCTGACCTCCAGCCGGATGAGCCGGTTGTGGGTGATCGAGCGCAGGTGGTAGACGGCGTGCAGCTCGCGGCCCTTGTCGTGCGGGAGGTGGACGCCGGAGACGCCCGTGCACAGCTCGAACCGGAGGGCCGGGTCGTCGCGCAGGGTCCGGGCGACGGGGAGCAGGTACTCGCGTTCGACGTGGAACGTGATCTCGTCGCGGTCGACGACCGTCTTGTCGATGACGTTCTCGGGGACGAGTCCCTGTTCCTCCAGGGCGCCCTCCAGCTCGTCGGCCACCTCGTCGAACCAGCCGCCGTAGGGGCGGGTGGCCGCGCCGGGCAGCCGGATCGAGCGGACCAGGCCGCCGTAGCCGGTGGTGTCGCCGCCGTTGTTGGCGCCGAACATGCCGCGCTGGACGCGGATCTCCTCGCCCTTGTCGCCTCGCTGGCCGGGAAGGTTGGAGGCGCTCAGGTCCTTCTCGGGGTTGACCCCGTTGCCGTTCGCGTCGCTCACCGCAGCAGGCCCTTCATCTCGATGGTGGGAAGCGCCTTGAGCGCCGCTTCCTCCGCCTCGCGGGCCGCTTCCTCGGCGTTCACGCCGAGCTTCGAGCTCTGGATCTTCTGGTGGAGCTTGAGAATCGCGTCCATCAGCATCTCGGGCCGCGGCGGACATCCGGGCAAATAGATGTCGACCGGGACGATGTGGTCGACTCCCTGCACAATGGCGTAGTTGTTGAACATTCCGCCCGATGACGCACAAACACCCATGGAAATGACCCACTTGGGGTTGGGCATCTGGTCGTAGACCTGCCGCAGCACCGGCGCCATCTTCTGGCTCACCCGGCCGGCCACGATCATCAGGTCGGCCTGGCGGGGCGACCCGCGGAAGACCTCCATACCGAAGCGCGCCAGGTCGTAACGCCCGGCGCCGGTCGTCATCATCTCGATGGCACAGCAGGCGAGTCCGAATGTCGCGGGGAAGACGGACGCCTTGCGCACCCAGCCCGCGGCCTGCTCGACGGTCGTCAGCAGGAATCCGCTCGGCAGCTTTTCTTCGAGTCCCATGAGTTAAAGGCCCCTCAGTCCCATTCCAGGCCGCCGCGCCGCCATACGTACGCGTAGGCGACGAAGACGGTGAGCACGAAGAGCAGCATCTCCACGAGCCCGAAAACACCCAGGGCGTCGAACGTGACGGCCCAGGGGTAGAGGAAGACGATCTCGATGTCGAAGACGATGAAGAGCATCGCCGTCAGGTAGTACTTGATGGGAAAACGCCCGCCGCCGACCGGCGTGGGGGTCGGCTCGATGCCACACTCGTAGGCGTCGAGTTTGGCGCGGTTGTACCGCTTCGGACCGATCAGCGTGGCCATGACCACGGAGAAGATCGCAAAGCCTGCCCCGAGGGCTCCCAGTACGAGGATCGGCGCATACGCGTTCACGCTCCTCGCTCCTCTCAGTCGGCACTGACTGGTGGCGGTTCGACGAGCCCGCTCCCCGCCCCGTCCGTACCGCCAACCCCGCCCGTCCCGGCGAAGATCGCGGACATGTGAAGCAGGTCACAAGCCCAACTGCCTCGCATCTTATGCCCGGCGGTCTGTGATCTGCGACACGGGGTATTGCCTTAGCTTTGTGATCTCCACCACCTGACGAACGATCATGAAGTCGGATGAGCAGTGATCTTCACACGCGAAGCGTCAGGTCGATCACGAGACGTGACATTTTCGCTCATCGCCGCAGGCCGAGAGGGTCGTCTCCATATCAAGAGACTTCCTCCGCATGCAAATTGGCGCTGGACGCACCCCCTTGATAGAGGAGCGCGTTCACACTTCGGAGGGACGGAGGGGACCGATGTGGACACGTGCACGCGTTCACGAGCTCGGCCGGCCGACGGGCGATCGGCGCTCCCGCGCGGGACGCGACGCCCCGGGTGACCGTTCCGTGACCTGCGCCACATCTACCTATGGGTCAGATAAGCCGGGCTTGGCCATCCGTTTCAACCGGTGGTAGGCGGGGGGCAATTCGGACGTAATACTGAAAGGCCATGATCACGGGCCTGATGGACAGTGTCCGCAATGCCCGTTACGGCGTCAATAAAGAGTGACGGGCGACGAATTCGGCGGCCGATTGAACAACTGTGGCGCACCACACGTTTCTTGAAGGTATGGAGGAGCCCCTGGTACCGCTAGTACCCATGTCCCACACCGCACACATACGAAGCCACCGGAAGCCCCGTCGCAACGCTCCGTCGCTCGCGATGCGCGCCGGAGTTGCCGGTGGCGTCCTCAGCACCCTGGCAGTGGCCGCGGCGGCTGGTTCGGCGAGCGCCGCCGAGCCCGTCACGCAGACCATGGAGCTGCCGACCCTGACGGCCGACCTGGCCACCCAGGTCGCCCAGTCCGCGGACGCCACCCAGCAGACCGCGGCCAACTACGAGCTGCAGGCGGAGCGCGACGCGGCCGCCGCCAAGGCCGCCAAGCAGGCCAAGGCCGACCTCGCGGACGCGAAGAAGAAGGCTGAGGCCAAGAAGAAGGCCGAGGCCGCCCGCAAGGCCGCGGCCGCCGACGCCGTCTCGCGCTCCTCGGCGCGGACCGTCCTGTCGGCGAGCGCCTCCACGTCCACGAACGTCGCGGCCCCGGCCAGCGGCAGCGTGGCGACCGTCATCGCCTTCCTCAAGGCCCAGGTCGGCGACGCGTACGTCATGGGCGGCACCGGACCCAACGCGTGGGACTGCTCCGGTCTGGTGCAGGCGGCGTTCAAGCAGGTCGGCGTCGACCTGCCGCGCGTCTCTCAGGACCAGTCGGTGTCCGGTACGCCGGTTTCCCTGTCCAATGTCCAGGTCGGCGACATTCTGTACTGGGGTTCGGCCGGTTCGGCCTACCACGTCGGCGTGTACATCGGTAACGGCCAGTACCTCGACGCGGCGAACCCCTCCAAGGGCGTCGTGATCCAGGACCTCTCGGGCTACCCGGCCACGGGCGCGGTGCGCGTGCTCTGAGCCGCCGGTGACTCCCGAAGGACCGCTTCCTGTGCGGGGAGCGGTCCTTCGGGCTGTTCCGGCGATGTTCCGGCTCCGGGCCGGACGCCGACGGCCAGGGGCCGCCCCGGTGACCACCGGGGCGGCGGAGCCGGCGGTCAGGCCTTCGGGGCCACCTTCGAGAGGCCGTTGATGATGCGGTCCATCGCGTCGCCGCCCGTCGGGTCGGTGAGGTTCGCGAGCATCTTCAGGGTGAACTTCATCAGCATCGGGTGGGTCAGACCCCGCTGCGTGGCGATCTTCATGACCTTCGGGTTGCCGATGAGCTTCACGAAGGCGCGGCCGAGCGTGTAGTAGCCGCCGTAGGTGTCCTTCAGGACGCGCGGGTAGCGGTGGAGGGCCAGTTCCCGCTGCCCGGGAGTGGCGCGCGCGTGGGCCTGGACGATGACGTCGGCCACGATCTGGCCGGACTCCATGGCGTAGGCGATGCCCTCGCCGTTGAAGGGGTTCACCAGACCGCCGGCGTCGCCCACCAGCAGCAGGCCCTTGGTGTAGTGCGGCTGGCGGTTGAAGGCCATCGGGAGGGCCGCGCCGCGGATCGGGCCGGTCATGTTCTCGGGGGTGTAGCCCCAGTCCTCCGGCATCGAGGCGCACCAGGCCTTCAGGACCTCGCGCCAGTCGAGCTCCTTGAAGGAGTCGGAGGTGTTGAGGACGCCCAGGCCGACGTTCGAGGTGCCGTCGCCCATGCCGAAGATCCACCCGTAGCCGGGCAGCAGACGGTCCTCGGCGCCCCGGCGGTCCCACAGCTCCAGCCACGACTCCAGGTAGTCGTCGTCGTGGCGCGGCGAGGTGAAGTACGTACGCACGGCGACGCCCATCGGGCGGTCCTCGCGGCGGTGCAGGCCCATCGCGAGGGAGAGGCGGCTGGAGTTGCCGTCCGCAGCCACCACCAGCGGGGCGTGGAAGGTCACCTCCCGCTTCTCCTTGGAGTCGGCGTCGCCCAGCTTGGCGTGCACGCCGATGATCCGGCCGGTGCGCTCGTCCAGGATCGGGGCGCCGACGTTGCAGCGCTCGTACAGCCGGGCGCCCGCCTTCTGCGCCTGGCGCGCCAGCTGCTCGTCGAAGTCGTCCCGCTTGCGGACGAGTCCGTAGTCGGGGAAGGAGGCGAGATCCGGCCAGTCGAGCTGGAGACGCACACCGCCGCCGATGATGCGCAGGCCCTTGTTGCGGAGCCAGCCGGCCTCCTCGGAGATGTCGATGCCCATCGACACGAGCTGCTTGGTGGCGCGGGGGGTCAGTCCGTCGCCGCAGACCTTCTCGCGCGGGAAGGCCGTCTTCTCCAGGAGCAGGACGTCGAGGCCCGCCTTCGCCAGGTAGTACGCGGTGGTCGAACCGGCTGGCCCGGCCCCGACGACGATGACGTCGGCGGTGTTTTCGGAGAGGGGCTGGGGCTCGGTCACGGCGGGGTCTCCCCAAGACTCGAAATCAACGTGCCGACGGGCACTGGACATGGGCAGTCTATGCAGCGGTACCGATCACCCGGCTGAAGGGCTGCCCCGTGAACCGAGCTCTCCCCGCAGTACGACTGCGCGTTCCCACCGACGAGGATGCTCTCGCCTGGCACCGGGTCTTCGACGACCCCGAGGTCATGGAGTTCCACGGAGGCCGCGCGGCCGAGCGGTCGGTCTACGAGGAACTCACCGCGCGCCAGCGGCGGCACGACGCGGAGTTCGGGTTCTGTCTGTGGACGCTGCTCGGTCCCGGGGACGAGGTGCTGGGCTTCACGGGCGCGCAGCCGTGGCCGCACGCCTGGGGTCCGGCCGGGAAGATCGAGATCGGCTGGCGGCTGGGGCGGGAGCACTGGGGCAAGGGGTACGTCACGGCGGCGGCGCGCACCACCCTGGAGCGGGTCCGCTCGGCGGGCGTCACCGACGTCGTCGCCATGGTCAACGCGGGCAACGCCCGTTCCATCGCCGTGACGAAGCGGCTCGGCATGGAGCTGGCGGAGCGGTTCACCCTGCCCTCGTCGCAGCAGGAGGGACACCGCTACCGGCTGGCCCTGTGACCGCCGCCGGCCGGTGACGGCGACGGGGTACCGCGCGGGTGCAGGCGGGTCCGGCGCCGGTGCGGGCCGGGGTCCGGCGCCAGTGCAGGCGGCTCCCCCGGTCCGGGTGCCGACCGCTCCCCGGTACGGGGGCCTGCGGCCTCCGGCATGGGTGCCTACCGTTTCCGGCACGGATGCCGACGGCTTCCGGAAGGGCACGGGCGAGGCTTACCCTGCCGGTACCGCTGGGGGGTGACGTCTGTGCGCATAACACCCAAGACACCCGAAGTGCGCGTGCCGAGGCTCGTCGGTCTGATGGCCGTGGACGCGCGTGAGACGGCTGAGGCTCGCGGGGTGCTGCTCGCCGCACCCGACCGGCCCGATTTCCATCGGACGGTCGTCGACTATGTCGTACGGCAATTTCCGCAGCCCGGGGTCGAGGTGCCGCGCGGAGCCGTCGTCACGGTGTGGTTCGACCTCGGTGAGGCGGAGGGCGGTGCCGGGGTGCGCGAACCGCGTCCGCCCCGTCCGCCGTCGGGCGGACTGCGCCGAGAACTCGACCTTCCCGGCGATCCGTTCGAGGTACTGAGGTAGCCGGACGCCCGCCGAGGCGGCCGGGGCGCGCGGTACCGGGAGGGGTCAGGCCTGCTTGTAGCCGCGGTGGAGGGCGACGATGCCGCCCGTCAGGTTGCGCCAGGCCACCTTCGACCAGCCGGCCTTGATGAGCCGCTCGGCGAGTTGCGGCTGGGTCGGCCAGGCGCGGATGGACTCGGCGAGGTAGACGTACGCGTCGGGGTTGGAGGAGGCGGCGCGGGCGACCGGGGGCAGCGCGCGCATCAGGTACTCGGTGTAGACGGTGCGGAACGGCGCCCAGGTGGGGTGCGAGAACTCGCAGATCACGACACGTCCGCCCGGCTTGGTGACGCGGTAGAGCTCGCGCAGCGCGGTGTCGGTGTCCTGGACGTTGCGCAGCCCGAAGGAGATCGTGACGGCGTCGAACGTGTCGTCCTTGAAGGGCAGCTTCGTCGCGTCGCCGGCGGTCAGCGGCAGCCAGGGGTGGTTCCGCTTGCCGACGCGCAGCATCCCGAGGGAGAAGTCGCAGGGGACGACGTAGGCGCCGGTGCGGGCGAAGGGCAGCGAGGAGGTCGCGGTACCGGCCGCGAGGTCCAGGATCTTCTGCGCGGGGCGCGCGTCGACCGCCTTCGCGACCTCCTTGCGCCACGCCCGGTCCTGGCCGAGCGACAGCAGGTCGTTCGTCAGGTCGTACCGTTCCGCCACGTCGTCGAACATCGAGGCGACTTCGTGCGGCTGCTTGTCCAGGGATGCGCGGGTCACGGTCCCCATTGTGGCAGTAGGGCCCCCACGGCTCTCCGGCGCCCGGCCGGGAACCACCCACCGTTCCCGCGTACGGGGAACAGCGCCGCACCCGCCCCCGTGAACCGGGGAGGCTACGGCGCTGTTCCCGAGGCCGACGCGTTCCGCAGCGCGGCGGGTTCCGCGCCGCACACCGCGTACCGGTGTCGAGCAGTACTACTGCGGGGGCTCGGGAATCTCGGCGAACACCGCGTTGAGGGTGTGGGCGGCGTTCATGGTGATCGTGTAGCTCGTCGTGGTGTCCGTCTGGCGCACCCCGTCGACGTCCCAGCCGACGAGCCGGAAGCCGGGACTCACATCGGCGGTGACGGTGACCTGCGTACCGGGGTCGTACGGGCCGTACTCGCTCGGCGTGAGGCTGCCCCCGGCGGGCGGGGAGGAGGTCATGGTGAGGGAGACCCGGTTGGTGACCTGGGAGGCCCGGTAGTTCGCCAGGAACTCGGCGGCCCTCGTCGCGTTGGCGGCGTTGTTGTTGTTCTCGTCGCCGAGAGCCTGGCCGTTCAGCAGGTTCACGGTGTTGGAGTACTGGTTGACGACCGCGCACGGCTGGGTGCAGGCGCTGGAGTACGCCATGACCGTGTGGTGCCGCTGGTCGGCGGTGACCCAGCCGTAGTTGTCGGTGCCCACGGGAGTCGTACCGCCCTGGGACACCACCGTCTTGCGGTCGTGCATGAGACCGAAGTTGTGGCCGATCTCGTGCGCGAGGTTCTCCCATGCCGTGATCGAGAAGGCGCTGGTGACCGAGAACGCGTTGTTGCTGGTCCCCGGGCCCGCCGGGGTGGGCAGGTTGGCCTGCCCCGAACTGTCCTCCGCCGGGATGGAGGCGATGAGCGCCACCAGGTCGGCGCTGTACGCGAGCCGCTGGGCGGCGGCCGGGGCTCCGAGGGTCAGGTTCAGGGGGTTGCTGATCATGCTCAGCAGGGTTCCGGCGTTCTCACGGGCGACACCGGTCGCCGCGGTCTCGTAGGTGTTGACGACGTGCACGCTGGCCGGCACCTGGCTGGTCGCGAGGGCCCTGTTCAGCTGGTTCACGCCGTACCGGATCCGGCTCTGGACGGCGGCGGTGGAGCCGAGTTCGGTGACGGTGGCCGGGGTGTAGGCGACGACGATGTCGATGGCCGCGGGGTTGTCGGGGGTGGCGATCCGCCGCCCCGGCTCGTGCGGCCTGACCGACCGGGTCGGGGGCACGGTCACCGTGTCCACGCCCTGGCCGCTCGGGGGCAGTTTCAGCGCGTCGATCTCCTGCAGCAGGTACCTGCCCGGCCGCTTGGCCACCGGCTTGTACAGGTACTGGCGGAAGCCCTCCTCGATCTCGCCGGACAGGGTGACCGGCCCGGCCGTGCACGCGCCGATGACGGACACGGAGATCGTGTTCTCCGGATGCCTCGGGTCGTGGCCGGACCAGAACACCGTGCCGTCCAGGTCCTGGCGCTTGAAGTCCTCGATCGCCGTGAAGCCCTTCTGGTGCTCGAAGAGCGGGAAGGTGCGGCGCTCGGGCACGCCGTCCCTCTGTCTGCGGCACAGCGAATGGAAGTCCTTGGGATTCGCGCGCATCACCGCGCTGCGCTTCACCCAGGGCTCGGGGTTGTGGCCGGATCCGGGTCCGGCGGCCGCGGGTGTGTTCACGGCCAGCGACAGGGCGGCGGCGAGTGCGGTCGCCGCGGTGGACGCGGCGAACAGGGAACGACGCATGGGGAACGTGAGCCTCTCTGTGGGGTCTCCCCCCATGCTCCGTAACCAAGATCGCGCCCCGCTCGTTGCACACGTCCGGCCAGGGCCAACCGGGGCGAGGTTCACTCTTCGGGCCGTCAGCCGCCCACCCGGGCACCTCCCGAAGGCGGCCCTCAGGGCAGCAGCCGGGGTCCCTTCCGGGCGGCCACGTCCTCGACCCAGCCGAACAGGAGGACCGCGGCCCCGATCAGCACCCAGCCGACTCCGAACATGAACCACTGGCTCTCCAGCGGCAGCCACTTCTCGAAGGCCGGCACGTCCCAGAACCGGTCGATCAGCGGGACGGCCAGGATCAGCGCGATCTCGTGCCAGAGGTAGATCGTCACCGCGCGCGCGTTGAAGATCGTCACCGTGCGGTCGAGCCGTCCGAAGCGAGCGAGCCAGGCGAAGTCGACGTCGTGGCGGGCCTTGAAGTACATCAGCGCCGTCACGAAACCCGCCGACCAGAAGGCCTGGGCGAGGGGGTTCTCGTCGAGGTCGTAGGTGCCGAAGTCCGCCTGGTGCGCGAAGGCGTACCAGGCGCCGTACGCGAGGGCGGCGGCCGATCCGAGGACCACAGCGGCCGGCCTCAGGCGCTGGAGCACGCCCTCGCGGTGGGCGAAGCCGAGCAGCCAGCAGAAGAGGTAGGTGGCGAGGTCGGTGAGGGCGCTGCCGAAACGGTCGTACGACGGCTGCCATCCGTACTGGAAGACCACGATCGGGGCCAGCGAGAGGAGCAGCACCGGGACCGGCGCCTTGCGGAACATCCTCAGCAGCAGCGGGGACAGCAGCACGAACCAGAGGTACGTCCGCAGGTACCAGAGGATCTCCCAGGCCTGGACGCCCCACCGGTCGCCCGGGGGATCGCCGACCGGGACGATCCAGAACACGATCTGCCATCCCGGCATCCAGCCGTGGACCAGCATCGCCAGCACGACGAAGAGGCCCCAGAACCAGAACGGCGGCAGCAGTCGCCGCAGCCGGCCGCGCACCACCGCGAGCGCGGGGCGCTCCAGGGACCTGGCCATCAGGGTGCCGGCGAGCGCGAACATCACGCCCATCGACGGGAAGACCAGCCCCGCCCAGGCCCAGCCGAAGGTGTGATAGGTGACGACACGCACGAGGGCGACGGCGCGCAGCGCGTCGAAGTAGCGGTCACGGCCGCCCGCCTTGCCCGTCCCCGGGGAGGGGGAAGGGGCTGGGTCCGGCTCCGCCTGCGCCGGGGCGGGTTCCTCCGGCTCGGGGGCGTACGGTCCCGGCTCCTCGTTCGGTCCCAGCTCCTCGTACGGCACCGGCTCCTCGTACGTCACGGGCTGCCCGTACGGGGTCGGCTGCTGGTACGCAGTCGGCTGCTCGTACGTCACGGGCTGGCCGTAGGGGACGGGCCCTACGTACGGGAGTCCGTTCCCGGAGTCGTACCCGTACGCGGGAGCCTGCCCGTACCCGCCGCCGTACCCGTACCCGGCGTCGTGTCCGTACCCGGAGCCGTATCCGCCCTCGTACCCCTGGCCCTGCTGTTCGGCGCCCCAGGTCATCTAGCTCACTCCTGCCGGGGTTGCGACCTCGCCCGTGCGCTTGAGCTTCTGCCAGCGCAGACGGCCGCCGGTCAGGGCCGTGACGCAGGAGTGGATCAGAACGAGGTACATCATCTGGCGATAGGCGAGTTGCTGCAGCGGCAGCATCGCGAGGTAGCGGTACTTCTCCCCGTCGAGATGGAACGCATAGGCGGCGCAGACCAGTTGGACCGCCAGGACGGCCAGCCAGGCGAGCAGCGCGGCCCGGAAGTCCACGAAGATCATCGAGTAGAGGGTGAACACGTCGATGAGCGGGGCGAACACCGGGGTGACGATCTGGAAGAGCACCACCAGTGGCATGCCCACGCGTCCGAACCGGCCCGAAGGCCCCTTGTCCGTCAGCGACTTGCGGTGCTTCCAGAGCGCCTGCATGGTGCCGTAGCTCCAGCGGTAGCGCTGCGACCAGAGCTGATGGAACGAACCGGGCGCCTCCGTCCAGGCCTTGGCGTGCTCCTGGTAGACGACCCGCCATCCCGCCCGGTGCAGGGCGATGGTGATGTCGGTGTCCTCGGCGAGCGTGTCCTCGCTCATGCCGCCGGCCTCGAGGACCGCGTCCCGGCGGAACGCGCCGATCGCTCCGGGGATGGTCGGCATGCAGCGCAGCAGGTCGTACATGCGGCGGTCGAGGTTGAAGCCCATCACGTACTCGATGTGCTGCCAGGCCCCGATGAGGGAGCGCCGTCCATCATGACGACGATGTCGTGACGGGCGTTGCGGACACCGTTGTTGAGCGCGGCGGGCTTGCCGGCGTTCTCCTGCCGGATGACCCGGACGTTCGGCAGGCCGAGCGATTCGGCGATCTCGGCCGTGCCGTCCTCGGAACCGTCGTCGACCACGATGATCTCGATCGGATGGGTGCTTCTCGCCAGGGACTCAAGGGTGTTGGCGATGCACTCCTTCTCGTTGTAGGCGGGCACGACGACGGTCACCGGCCTGGTGACCTCGGGTCCCCAGCCGGCCTTCCCGCCCCGGCCGCGTCGGCGGTTGCGCAGGCGGTGGTGCCGACGGGCGAGGACGAGCATCATCGCGAACCGGCCCATGACGGCCACGCCGACCACCACGAGGAACCAGGACAGGGCCGGTACGACCCATTCGGCGACCGCCACGGCGTAGACGAGCGCCTTGCCCTCGTAGAGGGTCGCGCCGGTGGCCTTCCGCTGGGCACCCAGCGCGGCGCCGCTCGCACCGGCACCCGCACCCGCACCCGCACCCGCACCGGCGGACGCGCCCGTACCCGCGTCCGCACCCGCGCCCGTCCCCGCGGAATCCCGGCGGGGGACCTGGGACGACCCGATGGCGCTTCCGGCGTCTCCTGTGCTCCGCGCCCGGGCCGCGGCCCGGTTCAGCTTCGCCTGGGCTCCGCTGACGGTGGTGAAGGAGTACCCCTTCGCCTTCATCTTCCTGATGTACGTGCCGAGTGCGGCGACCGTCTGCGAGCGGTCGCCGCCGGCGTCGTGCATGAGGACGATGGCGCCCTCGCCGTTCTTCGGGGTCGCCCATCGGACGATCTTCGAGACGCCCGGCTTCTTCCAGTCGTCGCTGTCGGTGTCGACGAAGACGCTGGTGTAGCCGAGGCCGCCCAGCTCCTTGTAGACGGGCCAGCTGTAGTTGTCGACGGCGCTGATCTCCGAGGAGTACGGGGCGCGGAACAGCGTGGTGGTGACGCCCGCCGCGCCGGCGAGGGCCAACTGCGTCTGCTTCAGCTCACGTTGGAGGCGGGCGGTGCTCTGGTAGGAGAGGTCGACGTGGGTGAAGGTGTGGATGCCGACCTCGTTGCCCTGGTCCACGAGGGTCTTCACCACGTCCGGGTAGCGGGAGACCATCGAGCCGACCATGAAGAACGTGCCCTCGACGTCGTTCTCCTCCAGGACCTTGAGGACCTCCGGCGTCCAGTCCGCGGTCGGACCGTCGTCGAAGGTCAGCACGATGGTCTTCTTCGGCACGGACTGCGTCGTCGCGGTGCCGCCCGCGAACGTCAGGATGGGTCCGCCGTCGAGGATCTTCTGGGGGACCTTGTCGTAGGCGGCGCCGTCGCGGACCCGGGCGTCGTTGCCGATCTCGGAGCGCAGATAGCCGTCGAGCAGCATCACGCTGACGAGCGCCAGCAGGAGCAGCAGGGCGAGGATGACGCGGGGTTTCTGCAGCGCGGCGGCCCTGCCGGCGGCCCGCTCCATCCGGGAGGGGGCGCGCCGTCGGCCGCGCGAGGGTGTCGTCGTGGTCATGAGAGTGGCCGCGCCCGTCAGTTGGCGCCGGCGGAGGCGGTCGCCGAATCCGTGGTCGTGCCGGATGCTGTTCCGGCCGTTCCGTCGGCCCTCGCGCCGGACGTCGCTCCGGCGGCCGCCCCCGCGGTCGTCGTGGGGGCGGTGGAGGGTGCCGGGCCGGTGGGCGGGGCCGAGGGCGGGGCGTGGCCCGCGCCGGGGGCCGAGCCGGCCCGGCCTCCGTCGAAGGGGAGGAGCGAGGACGGCGTGAGGGACGTGCCCCACCCCATGAAGGCCATCCCGAGCACGACCGCGTATCCGAGGCAGCCGACGCCGACGAGCATGCCGATTCTGCTCAGCAGCCGGGCTCTGCGTCCCGAGTTGTCGACGAACACGGGACCGTCGACGGCCGCGCTGCCGCGTTTGCGGCGACGGCCACGCACCTGGGCATGGTTCTGGATGGCGGGCTCGGATTGCATTCCCCAGACGGTAGGACGCGTTTATGTGTCAAAAACTCCGGATTCCGTGTGAGCGGCCCATGAGAGGCGCCTCGGCCTGTAGTTTCTCTGTGAGAATCGGGAATTGCCCACGCGGCCCGGACCCGTCAAGCATGAGAGAAATGAACCCTTTTGCCGCCCGTATCACGCCTTTTGTCGGCTCGCCTTCCCTCGACTTTCCCGCGTGATCTTCATTCGGCAATCCGCTCCGGGTGTGACAGATTTCCCCTCGGGAAACGACCGTTTTGTTTCCGCCTCGAGACAGACATCACGAGAATCACGAGAGTGGGTGCGTGCGCGATGCGGCGTTTCCTGAAGCCGGCCGCGGGGGTTCTGTGTCTGGTGGCCCTGGCCTGTTCGGGATGCTCCTCGGGCGACGGTGACGCCGACGGCGGCACGGGCTCGGCGACCGCACGGGCCGGCCGGACGACGGCCGCGGAGGCGTCCCCGGCCCCCGGCTCGTCGACGTCCTCGGACACCTCGTACGCCCCGTACGTGAGCGCCACGACCGCCGCCGGGACCGACTCCGCGGGGTCGCCGACCACGTACAACCTGGCCTTCGTGATCTCGGACGGCAGCGGCTGCACACCCGAGTGGGACGGCGTGGCCGCGATCGGCGACTCGGCCGTGAAGTCCCGTACGCGGGCGCTGAAGAAGTCCGGCGCGCGGGTGCGGGTGTCGTTCGGCGGCGCGTCCGGCAAGGAGCTGGCGTCCACGTGCGACAGCGCGGACGAACTCGCCGCTGCCTACGGGGCCGCGCTGGACGCCGTCGGCTCGACGCAGGCCGACTTCGATGTCGAGGGAGCCCAGTTGGGCGACCCCGACTCGGTCGCGCTGCGTTCCGAGGCCATCGCGCTGCTCCAGAAGAAGCGCCCGGGGCTGAAGGTGTCCTTCACCCTGCCCGTGATGCCGTCCGGCCTGGACGCCGAGGGTCTGGCCCTCCTGGAGTCCGCCAACGACCACTCCGTGGACGTCTCCACGGTCAACATCATGACCATGAACTACGGCAGTTCGTACGACGGTGACATGGGCGACTACGCGATCACGTCCGCCGAGGCGGCCCACACCCAGCTGAAGAAGGTGTTCGGGCTGTCGGACGCCGACGCCTGGCACGGGCTCGCGCTCACCTCGATGATCGGCGTCAACGACGTGAAGCACGAGACGTTCGGACTCGCCGACGCGGCACAGGTACGGGAGTTCGCCGAGAAGAAGGGCGTGGCCTGGGTGTCGATGTGGTCGACGTTCCGGGACCGGCAGTGCGAGAAGGGCAGCGCCACGGCGGACGACGCGGCGACGGACTGCAGCGGCGTGCGGCAGAGCGCGGGTGCGTTCGCGAGGGCGTTCGCGGGCTGAGCGACGGGACGCGGGCTCGCATGCCGGGCCGGAACCTCGGGCGGGCGGGGCCGAACCCCGTACGCGCACACGGACGTTCGCGGGTTGAGCGAAACGACGCGGCCTCGCGCGCCCGGCCGGAACCTCGCGCCGGTGGGGCCGAACCCCGTACGCACGCGCGGGAGTTCACGGCCGAGCCGTCACCGCATGCCATGGCGAAGCCGAACCCCGGGCCGGCCGGGGTGGCGGACCCGGTCGCCTTCAGCGGCCCCTGTACACCAGCCGTCCGCCGATCACCGTCGCCACGCAGGTCCCAGCACCGCGCCGGACCAGTTCCGCGCGGTCCGCGACGTCGAAGACGGCGAACCGGGCGGGACCGCCCGGTACCAGCGCCGGGAGCAGGATCAGCGGGACCGGGGACAGGGCCGCCGGACCCGGGAGCCGGTCCGGGCGCTGTCCCACCGCGAGCCCCGACCTGCGCACCGCGTCGGCCACGGCCCGCGACCGCAGCTCCCCCGCCACCGCCACCGTGCCGTGCGCCAGCATCCGCTGGACCCCTCGGCGCGCGCTCGCGCCGAGGCGTGCGGGGTCGGCACGGAAGATCCGCAGGGCCCGCTCCCCGCCGATGGGCTCGGTGCCGAAGCCCTCGGCCTCGCGCGGGTCCGGGTGGTACGTGGCTTCCAGGAGCTCGGGGCCGTACGGGTTCAGCAGTCCCGGCGTGAGGATGCCGGGCCAGCGGCGCAGCTTCGCGTCCGGGTGGGCGGCGGCCAGGTCCTCGTACGGGCCGACGGCGGCGACCGCGGCCCCGTCGACCAGGACCGCGGTCTCCGGCGACCGTTCGGCGACGTGAAGTGTCGTCATCGCGCGGCTAGTTGGAGGCCAGCAGCTTCAGCTCGGGGTGCGCGGTGCCGCCCTCGATGGCCGTCGAGGAGATGTGGGACATCACGCGCTCGTCGACCGGGTCGTTCGCCGGGTCGTCGTGGACGACGATGTGCTCGTACGTCGTGGTCCGCTGGGCGGGGACACGGCCCGCCTTGCGGATCAGGTCGATGATCTCCAGGCGGTTGGAGCGGTGCTTGGCGCCGGCGGAGGAGACGACGTTCTCCTCCAGCATGATCGAGCCGAGGTCGTCCGCGCCGTAGTGCAGGGAGAGCTGGCCGACCTCCTTGCCTGTGGTCAGCCAGGAGCCCTGGATGTGGGCCACGTTGTCGAGGAACAGACGGGCGATGGAGATCATCCGCAGGTACTCGAAGAGCGTCGCCTGCGTGCGGCCCTTCAGGTGGTTGTTCTCGGGCTGGTAGGTGTACGGGATGAAGGCGCGGAAGCCGCCCGTCCGGTCCTGTACGTCGCGGATCATCCGCAGGTGCTCGATGCGCTCGGCGTTGGTCTCGCCGGTACCCATCAGCATCGTGGACGTCGACTCGACGCCGAGCCCGTGGGCGATCTCCATGATCTCCAGCCACCGCTCGCCGCTCTCCTTGAGCGGGGCGATCGCCTTGCGCGGGCGGGCCGGGAGCAGCTCGGCGCCGGCGCCGGCGAACGAGTCGAGACCGGCCGCGTGGATCCGCTGGACGGCCTCCTCGACGCTCACCTTGGAGATCCGGGCCATGTGCTCGACCTCGGAGGCGCCGAGGGAGTGGATGACCAGCTCGGGGTACGCGCCCTTGATCGCGGCGAAGTGCTTCTCGTAGTACTCGACGCCGTAGTCCGGGTGGTGTCCGCCCTGGAACATGATCTGCGTACCGCCGAGCTCGACGGTCTCCGCGCAGCGGCGCAGGATGTCGTCGAGGTCGCGCGTCCAGCCCTTGGCGGTGTCCTTGGGGGCCGCGTAGAAGGCGCAGAACTTGCACGCCGTGACGCACACGTTCGTGTAGTTGATGTTGCGCTCGATGATGTACGTCGCGATGTGCTCCGTACCCGCGTACCTGCGGCGGCGCACGGCGTCGGCGGCGGCGCCGAGCGCGTGCAGCGGGGCGTCACGGTAGAGGACGAGCGCCTCTTCCGGAGTGATCCGCCCACCCTCGGCGGCACGGTCCAGCACGGACTGAAGGTCGGCCTTCTCGGTCACCGGGAGCGTCCCTTTCGTAAGGGTTGTGGACAGACTCAACCACCCTACGCCAGCCCGCCGCACCCGCCGACGCCAGGCCCACCGGCCGAGGTCACGCACGGGGACGCGGCGGCGGGGGTCAGGCCGCGAAGGCCCCGATGAGCAGCCCCACGTAGGCCCCCGCGATCAGGAACGGGCCGAACGGGATCGACGTCTTGCGCCCCGCGCGCCGCGCGATCACCAGGACCATCCCGTACAGGCCGCCGAACAGGAACCCGGCGAAGGTCCCGAGGACGACCACGCTCCATCCGTACCAGCCGAGCATCGCGCCGAGACCGAGCGCGAGCTTCACGTCGCCGAAGCCCATGCCGTTCGGATTGACGAGGAACAGCACGAAGTACGCGCCGCCGAGCGCGAGCGCGCCGAGCAGCGCGGTGGCCCACTCCCCCGCGTGCTCGGGCAGCGCGGCGGCCGCCCCGAGCAGCGCGAGCGCCGCCGCCGCGAGCGGCAGGGTCAGCGCGTCCGGCAGCCGCTGCACCCGGAAGTCCACCACGGCCAGCAGCACGCCGAGCGGCGCCAGCAGCAGCCAGACGATCAGCTCCGGGCGCGTGCCGGTGGCCAGGGCGAGCCCGGCGCAGAGCAGGGCGGTGACCGGCGCGACGAGCAGGACGCTCGGGCCGTAGCGGGTGCCGCCCGGGGAACGGGCGAGCCCGAGCCAGCCGCCGGCTGCCCCGGTGATCGGCCGCCCTTCGGGACAGGTGTCCCGCCACGGCTCGCCCGGGTCGACGGCGAAGCGGTACGCGGGCCGGGGCACCAGGAGTCCCGCCGCCGCGCCCCACAGCACGGCGCCGACGACGAGCCATCGGTCGAGATCCACGCGGTCCCCCAGGAAGAGTGCGGTACGACGGTCGTGAGCGAGGGCGGTGACGGGCACCGCCCCCACGGCTGGGACGGCACCGCCCCAAGGCTGGGGCAGCCACCGCCCCGGAGCTGCCGGCCGCGGGCGGTCGGCCCGGACACGGGCGGTCCGGCGCGGCTCTGGTCCGGTGGCCGGTCCGGCGCGGGTCCGGTGACCGGTCCCTTGCGGGTCCGGTGGCCGGTCCCTTGCGGGTCGTCCAATGGCCCCGGTCCGGTGCCGGTCCGGCGGCCGAGCCGGTCCGGTCCGGCGGCCGAGCCGGACCGGTGCGCCGCCCGTCCGGTGCGCCGCCGGTCCGGTGCCCAGCCGGTGGCCGGTGCGCCGCCGGTCCGGTGCCGAGCCGGTGGCCGGTGCGCCGCCGTTCGGATGCCGAGCCGGGGGCCGGTCCGATCCGGTGCCGGTCCGATCCGGTGCCGAGCCGGTCCGGGCCCGGCGGCCGAGCCGGTGGCCGGTGCGCCGCCGGTCCGGTGCCGAGCCGGTCCGGTCCGGTCCGGCGGCCGAGCCGGTCCGATGCCGAGCCGGTGGCCGGTCCGGTGCCGAGCCGAGCCGGTCCGGTGCGCCGCCAGTCCGATGGCCGGTCCGGTGCGCCGCCGGGCCGGCGGCCGGGCCGGTGGGGTCAGCCCACTGCCGCCGTGCCGCTGCGCCACGTCGGCAGGAGTTCGTCGAGCAGCGCCTCGGTCCGGGGCGGCAGCCCCCGCGCCCCGCTGCGGGCCACCAGGTCCGCGGCGAGCCGCTTCACCCTGTCCTCGTCCCCCGTGGCGTGCGTCGCGCGCAGCAGTTCGTTCCACAGCCGCTCGTCGGCCGGCGCGGAGTTCATCGACGCGTTCAGCGCCTCGATGGCCTTCTCCGCCCGGTCCTTCTCCAGGTGGAACGAGGAGAGCGCGAGTCCGATGTCCGCGACGAGCAGCGGCAGCTGGGCGTCGACGATCTCGTGGGTGAGCCAGCCGTACCGTCCTTCGGGGCGGTCGGCGAGCAGCGGGCCGCGGACGAGGACGAGCGCGTCGGTGAGCAGCCGCCCTCGCACGACCCTGCTGTCGACTCCCTTGCCCTGCGTCGCCTCGTGGTAGAGGGAGCGCAGGACGTCGAGGTCGGAGACGACGGACTTGGCGAGCGTGAGCCGCCCGGTCGCGTCGGCGGCCAGGCGCGCGGTGCCGTCGGGGTCGGTGCCGAGCCAGCCGCGCAGCCGCTCGACGAGCGCGTCCCGCACGTCCTCGGTGACACCGCGCGGCCACAGCGCCGAGGACAGGACGCGCGGGTGCACGCCCTCGCGGTGCAGCAGGAGCAGCGCCAGCGCCTCGTGCAGCAGCGGGCTGCGCTCCCCGTCGGGCGTGTCCAGGCCGATGATCTCGTACGGGCCCACCAGCCGCGCGTACACGGCGGGCCGCCCCTGTTCGCTGATGTCGACGAGGAACGGCGGGGAGTCGGTCGGGTCGTCGGGCCCGCCCTCCGGGTCCGCCTCGACGAAGAGTTCCACGACCGCCTGCTGCTGGGCGGCCGGCAGCATCTGCGCGTCGAGTTCGAGGCCGAGCAGCGGTGCGAGCAGCTTGCCCTCGCCGGTGATCTCCATCTCCCAGGCGGCGCCCGGCAGTTCGCCGGACTCGGTGCCCACGAGGTAGCCGATGCCCAGGCGTCCGGCGTCGGCGGCCAGTTCGGCGAGCCGGAGGGCGTCCGCCGGGGACGGTTCGACGGAGAGGAGGACGAGGTGCGGGGCCCAACGGGTGTGCTGGGCGGGCCCGGTGCGGCCGGTGAGCACGGAGTCGTGCCCGGCGGCGCCGAGCGCTCCGCGCCGCTGCCGGGTCTCGGCCTCCATGGTCTCGACGAGCGCCTCGATGCCGTCGAGGTGGCGCAGCCGGTTGGGCGCGAGCGGGGTCAGGTCCTCGCCGAAGCCGACGAGGGTGATCGTCATGCGGTCCGACCAGCCGTTGGTGGCGAGTTCGGCGGCGACGGAGGCGAAGACGCCCGCGCGGTCGGCGGGGCTTCCGCCGAGGGAGACGATGCCGGGCACGGCCTCCAGGTTGAGCAGGAGGCGTGAGTCGTCCATCGTGCCGAGGCTGACCAGGCCCGGGTAGGGGGCGGCGGTGTCGGTCTCCTCGTACCGCTCGGCGTCGGCCCGGGCCAGCATCCAGAACGTCTGGTCCTGGCCGAGCTGCCACGGCGCGGGCGGCTTCCCGGCGGGCTGGGCGAGCTGGAGGTGCAGATCGCCGTTGCCGCCGAGCCAGGCCGCGTAGACGGTCGGCAGCGGCCGCGACTCGGCCGCGAGGGAGGCGGCGAGCCCGCGCAGCGACAGGTCGAGGCGGCGTACGCCCTCGGGGTCGGCGCCGACGAGCAGCGCGTCCTGGGCGTCCGCGGCCGATCCGGTCGGGACCGGCGGTTCCATGCCGCGGCGCCCGCCGACGGCGCCGAGCGCCGACTGCCACAGGGCCTGGCGGCGGCGCCGGCCGAGGGCGCCGAGGAGGCCCGCGGCGAGGAGGGGGGCGCCGACGAGGGCCTCGGGCAGTCCGAAGCCGCTCCCGTCAAAGGCGGCGGGAGCGCCCTCACCGTGGCGGCTGTCCGCGGAGGTGTCATCGGCGTGCTCGCGCTGCCCGTCGGCGTCGCCGCCGGCGCGCTGCTGGGGCACGCGGAACTGGGCGGTGTCCTGGTCGCCCCGGCCGCTCCGGCCGTTCTGCGCGCCCTGCTCGCCTTGGCCGCCCTGCTCGCCCCGGCCGCCCTGCTCCCCGCCCGCCTGGCGCTGGTCGCCCTGCGCCTGGTGGCCGGTCCTGGAGTAGTCCTGGATCTGGTGCCGGACCTGTTCCGGGACGCCGGGCTTCGCTTCGGGCATCTCGACCAGTTCGCCGCCGTGGGCGTCGCCGGGCATCTCCATGATCCAGCCGGGCCGGATCAGGCTGGCCTCGGACAGCTTGGACCCGTCGGGCTGCGTACGGTCCTTGTTGAGCTCGTAGATCTCCTTGTACCGGCGCCCGTCGCCGAGGTGGCGCTGCGCGATCTCCCAGAGGGAGTCGTGGTGGCGGCCCTCGGGGGGCTGGATCCGGTAGTACTTCGTGTCGCCGTACCGGGCGGAGGCGCCTGCGTCGGCCCGGGAGGCCGCGTGGGCCGCGGCGTCGGCGGCCTGTTCGGCGACCGCGGCGGCGGCTTCGGCGGCGGACCGCTCCTGCTGCTGCGCGAACAGCCCGCCCGGGGTCTGCTGGGCGGTGGCGACCGAGCCCTGCCGGGCGCCGTCCGGGCTCTGGCCGAGCTGGGAGAGGCCCGGGGTGAAGCTCGCGGCGGCGGCGCCGACGAGCAGGAGCGCCGCGACGAGCTGGCGGGCCAGCAACTGGCTGGCCCCGGCGCCCGGTACGCGGTTCGGCAGTCCGACGCCCGACAGAGCGGCCTTCATCTCCACGAGGACGCAGGCGGTGAACTGGGCCCAGGCGAGCCACACGATGACCGTCAGCACCCGGATGAAGGTGCCGACGGTGATCTCCTGCTGGAGCCAGTCCAGCGAGGGCGCGCCGTCCGGCAGCGGCCAGCCGACCGCGACGACGAGCGCGCCGGGTACGCCGACGAGCAGTACCAGCAGGGCCACGAGGGCCCCGAACGCCTTCACGAAGTCCCCGAACGTCCGACGACGCCGGGGCAGGGGCTGCGGCGTCCGATTCCTCGGACCCGGCGAGCCGCCCGTCGGACTGGAGTTGGTGCGTCGCGCCATGGCTGGTGTCCTGGGTTCGTTTGGGGAGGGCGTGAGTTCGGGGGTGGACCGAGCCTACTGAGAGTCTAAAGAGGGTGTCGAAGGCCCGGCAGGGGACATTGCCCCCACCCCGCCCGTTTCCTCACCAACCGTCCGGCACAACCGAGTTGCCCCTTCACCCCCGGCACCCGCCTCCCCCGTTGACCCCCACCGCTTTCACACCGCCTTCACGCACCGTGCGCGACAGGCCTGTCGGGGTGCGACGCTTCCGACCGAGCACAGCGCCCTTTGCCTGCCGTTGAATTCGGCTATACCCGAGGCGAACGGGGCTCGCATAGAGTCACAAGGTTGGCATGAACGCAGAGCGCGCGAGGATGGAACCGCGCGTCGGACCACGGGGCGTCGATGAGCGATCTGAAGGCGGACACACAGCGCATACGCGAGTGTTCTCGCGCGTTGCAGCGGATCTACCACTCCTTCACCGACCGAGCCAACCCGGCCGAGGACTTCTCGCCGGCAGAACTGGGAAACCAGCGCATCGTCGACGCGTTCGACGAATTCGCGAGCAATTGGAAGATCCACCGCAAGGACCTGGCCGAGCAGATCGAGACGCTCGGCACGATCACCTGGGAAGCGGCCAAGAGCTACGACGCCATCGACGCGGAACTCGCCGCCGCCCTGCGCCGGCAGGACGCGAAGACCAAACAGGGTCAGGGGCCCTCGTGAGCCGTCCACCGGCCCACGAGTGGTCCGTACTGGGTGAGGACGGCGATCCGATTCCGGGGGACCCGGATGCGATCGCGCTGCTCGGGCAGTCGCTCCGCGAGATGGCGAACGACATTCAGCGCGAAGCGGGCGACGTCGAGGCGCTGAGCGGTGTCGAGTCCTGGAAGTCCAAGGCGGCCGACTCCTTCCGCGACACGGCGCAGGACACGATCAAACCTCTGCGGAAGGCCTACCACCGCTACGACAAGGCCGCGAGCGCGATGGGCACGCGCGTCCGCCCCGGCAGCACGGGCGACTGGGCCTCGGCTCTCGAGCACGCCCAACAGCTGGCCGACAAGGCGTTGAAAGCGGCCAAGGACGCGGACGCCGACCACCGGTCGGCGGCCACGGGCATCGGGAACCTTCCGCCGCACACCAAGGACGACGATCCCGAACTGGTGCGGCTGAAGAAGAAACGGGACGCCGCCGCGGGTGACCTCGGTGAGGCGAAGGCCCTGCTGCGGGAGGCCAAGCGCGTTCGTGACGACGCCGCGGACCGGGCCGCCGCGATCATCCACCGCGCCATCACCCACGACGGGATGCACGATTCCCGATGGGACAAGTTCGGCAATGCCGTGGACTCCGTCGCCTCCGAGGTCGGAGAGGCGCTGACGGAGGCGGGTGAGATCCTCGTCTCGGACCTCGCTTCCATCGGCAAGGCCATGGTGGACGATCTCCCGTCGACGCTGGCCGTGCTCGGCGGGCTCGGCCTGGCGGCGCTGGGGGCCGGTGAGGAAGTCGGCGGCATCCTGCTGGACGCGACCGGGATCGGAGCGGCTCTCGGGATTCCCATCAACGTCGCGGCCGCGGCCCAGATCGCCGCCGGGCTCTCGATCGCGGGCGCCGGCGCGGCCGGCATCATGAACGACGCGATGGGGCCCGACCGGGTCGACATGACGTCCGACGGCTCAGGCGGGGGCGGGGGCGGCGACTGGGACACGGCGGCCAAGGTCGACCGGACCAAGCCGTCGGGCGAGGCGGACCCCCATGCCCAGCCTCGCGGGAATCCGGAATCCCTCAGCAAGAATGACGACGCCGAGACGATACGCGCGAAAGGCCGGGAAGTGCACTCGGCCGAAACCTTGGCCCGGCAGGGGTACGACGTCGAACAGTCTCCCGGGAAGATGCCCAACGGAACCAAACCCGACTTCCGTGTCGAAGGAAAGATATTCGACAACTACGCCCCCACCTCCGACAACCCCCGCTCCATCTGGCGGGCCGTGGAGAAGAAGGTCGACAAGGGACAGACGGAGCGCGTCGTCCTGAACCTCGGAGACAGCGGAGCCGATCTGGGTGCTCTCCGACAGCAGTTTCAGAGTTGGCCCAAGGAGGGCTTGAAGGAGGTGATGGTCATCGATCGCGAGGGCAACATAGTTCATCTCTATCCGTAGGAATCAAGGGATCTTTCCGCATGGCAATCGAATATGACCTCGACATCGCGACACAGTCACCCGCGTCCGAGGTCGCATCCTGGCTCGCCGAGATCGGCAGGGAATCCGGCGTGTTCGACGAATCGATCACGGGGGAGCAACTGACGGAGAAGGGAGTTTTCGCGTACACCCGTCGTGGGACGTGCGTCAGCGTGCTCCAGCAGCGGCCGCCCCAGCCGTGGGACCCCATCGTCACGCATCTCGGGTTCGCCCCGACGGTCGGCGTCGGGTTCCGCATGGGCAAGGAAGCAGACACTTCGGACCAGCAGAACGACATGATCCGCCTGATCGCACCCCTGCTGGATCGGATCGAGGGCGACGCCGTACTGCACTACCAGTTCGAGGTCGTCTGGCTGCTCCGCAAGAACGGCGAACTGAGCCTCAACGAGCGGGACGACCTCTGGCGAGCGGACCGGCTCGCTCTCGTGCCCCGGCCCTATCGCCGGGAGACCCACACCATGGACATGGATTGAGTTCTCCAGTGAAGTTCAGGTTTCACTCGAGCGACATGCCCGGACGCGACATCTGGCGCCCTGATGCCGAGGTCGCCCACGCGTTCAAGGGCAGTTCGGACGTCTTCTCCGGGATCTACAGGACGGACTCGGGAGTGGGGTCACTCGCGGCCGGTGAATGCGTCGTGGATTTCGAACGCTTCCGGAAGCTCTCCGAAGTGGCCATAGACCGATTCACCGCGTCGGATCAGGGAATCCTCCGTTCCCTGAGCCTCGGTTTCATCGCCACGGCCCTGGTACTCATCGACAGGGCCGGCCACCCGGCTCCCGCCATGCCCGGCCCGGCTCAGGAACTGGCCTGGGCGGCGCTCCGGGACCAGCACGCCCGGGCCATGCCCATCTGAGGGGGCGGATGCGGGCGGTGGCGGTGTCACGGCAGGACGGAGTGGTGCGCTTCCGGGGTCCCGGGTTCCGCAGCGCCTGCGTCACGTCACCGAACGTGGACCTCAAAAGTGAGGTACCGCAATCCGTTGCCGTAGCCTGACACCCGAACGAGGCACCCCGAGCGCCGAGTTGCAGTGAAGGAGCTGTTGATGCCGCTGCGGAGCCACCCCACCGCCCGACAACTGCGCGTGGGCGCGGAGCTGCGCAGGATGCGCGAGTCGGCAGGCATGACGGCGCGGGAGACAGCCGCGCTCCTCGGAGTGAGCTCGTCCCAGATGACCCATGTCGAGTCCGGACTGTCGGGTGTCAGCGAGGCACGCCTCCGCCGCCTCGCCGCCCACTACGCCTGCCTCGACGAGGCTTTGATCGACGGCCTGGCGATCCTGGCCACGGATCGCACCCGCGGCTGGTGGGAGGAGTACCGCGGAATCCTCCCCGCACCCTTCCTTGACCTCGCGGAGCTGGAGCACTACGCCACGTTCCGCCGCGACGTCGACTTCCTCCACGTACCCGGGCTTCTCCAGACCGAGGACTACGCCCGCGCACTGTTCTCGTTCACGACTCCCGAACTGCGCCCGGATCAGCTGGAGTCATGGGTGCAGCACAGGATGCGACGTCGCACGATCCTGGAAGGACCGAGGACGATTCCGTACGAAACGGTGATCCACGAGTCGGCGCTGCGGATCAGGGTCGGCGACCGAGCGGCCACCCGGGTGCAGCTGGGCAGGATCCTGGAGCTCTCCGAGGCCGACCACGTGACCGTGCGGGTCATTCCCTACGACCTCGACGGATTCGCCGGGGCCGGCAGCGCCATGGTGCATATGGGTGGCACCGTTCCCCGCCTGGACACCTTCGTGCGCGACGCTCCGTACGGCACGGCGTTCATCGATTCGGAGGCTCAACTCGACCGTCTCAGATCGCTGTTCCGTAAGGTGACGAGCGTGTCGTTCGAGCCCGAGCGGTCGCGCGACTTCATCCACCGGCTGACAAAGGAACTGTGAGGCGTGGCATGAGCACCCCCTACACCTGGCAGAAGTCCTCCTTCTCCGGCGGCGGCGAAGGAAACGCCTGCGTCGAGCTCGCCTCGACCGTCGCTGCCCTCCACCTCCGCGAATCCGACGACCCCGGTGTCGTCCTCAGCACCACCCCGGCCCCGGTCGACCACCTCCTCCGCGCCATACGCACCGGAACGGTCACCGCACCCCGGCGGCGGTAGTGCCTCTGGATTTCGCGGCTTCGTCCACAGGTCTCGTCCCGGGAGTCACCCACTGATGCGCATCGACGTCGACGATCCCGAACTGGACATGGGAATCGACCGGTCACTGACTCATCAAGGTCGGCCGTTCACCGGAGAAACCGTCGAAGCGGATCCCCGGACAGGACAGGTGGTCGCCATGACCACCTACGCCGAAGGCCTGGAGGACGGCCCCGCCCGCGAGTGGTATGCGGACGGAACGGACAGAGCGGAAGGCCAGTGCCGACGAGGAATTCCGTACGGCCGGTGGCGGGACTGGCACCACAACGGCCGACTCGCCGTCGAGAAGGAGTACGGCGCGCGCGGAACGGTTCGTTCGATCAAGAAGTGGTCGGAGAGCGGCGAACTCATCGACGACCGGAGCTTTGACGCCTGAAGCCGCGCCCAGACCATCGTCCCCTCCCATCGGACCGACCACCGCCAGGAGAGCCATGCCCGACATCAACCTTTGCCAGATCTGCGGCGAGGCGGCTCCCCCGATCGATGGGCAGTGCGGGGAGATCATCGGATACCGCCTGCTTCGGGACCAGTGGTCCGACTCCCCCTCCTTCCTCGACGGGAATCTCCACTTCTCGTGCCTCGAGCGGTCGGAGGAACGGGAGGCGTTCCACGCGGAATTCGTCCACCTCGTTCAAGCCGGGCACGAGGAGATCCCCGGTCTGGAGGAGTCCCACCCTCCGCTCACCAGGACGGGCCTGAGCATGTTTCCCGTCTTCTCGGGCGACGAGTGCGACATCTTCCAGAGCGGGAAGGCCGATCGCTGGATGCTCGTGAGGAAGACCGGTCCGTGGTTCGGCTTCGGTCTCCCCCAGCTCCAGGTCATCGGCTCGGGCGGAATTCCGGTCTCGGATTCCGAGGTGAACCGTTACCGGCTTCCCGTCGGCCTCGGGGACGAGGTCGGAACGTACGGACTTTCCGAGCTCCTGGAAGCCGTCGGGGTGGCCCACCGGTACGCGGACACGGCCGAACTGGCCCGTGTGGAATACCGTTTCGTCGACTACTACCCGCCGAAGAATCTCATCGACTACGTAGCCCTGGCACCCCTTCCCTTTCCCCTGGAAGCGCGCACGTTTCTCGCCGCCCACGCGAAGACGTACACCCCCGTCACCTTCGACGACGAGGACGAGGACGCGTGATCGAGCCCCACACGTCGGCCCGTGCCGTCGCGGGGGGCGACACCCGTACGCTTCGGATGGTGCTGACCCAGACGTACATCCCGGTCCCGGGAACCACCGACCAGGTCGTCCTCGTCTCCGGAGCCAGCCCCGTGCTGGACCTGGCCGAGGCGTTCCACGACATCTTCGACGCGGTGACCGGCACGTTCCGGTTCGCCCGACCGGGACTTCGCGACTCGACAAGGGGGAACGGACATGAGTGGTGGCGGCAAGAGCGACCTCGCGCTCCCGCTGAGCGAGTTGGAGGACTACGGCGGCCGGCTGCGGGACATCAAGACCCGGCTGAACCACACCAAGAAGCTCTTCGAGTCGTACAAGGACGACCTCGGCGACCACACGGTCTACGACGCCCTGGACGACTTCGAGTCCGGCTGGGAGGACGGCCGCGAGGACATCGGCCAGTCCCTCGACGCCCTCGCCAAGATGTCCGACGCCGTCGTCCGCGAGTTCCGCAAACTCGACGACCAGCTGGCGAAGGACGTCTCGGAGGGCGTGAAGACGGAGAAGAAGGACGGGGCGAAGTAGCCCTCGGACGGAAGATCGGCGGGGTGCGGGGATGATCCGGGTCGTGGGGTTCTTCCGTGAGCTCGAACCGGGTTGGGGGCTTGCCCCGGACGGGTTTCTGCGGGATGCCGTGAACCCGGTGGGCGAGCCGGACGAGGCCCGGATCCTCGGCTATCTCGGGCAGGGTGCCGGGATCTGGTCCGAGATGAGCGCGGGCCCCGACGTCCTGGACCCGCAGGGCCCCCTCCTGTCCGGCATCGGGTCCCTGTCCACGGACGGGACCTGGCTGTGGCGGCAGGACCTGCCGTACTACCTCCGCACGTACCACGTCTCCCTGCCACCGGACTTCCTCACCCACGTCAGGACAGTCCGGTACCAGGTCCCGGAGGTGCCCGAAGCACGGCTGCTGGAGATCCTGACGGGCGATCTCGGGGTCACGGTGGACTGAGCCCCTCCCCGGCAGAACGGGAACCTGGATCCCGTCGGTTCGAGGCAGGTGCCTCAGCCCACCTCGTTCTCCGCCACCGCTCGGCCGTGGACCGTCACGTCTCCGCCGTAGAACATGCCCGTGAAGACCGGCGAATAGGTCAGCTGGACCTCCACCTCCACCTGGTCGGCGTCGGCGGTCACGCAGTGCGTCGCGGCGATGTCAGCGCCGGACATGCCCATCTCGCGGGCGAACGCCTTCACCCGGGCGCCGCAGTTCTCGAAGTTGATGGGCGCCGGGCCGTTCTCGTTCTCGTAGAGGGATTCGAGGTCGATGTCCTCGGCGGCGTAACGGGCCGCCTGCTCGGCGATGTCGGCCGCCCGCTCCCGCTTGGAGATGGACATCCCGCCGTCGATGACGAAGGCCGAGAGGGAGAGGAAGACGAGCGCGAAGATGATGACCGCGCCGGCGCCCGAGCCCCGGTCGTCCAGCCGCTCCCGGCGCCCGGCCACCCAGCCGCGTACGGCGGCGAACGCCTTCACCCCCTCGGGCGCGAACGGCTCCATGCCCTCCCCCGCGAACGGCCGGACGCCCTCGCCCACAGAGGAACCCTGCGTCATCCCCGCCCCCGCGGCGCGTCCCCGCTTCATGCCGTCCTCCGGAACGGGTCGAGAGGTGAGCTGAAGGACGACTGGAGCGTGGTCGGCACGTCGAGGCCGATCATCGCCAGGCCCCGCACCTCGCAGCTCACCTCGACGGTGAACAGCGTGTCCGGTTCGAAGCCCGTGCTGGTCTGCGTCACGTTCACCGGCCCCGAGCAGACGTCCCCGAGGTCGGCCTCGGCAGCCTTCCTGGCCTCGGCCATCGCGGTCGCGTGGTCCTTCTGGATCGAGCCGGCCCGCGCGGCGTCCCGGGCCGCGCCGTCCAGCGCCCCGCGGCCGTTGACGAGCTGCCCGAACGCCACCAGGACGAGGATGAAGAGGATCATCACCGGCGCCAGGATGACCACCTCGATGGTGGACAGCCCCCGGTCGCGGTGGTCGTCGCCCACGCGGTCGCGCACGGCCCCGAGAAGAGCCCCCGGCCAGGCCCCCGGCCCCGGCACGGCGTCCCTCCGCCCGGACGGGCCGTCCGGGACGTCGGCGGGCAGAGCCCTCGGTCCCCTCACGGCCCCTCCTCCTTCACGAACCGCTCCACCGGGCCCGACGACCGCGCATGCACCGTCAGGTCCAGGCCCGGGAACACCGCCGGGACCCTCGCCGTGATCTCGACGCCCACGGTGTCCTGCTCCGGCTGGAGCATCCTCACGTCCGGGGACAGCACCAGCTTCGGGCCGAGCTGGCGGATGTAGCTGTCGACGACGTCCCCCGCCTCCCCGCGCCACGCGCCGGGCTGCGCGTCCGCCGTGGCGCGGGCCTTGCGGGCACCCGCCTGGGCCGCCGCCTGGGCGACATGGTCCGCGAAGAAGTACAGCGCGAACTGCACCGTCGCGAAGATCATGAAGAACAGCACCGGAGTGAGCAGCACGAACTCGATCGCGGTCATGCCGGAGTCACCGCGGGCGGAGGCCGCCTCCACCCTGCGGCGCACCCAGCGGCGTACCCCTCGGTCCTCGCTCACTCGTATCCCCGTTTGCGGACTCAGCAGGTCTTGCCGGCGTCGGCGCCCTTGATGCAGTTGCCGACCTTGTTGGCGCCGTCGCTCAGCGCCGCGTTGATGATCGCCGCGACGACGCCGACGATGGCGACGACGACGGCGGAGATGATGACCCACTCGACCGCGGACGCGCCCCGGTCGAGTTCGCCGGAGCGGGCACGCTGCACCCGTCCCTGGAGGAAGGTGATCAGGAAGTCCACCCCCGGGATCCCGGTGCTGAAGTTCCGTCCGTTCATGGTGAGTTGTCCTCTCGAAGAAGAGTGGTGGCGTTGGGGGGCGGGGATCAGACCTGGAACACGCGCATCGCCGCCGGGAAGATCAGGAACACCAGGAAGCCGGCGCACAGCAGCAGCTGGGCGACGAGCATCGACTGCGACTTCTCGCCCGCGCTGCCCTCGATCTCGGACAGTTCGCGGTGGCGCATGGTCTCGGCGCGCGAGGCGAGCGACTCGCGCACCTTGGCGCCGTCGTCCGCGACGAGCGCCAGGGAGGCGGACAGGTCCTTGAGCTCCTCGACGCCGAGTTCCTCGCCGAGCGAGCCGAGCGCCTGCCACTGGCTGGTGCCGGTGATCCGGGCGTCGGCGAGCGCGTTGCGGATGCGCCGCGTGGCCCAGCCGTCGGAGATCTCGGCGGCGGCCATCAGCGCCTCGGGCAGACCGCGCCCGCCGGCCAGGCTCATCGACACGAGGTCCAGATACGCGCCGATCACCCGCCGCAGGTCGCGGCGCCGGTCCACCGCGTCCCGCCGCACCTCCATATCGGGCAGGAAGAAGAAGACGACCGCGAACAGCAGCGCGAGCCAGACCGGGATGATCGGGCTGCGCCCGACACCGAGGGTCCAGACGACGGCGAAGAGGAACGGACCGAAGAAGACACCGGCCGCGGCCAGCAGCACCTTCGTCGCGAGGAACCTCTCCCAGCTCCGGTCCAGGACGGCCAGGTCGGCGCGCAGCGAGCGCTGTTCCCAGCCCTGCTGGAGGTAGAGCTCGGCGACGCGCGCACCGACCTGGGCGCGCAGTCCCGCGAAGGGCCCGCTGTCCCGCTGCCCCTGGTGCGCGGACTCGTACGCCGCCCCGCGGGCCCGCATCGCGTCGATCCGGGCGACCTGCGCGACCGCGCTGCGCCGGGACGGCATGAGCGCGCGGACCAGGGCGTAGACGCCGAGGCCGAGGACGGCGCCGATCAGGATCGGCATGGTCAGGTTCATCGGCGTACCGCCTCGTCCCCGGAAACCGGTGTACGGGGCCGCACGAACCGCACGGACGCCTCGTCCCGTACCAGGAAGCGTTCCGGGGTCTCGATCGTGGACAGCTTGCGCAGCCACCAGAAGCCGAGGCCGAACAGGCCGCAGACACAGGCGAGGACGAGCTGTCCGACCGCCGTGCCGTACGGCTCGACGAACTGCCGGTTGAAGATGGACAGTCCGAGGACGAAGGCGATCGACACCGCGACGACGATCTGCACCGAGCGGCGGGTCGAGGCGCGCTGGGCCATCACCCGCTGACGCATGTCGACCTCCTCGCGCGCCGACTTGGCGAGCGCGCCCAGCACCTGGCGGAGCCCCGGCCCGCGCAGCCGCGCGTTGAGGATGAGGGCGGCCACGATGATGTCCGCGGACGCGTCGTCGATCTCGTCGGCGAGCTGCTGAAGGGCGTCGGGGAGCGGCGTGCGGGAGCGCAGCCGGTCGACCAGCGCGTCCAGGTGCGGCCGCAGGACGGGCGCGGAGGCCCGCGCCGAGGCGGGGATGGCCTGCTCCAGACCGACCGCTCCGGCGATGGTGTCGCGCAGCGACTCGGTCCAGGAGGCGAGGGCCTCGACCCGGCGCATCGCGGCCTTCTCCTCGGAGGCGCCGCCGAAGAGCTTGTCCCAGAAGAAGACGAGGACACCGGCCGCGAGTCCCGCGACGGCCCAACGGGTGAGCAGGAGGACGACGAGACCGGCGATCGCGGCGATCGAGCCGCGCCGGCCGGCGAAGCGGAGCAACTCGTTGGCGCGCTCGCTCGCCTTCTGCCGCTCGTGCTCGGGCTTGGCGGGCAGTCCGCGTACGGCGATCACGAACAGCGCGAGGCCGCCGCCGACGGCGATCCCGCAGGTGAGCGCGTACAGCACGGGCAGGGAGAACAGTCCGCCCATGGTGCCGAGCGAGTCGAGGGCCGCGAGCGGGACCGTGTCCGGGGCGGCGAGCCCCGCGAGCGCGGCCGGGTCCGGCGTGCCGCCCGGCGCCACGGCCCCGGTCAGGTGCGGCGCCACGGCCGTGGTCAGGTGCGGCATCGCGGCGACCGTTGCCGCCGTCATGTCCTGGGTCATCGTCGTCACCAATTCCCGCTGCCGGGCAGCCGGTAGCCCTGCGCGACGAGTTCGTCGAGGCAGGCGATGGGCGCGTGCGGGACGATCCGGCCGTCCGGGGCCTCGGCGAACACCTCGCTGGACAGCACCCGGCCGTCGACGCCGTTGACCTCGCGCACGGAGGTCACCATGCGCTGGAGCCGGCCGCCGGACTCGTAGCCGTTGCGGCGCTGGATGAAGACCACGAAGTTCACCGCGCCCGCGATGAGCATCTGACTGGCCTCGATGGGCAGCCGCTCGCTCGCCTGGAGCGCGTACGTGGAGATGCGGTTGAAGACCTCGCTGGAGCTGTTCGCGTGGATCGTGGACAGCGAGCCGTCGTTGCCCTGGGACATCGCGTTGAGCATGGTGACGATCTCGTCGCCGAGGACCTCGCCGACGATGACGCGCGAGGGGTTCATGCGCAGCGAGCGGCGCACCAGTTCGGCCATCGTGATGGCGCCCTGGCCCTCGGAGTTGGGCAGCCGCTCCTCGAACGCCACGACGTTCGGGTGCAGTTCGGCGAAGGTGTCGAGGCCGAGCTCCAGGGCGCGCTCGACGGTGATGAGGCGCTCGTGCGGCGGGATCTCGTTGGCGAGGGCGCGCAGCAGGGTCGTCTTCCCCGCGTTCGTCGCTCCCGCGATCATGATGTTCTTGCGGGCGCGGACGGCGCAGGCGAGGAAGTGCGCGACCTCGGGGGTCAGCGTGCCGTTGCCCACGAGGTCGGACATGAAGACCTTGCCGAGCCGCGCGCGGCGGATCGAGAGCGCCGGGCGGCGGGTCACGTCCATCACGGCGGAGAGGCGGGAGCCGTCCGGCAGCCTGAGGTCGAGCTGCGGGTTCGCGGAGTCGAAGGGCCGGGACGACAGACCCGAGTACGCGCCGAGGACCTGGATCAGCTCGACGAGTTCCTCGTCGGTCTCGGCGACCGGGTCGCCCTTGGTCTCCCGGCCGTCGGCGTAGCCGATGAAGACCTCGTCGTACCCGTTGATGTCGATGTTCTCGACGTCCGGGTCGTCGAGGAGGGGCTGGAGCCGGCCGACGCCGAAGAGCGCGGCGTGGACGGCGGCCGCGTACTGCTCCTCGGTCTCCGCGTCGAGCGGGGTCCGGCCGAGGTTGATCTCGGTGCGGGCGTGGTCCTCGAGTATCTGGGCGATGACGGCACGGGCGTAGTGCCGCTCGTCCTCGCCGGACATCGGGGTGACGCCGCGGACCTGGTCCTCGCGGCGCTGCTCGGAGATGCGGTCGCCGGCGTCCTGCCGGAACCGCTTGACCAGCTGGTGGTCGACGGCGGTCATCGGCCGGCTCCGGCGGCGGGCTGTCCCTGCCCGGCGCCCGGTCCCTCGGCGGATACGGACCAGGCGGCGCCGTACTGCTGGTACAGGTCTCCGGCGACCTTTCGGGCCGAGCGGATGAGCAGCGACTTGTCGAGGCGGCCGCGCCGACGGCCGGCGAGCTGGGCGGCGCCGGCCGGGTCGTCGGCGATCGTCCCGACGACACGGGCTCCGGTCTGGGCCGCGACGAGCATGTCGTTGACCTGGTGGACCAGCTTGGCGGAGTCGCCCGGGTCGGCGACGAGGACGACACCGATGAACGGGGTCGCGAGCCCGCCGGCGCCGCGCGGGCCGCCGTGCAGCTTGGCGGACAGGGCCGCGGCGCGGTCGCGGACGCGGGCGATGGACTCGGGCTCGGTACGGGCGAGCAGGAGCACCAGGGCGGCGTGCGGGAAGAGTTCGGCGGCGGGGGTGTCCCCGCTGATCCGGCCGCAGTCGGCGATGACGTCGGCGGGCGCGTCCGGGGAGTCGGCGAGCTGGGCGAACGCCCGGCCCAGGGTGGGCCAGAGTCCGGCGAGACCGGCGGCCTGCTCGGACATCCCGAGGCCGACGAGGACCTCGAGACCACCGCTCAACGGCTGTACGTGGTCCCAGAGCTGGTCGGGTACGAGACCGCGCCGGGCGGTCGCCGCGATCGACAGCATGCCGGTGTTGGGGTTCAGCGGGCCGCCGTGGGCCGCCGCGCTGCGGTACACGAGGTCGCCGCCGGCCGGGTCGGTCTCGGCGAGCAGGACCCGGCGGGGCCAGACCGCCGCGAGCGCGACGGCGGCGGTGGTGACCCCGGGGGAACCCTTGTCTGCGGCGAGGGCGATGAGCGCCATGTCCGTCTACTCACTCGCCTCTAGTTGCCGGGAACGATGACGAGGGCGACCTGGCCGGCCGAGGCCGCGGTGGTGACGGCGGCCGCCTGACCGCTGTCCAGGATCAGCGTGACGGGCAGGTTGGTGCTGCTGATGGTGCTGTCCGAGTCGTTCTTGACCGCACTGACCTTCGCCCGTTCGACGATGAGGCCGTCGCCACCGCCCGAGGAGCCGGCGGAGCCCGTCGCGTTCGACGAACCGCGGCTGCCGCTCGATCCGGTGTCGCCGACGCGGTAGACGGCCACCGTGTCACCGGGCTTGATGTCCGCGGGGTACTGCCCCTCCTTGAGGGAGACGCCCACGGAGACCTTGCCTGCGGGAAGCTCCGCGCCACTGGCGAACATCTCACCGATGACCACGGTCCCCTTGTAGATCGGGGACTTGGCCTTGAGCTTCTTCAGCTCGCCGAGCTGTGCCCACGGGACGTAGTTGATGGACGCGTCCTCGGCGACCAGCACGGAGGTCGTGTGGTCGCCCACGGACTCGCCGGCCTGGATGTCGCTCGTCACCTTCACGACCTCGACCCGGTCACCGGCGCGCAGCACCAGCATGGTCGCGCCGAGCGCGCCGACGAGGATGAGGAGCACCGCGAGGGCGGCCAGTGCGGGTTTGCGCTCGCGAGGCGGGCTGGGCAGACGCTCGCCGACCGCCGGCTGCGCCGACCCGGCGGAACGGCCGTTGCCCGCCCCCGTACGCTCTTGGATCCTCACGCAACCGCTCCCCGTACACCCAAGAAAATGTCTGTCAATTCACGAGCCAAGTAGGACACTTCACCCCCGATCCCCTTTACGGGACGGACCGTGCGACCTGGCCGGACTTCCGGCGCCAGGGCGAGTGTCAAGCCATGGCACCGTATCAGCCGCACATAAGCCCCTCAAGGCGCTCCAAGGGCCCTGCGGCACACCCGACTCGACGTTATCGACGCGCAACGGCGGCCGTTCGGTTCCGTGTTGAGGGCGACGTCACGGACTGTCCGTCACCTGTGCGCCAGCGAATCACCACCGCGGTCCGGAACGGCCGTCACGGCCCGTGCACGAGGCCTGCACGAGGTGCTCACGCACGGGCCGGACTCAGAACCCCCACGGGCTGGGATGAGGCGTGACGCCCGGGTCCTCCGACCAGACCAGGCGGGCCTCCAGGTCGTCGCCGAGGAGCTCGGTCAGACGGGAGACGGCCCAGGCGTTCCAGTAAACGCCGCCGGGGAACTCGGGAACCCGGAACGCGGCGAGCCTCACGGGCACGGCTTCCGGCCGGAAGTGGGCCTTGGTGATCTCGCCGGTGGTCCGCTTCGGCTTGGACGACCGGCGGGTGTCCAGGCAGTCGACGACGGGCTCCACGACCTGGAGGACGTAGTCGTCGGAGCCGCCGCCGTCGCCGGGGAGGGCCGGCCCGGCCGGTTCGGTGACGACCGGCACGAAGGGACCCGAGGCCGACAGCTCGGCCTCGAGCAGGCCCGCCACGCGCCGGCTCAGGACCGGAGCACCGGGATAGCCGCTCGGGAACTCGCTCCTGCGCCAGCCGGGATTGCCGTCCCACGAACCGGTGAGCGAGGTCGGCATGTCCGCCTCGGACCCGGTGATCTGCCGGCGGATGAGTTTCCTCAGGGAACTGCCGAGGAGCAGCGTCCGGAACTCGCCCATGCGCGGCAGCAGGCGGTAGACGGCAAGGGCGTTCGAGGTGCTGTCGGTCATCTGAGGTCCCGTCCGGACTCAGAACCCCCACGGGCCGGGATGAGGCCTGACACCCGGGTCCTCGGACCAGACCAGGCGGGCCTCCAGGTCGTCTCCGAGGAGCTCGGTCAGACGGTTGACCGCCCAGGCGTTCCACTGCACGGCGACAGGGAACTGCGGCACGCGGAAGGAGGGCAGGGCCAGCGGGAGGGCGTCCGGGCGGAAGACGGTCTTCTGCATCTCGCCGGTCGCCTTCTTCGGCTGCGACGAGGCGCGGGTGTCCACGCAGTCGACGACCTGGTCCACGAGGTGGAGCAGGTAGGCGTCCGCGGGCGCCCCTTCGACGCGGACCGGAAGCAGGCCGCCCGACTTCTCCAGATCCTCCCGCAGCCGGTCCGCGAGCGGGCCGGCGAGGATCGGAGCGCCGGGATAGTCGGACGCGAACTCGGCCTTGCGGGCCTTCGGATCACCCGTCCACTCCGCCGCGAACGCGGTGGGCCGCGGCGCCCGGTCGCCCTGGAACTGCCAGCGCTTGAGATCGATGAGCGAGTCGTCCAGACGCAGGGTGCGCAGATTCCGGGCGCTCGGCATGAGCCGGTACACGGCCAGGGGTTCGGAGTTCATGGAGGACATCATCACGCCGTCCAGTAGGCGGTGCTCGGCACCGAGGTGGTGACGCCGGACAGCTCGGACTCGATCTGCCGGCCGATACTGCGCAGTTCCCTCCGAAGCGTCGTGCGGATGGCGCGGTCCCCGAAGCCCCGGGCGACGCGGTCCGCGACGACGTTGTGCAGATGGGCGTCGAGGCGGCCGAGGAAACGGTTGCTGTGCGTGAAGTTGTGCGGCCTCGGATGCCCCAGCGGGATGCCGTTCGCAGCGTCGTTGATGTCGACCTTGTACTTGGCCAGGAGTCCCCTCATCCGCGGGCCGCCGCCGCGCGAGAACCCGGAGGGGACGATGTGGGCGGCCGCCTGGCCGGGTCCCACCGCGCGGCCCTCCTTCGCCATGTTCTCGCCGAGGATCTTGGAGCACTGCTTCAGGCCGAGATAGTCGGACCACAGCAGCGGGTTGACGACGTAGCGGCGCGGGTTGGGCCCGGCGTCCATGCCCAGCGGATCGGGGCTGAGGTAGACGGCCGACGCCGGGTCGTAGTGCCGGAAGCAGTTGTGGTGCAGCCCCGTCTCGGCGTCGTGGTACTGGCCGGGGAAGCGCAGCGGGGTGGACGCGCCGGAGCCCGGCACCGCGCGTGACCCCTGATCGGAACGGGTTCCCAGCCCCCACAGTGTGGTGTCGCCGCGCCAGACGATCACGCCGGACTCGTCGACGAGTTCGGTCGGGGTGCCGACCAGGTCCGTGACGATGGCGAAGAACCGTTCGTCCATGACGTCCTGGGGCGCGCCGGCCTGGGTCGTGCGCTCCGTCTGGGTCAGAGGGCGGGTGTCGTCGCGCTCCCAGGTGAGCGTCGTCTCGAGGTCGGCTCCCCCGTCCGTGCCGGCCACCCGGCCGGTCTGCTCGACGAGGTGTGGGCCGTCCCACACGAAACGCGTCTCCTCGGCGACCGTGACCCCGTCCGCCGCGAGGCGCCGCTTGGCCACGCGGCGGCCGAGCGCGTCGTGGAGGTAGCACCACCGTGTGCCGTCCGGCGTGGTGACGCCGACGAGCCGGTCCTCGGCGTCCCAGGAGTAGCGCCAGATGTCCGGCTTCCGCGACAGCCTGGTGCGGCGGCGCAGGACGACACGGCCGGCGTCGTCGTACTCGTAGTGGACGGAACCGGCACCGACGAGTCGGTTGCCGGCGTAGGCGCGCGCGCCCCGCGCCTCGGGTTGGTCGCGGTCCGCCGGCCAGTCCGCGCCGGTCACGTTGCCCGTCCCGTCGTAGGCGTACGACTCGGTCCAGCCGGCGGCGCGCACCGCGGTGACCTGGCCCAGGACGTCGAGGTCGAAGGTGCGCCGGCCGGCGGCCGGGTCGTCGATCCCGGTCAGGTTCCCGTCCGCGCGGTAGGTGTACGTCCGGCGGGCCGGAGGACGGGAGGAGCGGATGTCCTCCAGCGTCTGGGAGCCGAGGCGGTCCCCGGTGTCCCAGGCGAAACCGAGGGTGAGGCCGTGCCCGAACGCCCGGGCCGTCTCACGTCCCGCGGCGTCGTAGGAGGAGGTGAGCACGTGACCCGCGGTGCTGAGCGCCGTGCGGTTCCCCGCGGCGTCGTAGGTGTACGTGGTGGTGGCACCGGCCGGTGTGACACGGCGGACCGGCCGCCCCGCGGCGTCGTACGACGTGGCGAGCTCGCGTCCGTCCACCGCTTCTCCGGCGATGCGCCCGGCCCCGTCGTAGCGGAGCGTCAGGGTGGCGTCGGGGCCCTCGGCCCGCAGGAGACGGCCCCCGGGCGTGTGCGTGAACACCGTGGTCCGGCCGTCCACGGTCTTCTCGACCTGGTTGCCCACCGCGTCGTAGGCGAAGGCGGTGCTCTGCCCCAGCGGGTTCGTCCGGCCGGTGAGCCGGCGCGCGGCGTCGTAGGCGTAGCGGACGGTCCGCCCGTCGAAGTCGGTCTCGGACGTCGGGCTGCCCACCGCGTCGTAGGTGTAGTCCCAGGTCAGGCCCCTCGGATCGGTGACCTGGCAGAGGCGCAGCTCGCTGTCGTGGCGGAAGGCGTACCGCGCGCCGTCCGGTGTCGTGCGGGCGGTCAGCAGGTCGAAGGCCCCGTACTCGAACCGGGTGACCCGGCCCAGGGCGTCGGTGTGCGTGAGCCGGTTCCCCTCGCCGTCGTACGTCCACGCCTCGGTCGATCCGTCCGGGCCCGTCCGGGCGGCGAGATGTCCCTCCACGGTCCATTCCTGGCGGGTCACCTCCCCGACCGGGTCGACGACGGCGGTGACCCGCCCGGAGGCGTCGTATCCGAACCGGGTCTCCGCCCCCAGGGCGTCGGTCGCGGAAACGATCTGTCCCGCGGGGTTGTTGACGAACCGCTGGACGGCGCCGAGCGGATCGGTCACGGAGGTGACGGCACCGGTCCGGTCCCGGGTGAACTCCGTGGTCGTCCCGTCGGTGTCGGTCAGTGACGTGCAGTTGCCCCGCTCGTCCCACTCCTGACGTACGACCGTGCCGTCGTATCCCGTGAGCTCGACGGGCAGGCCCTGCGCGTTGTACCGGGCCGCGGACACCGTGCCGTCGGGGAGCACCACTTCGGTGAGCCGGCCGAGCTCGTCCCACTCCATCCGCGTGACCTGTCCCAACCGGTCGGTGCGGGAGGTCGGTTGATCCCGCCGGTTCCATTCGTGGAACTCGGTGTGGCCCAGCGCGTCCGTCTCGGCGATCAACTGGTACGCGTCGTTGAACTGATAGACGGTGGTGTGCCCCAGGGAACTGACGGCGCGGGTCAGGTGCCTCTCGTCGTCGTAGTCGAAGGTGTAGTCGAGGATTCCGTGCACACCGTTGACGGCGACACAGCGGCCCGGCTCGTCGTACGTGTACCGGTACCAGGCTCCGTTGCGGTCCTCCCAGCCGGTGAGACGGCCGCGGTCGTCGTAGACGAGCTTCAGAGGCCGGCCCGAGGAGTTGCGGACCTCGGTGAGACGCCCGTGCTTGTCGTAGCCGTACGTCATCAGGGTCGGCCGCGCGGGGTCGCTGAGCAGGGTGAGGTTCACGACCCGCCCCGACTCGCAGGTGACGCCGATGCGGTAGCCGCCCTGGTGGACGATCTCGGCCGGGCTGCCGTCGGCGGCGTACTCGACGGTGATCGTGTTGTCGTTCCGGTCGCCGATCGCGGCGAGGGGCAGTTCCCGCGGCGGCCGGCCCTCCCGGGGCCGGAAGCTCAGGGTGCCGCCCGTCTCCGGCCGGCTCACCGTGAGGGTCCCCCCGGGGCCGCCGTCCCAGCTCAGCGGCCAGTGCGGACCCTCCACGGGCAGGACGGGCACGTCCGGTTCGGGCACGGGGTAGGTGAGGACCATGCCGTCCGCGGCGAAGAACCGTACGCCCGTGGCGTCGAGGACCAGCCGCTGGTCGAGCGTGGAGGTCCAGGCCCGCCCGAAGTGACGGCCGCCGGTCAGACCGGTGCGGTGGTGGCGCTCCAGCACCAGGGGCAGTACACCGTCCAGAGACACGTCCGTCTCGGACATCACCATCTGGCCCGTCGCCATGTCGATGGGATCTCCGCAGGTGAAGAGCTTCTTCATCGGACGGCCGAGGGAGCGTGCGCTCTTGCCGAACCCCTTGGCCCCCAACGCCAGGCCCTTGAGACCGGTCTTGCCGAAGGCCTTGAGGCCCTTGAGTCCCTTGGCGAGTCCGCCGAGGGTGGTGAGCCCCTTCATCCCGGGTATGCAGTCCAGCGCCGCGAAGGCCACATCCCACAGGGAGGCTTGGCCCTTCGCGTATTTGTTGAGCGTGTCGGCGAGCACCACCAGCGCGGCGACCAGCACGATCGCGCCGAGGATCGGCCCCCCGATGATCATCGCGATGATCCCCACCACCGCCACGACCACCTTGCACACCGTGACGATCGTGTCCCAGTTGTCGGAGAACCAGTCCCCGACCTCCTCCCACCACTTCCGGTTGTGGATCCCCGCGTCCGACGCCTCGTCGATCTTCGACTTCGCGTCCCGCGCCGCCTCCTCCCGCATCCTGCGGGCGTCCTCGGCCATCTTCTTCGCCGCGTCCAGCGCACTGTTCGCGTTCGTCACGTCCGACTGCGCGCTCGTCTGCGCGGACTTGGCGTGCTGGGCATCCCGCGTCGCGGCACGGACCTTCGACTCGTCCGGCTTCTCCGCGTCCTTGCCGCCCGTCGGATCGTCCTTGTACTTGTCCGCTTCCTTGGTCGCCCGCGTCACCCACGAATCCGCCGACGACAAACGGGACTTGGCGGAGCCGAGATCCGCCTGCGCCTCCCGCCCCTTGGCGAGGGCCTTGTCGGCCAGCGCCTGCGCCCGCTCCAGCTTCGGCCAGTAGTCCCCGAGCGCGTCCCCCGCCATCTCGTACGACTTCTTCAGCTTCTTCAGCTGCTTCGGCACATCCGAGAACTCGTCCTGGAACGCCTTCGCCGACTTCCCCGCCCAGGCGAGAACAGCGTCCTCACCCGCCATCCCCTTGATCAGCCGCAAGGCGTCCGACACGTCATCGGCGAAGTCGAGCAGATCCTTCGAGAGCTTGCGCACCCGGTCCGGATCACCCGGCGTCGGGTCTTTGTCCAGCTCCAGGACATGCCAGTCACCCGGCCGATTCCCCGCCATGCCGCAACCCCCGTCACGTCCGTCTCAACAACAACCGTACGCATGAGCGAAGTTACTGGACCGGCGCGAAGTGAGAAAGGAAAGGGCCGCGGGTCTAGGACCGCGCGAAGCGGAACGTGGAGGTGACGGCGTCGAAGACGTCGAAGAAGGAGTCGGCGAGATCGAGCACCTGACTGCTGCCCGCTACCAGGGCGACCTTGCCCTCCTGGCCGGGCACGGGGATGAACGTCTGCATCAGCACGGCGCGGATCGTGCGCCCGAGGCTGTCGTCGGGGACGGGGATGTCCTCGATGCCGTACGTCCGGGCGGCGGGACCTACGCCGGGTATCTCGACGGTGGTGACCTTCCGCCAGGCGTCGCCCTCCTTCTTCGCCTCCCGCACGGCGAGTTGGCCCGCCATGACCTGAGGGTCGGTGGACAGGGGCTCACCCGCGCGCGTACGTCCGCCGACGATGGAGACGGTGACCGAGCCGGTGATCGGGGTGTCGCCGCCGAAGGACTCGGCCATGCAGCCGCAGTAGAGGGCACCCGAGTTCCAGGCGTCCGCCGCCGCTCTACGGAGGAAGCCGACGTAGGTGTCGCGGTACGGCGCCAACTCGGGCCTCTGCCGGATCCGTTCGCTCACCATCCGCCGGATGGAGTCGTCCCGGGACTCGGGCCGCACGTCGAACTCCCACCACGACTCCGGCACCTTGATCCGGAAACCGCCGCGCTCGACGGTGAGGGTTTCGATGTAGCGGTCCATGGCGCCCCCGGGTGCGTCGTTGATCCTCTGCCTTGTGTGCGAACCGGCCCCGTGTGTTCGACCCGTTCGGCTCGGGCCAGCGTACGAGGTGCGGCGGACGCGGGGACGACACCCCGGAGACGAGGAGCTCCACCCGCGCGGCACCTCATGTGAAGGTGTCGAACGCAAACGCCGCGCGAGATGTGGAAGCGGGCCCGACGCCGCACGGGCCGATGTGTCCCGGAACACCATCAGGCCACCGCGGAACGCCACTTCACCCCGGAACACCCCCGTATGCCCACGTCCAGCTCGGGGTTTCCGCCTGGCGAAACCAAGAGCCCCATGGATACCGTCATTGCCCTTGACCGACTTCGCCCAACCGATGTCCCCCGGGGAGTCCCTTGTGAAGCGCCGCTCTTTGCCCGTTGCTACCGCGTTCGCTGTGACAACAGCCTTGCTGCTGACGGCTTGTGGCGGTGGGGGCGACAGCACAAAGGGCAACGACAAGATCCCCGGCGCCGACACCGGCACCGCGGCTCCGGCCTCTCCCGGCCCGAGCGCATCGACGGACGTGAAGCGCCCGGACATCACTCTTCCGAGCGATCTCAGCGACAGCTTCGAGAACTGGAAGACCGGGGACACCACGAAGGACGCGGTTCTCGCCGACGTTCAGCGGAGAGTCGATGCGACGAACTACGCCATCGCCGAAGGTGATGCCGAACTGCCTGCCCTCGGCTTCTACTACCGCGGCACCGCACTGGCCGACGCCGGGGACTGGGTCACGTCCATCGTGAAGAACGGCTACTCGATCACGGGCGTCAACCGCTATTACAACCCCAAGATCGACCTCTTCGACTCCACCTCTGCGGGCGTCGTGTACTGCGAGGACCAGTCCAAGGCCTTCGCGAAGGAGCGGAAGTCGAGCAAGGTCCTCAAGACGGCCGTGACGGACAAGTCGTACGTTCTCTATACGACGCGACTCGAGAAGAACGACAAGGGCGTCTGGCAGACGACGAAGCTCGCTTCGCAGCGGGGGCACAAGTCGTGCACCCCGTAGCCGTCCCCGGTCGCGTCGCGGCCGCCGGCGCCCTGGCGGGGGCGCTCGCACTGATTCCCGGAACCGCCCATGCCGACTGGCCGCCGAGCGCGGGCACTCAGGGCAACACCAAGCAGAGCGCCCATTCCGACGCCGGAACCCTTGTCTCACAGGTGACCTACTCCGGCTCGGTCCGTCCTCGGGGCAGTGGCAGCGGCGCGGTTCAGCCGGTGGGTGACTGGACCCCGCCGGCGTGCTGGTACGAGCCGCGGTCTGTGGCCGAGTTCAAGAAGTACGTCGAGACGATGTACGAGGAAACGATCAACACCCCTGGTCAGGCCAACTACGCGAAGACCGCGGTCGGCCAGTTCCGGGACATCTACAAGGACGGCAAGTACAAGGACTACAACGGGGACAAGGCCGACGAGGGGAAATGGTGGGTCGCCGTCCAGAATCCCGACCGTCTCGACGACCCCGCCAGCATGGAATGCGGTGAACTCCCCTTCTGGGTGACGAACAACGACGATCCCGGTGTCCCACAGGCCGTCACGCCCAGGATTCTCGCCGAAGCCGCCTACAACACCATCCAGCTCCCGGAGACCAAGGTCACCCTCGCGCCCCGGGACGTCACCAAGGTCAATCTCCCCACCTGGGCCTGGCTCGACAAGGCGACCTTCAAGGACGTGTCCGTGACGGCGGCGCTCGATGTCGCCGGGCTCCACATCTCGGCGACCACCACCGCGAAGCCCGTCTCGCTCCGGCTGGAACCCGGAACCGGCGACGCCGAGACCTACCCGGCCTCGGGAGAGTGCCGGCTGAACGACGACCACTCGATCGGCACCCCGTACGCCCGGGGCAAGGCCGGACAGACCCCGTCCTGCGGAATCAAGTACCTGCGCTCCTCGGGCGACGGTTCCTACAAACTCCGCGCCACCATCACCTGGGCGGTCACCTGGACCGGCACAGGAGGAGCAGGCGGCACCCTCCCCGACGGGACCTTCGGGACCACCCAGGACATCACCGTGCAGGAGATCCAGGCGGTCAACCGCTGAGGACCGACCCGAAGCCACAGCCCGTCACGAACCCAGGAAGCGGGACCCCGTATGAGTGACCTGCGCCTCGAGGACACGGTCTTCGAGGATCTGAAGAAGACGTTCTCCACGATCAGCGACCGCATGGAAGCCACCCGGCGAGGTCTGCGCGGCGCCGACGCCTCTGCCGTCGGCGAGGTCAAACTGGTCGAGGACGTGCAGGACTTCGCCGACGACTGGGGCTACGGCATCAAGCAGCTCGGGAAGCACGCCGGCGGCGCGGTCAAGATGATCGACAAGATCGCCGATTCCTTCGGCAAGCTCGACCTCGATCTCGCCGAGTCGCTCAAGGCGCCGAAGAAGAAGGGCGCGTGAGGTGACGAAGCGTCCGGCGTTCCCCCACATCGGGTGGGACCCCACTCCCGGGGACGTCGAGGACACCCGGGAGCTCGCCCGGAAGCTCGGGAGCCTGGCGGGCGAGCTGGGAACGGCCCTGAAAGAGCTCGAGCAGATCGAGGCGGGGGCCTGGAAGGGCAAGACCGCGGTCGCCTTCACCGAGTACATCGGTGACGACGTCACGCCTCTGATCCGCAAGAGCCACGATTCCTTCGGCAAGGCATCCCGTGCACTGCACCGGTGGGCCAACGAACTGCACGGCTTCCAGGACGAGGCCGACCGTCTCGAAAAGACGGCCGGGGAGAAGCTCGAGGCCAAGGACAAGGCCGAACAGAAGGCCGAGGGCAAGGGCAGCGAGGACCTGGCCAAGACGTCGAGTGCGGTGAACGAGGTCACCAGCAAGGTCCACGACCTCGAGGACCGCTACCGGCGGGCTGCCGGGCTGATCGGCAAGGAGCTCGACAAGGCGGGGGACATCGCACCGGACGAACCCGACTTCTGGGACAAGCTGGGCCACGGCATCACGGACGCCTGGGACGCCACCGGCCAGTGGATCCAGGATCACGCCGACATGATCAAACTGATCGGCGACCTGCTGAGCGACCTGACGGCAGTTCTGGGACTGCTGGCCATCGTCACGCTCCCCTTCCCCCCTCTGGCGGCGGTCTTCGGTACCGCGGCCCTTCTCGCGAGCGGGCTCGCCCTGGCCGCCCACGGACTGGCCAAGGCCGCCGGCGCCGATGTCGGCTGGATGCAGATCGGAATGGACGCGGTCGGCCTGATGCCGGGAATCGGCATGTTCGGCAAGGGCATCAAGGTGGCCGGGGAAACCGCCGACATCGCCCGGGTCGCGGCAGCCGGAAAGGTCGCCGCGCTGGGTAAGGGATTCCAGGCGACCGACATCGGCAGTTCGCGCATCCTGATGGCCTTCGGCAAGTCCTCGAACGGGCTCGCCGGCGGACTGGGCAAGGCCGGACTGGTCAAGATCGGCGGCATGTCCGACCACGTCTTCGAGGTGTCGCACGGAAGCAGTGGCCTCATGTCCCGCATGGGAGGCCTCTCGAGCGCCGGCTATCACGAGGGCCAGTGGATGGGCTCCAAGGGGCTGAACATGATCCCCGGGGTGAAGATCAACCCGATGGGTGCGGGCATCGCCATCGATGCCGGTCTCAAGATCTTCCCCAAGATCGTCCCCATTCATCAGCACATAGGCGAGGCGCTCTTCCCCGGTGACCAGTTCGAGAAGGCCGCGTCGGGAGGTTGAGCATCGACACGAAGCGGCGAGCAGACGATATGCCTCGGCTCACGAGAGCCGTCGGGCAGGGAAGATGTGTGCGGACATGAACGTCTGGCAGCCCGATCCGGGGGAGACACTCCTCGCCCGCGCCCCAGTCGCCTTCGCCACGGGAGCGGCCACGCCCGTCAGGGGCATGCGGTGGTTCCGGGGCCCCGAACGCCATGACATCCAGGACGAGTTGCCGGGCTGGCCGCAGGGGCCGACGTACAGGGCTCGTTCCGCGGGCGACTCGGCGGCGCGGAGAACCGTCAAGGGGACCGCCCTGGCCGTGGGGGTCGCCGTCATGGGCGTCTTCTCCTCGGCCGGAGGCAACCTCAGCGGCAGCGCCTTCCCCCGCTCCGGCTCCGACGCCCCGGACGACCGGGACAACGAGGTCCGGGACTTCCCCGTCGTGTGGGCCGCACCCGGCACCATCGCCCGCACGCTGCCCTGGCGACTCGACCCCGGACGTTCGGACGGGAAGCTCTACGGCACCCACGCCATCGTCACAGACCGACGACTGGTCGTCGTGGGCTTCCCTTTCCACAAGAAGGATCCGAGGAACATCGACGACCAGCTCCTCTGGGAAGTCCCGCGTTCGGCCGTACGTCGCGTCGAGCGGAAGGATTTCAAGGACGGCAGTGATTTCACCGTCACCTTCATGGATGACTCTTGGTGCAGGCTGAGCAGCATCAGGCGTCAACGCCTGACACGTCATCTGGTCAGCCCGATCGAGCTGTTGTCCAAGGACTCCCTCACCGAGGCGCAGCGATCGGCCGTAGCGACCTACACGTCGAGGATTCAGGCGCCCGATGGCGTTTCCCCTGTGATCAGCCGCCCCCCGGGGGGCCACTACCGAGTCGAGTTCCTGCTTCCGAGCAAGCTCGATGCGTTCTTCGGCGCCTCGGAAACGAACATGCTGATGGATTCGACGGGGCGAGAAGTCCAGCCTGCGGACTACCGCCCGGAAGACCTCTGATGTCCCACTCCCGCTCCTGCCCAGAACGGTCTCGATCTCCTTGGTGACCTCCGACGATGCGGTGCGCGTCGTTCCCCTCACGGCGCCCCACGACGAGCCGCCACCCCTATGGTTCCTGGTTCCCGAGGGCTTCTTCGCGCTTCCCGTCGCCGCGACTCCCGAAGCCCGGACGGAGCGTGCCCACGCTTTCGTACGCGAGCTCTACTCACGTGGTGACGACGAGGTCTGGGGCCCGGCGGCCCCGTACTACGCGGGAATCGCCGAACTCATGGCGAAGAGCGGAATCTCGTACGCGGCGATGGGGCTGTTCTCCACGGTCTCCGACGGGGCCGAGCCCGACGGGGCGGCCGCCCGGCACGAGCTCGCGGAGGGCGCAGCCCAGTGCTCCTTCACCGTGGCGGCCATCCCGACCGACCAGACCGCGAGCGACACCGACGTGGTCGCCCAGGGCATTCTGGCCATCCTCTCGGGCGACCCGTACAACGACGCCCGCTGGCTCGAACTGCCCTGCGGTCCCGCGGTGTCCTGCGTCACGCTGCGCCAGTACACGCTCGGTCCGGAGGCAACGGCGGCGGACGGCACGTCGGATCTCATGACCGGACAGATCCAGGTACACGTCCCCTTCCCGACCGGACCTTTCACCGCCGTGTTCACCCTCTTCACGGCCTCCATGGACTACTGGGCCGAATTCTGCGACCTCCTCGTGGCCGTTCTGCGGACCGTTTCCTTCGTCGACCCCGTCGGGGACACCGGGCCGACGGCTGGACCGGGCTGAGCAATCAGCCGGTGGGTCTCACCGTGATCGTCTGCGCCAGGCTGTCCGTCAGTGCGCACAGGGCGTCGGTGTGGGCGAGGGCGCGCCAGGAGGTGAGCAGGACCAGGCCCCACTTCTCGTCCGGGCAGATGCCGTAGGCGCAGGTCTCCAGGATCGTGCCCGTCCCGTCGCGGTCCGGCTCCTGGACGTACGCGTGCCGGACCCGGACGGCCGGTCCGGCCGGCACCGCACGCCGCTCGGCCTCGGGCGGACGGAACGAGCGGTCCGTCGGCATGGCCAGATAGCGGTGGAGCAGCTCGACGGTGACGGCCGGATACGTGTCGTCGGCGACCAGCGGGGACAGCTCGACGCGGGCCAGCTCCCCGAGCGTCGGCTCGGGAACGTACGAGAGCGCGACGATCGGGCCACGGCTGCGCGCGTCGGCCGCCGCTTCACCCAGTTCGACGGCGAGCGCCTCGGCCAGCCGCGCGTCGGCGCCCGCTCCCAGGCGGCGCCGGGCCGCGTCCAGCGCCCAGACGTCCAGATCGACGGGGCCGCGCACGGGGAGGGAGACGGCGTCGTCGGGCGCCTGCATGAGGACGGTGGAATCGGAGTACGCGGGCATCAGGCCATCCACTGGAGTGTGCGGGCGATCGAGTCGAAGAGCGTCACCAGCGCGTCCGCCAGCGGCTCCATGGGGGTGGAGAAGGAGAGCAGCAGACGCAGGTCGCTGTTCGGGACGGCGAGGTGGACGTCCAGGTGGGTGACGGTGAGCCTGTTGCCGTCCGGGTCGTCGGGTGCCGGCCGACGGCGGTGGAGGTGGCGTACGGCCGGACCGGCGGGCAGCTCGACGGTGTTGACGTCGGCGCCGCTCGCGGCGAGCGCCACGGCGGTGTCGGCCAGGCCCCCGGGGGTGGTCCCGGGCGGCGGACGCAGCAGGGTCACGACCAGTCCGGCGGACACCGGAACCTGCCCGATGACCTGGTTGACGAGGTACATCTCCACCCCGCCGTTCGCGTGCGCGGCCTCGGCCTGGTCCCGGATCCGTTCCGCCAGCGCCGCTTTGAGCTGCGGTGTCGCCCTCGTTCCGCGCAGCCCTCGCTGGACGAGTTTGTCGATGCGATGGGGCCAGCGTTCCGGGTCGAGGACGACCCGTTCCCAGCCTTCGGGGGCGGCGAGCCGGTAGTCGGAGGGCGGCGCGAGGACAGGCGCCGGTCCCGGTCCCGGTCCCATCTCCGCCCCCACCCCAGTCTCAGTCCCGGCCCCTGCACCTGCCCCAGCCCGGACGATTTCGCCCACCCCCCGCTGAGCCGCCGTGCCGTTGTCCGACCGTCCCGTCATTCCGTTCGTCCTCCCGTTCGCTCTCCGCCGGGCTCTCCGCCGGGCTCACCGCTCCGCCGTGCACGTCCCAGCACCACGGCGCACGCCGGAGCGAGGATCAGAACAGCGGCGGCGCCCAGGGCGACGACCGCGCCCGCCGTGCCTCCGATCTCGGACCTGGTCCCGAGGAAGGGCCGGTAGTGGCCCGCCGGATCGACGACGGCGATGTCCCTGAGGCCGGCCCGGTCGGCGCAGTTCTCCCTGTTGCCGAGCACCTGCCGGACGGAACCGTCCTGGAGCCGGACCCTGCAGTACGTCTCCCGGGTGCCGTGCGTCCACTGATGGAGCGGTCGGACGATCGTCACCGGCTGCTCGGCGCCTCGTAGCCGCAGGTACCACTGCTGGGTGCCGAAGGAGCCGGCGGCGACCAGGACGGCGTACGCCGCCACCGTGATCCACCGCAGGACGAGGCCTCCGCGCGACGCGCGCGTCCTGAGGGCCGCGAAGAGGACGCCCAGTCCGCAGACCACGCCCACCAGCAGCGCGGTCTCTCCCAGGACGAGAGTGGAGGCCTCGGTGAGGACCACCCCGGCGAGGGCCGACAGGAACAGCACCACCCACGGCCGTACGGCGGTCCGCTGCGCCGGTCCCTCGTCGTCACCGGGGCGACGCGGCCGCGAGGCGCTGGTGAACTCGGAGAGCACCGCGCGCACCTTCGGCATTCCGCCGTCGCCGGCGGCCATGCGGCGCAGTTCCGGCAGGCCCGTGCCGATCTGTTCCAGCGTGCGGCGCCCGTCCTCCGGCAGCCGCGCGAACAGGTCGTCGACCGACTCCTCTTCGTTCACCACTCGATCCTCGGTTCTGCGTGGCGGCCCGCGCCCGCCCTGTCCTCGGGTCTGCCGCCTTCGCCGGTCTCACCCACTCGCGTGCCACGTCCAGTTGTAGAACGGGATGCCGCCGGCGCCGATCCCGGGAATCTCCTTCAGCCCGCTCAGGAGGTTGGGGCCGGTGGCCTTCGACTCGCCTTCGCCGACCGGCGCCAGGTTGGACCAGCCGAGTGCGAGGGGCAGGGTCTGGCTGCCGATGTAGAGGGCCTTGCCGAGTCCCGCCATGGTCTTGAACGACGAACCGGAGATCTGCGCCAGCTTGGGGGCTCCCTCGGTGAGCAGGCTTGCCTCCTTGGGCAGTTGACCTGCGGCCACCCGGATGTCGTCCACGTACGCCTTGACGTCCAGCGATTCCTTGACGACCGACCGCATACGGGGCAGGAGCTCGGCCGGTCCCTCGGCCAGCGCCTTGCCGATCTGGCCGGGCTTCACCCCGTTGAGGGCTTCGGCGAGGCCTCGGGCCGCCGCCGGGTTCAGTCCGGCCTCCCGTGCCAGGCCCACGTCCTTGAGGGCGGAGGACCCGCGGGCGGCCACGGCGGCCTCCTTGGCCGTGGTGCCGAGCAGACGGCCGGCGCCGAAGGACAGGACGCCGATCGCGTCGATGGCGACGTCCAGCCACGTGCCCTTGCCGTCGAGCGCGGAAACGGTGTCGCAGACCAGCGCCACGACCGAGGCGATCAGGGCCAGGGCGGCGAGCACCTCTCCTAGTACCGGTACCCAGCTCAGGACCAGGGCCAGTACGCCGAGGACGGCCGCCGCGACTCCGGCCCAGTGCCCGATGTCCGCGACCCAGTCCTTCCAGTTGTCCCACCAGTGGTGCTGGGGATCCTTCAGGCCGTCGTGCTCGACGGCGTCGTGGATGGCCGCCTTGGCGTATCCGGCCTGGGCGTCGCGGTAGGACAGGGCCCGTCGAAGGTCGGCCCTGGCGCTGTCCAGGTCCGCGTCGGCGCAGTCCTTCTGCTTGTCCAGCTTGTGCTTGTCGGGGTGTTCGTCGGGTCCCGGGTGCTGGTCGAGCTGCTTCTGGCAGTGGCTGCGGTCCGCATCGGCGGTCTTGGCCCTGGTCAGGGCGGCCCGGACGAGGTTCTGGGCGTGATCGAGCGCGGTGGCCCAGTCCGTGTGCCCGTGTTCGTCGGCGGGGGCGCTGCCCACCGTGGTGCCCAGGGCTTCGGCTGCGGCCGCGTACCGCTGGTGGGACTTGGTGAGGAGTCCGACCGTGTCACCGGTCTTCTTCTGGAACTCACGGCCGGCGTCGGAGTCCCATCCGTTGCCGTCGACCAAATTGTGCAGTTTGGCGGCCTGTTCCTGGATCAGGGCGGCGGTGTCGGCGATGCGTTTGCCGAGCCGGGCGACCTCGTAGGGGTCACCCGGGGTGAACTCCTTGTCGTCGTAGCGCGCGGTCTGCCAGTCGACACCGGGGAAGTCGTCGCTCACTTGCCCTCGCCGCCCTTGCCCGCCTGGGACTTGAGCAGCGCGTCGGCGAGATGCTGGTCCAGGCCGTCGTAGGCCTTGGCGGCCTCTTCCGCGGTCCGGCCGAGGAACTCCAGGCCGTCGCAGAGCTGTTTGCGCTTCTTCTTCCAGTCGTCGGCGAAGGCGTCGAGGGCTTCGGCGACCTCTCCCGATCCCATCTCGGCGTCGTAGGAGTCGACGAGGTCCTTGGCGTGTTCGAAGTGGCCCTTCAGTTTCGCGACGGAGCGGCCTATCTCCCGCAGTTCCGTCGTCGACACCGCTATGTGATCCGCCACTGGCACCCCCGTGCGCCCGCTGCCGGCGGCCGTCCCGACCGCCTCTTCCGGCCCACCGGTCCCACGGCAGCCGTCCTCCACCCTCGTGCACCCGTTTTCGGACGGGCAACCAATGGAGAGCAAAGGCGGCGCCCGCGGGACGGTGCTCTTCGCCATCCCCTCCAGGCCTGGACCCGTGTCGCCGGGGATCACATGATCCAGCTCAAGGACCCCGCGATCGAGGTGCACAGCCTTCCGATGAATTCCTCCGTCTTGAACATGAGACGGTGCTGCGATACTTCGCCCGCACGCAGCGAGGAAGGTGGAACGAGTTGTCCAGGAGCAGCGACCGCACAGCACGCAACCGCCTCGGGGTCGTTCCGGACGCCGGTGCGTGGTGCGTGATAGGCCGGATCCCGCAGCCTCCGGCGGATGTCCACCAGGCGGCCGGGGCGGGCCCGTTGCGTCCCGCGTTCCTGCGACCGCTCGGCATCCTGGGCGCCGTGCTCGTCGCGCCCCTGATGCCCATCGCCATGCTGTTCAGCCTTCTCGCCTCCGGCGAGGAGGCTCTCAAGCGCCTTCTGTCGACGAAGGAGGAACGCGAGCGAGGCAGGGCCGACGACCTGGCCGTCGACAGACGGGACAAGGCCATCGCCGAGCAGGGCCTCAACGCCACCTTCGACGGTGACTGGGACAAGGCCGCGGGACAGTTCCTGCTGCGCTGGTACGGCCATTCCTCCCATCACCAACGTTTCGTCGTGCTGGCGGAGGGCCGGATCGTGCTGGCCGCCCCGCCGAAGCGGGTTTCCGTCCGCAGGGACGATCGCATGCGCCTCGTCGCCGAGATCCCCGCGGACCGGGCGGTCATTGAGGACCCACTGCCCGAGTACGACAACCGAAAGCTTCGCGTCAGCTTCTCCGACGGCTCCTGGCTGATGCTCACCACGGAGGAGCAGCGCAGCGACCTCCACCTGTATCTGATGCGCCGGTCACGGACCGAGGGACCCCACACCTCCGACGTCTGACATGGCTGTGCGATGGGGCACGTCAAGTCCGAAAGGGGCAGCGGCAAGCACGCGGATGAGACCGAGGCGTACAACAAGGACCGCAAAACCGAGAAGGTCGACCGGACTCCCGCTGGGAACGACGCCTTCGTTCTGTACGACACACGCCTGGCGAAGACCGCTCAGGGCGTGTGGCAGACCTCCTACGGCACGTCCGTACGGGGCAGCAAGACGTGCGTACGGTAGCCAGGCGCCGCACTGTCGTCACCAGGCTCGACAGCGGCCGAGCCCGGCTTCAGACCCAGCGCAAAGAGTGAGCGATGGCATCGCACAGGTCGCCCATCGGGCTGTCGGTGCCGCTCAGTGGTACAGCGAAAGCCAGGTGCAGGTATCCAACACCGCCGGGCATGCACACGTGGAAGTCCATGGTCGTCTGCGTGATCGCTCGGACGGTCCCGCCCGCAGGCAGTGCCTGGACGTCCACCTCGGCATCGGCATTCACCCGTCGGGTCAGCTCCGAGGCGAGGTCGTCCGGCGTGGGCGCCAGTCCGCGAGGCGTCATCGCCAACGAGATCAAGAGGGATGCGGGGAGGGCCGAACCGGGCGACTCGGTCTTCAGGAAGAACTCCAGACCGCCCTGAGCGAGGCTGCCTTCGGCGGTGTTGCGGAGCGTTGTCCACAGGTTTCGAGCAGCCTCCGCCGGGACGCGGTTTCCCTCCGACTCCTTGTCCACGAAGGTCTTCAACTGGCGGCGCCAGCGCTCGTGCGTGAGATCGACACGGAACCAGTCTCGGGGTACGAGGAGCCGGTAGTCGGAGGGCGCCGGATCGCTGACGCTCACCGGCCGGTCCCTGCGGTGATCAGCGGCGAGCCGTCGGCCGTGAAGAGGCGGATGCTGCTGGCCGTGTTGCCGAACATGGTGGAGAAAACGTCCCAGCCCTCCATCGTGGGTGTCGACATCTCCATCGCGACCGTGGTGCCGTTCGGAAGGGGCACGTAGACACGGATGTATCCGGTGGGGAAGGCAAGGCTGTGACCCGACTCGGTCAGCTCACCCGTGAGTTGCGACTCGCGCGTTCCGATGCACACCACGGCAGGTCCGCAGGGGAGTTCCACCTCGGAGACGTCGGTTCCGTCGAGCCGACGAAACGTCGACGCCATCTCCTTCACCACAGCCGGGACACCCCCGTCGACCTCCGGGCTGTCCATCAGGGACGCGAAGACGGTCGCGGTGCAGGGGGTCTCGTCGACGGCCGTCACGCAGATACCGGCGTACTCGACACCAGCGGCCAGCAGGTCGTCGAATCCGAGTGCGCAGATGACCGCGAACCGCGTCCTGTCGTCGTCCGCCGCATCCGGGAGCGCCTTCTCGGCGAGCTCCTCCAAGAGTCGTACGGCCTCGTCGTCGTCCGTCTCATGGACCGGGATGTCATGGAAGATCTCCGGCATCACCCAGCGGACGTGGATGTCGTCGGCGCGAAGGGCGGGCGGCGCGGAGTGCGTGGGTGTGAACGCCGACAACTCGAGGTCGGTGGTCATGGAGCCTGTTCCTTCTCCGGCACGGGGCGCTCAGTGGCATCGGGGTAGAACGTCCGCGACGTCGCGTACATCCCGTAGTACGGGTACAGACGCGGTACGTCGGCACCGCCCTGCCGGGCGATCCCGGCGATCTTGCGATAGAGGCGGGCTCTGCACCGTACGTTCCGGTCGGTCGGGTCGAGCAGGCTCCGGCGCCGCACCAGATAGGTTCCCACCAGCGAACCGCAGACGATCAGCGCGTCGACGACGATGAACGCGATCTGGAACTGGCGGGACTTGCCGGACGCGACCAGGTCCCAGAAGGGCCACGCACCCAGTCCGAAGATGAAGAGCGGAATCGCGGCGAGGCAGCCCATGACACTGGCCTTCTCCGTGTCCTGGCGCCGCTGGAACAGCATCCAGTGGACGGCCCGGTCATCCAGGAAGTCGAAGCGCACCTCCCGCCCGAACCGCTCGGCGGCCGCCCTCGCGGCTGGGACGGCGGCGATGAGCTCCGAAGGGACCATGTCATGAACGGTCCCCCGGTCATCGACAAATTGTCCGGGACTGAGGGCGTGATAGTCACCCACGTGAATCTCTCCCTATCCAGTAGGCGCCAGTGCAGCGTGGAACGAGGTCGGAGAAGGGCTCGGCTGCGGCGTCGGCGAAGGAGTTCCGGACGGACCCGAAGGCCTGGGGCTCACGTCCGGCGCGGGGGTGGGCCGCGTGTCACCGGGCGGCGGGCTGACCGGGTGCGTCGTGTCGTCGGCCCCGAACCTGCCACGGAGTCGAATCAAACTCTGGACATACGCGTTGCCGAACGCGGCACCCTTGATGAAGCGGGTGACGCCCTCCGGGTCGAACCCGTTCGCGGGCAGCTTCACCTTGGTGATGCCCTTCTTGGCCAGGTATTTGGAAGCGAGGCCGACTCCTCGGTTGATGCTCTTCACGGCGAAGCCGTTGGTGAAACCGGCCCAGACCGCCTCCTGAGCGACGACAAGCCGCGAGCCCTTGGCCGCCGCCGAGAGCCCCTTCAGCGCGCCGAGGCCCGGGATGATCCCGAGGACATCAAACGTGATCTTCAGCCAGTCGAACTTCCCGCCCCGGGCGAAGACGTCGTACAGCCGCCCCGACAGAGCGGTGGCACTGAGCGCGGAAGCCAGCCCGACAAGAACGATGGCGAGCGTGCCGCCCGACAGGACGACTGCCGCGATCAGCGCCGCAACGGCCAGAACCGTGGCGGCGGTCGAGATCCAGTCCGCGTGATCCGCGATCCAGTTCATGATTCCGCCGGGGTCGTGCACGCCGTCGTGATGAATCACGTTCTTGATCCGGTGGGCGGCCCGCTTCGCCGCGTCGTCACGGATCTCCTTGGCGGATTCGATCTTGCTGCGCGCCACAGCCATGAGATGCGCGGCGTCGTCCCTCTTCTTCTCCTGCTTCGTGCGCTCGACATGGTCTTCCTGGGACGGAACGGTGCCGGTGTACGGCTCCAGCACCTTCTGGGCCGCCTTGTGATCGACCTCCGCGGCACGGAAATCGTCCAGAGCCCCGTCGGCCATGCGCTGCGCACGGTGCAGCTCGCCGGCGTACTCGTCCGACTCGCCGTCCTTGACCTGCGTCCCCAGTGCCTTCGACGCCTCGTCGTAGCGGTCGTACACCTTCTTCAGCCGTCCGGCGGTGTCGCTCGCGGTCTCGTGGAAGGCACGGCCGGCGTCACTGTCCCAGCCGTCGACGGAAGCCAACGCCCTGATGTTCCGGGCCTGCGTGTCGATCTCCTCGGCCATGCCGCGCAGCTTCTTGCCGAGCCGCGCCACCTCGTGCGGGTCACCGGGCACGGGGTCGGAGTCGTACATCGGCGTCCAGTCCCTGGGACGGGCTGTCACGGCTTCCCCTTCTGATCGCTCTTCTTGGCGTTCCTGAGCGCCTCCGCGAGCTTGTGATCGATGTCCTCGTACGCCTTGGCCGCCTCGGCGGTGTACTTGGCGAGGTTCTCGATGTCCTTCATCAGCTTCTTGCGGTTCTTCTTCCAGGTGTCCGAGAAGTCGTCGAACACGTCCCGGAGTCTGTCGCTGCCCAGGTCGTCGTCGTAGCCGTCAGCGGGATTGCCGTGCTGGTCGAACTCACGGTGAATACGGTAGAGCGAGTCCGAGCAATCCTTGATCAGATCGAGGTCGTATCGGGTTCTGTCCGCCACGGTTTTCAGACTTCCTGCTCAACAGTCACTCGGGCTCCATCACTGCGAAGCGGACCGGACACGGGCGCGACCGGGCGCTGGTGCGCCCCGTCGCCCCGGTGCGGTCCGCAAGGTCCGGCTGTCAGCCCTTGACGCCCTTGGCCAGCTGGTCGTCCAGGTCCTCGTACGCCTTCGCCGCGTCCTCCAGGAACTTGGCCATTCCCTTGAGGCCCTCGAGGGTGTCCTTCATGCCCTTGGTGAACTCCTTGAAGGAGTCGTCGAAGGCCTGGGAGCCCTTGGAGGTCGTGTAGCCGTCGGCGACGAGGCCGTCGATGTAGCTGTCGAGGCCGTGGAGCTTGTCCTCCATCTTCTCCTTCTCGTGGCCGAGCCGCTTCGCGGCGTGCCGCATCTTCTCGTAAGTGATGTCAGCGTCTTTGCCGCCGGCCATGTGGCGTCCTCCATGCTTCAACTCGCCGCAGGGCCAACCCCCGTGGCTCCTGGTGCGGATGGTGCGACCCGTCCGCGTCGAGCAAGCAGCTTACTTACGGCGCTTGCAGGAGCACACCCCGGTTGTGTCACGAGCCCGCACCAAGGGCGTTCACCGGCACGGGCCTTCGTGGTTCCCTCACACGGGCCGTTGCCTGCGGGAAGCGGTGAGCGGCTATGGTCGGGAGCACTGTGGCCCGCGTTCCGGAAGCGGCCTTCGGTGTCTGGGGGAGGACGAGCGTGCGGTTGACCCTGACCGTCGTCGACCCGCTCGGCGGCGCCACCGCCGACGTGGTGCTCGACGCGGATCCCGAGTCCTCGGTGGGGGACATCGCCAAGGAGCTGGCGGAGCACGTCGGTTACGGCGTCGGAGCGCAGATCATCCCCATCGGGCAGCAGCCGGGGGCGGCCGGCGCCGGCGCTCCGGTCGCGTTCGTGGACGGACGCGCCGTCGACCCCGGCGCCACCATCGCCACCTCGCCGCTGCGCGAGGGCGCCGTCGTGAGCCTGCACGACCCGGCCGGATGCCTGCCCGGCGAGCCGACCGGACTGGTCGAACTGCGGGTGGCGGGCGGCCCGGCGGCCGGTGCGGTGCACCGGCTCGGGATCGGCCGGTACGACATCGGCAGCGGACCCGCCTCGTACGTACGCGTCGACGACCCCGAACTTCCGCAGAGGGCACTGACGTTGTCAGTTGCAACGGACGGGACGTGCGGCGTCACCGTGCACGGGGAGAAGCAGGGCGTCACCCTCGACGGCGAACCCCTCGAGGAGCGCGAGGACGACGGCTGGCCCCTCGGCGCCCAGGTCGCGGTCGGCAACACCCTTTTCCAGCTGGACCGTTACTCCCCGCCCGACGCCGCGCTCAAGTGGTCGGACGACGGAGCCGGCCTCGACTACAACCGGCCCCCGCGGCTGCACCCGCCGGAGCGGGAGACGAAGTTCCGGCTGCCGAATCCCGTACGGGACTACGAGGCCCGTCCGCTGCCCTGGCTGATGGCGCTGACGCCGCTGGTCAGCGCCGTCGTCATGGTGCTGGTCTTCGGACGCTGGTATTACATGATCATGGCTCTGCTGAGCCCGCTGATCATGCTCGGCAACTACCTCATGGACAAGAAGCAGGGCCGCAAGTCCCACGCCAAGCAGGTCAAGGAGTACAAGGAGCACAAGGCCCGGATCGAGAAGGACGCCCAGGAGGCCCTGGTCGCCGAACGGCTCGACCGGCGCCGGGCGGTCCCCGATCCGGCGACCGTGCTGTCGCTGGGCACCGGGCCGCGCACCCGGCTGTGGGAGCGGCGCCGTACGGACGCCGACCATCTGCTGCTGCGCGTCGGCACCGGACAGCTGCCCTCCGAGGTCGTGCTCGACGACCCCGAGCAGGACGACCACAAGCGCCAGGTCACCTGGACCATCGAGGACGCCCCGGTCGCCCTCCCGCTCGCCGAGCGCGGTGTCGTCGGCGTCGCCGGACCCGGTGACTCGGCCCGGGCGCTGGGGCGTTGGGCCGTCGCGCAGACCGCGGTGCTGCACAGCCCCCTCGACGTCCAGTTCTACGTCCTGACGGAGAACGCCGGCCGGGACAGCTGGGACTGGGTGCGCTGGCTCCCGCACAGCAGGCCCGCCGGCGCCCAGGACGCCAACGTCCTCATCGGCACGGACGCCGAGACCGTCGGCGCCCGCATCGGCGAGCTGACCCAGCTCCTCGACGCCCGCCAGAAGGCCGCCCGGCAGAACGGCAACAAGGCCACCTTCAGCGACCCGGACATCGTCGTCGTCTGGGACGGCTCCCGGCGGCTGCGGTCCATGCCGGGAGTGGTGCGCCTGCTGCGCGAGGGCCCGGCCATGTCGCTGTACTCGATCTGTCTGGACGCCGAGGAACGCTTCCTGCCCGGCGAGTGCCAGGCCATCGTCATCGCGGAGCCCCGTCCCGAGGAGCACCCCGACCAGCGGGGACCGGCCCTGGCCGCGCCCTCCGCCCCCGGCGGCTTCCCCTCCTTCCACGCCTGGCACGCCACCGAGGCCGGCGATTCCGCCGCCGGGACGGAGAAGGAGCTCGAACTGCGGCTGCGCGTGCAGCAGACGGGCATCGCCCGGGTGCGGGACGTACGGCCCGACCTCGTGTCGGCCGCCTGGTGCTCCCGGCTCGCGCGCTCCCTGTCCGCGCTGCGCGACATCAGCGGCGAGACCGAGGACTCGGCCCTCCCGGGCGCGAGCCGGCTGCTCGACGTGCTCCAGCTGGAGCCGCCGACCGGCGACGCGATCAGCGCCCGCTGGCGGCTGGGCGGACAGTCGACGACGGCGGTCATCGGCGAGTCCTACGACGGCCCGTTCGGCATCGACATGCGCCGCGACGGCCCGCACGGCCTCATCGCGGGTACGACGGGCTCCGGCAAGTCGGAGCTGCTCCAGACGATCGTGGCCTCTCTGGCCGTCGCCAACACCCCCGAGAACATGACGTTCGTCCTCGTCGACTACAAGGGCGGCTCGGCGTTCAAGGACTGCGTCCAACTCCCGCACACCGTGGGCATGGTGACCGACCTCGATGCCCATCTCGTGGAGCGCGCGCTGGAATCGCTCGGCGCGGAGCTCAAGCGGCGCGAGCACATCCTCGCCGCCGCCGACGCCAAGGACATCGAGGACTACCAGGACCTGGTCCGCCGGGACCCCTCGCACGCGCCCGTGCCCCGACTCCTCATCGTCATCGACGAGTTCGCCTCCATGGTGCGCGACCTGCCCGACTTCGTGACGGGCCTGGTCAACATCGCCCAGCGGGGACGTTCGCTCGGCATCCACCTGCTGCTGGCGACCCAGCGGCCCAGCGGTGTCGTCTCGCCGGAGATCCGGGCCAACACCAACCTCCGGATAGCGCTGCGGGTGACCGACGGCGGCGAGTCGAGCGACGTCATCGACTCCCCCGAGGCCGGCCACATCTCCAAGAACACGCCGGGACGCGCCTACGTGCGGCTCGGGCACGCCTCCCTCGTACCGTTCCAGTCCGGACGCGTCGGCGGCCGCCGGCCCGGTGCGGCCGACCCGGCGGCGCTCGCGCCCTGGGCCGGACCGCTCGGCTGGGCGGACCTCGGGCGGGCCGCGCTGGTCAAGCCGAAGGCCGAGCAGCGCGAGGAGGAGGAGATCACCGACCTCAAGGTGCTGGTCGACGCCGTGCGCGAGGCCAACCTGGCCCTCGGCATCCCGCCCCAGCACAGCCCCTGGCTGCCCGCCCTCGCCGAGACGCTGCTGCTCGACGAGATCACCGCGCCGGCGTTCCGGGGCGGTCCCGGCAAGCTCCCTCCGGCTCCGTACGGCGTCGAGGACCTGCCCGCCGACCAGGCGCGCCGCCCGGTCGTGGTGGACTTCGCCTCCTTCGGGCATCTGCTCATCGGCGGCGCCCCGCGCAGCGGCCGCTCCCAGATCCTGCGGACGATCGCCGGTTCGCTGGCCCGCACCCACTCGGCCGCCGACGTCCATCTGTACGGCATCGACTGCGGCAACGGCGCGCTCAACGCGCTGACCCGGCTGCCGCACTGCGGTGCCGTCGTCGGCCGCAACCAGACCGAGCGCGTGGTCCGCCTCGTCGCCCGGCTCAAGGGTGAACTCTCGCGCAGGCAGGACCTGTTGGCGGAGAAGGGCTTCGCCGACATCGGCGAGCAGCGGGCCGCGTCGGCCGAGGAGGAGCGGCTGCCGCACATCGTGGTGCTGCTGGACCGCTGGGAGGGCTGGCTGCCGACGCTCGGCGAGTACGACCACGGCGATCTGACCGACCAGCTCACGGCGATGATGCGCGAGGGCGCGAGCGTCGGGCTGCACCTGGTGATGACGGGCGACCGGCAGATCCTCTCCACCCGGATCGGCTCGCTCACCGAGGACAAGTACGCCCTGCGGCTCGCCGACCGCTCGGACTTCTCGCTGATCGGCGTCAACGCGCGCAAGGTCCCCGAGGAGATCCCGCCCGGCCGCGGCTACCGCAACGAGCACGGCACCGAGACCCAGTTCGCCCTGCTCACCGAGGACGCCACCGGCCAGGGCCAGGCGGCCGCGCTCACGGCGATCGGCGAGGCCGCCACCGCCCGCGACGCCGCGCTGCCGCGCTCCCGGCGCCCGTTCCGGGTGGACGTGCTGCCCACCCGGATCACCTTCGCGGACGCGTGGGAGATGCGCGACCCCGACGCCTCCCGCTCTCCGCTGTGGAGCCTCGTGGGCATCGGCGGCGACGACGTCAGGGGCTTCGGCCCCGACCTGTCCCGGGGCGTGCCGACGTTCGTCGTCGCGGGCCCCGCCAAGTCCGGGCGCAGTACGACGCTGATGAACATGGCGCGCTCGTACCTGGCCCAGGGCGTACGGCTGGTCGTCGCGGCTCCGCGCCCCTCGCCGTTGCGCGAACTGGACGGCCAGGACGGCGTGTTGAAGGTCTTCGACGAGGACGACATCGAGAGCGACGACCTGCGCGAGGCCATCGACTCGGCGACGCCCGAGGCGCCGGTCGTGGTGCTGGTCGACGACGGCGAGGTCCTGGAGGACTGCGACGCCGCGACGGTCTTCAAGCGGATCGTGCAGCGCGGCACCGAACGCGGTCTAGGCCTGGTCATCGCCGGGGACGAGGAGGACGTGTGCAGCGGCTTCTCCGGCTGGCAGGTCGAGATGAAGAAGGGCCGCCGGGGCATCCTGCTGTGTCCGCAGGACTCCTCCGCGGGCGAGCTGATCGGCATCCGTACGAACCGCAGCATGGTCGGCGGGCCGGTCGCCCCCGGCAAGGGCCTGCTGCACCTCGGCGACGGGGAGCCGCTGACGGTGACGACCCCGATGTGAGCGGGGCCCGTCCGGGCCGGGGCGGGACCAAGGGCAGAGGTGACGAGAGAAGAGGGGGGCGGGTCCGGTGGGCGGATCGGCGCGACCCAGGCGGCGGCGGGCCGCGGGGGCGGCACTCGGGTACGAGCATGTGCGGCGGGGACCGTCCGCGGGGCAGCACGACGAGAAGGCTTCCCGGGGAGGTACGTGGTTCGGCTGCCTCGTCATGGTGATCGTCACGGCGGCGATCGTCGGGTTCGCGCTCACCGTCATGACCTGGGGTGCCGACCTCTGGGGCCGGACGGCGCCCGCCGCACCCGGCGGCGGGTACGCCTTCGCGGCCTTCGTCGGCACCCTGCTGCCGGCCGGACTGGCCGTGGCGGTCATGTCCCTCGGCCGCGTGACGTGGAAGGCGAGTCCGCTCCGCTCGGTCGGCTGGGCCGTCGCCTCCCTGTCCGGCGCCGCCGCCGTCTTCGTGTGGGCGGTCGTCGTCTTCGCGGGCTTCCGCCCCAAGCACCGGCGCGACTGGGACGGCGGCTGCTACGCCCGGGGCAACCCCTGCTGGATCCACGTCGAGTACCCGTGGTTCTGGGCCGTCGGCCTGCTCTCGACGGTCCTGGTCTCCACCGTGCTGATCACGACGGCCATGAAGATCATGAGGGCGCGCGAGGTGGCGAAGGCCGGACCCGGCGAGAGCCCGGCGGACGCGACGGCCGGCTGATCAGCCGACCTTGGCCATCCGGGCCACCGGGTCCCCCGCCTCGGGGTTGTCCGTCTCGTAGGTGAGGTCGCTGCCGACCGGCGTCAGCCGGACCTCGTGCCGGCCCTTGGTGCAGACGTCACGGTTGGACTCCGAGGCCACGCTCGTGGCGACGAGCTGCTTCGCGGTGACCTTCTTCAGTACGAGGACGTCGTCGCAGATGCCGCCGATCTGGTCGGTCTGCCGGAAGGTGCCCAGCTCCTGCCCCACCGCCGCCTGGTGGACGGTGACGCGGAACTTCCCCATGGGCAGCGTGCCGCTCAGGCCGAGTCCGTCGCCCTCCCAGGTGCCGAGGTAGGAGGCGGGGATCTTCGACAGCTGCCCGCCCGGATCGGCCGTGCTCCCGGTCGGGGCCGGTACCGGGGCGGTCCGCGTGGAGCCCGGTTCCTCGGCGGTCGCGCTCGGCCCCGTGGCGGAGACGCTCCGGCTCGCCGACGGGCGCCCGCCCGCCACCTTCGCCCCGTCCTCGTCGCCGCCCGGCAGCAGGTCGAAGAGGAACGCGGATCCGACGGTCACCGCCGCCAGCGCGCCCGCGACGGCCAGCGCGACCGTACAGCTCACCCGGCGGCCCTGTCCTCCGGCGCCGGGCGCGGAGGTCGCCGCGACGCTGACGGAGAGCCTGCCCGGGCGCTCGGACGTCCCCGGGGCCGCCGCCCCCTCGTGGTGCACGGCGTCCTGCGGCCCGGTGTCCCGGGCGCCGGCCTGCCCCGGTACGTACGCGGGCATCGCGGGCGGTGGCCCGAAGCCGGGCGGAGGCGGCCCGAACCCCTGCCCCGGACCCGGCGTCCCGGCGGTCCCGCCGGACACGACCGCCCCGGACACCACCGCGCCGGATTCGGAGCCGGAAGCCACGCCGAAGCCGGAGCCCGCGCCGAACCCGGACCCCACCCCGGCCCCCGTACCCGAGCCACCACCGGACCCCGGCACGGAACCCGTACCCGAGCCACCACCGGACCCCGGCGCGGAACCCGTACCCCAGCCGGTACCGGCCCCCGCGCCAGACCCCGTACCCGAGCCGGTGCCGGCCCCCGCACCGGCCCCGCCGCCGGAGCCCGCCGACACTCCCGAACCCGTACCGCCCCCGGCGCCGGAGCCCTCCCCGCCCCCGGTCACCCGCCCCGCCTCGACCGAGGGGGTGCTGAAGCCCAGCGGTCCGGACAGCGGCGCCTGTGCCGAACCCGTCGCCTCAAGGTTCAGGATCTGTACGGCACTTCGGCTCACCCGCTCCACCAGGGCGCCCGGCAGCCAGCCCGCCGACACGAGCCGGGCGGCGCCCTGCGGGGCCAGTCGGGCGGCCACCTCGCCCGGAGTGGGCCGCGCAGCCGGCTGCTTGGCCAGACAGGCCGCCACCAGTTCGCGCAACTCCCCTTCCAGGGAGTCGAGTCGAGGCTCTTCGTGCACCACCTTGTAGAGGAGGGAGGCGGAGGAGTCGCCGGGGAAGGGCGGCTCGCCGGTGGCCGCGTACGCGAGGACCGCGCCGAGCGAGAAGACGTCCGCGGCTCCCGTGATCCCCTTGCCGAGGATCTGCTCCGGGGACATGTAGCCCGGGGAGCCGACCGAGACCCCGGTCGAGGTCAGCGAAGCGGTGCCGTCCGTGGCCCGGGCGATGCCGAAGTCGATCAGGAGCGGGCCGTCGAGGGTGAGCAGCACGTTGGAGGGCTTCACGTCCCGGTGGACGAGCCCCAGGGCGTGGACCGCGGTGAGCGCCTCGGCCAGTCCGGCGCCGAGCACGCGGGCAGAGTGGACGGGCAGCGGTCCGCCGTCGGCGACGGCGGACGTCAGCGAGGGTCCGGCGGCGTAGCCGGTGGCGACCCAGGGGACCGGGGCCTCGGGGTCCGCGTCCAGGACGGGCGCCGTCCAGGCACCGCCCACCCGCCGCGCGGCCTCCACCTCACGGCGGAAGCGGGCACGGAACTCCTCGTCGAGCGCGAAGTGCGGATGCACGATCTTGACCGCGACGGTACGTCCGCCCGCGCTGCGTCCCAGGTACACGCGCCCCATGCCGCCCGAGCCCAGCCGGCCCAGCAGGCGGTAGGGCCCCACGACCGTGGGTTCGTCGGCTCCGAGCGGCTGCATGGCACTCACGGTTCCCCCTCCCCCGTACACACTGCCCAGCAGCGTAGTGCCGTGACCGCTCCCGGCCCCGGGAACGTGCGGGACCGGGGGCGGCCGGCGTCGTCACGGCTGCAGGAGCCGGACGTTCACATCCTCCGGGAACCCGGTCGTCGGGCCCACCCGGCGCGCGAACTCCCGTACGGCCTTGAGCTGCGGGCCGCCGAAGCGGAAGTCGAGCGTCGTGAAGTACTGCTCCAGGACGGACTCGTCGAAGGCCTCCCAGCGGGCCGCCTGCTCGGCGACCTTGGAGACCTCGTCCAGGGACAGGTCCCTGGAGGCGAGGAAGGCCTGGTGCACCTTGCGGGTGACGAGCGGCTCGCGCTCCAGGTAGTCGCGCCGGGCCGCCCAGACGGCGAAGACGAACGGCAGACCGGTCCACTCCTTCCACAGCGCGCCGAGGTCGTGCACCTGGAGCCCGTACTTCGGCCCGTCGAGCAGGTTGGCGCGCAGCGCCGCGTCGCCGATGAGGACGGCGGCGTCGGCCTCCTGCATCATCAGGCTCAGATCGGGCGGGCACGTGTAGTACGAGGGCCGCACCCCGACCTTCTCGGCCAGCAGCAGCTGGGCGAGCCGCACGGAGGTGCGCGAGGTGGAGCCGAGGGCGACGCGGGCGCCGTCCAGACGGTCGAGGGGGACCTGCGAGACGATCACGCAGGACATCACGGGGCCGTCGCAGCCCACCGCGATGTCGGGAAAGGCGACGAGGTCGTCGGCGTGCTTGAGGAACTCGACGAGCGTGATCGGCCCGATGTCGAGATCCCCCCGCACCAGCTGCTCGCTGAGCTTCTCGGGGGTGTCCTTGGTGAGCTCGAAGTCGAGGAGCGTGCCCGTTCTCGCGAGCCCCCAGTACAGGGGCAGGCAGTTCAGGAACTGGATGTGGCCGACGCGCGGCCGGGTGCGAGAATTGTCCACATCGCGAGGCTAGCCCCCATGCGATACGGTGCAGGCTTCAGGGTCGGCGTGTGCTGGTGGAAACCATCCCGACCCCGCGTGTCAACCGTCGTGACACCTCGAAGTCAACGCACGTCAGGCCCCTGACCGGCCTTGGACCACCCGTCCGGATGACGTGATCTTCGCCTCTATTGCTTTCGGCTGCCCGCGTGCTAGGCTCGCCGCAAGTTGCAGTTTGGTTTCCCTTGCAGTACAGAGCCTGCGGAGCATGTGACCGCGGGCTCTCGTCGTTTTCAGACGTATGCAGTTGTTTAGACAATCGCAGGTTCTGGAGCAGGGCAACCCTTTGGGCCCAAGGAGGGCTTATGGCTACCGGAACCGTGAAGTGGTTCAACGCCGAAAAGGGCTTTGGTTTCATTGCCCAGGAAGGCGGCGGCCCGGACGTCTTCGTCCACTACTCCGCGATCAACGCGAACGGTTTCCGTTCGCTCGAAGAGAACCAGTCGGTTTCCTTCGACGTCACGCAGGGTCCGAAGGGCCCGCAGGCGGAGAACGTCACTCCGCTCTAAGCCCCCGGCTCCATGAGCCCGAAGCTTTGATCCGGAACGGATAGCAGTACCCAAGGAGCCCCGCGCCATCCGGCAGCGGGGCTCCTGCCTTTCCTCCGCGCGTCTACACCGCGTACAGAGCCTCTATCTCCCTGCTGAAGTCCTTCTCGATCGCCGCGCGGCGCAGCTTCATGGAGGGGGTCAGGTGGCCCGCCTCCTCGGTGAAGGCGACGGGCAGGACGGTGAAGCGGCGGATGGACTCGGGGCGCGAGACCATCCGGTTGGCCTCGTCGATCGCGCGCTGCACGATGGCCAGCAACTCCGGTTCGTCCATGACGAGTTCCGGCGGGACCGGATGCTTGCCGTTCATCCGGCGCCAGTGGGCGATGCCCTCGGGGTCGAGGGTGACGAGGGCGGAGACGAACGGTCGGCGGTCGCCGAGGACCATGCACTGGGCGATCAGCGGATGGGAGCGGAGGAAGTCCTGGAGCGGCGCCGGGGCGACGTTCTTGCCGCCCGCGGTGATCAGGATCTCCTTCTTGCGGCCGGTGATGGCGAGATAGCCGCCGTCGTCCAGCTCCCCGATGTCACCGGTGGCGAACCAGCCGTCCGGGGCGGCGTCGACGACCCCGCCCGCGTGCGGGTCCCAGTAGCCGCGGAAGACCTGGGCGCCGCACAGCAGCACCTCCCCGTCGGCGGCGATCCGCACCCGGGTGCCCGGCAGGGGCCGGCCCACCGTGCCGAGGCGCGGCTTCTGCGGCGGGGTGACGGTCGCGGCGGCCGTGGTCTCCGTCAGGCCGTACCCCTCGAAGATCTCGATCCCGGCTCCCGCGTAGAAGGCGGCGAGCCGGCGGCCGAGCGGGGACCCGCCGCAGATGGCGTACCGGACCCTGCCGCCGAGGGCGGCCCGGATCCGGCGGTAGACCAGGGGGTCGTAGAGGGCGCGGGCCGCGCGCAGGGAGCGGCCGGGTCCGGGACCGGCGCCGTGCTGCCGGGCCTCGACGGCCTCTCCGTACTTCTGGGCGATCCGGGCCGCCCGGTCGAAGGAGGAACCGCGGCCCATCCGTTCGGCCGTCGCGCGGGCGGTGTTGAAGACCTTCTCCAGCACATAGGGGATGGCGAGCAGGAAGGTCGGCTTGAACGACGCCAGGTCCGCGAGGAGTTCCTCGGTCTCCAGGCTCGGGGCGTGGCCCAGTTTCACCCGGGCGCGCAGACAGGCGACGGCCACCATGCGGCCGAAGACGTGCGAGAGGGGCAGGAAGAGCAGGGTGGAGGCGGGGTCCTGGGAGCGGGCCTTGAAGATCGGGTAGAGCAGTTCGACGGCGTTGTCGACCTCGGCGAAGAAGTTGCCGTGGGTCAGGACGCAGCCCTTGGGACGGCCGGTGGTGCCGGAGGTGTAGATGAGGGTGGCGAGCGTGTCCGGGCCGAGCATCCCGCGCCGTACGGCCACTTCCTGGTCCGGGACGTCGCGGCCGAGCTCCGCGAGCCGCTCCAGGTGCCCCTTCTCGAAGACCCACACGTGCCGCAGATCGGGGATGTGCTCCCGCTCGGGGCCGAGCGCCGCGGCCTGCCCCACGTTCTCCACGGCGAGCGCGACGGCCCCCGAGTCCTGGAGGATCCAGCGGGTCTGGAAGACCGAGGAGGTCGGATAGACGGGCACGGTGACCAGGCCCGCGGCCCAGGCGGCGAAGTCGAGGAGCGTCCACTCGTACGTCGTCCGGGCCATGATGGCGATCCGGTCGCCCGGCACGAACCCCTCCGCGATCAGCCCCTTGGCCACCGCGAGGACCTCGTCCGCGAACTCGGCCGCGCTCACGTCCCGCCAGCCCTCGCCGTCCGGCGCCTTCCGGCTGAGGACCGGCTCCAGCGGGGCCGCGGCCGCGTTGTCGAAGGGGATGTCGGCGAGGGAGCCGTGCGTCACCTGGCCCACGATCGGCGGCACCGCGACCTCGCGCACCACGCCGTCCAGCCGCTTGATCTCGGGCTCCGGGAGGACGGGGGCGGAGTCGTAGGCGTACGGGCTGGACACGGGGCGGCTCCTTGTCGGCCGGGAGGCCGGGGCGGGTGCAAAGCGTGTTCGGGCTCGACGGTGCGCGCGTGGCGCTTCCTCATACGGCCCTGGGAAGTGGGTGGTTCAGGGGGGTCTCGGCAACCCGGTGAGACGGGGATCCTACGGCGCCGAAGTGTGGGGTTTGTGACGCTTTGCCGCAGGCGAGGTGGGAGTTACCCGGGGTAGCTGTGCTCTTTTCCGTACGCGGGCCCGGCACCGGCGACCCCGCCGAACCCGGTACCGGCACCCCCGACGGGCCTTGAACCCGCACCCCCGGCGAACCCGGCACCCGCGCCCCTGTCCGACCCGGCACCGGCACTCCCGGCGGGTCCGGCACCGACAGCCGCCTTCCGCATCCCATCTCGACCCCGCCCTCCCCCTGACGTAGCCTTACCCCCGGTAACTTACTCCAGAGTAAAGAGATGCCCGCCCGAACGCCGTCCAACCCCCTCCCCGGAGAACCCACCGGGAGCCGCACCTCCCCGTCCGCTTGGAGACCTCGATGCGCACTCGGCCGCCCATCCGCCCCGAGCCTCGGACCCGCACCCTCACCGCCACGCCCTCCCTCGTCCCGCTGCTGGCCCGCGGCGCCCTGCTCTCCCCCCTCAAGCGGCCCCGCCCCGACGCCCCCGTGCCCGCCACCCGGCTCGTCCTGCCCCGCGTACGGATCGACCTCGCGCACCTCGCCGCGTACGAGCGGGCCTGCGGGTTCCCGACCGGCGCCGACGCCCTGCCCCTCACCTATCCGCACGTGCTCGCCTTCCCCCTGGCGATGCGGATCATGGCGGGGCGCGCGTTCCCGCTCCCGCTGCTCGGTCTGGTGCACACCTCGATCGGCATCACCCGGCACGAGGGGGCCGGCGCGACCCGGGAGTACGAACTCGCCGTGGAGGTCGGGAAACTGGCGCCGCACCGACGGGGCACGGAGGCGACCGTGCTGACCGAGGCGCGGACCGGGGGCAGGCTCGTCTGGGAGTCCACGAGCACCTACCTCGCCCGGCACCGGCACCGGCCCGGGACCCCGGACGAAGCGCGGGCCGAGGCCGGCGGGGACGGGAGCCGGGAAGGGAACGGGGACGGGAACCCGCGCCACGAGGCACCGCCGTCCGCTCCGCTCCCCTCCCCCGACGGACCCGCGCCCCTGCCCGCCGTCGCCGAGTGGCCCCTCGCCGCGGACGTCGGCCGCCGCTACGCCGCCGTCTCCGGGGACCGCAACCCCATCCATCTGCATCCGCTCACCGCCCGCCTCTTCGGCTTCCCGCGCGCCATCGCGCACGGCATGTGGACGCTCGCCCGCTGCCTCGCCGAGTACGGTCCGCGGCAAGCGGTGGAAGTGCGGGCCGAGTTCAGGGCGCCGGTGCTGCTGCCGGGAACGGTGACCTACGCCGAGCGGGGGCCGTCGTTCGAGCTCCGCTCGGGCGGCCGGGTCCATCTGCGGGCCGAGGTGCGGCCGCACGCGCCGGACGCGTGAACTCCGGGCGAACAGTTCATGGCCGGAGCCCCTCACCGGGCACCGCCTCCGTCCTCAACTCCCAGTTGGTAAGGGTGGGTTGAGAAAATCCTCATAGGCCACACCCAGCGCCCCAAGGTGCTTTCAAGCCCTCACTCATCCCGCCCTCAGACACCGTTCCTAGCCTCGGTCCACTCCCCCGGCCGGCCAGGAAAGGCTCGCGCATGCCCCCCAGACGAATCGCCGTCATCGCCGACTCCGACACCCGCTGGAAGTGGGGCGCCTCCGTGGCCCGGCAGATCGCGCCCGGGCACGCGCTCGACGCCCTCTTCCTGCGCACCCGGGCCACCCCGACGGAGCGCCAGCTGGAGGAGATCGGGATCGTGCCGGACACCCGGCGCGAGGTCACGGTCGCGGAACTGGTCGACGACGAGGAGCTCGCCGCGGCCGACGTGGCGGTCCTGGCCACCGTCGGCGGCACGACCCTCGCCCTCGCCCACGGCCTCGGCATCGCCTGGGAGGGCCGGGAGCGGCGGCCGGTCACGGTCACCGGCTATGTCGGGGTCGTGTACGAGAAGATGGTCGACGGACTGATGACCCGGGCCGGCACCGATCTCGTCCTCGCCAACAGCGCGTACGACGCGGACCGCTTCCGGGCCGCGTTCGCGAGTGTCGGCGTCGATCCGGACTCGGTGGTGGAGTGCGCGCTGCCCTTCCTCGGCGGCGAGCCCTACGCGCCGTCCACGGAACGGCCGTTCACCCTCACCTTCGCCGTGCAGCCGTCGGTGCGCAAGGGCCGGGAGGCCCGGCTCGGGCTGCTGGAGCGGGCGGCGGCCCACGCGCGACGGCATCCCGAACGGCTGGTGCTGATGAAGCTGCGCAGTCTCCCGGGCGAGCACACCACCCACGTCGAGGCCGACCCGTACCAGCTGCTCGTCGAGCGGCTGGCCGAGCCGGCCCCGCCCAACCTGCGTCTGGTCTACGGCAACATGGGCGAAGTCCTGGACCGTACCGACCTGTTGGTGACCGTCAGCTCGACGGCCGCCCTGGAGTCGATGCACCGGGGCATCCCGACCGCGATCCTCACCGACTTCGGCGTCCGGGAGGCGCACGGCAACCACTACTTCGTCCACTCGGGCTGTCTGGCCTCCTGGGACGACCTGGACGCCGGCGCGGCACCCCGCGTCGACCCGGCCTGGGCGGCGCGGCAGGGCATCGGCAAGAGCGACCCCTACGCCGCCGCCCGCGCCCGGCTCGCGGCGCTGGGAGCGGGCCGGCTGCCGGCGCTGCGGCCGTACTACTCGCCGCGGCGGGCGGGCGCGTATCTCGGCGGCATCCTGGAGCGCAACGGCATGGACGAGAAGGGCCGGCCGCTGGCACTCGTGCCGGGTGCGGCCGGTACGGGCCCGCTGCGGACCGTGATCCGGCGGGCGGCACGCAGCGGCGCCAAGTCCCTCTACCGGGTGGGCCGGGAACGGGTCGCCCCGGCCCTGCGCCGCTGGGGCCGGCACTGAACCGACGGCCCCGGACCGGCAAGGAAAGCCCCGGCACGAAAGGCCCCACCGCCCGGCACCCTCGGACCCCGACCCGGCACGAACGGCCCCCGCCGTCCTCCCCGGTCAGGCCTCCGCGGTGGTCTGGTGCGGGACGGCGGCGGCGGGCGGCGGGGTCCAGGGCCGGCCCTGCATGAGGGTGCCGAGTCCCGCCCAGGCGAAGTTCATCAGGGTGGCGGCGGCCTGCCGGGCCGAGACGCCCGGGGTGGCGTTGGCCCAGGCGGCCATCGACTCGGCGGCACCGACGAGCGCCTCCGCGAGTCCGGCGACCTCGCGCGCGGGCAACGACGGGTCGCGGTGCGCCTCGCGCGCCGCGACGACGATCAACTGCGTGACGAACCGGACCAGTTCCTCGCGCATCGCGAAGACCTCGGCGGCGAAGGGCTCGCCGTGCGTACGGGCCTGGAGGTGCAGCACCGACCAGCCGTCCGGGTTCTCGGCGGTGTGGGTGAAGAACGCCCGCAGCCCTTCCCAGAGTTGGCGGTCGGCGGGCAGTTCGGTGCGGACACCGGCACGGACCGCGGCGGTGAGCGCCGCGGCCTCACGCCGGATGCAGGCGGTGAACAGGTCTTCCTTCGAGTTCAGGTACAGGTACACCAACGGCTTGGACACGCCCGCCAGTTCGGCGATCTCGTCCATCGACGCCGCGCGGTACCCGCGCTGCCCGAAGGTCCGTACAGCGGCGTCCAGCATCTGCTGTTCGCGCACCGCGCGCGGCATCCGCTTGTTCTTCACAGCACCCATGCGCCAAGCCTACGAGGGACCGCGGCGCGGCCGGGCGCGCGGCGGATTCAGGACGCCCGGCTCGCGGTGCCCGTGGCGGCCTCGTCCACGGCGGCGTCCTCCTGGGCGCGGTTGCGCTCCAGGTTCGCCCGGGCGCGGTCGACGCGCGCGACGACCTGCTCCGAGGCGCGGTCGCGGGCGCCGCGCAGGACGACGAAGCTGATCGGCGCGGAGATCACCAGGGCCAACAGGACGACCCACATGTAGTTGGAGTCGCCGAGGCCGCGCGGGGCGATGCCCGAGTAGACGAGGCCCCAGACGACCACGAGGCAGCCCACGAAGATCCCAAGGCGCATCAGTGTGTAGCGGAGCATCTCAATCCACTCTTTCGTTGCGAACGTTCCCGAAGGACCCCGTCCAGTGAAGCACGCCGGGACGTCGATCTTGCAGGGGGTCCTCGGTCGGGAACGCGCGGCCCCTCAGCCGCGGCGGGCGAGGGGCAGCAGCATGGTGATGTCGTCGCGGTCGTCGCCGGGCGCGACACGGATCGCGCCCGGGACCCGCCCGACCTCCTTGTAGCCGCAGGAGGCGTAGAACCGCTCCAGGCCCTCACCGCCCCGGCAGGTCAGCCGTATGGCGTCGACGCCCTCGAGGCCGCCCGCCGCCTCCTCGGCGGCGGCGAGCAGGTCCCTCCCGTGCCCCTTGCCCTGGTGCCGGGGGTGCACCATCACGGTGTAGAGCCAGACCCAGTGCTTCATCAGCCGGTGGGTGTTGTGGGTGAGGAAGGCGGTCGCGGCGACGGCGCCCTCCTCGTCCAGGCCGACCAGCAGCCGGGTGCGGCCCTCCGCCATGGCGACGAAGTGCTTCACCAGCTCGGGGCGCACGTCGCCGGGGGTCACCGGCGGCACGAAGCCGACGGAGCCGCCGGCGTTCGAGACGTCCGTCCACAGGGCGACCACGCCGTCCCGGAGGCCCGGGGTGACCGCCGGGTCCAGTTCGAAGACCAGCGCCACGTCAGACCCGCATCGGCTGGGGCGACTCACGACGCGCCGGGTCCGGTCCGTCGTACTCGCGGATGATCTCGTACCGCGTGTTGCGCTCCACCGGGCGGAAGCCGGCGTCGCGGATGAGGTCCAGCAGGTCCTCGCGGGTGAGCTTGTTCGGGGTGCCGTAGTTGTCGGCGTCGTGCGTGATCTTGTACTCGACGACCGAGCCGTCCATGTCGTCGGCGCCGTGCTGGAGCGCGAGCTGGGCGGTCTGGACGCCGTGCATGACCCAGAAGACCTTGACGTGCGGGACGTTGTCGAAGAGCAGCCGGGAGACCGCGAAGGTCTTCAGCGCCTCGGCGCCGGTCGCCATCTGGGTGCGCGCCTGGAGGCGGTTCCTGACCTTGCCGTCCTGCATGTCCACGAAGTCGTGCTGGTAGCGCAGCGGGATGAAGACCTGGAAGCCGCCGGTCTCGTCCTGGAGCTCACGCAGCCGCAGCACGTGGTCCACGCGGTGGCGGGGCTCCTCGATGTGCCCGTACAGCATCGTGCACGGGGTCTTGAGACCCTTCTCGTGCGCGAGGCGGTGGATGCGCGACCAGTCCTCCCAGTGGGTGCGGTGGTCGACGATGTGCTGCCTGACCTCCCAGTCGAAGATCTCCGCGCCGCCGCCGGTCAGCGACTCCAGCCCGGCCTCGATCAGCTCGTCGAGGATCTCGGAGGCCGACAGCCCCGAGATGGTCTCGAAGTGGTGGATCTCGGTGGCCGTGAACGCCTTCAGCGAGACGTTCGGCAGGGCCTTCTTCAGCTCGCTGAGCGAGCGCGGGTAGTAGCGCCAGGGCAGGCTGGGGTGCAGGCCGTTGACGATGTGCAGCTCGGTGAGGTTCTCGCCCTCCATCGCCTTGGCGAGCTTCACCGCCTCCTCGATGCGCATCGTGTACGCGTCCTTCTCGCCCGGCTTGCGCTGGAACGAGCAGTACGCGCAGGACGCGGTGCACACGTTCGTCATGTTGAGGTGGCGGTTGACGTTGAAGTGGACGACGTCGCCGTTCTTGCGCGTGCGCACCTCGTGCGCGAGGCCGCCGAGCCACGCCAGGTCGTCCGACTCGTAGAGCGCGATGCCGTCCTCACGGGTCAGCCGCTCACCGGCCCGGACCTTGTCCTCCAGCTCGCGCTTGAGCCCGACATCCATGCGATTACCTCTCCCTGTGACGAACGCTGCCAACCGTACTCCCCGCCCTCTCGGCGAAAGGCCCCCACCTGGGCCTTTCGCCCCACCCGGGGTGTGCCTAGTCCTCTTCCGGCAGCTCTCCGACCCGGTTCTCCCACTTCGTGGAGAGCACGATCGTCGTCCGGGTGCGGGAGACGCCCTTGGTGCCGGACAGACGCCGGATGGTCTTCTCCAGTCCGTCGACGTCGCTGGAGCGCACCTTGAGCATGAACGAGTCGTCGCCCGCGATGAACCAGCAGTCCTCGATCTCGCTGAGGTCGCGCAGCCGCCGGGCCACGTCCTCGTGGTCGGCCGCGTCGGAGAGCGAGATGCCGATCAGGGCGGTGACGCCGAGACCGAGCGAGGCCGAGTCGACCGTCGCGCGGTACCCGGTGATGACCCCGGCCGCCTCCAGCCGGTTGATGCGGTCGGTGACACTGGGTCCCGACAGACCGACGAGGCGCCCCAGCTCCGCGTAGGAGGCCCGGCCGTTCTCTCTCAGGGCCTGGATGAGCTGCCTGTCCACCGCGTCCATGCGATCGAAGCCTTCCGCTGAAAAGGTCTGAGACGTCTTGAGAATCTTGCGAGTCTAGGTGGTGGCGTCCCGGGAGCCGCTCCCGAGTCCGCCCTTCCACCGGCGGTACAGGCCGTGTTCGACGCCCGCCGCGTCGAGGGCCCGGCCGGCGACGAAGTCCACCAGGTCCTGGATGTGCGTGGCCCCCGCGTAGAACGCGGGCGAGGCGGGCAGCACGGTGGCGCCCGCGTCGTCCAGGGAGACCAGGTGACGCAGTGTCTGCCCGTTCAGCGGGGTCTCCCGCACGGCGACGACCAGCGTGCGGCCCTCCTTGAGGGTGACGCTCGCGGCGCGCTGCAGCAGGTCCTTGGACAGCCCGAGCGCGACCCCGGCCACACAGGCGGTGGACGCGGGCACGATCAGCATGCCCTTGGCCGGGTACGAGCCCGAGGAGGGCCCGGCCGCCAGGTCGCCCGCGCTCCAGTGCCGTACGGCGTCGAGGTGCTCGTCGGGGACGTCGAAGGTGCCGGGCTTGCCGTCGGCGCCCCGCTCCAGCCACGCCCGCAGGTCGGCCCGCCAGTGGGCGTCACGGAAGGGGAGGCCGGTCTCGTCGAGCAGCGTGAGCCGTGAGGCTCTGCTGACGACGAGGTCGACGCTCTCGCCCGCGTCCAGCAGTGAACGCAGCACCGAGGCCGCGTACGGCGTACCGGACGCCCCGGACACCCCCACGATCCAAGGCCGGCGCTGCGTCTGTCCTGGCTTCATGATGTCGAGCCTATCCGGCCACCGCCCATGGTCAGACCGTCAGCCCGCGCACCAGCAGGTCGAGCAGGGCGCACACGAACAGGGCGATCCCGATGAAGCCGTTGACCTGGAAGAACGCCCGGTTCAGCCGGCTCAGGTCGTGCGGCTTCACGATGGAGTGCTCGTAGAGGAACGCGCCGGCCACGATCACCAGGCCGAGCCAGAAGAAGACCCCGGCGCCGGTGGCCGCGCCGTACCAGACGAAGAGCGCCGTCGTCACGGCGTGGCAGACGCGGGCGCCGGTGACCGCGGCCGGGATGCCGAAGCGGGCCGGCACGGACATCACACCGATCTCACGGTCCGTCTCGACGTCCTGGCAGGCGTAGATCAGGTCGAAGCCGCCGATCCAGACGCCGACCGCGAGACCGAGGACGACCGCGTCCCAGGACCAGGTGCCGGTGACGGCGATCCAGGCGCCGACCGGGCCCATCGCCTGGGCGAGCCCGAGGATGGCCTGCGGGAAGTTCGTGAACCGCTTGCCGTACGGATAGACGACCATCGGGATGACCGCGATGGGCGCCAGCGCCAGGCACAGCGGGTTGAGCAGCGCCGCGGCGCCGAGGAAGACGACCAGGGCGATCAGCGCGCCGGTCCAGGCGTGCTTGACGCTCATCGCGCCGGTGACCAGTTCGCGCTGGGCCGTCCGGGGGTTGCGGGCGTCGATCTCGCGGTCGATGATCCGGTTCGCGGCCATCGCGAAGGTCCGCAGGCCCACCATCGCGACGGTCACCAGGAGCAGCGTCCCCCAGTGGATGTTCCTGTCGACCTCGAACATCGCCGTCAGGGCCGCGATGTAGGCGAAGGGCAGCGCGAACACCGAGTGCTCGATCATGACGAGGCGCAGGAACGCCTTGGTGCGGCCCGGCTGCGGAAGCGCCGCGGAAGCTGAACTCACAGCCCGTACTCCTTCCAACGGCGGTCGACCTTCGCCGCCGTCTGCGGGTCGGACAGCACCATCTCGGGCCAGCCGCCGTCCCGGGTGTAGCCCTCCTCGGGCCACTTCCTCGTCGCGTCGATGCCCGCCTTGCCGCCCCAGAACTGCTGGTAGGAGGCGTGGTCGAGATGGTCGACCGGGCCTTCGACGACCGTGAGGTCACGGGCGTAGTCCGTGTTGCCGAGGGCGCGCCAGGCGACCTCGTGCAGATCGTGGACGTCGCAGTCGGCGTCCACGACCACGATGAGTTTCGTCAGGGACATCATGTGGGCGCCCCAGACGGCGTGCATCACCTTCTGGGCGTGCTTGGGGTACTTCTTGTCGATCGCGACGATCGCGCAGTTGTGGAAACCGCCCGCCTCGGGGAGGTGGTAGTCCACGATGTCCGGGACGATGATCTTCAGCAGGGGCAGGAAGAACCGCTCCGTCGCCCGGCCGAGCGGGCCGTCCTCCGTCGGGGGCCGGCCCACCACGATGGACTGGAGCAGCGGCCTGCGCCGCATCGTCACGCAGTCGATGGTCAGCGCCGGGAACGGCTCCTGCGGGGTGTAGAAGCCGGTGTGGTCGCCGAACGGCCCCTCGGGCAGCATCTCGCCGGGCTCGAGCCAGCCCTCCAGGACGACCTCGGCGTTGGCGGGCACCTGGAGCGGGACGGTCTTGCAGTCGACCATCTCGATCCGCTTGCCCTGGAGGAACCCGGCGAAGAGGTACTCGTCGATGTCTCCGGGCAGCGGGGCGGTGGAGGCGTAGGTGACCGCGGGCGGGCAGCCGAAGGCGATCGCCACGGGCAGCCGCTCGCCCCTGCGGGCGGCGACCTGGTAGTGGTTGCGGCTGTCCTTGTGGATCTGCCAGTGCATGCCGATGGTGCGCTTGTCGTGGCGCTGGAGCCGGTAGAGACCGAGGTTGCGGATGCCGGACTCGGGGTCCTTGGTGTGGGTGAGCCCGAGGTTGAAGAAGGAGCCGCCGTCGTCGGGCCAGGTGAACAGGGCGGGCAGGGCGTCGAGGTCGACGTCCTCGCCCTGGAGCACCACTTCCTGAACCGGCGCGTCCTTGACCTTCTTGGGCGGGACGTGCGCCATCGCGCCGAGCTTGCCGAACGCCTCGCGCACGCCCACGAAGCCGTGCGGCAGTTCGGGCCGGAGCAGTCCGCCGATCTTCTCGGAGATCTCTCCGTACGACTTCAGGCCGAGGGCCTTGAGCAGCCGCCGGTCGGTGCCGAACACGTTCATCGCGAGGGGCATGGAGGAGCCCTTCACGTTCTCGAAGAGGAGCGCGGGCCCGCCGGCCTTCTGCACCCGGTCGACGATCTCCCCGACCTCCAGGTACGGATCCACCTCGGCCTTGATGCGCTTGAGGTCTCCCTCGCGCTCCAGCGCCCTGAGCAGGGAGCGAAGATCGTCGTAAGCCATGTGTCCAAGTATCGGCCACCCGCTAATCTGTGCCCGTCACCGGGGGGCCCGTGCCGCCCCGCCGTCGCTCACTGGGGGATCGTCCGGCCATGCTCAGGTATCTGCCCTTCCTGCTGGTGCTGGGGCTGTGGATCTACGCGTTCATCGACTGTCTGAACACGCCGGAGGAGGAGGTCAAGGGCCTGCCGAAGGTGGTCTGGGTCATCATCATCCTGCTGTTCGGCGAGGTGCTGGTCGGTCCGGTCGCCTGGCTGGTCGCGGGCCGCAACCGCCGGGGGCCCGCGGGCGGCTCCACGCCCGCCGAGTGGCACCGCAACCACCGGACCACGTTCGTCGCGCCCGACGACAACCCCGAGTTCCTGAAGTCCCTCAAGGCCGAGAACCGCAAGGACGAGGCCCTGCTGAAGGACTGGGAGGAGGACCTGCGCCGCCGCGAGGAGGAACTGCGCCGCCGCGAGGACCAGAGCAGGTCCGACGAGGACAGCTGAGTCCTGCGAGGACGGCCGACTCCGCGGAGGACGGCCGAGAACCGGCCGGGGGCGCACCCCCGGCCGTGGCAGGAGCCGTGCCCGCCGCCGGGCCGCGGCTCACAGGGGTGCCGCCCACCGGGACGTCGTAGCGACGCCCGGGCCGTCGGCCGCGCCGACGGCCCCTCAGATCCCGTCGGCCGGCTCCGCGCGCAGCACCAGGGCGAGAAGGCCCGGGAAGCGGGCGTCGAACTCCGCCCGGCGCAGCCGGTTGACCCGCTTGGGGCCCGCGTCGCGCTGCTCGACGAGACCTGCGCCGCGCAGCACGGCGAAGTGATGGCTGAGGGCCGCCTTGCCGACGGGCACGTCGAATCCGCCGCAGCTGCGGCTCCATTCCGGGGACCCGGCCAGCTCTCTGACGAGCTGGATCCGCACGGGATCGGCGAGGGCCGCGAGGGCGGCGAGCACCGGGACGTCGTCGGGATGGGTGTGCTCGGGCGCCGCCCGGTGACTGGTGCGCTCCGCCACGCCGGCCTCCCTGGTTCCGCGGCCCGCGTTCTCCCGAACCGCTTGCCGAGTGTTCGATGAAAACCATACACTCCCGAGTGTTCGCTTTTCATTGAACAGTCCGCGGGTGCGGGCCGTCCAGCCGGGCGTCTACCGGAGGTATGCCATGCGTACGGTCGAATTCCAGGAGTACGGCGGTCCCGAGGTCCTGCGGGTCACCGAGGCGAAGGTCCCCGACCCCGGCCCCGGGCAGGTGAGCATCGACGTGGCCTACGTGGGCGTGAACTTCGCCGACCTGCTGGCGAGGTCGGAGGGCTACCGCGTGCCGGGCCTGCCGTTCGTGCCGGGCCTCGAGGTCTCGGGCCGGATCCGGGCGGTCGGCCCGGACGTCACGGGACTGCGGGCCGGCCAGGAGGTCGCGGCGCTCACGGCGGGCGGGGCGTACGCGGACGTGGTCGTGGCCGACGCCGCGACCGCCTTCCCGCTGCCGGACGGTGTCGGACTGCGCACGGGCGCCACGCTGCCCACCGTCCTGCCCACCGCGTACGCGCTCCTGCACAGCGTGGGCCGGATCCGGCCGGGCGAGACGGTGCTCGTGCAGAGTGCCGCGGGCGGCGTGGGAACGGTGCTGGGGCAGCTGGCCAAGGCGGCCGGGGCCGGGACGGTGTACGGCGTCGTGTCCAGCGCGGCGAAGGCCGAGTACGCCCTCGGCAACGGCTACGACCAGGTGTTCACGGGTTCCTTCCGGGACGAGGTGCGCGACGCGACCGACGGCCGCGGGGTGGACCTGGCCCTGGACCCGGTGGGCGGCGAGACCTTCCGGGACACCCTCGCCTCCCTGGCCCGCTTCGGCCGTCTCGTCGCGTTCGGCAACGCCGGCTCGGAGGAGCCCTGGACGGTGGGACAGAAGGAGCTGAACCCGACCGGCCTCACCGTCTCCGGGTTCTCGATCCTCGGCCTGGCCGCGGCGGACCCGGCCGCCGTACGGGACCTCGCCGCGAAGGCGTTCGCGACGGTGGCCGACGGCACCGTCACCCTGCCCGTGACGGCGGAGTTCGCCCTGGAGGACGCCGCCGGGGCGCACGCGCTGATGGGATCGCGCACGAGCACGGGCAAGCTGCTCCTGCGGGTGACCGGCACGCAGGATGCGTGACACGGGGGTCGTCACGCGGGGGTCGTGACACGGGAACCGCCCGCCGCACGCGGCCGGTCCACGCGAGCCCTCCGTCGCCGGGGACCGGACTCACGGGGCCGTGACGCGGCAACCGGCGCCCCCGGGCGACCGGTTCGCGGGAGTCGTGACGCCTGGACCGGCGGCCGCGGGAACCCGCCGCCCCGGATGGCCGGTTCGCTGCGGTCGTGGCCGTCGCTGTCGGACCCCGGGTCTAGCGTTCACCGCCATGACGACCCGCCTCCACGCCACCCGCGCCTCCTACGACACCGTCGCCGCCGACTACGCCGAGCTGTTCCGGGACCTGCCGGTCGCGAAGCCGCTGGACACGGCGATGCTGGAGGCGTTCGCCGAACGGGTGCGGGCCGGCGGGGGCGGACCCGTGGCGGATCTCGGATGCGGTCCCGGGCGGGTGACGGTCCATCTGGAGAAGCTCGGCCTCGACGCGTTCGGGATCGACCTCTCCCCCGGAATGGTCGCGGTGGCCCGCCGTGCCCATCCTCGTCTGCGGTTCGAGACGGGCACGATGACCGGACTCGACCTGCCGGACGCGGCCCTCGCCGGAGCCCTCGTCTGGTACTCGACCGTGCACACGCCGATCGACGAACTGCCCGTGATGTTCGCCGAGTTCCGGCGGGTCCTCGCCCCCGGCGGCCATCTGCTCATCGCGTTCAAGGCGGGCGACGGACAGGTCCGGCTGGAGCACGCGTACGGCCATGACGTGGACCTCGACGTGCACCGCTTCCCGCCCGAGCGGATCGCCGCGCTCCTGCGGGCGGAGGGCCTGGACGAGGTCGCCCGCCTGGTGCGCGAGGCCGACGACGGGGAGAAGACCCCGCAGGCCTTCGTCATGGCCCGCAAGGGCGGTGCCCCCGCGGCCCCGTGACGGCGGCACCCCGCCGGGCACTTCCTCGCGCGGCCCTCGTGTTCCGGCCGCGCGAGCGGGGGCTCCGGGGGACAGTGGAGGCATGGAGCGCATCGATCAGGCACAGGCCCGCGCATGGCTCGCGACCGCGCTGGCGGAGGCACGCGCCGGACTCGCCGAGGGCGGCATCCCCATCGGGGCCGCGCTGTACGGCGCGGACGGCACCCTGCTCGGCCGGGGCCACAACCGCCGCGTCCAGGACGGCGACCCCTCGGCGCACGGCGAGACGGCCGCCTTCCGCGACGCGGGACGGCAGCGGAGTTACCGGGGCACGACCATGGTGACCACCCTGTCGCCGTGCTGGTACTGCAGCGGGCTGGTCCGGCAGTTCGGGATCTCCCGGGTGGTCGTCGGCGAGGCGGCCACCTTCCACGGCGGCCACGACTGGCTCGCCGCGCACGGGGTGGAGATCGTGCTGCTCGACGACCCCGAGTGCACGGCGCTGATGCGCGACTTCATCGAGAAGAACCCGGCCCTGTGGAACGAGGACATCGGTGAGTGACGTGACGAACCCTTCCGGCGTCCCCGTGACGCCCCCCTCCGACATCCCCACCGTCGACCTGGAGCCCTGGCGCTCCGGGGACCGCGACGCCCGCGCCGCGCTCGCCCGCACCGTCGACGACGCCCTGCGCCGGGCCGGCTTCCTGCTCGTCACCGGCCACGGCGTGGACCCGGAACTGCGCCGCCGGCTGCGCGAGACCGCCCGCTCCTTCTTCGTCCTGCCCGAGCAGGCCAAGCGGCCGTACGCCACCCGGGTCGGCGGGCGCGGCTGGCTCGGTCCGGGCGCCGAGGCCAACGGCTACGCCGAGGGCACGCGGACCCCGCCGGACCTCAAGGAGTCGCTCACCTTCGCGACCCGTGAACCGTTCGCGGACCCGGAGGTGAACGCGGCCTGGTACGCGCCCAACGTCTGGCCCGCCGAGACCCCGGAGCTGCGGGAGCTCACCGAGGAGTACCTGACGGCGATGGCCGGCCTCGAGCGGCTGCTGCTGGACCTGCTCGGCGGGGCGCTCGGCCTCGAAGGGGACTTCTTCACCCGGCACATGGACCACCCGACGTACGGCTTCAACATCAATTGGTATCCGGGCACCGAGGTCGTCGGCGAGCCGCGGCCCGGGCAGTTCCGGATCGGGCCGCACACCGACTTCGGCACGGTGACCGTGCTCGACCGCCAGACCGGCAAGGGCGGGCTCCAGGTGTTCACGGACGCCGGCGGCTGGCGGGACGCGCCCTACGACCCGGCCGCGCTGACCGTCAACATCGGCGACCTCATGGCCCGTTGGACCGGCGACCGCTGGCGTTCGGGCCGGCACCGGGTGCTCCCGCCGCCGGCCGACGCGCCCGCCGAGGAGCTGATCTCGCTCGTGTACTTCGGCGAGTGCACCCCGGGAACGCTGGTCGAGTCGGTGCCCGCTCCCGTCGGCCGGGTCGCCCACGAGCCCGTCGACTCCCATGTCTACCTGCGCCGGAAGCTCGATTCGATCACTATCGGTTGAACACCGGAACGTTTTCGTGACCGAACGGACGCCGATCGCTCTATCCCGAACCAACTCCCCCTTCTTAAACTGTTGTTGATACACCTCACAGCAGCACATATGGACCGAACCGCGGACCAAGGGGGAGATGCGGTGCACACAGGGCTGCACGGGCGGGGGGCGCTCTTCGACACCGATCCGCCCGGACTCGCGTCACGACTGGTCGGTCTGCGTCCGTTCCAGCTGCGCGCCACACCCTACGAACACCCCGCGGAGCCGCCCTTCGTGGTCTTCACGGGCGGCCGGGGGCTGGGCAAGACCGCCGTGCTCCTGGCCCTGCGCGAGGCCTACCGCGGACACACCCCGACCGCCCTCCTCGACGGCGAGGAACCGCAGTTCGCCGCGCCGCCCGCGGACCGTCCGCCCGAGTCCTGGTCACCGGTGGGACAGGCGCTCACCACGGCCGCCGAACAGCTCGCCGAACCGGTGAAGGGTGCCGGACGGATCGGGTTCCCGCGGCTGTCGTCGGGGCTGCTGGCGGTGGCGGCGGGCGGCTGGAGCGACCGCGACCTCCCGCGCATCCGGCAGGAGGCGGAGCGCATCCTGCTGCTCAGCGAGACCGAGAGCTGGCTGTCGGGATTCGCGGGCCGCTGGGTGAGCAAGGTGATCTCCAAGCTCATCGCCTCCATGAGCGGCACGGGTCCGGTCGTGGAGCCCATCATCGAGGCCACCCTGGAGGCGTTCACCGAGGGCGTCTCCCCCGCCCACCGCAGACTGCGCAGGGCCGCCGCCTGGTACCGCGACTACCCGAACGCGGGCGGCAGCCCCAAGCTCGCGCTGATCCTGCTCTCCCGGCACTTCCGGGCGGGCGGAGGCTCCCGAAGACACGCCGAGCGCCATCTCGTACGGGCGCTGCTGGCCGACCTGGACGACGCCTACGCGGGCGTCGTCCAGCGTTCGCACCGGCGGGGACGCCCGGTCCTGCTGATCGACAACGTCCAGGAACCCGCGGGCCTCGGCATCCTGGAGGCCGTTCTGAGCGACCGCGCCGAGGGAGTCGAGGACCAGGCCGTGTTCTTCACGGCGCTGCGCGGCCCCGCGCACCCGGCACTGCGCAACGCGGGCCGCCTCGCCCTGCCCGAGACGGCCCGGGCCACCGACTGGCGGCCCGGCACCTCCCCCTCCTCACGGGCCCTGCTCGTCACGCTGCCGCCGCTGACCCCGGACGACACCCTGCACCTCATGGACACCGCGTCCGGAGACCTCGCCGGGCCGGTCGCCGTACCGCCACAGCTGCCGCACGCCACCCACCGGCTGACGGGAGGCAGCCCGCTCGGCATCACCCTGCTGGCCGCCTCGGTCCGGCAGAACCTCCCCGACGGCGCCGACTCCCTGGGCGCGCTGCTGACCGCGGACGTGGCCCCGCACGAGGACCGGGCCGGCCGCCCCGCGTACCAGGAGCTCCTCGGCCGGCTCGTCCCCGGCGGCCGGCTCGACGAGCTGGCCGTGCTGGCCGCGGCCCACGACCGCGACTCGGCGTGCTCGCTGGCCCAGGCCCGGCTGCCCGAGGACTTCGGCACGTCGGGCGTCCTCGGACTGGAGGAACGGCTCACCGCGGAGGGCTGGACGACGGCGCCGGGACACTTCGTCGGCGATCCCTTCCTGCGCGCGCTCCTGCTGCTGCGGCTGCACCACGACGACCCCGGCCACGAACGGTGGCAGGCGGTGCACCGCGCCCTCGTCGACCACTACCAGGACCTCGGCGAGAGCGCCGGCGCCGACGGCGGTCGCTATCGGCTGCACCACGAACTCGCGCTCGGCAAGGCCGACTTCGCGGTGGCCCAGCTGCGCGACACCTTCCCCCTGCACGAGACCCGCGACTGGCTGTCCGCGCTCCTGTTCATCGCCTCGGCGCCCTACTACCACGCGCACGGCCCGGACGGCCGTGACGTCGAGGGCCGGGACCACCGGGCCTCCGTCGCCCTCGGCCGCACGGACGCCGCGCACCGGCCGCCCCCGGACGTGGACCCCGTACTGCACCTGCGGGTACGGCGGTTGCTGCACGCCGTGTGGCAGCTGACCGACCCGCTGGTGCTGCCCGACCCGAGGGTGGCCGAGCGGCTGCGCTTCGAACTGGAACAGCTGTCGAACCTGCGGCCCGCGGGCAACGCCCTGCTGTGGCGGGCCTCGCGGGACTGGCCCGCGGACGCGCTGGCCGGACGGCCGCTGCGGGTCCCGGACGACGAGGAAGGAGGGCGGTGATGGCCCGCTTGTGGGTGTGGCTGCGCGAGGACATCTGGGAGATTCGTTTCCGCAGGTATGTCGCCCTGACGCTCGCGGCCGCCCTGGTGGGCCTCGGCGCCTGGGGCGGGATGACGGCCGCGCGGGTGGACCGGTCCTGCGCCCCCGGGGTCGTCCAGCCCGAGGGCGGCGACGAGTGCGTCGGCGTCTCCTGGACGACGTACGCCTTCGGACGCGCGCGGTTCAGCGCCACCGTCCGGGCGATCAACCGGGAGAACCACCGCCTGGCGCCCGGCAGTTACGTCACCGTCGCACTGCTCGAACCCTTCACCGCGACCGACGCCGACAACCTCGCCGACGTCCAGCACGAACTCCAGGGCGCGTATCTGGCGCAGTACCAGGCCAACCACGACACGACCGGACTGAAGCCGAAGATCCGGCTCGTGCTCGCCAACCCCGGTGCCACCGGCGCCTCCTGGCGGTACACGGTCGACGCGCTGGACCGGATGGCGAAGGGGCCGGACCGGCTGCGCGCGGTGACCGGGGTCGGGATGAGCACCGACAACAACAGGAAGGCGGTCGCGGAGCTGACCCGGCGGGGCATCCCGGTGATAGGGAGTTCGATCACCGCCGACAGTCTCGCCAACGGACAGGACGGCACGGACCCCTTCCCGGGGCTCGCCCGGGTCTCGCCGACCAACACCGACGAGGCACGCGCCCTCGCCTCCTTCGCCAAGGTGTCGGCGGCCAGCGCCTTCCTCGTCTACGACCGGACCGGCGACCCCTACACCCGCACGCTCCAGACGTCGTTCGAGAAGATGCTGAAGGGCGCCCGCTACGAGGCCCAGCCCTTCACCCCGCCCGCCGACCGCAGCAAGGAGGGCAGCACCGCCAACGTCTTCGCACAGATCGCCACCATCCTGTGCAACACCCCGAAGACCACGGACACCGTCCTGTTCGCCGGCCGGCACACCCAGTTGCGGCAGTTCATCAACGCGCTCGGCGCCCGGGGCTGCTCGGACCGCCGCTTCACCGTGCTCACCGGCGACGAGGGCTCCTACCTCGCGGGCGACAAGGACCTCGACCCCGCCGCGGTGAAGGACCCCCGGCTGACCGTGCGCTACACCTCCCTGGCCCATCCGGACGCCTGGCTGAAGGACACCGCGCGGACCGGCGGCAGCGCGGCCGACGCGAAGGTGCTGACGCGTCTGCTGGACAGCGCCGTACGGGAGCCGGTCGGCCCGATCGGCCCGGTCTCCCTCGACGACGGCCAGCTGATCATCGCCTACGACGCGACGCGGCTGGCGGTGCGCGGGATCCGCGGGGCCTCGCCGACCGGGCGGATCCCCGCGCTCGCGGACGTCGGCCTGCAGTGGCCCCAGGTGAAGGGCGCGCAGCTGCGGGTGAACGGCGCGAGCGGGTGGATCTGTCTGGACGCCCACGGGAACCCGTACGACAAGGCCGTGCCCGTCGTGGAACTGACCCACGACAGCCGCGCCCGCTTCGTACGGATCGCCTGGCCGGACGGGAAGCCGCCGGCGGCGCAGTGTCTGCCCCCGTCCTGACGCGGCGGACACCGGCAGGGGCTCACCGCCCCATGGAAAAGGCCGGCCTCCGTGACGGGGTCACGAGGGCCGGCCTTGGCGCGAGAGGGAGGTCAGACTCCCGCGTAGGAGTGCTTGCCGCCGACGAAGATGTTGACGCCGTAGTAGTTGAACAGCCAGCAGCCGAAGGCGATCAGGGCGATGTAGGCGGCCTTGCGGCCCTTCCAGCCGGCCGTGGCCCGCGCGTGCAGGTGACAGGCGTAGGCGACCCAGGTGATGAACGCCCAGGTCTCCTTGGGGTCCCAGCCCCAGTAGCGGCCCCAGGCGTCGCCCGCCCAGATCGCGCCCGCGATGATCGTGAACGTCCACAGCGGGAAGACGGCCGCGTTCACGCGGTAGGAGAACTTGTCGAGCGAGGCCGCGGAGGGCAGCCGCTCCATGACGGAGGTGGCGAAGGTGCCGGGCGTCCCGCCGCGCACGAGCTTGTTCTCGTAGGAGTCCTTGAACAGGTACAGGATCGTGCCGACGGCGCCCACGTAGAAGACGGCGCCGCACAGGATCGCCGTCGAGACGTGGATGTACAGCCAGTACGAGTGCAGCGCGGGGACCAGCTGGTCGCTCGCGGTGTACAGGACGGTGACGGCGAGACCGAGGTCCAGCAGGACCGTGGTGATCAGGGGGAGGCCGAGCCAGCGCACGTTCTTCTTCAGCGCGAGCAGGACGAGGAAGACCCCGACCGCCACGGTGGAGAAGGTGATGTTGAACTCGTACATGTTGCCCCAGGGGGCCCGCTGCACCGACAGGGCGCGGGCGAGCACACCGGCCGCCTCGACGCCCCAGGCCAGCACGCTGAGGGACACGGCGATGCGTCCGTACAGGTCGCCCTGCTCGTCGCCGCCGTGGGCGCCGGGCCCGTCGGGCACGTCACGCGCGCCCGCCGCGGAGCGGGTGACGACCTTCGGCCGCTCCAGCACCGTGGTGCCGCCGGCGCTCTGCACGGTGACCGCGGGAGCCGCGGCCCCCGCCGTCGCGTCCTTCGCGGTGAGCGCGCTGGCCGTGCGGGCGACCTTGCTGCGGCTGCCGAAGAGCCACTCGGCGATGAAGGCGAAGAAGGCCAGGGTGTAGACGGCCATCGCGGAGTAGATCAGCGTGTTGCTGATGTTGGCGAGGTGTTCGTTGGTCGCGGTGGCCAGTTCGGTCACGGCGCCCAGGTCGTGTGCGGTGGCAAGCGTCACTGCTTCTTGGACCCTTCAGCGGCGGGTACGGGGGGTTCGGCGTCGGCGTCGGTGGGTGCCGCGTCTTCGTCGGGCTTGGTGGGTGCCTGTTCGTGCACGAGCGCGGCCAGGTCGCCGAGCTCCTCGGGAAGCTTCGCGGACTCGCTGCGGCCGAGCCCGGCCATCTCGACGACGGTGACCCCGTCGTCGCCGGTGGTCGCCCGCACCCAGACGCGGCGGCGCTGGATGAACAGCGAACCGGCGAGTCCGAAGATCGCGGCGACCGCCCCGGCCAGCGCCCAGTCACTGCCGGGCTGCTGGGTGACCTGGAAGTTCGCCCACTCCTTGATGTCCTTGTCGAAGGTGATCGAACCGGCGCCGTCCGGCAGCGTCATCGTCTCGCCCGGCCGCAGCCGCGCCTTGACGATCTCGCCCTTGGCGTCCTTGAACTGCTTCATGTGGCTCGTGTCGAGCTGGTACACGTTCTGCGGGAGGCCGGCGTCGACACCGAGGCTGCCGTGGAAGCCGCTCAGCGCCAGCACGGGGTAGTCGAGCGCGGGGAACTGGGAGAACATGTCGCCCTTGCCCGCCCCGGCGAAGGTCGGCACGAAGAAGGCCGAGAAGCCGAGCTGTTCGGTCGCGCCCTTCGCGTTCCGGTAGCCGTCCATGACCTTGATGGCGCCCTGCGAGGTGACGTTGGAGTCGAGCGGCAGCAGCGGCACGGCCTCGTGGAAGACGACCTTGCCCTTGCCGTCGCGGACGGTCACGGTGGGCGCGTAGCCGTGGGCGGTCAGATAGACCTTCGTGTCACCGATCACGAGCGGCTCGTTGACCTTGACGACGGTCCGGCGCTCCTTGCCGTAGGCGCCCTCGCTGTAGGTGAGGTCCGCCTGGTACGTGCGGGGCGTGCCCTTGTTGGGGCCGGTCCGCTCGTAGGTGCCGGTGAAGTTCTTCAGGTCGAAGCTGAACGGGGTCAGGTCGTCGAGGCTGAAGAGGCTGCCGGACTTGAAGTCGTCGTAGGACAGGAGCGAGTTGGAGAAGCCGTCGCCCTCGACGATCAGCTTGTCGCCCTCGGACTTGAAGAGCTGGCCCCAGGCGAAGGCTACGAGCATCACGATCAGCGCGATGTGGAAGAGCAGGTTGCCGGTCTCGCGCAGGTAGCCCTTCTCCGCGGCGACGGAGTCCTTGTCGGCGTAGGCCCGGAACCGCTTCTCCTTCAGGACCTTCAGTGCGATCTCGCGGACCTGCTCGGGCTCCGCGGCGGTGCGCCAGGTCGTGTACGCGGGCAGCCGGGTCAGCCGCTTGGGGGCGCCCGGCGGACGGCCGCGCAGCTGTCCGACGAACTGCCAGGTGCGGGGCACGATGCAGCCGATGAGCGAGACGAACAGCAGGATGTAGATCGCGGAGAACCACACCGAGCTGTACACGTGGAACAGGCCGAGCCGGTCGTACAGCGGGCCGAGCACGCTGTGCGCGTCCTTGAACGCCTGCACCTTGTCCGCGTCGGTGCCGGACTGCGGGATCAGCGATCCGGGGATGGCGCCGAGCGACAGCAGGAAGAGCAGGATCAGCGCGACCCGCATCGAGGTGAGCTGGCGCCAGATCCAGCGCGCCCAGCCGGTGACCTCGCGGGCGGTCCAGGCGATCCATCCGGCGGCCCCGGGGGCCCGGGAGCCGCCGAAGGAGCCGGGCATCGCGGTCTCCACGGGCGCGGTGGACAGCTGCGCCCCGGCCTCGCCGATCTCGTGGGCGTCCGCCGGCTCCCGGGAGGCCAGGACGTCCTCGCCGGCCGGTTCCCCGGCGCCGGCCGGGCCGGTCGTCTTGCCGGTGTCAGTGCTGCTCATGGATCAGATCCCTACCGTGAAGCCTTCGGACCAGCTCTGCATCTGCTGCACGATGCCGTCCCAGGCACCGGTGAGCAGGAGCAGGCCGGTCACGATCATCATTCCGCCGCCGATCCGCATCACCCACGCGTAGTGCCGCTTCACCCAGCCGAACGCGCCGAGCGCCTTGCGGAAGGCGACCGCGGCGAGGACGAAGGGCACGCCGAGACCGAGACAGTAGGCGACCGTCAGTATGGCCCCGCGCCCGGCGCTCGCCTGGTCCATCGAGAGCATGTTGACGGAGGTGAGTGTGGGGCCGAGGCACGGCGTCCAGCCGATGCCGAACAGGGCGCCCAGTATCGGCGCCCCCGCGAGCCCGGTCACCGGCCGCTTGTGGAAGCGGAACTCACGCTGGGTGAGCCAGGGCATCAGCCCCATGAAGAAGACGCCCAGCGCGATCATCAGCGCGCCGAGGACCTTGCCGAGCGTGCCGTTGTACTCGTGCAGCGTCGAGCCGAAGTAGCCGAACAGCGCCCCGCCGGAGACGAACACGGCGGTGAAGCCGAACACGAAGAGGCTGGCGCCCGCGACCATCCGGCCGCGCCGGGCCTCGGCCAGGTCCGTGCCGCTGACCCCCGTGACGTAGGACAGATAGCCGGGCACGAGGGGCAGGACGCACGGCGAGAAGAAGGAGACGAGCCCGCCGAGCACCGCGATGGGCAGCGCGAGCAGCAGGGCGCCGCTGTAGACCGTGGTGTTCATGTCGGTCGAGGCGGCGAGGGTCGTGGTCGTCTGGAGCAGGGACACGGCGGTCACTTCTCCGCGAGGACGGGGTCGAGCATCTCGTGCAGCTTGTCCTCGCTGAGCGCCTGGAGCGTACGCGCCGCGATCTTCCCGTCCCGGTCGATGATGATCGTGGAGGGGATCGTCTGCGGGTTGAGCGTGCCCTTCTTGAAGCGCAGCATCAGCTTGCCCGTCGGGTCGTACAGGCTGGGGTACGGGACCTTCTGCTCCTCCTCGAAGGCCCGGGGCAGGGAGGTGCTGGCGTCCCGCGTGTTGATGCCGACGAACTGCACGCCCTGCCCCGCGGTGGCCTTGGCGACCTTCACGAGGTTGGGCGTCTCGGCGCGGCACGGCGGGCACCAGGAGCCCCACACGTTGAGGACGACGACCTTGCCCTTGTAGTCGGCGACGTCGATGTGCTTGCCGTCGACCGTCTTGCCCGAGAGGTCGGGGGCCGTGTCCCGGGAGCCCTTGGCGACGGTGGAGATGCCGTCCTTGCCCTTGACGAAGTTGTTGCCGCCGCCGCCACCGGAGGTGCCGCCGGATCCGCAGGCGGACAGCAGGAGCGCGGCAAGGGCGGCCCCCGCGGTGTACAGGGCGACGCGGGGGCGGTTCGGGCGCTGGTCTGCGCGGCAGGCGGCACTCATGTGAAAAGTTTCGCATGCCCGTTTCGGGGATCTTCCGCACCCCCCTTGCGGGTGGAAACCCCCATTTCAGGCGGCCTGCCCCCGGAGGTAGCGGTGCCAGCCACCGACGGGCTCCTCGGCCACGTCCATGGCCTGGAGCTTCGCCAGCACCTCGGGCTTCTGGACGTCCAGCCAGTCCACGAACTGGCGGAAGGAGACCATGCGCACGTCGGCGCCCTTCTGCTTCTCCTGTGCGATGTGCGTGAAGACGTGCTCGACGGCGTCCATGTAGATGCCGCCGTTCCACTCCTCGAAGTGGTTGCCGATGAAGAAGGGCGCCCGGTTCGTCTCGTACGCCCGCTTGAACCCGGCCACGTAGGACGCGGACGCCTGGGTGCGCCAGCCCGGGTAGTTGTACGAGGGCGCCCGGGTGGTGGCGATCGACTGGTTGGCGAGGATGTTGTAGTCCATCGAGAGGACCTCGAAGCGGTGCCCGGGGAAGGGCATGGCCTGCAGGGGCAGGTCCCACAGCCCTTCCTTCTTCTGCGGCCAGCGCTGGACGCCGCCGGGCGAGGAGGCGTCGTAGCGCCAGCCCAGTTCCCTGGCGGCGGGCAGCAGGCTGTTCTGGCCGAGCAGACAGGGGGTGCGGGCGCCGATCAGTTCCTTCTCGTAGTCGAAGGGCAGCGGCGGCAGGTCGGTCCAGCCGGTGTTGGTGCGCCACTCGGTGACGAAGGACTTGGCCTGTTCGATCTCGCTGGTCCACTGCCGGGCCGTCCAGTTGCCGACGGAGCCGGAGCCGCCGCAGAAGTGCCCGTTGAAGTGGGTGCCGATCTCGTGGCCGTCGAGCCAGGCCTGACGGACCAGCTTCAGGGTGGAGCGGACGTGCTCGTCGCTGAGGTAGCCGATGTCCGACGCGCCGCGCGGGTTGTTCGGCGGGTCGTAGAGGCGCTTCTTCGACTCGGGCAGCAGGTACAGCCCGGAGAGGAAGAACGTCATGTGCGCGTCGTTCTCCCTGGCGAGCCGCAGGAAGCGGTCGAAGAGGCCGGTGCCGACCTCTCCGGCCCCGTCCCAGGAGAAGACCACGAACTGCGGCGGGGTCTCGCCGGGCTCCAGCGGCACGGGCGCGGCCGGCTGGCGCGGCTGCTTGCCGGTGAAGGCGGTGGAGCCGTCGCCGATGAGCCGCATGGTCGGCTTCTTCGGGGCACCGGGCCGGCCGGTTCCGGCGGACGCGGAGCTGTCGGGATGCCGCTTGGCGTCCTTACCGGAGGTGGTACCGCACGCGGCGAGTCCGAACGCGGTCGCCGCACCCGCACCGAGGCCGATCATTCCCCTTCGGCTGACGTCGCGCATACGGTCCTCTTTTCATCGCACCCTCTCAGCTGACTCTCAGCTTGTATCCCATGAGAGGGCACGACGAAGACCGGGGTTCCGTTTAACGCGCTCGGATTTATATGATTTTACGAAGATGCGCCCGATTGGACCGGTTCTTCGCCCGGTCCCCCTGACGGCCGCTCAGGCCCCGAACGCCTTGTCCTTCCCCTTCACCGGCTTGGCGCCCGCGAGGAGATGAGCCGGCACCAGATCCCGCGCGGGCTCGGTGTACCCCACGGACACGATCTTGTCGCCGCGATAGGTGAACGTCGTCAGCGAGGCCAGGGTGCACTGCCGCTTGCGCGGGTCGTGCCACAGCCGCCGCTTCTCCGCGTAGCTGCGCACGATCCAGATCGGCAGCTGATGGCTCACCAGCACCGCCTCGTGCCCGCGCGCCGCGTCCTTGGCCGCGTCCAGCGCCCCCATCATGCGGACCACCTGGTCCACGTACGGCTCGCCCCAGGACGGCTTGAACGGGTTGACCAGGTGCTTCCAGTTCTCCGGCCGCCGCAGCGCGCCGTCCCCGACCCCGAAGGTCTTGCCCTGGAAGACGTTGTCGGCCTCGATGAGCCGCCCGTCGGTCGCCAGATCGAGCCCGTGGGCCTTGGCGATCGGCGTGGCCGTCTCCTGCGCCCGCTCCAGCGGCGAGGCCACGACATGCGTGACATCGCGCGAGGCCAGGTGCTCGGCCACCCGGTCCGCCATCTGCCGCCCCAGCTCGGACAGGTGATAGCCGGGCAGCCGCCCGTACAGCACCCCCTCCGGGTTGGCGACCTCGCCGTGCCGCATCAGGTGGACGACGGTGATGTCCCCCGCGCCGTTCTTCCCGCTGGTCTCGCTCATGCCGTGGCCTCCGCCGCTGCCCGTGCCGCCGCCGGAAGGGCGTCGGCGATCCGCTGAACCGCCTGGTCGTCGTGGGCCGTCGACACGAACCACGACTCGAACGAGGACGGCGGCAGGTAGACGCCCTGCGCCAGCATCGCGTGGAAGAACGCGGTGTAGCGGAAGGACTCCTGCGCCTTCGCCCCCTCGTAGTCGCGCACCTCACGGCCCGTGAAGAAGACCGAGAACATGTTGGAGGCGCGCTGCAGACGGTGGGTCACACCCTCCTTGGCGAGCGCCTCGGTCACCAGCTCCTGGATCCGCGCCGACACCGCGTCGACCTTGTCGTACGCGGCCTGGTCGAGCAGCCGCAGCTGCGCGAGCCCGGCGGCGGTGGCGACGGGATTGCCCGAGAGCGTGCCCGCCTGGTACACCGGCCCGGCCGGCGCGAGGTGGGCCATCACGTCCGCGCGGCCGCCGAACGCGGCGGCCGGGAAGCCGCCGCCCATGACCTTGCCGAAGGTCATCAGGTCGGGGCGCACCCCGTCGATCCCGTACCAGCCGGCCCGGCTGGTACGGAAGCCGGTCATGACCTCGTCGGAGATGTACAGGGCGCCGTTCTTCGCGCAGGCGTCCTTCAGACCCTGGTTGAAGCCGGGCGCCGGCGGCACCACGCCCATGTTGCCGGGCGAGGCCTCGGTGATCACACAGGCGATCTCGCCCGGGTGTGCGTGGAAGGCGGCCTGCACGGCCTCGAGGTCGTTGTACGGCAGGACGATGGTGTCGGCCGCCTGGGCGCCGGTCACACCGGGCGTGTCGGGCAGCGCGAAGGTCGCCAGCCCGCTGCCGGCCGCGGCGAGCAGCGAGTCGACGTGGCCGTGGTAGCAACCGGCGAACTTGATCACCTTCGTGCGCCGGGTGAACCCGCGGGCGAGCCGGATGGCCGACATGGTCGCCTCGGTGCCGCTGGAGACGAGCCGGACCTGCTCGACGGGCTCGATGCGGGCGACGATCTCCTCGGCGAGGGCGACCTCCCCCTCACCGGGCGTGCCGAAGGACGTACCGCGCGCGACGGCCGCCTGCACGGCGGCGATGACCTCGGGGTGGGAGTGCCCGAGGATCATCGGACCCCAGGAGCAGACGAGGTCAACGTACTCACGGCCGTCGGCGTCGGTCAGATACGGACCGGTACCGGACACCATGAACCGGGGCGTACCGCCCACGGCGCGGAAGGCCCGCACCGGAGAATTCACGCCACCTGGTGTGACGACCGCCGCACGGTCGAACAGCGACTGCGAGGCTGGGGCTTCGTAGGGATAAGGCAGTTCGGTCATGACCTGCGACGTCTCCGACTCCGGGGGGCTAGTGACCTCCTCAGGGTAGGCCAGCGGCCCCCGTGCGCCGTGAGGGGAAGAACGGGGCGGCGTGAACGGAGCGCCCCGGCCCGACGTACGGCACGGCAGAGGAAAGATCCCGGCCATCGCCGGGCCGGTGTGACGGAGCCCGGTACGACATCCGGGTCCCGGACCCCGGCCATCTGCGAAACTGGGACACGAACGGACAGCTCACATGAACGACGGCGTTCAGGGGCCGCGAAGATCCCGCGGACAGGTATTTCGGCGTACGTTTCGGCGTGCGACCGTGGGGGAGGTCACTGTCACGATGATCGGGTTGCGTGGCGGGGGTCGCGCGACTTAGAAAAGCAGTCGGGTGGAGATATGCATCGCGGTGGACTGGGCGAGGGGACCGATGACCTCAACCCTCGGCGTGCCCGGCGGGGGAAGCACCGGCGTGAGGCGGAGGAAGCGGCCGGCAGAGCCGGCCAGGTACAGGGATCGCAGGGTGACCCCGACGAGCGGATCGATCGCGCGGTCGAACGACTGCGGGCGGAGAGCGGGAATGGTGGCCGAGTGGGGGTGACGTACAAATATTTCGGCGCGCCGGACGGCGCGACGGCCGCCAGGGTCCCCATCTCGATGCGCCCCGAGGAGCTCGGCGGCGACGAACTCGGCATGAACGGCATGTTCACCAAGATCAAGCCGGAGACGATGGCCGCGATGGTCCTCACCGGCATAGAAGGCGTCCCCCTGAACAAGGTGCCGCCGCTCGAGCTCGTCGTCCTGCACCCCGACTACGCCGTGGTCAAGCTCCCGATGACCGTCGTCGACCCGATCCGCGGCATAGGCGAGGAGGCCGTCGGCGCCGCCGCCTTCATCTGGTCCACGGTCCCCGACCGCGGCGGTCCGCGCGACGCCTTCAACGTCTACCAGCTGCTGCACGAGTGGCAGGACTTCTCCCAGCGGCTGCACGAGGCGGGGCACCAGCCCTACTGCCTGGTCTGGCCCTGATCCCGGGTCCTCCACGACAGCGGGCGGGGTCCCAGGACCCCGCCTCTTCCGTTCCCCGGTACCGCTGAGCCGGGCTCCGTGTCGGGGCCCCTGCCCCGGACCGCCCCGGGACCGGTGGGCTGAACCGCCGCCCCCGGACCGGTGGGCCGATCCTCCCGCCCGGCGATTCTCCGGACCGCCCGCCGGGCCGGTGACCGGACCGCGCTCCGGGCCGGTGACCGGACCGCCAGGGAGTCCGTACGCAGGAGCCCGCCACCGCCCCCGACTAGAGCCCGCCCGCGACGCGCAGGACCGCGCCCGTCGTGTACGAGGCGTCGTCCGACAGGAGCCAGGCCACCGCGCCGGAGATCTCCTCGGGCCGGCCCGCCCGGCCCATGGGGACGACGGCAGCGACCTTGGCCGGGCGCTGCGGATCCTCGTGGAAGTCGGTCCAGACCGTGCCCGGGGCGACACCGTTCACCCGGATCCCGTCGGCCGCGACCTCCTTGGCCAGACCGAGGGTCAGGGTGTCGACGGCCGCCTTCGCCGCCGCGTAGTGGACGTACTGCCCCGGGCTGCCCAGGGTCGCCGCGGCGGACGAGACGTTGACGATCGCTCCCCCGCCGGCCGCGGTCATCTCCCGCACGGCCCGGCGCGCGCAGAGCAGATAGCCGAGGACGTTGACCGCGAGGGCGTCCCGCATGCCTTCGGGGTCGGCGTCGGCCAGCGGCCCGTTGGGACCGCTGACGCCCGCGTTGTTCACGAGCCCGGTGACCGGGCCCAGCTCGGCGGCCGCCCGGTCGAAGAGCGCGTCGACCGCGACGGGGTCGCTCGTGTCCACGGCCACCGGCAGACCGCGCCGGCCCGCGCCCACGACGGCCTCCGCCACCTGCCCGGCCGCCTCCCGGCCGGACCGGTAGCCGATGACGACGTCGTGGCCCTCCAGGGCCAGCCGACGGCAGACGGCAGCGCCGATACCCCGGCTGCCACCGGTCACCACCGTGATCTTCCGTTCGCCGCGCACGGCCGCCCCCTTCTCCCAGGACATGACTCACCCATGAATCTCCCACGACTCCCCCAAGACAAGAGCCGTCGCCACAAAGGGATCTGACGGTGCACCCCTCGCACGGCGCAGCCCGCGAAGCAGACGAGTCGCCGCCGATCGGGTCATGCGTACGGAGCCGATCCGGGCCGCTCCGGCCATGACGAGGACGATGAAATACCAGGTCAGAACGGTCGCGCCACTCCTGGACGGCCGCCCGGGCGACCACCCGGGAGGACCTTCCCCCTGGGCCGTGCGGGGCTCTCGAGTGGTGCGGTGCGCACATCGGGCTGACGGTGGATCACGTCGCACCGGGTTTTCGCCTGCTGACAAGAGGTCAGCTGCCTGGTTCTGACGGAAGGACTCCGACAATGCGATCTGCCCGCATGCTCCTGGCCGCCGCGACGGCCACCGCCGCCCTCGCGATCGGCGCCCCGGGCGCGTACGCCGCCGCGTCCGGCGACTGGGACCACAGCGACTCCTCCTCTTCCTCCTCGTCCTCCTCTTCTTCCTCCAAGGAAGACTCCGGCTACGGCAAGGAGCACTCCGACTCCGGCAAGGAGCACGAGGACTCCGGCTACGGCGCGGAGCACGGCAAGGACGACAGCGACCAGGGCAAGCCCACCTGGCACCACCAGAAGCCGGAAGGCGGCATGCACACCGGCGGTGGCGCGCTGATGTCCATCAAGACGGACGACTCCTCGAAGGGCGACAAGAAGTACGACCCGGAGACCTACAAGGACAAGGACTCCTCCAGCAGCTCGGAGCACGGCAGCGGTTCCTGGAGCTCCGGGACGGACAAGGGCTCGTGGGACTCGGGCAGCAAGGAGTCCGAGGACCGGCCGCACGGCGGCATGCACACCGGCGGTGGCGGTCTCGCCACGACGTCCGGCGTCACGGCCGGCGGAGTCGGGGTCCTGGGCCTCGCCGCGGCGGGCGTGTACATGCTGCGCCGTAGGAACGCCCAGGGTGGTGTGGCCTGACCATGTCTGACGACATAGCCGACATAGCGGTCCGGGCCGCCACCCACTCACCCCGTGGCGGCCCGGCCGGTCCCTCCCCCGGCCCCTGTCCCCCCGACGGCTCCGTCCCCTCCCGCTCCCGCCACCCAGACCGCCCTTGTCGCTCCCCCCTACTGCTGCTGTTCCCGTCGCTCCTGCCGTTCCCATTGCCTCTGCCGTTCGCATTGCCTCTGCCGTTCCCGTAACTCCCACCGGTCCCGTTGTTCCCCCGGTCCCCGTTGCTCCCGCTGTCCCCACCCGTCCGCTCCGCTGCCCCGATCCGATGAGGTGGTACCCGATGGCAGCCCGGTTGTCCTCTCCCGCCGAGACCCCGCACGTGCCGCCCGAGCGGACCTTCCGGCGCCGTGCGACCTGGGTCGTGTGGTGCGCCGGTATCGCGGTCCTGCTGGCCACGAACGTGCTCCACCGCCAGGACGAACCCTCCGGCCCCGCTCCCGCCGCCCCGGCCGCTGCGGCGCCCGCGCACTCGCACGCGCCTCTCTCCTCCGCCTCGCCCTCGAACGACCGCCCGGGCGGGAAGCACCTCCCGCGGGCCGAGCCGACCCGGCTGCACATCCCGAAGATCTCGGTGGACGCGCCCTTCACGGAGCTCTCCATCGACGACACGGGCCGGCTCCAGCCCCCGCCCGCGAACGACACGAACCTGGTCGGCTGGTACGCCAAGGGCGTCTCCCCGGGCGAGGTGGGGACGGCGATCATCGCCGGCCACGTCGACACGAAGACCTCCGCCGCCGTGTTCGCCGGGCTCGGCGACCTGAAGAAGGGCGACACCTTCAGCGTCGAGCGGTCCGACGGCCGGACGGCGTCGTTCGTCGTCGACAGCGCGGAGACCTTCGCGAAGGACGCCTTCCCGGACGACCGGGTGTACGCAGACACCCCGGACGCCGAGGTCCGGCTCATCACCTGCGCCGGCACCTACGACCGTTCGGTCAAGGACTACACCGACAACCTCGTCGTCTTCGCCCACCTCGCCTGACGGGCGGGACCGGGCGCGGACCTGCGGACCGTGCGCACAGGAAGGGGAGCCGGCACCCGGCGGGACCGGGTTCCGACTCCCCTTTCTCGCGCGCCTGTTGTCAGCTCCGGGACACGAGTTCCCGCAGTGCGACGTTGAGTTCGAGGACGTTGACGCGGGGTTCGCCGATGAAGCCGAGGGTGCGGCCCTCGGTGTGGTCGGCGACCAACTGCCTCACCCGGGCGACGGAGAGGCCGTTGCGGTCGGCGACCCGGTGGACCTGGAGGTCGGCGTACCGCGGGGAGATGTCGGGGTCGAGGCCGGAGCCGGAGGAGGTGACGGCGTCGGCGGGGACCTGGGAGGGCCTGACCGTGTAGCCGGGCACCGAGTTGTCCTCGACCACGGCGGCCTTGGCGTCCTCGACCTGCCGGACGAGGTCCTTGTTGTCGGCGGCGAGGTTCGTCGCACCGGACAGAAGCAGCTTGTACCGGGTGTTGACGGAGTTGGTGCCGAGGCCGTTCGCGGGGCGGCCCTGGAACCACTTCAGATCCGGTTCGGGGGTCTCCTGGCCCTTCTTCGACGGCAGGTCGTACGGCTGCCCGATCAGCGACGAGCCGACGACCCTGCCGTCCGCCGTGATCTCGGAGCCGTTCGCCTTGTTCCCGAACAGCCCTTGTGCGACGCCGGTTACCGCCAGCGGGTAGAGGACGCCGGTCACCAGGGTCAGGACGAGGAGGGCGCGCAGGCCCGCCCCGAGCAGCCGGGCCGTGTTGATCGCGGAGTTGTTCATGGCAGTCAGCACGCTTTCGAGGAGTTACAGCCCGGGGACGAGGGAGACGAGAAGGTCGATGATCTTGATGCCGACGAACGGGGCGATCAGGCCGCCGAGGCCGTAGACGGCGAGGTTGCGGCGGAGCAGCCTGTCGGCGCTCGTCGGGCGGTAGCGCACCCCCTTCAGGGCGAGCGGCACCAGCGCGATGATGACGAGCGCGTTGAAGACGACCGCGGAGAGGATCGCGGAGTCGGGCGAGGACAGGTGCATGATGTTGAGCCTGTCCAGGCCCGGGTAGACCGCGGCGAACAGCGCCGGGATGATCGCGAAGTACTTCGCGACGTCGTTGGCGATGGAGAACGTCGTGAGCGCGCCCCGGGTGATCAGCAGTTGCTTGCCGATCTCGACGATCTCGATGAGCTTGGTGGGGTCGGAGTCCAGGTCCACCATGTTCCCGGCCTCCTTGGCGGCCGAGGTTCCGGTGTTCATGGCCACGCCGACGTCGGCCTGGGCGAGCGCGGGGGCGTCGTTGGTGCCGTCGCCGGTCATCGCGACGAGCTTGCCGCCCGCCTGTTCCCGCTTGATGAGCGCCATCTTGTCCTCGGGGGTGGCCTCGGCGAGGAAGTCGTCGACGCCCGCCTCCTCGGCGATCGCCTTCGCGGTCAGCGGGTTGTCACCCGTGATCATGACCGTCCTGATGCCCATGCGGCGCAGTTCGTCGAACCGTTCGCGCATGCCCTCCTTGACGACGTCCTTGAGGTGGATCACACCGAGGACCCGGGCGCCGCGCGCGTCCTCGACGGCCACGAGCAGCGGGGTGCCGCCCGCCCCGGAGATCCGGTCCGCGAGGGGACCCGCGTCCTCGGCGACCGCGCCGCCCCGCTCCCGGACCCAGGCGACGACCGAACCGGCCGCGCCCTTGCGGACCTTGCGTCCCTCGACGTCCACGCCGGACATCCGGGTCCGGGCGGTGAAGGCGATCCACTCGGCGCCGGTGAGCTCGCCCTGGTGCCGCTCGCGCAGCCCGTACCGCTCCTTGGCCAGGACGACGACGGAGCGGCCCTCGGGAGTCTCGTCCGCGAGCGAGGAGAGCTGGGCGGCGTCGGCGACCTCGGCCTCGGTCGTCCCCGCGACCGGCACGAACTCGGCGGCCCGCCGGTTGCCGAGCGTGATCGTGCCGGTCTTGTCCAGGAGCAGCGTCGACACGTCACCGGCGGCCTCGACCGCCCGGCCGGACAGGGCGAGCACGTTGCGCTGGACCAGGCGGTCCATGCCGGCGATGCCGATCGCGGAGAGCAGCGCGCCGATCGTGGTCGGGATCAGACAGACCAGCAGGGCCACCAGCACGACCATCGTGAGACGGGTGCCCGCGTAGTCCGCGAGTGGCGGCAGCGTGGCGCAGGCCAGCAGGAAGACGATCGTCAGCGAGGCCAGCAGGATGTTCAGCGCGATCTCGTTGGGCGTCTTCTGCCGGGCCGCGCCCTCGACCAGGGCGATCATCCGGTCGATGAAGGTCTCGCCGGGCCTGGTCGTGATCTTGACGACGATCCGGTCGGAGAGGACCTTCGTGCCGCCGGTGACGGCGGAGCGGTCCCCGCCGGACTCCCGGATGACCGGGGCGGACTCGCCGGTGATGGCCGACTCGTCCACCGAGGCCACGCCCTCGACGACGTCCCCGTCGCCGGGGATGGTGTCGCCGGCCTCGCAGACGACCAGGTCGCCGATCGTCAGCGCGGTTCCTGGCACCCGCTCCTCGGAGCCGTCCGTCAGCAGTCGCCGCGCGACCGTGTCGGTCTTGGCCCTGCGCAGGGTGTCCGCCTGCGCCTTGCCGCGCCCCTCGGCGACCGCCTCGGCCAGGTTGGCGAAGACGACGGTGAGCCACAGCCAGGCGCTGATCGTCCAGCCGAACCAGTCGCCCGGGTGCTGGAAGGAGAACACGGTGGTCAGCACGGAGCCGATCCACACCACGAACATGACCGGCGACTTGACCATCACCCGCGGGTCGAGTTTGCGGAAGGCGTCCGGCAGCGACCTGACCAGTTGCCCGGGGTCGAACAGACCTGTGCCGACCCGGCCCTCGGCGGGCTTGTGCCCCGCGGGGACGTCGCTGTGCGGCGCCCGGGCGGGAGTGGCTGTGGACATGGAGTCCCCTTGGTTCTCAGTACGGGCCGGGTTCTGTGTACGGGCCGGGTTCCGTGTACGGGCCGGGTTCTCTGTCGTCGGGTTCTCTGTCGGGGTCGTCATGACGCCAGCCCCTCGGCGAGCGGCCCCAGGGCGAGGGCCGGGAAGTAGGTCAGGCCGGTGATGATCAGGATCGCGCCGACCAGCAGCCCCGTGAACAGCGGCTTCTCGGTGCGCAGGGTGCCCGCGGTCATCGGGACCGGCCGCTGCCCGGCGAGCGAGCCGGCCAGCGCGAGGACGAACACCATCGGCAGGAAGCGGCCCAGCAGCATCGCGAGCCCGGTCATGGTGTTGAACCAGTCGGTGTTCGCGTTCAGCCCGGCGAAGGCCGAACCGTTGTTGTTCGACGCCGAGGTGAAGGCGTACAGCACCTCGGAGAACCCGTGCGCGCCGGGATTGAGCATCGAGTGCCGCGGGGTCGGCAGCGCCATGGAGGCGGCGGTGAACACCAGCACCAGGGCCGGGGTGATCAGGATGTAGCAGGCGGCGAGCTTCATCTCGCGGCCGCCGATCTTCTTGCCCAGGTACTCGGGCGTGCGGCCGACCATCAGACCGGCGATGAACACCGCGATCACCGCCATGATCAGCATGCCGTAGAGGCCGGATCCGGTGCCGCCGGGCGCGATCTCGCCGAGCTGCATCCCCAGCATCGTGATGCCGCCGCCGAGCCCGGTGAACGAGGAGTGGAAGGAGTCCACAGCGCCCGTCGAGGTCAGCGTCGTCGCCACGGCGAAGATCGAGGAGCCGCCGACGCCGAAGCGGACCTCCTTGCCCTCCAGCGCGCCGCCCGCGGCCTGGAGCGCCGGGCCGTGGTGGGCGAACTCCGTCCACATCATCAGGGCGGTGAAGCCCAGCCAGATCGCGGCCATCGTCGCGAGGATCGCGTACCCCTGCTTCACCGAGCCGACCATCACGCCGAAGGTCCGGGTCAGGGAGAAGGGGATCACCAGGATCAGGAAGATCTCGAAGAGGTTCGAGAACGGGGTCGGATTCTCGAAGGGGTGGGCGGAGTTGGCGTTGAAGTAGCCGCCGCCGTTCGTGCCGAGCTCCTTGACGGCCTCCTGCGAGGCGACCGCGCCGCCGTTCCACTGCTGCGAGCTGCCCATGAACTGTCCGACCTCGTGGATGCCGGAGAAGTTCTGGATCACACCGCACGCCACCAGGACGAGCGCGGCGACGACGGACAGCGGCAGCAGGATCCGCAGCGTGCCGCGCACCAGATCGGCCCAGAAGTTGCCCAGCTCGCCGGTCCGCGACCGCGCGAACCCACGCACCAGGGCCACCGCGACCGCCATGCCGACCGCCGCGGAGACGAAGTTCTGCACGGCCAGACCGGCGGTCTGCACGACATGCCCCATGGTCTGCTCGCCGTAGTACGACTGCCAGTTGGTGTTCGTCACGAACGACACGGCCGTGTTGAACGACTGCGCCGGGCCGACCGAGGTGAAGTGGAGCGAGCCCGGCAGCACGCCCTGCAGCCGCTGGAGCAGATAGAGGAACAGCACGCCGACCGCGGAGAAGGCGAGGACACCGCGCAGATACGCGGGCCAGCGCATCTGCGCGTCGGGGTCGGCGCCGATGCCCTTGTAGATCCACCTCTCCACCCGCAGGTGCTTCTCGGAGGAGTAGACCCGGGCCATGTAGGTGCCGACGGGCACGTGGACGAGCGCCAGCGCGCCGACGAGGGCGACGAGCTGGAGTACGCCTGCGAGGACGGAGCCCATGTCGCCCGCTGCGGTGGCAGCTGATGTCACGGTCAGAACCTCTCCGGGAAGATGAGGGCGAGGACGAGATAGCCCAGCAGGGCGACGGCCACGACCAGGCCGACTACGTTTTCGGCGGTCACAGCTTCGTCACCCCCTTGGCGACAAGGGCCACCAGCGCGAACACCGCGATCGTGGTGACGACGAAGGCCAGATCGGCCATCGTGAGCTCCTAGGGAGGTGCGGGTGTGGACGGACAGTCCGAGCAAAACCCCTCACCGGCCGGATGCGACCGCCGTTGACACCTCCCATACGGGGAGCGGCGAGCCTTTGACACTTCCCATACAGGGCACAGCGGAACGGGCCGGGTCGGTCACGGAAGGCGCGGCACCTGAACGGGCGACGGGGAACTCCCTCTCGGCGCTCCCGTGATGCGCGACCAGCGGGTCTTAACGCAAGCTTGACGCCTGAGGCCCCTGGACGCTCGGGCCCAGGGATCACTCTCTGCATACGCTGATGGGCGCCGTCTCCTCGATGGCCGGAACCGTTCGAAGAGACGTACGTCAGGAGAGTCACCGATGGCCAGCACCGAGCCCGCCCCGCCGAGCCGCTTGCGGGCGTGGATGCTGGAAGGCCTCTCCGACATCAGCAAGAGCAAGGGCCGTCAGCTGCCGAAGCCGACCGAGCCCGCGCCCGCCCACAAGGGCCAGCGCTGGTGGCGCGTCATGTGCCTGACCGGCGTCGACTACTTCTCCACCCTCGGCTACCAGCCCGGCATCGCCGCACTCGCCGCCGGACTGCTGTCCCCCGTCGCGACCGTCGTCCTCGTCATCGTCACCCTCGCGGGCGCCCTGCCCGTCTACCGCCGGGTCGCCGAGGAAAGCCCCCACGGCGAGGGCTCCATCGCCATGCTGGAACGCCTGCTCTCCTTCTGGAAGGGCAAGCTGTTCGTCCTCACCCTCCTCGGCTTCGCCGCCACCGACTTCCTGATCACCATCACCCTCTCGGCGGCCGACGCCTCCACCCACCTGGTGGAGAACCCCCATCTGAACAGCGCGCTGCACGACAAGCAGATGCTGATCACCCTGTTCCTGGTGGCCCTGCTGGGGGCCGTCTTCCTCAAGGGCTTCCTGGAGGCGATCGGCGTCGCGGTGGTCCTGGTGGGCATCTACCTCGGGCTCAACGTCGTCGTCGCCGCCGCGGGAGTCTGGGAGGTCGCCACCCACGAGCACCTCGTCACCGACTGGACCACCGCGCTCACCGCCGAACACGGCAACGTCCTCGCCATGATCGGCGTCTCCCTGCTCGTCTTCCCGAAACTCGCCCTCGGCCTGTCCGGCTTCGAGACCGGAGTCGCGGTCATGCCCCACGTGGAGGGCGACCCGGCCGACACCGAGGAGAAGCCCGCCGGACGCATCCGCGGCGCCAAGAAGCTGCTGACCACCTCCGCCGTGATCATGAGCGTCTTCCTGATCGTCACCAGCTTCATCACCACCGTGCTGATCCCCGAGAAGGAGTTCCAGCCGGGCGGCCAGGCCAACGGCCGCGCCCTCGCCTACCTCGCCCACGAATACCTCGGCAACGCCTTCGGCACGGTCTACGACGTCTCCACCATCTGCATCCTGTGGTTCGCCGGCGCCTCCGCCATGGCGGGACTGCTCAACCTCATGCCGCGCTATCTCCCGCGCTACGGCATGGCCCCGCACTGGGCCCGGGCCGTCCGCCCCATGGTGATCGTCTTCATCCTGATCGCGTTCCTGGTCACCTGGATCTTCGACGCCGACGTCGACAAGCAGGGCGGCGCGTACGCCACCGGTGTCCTCGTCCTGATCAGCTCCGCCGCCATCGCCGTCACCATCGCCGCCCGCAAGGCCCGCCAGAAGCACTGGACCGTGCTCTTCGCGGTCATCTCCGCGGTCTTCCTCTACACGACCGTCGTCAACATCATCGAGCGCCCCGACGGTGTGAAGATCGGCGCCTGCTTCATCGCCGGCATCATCCTCGTCTCCCTGCTCTCCCGGCTCGCCCGCGCCTTCGAACTGCGGGTGACCAGCATGAGCATGGACGACATGGCCGAACGGTTCGTCCGGGACATCGCCAGCCGGCGCATGCGCTTCGTCGCCAACGAACCCGACAAGCGCGACATCGCCGAGTACCGCGAGAAGATCGAGCAGATCCGCGCCGACCACGACCTCCCGGCCCACGAGGACTTCGTCTTCCTGGAGGTCACCGTCGGGGACCCCTCGGAGTTCGAGTCCGTCATGAACGTACGCGGCGAGGTGCTGCACGGCCGCTACCGCGTCCTGACCCTGGAGTCCGCCTCCATCCCCAACGCCCTGGCCGCCCTGCTCCTGCACGTCCGCGACACCACCGGCGGCATCCCGCACATCTACTTCGAGTGGACCGAGGGCAACCCCTTCACCAACTTCCTGCGCTTCTTCCTCTTCGGGCAGGGCGAGGTCGCCCCCGTCACCCGGGAGGTCCTGCGCGAGGCCGAACCCGACCGGGCGCGACGGCCCAAGGTCCACGTCGGCTGAGGCCCGACGGGTACCGGGTGAGCCCCGCCGGGTACCGAGTGAGCCCCGCCGGATGCCGGGTGAGCCCGTCCCGGGCTCCGGCGGAGTCCGCCCCCGTGGCGGGTGAGGCCTCCCCGAGGCCGGGTGCGGCCCGTCCCAGGTGACACGGCATCCGGGCACGTCCGACACACCGGAAAGGGGTAGGAGGCCGGTAAGAAGGCCCCTCCCGGACCCGCTCACCAGGTCGCACGCCGCCCACGGCTTGGCAGACTGGTCGCGTGCCCCAGAACGTACTGCTCGCCGAGGACGACCGCGCCATCCGCCATGCCCTGGAAAGGGCACTGACCCTGGAGGGCTACCAGGTGACGGCCGTGGCCGACGGGGTGGAGGCGCTGGCCCAGGCCCACCGCACCCCGCCGGACGTCCTCGTCCTCGACGTCATGATGCCCGGCATCGACGGCCTCCAGGTCTGCCGCGTGCTGCGCGCCGAGGGCGACCGCACCCCCATCCTGATGCTCACCGCGCTCGTCGAGACCGCCGACCGCATCGCCGGCCTCGACGCCGGCGCCGACGACTACGTCGTCAAGCCGTTCGATGTCGAGGAGGTCTTCGCCCGGCTGCGCGCCCTGCTGCGCCGCACCGGCAACGGCTCCTTCGACGAGGACACGTCCACACCCGCGCCCCGCGAGCCCCAGACCTCCGGCGCGCAGATCTCCGCCGCCGGGCTGCGCATGGACATCCAGGCCCGCCGCGCCTGGCGCGGGCAGCGCGAGCTGGAACTGACCCGCACCGAGTTCGAGCTCCTCGAACTGCTCGTCCGCAACGCCGGCATCGTCCTCGACCACTCCACGATCTACGACCGGATCTGGGGCTACGACTTCGGCCCCGGCTCCAAGAACCTCGCCGTCTACGTGGGCTACCTGCGGCGCAAGCTCGACGAGCCCGGCGCCCCCGCGCTGATCCACACCGTGCGGGGCGTGGGGTACGTCCTGAGGGAGGACTGAGTGCGACGACGGCTGCGGCAGGTGTCCTCCCTGCGGGCCACCTTCACCGTGTCCTTCGCGGCCGTCGCCGCCGTCGTCACGGTCCTGGTCGGGTTCCTCAGCTACGACGCCGCCGCACGGCTGGTACGGGTCGACCAGCAGACCGTCTTCGCCGAGGTCGTGCAGGACCTGCGCGACCAGGTCCGCGAGCACTCGCTGCACACGAGCGACTTCGCCTCCTCCGACCCCGACCACGACGGGCCCCTCGACGACATCATCCGGCCCAGCCGCACCGACGTGCAGGTCCTCGGGCCCGGCGGCGTGATCGTCGACCACGGTGTCCCGCCCCTGCCCGTCGACAGCCACGACCGCGCCGTCGCCGACCACGACCGGGCCGGCGGGCTCGTCCAGCACAAGGACGTCGACGTCGCCGGCGACCGCTACCGGCTCGCCACCGTCTCGCTCGGCGGCGGACGCGGCGCCGTCCAGGTCGCCCAGCAGTTCAGCGACACCGAGGACCTGCTCCGGGAGCTCCAGCAGCGGACCGTCCTGCTCGTCGGGGCCGTCGTGATCGCCGCGGGGCTGTTCGGCTGGTGGCTGGCCCGGCGCATCACCCGGCGCCTGGTGCGGCTCGCCGGGGCCGCGGAGGACGTCGCCCGCACCGGTCGCCTCGGCATCCAGGTGCCGGTCACCGGACACGACGAGGTCGCCCGGCTCGGCCGGTCCTTCGACCGGATGCTCGGCCGGCTCGCCCAGTCCGAGGAGGACCAGCGCCGGCTCGTCCAGGACGCGGGACACGAGCTCCGTACGCCGCTGACCTCCCTGCGCACGAACATCTCCATGCTCCGCCGGATCGACGAACTGCCGCCCGACGCCCGTGAGGAACTCGTCGCCGACCTGGCGCTGGAGTCGCGGGAGCTGACCGACCTCGTCAACGAGCTCGTCGCCCTCGCGGCCGGGCAGTCGGACACCGAGCCCGTGCGGCGGCTGGACCTCGCCGAGCTGGCCGAGGACGTGGCGATCACCGCGCGGCGGCGCACCGGGCGGGACGTGTCCGTCCGGGTCGCGGGGGACACCACGGTCGACGGGCGGCCGAGCGCGTTGCAGCGGGCGGTGTCGAATCTGGTGGAGAACGCGGCGAAGTTCGACCGGGGCGGGACGGAGCCGATCGAGATCCGGGTGACGGGGCCCCGCCCGGCCCCACCCCACACCGACACGATCAGCGCGCCCGGCCCGGCGCCGTCCCCGTCCCCGGGCTCCGCCGACTCCACCGGTTCGGACGGGTCATTCGCCGGGCGTCACGGGGCTCCCGTACCGGTACGGGTCGAGGTGCTCGACCGTGGTCCCGGGATCGGTGACGAGGATCTGGTGCGGGTCTTCGACCGCTTCTACCGGGCGGCCGACGCGCGCAGCCTGCCCGGCTCGGGCCTCGGTCTGTCGATCGTCCGCGAGGTCTCCGCGGCCCACGGGGGCACGCCGTTCGCCTACCCGCGAAGGGGCGGCGGAACGGTGATCGGCTTCACGGTGGAGGCCGCCGCGCACTGACGGTCCGGTGGGCGGGTCGGGGCCGTGCCGGTGCATCAGCCCGTCGCCGGAGGCGGAGCGCCGACGGTCCGGTGGGTGGGTCGGGGCCGTGCCGGTGCATCAGCCCGTCGCCGTTGGACAGGGATGTGGACGTTAGTGGCGACGGGCATCGATGTACCGGCACGGCCCCTCACGCCGAATCCCGGCTGCGGGTGCGTGGTGGCTTGTGTGAGATCCAGTTCCGGCGCGGGAACTGAGATCCAGTTCCGGCGCGGGAACGTTCCAGCCCCGCCCGGGAAAATTCAGCCCCCCCCCGGCGCGCCTACCAGCCCCGGCCCGGGAAAATTCAGCCCCTCCGGCGTTTGAGGAGCGGGGTCTGGGGCGGAGCCCCAGGTACGGGAAGGGTAGGGGCGGAGGGGGCGAAGAAACAGCTGTTACGGGCGCAGCGCCGCCAGCTGTTCCTCGAACGGGACCACATGGAACCCGTCCGCCCGCCCAGCGATGGGCTGGTCCGGCCGCCCGGCAACGGGCTGAGCTGCCTGCCCGGCGATGGGCCGGTCCGCTCGGCCGGCAGCGGGCTGGGCCGGGACCGCCGCCTCGGGGGCGGAGGAGGACACCGGAGCCGCGACCGGCGCCGGCAGCAGTGCCGCCAGCTCCCCCGCAGCCCGATCGACCCGCTCGGCCAGCCCCTCCGCACCCCAGTCCTCCGAAGCCGCGTACACCCCGGTCGGCACGACCACAGCCCGCAGATAGGCGAACAACGGCCGCACCGCGTGCTCGAGGACCAGCGAGTGCCGCCCACTCCCCCCGGTGGCCGCGATCAGCACGGGCTTGCCCGCCAGCACACCCTGGTCGAGCACGTCGAAGAACGACTTGAACAGCCCGCTGTACGAAGCGGAGAAGACCGGCGTGACGACGATCAGACCGTCCGCGGACGTCACGTCGTCGATCGCGGCGGACAGGGCGGGACCGGGGAAACCGTTGGTCAGGTTGTGCGCGATCTCGACCGCGAGGTCGCGCAGTTCGACGACCCGGACGTCCACCGAGCCGCCCGCCCGGCCGGCGGTCGCGGCCGCCAGCCGGTCACCCAGCAGCCGTGTGGACGACGGAACACTCAGCCCCGCCGAGACGACGACGAGCTTCATACCCGGCTCACCTCTTCCTTGGCCGCGGCCACCCGCGCCGCGTGGGTCGGCGCGTCCGGCACATCGGCCGGACGGTTCTTGGCGAACTCCTCGCGCAGCACGGGCACGACCTGCTCGCCGAGGAGGTCGAGCTGCTCCAGGACGGTCTTGAGGGGCAGGCCCGCGTGGTCCATCAGGAACAGCTGGCGCTGGTAGTCACCGGCGTACTCGCGGAACGCCAGCGTCTTCTCGATGACCTGCTGCGGCGAGCCGACGGTCAGCGGCGTCTGCTCGGTGAACTCCTCCAGCGACGGCCCGTGCCCGTACACCGGCGCGTTGTCGAAGTACGGCCTGAACTCCCGTACCGCGTCCTGCGAGTTGGCCCGCATGAACACCTGGCCGCCGAGCCCGACGATCGCCTGCTCGGCCGTGCCGTGCCCGTAGTGCGCGTACCGCTCGCGGTAGAGCTCGATCATCTTCTTGGTGTGGTCCGCGGGCCAGAAGATGTTGTTGTGGAAGAAGCCGTCGCCGTAGTACGCGGCCTGTTCGGCGATCTCGGGCGAGCGGATGGAGCCGTGCCAGACGAAGGGCGCGACACCGTCCAGCGGGCGCGGGGTGGAGGTGAACGACTGCAGCGGCGTACGGAACTTGCCCTCCCACGTCACCACGTCCTCGCGCCACAGACGGTGCAGCAGCGCGTAGTTCTCGACGGCGAGGTTGATGCCCTGGCGGATGTCCTGCCCGAACCAGGGGTAGACCGGGCCGGTGTTGCCGCGGCCCATCATCAGATCGACCCGGCCGTCCGCGAGGTGCTGGAGCATCGCGTAGTCCTCGGCGATCTTCACCGGGTCGTTGGTGGTGATCAGCGTGGTGGACGTGGACAGCACGAGCTTCTCGGTGCGCGCCGCGATGTAGCCGAGCATCGTCGTCGGTGACGACGGCACGAACGGCGGGTTGTGGTGCTCGCCGGTCGCGAAGACGTCGAGTCCGACCTCCTCGGCCTTCAGCGCGATGGCGACCATGGCCTTGATGCGCTCGCGCTCGGTCGGCTCCCGTCCCGTGGTGGGGTCCGGTGTCACATCGCCGACGCTGAAGATCCCGAACTGCATGGTCGCTCACCCTCCAAGTTGTTGACGCTTCAACTATACCCTCGAACCACCACCCCGCCCCAGGTATTCCATCGCCGGCCTCCAGCCGTAATCCCGCTTGACCCCGCCGCGGCCCATGCCTCACATTTATCTGCGTGACGCAGATACTGCATGACGCAAATGAAAAGACGGAGCACCCCTCCGCCCGCGCCCGCTGGGCGATCCTCGGTGTCGTCCTCGCCGCCGACGTCCTCGACCTCCTCGACGGCACCATCACCAACATCGCCGCCCCGACCATCGCCCACGACCTCGGCGGCGGCACCGCCCTCATCCAGTGGCTCGGCGCCTCCTACGCCCTCGCGCTCGGCGTCCTGCTCGTCCTCGGCGGACGGCTCGGCGACAGGTACGGCCGCCGCCGGCTCTTCCTGACCGGCCTCGCCGGCTTCACCGCCGCGTCCCTCGCCTGCGGCCTCGCGCCGACCCCGGGCACCCTCGTCGCCGCCCGGCTCGTCCAGGGCGCGTTCGGCGCGCTCGTCATCCCCCAGGGCTTCGGCATCCTCGGCGCGACCTGGCCCCGCGACCAGATCGGCAAGGCCTACAGCCTCTTCGGGCCGGTGATGGGCCTGTCCGCCGTCGGCGGCCCCGTCCTCGCCGGGTTCATCGTCGACGCCGACCTCGCCGGCCTCGGCTGGCGCCCGATGTTCCTGATCAACCTCGCCCTCGGCGGCGCCGCACTCCTCGCCGCCGCCCGCCTGCTCCCCCACGACACCGGCGACCGCGGGACCACGGTCGACATCCCCGGCTCCGCCCTTCTCGGCGCCACCATGCTCGCCCTGCTCAGCGGCCTCATCGAGGGCTCGGCCCACGGCTGGAACGCGGTCCCCGTCCTCCTCCTGCTCGCCGGACTCGCGCTCTTCGCCGCGTTCTGCCACCGCCAGCGCACCGCCCCCAGCCCCCTGATCCGGCCCTCCCTCCTGCACAACCGCGGCTTCACCTCGGGACTGCTCCTCGGCATCGTCTTCTTCGCCGCGGTCGCCGGACTCCTCTACGTCGTCTCCCTCTTCCTCCAGCAGGGCCTCGGCCGCTCCCCCGCGTCCGCCGCGCTCGCCCTGACCCCCCTGTCCGCCGGCATCGTCATCGCCTCGATCGCCTGTTACCGCCTGATCGCCCGCCTGGGCCGCCGCCTCGTCCTCATCGGCTTCCTCGTCACCCTCGCCGGAACCGTCCACCTGCTCGCCCTGGTCACCGTCTCCGGCACGGACACCGGCGGCTGGGCCCTGGTCCCGCCGCTGCTCGTCATCGGCCTCGGCATGGGCGCCTGCTTCGGCTCGCTCTACGACGTCACCATCGGCGACATCGCCCCCGAGGAGGCCGGCAGCGCGGGCGGCTCGCTCGGCGCGGTCCAGCAGCTCGCGAACGCCGTCGGAGCGGCCGCCGTCACCACCGTCTACTTCCACACCGGCGGGGACGGGGCCCGCCCCGCCGGCGTGAGCCTCACCGTCGTCGCCGCCGTCACCCTCCTGTGCTGCCCCCTCGTACGCCTGCTCCCGCTCAAGGCACCGGACCAGCACCACCAGTGACCGCTACGGCACGAGGACCAGCCGGCCCCGCAGCCCGCCCTCCGCGAGCCGCGCATGCGCCTTCACGGCCTCGTCGAGCGCGTACGTCCCGGCCACCCGCGTCGTCAGCACCCCCTCGTCGACGAGCGCCACGAGCTCCGCGAGCCGGGCCCCGTCGGCGGCGACCTCCACGGCGCCGGTCCGCACCCCGCGCACGGACTCCGGCTGGGCCCCGGGGATGACACCCAGGAAGACGCCCCCGTCCCGCACCCACTCCAGGGCGTCGGCACCCAGGATCGCCGCGTCCAGGACCGCGTCCACACTGCCCGGGGCCACCCCGTCCGACACGAACCGCTCCGCCCCCAGGGACCGCACGAACTCCTCGTCGTCCTCCCGGGCCAGCCCGATCACCCTCACCCCGAGCCGGGAGGCGAGCTGCACGGCGTACCCGCCGACCGCGCCCGCCGCCCCGGTCACGAGCAGACTCTGCCCCGGCTCCAGCGCCAGCCGGTCCAGCGCCTGGGCCGCGGTCAGAGCGTTGAGCGGCAGGCTCGCCGCGTGCGCCGCGTCGACCGAACGGGGCGCCACGGCCACCGCGTCCGCGTCGACGACCACCTGGTCGGCGTGCGTACCGAGGTCCTTGGCGGTCCCGTACGCCAGCGCCACCACCTCGTCACCGACGTTCCACCCCGAGGCGACCCCCACCGCGTCCACGACCCCGGCCACGTCCCAGCCGAGCCCCAGCCGCTTCCCCGCGCCCCCGAAGACACCGGCGCGCACCCCGGCGTCCACGGGGTTCACCGCCGCTGCCGTCACCCTGATCCGCACCTGCCGCGCCCCCGGCTCCGGCAGGGCGACCTCGCCGATCTCGACGGCTTCCGGACCACCGAACGACGTCACGACCGCTGCACGCATCCCAGCTCACCCCATCTGTAGGTCATCCGCGGGTCTCTCACCCGCCACAACAACCCTAGGAAGAGCTACTATCCATTGGTAAGTAGGCACCTGAAGGTGCGTACGTCACCCGGAGGTACGTCATGGCGACCACGACGGCGGCCCAGCGGCGCCAACAGGCCCGTTTCGAGTACGACGCGTTCCTCAAGAGCTGCCCCACCAACCAGCTCCTGGACCGCATCAGCGACAAGTGGGTCAGCCTGATCGTGAGCGCGCTCGCCGAGGCGGGCGGACCCATGCGGTACAGCGACCTCGGCCGCAAGATCGCCGGCGTCAGCCCCAAGATGCTGACGCAGACGCTGCGTTCACTGGAGCGCGACGGCATCCTGTCCCGCACGGTCACGCCGTCCGTACCGGTCCGCGTCGACTACGAACTCACACAGCTGGGCGTGAACCTCAGCTGCCTGCTCACCGCCGTCAAGGACTGGGCGGAGCACCACATCGAGGAGGTCGTCGAGGCACGCGAGCGCTACGACGCGTCGTCCGAGGCTTCCTGAAAATCCCCGGACCGCAGGCGGGCCACCTGCTCGGCGCTGAAGTCGACCGTGCGCCGCATGTGCCCGATGATCAGGGCGATCCCGTCCTCGTCCAGCCCCTCGAACAGGCCGTACCAGCCCGCGCCCAGCCGCTCCCACATCCGCCCGAACTCGGCGATCTTCTCGGGCACGGTCGCCACCAGCACCCGCCGCCGGTCGACCACGTCGCGCTCCCGCACCACGTAACCGGCCTTCTCCAGCCGGTCCACCAGCCGCGTGGCCGACCCGGTGGTCAGCCCCGTCATCTCGGCGATCCGCCCCGTGGTCACGGGACCGTTCTCCAGGCTGAGCAGGTTCACGCACTGCACGTCCGTGGGGTGCAGGCCGACGTGGTCGGCGAGGGCCTGGTTGAACAGGGCGTACGAGGCCATGTACCGGCGCGACACGTCCGCCAGCTCCTCCAGCAGCCGCCCCCGCGCACCCCCGTCGCCGCCCATAGGGCCCCCTTTCACCTGCCGAAATCGTACGCCGCAGTCCTTCCCCCACCAGACACGAGCACCCACTCCCCAAGCTACTTTCGCCCCCTCCGCCCCTACCCAACCCGACCCGACCCGACCCCAGGGGCTCCGCCCCCGACCCCCCGCTCCTCAAACGCCGGAGGGGCTGAATTGTCCTTGCCCGGGGCTGAAAGGTGCCGATGGGCAGGACGAAGCGTGCAGCCGGCCGGGCCGACCACGCGAAGCCCACGGCGACAGCCACGACGCACCGCAGCCGCCGGATTCCGGCGCGAAGCCCAGGGCGTCAGCCACCACGCACCCGCGGCCGGGATCCGGCGCGAGGGGCTGGACCTCAGCAACGATTCACCGGCACCCGGCCACGCACGCGAGGGGACGTGCCGGTACATCGATGCCCGTCGCCACCAACGTCCACATCTCCGTCCGACGGCGACGGGCTGATGCACCGGCACGGCCCCGACCCACCGCGCTGCTCTTCGCCCTCGCCGCACTCCTGGAGATCGGCGGCGCCTGGCTCGTCTGGCAGGGCGTCCGCGAACACCGCGGCGCGATCTGGATCGGCGCCGGCGTGATGACCCTCGGCCTGTACGGCTTCGTCGCCACCCTCCAGCCCGACGCCGAATTCGGCCGCGTCCTCGCCGCATACGGCGGCGTCTTCGTCGCCGGCTCCCTCGCCTGGGGCGTCGTAGCCGACGGCTACCGCCCCGACCGCTGGGACATCACCGGCGCCCTCATCTGCCTCGCCGGCGCCGCCGTGATCATGTACGCCCCCCGAGGCGGCAACTGACCCCCGCCTATCCTGGCCGGTAAGACCGAGCACACCCAGACACCGCCAAGGAGCAGCCGTATGACCCCCGCCGCCGCGTCCCGTATCGCCGTCGTCACCGGTGCAAGCAGCGGAATCGGCGCCGCGACGGCCCGCCAGCTCGCGGCCGAGGGCTACCGCGTCGTCCTGACGGCCCGCCGCAAGGACCGCATCGAGGCGCTGGCGGAGGAGATCACCACCGCCGGCGGCCAGGCCACCGCGTACACCCTGGACGTCACGGACCGCACCGCGGTCGACGAGTTCGCGTCGGCGTTCAAGACGATCGGCGTACTGGTCAACAACGCGGGCGGCGCGCTCGGCGCCGACCCGATCGCGACCGGCGACCCGGCCCAGTGGCGCCAGATGTACGAGACGAACGTCATCGGCACCCTGAACATCACCCAGGCCCTGCTCCCGGCCCTGACCGCCAGCGGCGACGGCACGGTCGTCGTCCTGTCGTCCACGGCGGGCCACGGCACGTACGAGGGCGGCGGCGGCTACGTGGCCGCGAAGCACGCCGAGCACGTGCTCGCGGAGACGCTGCGCCTGGAGATCGTGGGCACGCCGGTCCGGGTCATCGAGGTGGCCCCGGGCATGGTCAAGACCGAGGAGTTCGCACTGACCCGCTTCGGCGGCGACAGCGACAAGGCGGCCAAGGTCTACGCGGGCGTGGCCCAGCCCCTCACCGCGGACGACGTCGCCGAGACGATCACATGGGCGGTCACCCGCCCGAGCCACGTGAACATCGACCTGCTGGTGGTCCGCCCCCGCGCCCAGGCCTCGAACACAAAGATCCACCGCGAACTGTGACCCCGGACGAGGCACCCGCCCCCCAGCCACCCCCGCCCGGACCCGGAACACCACCCGAGCCCCCCACCGGCCCTGGGCCCGAGCCCCAGCTCCCGCCCCCACCCCCACCCGGCGAACAGGCCCGCCTGGCCCTGGAGAAGAAGCGAGAACGCTACGTCTGGTACTACCTGGCGTACTTCCTCTTCGGCATCCACATCGTGGCCTTCGTCATGATCTGGGCAGTCCTGTCAACGAAGTGACCCACCGCCCGAGAACAACGCCGCACCTCAGCACCCCGACACCTACCTCACACGGGTGAACCGACTCGATCACCCGCACGTCACCCGAACGCTCGACCTAAGCTCGCGCCACAACACCAAACACGACGGCCCCCGGCCGGGACTGCCATCCCGACCGAGGGCCTGACCAGCACGGAAGTGAGCTTCCTGATGGCTGACCGCGAGCCTAACGCGCTGCCCTGCGCATCGGACGAATCCCGCAGCACGGCACCAGAGTTCATGGACCTCGAAGTCCCCGACTACGCCTACATGTTCGGCTTCCTGCAAGCCGACGGGCACCTCTCCAAGGGAACGGGTCAGAAAGGACGTATGACCGTCGAGCTCAGCGCTCGCGACGTCGGCATCCTGCGCGAGTTCCAGCGCCTGACGCCCTACAACAGCACCATCACCGGCCGCACCCGAACCACGAACTTCGCCGCCTCGCACGAATCGTCCATCTGGACCCTGTGCGCCCTAGAGGCAAGGACGAAGCTGAACGAACTCGGCCTGCCCTACGGCCGCAAGTCCAGGGCCATCGCGCCTCCGCGCGTCGTCTTCTCGCAACGCGACTATCTCCGAGGAGTGGTCGACGCGGACGGTTCGGTGGGCTTCACCGCCAAGGGTCTGCCATTCGTCTCTCTCGCCACCGCCAGCGCCGCCATCGGCGCCTACCTGTGTTTCTACGCAGGCAGGATCACGGGCGTCGAGCGGTCTCTCAAGCGCAATGCCCGAGACGGCATCTTCAACATCCTGTACACGACAGAAGCGGCACAGAAATTGGGAGCCCACCTCTACTATCCGGGCTGCCTGTCACTGGACCGCAAGCGGACTACCGCCGCAGCTCTCGGCACTTGGTCCCGCCCGGCCATCATGCGTGTAGCACCTGACCGCCGCCGCTGGACGCCATCGGAGGACCGACTGCTGTTGGCGCTGAACAACGACGCCGCAGCAGCCAAGGAACTCGGCAGGACCGAGAAGAGCTGCTACATCCGCCTCTGGCGCCTGCGGACCGGCAAGACCCCCCTGCCAGCAGGCGTCTGACCGACCGAACGGTGAGGCCCCGAAGCGGGGCCCCACCGGCATCAACCCTTCACGCAGATGAACTGCTTCAGCTTCGCCACGACCTCCACGAGGTCGCGCTGCTGCTCCATCACCTGCTCGATCGGCTTGTAAGCACCCGGGATCTCGTCCACGACGCCGGAGTCCTTACGGCACTCCACACCCCGCGTCTGCTCCTCCAGGTCCTTCGTCGTGAACCGGCGCTTGGCGGCGTTCCGGCTCATGCGTCGACCCGCACCGTGCGAAGCCGAGTTGAAGGCCTTCTCGTTGCCGAGACCCTTCACGATGTACGAGCTGGTCCCCATGGAGCCCGGAATGATCCCGTACTCACCGGAGCCTGCACGAATGGCACCCTTACGCGTGACGAGCAGGTCCATGCCCTCGTACCGCTCCTCCGCAACGTAGTTGTGGTGGCAGCTGATCTCGGGCTCGAAGGCCGGCTTCGCCTTCTTGAACTCCTTGCGGATCACGTCCTTGAGGAGCGCCATCATCAGCGTGCGGTTGTACTTCGCGTACTCCTGGGCCCAGAACAGGTCGTTGCGGTACGCCGCCATCTGGGGCGTGTCCGCGACGAAGACGGCGAGGTCCCGATCCACCAGGCCCTGGTTGTGCGGGAGCTTCTGCGCGACCCCGATGTGATGCTCGGCCAGTTCCTTGCCGATGTTCCGGGAACCGGAGTGCAGCGTAAGCCACACAACGCCCTCGGAATCGAACAAGAGTTCGATGTAGTGATTTCCGGCGCCTAGCGTCCCCATCTGCTTCACGGCCCGCTCCTCACGGAACTTCACCGCGTCCGCGACCCCCTCGAACCGCCCCCAGAAGTCGTCCCACCCGGCGGTGGCCAGGCCGTGGAAGCGGTCCGGGGTGACCGGGGAGTCGTGCATCCCGCGGCCCACCGGGATCGCCTCCTCGATCTTCGAGCGGAGGCGCGACAGGTCGCCCGGCAGGTCGTTGGCGGTGAGGGAGGTCTTCACCGCGGACATACCGCAGCCGATGTCGACACCGACCGCCGCCGGGCAGACCGCGTCCCGCATCGCGATCACGGAGCCGACCGTCGCGCCCTTGCCGTAGTGGACGTCCGGCATGACGGCGAGGCCCTTGATCCAGGGAAGGGTCGCCACGTTCTGAAGCTGGCGGAGCGCGACGTCCTCGACCGAGGCGGGGTCGGTCCACATACGGATGGGAACCTGCGCCCCCGGCATCTCTACGTACGACATATCGTCCTCTATCCCCAGAAACACATCAGAAGTCTTAAATCGCAAAACCGGCGCCAAGGTCGACGTATGGGACAACGGACCGGCGTCCACGGCTGTGCGTGCGATACACATTGTCTCCAGGGGCCGCCCCCGCGCGGCAACCCAATAACCACAGGACACCCCGGCCGCAGCGCCGTCGGGAACCGTCGAGAGGAGCCTCACCGTGCAGCGGAAGGCGTACGTATCTGGCGCCGCCGTGCTCCTCGCGGCGGTGCTGGCGGGCTGCACGGGCGGTTCGGGCGTGGGCGGTTCGGCTCCGGACTCCAAGGGCGGCGACACGGGCACGACGGCCCCGGTCGCCCAGCCGGGCAAGTACCGCACCCTCCCGGAGGCGTGCGGCGCGGCCGACCACGACACGCTCGACGAGCTGCTGCCCGGCATCCAGGAGACCACCGACGAGACGCTGCAGGAGAAGGCGTACGCGGGAGAGGCCACGCTCACGTACGACACGGACCGGCGTGACGGCTGCGACTGGAAGGTGGCGTCCGCCGCCGGCACCGACCACCTCTTCGTCGACTTCGAGCGCGTGGTCTCGTACGACAACACGGTGAGCGACGAGAGCAAGGCGGAGGAGCTGTACGCCTCCAAGCAGACGGCGGCCGACCTTCCGGCGCCCGCCGCGTCCGCGTCCGAGTCCGCGGACACCACGCCGAGTCCGAGCGGCGGCTCCGGCGCCCCGGCCGACGACAACGCCGACGCGGGCGGGAAGAACGGCGACGCCTCGGGCGCCCCTTCCGGCCCGTCCGCGACGGCCTCCCCCTCGCAGACCCCGGCCGATCTCCAGCCGCGCGTGCTGGACGACCTGGGCGACGAGGCGTTCCTCGACGACAAGGTGAGCACCGGCTCGTCGACGGCTCAGCAGCGCACGGTGACTGTGGTGTTCCGCACGTCCAACGTCATCGTGACGATCGAATACGCGGAGCAGCCGACGGCTTCGGCGAGCGCCCCGGACAGCAAGGAAATGCAGGACAAGGCCCGGAAACTGGCCGCGAAGCTGGCCTCCCGGCTCAACGGCTAGCGGCTCCGCGGCCGCTGGGGGCACCCCGGCGCAAACCCCCCGAACGGGAACCGCCCTGGCGCCCCACCGCGTACCGTGGCCCCTCGGACCCGACCGGTCGCACACGCCATGTGCGGTCGTACCACGAGCGCCACGAGTGAAGGAACCATGCACCGACCAGTACAGCGAGCAGTCCGAGCACAGCGACTTCCCCGCATCCTTGTCAGCGCGGCCGCCCTCCCGGTGATGCTCGTCGCCGCGGGCTGTTCCTCGGACTCCGGCTCCGGTGACGACGCGCAGAAGGAAGCGAGCGCGGGCCCGGGAGCGACGGTGTCCGCGAGCAGCGCGGCCCCCACCGTCCAGCCCGCCAAGTACCAGACGCTGCCCAAGGCGTGCTCGGCGCTGTCGAAGAAGACGCTGGACGATCTGATACCGAAGGGGTCGAAGTCCGGCAAGACGGGCAAGTTGGACGAGCCGAAGCAGCGTGGCAACTGCAACTGGACCAGCCTCGACAACAACGGGGTGAAGGGTTCTCAGTTCCGCTGGCTGAACGTGGCGCTGCTGCGTTTCGACTCGGACGCGCGCGGCTCGGGCGACGAGCAGGCCCACGACTACTTCCAGAAGCAGGTGTCGGCCGCGCAGACGGTCGCGGACGCGCTGGACAGCAAGTCGGCTCCGGTCGCGGGTACGGGCGACGAGGCGACGGCCGTGCGGTACGGGCTGAAGAAGAAGGAGGGCACCTTCAAGCAGCAGACGATCGTGGCGCGCGTGGAGAACGTGGTCGTCACGCTCGACTACAACGGTGCCGGTCTCGCGGGCGAGAAGACCCCGGACCCGGCGGCGCTGCTGAAGGCGGCCGAGAAGGCCACGAAGGAGGCGGTGGCCGCGGTGGCCGCCGCGAACGGCGACGGCGGCGCGGCGGGCGCGGGTTCGCCGGCTCCGTCCGGCTCGTCGAAGGCCCCGTCGTCCTCCGCGTCGCCGTCGGCCTCGGCGTCCAAGAGCGCCGCGGGTACGTCGAAGGCGGGCTCGAAGAGCGCGTCGCCGTCGCAGTCGGCGGCGAAGAAGAGCTGATCCGGCCTCGGCCGTGAAGGGGCCCGGCCCGGTTCTCCGGCGGGCCTTTCCCGGGAGCCCGGTTCCCATCGGAACCGGGCTCCGTCCATACCGCGCATCCGTACGCCACACACATGTGCCACTCTGTTGCGCGCAACAACACGCAAGGGGAGGGGAGTACCGGTGGCCGCGCCCATACAGCTGACACGGATGCACAAGATTCTCATCGGTGTGGTCGTCGCCGGTGCGCTCATCATCGCCGGGATCGGCTTCGCCGGTTCGTACGCGGCGGTCCGTGAGCTGGCGTTCAAGAAGGGGTTCGGGAACTTCTCGTACGTCTTCCCGATCGGCATCGACGCGGGTATCGGCGTTCTGCTGGCCCTCGACCTCCTGCTGACGTGGATCCGCATCCCGTTCCCGATGCTGCGCCAGGTCGAGTCGCTGATGCCGCTGCGTCTGGCCCGCTACGGTGTGCCGCTGGCGGAGACGGCCGCGGCGGGTCTCGCGGCGGCGGGCATCGAGCCGGCGGTGCTGCCTCCGGCGCCCGCGCCCGCTCCCGCCCTGGCGCCGGCCGACGCGTCCGCGGGCGGTCGTGCCCCGGAGCCCGCGGCGGCCCTTCAGCCCCAGTCCATCGAGCAGCGCCCCGCTGCCGAGGGCGGCGAACGCCCCGGGTCGCCGGAGTACGCCGAGCCGCAGAATCCGTGGCTCCAGGCGCGGAACCCCCAGTCCATCGAGTACCAGGGCGGCTACGACCCGGACGCGGCGTACCAGCAGTGGTTCGCGGAGCAGCAGCAGGCCGAGCTGTTCCAGGAGCAGCAGCAGTTCTGGGCCACTCAGCAGCTCCAGGAACAGCAGCGGTTCGAGGAGCAGCAGCGGTTCGAGGAGCAGCGGCAGTTCGGGCAGCAGTACGAGCAGCCGTCGGTCCCCGAGCCCGCCCCGGAGGTCTCTGCGGAGGACACCGGTACCTTCCCGATCCCGTCCGGCCCGGGCCGTACCCGTGACTTGGGTTCGGGCGGCAGCACGGAGCCGACCGAGGAGGACTACTACCTGGTCTTCAAGAAGTCGATAGACGGCAGCTACCCGACCTCCGGCCAGTTCAGGGGTGATGTGGAGGCGACGTACCGTGTCACGCTTCCGCAGCGTGAGGCCGACCGCATGGTCCAGCGGTTCACCAACCGCCACACGGCGGAGCTCCAGGAGGACCACATCGCCTAGGGGCGTCGGTGAACGAGCGCGACAGCGTGTACGAGGAAGGGGCTCCCGGTGATCACCGGGAGCCCCTTCCTCGTACGGCCTGGCCGTGCCGGTTACGCGCTGAGCAGCTTGCGCACCCGGTCCTGGCCCACCGCGAGCAGCAGCGTGGGCAGGCGCGGGCCGGTGTCACGGCCGACGAGCAGGTGGTAGAGCAGCGCGAAGAACGTGCGCTGGGCGACCTTGATCTCGGCGGGGAGTTCCTTGGCGGTGGCGTCGGCGGAGAAGCCCGCCTGGACCTTGGGAACGCCGTAGACGAGGTGGGTGAGGCCGTCCAGGGACCAGTTCGCCTCCAGTCCTTCGAGGAGCAGGCGCAGCGATTCGCGGCCCTGGTCGTCGAGGGACTTCAGGAGGTCCGTGTCGGGCTCGTCGCGGACGACGGTGCGCTCCTCGGCGGGTACCTGGGTGTTGATCCAGGTCTCGGCCTTGTCGAGGCGGGGCCGGACCTCGTCCAGGGAGGCGAGCGGGTTCTCGGGGTCGAGTTCGCTCAGGATGCGCAGGGTCTGGTCCTCGGCGCCGGCGGTGATGTCGGCGACGGAGGCGAGGGTGCGGTACGCCATCGGGCGGGGGGTCCGGGGCAGCTCTCCGGCGGCGGTGCCGACCGCGCGGCTGTACGCGGCGGCGTCGGCCGGGAGGACCGAGCCGTCGGCGACCTTGCCGGCGAGCTTGTCCCACTCGTCGTAGAGCCGCTGGATCTCCTGGTCGAAGGCGATCTTGAAGGACTGGTTGGGGCGGCGGCGGGCGTAGAGCCAGCGCAGCAGCTGCGGCTCCATGATCTGGAGCGCGTCGGACGCGGTCGGGACCCCGCCCTTGCTGCTGGACATCTTGGCCATGCCGGAGATGCCGACGAAGGCGTACATCGGGCCGATGGGCTGCTTGCCGCCGAAGATCCCGACGATCTGGCCGCCGACCTGGAAGGAGGAGCCCGGGGAGGAGTGGTCGACGCCGCTGGGCTCGAAGATCACGCCTTCGTAGGCCCAGCGCATGGGCCAGTCGACCTTCCAGACCAGCTTGCCGCGGTTGAACTCGCTGAGCAGGGCGGTCTCGGCGAAGCCGCAGGCGGAGCAGGTGTACGACAGCTCGGTCGTCGTGTCGTCGTAGGCCGTGACGGTGGTCAGGTCCTTCTCGCACTGCCCGCAGTAGGGCTTGTACGGGTAGTACCCGGAGGTGGAGCTGCCGTCGTCCTCGGCGGCGGCACCGGAACCCTCGGCGGCCTCCAGCTCGGCCTCGTCGAGCGGCTTCTGGCCCTGCTGCTTCTTGGCGGGGGCCTTCTTGGTGCGGTACTGCTCCAGGACCGCGTCGATGTCGCCGCGGTGCTTCATCGCGAACAGGACCTGCTCGCGGTAGGTGCCCGCGGTGTACTGCTCGGTCTGGCTGATGCCGTCGTACTCGACGCCGAGCTCGGCCAGGGCCTCGGTCATCGCGGCCTTGAAGTGCTCGGCCCAGTTCGGGTACGCCGAGCCGGCCGGGGCCGGGACGGAGGTCAGCGGCTTGCCGATGTGCTCGGCCCAGGACCCGTCGATGCCCGCCACGCCGTTCGGCACCTTGCGGTAGCGGTCGTAGTCGTCCCAGGAGATCAGGTGGCGCACGGTGTACCCGCGGCGGCGGATCTCGTCGGCGACGAGGTGCGGGGTCATGACCTCGCGGAGGTTGCCGAGGTGGATCGGCCCGGACGGCGACAGGCCGGACGCGACGACGACAGGTTTGCCCGGGGCCCGGCGCTCCGACTCCTCGATGACCTCATCCGCGAAACGGGAGACCCAGTCGGTGGTCTCGGTGCTCTGAGCCACGATCGGCACGTCCTTCTTCCTCAAACGCGAGTACGGCTGACGCGACCATTCTCCCAGCTCGGACCCGAACCGCGAAAACGGCTTTTCACCACGTGGGATACTGGCTTTCCTTGTACTCAGATTCTCCGTATTCAGAGTCTCCGGAACCCGAGCAGAAACGGCAGCCACTCCATGGCCTCGGTCACGTCCCTCACCGCTTCCGTCCATCAGCGCCTCGCGGACGCCCTCTCGGCAGCTCTGCCCGAGACCGGCTCCGCGGACCCGCTGCTGCGCCGAAGCGACCGGGCCGATTTCCAGGCCAACGGGATCCTGGCCCTGGCCAAGAAGGCGAAGGCGAACCCGCGCGACCTCGCGACGCAGGTCGTGGAGCGGGTCGCCTCGGGTGACGTGATCAAGGACATCGAGGTCTCCGGGCCGGGCTTCCTGAACATCACGGTCACCGACCGGGCGATCGTGTCGAACCTGGCCGAGCGGTACGCGGACGGTGAGCGCCTCGGGGTGCCCCTGGCCGAGAACCCGGGCACGACGGTGATCGACTACGCGCAGCCGAACGTGGCCAAGGAGATGCACGTCGGTCATCTGCGGTCCGCGGTGATCGGTGACGCGGTGGTGCAGATCCTGGAGTTCACCGGCGAGTCCGTCGTGCGGCGGCACCACATCGGGGACTGGGGCACGCAGTTCGGCATGCTCATCCAGTACCTGATCGAGCACCCGCACGAGCTGGACCACAAGGGCGGCGAGGTCTCCGGCGAGGAGGCCATGTCGAACCTGAACCGGCTCTACAAGGCGGCGCGGACCGTCTTCGACTCCGACGAGGAGTTCAAGACGCGGGCGCGGCGCCGGGTGGTGGACCTCCAGGCGGGTGAGCCCGAGACGCTGGCCATGTGGCAGAAGTTCGTGGACGAGTCGAAGATCTACTTCTACTCGGTCTTCGACAAGCTGGACATGGAGATCCGGGACCCGGACGTGGTCGGCGAGTCCGGCTACAACGACATGCTGGACGAGACGTGCCGGCTCCTGGAGGAGTCGGGCGTGGCGGTCCGTTCGGACGGCGCGCTGTGCGTGTTCTTCGACGACGTGAAGGGCCCGGACGGCAACCCGGTGCCGCTGATCGTGAAGAAGTCGGACGGCGGCTACGGCTATGCGGCGACCGACCTGTCCGCGATCCGCGACCGTGTCTTCAACCTGAAGGCCGACAGCCTGATCTACGTCGTGGACGCCCGGCAGTCCCTGCACTTCAAGATGGTCTTCGAGACCGCGCGCAGGGCCGGCTGGCTGAACGACGACGTGAAGGCGCAGCAGCTCGCGTTCGGCACGGTGCTGGGCAAGGACGGCAAGCCGTTCAAGACCCGTGAGGGCGAGACGGTCCGGCTGGTGGACCTGCTGGACGAGGCGATCGACCGGGCGACGGCCGTCGTGCGGGAGAAGGCCGAGAAGGTGGGTCTGACCGAGCGGGAGATCGAGGAGAACGGCCGGTTCGTCGGCATCGGCGCCGTGAAGTACGCGGACCTGTCGACCTCGGCGGTGCGGGACTACAAGTTCGACCTGGACCAGATGGTCTCGCTGAACGGCGACACGTCGGTGTACCTCCAGTACGCGTACGCCCGTATCCGGTCGATCTTCGGCAAGGCCGGCGAGCGCACCCCGCTGGCTCACCCGGAGCTCGAACTGGCCCCGGCGGAGCGGGCGCTGGGCCTGCACCTGGACCGGTTCGGGGAGACGCTGGAGGAGGTCGCCGCCGAGTACGCCCCGCACAAGCTGGCGGCGTACCTGTACCAACTGGCGTCGCTGTACACGACGTTCTACGACCAGTGCCCGGTCATCAAGCCGGCCCCGGAGCAGGAGGTCGCGGAGAACCGCCTGTTCCTGTGCGACCTGACGGCCCGCACCCTCCACCAGGGCATGTCCCTCCTGGGCATCAGGACGCCGGAGCGGCTCTGACACCCCACCGGGGGGCCTGAGTTCAGGCCCCCCGGCAGCCGGGCCCGTTCGAAGAGCACCGCACGCGTGGCGGGACGCGGCACCCGTGGCCGGGGCGCTGTCAGTGGCGGGTCCTACAGTCACCGGCATGGCGACCCTTCCCAATCCGCTGCCGCGGCTGGCGGCAGACCCGAGCGGGCACGCGCTCGGGCTCGGTCTTCCGGCCGGGCGACTGATCGACGCGACGAGCGACGGCCCGTGGCACGAGCCCCTGTTGTGGCACGCCGAGGACCGGGCGGCTCCCGGCGGCTGGGCGGCCCTGTCCGGCGCCCGGACCTCCGGGCTGCTGCCGGTGCTGCTGGACGTCGGCGACACGCAGAACGGACCGGCGGAGTGGGAGCTGTCGCCGGACATGATGTCGTACCCCGGGGACCACGACGCCGAGGAGGTGCTGGCGGAGCTCTGGGAGGCGTACGCGGGGGCGGAAGCCGGCGCCGACGAGGACCACCCGGGCGAGGACGAGGTCGTCGAGGTCTTCGGGGAGCAGCCCGGCCCCGACGGGACGATCGCTCCGTACGGGCCGCTCCGGCCCGGCCCGGCCGACGCCACCGCGCCCGACGCGGACCCGGACGCCCGCGCCGCCGAGGTCGCCGACTCCCTCACCGCGTCCGGCTCCTGGCTCAAGGACCCCCGGCTCGCCCTGGTCTTCGCCCGCCGCAGCGCCGACATCCCGGCGGTCATCGGCTGGACCGGGCCAGTGAACCACGAGAACGACGTGGCGCGGCTGTGCGCGGTGCTCCGCTCGTGGGAGGACCGCTTCGGCATACGTGTGGTGGCCCTGACCTTCGACCAGCTGGTGGTGTCCGTGGCGGCCCCGCCGACGACGATGGCCGAGGCCGAGGCGGTCGCCGCCGAGCACTACGCGTTCTGCCCGGACAACATCGACCAGGGCAGCCGGACGACCTTGCGGGAGTACGCCGAGCGCGAGGTGCTGAACGAGAAGGTGTGGGCCTTCTGGTGGGACTGAGCCGACGGGACTGAGCCGGCCGGATCGAGCCGCTCCTCGATGCGCCGGAAAACTGGTCGCCCGGAAACGGGAACTCGAAAGCGGGCTGCGACGGACAGCGGGTGAACTGCCCCCGTCTTCGAGGAGATCCATGAGCCCGAGAGGCGACCGATGACCCTCTCACCGAGCGTCAAAGTCCACGGTCCCCCCGCCGCCGCCTATGCCACCGGCGGGGCCGCGGCGGGTACGGCCGACGACTCCGACGCCTCGGTGATCGAGCGGTCCTTCGACGAACCCGACGTGTTCGCCGAGCTGTTCCGCCGCTACGCCGACGACATCCACCGGTACGCGGCCCGGCGCCTCGGCACGGAGGCCGCGGACGATCTGATGGCCGAGACGTTCGTGATCGCCTTCCAGCGGCGGCGCCGGTACGACCTGTCGAGGCCGCACGCCCGGCCCTGGCTGTACGGGATCGTCACACGGCTGATCGGCGGGCACCGCCGGGCCGAGGCACGGCAGTTGGGGGCACTGTCCCGGGTCGTCTCCACGGTTCCGGCCGACGAGAGCGCCGGCGAGGCGCTGGCGGAGCGGGTGGTCGCCCGGATCAGCGCCGAGAGCACGCGCGGAGCCCTGTCGGCGGCCCTGGCGAAACTGCCCGCGCGCCACCGGGACGTCCTGCTGGTCATCGCCTGGGGAGACCTCGACTACGCGGAGGCCGCCGAGGCCCTGGGCATACCGGTGGGCACGGTGCGCTCCCGGCTGCACCGGGCCCGGAAGAAGCTGCGCGAAGCACTGGGCGGGTCGGATCCCACAGCCTTTCGAGAGGAACAGGAGGAACCCCGCCGTGGATGACCTCACCCTGGTACGCGACCTCGCGGCGACGGCCGAGCCGGCCGGACCGACCGACCGGGCACGGGCCGTCGCCTTCAGCCGGCTCCAGGACGCCATCGGCGAGGAGATGGGCGGAGGAACGGCCCTCGCCCGGCAGCGCCCGCTGTCGCGGCGGCTGGTGTTCCGCGCGGCGATCGCGGCCACCGGCACTGCCGCGGTGGCCGGCACGACCCTGCTGGCCGTCCGCGCCGGGGGCACGCGGTCGCCCGCGCTCACCGCCGCCGAGGTGCTGCACAAGGCCGCGGACCGGTCGCGGTCGGACGGCACCGGCATGCCGATCCCCCGCGACGACCAGTACATGTACTCCAGGGAGATCACCCACCGGACCTACGACAGGGACGGTCGGAAGATGCGGCTCGTCGACGAGTGCTGGTTGTCGGTGGACGGCTCGAAGCCCACCCGGTACATCTACAACGGCAGGATTCAGGACGACCCGCCCCTGGGCAAGCACGAGGTGCAGTCGATCCCCCTGCAGTACTCGAAGCTGAAGAAGTGGCCGACGGACCCGGACGAGCTCCTCACATGGTTCCGGGGCGGCGGGGGCGCCGCGCAGGATCCGCAGGGCGACGCCATGGCGTACTTCCAAGCATGCCTGTTCCTGCGGGGCCCCCGGGTCCTGCCTCCGGGACTGCGGGCCGCCGCGTTCGAGGCCCTGTCGAGGATGCCCGCCGTCAGGATCGACCACGACCGGGTGAACGCGCTCGGCCGGCACGGCATAGGGGTCTCCTATCCCAAGATGGCGATGGGCTTCCTCTTCGACTCGAGGACCTACGCCTACCTCGGGATATTCGAGCGCGGACACTCGGACAAGAACGGCGGGTTCTACCAGGTCAGAGGCGTCGTGGTGCAGGGTGTCGTGGACCGGATCGGCCAGCGGCCGGCCTCCCGGGACACGGCCCGGAGGACTCCCTCGCCCTCGGCGACCCCGTCCCCGGGCGACGCGTCGGCGTCTTCGACCTCCGCGTCCCCGTCGCCCACCTCCGTGTCCTCGGCTCCCGCATCCCCGACGCCGTCCGCGACCTCCGCGAGCCCGTCGCCCGCGTCGCCGTCCCCGTCCGCTAGCCCCGCAAGCCCGTCTCCAACCGCCGCAACCCCTCGGCGATCTCCTCCGGCGTCTGGGTGACGAAGCACAGGCGCAGCGTCGACGTCTCCGGGGTGGCCGCGTAGAAGGGCGCGCCGGGGACGTAGGCCACGCCGCGGTCCACCACCCGGCGGAGCAGGGCCGTCGTGTCGTACCCCTCGGGGAGACGGGCCCAGAGGAACATGCCGCCTTCCGGGCGGGTCCAGGTGGATCCGTCCGGCAGGGCGGCGCCCATGCCCGCGAGCATGGCGTCACGCCGCTCGCGGTAGACGGCCGCGACCTGGGCCACGTGGGAGTCCAGGTCGCGGTCGGCCAGATAGCGGGCGGCGGCCAGCTGGTTGACCGTCGGGGTGTGCAGGTCGGCGGCCTGCTTGGCGACGGTGCACGCGCGGCGCAGGGCCGCTGGTGCGCGCAGCCAGCCGAGCCGCAGGCCCGGTGCCATGACCTTGGAGAAGGAGCCGAGGAGGACCGTCCGGTCCCCGGCGCCGTCCTGGGTGGCGATCCACGGGACCCGCTCGCCCTCGAAGCGGAGCTCCCCGTACGGGTCGTCCTCGACGATCCACAGGCCGTGCGCGGCGGCGGCCCGGGCGACGGCGGCCCTCCGGCCGGCCGGCAGGGTGCGTCCGGTCGGGTTCTGGAAGGTGGGCACGGTGTAGAGGAGCTTGGGGCGCTCGCGCGCCACGAGTTCGCCGAGGGCGTCGGGGTCGAGGCCCTCGTCGTCGCCCGGCACGGCCACCACGCGCGCCCCGGCGAAGGCGAACGCCTGAAGTGCCGCCAGATAGCAGGGGCTTTCGACCAGGACGGTGTCGCCGGGTTCGAGCAGGGCGGTGGCGAGCAGCGACAGGGCCTGCTGCGAGCCGGTGGTGACGAGGACGTCGTCGGGCCCGGTCGGCAGTCCGCGCGCGCTCATGCGGTCGGCGAGGGCGGCCCGCAGCGACGGTTCGCCCTCGGTCGTCGAGTACTGCAGGGCGCGTTCGGGCTGGTCGGCGAGGACGTCCCGGTAGGCGGCGGCGATGCCGTCCGCGTCGAAGAGTTCCGGGGCGGGCAGCCCTCCCGCGAAGTTGATCACCTCGGGGCGGGCGGTGACCGCGAGGATGTCCCGTACCGGCGAACCGCCGATCGCGGTGGCCCGCGCGGCGAGCGGGGGCACGGGTGCGGTCGTGGCTGCGGGTTCGGTGACGGTCACGGTGACGGCTCCTTGTCCTTGCGGGCCGCGTCCCGCGCGGGCCCCGGCTCTGCGTCCCGCGCGGGCGGCTCCTCGGCGGGCTTGCGTCGTCGGGAGCGGTCCCGTCGTGACGGGGCCGCCCCCGACCGCACCCTAGGACGGTGCGTGGCCTCTACACACGCCCGTTCCGGGATGCGGACGGGGCTCCAACCCCGTTACCAGGACTACGGCTTGACGCCCGTTGCGACGTAGACGTTGATGTCCGCGTCCGTGACGTCGCTGATGTCGAGGTAGCGGACCTTGTCGACCGCGTCGAGCGTGGCGAGGAAGGCGGGGTCGGCGGTCTCGGGGGCCGGGGCGTCGCCGTCGGGGCGCCAGTGGTGGGCGGGGACGACACCGGGCTCGTCCAGGATCAGACCGTTCTCGGTGAAGAAGCGCTCGACCTCCGCCCTGGAACGCAGCACGAAGGTGAATCCCCGCTCGGTGAAGGTCCGTTGGACCGCGCGGATGTCCTCCGCGTTCAGGTCCTCGGTGAGGTGGCTCAGGACGAGGCGGCTGCCGGACGGCAGCGTGTCGACGAGCCCGCGCACGATGGGGTAGGCGTCCGCGTCCTCGACGAAGTGCAGGATGGCGACCAGCACCAGGGCGACGGGCTGCGTGAAGTCGAGTGTCTCGACGGCCTGTTCGAGGATCTGCTTGGGTTCCCTGAAGTCCGCGTCGATGTAGTCCGTACGGCCCTCGGGTCCGCTGGTGAGCAGGGCGCGCGCGTGCGCCAGGACCACCGGGTCGTTGTCCACGTAGACGACGCGGGCGTCCGGGGTGATGCGCTGGGCGATCTGGTGGACGTTCTCCTGCGTGGGCAGCCCGGTGCCGATGTCCAGGAACTGCCGGATGCCGCCCTCCGCGGCGACCGCGGTCACGGCGCGGCGCAGGAAGTCGCGGTTGTGCCGGACGTCGAGGTAGCCGCGCGGGTTCGCGGCGAGCGCGGCGGCGGCCGCGTTCCGGTCGACGGGGTAGTTGTCCTTGCCGCCGAGGAGGACGTCGTAGACCCGGGCGGGGTGCGCCTTGGTCGTGTCGATCCTCCTTCTCAGCTCGGCGGGGTCCTGGCCGAGGGCGTCACCGGACATGGGGCATCTCCCTGGAGGGTCGCGTCACCTGACGGTCAACAACCTAACTCCTGAAGGGACTTGATCGCGCCCCTGTCACCCGGAGCAACCCCCGTACTCTGCTTCACGGAGCCGCACGCCGGTGCGGACGGAGGGACGGGCATGAGCGACCGCGCCAGAAGGGGCGACCTGTTCGACGGCACCGACGCCGACCGGTTCTCCGGGCCGACCACCGGCGACGAACGGCACATGCTCGTCGACGTGCTGCGTGCCCAGCGCGCCACGCTGGAACTGAAGTGCGGGGGTCTGGGGCCGGAGTTGTCGCTGCGGTCCGTGGAGCCGTCCACGCTCTCGCTGCTCGGACTGGTCCGCCACCTCGCCGACGTGGAACGCCGCTGGTTCCGGCGGGTGCTGGCCGGACAGGAGGCGCCGGCCCTGTTCTCCTCGCCGGCCGATCCCGACGGGGACTTCGACGGCGCCACGGACGATCCCGGGTCGGCGGCGGAGGCGTGGAAGGCCTGGCGGGCCGAGGTGGCCTTCGCCGACCGCTTCACCGCCGAGGCCCGCGGTCTCGACGTCGAGGGCGACGACGTCTGGCGCGGAACGGTGTCGCTGCGCTGGGTCCTCATCCACATGATCGAGGAGTACGCCCGCCACAACGGCCACGCCGACCTGCTCCGGGAGCGGATCGACGGGACGATCGGACTGTGAGACGGGCCGGGGGCGACAGCGCTCGCGCTCCCGGCCCGCTGCATCCCGGCCCTCGCCGAACGGGCCCTCCGTGAACCGGCCCTCGCGAACCAGCTCTCTCTCGGTGAACCGGCCGCGGGTATCAGGACCTAGCGCAGGCCCCGGGCCACCTCGGTCGCCCAGTAGGTGAGGATGTTCTGCGCGCCCGCGCGCTTGATGCCGGTGAGCGATTCCAGGATCGCCCGGTCGCGGTCGATCCAGCCCTTCTCCGCGGCCGCCTCGATCATCGAGTACTCACCGGAGATCTGGTACGCCACGACCGGCACGTCCACGACGCCGGCCACCTTGGCCAGCACGTCGAGGTAGGGCCCGGCCGGCTTGACCATCACCATGTCGGCGCCCTCCTCCAGGTCGAGGGCCAGCTCGCGCAGGGACTCGCGGAGGTTGGCGGGGTCCTGCTGGTACGTCTTGCGGTCTCCCTTGAGCGAGGAGCCGACGGCTTCCCGGAAGGGGCCGTAGAAGGCGGAGGCGTACTTCGCCGTGTAGGCGAGGATCGCGACGTCCTCGCGGCCGATCTGGTCGAGCGCGTCGCGGATGACGCCGATCTGCCCGTCCATCATGCCGCTCGGGCCCACGACGTGGGCGCCGGCGTCGGCCTGCACCTGGGCCATCTCCGCGTAGCGCTCCAGGGTGGCGTCGTTGTCGACCCGGCCCTCGTCGTCGAGCACACCGCAGTGTCCGTGGTCGGTGGTCTCGTCGAGGCACAGGTCGGACATCACGAGGAGGTCGTCGCCGACCTCGGCGCGCACGTCCCGCAGGGCGACCTGGAGGATCCCGTCCGGGTCGGTGCCGGGCGTGCCGACCGCGTCCTTCTTGCCCTCCTCCGGAACCCCGAACAGCATGATCCCGGAGACCCCGGCCTCCAGCGCCTCCACGGCCGCCTTCTTCAGGCTGTCCCGCGTGTGCTGCACGACGCCGGGCATGGAGGCGATCGGCACCGGCTCGCTCACACCCTCGCGGACGAACGCGGGGAGGATGAAGTCGGCCGGGTGCAGCCGGGTCTCGGCGACCATCCGGCGCATGACGGGCGTGGTGCGCAGCCGCCGGGGACGCGTACCGGGAAAGGATCCGTACTTCGTCATGCGCTCTACGCTACGCCCGTCACGAGGGCCCCTTTACCGACTCCGCGTCGGAGTACGAAGGGCCCCCGGTCCGGGCCGCGCGGGGCCCGGAGGAGGACCGCACCGGGCCCGGGCACGGACCGCGCCGGCCCTCGCCCCCGCCCTCCGACGGCCCCGGCCGGCGGGTACCCGGGCGGCTTCCCGCCGGCCGGCTGAGTGGCCGTACGACGGCGAACGCCCCGCCCTCTCCCGGAGGAGACGGCGGGGCGTGCGTGGTGCGCGGGACGGCCTCAGGTGGTACGGCGTCTGCGTGAACCCGGGCGGCGTTCGCTCGGGCGGGTCACCGGGTCGCCGGCGTCCAGCGCGGCGGCACGGCGGCGCAGACCGAAGTCCGCCAGCGCCTCCGCCAGCTTGTGCACCGACGGCTCGGGAGCCATCACGTCGACCCGCAGCCCGTGCTCCTCGGCCGTCTTGGCCGTCGCGGGGCCGATGCAGGCGATCACCGTCACGTTGTGCGGCTTGCCGGCGATGCCGACCAGGTTCCGCACGGTCGACGACGAGGTGAACAGGACCGCGTCGAAGCCGCCGCCCTTGATCGCCTCACGGGTGTCCGCCGGCGGCGGCGACGCGCGCACGGTGCGGTACGCCGTGACGTCGTCGACCTCCCAGCCCAGCTCGATCAGCCCGGCGACGAGGGTCTCCGTGGCGATGTCGGCCCGCGGCAGGAAGACACGGTCGATCGGGTCGAAGACCGGGTCGTAGGGCGGCCAGTCCTCCAGCAGGCCCGCGGCCGACTGCTCGCCGCTCGGCACCAGGTCCGGCTTCACACCGAAGGCGACGAGCGCGTTCGCGGTCTGCTCGCCCACCGCGGCGACCTTGATGCCCGCGAAGGCGCGCGCGTCGAGGCCGTACTCCTCGAACTTCTCCCGGACCGCCTTGACGGCGTTGACCGAGGTGAAGGCGATCCACTCGTAGCGGCCGGTCACCAGGCCCTTGACCGCGCGCTCCATCTGCTGGGGCGTGCGCGGGGGCTCGACGGCGATCGTCGGCACCTCGTAGGGGACGGCCCCGTACGACCGCAGCTGGTCGGAGAGCGACGCCGCCTGCTCCTTCGTGCGCGGCACGAGCACCTTCCAGCCGAACAGCGGCTTGGACTCGAACCACGACAGCTGGTCGCGCTGGGCGGCGGCGGAACGCTCACCGACCACGGCTATCACCGGGCGGCCGCCGTCCGGGGACGGCAGCACCTTCGCCTGCTTCAGCGTCTGCGCGATCGTGCCGAGCGTGGCCGACCAGGTGCGCTGGCGGGTCGTCGTACCGGCGATCGTCACCGACATCGGGGTGTCGGGCTTGCGGCCGGAGGCCACCAGCTCGCCGGCGGCCGCGGCCACGGAGTCGAGCGTCGCCGACACCACGACGGTGCCGTCGGAGGCGCCGACCTCGGTCCAGCAGCGGTTCGAGGCGGTCCGCGCGTCGACGAACCGGACGTCAGCGCCCTGGGCGTCGCGCAGCGGGACACCCGCGTAGGCGGGCACGCCGACGGCCGCCGCGATACCGGGCACGACCTCGAAGGGCACACCCGCGGCGACGCAGGCGAGCATTTCCTCGGCCGCGTACGTATCAAGTCCCGGGTCCCCGGACACGGCACGCACGACCCGCTTGCCGCCCCGTGCGGCCGTCATGACAAGATTGGCGGCGTCCCTCGACGCGGGGTCACCAACGGTTGTTGACGCGCTGTCAACAACCGTCAGCTGAGGCGTGCCTGTGCCCTGGTACGGAACCGGCGAAGTGTCCGGATCCGTGTTCAGAACGGCGACGCCTTGTCTGGCGTGAACGCGCACCACGTCCAGCACGTCGTGCTCGGCGACGAGGACGTCCGCGTTCGCCAGCGCCTCCACGGCGCGCAGTGTCAGCAGCCCTGGATCTCCGGGTCCGGCACCCAGGAAGGTGACGTGCCCGTGGACCGGACCGGCGGGAAGGTTGGTGGGGCTCACAGTGCTCGCTCCCCCATCAGACCGGCCGCGCCCTTGGCAAGCATCTCGGCGGCGAGTTCACGGCCGAGCGACATCGCCTGGTCGTGTGTCTCGGGCACGGGACCGGTGGTGGACAGCTGCACCAGCGTCGAGCCGTCGGTCGTACCGACGACGCCGCGCAGGCGCATCTCCTTGACAATCTGCCCGTCGGCCAGAAGATCGGCGTACGCGCCCACGGGAGCGCTGCAGCCGGCCTCCAGGGCCGCGAGCAGGGATCGCTCGGCGGTCACGGCGGCCCGGGTGAACGGGTCGTCGAGCTCGGCGAGCGCGGCGACGAGGTCCGCGTTGTCCGCGGCGCACTCGATCGCCAGGGCCCCCTGGCCGGGGGCGGGCAGAACGGTGTCGGCCGACAGGAAGTCGGTGACCTCCTCGATGCGGCCGAGCCGGCTGAGTCCGGCGGCGGCGAGCACGACGGCGTCGAGCTCCCCGGCACGGACGTACCCGATCCGGGTGTCTACGTTGCCCCGGATGGCGACCGTCTCGATCGTCATGCCGTGGCCGCGCGCGTAGGCGTTCAGCTGCGCCATGCGGCGCGGCGAACCGGTGCCGACGCGTGCCCCGTCCGGAAGCTGCTCGAAGGTCAGCCCGTCACGGGCGACCAGCACGTCACGCACGTCCTCGCGCACCGGCACGGCGGCCAGCGCGAGGTCCTCGGGCTGCGCGGTCGGAAGATCCTTGAGCGAGTGCACGGCGAAGTCGACCTCCCCGCGCACCAGCGCCTCCCGCAGCGCGGTCACGAAGACACCCGTGCCGCCGATCTGCGCGAGGTGCTCGCGGGAAACGTCGCCGTACGTCGTGATCTCAACGAGCTCGACGGGCCGTCCGGTCACCCGGCTCACGGCTTCCGCCACCTGCCCGGACTGGGCCATGGCGAGTTTGCTGCGCCTGGTCCCCAGCCTCAAAGCCTGCTCACTCATGCTCGCCCTCGGTTCTTGGCGTTCTCGGTGTTGTTCTCGGCCCGCGAGACGGCGGCGACCGTCTCCGGGTCCAGGTCGAACAGGGTCCGCAGCGCGTCCGCGTACCCGGCGCCGCCGGGCTCGGAGGCGAGCTGCTTGACCCGTACGGTCGGCGCGTGCAGCAGCTTGTCGACGACGCGCCGCACGGTCTGGGTGATCTCGCCGCGCTGCTTCTCGTCGAGGTCGGGCAGCCGTCCGTCCAGCCGCGCGATCTCGTTCGCGACGACGTCGGCGGCCATGGCCCGCAGCGCCACGACGGTGGGCGTGATGTGCGCGGCGCGCTGGGCGGCGCCGAACGCGGCCACCTCGTCGGAGACGATCCGGCGCACCTGGTCCACGTCGGCGGCCATCGGGGCGTCCGCGGAGGCCTCGGCGAGCGTCTCCAGGTCGACGAAGCGCACACCGAGCAGCCGGTGGACGGCCGCGTCGATGTCACGGGGCATCGCGAGGTCGAGCAGCGCGAGCACCGGGGCGGGGCGCGGGGCCTCGGCCACGGGCTCGGGCACCCGGCGCTCGGGGATGCGGCCGAGGCTCGCGGCGGTGGCGGCCAGCGCGGCGATCACCTCGGCGTCGGCCTCGGCGTCCTCGCCGGGCGTACGACGGCTGTCGCGGCGCTCGACGGTTCCGGTGCCCTTGTCCACCCAGGCCGCGTGCTGCTCCAGGGTGGCGGCGTCCATGCCGGCGACGGCCGCCTCTCCCATGACGGAGAAGCCGGTGGCGCCCTGCACGGCGGACAGGTCCAGCGGACAGGCGTCGTCGCCGGGGGCGTCGGTGGAGGCGGGGTGACCGGCCGGGCCGGACACCGGCTCGCGCAGGGCCGCGGGCGTTCCCGTCCGTCCCTCGACGGCGGCGGCCACGGTCTCGGCCGTGAGCACGAGTCCGGTCGCCCCGGTGCACGAGACGGCGATGTCGGCACGTGTCAGCTCGGCCGGCACCGATTCCATCGGTACCGCGCGGGCCAGCACGTCCGTTTCGTCGCCGCCGGTGAGGATCTCGGCGAGGCGCTCGGCGCGGTCGGGGGTGCGGTTGGCGATCACGATCTCGCCGACGCCGACGCGCGCGAGCGTGGCGGCGGCCAGCGAGGACATCGAGCCCGCGCCGATGACCAGGGCCTTCTTGTCCTTGGCCCAGGCCTCGACGGGCCGTCCGGCGGACAGCTGCTCCAGGCCGAAGGTGACCAGGGACTGTCCGGCGCGGTCGATGCCGGTCTCGGAGTGGGCGCGCTTGCCGACCCTCAGGGCCTGCTGGAACAGGTCGTTCAGCAGACGGCCCGCGGTGTGCAGTTCCTGCGCGGTGGCGAGCGCGTCCTTGATCTGGCCGAGGATCTGGCCCTCGCCGACGACCATCGAGTCCAGGCCGCAGGCCACCGAGAAGAGGTGGTGGACGGCGCGGTCCTCGTAGTGGACGTACAGGTGGGGGGTGAGCTCCTCCAGGCCGACGCCGCTGTGCTGGGCGAGGAGCGTGGACAGCTCGGCGACGCCCGCGTGGAACTTGTCCACGTCGGCGTACAGCTCGATGCGGTTGCAGGTGGCGAGCACCGCGCCCTCGGCGGCCGGCTCGGCGGCGAGGGTGTCCTGGAGCAGCTTGACCTGCGCGTCCGCGGACAGTGCGGCCCGTTCGAGGACGCTGACCGGAGCGCTGCGGTGGCTCAGCCCGACGACGAGGAGACTCATGCCGGCATCACGGCGGGAACGTCCCCGTCGGGTCCTTCGCCCTGGTCGCCGCGCTCGGCCGGGGCGGCGGCACCGGCCTGCGCCTCGGCCTCCTCGCCCGCCTTGCGCTGCTCGTGGAACGCGAGGATCTGCAGCTCGATGGAGAGGTCGACCTTGCGCACGTCGACGCCGTCCGGGACGGACAGGACGGTCGGCGCGAAGTTCAGGATGGAGGTGACACCGGCGGCGACCAGACGGTCGCAGACGGGCTGGGCCGCTCCGGCCGGGGTGGCGATGACACCGATCGAGACACCGTTCTCGTCGATGATCTTCTCCAGGTCGTCCGTGTGCTGCACGGGGATACCTGCCACGGGCTTGCCGGCCATCGCGGGGTCGGCGTCGATCAGCGCCGCCACCCGGAATCCACGGGAGGCGAACCCTCCGTAATTGGCCAGTGCCGCACCGAGGTTGCCGATGCCGACGATGACGACCGGCCAGTCCTGGGTGAGCCCGAGTTCACGGGAGATCTGGTAGACGAGATACTCGACGTCGTACCCCACACCACGGGTCCCGTAGGAACCGAGGTAGGAGAAGTCCTTGCGCAGCTTCGCGGAGTTGACCCCCGCGGCGGCCGCGAGCTCCTCGGAGGAGACCGTGGGCACCGAGCGCTCCGACAGTGCGGTGAGGGCTCGGAGGTACAGCGGAAGCCGGGCGACGGTGGCCTCGGGAATTCCTCGGCTGCGGGTCGCCGGTCGGTGAGTTCGGCCAGTTGCCACGGTGCTCCTGCGGGTAGAGCGGGGCTGCAGGCGGTCACACCTAGCTAGACCGCCCCGTCGAATGCAGGCTATGTCTTTGTGAACGCGTGCACAAAGATGGTGTCCGATTTGCCCGCCCAACGTGACCGGGCTCACGCATGCCCGGCACGCCCGTATGCAAGGGGCGTGCGGACGACTCCGTTCCGCACTCGAAGGGGGCAAAACCGCACACTCTCCTCAACGAATCCCGCCCCCGAGACCAATCGCCGTCGATCCTAGGCGACGTTCCGGACGCCTTGGGCTGCTTCGGCAGGTCACAAATCGGGGTACACGCCGGACGCGGCGGGTGTGCTTCGTGGCCGGACCTCGCGTCGAGCGTGGCCGGATCGTGGCGGGTTCGCGGGCGGATCGCGGGCCGAGCACGGGCCGAGCGCGCCGGGTGTGCGCCCCGGCCGCGCCCGGGTCGCGCTCCGGCCGGGTCCGGTTCGCGCTCCGGCCGTGTCCGGTTTCACGGTGTCCTCAGCGGGTGAGGGCCTTGCGGAGACGGTCCTCGTTCACGCGCCAGAACGTGTGCTGGGCCCCGTCCACCAGCACGACCGGGATCTGCTCCCAGTACTGGCGGTGCAGCTCCTCGTCCTCGGTGATGTCCTTCCCCTCCCAGGGAACCCCGAGATCACCGCAGACCTTCTCGATCACTTCCTGTGCGTCATCACACAGATGGCACCCGGGCTTCCTGATCAGCGTGACCAGGTGCTCCGCGGGCGCCTTGCTCTCCGTACGGCGATCGCTGCGCCGGAACATGGGGCTCATACCCGCCATTCTCCCGCCGTCCGGGCCTTGGCGGGCACGGGCGGGCGGGTCTCGTTCACCAGCGCTTGCGGGCTTCGTTTAACGGCACGGCCGCGGAGAGTTCACAGCGCCGAATCCTGTCGACTCCGGAAGCGCCGAACAGACTGGCTATGCTCACGACATGGCCGCTCTCGGATGGCTCACTCCCCGTAGGCGCTCCGCGACCGCGCGGAGCGTGTTGGCAGGCGAGGCCTCGGCGGAGGCAGCGCGCAAGTCCTCGCAGGAACTGCAGGAACTCGAAGAACTGGCGCCACCGGACGCCGTGGAGGAACCCGACTTCCCGGTGCTCGGCGACGACAAGGCCGCCGCGTTCTTCGACCTCGACAACACCGTGATGCAAGGTGCTGCCCTCTTCCACTTCGGACGCGGGCTGTACAAGCGGAAGTTCTTCGAGACCCGCGACCTCGCGAAGTTCGCCTGGCAGCAGGCGTGGTTCCGGCTGGCCGGGGTCGAGGACCCCGAGCACATGCAGGAGGCGCGCGACTCCGCGCTGTCGATCGTCAAGGGGCACCGGGTGTCCGAGCTGATGTCGATCGGCGAGGAGATCTACGACGAGTACATGGCCGAGCGGATCTGGCCCGGGACCCGTGCGCTCGCCCAGGCGCACCTGGACGCCGGGCAGAAGGTGTGGCTCGTCACGGCGGCGCCGGTGGAGATCGCCACGGTGATCGCGCGGCGGCTCGGGCTGACGGGGGCGCTCGGCACGGTGGCGGAGTCGGTGGACGGCATCTACACCGGCAAGCTGGTGGGTGAACCGCTGCACGGGCCGGCGAAGGCGGAGGCCGTGCGGGCGCTGGCGTCCGCGGAGAGCCTGGACCTGTCCCGCTGTGCCGCGTACAGCGACTCGCACAACGACATTCCGATGCTCTCGCTGGTCGGTCATCCGTACGCGATCAACCCGGATTCGAAACTGCGCAGGCACGCGCGGGACTTCGAATGGCGGCTGCGGGACTATCGCACCGCGCGCAAGGCCGCGAAGGTCGGGATTCCCGCCGCGGCGGGGGTCGGTGCGGTGGCCGGGGGCACTGCCGCCGCCATCGCGCTGCATCGGCGTCGCCGCTGACCGCGTTCCGGTCCGGTGGTGGGTCGGGGCCGTGCCGGTGCATCAGCCCGTCGCCGTTGGACAGAGACGTGAACGTTAGTGGCGACGGGCATCGATGTACCGGCACGGCCCCTCCCGTGCGCGGCCGACTGCGGGTGCGTCGCGGCTTGGGTTCCATTCTTCACGTGACTTTCAGCCCCTCCGGCGTCTGAGGAGCGGGGTTCGGGGCGGAGCCCCGGGGTGGGACGGGTAGGGGCGGAGGGGGCGAAAACCTGTCCGGACCTGGGCGGGGGCGTCGGCCGCGAGGGGCAATCACATCGTCCTACCCATGCGATGGGCGACTCAGTCGCACTCTCTCCAGGCGGGCACAACACGCTCCGCACTCAGACGGAACACGAACCCACCCGATCAACAATCGGTCACCGAGCAGTACTTGAACGCGCTCCAATCCGCGCCAAAAGCGTCGTAATCGATGATTTTAGCAACTGGGTGTAGTGCTGCCTGTACGAAGCGTTATTCTCCTCAGACGCAAACCGGTACCCCTCCGTCGCTACGACGGGTGAAAGGTCCCGCACTGCACGTGATGGAAGCTCTGCCTCTGGGAGTCCCGTGTACTCACACGTCGGGGTTGACGCCTCGGGCCTGGCTACGCTGCGCGCAACGGTCCTGGACCGTTTGCGCGGCTTCGTCCCCACCGCGTACGCCGTCCCCGCCTTCGCCCTCCCCGCGCCCGTCGGGCCTTGCTATGCCCTGGCCGACGGCAACGCGGCGGTCGGCAGGCGGGGCCGCTCAGGCTCGGCCACCACCGCACGCCGTCCGGCCGCGGACAGTGACAGCGCCCGGATGATGGATCTCGTGGAGCGCGCCCAGGCCGGCGAGGCCGACGCCTTCGGACGGCTCTACGACCAGTACAGCGACACCGTGTACCGCTACATCTACTACCGGGTGGGGGGCAAGGCGACCGCCGAGGACCTCACCAGTGAGACCTTCCTGCGGGCGCTGCGCCGGATCGGCACCTTCACCTGGCAGGGGCGCGACTTCGGCGCCTGGCTCGTGACCATCGCCCGGAATCTGGTCGCCGACCATTTCAAGTCCAGTCGCTTCCGGCTGGAAGTGACCACCGGTGAGATGCTCGACGCGAACGAGGTCGAGCGTTCCCCCGAGGACTCGGTGCTGGAGTCCCTGTCGAACGCCGCACTGCTCGACGCGGTGCGCCGGCTCAACCCCCAGCAGCAGGAGTGTGTGACGCTCCGCTTCCTCCAGGGGCTCTCGGTCGCCGAGACCGCCCGGGTGATGGGCAAGAACGAGGGTGCGATCAAGACCCTCCAGTACCGGGCCGTCCGCACGCTGGCCCGGCTCCTGCCCGACGACGTCCGCTGAGCCCGCCCCGGGCCCGCAAGGGCCCCGCACGCTCAGCGACGTCCAACTCACCTTCTGTAAAAGTGTGTTGACTTCTCGGTCCGCTCGTCCGTCGTCCGTAACCAAGGTGCCGTGACGCTCGTTGTGCGGGATACAGGCTCCCTGTGGTCACGCCTTGGCCAGCGCCGATCACCCGATCGTGTGGGTACGGCCAGGGGGTGCAACCCTCAGGACCCCCTGGGGAGTCGACCGTCATGACGAGAGGAGGTGCCGCCAGTGATCGCGAACGTCTCGGCACACCGGCGGGCGAACGCCTTCGCCCAGGCCCTGGAGGAGATCGACCAGGGCACGGCGGCCGAGCAGCCCGATGGGTCGCCACCGTCCCGGGCTGCTGCGGAACAGACCGAGCAAGGGCTGTTGTTGGCCCTCGCCACCGGTCTCGGCGAGCTGCCCGAACCGGAGATGGACCCCGAGGTCAAGATCGTGCAGCGAGCCCAGCTCGTCGCCGCGATGGAGGCCATGCTGCAGGAAGGCACCGCCGCCGGAGGCGAGGGTGCGGGCGGTGCGCTGCCCGAGCAGCGGTCCCATCGGGCCAAGGGTTCGCACCGGGCGACCGGACTGGGGAAGCTGCGACCCCGGTCCCGGCTGTCCAAGGGGCTCGCCGCGGGCGGGCTCACCGTCGGCGTGGCCGCCGGGGCCTTCGGCGGTGTGGCCGCCGCGAGCTCCGACGCACTGCCCGGTGACTCGCTCTACGGGCTCAAGCGCGGCATGGAGGACATCAAGCTGGGCCTCGCCCACGGCGACAGCGACCGGGGCGAGCTCTATCTCGACCAGGCCTCGAACCGCCTGAACGAAGCCCGCCGGCTGATGGAGCGGGGCCGCTCGGGACACCTCGACCACGAGTCCCTGGGCGAGATCCGCCGCGCTCTGTCCGGCATGCAGCACGACGCCTCCGAAGGCCACCGCCTGCTGCACGAGGCCTACGAACGCGACGGCTCGCTCGGCCCCATCCAGACCCTGTCCGCGTTCTCCCAGTCGCACCGCGAGGCGTGGGGAGCACTGCGCGACCGGCTGCCCGTGCAGCTCGGTGACGTCAGTGACCAGGTCTCGTCGGTCTTCGACGCCATAGACCAGGAGGTCGACCCGCTGCGCTCGCTGCTGCCCAAGACGCCCGCCCCCAAGGGCACCGGGCGTCACCGGGGCAAGGCCGAGGAGTCCACCCGCTCGCCGGGCACGGACACCCCGGCGCCCAGCGCCAGCAGCGGCTCGGCGGGCGCGAGCCACAGCAGCGGCAAGCCCAAGCCGTCCAGCTCGGGCAGCAGCGCCGAGGGCCTGCTCGGCGGCAGCACCGGCGGTCTGCTCGACCCGCCGCAGGACGACACCAGCTCCACCCCGTCGTCCAGCACCAGCAAGGGCAGTGCGACGAGCGCACCCGACGTCACCCTGCCGCCGCTGCTCCCCGGTCTCCTGCCGGGCCTCGGCATCGACACGCAGAACAGCGACTGAACCGGCCCCACAGCACGACGTGAAAGGGGGCGCCCTCCTCGAGGAGGGCGCCCCCTTTCACGTGCGGGCATATCAGGACATGATCAACAGAATCGTAACTGCATGATCAGAAGAAAACGGACCTGCGCTGCACCAGCAGCTTGTACAGGGTGTGCTGGATCTGCTCCCTGACCTGGTCGGTCAGATTGAACATCAGCATCGGGTCGTCGGCCGCCTCCGGCGGATAGCCGTCCGTGCGGATCGGCTCGCCGAACTGGATGGTCCACTTCGTGGGCAGCGGGACCGCGCCGAGCGGACCGAGCCACGGAAAGGTCGGCGTGATCGGGAAGTAAGGGAATCCCAGCAGCCGCGCCAGGGTCTTCGCGTTGCCGATCATCGGGTAGATCTCCTCCGCCCCGACGATCGAGCACGGAATGATCGGGGTGCCCGCGCGCAGCGCCGTCGAGACGAAGCCGCCCCGGCCGAACCGCTGGAGCTTGTAGCGCTCGCTGAAGGGCTTGCCGATGCCCTTGAAGCCCTCCGGCATCACCCCGACCAGTTCACCGCGTTCCAGCAGCCGCTCGGCGTCCTCCGCACAGGCCAGGGTGTGACCGGCCTTGCGGGCCAGTTCGTTGACGACCGGCAGCATGAACACCAGGTCGGCGGCGAGCAGACGCAGATGACGGTTCGCGGAGTGGTTGTCGTGCACGGCGACCTGCATCATCAGGCCGTCCAGCGGAAGCGTGCCCGAGTGGTTGGCGACGATCAGGGCGCCCCCCTCGGCCGGGATGTTCTCGACGCCCTTCACCTCGACGCGGAAGTACTTCTCGTACACCGGCCGGATCAGTGACATCAGGACCTGATCGGTCAGCTCCTGGTCGTACCCGAACTCGTCGATCTCGTAGTCGCCCGTGAGCCTGCGGCGCAGGAAGGACAGGCCTCCCGCGATACGCCGCTCCAGGCTCGTGCCGCCCTGGCGGTGCTCCTGGGGCGGCTGTTCCTCCTGCTTCACGGGAACATCATCCTGCGGGAGGGTCCGTCCCGGCATCGGCTGGACCTCGCGGACGACCGCGGGCTCACCCTTGCGCCGGCTCCCCCCGGCCCGGCGCCTCGCCGGGCGTTGCACCGCAGCCCCGCGCGAGCGGTCGTCGTCGAACGGAATGACCTTGGCGTCCGCCATCGTTGATGCGCTCCTCAGTTGGCGGGCGTCGGGGGGTGGCCGCCGCCCGCTACGGACAGTGCGGCGATCTTGTCCACGGCTCCCGCAAGGGCCTCCGGGGGCAGGAGTCCGGGACCCCTGCTCTGGGCGAAGTCCGCGAAGGTCTCCGCCGTCGTGTACTTCGGCTGATAGCCCAGGGTTTCGCGCATCTGGACCGTCGCGACCACCCTGCCGTGCGTGAGCAGCCGCAACTGCTCCGGGGAGAAGTCCGTCACCCCCAGGGTACGCACGGCCGTTCCGGCCCAGCTGAGGGCCGGCAGCAGCAGCGGGACCGTGGGCCGGCCGAGGCGCCGCGCGCACTGCGAGAGCAGCAGCACGCCGTCGCCGGCGATGTTGAACGTGCCGCTGTTGAGGGTGCCCCGCCGCGGTTCGTGCGCGGCGAGCCGCAGGACCTCGATGACGTCGCTCTCGTGGACGAACTGCAGCCGCGGGTCGTAGCCGAACACCGTCGGCAGGACCGGCAGCGAGAAGTAGGAGGCGAGCGGCGAATCGGCGCTCGGGCCGAGGATGTTGGCGAACCGCAGGACGCACACGGCGACGTCGGGCCGGCGGCGGGCGAAGCCGCGTACGTAGCCCTCGACCTCGGTGGTGTCCTTGGCGAAGCCGCCGCTGGGCAGCGACTTGGGCGAGGTGGTCTCGGTGAAGACGGCGGGGTCGCGCGGCGCCGAACCGTAGACGTTCGTACTGGACTTCACGACGAGCCGTTTGACCGTCGGGGACTTCTGGCAGGCGCCGAGCAGCTGCATGGTGCCGATGACGTTGGTCTCCTTGACCGTGGTCCGGCTGCCCGAGCCCAGCGGTGTGCCGGTCACGTCCATGTGGACGACCGTGTCGACGGAGTACTCGGCGAGCACCCGGGCGATGGTGGGCTGCCGGATGTCGGCCTGCACGAAGTCGGCGCCGCCGATGTGGTGCTCGGGCGGCACCGCGTCCACGGCGATCACCCGGTCCACCTGCGGGTCACGCTGGATCCGTCGGACGAACCGGCCCCCGAGCTGCCGGGCCACCCCGGTCACGAGCACGACCTTCCCCAAGATCAGCGCCTTCCTTCCAGAACTGGACGTAGCTCCGCTCGTACCTGCCGCGTTCCCCGTGTGCGGCCAACTTAGCCGGTCGATGTTGCGCTGTGATGACCGCCCGATGCACGAAGTGACGACAGCCATGGTCGTGCGGCCAGACCCAGCCATTCGGCCCACAGAACCGCGCGGCACGGCTGGCCGAAGATGTTCGACGGCCGAGAGGCCGTTCGGGACGCCGTCGGGCTTCGCCGTGGGGCCGTGACGGGGAGGACCGTGACGGGGAATCCCGGCCCGCTCCGTCGACAGCCACCGGTGCCGTCCGGCGCCCGTGTGGGCGGTCCGTGCGGGCTCCGGGTATGCCTGTGGCCCCCCACCAGCCGGTGAGAGGCCACAGTACGCGTTTCCGCGCGTCGCTTACTTCTTGTTGCGACGCTGAACGCGAGTGCGCTTGAGCAGCTTGCGGTGCTTCTTCTTCGCCATCCGCTTGCGCCGCTTCTTGATAACAGAGCCCACGACTACCCTCGCTCACTTCTCTTTACTCGGTGCTGGGCTGCATGGGCCCACACGACCTATGAGGGGCCAGCCTACCCGCCCGAGGGCTGAGGTCGTAATCGAGGTGTTTCCGGGAGATCGCGAACGGTCTCCCGGAACGCCGTCAGGCGGTCTCCACCCCCACATAGCTCTCACGGAGGTACTCGTGAACCGCTTGCTCCGGCACCCGGAAGGACCTCCCCACCCGGATCGCCGGCAGATGACCGCTGTGCACCAAGCGGTACACGGTCATCTTCGACACTCGCATCACCGAGGCGACTTCCGCCACGGTAAGGAACTGAACCTCGTTCAGAGGCCTCTCGCCTGCAGCCATGTCACACCTGAACCTTCCGCACTCGACGGCCACCGGCTTCCCCTTCCGGTGACTCTTCGTCGTTGCGCACTCACTCCCCAATGTAGGGGCGGGTGATGCGAGTGGGGAAGAGGGGATGCCATCGGCCGCCTACTGTGACAGACACGCTCGATTGAGTACATAGCGAGTAAGCGGTCGGTAGTAATCGGACCGCACAGCGTCATCAACCGGAACGGCGACGGACACCCGCCCCTCCGCCTCTCCGACGAACAGCGCGGGGTCGTCCGTATCGGCCAGCCCGATGGCCTCGAACCCCAGCTGACCTGCGCCGCAGACCCATCCGTGGTCCCCGATGACCAGCCCGGGAAGGGGCCCGCCGCCCTCCGCGGCGGCCGCCAGGACGGTCCGGACCGGCAGGGGTGAATGGGTGTGTGCGCCGGTCGCACGACCGGCGTCCCCCGCCTCGGGTTCGCGCACCAGCGCGACACCTTGTACGTAGTCGAGGTTGTGCGTGCGTAGACCGAACCGGGTCAATATGTCGATAGAGCTACCCTGCGCCGGGGTGAGGACGGCACATCCGGCCGCCGACAGGGCGTCCGCGATTGCTGCGTAGAAATCGATCAGCCGGTGCGGATGACCGGTACCGAGGAGCACGGGGTGACGGCGGCGGGCGGCCTCACCGAGCCGGTCCGCGAACGCGTCCAGAGCCGCCAGGGTCCGCTCCGGGTCGATCACATCATGCCCCGAAGTGTGGAACGGATCGGGCGAGACTCCGCATTTGTCGGCCATCAGTGCGATCACATCCCGCTGCTCCCACGTCCATTCGGGATCGAGTCCGAGCAGCAGCCGGGGATCGCGGGCGGCGAAGAGCCGGTAGCTGCGCAGGCTCTCCTCGCGTGACGTGGCCACAGGCCCGGCCAGCCGGGCCGCCAGGAGATGTGCGCGCAGGGCACCGGAGCTCAACACGTCAGCGATGCTGGCGCATCCACCACCGCCGGATGCCCAATATGCCGAATATGCCCCACAGTTGGCCTAATGGCCCGCCCCGCCCGACCGGGACGGGGCTACGGGAGCATCCCCCGCAGCGGGAACACGGCCTTGCGGGTGGCCACGATCGCCTGGTCGAGCCGGTCCGCCGGGTCGTACCCCCCCTCCCAGTCCTTCCACGCCACCGGCCGGCGCCCGTCCGTCATCCGCATCGGCGCCAGCTGCCGGGTACGGGCGTAGACCTCCTGCCGCCAGCTCTCCGGGATCACGGTCCCGGGATCGACGGGACGGCCCGCGGCGATCGCCACGAGGTGCGTCCACGAGCGCGGCACCACCTCGACCACGGCGTATCCGCCGCCGCCCAGCGCCACCCAGCGCCCGTCGGCGTACGCGTGCGCCAGGTCGTGACAGGCGACCTGCACCGCCCTCTGCGCGTCGAGCGAGACGGCCAGGTGCGCGAGCGGGTCCTCGAAGTGGGTGTCCGCACCGTGCTGGGTGACCAGCACCTGCGGCCGGAAGTCGGCGATCAGCTCGGGCACCACGGAGTGGAAGGCCCGCAGCCAGCCCGCGTCACCCGTGCCCGCCGGCAGCGCCACGTTGACGGCCGTGCCCTCCGCGGAGTCCGCCCCGGTCTCCTCGGGCCACCCGGTCTGCGGGAACAGCGTCCGCGGATGCTCGTGCAGCGAGATCGTCAGGACCCGCGGGTCCTCCCAGAAGGCCGCCTGGACGCCGTCGCCGTGGTGCACGTCGACGTCGACGTAAGCGACCCGCTCGGCGCCGAGCTCCAGCAGCCGGGCGATGGCGAGCGCCGCGTCGTTGTAGACGCAGAACCCGGAGGCGCTGCCGGGCATCGCGTGGTGCAGCCCGCCGGCGAAGTTCACCGCGTGCAGCGCCTCCCCGCGCCACACCGCCTCCGCGGCCCCCACGGACTGCCCGGCGATCATCGCGGAGACCTCGTGCATCCCGGCGAACGCGGGATCGTCCTCGGTCCCCAGGCCGTACGCCTGGTCGGCCGCGCCGGGATCGGCGGACGCCGCCTTCACCGCGGCCACGTAGTCCTCGCGGTGCACCAGCCGCAGGGTCGAGTCCCCGGCCGGCTTCGCCGCGACGACGGCGACGTCACGGTCGAGCCCGAAGGCGTCGACGAGTCCCCGGGTCAGCCGGAGCCGGACCGGATCCATCGGATGGTCCGGCCCGAAGTCATACCCCGTTACTGCCTCGTCCCACATCAGCTGTGCGCGGCCGCTCATGCACGTCACCGTATCGGTCCGGTTGAGGTTCGAACGACCGGGCGTACCCGAGGATCGCGAGCACCAGCACCATCGGTACGAGCATGGCCGCGCGGTAGTTCCACGCGTCGCCCAGCGCGCCCACCAACGGCGAGCCGATCAGGAACCCGACGTAGTTGAAGATGTTCAGCCGCGCGATCGCCGTGTCCGACGCCCCCGGGAAGAGCCGTCCGGCCGCGGCGAAGGTCTGCGGCACGATCACGCACAGCCCGAGCCCCAGCAGCGTGAACCCGAGCATGCCCACCCCGGCCCCCGGCGCGACGGCCACCACACCGAACCCGAGCGCGGCGACCACGGCACCCAGCCGCACCACCGCAACGGCACCGAAGCGCCGCACACCGAAGTCCCCGACGGCCCGCCCGACCAGCGTCATCACCATGTAGACGTTGTACGGAACGGTCGCCATCTGCTCCGAGCTGCCCAGCACGTCCTTGAGGTACTTCGCGCTCCAGTTGGAGACCGTCGAGTCCCCGATGTAGGCGAACGTCATCACCAGGCACAGCGGCAGCAGCAGCTTGAAGACGAGGGGACCCGCGCCCGCCCCGGCCTCCGCCTTCTCGCCGTCCGCGCCGGCGTCCGCGCCGGACCCCGCGTCGACGTACCACCGGCTGCCCACCAGACACAGCGGCAGCAGCACCAGCACGACCGGCAGATACGACACGAAGAGCGACAGATGCCAGTGCGCCCCGGCCCACGCGAGCGAGGCGCCCACGATCCCGCCCAGGCTGTACGCGGCATGGAACCCGAGCATGATGCTGCGCCCGTAGGACCGCTGCAGACTCACCCCGAGCATGTTCATCGAGGCGTCGAGACCGCCGACCGCGAGACCGAACGCCCCGAGGGCGACGGCCACCTCGGCGAGCTGGTCGCCTGCGCCGACACCCAGCAGGGCCAGCAGCACGACCGGCTGCGACCACCGCAGGATGCGGCTGGGCCGTATCCGCTTGACCAGATGCTCCGTGGTGACGCTACCCACGCCGGCGAGGACCGGGACGGCCGCCAGGAACACCGGCAGCAGCGCGTCGGAGATCCCGTACCGGTCCTGGATCGCCGGGATACGCGTCACGAGCAGCGCGAAGGCGGCACCCTGAGCGAAGAAGCTGAACGCCAAAGAGGCCCTACCGCGCCGCAGCACATCTGTCATGGCGGCGAGCGTAGGGCCCCGGCTTACCGGTGGGTAGATCAAGCCGAAGATGAATTTTGCTCAGCTCTTCGGGGGTGGGGGTGGGGAGGGACTGTCGAGGTCGTCCCGGCGGCCCCGTCGGGGTCCGCCCGGCGGGGCGGTTCAGCTGTTCGTCCCGGCGGCGAGCTCGTGCTCCAGCATCTTCTCCATCGGGACGACGGCGAAGCGGCCGCTGAGGAAGAAGGCGAGGACCAACGAGGCGACGGTGACGACCGTGCCGAGCCAGACCATGGTGTCGATCGGCAGCGTGTAGGCGCCCACGGCCTTCGCGACGCACTCGGTGAGCAGGACCGTGCCCCACACCAGCGAGAAGGTCCGCTCCGCCGTGCGGAAGGCCTCGGAGCCGGCCACCAGCCGGTCCCAGGCCGCCGCCCGCGCCGCGTCGCCCTTCACGAGGAAGGGCTTCATGCCCTGCGTCATCATCGGCCGGCCGAGCTTCACGGAGACCAGGATGCCGATCCCGATCGCGCTGCTGACCCCGCTGTCCTTCGCCAGCATCAGCCGCGGGTCACCGGCGACCAGGCTGAGCGCGAGCCCGACCACGTTGACGAACAGGATCAACGCGGCGAGGGCGTTGAACCGGCGCTCCTTGACCACGCCCCACACGGTCCGCACGGCCGGCACGACACTGCTCCAGCCGAGAGCCGCCATCGTGCTCATCCCGAACCCGTTCTTGAGCAGGTAGTACGACCCGACGGGCACCGCCACGTCCATGATCAGCGGCAGGAAGCTCGGCTTGGCGGCGGCGGTCTCCTCGGCCGTGCCCGCCCGGTCGGCGCTGGTGGTCGCTGCGGTGCTGATCTCGGTGGCGGTGATGCTCATGATCGGGTCCCTCCGTCGTCGCTGTGCACGTCCCGTTTCGATGTACTCAGCTTCGCGGTCGGCCCCCTCCCTCCGACAGAAACGATCGTCCGGGTCTCCGCATGACAAATGTCAGCGCCCGGCGATGGACGCCGTCATACCAGCAGGTCAGCCAACTGCCCCATGTCAGAGAAGAGTTGGGTGGCACCGGTGAGCCGCTCCGGCGGTGTCATGGCGGTGAACCCGTACACGTCCATCCCGGCCGCGTTGGCCGCCTGCACGCCCAGGGGACTGTCCTCGACGACGGCGCACTTCTCGGGCCGTACGCCCATCGTCTTCGCGGCGTGGAGGAACAGGTCGGGTGCCGGCTTGCCCCTCCCGACGTCCTGCGAGCTGAAGACCCGGCCCTCGTCGAACCACCGGTCGAGCCCCGTCGTCCGGTGTCCGACCCGGATCCGCTCATGGCTGCCGGAGGAGGCCACGCAGTACGGGACACCGTCCGCGGCGAGCTTCTCCAGCACCAGGCCGGCCCCGGGAACGGGCTTCAGCTCCCGCTCGAAGGCGGCGAAGACCCGTGCGTGGAACACGTCGTCGAAGTCGTCCGGCAGCCGCTGTCCGGTGCGCTCGAGGACCAGGTCGTGGATGCGGTGCATCGCGGAGCCCATGTAGTCGCGCAGGGAGTCCTCGTAGGAGGTGGGGTGTCCCAGCTCGGTGAGATAGGCGGCCAGCAAGGTGTTGGAGATCGGCTCGCTGTCCACGAGGACACCGTCATTGTCGAAAATAATCAGGTCGTAGCGCATGACAAAGACCCTAAACGCAGAAAACCCCCGGACCGGTATCCCCGGTCCGGGGGTTTTCTTCACAATTTGTTCGGCGGCGTCCTACTCTCCCACAGGGTCCCCCCTGCAGTAC
>NZ_JNZD01000012.1 GCF_000725495.1 Streptomyces aureus
TCACCCTCTCGGGCTTTCCTCCGGGCGCTTCCCTTCGGTCTTGCGTTTCCGACTCTATCAGACCGTTTCCGTATCCGATTTCCTCGGTGCTTTCCAGGTAATCCGCTTTCGCGTTTCCCCTTCCGGCGACTCCGACTCTATCAGTCCTTTTCCGTCTCGATGACCACCGTCCTGCGGACATGCAGAACGAGACCCGAGATAGGATCTGACAAGTTGGGTGCTGCCGGGCAACGACGCCTTGGTCACGCCGCTCATCCTCAAGCAGGAGTACGACTCTACATGGGGTGCGGGAGCGGGCGCAAATCGTTTGCCCTGTCCTCTTCGGCGCCAACCGGGATCTCTCGCGCGGAACCGGCACTTCATATGACATACCCTGCTCAACAGTGCCCTGTCCGGGACACGCAGTGACGACCCGTACAGATCTCCACCCCCCTCGGAGGCTTTCCATGACCACCGTGACGTCCCCTCTCGCAGGACGCGCCATCGGACTCGCCGCGGTACCGGACCCCGTGTTCTCCGGAGCGATGGTCGGCCCCGGCACGGCCATCGACCCTGAGCGTGAGCCCTCGGAGGCCGTCGCTCCCGTGGACGGAGTGATCGTCTCCCTTCACCCGCACGCGTTCGTCGTCGTCGACGGCGAGGGCCACGGCGTCCTCACGCACCTGGGCATCGACACGGTGCAGCTGAACGGCGAGGGCTTCGAGCTGCTCGTCAACAAGGGGGACACCGTGACGCGCGGGCAGAGCATCGTGCGCTGGAACCCCGCCGCCGTCGAAGCGGCCGGCAAGTCCCCCGTGTGCCCCGTCGTGGCTCTCGAGGCCACGGCCGACTCCCTCTCCGAGGTCATCGAGTCCGGCGAGGTCAAGGCCGGCGACGCGCTCTTCGGCTGGCAGTGACACCACCGCTGTCCTGGACGGCACGTTCGAAAACCATCGCGGCGGCCTTGCCCGCCGCACTAATCGGAGACGGGTGAGATGGAGACAACGCTGCGAGGCGTCGGCGTGAGCCACGGTGTGGCGATCGGCGAGGTTCGGCACATGGGAACGGCGGTTCTCGAACCGCCTGCCAAGCAGATCCCCCCGGAGGACGCGGACCGCGAGCAGGCACGCGCCCGCAAGGCCGTGGAGGACGTGGCCGCCGACCTGATTGCGCGCGGCAATCTGGCGGGCGGCGAGGCCCAGCACGTGCTCGAGGCCCAGGCCATGATGGCCCAGGACCCCGAGCTGACGGCCGACGTGAACCGGCGGATCGCCGTCGGCAGTACGGCCGAGCGCGCGGTGTACGACGCGCTCGCCGCGTACCGGGCGCTGCTGGCCGGCGCGGGCGAGTACCTCGCCGGACGCGTGGCCGACCTCGACGACGTGCGGAACCGGATCATCGCCCGGCTGCTCGGCGTGCCCATGCCCGGCGTCCCGGACAGCGACGAGCCCTACGTGCTCATCGCCCGTGACCTCGCGCCCGCCGACACGGCGCTGCTCGACCCGACCCTGGTCCTCGGCTTCGTCACCGAGGAGGGCGGGCCGACCAGCCACAGCGCCATCCTGGCGCGTGCGCTGGGCGTACCGGCCGTCGTGGCGCTCCCCGGCGCGGGAGAGCTGGCCGAGGGCACGGTGATCGCGGTCGACGGCAGCACGGGCGACATCTTCGTCGAGCCGAGCGCGGAGAAGAAGGCACAGCTGGAGGCCGCGGCGGCCGAGCGCAAGGCCGCGCTGTCCGCGTCGACCGGCCCGGGTGCCACCTCCGACGGGCACAAGGTGCCGCTGCTCGCCAACGTCGGCGGCCCGGCGGACGTGCCGGCGGCCGTGGAGGCCGGTGCCGAGGGCGTCGGCCTGTTCCGCACCGAGTTCCTCTTCCTCGACGACAGCAAGAAGGCGCCGTCCGAGGAGAAGCAGATCGAGGCCTACCGTCAGGTGCTCGAGGCGTTCCCCGAGGGCCGTGTCGTGGTGCGGGTGCTGGACGCGGGCGCGGACAAGCCGCTGGACTTCCTGACGCCGGCCGACGAGCCGAACCCCGCGCTCGGCGTGCGCGGGCTGCGGACTCTGCTCGACCACCCCGACGTCCTGAGCACGCAGCTCACGGCGCTGGCGAAGGCCTCGGACGGACTGCCGGTCTATCTCGAGGTGATGGCCCCGATGGTCGCGGACCGTACGGACGCCAAGGCGTTCGCGGACGCGTGCCGGGAGGCCGGGCTGCGGGCGAAGTTCGGCGCGATGGTGGAGATCCCGTCGGCGGCGCTGCGTGCGCGGTCGATCCTGCAGGAGGTCGAGTTCCTCTCCCTGGGGACCAACGACCTCGCGCAGTACACGTTCGCGGCCGACCGGCAGGTGGGCGCCGTGTCCCGTCTGCAGGACCCGTGGCAGCCGGCGCTGCTCGACCTGGTCGCGATGTCCGCCGAGGCGGCGAAGGCCGAGGGCAAGAGCTGTGGTGTCTGCGGCGAGGCCGCGTCGGACCCGCTGCTGGCCTGTGTGCTGACCGGTCTGGGTGTCACCTCCCTGTCGATGGGCGCCGCGTCGATCCCGTATGTGCGGGCGACGCTGGCGAAGTACACGCTGGCGCAGTGCGAGCGGGCGGCCTCGGCCGCGCGGGCCGCGGACACGGCGGAAGAGGCGCGCACCGCCGCTCAGGCGGTGCTGTCGGGCGAGTAGCCGGGCGACGCCGTCGGTGACGGCGGCGGTCGACGGTGGTCAGGGGCGCTCCATCCGAGGATGGGGCGCCCCTTTCGCGTTCAGTGCCGGTGGTGGCCCGTCCTCGCTCCCCCGTCTCCGAGGTCGGGAGGTACGCAGTAGTCGACGCCTGATTCCGGGGAGACCAGGTCCCCGGATTCCATGTCGGTGCAGTAGGCGTCGAACACCTCCCCCGCGGTGAGGGGCTCCAGATCCTCTCCTCGCAGGCGCCATCCGTAGACACGGTCGGTGCCGTCGGGGGCGGTGGTGCGCATGACGAGTCCGCAGGCGCTGCGGGTGGCGATGCCGAGCGCCAGGACAGTGGTGAGTTCCAGTGCTTCCGACTCGTCGAGGTCCGGGATGCCCTCGGTGCGGCCTTCGGTCCGCAGCGCGGCGACGAGGGTGTCGGGGACGGTGGCGACGCTGCACACGAGGTGGAGGTCTCCCGGGCTCGCGGTGTCGACGGCCCGGGCGATGAGGTGCGCGGCGCGGACGAAGGAGGCCCGGCCGATGTCCTCGCCGCAGGTGGCGCAGCTTCCGATGCGGGACAGCAGGGTGGTGGCGTACTCCCAGGTGGCCCGGCGGACCGCTTCGTCGACGAGGTCGGGGACGAGTTGGTCGAGGGGCTGTCCGTCGTACGGGATGGTGGGCCCGGTCGCCGCCAGTCGGGCGGTGAAGCGGGTCCGGCTGAGGGGGGTGTCGGGTTCCAGGCCGCTCTCGGCACAGAACTCGGCGTACTCCTCGGGGTCGAAGAGGGCGACCGTGGTGTGGCTGCCCTGGGCGGCGAGGGTTTTGAGCAGGGCCTCGACCTGGGCCAGATAGGCCCCGTGGTCGTCGAAGGCGAAGGTGCGGTAACGCCGCATCGCCCGGAAGTCCTCTTCGTCGGTCAGCAGGCCGATGGTGCCGGCGATCTCGCGGCGCAGGACGCGTCGCAGGGTGTGGTTCTGGGTGTGCGCCATGTTTCCCCCTGTGCACAGTCGATCAATGCTCACTCACAGTAACCGGCAGCACTGACAACGCGGGTCGGGAGAGCCGGTCGCGCACGAGACGGTGCTGGAACATGCAGGTCGCGGCGATGGTCGCGCCGAAGACGGACCAGCCGAGCGGGCCGGTGGCGATGGCCGCGGTGACAGCGAGTGGTCCGACGCTGCGCTGTGCGGCCTGCGCCAGTCCGTGGACGCCCAGATAGGCGCCCTGCGCGGTGTCCGGGGCGAGGGCGACGGAGAGTTCCCAGGAGACGGTGGCGTGGAGCATCTCCGCGACCGTGAAGCCGGCGGCGGCCGCGGTCAGGGCGAGGGATGCGGCCACCGCTCCGCCCCTCGCCGAGAGGGCCATGGCCACGCCGCCGAGGGCGAAGAAGCCGGAGAGCGGGAGAAGCAGCGCCCGCGCGGCGGCCGTCGTGGCGCCGAACCGGGCCAGGGGTACCTGGAGGGCCACGACCATCACGTTGTTCAGGACCATCAGCAGGGGTGCGAGGCCGTGGGGCACACGGTCGGAGTGGGCGATGCACAGGGGCAGTCCGACCTTGAAGACGGCGTCGTCGAGGAAGAGGACGGTCTCGGTGGCGACGTAGGCGAGGTAGGTGCGGTCGCGCCAGGGACCGGCTGTGCGGGGCGCCGGGAGCGGGTTCTTGGACGTGGCGATCGTGCGGGTCGCCGAGGGCGGCTCGCCGCAGCGGGCGGTCGCGAGGGCGACGGCGACGAACGAGAGGGCGTCGCCCACGAGCAGCCCCTGGTAGGCGGCCGTGGACCCGATGGTCAGGGCCCCGGCCGCGACGAGTCCTCCCAGGGCCCAGCCGGCGTTGGCGACGGTGCGGTTGAGGGCCTGGTAGCGGACGCGGTCGGGTCCCGAGACGCGGGTGGCGTAGAGCTTGGTGAGGACGTTGGCGGCCCGGTCGCCGAAGCTTCCCGCGGCGGAGAACGCCAGGAGGAGGGCGAAGTGGTCGGTGGTCAGCAGGGCGAAGGAGGCGCAGGCGCGCAGGAGCTGGAGCGCGACGAGAACGCGGGTGAGCGGCAGGCGGTCGGCGAGGCGCCCGCCCAGGGGCGCGCCCGCGATGCCTACCACGGCGGCCGCGGCCACGAGGGTGCCGATCCGGGCGACCGAGAGGCCGGTGACGTAGGTGAAGTACAGGACGGAGACGGATGCCCACAGGCCGCTGCCGATGCGGTCGACCAGGGCGATCCAGAGCATTCTCCGGCCGTCGGGACCTCCTGGTACACGGGTCGTCCAGGCGGCCGCTCGGCGCATCGGATTCACTGCTCCCCCTTGCTCCGGATAATGTATTGATACATAATTCTCTACGTGGCAGCACAATATTCGATCAGTGGTACGACAGCCAAGGCGATTGCCGCGTCCGTGGAACGGGGCGTGGCCGAGGGCGCGCTGGAGCCGGGTTCGGCCCTGCCTCCGGTGCGGGCCCTGGCCGACCGGCTCGGAGTGAGCCCCGGGACGGTGGCGACGGCGTACAAGGAGCTGCGGCAACGCGCGATCGTGGTGACCCGCGGACGCGGCGGGACCGTGGTCGCGGCCGCGCCCGCGGTGGCGTCACGACGGCCGCCGCGCGTGCCGGACGGGCTGCGCGACCTGGCCGGCGGACATCCGGACCCGGCGCTGCTCCCCCGTCTGGTGCCGCCGTCGCAGCTGTCCCCCGGTGCGCGCTCCCATCGCGGCAGCCCGCGGCTGGCACGGCTGGAGGAGGCCGTGCGCGACTGGCTGGAACCGGACGGGGTGCCGACGGAGCACGTGACCTTCGCCCACGGCGCCCTGGACGTGGTCGGGCGGCTGCTGTCGGTGGAACTACGGCCCGGGGACGCGGTGGCGATGGAGGACCCCGGCTATCACCATCTGCTGGACCTGGTCACGGCGCTGGGGCTGCGCACGGTTCCGGTCGCGGTGGACGACGAGGGCATCCGGCCGGACGCCCTGCGGTCGGCGCTGAGGTCGGGAGTGCGCGCGGTGGTGTACAGCCCCCGGGCGCAGAACCCCTGCGGCGGCGGCTTCGGCGAGGAACGGCGGGACGCCCTCGTGGACGTTCTCCGGGAGGCGCCCGAGGTGCTGGTCGTGGAGAACGATCACGCGTCGTCCGTCGCCGGCGCGCCGCTGCACACGCTGACGTCGGGCGACCTGAACCGCTGGGTCCATGTCCGCACGGTGAGCAAGTTCCTGGGGACGGACCTCAGGTGGGCGGCCGCCGCGTGCGATCCGACGACGCTGGCCCGGCACGACGGCCGGCTGCTGCTGACGTCGGGCTGGGTCAGCCATCTGCTCCAGGAGACGGTCCTCGGGCTGCTGACGGACGAGGACACGCGCGCGTTGGTGACGCGCGCCCGAGAGACGTACGCGCTGCGCCGGGACGCGCTGCTGAGCGAGCTGGGCGGCCGGGGCATCGAGGCGCACGGCGCGAGCGGGATGAACGTGTGGGTGCCCGTGCGGGACGAGTCGGCGGTCGTGAACGGGCTGCGTTCGTACGGATGGTGGGTCGCGGCGGGCGCGCGTTTCAGGACCGCGGCGGCGCCCGGGGTGCGGATCTCGACGGCGGAGCTCCCGCCGGCGGACGCCGTGCGCCTGGCCTCCGACTTCGCGGCCGTGCTCGGCGAGTCGGAGGCCACCTACGGAGGCTGATCAGCCGCGCTCGCGGGCCAGCTTCTCGTAGAAGCGCAGGAGTTCGACGTTGTCCACGGAACCGACGTTGACGGCCTTCTCCATGGAGGCGCCCTGGAGGAGGCGCTTGACGGGCACCTCGATGCGCTTGCCGGTCAGGGTGTGGGGCACACCGGGCACTTCGATGACCTCGTCGGGCACGTGGCGCGGGGAGAGCTGTTCCCGGATGGTGCCCTTGATGCGGTTCAGGAGGTCCTCGTCCAGCGCGGCGCCGGGCGCGAGGTGGACGAACAGCGGCATCCAGTAGCCGCCGTCGGGCTGTTCGACACCGATGACGAGCGACTCCTTGATCTCGGGGAGTCTCTCGACCGCTTCGTAGATGTCGGCCGAGCCCATCCGCACGCCCCCTCGGTTGAGCGTGGAGTCGGAACGGCCGTGGATCACGACGGAGCCCCGTGAGGTGATGGTGATCCAGTCGCCGTGGCGCCACACTCCGGGATACGTGTCGAAGTAGCTGTCGTGGTAGCGGCTGCCGTCGGGGTCGTTCCAGAAGCGGATGGGCATGGACGGCATGGGGTTGGTGACGACGAGTTCGCCGACCTCGTCCGTGAGGGGCTTTCCGCCGGCGTCCCACGACTGGAGGTCGGTGCCGAGGCCGGCCGCCTGGAGTTCGCCGATGTACACCGGGAGCGTCGGTACCGCTCCGGCGAAGCAGGAGCACACGTCGGTGCCGCCGCTGACGGAGGCGATCCACAGGTCGTCACGGACCTCGTCGTGCAGCCAGCGGAACCCGTCGGGCGGCAGCGGCGAGCCGGTCGTGGCGACGCACCGCACGCGGCCGAGGTCGAAGTCCCGCGAGGGGTGGACGTCCGCCTTGCGGCAGGCCATCACGTACGCGGCGGACGTGCCGAAGAGGGTTGCTCCCGTGCGTTCGGCGATGCGCCACTGGGCGCCGGTGTCCGGGTACCCGGGGCTGCCGTCGTAGAGCACGATGGTGGTGCCCGTGAGCAGGCCGGAGACGAGGAAGTTCCACATCATCCAGCCGGTGGACGTGTACCAGAAGAAGCGGTCCCCGGAGCCGAGGTCGCAGTGCAGGCCGAGCTGCTTGAGGTGCTCGACGAGGATGCCGCCCTGCGACTGGACGATCGCCTTGGGCAGACCGGTCGTGCCGGAGGAGTAGAGCACCCACAGCGGGTGGTCGAAGGGGACCTGCTCGAAGACGGGTTCCACGTCCGCCGAGGTCAGAGCCGACCATTCCAGGGCGCCCTCGGGAGCCTCGGTGCCCAGCAGCGGGATGTGGACGACGGCCCTGAGGGTGGGCAGTTCACGGCGCAGCTCGGCGACGGTGTCACGGCGGTCGTGCTGCTTGCCGCCGTAGCGGTAGCCGTCGACGGCGAACAGGACCACGGGTTCGACCTGCTGGAAGCGGTCGAGGACGCTGCGGGCGCCGAAGTCGGGGGCGCAGGACGTCCAGACGCCGCCCACGGCGGCCGTGGCGAGCAGGGCGACCACGGCCTGCGGGATGTTCGGGAGGTAGCCGCTGACCCGGTCCCCGGGGCGGACGCCGAGGGCGCGCAGCTCGGCGGCCAGGGAGCCGACCTGGCGGCGCAGGTCGGACCACGTCACGGGGACGGGCTCGTGGGTCTCGTCGACGTACAGGAGGGCCGGTTCGTCCGCGCGGGTCTCCGCGGCGCGCAGGGCGTGCTCCGCGTAGTTGAGGGTGCCTCCGGGGAACCAGGCGGCACCGGGCATGGCGCGGTCGCCGAGCACGCGCGTGTAGGGGGTCGAGAACCGTACGTCGAACCACTCCGTGACGGCTTTCCAGAAGGTGTCCAGCTCGTCGACCGACCAGCGGTGCAGGGCCGGGTAGCCGCCGTCGGCCGGGGCTCCGTGCCGTTCGGCCGCCCAGGTCTGGAACTTCGTGACCTGCGCCTGGGCGATGCCCTCGGCGGTGGGCTGCCAGAGCGGTGAGGGGTTCGTGGTGGACATGGGGCGGCTCCCGGACTGTGCGCGTCGTGTGCGTCGGTCGCGCACGAGCGGGGGTGTGCGCGTCACGCGGCTGACACGGACGATGCCATGTGATCGACTTCTTTACCAGGGCACACCGCACATAGTCGGCGACATGAAGATGTGGCGGCGCAACAGGTGAACGGCAGTTGAACGGCGCACTCGACAGGCGTCCGGAGTGGCAGGGTGAGCAGCATGGACGGTCGTGACCTGGTGCGTTCGGTGAAAGCGGTCGGCTCGGGGGGTACCACTCAGGGGTTGCTCACCGTACGGGCCGCATGGCGGAGGAGGCGTGCGGACGCCAGTGGACTGCCCCGGCGGGGCGCCGAGCGGGCCCGGGTTCCCGGGCCCGTGCTCGGTGTGGAGCCGGGCCCCGGCGGCGGGGTCGTCCGCTTCACGCGCTCGGAACTGCGGATCACGGTCACGGTGGGCGGGGCGGTCTTCTGGGGCTGGGACGCGGTCGCGCCGGAGCCGTCGTACGCGCTCGCGGGGCGCTGTCCCGAGCCCGACCCGCGGGCCGTCCTGGAGCCGGACAAGGACGGCGGCTGGCGGGTCGTGTCCGAGCGGGCCACGGTCACGGTCTCCCGGCACGGCGCGGTCCAGGTCCTCACGCCCGGCGGGGTGGTCCTGCGCCGTGATCTGCCGCCCCGCTGGTGGGAGCCCGTCGACGGCGGCACGGCCCGCTGGATGCAGCGTTCCGAAGTGGCGGCCGACGCCCGGTTCTTCGGTCTGGGCGGCCGGGCCTCGGGGCTCCGGCTGCGCGAGGGCGCGTACCGGCTGTGGAACACGGATCCGGGGCGGGCGTTCGGGCCGGGCGACGATCCGCTCTACCTCACGATGCCGGTCCAACTGGTGGTCGCCGACGCGGGCACGCATCTGGTGTTCCACGACACGACGTGGGACGGCACCGTGACCCTGCGGGAGGGCGAGGAGGGCGCCGGCTCGGGGCACGACCGGGCCGGATCGTGCGAGCTGCGCATGGACGGCGGTCCGCTGCGGTGCTGGCTCATGGTGGGCACTCCCGCGCGGGTGCTGAGCTCCTGGGCGGCGCTGACCGGCGCCGCGGCGGTGCCGCCGGCGTGGGCGCTGGGCTACCAGCACGCCCGGTGGGGCTTCGGCAGCGAGCAGGAGGTGCGCAGGATCGTCGCGGGCTACCAGGAGCGGGACCTGCCGCTGGATGCCGTGCACCTGGACATCGACCACTACGACGCCCATCAGGTGTTCACGGTCGACCGCGACCGGTTCCCGAAGCTTCCGCTGCTGGCCGAGGAGCTGCGGCGCGACGGGATCCGGCTGGTGTCCATCGTCGATCCGGCGGTCAAGGCGGAGCCGGGCAACGCCGTGTACGACAGCGGTCTCGCGGAGGACGCCTTCGTGCGGGACTCCTCGGAGCGGCTCGTGCGCGGTGTCGTATGGCCCGGGGAGGCGGTCTTCCCCGACTTCACGGACCCGCGGGCGCGCGCGTGGTGGGGCGGGCTCTACGAGGAGCGGCTCGCGCAGGGCTTCGCGGGCTTCTGGCACGACATGAACGAACCGACGTCGTTCACGGCATTCGGCGAGTCGACGCTGCCACGCTCTGCCCGGCACGACATGGAGGGCCGCGGCGGCGACCACCGCGAGGCGCACAACGTGTACGCGCTGGGCATGGCCCGGGCCGCCTACGAGGGGCTGCGGGAACTCGCTCCCCAGGAGCGGCCGTTCCTCTTCTCGCGCTCCGGGTGGGCGGGGCTGCAGCGGTACGCGGGGACGTGGTCCGGGGACGTGTCCACGGGCTGGCCGGGACTGCGGGCGTCGCTGTCCCTGGTGCTGGGGCTCGGACTGTCCGGGGTGCCCTATTCGGGGCCCGACGTGGGCGGTTTCGACGGCAGCCCGTCGCCCGAGCTGTACCTGCGGTGGTTCCAGCTCGGGGCGTACCTGCCGCTGTTCCGCACCCACGCGAGTCTGAGGGCCGGGCGCAGGGAGCCCTGGGAGTTCGGTGCCGAGGTGCTGGAGCACGCGCGCGTGGCGCTCCTCGAACGGCGCCGCCTGCTTCCGTACTTCGTGACGCTGGCGCACCTGGCGCGCCGCACGGGCGCCCCGTACGTGCGGCCGCTGTGGTGGGGCGGTCCCGAGGACCGGGCGCTGCGTGACTGCGAGGACGCCTTCCTGCTCGGCGACAGCCTGCTGGTGGCGCCGGTGCTGGACCGGGGCGCCGTGCGGCGGACGGTTCAGCTGCCGCGGGGGCGCTGGTACGACACGGTCACCGAGGAGGCGTACGAGGGGCCCGCCCAGATAGTCGTCGACGCCCCCTTGTCGCGGATTCCGGTGCTGGCGCGGGCCGGCACCGTCCTGCCGGTGCGCGGTGCCGACGGCGGTGTCGAGCTGGAGGCGTGGGCGCCGGTGCGGGGAAGCGGCGGAGGCGGGCTGGTCATACCCGACGCCGGCGATGGCTGGGAGGAACCGGAGGCCGAGCGTTACGTGACCCGCTGGGAGGGGGACGAGGTGGTGGTGCGCCGGGGCGACGGCCCGGGCGAGCCGTCCTGCCCCGTGCGGGTGCGGGGCCTGGGGAGCCCCGCTTCCTGACCGTCAGATGTACCGGCCCTCGAACCAGGCGCGGGCCGCCAGTGTGTGGAGGGGGAAGGCGAGTTCGACCGGCCTGCGCAGCAGGTGCCAGCCCTCCGTCTCGTCGGTGGCGGCAGGCGGGGGCAGTTCGGAGGCGGGGCGTTCCGGGAGAAGCCCGAAGAGCAGCAGGTGCCCCGCGGGAGAGCTCATCGCGTCGGCGAGCCGCACGTCCCGGCCAGCCGCGTCGATACCCGTCTCCTCCTTGAGTTCGCGCACGACGGCCTGCCGCCAGTCCTCCCGGTGGTCGATGAACCCCCCGGGCAGGGCAACTCCCCCGCGCGCCGGTGCGATGGTCCGGGTGATGACGACCAGGGCGGCTCCCTGGTCGTCGTAGACGGGCTGGAGGGCCACGGCGACCGGCAGCGGGTTGCGGTAGGCGACCGTGCCGCAGGCGGCGCAGGTGCGGGGCCAGCCGGAGACGCCCTCTCCGTAGGGGGCGCCGCAGCTCGAGCAGTGCGAATCCGGCGCGAAGTCGGCGGGTGGGTGCGGGGTTTCGGACACGCGGCGGACTGTAGTCCATCACCGGACGGACGTCTTCGGATTGGAGGGGCGGGGTCCGGGGTGGAGGGCGCCGGCCGACCGTGGGGGCGCGGCTGAACGTCCCGGCCCGCGGGGGGTGCGGCGTGGAGCGTCCCGGCCTTCGAGGGGTGCGGCGTGGAGCGTCCCGGCCTTCGAGGGGTGCGGCGTGGAGCGTCCCGGCCTTCGAGGGGTGCGGCGTGGAGCGTTCCGGCCGGCGCGGAGTCCGAGGCGGAGCCCCGGCCTGCGGGGCGGGCGGCCCGACCCTCGGCGCCCTGCCCAATTCCCGTAGCCCGTGGCACACTTCTGACGTTCCGTCAGATCGAGTGCGGGGAGGGACCGTGTCGCGCACACGCACGCCTGTGGTCGCCGGGTGGTTCACCGGAGAGGGGGAGGGGTTCCGGCTGCTCGGCACCCGCTGCTCGGCCTGCGCCTCGGTGTTCTTCCCCCGCGAGGACGCCTTCTGCCGCAATCCCGGCTGCGCGGGCGGCGAGCTGGCCGAGGTGCCCCTGTCCCCGAGGGGGCGCGTCTGGTCGTACACGGACAGCCGCTACCGGCCTCCGTCACCCTATGTGAGCGACCCGGAACTCTCGTGGGAACCCTACGCGTTGATCGCTGTGGAACTGGAATCCGAGCGCCTCGTGGTGCTCGGCCAGGCGGTTCCCGGGATCACCGTCGCCGACCTCGCGATCGGCATGGAGGTGGAGGCGGTCCCCGGAGTGCTGCACGAGGACGAGGAGACCACCTGGACGACGTGGCAGTGGCGGCCGACCGGGGCGACGGCGTGAACGACGTGGAGGACACGGGACATACGGGGGTGGCACGGTGACCGGTGATGTGGCGGTGCTCGGCGTGGGGATGCACCCGTGGGGCAAGTGGGGACGCCGTTTCGTCGAGTACGGGGTCGCGGCGGCGCGCGCGGCCCTGGCCGACGCGGGGATCGGCTGGCAGGAGGTCGACTCGGTGGTGGGCGCGTCCACCGTCCGCGGCGGCTATCCGGGATATGTGGCGGGGGCGACGTTCGCGCAGGCCCTGGGATGGCAGGGAGCGCGGGTGGCGAGCGTGTACGCGGCCTGCGCCTCCGGGGCACAGGCCCTCGACACGGCGCGCGCGCGGATCCTCTCGGGCCTCGCCGAGGTGGTCCTCGTGGTGGGCGCGGACGCGGCGCCCAAGGGGTTCTTCCGGCCGGCCGGAGGGGACCGGCCGGACGATCCCGACTGGCTGCGCTTCCGCGTCCTCGGGGCGACGAATCCGACGTACTTCGGGCTGTACGCGCGCCGCCGGATGGCCCTGTACGGCGACACTCCCGAGGACTTCGCCCAGGTCAAGGTGAAGAACGCGGCCCTCGGCGCGCTCAACCCCAACGCCCGCTACCGCAAGCGGGTCACGGCCGAACAGGTCGCCGCCTCGGCCGTGGTCGCCGATCCGCTGCGGCTGCTCGACATCTGCGCGACCTCGGACGGCGGCGCGGCGGTGGTGCTGGCCGGCATGGAGTTCGCCCGCCGGCACGGGATCGCCGAACCGGTGCGGATCCGCGCGGTGTCGACCGTGTCGCCGCGCTATCCCAACACCGTCCTGGATCTTCCGGACATCGCCACGGACTCCGCGGCCGGAGCGGAGCCCGCCCCGATGCCTTTCCGGGCGTCCATCGCCCACGCGGCCTACGAGGAGGCGGGCATCGGCCCGGAAGACCTCTCGCTGGCCGAGGTCTACGACCTGTCGACGGCGCTGGAACTGCAGTGGTACGAGGACCTCGGGCTCTGCGCCGAGGCGGAGGCCGGCAAACTCCTGCGGGAGGGCGCCACCACGCTCGGCGGACGCATACCGGTCAACGCCAGCGGCGGGCTGGCCTCCTTCGGGGAGGCCGTCCCGGCACAGGCCATCGCCCAGGTGTGCGAGCTGACTTGGCAGTTGCGCGGCGAGGCCGGTGACCGCCAGGTCGCCGGGGCACGGGTGGGGATCACCGCCAACCAGGGCCTCTTCGGCCACGGTTCCTCGGTCGTCGCGGTGCGCTAGCCGGTCGGCACCGCCGTCCCACGGGACCCGTGCGTCCCAGGGCGCCCGGCTCCTCCTCCGCACTCACTGTGACGAGCCCGGAATGCTGCGTGAACACCTCGTGAATCGCCCACCGGCGTCCGCGGACGGCGGGACCATTCTGACGTGCCCTCCTGGACGGATATGATCCGTTTCGCCTTCCAGCCGGTCGTCAATCTGACGACCGGGGGGATAGCGGCGCTGGAGACACTCGCCCGCCCCGAGTCCGGGGACATCCTGGCCGAGGCCCGCCGTGATCCCGAACTGGACGGAAGACTGGCCGCGTTGGCCCTGCGGGCCGCCGCCCGCAGGGAGACGCTGCTGCCGCTGCACGTCAACGTGTTCGCCGGGACCCTGGCCGACCTCGGCCGGCTCTCCGCGCTGCGCAACGAGGTGCGGGAATCCGGACGGCTGCCCTGGGAGGTGACCGTCGACGTCGTCCCGCCCTACACCCACGTGCCGCAGCACGCCCTGCTGGAGGCGGTGGCCGCGGTGCGCGGCGAGGGCTTCCGGATCTGCGCGGACGGGATCGGCGACGGCGACGTACCGCTGCGCCTGCTCACGGATCTCGCCCCGGACCTGATGAAGCTCGACGTGTCCCTGCTGTCGCGGCCCGCCGCCGTGCGCGCGATGCGGACGCTGTGCGACGAACTCGGCGCGCTGCTGTCCGTCGAGGGCGTCGAGACGGAAGGGCAGTGCGCCGCCGCGCTGACGGCGGGGGCGCAGCTCGCTCAGGGCGATCTGTTCGCACCGCCCGCCCGTCGCCCTTCGGCGGACGTATACGTTCCGGCGCTGACGCCCGGTGACCGCGCCGCGCCCCGGTCCGGGCCGTCCGTGGGGCAGTTCGTCCGCCCGGCCGCCCTGTTGCCGGCCACCGCGTCGGCCGGACAGGTCCGGGCCCTGCTCACCGGGTCGCCCGACGTGTCCGGTGTGCTGCTCGTGGACCCGTTCGGGGTGCCGGTCCGCTCGGTGCACCGGTCCCGCTTCCTGCTGTCGATGTCCGGGCGCTACGGGCACGCGCTGTACGCGGACCGGCCGGCCGTCAGACTCGGCGACGCGCCGCGCACGGTCGGTGTGGACGCCACGGCCTGGGAGGTGCTGGACGTCGTCGCGGACGGGGACCGGGACCGTACGTCCGACGACGTGGCGGTCGTGGACCGGCACGGGCGGTGCGTGGGAGTGGTGCGCCTCGCGGACCTCGTACGGGCGCTGTCGGAGAGCCGGGTCGAGGAGGCGGCCGGGCTCAATCCGCTGACCCGGCTGCCCGGTTCGGACGCGATCACCGGGGAGGTGGACCGGCGGATCGCCGCCGGCCGGGTCTTCGCGCTGAGCTGGCTGGACATCGACCACTTCAAACAGGTCAACGACGGAGCGGGCTTCGCGGCCGGGGACGAGCTGATCCGGTCGGTGGGGCGGACGCTGCAGCTCTCGGCGTCCGGGGCGACGCTGGTCGGGCACATCGGCGGTGACGACTTCCTGGTCCTCGCCGATCCGGACACCCTCGACCCCCTGGCGTCCTCGGTGCTCGACACGTCCTGGGCGGCGGGCGGGCACGCCGTCACGCTCTCGCTGGCCACGGTGCTGTGCGCGCCGGGCAGCGTGCTGGACCACCGGCAGGCGGCCACCTCGCTCGCTCCCCTCAAGCAGGCCGCCAAGGCGCTGGACGGGGCGAGCTGGGTGCTGGGGCGCGCGGGGCTGCCCGGGCACGAGATCCGCCGCGGCACGGGGACCGGATCCGGTCATGGTCCGAGGGAGCCGTACGGGCGGACGCTGACCGGGTGACCGGTCCGTAACCGGTGCCGTCACCGGCCTTGACGCCCCCTGGGCGCCGGTGAACACTTCCGGGTGTCGGTCGGCATCGCCGCCAATCGGGCGCCATCAGGCACCGCACCAGCAGGGCATCCGGCCTGCTCAAGGGCCTTTTCCCCCGGGCGATTCCGCTGCGACGGCACGCTCGTCACGGACGCCGGGCAGGGCGCGGGATCTCCCTGTCTCCGGCCGCAGCAGCCATGGGAACGCACTCTGCACGGTGGCCCGGAGCGGATCGTTCCGGGCGAGAGCCTAGGAGCCGCCATGAGCAACGGGGACATCTTTGTCGGCGAGTTGATCGGTACGGCGATCCTGATCCTCTTCGGCGCCGGCGTGTGCGCCGCCGTCACTCTGAACAGATCCAAGGCCCAGGGAGCGGGCTGGATCGTCATCACCTTCGGATGGGGCTTCGGCGTCCTCGCCGGTGCCTACACCGCGGCACCGCTGTCGGGCGGGCAGATCAACCCGGCGGTCACCGTCGGGTTCGCGATCGAGGGTTCCACCAAGTGGTCGGACGTGCCCTTCTACCTCCTCGGGCAGTTCGCCGGAGCCGTCGTCGGGGCGGTCCTGTGCTGGCTGCTCTACCTCGGCCAGTTCAACCTCAACGCCGAGGACGACAAGGCCATCGAGACGCTCGGCATCTTCTCGACGCGTCCCGAGATCGCCCATCCGGTGCAGAACCTGATCACCGAGATCATCGCCACCGCCGCCCTGATGCTGCCCATCCTCGGGATGGTCGGCGGCGGCAAGCACGTGGCCGGCATCGGCGACGCGGGACTCCCGGTCCTGCTCATCTCCTTCCTCGTCGTCGGCATCGGCCTCTCGCTGGGCGGTCCCACCGGCTACGCCATCAACCCGGCCCGCGACCTGGGACCGCGCCTCGCCCACGCGCTGCTGCCGATTCCCAACAAGGGCACTTCGGAGTGGAGCTACTCCTGGATCCCCGTCGTCGGTCCGCTCGCGGGTGCCGCTCTGGGCGCCGGGATCTACAACCTCGCCTTCTGACCTGTCGCCGCCGCCCCCGGCGGCGCGGCCATCCGACGCGAACGCAGCCTCCTGACGATGAACACGCAAGGGGACGCCATGACGGACAACTCCGAGAAATACGTCGCCGCGATCGACCAGGGAACCACCTCGAGCCGCTGCATCATCTTCGACCGGTCCGGCGCGATCGTCGCCGTCGACCAGCGCGAACACCGCCAGATCTTCCCCAAGCCGGGCTGGGTGGAGCACGACGCCACCGAGATCTGGTCCAAGGTGCAGGCCGTCGTCGCCGGAGCGGTCGCCAAGGCCGGACTGCGCGCCGACCAGCTGAGCGCGCTCGGCATCACCAACCAGCGCGAGACGACGGTGCTGTGGGACCGGGCCACCGGCAAGCCGGTCCACAACGCGATCGTCTGGCAGGACACCCGTACGTCGGCGCTCTGCAACGAACTCGGCGGCACGGACGGCCAGGACCGCTTCCGGGAACAGACCGGACTCCCGCTGGCCAGCTACTTCTCCGGGCCCAAGGCCGCCTGGCTGCTGGACAACGTCCCGGGACTGCGCGCCCGCGCGGAACGCGGTGAGATCGCCTTCGGCACGATCGACTCGTGGCTCATCTGGAACCTGACGGGCGGCACCGAGGGCGGGCGGCACGTCACCGACGTGACCAACGCCGGGCGCACCATGCTGATGAACCTGGACACCCTCCAGTGGGACCCGGCCATCCTCTCCGCCATGGACATCCCCGAGGCGGTGCTCCCCGAGATCAGGTCCTCGGCCGAGGTGTACGGCACCGCGGTCGGCCGGCTCGGCGGTGTGCCCGTCGCGTCGGCGCTCGGCGACCAGCAGGCGGCGGTCTTCGGGCAGGCCTGCTACGACGTCGGTACGGCCAAGAACACGTACGGCACCGGCAGTTTCCTGCTGCTGAACACCGGCAACAGGCCCGTCCCCTCGAAGAACGGGCTGCTGACCACGATGGGCTACAAGATCGGCTCCGAGGCGCCCGTGTACTGCCTCGAGGGGTCGATCGCGATCACGGGCGCGCTGGTGCAGTGGTTCCGGGACCAGCTCGGCATCATCCGTTCCGCCGACGAGATCGAGACCCTGGCGGCGAGCGTCGAGGACAACGGCGGCGCGTACATCGTGCCCGCCTTCTCGGGCCTGTTCGCCCCCTACTGGCGCTCGGACGCCCGCGGGGTCGTCACGGGTCTCACGCGGTACGTCACGAAGGCGCATCTCGCGCGGGCGGTGCTCGAGGCCACGAGCTGGCAGACGCGTGAGGTCGTGGACGCCATGTACCAGGATTCCGGGGTGCCGATCACCACCCTGAAGGTGGACGGCGGCATGACCGGGAACAATCTGCTGATGCAGCATCAGGCGGACGTCCTGGGCGTGCCGGTCATCCGTCCGAAGGTCTCCGAGACGACCTGTCTGGGCGCCGCCTACGCGGCCGGGCTGGCGACCGGGGTGTGGAACGGCCTCGACGAGCTGAAGTCGCACTGGCAGGAGGACGTCTCCTGGACGCCGTCCATGGAGGCTTCGGTGCGCGACCGCGAGTACGACAACTGGCGCAAGGCGGTGGAGAAGAGCTTCGGCTGGCACGACGACACCGTCGGATAGCCCCGGGGCGCGCCGGCGCGGAACACGGTTTCACGCGCGTGCGGGGCCCGGACGGATCACGCGCGCGTGCACGACCGCGGCCCGTACCCCGGTCGGCGGGGGTACGGGCCGCACCTGCGCTTCGTGACGGCCGCGCGGGCGCGGGGGCCGGGCGGTGACGGCCGCGGACATCGAGTCAGGCGCAACGGCCGGTCGGGGCCCGGGTCAGGTGGCGACTGCGGCCTCACGGGCGGCCGCCGCGTGGGCCATCGCGTGCTGGACGACGCTGATCAGGACTTCCTTGACGGACTCGCGGTCCCGGGCGTCGCACAGGACGACGGGGACGCCCGGATCGAGGTCGAGGGCCTGGCGCACGGCGTCGGCGGGGTAACGGGCCGCCTCGTCGAAGCAGTTGACTCCGACCACGAAGGGTATGGAGCGCCGCTCGAAGTAGTCGACCGCCGCGAAGCAGTCCTCCAGGCGCCGGGTGTCGGCCAGCACGACGGCGCCCAGGGCGCCGGTGGCGAGCTCGTCCCACAGGAACCAGAAGCGGTCCTGGCCGGGGGTCCCGAACAGATAGAGGACCAGGTCCTCGCGCAGGGTGATGCGGCCGAAGTCCATGGCGACGGTCGTGGTGTGCTTGCCCTCCACACCGCTGATGTCGTCGACCGGGCGGCCCGCCTCGGTGAGGACTTCCTCGGTGCGCAGCGGCCTGATCTCGCTGACCGCGCCGACGAGGGTCGTCTTGCCCACGCCGAAGCCGCCCGCGACAAGGATCTTGAGCGTGACGGGCTCGACCGGAGGCTTCCCGCGCTCAGAACGCCCGAAGATCATCGATCTCTTCTCCTGCTGTGTGGGGGTCGTGCGGCGGTGGGCCGTAGCCACCGCCGCCGGGGGTTTCGACGACGAGTACGTCGCCGGGTCCGACGTCCGCCGCATCGCTGCCGCCGAGTTCCGTGACGGTGCCGTCGGCGCGTTCGACCCGGTTGACGCCGAGGGCACCGGGCTCGCCGCCCGCCATGCCGTACGGCGGCACCCTACGGTGCTGCGAGAGCGTGGATACGGTCATCGGCTCGAGGAACCTGATACGCCGTACGGCGCCGTCGCCGCCCCGCCAGTGTCCGGGGCCGCCGCTGCCGTGTCGAATCGCGAACTCGTCGAGTCTGACGGGCAGTCGCCACTCCAGGACCTCGGGATCGGTGAGCCGCGAGTTGGTCATGTGGGTCTGTACGACGGGTGCTCCGGGGAAGCCGTCCCCGGCGCCCGATCCGGAGGCCACGGTCTCGTAGTACTGGTGGCGCTCGTTTCCGAAGGTGACGTTGTTCATGGTGCCGGAGCCCTCGGCCTGCACGCCCAGGGCGGCGTAGAGGGCGCCGGTGATCGCCTGGGACGTCTCCACGTTCCCGGCGACGACGGCGGCGGGCGGCTCGGGGGCGAGCATCGATCCCGGTGGCACGACGATGCGCAGGGGCCGCAGGCAGCCGTCGTTGAGCGGGATGTCGTCGTTCACCAGGGTGCGGAAGACGTACAGGACGGCGGCGTTGACCACGGCGAAGGGCGCGTTGAAGTTGGTGGCGAGCTGCGCCGAGGTGCCGGTGAAGTCGACGGTGGCGGAGCGTGCCTCGCGGTCGACGGAGACCCGGACGCGGATGACCGCGCCGGAGTCCGTCTCGTAGGCGAACTCGCCGTCCTGGAGCGTGTCGACGACGCGCCGCACCGCTTCCTCGGCGTTGTCCTGGACGTGCCGCATGTACGCCTGGACGACGTCGAGCCCGAAGTCCTCGATCATGCGGCCGACTTCGTCGACGCCCTTGCGGTTGGCGGCGATCTGGGCGCGCAGGTCGGCGAGGTTGGTCCCCGGATTGCGCGAGGGATGGGGTCCGGCCGTGAGCAGGTCCCGTGTCTCCGTCTCGCGGAAGCGTCCGTCCTCGGCGAGCAGCCAGTTGTCGAAGAGGACGCCCTCCTCGTCGATGGCGCGACTGTTCGCCGGCATGGAGCCCGGCGCGATGCCGCCGATCTCGGCGTGGTGGCCCCGTGAGGCGACGTAGAACAGGATCCGCTCACCCTCCGTGTCGAAGACCGGGGTGATCACGGTGACGTCGGGGAGGTGGGTGCCACCGTGGTACGGGTCGTTGACGGCGTAGGTGTCGCCGGGCCGCATGGTGTCGCCGCGGCGGCGGACGACCTCCTGCACGCTCGTGCCCATCGAACCCAGGTGGACCGGGATGTGCGGGGCGTTGGCCACCAGGTTTCCGTCCGGGTCGAACAGGGCGCAGGAGAAGTCCAGCCGCTCCTTGATGTTGACGGACTGGGCGGTCGACTCCAGCCGGGCGCCCATCTGTTCGGCGATCGACATGAACAGGTTGTTGAAGACCTCGAGCAGGACGGGATCGGCTTGCGTGCCCAGTTCGGAACTCTCCGTGATCGCCGCGCGTTCCATGACCAGATGCCCGTCGTCGGTCGTGGCGGCCCGCCAGCCGTCGTCGACGACGGTCGTCGAGCCGGCCTCCGCGATGATCGCCGGCCCGTTCACCGTCTCGCCCGGCGCGAGTTCCTCACGTCGGTGCAGGGGTGCGTCGTGCCAGGCGCCGCCGGTGTGGAGGCGGACGGTCGGGGCGGTGGCGGTGGGTGCGGCGGAAGCGGTTTCACGGGGTGCGAGGGCGGAGAGGTCGGGGGGTTCGGTGAGACCGGTGGCTTCCACGGAGAGGGATTCGACGACGACCGGACGGTCGAGGGTGAAGGAGTAGGTGGCGCGATGGCGTTCTTCGAAGGCGTGGGTCATGGTGTCGGGCTCGGTGAGCCCGACGGTCAGTGCCGTGTCCGTGCCGTCGTAGCGGAGCTGTGCCCTGCGGGTGATCCGGATGCGCTCCTCGGGGACGTCCTCGGCAAGGAGTTCGGCGCGGGTGGCGCTCTCCAGATCGTCGGCCGTCTTGAAAATGCTGGCCATCGCGGCGGGTTCGAGGGGGGTTTCGACGGACTGCTCGCGCATGGCCGTGGTGTCGGCGAGTCCGATGCCGAGGGCGGACAGGACGCCCGCCATGGGCGGGACCAGGACGGTGCGGATGCCGAGCGAGTCGGCGACCATGCACGCGTGCTGGCCGCCTGCGCCACCGAACGTGGTGAGCGCGTAGCGGGTGACGTCGTGGCCCTTCTGGACGGAGATCCGTTTGACGGCGTTCGCGATGTTGGCGACGGCGATCTGCAGGAAGCCCTCGGCGACCTGCTCCGGGGTGCGGGTGTCGCCGGTGCTCTCGTGGATCTCCTCGGCGAGCGCGGTGAACCGGTCGTGGACGAGCGCGGTGTCGAGGGGCTGGTCGCCGTCGGGGCCGAACACCTTCGGGAAGTGGTCGGGCTGGACGCGGCCGAGGGCGACGTTGGCGTCGGTGACCGTCAGCGGACCGCCGTTGCGGTAGCAGGCGGGGCCCGGTGCGGCGCCGGCCGAGTCGGGGCCGACGCGGTAGCGGGAGCCGTCGAAGTGGAGCACCGATCCGCCGCCCGCGGCGACGGTGTGGATGTCCAGCATCGGGGCGCGCAGCCGGATCCCGGCGATGTGGGTGGTGAAGGTCCGCTCGTAGTCTCCGGCGAAGTGGGAGACGTCCGTGGAGGTGCCGCCCATGTCGAAGCCGATGACGCGGTCGTGGCCGGCGAGGTGCGACATCCGGGCCATGCCGACGATGCCGCCCGCCGGTCCCGAGAGGATGGCGTCCTTGCCCCGGAACTGTCCGGCCTCGGTGAGCCCTCCGTTGGACTGCATGAACATCAGCCGCACGCCCTGGAGTTCGTCGGCGACCCGCTGGACGTAGCGGCGCAGCACGGGCGACAGGTAGGCGTCGACGACGGCCGTGTCACCGCGCGGAACCAGCTTCATCAGCGGGCTGACCTCGCTGGACAGGGAGACCTGCGGGAAGCCGACACGTGTCGCCAGCTCGCCGACGGCCTGTTCGTGGGCGGGGTGGAGATGGCTGTGCAGGCAGACCACGGCGACCGCGCGGATCCCGTCGTCGTAGGCCTCCTGGAGCGACGTGGCGAGCGCTTCCAGGTCGGGGGCCCGCAGGACGGTGCCGTCGGCGGCGATCCGTTCGTCGACCTCGACGACCCGTTCGTGGAGCAGTTCGGGGAGTTCGATCGCGCGGGCGAAGATGGCCGGGCGGTTCTGGTAGGCGATGCGCAGGGCGTCGCGGAAGCCCCGGGTGGTGACGAGGAGCGTGCGCTCGCCCTTGCGTTCGAGGAGCGCGTTGGTCGCGACGGTGGTGCCCATGCGGACGGCGTCGACCCGGGCGCCCGTGGTGTCTCCCGCGTGGCGGAGGAGTTCACGGACGCCCGCGACCGCGGCGTCGGCGTAGCGGGCGGGGTTCTCGGACAGCAGTTTGTGCGTGAGCAGCCGGCCGTCCGGGCGCCGCGCGACGATGTCCGTGAAGGTACCGCCCCGGTCGACCCAGAACTGCCAGCCTGTCACGTCTGTTCCCCGTTTCCGCCCAGCTCAGAGCGCCCTGAGGCCGCTGATCACGTCGCGCAGAATACTCTCGTCCGGCAGCTCGGCGGGGGGTACGGGACGTGTCACATGCACCATTTCGTCATCCACCAGGTCCCCGATCAGGACCCGCACCACTCCGATGGGCAGATCGAGTCCGGCCGCCAGTTCGGCGACCGACTGGGGGACGTCACGGCAGAGTTCGACGATGTCCACGTGTTCCGGGGACAGCGTGTGGTCCGCCTCGGGGTCCTCGGCGTGCTGTTCCGTGACCACCAGCGCGATCAGGTCGAGGCGGTGCTGGGCCGCGCTGGTGGTGCGGCCCCGGGTCATCGCGTACGGGCGGACCACCGGTCCCGCCTCGTCGTCGAACCAGTGGCGTCTTCCCTGACCGTCTCCGCTCATGTCATCCCACTACCCGCCCGAAGGCAGATCGGTGCGCGGAACGGATGCCAGATGCGCGCCGACCCGCTTGACGAGAAGCGTCATCTCGTAGGCGACCTGGCCCACGTCGGAGTCGGCGTCCGAGAGGACGGCCAGGCAGCTGCCGTCCCCGGCGGCGGTGACGAACAGGAAGGCCTCGTCGAGTTCGACGACGGTCTGGCGGACACCGCCCGCGTCGAAGTGCCGGCCGACGCCCTTGGCGAGGCTGTGGAAGCCGGAGGCGACGGCGGCCAGGTGTTCGCTGTCCTCGCGGGTCAGGTCCTTCGAGGCGCCGGTGGGCAGACCGTCTCCGGAGAGCACGATCGCCTTGTTGATGCTGGCGACGCGGTCCACCAGCTCGTCGAGAAGCCAGTTCAGCTCGCCGGTGACGTTGCTGGTCGTGGCGGGCCCTGCGGCCTTCGGTGCGGTCATCGACCGTCCCCCTTTGTCGTTCCTCGTGCTGAGCCGTCCTGGGCCTGGTCGCCCTCGGCGTTCTCTTCGCGGCCGCGCTGCCAGCCACGCTGGAGCGAGGCCATGCGGCTGCGTACTTCGTCGGCGTCCCGTTCGACGGGGTCGGGCCCCGCGGCGCCGAGGCCGTCGCCGCGTTCGGCGAGCCGGGCCGGGCCGTCCTTCAACTGCGGGGCCAGATTGGCCTGCCGGACGCGGCGGGGCAGCGGGGCCGTGCCCGCTTCCGCCTGCTCTGCCGTGGTGTAGCGCTGCGCGGTGGTGTCGTCCGGGCTCGCGGGGGACGCCGTGGTGCGGGTGCGCCGGGGCAGCGCCGGAGCCTCGTGGCGGCCCGGGGTTTCGGGGCTCGCGGTGCTCCCGCGGCGGACCGGCGTCGCGGCGGACTCGGACGCCTCGTGGAGAGCGGGTCTCCCGGCGGGGCCGAGGGACGCGCGGGGCGAGGGAACGCCGGAGCGCTCGACGCCGTGCCCGGCCGGGGCGGAGGACCGCTCGCCACGCCTCCTGGGCAGCGGCTTCGTTCCTTCGGGTCCGGGCGCACGGCGTTCCCGGTGGTCCGGCCCCTCCGCCTCGGGGTCCCACCCGGCCGCCGGTTCCCCGGTCCGGTTCTCGTCCTGGTCGCGCCACGATCCGGTGGAGCTGACAGGACGGCCGTGGGAGCTGACCAGCTTGGGCGTCCTGCGGCGCGGCAGTGGTACGGGGGCGCCGTCGGCACGGTCGTCGTCCCCTGGGACGGCGGGGTCGTCGCCGGCCTCGGTGTCGTGCCCAGTGGGAACACCTGCGATGGATCGCCGCGGGCGGAAGAGTCCTCCGCGCTCGCTGTCGTCGTCGCCGAGGGCGCCGGGGAATCCGGTGAGGGTGTCCAGGTCGACTGGTGCGTCCAGCTCGACGGGGCCGTCCAGGACGGAGGAGGGCAGCCCCGGGAGCCGCGTCGACGACTCGGCGAGCGTGGCCTTCCCGGACGCCCGGTCCTTGGGTAGGGCTCGATCGAGGCGGAAGCCGATGCCGTTGGTGTCCGGCACGTCGTCGGTGAGCAGGGCGTCCGGCATGAAGACGACCGCGGTGGTGCCGCCGTAGGGGGAAGGCTGGAGCGAGACGCGGACGTTCTGGCGCTGGGCGAGCCGGCTGACCACGAAGAGGCCGAGCCGGTCGGTGTCGGAGAGCTCGAACTCGGGGGTCTCGGCGAGCCGCAGGTTGGCGTCGAGCAGAGCTTCGGCGGTCATGCCGAGGCCGCGGTCGTGGATCTCCAGCGTGAAGCCGTTGGCGACGCGCTCGCCGACGACGTGGACGGCCGTGTGCGGGGGCGAGAACACCGTCGCGTTCTCGAGGAGTTCGGCCACCAGATGGGTGACGTCGGCGACGGCGGGACCCGTGACGGCCACGCGCGGCAGGCGGCGTACCTCGACGCGTTCGTAGTCCTCGACCTCGGCGACGGCGGCGCGGACGATGTCCATGAGCTGGACGGGCTTGCGCCACTGCCGTGAGGGCGCGGCGCCGGACAGGATGACCAGTCCCTCGGCGTGGCGCCGCATACGGGTGGTCAGGTGGTCGAGGCGGAACAGGTCGGCCAGCTCGTCGGTGTCCTCGGTCCTGCGTTCCATGGTGTCGAGGAGCGTGAGCTGCTTGTGCAGCAGCACCTGGCTGCGACGGGCGAGGTTGACGAAGACCTCGGAGACGCCCTCGCGCAGTTCGGACTGCTTGACGGCGGCCTCGACGGCGGCGCGCTGAAGGGTGTTGAGGGCCTGTCCGACCTCGCCGATCTCGTTCCGGTCGTACTCCAGGCGTGGCACCTCGGTCTCGACGTCGACCTGTTCGCCGGCGGAGAGCCTGCGCATGACGCTGGGCAGCCGGACGCCGGACGCTTCGTGGGCCTCCATGCGCAGCCGCCTGAGGTCGCGGATGAGGCTGCGGCCGATGCGCACGGACATGAAGAGCGAGACCAGCAGGGCGATCAGACCGACCACGCCTGCGCCGACGGCCTGGAGGATGACGCTCATGGCCACGGGCCTGACGCGGTCCCGGTAGTGGTCACCGGCCCGGTCCTCGAGTTCGCCGAGTTCGGTGAGCACGTGTCCGGCCGCGCTGTCCCAGCTCTTCGCGGTGACTCCGCGCGGCGTGCCGGCCCCGGAGCCGGCGACGGTCTGCTCGGCCGCGCGCAGCGGTCCGGTGGCGGCGTTCCCCCAGTAGCGCTCGAAGCGGGCGCGGTCCTGGGAGGGGAGCAGCGGGAGGCTGACGTCGTACAGCAGCGTGCGCTGGGCCACGAGGTCGGAGATCTGGCGGAGTTCGTCCCGGGTGAGGTGTCCGGAGACGAGCGCGGAGCCGAGGAGGGCGTCCTCGCGGGAGAGGAGTTCGCGGGCGCGGGACACGTTGACGAGGGCGCGGTTCTCCTTGTCCAGCTCCACGTCGTCGACCCCGTGCAGGTTCGCCAGCAGGACGTAGCAGGGGTCGATGAGCCGGTCGTACAGGCCGAGGGCCTGGACGCGGTCGATGGTGCCGTCCTCGACGCCGTTGCGCAGCGAGGAGATCCCGTCGACGGCGTCGAGGAGGGAGGTGAGGCGCTCCGACGTGCCCGAGCCGAGGTCCTCACGGACACCCTTGTCCTTGGCGTTGCCGCGGAGCCTCGCCAGGACACGGTCCGTGGCGGCGCGGCTGCGCCTCAGCGCGTCGAGTCCGTCGGAGGCGCGAGGATCGGCCAGGTAGACGAGTGTCCGGCGGCGTTCGCGCTGGAGAACCCTGACGGTGTCCTCGGCGGGGTGGCCGACCTTCTTCACGACCTCGGAGACGGCGAAGAGTTCGCCGGCCTCACGTCCCGTCAGCACGGTGGCGAAAGCCCAGATCGCGGTCAACGACACCAGGGGCACGAGGAGCAGCGCCACAATCTTCCGGCGGATGGACTTCCCGCGAAAGCGCATGGCCTCCCCCAGCTCGACCCCCGGGGACCGGGGGCACACATGTGCGTCAACAAACGGCGTGAGCCTACTACTGACCCGTAGGCATCTCTAAGACCCTTCAGGGGATGATCCCGGCCCGACGGGGCACGAGACATGGGGAGTTGTCCGTTCATTGGGGGAGATTGCGCCCCTGGATGCGGCACTTGGGGCCGGATCCCATCGGAGTGGGGAACTTCGTCAGTTGGCCGAAATTCTTCGCTCGGCGGGAATCTTCGGGGCAGGTCGTTCGTCTGTCTGTACGGGAATTGAGGGCGGAATCGGCCACAGGCGTCGCATGCCGCGCTCAGTCGGCGTAAAAGAGCGCAAGCCGGGCACTGACTGGGGGGCGGGGGTCGCGAGACACCCGTGCGAGAGGACTGCCGGGCGGTGGGGAGTGACAAGTTGATGGGCACGGCGGAGCGGAGCGGGGCACCCGCTGCTGAGGTCGCGACACGAAAGGCGGCACAACTGGCCACCCGGGAACCGGAGGAGGGCGTCCCGGCACCGGGGCGCGTCCGTCCGGACACGGGATCGGCGACGGAACGGCCCGGCACGGCGGACCTCCAGGACACCGCCCCGGAGCGGGGTGGCCGGGCCGAGGAGAAGGGCGCTGCCACGAACGGATACGAGAGCCACGAAGAGCGGGCCTACTACCGCCCGTTGTGGATCGAGGAGCCCGCGCGCAGGCGCCGGCTGCCCGACCCGGTGCGGACGTCCGCCGTGCGCGCGGTGCTCGTCATCGCGGTCACGCTGATCCAGGCCGTGGTGGCCTTCCTGTGCACGATGGCGGAATCCTGGCTGGCGTTCCCGATGGTCGTCAGCAGCGTGGCCGGCACGGTCGTCGCCACCTGGGCCGTGCTGGACATCTGGGTGACGCGGCAGGTGTGGAACCAGCGGAACGGCGTGGTGTCGGTGCCGAGCAGCACCGCGCGGGCGCTGCGGCGCGAGCGTCGCAAGGCCCGGCGTCAGGCACGGATCGCGGCGCGGGCCCAGGAGCGGATACGCAGGCGCGGCGGGGCCGGCCAGTTGTCGCACTCGTAGGCGGAGCGGGAGCTCTCCACGGCCCGGCGCTTCGGCGGACCGGCCGTCCTCGAGGGCTCCCTCGCCACTACGGACGGGGGCCGAAGCCGTTTATCACAACCCGGCCCGCGGGGAGCGGCCGTCGGACAGTTTCGTTCCGACGGCCGGACCCGAAGGCGCCGCTACGGGGTGACCGGTGCCGGGCGCTTGAACATCCGGGTCGCGGTGATCTCGGTGTGCACGGCTTCCCCGGCGGCCGCCTCGCGCGGCAGCCCCGGCCGCAGATGCTCCTCCACACTGATGTACTTCAGCCCCGCGCGGAGGTCGGCGTCGTTGCGCAGCCTGATGACCAGCGGGAACTCGGCGAGCGCGGTCGTGTCGAACAGGCCGGTGGTGTACAGGAGCTGGACGCCCAGCGCGTCCGAGACGGCCCGCTGGAGCTCCAGCAGATATGTCGCGTTGGCGCGTCCGATGGGGTTGTCGAGGAACAGGGTGCCGGCGTGCCGGTGCTTGTCGCGGCCCCGGTCGTTGCTGCGCAGCGCGGCCATCGTGCAGTACAGGGCGATGGCGGCGGTGAGCAGCTGGCCGCCGGAGAACACGTCGCCCATCTGTCCGACGGGCACGCGCTCGGCGCGCAGCACGGCGTCCGGCTTGAGGATCTCGACGGCGACGCCCTTGGGCTGGAGGGCGGCACTGACCCCGCGCAGCAGCAGGGACATGCCGTCGCGCCGCATGTCGGAGTTCTTCTTGACCGCCGCGCGGGTGGCTTCGTCCACCACCTCGCCGAGCCGTTCGGTGAGGGTCGCCTGGTCGGGTTCCTCGAAGCGGATGCGCAGGAACTCCTGCCCCGACCACTCCCCCAGTCCCTCCGGCAGCCGGGACAGCCGCTGGGCCGAACGGAGGGTGGCGAGGGAGGACTCGACGAGCCCGCGCAGCCGGTCCACGATCGAGTCCCGGTTGCGTTCCAGCTGCGCCAGTTCGTCGGTCAGCACCCGCAGCCGGGGGGCGAACGCGTCCGCCCACTTCTGCGCGTGCTCGGGCAGCGAGGAAGCGGGCAGCTCGCGGATCTGCTGCCGGGCAGGGGTGCGCACCTGCTCGTAGCGCGTGGAGTTGGCGTGCCGCACGAGGATGTCGCTCGCCTCGCGGACGGCGGCCTCGGCGGTGGTCAGGTCGGCGGCGCAGCCGCGCAGGGAGCGACGGCTCTCGGCGGCCGAGTGACGGGCCTCCTCCAGCGTGCCGGGGTAGGGCTCGGGTTCGTCGTGCTCCTCGTCGACGTGGTCGCGGAGCAGGTCGCGCAGGAGCGCGGCCGTCTCGTCGAAGCCGCCGGCCGCGTCCTCGGCGGACCGGTGGGCGTCGAGGAACTCGGCGTGCGCCTCGCGCGCCTGGTTCAACGCCTCGGTGCGGGAGGCGAGTTGGGCCGTGGCGGTGCGCAGGAGGGTCTGGGCCTGCTCGGCGTCCTCGGGAACCAGGTCCTCGGCCAGTTCGGTGTGGGCCTCGCCCTCCTCGGGCGCGTGCCGCTCGGCCTCGCCGCGGAGCCGGCCGAGCTGTTCGCTCGCGGTCGACATCCGGGTCTCCAGGAGCTGCACGAGCTCCTCGGCGCGGGCGGCGGCGGCCTGCCGGGAGGGGCCGTCCGAGCCGTCCGGTGATTCGAGGAGCTGGCCGGCGCGGGTGCGGACCTTGTTGCTGAGCCGGTCCAGCTCCGCGAGGGCGGCGGTCTCGTCGCTCTCGGCGCGTGCCTGCTCGGCCCGCAGGTCGGCGCCGACGCCGACCTTCTCGTAGAGCTGCGACGCGGCCCGGTAGGCCTCGCGCAGGGCGGGCAGCGAGGCCTTGGCCGGGGCGGCACCGTCGTGGGTCACCTCGTCGGGGGCACCGGCGATCTCCGCGCGTTCGGCACGCAGCGCGCGGGCCGTGCGGCGGGCGTCGTCGGCCGCGCGCTGGGCGGCACGGCGGTCCTCGTCGGCGGCGCGGGCGCGCTCCAGGCACACCTGGGCGCGGGCCTCCGACTCCGTCGCCTCGTCGGCGAGTTCGCGGAGCCTGACCTGCCAGCCGGCGCGCTCGCGCAGCCGGAAGGCGAGTCCGGCGAGCGCGTCGGCGGCGCGCCGGGCCTTCTGTGCGGCCTCCTGGCGCTCGTCGCGGACATGGGCGGCCTCGGCCGCCGTCTCGTCGGCCTCCGCCCGGACGGTGCGGGCCTCGGCGAGCTCGGCCTCGGCCTCCTCGGCGAACGCGCGCGCCTCCACGGCGGCCGCGGCCAGTTCGGCGAGCCGCCCGGCGGGGCAGCCGGTGCGCCAGGACGCGAGGCGCGCGGCCAGCTCGCGGTCCTTGCCGAGACGGGCGGCGAGGCCGCGGATCTCCTCGTCGCGCAGGACCGTCCGGGCCCGCAGTGCCTGGCGCTCCTCGTCGGCGGCGTGCTCGTCGTGCATGGCCGGGTTCGGCGGGACGAGGAAGACCCCGCCGTCGTCCGTGTCGGCGGCCGGAGTGGGGGCGAGCAGGGCGGCGGCCGTTCCGACGGCCACCGTCGAGCGGGGCAGCAGGGCGGCGTCGCCGAGGACCTCGCGGGCCCGGGCGTGGGTGTCCGGGTCGGTGATGATCACACCGTCGACGAGTTCGGGCCGGGCGGCCAGGACGCGCGCGTGGTCGACGGGGTCGACGGCCTGGGCGAGATAGCGCCAGCCGGGCAGCGCGGGAATGCCGTGCTCGCCGAGGTACTCGACGGCGGCGAGGACGTCCGGGCCGGGCGGGAGGAGTCCGCCGTCGCCGAGCGCCCCGAGGATGCGGGCGTCGTCGGCCGCGTCGGTGCGCAGGTCGAAGAGCTGCCGCTCGGCGGAGGCGACGGTCTCGTCGAGAAGGCCGCGGACGTCGTCGGCGTAGCGGTCGAGTTCCTCGGCGGTCAGTGGTGCCCCGCCCGCCGAGGGGACCGGGCCGTCGGACTCCTCGTCGCGGCGCGGCTGCGGAACCATGCGCGGGGTGCCGGCACCGGGCAGGCTGAGCAGCTCCGCGAGCCGTTCCTCCTGCGCCAGGGTCTCGGCCGTGCGCCGCTCCGCTTCGTGCGAGCGCTCGGCGGCCGTGGCCGCGTCGGCCGCGCGGGCGGCCGTCAGCTCGGCGCGGGACTCGGCGGAGGCCGCCTCCCGTGCCTGGTCGGCGGTGTGACGGGCGGCCTCGCGCGCGGTGTCCCAGGCGGCGACGGCGCTCTTCTCGGCGTCGCTCGCGGCCAGGGCGGCGCGGGCCGGGTCGGCGTCGGGGGCGCTGTCGTCGAGCCAGCCGGCCCGGACCGCCTCGGCGGTCTCCTGCTCGACCTCGGCCAGCCGCTGGCGCAGGTGCCCGATCTCGCTGCGGGCGCGCTGCGCGGCGGTCGCGGCCGCGGTCGAGTCGGCGTACGCGGTCTCGCCCGCTTCCTGGAGGCCCGAGGAGCGCTCCTCCTCCTCGTTGGCGAGTGCCTCGGCGCCCTCGGCGGCCCGGTGCAGCGCACGGACGAGGTCGACGGCGGCGGTGGCGCGGGCCGCGAGCGCGGGAGCGGCGTCCCGCTCGGCCTCGCGGATCGCGTCGGCGACGCGGGTGGAGCGGTCGGCGGCGGCACGGTGGCGCAGCACGGCCTCGGCGGCCTGCCAGGCCGCGTGCAAGGTGCGGGCGTCGGCGAGCTCGCGCTTCTGCGCGGCGGCGGACTTCTCGGCGCCGGCGAGGGCCAGCGAGGCGTGGCGGTAGGCGAGTTCGGCGGCGATCAGCGCGCTGCGCTCGCGGGCGCCCTCGGCGTGGGTGACGGCGTAGGCGGCGGCGGTCACGCGCTGGGCGAGCTCCCCGGCGCGCACGCGTTCCTGGACGGCCCGGGCGGACAGTCGGCGTGCCAGCGTCCTGGTGCGCCGCTCGGCGCCGGCGTGGATGTCACGCGCGCGTGCCCGCGCCCCGGCGGCGTCGACGATGCGGCCGAGCAGGTCCACGGAACCGGCGGTGAAGTCGCGCTCCGCCATGAGTTCGGCGCGGCGCCCCAGCTTGTTGCCGAAGCCGCCGACGAGGTCGGCGAGGCCGTCGGTGTCGCGGGTGTCGGTGACCGCGCGCAGCAGCAGATCGGTGAAGTCGGAGTCCTTCTTGACCGCGAAGAGGCCGGCGGCCTCGCCCTCGTCGGCGTTCATCTCCCGCTGGTAGCGGAAGAGTTCGGGGTCCAGGCCCAGGTCGCCGAGGTGTTCGTTCCAGCGGTCGTGGATCTCCTCCCAGTGCACCTCCAGGTGCGGGTAGGCCTTGCCCGCCTCGGTGATCGCGTCGCGGAAGCCCTTCATGGTGCGCCGGCGTCCCTGCGCGCCGGAGGCACCCTCGACCGGCGGGCGCACCGAAGTGGCCTCGGCGACGGGCAGGTTGTCCAGGCTGAGCCCGGGACCGGGCCGGAACGAGTACCAGGCCTCGGCGAACTTCCGCGGGTCGTTGGAGACCTGCCGTCCGCGCCACTCGCTCGCCTTGCCGACCACCACGCACTCGCCGGTGAGCGTGTGCTGCCACTCCAGGGCGACGTGTCCGCAGTCGTCGGCGAGCAGGAACTTGCGCAGCACGCCGGAGCTGGCGCCGCCGAGGGTGTTGCGGTGGCCGGGGAGCATGACCGAGAAGATCAGCTTGAGCAGGACGGACTTGCCGCCGCCGTTCTCCAGGAAGAGCACACCGGCGGGCGCGGGCCGGCGCGGCGGGCCGACCGGCTCCTCCGCGAAGAACTCCGCCTGGGTGGGCGCCGGGTCGGGTACGGGCTCACCGACTCCGCGCAGGTCCAGCACGGTGTCGGCGTAACGCGCACCGGCGGGCCCGATGGAGTGGAGGCGGACCCGGGACAGCTCGTACATGGCGGCGGACTCTCGTAGTCGAAAGGGGGGAGGTCGTGGAGGGGGCCGGGAGGGCGGCGGACGTCAGGAGTGGAACGGCAGTCCGGCGCCGGCCACGAGCTCCAGGTCGTCGGTGTCCTCAGCGGGCAGCAGGCTCGCCGTACCGTCCGTCACCGGAACGATCCCGAGCTCCAGGAGTTCCGCCATGGCCGCGCTGCCCGCCATGTCGCGGACCTGCAGCTGGTAGCGGGCCGTCGTGCGGTAGGTCCCGCCGGCGTCGTCCCCGGTGCGCTGGAGGAACCCGGAGTCGGTGAGGAAGGCGACGGCCTTGGCGATGATGCCGGTCGTCGAGCCCGCCAGTCTTCGCGCGTCCTTGGTGGCGCCGGTGGAGCTGCGCCGTGCCCAGATCCGCCAGGCCGCCTCCAGCCCGGGGGCGTCGGTCGCCGGGTCGGTGTTCTCGCCGGTCTCCTCGGCCCGCTCCTCCAGGCGCCGGCAGGCCTGTCGTACGAAGGCGTCGACGCCGTTGACCGAGACGCGCCCGATGTAGCCGTCGTCGGCGAGGTCCTCGGGGCGCGGGAAGGCCAGGGCGGCCACGGCGAGGTGGGCGAGACCGTGCAGGAACCGGTCCCCGGAGTCGGTCGAGGCGCGGCGCGCGTAGTCGCCCATGCGGACGGCGAAGACCGAGTCCTCGGCGGCGGTCACGGCCATCCCCGCGCGCGGGGACACCTCCAGGACGACGAGCCCGAGGCCCGCGGCGACCGCGTCGGCGAGCCGCGCGAAGGGCGGGTCCTCACGGTAGCGGCGCAGCAGCTCGGTGTACTCCTGGTCGCGCGCGGGCTGCAGCTTGGGCTGCAGCCCGAAGGCGACGAGCCGCGCCGCGTCGGCGGCGTCGGCAGGGGTGACGGGGGCGTTCGCCGGTGTGGCGGTGGCCTCCGGTTCACTCCACTCGACGTGCTCGTTCACGGCTGAAGCTCCTTGGTCGGAAGTACGAGGGTACGTGCAGGGACGCGGGCGGCCGCCCGGTGCGAGGCCCGTGCGCCCGAGGGACGCGACTGCGCCGGACCCTGCGCCCGAAGTCCCGCCGGGTCCCGGGGACAGTGCGTCGCCGGGCGGGTGCGGCCCGCGGCGCCGGACGCGAAGGACCGGGGTGACCTGGGGCGCGCGGCTTCGGGGGACGGATGCCTCATGCCCGGTCCGCCTTCATCCCGGCCGCGTCGAGCAGCGCCATGCCGACGATCAGGTCGGCCCCGCCGAATTCCGGGTCGTCCAGCTCGGTGCCGTCGTCCACGGCGAACAGCAGGCGCTCCTCGCCCTGGCGGTAGGCGGTGCCGACCGGCGGGCTCGCGGCGTGCACGGCGAGCAGGGCGACCAGATACGGCAGGTCGGGGTCGCGGTCGCGGGCCTCCGCGAGCAGTCCCGACAGCCGGCGCGGCGCGTCGGGCGGGAGGTTCAGCAGCTCCTGGGCCGAGGCGAGCTGCTCCTCGCTGAAGCGGCTGTCGTCGGGAGTGGCGATCAGGTCGGGCTCGGGCATCTCGGCGCCGAGGTGCTCGCGCTCCATCGGCGGGGTCAGCAGGATGTCGACGAGGTCCGCGACCCGTACGGCGACGGGGGTGCGCAGGCCCGTCCCGCGCCGGAAGAAGGCGTCCGTGACCCGCAGCGCCCCCTCCACCGGCAGGGGAAGCACCGGCGCGACCAGATGGCCGTACAGGTCGATGCCCGCGGTGGTCATGGGGGTGCCGAAGGCCTGCCGGTCCTGTTCGGCGCGGAACAGCGGGCCGGCTTCGAGGAGGCGGGACTGGAGCTGGGTGTGACGGCGGATGCAGTCCTTGACTATGTCGACGAGCTCGGCGGCGCGCCGCTTCTGCTCGGGGTCCTCGGACTCGTCACGGGCCTTGCGGATGTTGGTGAGGATCGCGTTCTCGTGGCGGTACCGGTCGGCCACGTGGTCCAGGGCCTCGGCGATCATGTCGGGCACGGCCTGGAGCCAGTCGACGGCCCGGACGTTGCGCCGGGTGGCGTCGAGTGCCTTGCGCAGCGTCTCCGCGTACTGCACGGTGCGGTAGCGGGCCTGCTCGGCGGCGAGCTGGGCGTCGGCCAGCCGGCCGCGGCTGATCAGGACCTCCAGCTTGACCTCGGCGGCGATCTGCGCGCTGGTGACATCGGTGTCGAGGGCGCCGACGAGGACGTTGACCGCCTCGTCGGTCGTACGGAGGTAGACACCGCCTCCGTATCCCGGCACTTCCTCGATCAGCTTGAAGTCGTAGTCGCGCCGGACGTAGGTGCCGTCGGGGGCGAAGGTGCCGTACACGGCCCGGAAGCCGCGGTCGACGCTGCCGACGTTGATCAGGTTCTCCAGGACCCAGCGGGCCACGCGCTCGTGCTCGGCGACCGGGCGGGCGGGGGCCTGGGCGGCGATGCGCGGGATGAGCCGGGCCACTATCTGGTCGTGGTCGGCACCCGTGTCGAAGTCCATGTTCAGTGTGACGAGATCGATGGCGGCGAGGGCCACCTCGGCCATGCCGTACACCGAGTACTCGCCCGCGAGGTTCGCCTTGCGCATGTCCAGGTCGTGCAGCGGCGCGGTGCAGGCGAGCGCCCGCAGCCGCCGCGCCAGGCCCTCGTCGGCGGCCGGGCCCGGCGCAGGGCGCGGTCCCGCGCTGAGCTGGGGCGGAACGCGGTCCGTCGATACAGGCGAAGTCACGCTGCACAGAGTAGGTCCTCGGTCCGACAACGGTCGAAACGGCGCAGAAGCGACCGCCGTCACGCCGGCACCACAACCCGCGGGGCCCGCCTCGTCGCACCCAGCCACCCCGATGGCCGAGGCACCCCCGCCCGCAGCGGGACCGGAGGCCGGCAGGCGCCGGCCGCGTGGCCGATGCCACACCCGCCGCGCGCCATGCGTACCCGTCAGGCCGTGCCCGTCAGCCCGTGCCCTGTCCCCCGTCGGCGACCCGGCGCGCGTACACCTCGACCAGACCCCTGAGCGAGTCGTCGAGGTAGGCGGCGAGGAGACGCTCCGCGCCGTCCCGGTCGCCCGCCGTGAGGGTCTTCAGGATCTCGTGGTTGCGCGCGAGATAGGGCTCGTGGAGCCGCTGGGGGTCGTCCACGACGTGGAACGCCAGCCGCAGCTCCGCGAAGACGCTGCGCATCACCTCGTCGGTACGGGCGCTGCCGGCGAGCGCGACCAGTTCCCGGTGGAAGTGGATGTTGGCGGTCGACACACCTTTCCAGTCACCTTCGCGGGCCGCCCGCTGCCCGTCGGAGACGGCCCTGCCGATCCCCTCGAGGGCGTACGGCGGACTGCCGAGCCCGCGGACCACGGCGCACTCGACGAGGGACCGGGTGCGGTAGATGTCCTCGACGTCCTCGACGGTGAGGACCCGCACGAAGACCCCCCGGTTGAGCTCGTGCACCAGCAGCCGCTCGTGCGTGAGCAGCCGGAACGCCTCCCGCAGCGTGTTGCGCGAGACGCCGAGGGCGCCGCCGATGCTGTCCTCCGACAGCCGCGTCCCGGGCGGGAAGAAGCCCTCGGCGATGCGGCTCCTGAGGATGTCCGAGACCCGCTCGGCGGTGCTGGTGCGGCCCAACAGGGCTCGGTCGTCGGCCAGTTCCGTCAGCTCTGCCATGCCCGGAATTCAACCGCAGAGAGAAGAACGAAACAACACGGGTATTGAGGGATCGTTCAACGATCCTCTACGTTGTCGGGCAGGCGCTCTCCGTGTCACCGCGAACGGCCCCGCGCCCGAAGGCTTCCGCACGGCTCGGCTCGGTCCTCACGCACTCTCCGTCTCCCACTGCGAGGTGCCCATGAGCACGACCCCTCCACCCCAGGCCCTGACCCCCGGCACCCCACCCGCCACGGGTGAACCCGGCGCGCGGGACGGCGCGTTCGGCTGGCTGCGCGCCCTCGGCCCCCGCGGCCGGCGCGCCTTCGGCGGCGCGTTCGGCGGCTACGGCCTCGACTCGTACGACTACTTCACCCTGCCGCTGAGCATGGTCGCCCTCGCGGCGTACTTCGGCCTCGACAGCGGTCAGACCGGTCTGTTCACCACGGTCACGCTGGTCGTGTCCGCGGTCGGCGGCGCCGTCGCCGGTGTGGTCGCGGACCGGATCGGACGCGTCAAGGCGCTGATGATCACGGTCGTCACCTACGCGGTGTTCACCGTGGCCTGCGGTTTCGCGCCGAACTACGAGACCCTGCTGGTGTTCCGCGCCCTCCAGGGGCTCGGCTTCGGCGGAGAGTGGGCGGTCGGTGCCGTCCTGGTCGCCGAGTACGCGAGCCCGCGCCACCGCGGGCGCACGCTCGGCGCCGTCCAGAGCGCCTGGGCCGTCGGCTGGGGTCTGGCGGTCGTCGTCTACACGCTGGTCTTCCAGTACGTCGACGAGGGCCTCGCCTGGCGCGTGATGTTCTGGACCGGCGCCCTGCCCGCGCTGCTGGTGGTGTGGGTCAGGCGCCAGGTGCACGACGCCCCCGAGGCGGCCGCGGCCCGCGAGCGGAGCGCGGACAGGGGATCCTTCACCGCGCTCTTCAGGCCCGGTACGGCGACGAGCCCGGGCCTGCTGCGCACCACGGTCTTCGCGGTGCTGCTCTCCACCGGTGTCCAGGGCGGCTACTACACGCTGGCCACCTGGGTGCCCACGTATCTGAAGACGGAACGCGGACTGTCCGTCGTCGGCACCGGCGGCTACCTGACGCTCCTGATCTCCGGCGCCTTCCTCGGCTACCTCACGGGCGGTCTGCTCACCGACAGACTGGGCCGCAAACGCAACATCCTGCTCTTCGCGGTCCTCTCCGCGGCCTGCATCCTGGCGTACGCGAACATCCCGAGCGGGGCCGACACCCTTCTCCTGGTGCTCGGTTTCCCCCTCGGCTTCTGCATGTCGGCGATCTTCAGCGGCTTCGGCTCGTTCCTCAGCGAGCTGTACCCGGTCGCGGTGCGCGGCACGGGACAGGGCTTCGCGTACAACACCGGGCGGGCCGTCGGCGCCGCCTTCCCCACCACGGTCGGCTTCCTGGCCGACAGCTGGGGCGTGGGCGGGGCGCTGGTCTTCGGCGCGATCGGCTACGCGCTGGCCGCGCTCGCCCTGACCGGACTCCCCGAGACCCGTGGCAAGGAGCTCCTGTGAACGACACCGTCCAGGTCCGCCCGTCCGCGCTCGACGGGGACGACCCGCAGGACCTGCCCGAGGCCCCCGCCCGCACGCACGCGTGGACCCCCGCGGCGGCACGCCGGCGCTTCCGTACCGGGCTGTCGGTGTCCACCGCAGGGATCGCCGCGGGCCACGCCCAGGCCAACCTCGTCTCGGTGCCGGCCGACTGGGCGTACGAGATGCTGCTGTTCTGCCAGCGCAACCCCAAGCCGTGTCCCGTCCTCGACGTCACCGACGCCGGTTCCTGGACCACCGTGCTCGCCGAGGGCGCCGACCTGCGCACCGACCTGCCGGGCTACCGGGTGTGGGAGCACGGCGAGCTGGTGGCCGAGCCCACGGACGTCGTGGGCCACTGGCGCCCCGACCTGGTGTCGTTCCTGATCGGCTGCAGTTTCACCTTCGAGTGGGCGCTGAGGTCCGCGGGCGTGCCGATGCGCCACATCGAGCAGGGCCGCAACGTCTCGATGTACGTGACGGCGCGTCAGTGCCGGCCGGCGGGGCGGCTGCGCGGGCCGATGGTCGTCTCGATGCGCCCGGTTCCGCCTGAGCACCTGAGCACGGCGATCCGGGAGAGCAGTCTGCTGCCGGCCGTGCACGGCTCCCCGGTGCACTGCGGCGATCCGTCGGGGCTGGGCATCGAGGACCTCGCGCGCCCCGACTTCGGCGATCCGGTGGTCGCCGCCCCGGACGACATCCCGGTGTTCTGGGCCTGCGGAGTGACACCCCAGGCCGCGGTGATGGCATCCCGTCCGCCGTTCGCGATCACCCACGCGCCCGGCCGGATGTTCATCACCGACACCCGCGACGAGCAGTACCGAGTGGCCTGAACGGGCCGGAACAGGAGGAACGGCAGCCCATGACCCCCACGACCCCCATCGATCTCAACGCCGATCTCGGCGAGGGCTTCGGCCGCTGGCGGCTGACCGACGACGAACAGCTGCTGTCCGTCGTGACCAGCGCCAACGTGGCCTGCGGCTTCCACGCCGGGGACGCGGCCACCATGCGCCGGGTGTGCGAGCTGGCGGCCGAGCGGGGCGTACGGATCGGCGCCCAGGTCTCCTACCGTGACCTGGCGGGGTTCGGGCGGCGGGCGATGGACGTGCCGCCCGCCGAGCTGACGGCCGAAGTGGCCTACCAGATCGGCGCGCTGGAGGTCTTCGCGCGGGCGGCGGGCTCGCGGGTGGCGTACGTGAAGCCGCACGGCGCGCTCTACAACCGCGTGGTGCACGACGAGGAACAGGCGGCGGCGGTCGTCGACGGCGTGCTGCTCGCGGGCGCGGGGCTGCCCGTCCTCGGGCTGCCGTCGTCGCGCTTCCTGAAGACCGCCGAGCGGGCCGGACTGCCCGTCGTGGCCGAGGCGTTCGCGGACCGTGCCTACACCGGGGAGGGCACGCTCGTGCCGCGTACCCAGGAGGGCGCGGTGATCACCGAGGCCGACGCCGTGGTCGAGCGCTCCCTGGGCCTGGCCCGTTCCGGGACGGTCCTGGCGCTCTCCGGGGAGCGCGTCCCGGTACGGGCGCGCTCGCTGTGCCTGCACGGGGACACGCCGGGGGCGGTCGGACTGGCCCGTCGGGTGCGGGCCCGGCTGGAGTCGGCGGGCGTGCCCGTCGAGGCGTTCGCGTGAGGCCCGCCGACGGCGGCGCGCGGACGGCGGCGGCCACGGCCCCGGTGTCCAGGGGCGCCGTCGAGGAGGAGGGGGAACGCGTGCGGGCGCTGCCCGTCGGCGACCGGGCGCTGCTGGTGGAGGTCTCCTCCGGAGAGGCCGCGCAGGCCCTGCACGCCGAGCTGGTACGACGCCGGGCGGCGGGGTCGCTGACCGTGGGGGAGATCGTCCCGGCGGCCCGTACGGTGCTCCTGGACGGTCTGGAGGACCCGGCCCGGCTCGCGGAGGCGCTGCCCGGCTGGGAGATCCCCCCGCTGGACGCGCGCGCTGACGTCACCGTCGAGATCCCGGTGCGGTACGACGGTCCCGATCTGGCGGACGTGGCCGCGCTCTGGGGGGTGGCGGTGCGCGAGGTGCCCGAGATCCACGCGGCGGCCGAGTTCCGGGTCGCCTTCTGTGGGTTCGCGCCCGGCTTCGGCTATCTCACGGGACTGCCCCCGCGGTACGGCGTACCGCGCAGGGCGACCCCGAGGACGGCCGTGCCCGCGGGCTCCGTGGCGCTCGCGGGCCCGTACACCGGTGTGTACCCGCGCAGTTCGCCGGGCGGCTGGCAGCTCATCGGCACGACGGAGGCGGTGCTGTGGGACCACGCGCGCGTGCCGGCGGCTCTGCTGGCCCCGGGCGCGCGGGTGCGCTTCGTACCGGAGGGACGTTCATGAGCGACCGGGCCCTCGCGGTGGTACGGGCCGGGGCCCTGACCACCGTCCAGGACCGGGGACGGCCGGGACACGCGCACCTCGGCGTCCCGCGCTCCGGGGCGCTCGACGCGCCCGCGGCGGCGCTGGCCAACCGGCTCGTCGGCAACCCCGCCGGGGCCGCCGTGCTGGAGACGACACTCGACGGCTGTGCCCTGCGCCCCCGTTCGGTGGTCGTGGCGGCGGTGACGGGAGCACCCTGTCCGGTACGGGTGGACGGCCGTCCGGTCGCCTGGGGGGCTCCGGTCCGGGTGCCCGCCGGGGCTCTCCTGGACGTCGGTTCCGCGCGCGCGGGGCTGCGGAGCTACCTGGCCGTGTCCGGCGGTGTGGCGGTCGAGCCGGTGCTCGGCAGCCGGTCCACGGACCTGCTCTCCGGGCTCGGACCCCCTCCCCTGACCGACGGCACGATCCTTCCCCTGGGAGATCCCGGCACCCTCCACGCGCGCGTGGACGTCGCCGCGCACCGCGCCCCGCCCGCCGAACTGGTGCTGCGCGTGGTTCTCGGACCGCGGGACGGCTGGTTCACGGGGGCCGCCCTGCGGACGTTCACGACGCGCGCCTACCGGGTCGCGTCGGCGAGCAACCGCATCGGACTGCGCACGGAAGGGCCCTCGCTGGAGAGGGCCGTCTCCGGCGAACTCCCCAGCGAGGGCCTGGTGCTGGGGGCCGTGCAGGTGCCGCCCGACGGCCGTCCCGTCGTCTTCCTCGCCGACCATCCGACCACCGGGGGCTATCCGGTGATCGCGGTCGTCCGCCCCGCCGACCTCGCGGCGGCCGCCCAGGCGGTCCCGGGAACCCCGGTGCGTTTCCTGGCCGTACGCCGCCGCTGAGGCCGCCGTGGGATCCGGCGCCGAGGCCGCCGTGGCCGCCGCGGGACCCACCCGTCAGGCCACGTCGGGCCGTTCCGTCACGGAGAGGGCCGCCAGGGCGGAGGCGACGGCGTGCGAGGCGCTCAGATCGAGGCGGGCGCTGGTGCCCCGGGCCCGGTGGCGCACCTCGGAGGCGGCGAGGGTGAGCAGCTGGGGCAGCAGGTCCGTGCAGCGCCTGGCGACCCAGCCCGTCCCGGCCGTGGCCAGCCACAGCAGGCTCGCGGAGCGGGTCGGCGCGGGGAACTCGGCCTCGGCGGAGGGAGCGGATCCGTCGGCGACGCCTTTCTCCGCGAGCAAAGTGTGGAAGCGCACGGCCAGTTGACGGTGCCCCAGCTCCCCGGGGTGCAGCCGGTCGGCGCTCCACACGGCCCGGTCCTCGAGCCAGTCCTCCTCGGCCGCGTGCAGATGTGTCGCCCCGTGCCGCTCGGAGAGGGCGTGCACGACGGCGTTGACCGCCTGCTGACGACGGGCCAGCGGGCGGGCCAGGGCTCCCGGCAGCCCGAGCATCGAGCCGGGGTCCGGGAGGCAGGCCGTCAGCACGACCGCCTTCCGCGCGCGGAAGGCCGCGTACACCGTGTCGAGCCGTTCGGCCACCGCGTGGATGTCGAAGGTGTACCGCAGGGTGTCGTTGACTCCGATCACGACGGAGACGATGTCGGGGTCCAGGGCCAGCGCGGCCGGGGTCTGGCGTTCGAGGACGTCCCGCGTCTGCGCCCCGCTGACCGCGAGGTTGGTGAAGTCCACGGGCGTGTCCGCCGGGACGAGACCCGGGGCGAGGAGCTCGGCCCAGCCCCGCCACCGGTCCCCGACGGGGTCGCCCACGCCCTCGGTGAGGGAGTCCCCGAGGGCGACGAACCGAACCGGTCTCATGCCACGCCCTCCTGGAGCCGCGGCCGGGGCACGGCCACCGCGTCGTGCGCGGCGAGGAATCCGGTCACGGCGGCGTCCCAGCCGAAGCACTCGGCACGCGCGCGTGCGGCCTGACGGCGTTCGTCCTCGGCGCGGCCGAGCAGCAGCCGCACCGCGTCCGCGAAGGAGTCCCCGCTGTCGGCCGCGGTGGCCCCGGCGGAGCCCACGATCTCCGGCAGCGCGGAGAGCGCGCTGGCGACGACCGGGGTGCCGCAGGCCATCGCCTCCAGGGCGGCGAGCCCGAAGGTCTCCGCGGGCCCGGGTGCCAGGCAGACGTCCGCCGAGGCCTGGAGCGAGCCGAGCAGGCCGCGGTCGGCGACGTGCCCGAGGAAGGTGACGGGCAGCCTCCGCTCCCGGGCCCGCTGCTCCAGCCGGGCCCTGAGCGGGCCGTCCCCGGCGACGACGAGCACGGCCCGCTCCCCGCGCCGCAGCAGCGCCTCCAGGGCGTCGAGCGCCGTTCCCGGGCGCTTCTCGACCGACAGGCGGGAGCACAGGACGAGCAGGACCTGGTCGGCGCGCGCGTGACGGGCGCGCAGCGCCGGGTCGTACAGGGAGGGGTGCCGGTCCACGAGATCGACGCCCAGGGGGGCGCGTACGACGTTGCGGGCGCCGATGCGGACGAACTCGCGCTCGGCGAACTCCGTCGTGCACACCACGCGCGCGTAGGAGTGCGCGGTACGGACGTTGAGGGCGTCGGCGGTCCGGCGGGCCATGGCCTCGGACAGTCCCCAGGTGCGCAGGACGCCGTCGGCGGTCTCGTGGGAGACCATCACCGCCGGCACCCGGGCCCGTCGCGCCCAGACCCCGGTCCAGCGCAGGGTGGTGCGGTCGGAGACCTCCAGGCGATCGGGGGCGAGCGACTCCAGGAGCCGGGCGACCCTGCGGCGGTCGGTCAGGACGCGGTAGCCGCCGGTGCCGGGCAGCAGCGGGCCGGGCAGCGTGATGACCCGTCCCTGCGGGGTGTCGCGGTCGCTCGGGCGCTCGCCGGGTATGACGAGGACCGGTTCGTGGCCGGCCGCCAGATAACCGGTGCCCAGTTCCCGCAGGGCGGTGCGCAGGCCCCCCGAGGACGGGGCGACGAAGTTGGCGAGCCGTACGATGCGCAGGCTCATGCCGCCACCAGCTTCCGGGCGGACAGCACGTCCTCGTAGTGCCCGATGAGCTGGTCGCCCACGGCGGCCCAGGTGCGGCCCTCGACCGTGGCGTGACCGGCGGCGCCGTAGGCCGCCCGCAGCGCGGGGTCGGCGGCCAGGGTGCGCACGGCGTCGCGCAGGGCGTCGGCGTCGTCCGGCGGGACCAGCAGGCCGGTGCGCCCGTGGTCGACCAGGTCGAGCGGGCCGCCGGCGGCGGGAGCGATCACGGGCACTCCGCTGGCCATGGCCTCCTGCACGGTCTGGCAGAAGGTCTCGAAGGGGCCCGTGTGCGCGAAGAGGTCCAGCGAGGCGAAGATCCGGGCGAGGTCGTGGCCGGTGCGCCGGCCGAGGAAGACCGCGCCGGGGAGCGCGCCGCGCAGGGCCGTCTCGCTGGGTCCGTCCCCGACGACGACCACGCGGACGCCGTCGAGTCCGCAGACCCCGGAGAGCAGTTCGACGTGCTTCTCGGGGGCGAGCCGGCCGACGTAGCCGACGATCAGCTCGCCGTTCGGCGCCAGTTCACGGCGCAGCGCCTCGTCACGGTGGGCGGGGCGGAAGCGGGCCGTGTCGACTCCGCGGGCCCACAGCCGCACCCGGGGCACTCCGTGCGCCTCCAGGTCGCCGAGGGCGGCGCTGGAGGGAGCGAGCGTCCGGTCGGCGGCGGCGTGCACCGAGCGGATGCGCCGCCACGCGGTGGCCTCACCCGCGCTGATGTAGGTGCGGGCGTAGCCGGCGAGGTCGGTCTGGTAGACGGCGACGGCGGGGATGCCGAGCCGGGAGGCGGCCGCCATGCCGCGGACGCCGAGGATGAAGGGGCTGGCCAGGTGGACGATGTCGGCGCGGTGCTCGGTGATCGCCGCGGCGACGCGGCGGCTGGGGAGGGCGACGCGGACCTGGGGGTAGCCCGGGAGCGGGATCGAGGGGACACGGACGACCGGGCACGGCGCGAGGGCGTCGGGCCCGTTCCCGGCGGGGGTGCCTCCCTGGTCGGGGGAGGCCGAGAACCTGGGAGAGGTGGCGGGGGCGACGACGAGGGGAGCGTGACCGCGATCGACGAGGTGCCGGGCGGTCTGGAGCGCGCAGTGGGCCACGCCGTTCACATCGGGGGGAAAGGATTCGGTCACGATGACGACACGCATACGGGTGTTCTCGCCCCGTTGGACGTGGCCGCGTCAACGTGGATCTATGCGAACGATGAACGTCCCGTGAGCGTTGCGATCCGCCCCCGAGCAGGTCAGCCCCCGTCCACGCGCTCCTGACTCCCGGGTCACCGAACGTTCATACGGCCGGCATGTCGGGCCCGATCCTGCTCCGCACCGCCGTCTGCACCTCGGCCTCCTCGGCCGGATCCGATGCCAGCCTTCGCAGCTGGTCAACCACGCGCGCGTCACCGGTCTCGGCGTGCCGGGCTGCGGTCTCCCGGGTGGTCTCCTCGCAGTCCCAGAGGCATTCGACGGCGAAGCCCGCGGGGAAGGAGGGATCGGTGCCGGCCAGGGCGCGGGCGGCGCGCTGGCGCAGGTGGGACGACGCGGTCTCCCGGTAGATGTGCCGCAGCACGGGGGCGGCGCAGGCGATCCCGAGCCGTCCGGTGCCGTCGACGAGGGTCCACAGGGTCGGCGCGTCGGGGCCCTCGCCCCGTACGGCCTCGCGGAGTGCCGCGAGGACCAGATCGCGGTCCTGGGCCCCGCCCCGGCAGGCGAGCACGCGGCCGGCGGCCGCGCCGAGCGCGTCGGGCCGGTGGACCCAGCCGCGTGCGCGGTCGACCGCGGCGACGCTCTGCATCCGTTCGAAGGCGTCGACGGCGGCCTCGACGACGGCCGCCGAGCCGTCCGCGACGGCCGATTCGACGAGGTCGAGGGCGTCCGGATCGTTGCCGTCGGCGAGATAGCGCAGGGCCGTGCAGCGCGCGCCGTCCGAGCCGTGGCGGGCGGCCTCGACGATCTCGGGGCGGTCCTCCGGTCCGGCGACGGCGGTCAGGCAGCGGGCGGCGGGGACGTGCAGCGCGGCTCCGCGCTCGACGCCCTGCTGGGCCCATTCGAAGACGGCACCCACGCTCCACCCGGGACGGGGTCCCGAGGGTCGCATCTGGCGCTGCCAGCGGTCGAAGGACCCGGCCTCCTGAGCGGCCCGCACGCGGGTGGCGACGGACGTACGGGAGTCCTCGGCCCACAGCCGCCAGGGCCGTGGCTCGAAGGCGTCGCGCACGGCGGCGGCCAGGGCGGCCTCGCCCTCGGGGTCGGCCGGGAAGCGGGCCAGCACGGGGGCGGCGAGGGCGCGCAGGCCCGCGTCGTCGTCGCGCAGCGCCAGCTCGTCCAGGGCCCAGGCCCAGTTGGAGCCGACCGCGGCGTACCTGCGCAGCAGGGCGAGCGCGTCGCGCCTGCCGTACGAGGCGAGGTGGCCGAGGACGGCGAGGGCGAGGCCCGTGCGTGACTCGCAGTCGTCGAGGAAGTCCTCGGCGTCGAAGAGGTGCCGCTCGATCTCGTCGAGCTCGCCGTTCAGGTCGAGGTACAGACGGGCGTAGTACAGGGAGCGGTTCTCCACCTGCCAGTCGTGGCGGGGATCCCTGAGGACACAGTGGTTCAGTGCCGCGAGCGCTTCGGCCCGCGGGGCGGTGAGCGCGTGCAGCGTGCCGTCGCCGCGACCCCTCTGGAGGAGGCCGAGCAGCGTACCGCTGGGCGCTATGACCGGATCGAACATGGGAAACAGCCTCACATCAAGCGTCGACGCAACCGGGATCCTGCATTACCTGGCCGCGTGACAACACGTCGGGGCGCCCGCCGTCTCTTGCTTGCTGTAGACCATCTTCCTCTGCCTCTCGTCGGTGGCCCATGCGGGCCGAGTCACGGCCCGCGCGGTGCGGCAACTCCTGCCCAGCCATCGCGTCCGTGAATCACGTCGTCATGATGACCCGGCCGTTCTTCCTGCCGCGACCGTATTTCCGGCGGCCCCGTTCCGCCTCCCTTTTTTCCCGCGTATCGCCTGGTCAGAGCGTTCGATTCATGACGTGCCGAACAATTCGAGCAGGTCCGTCTTGGCGAACATGCGGGCGGTGTCGACGGCCGAGGGAGTGCCCGCGGCCGGATCGGCGCCGGCGGTCAGGAGGACGCGGATGACGGCCTCCTCCCCCTTGAAGACGGCCCCGGCGAGCGGGGTCTGGCCGCGGTCGTTCACCCGGTCGGCCTCGGCGCCGCGCTCCAGGAGGGCGCGCACCGCCTCGGCGTGGCCGTGATAGGCCGCGAGCATCACGAGCGAGTCGCCGCGGTCGTTGGTGAGGTCGGCCGGAACACCCGCGTCGACATAGGCGACGAGCGTCTCCGTCTCGCCGCGTCGCGCCAGATCGAAGATCTTGGTCGCGAGCTCCACGACCTCGGGGTCGGGGGCTTCGCTCATCTGCCGGACCGCCTCTCACTGCAACCGTTCGGGTGAATCGACAGGGTACTGGCTCCGGCGGCACATGACAGGCATCCCCGGCGGCAAAGATCACAAAGTGCGCATCGGGCGCAACGGAGCAGCTCAGGCGGCGCAAGACGACTCAACCCCAGGAGTGAAATCGGCCGGTTTTCACTCAGTTGCACCTTTTATCGTATGGATACATGCTGTGATCCTGGAACAACTCATGGTGACCGTCCCCACGAACCAGGAGAGCTCAAATGATTCTGTCCATGTCAGGCGTCGTCCTTCTCGGCATCATCGTCTTCCTCTTCTTCAAGAAGGACGGGCTGAAGGCGTCGCACGCCCTGGTGGCCGCGCTCTTCGGCTTCTACCTCGCGAGCACGGCCATCGCGCCGAGCATCAAGGCCGGCGGGGAGAGCCTGGCGGGCCTCCTCGGCGGGATCAAGTTCTGACGCAGTCCCCCACCCCGGTACGCACCTCCAGGAGACAGCAGTGGCACGGCGCCCTCTCCCCCGCATCCTCAGCAACGGCACCGCACACATCGCCAAGAGCCGGGAGCTGGCCCGGACGGCAGCCGACAGCGCCACCGACGTCCTCCATCCACTGATCACGGTCACCCGTGGACTGCGCCGGCTGGCAGCCGCCGGTCGGCGCAAGTGGGCCGCCACTCCCAAGGACCGGCGCGGACCGCTGCTGTTCCTGGTGGCCTCGGTCGTCCTGATCGTGGCCCTGGTGCCGTACGGACCGCTGCTCGCCGTCATCAGCCTGATGGCGGCGGCGGCCTGGACCGGTCGCGAGCGCACCCCACCGCCCGCGACCGGCCCGGACGAGGCGCAGACCACAAGACTCCAGTCCCTGTACGAGGCGCTCGTCCCGTACTTCTCGGCGGCCGACGACCCCGCCCCCCTGTACGCCCACGGCGGCGACTGGGAGAAGGTCTTCGCCTCGTACGAGTTCGACGACGACGGACGGATCTCCCGTCTGCTCGTCCACTACCCGGCGTACTTCACCGACGGCGAGGCCGACTCCCGCGCGCGCATCGAGCAGCTGCTGCACGCCAAGTCGGGCCGCGGCCGCGAGTACCACTTCGAGTGGGACGAGGAGGGCAACGAACTCACCGTCACCGTCCTGCCGCCCCTGCCGACCGACATCGCCGCCCAGCGCTTCGTGACCGCGCCCGGCGAGACGGTCCTCGGATTCACCGATCCGGCCGACGTCCCACGCACGCTCCCGCTCACCCACGGCGAGGAGCGGCGCGACGTCCCGCCGGTCGTCTGGCGCACGGGCGCCCGCTCCACCGAGCCGCACCTGCTGATCACGGGCGACCCGGGCACCGGCACGACCACGCTGCTGCGCTCCATCGCCCTGCAGTCCCTCCAGTACGGCGATGTCGTCGTCGTGGACGGCGGGGGCACCGGCGAGTACGCGTGCCTGACCGGGCGGGAGGGCGTCCTCGCGGTCGAGTGCTCGACCGGCGGGGCGCTCGCCAGTCTGGAGTGGGCGGCGCACGAGACCGAGCGGCGGCTCATCGCCGCGAACCGCGCCCAGCAGGCGGGACACCCCGCCCCCGACGACATCAGGAACCCGCTCTGGATCCTGCTGGACCGGCCCGGCGCGCTCGGCCATCTGGCCGCCGCCGACGGGCGCACGGACCCCCAGTCGCTCCTCCAGATCCCGCTGCGGCACGGCCGCGCGGCGGGCGTCACCGTCGTGATCGCCGAGCACCTGGAGAACCTCGACTTCCTCAGCGACGCGGTGCGGCAGCACACCCGCGCGCGCGTGGTGCTCGGCACCGCCTCGGCCGCCCAGCTCGAAACGGTGCTCGGCGCGCCCCCGCACACCACCCCGACCCGGGACGTGCCGCCCGGCCGCGGCTACGCCCGTCTGGGCACCGGGCCCGTGCTGCGCCTCCAGGTCCCGGCGACGCCCGACCCGTTCGACAGCGCCACCAGCGAGGCCGAGCGCCGGGCGGTGCTCGACCTGCTCCCGGAGCGGACGGCCCCGGCCGAGACGCCCCAGCAGGCCTCCCCCGAGGTCGCGGGGATCGCCGGGGTCGCGGTGGCGGAGGGCTGACCGACCGAAGCCGGGGCACGCCCCGAACAGCGCACGGACACGACCGGGCCGGAACCGACACGGTTCCGGCCCGTCCGACGTTCGGAGGAGGTCCGGCCCGTCCGGGGTTCGGAAGAGGTCCGGCCCGTCCGAGGTTCGGACGGTCACGCGTCCGGCATCACGCGTCGGGCATCGGGCATCGGGCATCGGGCATCGGGCATCCGGACGATCGGCGTGCGGCGTGCGGCGTGCGGCGTGCGGCGTGCGGCGTCCAGACCGTCGCCCGTCCGGCATCCCGCGTCAGGCATCACGCATCACGCGTCGGGCATCCGGCATGCGGCATGCGGCATGCGGCATCCAGAAGGTCGCCGGGCGGCGTCCGGGCCGTCGCCCGGCCGCCGCCCCGGTGACGGACGGGCGCCGCTCCCCCGCTGCTCCGGGGCTCTGCGCGGCTAGGCCACGAACGTCCTGGGCCCCTCGTCCCCTCCGGTCGCGCCCCTCTCCACCAGGCGGGCCGCCGCGGCCAGGCGGGTCGCCGCCTCTTCCGCGACCGCGCCGCCCACGGTGAACGGCAGCCGGACGTACCCCTCGAAGGCGCCGTCCACCCCGAAGCGGGGTCCCGACGGCACCCGTACGCCCACGCGCTCGCCGACCTCGGCCAGCCGCGAACCGGACAGGCCGCCGGTGCGCACCCACAGGGTGAGACCCCCGCGCGGCACCGAGAACTCCCACCGGGGCAGCTCCCTGCGGACGGCCGCGACGAGCGCGTCGCGGTTCTCCCGGGCCTGGGCGCGCCGGATGCCGACGGCCTCCTCCCAGCCCCCCGTGCTCAGCAACCAGTTCACGGCGAGCTGCTCCAGCACGGGCGTGCCCAGGTCGGCGTAGGCGCGCGCGGCGACGAGGCTGCGGATGACGTCGGGCGCGGCCCGCACCCAGCCGATCCGCATGCCCGCCCAGAAGGCCTTGCTCGCCGAGCCCACGGTGATCACGGTCGAGCCTGCCGGGTCGAAGCCGCACACCGGGCGCGGCATCTCCAGCCCCTCGTCCAGATGCAGCTCGCTCATCGTCTCGTCGACGACGAGGACCGTGCCGGCCGAGCGTGCCGCGTCCACGAGACCGCGCCGCTGGTCCTCGCCCGCGAGCGCCCCGGTGGGGTTGTGGAAGTCGGCGACGACGTACGCGAGCCGGGGCGCCGCGTCCCGCAGCACCTGGCGCCAGCGGTCCATGTCCCAGCCCGCCAGCCCTTCGGCCATCGCGACGGGCACCAGCCGGGCACCGGCCTCCCGCATCAGCTGGAGGATGTTGGCGTAGGAGGGGGACTCGACGGCGATGCGCTCGCCGCGGCCCGCGAAGAGATGGCAGATGGCGTCGATCGCGCCCATCGCCCCGGTGGTGACCATGATCTGCTCGGGCATCGTCGGGATGCCCCGTGCCGTGTACCGCTCGGCGAGCATGGCGCGCAGCGCGGGCAGTCCGGCCGGGTAGTCGCCGTGCGTGTGGGCGTACGGCGGCAGTTCCTCCAGGGCGCCCTGGACGGCGCGGGTCAGCCAGGGCTCCGGCGCCGGGAGCGCCGCGCAGCCGAGGTCGATCATCGAGCCGAGGGCCTCGGGCGGCAGCGGCTCCAGACCGCGCGCCGGCAGCGGATTGCCCGCGGGGACCGCGGTCCAGCTGCCGGCCCCGCGGCGCGACTCCAGGAAGCCCTCCGCGCGCAGCGCCTCGTAGGCCGCGGCGACGGTCGTCCGGCTCACGGACAGGGCGAGGGCCAGTTCACGCTCCGCGGGCAGCCGCGCGGCGACCGGAACCCGTCCTTCGAGCACGAGCAGCCGCACGCCGTCGGCGAGGGCCCGGTACGCGGGCGGACGCCTGGTCCCGGGGCCGGCGGGCCGCTCCTGCTGGGAGTTGAGGAGCCGGGCCAGCTGTGCGGCCCCCACCGCCGAAGTCCACTGCGCCATGATTCCAGTCCACCTTCCCCGAATTGGCCATGGTTGAAGCCACTTCTCCCGCCACAGAGTGTCATGCGCCAGGCCACTACCACCACTGGGGGCATCCCGTGTCCACACACTCCGCATCAGCGCCGACCGGGCCGTCGGGCCCCGGGCGGCTCCCCCGCCGCCTCGTGCAGCTCTACGCCGGCCTGGCGCTGTACGGCGCGAGCTCGGCCCTCCTCGTGGAGGCGGGCCTCGGTCTCGAGCCGTGGAACGTGCTGCACCAGGGCCTCGCCGAGCTGACCGGTCTGACGATCGGGGTGGTGTCGATCGTCGTGGGGGCCGCGGTGCTGCTCCTGTGGATCCCGCTGCGCCAGCGGCCGGGCCTCGGCACCGTCTCGAACGTCTTCGTGGTCGGCATCGCCATGGACGGCACGCTCGCCCTCGTCCCGGACGTCCACTCCCTCACCCTGCGGATCCCCCTGCTGCTGGCCGGCGTCCTCCTGAACGGGGTGGCCACGGGCCTGTACATCTGCGCCCGCTTCGGCCCCGGCCCCCGCGACGGGCTGATGACGGGACTGCACCGGCGCACGGGCCGCTCGGTGCGGCTGGTGCGTACGGTCCTCGAGGTGGCCGTCGTCGCCACCGGCTTCGCGCTCGGCGGCACGGTCGGGGTGGGCACGGTGCTCTACGCGGTGGCCATCGGCCCCCTGGCCCAGCTCTTCCTGCGGGTGTTCGCCGTCCGTCCGGCACCGGTAGTCAGCGCCGTTGTCGCCCCTGGTCAACCCGAGCGCGCCATACTGCCCGGGTGAGCACCCGCACTCTGCACCCCTACCTCGACCACCCCGGCCCGATCCCCTTCGCGCACCGCGGCGGGTCTGCGGACGGCCTGGAGAACACGCTGACGCAGTTCCGGCGGGCGGTGGACGCCGGATACCGCTACATCGAGACCGACGTGCACGCCACGGCGGACGGCAGGCTGGTCGCCTTCCACGACACGACCCTCGACCGGGTGACCGACGGCGCGGGCAGGATCGCGGACCTCCCCTGGGACGACGTGCGCCAGGCCCGCGTGGCCGGCAAGGAGCCGGTCCCGCTCTTCGAGGAGTTGCTCGAGGAGTTCCCCGAGGTCCGGTGGAACATCGACGTCAAGGCGGAACCCGCCCTCATGCCGCTGCTCGACCTGATCGGCCGCACGGACGCCTGGGACCGGATCTGCCTCGGTTCGTTCTCCGAGGCCCGGGTGACCCGGGCCCAGCATCACGCCGGGCCGCGCCTCGCGACCTCGTTCGGCACCCGGGGCGTGCTCAACCTCAGGCTGCGCTCCTGGGGCGTGCCCGCCGCGGTGCGCCGCTCCGCGGTCGCGGCCCAGGTTCCCGAGACCCAGTCGGGGGTGCCGGTGGTCGACCGCCGCTTCGTGCGGGCCGCCCACGCGCGCGGGCTCCAGGTGCACGTGTGGACCGTAAACGAATCGGAACGCATGCACCGGCTCCTGGACCTGGGGGTCGATGGCATCATGACCGATCACATCGACACACTGCGCAAGGTCCTGGAAGACCGGGGCACCTGGTTCTGAGCCTCCTCGCGCGGTCCGTCCACGGGGAAGCGAGGGGCACGGGTGAGCACCGACACCGTGCGGGACACAGCGGCCGACGAGGCCGCGGAGCGCCGACGCGAGCAGCGCGGCTGGTACTTCTACGACTGGGCCTGCTCCGTCTACTCGACGAGCGTGCTCACCGTGTTCCTCGGCCCCTATCTGACGGCGGTGGCCAAGCACGCGGCGGACGCGGACGGGTTCGTCCATCCGCTCGGGATCCCGGTCCGCGCCGGTTCCTACTTCGCGTACGCGGTGTCCGCCTCGGTCATCCTGTCGATCGTCGTGATGCCGATGGCGGGCGCCGCCGCCGACCGCACGGGCCGCAAGAAGCCGCTGCTCGCGGCGGCCGCCTATCTGGGCGCCGCGGCCACCACGGGCATGTTCTTCCTGGACGGCGACCGCTATCTGCTGGGCGGGCTGCTGCTGATCGTCGCGAACGCCTCGCTGGCGGTGTCGATGGTCCTGTACAACTCCTACCTCCCGCAGATCGCCCCGCCCGAGGAGCGCGACGCCGTCTCCTCCCGCGGCTGGGCCTTCGGCTACGCGGCGGGCTCGCTGGTCCTGGTGGCGAACCTGGTCCTGTTCACGGCCCACGACAGCTTCGGCGTCTCCGAGTCGACGGCGGTGCGCATCTGCCTGGCCTCGGCGGGCGTCTGGTGGGGCGCCTTCACCCTCGTACCGCTGAAGCGGCTGCGTGACCGCCACGCGCCGTCCGACTCCCCCGGACGGATGTCCGCGCACGGATGGCGGCAGCTGGCGGCCACGGTCCGCGACATGCGCCGCCAGCCCCTCACGCTGTCCTTCCTGCTCGCCTACCTCATCTACAACGACGGCATCCAGACGGTCATCTCGCAGGCCTCCGTCTACGGCTCCGAGGAGCTCGGCCTCAGCCAGTCGACCCTGATCACGGCCGTACTCCTGGTGCAGGTGCTCGCGGTCGGGGGCGCACTCGGCATGGGCCGGCTGGCCCGTACGTACGGCGCCAAACGCACGATCCTCGGCTCACTCGTCGCCTGGACGCTCACCCTCGCCGCCGGGTTCTTCCTGCCGGCCCACGCGCCGGTGTGGTTCTTCGTCCTCGCGTCGGGCATCGGGCTGGTCCTGGGCGGCAGCCAGGCGCTGTCCCGCTCCCTGTTCTCGCACCTCGTGCCGAGCGGCAAGGAGGCCGAGTACTTCTCCGCGTACGAGATGAGCGACCGCGGGATGAGCTGGCTCGGACCGCTGCTGTTCGGGCTGACCTACCAGCTGACGGGAAGCTACCGGGACGCGATCGTCTCGCTCGTGGCCTTCTTCGTCATCGGCTTCGTCCTGCTCGCCCGGGTCCCGGTGCGCCAGGCGGTGCGGGACGCGGGCAATCCCGTACCCGAGATGATTTAGCGTCTGGGGCCAAAGAGCGGTAGTGTACGCGTTTGGCCTGCCTGGCGTACCGTTACTGCGCGTCAATGATACTGAAGCGTTGGGTGACATCTGATGCCAGATGTGACAAACCGGGCGACGGTGGGTACAACAAGGGGCGGCTACGACGGCGACGCATGACCCACAACGGGAATCTTTACCGCCGACCGGACGTTGACCGGATGACGACGACAGCGACACCTGTCCTGTGGGCGACAAGCCCGGGAGGCACGATTCATGAGTGAGCGAGCTCTTCGCGGCACGCGCCTCGTGGTGACCAGCTACGAGACGGACCGCGGCATCGACCTGGCCCCGCGCCAGGCCGTGGAGTACGCATGCGAGAAGGGGCACCGCTTTGAGATGCCCTTCTCGGTCGAGGCGGAGATTCCGCCGGAGTGGGAGTGCAAGGTCTGCGGGGCGCAGGCACTCCTGGTGGACGGCGACGGCCCTGAGGAAAAGAAGGCCAAGCCCGCGCGTACACATTGGGACATGCTGATGGAGCGGCGCACCCGAGAGGAACTCGAAGAGGTCCTCGAGGAGCGCCTGGCCGTCCTGCGCTCCGGCGCGATGAACATCGCGGTTCATCCGCGGGACAGCCGCAAGTCCGCCTGACCCCTTCGCGGGTCGAGCGGCAGACACCGCACGCCGAGACCGCGGGCACCGTACTTCAGGTACGGGGCCCGCGGTCTCGTGCGTTTCCGGTCCGGGCATCAGGGATTCACGCGTCGGGGCTTCGCACGTTGGGGTGACGACGGTCCGGTTCCGGCGGACACAGGGACCAGGTCCGGCGCAGGCGGCTTCGGCGGACGCGGCTCCCGCACCGCGCGGCCCGGCAGCGCGGCTCCGCCCGCACACTTCGACGGCACGACTCCGGCGGACGCCGGGCCGCGTCACGGCCCGGCGTCCGCCGGAGGAGCTGGTGGCGCCGGAGGGGGCTAGCGGTTCAGGGGCGGGTAGTGGCCGCCGGGCTCGCTGGGGGCCTCGTCCCTGATGACCTCGCCCTGGACGACCTTGCCGTCGGGGCGGTGGATGCGGGCCTGCTGGAAGGCGTCGCCGACCGAACCGGGGGCGGCCAGCCGCATCTTCCGCTCGAAGGTGCCCTGCGCCAGGCGGCTGACGCCCTTCTGGACCGGCGGGACCAGCAGCAGCAGACCGAGCGCGTCGGAGATCAGACCCGGGATCATCAGCAGCAGACCGGCGAGCATCGTCAGACCGTTGCCCCGGCCGCCGCTCTCGCCGGGAGTGGTCGCACCGCCCTGCGCCCGCTGGAGCGTCTGGCTCAGATTCCGGAACGCGCGGCGGCCGGCCCGCTTGATCACCACGGAGCCGAGAACGAACCCGGCGACCAGCAGCAGGAACACCGTGAAGCCGCTGGTGGCATGGGCGACGAGCGTCAGGAGCCAGATCTCCAGCACCAGCCACACCGCGACGCCGAGCGGCAGGAAGGTGCGCAGCCGCGAGCGCCGCGGGCGGGAGGGAGTGGGGGTCGGAACGCCTGTCGTCATGCTTCCAGTGTGCCTGGGCCCGCCTCAGTTCGAGATAAGCGCACGCTCAATCCCCGCCGCCGGGGCGCGATACCGCCGACCCGCCGTCACGGCACCTCCGGCGGCCCCCGAAAGCCGGTGCGGCCCACCGGCCCGTCCTGTCCTCAGGAGGGGCGGCGGGCCGACGGGGCGACCGGGCGGACCGGTGCCGGGAGGAGCGGGGTCAGGACTGCTTGCGCCGGGCCGTGAGACGCCCGACGCGCTCGCCGACGCCCCAGGTGGTGACGCGCCACAGCGCCTCCACGAGGATGTCGCGGCTCATCTTGGAGTCGCCCAGCTCGCGCTCGACGAAGGTGATCGGGACCTCGACCACGTGGTAGCCGGCCTTCACCGCGCGCCGGGCCAGGTCGACCTGGAAGCAGTAGCCCTGGGAGGCGACCTCACCGAGGCCGAGGCCTTCGAGGGTCTCGCGGCGGAAGGCGCGGTAGCCGCCGGTGACGTCCCGGATCGGCACGTCGAGCAGGACGCGGGAGTAGAGGCTGCCGCCGCGCGAGATGAACTCGCGGGACTTGGGCCAGTTCACCACGCGGCCGCCGGGCACCCAGCGCGAGCCGAGCACGAGGTCGGCGCCCTTGAGCGCGGTCAGCAGGCGGGGAAGTTCCTCCGGCTGGTGCGAGCCGTCGGCGTCCATCTCGACCAGGACGCCGTAACCGTGCTCCAGGCCCCAGCGGAAACCCGCGAGGTAGGCGGCGCCGAGTCCTTCCTTGCCCTTGCGGTGCAGTACCTGGACGTTCTCGTCGTCCGCGGCCAGCTCGTCGGCCAGCTTGCCCGTGCCGTCGGGGCTGTTGTCGTCCGCCACCAGCACGTGCGCCTCGGGCACGGCGGATCGCACCCGGCCGACGATCTTCTTGATGTTCTCCGCCTCGTTGTAGGTCGGAATGATCACCAAGGCCGTGCCGAGCGGGCCGAACCGCCTCCCCTGGGCTTCCGCCGCGAGGGTCCCGTCGCCGTCGTTCACTGCTGCCCCTTCGTGTCCGTACGCAGAGCACCACCATAGTGCGCCCAGCCTGCGCTCCTGCGTCGCAGCGGCCTCACGGGGGTGTCGATTCGCCAAGAGACGGGTAAGAGCGGACACGCCGAGGCGGAGATCACGTCCCGGGGAGCCCTTCGGAGTCCTGCGGATCGGGGCCCGGCGCCCTTCGGGCCGACCTGGGACCCGCTGGCTGCGGGTCGACCGAAAGCCGTTGTCTACTGAACGTCCGGGCCCCACCCGGGTCGCACCTGCCGACGTGTCGGAACGTTCCCTCGCCTCGCGGCGCCGACGCTGGGCCTGGCTCCCAGTGGCGATGCGCCGGTGCGGCGCACCACCCCTGACCCAGCGGCGCTGCGAGGCCGTGCGGAGTTCCCCGGTCGGCCGTCCGGTGGTGGACGGGCCGAACCTACCCGCCCCCTGCGGCCGGCTGTCAACACTGGCTTGATCTGCGCCTTTACCGACAAAGCCCAGGTCAGAGCGGTGGGCGCGGGGGCCGAACCACGGGGTGCCGGGCCCCGCAGGCGCCGCCGACCTGCCGTGACATCACTCGCTTGGCCGTACGAATACCGTCCGTCCGCCGACCACCGTGCGCAGACAGACGGGCAGGTCGGCTCCCGGCGTCAGATCGGGCAGTCCCGGAGTGCCGGAGCGCGGGTCGGTGGACCAGCGCGCGACCCGGTCGTCGGGGGCCTGCACGACGAGGTCGCCGGTGCGCCACACGGCGTAGTCCGCGGGCGCCCCCGGCACCAGGATGCCCGCGTCGTCCCGTCCGACGGCACGCCAGCCGCCCCGGGTATGGGCGGTGAACGCGGCGCGCACGGACACCCGGTGTTCGGGCGTGCGGTGGAAGGCGGCCGCCCGCACGGTGCCCCACGGGTCGAGCGGGGTCACCGGGCTGTCGGAGCCGAAGGCCAGCGGCACCCCGGCACGCAGCAGGGCCGCGAAGGGGTTGAGGGTCCTGGCCCGTTCGGCTCCGAGCCGCTGGGCGTACATGCCCTCCTCGCCGCCCCACAGCGCGTCGAAGGCGGGCTGCACGGAGGCCGTGAGGCCGAGTTCGGCGAAGCCCGCGACGGTCTCCGGGGTGAGCATCTCGGCGTGCTCGACGCGGTGCCGGGCGGCGCGCACGCGGGCCAGGCCGACCTTCTCGGCGGCGGCGCGGACGCCGGCGACCACGGAGGCCACGGCGGCGTCCCCGATGGCGTGGAAGCCCGCCTGGAGGCCCGCCTCGGTGCAGGCCACGACGTGCGCGGCGACGGCGTCCGTGTCGAGGTGGGCGAGGCCGGTGTGGTCCGCGTCCCCGTACGGCTCGTGCAGACAGGCGGTGTGGGAGCCGAGGGAGCCGTCGACGAACAGGTCGCCGGCCGCGCCGACGGCGCCCAGGGCCCGCGCCCGGTCGATGTCGCGGTCGGCCCAGTAGCCGACGACCCTCGGTCCGGACTCCTCGGCGGCGAGCCGCAGCAGTCCGGTGAAGTCGTCCTCGGAGGAGATCTCGGGGCCCGCGCACTCGTGCACGGTGCCGATGCCGAGCGAGGCGGCGTGGGCGAGCGCGGCGCGCTGGGCCTCGGCGCGCTGGACGGCGCCGACCGCGCCGAGGGCCGCGGCGCGCACCGCGTGGTGGGCGTCGCGGGTGAGGGGGCCGTCGGGCACGTACCCGGCGAGCGCGGTGACGCCGGGGACCAGGTCGAGGAGCGCGGTGGTGGCCACGGCGGAGTGCACGTCGATCCGGGAGAGGTAGAGGGGGCGTCCACCGGTCGCGGCGTCGAGTTCGGCGCGGGCCGGGGGACGGCCGCCGGGCCAGCGGGCCGCGTCCCAGCCGTGGCCGAGCAGCACCCGGTCGTCCGGACGGGCGGCGGCGAAGTCGCGCACGAGGGCGAGGGCCGCCTCCAGGGACGGGGCGTCGGACAGATCGAGGCCGGTGAGCGCGAGTCCGGTGGCGGTGGTGTGCACGTGCGCGTCGGTGAAGGCCGGGGTGACCAGGGCGCCTTCGAGGTCCACGACCTCGTCGACGCCGGTCGCGAAGGCGTCGGCGGCGCCTTCGGAGCCGACCCAGGCGACATGGCCCCGTTCCACGACCATGGCGGTGGCGAAGGGGTCGGCGGGGCTGTGGACTTCTCCACCGCGCAGCAGCACGGTGTCCGACGGGGCGGTGCTCTCACTCATGGGAACAGTCTCGCGCCTGCCGGCGTCCGGCCCGCGCCGGGGTGGGGTCGACACGGCGCGGCGTCCGGGTCCGGCCGCGCGTGCGGTGCCGCGGACGGCACGCGCCGGCGCCCCGGAAGGTCACCGGGGGCGGGTGCCCCGGCCCGTCCGGGGGTCGTTCAGATGCGGGGCGGGCGGGATTCGTACGGGGTGGACAGGACGACCGTGGTGCGCGTCGAGACGCCCGCGAGCGCCCGCAGCCGCCCGAGGAGCTCCTCCAGTTCGTGCGGGGTCGAGACCCGCACCTTGAGGATGTAGTTCTCGTCGCCGGCGACGCTGTGGCAGGCCTCGATCTCGGGGACGCCCGCGAGGCGTTCGGCGATGTCGTCGGGGGCGCTGGGGTCGAACGGCTTCACCGAGATGAAGGCGGTCAGGGGCAGCCCGACGGCCTCCGGGTCCACGACCGCGGCGTAGCCCCGGATCACTCCGCGCTGCTCGAGACGGCGCACCCGCTGGTGCACGGCGGACGTGGACAGGCCCGTGGCCTTGCCCAGGTCGGTGTAACTCATCCGCCCGTCTGCGACGAGCAGCTGCACGATCTGTCGGTCCAGCTCCTCCATGACGCAAGAACCTACAGGGCCGTTGATCCCCGGGATACCTCAGCGGTGCAGGTCATGCCCGCTTTGTGATGTGGGCCGGCCTCGGCCGCGGGCCGGCCGGCCGTCACGGTCCGCCGGACCGGGCACCTGCGGGCGGCATGTGACGAAGGACACATGAATGCAACCGGGTCCGCCATGTTCGCGTGATTACCGCGGAGACGGGACGGGAAGTGCTTGCTGTGGTCGAGGTCGCAGCGCCTTGTCGGCCCACCCGAGGGGGAGAATCCCATGCAGAGTCTGAAGCGCCCAGGTCGTACCGCACCCAAGCGGCAGCAGGCCGCGCTCGAGCCCGAGCCGGAGGGTGTCGAATCCGACGCCCTGGACGGCGACGAGTTCGACGCGTACGACACCTTTGAGATGTACCGGGTCGTCTGCCCGGCCTGCGCGCAGCCCATCGCGCTGCTCGCGGACGAGGAGGTCCTGCCGGAGCACGCCCTGTGTGCCTCCCCGTGGAACCCGTTCGGGCTCACCGTCTGCTCGGGCACGGGTGCCCCGGCCGCCGAGGCGCGGTCCGCGGACGACTCCGGGGAACTCCAGCAGCAGGACACCGCCCTCCTGTTGACGCTCCCTCAGGGGCTGAACTGGCGGACGCAGCCGTTCTCCCACGTGGGCGGACCGGGCTCGGTCCCCATGCGGGTCTCCGACATGCGGCGCGCGGCCTGACCGCTCGGCGCGTTCAGCGGGTGCGGCCCGCTTCGCCCCAGTAACTGCCCTGCACCATGGCCCGCAGGCTGCCGTGGTGCAGGATCAGTGTGTCCGGGTCCTGGGGGACGCTCACCTCGCCGAAGTACGCCTGGCGGTAGGCGATGCGCAGCATGACGATCGCGTGCCGCAGGGCGGCGTAGAGGGTGTAGAAGTCCATGTCGCGGGGCGTGTGGCCGGTCAGGCTCGCATAGCGGGCCTCGACGCGGTCGCGGCGCAGGAAGCCGGGCAGCCCGCACTGGCCGAACCCGACGGTGAGGTCCTGGAAGAAGCGGTGCAGGTAGACGGTCCAGCCGAGGTCGACCTCGCGCGGGGCCGGTGCCGCCATCTCCCAGTCGAGCACCGCGACGGGGTCGAAGCCGTCGTAGACGACGTTCCCGATGCGCGCGTCACCCCAGGTGAGCACCGTCCCGCCTTCGCGCCGCGGCCACAGTTCCTCCAGCCGGTCGAAGGCGCTCTCGATGAGCGGTGAGCGCGACAGCCCCTCGACCACCCAGGCGTAGTAGGCGCGTTGGGCCGTGACGTGGCGGCGCAGCGGGCTGCCCTCTCCGGGCGGGGCGAGGAAGTCGGCCTCCGCCGGCGGGACCTGGTCGTGCAGCCGCGCGAGGAGCGCGACCGAGGCCGCCTCCAGGTGCTCGCGCTCGCCGTCGCTGGCCGCGTGCAGCCAGTTGCCCTCGTACGTGTAGGGCATGACGTCGGGCGGTACGCGCCCGGCGACGCGTTCCATGACGAAGAACGGCGCCCCGAGCGGGCCGGGGTCCTCCTCCAGCCAGATCACCCGCGGCACCGGCAGATCGCTGCGCTCGCGGACCAGCCGCATGGTCCGGTACTGCGCGGCCATGTCGTAGACGGGGAACACGGTGTACGCGCCCGGGTCCGCCGCGAGTCTCAACGCGCAGGCCCGCAGCGGCGGTTCGGGGTGCTCGATGTCGAAGAGCAGGGTCTCGCTGGACAGTCCGTTGGAGGCGGGGACGCTCACGTCCACCGCCCGGGCGCCCGGAAGGCGGGTACCGAGCCAGTCGGTCAGCCTCGCCGCGAGGTCCTCGGGGTCGCGGGTGGTCGTCCGCGGCCGGGGTGCCGTCGCCATGACGTCTCTCCTCTCAGGGCGCGACCGAGTCGAACCCGGTGAAGCCGCTGGGGTCGTGGCGGCCGAACGAGCCGTGCTCGAAGATCCCGTAGCCGACCTGCCCGTCGAGGGTGAAGCGGGCGGAGTGGTCGGTCACGCCGTAGCGGGCGAGCGGATGCGCGGCCGGGTCGGAGAGGTCGTAGACGCGCCGGTCGCTCCAGCTCCGGCCGCGCCAGGTGCCGTGCTGCCAGTCGTCGGCCGGGGGATAGCCCGCGCCGACCGCGAGCGGGGACGACGCCAGCACCTCCACCCCGAGCTCCAGGGGTGTGCGGTCCGCGGGCCGGGTCAGGTGGATGACGGCCGAGACGGGCTGCCGGGTGCCGGAGCGGTAGGTGATGTCGGCCTGGGGCCAGCCCAGTTGCAGGTCCCGCCCGCCCTCGCGCACGAGGGTCGCGTCGCCCAGGGTGCGGTAGCCGTCGGCGTCCTCCTGGACGACGACCATCAGGAAGCGGTCCTCGAAGCGGACCGGGCACCAGATCCAGTGGAACCCCTCGGCCGGGTTCTCCGCGGCGAGCCGGCCGCCCTCCTCCCCCGGAAGGGGGCGAACGCCCCAGCTGCGATCCCGGGTGCCGGTCCACTCCCCCGGGGCGACGGGTATCTCGTCGCCGCCGACACGGATGACGCCCTCGACGGCGCCCGCCTGCACGAAGCGGCGGCCCTCCAGCGTGAGCCTGCCCCCGCGCCGCTGGACGTGGTGGGGCTCCCAGAGGGCGGGGAAGTCAGCGGTCCAGGTGATGTCGCAGGCCAGGGAGGCGTCGTCGCAGCGCAGCCGCAGCCGGCGCAGCGGCTCCTCGACGGTGATCCGCAGCGGGCCCACGGCCAGGTTCATCCGGTCGTCGCCGAGGGCGTCGGACGCCCGGACGGCGTGCAGCGCGTCGCCCAGCCGCACCGTCGCGTACGCGTCGATCACCCCGACGTTCGGATAGACGCCGAGGCCGAGGATCAGCAGGGCGCGGCCCCGGTGGTCGAGGACGTGGAAGATGCAGCGGTCGTAGGCGTTCCGGTCGCCGCTCGCGACATGCCGCATGGACAGCGGGACCTGGTGCACGGGGTACTCGTCGAGAGGGACGGGGCGATCGTCGATCACGTCGATCCTCCGCTTCCGTACGGCAGTTGACGCCGCCCGAGGGGGTGCGGCCTCCGGGCGGCGAAATTGACGGTACGTCAGATACAGCCTGGCGGCCAGACGGTCCGCACCTCCCGCGGAGCCCGGGCGGGCTCGCAGCCTAGGTGTGGATGCCTCGCTCGGGCGGGCGCGGGGCGCGTCAGGACGCAGGACACGCCCGGTCGCCGGAGGCGGCCCCTCGCCGGAGGCGGCCCCTCGCCGGAGGCGGCCCCTCGCCGGACGTGGCCCGCACCCGAGGTGCCGATGCCGTCCGCGGGCTCGCGCCGTGCACGCCCGGGCGCCGGGCACGGCCTGATGCCCGGCAGGCGGTCCCGCACACCGCGCCCGCAGCCCTCGTGCAACGACCACGGGCCCCCACCGGCCCGCCTCCTCGCCGCTCCCGACGCGCGTTAGTCGCCCCACGCCGCAGCGGTCCCGACACGGACTCCCCAGGCCACCCCCCAGCGGCCCCCGCACGAACTCCCTGGCCCCCACCCCGCAGGGGTCCGGTCACGAGCCCCGGCCCACGACGCAGCGGTCCCGACACAGGCCCCCGGCCCCACCCCCGCAGAGGTCCAGTCGCGAGCCCGGCCCACCCCACAGCGGTCCCGGCACAGACGCCCCGGCCCACCCCACAGCGGTCCCGGCACAGACGCCCCGGCCCACCCCGCAGCAGTCCCGACACCGACCGCCGGCCCCGCCGCCCCGCAGGGGTCCAGTCGCGGGCCCGGCCCGCCCCGGAGCGGGACCCGCACAGGCCCCCGGCCCGACCCCGCACGGGTCCCGTCGCGAACACACGCCCGACGGTGCGGGCCGGTGACCTGTCCGCCCGCCCGCACGTTGCCCCGTTATGAGTCCCACACCTTCCGCGACCGGGCGCCGGCGCCGGATCCTCGTCCCGGCCCCGGTGCCATCGGTTCACTGGGTACCGCCGCCCCCGCCGGTTCAGGATCCGCCGATCTACCGCGCCCTGATGCGCGCCTGGGCCGATCGCGGCCGGGCGCTGCCGGGGCGTCACGACCCCGAGTGGGCACGCCTGGTGGCACCCTCGGCGCTCTACGGGTACGGCCAGTTCGGCGCGGGCCCCGACCCCCGCGGCGACCTCAGTGCGCCTCGGGACCCACGAGGTGCCGCGCGATGACCATGCGCTGGATCTGATTGGTGCCCTCGACGATCTGCAGCGCCTTCGCCTCGCGCAGGTAGCGCTCGACCGGGAAGTCGGCGGTGTACCCGTACCCGCCCAGGATCTGGACCGCGTCCGTGGTGACCTTCATCGCGCCGTCCGTGCACAGCAGTTTCGCCATGGCCGCCTGCCGGGAGAAGGGCAGGCCCGCGTCCCTCAGCCGGGCGGCGGCCAGGCAGAGCGCGCGGCCCGCCTCGACGTGGGTGGCCATGTCCGCGAGCAGGAACCGAAGGCCCTGGAAGTCCGCGATCCGCCTCCCGAACTGGCGCCGGCCGGTGGCGTACGCGACGGCCTCGTCCAGCGCGGCCTGGGCCACCCCGGTCGCGCAGGCGGCGATGCCGAGCCGTCCGGAGTCGAGCGCGGACAGGGCGACGGCGAACCCCTGGCCCTCGCCACCGAGGCGGCGGTCGTCGGAGACCCGCACCCCGTCGAGGTGGATCTGCGCGGTCGGCGAGCCCTTCATGCCCATCTTGCGTTCGGGCGGCGCGGCCCGCAGGCCGTCGGCGTCGCCGGGCACCAGGAAGGCGGTGATGCCGTGCCTGCCCTCGCCGCCGGTGCGCGCGAACACCGCGTAGAAGTCGGCCACTCCGCCGTGGGTGATCCAGGCCTTGGTGCCGGTGAGCAGCCAGTCGTCGCCCTGTCGCACCGCCTTGGTCCGCAGGGCCGCGGCGTCGGACCCCGAGGACGGTTCGGAGAGGCAGTACGCGCCGAGCAGACCGCCGCCGAGCATCGCGGGCAGGTGCTCGGCCCGCTGCGGCCCGGTCCCGTGGTGCGCGAGCGCGTGGCAGGCCAGGGTGTGGACGCTGACCCCGAGCCCCACCGTGAGGCGGGCGTGGGCGAGCTCCTCGAGGACCTGGAGGTAGACCTCGTAGGGCTGGTCGCCGCCCCCGTACGCGGAGTCGTACGGCAGTCCGAGGAGGCCGGACTCCGAGAGCAGCCGGAAGAGCGCGCGCGGGAAGCGCCCGGCGTCCTCCTCCTCGGCCGCGTCGGGGGCGATCTCGCGGCGGGCGATGTCGCGGACGAGGGCGATCAGCTCCCGGGCCTCGTCCGTGGGCAGCCGGCGGTCCACCGGCTGCGGGGCGTGATCGGGCACGGCGGCGCTCCTGACGGGTCGGCACACCGGCGGACGGGCGCCCGGAGGCGGGGCCGCCGGCTCTCGGCTGGCCCCGCCGATGCTCCCGCCCCGGATCAGGGAACTCGGCGAACGGGGGCCGTGGCGCCGGGAGTACGCCCGAACGGAGGCACGCCCGCGGCGGCGGTCCGCCGGCGGAATGCCTGACCGGACCACCCGCCGCGTCGATCCGGAATTGGTCCGAACCATTGACAGGGTGGTCTAGTCCTCATAGGGTTCCGTCAGTCCCGCCGGGCGTCGGGCGGGGCCGCGTAGGAGGGGTCGAGTTCCTCGACGGCACGCATCGCGCCCCCCAGCATCTTCACCAGCAGTTCGCGCATGGTCTCGCGCGGCAGCACCGGATGGCCGATCCAGTCGAGGGTGGCGCCCTCCACACTGTGCAGCCAGCCCAGCAGGGCGATGCGCGGCAGCGGGCCGACCCGGTCCCGGCCGTACGCCCCTTCGGCGATCGTCGAGACGATGGCGTCGCGCACGCCCTCGCGTATCGCCTGCACCTCACTGTCGAAGCCCACGCCGCCCGCGATGATCGTGCGATAGGCGGCCTGGTTCTGCTCGGCGTACCGGAGATAGCCGTCGATCGTGCGCTGGACCCGCTCCACCGGCGGGAGTTCCGCGCCGTCGGCGGCCCGGGAGACCAGATCCGCGACCGAGTCCTCGACGATGGCGAGGTAGTAGCCGCGCTTGGACTTGAAGTAGTAGTAGATCAGCCCCTTGGCGACGTGCGCCTGCCGTGCGATGTCGTCCATCGACAGCGCGTCGTACGACGTGTCGGCGAACAACTTCCGCCCGATGGCGATGAGTTCGGCGCGGCGCGCCAGCGAACGATCGGTTCCCCGCGCCCGGGGGCGGTCGATCTCGTACTGTTGACTCTTATTCAATTTCGGCCCTGGTCTCCAACTGCCGACGGAACATGCGCAGTATGGCAGAACCGTGCCGACCGTCATCCGGGGGCGATCGGCGGCCGCCCGATACGGTACGGCCGTGCGCCCCGCCGTCGGCGGGGGCCCCTCAGATCAGTCCGAGCCGCGTCACCAGGACCGCCACGGCCACCACGAGGACCCAGCCCAGGACGTGTTCGAGGATCTTCGGGCCATGCTCCTCGGGGCCTCCGGTGCGGGCACGGAGACGAGGGGCGGTGACGGGGCTCGCGGTCATGGCATCTCGCTGACGTAGTGGTGCGCTGGCGTCCCCCGCCTCGCGTCGGCTCCCCTCCGACCCGACCCACCATGCCACCGGATCCGCCACCACCGGTAGAGACCCTGGTCACGTCCGCAGGCCGACGGGCCGCGCGGCCCGTCCGTTCCGCCCGGCGGGCAGGGCGTGTGGGTCGCGTCACACACCCCTGCCCCTGTCCCCCGCGGGGCCCGGGCGGCCGGGGCCCCGCGTGGACGGCAGCTCCCCGCCGGACGCGGGAGCCGCCCTCAGGTCATCGGACACCGACCGCCGCGAGCGCCTTGCGCTGCCGGGCGGAGGGATGCGCCGGGAAGTACAGGTAGCAGACGCCGCCGGTGCCGGAGACGACCTTCCCGGACGCGTTGTAGCGCTTGGTCCGCAGCCAGATGTTCTCCCACTCGGAGCGCTTGTAGACCCGGCGCACCGCGTCGTCGCCGGGCGACGCCGGGTCGTTGGCGATGACGTCGCCGTCCGCGGTGAACCCTATGACCGTCATGAGGTGGCCCGAGGTGCCGTACCCCGCACCCGTCAGCTCGGTCTTGAGGAACGACTGGGACGTTATGGCCGGGATGCCCGCGGCGATCAGCGTCTCCAGGTCGGTCAGCGAGCCGAGCCGGGTGACCACGCCCTGGAGGTCCTTGTACGTGGCCGCGTAGGCGGCGTTGAAGGGCCAGTTGCCGCAGCCCGCGTACTGGTAGTCGTACGTGGAGCGGGCCGCGAGGCACACCTGCGGGTCGGCGTAGGAGGGGTCGACCCAGGCGAGCTGCTCGGCGGTGGGCCTGCGCCCCCAGTACTCGATGATCATCTGCGAGGAGGTGGGGCTGCACCAGGCCTCGCCGCCGTTGTCGTACTCGGGGTACTGACCGGCGTGGATCTCCTGCGAGTAGCGCGGCACGTTCAGCTCCTGGGCGAGGCCCGGGGCCGAGGCGGGGACCGTGAAGCGGTCCGGGATGTCGGAGCCCATCGCGCCGAGGCGCCACACGGTGGGCGTGCTCTTCGTCCCCGGGGCGCGGTAGAGCGTCAGGCGCAGCCGGTAGGAGACGAGGCGCAGGCCCGAGGCGGCGTCGTCGATGGAGAAGGTGTCCGTCCAGATGGTGCTGCGGCCGTCGGTCTGGTCGTCCACGGAGGTGCGCCGGATGTCCTGGTCGCCGGAGGCCCAGCGGCCCATCACGTACCAGGGCGTGTCCGTGCCGTCGGAGTAGGTTCCGGTCAGCTCGACCTGGAGCCAGGTGCCGGCCGGGGTGTGGGCGTTCCAGGAGGCGATGACCTCCGTGGCGGGGACCGAGAGCCGGTGGACCGGAGAGGTCCAGGTCGCGTACTCCCAGGCGGCCGTCCTGCCGGTGTGCGGGTCGGTGTAGTCCGTCGTGCCGGCCGGGGCGGCGACGACCAGGCCGGGGCGCACGCCCGGCACGGCCCGCGTGCCCGCCGCGCCGCCCGAGCGCCAGTCGCTGTACGAGGTCCAGGCCCGGTTGTCGACGAGACCTCCGGCGGCTCTGGTCCGGCGGGCCGGAGCGGCGGCGGCCGCGGGGCCCGCGGCCCCCACCGCCGCCGCGGCGACCGCGGCGGCCAGGACGATTCTGCGGGACGGCTGTTCGGCTCTGCTCATGGGTGGAGAACCCCCAGGGGTGTCCGGAACGGGCGGGCCCAGTGCTCTGTCGTGCGCCAACTATGGACGCCGGAGGGCGACTTCTGCCAGCACTTCGGCCCGCGCCGCGCCCACCAATATTGGCCTGGACCACTGGCATGACCTGGGACGCCCCGGTCCCGGCGGGTGCCGGGACCGGGGCGGAGGCCGGTCAGACGAGGTCCATGGCCGCGACCTCGTCGGGGCGGCCGTAGCTGACGGGGCCCTGGAAGCGGCGGCGGGCGGTGGCGAACCACCACACCGTCGCGACGATCAGCACCACGGCCAGGGCGATCGAGGCGTAGTTGAAGTTGTCCCCGGTGATCGGCGAGGTCTGGGGCAGCATGAAGAGCACGCTGCTGGCGAGGATCCAGGTCACGGCCACCCAGCCGACGGGCTTGCTCCAGCGACCCAGGTTCCAGGGACCGGGCTGGAAGTCGTCCCCGAGCCGCAGCCGCAGGAACACCGGCACGGCGTAGGCGAGGAAGAGTCCGACGACGTTGACGCTGACGATGGCCGTGAAGGCGGTGTGCGACCACCATCCGGGCAGCACGAGGGCCAGGGAGCAGGCGACCGCCAGCCAGACGGCCTTGACGGGGGTCCGGGTGCGCGGCGAGACGGAGTGCCACCAGCGCGAGCCCGGCATGGCGCCGTCCCGGGAGAAGGCGAAGATCTGCCGGGTGTTGCTGGTCAGGTTGGCGAGCCCGCAGAAGAGCATGGACCCGATCACGATGAGCAGGATGAACTTAGCCATGCCCATGCCAAGCCCATCGATGAGGATCTGCACGGGCGGCGCCGAGGAGGCGGCGACCCGGTCATAATCGTGAATGCTGTACACAAGGGCAAGCATGAGGATGAGTCCCGTGATCGCCGAATAGGCTATCGAACGGGTGATCCCCTTCGGCGCGTTGACCGTGGCCCGCACCGTTTCCTCGGACATGTGGAAGCTGCCGTCGAAGCCGGTGAACGTCCAGCTGGTGACCAGCAGGCCGAGCATCCCTCCGTAAATCCCGTTCGTGAAACCGGTGTTGTTCGCGAAATGGGTGACGAACGAGGCCGACTGGTGGTCGTCGGGCATCACGACGAGTGTGCTCACGATCACGACGAGCCCGATCAGCAGCCACCACACGGAGATCCGGTTCAGCACGGCGACGAGCTGGACCGTGTAGGTATTGGCCAAACCCTGGAGCACGATGATCAGCGCCGTGATCAGAACCGTCTGCTCGGCCGTCGGCTCGTACGAGTGCCACTGCAGAGCGACGAACGCCTGGATGAAGGTGGCGGCCGCGTATCCGGTGGCCGCGGTGCCGCCGACCTGACCCACGAAATTCAGCCAGCCGGTGTACCAGGACCAGGCACCCTTGTGCCGCTTGGCCAGCTTGCCCGCCGAGAAATAGAGGGCCCCGCTGGTCGGATAGGCGGACGCCACCTCCGCCATCGCGGCGCCGATGAAGAGCACCATCACGGAGACGCCGATCCAGCCGAACACGAGAATGCGCGGGCCGCCGGCGTTCATTCCGAAACCGAAGGACGAGAAAATACCGGAGATGATATTGATGATGGTGAAGGAGATGGCGAAATTGTCGAACGCCTGGAATCGACGGGTGAGCTTTCTCGGATATCCCATCGCATGCAGTGTCGCATCGTCGTCGAAGGCGGCGATCTCCTTTCCGGCTCCCGTTCTCCGGTCCGGGGTCGATATTCGTTCCGACACGGCTGACCTCTCTCTCGGGGGGGGTGGTTCGGGGCAGCGGGGAGGGCCGGCGGTCAGCCGGCCCCCGGTACGGGCAGGCCGCAGGCGCGGCGGGCACGGGAGAGCTGGTCCTCGGGTTCGCCGAACACGCTCCACGGCATGCGGCAGGCGTAGGGCCCCATGGCCATGAACACGGCACGGGCCTCGAACTCGCGCTGCGCCATGAAGAGCGCGTGCGCCAGATACGCCAGGTCGAGCACCGGCGTGAAGCGATATCCGGCCACCTCCGGCAGCCAGTTCTGGTAGATCGCGAGCGCCGTGGAACGCCATTGCGGCTGTTCCCAGGTGCGGTCGACCAGCAGCTGCGTGGGGTTGTAGCTCTCCACCAGGGCCACCAGCGGCAGCAGCCGCAGCGGCGAGGAGGCGGGGGCGCGCTGGCTCAGGAAGGCGGCGACGTCCCAGGCCGCGTTGACGGAACCGCCGTGGCGCGTGAAGAAGAAGGCCAGGAACCGGTGATGGCCCTCACGGTTCCAGGGGTCGAGGCGCAGCACGTGCGAGAACAGGCGCCAGGGGCCGGGAGGCTGGGTCAGCAGCCCCTGCGGCGCGGGATCGCGCAGGTCGTGCAGCCGGGCCATGGACAGCCGGGCGACCCAGGGCGTGGGATCGGCCCGGTCCATCAGCGCGGCCCGGTCGCAGGCCGTCAGCGCGATGCGCTCCAGGGCCTCGGCCCGGTCGTCCTTGGCGTCGGCCGCGCGCAAGGCCCGCAGGACGGCCACGCGGGCCCACAGCAGGGCGGACTCGGGGGTCTGCTCCTCGGCCAGCCAGCGTTCGGCGAGGTCGGAGTCGGCGGCCTCGGAGGCGAGGACCAGGGAGCGGTGGGCCCGTAATCCGTAGTCGGAACGGGTCGCCTCCAGGGCTTCGTGGGCGCTCAGATAGCGGCCGGCTCTGACATCCGTGCAGACGCTCGCGAGTCTGCGGTCGTCGGCCGCAGGATGCCACACGTACTGCCCCTCGAATAAACCCGCGGCCATCTTCCCCTGTCCATCCCCGTACGACACTTCGCCGTTCCGCAACAGGAACCCTACTCAGCATCTCCGAGGACCGGAACGCTCTATCCGAAATAGCTGGTTCCGGCGGCCGGAAATCTCTCCGAAGGGCCCCTCGAGTTGTGGCCCCACGAGTTCTTGAGGATTGTTCAGTGAATGGTTCAATACGACACCATCCTGAACCCGTGGATCCGCTGTGGACGGCGCCTCGATAGAATGTTCCCCAGGACTATGCCACCCCCGCTCCTCACCCCGGGAAACCCCATTCACGACCTCGCCTCGCGGCTGCGCCGGCTGCCGCCCTCCTGCGGACCCGTCCGGCTGATCGGCGTGGACGGCCACGCCGGCTCGGGGAAGACCACGTTCGCCGGCTCCCTGGCGGCGGCCCTGGGCGGCGCACCCGTCCTGCACCTGGACGACATCGCCACCCACGAGGAGCTGTTCGGCTGGACCGGGCGCCTGCTGAGCGGGGTGATGGAGCCGCTGGGACGTGGCGAGACGGCGCGGTACGCCCCGTACGACTGGACCGCCCGGGCGTTCGGACCTCTCACCGAGCTCCCGGCCGCGCCGGTGGTGCTCCTGGAGGGCGTCGGCGCCGGACGCCGGGCGCTGCGCCCCTGGCTCGCCCGGCTCCTGTGGATGGAACTGCCGCACGAGCAGGCCTGGGAGCGGGGGCGGCGACGGGACGGCGGGGAACAGAGCGACTTCTGGGACGGCTGGGTCCAGGCCGAGCTCCGGCACTTCGCCGAGGACCCCACGCGCCCCTTCGCGGACCATGTGGTGCGGCAGTGTCCCGAGGGGTACGAGGTGCTGCCGGGGCCTTCCGGGACGCCTGGACCGGACCAGTTCGTCACGCACCGTGAGGGACCATCCGCAGTGTGCTGACGTCGCCTGAGCCCGCTCGGGGCAAGTTGCCTGAGTACCCCAACTCTGCTTGACCAGGGGGCCGTACAGGTCTTGCGTTCTGAAGCAGCGGCCCTTCGGGAGCCGCCCGCAGTCGCGAAGCCCCCGGTTGTTCCCCCGTGATCGGGGGCTTCGTTCTGCCCACACCCCCTCTTTCCGGACGCCCCGTGACGCCATCCGCTCACCCTGGGTCACCGTCCGCGATGCGCCCCGTCCGCTCCCACCTCGTGGAACGTCCTGTGCTGCACCCTTCGGCAGGCCCGGTGACCGCGGGTACCATGCCTCTCGGTGCGACCTTCGGACGGCAGCTCTGCCGCACCGCTTCAACTCCCGTCCGTGGCACAGTCGTTCGACCAGAGCTGCCGACGGGCACCGGCCCGGCGGCGAGGGGATGTCCTGAACCTCGAGGTACTCCCCGACCATCGGGGGCACGGTTTGTGGGGGACGTGATGGACTTCGGCACGCAGGGCCCCGAGGCCCCGGCCGACCTCGCCTGGCTGCGGGGTGTGGACGCCTACACGATGGGCGCCTACCCGCAGGCGGAGGAGGAGTTCCGCGCCGCGGTCCGGATGGACCCCGGTATGGCGGACGGCTGGCTCGGGCTGCACGCGCTACGGGTGGACACGACGACCGCGCTGCTGCGGATGTTCCGGCACCGCGACCGGTTCGGCGAACAGCGTTCGCGCCACCGACGCACCCTCAACTCCTGGTACTGGCTGGGCTGGTGGGTCCAGCCGGTGCTGGAGAGTCCGCGCGACCTGCTGCTCGCGCACGCCTCCCACTGGCTCGACGGCCGTCACGTCCCCGAACTGGACCGGGCGCTGGCCGGGCTCCCGCCGGTCGACGCGGACCACCAGGTGCGGTTCCTGCACGCGTGCCGCGCCTATCTGGTCAAGGACTGGGAGCAGTTGGTGCGGCACACCGACCCGCTGATCAACGACCCGATGCTCGGCATCGAGGCCGGACTGTTCGGCGGCATGGCGCGGGTCCGGCTCGAGATGTTCGGACAGGCCGAACCGCTGCTGTCCTCCGCCCTGATGCGCTGCCGCAGCGAGCAGCCGCAGCGCAAGGAGCTGCGGTACTGGCTGGCCCGCGCCCACGAGGGCACCGGGCGCTCCGCCGCGGCGCTGCCGCTGTACCGGGCGGTGCACCGGGTCGACCCCTCCTTCATGGACACCTCCGCGCGGCTCGCGGCCATCGCCGAGGGGGACGGCTACGACGACGCGGCCGCCGACCTGGCGGCGATCACGCTCGCCGGCGTCGGACAGGACGTGCTGGAGGGCCCGGACGGCATCGACGCGCTGTTCGGCACCGAGGGACGCGATCTGCGGCTCCCGGAACCCGATCCCGCACCGCCCGGCGCCCTGCCGGACCGGGCCGACGGCTTCCGGGAGAAGGCCGTGCTGCCGGTGCAGCCTCTGCCCCCGGGACCGACCGACCCGGCCCTGCTCGACGAGGCGCTCGCGGAACTGGAGCGCATGGTGGGTCTGGAGCCGGTGAAACGTCAGGTCAAGGCGTTGTCGGCACAGTTGAACATGGCCAGGCTGCGTACCGGGCAGGGGCTTCCGGTGCAGCCGCCGAAGCGGCACTTCGTCTTCTCCGGCCCCTCGGGCACCGGCAAGACCACGGTGGCGCGCATTCTCGGGCGGGTCTTCTACGCGCTCGGGCTGCTCGGCGGGGACCACCTGGTCGAGGCCCAGCGGGCCGATCTGGTCGGCGAGTACCTGGGCCAGACCGCCGTGAAGGCCAACGAGCTGATCGACTCGGCGATCGGCGGCGTCCTGTTCGTGGACGAGGCGTACTCCCTGTCCAACTCCGGCTACGGCAAGGGCGACGCCTACGGCGACGAGGCGCTTCAGGTACTGCTCAAGCGGGCCGAGGACAACCGGGACCACCTGGTCGTCATCCTCGCCGGCTACCCGGAGGGCATGGACCGGCTCCTCGCCGCCAACCCGGGACTCTCCTCGCGCTTCACCACCCGCGTGGACTTCCCCTCGTACCGCCCGCTCGAACTGACCTCCATCGGCGAGGTGCTGGCCGCCGAGAACGGCGACGTCTGGGACGAGGAGGCGCTGGACGAGCTCCGCTCGATCGCCGGGCACGTCGTCGACCAGGGCTGGATCGACGAACTCGGCAACGGCCGCTTCCTGCGCACCCTGTACGAGAAGAGCTGCGCGTACCGCGATCTGCGGCTGTCGGGCTACCCCGGCACCCCCTCGCGCGACGATCTGTCCACGCTGCGGCTGCCCGACCTCATGCAGGCCTACGGGGAGGTCCTCTCGGGCCGGGGCCCGCAGGACCCGTCCGCCATGTGACCGATGCGACAGGGCCCCGGTCCCGCCGGGCCGTACGACCGTCACGGGTCGCACGGCCCCGGGGAACCGGGGCCCTAGGGCACGGTCAGCTCGCCAGCGCCTCCTCGGCCTGGCCGGGGCGCGGCTCCGCGACGCGTACGGGCGTCACCACGCGGTGCGCCGGGTCGCGGACCTCGCCGACCAGCAGCTCCAGGACGTCCTCCAGGGCCACGAGGCCGAGGACCTTCCCGGCGGCGTCGGCGACCTGGGCCAGATGGGTGGCGGCGCGGCGCATCACGGTCAGGGCGTCGTCCAGCGGGAGTTCGGACCGCAGCGTGGTCATCGGGCGCCACATGTGCTGCGGCACCGCCCGCTCGGACTCCTCCAGGTCGAGGACGTCCTTCACATGGAGGTAGCAGCCCATGAAGGCACCGTTCTCCGCGACCACCGGGAACCGGGAGTACCCGGTGCGCGCGGTGAGCGCGACCACCTGGCCCGGGGTGACCGAGGGGTCCACCGTGACCAGCGAGGCGCTGTCGAGGAGGACGTCGGTGACCGGGCGGGAGCCGAGTTCCAGGGCGTCCTCGAGACGCTCCTGCTCCTCGGGCTCCAGGAGTCCCGCCTGTCCGGAGTCCTCGACCAGCCGGTTGAGCTGCTCGCTGGTGAAGACCGCCTCGACCTCGTCCTTGGGCTCGACCCGGAACAGCTTGAGGATCAGCTGCGCGCAGGCTCCGAGGGCGACCGTGACGGGACGGCACACGCGGGCGAAGGCGACCAGGCCGGGGCTGAACCACAGCGCCGTCTTCTCGGGCGCGGCCATCGCCAGGTTCTTCGGGACCATCTCGCCGATGACGAGGTGGAAGAAGACGACGAGGGCGAGCGCGATCACATAGCCGAGGGGGTGGATCACCCCGTGCGGCAGGTGGACCGCCTCGAAGAGCGGCTCCAGCAGCCGGGCGACCGTGGGCTCGGCGACCGCGCCCAGGGTCAGCGAGCACATCGTGATGCCGAACTGGGCCGCGGCCATCATCTGCGGAAGGCGCTCCAGGCCGTACAGGACCTGCCGGGAGCGGGCGGTGCCGAGCGGTTCGATCTGGCTGCGCCGCACGGACACGAGCGCGAACTCGGCGCCGACGAAGAAGCCGTTGGCGAGCACGAGCAGGCCCGCGAACAGCAGTTGGAGCATGCTCATCGGACGGCCTCCGGGGCGAGCGCGGTGCGCACGAGGCGGACGCGTTCGGCACGGTAGTGGCCTACCTGCCGCACCACGAGCCGCCAGCCGGGGAGCTCGGCCTTGTCGCCGGGGGCCGGGATCCGGCCGAGCAGGTCGGCGACGAGGCCGGCCACGGTCTCGTACGGTCCCTCGGGCACGTCGAGGCCTATGCGCTGCAGGATGTCGACCCGGCAGCTGCCGTCGGCGTCCCAGGCGGGCCTGCCGTCCTCGGGGGGTGCGGCCGCGAGCTCGGGCTGCTCCCCGTGCACGTCGTCGTGCTCGTCGCGGACCTCGCCGACGAGCTCCTCGACGATGTCCTCCAGGGTCACCACGCCGGCCGTGCCGCCGTACTCGTCGACGACGACGGCGATCGGCTGTTCGCTGCGCAGCCGCTCCAGGAGGGGCTGCACGGGCAGGGTCTCCGGGACGAGCAGCGGCGCCTGGGCGATCCGGCCGACGGGGGTGCGCAGCCGGTCGTGCGAGGGCACCGCGAGGGCGTCCTTGAGGTGCACCATGCCGACGACCTCGTCGATCCGCTCCCGGTAGACGGGGAAGCGGGACAGGCCGGTGGCACGGGTGAGGTTGACCACGTCCTCGGCGGTGGCCGTGGACTGGAGGGCGCTGACCTTCACCCGAGGTGTCATCACGTGCTGCGCCGTGAGGTCGGCCAGGGACATCGTGCGGACGAAGAGGTCCGCCGTGTCCTGCTCGAGGGCACCGGCGCGGGCCGAGTGGCGGGCGAGGGAGACGAGTTCGCCGGGGGTGCGGGCCGAGGCCAGCTCCTCGGCGGGCTCCACGCCGAGCGCGCGGACCAGCCGGTTGGCGACGGTGTTCAGCACGGCGATGACCGGCCGGAACAGCCGGGAGAAGACGTGCTGCGGACCGGCGACGAAGCGGGCCACCTGGAGCGGCTTGGACACCGCCCAGTTCTTGGGCACGAGTTCACCGACCACCATCTGCACGGCCGAGGCCAGCAGCATGCCGGTGACCACGGCGAAGCCGGGCACCGCGCCCTCGGGCAGTCCGACCGCCGAGAACGGGCCGTCCAGCAGCTGGGCCAGGGCCGGTTCGGCGAGCATGCCGACGACGAGGGAGGTGATGGTGATGCCGAGCTGGGTGCCGGAGAGCTGGAAGGACAGCTCCTTGAGCGACTCGACGACCGTGGCGGCGCGTCGGTCGCCCTCGGCCGCGGCCTTCTCGGCCTCGGGGCGCTCGACGGTGACGAGGCCGAACTCGGCGGCCACGAAGAAGCCGTTGGCGAGAATCAGCAGGAACGCCGCGCCAAGGAGCAACAGGGGGATGGTCATGCCGCCGCCTCGCTATGTCGGAAGGGGGCGGCGCAGGTACTACAGGACGATCCGTCCATCGCTGGAGGGAGTCACTCCTCGGGTAGCAGGGAGCCTCTGAGAGCCGGAGCACATCGGAGGCGGAGGCGTCATGGTAAACGCCTCCGCCGACAGATTAATCAAGACATGGGCTCTGAGGGCAGGGTGGAGGGCCGAGAGTCAGCCCGTGTGTTCGCCGCGGTGCCCGTCGGGCTCCTGGATTCCTCGGGCGAGGGCCAGGGCGCGCAGGGCGCGGGCGTCGTCGATGGCGCGCTGCCGGGCGATGCCCGGCTGGATGCCGAGCACCGGGAGGCTGGTGCCGTCGCTGAGGTCGAGGAAGACCCAGGGGTCGCCCGGACGCAGGTTGACCTGGAGGATCTCCGCCCAGTCCAGGTGCCGGCGGCTCGCGATGTTGACCACGGTGACACCGCTCTCGTCGGCGACGACCTTGGGCCGCGAGAGCAGCAGGAGGACACCGAACAGCAGGACGGCGGTGAAGACGAAGCTGAGCCGCTCCCCCGGTCCGAGTTGCTCCAGAAGCATGGCGACCGTGGTGATGACCACAAGGATCGACGCGCCCGCGGTGAGCAGCACGGCCCGGGTCCGGGAGGGCCGGAAGGTTATGGGAAGGGAGGGAAGGTCCGACATGTCCGTGGTTCCTGTCAGAGCCGGCAGGCGTGGATGGCCGTGGTCAGGATGGCCCGCGCGCCGAGCGCGTACAGGTCGTCCATGATCCGCTGGGCCTCCTTGGACGGGACCATGGCGCGGACGGCGACCCAGCCCTCGTTGTGCAGCGGCGAGATGGTCGGCGACTCCAGGCCGGGAGTGAGCGCGACGGCCTTCTCCAGGTGCTCGGCACGGCAGTCGTAGTCCATCATCACGTAGGTCCGCGCCACCAGCACGCCCTGGAGGCGGCGCAGGAACTGCTGCACCTTGGGCTCGGCGTCCTCGGTGGGGCCGGCGCCGACGCGGCGGACGACGACGGCCTCGGACTTCATGATCGGCTCGCCGAAGATCTCCAGGCCGGCGTTGCGCAGCGAGGTGCCCGTCTCGACGACGTCCGCGATGACCTCGGCCACGCCGAGTTCGATGGCGGTCTCGACGGCGCCGTCCAGGTGCACGACGGAGGCGTCGATGCCGTGGTCGGCGAGGTGCCCGGCGACGATGCCCTCGTACGAGGTGGCGATCGTCCTGCCCTTCAGGTCCGCGACCCCGTTCGCCGTGCCCGGCTTGGCGGCGAAGCGGAAGGTGGAACGGGCGAAGCCGAGCGGGAGGATCTCCTCGGCGTGGGCGCCGGAGTCGACCAGCAGATCGCGACCGGTGATGCCGATGTCGAGCTTGCCGGAGGAGACGTAGATCGCGATGTCCCGGGGGCGGAGATAGAAGAACTCGACCTCGTTGTTCGGGTCGACGATCCGCAGTTCCTTGGACTCCCGGCGCTGCTGGTAGCCGGCCTCATGCAGCATGTCCGCCGCAGGTCCTGACAGGGAACCCTTGTTGGGGACGGCGATGCGCAGCATGAGGTCGGCTTCCTTTGCTCGATGGTGTTCGGGGTGGGTGGGACGGGCGGACGGACGCGCAGGAGGGGTACCGCGGGAGCGGCCCCTACAGATGCGCGTACACGTCGTCGAGGGAGATCCCGCGCGCGACCATCATCACCTGGACGTGGTAGAGCAGCTGCGAGATCTCCTCGGCGGCGGCGTCCTTGCCCTCGTACTCGGCGGCCATCCAGACCTCCGCGGCCTCTTCGACGACCTTCTTGCCGATGGCATGAACGCCCTTGCCGACGAGTTCGGCGGTGCGCGAGGTGGCGGGATCGCCCGTGGCGGCCTTGTGCTGGAGCTCGGTGAAGAGCTCCTCGAACGTCTTATTGGACATGGTGCTCCTCACCCTACGCGCTCGGGGCCGTACCTCAGTGCCAGGGTTCAGATACTGAGCGGAGCGTGGCCGCGGTCGCCACGGCGGCCGTCACCGCCTCGTGCCCCTTGTCCTCGTTGGAGCCCTCGATGCCCGCGCGGTCCAGGGCCTGCTCCTCGGTGTCGCAGGTGAGCACTCCGAAGCCGATGGGGACGCCGGTCTCGATGGAGACCTGGGTGAGGCCCTGGGTGACGCCTTGGCACACGTACTCGAAGTGGGGGGTGCCGCCGCGGATGACGACGCCGAGCGCGACGATCGCGTCGTAGCCGCGGCCCGCGAGGACCTTGGCGGCGACCGGCAGTTCGAAGCTGCCGGGGACCCGCAACAGGGTCGGCTCGTCGATTCCCAGCTCGCGCAGCGCGCGCAGCGCGCCGTCGACGAGACCGTCCATCACCTTGTCGTGCCACTGTGCCGCGATGACCGCGACCCGCAGGTCGCCGCAGTTGCGTACGGACAGTTCAGGTGCACCCTTGCCGCTCACGTCTCTCCTTCAGTCCCGCTGTGCCGTGTTGCCGATAGTGCCGTGCTGTCGTGCTGTCGTGCTGTCGTGCCGTGATGGTGCTTGTGCCGCCGGTGGTGCCGGGCGTGCGGGTCACTGGCTCCCGCAGGCCGACACGGTGACCTGGTCGAGCCAGGGCAGGTCGTGGCCCATCCGGTCCCGCTTGGTGCGCAGGTAGGTCAGATTGTGCTCGCCCGCCTGGACGGGCATCGGCTCGCGTCCGGTGACCCGCAGGCCGTACCCGACGAGCGCGTCGGTCTTGTCCGGGTTGTTGGTCATCAGCCGCAGGCTGCGCACGCCGAGGTCCTCCAGGATCCGGGCGCTCGCGCCGTAGTCCCGGGCGTCCGCGGGCAGGCCGAGTTCCAGGTTGGCGTCGAGGGTGTCCCGGCCGCGCTCCTGGAGCTCGTACGCACGGAGCTTGGAGAGCAGGCCGATACCGCGCCCCTCGTGGCCGCGGAGGTAGACCACGACACCGCGGCCCTCGGTCTGGATGCGCTCCATGGACGTCTGGAGCTGGGGCCCGCAGTCGCAGCGGTGCGAGTGGAAGACGTCGCCGGTCAGGCACTCGGAGTGGACCCGGACGAGCACGTCCTCGCCGTCGCCGATCTCGCCGTGGACGAGGGCGACGTGCTCGACGCCGTCGGCGGTGGAGCGGTAGCCATAGGCGGTGAACTCGCCGAAGGCGGTGGGCAGATGGACCTCGGCCTCACGCCGGACGGTGGGGGCGGCGGCCGCCCCGGACGCGGTGGACGTGCCGAGTTCGGTGGTGCGGCGGTAGGCGATCAGGTCCTCGATGGAGATGATCGTCAGGCCGTGCTTGCGGGCGAAGGGGATCAGCTCGGGCAGCCGGAGCATCCGGCCGTCCTCGCCCGCGATCTCGACGATCGCCCCGGCCGGGCGCAGTCCCGCGAGACGGGCCAGGTCGACGGCGGCCTCGGTGTGGCCGTTGCGGGCCAGCACGCCTCCGGGCCGGGCGCGCAGCGGGAAGATGTGGCCGGGGCGGACGAAGTCGTCGGCCTCGGAGACGCCGTCGGCGAGGAGCCGCAGGGTGGCGGCGCGGTCGGCGGCCGAGATGCCGGTGGTCACGCCGTGGGCGGCGGACGCGTCGACCGACACCGTGAACGCGGTCTTCATCGACTCGGTGTTGTCGTCTACCATCTGCGGCAGGCGCAGCCGGTCGAGTTCGTCGCCCTCCATCGGCGCGCAGATCAGTCCGCGGCACTCGCTCATCATGAAGGCGACGATCTCGGGGGTCGCCTTCTCGGCGGCGACGACGAGGTCGCCCTCGTTCTCGCGGTCCTCGTCGTCGACGACCACGATCGGGCGGCCGGCCGCGATGTCGGCGATGGCCTGCTCGACGGGGTCGAGCGCGAGGTCCGAGGCATCCTGATCGTGCCCGGTGCTGTACCAAACCGGCGCCGTTGTCATGCCGGGGCTCCTTCCATGACGGGCTGCCCGGCCTCACGGGAGCGCAGCCACCAGTCGCGCATGCCCCACAGGACGAGCGCGCCGTACAGGACGTAGACGAAACCGGAGAAGGCGTAGCCGTTGGCGAAGTTGAGCGGGACGCCCACCACGTCGACGAGCAGCCAGGCGAACCAGAACTCGACCATGCCGCGGGCCTGCGCGTACATGGCGACGATCGTGCCGACGAAGATGTAGGCGTCGGGCCAGGGGTCCCAGGAGAGCGTCGGATACGCGTGGAACAGGCCGCTGACGGCGACGGTGCCGACGGCCGCGGCACCCGCCATGGCCGCGCGCTCGCGCCAGGTGGCGAACCGGACGGAGACGCGCCCGTCCTTGCCCTCGCCGCGGTTCCACTGCCACCAGCCCCACAGGGCGACGGCGATGACCACGACCTGCTTGCCGGCGCTGCCGGTGAGGTGGCCGAAGAAGGCGGCGAAGAGGACGACCCCGGAGAGGAGCTGGACGGGCCAGCTCCACACGGAGCGCCGCCAGCCGAGCGCGAGGGCGATCAGACCGATCACGTTGCCGATCATGTCCGACCACATGATGTGCTGGTCGAGGAGGACGAAGGCCTCGGAGTTGAGCCAGTTCACCGGCCGGCCTCCTGAGCGCCGGGCAGTGCGCCCGGCTGCCCACCGCGCGCGCCGAGCAGCCGCTCGACGTACTTTGCGATGACGTCGACCTCGAGGTTGACCGGGTCGCCGGGCTGCTTGTGGCCCAGCGTGGTCAGGTCGAGGGTGGTGGGGATGAGGCTGACCGTGAAGAAGTCGGGGCCGGCGTCGACCACCGTGAGGCTGATGCCGTCGACGGTGATGGAGCCCTTCTCGACCACGTAGCGCGAAAGGTCGGCGGGCAGCGAGATCTTGACGATCTCCCAGTTCTCGGACGGCTTGCGCTCGATGACCGCGCCCGTGCCGTCGACGTGCCCCTGCACGATGTGGCCGCCGAGGCGCTCGCCCACGGCCATCGGCCGTTCGAGGTTGACGCGGGAGCCGACGGTGAGCGCGCCGAGGCTGGAGCGGTCGAGGGTCTCGGCCATGACGTCGGCGGTGAACTCGTCGCCCTCGTGCTCGACCACGGTGAGACAGACTCCGTTGACGGCGATGGAGTCGCCGTGCTGCGCGCCCTGCGTGACGACGGGGCCACGCAGCCGGAAACGCGAGGCGTCGTCGAGAATCTCGACGGCGGTGACCTCACCCAGCTCTTCGACGATTCCGGTGAACACTTCCCGGGTCCTCCTGCCTCATGGGGCACGGACTCCGGGGCTGTCGATGACGACAAATGAGCGGACCGCGGCACACCGGGAGCGACGCCGAAAGGACACCCGTCCCGCAGGACGAGCAGCAACAAACGGCAGCGCGCACGAATGCCCGCCCGCCGCGCACTGCCTCCCATCCGGACTTTAACCGTCGGTCCAGGAATTCCACCTGGTCAACCGGCCGCTGGAAGCGACCGGGTCGCGGACTGTAACCGCCGGTTCGGAATTACACCGACCCCGGAGTGCGCTGCTTCTGGTACATGGCCAGTGTGCCACGCCCGATCGTCGGCCATACGGCCGCAGCTCTGTGGGGTGGCTCACAGCTCTCGGGCATGGACTTCCACGGACCGGTTCGTCCGGCCAACTCCCCCGGACCCGGGAGGCCTTGAGGTGCGGGACGGACTTCGCGCAACTGGTCCATACCTATTGACGCTCTGGTCTAGTCCTCTTAATGTCCTCGATCAAGACTGCGTGATCATTCATTGCCGGTCCCCCCACGAACGACCCGGCGGCGGTGACGAAGGCCCTTGCCCCGCCGCCGGGTCTCCAACGGCCCGGCGCGCACCGGTACCCGTGCGAGCGCCCGGCGAACGGCCTCTGCGACGCTGAACAGGTGACCACGAGCCTCGCCGACGAGTTCGAGACGTACCGCCCGCGCCTGTTCGGGCTCGCCTACCGCATGCTGGGTTCCGCCGCCGACGCGGAGGACGTCGTCCAGGACGCCTATCTGCGCTTCAGCGGTGCCGGCCGTGCGGACGTCGAGCGGCCCGGCGCCTGGCTCGCCAAGGTCGTCACCAATCTCTGCCTCACCCGGCTGACCTCGGCCCGCGCACGGCGCGAGCGGTACCCGGGGCCCTGGCTGCCCGAGCCGGTCGTCACCGCGGACGGCGCCCTCGGTCCCCTGGAGTCCGCGGAGCAGCGGGACGCGGTGTCCCTGGCCCTGCTGGTCCTGCTGGAGCGGCTCACCCCGACCGAACGGGCGGTCTACGTCCTGCGGGAGGCCTTCGCGTACACCCACCGGGACATCGCCGGCGTCCTGGACCTGAGCGAGGCCAACTCCCGTCAGCTGTACCGGCGGGCGGTCGGCCGGCTCGCGGTCCCCGAGGCCCGTTTCGAGGTCCCGGCCGAGCGGCGGACCCTGCTCGTCGACTCGTTCCTCTCGGCCGCACGCGAGGGCGATCTGGCGGGCCTGGAGCGGCTGTTCGCCGAGGACGTCGTCTGGTGGTCCGACGGCGGCGGCCAGGTCTCGGCCGCGCGCAGGCCGGTCGAGGGCCGCGAGAAGGTGCTGCGCTTCCTCGCCGGTGTCGCGGGCCGGGCCGGGGCGGAGGCCTTCGCCCTCTCGGTGGCCGAGGTCAACGGTCACGACGCGCTGATCGTCCACGGGCCCGCGGGCGCCGACGGGGTCGCGGGCCCGACCGGCGTCATCACCTTCGAGGTCGGCGACGGCGTGATCACGGAGGTGCGGGTGGTCATGAATCCCGGGAAGCTGGAGTTCCTGGGGCGTCAGCTGGAGCGCGCCCGGGACCGGGGATGAGCGGCGCCTCTCCCTGAGCGTGGCCCCGCGCGGGGGCGGCGCTCCGGGCGCGGGAAGGCAGCGGCGGTCGGCCCCGCGCGCTCCCCGGGGTTGTCACATCCGCGCGGGCCACGTGGTCTCAGCTTGCGAAGGACGCTCCGTCCGGGAGCGTCCGGCGTCGAAAGGGCCGAACAGCATGACCACGATCCTGGTGACCGGCGGCACCGGAACCCTCGGCAGGCTCGTCACCGAGCGGCTGCGGGCGGACGGCCACGAGGTGCGGGTGCTCAGCCGGCACGCCCAGCCGTACGCCGTGGACCTGCGCGAGGGAGGCAGCGGACTGGACTCCGCCGTCACCGGGGCGGACGCGATCGTGCACTGCGCGTCCTCGCCCCGCGGCGGCGACGAACGGGCGGCCGAGCGGCTGATCGCGGCCGCACGGCGGGCGGAGGTCCCGCACCTGGTCTACATCTCCATCGTCGGCGTCGACGCGGTGCCGTTCGGCTACTACCGGACCAAGTGGGCGGTGGAGAAGCTGGTGGAGGAGTCCGGGCTGGGCTGGACGATCCTGCGCACCACCCAGTTCCACGACCTGGTGGCCCAGGTCCTCGGCGGTCTGGCCAGGCTGCCCGTGCTGTTCCTGCCCGCCGGGGTCTCGGACCAGCCGATCGAGGCCGCCGAGGTCGCCGACCGGCTGGCCGGACTGGCGGCCGGGGCGCCCGCGGGGCGGGTCGAGGACATGGGCGGGCCCGAGGTGCGCACGTTCCGCTCCCTGGCCGAGGCCCATCTGCGCGCGGCCGGGAAGCGCCGCCCTGTGCTGGAGGTCCCCCTGGCGGGCAAGGCCTACCGGGCGTTCCGCACCGGCCACCACCTCACCCCGGACCACTCCGTGGGCAGGGGCACCTTCGAGGACTTCCTGAAATCCCGCTCCGAGAACCACGCCTGACCTGACGGCCGGCGCGAGGGTCCGACCTGCTCCTGTCCGGCCGCCGTGGCCGCCCCGACCGCCCCGACCGCCCCGACCGCTCCGACCGCTCCGACCGCTCCGACCGCTTCGGTGACGATCGACGCCCGCTCAAGGGGCGGAACCGCCGCAAGACCCGTCCGGGCAGCCCGGCGTCGGGGCAGGGAAGGGGGCCGGCGTCACGCCGAGCCCGATCCAGCCCAACACCTGGACGGGCCCGGTCCGGGAGAGGAGGCAGTGGCGGCGACGGAGGCAGAGGCGGTGGCCGACCGGAGCCGATACCGGGGGCGCTGCTGCGGCAGGCCGGATCGGACCCCGGAAACAGGCGGGCCCGTGCCGGCGGCGGGCCGACGCCGGAAACAGGCACGCTGTCGGCGGTGGGCTTCGGATCCGGCCCCGGAGGCAGACGGGCCTGTGCCGGCGGCAGGCCGTGGCGAGACCCGGAAGCAGGCGGGCCCGCACCGGCGGCGGGCCGGGCCGGAGCCCAGCCCCGCCCGGTGGCACCCGGCGGGCTCCGGCCCGGAACCACCTAGGGCGTCGCCGGTGAGCCGAACAGTTCGTCCTGGGCCCCGTCGCGGGCCGTGAGCAGCGCGCCGCGCAGTACCGCGCCGCCGCCCAGCGTGCTCGCGCGCACCTCGGTCGGCAGCGGCGACATCCCGGCGAGGCGCAGCGCGACGCGCTCGGCGAGTGCCGTCCCGCCCGCCTGGCCGACCTCGCCGCCGAGGACCACGCAGCCGGGGTCCAGCACGGCGCTGACGGAGGCCGCGCCGATGGCGAGGCGCTGGGCCAGGGCGTCGAGGAAGCCCTCGGCCGCCGGGGAGCCGGGGCTCGCCAGCGCCTGCCGCACCAGCGCGGCGGCGGGCGGCTCATGGCCCTCGGGCCGGGCCGCGACCCCGTGCTCCGCCGCCAGCTCCGCGATCGCCGCGGACCCGACGAGCGAATGGAAGCCACCCCCGCAGTCGGTCGCCGAGGGCAGGCTGGTGGTGCCCGGCACCGGCAGGAAGCCGATCTCCCCGGTCCCGCCGGAGGCGCCCCGGCGCAGGGCGCCGTCGAGGACGACGGCGGCGCCGGTGCCGTGGCCGAGCCACAGCAGGACGAACGTGTCCCGGTCGCGGGCGACGCCGTCGCGCTGTTCGGCGAGGGCGGCCAGGTTGGTCTCGTTCTCGACCAGGACCCGGGCCCCGGGAAGCCGTTCCTGGAGGGCCGCGACCAGCCGCCGGTGCCACTCGGGCAGTCCGGTGGAGTCGCGTAGCTCGCCGCTGGCGGGGTCGATCAGACCGGGCGCCCCGATGCCGACGGTGTGCAGCCTGCCCCACCCCCGGACGAGGTCGAGCGGGGGCGCGGTGCCGAGGTCGGCGGCCTCCTTCGCCGTCCGCTCGACCAGCGCGACCGCCTGCTCGACGGCCGGCCCGGTGCCGGTGCCCTCGTCGATGGGCACGGACGCCTCGGCGAGGACGTGACCGACCAGATCGGAGACGACGACGGACACGCCCTCCGTACGGACGTCCAGCGCGGCCAGATGGGCACGGTCGGCGACGATCCCGTAGACCCGGGCGTTGGGTCCGCGCCGCTGCTCCCCCGATTCCCCGACGACGGTGACGAGACCGGAGGCCGTGAGCCGTTCGACGAGGTCGGCGACGGTAGGCCGGGACAGTCCGGTGAGCTGCTTCAGCCGCCCTGCCGTCAAGGGGCCTTCCTGCTGCAACAGCCGCAGGGCGAGCCGGTCGTTGATGGCCCGTGCGGTGCTCGGGGATGCGGGCATGCCGGGAATCCTCCCAGATCGGCTCGTGCGTCCGGCGGCCGGGCGGCCGACGGGGATCTATTTATCAGGCAGGGTTCCTGATAGTTTACGGCGGCACCGTTGAACCATCACCCGGGGAGGGGCCGAGAATGAGTGAAGTGGTCTACGACCAGCGCGAGGTCAGGCGCGCCCGGTACGCCGTGGCGGCCGTGTTCGCCGTGCACGGAGCCGTCACCGGGTCCTTCGCGACCCGCGTGCCGTGGATCCAGGACCACGCTTCGGTCGGCGCGGGCCAGCTCGGCTTCGCCCTCGCCTTCACCGCGTTCGGCGCGTCCTGCTCGATGCCGCTGGCCGGCCGGATCACCCACCGCTTCGGCAGCCGTACGGCGCTGCGCGGACTCATCGCCCTGTGGACGCTGGCCCTGATCCTGCCGTCCCTGGCCCCGAACCTGGTGACCCTGTGCCTGGCGATGTTCCTGTACGGCGCCACGGCCGGGATGGCGGACGTCGCCATGAACGCGCTGGGGGTCGAGGTCGAGAACCGGCTCGACAAGTCGATCATGTCCGGGCTGCACGGCATGTGGAGCGCCGGCGCGCTGATCGGCGCGGCGGCCGGGACGCTCGCCGCGCACCTGGGCGCGGACGCGCGGCTGCACCACGGTCTGGCCGCGGCGGTCCTCACCCTGCTCGGTGTCGCCGCGTGCCGGTGGGTGCTCGACCTCCAGCCCACCGAGGACGAGGAGCCGCCCCCGCGGTTCGCGCTGCCGCCCCGCTCGGCCCTGCTGATCGGCGCGGTCGGCTTCTGTGCGGTCTTCGCCGAGGGCGCGAGCCTGGACTGGTCGGCGGTCTATCTGCGCGACCGGCTGGACAGCTCGGCCGCCATAGCCGCGGCCTGCACCACCGGCTTCATGCTCACGATGGCGGTCGCCCGGCTGGTCGGCGACACGGTGGTGAACCGCTTCGGAGCGGTCCGCACCGTGCGGGCGGGCGGTGTCCTGGCCGCGCTCGGCGGACTGATGATCGTCCTCGCGGAGCACCCGGCGGTGGCGATGAGCGGCTTCGCGCTGCTCGGGCTCGGCATCGCGGTCGTCGTCCCGCTGTGCTTCGCGGCGGCCGGGCGCAGCGGTCCCAACCCGAGCCAGGCCATCGCGGGCGTCGCGACCATCACGTACACCTCGGGGCTGATCGCGCCGAGCCTGATCGGGTCGGTGGCCCAGGCGACGAACCTGATGGTGTCGTTCGTCCTGGTCACGGTTCTGGCGTTCGGGCTCACCGTGCTGGCGGGGGTGCTCCGCGCCGGGGACCGCGTGAGCCCGAAGGTCAGTCCGCCGAGCGCAGCAGTTCCCGGCCCACGGTCCTGAATCGCTCGGTCCACGGCGCCGGGCGCAGTGTCCCGGCGTCGAGCCGGACGAGGACCCGGGTCCCGTGGGCGTAGGTGACCGCCCCGTCGGGGGAACAGAAGCGGAAGCCGTACGTCAGTCCGGTGGTCCCGAGCCGTTCCAGCCAGAGGTGGACGGCGTAGGTGCCGGGGCGGTTCACCGGGGCCTCGTAGGTGATCCGCAGTTCCTTGACGGCGTTGCACGAGTCGCCTGCCGCCTCCCAGTCCCCGTCGAAGCCGAAGCCGCGCTCGTTCCACAGCGCGGTCCAGGCGCGCTCGACGAGGACCGGGTAGCGGGCGTTGTGCAGCAGGCCGAGGGCGTCGAGGTCGTCGAAGTGGACGGTGACGGGCAGGAGCCGTCCGTACGGCAGGGCGGGGACGGGGGCGACGGCGGCTTCAGTGGTCACGGGCGGGGCTCCTGGGACGTGCTGCGGCGCGCGGACGGGCGGGCCCGGCGTGAAACGACACCCCCATCCTAAGCAAACGCTCAGGAACCCCTCCCGGGCGGGATCAGCCGGTGATCGAGTCGAGCTGCTCGGCGGCGGGCCGCAGCTCCCACAGATCACCGCCGGGCGGCGCTTCGAGCCCCGGTACGGCGGCCCGCGCGGCGCGGTCCCCCGCGTCGGCGGCGGCCCGCACCACGTCGCTCGCCGCGAAGCGGTGGAACTCCAGCTCGGGGTGGCCCCACGGCTCGGCGCCGGTCGCCGCCGGCAGCAGGTAGTCGACCGCCCCGAACAGGCTCTGACCGTCGGGCCCCCGGTACGCCCACAGGTCGACGCCGACCTTCTCGCCGATGGCCGCGAGCCGGGTGTACGCCACCAGGTCGAAGGTCGAGTAGTGCCAGCTGCGGGTGCGCGCGAGTTCCTGGGGCTGGCTTCCGTCGGCGGCGATCTGCGGATCGATCCGCAGGGCCCGCGCGGCGAGCACGGTCCGCCGGGCGAGGTCCTTCTCGCCGGTCGCGTAGGCGAGGGCGGCGAGCTGCAGGTCGTAGAAGGTGCCGTGGTTGTTGCGCGCGGCGCCCTCCTCCTTGCCGAAGGCGCTGTCGGTCAGCCAGTCGCGGTAGCCGGTGTTCCAGGCGAGCATCGCGGCCCGGTCGCTCCGGGACCAGCCGGGGGCGCCGGTGTCCAGGAGGGCGATCGCGTCGAGGACGCTCGTGTAGGACTGCGAGAAGTCGATGATGCCGATGGCCCGGCCGTCGTACGTGCAGGGGATGAACTGGCCGTGGTCCAGGTTCGGGTTCATCCGGGTGGCCGGGTCCAGGAACCAGGTGCGCAGGACCTGGCCGGCCTTCGCCGCGTACCGCTTCTCACCGGTGTAGTACCAGGCCAGCGCGAGGTCGTACGTCGAGTCGAAGACCTTCTCCAGGTCCTGGCGGTCGGTGCCGGTGTCGACCTCGGGATTCCGCCGGCCGTCGCGCTGGACGTAGGGGCATCCCCAGGGGTTGTCGGCGGTGGCGGGCTTCGAGGGCCACCAGTAGGGGGCCTGGCTGAGGTAGTCGTGAACGTCCCCGCCGGGGGCGGGTTTCGGCTTGTCGACCACCGTCCAGGGGCCCTGGTCCAGCCAGTTGTCGGCGCGGGTGGTCAACTCCCGCAGCGTGCGGGCGAGTCGGCGGTCGCCGTGCTCCAGGCGGCTGCGGGTGTTCCGGAGCCGCCCGCCGTCGAGGACGACGGTGCGCGGTGTCCCGGGCTCGGCCCGGCCGGACGCGGCGGAACCGGCCGCGGAATCGGCGGGGTTCAGGACCGCGGGAACGGCCGCCGCCGTACGGGACAAGGGCGCGAGGGCGTCGCCGGCCGACGTACGAGCGGACGCCGACGGGGCGAGGAGGGTGGCCAGCAGGACGGTGACCGCCGCGACCGCGGGGCCCAGTCCGGATCGTGCACTCACAGAACACTCCGATCAGACATATGAACGATGTTCATGAGAACGACCGCATGAGCGTAGAGCCACAGGTGGGACGTGACAATGGTCCGGACACATTCACGTACGGAGAAAGCGAACCCCCACCATGAACCTCGGTGTGCGCTGGACACTGCACGGCGACGGGCGGACCCCCGCCCCGGGAGCGGTCGTCCGCCCCGACGAGCGCCTCTCCTGGCCCCGGACCCTCGGGCTCGGTGCCCAGCACGTCGTGGCGATGTTCGGGGCGTCCTTCGTCGCGCCGGTCCTGATGGGGCTCGACCCGAACCTCGCGATCATGATGTCCGGGGTCGCGACCGTCGTCTTCCTGCTGGCCACCCGCGGCCGGGTGCCCAGCTATCTGGGCTGTTCGCTCTCGTTCGTGGGCGTCGCCGCCGTGATCCGGGCGCAGGGCGGCACCAGTGCCACGGTGACCGGCGCGTGCTTCGTGGTCGGCGTCGCGCTGTTCCTGGTGGGGCTTGCCGTGCGGCGGTTCGGTGCGCGGGTCATCCACGCCGCGATGCCGCCGATCGTGACCGGCGCGGTCGTCATGCTGATCGGCTTCAACCTCGCGCCGGTGACCGCCTCGACCTACTGGCCCCAGGACCAGTGGACGGCCCTGCTCACCATGCTGGTCACCGGGGCGGCCGTGGTGTGCCTGCGGGGCTTCTTCTCGCGCATCGCGATCTTCCTGGGGCTGGTCTTCGGCTATGCCGTCTCCTGGGCCTTCGACCGGATCTTCGGCCGGATCCACGCGGCGGACGCGAGCGGAAAGGTCACCGACCACTGGCGGCTGAACCTCTCCGGGGTCGAGCACGCCGACTGGATCGGACTGCCGTCGTTCCACGGACCGTCGTTCCAGTGGTCCGCGATCCTCGTGGCGCTCCCGGTGGTCATCGCCCTGGTCGCCGAGAACGCGGGACACGTCAAGGCCGTGGGCGAGATGACCGGCGACCCGCTGGACGACGAACTGGGCACCGCGATCTCCGCGGACGGCGCCGCCTCCATGCTCTCCACCGCGGTCGGCGGCCCTCCCAACACCACCTACTCCGAGAACATCGGCGTGATGGCCGCGACCCGGGTCTACTCGACGGCCGCGTACTGGGCCGCCGCCGGCTTCGCCCTGCTCTTCGGGGTGTGCCCCAAGTTCGGCGCGGTGGTCGCGGCGATCCCGGGCGGCGTCCTCGGCGGCATCACGGTCATCCTCTACGGCATGATCGGGCTGCTCGGCGCCCAGATCTGGCTGAACGCCCGGGTGGACCTGCGCAATCCGCTGAACCTGGTGCCAGCCGCGGCGGGCATCATCATCGGCATCGGCGGCGTCACCCTGAAGTTCACCGACAACTTCTCGCTGAACGGCATCGCGCTGGGCACCATCGTCGTGATCACCGGCTATCACGCGCTGCGGGCGATGGCCCCGCCCCATCTGCGCCAGGAACCGCTGCTCGACGCCGGCACCTCGGCGTACGACGGGCCCGGGGACGGACCCACCAAAGCATGACCGTGCGCCGCGCACCGGCCCGGCACACACCCCGGTTCCCCGCCCGCGCTCCGGCCGCGTTCCCCCGTTCCGGCGAAGACTTCGGCCCGGCGGCACACCGGCGGCCCCGGGACTGGGACGCTGCCCTCATGGCGCAGCCGGTTCAGTCCCTCCCCTCCGTCGGCACGGTCGTCGCCCGTATGCGCGCCGTGGACGCGGCGCTCCCCGGGCACGACGGGCTCGCGGTCTTCAACCGCGTCTACCTCACGGTCACCGAGGAGTTCGACCGCGGGCTCGACGCCGGGCTCTTCCCCGACCACAGAGCCGCCGCGACGCTGGACGTGCGGTTCGCGGAGCGCTATCTGGCCGTGGCCGAGGAGGGCCGGGCGCCCGCCTGCTGGCGGCCGCTGCTGCGCTTCCGCCGGCATCCCGGGGTACGCCCGCTGCAGTTCGCCCTCGCGGGTATCAACGCCCACATCGGACACGACCTCGCCCTCGCCGTCGTCGACAGCTGCCGGGCCCTCGGCTGTGAACCGGCCGATCTGGAGGACGAGTTCGACCGCGTGGGCGATCTCCTCGTCTCGTTGGAGGAGCGCGTCCGCGAGGAGCTGATGCCGGGCCCCGATCTGCTCCAGATCGCCGATCCGCTCACCCATCTGGTCGGCTCCTGGAGTCTGGAGCGGGCCCGCGAGGCGACCTGGGCGGCGGCGCGGACCCTGTGGGCCCTGCGCGGACTCCCGGGCCTGGCCGAGGAGTTCGGGGACCGCCTCGACGCGGCGGTGGGGCTGGCCGGCCGGATGCTGCTCACTCCCCTGCCCGCCTGACCCGGCGGGACGGTGCGGGCGCGGCCGGAACATCCGGACCGTCACCGCACGTTGACCCGTCGCCACACCCCGATGCGAAGGAGTACACCGGTATGACGACGCGACTCGGCCTCGCCCTCCCGCAGATGAAGCAGTTCGACCTCGGACGGGACGTGCCCGACGTGGCGCGGGCCGCGGAGGCGATCGGGTTCGACAGCCTGTGGGTCTTCGAACGGGCCCTGTTCCCGGACCCCCCGACCCAGGGCCTGTACGGCGTCGAGGGACTGCCCTGGCCCGACTACTACCGTGCGGTCGCCGACCCGCTGGTGACCCTGACCCTCGCCGCCGCGGCCACCGAGCGCGCCGAGCTCGGGACCAGCGTGCTGGTCGCTCCGCTGCACACGCCCTTCCAGCTCGCCAAGGCGCTGGCCTCGCTGGACGCGGCCGCGGGCGGCCGGGTCGTGGCCGGTCTCGGCACGGGCTGGTCGCTCGACGAGTACGCGGCGGCCTCGGCCCGGCCCTTCGAGGAGCGCGGCGCGGCCCTGGACGAGGTCATCGAGGTGTGCCGCGCGGTGTGGGGCCCGGACCCGGTCGTCGTCGACGCCGAGCTCACCCGGATCGCCTCGGCGGTGGTCGGCCCCAAGCCGGCCCGGCCGATCCCGATCCTGCTCGCCGCCAACTCGGGGAAGGCGCGGCGCCGGCTCGTCGACCACGCGGACGGCTGGATGCCGATCGGCATGGGGGTCGCGCAGCTCGCGGCGCAGTGGAGCGGGTTGCGGGAGCTGGCCGCCGAGCGAGGGCGCACCAAGCCGATCCGGACGGTGCTGCGCACGAACCAGCGCTACACGCCCAAGCCGTACGCGGGCGAGGACCGCCAGCCCTTCCAGGGATCCGTGGACCAGCTCGTGGAGGACTTGGTCGCGCACGCCGAAGTCGGCTTCGACGACATCTTCCTCGACCTGCAGAGCTCGGTGCGTGACGCCGGGGAACTGAAGGACGTGGCCGCCGAGGTGTACGAGGCGGCGCGGGCCGCCGGGGTGTGACCCGGCCGCCCGCGCCGCGGCAAGGGGATCAGTCCTCGGGCAGTTCCACCGGCGCGATCTCGTCGTAGACGTCGCCGGGCCCGGGGTTGGTCGGGTCGGTGGTCCCGCCGAGCTGGTGCATGACGCCCCAGACCGCGTTCAGCGCGGTCTGGACGGCGCCCTCGGCCCAGCCGGCCGTCCAGGAGATGTCGTCGCCCGCGAGGAAGATGCCCCGCTTGTCCTCGGGCAGCGCGTCCTGCATGAAGTGCGTGAACAGCCGGCGCTGGTAGCGGTAGTGGCCCGGCAGGTTGGCCTTGAACGCGCCCATGAAGTAGGGCTCGTTCTCCCAGGAGACGGTCACCGGGTTGCCGATGATGTGCTTCCTGATGTCGACCTTCGGGTAGATCTCGCCGAGCGACTTCAGCATGACCTCCATCCGCTCGCTCGCGGACAGCGGCAGCCACTTCAGGCTGTCGTCGCACCAGGTGTACGAGAGGCAGATGACGGCGGGCTTGTCCGGGCCGTCGTCCAGCAGGTAGGTGCCGCGGGTCATGCGGTCCGTGAGCGTCATCGACATGACGTCACGGCCGGTCTCCTCGTCCTTGTCCAGCCAGAACGGCCGGTCGACCGGGACGAACAGCTTCGAGGACTCCATGTAGTGGGTGCGCTCGATCGCCGTCCAGTGGTCGATCGGGAAGAGGGAGTCGTCGCAGGCCACCTTGGAGAGCAGCATCCAGGACTGGGCGGTGAAGATCGCCGCCTTGTAGGTGCGGATGTCGCCGTTCGCGTCCGTCACCGTGATGCCGTTGCCCGCGGTGCGGTTCAGGCGGGTGACGGCCGGGCGCGGGGCGCCGTCGTGCAGCGAGGACAGCGAGGTGCCGTAGGCCCAGTGCACGATCTTCTCCGGCTCGCGCTCCCACAGGCGCAGCGGGAGCTGCTGGGAGCCGCCGACGATGCCGCGGTGGTGGTCGTCCGCCTCGGTGTAGACGACCCGCAGGATCTCCAGGATGGAGTTCGGGAAGTCGGTGTCCCAGCCGCCGGTGCCGAAGCCGACCTGGCCGAAGATCTCGCGGTGGCGGAAGGACTTGAAGGACTCCGAGTCGCACAGGAAGCCGTAGAAGGTCTGGTTGTCGAGCTTCTCGACGAGCTTCGACCAGATCTCCCGGATGCGCGGGACGTCGCGCTCCCGCATGGCCTGGTTCATGGCGGAGAAGTCGGCGCCGTCCTCGAGGCAGGCGTTCCAGGCGTTCATCACGTCGCGGTAGACCTGCGGGAGGTCGTCGACGGAGGTCGCGTAGTGCGACTCGCCCTTGAGGTCGACGACCGTCGAGGGCGTCGACTCGGCCAGCGGGTTGGGGAACGGCCGGGTCTCCAGGTCCACCAGGTCGATGTAGTGCTGGAGCGCGGTGGAGGAGGGCGGGAAGCGCATCGCGCCCATCTCGGCGGTCAGCGAGGGGTCGCAGCCCTCGAAGCCGACCGTGCGCAGCCGGCCGCCGATCTCGTCGGCCTCGTACACGACGGGCTTGAGGCCCATCTTCATCAGCTCGTACGCGGCCACGATGCCGGACAGTCCGCCGCCGATCACCGCGACCTCGGTGCCGTGCTCGGTGGCGGGTATCTGGCCGAGGCCCGCGGGGTGCGCGAGGAAGTCGTCGTAGGCGTAGGGGAAGTCCGGGCCGAACATGGTGATCGGCGGCTGCTGCACGTCGGCGTGCTGGACGGCGTTGGGCACGGTGGACGTCATGGGGTACGGACTCCTTGCGCGAAAACTGGTGAGGGGGAGGCTGTGCGGACCGGTCCGGGGGGTGCGGGCCGGGCGGAGGATCAGACGAGGGACCCGTAGAGGCCGGGGCGGCGGTCCTTCAGGTACGGGTTCGTCTCGCGCGAGGCGGCCAGCAGGACCGGGTCGGCGTCGGCCAGGAGCAGTTCCTCGCCGCGGCCGCCACGGGCCCGGGCGACACCGTCGGGGCCGGCCAGCGTGGACAGTCCGACGAACTCGAACTCCCCTTCCGGGCCGGTGCGGTTGACGTAGGCGACGTACATCTGGTTCTCGAAGGCGCGCACCGGGACGACGGACTCGGCGACGAACTGGAACGGGTGCATCTGCGCGGTCGGCACGAGCAGCAGGTCGGTGCCGGCGAGGGCGTGGGCGCGGACGTTCTCCGGGAACTCGACGTCGTAGCAGATCATGAGGCCGACCCGGAGGCCGTTCAGCTCCGCCTGCACCACGGGCTGCTCGCCCGGCGTGAAGTGGTCGTGCTCGAAGCAGCCGAAGAGGTGGGTCTTGCGGTAGTTCGCGAGCCGGCTGCCGTCGGCGGAGATCAGCTGCACGGAGTTGAAGACCGCCGCTCCGCCGTCCGCCGCGCGCTCGGGGTAGCCGTAGGCGACGGCGACACCGTGCCGGGCGGCGATCTCGGCCACCGCGTCGGCGGAGTCCCCGTCGGCGGGCTCGGCGAGGCGTCCGATGTCGTCGCCGATGGCGTAGCCGGTCAGGAACATCTCCGAGGTGACGACCAGCCCGGCTCCCGCTGCGGCGGCACGGCCCGCGGCCTCGTCGAGCACCTTGAGGTTCTCGACGACCGAGCCGGGGCGGCCGGAGCTCTGGAGCAGGGCTGTGCGCATACGGGTTCTCCACCGGTACGAGGGGGATTCGGGGGCCAGATAGACGGTACGGTCGGCCGGCTCGGGGGGACAAGAAGGACCCGTTGCGCGCCGGTGGACGATTCGTTGCGCCCGCCCGGCCCCGGGCGGCGATTCGTTGCGCACCCCCGTGCGGGCCCCGGAAACCGCCCCGACCCGGTGGAGACGCAGGTCACAAGGGGGGTCGGGGTGCCCGCGGGCGCTCACAGCTCGCGCAGTCGCTCCACGATCTCGCGCAGGAGCTCCGGGTCGGCGGCGGGAGTGCCGTCGGGCGGGCGGTAGGGCTCCTCGATGATCAGCAGACCGGCCTCGGCCAGGTCGCCGAGCAGCACCCGGACGACGGTCAGCGGAAGGTCCGCGTCGGCGGCGAGCTCGACGACCGGACGGGGCCGGCGGCGGGCCAGGTCGAGCAGCGCGGCCGACGCGTGGTCGACGCCCGGCGGCCCGGTGTCCGGTTCCACGACCGTGACCCGTGACATCAGATCGATGACGTGCCGGTCCGACGGCCGGGTCCGGCCCCCGGTGACGGTGTAGGGCCGCACCATCGGCCCGGTCTCGTCCTCGTACCAGTGCTCGTCGGTCACGGCCGGATCAGTGGCCCCCTGGGTCGGCCGCCGAGCGGACGGCGGCGGCCATGTGGCGGCCGACACGGCGGACGAGCAGGGCCATCTCGTGGGCGAGCTGACCGACGTCCGTCTGCGCCTCGCTCAGCACGGCGAGCCGGCTTCCGTCGCCCGCCGGGGTGATGAAGAGGTAGGCGTCGTCGAGCATCACCATGGTCTGGCGCACCCCGCCCGCGGCGAAGCGCTCGCCCACCGAGCGGGCGAGGCCGTGGAAGCCCGAGCAGACGGCGGCGAGGTGTTCGATGTCCCGTCGGCTCATGCCCTCCGAGAAGCTCAGCGGAAGGCCGTCGGCGGTCAGGAGCACGGCCTGGCGGACGTGGTCGGTCCTGGCCACGAGGTCGTCGAGCAGCCAGCCGAGATCGGTTCCGGGCCGGTCGGCCTCGTCCCCGGGGGCGCCGCCCGCCGGGGACGGGTCCCGGTCCTCGACGGTCCGGGTGGGCTGCTCCGGGAGCTGGTCAGAGCGCATCGTCGGCGTCCGTCCCTTCCTCGATGTCGGTTCGCTGCGCGGGGTCCGTCGGTGCGTCGGCCCGCCCGGAGCCGGTCCCGCCGGTCTCCGGCCCGGACGGCAGGCCCCTGCGGCCCCGGTCGAGGCCGCGCTGGTAGGAGCCGAAGACGGCGCGCATCTCCTCCGGCGTGATCTCGCGCTCCGGCGTCCCGCCGGCCGCCGGGGCCGGGTCGCGCAGCTCCGGGGCGAGGGCCCGCTGACGGACCCGGGTGGGCAGGACGGGCGGCTCGGGAGCCGGGTCGGACTCCGGCACCGCGGTGGAGGCCTCGGCGGGGGCGTCGGCCGGCGCGGACAGGGCCTTGCGCTCCCCGGACGCCGTCCGCTGCGCCGGGAGGACCGCGGTGGCGGTCCGGGAGGGCAGCGGCGCCGGGGCGGGGTCCGCCACCGGGTGCACCGTCTCGACCGGGGCGAGGACGGACTCCGGCAGCAGCACGACGGCCGTCGTTCCGCCGTACGGCGAGCGGCACAGGGTGACCTTGATGCCGTGGCGCGCGGCGAGCCGCCCCACGACGTACAGCCCGAGCCGGTCGTGCCGGGTGGGGTCGAAGTCCTCGGGCGTGGTGAGGGTGCGGTGGGCCTCGTCGAGCTGGTCCGGCTCGAGGCCGAGTCCGCGGTCGTCGATCTCCAGGACGAACCCGCTCACGGCCCGGCCGGTGCGCAGGGTGACCTGGGTGCGGGGCGGGGAGAACACGGTGGCGTTCTCGACGAGTTCGGCGATCAGATGGACGACGTCGGCGACGGCGTCCGCCGCGACGCCCACCTCGGGCATCGGGGGGACGACGACACGCGTGTACTGCTCGATCTCGCTCACCGCGGAGGACACCACCTCGGCGACGGGCACCGGCCGGCGCCAGCGGCGGCCCGGGGCGGAGCCGGAGAGGATGATCAGGCTCTCCGCGTGGCGGCGCATCCGGGTGGTGAGGTGATCGATCCGGAACAGGTCGTCCAGGACGTCGGGGTCGTCTGTGCGGCGCTCCAGCGTGTCGACGAGTTTGAGCTGACGGTGGACGAGCGCCTGGTTGCGGCGGGCGATGTTCAGGAGGACCGCGAACAGCCCCCGGCGAAGGCCGGCCTGTTTGACGGCGGCCTCGACGGCGGCGAGCCGGGCGGTGTTGAAGGACCGGCCGACCTGGCCGATCTCGTCGGCCACCGCCTCGACGTCCGCGAGCGGCGGCGCCTCGGCGGCCGCGTCGACCTCCTCGCCCGCGCTCAGCCGCTCCATGACCTGGGGCAGCTGCCGGTCGGTCAGCAGGTCGGCGGCGTCGCGCAGCGACTCCAGACGGCGGGAGATGCGCCGGGCGCCGCGCACCGCGAACCAGAGGGACAGCCCGACGGCCGCCAGTCCCAGCACACCGACGACCGCGGCCTTGGTGAGCTCCCGGTACGCGAACGTCCGCCCGCGCGCGGCGGAGTTGACGGCGGACTGGGTGCACAGCCGCATGTACCGCTTGACCGCGCGGTCGCTGGTGGTGCGCCAGGAGCCGGCGGCGACGGCCTCGCCGGCGCGGCGGGCGCCCGCCCGCAGCAGGGCGTCCTCGTCCCGGGTCAGTTCCCGGTGCAGGGGGTCGCGCTGGAAGGTCTCGAAGAGGGCGCGCGAGTCGGCGGGCAGGTCGGGCACATAGGTCCGCTCGAAGACCCGGCGGTCCTCGATGGTGGCGGTGAGGGTGTCGTACTGGGGGTCGGTGAGCGACCCGGCGGCCCGTGCCCCGGCGACCAGCGCGTCCTCGCGCGAGACGAACTCCCGTACCCGCACCAGTTCCACGACGACCTGTGCCTCACGGGCCAGCTGTCCGGCCTGGAGCGCGGTGAGCGCGGACTCGACGTCGAACGCCGGTTCCACCAGGGCGCTGTATTCGGCCACGGCGCGGTCCCAGCTGAGGTCGTGGGACAGCACCCGGGCGCGCAGGCCCTCCAGCTTGTCGACGGAGTGGAGCATGGTGTCCAGCGCCTGGCGCTGATGGCCGGACAGGCGGCTGCGGTCCCCGTCCCGGACCGCCGCGCGCAGCGCGGTCACGGCACGGTCCGTGCGGCGCTGCTGGGCCAGCAGTTCGACGCCGGGCCGTGTCCCGTGCCGGGTGCCCGCGTAGGCGGCGGCGAGGCGCCGTTCGATCTGGATCTGGCCGATCGCGGTGTCGACCGGGGTGCCGAAGTCCTCGTAGACGCCCTGGAGCCGGACGAGTGCGCGCAGGTCGCCGGTGACGGACACCATGGCGAAGCTCCACAGCGTCATGAGGGCGATCACCGGGGCGATCGAGAGGGCCACGATCCGCGAACGGACCGTGGGCGTACGACCGAAGGGCCAGCGCATGGTCTCCCCAGGACGACGGGACGGGTCGGTGGCCGGGTGACGTTCGGTAACCCATCGCCAGTTACTCGCTGGTAGCGATCGCGGCTCAAAGTAGTGGATGGGCCGCCCGGACCGCAATGGCCCGGGCTGACTCATCGTTCAACAAAATGCCACGTCACGGCACGGTCCCGATCATCGGTCCCCCTGCGGGAGGGCGAAGACGGTGACGACCGCGGCGTGGTCGGAGGGCCAGGCGTTGCCCGCGACGTCCGGCCAGAGCCGCGGGGTCCCGGCGACCAGGGTGCGGGAGTCGAGGACGGTCAGGCCCCGGTGCAGGACGAAGTCGATCCGGTCCCGCGGTTCCGGCCGCCCGCTGCCGTCCTCGTGCTCGGCGTGCACGGGTGACCAGGTGTGCCCGGGCTCCCGCTCCGGGTCCGGGTGGGCCTCCCGGTAGGAGTCGCGCAGTCCCGCCTCCTCCGCGGCCCGCGTCACCGGCCAGTCGACGTCCGGCCAGTCCAGGTGCGAGGGCACGTTGAAGTCACCGGTCAGGACGACCGGGACGGACTCCTCGCGGGTGGCGGCGATCCACCCGAGGATCTCCCGCATCCGCTCCAGCCGGCCGCTCTCGTGCGCGATCAGTTCCGCCGCCGGGAGACCGTCGAAGCGTGCCTCGTACGGGCCGTAGGGCGCGCAGTCGAGGTGGACGCTCCACACGTCCACCCGCTGCCCGCCGTCCAGTTCGATCCGGACGCCGGTCCCGCCGTAGAAGCCCACGTCCGGGTCGCCGAGCGCGGCGGTGATCGGGTGGCGGCTGATGACGCCGAGGTTGTCGCCCGCCCGGTGGTGGTACCAGCCGAGGGCGTCCGCCAGTTCGCGCGCCGCGTTCCCGTACGTCTCCTGGAGGCCGACCACGTCCGCCCCGGACCCGGTGATGGCCGCGAGCTGCTTCTCGCGGTACCCCTCGACCTTGGTCCCGCCGTACCAGAGGTTCCAGCTCATCACCCGCAGTTCGCCCGGGGCGACCATGGCCCGCAGCCGGGCCGGGGAGACCTCCTCCAGACTGCCCAGCACGGTGCGGCCGGCCGCGGGGGCGATCGGCGCGAGCGAGGGCACCGCGAGGACGGCGCAGCCCGCCGACTCGGCCGAGGTGACGCCGGTCTGGGTGTCCTCGACGGCCACGCAGGCGGCCGGGTCGACGCCGAGGGCGCGGCAGGCGGCGAGGTAGGGGTCGGGGGCGGGCTTGGTGCGCCCGGTGTCGTCGGCGGTGACCGAGACGGCGAAGTGCTCGGCGCCGAGCGCCTCCAGGACGGTGTCCGCGACCGTGCGCGGGGAGGCGGTCACCAGGGCGGTGGGGACGCGTTCGCGGGCGAGCGCGCGGAGCAGTTCCCTGGCGCCGGGGCGGGGCACGACGCCCGTACGGACCCGGTCCGCGAACCGCCGGTGCAGTTCGGCGGCGGTCTCCTCCCCCGGTGCGCCGGTGACGTCGGCCAGCCAGCCGGCGGTGTACTCGACGGGCCGTCCGAGGACGTGCGGCTGATCGGCCCCCGTCAGCACGTGCCCGAGCTCGTCGGCCACCGCCTCCACCGCCTCCCACCACAGCCGCTCGGTGTCCACGAGCGTGCCGTCCATGTCGAACAGAACGGCTTGGAGAACGGGCCGAACGGTGGTGCGGTGGGTCACGGGGATCTCTTTCTCGGGTGGGGGGCTTGGTTGGGGGATTCTCGGGTGGGGGGTTCTTGGGTGGGGGGATCGAGCCCGGCTCTCGGGATGCGGAGGAAAGAATCAGCCCCTCCGGCGTTTGAGGAGCGGGGTCCGGGGCGGAGCCCCGGGGTGGGACGGGCAGGGGCGGAGGGGGCGAACAGACTTCAGCTCGGCCGGGCGGCAACAAGCACAGGCCGATCCGGAAGGCTGACGCTCACCCTCGCCCCCGAAACGAGCGCACCCGCCTCGTGCGTCGGCAGGTCGGCCTTGATCTCGGCGCCGTCGGCGAGCCGCACAGTGACCCGGGTGGCCGCGCCGAGGAACGCGGTCGCCCCGACCCGCCCGTCACCCTCCTCGTCGGCGCTCACCCGCACCGCCTCCGGCCGCACCAGCACGTCCACCGCCCCGGGACCGGGCGCCTCCCCGTCCACCGGAAGCCGCTGTCCGAGGACGGAGACCGTGTCACCGTCGAGCGTCCCCGGGATCCGGTTCATCGTGCCGACGAACTCGGCGACGAAGGCGGTGGCGGGCCGCCCGTACAACTCGGCGGGCTCCGCGCACTGTTCGAGCCGTCCGGCCCGCATCACCGCGACCCGGTCCGCCATGGACAGCGCCTCCTCCTGGTCGTGGGTCACGAACACCGTCGTGATGCCGAGTTCGAGCTGGAGCCGCCTGATCTCCTCGCGCAGCGACAGGCGAACCTTCGCGTCGAGTGCGGACAGCGGTTCGTCGAGGAGCAGGACACGGGGCCGCAGGGCGAGCGCGCGGGCCAGGGCGACCCGCTGCTGCTGGCCGCCGGAGAGCTGGTGCGGGAAGCGCCCGCCCTTGTCCCCGAGGCCGACGAGGTCGAGCAACTCGCCCGCGCGGGTGCGCCGTTCGGCCGTGCCCACCTTGCGCATCCGCAGCCCGAAGGCCACGTTGTCCAGGGCGCTCAGATGCGGGAAGAGGCTGTAGGACTGGAAGACCATCCCGGCGTCGCGGCGGTGCGCCGGAACCCGGGTGATGTCCTCGCCGTCGACCAGCACCTCACCGGAGTCGGGGTGTTCGAAGCCGGCGAGCATGCGCAGCGCGGTGGTCTTGCCGCAGCCGGACGGGCCGAGCAGGGCGAGGAGTTCACCGGGCCGGACGGTGAGGTCCAGACCGTCGAGGGCGACGGTCGTTCCGAACGCCCGCCTGAGAGAGCGGAATTCGACGGTGGCGGCCGTGGCGGCGGTGGCGAGGGTCGTCATGTTCATCCCCGGGAGGCGGAAGCGGTACGGGAGCGGCCGCCGAGCACGGCGAGCGCGAGGAGCAGTGCCCAGGTGAGGAACAGACTGAGCACGGAGACGGCGACGGACATCTGGGCCTGCGAGCCGCCGACGGCGTAGATCCACACGGCGAACGGCTCGTAGCCGAGCAGGCTGGCGACCGTGAACTCGCCGAGCACCAGGGCGAGGGTGAGGAAGGAGGCGTTGAGCAGCGCGCCGCGCAGGTTGGGCAGCACGGCGCCCACGAGTGCCCGCGGCAGGCTCGCGCCGCAGCTGCGGGCCGCCTCGACGAGGGTGCGCACGTCGACCGCGCGCAGTCCCGCGTCCAGGGCCCGGTACACGAAGGGCAGGGCCATCACGACGTAGGCGAGGACGAGGACGACCGGGAAGTCCGGGTCCTGGATCGCCACGAAGGTCTGGAACAGCGGGGTGCGCGAGAAGTGTTCGGGCCCCCACTTCAGGACGGTGGCGATGCCGGCGACGAACGCGATCGGCGGGACGACGAGCGGCAGGGAGCACACGACCTCGACGACCGGCCGCAGCCGGGGCGAGCCGAGCCGCAGCGCGACCGTGGCGGGCACCATCAGGAGCAGCACCACGACGATGGTGGCGGCGGCGAGTTCGAGCGAGAGCAGCAGGCTGGGGACGAAGCCGTCGGCGGACAGGATCCGGCGGTAGGCGTCGAGGGTGACGCCCTGTCCCGGTACGTCGACCGTGAACACCACGGACGCGGCCATGGGCACCAGGAAGTACAGCGCGGCGAGGGCGAGGGCCGCCCAGCGCCAGAGGTTCAGGCGAGCCATCGCGCGCTCCGTCGTTGCAGGGGCAGGTAGACGGCCATCACAAGGCCCGCGATGAGGACCATGTCGAGGCTGAGGGCGAGGGCCACGTTCTCCTGGCCGACCAGGACGTTGCCGGAGATGGCGTCGGCGATCTGCAGCGTGACGAGCGGCACCGCGCTGCCGACCATGGCGGCGGCCGTGGCGTAGGCGGCGAAGGCGCTGCCGAAGAGGAGCACGAATCCACCGAGGAGCGAGGGCGCGAGGACGGGCAGGGCCACGTGCCGCCAGTACTGGACGGTGGTCGCGCCGTTGTTCCGGGCCGCCTCGCGCCACTGGGAGCGCAGGCCGTCGAGGGCGGGGGTGATGGTGAGGACCATGAGCGGGATCAGGAAGTACAGGTAGACGACGACCAGGCCCCAGAAGCTGTAGAGGTCCCAGCCGTGTTCGGTCAGGCTCAGGTGCCGCGTCAGGACGCCGGAGTTGCCGAGGGTGGCGACGAAGGCGAAGGCGAGCGGGACGCCGCCGAAGTTGGCGAGGACCCCGGACGCGGTGAGCACGGCCTCGCGCAGCGCCCGGGACCGGGAGGTCACCACGGCCTGGGCGAGCGGCAGTCCGAGGAGGGTGGCGAGGCCGGCGGAGACGGCGGACAGCTTGACGCTGCCGGTCAGCGCGGTCAGATAGGCGCCCTGGAACGAGCCGGTCAGATTGGCCGTGGTGTACGAACTGGCGCCGGTGGCCTGGTCCTTGACGGTGAAGGCTCCGTCGAGCATGGCGAGGGCGGGCAGCCCGAAGGCGATCGCGACGAAGACGAGCAGCGGGAGGACGGCGAGCGGGCCACCGGTGCGGCGGCGCCGCCGCTGCCGTGGGGCAGCGGCGGGCGCCACGTCGGCCGGGGCCTTCGTGAAGGTGGTCGTCATCCGGAGACGGCCTTGCCCCAGCCCTGGGCGAGCACGGTCTTGGCCTTGCTCTGCTGGGCCTCGGTCGGGAAGCTCGGGGTGCCCGAGACCGCAGGGAGCTTGGCGGCGGCGGTCTTGTCGAGGGTGCCGGCCTTGTCCATCGCGGTCATGAGGGCCGGGCGGGCGTATCCCTTGAGCCAGAGGTTCTGGCCCTCGGCGCTGTAGAGGTACTCCTGCCACAGACGGGCGGCCGCGGGGTGCGGGGCGTCCTTGTTGACGGCCTGGGAGTAGTACTGGGAGAACTGGCCGTCGCCCGGCACGGCGACCTTCCAGTCGACGCCCTTGGACCTGAACTCGTCGGCGTAGCCGGCGTTCAGGTAGTCCCAGTCGATGCTGATGGGCGTCTCGCCCTTCTCGACGGTGGCCGGGGTCGACTCGACGGGCGTGTAGTTGCCGTTCTTCTTCAGCTTCGCGAAGAAGTCGAGGCCGGGCTGGATGTCGTCGAAGGAGCCGCCGTTCGCGAGCGCGGCCGCGTAGACGCCGCCGAACGCCGAACCGGACTTGGTGGGGTTGCCGTTGAGCGCGACCTGGCCCTTGTACTGCGGCTTGAGCAGGTCCTTGAAGGTCGTCGGGCACTGCTTGACGCGCTTGGCGTCGCAGCCGATGGAGATGTAGCCGCCGTAGTCGTTGAACCAGCGGCCCGCGGCGTCCTTCTGGCCCTCGGGCAGGTCGCCGAAGGAGGCCACCTTGTACGGGGCGAGCAGCCCCTGCTGGGCGGCGCTCAGCGCGAAGGAGCTGCCGAGGTCGAGGACGTCGGGGGCACGGTCCTGGCCCTTGCGGGAGGTGACGGCGTTGATCTCGTCCTGGCTGGAGCCGTCGGGGCTCTCGACCTGGATCTTGATGCCGTACTTCTTGGTGAATCCGTCGATCAGGGCACCGTAGTTGGCCCAGTCGCGGGGAAGGGCGATCGCGTGCAGCGTGCCCTCCTTCTTCGCGGCCTTGACGAGGCCGTCGAGACCGCCGAAGTCCGCGGCGGAGGTCGCGGTGGCCGCGCTCTTGCCGTCGGCGGTGGTCGCCTTGTCGTCGGGAGCGGCGCCGCAGGCGCTCAGGGTGAGCGCTGCGGCGACGGCGAGGCCGCCGGTGAGGAGGGCGGTCCTCGGCAGGAACACGGTCACGGTCTCTCCAGGGTGACGCACGAGGGTGGGGTGGTACGGAGAACTTGTCTGAACAAGTTGGCCCCAGTAGGCCCGCCGATGGTGTCCTTCGGGTGAACACCGAGGGAACCTCAACCCCCTGTTCCCTGCACAATCATGACCGTCCCCGATCACCGCCCGCCGTCGATTAGGCTGATCAGGCTGTGCACAGCGGGCTGACCAGAGGGGAAGAATGACGGCGCGACACGAGGAGATCGCCGAGGAGCTGCGGCGGGCGATCGACCGCGAGGAGTACACCGTGGGCAGTCTGCTGCCGGCGGAGACCGACCTCGCGGCCCAGTACGGCGTCTCGCGCGGCACGGTCCGCCAGGCCGTCGCGGCCCTCACCGCCGAGGGGCTCATCGGGTCCCGCCAGGGCGCCCGGCGGGTGGTCCTCGCCGGCCGTCGCAGCCAGAGCTTCGCCGAACTGCGCAGCTTCGCCCAGTGGGCGCGGGCGATGGGGCGGGAGGCGACGGGGCACGTGGTGTCCCAGGAGTACCGCCCGGCGACGGCCGAGGACGCCGTCCGCCTCCAACTCGCCGAGACGACACCGGTGTTGCACGTGCTGCGGGTACGCGGCCTGGACGGCGAGCCGGTGCTGCTGGAGCGCACGGTGTACGCGGGCTGGATCTCCCCCGCCGTCGAGGCGATCGAGCCCGGATGCCCCTCGGTCACCCAGCGCCTGTTCGAGGACACGGGCCTGGTCTTCGCGTACGGCGAGCATGTCATCGACGCGGTCGCGGCGGGCGCCCAGGACGCCGACCTGCTCGGCGTCCGCCGCACGAGCCCCCTGCTGCGCGTCCGCCGCGTCACCACCACCCGCGAGGGCCGCCCGGTGGAGTGGTCCGACGACCGCTACCGCTCCGACGCGGTGAGCTTCAGCGTCCACAACTCGATCGGCAACAACGCCCTGGCCAGAAAGACGGCCGAGTAACCCTCACCGCCGGCTGTCCGATCAACGGTCACGGGAGCGCCCCTCAGGGGCGCGGGGAACTGCGCGCCCAGCCGGCAAAACACCCGCGCCCGCCCGCGGCGGGAAATCCGCGCCCCGGTCGGGCGCCCCACCCCTCCGGGGACACCGACTAGGTCGGCGACCCCGACGAAAACCTCCGCAGGAGGGGCGAGAGCACCAGAACGGACTTCGTCCGCTCGACGAACGACTCCCCCGCGATCCGCTCCAGCACCCGCTCGAAGTGCCGCATGTCCGAGGCGAACACCTGCACCACCGCGTCCGCCTCCCCGGTGACGGTGGAGGCGGCCACGACTTCCTGGTACCGCTCCAGCCCCCGCTGGATGGTCTCCGGCGAGGTGTTGCGGCGGCAGTAGATCTCGACGAACCCCTCCGTCTCCCAGCCGAGCGCCGCCGGGTCCACCCGGACGGTGAACCCGGTGATGGCGCCGGTGGCCCGCAGCCGGTCGACCCTCCGCTTCACGGCGGGCGCGGACAGGCCGACCAGTTGCCCGATGTCCGCGTAGGAGCGGCGGGCGTCCTCGGCGAGGGCGTGCACGATGCGTTCGTCGAGATCGTTCAGCACTGCGGGCGGTTCACTTTTCTGGGAGGAGTTCTACGGTTGCTCGGCGACGGCGGGTTCCGCGTTCGCCATCCGGGACCGGCGGTAGCCGTAACTGAAGTAGAACACGAGCCCGACGGCCATCCAGACTCCGAAGACCACCCAGGTGACGGCGGACAGGGAGGCCATCATCCACAGGCACAGCAGGAAGCCGATCGCGGGCATCACCGGGGCGAACGGAACCCGGAACGTGCGGCGCATGGCCGGGCGCGTCCGGCGCAGCACCACGACGGCCACGTTGACCAGCGCGAAGGCGAACAGCGTGCCGATGCTGGTGGCGTCGGCGAGCTGGCCGAGCGGGATCGCGGCGGCGAGGACACCGCAGAACAGCGAGACGATGACCGTGTTGGCGCGGGGCGTGCCGGTCTTCGGGTGGACCCGGGCGAACACCTTGGGCACCAGGCCGTCGCGGGCCATCGCGAACAGGATGCGGGTCTGGCCGTAGAGGACGGTCAGCACGACGCTGGCGATGGCGATGACGGCGCAGGCCGCGAGCAGCGTGCCCCAGAAGGTCTGCCCGGTGACGTCCTTCATGATCTCGGCGAGCGCGGCCTCCGAGTCGCCGAACTGCCGCCACGGCTTCGCACCGACGGCGACGGCCGCGACGAGGACGTACAGCGCGGTCACGATGACCAGCGAGAGCATGATCGCGCGCGGCAGGTCGCGCTGCGGGTCCTTGGCCTCCTCGCCGGCGGTGGAGGCGGCGTCGAAGCCGATGTAGGAGAAGAACAGGGTGGCGCCGGCCGCGCTGACACCCGCCATGCCGAGCGGCATGAAGTGCTCGTAGTTGCCGGAGCGCAGACCCTGGACCCCGATCGCGCAGAACAGCACCAGCGCGGCGATCTTCACGGCCACCATGATGGTGTTGGCGCGCGCCGACTCGCGGGCTCCGCCGAGCAGGAACGCCATCGCGAGCAGGACGACGATCAGCGCGGGCAGGTTGAAGATGCCCCCGTCACCGGGCGGCGCGGAGAGCGCGTCCGGGATGGTGACGCCGATGGTGCCGTCGAGCAGTTCGTTCAGGTACTCGCCCCAGCCGACCGCGACGGCCGCGACGGAGACGCCGTACTCCAGGACCAGGCACCAGCCGCAGATCCAGGCGATCAGCTCGCCCATCGTTGCGTACGCGTACGAGTACGAGGAGCCGGCGACCGGGATGGTGCCGGCCAGCTCCGCGTAGGAGAGGGCCGAGAACAGCGCCGTCAGACCGGCGATGACGAACGACAGGGTGACCGCGGGTCCGGCCTTGGGGACGGCCTCGCCGAGGACGACGAAGATGCCGGTGCCGAGCGTGGCACCGATGCTGATCATGGTGAGCTGCCACAGGCCGAGGGAGCGCCGCAGCGAGCCTCCCTCACCGTGTCCGCCCTCCTGCACCAGGCGTTCCACCGGCTTGCGGCGCATGAGGCGCGCGCCGAGGCCCGGGGAGGCCGCGGCGGTGGTGGGTGGGGACTGCGGGGGTGCGCCTTGGTCGAGCACGCGCTGGCTCCTTCATCGCTGCCGGTCGAAGAGGACGGGGACCGGCGGCACCCCTGACAGCCGGGACCCGCCGAGCGGGGTCCCCGCCACGCCTGTGTACAGCGCCCGACCCTATGAGTTCGGGCTTCACGGGCGTAATGCAGCAACCTTGCGCATCTCCGCAAGATCGTTGCGTTCATCGCATCCCGGCGCGAGATCGTTGCGCGGGGCTTTTCGATGGTTGCGCGAGGTGACCTCCGGGCGGCCGAGGAGCCTCCGGGGACGGCCCCGCACGCGTACGGCCCCCGCTCCCGGAGAGGGGGGCGGGGGCCGTACGGGAACGGTCCTCGGATCAGCTCCAACTGGCGTGCAGGGGCTTGCCCTCGGCATAGCCGGCCGCGCTCTGGATGCCGACGATCGCCTTCTCGGCGAACTCCTCCAGGGAGTCGGCGCCCGCGTAGGTGCAGGAGGAGCGGACGCCCGCGATGATCGAGTCGATCAGGTCCTCGACGCCCGGACGGGCCGGGTCGAGGAACATGCGCGAGGTGGAGATGCCCTCCTCGAACAGCGCCTTGCGGGCCCGGTCGTACGCGGACTCCTCGCTGGTGCGGTTCTTGACGGCCCGAGCGGAGGCCATGCCGAACGACTCCTTGTACAGACGCCCGTTGGCGTCCTGCTGGAGGTCGCCCGGGGACTCGTACGTACCGGCGAACCACGAGCCGATCATGACGTTGGAGGCGCCGGCGGCCAGCGCCATGGCGACATCGCGGGGGTGACGGACACCGCCGTCGGCCCACACGTGCTTGCCGTACTTCTTCGCCTCGGCCGCGCACTCCAGGACCGCGGAGAACTGCGGCCGGCCGACGCCGGTCATCATGCGGGTGGTGCACATGGCGCCCGGGCCGACACCGACCTTGATGATGTCGGCGCCCGCGTCGATCAGGTCCTTGACGCCCTCGGCGGCGACGATGTTGCCGGCCACGATCGGCACCTGCGGGTCCAGCGCGCGCACGGTCCGGACGGCGCTGATCATCGACTCCTGGTGGCCGTGGGCCGTGTCGATGACGAGCGTGTCGACGCCCGCGTCCAGCAGCTGCTTGGCCTTGCCCGCCACGTCGCCGTTGATGCCGACGGCGGCGGCGACACGCAGCCGGCCCTTCGCGTCGGTGGCCGGCGTGTACAGCGTGGCGCGCAGGGCGCCCCTGCGGGTGAGGATGCCCGCCAGCTTGCCGTCCGCGTCCACGGCGGGGGCGTAGCGGCGGTTGGCGGCGTCGAGCCGGTTGAAGGCCTCACGGGGCTCGATGCCGGCGTCCAGGAGCAGCAGGTCCCTGGACATGACCTCGGAGAGCTGGGTGAAGCGGTCGACGCCGGACAGGTCGGTGTCGGTGACCACGCCGACGGGACGGCCGTCCTCGTCGACGACGACGCCCGCGTTGTGCGCGCGCTTGGGCAGCAGCGCCAGCGCGTCGGCGACGGTCTGGTGGGGCGCGAGGACGATCGGGGTGTCGAGCACCAGATGGCGGCCCTTGACCCAGCCGACGACCTCGGTGATGACCTCGATCGGAATGTCCTGCGGGATGACGACAAGGCCACCGCGACGGGCGACGGTCTCGGCCATCCGGCGGCCCGCGATCGCCGTCATGTTGGCGACCACGAGGGGGATGGTGGTGCCGGTGCCGTCGGGGGAGGAGAGGTCCACTCCCTGACGCGAGCCCACGGCCGAGCGGCTGGGCACCATGAAGACGTCGTCGTACGTCAGGTCGTACGGGGGCTGGATGTCGTTGAGGAAACGCACGTGCTGCACATCCCAGTCGATCAGAGGTGGCCCCCGGACAGGTCAGCCAGGGGGAAGAGCACGTACTTCATTGTCCCATGCCGTCCCGTACGCGGTCCCCGGGCGGATCATCCAGGCTGGTCAGGGGGCAGTTGGTCGGATCCTCCAAGGGAGAGGACGACCGAGAGCGCCGCGTCGAACTGCTCGTAGTGCCCGGAGGCCGACTCCAGGACCTCCTGGGCCGTCTCCCACTCCTCGGGCCGGGTCCGCGCGTAGGGCCGCCAGCCGGTCACCACGACGAGTCTGCCCGGACTGGCCGGTCCCCAGTCGGGGTCGCCGAGCACGTCGGCGAGCGCGTCCCAGTTCCGCCCGAACCAGTCCGGCAGGTCGAGGTCGCGGACGCAGCGCGCCATGAAGGCGCCCTTGTCGAGCACCCCGGAGAGGTCGAGCTCGGTGACCTGCCACCCGGCCGAACGGCACACCGCCGCGAGCGGACCGTGCGTCATCTCAGCACCGCCTTGAACGAGTTGTAGTGGTCGTCGGTGTAGAAGATCTCCCCGCCCCGCCCGGTGACGATGCGCCGGGCCCCGCGGTCGTGCTCGCCCGGGGTCCGCACCGTGTACTCGTGGTAGTAGCCCCGGGTGTGCCGGGGCAGCTCGCGCTCGAAGTTGCCGAAGACGGCGCCGTCCTTGGCGTACGGGTAGGGCCCGCCCCGGTCGATGAGGGCGAGGGTCGCCCGCGCCTCGGCGGGCAGTGCGGCGGCGCGGACGGCCGGCAGCCCGCCGGCCCAGGACGGGGCCGCGGTGACCCGGCTCGCGCCGGAGGCCGGGGAGTCGCCGGAGGAGGCCGTGTCCGCCGGCGAGCAGCCCGCCAGGAGCAGCGTCAGAGCGACCAGCAGTCCGGCGCACAGGCGGCCCGGGAACGCGCGAGGGGACGGCCGCAGCAGCATGACGTCGATGCTGCCACGGCCGTCCCCTCGCGGCGCGCTCTGGCCGCGGCCCTCAGGGCCCGTCCGGGTCCGCCCGGTTCAGCGCCGGACGCGGCGGGGGGCCCGCCGTCATCAGCGCGTCGGCGGCCGAGGTGTCCGTCACCAGGCTGGTGACGAGCCCGGAGCGCAGCACCGCGTCGATGGCGGCCGCCTTGCGGTGCCCGCCCGCTATGGCGACGACCTCGGGAATCCGGCGCAGCCGGTCGGCCTCGACGGTGATGCAGCGCTCGCCGAGGTCGCGCCCGACGCGGCGGCCCTCGGCGTCGAAGAGGTGCGCGGACATCTCGGCGGCGACACCGAGCGACGCGTAGTGCGCGCGCTCCTCGTCGCTGAGCATGTCGTGCACCGTGGAGATGCCGGGCTCCCAGGAGCCGATGGAGACGCAGGCGACCGTCACCTTGTCGAAGTACTCGAAGGCGCGGGCGATCCCCGTCTGGTGGCGCAGCGCCGCCGCGGTGGCCGCGTCGGGCAGCAGCATCGGCGCGTAGATGGGGTGGGCGTCGCCGCCCGACACCTGCGCGGCGCGCCGGACGGCCTCCACGGAGCCGCGTTCGGCGGTCCCGGCGTCGTACACACCGGTCAGCTGCACCACGGTGCACGGCGGGAGCCGGTCCAGGGCAGCCGCCATGTGGATCGTGGAACGGCCCCAGGCGAGGCCGAGCACGTCGCCCTCGTTGACGAGCTCGCCGAGCAGGTCGGCGGCCACCTCGCCGAGGTTCTCCGGGTCGGGCGACTCCTCGGCCTCCGCCGGGGACTCGACGACGACGGCGTGCCGCAGTCCGTAGCGGGCCCGCAGCGCGTCCGAGCGCTCCGCGTCGAGCTCGGCGGGGACGCGGATCTCGATCCTGACGAGATCCCGCTCGAGGGCGGTCTCCAGGACCCGGGCCACCTTGAAGCGGCTGACGCCGAACTCCTCGGCGATCTGGATCTTGGACTTGCCCTCGAGGTAGAAGCGGCGGGCCATGGCCGCCGCCTGGACCAGCTCAGCGGGTCCCATCCGCATGGCTGACCGGCCCGCCGACATACCCGACACGGCCATCTCCTCACTGCTGTTCACACTCTGGATTCGCCGTCATCCTTGCAGATCCGGCGCACTTGATCCGCCCTGATGGACGGCGTTCACGTTCCCTTGGCTCAGTGGTCGCACGCCCAGGACGCACGGGCCGTCGCCCCCTCGGCCTGCGTGCGCAGTGCACGTACCGCCTGGGCGGGGTCCGCCGCCCCGTACACCGCCGAACCGGCGACGAACACGTCGGCGCCCGCCTCCGCGCAGCGCTCGATGGTCGAGGCCGAGACCCCGCCGTCGACCTGGAGCCACAGTTCCAGGCCGTGCTTGCTGATCAACTCGCGCGTGCGGCGGATCTTGGGGAGCATGATGTCAAGAAAAGCCTGACCCCCGAATCCGGGCTCGACGGTCATGATCAGCAGCATGTCGAGTTCGGGCAGCAGATCCTCGTACGGCTCGATGGGGGTCGCCGGCTTGAGCGCCATCGAGGCACGGGCACCCTTGGCCCGGATCTCGCGGGCGAGCCGGACGGGCGCGGCGGCCGCCTCCACATGGAAGGTGACGGAGCCGGCACCGGCTTCCACGTACTGGGGCGCCCACCGATCGGCGTCCTCGATCATCAGATGGCAGTCCAGCGGAGTGCCCGTCGCACGGGCCAAAGACTCTACGACCGGCACCCCGAGGGTGAGGTTCGGTACGAAATGGTTGTCCATGACGTCGACATGGAGCCAGTCCGCGCCCTCCACCGCCCTTGCCTCCTCGGCAAGACGGGCGAAGTCGGCGGACAGGATGCTGGGGTTGATCTGCGCGGCCATGCCCCAAGACTGCCATGCCCCGGGCCCGTTGCCCGCCCCGGTCCGGACCTGGATCGTCCCGCGCCTGCCCCGGGACGTCCCGTCGTGCCATTCTGGACGGCTCGACGGCACTGCGTCCGGTCCCGGGGGTGGGCATGAAGCGGCTCGACGTCTGGAAGCACGGGGCCATCGGAGTCGTCTGCGGACGGCGGTCCAAGTGGCTGGTTCTCGCCCTGTGGCTGCTGGTGCTCCTGTTCGTGGCGCCGCTCGGGGCCAAGCTCACCGACGCCCAGGACAACGACGCCCAGTCCTGGCTGCCGGGCTCGGCGGAATCCACCCAGGTCCTCGACATCTCGAACGGGTTCAGGCCCGAGCAGATCCCCGCGGTCGTCGTCTACGCCCGCCCGGACGGCCTGACCGTGCAGGACCGGCGGCAGATCGCCGAGGACGTCCGGCAGCTGAGGACCCTGCGGGAGCACGGCATCCGCGGCGAGGAGACCCGGGGCCCGGTGTTCGACCGGCAGCCGGACCCGCGCGCGGCCCAGATCTACGTCCCCATCACCATGGATGCCTCCGGCTGGCAGCGGATCGCTCCGGCCGTCTCCTCCATCCGTGACCAGGTGGGCAAGGGCGGCGACGGGCTCTCTGTGCACATCACCGGCCCCGGCGGAACGGCCGCCGACTCCTCCAAGGCCTTCGAGGGCATCGACTCGACGCTGCTCTACGCCGCGATGGCCGTCGTCATCGTCATGCTCCTGATCACCTTCCGGAGCCCGATCCTGCTGTTCGTGCCCCTGCTCGGCGTGGTCGTCGCGCTGTTCACGGCCCAGGCGCTGATCTATCTGCTGGCGAAGCACGCCGGTCTGACCGTCAACGGCCAGAGCGCGGGCATTCTCACCGTGCTGGTGTTCGGCGCGGGGACCGACTACGCCCTCCTGCTCGTCGCCCGTTACCGAGAGGAGCTGCGCCGTCACGAGGACCGGCACGAGGCGATGAAACTCGCCATGAACCGGGCCGGTCCCGCCATCCTGGCCTCGGGCGCGACGGTCGTCCTGAGCATGCTGGTGCTGCTGGTCGCCGAGATGAACTCGACGCGGGGCCTCGGCCCGGTCGCGGCCATCGGCGTGGCCGTCGGTCTGATCGCCATGCTCACGCTGTTCCCGGCCCTGCTGCTCGTCTTCGGCCGCTGGATCTTCTGGCCGGCCGTCCCGCACCTCGGCTCGGCCGATCCGACCAGGAGCGGCGTCTGGGCGCACATGGGCGCGCGGATCGCCCGCCGGCCCCGGACGTTCTGGGTCGGCACCGCGCTGGCGCTCGGGGTGCTCTCCCTGGGCCTGATCCAGCTGCGGGCCGCGGGCATCCCCAACGCCGACCAGTTCACCGGGAGACCGGACTCGGTCGTCGGCCAGGAGGTGTCGGCGCAGTACTTCCCGGCGGGCGACGGGGATCCGCTGGTCATCGTGTCGAACACGGCGCAGGCCAGGGAGGTCGGCCGGACCGTGGCGGCGGACCCGGGCGTGGTGCCCGCGAGCATCGGCGTGCCTCCGGGCACGGCGCCCGTGCACGACGGCAGGGTGCTGTTCGAGGCGACGACCCGCGCCCCCTCGGACAGCGCGGCGGCGAAGGACACCGTGGAGCGCGTCCGGGACGCGGTGCACTCCGTACCGGGGGCCGACGCGAAGGTGGGCGGCGGTGCCGCGGTCCTGCTGGACATGGAGAACGCCCAGGCCCACGACAACTACCTGGTCATCCCACTCGTCCTCGTGGTGGTCCTGCTGGTCCTGAGCCTCCTGCTGCGCGCGCTGATCGCGCCGCTGCTGCTGATCGGGACTGTCGTGCTGTCGCTGGCGACGGCCCTCGGCGTGAGCGCGCTCGCCTTCCGGCACGTCTTCGACTACGCCGGCGAGGACGTGGCCTTCCCGCTGTTCGTCTTCGTGTTCCTGGTGGCGCTCGGCATCGACTACAACATCTTCCTGACCACCCGCATCCGGGAGGAGGCCGCGCTGCACGGCACCCGCAAGGGGGTGGTGACGGGGCTCGCCACCACCGGCGCGGTGATCACCTCGGCCGGACTGGTCCTCGCGGGCACGTTCGCGGCCCTCGGCACCCTGCCGATCGTGGGCTTCGCGGAGATCGGCTTCGCGGTCGCCCTCGGCGTCCTGCTGGACACCTTCGTGGTGCGCTCGGTGCTGGTCACCTCGCTGTTCCTCGACGTCGGCCCGAAGGTGTGGTGGCCGAACCGGCTCGCGCACGAGGACGGCGGCGCCCGGGCCGCCACCGGCCCGGGCGAACCGGCCGGGGTGTCCGCGGGCGCGCGGAGCCCGTACGAGGGCTCCGCGGAGACCCCGGACGGCGCGGACGCCCGGGACCCGGCCGGACCGGGGAACGCCGGAAATCCCGGGGCGACGGGCGGCAACCCTGGCCCAGGGGCCGACGGGGACGTGGACGGCGCCGGGGGTCCCGGAGGCTCCACGAAGCCGCCCCGGCCGCCGGACTGACGCCCTGGAGCACCGGAGCCCGACAGCCCGGTGGCGTGGGGCTCGGAGCGCCGGCAGCTGTGTGGCCCGCGCCGTGGAGCCCCGCCGGCCCGGTGGTTCTCGCGGCCCGGTGGCCCGGCAGCCCTGCTGCCCGCGCCCTGGTGCCCCGGCAGCGCGCGGCCCGGTGCATGGCAGCCCGCGGCCCGGTGCTTGGCCGCCGCGGCCCGCGGTCGGGTCAGCCGGTCCGGCGGATCAGGGCCAGGTACATCGCGTCGGTTCCGTGCAGATGGGGCCAGAGCTGGACGTCGGGGCCGTCGCCCAGCGCGGGCACGCCGGACAGCAGCGGGCGCGCGTCGAGCAGTTCGGCGGAGCCGTCCTCGAAGTGCTTGAGGACGTCGTCGACGACGGCACGGGTCTCGGCGAGGTGCGGCGAGCAGGTCGCGTAGCCGACGACACCGCCCACGCGCACCGACGCCAGCGCCGTGCGCAGCAGGCCCCGCTGGAGCGGCCCGAAGCCGTCGAGGTCCTCGGGGCGGCGGCGCCAGCGGGCCTCGGGACGGCGGCGCAGGGCGCCCAGGCCCGTGCACGGGACGTCCATGAGTACCCGGTCGAAGGTGCCGGGCCGCCACGGCGGGCGGGTGCCGTCGGCGGCGATGACCTGGTAGGGGCCGGGGTTCCCGGCAAGTGCCTTGGCGACCAGCCCCGCGCGGTGCGGCTGCTTCTCGGAGGCGAGCAGTCGCGCTCCCCGCTGGGCGGCGAGACCGGCCAGCATGGCGGCCTTGCCGCCCGGTCCGGCGCAGCCGTCCAGCCAGAGCCGGTCGGGTCCGTCGAGCGGGGCGTTCGCCAGGGCGATCGCCACCAGCTGGCTGCCCTCGTCCTGCACGCCCGCACGGCCCTCGCGCACGGCCGCCACGGCACCCGGCTCGCCGCCCTCGGTGAGCCGCACGGCGTACGGGGACCAGCGCCCGGGAAGCGCCGAGTCCTCGTCCAGGGAGTCGAGGAGTTCCTCGGCGGTGGAACGTCCCGGCCGGGCGACGAGGGTGACCTCGGGCCGTTCGTTGTCGGCCTCCAGCAGGTCCTCGATGCCGGCCCGGCCGCCGCCGAGGGAGTCCCACAGCGCGGAGACGACCCAGCGCGGGTGCGAGTGCACGACGGCGAGGTGGTCCTCGGCGTCCTCGTCGTAGGGCGGGGCGACCTGTTCCAGCCAGGCGTCGAGGTCCTGCCGCGCCACCTTGCGCAGCACGGCGTTCACGAACTTGGCCCGCCCGTCGCCGAGCACCACGCGGGCCAGCTCGACCGAGGCGGAGACGGCCGCGTGCGTCGGGATACGGGTGCCGAGCAGCTGGTGGACGCCGAGGCTGAGCACGTCGAGGACCGGCGGGTCGACCTCGCGCAGCGGCCGGTCGACACAGGCCGAGATGACGGCGTCGTACGTCCCCTGGCGGCGCAGCGTGCCGTACACCAGCTCGGTGGCCAGCGCCGCGTCCCGTGCGTCGAAGTCGCCCTTGGCCCGCGCCTTGCGCAGCAGCGGCGGCAGGACGAGGTTCGCGTACGCGTCCCGCTCGTCCACGGCCCGCAGCGCCTCGAAGGCGAGCATGCGGACCGGGTCCTTCTGGGGGCGGCGGTAGGGCTTGCCGGGCTTCTGCGGCCGACGGGGCTGCTCACTCACGAAAAAGGTGCTCCGGATCCAGGAAAAAGATGCGCTTATCAGCGTACGCCGCGGGGGCCCGAGGCAGACGCCCCCGCGGGACCGGCGTCGGAAGACCCCGCGGGTCGGACGCCCCCGCGGGGTGGGGGTCAGACGCCGAGGCGCTCGCCGGAGGGGATCCGCACCCCGCGGGCCCAGTCGGCGGCACGCATCGGCTTCTTGCCCTGGGCCTGTACCCACAGCAGCTCGACAGCGTACGAACCGGTGCCCACGTACACGTTGTTCTTGGCGACGGACAGCTCGCCCGGGGCGAGGTCCGTGCGGTCCGGCACCGGCGCCACGTGGATGAGCTTGAGCCGCTCGGCACGGAAGACGGTCCAGGCGCCGGGCGCGGGCGTGCACCCGCGCACCACCCGGTCGACACGCATCGCCGGGGTGGCCCAGTCGACGCGGGCGTCCTCGACGGTGATCTTCGGGGCCGTGCTGATGCCGTCGGCGGGCTGCGGCACCGCCTTGAGGGTGCCGTCCTCGATGCCGTCCATCGTCGCGGCGAGCAGTCCGGAGCCGGCGAACGCGAGCCGGGTGAGCAGGTCCCCGCTGGTGTCGGTGGGCCGGATCTCCTCGGTGACGGTGCCGTAGACCGGCCCCGAGTCGAGACCCTCCTCGATCAGGAAGGTGGACGCGCCAATGATCTCGTCACCGGCCATGATCGCGTGCTGCACGGGGGCGGCGCCGCGCCAGGCGGGGAGCAGCGAGAAGTGCAGGTTGACCCAGCCCTGGGCGGGGATGTCGAGGGCGACGCGGGGCAGCAGCGCCCCGTACGCGACGACCGGACAGCAGTCCGGGGCGATCTCCCGCAGCCGGGCCAGGAAGTCCTCGTCCCGGGGCTTCACGGGCCTCAGGATCTCGATGCCGGCCTCCTGGGCCCGCTGGGCGACCGGGCTCGCGACGAGGTGTCGCCCCCGTCCGGCGGGCGCGTCCGGCCGGGTCACGACGGCGGCCACCTCGTGCCGCCCGGAGGCGATCAGGGCGTCCAGGGCGGGAACGGCGACCTCGGGGGTGCCTGCGAAGACGAGCTTCATGGGTGGCGGTTGGCCTCTCGGGCGGGAGCACTTCCGTCCCCCGGGCGCCTGCCGGTCGAGCCGGTGCACGGGGCAGCGCACCAGTCTATGCCGCGCGCGGCACAAGGGCTCGGGGGTTCCGCGCGGGGCCCTGCCCGGGCCGTCGGCGCAGGTGGAACGGACCGCCCGTCGGCCGCCGGGGCGCGTCCATCGCACGACGGGGGGCGTACAGAGCGGGTCACGCCCCGTTCATATGCTCTTGCGCCCTTGCACCCGTGACCACTCACCCGTCCACGCGTTGGTCAAGAAAGAGTTGACCACAGCGGGCTGCACACAAGCGGCCCGTTCCCTTTCAACGCCGGTTCGAGAGGCTTGTTCATGGCCGACCACGCAACCCACGACGCCCAGGCTCGGGCCAGCCTGCACTTGCTGGTGCGGGACATCGAGCGGGTCCGCAGGCAGGTGGACGCACTGCGCACGCTCACCGCCCAGTTGGGCAACGTCTACAGGCCGCGCCGTGCCGGCCCCTCCACGGGCTTCGTCGTCTACGGTCGCGCTCCCGCCCCGACCGTCCGTCTCGCCCAGGAGCTGCGGGACAGCGTCGAGACGCTGGTCACCGCCGCCGTGGACTTCGACCGCTCGCTCGGCTTCTCCTGGGACGCGGTGGGCTCGGCCCTCGGGGTCACCAAGCAGGCGGTGCACCGGCGTTACGGTGCCCGGCGGGCCGCGGCCCAGGCAGCCGCCGAGGCGGAGCGGGCGACGGATCCGGCCGAGACACGCACGGTCTCCGTCAACTCCGCGCTCCCCCCGGTGCCGACCGTTCCGGCCGCCCGCTCCATGCCGACCCAGCCGACGTCCGGCAGCCCGACGTTCCGCGACGAGGTCAGGCCCACGGCCTTCCCGAGCCCGCGCAACGGCTGATCCGCCGGCCCGTCAACTGCCTCCCGGCGCCGCACCCCGGGGGGCAGTCCCTGCCGCGCCAACGGGTCCGACTCCGTACTCCCGGCCGGGCCTCCGCCGCCGTCGCTCCGCGCGCACCCGCATCCGCATCCGCACCCGCATCGGCGCGTCCGCGTATGCTCCCGACGGCCGTGCGAAGGCACGGTCATGACACCAGGTCACCCGCCCTCGGGCGCGGTGAGGGTGGCGGTGGAGGCGGCACACGCCGGACACCGCTCCGAGCCCGGGCCGTCGACCCGACGTCCGACGCCAAGCGCCCAACACCCGGCACCCGATGCCAGGCGCCCGGCCTCACCCGATGTCGGGCGGATCGATCCGGATCCGTACGGGCTCGCCGCCGCCGCGTGCCATGCGGGCCGCCTGCGCGCTCTTCAGCGCACCCGCCAGCGCCGCTCCGCTGCCCGGGGGCACCCGGATGAGCACCCGCTCCCCCGGCTCCCGGGGAGGCCCTCCCCCGGGCTTCCGGGGCCGTCCCGCCCCGTCGCCCGGCACCGGCACGGGCCCCAACACCTCGGCGTCGCCCGGTAGTTCGGCCGCGGCCAGGAACCCGGCGAGCGCCTCCGGTGTGCCCGAGACCGCCGCCATCCGGGAGACGGGCGGAAACCCCAGCTCGGCCCGCTCGGCGAGTTCACGCACCGCGTGGCCGACCGGATCCCACCGCACGAGCGCCTGCACCGGCCGCAGGGTCGGTTCGGCCACGATCACGACCGTGCCGCCCGCGCCCTGCGGACGGACCAGCGCGGCGGCCCCCGTCCAGCGACGCAGCGCGTCCTCGCCGGCCCGCAGATCGGGCCGGCCGAGCATGGCCCAGCCGTCCAGCAGCAGCGCCGCCGCGTACCCGCCCTCGGCCACGGGTTCGGCCCCTGGCGTGCTGACCACCAGCGCGGGTGTCGCGGGCACCGTGTCCAGCACCTGCTCCCGCCCGGAGGTGCGCACGGGCACGGCGGGGAACGCGCGCCCCAGTTCCTCGGCGGTCCGCCGGGCGCCGACGACCTGGGCGCGCAACCGGAAACCGCCGCACTCCTGGCAGTGCCAGGCGGCCTCGTCCCGCCCGCACCACCCGCACCGCAGCGCCTGGGCGTCCTGCGCCTCCAGCGGCCCCGCGCAGTGCCGGCAACGCGCGGGCTCCCGGCACCGGGCGCAGGCCATCCGGGGCACATAGCCCCGCCGGGGCACCTGGACCAGCACCGGCCCCTGCTTCAGCCCCTCCCTGACGGCCCCCCAGGCGAGCGACGGCAGCCGGGCCGCCCGAGCGGCCTCGTCACGGGCGAGATCGGTGTCCGAGACGGTCCGCACCAACGGCGCGGCGGCGCGCACCTGTTCCCGGTCGGCGGCCAGCGGCAGCGCCCAGCCGCTCTCCACCAGCTGCGCCGCCTCGACCGTGCATGTCCAGCCCCCGAGCAGGAAGCCGCACCTGTCCCGTGAGGCGCGCAGCTCCAGCACCTCCCGGACGTGCGGGAAGGGAGCGTTGTCGTCGCTGTGCCCGTCGTCGCCGTCGTCCCAGACGACGACCAGTCCCAGGTCGCGGACCGGTGCGAACATGGCGGCCCGGGTGCCCACCACCGCCCGTACGGATCCCCGGCGCACGGCGAGCCAGTCGCGGTACCGCCGCTCGGGGCCCGCGTCGGCGGTCAGCACGGCGTGCTGCCCCTCCCCCAGCTGGGCCTTGAGCGCCGCGTCCACGCGGGCGGCGGGCCGGCCGGCGGGGACGACGACGAGCGCACCGCGGCCCGAAGCCAGCGTCGCCCGCACCGCGCGGGCGATCTCCTCGGCCCACTCGGGACCGGGCAGCGCTGTCCACACGGCGCGCGGAGCCCCGCCGGAGGCGAGCGAGGTGAGGAAGTCCGCCCCTCTTCCGTACCGCCGCCAGGTCCCGGGTTCGGGTGCGGCGGGCCGCGGCGGGGGCGCCGGGGACTCCCGTGCCTCGGCGCGGGCGTGCCGGGGCGGCACGGCCAGCTGCAGCACGTCCGCCAGCGATCCCGCGTAGCGGTCGGCGACGGCACGGGCGAGCCCGAGCAGTTCGGGTCCGAGGACGGGTTCGGGCGAGACGACCTGGGCGAGGGCGGCCAGCGGCCCGGAGTAGTCGGACTCGGCGACCCGCTCCACGAGGTAGCCGTCGATGAGACCGCCGCCCTCGCGCCGGCCCTCGCGCACGGTGCGCCCGCCGGCGCCGAAACGGACCCGCACCCGTACGCCCGGCTGGGCGGCCTCGTCCAGTTCCTCGGGCACGGCGTAGTCGAAGTAGCGGTCGAGGTGCAGCACGCCCTTGTCGACGAGCACCCGGGCGACGGGCAGTTCCTTCGCCAGCGGGGCACCCCGCCAGGTCCGCGGCTTGGCCTTCGGCGCCTTTGACCGGCGCACGGCCTCCCGGATCAGCGCGAGCTGCTCGGGCGGTGCGCCGTCCGCCCCGCCCGCGCCGTCGTCGGTTCGCCCGTTCGCACTGCTCACAGCAGTATTCCTACCAGACCGCACCGACAGCGCCGCCCGCCCGTGATCGGGCCGGACGGCGTCGGATCTCCCGAGATCAAGGGCGGCAGCGGAACGTGATCCAGATTCACCGCACGCCATGGGCGTACTCCACCGAAGTAGCCGCGGCCGTCGCACCGGGAGATCATCAGCGTACGGACGCCGGTCCGCTCCGGCCAGCGGTTTTCCCCGCCGCGCTCAAGGGCGCGACGGGCGTCCTCGTCGGACTTGAGGATCTTCGCCACGCAGCCGTGAGGCCCGGCACCCTCGCGGGTGCCGGGCCTCAGGATGTGCTGGGATTCCGGGGTTACAGGCCGACGGCCCTGCGCAGCGCGTCCACCCGGTCGGTGCGCTCCCAGGTGAAGTCCGGCAGCTCACGGCCGAAGTGGCCGTAGGCGGCGGTCTGGGAGTAGATCGGGCGCAGCAGGTCGAGGTCGCGGATGATCGCGGCCGGACGGAGGTCGAAGACGTCCGTGATGGCCGTCTCGATCTTCTCGGCCTCGACCTTGGCGGTGCCGAAGGTCTCCACGAACAGACCGACGGGCTCGGCCTTGCCGATCGCGTAGGCGACCTGGACCTCGCAGCGCGAGGCGAGGCCCGCGGCGACGACGTTCTTCGCGACCCAGCGCATCGCGTAGGCGGCGGAGCGGTCGACCTTGGACGGGTCCTTGCCGGAGAAGGCGCCGCCGCCGTGGCGGGCCATGCCGCCGTACGTGTCGATGATGATCTTGCGGCCGGTGAGGCCGGCGTCGCCCATCGGGCCGCCGATCTCGAAGCGGCCGGTCGGGTTCACCAGCAGGCGGTAGCCCTCGGTCTCCAGCTTGATGCCGTCGTCCAGGAGGGCCTTGAGCTCCGGCTCCACGACGAACTCGCGGATGTCGGGGGCGAGCAGCGAGTCCAGGTCGATGTCGCTGGCGTGCTGCGAGGAGACGACGACGGTGTCCAGACGGACCGCCTTGTCGCCGTCGTACTCGATGGTGACCTGGGTCTTGCCGTCCGGGCGCAGGTACGGGATGGTCCCGTTCTTGCGCACGTCGGACAGCCGGCGCGAAAGCCGGTGCGCCAGGTGGATCGGGAGCGGCATCAGGTTCGGGGTCTCGTCCGTCGCGTACCCGAACATCAGGCCCTGGTCGCCGGCGCCCTGCCTGTCCAGCTCGTCCTCGTCGCCCTCGACACGGGACTCGTACGCGGTGTCGACGCCCTGCGCGATGTCCGGGGACTGGGAGCCGATCGACACCGACACGCCGCAGGAGGCTCCGTCGAAGCCCTTCTTCGACGAGTCGTAGCCGATCTCCAGGATCTTCTCGCGGACGAGCTGGGCGATCGGCGCGTACGCCTTGGTCGTGACCTCTCCGGCCACGTGCACCAGGCCGGTGGTGATGAGCGTCTCCACGGCGACCCGGGACGTCGGGTCCTCACGCAGGAGGGCATCGAGAATGGTGTCGCTGATCTGGTCAGCGATCTTGTCGGGGTGACCCTCGGTCACGGACTCCGAGGTGAACAGGCGACGGGACACAACGCTCCCTGTGGTTGCAGCGGCTGCTGGCTGATCATTGGTGGACGGCCGGGGGCTGCGCCCGGCGTCGTCCGAGAACAGTTTATCGGTCGCACTCGGCCGCGGGACCCCTGTCTCGCCTCTCGGAAGGGCTGTGACCTGCGGCACGGGCATTCTGCGCCATCGCCGCGGGTCTCCGCCAGGGTCGCCACGCCCGATTTTGCGGGCTTTGTGGTGACGGGTGTGTTGGGTGAGGGTTCACCCCAGTCGGTGTGTCACCAGGTCCCACACGGTCTCGGCCAGCGCTTCCTTGGGTCCGTGCGGCACCGGGGTCTCACTTCCGTCCGCTCCGAGCACCACCGCCTCGTTCTCCTCGGAACCGAAGGTCTTGCGCTCGCCCACCTCGTTCACCACGAGGAGATCGCACCCCTTGCGCGCCAGCTTCGTCCGTCCGTTCGACAGGACGTCGTCGGTCTCGGCGGCGAATCCGACCACGATCTGGCCGGGGCGCGCACGGTCGGCGGAGATCTCCGCGAGGATGTCCGGATTACGGACAAGAATGATCGGCTCCGGTTCCTGGCCGTCCTTCTTCTTGATCTTTCCGGCAGCGTATGCCTGGGGGCGGAAGTCCGCCACCGCGGCGGCCATCACCACGGCGTCGGCGTCCGGAGCCGCCTTGAGCACGGCCTCCCGCATCTGCACGGCGGTGCCGACCTGGACGACGTCGACCCCGGCCGGGTCCGCGAGGCCCGTGTTCGCCGCGATCAGGGTGACCCGGGCGCCGCGGGCGGCGGCGGTGCGGGCGAGCGCGTACCCCTGCTTGCCGGAGGAGCGGTTGCCGAGGAAGCGGACCGGGTCGAGGGGTTCGCGGGTGCCGCCGGCGCTGACGACGACGTGCCGTCCGGCGAGATCCGGTTCGGCCGCCCCGCGGGCGAGGACACGGCGGCAGACCTCGAAGATCTCCCCCGGGTCGGGCAGCCGGCCCTTGCCGGTGTCGACGCCGGTCAGGCGCCCCACGGCGGGCTCGACGACGACGGCGCCGCGGCGCCGCAGGGTCGCCACGTTCTCCTGGGTCGCCGGGTGCTCCCACATCTCGGTGTGCATGGCGGGCGCGAAGACGACCGGGCACCGGGCGGTGAGCAGGGTGTTGGTCAGGAGGTCGTCGGCCAGCCCGTGGGCGGCCTTGGCGAGCATGTCGGCCGTCGCGGGGGCGACCACCACGAGGTCGGCGTGCTGTCCGATGCGCACGTGCGGGACCTCGTGGACGTCCGACCAGACCTCCGTGGAGACCGGGTGGCCCGAGAGAGCGGACCAGGTGGCCGCCCCGACGAAGTTCAGCGCGGAGGCCGTGGGCACGACCCGCACGTCGTGACCCGACTCCGTGAGCCGTCGCAGCAGCTCACAGGCCTTGTACGCGGCGATGCCACCGCTGACCCCCAGTACGACCTTCGGCTTGTCCACCGTCTCTCCCCGGGCTCGGAAACCTACGACTCCATGACACACCACAGGCCCGGCAGTCGCGCCGCCGGGCCTGGGATGAGCGTTTCGATGCGTCTACTGGGCGGGGCCCTCGACGGCCTCGGAGGTCAGCAGACCCGCATTGATCTCGCGCAGGGCGATCGACAGCGGCTTCTCGTGGACGTGGGTGTCGACGAGCGGACCGACGTACTCGAGGAGGCCCTCGCCGAGCTGCGAGTAGTACGCGTTGATCTGACGGGCGCGCTTGGCCGCGTAGATCACGAGGCTGTACTTCGAGTCGGTGGCCTCGAGAAGCTCGTCGATCGGAGGGTTGATGATGCCCTCGGGAGCGGTGATGGAAGAGGACACGCTCTGCCTTCCGAAAGGTGGAAATTGACCTGAAAGATCAAACAACTTCCATCAAGGCTAGCAGCTCGCGCGCCACGTCCTCGACGGAGGTGTTGACAAGGGTGGTGTCGAACTCGGGCTCGGCGGCGAGCTCGACCTTGGCCGCCTCCAGACGGCGCTCGATCACCTCGGGCGGTTCGGTGCCTCGCCCGGTGAGCCGGCGCACCAGCTCGTCCCAGGAGGGCGGGGCCAGGAACACCAGCAGCGCGTCCCGCATGGACTCGCGGACCTGCCGGGCTCCCTGGAGATCGATCTCCAGGAGGACCGGCACACCCGACTCCAGGTGCTCCGTGACCGCGGCCCGGGGCGTGCCGTAGCGGTTGCCGGCGAATTCGGCCCACTCCAGGAGCTCGCCGTTGGCGATCAGCTTGTCCATCTCGTCGTCGGAGACGAAGAAGTAGTGGACTCCGTGCTTCTCCCCGGGGCGCGGCTTGCGGGTCGTCGCCGACACCGAGAGCCAGACCTCGGGGTGAACCTTGCGCATATGAGCGACGACCGTGCTCTTGCCGACCCCCGAGGGGCCGGAGAGCACGGTCAGCCGCGGACGTACGTCCGGGGGTACGGGGGACGTCCCCCGGGGTGTAGCAGCCATGCAGCGATTATTCCAGCAATCCCGGTGTGTCCAGGACTCAGGCGCCGGAACCGCCGAACTCGCGCTCCAAAGAGGCGATCTGGTTCGAGCCGAGACCGCGGACGCGGCGGCTCTCGGAGATCCCGAGTCGCTCCATGATCTGCTTGGCGCGGACCTTGCCCACGCCCGGCAGGGACTCCAGGAGAGCGGAGACCTTCATCTTGCCGATGACGTCGTTCTCCTGGCCCTGCTTGATGACCTCGTGAAGAGAGGCGCCGGAGTGCTTGAGTCGATTCTTGACCTCGGCCCGCTCCCGGCGAGCCGCGGCGGCCTTTTCGAGCGCGGCTGCGCGCTGTTCAGGGGTAAGGGGCGGAAGAGCCACGCCTACGTCACCTCGGATGTCGAACTGTCGGATACGGACCGGTGGGGAACCTGGTCGCCCCCCACCTGGGAGCTCCCGGGCACCACGCTCGCCCGTTCTTCCCCGCCGCCTTGACAGCGCGGGAGGTGCTCCCACTCGACGGAGACTAGCGGGCAAGTGCGCCGGAGTCAGCGAGAACAGAGGAAAAGTCCTGGTCAGCCTCCCTGGAGCCCGACATTTGCGACATACCTCCCCGGATTTGAGGGTGTATTCAGACTCGGGGCCCTCCGAACACACTCGTCGGAGGGCCCTCGAACGGTTGTCGGAACCCTCAGGCGGCCGCCACGGCCGCCCTGATCTCCTCCGCGAACCCCTCGGCCGACTCGCGCAGGGCCATGACGTCGGGACCGTGACGCAGGACACCCCGGCTCACGTTCGGGACGACGTTGCGCACGGCGGACCCGAACACACCCGCGAGGTCGGCCGCGGTCGCCCCCTGGGCGCCGATGCCGGGCGCGAGGAGCGGACCGTTGATCTCCAGGTCGTACGACGAGAGGTCGCCCAGGGTCGCGCCGACGACGGCCCCGAAGGAGCCGAGGGGCGCCTCGTCCGCGTTCTCCGCGGCCAGGTGCCCGAGCACGGTCGCTCCGACGTTCCGCCCGTCCGCGCGCACCGCGTGCTGCACCTCGCCGCCCTCCGGGTTGGAGGTGAGCGCGAGGACGAACAGCCCGGCCCCGCTCTCCCGGGCCAGCTCCACGGCGGGCTTCAGCGAGCCGTAGCCGAGGTAGGGCGACACCGTCAGCGCGTCCGAGAAGAGCGGCGCGTCCTTGCGCAGGAAGGTCTCGGCGTACGCGGCCATGGTCGAGCCGATGTCACCGCGCTTGGCGTCCATCACGACCAGCGCACCGGCCGCCCGCGCCTGTTCGACGGACTTCTCCAGGACGGCGATCCCGCGCGAGCCGAACCGCTCGAAGAACGCGCTCTGCGGCTTCAGGACGGCGACGCGCTCGGCCAGCGCCTCGACGACCGTGCGGCTGAAGCGCTCCAGGCCCGCGATGTCGTCGCCGAGCCCCCAGTCGGCCAGCAGCGAGGCGTGCGGGTCGATGCCCACGCACAGGGGGCCGCGTTCGTCCATGGCGCGGCGAAGGCGCGCGCCGAAGGGTTCCAGGCTCATACGGGCTTCCTCACGTCGGCGCCGACCGCGTCGGCGAGGGTGGCGTACGGGCTCGTCCGCAGGCGGGCGGCGAGCCCCTTGTGGATGGCGCGGCCCCAGAAGGGGCCCTCGTAGATGAAGGCGCTGTAGCCCTGGACCAGCGTGGCGCCGGCCAGGATGCGCTGCCAGGCGTCCTCGGCGTTCTCGACGCCGCCGACGCCCACCAGGGTGATCCGGTCGCCCACGCGCGCGTAGAGGCGGCGCAGGACCTCCAGGGAGCGCGCCTTGAGGGGCGCGCCGGAGAGTCCGCCGGTCTCCTTCACGAGGGAGGGGTCGGACGTGAGCCCGAGCCCCTCGCGAGCGATGGTCGTGTTGGTGGCGATGATCCCGTCCAGGCCGAGTTCGACGGCGAGGTCGGCGACCGCGTCCACGTCCTCGTCGGCGAGGTCGGGCGCGATCTTGACCAGGAGCGGGACGCGCCGGCCGGTGACGGAGCGGTCGGCGGCCTCGCGCACGGCCGTCAGCAGCGGCCGCAGCGCCTCGGTGGCCTGGAGGTTGCGCAGGCCGGGGGTGTTCGGGGACGAGACGTTCACGACGAGGTAGTCGGCGTGCCGGGCGAGGCGCTCGGTGGACTTCACGTAGTCGCCGACGGCCTCTTCCTCGGGGACCACCTTGGTCTTGCCGATGTTGACGCCGACGACGGTCCTGAAGACGGGCGTACGGGCCGCCAGGCGCTCGGAGACGGCCGCGGAGCCCTCGTTGTTGAATCCCATGCGGTTGATCAGCGCGCGGTCCGAGACGAGGCGGAACAGCCGCTTCTTGGGGTTGCCGGGCTGGGGCTCGCCGGTGACCGTGCCGATCTCGATGTGGTCGAAGCCGAGCATCGCCATGCCGTCGATGGCCACGGCGTTCTTGTCGAAGCCGGCCGCGAGTCCGAAGGGCCCGTGCATGCGCAGGCCGAGGGCCTCGGTGCGCAGCTCCTTGTGGCGGGGGGCGAGCGCGGCGGCGACGAAGGTGCGCAGGACGGGGACGCGGGCGACGAGCCGGATCCAGCGGAAGGCGAGGTGGTGGGCCTGCTCCGGGTCCATCCGCTTGAAGACGAGGTCGAAGAACAGCTTGTACATGATCGTGTCCTCTGAAGTGCCCGGTGGGGCGCCTCTGGAAGGGGCGGGGGGCTCATGAAGAGGGGGACACCGTTTCCGGTGTCCCCCTCGGGGCCGCTAGTCGCGCGCCGCGGTCAGATGCTCCGCGTGTTCCTGGAGCGAGCGCACTCCCACGTCTCCGTGGTTGAGCGCGTCGATGCCCTGGACGGCGGCGGCGAGCGCCTGGACCGTCGTGAGGCACGGTACCGAGCGGGCCACGGCCGCCGTGCGGATCTCGTAGCCGTCGAGGCGGCCGCCGGTGCCGTACGGGGTGTTGACGATGAGGTCGACCTCGCCGTCGTGGATGAGCTGGACGATGGTCTTCTCGCCGTTCGGGCCCTCGCCCTCGCTCTGCTTGCGCACGATCGTGGCGTTGATGCCGTTGCGCTTGAGGACCTCGGCGGTGCCGGAGGTGGCCATGAGCTCGAAGCCGTGGGCGACGAGTTCACGCGCCGGGAAGATCATCGAGCGCTTGTCGCGGTTGGCGACGGAGATGAACGCGCGGCCCTTGGTGGGCAGCGGTCCATAGGCTCCGGCCTGCGACTTGGCGTACGCGGTGCCGAACACCGAGTCGATGCCCATGACCTCGCCGGTGGAGCGCATCTCCGGGCCGAGGACCGTGTCGACGCCGCGTCCGTGGATGTCGCGGAAGCGCGACCACGGCATGACGGCCTCCTTGACGGAGATCGGCGCGTCCAGCGGCAGGGTGCCGCCGTCGCCGTTCGCCGGCAGCAGGCCCTCGGCGCGCAGCTCGGCGACGGTCGCGCCGAGCGAGATGCGGGCGGCGGCCTTCGCGAGCGGCACCGCGGTCGCCTTCGAGGTGAAGGGGACGGTGCGGGAGGCCCGCGGGTTGGCCTCCAGGACGTAGAGGATGTCGCCGGCCATCGCGAACTGGATGTTGATCAGGCCGCGGACGCCGACACCCTTGGCGATGGCCTCGGTGGAGGCGCGCAGCCGCTTGATGTCGAAGCCGCCCAGCGTGATCGGCGGCAGGGCGCAGGCCGAGTCGCCGGAGTGGATGCCGGCCTCCTCGATGTGCTCCATGACGCCGCCGAGGTAGAGCTCCTCGCCGTCGTAGAGGGCGTCGACGTCGATCTCGATCGCGTCGTCGAGGAAGCGGTCGACCAGAACCGGCCGGGAGGGGCTGATCTCGGTCGACTCGGCGATGTACGAGGACAGCCGGGTCTCGTCGTAGACGATCTCCATGCCGCGTCCGCCGAGGACGTACGAGGGGCGGACCAGGACCGGGTAGCCGATCTCGTCGGCGATGGCCTTGGCCTCGGCGAAGGTGGTGGCGGTGCCGTGCTTGGGCGCGGGCAGGCCCGCCTCGGCCAGCACGCGTCCGAAGGCGCCGCGGTCCTCGGCGGCGTGGATCGCCTCCGGGGAGGTGCCCACGATCGGCACGCCGTTGTCCTTGAGGGCCTGCGAGAGCCCCAGCGGGGTCTGGCCGCCGAGCTGGACGACGACACCGGCGACGGGGCCGGCCTGCTGCTCGGCGTGGACGATCTCCAGCACGTCCTCGAGCGTCAGCGGCTCGAAGTACAGGCGGTCGGAGGTGTCGTAGTCCGTGGAGACGGTCTCGGGGTTGCAGTTGACCATCACGGTCTCGTAGCCCGCGTCGCTGAGCGCGAAGGAGGCGTGGACGCAGGAGTAGTCGAACTCGATGCCCTGACCGATGCGGTTCGGGCCGGAGCCCAGGATGATCACCGCGGGCTTCTCGCGGGACGCGACCTCGGTCTCCTCGTCGTAGGAGGAGTAGAAGTACGGCGTCTTCGCGGCGAACTCGGCGGCGCAGGTGTCGACCGTCTTGTAGACCGGGCGGACGCCCAGCGCGTGCCGCACCTCGCGGACGACGTCCTCGCGCAGCCCGCGGATCTCGGCGATCTGGGCGTCGGAGAAGCCGTGCCGCTTGGCGTCGGCGAGCAGCTCGGGGCCGAGCTTGTCGGCGGCGGCCAGCTCGTCCGCGATCTCCTTGATCAGGAAGAGCTGGTCGACGAACCACGGGTCGATCTTCGTGGACTCGAAGACCTCCTCGGGGGTGGCGCCGGCGCGGATGGCCTGCATGACGGCGTTGATGCGGCCGTCGGTGGGGCGGACGGCCTCGCGCAGCAGCTCGGCCTTGTCACCGGGCTCGCCGACGAAGGTGAACTGGCTGCCCTTCTTCTCCAGCGAGCGCAGCGCCTTCTGCAGCGCCTCGGTGAAGTTGCGGCCGATCGCCATGGCCTCGCCGACCGACTTCATGGTGGTCGTGAGGGTGGAGTCGGCGGAGGGGAACTTCTCGAAGGCGAAGCGCGGGGCCTTGACGACGACGTAGTCGAGGGTCGGCTCGAAGGAGGCCGGGGTCTTCTCGGTGATGTCGTTCGGGATCTCGTCGAGCGTGTAGCCGACGGCGAGCTTGGCCGCGATCTTGGCGATCGGGAAGCCGGTCGCCTTGGAGGCGAGGGCCGAGGACCGCGAGACGCGCGGGTTCATCTCGATGACGATGATGCGGCCGTCCTCGGGGTTGACCGCGAACTGGATGTTGCAGCCGCCGGTGTCGACGCCGACCTCGCGGATGATCGCGATACCGATGTCGCGCAGCCGCTGGTACTCGCGGTCGGTGAGGGTCATGGCCGGGGCGACGGTGATGGAGTCGCCGGTGTGGACGCCCATCGGGTCGAAGTTCTCGATGGAGCAGACGACCACGACGTTGTCGTTCTTGTCGCGCATCAGCTCCAGCTCGTACTCCTTCCAGCCGAGGATGGACTCCTCCAGGAGCACCTCGGTGGTCGGGGAGAGCGTGAGGCCCTGGCCGGCGATGCGGCGCAGCTCCTCCTCGTCGTGGGCGAAGCCGGAGCCGGCGCCGCCCATGGTGAAGGAGGGGCGGACGACGACGGGGTAGCCGCCGAGGGTGTCGACGCCCGCGATGACGTCGTCCATGGTGTGGCAGATGACGGACCGGGCGGACTCGCCGTGGCCGATCTTCTCGCGCACGGCCTCGACGACGCCCTTGAACAGGTCGCGGTCCTCGCCCTTGTTGATGGCCTCGACGTTGGCGCCGATGAGCTCGACGCCGTACTTCGCGAGCACGCCCTGCTCGTGCATCGAGATCGCGGTGTTGAGGGCCGTCTGGCCGCCGAGGGTCGGCAGCAGGACGTCGGGGCGCTCCTTGGCGATGATCTTCTCGACGAACTCGGGGGTGATCGGCTCGACGTAGGTGGCGTCGGCGATCTCCGGGTCGGTCATGATCGTCGCCGGGTTGGAGTTGACGAGGATGACCCGCAGGCCCTCGGCGCGCAGGACGCGGCACGCCTGGGTGCCGGAGTAGTCGAACTCGGCGGCCTGGCCGATGACGATCGGGCCGGAGCCGATGACCAGGACGGACTGGATATCGGTGCGCTTAGGCACGCTGGCCCTCCATCAGAGATACGAAGCGGTCGAACAGGTAGGCGGCGTCGTGCGGCCCTGCCGCCGCTTCGGGGTGGTACTGAACGCTGAAGGCCGGCTGGTCGAGCAGGTGGAGGCCCTCCACCACGTTGTCGTTGAGGCAGACGTGGGAGACCTCGGCGCGGCCGAAGGGGGTCTGGGAGACCTCGTCGAGCGGGGCGTCGACGGCGAAGCCGTGGTTGTGCGCGGTGACCTCGACCTTGCCGGTCGTGCGGTCCTGCACCGGCTGGTTGATGCCGCGGTGGCCGTACTTCAGCTTGTACGTGCCGAAGCCGAGGGCGCGGCCGAGGATCTGGTTGCCGAAGCAGATGCCGAACAGCGGCGTCTTGCGGGCCAGGACTTCCTTCATCACGGCGACGGGACCGTCCGCGGTCGCCGGGTCGCCGGGGCCGTTGGAGAAGAAGACGCCGTCCGGGTTGACGGCGTAGATCTCCTCGGCGGTGGCCGTGGCGGGCAGCACGTGCACCTCGATGCCGCGTTCGGCCATCCGGTGCGGGGTCATGCCCTTGATGCCGAGGTCGACGGCGGCGACGGTGAACCTCTTCGTCCCGATCGCGGGGACGACGTAGGTCTCCTTGGTGGCGACCTCGGCGGCGAGGTTCGCGCCCTTCATCTCGGGCGCCTGGCGCACCTCGGCGAGCATGGTGCCCGCGTCGGGCAGCGCGTTGCCGGAGAAGATGCCGACGCGCATGGCGCCGCGCTCACGCAGGTGGCGGGTCAGGGCGCGGGTGTCGATGCCGCTGATGCCGACGACGCCCTGGCTGCGCAGTTCCTCGTCCAGGGAGCGGCGCGAGCGCCAGTTGGAGGAGACGCGCGCGGGGTCGCGGACGACGTATCCGGAGACCCAGATCCGCTTCGACTCGGGGTCCTCGTCGTTGACGCCGGTGTTGCCGACGTGCGGGGCGGTCATCACGACGACCTGGCGGTGGTAGGAGGGGTCGGTGAGGGTCTCCTGGTAGCCGGTCATGCCGGTGGAGAACACCGCTTCGCCGAAGGTCTCCCCCACGGCCCCGTAGGAGCGGCCGCGGAAGACCCGGCCGTCCTCCAGGACGAGTACGGCGGGAAGCGCCTTTTCCTTCTGCGAGGCGTTCCCCTGAGTGGAGGTCGTCATCGTGCGCCTTCCGTTTCCGTCTTGTTGATCATGTCGTTCAGGGTGTCGGCCCATTCGTTGTGCTCGGCCGCGCGGTCCGAGCGGAATCCGGAGTCGAGGAGCCTCTCGCCGTGCGCCCAGGTGACGACCAGGAGTCCGCCCTCGGTGAGGACCTTGCCCGCGATGCCCTTGTCGAGCCGGGCCCCGCGCAGCTGCGCGGCCGGGATGAAGAAGTCGTCCGCTCCGGGGCGTACGACGTCCAGACCCGCGTCCGTCAGGGTGAGCTCGGCCCGGCTGCGGGTGCCCAGGCCGTGCGCCACGATGCGGTCGAGCCACTGTCCGGCCGTGGTGGAGCCGTGGTAGCGGCCGCTCATGCTCAGTCTCGCCGGGCCGGGGTCTTCCGGCGCGGCAGGGAGCTCCGGCAGGTCGCCCTGGAGGGTGCCCCGCCATTTCCAGCCCTCGCGCATCAGCCAGTAGACGAGCGCGACGAAGAGGGCGAGGCCGACGAGCCAGCCGATCCGGGCGGACCAGTCGGTCACTTCCGCGGACTTCTGGGCGGCGGCGATGGAGAGGAGAGGTGTCACGCGAGCTTCCCGTCGACGAGGGTGGCCTTGCCCCGCAGCCAGGTGTGGGTGACCCGGCCCGGCAGCTCACGGCCCTCGTAGGGGGTGTTGCGGCTGCGCGAGGCGAAGCCAGCGGGGTCCACGCTCCCACGGTATGCCGTGTCGACGAGCGTGAGGTTGGCGGGCTCACCTGCCGAGACGGGGCGTCCGTGGCCGGCGGCCCCACCGATCGCGGCGGGCTTGACGGACATGCGGTCGGCGACCCCGGCCCAGTCCAGGAGCCCGGTCTCGACCATCGTCTGCTGGACGACGGACAGCGCGGTCTCCAGACCGACCATGCCCATCGCCGCGGCCGCCCACTCGCAGTCCTTGTCCTCGTGCGGGTGCGGCGCGTGGTCGGTGGCGACGATGTCGATCGTGCCGTCGGCGAGCGCCTCGCGCAGGGCCGTCACGTCGCGCTCGGTGCGCAGCGGCGGGTTGACCTTGTAGACCGGGTTGTACGAGCGCACCAGTTCGTCGGTGAGGAGCAGGTGGTGCGGGGTGACCTCGGCGGTGACGTCGATGCCGCGGGACTTGGCCCAGCGGACGATCTCGACGCTGCCGGCGGTCGACAGGTGGCAGATGTGGACGCGCGAGCCGACGTGCTCGGCGAGCAGGACGTCCCGGGCGATGATCGACTCCTCGGCCACCGCGGGCCAGCCGCCGAGTCCGAGTTCGGCGGAGACGACGCCCTCGTTCATCTGGGCGCCCTCGGTGAGGCGGGGCTCCTGGGCGTGCTGGGCGACGACGCCGCCGAAGGCCTTCACGTACTCCAGCGCGCGGCGCATGATCACCGCGTCGTCGACGCACTTGCCGTCGTCGGAGAAGACGGTGACGCCGGCGGCGGACTCGTGCATGGCGCCGAGCTCGGCGAGCTTCTTGCCCTCCAGGCCGACGGTGACGGCGCCGATGGGCTGCACGTCGCAGTAGCCGTGCTCCCGCCCGAGCCGGTAGACCTGCTCGACCACACCGGCGGTGTCGGCGACCGGGAAGGTGTTGGCCATGGCGAACACGGCGGTGAAGCCGCCGCTCGCGGCCGCGCGGGTGCCGGTCAGGACGGTCTCGGAGTCCTCGCGGCCCGGCTCGCGCAGATGCGTGTGCAGGTCGACCAGGCCCGGCAGCAGCACCTTGCCGTCGGCCTCGACGACCTCAGCGCCCTCGGCGGACAGACCGGTGCCGACGGCCTCGATGGTCTCGCCGTCGATCAGGACGTCCTGCGGCTCGCCGCCGAGCACCCGCGCACCACGGATAAGGATCTTGCTCATGGTCTTACTTCTCCTCGGTACGGGTGTGGGTGACGGCGGGCTCGTTGCCGCCCAGGAGCAGGTACAGGACGGCCATGCGGATGGAGACACCGTTGGCGACCTGCTCCACGACGGTGCACCGCTCGGAGTCGGCGACCTCGGCGGTGATCTCCATGCCGCGGACCATCGGGCCGGGGTGCATCACGATGGCGTGCTCCGGCATTTTCGCCATGCGCTCGCCGTCGAGCCCGTAGCGACGCGAGTACTCGCGCTCGGTCGGGAAGAACGCCGCGTTCATGCGCTCGCGCTGGACGCGCAGCATCATCACGGCGTCGGACTTGGACAGGGTGCTGTCCAGGTCGTACGAGATCTCGCAGGGCCAGCTCTCCACGCCGACCGGCACCAGGGTCGGCGGGGCGACGAGGGTGACCTCCGCGCCCAGGGTGTGCAGCAGGTCGACGTTCGAACGGGCGACCCGGCTGTGCAGGACGTCGCCGACGATCGTGATGCGCTTGCCGGACAGGTCCTGGCCGAGGCCGGCGTCCCGGCCGACGAGCCGGCGGCGCATGGTGAACGCGTCGAGCAGGGCCTGGGTGGGGTGCTGGTGGGTGCCGTCGCCCGCGTTGATGACGGCCGCGTCGATCCAGTCGGAGGTGGCGAGGCGGTAGGGGGCCCCGGAGGCGCCGTGCCGGATGACGACGGCGTCGACGCCCATGGCCTCCAGGGTCTGGGCGGTGTCCTTGAGGGACTCGCCCTTGGAGACGCTCGACCCCTTGGCGGTGAAGTTGATGACGTCCGCGGACAGGCGCTTCTCGGCGGCCTCGAACGAGATCCGGGTCCGGGTCGAGTCCTCGAAGAAGAGGTTGACGATCGTGCGGCCGCGCAGGGTCGGCAGCTTCTTGATCGGCCGGTCGGCGACCCGGGCCATCTCCTCGGCGGTGTCGAGGATCAGGACGGCGTCGTCGCGGGTGAGGTCGGCGGCCGAGATGAGATGACGCTGCATCTGTCAGGCTCCGTAAGGAAGTTCAGGGAGGATTCGGGCATGCGGGTGCGCTGGTGGGCACGTCACGGCGCGGGCCGGAGTGCTATCGGGGCGCGCCCGGGGAGGTCCGCTTGGCACCGAGCAGCACGGTGTCGCGACCGTCCTCCTCGGCGAGCTGGACCTTGACCGTCTCCCGCAGCGACGTGGGGAGGTTCTTGCCGACGTAGTCGGCGCGGATGGGCAGTTCGCGGTGGCCCCGGTCGACGAGGACGGCGAGCTGCACGGCGCGCGGGCGGCCGATGTCGTTCAGCGCGTCGAGCGCGGCGCGGATGGTGCGGCCGGAGAAGAGCACGTCGTCGACGAGGACGACGAGGCGGCCGTCGATGCCGTCACCGGGGATCTCGGTGCGGGCCAGCGCGCGCGGCGGGTGCATGCGCAGGTCGTCGCGGTACATCGTGATGTCGAGGGATCCGACCGGGATCTTGCGGTCGGTGATCTCTTCGAGCTTGTCGGCCAGCCTGCGGGCCAGGAAGACACCCCGGGTGGGGATGCCGAGGAGCACCACGTCGTCGGCGCCCTTGGCGCGTTCGACGATCTCGTGGGCGATGCGGGTCAGCACCCGTGCGATGTCGGGGGCTTCCAGTACGGGACGCGCGTCGGCTTCCTCGTGCTGCGTGTCGTGCTCGGTGTCCATGGGAAACGGACCTCCTTCTCCGCCTCACGGGACGGATCATTAAAGGACGTCGGATTTGCGCCATCAACGGTACCAGCCCGGCAACACTGCTGATCACATCGGTTTGAGCCACCCTTGCGTCACGCCCGTCCACCACCGGTCGAAAATCCTTCGGCTTGACGGGGGAGAGTAACGCTGCGTAACCTCACAGTGAGTCACCAGCCGCGCGGCGGAGCCGCACGTTGATACAGCGTCCGGGGAGCTATATGTCCAGCGAATACGCCAAACAACTCGGGGCCAAGCTCCGCGCCATCCGCACCCAGCAGGGCCTTTCCCTCCATGGCGTCGAGGAGAAGTCGCAGGGCCGCTGGAAGGCGGTCGTGGTCGGTTCGTACGAGCGCGGCGACCGCGCCGTGACCGTGCAGCGTCTCGCCGAGCTCGCGGACTTCTACGGGGTTCCGGTCCAGGAGCTGCTTCCGGGCACCACCCCGGGCGGGGCCGCCGAGCCGCCGCCGAAGCTGGTCCTCGACCTCGAGCGTCTCGCGCACGTGCCGGCCGAGAAGGCGGGCCCGCTCCAGCGCTACGCGGCGACGATCCAGTCGCAGCGCGGGGACTACAACGGCAAGGTGCTGTCGATCCGCCAGGACGACCTGCGCACCCTCGCCGTGATCTACGACCAGTCCCCCTCGGTCCTGACCGAGCAGCTGATCAGCTGGGGCGTCCTGGACGCGGACGCGCGCCGCGCGGTCGCCCACGACGAGGGCTGAATCGCCTGAGGACAGCTCAGCAGAAACGTGCCGCCGGGGTGGCCGGAACCTGATGGTTCCGGCCACCCCGGCGGCCGTCTGCGGGCCTCCCGAGGCTCCCGGGTACAGGAACGCCGGAGGGCCCGCAGCGATCACGCTGCGGGCCCTCCGGCGTTCCGTACGCCCCCTCGGGGCCGTACGGCCGGGCTGTCGGTCAGTCCTCGTCGCGGCGGAGCGAGGGCTTCAGGTCCTTCAGCCGGCCCAGCAGGCCGTTCACGAACGAGGGCGACTCGTCCGTGGAGAACTCCTTGGCCAGCTGCACCGCCTCGTCGAGCACGACGGCGTCCGGGGTCTCGTCGACCCAGATCAGCTCGTAGGCGCCGAGGCGCAGGATGTTGCGGTCGACGACCGGCATCCTGTCCAGCGTCCAGCCCACGGCGTACTGCGCGATGAGCTCGTCGATGCGCCGCGCCTTGGCGGCGTAGCCCTCGACCAGTTCCATCGTGTATTCGCTGACCGGCGGCTGCCGGGTGTCGGACCGGGAGTGCCGGATCCAGTCCGCGAGGACCGTCAGGACGTCCACACCGCGCTGGTCGCCCTCGAAGAGGATCTGGAAGGCGCGCTTGCGGGCCGTGTTGCGGGCAGCCACGGTTAGCTGTTCACCCGGCCGAGGTAGTCGCTGGTGCGGGTGTCGACCTTGATCTTCTCACCGGTGGTGATGAAGAGCGGGACCTGGATCTGGTGACCGGTCTCCAGGGTGGCGGGCTTGGTGCCACCGGTGGAGCGGTCGCCCTGGACGCCCGGCTCGGTCTCCTGGACGACCAGTTCGACGGCGGCCGGCAGCTCGACGAAGAGCACCGATCCCTCGTGCTGGGCGACGGTGGCCGTGAAGCCCTCGATCAGGAAGTTGGCGGCGTCGGCGACGGCCTTGCGGTCGACCATGAGCTGGTCGTACGTCTCCATGTCCATGAAGACGAAGTACTCGCCGTCCATGTACGAGAACTGCATGTCGCGCTTGTCGATCGTGGCCGTCTCGACCTTGACGCCGGCGTTGAACGTCTTGTCGACGACCTTGCCGGAGAGCACGTTCTTCAGCTTGGTGCGCACGAAGGCCGGGCCCTTGCCGGGCTTGACGTGCTGGAACTCGACGACGGACCAGAGCTGGCCTCCGTCGAGCTTGAGCACCAGGCCGTTCTTGAGGTCGTTCGTGGAAGCCACGGTTGCGGAATCTCCTGGACTGACGTGGACGACCCCGGCGCTCGCGCGCGGCCCGGAGGCTAGAGCGCGAGCAGTTCCTTGGTCGTGATGGTGAGTAGCTCGGGTCCGCCGTCCGCCTCAGGGCGTACGACGAGCGTGTCATCGATCCGGACACCGCCCCGGCCCGGGAGGTGGACCCCCGGTTCGACGGTGACCGGCACGCAAGCGTCCAGTTTACCCATGGCCGCGGGGGCTAGCTGCGGGTCCTCGTCGATTTCGAGCCCGACACCGTGCCCCGTCAGCGGTGGAAGGCCTTCCGTATGGCCTCCGGAGTCCAGTACCTGGCGGGCCTCGCGGTCCACGTCACGGTAGGCGGCACCGGGTGCCAGCGCCTCCCGTCCGGCCCGCTGGGCGGCGAAGACGAGGTCGTACAGCTCGATCTGCCAGTCGGCCGGAGACGTGCCGATCACGAACGTGCGGCCGATCTCGCAGCGGTAGCCGCGGTAGGTCGCGCCGAGGCAGACGGAGAGGAAGTCGCCCTCCTCGACACGCCGGTCGCTGGGCCGGTGGCCGCGGCGTCCGGAGTTCGGCCCGGTGCCGACCGAGGTCGCGAAGGCCGGGCCGTCGGCGCCGTGGTCGACGAGCCGGCGTTCCAGCTCCAGGGCGAGATGGCGTTCGGTGCGGCCGACGAGGATCGACTCCAGGAGCTCGCCGAGGGCCTGGTCGGCGATCTCGGCCCCGATCCGCAGGGCGGAGATCTCCTCCTCGTCCTTGATCACCCGCAGCTGCTCCACCGCGCCGCCCAGGTCGGCCAGGCGCAGGCCCGGGGCGACGGAGCCGAGGGCGCGGTGCCGGCTGACGGTCAGATGGTGCTCCTCGACGGCGAGGGAGTCGGCGCCCCGCTCGGCCGCGAGGCCGGCCGCGGCGACGGCCGCATCACCTCCGGGGCGGGGCAGCACCCGGACCTCCAGCGCCTCGTCCGGGCGCCCTTCCGCGGCTTCGCCGGACGGCGGTCCGCCGCACAGCAACAGGTCCTCGTCGCCGCCGAGCAGGAGCACGGCGCCGAGCGGCGCGGCTCCCGCGAGATACCTCACGTTGGCGGGACGGGTGACGAGCGCCGCCGCGCTGCCGCCCGCCGCACAGCGCTCCCGGAGCCGCTCTCTGCGGGTCGCGTACACCTCTGGCATGAACCGAGCCTACGAGCGCCGCCGGGATGTCGCCGTTCCAGAGGGCCGGACGGGTGGCCCGCCGTCCGGGGGACACCGGACCGGGCACCCGAGGCCCCGCCGTCGGGGCCCTCTCCCGGGACCGGCCCCTCCGTCGAGAGGAGCGGCCGGGGCGTCTCGGACCGGTCGAGGAGTGAGACGTCTCACCACTGGGGCGGGCTCGCGATGGCGCGGGCCAGGACCTCGTCCAGGACATGGGCCGTGGCCGCGACGTCGAGCTGGGAGTTGTCGATGATCGGGAGCCCGGAGCCGTACCAGCCGGCCATGCGGCCGTGGATCCGCGCGACCTCCTCGTCGCTGAGCCTGCGGTTGCCCGACCGCTCCGCGTTGCGCTCCAGGACCACCTCGAGGCCCGGCAGGAGCACCACCGGCAGCAGCCCGGGGCCCACGTGCCGCTTCCAGCCGCCGAGACCGACGACGGGCCGGTCCGGGAAGACGGCGTCGTCCAGGATGCAGGAGATGCCGTTGGCCAGGAAGTTCCGGGCGGCGAAGCCGCAGGTACGGCGGGCGAGACGATACTGCGCCTCGGAGTGGTCGTTCCATCCGGACTGCGGGTCGGCGAAGCCCGAGCGCACCCATTCGCGGACGTCGTCGAGGCTGATGTGGGCCGTGGGCACCCGACGGTGGTCGGCCCAGTACTTGGCGACGCTGGTCTTGCCGGCGCCGGCGGGGCCGATGAGCAGCACCGCGAGCGTGGTCGCCGCCGGGTCGGGCGCGCCCGTGGCGTGCGGCGGGGTCGGCATGGTCACCGAGACGCCCGGCGGCAGCTGGACGTGTCCGGTGGTCTCCGGAGCGGGCGGCACGGGCGGGTGCGGCGGCGGCTGCGCCGAGGGGTGCTGGGGATGCTGCACCGTCGGATGCTGCGGAGGCGCCGCCGAGGGGTGCCGCGGTGGCTGCGGGGGCATCTGATGCGGCGGCAGATGGTGCTGCGGTGCCTGGGCGGGCGGGGCGCCGGGCGGAACCGGCGCACCGGCGAAACCCGGAGCGGGCGCGGGACCCTGCTGCCCCGGGTACTGTCCGGCCGGCGACCAGCCGGCGGCCGGCCCTTGCCCCGGCTGGTGGGGCGGCAGCGGAGCCCCCACTGCGTGCTGCATCCGGTGCCACTCCGTCTCGTGCAGGCGATGAGCTGGCGGACGGGACGCGGGCCCCGTCGCTACTGAACGGTACCTTCCCCGGCCGCCGTTGTGTGAACGGCCGGGGACGGTGCGAAGTGCCCGGGAGGGAGAGGCAAAACGGGCTGAGCAGGTGCGCTTCGGAGGATAAGACCCCGCGCGGTGGCGCCGGTTACTCGCCGACCTCGCCGTAGGCGGCGAGCAGGACGGCCGGATCCGGGCCCTCCAGGACGGTCGGCTTGGCCAGTCCGTCGAGGACGATGAAGCGCAGCAGGTCGCCGCGCGACTTCTTGTCGACCTTCATGTTCTCCACGAGCTTGGGCCACTGGTCGTAGCGGTAGCTGAGCGGGAGACCGACGGACTGGAGAATCGTGCGGTGCCGGTCGGCGGTCGCGTCGTCCAGCCGGCCCGCGAGGCGGCCGAGTTCGGCGGCGAAGTGCATGCCGACGGAGACGGCGGCGCCGTGCCGCCACTTGTAGCGCTCGTTCTTCTCGATGGCGTGGGCCAGCGTGTGGCCGTAGTTGAGGATCTCGCGCAGCCCCGACTCCTTGAGGTCGCCGGAGACGACCTCGGCCTTGACCCTGATGGACCGCTCGATCAGCTCGGCGGTGTGCGGGCCGGCCGGGGTGCGGGCCGCCTCGGGGTCGGACTCGATGAGGTCGAGGATCACCGGGTCGGCGATGAAGCCGGCCTTGATGATCTCGGCGAGCCCGGAGACGTAGTCGTTGACGGGCAGCGAGTCGAGGGCGGCCAGGTCGCACAGCACGCCCGCGGGCGGGTGGAAGGCACCGACCAGGTTCTTGCCCTCGGCGGTGTTGATGCCGGTCTTGCCGCCGACCGCAGCGTCGACCATCGCGAGCACGGTGGTGGGGACGGCGATCCAGCGCACCCCGCGCAGCCAGGTCGCCGCCACGAACCCGGCGAGGTCGGTGGTGGCGCCGCCGCCGACACCGACGATCACGTCGGTGCGGGTGAAGCCGGACTGGCCCAGCGCCTTCCAGCAGTAGGCCGCGACCTCGGCGGTCTTGGCCTCCTCGGCGTTGGGCACCTGGATGGCGACGGTCTCGAAGCCCTGGTCCGCCAGGTCGGCGCGCAGCGCCTCACCGGTGTCGGCGAGCGCCTCGGGGTGGATCACGGCGACGCGCTTGGCCTTCTCGCCGATCAGGGTGCCGAGTTCGCCGAGGAGCTGCCGGCCGATCAGGACCTCGTAGGGGTCGGTGCCCGCGGTGCCGCCGACCTGGACCCGGGTCACTGCCTCGCTCATGCTTCCTTCAACTCCAGTGCGTCGAGGACCGCCTGGGCGACCTCATCGGGGGTGCGTCCGTCGGTCGCCACGACCGCGCGGGCGACCTCGGTGTACAGGTGGCGGCGGGCCTCCATCAGCTCGCGCCACTGCTTGCGCGGGTTGACGGCGAGCAGCGGCCGGGCCGCGTTCAGGCCGGTGCGCTGCACCGCCTCCTCGACGTCCATGGAGAGGTAGACGACCTGGTGGCCGGCGAGCAGCGCGCGGGTGCCGGCGTCGAGGACCGAGCCGCCGCCCAGCGCCAGGACGCCGTCGTGCCCGGCGAGCGCGACGCGCACGGCCTCCTTCTCGAGGGCGCGGAACGCGGGCTCGCCCTCCTCGACGAAGATGTCGGCGATGCTGCGGCCCTCGGCGGCCACGATGTCGTCGTCCGTGTCCCGGTAGGCGCAGCCGAGGCGCTCGGCGACCAGCGCGCCCACCGTGGACTTGCCGACCCCCATCGGGCCGACCAGGACCAGCCGCGGGGCGGTCACCGGATGGCCAGGTTCTCGAGGTACGAGCGGACGTTGCGGCGGGTCTCGGTGACGGAGTCGCCGCCGAACTTCTCGGCCACCGCGTCGGCGAGGACGAGGGCGACCATGGCCTCGGCCACGATGCCGGCGGCCGGCACGGCGGAGACGTCGGAGCGCTGATGGTGGGCCTTGGCGGCCTCGCCGGTGGCGACGTCGACGGTGGCCAGCGCGCGCGGCACGGTGGCGATCGGCTTCATCGCGGCGCGGACGCGCAGCAGTTCGCCGGTGCTCAGTCCGCCCTCGGTGCCGCCGGCGCGGCCGGAGACGCGCCGGATGCCGTCGGGGGTGCCCACGATCTCGTCGTGGGCCTGGGAGCCGGGGACGCGGGCGAGCTCGAAGCCGTCGCCGATCTCGACGCCCTTGATCGCCTGGATGCCCATCAGGGCGCCGGCGAGGCGGGCGTCCAGCTTGCGGTCCCAGTGGACGTGCGAGCCGAGGCCGACGGGGACGCCGTAGGCGAGCACCTCGACGACCCCGCCGAGGGTGTCGCCGTCCTTGTGGGCCTGGTCGACCTCCGCGACCATCGCCTTCGAGGTGTCGGCGTCCAGGCAGCGCAGCGGGTCGGCGTCGAGCCGGTCGACGTCGGCCGGGGTCGGGTAGACACCCCCCGGGGCCTTCACGGAGCAGAGTTCGACGACATGGGAGACGATCTCGATCCCGGCCGTCTCCTTCAGGTACGAACGGGCGACGGCGCCGAGCGCGACGCGGGCCGCGGTCTCACGGGCGGAGGCGCGCTCCAGGATCGGCCGGGCCTCGTCGAAGCCGTACTTCTGCATGCCGGCGAGGTCGGCGTGGCCGGGCCGCGGGCGGGTCAGCGGGGCGTTGCGGGCGAGCCCGTCGAGGATCTCCTGGTCGACCGGGTCGGCCGACATGACCTGCTCCCACTTGGGCCATTCGGTGTTGCCGACCATGACCGCGACCGGGGAGCCGAGGGTGAGGCCGTGCCGGACGCCGCCGAGGAAGGTGACCTCGTCGCGCTCGAACTTCATCCGGGCACCGCGTCCATAACCCAGGCGCCGCCGGGCGAGGTGGTCCGCCACCATCTCCGTGGTGATCGGCACGCCGGCGGGAAGGCCCTCCAGCGTCGCGACAAGTGCGGGACCGTGGGACTCCCCCGCGGTCAGCCAGCGCAACCTGCTCAACGGTGCTCCTCATGCTCGCGCCCTGGTACTGCTGCTGCGTACACGTGTGCTCGCGTACGGCGACGGCGCGACCGGGTGCGCGGCCCTGGCCCGCCGCCTCCGATCCTCCCACGTCCGGGGACGGAAACCGGCCGTAGGTCCATCAGGCGGACGCACCCGCCCGGACCGGGCACTGCCAGGGGCACGGCGAGGGGCCTTGCCGACGCCGGCCCCGGGTGGCGTCGCGGACCGCCCGCGAAGCCGGTCGCCGCTCTCCGCGGGGCGGCACGCGGCCTAGTGCCGGTCGCCTAACTCCGCAGGGCGGTACGCGGCCTAGTGCCGGTCGCCGTTCTCGCCGCGGGCGGCGAGGGCGTGCTCGCCGGCCTTGCGCATGGCGACGAGCGGGGCCGGGGTCCGGCCGGTCATCTGCTCGACCTGGAGCACCGCCTGGTGGACGAGCAGGTCGAGTCCGCCGACCACGGCACCGCCGTACGCCGACCAGCGGGCGGCGAGGTCGGTCGGCCAGGGCTCGTAGAGCACGTCGAAGAGGGTCGTGGGGCGTCCGGGGACGGCGGCGGCCAGCGCGTCCGTGGTGCCGGCCGGGGTCGTGGCGATCACCAGCGGCGCGTGCAGCGCCCGCTCGGCGTCGGCCCAGTCCTCGGTGCGCAGCTCGATCCCGAGGCGCTCGCCCCACTCCCGCATCTCGGCGGCCCGCTCGGGGCTGCGGACGTACGCGACGACCTCGCCGGTGCAGATCCGGGCGAGGGCGGCGAGGGCGGAGGAGGCGGTGGCGCCGGCGCCGAGGACGGCGGCCGAGTCGACCTGCTCGATCCCCCGCTCGCGCAGCGCGGCGACCATGCCGGGGATGTCGGTGTTGTCGCCGACGCGCCGCCCGTCCGCGGTGAGGACGACCGTGTTCACCGCCTCGACGGAGGCGGCCGTCTCGCTGATCTCGTCCAGCAGCGGCATGACGGCCCGCTTGAGCGGCATGGTCAGCGACAGCCCGGCCCACTCCGGTCCGAGTCCCTCGACGAAGGCGGGCAGTGCCTGCTCGTCGACCTCGAAGCGGTCGTACGTCCAGTCGCCGAGGCCCAGCTCCCGGTAGGCCTCCCGGTGCAGGACCGGGGAGAGGGAGTGGGCGATCGGGGAACCGAGCACCGCGGCCCGGCGGACTTCAGTTGCCGGAGCTGGCATTGAACTTGTCCTTGAGTTTCTCGAACTGGGCCAGCGTCTTGGCGAATTCCGTGTTGTTCTGGCCGTCGGTCGCCACGAAGTACATCCAGCCGTCCTTCGTGGGATTGAACACCGCACGGAAGGCGTCGTCGCCGGGATTGCCGATCGGCCCGGGCGGCAGACCCCGGTGGTAATACGTGTTGTACGGGTCCGGATTGCTGTTGATCTCGGACTCGCCGATATTGATTTTGCTCTGGCCCTTCAGGTAATTGAAGGTCGAGTCGAACTGCAGCTTCTGGTTGGTCTCGGTGTTGGTGCTCTTCAGACGGTTGTAGACGACCTCCGCCATCTTGCGGTAGTCGTCGTGGGTCTTGCCCTCCGCCTGGACGAGGCTCGCGACCGTGACCACCTGCAGCGGATCGTCGAGCTTGAGCGTCTTCGCCTTCGCCACGAGTCCCATCGCCGCGTACTTCTTGTTCGCCTGCGCGACCATGCCCTTCAGCACCGCCTCGGGCTTCATGCCCTTGGCGGCGGGGTAGGTCAGCGGATACAGGAACCCCTCCAGGGGGTCCTTTATGTCCTTGTTCGTGTTCGCCCAGCTCGGCAGCCCGAGGCTCTTGTACTCCTTCTTGGCGACGGCGCTGGTCGTGCCCTTGGCGAACCCGAGTTTCGTGTCGATCAACGCGTAGACCTGGGCATTACGGGCCCCGGGAAACACGGTCACGTTGTTCTGGCTCTTGGGGTCGAGCATCAGCGCGACGGCGGCCTTGGCCGACATTCCCTTGCGGAGGATGTAGGCGCCCGCCTGGATCGACTTGCCCTTGGGGTTTTCCGACTGGGCGGAAACGAACGCGTCCACGCTCTTGACGACACCGGCCGCCTTCAGCTTCTGGCCGATGACATAACCGCCCTCGCCCTTGGCGATTTCGACGGGAACCTGTCCCGTTCCCTCGCCGGCGAAGTCGGGGGCCGAGCCGAAACGATTCTGGTAATAGTGGTACCCGAAATACCCGGCGCCGGCGAGACCGCCGCCGAAGACCGCCACGACCACGAGGCAGGCGCAGCCGCTGCGGCGCTTCTTGCCCTTGCCGCCGCCTCGCTCCTTGCCGCCCTTGCGCTCACCGCGTCCGCGGCGCTTCTTCGGGTCGTCGTCCTCGTCGAAGTCGTCGTCATCGTCGTCGCCACCCGCGAAGAAGGCGTGCTCGCCCTGGTCCGGGCCCGGATCCCAGTCCGGCTCGGGGTCGGGTTCGGGCTCGGCGCGGCGCCGGGCCGGCGGCTCGGGCGGCGGGTAGGCGTCGGGGGTGGTGTACGAGTCCGGCTGCTCGGCCGCGTACTGGCCCGCGTACGGGTCGGCGCCGTCCCCGGTGTACGGCACCTGCGGATGCGCGCCGGTTCCGCCATCGGGGTACTGCGGCTGCCCCTGACCCGGGTACTGCTGCCGGCCCTGCCCGGGGTACTGCTGCTGACCCTGGCCGTCGAACTGCTGCTGACCCGGGTACTGCTGCTGCCCCTGACCGGGGTACTGCTGCGGATACTGCTGCTGCGGGTACTGCTGCCCCTGGCCGGGGTACTGCTGCTGGCCCTGACCCTGGTACTGCTGGCCCTGGTACTGCTGCTGTCCGGGGTACTGCCCCTGCTGGCCCTGCTGCGCGTACTGCTGCTGCCCCTGGTACTGCTGACCCTGGCCCCAGTCGCCCTGCTGCTGCGGATAGTGCTGCGGCTGGCCGCCGTCGTAGGCGGACTGGCCGTCGGCGGCCTGCCCGCCCCATCCGCCGTCCCCGTACAACGGGTCCTCCGGATGCCACGGTTCGGAGCCAGAGCCCCGGCCATACTCAGTCATCGATCCCCTACGAGCCGCGAGCCGGCAGCGGCCGGCTCGCGTGGCCCGGCTCCCGTCCGCCTCTTTACCGTGCGACGGCTGTTCGAACACCACCGCATCGGGCGGAACGTTACCGTATCGCGATCACATGACCACTTCGACGCCCTCCCCGGGCGACGTGCCTGACACTCGTTCGGATTCCAGGGCTTGCTGCAGGATCACGACGGCGGCAGCCTGGTCGATCACCGACCGGCCCTTCTTCGTCTTCACACCCGCGGCACGCAGTCCCTGCCCGGCGGTGACCGTGGTCATCCTCTCATCCAGGAGCCGAACCGGAACAGGAGCAATCCCTTCCGCGAGCTCCTGGGCGAAGGCCCGGACCTTGACGGCGGCGGGACCCTCGCCCCCCTTGAGGGAGCGAGGGAGTCCGACGACGACCTCGATCGGCTCGTACTCCTCGACGAGCTGCCGCAGCCGGCGGTGGGCGGCGGGGATGTCACGTCCCGGGACCGTCTCCACCGGAGTGGCGAGGATCCCGTCGGGGTCGCACGAGGCGACCCCGATCCGGGCGTCCCCGACGTCGATCGCGAGACGACGTCCTCTGCGCATGTCCGCGGCCCTTACTTGGCCGTCTCGGCGACGAGGCGCTGGACCGCGTCGATGGCCTCGCCGACGGCGGCCGGGTTCTGGCCGCCGCCCTGGGCGACGTCCGGCTTGCCGCCACCGCCGCCGCCGAGCGTCTTGGCGGCACCGCGGACCAGCTCGCCGGCCTTGAGTCCGCGCTCGCGGGCGGCCTCGTTGGTGGCGATGACCGTCAGCGGCTTGCCGCCCACCACCGTGAACAGGGCAACGACGACGGCGCGTCCACCCTGGATACGGCCGCGCACGTCGAGGACCAGCTTGCGCAGGTCGTCGGCGCCCGTGCCGTCCGGGACCTGACCGGTGACCAGGGCCACGCCGTTCACGTCCTGGGCGGACTCGACCAGACCGGCGGCGGCCTGCAGGACCTTCTCCGCTCGGAACTTCTCGATCTCCTTCTCGGCGTCCTTCAGCTTGCCGAGCATGGCGGAGACCTTCTCCGGAAGCTCCTCCGGACGGCCCTTGACCAGCTCCTGGAGCTGGGCGACGACCGTGTGCTCACGGGCCAGGAAGTTGTAGGCGTCGACGCCGACCAGGGCCTCGATGCGGCGCACGCCGGAGCCGATGGACGACTCGCCGAGCAGCTTCACCAGGCCGAGCTGGGCGGTGTTGTGCACGTGGGTGCCGCCGCACAGCTCCTTGGAGAAGTCGCCGATGGTCACGACGCGGACGCGCTCGCCGTACTTCTCGCCGAACTCGGCGATGGCGCCCTGCTTCTTGGCCTCGTCGATGCTCATGACCTCGGCCTGGACGTCCAGGTCGCGGGCGAGCACCTCGTTGATCTGCTGCTCGACGTCCGTCATCACGGCCGTCGGGACGGCGGACGGGGAGCCGAAGTCGAAGCGGAAACGGCCGGGCTGGTTCTCGGAACCGGCCTGGGCGGCCGTCGGGCCGAGGGCGTCGCGCAGCGCCTGGTGCGTGAGGTGCGTGGCCGAGTGGGCGCGGGCGATGGCCTTGCGACGGCGTACGTCGATGGTGGCCTGGGCCTTGGCGCCGACGGTGGCCTCGCCGACCTGGACGACACCCTTGTGGACGTACACACCCGGGACGGGCTTCTGGCAGTCGCGGATCTCGATGACGGCGCCGGAGTCGACCCGGATGCGGCCGGTGTCGCCGATCTGGCCGCCGCCCTCGGCGTAGAACGGGGTGCGGTCGAGGACGATCTCGACCTCGTCGCCTTCGGTGGCGGCCGGGGAGGAGACACCGTCGACGAGGATGCCGACGATCGTCGACTCGGCCTCGGTGCCGTCGTAGCCGACGAAGTCGGTCTCGCCGGCGGCGTCGGCGATCTGGCGGTAGGCGCCGAGGTCGGCGTGGCCCGACTTCTTGGCGCGGGCGTCGGCCTTGGCCTTGTCCCGCTGCTCCTTCATCAGGCGGCGGAAGCCGTCCTCGTCCACCGACAGGCCCTGTTCGGCGGCCATTTCGAGGGTGAGGTCGATCGGGAAGCCCCACGTGTCGTGGAGCAGGAAGGCCTTGTCGCCGGCCAGGACCGTGCCGCCGGACGACTTGGTGTCCGTGATGGCCGTGTCGAGGATGTTCGTGCCGGCCTTCAGCGTCTTGAGGAAGGCGGCCTCCTCGGCGAGGGCCACGGTCTCGATCCGCTGCCGGTCGGTGACCAGGTCCGGGTACTGCTGGCCCATCATGCCGATGACGACGTCGATGAGGTCCTTGACGACCGGTCCGGTGGCGCCGAGCAGACGCATGTTCCGGATGGCGCGGCGCATGATGCGGCGCAGCACGTAGCCGCGGCCCTCGTTGCCGGGGCTCACACCGTCGCCGATGAGCATCACGGAGGTGCGCATGTGGTCGGTGACCACGCGCAGCGAGACGTCGGAGCCGTGGGCGGCGCCGTACTCGACACCGGTCAGCTCGGTGGCCTTCTTGATGACGGCCATGGAGGTGTCGATCTCGTACATGTTCTGCACGCCCTGCAGAATCATGGCGAGGCGCTCGAGGCCGAGACCGGTGTCGATGTTCTTGCTGGGCAGCTCGCCGAGGATCTCGAAGTCGTCCTTCGAGATGCCCTCGCCGCGCTCGTACTGCATGAAGACCAGGTTCCAGATCTCCACGTAGCGCTCGTCGTTGACGGCCGGGCCGCCCTCGACGCCGAACTCGGGGCCGCGGTCGTAGTTGATCTCGGAGCAGGGACCGCAGGGGCCCGGGACGCCCATGGACCAGTAGTTGTCCTTCTTGCCCAGGCGCTGGATGCGCTCGGACGGGACGCCGATCTTGTCGCGCCAGATGGTCTCGGCCTCGTCGTCGTCGAGGTAGACCGTGATCCACAGACGCTCGGGGTCGAGGCCGTAACCACCCTTGTCCTGGGGCGTGGTGAGCAGCTCCCAGGCGTAGGTGATGGCGCCTTCCTTGAAGTAGTCGCCGAAGGAGAAGTTGCCGCACATCTGGAAGAACGTGCCGTGGCGCGTGGTCTTGCCGACCTCTTCGATGTCGGGCGTGCGCACGCACTTCTGCACGCTGGTGGCGCGGGCCCAGGGGGCCTTGACCTCACCGAGGAAGTACGGCTTGAAGGGGACCATGCCGGCGGGGACCAGGAGCAGAGTCGGGTCGTCCGCGATGAGCGACGCCGAAGGGACGACGGTGTGACCGCGCTCCTCGTAGAAGCTCAACCAGCGGCGGCGGATTTCAGCCGACTCCATCAGTGGTCCTCATTCCGGTTGTACGAGTACGTCGTGTTGTCGAGGTACTTGATCTGCTTGTTGTCGCCGGACTGCCCGCCGTCGATCGCGCGGACGCGGCGCTGCGTGGGCAGTTCGGGGTCGGGGTGCCCGTTCAGGCCGAGCACCTCTCCGAGTTCGGCCTCGCGCTGGGCCATCCCGTCACGGACGTCGAGCGCGAACTCCTTGAGCCGGTGGCCCGCGTCGATCGCCTTGTTCGCGGCCTGTGCCGCGAGGCTCTCGGGGGTCAGCTGCCTGAGCTTGCGGTTGACCTTGGTGGTGGCCCATACACCCGCGGCTGCGCCCGCGGTGAACCAGAACGTACGGCGGAACATCGCTGCGTCAGTCCTTCTTCCGCTTTCCCCGCCGCGCGGACGGGACGGTGCGGCCCACGATCACGGTACGCCGGGACGCTTTGTCGGGCACATTCTCTCGACGGCCCCCGATGGCCCGGCGCACGCCGTAGCCGAACGCCGCGACCTTGACCAGCGGGCCGCCGAACGTGGAGGCGACGGTGGTCGACAGCGCCGAGGCGTTCGACGTGACCTCCTGGACGTCCGACGCGATGGCGTCGACCCGGTCGATCTGCGTCTGCGCGGAGCGCACCGCCGCGGAGGCGTCGGCGAGGAGCGGCACGGCCTGCTCGGTCACGTCCGCCACGAGCTTGGTGGTCGCCCTGAGCGTCTGGGCCAGCCTCACCAGCGCGACGGCGAGGAAGGAGACCAGGATCGCCCAGAAGACGGCCACCAGGATCCCGGCCACCTCACCACCGGACACTGTGCACCCGCTCCCTGACTGTGTGCCTGAACATCGAAAAGTCGTCACCCGAGCCTATCGCGCCGGGGCCGGGGCTCCGTACCGCATTAATCCGCTCCGTCGTGTGGAGTTGCGCGAACCGATTGTACGGAGCGCTCACGGGTCAGTACGCTCCGTATCTCATGCAGCGTTCATTCCCCGCCCGGCGCTCCGCTCCTGCCGCAGCGGGCAATCTGCCCCTGGAACCCGACGCGTTCGTCGGGCGCTCCGCAGAGCTGGCCCGGCTGGCCGAGGCACTGGAGACGGTCCGGCTGGTCACGGTGACGGGCATGGGGGGCGTCGGCAAGACCCGGTTCGCCGCGCACGCGGCCGCGCGGGCCGGCGCGTGCGACGGGGTGTGGCGCGTGGACCTGTCCGCGGTGCACGACCCGGCACTTCTCGACCACGCCGTGGCCGAGGCCCTCGGTCTGACGGACCACACGGCCGCCTCGCCGCGCCAGGTGCTGCTCGAGCATGCGGCCGGACGTCGGCTCCTGCTGGTCCTGGACGGTTTCGAGCACCTGGTGGACGGGAGCGCCGCGCTGGTGGGCGCGTTGCTGCGGCGGGCGCCGGGGGTACGGGTGCTGGCCGTGGGCCGCAGACCGCTGGACATCGCCGGCGAGCGGGTCTTCCCGCTGGCGCCCCTGTCCGACGAGGACGCCGTGGAACTGTTCGCGCAGCGGGCGGCGGCCCGGGTGCCCGGCTTCGCCCTGGACGAGACGAACGGCTCCGACGTCCGGGAGCTGTGCCGGCGCCTCGACGGGATCCCGCTGGCGCTGGAACTGGCGGCGGGCCGGGTGGCCTCCCTCTCCCCCGCCCAGCTGCTCGCCCGTCTCGAGGACCGGTTCCGGCTGCTGACCGGGGGGCTGCGCGACGCCTCGCCGCGGCACCGGACGCTGCGGACCGCGATCGGCTGGAGCCACGAGCTGTGCACTCCGGCGGAGCGGCTGCTGTGGGCGCGGCTGTCGGTGTTCGCGGGCCGCTTCGACCTGGAGGCCGCCGAGTACGTGTGCAGCGGCGACGGACTGCACGCCGACGACGTCCTCGACGTGCTCGGTGAACTCCTCGCGCAGTCGGTGATCTCGCGCGAGGAGGGCCCGGCGGGGGTGCGCTACCGGATGCTGGACACGGTCCGTGCCTACGGCGCGCACTGGCTGACGGCGACGGGCGACGCCGAGCGGCTGCGCCGGCGCCACCGCGACTGGTACATGGGCCTGGTCACCTGGTGCGAGCTGGACTGGTTCTCGTCACGGCAGGGCGAGGTGGCGCTGCGCGTCGAGACGGAGCTGCCCAATCTGCGCTGCGCGCTGGAGTATTCGCTCGGCGAGCCGGACGAGACGCATCTGGGCCAGTACCTTGCGGGCTCGCTGTGGTTCTACTGGGTCGGCTGCGGCCGGCTCGCCGAGGGGCGGCACTGGCTGGAGCGCAGTGTCGAGCTCGACGGCGACCGTGACCAGGCGCGGCTGAAGGCCCTGTGGGTCCTCGGCTACGTGGCGGTCCTCCAGGGCGACTCGGTGCCCGCGCTGTCAGCGCTGCAGGAGTGCCGCGAGGAGGCGGAACGCTGCGAGAACGCCCTCGCGGTCGCCTACGCCGAGCATCGGACCGGCTGTCTGGCACTGGTCACGGACGACATGGCGCGCGCCGAGGTGCTGCTGCGCTCGGCGCTGGACCGCTATCACGAGATCGGCGAACTCAACAGCAATGTGCTGATGGGCCAGATCGAGCTCGCGATGACCCTGGCCTTCCAGGGCGACATGCCGGGCGCGGTGAAGCTGTGCGAGGACGTCCGGGGGGTCTGCGAGGACCACGGGGAGCGCTGGGCGCTGGCCTACGCGCTGTACGTGCTCGCCTACCAGGCCCAGGCCGAGGGCGACCCGGCGGGAGCGCGCGGTCTGCTGGAGCGGGGCCTCGGCATCGCCCACGGCTTCCACGACCTGCTCGGCTCGGTGCTCGCCCTCGAACTGCTCGCCCTGGTCACGGTCGTGGAGGGCGATCCGGCCGAGGCGGCGCTGCTGCAGGGCGCGGCGTCGCGGATGTGGCCGTCGGTGGGCCTGCCGCTGTTCGGTTCGGCGTACTACAACGCGCCGCACGAGCGCTGCGCGGCGCTGTGCCGGCAGGAGCTGGGCGACGAGGTCTACGAGGAGCGTCTGCGGGCCGGTGAGCTGCTCGGGCAGGACGCCGCCGTGGCCCGTGCGCTGGGCGGTGCCGGGATCCCGCCGCTCGGGGCGGTGCCGTCGCAGCGCCGGCTGCCCCCGGACATGCGAAAGCCCGCCGTCTCGCCCACCTCGAAGGGCGGGGAGACGACGGGCTGACGCTGACGCGCAGGTGGTACCGCGTCCGCTGTAGGAAGATCAGCGGGCGTAGTACTCGACGACGAGCTGCTCGTCGCAGATCACCGGGATCTCCTTGCGGTTCGGCTCGCGGTCCAGGCGGAAGGCCAGGGCGGCGAGGTTCACCTGGAGGTAGCGCGGGGTCTCGCCGTCGGGGGCGAAGCCGCCCGCGCGGGAAACCTCGAACAGCGTCTTGCTGCGGCTGCGCTCGCGGACCATCACGACGTCGTCGGGACGGACGCGGAACGAGGGCTTGTCGACCTTCTGGCCGTTGACCTCGATGTGGCCGTGAACGACCATCTGGCGGGCCTGGTAGATCGTGCGGGCGATGCCCGAACGCAGGACCAGCGCGTCGAGACGACGCTCCAGCTCGATGATCAGGGCCTCACCGGTCTTGCCCTGGACCTTGGAGGCACGCTCGTAGGCGCGGACGAGCTGACGCTCGGACACGTCGTACTGCGCGCGCAGACGCTGCTTCTCGAGCAGACGGACCTTGTAGTCCGAGTTCTGCTTGCGGCCACGGCCGTGCTCACCCGGCGGGTAGGGGCGGGCCTCGAAGTACTTGACAGCCTTCGGGGTCAGCGCGATACCGAGCGCACGCGACTTCTTGACCTTGGGGCGGGACTGGTTCGCCATGAACCAAACACCTCGTGTTTCTGATGCGAATACGGCTTCACCAGGGTTAGGGGAGGTCGCAATCCGCAGCCCGGGAAACCCTCCTCGCCGCTGTGGAGATCCACGGGGACGGGGCGGGCAGCCGCTCCTGGGTCTGGGCACATACGTGCAGCACGCGAGTGGCCCACCGACCGCTCCCGGGAATCCGGGTGGTGGTGGGCTGCCCGCGACACCTTCGACGGTGCGCGACGCTCCTGGAATCCCCCCGTGGAGGCGGGGGCTCCGGCTGGATGTCCCGTTCTGGTGGTGCCGACCGGAGCCGGACACGGGACGCAGCGCTTCGAGCCATCGTACAGGGTGCTCAGGCACGCCCTCTACCGAGGTGTTTCCTGGTCCACTCCACCGCGTCGGCGTACCGCGCCTCGGCGCCGTGCCGGGTCGGGGCGTAGTACTCCCGGTCCGCGAGCGACTCGGGCGCGTACTGCTGGGCCGCGATGCCCTCGGGCAGGTCGTGGGGATACACGTACCCCTGGGCGTGCCCGAGCTTGGCCGCGCCCTTGTAGTGGCCGTCGCGCAGATGGGCCGGGACGGGGCCCGTGTGTCCCTTGCGCACGTCGTCCATGGCGGCGCCAATGGCCATGGTCGCGGAGTTGGACTTGGGGGCCAGCGCGAGGGCGATGGTGGCGTGGCTGAGGGTGAGCGCGGCCTCGGGGAAGCCGATCATCGCGACGGCCTGGGCGGCGGCCACGGCTATGGGCAGCGCGTTCGGGTCGGCGAGGCCGATGTCCTCGCTGGCGGAGATCATCAGCCGGCGGGCGATGAAGCGGGGGTCCTCGCCCGCCTCGATCATCCGGGCCAGGTAGTGCAGGGCGGCGTCCACGTCCGAGCCGCGGATGGACTTGATGAGGGCGCTCGCCACGTCGTAGTGCTGGTCGCCGTCGCGGTCGTACTTCACGGCGGCACGGTCGACGGTCTCCTCCAGCGTCTGGAGGCTGATCTCGGCCTCGCCCTTGTCGAGGGCGGCGCCGGCCGCCGCCTCCAGGGCGGTCAGGGCGCGGCGGGCGTCGCCGCCGGCGATCCGCAGCAGATGGTCCTCGGCGTCCCCGGGCAGGGTGACGGATTCCCTGAGGCCGCGCTCCGAGCCGAGCGCCCGGCGCAGCAGGCCGCGCAGGTCGTCGTCGGTGAGCGGTTCGAGGGTGAGCAGGAGGGAGCGGGAGAGCAGCGGCGAGATCACCGAGAAGTACGGGTTCTCGGTGGTCGCGGCGATCAGGGTCACCCAGCGGTTCTCGACTGCCGGGAGCAGGGAGTCCTGCTGGGCCTTGCTGAAGCGGTGGATCTCGTCCAGGAAGAGGACGGTCTCCTTGCCGAAACCGCCGGCCGCGCGGCGGGCGCCGTCGATGACCGCGCGGACCTCCTTGACGCCCGCGGTGATCGCGGAGAGTTCCACGAAGCGCTTGTCGGTGGCCTTGGAGACGACGTACGCGAGGGTCGTCTTGCCGGTGCCCGGCGGTCCCCAGAGGATCACCGAGGACGGTCCGGCCGGGCCGCCGCTCGCCTCGGCGACGAGTCTGCGCAGCGGGGAGCCCGGCTTCAGCAGGTGCTGCTGCCCCACGACCTCGTCGAGGGTGCGCGGACGCATCCGCACGGCCAGGGGACTGCCGGCGGGGTCCTTCTCCTGGCGTTCTTCTGCTGCGGCGGTGAACAGGTCGGGCTCCACGTCAAGAACCTTATGTCACCGCTCGGACAATCCCCCCGGACCGGTCAGCTGGTCCAGAAGTCCCACCAGCGGGTCAGGATCAGCATGCCGATGATGCCGACGTGCAGGGTCGGCAGGACCCAGGTGAACTCGCCGAAGAAGCCCTTGAGCCAGCCCGGGGCGGGCAGGAAGCCGTGCCGGACGTTGAAGGACGTCACGTACCAGAACATGGTGATCGTCGCGACCCAGGCCAGGCTGCACCACAGGCACAGCGAGTTGATCCGGTAGAGCGACTGGAACTGCAGCCAGGTGCAGAAGGCGACGCCGAAGAGCGTGCCCGCGTTGAAGGTCAGCCAGTACCAGCGCGGGAAGGTGGCCCGCGCGAGCAGGCTCATGCCGACACAGATCACGATGCCGTAGGCGACCAGTCCCAGCATGGGGTTCGGGAAGCCGAAGGCCGCGGCCTGCTCGCTCTTCATGATGTTGCCGCAGGAGACGACCGGGTTGAGGCTGCAGCCCGGGACGAAGTTCGGGTTCTCGAGCAGCTTGAACTTGTCGATCGTGATGACCCACGCGGCAAGGAGACCGGCCGCGCCCGTGATCACCAGCAGCACGGCGAGGGCCCGACTGGCGCCGACCGTCCGCACGGGGGCGGCGGGGCGTTCCACGTCGGTCGGGACGTCCTTGACTGTCGTCTTGTTCATCACGCCGTTTCCGTAGCTTCGAAGGGGCCGGTGGGCAGGCTCATTGTGCCGCACACGGCCGCCCTCCCACCGTTCGGTGGGCATAAACAAGGTACGCACGGCCGCCCCGGAAGGTTCGGTTCAGGGGGAAGATCGGCCGCATGACAACACACGCGGATCAACTCGCGGTCGACGTACGGGGGCTGCGCAAGCAGTACGGGGACGTGACCGCCGTCGACGGCATCGATCTGGGTATCCGCCGGGGCGAGGTGTTCGGCCTGCTCGGGCCCAACGGAGCGGGCAAGAGCACCACGGTGGAGATCCTCCAGGGCAACCGCCGACGGGACGCGGGAGAGGTGTCGGTGCTCGGCTCGGACCCGGAGTCGGGCACGCGCGCGTGGCGTTCCCGGATCGGAATCGTCTGGCAGGACGAATCCGCGCCCGCCGAGTTGACGGTGGGCGAGACGGTGCGGCATTTCGCCCGCTATTACCCGAATCCCCGTGATCCCGAGGAAGTCATCGGGCTGGTCGGTCTGGAGGCGAAGGCCGGCAGCAGGATCAAGGCGCTGTCGGGCGGGCAGCGCCGCCGTCTCGACGTCGCCCTCGGGGTGATCGGCGGGCCCGAACTGCTCCTCCTGGACGAGCCGACCACGGGCTTCGACCCGGCGGCACGACGGCAGTTCTGGGAGCTGATCCGCAGGCTGGCCGACGAGGGGACGACCATCCTCCTGACCACGCACTACCTGGAGGAGGCCGAGGCCCTCGCGAACCGGCTGGCGGTCGTCGCGCGCGGCCGGGTGGTCGCCGAGGGCGAACCGGCCGCCCTGCGCGAACGGTTCGGCGGCGAGGCCACGGTCGAGTGGACGGAGGCCGACGGCAGACCGCGCAGCGAACGCACGGACACCCCCACCCGGACGGTCGCCGAACTCGTCCGCCGCTTCGACGGGGAGATCCCGGGACTGCGGGTGAGCCGCCCCACCCTGGAGGACGTCTATCTGCGACTGACCGGCCTGGAGGACGCGCGATGACCACCACCGACGTACGACGCGACAGCGGGACCGCGTCCGGACGGCTGCCCGGGGCCTTCGGGCTGGGGCTGCGCCGGGGCGGCCTGGAACTGCGGCAGTTCTTCCGCCAGCGCGACCAGGTGGTGTTCACCTTCGCCTTCCCGGTCGTCTTCCTGTTCCTGTTCGCGTCGATCTTCAGCGACGACGTGAAGGGCGCGGGCGTCACGGCCTCGCAGCTCTACGTGCCCGCGATGATGGCCGCGGGCATCATGTCGACCAGCTTCCAGTCCCTCGGCATCTCGATCGCGATCGAACGGGACGAGAAGGTGCTGCGCCGGCTGCGCGGCACTCCGATGCCGCCGGCCGCGTACTTCTTCGGGAAGATATGGCTGGTCCTGGTGACCGGCGCCCTGGAGACGGCGATCCTGCTCACCGTCGGCACCACGCTGTACGGCGTCGACCTGCCCTCGGACCTCGCAAGGTGGGCGGACTTCGGCTGGATCTTCGTCCTGGGCCTGACGTCCTGCGCGCTGCTCGGCATCGCGATCAGTTCGGTCCCCAAGTCGGGCAAGAGCGCCACCTCGGTGGTCGTCCTGCCCTTCCTCGTCCTGCAGTTCATCTCCGGCGTCTACATCGCCATCGACACGATCCCGGACTGGATGCTGAACATCGGCGCCCTGTTCCCGCTGAAGTGGATGTGCCAGGGGCTGCGCGGGGTGTTCCTGCCCGACTCCGCCAAGGTGCTGGAGCAGGCGGGCGACTGGGAGTTCGGCCGGATCGCCCTGGTGCTCGGGGCGTGGTGCCTGGGCGGCTTGCTGCTGTGCCTACTGACCTTCCGGTGGAAGAACCGGCGGGACGGCTGACGGCTCCGGTCCAAGGTCCGGCATCCCGCCCGGCCGCGATGGCGGGCGGGTCCGGTGACGGACCCGCCTCGACGGGAGCGTGCCCGTCGAGGCGGTGACGGCGTGTCCCCTCGATGCCCGGACGGAGCGTCCCGTCGAGGCAAGGGGCGGCGCGTCAGACCAGGCGGGACCGCAGCTCGGCCACGATCTCGCCGGTGGCGACCGCCGTCTGCTCCCCGGACTCCATGTCCTTGAGCTGCACGACGCCCTCGGCGAGGTCGCGCTCACCGGCGACGACCGTGAAACGGGCCCCGCTGCGGTTGGCGTTCTTCATCGCGCCCTTGAGCCCCTTCGCGCCGTACGAGAAGTCGGCGGCGACACCGGCCCTGCGCAGTTCGGTCACCACGCCGAAGAGGATCCGGCGGGCCTCCTCCCCGAGCGGCACCGCGAACACGCTGGTGGCCGCGGGCAGTTCGAGCTCCACGCCCTCGGCCTCCAGGGCCAGCACCGTACGGTCGACGCCCAGCGCCCAGCCGACGGACGGCAGCGCGGGGCCGCCGATCATCTCGGACAGCCCGTCGTACCGGCCGCCGCCGCCCACCGCGGACTGCGAGCCGAGACCGTCGTGCACGAACTCGAAGGTGGTGCGCGTGTAGTAGTCCAGACCGCGCACCAGCTTCGGGTCGTCCTCGAAGGAGACGCCCGCCGCCGTGATCAGGTCGCGGACCTCCTCGTGGTACGCCTTGCAGGCGTCGCACAGGTAGTCGCGCAGCAACGGGGCCCCGCCCAGCTGCTTCTGGACGTCCTCGCGCTTGTCGTCGAGCACACGCAGCGGGTTGATCTCCGCGCGGCGCAGCGTCTCCTCGTCGAGGTCCAGGCCGCGCAGGAAGTCCTGCAGCGCGGCGCGGTAGACGGGGCGGCACTCCTTGTCGCCCAGGCTGTTGAGCAGGATGCGGAAGTTCCGCAGGCCCAGCGCCCGGTACGCCTGGTCGGCCAGGATGATCAGCTCGGCGTCGAGCGCCGGGTCCTCGGCTCCGATCGCCTCGGCGCCGACCTGGGAGAAGTGGCGGTAACGGCCCTTCTGGGGGCGCTCGTAGCGGTAGTACGAGCCGGAGTACCAGAGCTTGACGGGGAGGTTGCCCGCCTTGTGCAGGTTGGCCTCCAGCGCCGCGCGCAGCACGGACGCGGTGCCCTCGGGGCGCAGGGCGAGCCTGTCGCCGCCCTTGGTCTCGAAGGCGTACATCTCCTTGGTCACGATGTCGGTGGACTCGCCGACACCGCGGGCGAACAGTTCGACGTTCTCGAACCCGGGCGTCTCGATGTAGCCGTAACCGGAGTTGCGCAGCGGGGCCGCGATGGCCTCGCGCACCGCGAGGTACTTGGCGCTGTCCGGCGGAATGAGGTCGTACGTGCCCTTGGGGGCCCTGAAGGTGCTCACGGAAGTCTTGTCACATTCCTCGTCGAGGAGCGGCGGTCGGGTCCGCTCCCAGGCCGGCGGCCACCTGCCGCAGATACGGGTTGGTGGCGCGTTCCTGGCCGATGGTCGTCTGGGGGCCGTGGCCGGACAGCACCACGGTCGAGTCGTCGAGCGGCAGGCACACACGGCCCAGCGAGTCGAGCATCTCGTCCATGTCGCCGCCCGGCAGGTCGGTGCGTCCGATGGAGCCGGCGAAGAGCAGATCCCCGGAGAAGAACACGGACGGGATGTCCGCGCTCTCGGGCATCCGGAACGTCACCGACCCCTTCGTATGGCCCGGGGCGTGCGCGACGGAGAGGTCGAGGCCCGCCAGCTTCAGCTCGGCGCCGTCGGTCAGCGTCCGCACGTCGTCGGGCTCCCCCACGGTCAGCTCGCCCATCAGCGGCATCCCGATGGAACGGCCGAGCGCCTTCTCGGGGTCGCTCATCATGTACCGGTCCGCGGGGTGGATCCAGGCGGGAACGTCGTGGGCTCCGCACACCGGGACGACCGAGGCGACGTGGTCGATGTGGCCATGGGTGAGGATGACCGCGACGGGCTTGAGCCGATGCTTCTTGAGCGCGTCCTCGACTCCCTGGGCGGCCTGATGGCCCGGGTCGATGATCACGCACTCCTCACCCGCGGCGGGGGCGACCAGGTAACAGTTGGTCCCCCAGGCCCCGGCGGGGAACCCGGCAATGAGCACGATCGTCCTTCGTGGTGGCGTACGCGCGAGTGTCGTACGGGCGGGTGGCTGTGGATCAGAGCCTACCGGCGCTGCCGATTCCTCAGCTAACCCATATACGGTACGGGGCACACGCAGGCGGTCGGCTCAGGCGACGCACGCGTCCCACTCGACGTACGAGACGCACGAGGAGAACTCCGGTGGTCAGCCAGGAACAGCGGCGGCGTCAGCTCGCCCGGGAGAAGTTCTTGCGACAGCAGCAGCGCCGCACATCCGCTCGGCGAAGGACCCGAACCCGCAACGCGGTGATCGCGGCGGTCGTCGGCGTGGTCGTCGCGGGCGGTGCGACCGCGTACGCGACCGGGGCCTTCAAGAGCGACGGCAAGAAGGCCGAGGCCGGCGCGGGGGCGACGCCCAGCGCCACGCCGACGAGCAAGGCGCCCGATCCGTGCGAGAAGCCCGCCGAGGGCCAGGTGAAGTCGCTCACGTGGAAGAAGGAGCCGGCGGTCACCATCGACAAGTCCGCCGCCTACACGATGAAGATGGCGACGACCTGCGGCGACATCGACATCGCCCTCAAGGCGTCCGCCGCCCCGCACACGGTGAACTCGTTCGACTTCCTCGCCGGCAAGGGTTACTTCGACCACACCAAGTGCCACCGGCTCACCACCAACGGCATCTACGTCCTGCAGTGCGGCGACCCGACGGCCAAGGGCGACGGCGGTCCCGGCTACACGCTCCCGGACGAGAACCTCAAGGACACGTCGCTCAAGGGCAACGTGTACCCGGCGGGCACGATCGCCATGGCCAACACCGGCCAGAAGCACACCGGCGGCAGCCAGTTCTTCCTGGTCTACCAGGACAGTCAGCTCCCGCCCAGTTACACACCGTTCGGAACTATTTCCAAGTCCGGCCTGACGGTCCTCAAGAAGATCGCGGGCGCCGGCGAGAGTACGGGCCAGGGCGACGGCGCGCCGAACGCGACCGTCGTCATCAACAAGCTGACCGTGACGAAATCCTGACCGTCAGCTGCTGAATTTCGGTCGCGCGGGATGCGGACAGCCGCCCCGCCGGTCGCCTATGTTGGCCGTGACGAAACTGTGGACGATGCCGGGGGCGCGGAGCCCCGCGCAGGCATCATGTGGAGGAGGCGCTGTGAGCAGCGACCCGTGGGGCCGCGTCGACGAGACGGGGACCGTGTACGTGCGTACGGCCGACGGCGAGCAGGTCGTCGGCTCCTGGCAGGCCGGCACGCCCGATGAGGCGCTGGCCTACTTCGAGCGCAAGTACGAAGGCCTGGTTGTCGAGATCGGCCTCCTCGAAAAGCGGGTGAAGACCACCGACCTGTCGGCGAAGGACGCCCAGACCGCCATCGATCACATCCGTGGGCAGGTGGACGCCCACCACGCGGTCGGCGATCTGGACGCGCTGAAGGTACGGCTGGACAAGCTCGTGGAGACCGTGGACGCGCGCCGTGAGGAGCGCAAGGTCCAGCGGGCCAAGCAGTCCGACGAGGCGCGGCACGCCAAGGAGGCGCTGGTCGTCGAGGCCGAGGAGCTGGCGCAGAGCGACCAGTGGCGGGCGGCCGGTGAGCGGCTGCGCGCGCTGGTGGACACGTGGAAGGGGCTGCCGCGACTCGACCGCAAGTCGGACGACGAGCTGTGGCACCGCTTCTCGCACGCCCGCTCGGCGTTCTCCAAGCGGCGCAAGGCGCACTTCGCCTCGCTGGACGCGCAGCGCGAGGAGGCCCGCAAGACCAAGGAGAAGCTGGTCGCCGAGGCCGAGGCGCTGTCCGGCTCGTCGGACTGGGGTCCGACGGCGGCCCGCTACCGCGAGCTGATGGCGGACTGGAAGGCCGCGGGCCGTGCCCAGCGCGAGCACGAGGACGACCTGTGGAACCGCTTCCGCGGCGCCCAGGACGTGTTCTTCGCGGCGCGCAGCTCCGTGTTCGCCGAGCGCGACGCGGAGCAGACGGAGAACCTGAAGCTCAAGGAGGAGCTGGCCGAGGAGGCCGAGAAGCTGGTCCCGGTGCAGGACCTGAAGGCGGCGCGCGCCGCCTTCCGTTCCATCAACGAGCGCTGGGAGGCCATCGGCCACGTGCCGCGTGACGCCCGCCCGAAGGTCGAGGGCAGGATGCACGCGGTGGAGCGGGCTCTGCAGGAGTCCGAGGAGACCGAGTGGCGCCGGACGAACCCGGAGGCACGCGCGCGTGCCGAGGGTCTGACCGGGCAGCTGCAGGCCGCCGTGGACAAGCTCCAGGGCCAGATCGAGGCGGCGCGCTCCGCGGGCAACACCGCGAGGGCCGACAAGCTCCAGAAGGAGCTGGACGGCCGTCAGGCGCTCCTCGACCAGGCGCTGAAGGGTCTTCACGAGTTCGGCGGCTGATTCCCGCCGCACCCGCGCGAAGGGGCTCCCGTACGCACGTACGGGAGCCCCTTCGTGTGCCGTGGCCGTGTGTCGTCGCCGTGCGCCTGCGTCCTGCCCCTGTACGCCGCCTGCCCCCGTGCACGCCGCCGCCCCGCCCGGCGAGCGGCCGGGCGGGGCGGACGAGGCGGGCGGGTGTCAGGCCTCGGAGGGCCTGCGGGCCGAGGTCACGCGGTACACGTCGTAGACGCCCTCCACGCCCCGTACGGCCTTCAGGACGTGACCCAGGTGCTTGGGGTCGCCCATCTCGAAGGTGAACCGGGAGGTGGCGACCCGGTCGCGGGACGTCTGGACGGCCGCGGACAGGATGTTGACGTGCTGGTCGGACAGGACCCGGGTGACGTCCGAGAGGAGCCGGGACCGGTCCAGGGCCTCGACCTGTATGGCGACCAGGAAGACCGAGGACTGGGTGGGCGCCCACTCGACCTCGAGGATCCGCTCGGGCTCGCGCGAGAGCGAGTCGACGTTCACGCAGTCGCTGCGGTGGACCGAGACGCCGCTGCCGCGGGTGACGAAGCCGATGATCGGGTCGCCCGGCACCGGGGTGCAGCAGCGGGCGAGCTTGACCCACACGTCGTCGACGCCCTTGACGACCACGCCGGGGTCGTTGTTGCTGCGCCGCTTGCGACTGCGGCCCCGCGCCGGCGGTACGGACTCGTCGATCTCCTCGGTGGCCGCCTCCTCGCCGCCGAGCGCCTGCACGAGCTTCTGGACGACGCTCTGGGCGGTGACATGGCCCTCGCCGATCGCCGCGTACAGGGAGGAGATGTCGGGGTAGCGCATCTCGTGCGCGAGGGTGACCAGGGAGTCGCCGGTGAGGATGCGCTGGATCGGCAGGTTCTGCTTGCGCATCGCGCGGGCGATGGCGTCCTTGCCGTGCTCGATCGCCTCGTCGCGGCGTTCCTTGGAGAACCAGGCGCGGATCTTGTTGCGGGCGCGCGGCGACTTCACGAAGCCGAGCCAGTCGCGGGAGGGGCCCGCGCCGGCGGCCTTGGAGGTGAAGACCTCGACCAGGTCCCCGTTGTCCAGGGTGGACTCCAGCGGCACCAGGCGTCCGTTGACCCGTGCTCCTATCGTCCGGTGGCCGACCTCCGTGTGGACCGCGTACGCGAAGTCCACCGGGGTGGCACCGGCCGGAAGCGCTATCACGTCGCCCTTGGGCGTGAACACGAAGACCTCGTTGCGCGAGAGGTCGAAGCGCAGGGACTCCAGGAACTCGCTGGGGTCCTCGGTCTCCTTCTGCCAGTCGAGCAGCTGGCGCAGCCACGCCATGTCGTTGACGGTGTCCTGGCCCGCGCTGCCCTTGGCCGCCCGGGGCACGTCGGTGCGGATCTTGGAGGACCCGGCGACGGTCTCCTGCTTGTACTTCCAGTGCGCGGCGATGCCGTACTCGGCGCGGCGGTGCATGTCGAACGTACGGATCTGGAGTTCGACGGGCTTGCCATTGGGGCCGATGACCGTCGTGTGCAGCGACTGGTACATGTTGAACTTCGGCATCGCGATGTAGTCCTTGAACCGGCCGGGGACCGGGTTCCATCGCGCGTGCACGGTGCCGAGTGCCGCGTAGCAGTCGCGGACGGTGTCCACGAGGACGCGGATGCCCACCAGGTCGTAGATCTCCGCGAAGTCGCGGCCGCGGACGATCATCTTCTGGTAGACGCTGTAGTAGTGCTTCGGGCGGCCGGTGACAGTCGCCTTGATACGGGCCGCCCGCAGGTCGGACTGGACCTCGTCGGTCACTATGGCGAGGTACTCGTCCCGCTTCGGCGCCCGCTCGGCCACCAGCCGCACGATCTCGTCGTACATCTTGGGGTAGAGGATCGCGAACGCGAGGTCCTCCAGCTCCCACTTGATGGTGTTCATGCCCAGGCGGTGGGCGAGCGGCGCGTAGATCTCGAGGGTCTCGCGCGCCTTCTTCTCCTGCTTCTCGCGCTTGAGATAACGCATCGTGCGCATGTTGTGCAGGCGGTCGGCGAGCTTGATCACCAGGACGCGGGGGTCCTTGGCCATCGCGACGACCATCTTGCGCACGGTCTCGGCCTGCGCGGCCTCGCCGAACTTGACCTTGTCCAGCTTGGTGACGCCGTCGACGAGGAGGGCGACCGAGTCGCCGAAGTCACGGCGGAGCTGGTCCAGGCCGTACTCGGTGTCCTCGACCGTGTCGTGCAGGAGACCGGCCATCAGGGTCGCCGGGTCCATGCCCAGCTCGGCGAGGATCGTGGTGACGGCGAGCGGGTGCGTGATGTACGGGTCGCCGCTCTTGCGCTTCTGGCCGCGGTGCCAGCGCTCCGCGACCTGGTACGCCTTCTCGATCTGGCGCAGCGTCGACGTCTCGATCTTGGGGTCGTTGCTGCGCACTATCCGCAACAGCGGCTCCAGCACCGGGTTGTACGGGTTCGAGCGCTGCACGCCGAGGCGGGCCAGCCGGGCGCGGACGCGGTTGGACGAGCCGCCGGAGCGCGAGGGCTGGGAGGCCGCGGGACGGACCGCCGGGGTACTCGCGGGGTGCTCGGGCGGGGCCGGCTTGGGACGCGATCCCCCGGCCGCCGTGCCGTCGGGGGCGGACTGGGCGTGCTCGACCGGCCCGCTCGCTCCGTCGTGTGCGGGCTTCTCCGCGGCGCCCGAGGCGGACTCGGGCTGGGTGGCGGCGGTTCGCCCCAGGCGTTCCGCGCTGGGGGCGAGTGGCTGGGCCTCGTCTGGCAAGAGGGCTCCTCGTGCGCGATCCGGGTCCCCCGGTCAGGCTCCGGAAACCCCATGGTAGCGATCCTTCGCGCCGGGCTCGCTGTCGGCCGCCGGGTGCGACCTCGTCTGGGAGAACGCCGGAGGCGGGCACCGGATTCCTCCGGGCCCGCCTCCAGGGTGTCCTGCGGGTGCCTCAGGCCTTTCGGGGGCCTTTCCGGGAGCGGACTCCCGGGTGGTGCGCGCGCGGTCCTCAGACCGTCAGGAGCGCCTCCAGGGGAGCTCCGGCCAGGGCCGGCTCCAGACGGCCGCGGCCGCCCAGGAAGCCGAGCTCCATCAGCACGGCGACGCCCGCGACCTCGGCGCCCGCCCTGCGGATGAGCTGGAGCGAGGCCTCGGCGGTGCCGCCGGTGGCGAGGACGTCGTCGACGACCAGGACGCGGTCGCCCGTGCTCAGGTCCTCGGCGTGCACCTCGATCTCGGCGGAGCCGTACTCCAGGTCGTACGCCTGGGACAGGGTCGCTCCGGGGAGCTTGCCCGCCTTGCGCACGGGGATGAAGCCGATCCCGGCGTGGACGGCCACCGGGGCGCCGAGGATGAATCCACGGGCCTCCAGGCCGACGATCTTGGTGGCGCCGCTGCGCACCGCGATCTCCGCCAGGGCGCCGGTCAGTGCCCCGAACGCGGCCGGGTCGGCCAGGAGCGGGGTGATGTCCTTGAACATCACGCCCGGCTCCGGGTAGTCGGCCACGTCACGGATGCGGCTGGTCAGCAGCTCCTCGATGCCGGTCATCGGCGCTTGCCCGAGGGACGGCCGCGGCCGCGGGAGCGGGACGCGGGCTGGTTGCGGGGACCGACGACCGCCGGGGTGGCGTCCTCGAAGTCGTCGTACGACGGCTCGGAGGTCTCCGGCTCCAGGGACTCGCCCGTGGCGGCCGCCTGGGCGCGCTTGGCGAGGACCCGCTTGCGCAGGGCCTTCATCTCCGGCTCGCGCTCCTTGAGGTCGGCGACGAGCGGCGTGGCGATGAAGATCGAGGAGTACGCACCGGCCGCGAGACCGACGAACAGCGACAGCGAGATGTCGTTGAGCATGCCGGCGCCGAGGACGCCGCCACCGATGAACAGCAGGCCGGCGACCGGCAGCAGCGCGACCACCGTGGTGTTGATGGAACGCACCAGGGTGCTGTTGATCGAGCGGTCGGCGACGTCGCTGTAGGTCCAGCGCGTCTGCTTGGTGATCCCCTTCGTCTGCTCCTTGAGGCTGTCGAAGACGACGACCGTGTCGTAGAGCGAGTAACCGAGGATCGTGAGCAGACCGATCACCGTACCCGGGGTGACCTCGAAGCCCACCAGGGCGTAGATGCCCACCGTGATGGTGATGTCGTGGATCAGGGCGACCAGGGCCGCGATGGCCATGCGCCACTCGAAGGCGATCGCCAGGTAGATCACGACCAGGACCATGAAGATCGCCAGGCCCTCCCAGGCCTTGTTGGCGATCTGGTCACCCCAGCTGGGGCCGACCAGGTCGGCGTTGATCTTCTCGGGGTTCATCTTCAGGTCGGTGGCGAGCTTTTCCTTGATCGCGTCCGACTTGTCGGTGTCGATGCCGGCGATCTGGATGCGCAGTCCGCCGTTGCCGAGCTTCTGGACGACCGCGTCGTGGCCGGAGGCCTCCTGCGCGAACGTCTCCGCCTGGGTCACCGACACCTGGCTCTTGGTGGTGGTGGTGAAGACGGCGCCGCCCTGGAACTCGATGCCCATGTTCAGGCCCCGCACCGTCAGGCCGAGGATGGCCGTGATGGTGATCAGGATCGAGATGCCGTACCAGATCTTGCGCTTGCCGACGAAGTCGTAGCCGATCTCGCCGCGGTGGAGCCGGGCGCCGAGGGTGCCGAGTTTCGACATCTCACGCCTCCTTCGTGTCGACGGGGGCGGACGCGCGACGGGTGCGGCGCAGCGGCGGCTTGGCGCCCAGTCGCTTCGGGTCGAGGCCGGACCAGCTGTGACCCTCGGCGAAGAACTTCTTGCGGGCGAGGATGGTCATCAGCGGCTTGGTGAAGAAGAAGACCACGACGACGTCGAGCACCGTGGTCAGACCGAGGGTGAACGCGAAGCCCTGGACCTTGCCGACGGTGACGATGAAGAGCACCGCGGCGGCGAGGAACGACACGAAGTCGGAGACCAGGATGGTGCGCCGGGCGCGCGGCCAGGCACGCTCGACGGCCGGGCGCAGGGTGCGGCCCTCGCGGATCTCGTCCCGGATGCGTTCGAAGAACACGATGAACGAGTCCGCCGTGATACCGATCGCGACGATCGCACCGCAGACGGCCGGGAGGTTCAGCGCGAAGCCGATGGCCGGGCCGAGCAGCGCCATGAGCACGTAGGTGAGGATCGCCGAGACGCCCAGGGAGGCGATGGCGATGATCGACAGGCCCCGGTAGTAGATCACCAGGTAGATGATGACCAGGGCGAGGCCGATGGCGCCGGCGATCAGACCTGCGTGCAGCTGCTCGCCACCGAGCGCGGCGGTCACCGTGGTGACGCTGGACTCGTGGAAGGTGAGCGGCAGGGCGCCGTAGTTGAGCATGTTGGCCAGGTCCTGGGCCTCGGTCTGCGTGAAGCTGCCGGAGATCTCCGCGCTGCCGCTCAGCGACTGGGCCACGGACGGGTCGGAGACGACCTGGCCGTCGAGGACGATGGCGAACTGGTTCTGCGGGGGCTGGTTCTGGGCCAGCTTGCCGGTGATGGCGGCGAACTTCTTGGAGCCACCGGACGTGAAGTCCATGGTGACCTTCCAGCCCGCGCCGGTCTGCGTGTCGAAGACCGCGCCGGACTTCTTCACGTCCGTGCCGGCGACCTCGGCCGGGCCGAGGATGTACTTCTGCCACTGGCCGGAGGAGTTCTTGTCCTGGCCGCAGGCCACGGTCGGATCGGTCGACTTGGCGCCCGTGCCGGCCTTGGCGCGGACGGCCTTGTTGGTGCAGTCGAGCGTGGCGTACTGGGCCTGGAGCTTCGCGGCCGCCGGGTCCGTACCGGCGCTCGCGGACGGAGCGGCGCTGGAGGAGGCGGAGGCCGAGGTGCTCGGGGTGCTGCTCGCGGACGGCGAGGAGCCCGCCTTCAGGGCGTCGCTGACGACGCGGCCCTGGGTGGTGGCGGAGGCCGACGGCGTCGCGGAGGACGACGAGGACGAGGTCGCCTTGTCACCGGTCGTGGCGGAGGAGCTGCTGGAGGCGCTCGGGGAAGGGGTCGCCGACGCCTTGCCACCGGAGACGTCGGTGGCCAGGACGGGGCGGAAGTACAGCTTGGCGGTGGTGCCGACCTGCTCGCGGGCCTGCTTGGAGTTCGTGCCCCGGGGGATGTTGACAATGATGTTGTCGGAACCCTGGGTCTGAACCTCGGCCTCGGAGACACCGAGACCGTTGACACGGCGGTTCATGATGTCGACCGCGGTGTCCATGTTGGTCTTGTTGATCGCGTTGGGCTGGCCCGGCTCGTTCTGCGCCGTGAGCGTGATGCTCGTGCCGCCGGCGAGATCGATGCCGAGACGCGGAGTGGTCTGCCCGGAGGCGAACATCCCTCCGGTGAGCGCCGCGATGGCGATCAGGATCAGGGCCAGCGAGCGCCCCGGCCTGCTCTGGGCGCTCGCGTTCCGGCCCTTCTTCGGTGCTGCCACCTTCTCGTACTCCCTCTCGGGCCGCCCTGCGCCGGGTGAGCGCGTGGACGGCCATGCCATGGTGTCGGGACTCCGTGCGAGAACAGCACGTCCCGGGAGGTGCGCGGCGTGAGCGGATCGCGCCGCGCTCCCGGGTCGTGACTACTTCGCGTCGGCCCCGCCGTCGGTCTTCTTCGGCTCCGCCTCGTCGGCGTCGGCCACGGCGGCCTCGTCGGCCGGCTTGTCGGCCGGGTCCTTCTTGCCGAGGTCGAGGGGCTTGTCGTCGGAGGCGTCGGAAGAGGCGTCGGCGGCGGGCTCGTCGGTCTCGGTGAGGGAGGAGGCGTCGTCCGGCACGACCGACCCGTCGGCCTTCAGGTCGTGCTCGATGCCGTGGACGATGCGGTTGTACTCGTCGTCCGTCAGGACGGCGCCGATCGCGTTCTTCGCGAAGAGCAGGTCGACGCCGGGGGCGGCGTCGAGGAGGACCGTGTCCTCGTTGACCTCCTTGACGGTGGCGTACATACCGCCGATCGTGCGCACGCCGGAGCCGGGCTGCATCTCGTTGCGCATGGAAGCCGCCTGCTGCTGCTTCTTCTTCGCCGACCGGGTCATCAGGAACATGGCCCCGATGAGCACGATGAACGGGAGGAGGGTCACTGGACTCACGGGTCGGGACTTCCTTCTTCGGCCGCACGAGGTGAGCGGCCTGCTGGATGGGGGTATGTATGCCGTCGACAAGGGCGGCATCGGCGGAGTCTAAGCGAGTCCGCACTCAGGGAACAACGCTCAGCATGGCACCGGGGTTCCTGCCCCGGCACGTACGCACGCCGTCACGCCCCGAACAGGTCTTCTTGTCCGTTTCCACCGGCTGACCGGCGGGGTGGCGTGAGGCCGAGATGCGCCCATGCCGCGGGTGTCGCCACCCGGCCACGCGGAGTGCGGGCGAGGAGTCCCTCTCTGACGAGGAAGGGCTCGGCGACCTCCTCCACCGTCTCACGCTCCTCCCCCACAGCGACAGCAAGTGTGGACAATCCGACAGGACCGCCGCCGAAAAGCTTGAGCAGGGCCTCGAGGACTCCACGGTCCAGACGGTCCAGACCGCGCGCGTCCACCTCGTACACCTTCAGGGCCGCCGCGGCGATCTCCCGGGTGATGACGCCGTCCGCCCTGACCTGCGCGTAGTCGCGCACGCGGCGCAGCAGACGGTTGGCGATGCGGGGCGTGCCACGGGACCGGCCGGCGATCTCCGCGGCGCCCTCGGCTCCGATCTCCACGTCCAGGAGTCCGGCGGAGCGGTGCACGACGCGCTCCAGCTCGGTGGGTTCGTAGAACTCCATGTGCGCGGTGAAGCCGAAACGGTCGCGCAGCGGCGGGGGCAGCAGTCCCGCGCGCGTGGTCGCGCCGACCAGGGTGAACGGGGGCAGCTCCAGCGGGATGGCGGTGGCGCCGGGCCCCTTGCCGACGATCACGTCGACGCGGAAGTCCTCCATCGCCATGTACAGCATCTCCTCGGCGGGCCGGGACATGCGGTGGATCTCGTCCAGGAAGAGGACCTCTCCCTCCTGGAGGGAGGAGAGGATCGCGGCGAGGTCCCCGGCGTGCTGGATGGCGGGGCCGCTGGTGATGCGGATGGGGGCGCCCATCTCGGCCGCGATGATCATGGAGAGGGTGGTCTTGCCGAGGCCGGGGGCGCCGGAGAGCAGCACGTGGTCGGCGGTGGCGCCGCGCGCGCGTGCCGCGCGCAGGACCAGGTCGAGCTGCTCGCGGACCTTCTCCTGGCCGATGAACTCGTCCAGGTCCTTGGGGCGCAGCGCGGCCTCGACGGCCTGGTCCTCGCCGTCGGCGACGGATCGCACCAGCCGGTCCGCGGTGGGGCCGACGAACCGCTCGTCCGCGGCTTCGTCTGTGGTGTCGTCCCAGTTCATCGGTGGTGCCTCGCGGTCTCGTGGTGGTGGCGCGGCGGGCGTCCTCGCGGACGCCGGCCGCGCCGGGGCGCGCGCCCGGCCCGGGGCCGGGGCCGGTCAGCGTGCTCGGTTCAGGGTCTGCAGGGCGGCGCGCAGGAGCTGTCCGACCTGCGGGGTTCCCTCGGCGGCCTCGGCCTGCGGGGCGACGGCGGCGACGGCCTCGTCGGCCTCGCGGGTCGCGTACCCGAGGCCGACGAGCGCGGCGTGGAGCTGGTCGCGCCAGCTCGCGGTGACGGCCGTGCCGATGGCCGGGCCGCCGGGGCCGAGCGGTTCGCCGAGCCGGTCCTTGAGCTCCAGCAGCAGCTTCTGGGCGCCCTTCTTGCCGATGCCGGGAACGGCGATGAGCGCCTTCTCGTCACCGGTGGACACGGCCCGGCGCAGGGCGTCGGGGCTGTGCACGGCGAGCATCGCCTGGGCGAGCCGGGGGCCGACGCCGCTCGCCGTCTGAAGCAGCTCGAAGACCTGGCGCTCGTCGTCGTCGGCGAAGCCGTAGAGGGTGAGCGAGTCCTCCCGGACGACGAGGGAGGTGGCGAGCTTCGCCTGTTGTCCCGTGCGGAGCCCGGCGAGGGTGCCCGGGGTGCACTGGACGGCGATGCCGATGCCGCCGACCTCGACCACCGCGGAGTCGGGGGCGAGGGCGGCGACCGGGCCGCTGACGAAGGCGATCATGCGGTACGGCCTTTCGATGCCTGGTGCGGGGCGTGCGCTGCCGCGGCCCGCTGGAGTCTGTTCTGCGCGACGGCCCGGTCGGGCCCGGTCCGCGCGGCGGCCTGCTGGAGTCTGTTCTGGGCGGGGGCGCGCCAGATGTGGCAGATGGCGAGCGCGAGGGCGTCCGCCGCGTCGGCGGGCTTCGGGGGCGCGGAGAGCCGGAGCAGCCGGGTGACCATGGCGCCGACCTGGGCCTTGTCGGCGCGTCCGTTGCCGGTGACGGCGGCCTTGACCTCGCTCGGGGTGTGCAGGGCCACGGGGATGCCGCGCCGGGCCGCGCACAGCATGGCGACGGCGCTGGCCTGGGCGGTCCCCATCACGGTCCGGACGTTGTGCTGGCTGAACACCCGCTCCACGGCGACGAATTCGGGTTCGTACTCGTCGAGCCACTGCTCTATGCCCTGTTCCACGGCGACCAGGCGCAGGCCCAGCTCGGCATCCGCCGGGGTGCGCACGACGCCGACGCCGCGCATGGTCAGGGGGCGGCCGGCGACGCCTTCCACCACTCCGACACCGCACCGGGTCAGCCCGGGGTCGACACCCAGCACCCGCACCCGGGCCTCCTTCGATCTCACCGCTCGTCACCGGGGGGCTTCCCGGTTCGTGCAGGCTATCGGGTGCCACTGACAGAGCGACGGGCCGACGGCGAGTGTCCCGTCGGCCCGTCGCTCGGGCAAGCCCGTGGATCAGGCGTCGACCTTCTCCATGACCTCGTCGCTGACGTCGAAGTTGGCGAAGACGTTCTGCACGTCGTCGCTGTCCTCCAGCGCGTCGATCAGCTTGAAGATCTTCCGAGCGCCGTCCTCGTCGAGCTCGACCTGCATGGTCGGGACGAAGTTGGCGTCGGCGGAGTCGTAGTCGATGCCGGCCTCCTGGAGCGCGGTGCGCACCGCGACCAGGTCGGTGGCCTCGGAGAGGACCTCGAAGCTCTCGCCGAGGTCGTTGACCTCTTCGGCACCCGCGTCGAGGACGGCGCCGAGGACGTCGTCCTCGCTCAGTTCACCCTTGGGGACGACGATGACGCCCTTGCGGTTGAACAGGTACGACACGGAGCCCGGGTCGGCCATGCTGCCGCCGTTGCGGGTCATGGCGACGCGCACGTCCGAGGCCGCGCGGTTGCGGTTGTCGGTGAGGCACTCGATGAGCACCGCGACACCGTTCGGGCCGTAGCCCTCGTACATGATCGTCTCGTAGTCGGCGCCACCGGCTTCGAGACCGGCGCCGCGCTTGACCGCGGAGTCGATGTTCTTGTTCGGGACCGAGCTCTTCTTCGCCTTCTGGATGGCGTCGAACAGCGTCGGGTTGCCGGACACGTCGGCGCCGCCGGTCCGGGCCGCGACCTCGATGTTCTTGATCATCTTCGCGAAGAGCTTGCCGCGCTTGGCGTCGATCACGGCCTTCTTGTGCTTCGTCGTAGCCCATTTAGAGTGGCCGGACATCTGCCTGTCTCCTTCGCGTAACCCAACCTGTACGGACTTCCCCAGGCTTCGGGAGCCTGGGAAGACCCCACAGATCCTACAAGGACGCCGGTGTCCGGTTCGCGCGCACCATGTCGACGAACAGACCGTGCACGCGGTGGTCGCCCGTCAGTTCCGGGTGGAACGACGTGGCGAGCGCGTTTCCCTGGCGTACGGCGACTATGTGGCCGCCGTGCTCGGCGAGCACCTCGGCCTCGGCACCGACCGACTCGACCCAGGGCGCGCGGATGAAGACGCCCTCTACAGGATCGCCCTCGACGCCCCGGACGGCGACCGCCGCCTCGAAGGACTCGTTCTGCCGTCCGAAGGCGTTGCGGCGCACGATCATGTCGATGCCGCCGATGGTCTCCTGGCCCGAGCGCGGGTCGAGGATCTTGTCGGCGAGCATGATCATGCCCGCGCAGGTGCCGTAGACGGGCAGGCCCTCGCGGACCCGCGCGCGCAGCGGCTCCATCACTCCGAAGAGGACGGCCAGCTTGGAGATGGTGGTGGACTCGCCGCCGGGTATGACGAGGCCGTCGACCTCGGCGAGCTCCTCGGGCCGCCGCACCGGCCTGGCCACGGCGTCCGCCGCGGCCAGGGCGATGAGGTGTTCCCGTACGTCGCCCTGGAGGGCCAGGACACCGATGACAGGAGTGCTCATACGACTACCAGCCGCGGTTGGCGTAGCGCTCGGTCTCGGGGAGGGTGTCGCAGTTGATGCCGACCATGGCCTCGCCGAGGTTGCGGGACGCGTCCGCGATGATCTTCGGGTCGTCGTAGAAGGTGGTGGCCTTCACGATGGCGGCGGCGCGCTTGGCCGGGTCGCCGGACTTGAAGATGCCGGAGCCGACGAAGACGCCCTCGGCGCCGAGCTGGCGCATGAGCGCGGCGTCGGCGGGGGTGGCGACACCACCGGCGGAGAACAGCACGACCGGGAGCTTGCCGAGCTCGGCGACCTCCTTGACCAGCTCGTACGGGGCGCGCAGGTCCTTCGCGGCGGCGTACAGCTCGTTGTTGTCGAAGCCGCGCAGACGGGCGATCTCGTTCTTGATCTGGCGCAGGTGGCGGACCGCCTCGACGACGTTGCCGGTGCCGGCCTCGCCCTTCGAGCGGATCATGGCCGCGCCCTCGGCGATGCGGCGCAGGGCCTCGCCCAGGTTGGTGGCACCGCACACGAACGGGGTGGTGAACGCGAACTTGTCCGAGTGGTTGACCTCGTCGGCCGGGGTGAGGACCTCGGACTCGTCGATGTAGTCGACGCCGAGGGACTGCAGGACCTGGGCCTCGACGAAGTGGCCGATGCGCGACTTGGCCATCACCGGGATGGAGACCGCCTCGATGATCTCCTCGATCATGTTGGGGTCGGACATCCGGGCGACGCCGCCGTCCTTGCGGATGTCGGCGGGGACCCGCTCCAGGGCCATGACGGCCACGGCGCCGGCGTCCTCGGCGATCTTCGCCTGCTCGGCGTTGACCACGTCCATGATCACACCGCCCTTGAGCTGCTCGGCCATGCCGCGCTTGACGCGGGCGGTGCCGATCGCGGTGTTCTCGGCGGAGTTGGGGAGGGTGCTGGACACGGGTTGACCTCACTCGGGGAAAGGGGATTCCTGCAGCTCCGAGGAAACGCGAGGCGACCAGGCCACTGCAAGGGCCAATGGTCAGGCGGTGGATCGTTTTCGTCCCGGTCCACCGGCGTTCATCAGTTCGTGGGGCGGTCCGCAAGGGCCGTCGGCGGCTCGTCGTCCATCTCGAAGGCCATGGGGAAGGGGGCGTGGCCCGCGAGGCGGAACCAGCGGACCTTGCGGTGCCGGCGCAGGGCGCGGGCCGCGCGGACGGCGTCGTTGTGGAAACGCCGGGCCATCGGCACCCGGCGCACCGCCTGGGCCAGCTCGCCGGCCGCCTCCTCGCCGCCGGGCACCTCGCGCACCGCCTCTACCTGCTGCGCCTCCCCGAACACCGCCCGCAGGGCCTGGCTCAGCTCGCTCTCCGCCACCTCGCGCTGCTCCTCCTCGGCCTGCCGGGCCGCGTGCGCCGCCTCGTAGAGCACGATCGAGGCGGCCGGGTCGAGCACCCCGGAGGTGGCCAGTTCCTGTGCCACCGAGGCCCGGCGCAGCAGTTGCGCGTCGAGCGCGGCGCGGGCGGCGTCGATGCGGGCGTGCAGCCGGTCGAGCCGCCCGGCGGTCCAGCTCAGATAGAGGCCGATCGCGACGAGGCCGACGAGGATCCAGATGAGGGTTGCGGTCACGAGCGGCAAATCTACCCGTGCGCCTCACCGCTCCGCCGGGGCCCGCCCCCACGGTTCGCCGCCCGGCGCGGGCCGGCCGACACCGTCGTCACGCCCGTCCCACCGGGGACCGGCCCGCACCGCCGCTACCGGACGGTCGGCGCCAAGACGGATCATCGACTTCCGGCCGTTCCCCGGACACCGGCGACGGACGCCTGTCATGGGCCCCCCGGGCATCGGCCACGGACGCCCGTCGCGGTGACCCTGCGCATCGGCCACGGACGCCCGTCGCGGTGACCCTGCGCATCGGCCAGGCACGCCCGTCGCGGTGACTCCGGACGCCGGGCACGGCGAGACCCGGAGCTCCCGTTGCCGGCAGGCCCCGCGAGGGCGGTCGCCGGTGGCCCCGGACGCCGGCCGCCGCAGGGCCCGGGACGCCCGTCGCCGGCCCATCCCGCGAGGGGCGATCGCCGGCGGGCATCCGTCTCCGGCAGGCCCGGCGTCCCGGAGGGTCAGTCCCGGGCCAGGCCGAAGCGGGCCCGCAGGCCCGTGCGTTCGTCCGTGGCCACCGCGGCGGCGCCGTCCGTCACCGTCTCGTACACCGACAGGATGTCCGCGCCGACCGTCGACCAGTCGAAGCGCCGTACGTGCTCGCTGCCCCGCTCGCGCAGGGCGGCCCGGCGTTCCGGGTCGGCGAGCAGACGCAGGGCGGCGGCGGCGAGGTCGTCCGCGTCCTCGTTGGCGAACAGCTCACCGGCGGACCCCTGGTCGAGGACCTGGGCGAACGCGTCGAGGTCGGCGGCCAGCACGGGCGCCCCGGCGGACATCGCCTCGACCAGGATGATCCCGAAGCTCTCGCCGCCGGTGTTGGGCGCCACGTACAGATCGACGCTGCGCAGGAGCCGGGCCTTGTCCTCGTCGCTGACCATGCCGAGGAACTCGACGCGCGAGCGCATTTCGGCGGGCAGCGACTCCACGGCCTCCTTCTCGTCGCCGCGACCGGCGACCAGCAGCCGGGTCCGGGGGCGCTCGGCGAGGATCTTCGGCAGTGCCTTCATGAGCACCGGCAGGCCCTTGCGGGGCTCGTCGATGCGGCCGATGAAGCCGATGGTGTCGCCCTGCCATTCGGGCTTGGGCTTGGCGCGGGCGAAGAAGTCGACGTCGACGCCGTTCGGGATGACGACCGCGTCGCCGCCGAGGTGCTCGACCAGGGTGCGCCGGGCGTACTCGCTGACCGCGATCCGCGCGCTGATCTTCTCCAGGGCGGCCTGGAGGATTGAGTACGCGGCGACCATCGCCCGGGAGCGCGGGTTCGAGGTGTGGAAGGTCGCGACGATCGGGCCCTGCGCGGCCCAGCAGGTGAGCAGGCCGAGCGACGGCGAGGACGGCTCGTGGATGTGGACCACGTCGAAGGTGCCGTCGTGCAGCCAGCGCCGCACCCGGGCCGCCGACAGGAAGCCGAAGTTCAGCCGGGCCACCGAGCCGTTGTACGGGACGGGGACCGCGCGGCCCGCCGAGACGACGTACGGCGGCAGGGGCGTGTCGTCGTCCGCGGGGGCGAGGACGGAGACCTCGTGCCCCAGGCCGATGAGATGTTCGGCCAGATCGCGGATGTGGAACTGGACGCCGCCCGGAACGTCCCAGGAGTAAGGGCAGACGATGCCGATCCTCACGACGCCCTCTTCTCGGGATCCTGTGTGCCGGACCCCTCACGGGGAGCCTTCCCGGCGTCGAGGTCCTTGAGCCACAAACGCTGCAACATGTGCCAGTCCTCCGGGTGCTCGGCGATGCCGCTGGCGAAGGCGTCGGCCAGCGCCTGTGTCATGGCAGACGTCTTCTCGGCCCGGCTGCCTGACTCGGGGACCTCCACGGGCGGATGGACCTGGCCGCGCATCACGGGCGAGCCGTCGTACCAGAGCGTCACGGGCAGGAGGATCGCACCCGTCTGCTGGGCGAGCAGCGCCGGTCCCGCGGGCATCCGGGTCGTCTCGCCGAAGAACTCGACCTCGACACCCGAGGCGGACAGGTCCCGTTCGGCGACCAGGCAGATCAGTCCGCCGTCGCGCAGGCGCCGGGCCAGCGTGCCGAACGCCGCCCCACCGCTGTGCGGGAGGACCTCCATGCCGAGGCCCTCGCGGTAGGCGACGAAACGGTCGTACAGCGACTCGGGCTTGAGGCGCTCGGCGACGGTGGTGAACGGCGTGTCGAGCGCGGTGGTGACCCAGGCGCCCGCGAGGTCCCAGTTCGCCATGTGCGGAAGGGCCAGGATGACGCCCCGGTCGGAGGCGATGCCGTCGGTGAGACGGTGCACGTCCTTGGGCTCGAAGCCGCCCTTGACCCGCTCCTCGCTCCAGGCGGGAAGCCGGAAGGACTCCATCCAGTAGCGCAGGTACGAGCGCATGCCCGCCCTGGAGAGCTCAGCGAGCCGCTGCGGTGTCGCGTCCGGCACCACGCGCGCGTAGTTGCTCTCCAGGCGCAGGACGCCCTTGCCGCGCCGCTTCCAGGCGAGGTCGGCGATCGTGCGGCCGAGCCGTACGGCGACGGGCTCGGGCAGCTTCTTGACGGTGCCCCAGCCCAGGGCGTACGCGCCGTCGACCAGCCTCTCGCGGAGGCTGGTCACGAGGTGGCCTCGCTGCTCGGGGCGGCGACCGCGGCGTCCGCCTCGGCGGCCTCCCGCCGGACGGTGACGACCCGCTGGATCAGCGTGACGAGACTGCCGACGGCGACGATCCACAGCGCGATGGGCAGCAGCACCTGGATGCCGGGGACGCCGAACTTGTGCAGGCCCGCGAGACCGGCCGCGACCAGCGAGATCACCAGTCGCTCGGCGCGCTCGACGAGGCCGTTGACCGCGACCGGCAGACCGATCGACTCGCCCCGGGCCTTGGTGTACGAGACCACCTGGCCGCTGGCGAGACAGAAGATCGAGACCGCGCACAGGACGTTGTCGTCGCCGTTGCCGGCGTACCAGAGCGCGAAGCCGCCGAAGATCGCGCCGTCGGCCACCCGGTCCAGCGTGGAGTCCAGGAAGGCGCCCCAGCGGCTGGAGCGGCCGAGCTGGCGCGCCATGTTCCCGTCGACCAGGTCGGAGAACACGAACAGCGTGATGACGATCGTTCCCCAGAAGAACTCTCCCCGGGGGAAGAAGACCAGCGCGCCCGCCATGACTCCGGCCGTGCCCAGGAGGGTGACCGTGTCGGGGCTCACCCCCCGGCGGACGAGAAACGCGGCGAACGGTGTGAGGACACGCGTGAAGAATGCACGCGCGTACTTGTTCAGCATGGCCTTCCCGAGGGTCGGTGTCGCCGGGCGGCCCCTGCTGGCCGTCGGCTGGCCCATCGTAGCCACGCGTGCGCTTGTGCGATGTCCGGGCACCCGCGCCCCGTGTCACGACCGGATGCCGCCGGTGTCACGGCGCGATCGCGTCCCCGGTCGCGTCCCCTGTATGGACGCACAGTGACGCGAGTGCAAAGCTCGAAGGACCGCGGGCGTCACCGGAGCCGCCCGCACGCGGCCCCGGACCGTCCCGCGCCCACAGAGACCTCACCGTGCACGGGAGGCAAGGCCATGGGCGACAAGGCGAACACACACCCCGGAGCCGCCGGCAGGGCTACGGCGGCCGACCACCCCGCGTCCGTACGGAATGTGGTGCTGGTCGGCCACAGCGGATCCGGCAAGACGACACTCGTGGAGGCTCTCGCGCTGACGGCGGGAGCGGTGAACCGGGCGGGCCGCGTGGAGGACGGCGGCACCGTCTCCGACTACGACGAGATCGAGCACCGGCAGCAGCGTTCGGTGCAGCTCTCCCTGGTACCCGTCGACTGGGACGGGTACAAGATCAACCTTCTCGACACCCCCGGATACGCCGATTTCGTCGGCGAACTGAGGGCCGGTCTGCGAGCGGCGGACGCGGCCCTCTTCGTCGTCTCGGCCGCGGACGGGGTGGACGGCTCGACCCGCATGCTGTGGGAGGAGTGCGCGGCCGTGGGCATGCCCCGGGCCATCGTGGTCACCCACCTCGAATCGGCCCGGTCGGACTTCGAGGGGATGACCTCGGTCTGCGCCGAGGCGTTCGGCGGGGACGACCCCGACGCCGTCCTGCCGCTGTACCTGCCGCTGCACGGCGCCGCGGCACCGGACGGGCACGCGCCCGTGACCGGGCTGATCGGACTGCTCACCCAGCAGCTGTTCGACTACTCCTCAGGGGAACGCAAGGAGGCGGATCCCGGGCCCGAGCAGCAGCCGCTGATCGAGACGGCCCGCAACCGGCTGATCGAGGGGATCATCGCCGAGAGCGAGGACGAGACCCTCATGGACCGCTATCTCGGCGGCGAGAAGATCGACCTCAAGACCCTGGTGCAGGACCTGGAACGGGCCGTCGCCCGCGGGAGCTTCTTCCCGGTGCTGGCCGCGGCGCCCGCCGCCGAGGGAGCGCGGCAGGGCCTCGGCACGGTCGAGCTCCTCGAACTGATCACGGGCGGCTTCCCCACCCCGCTGGAGCGCCCGGCGCCCACCGTGACGACACCGGAGGGCGCACCGCGCGAAGTGAAGGCCTGCGACCCGGACGGCCCCCTCGTCGCGGAGGTCGTCAAGACCGCGTCCGACCCGTACGTGGGCCGGGTCTCCCTGGTCCGCGTCTTCTCCGGGACCCTGCGCCCGGACGCGACGGTCCATGTCTCCGGGCACGGGCTGACCGACCGGGGACACGAGGACCACGACGTCGACGAGCGGGTCGGCGCCCTGTCCGCGCCGTTCGGCAAGCAGCAGCGCGCCCTCACCCACTGCATCGCGGGCGACCTCGCCAGCGTGGCGAAGCTGAACCGCGCCGAGACCGGGGACACCCTCTCGGCCAAGGACGACCCGCTGCTCATGGAGCCGTGGCAGATGCCCGACCCGCTGCTCCCGCTCGCCATCCAGGCGCACAGCAAGGCGGACGAGGACAAGCTCTCCCAGGGGCTCGGCCGGCTGGTCGCCGAGGACCCCACGATGCGCCTGGAGCAGAACCAGAACACCCATCAGGTCGTCCTGTGGTGCCTGGGCGAGGCGCACGCGGACGTCGCCCTGGAACGGCTGCGCAACCGGTACGGCGTGCAGGTCGACGTGGTCCCGCACAAGGTCTCCCTGCGCGAGACGTTCGCCGGTCCGTCCACCGGGCGCGGACGCCACGTCAAACAGTCCGGCGGGCACGGCCAGTTCGCGATCTGCGAGATCGAGGTGGAACCGCTGCCGAACGGCTCCGGCATCGAGTTCGTGGACAAGGTCGTCGGCGGCGCGGTCCCCCGGCAGTTCATCCCCTCCGTCGAGAAGGGCGTGCGCGCCCAGGCGGCCAAGGGCGTGGTCGCCGGCTATCCGCTCATCGACGTGCGGATCACGCTGAGGGACGGCAAGGCGCACTCGGTGGACTCCTCCGACGCCGCGTTCCAGACGGCGGGCGCACTCGCGCTGCGCGAGGCGGCCCGCGAGGCCACGATCCACCTCCTGGAACCGGTGGCGGAGGTGAGCGTCCTGGTCGGCGACGACTACGTGGGCCCGGTGATGAGCGACCTGTCGGGACGGCGCGGCCGGGTGGTCGGCACCGAGCAGGCGGCCGGCGGGCGCACCCTCGTCCGCGCCGAGGTGCCGGAGATCGAGATCGGGCGGTACGCCGTCGACCTGCGGTCCGTCTCTCACGGCACCGCCCGCTTCGACCGGTCCTACGCACGGCACGAACCGATGCCGCAGCACATCGCGGACCGGCTCCGGGAGCAGGACCCGGGCACCTGAGCCCGGGCGGACCCGGCACGGGGGCGGGGCTTTCATCCGCCGGTGGGCGGCTTCGGCCGTCCGCCGACGAATGTCGGCCCCGGCCGATACTCTGAGAACTGATCAAGACGAAGACCTGATCAACAGGTGTGCGGGGCACCGAAGTCGGGAAGGCCGCAGGAGCGGGTGCGGCGGCGATGGGGGCGGAAGTGGCATTCGACGGTTTCGATTTCACTCCCGGGGCGCAGGTGCCGCTCACGGGCACCGCGGGGCAGACGGCGGCGACCTTCGCCCTCGCCTCGGCGGCGTACCGCGACAGTCCGGTCGAGGAGATCCTCAAGGCCGACAACGAATGGCACCAGTCCACGGTGAAGGCCGGGCGGATCAAGCTGTTCGCGCCGAATCTCGGCGAGGCCTTCTCGGGGGCCGTCACGGCCCGGATGCTGGGCGCGGGCCGTGCCCCGCTCATCCAGTCCTTCGGCACCGAGCCGCAGGTCATCGTGGAGCACTGTCTCGCGGCGACCAACATCCGCCGTGAGCGCGACAATTGGCTGTCGGCCGTCATGGTGCTGTGCGGACTGCTGTTCCTGCCGGGGCTGTTGGTGTGGCTGATGGTCTTCCAGATCCGTACGCAGATCGCCAAGCGCACGGACAAGCGGGGTTCCGCGCTCGGCACCACGCTCCTGTTCGCCGTCGGCGCCCTGGCCGTCCTCTTCCTCATCCGTATGCCGTTCACGGGCTTCTGGGCCTGGTACGCGCGGGCCGCGGTGGTCCTGCCGGTCGTCGGCTGGCTGTGGGCGAAGCAGATCTGCGAGCGCACCGCCAAGGACCTGCGGGAGCGCTGGGCGAGCCTGCTGTCGGGCGGCGGCATCGGCGCCAAGATCCCCGAGGCGGTCCCCGGCAGCCCCGGTGAGACGGCGGCCGAGCAGCTGCGCCAGTCGCTCGCCCGGCTCACCGCGGAACAGCAGTCGAACTCGGTCTTCTACGCGGGCCCCAAGGGGATACTGGGCATGGGCACCCGCTGGGGCAGCTGGCAGCTCGCCGAGGATCTCGTGCCGCTGGACGCGAAGAAGGAGATCCATCCGTTCCGCAGCTGGGACGTCATCCGCAACATCCACGACCAGCTGCGCATGCTGGAGCGCGGTCCGCTCAACACCGGTGGTTTCCCGGCGCCTTCGATCAAGCACTGGATCGTCACCCCGATCGGCGAGGGCGCGAAGGCGGTGTCCCGGCCGGACGGCACCGATGTCGAGGCGTACACGATCAAGTCGCACGCCGTGCAGGACATCTGCAACAAGCAGCAGTTCGGCAGCGGGGACCGGCACTACCTCGGGGTCCAGTGGACGCTGTGGGACGGCCAGTTGATCATCACCATGATGATCACGGTGACCGTGCTGCACCAGACGCTGCGCATCGAGGTGACCGGGCACGCGCTGGGGCCGGTGAACCCACTGTTCACGAGCAAGCCGGAGGCCCCCACCAAGGAGGTCGCGAAGGCCGTCAAGTTCTGGGAGACCCGCAAGGTGAGCCTGCCGCTGGTCACCGCGGACGAGGTCGTGCGGCTCGCGGCGCGGGCGCCCCTCACCTGGTATCCGCCGCTGCTGAACTGGATCGGGGGAAGCCTGGCGCTGCCCGAGCCGTTCGGGGTGCGGCACGCCTGGGCCGACCAGCCGTGGCGGCACCGGTTCATGGCGGACGACGCGCTGCGGGCCGCGACGCCCGTGCTGCGCGTGGTGCACTCGGCGGCGATCAAGGTCCTCGAGGAGAACGGCGTCGACACGGAGAAGTTCGGCAACCGCTCGGCGTTCCTCAGCACCGCGGTGCAGGACCCCTCGCCGCGCAAGGCCGACGTCTACGACGCGTAGCGGCCCGGTGGACGGGGCGCCCGGTGGGGCGCCCCGGACCCGGTCACGCGGTGGGCCAGGCCTCCGCCAGCATCGTGCGGGTGTCCGCGAGGAGCTGCGGCAGCACCTTGGTGTGACCGACGACGGGCATGAAGTTGGTGTCGCCGCCCCAGCGGGGCACGATGTGCTGGTGCAGATGGGCGGCGATCCCGGCGCCCGCGACGGTTCCCTGGTTCATGCCGATGTTGAAGCCGTGGGCACCGGAGGCCGTGCGCAGGGCGGTCATGGCCTGCTTGGTCAGTTCACCGAGTTCGGCGGTCTCCGGCCCGGTCAGGTCCGTGTAGTCGGCGACGTGCCGGTAGGGGACGACCATGAGGTGCCCGCCGTTGTACGGGTAGAGGTTGAGCACCGCGTACACGTGCTCCCCGCGCCTCACGATCAGCCCGTCCTCGTCGGACTTGGCCGGTATCGAGCAGAACGGACAGCCGTCCTCGGCCCCCGGGCCGGTGGGCTTGTTCTCGCCCTGGATGTAAGCCATCCGGTGGGGCGTCCACAGGCGCTGGAACGCGTCCTGCGTTCCCACTCCGATCTGCTGCTCCGGCTCACTCGTCATGTGTTGCAGCATATTGCTTCGCCCGTTCGCGGCGTGTCGGCGGGTGCCGTGCAAAGGACCCTGCGGCCAAGCTGTGGCCATGGACGACGACAGCCCGATGACCCGCTGGGAGCGCCGCACGGAGGTACCGCTCGCGTTCGGGTCGCTGCTGTTCCTCGCCGCCTACGCGGTCCACGTCCTGGCGCACCGGCTGCCCGAGACGGCCCGCGACATCTGCTTCTCGGTGATCATGGCCACCTGGGCGGCGTTCCTGGTGGACTACCTGGTGCGCTGGCGGCTGAGCGGACAGGGCCGGCGGTTCGTCCGGCACCACGTGCTGGACACCATCGTCCTCGTCCTGCCGCTCATGCGTCCGCTGAGGGTGGTCAAGCTCTACGACGCCGTCCAGCGGCGCCACGGTGAGCCCCGTCTCCCGCTGTACGCGCGGGTGATCTTCTACGCGAGCCTGTCGGTCCTGCTGCTCGGTTTCTCGGGCGCCCTCGCCGTCTACCAGGCCGAGTACCAGGCGCCGCACGCGACGATCGTCACCTTCGGCGACTCGGTGTGGTGGGCGGCCTCCACGCTCGCGACCGTCGGGTACGGGGACGTGACGCCGGTGACGCCGCTGGGGCGGACGATCGCGGTCTTCATGATGGCGTGCGGTCTGGGGCTCCTCGGCGCGGTGACGGGCTCGTTCTCCTCCTGGCTGTTGCAGGTGTTCTCGCGCGAGGGCGACGAGAAGCCCCCGGGAAGCTGAGCTTCCCGGGGGCTTCGGGTCCGGCCGCGGCGGGCGCCGGTCAGATCTGGGTGCGCTCCTCGACGACCTTCGCGATCTTGGCGAGGGCCTCGTCGAGCGGGATGCCGTTCTCCTGGGAGCCGTCGCGGTAGCGGAAGGAGACGGCGCCGGCCGCCATGTCCTCGTCGCCCGCGATGACCATGAAGGGCACCTTCTGCTTCTGCGCGTTGCGGATCTTCTTCTGCATCCGGTCCGAGGACGCGTCGACCTCGACGCGCAGGCCCTTCTTCTTCGCCTCGGCGGCGAACTTCTGCAGGTACTCCACGTGCGCGTCGCCGATCGGGATGCCGATCGCCTGGACGGGCGCGAGCCACGCCGGGAACGCGCCCGCGTAGTGCTCGAGGAGCACGGCGAAGAACCGCTCGATGGAGCCGAACAGCGCGCGGTGGATCATGACCGGGCGCTGCTTGGAGCCGTCGGGGCCGGTGTACTCGAGGTCGAAGCGCTCGGGCAGGTTGAAGTCGAGCTGCACGGTCGACATCTGCCAGGTGCGGCCGATGGCGTCCTTGCACTGGACGGAGATCTTCGGGCCGTAGAAGGCGGCGCCGCCCGGGTCCGGGACCAGGGGCAGGCCCTGCTTCTCGGCGACCTGGCGGAGCGTCTCGGTGGCCTCCTCCCAGATCTCGTCCGAGCCGACGAACTTCTCCGGGTCCTTGGTGGACAGCTCCAGGTAGAAGTCGGTCAGGCCGTAGTCCCGGAGCAGGTTCAGGACGAAGGTGAGCGTCTTGTCGAGCTCCTCCGCCATCTGCTCCTTGGTGCAGTAGATGTGCGCGTCGTCCTGGGTGAAGCCCCGGGCCCGGGTCAGGCCGTGCACGACGCCCGACTTCTCGTAGCGGTACACCGTGCCGAACTCGAAGAGGCGCAGCGGGAGTTCACGGTACGAACGGCCGCGCGCGTCGAAGATCAGGTTGTGCATCGGGCAGTTCATGGGCTTGAGGTAGTAGTCCACGCCCTCGTCGAGCTGCATGGGCGGGTACATGCCGTCGGCGTACCAGTCCAGGTGGCCCGAGGTCTCGAAGAGCTTCCCCTTGGTGGCGTGCGGGGTGTAGACGAACTCGTAGCCCTCCTCCTCGTGCCGGCGGCGCGAGTAGTCCTCCATGACCCGGCGGATGATGCCGCCCTTGGGGTGGAAGACGGCGAGGCCGGAGCCGATCTGCTCCGGGATGGAGAACAGGTCCAGCTCGTTGCCCAGCTTGCGGTGGTCGCGCTTCTCGGCCTCGGCGAGGAAGTCCAGGTGCGCCTTCAGCTCCTCCTTGGAGGGCCAGGCGGTGCCGTAGATGCGCTGCAGCATGGGGTTCTTCTCGCTGCCGCGCCAGTACGCGGCGGCGTTGCGCATCAGCTTGAAGGCCGGGATGTTGCGGGTGGTGGGCAGGTGGGGACCGCGGCAGAGGTCCTTCCAGCACAGCTCGCCGGTCTTGGCGTCGAGGTTGTCGTAGATGGTCAGCTCGCCGCCGCCCACCTCGACGTCCGCGCCGTCGTCCGAGGACGCGGAGCCCTTGATGCCGATGAGCTCCAGCTTGTACGGCTCGGCGGCGAGCTCCTCGCGGGCGTCCTCGTCGGTGACGACACGGCGGGAGAAGCGCTGGCCGCGCCGCTGGATCTCCTGCATCTTCTTCTCGACGGCCTTGAGGTCCTCGGGCGTGAAGGGCTTCTCGACGTCGAAGTCGTAGTAGAAGCCGTCCTTGACCGGCGGGCCGATGCCCAGCTTGGCCTCGGGGAACAGCTCCTGCACGGCCTGGGCCATCACATGGGCGGTGGAGTGGCGCAGGATGTTCAGGCCGTCCTCGGAGGAGATCTCGACGGGCTCGACCTCCTCGCCGTCCTTCACCTCGTACGCGAGGTCCTTCAGCTCGCCGGCCACCCGGGCCGCGACGACGGTGCGCTCGCCGGTGAAGAGGTCGGCGGCCGTAGTGCCCGTCGTCACCACGCGCTCTTCCCGCTCGGAATCGCGTTGGATGATCACACGGACGTCTGACACCGGTCTCTCCTGACTGAAGGGGTCCCACACCACATACGGCATGGCGTGGCAATGCCCCGAATCCTACCGAGCCCGGGGTGCCCTCCGCGAAACGGTTGTGGACAGTGCGCCCCGGTCCGTCCCGCGGACCGCCCGGTCCGCATCCGGTCCGGCCTCCGGTCCCGTATCCGGTCCGGCCTCCGCTCCCGTCTCCGGTCCCGCCTCGGGGCACGCGCCGCCGGATCGCCCGGCCCGGCCCGCGGAGCGGACCTCAGTCCTCGCTGCAAGCCTCCTCGAAGAAGTCCAGGTTCTCCTGGAGCGACTTCATCAGCCGGTCCCGGTCGGCCTCGTCCACCTGGACCGGTACGACCCCGCCGGCGTCGCTGAGCCTGCGGAAGCCGCCGCGGCTCTCCAGGCGGCCGTGCACCCGGACCGGCAGCCCGACGATGTGGGCCTGGCCCGCGATCCGGTACGCCTCCTCGTCGAGGGTCATGCGGACGTGCGGGACCTCGGCGCCCGCGATGACCCGCAGCCGTACCGTGCCCGCCCCACGCGGCCCCGACCTGCGCATCCGGACCACGGTGCCGGTCAGCCGCACCGGCACGGACGGCTCCTCGCGCAGATAGCGGGCCCCGGCCTCGCGCAGCACGGGCAGGTCGCCGGGCGAGAACTCGACGGGCTCGGCGGGGTTCGCGCCGCCCTCCGGGACGCCCGCGGCCGGTGACCACTCGACGGTGATCCGGGCCCCCTCGGTGCCCCGGACGAGGGCCACCAGGGCGTCGGTGAGCTCATGGCTGACGCCCGCCTCCACGGCGGCGTCGAAGGCGTCCATGCCGCCGGTGGCCCGCTGGTAGTCGATGGCCTCGCGGGCCGCGCACAGCGCCTCGTGCAGGCGCACCGCGAGCGGCCGGCCCGGGGTGACGGGCACGAAGGCGGTGAGCCCGCGGCCGCCCGGTTCCGCGCCGACCAGGACGTTCTCCAAGGAGGCGGTGGCGCCCCTGCGGTGGCGGGCTCCGTAGTAGCCGGCACGCGCGCGTGCGGCCAGCGCGCCGGCGAGCAGCATCCGCCGGGCGGCCCCGCGCGTCTGCTCCTCCACGGTCCAGGGCGCCGCGCCCACGGGTCCGGTGGGGACGTCACGCCACCAGTGGATCTCGTCGCTGGGCACGACGAGGGCGAGGAGCACGTTGCGCGCGGACGGCGAGGCGCTGCGGGACAGCGCGACGAGCGCCTCGCCGAGGAGGTCGTCGCTGTCGGGGAAGGCCCGGTTCTCCGGCACGAGCAGGCTGGTGCCGCCGCCCCCGGGCCCGGGTGGGGTCCACCGGCCGTACCGTCCGGCGGCTCCCCCGCGGCGCTGCCAGCCGTGCCGCCGCAGCAGCGCGCCGAGCACGGCGGGGTCCACCTGGTCGGGGGCCGGCGAATCGTCCCAGAAGGCTTCGGCGGGGTGCGGCCGCACCGGCCGCAGGACCTCGTCGCCGGGGCGGTGTGTCATGGTCTGCCTCCCGTCCCGACCCGCGTCATGATCTCGCACAGGGCCCGGTCGTCGAAGATCCGGGCCGTCGGAATGCGGACGGTGGTCCGGCGCCGGCCCGTGATGGCGTGCCCGGCGAGGTTGATCCAGTAGCAGCAGTGCCGCAGGTCGAGGCGGTCGTGGCTGGCGCGCAGCCAGTCGTCCTGGGATCTGGGCACGAGCATCACGACCAGGATCTTGTGTACCGAGACCGGGGTGCGCGCGAGCTTCGCCAGGTGCTCGTTGTCGAGCGTGAAGGAGAAGGCGGGCCCCGGCGGGTTCGGCGGGATCTGGTACGTGCACTTGAGCTGCACCTTGATGGTGACTTCGTCGTCGACCGTGTGCCCGGGGGCGCTGTGGCTGACGTGCCAGTCGATGCCGTTGTCGGGAAACGGCTGGGACAGCGAACAGCCCGCGGCCGCCGCGACCGCGTGCAGGTAGCCCACCTGCAAGGTCTCCATGCAGGCGGTGGTGGCCAGTGAGCCGCGGTGGGGTGCCGTCCGCTGGGGCAGCAGCCCGCCCCGTTCGGGCTGCGCGAGTGCCATGAGTCCAACAGCCTTCCAGGCTTGGTGTATCCCCGTGGCGGGTCGCTGAACTGCAAAGACCCGTACCTCTGTTGTCTCCTTCCGGCGTACGCCGCAAACAGCCCGGGTATCACCAAACAGGCAGAAGACGGCGCGTCAGCTGCCGTGGGTGAACGAGGAGTTGTGTTCGTATGACGTGCTGGTACGAAGGCCCTTTGGCCGCTTTCGACACGGAGACAACGGGCGTGGACGTCGAGACCGACCGGATCGTGTCGGCCGCCGTCGTGGTCCAGGACGCCGCGGGTGCCCGTCCGCGGGTGACCCGGTGGCTGGTGAACCCGGGAGTGCCGGTGCCCGCGGGGGCCACGGCGGTGCACGGGCTCACGGACGACCATCTGCAGCGCAACGGCCGCTGGCCGTCGCCGGTCATGGAGGAGATAGCCCGGGAGCTGGGCGAACAGGCCGCGGCGGGCCGGCCGGTGGTGGTGATGAACGCCCCGTTCGACCTGACCCTGCTGGACCGGGAGTTGCGCAGGCACCGCGCCTCGTCGCTGGACCGCTGGTTCGAGTCGGCGTCGCTGCGGGTGCTCGATCCCCGCGTCCTCGACAAGCATCTGGACCGCTACCGCAAGGGCCGGCGCACCCTGACCGATCTGTGCGCGCACTACGAGGTGACGCTGGACGGCGCGCACGACGCGGCGGCCGACGCGCTCGCCTCGCTGGAGGTCGTGCGTGCGCTGGGACGCCGGTTCGCGTCCCGGCTGGACCGGCTGTCGCCGTCCGAGCTGCACACGCTCCAGACGGTGTGGCACGCGGCGCAGGCGCGCGGGCTCCAGGCCTGGTTCGCGCGCAGCGGTTCACCGGAGGCGGTGGACCCGGCGTGGCCGCTGCGCCCGGACCTGCAGGCGGCGGCCTGAACGGGCGTGCCCGGCCGGGCGCGGCGGCGCGCGGACAACGAAAAACCGGTCCGCCGATGACGGACCGGTCTTCTCCGGGTGGGCGATACTGGGTTCGAACCAGTGACCTCTTCGGTGTGAACGAAGCGCTCTCCCACTGAGCTAATCGCCCGGGAACGGACTGAACAATACAGGGCCCGGCGGGTGGGGTTCAAACCGCTTCGAGGCGAGCCCTCAGTCCGCGTCGTCCCGCGCGCATCATCAGGGCGTGGTTGGCGCGGAAGAAGGGACGCCCCGGCACGGCGAGCCGCCGCAGCAGCGGGGTGGTGACGTGCACGTCCTGGTCGTAACGGGCGCGGGTTCCCGGGCCGGCCGCGGTGAGGGTCCAGCGCGCCCAGCCGACGAGATCGCCCGACATCCCGATCTCCAGGACGCCGGCGGCCGGGTCCCGGCGTGCCGCGCGGGCCGTGACGGTGATGTCGTACGGCAGGACCGAGCGGATCCGGATGACGCCGGTGTCCGCGTCGACGGGGGTCACCTCCCGCACCTGGGGCCACCAGTCCGGATAGTCCTCGGCCCGCTCCAGGGCGGGGTAGACGCGCGCGGGCGGCGCGGGCAGCTCCCACACGGCGCGGAAGCGGTAGTGGGTCCAGTCCATGGTCCGAGTGTGCCCACGACGGCCCGGCTGCCGGAAGTACCGGCCGCGTCCGTGCATCCGGATGAGTACGGGGTGAGTACCCGCACTCATGTCCGGGCGGCGTGAGCGGGGCCACACTCCGGACCATGACCCAGATTCCGTCCCCGGCCGAGGAGTTGCGGCTCCTCGACGCCGAGCTGCGGCAACTCGACGCGCGCCGGACCGTGTTGCTGACCCGCCGCGCCTGGCTGGTCCATCTGCTCCAGCCGGTGCCCGCACGGCCTGCGGCCCCGGCTCCCGGGGCCCGGCGGCCCGAGACGTCCGCTCCCGGGGTGCAGAACGCCCTGTTGCTCCTCGGCGGCATCCTGCTGGCCGTCGCCGCCATCGCGTTCACGCTGGTCGGCTGGGGGCACCTCGGGATCACGGGACGCTCGCTGGTGCTCGGCGCGGTGACGCTGGCCGCGCTCGGCGCGCCCGTGCCCCTGCTGCGGCGCGGGCTGCGTTCGACGGCGGAGGCGCTGGCGGGGATCGGCCTCGTGCTGACGGTCCTGGACGCGTACGCGCTGTACGCGGTCGCCCTTCCCGGCACGGACGGCGTCGGCTACACGGCGTCGGCCTCGGCCGCGCTGGCCGCCCTGTGGGCGGTGTACGGCATCGCGCTGGGCGCGCCCCTTCTGGCGGCCGCCCCCGGCAACCGGCGCCCGGCACCGCGCCTTCCGCTGCCCGCCGCGGTGGCCGCGGCGCAGTTGCCGCTGCTCCTGTGGGCGGTGGCCGCCTCCGCGGGCGCGTACGCCGTCACGGCCGCCCTCCTGGTCACGGCGGCGCTCGACGCGGTCCTCGCGCTGCGGCCGCACACGACGCCAGTCCGGGTCGTCGCCGCCGTCGGGGCGTACGGTCTGGGCGGCTGGGGCACCTTCGCCGCCGGCTGGCTGTCCTTCACGTCCGCGGGTCCGGGCGCCGCCGCCCGCGCCGGGGCGCTCCTCCTGCTCGCCGCGTCGATCGCGCTGACGGCGGCGTGGGGTGCCCCGAAGCCGGGCCTCACGACGGCCGGGGCGACGGGCCTGGCGACCGCCGGCGGGCTCGTCGCCGTCGCGGCGGCCGGCGGCGTGCTGCGCGTCGTCCTGCCCGAGGCGTGGACGGTCCCCGGTCATGTGGTGTGCGGCATCGCCCTGCTGGCCGCCGCCGGAACGGCCCTTCCGGCGCAGGTCCGTCGCGGGCTCGCCCTGGCCTCGGGCTGCGTCGGGGCCCTCGCCGTGACCTGGGCCCTGCCCGTGGTCGTGATCTGCCTGCTGGGACCGGCCGGCCGGGTGGGCTCCGTCTGGGGCGGCGCTCCGGAGAACGCGCGGGCCGCGGTGACGGACGGTCTGCCCTGGCCCGCGGACTCGGGCACCGCGCCGCTGGTGCTCGCGCTCGTCGCGGCGGCCCTGGTGGCGGCCGTCCGTACGGTCGCGTGGCGTCCGTACGCCCTGGCCGGGGCGCTGACCCTGGCGTGGGCGACGGTGCTCGTCCTCCCGGCGACCCTCGAACTCCCCTACGCGGCAGCCCTGTCCGTCCAGGGGCTCACCACGGCGGTCCTGCTCGTGTTCGCCCCGCGGACCGGCTCCCCGCTGACGGCGCGGATCCTGGCCCTGGTCACCTCCCTCGGTCTCGCCCTCCTGGCGCTGCCGTCCCAGAACGCGACGCTCGCCGTGCTCGCCGCGCTGACCGCCCTGTTCGCGGCGGCCGCCACCCGTCCCGGCCTCGGCCCGGTCGCGGCACCCGCCGCCCTCGCCTGGGCGACGGCCCTCGCCTGCGCGTCCGGTGCCGCCCTCGGTCTCGAGCCCCCGCACACGGCCCTGCTCGTACTGATCGTGCCGGTGGCCGCCGCGCTGCTCGCCGCGCGCGCCGAGGACGGTCCGACGACCGTGTCCGTCGAGATCACCGGCGCCCTCGCCGGCCTGGTCGCCGTCGCGCTCGCGGTGACCGAACCGACCCTGCTGGCCACGGTGCTGGCCCTGTGCGGTGTGATCGCCGCGGGCACCGCCGTACGGGAGGACCGGCGTTCCGTCGGATACGCGGCCACCGCCCTGTTCGTGCTGGCGTCCTGGGTGCGGCTCGCGTCCTGGGGCGTCGGGTCCCCGGAGGCCTACACGCTGCCGGTGACCGTCGCGGCCCTGCTCCTGGGCGCGTACCGGCGCCGCTCGGACTCCTCGGTGTCGTCGTGGACGGCGTACGCGCCGGGCCTGTCGGTGACGCTCGTGCCGAGCCTGCTGGCGGCCTGGGGCGACGGAGGGTGGCAGCGCCCGCTGCTGCTGGGGCTGGCGGCGCTCTCCGTCACCCTGCTCGGTGCCCGGCACCGGCTCCAGGCCCCGCTGGTCCTCGGCGGCACCGTGCTCGTCCTGGACGCCCTGCACGAACTCGCCCCGTACATCGTGCAGATCGTGGACGCGCTCCCGCGCTGGACGCCTCCCGCACTCGCCGGCCTGCTGCTGCTGGCGCTGGGGGCCACCTACGAGCAGCGGATCCGTGACGCACGGCGGGTGCGGGAGGTGCTGGGGAGGATGGACTGACGGGAGGTCACCGGCGACCGGTCAGGACGGCATCCGGTCGCCGAGCAGGGCCAGGTTCTCGATGGCGGCGAGGCCGTAGAGCGCGGTGTCGTTCGTGTAGACCCAGTCGGCCTCGCTGCCCGGCACCAGGGTGACCGGTCCGCTCAGTTTCTCCGTCTTCCAGGGCGAGGACTCGGTGTAGCCGTCGGAGGCGTAGAACTTCGTCCAGGCCCGGGCGGCGAGTTGCGCGTCGCCCGTCTGGACGGCGGCGTACGCGTCGAGGCGCGAGTGCCCCTGGAACAGCAGCAGCGTGCCGAAGTTGGTGCCGTAGCGGGCCGCCTGCTCGGCCTTGGTGGCGTTGAAGTAGCGGCAGTAGTCGAGATAGGCCGTCTTGAAGGCGGGCATGTCGACGAGGTCGATGAGTTCGGCGCACAGTTCGTTGAGACCGAAGACGGCGGACAGGTGCGAGACGCCGACCACCGGGGCGGCGGCGACGGCGAAGCGGCCGGTGTCGAGGTCGTACAGGCCCGAGCCCTGCACGAATCCGTTGGGCTGCGCGGCGATGGTCTCCATCGTCGACAGCACCCGCGCCCTGGCCTTCTCCCACTTCGGCCCCCTGCGTTCCCACTCGGTCAGCCAGGCCGAGACGAGACCGCTCCAGTCCGTTCCGAAACCGATCGACAGCGCGTGCCGGTCCGGGGTGTACGGCTCGGTGCGGATCTTGCGCAGCGGGTCCAGGGCGAGGAACGTCTCGTCGGAGTCGACGTTGGCGTGCATGAGGTCGCCGACGCGCTCGTCGGCGGTCAGGAAGTAGTAGTAGCGCCGGTAGGTGGTGTTGGCGATGCGCTGCTGTTTGGCGCTGTCGGCGTAGTGCTGCACCCCGTGCCGGGTGCCGAGGCCCGCCCACTGGCCGAGGTGGTACACGTCCACCTCGCCGGTGTGCCGGGTCATCGCCTCGGCGAAGCGGAAGATGTCCGCGCGGCCGCTGCGCAGATAGGCGAACCACAGCCACAGGTCCGGCGACAGCTCGGAGTTGTCCCAGGCGTAGCCGCCGACGTCGTAGCGCCACTGGTGTCTGACCGGGTCGTACGAGTGCATGATGTCGCCGTAGTCCCAGAAGCCGTACCAACGGCGCATCTCCACCTGGTCCTTGTAATAGGTGAAGAGGAAGTCGAGGTGGTCCTCGATCTTCGCCTTGGCGGGGGTCGACCGGTCGGGTTCGGAGTAGAGCCCCGGCCCGAAGACCTTCGCCCCGATCAGCTGCCGGGGCGGCGCGGCCAGCTGCGGCAGGACGCGCACCGCCGCGGCCTGCCGGGCGAGTTCCTCCGGCGCGGGAGTCGACTCGTTGGCCCAGAAGAGCAGTTCGGAGGTACGGGCGATGCCGTACGGGGTGCCGAAGCCCGGTTCGTAGTCCTCGTAGGTGATGTTGAGGCCTTCGAGCTGTTCGGCGTACGCGTCCTGGCCCATGCCGTCGTGGTAGAAGCGCAGGTCCATGGGCCGCGCCTCGGGCGACCAGAGCCAGAGGGTGACCTCGGCCTCGTCGGTGTGGGCGTCGCGGACGTCGAGCTGGGCGGGGAACTTCTCCCAGAAGTCCCGCAGCCCGAAGGAGAGTCCGCCGCTCGGCCCGCCGACGTAGCCGAAGCCGCAGGCGCGCCGCCCGCCGCCCGCGGCGATCCAGCCGTGGCCCTTCTTCGTGCGCTTGCGCAGGGTGAAGCCGTCGGCGGAGAGCTGGGAGAGCGTGTAGTCGCCCCACCGGGGGATGTACGGAAGGCGGGTGGTGACCCGCTGGTCCCAGGTGGAGGGGTCGGGGAGCTTCTCGCCGGCGAACTGGGCCGTCTGGACGGCGGCTCCGGGGTCGCGGCGCAGCCCGGTGATCCCCTGGACGGCCTCGCGCAGCAGGCCGGTGCCCTCGCCGCCGATCCGGATGTGCCGGTCGTAGGCGGCGTCCCGCATCGGCACGGTGAAGCGGACGCCGAGCCCGCGGACGAAGTCACCGCTGCTCTTCCCGGGTTCCTGCGTCCCGTCGAAGGTGATCGTGTGCACCATGCGGAAGGAGTCGGTGCCCGCGTAGAAGTACAGACGGACCGAGAACGGAAGCCAGCTGCGGCCGCCCTTGCGGTGCTTGCCGTCGACACGGACGACGGCGCGGACCGGCCCGTCCTGTTCGACCTCGGCACCCGAGATCGCGCTCTCGAAGTGCTCGAACTTCTCGGCGCCCTGGTCCTCGTCCTCGATCTCCGGCTGGCGGACGAGGACGAGCCGGCCGTCGCGGGCGATCTCCGTCGTCCCGCGGGTCACGGACTTCACCAGCGCCGACCCGTTCGTGCCGACCTTCACGGCGACGACCCCGGTCGACACCCGGATCGTGCCGCCGCCACGCTCGACCGTCACCCGTGCCTCCGGGGCGGCCGGCTCCCCCGCGGTCAGCGTGAACCCGCTCGCGTCCGAACTCACGGCGTGCGCAGTCCATTTGAGGGAGCCGTCCGGCCAGTACGCGAGGGGCCAGGACTGCACGGGAACGGCATTTCCGGCGGAGTCCTCGAGGGCGAACGTCTGCCCGGGCCGGTGGACACCCCTGGGCCAGGGCACGCCGACGGTGGAGCCGGGGGCGGCGCCGAGGCCGCCGTCCTCCAGCCAGTCGAGGCGCACCGGGTCCGGGTCGGTGGCCGCCTGCGCGTCCGGGGTGCCGAGAGCCCAGCTGAACCGGGCGGCGGCTCCGGCGACGGCGGCGGCCTTGAGCAGGGGCCTGCGGGGGATGGGCGACATGGCCTTTCCTCTCCGTACGGGATAGTCAGGTGCATGACAGATCTGGGCCTCGGCCGGGGAGTGGGGTGCCCCGGCCCGTGGACCGTGTCCGGCTCAGCGGCGCCGCCGGCGCTCCTCGACGGCGACGGCCGCCGCCGCTACGGCCCCGAGGGCGGGGACCGCGAGCGGCGGGACGAGCAGGGCGGAGCAGACCACTACGGACAGCCCGCCGACGAGCAGGAAGGACCCGGCGGGATCGAGGACGGTCCCGCGCCCGGCATCCGCGAGCAGCCCGCGCCACGCGGCCCCCGGCTCCCAGACCGCGGCCGCGCGCAGCACCGCGACCACTCCCCCGGTCAGCGCGAGGACACCGACGGCCCCGACGAACGACCCGCCGGGGATTCCGGCCCGCACCGCCCGGACGTCCACCCAGACGACCCCCGCCCCGGCCCATCCGGCGACCCCGACGAGCCGGCCGCCCCGCCCGGCCGCCCGGAAATCGGCCACGAACTCCCGCCATCCGCCGCCCACATGGGACGTGCGCCGGCGCAGATGCCGTGCCCCGGCCGCGAAGGCGGCGGGAACGGTCACCAGCGGCAGGGAGGCGAGCGCGATCCACACGCCGGTCAGCAGACACTCCGCGAAGACGGCGAACCGCTCGGCAAGGACGGACTCCCGCGGTGCCCCGCGGTCCGTGCCCCCGGCGCGGGTCCTGGCCCGCACGACACCCATCTCAGCCCTTCAGTCCGGACGTCGCCATGCCGTCGATCAGGTAGCGCTGGAAGGCGAGGAAGAACAGGAGCACGGGCAGCAGCGCCACCAGCGACATCGCGATCATGCCACCGTAGTTGGCGACCCCCTCCTGGTCGCGGAACATCATCATGCCGAGCGAGACCGTGTACTTGCCGGGCTCGTTCAGGTAGATCAGCGGACCCATGAAGTCGTTCCAGGCGTTGATGAAGGTGAAGATGGCGCTGGTGATGAGGGCCGGGCGGCACAGCGGCAGCACGATCGACCAGTAGATGCGCGCGTGTCCGCAGCCGTCGAGCCGCGCCGCCTCGTCCAGTTCGCGCGGCAGGTTCCGCATGAACTGCACCATGAGGAAGACGAAGAACGCCTCGGTGGCCAGGTACTTGCCGATCAGCAGCGGCACATAGGTGTTGACCAGCCCCGCCTTCTGGAACATCACGTACTGCGGGATCAGCAGCACGTGGTACGGCAGCAGGAGGGTGCCGATCATCAGCGAGAACAGGACGTTGCGCCCGGCGAAGGGGATCCGGGCGAAGGCGTACGCGGTCAGCGAGCAGGACACCAGGATGCCGGCGACGGAACCGAGCGCGTAGAAGAGGGAGTTCTGGAAGAAGGTGGCGATGGAGATGTCGGCGATCCCGTCGGCCAGACCCGTGAAGTTGGTGAGGACGGGTCCGGCCGGGAACAGCTCCAGGCTGCCGATGATCTCGCGGCCCGGCTTGAAGGAGGCGCCGACGACCCAGACCACGGGATAGAGGACGACCGCGAGGACCAGCAGGGCCCCCGCGTGCCAGGCGAGCGAGCCACGACGCCCCCGCACACGCCCCGGGGCGCCGGTGCCGATCACCTTTCCGCCCGCGCCGCTCATCGGACGTCCTCCTCGTAGTGCACCCAGCGCTTCTGGGACCAGAAGAGGACGGCCGTGACCAGCGCGACCGCGAGCAGCAGCATCCAGGCCATGGCGGAGGCGAAGCCCATCTGGGACTCCTTGAAACCCTTCTGGTAGAGGTAGCAGGTGTAGACGAGCGTCGCGTCGGCCGGACCGCAGGTGGTGTTGGACACGACGTACGCCGAGCCGAAGATCTGGAACGAGTGGATCGTCTCCAGGAGCACGTTGAAGAACAGCACCGGGGACAGCATCGGCAGGGTGATGCTCCAGAACCGGCGCAGCGGTCCCGCGCCGTCCACCTCCGCCGCCTCGTACAGCTCCCTCGGCACCTGTTTGAGTCCGGCCAGGAAGATGACCATGGGGGCGCCGAACTGCCAGACGGTGAGGGCCACCAGGCTGTAGAGCACCCGTCCCGGGTCGCCGACCCAGCCTCCGGAGCCGAGTCCGAGGAACGACTGCGTACGGTCCACGACGGCGCCGTCGGAGAACAGGGCGCGCCAGACGAAGCCGACCGAGACGCTCGCGCCGATCAGCGACGGGGCGTAGAAAGCGGCCCGGTAGAAGGCCTGGCCGCGACGGCTCTGCGCGAGGAGCAGGGCCACCCCGAGCGCCAGCAGCAGTTTGAGCGGCGTTCCGATGACGACGTACTTGGCCGTCACCTCGACCGACTTCTGCCACCGGGGGTCGTCGAACAGGGCGGTGAAGTTGTCGAGGCCGATCCACCGGGGCGCGTCGAAGAGGTTGTAGTCGGTGAAGGCGAAATAGAGGGAGGCGGCCATCGGGCCCGCGGTCAGGAGCAGGAAGCCCGCGATCCAGGGCGACATGAAGAGGTAGCCGGCGAGATTCTCCCCGCGCCGCCGACGGCGGACCGCGCCGGGAGCCCCGAGGCGTGCCGGTGCCGTACCGGGCGGTGAGTCCTTGACGAGCGTCACGGCGGTTCCCATCAGACGGCGAGGGCGGTCTTCGCCTCGGAGAAGAACTGCTTCACCGCGTCGGAGACCTTGGTCGTCCCCTGGGACATGTCACCGCCGATGCGCAGGAAGGCGGACTCGACGGTGTCGGCGCCCGCGGGGTGCGGGGTGATGGTGCCGAGGACACCGGCCGCGGCGACGTCCTGCTCGTACTGCGCGATGGCCTTGCTCGGAGCGTCGGACGGCTTGAACGCGTCGAACTGCTCGGTGGTGGCGAGGATGCCTCGGTCGTAGCCCATGATCCTGCCGACCTCGGGGTCGTGGACCATGAAGTCGATGAACCGGGCGACCTCCTCCGGATGCTTCGTGTGCGCGGACGCGCTGAGCATCAGCGAGGCGAGGTACTGGCCGGTCTGCTTGCCGTCGGTCGTCGGGATCGGTGCCAGACCGTAAGTGCTGTCGCCTTCCGCCGTATAACGGACCGTGAAGTTGTCCCAGGTGAACTCGGAGGCCGCGTGGCCCGCCGAGAGGGAGGACTTCGGCTTGTCCTGTTCGACCCGCTTGGGATCGGTGATGATGCCGGCCTTCACACGGTTGTAGCCGTCGGTCCACCACTCCGTCAGATCCGCCTCGTCGAAACCGAGTCCGTCCTTCGTGAAGAACGCCTTGCCGTTCTGCCGGAGGTAGAGGTCGTACAGGTACATGATGGCGAAGTACCCGGTGTCGCCGGCCACCTTCTGGGTGTCGTGGATCCTCTTGAGAGCGGCGAAGTACTCGTCCCAGGTCCAGCCCTGCTTCGGCTGGATGCCCGCCTTCTCGAACACCTTCTCGTCGACGACAAGTGACATGGTGTTGGATCCGACCGGAATTCCGAGCTGCTTTCCGTCCACCTGGCCGACCTTCTCGACTCCGGCACGGAAGTTTTTCAGACTCAGATTTCCGGCATCTATCTGGGACTTGAGGTCCAGCAGGATCCCTCGCTTGTCGTACTTCCGCAGAAATCCGACGGCGTTCTGGAATACGTCCGGCGGATTTCCGCCCGCCGCCTGTGTCTGGAACTTCTCCCAGAAGGCCACATAATCCTGGAAGTCCGTCTGCACCTTGATCTTCGGGTACTTCTTCTCGAAGAGCTCGATGGACCGGTTGATCCGCTTCGCCCGCTCGTCCGCACCCCACCAGGCATAACGGATCGTCACCGTCCCGTCCCCGGCGCCGCTTCCGCTCCCACCACAGCCGGTCGCCGCACCCAGCCCCAGCGCGGCCACCGAGACCCCGGCCGCCTTGAGCACCGTCCGCCGCTCGACACTCCCGTTGTTCCCCACTGCCGGGCCTCCCCGCACGTCGACACCGTCTGCATGAATCGTTTCAAGTAAGCGCTTGCTGGCACAAGGTACGGAGGTGGTTCGGGTGCGTCAATGATTCGGACAGGAATTGACGTCCGGCGATCGGATTCCGTCACGGAGGGGGTTCGGACCGGGTCGGCGGGCTCGTACGGGAGTACGCAGGTGGGGCCCCCGCGACCGGCCGGCCGAACGGGGCGCGGGGGTCGGGGCGCGGCCGAAAATGTACTGCTGGGAGGGGGGCTGACGGGGTGTTGGCCCTGACGGGGGGAACGGAGCGTGAGGATGGGGGCCCACCGGGGCCTTCTTCCCCACCGAGCTCCAGCACCCCCGAGCCCTGGCCCTGGCCCCCACCGAACTCCAGCGCCCACCTGGGCCGGCCACCCCGCAGCCCCGACTCGCTCTGCCCGCACCCTCGCCCGGACCCGGGGCCGGAACCGGGCCGAGCACCAGCCTTCTTTCGCCCCCTCCGCCCCTACCCTTCCCGTACCTGGGGCTCCGCCCCAGACCCCGCTCCTCAAACGCCGGAGGGGCTGAACTTTCCCCGCATCCGGAAGGCGGGCCGGGGGAAAGGCACCCCTTCCCCGCATCCGGAAGGCGGGCCGGGGGGAAGGCACCCCTGGGCTCCGCCCCGGACCCCACTCCCCGCACGCCGGAGGGGCTGGGGGTGTGGGGGCAGAGGAACCGAGCTTCCCTGGCCCACACCGGACCTTTCGCCGGCCGGGGCTGAACCGAGCCCGCGACAGTCAAGGGGGCAAACCAGTGGCGCGCCAGCCATGATGTGCCGGCAGTCAGGGATCCTGCGTGTACGAGTGGCGGCCGCAGTCGGCATACGGCGTGAGGGGCCGTGCCGGTACATCGATGCCCGTCGCCACTAACGTCCACATCTCCGTCCGACGGCGACGGGCTGATGCACCGGCACGGCCCCGACCCGGTCCACGATGCAGTGGACCGGAGCCGTCTCCTCCGTGTGGGCGATACTGGGTTCGAACCAGTGACCTCTTCGGTGTGAACGAAGCGCTCTCCCGCTGAGCTAATCGCCCGGGCGCAGGAAGAACATTACCCCATGTCACGGGGTGCCTTCGACCAGCCCGAACGGCCCGGACCCCTCACTCCGGGATGCTCCACGGCATGACGAAGCCGAACTTCCACAGGTACACCCCGACCAGCACCGCGACGATCACGAGCCCGACCGAGGTGAGGATGATGTTGCGGCGCCGCACCTTGGGATCGAGCGCCCGCTGCGTCGCCTCGGTGACCTTGCGCTTCGTCCAGCGAAGCACCAACTGCGCCCACACGAACTCGGTCGCCCAGATCGCCATGCCACCGAAGATCACCAACCACCCCGGCCCCGGCAGCGGAAGCATGATCACACCCGCGACGACCACCGCGAGCCCGACGACGAAAACACCCACCTGCCAGCTCACATGCAGCGCCCGGCGGGCCTTGATGAATTGAGGCGCCCTCGAACCGAGCGCTCGCTCATTCTCCGCCCCGTCGCCCGCCGTGGCGACATCGCCCGTCTCGTCACTCCCCGTATTCATACGACCAAACCCTACCCGAGAGAAACCAGTCACCGGAATGGCCCTATCCGGAGAACGCACCCTCGGCCGGATGAGTTACATAAAGACATGCAAAACCCTCAGAGGGGTTTACAACGGCACCGTAGGTGGCATGTCGATTTCGCCGACGTGCGAATCCCCGAGCGCACACTGAGCGAAAGGCCCTGGCGCTTATGAACACCACGGTCAGCTGCGAGCTGCACCTGCGCCTCGTTGTGTCGAGCGAGTCCTCACTGCCTGTACCCGCAGGACTGCGGTATGACACGGCCGATCCCTATGCCGTGCACGCCACCTTCCACACCGGAGCCGAGGAAACCGTCGAGTGGGTGTTCGCCCGCGACCTCCTCGCCGAAGGCCTCCACCGGCCCACCGGCACCGGCGACGTCCGAGTCTGGCCGTCCCGGAGCCACGGCCAGGGCGTCGTATGCATCGCCCTGAGCTCCCCGGAAGGTGAAGCCCTGCTCGAAGCCCCTGCGAGGGCCCTGGAGTCATTCCTGAAGCGAACGGACGCAGCCGTGCCGCCCGGCACGGAACACCGGCACTTCGATCTCGACACGGAGCTCTCACACATCCTGGCCGAGAGCTGACGCGTCACGACAGAGCCGCCCGGCGCCGTCCACTCGGGGAGACGGCTCGGGCCTAGACAACCGCATAGGGAAGGCACCGGCGCCGACACCGCGAAGGGTTTCGCGGTGGCGGCGCCGCTGCACGTCCACACACCTCCGCCCATCCCAGCCACCCGCACCCCCACCCGCCCCCTCTCTCCCCTCTCCCCCAC